>NZ_WEGI01000002.1 GCF_009604425.1 Nocardia aurantia | reverse complement strand
ATGAGCGTGGGGATCATGTGTTCATCGAGATGAATCCGCGGATTCAGGTGGAGCATACGGTGACGGAGGAGATCACTGATGTGGATTTGGTGCAGTCGCAGATGCGGATTGCGGCGGGGGAGTCTCTAGAAGATTTGGGGTTGAGTCAGGAGTCGGTGCGGATTCGGGGTGCGGCGTTGCAGTGCCGGATCACGACCGAGGACCCGGCCAACGGTTTCCGGCCCGACACCGGGCGGATCACGGGCTACCGCAGTCCCGGTGGTGCGGGCGTCCGGCTCGACGGTGGTGCCAATGTCGGTGCGGAAGTGGGCCCGCACTTCGATTCGATGCTGGTGAAGTTGACGTGTCGTGGCCGGGATCTCAGCGCGGCCATCGCGCGGGCTCGCCGCGCGGTGACGGAGTTCCGGATTCGTGGTCTGTCCACGAATATCCCGTTCCTGCAAGCGGTTCTCGACGATCCCGACTTCCGGGCCGGGCGGATCACCACCTCGTTCATCGACGACCGTCCCGAACTGCTGACTCGCCACGCCTCGGCCGACCGCGCCTCGAAGATCCTCGGCTATCTGGCCGACATGACGGTGAACAAGCCGCATGGTGAGCGTCCGACGGCGGTGTATCCGCATGACAAGTTGCCGGTGATCGATCTTTCGGCGCCGCCGCCGTCGGGGTCGCGGCAGCGCCTGGTTGCGTTGGGACCCAACGGTTTCGCGCGTGCGTTGCGTGAACAGGATGCGGTGGCGGTGACGGATACCACTTTCCGTGATGCGCATCAGTCACTGTTGGCGACGCGGGTGCGGACGAATGGGTTGTTGCAGGTGGCCGGGCATGTGGCGCGGTTGACGCCGGAGTTGTTGTCGATCGAGTGCTGGGGTGGCGCGACTTATGATGTGGCGCTGCGGTTCTTGTATGAGGATCCGTGGGAGCGGTTGGCGGCGTTGCGGGAAGCGGTCCCGAACATCTGTCTTCAGATGTTGCTGCGAGGCCGTAACACAGTCGGGTATACCCCGTATCCGGAGCGGGTGACGCGCGCGTTCGTCCGTGAGGCTACCGATACCGGGATCGATATCTTCCGGATCTTCGACGCGCTGAACAATGTTGATCAGATGCGTCCCGCGATCGATGCGGTGCTGGAAACCGGGACGGCGGTGGCGGAAGTCGCGTTGTCGTATACCGGTGACCTGTCGGATCCGAACGAGAACCTGTACACGCTGGACTATTACCTGAAGCTGGCGGAGCAGGTGGTGGACGCGGGGGCGCACATTGTGGCGATCAAGGACATGGCGGGTCTGTTGCGGGCTCCGGCGGCGCACACGCTGGTGACGGCGTTACGCCGGAATTTCGATGTGCCGGTGCATGTGCATACCCACGACACGCCCGGTGGCCAGTTGGCGACGTATCTGGCTGCGTGGCAGGCGGGTGCGGATGCGGTGGATGGTGCGAGTGCGCCGATGGCGGGGACGACCAGTCAGCCGGCGTTGTCGGCGATTGTGGCTGCGGCGGCGCATTCGCCGTTCGATACGGGGTTGAGCTTGCAGAGTGTGTGTGATCTGGAGCCGTATTGGGAGTCGTTGCGGAAGGTGTACGGTCCGTTCGAGTCAGGGTTGGCGGGGCCGACGGGCCGGGTGTATCACCACGAGATCCCGGGTGGTCAGTTGTCGAATCTGCGGCAGCAGGCCATTGCGCTGGGTCTCGGTGACCGGTTCGAGGAGGTGGAGGCGAAGTATGCTGCGGCGGATCGGTTGCTGGGTCGGTTGGTGAAGGTGACGCCGTCGTCGAAGGTGGTCGGTGATCTGGCCCTGTCCCTGGTGGGTAGTGGTGTCGATATTGAGGATTTCGGGGGTGATCCGGCGCGGTTCGATATTCCGGATTCGGTGATCGGTTTTCTGCGTGGGGAACTGGGGACACCGGCGGGTGGCTGGCCGGAGCCGTTCCGGACGCGGGCGTTGGCTGGTCGTGGTCCGGCGAAGCCGGAGGCGACGCTGTCGCCGGAAGACGAAGCGGCGCTGGATGGTTCGTCGCAGCAGCGGCAGGAAACGTTGAACCGCTTGCTGTTCCCTGGGCCGACGTCGGAGTTTCTGGCGCATCGGGAGAAGTACGGTGACACGTCCGGTCTGTCGGCGAATCAGTTCTTCTACGGCCTGCGCCACGGTGAGGAGCACCGGGTCCAGTTGGAGAAGGGTGTGACACTGCTGATCGGCTTGGAGGCCATCTCCGAACCCGACGACCACGGAATGCGAACCGTCACCTGCATTCTCAACGGACAGCTCCGCCAGGTGGTGGTCCGCGACCGGTCCATCGACCAGCACCTGCCGACCGCCGAGAAGGCCGACCCGTCCGACCCCCGGCACCTGCCCGCCCCGTTCTCCGGTGTGGTGACCGTGACCGTCGCGGTCGGTGACCGCGTCGAATCCGGGGACAGTGTCGCCACCATCGAGGCGATGAAGATGGAGGCCGCCATCACCGCCCCGCGCGCCGGCATCATCGACCGGATCGCGATCGGCACCACCCACGAGGTGGACGGCGGCGACCTGCTGCTGGTGATCGCCGACTGAACCGGCCGCTCGTGGGTCCCGTACTCCGGCAACGGGACTCACGAACGCGGTCATCAGGACGGCAGCGCCGCCCTCACACGGTGGCTCGGCGTTCCCAGGGCGTGACGATCGGAAAGTTCGGATCGGGCGTGCCGATCACGGATCTCAGTCGGGCCAGCCCCGACGGGTCGCCGGTCACCCGCACGCTGCCCGTTCGCACCGCCTCCGTCATGTCCTGTCCGCCGGTCAGCACGCCGATGAGGGTGCGCCGGTCGAGTGTGAACGCGGCATCCGATGCGGGCCGGACGTTGTCGTCCGGCAGCACGTAGTGGACGAACACTCCGTTGCGGAGTTCGGTGCGGTAGGTCCGGTCCTCGTCGGTGACATGCCAGTCGTGCATCAGGTGCAGGTCCCACGCCGCGGGGCCGTCGATGCGGAAGGCGACCGCGTCGAAGACCTGGTCGACGGACAGCGAGCGCGCCATCGAGTCCGAGGAGGTGCCGGTGGGGGTGCCGACCGTGCCGTGGCGCAGTTCGTAGGCGCCGGTGAGGTAGAAGTTGCGCCACGTACCGTTCTCCGAACCGTAGCCGAGTTCCTCGAAGACCTCGGCCTGCAACATCTTCGCGGTGTCGTTGCCCGGATCGGCATAGATCACGTAGTTCAGCAGTTGCGCCGCCCAGCGGTGATCGCCCGCATCGTGAGCCCGGCGCGCCTTCCCGATTGTGTCGGCAGCGCCGCCCATCGCCTCGACGTGCCGCTCGGCCGACGCCACCGGCGGATGCTCCCACAGATGGGCCGGATTGCCGTCGAACCAACCCATATAGCGCTGGTAGACGGCTTTCACATTGTGGCTCATCGAACCGTAGTAGCCGTGGTTGTACCACTTGCGTTCCAGCGTCGGCGGCAGCCGCAGGGTCTCGGCGATCTCGATGCCGGTGCGGCCCTGGTTGAGCAGGCGCAGGGTCTGATCGTGCAGGTAGCCGTAGGTGTCGGCCTGCAGGGTCAGCCATTCCGTGATCCGTTCGGTGTCCCACATCGGCCAGTGGTGCGAGGCGAAGGCGACATCGGTCCGGTGCGCGAAGAGCGTGATCGTCTCGTTGAGGTACCGCGCCCACACGTGGGCGTCGCGAACCAGCGCGCCGCGCAGGGTGAGGATGTTGTGCAGGGTGTGGGTGGCGTTCTCCGCCGTGCACAGCACCCGGTGGTCCGGGAAGTAGAAGTTCATCTCCGCGGGCGCCTCGGTGCCCGGGGTCAGCTGGAACACGATGCGGACGCCGTCGATCACCTCCTCCTGACCGGTCGCGGTGATGTCCCGCGTCGGCGGCAGCAGGGTGACCGTGCCGGTGGAGGTGGTCATGCCCAGACCGGCGCCGACCTGGCCGCGCGGCCCACGGGGGAGCGCCGCGCCGTACATGTAGGCCGAGCGGCGGGCCATCGCGGTACCGGCGAAGATGTTCTCCGCCACCGCATGTCGCACGAATCCGGCCGGTGCGAGCACCGGGACCCGGCCCGTCGCCGCGTCCTCCTCGGTGACGACACCCAGCGCGCCACCGAAGTGGTCGACGTGCGAATGGGTGTAGACCAGGCCGGTGACCGGCCGGTCGCCCCGATGCCGGCGGTACAGGTCCAGGCCCGCCTTCGCCGTCTCGGCCGAGATCAACGGGTCGATCACGATCACGCCGGCGTCACCCTCGACGAGCGTCATATTCGACAGATCCAGGCCGCGGATCTGATAGAAACCCGGCGCGACCTCGTACAGACCCTGCCGCAACATCAGCTGCGACTGCCGCCACAGCCCGGGATGCACCGAATTCGGGCAGCTGCCCCGGATGAAGGCGTAGGAGTCGTTGTCCCACACCACTTTGCCGTTCTCGTCCGTGACCACGCCGGGCTCCAGGGCGGCGACGAAGCCGCGGTCGGCGTCGGTGAAATCGGCGGTGTCGGCGAACGGTTGCTCGCCGTGTCGCTGGTGATCGTCGGCCATATCGCGGTCTCCTGTGCGGTCCGAGCGGATCGGGAACGAACGGATGGGACGGGGTCGACCGACAGCATCCCGATCGTAGTCGGGAGGGATGATCCGGAGTCCGATCGCGGCGCACGTGGTTCCGGATCGATATGCGGGCGGTTCCGGTGATCGTCACCGGCCCGCAACCGGCTCGTCTCGTGCCTCGCCGACGATCGTCACGGCCCTCGGACCGCGTTCGTGGTGGCTTCCCAACGGAGGGAGGCGGATTCGGGGCGGCGGTGCCGGGCCGCCCTACGATCAGACCAAACGGTCTGTTCTATGGGCCCGGGTCGATGATCGGGAGAGTGTGATGTCTGCGCGTGTCGACGGTGGTAGATCGACTCGGAACCGCATCGAGGAATTGCCGGACGCGGCGGGCCGGTTCGGTGTGTACGGCGGGCGGTACGCGCCCGAGGCCCTGATGGCGGCGCTGACCGAACTCGAGGAAGCCTATCGGCTGGCCCGGGCCGACGTGACCTTCGCGACCGAGTTGGAGACGCTGCTGCGCGAGCGGGCGGGCCGGCCGACCCGGCTGCACCGGGTGCCGGGATTCGAGCGAGTGCTCGGAGTGCCGGGGGCGCGGGTGTATGTGAAGCGCGAGGACATGGCGTACACCGGGTCGTACAAGATCAACAATGCGCTGGGGCAGGCGTTGCTCGCCGCGCGCATGAGCCGGACCCGGGTGATCGCCGAGACCGGCGCGGGCCAGCACGGGGTGGCGGTGGCGTCGGTCTGCGCGATGCTCGGCCTGCGCTGCGTGGTCTACATGGGCGCCCACGACATGGCCCGTCAGGCCTCGAACGTCGCGCGTATGCGGATGCTCGGCGCCGAGGTGCGCCGGGTGGACACGGGCGGCCGCAAGGTGAAAGCGGCTGTGAGCGAGGCGGTTCGGGACTGGGTGTCCACGACCGACACCTCCTACCTGCTGTTCGGCACGGTCACCGGGCCCGCACCGTATCCGGCCATCGTGCGGGATTTCCAGACCGTGATCGGCCGCGAATCCCGGCGGCAGCTGCTGGCGGCGACCGGGCGGCTGCCGGACCGGGTGGTGGCCTGTGTGGGTGGCGGCAGCAATGCGCTGGGGTTGTTCCACGCCTTTCTCGACACACCCGAGGTCGCGCTGATCGGGGTCGAGGCGGCGGGCCGGGGAATCGAGACCGGGCAGCACGCCGCCACGGGGACCGCGGGTGCACCCGGCGAGCTCGACGGCTCGTTCAGTTATCTGTTGCAGGACGCCGACGGCCAGGTGCAGCGCACGCACAGCATCGCCGCGGGGCTGGACTATCCGGCGATCGGGCCGGAGCACGGCTATCTGAAGGATCGGGGCCGGGTGCGGTACCACGCGGTCACCGATGCCGCGGCGCTACGCGGATTCCGGGCGTTCTCGCGCTGCGAGGGCATCGTGCCCGCGCTCGAATCCGCCCACGCCGTCGGCTATCTCATGGAATCCGCCGAGCGCGGCGAGTTGGCACCGGACTCGCTGATATTGCTCGGCCTGTCCGGGCGCGGTGACAAAGATCTGGGCATCGCAGCCGTGACATTGCCCGAAGCGTGATCGAATCCGGGCGAATCGGGCCGCCGTGCCTAGGGTGACTTGTATGCTGCCCTGAAGTGAATAGAGGACATTTCAGTTCGTGATTCGAGGGTCCCATGAAGTTTCGTACCACGGGTGTCTTCCACCTCCGGGCGGCGATTGTGCTGGTCGCCGGGGTGTGCCTGCTGGGTGTGGCGGCCTGCGGCGAGACCACCACCGATCGGTCGCAGGGCGGTGATAGCAGTGCCGTCCCGGCGCCCGTGGTCCCCGCGCCGCTGAGCAGCGCGGCGCCGGTGAGCAGTGCCGCGCCGGCGCCCGTGGACGTGCCCGGACCGGAGCCCACCACCGCCGCGCCCGCACCGGAACCCACGACCACCGAGGCGCCCGCGCCGCAGCCGGTCGCCCCGAAACCCGCGCCGCAGCCGGCCCCGAAACCGGCGCCGCCGACGCTGGACGCGCCGGGCTTCGAACCGCGCGCGGGCTACTGAGACACGGGAGTTCGGCATGCGATCGGCAGGCGCCGGCGTCCGGAGGGGGCTGCGCGGCGTGTGCGCGGCCGCCCTCGCGATCGCCGCATCGGCGGTGGGAGTCACTGCGGCACAAGCGGATTCCGCACCGGAGGGCAGAAAGGTCGTCGTCCTGGGGGATTCGTACACCGCCAACGGCTGGGACCCGCAGTCCTCGGGCGATGTCTGTGTGCGCGGCGGCAGTTCGTGGCCCGCGCAGCTGGGCCGCCTGCTGGGGCCGCGGGGCGGAGACCAGGTGGCCAACCCGTCCTGTTCGGGGGCGTCCATCGACAGCGGGCCGGGCTACACCCTCGCCATGGAGGTCCTGCAGGCCGACCACGACGGCGCATTCGGCCCGGCCACCCGACTGGTGACCCTGCAACTGGGTCTCGACGATCATTGGGGCGACACCGATCAGACGCTCTGGTATGGATTGCAGCAGTGCGTCTTCGACCTGATCCGCGGCTGCGATCTGGACGCGGTGGAACAGGGCCGAATTCCGGACGTGCGCGGCGTGACCGGCGCCGCGTACGCCGAAAGGATCAAGGCCGCAGTCACTTACATCCGCTACTACGCGCCGGCCGCGCACATCGTGATCGTCGGCTACCCGGAGATCCTGCCCTCGGGACAGGACACCGTCTGCCTGAGCATTCTCGGTGTGGCGCCGTTCATCCAGCCGCGCGGACGGGCCGTCGTCGCGTACTTCGACCGCATCGATCGGGCGCAGCGCGAGGCCGCGGAACTGCTGGGACTGGGCTTCTTCGACGCCCGCGCGCTCACCACCGGGCACGGGCTGTGTTCCGCCGACCCGTGGCTCAACGGGGTGTTCGACCCGCGCACCGATATCGCCGGTCTGCCGTTCCACCCGTCCACCCGGGGTGACGCGGTGACCGCGAATGCCCTGTACGACAGGTACCTTCGATGACCCGCCCGCCAGACGTGGCGCTTCCGCCCGACGTGGCGCTCCCGCCGGAGGTGGCGCTCCCGCCCGACGTGGCGCTCCCGCCCGACGTGGCGCTCCCGCCGGAGGTGGCGCTCCCGTCGGAGGTTGCCCGCGCAGCAGAGGCAGTCCATGCGCCGGAAGCGGTTCACGTGCCGAAAGCGGCCCTCCCGCTCGAGGTAGCCCGGGTGCCGGAGGCGGCTTCGGTGTCCGGGGTAGCGCTGCTGCCCGGGGCGGAGCGCCCGCCGGGGGCTGCCGACGCGTCCGGGGTGGCTCGCCTGCCGACAGACGCTCGCGCACCGGAGGCGGTCCTTTCGCCGGAGGCGGTCCGCGTGCCGGGGGTGGACCGGGTGCCGGGGGTGGACCGGGTGCCGGGGGTGGACCGGGTGCCGGGGGTGGACCGGGTGCCGGGGGTGGACCGGGTGCCGGGGGTGGACCGGGTGCCGGGGGTGGACCGGGTGCCGGAGGTGGTCCACATGCCGGAAGCGGTCCGGGTGCCGGAGGTGGCCCGTGTGCCGGAAGCGGTCCGCGCGCCGACGGCGGCCGAGATCGGCGGGGAGCGGCGGCCCGCACTGCCCTCGCTCACCGGGGCGCGCTGGTGGGCGGCGTTCGCTGTCTTCGTGTTGCACGCCTTGGTATTCCTGCCGGTGTATCCGTTCCAGAAGTCCGAGCTGTTCCGGCACATTCATCAGTGGCTGCCGATGCAGCTCGGGGCCGCCGGGGTCACCTTTTTCTTTGTGCTGTCGGGCTTCATCATCTACTGGTCGTTCCGGCCGGGTATGCCGGTGACGCTGTTCCACCGGCGGCGGGTGCTGAAGATCTATCCGACCCACCTGGTCGCGGCCGCCGCCTTCGTGCTCGCGGCCGGGGTGCCGTTGCACCGGCTCGTCGTGTGGTTGCCGAATGTGCTGCTCGTGCATGCCTGGGTGCCTAAGTGGAGCACCGTCGGCGGGCTCAACGTGCCGTCCTGGTCGCTGGCCTCGGAAATGCTTTTCTACCTGACCTTTCCGCTGCTGTTGCCGCTGGTGCGGCGGATCCCTGCCCAGCGGCTGCTGCTCGCGGCCGCGGTGCTGGTGCTGGCGGTGCTCGCCATGCACGCGGCCTTCTATCTGTGGGTGCCCGGCCCGAAGGGCATCGCGAACGCGTTCGCGCCCCGCCTGGTTCCCGGTGACAGCTCACCGCATTTCGAGCTGCACGCCTCCCAGGCGTGGTTCGCGCAGCCGGACATCCCGGTGGCGCGGTCGTATTGGCTCGGCTACACCTTCCCGCCGGCGCGGCTGCCGGAGTTCTACCTGGGCGTGCTGACCGCGCGCATGGTGCTCGAAGGACGTTGGCGCAGTACGCGTCTCACACCGCCGCTGCTGGCGCTGGCGATCGCCTACGCCGCGACCTGGGTGGTGCCGATCGACTTCAAGATGTCGGCGCTGCTGATCGCCCCCACGGCGGCGGTGGTCGCCACGATGGCGGCCCGCGACCTCGCGGGGATCCGCGGATCGAACGCGCATCCGCGAATGGTGTGGCTCGGCAACATCTCCTACGCCTTCTACCTGATCCAGTTCCCGGTGATGGTGCTCGTCACCCGATTCCTCATCGGCGGCAGGCAGTTCGGGATCCTCGGCTGGACCGGATTCGCGCTGCTGACCCTGGTGCTGGCGACCGCGGCCGCCGCGGTGCTCTACCACTGGGTCGACGTGCCGGTGATGATTCGGTTCGCCGGGCGCACGGCCCCGCGCGCGAAGGCCCCGCCTACGATGACGCCATGACCGTGACCCAGCGCCTGGTGGTGGTCCCCTCGTCGTTCGCCGTCGAGCACCTGCCCACCGCGACGTTTCCGGAGGACGACGAGTGGGTCGCGCTGGTCCGTGCCCCGGAGGGGCTGACCGTGGTGCGTGAGGCGCCGCCGTGGGCCGACGGGGAACGCTGGGTCGGCTTCTACGGCGGTGACAACGGCCGCGGGCACGACCATCCCGGTGCGCTGGCCGCGCTGGTGGCGCCGCTGGCCGAGGCGGGCATCCCGGTGTTCGTCGCCTCGACCTACCACGCCGATCTGGTGCTGGTGCCCGACCATCGCCGGGACGAGGCGGCCGACGTGCTGCGCGCGGCCGGGCACCGCGTCGGCTGATCACGAAAGGTGTTGCGGCCGAAAGGCTTAAGGTAAGCGCCGAAGCCGCCCGGGTCCGTGCAGACCTCAGTCGGGCGCCATGGCGGTCGTGCAGACCCTCTAACGGGTGCGGTGGCGGTCGTGCAGACCCTCAAACGGGTGCGGTGGCGGCCAGGCCGTACAGCAGCGGGACGATCGGATCGGCGGTCGGCAGCCGCCACCATCCGTCCGCCGTGCGGACCATCTGCGGAAAGCGTGGCCACGGCAGCAGATCCGTCTCGGTGAGGCCGGTGATGCGCAGGCCGGCGGCGAGCAGCGCGGTGACCACCTCGCCGAGCCCGTGCCGCCATTCGTAGACCGTGGTGTCCGACGTCAGATCCGGCCCGTCGGTGTAGGTGTGGGTGCTGTCGCGCAGTTGCGCCCCGCGGCCCTCGAGGTAGTCGTCGCGCAACTCCAGCGCGCTCGGGTCGCTGCCCGAAGGCGGTGTGGGGCCGAGCGAGTGCAGCAGCGGATGGAATTCCACGATGTAGAGCAGGCCGCCGGGCCGCAGCAGATCCGCCACCACCCGCGCCCAGGCCGTCAGGTCGGGCAGGTAGCACAGCGCGCCCTTGCCGGTGTAGACGATGTCGAAACGCTTCGCGCCCAGCGCCTCCCGCGCCCGGTAGACGTCCGCGCAGTGGTATTCCACCGCGTCGCCGGACAATTCACGGGCGTGCCGGACCGACTCGGGCGAGAAGTCCAGGCCCACCGCCCGAGCGCCGCGCCGGGCGAATTCGACCGTCTCCGTACCCAGATGGCATTGCAGGTGCAGCACGTCGCGGTCCCGGACGTCGCCGAGCACCTCCCATTCGAAGGGAGCGAACCAGTAGCCGGAATCGGGGTCGAGGTAGAAGCGACTGGCGGCGTGAATGGGGGCGCGAGCATCCCAGTTCTGCCGGTTCGTCAGCAGCGGATCGATGGTCACCGACCCATGGTAGGCGCCGGGCACGGGCCGGGCGCCGAGATCACGAATGCGTCTCATTTCCGTCTTGTTGTGCAGTAATCGGCTCCGGAGGTCCGGGCGCCCCGCGGCCGCAGGGGCACAATCGTGGGGTGGCGGAGACCGATGCGACCCTCGGACTGTTGGAGCGCGCGCTCACCCAGCTGGCGGCGGTGATCGCCATCGAGCGCGACGATCAGGACGAACTGCCCACCCCCTGCGCCGAATGGTCCGTCCGCGATCTGCTCACCCACGTCATCGGACAGGACCTGCGCGATTTCACGGCCGCCGCGCGCGGCGAGACGCCCGGCCGCGCGGTCCCCGCGGCCCCGCTCGGCGCCGACCGGCTCGTGCAGTTCCGGGTCGGTTCCGAGGAACTGCTGAAGGTCTGGCGCGCCGCCGACCTCAATCGCCCGGTACCCGGACCCGGCGGCAGCACCGCGCCACTGCGTGGCCGGCTCGACCAGCAGATCACCGAATCCGCCGTGCACACCTGGGATCTCGCGCAGGCCACCGGCGCGCGGGTGATCCTCGACGACGCCCTCGCCGAGCACGGATTGGCCTGGTCGAAGCAACTGCTCCGCCCCGAATACCGCGGTCCGGGAAAGCCTTTCGGAGTGGAGGTGTCCGTCGACGCGGCGGCGCCCGCCTACGACCGGCTGGCGGGCTGGTTCGGCCGCGACCCCGGCTGGATCCCGCCCCCGGTCGGCGCCTGGCTGACCTGACCCCGCACCGCGCGTACCGGCGCCGCGGCCTTGAGGACCATCTCGTCGAATTCGGCAGCCGCGTCGGAATCCAGCACGATCGCACCGCCTGCCCCGATCCGCCAGCGGCCCTGGTGCCGGACCGCGGTGCGGATGACGATGTTCAGGTCGGCGGTACCCCCGAGCCCGAGGAAGCCGAGGGTGCCCGAATAGACCCCGCGCGCTTCGGTTTCCAGCCCGTCGATGATCTCCGTGGTGCGCAGCTTCGGCGCGCCGGTCATCGAGCCGCCCGGGAAACACGCACGCACACAGTCGATCACGCTCACCTCCGGCCGCAACCGCCCGCGCACCGTCGACACCAGTTGATGCAGGGTGGCGTACGTCTCGACCGCCATCAGCTCCGGCACGTACACGCTGCCGAGCTCGCACACCCGCCCCAGATCGTTGCGCAGCAGATCCACGATCATGAGGTTCTCGGCCCGCGTCTTGGGGTCGAGTTCCAATGCGCGCCGCAGGTTCTCGTCGGTCGCGGGCTCCCGCCCGCGCGGCGCGGTCCCCTTGATCGGCTTGCTCTCCACGCTGCGGTCCCGGGTGATCTTCAGGAACCGCTCCGGCGAGGAACACGCCACGACGGTCTCCCCGAATCGCAGGAACGCCGCGTACGGCGCCGGATTGGATCGCCGCAGCGCGCGGTACACCGCCAGATCGGACGCCGGGTCCGCCGCCGGGTCCGCGACGGCCACCTGGTCGGTGAGGGTGACCTCGTAGGTTTCGCCGGCCCGCAGCGCCGCCCGGATATCGGCGATATCGGCGAGATACCGGTCCCGCCCCCGGCTCAGTCCCGCCGCCAACGCCGCGAGGTCGCCTGCGCCGATGCCGGTCGTGAAATCCGTCCCCGCCCGCTCGATCGCCGGAGCAGTCACCGCAGCACCCCCACGACCCGCGGGCAGGCCAGTCGGGTCCGGCCCCGGATCGCGGGTTGCCGTCTCCGCGAACAGCGGATCGGCCCGCCGGAAACACGGGATCGACTCCACCGGTGCCGAATCGCTCGCCGCACCCGAAACTTTCTCCTCCGATCCGCGCAAACCGCCTGTCTGCGTAGCGGTTTCGTCGGTCCCGGCGGCTCCGCCGGGAGCGGCCGACTTTGCCCGGCCTGGCGAAGGCTCGGTGTCGGCGGCTGATTGTGTGCGGCCTGGCGAAGGCTCGGTGTCGGCGGCTGATTGTGTGCGGCCCGGCGAACCCTTGGTGTCGGCGGCCGACGACCGCGGCCGGTCCGGCGGGCAAGTGGTCGACTCGAGAATGCTTCGGGTGACGGCCATCCATTCCTCTTGTGCAACAGCGCTTTCCGGTTCGCACAGCGCGATCAGATGGGTGCGCGCCTCGTGGTGGTCCACGACCACGAGCCGATCGGCGAATACCCACACGGCATCCGGGGTGGGGGAGCGGTGCGCGGCCGACGCGCCACAGTCGGCCTTCACCTCGTAGCCAAGGTAGCCGACGTAGCCGCCGACGAAATCGAAAGGTACGTCCGGGAATTCGATCCGGCGCCGAACCAGTTCGACGGCCAGATAGTCGAGTACGGTGCCCGGTACGGATCGCTCACCGGCCGGGGTATCCACTCGAACGAAGCCTTCGCCGACGCGATACCGCACCACCTCGGCGGCCGGTCCATCCGCATCACCGAGATAGGAGAACCGGCCCGCACCGGCTTCGGTCAGCGCGCTGTCCAGCCAGAAGGCGGTATCCGCCTGCTCGTGCTGCCGGGCGAAAGCCTCCTCGGCGTCCACGGTGTGGTCGACAACCTCATGCAACACATCGAACAGGCGGATCGGCCGCCCCCCGGGCGGCGCCGCGCCGTCGGCCGGTGCCACGAGCACACAGTGCACGAGGTCGTCACGCTGCCCCGATCCGGCCCCGTTCGGCTCGCGAGTTCCGCCGGTGGCGGATTCACCGGTTCTGGCGGTGGCCGGTTCACCCGTTGTGGCGGTGGCCGGTTCACCCGTTGTGGCCGTGGACGATTCGCCCGGTGTGGCTCTGTGCGGATCGTGCGGTGCCGTAACGGGGGGTTCGCCCGGCCCGGTAGTGGCCGGCTCACCTGATCCGGCCCCGTTCGACTCGCGAGATCCGCCGGTGGCTGGTTCACCGGTTCTGGCGGTGGCTGGCTGACCGGTGGTGGCGGTGGCTGGTTCGCCGGTTGTGGCGGTGGCTGGCTGACCGGTGGTGGCCGTGGCCGGTTCACCCGTTGTGGCCGTGAACCATTCACCCGGTCCGGCTCTGCGCGGATTGTGCGGTGCGGTAGCGGGAGGTTCGCCCGGCCAGGTAATGGCCGGTTCACCCGATCCGGCCTCGTTCGACTCGCGAGATCCGCCGGTGGCTGGTTCACCGGTTCTGGCGGTGACTGGCTTGTCGGTTGTGGCGGTGGCCGGTTCACCCGTTGTGGCCGTGGACGATTCGCCCGGAGCGGCCCTGCGCGAATCGTGCGGTGCGGCCCTGCGTGATTCGCCCGGTGCGGCTCTGCGCGGATCGTGCGGTGCGGTAGTGGGGGGTTCGCCCGGCCCAGTAGTGGCTGGTTCGCCCGATCCGGCCCCGGGCTGCTCGTGCCGGGGGGCGGTGCGGGGTGTGCACGGTTCGCGGGGGCCGATTCGTCGTCGCGATCGCGTGGTGGCCGGGGCCGACGTCGCCGGTTCGGCGGTGAAACGCTCGGTCAACCGGGCGAAATTGCGCAGCAGAGCCGCGCCGTGCTCGCTGGACACCGACTCCGGATGGAACTGCACGCCCCATTGCGGACGAGTACGGTGCCGGATGCCCATGACCACTCCGTCGGATGCGGTCGCGGTCGCCTCCAGCGCCTCGGGCAGCGGGGTGGCAGCGCACAGCGAGTGATAGCGGACCGCGGTGAAACCGTCCGGTAGGTCCTCGAAGAGGTCTCGTCCATCGTGGTGGATGCGGTCCGGGAAGCCGTGCCGGGGCGCCGGGGCGGCGACGACCGCGCCGCCTGCGCCGAGCACGATCCCCTGATGCCCGAGGCAGACACCGAGCAGCGGTAGTTCGGCATGGTCGACCAAGTAGCGGGAGAGGCCGAAATCCCGTGCCACATCGGGTCGTCCGGGTCCGGGCGAGATCACGATGTTGTCGAAACCGGACAGATCGAGCACGGTCGGGTCCAGCTCGTCGTTGCGGATCACGGTGGGAGGACAGCAGTTGACGATGCCGATCAGCTGAAAAAGGTTGTAGGTGAACGAGTCGTAGTTGTCCACCAGCAATGTGCGGATCCGCCGCCGGTCGCCGCTCATCGGACACCTGCCCGGCGGTCGGCCGTACTGGCGCGAAAAGCCGGTGCTACGAGTCGGTTCGGTGCACCGGACGCCGCCGGGCAGGGAAGTGCGCCGGCAGGCTCCGTCCGGACCGGTTGTGGTGGAACCGAAGTCGGTTGTCCGGTGTCCGGCGTGTCTGTCCTGCCCGCTCCGGGCGTCGGCGGGCATGGAAGTCCTCCGGTGGACTCCGTCCGGACCGGTTGTGGTGGAACCGAAGTCGGTTGTCCGGTGTCCGGCGTGCCTGTCCTGCCCGCTCCGGGCGTCGGCGGGCATGGAAGTCCTCCGGCGGACTCCGCCCGGACCGGTTGTGGTGGAACCGAAGTCGGTTGTCCGGTGTCCGGCGTGCCTGTCCTGCCCGCTCCGGGCGTCGGCGGGCATGGAAGTCCTCCGGCGGACTCCGCCCGGACCGGTTGTGGCGGAACGGAAGTCGGTTGTCCGGTGTCCGGCGTGCTTGTCCCGCCCGCCCGGGGCGCCCACGGGCAGGGAAGTCCGCCAGTGGACCGCATCCGGATCGGTTGTGGCGGAACCAGGGTCGATTGCCCGGGGTTCGGCGTGTCCGTCCCGGCCGCACCGGGCGTCGCCACTCGGCGGGGCCATGCGGCCCGTGCGGCCGTCCGGCGGTTTGTGCGGGTGTGGCGCGCTCGGTCCGGCTGGGCCGACGGTGGGCGTGACGCCGCCCCGCCGGCCCTGTCCGGCGGTGTCGCCGGAGAGCCGAGAGGGTGTGCCGGGAGCATGCTGCTCACCGTAGCGCGTGGCCCCGATCGGCCCGCCAGGCATATTGATGGCGGATGCCTTCAGTTGGGGAAGTGGCATGGTGCAGAATGTGGGCATGACTGTGGTGCAACCGGCCGGCGTCGACCGGGAAGTCGTCGATTTCGCTGTCGTGGGGTCCTGGATGGAGGAACAGGGGCTGCCCGGGGGTGAGTTCGAGGAGGTGGTCGCGCTCGGCGGCGGCACCCAGAACGTGATGCTCCGGTTCCGTCGCGGCGGCCGTGACTATGTGCTGCGCCGCGGCCCGAAACACTTGCGGCCCAAGAGCAACGACGTGATCCGCCGGGAGGCGCGGCTGCTCGGCGCGCTGGCCGGCACCGACGTCCGCGCGCCCCGGGTGATCGCCGCCTGCGCCGACGAATCGGTGCTGGGCGCGGTCTTCTACCTGATGGAGCCGATCACCGGATTCAATCCGCAGACCGAGCTGCCGCCGCTGTACGCGGCCGACGCGGACCTGCGCCGGCGGATGGGGTTGTCCGCGGTGGAGGCGATCGCCCGGCTCGGCTCGGTGGACTACGTGGCCCTGGGACTGACCGACTACGGCAAGCCGGACGGTTTCCTGGAGCGTCAGGTGCCTCGCTGGCTGTCGGAGCTCGAGTCCTACGCCGCCAACGACGGCTATCCGGGGCCCGAGATCCCCGGTGTGCGGCGCGTGGGCGACTGGCTGGAACGGCATCGTCCGCTGGAGTGGTCGCCGGGCATCCTGCACGGCGACTGCCACCTGGCCAACGTGATGTTCCACTACGACCGCCCCGAGGTCGCGGCCCTGGTCGACTGGGAGATGTCGACCATCGGCGATCCGTTGCTGGACCTCGGCTGGCAGTTGGCCACCCGGTCCGAGCCGGGCACCGCGGGCGCGGGACTGTTCGGGAAGCTGGGCGAGGTCGGCGGGCTGCCCACGGCCGAGGAGATGATCGCCGAGTACGGCCGGTTCTCCGACCGCGACCTCGGGCACGTCACCTGGTACACGGTGCTGGCCTGTTTCAAGCTCGGCATCGTGCTGGAGGGCACGCACGCGCGCGCCTTCGCCGGCAAGGCGCCGAAGCGGGTCGGCGAGTTCCTGCACGCCATCACCCTGGAACTGTTCGAGCAGGCGAACGGTCTGATCGAGTAGCGGTTCCGGCCGGAGGACCGGTGTGCGGGAGCGCGGCCGCGGGGTCGTAGGCTCGTGGCCGTGCAAGCACTGGAGCAGATTCGGCAGTGGCCGGTCCGGCACGCCGCCGCGGGTGTGGTGACGGCGCAGGGGATCGTGGCCACCGAGGGGGACGACGCGCGGGTCTACGCACTCGCGTCGGTGACGAAACCGCTTGTGGCGTACGCGGTTCTGATCGCGGTCGAGGAGGGCGCGATCGAACTGGACCAGCCCGCCGGGCCGCCCGGCTCGACCGTGCGGCACCTGCTGGCGCACACCTCCGGCCTGGCCTTCGACACCAATGTGATTCTGGCCGAACCGGGTTCGAAGCGAATCTATTCCAGCTCCGGATTCGAGGTGCTCGCGCAATTCGTCACCGACCAGACCGGAATCCCGTTCCCGGATTATCTGCGCGAGGCGGTTTTCGAGCCGCTCGGAATGAAATCCGCGGTGCTGGCCGGTTCCGCCGGGCACGCCGGCCGCGCCGCCCTGTCCGACATGCTCGCCTTTGCCGGGGAATTGGTGAATCCCGCGCTGGTCACCCCGGAGACGCTCGACGCCGCGCGCAGTGTGCAATTCCCGGGAATCAACGGTGTCCTGCCGGGCTTCGGCTCCCAGCGCCCCAACGACTGGGGCCTGGGCTTCGAGATCCGGGATCGCAAGACCCCGCACTGGACCGGAGCGGCCAACTCACCCGCGACTTTTGGTCATTTCGGCCAGTCCGGAACATTTCTGTGGGTGGACCCGATAATCGGGGTGGCGGCGGTGGCACTCACCGACGAGAATTTCGGCGATTGGGCCCGCGCGGTATGGCCGACGTTCAGTGACGCGGTACTCGCGGAGATCGGCTGAGCGCCGGAGAACACACAGGAAAAAGTAACACCCGTAACTCGGGACCCTCCAGTAAGCTCGTGTCACGCACCGGCTCGACGGTCGTTGGGGAAGACGGCCCATGTCGACGCTGGAGGTGTCCTGGTGCGCGGATCGAGTCAATTCGCGGATGCGACGGCTGGAGTGGTGTACATCCACTCATCGCCGGCCGCGCTGTGCCCGCATATCGAATGGACTCTCGCCTCCACCCTCAAGGCTCCCGCGAAATTGCGCTGGGCCACCCAGCCGGTCGTCGCCGGTCAATTGCGCACCACCATCGACTGGGTGGGCCCGGTCGGTACCGCCGGCCGGTTGGCGCAGGCCCTGCGCGCCTGGCCGATGCTGCGGTTCGAGGTCACCGAGGACCCCAGCGAGGGGGTCGACGGGGAGCGCTGGTGCTTCGTGCCCGGCCTGGGCCTGTGGCACGGAACCACCAGTGCCAACGGCGATTTGGTGGTCGGCGAGATGAGATTGCGCGCGATCGTCGCCGCCGCGCGGGATCGTGGCCGCGGTACCGCCGCGGAGATCTCGGCCGATATCGATCGCGCCCTGGGCACCGCCTGGGACGACGACCTCGAGCCGTACCGCTACGGCGAGGGCGCCGAGGTCACCTGGCTGCGCCGCGACGTCGGCTGATCGGTCTCCGCACGAGCCGGTGACCTGCGGCGATGATGCGCGGGTACAGTGGAATCGCCGTGGCAGGGAACACGGAACGGGTGGCTCCGATCGGAGCCACCCGTTTCATGTGAATTTCTCGCTACACGAAAACTGTTCTCGCGCAGTCCCTTACAGCGGGATGTTCTTGTTGTGGCTGGGCCGGGCCGGGGCCGCGGCCAGCGCCGCGGCGATGGTCGAGCGGGTCTTCGCCGGGTCGATGACCTCGTCGACGACGCCGATCGACACCGCACGGGCCACGCCGCCGGCGAGCTGCTCGTGCTCGACGGTCAGCCGCTCGATCAGGGCCTCGCGGTCCTCTTCGGGAGCGGCGGCGATCGCCTTCTTGTGCAGGATGCCCACGGCGGCCTTGGCGCCCATGACCGCGACCTCGGAACCGGGCCACGCGTAGACCGCGGTGGCGCCGAGCGAGCGGGCGTTCATGGCGATGTAGGCGCCGCCGTAGATCTTGCGGGTGACCAGGGTGACGCGCGGGACGCGCGCCTCGGCGAAGGCGTGCAGCAGCTTGGCGCCGCGGCGCACCACACCCTCCCACTCCATGCTGACGCCGGGCAGGTAGCCGGGCACGTCGGTGATCACGACCAGCGGGATACCGAAGGAGTTGCACAGCCGCACGAACCGGGCCGCCTTCTCGGCGCTCTCGGAGTCGAGGCAGCCGCCCAGGTGCAGCGGGTTGTTGGCCAGCACACCGACGGTACGACCGGCCAGCCGGCCCAGGCCGGTGACCATGCTGCGGGCGTAGCCGCCCTGGAACTCCTCGAAGGACGATTCGGTGTCGCCGTCGGGGGAGGCTACATTGTCCAGGAGCTCGTTGACCAGCGGCTTGACGTTGTAGGCGCGCTTGGCCGACTCCGGCAGCATCGCCCGCAGGTCGACGTCGCCGTGCTCGGCGGCGACCAGGTCGAATTCGCCCTGCTCGGCGAACATCGACACCAGGCGGCGGCCGCGGTGCAGCGCGTCCTGCTCGTCCTCGGCGACGATGTGGCACACGCCGGACTTCTTGCCGTGGGTGACCGGGCCGCCCAGGGTGGCCATGTCGACGTTCTCGCCGGTGACCGAGCGGACCACGTCGGGTCCGGTGACGAACACCCGGCCCTCGGGGGCCATGATCACGACGTCGGTCAGCGCGGGGCCGTAGGCGGCGCCACCGGCGGCGAAGCCGAGCACCACCGAGATCTGCGGAACCAGTCCGGAAGCGCGGACCATGGCCTCGAACACCAGGCCGACCGCGTGCAGGGCCTCGACACCCTCGGCGAGCCGGGCGCCGCCCGAATGCCAGATGCCGACGATGGGCAAGCGCGAGTCGATCGCGGTGTCGATCGCGTCCACGATGTGCTTGCAGCCGTCGACGCCCATCGCGCCGCCCATCACGGTGGCGTCGGAGCAGTAGGCGACGGTACGGACGCCGTCGACCTCGCCAATGGCGGCCAGCACACCGGACTTGTCGCGGGGGTGTAGCGGGAGAACCGTTCCGGGATCGAAAAAGCGCTGCAACCGGCCGAGCGGATCCCGGGGATCGGTTACGGCATCCGCATGAGCGGGAGCCAGAATGGTCATCGCGTTATCTCCTCGAGGGGATATGTAGGAGTCGCTTGAGCGGCTGCGTGTTGTGGAGCGAAGCTATGTGTTGAACTACGGATCGAATCCGGTGGGGCATCCACGTCATCGGGGGAGATATCTCCATTGGAGCACCCCACCGGATTCATCCGATTACCGGCCGGTCAACGGCCGGTGACATCAGTACCGGCCGAAGGTGAGCGCGACATTGTGCCCACCGAAGCCGAACGAGTTGTTGATCGCGTACTCGATGTCCTGACGGCGGGCTTCGCCGTGCACGATATCGAGGTCGATCTCCGGATCCTGGTTCTCCAGGTTCAGCGTGGGCGGCACGATGCCGTCCCGGATGCTGAGCACGGTGAGCACCGACTCCAGGGCGCCGACGGCGCCGATCGAGTGGCCCAGGGCGGATTTGGGAGCGTAGACCGACGCATGGCCGACGCCCGCCTTGTGGATCGCCTTCGCCTCCGCGGTGTCACCGATGGGGGTGGCGGTGGCGTGGGCGTTCACATGGGTGATGTCGTTCGCCGACAGGCCGGCGGTCTGCATCGCGCGCTTCATCGCGCGACCGGCACCGCTGCCCTCCGGATCCGGGGCGACCAGGTGGAAGCCGTCGGAGGTGATACCGGCGCCCATCAGGCGAGCGTGGATGGTGGCCCCGCGCGCCTTGGCGTGTTCCTCGGTCTCGATGACCATGAGCGCACCGGCCTCGCCGAAGACGAAGCCGTCGCGACCGGAATCGAACGGCCGTGACGCACCCTTCGGATCCTCGTTGCGCGTGCTCATCGCCCGCATCATCGAGAACGCCGCGATCGGCACCGAGTCGATGAAGCCCTCGACGCCGCCGGTGACGACGATGTCCGCGTCGCCCATGACGATCATCCGCCACGCGTTCGCGATGGCCTCCGAACCCGACGAGCACGCCGAGACCGGAGTGATGACGCCGGCCCGGGCCTTGAGCTCGAGCCCGACGACCGCGGACGGTCCGTTCGGCATGACCATCTGCACGGCCAGCGGCGAGATCTTGCGATAGCCGCCGGTCTTCAGCTTGTCGACCGAATCGATCAGCGCGTCACCGCCGCCGAGGCCGGTGCCGATAGCCACGGCCAGTCGTTCCGGGTCGACCTCCGGGCTGCCGGCGTTCTTCCACACCTCGCGGCCCAGCACGGTGGCCAAGCGCTCGACGTACGCCATGCGGCGGATCTCGACCCGTTCCAGCAACGTGTCCGGCGATACCTTCAGGTGACCGCCGATGCGGACCGGAAGGTTGTACTGCTCGATGAAGTCGTCCTCGAGAACCTCGATTCCGCTTTCACCATTGAGCAGACCCTTCCACGTCGCATCGACATCGCCCGCGATCGACGTGGTCGCCGCCAGGCTGGTAACGACGACGTTGGGAAAATTCCCGTTGAGGGTGGAAGGAGTGGTCACGGATATCGGCCCTTACTCCGAGTGCCCGAACTTGGCCTTCAGTTCCTCGGCCGCGTCGGAGTTCTCGGCCTCGAGCTTCTGGATGTAGGAGACGGCGTCACCGACGGTCTTCAGGCTGGCCAGATCCTCGTCCGGGATCTTCACGCCGTACTTGTCCTCGGTCTGCACCGCGATCTCGACCATCGAGAGCGAGTCGATGTCCAGGTCATCGACGAAGGACTTCTCCAAGGTCACCTCGGACGGCTCGATGCCCGTCACCTCCTCGATGATCTTGGCGAGCTCTTCGACGATCTGTTCCTGGGTCAGAGCGGCCACTTCGTGGCTCCCTTCTTGTTACATCCGTGGGTTTGCGGTTGTTTCTTCATTCGGTCCGAGCCGGCCGAGCGTTTCGCCCGGCTCGCCCGCGTACCGCATCGTTGCGGTCGCGAGGAAAGCTAGCTGGTTGCGGAGACTCGAGACAACTCGTGCAACTTGGCGATGTCCTCAGGAGCCTTCAGGGCGAGGTTCGGAGTGCCCTTCAGTTCCCGCTTCGCGATTCCGATCAGGGTGCCCGCCGGCGGCAACTCTGCCACCCCGGAAACCCCTGCGGCGCGGACGGTCTCGGTGCAGAGGTCCCACCGGACCGGCCTGGTCACCTGAGCCGCCAGCTTCTCGATGGCGTCCTGACCCGAAGTGACCGGGCTACCGTCGTAATTAGACAGTAGAACGCGCTCAGGTTTGCTGGGAGTTATCTGAGAAATCGCTTCGGTAACGGCGTCCTGGGCGGGTGCCATGAACGTCGTGTGGAAGGCGCCGGCGACAGGCAGCGCGCGCACGCGTGCCTTCTCCGGGGGCGCGGCGGCCAGTTCGGCCAGCGCGTCCAACCGGCCCGCCGCCACGATCTGGCCGACCGCGTTGCGGTTGGCCGGCGTCAGGCCCAATTCCTCGAGCCGGGCGAGCACGGCTTCCTCATCGCCACCGAGCACCGCGGACATGCCGGTCGGCTCGAGTGCGCACGCTCCGGCCATCTCCGCACCGCGGAGAGCGGCCAGGCGCACGGCGTCGTCGGCGGAGATTACCCCGGCGACGGCGGCGGCGGCGAGTTCACCGACGGAATGTCCGGCGACGATGGTGTCGGCCGGCAGCGCGTCCCGCGGAATCTCCGCGAAAGCGAGCAGCGCGGCCGCGACCACCAGGGGCTGGGTCACCGAGGTGTCGGTGATCTCCTCCGCGGTGGCCGTGGTACCGAGGCGAACCAGGTCCAGCCCGATTGCCTTGGACCACAGTTCGAGACGGTCGCGCGCACCGGGGAGATCGAGCCAAGGCGCGAGCATGCCGGGTGTCTGAGAGCCCTGTCCTGGGGCGAACAACGCGATCACGTTGTCAAGAAAACACCCCCGGCACCCGTTTCGGAGATGTCGACGCGAATGAAGCTTGTCGGCGGCTTTTGTGTGGACCCCACAAAACGGCAGTTGGGTCGGCGCAATCGACAGCCTCGCGGCCGGTGTTACAGGTGACCTTCGGAGTAGGTGGCAACTGGGTCTTCTGGGGCGGATGACGACGATTCGTTACGAGTTCGTGTCAAACGGCCTACTGTCGCAGCGACTCGGAGCACGTACGCGTCCCGCGGATTCATCGGATCCCGCCCCGTGATGTCGCCGATTCGCTTCAGCCGATAGCGCACGGTGTTTGGATGAACGAACAGCTGCCGTGCGCAGGTCTCCACCGCGCCACCGCAATCCAGATAGGCGTCCAGGGTGTCGGACAGGGCCGAGCCGGCGGCGGCCAACGGTAACACGAGGTATTCGTTCAGGGCGTCGATCGCGGCACGGTCTCCGAGCAGCGCGCGCTCGGGCAGTAGCTCGGCGGCGTGCACCGGCCGCGGCGCGCCACGCCAGCCCACCACGGCCTCCATCCCGGCCATCGCCTCCACCGCGCTGATGTGCGCCGCGGACAGCGTGCGCATGGTCGGCCCGATCACCACCGGGCCCTCGGAGAACGCCTCGGCCAGCAGATCCGCCAGGAACGGCACCGGGAACGCGCCCTCGCCGAGCATGCCGCTGACCACCATCACCAGCCGCGATCCCTGCACCACCGCCAGCGCCGAGCGGCCGTGCCGGGACGCGATGGTGTGCACCGAACCGACCACCACCTGATCCTTGGGCGGCGTGCCGACCAGCACGGTGGCGAGTGCGGTGGCGTCCCAGTTCAGGGTGGCCGCGCGCGACAGCATCTCCGGGCCGGTGTCTCCGCGTACAACGGCGTCGACGACGAGCGCCTCCAGCCGCGTGTCCCAGGCGCCGCGGGACTCGGCCGCGCTCGCGTACACCGAGGCGGCCGCGAAGCCCAGTTCCCGGCCGTAGCGCAGTACCGCCTCGGTGAGGGCCACCAGCTGCCGATCGTTGCGGGCCAGCGCGGGCAGCCACTGTTCGAAGAAGTCCATGGCCACCCGGACCATGTCGACGGTCTGCCGCAGGGTCAGGCGGCGGGCCAGATCCTGCGGGATCACCTGGAAGGCATCGAGGCTGAACCGGATGTCGCTCTCCGGATCCTGTAGCCATTCCAGGAAGTTCACCACCGCGGTCTGTACCAGCATCTGCACGCCCGCGCGCTGCGCGGCGTCCAGATCGCCGAAGAAGGGGAGCCGGTCCTCCATCGAGGCGATCGCCTCGGTCGACAACCTCCCGGAGAACTGCTTCACCCGCTTCAGCAGCGTGTCCGGCAGCGGATCGCGAGCCTGCGGATTGGGCGAGAGAGCGCCGGTGGGGAGATACACCTCGTGCTCGGACGAGGTGTCATCGATCCGGCGCGGCCGCGGCGGTTTACGTTCCACTTGTCGATTTTCTCCCGCGAGGGTAGCCCCAGTGCATACCCCCAGGTCGTAGGCGTGCCGGACTGGGAAGGCGGAGGTGGGGCGCCGGGCCGGCTACGGCGGCGGTCCGGCGCGTCCCTACTTCCGGTTCTACTCCTCGGTGCTGGTGAGCGACTTCGGTGCGGCGTCGACATCGTGGATGCGATACCGCTCCGCGGCCTGCTTGACCAGCGCCGGGTGCAGTTTGCCCAAACGGGACAGGGCGGCCAGGGCGGCCACCGTGATCGACTGGGCGTCGACATTGAACACCCGCCGCGCCGCCGGCCGGGTGTCGGAGAACCCGAATCCGTCGGTGCCGAGGGTGGTGTAGTCACCGGGTACCCACTTGCGGATCTGATCCGACACCGAGCGCATCCAGTCCGATGCCGCGACGAACGGACCCGCGTTGCCCTCGGCGGAGCCGGGCGCGGCGGACAGCACCTGCGTCACATACGGCACGCCCGGTTCGAGGTCGGGATGGTGCAGGGCCTGAATCTCCTTGGCCAGCGCGTCTTTTCGCAGTTCACTCCAGGAGGTCACCGACCAGACGTCGGCCTGGACGTTCCAGTCCTGCGCGAGCAGTTCCTGGGCGCGCAGGCCGTCCGGCACGGTGACGCCGGCGACCAGGATCTGCGCGCGCAGATCGCCCGTGCCGCCGCGCTTGTACAGGTAGATGCCCTTGAGCAGGCCCTCGACATCGAGGTCGTCCGGCTCCGCAGGCTGCGGATACGGCTCGTTGTAGAGGGTGATGTAGTAGTTCAGGTTCTCGCCGCCGAAGTTGTCCGCGGCCATCTGCGGACGGGTGCCCGGCAGGGCCGTGGACTCCGGAGCCGGCCGGCCGCCGCCGTACATGCGCCGCAGGCCGTCCCGCACGATGTGCGCGATCTCGAAGGAGAACGCCGGATCGTAGGACACCATCGCCGGATTGGTGGACGCCAGCAGCAGCGACTGACCGTCGTTGTGCTGCAGACCCTCACCGGTCAGCGTGGTCCGGCCGGCGGTGGCGCCGAGGATGAAGCCGCGGGTCAGCTGATCGGCCGCGGCCCAGAGGCCGTCGCCGGTGCGCTGGAAACCGAACATCGAATAGAAGATGTAGAGCGGGATCATCGGCTCGCCGTGCGTGGCATAGGAACTGCCCGCCGCGGTGTACGAGGCGGTCGACCCGGCCTCGTTGATGCCCTCGTGCAGGATGTGCCCGACCGGGCTCTCCTTGTACGCCAGCATCAGTTCCGCGTCGACGGACGTGTACAGCTGGCCGTTGCGGTTGTAGATCTTCAGCGACGGGAACCACGAGTCCATACCGAAGGTGCGGGCCTCGTCGGGGATGATCGGAACGATCCGGTCGCCGATGTTCTTGTCCCGCAACAGTTCCTTCATCAGGCGCACGAAAGCCATGGTGGTGGCGACGCTCTGCTTGCCGGAACCCTTGCGCACCGACCGGTAGGGCTCGTCGCCGGGCAGCTGCAACGGCTTCGCCGTCGATCGCCGCTCCGGGACGAAACCGCCGAGGGTGCGGCGGCGGTCCAGCAGGTACTGGATCTCCGGCGCCTCCGGGCCCGGGTGGTAGTACGGCGGCAGATACGGATCCGCCTCCAGCTGTTCGTCGGTGATCGGGATGCGCTGCACGTCGCGGAAGGCCTTCAGGTCGGCCAGCGTCATCTTCTTCATCTGGTGCGTGGCGTTGCGTGCCTCGAAATGCTTGCCGAGGCCGTACCCCTTGATGGTCTTGGCCAGGATCACCGTCGGCTGACCCTGATGCGCCAGCGCGGCGGCGTATGCCGCGTAGATCTTGCGGTAGTCGTGGCCGCCGCGCTTGAGGTTCCAGATCTGCTGATCCGACAGGCCCTTCACCAGTTCCTTGGTGCGCGGGTCACGCCCGAAGAAGTACTCGCGGACGTACGCGCCGTCGTTGGCCTTGTAGGTCTGGTAGTCGCCGTCGGGGGTGGTGTTCATGAGGTTGACCAGCGCGCCGTCGCGGTCGGCCTGCAGCAGCGCGTCCCACTCACGGCCCCAGATGACCTTGATGACGTTCCAGCCGGCGCCGCGGAAGAACGACTCCAGCTCCTGGATGATCTTGCCGTTGCCGCGGACCGGGCCGTCCAGGCGCTGCAGGTTGCAGTTGATGACGAAGGTCAGATTGTCGAGGGCCTCGTTGGCGGCCACCTGGATCAGGCCGCGCGACTCCGGCTCGTCCATCTCACCGTCGCCCAGGAACGCCCAGACGTGCTGATCGGAGGTGTCCTTGATGCCGCGGTCGTGCAGGTAGTGGTTGAACCGCGCCTGATAGATGGCGTTCATCGGGCCCAGGCCCATGGAGACCGTGGGGAATTCCCAGAAGTCGGGCATCAGCCGCGGATGCGGATACGACGACAGGCCGTGGCCCGGACCGCCGTGGCTGTATTCCTGCCGGAACCCGTCCATCTGGGCCTCGGACAGCCGGCCCTCGAGGAAGGCGCGCGCGTAGATGCCGGGGGAGGCGTGGCCCTGGATGAAGACCTGATCGCCGCCGCCGGAATGATCCTTGCCGCGGAAGAAGTGGTTGAAGCCGACCTCGTACAGCGCCGCCGACGAGGCGTAGGTCGAGATGTGGCCGCCGACACCGATACCCGGGCGCTGCGCGCGGTGCACCATGACCGCGGCGTTCCAGCGGATCCAGGCGCGGAAGCGGCGCTCGACCTCCTCGTCGCCGGGGAACCACGGCTCGTTCTCGGTCGGGATCGTGTTGACGTAATCGGTGGAGGTCAGGGCCGGGATCGCCACGTGACGCTCACCGGCGCGCTCGAGCAAGCGCAGCATGAGATAGCGCGCCCGTCCCGGACCCTCCCGGTCGAGCATCTCGTCGAAGGATTCGAGCCATTCGCCCGTCTCTTCCGGATCGATGTCCGGTAGGTACGACGCAACCCCCTCGCGGATCACGCGCACGCGCGCACCGGCGGGCCGCTGCGCCGACTGGTCGGCTGCGGCACCGTTGGAGCTCGACGACATCGGGTGCATCAGGTCGGTCAAAATTCAATGCTCCTCGTACAAAGGGGTGGACAAGCTGATGGCTCTAACCCGGACCGGCCGCATTGGTGCACGGGCCGGCCGACGCTGGACAATGGTTGGGGCGCACCTCACATCCTTCCCGATGATGCGGCCCAGGTCATCATGTCAGGGGGAAATCCAGTACGGTTCGCTAGGCAAGGCTGCGCCGGACACGAAAGTCGGTCGGCGCCACGACAGGACACGCTCGAGTGCCTTCGAGGAGCGGGGAGGATGATGGGACTGCTCAACCCACGAGGGTTCGGGCTGGCATGTGCGGCAGCGGCGATCGGCAGTGGCCTGGTCATAGCGGGATGCTCCAGTTCGGTCCACGGCACGGCGACGGTGAACCAGGCGGACGCGGCGGCCTATCGCACCGAGATGGCATCCTCGGTGGCCGCGGCGAGTTCGTCCCGCAAGGCGGCGGCTCAGGCCAAGGCGATCGGCGACAACTGCAATCCGTTCCGGGACACCACCAGCGTGGCGGTCACGAAGTACAACGACTTCGTCGACGCACACGACGGTAACGCTCCGGATCAGGACGGCAAGCGCGACGACGCCGCCCAGACCCTCGAGGACGCGGCCCGCACGGTCGAGAGCCGGGTGAACTCCGCCGGCGATCAGCTGCCGCCGGAGCTGGCGCAGAAGTTCACCGACTATGTGGCGGCCGCGCGGGAGCTGGCGGCGGAATCTCGGAAAATGAACTACACATCCCCGGTCGGAGCCCTGAACGACGCCAGCAAACGGGTGAACGACGCGCTCAACGCGGTGCGAGGAGCCTGTCCTGCCCGCTGAGAATCACGCTGATACGCGACATTTCGGGGCGGAATCCGGCGGATCGGCTTGCGCTGGGGCGGATAACCATGTTCGCTTGCAACTACATATTGTCGGGAGTTGAGGAGGAGACCACCGTGGTCGCCGCGGCGGACGCGCAGAACTACGCTCAGAAGCTTGGCATCTCACACGGCATGTCGGTCCAGGAGTTGGGCTGGGATGAGGACACCGACGACGCCCTCAGGGACGAGGTCGAGGAGGTGACCGGCTCCGACCTGCTGGACGAGGAGACCGACGAGGTCGTCGACGTCGCCCTGCTCTGGTGGCGTGACGGCGACGGTGATCTGGTCGACGCCCTCATGGACGCCATCGGACCGCTGGCCGACGACGGCGTGGTCTGGGTGCTGACACCCAAGACCGGGCAGTCCGGGCATGTGGACCCCAGCGAGATCGCCGAATCCGCACCCACTGCGGGCCTGACGTCGACCACACCGGTGAGTCTGGGGTCCTGGACCGGCACAAAACTGATGCAGCCCAAGACGCCCTCGAAGCAGCGCTGATCGCCACGCGGCTAAGGTTTCTCCGGGGGCGGGCACTTTTCCCCGCCCCGCGAACCCGAGACGAGAGGGGAATCCGCATGCCGCTCGAAGTGGGCACGGCCGCGCCGGATTTCACGCTGAAGGATCAGAACAACCAGGAAGTCAGCCTGTCCGACTACCGGGGTGAGAAGAACGTCCTGGTGGTGTTCTACCCGCTCGCCTTCACCGGTATCTGCCAGGGTGAGCTGTGCAAGGTGCGCGACGAACTGCCCAAGTTCCAGAACGACAGCGCCGAGATCCTGGCGATCTCGGTCGGCGCGTCGCCGACCCACAAGATCTGGGCCGCCGAGCAGGGCTACACCTTCCCGCTGCTGTCGGACTTCTGGCCGCACGGCGCGGTCGCGCAGTCCTACGGCGTCTTCAACGACGCCACGGGCTTCGCGAACCGCGGCACCTTCGTGGTCGACAAGGACGGCATCATCCGTTTCGCCGAGATGAACGGCCCCGGTGAGGCCCGTGACCAGGCGGCTTGGGAGAAGGCGCTCGCTGCGTTAGATTCGTAAACCACCGCGGTCCACACCGCGTTTCCCTCTCCGTCGGTCGGCCGTCACCCACCGGCGGGATCCGGACGTATAGCTCAGCGGTAGAGCACTGGTTTTACACACCAGCGGTCGGGGGTTCGATCCCCTCTGCGTCCACCATTGCCGGCCTTGTGGGGGAGGCCGCTTCGTGAGGTGGGGGGCACCGGCATACGTTCGGACTTGCGCAGGTCGATGCCAGGTCTACGGAAGTCGGCCTTCGGATGGAAGACGAACGGTGAGCGTGAGCGCACTCACCAGCGATTCGCCGCAGCCCATCAGGGTCGAGCTGTCGCCTGAGCAGATTCGGGACCATCGTCGTCAGGCCGAGCGGATTCTCGCGGGGGAGTTGCCGGACGGTCACGTCGGCGTCCTCGTTGATCAGGATCGATAGCCGAGTCGTCAGTGTCTCACCTGAGAGAGCACCCGGGAAGCCTCGGTCATGCATTCTCGGCGTCGGCTTGGAAGCCGAGTCGCAGTGCACCCAGCGCGATGCGAGTGTCAAGCACAGCGGTCCTCATTCCGGTTGTCTCCCTTGCTGTTCGAGCCGGTTGTGGGTCCGATGCTGGTGCCGGCGCGGTAGGCGTTAGCTTGATCCTGCGCCCGATCGGACGGGTGCGGCTCGATTCGGTGGAAAGGAAGCTCGATGTCCGAGGGTTCGTCTGGTTCGGAGCGCGCGGAACTCGAGGCGCTGCGTCGGGAGAACGCACGGCTGACCGCAGAGCTGGAGGTGTTGGCCGGCCAGTTCCGCGCGGCTGGTCCAGCGCCGGAGGAGTTGGCGCTCGAGTATGAAGACGAAGGGGAGGCCGGAGATCCGCGCGAGCGGGCCCAGAATCTGAATGAAGCCGCCTCGTACTGGGTCCTGGCCGGTGATCTGGTGCGGGCGCGGCGCCGATATCTGGATGCGATCGCTGACGGTGGCGAGGTCGCCGGTGGCGGTGCCCGAGTGTGGTACGCGCTGTTCCTGATGGACCACGGTGACCAACAGGCGGGGCGGAAGCTGCTCGGGACAGTTTTCGATGAAGGTCCGGAGGATTTTTCGGCGTACGAACTCGTGGGTGAGATGTTCGAGGAGCGCGGCGAGTTCGACGCTGCGTTGCGGTGGTTCGAGGCGGGTCTGACTCGGTTGCGGATGGGCGGTGATGATCCGGAGCATCGTCTGGGCCGGTTTCGTCTCAGCGGTGGGCGGGGGCGGGTGCGCCGGGCGCTGGGATTGCCGGAAGATGCTGCTGACCTGCGGGTCGATGCGGACCAAGCGTCTGTGCTGGAGCAGGTGAATCAGCGGTTCCGGCCGCAGGGGCCGGAACCGGTATCGGTGGCGGTGTTGTATTTCCCAGCCGAGGAATTGTCGGAGGTGGATCGCCGGTGGCCGAGACCGGCGGACGAGTACGGCAGTCACGACGAGCACCTGGCGTCGGTTGAGCTCCAGCTGCGGGCTATCGATCCGGGCATGTCGCCGCGGGTCGCCGTGGCCACCGCGGCCGGCTTCGCCGGGTATGTGGCCGACCACGGCGTGGATCCGCTGGATTCGTCGGCGCGCGCGGCGTATGCGGCCGAACTTGCGCGGCGCGGCCAGGCGCTGGTGTGGCCGCCGGGCCGCAACGAGCAATGCTGGTGTGGTTCGGGCCGTAAATACAAGAAATGCTGTGGGAAGCCGAATTGACGAACGAAATCCCGGTCCGGTCCCATCCGCGGCAAAGCTCGGATGGGGTTCGACAGCGGCGTACACATCGAGGATGGCAGCCGCGTTGGAGTGGTGCGGCGGGGCGATCGACACGACCAGTTCACCACCACGGGCGACCGGGATCGACGACGGAGGTCGGGTCGAGCTCACGACTTTCCGAGGAGTTCCGATCTGCGTCCGCTCCACGTGACGACCACCTGGTCACGGGCGCGGCTGGCTGCGACGTAGAGCAGGGAGCGCTCCCGGAGGCGGGCCTCGGTCAGTTCTTCCTCGGGTACTCCCAGTAGACCGGCCTTTGCCGGTACGTGGGCTTCGTCGATGCCGGTCAGGATCACTCGGGAGAATTCCATTCCCTTGGATCGGTGCATCGTCAGGATTTGGACGTGGCCGGGGATTGCTGGGTTGTCGTCCAAGGCACGGGCGCTGATGCCGCGCTCGGCGAGGGCTCGGACCAGTTGACTGCGGTCGCCGACCCCACGAGTGAGTACGGCGACGGTGGAGGGGTCGATCGATGGGTCGGACATCCATTCTTGGAGTTGCTCGGCGACGGTCCGTAACTCCTCGGATACGGAATTGCATTGGCGCAGTATTGGTTTGGGTCCGGTGCGTGCTGATCGGTACTCGGCTGCGGATTCCGGGGCGGCCTCCAAATCGTGGTATTCGGCGCCGGTGAGGATGCCGATGGCGAAGGCCAGGTTCTGTGCGGTGGTCCGATAGTTGAGGGTCAGTCGGCGGGAACGGCCGACGATCTTGATGCCGAGGCGGCCGAGTACCACGGGTTGCCCGTAGATGCGCTGGTGGGAGTCCTCGGCGAGGAACAGGTCATTGGGGGCTTCGGCGACCAGGGCGCGCAGCATCAGCCAGTGCGCCGCGTGCAGGTCCTGGGCTTCGTCGACGATGACATGGTCGGCCGGGCGGTCGGCGGCAGTGCTCGCCCGCTGCTGCAGGTGCTCTGCCGCGATCGCCAGAACCTCTGGGAAGCTCAGTGTTTCGTCCATGCGGCTGCGGCGCCGGTAGGCCTCCACGAGTTTCCATACCGCGATGCGCTGTGGTCTCGAGAGTCGCACACCCCGGCCGGCTCGGGAGACCCGCGCGTACTGCTCGAGTGTGGTCACCTTGTTGGCGAGGACGACCGAGGTGTATTCGGTGTCGAGAAACCAGGGCGTCGCGAGCCTCGGTTCGAGGCCGGTTGCGATGGTGTCGACGATTTCCCGCCACACCTGATCCTTCTTCGTGCGCGCAACGGGAACTTCGGTTCGGATGCCGAGTACGGCTTCGGTCGCGGGTCCGATCTCGGCGGCTTGCCGTACGACATCATTTGCGAGTTTGTCGATTCCTTCGACGTAGATGCCGGGTTCGCCGAGCCTCTTCGCGATTCTGATGCCGGGTTCCAGTGCGGCGAGGTCGGTTTCGAGATTCTTGGCGAGGGTTTTGTTGAACGTGGTGAGCACGATTCGGGCGTTCGGGTTGCGGGTCAGCAGGTTACGGGCGCGGTGGATGGCGACCACGGTTTTGCCCGTGCCGGCACCACCGGAGAGCCGGAAGGGCCCGCTGTAGTCCTTCTCCGCGTATTCGCGTTGCTCCGGATGCAGGAAGATCCGCCAGGCCGCGAAATCACCGCCTTCGATGACACGCCGCAACTCGTCGCTGCCTTCGATGTACGTGAACTGCATCTTCGAGGCCAGCCGGTCGAGTGCCCGGATGATGCGGTCGTCCTCGTCCACCGTCGTGTCGACGGGAACCTCGCTGAACCGGAATTTGTCTCGAATGTCGTCTATGCCGGTGCCGCAACCCAATTCGAGTAGTGCATCGGCCTGCCAGCCGGATGCCCGCGCGGCGATGTCGTTGAGTTCGAAGTCGTCGGCGGCGGCCAGTGCGCGTCCGGCCAAGGAGGCATCGATGCCGAGTCGGTGGGTGAGGTCCGACAGCGTGAATCCTGCCTCGGCCAGAAAGCCTCGGGCGGACTCCGTCGGCGATTCGACCGAGCGCGGCGGGGTCGGGTCGGTCGTGTCCTCGACAGATTCCGTCACGACGCCTTCGAGGATGCCGTTCACCGGGTTGACCCGGAGGACCGCGCGCTCGGCGAGGGAGTTGGCGACGTCGTGCTTCCAGGTCCCCATGTAGACGTAGGTGGTGCCACCCTCCTTCGGGTCGACCCGGAACAGCACGGCGCGATGATTCTGGTCGACCCGGCCCGTGCGGACCCGCCGGTCCACGGCACCCTTGATCGGCTCGATGTGCAATCCGAGGGTGGTGTCGTCGGTCTGCAATTTGTCCAGAAAGCTGAAGACCCGCTGGACCAGGGATCCGTCGAGCTTGGCGAGCGCCTTGCTCTGGTTCATCATCACGATGTTGGCCATCACATCACTCCGTTCGCGATCAGGGCGGTGATGATCGGTGCCGTCTCCGGCGGGCAGATCGTCCAGCCCTGATCGGCCAGCGTATTGGGCGCGGCGTCGCCGCCGTCGAACAGCACCCCGACGCGCGCGCCGGGCCAGGCGATGTCGATGACCTCGCCGTCGTCGGTTTCGAAGCCCTGCTCGGGCACGGGGGTGCCGGCCGCAGCCAGGTCCAGGACCAGCGCTCGTTCGGCGTCGGAGATGCTCGTGTCGTAGAGCGTCTGCCAGTGCGGCGGCAATTCGCCGGCGAGGGTGTCGGCGCGCGGCTCCGGCGCGGCGGTGTCACCCGTCACCAGGCTGCGCGTGGTCACCAGGTGGGTATCGCGCAGGCCGAACCAGTTCGACAAGCGCAGCCATTCCCGCCAACCGTCGCCGGTGCCGAGCGCGGCGTCCCGGTCGTCGAGCACGAGGACGGCGGAAACGGTTGCGGTGTCCGGTCGTATCGCCGCGGTGACGGTCAGTGGTCCGTCGGTGTACGAAGCGCACGCGTGGTCGCCCGCCGGGATCGCCGAGTCATGGTTGTCGAGCAGGGCCAGCGCCCATTCGGCGAGTCCGGAACTGTCACCTCTGCCGCGGTGTTCGCGCATGAACATCAGTGGCAGCCAATGCCCGACCTTCGCCCACTCCTCGATGTCGGGATCGGTCAGGAACCCGAACAATTGAGTGATCGGGTCGGCGAGCAGCAGGTCGGTCAGCGGTCGGCGTAAATTGCCCTGCTGCAGCATGATTCGGCTCAGCTGTGCCGAGTACCAGGACGGGGTGACGGGTTGCCGCGCTTCGAAGCGTTCCAGGTCCTGGTGGCAGAACGACCAGACCATGACTCCGCCCGAGCGGAGAATGGCGCGTTTGCGCGCGTCGTCGGCCACCCGGTTACGGTCTGGTACGGCGTGATATTCACGGCCGTCGGCGAAGATGGCGATGATCGGAATCTCGGGGTCCGAGGTTTTCAATTCGTAGTCGGGCAGGCTGTTGCCCATCTGCATCTGTGGGGTGAGCGTCCAGGTGCGGATGGTCGGACCGGGGATGGTGATGGTGGCCTTGTTGGCGTAGGTGCCCGGGGTCTCCTTGATCGTGGCGCCGAGCGTGCGCAGCCGCTCCAGGAAAGCCTGGTAGAAGCGGCGTTCGAGTGGCGACTCCGGGCTGCCGACGCGATTGTCCGGTGTTTCGTCCACGATCGACTGCGACCATCGATCCCACGCCGGGTCGCTGTCCTGGGCGTCGAGGATCGTGTCGAGGATCTTCACTGCCGTCTTCCGGGAGACCTTGTCCAGCTCGTTCGGCGGGGTGAACGGCAGCAGGCAGTTGTGACAGGCCAGCCGCGACTCGGTCGCGCACGAGCAGCTGTGCAGTACCGCACGGGCCGCGACCAGAGCCGACCACACCTTGTTCGGGTCGGCGAATTCGGCCAGGTAGCCGGTGCCGCCGGGCACGGTGTCATGGATGAGCAGGGCGTGTTGATTGGGTGCGTAGAGGGCATCGGGGACGGCGACGACGTCGAGGTGTTCGGGCGCGCCACCGATCACCTCGCGCAGACCGAGGAGGACGGCCGCGCTCAGGCTGGGATACGCGAAAGTGTCGTAGCGCAGTTCCGGCGGCACGTGAAGCAAGACCGCCTGGGTACGTAGCGTGCGTGCCAGCGCGATATCTCGGACGTGGTGTTCGTCGGTGGCTTTGCGGTACCGGCACCAGCTGCGGTGCTCGTAGATCTCGTTCCGGCCGGCTATCCGGTCGAGCTGCCCGCAGCCCGAGCACACCCGGAACAGGCCGGTGGTCACGTCGGTGCCCGCGATGGTGCGCCGGACGCCCTGGGAAGTACGCCGGCCCACGTTGAGCCAGCGAATGTCGATGCGGCGCAAGTATTCTGCGCCGAAGGCGTGTTCCGTGGCGAACCAGCGCCGGGCGACATTCCCGGGGTCGATATCGGCAGCGGTGACCACGGAGTACACCTCGCGGTGGCGCTCGTCGCGCGAGTCGGTGATGGCGGCCTCGTCGCGGCGCACCTCCGCCGACACCTTCGACATCTCCAGCACCTGCAACTGCTGGCTGACGTCGGTGACGGCACCGTCGCCGCAGCGCGGGCAACTGCCCCGATGTCGGGGCTGTTCGCCGTTCGCGCTGATATCGGCCCACCCGCAACGCGGGCACATTCGCCAGGTGTGGATGGCGGCGGCGCCTCCGCCGAGATCGACGGCGTCGATCCGCACGGCCAGACCCTGGGCGTAGAAGGTGGAGCCGGGGGCCAGTTCGGTCAGGGCGACGCGGGCGCCCCGCTGATAGCTCTCAGCCTCGTCATGGATCTCCTTGGTTTCCGCGTCGATCCAGGTGATGCCGACATCCAGCGTGACCGAATCATCGAGCAGCGTGTAATTGGGCAGCACGCCATAGCGTTCCAACACCCCGACCCAGTGCTCGTCGGTGAGGGCGCTGATGTGTTTGCGGAGCAACCTCAGTGTGCCGCGCGCGGTACGCAGGTTGCGGCGGTCGTCGTCGGTGGCCGCCGGGGAGGTGGCGCGCTGCTCGAACTCCGGTAGCGCGGCGTCGACGGCGGTCCGGCGATCGGTGAGATCGGTGACGTCCCGGTTCCAGCGGTGCACGGTCTCCCGCAGATGCCGGGTGAGCGGGCCGGGTTCGCCGTCCACGCCCGGCGAGGCCCAGGCGCGCAGCCCGTCGCGAGCGGTCCCGTCGAGCAACCCGCCGAATTGGCCGAGGAATCCGTCGAGCAGGTTCGCGGCCCCGGTTTCGGCGGCGTGGATGAGTTGCGCCATCCACGTGTGCTCGTCGAAACTCCCCAGTACCGCGCGGGCGTCGAGCGGATCCAATGCGCCGGGCTGTCGCGCCAGCCGGTCGATGACGTGGGCAACGTACTGGCGTTGCAGGATTTCCTCGGCGGTGAGGAAGGTCGCCGGTGGCCGCACCTTGCCGTCGATCACCGAGAGCGGATCGTAGAGCTTGGGCAGATGCTCACCCCGCCCGCGAATGAAGGCCAATATGAGGGAGTTTCCGGTGCTACGGCCGGCGCGCCCGACCCGCTGCAGATAGGAAGCGACCGTCCGGGGCATCGAACCAAGCATGACCGTCGAGAGGTCGCCGATATCGATACCCATTTCGAGGGTGGGGGTGGCGACGAGCACGTTCGGTGCGGTGGGATCGTCGCCGGATCCCTTGAATTTCGTCTCGTATTCGAGCCGGATCCTGGTCGGCAGCAGCGAGGTGTGTTCGCGCGCCACCACCCGTTTCATTTCGGAGCGGTCGTAGAGCCGGCGATAGAAGTTGTCGCCCTTGTGCGCTCGCTGCAAGGTGCCGGGACAGCGGGCGAGCAGGCACGGCGCGCCCTCGAGCTGATCCACGACGGCGGTGCTGCCGGGATTCTGGGTCCGGCACACCTCGCACACTAGCAGATGCCGGCCCGCCTGCAGGTCGGCCAGGTCCGGCGCACCGACCATGATGCCGCTATCGCTCAATTGATAAGCCGTGAGCGACTTTTCGGTGGTGACGGTGATGACGATGCGTTGCTCGGCCAGCACCGTAAACAACGATCGGGCGAGGAAACCGCCTTCGAACGCGGATACGCCCAGGCAGCGGGAGGCCCATCGCGCGTACCACGAGGAGGGGGCGGTGATCGCGTCAAACCCGTCCGGGACGGTTCGCGCCCCGACCGCCGGAAAGGCCGGGGCGGGACGGCCTTTCGGGAACGCGGGCATCCCCACGCCGCGCGGTCGCCCGCCCCAGATGTAGCGCCGGTTGGCGTCGTGCCGGACGAAGGCCGCCAGCCAGTCGTGCAGGATCGCGCCTTGGGTGCGCATCCGTTCCACCGTGCCGCGCACCCAGCGGGTGATCGCCGCGGTATCGGGTTCAGAGACGGCCAGTTGATATTCCGCACCGGCGAGCGCCTGCCCGCCGAGGCTCGCGACGCGCGCGGGGGAGCCGAGGTCGACCTCGGCGACGACGCTGCCGGTCAGTTCGAGCGTGCGGCCGAGTCGCGATTGCAGGCCGAATTCGAGGTCGATATCGAACTGCACCCGCTGCTTGACTTTGCGTAAGGCACTGCGCCGCTGGTCGATGCGGGCATCTCGCTGCCAGAACGCGACGAATTCATCGTGCTCGACGATGTCGGGCGCGAGCAGATGATAACGCCGGGCCGGGTCGTCGCCCGCCCGCTCGATCACTGCCTCGCACAGTTCGGTGAGCGTCAGTACCGCGGCGGCGTTCGCACCGAAGACCTTGGCGCCGAGAGCGTTCCGCAGCGTCGAGCGCAGGCTGAGCGTATGTGAGCGGGCCTGGACGAACCCGGCCCGGTGGGCGGCGTCCTGCACGCTGTCGGTGAACATCAGCGCCTTCTTCTCGTCGGCGGCGAGTTCCGCATCACCGAACATGTTCGACAGCGCCACCGACAGCTGCGTCGCGACCGCGCTGCCGAGGAAGCGGATGCCGTCGGCGGTGTTGCACGCCGGGCAGACATCCTTGCGCGAATCCTCTTCCGCCGCCGGCCCGTGCAGCATGAGCACCGGAAGGGCGTGTCCCTCCAGAACTTCGGGGCTTTCGGGGTCGGGGGTCTCGTCGCTGAGTTCGCGCTTGTCGACCAGCAGCCAGCGCAGGCCGTCCACGGCGGTGCCGAGCTGGGCCTCGAGCGGCGCGGAGATCAGCGCGCGGATCCGGGCGTCACCGGTGAGATGCAGCGACCGTACCGAGTCCTGATCCGGGTCGAGGACCTCGCCGGTGGGTGCCATTCGCACGCCCCAGCCCGACCTGCCACAGTGGCGGCAGAAGAGGGCGGGCTGATATTCGACGTCAACACCTTCGGGCACGCCGTCGTCGGCCCAGCGGAACCGCGCCGTGACAGCGAGCTCCCGGTCGATCCGGGACAGTTCCCGAACCCACAGGTGCACATCGACATTCAGTGCCGACCTGCCGATTTCGGCACGCAGATGCGACAGCGCGGCAAACACGAAATCGAGGTACCGCTGCCGGGTGGCCTGCGCTCGCGGGTTGTCCCGCTCGGCCGATGGGGCCGGCAGCACCGCCGAGGCGAGTTCGGCCAGCGACACCGCCTTTTCGCAGCGCTTGACCAGCTGGCCGAACACGTTGTGCTTCTTCAGCAGGTCCAGTTGCTCGGCCTCGTCGAGGCGACGCAACTCCGAGGCCAGCTCCCGGAGCCCCGGCGGCTGATCACCGCCCCGCTCGAACAGGGTCGCCAGCACCGCGGCGGTGAGGTGCCCGTTGCTCGGAGCGGTCTCCTTCAACGCGGTCAGGAATGCGACGGCTTCCTCGACAGCCGGGACGATCGGCTGGTACAAGGCGTCGAGCTTCGTTGCCCGATCGAGCAGCCAGGCATCGGATTCGAGCCGGGTCTCCTTGACGAGCGACTCGGCGGGGAAGTGTTCCCCGAACACCTCGTGCGCGAAGTCCAGCATCGCCGTCGGCTCGCCGTCGCCGCCCAGCGTCGCCGAGGTCGCCACCGGGGTGATCCGCCCCAGCGGGCGCGCCCGACCGGCTGCACTCACATTTGTGGCGTCCGTCCAGTACGACTTCACCGCCAGCCCGAGCCGCCGCAGCAGCATCGCCACGTCTGTACCCTGCGCGCCGTCGTAGGTGTGGAACTCGTCGAGCACGACGTACTGCAACGACTCTGCCGACTGCCGCCACATCGCCGCCCGATCCGGCCGCAGCAGCAGATGGTCGAGCATCTTGTAATTGGTGAGCAGGATGTCCGGTGGCGAATCGTGCATCAGCCGCCGATCGGTGATCAGCCCGTCCGCAGAAACCAGGGTCCGCCCGCCCGAGGACTGCTCGCCGGTGTAGAGGCCCGCGGTGACGCCGGCGAGCTCCGGGTGGGTGGCGATCAGCCGCGCGAGCCGCTGCTCCTGGTCGTTGGCCAGCGCGTTCATCGGATAGATGATCAACGCTTTCATTCCTGCGACGCCGCGCTTCTTCGCGCGCAGTACGTGATCGAGAATCGGGATGAGGAACGACTCGGTCTTACCGGATCCGGTACCGGTGGTGACCAGGGTTGGCAGTGGCCGCGGCTGGAACTTGGTCGACAGGCGCCCGAAAGCCTCGGCCTGATGACCGTAGGGCACGAAACCTTGTGGGAGCCAATCCAAATGCATGCCCCAATTGCCGCGTGCGGGGGCGAACGGCAAGCGCAGCCGGAGATAGGGGCCCTTGAACATGCCCGTGCGGGGTTCGCCGACGAAGTCGATCAGGGCCGCCTGGGTGTCGGGGTCGGTCAGCGCGAAGGTGGTCGCGAGGTAGTCGGTGAGACCCTCGCGCAGGTGATTCGCCTGCAGCGTCGGCAGGAGTGCCCCCATGAGTGTTGCTCCTCGACTGATGGTGCGATCGCGCTGTGGTGTCGGCCGTCGACGTCAAGGACGGTATCGCATGGCACGGACATGTCGGGGGAGTCCGGGTGGAAGTCGGCAGGGGCTCGGCTCTGGCGGACTTCGAGGACGCCCCGGGGCCGCCCGCCGCTACCGCACCGTCGAGATCCGCGCCGGCAACCGGATCCTCACCGACGCTGCCCGTGTCCGGGAGGTCCCTGCTGACTGTCGAGACGACGGCAGGCCGCTCACGAGCCTGAGCTGCCGACTGCATCCCAAGCATCCCGGACCAGGCGCAGGGCTTCTGCGGCAGTGACCGTCAGTCGGGTCTGGCCGGAGAGTTGGGCGTGCCACTCGGATTCGGTTGGTGCGGTGGCGAATTGCCAGGACTGTGGAAGCCTGTTGGTCGGCCCGTGCCGGCGGAACAGCCGACCGGCTTGCTCGTCGATCGCTCCCTGGGACGCCAGCGCCCACAGATCCCAGAGGTCGCGGGGTGCGGCACGGTCATGCCAAGCGACAGTCTTGGCTGCGACGAATGCCGCCCGGGTAGGGACCTCGAGGGTGGCTGCCGGAGCATCGGTGTATCGCTGGATCAGCGAACGGGTTTCGAGTGGCCAGCGGGGAATCCCTGTGCCGGCCAGGAGTTGGATCTTGATACCGACGCTGCCGTCGGCCGAGATCAGCCGTGCGGGTTCGGTATCGGCGACGTCCGTGAGCCGGATGTCCCAGTGCAGTCGTCCGAAGCCGCGTTGAGCGGCGCGCGGAAGTGTGTGGGTCAGATCGGCTGCCACCGTGGATCGGGATACCGGGGCTATCAGGTCGATGTCCTCGCTCAATCGCCCGTGCGGGAGATGTGTTCTGGCCAGGGCGGTTCCGCCGAAGAAGATGACCGCGTCGGCGTAGTGGGTGCTGAGGTGGGCGAGTAGCAACGAGATCAGGTGATCGCGTTCGACCTGAGCGTTCGTGACGCCGAATTGTGCTGCGACGGTTGCCCGTTCGTCGATGCCGAGGCTCACGGGTATTCCAGCATACCCATGACGCGGTCGAGTGCGGCTCGCAGTCTCTGTGCGTGGGCGAGTCGATCGAGTTGTTCCGGGTCGCAGCGTCGATAGAGGGTGCGGACGGCTGTGGGGACATCGGTGGCGCTGTCGCCGAGATCGGGTCGGTGTGCGAGGTCCAGAACCGTTTGTTCGGGTGTGGTGACCAGGGTCGATCCGAGCTCCGTGGAGATCGTTTCGGCGTCCAGGTTGTCGGTGTCGCGTGTGACGAAACGGACGATGGCGTCACGGTCGGTGAGCCGGAGCGCGGCGCGCTGTCTCGGTACCGCGACGACCGCGACGGCGAGGGCCCGCGGGATGGCACCGTGAACGCGGGCCGCGCTTATACCCATCAGAACGGCGTGATCGGCGTCGAACACGGCAGTGGCGATGCCCGCCGCCGTGGCCTCGAGGCCGGGTAACCATCTCCTGTCGAGGTGATCCAGCGGGACGACCGTGTAGTAGCCGTGCGCCGGACGGTGTAGCAGGCCGCGCGCCGTCAGCTTGGACAATCGCTGATGGGGGTAACTGTAGAAGGCTGCGGCGTTCCGGGCCGTGAAGGTGCGCATCGGCATGCGTGCCAGCTCCGGCGGCACACCGGAGTGGCGAGTCGGTTGCGAGGTGGCATCCTTCTCCATCACTATGAGGATTCTAGCCTATAAGGCAAGATATCCGATAGTGAAGCTCGCCGCCACCGGCCACATCGTGCGGTGCCGTCCGACGGGACACCGGAGCTCGACCGGCATCATGTCTCCCAAGCCGTGCCGATGTAGTTGGCGACCGTCAGGGCGCGGAACTGCGGATCGGCCTGCTCAGAAGTTATCAGCACCGGGGGTGGTAGGAATCGCGGGAGGACGAGTTTCGCCCCGTTGCGCTGGGAGTAGTCCAGGATTGCCTGGCAGATTCGCTCCTGATGTGCCGTTGTCAGCTCGATCAGCTCGTCGAAGACAGCGGCTTGGTTCGCGTGCCGGAACGGCAGCGTCGGTTCGGTGCCGGCGGTGAGGACGACGGCGCGATCGGCGGTGAAGGGAACGGACCTTCGAGTCGTCGTCGGGGTCGTTGAGACGGATCACCACCACGTTCGTGTTGCGGACGACGGCGGTGCCGATCCGGCCGGTTTACCACACGGCGGTGGAGTCGGCGGTCGGTTGTCTGTCGACGGTCGCGAGACCGAGCATTGTTCTCCTGTAATGAAATTGGATGGTGTTCGGTGGAAATTGGCGCTGCCGAGCGCAAACGGGTTGCCGGGTACGGCATAGACCGATCGGTTCGCGGATCGGGCTGTGGGGGTAGCGAAAGTTTGTCGGTAGTGGGCCGATTGGGACAGTTCAGTGGAAACGGCTGTGGTTCAGGAGGTTCGGGCTTTTGCCAGAGCCGAGAAGTGCTGGTGGGCCACCTGCATGTCCCGCTCGCGATCCACGCCGGTGAAGGGGGCGGCGTAGGTGATGCCGTCCGCGATGATGTCGGTGCGACCCAGCGTGGGGTCCTCCCGGAGTTCGGAGGCGATCTTCGTCGGGAGCTGGCGGCCGTTGGCGTCGTAGCGGGCTTCGCGTTCGTAACGTTGGAGGACCGGGAATTGGGTGCGGTAGATGGTGAGGAGCTCGTCGGCGGTGATGTCGAGCATCACGGCGACAATGGCGTCGATTTCGACCAGGGCTCGGCGGCGGTCTGCGGCGGTGCGGAGCGGTGTGCGCGCGTCCCAGTTGGGGCCTGGGGTGCCGAGTGCGACGGAAGTGTTTATATCGAAACTGGGTGTCCACGAATCCGATTGCCAGGATGGGCTGTACAGCTCGTTCCACAGTTCCGCGAATGGGGTGACCTGGCAGTTGAGCCGCAGGGTTCTGAGGATCAAGTGTTCTTCGAGTGCGTGGCCGGTCGGGCACGGAAGCTGGAGCCAAGTCGATGCTTTGATATGGGCATTGCCGATCACTTTAATCATGAAATCGGCGACGAGAGAGTGACTCACGCCTGCAACGACGACGAGTCGGCGATTATCGCCTGCGATTGTAAGGCTATGGACTGCGTGTACATGCGTGGGACCTGGTGGCAGCAGAGCGGATTGGAGGGTGCGAACCGTTGCTGTATCGCACATTTCCCGCCAAGCGAGGCGGAAATAACTGCAGCTGGACTCGCTGTTCCAGCGCGGGTACGCTGCAAGGTACTCGGCTGATGGCCGCGCCACCTGATAATTGGTTCGAGGGATGAAGTTCTCGGGTACGGTTTCCAAGTCGATCGGTGAGTAGTCCCCTTTGCTGCGCATTGTCAGGTTGCCTTGTTGATATATAGGGGTGGCGACAGTGAAGTGTGGACCCTGCAAAATTGTATCGTGCCAGTATTCGGGAACGGCGGAGCGCGCTTCGAAGTAACCGAGCTTGCGATCTGCCGTCTCGTGCCAACCCGCTGTCCACGGAAAGGCGAAATCGGACATTCTGGGTGCGGTGGCGATCTTATCGAGTACATGTGCGCTTATGCGGTTCACTGGGTACAACATGCGAGCTTCCGTTACCGGGGTGTCGGCCTCATCAATTAGGGCTGCCCAATTGGAAAGCTCGGTGTCAGTAACTACGATGATGCGCTCGGCGTGCGGCCGGATATCCCACTGCCCGTTAGGGTCTTTCACTCCAGGTGTGGGGCCATCGCCGTCGTGGTGTAGCGAGCGCAGTACCACTTCGGGGTGATAGAGAGTGGCGGCTTGGAGGAAATGGACATTCGGCCGGATATCTCCATAGACATGGACGCCGAAAGTTCGGGCGTGACCGAGATCGGCGAACAGGTTGAGTTGATTATAGAATTGCCAGTGACGTCGGAGACGTTGGTAGCACTCTCTTCGCAGGTCGCTTGCCCGCGTTTCGGTGAAGTGGCTCTCCGGATGGATCAGCGAGACGATTCCGTTCGGCGCCGATGAGCGCCAAGTACGTTCCATGAAGCACCGATAGGAATCGGGTTGCAGACCGGTCAGGACGGGTCGATCAATACCCGATCCTAGGTGTTCGCTCTGGCCGGCCTGCTTGGCCCGCTCGTCCAGGTACACATTGTGGGTACTGGGCGAACCCATTGCCTCAACACGCTTCTCGCGTTTTGCGGCTTCCGACGGTTTGTGCGCCAGCTGCCACCAAGGATCGAAATCGGCGAGCACCGCGGCCTCATCCCAATCCGGCCGGACCCAGGGCGGGTTCCCCACCTGGAGGTCGAAGCCGCTCCGCGCGAACACCGGAGCGAAGTCGAGCTCCCAGTGGTGGAACCCTTGGCTCTCGGCGATTTCGGCACTCACCTCGAGCCACGCAAACCTCTCCAGCGCTTTGTCGATCGGTAATGCCTGGGAGAACGTCCGGCCCGTGTTCTCGGCAACTTCCAGATCTTGCCAGCTGAGGTCACCGGCAAGACTGATCTGCCCGTGTTTCTCGAACTTCCCGGCCTTCGGTGGCACCCCGAGCACGGCTTCCAACCCGCCGACCCACTGATCCCAATCCGGCGCAACGACATCGCCGGTCACCGGCCAGGACCACAGCGCGCACCACGCGTCCATTACTCGCCGCAGCCGCCGGTAGGCCCCGTTCTCGTCGTACAGCACCGCCTCGATCTGCTCTCGGCTGACAGCGGGTCCGGTTTCGACCGGCTCCCCGCCCCACAGGTGAAGATCTCGCTGGACAGCCGATTCGGCGATGCTGAGACGTCGGAAGGTCAACTCCCACAATGTGTCCACCCGTTGCGCCAGCCCGGCGAGCCGCTTCGCGATCTCCTTCGAGGGCGACTTGCGGATCTCGTTGCGCCACAGTCGCAGTTCCTCCCGCTTCGCCGGCGTGTACGTCTTCGCCTCGGGGGTGTCGATCACCGCTCCCCACCCTTCGGCAGGCAACAGGAAGTGGTGGATCCCCGCCCCGATCTCCTCCCCGAGCGCAACATCCTTCGGCACGGCCTTCAGCCACGCCTTCTTCGCCAATTGCCCTGGCTGATACACCGCTCGCCGTGCCCCGATGAGTGAATTGCCCCGCCGCAGATGCAATCCGAACCATGGCGCCTGCAATCCGGCCACCATGGTGTCGAGCCACAGCGAGATCTCGGCGAGTTCGACGGCGGTGGCGTTGAGGTCCACCCCGTACACCTGGTGAAGGGCGATGTGCGCCTTCACCTTCTGCAATTCGACCGGATACTCGTCGGCCTCGATCCGCTTGCCGAGGTCTTCCTGTTTGCGCTTCAGGTATTCGGCGGCGAGCTGCCGCACGGCCTCGATGGCGAACGCGCCGGATCCCAGCGTCGGTTCGCAGATGGTGAGGCCGAGGATATCCTCGGGGGTGGTGCGGTGGTCGTTCTGGTCGAGTAGTTCCTCCAGCGCTTGGGAGACAACGAATTTGGTGAGCACCTCCGGCGTGTAGTAGGAGGCGGACTGCTGGCGTTCGCGGCCGGCGAGGCGGAACACGAAGGTGCCCTTGGCATGCACTACAGGGCGCAATTCGTGGGTGTCCGGATCTTCCTTGCGCACGAAATCGGTCTCGGCGAGGTGGTCGGCGCGGCCGACGGGCACCACCCAGGAGCCCTTCTCCGGATTACCGTCCTTGGCGACCTCGTAGAGGTCCTCCTCGGCGAAGAAGCCGGTGTAGGACATCAGTCCCTCGTACACCGCCCCGAGCTGGTTGATACCGAGTTCGGCATAGCTGATGAAGCCACGGTCGGAACCCTTGCGGCCCTTGCTCTCCTTGCTGAGCAGCAGATGCTCGAGCACCTCCTGCGTGGCCGCGTTGCCGAGCCCGACCTCGTCGATCAGCGCGGTTGCTCTCTCGGAGAACAGGTCTGCGCGCAGCGGGTTGAATTCGAGGCCCGGGGCGGGGTCGTCGGCGATGTTCTGCCGCACGGCCGGACTGTGACCACCCTCGACGAGGTCGAACAGTTTCTTCAGTGACTCGTACAGGTGGGTGCCGGTGCGGGCGCGGTGGGAGACCAGTTCGGTAAGGGTGAGTTCGCGCAGGCGGTCCAGACCGTAGCCCTCCTCGTATTCGGCTGCGCCGGTGGGCAATACCTGCATTTCCGGGGATGCCTCGGCATACAGCAGGAACAGGATTCGATACAGGAAGCGCAGGGATTGTTTCGCCAGTTCGTCGCCGTCGACGCCGGCCATGGTCAGGCCGCGTTCGCGGCGGCGGCGGACGACCTCGTTGGCGATGATCTCGATCGACAGGCGGATGCCTTCGCGCAGATCCTTGGAGACGCCGACGGTGTGCTTGACCGAGTCCTCCAGCACGCCGGTCCACCAGATGGCGCCGTCGGCGTCGGGCAGCAGCGCCTGGTGGCCGAAAATGGCGCAGGCGCGGTCGATTTCGCCGCCGCGCGCCTCGTGTTTGCGTTCGGCGACGACCAGCAGGTCGACCGCCAGGTAGCGGCCCTCGGCCCAGCGTTCGGCCTCGGCGAGCAGCTGCCACTGGCCCGCCTGCACCACTACGAACGTCGGCGGGGTGTCGGAGCGGAATGCGGCCGAGACGGCTTTGGACACCGACTCGATCGGCTTGTCGTCCTCGGTGGCGGGGGTGCCGAGCAGGCCGGTCTCGGGGGCCAGTAGATCCTCCAGCGCGGACACCGGATTCGCTTGCAGGAAAAGAACGTTCGTTGTGCCGGGTAGTTGGGTGTCCGGGATCACCAAGTCGGAGCCGGCGCGTTCGGCGGTGAATGCGGACAGTTCGCCGTGGTAGCCCCAGATCTCGCGGATCCGGTCGTGGACCTTCGCGGCGGCTTCCGGATTCTCGATGAGTGCGGCCAGCGCGGTTTGCAGGTCCCGGGCTGCGGCGAGGAAACGGCTGCGGACGGTGGCGCGGCCTTCCTTCGCCTCGGCGTCCCAGGTTTTGCGCAGTTCCGTCACGCGGCCGTGGAAGGACTCCTTCACCGAATCGGTGGTGAAGTAGTGCTCGCTGATCCAGTCCTCGCCGACGACGATGGAGTCGAACGAAGGCATGGTCACCGATCATTTTCCGGGACGATCACCAGCAGCGGACGTACCAGTTGCTGGGTGGGGGCGAGGGATTCGGCCAGCCGCTGTTCCTCGGCGATGCGGTGAGAGAGCTTGTCCACCTTGGACTTTCGGCTGCCGAACAATTCGAGCTGGTCGGCGGCGGCATACCACCGGTCGGCGCGGGCCCGCCAGGCCGCGAGGCGCTCGGTGGCCGAACTCTCCTGCTGATCCAGAACCAGTCGCATTGCCTGCGCGGCCTGCTCGACGGCGCGGGGGATCAGGGGACGCAGGGCGGCGGCGTCCTCGAGCAGGCCGGGGTTGGGGGTGCCGGGGCGCAGGCCGGTGTCGGTGAGCAGGAATCCGAGGTCCTGGTGGGTTTCCACCAGCGAGAACGAGGGGTTGGCCGGACTCGGGAAGGTGACCGTGGCGAACACCCGGGACACCAGCTGGCCGCGCCGGTTCATCAGCGTGCCCATCAGCAGTACGGTCGGCGCGGCCAGTGAACCACGGATGGCGAACACCTGATTACGGCCGAGCGCGCTCAGCGCCCGGTCACTGGCCCAATCGAGCACCGGGTGCAGCGGCCCCAGGAAGTGGGCTTCCGGCCAGGTGGTGTTGTCGACGCCCTTGCCCTGCTTGGCGGCGCGCAGCTGGGCGTCGCCGACCTGGGGTGTGGTGGCCAGCTTCAGGCGTTCGAGGACGCGGCCGTGCTCGAGATAGTTCTGCGGGAGCTGGTTCAGCCGCCGGCGTAGATCGCGTGGTGGGATCAGTTCGGCGACACCGTGATTGGCGTGCACGGTCCAGCCGATGCCGCCCGCGGCGGGTTCGGCGTGGGGGACGTCGTCGAAGGCGGCGCGCAGCGCCTCGTCGAGGAAGGTAACGTCGTCGGGGTAGAGGCTCTGGCGGGGAAGTTCGGGCAGCTCGGGGGTGTCGTCGTCGAGCAGGTCAAGCTGTGCGAAGAAGGCGTCGATGTCGTCGCCGTCGCGTACCTCCTCGATGCTGCGGACCTGTTCGTCCAGAGTTGTCTTGCGGGCCAGGACATCTCGGATCGCCGACTCTTCCTCGCCTACGCTGTGCCGGCCCATCAGGGAGGCGACGTCGCCGAGCGCGGAATGCGCCTGGTTCTCCTTTTCCAGCAGCCGCGACAGCACCCGTAGGTCGCCGGAGAACGCCGGGTCGGACGGTTCCAGGATCAGCGAGGAGATGACCGGCGGGCGGCGCTGGCCGTAGCGGTCGATGCGGCCGTTGCGCTGCTCGATGCGGATCAAGGACCACGGGATGTCGTAGTGGATCAGATGGTGGCACTGGGCGTGCAGGTTCACGCCCTCGGAGGCGACGTCACCGGTGACCAGTACCCGGATCGGGGAGGTGGCGAGCTTGAAGCTGTCCACGATCTCCTGCTGTTCCACATCCGACAGGCCGCCGTGCAGCATCACGACGTGCTCCGGCCGCAGTCCCAGGGCGGAGGGCAGCAGTTCGGTGAGCCACTTCAAGGTGGCGATGCGTTCAGCGAAGACGACCGCGCGCAGGTCCGACGCCGGGCCGACGCCGATCTCGGTCAGTCGCTGGACCAGTGCCGCCTGCTTGCCCGCCGCCTCGGTGAACGCCTTGTCGTTTAGATCGGAAAGCGTTGTCAGAGAAGATAATTCGAGGCGCGCTGCCGGGCTGCCGGTGAGCTTGGCGCGGCGCTGATCGATGGATTCACGCAGCGCGGCCGGCGAGGAGAGGAACGCCTTGGCCAGCGTCCAGGGGAACAGTGCCTTGATCTCACCGGAGTACGGCGACGAACCGTTGGGCGGATGCAGCCATACCTGGGCCAGTTCGCGGGCCACCGCGTCCTCCGCGTCGGAGGGTTGCACCAGCCGATGGACGGGTTCGGCGCGCTCGGCCCAATCGCTGCCGACCTCGGCGGCCACCTCGTCGTGATGACGGTGCCTGCGGATCAGCAGGGATTGCACGTCGGCCTTCTCGAAGGAGCCGTCGGCGGCCACGGCGGTCGGGTCGAGCAGGCGCAGCAATTCCGCGAAGGACTCCTCGCGGCCGTTGTGCGGGGTGGCCGAGGCCAGGATCAGCGCTTCGGTGTTCGGGGCCAGTACGCGGGCCAGCTCGTTGTTCTGGGTACCGGTGTTGGTGAGGTTGTGGGACTCGTCGATCACCACGGCATCCCAGTACTGACGCTCCAGATGCGCCTTGTAGCGGGGGCTTTTGAGGGTATCGATCGAGATGATCGCGCGCTTGTAGTAGGTGAACGGGTTACGGGTGGCCGGCAGCTTCTGGCGCACCTTCTGAATGCCCGCCGAATCCAGGCGCACGAACGGAAGTGCGAAGCGGCACCACAGTTCGTGCTGCATCTGTTCGAGGACGTGCCGCGGCGTGACGATGAGGATGCGTTCGCCCCGGCCACGCCGGACCAGCTCGGACAGGATCATGCCGATCTCGAGCGTCTTGCCCAGGCCGACCGCGTCGGCGAGCAGGATGCGTGGGCGGATCAGGCGGGGATCGAGCGCTTTCGCCACCGCGGCCCGCTGGTAGCCGAGCGAATCGGCGAGCATCCGGGTGGAGACGGTGAGGGTCTGGTCGCCGTAGGGGAACGGGGTCTTGCGCAGCAGCGCCTCCAGCCATAGCCGGGAATCCCGATAGCCCGACGACCCGTCCGCGACGATCTCGGCCTCGGCCGGGTCCTGCACGGTGATCGTGTCCAGACTGTCGTAGAAGGTGGCGGTGGTGTCGGCGACCAACTCGGATAGTCCCCGCACCCGCAGCAGCCACCCGTCGGAACCCTGCTCGGCTGCGGTGACCAGCCATTCTTCGTCGCGGATAACGACAATCGAGCCGGGAGCGACATTGAGGTCGGCACGCGAATGCGCGGAGGTCATTCGAGAGTGCTCCTGGCTGTGTTGACGGTTGAAGAAGCAACTTAGTACCGTTCGGAGGCCATGGGGTGTTCCATGACACATCAACAGCAGGTGGGCACGGTCTACCGGGGAAGGCGCGATGGTACTGAGACCGGCCGCCGCGAGCTTCAGCCTGGCCGGGACCGGCGGGTGGTGCGCGGCGCGAGATTCACGGAGGTGATCCGGTGCAGGTCGTCGGGGGACGCTACGACCTCATCCGCCAGGTCGGCGCCGGTGGCATGGGGCAGGTCTTCGAGGGGTTCGATCGCAATCTCAAACGCCGCGTCGCAGTGAAATTCGCCCACGCGAGTCTCGAATCGGATCCGGAGTGGACCAAACGCTTTCTGCGTGAAGCGGAGCTCATGGCCACCGTGCGGCATCCGGGCACGCCCGAGATCTACGATGCCGGTCTCACCGACAGCGAGCCGTACCGTCCGTACCTGGTCATGGAATTCGTCGACGGCCGCACGCTCGAGGATGTGCTCGCCCGTCGTGGGCCGTTGCCGATCGGCATCGTCGCCGCCCTCGGTGCGCAGGCGGCCGCGGTGTTGGCGGCCACCCACCGGCACCGCATCTATCACCGTGACCTCAAGCCGTCGAATCTGATGCTCTGCGACGACGGAACGCTCAAGGTGCTGGACTTCGGGCTGGCCATCGCGCTGGACGCCGACGGCAGCCGCTACACCTCGACCGGGCAGACGATCGGCACCCCCGCCTTCATGGCGCCCGAGCAGATCGAATCCCGGGATGTGACAGCACAAACCGATTTGTACGCGCTCGGCCTCGTCCTGCACGAGCTGCTCACCGGAGCACGTGTCGTCACCGGCCCCAATGCCTTCAAGGTGTGGTCCCGGCAGATGTCCGCTCCCGCGCCCGACATTCGGGTCCAGCGTCCCGATGTTCCGGCGGATATGGCGGGATTGATCATGTGCATGCTCGAGAAGAAACCGGAAAGCCGACCGGCGGGGGCCACGGCCGTGCACGCTGTGCTCATCCGTCATGCCCTGGATGTGGCGGAGTTGGCGGACGACGAGAACAGCCCGGCCCGCATGTACGCCCTGGCGGTCGCCGCACCGGTGCGGATTCCGGTTGCCGCCGACGTGGCCGAATCCGCGCCAGAGGTTCACGACCATTCGGTACCGGCGACCGACGCTGCGGTACCGACGGACGATTCCGTCCGCGGCGACCTGCATCGCGCTGTCGAGAAGGCACGACGTCTCGCCGGCGAGTTTCGGTATCACCCTGCCCTACGGCATCTCCATACTGCCGTCCACACGACCATCGCGCTGCTGGGAGCCCGAGACGCCGACGTAGTGGACGCCAGAATCCAACTGGCCAGCTTGCGTTTCGAGTCCGGTGGACATGCCGAGGCCGCCGAACTCTACCGTGCTCTCATCGATGACCTCACCGCCGGGCGCGGTCCCTACGACGATCAGGTCATGCACTGCCAGCATCGGCTCGCCGAGTGCGCGCTCGCGCTTGGTCATACCCGCGAAGCTGTGGACCGGTTCCGGCGCCTGAAAGCCCAACTGGAGGCACGGCACGGGTCATCGGACCGGCGGGTACTCGAGATCGCGGAGATCATCGGCAACGGCGTCCATCACAGACATGATGCGTGATCTTCCTACCTACAGTAGGAGATCTAATGGCAACTCCCCTGTTTCGTAGGAGGTCGGGGGCGGTTCGGGGTCGGGTTTTCCCGATATTCTGGAAGTGGCGGCGGTGGTTCATCGGTCCGCCTGTCGAGGTCTCCGCGGACGGCGGGGTGGTGGTCGCTCGTGGCGATATCTTCTTTCCGAAAGGACACCGTTGTGGGTATTTCCGTGTCCACCGACGACCGATTGACCCGACCGGGCGGTATTCGTACCGTCGACGTGGGGGAGTTGGTTGTGCGGTATCTGCCCGATGGGCTGACTCCGTTGCACGGGGCGAAGTGGTTGCCGGGGACCACGCCCGAATTCTGGGCAGTGGGTGATCATGCCAAGTATCTGGACGCGGGCGGGGATCTGATCGCCAGTGTGGGCGGGTTGCTCGTCACGCATCGGGGGTTGGGGCGGTCGATGCTGATCGATGCGGGGTTCGGGCCGATGGAGTATCAGACGCCGTTCGGGACGTTGCGGGGTGGGGCGATGCTCGGGAGTTTGGGGGCGGTGGGGCTCGTGCCCTCGGACGTCGAGTTGGTGGCGTTGACGCATCTGCACGGTGATCACATCGGGTATCTGTGGCAGGCGCCGGGGGCGGACGGGCGGTTTCCGTTCGCGCACGCTCGGGTTGCTGTGGCCGAAAGCGAGTGGGCGCGACCGGATCTGGCGGCGCGGGAGGGGACGTCGCCGGAGATGGTGGCCTGCTTCGCGGATCAGGTCGCGGTGTGCCGGGACGGGGAGGAGATCTTTCCGGGGGTCACGGCGTTGACGCTGCCGGGGCACACCGTCGGGCACACCGGATATCTGCTGCGATCCGAGGGGGAGACGCTCGTCGTGCTCGGGGACGCTCTGCATACGCCGTTGCAGGTGACGTATCCGGAGCTGTCCTCGGCCAGTGATCTCGATCCGCGGCTGGCCATCGATGTGCGACGGCGCATCGTGAACACGGTGGCGGACAACGGGTTTCTGGCCTTCGGGGGTCATTTCGCGGCCGTGCAGTTCGGGCACTGTCTCCGGGGCGACGGCGGGGCGGCGGTCTGGGAGCCGTTGCCCGCCGAATAGGGTTGTGCGGCAGCTATTTCGGTTGTCACGTGTCGTAGACGGGTGTGAACGAGATCTGCCACCAGTTCTCACCCGCTACGTACGGGAAGACCCATTCCTGTACGGTGACGTGGACGCGTTGTGTCGCACCGGTTTTCGGGTCGCGCATGATCAGTTCGGAGCCGGCGACCGCCTCCAGGGGGCCCTCGGTGCTGCTCCAGAGCCGGTGGAATTCCGGTGCTCGGCGCAGGCGGTCCTGCAACTGGTGCAGTCGTTCGTCGGGCATCGTCCCGTCGGCGAGGTGTTGCAGGCCGGAGAGCAGGATGTTGGCGAGCTGGAGCCATCTGCCGGTGTCGTCGGAGCAGGCGACGGAGCCTGTTTCGGCGGTGTCGGTGGCGTCGAAGACCAGTTGGGCGTGGCGGTCCAGGAGTAACCACTCGGCCAGGTTTCCGTAGAGCTCCAGGCCCGGGAACATGTGCCGCGCAGCGTCGTTGGCGTAGCCGACGTACCAGGTCGCGGCCGTCACCACCAGGGCCGGGGACGGTAGTGTTCGCGCGACGCCGATCAGCCGGGCCGGCGGTTGCGGGACCGGGAGGTCCGTCATCGGGACCTGGCCGAACATCAGATTGATCAGATGCCGTTTGGTCTGTGGGGCGACCTCCAGCGGTTCGAACATGTCGGCCAGTGTGGTGATCGGCACGCGCGCACCGAGTTCCGCCGCCTCCACCGTCCGCCACGAGCGATTGATCTTCTCGGCTAGTTCTTTTCGCGACATGCCCAGCTTCAGCCGTAACTTCTTGATCGCCTGTCCGAGCGCTTTGGCGGTGGCGCGACTCGGAATTCCGGTCTCGGGCATGGGATGACCTCTGATCGATCTGTCCAGGAAATGCTGGGCAGGTCAGGATGCCATATTTTCCCATGGAAGTTCACATGCGGTGGACAGGAACGGACCGGTCCGGACGGAAATGGGAAATATCGGCCCGGTCAGGAATGGGCTCTGCGGTATTCCTGGGGGCTCATTCCGCGCACCCGCTTGAAGGCCGTGCTCAGTGCGAAGGGGGTGCCGTAGCCCACTCGGGCGGCAATGGATTCCAGGGTGGTGTCCGGATTGTCGAGGAGCAGGTCCGCGGCGAGGGAGAGCCGCCAGTGGGTCAGGTAGGTCATGGGGGGTTCGCCGACGCGGGCGGTGAAGCGGCGCGCGAGGGCGGCTCGGGAGATACCCACCTCGCGGGCCAGGGATTCGATGGTCCAGGGGTGGGCGGGGTTGTTCTCCAGGAGGCGGAGGGCGGGGCCGGCGACGGGGTCGGTCCGGGCCCGGTACCAGTCGGGGGCGGGATTGCCGGGGTGGGCGAACCAGGTGCGGAGGACGGCTATCAGGAGCAGGTCCAGGAGGCGGTCGAGAACGGCTTCCTGGCCCGGATCGTCCTTGACTATCTCCTCGCGCAGCAGCGGGATCAGGTGGGACTGCCAGGAATCCGCCGGGAGGACCAGGATCGGCGGGAGAGCGGTCAGGAGGCGGCGGCTGATCTCTCCCGCCGTTTCGTAGGTGCCGGTGAGCATGACCGTGTCGCCGTCCGGGTCGTTGCCCCAGGTGCGGACGCCCAGGTCCATCGCCTGCGACAGGTCGGCGCCGTCCGTGGTGGTGCAGATCTGGCCGGGGTGGATGATCACCGTCGGGGGAGTGCCGGGGTCGTCGGCGACCGTGTAGTGGTCGGGGCCGCGGGCGATGGCGACATCGCCCTTGCCGAGCCGGATCGGGCCGGCGGCGTCGGGGATCAGCCAGGCGTGGCCGCGGACGACCGCGACCACCGTCACGGGGGCCTCGTCCTCGATGCGCATCGACCAGGGTGGGTTGAGTATCGAGCGGAGCAGGAATGCTCCTCGTGCGCGGGGGCCGTCGAGGAGTCCGGCCAGGGCGTCCATATCGGAGACAGTAGTCCGTCGCATACGTCGGCGGCCATCGGCGTGGACGCTCGCGTATGCGGACGCGATTCCGGGCCATGGAGGGTCTCGCCGTAGGGCTCTGTAATGGGTTCATGGCTATCGATAACGCGTTCGTGCGGGGGTTGACCCTCTATACCGCGATCACCAGTGGGGTGTGTGCGGGGATCTTCTATGCCTTCTCGGCCTTCGTCATGTCGGCGTTGGGGAATCTGCCCGCGGGGCAAGGGATCGCCGCGATGAACTCGATCAACAAGCAGGCGCCGACCTTCTGGTTCATGGTGGTGCTGATGGGGACTGCCCTCACCGGTCTGGTGCTGGGGGTGTACGGGGTGTTCCATCTGAATCGGCCGGGGGCGCTGTTGCTGGTGGTGGGGGCGCTGGCCTATCTGGTGGCGATCGTGACGACCGGCGCCTTCCATGTGCCGCGCAACGATCGGCTGCTCGGGATGGATCCGGAATCCGTTGCGGCGGCCGACTATTGGCGGACCTACGTGACGGAGTGGACGTGGGGGAATCATCTGCGGGTGGTGGGTCCGCTGGTGGCGGCGGTGGCCTTCACCGTGGCGTGGCGGCAGTCGCGGTAGGGGCCGACGCGTGAATCTCTGGCGCATGCCGGTACCGGAGGTCTATGCTGGGACTGAGTCCCAGTAGTGGGACTTGGAATCATCAACGTGGTTATGACCGGAAGGAGCCCGGATGTCCTCGGGCGATGCGTCGAGATTGTCTCTGGCCGAACTGATTTCGTTGCAGGGGCAGCGTGCCGTGATCACGGGGGGTGGGCGCGGTCTGGGTAAGGCGATCGCGTTCCGGCTGGTCGAGGCCGGCGCGGAGGTGCTGATCGGTGATATCCAGGAGGAACTCGCCCGTGCCGCCGCGGCGGAGATCGAGGAGCGCTACGGGGTGCGGGCCGTCGGGGTCGCGTTGGACGTCAGTGATTCGGCGTCGGTGGCGGCGGCCGCCGAGCGGGCCGTGGCCGAGTTCGGCGGGCTGAACGTCTGGGTGAACAATGCCGGGATCTTCCCGGCCGTGCCGCTGCTGGAGATGACCGACGAGACCTGGGACGGGGTGTTCGCCGTGAACGCTCGTGGCACGTTTCTCGGCGCGCGGGAGGCGGCGCGGCGGATGGCCGGCGGGGGCGTGATCGTCAACATCGTGTCGATCGCCGGATTCCGTGGTAGCGCACCGGGATTGGCGGCGTATGTGGGATCCAAGCACGCCGCGCGGGGGCTCACCCGGGAGCTGGCTCTGGAGCTCGCGCCGATGGGTATCCGGGTGCTCGGGGTCGCGCCGGGCTATGTGCCGACAGAGGGCAACCTGCTCGCGGCGCAGGCCGCGGGCTTCCTGCCGGAGGACGCCACACCGAGCGATCTGATGCTGCCCAGCCCGATCGGCCGGGGTGGCACGCCCGACGATATCGCCCGCGTGGTGCTGTTCTGCGCGTCCGAGCTGTCGTCCTACATGACCGGCAGCACGCTGCTGGTCGACGGCGGCACCATGGCATGAGAGGTCCGAGGCCGGATGGCGGGTGCACGTCGCTCACGAAAAGTGTGTGACCAGGTAGGATTCCGGCGATGACCGATCCGGAACGCCTCAGCACCAGGGAAATCGCCCGTGTGGCGGTGCGAGATCGGCTGGCGGAGGTGGGGTTCGAACTCTTCCATCGCGAGGGTTTCGACCGGGTCACCGTGAACGATCTGGCTGCCGCGGCGGGAGTGGGGCGCAGTACCTTTCTGCGCTACTTCACCAGCAAGGAAGATGTGGTGCTGGGGGCGCTGGAGACCGAGGGGCAGCGGCTGGCCGCCGCCCTCGCGGCGCGGCCCGGCTCCGAGGACGAGTGGACCGCGCTGCGCCGCGGACTGGACGTGATCGTCGAGCCGTACCTCCGGGATCCGGCGAAGGCGCTGGCGTTGACCCAGCTGATCCTGCGCACCCCCGCACTGTCCGCCCACAGCCTGGAGAAGCAGCAGAGCTGGCGGCCGCGGCTGGTGGCCGCGCTGTCCGCCCGCTCCGGCGCCACCGAACTGGCCCTGTCGGTGCGGGCCGCGGCGGCGCTGGACTGTCTCAATGTCGCGGTCGAATTGTGGGCCGCCTCGGACGGGCAGCGCGATCTGGTGGAACTGCTCGACGGGGGTTTCGAGGTGTTGCGGCCCCGATAGTGTTGCGGCGCTCGATGACCGGGCCCGGAGGCCGCCGCGGGCGGGCGGCGGCTCGCGTTCACCCCTCGGGAAATCGAACGCTATCGTCGAACAGTTCCGTGTTGCGGATTCGTTCCGGCTCAGTCGTCGGTCGGTTCCTCGGTGAGGCGATCGACGTGGCGGGTGTCGGGGGATGCCAGGGTTACCACTGCGCCGACGGTGGCGACGATGGCGAGGGCGAGGACGGATTGGTGGATGCCGTGCATGAAGGCGTCTATGGCGGCGGCGGTGAGGGGGCGGCCTTCGGGGCCTGCTTGGGCTGTTACGGCGAGGGCGCCGGCCAGGGAGTCGCCGACGGGGCCGCGGATCTGTTCGGGGAGGCCGGGGAGGGCTGGTTGGATGCGGTGGTGGTAGCCGGCGGCGAGGACGCCGCCGGACATGGCGATGCCGATCGCGGCGCCCAGTTCGCGGGCGGCGTCGTTGACCGCCGCGGCGACACCGTGTTTCGCGGTCGGGGTGGTGCCGATGATGACCGCGGTGGCCGGGGTCGCGCACAGGCCGATGCCGGCGCCGACCAGGGCCAGCGGTAGCACGATCGCGGAGTAGTGGGTATCGGGGTGCAGGCGGAGGAGCAGGAACAGGCCGGCGGACATGGTGGCCAGGCCGGTGACGGTCATCCAGCGCAGGCCGATCCAGCGCATCAGCATCGGGGCGATCACCGCGAGCGGCAGCAGGGGGCCGGCCATCGGGGCTACGGCGAGGGTGGAGCGGAGGGGGCTGTAGCCCAGGACCAGCTGCAGGTATTGGACCAGGATCAGGGCCAGGCCGAAGGTGACCACGAATTGGAGCATCAGCGAGGTGACGCCGGTGCTGAAGGCTCGGTGGGCGAACAGGCGGACCGGTAGGAGGGGGCGGGTGGTGCGGAGTTCGACGATCACGAACACGGCGCCGGCGACCGCGGCGCCGGCCAGGAGGGCGATGGTTTGTGGTGCGCGCCAACCGTATTCGGGCGCCTCGGTGAGGCCGTAGACCAGCAGGCCGATCGCGGCGGCCGAGGTGACCGAACCCGGCAGGTCGATGCGGGGGTGGTCCGGTTCGCGGGAACCGGGCATCGCGAGTGCCGCCACCGCCAGGACGGCGGCCACCGCGGCGAGGACGACGAAGATCGACGGCCAGGACCAATAGCGAAGCAGCACACCGGAACCGACGAGGCCGATCACGCCGCCGGAGCCCGCGACCGCGGCCCAGACGCCCACCGCCCGGCCCCAGTGTTCCGGCGGGAAGACGCCGGTCAGGATGGACAGGGTCGACGGCATGACCAGTGCGGCGCCGATTCCGGAGATCATGCGGGCCACGATCACCCACATCGGTTCGTGCACGGTCAGCGCGAGGATCGATCCGGCGCTGAATACCGTGAGGCCGGCGATCAGCATGCCGCGGCGGCCGTAGCGGTCGCCGAGTGCGCCGGCGGGCAGCAGCAGCGCGGCCAGGATCAGGGTGTAGCCGTCGACCATCCAGGTCAGCTGGCTCTGGGTGGCGCCGGTGGCGGTGGCGATCTGCGGCAGCGCCGTGTACAGCGCGGCCATCGACGCCATCACCAGGCCCACGCCCAGGCAGGACACGATCAGGGTCCAGCGGCGCTGCCATGCCGACAGCGTGGCGGGGCGCTCCAGTACTCGTTGGTCGGTCACGGCGCCTCCAGGGTTTCGATACCATCGGTATCGCTTCGCTACTTTCGGTAGCGTAGCGACCACCGGTGGGGATGGAAACCCTCCGGCACTGTGATGTCCGGCAGGATGGAAGTGATGAGTCAGGTTCCGCAGCTCGACGACGGCCCGGAGTCGGTCGACCCCCGCCGGGCGCGATCACGGGATCGGCTGCTCGCCGCCGCGACCCAACTACTGACCTCCGGTGGCGTCGAGGCGGTCACGGTGGACGCGGTCACTCGGGCCTCCAAGGTCGCCCGCACCACCTTGTACCGCAATTTCGGCAACAGTGCGGGACTGCTCGCCGCCGCCTTCGAACGTCTTCTCCCGCAGGTGGTTCCACCCGCCCCGGACGGCACGCTGGAACAGCAGCTGACCGAACTGCTCACCAGTCAGGCCGCCGCGATCGAACAGGCGCCCATGCAGCTGAGCACCCTCGCCTGGATGGGCCTGGGCCTCGGCCCGACGTCCACGGCCACCGTCGAGGATCCGTCCCCGATGGTGAAATCGTTGCGCGCCAGCGTGATCGAGCACTATCGGGTGCCGTTCGATCGGGTCCTCGAAACCCCTTCCGCCCGTGCCGAACTCGGCGACCACGACCGAATCTTCGTCTTCGCCCAGCTCCTCGGCCCGATCATCTTCATGAAGCTCACCGGTCTGCGCACCGTCACCCCCGAGGACTGCGCCCGCATCGTCCGGGACTTCCTCGCCGCCCAACGGGTGCTGCGGGATTCACAGCACGAGGTCGGTGAGCCGGTCCCAGTTGAGCTCGATCCGGATCGGTAGGTCGACCGCGAAGGCGGTGCCCGGCTTCAGGTGCCGGGCCAGTCGATAATGACCCACGCCGTGGTCCAGGGCGTAGGTCTCGATGCCGGTCACTTCCGTGTCCGAGACGCTGACCAGCCAGTACCACGGGATTCCGGCTGCCGCGTACTCGTACATCTTGGCGAGCCGATCGGTTTTCACGCGATTCGGCGAGGTCACTTCGACAACTGTTCTCACGTGCCACGCGGGGATCGGGCGCAGGTCCGGCGGGCTGTGCTCGAACAGGGCGACATCGGGTCGGCGGATCGTCGCGCGCGGCACATCCCACAGCACTACTTCGACATTCCGGGCGGCATTCAGCCGGGCTGAGGGGTCTCGCGCCGTGTGCTCGCGTGCCGCATCCGCCAGCATCGTGAGCAGCCGATGGGTTGTTCTCCGCTCATGGGAGTTCGATGATTCGCGGCGCACCGCGTCGCCGTTGACCACTTCCACCAATCGCCGAAAATCCTCGGGAAATTTTCGCCAGGTGCCGACCGTAATCGATTCGGGCTGAATGTTTTCCGGTCGGGCCCACTCGAAGATCGTGGTCATGTGGCGATTCTAGGCGGCGGGTCCCCAGCACTCGGTGAGGAAGAGGCGGATCTCGCGGGCGCGTTCGTCGTCTTCGGGGGCTCGGCCGAGGAAACCGCCGTGGGCGGCGGCTTCCCAGACGTGCAGGGCGGCGGGGATGCCGGCGGCGCGGAGGGCTCGGTGCAGGCGGACGGTGTCGGACAGGAGCATGTCGCGGGTGCCGGACAGCAGGAGGGCCGGGGGGAAGCCGGGGGTGAAATCGCCGAAGACAGGGGACAGGTAGGGGTTGCGCGGGTCTTGGTCGCCGAGGTAGAGGCGCGGGGTGGGGGAGTGGGTCAGGAGGTTGTCCAGGCCGAGGTTGGTCTGCCAGGTGTCGCCGGATTCGGTGAGGTCGGCGGCGGGGGTGGCGAGGACGATGCCGGCCGGTAGGGGGAGGCCCTCGTCGCGGGCGCGCAGGACGGTGGCGGCGGCGAGGTTGCCGCCGGCCGAGACGCCGCCGATCACGATCTCGTGAGAATCGCGGTGGCGCAACAGTTCCCGGTAGGCGGCGACGCAGTCGTCGAGGGCCGCGGGGAAGGGGTGGTCGGGGGGCATGCGGTAGTCGACGGACCAGCAGTGGTGGCCGATGCGGTGGGCGTTGTCGATGCCGCGGGTGCGGCAGAGTTCGCCGCCGCCCTGGATGAAGGCGCCGCCGTGGATCTCCAGGTAGGTGCGGCGGTCGTTCTCCGGGAGGCCGCGCGGGGTGATCGCGTAGACCCGTGCGGCGCCGACCGGGATCTCCTCGACCTCGGCCGGGGCGCCGGAGCCGGGAGCCATGCGCAGCCCGCCGGCATCGAGGTCGGCGATGAGGGTGCGCCAGGCTTCGGGGTCGTTCAGGGCGGGCCATTGCGGTGCGGGGGCGAGGGGGCCGAGCGCGAGGATGGCCTGGGCCTGGGGGCTGACCGAGGACGGCACCGGGATGTCGCGGGCGGGCAGATGCAGGGCGGCGGGTGCGTCGCTGGTGGTCACCACCGAACTCCTTCGAGAAGCTAAATCTGATACTGGAGAATAGCATTCTTGAGGTGTCGGTCAGCTCGGTGGCGCGGCTGCGAATCCGATTTCCGGGCGGCGTGTAGGCGACACCGCTCATGCAGAAGGCAGGCGGCGTTGGAGCCGGCCGGGTGGACGTGGCGGTGCGAGTCCAGGCGAAGCGACGCCGCGCGCCGAGGATCGCGGTTCGCTACCGGGGGCCGGTGATGCGGCGATTGTCCCAGGTGAGCATGCGGTCCTCCGGCACGAAGCGGAGGTATGCCATGGTCGCGTAGTGGTTTCGGGTCGCCGGGGGGAGGTCGGCGGCGGGGGTGCGGAACGCCGCGTATTTCTGTTCGAAGGCGGCGGCGATGCGGTCCGCTTCGGCGGGGTCGGTGACCTCGGTGACGGTTCCGGAGAGGTGGACCGCGCGCAGTTCGGCCCAGAGTTCGCCGGACTCGATCAGGAACGAGGCGCGGGGGTCGCGGCGGACGCGGGCCAATTTCTTTGCGCCGGGAGGGGTTTGCAGGCCGATCGTGCGGTCGGCGACGATGTACCAGACCGGCAGGGTGATCGGGCGGCCGTCGGCGGTCAGCGTGGTGAGGATGCCGGTGTGCGCGGTCTCCAGCGCATGCCATGCCTCGTCGGGGGAAAGCCTCAGGCCCATGTGGTCTCACCTCGGGTGGTCGCGTGCGCGAGCAGTTCGTCCTTCAGTATCTTGCCCAAAGCGTTGACGGGTAGTTCGGCGCGGATCTCGATGTGGCGGGGCACCTTGTAGTTGGCCATGCGGTCGCGGGCCCAGGCGAGCAGCCCGGCGGGGGTGTCGGTGGCGCCGGGGCGGAGGACCACGAAGGCCGCGCCGACCTCCCCGAGACGGGGGTCGGGGACGCCGATCACGGCCACCCGCGCGACCGCGTCGTGGCTCAGCAGCAGGTTCTCGATCTCGGCGGGATACACGTTGAAGCCACCGACGACGAACATCTCCTTCATCCGCCCGGTGATGATCAGGTTCCCGTGCTCGTCGAGGCGGCCGAGGTCGCCGGTGTGCAGCCAGCCGTCGCCGTCGATGGCCGCCGCGGTCGCGGCGGGGTCGTCGAGGTAGCCGGTCATCAGGTGGTAGCCGCGGATCACGATCTCGCCGTGCTCGCCGGGCGGCAGCGCGCCGCCGCCACTGTCGATGATGCGGATCTCGGTGTCCGGCATGGCCTTTCCGGCGGTGTGGGCGACGGTGTCGAGGTCGTCGCCGGGGCGGCAGAGCGAGGCCGGGCCGTTGGTCTCGGTGAGGCCGTAGCCGCTGAGGATGGTGGTGAACGTCATCTCGTCGCGCAGCCGGCGGATCAGGTCCACCGGAATGGTCGCCGCGCCGATCACGGTGGCGCGCAACGAGGACAGGTCGTAGCGGTCGCGGTCCGGGCTGTCGAGCAGGTCCTGCAGCAGCGTCGGCGGGCCGGGCAGCAGCGTGATGCGCTCGCGCTCGACGGCGGCCAGCACGGTGCCGACGTCGAACACCGCCATCGGGACGACGGTCGCGCCGCGCAGCAGCGTGGCCAGCCACCCGGCCTTGTAGCCGAACGAGTGGAAGAACGGGGTGATCACCAGTTGCTTTCCGCCGGAGTGCAATCCGACGATGTCGCACCAGTCGTCGTAGAGCCGCAGCAACCGGCCGTGGGTGGCGACGGCGCCCTTGGGGCGGCCGGTGGTGCCGGAGGTGAACAGGATGTCGCACGGGTCGTCGGCGCGGATCGACGCGATCCGCTCGGTGGCCGCCTGCTCGCTGACCAGGCGGCCCGCGCCCAGGTACCGGGGCCACGGGACGTCCTCGCGGGCGGGGCCGTTCAGCACCACCACGCGGATCGGCTCGGGCAGTTCCGCTCGGTGCGGCGCCAGCAGCGCGGCGAAGTTCGCGCCGAGGAAGTCGTTGTCGGTGAACACGATTCGCACGCCGGCGCGGGCGAGCACCTCGGCGGCCTCCGCGCCCTTGAACCGGGTGTTCACCGGTACGACGACGCCGCGGGCCCCGAGGATGCCCAGGGCGGCCACGATCCAGCGGTAGCCGTTGGGCGCCCAGATCGCGGCGCGGTCGCCGGGCAGGATGCCGGCCGCCTGGGCCGCCCGGGTGGACTGGACCACGCCGGAGGCCAAGCGCGCGTAGGTGATTCGGATCTCGCCGTCGACCACGGCCTCGCGGTCGGGCTGGGCGGCGGCGATCCGCAGCAGCCGGGCGGGGATGCTGCGGTCGGTGTCGTCGAACACGGTGGAGCGCCGGTCTAGTCGGTGCGGACCCAGACGGCCTTGGTGGTGAGGTACTGCCCGAGGGCGTCGGGACCGTTCTCGTGACCCCAGCCGCTCATCTTGTAGCCGCCGAACGGGACGGCCGGGTCGAACAGGTTGTAGGTGTTGACCCAGACGGTGCCGGTGCGCATCAGGGCGGCCAGCCGGTGCGCGTTGCCGAGGTTGGTCGTCCAGATGCCGCCCGCCAGACCGAATTCGGTGTCGTTGGACCGGGCCGCGACCTCCTCGACGGTGTCGAACGGCAGCAGGCAGCCCACCGGCCCGAAGATCTCCTCGCGGACCACCGCCATATCGTCGGTGACGTCGGCCAGCAGGGTCGGCGGGACGAAGTAGCCGTTGGCGAGATCGCCGTCGGTGAGGCGGGCGCCGCCGGCCAGCACCCGGGCGCCGGCCTCCCGGCCGATGTCGAGATAGCCGGTGACCCGGGACAATTGGGCCTGGGACACCAGCGGGCCGATCCGGGTCTGCGGGTCGAGGCTCGGGCCCACCTTCAGTTTCGCGGTATAGGCGGTCAGCGCCGCCGCGAACTCCTCGAAGATGGGGCGTTCCACGAAGATTCGGGTGCCGGCGCAGCACGCCTGCCCGGAGTTGCCGAACACCCCCATCGCGACGCCGGGTACCGCGCGGCGGAAGTCCGCGTCGGCGAACACGACATCCGGTGACTTGCCGCCGAGTTCGAGAGTCAGCCGCTTCAGGTTGCCCGCGGACGCGCGGACGATCGCCTGGCCGGTGGCGGTGGAGCCGGTGAACGCGACCTTGTCCACGCCGGGGTGCTCCACCAGCGCCGCGCCGGCCTCGCCGAAGCCGGTGACGATGTTGACCACGCCGTCGGGAAGGTCCGTCCCGGAAAGCAATTCGCCGATGCGCAGCGCGACCAGACTCGCCTCCTCGGCGGGTTTGAGCACCATCGTGCAGCCGCTGGCCAGCACCGGCGCCAGCTTCCACAGCACGTTGTTGATCGGGCTGTTCCACGGGATGATCGACGCGACCACGCCGACCGGTTCGTGCGAGGTGTAGGTGAGGATCTGCCACGGCATCGAGTTCGGCAGGGTGCGGCCGTGGATCTTGGTGGCGAAGCCCGCGAAGTAGCGCAGCACCTCGACCAGTTTGTCGGCCCCCGCGCCCGGATCGCGGCCGATCGGCATGCCCATGTCGACGGCCTCCAGCCGCCGCAGTTCCGCCGCGTTCGCCTCGATGACGTCGGCGACCTGCCAGATGATCGACTGCCGCGCCGCCGGCGTCAGCGACCGCCAGGGGCCCTCGAACGCCGCCCGCGCGGCCGCCACCGCGCGGTTCACATCGTCCGGGTCGGCCTGCGCGATCTCCGCGATCGTCGCGCCGGTGGACGGGTCGATACTCGGAAACGTTCGGCCGGAAGCGGATTCGACCCATTCGCCGCCGATCAGCAGGCGCTTGGGGTCGCCGGTCAGGAACGGCAGGGACTGTCGGTCGAGTGCGGCGTTCGTCGGCATGGGAGTCCTCTCTCGCGAGCACCGCACATCGCCTCGCGCCGGTGCGGCCACCTACAAGAGAGTAAGCGCTCATCTATTTAAGCGCCATCGTTTGCGGTAATAGGGTTGCCGGACAACGAAACCGGCCGAGTCGGATCCGGCACCGCGGCGGCCCGGAACGGGGATCGCCGGCGGTGGCGGACAGGAAGTGAGCGGCGGGGGCCGGGTGGTCGGTGGCCACCCGGCCCGCGGTTCCGGTTCGACGGCCCGCTTCGGGCTGTGCCGAGAACACTACTGCCACAACATCATTCGAAGCTGCCGCCCTCGGCGGCCAGGCGTGCCAGCAGCGGCGCGGGCGCCCAGCCCGGCTCGTCCTCGTGGTAGCGGTGCAGCGCGGCGACGACGGTGGGCAGGCCCACCCGGTCCGCGTACCACATGGGCCCGCCGCGGTGCCGTGGGAAGCCGTAACCGGAGAGGTAGACCACGTCGATGTCGGAGGCGCGCTGGGCGAACCCCTCCTCGAGGATGCGAGCGCCCTCGTCGGTGAGCGCCAGCACCAGCCGCTGCACGATCTCGTCCGGCTCGAAGGTCTGCGGCTTGGTGCCGTGCTTCTCGTGGTACGACGCCAGCAGGTCGGCGACGACCGGGCTGGGCTGCGGGTCGCGGCCGTTGTAGTCGTACCAGCCGGCGCCGGTCTTCTGGCCGAATCGGCCCAGCTCGCACAGGGAGTCGGCGATCTCCTCGCGCGGCACGTCCGGATGCTCGGCGTAGCGGCGCTTGCGGATCGCCCAGCTGATGTCGTTGCCGGCCAGGTCGGCCACCCGGAACGGGCCCATCGCGAAGCCGAAACCCTCGATGGCGGAATCGATCTCGGCCGGGGTGGCGCCCTGGCGCAGCAGTGCGAACGCGGCGGTGCGGTAGTTGTTCAGCATCCGGTTGCCGATGAATCCGTCGCAGACGCCGGCGATCACGCCGACCTTGCCGATGCGCTGGCCCAGGGCCATCGCGGTCACCAGCACATCGTCGGCGGTGCGGTCGCCGCGCACGATCTCCAGCAGCTTCATCACGTTCGCGGGGCTGAAGAAGTGCAGGCCCACGACGTCCTCGGGCCGGCCGGTGACCGCGGCGATCGCGTTCAGGTCCAGCGAGGAGGTGTTGGAGGCCAGGATCGCGCCGGGCTTCACCACCTCGTCGAGCTTCGTGAAGACGGTGCGCTTGACGTCCATGTCCTCGAACACCGCCTCGATGACGAGGTCGCTGTCGGACAGGTCGGCGTAGTCCAGGGTCGGGGTCAGCAGGGCCATGCGCTGTTCCAGCGCGTCCGCGGCGAGTTTGCCCTTGTCGACCTGGACCTGGTAATTGCGCCGGATCACGCCGAGTCCGCGATCCAGCGCTTCCTGCGCGGTCTCCAGGATGGTCACCGGGATGCCGACGTTGAGGAAGTTCATCGCGATGCCGCCGCCCATGGTGCCGGCGCCGAGCACGCCGACCTTCGCCACCGGGCGCGGCCGGACGTCGGCGCCGATGCCCGGGATCTTGCGCGCCGCACGCTCGGCGAAGAAGGCGTGCCGCAGGGCGGCGGACTGGTCACCGGCCACGAGTTCGGTGAAGGTGGCGCGCTCGGCGGCCAGGCCCTCGTCGAAGGGGGTGGTCACCGCGGTCGCGACCAGATCGAAGGCGGCGACCGGTGCCAGGAAGCCCCGGCTGCGCTTGACCAGCGCCGCGCGCTGCGGTGCGGCGGCGGCCGGATCGCCGGTGGCGGTCAGGTCGCGGACCCGGGGCAGCGGGCGGGTCGCGGCGATCTCACCGGCGAAGGCGACGGCCGCGGTGACGGCGTCGGCTTCGACCACCCGGTCCAGCAGTCGCTGACCCTCGAGGGCGGCGAGCGCGCCGGCGGTGCGGGGGGCGCCGGTGGTGATCATGTCGACGGCCGTCGCGAAACCGAGTGCGCGCGGCAGCCGCTGCGTGCCGCCGGCGCCGGGCACCAGGCCGAGGTTGACCTCGGGCAGGCCCAGCTTGCTGCCGGTGGTCGCGACCCGGTAGTGCGCGCCCAGGGCCAATTCCAGGCCGCCGCCGAGGCAGGTGCCCTCGATCGCGGCCACCACCGGCTTGTCCGCGGCGTCGAGCGCGGCGATCACCTCGTTGAGCGTCGGCGAGGCGGTGGACTTCGGGGTGCCGAATTCGGTGATGTCGGCGCCGGCGGAGAAGAAGCCGTTACCGCCGGTGAGCACGATCGCATCGATGCCGGAGTCGTCCAGGGCCCGGCGCAGCCCGGACACGATGCCGTCGCGCGTGCTGTGCCCGAGTCCGTTGACCGGGGGATTGTCGATACGGATGAGTGCGGTGCGGCCTTGTGCCTCGTAATGGATGGCCATGCTGTCGTCTCACTTCCTGACTCGGTGTAATAGTCATACCATCCAGCGAGAATGGCATTCTCGGTCACCGCGCGGCATTCATGGCGGACGCGCAGCCGGCTGACAGCTTCCGTTTACTTGTGGATGCGAGCGTGAGCCGCGTTTGCTGCAGTATCGATGGTTCCGACCGATGAAGGTAACTGATGAGGGTGAATGAGTCCGGCGGCCGCAGGGCCGCCGGTGCGGGGCTGGGATTTGCCGCGATGCTGCTGGGTTGCGTGGTCGCCGCCGCGGTCGATTCGCCGGTGGCGCAGGCCGATACGTATGTGCCGCTGCCGGACGGCGAGCAGTCCCTGACCACCGCGACGGGGGTTCGGGTCGATCTCACGCGCTCCGGCGAACACGCGGTGGTCTCGCCGTCGATCGCGTCCAACGGACTGTCCCGGACCGCCGGCATGTCCGCCACGGTGTACGCGACCGTCGACGGCGCGACCTCCGGCAAGCTCGTGACCGGGTACGTGGTCGGGTGTCAGGTCGATCTCTCCGGCGGCGTGTCGCTCGGCGGTGACATCTACATCTCCCCGAATTCGGCCTATCCCGAGATCTATCCGAACATCAACCTGGTGCCGGGTGGGGTCGCGACGGTCAAGTTCGACACCAAGAAGCTCGATCCCGCCGCGAACGCGGTCGGTATCGCCTACAGCGAGCGTGCGGTCCAGGTCAGCGGTTGTGCCGGTTACGCGCAGGCGCGGGCGTTCAGCACCCTGACCGTGAAGAACGACCGCGGCTCGGCCGAGGTGACCCTGTACGGCCTGCCCTTCAGTATCGGATGAGCGCCGTGTCCCTCATCGACGAACCGGGACGACCCGGCACAGGAAAGCGGAAGCCCGCCATGCGAGGTGCCCTGAGCTCGGTATTCGTGGCATTCGCCAGCGTGCCGATGCTGATCGCCGCCGGCGGCGCGGCGCACGCCGACACCCAGGTCGCGTTGCCCGACGGGCATATTCAGTTGAACACCCGGGACGGGCTGACCATCGACGTGGACCGCAGCGGGGAACACGCGACGATCTCGTCCTCGATCGCCGACAATCCGTTGTCGCGCAACGCGTGGGTCTCCGGGGTGACCTCGGTGCATGTGGCGGCGCCGGACGGGGTCAAGGTGACCGGCGGCCGGATCGAGACCGGATATCTGCTCGGCTGCCAGGTCGATCTCGGCAGCGGGGTGCATGCCGAGGGCAGTGGCGATTCGGCGGGGCAGTCCGCCGGTCCGGGCAAAGGTGGCGCGAAGGGCCAGGGTGAGCCCGGCGATGACCAGGGCGACGACCAGAGCGGTGGCGGCGACTCCGGGGGCGGCGATGCCGGCGGTGGCGGCGGGTCCGGCGGCGGCTACGGCGGCGGAGGTGGCGGCGGTGGGCTGACCGTCGGCACCGGGGATCTCGGCGTGGGCGTCGACGGCAACGGTCTCTCGCCGTACGGGGATCCGAACATGTCGCTGCACCTGAAACCGGGGTCGGTCACCACCAAACAGGTGCAGACCTACACCTTCACCGGCACCGACGGCATCACGCAGTATGTGGACCACGCGCTGTCGATCGACGGCTGCGCCGGCGCCGCGGAGGCCCGCGCCTACACGACGGTGACCGTCCACGACAACGTCATGGACGGCTCACAGACGTTGTGGGGCAGGCCGTTCAGCATCGGCTGAGGATCGGATCAGCCACCGTCGGCGGCGATCGCGTCGCGGACGGTGGTCTCCTGGTCGCCGAGCACCGGATCGGGCCGGGCGACGATCGAATACACCGCCTTCGTGTCGGCGAGTTGGTCGCGCAGCCAGATCCGGCGGTAGGTGCCGTTGTGCGGCTGGCTGTGATCGCCGACCGCGGTGGTCTCGATTCCGACCGCACGGCACAGCGCGACCGTGCGCGGCACGCTGAAGTCCTGGGTGACGACGACCGCTCTGCGGACCCCGAAGATCCGGTACGCCCGCGCACAGGACGCGTAGGTGTCGAAGCCGGCGTAGTCCACCGCGATCTTCTCCGCCGGTACGCCCCTGTTCATCAGATAGCGGCGCATGGCGTCGGGCTCGTTGTAGGACCACTGCCCGTGGTCGCCGCTGAGCAGCAGCGCCTTCACCTTCCCGGTCTCGAGCAGGGCGCGGCCGAGGTCCAGCCGCGCGGCCAGATACGGGGAGGGATTCCCGGTGGCGTAGACCTGCGCGCCGAGCACCAGCGCCACATCGGCGGGCGGCACGGTCGTCGCGGTGTACTCCCGGCCGGCCGCCCGCGAGCGGACCCAGCCGTCCGCCGCCAGGACCACCGCCGCCAGCAGCACGACGATCACCGTGAGTCCGATCGTCACCCGCCGGATGACCGGCCGCCGCCACCATCTCTTGCGGGGTCCCGCCCCCGAAATCTCCGAGCCCACGCACGCAGTCTGCCGGAAAATTCGCGGCCGCGCCGGAACCGGTCGGACCGTGATGGGCGGACCTGCCCCGGAAACCGGGTTCGAACGGGCACAATGCGGATATGGATGGCTGGGGTGGGCCAGCAATCGACCGGCGGGCGGGCAGGGAGCTCGACGGGGCCGGTGTGCGCAAACGACACGGGCGGCACTACACCCCGGACCGGCTCGCGCGATTCCTGGCCGATCGGCTGCTGACGCATCTGGTTCCGGGGGAGACGCTGCGCATCCTGGACCCGGCCTGTGGTGACGGGGAGTTGCTGCTGGCACTGGGAGATGCCGTGGCGCAACGGTTTCCGGGCCTGCCGGTCCGGGCCGCCGGTTACGATCTGGATCCGGCGGCGGTGCGGGTGGCGCGCGAGCGGGCCGCGAAACTCGACGTGACCTGGCAGGTCGGCGACTTTCTGTACGCCGCGGAGAAATTGGCGGACGAGCAGTTCGACGTGGTGATCACCAATCCGCCGTATGTGCGGACCCAGCAACTCGGTGCGCGGACGGCGCGGCTGCTGCGCGATCGGTTCGGGCTCACGGGGCGGATAGATCTCACCCATCCCTTCGTGGCCAGCGTGCCGCGCCTGCTCCGGCCCGGCGGGGTGCTCGGATTGCTGTGCGCCAACCGGTTTCTCACCACCAAGGCGGGGGCGAATCTGCGCGCGCTGCTGTGCCGCGACCTGATCCCGGTGGAGCTCTACGATCTCGGCGACACCAAACTGTTCGAGGCGGCGGTGCTGCCCGCGGTCACCATCGCGGTGCGTCCGCCGCCGGGGACGAGCGGTTCCCGGAGCTGTCGCTACGTCGCCGCGTACGAGGCGTCGGCGGATACCGCCGCGCGAACGTTGCCGCGGACCGCCGGCGACCGCGGCCCGAATCCTGTTGCCGCGCGGACCCTCCCGGCGACAACCGGCCGGGCCGGTGACCTGTTCACCGCACTGAACGCCGACCGCGACACCGTGGTTCGGCACGACGGCCGGGTCATCGCGGTCCAGGTCGGCACACTGGACTGCGGGGCCGCGGGATCGGTTGCGGCCGAGCGCGCCACGGCGGCCGACGGCTCGAACGGTATCCCGTGGCGGTTGTCGCAGCCGGATACCGATGCCTGGTTGCGGCGGATCGCGGCCGGAACCTGGCACAGTTTCGGGGAGCTGGCGCGAATCCGGGTGGGAATCAAGACCACCGCGGATCGGGTGTTCATCTCCGATCGGTGGCATGAGGTGCGGCCGGAACCGGAGGCGGAGTTGCTGTTCGACCTGCTCACTCACCACGATCTGACTCCGTGGCGCATCACCCGCGGGCGGCCGACCCGGGTGCTCTATCCCTACGATGTCACCCGGACCCGTCGCACGCCCGTCGACCTCTCCGAATTCCCTTGCACCGCAGCCTATCTGGCCACGCACAAGGACGTCCTCGCCGCGCGTGACTACGTGGTGGGCGGGGGCCGGGAGTGGTTCGAGATCTGGGTGCCGCAGCGGCCGCACCTGTGGCGGTCGCCGAAACTGGTGTTCCCGGACATCAGCGTGGCGCCGCGGTTCGCGTTCGACCGCAGCGGCGCGATCGTCAACGGTGACTGCTACTGGATCTCGGTGCCGGACCTGCACGGCTCGGCGGCCGAGGCGGACCGGTTCGCGTATCTGCTGATGGGCGTGGCCAATTCGGCGCTGGGCCTGCGTTTCTACGACGCCGTCTGCGGCAACCGGCTGTACTCGGGACGACGCCGGTGGATCACCCAGTACGTGACGCGGCTGCCGGTTCCGGATCCGTCCACCCCGGCCGCCGAGGCGCTCACCGTCCTGGTCCGCGACCTGATCGAGGGCGCGGAACCGGATCCCGGCGCGCTCGACGAACTGGTCGCGGCCGCTTTCGGCCTGCCCGGGTGAATCCGGGTCGCGCTCAGGACGAACGCACGCCGACCATGGGCAGCAGTGTGCGGCGGGCGAATTCACGGGCGGCGGATTCGTCGCGCAGCGGGATCCGCCCCTCCGGGGTCAGCATCAGCGACTGCGCCAGGCGCGCCAGCACCTCGGCGACGAGGTCGGGGTCGAAATCCAGTGCGGTATCCGATTCCTGGAGACCGCGCAGTTTCTCGGCGAGGTAGATGCGGCCGACCTCGAGCACGGGACCGCCGTCGACGGTCAGCCGCGGCAGGATCAGCTCGGGTTCGGTGCGCAGCAGTCGTTGCAGCAGTTCGTTGCGGGCGAGCAGGGTCGTGAAGGACGCGAAGATCTCCACCAGCTCGTCGACGCCGGAGCCGCCGGTGATCCGGGCGGCTCGTTCCTCGATCGCCGCCACGAACCGTTGCGCCTCCCGCACCCCGACCGCCTCGACCAGGTCGTTCTTGGATTCGAACCGCCGGTACAGGGTGGCGGGGCTGATGCCGGCGCGCCGCGCGATCTCACCCATGCTGGTGCGCTTGATCCCGAAGTCCAGGAACGCCGACAGCGCGCTCTCCAGCAGCTGTTCGCCGTCGGCCCGCGGCTTCTCCAGGATGCGCGCCAGGATGGGTGGAACGGTGGGCATCGAGTCTCCATGTCGCATTCGGTCCGCGGGGCAGCGACCCGGCGCGGAAGGGTGTCGATCAGTATCTCATCGACTCGCGGCCGATCCGGGGGACGCGTGCTCGCGTGACGATGTCAGGGACGGTTGGCGACGTTCAGGTCGAACGCGACCATCTCCCGCTCGATCGCATTGGCGGCGAAGTCGATGCCCCGCGCGCGCAATTCGTGGACTCGGCGCCGCAGCGCCTCGATGCCACCGGGCTCCGCGGCGATGTCCGCCACGCTGATCCGCCCGGCGGGTCGGTGCATACCGGACTGCTCGTACGCCACCGTGGTACCTCCTGCTCACCCGCGAACGAGCCCGGAATTCCGCGCGGGCTCGGGTCGCGCGTGCGCCGCACCGAGGTCATCGGCCGCTCCACCGGGCACGTTGGCGAAAATGTTAACAAAATGTGTCCACTCCGCAGCCCGGTGTGGGCTCTTTCACATCACCTCGGCGTCCCGGTGCGCGCCGATGTTGTGCACGTAGACGGCGGCATTGAGCCGGATGCGGTCGATCTCGGCGGGTCCCAGTTCCCGGCGGACCTTGCCCGGTACGCCGGCCACCAGTGAGCCCGGCGGGATCCGCGCGCCCTCGGGAATCAGGGCGTTGGCGGCGATCAGGCTGCCGGTCCCGATGACCGCGCCGTTGAGCACCGTCGCGCCCATGCCGACCAGCACATCGTCCTCGACCGTGCAGCCGTGCAGGATCGCGTTGTGCCCCACCGACACTCCGGCGCCGATGACGAGCGGGAATCCGGGATCGGCGTGCAGCGCGCAGCCGTCCTGGATGTTGGTGCGAGCGCCGATCGAGATGTCCTCGACATCGGCGCGGACCACGGTGCTGTACCAGATGCCGACCTCGGCGCCGAGCCGCACCCGGCCGATCACGGTCGCGTTCGGCGCCAGCCACGCCGTCTCGTCGACCTGCGGCTCGAATTCACCCAGTCTGATCTTCATACCGCCGACCCTAGCCGGGCCGGGCGGATCACCGGCCGGTACCGGGGCCGGGAGCGTACTCGGCGCGCAGCGATTGTTTGCGCAGTTTGCCGGCGTCGTCCCGGGGGAGGCTCGCGACGATGCGAATCGTGGTGGGGTGCTTGAACTTCGCGAGGCGCTCGCGCAGTGCCCCGGCGATGCCGGCCGGGGTGAGGGTGGCGCCGGGTCGCGGGACGATGTGCGCGGCAACGGTTTCGCCGAGATCCGCGTCGGGGATGCCGAAGACCGCGACATCCTCCACCGCCGGAATCGCCATGATCGCGTGCTCGATCTCGGCGGGATGGATGTTCACCCCGCCGCGGATGATGATCTCCGCGGATCTGCCGGTGAGATGGAGGAATCCGTCCTCGTCGAGGTAGCCGGTGTCGCCGACGCACAGCCGGCCGGGCACCGGGCCGTCGTGGCCGCCCGTGCGGTTGAGGTAGTGGAAATCGGGCCAGTAGTCGGCGCCCCGGACGTACACGTCGCCGATCTCCCCGGGCGGCAACGGATGTCCGGCCGCGTCGGCGACCACCACCGCGGAACCGTCGGCGGGCCGCCCGACACTGCCCGGATGAGCGAGCCACTCCTCCGCGTCGATCCAGGTGATCGTGCCCGCCTCGGTGCAGCCGTAGAACTCGCGCACCGCGGACCCGAACCATTCGATCGCGGCGCGTTTCACCGCGGGCGGGCAGGGCGCCGACGAATGAATCAGGTGGGTCAGGCTCGACACGTCGTAGCCCGCGCGCACCTCGGCGGGCAGCGACAGCAGCCGTGACAGCATGGTCGGCACCACCTTCGCCTGGGTGATCCGATACCGCTGCACGTGGTCGAGGAACCGCCGCGGATCGAATCGCGGCATCACGGTGATCGAGGCGCCCATCCGGAGTGCCAGCACCGCAACGGCGTTCGGGCTGGTGTGGTACAGCGGCCCGGCGACCAGCACCTCGGCCTGCGGGGTCAGTCCCATCCGGGTGGCGGTCGCACCCGCGATCGACAGCAGCTGCTCGGCGGTGAGCCGTTCGCGCAGTACACCTTTCGGCCGTCCCGTGGTACCGGAGGTGTAGATCAGGCCCATCGAGTCGGCGATCGCGCCCTCGACCTGGCCCAGCGGTCGCGGCTCGGCGGCGATCAGGTCCTCGAGCAGGCGGTGCCGGCCGGTGGGCCGGGCGAGCGCCGCGTCGAGCCCGGCCTCGGCGAGCAGTTCCGGCGGCATCGCCGCCTCCACGACTCCCGTTGTGGCGCCCGCGATGTCGAGCGCGCCCTCGACCACGCCGACGAATTCGGTGTGCACGACGACGAGCAGCGGACCGCTGTCGGCGAGTACGTGCGCGACCTCCGGGGCGGTCCACGCGGTGTTGATCGGCACCGGATTCGCGCCGGTGGCCGCCACCGCGAGCGACGCCTCCAGGAACTCGATGTCGTTGCGCAGCAACAGCGCCACTCGCGCGCCGCGGCCCGCCCCGGCGGCCGCCAGTGCCGCCGCCAGCCGCCCGGCCCGTTCGTGCACCTCGGAATGCCGCCGAATCCGGTTGCCGCACCGCACAACCGGTGCCGGATGCTCGCCCATGCCCGGCAGTCTGCCACGCCCGCCCGGCGATACGCACAGCCGCCGCTACTAGACTCACAGGCGGGCGCTCGGGGGCTCGGAGAAGTGCGGTGCGGGGAGGGAAGACTGTGTGGTATCTGATCGACGCCGCGCGCCCGGATCGGGTCGTCCGGCACATCCCGGGCGAGGGCGTGGCACGGGAACGGTCGCTGCAACGGGCCGTCCGCCCCGGCTTCCTCACCGCCCTGGCCGAGGTCGCGATCGCCGAGGCGGTGGACTCCGGCCGGACCTGCGAACGCCGGGCCCTGATCCGCGGTGCGGGCTTCGACGTCGTCGCGGTGCCGATCGCCGGGTACGAGGGTGCGGTGGCGGCCGTGCGGCTGTGGGTCGGCGCGACCGGCGCCCCGCGCGACGATCCGCCGCCGGCGGACGTCTTCGTCTGGCACGGCCCTCAATGGACGCTGCGCAGCGGCGGCCTCGGCGGCGCGGTCCTGCCCGCCGGCCACCCGCTGCTGCACGGCGCCTGGTTCTTGTCCCGGGTACTGGAGTGTGAGGGCCGGGATCGGCTGATCGCGGCCGCGCTCGAGCCCCGGCCGGGCACCGGATGGGAGGGACCGATGCGAGTGCTGACGGCCGACGGCGACATCGCGCGGGTCTACGGCTGGTTCCGTTACCACGCCCCCGATCGGCTGCGCGGCCTGCTGCTGCGGGCGGAGGCCGGGCATGAACCGGACCTCGCGCTGCCCGCTCACCACCACGACACCACCGCCACGCTGCTCGGCGGCACCACCGCGCTGATCGATCTGCGCAACATGCAGATCATCGAATGGCTGACCCCGCCGCTGCCCGGCATCGCCTGGCGGCACCATCCGGCCTCGCACGGCACGGCGCCGCCGCCGCGGTCCGACCACAACCTGCTGAGCAGTCATCTCATCCATCCCGGCGATCGCGAGGACTACCTGCGGGTGCTGACCGAACTGGCCGGTGGACGGCAGGAATCCGGCCGGATGACGGTGCGGCTGCTGACCGTCGACGGCGGCTGGGTGCCGGTCGAGCTGCATGCCGTCCGGCACGCCGGTGCGCCCGACCGGTTCCTGAGCTGCCTCATCCAGCCCGTCGGCGACGTCGCGCGGACCTGAGTCGGCCGGGCGTGTCACAGTCGCCGCGGCGACGTCGTCATCATGGTGAGAAGGTCCGCGGAACCGGGCGGATCGCATGCGGGAGAGGTGGTGGCCGTGACCGAGCCGATCGTGGGCGACATCGAGCGGACAGAACTGGCGCGCCGATTCGAGGAGTTGCGCCCGTATCTGCGCCGGCTGGCCTACAGCACGCTCGGCAGTCTCAGCGACGCCGACGACGTCGTGCAGGAGGCGTGGCTGAGGCTGCAACGCTGGCACGAGAACGGCTCGGCGACCGAGCGGATCGACAATCTGCGCGCCTGGCTCAGCACCGTCACCGGCCGCCTGGCGCTGGACCAGCTGGGTTCGGCGCGGGCCCGCCGCGAGCAGTACGTCGGTGAATGGCTGCCGGAGCCGGAGGTGACCTCGTGGGACGATCCCGCCGATCGGGTCACCCAGGACGAGCGGGTCACGACCGCGCTGCTCATGGTGCTGGAATCGCTGTCGCCGGCCGAGCGCACCGCCTTCGTGCTGCAGGACGTGTTCGGGATGTCGGGTCCGGAGGTGGCCGAGGTGGTCGGCCGTACCCCGGCCGCGGTGCGGCAGTTGGCCTCTCGCGCGCGCAAGCATGTGGAGGCGGGCACGCCGCGGTTCCCGGCCAGCCGCGACGAGCACGAGAAGGTGGTGTCCGCGTTCGCGCTGGCCTGGCGCTCCGGTGACCTGTCCGCGCTGGTGGGCGTGCTGGACGAGAACGTCACCCTGATCTCCGACGGCGGCGGCAAGGTGCCCGCGATCCGGCGGCCGGTCAGCGGCGCCGAGGTGGTCGCGAAGCTGTTCTTCGGCTGGTTCCGGGCGGGCACCAACGCCTCCGGCCGCACTGTGCTGGTCAACGGGCGGCCCGGCCTGGCGGTGTTCGACGGCAGCCATCTCGGCGTGATGTCGTTCACCATCGACGACGGGCGGATCAGCGCGATCCAGATCGTGCGCAACCCGGACAAGCTGCGCGAGCTGCCGGAGTGGGAGCCGGACTGGTATCTGTGAGCGGCCGGTCGGCCTGAGCGGCCGGTCGGCCGGCGTCCGTGCGCGACTGGTCAGCCGGTGCCCGCGGCGAAGCCGTCCGGGGAGCCGGCGGCCAGGCCGTGTGCGGCGGCCACTTCCGCCGAGAGCAGTTGTCCCGCATCGGCGGTCAGGCCCTGCGCCAGGCCCGGATCGGCCCGGCAGGCCGCCCGCCAGCCGCGGTCGGCGATGGTGCGCACATACGGCAGCGTCGCGTTGGTCAGCGCCACGGTCGCGGTGTGCGGTACCGCGCCGGGCATGTTGGCGACGCAGTAGAACAGCGAATCCGCCACGCGGAAGGTCGGATTCGCGTGCGTCGTGGGCACCGAGCTCTGGAAGCAGCCGCCCTGGTCGATGGCGATGTCGACCAGGACCGAACCCGGCCGCATCCGCGCCACCAGGGTGTCCGGCACCAGCTGTGGCGCCCGCGCGCCCGGGACCAGCACCGAGCCGATCACCAGATCCGCTGCGAGAACGGCCCTTTCGACCTCCGCGACGTTCGAGCCGATGGTGACGACCCGGCCGCCGAACCGGGCGTCGAGCTGCCGCAGCTTCGGCAGGCTGGTGTCCAGCACGGTCACCCGCGCACCCATCCCGGCCGCCACCGCCGTGGCATTCGATCCGGCGACGCCGCCGCCGATCACCACCACGTTCGCCGGGCGCACCCCCGGCACCCCGCCGAGCAGCACCCCGGCGCCGCCGTTCGGCGCCATCAGGTGGTACGCCCCGACCTGGGCGCCGAGTTTGCCCGCCACCTCGCTCATCGGCGCCAGCAACGGCAGCGAGCCCTCCGGCCCGCGGACCGTCTCGTAGGCGATCGCGGTGATCCCCGACGCGAGGACGGCCTCGGTGCAGGCCCGGGAGGCGGCCAGATGCAGGTAGGTGAACAGCACCAGTCCGGGCCGCATCCGCGAATATTCCGGCGCGACGGGCTCTTTCACCTTCAGGATCAGATCGGCGGCCTGCCACACCTCGTCGGCGGTGGGCAGGGTCCGCGCGCCGGCGGTGAGGTAGTCGGCGTCGGTGAATCCGGATCCGATTCCGGCACAGGCCTCGACCACCACCTCGTGCCCGTGCCGGACGAGCTCGCCGGCGCCGGCCGGGGTCAGCGCCACCCGGGCCTCCTGCTCCTTGATCTCCCGTGGAACCCCGATTCTCATGCGGCCATCGTGGCGCACATCGGTGCCGGTTACCACGACCGTGGACGGCGATTCACCCCGTGCGGGCACGGGATTCGCGCACCCGGAACGGTTCGGGCGGACCGGCCGTTCAGAACGTCAGCGGCACACCGGCGGTGGGGATCCGGAGTTGCCCGGTGCGCCCGCCGTAGCCGAAGACGCGCGCGAGGTGCTCCAGGGTCTCGGAGAAATGCGCCCACCCCTCGGCGTGCACGGGGATGATCACCGCGTCGCCGAGCGCCTCGGCGGCCTGCAGCGCGGTCCGGGCGTTGAGGGTGACGTCGGTGTCGTCGAACCGGCCCACGTTGGCGGCGCCGACGTGCAGCACCGCGACATCGATGGATCCGATGCGCTCGACGATGCGTCGTACGTACGCCACCGACGCGTTGTCGCCGGAGAGGTAGACCGTGGGCAGCCCGTCCGCCCGCAGCACGAAACCCGTGACGGTACCGGAGAATTCCTCGGCGCCCTCGGGGCCGTGCAGCGCCGGAACCGCGGTGACGGTCACCTCGGCGATCCGGACTGTCTCCCATTCCTCCAGTCCCCGAACATCTTTCAGTCGTCCCGCGGCCTCCGGGGTGGACAGGGCGGTGCCGGCCGTGGTGAGGAACTCGCGGCCCGAGACATCCAAATTGTCGGCGTGCTGATCGTGGGACAGCAGCACCACGTCCACCGGCCCGACCTGTTCGGCCGGGATCGCCGGGCCGCTCAGTTTGTGCAGGGTGATCGGGCCCGGATAGTCGCGCGGCGCGTCGAAGGTCGGGTCGCTGAGCCAGGTGAGGCCGCCGTAGCGGATGCGGACCGTCGGGCCGCCGATGTGCAGCAGTTCGAACGCGGTGGTGGAGGTGTCGGTCATGTTGTCGATCCTGGTCGGCGGCCGGGAGTGCCGACAGTGGCCCGAAGGCCGCTGTCCGATAATATCGGGCCATGATCTCCGATCGCCCGCACGAGGTGGCCGTGCTCGCCTTCGAGGGCATCAGCCCGTTCCACCTGTCGGTGCCCGGCCTGGTGTTCGGCGGGATCGGCACCAGCGCCCAGCCGCAGTCCCGCTACCGGCTGCGCACCTGTGTCGAACGTCCCGGAATCCTGCGCACCCCCGGCGATTTCGACATCAGTGTGCGGCACGGGCTCGAGGCCATCGAGGCCGCCGACACCGTGGTGATCCCCAGCTGGAGCCCGGGAACCGAACTGTCCCAGCCGATTCGGGCGGCACTGTGCCGGGCGCACGAGCGCGGCGCGCGGCTGGTCGGACTGTGCCTGGGCGCCTGGGCGATCGCCGCCTCCGGGCTGGCCGACGGCCGGGAGGTCACCACCCACTGGTCGGCGGCCGCCGAGCTGGCTCGCGCGCACCCGGCGGTCCGGGTCCGCGCCGACCGGCTGTGGACCGACCTGGGCGACATCATGACCTCCGCCGGCGTCGCCGCGGCCCTGGACGGCTGCCTGCACCTGGTGCGATCCGACCACGGCAGCCGGGTCGCCGCCGACCTGGCCCGCACTCTGGTGCTCGCCCCGCATCGCGGCGGTTCGCAGGCGCAGTACATCCCGATCGCGGTCCCCGACGCCGCCGACGACGATCCGATCGAACACGCGATGCTCTGGGCCCGAACACGTCTCGACGATCGGATCGACCTCGACACCTGGGCACGCGTGGCATTGATGTCACGCCGCACCTTCACCCGCCACTTCCGCGCCCGCACCGGTTCCAGCCCCCAGCAGTGGCTGCTGCACCAGCGCATCGACCACGCCCGCCTGCTACTGGAATCCACCGACGACACCATGGATCGGATCGCCACCGACACCGGTTTCGGCACCGCCGTGAACCTCCGCCACCATTTCCACCGCACCCTCGGCCTGGCTCCGGCCGATCATCGGCGTCTCTTCCGGGCCGGGACGTGATCGGGGCCGGATCGTCGCCGGGACATGATCGGGGCCGGATCGCCGTGGTGCGTGACATCAAACGCGTCAACCGGTTTCGCCTATGGGCCGGTTGCGAGGAGTGTGGACGGATCGGTTGCCGAGGGATCCGGACTCCCGCCTCACCCTCGGCCTGTCCCGGCCGACTGTCGGCGGTTGTTGCGTGCCGGACATGATGGTCGGGCCGATCGACTGCCGAGGGCGATTCGGACTTCCGCTCAACGCTCGGCGTGTCTCGGCCGACTGTCGGCGGTTGTTGCATGCCGGGACATGATGGTTGGGCCGATCGACTGCCGAGGGCGATTCGGACTTCCGCTCAACGCTCGGCGTGTCTCGGCCAACTGTCGGCGGTTGTTGCATGCCGGGACATGATGGTTGGGCCGATCGGCTGCTGCCGAGGGCGATCCGGCCGCCGCCGAGTCGATCACCGCAGTATGCGGGGCCGCTTCCGGGCGCGGATTCGGCAACCGGAGTCTGGGCACTGGTGATCAGGTCACGGATCGCGGCGAGCGCCATGGTGCCGGTGGTCACCGGAGCCGGTCGCCAAGGTGGAGACGGCGGCGACCGCCACGGTGCCGGTGATCACCCGCGCCTGTTGCCACGGCGGAGACCGGCGAGGCCGTGGGTCGCGCGCCCCGACCTGTCCCGCGGCGTACCGGTCCGCTCGCCGGTAGTTTCGACAGCTTGCGTGCGGTGAGCAGGGTGAGAATGGGACGTTCGGCCGGGCGAGAAGTAGCAAGCGTCGCGAGGTGCCGATCAGGGGTGCGTTACTGTCGGCCGGTGCGAACGGGGATGGTGACGGCGGCCGGAGTGGGGCTCGGGTTCGTGCTGGACCGGGTCCTCGGCGATCCCCGGCGGGGACATCCGGTGGCCGGATTCGGGACCGTCGCGGCGCGGCTGGAGCCGCTGGTCTATCGGGATCGGCGCGCGGCGGGGGTGATCTACGAGGCAGTGCTGGTCGGCGGTGCGGTGGTCGCCGGTCGCGCCGTGCGGCGGCGGTGCCGGTCCGCGGGCGCCGGGATTCTCGTAACGGCGGCGGCGACCTGGGCGGTTCTCGGCGGCACGACCTTGGTGCGGACCGGACAGGAAATGGCGGATCTGCTCGAGGCGGGGGACATCGCCGGGGCGCGGGCTTTGCTGCCCTCGCTGTGCGGGCGCGATCCCGAACTGCTCGACGCCGACGGATTGGCCAGGGCCGCACTGGAATCCATCGCCGAGAACACCTCCGACGCCACGGTAGCGCCGCTGTTCTGGGGAGCCGTCGCCGGAGTGCCGGGGCTGGTGGGTTATCGGGCGATCAACACCCTGGACGCGATGGTCGGCTACCGCAACGATCGATACCACCGATTCGGTTGGGCAGCAGCACGTCTCGACGATCTGGTGAATCTGGTCCCGGCCCGGCTGACCGGGGTGCTGACCGTCGCGCTGGCGGGGGAACGCCGGGGCGACGCGGTGCGGGCCTGGCGGCGGGACGCCGGCCGGCATCCCAGCCCGAACGCGGGAGTCGCCGAGGCGAGTATGGCCGGGGCACTCGGTGTTCGACTCGGTGGCCGCACCGAATATCGGCACGGTGTGGAGATGCGTCCCACCCTCGGCGACGGACCCGCCCCCGGGGTCGGCGATCTGCGCCGGGCCGTGCGACTGTCCGAGGCCGTCCAACTCGCCGCGGCGGTCGTGGCGGTCGCACTCGCCGGGCTGCGAGGCCGCCGCCGCGCGCTGGTCTAGACGCGGTGCCGCCTGCATAGGTCGAGTGCGGGGCCCTGTGGGCTGCGTGGGGGTGCCGAGTCGCCACCTGCTGGTCCGAGGTACTGAGCGCCGTGGGCAGACTGGCGTGGTGGGCCGCCGACGTGGCTAGTCCGAGGTACAGGGACGCGGCCGTGAGCCTGGCCGGGGCACTGGACGCCGACCGTGAGTTGGGCGGCGTGCCGGGCGCTGTCGTGCGCCGGGTGAGTGCCGGGTGAGTGCCGGCTCGCTGGCGTGTGTCGGCCGGGGTGAGGGGCCGCCGCTGTGTATCAGCCGGATGCGGGCCGACGCGCGTATTCGCCGGGCACCGACCGGTGGGCGAAAATCTTTATGGTGCTATGGGTTTCGTGGTGAACAGGGCTTCGATGTCGGCGGCGGAGCCGGGGTCGGCGAGGATCAGCACTTCGTCGCCGCTGCGTAGCCTCGTGTCGGGGGTGACGACGACCAGTAGGCCGCGGCGGATGATCACGCTGATCCACAGGTCGGTGAACGGCAGGCCGGACACCGTTGTACCGTCGGCGGGTGATCCTGAGGCGACGGTGAATCGGTGCAGGCTGTCGGGTTCCTCCTCGAAGCGGGCGTTCATCGTCCAGGGGCGTGGATTGACGGTCTCCAGGGGCAGGCGCAACCGGCGGGCCACGGCGGGCACCGTGCCGCCCTGCACGACCACCGAGAACGCGACCACGACGAAGATGATCTCGTAGGCGCGGCGGGCGTCCGGTACGCCGGCGTTGAGGATGAAGGTGCCCAGCAGGATCGGGACCGCGCCCTTCAGGCCGGTCCACAGGACGAAGATCCGTTCGCCGCGGGTCAATCGGATCCGCAGGGTCGTCAGTCCGACCAGTAGTGGCCGGATCACCAGGGCCATCAGGATCGCGAGTCCCAGGCCGATCGGCAGCGCCTCGCCCTCCATCACCCCGTGCGGACCGGTCACCTGGATGGTCAACCCCAGCATCACGAAGGCCACGATCTCGCCGAGGCTCGCGAGCGCCGAATGGAATCGCTCGATCTCGGCGCGGAAGGGCGCCCGCTGGTCGCCGATGACGATGCCCGCCACCAGCACCGCCAGGAATCCCGAGCCGTGGACCAGGGTGGTGGCCGCGTAGATCGCGGGCACGCACACCAGCACCCGCAATGAATACAGTCCGGCCGCCGGCAACGGCACCGTTCGCATGAACCAGAGCAGCGCCCGGCCGCCGACCACACCGGTGACCGCGCCGACCAGCAGCTGGAGCGTGAACTCCCCGGCCACGGAACCGATTGCGTCCCAGTGGAATCGGCTCGTCTCCAGCAACACCACCAGCAGGGCGATGCCTACCGGGTCGTTGGCCCCGGACTCGCCCTGCAACAGGGTTCCGGCGCGCCCGCCGATCTGCCGCCGGCCCAGTACCGAGAACACCACCGCCGGATCGGTCGGCGACAGGGCGGTGCCCAGCAGCAGCGCGATCCGCCAGTCCAGGCCGAAGATCAGATGCGCGGCCAGCGTCAGCGCTCCCGCGGTGACCAGCGTCCCCACCACCCCGAGCCAGGTGATCGCGGCGGCGTTCGCCCGGAACCGGCGCCAGCCGATCTGCATGCCGCCGTCGAACAGGATCACCAGCAGCGCAATCGTGACCACTTGCTGCACCAGGGTCATCGGGATGCGGCCCAGCGCGGGCCAGATATCGGACGCGGCGGCCGCGCCGCCGAGGAACAGCGCGGGCGCGGGGACGGGCAGCCAGTCCCCGAGCCGGCTCGACAACACGCCGGCCAGCCCGGCCAGCGAGATGATCAGCAGGGCCGCGGCGAACGGGGACACGTCGGTCACCGCTGCTCCTCGCGGTTCGATTCACCTTGCAGTGCAATGGGATTCGGGCGGTTCACCGCTGACACGGGATGTCCTTTCGGCACGATCGACAGTGACTCGTCGACCAGACTTCCCGACACACCGCGTCCAACCCTAGCGGTTCGTCGACACCGGCAACCACGCGGCTTACTCGGCCGGCCGGTCGAAGTGGGTGTTCCGCCGGGGGGATCCGCGCTCGCTTCGGGCGCGGGCGGTCCGGGACCTCGGAAGCCGCCCGGCGGCAAGAGTCCCGAGGGCCGCGCGAGTTCCACCCGGCATGGTGAGCCGGTGCCGTCGGGTGCGGGTAGCGCGGCCGGGGAGGGCAGGTGTCGATTCGCCGAAGCGCCCCGCTCGGGTCGCCGGATCGGGCCGGTCAGTGACGGGTGCCGCCGTAGCGGTCGGCGAGTCGCTCGGTGTTGGATTTCGGCGGTGCCGCGGGGATCGTCACCGGATCGGCCGAGTTCGCCGGTGCTGCGGGAGCAGGTGCGGCGGCCGGGGCGGTGCCGCGCTCCCGGCGGCGCTCGCGGATCTCGGCGTACACGAAATAGCCCAGGCCGAGGGGGGCCATCACGCCGAAGGCGATCCATTGCAGGCCGTAGGACAGGTACGGCCCGGCGTCCAGTTGCGGGAGCGGTTCGGGGGTGAAGGCGCCCGGCTGGCCCTCGGACAGTTGCAGGTAACCGCCGCGATCGCCGGTCGGCACGGTGGTGAGCGCGGTACCCAGCACGGTCGACTCCTGGGCCGTGTCGATCGAGTACACCTGGCGATAACCGTCCTGGGTCATCGGTTCCTTGCCGGGGATGACGCCCTCGGACTTGCGGACCCGGCCCTCGATCCGCTGCGGACCGGCCGGTGGTTCGGCGATCGGCGGGAGATGGGTGCCGTCGGCGGCGCCGACCAGGCCGCGGTCGACCAGTAGTTCCCGGCCGTCGGCCAGCCGGAACGCGGCGAGCACCCCGTAGGCGGGCTTGTCGTCGAGCCGTTGCAGCCGCTCGAGCACCGTCGACCCGGGCACATAGCTGCCGGTGGCCACGACCCGCCGCCACTCGGTGTCCTTCGCGTCCGGTGTGGTGAGCAGGCCGGTGATATCGACGGGTGTCGCGTTCACCGAGGCGGCGATCAGGTCGTTGCGATGCGAGGTGCGGATGTTCTTGCCCAGCTGCCAGGGCGCGAGCACGGTGAAGCACAGGTATGCGAACGCGACCACGACGGCGGCGAAGATCACCCAGCTGGGTCGCAGCAGGAAGGTCAGGCGGCGGATCAGGCTCATCGGCGCTCGCCGAGCTGATCGCGGACCCAGCCGAGCAGTCCGGGTAGCGCGGCCTCGATCTGCTCCCGGACCAGTTCGAAGTCGGCGGCGTCGCCGTAGTACGGGTCCGGGACGTCGGGGCCGTCGGCGTCCGGATCGAAGGAACGCAGCAGTCGCCGGCGCGGCGCGGGTACCCCGAGCCGGGCCAGCTCGCGTTCGTGGGACGTGTCCAGCGCGATCAGCAGGTCGGCGGCCAGGTGATCGGCGTCGATCGCGGCGGCGACGTGCCCGGCGGAATGGCCGTACCGGCGCAGCAGCGCGGTGGTGCGACGGTCGGCGTCGTCGCCGGCATGCCAGCCGGTCGTACCCGCACTGGTCACCCGCACGCGGTCGGCGAGGCCGTCCTGTTCCACCGCCGTGGCGAAGATCTTCTCGGCCATCGGCGATCGACAGATGTTTCCCGTGCAGATGAAGGTCACATGCAACTCGCCCACAACAGCCATTCTGTCGGGTGGGTCCGCGCGGCGGGCACGTAGGGTGTGCTCTGTGCCCGATACCACTACAGACCGTCGTACAGCCCGAGTGCCGGGCTGGGGGTGTGGCGTCGATTCGCGGATGCGGTGCGGGTGAGGTGCGAGATGGTGGACGGTGACGGCGTGCCGTATGACTCGGCGTGGCCGGTGGACCGGGAGCGGCTGCGGCATCACGGCGATGTCGACGCGCAGCCCGGCATGCTGGATTTCGCGGTGAACGTCCAGGGCAGCGGCCCGCCCGCGTGGTTGCGTGACCGGTTGGCGGCGCGGCTGGGGGAACTCGGCCGGTATCCGTCGGCCGCCGAGGAGCAGGCGGCGCGGGCGGCGGTCGCGGCACGGCACGGGCGCGCGTCCGACGAGGTTCTGCTGCTGGCCGGCGCCGCCGAGGGCTTCGCGATGCTGCCGCGACTGGGGTCTGCCGGGGCCGCGGTGTTGCAGCCGTCGTTCACCGAGCCAGAATTCGTCCTGCGGGAGGCCGGGGTGCCGGTGACCCGGGTGCTGCTGCCGCCGCCCTACACCCTGGATCCGGCGCTGGTGCCGATGTCGGCGGACCTGGTGGTGCTGGGCAACCCGACCAATCCGACCTCGGTGCTGCATCCGGCCGAGCGGATTCTGGCGCTGCGCCGGCCGGGCCGGATCCTGGTGGTGGACGAGGCGTTCATCGATGCCGTGCCGGGTGAGACGGAATCGCTTGCTACGCAATCGCTTCCGGACGTACTGATCCTCCGCAGCCTCACCAAGACCTGGGCGCTGGCCGGGCTGCGCTGCGGATACCTGCTCGGCGCACCGGATCTGCTGGCCCGGCTGAACCACGGCCGCCCGCACTGGCCGCTGGGCGCGCTGCAACTGGAGGCGATCGCGGCCACCGCCGAACCGGCTGCCGTCGCCGAATCACGTTCTCGCGCTGAACGTCTCGCGGTGCACCGGCTCGCGATGAGCGCCCGGTTGCGGTCGGCCGGTGTGCACGTCCACGAACCCGCCGCCGGCCCGTTCCTGCTGATCCACGTCCCCGATGCCGAACTGCTGCGGAAACGACTGGCGGACAAGGGGATCGCGGTCCGCCGCGGTGACACCTTCCCCGGGCTCGGCCCCGGCCACCTCCGGCTCGCCGTACGCCCACCGGCCGCCGTCGACCGGCTGATCGCCGCCATCCACGACGTCGGGCTGTGAGACGCGGCATACCCGGACCGGATCAATGGTGGCGCGGTTGTGAGGTGCGCCCGTACCGGTCCGGAAATCGCCGGGGTCTTCGGTAGTGTCGGATATCCGGCAAGCGATGGCGCCGAGGACCGGCCGGGCGCGGCGCCCGGCGTGGCGGCTCCCGGTGCGGACGGTGAGGAGGCGCGGTGACGCGGGGCGATGCGGGTGTGACGGTGCGGGATCTGGTCGCTGTGCTGGATGCGGCCTACCCGCCCCGGCTGGCCGAGTCGTGGGATTCGGTGGGGCTGGTGTGTGGCGATCCGGGCGACGCGATCACCCGTGTGCTGTTCGCGGTGGATGCCACCGCCGCGGTGGTCGACGAGGCGATCGCTTGGGGCGCACAGGCTCTCGTGGTTCACCACCCGCTGCTGCTGCGCGGTGTCGACACCGTGGCCGCCGACACCCCGAAGGGGGCGCTGGTGCATCGGTTGATCCGGCACGGCTGCGCGCTGTTCACCGCGCACACCAACGCCGACTCCGCGGATCCCGGTGTGTCCGACGCCCTCGCGGCTGCGCTCGGTATCACGGTCTCCGGGCCGTTGGAGACCAAAACCGCTGCGGCCGTGGATGAATGGGTGGTGTATCCCTCGCCGGAGGAGGATGCCGCGGTGCGCGCCGCGCTGTCGGCGGCCGGTGCCACCGCCGGCGGGGCCGGGCACGCGTGCGGGCATGCCGAATCCGGCGAAGGCGGAGCGGCGGGCGAATCGGCCGTACCGGGCCGCATCGAGGTGGTGGCGCCGACCTCGGCCCGTGGTGCGCTGCTGGCGGCCCTGCGGACGACGCATCCGGCGGGGGATCCCGACTTCCGGGTCACCGAGCGTGCCGCGCTGCCGACCTCGCGAGGGCTGGGCCGGATGGGCACGCTGCCGAGCCCGGAGACGTTGCGCGCCTTCACTGCCCGGGTGCGGGCCGGGCTGCCCGGGACCGCGTGGGGAGTACGGGCCGCCGGTGACCCGGATCGGATCGTGCACACCGTCGCGGTATGTGGCGGTGCCGGAGATTCGTTGCTGCGCACCGTGTCCCGTCTCGGCGTCGACGTCTACGTGACCGCCGATCTGCGCCATCATCCCGCCGACGAGCACCTGCGGGCCGGCGGCCCGGCGCTCGTCGACGCCGCGCACTGGGCCACCGAATTTCCCTGGTGCGCACAGGCCGCCGCCGTCGTCCGCACCGAACTTCCCTCGGTGACGACCCGCGTCTCGGCCCTGCGGACCGATCCCTGGACGCTCGGCGCCGCCGACGAGTGAGAATCATTGCGGCCCAGCCGATCGGTGGCCCCGCCGGCCGCGCCGTAGTCCGCCGGGTCGATCTGGCGTTGTGCGAGCAGAGTCGGCGTAACGCGAGTCGTCTCAGCGCGAGACTTCACTCGAGCCCTGCTGATTCGCCGACCAGGGCGCGGAGTGCGAATTCGGCGAGAGGGCCCGGTCCACGATCTGCCGTCGTGTGATCGGCCGGTGCCGGTGCGCCGACTCCGGCGGCTCCTCACCCGGCGATGACGATCGGCTCGTGCGTCACCGGGAAGTTCATCGAGTTGGCGAGGAAGCAGCGGTGGTGGGCCTCGGTGTGGAGGGTGCGGGCGGCGTCGATCCGGGACGCGTCGGTGACGGTGACGTGGGGGTGCAGGGTGACCTGGAGGAAACGGTGGTCGTCCATGACGCCGGTGGCGGCGTCCTGATAGTCGGTCACCACGATGCCGGTGTCGGCGCACAGGTGGAGGTACCAGAGCATGTGGCATTCGACGAGGGCGGCGACCAGGAGTTGTTCCGGGTTCCAGCGGGTGGGGTCGCCGCGGAACTGGGGGTCGGCGCTGCCGGGGATCGACGGGCGGCCGGGGACGCGGGCCTCATGGTTGCGGGAGTAGGAGCGGTAGTCGGTCGTCGCGCCGCTCCAGACCACGTCGACGGCGTAGTGATGTTCACCCATACGGACAGCCTCGCACGCCGGTGCCCGCGGCCGCCTGCTCGTTTTCGCGGGCCGCACCGCCGGAAAGCGGCGGGCTCGAGCGGAATGCGCGGAGGGCGGAGTACCGTTGACACTCCGGTCCCGGCTGCCCCGAGGGGTGCCGTGCACCACCGAACCGTCCATAGTGTCGAGGAGTAAGTTCCGCGTTGAATGTCGAATCATCGATCCAGGCCAAACTGCTCGACCTCGCCGGAGTCGACGCCGAACTGACCCGCATCGAGCATCGCCGCAAGGTACTGCCCGAGGCGCAGGAGGTGCGGCGGCTGGAGACGGAACGCTCCACCCGCAAGGATGCGGCGGTGAAGGTGGAGATCCTGATCGACGACCTCGACCGCGACATCCGCAAGCTGGAGAGCGAGATCGACGGCGTGCGCAAACGCGAGGAACGCGACCGCGGGATGCTCGACAGCGGCAGCGTCGGCGCCAAGCAGCTGTCCGAACTACAGCACGAGCTGACCAGTCTGCAGCGCCGCCGATCGGTGCTCGAGGACGATCTGCTCGAGGTGATGGAGCAGCGGGAGGCCGCCGTCGCCGACCACCAGCACGCCGGCGCCAACCTGACCAAGGCCGAGTCCGATCTGGCCGATGCCGCGCGCCTGCGCGATCAGGCGGTGGCGGATCTCGACGTCGCCGCCCAGCGGTGCGCGGGCGACCGGGAGAAACTGATCGACGTGTTCCCGGCCGAGCTGCTCACCGTCTACGACAAGCAGCGGGCCCAGCACGGTGTCGGGGCCGCACTGCTCCAGGCCCGCCGGTGCGGCGCCTGCCGCATCGAATTGGACCGCGGTGAGATCGCGCGGATCGCGAAGACCGAACCGCAGGTCGTCGTGCGCTGCCCGGAGTGCGGGGCGGTGCTGGTCCGCACCCCACAGTCCGGGCTGTGAGCCGCCGGCCGCGCGGGGAGAGCCGATGACGAATGTGATCGTGGAGGCCGACGGTGGCTCCCGCGGCAATCCGGGGCCGGCCGGTTACGGCGCGGTGGTGTGGGATTCCGATCACGACCGGGTGCTGGCCGAGCGCAAGGAGTCGATCGGCGTCGCGACCAACAATGTCGCCGAATATCGGGGCCTGATCGCGGGTCTGGCGGCCGCCGCCGAACTCGGCGCCCGCGAGGTCGACGTGCGGATGGACTCCAAACTGGTCGTCGAGCAGATGTCCGGACGCTGGAAGGTCAAGCACACGGCCATGATTCCGCTCGCGGAGCGGGCCCGGCGGCTGGTGGCGGGTTTCGACATCGTCCGGTTCGAATGGATTCCGCGCGAACGCAACTCGCACGCCGACCGGCTGGCCAACGAGGCGATGGACGACGCGCCGCTGGTGGCGGCCGTCCGCTCGGCCGAAAGCACTGCGGCGCCGACGGTTTCGGACGATCCGGCGGATTCCGGGAGCGGCACCGTGCGCGCCGCGGTGGCCGCCTCGGGTGGTCCCGGCTGGTCCGGGGTGGTCGGCCGGCCGACCCGGCTTCTGCTGCTCCGGCACGGTCAGACCGAATTGTCGGTGGAGCGACGGTATTCCGGGCGCGGCAATCCGCCGCTGACCGCGCTCGGCCGGGAGCAGGCCGCGCGCGCGGCGAAACATCTGGCCGGCAAGGGGGATATCGCCGCGGTGGTGAGTTCGCCACTGGGCCGGGCACGGGAGACCGCCGAGGCCGCGGCGGGGGCGCTGGATCTACCGGTGCGGGTGCTCGGCGGATTGACCGAGACCGATTTCGGCGAGTGGGAGGGGCTCACGTTCGCCGAAGCGGCGCAACGGGATCCGCAGCTGCACGCGGCCTGGCTGGGCGACGCGTCGCTGCCGCCGCCCGGGGGCGAGAGTTTCGACCGGGTACGGGAGCGGGTGGAGGCGGTACGCCGGGATCTGGTCGCGCTGTATCCCGAGCGGAACGTGCTGGTGGTCAGCCATGTCACGCCGATCAAGACGCTGCTGCAACTGGCGCTGGGAGTCGGTCCGTCCCTGCTGTACCGGCTGCATCTGGATCTCGCCTCGCTGTCGATCGCCGAGTTCTATCCGGACGGCGGCTCGTCGGTGCGGCTGGTGAACGAGACCTCGTACCTGTAACGACGCGAGACGGGCCGGCTCCGGAGCTCGCGTTCCGGAACCGGCCCGAAAGTGGCGCCGCCCATGCTGTCTCGTGCCGGAGCGGTACCGCTGGAAACCCCGACGCGGGTGTGCGGACGCTCTTACTGCAGCGCCAGCATCGTGCCGTTGAGCTTGTCGAGCGGCCCGTAGACCGTGAATACCACACGGCCACTGGGGTATTGCGCGGACATATCGGCCGCCGAATCCAGCGCCTCACCGAAGGAGGACGCTGACGGATGCGGCAGGCCCGCCAGAACCTGTCCGAAATGAGTCTGGTGCACCCACTGGGTATCCCCCGGGGTGAGGTCGACCTGCACCCCGCCGGGCACCGGGGTGAATGCCACCGCGCCGGCCGAGCCGGCTCCCAGCGCGGTCGAAATCGAAGCGGCACCGGCGATCAGCGCGCCGATGGCCAGTGCGCGAACTACTCGCATATAGATGAACCCTGCTTTCCACGTCCGTTGACTGACACCCACAGTTCGCCGCCACCCCACGGCACAACTTTCCAACGCGAACACTCTATGACGCCGATCACGTCTCAGGCCAGTTCAGCACGGATATTCGGAAGAGACACGCGATGACCGGCGACCATATGGTGGGTCTGCGGCGTTTCGCAGGCCACGCTGCTACTGTGGCGCAGGTCAAGCCGCCAGTCGAGGTAGGAAGGAAGTTCAGCACCGTATGTCGTCGATTGTTTACGATCAACTGTTGCCGTTGCTCGGCCCGGAGCAGGCCGCCTATTGGGCGCAGATGCTCGTCATCAGCCCGGCCGGTTAGTCCACGACGGCGCCGCCGGATCCGGTGTCGCCGTTCATGTTCGCCGATCCGCCGTCCCCGGGGGCACGGCGCCGGTCGATTCTTCGCCGTCCGCTCGGTCGTCGGTTCCGGTCTCCGCCGGAATCGTGGCATCCGAGCCGATCGGCACCGATCCGGCGCCGCCGGGGGCGGATTGCGCGGTTGCCGCGGCGGGGTGTTCGGGGCTTCCCGGTGCGGAGCGTTGCGGATTTCCCGGCGTGGAGCGTTCCAGAAATCGCAACAGCTCCACCGGAAACGGCAGTACCAAGGTCGAATTCTTCTCCGCCGCAACCTCTACCACGGTTTGCAGCAGCCGCAGTTCCAGCGCGGCCGGCGCCGCCGACATTCGGGTGCCCGCCTCGGCCAGCATGTGAGAGGCCTGCAGTTCCCCCTCGGCGGTGATGATGCGGGCGCGCCGCTCCCGCTCGGCCTCCGCCTGACGCGACATGGACCGCTTCATCGATTCCGGCAGGGCCACATCCTTGATCTCCACCCGATCGATGTGCACACCCCACCCGAGCGCCGGACTGTCGATCATGACCTTGAGGCCCTTGTTGAGCTCCTCGCGATTGGACAGCAGGTTGTCCAGATCGCTCTTGCCGATGATCGACCGCAGCGAGGTCTGCGCCACCTGCGCGACCGCGAATATGTAGTCCTGCACCTCGACCACGGCTTGCACCGGATCGACGACCCGGAAATACACCACCGCGTCCACGCGCACGGTCACGTTGTCCCGGGTGATGCCCTCCTGTGCGGGCACCGGCAGGGTGACGATCCGCATCGGCACCTTGCGCATCCGGTCGACCATCGGAATCAGCAGGCGCAGACCGGGTTCCCGGACCGCGCGCACCCGGCCGAACCGGAACACCAGGCCTCGCTCGAACTGTTGCACGACCCGCACACCCGTGCTCGTCACCACGACGCCCGCCGCGACGACCATTGCGACGACGGTCGTGATCAATGCCGGAATATCCATATCCCCGCGCCACCTGAGCTTTCGCGCCGAGCATGCGCCGGGCCTGCCCGGCACCATCGATGATGGCACCGCGGCATGGGCGCCGCCACAGCCGTGATCCGGCCGGGCGATGAAGATTTGGGGACGAGTCGGTCTGTAAGCCGGATCCTGTCCCCGGCGAGTGCCGGGGGGCGACCATCCATCTGGGTGCACCGTCGCCGGGCACCTCGAGCGGCCCACCCGCAGGCTCGGGCGAGCAGCCCTCGAACGCCTGCGCAGTCGCACTCACGAGGAGTGCGACCTTCGACCTTGCTCCGGGCGGGGTTTACCGAGCCGCCCCGGTCACCCGGGGCGCTGGTGCGCTCTTACCGCACCGTTTCACCCTTACCGGCGCCCGGACCTGACGGACCGGGCACCGGCGGTCTGTTTTCTGTGGCACTGTCCCGCGGGTCACCCCGGGTTGCCGTTAACAACCGCCCTGCTCTGCGGAGTCCGGACTTTCCTCGGCGCGAGGCAGCGGCACCAGCGTGCCCGTTCCTCTCGCCGCAGTCGCCCGACCGACTCGTCTGCGGACACATTATGCCCGTCCCGTTTCACAGCGGATGCGCGGCCCCCGGGTGTGGGAATACCGCCTCCCCGGAATGAATGGAACCTGTTCGGCAGGCGGGGGTGCGACCCGTTACCGTTAGTGGTCATGGAGCGTGTCGAGGTGGGGTTCCCGTCGGGAAGCGATCAATGTGCAGCGTGGCTCTATCTTCCGGACGGCCCGCCGAAGCCGCGGCCCCTGGTGATCATGGGACACGGTCTGGGCGCTGATCGGGAAATGGGATTGGACCGGTACGCGCGGCGGTTCGCCCTCGCCGGAATGGGCGTGCTGGTTTTCGATTACCGCGGATTCGGGGCCAGCGGGGGCGGCTCGCGCCAGGTGATCCATATCCGGCGGCAGCGGGACGACTGGCGGGCCGCCATCGCCTACGCCCGTACCCTCAAGGGTTTCGACGCGACGCGAATCGCGCTGTGGGGCACCTCTTTCGGTGGGGGCCATGTGCTGTCGATCGCGCACGAGGACGATTATCTGGCGGCGGTGGTGGCGCAGTGCCCGTTCACCAGCGGCCGGGCGTCGGCGCGGGCGAAGGGGCCGATCGGGTTCGTCAAGACGGGCACGGTGGCGCTGACCGATGTGCTGTTCGGCCCGATCCGCCGCAAGCCGATCCGGGTGCGGCTGGCCGGTCGCCGGCATTCCGCCGCCCTGATGAGCGCCGCGGACGTGCCCGAGGGTTTCGGCCTGCTCGCCGAGGAGAGCAGCAAGTACCAGCCGAAGGTCGGCGCCCGGATCGCCCTGGCCACCATGTTCGATTCGCCGTGGCGGCGCACGAAGAACATCAAGGTGCCGGTGCTGTACTCGGTGTGCGACAACGATTCGCTGGTGCCGGTGGGCCCGGTGCTCGCGGCCGCCGCCCGCACCAAACACGCTGTGGTGAAGCGGTATCCGATCGGCCACTTCGACATCTATTTCGACGACTGGTTCGAGAAGGCGGTCTACGACCAGACCGATTTCCTGGTCTCGGTGCTGCGCCCGTGATCCCACCACGGGTACCGTGGAATCGGTTGCGGGCGAAGCGCTCGCCTCGGTGATGGCCCCGGTGCGCCGCGAAGCGCCGTTCGCATGACTCTGATCGAACCACGCGGGAAGGTCCTTCCCGCACCGCGATGAGCGGGGTGCGGGCGCGGACGCCCGCCGAGATCCATCGGCAGCGCCGCCCTCGCGGGCACGGCTGCTGGAACCATCTGATCGCCGCGCCGCTCTGGCCGAAACACGGCGTCAACCTCGGGACCCTGTTACGCAGCTGCGATGCGGTGGGCGCCTGCCTGGCGGTGCCGCGGCGGCCCTGGGTGCCCGAGGCGCTGGCTCAGGGCAACACGCTGCGGCACCCGTCCTGTGTGCACTGGATCGACGGCCGGGTCGACCGCTGGCTGGATCGGCAGCGCGGCGGCGGTTCGGCGATCGTCGGAGTGGAGTTGACCGACGAGTCGATCCGGCTCGGTGACCTGCCCACCGCGCGGCGGCGGACCGTGGTGGTGCTGGGCAACGAGGGCTCCGGCATCCCGGCGGAGGGACTGGACCGTCTCGATGTGGCGGTGGAGATCCCGATGGTGGGCTCGGGGCACAGCCTCAACGTCGCCGTCGCCGGCTCGCTGGTGTTGTACAAGCTGGCCGGACTGTGCTGAGGCCTATTTCTTCCCGGGCCGCCGGGACCTCTTGTGCCGCCCGGACTTCTTGTGTCGTTCGGACTTCTTGTGCCGTTCGGACTTCTTGTGCCGTTGGGTCTTCCGGAGCGCCTTGCTGCCGTACTCGTGCTTCAGGAACGCGGCCGCGGCCGGGTACTCGTCGAGGGCCTTCTGTGCGGCGTCGGCCTCGATCTCCGCGAGTTCGTCGTAGCCCGAGGTGTCGGCGCCGCGGGCGGCCGCCACGACGGCGCGGGACCGGATGGCCTCTTGGGCCTCGACCGCGTCGCGGTGGTCGCCGAGCACCGTCTGGAGGTGTTTGGCGCGATCGGCCAATTCCTCGGCGGGACCGTCGAGTACGCGGACCGCGGCCTCGGCGCAGTACCGCAATCGCTTGGCGCCCTTGCGGATCTCGTGCAGATGTTCGATGCGCTCGTCGCCGGTGAGCTCGGTGCCGGTGCGGGCCAGTCGTTGCAGGCGATGGAAATCGTCGCGCAGCACTCCCGAGAAGACGGTGCCCGCCTCGTCCTTCAGGTGCCGGCGGCGCAGCGGCGGGCGGTCGTGCCAGTCGGCGAGCCGGCCGTGCAGCGCCGCATAGCGGTCACCGTCGAGGGCGGCCAGCACTTCCTGATGCGCGGCAGCGTATTTCGCGCGCTCGTCGGTGACCAGGCGTTCGGCGGCGTCGCGGTGCTCGGGCGGCTGCTCCTCGAGCAGGGTCGCGAACCGGTCGGCGCGCACCTCGGCGTCGCGGGCGACGCCGAGCAATCCTGCCAGCCAATGCAATTCGGTGCGCATATCGTCGACGAGGCCACGCCGCAGCACCTTCCGATACGAACGCAGCACACTGCGCAGCCGGCGGGTGGCGACGCGCATCTGGTGCACCGAATCGGGGATGTCCTCGCGCACTTCGGGTTCGGCGGTCAACAGGCGGTCGATGTCGTCGTCGAGGGCGGCGATCAGCGCGGGCCCGGCCTTCGTGTTCATCAGCCCTCCCGGAACTTGTCGGTCGCTTCGATCAGATGATGGGTGATGCCCGGTTCGGCGGCGGCGTGCCCGGCGTCGGCGACCAGGTGCAGCTGGGAATTCGGCCAGGCCCGGTTCAGATCCCACGCGCTGACCGCCGGGCACACCACGTCGTAGCGGCCCTGCACGATCACCCCGGGGATATGCGCCATCCGGCCGACGTCGCGCAGCAGCGCACCCTCGTCGAAGAAGGCGCCGTGCACGAAGTAGTGGTTCTCGATCCGCGCGAACGCCAGCGCGAACCGCGGATCGGCCGATTCGGTGACCCGATCCGGTGCGGGCAGTAGCGAACTCGTCGCACCCTCCCAGGTCGACCACGCCACGGCGGCCGCCGTGGCGACCTCCGGATCGGGGGAGTGCAGCAGCCGGTGATAGGCGCTCACGAGGTCGCCTCCGCGCTCCGCCTCCGGCACCGGCGCCAGGAACTTCTCCCATTCGTCCGGGTAGACGTAGCCCGCGCTGCCGTTGTAGTACCAGTCGATCTCCTTGCGGCGCAGCAGGAAGATGCCGCGCAACACCAGTTCGGTGACCCGCTCGGGATGGGTCTGCGCGTAGGCCAGCGCCAGCGTCGACCCCCAGGATCCGCCGAACACCTGCCAGGCCGGCACCTCGAGGAATTCGCGCAGCCGCTCGATATCGGCCACGAGATGCCAGGTGGTGTTGGTCTCCAGGCTCGCGCCGTCGGCGACGTGCGGAACGGACTGCCCGCAACCCCGCTGGTCGAACAGCACGATCCGATACGCCTCCGGATCGAAGAACTGCCGGTGGAACGGTGACGTGCCGCCGCCGGGCCCGCCGTGCAGGAACACCGCGGGCTTACCGTCCGGGTTACCGCTCTCCTCCCAGTACAGCCGCTGCCCGTCCCCGACGTCGAGCAGTCCGCTGCGACGAGGTTCCAGGGGCGGGTACAGGAGCCGCATCAGAATGCGATCCCCGAGGCGAGGTCGGTCAGCTCCAGGGCCTGCAAGGCCTGGGTCCGGACATCCGGGCAGTTCTTGGTCATGAGCCGGTCGATGACCGCCTTGTCGCCGAGCACCTGCATGTTGATCCCGCCGTTGCGGAAGGACCAATCGTGCACCTCGATGTTGAGCGCGACCCGGCTCAGCGTCGGCCCCTGCACCCGCCAGTCGGACAGCTGCGGCTTGATGTCGTCGCACAACTGCTTCCCGACCGCGTCGGTGACCTGCACCTGACCCGGCCCGACCGGCGCGGCCGACCCGCTGGCATGCACGGAGGTGGAGGACGAGGTGGGCCCGCTGGACCCGGCCGGTGTCGGCGACCCACTGGTCCCGCACCCGGCGACCAGCACCGCCGCCGCTCCCGCAACCGCCACCGTCACGCCGGTCGCCCACCGCCTGTACACCATCAACCGTCCTCCGCTCATGATCCTGTCCGATCCGAGTCTGCCACCGATTGCCCGGTATGTGCCCCTGGACGGTGCGTCGCGAACGTAGGGGAGGGCGCGCGCACAACCCCCGTGCGGCGCCTGCCGCACGCCGCAATCCGTTACGGATTACCCGGCGATCACTTCGTCGACCGACGTGGCCGTGAACATGCGCCGCGCGAACTCGCGCAGCTCTGCAGAACTTGCGGCTCGTACCACCTGACGCACGCGATCGGATACTGCCCCGAACCGGAAAGACAGCTGTTCCAGCACGATCTCGGCCTGCCCTTTCACCAAGAACTCGTTCTCGGGCTGCGCGCGCAACTCCTCCATCAATTCGGCGCGAATCCCCTCAAAGTAAGCCACGGTAGTCTCCTTCGCGTTTGGCCCGACCCGGGCGAACAGACCGACCACCGCCTCCGCTTGCGACAGCTCGGCCCGGAAGTACGCATCGTGTGGGTTGCTCAGATTTTCCCCCATACCCGGCAAACTACCGGCGCGATCGATTCTGTGCCACAACTTCTCGCAGATTTCGGCGTGAAACCTTTGTGCTGCAATCATTTACGGCGTGTCGCGCGTCGTGTCGAGCGGTTTGGCGCTCTCGAGACCGTCAGCGCTCGAAACCGTTGCGCAACTGCGTCAGTAGGTCGTCGACGAAGTGGGCAAGGGGTGCGGCGGGGCTGCCAGGGGTGAGGTCGAGGGTGCGCCAGGGATGCAGGGCGGTGAGCGGGGCCAGGCGTTCGGCGAGCGCGATTTCGGTGGGGGTGACGGGGCCGAGGGTGCGCCAGGCGTCGAAGTAGGTCTCGCGGTTCGGGTCGTGGAGGGTGCGCATCGACAGGAAGGGATGGGTGAGGACCGCGTCACCCCAGTCGAAGAACCTTGTGCCGGTGGCGAATACGTGGCCGGGGTGCAAATCGTTGTGTTCCAGGGTGAGGCGGCCGTAGCGGTCCAGTTCGGCTGCGGCATCGGTGATCGCGGCGGTGAGACCCGGGGCGCGGTGTTCGTAGTGCTGGTACACCTCGAGCAGGCGGGCGGGGGGCAGGTCCGGGACGCCGGTGGCGCGGAGTTCGGTGATGTGTGGGGAAAGTTGTTGCTGGAGTTGGGCGTACGTGCGTAGGGCGGACTGCCAGCGGGCGGGGGCCGGGTGGGATCCGGTACCGGGCGGGATTCGTTGGGCGGGGTCGGCACGGAGTGTCTCGCCGCCGTCGGCGGTCAGGAACCAGCCGTTGTCACGGTGCAGCGCAAGGGGTTCGGGGACGCTGCCGGGTGCGAGGCGGTGCAGGGTGTGCAGCAGCGGGCCTTCGTGGGCGAAGGCGCGGGCGCAGGCCTTGGCCCAGAGCGGGCCGGCGGTGGTGGGGATGCGGGCGAGCAGGGTCCAGTCCCGGCGGCGCATTTCTTCGGCGGGGCCGGTGATGGTGATGCCCAGCGCGGTCGCGGCGTCGGTGGCCCACCGCGCCAGCGGGTGTAGTGGCGTCGCGGACAGCGAGACCGGCGCGGTCGGAAAGCAGTGGTGTCGCGGGGCGGCCCGTGCGTCCGGCGACCGGTGCTGTCGCGAGGGGACGTGCATGGCGGGAAAGTACCCGGTGCGGCCGGGCGGCCGCACCGGGTTTTCCGGGCTCACCGCGGGTGGGCGTCCCCGCGGATCAGAAGCTGTGTTCCGGCCCGGGGAAGACCCCGCGGCGGACCTCGTCGGCGTAGGTGGCCGCCGCGGTGCGGAGCTGGTCGCCGAGTTGGGTGAACTGCTTCACGAAACGGGCGGTCTTGCCGCTGGTGTAGCCGGCCATGTCCTGCCAGACCAGGACCTGGGCGTCGCATTCCGCGCCGGCGCCGATGCCGACGGTCGGGATGGTCAGCTTGCGGGTGACCTGCCCGGCGAGGTCGGCGGGCACCATCTCCATGACGACCGCGATCGCGCCGGCCTCCTGGACGGCGATGGCGTCCGCGATCAGCTGTTCGGCGCCGTCGCCGCGGCCCTGTACCCGGAAGCCGCCGAGGGTGTTGACGCTCTGCGGGGTGAAGCCGATGTGCGCGACCACGGGGATGCCGGACATCGTCAGGGTGGCGATGTGCTCCGAAACTCGTTCCCCGCCTTCAAGTTTCACGGCCTGGGCGCCACCCTCCTTCATGAACCGGGTGGCCGAGGCCAGTGCCAGGGTGGGGCTCGCCTCGTAGCTGCCGAACGGCAGGTCGGCGACGACCAGCGCGTGCGGGGCGCCGCGAACCACGCCGCGGACCAGGGGGATCAACTCGTCCGTGGTGATCGGCACCGTGGTGTCGTAGCCGTAGACGACGTTCGCCGCCGAATCGCCGACCAGTAGCACCGGGATGCCGGCCTCGTCGAACAGCCTCGCCGTCGAATAGTCATAGGCGGTGAGCATCGACCAGCGCTCACCGGACGCCTTCCACTGCTGCAGGTGGTGCACTCGCGTCTTCTTGGGGGAAGTCCGCGGCGCCCCGCCCGCGGGGGCCGGCGCCCCGCCGTAGACAGGCATTTCCGAAGTGGATTCGGACATCATCGTCCCTTTCGTCGGTCCTCGAGGCCCGTGCGGGTCCCCGGGTGTTGGTGACCTCACCAGTCTGCCCGGACCGACACGCCGTTCGGAGCCGTACGGCCATGGAATTCGTCACACGGCCGCGGATGGGAGGATCGTGCAATGACCTTGTCGCGATCCGGTCGAGTCGCTGGGCTGGCCGCCTCTCTGCTGATGGCTGCCGCGTGTTCGACGTCACAGGTGGTGCCGGGCTCGCCCGAGCCCGCCGTCCCCACCCCCGCCGGGCTGGAGAAGTTCTACAACCAGGCGCTGCAGTGGACCGGTTGCGACACCTTCGGCGGCGATCAGGGCAGCCGTTTCCCGGTCGACAGCCAGTGCGCCCACGTCACCGTGCCGATCGACTACGCGAAGCCGGACGGCGGCACCGCGCAGATCGCGATCTCCCGGATCAAGGCGAGCGGGAAGAAGGTCGGCTCGCTGCTGTTCAACCCGGGTGGGCCGGGGCAGGCCGGGCTGTGGATGGCCGCGCAGGGCCAGGACACGCCGCTGTCGCAGCGCTTCGACCGGATCGGTTTCGACCCGCGTGGCGTCGGCGCGTCCGTCCCGGCGATCGCCTGCCTCACGGGACAGGAATGGGACGCGGAACGGGCCGAACCGCCGAAGGACGGCTCACCGGCCGGGGTCGCGTCCGCCGAGGACGAGAACAAGCAGTTCGCCGCGCACTGCGCCGAGCGCACCGGCGACGAGTTCCTGGAACATGTCGGCACCCGCGAGGTGGTGCAGGACATGGATGTGATCCGGGCCGTGCTCGGCGATCAGAAGCTGACCTACGTCGGCTATTCCTACGGCACGCGGCTGGGCTACTCGTACGCGGAGCGTTTCCCGGACCGCGTGCGGGCGATGGTGCTCGACGGCGCGGTGGATCCCGACTCCGATCCGGTCGCGGAATCGGTGCAGCAGGCCGCCGGCTTCCAGAAGGCCTTCGACGCCTACGCCACCGACTGCGCCACCAAACCGGACTGTCCGCTGGGCCCGGACCCGGCCCAGGCGGTGACCCGGTTCCACGCCCTGCTCGCACCGCTGTGGGACCACCCGGTGCCGACCAAGGACGGCCGCGGGCTGTCGTTCGGCGACGCCGTCACCGGCGTGCAGAACACGCTGTACGCCGAGGACAACTGGAATGTGCTCTCCGCGGGGCTCGCCCAGGTGGCGAACGGATCCGGCGATCTGCTGCTGAAGCTGGCGGATCTGTACAACGGCCGCCGCAACGACGGCAGCTACGACAACTCGCAGGACGCGTTCCTGGCCATCCACTGCGTCGACGATCCGGCGGTCAAGGATCGGCAGGCGGTGGACAAACAGGACGCCGAATACCGGAAGGTCGCCCCGTTCCTGGACGACGGCCACGGCGGCGATCAGGCTCCCCTGGAGCTGTGCGCGTTCTGGCCCGTGCCCAACAGCGCCACGCCGCACAAGGTTTCGGTGCCGGGGCTGACCCGGACGGTGGTCATCTCCACCACGCAGGATCCGGCGACGCCCTATCAGGCTGGGGTGAACCTCGCTCAGCAACTGGGCGCGGCGTTGATCACCAACAAGGGCACCCGGCACACCGTGTTCCTGTCCGGTGGCGTGGCGTGTGTGGACAACGCCGTGTTCGACTATCTGACCGATCTGCGGGAGCCGCCGAACGGGCTCACCTGTGGCTAATTCAGCACTGTGTTCGCCATGTAACACGGATTTAACTCGGAATGCTTACGCTCGCGCGTATGGATCGCCAGAAAGAATTCGTGCTGCGCACGCTCGAGGAGCGTGACATCCGTTTCGTGCGGCTGTGGTTCACGGATGTCCTGGGCTATCTCAAATCGGTCGCCATCGCGCCGGCCGAACTGGAGGGCGCCTTCGAGGAGGGCATCGGTTTCGACGGTTCGGCGATCGAGGGTTTCGCCCGGGTGTCGGAGGCCGACATGGTCGCCAAACCGGACCCGTCCACCTTCCAGGTGCTGCCCTGGTCCACCAGCAAGGGGCATCAGCACTCGGCGCGGATGTTCTGCGACATCGCCATGCCCGACGGCTCGCCGTCCTGGGCCGACCCCCGCCACGTGCTGCGCCGGCAGCTGAACAGGGCCGGCGACCTCGGCTTCAGCTGCTATGTGCACCCGGAGATCGAGTTCTTCCTGCTGAAGGCGAGCAATACCAACCTGTCCCCGGTCCCGGTCGACAAGGGCGGCTTCTTCGACCAGGCGGTGCACGACGAGGCGCCGAACTTCCGCCGGCACGCCATCGACGCGCTGGAATCCATGGGCATCTCCGTCGAGTTCAGCCATCACGAGGGCGCCCCCGGCCAGCAGGAGATCGACCTGCGGTACGCCGACGCGCTCTCGATGGCGGACAACGTGATGACCTTCCGCTACCTCATCAAGGAGGTGGCGATCGACGAGGGCGTGCGGGCCTCGTTCATGCCGAAGCCGTTCGGGGAGCACCCGGGCTCGGCCATGCACACCCACATGAGCCTGTTCGAGGGTGAGCAGAACGCGTTCGCCGATCCGGACGACCCGAACAACCTGTCGGCGACCGCGCGGGCCTTCATCGCGGGCGTGCTGGAGCACGCCAACGAGATCAGCGCGGTCACCAACCAGTGGGTGAACTCCTACAAGCGGCTGGTGCACGGCGGCGAAGCGCCGACGGCCGCGTCGTGGGGCCGGTCCAACCGCTCGGCGCTGGTCCGGGTGCCGATGTACACGCCGAACAAGTCCTCCTCCCGGCGGGTCGAGATCCGCAGCCCCGATTCGGCCTGCAACCCGTACCTGGCGTTCGCGGTGCTGCTGGCCGCCGGCCTGCGCGGGATCGAGAAGGGTTACACCCTGCCGCCGGAGGCCGAGGACGACGTGTGGTCGCTGACCGCGGCCGAGCGCCGGGCCATGGGCTTCAAGGAACTCCCCACCAGCCTGGACGAGGCGTTGCAGGCGATGGAGCGGTCGGAGCTGGTCGCCGAGACACTCGGCGAGCACGTCTTCGATTTCTTCCTGCGCAACAAGCGCCGTGAGTGGGCGGGCTACCGCGCGCAGGTGACCCCCTGGGAACTGCAGGAGTATCTGGATCTGTGACCCGCACCATGTAACTTGAGAGCATGGTTCGGCCACCGACTGCCCGTCCCGCGGTTCCCGGAGCAGGCCGGCTCGGCCTGCTCGAGCCGACGGCTGCCGACTCGTTGCGAGAGTTGGCCTGGGACAACGTCGAAAGTATTCCGCTGCTGTGGGCGCTGTCCAGGTCGCCCGACGCCGACCTGGCCCTGCTGACCCTGGTCCGGTTGCGGGAGAAGCTCGGAACGGACTGGTCCGCACTGGATTCCGCGTTGCGGGCCGAAACCGCCCTGCGCGGACGGCTGTTCGCGCTGATCGGATCCTCCAAAGCGTTCGCCGACCATCTGGTGGCCGATCCGGCGGTGTGGCAGTCGCTGCGGCGTCGCGAGCTGCCGGACCGCGCGGAACTGATCGCGGATCTGCTCGCCGCGGTGGGCGCACGGCCGGAGCCCGGCGGCGGCCCGATGCTGCACCGCGCCGAGATCCACGGTCCGGAGTCCATCGCGTTGCTGCGCAAGCGGTATCGCGATCAGCTGATGCTGCTGGCGGCCATCGACCTGGCCGCCACCGTGGAGAACGAGCCGGTGCTGCCCTACCTGCAGGTCGGCCGGCACCTCTCCGATCTGGCCGACGCGGCGCTGACCGCGGCACTGGCGGTGGCGGTGGCGCGGGTGTGCCCGGATCGGCCGGTCACGTCGCGGCTCGGGGTGATCGCGATGGGCAAATGCGGTGCGCGGGAACTGAACTACGTCTCCGACGTGGATCTGGTGTTCGTCGCCGAACCGGCCGACACCGAGGCGACCCGGCTGGCCGCGGAGCTGATGTCGGTCGCCGGTAACGCCTTCTTCGAGGTGGACGCCGCGCTGCGGCCCGAAGGCAAGGCCGGTGCGCTGGTCCGCACGCTGGAATCCCATGTGGCGTACTACAAGCGGTGGTCCCGCACCTGGGAGTTCCAGGCGCTGTTGAAGATGCGGCCCGCCACCGGCGATCTGGAGCTCGGCGAGGAGTACCGCGCCGCACTGCTGCCGATGGTCTGGAACGCGGCGGAGCGTTCGGATTTCGTCACCGACGTGCAGGCGATGCGGCGGCGGGTGGAGGATCTGGTGCCCGCGGACATGCGCGAGCGCGAGCTGAAGCTCGGTCACGGCAGCCTGCGCGACGTCGAATTCGCCGTGCAGCTCCTGCAATTGGTGCACGGCAAGGCCGACGAGAAGCTGCACGTGCAGGGCACGGTGGAGGCGCTGGCGGCCCTGGCCGACGGCGGTTACGTCGGGCGCGACGACGCGGCGAACCTGACCGCCTCCTACGAATTCCTCCGGCTGCTCGAGCACCGGTTGCAGTTGCAGCGGCTCAAGCGCACCCACACCCTCCCGGCCGCCGACGACGAGGAGGGCATGCGGTGGCTCGCGCGCGCGGCCCATATGCGGCCGGACGGCCGGCAGGACGCGGTCGGCGTGCTGCAGAGCGAGATCAAGCGCAACGCGATGCGGGTCCGGCGGCTGCACGCGAAGCTGTTCTACCGGCCGCTGCTGGAATCGGTGGCACGGCTGGACGCCGACGCGCAGCGGCTGAGCCCGGAGGCGGCGGTACGGCAGCTCGCCGCGCTCGGCTACGTCGCTCCGGAGCACGCGCTGGGCCATCTCAAGGCGCTGACCGGTGAGGTGGGCCGCAAGGGCCGCATCCAGGCGCTATTGCTGCCGACCCTGCTGGAGTGGCTGGGCGACACCCCGAATCCGGACGCGGGGCTGCTGGCCTATCGCCGCGTCTCGGAGGGCCTCGACGACGAGATCTGGTTCCTGCGCGAGCTGCGCGACGAGAGCGCGGTCGCGCAGCGGCTGATGATCGTGCTCGGCTCGTCGGCGTATCTGCCCGACCTGCTGATCAACGCGCCGGAGACGATCCGGATGTTCGCCGACGGGCCGGACGGCCCGCTGCTCACGACCACCAAACCGGCCGAGGTCGGCAGCCGCATCGTGGCCGCCGTCGCCCGCTACGACGATCCGCGCCGCGCGGTCGCCACCGCGCGGTCGCTGCGCCGCCACGAACTGGCCCGGGTGGCCTCCGCGGACGTGCTGGGGATGCTGGACGTCCCGGCGGTGTGCCGGTCGCTGTCGCTGGTGTGGGTCGCGGTGCTGGAGGCCGCGGTGCAGGCGGTGATCCGGGCGAGTGAGCTGGAGCAGGGCGAGCCCGCGCCGGCGGATCTGGCGGTCATCGGCATGGGCCGGCTCGGCGGTTTCGAACTGGGCTACGGCTCCGACGCGGACGTGCTGTTCGTGTGCGACCCGCGGCCGGGCGCGGACGAGACGATCGCGGTGAAGTGGGCGATCGGGGTCGCCGATCAGGTACAGCGGCTACTCGGCGCGCCCAGCACCGATCCGCCGTTGCAAGTCGACGCGGGACTGCGGCCGGAGGGCCGCAACGGCGCGCTGGTCCGCACGCTGGCCGCCTATCAGGCCTACTACCAGCAGTGGGCGCAGCCCTGGGAGGTGCAGGCGCTGCTGCGGGCCCATCAGGTCGCCGGCGATCAGGATCTCGGCGTGCGGTTCCTGCGGATGATCGACGCGGTGCGCTACCCCGCGGGCGGCGTGTCGCCGGAGTCGGTGCGGGAGATCCGGCGGATCAAGGCCCGGGTCGACTCGGAGCGGCTGCCGCGCGGCGCCAATCCCGCCACCCACACCAAACTGGGCCGCGGCGGGCTGGCCGATATCGAGTGGACCGTGCAGCTGTTGCAGTTGCGGTACGCGGACGAGGTGCCGGAGCTGCACAACACGTCCACGCTGGAGTCGCTCGACGCGATCGAGCGGGCCGAACTGCTGGACGCCACCGACGTCGGCCTGCTGCGCGACGCCTGGCTGACGGCGACCAAGGCACGGAACGCGCTGGTCCTGGTCCGCGGCAAACCGGCCGATCAGCTGCCCGGTCCGGGCCGGTTGCTGTCGGCGGTCGCGCGGGTCGCGGGCTGGCCCAACGACGACGGCAGCGAGTTCCTCGATCACTACATGCGGGTCACCCGCCGGGCCAAGACGGTCGTCGAGCGGGTCTTCGGCGGCTGACGGGAGGAGGCCGAGGAGAACGGAAAACCCGGTTGCTGGGAACAGCCTCCGAGCGATATGGGTTGTACGACCCGCATACTGTGCCGCCGCGTTCCGACCGATCCGGTGGAAGACGGAACTAGCGTTCCGCATAGTGTGTGGTTGGAAAGACCATCGGGAGGACCACTATGCGACGGCACTCGAGCACGACCGGGGGGTTGTGACGTGGCTGATCTGAACTCCGGTCTGGGGTACGGGGTGGCGGGCTATCGAACCTATCGGCAAGCGGCGCTGTCGCCGACGCGTGCCGTACGACTGCCGCTCATCGCGATGTTGTTGCTGGTCGGGGTCGTCCTGCTGTACGTGGCCGACCGGGCGGCGCGCGAGGGCGTGAACCGCGGCTGGCTGGTGGCCGTATCGATCTCCGGGTTGTTCGTGGCCCGCGGGCTGCACCTGCGCCGGCCGATCACCCTGCCGCACGTCACGCTGGCCGTGATCGTGCTCGGCGTGTCCAATGTCTCGTATCGGGATCAGCACCCCGCCGTGGGTTTCGTCTGCCTGGCCGGCACCGGATTCCTGCTGATGCTGCCGCAGAACTCGCGGGCCCAGCCGGAGCAGCGGTTCCAGATCGCGGAGCTGGTCGAGGGCACGACCGACGACCCGCTGGCGCCGTTCGCGCTGCACTCCGCCAAGACCTACTTCTTCAACGAGACGTCCACCGCGGCGATCGGCTATCGGGCCCGGTTCGGCGTGGCGGTGGTGGGTGGCGACCCGGTCGGCGACCGGGAGCGGTTCGGCGCGCTGGTCGGCGAGTTCTCGGAGTTCGCGCACAACCAGGGCTGGCGCATCGCCGTGCTCGGCGCGAGCCCGGAGATGTCGGAGCTCTGGCGCACCCGCGCGATCGACCACCACGGGCTGCACGCCATCCCGATCGGCCGCGACGTGGTCGTCGATGTCGACGAATTCGACCTGGTCGGCCGGAAATTCCGCAACCTCCGGCAGGCGGTCAGCCGCACCCGCAACTTCGGGGTCACCACCGAGATCGTGCCGGAGCGCGAGCTCACCGACGCGATGCGCGACACGTTGTTCTCGATCGTCGACGAATGGAATCAGGGCCGGCAGACCCGCGGCTTCTCGATGATCCTGGATCATCTGCTGGACGGCCGGAATCCGGGCATGCTGCTGGTGATCGCGCGGGACGCCGACGGCCGGGTGGTGGGTTTCCAGCGCTACGGCAGCTCCAACCGGGGAAGTGAGCTCAGCCTCGACGTGCCGTGGCGGCGCAAGGACGCGCCCAACGGGCTGGACGAGCGCATGATCGTCGACCTGATCGACCATGGCAAGCGGCACGGGGTGCGGCGCATCTCGCTGGCCTTCGCGGCGTTCCCGGAGCTGTACTCGGACAAGCAGCGCTCCCGGGTGAAGCAGACGCTGTACGTCCTGGCCCGCACGCTGGATCCGATGATCCGGCTGGAGTCGCTGTACCGGTTCCTGCGCAAGTTCAACTCGTTCGGTGACCAGCGCTTCGTGCTGCTGCGCTGGCGCGAGATCGTGTTCACCGGTGCCGCGTTGTTCACGCTGGAGTTCGTGCCGCACCGCAAGCACAGCTGATCCGGCCGCCGTCGGCCGAAGTTGTTGCGCGAGGGTCGCTCCGCGCGATTACGATATGTGCGCTCGGGAACGGGGGTTTCGCACGCCATGATTGCGGCTCGTCGCCGTTTCGGGTGTGCGGCGGCGGTATTCGGGGAGGAAAGAGATCTGATGACGGGGACACGACGGCGGCTCGCGGTGCTGTCCGGACTGCTGGTGGTGGTACTCGCGCTGGCCGGATGCGGCGGCGGAACACCGAACGACGCTGCGCCGCAACAGGCTCAGGCCGCCGCGGCGGACGACGGAGCCTGGCCGGCCGCCGGTTCGACGCAGAACGGGCCCAGCGGCCCGCGAACCGGAGTGCCGGACACACCGCTGCGCGCCGACAACGGCGACGGCGGCGAGATGGATCGGCTGGCGCTGAACACCGTCGCCGATCTCGCCGACTTCTGGAAGACGGAGTACGGCAAGACATTCGACAAGGGCGCCTTCGTGCCGGTGGACCACTTCTTCTCCTGGGATGCCAGGGCGCCGAAGGAACAGCAGATCACCTTCTGCCGGGCCGACACGTATCACGTGGTGAACGCCGCTTACTGCTCGGTGGACCAGACCATCGGCTGGGATCGCGGGGTGCTGTTGCCGTTGATCGCCAAGAAGTACGGGAAGATGGCCGTGGTCATGGTGCTCGCGCACGAGTACGGCCACTCCATCCAGCATCTGGCGCGGCTCAACGGATTTCTCACCCCGGGCCTGGTGCTGGAGCAGCAGGCGGACTGCTTCGCCGGAGTGTTCCTGCGGCACGTCGCCGACGGCGGATCCACCCACTTCACGCTGAACACCACCGACGGCCTCAACGGCGTGCTGGGCGCGACCGTGGCTGTGCGCGACCAGGATCCGAACAATCCGCACAACGTGCACGGTTCCGCGTTCGAGCGGGTGACCGCGGTGCAGATGGGCTGGCAGGACGGCGCGATCGCGTGTAAGAACATCAACCGCAAGGAGATTCAGAAGCGCCGCGGCGAACTGCCCGTCACCTACAAGGCCGGCGACCAGGAGGGGCAGTTGCCGGTCGACAACAGCTCCCTGGGGCTGGTCGCGGGTGCGCTCGGCAAGCTCTACCCGTTGCCGCAGCCGCCCCGGTTCGATTACACGGGCATCGTGAAGAACTGCGCGCAGAGCACCGGCACGGAGCCGGCCTCCTACTGCCCGGCCACCGGCACCATCGGCACCGATGTCCCGGAGCTGGCGAAACGGGCCGGGCAGCAGACCGGCGACGACGAACCGCTCTCGGCGATGGTGGACGGCAACTACAACGCGTTCATCGTTTTCGTCTCGCGCTACATGCTGGCGGTCGAGCAGAGTCGCAAGCTGAGCCTGACCGGCGCCGAGAGCGCCGGACTGCGGACCATTTGCCTGTCCGGAGTGGTCTCCACGAAGTTCAGCGACCCCGGCAGCGAGGTGCAGCTCACCGCCGGTGACCTGGATGCCGCGGTGTCCGGACTGCTCGCCGACGGTCTCGCGGCCAGCGATGTGAACGGCAAGGTGGTCGCCAGCGGCTATCAGCGGATCGACGCGTTCCGCACCGGCGTCCTCGACGGTGAGGGCGCGTGCCTGACGAACTACAAGTAGGACGTGTGGCGGTCGCCGGAAACGGTCCATCTGCCCGACAACCGGGGTTCATCCGCGGTGCCCAGGATGTGGTCATGGTGTGTTCTCCGCCGATTCGCCCCGGACGGGTCCGATGAGTTCGGGGCTGCTCAGCGCGGTGCTGGCGCTGGTATCGGCGATGTTGTTCGCGACGTCGGCGTCGTTGCAGCAGAGCAGCGCACGCAAGGCCGCGCTCGCGGACCCCGACGCGACCCGGGTCCTGGCCGTCGCCGGGATCTTCCGCGCACTGCTCACCAGTCCCCGCTGGCTGGCCGGGCAGGTGGCGAGCGTCGCGGGATTCCTCTCGCACGCGGCGGCCCTGCGCTACGGCGCGCTGCCGATGGTGCAGGCCCTGTTGGTGGTGCAACTGCTGTTCGCGCTGCCGCTGGCGGCGCGCCGGCGCGGCAGGGCGCTACTGCGCCGGGACTGGGTGGGCACCCTCGCGGTGTGCGCCGGCCTGGCCCTGCTGATCGCCCAGGGGGTGCCGCACGGTCACGTGCGGACGTCGGCGCTGCCGGCGGCTGGCGGGTTGATCCTGGTCGCGATCGCGGTGGCGCTGATCGCCTCCCGCATGGTCGGATCGCCGCAGATGCGTTCCGCGCTGACCGCGGTCGCCGCCGGATGCTGTGTGTCGACCACGGCCGTGGTCACCGCGATCGCCGTTCCGGCCCTGCCGCACCTCACCTGGGCCCTGTTCGCCATCCCGGTGACCACCACGGTCGGCGCGGTGCTGACCCAGGAGGCGTTCGCCCGCGGTTCGCTGCCCACCGCGCTCACCACCATGACGATCACCGATCCGTCGCTGAGTTATCTGGCCGGTGTCACCCTGTTCGCCGTCGGCGCCCGGCCGCAACCGCTTCCGCTGGCCTTCGCCGCCGCGGTGGTGATCACCGGCATCGTGTTGCTGGCGAATTCGCCTACCCTGCACGACGAACGGGATCCCGGCGGGGTCGAGGTGCCGGTACCCGGCTGACCCCGGTCGGGCATTCGTGTCGTACCCCCGCCGTACCGTGAACCGGACAATCGGTGACGGAGGAGAGGTGATCTCATGGGCGACGCGCCGTCCCGGCCTACCGTGGCGCTGACCTCCCAGCAAGCCGCCGACCTGCTCGGGGTGAGCCGGCCGACGATCAAACGCTGGATCGAGAAGGGTGAGCTACCCGCCGAACTGGTCGGAAAGCGTTATCACCGTTTGCGTCTCGACGACGTACTCCGCTACCGGGAGGCCCGGCGGCGGCAGCAGTACGAGGCGCTGGCGGCCTCGGCGGTCGACATCGACGCCGACGGCGATCCCGCGGACGTGCTCGCCCGGTTGCGCGCCGTGCGGCAGGCCACCGCTCGGCGCGGGCGGCCGGCCGGACCTACGGTCGCGTCCGGAGGTGGTTCTGCGGCAGTGGAATCCGCCGCGGCGGATGCGGCCGGTTCTCGAAGACGCCGGGGTGCCTGACCGCGCGGTTCTCGGGTCATCTCCAAAAGCTTTGTGGCGCAATATGTTATGTCAAGTAGATCGTGCGCCTTGGGAAGTCGGGGACGGATGGGCCGAGGTGCTCTGATGCGAGAGGGTGGTCTTCGGAGCATTCGGAGAGTATCTGTCACAACCGATTCGGGTTGCGCCACTGCGGCTCTCGCTCTCGGGTTGGAGGTGACGAGTGGTGGCGGATGCGCCGCGTTTGATGATTGTGCGCGTGAGGTCGAGCGGCAGGAGACGGGCCGAGTCCGATGCGTGTGTGGTGTGTCGAGCGCCAGGATCCGGCTGCATCCCGTGCGTGAGTGTGGTCACGCGGTAGGCGCGGGCCACGGCTGGTGCGCGAGTAGGTCACGCGGCAGGGAGCCGGCCGAGTCCGATGATTGTGCGGGTGAGGTCGATTGGCAGGGACGGGGGTCGAGTTCGATGCGTGGGTGGTGTGGTCGAGCGGCAGGACCGGGCCACATCCCGTGCGCGAGTGTGGTCACGCGGTAGGCGCGGGCCGCGTCCGGTGTGCGTGAGTGTGGTCACGCGGTAGGGACAGGTCGCATCCCGTGCGTGAGTGTGGTCACGCGGTAGGCGCGGGCCGCGTCCGATGTGCGTGAGTGTGGTCACGTGGTAGGGACGGGCCGCGTCCGGTGACGTGAGTGTGGTCAGGTGGCGGGTGGCGGGCCGAGTCCGATCAGTGCGTTCGTGAGGGCGTCGAGCGCGGCGGGGTAGTCCCGGGCCGCAGGGGTGGCATAGCCGATGACCAGGGAGGGCGGGTAATGATCACGGTCGGTTCGGAGCAGGTCGGTGAGGGCGAAGGTGGTCACCGAGGCGGCAGTCAGTGCGGTGCGGGCCGCGGCCTCGGTGGATCCGGGCGGGAGCTCGAGAACCGCGTGCAGGCCCGCCTCGAGGCCGCGGATCGTGCTGTGCGGCAGGTTGTTCCGGATCGCGTCGGTGAGCAGGTCGCGGCGTCGTCGATAGCCGCGGCGCACGGTCCGCAAATGCCGGTCGTAGGCGCCGGTGTCGACGAGGCGGGCGAGGGCGAGCTGATCGAGGTGGCGCCAGTCGTGGGTGCGGCGTTTGGCTGCCAACAGGGGCTCCAGGAGGGCGGGTGGGCAGGCGATCCAGCCCAGTCGTACCGCCGGACCGATGGTCTTGCTGGTGGAGCCGACGTACACCACCCGCGCGGGGCGCCGCGATTGCAGGGCGGCGGTGGGGTGGCGGTCGTAGCGGAATTCGCCGTCGTAGTCGTCCTCGACGATCCAGCTGTCGCGATCGTCGGCCCACGCCAGCAGGGCGGTGCGCCGATCCGCGGACATGGCCACTCCGGCCGGGAACTGGTGCGCCGGGGTGCACACGGCGACGCGGGCACCGGACGCCGCCAGCGCGTCCACCCGAATTCCGTTGGCGTCCAACGGGATATCGGCCACGGGCAGCCGGGACGCGACCAGCCGGACGTGATCGTCGATCGAGGGGTCCTCCATTCCGACCCTATCGACGCCGAGCTCCGCGAACACCTCGGCGAGCAGGCCCAGCGCCTGGGTGTACCCGGAGCAGATCACCAGATACGCGGGATCGACCCGCACCCCGCGTACCCGTCCGAGGTAGGCGGCCAGGGTGGTGCGCAACTCCGGGCGTCCACGCGGATCACCGAAGCCGAAGGCCTCGGCGGGCGCGTCGCGCAGCGCGGCGCGCATCGCCCGGGCCCAGGCGTTGCGCGGGAACGCGCCGACATCCGGGCGGCCGGGGCGCAGGTCGAAGCGGTGCGTGGCATCCGGTCTCGGTGGCGCCGCAGTGTGCTGGTCCGGTGCGTTGGCACCGGCCGCGACCCGGGTTCCCGCGCCCTGCCGCGCCGTCAGCCACCCCTCGGCCACCAACTGCTCATAGACCGTGGTGACCGTGCCGCGCGACAGTCCGAGCTGGGCGGCGAGATCCCGGCTCGACGGCAGGCCGGTCCCCGCCGCGAGCCGCCCATCGCGGACGGCGGTGCGCAGCGCCTCCTCCAGTGCGTGCCGCCGGGTGCCGTGACGAGGCAGTTCGAGCAGCAACTCGGCGTTCGCCGGACCGCGACGCTTCGGCTGGGCTCGGTCCGCGTTTGTCGCGGGTGCGTTGTTCGCTGGTCCGCGACCTTTCGACTCGGCTTCGTCCGCCGTTGTCGTAGGTGCGTTGTTCGCCGGTCGGCGGTTCCCCGGCTCGGCGTGATCCGTAGTCGTCACAGGTGCGTTGTTCGTCTGATGTCGGCCTTTCGGCTTGGCGTGATCCGCCGTTGCCGCGGGTGCGTTGTTCGCCGGTCGGCGGATGCCCGGCTGGGCCTGGTCTGCGGTTGTCGTGGGTGCGTTGTTCGCCGGACCGCGACGCTTCGGCTGGGCCTGCTTCGCCGTTGTCGTCGGTATGTTGTTCGGCGGCCGGCGGTCGGTCGGCTGGGCCTGATTCGCACTCGTCGCGTGTCCGTTCGGGTAACTCATGTCAGTGGTCCACTTTATTGTGTCCGGAGTGGACCATTTCATTGGACCGCTGGATGCGTAGCGTGATCGTCGGGCGGACGGCTGCGGTCGGCCGCCGCTGTGGCAATGATGTGTGGCAGCAACGACATTCGTGGGTGAGGAGTGTGATGCGGATTTTCGTGGCGGGTGCCACCGGGGCGATCGGGCGGCCGTTGGTCGCGGCGCTGGTGACGGCCGGGCATCGGGTGATCGGTACCTCGCGCAGTGCGGCCTGGGTCGACGATGTGCGGGCGCTCGGTGCCGAGGGGGTTCGGTTGGACGTCTTCGACGCCGGGGCGGTGGAGCGAGCGGTGGCCGATGCGGCCCCGGAAGTGGTGATCCATCAGCTGACCGCGCTCAGTGGCGGGATCTCGGCCGAGAACAGCCGGATCCGGCAGGTCGGCACCCGGCATCTGGTCGATGCGGCCCGCCGCGCCGGTGTGGAAAGAATTGTCGCGCAGTCCATCTCGTGGGCCTACGCCCCGGGCGAAGGACCGGCGGACGAGGCCGTGCCGCTGGACGTGGACGCGCCGGAGCCGAGAGCCCGTATGGTCGCCGGGGTGCGTGCGCTGGAGGAGACGGTCGCGGAGTTGCCGCACCATGTCGTTCTGCGCTACGGGCTGCTGTACGGGCCGGGCACCTGGTATCGGCGAGGCGGGCTCGCCGACGCGGTGCTGCACGGCGACACCTCGGATCCGGCGGCGGGATTCATGGCGACTCTGGTGGCGAACGACGCGGTGGCGTCCTTCGTGCACGTCGAGGACGCGGCGCGCGCCGCCGTCGAGGCGCTGGAGTGGCCCAGCGGCACCGTGAACATCGTCGACGACGAACCCGCCCCCGGCCGGGAATGGGTGCCGGTGCTCGCGGCGGCATACGGTGCTCCTGCCCCCGAACCGGTTCCGGGTCGCGCCGGCTGGGAGCGCGGCGCGGTCGGCACCCTCGCCCGCGCGCTCGGATGGAAGCCGCAATTCCCCAGTTGGCGAACGGGTTTCGGCGCGTGAGTGGCGGGACGGGGCTCGGTTTCGGGCGGGACGCGCTGGGGTATCGGGTTCGGCAGGTGTGAAATCGGCTGATGGCGGGTGCTTTTCGCTGTGGTGGTCGCGGCGGAGGGTGAGTGTCACGGTCCTGGCGGTTGTTCATCGACAGAAGGAGTACGACAGATGAGTGCACGTGCCGAGACGGCGGTGGCGTTTCGTGAGTTGCATCGGCCGGGCGATCCGGTTGTGCTGCCTACGGTCTGGGACGCCTGGTCGGCGAATCTGGTGCAGCAGGCCGGGTTTCGGGCGCTGACGGTGGGGAGCCATCCGCTCGCCGCCTCGGTCGGCGCGCAGGACGGGGAGGGGATGGCTTTCGAACAAGTGCTGGAGCGGGTGCGAGAGATCACGGCCGCGGTGGACATTCCGGTGTCGGTCGATTCGGAATCGGGGTACGGGCTGGAGCCGGCGCGGCTGGTCGAGGGGTTGCTCGAGGCGGGTGCGGTGGGTCTGAACATCGAGGACACCGTGCACGGTGAGGGTGACCGGCTGCGGGAGCCGCAGGAACATGCCGATGTGGTGGCCGGGTTGCGGGCGGCGGCCGATGCGGCCGGGGTGCCGCTGGTGGTCAACGCGCGGACCGATCTGTTCCTGCGCGGGGACGGTGATCCGGCGGATCGGTTCGATCGCGCGGTCGCTCGACTGCTGCTGGCAGCGGAGGCGGGGGCCGATGTGCTGTATCCGATCGGGCGGCACGACCCGGCCACGCTGGCCCGGCTGACCGCGGCGTTGCCGTTGCCGGTCAACGCGATCACCTCGCCGGAGGCCGGGGATCGGGCACAATTCGCCGAATCAGGTGCTGCCCGAATCAGTTTCGGCCCGTTCCTGCAGTATCAGCTCGCGGCGGAGGCCGAGCGCCTGCTCCGGCGTTGGCAGGACGCCCCCGCGACATGAGTCCGGGTGTGATCCAGGCAACTCGGCGTCGCAACCTCACCGCGACAGCCGGGTGCTAACTTTGAAATCAATAATCTCAGTAGTGAGAACAGTACTTGCCGAATTGTAGAACGGCATTATCTACTGAGGGTCCCGCCGGTTCGGCCGTCGGGTGCGGAAGGTGAGGAGCGCGCAGTGACCGTCGAGACCAGGCTGGAGGACCGCCGGCACATTCTCCGCGAACTCGGATTCGCCACCCGCAAGGTCGGTGACGAGTTGCACGGCACCGCCGAGATCACGCCCGAGATGCACGTCCCGGGCACCGCGCACCTGCGTACCTCCATCCTCGCGACCTGGGCCGACACGGTGTCCGGTCTGCTCGCGGCCCTGATCATGGGGCCGCGGGTGCCGGTCACCCTCGAACTCGACGTCAACCTCTACCGGCCGCTGCCCGGCGAGGGCGAGGTGCGGATGATCGGCCGCACGGTGAAGGTGGGCCGCTCGGTGTTCGTCGCCGAGACCGAATGCACCGTCGACGGCGTGCCGGTGGCTTTCGGCGCGGCCTCGTTCATGGTGGCGCCGAATCCCGACGTCCAGTTCCACGGCGACCTCAGCATCGATATGCCCGCCGCGACCGAGCGACTCACGATGCCGCTCGCGGATCGCGCGGGGTGCGAACGCCGCAGCCCGGGAGTGGCGGTGCTCCCGCGCACCGAGGACGGGCTCAACGCCTCCAATACCGTCAACGGCGGTCTGATCGCCGTCGCCGCGGAGGAGGCGGTACTGTCGCTGGCCCCCGGCGACAGCCTGTCCTTCCTCGGCCTGCGCTACCTGCAGGCGGCCCGCGTCGGTCCGGTCGTCGCGACCGCCCGCCTCTACGACGGTGTGGGCCGCGTCGAACTGCGCGACTCGGGCAACGAGAACCGCCTCGCGACCTTGGCGACGGCTCGCACGTTCCGCGGCTGATTCGGCTCCCGGGCCGGACCGCCGCGGTCGTCCGGCTCGAGGACTTGACCGGAGCGGTCAGCCGGCGGGCCACGAAGCCATCGCCAGGGTGGCGACCGCGTCCAGCGCGGCCCTCTCGGCACCGTCGCGGGCGCGCTGGGACATGCCCTGTACCACCACCGCGAAATAGTCTGCGAGAGCGTCGGTATCGGTGTCGGCGGGTAGCTCGCCGTTGTGTTGTGCCGCGGCGAGGCGGGTACGGAAGGTGTCCAGGTTCGCCCGGCGCAGCCCCCGGAGATATTCCTCGACGGCGGCGTCCTGCGGGGTGATGTTGGTGGCGGCGGTGATCACCAGGCAGCCGGGGGGATGGGACGGGTCGCTGTAGAAGTGCGCGGCGTCGCGGAGCAGGCGCGCGAATGCGGCTCGGGCCGTGGGCTCCTCGGCGAGGGCGACGGTGACGAAATCTGCGCCGGGTACGGCGGAGTACGTGGCGACGGCCTCCCGGAACAGGGACTGTTTGTCGCCGAACGCCTGGTACAGGCTCGCGGAGCGGATGCCCATCGCGGCGGTGAGATCCGACAGCGCGGTGGCGTGATAGCCACGCTCCCAGAACAGGCGGGTCGCGGTCGCCAGTGCCGCATCGCGGTCGAAAGTGCGGGGACGTCCCCGGGCCGGCGTAGGCATACGGCAATTGTAGGTCGATCGTTCAAATATCTGCTACCTTATTTCTTGATTGATCGACCAAGAATTGAGTGAGGCTGTCATGGGAGTGCTGGACGGCAAGGTGGCGCTGGTGACCGGGGGAAGCCGGGGCATCGGCCGGGCGGTCGCGGAGCGGCTCGGGCGCGACGGCGCGGTGGTGGCCGTGGCGTACGGGTCGGATCGGGCCGCCGCCGACGAGGTCGTCGCCCGGATCGGCGCGGCCGGTGGGCGCGCGTTCGCGCTGCACGCCGCGTTCGGTGCGCATGGTGACGCGGCCGCGCTGTGGACGGCTTTCGACGCCGCCACGCCGGTACCCGGCGTCGACATCATCGTGAACAATGCCGGGACCAACAGCCCCGCCGACATCTTCGCGCTCACCGAGGACGAGTTCGACCGGGTCTTCGCGGTGAACGTGCGCGCGCCCTTCTTCGTCGTGCGAGAAGGGCTGGGCCGGTTGCGCGATGGAGGCCGGATCATCAACATCTCCAGCGGCGCAGCGCGTCTGGCGATGCCGTCGGGGATCGCCTACGGGTCGACCAAGGGAGCGCTGGACACCTTCACCGTGAATCTGGCCGCTCAGCTGGGTTCGCGTGGCATCACGGCGAATTCGGTCGCGCCGGGCATCATCGACACCGATATCAACGCGAGCTGGCTGCGCGGCAACCCGGAGGCGCAGGCGGGTGCCGCGGCGCTGGCGGCGCTGGGCCGGGTGGGTACGCCGGAGGACATCGCCGGGGTGGTCGCGTTTCTCGCGTCCGACGATGCGCGCTGGGTCACCGGCCGGGTGGTCGACGCCACGGGAGGAGCCGGATTGTGAACGGAGGCAATGGGTCCGGCCCCGGCGGCGCGGGATGTCCCCACGACCGCCGCCTGGACAGCGGTCATCGCGGCCGGCGTCAGCTCAGCTGTATCCATTGCCCGTGTGACGGAACGCCGTCGGTGTCGACGACGACCATCTGATACCAGCCCGGCGGGGCGAGGGCCGGATTCGCCGGCAGCGTGACGGTGAGGGTGCCGGAGCCGGTGAAGGAGAGGTCGATCAGGCGTTGGCTGTTGTCGCACGAATGGGTGCATGTGGTCGGGTGCAGCAGGCTGACCTCGCGCACGGCGGCGGTGGTGGTCACGGTGAGAGTGCCGCCGTATCCGGCGTTTTCGGTGTCCAGGCGCAGATCCGGCCTCGGGCCCCGGAACAGATAGGGCGGCCAGAACACCTCGATGCGGGTCTCCTCGGTCTTGCGGGCCGGATTGGAGCCCGCGGTGACCACCTTGCCGTCCGGGGTGAGTAGCGCCACCGAATGGTAGAGGCGCGGAACCCGTTGGGGCGCGGTCGGATTCCAGGTTTCGGTGGCCGGGTCGAGCAGTTCGGCGTGCGGCGGGGCCATCATGCCCATCTCCTCCATGGCGGCGCCGCCGCAGACCAGCACCGTGCGGTCCGGCAGGACGACCGCGCTCACGTGCATGCGCGCGAATTCCAGTGGCGGGCCCGGCCGGTACACCGGGGCCGCGGTGCTCAGGTCGGCGACGCGGGTGTCGGCGGTCGCGGGGGAGGGCTGGTGCGGGTCGTATCCGCCACCGCCGATCAGCATCACCGTCTGGTCCTGCGCGGGCGGCAGCAGAACGCTGGTGGACTGGTTGCGCGAATCGGGATCCGCCAGGCCGTTCACCACCGTCACCGCGCCGGTGGCGGGATCCCAGATCGACGGGTGCATACCGTTGTTGCCGCCGTACTGGCCGCCGGTGTAGAACAGCCGGCCGTCGGCGAGCAGCACCAGATGGCCGAACATCGGGATCGGGCCGGGTATCGGCAGCTGCGACCAGGTTTCGGTGGCCGGATCGAACATCTCGGGGGTCTCCGCGAGGAAGCCGTCCGTATCCAGTCCGGAGGTGGCCACCACCCGGCCGTCCGGCAGCGCGGCCAGGCTCGGGTACCAGCGTCCGAAGGCCATGTCCGCCAACGGGTTCCAGGCGAGAGTCGCGGGATCGAACAGCAGCGCGTCGCGCAGCCCGAAGAACGGGTCGTACTGCTCGGTGCCGCCCGCGGCCAGCAGCCGGCCGTCCGGCAGGAAAGCCTGTGCGGAGCAGAAGAGGTCGACGGTCAGCGGGGGAGCGGACAGGCCGGGGCGTGGGTAATGCCAGACGCGCGTGGCGAATTCGCGGGTCGGCTCGCGATCGGGATCGTTGCCGGAGCCGGCGTAGAACAGCACGTCGCCGGTGTGCAGCAGGGCGGCGTGCACCGGGTTGATCTCGGTGCCGAAGTCGAGGATCCGCCACGCCCCGAGTGTGGCGCCCTGTGCCACATCGAGATCCGGGTCGAGCACGCGCAGGTAGCCCTGGTTGCCGCCCGCCGGATTGTCGATGGCGAGGACGACCAGCTCCGGCAGCGCCGCGGCGGTGGGCAGTACCGCGACGGCGGCGCCCTGGTTCTGCGCGAACCCCCAGTCCGGCACGTGCGACCAGCGGCTCCAGCCGTCGACGCAGTGCCCGGTGCCGTCGAGACCCCAGCCGACCGTGTACAGCCCGGCGTTGCCGCCGGCGGGATGGTCGACGGTGAACACGATCAGTTCCGGGCGGCCGTCGCCGTCCAGGTCGGCCGCGGTGACGCCCGCGCCCTGGTTTTCCCAGCCCCACCAGTCCGGAATCGCCAGCCACGCGGTCCATTCCGTCACCGCGCCGTCGGCGGTGAGGCCCTTGCCGAGCCGGAACCGACCGGCGTTCTGACCCTCGGGGTTGTCGACGGTGAGGACGACGAGGACGTGTTCGCCGTCGATCTCGGTGAGGCAGATGTCGGCGCCCTGGTTCTGCCAGCCGTACCAGTCCGGAATGTCCAGCCAGGGTGTCCAGCCGCCGGTGACCGTGCCGTCGGCGGCGAGATCGCGGGCGATCCGATACTTTCCGTGATTGCCCCGTTCCGGATGGTCGACGGTGAGCACGACCATGTCGAGCCGGCCGCTGCCCGACAGGTCGGCCAGCGCGAGGCCCGCGCCCTGATTCTCCCAGCCCCACCAGTCGGGAACGGAAAGCCAAGGGCCCCACGCCGACACGGTGCCGTCGGCGGCGAGCCGGGTGCCGATCCGGTAGTTGCCGGTGTTCTGGCCCGCCGGGTTGTCGACCATCAGCACCACGACGTCGGGTTCGCCGTCGCCGTCGATGTCCGCCACCGCGATCCCGCCGTCCTGGTTCTCCCAGGAGAACCAATCCGGGATCGGAACGAATTGCCCTGCCACCCCACCATGGTGACCGCTCGCGGCCGGAAGTGCCGACCGGGAAGGGTGATTCGTCCGGTGCCCGCTACCGTCCCGCGGTCACATCGCGGTGTAGTCGGCGTACAGCGCGAGCATCCCGGCGACCGTGGTCGACCACGGGAAGCGTTCGGCGGCCAGCCGGGCCGCGTTGCGCCGATCCGGTGCGGGCACCGTGAGCAGGGTACGGACGCCGTCGGCCAGACCCGCGGGGGTGCCGTCGCATTCGATACCGGATCCGGCCGGGCCGAGCAGTTCGCGGGCGGCGCCGTCGTGCGGCACCACCACCGGCGTGCCGCAGGCCAGCGCCTCCAGTACCGCGAGGCCGAAGGTCTCGGCGGGCGAGGGGCAGATCGCGATGTCGGCGGCGGCCACCCACCCGGCGACCGCGTCCCGGTCGTTGACGTGTCCGAGGAACCGCACCGGCAGATCCGCGGCCCGGCGGTGCAGGCGATCGCGCAGCGGGCCGTCGCCGATCACGGTCAGCTCGGCGCGAACCCCGCTGTCGCGCAACAACTCCAGGGCATCGATCGCGCGCTCGGGCCGCTTCTCGCGGGACAGCCGGCTCACCGTGACCAGCCGCACCGTCGGCCCGGCGGGCGAGGTGCGGGCCGCGGTCTCGTCGCCGAGGCGGATCGGGCCGCCGTGCCGGGCCGGTAACAGCGGCCGGATTACGTTGTGCCGCACCCGATCGCCGCGCACGGTGATCGAGGCGGTACGCCGCAAGGCCGCATTGCGCCGGACCACCGCGTATTCCGGCCGGGCCAGTGGCAATCCGGCGCGCGGCCGGACCGGAAGCGGCCGGGTGGGCCGCTTCTCGGCGTCGCCGGGCGGCCGGATCGCCACCACGTCCGGATCCAGCCGCGCGACCGCCTGCGGGTGGAAGGTGTCCAGATCCACGCCCAGCGGCACCCGGTGCACGTTGCCCGCCCCGATCCGGGTGAATTCGGTGCGTGCGAAACCCGAAGTGACGACGATCTTCTCGGCCCGCGCGGCCAGCCGCCGGTTGGCCACGTCGGCCGCCGCCGACAGCGGGAATCCGCGCGGCACCCGGGCGCGCAGGATCGCGTCGATGCGCTCGTGCGAGAACAGCACCAGCGGCACCCCGGCGCGGCGGGCCCAGGGCGCGAGCCAGCGCACGCTCAGCTTGTCGCTGCACTCGATCACGTCCGGCGCCAGTTCCTCGAGCAACGGGCGGGTGCGGCGGGCGGTCAGCATGTGGTAGCCGGCGCCGCCGAATCGCGGGCCGCGCACGGTGATCCGGCGTCCGGACGGAGTCTGCTCGTCGTCGTCGGACAGGCCGGGCACCACCAGCACCCGCTCGTGGCCGGCGGCCAGATAGCCGCGGCCGATCTCGTCGACACAGGTGCGCAGCCCCCCGGAGGCTGGCGTGTAGAAATTGGCCAGCTGCACGATGCGCATCATTCGATCACTCCGGCGTAGGTGGTGGCCTCCGCGCCCGCCGACAGCGCGGATTCGATGGCGCGCAGCGCGGCGGTGCGCAGGCCGGGCCGGTGCAGATCGTCGGGATGCAATGCGATGCGGACGAATCCACCGCGCCGGGCCGATCGGCGCGCCAGCCGTTGCATCAGTCCGGCCGCCATCCGCTCCCCGGTGCCGCCGGGCCGCTGCGACAGCGCGAACCCGCGCCGGCGCTGACCGGTGCGCAGATCCAGCAGGCCGAAATGGTCTGTGGTGTGCGAAAATCCGGCGCGGGTCAGCACCTGCAGCGCGGCCGGCGAGGCGAGCCAGCCGGGCGGGGTGAATCCGGTTGTCGCCAGCCCCATCTCGTCCATCACCGCGATCGCCCGGCGTAACCGGTCGTCGGCGCCGGCGGTCTCCAGCGCGGCGAATTCGGCGGCGCCGCGCGCCACCGCCCGGGCCACCGCGCGGCGCAGCGGCGCGCCCTCGGCGGGCGCGCGATGTTCCCAGCCGTGCAACATGATCTCGTCGCCGTGCGCGCGCCGCTCCCGCAGGAACATCCCGTACTCCGGCGCCTCGGACAGGCGGGCCCCTCGCCACGGACCCGGAATCACCAACAGCGACACCGGAATACCGAACGAATCGGCATCGGCGCACCACCGCGCGGTCTCGGCGTCCGTCGCCGGAGCCACGTCATGGACACTCACCACCAACTGTGCGGACACGCGCGCACGCTAGCAGCGGCTGGTTGCCGTCAGCTGAACAGCAGGGTTGAGTTGCCGTACTTCTGATGTCGGTTCCCGGCCGCGAACAGCCTTGCTGACCCGGCGCTTTGCGGTTGTGCCGACCGGTCGGTCAGCCGCGGCCTGCGGCGGGTGCCGGGAGGGTGCGCAGCGAGCTCAACGTGGTGGCCAGCGCGCGCGCCGCCTCGGCGCCCTTGGTGCGGAAGTGGTCGGTGAAATAGTTCACGTGCTCGCTGTGCTCGTGGAAGTGGTGCGGGGTGAGCACGACCGAGAACACCGGCACATCGTGGTCGAGCTGGACGCGCATCAGGCCGTCGATCACCGCACCGGCGACGAACTCGTGCCGGTAGATGCCGCCGTCGACCACCAGAGCGGCGGCTACGATGGCCGAATAACCGCCGCTGCGGGCCAGCCGCTGGGCGTGCAGCGGGATCTCGAAGGCGCCCGGCACATCGAACACGTCGACCGTCTCCGGCTGGTAGCCGAGATCCCGGTACTCGGCCAGGAAGCCTTCGTAGGCCTGGTTCACGATCGCGCGATGCCAGTTCGCGCGGACGAATGCGATGCGGCCGGTGTCGGTACCCATGGCCGGATCCTACTGCGGGGGCAGATGCGCCTCCAGCCAGCCGACCAGGTCCCCGAGCACTGTCTCCTGCTCCGGCTCGTTGAAGACCTCGTGGAACAGGCCCGGGTAGCGGATCACCGTGAGGTCGGTCGCGGCCGCGCGCTGCTCGACCAGATCGGCGCCCGCGGGCGGGGCCAGCCGGTCGGCGCTGCCCTGCAACACCAGGGTGGGCAGGGTCAGCCGATCCAGGTGCGCCTGCACGAACGCGGCGCCGCGCAGGATCTCTGCCGCCGTCCGGGCGGGCAGCGCACCGTGGTGGACCAGCGGATCGGCGTGGTAGGCGGTGACCACCTCAGCGTCGCGGCTGATCGCCGACGTGTCCAACTTCACGACGCCCAGGCCGGGAGCGCGCCTGCTGAGCACCGGCGCCAGCCGGGTCAGGACCGGCCACGCGGCCCGTTCGACCGGGTTGGCGGGCTGCTGGATCAGCGGCGGCGCCGAGACCACCAGGCCGGTGAGGTCCAGTGGGCCGCGGGTCACGAGGTAGAGCGCGATCAGGCTGCCCATGCTGTGGCCGAGGACGAACCGCGGCAGGCCGGGATGCCGTTGCGTGGCGAGGTCGAGCATCGTGGCCTCGTTGTCGGCCGCCTCGTCCAGCGATTCGATGTTCGCGCCGCCGCCGGCGGATTGCCCGTGACCGATGTGGTCGTCGGCGTAGGTGGCGAATCCGTGCTCGGCCAGCCGCTGCCCGACATGTTCGTAGCGCCCGGAATGCTCACCGACGCCGTGTACGAGGGTCGCCACCGCGCGGACCTCGCCGTCGGGCAGCCAGGCGCGCCAGAAGATCCGGCCGCCCTTCCCGTCGAACCGGCTGGTTTCGGTACGCGGCACCACGGCCCGCCTTTCTCCCGATCTCCGCACGTCCGGCTGTCCCGCCGCGAGTGTTCCGGTCCCGGTCGCGAGCCCGCGCGGCTCCCCATGGTCGCACGAGACGCGCCGATCCGCCGCGGTTTCCGCCGCGGGACCTACAGCGTGCACAGGCGGTCGAGCAGCCGGTGGTTGAAGTCGATGAGCCGGCCGTAGTTGGTGCGGGACAGGCGTTCGTCGGCGCCGTGGATCCGGCCGAGATCGACCTCGTCGAGGACGATCGGGGCGAAGTTGCAGCGGGTGCCGGCCAGGCCGTCGTAGTGCCGGGAATCGGTTGCGCCCGGCACGATTCCGATGGTCGGCACGATCCCGGGGACCACCGCGCAGGCCACCTCGGCGACCAGATCGTAGGCCGGGCCGGGTGCGCCGATCCGCGACGGCTCGGCGACCGGTCCGTCGAGTTCCACCCGCACCTCGGGGTCGCGGACCACCCGGCGGCAGTGCTCGAGCACCCCGGCCACCGAATCACCGGGCAGGATACGGAAATTCACCAGCGCCTCGGCCCGTTGCGGCAGCACGTTGGCCTTCACGCCGCCGTGGATCACCGTCGCCGCGGCGGTGGTGCGGACCATCGCCTCGGTCTGCGGCCGGGTCGCCAGGATGCGGGTCACGACCGGCGAGACCACCGGGAGCAGCCGCAGCGCGCTGCGGCGCGGTTCGGCCATCGCCGGACGCGCCCGGCGCAGCATCTCGGCCACCACGGGGGTCATCCGCAGCGGCATCGGATGGTCCTGGATCCGCGCCACCGCGCGGGCGATCCGGCTCACGGCGGTGTCCCGGCCCGGCATCGACGAGTGACCGCCGGGCTCGACCACCGTCAATTTCACCGTGGCCCAGCCCTTTTCGCCGATGAAGATGTTGCCGAGCGGTCGCTCCACGCCGGCGGCGAGGCCGGTGGTGATCACGCCGCCCTCGTCCAGCAGCAGGTCGGCCCGTACGCCGAGCTCGCGCAGGCGGGTGGCCATCCGGGCCGCGCCGTCGGCGCCACTGAGCTCCTCGTCGTGGCCGAAGGCCAGATAGATCGTGCGGCGGGGGCGGCGGCCCGCGGCGAGCAGCGCCTCCACGGCCTCCAGCACGGCCAGCACCCGGCTCTTGTCGTCGATGGCGCCACGGCCCCAGACGAATTCGTCGTCGACGACCCCGGCGAACGGCGGATGGGTCCACAGCCTTTCGTCGTCGGCGGGCACCACGTCCAGATGTGCCAGCAGGATCGCGGCGGGCTGCCCCGGCTCCGCGCCGTCCCAGCGGTACAGGCGGCTGTGGCCGAATCGTTCGAGCGCCAGTTCGGCGTGCACGAGCGGATAGTCCCGGTCGAGTTGCTCGCCGAGCCGCCGGAATTCGGTGTCGTCCCGGTCACCGGTGTCGCGGGAGACGGTGATGCAGCGCAGGGCGGCCGCGAGCCGTTCGGCGGTGCGGTCGTCGACGCCGACGGCCGGGGCGATGCCGCTGGTCATCGGTCGCCGGTGCGGTCGGGAAACGGAACGGTCACCCCGTCATTGTTCAACACGTCGGGCCGGATCGCCGTGATCTTCTGCGCCCGCCATTTGACGATGCCGTCGGTGACGGCGCCGGTGAGGTCCGGATCGCGGATCCCGGTGAGCAGCGGCAGGTCGACGCGGGCGGCCCGTACCGATACCCGGGCGAAGGCCGGCGCGTGCGACCAGACGTCGTCCACGACATCGGTGATCCGGGCAGCGATCCGGTGCCCGGCCGGGATCGGCCAGTCCTGGGCCAGCAGGCGCACCGACCCGGCGCCGGCCGGGCCGATGCCGCGGGTGATCACGGTGCCCACCCCGTCCGGGGCCACGTCGTACAGCTCGACCGCGACGGTGGCGTCCGGCGGCCCGACGGCGGTCACGGTGGCGACCGGGATCCCGGACAGGTGCTGATCCCGGTCCAACGGCTGTGACACCGACCAGATCTCGCGATCCGGGCCGGGCGGGAAGCCACGGTCGGTGTAGTCGCCGGTGCGCAGCGGCATCGGGACGGGCCGTGAATCCCGTGGCGGCCAGGCGTCCTCCGCGCGCCAGCGGCCGTCGAACTGGCCGACGGTGATGTGCGGGCCGGGCACCTCGACGTCCCGGCCGGCCACGTGCCGATCGAAGAAGGCCAGCAACTCGGTGTCGAATTGTGGTGTGCCGCAGTCGATGTGACAGGTGCGGTGCCCCCACTGGCCGAACCAGGCGCGCTGCTCGCCGGGCCCGAGCCCGTTCCACAGCTCGAAGATCCGGTCCGGGCGGGTGTTGTAGTCGACGAAGCCCTGGCCGAGGAACAGCGGAATCGTGTTGCCGCGCAGCCGGTCCACCAGATCACGCTCGCGCCAGAAGTCGGTGGCGCCGTCGTGGTTCATGACGCCGGCCAGATACGGCGGGGCGCAGTCCAGCGGTGCCCGAGCCGCGTTCGCGCGGTACTCGGGTGAGTCGCCGGGGTGCGGCGGGGTCGCGGAGATCAGCAGATGTTCCAGGCCGGCCAGATCGGCGGGCCGGACTCCGTTCTCGGTCACCGGTTTTCCGGAGAACTTCCACGAGATGCCCTGCATGTACAGGTAGGAGTAGGGGTCGACGACCGGTTCGAACGCCGCCACCGCCGCGAGCCCCCGTGGCTGGGTGGCCAGGCCCATCAATCCGGTCCAGCCCTCGTAGGAGGTGCCGATCATGCCGACCCGGCCCGTCGACCAGGGTTGCGCGGCAGCCCATTCCACCGCGGTGTGCACATCGGTCCGTTCGCCCGGGCCGCCGAAGTCCGGGCAGCCGCTGGAGCCGCCGAAGCCGCGCAGGTCGGCGATCACGTACGTGTACCCCGCCGAAAGGAACAGATTCGCCGGCAGGTCGGTGGTGGACGGGCCGCCGCCGGGGCGCGGTTCGGTCAGATAGGCGAGGTGGGCGCGGTACGGGCTCACGGTCAGTACCACCGGGGTTCGCGCGTCGTCGGGTAATCCGCTCGGGCGCAGCACATCCGCGTGCAGCCTGATCCCGTCCGGGGTGGTGAGGAACTCCTCGTGCCATCGGTGGGGGACCAGTGGATCGGCTTCCGCGGGAAGGGGAATCGCCAGCACCGGCAGCAACAGGCCGAGCACGGCCGGCAGCCAGCGGCGCAGCGCGCGCGTCAGGAGGATACGGGCCACGTTTGTATTGTCGGTTGTGCCGGACTGCGGGTCCAGCCCGGGAAACTCGGGGCCACTGCGGAAGCCGGGAAGGTCGCGCCGAAATAGCTTGTGACCAGCTGCTTTACGTAGTCGATGCAGGTCGCGAGGCAATCTTCGTGAACTCTTCATGAATTTTTGACGACATCGAGGGTAATAACGTGCGAGAATAGACATTCCGCCCACCCAGGGGGGTTGACGATTTCACCACGAGGAGTTCCGCCATGTCCGCTGTTGATACCCCGTCGCGGGTCCGTTTGCTGGCCGCCCTGCGTGATCGGGCCCGCCGCATGTACTCCCGGCACGTGCTGACCCCGCAGGAGCGGGTCAACCTGGCCGCCGGTCGCCGTCCCGCCTCCGTGTTCAGCGCCTCCCTGGGGCACCATCCGCATCTCTGACGTCGTCCCACCTCCGACCCGTTCTCGTTGTACGGCAGTCTCTTTCGCATCGACTCAGGTGTGAGACCGCTGTGAATCCCGGCCGATCGGTTTCCCTCGACGGAAAAGAGGGGTACCCGGCACCCGCCGAGTGGCGTCGACTGCGCTGGAGCTGTTGTATTGCGCAGTGAGTGTTGCATGCCGGTGTGCCGTCCGAAGGGTCGATCGGACGAGTTCGTTTTCGTGAGCGTGGAGGTTGGTGCATGGTGGACGTGGGTTCGAGGCAGGATCGGCGCGCGACGGCCGCCCGGACCCGCCCCTTACGCCGACGTACCTCGTCCGTCACCACCCTGCCGCATCTGCTCGCCGCCGCCGTCGAACGCAATCCCGAGGGCGTCGCGGTGGCCGACGCGCGGCTGTCGCTGACCTACGCCGAACTCGACAGCTGGTCCTCGCGGGTGGCACGGCTGTTGATCGCCCGCGGTATCGGCCCCGAGGACGTTGTCGCGCTGGGCATTCCGCGTTCGGTGTGGTCGGTGGCCGCGATGTGGGCGGTGGCGAAATCGGGCGCCGCTTTCGTGCCGATCGACCCCGGCCTACCGGCCTCGCGGGTGCTTCGGACGGTCGAGGACTGCGGCGCCGTGCTCGGTCTCACGATCGCGGCCGCCCGCCCGGCGCTGCCGGCCGATCCGGCGTGGCTGATCCTCGACGATCCCGAGGTCGAGGCGGCGTGCCGCCGCTCTTCCGGCGATCTGGTCGTCAACGCCGACCGGGTACGGCCGCTGCGTGGCGACCACGCGGCCTGTTCGATCTACCCCGACGGTGCCACGGCCCTGCCGGCGGGCGTCGTCCTGAGTCATACCGGCCTGCTGGGCGTGTGCGTCGCGCAGCGCGAGCGCTGCGGCGTGACCGAGCATTCGCGGACCCTGCACGTCGCCTCGCCCGGCACCGGCGCCGCGCTGCTGGAGTTGTTGCTGGCATGCGGCGCGGGCGCGACCATGGTGATCGCGCCGACCGGCGTGCACGGCGGTGCGGAACTGGCGGAACTGCTGCGCGCCCGGCGGGTCACGCACGCGTACCTCACCCCCGCGGCGGTCGCCTCGATGGACCCGGCCGGGCTCGGCGAACTGGAGACCCTCGCGATCGGCGGCCAGGCTTGGGGACCGGATCTGATCACCCGGTGGGCGACGGGCGCCCGCCGGATCGTCAACGTGTACGGGCCCGCCGAGGCCACGATCATCGCGTCGATCGGCGAGCCGCCTGCGCCCGGCCGTCCGATCACCCTCGGCCCGGCCGTCCGGAACATGACGGCCCGGATCCTGGACGATCGCCTGCACCAGGCCGGTCCGGGCGGCATCGGCGAGCTGTATCTCGCCGGTGCGGGCGTGGCCCGCGGCTACCACCGTCGGCCCGGACCGACCGCGACCCGCTTCGTGGCCGACCCGTACGGACCGCCCGGCAGCCGGGCCTACCGCACCGGCGATCTGGCCCGGCAGACACCCTGGGGCCTCCAGCATTTGGGCCGCAACGACTTTCGAGTCGAGGTGCGCGGCGTCCGGTTCGGACTCGGCGAGATCGACGCAGTACTCGCCGCGCACCCCGGCGTCGACTTCGCCGCCACCGCCGCGCACACCGGCCCGACCGGCGCGACCGTTCTGGTGGCACACGTGCTGCCCGCCGCCGGTGCGTCCGTCGACCCCGCCGGCCTGCTCGCCCACGCCGGACGCATGCTCCCCGGGTACCCGGTGCCGGACTCGGTCACGGTGCTGGACCGCATCCCGCTCCCGGACACCCGCGGCCGCGCCGCGCCGGGTCTCACGACGGCCGCCTACCGCCCACCCCGCGACCCGGTGCAGCGCATCGTCGCGGAGGTCTACGCCGACCTGCTGCGGGTCACCCGCGTCGGCCTGGACGACGACTTCTTCGCTCTCGGCGGCAATTCGCTGTCGGCGACCCGGGCCGCCGCCCGGATCCGCGCGGCCACCGGCACCGACTTCCCGTCGCGAGTGCTGTTCGAGGCGCCGACGGTCGCGGCGCTGGCGGCCGCGGTCACCGTGCCGCGCCCCGGCGCCCGGCCCACCGGCGCGGCCCGGCCGCACCTCGTACCGCGGACCCGCCGGGAGCCGATCCCGTTGGCGCCCGCCCAGTATCGGATGTGGTTGCTGAACCGGTTCGACCCGGCCTCGGCGCTCTATCATGTGCCCGTTGCGATCCGGCTCACCGGCCTGCTCGATGTGGCCGCCCTCGGAGCGGCCGTCGCCGACGTGATCGCCCGGCACGAGGTGCTGCGCACGGTCTATCCGCGTGCCGAACACGATGCGGTGCAACGGATCCTGCCGCCGTGGGCTCCGCACCTCACTCCGGTGCCGGTCACCGGCGAACCCGACCTGCTCGCCCGCATCGCCGCCGACGCGACGGCGGGATTCGACGTCACCGCCGAGGTTCCGGTGCGGATCACGCTGTACGTGTTGCCGGACAACACCTCCGGCCCCGCGCCCGCCGGCTTCCGGGACCGGCTCACGGCGACTGCCGGCGGTCGTCCGGTCGTGCCGTCCGGCGCATCCGACGGGGTTCGCGAATCCACGCGGCCGCGGGTGGATCGCGGGCGAACCGCGGACAGGGAACATCCGGCGGTCGGGTCGGCCGAGGTGGGGCGGGGCCGGGTGTATGTGCTGTCACTGGTGGCGCATCACATCGCCGTGGACGGGTGGTCGCTCGGGCCGCTGATGCGGGATCTGATGACGGCATACGCGGCGCGCGGTGCGGGTGTGGCGCCGCGATGGGAGCCGTTGCCGGTGCAGTACGCGGATTACAGTGTGTGGCAGCGCGAGTTGCTGGGGAAGGCAGACAGACCGGATTCGCTTGCTGCGCAACAGGTTGCGTTTTGGGCCAGGGAATTGGCCGATGCTCCGCAGAGCATCGAATTGCCCCTCGACCGGCCGCGCCCGCCGACGGCTTCCGGTGTGGGACGGACGTTGTCGTGCACGGTGCCGGCGGAGGTGACCGCGCGGGTGGCGAGTCTGGCCGCGGCCGCCGAGGCCACCGAGTTCATGATCGTGCACGCCGCCTTCGCGGCGCTCCTCGCCCGGGTGACAGGCGCCGGCGATATGGTGATCGGTACCCCGGTCGCCGGTCGCGACGAGCCCGAAACCACCGATCTGGTCGGCATGTTCGTGAATACGGTCGCCCTGCGCAGCCGGGTCGATGCGGGAATGTCCTTCACCGATCTGGTCGCCCGGACCCGTGACCGCGACCTGGCCGCCTTCGCTCATGCCGATCTGCCCTTCGAGCAACTGGTGGAGGTGCTGGCGCCGGAGCGGTCGCCGGCCCGTCATCCGCTGTTCCAGGTGGCGTTGTTCTTCCAGAATCTGGCCGGTACGGCGCTCGAACTCGGCGACCTGCGGCTGACACAGGTCGAATTCGACAGTCCCGCGGCCAAATTCGATCTCCAGGTGACCGTGATGCCGGGACCGGCGGGTCGGCCGTGGCCGGTGCGATTCACCTACGCCGTGGATCTGTTCGAGGAGCAGACGGTGGCGCGGCTCGCCGAGTGGTTCGTCCGATTGCTCGACGACCTGGTGGCCGCCCCGGACCGGCCGATCGGTGATGCCGACCTGCTGACCGCGGCGGAACACGCGGAGTGGCGGTCGGCCGCCGATGGCGGGCTGCATCCGGCAGGGGACGGACTGCTGCTGGACGGTTATCGCCGGGCCGCGGCGACATATCCGAATGCGGTCGCGCTGATCGCGGGGGAGCGGACGCTGACCTACCGGGAATTCGACGCGCGGGTGAACCAGCTGGCGCGGTATCTGATCGGGCTCGGCATCGGACCGGAATCGGTTGTGGTGCTGAGCATGCCGCGGTCGATCGAGCTCGTGGTGGCGATGTATGCGGTGCTCGCCGCGGGTGGCGCCTACCTGCCGGTGGACCCGGAGCATCCGGCCGGCCGCATCGCCCACGTGGTCGACACCGCCGACCCGGTGTGCGTACTGACCATCGCCGGCAGTCTCTTCCCGGTGGCCGGGCCGCCGGTGCACACGGTCGACACGCTGGATCTGTCGGATTTCTCCGCCGAACCGATCGGTGCGGCGGAACTCGGAACCCCGCTGCTCCCCGATCATCCGGCGTATGTGCTGTTCACCTCCGGCTCCACCGGCCGGCCCAAAGGCGTGGTTGTGTCGCACCGCGCGATCCACAACCAGATGGCATGGATGGCCGCGCAGCACGAATTCGGGCCCGACGACGTCTATCTGCAGAAGACCGCGACCACCTTCGACGTCTCGCTGTGGGGCTGGTTCCTGCCGCTGCGGGCGGGTGCCCGGCTGGTGCTGGCCGAGCCGGGCGGGCAGCGTGATCCCGCGTACCTCGCGCAACTCGTTGCGGCGCGGGGAGTTACGGTCACGGACTTCGTTCCGTCGGTGTTGCAGGTGTTCCTGGCGTCGGCCGAACCGCGGCAGTTGGCCACGCTGCGTGACGTTTTCGTGATCGGCGAGGCGCTGCCCCCGGCCGCGGTCGCGAAATTCCATCGGGTGATGGCGGAATCGGGCCGCAGCCTGCGCGCCGACCGGCGCGGCACTGCGCCGGTCGACATGGGCGGGCCGGTGACCGGTGGCGTCGGGGCCGGGTCCGATGCGCGCCTGGAGGTGACCGGCCTGCACAATCTGTACGGGCCCACCGAGGCGGCGGTCTCGATCACATATCACCGGGCCGCGGCGATGGATACGCCGACCGTGCCGATCGGTGTGCCGCAATGGAATTCGCGTGCACAGGTGCTCGACGACCGGCTGCACCCGACGCCGGCCGGGGCGGTCGGGGAACTGTATCTGGCCGGGGATCAGCTGGCGCGCGGCTATGTTCGCCGTCCCGATCTGACCGCCGACCGGTTCGTCGCCGATCCGTACGGCCCGCCCGGCACCCGGATGTACCGCACCGGGGATCTCGTGCGACGCCGGGCCGACGGTGTCCTGGAATACCTGGGCCGCACCGACTTCCAGGCGAAGATCCGGGGCCACCGGATCGAACTCGGCGAGATCGAGGTGGCACTGCTGGCGGAGCCGTCGATCTCGCAGGCGGTCGCCATGGTCGCCTCGGCCGCGACCGGCGATCGACTGATCGCCTATGTAGTGCCCGCCGGGGGTACCCGGCCCGGCATCGCGGAACTGCGGCGCGGGCTGGGCCGGGTGCTGCCGTCGTACATGGTGCCGGCCGCGATCACGGTGCTGGACGCGTTCCCCACCAACGACAGCGGCAAACTGAACCGCGCGGCGCTGCCGGAGCCGGTGTTCGAACAGCGCGAATTCGTCGCTCCCGCAACGCTCGTCGAACAGGCCGTGGCCGAGGCGTATGCCGAGGTGCTCGGCCTGGACCGGGTCGGCGCCGAGGACGACTTCTTCGACCTCGGCGGCACCTCGCTGCTGGTGTTCACCCTGCAACGGGCACTGGCCGCGCGGCTGCGCATCGATGTCGCGGTGGCGACCTTGTTCACCGATCCGACCGTCCGGGGCCTGGCCGCGCGGCTGGAACACCGAGAGCGCTCCGCCGAGCCGGTGGATCCGGTTGAAACCCTCGCCGCCGACGCGGTACTCGACCCGGACATCGATCCGGCCGGGGCCGCCGCGGCGTATCCCGGCCCGCCGATGGATGTATTACTCACCGGCGCAACCGGTTTCGTCGGCGTGCATCTGCTGCGGGAACTGCTCGATCGCACCGAGGCCCGGGTGTGGTGCCCGGTGCGCGCCGAGTCGGTGCCGCAGGCGCGCGACCGGATCCGGGAAGCGCTGTCGCACTACCGAATCCGGTACGACGATTATCGCGGCCGGATCGTGCCGCTGCCCGCCGATCTGGCCGCGCCGCGACTGGGCCTGTCCGGCACCGACTACACCCGGCTCACCGAGCGCATCGACCTGATCGTGCACAACGGCGCCCGCGTCAACCATCTGGAGCCCTACCGGCGGCTGCGGGCGGCGAACGTCGAGGGCACCCGGGAGTTGCTGCGGATGGCGACCACCGGGCGGATCACCCCGTTCCAGTTCGTCTCCACCGTCAACACGGTGATTCCCGCTGCCCCCGCACCGGATTTCGTGGGCTGGGAGGACACCGTGCTGCCGCCGGAACAGGTCTCCGGCAACGGTTACGTGGCGAGCAAATGGGTGGCCGAACAGCTGGTCCGGCAGGCGGGCGAACGCGGTCTGCCGATCGGAATCCACCGTCCCGGAACGGTATCCGGTGATACCCGCACGGGTGTGAACAGCGCCGACGATTCATTCTGGAACATGATCCGCGCCGTCGCCGTCCTCGGCCTGGCCCCGGAGGTCGGTGACGCCGCGATCCCGCTGGTCCCCGTGAACTACGTGGCGAGCGCGGTGGTGACCCTGGCGCTGCACCCCGCCGTCGGTGTCCACCACCTGGTCAACACGGAGCCGGTGCCGGTCCGGGCGGTGTTCGACAGCCTGCGCCGCAACGGTTTACGCGTCGACACGGCCGACTTCGAGACGATCGCCGCCCGCCTCGCCGAAGAGGCCGCCGCCCGCGAGGCCGACGGCGACGACTCCCTCGTCCGCGCCGCCCTGCTCAGCGGCACCTACGGCACGACCACGGTCGTGATCGACGACACCGGAACCCGTGCCGCCCTCGCCGATCGGGGTATCCTCCGCCCGGCGATCGACGAGACGGTTCTGGACCGGTACGTCGAGGCGTTCATCGCTTCGGGATTCTTCCCGGCGCCGGACCGGGTCTGAATCCGATTCCGCTCGGAAATGTCGCCCGATGCCGGAAGCTGCTGGGCGGCAACGAGTTTCGTCGGTGACCGGCCGTCGGGTGCCGGTCACCGGGCACGGGTGCGAAGTTCAGGCGCCGATCCGATCCAGTTCGGTCAGGTCGTCCGCGGACAGCGACAGGCCCGCCCCCGCGACGTTCTCGCGCAGGTGCGTCACCGAGGAGGTCCCCGGGATCAGCAGGATGTTCGGCGAACGATGCAGCAGCCAGGCCAGCGCGACCGACATCGGCGTCGCACCCAGCCGGGCGGCGACGGCCGACAGGGCCGAGGACTGGAGCGGGTCGAATCCGCCGAGCGGGAAGAACGGCACGTAGGCGATGCCTTCCCCGGCGAGGCGGTCGATCAGCGCGTCGTCGTGCCGGTGCGCGAGGTTGTACATGTTCTGCACGCACACGATCGGCGCGATCGCCTGCGCCTCGGCGACCTGTTCGGCCGTCGCGTTGCTCACGCCGAGGTGCCGGATCAGGCCCTGCCGCTGAAGTTCGACCAGTGCCTCGAACGGCTCGGCGAGCGTCCCCGGCCGGGGTCCGCGCGCGTCGCCGAGCCGGAGGTTGACCACGTCGAGCACCTCGACGCCGAGTCCGTCGAGGTTGTCGCGCACCGCGCGGCGCAGGTCCTCGGGGCGCCGGGCCGGGGGCCAGCCACCTTCCGCGTCGCGGACCGCGCCTACCTTGGTCGCGATGCGCAGCCCGGCGGGATAGGGGTGCAGCGCCTCCCGGATCAGCCGGTTGGTCACCCACGGCCCGTAGGCCGCGCTGGTGTCGATATGGGTGATGCCGAGATCGGCCACCGCGCGCAGGACCGCGAGTGCGTCGTCGTGATCGGCGGGCGGGCCCATGACCCCGGGCCCTGCGAGTTGCATGGCGCCGTAGCCGAACCGGCCGACGGTCAGGCCGCCGAGAGACCAGGTGCCGCCGGGAAGCGAGGTGGACAGCATGGCGTGCCTTTCGTGGAGCCGAGGTGGTGCACAAGAGTTTGTTGCTCCACTATGGAGGGGTAACTTCCTGCCGGGAAGTACGCACTCCGGAGTGCGTAAGCCACCTTCAGGTCCGAGGAGCGGCGAATGGCAACGATGACGGCGGCCCAGCAGCGGGCCCAGAGCAAGGCGCAGTACGACGCGTTCGTGGCGGCCTGCCCGAGTCGCAAACTGCTCGACCGGATTTCGGACAAATGGGTGACGCTGATCCTGTCCGCGCTGGGCAGCGACGGCTCGCACCGGGAAGGAACCGGTTGCGCGGGGGAGCCCCGGGCGATGCGCTATTCGGAGTTGGCCAGGCTGTTGGCCGGCGTGAGCCAGAAGATGCTCACCCAGACGCTGCGCTCGCTCGAACGCGACGGTCTGGTCACCCGCACGGTGACGCCGACCGTGCCCGTCACGGTCTCCTACGAGCTGACCGAGCTCGGCCTGTCGCTGCATGTGATGTTGCGCGCCGTGAAGTCCTGGGCCGAGACCTATATGGACGAGGTACTCGACAACCGCACGACCTACGACAGCCGCATGCCCTGACTGCTATCGAGTCGATTGCCGGACAACGGATTCATCGGCGCGCGGTGAGCGCGCGGATCAATACTCCGAGTCCGGCCAGTGCGAGCAGCGTTCCGGCCGTCGGCGCCACCACCGTGCCGATCCCGGGATCGACGAGCCGGAACGGCAGGTGCAGCGGATTGTGCGCATTCGCCTCCGCGATGCGATGCCGCGCCCGGAGCCCCAGCAGCACGGCCAGGACCCCGGTCGCGATCGCGGTCGCGCCACCGGACCCGGCCACCCACCGCCCGCGCACCACGACCGCCGTCACGGCGAGCAGCACGGTCAGGCCCGCCGCGACCAGGACCGCGATCGGCCAGGTCCCGGACAGGGTCGCCAGCGAGCCGTGCCCGAAGGCGTTCGCCCGGTGGAGGCGGGTCACGATCCGCCGCACCCGTTCGGTGGGCTCCGTCCAGGGCAGGAAGATCGCGACCGCGACGGTCACGGCGAGCGCCGCGACGATCACCCACACCGGCCACGGCACCGCGCGCCGCCGCCCGGCGTCCGGATCGGATCCACCCGGCGCCCGCACGGCGAAACCCGTTGCGGGCGAATGATGTCTGCGCATCGGCACGGTGCGACCATCTGCCGCCGCCGAATTCGCGTCCGGGAGAGTCGTGATCCGGACCGTCGTCGCGTCGTATCCACCCGATTGTCCGGCGCGCCGCGAATCTCGGGGATCTGGAGTGGAACTCACCACCCGACCGTAGCGATACCGGCCGCGTCCCGCGACCCGGCAGCGGCCGCTCGGCTGGCCCGAAAACGCCGGAGCCCCGGCCGAATTCGGCCGGGGCTCCGAGAGAACGGTTGTGCCGTAACGACTTACACGTCGTAGTACAGCGCGAACTCGTACGGGTGCGGACGCAGGTTGACCGGGGCGATCTCGCCCTCGCGCTTGAGCTGGATCCAGGTCTCGACCAGGTCCTCGGTGAACACGCCACCCTCGGTGAGGTAGTCGTGGTCGTCCTCGAGGCGGTCGATCACCGACGACAGGCTGGTGGGGGCCTGCGGGATGTTCTTGGCCTCCTCCGGCGGGAGCTCGTAGAGGTCCTTGTCGACCGGGGCGGCCGGCTCGATCTTCTTCTTGATGCCGTCCAGGCCGGCCATCATCATGGCGGCGAAGGCCAGGTACGGGTTGCCCGAGGAGTCGGGGGCACGGAACTCGAGGCGCTTGGCCTTCGGGTTGTTGCCGGTGACCGGGATGCGGACCGCGGCGGAGCGGTTGCGCTGCGAGTACACCAGGTTGATCGGGGCCTCGAAGCCCGGCACCAGGCGGTGGTAGGAGTTCACCGTCGGGTTGGTGAACGCCAGCAGCGACGGCGCGTGGTGCAGGATGCCACCGATGTACCAGCGGGCCAGGTCCGACAGGCCGCCGTAGCCGGCCTCGTCGTGGAACAGCGGCTTGCCGTCCTTCCACAGCGACTGGTGCACGTGCATGCCCGAGCCGTTGTCGCCGAACAGCGGCTTCGGCATGAAGGTGACCGTCTTGCCCTCGGCCCAGGCGGTGTTCTTCACGATGTACTTGAACAGCTGCAGGTCGTCGGCCGCCGACAGCAGGGTGTTGAAGCGGTAGTTGATCTCGGCCTGGCCGGCGGTGCCCACCTCGTGGTGGCCGCGCTCCAGCACGAAGCCCGCGTTCTGCAGGTTGGTGGAGATCTTGTCGCGCAGGTCGACATAGTGGTCGTACGGCGCGACCGGGAAGTAGCCACCCTTCGGCCGCACCTTGTAGCCACGGTTCGGGGTGCCGTCCGGGTTGAACTCGGCGCCGGTGTTCCAGGAACCGGAGATCGACTCGATCTCGTAGAAGGCGCCGTTCATCTGCGAGTCGTAGCGGATCGAGTCGAAGATGTAGAACTCCGCCTCGGCGCCGAAGTACGCGGTGTCGGCGACGCCGGTGCTCTTCAGGTACTCCTCGGCCTTGCGCGCGACGTTACGCGGGTCGCGGCTGTAGGACTCGCGGGTGAACGGGTCGTGCACGAAGAAGTTCAGGTTCAGGGTCTTCGCGGCGCGGAAGGGGTCCAGCCGGGCGGTGGTGTAGTCGGGCAGCAGCAGCATGTCCGACTCATCGATGGACTGGAAACCGCGCACCGAGGAACCGTCGAACGCCAGGCCCTCTTCGGCCAGGTCGGTCGTGAACGACTTCGCCGGGATCGAGAAGTGCTGCGCCTGCCCGGGGAGGTCGGTGAAACGGACGTCGACGTACTCGACCTCCTCCTCCTTGATGTACTTGATGACCTCGTCGGCCGTGCTGAACGCCACTTAGTACTCCTTACGGATCGGTTCCCAGCCAGGTGCCGATTGCTGGGTGTCGCCGCTGAACGGTATGGACGCGGTGTTTCCCGACAATCAAGCCCGTGTTTCGCCAGTGTTACACGTACCGCTGGCGGCAAGCGACGATGCCGCCGGACCCTGGCAGGACCCGGACAGATCACCGATCGTTGCTCGACCAGCACGCTTATCCTGCCATTGCCGTTTACCGCGCGGACGTGAAGGTCCCGAAAAGCCAGGTGGCCGCACCCGCCGTGACCATCGCCGCGGACGAGAGTTTTTCGCCCGCAACCCTTTCGAATCGGGGATCGCGCGCCGGTACCGCCGGGGGCCGCACCGGGGACACCGGACCGGGATGCGCGCGGCGCGGATCCGGCCGCCCGGCGCGCCCGCGTCCGTCGCTAGGCTGGGTTCATGGCACGAATTACCGGTTCCTGGCTGTCCGGGCCGAACGCGGCCGATCCGGACGACGCGCGGCCGGCGGAGTATCCGGGTGAACTGCTGGGACTGCCGAAGCAGGGCGCCGGATCGCTGGCCGGGATGGCCCGGCGGATCGTGGCGCTGTTCGTCGACTGGTTCATCGCGCTGGGCATCACCGCGCTGATCCTGCACGGTCACAACGGCTCGCTGAACACCCTGACCCTGGTGATCTGGTTCGTCATCGGAGTGGTGACGGTAGTGCTGTTCGGATTCACCCCGGGCCAGTACTTCCTGCGCCTGCGCACGATCCGGATCGACTCCACCGGCGGTGTCGGCATCGTCCGGGCCGTGGCCCGGCAGGTACTGCTGATCTTCGTGATCCCTGCCCTGTTCACCGACTCCGACGGGCGCGGCATGCACGACCGCGCCACCGGCACCGCCCTGGTGCACTCCCGCTGAGCTGTATCTTCTGCCTCCGCTTCGCTCCGGCGGTCGAGGCGCTGTATCTTCTGCCTCCGCTTCGCTCCGGCGGTCGAGGCCCTCGTGACCCCGGGGCTTCCCTCCTCCGGCTCCTCCGCTTCGCTCCCCCGCCTCCGTCAGTCCAGGCCCGGGGCGGGCCTCGACTCCACCGACGGGAAAGAGCCGAACGGATCAGTCCGTTCGGCCCTTTTGTCGGCCTCGACCGCCGAAGCGGGCCAAAATTACCTTCGGCGGATGGTGCGCTGGACCGAGCGCATCTTCGCGCCGGCGGGCAGGGGGCCCTTCGGCATCGGCGGGCCGCCGCGGGTGGCCAGGGCCGACAGCCGGCTCTCGATCTGATCCATGCGCTTGTCGTTGATGTTGCGCGGGAGTTTGGTGAGGTAGCGCTCCAGATTCTTCAGGGGCACCTCGTTCTCGCCGTTGCCGACGATGACGTCGTAGATGGGGGTGTCGCCCACCAGCCGGGACGTCTTCTTCTTCTCCTGCGCCAGCAGCGACTTGAGCCGCTGCGGTGAGCCCTCGGCGACCAGGACGACGCCCGGCAGTCCGATCACCCGGTGCACGGCGTCGAGCTGTGTCGTGGCGGCCACACCCTGGGTGACCCGCCATTTGCCCCGCATGTTGTCCAGCACCCACGCTGCGGCGCCGGCCTGTCCATCGGCCTTCGAGTAGACGCTCTTCTGGACCCGGCGGCCGAAGATGAGGAACGCGACCAGGCCGCCGACGATCAGGCCGAACGGCAGCAACGCCCACTGGAGGTGGAACAGCAGCCCGATGAGGAACGCCACGACGGTGATGCCGACCAGCGCGCCGATCATCAGGGGCAGCAGCAGCTTGTCCTCTTTGCGCTGCATCTGGAACGCCTGCCAGATCTGGCGGCGACGCTCCTTGGACGCCTGTCTGCGCGCCGCTCTCGCCGCGGACTTCGCTTCCTTCGACGGCTTGCCGTCCTTACCTGCTGCCATGTTCCTCAGGATAGTGCGCGGCCCCCGGCGGTAGTAATGCGCGGGCCGCCGCGGTGGTAATGCGCGGGCCGCCGCGGTGGTAATGCGCGGCCCGCCGCGGTGGTAATGCGCGATCAGGTCGTGGCGGCGCCCGCCTTGCGCAGGACCTCGGCGACCTGGGCGGGCATCGGTTCGTGCCGCACGTAGTCGCGGGTGAACGCGGCGCCGCCGTGCGCTAGCGAACGCAGGTCGACGGCGTACCGGGACAACTCCAGTTCGGGTACCTCCGCGCGGATCTCGGTGTGCCCGGCGGTGGCCGGTTCGGTGCCGAGCACGCGGCCGCGGCGCGCCGACAGGTCGCCGAGCACGGTGCCGACGTGGTCGTCGGACACCGTCACCCGCACCTCGGCGATCGGCTCCAGCAGGCTGATCCGGGCGGCCGCCGCGGCCTCGCGCAACGCCAGCGCACCGGCGGTCTGGAAGGCGGCGTCGGAGGAATCGACCGAATGCGCCTTGCCGTCGTACAGCGTCACCCGCACGTCGACCAGCGGATGTCCGGCGGCCACGCCGCGCGCGGCCTGGGCGCGCACCCCCTTCTCCACGGCCGGGACGAACTGCCGCGGCACCACGCCGCCCACGACCTTGTCGACGAATTCGATCCCGGAACCCTCCGGCAGCGGCGCCACCTCGATCTCGCAGACGGCGTACTGGCCGTGCCCGCCGGACTGTTTGACGTGCCGTCCGCGCCCGGACGCGGCGGTCGCGAAGGTCTCCCGCAGCGCCACCTCGTGCTCGATCACGTCGACGGCCACGCCGAAGCGGGACCGCAGCCGTTCCAGGGCGACGTCGCGGTGCGCCTCGCCCAGGCACCACAGCACCAGCTGGTGGGTGTCGGCGTTCTGTTCCAGGCGGACGGTCGGATCCTCGGCGATCAGGCGGGCCAGGCCCTGGGAGAGTTTGTCCTCGTCGGTCTTGCCGTGCGCGCGGATCGCGACCGGCAGCAGCGGCCGCGGCAGCGGCCACGGCTCGATCAGCAGCGGAGAGTCCTTGGCGGACAACGTATCCCCGGTCTCGGCGTGCCCGAGCTTGGTGAGGCAGGCGATATCGCCGGCGACGGCCTGTCCCAGCGGGCGCTGCTGCCTGCCGAAGGGGGCGGAGACGGCGCCGATGCGTTCGTCGAGGTCGTGATCGCGCTCGTGGTCGCCGTCGGGATGGCCGCTGACGTGCACGGTCTCGTCCGCGTGCAGGGTGCCGGAGAACACTCGCACCAGCGACACCCGGCCGACGTAGGGGTCCGAGGCCGTGCGGATCACCTCGGCGGCCAGCGGCGCGGCCGGATCGCAGGCCAGCGCCGCGGCCGGTCCGCCGGGCGCCGCCGCCGACACCGCGTGTTCGGCGGGAGTGGGGAAGCCGCGGGTGATGAGGTCCAGCAACTCGATCGTGCCGAGACCCTCCCGGCCCTCACCCGGCGGCGGGGCCGCGATCAGGATCGGGTGGAAACCGCCGCGCGCGACCGCCCGCTCCAGATCGGCGAGCAGGGTCGCCGGATCGATCTCCGCGCCCGCGAGGTACCGATCCATCAGGGTCTCGTCCTCGCTCTCGGCGATGATCCCCTCGATCAGCCGGCCGCGGGCCGACTCGATCAGCTCCGCCTGATCCGCGGTCGGCTCGGTGCGGGTGTGTGTCCCCGCCGAATAGTCGAAGACCTGCCGGGTGAGCAGATCGATCAGGCCGGTGACCGGCCGATGGCCGTCGGCGCCGGGCGGCCCGTAGACCGGCAGGTGCAGCGGCAGCATGCTCTCCGCCGCGCCGCCGCCGAGGATCGCGCGGCCGGTCTCGATCATCTCGTCGAAGTCGGCCCGGGTGGCGTCCAGATGGGTGATGACCAGCGCGCGTGGCATCCCGACGGCCGCGCACTCCGCCCACAGCGTCATGGTCGGCCCGGTGATCCCCGACGCGCCCGCGGCGGCCGAGACGACGAACAGGGCCGCGTCCGCGGCGCGCAGACCGGCCCGCAGTTCGCCGACGAAATCGGCGTATCCGGGGGTGTCGAGGAGATTTATCTTGATCCCCTCCCAGCCGACCGGCACCACCGACAACTGGACGGAACGATGTTGCCGTTGTTCGATGTCGTCGTAGTCGGAGACACAGGTGCCGTCCTCGACCCGACCGGCCCGGGTGACCGCCCCGGTGGCGACGGCCAGCGCCTCCACCAGCGTGGTCTTGCCCGAACCGCTGTGACCGACCAGCGCCACGTTCCGGATGTCGGCCGGACGCTCCGCGATCACCGCCTTGCCGTTGGCCGCCGCTCTGCCGTCGGCGGCCCCGTTGCTCGCCTTCTCGACCATGTGCGCTCCCGAAGTCGACACGGGTGGTTACCCGAGCTTCCCACTCCGGACCACCGCATGTCAGCAGTTCGCGCCATCCCCGCAGGTCGGCGGGCGGGACCTACGAGCCGAAGCGGGCGAGCACCGAGGTGGCCTCCTGCGAGGCGGTGCCCTCCTCGGCCAGATGGGCCATCTCGGGGGCGATCGGGCGGCCGTGGTGGGCCATCGCCTGCGCGTACAGGCGGCCGGCGCGGTACGAGGACCGGACCAGCGGCCCGGCCATCACGCCGGCGAAACCGAGTTCGGTGGCGACGCGGGAGTGCTCGACGAACTCCTCCGGCTTGACCCAGCGGTCGACCGGATGATGCCGCGGCGACGGCCGCAGGTACTGGGTGATGGTGAGGATGTCGCACCCGGCCTCGTGCAGATCGCGCATGGCCTGGGTGACCTCCTCCGGGGTCTCGCCCATGCCGAGGATCAGATTGGACTTGGTGACCAGGCCCGCCGCGCGGGCGGCGGTCAGCACGGCCAGCGACCGCTCGTAGCGGAACGCCGGGCGGATGCGCTTGAAGATGCGCGGCACCGTCTCCAGGTTGTGCGCGAGCACCTCCGGGCGGGCGGCGAACACCTCGGCCAGCTGCTCCGGCTCGGCGTTGAAATCGGGGATCAGCAGTTCCACACCGGTATTCGGGTTGAGCTGCTTGATGGCGCGCACGGTCTCGGCGTACAGCCAGGCGCCGCCGTCGGGCAGGTCGTCGCGGGCGACGCCGGTGATGGTGGAGTAACGCAGGCCCATCGCCTGCACGCTCTCGGCGACCCGGCGCGGTTCGTCGCGATCGAGCACGGCGGGCTTGCCGGTATCGATCTGACAGAAGTCACAGCGGCGGGTGCACTGCTCACCACCGATGAGGAAGGTGGCCTCGCGGTCCTCCCAGCATTCGAAGATGTTCGGGCAGCCGGCCTCCTCGCAGACCGTGTGCAGCCCTTCGCGTTTCACCAGGCCCTTGAGTTCGGTGTACTCGGGGCCCATGGTCGCGCGGGTGCGGATCCAGGACGGTTTGCGTTCGATCGGGGTCTGCGCGTTGCGGGCCTCGATGCGAAGCAGTTTGCGGCCGTTGGGTGCACTGGCCGCATCGGTGGTTGCCGGGGTGTCGACGGAGGTCACCGAACCGATGCTACGCCGTGATCATCGGCCCCCGGCGGCGGCGTCCGGCCCGTGCGGAGCGGGTGTGACCGGCGCTACCGGATGGTCCGTCCGGCGCTACCGGATGGTCGGTGAGGGGCAGTTCGCCGTCGAGGCGCGCCGGACGGCGGTGGCGGCCCGGCGCTCACCGTGATCAACGCCTCCTCCAGCGTCGGCCGCAATCGACGACGTCGACCGGTTCGGCGAGCAGCAGGATCGGATAGCCGACCGGTTGCCCGGGCTGTGTCAGGTGATCTCCCCGCCGTGATCACCGGCAGCGGCGATGTGCCGGTGTGGGCCACGACAGTTCCGCGGGCTCGCCGGCGGCGGCCGGTTCGGTCACGAAACCGGCGGCACGCGAATGTCACTCGATTCCGCGGCCGGGGGGCCGGACGGCATGGGCACGGTCAGCTGCATCAGGGTGAGATCCAGCCAGCGCCCGAATTTCCATCCCACCTGCGGCATCTCGCCCACGGTCCGGAAACCGAACTTCTCGTGCAGCGCGATCGAGACGGTGTTGGTGGACTCGATGGCCGCGATCACCGCGTGCACCGTGCCCGAGCGCCGGGCACGTTCCACGAGTTCGGCCAGCAGCGCGGTCGCGATGCCGCGGCGATGGTAGGCGTCGGCCACGTACACCGAGTTCTCGACGCTGTACCGGTACCCGATCTTCGGCCGGAACTGCCCGTAGGAGGCGTATCCCGCGACCCTGCCGTCGATCTCGGCGACCAGCACCGGATGTCCGGCCGCGTTCCGGGACTTCCACCAGTCCAGCCGATCGTCGAGCCCGACCTGTTCGTTGTCCCAGATCGCCGTCGAGACCGCGATGTTGTCGTTGTGGATCGCCAGGATCTCCGGGAGATCCGCCTCGCGCGCGTCCCGGATCACCGGCGGGGTCATGTCCGTGCTCATCGACAGCAGCGTAACGGCCCTGGGCAGCGCCGATTCCCACCGGCGATGTGGGCTCGAGCACGTCGGCGACGGCAGCGCCGCAGCGGTCCGGCGTCGCGGCCGGACGGCGACGGCCGCGTTTCGCCGGGTTGCCCGTGCCCCCGGCTCGCCGGTGGCGGTCGGCGCGGGGTGCGGTTTACGCGCCGGTGCGTCGGCTTCCGGTGCGCACACCGCCCGGTGAGTTCGGCTGCCGGACATCACTGCTCGTCGGCGCGCGATCCAGCGCGAAAGCGGCTCGGTGAATTCGCCCGCTTCACCGGGCATTCGATACGTATTGACCCGACAACAATTCGGCGAGAGCCTCTTTCAAGGCGGGATGACGGAAAGGGTAACCGGCGGCGTCCAGGGCGGCCGGGAAGGCCCGCGGCCCGTGCAGGATGCCCTCGTCGGCGAGTTCGCCCGCGAGCAGGCGCAACGGAGCCGCGGGAACCCTCAGGCGGGCCGTTCGACGCAGGGCAGCCGCCAGGACGCGCGTGAACTCGGCGTTGGTCACCGGTACCGGTGCGGTGAGATTCACTGGGCCGCGGATGTTCTCGTCGTCGAGCGCGAAACGGATCGCGGCGACCGTGTCGTCGAGGGTGATCCACGAGAAGTACTGGCGGCCGTCGCCGAGCCGACTTCCCAGGCCGAGTGTGAACAGCGGCCGCAGCCTGCCGAGCAGGCCGTCGTGCGGGGTCAGCACCATCGCGGTGCGCAGCAGCACGACGCGGGCGCCGGCCGCGGCGGCGGGTCCGGTGGCGGCCTCCCAGTCGCGGCAGAGGGTGGCGAGGAAACCTGTTCCGGCCGAATCGGTTTCGGTGACGATCCGGTCGCCGGTGTCGCCGTAGAAGTGAATGCCGCTCGCATTCACCAGAACCGGGATCTCGGCGGCGGCGACCGCGCCGGCCAGGACGTCGGTCGGGGTGATCCGGCTGTCCCGCAGTTCCTGTTTGTAGGCGCCGGTCCAGCGGCGCCGGCCGATGCCGGCACCGCAGAGGTTCACCACCGCGTCGGCCCCGCGCAGCGCCGACGCGGGGACGCGGGCGCGCGCCGGATCCCACTCGAGTTCGTCGCCGGTGGCGGCCCGGCGGCGCACCAGGCGAATCGCCCGGTGCCCGTCGCGCCGCAGTGCCGCCACCAGCGCCGTACCGATCAGTCCGGACGAGCCCGCGACCACGACCTTCATGCGGTGTACCGGAATTCCTTGCTACAGGCCGAGATCGGCCTCGAACGCGGCTTCCTCCAGCCGGTGCCGGATGGTGGTGAGGAAGCGGCCCGCGTCGGCGCCGTCGATCAGGCGGTGGTCGTAGGTCAGCGGCAGGTAGCACATCGAGCGGATGCCGATGAACTCGTTGCCGTTGTCCGCGATCACCATCGGACGCCGCACGATCGCGCCGGTGCCCAGCATCGCCGACTGCGGCGGCACCAGGATCGGGGTGTCGAACAGCGCGCCCTGGCTGCCGATGTTGGTGATGGTGAAGGTGCCGCCGGCCAGCTCGTCCGGCTTGAGGCCGCCGTTGCGGGCGCGGTTGGCGATATCGGCGATCGCGCGGGCCAGGCCGGCCAGCGACAGGTCGCTGGCATTGTGGATGATCGGCGAGAGCAGGCCCTGCTCGGTGTCGACCGCGATGCCGAGGTGGACCGCCGAGTGGTAGGTGATCTCCTTGCTGTCCTCGTTGTAGGACGCGTTGACGTTCGGGTGCACCCCGAGCGCCTCGACCGCGGCCTTCGCGAAGAACGGCAGGAAGGTCAGGTTGACGCCCTCCCGGTCCTTGAACGCGTCCTTGGCCCGGGTGCGCAGCGCGGCGATCTTGGTGACGTCGACCTCGTGGGTCTGGGTCAGCTGCGCGGTGGTCTGCAACGATTCGCGGGTCTTGACGGCGGTGATCTGCCGGATCCGGGTGGCCTTCTGGACCGTGCCGCGCAGGTGCTGCAACTCGGGGCGGACACCGGCGGGGGCGGCGGAGGCGGCGACCGGGGCCTTGGCGGCGGCGGCCGGAGCGGCGGGCGCGGCGGCGGGAGCCGGCTCGGGGGCCTTGTTCGCCTCGGCGGCGGCCAGCACGTCCTGCTTGCGGATACGACCGCCGACGCCGGAACCCTTCACCGCCGACAGGTCCACGTTGTTCTCCGCGGCCAGCTTCCGGACCAGCGGGGTGACGTAGGGGGAGTCGCCGTTGTCGTTCGAGGCGGGCGCGGCCGCGGCGGGAGCCGGCGCGGGCTTGGACGCGGGGGCCGGAGCGGGCGCGGGCTTGGGGGCCGGTGCCTGCGCGGGCTTGGGCTCGGGGGCCGGTGCCTGCGCGGCGGCGGCGGCGGGTGCCGGGGCCGGAGCGGGTGCCTGGGCAGGCGCCGGAGCCGGAGCGGGCGCGGGAGCCGGGGCAGGCGCGGGTGCCGGGGCGGCGGCGGGCGAACCGCTGCCGATCACCCCGAGTTGACCACCGACCGCGACGACGTCGTCCTCGTTCGCGGTGATCTCCAGCAGCGTGCCGGCGACCGGCGACGGGATCTCGGTGTCGACCTTGTCGGTGGAGACCTCGAGCAGCGGCTCGTCGACGGCGACCTCATCGCCGACCTGCTTGAGCCAGCGGGTGACGGTGCCCTCCGTGACGGACTCACCGAGCTCGGGCATCTTCACCGGGGTGCCGGAGGCGCCGGAGGCGGCCGGGGCGGCGGGCGCGGGCTCGGCGGCCTGCGGCGCGGGAGCGGATTCGGCGGGCGCGGGGGCCGGCTCGGGCTCGGGCTCGGCGGCGGCCGGGGCGGGCGCCGGAGCGGACGCGGGGGCCTCGTCGGCCGCGCTGATCACACCCAGTTCACCGCCGACCTCGATGACGTCGTCCTCCTGGGCCAGGATGCGGGACAGGACACCGGCGGCCGGTGCGGGGATTTCGGTGTCGACCTTGTCGGTGGACACCTCGAGCAGGGGCTCGTCGACCTCGACCGTGTCTCCTTCCTGCTTCAGCCACCTGGTCACAGTGCCCTCGGTGACGCTCTCACCGAGGGCCGGCATCTGGACGGAGAAGGCCATGTCCGTTGACTCCTATAACTGCTCGACGGGTCTACAACAGTTGTCTCTGGCGGGCCCCACCGCGGGTCGCGATGAATGTCCCACGCCACCGAACGTTCTGCGTGGCACCGGAGATCCGTGTGGGTTCGTTGTTTCCGGTGTTCCATCCTTGCACTCGCCCGGCGGCGGCTTACCACAGGGCGGCGGTGTTTCGGCGGCGGCACCGAAACTCCGCCGCTGGCAGTATCGATGCACCGGGTGTGAGTGTTCCGGTGTTCGGAGAAGGAGGTGGGGCGGGGATGGGCATACTCGATCGTTTCCGCCGATCGGCGCGGGGCGCGAGTGGTCCGGATGCGGCCGACGCGCGGTATCTGTCCGATTGGGTGCAGGCGCATCCCGGCGTGGAGGCCTATGTCGAGCCCCGGACCACGGTGACCGATGTCACCGTGGTGCTGGTGGCCGCCGACGGCGAATGGACCCGCCGGGTCGTGGGTGAGCGTGGCGCGCAGCGCTTGTCGAATCGGTTGCAGATCCCCGTCTACGACGTGCGGCGCACCGGATACCCGCAGCGGATGCGGGATTTCGACGCCCGCCGGCGCATCGAGCGCCGCCGGGCCGTCGAGGACGATCTGCGCGATCACACCTAGGCCGCGGGCCTATTCGGCGGCGATGTCGTCCAGCACCGCGATCAACGTGCGGACCGGTACGCCCGTACCACCCTTGCCGACGTAGCCGTACGGGCCGCCGGTGTTGTAGGCGGGCCCGGCGACGTCGAGGTGGGCCCACTGCACACCCTCGGGCACGAACTCCTTCAGGTACAGCCCGGCCACCAGCATGCCGCCGTTGCGGTGCGGCGAGACGTTGGCCAGGTCGGCGACCTTCGAATTCAGGTCGGGCCGCAGCTCGGCCGGCAGCGGCATCGCCCAGCCGTTCTCCCCGGCAGCCTGAGACAGCCGCGCGACCCGGTCCCGGAACTCCTCGGTGCCCATCACGCCCGGGGTGCGGGCGCCGAGCGCGACCAACTGCGCGCCGGTCAGGGTGGCCACATCGATCAGGTAGTCGGGGGAGTCCTCGCCCGCGCGCACGATGGCGTCGGCGAGGATCAGCCGGCCCTCGGCGTCGGTGTTGATCACCTCGACGGTGATGCCGCCGTACTGGGTGATGACGTCGCCGGGCCGCTGCGCGGTGTCCGAGGGCATGTTCTCGGCCATCGGCACGGTGGCGGTGACGGTGACCGGCAGCCCCAGCCGGGCGGCCAGCAGGGTGGTCGCGATGACCGCCGCGGCGCCCGCCATGTCGGAGGTCATGTTCTCCATGTTCGCGGCCGGCTTGATCGAGATGCCGCCGGTGTCGAAGGTGATGCCCTTGCCGATCAGCGCCACCTTCTTCGGGCCGCCGGCGTAGGTGATGCGCACCAGCCGCGGCGGCCGCGAGGAGCCCTGGCCGACGCCGACGATGCCGCCGAAACCGTTGTCCGCCAGCGCCTTCTCGTCGAGTACCTCGACCTCGAGCCCGGCGGCGGCCGCCAGTTCGGCTGCGCGCGTGGCGAATTCGGCCGGGTACAGCCGGTTCGGCGGAGTGTTCACGAAATCCCGTGCGGTGGCGACGGCTTCGGCGACCGCCTGCGCGCGGAAGAGCTCCTGCTCACCGGAATCCGGTGCGGGAACAAGGAATTCGATGCGCTGGACCCGCTGCTCGTCCGGCTTCGGCGCGGACTTGTCCGACTTGAACGGGGTGAAGGTGTAGGCGCCGAGGTAGAAACCCTCCGCCGCCGCACCGAGATCCAGTCCCGACAGCGTCGTGGCGGCCGTGCCGATACCGGCGAGGGCCCGCCCGGCCACCCCGGCGGACTTGCGCACCTGCTCGGCGTCGACCTTGTCGGCCGCGCCGAGGCCGACGGCCAGCACGCTGGTGACCGGCAGATCGGCCGGTGCCGGAATCCGGGTCAGCTCCTCGGGCTTGCCCTTGGCGCCGACCGCGCGCAGCTGCTGCAGCAGGGACTCGCGAACCTCGGCGCCGAGTACGTCACCGAAGGCGTCGGCGGGAGCGAGCGCGGGGCCGTCCTCCGTGGTGACGAGTCCGATCACGAGGACATCGGTGTCCGTTCCGATGTCGGTGATACGCGCGAGTTCCGGTCCGAGCGAACGATCTGCAACAGCTGTCATGCGCCCAAGGCTACTGTCGCCCACCCCGTCCCGCCCTCCCGGTGCTCGCCCGGGGAATCACGTGTCGGCACCGGTGGACCCGGGACCGGCCCTCGTCGCAGTAAGCTCCGGCGGGTGAGCGACTCCGAGCTGCTGCAAGGTCCCATCCATGCCGTCCACGCGGAACTCGGCGCGAAGTTCGCGCCGTTCGGCGGCTGGGAGATGCCGGTCCAGTACGGCGGGACGGTGCGCGAGCACCTCGCGGTGCGGACCGCCGCCGGGCTGTTCGACGTCAGTCATCTGGGCAAGGCGGTGGTGCGCGGGCCCGGCGCGGCCGAGTTCGTGAACACCGCGCTGACCAACGATCTGCACCGGATCCGGCCGGGCAAGGCGCAGTACACGCTGTGCTGCACCGCGGACGGCGGCGTCATCGACGATCTGATCGCCTATTACGTCGGCGACGACGAGATCTTCCTGGTACCCAACGCCGCCAACACCCCCGCGGTGGTCGCCGCGCTGGCCGCGGCGGCGCCCGCCGGTGTCACCGTGACGGACCTGCACCGCGACTACGCGGTGTTCGCCGTGCAGGGCCCGGCCTCGGCGCGCGTGCTCGAGGCGCTGGGCCTGCCCGCCGACATGGAGTACATGGCCTACGCCGACGCCGAACGGAACGGATCCCCGGTCCGGGTGTGCCGCACCGGATATACCGGCGAGCACGGCTACGAACTGCTGCCGCGCTGGTCGGAGGCGGAGTCGCTGTTCCGCGCGCTGCTGGCGGAGGTGACCGCGGCCGGTGGCCTGCCCGCCGGGCTGGGCGCCCGCGACACGTTGCGCACCGAGATGGGCTATCCGCTGCACGGGCACGAGTTGTCCGCGGACATCTCGCCGGTGCAGGCGCGGGCCGGATGGGCCGTGGGCTGGAAGAAGCCCGAGTTCTGGGGCAAAGCCGCACTGGAACAGGAGAAGTCGGCCGGTCCGCGCCGAATCCTGATGGGCCTGAAGGCGATCGATCGCGGCGTGCTCCGCGGCGGCCAGGCCGTGCTGCGCGCCGGCGAGGCCGTCGGCGAGACCACCTCCGGCACCTTCTCACCGAGCCTGGAGGTCGGCATCGCGCTGGCGCTGCTCGACACCGCCGCGGGACTCGAGCCCGGCGCCGAGGTCGAGGTGGACGTCCGCGGCCGCCGGCTGCGTGCGGAGGTCGTCCGGCCGCCGTTCGTCACCCCGCACACCTCCTGACGGCGCGTCTGGCCGGAATTTGCTCCTACCACGCTGTCGGCGGGCGAGCGGGCCGTTCTAGGATTCGAAGCATGACAGTTGCCGCGCAGTTCGTCCGTGTTCCGCATCCCGCGCCCGTGCCGGCGCAGCGGCGGCAGGAGATACTCGCGGAGCCCGGATTCGGCCGGTACTTCACCGATCACATGGTGACGATCGAGTACGTCGACGGGCAGTGGGCGAACGCCCGGGTGGAGCCCTACGGGCCGGTGCCGATGGACCCGGCGACCATGGTGTTCCACTACGGTCAGGCGATATTCGAGGGCCTCAAGGCGTACCGGCAGGCCGACGGCGGCATCGCGACGTTCCGGGTCGACGCCAACGCGGCCCGGCTGCGGCGCTCGGCCCGCCGGATGGCGATGGCCGAACTGCCCGAGGAGCTGTTCGTCGAGTCGGTGCGGCAGTTGCTGGAGGTGGACGCGGACTGGGTGCCCGCCGCCGGTGGCGAGGATTCGCTGTACCTTCGCCCGTTCGTGTTCTCCACCGAGGTCGGGCTGGGTGTGAAGCCCGCCGAGGCTTACAAGTACATGCTGCTGGCCTCGCCCGCGGGCGCCTATTTCCCGCGCGGCCTGAAGCCGGTGCGAGTGTGGCTGTCCACCGAGTTCGTGCGGGCCGCACCCGGCGGCACCGGTGAGGCGAAGGCCGCCGGCAACTACGCCGCCTCGCTGCTGGCGCAGAAACAGGCCGCCGAGAAGGGCTGTGATCAGGTCGTCTGGCTCGACGCCTGTGAGCATCGCTACATCGAGGAGATGGGCACCAACAACCTGTTCTTCGTGTTCGGCGCGGGCTCCGAGGCCCGGCTGGTGACGCCGGAACTGTCCGGTTCGCTGCTACCCGGGATCACCCGCGATTCACTCATCACGCTGGCCGCCGATGCCGGTTACCAGGTGGAGGAGCGCAAGATCTCGGTGGAGGAGTTGCGCGAGGGGGCCGAATCCGGCGCGATCACCGAGGTCTTCGGTTGCGGTACCGCCGCCGTCGTGATTCCGGTGGCGTCGGTGCGGTCCGAGGAGGGCGAGTTCACCATCGGCACCGGTGAGCCGGGCGAGGTCACCATGGCGCTGCGCGAAACGCTGACCGGGATCCAGCGCGGGACCTTCGCCGATCGCCACGGCTGGCTGCGCACCCTGGCCTGATCGGCGCGATTCAGCCCGGCATCAACATGTGCCACTGGTCCAGGGTCTGCGGGCGCATCACATAGTTGCTGTCGCGGACCTGGGACAGCGCGGCGCTGGGTTCCTGGGAATACCAGTGCCCCGGATACACCGTCGGGTCGCCCTTCAGTTCCGACAGATACCGCAGGCTGCGGAACATCGCGTCGGAGTCGCCACCGGGGAAGTCGGTCCGGCCGCAGCCGTCGACGAACAGCGTGTCGCCCGCCACCAGCCGGTCGTCCACCAGGAAGCACTGGCTGCCGGGCGTATGCCCGGGGGTGTGCAGCAGTTCGATGTCCAGGGCTCCGACGGTGACGACGTCACCGTGGTCGTGGCCGGTCAGCTCACCGGGCGCGATTCCGGTGACGTTCGCCACCCAGGACAGTTCCTCCCGCTGCACGTGCACCGGCACCTGCACCCGTTCCAGCAATTCCCGCACCCCGCGCAGCGTGAATCCGAGCATGGTGCCGCCGACGTGATCCGGGTGGTGGTGGGTGGCCAGCACCCCGGTCACCCGCAGTCCGTCCGCCTCGGCGAGGTCGACGAGATCGTTCGCCGCGTAGGCCGGATCGACCACCACACATTCGCCGGTCTCCCGGTCACCGATGAGATAGGCGAAGTTGCGCATCTGGGTGGCGATCGGATCGCCCACGGCCCAGTCGCGGCCGGCGAGGAGCTGACGGAAATACAAGCGGTCGGATCCCATACACCCACCCTATTGTCTGTGTGTCAATAGACTTCACGCCCACTCATGTGACTTCTCACCGCGTCCAGCCCCATGGATAGGGAGAATCGCGGTTACAGAAAGTTAGGGCGAATTCTTCACCGCGTACGGGCAGTTACCAGCCCAGTACGGCGGCGATGTCGGCAGCGGCCTCCGGCCCGTAGGCAGCGCCGATCCGGTCCAGCGCGGTCTTCGGCTCGAGCTGCCACTCCTGGGTGCCGGTGGTCTCCAGCACCAGCACGGCGACCAGCGAACCGAGCTGCGCGGACCGCTCGAGGCTCAGGCCCGCGGTGTGGCCGGTGAGGAAACCGGCCCGGAAGGCGTCGCCGACCCCGGTCGGATCCACCTTGCCCAGTTCGGGCACCACCTCGACGTAGACCTCGACCCCGTCCGGGTCGACGATCTGCACACCCTTCGCGCCCAGCGTCGTCACCCGGATGCCGACGTGACGGCTGATCTCCTCGGGGCTGCGGCCCGTCTTCTGCAGCAGCAGGCCCCACTCGTACTCGTTGGTGAACAGGTAGGCGGCGCCGTCGATCAGCCGCAGAGCCTGCTCGCCGTCGATGAGGGCCAGCTGCTGCGAGGGGTCGGCGGCGAACGGGATACCCAGCTCGCGGCACTCGTCGGTGTGCCGGGCCATGGCCTCGGGATCGTTGGCGCCGATCAGCACCAGCTCGAGCGCGCGGTCCGCGGCCAGCCCGGCGATGGAGATCTCGCGGGCCTCGCTCATCGCACCCGGATAGAAGGAGGCGATCTGTGCCATCGTCTCGTCGGTGGTGCACACGAAACGGGCGGTCTGCGCGGTCGTCGACGTGCGCACGGCGGAGCAGTCGACACCGTGCTCCTCGAGCCAGCCGCGGTAGTCCGCGAAGTCCGGGCCGACCGCGCCGACGAGCAACGGGGTGCGGCCCAGCAGGCCCATGGCGAACGCGATGTTGCCGGCCACGCCGCCGCGGCGAATCACCAGATCATCGACCAGGAAACTCAGCGAGACATGCTCGAGCTGGTCGGCCAGCAGCACGTCGGAGAACTTTCCGGGGAAGCGCATCAGATTGTCGGTCGCAATCGATGCGGACACAGCGATGGTCACGAAGGTCGGTCCTTAGTGTGTCGAGGCGAGATCGGCCTGGGCCTTGTCCGCCTCAGCGTACCGCGTACGCAACCTACGAAGTAAGACCGACGGGCGCACGAACAGCGCGGGTCCGTGGTCGGGACCCGCGCTGTGGGGGAAATCTCAGTTGAAGCTGTCGCCGCAGGCGCAGGAGCCGGTGGCGTTCGGGTTGTCGATGGTGAAACCCTGCTTCTCGATGGTGTCGACGAAGTCGATGGCCGCGCCCTGCACATAGGGAGCGCTCATCCGGTCGACGACCAGGTTGACGCCGCCGAACCCGACGACCAGGTCGCCGTCGAGGGCGCGATCGTCGAAGAAGAGCTGGTAACGCAGCCCCGCGCAACCACCCGGCTGCACGGCGATCCGCAGCGCCAGATCGTCGCGACCCTCCTGATCGAGCAGCGCCTTCGCCTTACCGGCGGCGGCCTCGGTCAGAGTCACACCGTGGATGGCGGTCGCGGTCTCGTTCTGCACAGTCATGAACTCTCCTAAGGACCCGTGTTCAACCCGTGAACAGCGCTCGGCTCGCGCGCCTCACGCTTGCCTGCCGTCAACGCCGGCTCGCGGTCGGCTATTCCAATCTTGCCACCCTGATCGCTGCCGCGTGTCCGCGCACCCCGAAAACGGCGTGCGAAATCCCCGGCGACCGTGCCCTGTGTCCAGGGGAATTGTCGGCGGAGGCGGTTCCGCGCGGGAGAACCCCGGGTGACCGGCGGGGGAACAACAAGTACACGGTTGCGCGCGCAAGCCCAGGCCGGACTGCATTTCCGGACTCGGCCGACATCGAATAGCCTGGTCGCGTGAAGTTCCTCCGCCGCGGCGACGCCGGCACCACCGACACCCTCGCCGAAGAGTCCTCGGCCGTTCCGGCGAGCTCCCGCGGTGCGGCCACCACCGCCGGCAAGGGCCGGGCCACCCCCAAACGGCGTGATGCCGAGGGTCGCCGGCGCGGCCCGATCGCGCCGGCGCCGATGAGCTCCAAGGAAGCGCGGGCCCGCCGCAAGGGCGTCCGTGGCAATCGGGCCGAGCGCAAGGCGGCCTCCGCGGACCGCCGCGCCGCGGCCGCCGACCGCCGGGCCCGCATGCTCGCGGGTGAGGACAAATACCTCTTACCGCGCGACCGGGGCCCGGTGCGCGGCTACGTCCGCGATCTGGTCGACGCCCGGCGCAATCTGGTCGGCCTGTTCATGCCGCTGGCGCTGGTGTTGATTCTCACGATGTTCCTGACGCCGCTGGTGCAGGGTTACGTGACGATCGCCATGCTGGTCATGATGCTGTTCATGGCGGTCGAGGGCGTCATCCTGGGCCGCATCATCAACAAGCGGGTGCGGGAGCGCTTCCCGGACGCCTCGGATTCCTCGCTGTCCCTCGGCTGGTACGCCTTCGTCCGCGCCTCGCAGATCCGCCGGATGCGCGCGCCGAAGCCGCGCGTGAATCCCGGCGAGAGCGTCTGACCCGGCCTTTATCACCCGTGCTCGCGCAGGCCGGTGATGGCGCGTAGTTCGGCCGCGACGCGGGCGGAATCACGATCGGCCTCGGTGGTCTCGATGGTCTCGGTGCGGCGGTGGTCCAGGCAGGCGCCGGTCACTGCCACGATCAGCAGCAGAATCACTATGGTGAGCATGGCAGTAATTTTTCGCTCATCTAGTTACCGCCACCAGTGGCAGTAACGCCATTGTTCGCAAATATACCGCCACGTACACTCGCTCCATGTTGTCGAAGGTCGCGGTGGTGCTCAACGAGAACCTGGCCATGTTCGAATTCGGGGTGGTCTGCGAGGTTTTCGGGCTCGACCGGCGCGACGACGGCCTGCCGCTGTTCGACTTCCGCGTGTGCGGCGCCGAACCCGGACGGCCGCTGCGCTCCGCCTCACCCGGCGTCGCCGTCACCCCCGCCTACGGCCTGGACGAACTGCGCAACGCGGATCTGGTCGCGGTCCCGGCCTTCCCGGTCGCCGCGGACGATCAATACGATGCCCGGATCGTCGACGCCGTCCGCGACGCCGCCGCGGCCGGCGCGACCGTACTGACCGTCTGCTCCGGCGCCTTCCTGGCGGGCGCGGCCGGACTGCTCGACGGCCGCAAGTGCACCACCCACTGGCGCTACGTCGAACTCCTGGCCCGCCGCTACCCGTCCGCGACCGTCGATCCCGACGTGCTGTTCGTCGACGAGGGCGCGCTGATCACCAGCGCCGGCACCGCCGCCGGAATCGATGCCTGCCTGCACCTGGTCCGCCGCGAACTGGGCAGCACCGCCGCGAACAAGATCGCCCGACGGATGGTCGTGCCGCCGCAGCGCGACGGCGGCCAGCGCCAGTTCATCGAACGCCCGGTCGTGGAGCGGCCCGCCGACAGCCTCGCCGACATCGTGCAATGGATGACCGAACACCTCGACCTCCCGCACACCGTGGAGGACCTCGCCGCCCGCGCCGCCCTCTCCACCCGCACCTTCGCCCGCCGGTTCGTCGCCGAGACGGGCACCACCCCGGTGAAATGGCTGACGACCCAGCGCGTCCTGCAAGCACAGCACCTACTGGAGGACACCGCCCTCGACCTCGAAACCATCGCCACCCGAAGCGGTTTCGGCTCCGCCGCACTGCTGCGCCACCACTTCCAGCGCCAGATCGGCATCGCACCCACCGAGTACCGGCGACGGTTCGGCGACGGCAGGTACTGAGCCACTCCTGGAAGACAATCTCTACGGCTGGTCCCTGCCATTCCCAGGCCACGAACTGTCATTACGGACTCAGCCAAGCAATATGGAATCCGAAAAGACCATAGGGTCGGCTTTCTCGAATCTCTGCGTGCTGGAGCAAACGTCTCCGGTACGAGGTAAAGTTACCGCTTGGTCAGAGCTCGGAGGACTGAAATGAAGTGTACTGAGATGAAACATTGCGCTCGACTCGCACATGATCTAACTAAATTCATGTGCGAGGACGACCGACCCTAACCTAGAAGGGGGCAAGGTGGACTACGATCTGTCTCGGCTCGGTGAGAAGCAATTCGAACACCTGTCGCAAGCTTTACTTGTTCAGCTTTTGGGCGCGGAAATTTCTGTCTACGGAGCAGGACCTGATGGGGGGCGTGAGGCGGCTTGGGAGGGTGCGCGTCAGGCAAACTATGATTCCGACACCGTGCTGCCCGGAATTTGGAATGGTTACAACGTTGCTCAGGCTAAGTACTGTAGTAATCCTGGAACTCCGGCGGATAATGCGAAATGGCTCATAAAGCACATCAAAATCGAACTAGACGAATGGACCAAAACTGAAACTAAGCGTAAGCGGAAACCGGACAGTTACTTGATTGTTACTAATGTGCGGCTCTCGGCAGTCGAAGCGTCCGGCTCTGATTCGGTTAGAAAGGCCCTAATGGCTTACTCGCAGAATTGCGGTCTTGTCCTGCAAGATCTGGTGATTTGGCACTATGACCAGATTCGCGTTCTGCTCGACAATTCTGCTGATGTGCGCACGGGTTACGCCGCTTGGATTACGCCCGGCGATGTCCTGAGTAGCCTAATGAAGCAGACGACAATTTCGAATGACACCCAAGTCGCACTGGAGGCGCACGCAGCGAAACTTCTCTTAGAAGATTTAGGCTTGAACTTAACCCAAGCCGGTACAGTTAGCGATAATGCGGTGCAGATTGCTGATGTATATATCGATCTACCTGCGTACCCTCCAGAGGATTACGAGACGGAAGTTGAACCACTGGGTAACGGACATTCAAGCCGAGATGCTTGTAATATAACTGCCGAGTTGGTCGCTATAGCGAACCAAAAGCTAGATTCAGCTGCGGTAAAGGCTGATATTCGTATTAGCAGGATGTGTCGTATAGTCTTGGTCGGGGGACCAGGCCAAGGCAAAAGCACCGTCACGCAGTATCTAACTCAACTCTACCGTGCTAGTTTTCTCAGCGGCGCTTCCGTGTTGGATGTCCCAGAAATCCGGAAGGCTCAAGACGCCATAGTTAACCATGCCAAGGCGCTGGGATTATCACTTCCTAGTGCTCGAAGATGGCCGTTCAGGATAGTGCTTACCGAGCTAGCGGACGGGCTGTCTGAAAGCTCAGCTAATTCTGTTCTTGAGTATATTTCCAGAGAGTTGTCAAAAAGATCATCCTCTGACGTAGCCTTGAGCGATATTCGAGCTTGGCTTAAAGCCTATCCTTGGTTAATAATTTTTGACGGTCTAGATGAGGTTCCCGAATCGAGTAATCGAGCGGAAGTATTGTCTGCAATATCGGATTTTTACATCGATGCGAGGGGACTCGGGGCTGACGTTTCGATTATTACAACCACAAGACCGCAGGGATATAATGACGATTTTGGAATCAAAGAATGCAGGCATTATGAATTAGCGCCATTGCCGATTGAAACAGCCCTCGCATATGCCGAGATCCTCATCGCGAGAAGGCTTGGAGAAGACTCGCGCCGAGCTACCCGAGTACGATCAACCTTAGCCAAAGCGGCGCAAGATGACAGTACATCCAACCTAATGACAACACCGCTTCAAACTACTATTTTATCTATTCTGGTCGAACGACTTGGACATGCACCGAAGGATCGGTGGCGCCTGTTCTCAAGCTATTATAGGGTGATATATCAACGTGAGCAGGAAAAAGGGGGAGACCTTGCGGAAATGTTGCAAGAATATGAGTCCGATATCCATGCGATACATTACGAAATAGGCTTCATTCTGCAACGAAGAGGGGAAACGTCGGGAGATTCTACAAGTAGCATCAGTAAGCTTGAATTCATTGAATTCATTGCAGCTCGTATGATTAGAAATGGAAATTCTGCCAGCGAATCACATGAACTCGCGTCTAAAATGGTGCGTCTAGCGACCGATCGGTTGGTTTTTTTGGCTGTGCTTCGCAATGATGCGGTTGGATTCGAAATCCGGAGTCTGCAGGAGTACATGGCGGCTGAAAGAATCGTTACCGGACCTGAATCTACAATAGGTCCAAACGTACGCGCTATAGCAGAGTCGGCCTATTGGCAGAATGTACTCCTGTTTGTCGCTGGCAGCATTTTTGCAAACAAGGATCACCTCTGCGCAGAAATAGTAGCTTTGTGTGATGATCTCAATAGTGCATCTTCGGCACACAAAGCAACTTTGGCCGGTAGCCGCTTGGCCTATGCGCTTCTGACCGAAAGGATAGCGATAACTAAGCCGAGGTATTCGCGCCTTCTCGCTACTCTAGTTACGAACGTATTGCGTTTGGCCCCCGATCCTAAATATTGTTCAGAAGTTGCTGCCTTATTGGATCTCGGACACCGTGACGAGCTTGAGAGTGCGCTTGCGCAGGCGTCTGTGGGGTCACGTGCCCAACAGTTATCAGCAACTCTGGTTTTGAGCTACTTAGAAGATAGAGGAGAGATCTGGGCGAAAGATCTGCTTCACGAACTTGCTTCCTCAAGTTCCGAAAGTCTCCGCAGTGATATGCTCGCTATCGCCGTGACTTTCGGCCAATCTAATATTGTGACGCAGTTTCCATCGGTATTCGATGAAATCGGTTTTACGGCTACCGTGGAATATATAACAAAGTTGTCAAAGAATGCTTATCGCGGAATTTCGAACTTCAAGGATTGTCTTCCGGCGCATGTGCAAGCGCTAGTGTCCTGCGATCCATTCGAAGACGACCAGTCGGTTGAAGTTTCAGATGCCGCTGTAGGCCTTCAAGGTTTAGAAGTAAGATTCATTGAGACCACTGCATTATTCGAAAATCTCACGGCTTTATATAAATATAAAGGAACTGACCCGGATTGGAAAAAGTGCGCTGCCATAGCTCGGTGTGCTAGTGACTACGATGCTCCATCACTGGCTCTAGGTTTGTCGCTAGCGCGAACGCTAGAAACCGGAGCTCTGAAACTGCTGAGCCGAATATTGCCATGGCCATTCAATGCCTGTGTAAATGAATTGGTATCCTATCCTGACTGGCTTCGCGATAGAGCACATGAGCCCAACTGTGAGCGTAATATGCTGATAGTTCGTCGATATCAGCAGGATAGGGCCGATGAGCTTATTGAAGCCGTTGTGCATGGCGATTTGGGCGATAAACGGGATTGGATTGAGGCGCTGGGCGCTGATTCGCGTTCGCTCGATATTTCTTCCCTAAGAAGTTGGGCTCCACTAGTCGGAAACCGTACAGGAGTGCCCCTGCCAGTGGGGCGCGCATATCCCGATAGCGCAGTTACCTTGACGATGGGAGGCACTTTCTCTCTTACTCACAACGAAACTTTGTTTTCCGAAATCGTCGAATGGGCTCCTCGCGTCTCTGAGGTCCTAACTATGATGCCGGCAGGTCCGTTCGCTATGGATCTTTTGACATTATTGCGCTTTGTAGTTGGAATGCCAGTGATGGGGGCGCAACGAATCGGCGATTCTACTGCTGATGCAGAGATGATGACCCACGAACTTAAGATTACTATCTCTGCAGTCTCTTTTCGGAAGTTGCTCGATCTGATAGGTTTGGGTTCTTTCGAATCAACGTCCTGGACCCGTATCTCGAATGTAGGTTATGACATCCTTCCAGAGGTGATTCATAGAATTGCATCGGCGGAGTACGTGGATATCGGCGAGTCGTTTGATGTTGGATCATTATCGGAATTTTACAAAAATCAACTCATCCCGTGGCGTGTGGCACGACTTTTGATGGTGCCGTCAGTTGGTGCCGCTCTTTGGCCTACTCCGGAACAGATTGATTACGGACGAGATAAAGATTGTTGCGATAAGGAGGGGGCCAACAGGTGTGAAAGCATGGCGCAGGCCTACTCAATCGTCACCACCGGAAATAGCACCGAAATTCATCAGTGGATGAGGAGTTATCTACCGAACTTGCTGAATGATACTAACTCTATTTTCGTCATCCCGACTGGCGGTGGGCGTAGATCGGGTTATGGTTTAAATCTCGAAAGACTTTTCGAATGGTTGTGCTATGAAAGACCCGGTACCAGTAGCCTGCGATTTTCTGGCGAGCTGGCATTGCATCTTATCAATGCGCACCCGATGTATGTCGGATCGCTCGGGTCCGGTATCTACAGGATGATTTCGGCACGCAGGGCCGAAAGTCTCACTTTCGAGTCGGCATAATTCCTACTTAGACCTTGTCTCACATGGGCGTGACTCGTTTGCGGTGTGTTGAGATCGGTTGTTCTGCATGAGGTCCTGTCGTGGTGGATGCGTAGTCGCCGCGGTTGGTGCCGGATGAGTTGTGGGAGTTGGTCGAGCCGCTGTTGCCGGAGTTCCGTTGGTGCCCGCAGGGTGGTGGGGTGTCGCCGGTAGATCAGCGGGTTGTGTTCAAGGCGGTGGTGTTTGTGCTGACCGGTGGGTGTGCGTGGTGGATGTTGCCGCAGGTGTTTGGGGGTGACAGTGCAGACAGCGCATGGCCGGTTCACGGTGTGGACGAAGGCGGCGGTTGCACCGGGCGGTCCTCGACGAGCTGGGTGCAGCAGGCTGGTCGATTGGTCGAGGCGGTGGTCGACGGGGCGAGTGTGCCTACGAATTAGAGGGGGCGGCTCTACCGGCCCGAAGCCGACGGATCGGGGCGAGCCCGGTTCGAAGTTGGAGGTCCTCACCGATCAAGCGGTGCAGGCGAGGCGTTCGGCCATGGTGGTCACGGTGGCCGAGTCGTCCGAGGGGTTCCGGCGTGCGCGGCGTAGGCGGGGCGATGATGTCGGCCACGTCGCTGGGCGGCCGATGGTCGGCGGCGGTCTTGTTCACCGTGGTGATCAGCGTGCGCCAGGACGCAGGACGCGGGCGGCCTCGGTGAGCGCGGCGGTGACGAGGGTGGGCGGGATCAGGTGCAGGAGCCAGATAGCGGTGACGGCATCCGCGGTCGAATCGGCCGGCGGCAGCCGGCCCGCGTCGCCGCGAGTACAGCGTCGAGGCGAGGACGGGCGGAGGTGAGCATCCCGGCGGAGCGGTCGACCCGGACCACCCGGCGGCCGGGGGCGTGCAGGCGGCGCCGACGATGCCGGTACCGCGGGCGATGTCGAGCAGGACGGTGGTGTGCGGTGGGTGCAGGTCGTGATCGCGGTGGCGGTGGCGTCGGTGCGTTCCTCAGCGCTGTGGGTCGCGTCGTTGTGTTGCCGCCTCGTGGTCGTAGTCGAGCACGTCGCGACCGCACCGATGAGCGTGCGCTCGCACCGGCCGCGCCGGGCGGGTGTGCGGTGTCGGGCGGACGGTCGGTTGGTACCGTTCTGGCGTGTTGAACGATGCTGCCAGCGGGCGGCCGTTGCGGACGCTGGTTCTCGGCGGAGCGCGGTCCGGAAAATCGACGTTCGCCGAGGAGTTGGCCGGACGGGCCGAGCCGGTCCGGTACGTCGCGACCGCGCAGGTCGACCCGGCGGATCTCGAATTCACTGAACGCATTGCGGCGCATCGGGATCGGCGTCCCGCGAACTGGACCCTGGTGGAAGGCGACCCGGTCGAGGCACTGGCCGATCCGGCCCGGGTGACCCTGATCGACGATCTGGGCACCTGGCTGACCGGCCGGATCGACGCGCGAGCGGCCTGGGACTCCTCGCCCGGCGTGGTCGCGCCCGACGTCGAGGCGCTGGTGGCGGCGATCGAGGGGTACCGGCAGCGGCTGATCGTGGTCAGCCCCGAGGTCGGGCTCGGGGTGATCCCCGCGACCGCGGCCGGCCGGGTGTTCCAGGACGAGATCGGGACGTTGAACCAGCGGATCGCGGCGGTGTGTGACGAGGTGTTCCTCGTCGTCGCCGGGCGCGCGATCCGGCTCGACACCGCGGCTGAGGCCGGTGGGGTCGCCGAAGGCTCGGCTACCACCGGATCCGGTTCGGCTGTCGCGGGATCAGGTTCGGCTGTCGTCGGACCGGATTCGGCCGTTGCCGGATTGGATTCGGCCGTCACCGGAGCGCAGGCGGCTGTCGCTGGACCGGACTTGACCCTCGCCGGATCGGGTTCGGCTGTTACCGAGTCGGGTTCGGCCGTTGCGGGGCACGGGGATCTGGGCTTGGGGTCGGGGGCATCCGGCTCGTCGGCCTCCGGACCGGTTGCGGGAGAGCCGATCTCGCCGGAGTCGGTTACGGCGGCCATGTCCGCCGCTGCGGCGGGTGGCTCCGGTATCGCGGCCGGTACCGGGCGGGCCGAGAACGGTGCGGCAGCGGTACCCGCGCCGGTGTCCGGCGCGCCGACGATCCCGGGAGCCGCCGATCCCATCTACAGCGAAAGTGCCGCACCGGATTTCGGCCCGGTCACACCGCCGGACGCCGAGGTACGGGCGCAGGCCGAGGCGCGGCAGTTGCAGCTCACCAAGCCGGCGGGTGCGCTGGGACGGCTGGAACCGCTGGGCAATTGGGTCGCCGCGTGCCAGGGCGTATGCCCCCCACGGCAATTCGAGCGTGCCCGGGTGGTGGTGTTCGCCGGTGACCACGGTATCGCCCGGTACGGCGTCTCGGCGTACCCCAGCGAGGTGACCGCGCAGATGGTCGCCAACTTCATCGGCGGCGGCGCCGCGGTGAACGCACTGGCCCGGCTGGCCGACGCGACCGTACGTGTGGTCGACATCGCGGTGGAGTCTGATACCGATCCGAGCGTGTCGGCCCACAAGATCCGCCGATCCAGCGGCGCCATCGACCGCGAGGACGCCCTCACCGAAGCCGAGACGAACGCCGCCATCGCGGCCGGTCGCGCGATCGCCGACGAGGAGATCGACGGCGGCGCGGACCTGCTGATCGCCGGTGACATGGGCATCGGGAACACCACGCCCGCAACGGTTCTCATCGCCACCCTGACCGCCACCGAGCCGGTGGTCGCGATCGGCCGCGGCACCGGCATCGACGATCACGGCTGGATGCGCAAGGCCGCCGCCGTCCGCGACGCGATGTGGCGGGCCCGCCCCCACAAGACCGATCCGGTCGCCCTGCTGCGCGTGGCCGGCGGCGCCGACTTCGCCGCTATGGCAGGCTATCTCGCCCAGGCAGCCGCCCGCCGCACCCCGGTGGTCCTCGACGGCGTGGTGGTGACCGCCGCCGCACTGGTCGCCGAACTGCTGGCCCCCGGCGCGAAGGCCTGGTGGGTCGCGGGACACCGCTCCGCCGAACCGTCCCACACCCTGGCCCTGACCAAACTCGACCTGAAACCGCTGGTGGAGATGGACATGCGGCTCGGCGAAGGCTCCGGCGCCGTCACCGCCGTCCCCCTGCTGCGCGCCGCGATCGCCGCCCTGTCCGAGATGTCCACCTTCGGCGACGCCGGCGTCAGCACCGCCGACGCCGCCTCCTGACCAACCCCGCCGTGCCGTCCGCATCGACCGCCCGGTCCCGATCCGCCGGGTCGTGCGGTGCGAGCGCGGACCGACCGGCGGTCCTGTCGCGTACAGCCGGGGCGGATTTCTCGGCGCCCACCGGTGCGGGTCCGGCCGGCGTCGTCGCCTTGCGGCAGCCGGGTTCCGGCCGCTGTGCGGGCAGTTCTCCAGCGGTCGCCGATACCAGGGTCGGCCGGTGCGCGGCGCGGACTGTCGGAATTGCGTTGCCGCGCTTCGGTTCCCGTTGGTGCGCGGCCGTCCCGCCGCCGTTCGGCATCGGTCCGTGCGCGATCTCGCTCACCGCTGTCATCGGCCCGAGCGCGATCTCGCTCACCGCTGTCATCGGCCCGAGCGTGTCCGCACGGATCGGATCGCTCGGCACCGCTTCGGGATCGGCACGGCCGATGGACGGCGCCGCTCGGCGGCCGCTCGGGAACGCAGGTGTCGTGTGATGACCGGGTTGCGGCTGGCGGTGTCCTGGCTGACCGTGCTGCCGGTGCGAGGACCGGACACGGTGGATCGCGCGGCGGCGAAGCGGGCGATCTCGCTGGCTCCGGTGGTCGGGATACTGCTGGGCCTGGCCGCGAGTGCGGTGCTGTGGACGGTCGGCGCGGTGGGCGGTAGTGATCTGCTCGGCGGACTGCTCGCCGTTGCCGGGCTGGCGGCGGCGACCCGGGGAATGCATCTGGACGGGCTTGCGGACACCTTCGACGGGCTCGGCAGTTACGGCCCCCCGGAACGCGCCCGGGAGATCATGAAGAGCGGCGGCGCCGGGCCTTTCGGCGTGGCCGCGCTGATCTTCGTCATCGGCATCCAGGCGGCGACCTTCGGCTCACTGGCCGGGTCCGGACGCTGGTTCGCGATCGTGTTTGCGATCACCCTGGGCCGGGTCGCGGTGATACTGGCCTGCCGAATGGCCGCCGAGCCCGCGCCCGGCGCCGGATTCGGTGCCCTGGTCGCCGGCACCCAATCGGTGCCGACCACCGCCGCATGGATCGTATTCGCCCTCGCGGCATCGGTTTTCGCCGTCCCGGGCACCTGGTGGCTCGGCCCGGTCGCGGTAGTGGCCGCGCTCAATCTGGCCGCCGTGCTGATCCGCCACTGCACCCATCGGTTCGGCGGCCTCAACGGCGACGTCCTCGGCGCGGCCCTCGAACTCACCGTCACCACCACCGCCGCGGTCCTCTCCCTGCACCCTTGACCACTGACCAGGGACCGTGCCGACCGGTGTCGTCGCCGATTGCTGCCGCTGCCGCAGTCGAAGGTTTCGCCAACTGTCGGCTGGATTCATGCCTGAACCGATCAGGTTCGCAGCACGGTGATGGTGCGTCCACCAGGGCTGACGGCTTGGGGTAAGGCAGTTCGGCCCGGGAGCGACGGTCGGCGGCACTCGCTGCCGTCTCCGATTACCGCTGTTGCTCTCGCGGATTGCCGTTGCTGCCGCATGCCGCTGTTGTGAGCGCTGACCGGCGCCGGTGTCGTCGCCGATTGCTGCCGCTGCCGCGGTCGAAGTTCCGCCAACTGTCGGCTGGATTTCGTGCTTGAACCGATCAGGCTCGCAGCACGGTGATGGTGCGTCCACCAGGGCTGACGGCTTCGGAGAAGGCGGTTCGGACCGGGAGCGGAGGGGCCGAGGCTCGCCTGTCGAAGATCGCCAGGACACCGGTCGCCAGATCCAGGCGGTCCAGGTAGGCGTCCAGCTGGCCGAGTCCTTCGATGAGCGGGTCCTCGTCGCCGTCGTGGCGCACCTTCAACTCCAGCGCTTCGCGTTGCCACGCCCGGTGTCCGTCGGCTGCGGTGTAGGCCTGCCGGACCAGGAGATCGATGCGACGGTAACCGAGACCGTATTCGCGGTCTATGTAGCCGCCGCCGTTCACGATGCGGTGGAGGAATGCCATCATCACAAGCTGTGCCGCCGCCTCGTGATAACCCTGTTTGACGACGAGCACCTCACCGTTCTGCTTCCAGAATGTGACGAATTCGGCGAGCAGTTTCGGGAAGTCGAGGCGTCCGTCCGGCAGACGGAAATTCGAGGGCTGCGCGAAAATGACGTTCTCGATTCCGGATCCGAGAACCCGGACGATGACTTCCTTGTAGATCGGATTGGCGACACGGATCGTTTTGTCGTTCGCGATGAGTCCCAATTCGCGAACATACGCGACATCGTCGTCGAACGTCGGGTCCACTGCGGGTACGCTGCCCGCGATCAACGGTTCCATCACACGTCGAACGCGCGGTTCGGAGAGCTTGTCCACCAGCGAATCCAAATGCGTTGCGTGGGCGACGATCAGCCGCTCCTTCGCCTCGTCGATGTGCTCGTCGGTGATGGTTCCGGTGACGCGCATCTTGCGGATCACCTCATGGGCGAGCGCATTGACCAGCCAGGGCTGACCCTCGGAATAGGAATAAGCGAGATCGGTTGCGCGCGTGCTGAATTGCTGTCCGGTGCAGGCGGTGTGCTGTTCGTACAGGGCGGCGACCTCGGCTAGGTTGAAATCCCTGATCCGGATGGACGCGACCTTGATGTTGAACGGGTCGGCGGACCGGAGTCGAGTGAGGTCGCCGCCGGAAACGGCTGTGTAGTCCCGGATGTCACGCATTCCGCAGAGCACGACCGCATATGGGAACCTGTCGCGCTGAGTGATGTAGCCGTCGCGTAACTGCTGAAGCACGCTGACCAGTGAATCGCCGCGAATCGCGTCTATCTCGTCGAAGAACAGCACCAGCGGCATCGGGCAGCGCGCTGCCCAGGCCGACAGTCCTGTGACCACTTCGGTGCCGGGAGTGGTGTCCGGCCAGGGATCCGGTGGCAGTTGTTCGGATGGTAGCCCGGCGTTTTCCGCCGCTGTACGAATCCGGTTCAGGATCGCTTTTCCGGCGCCGACGAAATCGTCATGGAACGGCACCGCGACTTCACAGGAGAAATGCAGCGCGACGTAATTACCTCCGGCGGTCAGTTCGTGTCCCAATTCGATGAGGCTGGTGGACTTGCCCGTCTGCCGGGGCGCATTCACGACGAAATACTGGCCGTAGTCGATGAATTCGCGGGCTTTGGCGATCCGCTCGGCGGCGGGCAGCATGTAGTGCCGTCGTGGATCGCACGGCCCGGTGGTGTTGAAGTATTTCACGGCCCTCCCCGCTCAACCCGTCGACCCGAGAAACCGATGCCGGGCCGCCGCGATAGTACATGGACGCGGCGGGCCGGGACGTAGGTCGGAGTGAACGAAAAGAGCTGGACGAATGCCCATTCACTTCTGTTCGAGTGGATTCCGGGGAGGGATTTTCGGGTGGTTCAGTTGTCCGCGCGGGGGCGGGTGAGGGTGAATTTGTCGACTGTCTTCAGTTCGCTGGTGGGGCCGGTGAGGGCGTAGTAGGTGCCGGTGATGGTGGTGTGGCCGCCGGGCTTGCCGGGGTCTACGTCGAAAGCGCAGAAGCCGTAGGGGTTTTCGGCGTCCTTGACGGCGGACCAGGGGGCCTGCTCCATGACGTAGACGGGGGTCTTCTTGCCGGTGGCGGCGTCGGCCGGGCCCACCGAGGTGATCACCCGGCACTGCTGGCCGGGGAAGAACAGGGTGTTGGAGGGGGCGGAGGTGCCGCCGCCGCCGATGACGAGGTGGACGGTGCCCTTGGTGGTGTCGATCGTGCCGGTCGCGGTGTCGGCCGGTTTCGGGGTGAGGGTGTCGGTGCCGAGGACGCCGCGGATCGGGTGGGTGCGCTCGTAGTGGTGTTCGTGGCCGCACAGCACGAGATCTACCTCATACTTGTCGAACAGAGGGAGCCACTCCTCGCGGATGGCGCGGTCGCCGCCGTTGAACTTGTCGGCCGACGAGATCGCCGTCTGGTGCATGGTGACCACGATCCAGTCGATTCCCTTGTCGCCGCGGGCCTTCGACAGTTCGGTTTCCAGCCAGCGCTTCTGGGCGCCGGCGGAGTAGCCGCGGACGTAGGTGTTGCCACCGTCCTGGTAGCAGATGTCGTCGTTGGCGAGGGCGATCACGCGGACGGCGCCGACGGTGAAGGCGTACCAGAGGCCCTTGGTCAGGTCTTCGGAACCGTTGTCGGGCAGCGCGAAATAGGTCTGGAAGGCCTGGTAGCCGATGGGGCCGTTGCCGGCCTCGTTCTCGTGGTTGCCGGGCGACGGCATCCAGGGGCGGTAGCGGGCGGAGCGGGAGTTGTTGGCCCACCAGTCGTTCCAGGTGCGGACCCGGTCGTTGGACAGGTTGGCGTAGCAGAGGTCGCCGTTGACGAGGTTGAAAAGCGGTGCCAGGCGCTCGATTCCGGCGGTGACGTCACCGGCGAACGGGGAGCCGAGGTTGTCGTTGACGAATACGGGAGCCGCGGCGCCGGTGGCGCTCACCACGGGGGCGGCGGACATCTTGCCGAGGGTCGGGGTGCCCTGGTCGCCGAAGCTGGTGAACCGGAAGGCCGCCCGGCCCGCCGGGGCGGTGCGCAGGGTGCCCAGTTCGGGCGGGGCGCCGTCGTGGCCCGCGGAGTAGACGTAGTCGGTGTCGGGGGTCAGACCGGTGAGCCGGGCGTGGTGGACCTGAACCTCGATGCCGGACTTGGCATCCTTGTAGGTCTTGGTCTCGGCGTCGACGCTGCTGCCGAAATTGTCCACGGCGGTGCCGAATCGGACCACGGGCTTGCGTACCGAGCCGACGGTGTGCCAGGAGACCACGGCCTCACGCGCGGCGTCCGCGCCGAATTGGAGGTGCAGGCCCGAAACCCGGGGCGCCGCAGCGCGTTCCGGGGCGACGGCCAGGGTGGCAGCGCGCGGCCAGGCCGAGGTGCCGGATTCGGAGTCGCCGGAGGCGAGTGCCACCGCGCCGGCCCCCACGGCGAGGCCGGCCACCGCCGCGCCCGCCGAGGCACCGAACAGCCAACGCCGGCTCACGAGATTCGCACTGCCGGAAGTGGTTTCCGCATGCGGGCCGGTGTCGGCCGCACCCGCCCCGGCCGCACCCGCCTCGGCCGCAGCATCTTCGGATACGTCACGCGCGGCCGATGCGGCGTCGCCCGCACCGCCGGAGGCCGGTTCACCGGCCGCGCCGGCCGACGCGGGCTCCGCCGTCGCCGCGCCGTCCGCTTCCGCCGCGGTGTGCCCCGCGGGGCCGGGCGCCGCGTCACCCGCGGCGGGCATGTTGTCGTCTGCGGGCGGGGGAACCTGGTCCTCGGTCATGGGCACACCCAACACCCGCCGGGTGCTCACCCGACCACAACGCGGCGAACGATGAGTGAATCACTGTGAGAAAGTGCTGTGACCGGTGCGGACGGCCGCACCGGTCACGCGGGGTACTACAGCCGCACTGGGTACGCGGGCTCCTGGATGTCGGGCTTGATCCGGTTCTCGACGAAGATGCCGTGCCAGACCATGAACACCAGCAGCGTCCACAGCCGCCGGCTGTGGTCGACCGGACCGGTGCGGTGGGCCTCCAGCATCGCCTTGATCGCGGACTTGTCCAGCAGGTGGTCGGTCTGCGATTCGGCGATCTGCACGGCCGCCCAGTCGTACAGCTCCGGTCCGCGCAGCCAATGCCGCAGCGGGACCGGGAAACCGAGCTTGGGCCGGTGCAGGACGTGCGGCGGGACGATGGTCGCCAGCGCCCGGCGCAGCGCGTACTTCGTGGTCTCCTTGGTGATCTTCTGCTCGTACGGCAGCTGTTCGGCGATCGCGAAGACCTCGGGATCCAGGAACGGCACCCGCAGCTCCAGCGAGTTGGCCATGGTCATCTTGTCGGCCTTGACCAGGATGTCGCCGCGCAGCCAGGTGAACAGGTCCAGATGTTGCATGCGCGCCACCGGATCCCAGCCGCGCGAGCGGGTGTAGATCGGCGCGGTCACGTCCTGGTGGGTCCACTCGGGCCGGAATTCCCGCAGCACCGAACGCAATTGGGCGTCGCTGAAGCTGCGCGCGTTGCCGTAGTAGCGCTGCTCCAGCGGCAGCGACCCGCGATGCAGCAGGCTCTTGCCGCGGGTCCCGTCCGGAATCCGCTCCGACAGCCGGCCGGCCAGCGCGCGAAGCGGTCCGGGCAGGTATTCGAACGGCTTGAGCGACAACGGTTCCCGGTAGATCGTGTACCCGCCGAACAGCTCGTCGGACCCCTCACCGGAGAGCACCACCTTGACGTGCTTGCGGGCCTCCTCGGCGACGAAGTACAGCGGCACCAGCGCCGGGTCGGCCACCGGATCGTCGAGGTACCAGACGATCTTCGGAATCGCCGCGGCGTACTCCTCCGGCCCCACGGTCCGGATGTAGTGCTTCGCGCCGATCGCCGCCGCGGTCTCCGCGGCCACATCGGCCTCGGAATACCCCTCCCGCTCGAAAGCGGAGGTGAAGGTCAGCAGGTTCGGGTTGTGCCGGATCGCCAGCGCCGCGATGGCGGTGGAGTCGATCCCACCCGAGAGGAAGGCTCCGACGGTGACATCCGCGCGCATGTGCTTGGCGACGGAGTCCGACAGCACGTCGGCGATCTCCTCGTACCGCTTCGTCTCGCTGCCCGGCCCGAACGGCCGCACCCGGAACGTCGGCACGAAATACCTGTTCACCTCCGGCTCGGACCCGGGCGTGAGGGTGGCGTAACACCCCGACTCGAGCCGGCGCACATCCCGATGCAGCGACTCCGGTTCCGGCACGTACTGCAGCACGGTGTAGTGCTCCAGCGCCCGCACATCCAGCTCGTCGGACAGCCCGAGCGCCGGCAGCAACTCCAGCAGACTCTTCTTCTCGCTGGCATAGGCGGTCCCGTTCGGCCCGGTGGCCAGGAACAACGGCTTGATCCCGAACGGATCGCGCGCCAATACCAATCGCCGAGTCCGGGTGTCCCAGATCGCGAACGCGAACATCCCGCGCAGCCGCGCGAAAACCTCGGTACCCCAGTAGTGGTAGCCCGCGACGATGGCCTCGCCGTCCCCCTCGGTACGGAATTCGGCCCCGAACTCGTCCGCGAGCTGCTGCCGCAACTCCAGATAGTTGTAGACCTCCCCGTTGAACGCGAGAGCGTACCGCTCCGGTTCGTCCGCCGGCCCCCAGAACAACGGCTGATGCGAGTTGTCGATATCGATGATCGACAACCGGTTGAAACCGAGGATGATGTTCTCGTCGTGCCAGGTCCCGCGTTCGTCGGGCCCCCGATGGCGGCCACAGTGCAGCGCGTCGTACACCTGCTGGACGACCGCGTCGGTCGCTACATCAGCGGTCAGAAAGCCGAGCAGTCCACACACTGCGTCGAGAACCTCGTTCCGGTATCGGGGTCGGCGGTCGGAGCCATGCGAAATCAGTCTCCGAGTATGCCGTACCCACCCCCGCAACGCAGTATTTGATGGCCTCCGCTCCGCTCCGGCTGTCGAGGCCCTCGTGACCCCGGGCCTTCCCTCCTCCGGCTCCTCCGCTTCGCTCCCCCGCCTCCGTCAGTCCAGGCCCGGGGCGGGCCTCGACCTGCGCGTAAACGAATGGCGAACTCGAGAGTCGTGAGTGTCGGCATTTAACACAGACACGAATCAGACCCCGGGACAACGTCGTAGCTCGTTTGGTCTACGCTGCGTAGTACTCGGGAACTCGAGCGGTCGGTCGTGCGTTGCGTGCGGTCGGCAGCCTCGTGGGCGCACAGCCCGGGAGTGGCCCGAACGTGCTGAATATGGACCGTCCGGCCATCCGGGCGGGCTCATGAGTCGGATGGACGACCAGGAAGGCGTTGAGCGTGACGCACAAGGCGAGCGAAGCGACAGGAGCGCGCCCCGCACCGGGGCGGGGTCGCATCCTTCGGCGGGCCGGGCTGGCGGTGGCCATGGGGATCACCGTGATGCTCGTCTCCGGCTGCTCGATCGACAATCCCGTGCTGCGATTCGGCTGGCCGTCGGGTATCACCCCGCAGGCGACCAAGATGCGCGAGCTGTGGACGTGGTCGGTCATTGCCGCTCTGGCCATGGGTGTGCTGGTGTGGGGGCTGACCTTCTGGACCGTCGCGTTCCACCGCAAGAAGGCGACCTCCCCGGAGTTCCCCCGGCAGACCGGCTACAACGTGCCGCTGGAGCTGACCTACACCGCGATCCCGTTCGTCATCATCGCGGTGCTGTTCTACTTCACCGTGGTCGTGCAGAACTACGTGCACGAGAAGGTCTCCAACCCGGACGTGGTCGTCGATGTGACCGCGTTCCAATGGAACTGGAAGTTCGGCTACCAGAAGGTCGTCGGTGACAACGGCCAGGTCTACGACGGGGTGGACACCACCCGTCAGGGCCTGAACCAGGAGATCATCGACGAGTACAAGGAGCGCAAGGCCAACGGCCACGCGCAGCCGGGCCCCGACCACGGCCTGCCCGCCCAGGACATCAGCTACCTGCACTACGACAAGGTCGAGACCGTCGGCTCCAGCTCGGAGATCCCGGTCCTGGTGCTGCCGACCGGCAAGAACATCGAGTTCCAGATCGCCTCCGCCGACGTCGTGCACTCCTTCTGGGTCCCGGAGTTCCTGTTCAAGCGGGACGTGATGCCGAACCCGAAGGAGAACCACTCCGACAACGTCTTCCAGATCACGAAGATCGAGAAGGAAGGCGCCTTCGTCGGCCGCTGCGCGGAGATGTGCGGTACCTTCCACTCGATGATGAACTTCGAGGTCCGGGCCGTGTCGCCGGAGAAGTTCCAGCAGTACCTCGCCGCCCGGGAGGCCGGCAAGACGAACGCCGAGGCGCTCGCGTCCATCAAGGAGTCGCCGGTCGCGACGTCCACGCACCCGTTCGACACCTCGCGCTCGTCGCGGGAAGCCAGCCAGGCCGAGAGCAAGTAACCGAGCGCGAAAGAGGAATGTGATCTGACATGAAGGTCGAAGCACGCATCTTCGAGCTGCTCACGGTGTTCTTCATCATCGTGGCGGTCGTCTACGCCTTCTTCACCGGCGAGTCGCGCACCGGTGTGGAATGGGCCGGCACCACCGCGATCGTGCTGACGGCGGGCCTGACGCTGATCGTCGGCACCTACTTCCGCTTCGTCGCCCGCCGCCTGGACCTGCGGCCGGAGGACTTCGAGGACGCGGAGATCGCCGACGGCGCCGGTGACCTCGGCTTCTTCTCGCCCGGGTCGTTCTGGCCCATCCTGCTCGCCGGCGCCGCCGCGGTGACCGCGACCGGATTCGCCTTCTTCCAGTTCTGGCTGATCGGGCTCGGTGTGGTGTGCATCCTCACCGCGGCGGCCGGGCTGGTGTTCGAGTACCACGTGGGCCCGGAGAAGCACTGATCTCCGCGTAGCCACAGCAGCGAACCGCCCCCGAGAGATTCTCTCGGGGGCGGTTTTTCGCTTGTGACTAGTGCGGGATGTGGTAGCGCTGGCCGCGCTCGGAGGCGCAGATGTCGTCGACGGCGGCGTCGATGTCGTGCAGGAGTTCGGGGGTGCCGCGCTTGCCCGGGTAGTTGCTCGGCGGCCGCAGCCGGCAGGTGAAGCTGATGTAGCCGTGGTCCTCGCCGACCTGGTCGTGCAGATACGGCGACCGCACCCCGTAGGTCTGCGCCGAGATGACGGTGAAGCAGTCGGCGTGCTCGCGGCGCTCGGTGAGCAGGTCGTGCAGCCGGTGGAAGACCGAGTGGTAGCTCGACAGCGGCGCGAACACGGCGACCCGGTAGGCGGGGCCGCGCTCGCCCGACGAGCTGATGACCGTGTCGGCGAGGTATTCGGCGTCGCGCAGCGTGAGCACCTTGGGGGAGAACATGAGCGCGCCGGCGGCGGCGTGCCGGACCGGCATGGCGGCGCGGCCGCTGGCGTGCGAGGCGATCGCGCCGAGGCCCTTGCGGGCGCGGGCGCCGAGTTCGCGGCGGGCGCGCAGCGACGGGGTGGCGGTGGCCGGGTGCAGGCTCGACCACTGGCCGAAGCGGACGGTGCCCAGCTGCAGCTGGCCGCTGCCGACCGGGCGGGCCACTCGCAGCGGCGCGGTGTCGACCCAGCGGCCCACCTGGAGCAGGGCGTCGCCGGGCCGGTTGATCTCGGCCAGCGAATGCTCGACGAAGGTGTCGAAGTCGAGGAAGCGGTGCGCGTCGGAGGTCAGCCAGGTGCGGTCCTTGTCGACCTCGACGGCCTCCAGCGTCAGCGCGGTGATGATGCCCGCCCGCCCGGCGCTGCCGAGGATGCGGTGGAACCGCTCGCTGTGGTGGGTGCGGCCGCAGGTGCCGAAACGTCCCTCGGGATCGACGTATTCGAGGGAGACCACGTTGTCGCTGAACATGCCGTAGCGGTGCGAGGCGGCGGAAAGCCCGCCCACCGCGGCGAATCCGCCGGCGGTGATCTCCCGATGGTCGCCGACGACCGGCAGGCCGAGGCCGTGCGCGCCGAGGGTGCGGTCGATGTCGGACAGCCGGGCGCCGGCCTGTACCCGGACCAGCCGGGCGTCGGCGTCGACCGCCTGCACCCGGTTCATCCGGCGCAGCGAGAGCACGACACGCCGATCGGGGGCGACCGGACGGTCCTCATGTTCGCCGCCGCGTTCGCCGCCCCGGATGGTCAGCGGTCGCGGTCGTGAATCGCGAACCGTGCGAACGACATCCGCGGTATCGCGAGGTACGTACTCCGCAGGAGGGGTGGCGGCCAGCGTCGTGCTCATGACCCCACAGCTAACCATATGCGGGGCTGGATTGTTTGGCCTCCGCTTCGCTTCGGCTGTCGAGGCCCTCGTGACCCCGGGGCTTCCCTCCTCCGGCTCCTCCGCTTCGCTCCCCCGCCTCCGTCAGTCCAGCCCCGGGGCGGGCCTCGACGTTCCGGCTCGGTCGGTGGTGTCCTGGTGTCCTGGTGTGCGGGTGTGCTGGGGTGGGGCGGGTTTCGGGGTTGGGGATTCGTGTGGTGCGGGGGGATGTCGGGTGCGTGCATGCTTGTGGGTGTGAGCGTGTGGGGGTAGGCATACAGCTATGGCAACGGTTCTGGTTACCGGCGGTACCGGCGTGCTGGGGCAGCACATCGTCACGCGGTTGCGGGTGCGGGGTCACGACGTGCGGGTGTTGTCCCGCAGGGCGGGCGCGGGCACCCATGTGGGCGATCTGACGACCGGGGCCGGGGTGCGGGCGGCGGCCGCCGGCGCGGATCTGATCGTGCACGCGGCCTCGGATTTCCGGAAGTTCGGGAAGCCGGACGTGGTGCAGACCCGGAACCTGCTGGCGGAGATCGGCGACGTGTCGCATCTGCTGTACGTCTCGATCGTCGGTATCGATCGGATCCCGTTCCGCTACTACCAGCGAAAGCTGGCCTGCGAGGACATCATCGCGGGCAGCCTGTTGCCGCACACCATCCTGCGCGCCACCCAGTTCCACGATCTGATCGCCGCGGTGCTGCACCAGGCGGGGCGGCTCCCGGTGGCGCCGCTGCCCACGGACTTCCGCTTCCAGCCGGTGGCGGCGGAGGATGTCGCGGTCCGGATCGCCGATCTGATCGAGGGTCGGCCGCTGTGGCGCCGGGAGGATTTCGGCGGTCCCGAAGTGCTGACGCTCGCGGAGATGGCGGAGGTGTGGCGCGCGGGCCACCGGGGTTCGCGCCCGATCGTGCCGGTGCGCCTGCCGGGTGCGATCGCCCGGGGTTTCCGGGCGGGCTACAACACCTGTCCGGACCACACCGAGGGCACCCAGACCTGGGCGGAATACGTCGCCACCGACCCGGCGGCGGCGTATCGCGTGCGCTGAGCGGGCGGGAGGCGGCGGTGGCGGCCCGGACCGCCGACGGCGCCGTCACCTCGCGCGGGCCGCGGGTTCCAGATATATGTTGGTGGACAGTATGTTTCGTTATCGGGCGGTCATCGACCGGGTGACAGCGCCGGCGGTGGCGGTGGCGGCTGCTCCGAGGTCGGCCAGGGCGGCGGCGGTGAGGCGGGTGTCGGGGCAGGCGACGACAGCGGCGGCCACGGTGTCGCCGTGGAAGATCGGGGCGGCGACCGTGACGACGGCGTTCTCCGCGCCCAGTTCGTCGGGGAGATAGTCGATGGTGATCAGGTCGGCGATCAGGGCGCCCAGGCGTTGCCGGAGCGGGTCGGTGACGGGGGAATCACGAAGAGTGGCAAGGGCTTCCAGCATGGGGGCGGCCTCGTCGGCGAGGCGTTCCACGGAGTAGCCGCGGGTACGGACGGCCGACAGGATCGCATCCAGGCGGGCGGATTGGGTGGGGTCGGCTCGGGCCAGCCAGGCGCGGCGTTCGGAATCCGGTGCCCAGGCGACGAATTCGCGGGCCACGGGTGGGGCGTAGGGGAGGCGGCGGCCCTGGCGGATCCAGGGGAGGGAGGGGGTGCCGACCACCTCCGTGATCACGATGGCGTCGTCGGCGCGTTCGGCGAGGAAGACCGGAATGTCGCAGTGCGCGGCCAGGTCTCGCAGCGGGCCACGGGCCAGACGGCGCAATGGGAAGGCGTTCTCGGCGCGGCGAGCGACCGTCAGCAGGCCGAGGCCCAGGCCGTAGTTGCCGTCCGCGTCGCGGATGGTCCAGCCGTCGGCGGTGAGCTGGGTGAGGACGGCGTGCGCGGTGGCGCGGGACAGGCCGGTGTCGCGGACGATCCGGGCGAGCGACAGGTGCTCGGCCGGGCGGCGGGACAGCAGTTCCACCACTTGCACCACCCGATGGGTGGGCGGGGAGGCGACGGTTTCGGGCGCTTCGACGCCTGTGGGGAGGGGTGTGGACGCGCCGCCGGGTGTCGGGCGGGCTTCCGGGGCCGTGGGGGACGGGTGGGCTTTCGCCCGCGACGCCCGTTGCGCGGGGGTGGGGTTGTCGCGATCCGGGGCATTTTCTAGAACAGGTTCTTGACCGGCGTGCCCGGTCGGGCCTATCGTCGGTGTCACAATATCGAACGATAGCGTCGAATATTCGACACCACAATCCGGGCGCTTCGGCGGCGGGCGTGGGAGGGGACTCGGCGCGGGCGGGACAGTGATGCGGACGGGATACGAGCTGTCGCATCTGGCGGCCCTCGAGGCCGAATCGGTGCACATCTTCCGGGAGGTCGCGGCGGCCTTCGAGCGGCCGGTGCTGTTGTTCTCCGGCGGCAAGGATTCGGCGGTGATGCTGGAACTGGCGGCCCGGGCGTTCTGGCCCGCGCCGCTGCCGTTCCCGCTGTTGCACGTCGATACCGGGCACAACTTCGACGAGGTGCTCGAGTTCCGCGATCGCACGGCCGAACGGCTCGGGGCCCGGCTGCTGGTGGCTCGGGTGCAGGACGACATCGATGCGGGACGGGCGGTCGAGCGGGCGGGGGAGACCCGGAATCGGTTGCAGACCACCACCTTGCTGCGGGCGATCGGGGAGGGGCGCTTCGACGCGGTGTTCGGCGGGGCGCGTCGCGACGAGGAGAAGGCGCGGGCCAAGGAACGGGTGTTCAGCTTCCGGGACGAGTACGGCGCGTGGGAACCTCGGGCGCAGCGGCCGGAGATCTGGAACCTGTACAACGGCAGACACCGTGCGGGCGAGCACATTCGGGTGTTCCCGCTGTCGAACTGGACTGAGCTCGATATCTGGGAGTACATCGATCGGGCGGGGGTCGAACTGCCGCCGCTGTACTACGCGCACCGGCGCGCGGTGTTCGAGCGGGACGGAATGCTGCTGGCGGTCAACCGGTTCCTGTCCTCGCGGGCGGACGAGCCGATCCGGGAGGAGACCGTGCGTTTCCGCACCGTCGGCGACGCGACCTGCACCGGGTGTGTCGAGAGTACGGCCGCCACTCCGGCGGAGGTGATCGCCGAGATCGCGGTCACCCGGCTGACCGAACGCGGGGCGACCCGCGCCGACGACCGGATCTCGGACTCCGGCATGGAGGATCGCAAGCGGGAGGGCTACTTCTGATGGGCCGCAATCTGTTACGGCTGGCGACCGCCGGCAGTGTCGACGACGGCAAGTCCACGCTGATCGGGCGGCTGCTGTACGACTCGAAGAATCTGTTCACCGATCAGCTGGAGGCGATCGAGCGGGCCAGTGCGCAGCGCGGCGATCCGGCGACGGATCTGGCATTGGTGACCGACGGGTTGCGCGCGGAACGCGAGCAGGGCATCACCATCGACGTGGCATATCGGTACTTCGCCACGCCGCGAAGGAAATTCGTCATTGCCGACACTCCGGGGCATGTGCAGTACACCCGGAACATGGTGACCGGAGCCTCTACCGCGGATCTGGCGCTGATCCTCATCGACGCGCGCAAGGGGGTGGTGGAGCAGACCCGGCGGCACGCCTTTCTGGCCGCGCTGCTCGGGGTGCCGCATCTCGTGGTGTGCGTGAACAAGATGGATCTGGCGGGGTGGTCGGAGGCGCGGTTCGGTGAGATCCGTGCCGAATTCGCGGATTTCGCGGCCAAGCTGACCGTCGGCGATCTCAGCTTCGTGCCGGTCTCGGCCCTGTTGGGCGACAATGTGGTCGAGGCTTCGGCGCACATGCCGTGGTTCGCGGGGGCGCCGCTGCTGCGGCATCTGGAGGATGTGCACATCGCTTCGGACCGCAACCTGATCGACGCCAGATTGCCTGTGCAGTATGTGATCCGGCACGCTCCGGCGGCGGCCGCGGGCGACCCGGCCGACATCGTGGCACCGGGAACTCCTGCGGCCCTGTTTGATTCGGCGGCGAACGGTATTGCGGCGCAGCGGAGTTACGCGGGCACGGTGGCGGGTGGGATCTTCAAGCCGGGTGACGAGGTGGTGGTGTTGCCGTCCGGGCGGACCACGCGGGTGGCACGGATCTGGGGACCGGGTGGTGCGCCGGTGGCGGAGGCGTTCACCGATATGGCGATCGCGCTGACTCTCGCCGACGACATCGACGTGGGGCGCGGCGACATGATCGCGCGGCCGGGCAACCGGCCGCACCTCGATCGGGATCTGGACGCGATGGTGTGCTGGTTCTCCGACTCGACCGTGCTGCGGTCCGGCGGTGACTACTCGATCCGCACCGCTGGGCAGACGACCCGGGTGCGGGTCACCGGGCTGGAGTACCGGCTCGACGTGAACACGCTGCATCGGGTCGAGGGTGCGGAAAGCCTGGCGCTGAACGACATCGCGCGAGTGAGTCTGCACGCGCGGCAACCGCTGATGTTCGACGCCTATCGCGACAACCGTCGTACCGGTAGCTTCATCCTGATCGACGAGACCACGAATCAGACGGTCGCGGCGGGCATGATCCTCGCTCGCGACACCGGTTCGCGCTCGGAACGGGCCGCCGAGGTGGTGTGGCACGGGTCGGCGGTCGGCCGGGAGGATCGGCCGCACGCGGGGGCGACCGTCTGGCTCACCGGGTTGTCGGCCTCCGGGAAGTCCACCATTGCCGTGGAATTGGAACGGCAACTGGTGGCGGCGGGGCGGCCGGCCTATCTGCTGGACGGGGACAATCTGCGGCACGGGCTGAACGCCGACCTCGGTTTCGGTGACGACGACCGGCGGGAGAACATCCGCCGGGTCGCGGAGGTGGCGTCGCTGTTCGCGGATGCCGGTGTCGTCGCGATCGTCTCGTTGATCAGTCCGTTCGCCGCGCAGCGGGACCAGGCCCGGCAGGTGCACGCGGACAAGGGATTACCGTTCGGCGAGGTGTTCGTCGATACCCCGCTGCGGGTGTGCGAGAACCGGGATCCGAAGGGGCTGTACGCCCGCGCCCGTGCCGGAGAGGTGCGACACTTCACCGGCATCGACTCGCCCTACGAGCGGCCGGAGCGACCGGAGTTGACCGTCACTCCCGAGGACGGCGATCCTGCCGAGATCGCCGCCCGCATCCGCGCGGCGCTGCGGCTGTGAGCGCCGGACGACGCGGCGGTGACGGCGCTACTGCCACCGAACACGATGCAGCGCTGCGACTTTCGTCACCGGGCCACGCGACGAGTGCCGGTGCCGGGCGGTGCCCTGATTGCCGGTCCGAGCCGCGATACCGTCGGCGGGATTGCTCGGCCCCGCGGGTGCGGTGGTCGGTGCGGCCGCGCGCGGTGGCCGCCGGCGTCGGGCGGCGCCGTGAGCCCGTGTCCGGAGAGCAGCGCTGAGGCCGGGGCCGTCATCGCATGTCCGTCAGATCGATTGATGCAGGAGGACCATTCATGGAACAACCCGTCACGAGCGGGGCGGTGCCGCGCGATGTTGCCGAGGCGGTGCCTCAAGACGCTTCCGGGGCGGTGCCTCAAGACGCTTCCGGGGCGGTGTCGCGCGACGCTTCCGGGTTGGTGCCGCGCGATCCCTCCGGGGCGGTGCCGCGCGAACCCTCCGGGGCGGCCCTCGCTCCACCGGTACCGCCGCTGACCGAGCCGTTCCTGGCGGCGGTCGCGGAGGCCGAGAGGCTGGTTGCCGCAGCGGATTTCATCACCGACGAGCACGACCTGGCCGAGGGCTACGACTATCTGGCGGGCAGTATCGCGGCCTGTGTGCAGCTGGCCCGGGTGCACGGCACGACCCATCCGTCGTTCGTGGCGTCGACGGGGCCGACCACCAAGATGGCGCTGGACAATCCGGACACGCTCTACTACCACGCGAACGTCGAGGCCGGCGCGGAGTATCTGCTCACCGGAACTCGCGGCAGCACAGTGGATCTGAGCTTCCAGGTACTCAAGGGTGACTACACCTCGACCAATGTGCCCGGCGGGGACGACGCCTTCGACGACCGGCGGCTGGAGATCGACGCCGACGGGAGCTACCGGGTGAGGTTCGGTCCGCCCAAGGAGGATCCGGGTCCGAACTACTTCGTGCTCGGCGAGGGTTCCTCGATGCTGGCGGTTCGTGAGGTGTACGGCGACTGGAATGCCGAGCGCAAGGGCACGATTCGCATCGAGCGGGTCGACACGGCCGGGACCGCTCCGGCCGAACCGGATCTGGCGGTGCTGCGCAGGCGGTATCGGGTGGCGGGGCGAATGCTGGTGCAGCGCATCCACACCTGGTTCAACTTCCCGAAGTGGTTCTATCTGGATCTGCCGGTGAACACGCTCACCGAGCCGCGGCTGACCCCGGGCGGCCTGGCCACCCAGTACTCGTCGGTGGGGCACTTCGATCTGGCCGAGGATCAGGCGCTGGTGGTGACGGTGCCGAAATCGGATGTGCCGTATCAGGGTTTCCAGCTGGGCAGCCGCTGGTACATCTCGCTGGACTACGTCAACCACCAGACGAGCCTGAACAGCGCACAGGCGCAGGTGGATCCGGACGGGATGATCCGGCTGGTGATCTCCGCGCGCAATCCCGGGATCGCCAACTGGGTGGAGACGACCGGGCGCCGCCGCGGCATCATGCAGTTCCGCTGGCAGCGCACCCATCGGCCGATCATGCCCGCCGAGGGGCCGTCGATCGCGCTGGTGCCGATCGACGAGGTGCCCGCCCATCTGCCCTTCCATGACACCAATCGGATCGATGAGGACGGCTGGCGGGCGCGGATCGCGCAGCGGCAGCGCGGATTCGCGGAGAGGATGCTCGCGTGAAAGCGATGTTGGACGACAAGGTGGTCGTCGTCAGCGGGGTCGGGCCGGGGCTCGGCCGCTCGGTGTGCCGGGCGGCGGCGGAGGCCGGCGCGGCGGTGGTGCTGGCGGCCCGCACCGAATCCAGGTTGCGGGAGGTCGCGGCGGAGATCGCGCCGTCGCGAACGCTGGTGGTGCCGACCGACATCACCGACGACGCCGCGGTGGCGAATCTGGTGGACCGCACCGTCGACACCTTCGGGCGGGTGGACGCCCTGGTGAACAACGCGTTCGCCGTGCCGTCGATGAAACCGCTGGAGCGCACCGACTTCCAGCAGATCCGCGACAGCCTGGACCTGACCGTGCTCGGCGGGCTGCGCATGACCAAGGCGTTCACCCCGACGCTGGCCGAGACCCGTGGCTCGGTGGTCATGATCAATTCGATGGTGCTGCGGCATTCGGAACCGCGGTACGGCAGTTACAAACTGTCCAAGGCGGCGCTGCTGGCGATGTCGCAGACGCTGGCGACGGAGTTGGGCGGCAAGGGGATCCGGATCAACAGCGTCGCGCCGGGCTACATCTGGGACGACCAGTTGAAGTGGTATTTCGCCGAGGTGGCGAAGAAGTACGGCATCACCGCCGAGCAGGTCTACGACCAGACCGCGGGCCGGTCCGATCTGAAGCGGCTGCCCGAACCGGACGAGATCGCCCGTGCCGTGGTCTTTCTCGCCTCCGACTGGGCCAGCGCCATCACCGGCCAGACGCTCGACGTCAACTGTGGCGAGTACCACGCCTGACCGGCCCCGAGGAGTATCGATGACCCCCCGTACCGATGTCGGCACCGTCGAGGATCTGCACTTCTCGGCCACGAAGATGTGTGGCCTGGAGGATTTCGGGATCGACGACTACACCGAGGCCCTCGGTGTGCTGCTCGAGTCCTACCGCCGCGACGCCGATCTCACCGAGCTCGGCAGCAAGATGAACCGCTACTTCCTGCGCGGCGCCCTGGTGGCCCGCGCGCTGAGCGAGGCGGCCTGGCGGGCGAATCCGGGTTACGCCGACACCCCGATCCAGCGGCCGATCTTCGTGACCGGCCTGCCGCGCACCGGCACCACCGCGCTACACCGGCTGCTCGCCGCCGATCCGCGGCATCAGGCGCTGGAACTGTGGCTGTCGGAATTCCCGCAGCCACGCCCGCCCCGGGAGACCTGGGCGGACAATCCGGTCTATCAGCAGCTCGAGGCGGGCTTCGCCCAGCACCATGTCGAGAATCCGGAATTCATGGGCGTGCACTACATCAGCGCCGCCGATGTGGAGGAATGCTGGCAGTTGCTGCGCCAGACGGTGAAATCGGTGGCGTACGAGAGCCTCGCGTACCTGCCGAGCTATTCACAGTGGTTGCGACGCCAGGACTGGACGAATGCCTATGTGCGGCATCGCAAGAACCTGCAACTGATCGGACTGAACGACACCCGGCGCTGGATCCTGAAGAACCCCAGCCACATGTTCGCCCTCGACGCGCTGATGGCGGCCTATCCGGACGCGCTGATCGTGCAGACGCACCGGGATCCGGTGGTCGCGATGGCCTCCTCGTGCAGCCTGTCCGACCATGCCGCCCGCGGCTGGTCGAATACCTTCACCGGTGCGCGCATCGGCGAGAGCCAGCTGGAGTTGTGGTCCCGCGGCCTGCGCGAATTCACCGCGGCCCGTGGGCGTTACGATCCCGCGCAGTTCATCGACGTCGACTTCGCGGATCTGCGCGCGGATCCGATGGGGACGGTGGAACGGATCTACCGCGCCTTCGGCCTGGAACTCGACGACCCGGCCCGCTCCGCGATGTCGGCACTGGACGAGGAGAGCCGCACCGGCGATCGCAAACCGGATCACCGTTACACGCTGGCCGATTACGGCCTCACCGAGGCGCAGGTGAAGGAGTACTTCGCGGGCTGAGCCCGAAGTATCTTGCGTGACAACACCGTTCAGGACCGGCGGCGGCGCGCCGCCCGCCGGTCCTGAATCGCGGTGTACCGCACCTGAAGTCCGTCCACGAACGCCTGAAGCGCCAATTCGAAACTCTGCGTGTCGATTTCGTCTGCCTTGGCGCGCAGCAGATGCGCCTGTTCCAGATGCGGGTAGCGATCCCGGTACACCTGCACGTCGTCGTCGAAGCCGCGGGAGAACGAGCCGATCGTCGAGCCCAGCACCAGATAGCGGGTCGAGGCGCCGATCATGGTGGCGTCGCGCGGCGGCCAGCCGGCCCGCACCAGTCCGCCGTGCACGGCGTCGGCCATCCGCAGCCCGGCGTCGCTGCGGCCCGGCCCGGTGGCGAGATACGGCACGAAATTCGGGTGCGCGACCAGCGCCGACCAGTACGAGCGGGCCCACGCGGTGAGGCCCTGCTGCCAGGGCGTGGTCTCGAAGGCGGAGGTGTCCACCCGCTCGATCACGTCGCGGGCGATATCGCCGAGCAGATCGTCCTTGTTCGGATAGTGCCCGTAGAGCGAGGCCGCCGACACACCGAGTTCCGTGGCGAGCTTGCGCATGGACAGCTCCGGTAGCCCGTCGCGGTCGATCAACTCCAGTGCGGCGTCGCGAATGCGCTCTCGACTGAGCAACGGCACGCGGGGCCTGGCCATGGTGCACCTCCTCCACAGGTTGAACGGATGTCGAACCTATCACCGACCACCCGGGGACCTTGAATAAACGAACGTTGTTAGGATATCGTGCGGCAGTAACCTAACAACGTTTGGTTAGGAGTTTCCGGATATGGACCTCGAGCTCGGCGACGACCATCGGCAGGTGCGCGACGTCGCCCGCGACCGGGTCGATACGCGCGTCGTGCCCTACGCCGCCGCCCGGGCCCAGCCTCACCGTCAGGAGATTTCATGACCGACAAGCGCAAGGTGGCCCTGATCACCGGAGCCGCCCGTGGCATAGGCGCGGGCACCGCAGCCCGGCTGGCCGCCGCGGGCATCGCCGTGGCCGTCGCCGACCTCGATGAGAACGCCTGCGCCGAAACCGCGCAACGGCTCACCGCCGCCGGCGCCACCGCGATCCCGGTGGCCTGCAACGTGACCGACGAAGCGCAGGTGAACGCGGCCGTGGAACATGTTGTGGCCGAACTTGGTTCGGTGGACATACTGGTGAACAACGCCGGCGTCATCCGCGACAATCTGCTGTTCAAGATGTCGGTCGACGACTGGGACACCGTGCTGTCGGTCCATCTGCGCGGCGCGTTCCTGTGCAGCCGGGCCGTGCAGAAATACATGGTCGAGCAGAAGTACGGCAAGATCGTCAACACCTCCAGCGTGTCCGCGCTCGGTGCCCGCGGCCAGGCCAACTACTCGGCCGCCAAGGCCGGCATCCAGGGCTTCACCCGCACGCTCGCGATCGAATTGGGACCCTACGGGATCAATGTCAATGCGATCGCGCCGGGCTTCATCGTCACCGAGATGACCGCCGCCACCGCCGCTCGCGTGGGCGTCACCCTCGAGCAGATGGCCGAGCAGGCCGCCGCGGTCACCCCCGTCCGGCGGGTCGGCAAGCCGGAGGACATCGCCAACGTGGTCGCCTTCCTGGTGTCCGACGAGGCGTCCTTCGTCACCGGCCAGACGATCTACGTCGACGGCGGCCGGAAACTCTGAATCCGGTTGCGCGGCACCGTCGCCGAGGTCCCCACGGCGACGGTGCCCACCCGGTTCCCCCAGCGGCGCCGTGCGTCGGCCCCATGAGCGGCACCGCCGCTGAGTCCCTCTGCGCGACAACGTCACCGAGTTCGGCACCGTGACCGTTCGTCGCGAGCAGTATCGATATATCAGGAGTCACCCCATGCAGCGCACCCTCTACAACGAAGATCACGAAGCCTTCCGCAAGACCGTCCGCTCGTTCCTCGAGTCCGAGGTCGTGCCCCATCACGACGAGTGGTACGCCGCCGGCCTCGTGCCGCGCGAGTTCTATTACAAGCTCGGCGAATTGGGCATCTTCGGGATCGAGGTGCCGGAGGAGTACGGCGGCGCGGGCATCGAGTCGTTCAAGTTCGAGGCCATCCTCGTGGAGGAGGTGCACCGCGCGGGTGTGTCGCTCGGCGGCTCCGGGGTGCACGTCGGGCTGTGCCTGCCGTATCTGAAGAAGCTCGCCACCGAGGAGCAGAAGCAGCGCTGGTTCCCCGGCTTCATCGCCGGCGAGATCATGTTCGCCATCGCGATGACCGAGCCCGGCACCGGCTCCGACCTGGCCGGAATGAAGACCACCGCGAAGCTGTCCGAGGACGGCACCCACTACGTGCTCAACGGCGCCAAGACCTTCATCACCGGCGGCGTGCACGCCGACCGGGTGATCGTCTGCGCCCGCACCGCCGCGCCGCGCGAGGACGACCGCCGCTTCGGCATCTCGCTGCTGGTCGTGGACACCAAGTCGCAGGGGTACACCGTCGGCCGCAAGCTGGACAAGCTCGGGCTGCGGACCTCCGACACCGCCGAACTGTCCTTCACGGACGTGCGGGTGCCGGTCGAGGACCTGCTCGGCGAGGAGCACCGCGGCTTCTCCTACCTCGGCCAGAACCTGCCGCAGGAGCGGCTGTCCATCGCCGTCGGCGCGTACGCGCAGGCCGCGGCGGCGATCCGGTTCGCCACGGAGTACACCCGGCAGCGCAACGTGTTCGGCAAGCCGGTCGCGAGTTTCCAGAACACCAAGTTCGAACTGGCCGCCTGCCAGGCCGAGGTCGACGCCGCCGAGGCGGTCTCCGACCGCGCGATCGAGGCGCTCGACGCGGGCACCCTGACCGCGGCCGACGCCGCCTCGGCGAAGCTGTTCTGCACCGAGGTCGCCGCCCGGGTGATCGACCGCTGCCTGCAGCTGCACGGCGGCTACGGATTCATCAACGAGTACCCGATCGCGCGGCTGTACGCCGACAATCGGGTGAACCGGATCTACGGCGGCACCAACGAGATCATGAAGACGATCATCGCCAAGGATATGGGTCTGTAGGCCGGAACCTGTTGGTAGGGAGGCGCATTCGATGACCGCGACGCTGTCGGTGGCGAGTATCCTCGCCGAGCCCGCCTGGCGCGTGCCGGACAAGGTGGCCCTCGTCGAGGGCGAGCAGCGAATCAGTTTCGCCGAGATGTGGCGACAGGTCCGCGAACAGGCGGCGGCGCTGATCGAGCGCGGGGTGCGGCCCGGCGACCGGGTCGCGCTCATGTGCCCGAACGTCGCGGACTTCCCGCGCGCCTACTACGCGATCCTGGCCGCGGGCGGCGTCGTGGTGCCGGTGCATCTGCTGTTGTCCGCCGACGAGGTGGAACACGTGCTGCGCGACAGCGGTGCCGCGCTGCTGCTGGCGCATCCGATGGTGGCGCCGGTCGGCGAGGCCGCCGCCGCGCGGGTCGGCATCCCGAGTATCGACCCGAAGAGCCTGGTGGCCGGGGAGCCGATCCCGACGTTCGTGACCCGCGGCCCGCTGGACCCGGCGGTGATCTTCTACACCAGCGGCACCACCGGCCGGCCCAAGGGCGCCGAGCTCACCCACCTCAATATGGTCATGTGCGCGACGGTGAACACCTACGACGCCAACCACGTCACCGCCGACGACATCGCGCTCGGCGCGCTGCCGCTGTTCCACGTGTTCGGGCAGACGGTGTCGCTGAACTCGCAGTGGCGGGCCGGCGCGGCGCTGGTGCTGCTGCCGCGGTTCAGCGCCGAGGCGGCCGTCGAGCTGATGGTGGCCGAGGGAGTGAACATCTTCCACGGGGTGCCGACCATGTTCGTCGAGCTGATCAAGGCCGGACGGGCGGCGGACCGGCTGCCGCGGCTGCGATTCTGCATCTCCGGCGGCGCCTCGCTGCCGCCGTCGGTGCTCGAGGATTTCGAGGCCGGGTACGGCGCGCCGGTGCTGGAGGGCTACGGCCTGTCGGAGACCTCGCCGACGGTGACCGTGAACCAGCCGCTGCTGGGCATCAAGCCGAATACGGTCGGGCTGCCGGTGTGGGGCGTGAACGCGGAGATCGCCGATCCGGCCGTGGCCGACGAGATCGTGTTCCTGCCGCAGGGCGAGGTCGGCGAGGTGGTCGTGCGGGGGCACAACGTGTTCGAGCGGTACATCGGCAATCCGGAGGCCACCGCGGCGGCCGTGGTGGACGGCTGGTTCCGCACCGGCGACCTGGGCGTCAAGGATGCCGACGGCTTCCTGAGCATCGTCGGCCGGATCAAGGAGATGATCATCCGCGGCGGGTTCAACGTGTATCCCACCGAGGTGGAGGCCGCGCTGCTGCGGCATCCGAGGGTCGCCCAGGTCGCGGTGATCGGTGTGCCGGACGAGAAGTACGGCGAGGAGGTCGTCGCGATCGTGGTGCCCGACGGCGAGGTCACCGCCGCGGAGATCATCGACTACGCCAAGGAACATGTGGCCCGGTACAAATATCCGCGCCGCGTCGAATTCCTGGATCAACTGCCGCTGGGCCCCACCCACAAGGTGCTCAAGCGCGAACTGAAGGAGCGATACCTGTGACGGATTACCCGGACTTCGACGCCTTCCGGGCGGCGGTCGGCACCGAGATCGGCGTCAGCGACTGGCTCACCGTCGAACAGGATCGCATCGACACCTTCGCCGACGCCACCGACGACCACCAGTGGATCCATGTCGACCCGGAGCGCGCCGCCGCCGGCCCGTTCGGCCGCCCGATCGCCCACGGCTTCCTCACCCTGTCGCTGTCGGTGCCGCTGGTGAATCAGGCCGTGACGGTGGGCGGGGTGAAGATGGGAATCAACTACGGCCTCAACAGGGTTCGCTTCATCACCCCGGTCCCGGTGGGCGGCCGGATCCGCGCCCGGGTCACCCTGGACGCGGTGAAGGACGTCCCCGGCGGCATCGAATCGGTGCGTACCGTCACCATCGAACTCGAGGGCGCCGAGAAGCCGGCCTGCGTCGCGGAGAGCATCGTGCGCCTGCTGGGCTGAGTTCGCCGGGGGTGCAGCGGATCTCGTGGGGCGCCGGAATCGGCTCGGTCGGAGCGCCGCATACGTGCCGCGTACGGAGCGGCCGCGGGCGATGCGGCCCCGGCCGACTCCGGTGATGGTGTGGCGGACTCCGCGGCAGGCGAACATCGCTTGGTATCAAGGGATCTCGCCTCCGCGGTGCCGACGTCCGCTGATCGGCGCCGGACCGTGCCTGTGGGTGTCGGTCCGGAAACTGTTCGAGCTCAGTACTTTTCACCGGGTCGGTCGTGATCGTCCCGGTGGCCGGTGCTCGGCGGGAACGGCCGTGTCACACGACTTCCCCAGCGCCGACGACCACACGGGCGAGCGGCCCGATGCTCAGTGCTCGGTGTCCGCCGAGGTCCGGAAGCGGCCGGCGTTGCGGGCGCACCAGTCGGCGAAGCGGGCGGGGCGGCGGCCGAGCAGCTTCTCGACGGTGTCGGTGCGCAGGCCCACGGTGTCGGCGCGCATCAGGGTGAAGCCCTCGAGGATGGCCTCGGCCAGCGCGGGCGGGGCTCCGTTCGAATAGCGGGCGCGGACCGCCTCTTCCGGGGTGGCGGCCGTGCGCACCGGGATGTCGTGGCCGAGCGTCGCGGCCAGCACCGCCACCTGTTCGGCGATGGTGAAGGCTTCGTCGCCGGTGAGGACGTATTCGGCGCCGGCGTGGCCGTCTTCGGTGAGGGCCACGGCCGCTACCGCCGCGATATCGGCCGGATCGATCGGCGCGTAGCGGCCCGGCCCGCTCGGATCCAGGACCGGTTCGCCGGATCGGACGGCCGCCACCCATTCCAGGGCGTTGGTCATATAACCGCCGGGTCGCAGGATCGTCGCGGGAATGCCGCTGCCGCGGACGATCTGCTCGCGTTCGTGGTGCCAGCGGCCCATCATCGGCATCGGGTCGCCGAGCACATTGAACGACGACAGCAGGACCAGCCGCCGCACCCCGGCCAGCTGGGCCGCGGCCACGGCATCGGCGGCGGGGGTCACCGCCAGGCCTGGCAGCAGCAGGAAGGCCGCGTCGATGCCTTCGAAAGCCGTTGCGAGCGTCGATGATTCGGTGAGATCGCCGACGACCCGCGCCACGCGCTCCGGCACGTCCGCTGCTCGCGCCGGATCCCGGACCAGCATCCGCACCGCGTGGCCCCGCCGATCGAGTTCGCGGACCAGCTCACGGCCGACGTTCCCGGTGGCCCCGGTGACCAGTATCATTGTGTTCCTCCAGATCGTTTGCCGTCTAACGAATAGAACGTTAGACGGCAAACGATCCATCCGTCAACCCGAAGGAGACCCGTGCCGGAGTTCCTCGACCTGCACGGCCGCACCTCGAAATTGGTGCGGGCGCTGGCCGATCGCGATATGCGGCGGCACGGACTGCACCTCGGTCAGAACCTGGTGCTGGCGGTGCTGTGGGAGAACGACGGCCGCACCCCGGGGGAGATGGCCGCCGCCCTGAACGTGACCACGCCGACGGTGGTGAAGATGGCCAACCGCATGACCGCCTCGGGTCTACTGGAGCGGCGCCGCGACGACAAGGACGCGCGCCTGGTCCGGTTATGGCTCACCGAAACTGGTCGTGCGCTACAGGTTCCGATCGCGCACGAACGGAAAGCATTGGAGGACAAGGTAACCGCGACACTCACCGCAGCGGAACTCACGCAGCTGCTGCACGCGCTGTCCAAGATCCACGACGCCGCAGCGGAATTGGTCGGCGAACCGACCGACCACACCGACGCGATCCCCGACTGAACTCGTGGGCAGGCTCCGGGCCCGGCCGCCCTGGGCATGTCGCAGCCCAGGCCGGTCGCGCAGTGTCGGGCCGATGTCGCAGCCCCAGGCCGGTGGCGTAGTGTCGGGCCGATATCGCAGCCCCGGACCGGTGGCGCATGCGCGGGAGAACCTCGCAGATCCGTTGCGCGGCAGGGTGACTCGACCGCTGCCGCGCCGACTGTATAGAGCCGATTGCCGCGCCGACTGTATGGAGCCGACTCCGGAGTCACCGGAGCATCCTCCTCGGGCTGTTGCGCGCTACTGTGTCCCGGCCGGCTCGGGAATCAGCGTTTCGGTCGGGTGCTCCACAATGCCCACAGCACGAGTACCGGCTGGAAGAACAGGCGGATGAGCCGCTTGCGGTCGGTGTCGAGCCCGAAAGCGTCACGGCGGCCGAGGTATTGGGCGAGATTGCCGGGGAAGACCGCGACGAAGAACAGCGCGAGCAGCCGGCCGATCCGGGCCCGATCGTCACGGGCCAGCAGCAGCATGGCGCCGAGGGTGATCTCCACGCCGCCGGACGCCATGACCACGCCGTCCTTGTCCAGCGGCACCCAGTCCGGTACCTGCGCCTGGAAAGCCGTTCTGCCCCAGAATATGTGGCTGAGTCCGGCGAAGACCATCGCGCCGGCGAGGAGGGTGCGGGCCAGCGTGCGAGCCGGTGGCGTTCGCTCGCCGGGGTCCTGGGCCGAGATCTCGGACCCGGGCGCGTCGGCAATCTGTGTAGTGGGCATCGAGCGCTCCTTCCGGCGGCCGCGCAGCGGCCGAATGGGAAACGGTTCGTTCGAAGACCTACCCGATCATGATCGGCGCAAGCCCACCTCGATCCTAGGCGCATTCCGGACAATCGCACCGCCTGGACCGGCGCCAAGGCGGACCGGTGTCCGGGCCGAGCTGCCGTGGGTCGGCCGCCTCGAACCGGGGCCGCGACCGGGCTACTGCTCGTCGCCGAGCTTGTGGCTCAGGGTGGCCCAGCGGTCCAGCAGGGCGGTGGCGGCACCCGAGTCGACGGCCGCTGCGGCGCGAACGAGGTTGGCGGCGAGGGTGTCGTGGAGGTCGCCGGCGGCGACCTCGGGGGTGAGTTCGTAGGCCGTGATGGCGGCCGCGGAGTTCAGCAGGACGGCGTCGCGGACCGGGCCGGGGGCGCCGGCGAACATGTCGCGGGCGATGGCGGCGTTCGCGGTGGCGTCGCCGCCGCGCAGGGCCGCGGGCTCGACGCGGGGGATGCCCAGGCGGACCGGGTCGATGACGATCTCGGTGGCGCGGCCGCCGGTGACCACCCAGCCGCGCGAGCGGTCGGCGGTGGTGATCTCGTCGAGGCCGTCGTCGCCGCGCACGACCAGGGCGTTGGCGCCGCGTTCGGCGAAGGTGCCGGCGATCACCGGGAGCAGGGCGGGGAAGGCGCAGCCGATCAGGCCGGCCGCGGGCTGGGCCGGGTTGGTCAGGGGGCCGAGCACGTTGAAGACCGTCGGGATGCCGATCTCCTTGCGGGCGGCGCCGGCGAACCGCAGGGCCGGGTGGTAGAGCGGGGCGAAGCAGAAGGCGATGCCCGCCTGGTCCACGCAGGCCAGGACCGCGTCGGGGCCCAGCGCGATCCGGACGCCGAGCGCCTCCAGGACGTCCGCGCCGCCGCTGCGCGAGGACAGCGCGCGATTGCCGTGCTTGACCACGGGGATCCCGCCGGCGGCCACCACCACCGACGACATGGTGGAGATGTTCACCGAACCGGAGCGGTCGCCACCGGTGCCGACGATGTCGATGGCCGGGGTGGTCAGCGGCACCCGGGTGGCGTGCCGGAGCATCCCGGTGGCCAGGCCGGACAGTTCGGTGGGGGTGGGGCCCTTCATCTTGATCGCGACGCCGAAGGCCGCGATCTGCGCCGAGGTGGCGTTGTCGGACATGATCTCGTCCATGGCCCAGGCAGCCTCGTCCGCGGTGAGATCGACACCATCGGTGAGGGACCCGAGGATTTCGGGCCAGCTGCGCGCGGTCATCGCCAATACTCCTGTCGCGACATCTGTCGGCCGCCGGCGCACGCCGGGAACCAGTGCCCTTGCAGCCTAGTGGGCGCGGGCAACGAATTATCGCCCGGCGGGCGGACCCGGTTGCAGCGCCTCCCAGCCGAGGGCGGTGCCGTCGTGGCGCTGGGCGAGCCCGGCCATCCGGGACCGTTCCTGGGAGCAGTGCAGGGCGTCGAGGAGTTGTTCGCGTTGCAGCAGCAGGAGGCCGTCGTCGCCGGTCGCGGGGGTGTAGCCGTCCTGGGCGGCGATGCGCACGACCTCCTCGGTCCGGTCGGCCGGGATCCGCAGGTGGTGGCGCAGCAGCGCCGGTGTGCCCGGATTCCAGGTCGTGGCCCGGTCCAGGGCCGCCGAGCAGGCTTCCGCGTCGTCGAAGCTCGCGGCGACCACGACCAGGTCGGAGCGGGTGTCCAGCGCTACCGCCGGTTCCCGTCGCCGTTGCCACCATGTCCGTACACCCATGCGGCCATCATCGCCGCCGCCCGCACGCGCGCCGGCGGCGGGCGCGCGCGGACGCGAGACGCGCGTGTGTGGCGCCGCACATCCGCAGCTCCGGGAAGCCGGTCGAAAGGGCGTCTACCAGGGCGAAAACGGCCACGAACGGGACACGCCGGGGCATTTCCAGTGCCGCTGGGCCGCTGCGGTTTCCGACACAGGGGTGCGAGATTCCCACCCGGCTAGTCCTGTCGTACTACGACGAGTCATACTTACCGGCGTGACGACCGCAGTAGGGACCCCAGGATCGGCCATAACCCAGCGCGTGCATTCGCTGAACCGGCCCAACATGGTCAGCGTCGGAACCATCATCTGGCTGTCGAGCGAGCTGATGTTCTTCGCCGGCCTCTTCGCCATGTATTTCGTCGCGCGCGCGCAGGCCCACGGTAACTGGCCGCCGGAACCGACCGAGCTGAACCTGAAGCTCGCCGTGCCGGTCACGGCCGTGCTGGTCGCCTCGTCCTTCACCTGCCAGATGGGCGTGTTCTCCGCCGAGCGCGGTGACGTGTTCGGGCTGCGCCGCTGGTACGTGGTCACGTTCTTCATGGGCCTGTTCTTCGTCTGCGGTCAGGGCACCGAGTACCACGCGCTGTACTCGGAGGGCACCACGATCTCGAGCAGCGTCTACGGCTCGGTGTTCTTCATCACCACCGGTTTCCACGGTCTGCACGTCATCGGCGGTCTCATCGCGTTCATCTTCCTGCTGGTCCGCACCAAGGTCAGCAAGTTCACCCCGGCACAGGCCACGGCCGCGATCGTCGTCTCGTACTACTGGCACTTCGTCGACATCGTGTGGATCGGGTTGTTCGCCACGATCTACTTCGTCCGCTGACCCGGACCAGCACACCAGCCTTTGCACACGTCGGTTCCGTCTACTCCAAAGGGACACAGATGAGTTCATCTCCCCCGTCAGCGCCGGACCCCATCAGCGGGGTCGACGGCGTTTCGAGCGATCAGGCCACCAAGACCCGTAAGCAGCGCCGGCTGCGCCGCAAGCTGGCGGGCAGCCTGGTTCTTCTGATGGGCCTGGTCGGAGCCGGTTTCGCGGCGTCGGCGCTGACCCCGCACGCACAGGTCGCCACCGCCGACCAGGATCAGGCCGCACTGATCCGCGAGGGCAAGCAGCTGTACGACACCTCGTGTGTCACCTGCCACGGCGCCAACCTGCAGGGTGTGCAGGACCGGGGTCCGAGCCTGATCGGCGTCGGCGAGGCGGCCGTCTACTTCCAGGTGTCCACCGGCCGCATGCCGGCCGCGGCGAACAGCTCGCAGATCGTCCGCAAGCCCCCGAAGTTCGACGAGCACCAGACCGACGCGCTGAGCGCCTTCGTCGCCTCCAACGGCGGCGGACCCTCGCTGGTGCGCGACCCGGACGGCTCGGTCGCGCAGGACTCCCTGCTGAAGGGCGCCGACCTGGGCCAGGGCGGCGAGCTGTTCCGGATGAACTGCGCGTCCTGCCACAACTTCACCGGTAAGGGCGGCGCGCTGTCCTCCGGCAAGTTCGCGCCGCCGCTCGAGCCGGCCAGCGCGCAGCAGATCTACGCCGCGATGCTCACCGGCCCGCAGAACATGCCCAAGTTCTCCGACCGCCAGCTGACGCCGGAGGAGAAGCGCGACATCGTCGCGTACCTGAAGAACCGGATGGATTCGCACCCCGAGGGCGGCTACGGTCTGGGCGGACTCGGCCCGGCCACCGAGGGCCTGGCCATCTGGATCATCGGCATCGTGGCTCTGGTCGGGTCTGCGATGTGGATCGGGTCCCGATCATGAGTTCTACAGAACAGGAGCGCAGCGACATGCCCAGCGGGCACGACGACCTGAACCCCACCGAGGACCAGCTCGACGCGATGTCGCAGGAGGAACTGGTCGCCCTCGGCACCAAGCGCGACGGCGTCGAGGTCGTCTATCGCGAACCGCGGTGGCCCGTCCCGGGCACGCGCGCCGAGAAGCGCGCCGAGCGTCAGGTGGCGTTCTGGTTCCTGGTGTCGGCCCTGTCGGGCGCCGGTCTGATCGGCGTCTTCCTCTTCTGGCCGTGGCGCTACAAGTCCCGCGACGAGTCGGGCGCGGGCATCTACTCGCTGACCACGCCGCTGTACGGCCTGCTGCTGGGCCTGTCGGTGCTGGCCATCGGCGTCGCGATGGTGCTCATCCGCAAGAAGTTCATCCCGGCCGAGATCTCGATCCAGGACCGTCACGACGGGCCGTCGGACGCGGTCGAGCGCCGTACCCTGGTCGCCCAGCTGCAGGACTCCCTGGAGACCTCCACGCTGGCCCGCCGCAAGATGATCACCCGCACCGCGGGCCTCGGCATCGGCGTGCTCGGTGTCGGCGCGCTGCTGGTGTTCGTCGGCGGCCTGATCAAGAACCCGTGGGCGCAGCGCGAGAAGTCGCCGCTGTGGGTGTCGGGCTGGACCCCGGACTACCCGGGCCAGACCGTGTTCCTGCGCAAGGACACCGGCCGTCCCGACGACATCGTGCTGGTCAAGGCCGAAGACCTGGACGCCGGCGCGATGGAGACGGTCTTCCCGTGGAAGGAAGAATGGCGTGGCAACGAGGAGGAGACCCTCCAGTCGCTGCGCGGCATCCGCAACGCGGTCATGCTGATCCGCTTCCGCACCGAGGATGCCCAGAAGGCGATCAAGCGCAAGGGCCAGGAGAGCTTCAACTACGGCGACTACTTCGCCTTCTCGAAGATCTGCACCCACCTGGGCTGCCCGACCTCGCTGTTCGAGCAGCAGACCAACCGCATCCTGTGCCCGTGCCACCAGTCGCAGTTCTCGGCGCTGGAGTGGGGTAAGCCGATCTTCGGTCCCGCCGCCCGCGCCCTGCCGCAGCTGCCGATCACCGTCAACACCGAGGGCTACGTGGTCGCCGCCGGCGACTTCATCGAGCCCCTCGGCCCGGCCTACTGGGAGCGTCGTTCATGAGCCCGAGTAAAGCGGCCGCACAGGCCAACGAAATGGACGAGCGCTATCGGGCAGCGGCTTTCGTCAAGCGGTCGATCAACAAGGTCTTCCCGACCCACTGGTCGTTCCTGCTCGGCGAGATCGCGCTCTACGCGTTCATCATCCTGCTGTTGTCGGGTGTCTACCTGACTCTGTTCTTCGATCCGTCGATGACGGATGTCGTCTACAACGGCTCGTACCAGCCGCTGCGCGGCGTCACCATGTCGCGGGCGTACGAGACCGCGCTGAACATCAGCTTCGAGGTGCGCGGCGGCCTGTTCGTCCGCCAGGTGCACCACTGGGCGGCGCTGTTGTTCGCGTGCTCGATCATCATCCACCTGTTCCGCATCTTCTTCACCGGCGCGTTCCGCAAGCCGCGCGAGGCGAACTGGGTGATCGGTTCGCTGCTGCTGGTCCTGGCGATGTTCGAGGGCTTCTTCGGCTACTCGCTGCCGGACGACCTGCTGTCCGGTACCGGCCTGCGTGCCGCGTTCGGCGGTATCACGATGGGCATCCCGCTGGTCGGCACCTGGATGCACTGGCTGATCTTCGGCGGTGACTTCCCGGGCACGATCATCATCCCGCGTCTGTACGTGGCGCACGTGCTGCTGTTCCCGGGCATCATCCTGGCCCTGATCGGCGCGCACGTGGCGCTGGTCTGGTACCAGAAGCACACCCAGTTCCCCGGCCCGGGCCGCACCGAGAAGAACGTGGTCGGCGCCCGCATCATCCCGGTGTTCGCCGCCGACCAGGGCTCGTTCTTCATGTTCACCCTGGGCATCGTCGCGATCATGGGTGGCGTGCTGCAGATCAACCCGATCTGGAACCTGGGCCCGTACAACCCGTCCCAGGTGTCGGCGGGTTCGCAGCCCGACTTCTACATGATGTGGACCGACGGCATGGCCCGCCTGATGCCGCCCTGGGAGCTCTACCTGGGCCGGTACACCGTGCCGGCGGCGTTCTGGGTGGCGCTGATCATGGGTCTGGTGTTCACGGTCCTGATCGCCTACCCGTTCATCGAGAAGCGACTGACCGGCGACGACGTCCACCACAACATCCTGCAGCGGCCGCGCGATGTGCCGGTGCGGACCGCGATCGGCGCGATGGCCATCGCGTTCTATCTGGTGCTGACGCTGGCCTGTGTCAACGACATCCTGGCGATGAAGTTCGACATCTCGCTGAACGCGACGACCTGGATCTTCCGGATCGGCCTGCTGGTGGCCCCGCCGCTGGCGTACCTCGCCGCCTACCGGATGTGCCTGGGCCTGCAGCGCAGCGACCGCGCGGTGCTGGAGCACGGCATCGAGACCGGCGTGATCAAGCGCCTGCCGCACGGCGAGTACATCGAGGTGCATCAGCCGCTGGGCCCGGTCGACCACCACGGTCACCCGATCCCGCTGGAGTACCAGGGCGCCCCGGTGCCCAAGAAGATGAACAAGCTCGGCGCGGCCGGCAAGCCCGGCATCGGGTCCTTCCTCCGCGCGGATCCGCTCGACCAGCAGCAGACGCTGGTCGAGGTGGAACACGAGCAGGAGCACAAGCAACTGGCGATCCTGGCCGACTACCAGGCGCAGATCACCGGCGGCAGTGCGGATCACGACCACCACTGACGAAACACTCGTCCGGAACACCGGGGCCTCGAATCGAATTCGGTTCGAGGCCCCGGTGCGTTTCGATATGTCGTGTTTCGCTGTGCCGCAGACGAAGCCCGCACATTCGAGCCGAATTCCGTGCACACCGGGCGTAATTCTCCCGGCCGGCGGGTGACTGGGATTAAAGTCTGTCGCGTGAACAGGCCGATTGCCCGAGATGTGCGGGGTGACCGCATCCCGATGCCCGCGGCGGGCGCCGGGCCGAAGACCGGCGCCGCGCTGGCGCTCGGTGTATTCGCCGCAGTCGTGATGACTTTCGCGGTCCCCGGTGTCGCCCAGGCGAGCCCGAGCGGCGTATTGATCAACGAGCGTACGTATTCCGGCGCCCGGGGCTGTGTCACCGTGCGCGGCTTCCCGATTCGGCTGCGCGTGGACAACCGCGGCGCCGCACCCGCCCGGGTCTATCTCCTGCCCGGTTGCACGGGCGGCGTCACGAAGACGATCGAGGCCGGTCGCAAGGCGGCCCCGATCGGCGCCTCGGTCCTGTTCGGCTAGCCTCGTTCACTCTCCGATGGAGAATCCGGCCTCGACGTCCGCGCGCGCGTACGACTTGAACGCGATGTGGGTATCGGTCCGCAGCACCCCGGCCGTCTTGTTGATCCGCTGGGTGACCACCTCGGCGATCTGCTCGTGATCGCGCACCCGCACGACCGCGATCAGATCGACGTCCCCCGCGCACGAGTACACCTCGGCAACCCCCTCGAGATCGGCCAGCGCCTGCGCGGTCTCGGGGATGCGGGCAGCCTCGGCGTGGATCATCACGATCGCGGTAATCATGCGACCGAGTCTAGATCGCCCCAGCTCGCCGCCCTGCCACGACCGAGCCGATGAGCTCGCCCGGTGCGTCAGGTGCGGCCCGCCGGGAACAATGCGGACGCACATGCCCTGCCGACCGTCATCGTGCAGCTCGATCACGCTCGAACCTTGATCTGTCGCCGCACGCCCGGTCACCTCGGGACCCGATGCGGTCCGGACGACGTGAATGGTGAGCCCGCCCGCCGGTCGACGGTCCGCATCGCTACGGCACCGCCGGAGACGCACAGCGTCCGATCACTCGTGCACGGAATCCGCCTGCGTCGCGGCCTCGGCCAGCGCCACCCACTCCGTCCACGCTGCGGCGCCGAACCGCGGCACCGCGTACCCCTCGGTGGTCCGCACGATCCGCACCCCCGGCTGCTCCAGCCAGCGCACGATCAACCCCGTCTCCTCGGGCGAGGCACCGCGCAGCGGCGGGTAGACCCCGTCCTGCCCGCACCACCCGCGCCGCACGTCGTCGTCCTTGCCACACCGCAGGCACACATCCCCGAGACCGTCCAGCACACCGTCCAACAACTCACCCCCGGAGTCCGGAACGCGCCGCCCGATCTCGAGAGCACATGGGTAACTCCCCGGGAAACTCCCACCCGAGCGCTCCTCACGCAAGACCTGAGACCGACCACCGAGGCTCCTACTCGTATGGCCTGAAACGCGGAGAGGCGGGCAGCCGGAGTCCGGGGGCGGCACAGCTTCTGCTGAGGCGGTCAGGGCGGCCACGACGGGCATGGGTGGGGTGCCACGGCGGGCGGTGCCGGCGGCGGCGAGGCGGCCGTAGCGGACGATCGCGAATTCCCAGCCGCCCGCGCCGTCGGGGCGGGCGGCGACGAATTCGGCGAGGCGGGCCAGGGCGGCGAGCCGCTGGGTGCGGCGCAGGGCGCGGATCACGGTGACCGTGCGGTCGCGCAGCCGGGCCGCGGTCTCGAATTGTTCTGTGGCGGCGCAGGTTTCGATGCGGTCGCGCATCGCGTGCAGTGGCGCGTCGGTGCGGCCGGCGAACAGATCCCGGACCAGATCCGTGGCGGCCGCGTATTCCGTTGCATCCGAGAGCTTTCCGCCGACACTGGCCGGACATCCGCCGACCGCGGCGGGCGGGCAGTCGGGGCCGTGGCGGCCGTCGCGGGGGATCCGGGTGGTGCAGGTGCGCACGCCGCACCGGTCGGCCAGCGTGCCGGCCACCTCCACGGCGTCGGCGCGGGAATTGAAGGGGCCCAGCGCATCCGGGGTCGGTGTACGAGTCGTGGTGAAACGCGGGAAGGCCTCGTCGGTGAGGGTGAGCCACCAGGCGCGGCGTGGGAATTTCGAGCGGCGGTTGTAGGGCGGGGTGTGCGCGACGAGCAGGCGTAGCTCGCGGACGCCCGCCTCGAGGCCGTGCGCGCATTCGACATGATCGACACACGTCGCGAGCGCGACCATCTCGCGCATCCGGGTGCGGGTGTCGGAACCGGTGAAGTACGAGTGCACCCGGCGGCGCAGATTCACCGCGGTGCCGATGTAGAGGACCTCGTCGCCCGGACCGCGGAACAGATACACGCCGGGGGTCGTGGGCAGTTCGGCGGCGAGATGCCGTTTGGCGCGCTGCCGACGGGTGACCTCCGGTAGATAGTCGATCAGTTCGGCGAGGGTGCCGACCCCGAGGTTGCCGACGCGCTCGATGAGCGCGTGCAGCACGTCGACGGTGGCGCGGGCGTCGTCGAGCGCCCGGTGGGTGGGGCGGGTCCGGGAGCCGAGCACCTGCGCCAGCACCGACAGCCGGACGGACGGCGCCTCGTCGCGGTCGAGCACGCGCCGGGCCAGCTGGACCGTGCACAGCACCGGCGCGCCCGGCCACGGGGTGCCGCAGCGTTCCGCGGCGGCCTTCAGGAAGCGGGTGTCGAAGCGCGCGTTGTGGGCGACCAGTACGGCGCCGGCGGCGAACTCCAGGAAGCCGGGTAGCACGGCCTCGATGTGCGGCGCGTCGCGGACCATCGCCGTGGTGATGCCGGTGAGTTGCACCACCTTGGGCGGGATCGGGCAGCCCGGGTCGACCAGGGTGGCGAATTCGCCGAGGATCTCGCCGCCGCGCACCTTGACCGCGCCGATCTCGGTGATGGCATCGCCGTCCGCGCTGCCGCCGGTGGTCTCCAGGTCGACGACGACGAAGGTGGTGTCGTACAGCGGGAGGTCCGGGTCGTCGCGGGGGTGCTCGTCGGGGAACGCGAGGGCGAGCTGGGCCTGGCGCGGCCGTCGAGCGGGCTGGGACACGGCCTGGAGCGTAGGGGAGGGGGACGACACATCCGGGCGCCGCGAAGGGTACCCGCGCTACCTGAAAGGTCCCTACGTGCAAGGTTCGGATCCCCCGAATACACCTCACTGTGACCAGGCTCACATATATTCGTTTTCGAGATCAGTCCCGGGTGTGGCGCCCCCGGACGCACCCCCTGTCGCCGGGCGGTTCGGCGCCTGCCCGCTGATCGATTCTTTTCAAGAACCATTCGGTCTGTTTCAAGGTCGCCGGGGCGTTGCCGACCTGGCTCCGAGGGGTTTCCGCCCGGTCCCGCCCCGGGCGTGTCCGCGGTCCGGCGACCCGTGCCGGCGGCCCGCCGGTATTCGGAAGTTACGCTTTTGTGATTGGTGTGAGATACATCTCGAGGCTTAGAGGGAACGTTTATGTATTTCCGGCCTTCCGCATCGCCGCAGCTTTACAGCGCACTGTTATGCGTTCGTAATTTCTCCGAGACCTCACGGAGTTCGACGCGTCACCCGGCGCAGTGCCGTGGGGCAGATGAGGAGAACGCAACATGGCGATCAAGCGACAGGGCCGGTTACACCGGGCCGTTGCGGCCGGAGCCGTCGGAGCCGCCACCCTCAGTGGGCTGCTCGTGCCCGCGGTTCCCGCTGGGGCGCAGACGATCACGGTGGCCGGCATCGGACAGGTCGATCTGCCCGACGGCATCCCGGTCCCGGCCGACATTCCCGGCGTGAACGTCGATCCCGCCGCCGGCGGCCCCGCCGACATCGTCCCCGGACCCGCGCTGCCGCCCCCGCCGCCGCTGCCGTTCGCGCTGCCGCCGCTGCTGTTGCCACCGCCGCCCGCCGCGTTCGAGACGCCCGGTCAGCGGGCCGCCGACGCCGCGCTGAGCAAGATCGGCTCGCCGTACAGCTACGGCGCCACCGGACCCGACGCGTTCGACTGCTCCGGCCTGGTGCAGTGGTCCTACGAACAGGCCGGGGTCGACGTGCCGCGCACCAGCTACGAGCAGGAGAGCGCGGGTGCGCCGGTGTCGCTGGACGATCTGCAGCCCGGCGATGTCATCACCTTCTACGGCGGCAGCCACTCCGGGATCTATGTCGGCGACGGCAATGTCGTGCACGCCGCCGACTACGGCCAGCCGGTCGATGTCGCGCCGCTGTACTCGATGCCGGTGACCAGCGCGCATCGGTACTGAGCGCACTCGGCAGCGGTACCGGACGCGCTCGCGCGGCCGTCCGGGCGCTGCCGCGCAGGCGGTCCCGATGCGCCTGCGCGAGATCGGTAGCGGCCGTGGTCCGTCCGTGGTCCACTGGACACGCCCCGCTGCCGTTTCGTAACCTCATCGAGACCTTCCGATCCACCTGAATATCAGTTCGAGAACGGGGCACGGCAGCTCGTGGCAGCACACCCGGACACCAACCGCACCAAACGCCTGATGAGCGGCTCGCTCGCAGTCGGGGCACTGGTCCTCGGCGTCTGTGCCGCCGGCGGTGTCTCGGCCGACCCACCGGCCACCGCCGGGGATGCCGTGCAGCGACTGTTCGACCTTTCCCGGCAGTCCGAGCAACTCGGCCAGCAGGCCCTTGCCGCCCAATCGGATCTGGACGCCAAGGAGGCCGTCGCCCGCGACGCCGACGCCAAGCAGGCCGTCACGGGCCAGGCGCTCGACGCGGCCGAGGCGGAGGTCGCGCGGTACCAGCCCGACGTCGACGTGGCCGCGATCGCCGCCTACACCGGCGCCCGCACCGATCGGCTGTTCTCGATCCTGGTCAGCGATTCGCCGCAGCAGATGCTCGACCAGATGTCCGCGCTGGACGTGATCTCCGCCCAGACCGCGCAGCAGTACGGCAGTCTCGCCAAGGCGGACAAGGCCGCGACGGTCGCCGACACCGCCGCCCGGTCCGCCTCCGACGCCGCGCACAGCGCGGCCGAGCAGGCCGACGCGGTGCGGGCCGATCTGGAGAAGAAGCGCTCGGACCTCCAGGCCGCCATGGCCCAGACCATCCAGGCGTGGGGCCAGCTGTCGGCGGGGGACAAGTCGAGCCTGAGTGGTTCGCTGTTCCCGCCCGGTTTCGACCGGGAGACGTTGCTGCGCGGGCTCGTTCCCGGCAGCGGCACCAGCGCGCTGGCCGCCGGGCTCACCCGGATCGGCGACCCGTACGTGTGGGGCGCGACGGGCCCCGACGAGTTCGACTGCTCGGGTCTGGTGCAATGGGCCTTCCACCAGGTCGGCATCAACCTGCCCCGCACGAGTTACGCACAGGCCGCGGTCGGCACGCCGGTCTCCCGCGACAACCTGCAGCCCGGCGATGTGGTGTTCTTCTATTCGGATGCCTCGCATGTCGGCATCTACGCGGGCAACGGGCTGCTGTTGCACGCGTCGACGTTCGGAGTGCCGGTCGCGGTCGCGCCGATGGGTTCGACCCCGTTCCACTCGGCCCGCCGGTACTGGATGGGAATGCAGCAGTAACCCGGACGCGCGTCACCGGGAGCCGCCCCGCGCGGCGGTCGGCCGTTCGCCCGGCGAGCGGAGCCCATCGAACTCAGAGGTGAGGATGAGCGCACTGCGGCGGTTCCGAGGGTGGCTGGCGGCTCGGCAGCGATTCGAGTTCGTCGTCACCGTCGCGATGGTGGTGGCGCTGACCGCCGTGGGCGGCGCGCTGATCCTGCTCCCGAAATCCGTTCTGCCCGCGGTCGGGCCGGCGCCGGCGCGGGCCGCCGGCGAGGAACCGGCCGCCGACCCGCAACTGCCGGAGGTGCGCCGGCTGATGGAGAGCTACGGGCCGGTGGTGGCCCAGCAGGTGTCGGCCGAGGACGGGCGGCTGTCGGTGGTCTTCGGTCATGCCCGGCAACGCGGCGACGTGGATCTGCTGGCCAAGGAGGCCGGGCCCGCGGTCGCCGCGGTCACCGAACTGTGGGGTGCGGACTGGTCCCGGGCCGCGGTCGTCGTGGTGGCTTCCAGCACCGCGGAATTCGCGTCGCTCACCCACGCCACCGGCCCGGTGTCGCCGGAGGTGGCCGCCGCGTCGGTCTCCGATCCGTACCTGCCCGGCTCCCGGCCCGCCGGTCAGCGGGTGGTGTTCGCCCCCGACGCCGCGCGCCGGCTCGGGCCCGACGGTCTGCGGGAAACCCTGCGGCACGAGCTGACCCACGTGGCGGCCCGCGCGCGGACCACCGACGGATCGCCGCAGTGGGTGCTGGAGGGGTTCGCCGAATACTCCGGCCATCGCGGCGAAGACCGCTCCCTCGCCCAGCAGGCCCCCGCCCTGACCGCCCGCATCCGCTCGGGCGCCCTGCCCGCCGACCTGCCCCGCGACGCGGATTTCGCGCCGGGCCCCGGCGCCGCCCTCGCCTACGAGACCGCGTGGTCGGCGAACGCCTTCGCCGCCGCCGGATTCGGCGAGCCGAGGCTGGTGGACCTGTACCGGCACGCGGCCACCGGCCCGAAGGCTCCGGCCGCACTCGACACCGCTTTCCGCGACACGCTCGGGGTCGGCCACGACGAATTCGTCGCGGCCTGGCGGGACTGGCTCGCGGCGCACACCGCGGCGTAAGAGGTCGGCTCCAACGGGACCGGCTCGCGGCGCGCACCGCGGCGTGAGTGGTCGGTTCGGGCGGGACCGGCTCGCGGCGTGAGTGGTCGGTTTCGGCGGGAACGGCTCGCCGCGCATCTCGGCGGGCGTGTGGCGGCGGCGCCGTCCCGGCCTCCGGTGCTCGATCCCCGTTGTCCCGCAAGCGGTTCGCGGCGGCGGGGGCTGGGATACGGCGATTCGGGCAGGGCAATAGACTCGCGGCATGGCGCGCACTCTGTTGGTGACCAACGATTTTCCGCCTCGGCCCGGCGGCATCCAATCGTATGTGCACACCCTGGCGATGCAGCTGCCGCCGGATCAGCTCGTGGTGTACGCGCCGCGCTGGCGGGGCGACAGCCATCTGCGGTTCGACGCGCAGCAGCCGTTCCAGGTGGTCCGCCACCCCACCACGCTGATGCTGCCGTCCCCGCTGGTGCTGCGCCGGGCGGCCAAGCTGCTGCGCGACGAGCGCTGTGACAGCGTGTGGTTCGGGGCCGCGGCGCCGCTGGCGCTGATGTCGCCGCTGCTGCGCCGCGCCGGAGCCCGGCACATCGTGGCCAGCACCCACGGGCACGAGGTGGGCTGGTCGATGCTGCCCGCGGCGCGGCAGGCGCTGCGCGCGATCGGCGAGAACACCGACACCGTCACCTACGTCAGCAAGTACACCCGGCGCCGGTTCGCGGCCGCGTTCGGTCCGCAGGCGGCGCTGGAGTATCTGCCGCCGGGGGTCGACAGCACGGTGTTCCGGCCGGATCCGGCGGCGCGGCAGGAACTCCGGGCCCGGTACGGGCTGGGCGACCGGCCGACGATCCTGTGCCTGTCCCGGCTGGTGCCGCGCAAGGGCCAAGACGCGCTGATCGTGGCGATGCAGCAGATCCGGGAGCGGATCGACGGCGCGGTGCTGGTGATCGCGGGCGGCGGCCCGTACGAGGACCGGCTGCGCGGCCTGGTCGCCGCCACCGGCCTCACCGACGACGTCGTGTTCACCGGCCGGGTGCCCGCGGCCGAACTCGCCGCGCACCACACCGTCGCGGACGTGTTCGCGATGCCCAGCCGCACCCGGGGCGCGGGCCTGGACGTGGAGGGGCTCGGCATCGTCTATCTCGAGGCGTCGGCCACCGGCGTGCCGGTGGTGGCCGGAAGTTCCGGCGGCGCCCCGGAAACCGTGCTCGAGGGCCGGACCGGCACCGTGGTCGACGGCCGATCGCAGCGGCAGATCGTGGACGCGATCGTCGACATCCTGTCCGATCGCGACGCCGCGGCGGCCATGGGCGCGGCGGGTCGCGCCTGGGTCGCGGAGCAGTGGCGGTGGGACGTGCTCGGGAACCGGCTGCGGGAACTGCTCGACCTCACCGTGCCGTCCGGTTCGGTGGGGTTCTCGAGCTAGGCTCACCGGCATGAGCAGTATCCAGATCGCCGACCAGACCTTCGTCGCGGCGCCGGGCGTCGCGGTGGCCGGGCTGCTCGGCGACCGCGGGCGCTGGCGCGGGTGGTGGCCGGATCTGGTGCTCGAGGTCCGGGAAGACCGCGCCGACAAGGGAATTCGCTGGACCATCGGCGGTTCGCTGATCGGCACCATGGAGGTGTGGCTGGAGCCCTGCCTGGACGGCGTGGTGCTGCACTACTTCCTGCACGCGGAGCCGCAGCAGGCGCTGTCGCCGCGCGCGCTGCCCGCCGCCAACCGGGCCCGCCGGGTGGCCGGCCGCAAGATGGCGTTCGAGATCAAGGCCCGGCTCGAGGCCGGCCGCCCGGCCGGTGTCGCCCCCGGCGCGCCGCCCCGGGCCGTCGCCGCCGTGCCCTGAGTCCTGTTCCCGCAGAACGAAATCCAGTCCCTACTACCGATAAGGAAGCGCTGTCTGTCATGGCCGACCGCACCCAGAGGTCGATCATCATCGACGCCCCGTCGGATCGGGTGATGGCCGTCATCGCCGACCTCGAGTCGTATCCGGAGTGGGTATCGGCGGCGCGTTCGGTGGAGATCCTCGACAAGTCCGGCGACGGTCGCGCTCGGACCGCGCGGTTCGTGCTGGACGCGGGGGTGGTCAAGGACACCTACGTGCTGTCCTACACCTGGCGGCCCGACGGCAGGGCCGTGAGCTGGCACCTGGTCAGCGGTGAGCTGCAGAAGGCGCAGGACGGCAGTTACGAGCTGATCGACCAGCCCGACGGCGCCACCCAGGTCGTCTACGAGTTGACCGTCGACCTCACCATCCCGATGATCGGCATGTTCAAACGGAAAGCCGAGAAGGTCATCACCGATACGGCGCTCAAGGAACTCAAGAAACGGGTCGAAGGCTGACGGACGCTCCGGCAACTCCTCTGGAACTCTTCATCGGCAAGGGCGGGGTCGGCAAGACCACGCTCGCGTGCGCCACCGCGATCACCCGGGCCCACGACGGCCGGCGGGTGCTGCTGGCATCCCTGGACCAGGCGCATTCGCTCGGCGACGCGCTCGGCCGATCGATCCCGCGCGATCCCGCGCCGGCCTCGGTCCTGCCGAATCTGGATGTGCTCGAGCTCGATTCGCTGTCCCTGGTCGAAGACCGGTTCGCGGCGGCCGTGCCGCTGCTGTCCGGTGTCGGCCGCGACCACGGCGTCGACCTGACCGCGCTCGATCCGGCCGAACTGACCGGACTGCCGGGTGTCCAGGAGTTGCTGCTGCTGCTCGAGATCACCCGCCTCGCGGACACCGGCGACTGGGACGACATCGTGCTGGACTGCCCGCCGACCGCCGATCTGCTGCGCATCCTGTCCACACCCGCGACCCTGCTCGGCTATCTCGACCGGGTCTGGCCGACCGCGGCGCGGATGCCCGGCCTCAGCGGCGGCGATCTGCGCCGCGCGCTGGTGGCGCTGGCCGTGGACCGGATCGCCGCCGAGGTGGCCGCCGCCCGTGACCTGTTCGCGGATCGGAGCCGGACCATCGCGGTGCTGGTCACCGCCGCCGAGCGGGTGGCGCTGGCGGAGACCGCGCGGGTGCGGTCGGCGGCGACGCTGCTGGGCCTGAACCTGGACCATGTGGTGGTGAACAAGGTGTTGCCGCCCCAGCCGCCGGTCCCGCCCGACGCGCATCCGGCCGCCCACTGGTACGAGCGGCGACGCGCGGCGCAACTCGCCGCGATCGAGGGGCTGCGCGCGCGTTTTCCGGGTATCCCGGTGTCGACCGTGGAATACGGTGGCGCCGAACCGATCGGGATCGAGGAACTGACCGGGCTGGTTCCGCCGCCGTCCGGCGGGACCGGCGACGGGACTTCTATGCTGGGCCACGACGTGGGCACCGAGTCGCGAGACGGCGTCGGTTCCCGGCAGCACGGCGAGGCCGGTACCGGCCGGAGCGGCGGCGGGCAGCGTGGCGAGGCCGACACCGGCTCGGAGCGCGGCGTCGGCGGCCGGGGGAGCGACCGGCGCGCCCGGGCCGGGGAGCCGTACGTCGGACTCGAATCCGGCACGGGCCTGGGTTCGGTGTTCGCACTGCGCATGCAGATGCCCGTGGCCGATCCGGCGACGTTGCGGCTGGGACGAGTGGAGGACGATTTGATCGTGGGAGCGGACGGGGTCCGGCGCCGGTTGCGCCTGGCTCCGGTGTTGCGGCGATGCGTCGTCGACGCCGCCGAACTCGACGGTGATCAGCTGATCGTGCGCTTCCGTCCCGATCCCGAGGTGTGGCCCGATGAATGACGCCGGCGCCGGGCACTCGCCCGCGGACCACATGGCCGAATTCACCGAGGAACTGCGGCTGCTCGCGGAGGCGGTCCTGGAACGGGTCGAGCCGATCCTGCGCCGCGCCACCGAGGACGACCGCCCCGAATGGGACGGATGCGGCTGGTGCCCGGTGTGCGCGACGGCGGCGCTGGTCCGCGGCGAGCACCACGAGGCGATCGCCACCATCGCCCAGCACGGCACCGCGCTGGTCACCGTGCTGCGGGAGGCGCTGGCCGGGGTGCCGGTGGACCCGGTGATGCCGGACGAACCCGAACCGGCCGCGGATCGGCCCGCACCCGCTCGCTACCAGCCGATTCCGGTCCAGATCAAGTCATGACGACACAGCTCGGGCGGGAACGGCCGCTGACCGTCGGCATCGATGTCGGCGGCACCAACATCCGGGCCTCCGTGGTCGACGGCGCCGGCGAGGTGCGCGACACCGTGCAGGCCCAGACCCCGCACTCGGAGCGGGCCCTGGAGGACGGGCTCGCGCGCGTGGTGCGGGAACTGCTGGCGCGGCACGACATCGGCGCGGTCGGCCTGGCGGTCGCGGGCTTCGTCGACGAGACCCGGACCTCGGTGCGCTTCGCCCCGCACCTGCCCTGGGAGGACACGCCCGTGGCGCGGCGGCTGTCGGAACGCCTGGGGCTGCCGGTGATCCTGGAACACGATGCGAACGCGGCGATGTGGGCCGAATACCGGTTCGGCGCGGCGGCCGGCGCGCGCAACGGGGTGCTGGTGGCGATCGGCACCGGCATCGGGGCGGCGCTGCTGGTCGGCGGCGAGCTGTACCGCGGCAGTTACGGCGTGGCGCCGGAACTCGGCCATTTACAGGTGGTTCCGCACGGCCGGGCCTGCCCGTGCGGCAAGCGCGGTTGCTGGGAGCGGTACTGCAGCGGGACCGCGCTGGTGGACACCGCGATCGAGGCGCTGGCCACCGATCCGATGCGCTCGACGATCCTCGCCCGCGAGGTGACCCGCGACCCGGGCTCGCTGACCGGGCGGCGGGTGGCGGGGGCCGCGCAGGACGGCGATCCGGTGGCGCTGCAGGTGCTGGCCGAGTTCGCGCGCTGGCTGGGGCTGGGCCTGGCGGCGGTCAGCGACCTGTTCGATCCGGACCTGATCGTGATCGCCGGGGGCGTGAGTTCCTCGGCGCCGCTGTATCTCGACGACGCGCGCGAACACTACGCGGCGGCCATCACCGGCGCCCGGCACCGGCCGCTGGCCCGCATCCGGACCACGCAGCTCGGGGAGGCGGCCGGCATGATCGGCGCCGCGGAACTCGCCCGGACCGCCCTGGCCCCCGGTCGCGACGCGGGAATTCCGGCGGGCCGTGGTGGTACCGCGGCGAGCCGGGGTAGTACCACTGCGAGGGGCCGGGATTCGGCCGGCGACGGCAAAGCTCCGGCACACCGCTGAACACCTCGAAACAGCGGTGGTTCACCGTTGTGAATTCCCCGTTGCGGGCTTGGTCACGGCTGCTACGCGGCGGTAGAGTCGGCAACATATGGCGGGGACCGCGGGCGGCCGACGATGCTCCCCACGGGTGGCGAGATTTGATCCTCCGGAAAGGACGCGATGTTCTACTGGCTGCTGAAGTTCGTGTTGGTCGGACCTTTTCTACATTTTTACAATCGGCCCCGAGCCGAGGGTGTGGAGAACATTCCTGCCAACGGCGCAGTCATCCTCGCCGGGAACCATCTGTCGTTCACCGACTGGTTGTTCACCCCGTTGATGAGCCCGCGCCGCATCACCTATCTGGCGAAGGCCGAATACTTCACCACCCCGGGACTGAAGGGCCGGCTGCAGAAGTTCTTCTTCTCCGGCACCGGCCAGTACCCGATCGACCGCAGCGGCGCCGACGCCGCGGAGGACGCGCTCAACACCGCTCGCAAGTTGCTGGAGGAGGGCCGCGTCGTCGGCCTGTACCCGGAGGGCACCCGTTCCCCCGACGGCCGGCTGTACAAGGGCAAGACCGGTGTGGCCCGGCTGGCCCTCGAGGTCGGCGTCCCGGTGATCCCGGTCGCGCTGACCGGAACCGACGAGGTCTGCCCGCCCGGACCGTTCAAGTTCCGCCGTCGCCAGGTCACCGTCCGCTTCGGTAAGCCGATCGACTTCTCCCGCTACGAGGGTATGGGCGGCAACCGCTTCGTCGAGCGCGCGATCACCGACGAGATCATGTACGAACTGATGCGGATGTCCGGTCAGGAGTACGTGGACGTCTACGCCGCCAGCCTGAAGAAGGACGTCCCCTCCGGCAGCCGCCCCCAGTCCGCCCGAGTCCCGGAGTCCCTGGCGGGATAGGGTTTCCGCCGCCGACACCCCCCGCAGTGCTCACCCCGTTGTTCGCGGCCCGTCTCGGTCCTGGACTGACGGAGGGAGGGAGCGCAGCGACTGACCGGAGGAGGGAAGGACCGAGACTAGGGGGGCCGCGAACCCGCCGAAGCGAAGCGGAGGCCAAAACTACAGCCTGCGGTACGCCTCTATCGCCTCGAATTTCGCGAAGTTGTGGCGGGCGTCCGCGAGGGCGTCGTGGGCGTCCGGGGGGACCGGCGGCAGGGGTGGGCGGCCGTGGTAGTCCCAGTGCTGGCGCAGCTCGTTCGTGTAGCGCGGCAGGGTGGTCGGCAGGTCCACCATCGAGCCCCACAGCTGGCACAGGGCGACGTGATCATAAGCACTCACCCAGGCCCACAGTTCGGGGTTGACACCGGAGCGCGGAACGAGGAAGCGGTACAGGTCGTCCCGGATGCGTTCCCGGCTGCGCCACAGCGGCGACTGCGGGGAGGGCAGTTTCGGGAGCACATTGCGGCGCACCCATGGGCCCGCCCGGTCGGGATCGAATTCCGTTGACACCGCGTAATATTCGCGTCCGTCCTCACAGACCACGCCGATCGAGATCAGGTCGATCGTGATCCCGTCCTCGACGAATTCGCAATCGTAGAAGTATCTGAGTGCGATCGGTCCGCTCCTAGTCGTCCGCGCCGCCGGATCCGTCCGATCCGGCGATCGCCTCGAGGTTACGACCTCGGCGGACCGTGATCATTGCGCACCCCCTACCTCCGGGTTACCGTCCGGTTCCGAGGGGTATCTATTCTTGACTGGTGAACTGGACTGTCGACGTACCCATCGACCGCCTGCCGGAGTTGCCCCCGCTGCCCACCGAGCTGCGCCGGCGACTGGACGACGCCCTGTCGCGTCCCGCTCTGCAACAGCCGTCGTGGGACCCGGAAGTGGCCGGACAGATGCGCACCGTACTGGAGAGCGTGCCGCCGATCTGCGTGCCCGCCGAGGTGGAGGAGCTGCGGCTGCGGCTCGCCGAGGTCGCCCGCGGTGAGGCGTTCCTCCTGCAGGGCGGCGACTGCGCCGAGACCTTCGCCGACAACACCGAGCCCCACATCCGCGGCAACATCCGCACCCTGCTGCAGATGGCCGTGGTCCTCACCTACGGCGCCAGCCTGCCGGTGGTGAAGGTGGGCCGCATCGCCGGCCAGTACGCGAAACCGCGCTCGGCGGACGTCGACGCGCTCGGTCTCAGGTCCTACCGCGGCGACATGATCAACGCGCTGGTCGCCGACGCGACACTGCGCGAGCACGATCCGTCCCGGCTGGTGCGCGCGTACGCCAACGCCAGCGCCGCGATGAACCTGGTCCGCGCCCTCACCGGCGCCGGCATGGCCGATCTGCACGCGGTGCACGACTGGAACCGCGACTTCGTCGCGCAGTCCCCGGCCGGCGCCCGGTACGAGCAGCTGGCCGAGGAGATCGACCGCGGCCTCCGGTTCATGACCGCCTGCCGGGTGCAGGATCCCAGCCTGCAGGCGGCGAAGATCTACGCCAGCCACGAGGCGCTGGTGCTCGACTACGAGCGGGCCATGCTGCGCCTGGCCGAGAACACCGCGGGCGACCCGGTGCTGTACGACCTGTCGGCGCACTTCCTGTGGATCGGCGAGCGCACCCGCCAGCTCGACGGCGCGCACATCGCCTTCGCGGAGCTGCTGTCCAACCCCATCGGCCTGAAGATCGGCCCGACCACCAGCCCCGAGCTGGCCGTCGAGTACGTCGAACGGCTCGATCCGAACAACGAGCCGGGCCGGCTCACGCTGGTCGCCCGGATGGGCAACGGCAAGGTGCGCGACGTGCTGCCGCCCATCATCGAGAAGGTACAGGCCACCGGCCATCAGGTCATCTGGCAGTGCGATCCGATGCACGGCAACACGCACGAGTCCTCCACCGGGTACAAGACCCGGCACTTCGACCGCATCGTCGACGAGGTGCAGGGCTTCTTCGAGGTGCACCGCGCGCTGGGCACCCACCCGGGCGGCCTGCACATCGAGCTGACCGGCGAGAACGTCACCGAATGCCTCGGCGGCGCCCAGGACATCTCCGATCTGGACCTGGAGGATCGCTACGAGACCGCGTGCGACCCCCGGCTCAATACGCAGCAGTCCCTGGAACTCGCGTTCCTCGTGGCCGAGATGCTGCGATGAGGGACCGGTAGCCCGGCATTGTTCGTGCTCTTCCGCGGCGATTTCACCCGATGGGTGGAGGAGGCCGACCGAACCATTCTGCGGCTGTTGCGCGACCGCGACCGCGACGGTGTCCCGTCGGAGGTCGTCCTGCGCGACGGCAGCCGCTTGCTGACCTTCAACATCTCCTGGGGTTACGACCCGAACGGGGCGACCGCCCAGGTCGCGACGAACATGAGCCCGAGCATCGAGGGCGTGGCCGTCGAATTCTTCACCACCAACGCGGTGGTGGCGATCAACGACCCGGAGACCGGGGCGCCGCTGCTCGCCGTCGCCTGATCAGAACGGCAGTACGGTCAGCGAGACCGTACTGCCCGGCTCGACCCGCGCCCCGGCGCCCGGTGACTGGAGACGCACCGTGCCGCGGTCGTTGCTGAAGATCTGGCTCACGTTCACCTGCAGGCCCGCGGCCTCCAGCAGGGCCCGCGCGGCGGCCACGTTGCGGCCGCCGACATCGGGCACCTTCACCGCGTTCGATACGAACAGGGTCACCGAATCGCCGGACAGCAGGCTGGTGCCGTTGTCCGGATCCGTGCCCACCACGTCGCCGGCGTCGAAGCCGCGGTCGAACTGCGACTGGATGCCGCGCACGCTCAGCCCGGCGGCGGTGAGCGCGCTGGTGGCCTCCTCCTGCGTCTTGCCGCGCAGGTCCGGCACCTTCACCTGCTGGGAACCCTTGCTGCGGTAGACGTTCACCGTCGCACCGCCGGGCAGGACTGTGCCGGGGGCCGGGTCGAGCTGCATGACCGTGCCCTTCGCGGCGGTGCTCGGCCGCTCGCCGCCGTCGACCGGGACCAGTCCGGCGTCGCGGATGGCCTGGTTCACCGATTTGCTGTCCTGGCCGACCTGAAAGTCCGGCACCCTCGGCTGGCCGCTGGACACCAGCACCGCCACCGTCGAGCCCTTGACGATGCGGGTGCCGGCCGGCGGATCGGTCCCGACCACCCCGCCGACGGGGACGACGTCGGAGGCCTTGTTGCGGACCGTGGTCGCGAAGCCGGCGTCCTGCAGCGTGACGGTGGCACGGTCGGCGTTCAGGCCCGCGATCGGCGGTACCGCCGCGTACCGTTCCACGCCGAGCCACCAGCCGCCGCCACCGAGGACCAGAGCCAGCACCACGACCACCGACGACCAGATCAGCACCCGGCGCCGGGACCGTTCCCGCTCGGCCGTGTACGGATTGTGCGGGGGCGGAGGACCGTAGCCGTCGGCGCCGGGATAGCGATCGTCCGGGAAATAGGTGGCCCGGGTCTGCGGCTGCGCGGCGGTCAGCACCCGGGTGCTGCTCGCCCGCGGTTCGGCCGGTGGCATCCGGGTGGTCGCCTCGGTGTAGACCGGCTGCGGCACGGGCTGGATCCGGTACCGCGCGGACTGATGTTCGGCCGAGTCGCGCGGCGCGGGCACCCGATAATCGGGCAGCCGCAGCTCGGTGGCGATCCGGCGCAGCTCGGCGGCCATCTCGGCGGCGTCGGCGAAGCGGTGCGCGGGCTCCCGGCTGGTGGCGCGCGCGACCAGCTCGTCGAATTCCGGTGGGACGCCCCCGATGAACTCGCTCGGCCGCGGCACGTCGCGCTCCACCCGCTGATAGGCGATCGACAGCGAGGTGTCGCCGGTGAACGGGGTGCGGCCGGTCAGCAGTTCGAAGATCAGGACGCCGAACGAGTACACGTCGCTGCGGGCATCCGACTGCCCGGAGGTGACCTGTTCCGGCGCCAGATACGCGGCGGTGCCGAGGATGACGCTCGCGGAGGTCATGTTCGAGGCGGCCACGGCCCGGACCAGGCCGAAATCGGCGATCTTCACGTCGCCGGCGTCGGAGACGAGCACGTTCTCCGGTTTGATGTCGCGATGGACCAGCCCGGCGTGGTGCGCGACGCCGATGGCCTGCAGCACCGGTTCGGCGACCGCGCGCACCGCGTGCGGCGGCATCGGGCCGCGCTCGCGCAGCAGTTCGCGCAGCGTGCCGCCCTCCACCAACTCCATGATCAGGAACGGGTGCTCACCGTCGACACCCTGGTCGTACACGGCCACCAGCGAGGGGTGCTTCAGTTTGGCGACCGCGCGGGCCTCGAATTCGAACCGGGTCAGGAACTGGGGATCGCCGGCGAATTTCGGGTCCATCACCTTGATCGCGACCGGCCGGTCCAGCCGGGTGTCCACACCCCGGAACACCATCGACATGCCCCCGCGTGCGATCGGCGCGTCGATGCGATAACGCTCGTCCAGCAGCTGGCCGATCAACTCTGGTGCCCTCGACTTTCCACAGCGGTCTCGCTCGCGAGCGACAGCCGCCGGGACGACGGCTCACCCGATGGTAATGGTGGAATCCGTCAGGGGCTCTCAGGACGTGACTTCGCACACGTACTACCGTTGTCGGCGTGAGTGCATTTCCCTGCAGCGATGACGTCCTCCCGGAGTCGGCGGCCCTGCTCCCGCTGCCGGATGTGGCCGATCAACTGGGTCTCGCGGTGACCCGAGTGCATCAGATGTTGCGCGATCACGAGCTTCTCGCGGTGCGGCGCGACGGCGTCGCCGGGATCCCGAAGGATTTCTTCGATTCCACCGGCGCGGTCGCCAAGCACCTCACGGGCCTGATCACCGTGATGCGCGATGCCAAATACACCGATGAGGAAATCCTCGAATGGATCTACACCGAGGACGACACCCTGCCCGGCCGGCCCATCGACGCGATCCACGGCCCGCTGGCGCGCGAGGTGCTGCGCCGCGCCGCCGCCGATCCGTTCTGAGCCGGACGTCACGTCAGTCGCCTTGACGCTCAGGGCACCTCGGTGATGCCCACGGTGGGCAGGAACCAGCAGGTCCGGTTCCCGTTGCGGATCGATCCGAAGACCGCGGCGAGCACCGTGCCGGAACCGGTCTCGACCGGCACCGCGCGAATCCCGCCGACGGGCAGGGCCTGCCCGAACACGCCCTGCACCACCTGTTCGGCCAGCGGCCGCAACGCCGGTGGCACCTGCGGCGGGACCATCGTGCCCAGCACATCCGACAGCGTGCCCATGGTGGCCGAGCCGGCGCGGTGGGTGTCGGCGTTCCACCAGATCACCCGCATCCCCGAGGTGTCGGTGCCGTCCGGATCCACGCCGTACGGCACGAACGCGAACATGGTCTGCCCGGATTTCACCGCCGCCAGGTCGAGACCCGGCAGCGTGACATTCGTCTTCGGCCACGGCCCCGGCACCGCACCGGCGTAGGCCGGGACCAGGCCGAGGGTGCTGCCGTCGTTGCAGAACGGCGACGCCGACGGATAGAGGAACGGCTTCACCCCGAGCGCCTCGAGCGCGTCGAGCCCGCCCGCGGTAGGAGCCGGGTCGGCGATCTGTCCAGCGGCGTTCAGCGCACCGCCGGTCCGCGCACTGCCGTTCGGTGCACTGCCGTTCGGCCCACTGCCGGTCGACGCGATGCCGTTCGGTACGGCGTCGACAGGAGCCGCGCTCCGAATGCCGGTCGTGCCCGCGGCCGCTGTCGCGGTTCCCGGCGGGGGCGTCGTGTCCCGCCCCGCGGCGGTCGTGGCGGTACCGGCGACAACTGCCAGGATCGCCCCCGACACGACGAGCGGTGCGGCCATCCGGCTTCGACGGCCGGCGGCGGAGCGACGGGTGACGCGGGACAGCAGGGGCATCCGGAAGCTCCTCGGATTCGACGCTCGGACAGGACGAGCCGAACCGTAGCCAACGGCCGGATCATCGCCCGGGCGAAACGCCGGATCGGACCCTGACTGCGACCGGCCGCACCCGACCGCCGGGATTCGCCGATCGGCCCGGGCAAGGTGAGCGCACCGTGGCCGGCCCGCCACCGGCAGCCGCTCGGCGGCGGGCCGGAATCGAACGCCAATCAGACCTGACTGCGGCCGGAACTGATCACCCGGGCCGGCCCGACTGTGGCCGGAATCGAACGCCGGGGCCGGCTTGACTGTGGCCGGACTCGAACGCCGGGGCCGGCTTGACTGTGGCCGGAATCGAACGCCGGGGCCGGCTTGACTGTGGCCGGACTCGAACGCCGGGGCCGGCCTGACCGCGGTCGGAACTGAACGCCGGAGCGGGCCCGACCGGGGCCGAAATCGAACGCCGGATCAGGCCCCGACCGCGGCCGGCCGCACGGTGTAGCCGAGATTGGCCAGCACCTCGCCGGTCGCCTTGGCGAAATTGAGCGTGATGAAGTGCAGGCAGGGGGCGCCCTCGGCGATCAGCCGCTGCCCGAGTTCGGTCGCGATCTCGATGCCGACCGCCCGCACGGCGGCCCGATTCCCTTCGGGATCGTTGCCCGCCGCCCGCTCGAGCCGCTCCCGCAGGGCCGCGGGCAGGGGCCGCCCGGACAACTCCTCCGCACGCTGCACGGTCCGCAGCGAGGTGATCGGCATCAGCTCCGGGATGATCGGCTTCGCGCCCTCGACCGGATCGGCGGCGGCGACCCGATCCCGCAGCCGCAGATAGTCGTCCGCCTCGAAGAACATCTGGGTGATCGAATACTCCGCGCCCGCACGCAGTTTCGCGATGAGGTGCCGGGTGTCGTAGTCCAGGTCGGGGGAGCGGTGGTGACCACGCGGGAACGACGCCACGCCCACATGGAAATTGCCGAGGCCGCGCACCAGCCGCACCAATTCCTCCGCGTACTCCACCCCTTCGGGATGCCGGTGCCACTCGCCGAGCGGATCGCCGGGCGGATCGCCGCGCAGGACCAGCAGATTGTGAATCCCGGCGTCCGCGTAGGCGCCGACGATCGATCGCAGCTCCGCGATGCTGTGGTCGACGGCGGTGAGATGCGCCACGGTCAGCAGCGTGGTCTCCTGGGCGAGCCGGCCGGTGAGCCGGACCGTCCGGTCGCGAGTGGAACCGCCGGCCCCGTAGGTCACCGACGCGAACGCCGGATGCATGCACTCGAATTCGCGTGCGGCACGCCACAGCCGGTCCTCACCGGCGGCATCGCGCGGCGGATTGAATTCGATCGAGAAGGGAACGGTCCCGTCCGGGCGTGGGCCGAGCCGGCCCACCACGGACCGGGCGGCGGTGACCGGCGACGTCCGGGAATGCCGGCCGGTGACCGAGGGGGTGATACGGCCGTGCGCCCGCACGTTGTCGACACTCACCGGTCCAGTGTAGTGGGAACGGTGTCCGGTTCGGCCCGGCCACCGCCCGGATGTCGTCCCCGCCGGACCTGGACCGACATCCCGGGGGGAGCGCGCCCGGAATGCGCGGATGCGACTCGGTAGAGTTCCGGTCGGGACGCCCCCGCGCCCCGAACCACATGTCGTGAGCAGGGATCACGCCCGGCATGTCGAGGACACCCTGGGAGGTTCCGTTGTCCGCTGGACCGAGCGCCCCGCCCCGTCCGGCGCCGACCGACCGGGCGGCGGTGGTCACGGCCGTCGAACGCGCGCTGACCGACTTCTTCGCCGACCGCCGGGCCGCCGTCGCCGAGATGGGCCCCGTCGTGGTCGCCGCCGCCGAAGCGCTGCAGGATTTCGTGCTGCGCGGCGGCAAACGCACCCGTCCGGCGTTCGCGTGGACCGGCTGGCTCGGCGCGGGCGGCGACCCGGACGCCCCGGCGGCTCCCGCGGTGCTGACCGCCTGCGCCGCCCTGGAACTCGTGCAGGCGTGCGCGCTGATCCACGACGACATCATCGACTCCTCCCGCACCCGCCGCGGCTTCCCGACCGTGCACACGGATTTCGAACAGCGCCACCGCGATCGCGAATGGGGCGGCGGCGCAGCGCATTTCGGCACGAGCGTCGGCATCCTGGTCGGTGATCTCGCCCTGGCCTGGGCCGACGACATGATCGCCGCCGCGGGCCTGGACCCGGCGGCCTTCGCCCGCTTCGGCCGCGTCTGGGCGGCGATGCGCACCGAGGTGCTGGGCGGCCAGCTGCTCGACATCCACGGCGAGGCCGGCGGCGACGAATCCGTCGAAGCGGCCCTGCGGATCAACCGCTACAAGACCGCGGCCTACACCATCGAACGCCCGCTGCACCTCGGCGCCGCCCTCGCCGACGCCGACCCGGCCCTGATCGCCGACTATCGCGAATTCGGCACCGACATCGGCATCGCCTTCCAGTTGCGCGACGACCTCCTCGGCGTCTTCGGCGACCCGGCGGTCACCGGCAAGCCCTCCGGCGACGACCTACGCGAGGGCAAACGCACGGTCCTGATCGCCGAGGCCCTGCAACGCGCCGACCGCACCGACCCGGCCGCCGCCGACCTGCTGCGCACCAGCCTGGGCACCGACCTCGCACCCGACGAGGTCACCCGCCTCCGCACGCTCATCGCCCGCCTCGGCGCGGTCGACGCCGTCGAACAACGCATCACCACCCTCACCGACCGCGGCCTCGCCGCCCTCGACCGCAGCGCCACCACCCCCGCCGCCAAACAACACCTGCGCACCATGGCGGTAGCCGCCACCTCCCGCGTCGCATGACAGCCCGCCGGGCCGGTACGGACGGCGGCCGGGCTAGTGCGGACGGCGGCCGGGCCAGTGCGGATGACGGCCGGGTCGGTGTGAGCGGCGGCCAGCCTGGTGCGGATGGCGGCTGGGCCGGTACGGACAGCGGCCGGGACGGTGCTGATGACTGTCGGGCCGGTGCGGGCGGCAACCTGTCCGGGGTGGACGGCAGCCGGACCGGGGCAGACAGCCGCCCGGTCGATCTCGATGAGGACTGTGCTGAGGTGCGCGACAGGGGAGGCCGCGGGGGTGGCACCCGGTCCGGTGCGGGCGACGGTCGGGTTGTGCTGGGGGGCAACGGGATCGGTGTGGATGACGACCGGGCGGGTCGGCCGGTCGGCGGAAAGGGCTTGCGGCGTCGGAAGATTCGGACCGTCGGCGGGCCGACCGACCGGGTGGTGGTGGTCGGGGCGGGGCTCGCGGGGCTGTCGGCGGCGTTGAATCTGACCGGGGCCGGGCGGACTGTCACGCTGCTGGAGCGCGCCGACCATCCCGGTGGCCGGGTCGGTGTGTACCGCGGCCCCGACTACGAGATCGATTCCGGTGCAACGATTCTCACCGTGCCGGAGCTGATCGGTGACGCGCTGGGGGCGGTGGGTGCGCGGGCGGAGGCACTGGGGTTGCGGATCCGTCCGCTGGCACCGGCGTACCGGGCCCGGTTCGCCGACGACTCGGTCATCGACGTGTACTCGGATCCCGAGGCGATGGCCGCCGAGGTCGCCCGGACCTGCGGGCCCGCCGAGGCGGAACGCTACCGCCGGCTGCGGGCCTGGCTGGCGGCGATCTACGACGCCGCCTACGACGAGTTCATGGACACCAACTTCGATTCGCCGCTGGACATGGTGCGGGTCCCGGCCAAACGCGCGGCGCTGCTGCGGCTGGCCCGGCTCGGCGGCTTCGGCCGCCTCGGCCCCCGGGTCGGCCGCATCCTCGGCGACGAGCGGCTGGCCCGGCTGTTCACGTTCCAGGCCCTGTACGCCGGCGCCGCGCCCGCGCAGGCGCTCGGCGTCTACGGCGCGATCCCGCACATGGACACCTCGCTGGGCGTCTACTTCCCCGAAGGCGGGATGCGCGCGGTCCCGGCCGCGCTGGCCGCCGCCTTCACCGCGGCCGGTGGACGGCTCGAACTGGACACCGAGGTGACCGGCATCGACTACGTCGCCGGCCGCGCGGAGCGGGTGCGAACCGCCGACGGCCGCCGCCTCGACTGCGACGCCGTCGTGCTCACCGCCGACCTCGGCAGCCTGGCGCGGTTCGGCCTGCCGCGGCGATCGGTCCTGCCACCGCGCCGGCTGCGCGCCGCGCCCTCCGCGGTGGTCGCGCACGGCACGGTGCCCGCCGAGGTGGCGGCGGGCTGGCCGGTCCAGGCGCATCACACCATCGACTTCGGCCGGGCCTGGGATCGCACGTTCGCCGAGATCGCGGCGCGGCCGGGCCGGGGCGCGACGATGAGCGATCCCTCCCTGCTGCTGACCCGCCCCGCGCTCACCGATCCCGGGATGTTCGTGGATCGCCCGACCGGCCGCCACGAACCCCTGTCGCTGCTCGCGCCCTGCCCGAACCTCGACGCCGCGCCGCTGGACTGGGATCGGACGGGCCGCGCGTACCTCGACGGCCTCCTGGAGTTGCTGGAGGATCGCGGATATCACGGTATAGCCACCCATTTCACCGTCGACCACCTCGATACCCCGTCCACCTGGCAGGCCAAGGGCATGCTCGCGGGGTCGCCGTTCTCGGCCGCGCACCTGTTCCGGCAGACCGGCCCGTTCCGCACCCGAAATTTGCCCGCAACGGCCACGAATGTGGTGCTGGCAGGTTGCGGAACGACCCCCGGAGTGGGGGTGCCCACCACCCTGCTGTCCGGAAAACTGGCCGCTGAGCGGGTCGCGAGTGAACTGTGACCGATGCCTGAGCGAGATCCGGGCGAACCGGCGCGCTAGTGTTGCCGACATACCACTAAACTAGCGGCGACCTATCAGCCGCGGTTTCCCGACCGCACCGACTTTCCGGGGGGAACGACGAACTATGCCGACCCCTGAACCGGATACCGCCACCAGGCCCCGACCGATGACCGCCCAGGTCACCGGCCTGGAGTCGGTCGTGCTGCCCGACCCTCCCCGCCGGCGGATGCGTACCGCCGCCGACTTCTTCCGCAGCCCCGAGGGCCATGCGGCGTTGCTCGGCTTCTGGGGTTCTCTGATGATGACCGCCGGCGGACTCGGCGCGGGCGCCGTCCGCCGCCGCGACCCGCTGCTCGAGGAGGCGCACCTGTCCTGGCTGCGGTTCGGGCACGGGTACGCGCTCGCGACCATCGTGGTCTGGCTCGGCGTCCTGGCGATGATCCTGGCCTGGGTGCGGCTCGGCCGCATCACGCTCGGCTACGCCGGTTACGAGAGCACCGTGAGCCTCACCGAGCTGCGCTGGATCGTCGGCATCTGGATCTTCCCGCTGCTGTTCTCGGTGCCGATGTTCAGCCAGGACGTCTACTCGTATCTCGCCCAGGGCGCGCTGCTCCGCGACGGGTTCGACCCGTACCGGGTCGGCCCGGTGGTGAATCCCGGTGTGCTGCTGGACAACGTGAGCCCGGTCTGGACCACCACCACCGCGCCCTACGGCCCGATCTTCCTGCTGATGGGCCGGCTCATCACCATGGTCACCGGCTCGAACGTGGTGGCGGGGACCATCGCCATGCGGCTGGTGATGCTGCCCGGCCTGGTGCTGATGATGTGGGCGGTCCCGCACCTCACCAAACACCTCGGCGGCAAGCCCACGGTGGCGCTGTGGCTCGCGGTGCTGAACCCGCTGGTGCTCATCCACCTGATCGGTGGCGCCCACAACGAGATGCTGATGGTCGGCCTGATGGCCGCCGGTATCGCGCTGGTGCTGGAACACCATCACGCGGGCGGGATCGTCGTGGTCGCCGTCGGCGTCGCCATCAAGGCCACCGCGGGAGTCGCGCTGCCGTTCCTGGTGTGGATCTGGATGATCCACGAACGAGAGAGACGCGCGGCCGAGAACAAGGGCCCACTACCGCATCCGCTGTGGACCTTCGCGAAGATCGGCGGACTGGGCCTGTCGGTGTTCGCGGCGGTGTTCGTCGCCGCCTCCGCGGCCGCCGGGGTCGGCCTCGGCTGGCTGAGCGCGCTGTCCGGCTCGAAGAAGATCATCAACTGGCTGTCGCTGCCGACCATCCTGGCGCACATGGTCACGTGGGTGACCCCGCTGCATCTCGGTGACGTCCTCGTCTATACCCGGCTGTTGTGCATGCTCGGGCTGGTGGCGATCCTGGCGTGGGCCTGGTGGCGATTCAAGCACTCCGAGCGCGAGGCCGTCCTCGGCATCCTGATCGCGTTCGTCGGCATCGTGATCCTCTCTCCGGCCGCGCTGCCGTGGTACTACTCCTGGCCGCTGGCCCTGGCCGCCGGGTTCACCCTGTCGACCCCCACGCTCATGCTGCTGGTCGGCCTGTGTACCTGGCTGATGCTGGTGTTCCAGCCGGGCGGATCCATCGGCCTGTACAACTTCTGGCACGTCGCGGCCGCCACCTTCGTGGCGCTGGTCGCGGCCTTCTCACTGCGGACGGTGGACCCGCTGCGGTTGCGGGCCGACACGGGTAAGCCCCGGCCGTGAGCGCCGGCCCGGCCGGATCACTCACCGATCGGGAGACCCTGGCCGCCGCCTACCGGTATTGCCGGGCCGTCGCCGCCGCCCACGGCCGCACCTACTTCCTGGCCACCCGGCTGCTGGCACCGGACCGCCGCGTCGCGGTGCACGCGCTCTACGCCTTCGCGCGCACCGTCGACGACATCGTCGACCACGCCACCCCCGATGCTGCGGCCCGTCTCGACGACATCGAGACCCGCCTGCGCGCCCGTCTGCGCGACACCGCGCATCCGGACCCGGACGACCCCGTCCTGTCCGCCACCGCCGACACCGTCGCCCGTTTCGGCGTGCCCCCGGCCCACCTGTGGACCTTCCTGGCCTCGATGCGAATGGACGTGCCCGGCACGACCCGATTCCGCAACCGCTACGCCACGATGACCGAACTACGCGAATACATGAGCGGCTCGGCGGCCGCCATCGGCCTGCAACTGCTCCCGATCCTCGGCACCGTCGTCCCCACCGCCGACGCGGAACCGGCCGCCACCGCCCTCGGCGAGGCCTTCCAGCTGACCAACTTCCTGCGCGACCTCGCCGAGGACCTCGACCGCGACCGCGTCTACCTCCCCCTGGACGAACTCGCCGCCTTCGGCGTCGACCCCGGCCTGCTCACCCACTGCCGCCGCACCGGCCACACCGACCCCCGCGTCCGCCGCGCCCTGGTCCACCTGATCGCCACCAACCGGGCCCTCTACCGGTTCGCCATCCCCGGCATCGACCTCCTGAACCCCCGGGTGCGTCCCGCCATCCGCACCGCCGCGATCCTCTACGCCGAAATACTCGACGAGATCGAGAAGTCCGGCTACGCCGTCTTCCAGCACCGCGCCACCGTCCCCCGCCACCGCCGATATCGCGTAGCCGCAACCCAATTCGCGACCGCCACCCTGCGCTCCGCCCGATAGCCGCTGCGATACGGCGCGTCCGGTCGAGCCCGCCGACCGGCTACCGGGCCGGCGCGGATGGGGATCGTTCTTTCTCACGAAACAGGCTGTCGCAGTCCGCTTCCGGCCGGACTTCGCCTGGCAGGTCGGGTACCGCCGGTCATTTCGCTCCGCCTATTGCGGCTGAGCGCTTTTCGCTGCCTCAGGGGGCTGCGGGAGGAGACGGCCCTTCCATTGCAGCGTCCCCGCCCGATGGCGGCGGTGTGATCGGGCCGAGAGCGCGAGGTAAGCGGCGATCGACAACGGATGGGCCAGTGCGGCGCCGGCGTCGGAAAGGCTCGGGGCGCGACCGGATTCCAGGGAGCGGGCCAGCAGCCGGCCGCCGGCGGCGCTCGCGTAACCGAGCAGGCCGAGGCGGCGGGTGGGGCCCCGGCCGAACAGGGCGGCCGCGGGCGGAACCAGGTAGGCGAGGCCGGTGAGGGCGCCGACGGCGACGCTGCCGGTGGGGGAGCCGTACGCCGACCACAGCCAGCGGGTGTAGCCGTTCTCCAGTTCCGTTGCGCCGGAGTACATCCGGGTGCTCGCCAGCCGGCCCGCGGCGACCAGGGCGGTGCGGTGGCCGGCGCGGCGCAGCAGGCGGGCCAGGGCCAGGTCCTCGGTGACGGCGCCCGCCACCGCGGCATGCCCGCCCACCGCCCGGTACGCGGCGGCGTCGAGGGCGAGGAACTGCCCGCAGGAGACCACCGTCGACGGTCGGCGGCTGCGGTTGGCGAGGGCGATCGGCAAAGTGGTGGCCCAGGACCAGCAGAGCAGCGGCTGCACCAGTGCCTCCGCCGCCGAGCCGGTGCGCTGGAACGGCCACGGGGCCACCAGAGCCGCCGCGCCGGAACGCAATTCGCCGACCGCCGCCGCCAGCGCGCTGGGTTCCAGTCGGACATCGGCGTCCAGGAAGATCAGCACCCCGGCCGGCCCCTCCTCGGGATCGTCGGTGGCGAAGGCGAATTCGGCCAGCCGGGTGCAGGCGGCCGTCTTGCCGGTCCAGCCGGGCCCGGGGCCGGCGGCGCTGTCCAGGAGGGTGAACCGGGTGTCGTCACCGATCGCCTCCAGGGCCGCGGCGTTGGTGTCGTCGGCGGAGTCGTCGTCCAGGATCAGCACCCGCAGCCGCGAGATCCCGCGCTGCGCCTGCAGATCGGCGATCAGGCCGGGCAACCTGCGGGCCTCGTCGCGGGCCGGGATGCACACCGTGACCGGTTCGATCACCGCCGGAGTCCGGGGTCCGAGCCGCCGCACGGTCAGCCGGTTCACCGCCGCGAGCGCGCAACCCACGGCCGCGATCCCGGTCCCGGCGGCGACGAGGATCTTCACACGTGCTGCCGCCGCCGGACGGGCCGCTGTGGGTCGGGATTGCGGCTGACATAGGCCAGCACGGCCGCGAGCGCGGCGGCGGCGAGGGTGATGCCACCGACGATGCCCGCCCAGGCGGCGAACGACCGGGTGTTCGGATCGGCGTAACTGGCCTCGGCGCGCAGGGTGCTCACATCACCGGCCGGCACCTTCCAGGACACGATCGAATCACCCTCGCGGGTGCCGTTGGTGGTGGCGACCCGGGCCGGGAACGCGACCTTGAATTGGATGTCGGAACCCTGCTCCGGCACCGACTTCAGGTCGACGCGGCCGGTGAGCGAGACATTGTCGCCCGAACGGACGAACGTGAGACTGAACATGCCCTGGGTCTGGTCCGACAGGCTACCCAGCTGCTGCACCTCACCGAAGGTCAGATCGTCGAAGTAGACCTGACTGCCGGAATAGCCGTCCTGCGAATACGGTTCGACTCGCACCTTGCTACTGAGGCTGTCCGGCACCTTGAGCTGCGGCCCCTTGTCGGCGGGCCCGTTCGGTACCACCGCGGCGACGATGCGCCCCGACACCCGATCGTTGGACGACACGCCCATCGACACCTGCACCCGCAGGCATCCGGCCAACAGCGGCGTCAACATCGCCACCAGCAGCAACACCGACCAGATCCGGCGGCGTCGCGGCCCCGGAGTTCTGTCCCGTTCGTGCCGGGCTGGTTCGGGCTGGAAATGAGTCGGACTCGGCTGCACGGCTCTTATCGTGCCACGATCGGCCGGTCCGAGCCGCATACAGCGGGACGCAGCATGATCACGTTCGGCGCGCCCGGTTGGTCACGTTCGCCGGGACGTGCCGAGCGACCACATCAACGGCACCCCGAGCACACCCATCCCGGCAAACCCGTACCCCGCCGACCACGGCAAGTGCAAGAACACCCCATGCGCCAGCGCCGACCCGAGCCACGTCCACAAGAACATCCCAATCGGCACCACAACGAGCGGATCCACCTCGCGCCCGCCACCCCGCCGCCCGAGCGAAGCCTCCCGATACCGGCCCGGAGCCACCCGACACCGGACTCGCTCCCGACCCGAACCCTCCAGGTGCCGGATACGGCGCCGGCCGGACGGAACCGTCGCACTCGGGGCCGGTTCTCTCCCATGTCCGGTCGATCGCCGATCGCGCGGAACCCGCTCGCTCGCGATCCGCCGGCGATCGACCCCCTCCCACAGCCCGGCCATCACCAGCGCCACCGCGAACCACCCCAGGAAGTTGGTGAACGGAATCCCGGTCAGCCCCGGAAGCCCGCGCCAGGTCGAACACCACACCCATTGCCCGTCCGCGACCATCTGCGGATCGAGGAACAGATCCCAGCCGACGGCCCCGACGGCCGTCAGCACCACCCGCACGGTGGCCCGCTGGGACAACCGCCCGGCCACCACCCGCACCGGATACCACCCGCCGACCCACGCGAGCGGCACCACCGCAGGCACCCCCGCGATCTCCGGTCCGAGCCGCCCGGCCGCATAGCCGTAGCACCCGAACGGGAATCCCCAAGCGGTACCGGCGATTTCGGCCACCAGTCCGATCCCCGCCACGACCACCAGCAATCCCAGCGCCCGCCGCGCTCCACCGCTCGTCCAGGCATGCCACCCCGCGATCCCGGCCGCCAGCACCACGACCACGACGGTCACCGCATCCCGGCCGCTCCCCGCGGTCAACGGATACGCGATCTGCGCGAGTACCCAGATCGTCACCAGCCCGCCCAAGCCCCACCGCACCCCCGCGCCGGGACCCGCAACACCGGCACCACGGACATGGGGGATATCGGCGGTAATGCGACTCGGGACACCGGCACCGGGGGCATGAGGGACCGTTCCTGCCGGACCGCTCGGCTCAGGCGGACGAACGCGATTCGCCGCGCCGATCGAACGTGTCGCAGTCGGCCCCGCCGCGGTCGCTGCCCCGGTTCGTCCGGGTGTGTCCTCGATGGATCGCGCCGAATCGCTCAGCTGCGGTGAGGTGGATCGCGCGGAATCGCTGAGCGGCGGTGAGGTGGATCGCGCGGAATCGCTCGGCTGCGGCGAAACGGATCGGGCAGAGTCGCTCGGCTGCGGCGAGTCGGCGCGACGTCCCCTACGGGTCGGCGATGCCGATGCGGCCGGTGATCCGCCGCCGGCCGCTCGCGCCCCGGCGCGCCCCGAGGCGCGACGCAGCGCGGCCGGATCCGGCGCGGTCACGGCGTGAGCGACCGGTCGCCCCGACTCGCCGGATGCTGCGCCCGGCGGATCGGCGCGTTGTCCGGCCTGCCCGGTCGAACAGGTCGTGCCCGGAGGCATCGAGGCGGCACCCCGCGGTGACAGCGGATCGGGCTGGGCGAGCGGCGGATTCATCGGCGGCGGGACAGGCGGGAGAGCAGGGTGCGGCGGGTGCGGTCGCGGAGGACCAGGCGAGCGGCGGTCCGGCCGCTGGCGCCGGAGACGCCGCCGCCCGGATGGGTGGAGGCGCCGGTCAGGTAGAGCCCGGGGGCGCCCGGCACCCGCTGACCGGCGAGTTCGGGCAGCGGCCGCCAGAAGAACATCTGGTCCAGCGACATCTCCAGGTGCATCACGTTGCCGCCGTGCAGGCCCAGTTCGCGTTCCAGCTCGGCGGGGGTCTGCACGTACCGGTCGAGCACGGTGCCGGCGAAACCCGGTGCGGCCGAATCGACCTCGGCGATGATCCGGTCGGCCTCGCGCTCGGCGTGGTCGGACCATGTACTCCCGTCGGCGAGCCGATAGGGATGCCACTGCGACCACAGCGACAGCTGATGCTGTCCCGCCGGCGCGATCGAGGGGTCGAGGGCGCTGAAACTCATCGCCAGCACCACCGGGCGCGGCGGCAGGCAGCCCGCCAGCGCGGCGCCGTGGGCCAGCCGCAGCTGCTGCCGATCGGTCGCGAGCAACTGCAGCCCGTGCGCGGATTCGGCGGCGGTGGCGCCGGGATAGTGCGGCAGGTCGCTGGTGGCCGCGCGGACCACCATGCCGAGACCCGGCCCGACCCGGATCCGCCGTCGCCAGTCCTCGACCACGCCGGGGTCGAAACCGCCGCGCCGCAACAGATCCAGGGTGGTCAGGATGTGGGTGCCCGCGATCACGGTATCGGCGGCGAGGTCCCGGCCGGACGCGGTGCGCACCCGCCAGCCGCCACCGGCGCGCCGCAGTTCGGTGACCGCGTCACCGGCGGTGACCGTCCCGCCGTCGGCGCGCAGCCGCGACACCAGCGCGGTGGTCAGCGCGCCGCTGCCACCGACCGCGCGTCCGGGCGGCAGCGTGTGCATCGCGGCGGCGAAGCCGACCATCGACGCGGTCCCGGGTTCGGACATCGGCGGCCCGGACTGGGCGCCGAACCAGGCCAGCGCCGCCTTCAACCGCTCGTCGGTGAACAGCTGGTCCAGCAGCGCGTCCCCGGGTTGCAGGAAGTCGCGCGACAGCGCGCTACCGGCGGCGGCGCTCGGGCGACCGCCGCCGGTCCCGTTCATGTCCAGCCCCCAGAACGCCCGGAGGAAACGCCCGGGCCCGGGTGCGCCGGCGAACGCGCGCATGACCCGTTCCGCGCGCGGCGCCCACACCCTGACGAAGCGGCGGTAGGCGTCGGCATCGCGAGATCCGCACGCGGCCTCGATCGAGGCGCAGGTGCGGTCCAGGTCGCGATGGAAGACGATCGGCGGCTGATGCGAGCCCGGCGGCGCGGGCGCGAAACCCCAGGGGTCGCAATCGAGATAGCGCAGGCCGTGGCGCTCGAGTTCCAGCTCCTCGACGATCCCGGTGTGCCGGATCATGATGTGCGCCGAGGAGCCGCGGTCGACCAGATGCCCGGGGAACCGCGCGACCGTGGACACCGCGCCGCCGAGCACCTCGTCGCGTTCCAGCACCTCCACCGGCTGCCCGGCGCGGGCCAGATAGCACGCGGCCACCAGGGCGTTGTGCCCGGAGCCGACGATCAGGATCGTCACTGCGGCGGGTCTTCCAACGGCAGCCGCCGGCCGAGCACCGCGAACCGGCGGGTGTCGCCCGCGAAGACGAAATGCCGCACCACGTCGGTGAATCCCTGCCGGCGGTACAGCCGCCAGGCCCGGTTGTCCTCCCGATCGACCTCGGGGGTGGACAGCAGCGCCGCCCGCTCGGGCCGGTCGCGCAGCAGTCGCATCAGCAGGTTCTCCCCGATCCCGAGACCCTGTGCGGCGGGATGCACGTGGAGTTCGGTGAGTTCGAAGTAGTCCGAGAGCAGTTCGCGGATGGCGTATTCGGGCCAGCCGCTGCGGCGCATCCCGTTGTGCACCTGCTGATGCCACCACTGGTGCGGGGCGCCGTGGTAGCCGTAGGCGATCGCGATCAGCGGCGAGGTGCGCAGGTCGACGGTGCCGCTGTCGTCCGGGATCACCGCGCCGACGGCCTGCCAGCCGGGGCGCGTGGTGTGCTCGGTCCACATCGGCGCGCGGTGGTATTCGGTGCCGCGCGGATAGTCCATGGCCGCGACGTAGATCGACAGCGCGTCGTGCAGCCGCGCTCGTAGCGCCGCGACGGACAGGTCGACGACGACGGGGGCTGGGGTGGAGCGGGGTCTGGCGGCGGTCATAGGGGTCGGCGCGGCTCTCGTGATCCGAGTTTGTCGGTGGTCGACTCTATATTCACACCTGTCGAACATTCGAATGCCTGTTCGGTCCCTTGGATGTCCACTGCGTGCCCGTGCGGTCGGTTTGATCCGCCGGCGGTGATGCGGCCTCATCCGGGTTCGCGCTCGCCGGACACGCCGGGAAAAGCCCTGGCACGGTGGGGTCGCGGGGCCGCAGGCATGAGATGGGCTGGAGGAACGGCAATGGCAGGTCGAGTGGAGCGCCCGGCTTTCTCCGGGCGCGCAGGCGGGTTACTGGATCGTGCGGACGGGCTGCTGCTTCAGGCCGGGGGCGAGCCCGACCCCCGGGAGCGTTTCCGCACCGCGTATCTCGCCGCACTGCGCGGCGCGGGTGCGGTGCTCGCGCTCACGGGGGCCGATCGCGCGCCCCGGGCCAGGTCGCGGAACGCCTGGGTGCTGATGCAGCAGGCGGCCCCGGAATTCGTGATGTGGGCGGATTACTTCAGTTCCCACTCCGAGACCAGGGCCGCGCTGGAAGCGGGACTGGACAGACCGGTGGACACGGCACGTGCCGATGAGTTCGCCTCGCGGGTCGGCGCCTTCCTGCACGACGTGGCAGATCTGATCAATGCGGCCGCCCGTTTGCGACCCGCCGCGGAATGGGTTGGGGACGGTACCGCTTGAAGATGTGAGACTAGGTGGTAGCGCACTGATCGAACTCGTATCATTGGTGACAGATAGCCGCCAAGGTCGGCTATCTGTCGTCTACCCGGAGACGACAACCACTACCTAGTGCCGGGGGAGGTACCGTGCCACTCTCCGAGCACGAGCAGCGCATGCTCGAACAAATCGAGAGCGCGCTCTATGCTGAGGACCCCAAGTTCGCATCCACCGTCCGAGGCGGGCGGCTCCGTTCGGCCACCGGTAGACGCAGACTTCAGGCGGCCGCGCTCTTCGTCCTCGGCCTGGTCCTACTCGTCGCGGGAATCGCCCTGCCCGTCAAGCCGGGCGGCTTTCCCGTGATCAGCCTGCTCGGGTTCATCGTGATGTTCGGTGCGGGCGTGCTGCTGTTGATGGGCGGCTCGGGTATCCCGGGCGTCGGCCGTCGCGGCGGTGACGCACAACCCGGCACGGGTCCCGCCGGCGGCCGCGGCAAGCAGCGCAAGTCGGGCGGATTCTCCGCCCGCATGGAGGACCGCTTCCGCCGCCGCTTCGAACAGGACAACTGAATCCACGCCCGGGCTCCGGCCCGGGCCCGGAGGGGAGCCGCGACGGACAGCGCCGCGACACCACCGGAACTAGCGAGACCACAGCGACACGCCGTGCGATGCACGGCGTGTCGCTTTTGTGTATCCGGCCACTCCTCGGCCCCGCCGGCTCTCGCGCCACCACCCCCCACCACGCCCCACCACCGGCCATCCAGCCGGGGGATTGCTGCTGGTTGTCGGGGCCACGGCCGTGTCGTGGCCGCGTGTCGCGGGAACTCGCAGAAACCTCCCCACCCCGGTGATAGCTGACATGACCTGCGAGATTCGTTGCGCCGAGGTCCGGATCGGGGACGCTTTCGATTGAAAGTGGGGGAAAGTGGGGTAATGTGGAGCCCGCACTGACGAAGACCGACCAGGCCGAGGTGATCGAGCGGGAGGTGTCGAGACGTGTTTCTCGGTACCTACATGCCTCGCCTGGACGACAAAGGGCGACTGACGTTGCCTGCGAAGTTTCGCGACGAGCTGGCAGGAGGGTTGATGGTCACGAAGGGCCAGGACCACAGCCTTGCCGTGTACCCGAAGGACGAGTTCACCGCGCTGGCGCGGCGGGCCGCCGAGGCGTCGCGAAGCAATCCGCAGGCGCGGGCGTTCGTCCGGGCACTCGCGGCCTCCACGGACGAGCAGCGTCCGGATGCGCAGGGCCGGATCATGTTGTCGGCGGAACACCGTCGCTACGCGAACCTCTCGAAGGATTGCGTGGTGATCGGCTCGGTCGACTTCCTCGAGATTTGGGACAAACAGGCGTGGGAGTCCTACCTCGCTGAGCACGAGGAGGACTACTCGCAGGCCAGAGACGAGTCGCTGGGCGGAATCTTCTAGCCCCGCGCGAGGCGGGTGCCCTGCGGCCTCTGCCCGACGGCGGACCCTGACGTACTTCCCCAACGCCAGGTGCCGTCGCTCGGTCAGAGACCAGGGGGCATCGGTCACCGACGCGCGCACCATCGTGAGGCAGGATCCCGGGAGGTCGAGGTGAACCGTGAGAACACCAGCTCCCGCCATGTTCCGGTGCTGCTCCGCCGAGCCGATGAAATCCTCGGTCCCGCACTGGAATCCGGCGGCGCCCTGATCGATGCCACGCTCGGCCTGGGCGGGCACGCCGAGCATTTCCTGCGGACCTATCCGGAGATCCGGCTGATCGGCCTGGACCGCGACACCGAGGCACTGCGCCTCGCCGCGGACCGGCTGCACCCGTTCGCGGACCGGATCACCCTGGTGCACACCCGATACGACGGCATCCCCGCCGCGCTGGCGCAGGCCGGGCTGCCGGACCGGCGCTCGGTGCGCGCGGTCCTGATGGATCTCGGTGTGTCGTCGATGCAACTGGACGAGGCCGATCGTGGTTTCGCCTATTCGGTCGACGCGCCGCTGGACATGCGGATGGATCCCAGCACCGGCCCCACCGCCGCGGACGTGCTCAACACCTACACCCACGGCGATCTGGCCAGGGTGCTGAAGGTCTACGGCGAGGAGCGATTCGCCGGGCGGATCGCGTCCGAGGTCGTGAAGCGCCGGGACCGGCAGCCGTTCACCACCAGCGCGCAGTTGGTCGAACTGCTCTACGACGCGATCCCGGCGGCCACCCGCCGGACCGGTGGCCATCCGGCGAAGCGCACCTTCCAGGCGCTGCGCATCGAGGTCAACCGGGAGCTGGAATCCCTCGAGGCCGCCCTGCCGGCGGCCCTGGACGCACTGGAGATCGGCGGGCGGATCGTCGTCATGTCGTATCAGTCCCTGGAGGACAAGCTGGTCAAGCAGCTTTTCGCGCAGGAGTCCGCCTCACGGACCCCGGTCGATCTGCCGATGGAACTTCCCGGCATGGGCCCGGTGTTCCGGACGCTGACCCGAGGCGCGGAGAAAGCCACGCCGGACGAGATCGAGGAGAACCCGCGCGCCGCACCGGTCCGGATGCGCGCGGTGGAACGGATCGCGGACGGCACGGATCGGGGCGACAGTCATCCGAACAGGTCAGGGGAGGCGAGACGATGAGCGTGCGGACACGGGTGGACGCACCGAAGCGGCGAACTGCGGCATCGAAACAGACCGCGCAGCAGGCTTCGGGTCAATCAGCGCAGCAGGCACCGCATCCGGCGCTGCCGAAACCGGCGGGCAAGCCGGTGACCGGATTGCCGGCGATACCGGACCAGCCGCCGGTGGGCCCGCGGCGCGTGGCGGCCGACCGGGAGAAGTCCGGTGCGGCCGAACGGGCCTACGCCAAGCGGCAGAACCGCACGACGCGGCGGGAGAAACTGCCCCCGTTGCCCGCCCGGACCGGTTCGGTGATGTCGGGCCGGATCCCGTTCGTGACCGCGATCCTCGCCATGCTCGGCTGCGGCCTGGCCGCGACGCTGCTGCTGACCACCCGGGCCGCCGAGGACAGCTACCAGCTCGGTGACGCCCGCCGCACCAACCGCGAGCTCGCCGACGAGCAGGCGGCGCTGCAACGCGAGGTGGCCAAGGACGATTCGGCCCCCGCGCTGGCCGACCGCGCCCGCGAACTGGGCATGATCCCGGCCAAGGATCCGGTGCGCCTCGTGGTGGCGCCGGACGGCAGCGTCACCGTGATCGGCAAGGAGACCCCGCAGCAGGGTGGCCCGGTGCCGCCGCTGAACGTGTCGCCGACCGCGCCGACCGCGCCGCCGCCGAAACTGGCCCAGGCACAGGGCGAACGGGTCGTCCCGGTCAGCCCGCCGCGGGCGTCCACCAGCGTCCAGGCGGCCCCGACGGCGGGGGTGCCGGCGGCGCCCAACGCCGTCGCCTCGCCCGCCGCGCACGCGGTGGCCCCGCAGGCGGCGCAGGCGGTGCCCGGCCAGGTGATCCCGAACCAGCTGGTGACGGCGCCGGCAGCCGCCGGGGCCGTTCGATGAGTCCGGGCGGCCGGGCCCAGCAGCCCCGCGGCCGGGCTCCGGCTCGGGTGCCGCGGCCGGGCCGGCCGCGCAAGTCCACCTCCCGATCCGGAGCCGCAGCTGATTCCTCGCTGCGGCTCCGGTTCGGAGTGGGCCGCATCATCATGCTGATCGCACTGCTGATGGTCGCGGTGCAGCTGCTCTGGATCCAGACGGTGTCGGCGCCGAAGCTGTCGGCGGAGGCCGCCAGCCAGCGCATCGTCAACACTCCCGACTACGCGTTGCGCGGGCCGATCACGGATCGGTACGGCAAGTCGCTCGCGTTCACCATCACCACGAAATCGCTGACCTTCCAGCCGGTCACGGTCCGCAAACAGCTGGCCGCCGCGCACGCGAAGAATTCCAAGGCCCCCGAACCGGACCAGCGGCTGCAGGCGATCGCGAAGGGCATCCGGCAGCGGCTGGGCCCGGACGGCCCGTCGGAGAACGATCTGCTGGCGAAGATGCGCGGCGACGACACCTTCACCTATCTGGCCCGCAACGTCGACGCGCGCGTGGCGACCGAGATCACCGACCAGTTCTCGGAGGTGGGTGGCGACCGGCAGGACACCCGCATCTATCCCGGCGGATCACTGGCCGCGAACGTGCTCGGCGCCACCGGCTGGGACGGCCACGGGCAGATCGGCCTGGAGTCGTCGCTGGACGCGGTGCTGGCCGGCACCGACGGGTCGCACACCTACGACCAGGGTTCCGACGGCGCGATCATCCCCGGCAGCGAGCGCGATCGGCAGCCCGCGGTCAACGGCAACGGCGTGGAACTGACCCTCGACTCGGACCTGCAGTACTACGTGCAGCAGCAGATCCAGCAGGCCAAGGAGATGTCCGGCGCGCAGGACGCGTCGGCGGTCGTGCTCGACGCGCACACCGGGCAGGTGCTCGCGATGGCCAACGACAGCACGTTCAATCCGAGCCTGAACGCGCAGTACTGGGGTTCGACGAATATGGGCAACCCCGCGGTGACCGACGGTTTCGAACCCGGTTCGGTGAACAAGATCGTGACCGCGGCCGCCGCCATCGAGTACGGGCTCACTACCCCCGACGAGGTGTTCGAGGTGCCCGGCAGCATCGATATGGGCGGCGTCACCGTCGCCGACGCCTGGCAGCACGGGGTCACGCCGTTCACCACCACGGGCATCTTCGGCAAGTCGTCCAACGTCGGCACGCTGATGCTGGCGCAACGCGTCCGTGAGGACCGCTACGCCGACATGCTCAAGCGGTTCGGGCTCGGCCAGCGCACCGGGGTCGGCCTGCCCGGCGAGAGCGCCGGCATCGTGCCCGCGCGCGACCAGTGGTCCGGCTCCACCTTCGCCAACCTGCCCATCGGCCAGGGCCTTTCGATGACCCTGCTGCAGATGACCGGCATGTACCAGGCGATCGCCAACGACGGCGTGCGGGTGCCCCCGCGCATCGTGCGGGCGCGGGTCGGGCCGGACGGCACCCGCACCGAGGAACCGGCGCCGCCGGGCACCCGGGTGGTCGGCGTGGACACCGCGCGCACCCTGCGGCAGATGTTCGAGGCGGTGGTGCAACGCGATCCGATGGGATACCAGCAGGGCACCGGTCCGTCGGGAGCCGTGGAGGGCTATCAGATCGCCGGGAAGACCGGGACCGCGCAGCAGATCGATCAGCACTGCAAGTGCTACTCCAACGATCGGTACTGGATCACGTTCGCGGGCATCGCACCGGCCGACGAGCCGCGCTACGTGGTCGGCATCATGCTCGACGCGCCGATCCGCAGCTCCGACGGCAGCGGCGGTCAGTCGGCGGCGCCGCTGTTCCACAACATCGCCTCCTGGGTGTTGCAACGTGACCGCATCCCGCCCTCCACGGAACCGGTGAAACAGCTTGTCCTACAGGGCATGTAGCCTTCCCAGGGGTAGGGCCGCAGCGCGGCGGCACGGCGATTCGGCGGCCGCGTTGCCCGACCGTGATCGATCGTCGGTAACCTGACTCGTCGATCCGATTCCGTCCGTTGTGAGATAGCACCACCAGACCCTGCCCCGATCGAGAGGAGCCACGTGCCCGTGCCGCCCAGCCCGCCGGCGCTGCGCCCCGCCGTGCCGCCGTCGACGGCGTTGCGTGCGGTCGCGGACCTGGCCGCAGCCCGCTACAGCGGCGATCCGGACCGGCTCGCGCGGGTCGTCGTCACCGGGATCGAACAGCGCTCCCAGGCGGTGCGGCCGGGCGATCTGTTCGCCGGGCTCGCCGGGGCGCATGCGCACGGGGCCCGGTTCGCGCCCGACGCGATCGCCGCCGGCGCGGTGGCCGTCCTGACCGATCCGGCCGGCGCCGAACTGATCGGCGAGGTGGACGTTCCCGTGCTGGTGCACGACGATCCGCGCGCTGTCCTCGGCGGCCTGTCCGCCGCGATCTACGGGCATCCGTCGCGGCGGTTGCAGATCATCGGCATCACCGGCACCTCGGGCAAGACCACCACCTCGTACCTGGTGGAGGCGGGCCTGACCGCGGCCGGCGTGCGAACCGCGCTGATCGGCACCATCGAGACCCGCATCGACGGGCAGCGGGTGCCGAGCGCGCTGACCACTCCCGAAGCCCCGCAACTGCACGCCATGTTCGCGCTGATGGTCGAACGCGGGGTGCAGGCGGTGGTCATGGAGGTGTCCAGCCACGCACTGGTGCTGGGCCGGGTCGACGGGGTCGAGTTCGAGGTCGGCGCGTTCACGAATCTCTCGCAGGATCACCTGGACTTCCACGCCGATTTCGAGGACTACTTCGCCGCCAAGCGCCGGCTGTTCGAGCCCGAGTCGCCGACCGCCGCCCGCACCTGCGTGGTCTGCGTCGACGACGCCTGGGGCCGGCGGCTGGTCCGCGAGGTCGGCGGCCGCACCACGGTCGTGACGACGGCGACCCAGCCGCAGAGCCCCACCGGTGAGGCCGAACCCGACTGGACCCTGGTCGGCGCCACCACCGTGCGTGGCGGCGGCCAGGAGTTCACCATCGCCGGTCCCGGCGTGAAAACCGATGTGCGCCTTCGGCTCCCGGGTCACTACAACGTGGCGAACGCGCTGCTGGCGGTGGCCGTGTGCGCGACCGCGGGCATCGACGCCACGGTGGCCGCGGCGGCGCTGGCCGAGGTCGACGTGCCCGGCCGGATGCAGCGGGTCGACGCCGGCCAGGACTTCCTCGCCGTGGTCGACTACGCGCACAAGCCGGCCGCGGTGGAATCGGTGATCGCCACCCTGCGCGAGTACTCGAAGCAGACCGCCGGTCGGCTGGCCGTGGTGGTCGGCGCCGGCGGCGATCGCGACGCCGGCAAGCGCCCGCTGATGGGCGCGACCGCGGCCCGCGGCGCCGACCTGCTGATCATCACCGACGACAATCCGCGCAGCGAGGACCCGGCCGAGATCCGGGCCGCCGTGCGGGCCGGTGCGCTCGGGATCCCGGAATCCGAACGCGGCGAGGTGGCCGAGATCGGCGATCGCGCCGCGGCGATAACCGCCGCCGTCGACTGGGCCCGGCCCGGCGACATCGTGCTGGTGGCGGGCAAGGGCCATGAGACAGGGCAGGAGATCGCCGGGGTGAAGTATCCGTTCGACGACCGCGAGGTAGTGGCGGCGGCCCTGCATCGGAAGACGAAGGACCAGACAGCTTCATGATCGAAATGACTCTGCGGGAGGTCGCGGAGGTCGTCGGCGGGACACTGCACGACGTCCCCGATCCCGCGGTGACGGTAACCGGCGCGGTCGAATTCGACTCGCGCCGCATCACTCCCGGCGACCTGTTCCTGGCCCTGCCCGGCGAACACGTCGACGGGCACGATTTCGCGGCGGCCGCGGTGGCCGCCGGTGCGGTGGCCGTGCTGGCCGCCCGGCCGGTCGGGGTGCCGGCGATCGTCGTCGAGCCGTCGGCCGGGCAGTCCGGCCGCGCGCTGGCGCTCGCGCACGACGTCGGCGGGTCCGGCGCGGCGGTGCTGGCGGCGCTGGCCGCCTTGGCCCGCGCCAACGTCGACCGGCTGGTCGCGGCCGGCGGGCTGACCGTCGTCGGCGTCACCGGCTCGTCCGGTAAGACCTCGACGAAAGACCTACTGGCCCAGGTGCTCTCGCCGCTGGGCCCGGTGGTGGCCCCGCCCGGCTCCTTCAACAACGAACTCGGGCATCCGTGGACGGTGCTGCGCGCCGACGCCGATACCCGTTTCCTGGTGCTGGAACTGTCCGCGCGCGGGCACGGGCACATCAAGGCGCTCACCGAGATCGCGCCGCCGAGTATCGGGGTGGTGCTCAACGTCGGCACCGCGCACCTCGGCGAATTCGGCAGCCGCGCGGCCATCGCGCAGGCGAAGGGCGAACTGGTGGAAGCTCTTCCGCCGACCGGCGTCGCGGTGCTCAACGCCGACGACCCGAATGTGATCGCGATGTCGAGCCGGACCAGCGCCCGGGTGGTGTCCGTCGGGCAATCGACCGGCGCGGATGTGCGGGCCACCGACGTCCGGCTCGACGAGGCCGCCCGGGCCCGGTTCACGGTGCACGCCGGGGGATCGAGTGTCGAGGTGCGGCTGGGCGTGCACGGCGAACATCAGGTCGGCAACGCGCTGTCCGCCGCGGCGGTGGCGCTGGAATGCGGCGCCGACCTCGCGACCGTGGCCGCGGCGCTGTCCGAGGCACGGGCCGTCTCGGCCCATCGCATGGACGTGCGCACCCGCCCCGACGGCGTCACCGTCGTCAACGACGCCTACAACGCCAATCCGGATTCGGTCCGCGCGGCGCTGAAGGCCCTGGTGACCATGTCCCGCACCGGCGACACTCCGGCCGGGCAACCGCGCCGCAGCTGGGCCGTGCTCGGCGAGATGGCCGAACTCGGCGACGACGCCGTCCTCGAGCACGACCGGATCGGCCGCCTCGTGGTGCGGCTGGACGTCGACCGGCTGATCGTGGTCGGCACCGACCGCCCCGCCCGCGCCCTGCATCAGGGGGCGGTGCAGGAGGGTTCGTGGGGCGAGGAATCCGTGCTGGTCCCCGATATCGACGCGGCGCTCGAACTGCTCGACGCCGAGGTCGCCGCCGGTGACGTGGTCCTGGTCAAGGCGTCGAACTCCGCCGGATTGTGGGCGGTCGCGGAACACCTCGTCGCGGCCGGACCGGGCGCGTCGCAGTCGAGCACGCCGCGCGCGTCGCAGTCGAATTCGGAGGCCGCCCGATGAGGCAGATTCTGTTCGCCGCGGCGATCGCGCTGACGGTGTCGATCCTGTTGACGCCGTTGCTGATTCGCATGTTCGCGCGGCGCGGCTTCGGCCAGGAGATCCGGATCGACGGCCCGGAGAGCCACAAGGCCAAGCGCGGCACCCCCACCATGGGCGGCGTCGCGATCATGCTCGGCATGTGGGCCGGCTACCTCGGCTCGCACCTGATCGGCATCGGGTACCGGGCCGAGGGCCCGACCGCCTCCGGTCTGCTGGTGCTGGGACTGTCCACCGCGCTCGGCGCGGTCGGCTTCCTGGACGATTTCATCAAGCTGCGCAAACAGCGCAACCTGGGCCTGACCGCGGCCGGCAAGTACATCGGCCAGCTCGGTTCCGCCATCGTGTTCGGGGTGCTGGCGCTGCACAGCGTCGGCGCGGGCGGCCGGACCCCGGCCAGCCGGCACCTGTCCTACGTGCGCGACATCAACACGGTGTCGATGAGCGTGGTCGTGTTCCTGGCCTTCGTCTGCCTGGTCGTGGTGGCCTGGTCGAACGCGGTGAACCTCACCGACGGCCTGGACGGGCTCGCCGCCGGCTCGATGAGCCTGGTGCTGGGTTCCTATGTGGTGATCAGCTTCTGGCAGTACTACCACGCCTGCGAGGTCAAGGTGGAGCCCGGCTGCTACAACGTGCGCGACCCGCTGGACCTCGCCTTGGTCTGTGCCGCGGGCGCCGCGGCGTGTATCGGATTCCTGTGGTGGAACGCGGCTCCCGCCAAGATCTTCATGGGCGACACCGGCTCGCTGGCCCTCGGTGGCCTGCTGGCCGGGCTGTCCATCACCACCCGCACCGAACTGCTGATGGTGGTCATCGGCGCGCTGTACGTCGCCGAGGCGGCGTCGGTGGTGCTGCAGATCGTGGTGTTCAAGACCACGCGTAACCGGTTGTTCAAGATGGCGCCGTTCCACCACCACTTCGAACTGTCCAAATGGGCAGAGACTACGGTGATCATTCGGTTCTGGTTGCTGGCGGGTATCGCGGCGGCGGTCGGATTGGGCTTGTTCTACAGCGAATACCTCTCTCAGGTCGGGTAACAGGCGATGGTCGAACACACTCCGCGGGCTCTGCGCTCACCGGGCCCCATGCTCGAATTTCTGCGCGGCAGAGACGTTCTGGTGGCCGGTTGGGGCGTGTCCGGCCGGTCCCTGATCGAGCCGTTGCACGACATCGGCGCGCGCCCGGTGGTCACCGACGCCGGGGAGAAGGCGCTGGCCGAGGCCGCCGAGCTCGGCCTGGCGACCGCCCCCGGCGAGGAACTGGGCCTGCCCGGCGCGCTGGGCCGGTTCGCGCTGGTCATCACCAGTCCGGGCTGGCGGCCCGACTCGCCGGTGCTGGTCTCGGCCGTGACCGAGGGCATCCCGGTCTGGGGCGACGTCGAATTCGCCTGGTGGGTGGATCAGGCCCGGCTGTACGGGCCGGTGCGCAAATGGCTGGTCATCACCGGCACCAACGGCAAGACCACCACCACCCAGATGACGCACGCGATCCTGCGCGCCGCCGGCGTCCCCAGCGTCGCCTGCGGCAACATCGGGCTGCCGATCCTGGACGCGCTGCGGCGCACGCCGGGCCCGCAGGTGCTGGCGGTCGAGCTGTCCTCCTTCCAATTGCATTGGGCCCCTTCGGTGCGCCCGGAGGCGGGCGTGGTGCTCAACGTCGCCGAGGACCATCTGGACTGGCACGGCGGCCTCGACGCCTACGCCGCCGCCAAGGCGCGCGCGCTGACCGGCCGGGTCGGCGTCGTCGGCCTGGACGATCCGGTGGCCGGCGCGCTGGCCCGCAAGTCCCGGGCCCGCCGCACGGTCGGCTTCCGGATCGGCGTACCGGCCGACGGTGAGCTGGGCGTGGTCGACGGCAAACTGCTGGACCGGGCCTTCACCAAGGCCGCGATCCTCGCCGAGGTCGGCGACATCAGCCCGCCGGGCCCCGCCGGGGTCGCGGACGCGCTGGCCGCCGCCGCGCTGACCCGATCCATCGACGTGGCGCCGCAGTTCGTCAAGGAGGGGCTGCAGGAGCACAAGGTGGGCCCGCACCGGGCGGCGTTCGTCCGGGAGGTCGGCGGAGTCGAGTTCATCGACGACTCGAAAGCCACCAATCCGCACGCGGCCCGCTCGTCGATCCTGGCCCACCCGCAGGTGATCTGGCTCGCGGGCGGACAGCTCAAGGGCGCGCACGTCGAGGATCTGGTCGAGGAGGTGGCCGAGCGGCTCGTCGCGGCGGTCCTGTTCGGTCTCGACGCGCGCACGATCGCGGAGGCGATGTCGCGACACGCCCCCGATGTCCCGGTGGTGGTGCTCGATTCGGGCGACGATGCCGGTATGGGTGTGGACGCGGTGATGGCGCGCGCGGTGCGGATCGCCGCCGGCTACGCCGGACGCGGCGACACGGTGCTGCTCGCACCGGCCGCCGCCTCGCTGGACATGTTCACCGACTACACCCATCGCGGCCGCAGCTTCGTCGCGGCGGTGCAGGCGCTCGACGAGGGAGACATCGGGAGCCCGCGATGAGCGAGGCGGGCGCCGCGTCGACGGCTACCGGGCGCAAGGCCGCGGGTGCCACCTGGTTCGGCGCCTGGCTCGCCCGCCCGCTGGCCTCGTTCCACCTGATCGTCACCATCGCGACCCTGCTGACCCTGCTGGGCCTGGTGATGGTGCTCTCGGCATCCAGTGTCGAGGCGTACGCCGCCGACGGGTCGGCCTATTCGCTGTTCGTGCAGCAGGCGATGTTCGCGACGGTCGGCGCGGTGCTGTTCTATTTGGCGCTGCGGGTGCCGCTGTGGCGGTTGCGGCAGTTGTCGTTCCCGATGTTCGCGCTGTCGGTGCTGGCCCTGGTGCTGGTGCTGATCCCGGGAATCGGTTCCTCCGTACAGGGTTCGCGGCGCTGGTTCATGATCGGGCCGCTGTCGATCCAGCCGTCGGAGATCGTCAAGGTGACGCTCATCGTCTGGGGCGCGCATCTGCTGGTGGCGCGCCGCGCGCTGGTCGGGTCGCGCGCGACCTACAAGGACGTGATGGTGCCGCTGGTGCCCGCCGGTCTGCTGGTGTGCCTGCTGGTGGTGTTGCAGCCGAACCTCTCCACGACCATCGCGCTGGGCCTGATCCTGGCGGCGCTGCTGTGGTTCGGCGGCCTGCCGGTGCGGCTGTTCGTGACGATCTCGGTGTCGGGCCTGGTCGCCGCCGGCGTGCTGGCGCTGTCGGCCGGATATCGGTCCAATCGCATGCGCGCCTTCTTCAATCCCGGCGACGATCCGCAGGGCATCAACTATCAGGCGCGGCAGGCGTTGTTCTCCCTGGCCGACGGCGGCATCTGGGGCCGCGGGCTGGGTCAGAGCCGGGCCAAGTGGAGCTATCTGCCCAACGCGCACAACGACTTCATCTTCGCGATCATCGGCGAGGAGCTGGGCTTCCTGGGCTGCGCCCTGGTGCTCGGCCTGTTCGCCCTGTTCGTCTACACGGGCCTGCGGATCGCGAGCCGATCGGTCGATCCGTTCCTGCGCCTGCTCACCGCGACCGCGACCACCTGGATCACCGGTCAGGCTCTGATCAACATCGGGTACGTGGTCGGCCTGCTGCCGGTCACCGGCCTGCAGCTGCCGCTGGTCTCGGCGGGCGGCTCCTCGCTCGCGATCACCCTGCTGATGTTCGGCCTGATCGCCAACGCGGCCCGGCACGAGCCGGAGGCGGTGGTGGCGCTGCACGGCGGTCAGGACGGCCGGTTCAGCCGCCTGCTGCGGTTGCCGAAGCCGGAGCTGTACACCGCGCCGCGCCCGCGCGCGGCCGCGAAGGCCGCGCCGCAGAAGAAGACCCAGCCGGCCCCCCGAGGTGACTCGGCCAAGGGCCGGCGGAGCGGTTCGGGCCGGCCGGCCCGCCGCTCGGTGGATTCGGATTCCTCGCGCCGCGCGGGCAACCAGCCGCGCGGCAGCCGATCGTGGCGGTCCACCCGGGCCTGGGAACCGAGCTATCCGACGACACACGCACGAGACAGGGGCAAACCGAGGTGACGGAGTCGATGGCCGTGGAACGACCGTTGTCGGTGATCGTGGCCGGTGGCGGGACGGCGGGGCATATCGAGCCCGCCATGGCCGTCGCCGACGCGTTGCGGCGCCGGGATCCGGCGATCCGGATCACCGCGCTGGGCACCGAACGCGGTCTGGAGACCAGGCTGGTGCCCGAACGCGGTTATCCGCTGGAGCTGATCCCGCCGGTTCCGTTGCCGCGCAAGCCGACCGCCGACCTGCTGCGGCTGCCGGGCCGGGTCCGGGCGTCGGTGGCCCGCACCCGCGCGATCATCGACGCCGTGGACGCCGATGTGATCGTCGGCTTCGGCGGTTACGTGGCGCTGCCCGCCTACCTCGCGGCCGGGCGCGGCCTGCTGCGTAACCGGCGCCGGGTGCCGATCGTGGTGCACGAGGCGAACGCGAAGGCGGGCATCGCCAACAAGATCGGCGCGCGGCTGGCCACCCGGGTGCTGGCCGCGGTGCCGGGATCGGGGATACACGGCGGCAGGCGGCCCAAGGATGACGGCCGCGGGCGGCCCGGGGATGACGGCCGTGGGCGGTCGGCGGTCGGCGGCTCGGAGGCGGAGATCGTCGGGATCCCGGTACGGCAGTCCATCGCTACCCTGGACCGGTCGGCCCTGCGTGCCGAGGCCCGCGCGCACTTCGGCCTGCCCGCCGACGGCCCGGTGCTGCTGGTGTTCGGCGGTTCGCAGGGCGCCCGGTCGCTGAACGAGGCCGTCTCGGGCGCGGCCGCGCAGCTCACCGCGGCGGGGATCTCGGTCCTGCACGCGCACGGCCCCAAGAACACCCTCGATGTCTCGGGCGTGGACCCGGATTCCCCGGCGAAGTACGTCGCGGTCCCGTACCTGTCCCGGATGGATCTGGCCTACGCCGCATCGGACGCGGCGGTGTGCCGATCGGGTGCGATGACCGTCGCCGAGGTATCGGCGGTCGGGTTGCCCGCGTTCTACGTTCCGCTGCCGCACGGCAACGGTGAGCAGGAGCTCAACGCCCGCCCGATCGTGTCACTGGGCGGTGGCAGAATCGTTCCCGACGCGGAACTCACGCCGAAGTACGTGATCGACGAAGTGATCCCCGTGCTCAGCGACGCGACCCGGCTGTCCGATATGGCCGTGGCCGCCGCCGGTGCCGGGCATCGGGACGCCGCCGACGCGGTGGCACGAATCGTGGTGGAGGTGATCGGCCGATGACGGAAACGGACAAGACGATCGACGACAACCCGGGCGTACGCGGCGCCACCCCGGACCCGGGTGGCGACAACCCGGGCGTGCGTGGCAACACCCCGGACCCGAATGGCAACGACCTGGGCGTGCGCGGCGACGCCTCGGACCCGGATGGCAACGACCTGGGCGTACGCGGCGCCACCCCGGACCCGGGTGGCGACAGCCGGGGCGTACGCGGCGACACCTCGGGCGCAGGTGGCGACAGCCGGGGCTTGGGCGGCGATGCCTCGGGCACAGGTGGTGACGTCCGGGGCCTGCGCGGTGACGCGCCGGGCGCGGGTAGCGACGTCCGGGGCCCGCGCGGCGACGCCCCGGACGTAGGTGGCGACGTCCGGGGCCTGCGTGGCGACACCCTGGGCGCGTCCGGCTCGGCGCGGAGTGTGACCACCGATCGCCCGCGGGCCGCGGAGGAGACCGAGCTCCCCGAGTTGTTGCGCCGGGTGCACATGGTCGGCATCGGCGGGGCCGGCATGTCGGGTATTGCCCGCATCCTGCTGGCCCGCGGCGGTGCGGTGTCCGGTTCGGACGCCAAGGAGAGCCGCGGCGTGCTGGCGTTGCGGGCCCGGGGCGCCGCGGTGCGCATCGGGCACGACGCCAACGCGCTGGATCTGCTGCCCGGCGGCCCGACCGCGGTGGTCACCACCTACGCGGCCATCCCGAAGACGAATCCCGAACTGGTGGAGGCGAACCGGCGCGGTGTGCCGGTGCTGCTGCGGCCCACCGTGCTGGCCGACCTCATGCGCGGCCACCACACGCTGCTGGTGTCGGGCACCCACGGCAAGACCTCCACCACCTCGATGCTGGTGGTTTCGTTGCAGCACTGCGGTTTCGACCCGTCCTTCGCGGTCGGCGGGGAGCTGAACGAGGCGGGCACCAACGCGCACCACGGCACCGGCGGCATCTTCGTCGCCGAGGCCGACGAGTCGGACGGCTCACTGCTGCAGTACGAGCCGGATGTCGCGGTGGTCACCAACATCGAGTCCGACCATCTGGACTACTTCGGCACGCTGGAGGCATACGTCCAGGTCTTCGACGATTTCGTGGCGCGGCTGCGGCCGGGTGGGCTGCTGGTGGTGTGCCTGGACGATCCGGGCGCCCGCGCGCTGGCCGAACGGGTCACCGCGCGCGACGATCTCGACATCCGGGTGCTCGGCTACGGCTCCGGCGAGCTCGCCGACGCGCCGGTGCCGGTGGGCGTCCGGCTGCTGAACTGGGAGCCGCGCGATGTCGGCGGCCTGGCCACCGTGCGACTGGCCGACGAATCCGCCCCGCGCACCCTGCGATTGTCGGTGCCGGGCCGGCACATGGCGCTCAACGCGCTCGGCGCGCTGCTGGCCGCCCGCGACGCGGGCGCCGAACTCGCCGAGGTACTCCAGGGGCTACAGGGTTTCGGCGGCGTGCACCGGCGGTTCCAGTTCGTCGGCCGGGAGAACGGCGTGCGGGTCTTCGACGACTACGCCCATCATCCGACCGAGGTGCGCGCGGTGCTCGGCGCCGCCGCGGAACTCGTCCGGCAGGAGGCCGCCGACGGCGCGCGGTCCCGGCCGGGCCGGGTGATCGTCGTGTTCCAGCCCCATTTGTACAGTCGCACGGCGACATTCGCGGCCGACTTCGGCGCCGCCCTGGATCTGGCCGACGAGGTCGTGGTGCTGGACGTGTACGGCGCCCGCGAGGAACCACTGCCCGGGGTCAGTGGCGCGCTGGTCGCCCAGTCGGTCACGAGACCCGTGCACTACCAACCCGATATGTCGCGGGTGGGCAGGCAGGTGGCGAACCTGGCCCGGCCCGGCGATGTGGTGATCACCATGGGCGCGGGCGATGTCACCATGCTCGGCAGCCAGATCCTCGACGGTCTGCGGGTGCGCCCGTCCGGTCGATGACCGGCGGAATCGACGATCCGGACAGCGAGCCGGCCGCCGGATCCGGGCGCGCCGCAACGGCATCGGCGAGCCGGGGCGCCCGGGCGGCATCCCGGTCCGCGGCGGACACCCTCGAGTTCGAGGCGTCCGATCCCGACGGTCCGCACGGCCCGGGGGGCGCCGCCGCGCAGTGGCGCGGATTCGCCGGCTCGCCGGCGGGCCGGCTGGCCGTGCGGGTGCTGCCGGTACTCGGCGTGCTGGTCCTGGTGGCCGGGATCGCCTGGTTCTCCCCGGCGCTGGCGGTGCGGACCCTCCGGATCGAGGGCCTGTCGGCGTTGTCCGAGCAGCAGGTTCGCGCGGCCCTGGCGGTGCCCTCGGGCCGATCCATGCTGCGCATCGATACCGATGCGATGGCCGCGCGGGTGGCGGCCCTGCCGCGGGTGCGCACGGCGCGGGTGCAGCGGGTGTTCCCGTCGACGGTCCGGGTGACCGTCGACGAGCGAATGCCCGCGCTGTACTTCGACGGTCCGGACGGGTCGCACCTGATCGACAGCGACAGCGTCGAATTCGCCATCGAGCAGGCGCCGGCCACGCTGCCCAAGCTCACCACCGATCATCCCGGCGGTAGCGATCCGGTTACCAGGGCGGCGGTCGAGGTGCTCGACGCCACCCCGCCGGAGTTGCGGGAGCAGGTGGGAGAGGTTGTCGCGCGGTCGGTTTCGGACGTGGCGCTCACCCTGCGGGACGGCCGCATCGTGTTGTGGGGCGGCCCCGGCGATTCCGCGCGCAAGGCGGCGGTAGTGCTGCCGATCCTGTCCCGGCCCGGCACGCTGTTCGATGTGTCCAGCCCGGATCTGGTCACGGTAAGGTAGTGACAACCGTTGCGCCTTCGGAGTTTTCGATGAGGACCCCGATCCCGCGCGGGCGCCCCGAGGCCGATTCACCGTGCCGTGAACGGCCGTTCGCGATACGATGCGGGGCGGGCTCTGACGAGATATGAATCGCACAAGATTCTGACCTCGTCTCGGCGCGCCTGCGCGCGGATTGCGACCGGTGCGAATAGCGTTCCGCACCAGTCACATACTTGACATAACGCTAACCCTATGGTTGAGGTTTAGGGTTTGCCCGGGGGGCTACCCCCGGTGGACCAGCCGAGTCGTCCAAGTGGTCGGCGCTGTGCCGAGCATCCAAAACGACAGGCTTGAGATCGAAGGAAGGCGAGAGCCCATGACGCCCCCGCACAACTACCTTGCTGTGATCAAGGTCGTCGGTATCGGCGGCGGCGGCGTGAACGCCGTCAACCGGATGATCGAGCAGGGACTCAAGGGAGTCGAGTTCATCGCGGTCAACACGGACGCGCAGGCGCTGCTCATGAGTGACGCCGATGTCAAGCTCGACGTGGGGCGCGAGCTCACTCGCGGCCTCGGCGCCGGCGCCGACCCGGAGGTCGGGCGCAAGGCCGCCGAGGACCACAAGGACGAGATCGAAGAGGTGCTCAAGGGCGCCGACATGGTCTTCGTCACCGCCGGTGAGGGCGGTGGCACCGGTACCGGTGGCGCGCCCGTGGTGGCCAGCATCGCCCGTAAGCTGGGCGCGCTGACCATCGGCGTGGTCACCCGCCCGTTCTCGTTCGAGGGCAAGCGCCGCAGCAACCAGGCCGAGGCCGGTATCCAGGCGCTGCGCGAGTCCTGCGACACGCTCATCGTCATCCCGAACGATCGGCTGCTACAGCTCGGCGACGCCCAGGTCAGCCTGATGGACGCGTTCCGTTCCGCCGACGAGGTGCTGCTCAACGGTGTTCAGGGCATCACCGACCTGATCACCACCCCCGGCCTGATCAACGTCGACTTCGCCGACGTCAAGAGCGTCATGTCCGGCGCCGGCTCGGCCCTCATGGGTATCGGCTCCTCGCGCGGCGACGGCCGGGCGGTGAAAGCGGCCGAGGCGGCGATCAATTCGCCGCTGCTCGAGGCGTCCATGGACGGCGCCCACGGCGTGCTGCTGTCCATCGCGGGCGGTTCGGATCTCGGCCTGTTCGAGATCAACGAGGCCGCCTCGCTGGTGCAGGAGGCCGCGCACATCGAGGCGAACATCATCTTCGGTACCGTCATCGACGATTCGCTCGGCGACGAGGTGCGGGTCACGGTGATCGCGGCCGGCTTCGACGGTTCCGGCCCGTCCCGCCGCGTCGAGACCGTCACGCGCAGCACCTTCACCGCCGGCCGGTCCGGTGAGGTCGGCCAGAGTCAGCAGCGCGGCAGCGAATCCGCCGCCCCGGCCCCCGCTCCGGCGGTGGCCCCGGCGGCCGCGCCGCCGCAGGCGGTCACCCGCGGTCCGGCCCCCTCCTACGAAACCCCGCGTCCGGGTGCGGATCCCACGGTCGCGCAGAATCCGCGCTCGCACATCCAGCCGCCGGACGAGGATTCCGACGACGACGTCGACGTCCCCTCCTTCATGCGGCGCTGAGCCGACCCGAAGCACGCCCGCGCGGCCGGTCCGCGCGGGCGTATTCATGTGTGGCCGACCGGGATTCACCTCCCTCGGCCCGCGCGGCCGCACGACTTCCCGGAAAGGTGTGCGACGTCACTCTCGGCGGGTGCGGTGCTGTGTGCTTGCTGGTACACAGTGGGTATGTCCCAGTCGACAGCAGATCACGATGGCACCGGGGTGCTTCCCCGCCGTACGTCCCGCCGAGCGCCCCTCGGAGGGGACCTGTGACCAGATCCGGAGGCGTCGACGTGCACGACCGATCGGGCGAGCGTGCGGACCGGCAGGTCCGCACCCGCCGGGTGACCACCACGCGGGCGGGCGGGTTCTCGCGGGCCCCGTACGACTCGTTCAATCTCGGTGATCACGTCGGCGACGACCCGGAGGCCGTACGGCGCAATCGGATCCGGCTGGCCGAGGGCATCGGCCTCGCGCCGGACCGCCTGGTCTGGATGGAGCAGGTCCACGGCCGCAACGTGGAGATCGTGGACGGCCCCCGGCCGGAGGCCGTACCCGTCACCGACGCGCTGGTGACCACGACGCCGGACCTGGCGCTGGTGGTGCTGAGTGCCGACTGCGTCCCGCTGCTGCTGTCCGACGACGAGGCCGGCGTGATCGCGGCCGTGCACGCGGGCCGGGTGGGCGCGCGGATCGGCATCGTGCCGCGGGTGCTGGAGGCGATGCGGTCGGTCGGCGCGAAACCGGAGCGGATCGGCGCTTTCCTGGGCCCGGCGGCGAGCGGGCGGCAGTACGAGGTACCCGCCGCGATGCGCGCCGATGTCGAGGAGCATCTGCCCGGTAGCGCCACCACCACGGCGAAGGGCACCCCCGGCCTGGATCTGCGGGCGGGTATCCACCGGCAGCTGACGGAGGCCGGCGTCGGCGCGATCGCGATCGACCCGCGCTGCACCATCGAGGACCGGACGCTGTTCAGTCATCGCCGTTCCGCGCCGACCGGCCGGATCGCCGGAGTCGTCTGGATGGAGTACGTCACGCCGGGGGAGCCCGCGCTATGACCACCGGATCCGGTCCCGCGGCCGCCCGGGGGCCGGTGGCCGCCGCTCCCGCGGCGGACCGTACCGCCGAGCTCACCGCGGCTCTGACCGGCCTGCTGGACCGGATCGCGGCGGCCTGCCGGGCCGCCGGACGCGATGCCGCGAGCGTGCAATTACTTCCTGTCACGAAATTCTTTCCGGCCTCGGATATCGAAATCCTCTATCACCTGGGCCGCCGGGAATTCGGCGAATCGCGCGAACAGGAGGCGGCCGCCAAAGCGGACCGACTGAGCGGTCTCTCACCGATCCGCTGGCACATGATCGGCAGTGTGCAGCGCAACAAGGCGAAATCGGTCGCGCGCTGGGCGGCAGCGGTGCATTCCGTGGACAGCGAACGGCTGGCAATCGCCCTCGACCAGGGCGTTTCCGCTGCCCGTGACGCAGGTCACCGGGACGGTCCGCTGCGGGTGTTGCTGCAAGTGAGCCTGAACCGCGATCCGGGCCGGGGCGGCGTCGCGCCGGCCGATCTGGCCGCCCTCGCCGACCTGGTCGAGGGCGCCGAAAACCTGCAGCTGGCAGGCCTGATGGCGATTCCGCCGCTGGATACCGACCCCGAGCCGGAGTTCGCGCGGCTCGCCGGAATCCACGCGCGGCTACTGGATGCTCATCCCGGAGCGACCGAGTTGTCGGCCGGGATGAGCGGAGATTTGGAGGTCGCGATAGACCACGGCTCGACCTGCGTGCGTGTCGGTACTGCCCTCATGGGCAGTCGACCGATAACCTCGCAGTAGCAAACAACCTCATCAGTCACATTCGAAACATATGCTGGGACTGGCGAGTATTGCGCAGGACTTCAACACCCCAGGCAGCCGGGGGCCGGAGGAAGGTCGACCAGGATGAGCACGCTGCACAGGTTCAAGGCGTACTTCGGCATGGTTCCGCTCGAGGAATACGAAGACGATTACGTCGACGACCGCGCACCGCGTACCGTCGACGAGCGTGGTCCGCGCAGTGCCGACGATCGTGGGCCGCGGCGGGTGGACGACCGTGCGCCGCACCGCGTGGACGACCGTGGGCCGCACCGCGGCCGTGAGTACGGCGAGCCCCGGTACGAGGGCGCGGGCCGGCCCGGCCGCTACGCGGACGAGTCCGGCTACCCCGAATCCGCCTACCAGGACTCGTATCAGCCCGGCTACACCGGCGCCCGACGCGAGTTCGGCGACGATCCGTACCCGAGCGACCGGTACGACCCGGCCCGGCGCCCCGCGCGGATCGAGGCGGTGCCGGCCGCGCGCCCGAGCCGGCCGGTCGATCGGCCGGGTGGCAGCGCGCCGGTGGTGCGCGGCACCACGCACGGCGCCCTGGCGGTCGATCCCGAGGCCGAGCGCCGGTTGGAAGAACGGCGACTGGAGGAGCGCGCCCGCTACGAGCCGACGCCGCGCCGCACTCCCGCGTTCGCCGAGGAGGGTGGGCCCTTGTCCAAGATCACGACCCTGCGTCCGCGTACGTACGCCGAGGCCGCCATCATCGGTGAGCGCTTCCGCGACGGTACCCCGGTGATCATGGACCTGGTGGAGATGTCCAACGCCGACGCCCGGCGCCTGGTCGACTTCGCCGCGGGTCTGGCGTTCGCGCTGCGCGGCTCCTTCGACAAGGTGGCCACGAAGGTGTTCCTCCTCTCACCGGCGGATGTCGACGTATCGGCCGAGGAGCGCCGCCGCATCGCCGAGACCGGGTTCTACAACCAGAAGTAATTCACAGGTCGGACACAACCCCCGGGGCCACCAGGACCCGGGGGCTCACCTGCGCCGACGGGCCCGGCGGCGCCCCGGCGCGCCGCCGTGGCGCGCCCGGTCGCGGCGCGGGGAGTTTGCAGGACACCGATTCTGAGGCAGAGTGGACCCGTGGCCCTGTTCCTGGTGCTGTACTACGTACTCTTCTTCTTCTGGCTGCTGCTGATCGGCCGAATCGTCGTCGAGTTCATCCGTAGCTTCGCGCGCGACTGGCATCCGCGCGGCGTCGTGGTGGTCGTGCTCGAGGTCGTCTTCTCGATCACGGACCCTCCGGTGAAACTCCTGAGGCGGTTGATACCGCCAGTCAACTTGGGAGGAATTCGCCTGGATCTCTCGATTATGGTCCTGATATTCATTGTCTTCATCCTCATGTCGATCACCAGCAGGCTCGGGCAGCCGGTAGCCCCGGTGTGACAGAATGGGCAGTGAGGAAAAGCTTGCTAGATCTAACCGCTAGATCTCCGTACGAAGCGTGAAGGGATCCGTCCATGCCGCTGACCCCAGCCGATGTGCACAACGTCGCGTTCAGCAAACCGCCGATCGGGAAGCGCGGCTACAACGAGGACGAGGTCGACGCCTTCCTCGATCTGGTGGAGCAGGAGCTCTCACGCCTCATCGAAGAAAACGCGGACCTGCGCCAGCGGGTTGCCGAGTTGGATGCCGAACTGTCCGAGGCCAAGAAGGCCCCGCGCCCGGCGCCGCAGGCGGTGAAACCGGTCCCCCCCCAGCCGGAGCCGCCCAAACCGGTCCCCGTCCCGCAGCCGGCCCCCATGCCGATGGCCCCGCCTCCGGCGCCCAAGGATGTCGGCGCCGCGGACGCCAATCTGCAGGCCGCCAAGGTGCTGAGCCTCGCCCAGGAGATGGCGGACCGGCTCACCAGCGATGCGAAGACCGAGGCCGAGCAGCTGCTCGCCAATGCCCGGGCCAATTCCGAGCGCCTGGTCAGCGAGGCTCGCACCCGTTCCGACGCGATGGTCGGTGAGGCCCGGCAGAAGTCCGAGGCGCTGCTGTCGGACGCGCAGAACCGGTCGGACAGCCAGTTGCGGCAGGCCAAGGAGAAGGCCGACACGTTGCAGGCCGACGCCGAGCGCAAGCACACCGAGATCATGGCCACCATCACCCAGCAGCGCAGCGTGCTGGAGAGCCGGATCGAGCAGCTCAAGACGTTCGAGCGGGAGTACCGGGTGCGGCTGAAGTCCTACCTGGAGTCGCAGCTCGAGGAGCTGGAGAACCGCGGTTCGGCGGTGCCGGTCGACGGCGGCGACGCGTTCGACGGCATGGGCTCGAGCCACGCGTCGGCCGGATTCGGCAAGGGCGGCAAGTAGAATCGGTACGGGCTCTGCCCTTTCCCCGGGACCCCTCCCCGGCGGGAAGTGGCGGCAGAGTGCCATGGTCGATTGTCCTCGGCTGGACGCCGAGGCCCGCCTAGGGGGTGACCATGCTCGTCCTGACGCTCGTACTGGCCGCGATCGGTTTCGCATTGCTGGTGACCGCGCTGACCACCGGTTCGGTGGTGTGGGCGTGGGGGTGCATCGTCGTATGCGTAGCCGGCGCCGTGCTGCTGCTGGTGAGCGCGCTGTCGACGCGCGAGACCGAGGATTCTCCGGTCGGACCCGGCCGGCATGCCAAACGCTGACGGTGCTGCCCGTCCCGGTCGCCACGCTGCCACCCGGCCTGACAAATGGGTTGCCCGCGGTGGCTACAATCAAACCAGATAGTGATCGGAAGTAGCGGCGGAGATCCGGCCATCACCGGGGAGCCTTCGGAAGAACGATGTATCGGCGCCCGCGAGGGCTCGGGCATCCAGTAGAACCGAACGGGTGAGCCCGTCACAGCTCGCGAACGAAGCGGCCCGGCGAGCTCGGACATCCCGAGGGACCGGGCAAGCGGGGTGGTACCGCGGTTCCGGCGCACGCGCGCCGTCGTCGTCCCCGTGACCGAAACCATGCGTCGTCGAGCGGCATCCGCCGCGGCGGCGCCGGCACGAGGAGACCACAGCCAGCGATGGCGGACGAAACCCCCACACTTGTCGGCTCTGCCTACCCCCGAGTGGATCTCGGCGAGGGCGGCCAGGTGTCGTTCCCCGATCTGGAGCGACTGGTACTCGACTACTGGGCCGCCGACGGCACCTTCCAGGCCAGTATCGACAACCGCAGCGGCCGTGACGAGTTCGTCTTCTACGACGGACCCCCCTTCGCCAACGGGTTGCCGCATTACGGGCACCTGCTCACCGGATACGTGAAGGATTTGATCCCGCGTTTCCAGACCATGCGCGGCAAGAAGGTCGAGCGGCGATTCGGCTGGGACACCCACGGCCTGCCCGCGGAAATCGAGGCCGAGAAGCAGCTCGGTATCACGGACAAATCACAGATCGATGCCATGGGTCTCGCGGAATTCAATGCCGCGTGCAAAAGGTCCGTTCTGCGGTACACCGACGAGTGGCGCACCTATGTGACACGTCAGGCCCGCTGGGTCGACTTCGACAACGATTACAAGACACTGGACATCGACTTCATGGAGTCGGTGCTGTGGGCCTTCAAGTCGCTGTACGACAAGGGCCTCATCTACCAGGGTTTCCGGGTGCTGCCGTACAGCTGGTACGAGCAGACGCCGCTGTCGAATCAGGAGGCGCGCCTCGACGACGCGTACCGGATGCGACAGGATCCGGCGGTCACCGTCGACATGACCCTCGTTGTGCCGGAGGATCATCCGCTGCACGAACTCGACGGGGTCCAGGCATTGATCTGGACCACCACTCCGTGGACCCTGCCGTCGAACCTCGCGATCGCGGTGCATCCCGATATCACCTACGCCCAGGTGCGCGGCCGGGACGGCAAGCGTTATCTGCTCGCCACCGAACGGGTTTCGCACTACGCGCGCGAACTCGGCGACGAGGTCGAGGTGTTGTCCGAACATGTCGGCGCGGCGCTTGCCGGTCTGCGCTACACGCCACCGTTCGATTTCTTCGCCGGACACCCGAATTCGCATCGGGTGCTCACGGCCGACTACGTGACCACCGACTCCGGCACCGGAATCGTCCACCTTGCACCGGCTTTCGGTGAGGAGGACATGGCCGTCTGCGTCGAGCACGACATCGAGCTGGTACAGCCGCTGGACCAGGGCGGCAAGTTCACCTCGATGGTGCCGCCGTACGAGGGCCTGATGGTGTTCGACGCCAACCCGGTCATCATCAAGGATCTCAAGGCCGCCGGAAAACTGTTGCGGCACGAGACGATCGAGCACTCCTACCCGCACAGCTGGCGCTCGGGCCGGCCGCTGATCTACATGGCGGTGCCGTCCTGGTTCGTCGCGGTCACCACCTTCCGCGACCGCATGGTCGAGCTGAACAAGCAGATCACCTGGGTACCGGACCACATCCGCGACGGCCAGTTCGGCAAGTGGCTGGAGAACGCGCGCGACTGGAACATCAGCCGTAATCGCTACTGGGGCGCGCCGATTCCCGTCTGGATCTCCGACGATCCGGCCTATCCCAGGGTCGACGTGTACGGCTCGCTGGACCAGCTGGAGCGCGACTTCGGCGTGCGCCCGGCCGATCTGCACCGGCCCGGCATCGACGAACTGGTGCGGCCGAATCCCGATGACCCGACCGGCAAGTCGATGATGCGCCGGACGCCCGAGGTGCTGGACTGCTGGTTCGAGTCCGGGTCGATGCCCTATGCGCAGGTGCACTACCCGTTCGAGAACAAGGAGTGGTTCGACGGCGGAGCCGTCACATCGGAGACCTCGGGGACTTCCGTTGTCCGTCCGCACAACCCGGGTGACTTCATTGTCGAGTACAACGGTCAGACCCGCGGCTGGTTCTACAACCTGCACGTGATGGCGACCGCACTGTTCGACCGGCCCGCGTTCTCCTCGGTGATCGCGCACGGCATCGTGCTCGGCGACGACGGCATGAAGATGTCGAAGTCGAAGGGCAACTACCCGGACGTCAACGAGGTCTTCGACCGCGACGGCTCCGACGCCATGCGCTGGTTCCTGATGGCCTCGCCGGTGCTGCGCGGGGGCAACCTGATCGTCACCGAGCGCGGCATCCGCGAGGGTGTCGGCCAGGCGCTGCGACCGCTGTGGAACGCGTGGACCTTCCTGCAGCTGTACGCCTCGGAACCCGGTACGTGGCGGACGGATTCGCCCCACGTGCTGGACCGCTACATCCTCGCGAAGCTGGCGGCCACCCGCGACGTCATGACCGAGGCGCTGGAGGTCTACGACATCGCGACCGCCTGCGACGAACTGCGCACCTTCGCCGACGCGCTCACCAATTGGTATGTGCGCCGGTCACGTTCGCGGTTCTGGGCGGAGGACCGGGACGCGGTCGACACCCTGCACACCGTGCTGGAGGTGACGTCGCGGCTCGCGGCCCCGCTGTTGCCGCTGATCACCGAGGTGATCTGGCGCGGCCTCACCGGCGAGCGCTCGGTGCACCTCACCGACTGGCCGGAATCCGATGCGCTGCCGCACGATCCGGAGCTGGTGACGGCGATGGACGAGGTGCGTTCGGTGTGCTCGACGGCCCTGGGCCTGCGCAAGGCGCGGAACCTGCGGGTGCGGCTGCCGCTGTCCGAGCTGACCATCGCCGCGCCGGACGCGGATCGGTTGCGCCCCTTCGTGGATCTGGTCGCCGACGAGGTGAATGTCAAGCGGGTCGACCTGACCACCGACGTCGCCGCGCACGGCCGCTTCGAACTCGCCGTCAACGCCCGCGCCGCCGGCCCGCGCCTCGGCAAGGAGGTGCAGACGGTGATCAAGGCGGTCAAGGCGGGCCAGTGGTCCGAGAGCCCCGAGGGCGTGGTCAGCGCGGCCGGGATCACGCTCCTGCCGGAGGAGTACACCCAGCGCCTGGTCGCCGCCGAACCCGAGTCCACCGCCGCCCTGCCCGGCAATGCCGGTCTGGTGGTGCTGAATTCGGAGGTCACCGAGGAACTGGAGGCCGAGGGCTGGGCCCGCGACCTGATCCGCGATCTGCAGGAGACCCGGAAGTCGCTGGGCCTGGAGGTTTCCGACCGGATCACCGTGGTCCTGGAGGTCCCGGCCGAGTTCACCACCTGGGCACAGACCCATCGCGACCTGATCGCCGGCGAAATCCTCGCCACCACACTGACATTCGGTGCGGCCGGACCGGGCGCCACCGAGGTGGCGGGCGGCGTCCGGGTCACGGTCGAGAAGGCCGGCGCCTGAGCCCGATCTACCGCCCGCCGCCGATCGCGCGGCGGCCGGTAGATCGCGGGCTGTGCCGCTTCGCTGTGACTTCCGGGGTGGTCGGAGTCGTGAGGTGGCCGCGTTCAGTGCAGTGTGATCGGTCCGGCCGGGCCGATTACGGTGGCCAGCAAGGTGTTTCGGAGGCCCGGCCGGACCGGCAGCTCGGCGCCGAGCGCGTGCAACCGCTCCGAGACGGTGGTCGGGTCGGGGCCGATCGCGACGAGGGATTCGAGGGTCGCCTCGGGTAGGTCCTGTGCGGGGTGGGCGGTGGTACCCCAGTCGATCAGGAACGGCACGGTTCCGCCGGGACCGCCGGCGCGCTCGGCGGTGAGCCGCCAGCGCAGGGTGTCGCCGGCCGGGGTGGTGCGGCTCATCTCCCGCGCGTCGCCGGGGTCGTAGCCGGCCGCGCGGGCCCGGTCGATCGCCGCGTCGATGTCCGGCACCGCGACCGCCCAGGTCACCAGGCGGGCCTGGGGCAGTTCGTCGATTCCGAAGGGCCGCGGGCGATCCGGGGTCGGCTGCGCCGGATCGGGTCCGATGAGCTCGAGGTAACCGCCGTCGCCGAGGCCGAGCAGGAAGTTACGGGTGCCGAGGCCGGGATGCCGCCCGCCGGCCACCGGCGCCACGCCGAGCAATCGGGTGACGAGCTGGACGGTTTCCGACAGATGCGGCGTCGCCAGCACCAGATGATCGAGTCGGGTCACCCCGGAAACCCTAGGCAACCGGACGCCGGGTTGCAGATCGGCCAAGGATCCCGATCGTCCCTTGTGAGACTCTTGTGGCCTGGGATACAAAACCATGCTGTAGAGGCCATTGGTGCCCAAGTGATTCAAGTGGTTCTTGTGATGTCCGAACGCACTGTGTGACTCCGCCCGCGATCGCGCGCGGCGGTTGAAGCGACCGAAAGGTACGTGCATGACGAGAACGGCGCGCGCGACGGCCCGGCTGTGCCTGGTGGCCGCGACGATGTCCCTGGCCGGGGCGATCTGGGCGGGCCCGGCCACCGCCACCGGTATCGACCTCGGCGAGGTGCTGCCGGCGGGACTCGATCTGCCGATGGAGGTCTCGGTGGATCTGCCCTTCGATCTCGACGGTCTCATCAATCCCACCGAGGATGTCGCCGGGGGTTTCGGTACCGGTTCGTTCGCCGGCCCCGCCTCGCTCGCGGCTTCCGTGCCGGTCGCCAGCCCACGGGCGCTCGCGGCGTTGAGCGCCGCCGGGACCCAGGTCGGCAAGCCCTACGAGTGGGGCGCGACCGGACCCGTCGCCTACGACTGCTCGGGCCTGGTGCAGTGGGCGTTCCGCCAGGTCGGGGTGACCCTGCCCCGGACCACCTACCAGCAGGCCCGCGCCGGCAGCCCGGTGCCGATCGGCGCCCTGCAGCCGGGTGATGTCATCGTGCTCAACCGGGACGGCTCGCATGTGGGCATCTACGCCGGGGAAGGCATGATTCTCAACGCCTACGACCGCGGCTACCCGGTCGGCCTGACCCCGCTGAACCGCTTCTCCATCTTCTCGATCCGCCGCTTCTACTGAGCTCGGTACCGCGGGTGCGGGCTGTCCACACCGTCCGAGGGGATCGGGCCCGGCCGACCACCGCACCCGCATCCGGCGCGCCGCACCCGTGGGCGCCGGGCAGCAGCCACCTCGGCCGCCGTCCGCGATCGCTCACGGGACCGGGACGATCGCGGCATCGCCCGGTATCTTCTTCGCTACGCCGCCGCCGGCCGCTGAATCAGTCGATCAGATTGCGCAGTGACGGCCCGAACTCCGGATGGGCCAGCGCCGAGGCGAACTGCGCGATCAGGTAGTCGGCCGGATTACCCGTGTCGTACCAGCGACCGCGGATGACCTGGCCGTACACCGCGTTGGAGGCGGCGAACGTGTTGATCGCGTCGGTCAGGTACACCTCGCCGGTGCGGTGGGTGTACCACTTCGACACCTGGGTGCGCAGTTCCTCGATGATGCCCGGGGTGACGACGTATCCGCCGATGGCCGCGTACGAGGAGGGCGCGTCCTCCGGCTTCGGCTTCTCGACCAGTCCGGTGATCCGCATGAGGCCGTTGTCGAAGGTCTCCTCGACCAGCGGCACGCCGTAGCGCTTGGAATCCGACGGATCCATCGGCATCAATGCCAGCACCGGCGAATTCGTCTTGTAGTACGCGTCGATGAGCTGCTGCGCGCGCGGCACCTCGGCGACGAACACGTCGTCCGGCCACAGCACCAGCATCGGCTCGTCGCCCAGGTTGCGGGCGGCGTTGAGCACCGGGGTGCCGTTGCCGTACGGCCCGTTCTGGTCCAGATAGGTGATGTGACCGAGGCGGCTGAGCTCACCGACCTCCTCGACGGCGTCGGCGTAGGCGGTCTTGCCGTCGGCGCGCAACTGCTCGACCAGCGCCCGATTGGGACGGAAGTGGTCCTGGATCAAGGATTTTCCGGCACTGACCACGATCGTGATGTCGGTGATACCCGAGGCCACCAGTTCGCGCACGGTGTGCTCGATCACCGGCTTGTCGCCGACGGGCAGCATCTCCTTCGGAATCGCCTTCGTCAACGGCAGCAAGCGGGACCCGATGCCGGCGGCGGGTATCACGGCCTTGCGGATAGTCATGATTCGATCATCACATACTCGGCGCGCCGGAGATGTCGGTAGCGGGGCGTAGATTACGCGTGTGAATTCCCGTCCGCACCCGGCTACACCAGGGTTTTTTCCTGGTCGGCGGCCGTCTTCTCCGGTGGCGGCGGGTAAGTCGGCGCGCCCGGGAGCGGGGTCCGATTCCCAGGAATTCATCAGCAATTCCGCAGCCGATCGCCCCCGGCCGCAGGCGCCGGACACCGGCGCCACGGAGACTGCTCGCCGCTGGGTGCTGCACATGGACATGGACGCGTTCTTCGCCTCCGTCGAGCAGTTGACCCGGCCCACGCTTCGCGGCCGGCCGGTGCTGGTGGGCGGTACCGGTGGCCGCGGCGTGGTGGCGGGGGCCAGTTACGAGGCGCGGGTGTTCGGGGCCCGCTCCGCGATGCCGATGCATCAGGCCAAGCGTCTCGTGGGCGCCACGGCGGTGGTCGTGCCGCCGCGCCCGGTGGTCTACAGCGCGGTCAGCGCCCGGGTGTTCGAGGTGCTGCGCGAACGGATCCCGGTGCTGGAGACGCTGTCGTACGACGAGGCCTTCGGCGAGCCGGTGGAACTGGCCGGGGCGAGCGCGGCCGACGTGTCCGAATTCTGCGCACTGGTCCGGCGGCAGGTGCGCGAGCGCATCGGCCTGGTGGTCTCCATCGGGGCCGGCACCGGTAAGCAGCTGGCCAAGATCGCCTCGGGGCTGGCGAAACCCGACGGTATCCGGGTCGTTTCGCCGGGCGAGCAGCAGGCGTTGCTGGCCACCCTGCCGGTGCGCCGGCTGTGGGGGATCGGGCCGGTCGCCGAACAGCGGTTGCGCGCACTGGGTATCGAGACCGTGGGCGCGTTCGCGGCGCTGCCGGAGTCGGAGGCGGCGTCGCTGCTCGGCGGCAGTGTGGGCACGGCCCTGCACCGGCTGGCCCGCGGCATCGACGACCGGCCGGTGGCCGAACGCGCCGAGGCCAAACAGATCAGCGCGGAGACCACCTACGAGCGCGACATCGTCACGCTCGGTCAGTTGCGCGCGGCCATCGAGGAGATGGCCGCGGCCGCGCACCGCCGGCTCGGCGACGACGGCCGCGCCGCGCGCACGGTGGTGCTCAAGTTGCGCAAGGCCGATATGAGCATCGTGACACGCTCGTTCACGCTGCCCTACGCCACCGAGGATCCGGCCACCCTCACCGCCGCCGCGCTGCGCTCGGCCATAGATCCCGTCGAGCTGGGGCCGATCCGCCTGGTGGGCGTGGGTTTCGGCGGCTTGTCGGAGGTGCGGCAGGAGTCGTTGTTCCCGGAACTCGATCAGGAGGATCCGGGCCGATCCGCCGCCGACGAGGCCGAAACGCCTTCGGAGCGGCCGATTCCGGAGCCGGACCGCACGCTCGTGCCGCCGGCCACCCGTTCGTTCACCACCGAATTCTGGTATCCCGGAAGGGATGTCGCGCACCGTGAGCACGGGCACGGCTGGGTGCAGGGAAGCGGCCACGGCCGCGTGACAATTCGTTTCGAGTCACGCTCGACAGGACCGGGTCCAGCGTATACGTTCGCTGCCGACGATACCGAGCTCTCCCCGGCCGATCCGCTCCTTAGTCTGCGTTGAATTTTGACGGGTAGCGTGAGGCCACTCGTGCGCAGTGCCGCCATCGGGTGGTGCTGCCACGGAACGGAACTGAATCAACTCGAACGCAAAGGACGAGCATTGAAGCTTCAGAGGACTGGACGCGTCGCGGTCGCCACCCTGGCCGTCGCCGCTGCGCTCGGCATGTCGGCCTGTGGCAGCGGGGACAAGCACTCCGACAGCAGTAGCACCTCCAGCAAGGCGTCCACGTCGGCCAACGCGGCCGTCGCGCCGACTTCGGCGCTGCCGCCGGTGCCGACGGCCGCCCAGCTCAATCAGGAGCTGTCGGAGGCGCTGGACCCGAACGTCCCGGCCGATCAGAAGGTGCAGTACCTGGAGGACGGTCAGGACGCGCTGGCCAAGGATCCGGACATGCTCAAGAAGCTCACCGATGCATACCAGCAGAACAACGCGCACATCGAGGTCACCGACGTCACCTCGCTGGGTGACACGCTGACCGCGACCGTCAGCTTCTCCGTCGGCGGCGGCGCGCCGCAGCCGGCACAGGTCCCGTTCATCGCGCAGGACGGCAAGTGGAAGCTGCAGAAGAGCTGGGCTTGCGCCGGTTTGCAGAACCTGGGCGCGACCTCGCCCGCCTGCACGTAGTTCTCGTTTCGCCACGACTCGATCGCGGCGTTGTTCCCGCACCCCCTTCGATTCCCGCACCGCGTCGTTCGACGTCCGGTGGGAGATCGGAGGGGGTGCGTTCGTGTGTGACGAAGTCACGACCGGCCGGTCCGAACCTCAAAGAAGCCTGAGAATGGGGAGACGACCTGGCCGGTGACGAAACCGTGACGCTAACATCTGCCTCCGTGACCGACACGATGGTGAAGGCGGGCGACTCGCCCACCGATGAGGCGAGATCCGCAGCCCGCGGGTCGGTACGGGCCGGGTGGGCCGCGCGGATCGCGCTGCTGGCCGGTCTGCTGGGCGCGGTGTTCGCGATCGCGGTACCACTGCTGCCGGTGCACGTCGACAAGACCACCCTGAGCTGGCCGCAACCAGGCGCGACCCGCAGCGTGACCGCGCCGCTGGTGTCGTACGCCCCGGCGGCGTTCGACGCGACCGTGCCGTGCCGGGCCACCGCGGAACTCGCCGCCCAGGGCGGACTGCTGGCGTCGACCATGCCCAAGGGCGCGCCGGATCAGGAGAAGTACGGCTTCGTCGCCCGGGTGCGGGCCGCGACCGAGGCCAAGCCCGCGCAGTTCGAGGCGATCCTGCGCAACCAGTCGCTGGTCAGCGTGCCGCTGGAACAGCTCGGCGACTGCACGCTGACCGTGCACGCCGACTTCACCCATGCGACGGCGGAACTCTCCGGTGCCACCGGGGTGAAACCGGTCGACCTGCCCGGCGACCATCGCCCGCAGCTGGTCGGCCTCTACAGCGATCTCACCAGCGCCGACGGTGCGACGATGACCGCGCAGGTGGACAGCCGGTTCTCGGTGGTGCCCACGGCCGCCAAGCGGATCGCGACGGTACTCGCGCTGGCGCTGTCCCTGGTCGCGCTGGTCGGCCTGTTCGTCCTGGACCGCCGCGACGGCCGCCGCGGCCGGCTGGTGCCGCGCCGCTGGCTGACCTTCACCGGCGCCGACGGGACCGTGCTCGGGTTGCTGCTGGTCTGGTACGTGATCGGCGCCACCACCTCCGACGACGGTTACCAGTTCGGCATGGCCCGCACCTCGCTGGTGTCCGGATACATGGCGAACTACTTCCGGTACTTCGGCGTGCCGGAGACCCCGGTCGGCACGCCGCCCTACGATCTGCTCGCCTACATGTCGCACGTGAGCACGGCGAGCCCGTGGATGCGACTACCCACGCTGGTCGCCGGCGTGCTGTGCTGGCTGGCGATCAGCCGTGAGGTGATCCCGCGACTGGGCGTCGCGGTGCGGCACGACCGGATCGCGGTGTGGACCGGTGCGTTCGGCTTCCTGGCGGCCTGGCTGCCGTACAACAACGGGCTGCGGCCCGAACCGGTGGTGGCGGTCTGCCTGCTGCTCACCTGGTGCCTGACGGAACGTGCGGTCGCGACCCGCCGGCTGCTGCCCTACGCGCTGGCGATCCTGGTCGCCGCGTTCAGCTGTACCGCCGCGCCGTCCGGCGTGGTCTGTGTCGCGGCGCTGCTGGCGGGGATGCGGCCGGTGTGGCGGGCCGGGGTCGCGCGGGCGCGGCGGCTGGCCGGCCTCGCGCCGGGGCTGTGGTCGTGGATCCGGGCGTACGGCGCCCTGCTGGCGCCGCTGGCGGCCGCGGGCCTGCTGGTGCTGGCCGTCTCCTTCTCGGTGGAGCCGATCTCGGCGATGTTCGAGATGCGGCGGGTCCACCAGGCCGCGCTGCCCAACGACCCCTGGTACAACGAATATCTGCGCTATCAGTGGCTGTTCATGCCCACCGTCGACGGTTCGATCGCCCGGCGATTCGCCATGGTGGCGCTGTGGCTGGGCATGCTGGCCTCGACCTTCGTCCTGCTGCGCCGCGGTGGCCGGATCCCGCTGCTGGCCGCCGGACCGGCCCGCCGCCTGCTCGGCACCACCTTCGGCGCGATGCTGCTGATGATGACGACGCCGACCAAATGGACCCACCAGAACGGCGTCTACGCCGGGCTCGCCGGTGCGGTCGCGGTGCTGACCGCGGTGGCCGTCGGCCCGAGGGTGCTGCGCTCGGCGCGCAACCGGGCCCTGTTCGGCGCCGTCGTGGCGCTGGCGCTGGCGCAGGTGTTCACCAGCGTCAACGGCTGGTGGTACGTCTCCAGTTTCGGCATCCCGTGGTGGGACAAGCCGCCGTCGGTCCACGGTTTCGCGCTGGACCGGCTGTTCCTGCTGATCGCGGTGCTGCTGCTGGTGCTGGCCGGCTGGTTCCATGTACACGACCCCGAACCCGGTGCGCCGCAACGCGATCCATCCCGTTTCCGCGGCCTGCTGCGGATCCGGCCGCTGAGCGTGGCCGTGGTGTTCGTGGTGTTGTTCGAACTCGGCTCGTTCGCCAAGGGCGCGGTCGCGCAGTATCCGGCGTTCTCGCTGGCTCGCTCCAATGTCGATGCGGTCCTGGGCAAGCCGTGCGGCCTGGCGCAGGACGTGCTCGTGGAGACCGATCCGAACGCGGGTCTGCTGTCACCGCTGTCCGGCGACCCCTTCGCCACCTTCGCCGGTGGCGCACAGGGTTTCGTGCCCAACGGGGTCGGTGACCTGAATCCGGACGACACCGGCAGCGGCAGCAGCACCATCTCGACCTCGGTGACCCCCAAGGCCGGCGCCGACGCCGGCTCCGAAACCGGCGGCGCCGCACTGCCGTTCGGGCTCAACTCCGGCACCACGCCGGAACTCGGCACCTCCGGCCAGTCCGGCCCCGCCGAGCTGACCACCGGCTGGTACAAACTGCCCGCCGACCGCAGCGGCATCATCGCGATCGCCGCCGCCGGCCGGATCCGCTCGGTCGACAAGGACGGCGTCGTGACCGGCGGCCAGTCCGTCGAGATCGAGTACGGCACAGCGGGTTCCGGCGGTACCGCCGAATCGCTGGGCAAGCTCACCCCGCTCGACATCGGCCCGGCCCCCGCGTGGCGGAACCTGCGGGTCCCGTTCGCCGACATCCCGGCGCAGGCCGACGTGGTCCGCATCGTCGCCGCCGCGCGCGACCGCGATCCGGCCCAGTGGCTTGCCCTGACCCCGCCCCGGGTGCCGCAGACCCACACCCTGCAGGACGTGGTCGGCTCGCACGCCCCGGTGCTGCTGGATTGGGCTGTGGGACTGCAGTTCCCGTGCCAGCGCCCGTTCGACCACAAGGACGGTATCGCCCAGGTCCCGAACTGGCGGATCCTGCCCGACCGGGGCGGCGCCCACGACACCAACCTGTGGGAGGACCACAACGGCGGCGGCCCGCTCGGCTGGACCCAGGAACTGCTCCGCCCGCAGACCGTCGCCACCTACCTGAAGGACGACTGGCGCCGCGACTGGGGTGAGCTCCAGCGCTTCACCCCGATGGATCCGACGGCCGCGACCGTCGACCCCACCCGCGCCAACCCGGCGGTCACCGTGACCCAGGAGACCCACACCGGTATGTGGAGCCCGGGGCACATCAGCACTGCTTGGTAGACAACGGATTTCACCCCGATTCGGCTTCGGCCGGCCCGCGTGCCGGCCGGGGATCGGCCGCTGCGTCGTTTCCACCTCGGCTGTTCGAGGCGACCCCATCGGCGCGCAGCCGGGTTCGAGACCGGTGACAGCATGTGCTCGGCCCGCAAACCGGCTGCCTCGCGGTAGCCACCCGAGTCGTCCCGGATCGGTCGCTGTTCTCCGCGCTTGCTCTGAATTCGCTGGCGGGCAACCGTATTCACGCGATGTGTGCCGATGATCGGCTGCGCTCCAGGATGCCGGACGGCGTGCCGGTCGTCGCCGAGCGTGGCGGTCCGGCGGAGTCGGCGGCGGGCGTCCACACCGCGACCGGCCGTCGGGTGAATGCTGCGTGCGACAACCCGCACGACGGCTTCGTCGCAGGCGCGGCGAAATCGGCGTACTGGCCGGCTTGCGTACTCGGGCGTGCGATCGAGTGGACGTGCCAAATGAGGTACCTACAACGACCGCGATAAGTCTTGCGCAGGAGTTGAATTCGGTGTTCGCCGCTCGGCGGCACGGACCGGATGCGGGCTCCGCGCTCGTTGTGCGACTGCCATCCGACCGTGAGCGGCCGGGCGACGCCTGCAGAGAGAACATCCGTGGCGTGCCGGTATGGCCCGAGACCGAGGTCAGGGGCCGGGACCGGTGTCGTGGGGCGGAAGCGGGACAGGGGCCGGGTCGAAGGGGGCCCGGAGCGGGTTGCGGGCCGGGACCGGGGTCAGGGACCCGTGACCGGGTCGGCCGTGACCGGGTCGGCCGGGATTGGGGTCAGCCGTGACCGGGTCGGCCGTGACCGGGTCGGCCGGGATTGGGGTCAGCCGTGACCGGGTCGGCCGGGATTGGGGTCAGCCGTGACCGGGTCGGCCGTGACCGGGTCGGCCGGGATTGGGGTCAACCGCGATTGAGGTCAAGGGGCCGGGACCGGGTCAGGGACCGGGATCGGGCCGTCGTCGGGGCCGGGGACGGCGGTGCCGGTCTGTTCCGGGAGCAACGGGACAAGGGCGAAGGTGCCTGCGGACGCGTCTGCGGGGAGGACCTGGATCGCTCGAACATCCTTGCCGGAGGCCAGGTTTCGGAGCTCATCCAGAGCGCCGCGGAGGACCAGGCCGGTGACGCAGGGGCAGTCGGCGCGCAGGCGGGCAGTGACGGTCGCGGCGACCTGCCGGGCGCGGTCGTCGGCGGGCGTGGCGTATCGCAGGGTGCCGGCGGCGGCGTGTTGCGCGTCCAGGGCGGCGGCATCGCCCGCGGGCACCGGGACGATGATCGGCGGGGTGTAGACGCGATCGATCGGGACGTGCAGGATCACCTGGGAGATCCGTAGTCCGCCCGCGTGTTCCGGGATCGCCGCGGCGGGGATGCCGGTGGTCAGGGACAACAGGGCCCAGTGGTCGCCGGTGTCGGTGCCGGACAACGACTCCCGGGCACGGGCGAGGTAATCACCCACGGGCTCACCGGATTCCGGACCGAGCCGGTCGGTGGAGATCACGTCGGGGCGTGGGGGAGTTGCCGCGCCGAGTGCGACGATCGCGACCATCGCGGCGACGGCGGCGCCGATCGACGCCGCCGCACGCCGGTCAGACATGACGCAGGAGGTCCAGCGCGTGTGCCAGATCGGCGGGGTACTCGCTGGTGATCTCGATCCAGCGGCCGTCCGCCGGATGTGCGAAGCCCAGCGAACGGGCGTGCAGCCATTGGCGTTCCAGCCCGAGCCGCTCCGCCAGGCGCGGATCGGCGCCGTAGGTCAGGTCGCCGCAGCAGGGGTGCCGGATCGCCGAGAAGTGCACACGGATCTGATGGGTGCGCCCGGTCTCCAGGTGGACGTCGAGCAGGCTCGCCGCTTGGAACGCCTCCACCGTGTCGTAATGGGTGATGCTCGGCCGCCCGTCCGCGGTCACCGCGAACTTCCAGTCGTTGCCGCGGGCCCGGCCGATCGGCGCGTCGATCGTGCCGCTGGACGGATCCGGATGTCCTTGCACCAGCGCGTGATACCGCTTCTCCACCGTGCGGTATTTGAAGGCCCGCTTGAGCACCGTGTAGGCGTGCTCCGACTGCGCCACGACCATCACACCGGAGGTGCCCACGTCCAGCCGGTGCACGATGCCCTGCCGTTCGTGCGCGCCGGAGGTGGAGATGCGGTAGCCCATCGCGGCCAGCGCGCCGACCACGGTCGGCCCGGTCCAGCCCACGCCGGTGTGCGCGGCCACGCCGACCGGCTTGTCGACGGCCACGATGTCGTCGTCGGCGTAGAGAATCTTCATCCCCTCGACCGGGGTCTCCTCGACGGTCAACTCCCGCTTCGGTTCCGGGAACGCGACCTCCAGCCAGGCGCCGGCGGTGAGCCGGTCCGATTTGCCGGCCGCCGAGCCGTCGATCTGTACCGACCCCTCCTCGGTGAGCGCCGCGACCGCGGTCCGCGACAACCCGAGCAGCCGGGACAGGCCGGCGTCGACCCGCATCCCCTCCAGCCCGTCGGGCACCGGCATGGACCGAGTTTCGCGACTCACGCTGTGCACATCCGGCATGAGCGGGGCGCCTTCGTAATCGTGCTCCGCTGCCGCCTTCGGCCCCTGACCCCTCATGCCGCCGCCTCGTGACGGGTGTGCGACCCGTCGGGTTCGAAGCCGAAGACGGTCAGCGCCACCAGCAGGATCGCGCCGCAGACGATGGCCGAGTCGGCCAGATTGAACACGGGCCACCAGCGGGTCACCGCGATGAAGTCGACGACGTGGCCCTCCAGCGGGCCGGGGGCGCGGAAGACGCGGTCCACCAGATTGCCGACGGCGCCACCGAGCACCAGGCCCAGGCCGATCGCCCAGCCCACCGAGCGCAGCGACCGCCCGATGCGGATCACACCGATCACCACCGCCGCCGCGATCAGGGTCAGCAGCCAGGTCATGCCGGTCGCCATGGAGAAGGCGGCGCCCGGGTTGCGGATCAGGGTCAGCCGGACCACGTCACCGACGATCGAGATCGGCTCGCCGGGCGTCATGTTCGCCACGACCAGGACCTTCGTGCCGAGGTCGGCGGCGAAGGCGAAAGCGGCGACGACCAGCAGCACCGGTAGCCGACGTGGGCGCGGGGCCACGCCCACGCCCACGGCTTCCGCGGCGGCGGCCGAGGGCTCCGGGACGGCGGCTCCCTCGTCGCCGGCGACGGATCGGGGCGACTCCTCGTGCTGGTCGGTGCGTTGCTCGTGCGGCCGGTCGGTACTCACAGCACACATCATCCCCTATCGCCGGACCGGCACCGCCGTGGCCACGGCCGGGACCGGCACCGCCGTGGCCACGGCCGGACCGGCACTGCCGTCGGCACGGCTGGACCGGTACCGCCAGGGTCACGGCTGGACCGGTACCGCCAGGGTCACGGCTGGACCGGTACCGCCAGGGTCACGGCTGGACCGGCACCGCCGTGGCCACAGCCGGACCGGCACTGCCGTCGGCACGGCTGGACCGGTACCGCCAGGGTCACGGCCGGACCGGCACTGCCGTGGCCACAGCCGGACCGGCACTGCCGTGGCCACAGCCGGACCGGCACTGCCGTCGGTCGGCTGGACCGATACCGCCAGGGTCACAGCTGGACCGGTACCGCCGCGGCCATGGCTGGACCGGTACCGCTTGTGGCTGTGGCGGGATCGGTCCTATGCAGGTGTGGCTGGAGCGGTGTCGTTGTAGTTGTGGCCTGCCCGGCGCAGCAGTGAGCAGGGCCGCGTCGGGCGGCTGTGGCCGTGGCTTGTCCGGCGTCGTGCGGTGGTTGTGGCGCGAGCGCCGCTGCCACGGCGGTCCGATACAGCCCGATCGGACACGGCCGCCCGACATCCCAGCTGTTTTTCAGGAACCGGTCGTACGCTGTGGGCGTGACGGTGTTGCCATCCCGCTCGAGTGCACTGCTACTGGTGCTTGCGGTCGCGCTGGCCGGCTTGGGCGCCGCCGGGTGCACGGCCGGCTCCAACGCCGAACGCGATGCCGAGGTGGAGCCGTCCGGGCTGGGCAAAGAGGTGACCATGCCGATCTCGGCGTCCGTCGCCACCCTGGTCGAACCCGGCGCCGAGCCCCGATCGGTCCTGCGTCCCGCCTACGTCACCGACCACACTCAACAGGTCACGCTGCGCACCGACCACCACATCGAGCAGCAGCTCAACGATCAGCCGATGCGGGACTTCTCCCCGCCGGCCGTCACCATCCCGCTCACCGCCCAGGTGTCCCGCGAGGGCGTGGATCTGACCCTCGGCACCGCCACCTCCCCGGATCCCGCGCTGGCCCAGCAGTTGCAGTCCGCGGACGGATCGCATGCCGCGTTCGCGATCAGCGACGTCGGCGCGATCACCGCCCTGCGGCTGGCCCCGAAGCCGGCCACCCCGGACGCCGCGCGCGCCGCGCTGGAACAGGCCTTCTACCAAGCGGTCTACCAATCCATCGCCTTCCCGCCCGACCCGGTGGGCGAGGGGGCGATCTGGAAGGTCCGGCAGCGGGTGTCCAGCGGTTTCCCACTGGTGCAGGTCACCACCGCGACCCTGACCCGCCGTGACGGCAATCTGCTCACCATCCAGCTCGACGTCACGCAGAAGCCCACCTCGACGGTGTGGAATCTGCCCAACAGCGCCGGATCGCTGGACATCGTCGACTATCTGATGCACGGCGCCGGCACCATCACGGTGGATCTCGGTCTGCCGCTGCCGGTCTCGGGGTCGGTGCGGGTCGGCGGCCGGCAGGTGTACCGCGATCCCCGTACCTCGGTCGCGCTGTGCCAGGACATCAGCACGCAGGTGCAATGGGGCGACTGAGCCGCGGACCGCTGGTGGCCGCCGTGGCCGTGCCGGCCGTGCTGGCCGCGGGGTGCGGCTCCGCCCATCACGGTGACGCGCTGCCGGGCCTGGGCACCGCGGTGACCGTCGCGCCGCCGGCCGCGCCGGGGCTCACCGATTCGGTCGCGCTGCGGGCGAAGCTGCTCACCACCGCCGATCTACCGCCGGGTTACACCCAGCTCGAGGACGGCCCGCCGGCGAAAGACGGTCCCGCGCAACCGGACCACTCGCGCACCGAACCGGCGGCCTGCGCGCGCGTGCTGGCCCCGGTGGCCGATCAGCTGCCGGGCGCGTCCGCCCGCGGCGCGGTGCACTACGCCACACCGGATTTCGACAGTATCGACATCGATGTGGCCAGCTATCCCAACGGCGGTGCGGCGCAAGCGTTCTCGGTCGTGCAGTCGCTGCTGCGGGACTGCGGGAGCTACGACGGCACGGATGCCGACGGCACCGCCGTGCACTACCGCCTGGGCGGACTGGCACAGCCTGCCACCGGCGACGCCTCGGCCTCGTTCCAGGTGCGGACCACCAGCGGGGGCATGACGCTGTATTCCGTGGCGACGGTGGCCGTGGTCGGTTCCAGCGTCGTGCAACTGGCCGACACCTCGCCGAAGGCGATCGACCCCGCGGTCCTGCACGACCTCGTCGGCAAGCAGGCGAGCCGATTGCAGGGCCTGACCGGACCCTGAGTACCGGTCCCGGTGCCCGTTCGCCGGACCGCGCCGGCCCGCCGCGTCACCCGTTCCCGGCTCGCGCCGACCAGCCGCTGTCCCGCCGTCGCCGGCGGGTTGCCGCGAGATCATGAAGGCCTCTACGAAAATCCGATGTCCCGCTGGAGAGAATATGGTTTACGCGAGAGGATAACCCGGTTACTCTAGTAACCGTGTTACAGTTCCGGCGTGAGCAGAGCGGCTGGCCGCGACCCGAGGGAGCGCATCATCGAGGTCGTGCTCACGCTGTTGCAGACCGAGGGTTACGACTCGGTGCAACTGCGCCGGGTGGCGCGGCTGTCGCAGGCCTCGCTGGCCACCGTCTACAAACTCTTCTCGACCCGCGACGAGTTGATCGTCGCGGCGATCGTGGACTGGATGGCGGTCAACGCCTATCCGGACCTGGCCGCGCCGGCTCCCGAAGAGACGGTGTACGAGGGTCTGATGCGCTTGCTGCGCAGCGTCTTCCAGCCGTGGGAACGCAGTCCGGGGATGCTGGAGGCGTTCCATCGGGCGCGTTCGGGCCCGGGTGGTACGAGTCTGGACGTGCAGGGCTTCGACGCGGTGGTCCCGGTCGCCGGTCAGATCTTCGGCGGAGCGGATCCGGAGTACGTCGCGGATGTCGGCCTGGTGCTGACCAACATGATCTACGCGCTGATCGCCCGGTTCGCCGAGCGGACCATCGAGATCGGCGAGATCCTGCCCACCCTGGAGCGGGTGGTCCGGCGGCTCACCGTGAACAACGAGATCCCCGCCGGGCAGGCGCTGAACCGCCGGCCCGCGCCCGGACAGGAACAACCCTTCTACCTCGACCCCGCCGTCATGGCGCCGCTGCGCCGGCGTGCCGAGGGTCGTCCCGCATCGACGGATTCGGATCCGGAGTCGCCCGCGCATCGCCACGGCACCGGCTGACCGGATCCGGACACCGTCCGGGCGCCGGTCGGTATCGGCGATCGAACGGGGGGTGGTGATTCCGATCGAATATCCGATCGGCGGAAATACATTGTGAACAATATCGTCGGGTGACTGCGCAAAGCCGGTCACCGCATTCTCGACGCCTGTTGCGCAGGGGGCAGGAGGCGCATTCCCCTGTACCCCGGAAAATATTCAGAAACATCATCGAATACCTTTCCGGCACCTATTGACTCGGGCCTGTGACGGTCGGCACAATCTTCGCGGAAGCCAATCGGGAAAAAGCCGCCACCGGCGCACAGCCCCCCGCCGAACGGTCCACTGCCGGTAGATATTCGCCGCAGGCAAGGTCCGTCGGCACGTGCCGGAGAGTTTCGCGATCGGCCGGTAGAAAATGCCGGTCGCCGCTTCGAGTCGTCCTTTTCTCGATGACCAGATCCAGGAGTTTTCATGACCGACTTCGACACGGTCGATTATTTCACCGATCCCGCGCTCGTTCCGGATCCGTATCCGTACTACGACCATCTGCGCGCCAAGTGCCCGGTCGTTCGTGAGCCGCACTACGGAGTGCTCGCGGTGACCGGATACGAAGAATCCGACAAGGTGCTGCGGGACACGGACGGGAATTTCTCGTCGTGTATCGCGGTCGGCGGCCCGTTCCCGCCGCTGCCGTTCGAGCCGGTCGGCGACGACATCGGCGCGCTCATCGCCGAGCATCGCACGCAGCTGCCGATGTACGAGCACATGGTCACCATGGATCCGCCGGACCACACCACCGCGCGTTCCCTGCTGAGCCGGTTGCTGACCCCGGCCCGGCTCAAGGAGAACGAAGAGTTCATGTGGCGGCTGGCCGACCGGGTGCTCGACGAGTTCGTCGCCAACGGCAGCTCCGAATTCGTCGCCGACTACGCGAAGCCGTTCTCGCTGCTGGTGATCGCCGATCTGCTCGGCGTGCCGGAGGAGGACCACGAGGAGTTCCGCTGGGTGCTCACCGGCGACCGGCCCGGCAGCCGGGTCGGCGCGATCGACGGCGACATCGTCGAGGCCAACCCGCTGGTCTACCTGGACGAGAAGTTCTCCGCCTACATCAGCGACCGCCGCGAGAACCCGCGCGACGACGTGCTGACCCAGCTGGCCCTGGCCAAGTACCCCGACGGCAGCACCCCCGAGGTGCTCGACGTCGTCCGCACCGCGACCTTCGTGTTCGGCGCCGGCCAGGAGACCACCGCCAAACTGCTCGCCGCGGTGATGCGGGTCTTCGGCGATCAGCCCGAACTGCAGCAGGCGTTGCGGGCCGACCGCAGCCTCATCCCCGCCTTCATCGAGGAGACCCTGCGGCTGCACGCTCCCGTCAAGAGCAGCTTCCGGCTGGCGAAGAAGACCACCAGCATCGGCGACGTCCCGGTACCGGCCGGCTCGATCGTCATGGTGTGCCCGGGTGCGGCCAACCGCGACCCGCAGCGCTTCGAGAACCCGCACGAGTTCCGCGTCGACCGCCCGAACTTCCGCGAGCACATCGCGTTCGGCCGCGGCCCGCACACCTGCCCCGGCAGCCCGCTCGCGCGGGTCGAGGGCCGGGTGTCGATCGAGCGGATCCTCGACCGGATGCTCGACATCACCATCGACGAGGACAAGCACGGCCCGGCCGACGCGCGGCGCTACACCTTCGAGCCGACCTTCATCCTGCGCGGCCTCACCGATCTGCACATTCGGTTCACCCCGGGACCCGCTCGCTAGGACCCCCGGATCGGCGCCACATCGGAGTAGCAGCCAGCAGGTAGGTAGGTAGCACGTGTCGACCATGTTCGAACCAGACGGCCGCGGTCCGTCGGCGGCGAAACTGCTGTTGACGGGGATCTGTTTCGTCGCCGTCGCCGCCGTCGCCGCGACGGCCATGATTGCGAATTCGCAAGGGGTATTTCGCAAGTCCGTGACCGTCGTGGCCGTCATGGCGAACGTGGGCGACGGCCTGCCACCGAAATCCGATGTGAAGTACGAGGGAGTCCGGGTCGGTTTCGTCACCGACGTCACCCCGGCGGCCGCGGCCGGGACGAACGAGGTGCACATCCGGCTCGGCCCCGAGTACGCACCGCACATCCCCGCTACGGTCACCGCCCGGGTGGTGCCCAGCAATGTGTTCGCGGTGCCGTCGATCCAATTGCTGGACAACGGATCCGCGCCGGCGCTGGTCTCCGGCAGCCGGATCGCTCAGGACCGCAGCCTCGCCACCGTGCGCCTGCAGACCTCGCTGGATCAGCTGCGGCAGATCGTCGCGGCGGTCGGCAGGCAGGGCACGGACTCCGCGGTCGGCATGCTCGCGACGCTTGCCACCGCCACCGACGGGCGCGGCGCGGCGCTCGGTGACGCCGGCTCGCAGCTGCGGCAGATCGTTGCCGCACTGCGGTCGGTGGTCTCCACCCAGGACTCGCCGACCACCCTGGACGCGCTGTCCGCCGCGCTGCGCGAATTGCAGACGACCGCACCGGAACTGCTGGATGCCCTGCACCACTCGGTGGTGCCGATGCTGACGATCGCGCAACAGCGCGAGCAGCTCACCGCGCTGCTGAGCGGCGGGCTGCACACCACCGGCACGGTCGGGGACGCGCTGGACCGCCGCATCGACCAGATCGTCGACATGACCGGCCACATGGGACCGGCGCTGGACGCTCTCGGCGACGGCGCCGCCACCTTCCCGCGGATCACCCTGTCGGTGACGAGGCTGACCACCGCCTTCGTCGGTCTGTGGAATCCCGACACCCAGCGGATCACCGCCAAGGTCATCGTGCAGATGACCCCGAACCGGCAGTACACCCGGGCCGACTGCCCCCGTTACGGCGATCTGGCCGGTCCGAGCTGCGTCACCGGCCCGACCGAGGCGACGCCCGCCGCCGGGCAACTGCCGTCCGGCCTGGATCCGAAGAACTTCCGGCCCCCGGCCTCGCTGGGACCCGACATCGGTCCGGTCGGCAGCCCACAGGAACAGCAGCAGATCGCGGGCATCCTCGGCGGGCCGCCGAACGCCGCCGCGGACCTGCTGTTCGGCCCGCTGGTGCGCGGCACGACCGTCACGGTCGCACCGGACCCGAACGGAGGTTCGTGATGAGTTATCGCCGGTCGTTGGTGGTACTGGTGGTCTTCCTGATCGTCTCGGCGGTGCTGAGCTGGACGGTCGTGGTCACCCTGGAACGTGGTGTCGCGGGCGGCACGTCGAAGTATTCGGCGCTGTTCAGCGATGTGTCCGGGCTGCGGGTCGGCGACGACGTGCGCGTGGCCGGCGTCCGGGTCGGCCGGGTCGAGTCGATCGGCCTCGCCGGAACCGTTGCCCGCGTGGGCTTCCGGGTGCAGAACGATCAGGTCCTCTACGGCGACAGCACCGTATCGGTCACCTACCAGAATCTGATCGGGCAGCGGTACCTCGGCATCGCGCGCAGCGGGCAGGGCGACCTCGCCGCGCTGCGGCCCGGCGCCGAGGTCCCGATCGAGCGCACCGAGCCGTCGTTCGACATCTCCAAGCTGCTCAACGGTTTCGAGCCGCTGTTCGGCACCCTGGACCACAAGGCGGTCGACAACATCAGCGGCGCGCTGATCCGGGCGCTACAGGGCGACAACGGCGCGATCACCACGCTGATCGCCGAAACCACCCAGCTGGCAGAGACTTTCGCCGGACCGGACGAGATGCTCGGCCGGGTGATCACGAATCTCACCACCATCGTGGACAATCTGGCGAAGCAGAGCGGCAACCTGACCACGGTCATCCAGCAGACCCGCACGGTCTTCGAGGGGCTGGACGCCAACCGCCAGGCGCTGTTCGACTCGGTGGACGAGATCGCGAAGGTGGTCGGCCGTGCCTCCCAGATCATCGTCGCGGACCGGCCCGCGCTGAGCGAATTCATCAATCGCGAGCCAGGTTTCGCCCAGCATTTCGTCGACAACAAGAACAAGTTCGAATTGATGGGGGACAACCTGCCGTTGGTGCTGAAGGGGATGGCCCGGATGACGCAGGACGGTGCGTACGTGGAGGCCTACCCCTGCGACGTGCGGTTGTCCCTCACTCCCGGACTGGGCCCGCTGATCCCGGAGATCGTCGACAGCGCGACCCCGGGCGGGGTCGCCAAGCACACCTCGAAATGCAGGTGAGCAGATGAGCATCGGTCAACGATTGAAGAGTTCCGGAAATCGCCTGCGGCGCTTACCACTCGAGGAATATCCGCGAGTGTGGCTCGGCTTCGCCGCCATCGGCCTGCTGGTGGTGGTGATCCTGGCGGCCCTGGGGATCAATTCGCTCAATGTCGGCGACCGCCGGCTGGAGGCCGATTTCGCGCAGGCCGCCCAGCTCGGCGCGGGCGATCAGGTCACGGTCGCGGGCGTCCCGGTCGGCCATGTGGCCGATATCCGGCTCGCGGGCGACCACGTGACGGTGACCTTGAGCGTGCACCACGACGTGCCGCTGGGCGCCGACACCGCCGCCGCCATCAAACTGACCACGCTGCTGGGCAACCGATACGTCGAGCTCGCCCCCCGGGGCCCCGGCAGTGCCGGACGAATCCCGCTGGCGCACACCACTGTTCCCTACGATCTGCAATCCGCGCTGACCGATGTGACCCGCACCTTCGACCAGGTCGACGCCGACCAGGTGGGGCAGGCGCTGACCGATCTGTCCGGCCAGCTGACCGGCCTGCCCGCGCTGGTGCCCGCGGCGATGCAGAACGTGAAGACCCTGTCGGCGGTGATCGCCCAGCGCCGCGATCAACTCGGCGCGCTGCTGGCCAGTACCGCGAAACTCACCGAGATCGTGCGGGCGCAGCAGGCGAACATCGGTTCCCTGGTCACCCAGGGCCGCAGCCTGCTCGCCGAGGTGCAGGCCCGCCGGCAGGCGATCGAGTCGATGATCGCGGCGAGCAGTCACCTGATCGACTCGCTGAAGCCGCTCGTGGTGGACGATCAGCCCGAACTCCAGGGCCTGCTCACCAATCTGAACGAGATGACGGGGATGCTGAGCCGGCACGACGACCTGCTGCGCAACCTCCTGCAGATCCTCCCGGTGCCGTGGCGATCGTGGGCCAACCTCACCGGCACCGGCCCGGAACTGGACGCCAACGCGCCCTACGGCGCCTTCCTCGACTCGTTCATGTGTGCCCTGGTCGGTCGGGCGCCGCAGGTCGACATCGCTCCGTACACGAAGGACTGCAAATGAGCAGACTGTCCCGCCGGATCGTGCTGGCGCTGCTGATCGTGCTCACCGTCGTGGCCGTGGGCGCCGCCGCCGGGCCGTTCTCCGGCGACGGCACCCTCACCGTGACCGCCCAGTTCGACAACGCCGCCGGCCTGTACGTCGGCAACGCGGTCGACATGCTGGGCATGAAGATCGGGAAGGTCGAGTCCATCACCCAGCGTGGCGCCTACGTCGAGGTGCGGATGAGCGTGCGGAGCTCGGTGCCGATCCCGGCCGACGCGACGGCGGTGACGGTGTCGGATTCGGTGCTCACCGACCGGCACGTCGAATTCACCCCGCCCTATCGCGGCGGCCCGGTGCTGCGCGACCACGCCACCCTGGACCCGGACCACACCCGGACCCCGATCGAATTCGACAGTGTGCTGGCGATGGCCGACAAACTCTCGAAATCGCTGGACGGCGACGGCGCCGGGCACGGCCCGATCGCGGGCCTGGTCGACGTCGGCGCGTCGACCGCCGGGCACGGCGAGGACATCAAGGCGGCCCTGGACCAGCTCGCCGGGGCGCTGCGCACCGGTCCCGACCAAGGCGCGGCCACCAAGGACGCGGTCACGAAGATCGTCACCGATCTGGACTCGCTGACCGCGGCGGCCGCGGCCAACGATCAGCAGATCCGCGACTTCGGTTCCGGCGTGCACCAATTGAGCGATCTGCTGGCCGACCAGCAACTCGGCACCGGCGACACCGGCGCGAAGCTGAACCAGATCCTCGCGGCCACCACCGATCTCATGCAGCGCAACCGGGGCGCGATCGCCTCGACGGCCGGCAACGCGAACGTGATGATGCGCAGCCTGTCGGATTACCAGCGCAACATCGCGGAGTTCATGGACCTGTTCCCGCTGGCGGTCGACAACGCCTACGCCGTCGTCGATCCCGATCTGCGCGTCGGCCGGGTGCACATCAACGTGGACAAGGTCGTCCTGGACGGGCAGATGGTCAAGGAGGTGTGCAACCTGCTGGATCTGAAACAGCTGGGCTGCAACACCGGCAAGATGTCGGACATGGGCCCCGACTTCGGGGTGGTGGCCATGCTGGCCGGAATCGCGGGGTTGCCGAAATGAGTTCGGGTACAACGAGTTCGAATGTGCGACGCGGCACCGGCGCGGTACTGCCGGTGGTGGTGCTGGCGCTGGCCGCGGCCGGTTGCTCCTCGGGCGGACTGGATCAGGTGCCGCTGCCGGCGCCGTCGATCGGCCCGAGCTATCACCTGACCGCCACCTTCGCCAACGCGCTCAACCTGCCGGCGAAGGCGCCGGTGAAGGTGAACGGCGCCGACGTCGGCCAGGTCGAGTCGATGCGGGCGCACGACTACAACGCGGTGGTCACCGTGCGGGTCCGGTCCGGGGTGTCCCTGCCGGTCGGCACGACGGCCGAATTGCGTTCGGCCACACCGCTGGGCGATGTGTTCATCGCGCTCACCCCGCCGCCGGACCCCGCCGTCGCGGGCGGCCGGACGCTGCGCGACGGCGACGCCATCCCGCAGTCCGGCACCTCGGCCGCCGCGACGATCGAGGAGGTGCTGACCCGTGCGGCACTGCTGGTGAACGGTGGCGTGATCCGTGATCTGACCAAGGTGATCAACGGCGCCGGTGCCGAACTCGACGGCCGCGGCGACCGACTCGCCGACCTCATCGCCGAGACCACCCAGCTGGTCCGGACCCTGTCGGCGCGTTCGGATCAGATTCGGTCCGCGGTACGTGACGCCGCCGCGCTCACCGATACCGTTGCCGCGCAACAGTCCACGGTGAACGATGCCGTGGCCGCCGCGGGACCGGCGCTGGACGCCATCGGGTCGAATACCCGGAACATCGTCGACCTGGTCGGCCGGCTGAACCGGATCGCCCTACTGCTGCAGAAGTTCCCGACGATCAACGGCACCGGGGGGCGCAGCATCGTCACCGATCTGAACAACCTCGCCGCCGGACTCAACACCGCCGCAACCGATCCCGAGGCGAACCTCGATTCGCTCAACAAGACCTTCGCGATCGTCGGCGGCAAGGTCGCCAACGCCACCGGCGCCACCGCCGACGCCGACATCATCCAGTTCGCGCTCGGCACCGGGCCCGACCCGAACTTCCCCGGCGATCCGACGGCGAAGGTGCCCGACGGAACCGACTGGGCCAACTTCGTCGGCTCGCTGGCCTATACCCTCGGCCGGCTGCACGACCGCGTGATCGGACCGGGACGATGAGCGAGAATGCCGGGCGCGCAAGCAGTTCCGGACCCGTCGACGCGGTGGCCGGGGTGGTGGTCGGGGTGTTCGGCTTCCTGACCCGGCAGCGGGCCGTGGTGTCACTGGTCGCCCTCGTCGCGGTGCTGCTGCTGGGCGCGTCCTACCTGACCTTCGGTTCGCTCCAGGTGAATCCGTTGCACTCGACCTATGCGGTCCGGGTGCACCTGCGCGATTCCGGTGGCCTGCTGGCGGATCGGGACGTCACCGTGCGCGGTGTGCGGGTCGGCCGGGTGTCGTCGGTGGACATCGGCACCGGCGGGGTGACCGCGATCGCCGTCATCGACGGCAACGTGCACATCCCCGCCGACAGCGACGCGCGCGTCCTCGGATTGTCCGCGGCGGGTGAGCAGTACCTGGACTTCGTGCCCACCAAGAGCTCCGGGCCCTACCTCGCCGACGGCGCGGTCATCGGAGTGGACCGGACCACGACCCCGGTCACCCTGGCCCAGCTGCTGGGCGACCTGAACGGCACCATCGTGCAGCTGGATCCGGCGAAACTGCACGCCATCGTGCAGGAGCTGGGCGTGAGCTCGGCCGGGCCGGAGAAGCTCACCGCGATCGTCAACGGCGGGGTGTTCCTGCTCGATACCCTCGGCGGGGTCCTGCCGCAGACCACCGACCTGCTGCGCAACAGCCGGGTGGTGCTCGGCACCGTCCGCGATCTCGCGCCGGGCCTGCGGGCCACCGCGGCCGATCTGGACAGCACGCTCGCCGGGGTGGAGAAGATGACCGGCGGCTACACCACGCTGGTGGGGCTCACCCCGGACGCGCTGCGGACGATGGACGGCATCATCGCCGACAATTCGCCGACGATGGTCCAGCTGCTGGGCAGTCTGGCGACCGTGGCGCAGATGTCCTATCTGCACGTGCCCGCGATGCGCGAGGTGTTCTTCCCTACGCAGCGCGACGGTTCGGCGGCGGACCGGCTGACCTCGGCCTTCCACGACGGCTACGCCTGGGCGCTGGCCAGCATCTACCCGCGCAAGCAGTGCGACTACGACACCCCGCGGCTGCCGGTGAGCGCGCCGAATTTCCCCGAGCCGTACCTCTACGCCGATTGCCGGGATCCGGATCCGACCCTGGTGCCGCGCGGCGCCCGCAACGCGCCCCGCCCGCCCGGCGACGACACGCTGAATCCGCCGCCGGGAGCGGATCCGCTCGCGACCGCCGACCCCACGCCGCGGCAGCCGCAGACGATGCCGACCCCCTACGGCGGTCCCTATGTGCCCAGATAGCCCGTACTTCCGATGATTGCAGGGAGGCCTTCAATGGAGAAGACGACACCGGGGACGGTGCTCGAAGCCGACACCGACGAAGCGACCGATGCCACGAAATCGACTACGGGACAGAGTGTCTCGGAGTCGGAGGCGAAGGCGCCCGAAACCAGCGCCGAAGAGTCCTCCGCCGCAAGCGGTGACGAGCCTGCCGCCGCGAGTGGTGCGAAGGCTTCCGCCGCCGGCGCCGAGAAGCCTTCCGGCACAGTCGCCGACGAGCCTTCCGCGGCACTCGCCGTGGCGCCTGCCGCGACCGCCGACACGTCCGCCGGTACCGCGAAAGCCGGCCCGGCCGGAAAGACCGGGGCCGAGCCCGGACGCCGGCGCCTGCTCCTGCGCGGCGGCCTCGCCGCCGGCGCCGTGCTGCTGGTCGTGGCCACGGTGCTCGCCGTGGTCTTCGCCTGGAAGCTGCACAACCGGGACCGAGTGGATGCCGCGGCCCGGGAGGCCGCGGCCACCGCCCAGTCCTACGTGGTCACGCTGACCAGCATCGACTCCCAGCATATCGACCAGAATTTCACCGACGTGCTCGGCGGCGCGACCGGCGACTTCAAGGATATGTACGCCCAGTCCAGCACCCAGCTGAAAACCCTGCTGGTGCAGAACAAGGCCGTCAGCAAGGGCCGGGTCGTGGACGCCAGCATCAAGTCCGCGTCCGTGGATCGCGTGGAGGTCATGCTGTTCGTGGACCAGGAGGTCAGCAACTCCGCGAGCCCCGATCCGCGCGTCGACCGCAGCCGCATCCTGATGACGATGCAGCGCGTCGGCGGCCACTGGCTGGCCGCCAAAGTGGAAATGGTCTGATGTGACTGCCGGTGAGTTGGTGATCGATCGGCCCTCCGGGCCGGCGCCGGTCGACGCGATCAAAGGCTGGGCCCGGGGTTATCTGCGACGGCATCCGATCGCCTCGCTGGAGACCGTCGGCGCGCAGTTCGTGATGGGCGTGCGGGCCTTCCAGTATCTGTTCTTCGACCTCGTGACCGGGAAGTTCGCCTTCCGGGAGTTCGTCTTGCAGTCGGCGTTCATGATCAAGACGTCGATTCTGCCGACGATCGCGGTGGCGCTGCCGATCAGCGCCACGCTGTCCATCCAGTTCGGCCTGCTCGCCGGGCAGGTCGGCGCGACCTCGCTCGCGGGCGCGGCCAGCGGGCTGGCGGTGATCCGGCAGGCCGCTCCCGTGGTGACCGCGATGCTGCTGGCGGCCGCGGTCGGCTCGGCGATCTGCGCCGATCTGGGCTCGCGGACCATCCGCGAGGAGATCGACGCGATGGAGGTCATGGGCGTGCCGGTGATGCGCCGGCTGGTGGTGCCGCGGGTCGCTGCGGGCGTGGTGGTCGCCGTCGGTCTGACCGGCCTGTCCGCCTTCGTCGGCTTCCTCGCCGGCTACCTGTTCAACGTCTACATCCAGGGCGGTACGCCGGGCAGTTTCGTGGCGACCTTCTCCTCCTTCGCCACCATCGGCGATATGTACCTGGCGGTGGTGAAGGCGGTGGTGTTCGGCCTGATCGTGACGATCGTCGCGTGCCAGAAGGGCTTGAGCACCAAGGGCGGTCCCAGCGGCGTGGCCGATTCGGTGAACGCGACGGTGGTCGCCTCGATCGTGCTGCTGATGCTGGTGAACGTCGGTTTCACGGAGATCTACACGATGTTGTTCCCGCGGGCGGCGCTCTAGATGGCCGCGCAGTATTACCCCCTGTCGCTCGGCACGATCGTCCGGGCCGCCGACCCGCCGGCGAAGCTGTTCATGCGGCTGGGCCACATGGCGCTGTTCTTCCTGAAGTCGCTGGCCTCGATACCGATCGTGCTGCGGCACTACCGCCGCGAGTTGGTGCGGCTGATCTCCGTCGTCACCTGGGGCAACGGCTCGCTGATCGTCGGCGGCGGCACGGCCGGGATCATCATCGTGCTCGGCGGCAGCGCCGGGGCGCTGGTCGGGATCGAGGGTTACAGCGCGCTGAAACTGCTCGGCATCGGCCCGGCCACCGGCCTGATCTCCGCGACCGCCTCGACCCGGGAGCTCGCCCCGATCATGGCGTCGATCGCCTTCGCCTCGCAGGCGGGCTGCCGTTTCACCGCCCAGCTGGGCGCCATGCGGATCTCGGAGGAGATCGACGCGATGGAGACGCTGGCGATCCGCTCGATCCCCTATCTGGTGACGACCCGGCTGATGGCCTCGATCGCGGCGATCGTGCCGCTGTACGTCGTGTGCCTGGTGGTGAATTTCCTTGCGGTGCAACTGACCATCGGGCTGGCGGGCAGTCAGTCGCCCGGTACCTACGACCACTACTTCCGCATGGTGCTCAGCGGTACCGACGTCGTCTACTCGCTGGTGAAAGCCGTTGTCTTCGTGATCATCACGACCACGATCCAGTGCTACTACGGCTACTACTCGAGCGGCGGCCCGGAGGGCGTCGGCGTGGCCGCGGGGCGGGCCATGCGGGCCGGCATCACGGTGATGATCTGCGTCAACCTGCTCATGACGATGGCGTTGTGGGGATTCGACGCCGGCGCGCGGATCAGTGGGTGATGCGGTGTGAGAACGGTATTCACTTCTCTCGAGACCTTCGTTTTCAAATACGGCATAGCGGCTATTGACAGGGGTCTGGGGCAATGTTAGACAGGTGTACAGCATCGGCGAGCGGCCGTCGACCGGCCGTCCGCGCAGTCCGCACTCGAACCCTGTCCGCGCTCCTCCGATCCCCGATCCCGCTCACCGTGCTACCCACCCGTGGCGATCCCCGGCAGCCCCCGGTGACCGCCGTACCCCTGACCGACGACGGTTCCCGGCCTGTGCCCGATCCGCGCCGGCATCCGAAGCGAATGGAGGGCCTGTCGTGACGACCGGTACTGCCACAGCGGGTTTCGTCGGCGCGCGGGTTCCGCGCATCGAGGATCTGCGGCTGGTGACCGGCGCGGGCGAGTACGTGGACGACATCGTCCGGCCGGGCATGGCCCACGTGCATTTCGTCCGCAGCCCGTTACCGCGCGCGCGAATCCTCGACATCGACGTCTCCGAGGCGCTGGCGCTGGAGGGGGTGCGCGCGGTCTATACCGCCGCGGACCTGAACTCCGAGGTTCACGAGCTGGTCTACGCGCTGGACCTGCCCGGCATGCCGCCGGTGCCGCGGCCGCCGCTGGCCGAGGGCGAGGTGCGGTTCGTCGGTGATCCGGTCGCGCTGATCGTCGCCGTCGACCGGTACGTCGCCGAGGACGCGGCCGAACTGATCGTCGTCGACTACGACCCGCTGCCGCCGATCGTCGACTACACCACCGCCGCGGAGAACCCCGAGCTGGTGCACGCCGACTGCCCGGCCAACCTCGCCGCCCTGATCCCCGGTATGCCGGCCGAGCAGCGGCAGCAGATCTACGACGACGCCGCACATGTGGTGCGGCAGCACATCTTCCAGCAGGGCTACGTGCCCGTGCCGATGGAGACCCGCGGCCTGATCGCGGAATGGTCCGCGCCGACCGGCGAGATGACCATCTGGGCCTCCACCCAGTCCCCGCACGGCATGCGCGGCTTCTGCGCGCGGCTGCTGGGCATCCCGGAACACCTCGTGCGCGTGGTGGCCCGCGACACCGGCGGCGGCTTCGGCCAGAAGGTCGTTCCCGGCCGCGAGGACATCTCGGTCATGCTCGCCGCCCGCAAGCTGCGCGCCTCGCTGAAGTGGATCGAGGACCGGCAGGAGAACCTGATCGCCGCCGGCTCCGCGCGCCACGAATCCGGCATCGCGCAGATGGCCTTCGACGCCGACGGCCGAATCACGTTCGCCGCCATCGACTATCTGCAGAATGTCGGCGCCTACCCGATCCCGTCGCCGCTCACGGCGGCCTTCCCGGTCGGCATGCTCTTCACCGGTCCGTACCGGGTGCCGGCCGCCACCTTCGACCTGAAGCTGGTGTACACCAACACCGTCGGCCGCGTCGCCTACCGCGGTCCGTGGCAGTTCGAGTCGGTCGCCCGCGAGATCCTGATGGACACCGCGGCCCGGCAGATCGGCATCGATCCCATAGAACTGCGGCGGCGCAACATGATTCGCCAGGACGAACTGCCGATGGTCAACCCCAGCGGCATGCCGTACAGCGACATGACACCGCTCGAGACCTTCGAGAAGGCGATCGAGGCCCTCGATTACGAGGCGTTCCGCAAGGAACAGGAACTCGCCCGCGAGCAGGGCCGTTACCTCGGCGTCGGCACCTGCACCTACGTCGAGCCGACCGCCGGTTCGACCCCGTTCTACGCCACCGAGGGCGGCACCATCCGGATCGAGCCGTCCGGCGGCGTGAACGTCTACGTCTCCGGCGGATCGGCCGGAAACAGCCTGGAGACCACGGTCGTCCAGCTCACCGCCGACGCGCTGGGCGTGAACGTCGAGGACGTGCACACCATCCAGGGCGACACCGCCGTCACCCCGTTCGGCGGCGGCACCGGCGGCAGCCGCTCGGCCTCGGTGACCGCCGGCGCGGTCGCGGAAACCGCCGCGGCACTGCGGGATCGGATCGTGGCCATCGCGGCGCACAAGCTGAACACCCCCGCCGAGGACATCGAGTTCACCGGTGGCCGGGCCACGGTCCGGGGTGTCCCCGACGTCGCGCTGACGCTGCGGGAGATCGCCGAGATCGCCTACTTCCAGCCCGAGGCGCTGCCGCCCGGCATCCCCGCCGGACTGGAGGCCAGCGGCCGGTATCGCGCCGCGGCGCCGATGATCTGGGCCAACGCCACCCACGTGTGCACCTGCGAGGTCGACATCGAGACCGGCCGGGTCACGTTGCTGCGCTACATCGTCGGCGAGGACGTCGGCCCGATGATCAACCCGAACGTGGTCGAGGGCCAGATCTACGGCGGCACCGTACAGGGCATCGGCGGCGCGCTCTACGAGTCGCAGGCCTACGACGACGACGGCAACCCGATCGCCACCACCTTCATGGACTACCTGCTGCCGACCGCCACCGAATCGCCGACCATCGAGGTGGTCCACGTCGAATCGCACAGCGCGGGCCCCGGCGGCTTCAAGGGGGTCGGCGAGGGCGGCGCCATCGGCTCGGCCCCCGCGGTGATCAACGCGGTCGCCGACGCGCTGGCCCCGCTCGGCGTCGAGGTCGGCGCGCTGCCGCTGTCGCCGGCGACCATAGTGGGCCTGATCGACGCGGCTCGCGGAAAGGATGCCCAGTCATGAAACCGGCTGCCTTCGAATACCATTCGCCGGCGACCGCCGAGGAGGCGGTGAACTTGCTCGCCGAACTCGGCGACGAGGCGAAGGCCATCGCCGGTGGCCAGAGCCTGGTGCCGATGCTCGCGCTGCGGCTGGCCGTGTTCGACCATCTGGTGGACCTGGGCCGGGTGACCGAACTGCGCGGCATCGAAGTCCGCGGCGACACAGTGTGGATCGGCGCGGGCACCACGCACGCGGCGGTCGGCCGCTCCGAGGAGGTCCGCCGCGCGGTGCCGCTGCTGTCCCGGGCCACCCCGCACATCGGGCACTTCCAGATCCGCAACCGCGGCACCATCGGCGGCTCCATCGCGCACGCGGACGCCGCGGCCGAATATCCCGCGGTGGCACTGACTCTGGACGCCCAACTGGAGGCGCTGTCCCCGCGGGGCCGGCGCACCATCGCCGCGGCCGACTTCTTCACCGGCATGTGGAGCACCGCGCTGGAACCCGATGAACTGCTCACCGGCATCGTGTTCCCGGTGTGGCACGGCCGATCCGGCTTCGCCGTCGAGGAATTCGCCCGGCGCAGTGGCGATTTCGCCCTCGCGGGGGCCACGGTCGCGGTGCGGATCGACGCCGACTCGTGCGTGGAGCGTTGCGGCATCGGCCTTTTCGGCCTCGCGCCGACCACCGAACGTGCGGCCGCCGCCGAGGCGGAACTGATCGGCCGCCGCGTGTCGGAGATCTCGGCCGACGAGGTCGGCCACGCCGCGACCGCGGGCCTGACCTCGGTGCCGTCGGACATGCACGGCTCCGGCGACTATCGCAAGCGCATCGGCGCGCAGATGGTGGCGCGCGCCTGGCGCCGCGCCGTCGACGAGGCCGGAAACGACTGAGGAGACGGGAACAATGACCGATATCGACATCGAAGTGCGGATCAACGGCGATCTGCATCGGGATCGGGTGCCCCCGCGGCTGGTGCTCGCCGACTACCTGCGCACCCGGCGCGGCCTGACCGGAACCCATCTGGGCTGTGAGCACGGCGTGTGCGGAGCGTGCACGGTCCTGCTGGACGGCGCCGCGGTGCGGGCCTGCCTGATCTTCGCGGTGCAGGCCGACGGATCGGAGATCACCACGGTCGAGGGCATCGCCTCCCCGGACGGCGAGCTGTCGCCGGTGCAGGCGGCGTTCCGCGAGCACCACGGATTGCAGTGCGGTTTCTGCACACCGGGATTCATCGTCTCGGCCACCGCGTTCCTGCGCGAGAACCCGGAGCCGACCGAGGGCGAGATCCGGGAGGCCATCTCCGGCAACCTGTGTCGCTGCACCGGGTACCAGGGGATCGTGAAAGCCGTTGCCTCCGCGGCCGAGACGATGAAACAAGCATCTCTGGAAGGATCAGCGTGAAACTCGAGAACACATTCGGCATACCCGTCCCGGCGGCGGACGCCTGGAAGGTGCTGCTGGATCTGGAGCGCATCGCGCCCTGTGTTCCCGGCGCCACCCTGACCGGCAGCGACGGGGACGCCTTCCAGGGCCGGATCAAGGTGAAGCTCGGCCCGATCGGCCTCACCTACAACGGCACCATCCGGATCGTGTCGGCCGACGAGGACGCGCGGATCGCGGTGCTCGAGGGCGGCGGCCGGGAGGCGCGCGGCAACGGCACCGCGAAGGCGACCATCACCTGCCGGCTCGTCGAAACCGGCGACAAGACAGAGGTTTTCGTCGACACCGACCTGAACATCACCGGTAAGCCGGCCCAGTTCGGGCGCGGTGCGCTGGCCGAGGTGGCGGGCGCGCTGATCGGTCAGTTCGCCGACAACCTGGCGGATCTGATCATCGCGTCCTCCTCCACCGCAACGACTTCCGAAGCGGACTCGCCCGAACCGGAGGCGGCGCCCGGCGCCGCCGTCGCGCCGGCGTCCGCTCCGGCCGGAAACGTGCAGCCCGCGGCGCGGCCGGCTGCCGAACCGATCGACCTGCTCTCCGCCGCCGGAATCGGCGGAGAGCGGGTCGGTCTGGTTGCCGCCGTGGCGGCGCTGGCGCTGGTGCTGGTGCTGTGGCGTCGTGACCGCCGCCGCCTGGCCGCCCGCTGAGCGACGGCCCGTGGGCATCCCGATGCGCGGCCGGCCGGCGGCGCATCTTCACCGAAGCAGAAAGTGAGCAGTCAGATGACGGGAAGAGTCGAGGGCAAGGTTGCCCTCATCAGTGGCGCGGCACGTGGTCAGGGGCGTAGCCACGCCGTGCGGCTGGCCCAGGAGGGCGCCGACATCATCGCCGTCGACGTGTGCAAGCCCGTCAGTGGCACCGACCTGATCCCGAGTTCGACCCCCGAGGATCTGGCCGAGACCGCCGATCTGGTGAAGGGCCTGGGCCGGCGCATCGTCACCGCCGAGGTCGACGTCCGTGACTTCGACGCCCTGTCGGCGGCCGTGGACAGCGGCGTCGAGCAGTTGGGCCGGCTGGACATCATCTCGGCCGGCGCGGGTATCGGCAACGGTGGCGCCACGCTGGACAAGACCAGCGAAGAAGACTGGACCACCATGATCGACATCAACCTCGCCGGCGTCTGGAAGACGGTGAAAGCCGGTGTGCCGCACATCCTCTCGGGTGGCAACGGCGGGTCGATCATCCTCACCAGCTCGGTCGGCGGCCTGAAGGCCTACCCGAACACCGGTCACTACGTGGCCGCCAAGCACGGTGTGGTCGGCCTGATGCGGGCCTTCGCGGTCGAGCTGGGCCAGCACAACATCCGGGTCAACTCGGTGCACCCGACCAACGTGAACACCCCGATGTTCATGAACGAGGGCACCATGAAGATGTTCCGCCCCGACCTGGAGAGCCCGACCATCGAGGACTTCAAGCCGGTCGCCCAGTTCATGCACGTGCTGCCGATCGGCTGGGTCGAGCCCGTCGACATCAGCAACGCGGTACTGTTCCTGGCCTCCGACGAGGCCCGCTACATCACCGGTCTGACCATGACCGTCGACGGCGGCAGCACCCTGAAGTAAGCCGGGCATCGCGGTGGCGGAGTTCGATCCCGCCACCGCGCGGCGCCGGGCACTTGTCGGGGCGCTACCGGCTCAGCCGCGGGGCGGTTCCGCCGCTTCCGCCGCGACCGGCTCCGCTGCCTCCCGCGTCTCCGGCTCCAGCAGCGCCAGTTCGCGTTCGATCATCGTGAGCGCCTCGGCATGACCGCCGTCCATCCCGATCGCCTGCTCCAGCACCAGCGTCCGGGCCACCCCGGTCAGCATCACCGCCAGCGCACCCGCCGGGAAGCGCTCCGCGTCCACCCCCGCGGCGGCGATGATCCCCGTCAGCGTCTCGGTCTGGATGGCGCGAAATCGTTCCGCCGCCTCCGCGAGCGCGGCCCGGATCACCGGGCGGTGCACCGACAGCCCGACGAATTCCAGGGTGATCCGCACATCCGCCGGATCGGTGCCGAACCGCCACAGCGCGTGCAGCGGCCGGTCCGCGCGCAGCAGATCCGCCTGCAATTCCACCGCGCTCTCCACCCGCCGCTCCAGGATCGCCAGGAACAGATCGTCCATGGACCGGAAGTAGTAGTGGACCAGCTGGAATTTCAGCCCGGCCCGCTCGGCCACCCGGCGCGCGGTCACCGCCGAATACCCCTGCTCCAGCATCAACTGCTCCGCGGCCTCGACGAGGATGCCGCGATTCTTCGCGTCGGGGCCGGCGACCCTGCGCGGCGCTGCCATCCGGCTCCTCCTCACCACTGCCCGGTCATGGGATCAATGATCATGCTAGCCCGCCGATGCGCGTCGCAGCCGTGGTCCGGTTTGCGACGATCGCCACGTCGTAGGCTGTCGATCATGTCGAGCACCGAACAGGTAGCGAGAACGTCGGGGCTGACCGCCGACGAGGTGGCACAGCGGATGCGGGACGGCCGGGTCAACGACGTCCCCGAGCGCGCCGCCCGGTCGGTGTCGGACATCGTCAAGGCCAACGTCTTCACCCGGATCAACGCGATCCTCGGCGTCCTGCTGGTCCTGGTCCTGGTGACCGGTTCCTACATCGACGCGATGTTCGGCCTGCTGATCGTCGCCAACAGCGTCGTCGGCATCGTGCAGGAGCTGCGGGCCAAGCGGACCCTGGACGCGCTGGCGATCGTCGGCCGCGCGGAGCCGGTGGTGCGCCGCGACGGCGCCGCGCGGCCGGTGCCGCCGAACGAGGTGGTACTCGACGACATCATCGAACTCGGTCCGGGCGACCAGATCGTCGTCGACGGCGAGGTGATCGAGTCCGGGCAATTGGAGATCGACGAGTCGCTGCTGACCGGTGAGGCCGATCCGATCGACAAGGCCGTCGGCGACCGGGCGATGTCGGGCAGCTACGTGTCCGCCGGATCCGGCGCCTACCGGGCCACGAAGGTCGGCCGCGACGCCTACGCCGCGAAGCTGTCCGCCGAGGCCAGCAAGTTCACACTGGTGAACTCGGAGCTGCGCAGTGGCATCGACACCATCCTGAAGGTGATCACCTGGCTGCTGATTCCGGCGGGCCTGGTCACCATCTACAACCAGCTGTTCTCCAGCCACCAGTCCTGGCGCGACGCCCTCGACGGCATGGTCGCGGCCCTGGTCCCGATGGTGCCGGAGGGTCTGGTGCTGATGACCTCCGTGGCCTTCGCGGTCGGCGTGGTCCGGCTCGGCCGCCGGCAGTGCCTGGTCCAGGAGCTGCCGGCCATCGAGGGCCTGGCCCGGGTCGACGTGGTGTGCGCCGACAAGACCGGCACGCTCACCGAGAACGGCATGACGCTGTCGGAAGTCCGTGCGGTGGGCGATGTTCCGGAGGATCGGCTGCGAGAGGTGCTGGCCGCCATGGCCGCCGCCGATCCGCGCCCGAACGCCAGCATCGCCGCGATCGCCGAGGCGCTGCCGGACGGCCCGGCCTGGGAGCCCACCGCCGTCGCGCCGTTCTCCTCGGCGAAGAAATGGAGCGGAGTCTCCTACGGCGAGCGCGGCAACTGGCTGCTCGGCGCGCCCGACGTGCTCCTGGACGCCGGCAGCGAGATCGCCCGCACCGCACAGGATCTCGGCGGCCAGGGCCTGCGCGTGCTGCTGCTCGCCCGCGGCGACCGCGGGGTCGACGCCGCCGACGCCCCCGGCACGGTCACCCCCGCGGCGCTGGTGGTGCTGGACCAGAAGGTCCGTCCCGACGCCCGGCCCACCCTGGAGTACTTCGCCGACCAGCAGGTGGCGATCAAGGTGATCTCCGGCGACAACGCCGTCTCGGTGGGCGCGGTGGCGACCTCCCTGGGCCTGCCCGGCGGCGACCACGCGGTGGACGCCCGCACCCTGCCCGACGGCGCCGCCGACCTGGCCGACGTGCTCGACCACGAGACCACCTTCGGCCGGGTGCGCCCGGATCAGAAGCGCGCCATGGTCGGTGCGCTGCGCTCGCGCGGCCACACCGTCGCGATGACCGGCGACGGCGTCAACGACGTGCTGGCGCTCAAGGACGCCGACATCGGCGTCGCGATGGGGTCGGGCAGCCCCGCCACCCGCGCGGTGGCGCAGATCGTGTTGCTGGACAACAGATTCGCCACCCTGCCGTACGTGGTGGGGGAGGGCCGGCGGGTGATCGGCAACATCGAGCGGGTGTCGAATCTGTTCCTCACCAAGACCGTCTACTCGGTACTGCTGGCCTTCACCGTCGGCATCGTGGGGATCGGATCCCAGGTGTTCCACTACGATCCGCTGCCGTACCCGTTCCTGCCCCGGCACGTCACGATGGTGGCCTGGTTCACCATCGGCATCCCCGCCTTCATCCTGTCGCTGGCGCCCAACAACGAAAGGGCGCGAACCGGTTTCGTGCGCCGGGTGCTGCGGCTGGCGGTGCCGTCCGGGGTGGTGATCGGCACGGTCACGTTCGTCGCCTACCTGTTCGCCTACCGGGGCGCGGAGGCGTCCGAGGAGCAGCAGGTGCGCGCGGGCACCACCGCCCTGATCACGCTGCTGATCGTCGCGGTGTGGGTGCTGGCGATCGTGGCGCGGCCGTGGAACTGGTGGAAGATCCTGCTGATCGCCGGTTCGGTGGCGTTCTACCTGGTGTTGTTCGCGGTCCCGTTCACCCGGCACTTCTTCCGGCTGGACCCCTCGGATGTGGCCCTGACGTCGGTGGCGGTGGGCTGCGGGGCGATCGGCATCGTGCTGGTGACCGCCGCCTGGTGGTACCTCGGCGAGCGGCGCGGCCTGCTGCCGTCGGCTCCGGCGGTCGAAAAGAGCTGAACCCGGCCATCTTTCGGGAAGCCAACTGGTCGGCCGATATGGCGCGCCGTGAACCGCGTTGTGCCGCGTGTTGATTGGCCGACGCGGGTACCTTCGGCGGTATGGAGGTTCTGCTGCATCAGATCGATGCGTTCGCCGACGCGCCGTTCACCGGAAACCCGGCGGCGGTGATGCCGCTGCTGTCCTGGCTGTCCGACGACCTGCTGCAACAGCTCGCCGAGGAGAACAATCTCGCCGAAACGGCCTTCTACACTTCGGCTCTGCCGATCGGGGCCGGCCTCCCGCCGGGCGAGGGCCCGGCGTTCCACCTGCGCTGGTTCACCCCGATGCTCGAGGTCGACATGTGCGGTCACGCGACGTTCGCGACCGCCGCCTACCTGCTGGAGGATATGCACCCGGAGGCGGAGCAGGTGCAGTTCTTCACCCGCAGCGGCTGGCTGTCGGTCGAGCGCGCGGGCGACGCGCTGCGGATGAGCCTGCCCGCCCTGCCGTCGATCGACGTCGAGCCCGATCCGGCGCTGGCCGCCGCGCTCGGGGTGCGCCCGCTGCGCGCGCTGTCCGGCCAGGACGAGATCATCGTGGTCGCCACCGAGCACGAAGTCCGCAGCGCCCGACCGGATTTCGGGGCCTTCCCGCCGCTGCCCCGGGGCGTGATCCTGACCGCGCCCGGCGACAGCGCCGATTTCGTCTCCCGCTTCTTCGCTCCCGGCGCCGGCATCCCCGAGGATCCGGTCACCGGATCCGCGCACGCCCAGCTGACCCCGTTGTGGAGCCGCGACTTCGGCCGCGCCGAGTTGTCCGCCCGGCAACTGTCGCGCCGCGGCGGCCTGCTGCACTGCGCCCTCGCCGGCGACCGGGTGCTGCTGACCGGTCACTGCCACCGCTACCTCGACGGCGTGGTCCAGCTGCCCGATTGAAAGCCGATGGCCCGCAGAACGTCTGCGCTCCCCGCCGCGCGGCCGCCCGGTGTAGGGGCCGAATTCGCTTGCAGGACACGAGTTCGACCCGAACCCGCAGCGGAACCCGACACAATAGTCACCCGTACGCAGTAATCTGGCGCCACCCCGGTCGCCCGCGATCGGGGTGGCCCGGCCGCCCACCTGATGAGGGGCGAGCGGCCGGGCACTCCCGGACCGGATGGCGCCGCAGCGCCTCCGGCCGGCCGGTAGCCACGCGGTGCGGTCGCGTTCACCTCACAACGCCGGGCCGGCAGCGGTGAAATCGGGGCAACACGGCCCAACACGGTGGCAATCGCCGACTGATCGATCGGCAACACCCCGGTGTTGTCATGGTCGCCATGAGCGTCACAGAACCCACCACGATCTATGAGCGGATCGGCGGCCGCGAAGCGCTGGAAGTGGTTGTCGACTCCTTCTACATCCGTGTCATGGCCGATCCGGAACTCGCCGGATTCTTCACCGGCACCAACATGTCCCGGCTGAAGGGCAAGCAGGTCGAATTCTTCGCCGCCGCCCTGGGCGGCCCCGACCCCTACACCGGCGCCCCGATGAAGCAGGTGCACCAGGGCCGCGGCATCACGCTGCACCATTTCGGTCTGGTCGCCGGCCACCTGTCCGACACCCTGACCGCCGCCGGGGTTCCGCCGGAAATCGTCGAGCAGATCATCGGCGCCGTCGCCCCGCTGTCCGGTGAGATCGCCTCGGGCGGCTGACAGGACCGTCACCTCACCCAGGGATTGCCTGCGCTGCCCAATGGGATCGCCGCGGCCTCTCGGCTTCCGGGATACGGTTCGGTGCGAACCGCACAGACGCGAGGCCCAGCGGGCATTCGAGGATGTGCACTACACCCGGTGCACCCCGCACCACCTCGGTCGTGCGGGCGCACCAGGGTTGCGTCGTGTGCACCACCCGGGCGACGCGCGGGCCCTTGGCGTCCGGTGCGCACTTTCGCCCGACGTCAGCCCTTCACGCACAACACCTGGCGCAGTGTCGCGACCACCTCGACCAGATCCGCCTGGGCGGCGATGACCTCGTCGATGTCCTTGTAGGCGGCGGGAATCTCGTCGACCACCCCGGCGTCCTTACGGGACTCCACCCCCTCGGTCTGTGCGATCAGGTCCGCCACCGTGAACTGCTTCTTGGCGGCGCTGCGGCTCATCCGGCGTCCCGCGCCGTGCGAGGCGGACTCGAACGACGCCGGATTGCCCTTGCCACGAACCACATACGACCGCGTCCCCATGGAACCCGGGATCAGCGCGAGATCCCCGGCGCCGGCGCGCACCGCGCCCTTGCGGGTCACCAGCATCGGCACACCGTCGATGGTCTCCTCGGCCACGTAGTTGTGGTGGCAGGAGATCGGATCGTCGAATGTGACCGGCACTCCGGTGAATTCGTCCCGCACCGCCGAGCACACCAGCGCCAGCATCACCGCCCGGTTGCGGGCGGCGTATTCCTGCGCCCAGGTCAGGTCGCGCCGGTAGGCGGCCATCTCCGGTGTGCCGGACAGGAATACGGCCAGATCGCGATCGGGCAGATCCCGGTTGTGCGGCAGTGCCCGAGCCACGGTCATATGCCGCTCGGCCAGCTCCTTGCCGATGTTGCGGCTGCCCGAATGCAGCAGCACCCACACCCGATCGGTGGTGTCCAGGCACACCTCGATGAAATGGTTGCCACCCCCGAGGGTGCCCATCTGCTTGTGCGCCTTCGACTCCCGCGGTCCCGCGACCGGATCCAGCTCCGCGAACGCCCGCCAGAACCGCTGCCACCCGGCACGCAGGGTGGTGCCCGCGGCATGCTGCCCGACGACCCGCGCCTCCAACCGGGTCACGTCGACCGGATCGTCGTGCGCGGCGAACCCGACCGGAACCGCGCGCTCGATCCGGGTGCGCAGCCCGTGCAGGCCGGCGGGCAGGTCGGCGGCGGTCAGGGAGGTCCGCACGGCCTCCATCCCGCAGCCGATGTCGACCCCGACCGCGGCCGGGGCGACCGCGTCGCGCATGGCGATGACCGAACCGACGGTGGCGCCCTTGCCGAGATGCACGTCCGGCATCACGCGGACGCCGTGCACCCATTCCAGTTGCGCGATATTGCGCAACTGCCGCAACGCGGCCGGCTCGACCTCGTGCTCGTGGGCCCACATCAGCGTCTGCGCCCGGGTACCGCGCAGCTCGACGGGAAACATTCCGGACTCCTTCCAGCGGTGTACGTTTCCACCACGGTAGGAAACCGGACGCCCCGGGCGCATCCGATTTACGCCGTGTCGCGCCCCGAATCCGGATCGGTATCCGCCGCAATCCCGGTCAGGACACGAATATCGCTGGTGTGCAACGGAACCCGGGTACCCGCGGCGACCAGCGCGGCGAACCCGCCGTCGTCGGCCATGACCGTGACCGTGTACAGCCGTTCGCTCGCCGAGGTGTTGACGATCCGATGCGCGGAACCCGGCTGCAACACCAGGATGTCGCCCGCGGTCAGCTCGGCGACATGCTCGTCGCTGTAGGCGAGGGCCGTCCCGGCCAGCACCAGGAAGATCTCCGCCGAATCGGGATGCGAATTCACCGGCTGCGCCCCACCCGGTTCCCAGATTTCCAGGAAAACACTTGCGGCGGAACCGTGTTCGGGACCGGCGAGGGTGCACAACCGGACCGTGTCGGCCGGGGAGATGAGCGAGGCGTGCAGGTCGCCGAGGCGACGGACGACGGGCGGAGCGCCGGTCATGATGATTCCTTTCCGAGGGCGGGGGTGAGCAGGGTGACCGGTCCGCAGTCGTGCCGGACGACCGGATTCCCGAGCAGATCGGCGCCGGGCGCGGCGGCGGTGGTCCCGGCGAGCAGCGCGGCCGCCGCGGCAGCGACCTCGCCGGCCGCGCGCCCCGGAAGTTCGGTGATCAGGTTGTGCGCGGGCAGGATTCGCCGGATCGGCAGACCGGCCAGCCGCGCGGTGGACGCGGCGAAGGCCGCCGGATCGGCCCCCGGCCCGTGCAGCCAGTGTGCCGCGGTGAGCACGGTGTCACCGGACAGCAGCGTCCCGGAGGCGCGGTCGAACAGGCACAGCGCGTCGGGCGCGTGACCCGGCGTGTGCAGCACCTCGAACCGCCGATCCCCGAGGTCGAGGATCTCCCCGTCGGCGAGCGTCCGCGTGACCTCGGTGGCCGGAATCGCCCACCCGCTCAGATCCGGCAGCGCCCGCATCGCGTCGACCCGGGCCTGGCTGAAGAAGTATCGCCGATCCGCCTCCGCGAAGCGCCGATACGCGTCGACGACACCGGCCATCGCCGCCGCGTAGGCCCCGAGAAAGGCCGGATCGGCGGCGGCGTGCGCACATCCGGACGCCGGATTCCGCGCCGCCGGATGCGCCGCGAAGTCGGTGATGTCCGCGTGCGCGGCGAGATCGGCGTTCCCACCCCGGTGGTCGGTGTGGTGATGCGAGGAGACCACCAGGATCGGCAACGCCGTCAGCCCGCTGACGATCCGCGAGATCGCCGCGATCCCCATCCCGGAATCGAACAACAACGCCGACCGGCTGCCGACCACCAGATAACTGGCCACATGCCCGGGTTCGTTGATCAGGTACATCCCGTCGCCGAGATCGCGCACCGCGAACCACTCCTCGGCCACCGCGCAGAATTCCCCTCGCGCCGACCCCACGGGACCTCCAAAATGTTGATCACACTTACATCGGCAACCCTATTCGGACTGTATTGCGCCGACGTAAATCTCTCGGGACGGCCTCGGCATGAACCTCCACCCCTGTTGACCACCGCACCGGCCCGGCCGGTCAGCGTTCACACCGCCGTTACGCGACATGTTCATGCCATCAACATTTCTGGCTAGGCTCGGAACGGTGAGCAGCCCTCCCGTCACACCCGTCGACGAATTCCCCACCGACACCTCGATGTGGCGAGTGCTGCCGCCGGACGGCCCCCTGGTACCCGGCGACTACGGCCCCCTGAACCACGCGAGGGTGGCGGTGAAGGACCTCTTCGCCGTGGCCGGTCAGCAGATCGGCGCGGGCAACCCCGCCTGGCTCGCCGAGGCCCCCGTCGAAACCTCCCACGCCGACGCGGTCACCGCGCTGCTGAACGCCGGCGCCGACATCACGGGTATGGCCCTCACCGACGAGCTCGCCTTCTCCCTGGAAGGCGCGAACATCCACTACGGTGCGGTCCCCAATCCGGTAGCGCCGCAACACCTCTGCGGCGGATCCAGCAGCGGCCCGGCCGCCGCCGTGGCAGCGGGCGTCGCCGACATCGGCCTGGGCACCGACACCGCCGGCTCGATCCGGGTCCCCGCCTCCTACTGCGGACTGTACGGCCTGCGCACCACCCACGATGCCGTCTCCCGCACCGGATTACTCGGCCTGGCACCGAGTTTCGACACCGTCGGCCTGCTCACCCGAGACCTGGACCTGCTCACGCGAGCCGCCGACGCCCTACTGCCGCCGCAACCGCGGCATCCCATCACCACGATCCTGCTCGCCCCCAGCCTGATCGACCTGCTACCCGAATCGGCCCGAACCCTCTTCACGGCCGCGGTGCACGCCCTCGGAGTGGAGGTGCGACCGGTCGAGGTACCCCTGCCCGATCTCTCCGAAGCCACCGATCCGGGACCCGATCGCCCCGCCAGAGATTCGGTCCCGGCCGAAATCGACGATGCCGCAACGGGTATCGGGCCCGAGGTCGCGGTCTCCCGATCCGCTCTCCCGGCGGATCCCGCGCCGCCTGCCGTCGCGAGTGCTCCGTCACCCGACGTGGCGAGTGCCTCGTCAACCCACACGGCAAGCGCCCCGCCGCCTCACACGGTGAGTACCTCACTGCCTCACGGTCCGGGCCTTCCATCACCGCCGTCGTCAGATCGGCCCGACCGGCCCGCGTCCACCGAGGCCTTGACCGCCGTGCTCGCCGCCTTCCGGGCCGTGCAAGCGGCGGAAGCCTGGCGCCTGCACGGCGATTTCGTCACGAAGCATCCCGGCGCCCTCGCCCCCGAGATCGCCGCCCGATTCGAGTTCGGCCGTTCGGTCACCCCCGCAACCGAAGCCGAAGCCCGAGAAGTGTTGCGCCGCACCGCAAAAGCGTGGCATGCCGCACTACCCTCCGGCACCGCCTTCGCTCTCCCCGCGGCTGCCTCCCCGGCGCCGCACCGCAACGCCGACCCGGCCACCGTCGAATCGACCCGCCAGGCAACCCTCCGCCTGACCTGCCACGCCTCCCTGGCCGGCCTGCCCGCCCTGACCCTGCCCGGTCCGCAACTCGACGGCCTGCCCCTCGGCCTGTGCCTGCTCGCCGGCCCCGGCCAGGATCGTAGCCTGCTGTCCTTCGCGGCCCGCTCATGATCGGCCCGCCCTTCGCGGTCCCGCACCCCTGAAGACATCCGGACAGAAATGAGCAGCACCGTGCACGACCGAAATCGCTGGACGCTGACGCCGGACCGGGCCGATCTGCGCCGCCCCGCCCGCCCGCCCCGGTCGATCGAATTGTCCGCGCTCCCACAGGATCTGTCGCTGGACCTGGAGCGTGCGGCCTTGCTGATCGTCGACCTCCAGAACGATTTCTGCCACCCGGACGGCTGGCTGGCGAGCATCGGCGTCGACATCTCCGGCACCCGGGCAGCCGTCGAAACCGTCGCCGCCGCACTGCCCGCGGTGCGCGCCGCGCAAATCCCGGTGATCTGGGTGAACTGGGGCAACCGTCCCGATCGGGTCAACCTGCCCCCGAACGTGCTGCACGTCTACGACCCGGCCGGGGACGGCAACGGAATCGGCAGCCCCGCAAGCTCTCTCAGCACCGCCGTCCTGGAAGCGGGCAGCTGGGGCGCCGCAGTGGTCGACGACCTGACCATCGTGCCCGAGGATATCCGCATCGACAAATATCGCATGAGCGGATTCGTCGACACCCCACTGGATTCCGCACTCCGTAACCTCCGAGTGGACACCCTGCTGTTCGCGGGCGTCAACGCCGACCAGTGCGTCCTCGCCACCCTGATGGACGCCGCGAACATCGGCTACGACGTGGTCATGCTCACCGACGCCGTCGCCACCACCTCCCCTTCGTACTGCCTGGACGCCACCGTCTACAACGTCCGCCAGTGCTTCGGATTCACCGCCACCGCAGCGGATCTGGTAAAGACGCTGTAAGTCGGAGGGCAGGATCGTCGGCACGCGACCGGCCGGTCCGGCAGGTGCGCGACCGGCGACGCATGTCGTCCACGGCAACGAGCCAACGGGTGCGGGCTGCGGATGACGGGCCCGTGAGTTTCGAGGTTGAGCTCGAGACAGTTCGTCCGGCTGTCCCGAAATATTATGCGCGGCAACGCCGGATGCGTGTCCAGGTCTTCTCTCGACTGCCGTACCCCGGGCCAGTCGAAGGTGTCGACTCCTCCACTCGTGGCTCCTCCGGTGAGCGGCCCGATCCGGCAGGTCGATCGTGGCAACAGCAATACGGCCCAGTCGCGCGGGGCCGAACCGGAACAACGCTTCCCGGCGTTGATCGACCTCCTCTGTGCCGAGGCCGGGTAGCCCGGTGGAGGATCGGTGCCGCGACCGTCGCACCCCGACACGCCCGAATGCGCAGGTAGAGACAATTTTTCGCTAGCGTGTCCGATCCGGCGACGGATATCATGGGAACATGCGTTCGAGCCTGCAAGCAGTAGACGACCCCGCCGCGGAGGCTGCCCTCCGTGCGCTGGAGGCCGCTGCCGCTCAGGTCTCGGCCTTGTCCACCCAGGCACTCTCGAACCGCGACCGCCTCACATTGATCTCCAGGGTCGAGACGGTGGTGCGTATGCTTCCCGCGGCCGGTCTCGAGTGGATCGCGCAACTGCAGGAACAATGGTCGAATACGGAGTTCCCGGCCAACAATCTCGTGGATACGCTCGCCGACAGCCTCCGCATCACCCCGGCCGAAGCCCGTGCCCGCTGGCATGCCGCCGACGATCTGGCCCACCATGTCGGCATGACCGGGGAGGCGGTGGCACCGTTGTTGTCGGAGACGGCGGCAGCCCAGCGTGCCGGTGCGATCGCACCCGCACATGTGAAGATCATCCGCGATGTGATGCACCATCTGCCGGTCACCGTCGACGCGGCGACCCGCGCGGAAGCCGAGGTGATGCTCGCCGGTCACGCCCGTGAATTGCGTCCGGATCAGTTGCGGAAGGTCGCCGACAAGCTGGAGGCGTTGATCAACCCCGACGGGACGTTCACCGACGCCGATCGTGCCCGCCGGCGGGCGTTCACCATGGGCAGGCAAGGCCCCGACCTGATGTCGAAGTGCACCGTCGTCGCGGATCCCGAACTGCGCGCGTATCTGGAGGCGATCTTCGCGAAGTTCGCCAAGCCCGGCCTGCTGAACCCCGAGGACCCGGCGCCGCTGACCGATGGTGACCCGGACGAGGTTGTCGCACAACGCGATACCCGCAGCGCCCCGCAGCGTCAGCACGATGCGATCAAGGCGGTGCTGCGGGACGGTATCGCCTCGGGCAGGCTGGGGCAGCACCGTGGCCTCCCGGTCACCGTGGTGCTGTCGATGACGTTGCAAGAGCTGGAAGACGCTGTCGCTCAAACAACTGCGACGGGTTCGGCAGTCGAGATCTCCGGCCCCGCGGTGGCGACTGGTGGTGGCGCGATGATTTCGATCGGCGACGCCGTGCGGCTGGCATCGCACGCCCATCATTACCTCGCGGTGTTCGATCGCCACGACGGCCGCCCGCTCTACCTCGGCCGCGCGAAGCGGATCGCCTCCGCCGACCAGCGGATCGTCCTGCATGCCCGCGATATCGGCTGCACCTTCCCGGGCTGCACCAAACCCGGCTACCTGTGCCAGGTTCACCACCGTACCGATTGGGCCGCCGGTGGTAGCACCGACGCGGATCAGCTCACGTTCGTCTGCGAACCCCATCACCAGCAGGTCGGAACCCACTCCACCGGATGGGGCACCAGCCCTGCCGCGCCGGGAGCCCGCGACGCCGGTCGTACCCGATGGATCCCGCCGGTCCACATCGATCCAGCCCGGCGGCCGCGAGTCAACAAATATCATCATCCGGGCGAATACTTCGCGCCCACAACAGAACCGGTGTATCGAAAACCGAGCTGACCGAAGTGCCGATACCTGTCGCCACCCGCCCCGTCACCGACGGAGGCGGGCAGCGGCACGTGGTCGCCGTGCTGGTCGAGCGTCACCGGCACGTGGTCGCCATGCTGACCGAGCGTCACCGGCACGTGGCTGACATGCTGGACGAGCGCCGCCGGCATGCTAATTGTCGGCGATATCAACTGCGACACAGTCATTCTCACGCGCGTTCATCGGGCCTCTCCCGGTGTTTCCACTACAGCGCCGAGAACAGGGCAGTCAGGTAAGTTCGACGTGGTCATGACAGCTGTGCGCCGACTCCGAATCTGTGTGAACGGATCATGCCACAGGATCTCTACGGCTGGAGCGGTGGGCAGACATGCTGCTGGACAATGCTTTCCGCATCAGCGCCGGTCTACGGCTCATATGAAGTGAGTCGCGATCCGTATGCTGTCAGCTGTGACCAGATCCCGTGAGATCGTTACGGCAATGTTGGCCGATTCTCGAGAGCTCGCTGCTATCGATTGTCGAGGCGGAGGCAAGCGTCGCTGGTCCCGATGAGCTCGAATGCTGGGGCCGCGCTACATCGCGCCGACACGTCCCGGCTACCACCGCCGACCACAATCAAGCGGGACGCTGTACAAGGAATGAGAATGGCATGAAGAGGCCCACGGCGCTGGTAGGAGCTACGGTCGAACGCGTCGCATTCGACTGGCAGACTCGGCTTCTCCTGGTTGCCAGAAACCCGGACACGAGATACCGGGTGAACGCCGAGCTGGTGATCGAGACACCGTTCGTGTTGCGCGACGCCGACGGTCTACCGCACGAGCTCGAGCCCGGCACCGGCTCGGCCCAATCGTCCATGCTCGATCTGTTCACCAAGACCATCACTGACCTTCACATCGGCGACCGTGGAGCACTGACCCTGCATTTCGACAACGGCGCACAACTGTCCATCGACCCACATCCCGGCCACGAGTCCTGGAACCTCGCGGGCACGGGCATCGACGGGATCCTCATCGGCCCAGGCGGGGAAACCGACTGGGCCGAGTGAGTACAACCCACCGGCAACCACACATCACGAAGTCCGGGCTGGAGTGCTAGTCCGTATTCGACGGCCGCTCTCAGCGTAATTCGATCTGTTGCGCAATCTGTAGGGCAGATCGGTGATTCGGGTCTGAGTCTTCGTGTCCGCCGGTCCCTGAGGTCGGCGAATGGTGACGCCTGTTCGCCGCTTCGGCTCTGGCGCCCGTCGAAGTACCGCTCGTCATTTCCCTGTGCCCTCGGCGATTCCCCGTGCTACCAATGCATTATGGCGAAGACGATCAGAGCGCGTGAGTATCCCGACAGATCCGCTTCCGTGCTCGAGAAGGTGGAATCCAGGGAGGTCTGTGCTGACTCGGTATGGGACATCGGCAGCCGACGCCCGCTCACTCCGGGTGAAACACAAGGCGAGCATGGCGGAATTGCAGCAGCTCTTCGCATCGATTCCGGCACCGGATTACCGCGCGTTGCGCTCGGAACTCGATGAATACTTCGGTGCGGATCGCCTCGACGACGAGTGAGTGTCGGCACACCGGCAACTCCAGCGGTCTGCGGCGCATAGTTGCCCGTCGACCTCGACCATTCCGTCTTCGCAGTAAGCGCCCGACCGTCGTTGCCGTGACCCTCCCTGAGCCCTCAGAGCTCCAGCACCAACCGTGGCCCGCACCCCCGCGACACACAGATCATCATCGTCTCGCCCTCCGCGCGTTCCTGCGGGGACAAAATCGCGTCGCGGTGTTCGATTTCGCCGCTGACGACCGGGGTTTCGCAGGTGCCGCAGGTGCCCTCGCGGCAGGAGGAGACGGTGACCACGCCGTGTTCCTCGGCGATGTCGAGGATGGAGCGGCCCGGTGGAACCGTCAGCACCAGACCGGAATTCGCGAGTGAGACCTCGAAGGGGGTGTCGGCGGCGCTGTCCGTGGTGGTGGCGACGAAGCGTTCGGTGAACACGTCGACGGCCGGCAGCGGTGCGCAGGCACGCTCCACGGCGTCGATCAGGCCGGCCGGGCCGCAGACGTAGACGGCGGTGCCGCGCGGGGTGCCGGCCAGCAGGGTGGCGGGGTCGAGGCGGCCGGCGACGCCGGAGTGGTGGACGGTGATCGCGTCGCCGTGGCGGGCGCGCAATTCGGTTGCGTAGGCGGCTTTTTCGGGGCTGTGCGCGGTGAGGACCAGCCGCCACGGCCGGCCGGTGCGGGCGGCGGCCGCCAGCAGGGCGGGCATCGGGGTGATGCCGACGCCACCGGCGACGAAGACGTAGCCGAGGGCGCGCACGAGCGGAAAATGGTTGCGGGGCGGGCGAATCGAGAGCACTGTCCCGGGGATCAGCTCGTGCAGGCGCACCGAGCCGCCGCGGCCCGCGGGCTCGCGCAGGACGGCGATGCGGTAGGCGGAGAGGTCCGCCGGATCGGAGCACAGCGAGTACTGGCGCTCGGCGCCGGTGTCCAGGAGCACGTCGATGTGCGCGCCGGCCTCCCAGGGCGGCAGTGCGGCGCCGTCGGGGCGGGTGAGGGTGAATTCGTCGATGTCGCGAGCCACCGGGCGGCGGTCGCGGACAACGACATCGATCGTTTCGTTCGTGTTCATGAGGGCCCTCTCGGAGGTCGGCCCCACCGGATTGTGTTCCCAGCCACGGGATCTCGATTACGCGCCGGTCTCCGGCTGCCCGGCGGCCTTCACGACGATCAGCCGGGCGCTCACGCAATCCACCACCCGCCAGCGGTGTGGTGTGCCGCCAGTGTAGTAGAGACTGTCGCCCTCGGTGAGCCGGGCTTGGCCGTGATCGCCGAGATCGGCGACGATCGTCCCGCCGACCACGTACAGCCACTCGTCCTCGTCGTGCACGAAATAGGGGCCGAAGTCGGTGTGCACCTCGATGAACTCCTGCGGGTAGAACGCCGCGCGGCCGTGCACCAGCAGCCGGGTGGAACCCTGGTCGGAGCCGGTCCGGGCGATGCCGCGGGGTAGCTGCAGGCCGTCGTGCGCGCGGACCACCCGCATCGAGCCCGGCTTCGCCGCGCCGTCGGACCGGGAGTCGGCGGCGATCATCAGCTCCACCTGGGTGGTGCCCAGCGCCTCGGCCAGCCGGGCCAGCGTCATCATGCTGGGGCGGGCCAGGCCGCGTTCCAGCTGGCTGAGGAACGGATGCGAGATCTGGGCCTGTTCGGCCAGCGATACGATGGTGAGGCCGAGGCCGCGACGTCTGCGGCGTATCTCGGCGCCGAGGGCGTGCTGTTCGTCGTCGGGCACGATGTCTGTCTCCCAGCTCGTCGTCTCCGGCCGGAGACGGTTTAACAAGACGAAGCCGCGCTGTTCATGGGATCGAAATATTGCGGTTCGATAGTTCCTAAATGTTGATGTCATCAACATAGCTCACTGTAGAGCCCCGCCACACCAGCCACGGGCGGATCCCGAGATCTTCGCACAGTCCGAGGGAGCTATATGGAACAGCCACTGCCACATCGTGTTTCACGGTTGTGTGGTGCGATGCTGCCGGACGGCTCGGTGGTCGATGTGTCCCTGCGCGACCCCGGGGTCGTCGCGGCGGTCGAACCGCATCGCGCGGAGCGGCCCGTCGACTCCGCCGCGGGCGAGGTCGACCTGCGGGGCTACGTGTTGCTGACCGCCCCCGCCGAGCCGCACGCCCACCTGGACAAGGCGCTGTCCTGGGACACCCTGGCGCCGCCGCTGGGCGATCTCGGCGCGGCGATCAGCAGCTGGCGGGCCGGCTGCGCCGTGTTCACCGAGCAGTCGTTCCACGAGCGCGCGCTCGCGGCGGCGCTGGCGCTGCTGCGCAACGGCACGACCGCGGTGCGCACCCATGTCGACCTGCTCGACGGGCCCGATCCGCTGCGCGGGCTGCGCGCCGTGGTGGGAGTCCGGGAGCGGCTGCGCGAGCTGATGGACGTGCAGATCGTCGCGCTCACCCCGAACACCGCGCCCGCGGCACTGGTGCACGATGCGCTGGACGCCGGCGCCGACTTGGTCGGTGGCGCACCGCATGTCGCGCCGGATCCGATCGCCGAGACCGATCGGCTGCTCGACATCGCCGAGCGGCGCGGGGTCGGGGTGGATCTGCACGTCGACGAATTCCTCGACGGCGACCACTTCATGCTCGGTCACTTCGCCGACCGGGTCGCGGACTGGCCGGCCGAGCGGATCCGCACCGCCGGGCACTGCTGCCGGCTGTCCACGCTCCCGGCCGAGGAACTCGAACCGCTGCTGAAGACGGTGGCGCACAGCGGAATCGGCGTCGTCAGCCTGCCGGTGACCAACCTGTACCTACAGGGCCGCGCGCACCCGGTGAGCACGCCGCGCGGGCTCACCGCCCTGTCCGCGCTGCTGGCGGCCGGTATCCCGCTGGCCGCCGGCGCGGACAACGTGCGCGACCCGTTCAACCCGATCGGCCGCAGCGACGCCCTGGAGACCGCGGCGCTGCTGATCGCGGCGGGACATCTGGACCCGGCGACGGCCGCGCATCTGGTCACCGACGGCGCGCGTGCCGTCCTGGGCCTGCCCGCGGCCGGTCCGCGGCCCGGCGCGGCCGCCGAACTGCTGGCCGTGCGCGGCACCGGCCTGCTCGGCGTGATCGCCGACGCACCCGCCGACCGGGTGGTCGTGCATCGCGGCGCGATCGTCTCGGTCAGCGAAACGACTTACCGGACAGCAGAACTCGCGGCTACGGAGGTATCAGTTCCATGAGCGTCACGATGAACACGGCACCACCGCGACGGGGCAGTCAGGTGCTCGGCTTCGAGGACGTCGAGCTCACCTACCCCAACGGCACGGTGGCGCTGCGCGACGTCGATCTGGTCGTACGGGCCGGTGAATTCGTCAGTGTCGTAGGCCCTTCCGGCTGCGGCAAGTCCACGCTGCTGCGGATCGCCTCCGGCCTGGACCGCGCCACCGGCGGCTACGCGCAGGTCGGCGCGAACCGGATCGGCTACGTCTTCCAGGACGCCACGCTGCTGCCGTGGCGGACCGTCCGCGACAATGTCGCGCTGCTCGCCGAACTCGACCGGGTCGGCCGCGCCGAGCGCTACCGTCGCGCCGACGAGGCGATCGAACTGGTGGGGCTGGCCGGATTCGCGGATCACCTGCCGCGCATGCTGTCCGGCGGCATGAAGATGCGGGTGTCGCTGGCCCGGTCGCTGACCGTCGACCCCGAACTGTTCCTGTTCGACGAGCCGTTCGGCGCGCTGGACGAGATCACCCGGGAGCGGCTCGGTGGCGAGATCAGCGAGCTGTTCGCCGCGCGCCGCTTCGCCGGGCTGTTCATCACCCATTCGGTCGCGGAGGCGGTCTTCCTGTCCTCGCGGGTGGTGGTGATGTCCGGCCGGCCCGGCACCGTCGTCGACGAGATCGACATCCCCTTCGATTTCCCGCGCCGCCAGGACCTCCGGTTCACCCCGGAGTTCGCCGCGCTGGCCGGGCGAGTATCCGAGGCGCTACGAGGAGGTCATCAGTGAGGACCGGGACGACAAGCAGGTCGGATACGCAAAAGCCCGGCGGTACAGCGGAATCCGGGCAGGATGGCGAGTCGGGTGTGGCGGCGGAACAGGTGCCGGAAGCCGGTTCGCCGAGCGGGCCTGCCACCGAGTCCGACTCGGCTTCGACGGATGAACCCAACACCGCGGCGGTCGAACTCGACGCACCGAATACGGCCGGCGGTACCTCGGCGGCTTCCGGGCCGGTGCGGCGGACCGGCCCCGGCGCAACGGAATCCGAGCCGCCCGCGCCCCGATCGCGGCGCTGGAATCCCGCCGCCGTGCTCGCCCCCACCGTGGTGCTGGCGCTGGTGATCGGCCTGTGGTACTTCGCGTCGTACGAGATCCTCGCGCCCTCCCGGCGTTTCCTGCTGCCGCCGCCGCAGGATGTGCTCACCAAGGGCCTGCTCGGGCCCTCCGGACCCGACATGTGGCAGGCGCTGGAACGCACCACCGTGGTGGCGCTGACCGGGCTGGCGATCGCGGTGGTGCTCGGCGTCGCCTGGGCGATCCTCATGTCGCAGGCCGGCTGGGCCGAGCTGGCGCTGTTCCCGTATGCCGTGGTGATGCAGTGCGTCCCGATCCTCGCGCTGGTGCCCCTGATCGGCTTCTGGTTCGGATTCGGTTTCGTCGCACGGGTTTTCGTGTGTGTATTGATCGCCTTGTTCCCGGTGGTGTCCAATACCCTGTTCGGGCTGAAGTCGGTCGACCAGGGCCTGCGGGATCTGTTCGCGCTGCGCGGCACCGGCCGGCTGACCGTGCTGCGCAAACTGGAATTCCCGGCGGCCCTGCCCGCTACGTTCGCCGGGGTGCGGATCTCCGCCGGGCTGTCGGTGGTCGGCGCCATCGTCGGCGACTTCTTCTTCAAACAGGGCGATCCCGGAATCGGCATCCTCATCGACAACTACCGCTCCCGGTTGCAGGCCCCGCAACTGTTCGCCGCGATCCTGCTGGCCTCGGCCCTCGGTGTCCTCGTCTTCGGCCTGTTCGGCTGGATCTCCCGCCGCGCGGTCGGCAACTGGTACGACTCCGCCCGCCGCTGAACCCCACCTCTCCGCATCCCTCGAACCCCTTGTGAGACAACGATGATCAATGTAATGTCCCGGCGCTCCCGCACCCTGCTGGCGGCCGCGGCCGCTGTCGGGCTCGCCGTGCTGACCGGCTGTTCCGACTCCTCGTCGCCGGCCGCCTCCTCCGGCTACAGCGGCCCGATCGGCTCGGTCGACCTGAAGTCGGTGTGCCCGGCCAAGGTCGTGCTGCAGACCGACTGGAATCCCGAGGCCGAGCACGGCATGCTCTACCAATTGCTCGGCCCCGACCCGAAATTCGACGCCGGCGCGAAGCGGGTCAGCGCCCCGCTGTTCACCCACGGCGAGTACACCGGCGTCGACGTCGAGATCCGCGCGGGCGGACCGGCGATCGGTTTCCAGACGGTGACCTCCCAGATGTACCAGGACCAGTCGATCATGCTCGGCATGGTGGACACCGACACCGAGATCCAGAACGCGGCGACCAACCCCACCACGGCGGTGTTCGCCACCCTGGACAAGAGCCCGCAGATGATCATGTGGGATCCGGCGACCTATCCGAACGTGCACGGCATCGCCGACCTGAAGGCCGCGAAGGCCACCGTGCTGTACTTCCAGGGCGTCGCCTACATGGACTACCTGACCGGCGCGGGCATCCTGGACAAGGGGCAGATCGACGGCAGCTACGACGGCACCCCCGCCAACTTCGTCGCCGCCGGCGGCGCCAAGGCGCAACAGGGCTTCTCGAGTTCCGAGCCCTACCTGTACCAGCAGAAGATCGCGCAGTGGCACAAGCCCGTCGCCTACCAGCTGGTGCACGATGTCGGCTTCCCGACCTACAAGTCCGCGATGTCGATCAGATCCGCTGAGCTGGAGAAGAATTCGGCCTGCCTGCAGAAGCTGGTACCGGTGCTGCAGCGCGCCGAGGTCGACTACTTCGCCGATCCGGCCCACGCGAACGACCTGATCGTCGCGGCGGTGCAGAAATACAACACCGGCTGGGTCTACGACACCGGCAACGCCGACTACGCGACCAAGACCATGAAGGAGACCGGGCTGATCGCGCGCACGGAGATGGGCGGTTTCGACGAGGCCCGCGTGCAGCACATGATCGACATCACCCGGCCGGTGTTCAGCGCGCAGAAGGTGAACGTGCCCGCCGATCTGAAGCCGGAACAGCTGGCCACCAACAGGTTCCTCGACAGCAGGATCGGACTGCCGTCGTGACGGCCGCCCTGACCCCCACGCGGCCCGAGTTCGGGCGGGAGGACGTGGACGCGCTCGTCGACGATCTGCTCGCCCTGCTCGGCCCGCGCGGGGTCAGCACCCTCGACCGCGCGCTGGATCGCGCGGCCCGGGACGGCTCCGGCCTCAGCCCCATCCTGTCCGCGCAGGACCTCGGCCGCCCGGACGCGGTCTGCTACCCCAAGTCCGCCGATCAGGTGCCGGCGATCGTGCGGGCCGCGATCCGCCGCGGGGTCCCGATCACCGCGCGCGGCAAGGGAACCGGCAACTACGGCCAGGTGGTTCCGCGCTTCGGCGGCTTGGTCATGGACATGACCTCGCTGTCGGCCGTCACCGGCCGCACCGACACCACGATCACGGCCGAGGCCGGGGCCCGCATGGTCACCCTGGAGCAGGCCGCCTGGGAGGCCGGCCGGCAGCTGTGGATGTACCCGTCCACGGTGCAGTCCACGCTGGGCGGCTTCCTCGCCGGCGGCTCCGCGGGCACCGGCACGATCGTGCACGGCCGGAACCACATGGGTTTCGTCGAATCCCTCGATGTGGTGTTCGGGCACGAGGACGCGGAGATCGTGCATCTCACCGGCCTCGACGCGCAGCCGCTGGTGCACACCTACGGCGTCGCCGGGATCATCGTCGCCGCGACCGTGCGGATCGAGCCGTTGCAGCAATGGCGTTGTCCCTACGTCAGTTTCGACTCGCACCACGAGGCGTTCCCGGCGGCGCGGGCGGCCGGCGCGATCGCGCCGCTGCCGCGGCTGCTGTCGGCCGACCGCGCCGAACTGGTCGGCGCGCTGCCCGCCGATCCGGCACTCGTCCGCGACCGGGCCAATGTGCGCGGCATCGTCGACGCGGCCGCGCTGGACGAGACCGTGGCGGTGCTGGAGGCCGCCGGCGGGCGGGTGGAGGCGGTGCGCGAGGGCCTGCCGCAGACGCTGCGGGTGAGCACCCTGTCCTACAACCATCCCACCTGGTGGCTGCAGAAAGCGGTGCCGGACACGTACTTTCACATGGAGGTCTCCGGCGACGCGCTGGTGACCCGGCTGCGCGAGGTGGAGGCCGTGTACGAGGGCGGCATGCTGCACCTCGACGTCGGGCACGGCACGGTGTTCGGAATGCTCAACGGCGTCTACCGCTCCCCGGAGCAGGTGTACGCCGGGGTGCCGGCGCTGCGCGCGCTCGGCGTGAGCGTGCATTCACCACATCAGTCCTATGTGGATCTCGACGCGGACCGGGTCCGGGCGATCGCCCGCGGCACCGATCCCAAGGGTCTGCTGAATCCGGGAAGGTGGCTGGAATGACAACGACCACAAGACGATTCGCCGATCTTACCACCGCCGAGGTGCCGCGGGCGCTGTCCCGCGACTCGGTGCTGGTGCTGCCCACCGGTGCGCTGGAACCGCACGGCCCGCATCTGCCGCTGCGCACCGATCTGCTGATCGCGGAACGCACCGCCGCCGCGGCGGTCGACCGGGCGGCCGCCGCCGGGCAGGACGTCTGGTTGCTGCCCGCCCTCGGCTACACGAAATCCGATGAGCACGCGCACTTTCCGGGTGCCCTGTGGCTGCGCGCCGACACCCTGATGCGCACGGTGGTCGACATCGGCCGCAGCATCGCCGCCACCCCGGCCCGGCGGCTGCTGTTCGTCAACTGCCACGGCGGCAACTCGGCCCTGCTGGAGGTCGCGCTGCGGGAACTGCGGCGCCGCTTCGACCTTCAGACCTTCCTGTACGGTGGCCCCGCCCGCCCCGGCCCCACCGAGGAGGGCTTCGGCATCCACGCGGGCTGGGCGGAGACCTCGGTGATGCTGCACCTGGCCCCGGAGCTGGTCGACATGGCCGAGGCGCGATCCGCGGTGCCGCACGCCATCGCGGGCCACAAACATGTCGGCTTCGGCAAATCGGTCCGATTCGGCTGGCTCGCGGACGATTTCGCCGAATCCGGCGTGATCGGCGACCCCACCGGCGCCACCGCCGAGATCGGCGCGGAACTGTTCGCGACGAACGTCGACACCCTGGTCGCGGCGCTGCCGGAGATCGCCGAATTCGATCCCGGCCGCGTCCACGAATGATCACGAGCAGCATGGCGTTCGGGCGGGACTGCGCCCCGGCGGAATTCACGACCATCGATCCGATCCGGCTGGCGGGACTGTGGATTCCGGAGCCCGGTTCGGCGCCGCCGCCGCTGATGGCGCTGGCCACCGTCGGCGCGGACGGATATCCCCGGGTGCGGCACGTCCTGCTCAGCGAATTCGCCGACGGCGCGGTGTATTTCCACACCGACGCCGATTCGGCGAAGGTCGGCGAACTGCGGGACCGCCCGTACGCGGCGGTGGCGGTGGCCTGGCCCGAGGTCGGCCGGCAACTGCTGGTGCGCGGCGCCGTCACCCGGGCCACCGCGGCCGAGGAGCGAGCGGTGTACGCCCGCCGCGGCCGTTATCTGCAACTGCTGGCCTGGCTGAACACCCCCGAACAGGCGACCCTGCCGGTCGAGGCCCGGCACGCCGCCTGGGCGGAATTCGACGCGGCGCACGCCGATCTCGAACCGCCGGGCACCTGGGCCGGATTCGCCGTCCGGCCCGAAGAATTCGTTTTCTGGCGCGGCGACCCCGACGGGCCGTCCCAGCGGACCCGCTACCGCCGCACCGGAACAGCTTGGAACGTGGAGGTTCTGCCCGGATGACTCTGATCGTGCACAATGCCGTCCTGCTACCGGTGGCGGGGGAGGAGCCGTGGCTGTACGGCTGGTTCACCGTCGGCGACGGCGGCCGGATCACCGCCCTCGGCGCGGGGGAGCCGCCCGCGCAGCCGGGGGAGCGTCTGGACGCCGAAGGTGCCTTCGTCGCACCGGGTTTCGTCTCCGCGCACAGCCACATCTTCACCGCGGGGATGCGGGGCGTGGCCCCGAACGACACGTTGTACCCGTGGGTGACCCGCAACACCGAGATGTTGCTGGCCGCGGGCGCCGAGGATCTCTACTGGCTGACCCTCGCCGGGGCGCTGGACTTCCTCGGCGCCGGGGTCACCTCCGCCTACAACTTCACCCAGAGCCGGGTGCTGGCGAAATTCGACTACGCCACCTCGAGTCTGAAGGCGGCGGCGGTCCGCCCGGTCGAATTCCTCACCCGGCAGATCGATGCCGCCGCCGACGCCGGACTGCGCTGCGTGAATGCCGTCCGGCTGGACGACGAGCAACTGCCCGAGTCGGAAGCGTTGCAGGCCTTCGGATTCGCGATGGAGCACGTCGCCGCGGCGGTCCCGCCGGAGCTGAATCTCGGCGGTTCGGTCTTCGGCAGCGTGCAGTGGTCGACCGCGCCGGTCACCGCCGAGCGCGAACGCGCGATGATGCGAGATCACCGGGTCACCAACCAGGCGCATTTCGTGGAGACCGCCGAGCAGATCGACATCCAGCGCGCCAAATTCGACTGGTACGACAAGGCCGGCGCGCTCGGCCCCGACTTCGCCTTCGGCCACTTCGTCCACCCCACCGACCACATGATCGACCGCGCCGCCGAAACCGGGTGCGCGATGGTGTGGCAGCCGATGTCCAACGGCCGCCTCGGCTCCGGAATCGCGGACGTGCCAAGGTTTCTCGGCGCCGGTATGCGCGTCGGCATCGGCCTGGACGACCAGTCCTGCACGGACGTCGCCGACCCCTTCGAGAACATGCGCACCGGCCTGTATCTGCAGCGCGCCAAGCATTCCGACGCCACGATCCTCACCCCCGCCGACATGCTGCGCCTGCACACCCTCGGCGGCGCCGCCGCCATCGGGGTGGCCGACCGCGTCGGATCCCTCGAGGTCGGCAAATACGCCGATTTCGTGATCGTCGACCCCCGCAGCCCCGACCTCGGCCCGATCTGGGATCCGGTCGCCACCTACGTGCTGGCCTGCTCGCTGCGCAACCTGCGCGGGGTGTACGTCGGCGGCCGCCGCGTCTGGGGCGACGGCGCCTCCACCCATCCGCTGGCCCCGGAAGCGTTCCGCCAGTTGCACGATCGGATGGTCCGGGTCGCGGGGGAGAACGGAATCCATTGCGCGATACCGCGTTCCGCGGCCTGATTCAACGGCGCACCGGCGCCCGCGCGGCCAGCCAGGCCGTGACATGATCCAGCACCGCCGGGTCGATGGTGGTGTCGATGCTCCCGTATTCGCTCACCGCCCCCGTCCCGGCGGGCTGCATCAGATGATTGAGCCCGTCGAAGACGCGGACCTCGGCATCCGGATCGGCGCCGAGATACCGCCGCATCGGCGGCTCGCTCTGCGCCGGCGGCACCTGCAGATCCTTGCTGCCGAAGAAGGCGAGCACCGGTATCCGCAACGCCGACAACGCCGGGCCCGGATCGTAATTCAGGAACGACCGGAAATTCGTGGAGGTGTAGTAGTCGAGCGCGTCGGCCGGCTGCTCCCGGCCCGGTGTCAGCGTGGCGGTGTGATCGCGGAACAGATCCCGGGCGGCATCCAGGTCTCCCGCCCGCACCAATGTGGTCAGCGTGCCGACGAATTCGAGCTGATGATGGATCGCCTCGCGCCCCATCCCCGCCGCCGCCGCGATCAGCTCGTTCTGCTCCAGCAGCACCTCCGCCCCGGCGACCGCCGGCCCCGCCATCAGAATCACGAACGCCACACCACTGTTCGCCCGCGCCGCGACCAGCGGCGCGAGATACCCGCCCTCGCTGTGCCCGAGCAACCCGATGTGCGCGGCGTCGATATCCGCCCGCCCGCGCAGATACCCGACCCCCGCCGCCGTGTCGTCGGCGAGATCCCGGTAATCGGCGTCGTTCAGCGCGCCGCCGGTGCCCCCGACTCCCCGTTTGTCCGTGCGCAATACGGCATATCCGGCCCGGGTGAGCGTATCCGCCAGCAGCAGAAAGGGTTTGTGCCCGAAGATCTGCTCGTCCCGATCGTTGGGCCCGCTGCCCGCGATCAACACCACCGCCGGATGCGGTCCCGGCGAATCCGGCACCGTGACGGTCCCCGCGACGGTGATGTCACCGCTGCGATAGGTGACATCCTCCGACCGGTACGGCCACGGCGCCCGCGGTTCCTGCGGCCGCGGCGGCACCGGAACCTTCCCGCGCCGCAACGCCAGCGGCAACTCCCGCCCGGCCTGCGTGATCGTGCCCGTGATCGTGTCACCGCCCCGGTCGTAGCGTCCCCGGAACGACACGTCACCGGGCAACCCCGGCGCCCGGAAGGCCACGCCGTCCGGATCCGCCCGCACCTGCTCCAGCGGCGTCGCGTACACCCCCTGGACCGGGATGTCGAGCGTGCCACTCCCGTCGGCGAACGAAACACCCACCGGCAGTGGCAGATTCGGCAGATCCAGGCTGCCGTTCCAGTCGCCGGTGAGTCCCGGATCCGGGGCCGGCACGGAGGACCCGTTGCCCTGATGGGCGCAAGCCCCCGTCAGCACGGCGACTAGCACAACCAGCGTCAGCGATCGCAGCGAGGCCATACGCCCCAGGGTAGTCAGCAGTGGTCCGGCGGCGGGCGGGAAACTCGCCGCGGCTCGACGTCAAGCGGTGGGCACGTGCCGGCTCGCGATCTGGAAGACGTTGCCGGACGGGTCGCGGACCATCGCCCGGCGGTCACCGTACGGCGTGTCCAGCGGTGCCTCCATCGGGTCGGCACCCGCGGCCAGCGCCCGCTGATACGTGGCGGCGACGTCGTCGACATAGACGTACAGGAAGGCCGGAAACCGTTCGCGTTCACCGGATTCCGATACCATGACCAACGAGTCGCCGATGCGCACTTCGGCCGGTCGATCCGGCTCGATGTCGCCGGTGGCCCCGAACACCGTTCGCAGGAACGCGACCGCGGCGCGCCCGTCGTCGACCACCATGCGTGGTGTCACCGAATGAAAACCTGGCGGAGGTGCAGCAGCCGCGACCATGTCGAGAGTGTCGCATGCGATCGGGCGACGCGGGCTGGGTCGGGGGATTACTTTTCGGTGGGACCGCACGTCGCCGGCCACCGGATCGGCCGGGTAACGAAGTGCCCCAGCAGATGCACCTCGATCTGTTCGTCCCCGATCTCGATGTCGCGGAGCGCGCGGCGATCTTTCGCGGCGCGGTCAAGGCCGCATTGCCGGCCCGCCCCCGACCGCCGGCGGGTACTGCTCGATCCCTCGGGCCATCCCTTCTGCCTCACCGTCCCGCCCGGCACCGATCGGTGATCTCCGCGGCGGCCGTCGAGTAAGCCCGCGCTCGCCGCGCAGCACGAGCGGCTCGGGTGGACAATGGGAAACACTGTTTCCCTCTGGAGGTGTCCGTGCGGTACGCGATCATCGGCTGCGGCAATGTCGGCATGGAACTGGCCCGGCGCTGGACGACCACGGGGCACAACGTGGTCGGGACGACCACCACGCCCGAACGGATCCCGGAACTGCGCGCGGTGTGCACGGAGGTGGTCGTCGCGCGGGGTTCGAACCGGGCGGCGGTGGCCCGCGCCGTCGACGGTGCCGACGCCGTGGTCCTGGCGGTGAGCCCGCGGCTGACCCGCGCCTTCGACGCGGCGTCCCGGGTCGCGGAATACGCCGACACGCTGGTGGCGAGTGCCCGCGTGGCAGCGGAACTGCACGAGCGGGTGGTCTTCGTCGGCTCCGGATCGGTGTACGGCGCGGCGTCCGGCGCCGAGGTCGACGAGTCCACCCCGACGACCGACGACCCGGACGCGTCCCCCCGCAACTTCCTCGCCGCTGAACAGGTGGTGCTCGGCGCCCCACGCGGCGCGGTGCTGCGTATCCCGGATGTCTACGGCCATCCCCGTGACATGGACTACCCCACCCGGATCCGGTTCGCCCACGAAAGACTCGGCGGCAGCGTTCCTTTCGCGGCGAAGGCCCTGCTGTACCGGATCGACTATCGTGACGCCGCGGCGGCCCTGGACCATGTGGTCACCTGCGAACTGACCGGCATCTACAACGCCTACCCGGACACGGTCGTCCCACCGACCAACGAGCAGGCGTTCGCCGAGATCTGCACCGCGGCAGGACTTCCCGCATTGACCTATCGCGGCGAGATCGGATCGCCCGAGGTGCCGGTCAGCTCGGCCCGGTTGCGGGCCACCGGGTTCCGGTTCGCCCACGGGTGAGCGGGCGCTGGGTACCGAGCTGTATTCGCTCGGACTCTGCTCGCTTCGGATCGGTGCTGGTCATGGGAGGTCGGCACCCGACGCCGGCGGAGTCGGTGCGCAGCAGAACGATTGCGAGGATCATCGACCGAATCCCTGCCGGCCGATCCGGGATTTCGCGCCGAATCCCATGGGGCGCAGGTGATCAGGCGGCGCGCAGCCAGGTGTCGAGCGCCGCGAAATCGCCGTCGCCGAGTCCGCGGTGGGACTCGACCCGGTGCAGGAACGCGCGATCGGGATGATGGGAGCCGACCCAGTCCCGGTCGGCATCGGTGATCTCGTCGTCGATCCACGCGAACGGGCGGCCGGCCGCCTGGTGCACCAATGTCCTTGTCTTCCAGCACAACCCGAACCAACGGTCCTCGTGTTCGTGTTCGGCGGAGGGGACGGGCCAGCGCACGACCGGTAGCGGTGAAAGCCCGATCCGCGGCGCGATCTCGATGTTGGCCTCGTCCTCCCAGGTGGTGGCCCACACCAGCTCACCGGGCAGCGCTGCCAGCCGTCGCCCCAGCTCGGGGGTCAGCCGCGACAGCCGGGAGTCCGCGACGACCTCCCGCGATCGACCCTGGGGGTCGGTCCCGAAGGGAAGAAGCGGGCCGTCGACGTCGAGGAAGATCAACGGGCGTCGGGTTCGGCCGGTCATGTCGCGATCGTCGGCGATCACGGGATCACGCTGCCGGTTTCGACGCCGTCGGGCAGCACATCACCCGGTTCGGGGTGACCCGGCCGCTCGGATCCGTACTCACGGCTGCGACGCTAACAGGGCATACCGTTGTGCGGGAATCGGTATCGCCACCGGGACCGGAGCGGTTCCCGCGGGGCAGCCCGGCGCGGGGCAGGCGGCCACCTTTCGCTACTACCCGATGAACTTCCACGGCTCCCGGTGACGCGCGACCGGCTCGTCAGCGGTACGGGTCGGTGATTTCGCGGAGTCGCGCCATGATGTCGTGCAATTGGCGCATCCGCGGGCGGCCCAGATGGGCGGCCCACTCCTGTTCGACGGCGGTCGAGGCGTTGTTGGCGAAGGTCGCCATCGCCAGGCCGCGTTCGGTGAGCCGCACCAGGCGGGCTCGCGCGTCGGCCGGGTCCGGTACCCGCTCGACGTAATTCGCGCGTTCGAGCTGGTCGACGAGGAATCCGGCGGTCTGCTTGGTGATCTGTGCCTGCTCGGCGAGTTCGGTGAGCCGGGTACCTTCCGGGCCGATCCGGGCGGCGACCCGGCCCTGGGCGACGGTGATGTCGCCGTAGCCGGCCTCGGCGAGGGCGGCGAAGGTGCGCTGCTCCATCGACCGGTAGGCGATGAACATCGACAGTCCCACGTTCATCTCGTCGTCGGCCATCCGGTTCCCTTCCCGCTCTTGACAGTGGTCAGGATAGCTGACCAAAATTAGTCAGAGACACTGACCAATATGACAGGGGGTTCGGATGGATCGGGAAAGCAGTTGGGCGGCGATCGAGCGGCAGCGGCTCGCGATCGCCGGTCTGCTCACGGAGCTGACACCGGAGGAATGGGCGGCGCCGTCACTGTGCGCGGGCTGGCGGGTCCGGGATGTCGCCGCGCACATCGCGCTCACGCCGCAGCCGATGCCGCTGCGCACCCTGTTGGCGGCCGGTCTGCGCGCTCGGGGTGATTACAACCGGATGATCGATCGGCTCACGGTCGCGCACGCGAAACATCCTGTCGCCGAGCTGGTTTCCCAGATTCGTGATCAGGCCGCGTCGCGCCGGTTGCCGGGTCCGACCAACTATCGCAACATCCTGTTCGACATCATCGTGCACGGCCAGGACATCGCGATTCCGTTGGGGCGCACACTCACCACCGAACCGGCCGCGGTGGCGGCCGCCGCGACGACGGCCGCCGGCATCGGCCGGCCCATCTGGGACGCTCACCGCCTCGACGGCCTACGCCTGCGCGCCACCGACATCGACTGGGAATTCGGCGCGGGCCGGGAGATCCGCGGACCCGTCCTGGCGCTGCTGTTGCTCGTCACCGGCCGGACGGCGCTGCGGCACGAACTCACCGGCGACGGAACCGATTTCGCGATCGACCGGCTCACCCGCTCCCGGCGTGCGCCCGCACCGCACGAAAGGGCGGCGAACTCGTGACCAATCCCGGATGGCAGAACCAGCAGAACGCCAACCGTCAGGCCATGGACGCACTGCACCGGGCCCGCCGAACGGCGGACGACTCGGCGCGGCTCGCGCGTGGCGGCTCGCCCGGAGGGTGCGCGATCACCCTCATCGCACTCGTCATCGTCATCGTGATCGCCGTGATCGCGGCGCCGATCGCACTCGACATCATCCGGCACACCGGACATTGACCACCAGGAGAATTCGATGAAACTCGTTGTCGTCGCCGCAGCAGCCGCGGCATTGCTCGTATCCGGTTGCGGGGCAGATGTTTCCGGCCCAGGGCTACCCGCCCCGGTACCCCCGGCCGCCGCCACCGGATCCGCGGTGCGCCCGGTCGGTGTCTCGCTCGACGGAGCCACCGGCCGCCTCGTCCGACAGAACGCGAAGACCTACCTTGTGACCATCGACGTGCACGGCAGCGGCGACGTGGTGAACATGACCTGGAAGATCGCCTCGGAGAATCACCTCGGAGGCGCGAAGGTGAATCCGAAAACCCCGTTCCACGTCGCTCGGCCGGTGACCGCCGACTCGCCGTTCGAAGTGAGCGTTTTCGGTTACACCGACCCCGGCGCCGACCTGCACTGCACGGTGCGGGTCGACGGCAGGGTCGTGCTCGACCAGGCGAGCACCGTACGGGGCCTGTACTGCGACACTTTCGTCCAGGTGGAGTGAATCCGGCACTCCGGCAGCCGTTTTCGCTGCGTGCGCGGGTGCCGGTCCGGGCCGTGTCCGAGCACCCGGGCCGCCGGGGAACGCGTGCTCGCGGTATCGGACCTGTCGGGCGGGCTTCGGCTACTGTCCTCGGATGTCGTCGATCCGTCCTGTGCCCCGCCGGTGGTTCTGGTCCCACGATATCCAGCCGCACCAGATCGCGGGGCTCACCATGTCCGGCATGCGGCTGGAGCGGCTGGCGAACTATCGGCGCGGGACGAGCGATGCGCGCCGGTTCGCCGCGCTCTACCACGACGACGGCGGCGAGGACGTGCCACCGCGTACCTGGCTCGTCGACGCCGATGCGGACGGTGCGGGGGAACACGCCGCCCGGGCCGCGACGGTGAGCGTCGACGTCGCTCCGGACAGCGGCACGGTCGGCTTCACGCTCGTCCTCGACGCCGAGCCGCATCCCGGGCGGACCCTGCACACCGATCTCGACGCCGCCGCCTTGACCGCACTGGTCGGCGACGGCGCCGCCGTGGTGGATCTCGCGACCTATCGGCGCGACGGAAACCGTTGCTTCGCAGCGATCGTCGAGCCGCGCCCGGAGCGCGGCACCATCGTCTTCCCCGCGCTGGGCCGTGACGAGATTCGCCCGGCGATGAAGGCGCGCAAGGCCTTCCCGATCCGGGTGCGGGCCTACCATTCCCCTGCGGGCTGGCAGTCGGCGATCGTCGCCGAACCCGCCGACGGCACCTCCTGGTGGATCCGGGTCGATGTGGACGCCGACGATGTCTCCCACGAATTCGAACGGCACCGGGCATATCCGCTGGATCTCGACGCCGCCGGACACGGTCTCGGAGTGCGCTTCGCCGTCGTGGCGGCACGCTGACCTCCCGGCGCGGCCGGTGAGCGCTCGTGGCGGCGGGCCACAAGGACGTTCGGCGTTTCCGTTCGAGGAGAGCAGCGGATCCGTTCGGCCGCGGAATCTTTCGGCACGGACGATCCGGGCGGTCCGCCGGGGCGCAACGGCGCTGTCCGGCAACAACTCCGGGTGAACCATTCGGGGGTGCCGACCCGTTACACTCGCGCGGTGGTATCGGCTCGGATCGTGCCACGAGTTGGGAGTGAAGCAATGGCAGGAGAATCGGCGCCCGAGCGCGGGCTCGAGTTCGCCGATTCCGGTGCGCGGTCCGCCCCGTGGGGGACAGCGCCATCGGGAGGTCCCGTTCTGGCCGACCGTTATCGGCTCGACGCCCTACTGGGCAGCGGCGGGATGGGGGACGTGTGGCGCGCCACCGATCTGCTGCTGCACCAGACCGTCGCGGTGAAACAGGTGCGTATCCCGCCCGAGGCGGACGCCGAGACGGCCCGGACGATGTGCGAGCGGACCCTGCGCGAGGCGCGCGCCGCGGCCCGGCTGCGGGCCCATCCGTCGATCGTCACCGTCCACGATGTCGTCGTCGAGGACGGACGGCCGTGGATCATCATGGAATTCGTGGACGGCCGGTCGCTGGATCGGATCGTCGCCGAGCAGGGGCCGCTGCCGGTGCGGGCGGTCGCGAACATCGGCCTCGCGCTGCTCGACGGACTCGGCGCGGCGCATGCCGGCGCGGTGCTGCATCGCGACGTCAAACCGGCGAACGTGATGGTGTGCCGGGACGGTCGCGTCGTGCTCACCGATTTCGGAATCGCCACTGTCGCAGGCGATGTCGCACTGACCCGTACCGACATGATCAACGGTTCGCCGGGCTGGGTGGCGCCGGAGCGGCTCGACGGTGAGAAGGGTCAGGCCGCCTCCGATCTGTGGTCGCTGGGCGCGACCCTGTACTACGCCGTCGAGGGACATCCGCCGTACCAGCGCGAGGAACTGCTGGCCGTGCTCGTCGCGACCATCAGCGCGGATCCGGATCCGATGCGGCTGGCCGGACCGCTCACCCCGATCCTGACCGGTCTGCTGCACCGCGATCCGCGGCAGCGGATGACCGATGTCCAGGCGCGGGGGATGCTGCGGTCGCTCACCACCGGCGAGTCCGTGCCGCCGGTCCGGCCGAATCCGCCGCCGGAGCCCGCAGGCACTCGCGGCCGCTGGGGTGTGGCGGTGGCCGTTGTCGCTGCCGTGGCGCTGGTCGTCGGCGGTGTCGTCGCGTTCGTCTACTCGCGACACGACACCGGTACCACCGCCGCGCCGCGGCCGACGGGAGCGACGGGAGCGTCGGGGGCGAGCCCGGCGCCGATCCGGAGTTCCGCCGCCGCCGGCGGTTCGGGCGCGCTGATCATGGCCGACCCCGAGGCATGCTCGCTGTTCACCGACGAGGCGGCCGGCGCGATCCTCGGCACCGCGGTGACCAGTCAGTTCCAGACGCACAGCGCGTGTTCGTGGTCCACCCCCAACAGCGGGACCTTCGCCTCGGTGACGCTGATCCGGCTGACCAGCATCACGCAGGCGCAGGACACGTTCGCGATGGAGAAGCAGGACATGCGCGACGAGCCACGCCGGTCGCCGGGTACCACCGTCCGCGCCGACACCACCGCCGGAGACGAGTCCTTCGCGTACAGCAAGCCGGACTCCGGTAATCCGGTGCATCCCGCGATGGTGCTGTTCCGGCTGCGGAACATGCTGGTGACCGTCTACGTCAGCGCTTCCGCACCCGAATATGCCCTCGCGGACCGATTCGCGGCGGCGGTCGCGGGCACGCTCGGCAAGTTGAGCTGAACGGATCGGCCCGGCCCGGCCCGGCCACGTGACCGTCGACGGCACGGAGCCACGTCGGCACGGTGCGCGGAATCAACGCCTCGGGTGTCGGTGTTGCTTCGTAGAGTGAGCACACCGAACCACCCGGCACCGACAGATGGGGTCTCATGACCGACCGACCGACGATCATGGCCGTACACGCCCATCCCGACGACGAGGTCATCGGCACCGGCGGGATTTTCGCCCGGTACGCCGCGGAGGGTATCCGCACGGTGCTGGTGACCTGCACCAACGGCGAGCAGGGTGATGCGCCCGGCGGGATCAAACCCGGGGAGCCGGGGCACGACGAGAGCGCGGTACGGGCGTTACGGCTCGGTGAGTTGCGGGAGTCCGCGGCGATCCTGGGCATCGAACACGTCGAGTTGCTCGGTTATCGCGATTCCGGAATGGACGGGTGGGACGCCAACCAGGACCCGGGCGCCTTCCGCAACGTTCCGGTCGAACAGGCGGCCGCGCGGCTCGCGGACCTGATGCGGCACTACCGTCCTCAGGTGGTCGTCACCTACGACGAGAACGGCAACTACGGCCATCCCGACCACATCCAGGCGAATCGCATCGCGCTCGCGGCGGCCGCGGCGACGGACATCCCGGACAAGCTCTACTACACCGCGATCCCTCGCGAGAGCTCCCGCGAGATGTTCGAGGGGCTCAAGGCTCGCGGCCTCGTCGACTTCGAACCGCCCGAGGATTTCGGGACGCCGATGGACCGGATCACCACGTTCGTCGACGTCGCCGCGCATGTGCAGCGAAAGGTCAAGGCGCTGGAGGCGCACGGCAGCCAGAGCGACAGCGTGCCGTTCCTGCGCATGCCCTTCGAATTCCAGCAGATGATCTTCGCGACCGAGAGCTTCGTCCGCCACTTCAACCGCGTGGACGCGGCCCCCGCTCAGGAGACCGATCTGTTCGCCGGGTTGCGCTGAAGGTCCCGATCCGTGCTGCTGCTCGTGCCCGCCGATGTGCTGCGCCCGCGTCGTGCGGATGATCATTTCGCCGCCGAGGCGGAGGCGGCGCGTGCCCTCGGAATGGACGTCGCACTGATCGATCACAATGCGTCGACGGGCTCCGGCGGCGCCGAGGAGGCGGTCCGCGCGGTGAGAACCGGCGGTGCTGCGTGGTATCGCGGGTGGATGCTGCGCAGCGCGGAATACGCGGCCCTCGCCGCTGCGCTGCGCCGGCGCGATGTCACCCTGCGGACGACTCCCGAGCAGTACCGGCGGGCGCACGAGCTACCCGGTTGGTACGCGGCGCTCACCGACCTGACACCGCGGACCGTGTGGACCGTGGGCGACGATCGCGCGGACTTCGATTGCGCGCGTGGCGAACTCGGTTCCGGACCGGCGGTGCTGCGCGACTACACCAAGTCGATGAAACACTACTGGGCGGAGGCGGCCTTCATTCCGGAGTCGGACGACGCGGACTCCGCTTGGCATGTGGCACAACGGTTTCGGGAACTGCGCGGCGAGGACATGGCCGGCGGTTTCGTGCTGCGGCGCTTCGAGCATTTCGTCTCGGCCGAGGTACGCACCTGGTGGGTGGACGGCGAGTGCGTGGCGATCGGCCCGCACCCGGATACCCCGCAGGATCCACCCCCGGCCGATGTCGATTTCGCGACCCTCGGGCGGCCGATCGCGGGCCTCGGGTTCCCTTTCGTGACAGTCGATTTCGCGCTGCGGGCGGACGGCATGTGGCGCGTGATCGAACTCGGCGACGGGCAGGTCAGCGACCGGCCGCGAACGATGCCACCCGAAACACTGATCGCCGCGCTCGGGGCCGGTTCGTCCGGCTGATCGCTCTCGTGTAGCTCGTGTACCCGAATCGGCAACCGGCCTCTCCGTCGCACCCCTTCGGGACTGCATCCCGACCGCACGGAGGTCGGCGGTTGCCCGGATTTCGCCGTGCGGGGCGTGGAGGTCCCGGGAGGCGGCCGGGGCGGTGGTGGCACAGTGGACCTGCGGTGGACCCGAGCGAAGAGGAACAGAGCATGAGTGGACGGATCCCGAGCCGGTGGGAGGAGCGCGTCGCCGCCGACCCCGCGCATTCGACCTGGTACGTCGAGCGGTTCCGGGCGTTGACGGCGCAGGGGACCGACATCGTCGGGGAGGCGCGGCTGGTGGACGCGATGCTCGAGCGTGGTTCCCGCGTGCTGGACGCGGGGTGCGGGCCGGGGCGTATCGGTGGGTATCTGCATCGGGCCGGGCATGTCGTGGTCGGTGTCGATGTCGATCCGGTGCTGATCGAGGCGGCGGAGCAGGACCATCCGGGGCCGACCTGGCTGGTCGGTGATCTCGCCGAGCTGGACCTGCCGGGCCGGGGGATCGCCGCCGGGTTCGATGCGATCGTGTGCGCGGGCAACGTGATGACCTTTCTGGCGCCGTCCACGCGGGGGGCCGTCCTGGCCGGATTCGCTCGCCATCTCGCCCCGGACGGGCGGGCGGTGGTGGGGTTCGGGGCCGACCGGGGTTACGAATTCCCGCAGTTCTTCGCGGACGCCGAGAAGGCCGGACTTTCCGTGGACGTGCGGCTGTCCACGTGGGATCTGCGGCCGTTCACGGACGGGTCGGAATTTCTGGTGGCGGTGTTCTCGCGCGCGGCGTGAGGTGCGCGGTTCCTCGCGATCGGACCGGCCGGTCTCGCGGTGTGACGGTGGTGACCGGTTTCCGGGACGCCTCGTTGTAGAGTTCAGCCCGACGTGATGCCGTCCCGGGTGTTCCCGCCCGCGGCGGCTCGAGGCGGCAGTGAGGAGTTCGCCATGTCCTACGCAGTGGACTTCGCGACGGTGTCGACCGTCGGGCTGGAATCGTCGCCGGTGGCCCCGGCGCTGGCAGGTCTGCGGGCCAACGAGGCCCGGTACTTCAAGAACAAGTACGACCATGTCTTCACCGTGGAGCCCGCGGCCGACGCCGCGTCGACCGTCGAGTGGGTGAGCCGGATCCTGAAGGACGAGCGTGGCATCGTCATCGCCTCCCCTCCGCTCGAGGCGACCGCTTTCGAGGTGGACGGGATCCGCATGGCGTACGTCTTCTACGAGAGTGGCCTGTCGATCAACGTGATGTACTCGGTCGACGACTCCGGGAAGCGGGCCGTCGGCTTCAAGCTCTCCGACGGGATGGACATCCCGGACGAACTGTCCGCGTTCAAGTTCGCGCGGCAGAAGTCGAAGCTCGCTGGAACCATTCGCGGCTCGTACTTCGTCATCAAGAACAAGTACTGAAGCCCGGCCGTCGTCCCCCTGCTCGGAGGCATGCGCCCGGCAGGTGCGGTAGCGGAAAACGGGTGCGGGCGAGCGCATGTCGGGGCGGGCGGCTAGGGTGCGGGGTGCGTTTTCCGGCAACGGCGCCGGAAAGCGTCTCCCCTCATCGATCAAGGAGTGAATTCTGCTCGTGCGTTACCCGATTCGCGCCCTCGCCCTCATCGCCGGTCCGATCGCCGCCGCGTTGCTGACCGCCGGCACCGCCGCGGCCGAGCCCGCGCCGCAGCCCCGGAACGACATCTTCAGCCAGTTGCACGGCATTACCGCAGGTTTCGTGGACTTCGATCCGGCCTGCGCCTTCGGCTCCGTCTCCGGTTCCGCCTGCGGCCAGTACGACTAGCTCGGGCTCGCCGTCCGGGGCCGATGCGCCCCGGACGGCCTCGCGAAAAGGCCCAGAAGGTCCGGTCCGGCGATGAACTGAATTTCGAATATTCGGCCGGGGATTCAACTAATTGATTTCCGTTCTGGTCTTTTGTCGGCGGCGTGATATGTGCGTATTGTCTGCCGCATGCCGTCGAACAAACACGAGGTGCCCTTGGAGCTGTTTCGCGACAGAGCCGAATTGGGTCCCAAGATCGCACGCGAGTTGGGCGTGCCGGTCCCCGAAGGACTGTGCTGGCGATTGGGCCCGGAGACCGTGACGATGCTGAATCCGGCCGAGCTGCACCTGGACGTATCGCTGATCGGTAGTGACAGCGATCGTCCGGTATTCGCGATAATCAACGAAGTACAGGAACTGGAGCGGATGATGACGATTTCACTCGGCGATTACCCATGGAAAAGCGAATTCGCTCTCCAGCACCAGGCGCTCGGGCGCGCCGAAGGGGAGGCATTGGGCCTTGCCAAAGGTGAGGCACGCGGGTTTGCCAAAGGTGAGGCGAAAGCAATTCTCGATGTGCTGTCTGCTCGCGGGATCTCTGTTGACCCCGATTCCCGCCGCCGCATCCGCGAATGCACGGATCTCGATCAGTTGACGCACTGGGTGAAGCGCGCCATCGAAGTATCGTCGGCTGCCGAACTTTTCGATGTTGTGGTGTCGTCCGCTCATGAACTGTTCGATTGATATTCGTGGACAACGGGATTCGGCTGAAATGCCGTGATGGGTTGGTCCGGGCCGGGCGCCGCAGGACCTGCGGCGCCCGACCGGGGATTCAGGTGAGGTAGCGGTAGGCGGGGGAGCCCGGTTCCAGGCGCTCGCACTGGATGGGGGAGTCGTGGAGGCGCTTCAGTAGCGACTCCAGGCCGTCCGGTGCGCCGAGTTCGATACCCACCAGCGCCGCGCCCGTTTCCCGGTTGTTGCGCTTGACGTATTCGAACAGGGTGATGTCGTCGTCGGGGCCGAGCACCTCGTCCAGGAAGCGCCGCAGTGCGCCCGGCTCCTGGGGGAAATCCACCAGAAAGTAGTGCTTGAGGCCCTGATGGACCAGGGAACGTTCGATGATCTCGCCGTAGCGGGACACATCGTTGTTGCCGCCGGAGACCAGGCAGACCACCGTCGAACCCGGATCCACCATGAGTTCGGCCAGCGCCGTGACCGCGAGCGCGCCCGCCGGTTCGGCGATGATGCCCTCGCTCTGGTACATCTCCAGCATGGTGGTGCAGATCGCGCCCTCGTCCACCTGCATCATCCGGAAAGAACCTGCGCCGGAATCGGATTCGGTGGAGGTGAGCAGCGGCAGCGAGGCGTGCGAGACGACCCGGCCACCGAATCCCGCCACCGTGCGGTACGGGAGGTCGCCGACCCGGCGGACCGCCGCGCCGTCGACGAACGGGTCGATCTGGGGCAGCGTCACCGGGCCGCCGGCGACCAGCGCCGCGGTCATCGAGGAGGCTCCCGACGGTTCCACCCCCACGATCGCCGTGCGGGGGGAGCGTTCGCGCAGATAGGTGCCGATGCCGGACAGGCAGCCGCCGCCCCCGACCGGGACGATCACCAGATCCGGCGCCTCGGGCAACTGGTCCAGGATCTCGACCGCGACCGTGCCCTGACCGGCCGCGGTGCGGGGGTCGTCGAAGGGGTGGACCGCGGTGGCACCGGTGCGCGCGACATCGGCCGCGGCGGCCGCGGCGGCGGCGTCGTAGGTGTCGCCGATGGCGATCAGTTCCACGAATCGGCCGCCGTGCGCACGGATGCGGTCGCGCTTCTGCTTCGGGGTGGTGGTCGGTACGTAGATGCGGCCCTGGATACCCATGGCCCGGCAGGCGAAGGCGACGCCCTGGGCGTGGTTGCCCGCGCTGGCGGTCACCACACCGGCCGAGCGCTCGTTGTCGGTCAGTTGCACGATCAGGTTGTAGGCGCCGCGCAGCTTGTAGGACCGCACGGGAGTGAGGTCCTCGCGCTTGACGAAGACGTTCGCGCCCGATCGTGCCGACAGCCGCTCCACTCGTTGTAGCGGCGTCGGCTCGATAATGTCGGAGATTCGCTTCGCGGTCGCATCGATCTCGTCCGCCGTCAATTCGGGCAGCGGACCGGATACTTTCTCTGCGAGCTCGAGCGATTTCGACATCCCGTCATGCTAACGGCAGGCGAACTCGGGCCGGCGGCCGACCACGGTATCGGCGCCGGTCGTACCCATTGCCCGGATCCGCACACCGGGCGTGCGCCGGCGGTGTGCGGAGTCCTCGGACGCGTCAGCGGGGGGTGAGGACGAACAGCGGAATCTGCCGGTCGGTCTTCTTCTGGTACTCCGCGTAGTCGGGCCACGCCTCGACCGCGCGTTCCCACCACAGCGCCTTCTCCTCGCCGGAGACCTCGTGCGCCGTGTAGTCCTTGCGGACGGCGCCGTCCTGCAGCTCCACGTGCGGATCGGCCTTGATGTTGTGGTACCAGACCGGGTGCTTCGGCGCGCCGCCGAGCGAGGCGACCACCGCGTACTCGCCGTCGTGCTCGACCCGCATCAACGGGGTCTTGCGCAGCTTGCCGGACTTGGCGCCCACCGTGGTCAGCACGATGATCGGCTTACCCTTCATGGTGTTGCCCTCGGCGCCGGCGGAGGCCTCGAACTTCTCCACCTGTTCACGTGACCAATCGGTCGGGCTCGGTTCGTACTCTCCTTCGAGTGGCATGGCCTAGAGGATACCGACCGGCCTCGTCGCGATTCCTGGTGGCAGGGACCGCGCGCGATGTCTCAACGGGTCCGGGAACCGCTCAGCAACCGCTGCAACAGGATGAAGACCAGCAGCAGCGCGCCGATCACGATCCGCGTCCACCACGAGCTCAGCGTGCCCTGGAAGCTGATGATGGTCTGGATCACGCCCAGCGTCAGCACGCCGAGCACGGTGCCCAGCACGAAGCCGGATCCGCCGGTCAGCAGCGTGCCGCCGATCACCACCGACGCGATCGCGTCCAGTTCCATGCCCACCGCGTGCAGGCTCCAGCCCGATAGCGTGTAGAGGGTGAACAGGATGCCGCCCAGCGCCGAGCAGAATCCGCTGATCGCGTACACGGTCACCTTGGTGCGGGCCACCGGCAGGCCCATCATCAGCGCCGACTGCTCGTTGCCGCCGAGCGCGTAGACCGTGCGGCCCAGCCGGGTGTAGTGCAGCACCACGAACGCCACGGCCACCACCGCCAGTGCGACGAGCATCCCGATCGACAGGAACACCTCTGAGCCGAGGTGAATGCGCTGCTGCGCCAAGCGGGTATACGTACCGTCGGTGATGGTGGTCGAATCGGTGCTGATCACGTATGCCAGGCCGCGGGCGAGGAACATGCCCGCCAGCGTCACGATGAACGGCTGGATCTCGAAATACTGGATCACCGCGCCCATTCCGGCGCCGAACAGCGTGCCGCCGGCCAGCATCGAGGGCATCACCACCGCCGCGGGCCAGCCGTGCTGGGTGACCAGCCACGCCGACACCACCGTGGTGAGCGCGAGCACCGCTCCCACCGACAGATCGATGCCGCCGGTGAGGATCACGAAGGTCATGCCGACGGCGAGTACCAGCAGAAAAGCGTTGTCGATGAACAGGTTCACGAACACCTGCGGGTAGCCGAAGGCGGGGTAGCGGGCCACACCGACCGCGTACATGATCGCGAACAGCACGGCGGTGGCGAGGACCGGAACGTACCGGTTGCCGCGTACCGCGCGGGCCCAGCGCCAAGCGGCACCGGTCTTCGACTGTCGTGCAACGACTCCGGTCTCCGGTGGCGCCATCGAGTGCAGGGTGATGTCTGTCGGCCGAGGGAGTTCCTCGATCGCGGTGTCCGCCTGTACCGGTTGCGGGACAATGCTGTTCGAGTCGCCATGCGGGACAGGGTGATCGGGCTCCGGTCCCGGTTGCGGGGGAGCGCTGCCCGAGTAGGCGCGGGCTGGGGTGTGGCCGGCGTCCGGTCCCGGTGCGGCGTCGCCTGATTCGGCGGGGGTCGCGTGGTCCGATTCCGGTTGTGGGGCAACGTTGTACGTCTCGGTCGCGTCCGGATTCGGTGGTGCTGCGGCGTTCTCCGTGGACGCGGAAGCGGTGCGGGGTGAGGGGGTGCTCGCGGCGTTCATGCCGGAACCTCCGCGGGGGTCGGGGCGCGACGGCGCCGGGGCGGCCGGATGCGGGCGCGGAAGGCGGGGGACTGGATCAGGCAGACGGCGATCACCACGACCGCCTTCCACAGCAGGCTGGTCTGCGGGGGGACGCCGATGGTGTAGATGGTGGTGGTCAGGGTCTGGATCACCAGGGCGCCGAGAATGGTGCCGCCGAGGTGGAATCGGCCGCCGGTGAGCGAGGTGCCGCCGAGGACGACGGCGAGGATGGCGTCCAGTTCGATCCACAGGCCGGCGTTGTTGCTGTCGGCCGCGGTGACGTTGGAGCTGGTCATCAGGCCCGCGACGGCCGCGCAGCAGGCGCACACCACGTAGACGGCCACGATCAGGCCGGTGGCTCGCACACCGACCAGGCGGGACGCCTCGGCGTTACCGCCCACCGACTCCAGCAGCATGCCGAGGGCCGTGCGGCGCAACAGGATCGCCAGCAGCACCAGCACGCCGGCGGTGATCAGGACCGGCACCGGGATCGTCGCGAGGTAGCCGCCGCCGATCACCTTGTACGGCGGGCTGTGCACGGTCACGATCTGGCCCTGCGTGACCAGCTGTGCGATGCCGCGGCCGGCCACCATCAAAATGAGGGTGGCGATGATCGGCTGAACACCGAAGCGGGCCACCAGCATTCCGTTCCACAGGCCGAGCCCCACGGCGACCGCGAGCACCAGCACGACGGCCACCAGGACCGCGCCGACCGAGGACTGGTCGGCGCCGTGCGCGATGTGCACACAGGCCAGCGCGCCCGCGATCGCCACCACCGCGCCCACCGACAGATCGATGCCTCGGGTCGCGATCACCAGGGTCATGCCCAGCGAGATCAGCACCAGTGGTGCGCCGTAGCGCAGGATGTCGATCGGGCTGCCGTACAGGTGGCCGTCCTGGATGCGCACCGACAGGAATCCGGGAGTGCGGGCGGCGTCGATCGCCAGCAGCGCCACCAGGGCGGCGGCCGGCCAGAGCAGCCGGTGCCGCAGGATGTTCGTCAGGATCTTCATGAGACCGTCCCGCTCGCAATGGTTTCCATCAGCCGGTCCAGGGTGAGGGTGGCGTCGTTGGGCAGCTCGGCGACCAGGCGGCGGTCACGCAGCACCTCGACCTTGTGCGAAAGTCGCAGCACCTCTTCCAGTTCCGCGGAGATGAACAGCACCGCCATCCCGTCCGCGGACAGCGACATGACCAGGCGCTGGATCTCGGCCTTGGCGCCGATATCGATGCCGCGGGTGGGCTCGTCCAGGATCAGCAGCCGCGGCCTGGTCACCAGCCAGCGGGCGAGCAGCACCTTCTGCTGATTGCCGCCGGACAGGAACTTCACCGCGATGTCCGGATCCGGCGGTGTGATCCGTAGCGCCGCAATGTATTCCAGGACCAGTTCGGTGCGCTGCCGGGCCGGGATCGGCCGGGACCAGCCGCGGGCGGCCTGCGCGGCGAGCAGGATGTTCTCCCGCACCGACAGATCCAGCACCAGGCCCTGGGTCTTGCGGTCCTCCGGGCAGAACGCGATGCGCTGCGCGATGGCCGCGCGCGGCGACCGCAGCGGCATCGGCGTGCCCGCCATGGTGATGCTGCCGGAGGCCGGCCGGTCGGCGCCGAACAACAGCCGCGCCACCTCGGTACGGCCGGAGCCGAGCAGTCCGGCCAGCCCGACCACCTCACCCTCGTGCACGGTGAGATCGAAGGGAGCGACGGAATTGCCGCGGCCGCCGAGGTTCTCGGCCCGCAGCAGCGGGGTGTCGCGGGTTTCGGCGGCCGGTTCGGGATGTTCGCGCTCGATCTCGTCGAGGGCGCGCAGCGCGGTGCCGAGCATCGCGGCGACCAGATCCTTGTGGGTCAGCTCCGCGACCGGATACTCGCCGACGCGAGTTCCGTTGCGCAGCACCGTGGCCCGGTCGCAGATCGCGAAGATCTGGTCGAGGAAGTGGGTGACGAACAGGATCGCCACCCCGTCCGCGGCCAGCCGCCGCATCAGCGTGAACAGCTGCGCCACCTCGCCGGAATCCAGTGAGGAGGTGGGCTCGTCGAGCACCAGCACCCGGGCGTCGAGGTCGACGGCGCGGACGATGGCGATGAGTTGCTGGATCGCCGGCGAATACGAGCCGAGCGGGGCGGTCACGTCGATGTCGAGGTGTAGCCGGGCCACGAGTCCGGCCGCCGCCCGGCGCATCGCGCGGAACCGGATGAGCCGGCCCCGGCGCGGTTCGCGGCCGATGTAGATGTTCTCCGCCACCGAGAGATTGGGGCAGAGGTTCACCTCCTGGTAGACGGTGCTCACCCCGGCCCGCTGCGCCTGCTGCGGGCCGGAGAACCGCACCGGCGCACCGTCGAGCACGATGGCGCCGGTGTCGGCGGTGTGGAGGCCGGTGAGCACCTTGATCAGCGTCGACTTGCCGGCGCCGTTCTCCCCGACGAGGGCGTGTATCTCGCCGGGGAACAGGCGCAGATCGACGCCGGACAACGCGGCCACGCCCGCGAAACGCTTGCCGATGCCGGTCATTCGCACCAGGGGGGCCGGATCGGCCGCCGATGTGGTCGCGTCGTCCATGCGGGATCAGTACTTCCGGTCGGGGAGGGCGGCCTTCGCCTGCTCCGGGGTGAAAGTGGTCTCCTCGGTGACGATCCGCTTCTCGATCGGCTGACCCGCCTTCACCTTCCCGACCAGATCCATCAGTTGCGGTCCGAGCAGCGGATTGCACTCGACGACGTAGTTCTCCTTGCCGTCGACCTCGGCCTGCAGCGCGTCGTGCACACCGTCGATGGACAGGATCTTGATGTCCTTGCCCGGCTTCAGACCGGCCTCCTCGATGGCCTGGATGGCGCCGAGCGCCATGTCGTCGTTGTGCGCGAACAGCACGTCGATCCTCTGCTTCGAGGCGAGGTAGGCCTGCATGACCTCCTTGCCCTTGGCGCGGGTGAAATCACCGTCCTGCGAGGCGACGATCTTGAACTTGGGGTCGGTGCCGATGATGTCGGCGAAGCCCTTCTTGCGATCGATGGCCGGCGCGGAACCGGTGGTGCCCTCCAGGACCGCGATGTTAACGGTCTCATTCGAGCCCTTGTACTGATCGGCAACCCACTGCCCGGCCTTGTGGCCCTCGGTGACGAAGTCGGATCCGAGGAAGGTCTCGTACAGCGAGGTGTCCTTCGAGTCGACCGCGCGATCGGTCAGCAGCACCGGGATCTTGGCGTCCTTGGCCTCCTTCAGCACGGTGTCCCAACCCGATTCGACGACCGGCGAGAACGCGATCACGTCCACGTGCTGCTGGATGAACGTGCGGATCGCCTTGATCTGGTTCTCCTGCTTCTGTTGTGCGTCAGCGAATTTCAGGTTGATACCGGCGGTCTTGGCGGACTCCTGGATGGACCGGGTGTTCGCGGTGCGCCAGCCGCTCTCGGCGCCGACCTGGGAGAAGCCCAGGGTCGGCCGGTCGTTGCCGCTCCCGGACGAGCCGCACCCGGCGAGGGCGGCGGTGGCGAGGGTGAGGACACTGGCTGCGGTGACAAGCCTCTTCATCACGGTGGGTTCCCTTGCAGTGAATCGGGATGGGAGTTTTGTCTGATAGTGTTAGCGCTCACATTCTTCTCGTCAAGGGTATGAGAGAAACCGGCCACCGTCGGTAATATGCGGGCATCGGTTGACGCTCATGGCAATTCGCCGCGACCGGGCGCGCCGTGGCGCCCGGCGAAGTGAGCGCTAACCTGAATCGTCGGGATCGGGGTCGGGACAACGGAACTCCACGACTCGTGGAAAGGCGGAGTTGTGAGAGACAGGGACAGGCATGCCCCGGTGAAAGTGGCGAAGGTGGCGGGGGTGCGGCCCGCGGTGATGACCGATGTGGCCAAGCTGGCCGGGGTGTCGCATCAGACGGTGTCGCGGGTGCTCAACGGGAGCCCGCAGGTGCGGCAGGAGACCCGCGACCGGGTGCTGCGCGCGGTGGAGGAGCTCGGCTACCGGCCGAACGCGATGGCGCGGGGGCTGGTCAGCCGCCGCTCGAAGGTGCTGGGTGTGGTCACCTTCGACACCATCCTGTACGGGCCGGCGTCGATGATGCTCGGCATCGAGCGGGCGGCGCGGGCGGCGGGGCACGGGGTCAGCATCGTCACGCTGGAACGGGTCGACCGGCACGGGGTGCTGGACGCGGTGAACACGCTCGCCGACCAGGGCGTCGACGGGGTGATCATCCTGGCGCCGCAACTGGCGGCGGCGGCCGCGCTGCACAATCTGCCCGCGCGGCTGGTGGCGGTCGCGGTGCAGGCCGGGCACGACGCGGGCCTGCCCGCGGCCTCGATGGATCAGCACGAGGGCAGCCGGCTGGCCGTGGAGCATCTGCTCGCCCTCGGGCACGAGACGGTGTGGCACGTGTCGGGTCCCAACGGGTGGCTGGAGGCGCGGGATCGCGTCGACGGGTATCGGCGCACGCTGGAGGCCGCCGGGGCCAGGATTCCGCCGATGATCAGCGGGGACTGGAGTGCGCGGTCCGGGTACGAGGCGGGGCTCGTGCTGGCCGGGCAACCGGGGGTGACGGCGGTGTTCGCGGGCAACGACCAGATGGCGCTGGGGCTGCTGCGGGCCTTCACCGAGCGCGGCATCCGGGTGCCGGACGACGTGTCGGTGGTCGGCTTCGACGACATCCCCGAGGCGGCCTATCTGTCGCCGCCGCTGACCACGGTGCGGCAGGATTTCGACGAGGTCGGCCGCCGCAGCATGCAACTGCTGCTGCAACTGCTGGAGTACGACGGGGAGATCCCGGACCCGCCCGCGGTGCTGCCGACGCTGGTGGTGCGGGACAGCTCGGGTGCGCCGAAATAGGTTGTGGCGCAGCGCATATGTCCGGCGCACGGTGCCGTCGAACGCCGCGCGGCGCACAGGCTTCGGCGACCAGGTGTCGTCCCGCCGGGTGCGACGCTCGGCGGTCGTGACGGCCTGCGTGCGAAACAGGTTGTGCTGAGCCGGGCCCGGCACGGGCCGCCCCACCGCGGCGCGGCGGCGGGAGCGGGACCGGCGGGCGGGCACCAGGAGTGCTACGGCCGCGAGCGCGGGGCGGCCGTAGCGCTCAGGATGCCGCGCGCTTCTTGTTGTAGACGTCGAAGGCGACCGCCGCCAGCAGAACCAGGCCCTTGATCACCTGTTGCCAGTCGCTGCCGACGCCGAGCATGGACATGCCGTTGTTCATCACGCCCATCACCAGGGCGCCGACGATCGCGCCGACCACCGTGCCGATGCCGCCGCCGGCGGACGCGCCGCCGACGAAAGCCGCTGCGATGGCGTCCAATTCGAAGTTCTGCCCGGCCTTCGGGGTGGCGTCGCCGAGCCGGGCGGCGAAGATGATGCCCGCCAGCGCCGCGAGCACGCCCATGTTCACGAACACCCAGAAGGTGTTGCCACGGGTGTTGACGCCGGACAGTTGCGCGGCCTTCTCGTTGCCGCCCACCGCGTAGATGCGGCGGCCGATCACCGTGCGGTTCATCACGAACGAGTACGCCAGGATCAGCACCACCAGGATCAGGCCGATGATCGGAATTCCGTTGTAGGAGGCCAGAACATAGGCGAACGCGCCGATCACCACGCCGAGCGCGACCATCTTCGCGACGAACAGCGAACGCGGCCCGGCGGGCAGGCCGTAGGAGCGCCGCCGGCCGCGCACGCGCACCTGCTGCCACACCAGGGCCGCGATCGACGCGATACCCAGCAGGACGGTGATGCCGTGCAGATCGCCGACCACCAGGTGCACCACGACGCCGTGCCGGAAGCCGTCGAAGACCACCGCGTGGATCGGCAGCCAGTTCGGCACGTAGCCCGCCGCGATGTTGACGAAGCCCTGCGGGAACGGGCCGATCGACTGGCCCTGCAACACCAGCTGCGCCAGCCCGCGGAACAGCAGCATGCCGCCGAGGGTCACGATGAAGGCCGGGATCTTCACGTAGGCGATCCAATACCCCTGCCACACACCGATCACCGCGCCGAGCAGCAGCCCGGCGACCACCACCACCGGCCACGGCCAGTGCCAGTGCACGATCGCGATGCCGGTGAGCGCGCCGACCAGCGCGCACACCGAGCCCACCGAAAGGTCGATGTGCCCGTTGATGATCACCAGCATCATCCCGACGGCCAGCACCAGGATGTAGCCGTTCTGCAGGATGACGTTGGTGACGTTCAGCGGGGTCAGCAGGCTGACGCCGTCGGAGAGCCGCACCGTGGTGAGGATCTGGAACAGCACCACGATCGCGATCAGCGCCACCGTCATGCCGTACTGGCGGACGTTGCCGCGCAACGTATTCCGCAGCGCCGCCAGTGCGCCGGTCTGCTTCCCGGCGGTGGCCGCGACGATCTCGTCGGCGTTCTCGCCCTCGGTGATCAGATCCTGCAGGGTCACGACGGCACCGCCTCGGTCGTACCGGTTCCGGTCATCAGTCTCATCACTGCCTCCTGGGTCGCTTCGGCTCGCGGCAGCTCACCGGTGATGCGGCCGGCGCTCATCGCGTAGATGCGGTCGCACAGGCCCAGCAGTTCCGGGAGTTCCGACGAAATGACCAGCACGCCTTTGCCTTCCGCGGCCAGCTGCGCGATGATCAGGTAGATCTCGTATTTGGCGCCGACGTCGATGCCGCGGGTGGGCTCGTCGAGGATCAGCAGTTCCGGTTCGGTGAATATCCACTTGCCCAGCACCACCTTCTGCTGATTGCCGCCGGAGAGGTTGCCGACCTTCTGGAACACCGTGGGGGTCTTCACCGTCAGCCGGGTACGCAACTTCTCGGCCGCGGCCACCTCGCGGTGGGCGTCGATCACCGAATGCGTCGACACCGCCGCGAGATTCGCGAGCGTCATGTTGCGGCGGATGTCCTCCTCCAGGATCAGCCCGTACTGCTTGCGATCCTCGGAGACGTAGGCGATCCCGGCCGCGATCGCGTCGCGCACCGTCGAGAGTTTCAGCGGCACACCGTCCTTGCGGACCGTGCCGCGGATGTTGCGGCCGTAGGAGCGACCGAACACGCTCATCGCCAGTTCGGTGCGGCCGGCGCCCATCAGCCCGGCGATGCCGACGATCTCGCCGCGCCGCACCCGCAGCGCCGCGTCGCGGACCACCTGCCGGTCGGCGATCGTCGGGTGGTCCACCGTCCAGTGCTCGAGTTCGAACAGCACCTCGCCGATGTCCGGTTCCGGCCGGGGCGGGAAGCGGTGGTCGAGGTCGCGGCCGACCATGCCGTTGATGATCCGGTCCTCGGTCACCTCGGTGGCGGCCAGCGTCTCGATGGTGCGGCCGTCGCGCAGGATGGTGACGGTATCGGCCACCGCCAGTACCTCGTTCAGCTTGTGCGAGATGAGGATCGAGGTGATCCCCTGCGCACGAAGCTCTTTCAGCAGCGCTAGCAGCGCCGCGCTGTCGGTCTCGTTGAGAGCCGCGGTGGGCTCGTCGAGGATCAGCAGGCGCACCTGTTTGGCCAGCGCCTTGGCGATCTCGACCAGTTGCTGTTTGCCGACACCCAGGGTGGAGACGAGGGTTTCGGGATCCTCGATCAGCCCGACCCGGGCCATCAGCAGCATCGCCTGCCGGTTGGTCTCCTGCCAGTCCACCGTGCCGGCGCGGCCGCGCTCGTTGCCCAGGAAGATGTTCTCCGCGATGGACAGCTGCGGGACCAGCGCCAGTTCCTGATGGATGATCACGATGCCGGCGGCCTCGCTGTGCCGGATGTCGCGGAACGCCATCTCGGCGCCGTCCATCAGGATCGCGCCGGAGTAGGCGCCGTGCGGGTACACCCCGGACAGCACCTTCATCAAAGTCGACTTCCCGGCGCCGTTCTCGCCGACGAGCGCGTGGATCTCGCCGCGAGCGACCTCGAAATCGACCTCGTCCAGGGCCTTGACCCCCGGGAATTCCATGGTGATCGAGCGCATTTCGAGAATGTGCTGCGTCACGGTCGCCTGCCTCTCTGCGGACCCCGGGAGCCGCCCCTCATCACGGCCGGCTCCCGGTCACCTGAACGTCTCCCGCGGCAACGGGATTCGGGTTCAGGCGAAGTCCTTCTCGCTGTAGTAGCCGCTGTCGATCAGGACCTGCTTGTAGTTCGCCTTGTCCACCGCCACCGGCTGCAGCAGATAGGACGGCACCTTCTTCTTGCCGTTGTCGTAGGAGTTGGTGTCGTTGATCTCGGGGGTGCCGCCGGTGAGGATGGCGCCGGTCATCTGCACCGCGGACTTGGCCAGCTGCCGGGTGTCCTTGAACACCGTCATGGTCTGCTCGCCCGCGATGATCGACTTCACCGACGCCTTCTCCGCGTCCTGGCCGGTGACGATCGGAAGCTTCTTGTCGCCCTTGCCGTATCCCACGGCCTTGAGCGCGGAGAGGATGCCGATGGACAGGCCGTCGTAGGGCGACAGCACCGCGTCGACGGTGGCGTTGGAGTAGTTGGCCGACAGCAGGTTCTCCATCCGGGCCTGCGCGGTGGCGCCGTCCCAGCGCAGCGTGGTCACCTGGGCCACGTTGGTCTGGCCGGAGCGCACCACCAGCTTGCCCGAGTCGATGAGCGGCTTCAGCACCGACATCGCGCCGTCGAAGAAGAAGTAGGAGTTGTTGTCGTCCGGCGAGCCCGCGAACAGCTCGATGTTGAACGGGCCCTTGCCCGGTGCCGCGCCGAGGTGGTCGACGATGTAATTCGCTTGCAGCACACCGACCTTGAAGTTGTCGAAGGTGGCGTAGTAGTCCACGTTCGCGGTGTCGCGGATCAGCCGGTCGTAGGCGACGACGGCGATCTTGGCGTCCTTGGCCTTCTGCAGCACGCCGGTCAGCGACTTGTTGTCGATGGCCGCGATCACCAGGGCCCGCACGCCCCGGGTGATCATGTTCTCCAGCTGCGACACCTGGGTCTCGATGACGTCCTCGGCGTACTGCAGGTCGGTGTCGTAGCCGGCCGCCTTGAACTGGGCGACCATGTTGTTGCCGTCGGCGACCCAGCGTTCGGACGATTTGGTGGGCATCGCGATGCCGACCTTGCCGCCCGCCTGTTTCGTTGTGCCGGAACCGGAATCGACGGAGCACGCCGCCGCGGCGAGCAGCGCCGCCGCGCTGCCCGTGACGGCGAAGAATCGGCGGCGATCGAGTTGAACCATCGGTGACTCCCTTGTCTGTCTATACCTGGACGAATTCGATTCCGGACGACCGGCAGAACACCCGCCAGTCCTCGGCGTGCCGGCCCACGTTGAGCACCTGGTGGTGCGGGCCGCCCGCGGCGAGCCAGCCGTCCATGCAGGCGCGCACGCCGCTGTCGGGCCGGAACTGGCCGTAGGGCATCTCCAGTTGCGGCAGCGGGGCGGCGTCGAGTACCTCGCCCTCGGCCACCACCAGCCGGAACCGCTCCCCGCCCAGCGACACCAGACAGGCCAGGGTGGCGGGGCCGGGCCGATACCGGAACAGGAACGTCGGCGGCGCCTCCAGCCGGCCGATGCCCAGTTCGCGGTGGATCAGCCGCACCGGCTCGTCGTCGCGGGCGACGCGCCAGTTCCCCTCTCCCATATGGCTCATCAGGATCGAATCGGACGGGAAGTCCATGGCGTACATCTCGGTGAAGTGGCCCTCACCGATCAGCTGATGCCCGGCGTACACCATCGCCGCCGCCAGCGCGTCGCCCTCGGCGCCGTAGCCGTAGCCCTTGGCCATCAGGCTGGACGCCGCAGCCAGCGGCAGGCGCCGGAACCGGCCGTCCTCGCCGATGGCGTCGAAATGCGTGGAGTAGGCCCGATATCCGCGCTCGACGAGGATCTTCTCGATCGCCAGCTGCATCCGGGCGTGGTCCTCGCGTTCGGCGGCGGTGAGATCCGGGTCCACCTCGAATCGCGCGTTCTCCCAAGCGATCAGCGCGTCCACCTCGGCGCCGGGGACCTCCAGCGAACCGCGGTACAGATCGCCGGGCGCGACGAAGGAGATCTCCGGGCCGAGCGCGCGCAGCAGTGCGTTCTCGTCGACCCGGATGTCACCCATGTCGTTCATCGCGTAGCCGAAGATGCCGACCTTCAACGACTTCCACGCGGTGATCGCCCGCGCGGACCGGGCCCAGCGGTCCACCCGCTCGGCGAACTCCGGCGCTCGCCAGTCATCGGTGATCACCTCGAACGACCGGTCCGCGCGCACCATCGCGTTGGCGGTGTCCTGGGCGCCGTGGATGCCCTGGTTGTAGGTCATGTCGGCCATGTCCCAGGCCGCGGTCACCTGCGGTTCGGGCTGAATGTTGGCCAGCAGCACCGGAAGCCGATTCTCGTTGAACAGCCGCGCGACCCGCATCGCCGGGCCGTAGGTGAGCAGCACGACCATCACGCCGTCGAGGTCGGCGTTGACGAATTCGCGCATCACCTCCTCGGCATCGGTGCGATCCTTCACCGGGCGGCCGACGGTCCAGTCGGCGACATCGGCGAGCCGGTCCGCGATCTCCCGCGCGTAGCCGGACTGGCGCTCGGTGATACCGGGAATCATGTGGTCGTACAGCGCCTGCATGATGCCGAGCAGGCCGATGCGCGGTTTGCGCAGGGGCACACCGGATTCGGTGGCCACGGGGGCAGCGGATGTCATCGATCGACTCCTTCGGCGGCCGCGCTCAGCGCTGGCCGTAGACGTTCTGGTAACGGTCGTAGAGGCGGTCCACATCGGCCTGCGGCAACGGCGCCGGCTCGCCCAGCTGCCGGGCGATGTGCACCGTGCGCGCGACGTCCTCGCACATGACGGCCGCCTTGACCGCCGCGCGGGCGCTGCCGCCGAGCGCGAACACGCCGTGGCTGCGCAGCAGGATCGCCGGGGAGCGATGTCCCGCAAGGGTTTCCACCACCACCCGGCCGATGTCGTCGTTGCCGATGAGGGCGAACGGGCCGACCGGGATCTCCCCGCCGAACTCGTCGGCCATCGCGGTGAGGGCGCAGGGGATCGGCTCGCCGCGCGCCGCCCAGGCGCTGGCGTAGGTGGAATGGGTGTGCACGACGCCGCCCACGTGCGGCATCGCCCGATAGATGTAGGCGTGCGCGGCGGTGTCGCTGGACGGGGACAGGTCGCCCTCGACCGGATTCCCGTGCAGGTCGCACACCACCATCGACTCGGGGGTCAGGTCGTCGTAGGACAGGCCGCTGGGCTTGATGACCAGCAGATCCGCCCCGGGTACCCGGGCCGAGACGTTGCCGGCGGTCCACACCACCAGACCCCAGCGGATCAACTCCCGGTGCAGGCCCACCAGTTGGGCCCGCAGCGTGGCGATCGAGTCGGCGACACTCATGCTGTGTTCATCGGGCACGAGTGGAGGGCCTTCGTGGTGATGCTGCGCTGCCGCCTCCGGCCCCGGTCCACTCATGCTGTGTTGATGGGGCATGTGTGGAGGGCCTTCGTGGTGATGCTCCGCTGCCGTCTCCGGCCCCGGTCCACTCATGCTGTGCCCTCCTTGCGGGCCTCGTTGCGGATGCGGCGCAGGCGGTGCAGCACGTCGTTGCCGCCGCGGCCGAAATGGTCGTGCAGGAGCCGATATTCGGCGTAGAGCGCGTCGTAGGCGGCGGCCCGGTCGGGATCGGGCAGATAGGCGGCGCGCCGCACCCGGCCCATCGCCTCCGACGCGGTCCGCACGTCGGGATATGCCCCGGCGGCGACCGCGGCGTGGATCGCCGAGCCCAGGGCCGGGCCCTGTTCGGAGTCCAGCACCGACAGCGGCAGCCGGGTGACGTCGGCGTAGATCTGCATCAGCAACGCGTTCTTCAGCAGGCCGCCCGCGACGATCAGCTCCCGCACCGGCACACCCGCCGACTCGAACGCGTCGATGATGACGCGGGTGCCGAACGCCGTGGCCTCCAGCAGCGCTCGATACACGTCCTCGGGGGCGGTGGCCAGGGTCAGGCCGGCGATCAGGCCCGACAGGTCGTGGTCGACCAGCACCGAGCGGTTGCCGCTGTGCCAGTCCAGTGCGATCAGCCCGTGCTCGCCGACCCGCTGCCGGGCGGCCAGTTCGGTCAGGTATTCGTGCGGATCCAGGCCCAGCGCCGCGGCCCGCTCCGTGTACGAGGCGGGCAGCGAGGAGTCCACGAACCACGCGAAGATGTCGCCGACCCCGCTCTGTCCCGCCTCGTAACCCCAACTGCCCGAGACGATTCCGCCGTCGACCACGCCGCACATGCCCGGCACCTCGGCCAGCCGGTCGCCGTTCATGACGTGGCAGGTGGAAGTGCCCATCACCGCGAGCATCCGGCCGTCGGCCACGGCCTGCGCGGCGGGCGCGGTGACGTGCGCGTCGACGTTGCCGACGGCGACCGCGATCCCGGGCCGCAGACCGGTCCAGCGCGCCGCCTCCGCGGTCAGGCCGCCGGCGCGGGCGCCCAGCGGCGACAGCGGATGGTCCAGTTTGGCGACGAAGTCCGCGAATCCGGGATTCAGCGCGGCCAGGTACTCCCGATCGGGCCGGACGCCGTCCTGATGAATGCCCTTGTAGCCGGCGGTGCACACGTTGCGGGACTCCGCCCCGGTCAGCCGCCAGACAATCCAATCCGCAGCCTCGATGAAACGTGCTGTAGCGGAATAGATCTCGGGATCCTCCTCGAGCAGTTGCAGCCCCTTGGCGAACTCCCACTCGGCGGACACGCGGCCGCCGTACCGGCCGATCCACGGCTCGTCCCGCTCGTGCGCCAGCGCGTTGATCCGGTCCGCCTGGGCCTGGGCCGCGTGGTGTTTCCACAACTTCGGGTAGGCGTGCGGCCGGTCGGCGTACTCCGGCTCGCGGCACAGCGGCGTCCCGTCGGCGAGCGCGGGCAGTACCGTGCAGGCGGTGAAATCGGTGGCGATGCCGACGACGTCACCCGGATCGACGCCCGCGTCCGCGACCGCCGCCGGCACCGCCGCGCGCAGCACGTCGAGGTAGTCCTCGGGATCCTGTAAGGCCCAGTCCGGCGGCAGCGCGGCCCCGGAGGCCGGCAGGGTGCGGTCGATGACGCCGTGGCGATACGCGGTGACGGCGGTGCCCAGTTCCGCGCCGTCCCGCACGCGGACCACGAGCGCACGGCCGGACAACGTGCCGAAGTCGACACCGACCACGTACTTGTCGGTCATGTATGGCTCCCTGCTATGTTAACGCGCACATTGTTACCTGGGACACTGGTCGAGTGTCAAGGTATGCCCGGATTTCCCGCCGTCGATCTGCGGTTTCGGCTGCGGCGCAGCCGAATCGAGACGTAAAATGGACAGTGGCCGACTGTGTCCCGAAATGGGCCGTGACCGGGCATTGTGAGCGTTCACAACCGTGAATCTTCGGTGACGCGCCCGCGTGTCCGCGGATCCGTGACAGCCATCTGCTATTAGAGTCCAGCGTATGAGGTTCGGGGCGAGACGGATGTCGATGATGGCGCTGACTGCTGCCGCCGTCGCCGTCGGCGTAGGTTCCGCACCACCGGCCACCGCGGAGATCGTGCCGATGGCCCCGCACGAGAGGTCCTTCGAATCACCGTTCGGCGGCTTCACCGTCGGCACCCGGGACGAGACGATCAACCGGCTCCCGCCGATGAACATGGTCGGCACCACCCGCGAGGCGCTGGTCAGCCTCGTCTCCTACGCCAGCATCGAGGGCCCCGCCGGCGGCGTGCTGCGCACCGGCTACCACGTCGGCTGCGCGGTGGCCGTCACCCTCGCCACCCTCGGCAGCCAGTCCGAGGAACTGGGCGGTTTCTCCTACACCCCGGGCGCCACCAACCCCTACAACTTCAACGGGTACATCGCCCCCGAACCGCTGGCGACGGTCAACATCGCGCCCGGTGAGGTGAAGGAGGTCCAGCTGGCGGAGAAGGAACTGATCCCCGGCAAGACCGTCTCCACGATCATCCGCGACTTCCACATCATCGTGAACGCCTGCGAGGGCCCGGTCACCATCCGCCAATACGCCTACGTCTACGCCAAATCCGCGGAGGTCGACGACAGCGGCGCCATCTTCGGCGACCCGGCCTGGCTGTAGGCCGCCGGCCGCACGCGCTGCCGGGGATAGTAGGGGGTGTGCGCGAGCCCTGGCGCCGGGCAGAATGCCTATGGTGAGCGGTGAACGCCGGCCCCGTCCCCGGTTCGCCTCCGCCCGAACGGATGAGGACGCACATGGCCGACACCTTCGCGGTCGACCCGGCGGAACTCGCCGCGCAGGCTCCCATCTATCGCGGTGCCGGGGCGGAGCTGTCGGCGGCGCTGTCCCGGCTCTCGTCGGTGCTCGCCACCGAGGGGCGGTGCTGGGGTTCCGATGATCCCGGCCGGCAGTTCGCCCGAACCTACGAGCCGGACGTGGACGCGACGATCCGGAATGTCGAGAACCTCGCCCTGATCCTGCGGCAGACCGGCAACGATCTCGCCGGCGCCGCCGACTCGTTCGACCGGCACGACGACATCGGTGGCCGGTTGGTGTCGAACCGGGGTGGTCACCTCGCCGGGACCACCACGCCGAGTGGCACCGCGCCGGTTTTCCCCGCCGCGCCGATTTTCCCTGCCGCGCAGAGTTCTCCCACCGCGTCCGGCCCGGCCGCCGCGCGGGTGACCGCAACGCCGGACGCGTCGTCCCAGGCCGCACCGCCGGGTTATCCCGGTGCGGCGCAACCAGCACGGCCGGGGGTGAACGGCGGTCCGCGGGGCGCGCAGTACCCGGCGACCGGGATCACGGCACCGCAACCCGGTGGCGCCGGATTCCGCGCACCCGCCGGACCGCCGCTCGGGGCGTCCACGACCGGATCACCGGAACCGGTTGAGCCGTATGCCGACTCGGCACTCGCGCGCGACGTACCAGCGAATTCGATTGGCCAGGAACAAAATTCGTCAAGCGTCGACGCCGTTTCAGCCGGAACCGTTCCGGGCGTGGGTAATTCACCGACCACGGGAACATCGGCGGACGGTGGCCTCGATCCGGCGGTCGCGGCGGCGATCGGTGCGGCGGCGGCCGCGGGCTCGCCCGTTCCCGGTGCGCCGGATCCGGAGCACGGCCCGATGCCGCGTAGCCCCTGGACGCGACCCCGTCCCGGCCGCCGCAAGGACAAGGACGAGCAACGTACGAAGCAGCCGAAACCGGGCGCACCCGAGAAGCCCGCGGAGGCGGTGGATCCGGACCCGGCCACCGAGCCCGTCGTGCGGGTGGTGGCCGCCCGGCCGGACGGCCGGCGCGGGGGCGGCACCCCGTGGTCCAGCCCGAAACGAACCGGCCCCGATCCCGCAGAACGCACCACCGGTGAAGGATGACGATGCCCGCGTTCGATCTACCGGATCCGGCCGAACTACCCGCCGCCACCGCGGAGATGAAGCGACTCGTCGGTACCCTGCTCGACGGTCTCGACCAGCAGCGCGCGGACCTGCCCGGCGTCGTGGAACGGTTGTCCCGCGCCCGCTCGTCGGCGTGGTCGTCCGACCGGCTCGCCGAGGTGGTGGTGGACGCGTACGGAATCGTGGTCGAGGTCAGGCTGGCATCGAACGCGTACCAGGTCGCCACACCGGCACGCCTCGCGGGTTCCATCACCGAGGCGGCCCGGTCCGCGGCGGCCGAGGCGCAGCATCGGCGTGCCGAGATCACCGCGCCGATCACCGGCACCGCCGAATCCCTGCCGGACCTTCCGGACCTGTTCCCCGGTGCGCCGAGCCTGCGGGAGATCCGGGACATCGTCACCGCGGCCGCCGATCCCGTCGCGCCACCGCCGCGCGATGATATCGACGACGAATAAGTGCGCAATGCAGGCGGATGTCGCGCGGCGCCGGGCCGAATTCATGTGCCCGGTCTGCAGTAAAGTTGTGCCGACATACACGTGACCAGGGTCGGGAAATCATGGACTTGGAGCAGTATCTGAACGAGCCGGTCACACTGTTCGGGGTCGCGGACAATGTCGACGCGGGGGCCGTATTATGGTGCGGGCCCAGAGATCTCGTCTATATCGCCGGCCTGTCCGAATGGCCCACGGGCGATGTGAACAGTGGGTTCGAGGTTTCGGGTGTTCTGATCGCCGAGGGCGACGATGCCGATCTGCGCAATGAAAGTGGTGAGGCGATGCACGGAGTGGGTCGCCGCTACCTCGTTCGAGACGCTACATGGGAGCGTATCGATGACTGACGAGTGACGGTCAGCGCGGCCGGAACGAGGTGCGGGTGCGGTACTTTCGATGACGCTCACGATTCCGCCCGAAATCCCGTCCTGGGTGGTCACTGCGGTGGCCGGCCCGTGGCCGGAGGGCGACGAGGACGCCATGCGGCGGGTGGGTCACGCCTGGAACGAGCTCGGGGACGTCATCGACCGGGTGGACGAATTGACCGGGGCCGCACGGGAAAAGGCGCTCGCCGCCGTTTCGGGCGAAACCGGCGCGGCGCTGGCGGCGCACGGGATCGACCTGTCCGGCAATCTGGGGAAGGCCGCGCACGACTGCCGTAGTCTCGGCGAACAATTACTGAACAATGCGCTGCTCACCGAGTATACGAAGTACGTCATCATCGGATCGCTGGTGGCCCTGGTGGCGCAGTTGGCTGTCGATGCGTTCGCGCCCGGTATCGGTGAGGTGGAAGGCGCCACGCAGACCGCCGCCACGCGGATCACCATCCGCGCCGCGGTACGGGATCTGATCGAGAAACTCGGTACCGACGGAGCTCGCGCCGCCGCGGCCCGGCTCGGGAAACAGATCCTCTTCCGGGGTGTCACCCTCGGCGCGATTCAGGGCGGGTTGATCCCGCTCGGGGCCGATACCGCGCAGATGATCCAGGGCCACCGCCGCTGGGGTGATTTCGATTGGCGGGAAATCGGATTGGGTGTGCTCGCCGGCGGTGCGGCCGGGCTGGCGGGTGATCTCGTCGGTGGCCGGGCGATATCGGGAATGGAGCGGCTGCTCTCGCGGCGGAACGTGGGCTCGCCGTTTCTCGGTCGCGCGGTCGTCCGCTTCGCCGGCGCGGGCGCCGGCGGTGGCGCGGGCGCGATGGCCGGAATACTGGCCGTCGTGCCGTTCACCGGCTCGCCGGATTTCAGTTGGAAGCATGTGCTGCCCGGAATCGTCGGAGGCGTGATCGGCACGATGCCGCACGCCATGCGCGTCCACGGTCCGGGTAATCCACCTCCGCCGCCGGGTGGCGAGACAGTGACCGGTTCGCGGCGATCTCCCGATGGGGATTCGGCCCGGAGCGAACCCGGCGGCCCGGACGATCCGCCACCGCACTCCGGTCCTCCGCCGGGTGAGCAGTCGGGTGGACCGGTGGATACGCCTGTCGTGCGGGATGGCCGGCCGGTCGGTCCGGAACGTGCGCCGGGGGACCGGGATGTCGAAACCGCTGTGCGAGAAGATGTTCCGGATCCGGGTCAGAACCGGACTCCGGTGGTCGGTGGAGAAGCTGTTGTGCACGAGGGCGGCCCCGTTGTGCGGGAGGGCAGTCCTGTTGTGCGGGAGACAAGTCCGATGGCGGGGGACAGTCGTTCCGCTGTGCCCGATGGGCGGCCGGCCGCACGGGACGGACAGCCCAGCGTGCGGCCACGCGAGCCTCATGCGCGGGACGCCGAGCCCGTAGCTCGGGAGAGCACGCCGGTGATCCGAGGAGGTGAGCCGGTTGTGCGGGAGGGTGAGCCGGTTGTGCGGGAGGGTGAGCCGGTTGTGCGGGAGGGTGAGCCGGTTGTGCGGGAGGGTGAGCCGGTTGTGCGGGAGGGTGAGCCGGTTGTGCGGGAGGACGAGCCGGTTACGCGGGAGGACGAGCCGGTTACGCGGGAGGACGAGCCGGTTACGCGGGAGAGCGAACCCGTTGTGCGGGAGAGCGAACCCGTTGTGCGAGAAGGTGAACCGGTGGTTCGTGAGCCCGAACCTGTTGTGCGGGAGAGCGAGCCGCTGGTACGTGAGGCCGAACCGATTGTGCGGGAGGATGCGCCGGTTCTTCGAGAAGGTGGGGAGATTCCCGTCGTCGATGTGGACCGGGCACCGGTGGTCGACGGGCCTCCGGGTCGCACTGGTGAGGTGACGCCACGGGGCAGGGCGGCCGAGGACGGGGTTTTCGTCGGGCGGACCGGTGCCGGGGACATACCGGAGCATCTGGCCGGCACGGTCCGGCCGTCGGCCGAGCACCCCGGCGAGGTCCCCCCGCGGGTCGATCGAGCCGACGGCGAGGAGGCGCCGGCGGACCGACTCCCGGAGCAGGAGACGGAGGCCGAGCAGACCCGGGACCTGGGGGAACTGCGCGGTGTTCGGGAGGGCGAATTGCAGGTCGAGGGCGATTGGCGCGGGCGCGAGATGATGCCGCCGCTCGAGGAAACCCGAGCCGTCTATCTCAAGGACGATTTCATCGCGTTGTGGGAGAACAAGGTCGGCCGGCAGTTGAACGGCGTCGAACTGAATACGCTCGAACGCGGATGCGTCGGCGTGACCATGCTGAACCTGGGCCGGGATCGCGGCAGTCCGCCGATGAATCTGGCATTCAGCGATCCGGCCACCCACTTCGAAATCTACAAATCGGAGAAGGTCCTCGCGCCACTGGAGCAGGCGAACTCGGCGTTCAACAGCTACAAGCGATGGCTCGACGAGGCGCGAACCGAACTGGAGAACGCCCGGAAAGTGCCCGGGCGGGATTGGGATTCACCGGAGGTTCGGCAGGCGCGGGACAAGGTGGACTACTACGAGAAGGAGGTTGCGAAATACCGCAAGGAGGCGCGGAGTCTGGCCCGGAAATTGTCGGAGGACGACCAGCAGACCTGGGCCGGTGAGCGGGAACAGGCGAAACTGGAGCACGGTACGAGAACCAAGGATCTGGTGCTGGATTACAAACAGAGATTCGAGGAGATCCTGGCCCGGCGGCCCGCGGACACCGCAGAGTTCCTCGCCATGGTCGGCGCGGACCCGGTACTCGGCCGTTTGTCGGGAGTCGATCAGTTCCTGCCCGGCGGTAGTCCGTCGGAATGGGATGTGGTCATGTACAGCAAACATTTCTATTCCGGACAGGATTACGTCCGGGGCCCGAACGGAGAGTTCTACCGGAATCCCGACGGTACCTGGCGAACCGTGCACACCGACCCGAATCCGGCTGCGTTCGCACCGAATCCGGACACTGGGCAGGTCGATATGTCGCGGGATCTCTTCACCCCCAAGGGCTGGGGTATCTGCAACTTCGACTACGGGTGGTACCTACCGGAGAGCGACAGCTGGCTCAGCGGCAACCATAGGGAATACGAGGATCCGGCGAAGCGGGAGTCCGACCCGATGCGGGTGTATCACCAGGTGGACAGCCGCTTTCACAGCTACGGCAAGAGCTACGACAGCGCGGTGATCGCGCTGGCCTTCCGGCGGGCCATGTGATCCGCCCTCACCCCCGTCAGGACTGTCCAGCTTCGTCCAGCTTCGTCGACAACGGGTGGTGGCGGGGAGATGTAATACTGGCGTTCGACCAGCGAGAATCGAATCGCGTCGGCCCGCGCCGCCGATCAATCTGCCGCTACCACGCCGTCGAGGATGGGTGATGGAATACGACCGACCGGACACCGGCGAACTCCGGGCGGCCACCGCGGACGCCGCGGAGCAGCCCGTCGATGATCCCGACGACGAGCGCTGAGGTCGGACGGCGAGCGGAAGCGGCAGGTGTTCGTGATCCGCTCACTCGGGGACGCTGTGAATGTGATGAGGGAACGTCTCGCCACGGTCATCGTCAGAACCGGCGAACACCGCGGTGGACTCCAGCCGGTCACCAGCGAACTCAGGGTCCGGGTGCGTGCCACGGAATTGGCCGACATATTCGGACGTTCCGCCGAATTCGAGGCCGCATGGCCCGTCGGCGAGGCGGAGACGATCCGGTCGGCGTCGGATTCGACCTATATCCGGGGCCGCGAACTCGACGGCGCCATGGATGTCACCCGTATTCGCGAATTGATCGACACTTCGGACGGCACCAGCGATCCGGGCCTGGGCGAGATCTGCCGTCTGCAGGGCTACGATCGCCTGCCCGTGCGAACCGACGCCCAGGGCGTGGATTCGGTGGTCGCGGCCGGGGGCCGCGAGTTCTTCCGTGGCGTGACCGACCCGCGTTTCGCCGATGAATTCAAGACCGGCTCCTATTTCCCTGGGCGCGCGTCCGTCAATGCCACCGGCAACGGGACATATGTGACCACCGTGCGCGAGGTCGCGCAGAACTACGCCGACGGCAATCCCGCCGGCGTCATCCGGATGGCTTTGCGGCCCGATGCGCGAATCACTCATTTACGCACTCTGGACGACGAACACCATGACTGGATAGTGCGGATGAACGGCGAGCGCGATCGACTCGATGCGATGGAGCAGACTCCCGAGGTCACCGCTCGCCTGCGGGAGTTGGAGGATGCGTGGTGGGTCAATAGTGACTTGGGCCGCTTCGCGGCTTCGCGCGGCTACGACGCCTATGAAACTCTCGGCGGCTACGCGCGTTACGACGACCGGTACTGGGTGGTGCTGAACCGTAGCGCTCTGATTGTCGAGCGGTGAGCGCAGCCGGCAGGAGGCGCTGATCCGAGGTCCGGCCACGCCGTCCGGGTTTGTCCAGGTTTGTCCAGACTCGGCGGCGCCGTGGGGCGAGTCCGGATCTAATTTTGGTATTCGACCAGCGCTGGCCGGTGCCGGCGAATGCCCGGCGTCGCGACGAACGGTGATCACGAGTCTGGAGACGACCGAAATGCGTTGGGGAACCATAGGTAGCATCGCCGGAACCTTGATCGGCGGCGCGGTGGGCGGGATGATCGACCCGTTCGGTGGCGAGGTGGCCGGCGCGATGATGGGTCAGGTGTTGTTCAGCGGCGGCGGTGCCGCCGTGGGGCAGATGATCGGTGGAATGATCGGCGATCACGAGGATGCCGGCACCGCAATTGCGCACTCGATGATCAGTTTCGCCTCGGCGGGTGTGCCCGCCGGGGGAACCGGAGCGCTGGCCGCGAAGCTCGGCGCTGATGGTCTGTTCAACGGTCTGTTGTCGGGCGCCGCCGGCTCCCTGTCGGTCCCGTTCATCAACCACGGGCTCGACGAGTGGCGATCGCTGATGGACCGTACGATCGCGGACCGGAACGCGGGAGTGTGGATCGGCGGTTCGGTCGATGATCTGAACGAGAAGATCGCCGGCGCCACCGCACAGGGCTTCCTGTTCCAGCCGAATCTGATGCCCGCGAACATGCGCACCTGGTACGCGAGTCTGGCCGACCTGCTGGCCGCGCACTGGCGCAACCTCGGCCATCCGGACTCGAGCGGCCGGCCGCCGCAGACGGTGGTGCCCTCGTCGGTGTCGACGCCGCCGCCGCTCACCGGCAGCGCCGCGAAACAGTACGACATCACCGCCGATGATCTGCGCACCAACATCCAGACCTTCATGAAGCTGGACAATGCACTGGTGGGCCAGGTCGACACCACGAAGGCCAACATCACGACGGCCAGGAAAAATCTCGTCACCCTGACCGACAACATCAATGATTCGATTCGAAGCGGGGACGGCAACGCCGCCGGTTACGAATCCATGATCAACTTCGCCCTGAACCGGATCGTGTCGACCATGAACGACGCCATCTACGCGCAGTCGCTGACGGCGGGCACCATCACCAAGCTCGCTCCGACTCCGAGGTAACGCCGCCTCACCCCGTCAGGCAGCCCGGCCCCAGCAGCGCCTTCAGATCGCCCATCAGCGCGGAGCTGGGGGAGACGCGGAGGCTGTCGGAGACCTTCAGCAGGGTGGTTCGCTCGCGGGAGCCGACGTGGCGGATGTGGACGTCGGCGGTGCCGGGGTGGCTGGAGAGGACGCGTTTGAGGGCGCCGAGTTTGTCGGGGGTGCACAAGCGGGTGGGGATGGTGACCGAGAGGGGTTTCTCCACGCCGATGGCCGACAGGTCGGGGACCACCAGGTCGTTGGCGATCAACGAGATCCGGTCGTCGCGGGCGGAGACGCGGGCCTTCACCAGGACGACCGCGTCCTCGGTGACGTCCATACCGAAAGCCGAATAGGACTGGGGGAAGAACAGGACCTCGATACCACCTGAGAGATCCTCCAATTGGGCCGAGGCCCAAGGCATTCCGTTCTTGTTGATGCGCCGGGTGACCGAGGCGAAGATGCCGCCGACGGTGACCTGGGTGCCGTCCTTGATGTCGCCGCCGAGGATGGCCGGGATCTGGGTGTCGGACTGCGCGCTGAGGACGTGCGCGACGCCGTCGAGCGGATGCCCGGAGACGTAGAGGCCCAGCATCTCTCGCTCCAGGGCGAGTTTGTGCTTGGTCTCCCATTCCTCGTCGGGGACCTTCACATTGAAGACACTGGAGACCGAGTCGTCACCGTCGTCCAGGCCGCCGAACAGGTCGAACTGGCCGATCGCCTCGGCCTTCTTGGTGGCCATCACGGCGTCGATGGCGTCGGAGTGCACCAGCAGCAGGCCCTTGCGCGGATGCCCCAGCGAGTCGAAAGCGCCTGCCTTGATGAGGGATTCGGCGACCTTCTTGGTGCAGGCCACGGCGTCGATCTTGTTGAGGTAGTCGGAGAAGTCGGTGAACTTCGACTTCTCCTTGCGGGCGGAGATGATCGAGGCCACCACGTTGGCGCCGACGTTGCGGACCGCGCCCATGCCGAACCGGATGTCGTTGCCGACGGAGGCGAAGTTGTGCTCGGACTCGTTGACGTCCGGCGGCAGCACCTGGATGCCCAGGTGGCGGCAGTCGGCCAGATAGACCGCCGCCTTGTCCTTGTCGTCGCCGACCGACGTCAGCAGGCCCGCCATGTACTCGGCCGGATAGTTGGCCTTCAGGTACGCCGTCCAGAACGACACCAGGCCGTAGCCGGCCGCGTGCGACTTGTTGAACGCGTAACCGGCGAACGGGAGGATGGTGTCCCACAACGCCTTGATGGCGGGCTTGCTGAAACCGTTCTCCAGCATGCCCTTCTCGAAGCCCTCGAATTCGGCCTCGAGCACCTCGGCCTTCTTCTTGCCCATCGCGCGGCGCAGGATGTCGGCTCGGCCGAGCGAATAACCGGCGACCTTCTGCGCGATCTGCATGATCTGCTCCTGATACACGATCAGGCCGTAGGTGTCGCGCAGGATCTCCTTCAGCGGCTCTTCGAGCTCGGGGTGGATCGGCTTGACCTCTTGCCGGCCGTTCTTGCGGTCGGCGTAGTCGTTGTGGGCGTTCATGCCCATCGGGCCCGGACGGTACAGCGCGAGCACCGCGACGATGTCCTCGAAGCCGGTGGGCTGCATGCGGCGCAGCAGATCTCGCATCGCGCCGCCGTCGAGCTGGAACACGCCCAGGGTGTCGCCGCGGGCCAGCAGTTCGTAGGTGGGCGGATCCTCCAGCGGCAGCGTGTCCAGGTCCAGGTCGACGCCGCGGTTGGCCTTGATGTTCTCCAGGGCGTCACCGATGACGGTGAGGTTGCGCAGGCCCAGGAAGTCCATCTTCAGCAGGCCGATGGCCTCGCAGGAGGGGTAGTCCCAGCCGGTGATGATCGCGCCGTCCTGCGGGCGTTTCCAGACCGGGATCGCGTCCATCAGCGGTTCGGAGGACATGATGACCGCGCAGGCGTGCACGCCGGCGTTGCGGATCAGGCCCTCGAGGCCGCGGGCGGTCTCGTAGATCTTGGCGACGTCCGGGTTGGTGTTGATGAGCTCCCGGACCTCGGCGGCCTCCTTGTACCGCTCGTGCTCGGGATCCATGATGCCGGACAGCGGGATGTCCTTGGCCATGATCGGCGGCGGCAGCGCCTTCGAGATCTGGTCGGCGATCGCGAAACCCGGCTGACCGAACTGCACACGGGCCGAATCCTTCAGCGCCGCTTTGGTTTTAATCGTACCGAAGGTGATCACCTGGGCGACCCGGTCGCTGCCCCACTTCTCGGTGGCGTAGCGGACCATCTCACCACGGCGGCGATCGTCGAAGTCGATATCGATATCGGGCATCGACACGCGTTCGGGGTTGAGGAACCGCTCGAACAGCAGGCCGTGCGGGATCGGGTCGATGTTGGTGATGCCCATCGAATAGGCGACCAGTGAACCGGCCGCCGAACCGCGGCCCGGGCCGACACTGATGCCGACCTCGCGGGCGTGGCTGATCAGGTCGCCGACGACGAGGAAGTAGGCCGGGAAGCCCATCTCGATGATGACGCTGAGCTCGTAGTCGGCGCGGTCCAGGTACTCCTGCGGCGGGCCGCCGGGGAAGCGGCGGTCGAGCCCGCGCAGCACCTCGCGGCGCAGCCAGGAGGCCTGTGTCTCGCCCTCGGGCACCGGGAAGATCGGCATCCGGTCGCGGTGGGTCCAGACGTCGTCGTAGGGCTGGACCCGCTCGCCGATGCGGACGGTGTTGTCGCAGGCGCCGGGGACCTCGTCGTCCCAGATCGCGCGCATCTCCGCGGCGGACTTCAGGAAGTAGCCGGAACCGTCGAACTTGAACCGGGCCGGGTCCGAGAGCGTCTTGCCGGTCTGCACGCACAGCAGCGCTTCGTGGTTGGCCGAATCCGACTCGAACACGTAGTGGCAGTCGTTGGTGGCCAGGGGCGGGATGTCGAGCTTGCGGCCGACCTCGATGAGGCCCTCCCGGACCCGACGCTCGATGGACAGGCCGTGGTCCATGATCTCGAGGAAGAAGTTCTCCTTGCCGAAGATCTCCTGCCACTTGGCCGCCGCCTCCAGCGCCTCGCGCTCGTGACCGAGCCGCAGCCGGGTCTGCACCTCGCCGGAGGGGCAACCGGTGGTGGCGATGATGCCCTCGGCGTGCGCGGCAATGATGTCCGCGTCCATCCGGGCCCACTTGCCCAGCTGGCCTTCGATGGAGGCCAGCGACGACAGCTTGAACAGGTTGCGCAGACCGGTCGCGTTCTCGGCGACCATCGTCATGTGGGTGTAGGCACCGGAACCGGAGACGTCGTCGCTCTTCTGGCCCGGGTCGCCCCACAGCACGCGCTTGGTGTCGAACCGGGACGCGGGCGCGATGTAGGCCTCGATGCCCACGATCGGCTTGACGCCGTACTTCTTGGCGGTGTTGTAGAACTCCGAAGCGCCGTACATGTTTCCGTGGTCGGACATGCCGACCGCGGTCATCTCCAGCCGCTGCGCCTCCTTGAACAGGGGCGTGATCTTCGCCGCGCCGTCGAGCATCGAGTACTCGGTGTGGTTGTGCAGGTGAACGAAAGATTTCGGCGAGGCTGACACGACAGGAGAGTATGCCTCACCCCCGACAGGTTTCGTCGGCGCCGGGCGATCGTCGCAGGAATCCGGCGCGTCGCGTGGCGAAGGTCACGGCGCGCGGCAGTGTAGTTTGCCTGTGAATCGCTGCGCGGGTCGCGGACATCGGCGCCGGGCGGGCCGGACAGCGCCGCGCGGCCGGGGACGGAAGGAGGCCGGTGGGGTGACGGTCGTGGGCCGGGGCGCACCGGGGCGGCGGCGGTGAGCGCGTGGCGGATGGCCTCCGCGGTCGATGTGGTGCAGCAGATCGGTGACACCGCAGGGGTTTTCGCGTTCGCGGTCTCGGGCGCGCTGCTGGCGGTGCGCAAGGATTTCGACGTGTTCGGCATCGCGGTGCTGGCCGCGGCCACCGCGCTCGGTGGCGGGATCGTGCGCGATCTGATCATCGGCCGGATCCCGCCCGACGCGTTCACCGACCTCGACTACCTGTACGTCTCGCTACTGGCGGCGGCGCTGGTGGCGCTGTGGCGGCCGCCGCGCGAGACCGGGCGATGGTATCGGCGCACCCGCCGGTTGCGGCTGACCCGGTGGCTCGACATCGCCGACGCGATCGGCCTCGGCCTGTTCTGCGTATTCGGTACCCGGACCGCGTACGAGCACGGGCTCGGCGCGCCCTCGGCGGCGCTGCTGGGCCTGGTCACCGCGGTCGGTGGCGGCGTGATCCGTGATCTGCTGGCGCAGCGCACCCCGATGATCCTGCGCCACGACACCGACCTGTACGCGCTGCCCGCGCTGTTCGGTTCGGTGGTGACGGCGATCCTGTTGCACGAGAACTGGTATCGCGGCTGGACGGCGTTGCCGGCCGCGGCCGTCGCCATCGTTTTCCGGTTGCTGGCACTGCGCTACCACTGGCGGGCGCCTCGCGCCCGGGGTTCGCTGCCGCGCTGATCGTTTCGGATGCGGGCCGTTCGCCGACGGATCGATACGGGCACTGCGATCATTCGAGTAGTTCGCTACGCAGGATTCGATCGGCCCGCGGCGAGAGGATCGGGGCATGAAACGTTTGGTGGTGTGTTGTGACGGAACCTGGGGAACCGAGAGCAACCCCACGGTGTCCAATATCGTGAAGATCGCCGAGGCGGTGCGTCTGGGCACCTCGCTCGACACCGGGGAACACGTGGGACAACGGGTCTTCTACACCGACGGTCCCGGTTCCCGCGGCTATCGGCTCGACAAATGGCTCGGCGGCGCATTCGGTCTGGGGCTGGATGCCGCGCTGGCGACGATGTATTGGCAGGTCGCCCTCAATTATGAGCAGGGCGACGAGATCTTCATCTTCGGGTTCAGCCGCGGGGCGTTCACCGCGCGCAGCCTGGCGGGGATGATCAATCGGCTCGGCCTGCTGTCCACCGACGCGATGATCGAACAGGCGTATCCGGAAGCGCTGACCATCTACCGGGAGCGCAAAGCGCATCCGGACGACCCGGATCCGCCGGAGTGGGCCGCCTTCCGGGAGAAGTACTGCGCGCATCCGGTGCCGATCAAATTCCTCGGGGTTTTCGACACCGTGGGTGCGATGGGGGTGCCGGGAATCACCTCGCGCCGGTACCGATTCCACGATCTGCGGCTGTCGCCCATCGTGCACTGCGCGCGGCAGGCCCTGGCCATCGATGAGCGCCGGCGGGTGTACGAGCCGTGCCTGTGGGAGATCACCGACGAGGACGGGGTGCGGCGGCAGCGCCACGATCGGGTGAAACAGGTGTGGTTCACCGGTTCGCACGGCGACATCGGTGGCGGCAACCGCGATTGCCGGCTGTCGGATACCGCGCTGCGCTGGATGATTCGCGAGGCGCGGGTGCAGGGTCTGGAATTCGATCCCGACCGCCTCGCCCGGCTGTGCGGCCCGGTGAGCGCGGATCCGGCGGCCGGGTCCGGGGCGGCGTCCGGCGGTGGAGGGGACCGCACGGAAGCCGCACCGGGCCCGCCGTTGCCGAACCGGACGCTCACCGTCGGCTACCGGATCCTGAACGCGCTGGGCTGGCTGGTGAATTCGGGCAATCCGCGGTTCTACGCCGACATGTGGCGGCGGCTGGACGCGACCGGGGACCGGAAGATCTACCTGTCCTCCAGTGTCACGGTCTCGCCGGACTACGACCCGCCGAATGTGCGCCGATGGGAACAGGACTCGCAGACGCCACGCCCCGTCGAGCCGGTGCCGGGCCCGGAGGAGTTCTGCGGGCCCGTGCCGGATCCTCCCGGCCTGCCGGCCCCGTCGCGCGCCTGAGTTGTCCGTTCTGCGTGGTCGGCCTGCCGATTGCCGTGCGGCTCAGCGGTTCCGGCCCGGCCGGCCGGCGGGCGGATCGGGTCCGGCTCAGCGGACCAGCAGGGCGACCGGCAGCCGGGCGAACAGTTTCTCCAAGCGGGCCGCGCTCTGGAACGTGTGGCCGGTGAGCCGGTCGGTCCAGGTGGCGCCGTTGGGCAGGTCCATGGTCGTGTCGCCCCAGCCGGTGTCGGCCAGGCCGACGCTGTGCCGGGTGGCGGCGATGATCACCTGCGGCGGGTCGCCGACGGGCCCGCGGCCGTAGGCGATCAGGTGCGAGGCGTTGTCGCCACGGGCGAACATCGGTGTGTACCCGCCGCCCACGAAGCAGTCCGGGCGTTCGCGGCGCAACCACAGCGCGTACGCCACGATCCACATCTTCGCCGACCCGGACGCGTCCACTTCCGGTGTGCCGGTGAGTGATTGGAGCATCGCCAGGCGCTGCCCGAAGTCCACCGGACGGCGGTTGTCAGGATCGACGAGCGAGTCCTCCCACAGCTCGGTGCCCTGGTACACGTCGGGGATGCCGGGCCCGCACAGTTGCAGCAGCTTCTGGCTCAGGCCGTCCGACCAGGCGAACGGGGCCAATTGCAGGACCAGCGTGCCGAGTTCGGCGCCGACCGGTCCGTCGATCACCGTGTCGATCCAGCGGTGCAGGGCCGACTCGAATTCCGGATCCGGCTCCTCCCAGGAGGATCGAGTCCCCGCCTCGCGAACCGCCTTCTCCGCGAACCGGTGCAGTCGTTCGCGCAGCCCGGGTACGTCCGCGGCCGCGCGACCGTCGGCCGGCCAGACCCCGAACATGTTCTGCAACAGGAACAGTGCGCTCGCCGGATCCGGCGGTGGGCACCGCTCGAGCCAGCCCTCGACCTCCTGCGCCCAGATCTCGGCCACCTGCGACAGCACCCCGATGCGGGCGCGGACGTCCTCGCCGCGTTTGGTGTCGTGGGTGGACAGGGCCGTCATGGTGGCCGGCCAGCGTTGCGCCCGTGCGGCATTGGCGAGGTGGTAGTCCAGCAGCGAACGGCCGAACCGTTCCGGGTTGCCGCCGATCTCCTGCAACGACACCAGCCGGGCGGCCTGGTAGAACATGGTGTCCTCCACGGCCTTCGCCGCGACCGCGCCGCACACCTGGTGGAATCGCCGGGCCGCCTCGCCGCCGGCGGCCAGCGCCGTCACCAGGATCGACAGCGGCACGGTGAGTTCGCTGTTGCGCTTGGCCACCTCGGCGACCACCGCGCCGATCATCCCGGCCAGCGGGGTGTAGTCGGTGCGCGCCACCGGGATGAACGACAGCACCTCGATGGTGGCGTTGGTCAACGCCAGATCGCTGATCGGGGCGGTGTCGGACTGGGCACCGTCGCGCTTGACCGCCGCCACCAGCCGCCGCACCTCGGGTATCAGCAGCTTCTCGGCGACCGCGCGTTTGATCCGATGTTCGGTGTCGCAGAACCAGTCCCGGTCGCTGCCGTGCCCGAGGAACAGCTTGGACAGGTCGGTCAGCGGCGCCTCGCCGGCCGGGTCCAGCATGACGCCGCCGAGTTCGTCGAGGGCGTCGTAACCGGTGGTGCCGTCGATGGGCAGGGTGGCGTCCAGCGGTTCCCGGTTGGACAGCGCCTTCTCCACCAGCAGCAGCCGGTGCGGGCCGATCAGCCGGCGCAGCCGGGTGAGATATTCGGCGGGACCGGACAATCCGTCCGGATGGTCCACCCGCACGCCGTCGACCAGGTCGTGTTCGCACCAGGCGGCCAGTTCGCGATGGGTGATGTCGAAGACCGCCGGATCCTCCTGCCGCAGCGCGGCCAGGCCCGACACCGCGAAGTACCGCCGGTATGTGCACACCCCGGCCTTCCAGCTGACCAGGCGGTAGTGCTGCCGGTCGTGGATGCGCAGCGCGTTCTCACCGTCGGTGCCGGGCGTGATCGGGAAACGCAGATCGTGCAGGGCCAGCATCGGTTCCGTCCCGCTGCGGTCCACGGTCAGGGCGGCCGGATCGTTGTCGTTCTGCAGCACCGGCAGCGCCAGCCGGCCGCCGGCGCCGTTGCCGGCGCTCCAGTCGATGTCGAAGAAGTGCGCGAAGGCGGACTGTTTGCCGTTGCGCAGCACATCCCACCACCATGGGTTGTGCCGGGCGTCGCCGACGCCGACGTGGTTGGGCACCAGATCGACGATCAGGCCCATGCCGCGGCTGCGCACCTCGTCCGAGAGCGCCTTCAGGCCGGGTGGGCCGCCGAGCGCGGCCGACACCGTGGTGGGATCGGTGACGTCGTAGCCGTGCGTGGAGCCCGGCATCGCCGTCATGATCGGCGACAGGTACAGGTGCGAGACACCCAGTTGCTGCAGGTATTCCGCGACCGAACGGGCATCGGCCAGCGTCAGCGCGTCCGGCCGCAACTGCAGCCGGTAGGTGCTGCGGACGGTGGTCCGGCGCGGCGGCGCGGCGGGGCGTGGGGCGATGTCCTGTCGGGTCGGCGTATCTGTCATCTCGGTGTCGATCATGCGGTACGGCGGAGAACGAGCAGGCAGCGAGCGGGCACCTCGACCGTGACCGCGGCCGCGTAGTCCGCCGGGGCGTGCCCGGTGGCGGCCGAACAGTCCAGTGCGACCGACCATTGCAGGCCGAACGCGGTCCCGGGCAGGGTGAAGCCCATGGGCTCGTCATGGGCATTGAAGCACAACAGGAACGAGTCGTCGCCGACGTGTTCCCCGCGTGGCCCCGGTTCGGCGATCGCGTCGCCGTTGAGGAATACCGCCAGGGAGCGGCCGAAACCGGAATCCCAGTCGGCGTCGGTCATCTCCGTGCCGGCCGGCGTCAGCCAGGCGATGTCGCCGGGCTGCCGGTGCCCGGCGGCGGGACGGCCGTCGAAGAACCGGCGGCGGCGGAAGACCGGATGTTCGGCGCGCAGCGCGAGCGCCGCGCTGGTGAACTCGACCAGATCCGAATTCTTCTGCGCCAGTGTCCAGTCCATCCAGGACAGTGGGGAGTCCTGGCAGTAGGTGTTGTTGTTGCCGTGCTGGGTGCGGCCCATCTCGTCGCCGTGCAGCAGCATCGGGGTGCCCTGTGACAGTGCCAGCGTCGCGATCATGTTGCGGCTCTGCCGGTCTCGCAGCGCCAGCACCGCCGGATCGTCGGTGGGGCCCTCCACGCCGCAGTTCCAGGACCGGTTATGGCTCTCACCGTCCCGGTTGTCCTCGCCGTTGTCCTCGTTGTGTTTCTCGTTGTAGGACACCAGGTCCCGCAGCGTGAAGCCGTCGTGCGCGGTGACGAAGTTGATGCTGGCCCAGGGGCGGCGGCCGGTCGCCTCGTAGAGATCCGAGGAGCCGGTGAGGCGATAGGCGAACTCGCCCAGGGTGGCCGGTTCGCCGCGCCAGTAGTCGCGCACTGTGTCGCGGTACTTGCCGTTCCACTCCGTCCACAGCACCGGGAAGTTGCCGACCTGATAGCCGCCCTCGCCCACGTCCCAGGGCTCGGCGATGAGCTTCACCTGGCTCACCACCGGATCCTGCTGGACCAGGTCGAAGAAGGCGGAAAGCCGGTCCACGTCGTGCAATTCGCGGGCCAGGGTCGAGGCCAGATCGAAACGGAAACCGTCGACGTGCATCTGGGTGATCCAGTACCGCAGCGAGTCCATGATCAGCTGCAGGGTGTGCGGGTGCCGGACGTTGAGACTGTTGCCCGTGCCGGTGTAGTCGACGTATCGGGCCGGATCCGCTTCCGCCAGACGGTAGTACGCGGCGTTGTCGATGCCGCGCAGCGACAGCGTCGGGCCGCCGTCGCCGCCCTCACCGGTGTGGTTGTAGACGACGTCGAGGATCACCTCGATACCCGCGGCGTGCAGCGCGCGGACCATCGCCTTGAATTCGGTGACCGCGGCGCCCGCGCGCTGGTCGGCGGCGTACTCGTGGTGCGGGGCAAGGTATCCGACGCTGTTGTAACCCCAGTACTGCCGCAGGCCCTGATCCACCAGCATCCGGTCGTGCACGAAGGTGTGCACCGGCATCAGCTCGATCGCGGTGACGCCCAGCGACTTCAGATGATCGACGATCGCCGGATGGGCGATACCGGCGTAGGTGCCGCGCAGTTCCGGGGGCACCGCCGGATGGGTCATCGTCATGCCCTTCACGTGGGCCTCGTAGATGACCGTCTCGGGGTAGGGATGTTTCGGCGGGTGGTCGTGGCCCCAGTCGAAGAACGGGTTGATCACCACGCCGGTCATGGTGTGCGCCAGCGAATCCTCGCCGTGGGTGTAGAGCGCGGAGTGGTTGTCGATGCGGCCGGTGAACGCCTTGCCGTACGGGTCGAGCAGGAGTTTGGCCGGGTCGCACCGTAATCCGTGATCCGGATCGTACGGCCCGTACACCCGGAATCCGTAGCGCTGGCCGGGGGCGATGGTGGGCACGTAGGCGTGCCACACGTAGCCGTCCACCTCGTCGAGGGATATCCGGGATTCGGCGCCGAGGGGGTCGATCAGGCACAGCTCCACCCGCTCGGCCACTTCGGAGAACACCGAGAAGTTGGTGCCGGCTCCGTCGTAGGTCGCGCCCAGCGGGTAGGCGGCGCCGGGCCATACGCCCAGCGGCGTCACGGCACCGGGGGGTTCGGGCAGGACCATACTTCGACCCTAACCGCCCGCCCGGGGACCGCGAGACGGGTGGGGCGGGAGTGCGGGTGATCGCCGGATTCGCCGTATCACCGGTACCGGAGCGAAATCGCAGGTCGTGGCTGTTTCGGTGCGGAAACGCGACATCGATCACAACGCTACCGAGCGGTTACCGGCCGGAAATTCGCCCGCTCGAGCTCGAGCCGCCAGGTCTGCCCCACCAGATCCTTGCCGAAACTGTGGTGCGGTTCCGAGTCGGTCAATTCGAACCCGGCGCGCTGATAGATGCGGCGTGCGGCGCCGAGCACGTCGTTGGTCCAGAGCACGACCTCGCGGTAGCCGGTGTCGGCGGCGAACCGCAGGCAGGCGTCGACCAGCGCCGAGCCGACGCCGAGGCCGCGCGCCGACGGCTCGACCAGCAGCAGCCGCAGCCGGGCGGTGGTGTCGTTCTCGCGCACGCAGTAGACCGCGCCCACCGGCGCGCCGTCGTATTCGGCGATCCAGGCGCGCTCGTGGCGCGGATCGCGGGTGGCCAGGTATTCGGCGACGATCCGGGCGACGAGGGTCTCGTAGCTGTCGTCCCAGCCGTATTCGGCGGCGTACAGGGCGGCGTTGCGCGCGATCACCCAGCCGTGGTCGCCGGGGCGCGGTGCCCGCAGGATCGGTTCGGCGCCGCCGCGGCGGTCGAGGATGGATTCGATGGTCCGCATGGCCTCGACCAGGCGGGCCCGGTCGGCGGGGGAGTGGCCGGCCAGCAGCGTGGCCACGTCGTGGCTGGAGCGTTCGTTGAGGTCGGCGAAGGCGGCCGCGCCGGCCTCGGTGAGCCGGACCGCCTGGCGGCGGCCGTCGCGTTCGGAACGCTGCCGGGCGACCAGGCCCAGATCCTCGAAGCGGGCCAGGATGCGGCTCAGGTAGCCGGGATCCAGGCCGAGGTCGTGACGCAGGGTTGTCACCTCGCTGAGGGGCGTGGTGGCGCGCACAGTCGCGGATTCGGTGCGGTCGGTGGTCGTGACCTTCCTGCGGCTCGTGGTCGCGGGTCCGGGGCGATCTGTGGTCGTGGTGTCGGCGGTGCCGGTGGTCGAGTCGCCGGTATCGGTGGTCGAGTCGCCGGGAAGGCCGGTAGCTGCGGCCCCGCCGGCGCTCGTGGCCCCGGTGACGGTGTCGGCATTCGCGGGCGCCGCGTTCGCCAATTCGAACAGGACCCGGGCCTCGGTGAGCGAGTAGTCGGTCTCGACCAGATGTTCGTGCAGCACGCCGATGAGCCGGGTGTAGCGGCGGTTGAACTCGCGGACGGTCGCGACGTCGTCGGCGGCGATATCGGCGCCGGCGTGGTCGATGCTCACGGTGCTCATGCGGGACCCCGGATGCTCGTGTGCGGCGCGCGATGGCGACGCGGTGGTGGAAATTCTTTGACTCCGTCAAAGATTAGCAGTCGTGGCACGGCCGCGCGGCGTCTGTGGCGCGGTCGGGTGGCGGCTCGCCCATCCTCCTGGCGTGCTCGGTCGCCTGGTAACTTGAACGCCGTTCAAGCCGCCCGCGCGAAGGACTGCCCGTGCCTCTGACCTCCGACGACATCACCGCCCTCGACGCCGCCCACGTCTGGCATCCCTACGGCGGATTCCCCGCGAGCACCGAACCGCTGATCGTGACGTCCGCGTCCGGCACCCGGCTCACCCTCGCCGACGGCCGCGAACTCGTCGACGGAATGAGTTCGTGGTGGGCCGCCGTGCACGGCTACCGGCATCCGGTGCTGGACGCGGCGCTGGTGGCCCAGTCGCAGCGGATGAGTCACGTCATGTTCGGCGGCCTCACCCATGAGCCCGCGGTGCGGCTGTCGCAACTGCTGGTGGAACTGACTCCCGACGGGCTGGACAAGGTCTTCCTCTGCGACTCCGGATCGGTGTCGGTGGAGGTGGCCGTCAAGATGTGCCTCCAGTACTGGCGGGCGCGGGGCCTGCCCGAGAAACGGCGGCTGCTCACCTGGCGCGGCGGCTACCACGGCGACACCTTCACCCCGATGAGCGTCTGCGATCCCGAGGGTGGCATGCACGCGCTGTGGACCGACGTGCTCGCCGACCAGATTTTCGCCCCTGTCCCACCCGCCGACTACCTGCCCGGTTACGTCGAGGAGTTGGATCGGCTGCTCGCCGCGCACGCCGGTGAGACCGCGGCGGTGATCGTCGAACCGGTGGTCCAGGGGGCCGGGGGGATGCGCTTCCACCACCCGCGCTACCTCGCCGATCTGCGCCGGCTGTGCGACGAGCACGGTGTGCTGCTGATCTTCGACGAGATAGCGACCGGATTCGGCCGCACGGGAACCTTTTTCGCCGCCGAACAGGGCAGGGTGCGACCGGATGTGATGTGTGTCGGGAAGGCGCTCACCGGCGGGTATCTCACGCTGGCCGCCGCGCTGTGCACCACGGAGATCGCGGAGGTGATCAGCGCCGCGCACGGCGGGCTGATGCACGGGCCGACGTTCATGGGCAACCCGCTGGCCTGCGCGGTCGCCGTCGCCTCCGTCGAACTGCTGCTGAGCCGCGACTGGGCCGCCGAGGTGGCGGGTATCGAGGCCGGGCTGCGCGCGGGACTTGCTGCGGCACAAGATGTTCCGGGTGTAGTTGACGTGCGGGTACGTGGCGCGATCGGCGTGGTCGAACTCGATCACCCCGTGGACATGCGCAAGGCCACTTACGCCGCGGTCGACGCCGGCGTCTGGCTGCGCCCCTTCCGCAACCTCGTCTACACAATGCCCCCGTTCATCTCCGGTGCCGAGGACGTGGCGCGAATCGCGGCCGGCGTGATCGCGGCGGCCTCAGCTTGAAAGCTCAGCTTGAAAGCTCGGTCCGCCGCCGACCATGGCGGCTGGGCCGCTACCGGTCCGGGAATTCGGGAAGCATGAGTTCCACCAGCTTCCACACGCTCGTCGACGGATTCGTGCGATGCTCAGTGCCCTCGTCCACGCTCCGGGACTTCGCGCGCCGCACCGCGTCCGCCACCCTGCCGATGTAGTCCGAGTAACGAAGTGTCGACTTGTCGTACGCTGGAAGGTGCTTTTTCAGCCGCCGCTCGGCGTCCCTGAAATCTACGAGGGTGGCATCGCAATTCTCGAAGTGGAGCAGCAGCCAGTATTCGAAACACGGATTCGACACCGCCAGGTCGACTTCCGACATGCGTGCCATCCGGATCGCTTCGGAGTAGTCGAACTGGTCGACGTCGAGAACACACCAGATCCGGTCGTAGTCGCCACGCTGTCTGCCGGCGAACGCGACGACGCGCTTGGGATCCTCGGCCCGTACCGTCACCGTGGACTTGATTGCCGGATTGCGCAACTCTCTGCGGAGACCGTGGAAGTACGCAGGCTCGGTGACCTCACCACCGCAAACGACCAGAATCAAAGTCGCCGGTTCGCGGAACGGCGCCCGCCGCCGCCGTGTGTTCTCACGCCGGGTCGGCATGCCGCAAAGCCTCTGCGAGTCGGAGAAAGTCGACGTGTGGGATTGCGCCGAAACTACCGCCGAGATAGCGGCGTTCGAGGTTGTGCTCGTTGCGCGGCTTGTAATCGGTCAGTGGATACAGCGAACTCGCCCCATTCGCGTCCTTCTCGACGAACCACACCTGATCACGGCGAAGCAATCCATCCGGCCGGACGACCGTACCGAGGAGAGAGGAGTCATGTGTGGTCAGAATCAGTTGCGCGCCGTGGGAATTGGTCTCCGTCGATTGGAACAGTTCGATCAGCGACGCGGTGAGCAGCGGATGCAGGCTGGTGTCGATCTCATCGATGACCAGAACCTTCCCGCGATCGAGCGCGTCCAGCACTCCGGGCAACATGTCGAGCCACGCGACCGTGCCCGCCGATTCCTGCTCGAGTGGCAACGCGAACCCTTCGCTTCCATAGTGTACGAATACCAGGGGAGGTAGTGCCCGGGCGGTGTCCCCGTACGGGTCGCGCGTAAGCGGAACTGCCGTTGTCGTCGAATCATCGACTCGCGCATGCATTTCCGGGTTCGGTGGTGCCGATGTCTTCGGCCGGGTTGCGCCGGGTCGTGGTGGACGTAGGGTGGAAACGAGCAGTTCGTCGGGAGCGACAGGCGCCTCGATGGCGGCGATTCCGAAATCGGCTTGTCGAGCCAATTCGATGAGACGAGCTCGCTCGGCCGCCGAACCGTTGAGAAGCACTCCGCGCAGGCGCCGGGCAATTGCAGCGCTCGACGCACCTCGCCCATCGGGCCAGATCAATGTTTCGCGGAACCACTGGTGGACCGGCCGGAAAATATCCGGCCTGGCCTGGGCGACGGCACTCAAGAACAGCGCATTCGGTCGGGTGAGTTCCTGCATGACCTTGAGCTGGGCCCGATGCTCGGCCATGGCCGAACCGGAACTGTAGTGGTCATCGGACCGCTGGAACAGCACCCTCTTACGTTTCTCTGGATAGCTGAAAAGCCATTCTTCGAGCACGCGCTCGTTGTCGACCGTGAATCCGTACGTCCACGGAATCCCGTCGGCCACGAACTCGACGACATAGGTCGACTCGACGGTGAGTAGGTGGCTGGTCCGGAAGCTGTACGGATCGCGGGGGACGCCCGAGAAGGGTTCCCACTGCGAGAACGACTGAGTGACCGCGCGCTGCATGAATCGCAGCCCGCCCAGCAGGTTGGACTTCCCCGACGCGTTGGCTCCGTACACCGCGACAACCGGAACAGCAGGCCGATCGTCGGCGGCGGGTATCAACAACAGCTCGTTCTCGTCCGCGAACGAGCGGTGGTTGCCGACCCTGAAGCTACGAAGCATCTGCCACCTCCTGATATCGAGCCACAGTGTATTTTCAACAGCATACCTGCAGAATCAGCCGTCAAATGCAGCAAATGTAGCGCCCGAAGCGTGTCTGATCGATGTAACGGGCGCGGTGGGCGGTGTCGCCACGGTGGTGTCCATCGGCAAGTATGGATTCGGATCGGGACAGTTTCGTGGAAGTTGTTGTGGCGCAGGTGGTTCAGTGGTATGCGCGTTCGACGGCTTTGCTGGGGAAGTAGCCGATCGCGAGGCTCGCGAGTGCGCCGATCACGAAGACGAACAGTGCTGCATTGCGGATCTCCTTCATGACGCCGGCGTTGACGGTGTGGGCGGCGAGGGTGCGCGTCACTCATGAGCGGAATCCGGCCGGGGATGGGTGCGGGTTGCTCCTGAACGGTGTTCAAGTATGCTCGCTACCTGTGACTGATCCGTTGAACTGGCTGGACGAGCGCGCCGAGGAGCGGGTGCGGGCCGGGTTGCGCCGGGAGTTGCGGGCGCGGGCTCCGCAGACCGGGCTGATCGACCTCGCCTCCAACGACTACCTCGGACTGTCGAAGCATCCGGATGTGATCGCCGGGGCGATCGAGGCCGTGCGGACCTGGGGGACCGGGTCGACCGGTTCGCGGTTGGTGACCGGCACCACGACCGCGCACGAGCAGTTCGAGGCCGAGTTGGCGGAATTCGTCGGCGCGGAGGCCGGGTTGGTGTTCGCGTCCGGGTACGCGGCCAACCTCGGGGCGGTGACGGCGCTGGCCGGGCGGGGCACGCTGGTTGTCTCGGATGCGGCGAGCCATGCTTCGCTGGTGGACGCGTGCCGGTTGTCGCGGGCCCGTGTGGAGATCGTGCCGCATCGGGATGTGGCGGCGGTGGAGCGGCTGCTCGGCGCGCGCACCGAGCAGCGCGCGCTGGTGCTCACCGATTCGGTGTTCAGCGCCGACGGGGATCTGGCGCCGCTGGCCGAACTGCATCGGGTGACCCGCGCGCACGGGGCCGTGCTGCTCGTCGACGAGGCGCACGGGCTCGGCGTGCGCGGGGACAGCGGCCGCGGTCTCGTCCACGAGGCGGGACTGGCCGGCGAGCCGGATATCGTGGTCACCGCGACCTTGTCGAAAGCCCTTGCCGCTCAAGGCGGTGCGGTGCTGGCGACCGGGCGGGTGCGGGCGCATCTGATCGACACCGCTCGTACCTTCATCTTCGACACCGGGCTGGCGCCGGCGGCGGTCGGGGCCGCCGGGGCGGCGTTGCGGCTGCTGCGCGAGGATCCGGCGCTGGGCGGCCGGGTGCTCGCCCGCGCCACCGAGATCGCGCGCATCGCCGGTGTGCCGCAACCGGATTCGGCGGTAGTGTCGGTGGTGCTCGGTGAGCCGCAGGTCGCCTACGAGGCCGCCGTGGCGTGCCGGGAGCGCGGACTGAGCGTCGGCTGCTTCCGGCCCCCGACGGTTCCGGAAGGCACCTCGCGGCTGCGCATCACCGCCCGCGCCGACCTCACCGACGCCGAGATGGACGTCATCGCAACGGTTCTCACCGATGTGCTCGCCGACGCCCGCCAGGAGGTGGCGGCATGAGCGGCCGGCAGCGGGCGGCGGCGCTGCGTCACGAGGTCCGCACGGGACGAGGAGTCGCGGCATGAGCACCTTGATCGTCACCGGTACCTCGACCGATGTCGGCAAGACCATCGTGACCGCCGCGCTGGCCGCGACGGCGCTGGCGGCCGGACGCACGGTCGCGGTGTGCAAACCCGCTCAAACCGGCGTCGCCCCCGGCGAACCCGGTGATCTGGCCGAGGTCCGGCGACTGTCCGGCGTGACCCGGACCGTCGAACCGGCCCGCTACCCGGATCCGCTCGCCCCCGACACCGCCGCGCGCCGCGCCGGGCAGCCGTTGCTGACCCTCGGGGAGACGGTGGCCGCGATCGACGGGCTCGCCGACGCCGACCTCACCCTCGTGGAGGGCGCGGGCGGCCTGCTGGTCCGGCTCGGCGAGTTCACCCTCCCCGATCTGGCCGCGAAACTCGACGCACCGGTCCTGGTCGTCGCCGCCGCCGGACTGGGCACCCTCAACCACAGTGAGCTCACCGTCCGCGCGCTCACCGCGGCGGGGCTGCGCTGCGCGGGCCTGGTGATCGGATCCTGGCCCGCCACACCGGATCTCGCCGCCGAGTGCAACCGCACCGACCTGCCCGCCGTCACCGGCGCCGATCTGGTCGGCGCGGTCCCGGAGGGCGCGGGCCGCTGGGACCCGGCCCGGTTCGCCGCCACCGCCCCGACCTGGTTCCGAACCAGCTGGGCTGCCGAGTATCTGGGCTGAGTTCACGGCCCGCTCGCGGAATTCGGCTCGCTGCACCGGATCTCGCCGCTGGTTGCAACCCGCACGGACCTGCTCGCCGTGACCGGCGTCGATCTGGTCGGTGCGGTCCCGGAGGGCGCGGGCCGCTGGGATCCGGTCCGGTTGGCCGCCACCGCCCCGACCTGGTTCCGAACCGGCGGTTGTCTGCCGGAGCACTCGGGCCGTTCCGGAATCCCCGCGCCGCCGTCCGGTGTCGGTGTCCGGGAACGCTTGCTGCGGTGCCCGCGCCTTCGTCCCGTGTGGCGGAGGGCGGCAACAGCATTCGCGTGGCGAATCTCTCATCGAGGGGGCGATCGGGTTGGCCGTGTGCGTTGTGCGGGGACCGGACCGCTCGTGATCGGGCGGCGGACCGGCGTGTGCGGGTTTTCGCCGGTGCCGGGCGGTAATGCCGTTCCGGGGTGGTGCGGCGGTTCGGTGTGGAGTGGCCGAGGTGTGGGGACCGGTTCGGTGCGGGAGCGCAGGGTACCGGAACAGGCCGTGGTGACCGGGCGGATCCTGGGGCGGGGTGGGGGGAGGTCCTACCCTGGATGGAGTGCTTTCCGACCAGTGGCCACCCACCAGCGTCGCGGATTACGACGATGCGCGGCGGCGGGCCCGGCTGGCCGAGACCCGGCTCGGGTACGGGTGGGTCCGGTGGGGGCGTACGCGCCGGGTGTTGCTGCGAGCGTTGCTGATACCGCTGCTGCTGGGATTCGTCTGTGCTCAGTACAGCGCCGGGGATGTGGCGCCGGAGCGGGCCAGGCTGGCCCGCACCGAGCCGGCGGTGCTGCCGGTGGCGCCGCCCGCGAATCCGCAGGTGCGCAATACCGCGGTGTTCGATCTCGTGGGGCTGGGGGCGCTCGAGTCCGGCGGGACCGCGCGGGCGCTGCCCACGCTGGCCCAGCTCGGGTCGGTGTGGTCGGTGCGGTACGACAACACCGGTATCGACACCAAGGTGATCGGGGATCTGATCGTGAAGGTCACCGATGCGGCGCACGTGGACAACGTGGTGCTGGTGGGGCACAGCATGGGCGGGGTGATCGCGCTGGAGATCGGGCGGCATCTGTACACCGGGAGTACGAAGCGGCTCAGCGCCGTCGTGCTGGACTGTACACCGGTGAACCTGAACGCCGTCCGGTCCGAGAGCCGTAGTCAGGGTGAGGAACTGCTGCGCTGGACCGGGTGGATCCCGGGGGCGCGGGAGAGCCGTACCCTGCGGTTGCTGGCCGAGATGTATTCGCGGCGGGACGATTACGTCGATACGACCACCCAGCCGCCCGGGATCCGGTCACCGCAGTTCGCGCGGACGCTGGCGGATGTGTTGTGGCAGAAGCTGTTCAACACCGATGTCGCCAGCAACGGACTCATCGAGTCGCAGTTCGAGGCGATCGTGGCCGGCGGCGCGGTGGGCGATCTCGGTGCGCTGTCCAAGCGGGTCGACGACAAGCCCAGGCCCGCGATCGTTTTCATCCGGCCGCACAATCCCGACCGCGATCCGATCGTGGACGACGAGTACACCCATCGGGTGCTCGTCGATACCGTCGGCGGGGTCGGCGGCACGCTGCTGGTGGTGCTCACCCGGAGTACGGGGCACGCCAACCCGATTCAGCAGCCGGGGGAGTACAACGCGGTGATCGAGCAGCAGATCGTGCCGTTCGTGCGGCTGGTGCAGAGCGAGGAACTCGCGCTGCCGCAGATCCGGTGACCGGCCCGTTCAGCGCACCCGGGCGCCGAGCAGATGGCGCACGCCGCCGAGGAACAGTTGCAGGCCGAAGTCGAAACGTTCGGTGGCGGTGGTGTTCTCGTACAGCGGCGAGGATTCCTCCGGCAGGGCGCCGGCGGAGTCCATCTGCATGCGGGACTGTTCGTCGACCACCTCGCCCAGCACGTAGTACAGCAGCGTGTAGGCGGCGAGGTCGGCCTCCTCGCGGGTCATGCCGGCGCGGATCAGGTTGCCCGCCATGCGTTCCCGGCCCTTGCTGGTGGTGAGGCGGGAGGCGTAGGTGGACGAGACCAGTTCGGCGCCGTCGCGGTAGGCGAGCAGGCATTCGCGCAGCCGATGCGCGAGCAGGCCCAGCTGCGTGGTCCAGTCGCCGGATTCCAGCGGCTGTTCCATCGGTTCCAGGATGCGGTCGGCGACCGCGCCGAGCAGGGCCTGCTTGTTCGCGAAATGCCAGTACAGCGCGCCGGGCTGGACGTTCAGCGAGGTCGCCAGCCGGCGCATGGTGAGGTCGGCCAGGCCGTACTGATCGAGGATGGCGACGGCCCCGTCGATCACGTCCGCGCGATGCAGTTGCACATTCGCCACTGCGACTCCTTGTCCCGGTTGACTCCACTTGCGTCCCTACCTTAACCTGAACGCCGTTCAACAATCCTGAACGCCGTTCAAGTTGCCGGCGCCCGGCCGGACGAAGGGATTCCCGCGCATGACCCACGCACCCGTCAGGACCGCCGTCGACATCCTCGCCACCGCCCGCGAGCAGGTGCTCGAGCAGGGCGCCGGGCTCACCCGCGAGCAGACCCTCGAGGTGCTGCGGCTCGGGGACGACCGGCTGGAGGAACTGCTCGCGCTCGCGCACGAGGTGCGGATGAAGTGGTGCGGTCCCGAGGTCGAGGTCGAGGGCATCATCTCGCTGAAGACCGGCGGCTGCCCCGAGGACTGCCACTTCTGCTCGCAGTCCGGCCTGTTCCAGTCGCCGGTGCGCGCCGCGTGGCTGGACATCCCGAGCCTGGTCGAGGCGGCGAAGCAGACCGCGAAGACCGGCGCCACCGAATTCTGCATCGTCGCGGCCGTGCGCGGGCCCGACGAGCGGCTGATGGCCCAGGTCGCCGCGGGCGTCGAGGCGATCCGCAACGAGGTCGACATCCAGGTCGCCTGCTCGCTGGGCATGCTGAACCAGGATCAGGTCGACCGGCTCGCCGCGATGGGCGTGCACCGCTACAACCACAACCTCGAGACCGCGAAGTCGCACTTCCCCAACGTGGTCACCACGCACACCTGGGAGGAGCGCTGGGACACCCTGCGCATGGTGCGCGACGCCGGGATGGAGGTGTGCTGCGGCGGCATCCTCGGCATGGGCGAGACGCTGGAGCAGCGGGCCGAATTCGCCACGCAGCTGGCCGAATTGGAGCCCGACGAGGTTCCGCTGAACTTCCTCAACCCCCGGCCGGGCACCCCGTTCGGCGACCTCGAGGTGCTGCCCGCGTCGGAGGCGCTGAAGGCGGTGGCCGCCTTCCGGCTGGCCCTGCCCCGCACCATCCTGCGCTTCGCCGGCGGCCGCGAGATCACCCTCGGCGACCTCGGCGCCGAGCAGGGCATCCTCGGCGGCATCAACGCCGTCATCGTCGGCAACTACCTGACGACGCTGGGCCGGCCCGCCGAATCCGACATCGATCTGCTGGCGAATCTGAAGATGCCGATCAAGGCGCTCAACGAAACCCTGTGACGCCGACGCTGCCCGGAGGCTCCCGGCCGCTCGGGTATTGTCGCAACCAGCCGGCACAGCTGCGCGAATCAGTGAGGTGGTCGTAGACATGGATGCGGATACGCTGCACGATGCCGACGTGCCGGCGACGCGCTACAACCCGTACACGGGTGCGCCGGTGACCCCCGGAGCGTCCGATCCGTTACCCGCCGCCGCGGCCCTCGGCCTGGAACCGCCGCGCTACTGCGTGCAGTGCGCGCGGCGCATGGTCGTCCAGGTGAGCCCGGACGGCTGGTGGGCGAGCTGTTCCCGGCACGGGCGGATCGATTCGAAGAGCTCGGAACGCTGATGACCGTCCGGAGCGCCGCCGCACGAGCGAGCGGGCGGGACGAGTTGCGCGTCGCCGTCCGGGTGGTCGTGGCCGTCCTGCTCGTGGGCGCCGTGGCCGGGGTCGCCTGGGGTCTGCTCGCGCCGCCGGAGAAGGTGCTGGTCGTCGACCCGAAGCACGGGATCCCGCTGACCGGCGAGAGCGCGCACCGCTTCGACGCCATGGCGATCTTCGTGTCCTTCGCGGCGGCCGCGGGACTGCTCTCCGCGGTCGGCGCGTGGCGGCTGGCCCGCCGCAGTCGCGGCCCACTGCTCGAGGCGGCCGTGCTGATCGGCTCGCTGGCCGGTACCGCGATCATGGTGTGGGCCGGTGAACACGTCGCGCGGCTGCTGCATCCGCGGCCCGCCGACCCCGCGCTGCGCAGCCTGGTCGACATGGCGCCCACCGTCGAGGGGGCCAGCGGGCAGCTGTTCGGCATGACCGTGCCGATCCTGCACGCCGGACCGGCGCTGGTGGTGCAGCCGCTGATCGCCTCCCTGGCCGTCCTGATCCTGGCCGCCCTCAGCACGTCGGAGGATCTGCACACCGGGCGCGGCGCGGCCGTGCCCGGCGAGCCGCCGTATCTCTCGGACATCAGCTACGGCCCGTACCGGACGGCGAGCACGCAGCCCGGCCGGCCGGTCGACAGCACCGACCCACGCCCGTAACGTCGACATCGGATCCTTCCGTGCCGGTCGGCGCCGGCTCACCCGTTCGTGGTCGAGGAGGAGGTGATCGACGTGGTCGACGATGTCGAGAAGCGATGGCACGACCCCGGCATGTTCCGCCGGGTGGTGACCTACGCGAGCACGGTGGTGGTGATCGCGGCGCTGGTGCTGATCGCCGTCCAGATCTGGGCCGGCCGGCGGGAGGCCTGCGCGAGCGCGGCGACCTACTGCGACACCGCTTCGCGCGCGGCGATTCTCGGTGGTCCGGGCCTGGTGCTGCTGATCGGCACGCTCGGGGCGTTCGTGACCACCTATCGGGTATGGCGGGAGCGCCGGACCTGGCCGATCTGGCAGGGGGCGGGCTGGTTCCTGCTCGTGCTGACCCTGGCGTATCTGGCGATCGGAAGCAGTGTCTTCGCGTCCTGACCGCGAAGTGTGTGATCGCGGCGAGCGGGTACGTCTCGCACTGTGGTACTGGGACTTTCGGGGGCGATCCGCGGCTGCCTGTTCGACATGGACGGTGTGCTGACCCGGACCGCCGATGTGCATACAGCGGCATGGCAACAGATGTTCGACGAATTCCTGCGGGACTGGTCGGCCCGGCACGACACGGACTTCCGCGCCTTCGATCCGGTGGCGGACTACAACGACTACGTGGACGGGAAACCGCGGCTCGACGGCGCCCGCGCCTTCCTCACCGCGCGCGGCATCGATCTGCCCGACGGGGACACGGACGATCCGCCGGGGACGTGGACCGTCCACGGCCTGAGCAATCGCAAGAACGACCTGGTCCTCGCGAAACTGGACAAGGACGGCGTGGCCGTCTACGACGGATCGGTGCGCTACCTGCGCGCGGTCCGCGACGCCGGACTGAAATGCGCGGTGGTCTCCTCCAGCGAGCACACCCGGCAGGTGCTCGACGCCGCCGGCATCACCGAACTGTTCGACGCCCGCGTCGACGGCACGACCGCCGCGCACGATCACCTGCCCGGTAAACCGGCGCCCGACATGTTCCTGGCCGGGGCCGCCGCGGTGCACCTCCCGGCCGCCGCCTGCGCGGTGTTCGAGGACGCCACCGCCGGCGTCGAGGCCGGGCACACGGGCGGATTCGGGCTGGTGGTCGGGGTCGACCGGGTCGGCCACGCCGATGCGCTGCGCGCGCACGGCGCCGACGTCGTGGTGTCCGATCTCGCCGAACTGCTGGACCGCCGATGATCACGCATCCGTCGTTCGATGTGCGCCCCTGGGCGGTGCACGAGAGCACGCTGAATCCGGACGCGCTGGCCCGCACCGAATCCCTGTTCGCGCTGTCCAACGGGCACATCGGGGTGCGCGGCAACCTGGACGAGGGTGAGCCGCACGGCATTCCGGGCACCTACCTGAATTCGGTGCACGAGTTGCGGCCGCTGCCGTACGCCGAGGCCGGCTACGGCTATCCCGAATCCGGCGAGACGATCGTCAACGTCACCAACGGCAAACTGATCCGCCTGCTCGTCGACGACGAACCGCTGGACATCCGGTACGGCGTCCTGCGCACCCACGAACGGACCCTCGACCTGCGGGCCGGCACGCTGACCCGGCAACTGGAATGGTGTTCGCCGGCCGGCAACGCGGTGCGGGTGCGCTCGCAGCGGCTCGTGTCGTTCACCCAGCGCGCGATCATGGCGATCCGCTACGAGGTGGAACCGCTGGACACGACGCTGCGGCTGGTCATCCAGTCGGAATTGGTCGCCAACGAGCCGCTGCCCGGTGGCGGTGGCGACCCGCGGACCGCCGCCGTCCTGGAATCGCCGCTGCTGCTCGAGGAGAACGCGAGCGCCCCCGACGGCGCGGTGCTGGTGCACGTCACCAAGGGCAGCCACCTTCGGGTGGGCGCGGGGATGCGGCACGAGGTGACCGGGCCCGGCGACGTGCATGTGGAGACCGACGGCGGCGGCGATGTCGCCCGCGTCACCGTGACCGCCCGGGTCGCGCCGGGCGAGCGCCTCACCCTGGTGAAATACGTCGGCTACGGCTGGTCGGCCCGGCGATCCCGGCCCGCGGTGCACGACCAGGTGGTCGGGGCGCTCAGCGCGGCCGCCACCACCGGCTGGGACGGGCTGCTGGCAGAACAGCGCGAATACCTGGACGAGTTCTGGTCGGGCGCCGACGTCGAGGTGGAGGGCGACGCCGAGGTACAGCAGGCGGTGCGGTTCGCGCTGTTCCACGTGCTGCAGGCCGGTGCGCGCGGCGAATGCCGGCCGATCCCGGCCAAGGGCCTGACCGGGCCCGGGTACGACGGGCACACCTTCTGGGACAGTGAGATGTTCGTGCTGCCGGTACTCACCTACACCTCCCCGGCCGCGGCCGCCGACGTGCTGCGCTGGCGGCACCGCACGCTGCCGCTCGCGCAGCGGCGCGCGGCCCAGCTCGGCCGCCAGGGCGCGGCGTTCCCGTGGCGCACCATCGCCGGCCGGGAATGCTCCGCGTACTGGCCCGCCGGCACCGCGGCCTTCCACATCAACGCCGACATCGCCCACGCGGTGGTGCGGTATCTGGAGGCCACCGGCGATCGAGAGTTCGAGCGGGAGACCGGATTTCCGCTGCTCGTCGCGACGGCGCGGCTGTGGCGCGATCTCGGCCACCACGACGTCCGGGGCCGGTTCCGCATCGACGGGGTGACCGGGCCGGACGAGTACAGCGCGGTGGCCGACAACAACGTGTACACGAATCTCCTTGCGCGACAGAACCTGAACGCGGCGGCGGAGCTGGCGGTGCGGCATCCGGACCGCGCCCGGGACCTGGACGTGAGCGTCGAGGAGGTGGCGCAGTGGCGGGATGCCGCCGCGGCCATGTACATCCCGTTCGACGAGCGGCTCGGGGTGCATCCGGCGAACGAGGGCTTCACCGACCACGCCGTGTGGGACTTCGCGGCCACCGGCGCCGAGGATTATCCACTGCTGCTGCACTATCCGTACTTCGAGCTGTATCGCAAACAGGTCGTCAAACAGGCCGACCTGGTCCTGGCGATGCACGCCTGCCCCGACGCGTTCACCCCCGAGCAGAAGGTCCGCAACTTCGCCTACTACGAGGCGCTGACCGTGCGTGATTCGTCGCTGTCGGCGTGCACCCAGGCGGTTCTCGCCGCCGAGGTGGGACAGCTGGAACTGGCCTACGACTATCTCGGCGAGGCCGCGCTGATGGACCTGAACGACCTCGAGCACAACACCCGGGACGGCGTGCACATCGCCTCGCTCGCCGGGACGTGGGTGGCGCTGGTCTCCGGGCTCGGCGGGATGCGGGTGCGGTCCGGGCAGCTGAGCTTCGCCCCCCGGCTGCCGTCGGACCTCACCCGGCTGTGCCTGCGGCTACGTTTCCTCGACCGCCGGCTCGAGGTGGACATCCGGGCGGAGGAGGCCACCTATCGGCTGCTCGACGGCGAGCCCCTGACCGTCGTCCACCACGGCACGACGCTACGGCTCGGCGCGGATCCGCTCACCCGGCCCATCCCGGCGATGAAGGCCGGGCCGCGACCGCAACAGCCACCCGGTCGCGCGCCCGCCCGTCGCGGGGCCGGCGACTGACGGCGGTGAGCGGGCCGCCCGCTCACTCGGTTTCGCGGGCGGCCTCGTACTCGGACTCGAAGGTTTTCTCGCGGCGGCTCTCCCGGATCCTCCACACGATCAGCGCCACGACCACGATGACCGCCACGCCGATGGCCAGATCCCGGCCGACGGTCTTCGCGACCGCCTGATAAGAGGCCCCGGCCACATATCCGAGCACCACGAACGCCGTGCCCCACACCACACCGCCGAAGGCGTTGAAGGACACGAATTTCCGATACGGCATCTTCGAGGCCCCGACCAGCGCCGGCATCACGGCCCGGAAGAACGCGGTGAAGCGTCCCAGGAACACCGCCCAGCCGCCGCGCCGGGCCAGGAAATCCTGCGCCTGGTCCAGCCGCCCGCGATGCCGATCGAGCATCGAGGAGTTGAGGATTCGCGATCCGAGATGTTTGCCCACCTCGTATCCGACGCTGTCGCCGACGATCGCCGCAACCACCACCAGCACGATCATGGCCCACAGTTCCACATGGCCCTGGCTCGCGGCGACGCCGCCCAGCACCGCCGCGGTCTCACCCGGGATCACGAACCCGACGAAGATCGCGTCCTCGGCGAACACCAGCAGGGTGACGACCAGGTAGACCCAGACCGGCGGAATATCGAGGATCCGATGCAGCAGCGACTCCATGCAGGTCACGGTACCCGGTTTCACGGCGGTCGCGCCGGGCCGAGCGGGTGCCGGGACCGTGGCCGCACCGGAAAATCGGTGGTCACCGGGCCCTCGCCGCCGCTACCGTGAAGCGGCAGCCACGATCACCGGAGGAGGAGGTGCGGCAATGATCGAGAGGCCCCGCCGGGACCAGCCCGGCGATGCCCAGCCCCCGGAGCGCGCCGATCTCGCGGCCTGGCGCCGCCGCCACGCCCTCCGCCGTTCCAGCGCCGCCCAGCCCGTCCCCAGCGGCCGCCGCTATCGCCGCATCACCAAACACCGTAAGCGCGAACAGGATTCGTAGCGAAGGTGGCTGTTACCGTTGCCGGGACGAGTATTCCGGGATCGCCGATGGTGTTCGCCCGGCCTCCGGCGCCCGGACACCTGTGACCGGGGGCATCAGGACAGTGCTGGAACTATTCTCGTTGAGCCGCTTGGGGATTCGGATGCCAAGGGCTCGCCGATCGTATGCCCGCTGGTGGCCCGCGCTGCTTGTCGGCCGCCTCCCCGTCATGCCCGTGGCCGGATCGTGCGGGGTGCCGAGAGTCGTTGCAGTCGATCGTCTTACGTGCGGGGGCGCAGCGCGGCGAATTCGTCGGTGACACGGAGTTCGGAGTCGGTGAAGCGGTAGAGCGCGGCGGGGCGGCCGCCGGCCTTGCCGGGGGGTGCGGTGGCGCCGGTGGGGGTGATCACCGTGCGGCGGCTCAGGACTCGTTGCAGATTGGTCGTGTCGACCTCGTAACCCAGTGCGGCGCAGTAGATCTCGCGGAGGGTGGACATCGTGAAGCGCGGCGGGGCCAGGGCGAAGGCGATGTTGGTGTAGGACAGCTTCGCGGCCAGGCGGGTGCGGGCGTATTCGACGACGGTGCCGTGATCGAAGGACATGTGCGGTAGCGCCGAGACCGGATGCCAGCGGGTGTCCGAGGGGAGCTGGGGGTCGGCGGTCAGGGGGATCAGGCCGAGGTACGTGGACGCGATGCGCCGGTCGCCGGGGACCCGGTGCGGATCGCTGAACAGCGACAGTTGCTCGAGGTGCATCAGCTGCTGGACGTCGACCTTCTCGGCCAGCTGGCGGCGTGCGGACGTGTCGAGATCCTCGTTGTCGCGCAAGCGGCCACCCGGAAGTGACCAGGTGCCGACCTGCGGGTCCATCGCGCGCTGCCACAGCAGAACGCCCAGTTCGGTGTGTTCGCTCCCGGGATGCCGCCGGGTTGCCGGGCCGGAGTTCGATATGTCCTCTTGACCTGCGGGAATGATGTCCGGGAAGCGACGAACCTGGAACACGGCGGTGAGCGATTCGTGAATGGTGCTACTATGGGACACGTTTTCGATTGTAAGTCGAAAACCGGCCGGAGGCGAATCGGCGAAGTTGCCGCTCCGGTCGCGCGCATAGGAGAGGGAGCCAGAGATGGCGACGATGACGCTTGCGGAGCACGTGGTGGACGGCCCCGGGGGGTACACGGGGATCGATGCGACCCCGGAATGGGCGCAGGAGGTCCGGCGACTGGCGGCCGCACGCAACGCGACAATTCTCGCGCACAACTACCAACTGCCCGAGATCCAGGACATCGCCGATCACGTCGGCGATTCGCTCGCGCTGTCCCGGATCGCGGCGGCGGCGCCGGAGCGCACGATCGTGTTCTGCGGTGTGCACTTCATGGCCGAGACGGCCAAGATCCTCAGCCCGGACAAGACCGTGCTGATCCCCGACCAGCGCGCGGGTTGCTCGCTGGCCGACTCGATCAGCGCCGACGAACTGCGCGACTGGAAGGCCGAGCACCCGGACGCGGTCGTGGTGTCCTACGTGAACACCACCGCCGCGGTGAAGGCGCTCACCGACATCTGCTGCACGTCCTCGAACGCCGTCGACGTGGTGGCCTCGATCGACCCCGATCGCGAGGTGCTGTTCCTGCCGGACCAGTTCCTCGGCGCGCACGTCAAGCGGGTCACCGGCCGGCAGAACATGCACATCTGGGCCGGGGAGTGCCATGTGCACGCCGGCATCAACGGCGACGAGCTGACCGCGCAGGCCCGCAGCCACCCGGACGCGGAACTGTTCGTGCATCCCGAATGTGGTTGCGCCACTTCGGCGTTGTACCTCGCGGGGGAGGGCGCCTTCCCGGCCGACCGGGTGCACATCCTGTCCACCGGCGGCATGGTCGACGCGGCGAAGGCGGCCACGTCGAACCAGGTGCTGGTCGCCACCGAGATCGGCATGCTGCATCAGCTGCGCCGCGCGGCACCCGGGATCGACTTCCAGCCGGTCAACGACCGCGCCTCCTGCCGGTACATGAAGATGATCACCCCGGCGGCGCTGCTGCGCTGCCTGGCCGACAATCGCGACGAGGTGCAGGTCGATCCGGACGTGGCCGCCGCGGGCCGGGCGTCGGTGCAGCGCATGATCGCCATCGGCAACTCCGGTGGCGGCGAATAGCACGGCAGTGCTGGATATTTCGGAGACTGTCGTGAAGTTCGAACGTTTCGGCGGTACAGGAGGTGGTCGGCCGTGACCACACCGGATGTTTCCTGGGAGGCCCGGGCGGACCTGGTCGTGGTCGGCGGCGGGGTCGCGGGTCTGACCGCGGCCCGCGCGGCGGCCCGGCGCGGACTGCGGGTGCTGGCCCTCAGCAAGGGTGGCCCCACCGACACCGCCACCCAGTACGCGCAGGGCGGCATCGCCGTCGTCGCGCCACAGGGTGATTCGGTGGAATCCCATGTGCAGGACACGATCGCCGCGGGCGCCGGTCTGTGCGACGCGGACGCGGTGCGTTCCATCGTCGCGGGCGGTCAGGAGGCGGTCGCGGCGCTGACCGATCTCGGGGCGGTCTTCGACCGGGCCCGCGACGGGCAGATCTCGCGGACCCGGGAGGGCGGCCACAGCACCCGGCGGATCATCCACGCCGGCGGCGACGCCACCGGCGCGGAGGTGCAGCGGGTGCTCAACGCGGCCGGGCTGCCGGTGCTGTTCGGCACCGCCGTCGCCGAGATCGTCACCGGCCCGGACGGTGTGCAGGGCGTGGTCGCGGTGTCCGACAGCGGTTTCGGGGTCGTGCACGCGCCCGCCGTGCTGCTGGCCACCGGCGGTCTGGGCCAGCTCTACGCGTGCAGCACGAATCCGCCGGGCGCCACCGCGGACGGGATCGCGCTCGCGCTGCGCGCCGGGGCGGCGGTCGCCGACCTGGAATTCCTGCAGTTCCATCCGACGGTGCTGTTCACACCCGGCGGGCTGGGCCGGCGGCCACTGATCAGCGAGGCGGTGCGCGGCGAGGGCGCGGTGCTGGTCGATCCGGAGGGCCGGTCCGTCACCGCGGGCGTGCACCCCCGGGGCGATCTGGCGCCGCGGGACGTGGTGTCGAAGGCCATCGCCGCGCGTATGCAGGCGCTTCGTGTTGATCACGTGTACCTCGACGCGCGTTCGATTTCCGGTTTCGCGCAACGGTTCCCGACCATCACCGCCAGTTGCCGGGCCGCCGGGATCGATCCGGTCACCGATCCGATCCCGGTCGCGCCCGCCGCGCACTACCAGTGCGGCGGCGTCGTCACCGACACCGCCGGTCGCACCGCGGTGCCGGGTCTGTACGCGGTCGGCGAGGTCGCGCGGACCGGCCTGCACGGCGGCAACCGCCTGGCCTCCAACAGCCTGCTCGAGGGTCTGGTGGTCGGCGCCCGCGCCGGCATCATGGCCACCGAGCGGCGCGGGGTTCCGGCCCGGGTGACCAGCGTCGGGCAGCTGGACTTTCCGGCCGCCGACCGGAAACTGTTGCAGGAGTTGATGTCCGACAACGCGGGCGTCGTGCGCACCGGCGACGGCCTGCGCGCGGCGATCCTGCGGCTGCTGCAACTGCAATCCGCACCGGCCCCGGAAGACGCGGCCCTGCAACCGGTCTCGGCCCTGGAGACGGCGGCGCTGACCCTCACCGCCCGCGCGCTGCTGGTGGCCGCCACCGCCCGCACCGAGAGCCGCGGTTGCCACACCCGCGCCGATCAACCCGAGTCGCGGCCCGACCTGGCCCGCAGTCTCCCGATCCGCCTCGGCCCCGACGGCCGGCCCCAGCTGATCGGGGACAACCCGGCCCGCACCGGGCCCGTCCCGATCGTCCCCCAAGCGTCGTGAACATCGCGATGACCGGTCGGCGCGCGGCCGAGGTCGGCGATAGTGCCGGTAAGACCGGACCTGTACGGCCAGCCATGCGGATGCCTTCGACGGGTGGGGTTCGCGGAGTTGCGGATGCGCGTGTCCGTGCCCACGGGACCGAGTGCTCGGTGCTACCCGGGCAGGCCGGGTGACCTGCGCCGCAGTCGCCACCGCGCCGGTCGTCGTGAAGGTCGCGGTGCTCGGGCGACCCGAGGCGCGGCCGGCGAATATGCCAATGAAGCCGCCGGGCCCCCGTCCGGGCGCCGGTGCGGGACGGCAGGCGATCCGGTGTACGGGGCCGACCCGACCGAGGACCTCTCGGCCTGTCGGGGGCGGACGCGTGCTGCGACCGTGCGGGAACGTGCGCGGCGGTCGGCGTACCCTCCTGGCCGGATGCCGGATGCCGGATGCCGGATGCCGGATGCCGGATGCCGGATGCCGGATGCCGGATGCCGGATGCCGGATGCCGGATGCCGGATGCCGGAACATGCAAGTAGCCGGTGCCGGAGTGCGCGAGTGACTTTGTGGCGCAGCAGGTTCCGGTCGGAGACCGGCGCGACAGCTGTCGCCGGGCGCGGATGACGCGCTCGGCTCGAGATCGACGACAGGAGTGGAGCGATGGCTCTGGACGAAGGATTGGATCAGGACGAGGTGCTGGCGCTGATCCGCACCGCGCTCGACGAGGATCTGCGCTACGGGCCCGATATCACCACGGCGGCAACGGTTCCCGCCGAGGCGACGGTGAAGGCAGCGGTGGTGTCGCGGCAGCCGGGCACGGTGGCGGGCCTGGATGTGGGGCTGCTGGTGCTGGACGAGGTGCTCGGGGCGGACGGATACCAGGTGCTGGACCGGGTGCCAGACGGCACCCGGGTACGACCCGGTGACGCCGTGCTGACCCTGTCGGCGTCCACGCGTGGGCTGCTGACCGCGGAGCGCACCATGCTGAATCTGGTGTGTCACCTGTCCGGTATCGCCACCGCGACCTCCGCCTGGGTGGACGCGGTGGCCGGTACCGAGTGCCGGGTCCGCGACAGCCGCAAGACGCTGCCGGGGCTGCGCGCGTTGCAGAAGTACGCGGTGCGGATCGGTGGCGGCGTCAATCACCGGATGGGACTCGGTGACGCCGCGCTGATCAAGGACAATCACGTCGCTGCGGCCGGTTCGGTGGTGGCGGCGTTGCGCGCGGTCCGCGCGGCGGCCCCCGGCGTGCCGTGCGAAATCGAGGTGGACAGCCTCGAACAGCTCGATGAAGTACTCGGTGAGGACGTGGAACTCGTTCTGCTGGACAACTTTCCGCTGTGGGCCACCCAGGCGGCGGTGCAGCGGCGCAACACTCGCGCGCCGGGCACGAAACTGGAGTCCTCCGGCGGCCTGACGCTCGACGTGGCGGGAGATTACGCCCGCACCGGGGTCGACTATCTCGCCGTGGGCGCGCTCACCCATTCGGTGCGGGTACTGGATCTGGGCCTGGACATCTAGTCCGGTCCGGGGCTTCGTGGACGGCCCAGAACTTCGAGAACGGCCGCGACTTCGGGGGCGGCCCGGGACATCGGGAACGGCCCGGGACTTTGGGTGACGGTCCGGATCTTTGGGTAACGGCCTGGGACTTCAGGGACGGCGCGGGACATCGGGAACGGCCCGGGACTTTGGGTGACGGTCCGGAACTTTGGGGACGGTCCGGAACTTTGGGGACGGTCTGCGACTTCGGGGACGGCCCGGGACTTCGGGAACGGCCCGGGAACGGTCCGGGACTTCGGGAACGGTCTGCGACTTCGGGAACGGCTCGAGACATCGGGGACGACCCAGGACGGGTCGGCCTCGACGGCCGATTTCGCGCGGGCCGGTGGGCCGACTTCGCTACCGGCCCAACGGCTCTCGGCCGGTGCCCGGCGAACCGCCGAGCCGGCCCCACCGGCAGACCCGCGCCGGTCTACAGCCCGAATTCGGCCGGGGTGAGGCGCAGGACGCGGCAGCACTCCCGCAGGGCCGCGACCCCGCGGACCCCGACGTCTCCGCCCGGCGCGGCGATCTCGCGGCCGACCCGGACGGCGGCGCGGGCGGCCACCGGCTGCGCGGAGGCCTTCGCGACCTCCTGGTAGACGTACGCGCGGCCGAAGGCCGGATCGAGGACCAGGCGATGCCAGTTGTCCTCGAACAGGTTTCGCAGCTCACGTGGTGGAAAGTGGTGCAGCACAGGGGCGGTGCCGAGGCGGTCGGCGACGCGGCTGCGCTGGTCCGGATCGCCGACGCCGTCGGCGCTGCTCACGAGTGCGCACACGCCCAGGACCGCATCGCGAAACGAGTTGTCCTGCATCAGGTTCGAGGCCTGAGCGGGTGATATGTCCGGATCTGTCCCGGCGTCCTCTGTCGGCATCACATGCCCCCAAACGGCTTGTCGATGGGTTGTGTACCCCGCACGAACCCGACCGAAACGATCAATAGCGTGACGCTAACAGACCGATGTCATTCCCGCGCGGTGAGTTTCCGCTCCAGCGGGGTCCGGAATCGGGGGATCGCACGCACCGATCCGAACCATTCGGCAACCCGATCCGCCTCCGCCGAGATCGCCGCGCGAGCGTCGGCGCCGACGTCCTCCAGGAGCTGCCAGGCGATCTCGCCGTCGGCGCGCTGCGCCCAGCCGCCGACCACCCGGCCGTCCCACCAGACCGTCGGGCCGGCATTACCGTTGGTGTCGAACAGTTCTCGTTCGTGCGGCCCCAGGAACCAGCCGCGGGCCTGCCAGCCCATGACGGTCGGATCCAGCGCCGGCAGCAGCGCCGCCCACGGCTCGGGCGCCGGGGTGGGATCGAGATCGTCGGCCAGCGCCACACCGGTCACGCCGTCCAGGTCGACCTCGGCGATATCCAGGCGCGCCAACGCCTTCCGCGTCTCGCCGAGGCTCCAGCCGGACCACCACTTCAGATCCGCGACCGGGGCCGGGCCGAAGGCGCGCAGCCACTGCCGGGCCAGTTCCGCGCGGGCCTGCCCGACCGGCGGTGGCGACATGCCTTCGGGCAGCCAGGATTCGACCGGCGCCCAGGTGTATCGGCTGGATGTCCAGCCGCCGCTCGGCCGGCCCCGCACGATGCGGCCCTCGACCCCGAGGATGAGCAGCACCCACGTGGTGATGTTGGTGGGCTTCGAGTAACTCTTGCCCGGCGCGGTGTCCACCTGCAGGCGCAGCCGCGGCAGGGCGGCGCCCAACTCGGCGCCGGTGGCCGCGCCGCGGCGCAGCAACTCCGCGTGCGTCTCCTCGGCCACCTCGTGCAGCCAGGCGTCCACATCACCCTCGATCGCCTGCGCGATGTACCGGCCGTAGGTGCGGCGCTGTTTGAGCGCGAGTTCGTCGGCCACCGCCGCCTGCAGCATCGGCACCGACTCGACCGGTGCGACGAACATCGTGCGGCGCATCGCCAGCAGGCGCAGCAGTGCGCGGTCCTCGTAGAGAACGCGTTCCACGTCGGCCGGGGTGAGGCCGCGGCTGCGCGCGCTCACCGACAGATACACCGTCGCCGGATCGGTGGCGTGCAACGCCACCATCGAACGGGTGATGTCCGCCGCATCGTCGACCCGCGCCGCGGCCGCCAGGCGATGCCGCACCCCGAGCCGGGCCCGGCGTTCCGCCACATTCATCGAACGCATGAGCGAACCCTACCGTTATGCCCGGCACGGCGGCGCATCGGATCGGTGACCCGGGTCACGTCCGGGTATCGCGGTGATCTCGTCCGCATTGCACGTCCGTCCCGAATATTTCCCATAGATCTCGCTCCGGCGTCGGACACGGCCGCCCGGCCCGCTACACTCGTCCCGAAGCGTGGGCGACCGCGCACAGTAAGTCACGAATCACGGAGAAATTCGGAGTAGTGCCATCGAAACCGGTCAAGTGATCGCAGGGCATTACCGCCTGGTCGAGCGGATTGGTAGCGGCGGCACAGGCGTGGTCTGGCGTGCCGTCGACGAGCGTCTCGAGCGATCGGTGGCGATCAAGCAGATCCTCACCCAGCCGAGCCTGCCGCCGGGGGAGAAGGACATCGTGCGGCAGCGGGCCTCGCGCGAGGCCCGCAACGCGGCGCGGTTCCAGCACCCGAACGCCATCGTCGTGTTCGACATCACCGACCATGAGGGCGACCCCTGCCTGATCATGGAGTACCTGCCGTCGCAGAGCCTCGCGGTGGTGCTGTCCGCGCAGGGCACGCTGCCGCTGCCGCAGGTCGCGCGGATCGGTGAGCAGGTCGCCTCGGCGCTGGTCGCCGCGCATCGGGCGAGCATCGTGCACCGCGACATCAAGCCCGGCAACGTGCTGCTCGGCGACAACGGCACGGTGAAGATCACCGACTTCGGCATCTCCAAGGCCAAGGGCGATGTGACGCTCACCGCCACCGGGCTGATCTCCGGCACCGCCGCCTATCTGGCGCCGGAGGTCGCGCGCGGCGCCGACCCCACCCCCGCGGCGGACGTGTTCGCCCTCGGCGCAACGCTTTTCCACTCGCTGGAGGGGCAGCCGCCGTACGGCACCAACCCGAATCCGCTGGCGCTGCTGTACGCGGCGGCCAATGGTCAACTACAGCAGCCGCGCAACGCCGGGCCGCTCACCGATCTGCTGCTGTCGCTGTTGTCGTTCGAGCCGGAGGACCGGCCGAGCATGACCGATGTGCGCGACGAGCTCGCCGAATTCGCGGATTTCGCCACCGACGAGTCGAATCGGATGCTGGCGACGCATCGGCCCGCCGGGCGCCGTCCGGCCACCCACACCCTGGACCGCCGCGCGGCCCAGGCCGACATCTCCACCGCGGAGATGATGGCCACGGCCGCGACGATCTCCGAGCCGGAGATGATGCCGGTGCGGCCCGCCGCGGCGCACTATCCGACCCGATCCAATCCGGTGTCCGCGCCGATCGAGCTCGAGCCGAACCGCCGCAAGCCGCTGCTGTTCGCCGGCGGGTTCGCGGTCGGGCTGTTGATCGTGGCCGGTGTGCTGTTCGCGATGTTCAACAGCTCGGGCTCGAATTCGAATGCGGCGCAATCGCCTTCGGTGAGCGCCAGTACGTCGGCGAAGGCGGGGGCCGCGACCACGACTGCGGCGCCGGTGGGGCAGACCAAGAGCTCCGGCAGGCAGATCGACCAGAACGACGCGGTGAACGTGGTGGACCAGGGCTTCTTCGGCGCGATCCTCGACACCCGGTACTCCGACGCGTGGAGCGTGCTGACCCCGGCCGCGCAACAGGTCTACGGCAGCCAGTCGGCCTTCCAGCAGTACTGGGCCAAGAACACCATCCAGGGCTACAACACCATCGACGTGGCCAACACCAGCAGCACCGACGGTTCCGTCGACATCCGGGTGGCCAGCGTCACCTACGGCAGCCAGTCGAAGTCGATGACGTTCCACGTCATCGACTCGGGCGGCCACCTGCTCATCGACAGCGACACCAAGTAGCCCCGAAGCGGCGGACCGGGGTCCGCCGCCTCGCCGGCTTAGTCGCGCGGGCGCAGGTTGCCCGAGATCCCGGTCGGCCGGACGGCGATGGCCACCCGCTGCTCGGCGTCCGGCGGGACAACGGGTCCGCCGCCGTAGCGCTCCGACAGCTTGCTGTACAGCGCCGCCGTCGGATCCGGATCGATGTGGTCGATCGTGCCGCGCAGTTCGAGGTAGCGGTACGGATTGTCCGGATCGAAGATCGAGATGGACACCCGCGGTTCCCGGGCGAGGTTGCGGAACTTCTGCCGAGCGTTGGTGTGCGTGAACCAGACGAACTCGCCGTCCCAGACGAACCACATGGGGTTCACCTGGGGTGAGCCGTCGGGCCGGGTCGTGCCCAGGCTCGCGTAGATCGGCCGTTCCAGCAGATCGCGCACTTGCTCAGGAATTTCGGTCACGGGTGCCTCCACGAGGGGTAGTCGTTGCTTGCCGCGAGGATCAACAGCCGCGGGCCGCGGTTCATGCCCGGGTCGGGCGGCGAAAATTGGCTGGCGCGCACCCGATAGTCTGGTATCGGTCCGAGGCCTCCGGCCTTCCGTGTGATGACCAGCACAGACAAGGATTCCGCACCGTTATGACATCCCGCATCGAGCTCGCCCGCGTCGATCTGCGCGGTCGCACTCCCACCACCGCCGAGCTGCGTACCGCGCTGCCGCGTGGGGGAGTCGACGTCGACTCGGTGCTGCATCATGTGCGGCCGGTCGTGGAGGCGATCCGCGACCGGGGCGTCGAGGCGGCGCAGGAGTTCAGCGTGACATTCGACGGCGTGGCCCCGGCCGCGATCCGGGTGCCGGCCGCCGAGCTGGAGCGCGCGCTGGCCGAGCTGGATCCGGCGGTGCGCGCGGCCCTGGAGGTCGCCATCGCCCGCACCCGGGTCGTGCACGCCGACCAGCGGCGCGTCGACACCACCACCGAGGTGGTGCCCGGCGGCACGGTCACCGAGCGCTGGGTGCCGGTGGAGCGGGTGGGCCTGTACGTGCCCGGCGGCAACGCCGTCTACCCGTCCTCGGTCGTGATGAACGTGGTGCCCGCGCAGGCCGCCGGGGTCGAATCGCTGGTGGTGGCCTCGCCGCCGCAGGCGCAGTTCGGCGGGCTGCCGCATCCGACCATCCTGGCCGCCGCGCATCTGCTCGGCGTCGAGGAGGTGTGGGCCGTCGGCGGCGCGCAGGCCGTGGCGCTGCTGTCCTACGGCGGCACCGACACCACCGGCGCGGCGCTGCTGCCGGTCGACATGATCACCGGTCCGGGCAATATCTACGTCACCGCCGCCAAGCGGCTGTGCCGGGGGCTGGTCGGTATCGACGCCGAGGCCGGGCCCACCGAGATCGCGATCCTCGCCGACGGCGGCGCCGATCCGATCCATGTGGCCGCCGATCTGATCAGCCAGGCCGAGCACGACGTGCTGGCGGCCAGTGTGCTGGTCACCGACAGCGTGGCGCTCGCCGACGCCGTCGACGCGGCGCTCACCGCGCAGCTCGCGGTGGTGAAACACCGGGAGCGCGTCACCTCCGCGCTGACCGGCGCGCAGTCCGGCGTCGTCCTCGTCGACGACATCGACCAGGGGCTGCGGGTGGTCAACGCCTACGCCGCCGAGCATCTGGAGATCCAGACCGCCGACGCGGCGGCGGTGGCGGGCCGGGTGCGCAGCGCGGGCGCGGTGTTCGTCGGCGCCTGGTCGCCGGTCAGCCTCGGCGACTACTGCGCCGGCTCCAACCATGTCCTGCCCACCGCCGGCTGCGCCCGGCACTCCTCGGGCCTGAGCGTGCAGACCTTCCTGCGCGGCATCCACGTCGTCGAGTACAGCGAGGCGGCGTTGAAGGACGTCGCGGGCCATGTGGTCGCGCTGGCGAACGCCGAGGATCTGCCCGCGCACGGACAGGCCGTCCGGGCGCGCTTCGAGGCACTGCGATGACGCCGCAACCCGGCGCGAGACGAGGAACGACGAGACGATGACGAAGACCGTGAACGTGCCCGGCGGCGCGATCTCGCTGGACGATCTGCCGCTGCGGGACAATCTGCGCGGCAAGAGTCCGTACGGCGCACCGCAATTGACGGTGCCGGTGCAGCTGAACACCAACGAGAACCCGCATCCGCCCACCCGGGGCCTGATCGACGATGTGGCCGAGGCGATCCGGGCCGCCGCCACCGATCTGCACCGGTACCCCGATCGCGACGCGGTCGCGCTGCGCACCGATCTGGCCGAGTACCTGACCCGGCAGACCGGGGTCGCCCTCGACGTGTCGAATGTGTGGGCCGCCAACGGATCCAACGAGATTCTCCAGCAACTGCTGCAGGCCTTCGGCGGATCGGGCCGCAGCGCCATGGGTTTCGTGCCCTCGTACTCGATGCACCCGATCATCTCCGAGAGCGTCGACACCGAATGGGTGGAGGCCAAGCGCCACGGCGACTTCTCGCTGGACATCGAACACGCGCTGGCCTGCATCGGCGAACGCCGGCCCGACGTGGTGTTCGTGACCAGCCCGAACAACCCCACGGGACACAGCATTCCGCAGGCCGAGCTGGTCCGGATCCTGGACGCGGCGCCGGGCATCGTGGTGGTCGACGAGGCGTACGCCGAATTCTCCTCGGCCCCCAGCGCGGTCGGGCTGATCGACCGGTATCCCACGAAACTCGTGGTGTCCCGGACCATGTCGAAGGCGTTCGCCTTTGCCGGCGGGCGGCTCGGCTATCTGGCCGCGGCCCCGGCGGTGATCGACGCGATGCTGCTGGTGCGACTGCCCTATCACCTGTCGGTGGTCACGCAGGCCGCCGCGCGCGCCGCGCTGCGGCACGCCGGCGAGACCCTGGCCAGTGTCGCGGAACTGGCGGCGGAACGGGAACGGGTGGCGGCGGCGTTGCGCGACAACGGTTTCGAGGTCGCACCGAGCGACGCCAACTTCCTGCTGTTCGGCCGGTTCGGCGATGCCGCGGCCGCCTGGCGGCACTATCTCGACGAGGGCGTGCTGATCCGCGACGTGGGCATCCCGGCGTATCTCCGGGTGACCATCGGCCTCGCCGCCGAGAACGACGAATTCCTGCGCGTCAGCGCGACATTGGCGGCCACCGAGCTGGTGGGCCGATGAGCGCGCCGCGCACCGCCCGGGTGGAGCGGACCACCAAGGAATCCACCATCGTCGTGGAGCTGAACCTCGACGGCTCCGGCCGCACCGAGATCAGTACGGGCGTACCGTTCTACGATCACATGCTCACCGCGCTGGGCGCGCACGCCGGATTCGACCTGACCGTGCGCGCCGAGGGCGATATCGAGATCGAGGCCCATCACACGGTCGAGGACACCGCGATCGTGTTCGGCCAGGCGCTGGGCACCGCGCTCGGCGACAAGAGGGGCATCCGCCGCTTCGGCGACGCCTACATCCCGATGGACGAGACGCTGGCCCACGCCGCGGTCGACGTCTCCGGGCGGCCCTACTGCGTGCACACCGGCGAGCCGGATCACTTGCTGCACACCGTGATTCCCGGTTCGCCGGTGGCGAGCCGATCCGGCGCCGCGGGCGCGCCGTATTCGACGGTGCTCAATCGGCACGTGTTCGAGTCGATCGCCCTCAACGCCCGCATCGCGCTGCACGTGCGGGTGCTGTACGGCCGCGACCAGCACCACATCACTGAGGCGGAGTTCAAGGCCGTCGCCCGGGCCCTGCGCGCCGCCGTCGAACTGGACCCGCGGGTGACCGGCGTACCGTCGACGAAGGGAACGTTGTGAGCAGCCCCCGAATCACGTTGCTGGACTACGGTTCCGGCAACCTGCACTCGGCCCACCGCGCGCTGGTCCGCGCGGGCGCCGACGTCACCGTCACCGCCGATCCGGAGACGGCGCTCGAGGCCGACGGCCTGGTGGTGCCCGGCGTCGGCGCGTACGCGGCCTGCATGTCGGGCCTGCTGTCGGTGCGCGGCGAGCGGATCATCGGCAAGCGTCTCGCCGGCGGCCGGCCGGTGCTGGGCATCTGCGTCGGCATGCAGATCCTGTTCGATCGCGGCGTCGAATTCGGCGTCGAGACCGAGGGCTGCGCGGAATGGCCGGGCGTGGTGGAACGGCTGCACGCCCCGGTGCTGCCGCACATGGGCTGGAACACGATCGAGGCTCCCGCGGACAGCGTGCTGTTCGCGGGCATGGATCCCGATACCCGGTTCTACTTCGTGCATTCCTATGCCGCGCAGAGCTGGGAGTGGGAGGACAACGGCACGCTCGCGCCGGCGAAACTCACCTGGTGCGACTACGGCGGCCGCTTCCTCGCCGCCGTCGAGAACGGCCCGCTGTCGGCCACCCAGTTCCACCCCGAGAAATCCGGTGACGCGGGGGCGCGACTGCTGCGCAACTGGGTGGGCTCGCTGTAGACCCGGTCGGCGCGGTGCCGCCGTGCGCTGACCACAGCCGGGTACGGCGCGATACCGCAGGGGCGTCACGCGGTGCCATCGGGATGGCAGGCGCTATGGCCGGGATGTCACGCCGGGTGTCGCCGGGGTGGCACGCGGCGCGGGATGCCACGCGCTGTCGGCCGCGGGGTGCCGCCGGACCGGTTCACTCGGAGTTCTGGAGATCACTGACGAGCCAGTCGTCGCCCACTCGGTTCAGGGTGAGGGCGAAAGCCCAGACGCCGCTGCGTGGTTCGCGGCCGGTCTCGTCGGTGATCACGGTCTGGTTCACCACGAGCCGGGCGGACTGCCGGTCGCCGTCCGGGGCGGCGGGGGCGCACTCCACCACGGTGCCGTCCGAATGCGCGTGCAGGCCCACGAGTTTCGTGCGCAGCGTCGGCAGGGCGTCGCGGAAGTTGTCGTGGAATCCGCCCGTGGTCCGGTCCAGCACCCGCTGGAAGTACGACTCGATGCCGGTGTAGTCGTAGTTGGTGACCTCGCGGCCGAAGTCGCAGGCGGCGGTCCGGGCCGCGTCGGGATCCGCCACCGCGGTGGCGGGCGCGACGAGACCGGCGGCCGCCGCCATCAGTAGCGCGGCCGGAAGCATGGCTCGATGCACGATGCCCTCGATTGTCGTTGGCTGCGAACCAGGTTCGGATCGCTGCGCCGACCTTACCGGGGGCGGGCCGCGAGCCGCCTCCCCCTACCCGGGGTCGACCCGGCCTGCTACACGGGGTCGACCCGACCGGCGAGCCAGCGGCCGTCGACGTTGTCGAACGTCACCCGCATGACCGTGCGGCTGGGCCGCGGCAGGCCGAAACTGGCATCGCTGCGGGTGGTCTGATCGACCGAGACCACGGCGTCGGCGTGCGCCGGATCGGCGGTGTCGGTTCGGCATTCGACCACCACCGCCTCGGCGCGGCTGTGCGCGGACAGCGCCTGCTCGCGGCGGCCGGCGGCGGAATTCTGGAAGTCGTCGTGGAACGCGCCGGTGGACCGGGCCAGCACCCGCTGGTCGTAGTCGTCGTAGGCGGCGTAGTCGTAGGTGGACAGCTGCCGGCCGAAATCGCAGGCGGCCTGCTGAACCGGGTCGGCGGGCACGGCGGCGGTCGCGGGGACGAGGACGAACAGCCCGGCCGATACCGGCACCAGCGCGTACGCCGACCGTCGGAGCAGCCTGAAACCACAGCGCTGCAAGGCAATTCGAGACACAACTCACCCCTTGCTCGTTCGGCGGATATCGGCCGTACGGTTCCGGCGCACAGCTGCGGGCGGGGCGAACCACCGCGCTGGGGTTCGTCCCGTACTCCGGGTTCCCCAGCGGGCGTTCCGCAAACCCCGTCGGCCGGGCCCACGGACGGCGGCACACCGGTAACCAATAAGATGCTTGCGTGAGTCTAGTGCTGCTACCCGCCGTCGATGTCGCCAATGGTGAGGCCGTGCGCCTCGTGCAGGGAGAGGCCGGCAGTGAGACCAGTTACGGTTCGCCCCGCGACGCCGCGCTGGCCTGGCAGAACGACGGCGCCGAATGGGTGCATCTGGTCGATCTGGACGCCGCCTTCGGCAAGGGCTCGAACCGGGAACTGCTGGCCCGGGTGGTCGGTGAGCTGGACGTGAAGGTCGAGTTGTCCGGCGGCATCCGCGACGACGACTCCCTGAAGGCCGCGCTCGCCACCGGGTGCGCCCGGGTCAACCTCGGCACCGCCGCGCTGGAGGATCCGGTGTGGTGCGCCCGCGCGCTCGGCGAATACGGCGATCGGATCGCGGTCGGCCTGGACGTGAAGCTGATCGACGGCGAGTACCGGCTGCGCGGTCGTGGCTGGGTCAGCGACGGCGGCGACCTGTGGGAGGTGCTGGAGCGGCTGGAACGCGACGGCTGCGGTCGCTATGTGGTCACCGACGTCACCAAGGACGGCACCCTCACCGGCCCCAACCTGGTCCTGCTGCGCGAGGTCGCCAACGCGACCGAGAGCCCGGTGATCGCCTCCGGCGGCGTGTCCACGCTGGACGATCTGCGGGCCATCGCGGGTCTGGTCGACGAGGGCGTGGAGGGCGCGATCGTCGGTAAGGCGCTGTACGCCGGGCGGTTCACGCTGCCCGAGGCGCTGGCCGCGGTGCGCTGACCACGATGACCACCGTCGCTGCGACCGCCGATCTCACCGGGCTGCTGGCCACGGCGAGCGCGGCGCTGGATTCGGTCGCGCCGCGCTTCGTCGCCGGCGTCGGCGCCCCGAGCGCGGTGGTGAAGGGCCAGGGCGACTTCGCCACCGAATTCGACCTGGAACTGGAACGCACGCTGTCGGCCCTGCTGACCGAGCGCACCGGGATCCCGGTGCACGGTGAGGAGTTCGGCGGCCCCGAGCTGACCACCGGCACCGCGTGGGTGCTCGATCCGATCGACGGCACCTTCAACTACTCGGCCGGGCATCCGCTGTCCGGCATGCTGCTGGCCCTGGTCCGCGAGGGTGAGCCGGTTCTCGGGCTGACCTGGCTGCCGCTGCTCGGCCGCACCTACGCGGCGGCCGTCGGCGGCCCGCTGCTGGTCGACGGGCGGCCGGTGCCGCCGCTGGCCCGGGCGCGGCTGTCGGACGCGATGATCGGATTCGGCGCCTTCAACATCGACTCGCGCGGCCGGATCCCCGGGTCGTTCCGGTTCGACGTGCTGGGTGCGCTGAGCCGGCTGTCCGGACGGGTGCGGATGCACGGGTCCACGGGTATCGATCTGGCGTTCACCGCGTCCGGGGTGCTCGGCGGCGCGGTCGTGTTCGGCCACCACCCCTGGGACAACGCCGCCGGGGTCGCGCTCGTGCGCGCGGCCGGGGGAGTGGTCACCGATCTCGCCGGCGCGCCCTGGACGATCGAATCCGGCTCGGTGCTCGCCGCCGCGCCCGGCGTGCACGAGGAACTGCTGGAGCTGATCAACTCCGCGGCGGACCGGGCCCGGCACGACGGGCAGGCGGAGCGGTGACCGGCCGCCGGTACCGTGAAACGACGACAACGATGGGGCTGATCCGATGAGTCTGGCCGTCCGGGTGATCCCGTGCCTCGACGTGGACGCGGGCCGCGTCGTGAAGGGCGTGAACTTCGAGAACCTGCGCGACGCGGGCGATCCGGTGGAGCTGGCCGCCGCCTACGACGCGCAGGGCGCCGACGAACTGACCTTCCTCGACGTCACCGCCTCCTCCGGCGACCGCGCCACCATGATCGACGTGGTCACCCGCACCGCCGAGCAGATCTTCATCCCGCTCACGGTCGGCGGCGGCGTCCGCACGGTCGGCGACGTGGACCGGCTACTGCGCGCGGGCGCCGACAAGGTCTCGGTGAACACCGCCGCCATCGCCGATCCGGAGATCCTGCGCGCGATGTCGGAGCGGTTCGGCTCGCAGTGCATCGTGCTGTCGGTGGACGCCCGGCTGGTCCCGGACGGTAATCCGCCCACGCCGTCCGGTTGGGAGGTCACCACCCACGGCGGTAAGCGCAGCACCGGTATCGACGCGGTCGAATGGGCCGTGCGCGGCGCCGAACTCGGTGTCGGCGAGATCCTGCTCAACTCGATGGACGCGGATGGGACCAAGGGCGGTTTCGACCTGCCGATGATCGAATCGGTGCGGCAGGCGGTCTCGGTGCCGATCATCGCCAGCGGCGGCGCCGGCCGGGTAGAGCACTTTCCCCCGGCGGTGCAGACCGGGGCCGACGCGGTGCTGGCCGCGAGCGTGTTCCACTTCGGCGATCTGACGATCCCGCAGGTGAAGGACGCCATGCGGGCCGAGGGTATCGTCGTTCGCTGAGTCCTCCGGGCAATTTTCGATCTCGACGAAACGGTGCACATGAGTCTCGATCCGGCCATCGCCGCCCGCCTCAAGCGCAACGAGGCGGGGCTGGTCGCCGCCATCGCGCAGGAGCGCGGCAGCGGTGACGTGCTGATGATGGCGTGGATGGACGACGAGGCGCTGGCCCGCACCCTGTCGACCCGCAAGGCGACCTATTACTCCCGCTCCCGGCAGGCGTACTGGGTCAAGGGGGAGACCTCCGGCCACACCCAGTACGTGCACGAGGTGCGGCTGGACTGCGACGGCGACGCGGTGCTGCTGATCGTCGACCAGACCGGCGGCGCCTGCCACACCGGCGACCACACCTGCTGGGACGGGGACGTGCTGCTCACGAGCGGTGGGGTCGCGCGGTAGACGCGGCTCAGCGTCGTCGCGGCGCCCGGGTGGGCCGTCCCTTGTCGTCGTCGGGCCGTCCGCCCGCGCGGCCGATGCCGCGGGCCAGTCCGGAATCGATCTGCGCGATCAGCGCCTCACCGAGTTCGACCAGCTGTTCGGTCTGCTGAGGATCCAGGCCGTCGAAGACGAGACCGCGCACGGCCTCCTGATAGCCGGGAGTAGCCTGCTGTACCCGCTCGAGGCCGAGGTTGGTCAGGACGGCCTGCGCGCCGCGGCGGCCGGTCTGCGCGTCGCGCACCACCCACCCGAGGCGCTCCAGCTTGGTGATCACATGCGACAGCCTGGATAGCGATGCATTTGCCTTCTGCGCGAGATCACTCAGCTGCAGTCGATGTCCGGGCTGCTCGGCGAGTACCGCCATCACGAGGTACTCGAAGTGCGTGACCCCGGACTCGTTCTGCATCTGGGTATCCATCGCGGCCGGAAGTTTGGTCGTCAGCGCGACGAGCATCTGCCAAGCTCGCTGTTCGATGGTGTTCAGCCACGTCGTCACTCTGTGCCCTCTCTTGCAGCCAAGTGACGTGCTCTCGTTGACCGAGCTGGTGATAATTGAAACTTCAATTCACAGTCACCCGCGAACACTTAGTTTGCCACGATTTCGCTCGAGGGTCACCAGTGTTGTTTATGACGTGACATCTATCACGGCTCATCAGGACTGTGGGTGACCATCGTCGGCGTGTCGGGCGATCGATTCTCGTGTCGTGTCATGCACATCCTGCTGCGTGCCGACGGATTGCGCGCGCTGTTCCGTGGGGCGCCTGCCCGGGTGGCGGGTGCGGAACCGGCCGCGCAACACGGCGAAGACGACGAGTGCGAACACCACCGCGGCCACGATCGCGGCGGTCAGCGTGGCGCCGCGGAATCCGGGCGCGTCGACGTCGAGCACCCGTTCGCCGGCGTGTGCGGCGTTGGTGGTGCCGAGCACGATGCTCAGCGTCATCAGATTGGGCAGCGCGGTGACGATCGCGACCACCGCCGCGGCCCCGGCGAGGAACCGGCCGGCGCGTTTACCCCAGATCGTGACGGCGAACAGCAGGATCAGCAGCGGTGCCAGCGTGCACACGAAGCCCAGCGCCAGGCCGGACCAGATGCCCCGGCTGAAGCTGCCGTGGCCGGACATACTCGCGACCCGCTGCGCCCACCAGCGCGGGATGAACGCTGTCAGGAGGAAGTACACCAGCACCAGCGCGAGCACGAGGCCCAGCGCGCCCAGGATCCGGCGCCGCAGGGCCGGGCTGATGCCGACGGGTTGCTCCACGCTGTGTGAAGTCATACCGACAGCGTAGGCACCCGCACCGGAGGTGTGAACCACTCGGACCACAGCGTGTCCGATCGGCGTCCGATCAGCTGTTGCGCTGTTTCAGGAAGGCCAGGGCCTGATCGGCGTGGACGTTTGCCTTGAGTTCGCCGGTGATCACGTCGAGCACCGTGCGATCGGTGCCGATCACGAACGTGTGCCGCTTGACCGGCATCAGCGCGCCCAGCAGTCCGCGCTTGACGCCGAACTTCTCGGCCACCACCCCGCCGACGTCCGACAGCACCGGGTAGCCCAGGCGCTGGGCCTCGGCGAACCCGGCCTGGGTCGCGACCGCGTCGGTGCTGATCCCGGCGCAGCTCGCGCCGATCGCGGCGAAATCGGCGGACAGATCCCGGAAATGACAGGCCTCGGCCGTGCAGACCGGCGTATTCGCCTTCGGGTAGAAGAACAGCACCAGCGGCCCCTCGGCCAGCAGCGCGTCCAGCGACCGGACCGTGCCGGACTGATCGGGGAGTTCGAAAGCGGGCGCCTGCTCACCTGTCCTCATGAACCAGACAGTACCGGGCGCACCGGGCGCCCGGTACCCGGAAGAAACCGTCAGATGCCCACCAGCGCCGCGATTTCCGGGTTCTTGATGGTCATCACGTCGAGGATGCCGTGTGCCTTCAGGAACGGCTTCAGCTCCTTGATCCGGTCCGCGTGCCGGGCGAACTCGTCGGGAAAGGCGCGCCGATCGATGTCCTCCAGGGCCTTCACGTAGGTGACGAAGGAGGCGACGGCATTGTGCGGGCCCGGTCCCTGCCCGCCGGGGGTGGTGTTGCGGTTCTGCCCGCCGGAGGTGGTGTTGCGGTTCTGCCCGGTGGAGGTGGCGGTGCGGTTCTGGCTGCCAGGGGTGGTGTTGCGGTTCTGCCCGCCGGTGGCGGCGGTGCGATTCTGCCCGCCGGCGGTCGCGCGGCCGGCCACGTTCGGCGGGGTGGTGTCCGCGGGCCGGGCCGGGGTGGGCAACGAGCGGGTGGTGGCCGGTCGGCGATCCTCCGGTGTCACCGGTTGCGAGGGGTACATCGGTGTTGAACTCCTCTCGTGTCGACCGATTCCGCGCGGGCGCGGGACCAGAATTCGGGCATTCGAGCGAATGATCGGACGCTCGTTATTCGCCGCCGCTGGGTTCCCGGCTGGTTCGGGGCGCGGGAAACCCGGTTGCCCGACCCTGGAATGATGGGTGGATGCCAGGCGCGCCGACCCCCACCACGACCACCCGGGATCAGTTCCGCACCCTCGCGGCCGAGCACCGGGTGGTGCCCGTGACCCGAAAAGTGCTGGCGGACTCCGAAACTCCGCTCTCGGCCTATCGTAAGCTGGCCGCCGACCGGGCGGGCACCTTCCTGCTCGAGTCGGCGGAGAACGGCCGGTCCTGGTCGCGATGGTCGTTCATCGGCGCGGGCAGCCCGTCCGCGCTGACGGTGATCGACGGCAAGGCGGCCTGGCTGGGCACCACGCCGGCCGGCGCGCCGACCGGCGGTGAACCGCTGGCCGCGCTGCGCGAGAGCCTGGAACTGCTGCGTACCGAACGCCTGCCCGGTCTGCCGCCGCTGACCGGCGGCCTGGTCGGCTATCTCGGCTACGACATCGTGCGCCGGCTGGAACGGCTGCCGGAACTCGCCGCCGACGATCTGCACGTGCCGGAGATGGTGCTGCTGCTGGCCACCGACCTGGCCGCCTTCGACCACCACGAGGGCGCCATCACCCTGATCGCCAACGCCGTCAACTGGAACGGCACGGACGAACGCGTCGACGAGGCGTACGACGACGCCGTCGCCCGCCTGGACCGGATGACCGCCGCGCTGGCCGCGCCGGCCGAGTCCACGGTCTCGGTGTTCGAGCGTCCCGAGCCGGAGTACCGGCGGCAGCGCACCACCGAGGAGTTCGGCGCGGGGGTGCGCCGGCTGGTCAAGGAGATCGAGGCCGGTGAGGCCTTCCAGGTGGTGCTGTCGCAGCGGTTCGAGATGGACTACGCGGGCAGCCCGCTGGATCTGTACCGGATGCTGCGGGCCTCCAACCCGAGCCCGTACATGTATCTGCTGCACGTCCCGGACGCGGCGGGCGAGACGGCGTTCTCCATCGTCGGATCCAGTCCGGAGTCGCTGGTGACGGTGAAGGACGGGGTGGCGACCACGCACCCGATCGCCGGTACCCGGTGGCGCGGCGCCACCGAGGAGGACGATCTGCTGCTGGAGAAGGGCCTGATCGCCGACGAGAAGGAGAACGCCGAGCACCTGATGCTCGTCGACCTCGGCCGCAACGACCTGGGCCGGGTGTGCCTGCCGGGTACCGTGCGGGTCACCGAGTACCGGCACGTCGAGCGGTACAGCCACGTGATGCATCTGGTGTCGACGGTCTCCGGGCGGCTGGCCCCCGGGCGGATCGCCCTGGACGCGGTGCAGGCGTGTTTCCCGGCCGGCACCCTCTCCGGCGCGCCGAAGGTGCGTGCGATGGAGTTGATCGAGGAACTCGAGCCGACCCGCCGCGGCATCTACGGCGGCATCATCGGCTATCTCGACTTCGCCGGCGACGCCGACACCGCGATCGCGATCCGCACCGCGCTGTTGCAGGACGGCACGGCGTACGTGCAGGCCGGCGCGGGGGTGGTCGCCGATTCCGACCCCGAGTACGAGGACGTCGAATCCCGCAACAAGGCGATGGCGGTGCTCAAGGCGGTCGCCGCCGCGCAGACCGTGCGGGCCGCCGATCAGGAGACCACCCGGTGAGTGCTCCCGGCGCGGACGCCCCCGGCCCGGGCGACCTATCCGGTAGCGCGGAGTCGGGGGCCGGGGCGCCGGACGGCTCGATGCGTGCCGCCGGGAGCCGCCCCGGGGATGCCGGCGCCGCGAATTCCGGCAGCGGCACACAGGGATACGCCGGGAACGATTCCGGGGAGTCGGCGGCCGGTCCGGGCCCGCGGCGATATCCCGTCGGCCCGGCGGTGCTGCTGACGGTGGCGGCGGTGCTGCTGTGGGCCTCGTCGCGGCTGACCTGGGTCACGATGGTGTCCTCGGACGGGCTGACCGAGCCGCGTACCCACACACTCGACGGTGGTACCTGGTTCGGGGCGCTGACGCCGCTGGCGCTGGTGCTGCTGGCCGCGATCGCGGCCATGTTCGCCACCCGGGGCTGGTTGCGCCGGATGGTCGGCGCGGTGGTGGCGCTGCTGGCGGCGGTGTCGGCGGTGCCGTGGTTCGCGTTGGTGAGCGGGCACAGCCGTACCGCCGAGCGCGCGGCCCGGCTCGCCGATCTGCCGGCGCGGGCCCGGGTCGACCACGTCACGACCTCGTGGCTGCCGGTGTGGCTGTCGCTGGCCGGTGCGCTCGCGGCCTTCGTGGCCGGAGTGCTGCTCGCGCGGATGCCCGAGACCACCGCGCGGTTGTCGGGCAAATACGAGAACCCGGTGTTCCGGCGCGCCGCGGCCGCCGAGCAGGTGTCCGGGCAACACAATCGAGGCGAGAAAGAATCCGTACGGACCGAAGCGGCCGATCCGGATCAGTCGTTGTCCGAACGGGTGTTGTGGGACGCGCTGGACGCCGGAGCCGATCCCACCGAGGACGATCCCGGCGGGCGGCGGTGACCGGGGCAGGCGCTGGTCCACTGCACAACACCCCGCCGTCGGCGCCGTGAACACGACCATTACTCTTTATCAAGCATCGGTGAGACAGCGCCTGAGATTCTCAGGAAGCAAGTCCGTCTCCCCAGAAAGGATTCGAGCCAGATGACAGTCCTCGACTCGATTCTCGACGGGGTCCGCGCGGATGTGGCCGCTCGGGAAGCCCTCCTGGATTTCCAGGCAGTCAAGAAGGCGGCCGCGGCGGCCCCCTCCCCCCGCAACGCCCGGGCCGCGCTGTTCGCGGACGGCATCGCGGTCATCGCCGAGGTCAAGCGGGCCAGCCCCTCCAAGGGCGCGCTGGCCGACATCCCGGACCCGGCCAGCCTGGCGAAGGCGTATGAGGACGGTGGCGCGCGCATCATCAGCGTGCTCACCGAGCAGCGCCGGTTCCAGGGTTCGCTGGACGATCTGGACGTGGTCCGCGCGACCGTCGACGTGCCGATCCTGCGTAAGGACTTCGTCGTCGGCCCCTATCAGATCCACGAGGCCCGCGCGCACGGCGCGGACGTGATCCTGCTGATCGTGGCCGCCCTCGAACAGGACACGCTGTCCTCGCTGATCGACCGCACCGAATCGCTGGGCATGACGGCCCTCGTCGAGGTGCACACCGAGGAGGAGGCCGACCGCGCCCTTGAGGCCGGCGCCTCCGTCATCGGGGTCAACGCGCGCAACCTCAAGACCCTCGAGGTGGATCGCGACGTGTTCGCGCGGATCGCCCCCGGTCTGCCCACCGAGGTCATCCGGGTCGCCGAGTCCGGTATCAGCGGCACCGCCGATCTGCTGGCGTACGCCGGCGCCGGCGCCGACGCGGTCCTGGTCGGCGAGAGCCTGGTGACCAGCGGTGATCCCCGTGCGGCGGTGTCCGAACTGGTCACCGCCGGTACCCATCCGTCCTGCCCGCGCCCGTTGCGCCGGGGCGTCGCCCGGTGACCGGAACCACCGAGAACGCCGCGCTGCCCCAGGCCAGCGAGGGGGTCACCCAGCGCAGTCACGAGCCCGATCAGGGCGGGCATTTCGGCGTGTACGGCGGCCGGCACGTGCCGGAGGCGCTGATGGCGGTGATCGAGGAGGTCACCGCCGAATACGACAAGTGCCGCGTCGACCCCGGATTCCTGACCGAACTGGACCGGTTGCAGCGCGACTACGCGGGCCGTCCGTCGCCGGTGTTCGAGTGCACCCGGTTGTCCGAGCACGCCGGTGGCGCGCGGATCTTCCTCAAGCGCGAGGATCTGAACCACACCGGCTCGCACAAGATCAACAATGTGCTCGGTCAGGTGCTGCTGGCGAAGCGGATGGGCAAGACCCGGGTCATCGCCGAGACCGGCGCGGGCCAGCACGGCGTGGCCACCGCGACCGCGTGCGCGCTGTTCGGCATCGATTGCGTGATCTACATGGGCGCGGTCGACACCGCCCGGCAGGCGCTGAACGTGGCGCGGATGCGGCTGCTCGGCGCCGAGGTGATCTCGGTGACCACCGGCTCGCAGACGCTCAAGGACGCCATCAACGAGGCCCTGCGCGACTGGGTGACCAACGCCGACGACACCTACTACTGCTTCGGCACCGCCGCGGGACCGCATCCGTTCCCGCTGCTGGTGCGGGATTTCCAGCGGGTGATCGGGCTGGAGGCGCGCGTGCAGGTGCGCGAGCGCACCGGGCGGCTGCCCGACGCGGTCACCGCCTGCGTCGGCGGCGGCTCCAACGCGATCGGCATCTTCCACGCCTTCATCGACGATCCGGCGGTCCGGCTGGTCGGCTTCGAGGCGGCGGGCGACGGGGTCGAGACCGGCCGCCACGCCGCCACCTTCACCGGCGGCACACCGGGCGCGTTCCAGGGCGCGTACTCGTACCTGTTGCAGGACGAGGACGGGCAGACCATCGAATCGCATTCCATCTCCGCCGGTCTGGACTATCCGGGCGTCGGGCCGGAGCACGCCTATCTCAAGGACATCGGCCGCGCCGAGTACCGCCCGGTCACCGACACCGAGGCGATGGACGCACTGCTGCTGCTGTCCCGCACCGAGGGCATCATCCCGGCGATCGAATCCGCGCACGCGGTGGCCGGCGCGCTGCAGCTGGGCCGCGAATTGGGCGAGGGCGCAATCGTTCTGGTGAACCTGTCCGGTCGTGGCGACAAGGACATGGACACCGCCGCCCGCTGGTTCGGGCTGTTCGACGGGCCGCAGGAGGAGCAGCAGTGAGCCGTCTGGAGAGCGCCTTCGCCGCGACTCGCGCCGAGGGCCGCGCCGCCCTGATCGGTTATCTGCCCGCCGGGTACCCGGACCTCGCCGGATCCATCGCCGCGTGCACCGCGATGGTCGAATCCGGTTGCGACATCATCGAAGTCGGCATCGCCTACTCCGATCCGGTGATGGACGGCCCGACCATCCAGGCCGCCTCCGAGCAGGCGCTGCGCGGCGGCGTCCGGGTGCGCGACGTGTTCTCCGTGGTGCAGGCGATCGCCGACGCCGGTGGCCGGGCGGTCGTGATGACCTACTGGAATCCGGTGCTGCGGTACGGCGTCGACCGATTCGCCCGCGATCTCGCGGCGGCCGGTGGCCTCGGCCTGATCACCCCCAATCTGATCCCGGAGGAGGCGGCCGACTGGTTCGCCGCCGCCGAGGCCCACGATCTGGATCGGATCTTCCTGGTCGCGCCCTCGTCGACCGAGGAGCGGCTGGTAATGACCATCGAGGCCAGTAGCGGTTTCGTCTACGCCGCCTCCACGATGGGTGTGACCGGGGCCCGTGACGCGGTCTCCTCGATGGCGCCCGAGCTGTGCGCCCGGATCCGGGTCCACTCCGATATCCCGATCGGCGTCGGGCTCGGTGTGCGCAGCGGCGCTCAGGCGGCCGAGATCGCGGCCTACGCCGACGGCGTCATCGTCGGCTCGGCGCTGGTCGCGGCCGCGGGCGAGGGCCTGGACCGGGTGCGCGCCCTCACCACCGAACTCGCCGAGGGCGTCCGCTCCGCTCCCGTCGCGTCGTAACCGGGCGGCCGGGCACCGGCCGGGTCCCTTCGGCTACGGTGGGGCGCGTGACCATTCCAGTCCTGGCAGACAGTGTTGCTGCGCGCGGTGCGGTGTTGGCCTACATTCCCAGTCCGCCGCGCGGCGTGTGGCATCTAGGCCCGTTCCCGCTGCGGGCCTACGCGGTGTGCATCATCGTCGGCATCATCGTCGCGATCTGGTGGGGCGAGCGGCGCTGGCGGGAGCGTGGCGGGCAGCCGGGCGCGGTCCTCGACGTCGCGATGTTCGCGGTGCCGTTCGGACTGGTCGGCGGGCGGCTGTACCACGTGGCCACCGACTGGGAGAAGTATTTCGGGGCCGGCGGGCATCCGATGAACGCGTTCCGGGTGTGGGAGGGCGGCCTCGGCATCTGGGGTGCGGTGTTCCTCGGCGGCGTCGGCGCCTGGATCGGCTGCCGTTCGTATCGAATCCCGTTGCCCGCCTTGGGCGATGCGATCGCGCCGGCGATCCTGCTGGCCCAGGCGATCGGGCGGCTGGGCAACTGGTTCAACCAGGAGTTGTACGGCCGTACCACCGAGGTGCCGTGGGGGCTGAAGATCTTCCTGCGGTTCGACCCGGTGACCGGGCAGCCGGACATGATGAACGGCGTCTCCAACGGTCAAGTGGAGAAGATCGTCCAGCCCACTTTCCTGTACGAACTGGTGTGGAACGTGCTGGGCGTACTGCTGCTGGTCTGGGCCGACAAGCGGTTCCGGATCGGCCACGGCCGGTTGTTCGCGCTGTACGTGATGATCTACACCTTCGGCCGGTTCTGGGTGGAGTTGCTGCGCGACGACGACGCCACGCATGTCTTCGGCATCCGGATCAACTCGTACACCTCGGTGATCGTGTTCCTCTGCGCCTTCGCGTATTTCCTGTTCGCGACCCGCGGGCGGGAGACCGCGGCGCAACTGGCGCCCGGTGGTCGCCGTCCGTGGCCGTGGCAGTTCGGCGCGCTGCGCCGGAACGCGGCCGCCGCCGAGGCCGCGGAGGTGGCGGAATCGGCTGTTGCCGCAGGGGATTCGATCGCGGCGGCCACGGCCGCGGCGGAGGATTCGGCCGCCGCCGGTTCGAGCGCGACTGGTGCGGGCGGGATTGGTTCGGCCGCCGCCGGTTCGAGCGCCACCGGTGCGAGTGGGGCCGGTCTGGCTGCCGCAGCCGGTTCCGGCGACGACGCCGAATCGGTCTCCGGTTCCGGTACGGATTCGGGTTCCGCCGCAGGCGGTTCCGCCGCCGCGTCGACCGCCGAATCCGGGTCGGGCGGGGCGGCGTCCGATTCCACCGTGGCGGCGTCCGATCGGACTGCCGCCGAAGCGGTTTCCGGCGAGGATGCCGGGGGCGGCAACGAAATCGGAACCGTCCGCGATAAACCGGCCGACCCGGTGGACGACGAGGACACCGGACCGGCACCGGCGACTGCGGCGAATACGGCCGAGTCGCGCAAGAATTGACGTGCGGGTCGCTCTGACCCGCACGGTACGGGCGGCCCGCGGGCAGCCCGGACGAGCGAGGAGGACGCGCGTGACCGAGCCCAACCAGCCCCAGCCCGGATGGGGCGGGCCGCAATACGGCGCGCCGGGCACCGGCCCGGGGCAGCCGCAGGATTTCGGCGGGCAGGCCTACAGCGGCGGTTACGACCAGTCGGGTAGCGGCTACGGACAGCAACCGCAGTACGGCGCACCCGGCTACGGGCAGCCGGGGAGCGGCCAGCCGGTCGGCGGGCAGCCCGGCTACGGCCAGCCGGCCGGCGGGCAGCCCGGCTACGTCCAGCCGTATTCGGTTCCGGTCGTCGGTGGCGGCTATCCACCGGACCAGGACGCGCCCTACGGCCGCAACATGTACGGCGAGCCCTACTCGGACAAGTCGAAATTGGTTGCGGGCCTGCTGGAGATCTTCCTCGGCAGCTTCGGGGTCGGCCGGTTCTATCTGGGCTATCCGGGCATGGCGATCGCCCAGATCGCCGTCACCTGGCTGACCTGCGGTATCGGCCACATCTGGCCGCTGATCGACGGCATCATGATCCTCACCGGCAAGGTGCGCGATCCGTACGGCCGTCCGCTCCAGGAGAACTGACGCCGGTGTTGCCGCCCTCCGCGGCGGCCGCCGGGTCGTGACGCAGATCATGTTCAGTGCAATTGATAGCGATGGGTATGCCGAATCGGCATACCTCCCTCGGCAGACTAGGGTTGACTCGTGATGCGACGGACAAAGATTGTGTGCACCCTCGGTCCGGCTACCGCCGCCGAGGACCGGATCCGCGAACTTGTCGAAAGCGGCATGGACGTGGCCCGGTTGAATTTCAGTCACGGCGAACACGCCGACCACGCTGAGAACTATCAGAAGGTACGGCGCGCGGCCGACCAACTCGGCCGCGCCGTGGGCATTCTCGCGGATCTACAGGGCCCCAAGATCAGGCTCGGCCGTTTCACCGACGGCAAGACCTTCTGGGCCACCGGGGAGGAGGTGCGGATCACCGTCGAGGACATCGACGGCAGCCACGACCGCGTCTCCACCACCTACAAACAATTGGCCGCCGACGCCAAGGCCGGTGACCGGCTGCTGGTCGACGACGGCAAGGTCGGCCTGGTCGTGCTCCGGGTCGAGGGCAACGACGTGGTCTGCCGGGTCACCGAGGGCGGCCCGGTCTCGAACAACAAGGGCGTGTCGCTGCCCGGCATGGACGTGTCGGTTCCGGCCCTGTCGGAGAAGGACATCGAGGATCTGGAGTTCGCGCTCGGGCTCGGCGTCGACTTCATCGCGTTGTCGTTCGTCCGCTCGCCCGCCGATGTCGAGCTCGTGCACGACATCATGGACCGGGTCGGCCGCCGGGTGCCGGTGATCGGCAAGCTGGAGAAGCCGGAGGCCATCGACAATCTCGAGGCCATCGTGCTCGCCTTCGACGCGGTCATGGTCGCGCGCGGCGACCTGGGGGTCGAGTTGCCGCTGGAGCAGGTGCCGCTGGTGCAGAAGCGGGCCATCCAGATGGCGCGGGAAAATGCCAAGCCGGTGATCGTCGCGACCCAGATGCTGGAGTCGATGATCACCAACTCCCGGCCCACCCGGGCCGAGGCGTCCGACGTCGCCAACGCCGTGCTCGACGGCGCGGACGCGGTGATGCTCTCCGGCGAGACCTCGGTCGGCGACTATCCGATCGAGACGGTCCGCACCATGGCCCGGATCGTGCACGCGGTGGAGGCCGAATCCTCCACCCGGGTCCCCCCGCTGACCCACGTGCCGCGCACCAAGCGCGGTGTCATCTCCTACGCGGCCCGCGACATCGGCGAGCGGCTCAACGCCAAGGCGCTGGTCGCGTTCACCCAGTCCGGCGACACCGTGCGCAGGCTGGCCCGGCTGCACACCCCGCTGCCGCTGCTGGCCTTCACCCCGCTGCCGGAGATCCGCAGCCAGCTCGCGCTGACCTGGGGCGTCGAGACGTTCATCGTGCCGTCGGTGGCGACCACCGACGAGATGATCGGTCAGGTCGACAAGGAGCTGCTGTCGATGAATCGGTACCGTAAGGGTGATCTCGTGGTGATCGTGGCCGGCTCCCCGCCGGGCACCGTCGGTTCCACCAACCTCATCCACGTGCACCGCATCGGCGAGGAGGACCACTGATTTGAGCGCGACGCTGGGCGGGTCACGGGAGTCCGCGCACCCGTCGGGCGGCGCGCCGGCCGGTGCAGGCGACCTCGGTGAGCTGCTCGGCCTGCTCGATCTGGAGCAGGCCGGCGAGGATGTGTTCCTCGGGCACCATCCGCGGAAGGTGTGGAGCCGCACCTTCGGCGGGCAGCTGGTGGCGCAGGCGATCGTGGCCGCCGGCCGGACGGTGACGACCCCGGGCTCGGCCCAGCGGTCGCGGCCGCTGCACGCGATCAACGCGCACTTCATTCGTGGCGGAGATCCGAAGCAGCCCATCGAGTTCCGGGTGCAGCGCATCCGGGACGCGCGCAACCTCGCCAACCGGATGGTGATCGCCAGCCAGGACGGCGAGGAACTGTTCATGATGCTGGCGGCGTTCCAGGACTGGGTGCCCGGTCTGGAACACGCCACCGCGCCGCCGGATGTGCCCGGCCCGGAGGGGCTGGTGCGGGTGGAGGAGTCCTTCGCCGGCTTCGAGGACAAGCTGGAGATGTTCGTGAAGGCCCCGCGCCCGATCGAGATGCGCTTCGCCAACGAGCCGGCCTGGATCCTGAAGGGCACCGGCGGCACCCTGGAGCACAACCGGGTGTGGATGCGCGCCGACGGCCCGATGCCCGACGATCCGCTGATTCATGTTGCGGCACTGGGGTATTCGTCCGACACCACGGTGCTGGATTCGATCATCACCACGCACGGGCTGGCCTGGGGCCTGGATCGGCTGCTGGCGATCACGGTGAACCACTCGATCTGGTTCCATCGCCCGTTCCGGTTCGACGAGTGGGCGTTGTACGCGACACAGTCACCGGTGGCGGCGGGCTCGCGTGGCCTCGCCACCGGGCACTACTACTCGCAGTCCGGTGAGCTGCTGGCGACCGTCGTGCAGGAGGGGTGCATCCGGCACTGGCCGGCGCGCAAGGGATAGCGGCGCCCGGAAGTCCTTGTGGCACTCAGAAACTGGTGAGGTGTTCCAGCTCCGCGTGCTCCTCCAGGTCGAAGCTGTCGCGGCTGCTGGCGTGCAGGACGTACGGCACGGCGGTCGCACCGCAGCCGTGACCCTTCGAAATACCTTGCACCAGTTGGCGTTCCAGCGAGCTCAGATCGGCCTCGGTGAGCAGGTCCGGCGGGCCGACGAGGCTGAGGGCGATCTCGTAGGTGCCGTGGGCGACGGGCTCGGTTCCCGGATTGTCCAGGCGCCAACGGGTTTCGAGCATCATGTGCGCGTGGTGGTCGGTGTCGACCGGGAGGGTGAAACGCCACGCGAAGACATCACGGTCGGCGACATGATCATCGACCACGCGCCGCACGGTCGCCACGACGCGCTCGAGGGTTTCCGGTGTCACATAAACATGGAGCGAAACATCCGAAATGCGTTTCGGCATGTCGTTCAGTCCTGTTCTTGTGTCGAACCGTCGGCTGCGGAAGTGTTCGCCGGAAGTGTAGACCCGAATACTCGAATTAGCGAGAATCAGGCGTGTCACCGGCCCCCGGGCGTGCGCGGATGCGCCGAATACCGCCGCCGCACTAGGCGTGGCGGCCGATTCCGAGATGCCGTTCGAACGGTTGCGGCTCGGCCCGCCCGCCGGGCAGGACCACCAGCCGCGGCCGTCCGCGCTCGTCGGTGCCGCGTCCCTGATGGATCTCCAGGGCCAGCAGCAGTGGCACCAGCGCACTCGCGATGCGGTCGCCGATCTCGCAGTACTTCTCCGGTGACAGGCCGACCGGATCGGCGATGTTCTCCCGCCCGACCAGGGCGAGATCGTTTCGGGCCCGGTCGATCTCGGCGACCGTGCGGGCGCCGCTGACCCGTGCGATCCGGAAGGCCTCGAGCAGCGTGAACGTGCGGGACGTCGCCGATGCCACGAGTTTGCTTATATCGTCCCGGATATGGTCGGTCATCGTGAGGATCAGATCCGCGCGCTCCACCATGGCCGGCTGCAACCGGCGGGCCTTGAATCCGCTCGCATCGCCGCCCAGTCCGCTGATCGCCTGCGCGGCAAGCGGTTCCACACCGAATCCGACCAGTGCGCGGGTACCCGCGCTCTCGGCCGTCAGCTCGGTCAGCCCGTGTTCGGCTGCCAGCGCCGTGGTGAGCCGTTCGGCGATCACCGACCGGCACACATTGCTATTGCAGACGAACAGGACGTGCATGGTAGTACGGTAGGGCGCGGGATACGAAATCAGAAGCCGATCACGGGCGGATCACAGTCCGGCGGGCGAGTGTTCATCCGGTGGTACCAATCCGTCGCCGGTCGTTAGCCAGCGGGTCGCTCGAGCGGGTATTCCATTCGGTTGACCAACTATTCGTCGTGGCGTGCCGGGTCGGCCGGATCGTCGGCGTAGTAGGTCTGCTCGGCCACCACGGGCGCGGCGGCGCGGTCCTGGCTCCGGCCACCCGCGGCGGTGTCGCGGATCCGGCCGCGGGTGGAGAACAGTCGTCCGCGTGACGGGACGGTCGGCGCGAACCGGGCCAGTCCGGTCGGTGTGGACATGTCGTCGTACATGGCGTCGATCCCGCCCTGCGCGAAATAGGCCTCGTGCCAGAACCCGGTGCCGCCGGAGTCGCGCAGGAACCGCTCCCACCACTGCCGGTGCGGATCGCCGCGCGTCCATCGCTCCAGGCTGTCCAGATCGCGCCAGTACTGCCGCGCACCCCAGTGCGGCGGGAACAGCGACCAGATGATGTCGTCGTGCCACAGCAGGCCGTCGGGCCGATCATGGTGCGACCGATACAGTTTCGGCCCGACGCCGAGCAGCCGGGCCATGCCGCGCAGGGTGCGCACCCGCATGCCGAGATATACGACGACCAGATCCGGGTATCCGGACAGGTCCGCTGTCAAGCGCTGTACTCGCACTGTCCACGCCCTCCGTGCCTCGTCTCTGTGAGAACAACGGGGCCGGGACGGGTTCGGTTCGATGACGGCGAATGCCGGTGCGTCGTGCGGGTTCCCGCGAGTCCCGTCCGGCGCGACCAGGGCGCGGCCGCTCCGTCGCACTTGTCCGATATGTCGGAATCGCGAAAAGGTAGCCAGCAAATCGACCGGGTGGTATTGAATTAATTTCCCGGAAGCGGTTGCTTGAAATCCGCAACGCTGACAGGATGCTTGTCGTACGGCAATCACGGAGGTTGTGATCACCCGCCGTATTCTCACCGACTCTTCCCTCAGGACACTCTCTTGAATAACGTGCGCAGGCTGTGGCGGCCACCGAGGCTCCCGGCATTTTTCCGAGGTCCGCCGAACTGATCCACCGGCTGCGCGAACGTGCAATTTCGGGCGCACGTGCAGCCGATGCCGAGCGGACCGAATAGTCATCCTTCCCCGGAGTTCGAACCGTGACATCCGGTTTCGGAACCGGCTCGACCCGGGATCCGGCCCACGGCCGGAAAGCATCACAACGTGTGGTGGTCGAATTGTTCTACGCTCCCGCCGAACGGTATACCGGCAATTTTCGTGTCGATGGCGAGCCGGGCGGCGAATTTTCTCTTGTGCGCGGCACGGTGGCGGCCGTCGATTCTCCCGGTGTGCCGGGAATACCGGAGCGGGCGGGCCGGTGCCGACCCGCCGTCGCCGGCATGGCGGAATTACGCGCGATGCGCCCGGCGGTCACCGACGGCTCCACATTCGCTGTCGCGTCCGGCCGGCTCGATATCCGGTGCGGGGCGGTCGCGGACGGCGAACCGGTGGTCGTCATCGCCGGCCGGGTCGCGGTGCTCGAGCCGGGCGCACCTGTCGCGGGGACCGTTCGCCGGTCGCGGGCCGGGTGTGGCGACCGATCGGTCCGGATCACCCGGCCCGCTCGGATCACCCGGGACGCACCGGGTTCGGTGACGCGATGCCGTGACACGGCGACGGCACGGGACCGCGGCGCGGCGGTGGCGAGCTGCCGCGACGCGACCGAGCTGTACTGGCACGGTGTGGCCGGGCTGCACGGCGACGGTGTGGTGGGGCTGTCCTGCTGTGGTGTGGCCGAGCCGCACGGCCATGGCGCTGTCGGGCTGCACTGCCGTGGTTCGGCGCAGCTGTACGGCCATGGCGTCGCCCGGCTGCACTGCCACGGTGCGGCGCAGCAGTACGGCCACGGCGTTACCGAGCTGTACTGCCCGGCTGGGCGAAGACGCACTGCCGCGAGGCAGCGAATACGTGCTGTCGCAGCGTGGTCGATACACCCTGTCGCGGCGCGGCGGACCGGGCTCACGGCGGAAAGCGCTGCGGCTGGTGGACGAAGGCATCGACGAACCGTATCCGGCTCCTCGCACCGGACCCCACAGAAAGGCGCTGATGAATTCCCCGACGACGAACAGCGATCCGGCCGGGCAGGTCGGCTCGCTGGTCACGAGCCCGAGAACGGAGGTGCCGGAATGTATCGCGGCGAGCGTCCCCGGCAGGTCGACCGGCGTGCTGCCGGCCCTGCGGACCGTCGGCGACCGTCCGGCGGTGGCGCCGGATCCGGCGCTACCGGCCAGGGATCGCGACGGTGCCGGTGCGAGGGCTCCGGTGGCGCCGGATTTGCCGGCCGCTGCTTCGAAACTGTTCTGGGGCCGCGATATGGCGACGATCGAGGATATTCGGAAGCGGCAGAGGGGAATTCGCGCCGACCGCGTGGTGGTGTGCCGCGGCACGGTGAACGTGGGAATGCTCCCCATGCGGACCCGGCGGGTCGCCCGGGAGGCCGGCCGGTTGTGATGGGTCGGAGTGCTCGGTGATGGGGATCGACAGCTGTCTGGACGAGATCATGGCGATACCCGGCGCGCGCAGTGTGACATTGGTGGACGGGGCCAGCGGCCTGGCGGTCGCGGCGGCCGGCTCGCACGACCCGCTGGACGAGCACGAGGACGCCGCCGGTACCACCGATGTGGTCCGCGCGGTGCTGGGCTGCCCGGCGCTGGCGGTGGGCGACGGCGGCGCCGAGTTGATCGTCAGCGGCGCAACGCGATTCCACCTGCTGAATCTGGTGGACGGGGACTACGCCGGGCGGTTGTTCGTGCATTCGGTGTTCGATGCCGAGGGCGGCAGCAATCTCGCGTTCGCGCGATTCCGGGTGCGAGGGATCCTCGCCGAGCTGACCGGGGGCGGCAATGGGTGACGCGCTCACCGCGGAACTGCGGCGACTGGCCGACGAGCGATCCACCGGCACGCTGACCGTCGGAGACGGCGTGCTGCACTTCGCCGAGGGCCGGATCAGCGGCGCGGCCTGTCCGCGCACCCCCGGCCTCGAGCAACTGGTGATCACGACCGGCCTGGCCACCGCCGACGACTGGCAGCGCGCGCAGGCGGGCGATCCGGGTCCGATCCTGCGCCGGCCGCGGATGCAGATGCTGGCCATGCTCTCGGTGTTCGACGCCGCCTATTTCCTGCTCGCCGAACCCGGGACCCCCGCGTTCCGCCCGGCGCCCGCGCAGTGGCTGGCCGCCGTCTGCCGGATCCCGCTCGAGGTGCTGGTGCACGAATGCGACCGACGCCACGCCGCCGAACCCGGACCGTGGCCGCTGGAACTGGTCGACCGCGCACCGGTGGTGCCCGCGCGCCGCGCCCGCCGCAAGCGGGTGCCGCTCACCGGCGGCGAGGCCGAGATCCTCGCGGCCGCCGACGCGCGGCGCAGCATCGCCGGGATCGCCGGTGATCTCGGCCGCACCAGCTACGGCTGTCTGGTGGCCGTGCGGCGGCTCACCAGGGTAGGACTGCTCGAGGCGCCGATTCCGGTCCGCCCGGCGCCCCCGCCCCCACCGCGCGCGGTACCGACCACAACACCGCCCCCGACCGGCCTCGCACCCTTGCCGCGCCGCCGCCGGATCACGGTGATCCCCCCGGAAGCCCCCGCGCCCACCCCGCGTATGCCGGGTGATCCGAACCCCCCTGCGGGACCGCGCGATTCGTCCACGGCGGGACCGCGCCATGCGGCCGGACCGCGTGATGCGGCGGGAGCAGGGCCCGGCGGCGCGCCTGCGGTCGGACCATATGACGGCGCTGCGGCTGGATCGCACGGCACGACCGGGGCGGCTCGCGGCGGCACACCTTTGGCCGGACCCCGCCAGGCGGCTGCACCCGGGCCGAGCGGTGCAGCTGCCGCGCGGCCGCGTCACGCCGCAGCCGCGGGACCTGGCGAAGCCGCGAGCGGCCCAGCTCCCGTCCCCGCCCTGGCCCGGTCCGAGGCCGCCGCGGTGCCGGAGATCTGGAAACCGGTGGATCGCGAGTTGCTGGTCCGGCTCAGGACGGCGTTGGAGGAGTTCGTGTGACCTTGCGACTGCGAAGGAACACGCGCAGCACCGTGCTCGGCGAATTCATAGGGAGGTTTACGAAGGTGGCGATGCCCGGATCCGAACCGAATCCGAAGGTGCTGGCCGAACTGCGGGCGCTACGGGAGCGGTTGCCCAAGCTGACCGGCGCGCTGGTGGCGTCCAATGACGGCCTGCTCGTCGCGCACGATCTGCCGTCGCACATCGAACCCAACGGCATCGCGGCGCTGGCGGCCTCGCAACTGGCGGTGTCGCACCGGCTGGTCACCACCGCGCACGGCGGCGGCTTCCACGAGGTGGTGGTCAACGGCACCGACGGTTACGCGGTGATCTACGCCGCCGGCTGGACCTCGCTGACCGTGCTCGCCGGCCCCGACGTGAACGTGGGCCGGCTGCACCTGGAATCCCGGCCGGCGGCCCGAGCGATCGCCGACCACCTCAAGCCTGCCGTGGACGAGCCCGGCACGGACCGGATCACCGATACCGGATGAATCATCAACCCCCGCAACGCAGAACCCCGAGAACAAGAACAAAAGGAAAAGGAATCGGCATGAGCAATATGGATCTGGCTCTCAAGGACATGATGACCATCGATGGCGCGATCGGGGCCGCGGTCGTCGATTACGGCAGCGGTATGGCACTGGGCATGCTCGGCAGCTCGAAATCGCTGGACCTGCAGGTCGCGGCGGCAGGCAACACCGAGGTCGTGCGCTCCAAGATGCGCACGATCGATCAGCTCGGCCTGAAGGAGGAGATCGAGGACATCCTGATCACCCTCTCCGCGCAATACCACATCATCCGGCCGATGACCGGCCGTAAATCCAAGGGCCTGTTCCTCTATCTGGCGCTGGATCGCGGCCGGGCGAATCTCGCCCTGGCCCGCCACCGCCTGAAGACCATCGAAGAGGAACTCGAGGTGTAACACGACTCAGCGACCGGGTCGCACGGAACACCCCCGGAGAAACCGGGATGAATCACACGGCGGCGGTGCTGGGAATTCACCGCCGGCACCGCCGGAAATTCTGTGCCGAGTGTGGGACTCGAACCCACACGTCCGTGAGGACAACGGTTTTTGAGACCGTCGCGTCTGCCTGTTCCGCCAACTCGGCGCACTGGTCGCACATCATAGCCCGAGCCGCGCCGGGAAACCGAATCGGTGTGATGCCGATCGGTCCGTGCAGGGTAGATGGGTTGGCAGCCGGAGTTCACCGGTACGCTTTAGCTACTCGGGTGTGCCGGTGCGGTGGTAGGGGTGGCGTCGTTGCCGGTACTGCGTCGAGTATCGGCATCGGAGACATGAGGGGTCTATCTATGGGAACGACAGCAGGGGGCGCCAACAAGGACGCCCCCGGGGCCGCCGCCGCGAAGCGGGTGGTGGTGGCCGAGGACGAGGCGCTGATCCGGATGGACCTGGTGGAAATGCTCTCCGAGGAGGGCTATCAGGTGGTGGGTGAGGCCGGCGACGGCCAGCAGGCGGTGGATCTGGCCGAGGAACTGCGGCCGGATCTGGTGATCATGGACGTGAAGATGCCGCGCCGGGACGGGATCGACGCGGCTGCCGAGATCGCGTCGAAACGCGTTGCGCCCGTGGTGATCCTGACCGCCTTCAGCCAGCGCGACCTGGTCGAGCGGGCTCGCGACGCGGGTGCGATGGCCTATCTGGTGAAGCCCTTCACGAAATCGGATCTGGTGCCCGCCATCGAACTGGCGGCCAGCCGTTACCACGAAATCTCCGCGCTGGAGAGCGAGGTGGCGAATCTCTCGGAACGCCTGGAGACCCGGAAACTGGTCGAGCGCGCCAAGGGTGTGCTGATGCAGACGCAGGGCCTGTCCGAACCGCAGGCGTTCAAGTGGATTCAGCGCACCGCCATGGACCGCCGCACGACCATGAAGGCCGTAGCCGAAGTGGTGCTGGAGAATTTGGCGCCGAAGTCGTAGCGGGCCGTCGGCGCTATTCGCGCGCAGTGGAATAGCCATGTGTTTACACGGCGGCAACACGGTGCCGTGTTTATCGTGTGCGAACGCCATACCGATGACTCGAATGTGATGCAGAGCTAACGCGGCGACGCTATGTTCTGAGCCTGGGCCGACATGATCGGCCCCCTCTCGGCCAGCCGGGGGGTTGCGCAGAACGTAGAGGTGAAACGTGCTCAGCTCGACACGGCGCGGTCGTACCACGCGAGGTTTGTTGGTTCTCGGTGCGGCTGCCGCCCTGGTGCTCACGGGGTGTAGTTCGAAGACGACGACGAGTGGTGGCGGCTCGGAGACCTCCGGGTCCAGCAGTGCCGGCGCCCTCTCCATCCAGCCGGTCACGCAGGTCGACCCGGACGGCAAGTCCGTCCCGGCCACCGACACCGCGAAGGCCGCCGATCCGGCAGGCGACGGCAAGGCCACCTGCCCGGCCGGCACCACCATCGCCTTCGCCGGCGCCCTGACCGGTTCGAACGCGGCGCTCGGTATCAACATCGCCGACGGTGCGAAGCTGGCCCTGGACCAGCACAACAAGGCCAACCCCGGGTGCAAGATCGAGCTCAAGACCTGGGACACCGAGGGCGATCCGCAGAAGGCCACCGGCGTGATCCCGCAGATCGTCGCCGACAAGTCGGTGATCGGCCTGGTGGGCCCGGCCTTCTCGGGTGAGACCAAGGCGACCGGCAAGATCCTCAGCGACGGCGGCCTGGTGTCGGTGACCGCGTCGGCGACCAACGCGACGCTCACCCAGAACGGCTGGACCACCTTCTTCCGCGGCCTGGCCAACGACGACGTGCAGGGCCCCTCGGTGGCCAAGTACCTGGTGGGCACCGCCGGCTACAAGAAGGTCTGCGTCGTCCAGGACAACAGTGACTACGGCACCGGCCTGGCCAAGAGCATCAACGAGGGTCTCGGCGCCGCTGCCGATCCCAGCTGCGCGGCCAGCGTCAAGGCCGGCGACAAGGACTTCTCCGCGACTGTGACCAAGATCGCGGCCGCGAACGCGGACGCGGTCTTCTACTCCGGCTACTACGCCGAGGGCGCGCCCCTGGCGGCGCAGCTGAAGTCCGGCGGCGTGAAGGCCGTCTTCGTCGGCCCCGACGGCGTCAACGATCCGCAGTTCGTGAAGCAGGCCGGTAGCGCCGCCAAGGGCGCGGCCCTCACCTGCCCGTGTGGCCCGGCCCCCGACAAGTTCGCCAAGGACTACACCGCGTTCAACAACCAGGCGCCGGGTGTGTACTCGGTCGAGGCATACGACATCGCGACGATCTTCGCCAAGGGCATCGACGCCGGGAAGCTGACCCGGGCCGACCTGCTCGACTACGTGCGCAACTATGAAGGCGACGGTCTGGGCCGTCATTACAAGTGGAATCCCAACGGCGAGTTGTCCAGCGCGCTGATCTGGATCTACACGGTCAAGTAACCGGTCACGCCGGCGCAGCACGTGCGGGACGGACCGCTCGTCCGTCCCGCACGTGCTGTTGTCGTGGCCGCACCACTGATGAGGGCGAAACACGTATGACGACAACAACTTGGGCCGACTCGGTACACCTGGTCGGTGCCTCGATCGGCTTCAATTACCAGGCCGTGTTCGACAACTTCTGGCGACTGACCGTCGACGGGGTGACCTACGGCGCGATCTACGCACTGGTCGCGGTGGGCTACACCCTGGTCTACGGCGTGCTGCGGCTGATCAACTTCGCGCATTCCGAGGTGTTCATGCTCGGCATGTTCGGCCAGTTGGTCGGGTTGATGCTGTTCGGTTTCGCCGCGGCGCCGGATGCCTACTCCGAGGGCGTGGTGCTGACCTGCGTCTACCTGGTGCTGGCGATGGTCGTCGGCATGCTGGTGTCCGGCGGGGTGGCCGTCGGGCTGGAACGGGTCGCGTACCGGCCGTTGCGCAAGCGCGGCGCCCGGCCGCTGAGCTTCCTCATCACCGCGATCGGCATGTCCTTCGTGCTGCAGGAGTTCGTGCACTTCGTGCTGCCGAAACTCGTTCCGTCCCTGGGCGGTCCGAACGCGCAGCAGCCGATCATCCTGGTGCAGTCGACCAAGCAGTTCGGCTTCCTCGGCGCCGACATCACCAACATCACCATCCTGATCGTGCTGGCCGCGGTGGCGCTGGCGCTGAGCACGGAGGTGGTGATCAACCGCACCCGGTTCGGCCGGGCCATCCGCGCGGTCGCGCAGGATCCCGACACCGCGACCCTGATGGGCGTGTCCCGGGAGCGCGTGATCGTCATGACCTTCTTCATCGGTGGCGTGCTCGCCGGCGCCGCCGCGCTGCTGTACACGGTGAAGATCCCGAACGGCATCATCTACTCCGGCGGATTCATCCTGGGGATCAAGGCGTTCAGCGCCGCGGTGCTCGGCGGCATCGGCAATCTGCGCGGCGCGCTGCTCGGCGGTCTGCTGCTCGGTGTGGTCGAGCAGTACGGGCAGATCCTGTTCGGCACCCAGTGGCGGGACGTGGTCGCCTTCCTGGTGCTGGTCCTGGTCCTGATGGTGCGGCCCACCGGCATTCTCGGCGAGAGCCTGGGGAGGGCGCGCGCATGACCGAGCAAGGTCCCGAAGCGGGGTACAACCCCGACAAGCCCAAGCCCGTGCCCAAACGACGCGATCCGAACGAGGCGTCCCGGCCCGTGCCCAAGCGCCGCGATCCGGAGGACGGGACCCGGGCCGCGCCGAAACGACGCGCCTCCGACGACACCGCGGTCCTGCCGGTCCACTCGGAGAAGCAGCCGGGGGCCGGTCTCGGCGACTCGCTGCGCACCTGGTGGGGCGGGCTGACCCGGCCCGCGCAGTGGGGTGTCGGCGTGCCGGTGCTGATCCTGCTGGCGCTGCTGCCGCTGTACCCGCCGCCGGGCATGGACACCCCGGCCTACAACTTCGGCCTGGTGATGGCCCAGGTCGCGATGTACTGCCTGGTCGCGATCGGATTGAACGTGGTCGTCGGGCAGGCGGGCCTGCTCGACCTCGGCTACGTCGGCTTCTACGCCGTCGGCGCGTACACGGTCTCCCTGCTGACCAGCAAGAACAGCCCCTGGAACCAGACCCACGGCGGCTGGCTGGACCCGAAGTGGGCCTGGCTGGCCTGCCTGCCGCTGGCGGCGGTGGTCACCGCGCTGTCCGGGCTGATCCTCGGCTCGCCGACGCTGCGGCTGCGCGGCGACTACCTGGCGATCGTGACCCTCGGCTTCGGTGAGATCGTCCGCCTGCTCGCGGACAACCTCGACGACATCACCAACGGCAGCCTGGGCCTGTCCGAGGTCGCCTTTCCGCACGTCGACGAGTCGGCGCAGAAGCCGGACGGCGTGTTCTCGGCCGGCAACGTGGGCGATCCGTCCACCCTGAACCCGCTGGACCGCGCCGGTTACGGCACCTACTGGTACTGGCTGGGCATGGTGCTGATCGTGATCATGCTGCTGGTGGTCGGCAATCTGGAGCGCAGCCGGGTCGGCCGCGCCTGGGTGGCCATTCGCGAGGACGAGGACGCCGCCGAGATCATGGGCGTGCCCACGTTCAAGTACAAGCTGTGGGCCTTCACCATCGGCGCCGCGGTCGGCGGTATGTCCGGCGCGATGTACGCCGGTCAGGTGCAGTTCGTGAATCCGACCCAGTTCAACGTGGTCAACTCCATGCTGTTCCTGTGCGCGGTGGTCATCGGCGGCCAGGGCAACAAGCTCGGCGTGCTGGTCGGCGCGTTCATCATCGCGTATCTGCCGGCCCGGCTCACCTCGGTGCATCTGGTGTCCGACGAGACCACCGGCTACGTGCTGCTGGTGGTCGACGTTGTGGCGTTCGTCGCGCTGATCCTGGTGTTGCGCAACCTCGGTGACCGATTGCCGCCGTGGCCGCGCCGCGCGGTGATCACGCTGACCATCTTCACCGGGATCATGGCGGCCCTGCTGCTGGGCAGCGTGTTGTTGTTCCGCCCCGGCGGGGCGCAGAATCTCGGTGACCTCAAATATCTGTATTTCGGTGTCGCGCTGGTGGTCATGATGATCCTGCGGCCGCAGGGCCTGTTCCCGGTGCGGCAGAAGCTGCTCACCTACGGCAGGCAGGTGTATCAGGCGGTCCGGCAACCGGCCGATCGGGAACTGGCAGGAGCGGGGCAATGACGGGTCCGGGCGGCGCGCTGTTCGACAACGAGGACATGGCCGCCGGCTACGTCGCCGTACCGGAGGTCGAGAGCGCCGGCGAGGTCGACGTGACGGCCGTGCTGCCGGTGCTCGGTGACGCCGCGGCGGTCGCGGATGTGGTTGCGCCACACCGCGATATCGAGACGGCCGTGGGTGAGCCGCTGCTGCGCACCGACGGTCTCACCGTCCGGTTCGGCGGCCTGACCGCGCTGGACGCGGTGAGTTTCGAGATCCGCCGCGGCGAGATCCTGGGCCTGATCGGGCCCAACGGCGCCGGCAAGACCACCTGCTTCAACGCGATCACCGGCGTGTACCGGCCGGCCGCGGGCACGGTGTATTTCGACGGCAAACCGCTGACGAAGTCCAAGCGCAACGAGATCACCCGGCTCGGCATCGCCCGCACCTTCCAGAACATCCGGTTGTTCGGCGAGATGACGGCGCTGGAGAACGTGGTGGTGGGAACCGATGCGCGGCACCGTACTTCGGTGCCGGGCGCGATCCTGCGCACCCCGCGGCACCGCCGCGAGGAGCGCGACGCCATCGAACGCGGCATGGCGCTGCTGGAGTTCGTCGGCATCGCGCCGCGCGCGGTGGAGAAGGCGCGCAACCTCTCCTACGGCGATCAGCGGCGGCTGGAGATCGCCCGCGCGCTGGCCACCGAGCCGAAGCTGTTGTGCCTGGACGAGCCCGCGGCGGGTTTCAATCCGGCCGAGAAGGCCGCGCTGATGGAGCTGATCCACAAGATCCGCGACGACGGCTTCACCGTGCTGCTCATCGAGCACGACATGCGGCTGGTGATGGGCGTGACCGACCGGATCGTGGTGCTGGAGTTCGGCCGCAAGATCGCCGACGGGCTGCCGGCGGCCATCCGCGAGGATCCGGCCGTGGTCGCGGCCTACCTCGGTGTGCCCGACGACGAGGCCGCCGCGGCCGAGTCCGGGGAGGCCGCGCAGGCCGCGGCCTCGCTGTTCGTCAACGAGGGCACCGAGACCGCCGTACTGCCGGTGGTGGCCGACCCGGCGGCCCCGCCCCCGGTGCCGGCCAACCGATCCGCGGAACCGCTGCTGCGGGTCGAGGACATGGTGGTCAACTACGGCAGAATCCAAGCGCTGCACGGTATCTCGCTGAACGTGGCGCAGGGCGAACTGGTCACCCTGCTCGGCGCGAACGGCGCCGGCAAGACCACCACCATGCGGGCGCTGTCCGGTCTGCTGCCGTTGGCCCGCGGCCGGATCGTGTTCGAGGGCAACGACATCACCCGGATGCGGGCCCACGAGCGGGTGGTCTCCGGGCTCATCCAGGCGCCGGAGGGCCGCGGCGTGTTCCCCGGCATGACCGTGCAGGAGAACCTCGACATGGGTTGTCACGCACGGCCTTTCGACAAGAAGGCGGAATACGACAGCACCCTGGAATGGGTGTTCGGACTGTTCCCCCGGCTGGCCGAGCGGCGCAAGCAGGTCGGCGGCACCCTCTCCGGCGGTGAGCAGCAGATGCTGGCCATCGGCCGGGCGCTGATGGCCCGGCCGAAACTGCTGCTGCTGGACGAGCCGTCGATGGGGCTGGCGCCGATGGTGATCCAGCAGATCTTCCGGATCATCGGCGAGATCAACGCGCAGGGCACCACGGTGCTGCTCGTCGAGCAGAACGCGCAGCAGGCCCTGACCCGCAGTGATCGTGCCTACATCCTGGAGACCGGCGAGGTCACCAAGACGGGGGCGGGGCACGCGCTGCTCACCGATTCGGCGGTGAAGTCTGCCTACCTGGGGGTGGGGTAGTCCGACGGTGTCGGTGGGTGTCCCTAGACTCTTCCGGGTGACCCCCACCACCACCGATCAGCGCCGGAGCCCGTCCGCCGCCACCTCGCAGCCGGCCGGTGAACGGCCCACGCTGTTGCTGCTGGACGGGCATTCGCTGGCCTACCGCGCGTTCTTCGCGCTGCCCGCCGAGAACTTCAAGACCGTCACCGGGCAGACGACGAACGCGGTGTACGGGTTCACCGCGATGCTGATCAACCTGCTGCGCGACGAGAAGCCCACCCACGTCGCGGCCGCGTTCGACGTCAGCCGCAAGACCTTCCGCACCGAGGCGTATCCGGAGTACAAGGCCAACCGCGCTCAGACGCCGGACGAGTTCCGCGGCCAGGTGGATATCACCAAGGAGGTGCTCGCGGCCCTCGGTATCCCGACGCTCGCGATCGAGGGCTACGAGGCCGACGATGTGATCGCCACCATCACCGAACAGGCTGTGCCGCAAGGGTTCCGGGTGCTCATAGTCACCGGCGACCGGGATTCCCTGCAATTGGTCAACGACGATGTCACCGTGCTGTACCCGCGCAAGGGCGTCTCCGATCTCACCCGATTCACCCCCGCGGCGGTCGAGGAGAAGTACGGCCTCACCCCGGCGCAGTATCCGGATTTCGCGGCGCTGCGCGGCGACCCGAGTGACAACCTGCCCGGCATCCCGGGTGTGGGGGAGAAGACCGCCGCGAAGTGGATCCGCGAGTACGGCGATCTGAACGCTCTCGTCGACCGGGTCGACACGGTGAAGGGCAAGGTCGGCGACGCACTGCGGGCCAATCTGTCCAGCGTCGTGCTCAATCGGCAGCTCACCGAGATGGTCAAGGACGTCCAGCTGCCCTACACCCCGGACCAGCTCGGGCAGCAGCCGTGGGACCGCGACAAGATCCACCGGCTGTTCGACGATCTGGAGTTCCGGGTCCTGCGCGACCGGCTGTTCGAGACGCTGGCGCCGCCGGAGCCGGAGGCGGAGTCGGGTTTCGAGATCTCCGGTGGCGCGATCGAGCCCGGCGCCGCCGCCGACTGGCTCGCCGACCACGCCGGAGCCGGTGTGCGCCACGGCCTTTCGGTCGTCGGCACCGGTACGCCCGGCCACGGCGATGTGACCGCGGTGGCGATCGCGGCCGCCGACGGCGAGGGCGGCTACTTCGACGTGGTCGCGCTCACCCCGGAGGACGAGAAGGCCCTCGGCGCCTGGCTCGCCGATTCGAAGACTCCTAAGGCGGTGCACGAGGCCAAATCCGCGATGCACGCGCTGAGCGGCCGCGGCTGGACGCTCGGCGGGCTGTCCAGCGATACCGCGCTGGCCGCCTACCTGGTCCGGCCCGGCCAGCGCACCTTCAACCTCGACGATCTGTCGCTGCGCTACCTGTCGCGCGAGTTGCGGGTGGAGGACGGCGACGACACCCAGCTGTCCCTGCTCGACGATGCCGAACAGGTCGACGCCGAGATCGCGAAGGCGGAGCTGTTGCGTGCCCGCGCGGTCACCGACCTGGCCGACGCCTTCGACGCGGAGTTGCGTGGCATCGAGTCCACCGGCCTGCTCACCGATATGGAGTTGCCGCTGCTCGGCGTGCTGGCCGAGCTGGAGGCGGCGGGTATCGCCGTCGACGTGGCGAAACTCGAGGATCTGCAGCAGGAGTTCGCCGACCGGGTGACGGCCGCGGCCGACGCCGCGTACCAGGTCATCGGCAAGCAGATCAACCTCGGCTCGCCGAAGCAGCTGCAGGTCGTGCTGTTCGACGAACTCGACATGCCGAAGACCAAGCGCACGAAGACCGGTTACACCACCGACGCCGACGCGCTGGAGTCCCTGTTCGAGAAGACCCAGCACCCGTTCCTGGAACATCTGCTGGCGCATCGCGACGCCACCCGGCTCAAGGTGACCGTCGACGGTCTGCTGAAGTCGGTCGCCGACGACGGCCGCATCCACACCACCTTCAACCAGACCGTCGCCGCCACCGGCCGGCTGTCGTCCACCGAGCCGAATCTGCAGAACATTCCGATCCGCACCGACACCGGCCGCCGCATCCGCGACACCTTCGTCGTCGGCCCCGGCTTCGAATCGCTGATGACGGCCGACTACAGCCAGATCGAGATGCGCATCATGGCCCATCTGTCCAAGGACGCGGGCCTGATCGAGGCGTTCAACTCCGGCGAGGATCTGCACACCTTCGTCGCCTCCAAGGCGTTCGACATCCCGATCGGCGAGGTCACCCCGGAGTTGCGCCGCCGGATCAAGGCCATGTCGTACGGCCTGGCCTACGGCCTGTCCGCCTACGGCCTGTCGCAGCAGCTGAAGATCAGCGCCGAGGAGGCCAAGGCGCAGATGGAGGTGTACTTCACCCGCTTCGGCGCGATCCGCGATTACCTCAACGACGCGGTCGACCAGGCCCGCAAGGTCGGCTACACCGAGACCCTGTTCGGCCGCCGCCGCTACCTGCCCGATCTGGACTCCAGCAACCGGCAGCGCCGCGAGGCCGCCGAGCGCATGGCTCTCAACGCACCCATCCAGGGCACGGCCGCCGACATCATCAAGGTCGCGATGATCAACGTGCAGACGGCCGTGAAGGCGGCCGGCTTGCGCTCGCGGATGCTGCTGCAGATCCACGACGAACTGCTCTTCGAGGTCGCCGCCGGCGAACGCGAGGCGCTGGAAGCCCTTGCGCGCGACCACATGTCGAGCGCGATCGAGCTGTCGGTACCGCTCGAGGTCTCCGTCGGCGTGGGCCGCAGCTGGGACTCGGCCGCCCACTGAGGAGGCGCTGCGGCGACCTGCGTGGGCCCGACCGCCGCGGCCGCTCGGGCTGCCGGGCGGGTGGCTGACTGCTCGGGCTGCCGGGCGGGTGGCCGATCGCCGTGGCTGTTCAAGCTGCCGGGTCGAGGTGGTTCACCGCCGCGGCTGCTCGGTTGCCCGGGCGCGGCGGCCAATCGCCTCGGTGCGCTCGGGCTATCGTAGGCGGCCTGTCGGGTGAGGCTGCTCGGGCTGTCGGGCGTTGGCGTCTCCCGATGCGGCTGACCCCCGCAGCCGGGCCGCGGCTGAAAGCTGTTGCGGCGCTGCGTCAGACGGCCGCGGCGGAGACGAAGGCGTGGCAGGCCTCGGCGGCGGCCCGGCAGACCGAGGCGCAGGCGGTCTCACCGAGACGGTCGCAGCGTTCGGCGGTGTCCGTGCAGACCCGGGCGGTCAGTTCGCAGACGCGGCTGTCCCACTCCGAATTGCGGTCCAGCATGTCGCCGGCGACGCGGCACAGCTCGGAACAGTCGCGCAGGGTCTGGACGTGCCGGGCGGTGGCGTGCTCGCCGCCGCGGCCCAGCGATTCGGTGATCTGGTGCTCGCACCGGCGGTGACAACCGAGCAGGTGATTGATCGCGTTCTGGATTGTCAGGTCGGTCATCACAATCTCCTCGGCACGGGCATCGCGGCGGCGTCGCCGGCGGGGTCGGAAGGCCCGGAATCATCCGATGTTCTCCGGGCTCTGCGGCTATCGCAGAGTGGCATGAATCGGACATCGGAACCGGTTTTCCAGCCATTTGCCGCTCGGATCGTTACCGCTCCCACCTGCGATGAGGTGGGCACACGAGCGTTTGCTGAGACGGTTGTCAGGTGTTGGTGCGGCGTTCACGAAGGCGTGTGGCGAAGTTACTCATCGGTTCCGTGTCTAAATGGTTGCCATCGACGGCGTAAGTCCATATTGTCAATGCCGTGCCGAACCCCGCTGCCAGCCGTAGCGCCACGCCGAATGTCGCCGACCGCGACCGGCTGGTGCTTCTTCCGCTCACCGCGTTGAAGGCTGCCGGTCGACTTCTCGTAGTTCTCCGCCGTAGCGGGGTCTGATTCGGACCGGCCCCCCGCTGCGGGTCGTACAGAACTTTCTGCTTTGCGCTGGTCCCCTCTGTCATCGAACACGACAAAGCCCTGGGAAGACCTAGTCAAATGACGATCACCATAGATGCACATGCCTTCATCGCCGCCGCCCCGAAGGGTCTGCGGACCGAGAGCGCGGGGCTGAGTCCCGCCGAATTCTACGACCGATACTGCGGGCACACCGGCCCCGTCAGGCTCGGTGAATGGGCCACGACCGGGCAGCAGGAGCTTCCCGCCGGGTACACCGCGACGCTCGAGTTCGGAGGCCGCCTCCGGACCGTGGTGTCGGCGGGCAACCCGGTGGCCGCGCTGACCTCGGCCCTCTACGAGGAGGGGTATCCGGTCGAGATCCTCCAATTCCACCAGCGCCGCACCGGCGACGGCACCGCCACCTTCGTCCAGTGCGAGTGCAACGGACATCGGAGCTGGGGCGCCGCAGTCGCCGACGACAGCGCCGAGTCCAGCATCCGCGCGATGATCGCCGGGCTCAGCAGCCTGTCCTGAGCCGCCGCGGCGGCACCCGCCGAAAGCAGCGCCGCACCGGATCGAGATCCGGTGCGGCGCAAGGCGGTTCGTTCGCGGTTACTCCGCGGCGCGGGCCCGCCCGGTGGGCTCCTCGGCGCCGGACTGCTCGGCGAGTTGCTTGCGCACCTCGGCCATGTCGAGCGCCTTCACCTGGGTCACCAGGTCCTCGAGCGCGGCCGGCGGCAGCGCGCCGGGCTGCGCGAAGACCAGTACTCCCTCGCGGAACGCCATGATGGTCGGGATCGAGCGGATGTTGGCCGCGGAGGCGAGGCCCTGCTGGTCCTCGGTGTCGACCTTGCCGTAGACGACATCGGAGTGCTTCTCGGACGACGCCTCGTAGGTCGGTGCGAAGGCCTTGCACGGGCCGCACCAGTCGGCCCAGAAATCGACCAGTACGACATTGTTTCCGGCGACGACCTCGTCGAAATTCTGCTCGGTCAGCGTCTGCGTAGCCATGGGGTCCTCTCGTGTCGGTGGGCTGACCGGTGCAACGCCGGACGACCCGGTTATCTTCCGTACCGGTACGTGACTGCTATCGTGCCTCGTCCCGGTCGGCGACGGGCCAATCACGGCGTCGATCGCCGTCCCATCGCCGGATACCCACAAATGTTGCCGGAAAATCGCGATCGGTGGCGACCGCATGCACGGCCTCACCGATCTGTTGTGGTTTCACCCTTCTGGCCAGGGTGACATGCGGGGTCCAGGCATCCGGCCGGACATTGGCCGGGACGCCCGGACAGGGTGCGAGCACCGAGAACACCCGCTGATGCAGATCCAGCAGCGCCTCGCTCGGCACCACCGAGCGGACCAGGATCGGATTGCGCGCGCCGAACACGAGCAACCCGCCCAGCCGCGCCGGAACCGGCCGGAACTCCAAGGCGCCCAACGCCTGTTCGATCCGCGGCCAGATCTGCCGGGCGACGCCGAGCGTGACGTGCGGTCGATGATCCGAGGCCGGGCTGTGCACCCCGGCCTCGGCGAGCAGTCGCCACTGGCGGCGGACCTCGGCCTCGGCCGCGTCGTCCAGCAGCAGTTCGACGGACTGAACCATGATCGTCGCAACATATCCGGTCGGACGGTTCCCCGCACGGATCGGGCCATGAGTGAGAATGACTCGGTGACCGGAAACGACAGCGGATTGCGGTTGGGTCTCGTCGAGGGCGACGGCATCGGCCCGGAGGTGGTGCGGGCGACCCGGGAGGTGGTCGACGAGGCGCTGGCGGCGGCCGGCGCGCCCGCGGCCGACTGGGTGCCGTTGCCGATGGGCGCGGCGGCGATCGCGGAATTCGGCGATCCGCTGCCGGAATCGACGCTGCGGGCGCTGGCCGAACTCGACGCCTGGATCCTCGGCCCGCACGACAACGCCGCCTATCCGCCGGAACACCGGCTCGGCCCGCCACCAGGCGGCGTCATCCGCAAACACTTCGGGCTGTACGCCAACATCCGTCCCGCGCGCACCTTCCCGGGGGTGCGGTCGACCGCCGGCGACATGGATCTGGTGATCGTCCGCGAGAACAGCGAGGGTTTCTACGCCGACCGCAACATGTTCGCGGGCTCCGGCGAATTCCGGCCCACCGAGGATGTCGCGATGTCGGTGGCGGTGGTGACCCGCCGGGCCAGCGAACGGATCGCGCACGCCGCCTGCCGGCTGGCCGCGAGCCGCCGCAAGCGGCTGACCATCGTGCACAAGGCGAATGTGCTGCCGATGACCACCGGCCTGTTCCGCGACGTCTGCCGGGCGGTCGCGGCCGAGCACTACCCGGCGGTGGTGGTGGACGACGAGCACGTGGACGCCACCGCCGCCCATCTGGTCCGCGCCGCCGGTGACTACGACGTGCTGGTCACCGAGAACCTGTTCGGCGACATCCTGTCGGATCTGGCCGGGGAACTGAGCGGTTCGCTGGGTATCGCCGCCTCGATCAACTGCTCGGAGACCACGGCGATGGCCCAGGCCGTGCATGGCGCGGCACCGGCGCTGGCCGGGCACAACCGCGCCAATCCGGCCGCGCTGCAGCTGTCGGCGGCGATGTTGTTGCGATGGCTGGGCACCCGGGACGACGCGGCGACCCTGCGACACGCCGCGGAACGCCTCGAACACGCCATCGCCGGGGTGTTCGCGGCGGGTGTCGCCACCGCCGATCTCGGCGGTCTGGCGTCGACCAGCGAGTTCACCGAACAGGTCCGGGCGCGGATCCATCGATGGTGAGCCGCGTGGCCCGGTGGGTCCGGGCCGGGTTATGTTCCACGCGGATCAACCTTGGGTAACCGCCCGACGCGGGCGGTCCGAATCGCCTAGATTCCAACGACGGGCGCCGGAACGTTCTCTGTCCTGCCGCTCGGATGACGATGTCAGACACGGAGGCTTGCTGTGTTCGTTCGATCCGGAGTCCGCGGGTACGCCCTGCGGGCCGCATGTGTCCTGGCCGGTGGGGTGCTGGTACTCGCCGGTTGTTCCAAGAATTCGGAGACCGGCAGCGGCCCCGCGACGACGGCCAAGGTGTCCGTCGCGAAGGTCGACGACATCGCGGCGAAACTCCCCGACAAGATCAAGCAGGCGGGCAAGCTGACCGTCGGGGTGAACCTGCCCTACGCGCCGAACGAGTTCAAGGACTCCAGCGGCAAGATCGTCGGTTTCGATGTGGATCTGATGGACGCGGTCGCCGCCGTGCTCGGCGTGAAGGCCGACTATCAGGAGTCCGAATTCGAGCGGATCATCCCGGCGATCGGCGCGGGCACGCTCGACGCCGGCATGTCGTCGTTCACCGACAACGCCGAGCGGGAGAAGACGGTCGACTTCGTGGACTACTTCTCCGCCGGCAGCCAATGGGCCCAGCAGAAGGGCAAGGCGGTCGACCCGAACAACGCCTGCGGCAAGAAGGTCGCGGTGGAGCACGCCACCGTCCAGGAGACCGACGAACTGCCCGCCAAGAGCAAGTCGTGCAAGGACGCCGGCAAGCCCGAGATCACCGCGGTGCCCTACGACGACCAGGCCGGCGCCGCGACCGCACTGGTCCTCGGGCAGGTGGACGCCTTCTCCGCGGACTCGCCGGTGACGGAGTACGCGGTGAAGCAGAATCCGGACAAGCTGGAACTGTCCGGCGCGATCTTCGACTCCGCTCCGTACGGCTGGCCCGTCGCGAAGGGCTCGCCGCTGGCCGCGGCGCTGCAGGCGGCGGCCCAGCACCTCATCGACTCCGGCGACTACCGCAAGATCGCCGAGAACTGGGGTGTGCAGGCGGGTGTGCTGCCGAAGTCGGTGATCAACGGCGCCAAGGGCTGAGATGCCGGATTCGCTGGTCACCGGCCCGGCCGCGGACACCGAGCCGGAGCCGATCAACGCCGTGCCGCTGCGGCGGCCGGGCCGGTGGCTCGCCGCCGTCGTCCTGCTGGTCCTGCTGGCACTGTTCGTCTACGGCGCGAAGACCAACCCGGCCTACCGGTGGGACACCTACCGCAAATATCTGTTCGATTCCCGGATCTCGCACGGCGCGCTGGTCACCTTCGAGCTGACCATGCTGGCAATGTCGATCGGCGTGGTGCTCGGCATGCTGCTGGCGGTGATGCGGCTGTCGCCGAATCCGGTACTGCGCGCGGTGTCCTGGTTGTATCTGTGGATCTTCCGCGGCACCCCCGTGTACGTGCAGCTGCTGTTCTGGGGCCTGTTCACCTCGCTGTACCGGACCATCGACCTCGGTGTGCCGTTCGGTCCGCAACTGCTGCACCTGAGCGTGCAGAACTGGACGCAGCCGTTCGTGTTCGCGATGATCGGCCTGGGGCTGAACGAGGCCGCCTACATGGCCGAAATAGTCAGGGCCGGTATCAATTCCGTCGGTGACGGGCAACGCGAGGCGTCCGTCGCGCTCGGGATGACGTGGGGGCAGACGATGCGCCGCACCGTGCTCCCGCAGGCCATGCGCGTGATCGTGCCGCCCACCGGCAACGAGCTGATCAGCATGCTGAAGACCACCTCGCTGGTCACCGCGATCCCGCTGACGACCGAACTGTACGGCGTCGCCCGCACCATCTCCGGCGCCAACTTCCAGCCGATTCCGCTGTTGCTGGTCGCCGCCACCTGGTACCTGGCCATCACCAGTGTCCTGATGATCGGTCAGCACTATCTGGAGCGGTACTACTCGCGGGGCGTCTCGCGACAGCTCACCGCCCGTCAGCTGCGGGCGATGACCCAGGTCCACGAGGTCGGCAAGTGAGGCGCACGCGGTCGAGAGGAGCGGTGACATGAGTTCCGCGGCAAGCACTTCGCCGTCGGAGGCGACCGCCGATACGACGGTCCCGATGATCCGCGCGGATCGGGTGTGCAAGAGCTTCGGCACGCTGCGGGTGCTGAAGGGCGTCTCGCTGGAGGTCGCGCGCGGCGAGGTGCTGTGCGTGATCGGCCCCTCCGGATCGGGAAAGTCGACCTTCCTGCGCTGCGTCAATCATCTGGAGCCGATCGACGCCGGCCGGCTGTACGTCGACGGCGACCTGATCGGTTACCGGGAGAAGGGTGGCCGGCTGCACGAGATGAGCCCGCGCGACGCGGCCCGGCAGCGTCGCGATATCGGCATGGTGTTCCAGCACTTCAACCTGTTCCCGCACCGCACCGCGCTGGAGAACGTCATCGAGGCGCCGATGCAGGTCAAGAAGCTCCGGCGGGCCGACGCGGTCGCCCGCGCCACGGAGCTGCTGACCCGGGTGGGGCTGGCGGACAAGGCCGACAGCTATCCCGCGCAGCTGTCCGGCGGCCAGCAGCAGCGGGTGGCCATCGCCCGCGCACTGGCGATGGACCCCAAACTGATGCTGTTCGACGAACCCACCTCGGCGCTCGATCCCGAACTGGTCGGCGAGGTCCTCACCGTGATGCGGGAACTGGCGGCCACCGGTATGACCATGGTGGTGGTCACCCACGAAATGGGTTTCGCCCGTGAGGTGGCGGACCAGCTGGTGTTCATGGACGGCGGCGTGGTGGTGGAATCCGGACCGCCGCGCGAGGTGCTGGCCGCCCCGAAACACGAACGGACACAGGTCTTTCTGTCTCGCATCCTGTGATCCGGTGCGCCGGGAAGTGGCCGGTTTCGCGGTGGCCCGGGATGATCAGGATCCGAGCGGTCCGGTGATCCGCGGTGGTCGCCCGGCGGCGGAACGAGAACCGCTCGGCCCCGTGGGAACCGGATCGCGGCCCGGCCGGGCGACCAGGGCGCTGCGGAGCCGCTCCAGCAGGATCTTCGCGGCCGGGTTCAGCGGCCGGTCAGTATTCCAGGCCAGCAGCAGCGTGCCGTACATCGGGGGGTCGATGGTGAGCGTGCGGACGCCGAATGCGGCCGCGTCGGCAGGGGACAGGGCCGGGACGATCGCGACGCCGAGGCGATGGGCCGCCAGCCGGATCAGCAACGGCGGGGCGACCGCCTCGTAGGCCACATTGGGGGTCAGACCCTGTGCGGCGCAAGCGGTGTCGAGAACCTTGCGGATGCCGGTGCCGAGCGGCAGGCAGATCAGGGGGTGCGCGCACAGCTCGGCCAGATCGATCCGGTCGGGGAATTCGGGTGAGTCGGCGGCGACAGCGGCCACGATCGTGGTCTCGAGGACGGTCGCGGTGGCGACGGCCGGGTCGAGTCCGGCCTCGGCGATGCTGATCAGCACGATGTCCAGATCATCCCGGCGCAGCGCGGCGTACATGACCTCGGAGGTGTTCTCCGTCATAGCGATTGCGATCTGTGGGTGGTCGCGGTGGAAGTCGGCGAGCACCTGCGCGATGTCGACCTCGGAGTCGGCGGCGCCGGAGATCAGCCCGATCCGGACCTGGCCGCGCAGCAGGCCGGTGAACTCGTCCACGGTGTGTGAGACCTGTTGTGCCGCAGCCAGAGCCGCGCGGGCGTGCGGCAGCACCGCGGCGCCGACCGCGGTGGGTGTCACGGTGCGGCCGGAGCGGTCCAGCAGCGGCTGGCCGAGTTCCCGTTCCAGTTGGCGGATCTGGGCCGAGAGGCCGGGCTGGGCCAGGTGCAACCGGGCCGCGGCTCGGGTGAAGTTCGCCTCCTCGACCACCGTGACGAAATAACGCAGCTGCCGTAGTTCCATAACTGGTCATTCTAGTAACCAGAAGAACTATCTGTTTTACTTCTCGCTCTGCGGGCGGAATCGTGGTGTTCATGACGACGACACCGCATTCGAGCACCGACCGCCTCCCGGCCAGCGGTCCGGTGTTCCACCCGGGCGAGCCGGGTTTCGACGAGGAGGTCGCCGGTTTCCAGACCGCCTACACCCACCGGCCGGCCCTCGTACTCGGCGCGGCCGATGCCGAGGACGTCCGGATCGGCGTGGAATACGCTGCGCGACAGAATATTCCGATCGCAGTACAAGCGACCGGACACGGCCTCTCGGTACCCGCCGACGGTGGACTGCTGATCGGGACCCGGCGGATGACCGAAATCACCGTCGACCCGGCGGCGCGTACCGCGCGGGTGGCGGCCGGCGCCCCGGCGAGCGCGCTGATCGCGGCCGCCGCCGAACACGGGCTGGCCCCACTGAACGGCTCCTCCCCATCGGTCGGGGTGATCGGCTACCACCTCGGCGGCGGCCTCGGCATCCTGGCCCGCGGCTTCGGCTACGCCGCCGACCACGTCCGCGCGCTCGATCTGGTCACCGCCGACGGCCGATCGCGCCGCCTCGGGCCCGGCGACGAACTGTTCGCGGCCGTACTGGGCAGCGGTGGCAACTTCGGCGTAATCACCGCGCTGGAGGTGGAACTCTTCCCGATCACCCGAGTGTTCGGCGGACAGCTGACCTTCGGCACCGCGCTGGTGGAACCCGCGCTGGAGGCATGGCGGCAGTGGAGCGCGACCGTGCCCGGCGCGATGGACACGAGCATCACGCTGATGACGATGCCCGACCTGCCGGTGATCCCGGAACCGTTGCGCGGCAGGTACATTGCCACGATCACCGTTGCCTGGACCGGCCTTCCGTCCGACGGCGAGGCGCTGGCGGCTCCGCTGCGCGCGGTCGGCCCCCGCCTCGCCGACACCCTCCGCACGATGCCGTATACGGAAACGCACACCATCCACGGCGACCCGAACTTCCCGCACGCCTACACCTCGACCAACGCGCTGGTATCCGAACTGACCGCCGACGCCACCGACACGCTGCTCGACACCTTCGGCGCCGACGCGGCGATCCCGACCGTGCTCGGACTGCGGCGCCTCGGTGGCGCGCTGCGCCGCCCCGGCCCGGCAGGGATCGCGGTCGATCACCGCGAGGCGGAGTACTTGGCCCGCGTCATCACCAGCGGGCAGCCGCCGAGCGGCTCGAGCGTGTCGCCGCGGAACGGCTCAGACCGGCATGCGCGGATCGACTCGAGTGAGCTGCCGCCGAATGGCCCGAGCGAGGCCGCCCCGAACGGCTCGAGTGGACTGCCGCGAAACGGTTCGAGCAGCCGGTCGTCGGCTGATGCTCTGCGTGCCCATCACGACGAGTTCCGGAACATTCTGTCCCCGTGGATGATCGGCCATAACCTCGCCTTCCTCTACGGCGCCGGTGACTGGGCGGACGAGGCGCAGACGCGCGACGGGTACGCGCCCGCGACCTACGCCCGGCTCGCGGCCCTCAAGGCCGAGTGTGATCCGGCAAATCTGTTCCGCCACAACCGAAACATCCGCCCGGTGAGCTGACCCGCCCGCGCATTCGGTGGCGGCGGGCCCGGCGGCTGCCGCCGGGTTGGCTGCCGCCGGGTTGGCTGCCGCTCGGTCCTGGGGCTGGACGCCGGCGGTCCCGCGTACTATCTTCGTGATATCACTTCGATATTGGGAGGATGTCATGGAGCTTCGCCCGGCCTTTCGGCTCAACGGGTTCTTCATGCTGTTGGGTCTGCTGGTGGTCGCCGTCGTCGGCGCCGCGCTGGCGGCCCTCGTACCACCGCTGGGGATCATCGTGATCGTGGCGGCGGTGCTGTTGCTGACCGGTCTGACCACGCTCGGCCCGAACGAGGCCAAGGTGGTGCAGTTCTTCGGCCGCTATATCGGCTCGGTGAGCGAGGCCGGCTTCTACTGGGTGGTGCCGTTGAGCAACAAGCGGCGAATCTCGTTGCGGGTGCGCAACTTCGAGACACAGAAGCTGAAGGTCAACGATTCCGACGGCAATCCGGTGGAGATCGCGGCGGTGGTCGTCTACCGGGTCGTGGACAGTTTCAAGTCGGCCTTCGCGGTGGACGACTACGAGGAATATGTGCAGACCCAGTCGGAGGCGGCGGTGCGGCACCTCGCCACCACCCACCCGTACGACTCCGACGAACCGCATCGCACCAGCCTGCGCAACGGCACCGAGGTCGCCGAGGAACTGACCACCGAGCTGCGCGAGCGCACCCTGCTGGCCGGCATCGAGGTCACCGAGGCCCGTATCACCCACCTGGCCTACGCGCCGGAGATCGCCCAGGCGATGCTGGTTCGGCAGCAGGCCGCGCAGGTGGTGGCCGCGCGCAGCCGGATCGTCGAGGGCGCTGTGGGCATGGTCGGCATGGCGCTGGAGCGGCTCACCGCCGAGGGCATGGTCGAGCTCGACGAGGAGCGCAAGGCGGCGATGGTGTCGAATCTGCTGGTCGTGCTGTGCGGCGATCGCTCGGCCACGCCGGTGGTCAACGCCGGGACGCTGTATTCCTGATGGTCAAGCGCGAGCCGAAGAAGGTGCTGTTGCGGCTCGACCCGGCCGTCCACGAGGCGATCGCCAAATGGGCGGCCGACGACCTGCGCAGTGTCAACGCCCAGATCGAGTACGCGCTGCGGCTGGCGCTGCAACAGGTCGGCCGCCTACCGAAAAATTGATTCCGAGAGGTCCGGCCGGGCGAGCGACCCGCGAATGTCGCTCGCCGGCACCGGAATACCGGTTATTCGGGTTTCGCTGTCACGAAGATCGCTGTTCCGGGAAAGATCTCCCCGCGCAACGGACTCCACTGACCCCATTCGCGGTCCAGCCATTCCGGCCATTCCGGTTCGATGATGTCGAGCAGGATCAGTCCCGCCGCGACGATCTCGCGGACCCGGTCGCCGAGGGTGCGATGATGTTCGGCGTAGGTGGGTTCGCCGGCCGCGTCCACCTCCACATAGGGGCTGCGGTCGAAATACGAATTGGTCGCCAGCAACCCCGCCTGGCCCGGATCGTCGAGGAAGATCCAGCGCATCGGATGGTTGACGGCGAACACCCAGCGTCCGCCCGGCCGCAGCACCCGCGCCACCTCCCGCATGACCAGCGCCGAATCGGCCACGAACGGCACCGCGCCGAAGGCCGAGCAGGCCAGATCGAAACTCTCGTCGCCGAACGGCAGCGCCTCCGCACCGGCCTGGACCAGCGGCACCCGCGGCCCGCCGCGCGCCATCGCCGCCCGGCCGCGCGCGAGCATTCCCCGGGACACGTCCAGCCCGACCGGCCGGGCGCCGTGGGCCGCGAGCCAACGGGAGCACGGCGCCGAGCCGCAGCCGACCTCCAGGATTCGTTTGTCCACGACGTCGCCGAGCAATCGCCAGTCGCCCTCGTGCAGCCCCTCCGGGCACCAGACGAACTCGCCGTCGGTGGAGTCGGCGCCGAGGAACTCTCCGTGTGTCGCGTGGTATTCGGTGGCGTCGCCGTCCCACCAGCGCCGGTTCGCGCGCTCGCTGGCCGCCGAACCCAGCCGCATCCGCGCAGGCCGGGACGTTCCGAACAGGGGATCCGGCGTGGCCGGTCGATCTTCGACATGCGCGACCGCGTGATCATGGGGCATGATGGGAGGGTATCGACTTGCCTGGGGGACCCCTTGTTTGCTTGGCACATTGCACCTCGCGTACGCTGTTTTCCGCGAGTGTCCTCAGTGCAAGCGTGTTCACACGTACGTGCTGAAACGCACGTGCTGTGAGTACGCATGCAGTGAGTACCGCGTTGTGCTGTGTCGCAGCGAATGCTGTGCAGGTCAACGTTAGTGCCACCGCTGTGACTTCACAGCAAAACCGAAAGCCCACATGTCCACTACCGACCACAATCCGTCCGGAGCAACCTCACACATGCCCACCACCGTCACCTCGCCGCAGGTAGCCGTCAACGACATCGGCTCTGCCGAGGATTTCCTCGCCGCCATCGACAAGACGATCAAGTACTTCAACGACGGGGACATCGTCGAAGGCACCATCGTCAAGGTCGACCGGGACGAGGTCCTGCTCGACATCGGTTACAAGACCGAAGGCGTGATCCCGTCCCGCGAGCTGTCCATCAAGCACGATGTCGACCCGTCCGAGGTCGTTTCCGTGGGCGATGAGGTCGAGGCTCTTGTTCTCACGAAGGAGGACAAGGAAGGCCGGCTGATCCTGTCGAAGAAGCGGGCGCAGTACGAGCGGGCGTGGGGCACCATCGAGGAGCTCAAGGAGAAGGACGAGGCCGTCAAGGGCACCGTCATCGAGGTGGTCAAGGGTGGTCTGATCCTCGACATCGGTCTCCGCGGCTTCCTCCCGGCCTCGCTGGTCGAGATGCGCCGCGTTCGCGATCTGCAGCCGTACGTCGGCAAGGAGATCGAGGCCAAGATCATCGAGCTGGACAAGAACCGCAACAACGTGGTCCTGTCCCGCCGCGCCTGGCTCGAGCAGACCCAGTCCGAGGTCCGCAGCGAGTTCCTGCACCAGCTGCAGAAGGGCCAGGTCCGCAAGGGTGTGGTCTCCTCCATCGTCAACTTCGGCGCGTTCGTCGATCTGGGCGGGGTGGACGGCCTGGTGCACGTCTCCGAGCTGTCCTGGAAGCACATCGACCACCCGTCCGAGGTCGTCGAGGTCGGCATGGAGGTCACCGTCGAGGTGCTCGACGTCGACCTGGACCGCGAGCGGGTTTCGTTGTCGCTCAAGGCGACTCAGGAAGATCCGTGGCGTCAGTTCGCCCGCACCCACGCGATCGGCCAGATCGTCCCGGGCAAGGTCACCAAGCTGGTGCCGTTCGGCGCGTTCGTCCGCGTCGAGGAGGGCATCGAGGGCCTGGTGCACATCTCCGAGCTGGCCGAGCGCCACGTCGAGGTGCCGGATCAGGTCGTGGCCGTGGGTGACGACGCGATGGTCAAGGTCATCGACATCGACCTCGAGCGTCGCCGGATCTCGCTGTCGCTGAAGCAGGCCAACGAGGACTACCACGCCGAGTTCGACCCGTCGAAGTACGGCATGGCCGACAGCTACGACGACCAGGGCAACTACATCTTCCCCGAGGGCTTCGACGCCGACACCAACGAGTGGCTCGACGGCTTCGACAAGCAGCGCGAAGAGTGGGAAGGCCGCTACGCGGAGGCGGAGCGTCGCCACAAGATGCACACCGCGCAGATGGAGAAGATGGCCGCCGACGCCGCGGCCGAGGCCGCCAAGGGCGGGGCGTCGAACTACTCCTCCGAGAGCGGTTCGCAGGCTCCCGCGCAGTCTTCTTCTTCGTCGGAGCCGGCCGGTGGTTCGCTGGCCAGCGATGCGCAGCTCGCCGCGCTGCGGGAGAAGCTCTCCGGCAACGCGTAATTCGCACGAACGACGGAGGCCCCGGTCCATGGACCGGGGCCTCCGGCCGTTCCGCTACCGAAAACCCGCTGCGCGCGAGGGAGAATCGGCGTGGGTTCGTCTCGTGTTCACCCGTCGGCCAGACCGGTCGGTCGCGGGTCGGTTACGCTCATCGGCTGTCTGTGAAAATGTGTGACTTTCACATCTGGCGAAAGGTTCGAGCGGCAGCATGGGGCTCTTCGACGGCATCAACCGGCGGGAATTCTTGGCCAAGGCGATGGCGGCCGGTGGTGTGGCGGCGCTGGCGTCCTGGGCGAATCCGATCATCGAACGGGCGCACGCCGCCGATCCGGCCGGCATGGGCGGTCTCGGCGACATCGAGCACTTCGTGCTGCTGATGCAGGAGAATCGGTCGTTCGACCACTACTTCGGCACGATGTCCGGGGTCCGGGGTTTCGACGATCCGTCCGCGGCGTGGAAGCAGTACGGCTACGAGCCCGGCACCGGCCCGACCCCCGACGGCTACCTGCTGCCGTTCCGGCTCGACACCACCCAGGGCGCGTCCCTCGACGGTGAGTGCGTCAACGATCCCGACCACAGCTGGGCGGGTATGCACGAGTCCTGGAACGGTGGCAGCAACGACCGGTGGATGCCGATGTCGATCGACAGCGTCGGCGCCGGCAACGGGCCGGCGGCGATGGGCTACTACACCCGCGCCGACATCCCGGTGCACCACGACCTCGCCGACGCGTTCACCCTCTGCGATCACTACCACTGCTCGGTGCTCGGCCCGACCGACCCGAACCGGCTGTACTGGATGTCCGCGAGCATCGACCCGGACGGCCTCGCGGGCGGCCCGCTGGTCGAGACTCCGACGCTGATCCCGCAGAACGCCTACAGCTGGCGCACCTACCCGGAGAACCTCTCCGAGGCCGGGGTGAGCTGGAAGATCTACAACAACCGCGACCTCGGCCCGATCTCCTCGGTGGTCCTGGACGGCATGATGGGCTGCTTCAAGCAGGCCGCCGATCCGAACTCCGAACTGTCGCGCCGCGGCAAGGATCCGGTGTACCCCAACGACTTCGCCGCCGATGTCGCCGCGAACCGGCTGCCGGCGGTCTCTTGGGTGATCCCGTCCCTGCTGAACTGCGAACATCCCGCGCTGCCGCCGGCTCTGGGCGCGGTCGGCATCATGCAGGTGCTCGACATCCTCACCTCGAACCCGGCGGTGTGGGAGAAAACCGCGCTGATCGTCATGTACGACGAGAACGGCGGTTTCTTCGACCACGTGACCCCGCCGACCCCGCCGCCCGGCACGCCGGGGGAATTCCTCACCGTGGATCTGGCCCGGGTGCCCGCCGCCAAGGGCGTGGCCGGCCCGATCGGGCTCGGCTATCGGGTGCCGTGCTGGGTCATCTCGCCGTATTCTCGGGGCGGGCTGGTGGCCTCGGAAACCTTCGACCACACCTCGCAATTGCGTTTGCTGGAACGGCGTTTCGGGGTCGAGGTGCCCAATCTGACGAAATGGCGGCGCGGCGTCACCGGCGATATGACCTCGGCCTTCGATTTCGGTTCCGCTCCCGACGCGGCGGCGCCGCGGGTGACCGATCCGAATTCCCGGACCGCGGAGGCGTTCGCCCAGTGCGGTCCGAACCTCGCGGCCGGCTACGCGGGTAAGGGCACCCCGTATCCGGTGCCGCCGAACCGGATGCCGGTGCAGGAGCCGGGTACTCGGCGCCGTCCCACCGGAATCGTCTGAGCCGCAACCACACTCCGTCCCGGTTTGCGCCGGGACGGAGTGGATTGCTGTTCGAAAAGTGTTGTGGCGGTAGCTGTTCCGTGCGGTCAGGCGGCGGGGACGGGGGTCCAGCGCCGGATCGGGGCGAAGGTGCGCCCGCGCAGCAGCGGGAATCGATGTCTCGCCGGACTGAGCAGAGCGGTGAGCCAGGAGCGTCGGTATTCCGCGAGAGCGGTTGCCACGGCGGGAATGTGCCGACAATGCACGGTGCCGGAAGTCCCCAGTCGGTGGCGACCCGTCCGGGTGTTGTCGATGCCCAATGCTCTTCCTTCTGCTCGCTCTGGATGGCCGGATTGCTCGGCCTGGATCGCCCGCGGCGAGAGTAGCGGAACAAAAGTGGGTTCGGTCGAAAGTTGATCAACTCTTGACCTTTCATGTCGGAAGTTTGCCGACCGAAGGTCCGGTTCGGTCGGAAAAAGTTGCGAATCGATATCGCACCGGTCACGGAACGGAATTTCCGGGCGGCGGAGGTGCAGGCGCCGGGGCGCGTGGGTACTCCCGTTCGCTCGGGCGGCGGGCGCGGGGACCATGCGCGAATCCGGACAGCGGATGCGACACTGATCCGGTGTTGCGAATGGGGCTCACCGGAGGCATGGGTGCGGGCAAGTCGACGGTGTCTCGGCGGCTGGTGGAGCGCGGCGCCGTGCTCATCGACAGCGACGCGATCGCCCGCGAGGTCGTGGAACCGGGTACCGAGGGGCTGACCGCGCTGGTCGAGGCGTTCGGGCCGGATATCCTCGACGCGGACGGCCGGCTGGACCGAGCGGAACTGGCGGCCAAGGCCTTCGCCAGCGACGAGACCCGGGCGACGCTGAACGGCATCACCCATCCGCTCGTCGGCAAGCGCGCCGCCGAACTGCTCGACGCCGCGCCCGCGGACGCGATCGTGGTGCAGGACGTCCCGCTGCTGGTCGAGAACGGCATGGGGGTGGTGCTGAACCTGGTGGCCGTCGTGATGGCCGAGGTCGACGTGCGGGTGCGGCGCCTCGAGGAGTACCGCGGTATCGCCGCCGCCGACGCGCTGATCCGGATCAAGGCGCAGGCCACCGACGAACAACGCCGCGCCGCCGCGGATGTGCTGCTGGACAACAACGGCGGCCCGGACGACCTGGCCCCGCAGGTGGCCGCGCTGTGGGAGCGGCTGGTCTCGTACGAGGAGCATCTGCGCACCCGGACCCCGGCCCCACGCGGGCCGCTGCGGCCGGTCGCGCCCGACGCGGGCCGGGCGGACGCGGCCCAGCGGATCATCGGACGGCTGTGGACCGCCGCCGGCGCCACGGCCCGGCGCATCGATCACATCGGCGGCACCGCGGTGCCGGATCTGCCGGGCCCGGATGTGCTCGACATCCAGATCACCGTCGCCGATCCCGACGCCGCCGACGCGCTGCGCGAGCCGCTGGCTACGATCGGCTTCCCGCGCGTGGACGAGTCCGCGGCGGGCACCGATTCGGCCGGAGAGCGGGTGCACGCCAACACCGATCCGGGCCGCGCGGTGAATCTGTATGTGCGCGTGGACGGTTCACCGGAGCAGCGATTCGCGCTCGATTTCCGGGACTGGTTGCGAGCCGACGCGGACGCGCGCGCGGAGTACGCCACCGTGCAACGCGATGCGGAGGCGAGGGCGGCGGGCCTGACGGGCGCGGCGGCCGTCGACGCCTACCGGGCCGTCGAGCGCGCGTGGGTCGACGAGATCCGCTCGCGGGTACCGAGCGGCGAGCGCTGAACGGTCAGCCGCGGTCCTTCCAGGTCAGCGTCATACCCTCGGACCGCAGCCAGCCGTCGAGGTCGTAACCGTGGGCGGCGAGCCCGCTGAGCGCGGCCGCCGCCGTGTCGATCGCGCGCCGGGATTCGTCCAGGCCCAGGTATCCGGCCGCGTGCGCGGCCAGCAACTCGTCGGAATCCAGCAGGTCGGCGCCACGCCCGGTGCGCAGGCTGATGTCCAGGTAATGGTCGACCGATTTCCACAATTCCGGCGTGGTCGGCCCGAATTCGCCGATGTCCAGGTAATAGTCCTGGTCGCGCGGGAACTCGGGAGTGTTGTGGAACACCGTGACCCGGATCGATAGCCCCGGTAGCAGCCAGGACTCCATGTAGTGGAATTCCGGATGATCGGCGGGGCGGCCCATGTACAGGCCCCACGGCTCGACCCGGTAACGCTCGACCGGCCGCACGAATCCCTTCGGATCGGTATTGGTGAGATCGGCCAGATCGAAGTATTCGATCTTCGGTTGATGCAGCTTCACCGTATGCGCCTGGGTCATGTTCTCAGAATCTACCGCCGGCGCCCGCGGCGCACCGGATCCGCCGGTCACAGCCAGGTCAGCCGGATGTTCTGCGCGGCCAGCCAGCGGTCGAAATTCTGCTCGTGGGCGGCGATTCCGGCGACCACGTGATTGGCGAGTTCGAAGATCCGCCGGGTCTGCTGCCGGTCGACGTAGCCGGCCGAGTGCGCGGCGAGCAACTCGTCGATGCCGCCCAGGACCGGCGGATGCCCGTTGTGCACGGTGATGTCCAGATAGTGCAGGACCGCCTTCCAGCGCTTCGGCCCGATCCGGGCGAAATCGCCGAGGTCGAGGTGGTAGGTCTGGTCGCGGTCGTGGGCCGCGCCGACGTGGTGCACGGTGGCGCGCAGCGACAACTCCGGTAGCAGCCAGGACTCGGTGTAACGGTAGGGGGCGCGGTCGGCCTTGCGCGCCACGTAGAGGCCGCGGGCGGTGGCGTGGCAGGTCTCCACGGAGTGGACGAAGCCCCGGGCATCGGTGCCGGTCAGGTCGGAGAGGTCGAAGTACTCGATGCGCGGCCGGTGTGCGGTGGTGTCCGGCTGCCCGCTGGTGTGCGGTGCGGAGATGTGCTGGATGGACATCGGTGGAGTCCTGTCAGCTCGTGGTTTCGTGGTCGTGTGAGGCACGGTAACTTCCGGTGCTGGGAATTCGCCGGGTAACGGCTCGGAATCGGCTCCGGCGGCCGGGCGCGCCGCTGGCGGCCGTGTGTCGCGCGCCACGCGAGCGGCCACGGAAGCGGTGTGTGATGTCGCGCGGTCGATGTTTCTTGTCGGTGCCTGGTCCTACCCTGGGAACATGGCTTTCGCGACCGAGATCCCCGCCGACGATTCGACCCTCGCGGAGAACCTCCCTCTGGCACATTCGGAGTTCCGTCCGATCGGCGAGATCGAGCGGGCCGACGGCCGGTTCGAGGTGATCAGCGAGTACCGGCCCGCCGGCGACCAGCCGGCGGCCATCGCCGAGCTGGAGCACCGGCTGCGCGGCGGCGACAAGGATGTGGTGCTGCTCGGCGCCACCGGTACGGGTAAGTCGGCGACGGCGGCCTGGCTCATCGAGAAGCTGCAGCGGCCCACGCTGCTCATGGCGCCCAACAAGACGCTGGCCGCGCAGCTGGCCAACGAGCTGCGCGAGATGCTGCCGAACAACGCGGTCGAGTACTTCGTCTCGTACTACGACTACTACCAGCCCGAGGCGTACATCGCGCAGACGGACACCTACATCGAGAAGGACAGCTCGATCAACGACGATGTCGAGCGCCTGCGGCACGCGGCCACCCAGAGCCTGCTGTCGCGGCGCGACGTCGTGGTGGTCGCGACGGTGTCGTGCATCTACGGCCTGGGCACGCCGCAGTCGTACCTCGACCGATCGATCCTGCTGGAGGTCGGCAGCGAGATCGACCGCGACCGGTTGCTGCGGCTGTTGGTCGACGTCCAGTACACCCGCAACGACATGGCCTTCACTCGCGGCACCTTCCGGGTGCGCGGCGACACCGTCGAGATCATCCCCTCCTACGAGGAGCTGGCGGTCCGCATCGAGTTCTTCGGCGACGAGATCGAGGCGCTGTACTACCTGCATCCGCTCACCGGCGATGTGGTGCGGCAGGTCGACAAGCTGCGCATCTTCCCGGCCACCCATTACATCGCGGGCCAGGACCGGATGGAGCGCGCGATGCACGATATCGAATCCGAGCTGGAGCACCGGCTGGCCGAACTGGAGCGGCAGGGCAAGCTGCTCGAGGCGCAGCGGCTGCGCATGCGCACCCAGTACGACCTGGAGATGATCCGGCAGGTCGGGTTCTGCTCCGGCATCGAGAACTACTCCCGGCACATCGACGGCCGCCCGGCCGGTTCGGCGCCGGCCACCCTGATCGACTACTTCCCCGAGGACTTCCTGCTCATCATCGACGAGTCGCACTACACCGTGCCGCAGATCGGCGGCATGTTCGAGGGCGACATGTCGCGCAAGCGGAACCTGGTCGAATTCGGGTTCCGGTTGCCGTCCGCCGTCGACAACCGCCCGCTGACCTGGGAGGAGTTCGCGGACCGGATCGGCCAGACCGTCTACATGTCGGCCACCCCCGGCCCGTACGAGCTCGGCCGGTCCGGCGGTGAGTTCGTGGAGCAGGTCATCCGCCCGACCGGCCTGGTCGACCCCAAGATCGTGGTGAAGCCCACGAAGGGCCAGATCGACGATCTGGTGCACGAGATCCGGCAGCGCACCGAGCGCGACGAACGCGTCCTGGTCACCACGCTGACCAAGAAGATGTCCGAGGATCTCACCGACTATCTGCTGGGTCTCGGGGTCCGGGTGCGGTACCTGCACTCCGAGATCGACACGCTGCGCCGCGTCGAACTGCTGCGTCAGTTGCGGCTCGGCGAGTACGACGTGCTGGTCGGCATCAACCTGCTGCGCGAGGGCCTGGACCTGCCGGAGGTGTCGCTGGTCGCCATCCTCGACGCCGACAAGGAGGGCTTCCTGCGCAGCACCACCAGCCTCGTGCAGACCATCGGCCGCGCGGCCCGCAACGTGTCCGGCGAGGTCCACATGTACGCCGACAAGATCACCGACTCGATGCGCAACGCCATCGACGAGACCGAGCGGCGCCGGGCCAAGCAGGTCGCCTACAACGAGGCCAACGGCATCGAGCCCGCGCCGCTGCGCAAGAAGATCGCCGACATCCTCGACCAGGTGTATCGCGAGGCCGAGGAGACGGAGGTCGAGGTCGGCGGTTCCGGTCGCAACGTCACCCGCGGCCGCCGGGCACAGGGCGAACCGGGCCGCGCGGTCAGCGCCGGTGTCTACGAGGGCCGCGACGTGAAGAACATGCCACGCGCCGAACTCGCCGACCTGGTCAAGGAGATGACCGACCAGATGATGAACGCCGCCCGCGAACTCCAATTCGAACTCGCCGCCCGCCTCCGCGACGAGATCGCGGACCTGAAGAAGGAACTGCGGGGCATGGACGCGGCCGGGCTGAAATGAGTTGCGGGGCAATCTTTTCCGCGTCGGCGATGCGGACGGGAGCGTCCTTGCGGGTCGCGATCGGCCGCCGATCCCGTAGCGCACCGGCACGGGGATGCCGCGGCCGGGCTGAAATGAGTTGCGGGGCACGCTTTTCCGCGTCGGCGATGCGGACGGGAGCGTCCTTGCCGGTCGCGATCTGCCACGGGTCCCGTAGCGCACCGGAACGGGGATACCGCTGCCCGCCCGGCCGAAGACGCCGCAGCGTGGCGGGCTGGGCACACCACGGGGCGGCGGGCCGCATCCTGGGCCGGGAAGTTGGCATCGGGACTGTCGGCACGGAGGGAACGGGGCTGGGCGGGGGACTCGGCATCGGGATTGTCGGCACGGAGGGAACGGGGCTGGGCGGGGGACTCGGCATCGGGACTGTCGGCACGGAGGGAACGGGGCTGGGCCGGCCCGCCGCTCCGGGCACACCGTCCGGAGTCATCGATGTGGGCCGGTCCCCGGGCCGCTCAGCTCTGGGTCGCCATCCATTCGTTGACGCGGCGCTCGGCCTCCTCGCGGGGGACGTCCTCGACCCTCGTCATGATCACCCAGCGGTGGCCGAAGGGGTCCATCACCAGGCCGTAGCGATCGCCGGTGACGAAGGTTTCGGGGTCCTCGGCGCGGCGGGCGCCGTGCTCGCGGGCCAGCTTGATCACGGCGTCCGCGTCCGGGCAGTAGTGCACGATGCTGGTGTGCACCCAGTCGTCCGCCGGTGCACGCAGGCCGTGGTCAGGGATCGGCAGGCCGAGCTGGATGGTCGAATCGCCGATCAGCAGTTCGGCGTGGGCGGGCTGGCCGTCGGGCATGTCGTTGCGGCTCAGCACCTCCGCGCCGAAGACCGCGCGATAGAACTCGATGGCCTTGTTGCCGTCGGGGACAGCGAGGAAGCAGGTGATGCTGTGGTAGCCCTCGGGGATCGGATTCACGGTGTTGGTCATGGCATCCACTCTCGTCGGATGCGGACCGGAGGTCTTGGAAGAACGCGACAGCGCACCGGCGCGGGGGGAGTGGGTCGTGGAATCCACCGGCCGTGACATGCCGGGACCACGGCCGGAGAGCCGTGACGGCGTGAAAAGTGTTGTCCCGGAGGTAGTTCCGGTGCGGCCACCGGACGCTTCGAAGGCCATCCTGCATCCCGTCGAGCAGGAGCGGCACCGCAGCCTGCAACGGCTGCCGCCCGGCTCGGAGCTGGCCCGATTCCTCGACTGGTACTGGGCGGTGGCGTGGGACCTGCGAGGCCGGCCGGATTACGAGGCCGAGGTGCTCCCGTATCCGTGTGTCAACGTCACCTTCGAGGCCACGCACAGCCGCAGCGGCGGGTTCGTCAACGGCGTGTGCACGGCGAAGTTCGTGCGACCGTTGTCGGGAGTCGGTGAGACGTTCGGGATGAAGTTCCGGCCCGGCGGTTTCGGCGCCTTCACCGGCCTGGATGTCGGCGCCTTCCGGGATACCGCCGTGGAACTCACCACCGTCCTGCCCGATGCGGTCGGACTGACCGAGAAGGTCCTCGCGGCCGTGACCATGGCCGAGCGCCGGGAGATCGTCGAGGCGTTCTTCGCCGACGCGGCCGAGCGGGCCCCGGACGACCCCTCGTACCGGCTGGTGCTGCGGATCGTCGACGCGATGGAGCACGATCGCGAACTCACCCGGGTCGATCAGGTCACCGAACGCTTCGAGGTGCCGATGCGGACCCTGCAGCGGCTGTTCCGCCGGTACGTCGGGGCCGGGCCGAAATGGGTGCTGCGGCGTTATCGCCTGCAGGACGGGGCACACCTGCTCGCCGGTGGCCGCACCGACGACGTCGCGGCACTGGCGCTGGAACTCGGCTACTACGACCAGGCGCACTTTGCCCGGGAATTCGCCCGGGAGGTCGGGATGCCTCCGGTCGCGTATGCGCGGCTGGTCGATAACGACCTCTAGCGAACGCTTCGCTACGGACTTAGCCTCACAGGAACGCATCCGCGCAAAGCCCGAGACGCCGCCGGGAACACGGCGCCGACAACGGAGGTCCTGGCGATGAGTGTGGTGGTGCTGATCGGGCGGATCCTGTTCGCCCTGCTGTTCATTTTGTCCTCGTTCGGGCATTTCGCCCAGTCGGAGGGGATGGCCGCGTACGCGACGGCCAAGGGCGTACCCGCGGCGAAGGCGGCGGTCGTGGGCTCGGGCGTCCTGGCGCTGGTCGCCGGATTGATGGTGCTGCTCGGCATCTGGGCGGACCTGGGCTGTCTGCTGATCCTGGTGTTCCTGATCCCGACCACCTTCATGATGCACACCTTCTGGCAGGAGTCCGACCCGCAGGTGAAGCAGTCCGAGATGATCAACTTCAACAAGAACATCGCCCTGATGGGCGCTGCCCTGGCGCTGTTCGCGTTCTTCGCCCACGAGCGGCATCTCGGCCTGATGATCACCGGTCCGCTGTTCACCCTGCACTGATTCCGCGACCGGATTCGCTTTGTGCCATATCGGGAATGGCACTCTCCGAAGGGCCTTCGCGGTGTGCGACAAGGAACGTACCGTCGCCATTGTGAGTGTTCACGACGAGTGCCGATCCCGGGCGGTGCACGACGGTTTCACTTTTTCCCGGCCGGTGCGCCGGGATGTGACGGAAATCCCAGGGACACAATACCGTTCGGGTTTGCGACGAAACTCTCCTCGCTCCCGGAATCCGCGCAGGTGATGCGGTCGCGCCGCGATTCCGCGACACGAATGCGGCGGTGCGCTTTACGGCATACGGGTGTGATGTCGTGCATTCCGAGTTTCACCCTGCGCCGGGCGGCTATGGTTTAGCGCAGTGCCGCCGGTGGGGGAAACGCACCGGCACCGAAGAACCGTACATTTGGAGGACACATGACCGCCTACCGGACCATCGTCGTCGGTACCGATGGGTCGGACTCGTCGTATGTCGCCGTCGACAAGGCGGCTTCGCTGGCCGCGGACGCGGGCGCCACCCTGTATGTGGTCTGTGCGTTCTACCCGACCGACGACCGGGACGTCGCCGCCGCGGCCGACGTGCTCAAGGACGAGGCTTACCAGGTGCGTGGTTCCGCGCCCACCAACGAGATCCTGCGGACCGCGCGGGACCGGGCCCAGGCGGTGGGCGCCACCGACGTGGTCGACCGCGCCATCGTGGGCGAGCCGGTGGAGTCGCTGCTGAACCTGGTGAAGGAACTCGACGCCGACCTGCTGGTCGTCGGCAACCGCGGCCTCAACACGCTCGCCGGCCGATTGCTGGGTTCGGTGCCCTCGGACGTCGCCCGCAAGTCGCGCACCGACGTACTGATCGTCCACACCGTCCGCTGATATACGTCCACCCGCTGCGGCCCCGACCTGCTCAGGTCGGGGCCGCACGCATGCCGGACCGCCGGGCCGCCGGGCCGCGTTCGGTGCGGGCTGCGCGATGTCGGATTGCTCGCCCGGGCGGTTCAGTAGCGGAATCCGCTGCCGGGCCGCCGATCGGGCTGCACGCTGCCGGGCCGCCGATCGGGCTGCGCGCTGCCGGGGCCGCCGATCGCGCTGCACGCTGCCGGGCCGCCGATCGGCCTGCACGCTGCCGGGGCCGCCGATCGCGCGCGGCCCCCGACACCGGTCCCGGCCGATGCGGGCGCTAACCCAGCCGGTGCAGAACCTCCGGCAGTTCGCCGGTGTGCACCACGGTCAGGCGCTGGGTGGCGCGGGTGAGTGCCACGTAGAGGTCGTTGAGCCCGCGCGGCGATTCGGCGAGGATCTCGCGCGGCTCCACCAGGATCACCGCGTCGAACTCCAGCCCCTTGGCGTCGTGCACGGTCAGCACCTGCACGGAATCGTCTGCGAGCGCGGACAATTCGCTGATCAGTGAATGCGGTGCCAGGACCGCGGCGATCCCCGGCCGTGGTGCCTCGTCGGCCACCAGCCGCTTCGCCTCCGCGGCGATCCCGTCGGCCGCGACCCGGATCGCGGTGGGCGGGTGGCCGGATTCGCGCACCGACCGCGGCTCCCCGGCGGCGGGGTCGATGGCGGCCAGCACATCCCCGGCGACGGCCATGATCTCGGCGGGCGTGCGGTAGTTGACGGTCAGCTCGGTGAGCTTCCAGCGTTGTGCCACATAGGGTTCCAGCACTCGCTGCCAGGACGACGCGCCGGCCGGATCGCCGGTCTGCGCCACGTCGCCGACCACGGTCATCCACCGATTCGGGATGCGCCGCATCACCATTCGCCACGCCATCTCGGAGAGCTCCTGCGCCTCGTCGACGATGACGTGCCCGTAGGTCCAGGTGCGGTCGCCGGCGGCGCGCTCGGCGGTGGTCTGCCGGTCCCGCACATGCTGCCGCTCGGCCAGCTGGCTCGCGTCGATGAGGTCGTATGCCATCAGGATCTCCGGATCCAGATCGTCCTCCAGATCCTGTGGCGCGGAACCGGTCAGGATGTCGAGCGCGTCCTGCGCCTCCTCCAGCTGGGCGCGCCACCGGCGCCGGGACCGTTCGCGCTCCTCGGAATCATCGATGCCGAGCAGTTCGGCCAGCTCGTCCAGCAACGGCGCGTCGCCGGCGCTGAACGCGCCGGTATCCGCCCGGTGCAATTCCTTGCGGTCCTCCGGAGACAGGGCGCCGCCGGCTCGGGCGAGCCGATCCGGATCGGCCCAGAGCCCGGCCAGCACCTCCTGCGGCGTCAGGATCGGCCACAATCGCGCGATGACCGCCTGGATGTCACGATCGGCGCGCATCTCGTCGCGGATCTCGGTCAGATCGGTCTGGCTCAGCAGATTCTTGCCGCCGGTGAGGTCCTTGCCCATCGTGTCGGCCAGCTGATCGGTGAGCGCGTCCACCACCGAGGCCGCGAAGATCGGCCGTGCCAGGTTGTGCGGCCGTCGCGACGAGCGGGCCCGGCCACGGGCCTTGGTGACGATCTTCCGGTCCAGGATCAGCTGATAACCGTCGAACGACAGCCGGACCGGATCCGGCGGCACCTCCTGCCGGTCGCGGACAGCCTGCTTGAGGACCTCCAGGATCGCGGTCGAACCCTTCAGCTCACCGGCGCGCAGGCTGTCCTCCAGGGTGGCCCGTACCCCCGGGTACAGGTTGCCGACCGTCGACAGCAGCACCCCGGTCTCGCCGAGCGAGGGCAGCACCTGGCCGATGTAGTCCAGGAAGGTGCGGTTCGGGCCGATGATCAGCACGCCGGCCTTGTCCAGTTGCCGGCGGTACGTGTAGAGCAGGTAGGCCGCGCGGTGCAGCGCCACCGCGGTCTTGCCGGTGCCCGGCCCGCCCTGCACCACCAGCACACTCTTGTGCTCGGAGCGGATGATGGCGTCCTGCTCGTGCTGGATGGTCTCGACGATGTCGGTCATGTGACCGGTGCGGGCCGCGTTCAGCGCCGCGAGCAGCGCGCTCTCGCTGCCCACCCCGCCGTCGGCGGATTCGGCGCCGGCCGCGCGGGCGGTGTCCAGATCCAGGAATTCGTCCGTGACCGAGGTGACCGCGCGATTGCGGGTGCGGATGTGCCGCCGCCGGATCACGCCGTCGGGCGCGGCGGTGGTGGCGAGGTAGAAGGGCCGGGCCAGCGGAGCCCGCCAGTCCAGCAGCAGCGTGGCGTAGTCGTCGTCCTCGTCGAGGATGCCGAGGCGGCCGATGTAGCGGCGGCCGCCGTCCGGATCCGCGGGGTCGCCGTCGCCCGGGGTGAGGTCGATGCGGCCGAAGCACAGCCCGTGCTCGGCGGCATCGTATTTCGCCAGGTCCTCGCTGTACAGCTGGGTGAAGGACTCGCGCTCGCTGCGGGCCTGCGGGGTGCCCCCGGTCTCCAGCAGCACCTCGCGCAGCCGGCGCTGCGCATAGGCGCGCATCTCGTCCAGCCGTTGGTACAACCGGCTCACGTGGGTCTGCTCCTGCTCGAGCTCGGCCGCACGATCGGTCGTCACATGCTCCTCGGTGAGACGGTCGGGCACAGCGGAACTCCTTGTCACCACGGGGTGCGTGTCCGGACCGGCAGGGTCGATCCGTGCTGAGAACAGAGTTGTCGAGTTTAGTGGGATATTCCAGGCAACGTCGTAGCCGCAGGTGAGCGGGTTGCGCCGAGGTGTCGATTCACGAGGCGTGGGTGGTGTTCGAGCGCCGTGGCCGGACGTCGCCGTCGCGGCGGCTCGCCGGCTTCGCGCGATACATGGCCAGGTCGGCATCGTGCAGGACGGCCTCGGGGGACCGCGTCTCGTTGGCGTTCAGCTCGGTGACCCCGATGGTGGCGTCGACCCGGATGCGATGCCCGCGGGCGATGATCGGCTCGGTCATGGTTCGTCGCAGCCGGGCGACCAGCGCGTCCAGATCGTCCGCCCGGACCTGGCCCGACAGCAGTACCAGGAATTCGTCGCCGCCGATGCGGCCGAGCGTGTCCTCCTCTCGCAGCCCCCGCTGCAGGCGCTGCGCCGCGATCTGCAACACCGTGTCGCCGACCGCGTGGCCGAGCGTGTCGTTGATCTTCTTGAATCCGTCCAGATCGATGAACAGCACGGCCGCGACCGGTTTCCGGCCGGTGCTGCCCAGGGCGGCGGCGAGCCGGGCCAGCACGAGCGAGCGGTTGGCCAGGCCGGTCAGCGGGTCGTGGGTGGCCTGGAATTCGAGCTGTTTGCGGCTGGCCCGCTGATCGGTGATGTCGTTGAACGAGCACACCGCGGGCGATTCGGGGTCGTCGGCGATCAGGCGGCGGGCCGACGCCGAGATCCAGCGTCGCTGCCCGTCGGTGCGGTCCACGCCGAAGACGTAGTCGGTGATCGGCTCGCCGGTGGCGATGGTGTGGAACACCGGATATCGCGACAGCGGTAGCGGCTGGCCGTTCATGTCGAGGAACTGTATCGGCAGGGTGAGAATGGACACGCCGACCAGGTCCGCCCCCTCGTTGCCGAACATGCGTTTCGCCGCCGGGTTGACCGATTCGATGCGGCCGTTGCGGTCGATCACGGTCACGCCCTCCTCGAGCTGCTCCACCACGGCGGTGAAGTACATCTCGGCGCGGCGCTGCGCGGCCTCGGCGTGGCGCTGCGCGCTCATGTCGTAGACGACCACCTGGTAGGCGCGGCGGCCCTGCCAGACGGTGAGCACCGCGACGGCCTCCACCTCGACGGTGTCGCCGTCGTCACGCACGATGGTCAGTTCGGTCCGTTCGGACGTGTCGCCGGTCTCTTGCAGTTCCAGCAACCGCCGCCGCATGTCGGGAAGGTAGGCGGGCGCGATGAAATCGGTCACCTCCCGGCCGATCAACTGATCCGGCTCGGTGGCGCCCAGCAGCCGCTCGGCGGCGGGATTCATGAAGACGATGTACCGGCCGTCGTGCATGATGAGCGATGACGGGCTGTGCTCGACGAGATCGCGATACAGCAGCGCGAGCTGCTCGACGTCGGGCGCGCCGGGGATCCGGCCGTCCTGGTCGTGAACCACGTGCACCTCCCGTCCGTCGGAGACTCACGTCACTGGAATGCCGTGCGGGACCGCCACCGCGGCTGCCGGGGTCGCGTCCCGCGGCCTACGATCGTCGATCATTACAGGTGAGCGGTTCGCGCGGCAACGTTGCCGACGATGTTCACACCGTACTCGGAGGTTGGGTCCCGCTGCCGTCCCGCCTGGTGTGACCTGGTCGAATCGACCTCCGCCGATTTTTGTCGGTGGGTGTGCCTAGCATGGCGGCGGGGTAGTTCTGATTGCCGAAATTACGTGGGAGAAGGGACGGCCAGTGTCGGATCGCCTGACGGTGCGCGGAGCGCGGGAGCACAACCTCAAGGGGGTCGACCTCGACCTGCCCCGCGACAGTCTCATCGTGTTCACCGGGTTGTCCGGTTCGGGCAAGTCGAGTCTGGCCTTCGACACCATCTTCGCGGAGGGTCAGCGCCGGTATGTCGAATCGCTGTCGGCCTACGCGCGGCAGTTCCTGGGCCAGATGGACAAGCCCGACGTCGACTTCATCGAGGGCCTGTCGCCGGCGGTATCGATCGACCAGAAGTCCACCAACCGCAACCCGCGGTCCACCGTGGGCACCATCACCGAGGTCTACGACTATCTGCGCCTGCTCTACGCGCGGGCGGGCACCCCGCACTGCCCGGTCTGCGGTGAGCTGATCGCCAAACAGTCCCCGCAGCAGATCGTCGACCAGGTTCTCGCCATGCCGGAGGGCACCAAATTCCAGGTGCTGGCGCCCGTGGTGCGCACCCGCAAGGGCGAGTTCGTGGACCTGTTCGACCAGCTCAACGGCCAGGGCTACTCCCGGGTCCGGGTCGACGGCGTGGTGCATCAGCTGACCGATCCGCCGAAGCTGAAGAAACAGGAGAAGCACGACATCGAGGTCGTCATCGACCGCCTCACCGTCAAGCCGAGCTCCAAGCAGCGCCTCACCGATTCCATCGAGACGGCGCTGCGCCTCGCCGACGGCATCGTGGTGCTCGACTTCGTCGACCGCGACGAGCACGCCCACGACCGGGAGCGCCGCTTCTCCGAGAAGCTGGCCTGCCCCAACGGCCACCCGCTCGACATCGAGGATCTCGAGCCGCGGTCGTTCTCGTTCAACTCGCCCTACGGCGCCTGCCCGGACTGCACCGGTCTCGGCATCCGCAAGGAGGTCGACCCGGATCTGGTGGTGCCCGATCAGGACCTGAGCCTGGCGGAGGGCGCCATCGCGCCGTGGTCGCGCGGGCAGACCGCCGAATACTTCCTCCGCCTGCTGTCGGGCCTGGCCGACGCGCTGGGCTTCTCCCTCGACACCCCGTGGCGGCAGTTGCCGGCGAAGGTCCGCAAGGCGGTGCTGGAGGGCAGTTCCGAGCAGGTGCACGTGTCGTACACCAACCGGTACGGCCGCAAGCGTTCGTACTACGCCGATTTCGAGGGCGTCATGCCCTTCCTGCAGCGGCGGCTCGACAACACCGAGTCCGAGCAGATGAAGGAGCACTACGACGGCTACATGCGGGACGTCCCGTGCCCCGTCTGTAGTGGCGCCCGGCTGCGCCCGGAGATCCTCGCCGTCACCCTGAACAGCGAGGCGGGCCGCAAATCCATTGCCGCCGTGTGTGATCTGTCGATCCGCGAGTGTTCCCGCTTCCTCCACACGCTCGATCTGGGCGAGCGCGAGGCGGCCATCGCCGGTCAGGTGCTCAAGGAGATCCAGGCGCGGCTCGGCTTCCTGCTCGACGTGGGTCTCGAGTACCTGACCCTGTCCCGGGCCGCCGCCACCCTGTCCGGCGGTGAGGCCCAGCGCATCCGGCTGGCCACCCAGATCGGCTCGGGTCTGGTCGGCGTGCTGTACGTGCTCGACGAGCCGTCCATCGGCCTGCACCAGCGTGACAACCGACGGCTCATCGAAACCCTCACGCGCCTCAAGAGTCTCGGCAACACGCTGATCGTCGTCGAGCACGACGAGGACACCATCCACGCCTCCGACTGGGTGGTGGACATCGGCCCGCTGGCCGGCGAGCACGGCGGTCAGGTGGTCTACAGCGGACCGTATCCCGGCCTGCTGGCCGACCCGAATTCGCTGACGGGAGCGTACCTTTCGGGCCGCGAACGCATCGAGGTCCCGATGGTCCGCCGTCCGGTGGACAAGAAGCGCCAGCTCACCGTCATCGGCGCGAACGAGCACAACCTCCGCGACATCGACGTGAACTTCCCCCTGGGTGTCCTGACCGCCGTCACCGGCGTCTCCGGCTCGGGCAAGTCCACCCTGGTCAACGACATCCTGGCCACCGTCCTGGCGAACAAACTCAACGGCGCCCGCCAGGTGCCCGGCCGCCACACCCGCATCAACGGCCTCGACCACCTCGACAAACTGGTCCAGGTCGACCAGTCGCCGATCGGCCGCACCCCCCGCTCCAACCCCGCGACCTACACCGGCGTCTTCGACAAGATCCGCACTCTCTTCGCCGCCACCACCGAGGCGAAGGTGCGCGGCTATCAGCCGGGCCGCTTCTCGTTCAACGTCAAAGGCGGCCGCTGCGAGGCCTGTTCGGGCGACGGCACCCTGAAGATCGAGATGAACTTCCTCCCCGATGTGTACGTCCCCTGCGAGGTCTGCCACGGCGCCCGCTACAACCGGGAAACCCTGGAAGTCCACTACAAGGGCAAGACCATCGCCGAGGTCCTCGACATGCCCATCGACGAGGCCGCCGACTTCTTCGAACCGGTCACCTCGATCCACCGCTACCTGAAAACCCTGGTGGACGTCGGCCTCGGCTACGTCCGCCTCGGCCAGAGCGCCCCCACCCTCTCCGGCGGCGAGGCCCAGCGAGTGAAACTGGCGGCCGAACTCCAGAAACGCTCCACCGGCCGCACCGTCTACATCCTCGACGAGCCCACCACCGGCCTTCACTTCGAGGACATCCGCAAACTCCTCGGCGTCATCAACGGCCTGGTCGACAAGGGCAACACGGTCATCGTCATCGAACACAACCTCGACGTGATCAAAACCTCGGACTGGGTCATCGACATGGGCCCGGAGGGCGGTTCCGGCGGCGGCACCATCGTCGCCCAGGGCACCCCGGAAGAGATCGCCGCCGTCCCCGGCAGTTACACCGGCCAATTCCTCTCCGGAGCGTTGACCCCTGCCGAACCGTCGGCCTCGGCCCGCCGTACCACCACCTCTTCATCCGCCAAACCCACCGCCAAGAAAACAGCAAAGAAGGCCGCCACCAAGAAGCCTCCCGAAGCCGACCCGAAACGCGCCGCCGCCGCCCGGCGCCGCGCCGCCGCTCTCCGCTGAGCCACTACTCGCCGGAAATGACCGGTCGCCGAGCATCCGGTTGCCGAGCGCATCCGGATGCCACGCGGCCGCGGCATCGGCGAGCGAGTTGGTCTGGGCCACAAGCCGACATCACAGCATGGACGGCGATCGGAATATTGTGCCTGATCTACGCGCCCATGGTGATCGAATGCAGCGCCGGAATCGGCTGTGGTGCACCGGCTTTCGGGCCGATCATGCTCATCGTCGTTCCTTCAGCCCACGCGCACAACGTATTACAGCGTAGGGCTTATCGTGCTGGCTGCACTGCGGGAGATTTGTAGTATCGGAACGTGGCAGCGTTGTGTGTCGTCCGGCGGGCACATTTCGCCCTGTTTTGTGCGGTGATACCGACGGCCGCCGGGGCGCCGACTATGTTGCCCTGTCGACGGCTCCGAAAGGTGCCTACCCCGGCGGTGTTCATGTTTCCGGTCGATGGCGTTGCGGGTGACGAGCGAACCGGATCAGCGGACCAGGCGGAGGGTGTCGGGGGTGAGGTCGGCGAGGGTGGGGTAGCCGTCGACGGCCATGATCAGGTCGGTTTCGGCGAGGAGGGCGCGGAGGACGTGGACGACGCCGTCGGTGCCGGCGAGGGCGGCGCCCCAGACGTAGGGGCGGCCGATGCCGACGGCGGTGGCGCCGAGGGCGAGGGCCTTGACGATGTCGGCGCCACTGCGGATGCCGGAGTCGAACAGGACGGGGAGGCCGTCGGCGGCGGCGACCACCTCGGGGAGGACGTCGAGGGCGGGCAGGCCGCCGTTCGCTTGGCGCCCACCGTGATTGGAGCAGTAGACGGCGTCGGCGCCGGCGTCCTTGGCGCGGCGGGCGTCCTCGGGGTGGTTGATGCCCTTGACGATCAGTGGCAGGTCGGTCAGGGAGCGCAGCCAGGGCAGGTCGTTCCAGGTGAGCGGGTTGCCGAAGGTCTGGACCCAGGCCAGCATCGCCGCGCGGGGGTCCTCCTCGGGAGTCTTGTCGAGGGTGGCGCGGAAGACCGGGTCGCTGGTGTAGTTGGCCAGGCAGTGGCCGCGGAGTTGGGGGAAGTTGCTGGCGCCCAGGTCGCGGGGTCGCCAGCCGGTGATCCAGGTGTCGAGGGTGACGACGATGCCCTGGTAGCCGGCCTGTTCGGCGCGGTGGACCAGGCTCGCGGCGAGATCGCGGTTCTTCGGTGTGTACAGCTGGAAGAAGCCGGGGGTGTCGCCGAATTCGGCGGCCACCTGTTCCAGCGGGTCGACCGTCAGCGTGGAGGCGACCATCGGGACGCCGGTGCGCGCCGCGGCGCGCGCGGTCGCCAGGTCGCCGTGGCCGTCCTGGGTGCACAACCCGATCACGCCGACGGGGGCGAGGAAGAGGGGGGAGGGCAGCGTCAGGCCGAACAGGTCGATCGACAGGTCCCGTTCCGCCGCGCCGACGAACATCCGCGGCACCAGGCCCCAGCGGTCGAACGCGGTGACATTGGCGTTCTGCGTCCGCTCGTCGCCCGCGCCGCCCGCGACGTAGGACAGCACCGACGGTGGCAGCGCCTGCCGGGCGCGTTCCTCCCATCCGGCGTAACTCATGGGCAGGGTCGGCTGGATCCCGAGCAGGCCGGCGAAGTAGATCTCGTTCTGGAAGTCGGCGAATGCCACTGGCTGTCCCTTCTCGCGGCACGGTAAGTGCAGGATTCTGCCAAATCGCCCACCGCCGGGGGCGTCAACGGTCCGGGTGTCGCGACAAGAACGTGCCCGCGACGGCCAGTGCCGCCGCGACTCCGGCCGCGACCAGAAAGACGAGGTCGTAGCCCGAGGCGAGGGCAGCGGTCGTGCCGGAGGCGCCGGTTCGCGTGCTCGCGACGGTGGCGAGGGCCGCCAGCGCCACCGCGCCGCCGACCTGGCTCGCCGTGTTGGCCAGGCCGCCGGCGATCCCGGCGTCGGCCTCGGGGGTGTCCGCGGTCGCCACCGCCATGAGAGTGGGGAACACGAGTCCGATTCCGGTCGCGACGAGCAGAGTCGGGCCGAGGACGGCGGTGAGATAGCCGCTCCCGGCGTGCGTCCGGGCCAGCAGGCCGAAACCGGCGAGCAGGAAGCCGCTGCCGATCGTCACCGGAACCCTTGCGCCGCAACGGGTCAGCAGGAGCGCGGCCCAGCGCGCGACGATCACGAAGGTGACCGCGGCGGGCGTCTGGCCCAGCCCGGATCGCAGCGCGTCGTACCCGAGTACCTCCTGCAGGAGCAGGGAAGTGAAGTACCACATCGCGATCGGAACAGCGCCGAACCACAGCAGCATGGCATTTCCCGCCGCTGTCCGGCGAATTCCGAACAGCCGCAACGGCATCATCGGCGACGTGGCGAGATATCGCTCCGCCGTGAGGAATCCGAGCAGCAATACGACTCCGGCCCCGATCGGCACCAGCGTCTGTCCCGATGTCCAGCCGTGCTCACCGCCGCGCATCACCCCGAAGACGAGCGCACCGAGACCCGCCGTCGCGGTGATCGTGCCGATCGGGTCCAGCCGCCCCCGCCGTTCGCGCGGCGTGCCGGGCAACGCGGTCGCGGCCACGGCGATCAGCACCGCGCCGATCGGCACGTTGATCGGGAACACCCACCGCCAGGAGAGCGCGCCGGTGATCACGCCGCCCACGATCGCCCCGGCCATCCCGCCCGCACCACCGGCGGCGGACCAGGCGCCGAACGCCCGGGCCCGGTCCGCGCCCGCGGCGAATCCGGTGTTGATCACCGCCAGCGTCGCCGGGGCGAGCAGGGCCGCGCCCGCGCCCTGCGCCACCCGGGCCGCCACCAGCACCGCCGCGCCGGTGGCCAGCCCGCCGACCAGGCTCGAGGCGGAGAACAGCATCAGCCCCGCGACGAACATCCGGCGTCGTCCGAAGAGGTCCACGGCCCGCCCGGCCGAGAGCATGAGCCCGGCGAAGGCGAGCAGATATCCGTTGACCACCCAGGTCAGGCCGCCGGGGGAGAATCCGAGCTCCCATTGGATCGACGGGAGCGCGACGTTCACCACCGACGCGTCCAGGATCACCATGAACTGCCCGGCGCAGGCCAGCGCGAGCAAGCGGCCGGAACCGTGCCGGGACAGGGGATTCGCCTTCGATTCGATCACCACGAGCACTCCCCGGAGACAAGCGGAATAGTTACGTGCATAATGTTATGTGCGTAACCAATTCGTCAAGGGAGGGCCGTGGACTTCGATCGAGCCGACGCCGTCAACCAGGCCGTTCGCCTGCTGAGCCTGCGGCACCGCGCCCGCGCCGCCGCCCTGCTGGCGCCGCTGGGCCTGCATCCCGGTCAGGAGGTGCTGCTGCTGGAACTGGCTCGCCACGGTCCGATGATCCAGGCGCAACTGAGCGAGGCGCTCGGTTGTGAGCCGCCCAGCGTCACCCTCATGGCCCGCAAGCTCGAGGCCTCCGGCCACCTCCGCCGCACGCCGGCGCCGGCCGACAAACGCGCCAGCGTCGTCGAACTCACCGACGCGGGCCGGGCGCTGGCGGACGAGGTGAAGGAGATCTGGTGCGCCCTCGCCGACGAAACCGTCGCCGGCCTGCCCGCCCGGACCGTCGCCGAACTCCCCGGCCTGCTGAACACCTTGACCGCGAACGTCGACACTCGCCGTTCCCGCCGTGGTACCCGATGATCACTTGGTCCGGCCGTCCCGGCCGCACCGATCATTGTCACCGGTCACGACGAGGACAACGCCGGATTGCCTTCGGCCGGTTCGTGTTCCGGCGAGGCCGCACCCGAGCCGCAGCCCACTGCGGCCGCGCCGCCGCCCCGGACGCGGCCCGTTCAGCCGAGTTTCCAGTCCTCCTCGGGCCCGCGATGGCGGCCCATGCGCCGGCGCCGGAAGAACACCTCTTCCACCGACATCGGTTGCCCGGCGGCGGTGATCGCGGCGAGCCGGTTGTCCATCTGGTACTCGTGGATGTGCCGTTGCAGCCCGGCCTGTCGTTCCGGCGGCAGGGTCGCCCACACCGCGCCGAACCGGTTCTGTACATCGGTGTCCGCCACGGCGACCAGGCGCAGCAGCGAGGGCCACAGCTCGGTCTCGGTGGCGTGGGTCGGCAGTTCGCGGACCGCGTCGTCCGGGAGTTCGGAGATCCAGCGGGCGACGTAGCGGCGGGTGTCGACATCCATCCGCATCGACAACTCGCCGAGTCCGCGCCAGCTGTCGGCCCGGCTGTTCGTGGCGAGCGTGCCGACCAGGGTCGGCAGTACGGCGCCGTCGTACAGCACCGGGTTGCCCGCGAGTTTGCGCAGCGCGGAGGGGCTGAGCCGGCCCGCGAAGGTCAGCAGTTCGGCGCCCGCGCCGCCGCGGACCGCCGCGATGATCAGCGCGCCGATCCCGGCGGTGGGTGCGAGGTCGAACAGGATATCGCCGACGGCCGTCACCACATCGGGTTCGCAGCGGGAGAACACGGTGATGGCCGCCGCCTGCAGATCGGGCGGACCGTTCAGCACCGTGTGCACCATGCGCGGAATGCGCCGGCCCGTCAGGAACTGCCGCACGATGGCGCTGACCGCCGTCCCGGAGTACGCGAAGGCCGCGGAGAAGATCAGCCCCGCGTCGTCGGGCACGCCGCGTTCGACGGCCTCGATCAGCGCGGGTGTGGCATAGGCGAGGAACGGTCCCGCGGTGATGTAGTCCCGTCGGCGCAGCAATTCGTTGACAACCTCGAGGACCGGTTCGGGCGGCGCGATGTCGGCGAGTTGCCCGACGGTCTGCGGGTCCATGTAGGGGGCGCAGTCGGCGGCGTAGAGCGGATGCAACATGGTCATCGTCTCCGCGGCCTTGCGCGGATGTTCGACACCCACCGCGCCGGCTGCCCGGCCGGTCAGCATCGGCGGAATCAGCTTCTGTACCAACGGAATCGAGATACCCAGTGGGATCAGCGGCACCAATCGGCTGATCCGGGTGAAGGTTTCGCCGTGATGCTCGAACAACGCCGCGCTCGCGCGTTGCTGCAACTCGTGCAGCCGGTCCGGGCCCAGGCGTTCGAGATGGGCCAGCCGCTCCGGGGCCACGTGCAGGGTGCGCGCCAGCAGGATGATCTGCGCGCGGACGATCAGGCTGCTCATCGATCGAGCGAGTGGCCGAACATGATCCGCTTCGTCGTCGGTCCCAGTGGCCAGGGCAGTGCGTGCACCATCCGATCCACCGCCTCGGACAGCGCGGCGACCTCACGCTGCCGGGCGCCCTCGAACAGCTCGAGGAGATCCGCGGTCTCGGCTTCGGACAGGAAGTCGAGCGCGGCAACCGGGCCGTGTAGTGCCTCTTCGAGCTCGCGTCGGGCAGTCATGGTGCTCCTGGATCGGGTACTCCTTCGCCAGCCTCTATTACCCCTCGAATGGGCGGGCAAATCCTGGCATTCGCCCAAATCTGTGCACCGGGCCAGCCTTCCCGGGGTTCGAATTGGCGGTCGCCACCAAGAGTGGCCCGCTCACGATGATCGCGCCACTCCCGGGTTACCCGTGCCGGGAGGCATTTCAGTACACCGGACCGGTGTATTTCTCGCCCGGCCCGGTCCCCGGCGCGTCGGGATGCGCGGAGGACTCCCGGAACGCGCGCTGCAGGGCCTGCAGTCCCTCGCGCAGCGGGCCGGCGTGCGGGCCGAGGTATTCGACCGAGGCGGTGATCAGGCCGGCCAGGGCGGTGATGAGGCGACGCGCCTCATCCAGATCCAGATGCGGGCTGGCCTGCGGGTCGTCGTCGGCGAGGCCGAGCTTCTCGGCGGCCGAGCTCATCAGCATCACCGCCGCCCGGCTGATGACCTCCACTGCGGGGATCTCGGCCAGCTCGCGCACGGTCTCCGACGGATTGCTCATGCCGGTAGCATGGCACCGACGTCGATATGCCTGGTCGCGGGGTTGCCCGATTGGGATGATGGCGCGCGGGGGTGTTAAGCTGTACGGCGACGACCGCCCCGGTCCAGTCATAGTGTCGCATCAGCAGCACTTCTGTGGCAGGTCCGGGGCCATAAGTGGAGCCCGACTCCCACCGTTCGCCGGTTCACACCAGGCCGGACGGTCCGGTCGCCCGTCCGATACGGACGGGTTCCTGCGCGGGGCGATATGCCCGCGGAGGGTCGACGCGTGGGTTCGCGTCGGTGACCGGTCGACATCGGGCCCCGTGGCGGTGAAATACCGCAGCGGGGCTTTCGTGTTGGATATGGGGTTGCAGTTATAGCTTGCGGTCGTTGGACGACACCGCTTGACCTAGGAGGCCCCATCAGCACTGAGACCCGCATCAACGATCGTATTCGTGTTCCCGAGGTTCGACTCATCGGACCGGGCGGTGAACAGGTAGGGATCGTGCGTGTTGAAGATGCACTGCGCGTCGCGCAGGAAGCCGATCTCGACTTGGTCGAGGTCGCGCCGGACGCGCGACCGCCGGTCTGTAAGATCATGGACTACGGCAAGTTCAAGTACGAGACGGCGCAGAAGGCACGCGAGTCCCGGAAGAACCAGCAGCAGACCGTGATCAAGGAGCAGAAGCTCCGTCCGAAGATCGACGACCACGACTACGAGACGAAGAAGGGCCATGTCCTTCGCTTCCTGCAAGCAGGCTCGAAGGTCAAGGTGACGATCATGTTCCGTGGTCGCGAGCAGTCGCGACCCGAGCTGGGCTTCCGGCTGTTGCAGCGGCTGGCTTCCGATGTCGCCGAATTCGGCTTCGTCGAGACGTCGGCCAAGCAGGACGGCCGGAACATGACCATGGTCCTCGCGCCTCACAAGGGCGCGAAGACGCGGGCGAAGGCACAGCAGACGGTTTCGCACCGGGAATCGGCCGCCAACGGCGTTCCCGACGTGGCGCCGGAGCAGGTGCCTGTGACGGTGCCCGACGCGGTCCCCGCGGAAGCGGACAGCCCGCAGTAACCGATACCACTGACGGCGGGCCTCGCGTGTCGCGAGGCCGCCGGCAATGAGACAGATTGAGGAATCCATGCCGAAGATGAAGAGCCACAGCGGCGCCTCGAAGCGATTCAAGGTGACCGGTCGCGGCAAGCTGCTGCGTGAGCAGGCGAACCGTCGCCACCTGTTCGAGCACAAGTCCTCCCGCCGGACTCGTCGTCTGGAAGGCACGGAGGTCGTTGCGGCCCCCGACGTCCGCCGCGTGAAGAAGCTGCTCGGTCTCTGAGCCCGCTCTCCTCGAGCTACCCACCGACCCCCGGGCGCCTCGCGCGCCCCTCGATCGAACAAGGAACTGACAAGTGGCACGCGTCAAAAGGGCCGTCAACGCTCAGAAGAAGCGCCGTACCGTTCTCGAGGCCTCCAAGGGCTACCGCGGACAGCGCTCCAGGCTGTACCGCAAGGCCAAGGAGCAGCAGCTCAAGTCGCTGACCTACGCGTTCCGCGACCGCCGGGCCCGGAAGGGTGACTTCCGCCAGCTGTGGATCACCCGCATCAACGCGGCCGCCCGCGCCAACGACATCACCTACAACCGCTTCATCCAGGGTCTGAAGGCCGCGGGTGTCGAGGTCGATCGCAAGATCCTCGCCGAGCTCGCCGTCTCCGACGCCGAGGCGTTCGCCGGTCTGGTCGCGGTCGCCAAGGCCGCCCTGCCGGAGGATGTCAACGCGCCGGCCGCCTGAGCCGGGTGACACCGAAGCATTTCGCAACGACCCGCGGACGCGCTTTCCGAGCGCAACCCGCGGGTCGTTGCGTGCTGTCGAACGGTCGGAGGTCATGAGCGCCGACGCCATCGACTGGCGCAATCCGCGAGTCGTCTCCGCCGTCAAACTCCATCGTGCGCCGCAGCGCCGCAAGACCGGCCGGTTCCTCGCGGAGGGGGCGAACTCGGTCGAGGCGGCGCTGGACACCGAGCGGGTCGAGGAATTGTTCTACTCGGCGCGCGCCGCCGAACGCGAGCATGCCCTGGTGGCGAGTGCCGCGGCGCTCGGGGTGCGTACCACCCAGGTCAGCGAGCGGGCCGCCGAGATGCTGGGGGAGACGGTAACCCCGCCCGGCCTGGTCGCCGTCTGCCGCACGGTGGACGTGCCGTTGCAACGGGTGCTCGACGGGCGGCCCCGGACGCTCGCGGTGCCGGTCGAGATCGCCGATCCGGGTAACGCTGGAACCCTGATCCGGGTGGCCGACGCCGTCGGCGCGGATGCGGTCGTGCTGGCCGGGGATTCGGTCGATCCGCACAACGGCAAATGTGTACGCGCTTGTGCCGGAAGCCTTTTCCACGTCCCGGTCGCCCGGGAACGTGATGTGGACGTGGTGCTCGCGGCCCTGCGTGAAGCCGGTGTCGCGGTGCTGGCAACCACGGCTCGCGGCGAGGTCGATCTCGACGACGCCGATGAGATCCTCGCCGGTCCGGTGGCGTGGCTGTTCGGCAACGAGGCGCACGGCCTCGATCCGGAGATCGCGCGCCGGGCCGACCATCGGATCCGTATCCCGATCCACGGGCGCGCCGAGAGCCTGAATCTCGCTGCGGCAGCGGCGATCTGCCTCTACGCCGGCGCCCGGGTACAGCACCGGGAGTAGCCGGGTCCGGTGCCGTGCGGCACCGGGAGCGGGCGGATCCGGCGCGGTGCGGCATCGGGAGTCGGCGGATCCGGCGCGGCGGCTCGCCGCCGATGTGCGGTCCGGGCCGCACGCTTATTCGTCGACCAAATTTTCGAGGAGCTCCGTGGCCCAGTCGCAGACCCGGGCGCCGGGCCCGAGCACCTGCATCGCGGCCAGCACGGTGAGCAGCATGCCCTTGGCCATGAAGTCGCGGGCCTCCTCGGCGGAGGCCCCGGTGAGATCCCGTACCAGCCGATAGATGCGGCCGAAGCGATCCCGAGTTCGGTCGCCGATCACCGGGTCGCCACTCGCGGCAAAGCCGTGCAGGAGCAGCATCAGGAGTTCGCGTTCGGTCAGGAATACGTCGTAGGCCGCGCCCAGCGAATGCAGTCTGTCCTCCGGGCTCGCGTCCGGGCCCACGTCGGCGGCCGCGGTCCGGAAGATCTCCTCCACGCGGTCGCAGGCCCGCTGCACGCTCTCCACGAACAGTTGCTGCTTGCTGCCGAACAGCCGGATCACATACGGCTGGGAGACCCCCGCCAGACGCGCAATCTCATCGGTTTTCGTTGCGGCATAACCGGATTCGGCGAAGGCGACCACCGCTGCCGTGAGCACCTGCTCACTGCGTTCGCCGGCGGTCAGACGGGTGCGCGGCGCTGCCATCTCGTCCTCCTTCTCGCTGCCGGGTCTTCCGATATCCGCGATCAGATCCTGCCACCGGGTGTGGCGCGACCCGTCTCCCGGGATGCCGGACCCGGCGTCCATTGACATGTTATCAGTCAATGCATACTCTGGCAGGCGGCAAGTTATCAGTGGATAACAACAAAGGATCTCGGTCATGACCACAACCCTCGACTCCGGGTCGTCCGCCACCGCCGCGCGCCCTCGTGCGCCCCGATCTCTCGCTGCCGTGCTGCTCGCCGTCGGCATCCCGATGTTCATGGTCACGCTCGACAATCTGGTCGTGACCAACGCCCTGCCGGTGATCAAGCAGGAACTCGATGCCTCGCTCGCCGATCTGCAGTGGTTCGTCAACGCCTACACACTGTCGTTCGCCTCGCTGCTGCTCACTGCCTCCGCGCTGGGGGACCGGATCGGCCGCAAGCGCATGTTCCTGATCGGCATCGCGGTGTTCACCGCCGCCTCCGCCGCGTGTGCGCTCGCCACCGAGCCGTGGATGCTGATCACCGCGCGAGCGGTGCAGGGCTTCGGCGGCGCCGCGGTCATGCCGCTGTCGCTGACCCTGCTCTCGGCCGCGGTCCCGGAGAAGATGCGCAGCGCGGCCATCGGCATCTGGGGCGGCCTGTCCGGCCTCGGCGTGGCGCTCGGCCCGGTGATCGGCGGGGCCGTGGTCAACGGGCTGAACTGGCAGTGGATCTTCTGGCTGAACGTGCCCATCGGCATCCTCGCGCTGCCGTTCGTGGCCCGGGTGCTCTCCGAATCCTACGGTGGCACAGGACGTTTCGACCTGCCCGGCCTGGTGCTCGGATCGACCGGCGTGCTGGCGGTGGTCTGGGGCATCGTGCACGGCGCCGACGACGGCTGGACCGCCGGCCGGGTGCTCGTCGCGCTGATCGCCGGCGTCGTCCTGCTGGCCGGGCTGATCGCCTGGGAGCTGCGCACCCCGCATCCGCTGCTGCCGCTGCGGCTGTTCCGGTCCCGGGCCTTCGGCATCGCCAACATCACCACGTTCACGTTCGGGGTGGGAGTCTTCGGCTCGATCTTCCTGCTGGCCCAGTACTTCCAGGTGGTGCAGCACCTGGATCCGTTGCAGTCGGGAATCCGCACCCTGCCCTGGACGCTGGCGCCGATGGTTGTGGCCCCGATCGCGGGGCTGGTGGTCGATCGCGTCGGTGCGCGCACTTTGATCGTCGCAGGTCAGGCGTTGCAGGCGATCGCGCTGGGCTGGATTGCCGCGGTGGTGACGGTGCACACCACCTTCGGCGCCTTCGTCGGCCCGTTCGTGCTCGCCGGGATCGGCATGGGCCTGACCTTCGCACCGGGCGCCACGGTCATCATGTCCAGCGCCGCGCCGCAGGACCAAGCCGTCGCCTCCGGGACCAGCAACACCCTGCGCGAGGTCGGCGTGGCTCTCGGCATCGCGGTCCTGGCCTCGGTGTTCGCCTCCTACGGCTCGTACCTGGGCGGTGAACAGTACGTCGACGGGCTGCGGCCCGCGGTGACGGTCGGCGCGGTGATCGTCGCGGTCGGCGCGGTGCTGGCGCTGCTGCTGCCGCGCCGGATCGTCGCCGCGCAGTAGTCGCGACGTGCCCGTACGCCCCATCCGACGCCGGTCGGGTGGGGCGTACGCTGTCCCGGGCCGAACGCGCGCGGCCCACCGAGTGGCATGCGGAGACCCGTCCCGGAACCGGTCGTGAAAACCGGATGAGGCGGCCTGATTGGATTGTCTACGATGCGACCGGCAAGAATGAGGCAGACAACCAGCCGGACGTGTACCAGTCAGGGAGACGAACCATCGTGGCCGACGACAACGCACCAGCGGATCCGACAGCGGCGCTGACCGAGGAGGCGCTCGCCGCCGCGGCCGACGCGGCGCAGCGGGCGTTCGCCGCGGCCGCCGATCTGGATGCGCTGGCGGCCGCGAAGACCGAGTACATGGGTGGCAAGTCGCCGATCGCGCTGGCCCAGCGCTCCCTGGGCACGCTGCCCAAGGAGGAGAAGGCCGACGCGGGCAAGCGGGTCAACGTGGCCCGCGGCCGGGTGTCCGACGCCTACGAGACCCGCCGCGCCGAGCTCGAGGCCGCCCGCGACGCCGCGGTGCTGGTATCCGAGACCATCGACGTCACCCTCCCGGCCGGCCGGGCCCCCGTCGGCGCGCGGCACCCGATCACCGTGCTGTCCGAGCGCATCGCCGACGTGTTCGTCGGGATGGGCTGGGAGGTCGCCGAGGGTCCCGAGGTCGAGACCGAGCACTTCAACTTCGACGCGCTCAACTTCCTGCCGGATCATCCCGCGCGGACCATGCAGGACACCTTCCACATCGCGCCGGAGGGGTCGCGGCAGGTGCTGCGCACGCACACCTCGCCGGTGCAGGTGCGCTCGATGCTGGAGCGCGAGCTGCCGATCTACGTGGTCTGTCCCGGCCGCACGTTCCGCACCGACGAACTCGACGCCACCCACACCCCGGTGTTCTCGCAGGTCGAGGGCCTGGCCATCGACAAGGGCCTGACCATGGGTCACCTGCGCGGCACCCTGGACGCCTTCGCCCGCGCGCTGTTCGGGCCCGATACCCGGACCCGTATGCGGCCCAGCTTCTTCCCGTTCACCGAGCCTTCCGCCGAGGTCGACGTCTGGTTCCCGGACAAGAAGGGCGGCGCCGGCTGGGTCGAGTGGGGCGGCTGCGGCATGGTCAACCCGCGGGTGCTGATCGCCAGCGGCATCGACCCCGACGTGTACACCGGATTCGCGTTCGGCATGGGCATGGAACGCACCCTGCAGTTCCGCAACGGCCTGACCGACATGCGCGACATCGTCGAGGGCGACGTGCGATTCACGCTGCCGTTCGGCGTCCAGTCCTGAACCAACCTGCTCGATTCGAAGGAAAGCGAAACGTCACGTGCGAGTAGCGCAGTCCTGGCTGACGGAGATCCTGCAGCGGGCCACCCCCGAATGGTCGGTGACCCCGGCCGAACTCGAGGCCGGTTTCATCCGGGTCGGGCTCGAGGTCGAGGAGATCGACACCCTCGAGCGCATCACCGGTGACCTCCCGCATCCGCTGGTGGTCGGCCGGGTCGCCGAGATCACCGAGCTCACCGAGTTCAAGAAGCCGATCCGATTCTGCAGGGTGGACATCGGGATTCCCGATCACCTCCAGGAAATCGTCTGTGGCGCACGGAATTTCGCGGTCGGCGATCTGGTCGTGGTGGTGCTGCCGGGCGGTGTGCTGCCGGGCGGATTCGCGATCAGCTCGCGCAAGACCTACGGGCAGGTCTCCAACGGGATGATCTGCTCGGTCGCCGAACTCGGGATCGGCAGGGACCACTCCGGCATCCTGGTGCTCGAGCCCGGCACCGCGCTGCCCGGCGCCGACGCCAACCTGCTGCTCGGTCTCGACGACACCGTCGTGGAACTCGCGATCACGCCGGATCGCGGCTACGCGTTCTCCGTGCGCGGTCTCGCCCGCGAGCTGGCCTGTGGCTTCGACCTCGAATTCGTCGATCCGGCGGCGCGCACCCTGCCCGAGGTGGCGGCCGAGGCGTGGCCGGTGCGGCTGGAGCCGGAGTCGCTGTGCACCCGGTTCGCGATGCGACGGGTCACCGGCATCGATCCGGCCGCGGTCAGCCCGTGGTGGCTGCAACGGCGGCTGCTGCTGTCCGGCGTGCGGCCGATCTCCCCGGCGGTCGACGTCACCAACTACGTCATGCTCGAACTGGGCCAGCCGCTGCACGCCTTCGACGCCGCGAAGGTCCGCGGTGGGCTGGTGGTGCGCCGTGCCCACACCGGCGAGACGCTGCGCACGCTGGACGGCAGCGAGCGCACCCTGCACGCCGAGGACGTGGTGATCGCCGACGACAGCGGCGTCGTCTCGCTGGCCGGTGTCATGGGCGGCGCGAGCACCGAGGTGGGCGCGGCCTCCACCGACATCCTGCTGGAGGCCGCGACCTGGAATCCGGTCGCGGTGGCCCGCACCACGCGGCGGCACAAGCTCTCCTCGGAGGCGTCGCGGCGGTTCGAGCGGATCGTCGACCCCGCGGTCAACGTCGCCGCCCTCGATCGGGCCGCGACCCTGCTCGCCCGGATCGCGGGCGGCACGGTCGAGCCGGTCCTCACCGATGTCCAGGTGCCGGTCCCGGCGCCCGCGCCGATCCGCATCGATATCGATCTCGCCGACCGCATCGCCGGCGTCGTCTACCCGACCGGCACCTCCGCGCGCCGGCTCACCCAGATCGGCTGCACGGTCGAGGTCGGCGTCGACGAGACGTCCGGCCACGCCCAGCTGGTGGTCACCCCGCCGACCTGGCGGCCGGACCTGACCCAGCCCGCCGACCTGGTCGAGGAGGTGCTGCGACTGGAGGGTCTCGAGCAGATCCCGTCGGTGCTGCCGACCGCGCCCGCGGGCCGCGGCCTCACCGCCGCCCAGCGCCGCCGCCGCGCGGTCAGCCGGGCGCTGGCCTTCGCCGGTGCGGTGGAAGTGCCGTCGCCGGTGTTCATGCAGGAAGGTGTCTTCGACACCTGGGGCCTGGACCCCGACGACCCGCGTCGCGACACGCTGCGCGTACTCAACCCGCTCGACGCCGAGAAGGCTGAGCTGTCGAGCACGTTGCTGCCCGGCCTGTTCGAGATGGCCGTGCGCAACCTGTCGCGCGGCGAGCGTGATCTCGCGCTCTACGCGATCGGCCAGGTCGTGCTCGCCACCCCGAACACCGCCCCGGTCCCGCCGCTTCCGGTCGATCGGCGGCCCAGCGACGAGCAGGTCACCGCCCTGCTGAATTCCCTGCCGGAACAGCCGGTGCACGTGGCGGCCGTACTCACCGGCCGCCGCGAACCGCGCGGACCGTGGGGGCCGGGCCGGATCGCCGAGGCCGCCGACGCGTTCGCACTCGCCGACGCCGTCGCCGACGCCGCCGGGGTCACGATCGAGCGCCGGGCCGCCGCGCATCTGCCGTTCCATCCGGGCCGCTGTGCCGAACTGAGCGTCGAGGGCACGGTCGTCGGATACGCCGGTGAGCTGCATCCGGCGGTGCTGGAACGCTCGGGTCTGCCGCTGCGGACCTGCGCACTCGAAATCGACCTGGACGCGTTGCCTGTGCGTGAATCCCGGCCGGCGCCGGTGATCTCCGCCTTCCCGGCCGTCCTCCAGGATGTGTCGGTGAGCGTCGAGAAGGCCGTACCCGCGGCCGCGGTCGAGACGGCCCTGCGTTCCGGCGCCGGTGATCTGCTCGAGCACATCACGCTGTTCGACGTGTACGAGGGCGAGCAGGCGGGTGCGGGCCGCAAATCCCTCACCTATGCCCTGCGCTTCCGCGCCACCGATCGCACCCTGACCGAGGACGAGGCCAGCGCGGCCCGCGACGCGGCGGTCGCCTCCGCCGCCACCGCGGTCGGCGCGTTGCTGCGGAGCTGACGACGAAAACCGCCGCCGAGCGTGTGCTCGGCGGCGGTGCGAGAAGACCGACGCCCCACAACCGCCTCTCGGCGAGTGGTCGCTCGTAGCGACAAAGGGTGCGGCCCGGGGGTGTTCGGGCGCCGGCAGTCATGGTCAACGGGACTTCCGCGCGTTCTATTCCGATGTCCGCCTTGTGATGTGGGTCACCATCATCGCGCGTCGTTCAGTTCAGCCGATGTTCCTCGACCGGGGTGCTCAGGTCGCTGCCGTTGATGTCCAGGTACAGCGACCGTTCGGTGACGGACAGCGCGGCGGTGTTCCGCCGGTCGAGCACCGCGACCGCGGCGTCGACGAACGCCCGGTCGAAGCTGTACAACGGAATCTCCCCGGCCCGGTGGATCCGCTTCCCGGCCAGCCCGGCGAGCACCTTGGCCGGATCGCGATGGGTGTAGATCGCGATGTCGTCGGCCAGTTTGCTGCCCCGGTGCACCCGTTCCGCGTCCGGTGCGCCGACCTCGATCCACCCGGTGAGACGGCCGGTCAGATCCCGGACCAGCACCGCGGGCTCGTCGGCCGACGACACACCGCCGTCGCTGAACGCGATGCCCTCCCGGTACTCCAGGCAGTACGCGAGCAGCCGGGTGACCATGAACTCGGCGCTCTCCGACGGATGCCGCGCGACCCGCAGATCCAGCTCCTCGTACACGCCGCGATCGACATCGGCGAGTTGGACGGAGAAGTTGTACACGGTTGCGCTGAGGGCCATAGGAGTAGGACCCTATCGACCGGATCGGCCGGTGGAACGCCGGGGTCGGCGACATGGCCCGGGTGATCACCGCCGCTCGATGCGGGCGACTTCTACCGTGTCCTGCGACGTCTCGGGGACCGGTGATGCCGGGCCGCCCCGGGCAGCCGGGTGTGGCAGGGTGTGGGCATGCGAGTAGCGGTGGTGGCGGGACCCGATCCGGGGCATGCGTTCCCGGCGATCGCGCTGTGCCTGCGACTGCGCGCGGCGGGCGACGATCCGGTGCTGTTCACCGGGCCGCGCTGGTTCGAGGCGGCGGAGGGCGCCGGGATCGAGGTACGGCGGCTGAAGGGCCTCGCGCCCCGGGCCGGGGACGACGACGCCGATGCCGGGCAGCGGATCCACGACCGTGCCGCGCACATCTCCACCGAGATCCTGCCGGACCTGCGGGAGTGGGGGCCGGACCTGGTGGTGTCGGATGTGCTCACCGTCGGCGGAGGAATGGCCGCCGAACGGCTGGACATTCCCTGGGTGGAGCTGTCACCGCACCCGCTGTACCTGCCGTCGAAGGGGTTGCCGCCCATCGGAAGTGGACTCGCGCCCGGAGTGGGACTGCGCGGCCGGGCCCGAGATGCGTTCCTGCGCAGGATGACCGCGCGTGCGATCGCGCTCGGCGATCGGCAGCGCGCGGCCGCGCGTGCGAGTATCGGACTGCCCGAAGCGGATCCGGGCCCCGCGGCTCGCCTGATCGCCACGCTGCCCGCACTGGAGTCGCCACGCCCCGATTGGCCGGCCGAGGCGCGGCTGATCGGCCCGCTGCTGTGGGAGCCGACCGACGCTGTCCTACCTCTGCCTCCCGGTGACGACCCCTTGGTCATGGTGGCGCCGTCGACCGCCGCGACCGGCGTGGGAAGTATGGCCGAGACGGTCCTGGCCGCCCTGGACGGAGCCGGTGTGCGGGTGGTGGTGTCGATGCTGGACACCCCGCCGGTCGAGATTCCTCCTTGGGCCACAGCGGGACTCGGCCGACAGGACGAGCTGCTCCGGCATGCCGACGTGGTTGTCGGCGGCGGCGGCCACGGGCTGCTGGCGAAGACGTTGTCCGCCGGCGTTCCGATCGTCACGGTTCCCGGCGGTGGCGACCAATGGGAGCTCGCGAACCGTGCTGCCCGCCAAGGCGGTTCGGTGCTGGTGCGGCCCTTCGACGGTCCGGCGGTCCGAAATGCGGTGCAGCGCATTCTTGGTGACCCGGCCTACCGCCGTGCCGCCGGGGCCGCCGCGGCGACCGCTGCGGAAGTTTCGGATCCGGTCGAGATCTGTCACCGCGTCGCGGAAACCGTGCGGGCTCGTTAGCGGATTGTCTGCGACGGGCCGGTGCGACAGATGAAGGGCGCGCTGACGGCCGGGCTTCGTGACGGGCGCGCTGACGGCGGGGGCTGCGTGTCGGGCGCGGCTGACGGCGGGGCTTCGTGACGGGCGCGCTGACGGCAGGGGCTGCGTGTCGGCACGCTGACGGCGGGGGCTTCGTGTCGGCACGCTGACGGGGGCTTCGTGTCAGGGTGGCGCGACGGTGCGGAAACACTCGCTGTGACAGCAGGCTCGCGTGGCTGTCGGCCGAAAGTTCCTTCTCCGGTACAACATTCGTGATCGCTTATGCTCGCGAGCGGGGTGCCGGTGGCAACCGGGCCCACGGCGACCGCGTCCACCTCGCTCTGTGATCACCGAGCGAGGAAATGCCAGCCCAGTACGCCCCACAGCGCTACGGCTACCAGCCGCAGAGTGCGCGGGCCGGTGAGGTTGTCGACCACTTCGCCGAGCGAGGCCACCTTGGCTCGTTGCCACCGTGACACGACGGCCGCGGCCACGGCAACGATCAGGACGGTGACGAATCCGGCGATGACGAGTTGCCGGTCACTCACCGCTGTGACTTTCGGCGTCCCGATCGTTGCCGTGAATCGAATCTGGTTGTGCGACAGTGGAATTACCGATCCGGGGTCGCGTCAGGAGCCATCCGGCGGCGAGCCAGGCGCACCATCCGGCGATCCGGAAGGGACCGTGGTCGAGGTAGGGGCCGAGCAGAGTCGAGATCGTGGGGTGCGCGGGGTCCGGAACGGACCAGCGTGCCTGATGCGCCCAGGCGAACACCTCCCAGGTCAGCAGAGCTACCGTGAGCACGGTCCAGAGCCCGAGGCCGCGACGTGTCCGGGTATCCGCGCGCATGGGCCGGCCGGGGGTACGGAACGCGCGGACCAGAGCGGCGAGGGTGCAACCGGCCACCAATACCGTCGCCATCCGGTCGAAAGGATGTGTGGTCGCGCCCAACCCCGCCACCGCGATCGCGATCACGATCAGGCCGACACGGTGTCCGGCACGGGCGGATCCGGTGACCGGCTCAAAGGTCATGGGGGCAGGATAGGGCGTCTGCCGGTGTGCGCCGATCATCGAACGCAGGTGTCGAGTGTCGTCGACCGAGGGCTGCCCACCTCGACATCGTCGGCCTGTGGACGCCGACCCTCTCCGCAGCGCAGGGGCAGCGGACCGCGTGTGTGGCCGGCCCGAGACCTCAGGGTCCGGCTGCGTCTGGTCGGCGTGGACCAGCGATACCTCCGCGCCGGTGCCGCGCGAATCGGCTGCGGAATCGGGGTGCCGCAGCCCCGGCGCCGATACTCCGCTGTGGGGCCGAGGGCGATCCCGGGGTAAGGCGCGGATTCAGGTCTTCTTCGCCTGGTGCCGGGCGGCTTTGACCCGGTTGCCGCAAGTGGACATGGAATGCCAGCGCCGGGTGCCGTTCTTCGAGGTGTCGTAGAAGAACAGGATGCAGCGGGGGTGGTCGCATTTCTTGATGCGGTGCGGGGCGTCGGCGAGCAGGTGGAGCAGGTTGTCGGCGGCCAGCCAGCCGGGTAGCCACTCCGTAGCGGGGACCTCGGGAACGTCGACGGGTCCCGTGGCGGTGAGGGTGCGGCGGATATGGGCATGGGCGAGCACGTCGTTCAGGTCGTCGAACTCTGTGGATCCGATCCGGACGGCCGTCAGGATCGCCTCGCGAGCGTGCCGCAATGCGCGCAGCGTCGGCTCGTCGCTCCGGCAGCGGTCTGCGAGTGTGTTGGTGGTGAGCCAACTGTCCAATCCGGCCACATCATGCAACAGATCCTGCGGCTCGTCGGCGGTCATCCATCGGGTGTTGAGCAGGTCCAGTGCGAGTGGTTCGCCGAGGTGCGGGCGGGGATCGAGCACGCCTGACATTAACCGCAGACGCCGGGTGGCAGGGGCATGCGCACCATACTAACCAGTGAAAGTAATTGAGTGGTTGGGAATGGGTCCCGATCCGACAGCGCCCGGCAACGGTCCGATTCGGGGTTCGAGATCGCGGCGAGTACCCTGGCGCGGTGCGCTTGACCGAATTCCACGAGTTGTTGCACACCGAGTTCGGCGTCGCCCGAGGCGACGCTCTGCTCGCCGACCACACGCTGCTGTCCATGAACGGCCGCACCGGCGCGCAGGCCATCGAGGCGGGCGTCGATCCCCGCGACGTGTGGCGCGCCCTCTGTGCCGAGTTCGACGTTCCCCGCACCCGCTGGTAGCGCCCCCCATCGCAACCGCAGGTGACCCGGCGCGAAGATCGTCGCGGCCACCGCCGCGGTGACAAGCCGGTGCGGGACCTTCCCGAGCGCATCGCGCCGGAACCCGTAGAGGCCTACGCGGCCGGTCGACCGGGTGAAAGGCTCGGGTCCGGTGCGGGGCCGAAGCGGTGGCGGTATCCGGACGGGGTGAGGCCGGTGTGCCGGCGCATGACCGTGCGCAGGTGGGCGGCGGTGCCCAGGCCGGTGCGGCGGGCCACGACCTCGAAGCGGTTCTCGCCCTGTTCGATCAGCCTGCAGGCCAGTGTGATTCGCTCGGCCAGTAGCCAGGCCAGCGGGGTGGTGCCCAGTTCGGCGCGGAAGCGGCGGTGCAGGGTGGCGGGGCTGACGGCGGCTCGGGTCGCGAGATCCGCGACGGCGAGCGGGGTGTCGAGCCGTTGTTGTGCCCAGGCGAGGACCGGTGCGAGGGAGCGGTCGGGGATGTGCGGGACGGGGCGTTCGACGAACTGCTTCTGGCCGCCGTCGCGATGACTGGCGAACACCAGCCGACGGCCCACGGCATTGGCGATCTCCGCGCCGTGGTCGCGGCGCACGATGTGCAGGCCGAGATCCAGTGCGGCGGAACTGCCTGCGGCGGTGAGGATGTCGCCGTCGTCGACGAAGAGCACATCCGGTTCGAGCCGGACCGCGGGGAAACGGGCGCGGAATCGGTCCGCCCACATCCAGTGGGTCGCGGCCCGTCGCCCGTCCAGTATCCCGGCCTCGGCGAGAGTGAAAGCGCCGCTGCAGAATCCGACCAGCCTGGCGCCACGGGCGTGAGCGCGGCGGATGGTGGCCAGCACCGCGGGCCGTCGTGGCACCTCTACATCCGGGCGATTGGGGACGATCAGGATGTCGGCGTCCTCGGCCGCTCCGAGATCCGCGACCTGGGTGAGCGTGAAGAAGCCGTCTCGCATCGGCGTCTCCGATTCGGGTGCGCAGAGCCGGAATTCGTACAGCTCGCGGCCGAGCTCCGGGCGGCGCAGCCCGAAGATCTCGGTGGCACAACCGAGTTCGAACGGATTCGAATTCTCGTCCACGATCACCACCACCCGCGGCGGCCGGACATGCGAGAAATCATGCGGCATGTGCGATTCCTAGCACTCACCGGCGGTGCGGACAACCGGTCAGGATGCTCCCATGAGTACCGAACCGATCACCCTCACCGCCGCCCTGGCCTCGTTCGACGCGCTGTGGAGCCCGCGCATCGTGACCCGGGTCAACGACTACGACGTGCGTATCGCCAAATTGCGCGGCGAATTCGTCTGGCATGTCCACGAATACACCGACGAGTTCTTCCTGGTGCTCGACGGGCACCTGGACATCGGCCTGCGGGAACCCGCGGGGGAGCGCACCGTGCACCTGCCGACCGGTGCGGTGTTCACGGTGCCGCGCGGCGTCGAGCACAAGCCGTCCGCCCCGGCCGGTGCGTCGATCCTGCTGTTCGAACCGACCGGCACCTCCACCGTCGGCGACCGGCACGAGGCGGTACCCGCATACGTCGACGTGACCACCGGGCATGCGCTGGATCGGTGACGAGTGGCCCCCGGCGGATTCGCGTAGCCGGTGTGCCGCCCGCAGAACTAGGCCGGCGTGATGTCCGAGGGTGTCGAGTCCGGACGACTCGGCCTGCCCGCCTTGATGTTTCGGAGGGGAAGCGATGATCCCGATCAGAGCGGCGTACCTGGAAGCGGCGGGGTCGGCGGCGGCGCTGCTGGGTGACCCCGCGGTCGCCGCGGCGTGGGATCGGCCGAGCGTATTGCCGGAGTTCGGGGTGCACGGGCTGGCCGGGCATCTGGGATCCCAGGTGCTCCAGGTGTCCCGTGCGCTCGCGGCCGAGGTTCCGGACGAGATCCCGGTATCGGTTCCCGAATTCTTCACGCACGCCGCCGCATTCCACACGGATCTGGACGGGGAGAGCAATGTGCGGATCCGGCACGGCAGCGCGGCCGCGGCCTCCGGCGGTGTCGGAGCGCTGGTGAGCCAGGTCGACACGGCGCTGGCCGGTCAGCAGGTGGCGCTGGCCGCCGAACAGCTGAGCCGGGTCGTCCCGACTCCCGGCGGCATGCCGATGCTGCTCGATGACTTCCTGCTGACCCGGATCATGGAGATCGCCTTGCACTCCGACGATTTGGCGGTCAGCGCCGAGATCCCGACCCCGTTGCTGCCTGCGGAGGCCTTCGAGCCCGTGCTCGACCTGCTGTCGAGGCTGGCGGTCGTGCGGCACGGACAGGTGGCGGTGCTGCGTGCCCTGAGCCGCGCCGAACGCGCTCCCGGCACCATCGCAGGCATCTGAGCAGCGCTCGCCGACGCCGAGCCCGGCTTTCGATTCGGCCCCCCGCGCAGTGGTGGCATGCGTCGAAACCTCGAATGCGAACCGGTGTCGGCCAACCCGATTCGACGCCGCCGACCGCGCCACCACTGTCACCGTGCGAGTGGTGCGCCACTACTGTCACCGTGCGAGTGGTGCGCCACTACTGTCACCGTGCGAGTGGTGCGCCACTACTGTCACCGTGCGAGTGGTGCGCCACTACTGTCACCGTGCGAGTGGTGCGCCACTACTGTCACCGTGCGAGTGGTGCGTCACCGCTGTCACCGTGCGAGTGGTTCGCGCCCATAACGACATCCAGGTGCACGCGTCGCGGCCGGCCACCGCACCGCGTGGGAGAAACCGCCGACGGTCCCGGCCTGTTCGCGTGGCCCCGGTCCGCCCGGACCTCGGATTCGAAACCGGCTCGGCAGCGGATGTTACTGTCGAGTCGGAGGCGCTCCGGGGTCCGGGGTGGGGGAGGGAATCGTTGTGGTTCACAGTGTTCGGCGTGTATTGCCCAGGGTCGGTCTGATCGTCGCCGCCGTGACGGCCATCGCGCTCACGACCGGTTGCGGCGCCGCGGTCCGGCCGCGGATCGACAGTTTTCCGGCGGATCTCGCGACCAGGGTCGATGCGATCGTGCGTTCTGATATCGACGCCGGTCTGATCCCGGGGGCGGCCGTGGCGATCAGCGACCCCCGCCACGGGACATTCACGCGCGCATACGGTGTGGACGATGTCGCCACTCGGCACCCGGCCGACGCCGGCGATCACTTCCGCATCGGCAGCATCACCAAGACGTTCACCGCGACGGCCGTGCTGCGGCTCGTCGATGCGGGCGAACTCTCGGCGGATGATCGGCTGAGCAGATATGTCGACGGAATTCCCCACGGGGACACCATCACTCTGCGCGATCTGCTCGGAATGCGCGGCGGGGTGTACGACTACAGCACCGATCCGGAGTTCGCCTCGCAGGTCCGGGCGAAGCCCGCCGATCGAGCCTGGAGCATCGATGACGCGTTGCGGGTTATCCGGGCCCATCCGGAGAAAGCTCAGCCGCCGAAAGTCCGGACGGTGTATTCGAATTCGGAGTTCTTGTTGCTGGGCCTGGTGCTGGAGAAGGTGACCGGGCGGCCGATCGGTGCGGTGCTCGACGAGGTCGTCGCCGAACTCGGGCTGCACCGGACGGAATATCCCGCGGACGCCACCATGCCCGTTCCGTCGAGCGCCGGGTACGCCTACGACGGTGATGTACTGACCGAGGTCACCGCGCGGACCACGCCGTCGACCTTCGGCGCGGCCGGGTCCATGGTCTCGACCATCGGTGACCTCGCCATCTACGCGCGCGCACTGGGCCGCGGTGCGTTGCTGAAACCCGAGACATTCCGCCTGCGAACGCAATTCACCCCGATGAGCGGGGGCGAGTACGGACTCGGACTGATGCGTGAAGGGTCCTGGATCGGGCATGGAGGAGCCGTTCTCGGCTACCTCACCGCCGTGCGGTATCTGCCCGATCGTGACGTCGCGATCGCGGTCGCGATCAACCTGAACACGCCGGAGCTGACGCCCGTATTCCCCGTCAACGCGGACTTCATCTGGGCCGATCTCGTGGCCGAACTGTATCCGGGCACCGTGCCGGGGCTCACCGACGGCAGGGGAGCGACACCGCCGGTCCCCAGCTCCGCGGTGCTGACCGAGCAGTTGCGGCAGACACTGGATCCGGCGACTCCGCCGACGGCGAAACCCCTGCACGTCCTCGGCGAGGAGCGCGACCCGGACCTGCTCATCAAGGTGGCCCACGCGTTCACGCACACCACCGTGACCGTCGACCGGGTCACCGACGTGGGCCGCGGCCGCATGGCCGCAGCCCTCACCTTGAGGGATCCGAACACCACCGCACCCATGGTGATGATGTTCGGCGATCGGGACGGCGCGTGGCGGATCGCCGACACCGGCTGGATGTGCCCGTTGCTCGCTGCCATCGGTGATCAATCGGCCTTTTGCGCCGCGGGGTCGTGACGCTTCGGCCGGGGGCGGTCTCACCGCCCGAGATATCCGGACTATTCCGGAGCGTGGCAGACGGCTTCGACGTTGTTGCCGTCGGGGTCGCGGACGAAGGCGCCATAGTAGGTCGGGTGATACTCGGGCCAGAGGCGGGGCTCGTGCAGTACCTCGGCGCCGGCTGCCACGGCGGCCTCGAAGAACGCGCGCACGGCGGCACGGTCCGGTGCGGCGAAAGCGATATGCGATTCGCGGAAGTCCGCACCGGTGCTGGGACCCAGCCAGAAATCGGGCCGATCGTCGCCGTATCCGATGACCGGCCCGAATTCCAGTTTCCGGGAGCCGCCCAGAGCGGCCAGCACGCCGTCGTAGAACGCGGCGCTGGCGGCGACGTCAGCGCATTGAATGGCGAGATGGTCCAGCACTGAGAGCTCCTGCTCGGTCAATTGATGGGTTGATCGCCGGGATCCTCGCCCCGGTGATTCAGTTCGTCGAACACCACGGAATACGCGATGGTGGCGGAGATGCCGCGCCGCGCGAGCAGACCGACCAGCTGCGAGACGGCCTTGTCCCGTCCCCGATCGGCGGACATCGTCCGAAGCTTCTTGCGTACCAGCTCGACAGCACGTTCCCGCTCGGGATCGGCGTCGGAATCCTCGTCGTCGCTGGGGGCGGCGGGATGGTCAATCGTTCTGCCGCGTGGGGTTTCCGCTCGGCGCAACGAATCCCGGGCCGCCGGCGGATCCTGGTTGCCGTTGCCGTTGCCGTTGCCGTTGCCGTTGCCGTTGCCGTTGCCGTTGCCGTTGCCGTTGCCGTTGCCGTTGCCGTTGCCGTTGCCGTCCGGCTCGGTACGAGCTTGCTGTAGTTCGGCTTTCACGAGCGAATAGGCCGCGGACTGGTTGTAGCCGCGCCGGGCCAACATGCCGACCAGCCGGCGCAATGCGGTCTCGTGCGGAAGATCCGGCGAGAGCGTCCGCAGCTTGCGCCGCACCAATTCGACAGCGGCGTCGGTATCGATGTCCTGGGATCGACCCGAGCCCATACGGCCGGATGCACCTGCACCGATCTCGCTGTCGACACCACCGTGATCGTCGGCGACTCCATCAGTGCCAGCGCCAGTGCCAGTGCCAGTGCGGGCGCCAGTGCTAGTGCGGCCGCCGGTGCCGGCGCGGCCGGCAGTGCCGGTGCGGGTGTCCCCGTCGGCATCGTCGTGCTCGAAATGTTGTGCGGCAGTGGTCAATTCGGCCGTAACAGCGGCGTATGCGGTGGACTGGTTGTAGCCGCGCCGCATCAGCATGGAGACGAGGCGGCGAATCGCCTTGTCACGGTCGAGGGAGTCCGGCTGGGTGCGCAGCTTGGTGCGGACGAGTTCGATCGCGCGGGTGTATTCGTCGTCGGTGGTGATGGCCGTCAGTGCCGCTTCCGCGTCCGTATCGGCCACGCCTTTGCGGCGCAACTCTTGGACGAGGGCTTTCTTCCCGAGGCCGGAGTAGGTGTGCCGGGAATGCACCCACTGTTCGGCGAACGCGGCGTCGTCGATGAGGCCGACCTCGGCGAGCCGATCCAGCACGCGATCGCATACTTCTGGAGTGAATCCCTTGTCCGCCAACTTCTTCGCGAGCTCCGCCCGGCTCCGGGCGCGGTCGGTGAGCAGTCGCAGGCAGATGTCCTTCGCCTGTGCATCGCTACCGCCTCCCGGCGCACCCTTCTCCCCGGGGCTGCCGCCCGCACTTCCTCGCCGTCCGGACCGATCACCCCGTCCCCGACGCTTCGCACCGCCGGACCGTCCCGACGACTCATCCGACCGCGCCGAATCGGCACGCCGCCGCACGGCCGCGCCGATCGGCCTGGATTCCTCGTCCGGGAAACCGCGCTCGGCAAGAGAATCTGCCTCGTCCGGCCAGGTCGTATCGTCTTCGCGCTCAGTCCTGCTCGATCGAGTCGCGTTGCGCGATCGGGTCTTCGTATCCGGCTGAGCAGTCTCGATACTTCGGATCGCTTCACTCAACTTGGCCAGTTCGGCCTGTCTACCAGCCCCAGCGGACCGAGGCGACTCGCTCTGCCGGTCTGCGGGCGGCAGCGGAGTTGCCTCGGTCTGCTGAGCTGGCTCCGGCGGGACCTTTTCGGATCGCCGGTCCGCCACGGTCCGTCGGTATTCCTCGACGGACCAGGCCGGTTCGGGTTGGTGTGATGTTCCGGTTCCCCATTCACCGTGCGGAAGAACCGAATTCGCGGACTCGGGGGCGAGGGGCCCGTCGTCGGAGCGCCAGATGCCCTGGGGGCGTTCGGGATCTCCGGGGTGTTCTTTGCGCTTCGCCCGGTGGGTGGAGCGGACTCGTTTGGGGCGGAGTCCCTCTTCGGCCCCGGTCGGGCGGGCGCCGGTGGATTCCGATTGCTCGGTCTGCCGGCGCAGCCGCTCGACCGCGTCGAGACGAGTTGCGTCAGGGCCCTGGAGGGGGGTCGGCCCCGGCGCTTCTCGGTCCGGCATCGGCTAGAACTCGACGGGCGCCTCCACGCCCGCCTCTGCGGTGACATCCGCACCGATACCGAGCTTCTCCTTGATCTTCTTCTCGACCTCGTCGCGCACGTCGGTGTTCTCCAGCAGGAACTTTCGCGCGTTTTCCTTGCCCTGGCCGAGCTGGTCGCCCTCGTAGGTGTACCAGGAGCCGGACTTCCGGATGAATCCGTGCTCGACACCCATGTCGATGATCGAGCCCTCCTTGGAGATGCCGAACCCGTACAGGATGTCGAACTCGGCCTGCTTGAACGGCGGGCTCACCTTGTTCTTGACGACCTTGACCCGGGTGCGGTTGCCGACCGCGTCGGTGCCGTCCTTGAGGGTCTCGATGCGACGCACGTCCAGGCGGACCGAGGCGTAGAACTTCAGTGCCTTACCGCCGGTGGTGGTCTCGGGCGAACCGAACATGACGCCGATCTTCTCGCGCAACTGGTTGATGAAGATGGCGGTGGTGCCCGAATTGTTCAGGGCGCTGGTGATCTTGCGGAGGGCCTGGCTCATGAGGCGGGCCTGGAGGCCGACGTGGCTGTCGCCCATCTCGCCCTCGATCTCGGCGCGGGGGACCAGGGCGGCGACGGAGTCGATGACGATGATGTCGAGGGCGCCGGAACGGATCAGCATGTCCGCGATCTCGAGCGCCTGCTCGCCGGTGTCGGGCTGGGAGACCAGCAGCGCGTCGGTATCGACACCGAGCTTGGCGGCGTAGTCGGGGTCGAGGGCGTGCTCGGCGTCGATGAAGGCCGCGACGCCACCGTTGGCCTGTGCGTTGGCGACCGCGTGCAGGGCGACCGTGGTCTTACCGGAGGATTCCGGACCGTAGATCTCGACGATGCGGCCGCGCGGCAGGCCGCCGATGCCCAGCGCCACATCCAGTGCGATGGAACCGGTGGGGATCACCGAAATGGGCTGGCGGGCCTCCTCGCCGAGGCGCATGACGGCGCCCTTGCCGAAGCTCTTCTCGACCTGGGCGAGCGCCAGCTCGAGGGCCTTGTCGCGGTCGTAGGCCTGTGGTGGCATCGTCTGATCCCCTTTTCGACTGGTGGGTCTGGAGTCTGGTTGCCGCCCACGCTAGCCGGTGGCACCGACAAGTTCTGGCGGCAAGCTTAGACGAACATCTGTTCGAGGCAAGCGACGCGCCTCGCCGATATCTGAATTCGCCGGCGACCCGTGCGCTACCTGCGGGCGGCCGCCGGTGCGGCGGGCACGATGCGATCGGTGCGCAGCATGGACTGGGCCTGTTTGAGCACCCGCAGCGCGGGAGTGACCTCCACGCCGACGATTCCGTCCAGCGCGCCGAGCCGCTCGGTGAGATACCGGTAGAGATGCGCGGTGTCCCGGCAGACGATGGTGGCCACGATATTCGTCGGTCCGGTGGTGGCCGCCACATAGGCGGTCTCGGGATGGCCCGCGATCGCGGTGCCGACCGCGTGCAGGTCGGCCGGATGGGTCCGCAACCACAGGCTCGCGCGCACGGCGTATCCCATGCGCTCGATGGCGAAGTCGACGTCCAGGTACAGCACCCCGGCCGCGGTCAGCTCGGCCATCCGGCGCGCGACTCGGGTTGCGCTCCAACCGGTTTCGGCGGCGAGCCGGGCGTAGGAGGCGCGGCCGTCCCGGGCCAGCACGGCCAGCAGTGTCTCGTCGTCCGACAGGTCCACCGTCACGTCGGGATCGGCCCGATCGGCCTTCAGCCGCCGGCTGGCGCCCAGTTCACGCAGTTGCTCCGGGGACAGCAGGCGGCTGTAGCGCGGCCACTCCTCGTCCAGCGGGAAGCGATGGATGATCTCGTGTGCGATCATCCCGGTCACCTGACTGGCCCGCGGCAGGGTGTCGAGCAGCAGCCGATCCCGTTGCTCCAGGGTGCGCGGCCGGCTGACACAGGTGACCTCGGATCCGGTGGACAGGAGTTGCACCCAGGCGACATCGGGTAGCCGCGTCAGTGCCTCGGCCAGTCGCAGCGCCTTGTCCGGTGTGGACTGCAACCGCAGGATCCAGCTCGGGCTGCCCAGCGGCACCGTGTTGACCAGTCCGGACACGTGGATCATGCCGCGCCGCCGGAGTGCCCCACAGCGCCGCGCGGCGGTCTGCTCGGAGACGCCGAGGATCGCGCCGAGTCGCGCGAACGAGATTCGCGGGTCGGTGACCAGGCCGTGCACGATCTGCTTGTCGAGCAGGTCCAGCACGGAGGATTCGTTGACAGTTTCGATGTTCATAGGAGGAATCGATCGGGATCTTCGCGGCGACTGGGCGGATATTCGAGCGTATCGCAACCTTGGGTGTCGATATCCATCGAACGATACTCGCCGGCCCTCGGCCGGTTCCCGATTCCGGAGGTTCCCGTGCGGAAATGGCTTCCCCTACTCGCGGCGTGCCTGGGCACGCTGATCCTGCTCATCGACATCACCATCGTGAATGTCGCCCTTCCGGCCATCTCCGCCGATCTCGGCACCGGCCTGTCCGGATTGCAGTGGGTGATCGACGGATACGCGCTCGCGCTGGCGGCGCTGCTGCTGGTATTCGGTTCGCTGGCCGACCGGTTCGGCGCGAAACCGGTGTACCTGGCGGGGCTGGCGATGTTCGCTGTGGCCTCGCTGGCCTGCGGGATCGCGCAGTCGTCGGCGGTGCTCGTGGCCGCGCGGGTGGCGCAGGGCGTCGGCGGCGCGGCGATGCTGGCGACCACCCTGTCGCTGCTGCACCTGACCTACACCGGCCGTGACCGCGGCATCGCGTTCGGTGCCTGGGGCGCGGTGGCCGGCGCGGCCGCCGGTATCGGCGTGGTTCTGGGCGGCGCGCTGACCGATCTGCTGTCCTGGCGCTGGATCTTCTTCGTGAACCTGCCGATCGCGGCGCTGGCGATCGGACTGTCGGTGGTGGCGTTCGCGGCCTCGCCGCGCCGGCCGGGGACCGGTGTCGACGTGCCGGGCATGCTGACCTTCGCGATCGCCGCCACCGCGTTCACCTACGGCATCATCCGCGGCGGGGAGAACGGCTGGACCGACACCCGGGCGCTGCTGACGCTCGGTATCGGCGCGCTGGCGACCGTGGCCTTCGTGCTGATCGAGATGCGAAGCGCCGCAGCGATGTTCCCGCTGACGCTGCTGCGCAACCGGGAGTTCACCGCGACCCTGATCGCCGCGGCGGCCTTCAACTTCGCCGCCTTCGCCAGTGTCCCGCTGCTGTCGCTGTGGCTGCAACAGCAGTTGGGGCTGTCGCCCCTGCGGGCCGGTCTCGCGATGCTGCCGCTCGCGGCGACAGCGTTCCTGGTGGCCGCCCTGTACAGCCGCTTCCTGCACGATCTGGCGCCGAAGTGGACCGTCGGCGGCGGCCTGCTGGTGATCGGCGCGGGGAGCGGTCTGCTCACACTGATCGGCGTCGGATCTGATTGGACCGCACTGCTGCTCGGCTTCACGATGATCGGTGTCGGGGTCGGTGTCATGGCGCCGTCGCTGGTCTCGGTCGGCATGGCGGCGGTGCCGCCGCAGCAGAGCGGCATCGCGGCGGGCGCGGTCAACACCACGCGGCAACTCGGCCTGGCGCTGGGAGTCGCGGTGCTGGGCACCGTGTTCCGTGGCAGCGCCGGATCGGCGCGCCGGATTCCGCTGTCGCAGTTCGTCTCCGGACTGGATGCGGCGGTCGCTGTCGCGTCCGGGGTGGGTGTCGTGGCGGCGGTCCTGGTCTTCGCGCTGTTCCACCGCCGCGCACGGACTCCGGAAGCTGCCGCCGCGGTACCGGTGGGATAGCACCGCACGGTGACCGGAGGAACGAGTCACCGCAGCGGCAGCTCCCAGTCCTCGTCCTCCGGCCCGCGCGGACCGAAGATCCGCCGGTCGGCGGCGGTGATGGCGATGTCGTTGATGCTCGCCTCGCGCCGCGACATCAGGCCCGCCGGGCTGAACTCCCACAGTTCGTTGCCGTAGCTGCGCCACCACTGCCCGTCGGCGTCGTGCCATTCGTACTGGAAACGCACGGCCATCCGGTTCTCCCGGAAGCCCCAGAGTTGTTTGCGCAGTGCGTAATCGAGTTCGCGGTCCCATTTCCGGCGGAGGAATTCGACGATCTCGGCGCGACCGGTGACGAATTCGTCCCGGTTGCGCCACACCGAATCCTCGGTGTACGCCTGCGCGACGGTCTCCGGATCCCGAGTGTTCCAGGCGTTCTCGGCGGCGCGCACCTTGACGCGCGCGGAGTCCGGATCGAACGGGGGCAGGGGCGGGCGGGTCATGGTGTCCTTTCCGGGGGAGTGGGCGGAGCGCGAATCCACTTGCCGTGCGGCGCGATCCAGTGGGTGGGCTCGAAGGCGACGACCACGATCAGGACCGAAAGGCCCCGGCCCCGATCACGCGGATCGGGGCCGGGGGCCTTCGGGTGGATACGCCGGTTACGCCGTGGTTCCGGACCGGGTCAGGTCCATCCCCGGCGCGGCGCCGGTGACGACCGTGGCCGCCGGGACCACCGTGCCGCCGCGACGGCGTGACCGCAGTCGCCGCTCCAGCACCGTCGCCAGCTTCGACAGCGCCCAGTTGAGCACGATCATGACCACCGCGACCACGATCAGCGAGGGCACCGTGTTCTGTTGTGCCGCACCGAGTTGCTGACCCTGGCGGACGATCTCCTGGAAGGTGATCTGGTAGCCGAGCGCGGTGTCCTTGAGCGCCACCACCATCTGCGACACGATCGCCGGCAGCATCGCCGTGATCGCCTGCGGCAGCAGGATCAGCCGCATCAACTGGCCCTTGCGCATCCCGAGCGCGACCGCCGCCTCGGTCTGGCCCTTGGGCAGCGACCGGATTCCGGAGCGGACGATCTCGGCGACGACCGAGCCGTTGTAGACCGTCAGCGCGATCACCACCGCGGTGAGCGCCAGCTGATCGGGGACGATCAGGTTGTTCTGTGCGAAGTAGTTGTACAGGAAGATCATCAGGATCAGCACCGGGATGGCCCGGGAGATCTCGACGACCACGCCGGCGACGATCCGCACGCCGAGATGGTCGGACAACCGGGCCAGGCCGAAGATCGTGCCGATGACCAGTGCGAGCACGATCGACAGCACCGCCGCGATGATGGTGCCGCGCAGGCCCGGCAGCAGATAGGTCTGCCAGACCTCGCCCTCCAGGAACGGCTTCCACTTCGCCGCGGTCAACTGGCCGTTGTGCTGGAAGGCGCGCACCACCACCCAGGCGATCGCGAGGATCACCACGGCCGCCACGACCGAATAGATGTTGTGCCGCAGTCGCGTCCGGGGTCCGGGCGCGTCGAACAGGACGGAGGCGTCGGAACTCATCGCTTCACCTCGTATCGCTTGGCCAGCCAGCCGAACAGCAGACCCTGCGGGAGGGTCAGCACCACGAAGCCGAAGGCGAAGATCGCGCCGATCACCAGCAACTGAGCCTCGGATTCGTTCATCGTGGCCATCAGGTTGGCCGCCTCGGCCACGCCGATCGCCGAGGCGATGGTCGAGTTCTTGGTCAGGGCGATGAGCACGCTGCCCAGCGGCGCGATCACCGACCGGAAGGCCTGCGGCAGCACCACATGTCGCAGGTTCTGCCCGAAGGTCAGGCCCAGCGACCGGCCCGCCTCGGACTGCCCGAGCGGGACCGTGTTGATACCGGCGCGCAGCGATTCGCAGACGAAAGCGCCCGTGTAGATGCTCAATCCGAGCACCGCGAACCGGAAGTTGTTGGTGTCCAGGAACTTCTGGCCGCCACCACCGGCGAGTTTGATGTGCAGGGTGGTGTACAGACCCAGTGAGCAGAAGACCAGGATCAGGGTCAGCGGCGTATTGCGGAAGATCGTCACGTACGCCGTGCCGAGCCAGCGCGCCACCGGCACCGGTGACACCCGCATCGCGGCCACGACGGTGCCGAGGATCAGGGCTCCGATCGCCGACAACACGGTCAGCTCGATGGTGGTCCAGAATGCGTGCAGCAACTGGGAGCCGTACTTGGAGAGCAAGTCGAACACGGCGGCCGTGCCCCTCCGATCGTCATGGGCTCGGGAGGGGCGGCGGCGCCGCCCCTCCCGAAACCGGAATCAGTAGCGGTCGACCGCCGGGGCCGGGGCGGTCTGGAAACCGGTGCCACCGAACTCCTGGTCCAGATCCTTCTTCCAGGTGCCGTCCTTGACCATGGCCTCGATCGCGTCGTTGACCTTGTCGCGAGTGGCCTTGTCGCCCTTCTTGATTCCGACGCCGTACTTCTCGGTGGTGAACGACTTGCCGACCACCTTCAGCGCGCCGGTGGACTGGGCGGCGTAACCGGCGAGGATGATGTCGTCGGTGGTGACCGCGTCGACCGCGCCGGACTTCAGCGCCTCCACGCACAGCGAGTAGGTGTCGTACTCCTGCAGCGCCACATCCTGGGCGTAGTTCTTCTGGATGTTCTGCGCCGGGGTCGAACCCTTCACCGAGCAGAGCTTCTTGCCGCCCTTGAGCGACTCCGGACCGGTGATGTCGGTGTTGTCCTTACGGACCAGCAGGCCCTGGCCGGCGATGTAGTACGGGCCGGCGAAATCGACCTTCTCCTTGCGGGAGTCGGTGATCGAGTAACTCGCGATGACGAGGTCGACCTGACCGTTCTGCAGCAGCGTCTCGCGCTGGGCCGACGGTGACTCCTTGAAGGTGATGCCGTCCGGCTTCACCCCGAGCTTGTCGGCGATGTACTTGGCGACGTCGACGTCGAAACCGGAGAACGAGCCGTCCTTGTTGCGCAGGCCGATGCCGGGCTGATCGAACTTGATGCCGATGGTGATCTTGCCGTCCGCGGCCTTGTCACCGGCGGACTTGGAGCTGCCGCCACCGCAACCGGCCACGGCGAGGGCCAGGGCCAGGCCGCCGATACCGAAGCGCAGCGCGCGAGTGATCCTCATCTGATGTGTTCCTTCTCTCTCGTGGAGTGTGCGGAGGGACCGCCGCGGGGTTCGTCGTTCACGATCGTCAGTGGCTGAGAATCTTGCCGAGAAAATCCTTCGCCCGATCGGAATTCGGAGCGGTGAAGAAGGTTTCCGGGTCGCTGTCCTCGACGATCTGCCCGTCCGCCATGAACAGCACCCGTTCCCCTGCCCGACGTGCGAAACCCATCTCGTGGGTGACCACGAGCATGGTCATGCCCTCTTTCGCGAGTCCGACCATCACCTCGAGCACCTCGTTGACCATTTCCGGGTCCAGCGCCGACGTGGGCTCGTCGAACAGCATGACCTTGGGGTTCATCGCGAGCGCTCGGGCGATCGCAACACGCTGCTGCTGACCGCCGGACAACTGGGCCGGGTACTTGTCCGCCTGATTGGCGATGCCGACCCGATCGAGCAGGGCCAGCGCCTCGGTACGCGCCTTCTTCTTGTCGATGCCGCGCACCTTCACCGGCGCCAGCATGACGTTCTCCAGAATCGACTTGTGCGCGAACAGGTTGAACTGCTGGAACACCATGCCGACCTCGGTACGCAGGCGGGCCAGCGCGCGGCCCTCGGCCGGCAGGTCGGTCCCGTCGATGGCGATCGTGCCGGAGTCGACGGTCTCGAGCCGATTGATGGTGCGGCACAGGGTGGATTTGCCGGAGCCGGACGGCCCGAGCACGATCACCACCTGCCCTCTCGGGACCTCCAGATTGATGTCCCGCAGCACGTGCAGCTTTCCGAAATGCTTGTCCACGGCGCGCATCGAGATCATGGGAGGCGCGTCGGCAGCGGTGGCAGCGCCGGATATCGCGTCGGCAGCGTCGGTCATGGTCCATGACCTTAGGGTGAAACGGACAGATTTGCGCAATTTCCAGAAGTGGAGACAGTACCCGTTCGCGTGAGTTTAACCTGAACTTGACATTGGTGATCCACATCACGCATCACCGGCGGGCGGGTCCGGCGGTGGAACAGGGGATTTCCGCGCCCGATACCCTGGACCGGTGAATTCGTCCAGCGCCTCGTCGCCGAGTGTCGTGCGGACCTACGAGGTGCGCACCTACGGCTGTCAGATGAACGTGCACGACTCCGAGCGGTTGTCGGGCCTGCTCGAGGACGCGGGATACGCCAAGGCCGGGCCGGGGGCCACCGCCGATCTGGTGGTGTTCAACACCTGCGCGGTCCGCGAGAACGCCGACAACAAGCTGTACGGCACGCTCGGCCACCTCGCGCCGATCAAGGCCGAGCGGCCCGGGATGCAGATCGCGGTCGGTGGCTGCCTCGCCCAGAAGGACCGCGACACGGTCGTGCGGCGGGCGCCCTGGGTGGACGTGGTGTTCGGCACGCACAACATCGGCTCGCTGCCGGTGCTGCTGGAACGGGCCCGGCACAACCAGGCGGCACAGGTCGAGATCCTGGAGTCGCTGGAGGCGTTCCCGTCCACGCTGCCGGCCAAGCGGGAGTCGGCGTACGCGGGCTGGGTGTCCATCTCGGTGGGCTGCAACAACACCTGCACCTTCTGCATCGTGCCGTCGCTGCGCGGCAAGGAGGTCGACCGCCGGCCCGGCGACGTGCTCGCCGAGGTGCAGGCGCTGGTCGACCAGGGCGTGCTGGAGGTGACGCTGCTCGGTCAGAACGTGAACTCGTACGGCATCAACTTCGCGGATCCGGAACTCGCCGAGGGGCAGCGCGACCGCGGCGCGTTCGCGAAGCTGCTGCGGGCCTGCGGGGGCATCGAGGGCCTGGAACGCGTCCGGTTCACCTCACCGCACCCCGCGGAGTTCACCGACGACGTGATCGAGGCGATGGCCGAGACCCCGAACGTCTGCCCGCAGTTGCACATGCCGTTGCAGTCCGGTTCGGACCGGGTGCTGAAGGCGATGCGGCGCTCGTATCGCAAGGAGCGCTACCTGGGCATCATCGAGAAGGTGCGGGCCGCGATGCCGCACGCCGCGATCACCACCGACATCATCGTCGGCTTCCCCGGCGAGACCGAGGAGGATTTCCGGGAGACCCTGGACGTGGTGCGGCGGGCCCGGTTCACCAGCGCGTACACCTTCCAGTACTCGATCCGGCCCGGCACCCCGGCCGCGACGATGCCCGATCAGGTGCCCAAGCAGGTCGTCCAGGAGCGCTACGACCGGCTGATCGCCCTGCAGGAACAGATCTCGCTCGAGGCCAACCAGACGCTGATCGGAGCCGAGGTGGAATTGCTGGTCGCCGAGGGTGCGGGCAAGAAGAACGCCGCCACCGCCCGGATGAGCGGCCGCGCCCGCGACGGCCGGCTGGTGCACTTCCGGCCCGGCCCGGCGGCCGAGCCGGGCGGGTCCGCGATCCGCCCCGGCGATCTGGTCCGGGTCGAGATCACCGGCGCCGCACCACATCACCTGATCGCCGACGGCGACGTGCGCGGCCACCGCCGCACCCGGGCCGGCGACGCGCACGAACGCGGCATCACGCCGAAGACCGCGCCGATCGGGGTCGGCCTGGGCCTGCCGCGGATCGGCGCCCCCGAGCCCGTCCCCGCGGTCACGGCGGGTCCGGCCTGCGATTCCGGTTGTTCCGCGTGAACCGGTCCCGCGTGCGCCCGCCGCGACCGAGGATGTGACGTCATGGCCGAACACGACTCCGGACGAGACGCCGATTCCGCACCCGACGAACCAGAGCCGAACGAGGAGAAGATGAAACCCGCCGAGAAGCAAGCCTTCGAGCAGTTCCGCGGCGATCTCGAGGCGGTCGAGCGCAAGATCGCGGGCGAGATCGACCCGGGTTCGCGGGCGATGGTGGTCGCGGGTGCCGTGTTCGTGCTGCTGCTGTCGCTGATCCTGCCGCACGCGGGCCAGACCCGCGGCCTGGACATCCTGTTGTCGGACCACGTCGCGGCCGCCGACCACATCGGGCTGCCGTCGCGGGTGTTCCAGTGGTTCGTGCTGGTCTTCGGCATCGGTTTCTCGGCGCTGGCGCTGGTCACCCGGCGCTGGGCGCTGGCCTGGGTCGCCGTCGCGGGTTCGGCCGTGGGCAGCGTGTTCGGCGTGCTGTCGATCTGGCATCGGCAGACGCCCGGCATCGGCAACTATCACGGCGCCGGACCGGGCATCGGCCTGATCCTGGGGACGATCGCGATCATCGTCCTGACATTCCACTGGATCAGGGTCGTCTGGGCGCGTACCGCCATGCAACTGGAGGCCGAGGAGCGCCGCCGCGCGGCCGCCGTGGCGGCCGAGGAGGAATACCGCCGCCGGTTGTTCGGCGACGGCAAGCAGGGCGGCGAACAGAAATAGGACATATCGCCCCGGCCCGCCACGGGCCGGGACGACCGGGTCTCAGCGCTGGCTGACCGCGCCCTCGGCGGCCTCGGCCCACTCCCGCCACTGCTTGGCCTGTTCCAGGGCCTTCTCGGCATCGCGGGTGCGGCCGGCGGCCTGGGCCTTCGCGGCCTGCTCCTCGAACTGCGCGACCCGCTCCCGGAACTGGGCGGCACGCGCCATCGCCTCGGGATCGCTGCGCCGCCACTGCGCGTCGACCGCGTCGCGGACCCGCTTCTCCAGCGCGCGCAGCCGGCCCTCCAGCTCCTGGATTCGCTCGCGCGGAACCTTGCCGAGCGCATCCCACTTCTCCAGCAGGTCGCGCAGGCCGGCGCGGGCGGCGTCGAGATCGTGCGCCGGGTCGATCACGCCCTCGTAGGAGCGCAGCAACTCCTCCTTGGCGGTGGCGTTGTGCTCGAATTCGGCGTCCCGCTCGGAGGCGGCGGCATTACGGGCGGCGAAGAACACGTCCTGCGCACTCTTGAACCGCCGCCACAACTGCTCGTCGGCCTCGCGCGGGGCCCGGCCCGCGGCCTTCCACTCGGTCAGCAGGTCGCGGAACACCGCGGCCGTACCCGCCCAATCGGTGGAGCCGGACAGCTCCTCGGCCTGCAGGCAGAGTTCCTCCTTGCGGGTCTTCGCCGAGGCCCGCTCGCGGTCCAGCTCGGCGAAGTGCGCGCCGCGGCGCCGGTTGAACGACTCCCGGGCCTTCGAGAATCGCCGCCACAGCGCGTCGTCGACCTTGCGGTCCACGCCGCGGATGGTCTTCCACTCGTCCAGGATCTCCCGCAACCGATCGCCCGCGGCCTTCCACTGGGTGGAGTCGGCGGCGATCTGCTCGGCCTCGGCGACCAGCGTCTCCTTGCGCTCGGTCTGCTCGTGCCGGGTGCGTTCCTTCTCCTCCTTGGCGTGCGCGGCGGCCTCGTCGGAGTGTTCGATGATCGCCTGCAACCGGCGGCCCAGCCCGTCGATATCGCCGATGACCGCGGCGGTCGGCAGCGATTCGGCCAGCGCGATCGCGGCCGTCTTCGCTTTGCGGGCGTCGGTGCCGGCCGCCAGGCGGGCCTCCAGCAGTCCGACCTCGGTGGCCAGATCGTCGAACCGGCGGCCGAAGTGCGCGAGGCCCTCGGCGGCGTCGCCCGCCTGCCAGGAACCGACGATCCGTTCGCCGTCGGCCGTCCGCACCCAGGCGGTGCCGTCCTCGTCGACGCGACCCCACTTCGCGGGATCGCTGCCGGTGGGCGCGCTGACCGGCACCGGATGCTCGGTCGCCGGGCCCGGGACGGGCTTCACGGCGTGTGGTTTGGGGGATTCGGGTTTACGCGTACCGGGCTTCGGGGTATCGGATGCACGTGGCGTGGTTTCCGCGTGACCGGCGGCGTCGGCGGGAGTGGGCCGGTGCGCTGCGGGGTTGCCGGAGTGCTCTGCCGTGCCGGTGTCCGGGTGGGTAGCCTTCTCGATTCCGTTGTTGTCGGTCATCGCTCCTCGTCCCTGCCGCGCGTCACGGCTGCCTGGTTACGCCCTAGCTCACCCCATTCAACCAGGTGAGTGGCGGAATTGCCGTGTCTTGTCCACGGTGGCGCTGTGCCTGCGGCGTTGCCGGGTGCGGTTTGGGTGGCGGATCCCGGCCGTGGTGACCCGACCTTGATCGGGCCGCCATCGGATGGTTATGTCCGGGGGTGGCGCGCCGATCGTGCGGCTCCCGCCGTTTTTCGGCCGTCGGCGACACCCGCCGGACCGTCGTCCGGCCACTGACCGGGCCGATTCCGATCGGACCGGCGTCCGAAGTTCGCTCCGGCGGGCATCCCGTCCAGAGGGATACCGGCCCGGCGCGACGATCGCGGCGGCCCGTCACCACGCCGGGCCGGGCCGATCCGCGGGCGATTCGAACTGCCGCTTCGGCGGTGGTGATCGGCCCGCTACCGTGGACGGCGTGTTTGCTGCCGCCGTGCTGATTCCGTCACCCCCCGTCCTGGTTCCCGAACTGAGCGGTGGCCTGCCGGATCGCGATCCCGGCCACCCGGCGGCGCAGGTGCCGCCGCTGCGGGCGGCGGTGCTGGCGGCGGGCCGGGAGTTGGCCGAGGCGGCGGTGCGCTGGACCGTCGTCGGCGTAGCGGACCTGGGCCGGGCCGCCGACGTGGTGGCTGCGGGACGGTTCGGCGAACCGGTCGGCACGGGCCAGGACGCCGGTGTGGTGGGTGCGGGCCGGGTCGCCGGTGTGGTGGGTGCGGGCCGGGTCGCCGATGTGGCACGCGTGGATCCGGTTGCCGACGCAGCGAGTCCGGATCGGGACGGACAGGCGGCGGACGCGAGCTACGGCCCCGGTACGGTCGGCACGTTCCGGGGCTTCGGCGCGGATGTGCGTGCGGCCCTGTCGGATTCCGCGCTGACCGGCACGATGCCCGCGGATCCCGTTGTCCCGCTGCCGATTCTGATCGGCGGCTGGCTGCGCGGGCAGGTCGCCCCGCATGCCACGGCCGACGCCCGCCTGATCGACGCCGCCGCGACCGCCGAGCACTGCCGCGCGGCCGGCGCCGCGCTGCGTTGCGAACTGGACGCCGATCCCGCTCCGCGCGGCGTCCTGATCGTGGCCGACGGCGCCGCCACCCTGTCCACCGCCGCGCCGGGCTATCTGGACGAGCGGGCCGCCGGCGTGCAGGAACGCCTCGACGCCGCCCTCTCGGCGGGTGATCGCGCGGGCCTGGCCGCCCTCGATCCCGCCCTGTGTGCCGCACTGGAGATTTCCGGTCGCGCCGCGTATCAGGTCCTCGCCGGGCTGTTCGACGCCGACCCGAACGTGGACACCCGCTACTGCGCGGCCCCCTTCGGGGTCGGCTACCACGTGAGCGTGTGGACCGAGAAGAATCCCGGCCCGGCGAGCGGATCGTGAGCGAGAGCGAACACAGTGCGCCCGTCCCGATCGCGGTGGTCGGGCCGACGGCGGCCGGGAAGTCCGATCTCGCACTGGAATTGGCGCAGCGGCTGGACGGCGAGATCGTGAACATCGACGCCATGCAGCTGTATCGGGGCATGGACATCGGTACCGCGAAACTTCCCGTCGAGCAGCGCCGCGGCATTCCGCACCACCAGCTCGACGTGCTCGACGTGACCGAGACCGCGACCGTGGCCACCTATCAGGCCGCCGCGGCCGCCGATGTGGCGGCGATCCGGGCCCGCGGCCGGGTGCCGGTGATCGTCGGCGGTTCGATGATGTATGTCCAAGCGCTGCTGGACGAATGGGATTTCCCGGCCACCGACGCGCGGGTGCGGGCCAAGTGGGAGGCGCTGCTGGCCGAGGGCGGGGTCGAGGCCGTGCACGCCGCGCTGCTGGCCGCGGATCCGGTGGCCGCCGCGACCATCCTGCCCACCGACGGCCGTCGCCTGGTGCGCGCGCTGGAGGTGGTCGAGTTGACCGGCCGCCCGTTCGCCGCGTCGCAACCGCGGATCGGCGAGCCGCGCTGGGGCACAATCATTCTCGGAGTCGACCGGGAAACCGCCGAACTGGACGACCGAATCCGGCGGCGGACCGCGGCGATGTTCGACGGCGGTCTGGTCGGGGAGGTCCGCGGACTGCTCGATCGCGGCCTGCGCGAGGGACAGACCGCACGGCGCGCCATCGGATACGCACAAGTCCTCGCGTACCTGGACAACGAATACGACCTGAACCACGCGCAGGAGCGCACGTTCATCGGCACCCGCCGCTACGTGCGCCGGCAACGCTCGTGGTTCCGGCGCGACCCGCGCGTGCACTGGGTGTCCGGGGCCGATCCGCAACTGATCGGCACCGCGCTGAGCCTGGTGCGCGCGCTCGGCGCACGTGACACCCCCACGGAGTAGACGGGACGAGGCCGGCAGTGACGACGCGCAACGCCGCGGTCGCGGAGTGGCAGGCATACCTCACCAACCGGAATCGGCGGCATCGCGACGGCCGCTTCCTGATCCAGGGCCGCGACGCGATCGCCGCGGCCCTGCACCACGGCTGGCCGGTGCAGACGCTGGTCTACCGGCTGGGCGCGCCGGCGTTGCCGGGCTGGGCCCGGGACCTGTTGGAGGCGGGTGCCGTGCCGGCGGTCGGCCTGGTGCCGGAGCTGATGGTCGAACTCGCCGAGAACTACGGCGCCACACCGGAACTGGTCGCCGTCGCGGCCATGCGATCGGTGCGGGCCGACGAATTCCGGCCGCTGTCAGCGCGGTCGCCGGTGATCCTGGTGGTGGAGCGCCCGGAATCGCCGCTGCGACTGGGCGGCCTGATCCACACCGCGCACGCCTTCGGCGCCGGTGCGGTCGGCGTGTGCGGACCCGGCGCCGACGAATACGACCCGCAGTGCGTGCGGGCCTCGGCGGGCTCGTTGTTCGCGCTGCCGGTGTTCCGGATGCCGGGCCCGGCCGCGGTACGCACGTTGCGGGACCGGCACGCCCGGCCCGGCGCCGACATCCGGATCGTCGGCGTGACACCGGAGGACACGCAGCCGGGGGACACGCGGCCGGTGGACGAACTGGATTTCACGGGTGGCACGATCGTGGTGCTCGGCGAGGCCGATCTCGGCGCCGCCTGGCGCGCGGAGTGCGACGAGCTGGTGCGGTTGCCGGCCGCGGGCACGCTCGCGGCGCCGTGCACGGCCTCGGTGGTGTTGTACGAAATATCCCGGCAGCGACTGGCGTTGCGTCGCGGGTAGCGGCCCGCGATCGGTGGCGGTATCGGCGGAGGAGCGGAGATGGCGGACCAGGAGACGGGTGTGGAGTTCACCAAGGGGCACGGCACCCAGAACGATTTCGTGGTGCTGCCGGACCCCGACGCATGGCTGGACCTGCGCGCCGACCGGGTCGCGGCGCTCTGCGACCGGCAACGCGGGCTCGGCGCCGACGGCGTGCTGCGGGTGGCGCGGGCCGGGGCACTGCGCGAGACCGGCGTGTTGGCCGAACTGCCGGACGGCGTGCAGCCCGACCACTGGTTCATGGACTACCGCAACGCCGACGGCTCGATCGCGGAGATGTGCGGCAACGGCGTGCGCGTCTTCGCCCACTATCTCGTGACGAGCGGGCTGGCGGCGGGCGACACCTTCGTGGTCGGCAGCCGTGCCGGCGCGCGCCCGGTGATCGTGCACTCCGCCGACGAGGTGCTCGGCGACGTCACGGTCGGGATGGGCCCGGTGGTGATCCTGGGCGAGTCGACGGCGACCGTCGCCGGTCGCGCGCTGCCGGGACTCGGCATCGACGTCGGCAACCCCCATCTTGCCTGTGTGGATCCGGAGCTGACCGCCGCCGCGCTGGCCGCGCTGAACTTCGGCGTGCCGCCCGGCTACGACCCGGAACTGTTCCCGCACGGCGTCAACCTGGAGATCCTGACCGCGATCGACGAGAACCGCGCGGTCGACATGCGGGTCTACGAACGCGGCGTCGGCGAGACCCGCTCCTGCGGCACCGGTACCGTCGCCGCGGCCACCGCCGCCCTGCTCCGGGAGGGTTTCGACCTGGAATCCGGGACCGGCGAGGTCCGCGTCCGGGTGCCCGGCGGCGACGTCACGGTCACGCTGGATCGTGGGCGCGCGCAGTTGCGCGGCCCGTCGGTGCTGGTCGCCTCCGGCCGCCTGGCCGGCACATGGTGGTTCGACGCCTGAGTGCCCGGTTCGGCTCATCGAGAACTCACGTGCGCGGTGTCGGTACCTCGTGGGACCATGGGAGGCGTATGAGGAAATCGGAAACGTATCAATTCACCCCCGCCGACGAACTGCCCGCCGACGAGTTCGGCCGTGCCCACGAGTCGGAAGGCAGTGTGCACGAGCCCGGCGGCTGGGCCCTGGAGTCCGACGACGACTCCGATCGTCACGACTGGGAGCCCACCGTCGGTGAGCTCCAGCTCGACGAGCGCAGCGCACTGCGCCGCGTCGCCGGGCTGTCCACCGAACTCGCCGACGTCACCGAGGTCGAGTACCGGCAGCTGCGCCTGGAGCGCGTGGTCCTGGTCGGCGTCTGGACCGAGGGCACCGCGGCGCAGGCCGAGGGGAGCATGTCCGAACTGGCCGCGCTCGCCGAGACCGCGGGTTCGGAGGTCCTGGACGCGCTGATCCAGCGCCGCGACAAGCCCGATCCGGCCACCTACATCGGCTCCGGCAAGGCCGAGGAGCTGCGCACGGTCGTGCTCGACTCCGGCGCCGACACCGTGATCTGCGACGGCGAGCTGACACCCGCGCAGCTGGTCGCGCTGGAGAAGGTCGTCAAGGTGAAGGTGGTCGACCGGACCGCGCTGATCCTGGACATCTTCGCCCAGCACGCCACCTCCCGCGAGGGCAAGGCACAGGTCTCGCTGGCCCAGATGGAGTACATGATGCCGCGGCTGCGCGGCTGGGGTGAGTCGATGTCCCGGCAGGCCGGTGGCCGCGCCGGCAGCAACGGCGGCGTGGGCCTGCGTGGTCCCGGCGAGACCAAGATCGAGACCGACCGCCGCCGCATCCGCGAGCGAATGGCCAAGCTGCGCCGCGAGATTCGCGAGATGAAGACCGCCCGCGACACCAAGCGGTCCCGGCGTACCGCCAGCGGCATCCCGCAGGTCGCCATCGTCGGCTACACCAACGCGGGCAAGTCCAGCCTGATGAACGCGCTGACCGGCGCCGGCATCCTGGTGCAGGACGCGCTGTTCGCCACCCTGGATCCGACCACCCGGCGGGCCGCGCTGGAGGACGGCCGCGAGGTCGTGTTCACCGATACGGTCGGCTTCGTGCGGCATCTGCCCACCCAGCTGGTCGAGGCGTTCCGCTCGACGCTGGAGGAGGTCACCGGCGCCGATCTGCTGCTGCATGTCGTCGACGGGTCCGACGCGCTGCCGTTCGAGCAGATCAAGGCCGTCCGCGAGGTGGTCACAGACGTACTGCGCGAATCGGGCACGCCCGCGCCGCCGGAGTTGCTGGTGGTCAACAAGATCGACGCGCTGGCCCCGGTCGACCTCGCGCATCTGCGGGCGCAGTTGCCGAAGGCGGTGTTCGTGTCCGCGCGGACCGGTCGCGGGCTGGAGGAGTTGCGCGAGACGCTGGAGGAGTACCTCGGCGGGCTCGATGTCGAGGTCAGCGTGCTGTTGCCGTACACCCGCGGCGACCTGCTCGCGCGGATCCATTCCGACGGCCGGATCGTCGACTCCCATCACGAGGAGGGCGGCACCCGGCTGCGGGCGCGGGTCCCGAAGTCGCTCGCCGCGGCGCTGACCGAGTACGCGCACGCCGGTACCGCCGGCCGGGACTGACCCCCGGCAGTTTCACAGCCTTGGGCCTGGCCGAGCCCGGGTGCCTGGGGGTTCGGCAACATTCCGCCCGACGGCCGGGCGATCCTGGATTTCGCGCGGCCGACGGTCGAGCCCGGCACGCCGATCGTGCCGATGGCGACGATCCGTTCGACATCGTCGTCGACGGCCGGCATCCGGCGACGTGACCGGCAACGGTGGCTGCCCGTCGACCGGCAGTCCGCGGTACGCGGCGGGCCGGTGAGAGGTTTACCGGCGTTCAGGCCGAGTGCCGGGTTCACTGCCGGGCGTTTCCCCACTTCGATACCGATTCGGAGACTCGAAGTAAACGACGATTCGTTTTCGATGTACGGTGTCAAGGGAGAGTCAGCCGCGTAGGAGGTTGTTGTGGACCGCACCCTGTTCGAACCCGAACATGACCTGTTCCGAGAGTCGTATCGGAAGTTCCTGGAACAGCATGTGGCGCCGAATCACGCTCGCTGGGAGGAGCAGGGCGTCGTCGACCGCGACCTCTGGCTGGAGGCCGGTAAGCAGGGCTACCTGGGCATGGCCGTGCCGGAGGAATTCGGCGGCGGCGGCGTCGAGGACTTCCGCTACAACGCGGTGATCACCGAGGAGACCGCCCGCGGTCAGTACTCCGGCCTCGGTTTCACCCTGCACAACGACGTCATCGCCCCCTACCTGCTGCATCTGGCCAACGACGAGCAGAAGCAGCGCTGGCTGCCCGGTTTCTGCGCCGGCGAGATCATCACCGCGATCGCGATGACCGAACCCGGCACCGGTTCCGACCTGCAGGGCATCCGCACCCGCGCGGTCCGCGACGGCGACGACTGGGTCCTCAACGGCGCCAAGACCTTCATCACCAACGGCATCAACTCCGACATCGTGATCGTCGTCGCGCAGACCGATCCCGACAAGGGCGCCATGGGCTTCTCTCTGCTGGTCGTCGAGCGCGGCATGCCCGGCTTCGAGCGGGGCCGCAACCTCGACAAGCTCGGCCTCAAGGCCCAGGACACCGCCGAACTCAGCTTCTCCGACGTCCGCGTCCCCGCCCGCAACCTGCTGGGCCAGGAGGGCATGGGCTTCATCCACCTGATGCAGAACCTCCCGCAGGAGCGCCTGTCGATCGCCGTCATGGCGGCCGCCGCGATGGAGAGCTGCCTCGACATGACCGTCGAGTACGTCCGCAGCCGCAAGGCCTTCGGCAAGCCGATCGGCGCCCTGCAGAACACCCGCTTCGTCATGGCCGAACTGGCCACCAAGACCACCGCCGTGCGCGTCCTGGTCGACCGCTTCATCGAACTGCTGAACGCCGGCAAGCTCACCGCCGAGGAGGCCGCCATGGCCAAGTGGTGGAGCACCGAGGAGCAGCTCGACCTGATCAACCGCTGCCTCCAGCTCCACGGCGGCTACGGCTACATGAAGGAATACCCGATCGCCAAGGCGTACATGGACGCCCGCATCCAGACCATCTACGGCGGCACCACCGAGATCATGAAGGAGATCATCGGACGGTCGCTGAAGCTGTCCTGAGTCCTCTCCGATGCGATACCCGGGCGGTCCGCCGCCCGGGTATCGCCTTGTCCGGCAACCGATCTCAGGCCGGGAACCAGGCGGGATCGGGACGGCAGGTGAGGTCGGCGGCCGGGAGGGTCCCGGTCGCGAAATACATGTTCACGATGTCGTTCACGCAGGGGCTCAGGCCGTTTCGGAAGGTGCCGTGGACGCGGGTGTCCGCCAGCGTGATCAGGCGGGAGTTCGGCAGATCCCGGTGCATCGCAACGCCTTCCGGGTAGGCGGTGCGGGTGTCGCCGGTGGCCTGCAGGATCAGTGCGGTGGCCTGGTTGCGGACCCGCGTCGGCGGTTCGGGTGGATCGGGCCAGTAGGCGCAGGCGGTGATGTTCTGGGCGAAGGGGCCGAACACCGGCTCGGTCGCGCGGACACTCTCGATGTTGAACAGGTACCAGGCCGGGTCGCGGGGCGCGGCCTTGTCACCGCAGAGCACCGCGGCCATGCCCGAAGTCTCCAGGGGCACAGCGCCGTTGATCTTCGCCTTCAGCCGTCCCATGTCGATCGGCAGGCCCGCCAGCTCGTCGGCGACCGCCCGGAGGGCCTCGGCGAGGTCGGCGTTCAGCTTCGGGTTGGACAGCATCGCCAGCAGCATCATCGGCACCGTGTGCTCGTCGATGAGATAGCCGTCGGCGTAGAGCGGATGTCCGGCGGCACGGTGGATCAGATCCTCGACGGTCACCCGGACCTGCGCGGCGGTGCCGCCGAAGTGGTAGTCGGCGTCGTGGCGGGCGGCCCACATCGCCCAATCGTCCAGTCCCGCTTCGTTCACCGGGCCCATGGCGTGGAACAGTTCGAAACCGCCGAGATCCGGATCCACCGCACTGTCGAGTACGACGCGGTCGGTGCGGCCCGGAAACAGTTGCGTGTACACGGATCCGAGATAGGTGCCGTAGGAAACGCCGAAATAGTTGAGCGTGCGCTGCCCGAGGACGCCCCGGATGACGTCCATGTCCCGAGCGGTGTTGCGGGTACTGATGTTCCGGGCCTTCTCCGCGTCCACCTGACACGAGGCCGCCAGGGCGGCGGCCAGGGTGGTGTCCCGCGCGTATCCGAAGATGTCGAAACCGGCCGCGAAAAGCATTGTGGGCAAAGGTAATGCGCAATCCACCCGCTCCGAACGGCCGATGCCGCGGGGGTCCGTCCCGATCAGGTCGTACTCGGCCCGGACCTCCGGGGAGAACACCGCCGCGAAGTTGGCGAGCATGCGGAGGCCGGGCCCGCCCGGCCCACCGGGATTGGACAGCATGATGCCCCGCCGCCGGGCCGGATCCGCAGCCGCGATCCGGGAAATCCCCACGGTCAGCGTCCGGCCGTCCGGATGGGCATAGTCGAGCGGTACGACGACGCCCGCACACCGGGCCCCGGCCTGATCGAGAACCGTATCGTCACATGGCTTCCAGTCGAGCTGCTGGTGATAGAACCGCTCCAGGCCCGCTGGCGCGCCGTCACCCGGGTCGGCGAGCGCCGTCCGCACCGGAAGGGTCACCCCCACGACGAGCACCAGCGCCAGCAAGCGAACCCACCGCACCATCTCCCGCAGCCCCCTTCTCGTACCCGGCGAAACGAACCGGCGCACCGGTTTCCGGGCACTCACCCTACAAGCCGGAGGCGATCGTCCGCTCCCGCCCGAATCGGTGGCTGGACGACCGCGACCGCACCTGATTCGGTAGCGGACCCGTTCGAGGGCTGTGGCTAGGATCGGGCCATGAGCCGGTTCTCCAGCTGCCGCCCGAATCTGGAAGTCCGTGACATGTCGCCGACCGTCGAATTCCTGTGCGCGGTCCTGGGATTCGAGGTCGACATGACGGAGCCGGACATGGGTCTGACGTTGCTGCATCGAGACGACGTCGGATTGGCCGTGGTGCGCACGGAGAATCCGGCTGCCCGGCGGGCACCGCCTGGCCTTCGGCGAGCGACTGGACCCGGCCCCGTAACGGGCGGTGTTCCCGCGCTTCGCAGCGCGGGAACACCGGAGCCGTGCCTATTCGTCGAACTTCTCAGCAGTAATCGGGTTCGTGCTCAGAGAATTCCGCCGAGTTTCTCCACCATCTTGCGCGGGTCCACGCCGAGCTCGTGGAGCAGCGCTTCGTGGTGTTCGTGGTCGACGTGGTCCGGCAGTATCTGCGCTGCCTGCCGGGCGGCATCGTGACCGGCCTCGACCCGGATGTGATCCACCACTTCCTGACGGTTGAACTGCATCACTCACCTCCAGAGATCGTTGGACGTGCTCCGAATGGTGCGTTCGATACGCCGCTTATGCTACCGCAGCGCCGATTGTCCGAATTTGTGTTCGCGCTGATCGTTCCGTGTCGACGAAGCCCCGGTCGGAAGGATGATTTCTCTCTTTCACGGGCTTTCGGGTGGCCGCTGTGACGTTGCGAAGGTGTTGTAATCCGGGATATCGGCCGTATTTCGGTCGCCGTCTTTTCGAACTGTCTCCGCCACGGTCCGATTCGGTCCGTTCGGATCTATTCGGTTTCCGGCTCGGAAATCCGTAGTTGTTGCGGCCGAGCATATCTGGCAAGGTGGACGTCGATATGCCGTTGGTTTCCCGGATCGCTCGCGACAGTCTCGAGGGTTTGTCCGTCGGTGACGCGCTGGGCGCCCAGTTCTTCGTCCCGGGCCGTTCGCTGCCCGAACTCCGGGCCGGTCGACCGCCGGCGGCGCCGTGGGAATGGACCGACGATACGGAAATGGCCTGTTCGGTGTTCGCGCACGTACACGCCGAGGGCCGGATCGACCGCGACGGGCTGGCGGCGACCTTCGCGGACCGCTGCGAACCGTATCGGGGCTACAGCGGTGGCACGGTCGCTGTGCTGCACGAGATTCGGGACGGGCGGCCCTGGGCGGACGCCGCGGGCGCGTTGTTCGACGGGCGCGGATCCTGGGGTAATGGCGCCGCGATGCGGGTCGCCCCGCTCGGGGCGTACTTCGCCGGAGATCTCGATCGGGCGGCGGCGCAGGCGGCGTTGTCGGCGGAGGTGACGCATCGGCATCCGGAAGCGATCGTGGGCGCGATGGTTGTCGCCTCCGCGGCGAGCTGTGCGGCGGCCACTCGCGGAAAACCCTGCGCACCAGCGGAACTGCTGCGTGCCGTCGAGCCGTATCTGATCGACGGCCGGACCGCGACCGGGGTCCGGCGGGCCGGGCGGCTGCTGGGGCGATCGGTGGCCGAAGCCGCCTACGAACTGGGCAACGGTGCGCAGGTCAGCGCCCAGGACACCGTGCCGTTCACGTTGTGGGCGGCGGCGACATTCTTCGACGACTATCCCGCCGCGGTCACCGCTTGTGTCGAGGCGGGCGGCGATGCGGACACGACTGCCGCGATCGTCGGTGGAATCGTCGCCGCGCGTACGGGTATCGGGGTGGCGGGGGGAGTCTGCGGGATTCCCCTGGAGTGGTTGTCGGCGCGAGAGTCGTTGCCGGCCTGGATCTCCGAGGACGGCGACCGGTGAGACGCCGGTCCGGGTGAGCGGCCGGTACGGGTCGGCGGGATCCTGCGTTGCCGGTCATGTTGCCGGGCATTCTGCTCAGTGAACCGGACGGGATGCGTCACATCCGGGCGTCGGTACGCGGTAGAACTTGTAGCATGTCGTCATGCGTTCGCGTGCTGTGCATTTCGTGGGAAGTTTTCCGGCCACGAGCACGGACGCGGCGATGAAAGCCATGGCGGACAGTGCCGGTCCGCTGCTGGGGACGGTGCCCACCGGCGAGGCACGGCGTTTCGAGTACTACGTGCGGCCGATCCTCGAGGAGTTGGTCGACCGGGGAGTGCTCGAGGTCGCCAAGGCGGGACAGTGGCGGACGCTGCGCGATCTGCCGAAATATCGTGTCCCGCAAGGGAAGCCGCTCAGTGGTGACCTGATGGAGCTCGGGTATTCCCGGGAGGCCGCCGAGGCGGTGCCGGTGTTCTCGGCGCTGCGCGAGGCGTGCGGACTGTCCGGCGCGGTGCTGCAGATCGGGATGCCGACCGATCTGAGTCTCGCGGTCATCGCGCTGCGGATGCGCGGCCTGTGGTCCGCCCGGAAACCGTTCGCGGCGGCCACCGTTCGGGAGATCGCCGCGATCCGGCAGGTCGCCGGGGACGACGTGGTGATCCAGCTCGAAGCCACCGCCGAATTGGTGTCGATGGCGATGACCCAGCCCCTGCATCGAGCGGTGGAACGGCGGCTGGGCCACGGACGGGGCATCGCGGCACTCGCCGCGGCGGCGCCGGAGGGCACGCGGTTCGGCGTGCATCTGTGCCTGGGTAGCCTGCACAACAAGGGTTTACCGCTGCGGACCACTCGGCCACTCGTCGATCTGGCCAATTCCATTGCGCGGCAGTGGCCTTCCGGACGTGTATTGGAATATGTGCACGCGCCGTTCGCCGCGGGGGACCGGCCGCCGAGCATCCGGGACCGGTTCTACGCGCCACTGGCCGACCTCGCCCTGCCGGCGGGCACGAAATTCCACGCGGGTTTCGTCCACGACACACCGACCGAGGAGCAGCAGCGGCGGACGTTGCGCTCCATCGAGAACGCGCTCGGCCGCCGGGTCGACGGCGTCGCCTGCGCATGCGGACTCGGCCGTCGTCCCCGTGCCGTCGCGGACACGCTCATGGCCCGGGCGGTCGCCCTCGCCGGTGCGTGATTTCCGGATCGGCCGGCGCGGCCCGCGGAACCGTTGCGCGGGAAATATGAAATCGAATACCGCCATCACATGTGGCTATGGCCGATCGTGTTATCCGGAAATTGGCCGGGATGTCGACGCCGTAAAGCGAGTGATTACGTATGGTCGATATTCGGTGCGAGTGAAGGAGACGGGACGATGCGGGAAGCGATGACGGGTGCGTCCGGAATGGTCAATGCGCGGGACCTGGGTGGCCTGCGCACCACCGACGGGCGGCAGGTGCGCCCCCGCCGGGTGGTCCGGGCGGACAGCCCGACCGAACTGGATCCGGCCGGGCTGGAACATCTGGTGGACCATTTCGGACTGCGCACCGTCCTCGATCTGCGCAACGTCGAGGAAGTATCCGTCGACGGCTGTGGTGAACTGCGCGATCGGGTCGCCCGGTATCGCAATCTGCCCGTGCACGGCCCGGATCGGCAGCGGCTGGATCTGACCAGCGTGAGTCCCGACGGCAGCATGCTGCATCGGTACATCGGATATCTGGCGGAGAGCCCGGACACGATTGTCGCGGCGCTGACCGAGCTGGCCGATCCTGGGGGTCTGCCGGCGCTGGTGCACTGTGCCGCCGGTAAGGACCGCACCGGCGTGGTGGTCGCGTTACTGCTCGGCGTGATCGGGGTCAGCGAGGAGGAGATCATCGCCGACTACGCGGAGACGGCCGCCAACGTGGACCTGCTGCGGGCACGGGTCGGCCGCGCCCGCACCGCGCACGCACGCGGGACCGCGGTGGCCGAGCTGCCGGACTGGGTGTTCGCGGCCGAGGCCACCACCATGCGGCGATTCCTGGAGCACATGTCCGCGCAGCACGGTGGCGTGGTCGCCTGGACCACCGCGGCCGGACTCGAACCGGCTGTACAGCAGCGGCTTTCGGAGATCCTGCTCGAACCCGCGCACTGATCGCCCGCTCCGGGCAGGCGTATCCGGTCCGGGGGCCATCACGCCGGTGGCACCCGGACCGTTCCCGGACGACCGGCCGAGGGGAGAGCCGGTCAGGATCGGCGCAGTCGCCGGGGGTCGGTGACGCCGAGGCGGGCGACGACCGCGGTGGTCGCTGCCCGTCGTACGCCGGGGTCGGTGTAGGATCGCGATCCGTCCCGGAGTCGTTGCGCCAGATCCGCTTCCGAATCGCACCCCAGCTCGGCCAGCAGGTCGTGGACGTGGGCGGTGGCCGTGTCGCCCGCGCGCAGTTCGCGGGTCGCGATGGACAGCAGATTGCCGCAGATGCGCAGCAGATACCGCTGCCGCTGGGCTTCGGCGGTCAGCGCGGGGGCGATCTCTTCCGCCAACGTCCGCCCGACCAGCTCCAGGATCTCGGTGAGAGCGGGCCGGTCCTGCACGGTGGCAGCGGGTTCCGCCGGATCCGGCAGTACCACCGACTCGTCCAGCAGGCCGAGAACCAGCAGCAGATCGTATTCGGATTCGCAGACCCGCCGTCCGATCGCGGCCAGCTCGATCGAGCGCTCCTCGCCGCCGAAATGCCGCTGGGCCTGAAACCTGCTGAGCACCAGCCACTTCAGCGTACCGAACACCTCCCACCACAGCAGTTCGGCCGCGTCGGGCCGCACTCCCGCGGTGGACTCGTAGCCGTCGAGCAGCGCGTCCCGTTCGCCCAGGCCGCCGACCGGCGTCGGCGCGCCGAAACGCCAGGCGCGCACGCACAACCAGCCCAGATCCTCGATCGGATTGCCGATGTGGGCGAGCTCCCAGTCCAGCACCGCCCGCACCCCGGACGGATCGATGAGGAAGTTGCCGAGCCGGAAGTCACCGTGCACCAGGGCATTCGGGCGGGCGGCCGGTGCGTGGTCGCGCAGCCACCGCAGCCCCATCTCCACCGCCGGGCGGGGATCGGCCAGATCACGGTAGATCCGTTCGACACTCGCCACCGGATCGCCGTCGTCGAGCATGTCCAGATCGTCCAGCGGGGTGCGATGGATCAGGCCCAGTACCCGGCCGAGTTCCGCCACCAGCCCGGGCCGTAGCTCGTCGAACTCCGGATCTCGTTGCAGTTTCCGGGGAATCGACTCGCCGTCGACCAATTCCATGAGCAGATACGGCGCGTCGATGCCGGGAGCGGTGTCGCCGTTGCCGAGGACGCCGGGGACCGGGACGCCCACGGTGGCGGCCGCCCGCAGGCAGGCCGCCTCGGCGCGCATCCGGCGCGCGTCGCCGTGTCCCGGGGGATCGCGGCGCAGGATGGCTTGCCGCGCTGCGCCGGTGTCGTCGCGGGCCGTGATCGCGTAGACCTGCCGGCTCGCGCCGCCGGTGAGCTGCCGCGCCCGCACCTCGGTGAGCGTGGCGCCCAGCGCCGCGCCGAGCACCGCGCCGACCCCGTCGGCGAGACCGGTGGCCGCCGGGGATTCCGGCGTCACTTCCATGGAGCCGCCCCCGGATCGCGCAGCAGGCGGCGCGCGGTCGACATGCGGTGCACCTCGTCGGGGCCGTCGTAGACGCGGGCGTAGCGGGCCTGCCGGTACATCCGCTCCAGCGGGGTGTCCGCGGTGAGCCCGAGCGCGCCGTGCACCTGGATGGCGCGGTCGATCACGTTGTGCAGCATGCGCGCACCCCAGAACTTGATCAGCCCCACCCGGATCCGGTAGTCCTCGCCGGCGTCCATCGCGCGGGCGGCGTCGAGGGTCATCAGCCGATGCGCGTGGATATAGGCCGCGGATTCGGCGATGTAGCGCTGGATCTCGCCCTTCTCGGCCAGCAGCGAACCGTGCGCGAACCGGGTGTTGGCCCGTTCGCACATCAGCTCGTAGGCCCGCTGAGCCTGCCCGAGCCAGCGCATGCAGTGGAAGATCCGGCCCGCGCCGAGCCGGTCCTGCGCCACCGCGAAGCCGCGGCCGCGCTCGCCGAGCAGATTGGCCGCCGGGACCCGCACATTCGTGAGCCGCACTTCGTAGTGGTCGCTGGGATCGTGACCCATCGTGGGAATGGAGCGCACGATCTCGAATCCGGGGGTGTCGGTCGGCACGATGATCGCGCTGACGGCGGAATGCCTCGGGGCGGAATCGGGTTCGGTGCGCGCGAAGACCGTGCAGTATCCGGCCTGCGCCACGCCCGTGGTGAACCACTTGTGCCCGTTGATGATCCAGGTGTCGTCCACCAGCTCCGCGCGGGTGGCGACCAGAGTCGGATCAGAGCCCGCGACCTCCGGCTCGGTCATGCCGACCGAGGGCAGGGTCTCGCCGGAGACGATCGGCGGGATCCAGCGGGCGCGCTGCTCCTCGGTGCCGTGCCGGTACAGCATCAGGGTGTCCTGCATGGACACCGAACCGACCGCGAGCTGGCCGAACTCCGAGCGGCCGATGATCTCGTTGAGGTAGACGAAGTCGAGGAACGGCACTCCGCCGCCGCCGACCTCGGCCGGATGGCCGAGCGCCCACAGGCCGAGTTCCTTGGCGCGGCCGCGCAATTCGTCGAGCGCGGCGGTGGCCGCCGCGTCCTCGGCAGCCAGGGCGCGCTCCGCCGGGATGACCTCCTCGTCGATGAACGTCCGCATCCGCGTGGACAATTCGGCGATGTCGCCGGTGGCCCGGCCGATCGTGGTCATCACCGCTCCCCGGTCCGCACGGGCACGTCGCGCAGCGGCTGCGTCGCGGCCGAGTCGACGTATTCCTCGATGCGCTCGATATGCCCGTCGCGCACCCGCACGAACAGGCAGGCCGCGACCTCGAGCGGTCCGTGCCCCGGCAGCGTGCCGCGCAGCACGTGCTGCTGGGCGAACCCGTCGGGCAACAGGTGGCGCCGGATGTCCTCGTAGCGAAGGTTTTCCACCGTGCGCTGCAGCCAGCCCAGCACCTTCAGATTCTCGGTGACGGTCTCCTCGGTGCCCTTGTCGTTGTGCCAGATCCGGGCATCCGGTGCGTACAGCTCGGTGAGCGCCGCCCTGTCGCCGGCGCTGACGGCGGCGAAGAAGCGATCGGCCAATTCATTCATACGAGGCGGACCTCCTGCGGGGGTTGGGATTTCGAGCGTCGATCAGTCGGCGGTGGATCCGGGTACGTCGAGCCCGAGGGCCGCGACGGACATCTGGTCGAGGGTGTCCAGCAGGGCATCCTCGTCGGCGTCCTCGCCCTGGATCAGCCAGAGATACAACGAGTGGTCGACCATCGCGGCGATGGCCCGCGCGGCCAGTTCGGGGTCGAGCGACCGCCGGACCAGGCCCTCGTGCTGCCAGCGGGCGATGGCCTGCGCGGTCCGGTCGGTGATGACGCGGCGGTGCTCGTGGCGCAACCGGCGGAAATCCTCGTTGAAGGTGGCGACCTGTTCGACGATGGCCATCAGCCGGGCGTTGCGCCGGTAGGCCTCGTAATACGCGCGGTTGGCGGCGATGAGCCGGGCCGCGGGCGAGGGGGCGGTGGCGGCCGGGCCGCGCCGGTGCATCTCCTCGAACAGGCGGGTGCTCAGTTCGCCGAACACGTCCTCCTTCGACTCGAAATACCGGTAGAAGGTGCCGTAGGAGACGTTGGCCTCGGTGGTGATCAATTCCACCCGGGCGTCGAGAAATCCGACGGTTTCGAACACCTTCCGTGCGGCATCGAGTAACGCGTCACGCGTCTTGCGGCCTCGCGGTGTCAGCGTGTCGACCGCCATGGGAGAGCTGTTGACAGATGACTTCGGCATGGATCAGACTATCCCGTAACATGACATGACTGTCAAGTCAGGTTCAGCGCAGGAAAGGCCGGCGATTACGGCGCCGGTGGAAGGGACGATCATGAGCCGATCCAACCAGAAATACGAATTACAGGGAATCAATCATCTGGCGCTGGTCTGTTCCGACATGCGGCGCACGATCGACTTCTATTCGGGCGTGCTGGGCATGCCGCTGGTGAAGACGATCGAGTTGCCGGGCACGCTGGGCCAGCATTTCTTCTTCGACTGCGGCGGTGGCAACACCATCGCATTCTTCTGGCTCGCCGACTCGCCGGATGCCACCCCCGGCGTGGCGGCCCCCAAGGGCCTGCCGGACGAGGGTGAACTGGCCAGCGCCGTGGGCTCGATGAACCATGTGGCCTTCGCGGTGCCGCCGGAGAAGTTCGACGAGTACTACGAGCGGGTCCGGTCCGAGGGCATCAAGGTCAGCCGCATCCTGAACCACGACGACAGCCGCGCCGGTGTGGCGGCGCACGTGCACCCCGGCACCTTCGTGCGGTCCTTCTACTTCCAGGACCCCGATGGCATCGTGCTCGAATTCGCCTGCTGGACCCGTACTTTCACCGATGCCGACGTCTCCCACGAGCCGAGGACGGCCGCCGATCGCCGGGTGCCGACGGCCCTCTGATTCGGCGCCGGCCCCGAAATCCGTACCACCCGAGAGGAATTCCCCATGCCCCGTTTGCGTGAAGTACCCCGTGCCGAAGTCACCGACGAGCGGATCCTGTTCTTCTACGACCGGTTGTTCGGCCGGGACAAGGATCCCGCGGTCGACCACGGCACCATTCACGCCACTCCCGGTGACTGGTGGACCGTGTTCGCCCAGTCGCCGGCGGTGTTCCGGCACGCGGTGAAGGGTTTCTCCGTGTACCGCAACGCGACGCTGGATCCGGTGCTGCGCGAATTGGGACAGTGCCGGGCCGGATATACCCGCGGCAGTCAGTTCGTCTTTTCCCAGCATTCCAAGCAGATGCGTTCCCTCGGTGTCGCCGAGGAGAAGATCGCGGCTGTTCCGCATTGGCAGGTCAGCGAGGCCTATTCCGAACTCGAACGCGCGGTGCTGGCCTATACCGACGGTCTGGTGTACGACGGCGGCCGGGTGCCCGACGAGGTTTTCGCGGTACTGAAGGCCCATCTGAGCGATCCGGAAATTCTGGAACTCACCTACATCACCACCATGTACGACATGCACGCCACCATCTGCCGCGCGCTGCGGCTGGAATTCGACGATCGCCCCGAGGTGATCGAGGAGTTCCGGGTGCCCGAGGGCGTCGAGGTGCGCGACCTGTCGGCGGATCTGTCCGGCGAATGAGCCCGCGGCCGCCGCACCGCGCGGTGCGGCGGCCGGCGCCGCTCAGAAGTACTGCGCGCCGCCGTCGACGCTCAGATGCTCCGAGGTGATGAAACTCGACTCGTCCGAGGCGAGGAAGGCCACCGCCGCGGCGATCTCCTCCGGCTCGGCGGCCCACTGCGGCACGAACGGCGTGCCCATGGTCGCCAGTGGCGGGTTGGTCTCGGTGGCCCGCTCCAGCGCGCCCTGCATGTCGCCGGACCCCATCGGGGTGTTCACCCCGCCGGGATGGATGCTGTTGACCCGGATGCGGTGCCGGCCGAGTTCGGCGGCGAACGCGCGGGTCATGCCGGTCACGGCGTGCTTGCTGGTGGTGTAGTGCACCATGAACGGCTGCACCTTCTTACCGGCGTACGAGCTGATCAGGATGATCGAGCCGCCGCCCCGGGTGATCAGGTGCCCGGCCGAGACCATCACCGTGTTCCAGACGCCGGTCACGTTGATGTCCATGTGGTCCCGGAAGATCTCCGGCGTGGCCTGGTCCCAGGTGGTCGGCACGCAGATGCCGGCGTTGGCGACCACCACGTCGAGGCCGCCGAGATCCGCGACGGCGCCGTCGACCAACGCCCGCATACCCGCCAGATCGCGCACGTCGCCCTGCCGGGCGATGATCTTGCGGCCCTCGGCCTCGACCAGGCGGATCGTCTCGGCGAGGTCCTCGGGCGTGGGGGAGTCGTAGGGCACGTTGGGCAGCGGCCCGGCGAGATCGATGCCGATGATGTCGGCGCCCTCGTGAGCCAGCCGTACGGCATGGGCCCGGCCCTGGCCGCGCGCGATGCCGGTGATGAAGGCTACTTTGCCGTCCAATCTTGCCATGAGCAGATCCAATCTCGTTTTCAGCCAGCGAGAAGCTTACTTCTCACAAGTAAGAATATAATTACCGACGGGCTGGTCTGCTACTGCGGCGGGCCGGGGGACTCCGTACCGAACAACACGGCCAGCACCGCGCGCATGGTCTCCGGATCGCCGGTCCGGTCCCGATCCAGCAGCCACTGCTGCTGCATCCCGTCCAGCAGCGCCAGCACGGCCACCGCGGCGGCATGCGGGGTGAGGCCCGACGGTAGCCGCGCACCCCAGCGCTCGGTGTAGCCGCGGGTCATCTCGTCGAGCACCTGCCGGTAGTGCGCTCGGAAGTGTTCCCGCGCCGGGTGATCCGCGACCACGCTCTCGGCCATCAGCACGCTGTACGCCTGCGCGTAGGCCGGATGCGCGCGATTGTGGGCGACCACCGCGGCCAGTTGGGCCGGCACGTCCTCCTGCAACCGGTGCGGCGGCAGATCCCCGCGGCCCACCTCGACGGTGCGTGCCAGGATGGCGGCCAGCAGCCGCTGTTTGTCCGGAAAGTAGTGCAGCACACCCTGTCTGGTGAGGCCGACGGCGCGTGCGACGGCGTCCAGCGAGGTGCCGCGGTAACCGCGCTCGGCGAACATGGCGAGCGCGGCCCGCAGGATCTCCTCGCGCCGGTCGCCCGCCCGGTCGGCCGTCACGGCAGCGGGGCCGGCCGGTAGCGGGCCGTCGGCTGCCCGGGCCGCACCACCAGTTCGGTGCCCGGCTCGCCCGTGCGCAGCAACCGCTCGATCTCCACGGCGACGGTGTCCGCCGACAGCATCGGAATGCCCGCCGCCCGGAACCGATCCCGGCCGCCCTCGGTCAGTGGGGTGTCGACCAGGCCGGGGCAGACCGCGCCGAGCCGGATGTTCTCCGCCGCCAGCGTGCCCGAGAACGCGCGGACCAGGCCGATCACCGCGTGTTTGGTCATCGTGTAGACGGGGTCCTGTGGCACGCCCTGGAGCGCGGCGAGCGAGGCGGTCACCACGACCGAGCCGCCGCCGTGGCGCCGCATCACCGGCAGCGCCGCGCGCAGGCCCCACACCACCGCGTGCTGGTTGACCCCGACCACGGCCCGGTACCGGTCGAGATCGAGGGTGGCGGGATCCTTGTCGACCGAGTTCATGCCCGCGTTGAGCACCAGCATGTCCAGCCGGTCGCCGGCGGCGGCCACCGCGCGCTCCGACAGCGCCGGATCGGTGAGGTCGCCGACGACGGCCTCGGCGCCGATCCCGGCCGCCACCTCGGCCACCCGCTGATCGCGGTCGACCAGCACGCACCGCACCCCGGCGCTCGCCAGCCGCCGGGCCACCGCCGCGCCGATCCCGCCGGCCGCGCCGGTGATCACCGCAGTCTCGCTCATGGTTCTCCTTCGTCCGGGCAACCCGTTTCGGAGACTACCTACCTACAGGTAGGTAGGTAAAGCGGGGGCCCGGTGACCGGCGGGATGTCGCGGTGCGGGCGGTCCACTACCGTACTGATTGTGATCTCCGTCGCCACCTGGAACGTCCTGCATCGCGTGCACGCCGAGAACTGGTACGAGGAGGTGGCCGACCGGTGGCCGGACGAGCCCGCGCGGATCGCCGCCGTGACGCGCTGGGTGGCCGGGCGCGACGAGCACGTGGTGGCGTTGCAGGAGGTCAGCGGTGATCAGCTCGCGGCGCTGCGAGAGGCGTTGCCGCACAGGTCAGTACACGCGTTGCGCTATCCGCGGGTGCCGCGCTCGCGGCGGATCGCGACGGCGCTGCGGGACCGGGACGAACATCTGGTCGTGCTCACCGAGCCGGGCAGCCGCCTGATCACCGCGACCGCCTTCGCCGACGATCCGGGCAAGGGCGTCCTGGTCGTCCGCACCGGCGGCCTGACCGTGATCGCCACCCACGTCACCGGCGACGGCCGCCGCGGTGGGCAGTTCGCCCGGCTGGCGGAATTGGCCACGGCGGCAACCGGTCCCACGGTTGTGCTGGGCGACTTCAATGCCGACCGGGAGACGGTGGCGGCGGGGCTGGGCACCGGCTTCGCGGTGGCGGCGCTGCCGGATCTCGTGCCGACCCGGCCCCGCGGCGGCGGGACGAAATCCGAGTTCATCGACCACGTGGTCACCGTCGGCGCCACCACGACCGCGATCGCGGTGGAGGATCTGCGCGGCGTCTCGGACCACAACCCGGTGCGGGCCACCGTGGTGCCGGACTGACCTCAGTTCCGCGGCACCGCGGTACGTCCCGTCACGATCAGCAGAATCTCCTTGGTGGACAGGGTGATCGGTGCTCCGTCGCCGAGCACGACATCGGAATCTTCGGCCCGCAACCGAACTCCGCCGAGATCGACCCCGAAGTAGGCGAAGGAACGCTTGCCGCCGTTGCCCAGCACGGTGGCGATGCGATCGGCCGGGGCGGCCGGCAGGCCCAGCGGTTCGGTGACGTCGAGGCCGTGGATCACGTCGTGGCTCAACGCTCCCGCGGCCCCGCCGCCCGGCGGCCGCCACGGGTGGTGGATGTTGTCCCGCAGTGCGGCAAGCAGTTCGGGGTCGCTCATGCGCGCGGTGTCGGCGCGCGCGGCGCGGTCGGCGTACCGGTCGAAGGCGAACCGGGCCGCGATCATCCCGCGCAGGAACTGCCAGGTGGAGGTCCGGTAGGCCATGGTCACGTGCGCGACGACCTCGCGCACCCGCCAGCCGGCGCACAACGAGGGCGCCGCCCACTGTTCCGGGGTGAGGCCGGCGAGCAGTCCGGCGAGTCGTTCCCGCTCGGCGACGGTGTGCTCGCGCAGCCGGGCGGTGTCCTGATCGGTGCTGGTCATCGGTGTCCGTTCCTGGTCGAGGAATGTGATCACCTCTGATACGAACGGGACCGCCGATACTCATCGGTCCGCGCGGAGATCACCCGCGCGGGGCCGGGACCGCGGGCAGGCCGAACTCCGCGAACCGGTCCGCGGTGCCGAGGAAGGTCACCTGCTCCGCGATCGCGCCGCCCCGGGTCGTGATCGCCAGCAGCGCGAACGGCCGCGGCACCCCGGCCCCGTCGAGGCGATACTGGCCGAACCCGATCGAGCCGTTCATCGCGACCTCGATCAGCCGATCGCCCACGCAGGCGTCGGCGGCCGCGAACACCGCCACGATCGTCTCGCGGCCGGTCAGACGCCAGGCCAGCGGCGGCATGCCGGACTCGGCGTCCTCGCACAGCAGCGCCGCCAGCGCCGCGACATCGTGGGCCTCGAAGGCCGTCACGTAGCGCCGGATCAGGTCGCGATCGGCGCGATCGGCCGGGTCGGGCGCCTCGGCCGGCGTGGTCCGCGCGGCGGCGAGGGTGGCGCGGGCCCGCTGCAGGGCGCTGTTCACCGCGGCGGCGCTGACGCCGAGCATGTCCGCGGTCTCGCTCGCCGTGAATGCGAGCACCTCGCGCAGGACCAGCACCGCCCGCTGCCGAGGGGGCAGATGTTGCAGGGCCGCGACGAAGGCCAGCCGCACCGATTCGCGCTGGGCCACCACCTCGGCCGGATCCCGGGTCGCGATCAGCGCCGCGTCGGGCATCGGCTCGATCCAGCGGTCCGGGGGGAGCGCCGAGCCGGGATCGAAGCCACCGGCGACCGGGCCGTCCCAGGTCAGCATCCGGCGGGTACGGCCGCGCAGCAGGTCCAGGCAGATGTTCGTGGCGATCGCGTGCAGCCAGGTCGACAGCCGCGAGCGCGCCGGATCGAAGGTGTCCAGGCGCAGGTAGGCGCGCAGCAGGGTTTCCTGGACCGCGTCCTCGGCGTCGGCGGCCGAGCCGAGCATTCGATAGCAGTACCCGGTCAGCGGAATCCGGGCGGCCTCCAGCGCGCCGGGTTCCGTCGCCGCCGCTCCTGTCGATGCGCTCACCGCTTCATGCTCGCACCGGTGCCGGGCCGCGCGGGAACGGGGCCGGTGCGAGCAGATCGGCGCGCATCCACTGCCGCCGGGCGACCTGATTGCCGCGGGGCGACCTGATTGCCGTGGGGCGAGACGGTGGCCGTGGGGCGAGACGGTTGCTGTCGGGCGACCCGGTGGCCGTGGGGCGAGCCGGTTGCTGTCGGGCGACCCGGTGGCCGTGGGCGACCCGGTTGCTGTCGGGCGACCCGGTGGCCGTGGGGCGACCCGGTGGCCGTGGGGCGACCCGGTTGCCGGCGCCGACACGGTCGGGGCGGGGGCGACACGGTTGCCAGGGCGACACGGTCGGCGGCACCGGGCCGGAGCGTGGCGTCGACCGTGTCGCCCCCGCGAGGCCCGATGGCGCGGGCGGGCGGGGTATGGCCGCGTGGCGATCCTCCGGTGGAGGTCCGAAGCCGTTGCCCGACAATCGATCCGATCGGCGGCGTACTCAATCCGCTTCGGCGGGCGACCATTCGGCGACGAGGTCGAGCAGTCCGGGGAAACGGGTGTCGAGATCCTCGATACGGACGTGGCTGCGCCGCTCCAGGCCGTACTGCCGCTGCCGGATCAGCCCGGCGTCACGCAGCGCCTTGAAGTGATGGGTGAGTGAGGATTTCGGCCGGTCGATGCCGAACCAGCCGCAGGGATGGTCGAATTCCTCGGAGTGCAGCAGTAATTCGCGCACGATGTACAACCGCAGCGGTTCGCTGAGCGCGCCGAGGGCGGTCTCCAGCCGGATGTCCTCCGGCGCCGGTTCGGGCAGCGGATCCGGCAGATTCGCCGGTCGCGGAGGGACCGCGAACCGATGGGCGGCTTTCGACGGCATGGTGTTCCTCCGATCACAGTAAGTACGACTCCCATCGTACTACTGTTAAGTTCGACTCCACTCGAACAAGTACGAGTTTATTCGAACAGAGTGGGAGTGATCGTGACGACGACGGAAACGACTGTGGTCCGGACCGCGGGCACGCCGGTGCGCACCATGTGGCTCGCGGCCTGGCCGGTGGCGGCGGTCTTCGTGCTGTCCAATGCCGCGACGCCGCTGTATGTGTTGTGGCAGAACCGGATCGGCTTCTCCAAGGGCATGCTCACGGTGGTCTTCGCCTGTTACATCGCGGGTCTGCTCGGCTCGTTGCTGGTGTCCGGGGTGGTGTCCGATCGCTGGGGCCGTCGGCCGGTCCTGCTGCCCGCGCTCGCCTTGGCGCTGCTCGCCTGCGTGATCTTCGCGACGGCCGGCAGCGTGGCGGCGCTGCTGGTCGCCCGGTTGTGCACCGGGGTCGCGGTCGGCGCCGCGGTCTCGGCCGGGATGGCCGCTGTCACCGATGTCGCGGGGCCGCAACGGAAATCGCAGGCGGCGCTGCTCGCCTCGTGTGCCATGGTGTTCGGCGCCGGCGCCGGGCCGCTGTTGTCCGGCATCGTGTCCGAGACCCTGCCCGCCCCCACCGTGACCGTCTTCATCGTCGAGGCGGTGCTGCTGCTGACCGCGGCGGTGGCGGTCGCCCGGCTGCCCCTCGGCAGGCCGATGTCCGGTGACCTCGGCAGGCCCGCGCCCGTCGGCGTCGGCGGGCCCGCGCCCGTCGCCACCGGTGCGTGGATCCGGGTTCCGCGCGTGCCCGCCGGCCGGGGCCGCGAACTCGCGCTCGGCATCGCGGTATTCGCGCCGGGTATCACCGCGACATCGTTCGTGCTGTCGCTCGGCCCGGCCCTGCTGTCCGGGCTGCTCGGCGTCACGAGCCGAATCCCGGCCGGCGCCATGGCATTCGGCATGTTCCTCACCGCCACCGCCGTCCAGTTCGCGGTCCGCCGCGTGCGCCGCTCACTGATCATGATCGCGTCGGCCGTGGCCACCACGGCGAGTACGGCCACGCTGGTCGCGGCGGTTCGCACCGAGACCGTCGCCTGGCTCGTCGTGGCCGCCCTGCTGGCCGGCGCGGGTCAGGGGCTGGGCCAGTTGGGCGGGCTGTCGCTGCTCAACGCCACCGTCCCGGCCGACCGCCTGGCCGAGGCCAACGCGGCTTTGAACATCGGCGGGTATCTACCCGCCGGTCTGCTCCCGGTGGTCGCCGGCTACCTGGGCGATGCCGCCGGAATTTCTACCGCCACAACCATTTTCGGTGCTATCGTCGCCGTCGCGGCCGTTCTCGGCGGATTCGCCGTATGGCTGACGCGCGCCGGTGTGAGGCGCGAACCCGCCGCGGGTGGGCGAGATCCGAGGTGAGTTCCCGGGTCTCGTGCCGCATTGCCCTTCATCACCGCGGTGCGCCGAGCCCTGGCGTACCACCGGGCCGGTACGGCGGATCGTCGGCGCCATCCCGGCTCGGCCGCTTGCCGCCGGATCCGGCCGCCGCCGAGCCCGCCCGGATGCTGTACGACTGCCCAGTGTTAGCCTGACGGCCATGCCCACCCGGCGACGAGGCGCGAACGACACGACCACCCGGCGCGAGCTGCTCGACGCGACGGCACGCATCATGATCGCGGACGGTTACGCCGCCGCCAGTGCGCGACGGGTGGCGGCCGAGGCGGGCGTCAAACCCGCGCTGGTGCACTACTACTTCCCGACCATGGACGATCTGTTCGTCGCGGTGCTGCGCGAGGGCACCGAGGGGCACTTCGGCAGTCATCGGCGGGCGCTCGCCGGGCCGCGGCCGTTGCACGCGCTGTGGGAGCTGGCCAAGGACGCGGAGCGCAACTCGCTGATGGTGGAGTTCTTCGCACTCGCCAACCACCGCAAGGCGATTCGCGCCGAACTGGTCGCCTACGCCACCCGGTTCCGCGAGGTGCAGCTCACCGCGCTGACCTTCATCCTGCGGCAGTACGGCGTGAACATCGAGGAGTTCCCGCCGGTGGCCGTGTCGCTGCTGTTGTCGACGGTGACCACCATCCTGGTGATGGAGTCGAACATGGATCTCACCCTCGGTCACGAGGAGACCATCGCGCTGATCGAGCGATACCTGGACGGGCTGGAACCGCCGGTGGCGGCGGACGGCGGCGCCTGAGTTCTGTTGTCCACTCGTACAGCGAACCCCTTCCCTGGACGCTGCTGGACTGCTACTCTCGATTTTCGGTAATCCGATTACCGGATTTGCGTAAGGTGAATCCCCTAATTCGAAAGCAGTGGTCTCCGCACCGGTCGTGCCACCGGATCGGCGGAGGCCCGTCTTCCCCTGCCGGGAAAGGCTGGACAGCACATGACCGATCTGGCATCAGTCGACTACTTCTCCGATCCGGATGTCGCCCAGGATCCGTACGAGTACCTGGCGTACCTGCGCGCGCGGAATCCGGTGTTCCGGGAGCCGCACCACGACGTGGTGGCGGTGACCGGTTATCAGGAGGCGAACGAGATCTTCCGCGACGCCGAGCACTTCTCCGCGGCGATCTCGATCGGCGGGCCCTTCCCCCCGCTGCCGTTCCGGCCGGCCGGCGACGACATCACCGCGCAGATCGAGGAACACCGCCATCTGTTCCCGATCAACGAGCACATGGTGACGATGGATCCGCCCGACCACACCCGCACCCGGGCCCTGCTGGCCAAACTCCTGACGCCGAAGCGGTTGAAGGAGAACGAGGAATACATGTGGCGGCAGGCCGACCGTCAGCTCGACGAGTTCCTGGCCGCGGGCCGTTGCGAATTCCTGGACGAGTACGCGAAACCCTATGCGACGCTGGTCATCGCGGATCTGCTGGGCGTGCCCGACGGCGATCGCGACGAATTCCGGTCCGCGCTGTCCGGGCACGAGGAACCGGGCAGCCGGGTCGGCGCGCTGGACCACGAGCCGGTGGGCCTGAACCCGCTGGAGTGGCTCGAAGGGCGATTCGGCGCGTACATCACCGACCGGCAGCGGCAGCCGCGCGAGGACATCCTCAGCGTGCTCGCCACCGCGACCTATCCGGACGGGGCGAAACCCACTGTCGCCGAACTGGTCCGGCCCGCCACCTTCCTCTTCGCGGCGGGACAGGAGACGGTCACCAAACTGCTCAGCGCGGCGGTCAAGGTGCTCGGCGAGCAGCCCGAGTATCAGCGGGTGCTGCGCGAGGACCGTGGCCTGGTGGGCCAATTCGTCGAGGAGTCACTGCGTTTCGAGAGCCCGACCAAGGTGGACTTCCGATTGGCCAAGCGGTCCACTCAGGTCGGCGGCGTGGACATTCCGGCGGGCACGGTGGTGATGTTGTGCATCGGCGCGGCCAATCGGGACCCCCGGAAATTCGAGAATCCGGACGAGTTCCGGCTGGACCGCCGGAATTCGCGCGAGCACATCGCCTTCGGCCGCGGCATCCACACCTGCGCGGGCGCGCCGCTGGCCCGCGCCGAGGGGCAGGTGACGCTGAACCGGCTGCTCGACCGGGTCCGCGACATCGCCATCGACGACGGGGCGCACGGCGCCGGGCCGGACCGCGGCTACCGCTACGAGCCGACCTTCCTGCTGCGCGGCCTGCGCGACCTGCACATCACCTTCGCGCCGCTGGGCGCTTAGCCACGCGGAATGTGCACGGGGACAACGCGTTCCCGGTGATTCAGACCGCGGTGGGCAGCAGGTCGCGGAATCCCGCGGCCCCGGGCTGGAACTCGCAGCAGCGGAACAACTCCGGGGCCGCGGGCGCCTGCTGCCCGGCCACCGACAGCGCGCGCGCCTTGAACGCCTGGGCCGCCCGGCTGGCCCGGTGCTGCACCGGGTCGAACCGCGCGCCCAGGTCGCCGAGCGGCCGGTCGCCCCAGAAGGTCACCTGATCGATCAACTCGTGGTCGAAGACGTCGAGCAGGCCCGCGCGGACCCGATGGTCGGCGGCGAACAACTCGGTGTCGATGGCGAGCGCGTTCGGCATCGGGCTGCGCACCCGTGACGCGAACGCCGACTCCAGGTCGACGACCCGCACGCCGAGGATCTCCAGCGGCCGGGTGTCGGCGTGATCGGCCACGATCGCCGTCACCTCCCAGCCGGACGAGGCCCGGTCGAACAGCCAGCCCCCCGCGTACCGGACCACGTCCGCGACCGCGGGCGCCAGCGCGACCAGTTGGTACCGGCGCCGATGCTCGCGGGCCACGGCGACCGCGCGGGCTCGGGGATGGGAACGGGTGCGAGGGCCGGAATGGGCAGCTCGGGACATCTGACTTCCTTCTGGTCGGGCAGCGGTGACCGCCGCAGAGTGACGCCGTTGCGGTGGGTGAACCGTCGGCCACGAGACAACCAGATGTTTGCCCGCTGTGACAAGGGTCTCAGCGAAACTTTTTTGTCATCGACTGCCGGAACTCGTTCCGGCACGCGGTACGGGCTACCCCACGGCCGCCGAGATCAGCTCCGCCGTCCGCCGGCGAAGCTCGCCGCGAGCGGCGGGATCGTAGGCCTGCGCGTCGGCGCGGGCCGGTTTCCGGCCGTTGAAGTACGCGCCGTTCGGCACGTCCTCGGTGATCAGCCGGACGACCGCGTCCCCGCCCTCGTCGACCGTGCTCAGCGGCGAACCGCCGAACTCACGCACCATCGTGGTGTCCATGTAGGTGGCCGGATGCAGCGCGGTCACCATGACGCCGGCGGGCCCGAACTCCTCGGCGAGGTCGAAGGTCGCCATGATCAGCGCGAGCTTGCTGCGCATGTACGCGGCCGCCCCCGAGTAACCGTGCTCGAAGTTCAGATCCCCGAAATCCAGCGCCTGCTGCCCGATCGAGGCGACGTTGACCACCCGCGCGGGCGCCGCGGCGATCAGCAGCGGCGCCAGCTGGCGGACGAGCCGGACCCCCGCGAGATAGTTGACGGCGAAACGCAATTCGTACCCGTCGGCGCCGAGTTCACGCGCCGAATCCGGCGCCCCGAACCCGACACCGGCATTGTTGATCAGCGCATCGAGCCGATCGGTGACCGCGCCCACCTCCCCGGCGAGCCGATCCACCTCCCGCAGCGACCCGAGATCGGCGATCAGCACCTCCGGCTCCGGCCCCCCGGCGGCCAGGATCTCCGCGCGCACCCCCGCACCACGCTCCCGATCCCGGCCGTGCACGAGCACCCGCGCCCCCGAGCGCGCCAGCCGCACCGCCAGATGCCGCCCCAGCCCGTCGGTGGAACCGGTGATCAGAATGGTCTTGCCGGGCATGTAGCCTCCTCGCCGTCATTCCGCAACCCGACGAACCGGATGGTTCGCACCCGAGCCTACTCCCGCGCCCGACCGGCCGGAATCGGCTGTGCGGCAGAGCTACTGGCGGCTCAGTGGAGCTCGCCGGCGCGGGTACGCGCCCCCGTGCCGGACGCCCGGTCTCGATGGCGCCCGCTCGCCTCGGCCGCGTCGACCAGCAGGTCGTGCAACACCCGGGCCGGGGGAGCGGCCTGCGCGCTGTTCAGCGCCACTTCGGTGAACGCCTCCGACAGTGCCGCGGCGGGAGCGAGCCGGCCCGCCACGAAACTGCGGCCACTCAACTGTGCCCGCCATTCTCGGAAGCCGGAAACGGTGCGGCGCAACGACGCTCGGTCGGCGGCGGGCAGACCGGGGAGGTATGCGCTCAGCAGTCCGCGCTGGGTGGCCCGCCGAGCCCGGAAATCACCGGCGAGGTCGAGCGCGCCGCCCATTTCCCGCACGATCGACGAATACACCGGTCGCCGGGCGCTTCCCGACGCGATGAGGCCGGCGCGCACGGCCGCTGAGGTCTCCTGTCGCAAGGCCTCCGGGTCGGTCGCGGCATTCGCCGACAAGGTGATTCGCGCCGGAGGGGGGCCGATCGTGATCCGTCGCGCCGGAGTGTCCGTGAAGACCCGGGGCCGGACGGCCGCGGACGCCGGGGCCGGCTCGGTATCCCATTCCAGCCGGGTCGTCTCGCCCTCCGGCAGCGCCGCGATCCCGATCGCGCCGAGCACGATCATCGGATAACGCGGCAAGACGTCGTCCACCGCCGCGACGATCTCGAAGAGGACCTCGTCGGGCACGGCCGGAGTGTCGAATCCGAACGCCGTCACACCGTGCCGCTCGGCGAGCTCTCGTACCAGGCGTGCCGCGACGGACTCGCCGGAGCGCGGCGGCACCGGCTCCGCCGTTCTCCGCCCGGGCCGGTCGGATCTGCCCGCGGGACGCGCGGCCGGCCGGCCGGGACCGCGGGGAGACGTCTCGGCGGAGCCGTCGCGCGGGGCGGTGCCGGCTGCCCCGTCCATCGCCGGGCCGGTAGCCGGGCCACGTGCCGTATTCCATGGGGTGCGGCCGGTGCGTCGCTCGGTCGTCGCATCGGACCAGGACGGCGTGGTAGGCGCGGGTATTTCCGCGGCAGGCGCGGCGCCCGCGGCGCCCGAGACGCCCGGCTCGTCGGATTCGCCGGCGCCGGTAGGGTTTCCCGTCGCCGGGGAGTCGGACTCGTCCGGCGCGGAGTTCCGATCCGAATCCGCCGCTCGGCGTGATCCGGAATCGGCATCGGCACCGGCCGGTCCGGCGTGGCGGGCACCGCCATCGTGTTCCGAAGGCGCGAACCGATCACCGGAACCCGGCGCGGAAATTCCGGCCGGATTCCCGATGGTGCCGGCCGGGGCGGACGGCGTGGACGACGCGGTGGTCCCGCCCGTCGGCGCGGACCCGGACGGCGAGTTCATGACGGTGATCGGGGCGGTGTCGTTCGAGTACCGGGGAGCGATGGCCGACTGCGAGATCGGGCTGTCCCGGAGATGCCGCCCGCCGATCAGGTCCTGATTCTCGAAATTGTCCGCCAGTTGGCGGAGATCCGATCCCGATTGCCGCGCCACCTGCGCCAGGTCGTTCAAATTGGTTCGCGTCTGCTGATATTCGGGCACGTAACTGTCGGCGAATGCCTTGCCGGTGTCGTCGTTGCCCCACGGCGCGCCGCCGGCCTCCAACGCCGACAGCAAACGCTGGACGGCAGTGTACACCTCGGCGCCGATCCGATCGAACGCGGCGGCGTGGTCCCGCAACGCGTCCAGGTCGGCCGAAAACTGCTCACCCACCGGCGTCCTCCCCTCTCGCATCCATTGTGGCGCGGCTCCACCATTTCCCGTCCGTGGGCAGCGCCGGCTCACCAGCCGTGGGAAGATCGAATCTCCGGAGGAAAATTTCAGGTGGGTGGTCGGTGCCCGAGCAGCAGCCGGGAGATGCGAGCCACCTGCTGGCCGAAGTTCCCGGAGCAGTCCGCGATCTGGTGATCGGGCACTGGCCCGCGACCAGCGTTCCCGGGATGCGCGGCAACGGTGACGCCTATATGCGGGCGAGTGCCGATCTGAAGAACTCCGCGGATGAATACGAAGCGCGGGGCGCGCTGGCGGAACAGGCGCTCACCGGTGCGAGCAGGGAAGGTCTGGCGCAACGTAATCGCAGCGTCGTGAAAGCGATGCGCGATCAGGCCGCGGTGTGTGAGGGTCTGGGCCGGCAGTGCTACGACACCGCCGATGCCACGCTCGAGGTCCAGCACCAGCTGATCGTCACCGGCATCATCCTGGGGGCGCAGCTCGCCTACGATGCGCTGTTGTTCTTCCAGGGCGGCGGCCTGAAGGCGCTCAACGACCGTATCGCGGCCGAGGTGGCGATGCGGGAGGCGGTCGAGCAATTGGCCGTCCGGACCGGCGAGGAGGCCGCGGCCGGAGCGGTCCGGCGTGCCGCCCTGCGGGGGCCATCCACGCGGCGAAGATCGGCGCCCTCACCAGCGGCCTGACCAGCGTGGGCGCGCAGGCCTGGGATATGGCCGACGGTATCCGGAAGGACTTCGACTGGGGTTCGTTCGGCGAAATGCTGGTGGCCGGCACGGTGGGTGGTGTCGCGGGCGCCGAAGTGGGCCGTCGCCTGGCGCCGGTCGTCATCGAACGCCTGTCGGGGCGGGCGACCACCGTCCTGGGCCGGCTCGTGACCCATGTCGGCGGCACGGTGGTCATCGGTGGCGCCGGCGGTGTCACGGGCGGTGTGGCAGGTGTCGTGCCCTCCCTGATCATTCATCACGGCGACATCCACAGCCTCGGGGATGTGTACCGGCAGGTTCGTGCGGCGGTCGTCACCGGTTTCGGCGGAGGTTTCGTCGGGGCGGCGTTCAGTTCGCTGCGGGTCCACCAAGCGGGCCGGGCCGCGATGCGCGACGGATTCGACACGGATGTGGCCGCCCGGCAGCGTGCTTTCGGCACGAAGATCGACGCGTTGCTGCGATCCGGCGCGGTGCCCGAGATCGAGGTGATCAAACAACCCAGGACGCCGGGCGATTCGGCCCGTCTGGTGGAGCGGCTGGTGTTCCCGGACGGCACCGCGGTGATTCACAAGGTGGTCGCGGATCCGCAACACGCGCACGCCGAATACCTCACCTCACTCGTCGGCGACGCGGCCGGCGCCAACGTGCCCGCGGTGCATGTCGTCGGCCGCGACGTCTACATGGAAGTGGCGCCCGGTGAGACCGCGGTCGCCGCCTATCCCCGGGATTGGTCTCCGCACGAACGATTCCTGAACACGCCCGCCGGGGTGCGGCTGGGAGTTCTCGATGCGCTGGTGCGACCACTGGATCGCAACAGCGAGAACTGGATGGTGGCTCCCGACGCGGATGTGTGGGCGATCGACAACAGTCTCGCCTTCCACAATTCCGAGTACGCGGACAGGAGGATGAGTCCGTTCGCGGAGCACTTTCTGGAGCGCGCACCGGACGGCAGTGTCGTGTGGAGGGACCATTCGCTCACGTCGGCCGAAGTCCAGGAGGTGCGGGCCCGGGTCGAGGATCTGCGGCCGGCCTTCGTCGCCGCCGGCCGTACGGACTGGCACGACGTGGTGCTGCATCGGCTGGACGCGATGGCCGACCACTCCGTCGACGTCGTCGCCGCCCGTCGGGCGGACGGCCCGCCACCCCCGCCCGCTCATACCCTCGCCGAAAATGGTTCGTCCCCAAGGAATTCGGAGGATCCTCGCACCGGTGCGCGGCGGGATGTCTCGGCCGGTCCGGTACGTGACCGCCCGGCCCTCGCCGGCGAGGACGGGCCGCCCGGGGGGACCGGCCGTTCGGCCGGACCGCGACCGGCCGACGCTGCTCCGGCAGAGGAGACACCGGGGAACGCGCAACCGCGACAACCACGGCCCGAGACCGATGCACCGCCGGACGCGCTGCCGGTCGAGCCGGAGCGAGTCGTGGATCGTTCCGCCTTCGATGAATCCCTCCGCGATGGACCGCCGACCCGGCCGTTGCCGCGTGAGGAACCGGAAGTCGTTCCGCCGGAGGAGGATCCGCATACGCCGCGGCCGGCGCCCGATGCGCCCGGGATGACGATGAACTATCGGCATCCGGACGGCGGTCACGTCGAATTGGTACTGACCACTCCCGACGGCGCCCGATTGCCGTTGCGACTCATTCCCGGTCGCGAGTACGTCCTCGGCCGCGGACCCGGCGCCGTGCTGCACGGCGTCGCCACCGAATACGTCTCCAATCGGCACGCGGTCATCAAGGTGGACGACGCCGGCCACGTGTTCGTCCGCGACGAGAATTCGATGAACGGAACCTTCGTCGACGGAAAGCAACTCGTCGCCGGCGGCTGGGTTCGCGTGTACGACGGTCAGGATCTGCGACTGAGCCGCCATCTGGAAGTCGGTCTGCATTTCCAGCGGCAGATGACCGAGGTACGCCTGTTCGGCGACGAGGGTCCGAACCTGAAAATCTATCGGAACCAGGAGATTCCGATCGGCCGGGCCATGGTCCACCCGGACGCGTCCGGGCGATCCATGATCTCCGCGAAGCACGCCGTGCTGGGTATGGACGACCTCGGCCGGGTATGGATCAAGGACGTCGGTTCCAAGAACGGCACCCGGGTCAACGGCGAGAAACTGGTCACCGGGCAACCGCGCTATCTGGAGCCCGGCGACTCGGTGCGTCTCGGAGGTTATTCCGGCGAGGCGGAATTCCTTCCGCCCGGAGCGTCGCGGGACGCGAATCCGGTCCGGTTCCTGATCCGCGGTGCGGACGGCGTCGCGCTGTCGGCCCGGCTGGAGCCGGGACAGTGGGTCCACGTCGGCACCGATCCGAGAAGTCCGTTGGCGGAGCAGTTGGGAGGAGTCCGCGGAGTGGCTCCGCGACATGCCGTCGTCGGTCTCGACCACGACGGCCGGTTGTGGGTTCGCGCGGATCGTTCATCCGACGGTGTCTGGGTCAACGGGGACCGGATCGAGACGGGGCAGCGGGTCAGCATCACCGAAGGGGACAATGTCGGATTCGGCCCCGACTTCCGCGGCACCGCCCATCTCGGTGCCGACGCCCATGTCCCGGCCGCGGAAATCCGCTTCCTCGATTCGTTCAACGGGTCGATCCGGTTGGAGCCGGGAGACGAACACACGATCGACCTCCGGAGCCTGCACGGCGACGCCGGCCCGATCAACCTGCAGTACGTGAACGGCAAGCCCGTGGTCATACCGAATCCAGGAGACGAGATCATCCTGGGTCGAGATCTCGACGGCCGGATGTGGATCCGGAGCCAGGATCCGCAGTTGCTCTCCTACGAGGTCAAGGTCGGCGACGAACTCCTGACTCCGGGAGAGAAGCGCTATCTGAATCCCGAGGACCGACTCACCTTCGGCAGAAACGACGCCGAATTGCGTGTGGCTGGTGCGGATCCACTGGTTGTGCGCCTGACCGACGACGAGCACGCCACGCCTCTCGTGTTGCGTCCCGGAGAGGAAATGCGGATCGGCCGCACGCCGGGCTCGCTGCTCGCCGACCGGCTCGCCGGCCACGATTCGGTGCTACCGCACCACGCCACGGTCTATCGCGACGTTTTCGGTGACGTCATGCTCCGGGCCGAACCGTCGGAGGGCGGTACCTGGGTCAACAACGTCCGGGTCGATCCGGATACGCCGGTGAAGTTGCAGCCCGGGGATCGGATCCGATTCGGTGACTGGGCCGGTGCCGCGTTGTTCGACGGCGAGGGTGGCCGCACGGTCGTCCGAGAGTCGATCGGGGTGAAACTCAACGGGCGCCACGGCGATCTGGCCCTGGATCTGGTACCCGGCGGCGAACCCGTGCTGTTCGGCCGGGGCGCGCCCGATTCGGTTCTGCCGCAAGATCTGCCGCGGATCGGTGAGCTGTCCCGCAAACATGCCAGCATGGGCGCCTACTCGTCCGGCAGAATCTGGATACGCGACGAGGGATCGTCCTACCACACATTCGTCAACGGGATTCGGATCCCGCCGGACACCAAAGTGATCTTGAAACCGGGCGATCACGTCGTGTTCTCCGATCCGGATGCGTTCGAATTCACCGTGTCCTATCCGCCGGTCGACGGCGGCCTGTTTCTGAACGTGATGGACCGGACTCCTCAGACCGCCGGCATGGTGGAGCAGCTTGCCCGCATCCCCGCCCGCGTCTACGCCAGGGTCAGCGAACACATGAACGCGGTCCCCGGCGGCGGTATCGTCATCGGTAACCGGCAGATGCTGGATCTTCCGGGTAGCGACAGCTTGCGGGGCTCGACACCGTACGGCCGAAAGCCCGGCACGAGCTGGAATACGGTCCGGGGCGTATACCTGGGCGGTCCCCGCCGGATCCTCATCAACTCCGGTGGTTCCGGTGGCAGCTCCAATGTGGTGTGGCACGAATTCGGGCACGCCGCCGACGCGGCCCACGGTACCGGTGGCCGATGGCTCAGCGACGGACCGGAATGGATGGCGATCCACAACGATATGATGCAGAAACTACCGCACAGACCCGGCTGGAACTCTTACTACAAGATGCCCAGCGAAGCGTTCGCGGAGGCGTTCACCGCCTGGATGCACGGAGGCACGAAGGAGCTGAAGAAATTCACCCTCGGCGATGCCCGCCTCGCCGCCTCGATGAAGGATTATTTTGACAGCGTATTCGGATGACACCAGTCCCCCCATGCTCGCCGAGGACGGCGTGACCGTCCTGCTGCACCTGCGCGGTCGTACCGAGGACGGCGTCTACTACAGCGGTTACGAGGAATTCCGTCCCGGCGATCCGGAATACGACGAGATGCTCCCCGCGGCACGGGAGAACCCGATCTCGACCGAAGAACCGGAACGCCCCGTCGACGCCGCGACCCTGGCCGCCATCCTGCAGGACAGCGGCCTGGATCCCGACGAGTTCACCAAGGAGTAGTTCGCGCGGTCTACTCGGCGGGCAGGCCGAATTCGGCGCGGGCGGCGGCGGGGACCAGGTCGAGGTATTCGCCCGGGTGTTCGGCGATCACCTTGCGGACATAGGTGCAGTGCGGGAGGACGGCCAGGTGGCGGCGGCGGGCGTCGGACAGTGCCGCGGCGACGAGTTGTTTCGCGAGGCCGCGGCCGCCGAACGCGGAGTCGATCTCGGTGTGCGTGAAATCTATGGTGTCGCCGGACAATTCGTACTCGGCGAAGCCGGCGGGGGCGCCGTCGTCGGTGATCTCGTAGCGGTTCGCGCCGGGATTGTCGTGGATGTCGGTGCTCATCGGATGCTCCTTCACGGGGTGTCGGGGTGACGGGGCCGGACCGGGTGGCGGCTGACGATCGAGATCCGGTTGAACGCGTTCATCGCGATCACCACCCAGCCGACCGCCGACAGTTGTTCGGGGGTGAGCTGTGCGGCGGCCTCGGCGTAGTCCCGGTCCTGGGTGTGGTCGTCGGGCAGCACGGTCAGCGATTCGGCGAGGGTCAGCGCGGCGCGCTCCCGGTCGTCGAACAGCAGGGTGTCGCGCCAGGCGGGCAGGGTCGCGAGGCGCTGTGCGGTCTCGCCGTGCCGCAGCGCCTCGCGGGTGTGCAGGTCCAGGCAGAACGCACACCGATTGAGTTGGGAGACACGGATGTTCAGCAACTCGACCAGGCGGCGGTCGAGACCGGCGGCCTCGGTGGCCTGCCGCACGGCCTCGGCCACCTCGAGCTGGGCATGGTACGCGGCCGGATGCTGCTTGTCGATGTAGGTCCGGGCGGGGGTGGTCGTGACCGTCTCGCTCATCACAGCACCCGCTGCCCGTACATCTCGCCGAGCGGGTCGGCGATCAGCTCGATCCGGGCGCCGTCGGGGTCGCGGAAGTAGACCGAGACCCCGCTGTGCCGCTCGTAGGCGACGCCGGCCGCGTCGAGCCGGCGCACCGCCGCCTCCCACTGCGCGGGCTCCACCGAGATCGCCATGTGGTGCAGGCCGCCCAGCACCTCGCCGTAGGGGCCGAGGTCCAGGCCCGGGAAGTCGAAGAAGGCGAGCAGGTTGCCGTTGCCGATGTCGAAGAAGAAGTGCGACGACCCGACGTAGTCCCGGTTCTCGATCAGTTCGGTCAGCGGGAAGCCCAGCAGATCCTGATAGAACCGGATGGTTCGTTCCACGTCACCGCTGATCAGCGCGGTGTGGTGCAGGCCGCGCGCGGTGGACGCGCCGCGCTCGGCCGCGGGCCGCAGGTAGGTCTCGCGCAGCCGTTGCCGGTCGGTCGGTGTATCGGACATCTCTGCCTTTTCTCGGGTGCGGATACCGTCCATCATGGCCGGTGCCGATGAACGGACCGGTCAGAGCTGGACCGTGGCGTGCATTTCCCACACCAGGATCTCGGCGGGCTCGGTCGCGGTGACCCGTTGCCCGCCGGTGGCGGTGAACCGCACCGCGTCGCCGGTGGCCAGCGGCCCGCTGCCCTCCAGCGTCACCGCGCCGCGCGGCACGAACAGGTGCAGGAACGGCGCGTCCGGCAGCGTCACGGACTGTCCGGGCGCCAGGCGTGCCGCGTGCAGGGCCGCGTACGAGTTGCGGATGCGGATCGCGGCGTGGTCGGCGTGCTCGGGCATCCCCGACGCGACCGTGACCAGCCCGCCGGACAGCAGCTCGGCGTCGATCTCCAGCTGCTCGTACCCCGGCGTGATCCCGGCCTCGTCGGGCACCACCCACATCTGCACGAAGTGCACCGGGTCGCGGTGCACGTCACCGCCGAGCCGCCAGGAGTCGTTCTTCTCCGAGTGCATGATGCCGCGCCCGGCACTCATCCGCTGCGCCAGTCCCGGGTAGATCACCCCGTTGTTCCCGGTCGAATCCTGGTGCACGAGAGAACCTTCCAGCACCCAGGTGACGATCTCCATATCGCGATGCGGATGCGTCTCGAACCCGGTCCCGGGATCGACGATGTCGTCGTTGTTGACCAGCAGCAGCCCGTGATGGGTGTTGGCCGGGTCCTGGTGATGACCGAAGGAGAAGGAGTGCTTGGAGTCCAGCCAGCCGAACTCCGACCTGAACCTGTCCGCCGCGCGGCGGACGTCGATGGTGGGGGTCGCGCCGATGGTGGTCATGTGCCGTCCTCGCTGTCGGTGATCCGGGCCGCTTCGACGGTCCGGATGATTTGGTTTCCATGTCCACCAACAGGGGTGCGGCGGGAACTATTCCGCCGGCTCGCGGGTTGCTATCGGTGCCGTCGTCGGTATCACTTGTGCCGAGGGGGTCATCATGGCTTTTGCCGCGCGCCGATCGGGGGAGCTGGGCAGCCGGTGCGACGAGGCTGCGCGGCCGGAGAACCGGTCAGAGGACGCGATCGTGGTCGCCGCGCTGGAGAAAAGTGGGTTTCACCGGCCGCCAATGCAGGTGCTCGACCTTGCCCGCGAGACGGTGGGGAATCATCGCGGCCTGCTCGACCGCCTGCGCGAGGCGTGAACGTCCGCCATCCGGAGGGTGGCGGCGATCGGGCAGCGGGCCGGAAGCCGTCCGGGGTGTGGGGTGCCATCGGTATCGCTCCGCCTCGATGGCACCCCGGCTCACCGCCGGGTGGGCGGCGGCGTCGTGCCGGCCGCCGGGCGGTGGATCAGGGCAGGACCTGGGGGACGACGACCGGGTCGACCGCGCCGACGATGCCGCCGATGAGCGCGCCGAGGACGGTCGGCACCGGGTCGGTGAAGGAGCCGGTGGCGGAGCCGATGGCCGCGCCGGTGACGGCGCCGTTGAGCACCGGGTCCGGGTACTGGGCGTCGGGGTTGGTGGCGACCTCCAGCGGGATGCCGCCGGAGACGGTGTCCGCGGTGGCGGCGGCGTTCGCGGAACCCGCGAAGAGGGCGGCCGCGGCCAGCGGCAGGGCGCCCGCGGTCAGGATGCGAGCGGTCGTGGTGGCCAAAGATTTACGAGCCATTGTCTTCCTTGTCTTCCGAACGTTCTTCCGGCAAAACTCGAATCGAACACCGCCGTCGAAAAACGGTGTACCGGAGTAGATCCAGGTGCCGGAAGGTCTGTCAACCGAATCCGATCGGGATGTGAGGTGAATCACGTTGACATGTCGGAAATCCGCTCGTCGATGGCCGGGGCGGGGCGATTGCGGGTATTCGCACACGAAATTCACAGTGCGTCAACAGTTTCGGTCGTGATGGCGCACAATGGCCAGCGGCCGCCGAAAGTCTCTGCGCGGGTGCGGAACCCGTCGAGCGTGGACCGGGCGGCGGCAGGATCGCGGCGTGGCGCGGATCGGCGGGGACGCCGGTCGGTTCGGGTGCGGCCGCCGTGCCGGGATTTGCGGGCCGATGGCCGGCCGGGTGCGGTAGCGTCGCGGTGTGGGGCCCGAGCCGATTCCCTACCGCGAGCATCCCGTGCGCGGGGTGCCCGGGGCGCTGGTGTGGCGGCGGCGGGTGTCCGGGGCGGCGCTGGTGCTGCCGGACGGGTGCATGGATCTGCTGTGGCTGGGGGAGCGGCTGGTGGTGGCGGGGCCGGACACCCGCGGATATCGAGTCGCGGCGCCGGCCGGTGCGGCGGTGCGCGGGATCAGGTTCGCGCCGGGCACGGCCCCGGCGCTGCTCGGGGCGCCGCCGGGGGAACTGCTGGACAGCCGGGTCGCGCTGTCCGAACTGTGGCCGGCCGATCGGGTGCGTCGCGCGGTGGGACTCGTTGCCGCGGAGGGTGATCCGTTGCGCGGGCTGGCCGAGATCGGGCGGTGGCTGACGGCGGACGCCGGTCCGGTGGATCCGGTGCCGGAGCGCATCGTGCGGTCGTTGCGCGGCGGCGCCTCGGTCGCGGCGACCGCCGACGCCGCCGGATTGGGCGCGCGCCGGCTGCATCGGCTATCGCTGGCGGCCTTCGGATACGGGCCGAAGACGCTGGCCCGGGTGCTGCGCCTGCAGCGCGTGCTGGCGCTGGCCGACCGCGGAATCCCGTTCGCGGAGTGCGCGTTCCGGGCCGGATACGCCGATCAGCCCCATCTCGCGCGGGAGGTGCGGGCGCTGACCGGCCGGCCCTTGCGGGAGTTGCTCGGTCAGGACAGCGGCGCGTAGAGGTCGACGCCGTTGCCGTCCGGATCGTGCACGGTCGCGTAGCGCTGACCCCAGAACGCGTCGAACGGCGTCAGTTCGCCGTGATATCCGGCGGCGGTCAACTCCGCGTACCAGCTGTCGACCGCGGCGGGATCGGGGCAGCGGAAGGCCAGATTCATCCGGCCGGCCCCGCCGCGCCAGGCCGGATGGAAGGAGCGGATGGTGGCCTCGGTGTCGAGGGTGAACCGGAACCCGCCGGGCAACTCGGCCTCGCGGTGCCCCGGATCCTCGCCGAACCGCAGCCCCAGCCGGGTGTAGAAGTCCACCGACGCGTCCAGGTCGGCCACGACCAGGCCGATCACATCGAGTTGTGCTGTCATGCCGATCACCGTAGATCGGGCGGGCCCGGGCCGTCTTGAACGAATCGGACACCGGCGCAGCGCCCGGAATTCCGGCGCAACCACCGGCGGTCCGGATGAATCCGCAGGTCCGGGTCTCGACGCCGATGCCGGAGGCGGCGTAACCGGGCGCACCGAAATCCGATACCGGCCGGAAACAGACCGCTGGAACCGTCGATTCCACAGCACCGGCAGCACGAGGGCGAAGGGATCGACCAGGATGGGAATGCCGATCACGCCCGCCCGTAACACCGCGGTCACGGCGGGGAGACCCGCCCGCAACGGCCGCTGCCTACCGTCCGGGACCATGAGGACGGCCGGGCACGGGGGCCACGACGTGCGGCGGTTGCGCGATATCCTGCGCGCCGCCGTTCGCGGTGGCAGTTACCCGCGCGGCCTGTTGCCGAGCGAGGCCACGCTGATGGCGGCCCACGGCGCTTCCCGCGCCACGGTGCGCGCCGCCCTCGCGCTGCTGCGCACCGAGGGGCTGATCGAGCGCACCCAGGGCGTCGGCACCCACGCCGTCGTCGCGCCGGTCGAGACCTCGTTGCCCGAGGCGCACGGCGTGATCACGCCGGCCCACGACAGCCTGTTCAACCAGCGGATGCGGCCGCGCGAGCTGGACCGCTCGGTGCTGCCCGCCCCGGACACCGTCGCGCGGCGACTGCGGATCGCCCCCGGCACACCGTGCCTGCGCCTGGAATACGTTGCGCTGCATCAGGACGAGCCGATCGCGATCGCCACCAACTACGTGCTGTTCCCGGAGGCGGACAAGCTGCGGGACACTCCGTTCGTCTCGGACTGGTACCGGCTGCTCGCCGATTCCGGTGTGGCGCTGTCGGACTCGGAGTTCGTCTTCGACTGCGAGCCCGCGGACGCCACGCTGGCCGCGGTGCTGGGCATCCGCGAGGGTACCCCGCTGATGGCGCTGGAACAGCTCATCTACGACCTCGACGGCAGGCCCTTCGACCTCGCCTTCATCCACACCCGCGGCGAACGCTTCCGTTTCGTCTCCCGCGGTACCAGCCCGACGCTGTCGTAACCGCGTCCCTCCCGGTATTCGTCCCGCGCGGCGCCCGCCGCGCAGAAAGGTCCGGTCATGTCCGAAACACCCTCTCTACCGGTGACTCTCACCGATGCCGCGGCGGCGCTGCGGGCCGGCACGGTGACCTCGGTGGAGCTCACCCGGGCCGCCGTCGGCGCGGCCGACCGGCTCGACGGCGCGCTCGGCGCCTATCTGGCGCGCTTCGACGACTACGCCCTGGAACGCGCCGCGACGGCCGACGCCGAACTCGCCGCCGGTCACGACCGCGGCCCGTTGCACGGAATCCCGTTCGGGGTCAAGGACATCATCGCGATGGCCGAGGGCCCGACGACGGCCCAGAGCCTGATCCTCGATCCGGCGTGGGGCGCCGGCAAGGACGCCCCGGTGGTGACCCGGCTGAAGGCGGCCGGCGCGGTGATCACCGGCAAGTCGACCACGATGGAATTCGCGGTGGGCATGCCGGATGTCACGAAACCCTTTCCGGTGCCGCGCAATCCATGGGATCCGGCCACCTGGCCGGGCGGGTCGAGCTCCGGCGCGGGCATCGGCGTCGCGTCGGGCATGTTCCTGGCCGGGCTCGGCACCGACACCGCGGGCAGTATCCGCATCCCGGCCGCGTTCTGCGGGGTCAGCGGGCTGATGCCGACCTTCGGCCGGGTACCCAAATCCGGTTGTGTGCCATTGGGTTACAGTCTCGACCACATCGGCCCGCTGGCCCGCAGCGCGCGCGACTGCGCCGCGGTGCTCGCGGCGATCGCCGGTCCGCACCCCAGCGATCCGGACTGCGTGGACGCCCCGTTCACCGTCCCGGACTGGATCGGCGACCTCTCGGGCGTCCGCATCGGCGTGGTGCGGGAGGGGCACTTCCCCGAAATCGGTGACCCGTCGGTGGATTCGGTGTTCGAGGCGGCCGTCGCGGTCCTGGCCGCGGCCGGTGCGACCGTCACCGAGGTGACGCTGCCGTACCGGCAGGAGATGATCACCGTGGACATGATCACCATGGGCTGCGAGGCGCTGGCCTATCACCGCACCGACCTCTCCGCCCGCTGGGACGACTACTTCCTGGCCACCCGGGCCATGCTGGCGATCGGCGCGCAGGTTTCCGGCGCCGATTACGTACAGGCGCAACGGGTCCGGCGGGTCGCCCAGGACGCGATCGGCCGGCTGTTCGACACCGTCGATGTGCTGGTCTGCCCCACCGCCTCCACCGGCGCGCCGACCTTCGAGTCGATCACCGGCCCGGACGGCGCACCCGACATCGGCACCCTGTTCAGCCTCATCCACACCCCGTACTGGGACACCCTGGGCAATCCGGTGCTGGCCGTGCCGATGGGGTTCACCGGCGCCGGGCTGCCGCTGTCGCTGCAACTGGCCGGCCGGGCCTTCGCCGAGGCGGAGATCCTGCGCGTGGCCGACGTCTTCCAGCAGGCCACCACCTGGCACCTGCGCACCCCCGAAACCGTCGTGGCAGGAGTACCGGCATGAGTGAAACCGTCAAGACCCTCCTGGAGCTGTCCGCCCTGCCTGCCTCGGAGGCCGAGATCGCCGCCTACGCGGCGGGTTTCGAATTCCAGCGGGCCGGGGTCGACGCGCTGTACGCGGTGCCGGAGGCACGATACGCGAGCCCGGCGCTGCACTTCCGGGCCGCGGCGCGCATCGTCGACTGGGCGGACTGACCGGTCAGCGGTCGCCGTCCGGACGCTCCGGTTCGTCGAGCAGCCGCCGATGCAGTTCGGCGGTCATCCGATGGATCGCCCGCGTCAGCTCGGTGTTGGTCTTGAGCTCCAATTCTTGTTCCCGGAAGTCGTGATCGGCCTTCAACTGCTGGAATTCCGCCTGCCGGTTCTGGCCGATCATGACGAAGGTGGACAGGAAGATCGCCTCCAGCGACACCACGAGAGTCAGTGTGGGCCAGGGGTTCTTCTCGGCGAACAGCATCCAGACGGCGAAGCCCGCGGCGTGGATGTACACGAACATCATGGAGCCGGCGAATTTGGTGATCCAGTCCGCGACCCGCAGTTGCAGGCTGGCCGCGCGGCGGTCGCGCAGCTTGACCACCGCGGGGTGCTGATCTCGTTTCGGTGGCGGGGGCGTGGTCATGCTCGGTCTCTCCTCACGGTCGGCCGGTGCCGAGGTCGCGCCGGATCCTAACCGCGTGGCGGCGCCGCCGCCGGTCGATCTGCCCTGCCGGGGCGTCGGGGCCCACGCGTGCGAGCATGGGTGCGGACCGCCGAACGAGCCGAGGAGACCGGATGAGCACCGCATCGGAGTTGAAGGCCCGGGTCTGCGCCGAGATCGAGCGGCACGCCGCCGAGATCGTCGCGCTCTCCGACGACATCATGCGCCATCCGGAGACCGGCTATCGGGAGACCCGCACGGCCGCGATCGTCGCCGACCGGTTCACCGCGATGGGCCTGTCCCCGCAGACCGGCCTGGCCCGCACCGGTGTCAAGGCCCGGCTGCGCGGCGGCGCGCCGGGGCCGACCGTCGCGATCCTCGGTGAGCTGGACAGCCTGCTCATCCCGGACCACCCGTACGCCGATCCGGTCACCGGGGCCGCGCACGCCTGCGGGCACAACGCGCAGATCGCCTCGATGATCGGCGCGGGCCTCGGCCTGCGCACGGTCATCGGCGAACTCGCCGGTGACGTGGTGCTGTTCGCCGTCCCGGCCGAGGAGTGCGTCGAGGTGGGGTGGCGAATGTCGTTGCGCGACAACGGCGAGATCCACCAGACCACGGGCAAGGCCGAACTGATCCGGGCCGGCCACTTCGACGACGTCGATCTGGCGATGCTCACCCACACCGGCGTGGACACGCCCCCGATCGCCTTCGGCATGCGCGGCAACGGTTCTCTGGTCAAGCGGGTCCGCTTCCACGGCCGGGCGGCGCACGCCGGCGGCATGCCGTGGGCCGGGATCAGCGCGTACAAGGCCGCGACGGTCGCCATCGCCGCGATCGACGCGCACCGGGAGTTCTTCACGGACGCCGACGCGGTCCGGGTCCATCATCTGATCACGCATTCCGGCGATTCGGTCTCGGCGATCCCGGCACGTACCGAGCTGGAGATGATGATCCGGGCCCGCACCGTCGAGGCCATGCGCGACGCCTCCGAGCGGGTGGATCGCGCGCTGCGCGGCGGCGCGCTGGCGATGGGCGCGGATGTCGAGATCACCACGGCCGTCGCGTATCTGCCCTTCCGCGACGACGAACCCTTCGCGGAGGTGACCGCCGTGAACGCGACCGAACTGCTCGGCGCCGACGCGGTCGGGCGCATCCCCGACCTCACCGGCGGCTCCACCGATATGGGCGATCTCGGCGCGGTGATGCCGGTGGTACATCCGCTGGCCGCCTCGGGGTGCGCGACCCCGTTCCACGGCAACGCCTACTACACCGCCGATCCGGTGGCGGCCGCCGTGGTCCCGGCGAAGGTGATGGCGTGCACCGTCGTCGACCTGCTCGCCGACGGCGCGGCCGCCGCCCGCTCGGTCATCGAGCGCAGCGGGCCGAAGCTCGGCCGGGAGGAATTCGTCCGGCTGCACGATTCGCTGGCCGACAGCGAGTACTTCCGCGGCGGGCTGCTCGGGACCTAGCGCAATGTGGCACATACCCGCGATGTAAGTGAAGACTTGTTTACAAATCGCGGCTGTCGAATACTGGACGCCATGGCGACGGCGACTGTCAACGGGCTACGGATCGGTTACGAACTCATCGGGGACGGTGACCGGCCCTGGGTGCTGACCCCGGGCGGCCGGTTCCCGAAGGAGACGCCCGGCCTGCGGGAACTGGCCGAGCAGCTGGCGGCCGCGGGCAACCGGGTGCTCATCTGGGACCGGCCCAACTGCGGCGAATCCGATGTGTGCTTCGAGGGCGACAGCGAGTCGAGCCTGCACGCCGACACGCTCGCGGCCCTGCTCACCCACCTGGACCTGGCGCCCGCGATCCTCGCCGGCGGTTCGGCGGGCTCGCGCATCGCCCTGCTGACCGCCGCCCGGCACCCCGAGGTGGCCCGCGCGCTGGCACTGTGGTGGATCAGCGGCGGGGTGATGGGACAGCTCGTGCTGGGCAACGTGTACTGCGCCCCGAACATCCGCGCCGCCTGGGCCGACGGCATGGCCGCGGTCGCCGCCCTGCCCGACTGGGCCGAGTCGATCGAACGCAATCCGGGCAACCGGGACCGCATCCTCGGCCAGGACCGCGACGCCTTCATCGCCACCATGGAGCGGTGGATGCTGGCCTACTGCCCGCAACCGGACCGGACCGTCCCCGGTCTGCCCGACGAGGTGGTCGGCGGTATCACGGTGCCCGCGTTGGTGTTCCGCAGCGGAGCCAGCGACGCCCACCACACCCGCGCCACCTCCGAGGCCATCGCCGAACTGTTGCCGGCCGCGCGGCTCGCCGAACCCCCGTGGGGAGACCGGGAATGGCACGAGCGCCAGGCCGAGCGGGCCCGCACCGGCGGGCTGTTCGTCCGCTGGCCCCTGCTGGCCCCGGCGTTGCTGGAGTGGGCCGAGCGAGTGGATTGCTGAAAATTGGCCCAGCGGAAGGGCTTTCCGACCGGGCTGTGCGCAGTAACCTAGGGGCACAGCATTTTCGGAGTCAACTGTGACCGCTCACAACGGTGCGGGTACATCCGGCCGCCGGTTCCGTGCCGGTCCGCAGGCCGGGGTCGGCCCGCGCGCGGAACCGCATACCGCAAGCGAGACAACCGCTTACACTCGACATTCCGGCTGGGGGAACGGCCCGGGCGGACGTCGGCCGGTCGGAGCTCCGGGGTCAGGGGAGGCGGACATGGAGATCGCTGCGGTGCCGGAGCCGGCGTACCGCCAGGCCACACTGCACGACCTCGACGGCATCGCCGCCATCGAGGCCGAGGTCTTCGAGCAGCCGTATCAGTACCAGCACCTGCGGCAGCTGTTCGCGGTGGACCCGGCGAGCTTCATGGTGGCCGATCTGGACGGCGCGGTGGTGGGCTACACGATCGGGCAGGTCCGGGGACGCCAGGTGTGGCTGCTCAGTTTCGGTGTCGCCTGCGTGTTCCAGAGCCGAGGTTACGGGCGCGCGCTGCTCGATCGCACCCTGCGGCGATTCGAGGCGTCGGGTTCCGACACGGTGTGCCTGACGGTGGCGCCGGACAATCTCACGGCCTACAACCTGTTCAAGCAGAAGGGATTCGAATTCGTCAGCCACGACGAGCGCTACTTCGGGCCGGGGGAGCCGCGGGACGTGCTGGCCTGCCGATTGCGCGGTTGATCCGTCGCTACCGGCCACGAGACCGACTGTGGGAAGTGCGAAGATGCGCGCCGGATGCCGTGAGTTGCACGAGATTCCGCCGCAATCGAGCGGCGCCTGGGTACAGTGGTTGGCGCGCAGGGGGATTCGGCGGACCGACAATGGCGAGGACACCGACCCGCGCTCGTGGCAGCGGGCGCGGGTCGATGTGTGAGCCCGCAGGGTAGCGGGAGCACACTGATGCCTCGACCGTTCGCGGTCGCGACCTGATCGATCGGATGGTCAGGCGAGGTCGAATTCGCCGTTGCGCACCCCGTCGAGGAACGCGTCGAGTTCGTCGGCATCGAAAACGAGTTGGACCTCGGCCACGGGCTGCGCGGTGGCGGCGCGGAACACATACGCGCCGTCATCGCGTGGGGTCACCGTCAACGCGTGGTGATCGGTGCTCCCGGAACGCACACCCGACTGGTAGGAGTCGAACTCCGCGTCGGTCAGCAACAACAATTCGTCCGCGGGCAACACGGTGGCAGCCGTGGTTCCCGCGGTGGCGAGCTTGTCGTCCCAGACCGCCGTCCAGCCCTGTTTGCGGGCGACCCGCACACAGTTCTGATTGGGCGAGCTGGCCACGGCCTTGTGGAACTCGCCCGCCGTGAAGGCAGGTAGTAGCGTCATACTGATCCTTTCTACGGTGTAAAAAACTCCGGCGCACTGTCGGCCGGACGAATGGGGAGCTCGCGCGGTTACGGTTTGCGGCCGACAGCTGCGAGATTGGAGTCGAAGGAGGCGTCTTCGGTGTCGACAGGACCGTCCGGATGCCACTCCGGTGCATAAACGATTCCCGGTTCGACGAATTCGAAACCGTCGAACAGGGCACCGAACTCGGCGCGGCTGCGGTAGGTGAGCGGGTCGGAGGTCTTCGCGTACACGTCGGTGACCTCGTCGCCCCGGTCGATCGTCTCCTGGTCGAGACCATCGGTGGTGGCGTGGGTCATGGCGACATAGCTACCGGACGGCAAGCGGTCCCGCAGGGTGGCCATCACCTTGCGGGGCTGGAACTCGTCCGGCACGAACGGCCACACGCTGCAGAGCAGCAGCCCGATCGGCTGATCCCAGTCGAGCAGCCGCCGCGTGGTCGGATGATCGAGGATCGCCTCCGGCCGGCGCAGGTCCGCGTCGAGGATCGCGGTGGTGTCGAGCGCGCCCTGGGCGTTGAGCAGTTCGTGGGAGCGGTTGACCGCCTCCAGGTCGTTGTCGACGTAGACCACCCGGGCCCCGGGCAGCACCGAACGCGCCACCTCGTGGGTGTTGCCGACCGTCGGCAGGCCGGAACCGATGTCGAGGAACTGCTGGATGCCTTGTCCCACCATGTATTTCACGGCCCGCTGGAGGAAGCTGCGGTTGTTGTGCGCGAAGAGGTCGGCGTACGGCGCGATCTCGAAGATGCGCTCGGCGAAGATCTTGTCGATCTCGAAGACCGCCTCGCCCGACAGGTAGTAGTGATAGAGCCGGGCCGACGAGGGCCGGCTGGCGTCTATCTCCCGGGGCTGTGACTCGAACTCGTTGTCACCCATGCCCGTTGCTCCTTTGTGTAGTTGTGCCCTCTGTGGATATGCCCAGCTATGTATGCCCCGGTTCAGGGCTTGCTGAACGTCTTGCGGCGGAACGATCGTGCGACGTGGTCCATGAACTCCCGGGAGTCCTCGGCCCCGAGCGCCGCGGCGGATAATCGGGTCCACACCGTCTCCCGGGCCGCGACGGCCGACTTGTCATCGATGTAGCGGATGTCGCCCTGACTCTCCACCACCGCGATGTCCAGATCGCCGGCCGCTCCGGGCGACGGCACCCGCACCAGCGTGAAGCGGTCCTCCATGCCCGCGCCGCGGGTGGCGGCGGTGAACGGCAGCACCTGGATCAGGATGTTGGGCCGCCGCGACAGGTCGGCGAGGTGTTCCAGCTGTTCGACCATGACCCCGCGCCCGCCGTACTCGCGGCGCAGACAGGATTCCGACAGCACCGCATGGAAGGCGGGCGGATCGGAGTCGAGCAGGATGGCCTGCCGGGCCAGTCGCGCCTCCACCGAATCGTCGATGCTGATCGCGTCGCCGTCGGTCGGCAGGTAGCGGTCCGGCTCGTGCAGCGCCCGGATGTAGGACTCGCACTGGACGAGTCCGGGCATGATCTCCGCCTCGGCGACGCGCAGCCGCCCCGCATGTGCTTCCAGATCGACCAGCAGCCGCAGATCCTCGTGATAGGCGCGCCGGTACCCGGTGTTCCAGAAACCACGTTTGTGGTTGTCGCGCCGCAACTCTCGCAGCGCGTCGAGGTATCCCGGATCGGCGAAGCCGAGCTTGGCGGCCAGTCGCTCCAGGTCGCCGACCGTGATCGAGCTCGCACCGTTCACGAGCATGGCGATGCGACTCTGGCTGGTCTCGATGTACTTGGCAGCCTCGGTCTGGCTGACGCCCGCCGTTGTGATCATGTGTTCGATCTCGCGCCCCAGCAACAGCTTTCGCGCCGTCCGCAATCGCGTACTCATGCGAACAGGGTATCGGTGCGACGCAGTTGCTGGAATCCCTTTCGTCCCAACCTCTTACGCAAACGTGATAATCACGCTAGGATCTATCATGTTCACACTATCATAGTTTCGGTATCCGGCTGATCATGATCACGCCGTGATACGCTTCCGTGCGAAGGCGGCAGCCCATGACGACGACCACGCAAATCCCTTGGGCAGCTTGCCGTTCCGGTGACCGGTGGGCGTGTGGTGAGGTCGCCGGCTACCTGACCGAACCGGATGCCCGCAGCATCCTCGGTGTGGAGCACTCGCCCGGATGCGGGCGCTGGCTGGCGGCGGTGGCCTATCTCTCGGCCGGGCTGGACGACGACTGAGATGCCCGGCATGCAAATGGTTCTCGTGGTTTTCGGCGGCTTGTTGGTGCTGTGCGCGTCCGCGCTGTGGGTGAGCCTGAAGCCGGCCGGCGCGCACACCGCCCCCGAACACGAACTGTCGGTCAACGAGGCGCATCGGACCATGCAGCGCCACCGCGGTTGCAGTCGCGACGACTGCCCGCGCAAGGAGGCGGCGTTCCGGGTGCTCGTGGAGTCCGGCCGGGTGCGGCCGGATTCGGGCCGCCTGTACTGACGCCACCCGGTCCCCGGCCGGCGCCGCCGGTCGCGTGCCCGCGGCCACGGTCTCCCGGGGCCACGGATTCCGCTCAGCCGCGATAGGTCCGCGCGACCAATGCCGAACGCAGATACCACAATCCGCTGGCCTGGGTCGGGTCGAACCCGGTCAGCTGGCCGATGCGCTTGAGCCGGTAGTCCACGGTGTTGGTGTGCACGTGCAGCAGCCGGGCGGTGCGCTGCCGGTTGAGATTGTGCGCGATGTGGGTCTGCAGGGTGTCCAGCAGTTCCGGGTGCTCGTCCAGCGGATCCAGCAGCGAGCCGAGGTATTCCCGGCCGGGGCCGGGCCGGGTCAGCTGGTACTCCAAGGCCAGATCGTCGAATCGGTACAGCGCCGGCACCGAATGCAGCCGGGCCACCATGTCCAGTAGTTGATGGGCCTGATCGGCGGCGGTGGGCACCGCCTCGGCGGCGGTCGTGACCACCGTGGCGGTGATCGGCACGCGCGCCGCGCGCGCCAGCCGTCCGATCAGCTCGTCGAGTTCGGTGTCGTCGCAGCCGTCGGCCGGGATCAGCAGCGTGCCGCCGTCGACCGACAGCAGCGACAGCGCGGTCTCCCCGCAGCGGGTCGCGATCTCCGCCTGCACCCGGCGCAACTTGCGGCGGGCCACCACCTTCGCGTCCAGCATCGGATTGGATTCCTCCGGATGCTGCGGAATCGACAGGGCCAGAACGCGATAGCGGTCGGCGATCTCGATGCCGCACTCGCGCGCCATGGTGGAGGTGGGATGTCCGCCGAGCAGCGCGCTGGTGAGCGTGTGCACCGCGGTGTGGTGTTCGGACACCACCGCCCGCAGTTCCTTCACGTACGCCATCGACACCGCGGTGGTCATGGTGTCGAGCAGCTCGACCACCATCTTCGCGCCCTCGACCAGGCTCTGGTAGTCGGTCAGCGGAACGGTGAGCTGGGCTTCGCTGTCGCCGTTGTCCACCGCGCGGTGCTTGTTGCCGGCGGCCGCGACCACCAGATCGAAGCCGATCTTGAAGCCCTCGTGGATGGCGTGGTGGATCGTGTCGATCGGCACGCCCTCGCGGGCCCATTGCGCCGCAGCGTCTTTCAGCCGATCGGTCTTCTCCTGGATGTCGTTGCCGTCGAGCATGCTGATCGCGAGCTCGAGGCAGATCCGGGTGATCGTGGTGACGTCGCCGTAGATCGCGTCGCCCGGCAGGGTTCCGCACGGCGCGACGTTCTCGACGAAATGGCCGACCATCTGCCGCGACAGCGCCCAGACGTCTTTCAGCGGCGAGGACATCGGACGACCGGAGACGGTGAGGCCCGGTCGGTCTGGAGTGTGTACAGACATCGGTGACGACTTCCTTCCGCCCCCGTTACGGCACTGCCGATTCAACGTAACGTTTTCGAGATCCTCGGGGGTGACTTCGTCTCGAATAGTGATACTTCGCGAAAACTTACGGGGTGCCGTTGGTGATCGATCACAACACCCCCGGCCGGGCCGCTCACGTCGTCCCGGCCGGCTCGACTTCCGTTGTCACAGAGCCGATTCGTTGAGCACGGTGTCGGTCGACGGGACGCCGACCAGCAGCCGTTTGAGCACCTTGCCGGTCTCGCCGCGCGGCAGCGACGACAGGAAGGTGACATCGCGGGGGACCGAGAAGCGGCCCAGCCGATGCCGGACATAGGTGCGGATCATGTCCGGGTCGAGCCCGAAACCGTCCCGCTTGACCACGAAAGCGGCCAGCCGCTGGCCGAATTCGCGATCCGGCACGCCGACCACCGCGACATCGGTGACCTGCGGCAGATACGACAGCGCCTCCTCCACCGGACGGGGGAAGACGTTCTCACCACCGGAGATGATCATCTCGTCGTCGCGGCCGGCGATGTACAGCCGGCCGTCGGCGTCGATGTAGCCGAGATCGCCGGTGTCGAGCATCCCGTCCGCCTCCTCCGGCGGGGTCGAGTTCACGTAGCCGTCGAACAACATGTGGTTGCCGACGTAGATCCGGCCGGTCGCCCCGATCGGCAGGGTGGCGCGGGCGGAGTCGAGGACGGCGATCCGGGTGCCCAGCGGCGGGCGACCGGCGGTCAGCGGCGCGGTACGCAGATCCGACGGCGTCGCGACCGTCGCCCAGGACACCTCGGTGGAGCCGTACACGTTGTAGAGGATGTCGCCGTAGGTGTCCATGAAGCGCAGTACGGCCGCGCCGGACAGCGGCGCCCCGCAACTGGCCGCGATCCGCAGGCTGGAGGTGTCGTACCGGGCCCGCACCGAGATCGGCAGATCGAGGATGCGCTGCACCATCGTCGGCACCAGCACCAGCGTGGTGATCTCGTGCTCGGCGACCAGGCGCAGGGTGTCCTCGGCGTCGAACTGCCCCGGCAGCACCACCGTCGCGCGCAGCGGGGTGCTGAGTTGCAGCGCCGCCAGCCCCCAGGTGTGGAACAGCGGCGCGGGGATCAGCATGGTCTCGTTCATCCGGAACGGGATTCGCGACATCAGCGCCGCCACGGTCGCGAAGCCCTTGGGCTCCGGCCGGCGCGCGCCCTTGGGACTGCCGGAGGTGCCGGAGGTCAGCACCACCAGCCGCCCCGGCCGCACCGGGCGGCGGAAGTCGCCGCGGCCGCCGGCGATCAGTTCGTCGAGGGTGATCCGGCCCGGTACCGGCGAGCGGCCGTCGGTGCTGAAGCGCGCGATGTCCGCGTGCAGGTATCGCACCAGTTCGTCCAGCTCGCCGTCGACGAACAGGTGCCGCAGCCGATGCTGCTGCACGATGTCCTCGATCCGCCGGGCCGCCAGGCCGGCGTTCAGCAGGATCACGTCCACGCCGAGTTTGCCTGCGGCGACCATGGTTTCGACCATGCCGGCGTGATTGCGCGACAACAGGCCGATGGCGTCGCCGAAGCCGAGGCCGAGATCGGCGAGGGCCCCGGCCAGCGCGGTGCTGCGGTCGTCGACGTCGCCGAAGCTGCGCTGTCCGTGGTCGTCGATGATCGCGGTGCGGTCCGGGGTCAGTCCCGCGCCGGCCGCGTAACCGCCGGCGAGGTTGAATCCCCAGCGGGCCAGCCCGCTCAGCTGCCGGCCGCTGCGGATCGGGCCGGAGACCCGCAGCACACCGGTGCTGACCATCCGGCGCGCCACCTCGGCGCGCTGCCGTAGCGGGGTGTCCTCGCCGTTGACGATCACGGCCGTCGGCGCGCCGAGCACCACGTCGGACAGCCGCCGCAGTCCGGCCACCGCCCAGTCCGCGATGTCGGCATTGGACGCGGCCGCCGCCACCGGATGCACCCGGCCGGCGGCGAACAGGGTGACGGTGATCCGGGTGCCGGGCCGCCGGCCGTCCGGGGCGGATTCGCCGTCGCGCAGGCGGACCGCGGCGAGGCTGCCCGTGACCGGATGGTGCAGTTCGAAGAACTGGCCCGGCAGACCGACAACAAGGTTTGCCGAAAATGTGCTGATGCCTACGTCGCCGGTGCCGATCCGGACCTGCCACAGCGGGTTCCCGCCGATGGTCTCGAGCCGATCGCATGCGCCGATGCCGGTGAAAATACGTGAATAGGTCTGCGCATCGGTGAGCAGTTCCCATACGGTATTGCGAGTGACGGGTAATTCTACGGTCACGTCGATCACATCGGTAGCCAAATCAATACACTTCTCGCGGGCCGGTCCGAAGGATCTGGACCAGTGGGAATATATTTGTAACTGCTGGTGACACCTTTCGTCAAGAAGGCGTCCGGATGCCGCGTCCCGAGGCAGGTCGAGGCGATCTGTTAATTGTCGGGCATTAAGCCTACCGGCGAGTAACCGGATTCGGAGCGAAATGGGAATTTGTTGTGAAAATTCCCTGGCCCGGTGATCCGGCGCTTGTGATCACCTGTTCGGAGGTGTGCGTGCCGGCCGATTGCCGGGTGACGTTACGCCGATACATTCCGTGTTGCACGCCGAAATCGGGGGCCGATCGACCCCGATCGGACGCGGAATGGATGCTGGAAATTCGCCACGGTCGGTGCCGGGTGGGTGACCGACCGGTGGCGCGGCCGGCCGGTGAACCTCTGACCGGGAACTCCGCGGCCGCCTGTATCGTTGCCGCACCGACTGTCCGGAATGCGCCGGACGGTCGCTTTTCCGGTACGACATGAGCGAGTGTGGCGGTATGGCACGGCCTTTCCTGCGGGGCATCGCCCGGCGCGCGGCGGGTTCGGTGGCGGCGGTACTGCTGACGGCGGCGAGCTGGACGGCCGTCGGATCCGGAATCGCGGCGGGGGAGGGCCCGGCGGCGGCCACCGCGCCGGACGGCTCGTACATCGAGCGGGTGGACCGCGTCGACGACCGCCGCTCGGACGTGTCGGTGTACTCGGCGGCGATGCGGCGGACCGTCCGGCTGGCGGTGGTCGCCCCCGCCCGGCCGGCCGGGCCGCGGCCGGTGCTGTACCTGCTCAACGGCGCCGAGGACGGCCTGTTCCCCGACGGCACCGAGGTGTCCTGGCTGACTCGCACCGATATCCGCGACTTCACCGCCGGCAAGGACGTCACCCTGGTCGACGTGCTGGACGGCAGGTACACTTATTACACCGATTGGGTCGCCGACGACCCGGTACTCGGCCGCAACCGGTGGACCACGTTCCTGACCGCCGAACTGCCGCCACTGATCGACGCGGCCTTCGACGGCAACGGGCGCAACGCCATCGCCGGGGTGTCGATGTCGGCCACCTCCGCGCTGGCGCTGGCGGAGGCCGCGCCGGGCTTGTACCGCGGGGTCGGCTCGTTCAGTGGATGCGCGCAGACCGGCACGGATCCCGGACGGCGCTACGTGCAGGCGGTCGTCCTCTCCGGGGGCGGCAATCCCTGGAACATGTGGGGCGCCGACGGCGCGCCCGCGTGGACGGACCGGGATCCGTCGGCCGACGCCAACCTCGCGAAGCTACGCGGCACCGAACTTGTTGTCACCGCCGGTGATCCGGCGGCCCCGGGCCGGGCCGACGGCGCGCCGACTTCGCCGCCGGGGCGCGGCCTGGAGGCGGCGGTGGCCGACTGCACCCGCGAACTCGCGGCCCGGCTGGACACCGACGGGATCGCGGCCACGGTCCGCTATCTGCCCGGCGGTCAGCACGCCTGGCCGTATTGGCAGCAGGCCGTGCGCGAGGCGTGGCCCGCGCTCGCCCGCGCCCTGGGCCGCTGACGATCGGCGCGCGCGGCCGGAATTCGCAAGTGCCGGCGACCGGTCCGCGCGGCCGGGCGCGCCGAATACCCCGGTAGTACCAACGCATTCCGTCGCAACAGACCGGTATGCGGGTATCGGCAGCGCGACACCGCACTCGGATGAAGGGAAGGACGAACCGAATGATTACGCACTTCTTCGATCAACTGCTCGGCGCAGTCTCCGGCTTCTTCGGACTGCTGCTCATCCCGTAGCGAGGGCGATCGCCGTCCGGGGTGGCAGGCCGCCCCGGACGGCTCGGTACCGGATTGCTCAGTGCTTCACCGCGACAGCGGCGAAACCGTCCAGCGGCCGCAATTCCGGCAGCGGCTGGTCGGGATCCGGCCGCCAGCGCGCCAGATGTACCAGCCCCGGTTCGACTGGCTCGAAATCGCCCAGCAGCGTGCTGATTTCGGCATGCGTGCGCAGTTTGTCGCCGCGACCGGTGACCTCGGTGGTGACCGCCCGCATCCGCTCCAACTGCTCGGCGGGCCCCTCCCGGGTCAGATGTGACAGCGCCACATGGCTTCCCGGTGCCAGCGCCTCGTGCAACCGCGCGAACAGCCGCTCGGCGACGGCGTCGTCGTAGACGAAATGCAGGACCGACACCAGCAGTACCGCGATCGGCCGCGAGAAGTCGAGCAGCCCGGTCACCTGCGGATGTGCCAGGACCGCTGGCAGATCGGTGAAATCGCCGTGCACGGCCGTGGCGTTCGGATTGCCGGTGAGCAGCCGGCGGCTCATCGTCACCGCCACCGGATCGATGTCGACGTACACCACCCGCGCGGCCGGATCGACCCGCTGCGCGATCTCGTGCACATTGCCCGCGGTCGGAATTCCGGAACCGAGATCCAGATACTGATCGATGCCCGCCTCCGCCAGGTACCGCACGGCACGCTGCAGGAACGCGCGGTTGGCCCGCGCCGTCCGGGGCACCTCCGGGATGACCTCGATCATCTTCGCGGCGATCCGGCGGTCCACCTCGAAGTTGGCGAAACCACCCAGCAGGTGGTCGTAAACCCGTGCGGGGCTGGGTATCCGGGGGTCGATGTCATCGGCCGCCCAGTCGGGGAGCAAAGGTTGCACGACCACCCATACTTCCCGCAACCGCGTGATCAGTCCAGGATTGTGTTCTCGGAGACGGCGACGGGGCGGATATCGGCGCGCGGCGTGTGCAGCACCCAGCGATTCGGGCCCGCGGCTTTGGCCCGGTAGAGCCCGGTGTCGGCGGCGTCGAGCAGGTGTTCCGCGTCGGTGCCGGCGACCGCGGTGACCACCGCGCCCAGACAGGCCGAGATGCTCAGGAGCAGACCGTCCACCGGAATCGGCTCGGCCACCGCCTCCAGCAACCGCTCGGCCACGACGGAGACCCGGTGCACATCACAGGGCGGCGGGAACAGCACCACGAATTCGTCGCCGCCGACCCGGGCCAGCAGTTCGGGTTCGGCGTGCCGGGCCAGCCGCGCGGCGACGGCCGCCAGCAGCCGGTCGCCGGTGCCGTGACCGTGGGTGTCGTTGACCGCCTTGAAGCCGTCCAGATCCAGGAAGCCCAGGCCGATCCGGTCGCCCGGCGCGGCGGCCTCGATGAGCTCGGCCATGGTGTCGATCAGCTGCCGGCGGTTGGGCAGCCCGGTCAGCGGATCGTGCCGGGCTTGGCGGTGCAGTTCCGTCTGCAGCGCGCGCTGCTGGGTCGTGTCCTCGCCGACGATCAGGAGATAGGCTGCGCGCGAACCGGATTCGGGGACCAGCGTGACCGTCCAGGCGGCCCAGCCCACGCAGCCGTCCTCGCGTGCGTAGCGCAGCTCCAGCCGCATCGTGCCCCCGTCCGCGGCCGCGAGTCGAGCGGCGATGCCGGCGCGCAACTCGTCGCGATCGTCCGGATGCACCAGATCGGCGACGGGCCGGTCGCGCAGCCGGGTCAGGGGGAGTCGCAGCATGGTGGTGAGCGCCGGATTGGCGTCCACCAACCGGCCCTCGGCGTCGCCGATGCCGATCGCGAGCGCGGTGTTGTCGAACACCACCCGGAATCTGATCTCGGCGGCATTGCGTGCCTCGGCCATCGCCGTGTGCAGCATCTCCTGATGCCGGGCGCGGGTGGCCAGCAGCTCCTCGGTGTAACCGCGGGCGAGCGCGCCGAGCGCCGCCATCAGCCGATCGCTGTGCGGCGCAAGCATTCCCGCGAGCGGCGCCAGCGCGGCGAACGAACGGGACAGCACCTGCGGATCGGTCAGGTTGGCCCTCACCAGCTCCGCGCCGACGGCCTCGGCGCCGGCGAGGTCGGCCGGCTCGGTGGCGACCGCCGCGGCCAGCCGGAACAGGAATCCGGTCAGCAGCCGGTCGAGTTCGCGCATCGGCATCGGTACGAAACCGGTGTCGGCCACCGCGATTCGCCACTGCCGAGCCAGTTCCGCGAATTCGCGATTGTGTGTCACATGATCACCCCCGCCGGATCCGACGCCGAAGCAGGTCCCCAGACTACCGCGCCGCGCGCCGGACCCCGGTTCGGTACGGAGGTACCGAACCTAGCTATTCGCTGTGAATCATGTTGTGACAGTGCCGATCAGTGCGAGACGAGCTAGGCTGTCGGATGAGCCTCGGTCGATGACCCCCCGATCGGGCCGCGGCTCATCGCGCCCGCCGAGTCCGATTCCCTCAATTTCCCCCTCGGCGGGCGCACCCTCTCTTTCCGGGCCCCGCACTCTGCGGCGATACCCTTCCGATCACCCGATGCGGACCACGTGAACGGCCTTGCCGGACCGGCCGGCAGCGTTACCGGCCGAGCGGCCCCGGGCTTCCCGGCGGGGTTGTTCCCGTGGCGTCGTTCCGGCTTCCGCGGCATCGCCGAGCGCCTCTGGCACAGTTGGGCCGATTGCCACTTCGCGCAGTCGCGAATGCCCGCCCGAATCCTCCGCTACGCCATTCTCGGGATGCGCGCGCGCAATCGGAGTGCGCGCCGATCGTCCCGGCCGATTCGGTGGCGGCGGCGGGCGGCAGAGCCCGCCCGGCCTGCGCCGGAAACGACGCGGCCGGGCCGGGTTCGCGTGCTCGACGCGGAAACCCGGCCCGGCCGCAGACGTTGTTTCGCCCGGTGGCGCTACTTGTTGGCTTTGTGGTAGGCGGCCACGATCTCCGAAGAAATTCGACCGCGAGCGGACACGTTGTAGCCGTGTTTCTTCGCCCATTCCCGGATCGCCACCGTCTGCTCGCGGTCGGCGCCCGACTTACGTGGAGCCGGACCGCCACCCACCTTCAGCCGGCCCACCTTCCGGGCCTTTTCCGTCCAGGGCTCGAGCGATCCCCGGAGTTTGCCGGCATTCAGGGTTGACAGATCGATTTCATAGGCCACGCCATCGATCGAGAACTGCACGGTCTCATCCGCTTTGGACTTCCCGTCGTAATCGTCGATGAGTGTGACGGTGACCTTCTTGGCCATGAGCGAGCCCTTTCACACGGACACACGGATCATCTGGGATTCTCTATACCGTACCTCAGCGATGTCGGGGACAGCGAACCCAGCGTATTTCGGCGTTTCTCGCGGGAATGCAGAAAGGGCAGGTAAAACAATGCGCGGGCGAATTCCGGGCCATTCGGATGCGCGAATCCCGTGGTCAGCGGGTCTCCGCGCTCAGCCGCCGATGGATCGGATGATCTTCACCACCACCAGCGTCACGGCAATCGCCAGGTAGCCGCGCAGCGCGATCATCCCCGCCGCGCGCAGCGCCGAGAACGCCGGGCGCCGCAGGGTATCCAGCGCCGGGGTGCGCCAATTGTCGCGATCCTGTTCGACGATGGCCTTGCGCTCGGCTCGGGACAGCGGGGTCGTGTCGAGTTCCTCGACCTGATCCGGATCGAGGCCGCCCAACTCGGCCGCCGTGCGTTCCGCGGCGCGGCGATCGCCGCGATGCCGGGCCACCGCGATCGCGGCGCCGCCGAGCGCCCCGATCACCGCACCGGCGCCGAACCCGGCCTCCAGGGTCCCGGTCGACACCTCCGGGAAGAAGGTCGCGGTGGTCAGCGCCAGTGACAGCAGCACCAGCGACCACACGATGACACCGGCGAGAACGTTCTGCCGGGTGGTGTTCACCCACGGCCCCAGCACCGCCCGGTCGTTGCAGAGCAGCACCAGGAACACCGTGGCCGACGGCAGCAGCACCCCGGCCAGCGCCTGCACCCCCTGGGTGATCAGGCCCAGCACATGGTCCGGGCTGAACGTGATCGCGCCGGCGACGCCCAGGAGCGCCGCGTAACCGAGGTAGAACGCCGGCGCCTCGGAGATCTTCCAGTGCAGCGAATGCCGCTTGCCGAGGGTGTCGCCGAGGGCGTAGGTGGTCGCCAGGCCGACCGCGTTGGCCCCGATCAGTGAGGCGTCCAGCAGCAGGATCGCGAACAGCGCGCCCGCGGCGGCGCCCAGATGGTCGTGCAGGGCGTGCGCGACCGCACCGGCATCGGTGAAGGGGCCGGCGCCGGCGGTGCCGCCCGTGGATGCGGTGCCGCCGAGCCCGAAGGCGGTGGCGGCCATGATCGCGATCGCGCCGACCATCACCACCGCGATGCCGACACAGAGGTCGACGCGCTCGTAGCGGATCCAGCGGGGGGTGATGCGCTTGTCGATGATGTTGGACTGCTGGAAGAACAGCTGCCAGGGCGCGACGGTGGTGCCGACGATCGAGACGATCAGCAACAGCAGCGTGGAATTCAGCCCGCCGGGGAACGACGGCAGGAATCCGGCGCCGACGGTCCCGGCGCGCGGATGCACCAGGAACGCCAGCGGGAACATCACGATGTTGATCGCGATGAGCCCGAACAGGAATCGCTCCCAGCGACGGAACGAACCACCCGCCACCATCGCGAACAACAGCACCGCCGCCAGCGGCACCGCGACCGCCTTCGGCAGCCCGAAGTAGCCCAGCGCCATCGAGACCCCGATGAATTCGGTGACGATGGTGAGCGCGTTCACGACGAACAGATCGCCGACACTGAAAGCGCCCCAGAACTTTCCGAATCGGGCGAAGATCAGCCGGGCGTGGCCGACCCCCGCGACCGCGCCGAGCCGTACGACCATCTCCTGATTCACGTACAGCACCGGGATCAGCAACAGCAGCGTCCAGGCCAGCGCCATGCCGTAGTTCTGGCCGGCCTGCGCGTAGGTGGCGATCCCACCGGCGTCGTTGTCGCCGACCATGACGATCAGTCCCGGGCCCAGCACGGCCAGCAGCATCCGCAATCGCTGCCCGCGGCTGCGGCCGTGCGGGGTGTCGGTTTCGCGGATGGTGCCGAGCGCGCCGACGATGTCGCCGACATGCGCGGTGTCCATCACGGCGGTGGTCGCGTGGGCCGGCGGCGCCGGAACCGTCGTGGTGTCGCGGCGGTTCCCGCCGGCGGAGAAGAAGGCCATCGCCGTTCCTTCCTTTCTGAACTCGGTCTACGGGTTCGGGGGTGAGCGGAGCCGGCATTCCCGGCATCGTGGGCGCACCCGGTGGAACCGGCCTCCGGCCGCGCTGCCGTGAGGTCGGGAAGAGATTGCGGTGCAACGGATTCGGCGCACCCGGGGATCCGTCAGGGACGGCGGGTGTGCCCGCCGAGAGAGTCGGTGACGACCGCGACCGGGGTGCGGGCCGCGAGCAGATCGGCTCGCTCCTGCGGGAAAGGTCGGCTGCCACAACGGTTTCCGGACGCATCACGAGCACGGGGTAACGCCGCCGGTAGCCCTCGGCGGGCGCGCGGAAGCGCGAGAGGGCGGGCGGCGCGCGGACCGGGAGACTCGATCAGGCGTCGGCGGAGCGGTCGCAGCAAGCCGGGAACGAACCGGATTGTCGAACCGGGCTACTCGGATACGGACTATCGCCGGACTTCATGTCGTCCCCTCACCTCCTTGCTGCCGAGACGCACGCGCGCGTCGTTCCACCGAACCATTGATCGGCACCACGGAAAGGGAGGCGATTCCGCCGGAAAGGCGGGAAAGCGCACCCCTCTCGTCAGAGCTTCGGCACTGTACGACGTGTCCCGGGCGGGCCGGGAAGCCACTTCGGATCACCCCTTAATCCGGGGAGATCTGTCCTAACCCTGGGCGTCTCTCGACGTCGTCGGATCAGTGGCCTGTGTTCGTACAGGAGCCTCGCCTAGCGAGGTGCTGAACACGGAAATAGTGAACCGGGATGCTGGAGAAGTCAAGCCGGTCGCGCTCGTCGCCTTGCATACATAGCGATGTGTGCATACTATCGCGGTCAAGCCGGGCGGAACGAGAGGAGAGCGCGGTGGGCGCAGCACACGGGTCCGGGGACGGCCACGCGCACGCGGGGCACAGCCACGCGAGCCATGCGATCGGCGGCGGCTCCGACAGCGACCGGCGCTGGCTGGCGGCGGCCCTGGTGGTGATCGTGCTCTTCCTGATCGGCGAGGTGATCGCGGGCGTCGTCGCCGGATCGCTGGCCCTGCTCTCGGACGCCGCGCACATGCTCACCGATGCCGCCTCGATCGCGCTGGCGCTGGGTGCGATGCGCCTCGCGGCGCGCCCGGCGGCCGGGCGGATGACCTTCGGCTGGCGGCGGGTCGAGATCCTGTCCGCGCAGGTCAACGGGATCACCCTGATCGGGCTCGGTATCTGGCTGGCGGTGGAGGCGGTGCGCCGCCTGATCCACCCGCCGGCGGTCACCGGAGGTCTGGTGCTGGGGGTCGCCCTGGTGGGCATCGTGGTGAATCTCACGGCGACCTGGATGATATCCCGCGCCAACCGGACCAGCCTGAACGTCGAGGGCGCGTTCCAGCACATCCTCACGGACCTGTTCGCGTTCGTCGCCACCGCCGTGGCGGGCGCGGTGATGTGGGTGTCCGGTTTCGCCCGCGCCGACGCCATCGCCACCCTGCTGGTGGTCGCGCTGATGCTGAAGGCCGGCATCGAACTGGTCCGCGCGGCCAGCCGGATCTTCCTGGAGGCGGCGCCCGCCGACCTGGACCCGAACGAGATCGGCCGGGCGATGGCCGCCCGTGACAGCGTGGTCGAGGTGCACGACCTGCACATCTGGGAGATCACCTCGGGTACGCCCGCCCTGTCGGCGCACATCCTGGTCGAACCGGGCCGCGACTGCCACGCCGTGCGAGAAGACGTGGCGCACTGGCTGTCCGGCACCCACCACATCGGCCACACCACCCTCCAGGTCGACCATGCCCGCGCCGAACTGATCCAGCTCGGCGACGGCCGCGACCCGCACTGCGGCGACGCGCACGGCCCCATCCACCACCGCCCGCAGGCCGCCGCCGAACGCTGAGCGCCCGGCCGGAGTCGGTCTCCGGCAGGCGGCATCCCGGAATGTCATCGGCGCCTGCTGTCCGCGGCCGTAGTCAGCGATTCGGCTGCGACGCCCGTGGCGGCGGCCACCGGTTCACCACGCCGCCTAGCGGACGGTGCCCGGCGTTCTGGCCGGGCGGTTCGTTCCCGTGGCCGTCGCTCCGCCGGGGTTCGGCAGTCGATGGACTTGGGCGGCTGTTGATGGTTGCCGAGTCCGGCGAGGTGACGCGACGCGGCGATGCGTTCGTGTGCGACGGACGTCGACCTCGGCTTTCGCCGGAGGCCGGTCCCGGCGATTCGGAGGGGGTGCGGGTCCGGCCCGCGGGCGCGAGGTCGATAATCGCGCGGTGCGATGGATGCCGATGCCGCTGACCGTGCAGTCCGCCTTCGAATCCTGGCGCTGGGACGTGTCCACGGTGGTGGTGACCGTGGCGCTCGCGGCGGGATACTGCGTGGCCCGGCGCCGCGCGGCGCGCCGGGGCGAGGCCCCGCCGATGGGCCGCGCCGCGGCGTTTCTGCTGATGGGCACGGGTATCTGGTTGCTCAGCGGGATCAGTGCGATCGGCGCGTATTCGTCGACGCTGTTCTGGGTCCGGGCCTTGCAGACTTTGCTGCTGCTCTACGTGGTGCCGTTCGGGCTGGCCGCGGGGCGACCGGTCACGGTGCTGCGCGCGGCACTGGGGGCGGACGGCCGCGCTCGGGTGGATCGGGTGCTGGCGTCGTCGTTCGCGCGGGCGCTGACCGCCCCGGCCACCGCGTCGCTGGCCATCCTCGTCAGCCCGTGGGTCCTGTTCCTGTCGCCCTGGTTCGAGGTGGTGCTGCGGCACGGTGCGGCCGACGCGCTGACCCGGATCCTGTTGGTGGCCATCGGTTTCCTGTACTTCTACTCGCGACTGCAAACCGATCCGGTGCCGCGGCGTCGTTCGCAGGCGATCTCGCTGCTCGTCACCGTCTTCGAATCACTGGCCGACGGCATCCTCGGCCTGGTGCTGTGGCTCGGACCACTGTGTGCCGCAGGCTATTTCGACAGTATCGGGCGCACCTGGGGGCCGGATCCGCGGCTGGACCAGATCATCGGCGCGGGCATCATCTGGGTGCTCGGCGATGTGCTGGGCCTCCCGTATCTGCTGACGCTGATGCGCGCGTGGGCGGCCGACGAACGGCGGCACGCCCGTGCGGTCGATGCGGAACTCGATGCGATCGAGCTCGCGGCCGCGACCGAATCCGGCGATTCCGGCGAACGATCGGCAATCGAGTCCGGCGCCGATTCGCGGGCCGGGGTACGTCGGCATTCCGGTCGGGTCCATGCCGCGGCTCCGGCCTCGCCCGGCGACGATGCCGAACCCGCTACCACTGGACTCTGGTGGGAGAACGATCCCCAACTGCGAGATCGATTCCGGCGCTGACTCTGCGCGGAGCCGGAAATCGCGGGGTCACCGACGCTCCGGCGGTCGCCGGAACGAGATTCTGGCAGCATTCCGGCAACACTCGGTCCGGAGTCATCGAAAACTCATGACCGAACACCGATGATGGGGGCGTGCCTGGACTCCGCCGTTCCGCTGTACCCGCTGCCGGCCTGCCCGTGGCGCTGGCCGCCGCGACCGTGACCGGCGCCGGCCCGGCCGCCGCCTCGCCGGTGGCGGTCTTCCGCGGCGACGGCGCCATCACCGCGCACGTGACCGGCGAGCATCCCGGCTATCGCTGTCAGATCGCGGCGCACGGGGTCGACGGCCCGTGGCGGCCGGTGGGGGCCGACGGCGTCGTCGATCTCGATTCGGGCCCGCTGCCCGCCGGGCGGCACGTGGTGAGCGTGCTCTGCGAGAATCGCGACCGCGGCGACGCCTCCGTGCACACGGTCGCCCGCAATACCGAGGTGTTCACCCGCTGAGCGAGACCGCCTGCGGGTGAACACCTTTCGGGCCCGGCCTCAGATCTTGCGGATGACCGTGACGACCTTGCCGAGGATCCGCGCGTCGTTGCCGGGGATGGGCTCGAACAGCGAGTTGTGCGGCATCAGCCAGACATCCTTGCCGGTGCGCTTGAAGGTCTTGACCGTCGCCTCGCCCTCGATCATCGCCGCGACGATGTCGCCGTTCTCGGCGACGTTCTGCTGGCGGACGACGACCCAGTCGCCGTCGCAGATCGCGGCGTCGACCATGGACTGGCCGACGACCTTCAGCAGGAACAGCGAGCCCTCGCCGACGAGTTCGCGCGGCAGCGGGAACACGTCCTCCACCGCCTGTTCGGCCAGGATCGGGCCACCGGCGGCGATCCGGCCGAGGACCGGCACGTAGGTGGGGGTGGGATGTTCGGCCGACGGCTCGGTCGACACCGGCCGCAGATGCCCGCCGGTGGCGCGCACCACGGTCTCGTCGAGGCCGCGAACGTCCACGGCGCGTGGACGATTGGGGTCGCGGCGCAGATACCCCTTGCGCTCCAGGGCCCGTAGCTGGTGGGCGACCGAGGAGGTCGAGGTGAGCCCGACGGCGTCACCGATCTCCCGGATGCTCGGCGGATACCCGCGTTCGCTCACCGAACTGCGGATGACATCGAGCACCCTGCGCTGCCGGACGGTGAGATCCGTCCCGGTGCCGGCCGGTCCGGTGCCCTCGCCGTCGGTGCCGCCCTCAGTGATGGCACCGTCATCGATGGCATCGATGGCGACGCCGGCCACGTCGTCGTGCCCGTCCGCCGGAAATTCGCTCACGGTCGCCGTCCTCCGTTCTGTCGTACTACTCGTGCTGTACTGCTCGCTTGCGCACCGCGTGTCCGTACTGCGGGTGCTTCGAATGTAGTCCGGTCAACTGCCGGTTTCAAACATCTGTTCGACGCATGTCGGCCGAACCGGTGACTTCGTCGGTGCCTCGTGGTAGAAATTCGAACAGTTGTTCTTCGAACGCATGAGCGAATGCTCGGGCTCGCATCCTGTCCCACCGATCCGTACACATCTCGCACACCCTCCTGGAGGTCCTCCGATGCGCACTGCGATCAGCGAATTCGACACCGCCACCACCGATTCGGTCCCCGTCGCCGAACGGCGGCGGCCGGTGGCGACCAGGCCCCGATCGGCGGCCTACGCCTGTCTCGCCGGTGTGCAGCGCCCCGCGAGCCACCGGCCCGAGGCGGTCGCGGCGGAACCCGCGCGGATGGCGGGCCGTCCGCGCGGGCTCGACGCGGCGGCGCGGGTGGAGCGGGCCCAACTCGGTCTCGCGTCGCTCGCGGCGGCCGCGCTGCTCAGCGCCGCGGTGGTCGCGGGACTGATCGCGCTGGCGCAGATCCGCTCGGCCGACGCCAGTGCCACGCGCACCGCGCTGGTGCAGGTCGGCGAGGGCGAGTCGCTGGCCGATGTGGCGCAGCGGGTCGATCCGGAGGATCCGGCGCGCGAGGTGGTGCGCAAGATCGTGGACCTCAACGGTTTACGGGGCGCGGAGGTGGCGCCGGGGCGGACGCTGATCGTTCCCGTCCACGCGCGCTGACCGCGCCGCGCGGTTGTCGAGGTCCGGCGACGTGGCCGGAAACCTCGATCGCGGCGCCACGATCGGCGCGACGGGTGTGCACGCCCTCGGGGACGGTGGCCGATCGGCTCCGGCGCACACCCGTGCCGGTGGCCGCGCTGCCCTCGGATCTGCGGCTGCTCGGCCTCGAGGGGCCGCGGCTGACCGACGACGATCTGACCTGGTGCCGAATCCGGTTGATGGTGTTGCAGAAGCACACCTTCGCGGCCGGCGGTGCCGCGGGTTATCGCGACGCGCTCATGCGGATGACCGACCGCGAACAGAATCGGATCGTCGCCGATCAATGGGACGAGACCGCCGCCGGTCGGGGCGCGCTGGGCCGCGTGCTGACCTACGTCAGCACGCTGGCCGGTGAGGCGGCGGTGCCGACGTGCGGGCCCCCGGCGTCTTCGCGCCGATTACCCTCACCGTGGACGTCGACGGCCGCCCCGCCTCGCTGCGCACCGCGCTGCCGGATTTCGACTGGGCGGACCGGGACAGCCGCTGGCGCTACATCATCGGTGATCTGCTGCCGCGATACCTCGACCTCCGCGACGATCCGACCGCGGCCGGGCCGGTGCTCGCCGCACCGTTCCCCGACAAACTGGCCCGGGGGCGCATGCTGCCGCGGCTGCCCGAGCTGCTCGCCGATCTGACCGGTGGCTGGCGGTTTGCCTGGTGATTCGGGGCGGCCGGTCATGGGCCGGATACATTCGAGTATCCTGAAAACGCTGTGAAGCGATACGACCTGCTGGTGCGGTATACCCTATCGCTGGGTACAGAGCCCTGAACAATCGCTCGCCGAACGCGCTGCCGGATGGGGTGTGGTGGTGAGTTCCGCATCGACGAAGGATTTCGGATGCATTGCCCGTACTGCCGCAACCCCGACTCCAGGGTGGTGGACTCGCGTGAGGCCGAGGAAGGCTCGGCGATCAGGCGCCGCCGCTCGTGCCCGCAGTGCGGTCGCCGGTTCACCACGGTCGAGACCGCGATCCTGTCGGTGGTCAAACGCAGCGGCGTCACCGAACCGTTCAGCCGGGAGAAGGTCATTCGCGGCGTCCGGCGCGCGTGCCAGGGTCGCGAGGTCGACGACGACGCGCTGAACCTGCTGGCCCAGCAGGTCGAGGACGCGGTGCGCGCCAAGGGTTCTCCCGAGATACCCAGTCACGAGGTGGGTCTCGCGATCCTCGGCCCGCTGCGCGATCTCGACGAGGTCGCGTATCTCCGATTCGCCTCGGTCTACCGATCCTTCAGTTCCGCCGAGGATTTCGAGCGCGAGATCGCGGACCTGCGCCGCCACCGCGCCGAGCACTCGGTCGCCGCCGGCGCAGAATGACCGTCCCGGCGTGGCCCGCCGAGGCCACGCCGGTGCCGAATTCGCTCACCGCGCAGGACGACTCGCGGGTGTGGTGCGCACCGCGGCCACGGCCTTCTCGATTCGCTTGGCGGACACCGGATACGGCGTGCCCAGTTGCTGAGCGAACAGGCCCACGCGCAATTCCTCGATCATCCACCAGATTTCGGTGACATCCCGGCCGGTGCGACGCGCCTCGGGCAGCGCGTCGAGCAGGCGCTGGTAGACGTCCAGCGCGCGATCGAGTTCGGCCATGCCCTGGCGGTCGCGGTTCGCGGAGGAGGGCAGCGCGGCCAGCCGGGCCGTCGCCGCCTGCAGGTATCGCGGCAGCTCGCGCAGCCGGATGCTGCCGAACTCGCTGATGAAGCCGGGAAACACCAATTCGTCCAGTTGATGGCGGACATCGTCGGCGATCTCCCGATCGGTGGTACCGGTCAACGCCGCGCGCACCCGATGCGCCTCGGCCAGCACCGGAACCACCAGCCGCACCAAGCGCGCGACGGTGTCACCGAATTCCGGCCGGATCCGCTCCAGCAGCGCGCGGAACCGGTCGGGGCTGCGGACCGGGCCGCCGTGCGCGGCGATCAGTTCGTCGGCGGCGCACGCCCGGCAGTCCTCGATCAGCGCGTCCAGCGAACCGTACGGATTCTGGCTCAACGCCAGCCGATCCGCCGGGGACAGGCCCGCGGTGACGGCCCGCACCGAGGACGGCAGCTCCTTCAGCACCAGCGCGCGGGTGCCCGCGCGCATCGCGGCGGCCTGCCGGGCCGGGGAGGACAGCACCCGCACCGCCACACCCTCACCCTCGGGCACCAGTGCCGGGTAACCGGTGATGGTCTGACCACCCACCTCCCGGCGGACGGTCGACGGCAGAGTGCCCAGCGATTCCGAGGTCCACGCCGCCGCCGGCGCCCGCTCGGCCGCCTGCGTCGCGCGCGCCACCGACTTCGACACCTGGTCGGACAGGCGGGTTTTCAGCGCGGCGAGGCTCTTGTCCCGGTCGACCGGGGTGCCGTCGGGTGCGGTCGCGGCGAAGGTGACGCGCAGATGATCCGGCAGCCCGGCGGGGTCCAGATCGGCCGGTGTGATCGTCACCGCGCCGAGTTGCGAGAGTTCCCGGGCCAAACCGGTCCGCAGCGGCTCCGCCCGGGGCGCGAGCCGGGCCAGCGCCGCCCGCGCGAAGTCCGGGGCCGGAACCACGCTGCGCCGCAAGTGTTTAGGCAGTGTCTTGATCAGCGCGGCCGCCAGTTCCTCGCGCATCCCGGGGACCAGCCAGTCGAAGCCGACCGCGCGGATGTGCGCCAGCTGCGCCACCGGAACATGCACGGTGACACCGTCGTCGGCCTGACCCGGCTCGAACTGGTAGGTGAGCGGGAAGGTCAGCTCACCCTGCCGCCAACTGTCCGGGAACGCGGTCGGATCGAGCACCGCGGCGTTCTCGTTGACCACCGTCGACGCCGAGAAGTCGAGCAGCTCCGGCTCGTTGCGCTGGGCCTTGCGCCACCAACTGTCGAAGTGCCGCACCGATACGATGTCGGCCGGCAGCCGCCGGTCGTAGAACTCGAACAGCACCTGGTCGTCGACGAGGATGTCGCGGCGGCGCGCCCGGTTCTCCAGATCCGCGACGTCCTCCAGCAGATCCCGGTTGCGGTGGAAGAATTCGTGCCGGGTCTGCCACTCGCCCTGGACCAGGGCATGCCGGATGAACAGTTCGCGCGACAGCTCGGGATCGATCCGGCCGAAGTCGACGCGCCGCTGGGCCGCCAGGGCGATCCCGTACAGCGTCACACGCTCGTAGGCCATCGCGGCGCCGCGTTTCGCCGACCAATGTGGTTCGGAGTAGGTGCGTTTCACCAGATCACCGGCCAGCCGCTCGGCCCATTCCGGCTCGATCCGCCCCGCCATCCGGCCCCACAGCCGCGACGTCTCCACCAGCTCGGCGGCCATCACCCAGCGCGGCGGCTTCTTGGCCAGCGCGGACCCCGGGAAGATCATGAACTTCGCGCCGCGGGCGCCGAGGAACTCCCGGGTCTCGGCCTCCCGTAACCCGATGTGCGACAACATGCCTGCCAGCAGGGACTGGTGGATCGTCGCGACGTCCCATGGCAGGCCGTCGGAATCGCCACTCGCCGACAGGGTTTCGACGACCTGCGGACGTCCCGACGAATCGCGGCCCGCCGCTGTCCGGTCGCCCCGGCCGGGCTGCGGGCGCTCGGGCCGAGTGCCGCCACGGTCGGCGGCGTTCCGGCCACCGGTGGCGATACCGCCGTGACTGCCACCATCGCGAGTTCGGCCGCTGCGGTCGCCGGTTCGCCCGCCGCCGTCGCGGTTCGTGCCGCTACCACTGCCGTTCCGGCCGCTGCCACTGTCGTTCCGGCCGCTGCCACTGTCGTTGCGGCTGCCGCGGTTGTTCCGGCTGCCGCCGCTGTCGTGGGCCCGCCTGCTCGCGTTGTCCCGATCACCACTGTCGCCGGGCCGGTTGCTCCCTCGGCGCGCCCGCCTGTCGCCGTGGCCGGTGCGGCTGCCGAAGTCACCTGCATGCTCACCGTCGTCGCCGGTGCTGTTGCCGGAATCGCCGGAGGGCACAGCACTGTCGCCGGAATCACCCGGGGGCGGATCGCTGTCGCCGGTGCGGCCGCCGATACCGCCGCTCTGCTCGTCGCGGCCGATTCGGTTGTCGCGGTTGCCCGTCCGGCTGCGGGCAGGCACTCCGTCGGCACCACCGGTGTCGGCCGTCCAGCCGAGACCACGGGTGATGGTGCGCAGTTGGCCCTGGAGGTCCTGCCATTCCCGGATCCGCAGGTAGTGCAGGAACTCGTCCCGGCACATCCGGCGGAACTGGTTGGACGACAGCGCCTTCCGTTGCTCGGTGAGGTAGTCCCACAACCGCAGGTAGGCGAGGAAGTCCGAACCCTCGACCGTGAATCGGGCGTGTTTGGTGTCGGCGGCCTGCTGGAATTCGGCCGGACGCTCCCGGACGTCCTGGATCGACAGCGCCGTGACGATCACCAGCACCTCGGCCAGGCAGCCGTTGCCGTTGGCCGCCACCAGCATTCGCGCCATCCGGGGATCGACCGGCAACTGTGACATCTCCCGGCCCACCGGGGTCAGTACCAGGTCGGCGGCCTGTTCCCGGCCGCCGGACTCCGACTGGCCCAGGGCGCCCAGTTCCTCCAGCAGCCCGATGCCGTCGCGGATCGCGCGGCGATCCGGCGGCTCCACGAACGGGAAGTTCTCGATGTCGCCCAGGCCGAGCGCGGTCATCTGCAGGATCACCGCGGCGAGATTGGTGCGCAGGATCTCCGGTTCGGTGAACGCCGGGCGGGATTCGAAATCGTTCTCGGAGTACAGCCGGATGCAGATGCCGTCCGCGACTCGGCCGCAACGACCCGACCGCTGCCGGGCGGAGGCCTGGGAGATCGGCTCGATCGGCAGCCGTTGCACCTTGGTGCGCATCGAATATCGGGAGATACGAGCACTTCCCGGGTCGACGACGTAGCGGATGCCCGGCACGGTCAGCGAAGTCTCGGCCACGTTGGTGGCGAGCACCACCCGCCGGCCGGTGTGCGACTCGAACACCCGATGTTGTTCCGCGGCTGACAGTCTCGCGTACAGCGGCAGGATCTCGGTGCGCGGCAGCCGCAGATCCCGCAAGGCGTCCGCGGTGTCGCGGATCTCGCGTTCACCGGACAGGAACACCAGCACGTCGCCGTCGCCCTCGGCGAGCAGTTCGCGGACGGCGTCGCCGATGGCATCGACCGGATCGCGATCCACCACCCGGGGGTCGTCGTCCTCGTCGTCCTCGCTCCGAGCCGGAACCTCCAGCGCCAGTGGCCGATAGCGGAGCTCCACCGGGTAGGACCGGCCCGAGACCTCGACGATCGGGGCCGGTGTGCCGTCGGCGTCGGCGAAGTGCCGGGCGAACAGTTCGGGATCGATGGTCGCGGAGGTGATGATCACCTTCAGATCCGGCCGCTTCGGCAGCAACTGCTTCAGATACCCGAGCAGGAAGTCGATGTTGAGGCTGCGCTCGTGCGCCTCGTCGATGATGATCGTGTCGTAGCGGCGCAGCAGCCGGTCGCGCTGGATCTCGGCGAGCAGGATGCCGTCGGTCATCAGCTTCACCAGCGTCCGGTCGGACACCTGGTCGGTGAAGCGCACCGAGTAGCCGACCACCTCGCCGAGCTCGGTTCCCAGCTCCTCGGCGATGCGCTCGGCGACCGTGCGCGCCGCCAGCCGCCGGGGCTGGGTGTGGCCGATGACACCGCGGATGCCGCGGCCGAGCTCCAGGCAGATCTTGGGGATCTGGGTGGTCTTGCCGGATCCGGTCTCGCCGGCGATCACCACGACCTGATGCGCGGCGACGGCCGCGGCGATATCGTCGCGGCGCGCCGACACCGGCAGCTGTTCGGGGTAGCGGATCTCGGGCACGGCGGCACGCCGGGCCCGGATACGGCCCTCGGCGGCCGTGATCTCGGCCTCGAGATCGTCGAAATTGCCGCGGGCCTGATCGAGCCGCCGGCGCAACCGGGATTCGTCGCGGATCGAGAGATCGGCCAGGCGGGTGCGCAGCTCGCGGGGAATGGCGGCGGTCCTGGTCATTGCACTGTTCAGGGTAGCGAATCGGCGGACCCCGTGATCGGGGCGGTCCGACCGCCCGGTTACCGAACGGTTGCTATCGCGGCGAGAGGTTCCGTGCCGTCACGGTGGTATGTGACGCTTTTTCTCATGACCGCTGGCAAAGGAACCCCGATCTGGATTCGTGTCCTGCGAGTTGCCTCGATATTGCTGGGCATCGTGTCATTGATTCTCTCGCAGGCCCGGACGCTGGGCGATTCGCTCGCGTCCGCACTGCACCGCCTGACCGGGCACGCCCCGCACGAGCATCGCGAATCGGCCGCCTGATGACCTCACCGCGCGCTGTGCGATTGCTACTGGCCGTCGCGGGCGCCTTCGCGCTGATCCGCGCCACGCTCGGCCGCGCCGCCCCGGACCGCGGCCGCCCCGGCAGTCACCGCCGGAGCCCGAACCGGCGGAGCCTGAACCACCGGAGCCCGAATCGCCGGAGTCCGGACCGGCGGAGTCCGGGCCAGTGGAGTCCGGGCCAGCGGAGCCCGGACCGGCGGCCGAGCCGGACGCCGCTGCCGCCACTGGTCGTTTCTTTGGCGTCGGCGCCGGCCGAGGCCGAACCGGTCCTCGCGGCGCCCGAACCGCGCTCTTCGGCAACGGAAGTCGGGGCATCCCCGGCTACTTCCGACTCCGTCTCCGAGGGGTGGCCGGCGGCCGGACTCCACCCCGAACTCGGCTGGTCCGCGGCGCCGCCGGATACCCTGCCGGGCCCGCCACCGGAGGCCGACGCCGGCTGGCGGGTCGCGGGACTCGAATCCGCGCAGATCGACGCGGTGTGGCCGGTGGCGGGCGCCGCGCCGGAATCGCTCGCCGCCGAATTCGGACCGGCCGGAACGCACTGGTCGCCGACCGGATCACCGGCTGCCGACTCGCAGGTTCCGGACCTGTGGCCCGCGGCCGGTGTCGTGCCCGGCGTGCTCGAACCCGCGGTCGCGCCCGTCGACGCCGTCTGGCCGTCGATCGGCATATGGGCGGGCGATCTGGATGCCGAGCCCGCGGAGGCCTCGGCCTCCTCGCCCGAAGCGGAATTCGGATCGTTGCGAGGCACGGCGGCATCCGTCGACGCGGCCCCGGCCGAGGCGGTGTCCGGATCGGCTGCGGACCACGGTCGATCGACGCCCGAGGCGGTGTCCGGATCGGCTGCGGATGCTGGTCGGTCCTTGTCCGGGACAACGTTCGGATCGTCGGTGAACGGCGGCCGATCGGCGTTCGAGCCGTCGGCGGGCGCATCGTCCGGCGCTGATCAATCGGCTACGGGTGTGGCTGCGGCCGTTGCTGAGTCGATAGTCGGGCGGCTCGGAGGTGTGGCCGTCGATGCTCCGTCTGCCGCGGCTGGCGCGGTGTCGTGGCCGTTGTTCGTGGCGCCCACCGCCGACGGTGTCTCGGCCGCCGAGGCGGATTTCGGGGCGCTCGCCGGTGGCCCTGCATCGGGTGGAGCGTCCGGTTCTGTCGCCGGGACGGCGTTCCGAGGGTTCTCGGCGGTGGCCGGCGCGGGCGCGGTGTCCGGGCGGGTCGCGGATACGTGGGCCGGCGGTGGCACTCCGGTGGCTCCGGGGTCCGGTACGGCCCGATCCGATGGTGGCGATGCCGAGGTGATCGAGGTGTGGCCTGTGCCGGACTCGCCGGTGGGTTCGGTGGTACCGGTCCGGCGCGGTCCCGCCGACACCGCCGTGCTCGATGTCGTCGTGTGCGACGATCGGGAGATGAGCGGCGTCGGTCCGGCTCCCGCGTGGGTCCGGTTGCTGCGGGCCGGGTTCGCGGTCCTCGGGGTGATCGCACTGGCCTGGAGCGGGACGCATCTCGGGGGGCAGTCACCGGCGGATCACTACAGCTACTTCACGATCCAGTCCAACGTCATGGCGGTGCTGGTACTGCTGGCCGGTGGGTTGCTGGATCCGCAGGGGCGGGTGTGGCAGCAGGTGCGGGGTGCGGTGACGCTCTATCTGGTCATCACCGGCATCGTCTACGCGGTGCTGCTGGCACATCTGGAGAGCGGTGATCGCTATCCGTGGGTGAACGACGTGCTGCACCGGGCGATGCCCATCGTGCTGCTGCTGGACTGGGTGGTGGTCCCGGCGGCGCTGGGGCTGACCGCGCGGCTGGTGGCGATGTGGTTGCTGTACCCGGTCGGGTACGGCGGGTATTCGCTGGTGCGCGGGCTGCTGGTGGACTGGTATCCGTACCCGTTCCTCAATCCGGTCCAGCAGGGCTATCTGTCGATGTCATTGGGCCTGATCGTGCTGGTCGGCGTATTCTCGCTGCTGGCCGTCGCCGTCGTCGCCCTCGGTGACCTCGCCGTCCGATTGCATCGCCCGGCGCCGCGGTAGCCGTGGCCGCCGGCACGACGAGCCGCTATCCGGACAGCAGGAGGAGATCGATCGTGGGTGCGTTGTGGCACGGGTTCGCCGACATGGGTGTGGTGGAGCGGGACGGAGCCTTCGTGGTGGCCCGCGGTGAGGGCCCCTACATCTGGGACGAGGACGGCAACCGGTACCTGGACGCCACCGGCGGCCTGTGGTTCGCGAACGTCGGCCACGGTCGCCGGGAGATCGCCGACGCGGTCGCGGAGCAACTCGCGACGCTGGCGCACTACTCGAATTTCGGCGATCTCACCGCCGCGCCGACGGTCCAACTGGCGCAACGGCTCTCGGAGCTGGCGCCGGTGCCCGGTAGCAAGATCATGTTCACCTCCGGCGGCTCCGATTCCGTCGAGACCGCCGCCAAACTCGCCCGCCGGTACTGGGTGGAACAGGGGCGCCCAGAGAAGACCCTGCTGGTCGGGCGGCGGCTGGCCTACCACGGCATGCACGTCGCCGGGACCGCGCTGGCCGGTATTCCCGGCAATCACGACGGCTACGGCGAGCTGATGCCCGCCGCGCGGACGGTCGACTGGGACCGGGCCGCGGCGCTGTCCGAACTGATCGGCGAGGTGGGGGCCGATCGGATCGCGGCGTTCTTCTGCGAGCCGATCATCGGCGCCGGCGGCGTGTACCTGCCGCCGGAGGGCTATCTGACCGAGGTGCGGAAGTTGTGCCGGGACAACGACATCCTGTTCGTCGCGGACGAGGTGGTCACCGGATTCGGCCGCATCGGCGGTTCCTGGTTCGCCTCCACCCGCTTCGGCCTGGAGCCGGACCTGATGACCACCGCCAAGGGGCTGACCTCCGGATATGTGCCGATGGGCGCGGTGTTCGCGGCGCCGCGGGTGGCCGAGCCGTTCTTCGCCGGCGGGGTGTGGTTCCGGCACGGGTACACCTACGGCGGGCACGCCGGCGCCGCCGCCGCGGCACTGGCGAATCTCGACATCCTCGAGCGCGAGGATCTGCTCGACGCCAGCAAGAACCTGGAATCGCTTCTGCACGAACACTTCTCGCCGCTGGTGGAGCACCGCCGGGTCTCGGAGGTGCGCAGCGGCCTCGGCGCGGTGGCCGCGGTCCAGCTCGCCGACCCGTCCGAGGGCCCGGCCATGGTGAAGGCCCTGCGCGCCGAAGGTGTTTCGGGGCGCGCGGCCGGTCAGGGCGCCCTGCAGATCTCGCCGTCGTTCGTCGCGGGGGAGGAGGAGATCGCCGCGATGGCGGCCGCCTTCGCCCGCGCGCTCGGCTGAATCACAGCCCGGCGCTCCGTAGCTCGGCCCGGAATCCGCAACGGATTCCGGGCCGGGCGTGTGTGGCCGGGCGTGTGTGGCCGGGCGTGTGTGGCCGGGCGTGTGTGGCCGGGCGTGTGTGGCCGGGCGTGTGTGGCCGGGCGTGTGTGGCCGGGCGTGTGTGGCCGGGCGTGTGTGGCCGGGCGTGTGTGGCCGGGCGTGTGTGGCCGGGCGTGTGTGGCCGGGCGTGTGTGGCCGGGCGTGTGGGGCCGGGCGTGTGTGGCCGGGCGTGTGTGGCCGGGCGTGTGTGGCCGGGCGTGTGTGGCCGGGCGTGTGTGGTCGGGCGTGTGGCCGAGCGGTTGAGAGCCGAGCCGTTGAGAACCGAAGGGGTCTGTGGCCGATGGGTTGTCGGGCGGATTTTCGTGGCCTGCCGAGGGGTGTGTGCGTCACGGAGAGGCCGCGGTGGCCGGAGGGGCAGTGTTAGGGGCCTACTGGGGCGGTGGAAGCGCGCGTTCTTGTCGGGGGGTGGTGTCACCATGAAGGTCGTGGGCTGGGCTCGGCGGCCGGAAGGTGGTGGGGTGTGGGTGCTTTCGCGGGTGAATTCGAGTGGTTGCGGTGGGTTGTGGTGGCGGCGTTCGTGGTCACGGCGGGGATAGTGCTGGCGGGGTTGGCCGCGACGCCGTTGGGCGCGACGCCGTCGGGCGCGACGCCGTCGGGCGCGACGCCGTCGGGCGTGGGCCGTGTTGCGGATGGTTACCCGGCCGACGCCGTATCCGGTGCCGGACATGGTGTGGTGCACGGGGTTCCGTGGTCGCGCGATCACGCCTCGGATGCCGCGCATCTGCTGATGTGCCTGGTCATGTCGGCGATGCTGGTGTTCCCGGTCGCCGCGTCGGATGCCACGCGGACGGTGCTGACGGCCATGGTGGCGGTGTTCGCGCTGATGCTGGTGGGCCGGTTGCCGGAGGGGCGCGCGCGGGGGCCCGGGGCGGCGACGGTGTTCGGGTATCACCTGGTGGCCGCGGGGGCCATGTTGTACGCGATGTCCGGACATCATCACGGCCATCACGGCCCGGTGGCGCCGTTGCTCGTGCTGGCGGTGCTGTTCCTCGCCGACGCGGGGCTGATGGTGGTGCCGGGCACGAGAAGGCTGGTGCGGCATGTCATTCCGCATCCGGCCGGGCCGCTGGCGGCGGTGCCGCATCTGATGATGGACCTCGGCACCGCCTACATGCTGCTCACCGCCGCGGCGGGCTGAGCGCCCGGGTCAGATCACCACCGGATGGTCGGCGACCACCCGGCCGCCCAGTCGCACCCAGCCGTCGGAATCCCATTCGGTGAACAACTGCGAGCCGTCACCCTGGGTGATGAGGAGGCTGCGGCGCAGCTTCGAGGTGAGGGCGATGGCCGCCGCGCCGGTGGCCTCGTCCTCCTCGATTCCGAAGGCGGGTGCGAACATCCGGGAGCGGACGGCGCCACGGGTCTCGTCGGTCCAGGCCCAGACGTAGTGCTGCCCGGCCGGGAATCGGCCGGGTCCAGGGTGGACAGCAGGTCGAGGCTCTCGAACTGATGGAATTCGAAGGCCGGGGCCCAGTCGGCGCGGGCGCGGATCCAGATGATCCCGCCGTCGGGCGGCGACACCTCCACGGGACCGGCGGGCACCTCCAGCGTGTGCACAGGGGTGGCGCGCTCGAGCAGCCACCAGGCGGTGCCGACCGTCGGATGTCCGGCGAAGGGCAGCTCGACCTTGGGGGTGTAGATGCGCATCCGGGTGCGCTCGTCGACCGGCTCCTCGACGACCACGGTCTCGCTGTAGCCGGCGCGCGCCGCCAGCGCCTGATGATCCGCGTCGACGACATCGCCGGCCCGGACGATGCCGAGCGGATTACCGAACCGCCCGGCCGCGTCGGTGAAGACCCGGACGACCTCGACCTGTGTGCCATCGCTCTCGGGGATACCCATGGCTGTCGAGCGTACTGACAGCGACCGGTCGCTCGAGCATCCGGCGGGCCGGCTTCGCGGTTCGCTCGCGCGAGCGGGGGTGAAATGCGATGATGAGAGCGGTTTTCCACAAGGAGTTGGCATGAACGCGTCCGCAGTGAAACCGAATTCCCCTTCGAGCTCCGCACTGGACCTCGCCCTCGAACGGCGCCGCGCCCCGGAACGCGAGGACCACGCGGCCTACGCTCACACCTCCAACAGCCCGATCAAGCCGCCGCGACCACGTCGGTCGTGACGACCGGGCCGATGCCGGCCGATCTGCCGTGGCCGGGGTTCGCCTCCGGTCCGGCGCTGGTGCCCGGTCGCACGCAGCCGCTGCGCGAATTCATCCTGAAGGTTCGATCCCGCTGCAATCTGGACTGCGATTACTGTTACGTCTATCACCTGGCGGATCAGTCGTGGCGCAGCCAGCCGAGTCGCATGGAGCCGGAAGTCGTTGCGGCCGTGGTCGATCGGATCGCCGAGCATGCGCGGGCGCATCAACTGCCCGGGGTCACGGTCCGGCTGCACGGCGGTGAGCCGTTGCTCGGCGGCGCCGGCGATCCGATCCGGATCGTCGAGTCGCTGCGCGCGCGGCTGGGCCCGATACCGCTGACCGCGTCGGTCCAGACCAACGGCGTCCTGCTCACCGAGGCGGTGGCCGCGCGGCTGGTGGCCGCCGATATCGGCGTCGGGATCAGCCTGGACGGTGACCGTGCCGCCAACGATCTGCACCGCCGGTTCCGGGACGGCCGGTCCAGTTACGACGCGGTGACGGCCGCCGTCGCGCTGATGCGAAAACCGGAGTATCGCAGTCATTTCGGCGGCGTGCTATGCACCGTGCAGCTCGAGGCCGATCCGCTCGCCGCGTGGCACGGCCTGCTGGAACTCGGGGTGCCCGCCGTGGATTTCCTGCTGCCGCACGGCACCTGGGAGCACCCGCCGCCCGGACTGGTGCCCGGAGACAACCGGACACCGTACGCGGACTGGCTCCTCACCATCTTCGACGAATGGTTCGATGCCCCCGAACGTCGTTGTAGCGTCCGTATTTTCGAGGATCTGATGCATCTGGTGCTCGGCGGCACGGAGAGCTACGAATCGTTCGGCCTGAACCCCGTCGCACTCGTCGTCGTCGAGACCGACGGATCCTACGAGCAGGTCGACAGCATGAAGGCGGTGTCCGAGGGCGCGGCGGCCACCGGACTAGACGTTTTCCGGCACTCGCTCGACGAGGTGTCGCGGCTGCCCTCGTTCGTGGCCCGGCAGCTGGGGCGCGCGGCGCTCGCACCCACCTGTCTCGCCTGCGAGCATCATCGGATCTGCGGTGGCGGGCTGTATCCGCACCGGTATCGGCCGGGCACCGGATTCCGCAATCCCTCGGTCTACTGTGCCGACCTGTTCGCGCTCATCGGCCGGATCGAGGAGCGCGTCGAAGACGGACTCGCCCGGCGCGGTACGTCGCTGGCCGCAGTCCGGGATTGGTGACCGCTACTCCTCGTCGGTGTCGAAGCCCAGCTCGCGCAGCCGGGCCCGGACCGAATCTGCCTGCGGCGAGTTCAATTCCACGTACACACCCAACGATTGCAGCAGCGCGCTGTGCGCGGCCACCCGGTCGTCGAGCAGCAGCCGGGCCTCGCCGAGGGCTCGCAGCGTCTCCGCCTCGCCGAACCGGTCACCCGCCGCCCGCCGGGTGGCGAGGGCCTCCTCGTAGGTGTCGGCGGCCTCCCCGATCCGGGACATCGCCTGCAGCGTCAGGCCCAGATCGTGCAGCACCATTCCCTCGGTGTGCGAGTCGATCCCGTGGCAGGCGTTGCGCGCGTCCTGGTACAGCGTCGCCGCCGCGGGATAGTCGCCCTGGTCGAAGCGCGCCCCGGCCAGCACATCCCGGAGCACGATCGCCTCGTTGCGCCGGTCGCCGAGTTCCCGCCAGATCGCCAGGGCCTGCTCGCCCAGGACCAGCGCGTCCTCGAAGCCGCTGAGTTCGCGGGCGATCTCGCCGAGGTTGCTCAGTGCCATCCCGGTGCCGGTCCGGTCGCCGATCCGGAGGTTGATGTCCAGCGATTCCTGGTACACCGACTGCGCCTCGTCGAATCGGCCGACCTCCATCAGGGCGCCACCGAGACTGGTGAGGCACCACTGCTCGGCGACCAGGTCACCGGTCGAGCGGGCCGCGCTCACCGCGATCTCGCTGGTGCCGAGCCAGTCGGAGTAGTGCCGCCGGATCTTGTAGTAGGTGACCGCCGCCAGCGCCAGCCGCCAGGCGACCTCGGGCATTCCGTCGTCGGCTGCCGCCCTGATCGAGGCATGGAGATTGGCGCGTTCCGCATCACACCAGAGCAGGGCCTTGTCGTAACTTCCGAGCTCCGTGGTCGGAGTGTCCGGTACCGGCGGGTCGAGCGGGACCCGGCGGCGCTGGGGAGCGAACAGCCGGTCCGCGGCGGCGGTGGTGTGCACGTACCAGTCGAACTCCCGGGCACGGGCGGCGAGCCGGCCGGTGCCGGATTCGTCCTCGGCCACCCGCTCGGCCGCGTACTCCCGCAGCAGATCCAGGAACCGGTACCGGTCCCGGGCCGGCCGTTCCAGCACGTTGAACGCGACCAGGGAATCCAGGGTGCGGCGTGCGCGCTCCGGTGTCGAGCCGAGCAGCGCCGCGGCGGCGACCGTACTGATATCACCACCCGGATGCAGCCCGAGCAGCCGGAACGCTCGCTTCAGATCCTCCGGCAGATTTCGATAGGACCAGGAGAACACCATGCGAACCTCCGATGCCGGGTCGCCGTCCACACCGGCCAGGGCATCCAACCGGTGTCGTTCGTGCGCCAGTTGTTCGACGAGTTCCCCCAGGGTAAGACCGGACAGTGCCGCGTGTTCCGCCGCGATCTTCAGTGCCAGTGGCAGATGCCCGCAGAGCCGGGCCAGGGTCGCCGCGGCACCGTCGCCGTCGTCGTGCGCCACGGTGCGCAGCAGCGCTTCGGCGTCGGCCGGCGCCAGTGGCGGCAGCCCGAATCGGACGGCGTTCTCCTGTACCACCAGGCTGGACAGCGGTCCGCGCGTGGTGATGAGGACCGCGCAGCCCACCGGTGGCAGCAGCGGCCGGACCTGTTGGGCGGTGAGCGCGTTGTCGATCAGCACCAGGACCCGCCGCCCCTCCAGGAGTTCGCGGAAGCGGTGGCCCAGGCGCACCTCGTCGAATTCGAGCGGATTGGGGCCGGTGTCGTCGAGCGATCGCACGAACCGGTCCAGTACCTGATCCGCCGACAGGGTGGGAATCGCGCTGTAGCCGTGCATATCCGCGTAGAGCTGGCCGTCCGGGAACCGATCGCGCACCGCGTGGGCGACCTGTACCGCGAGGCTGGACTTCCCGACCCCGGGCGGACCGGTGATGATGCCGATCGGCAGATGTTCCGGCCCGGCCGTGGCGAGCATCGCTACCAGATCGGCGAGCTGTTCGGTGCGATCGGTGAAACTCGCTGTGCCGAGGGGTAATTGGCGTGGCTGCGGTCGTAGTGTCGCGCGGGCCGGCGTCACCGGCACGTCGGCGAGCATCAGCTGGGCGATGGCCTGGATGAGGGCGGTCTCGAGCTCACCCGGATCGCCGACCCGGCTGGTGGTCAGCCCGCTGGCTCGCAGCCGGGCCCGGAAGGCGAATTGCCGGGGGTCGGGAGCAGGTGACTCACCGTCCTCGACGAAGAAGATCAACCGGCGTTTCCGCGCCGCGGTCGCGGTGTCGAACTCCATCTCGGTGTACGACCGGCCCGGGTCGTCTCGGACCACCGAGCCGTAACTGGCGCCGATGATGCCGACATACAGGTCGGTGGCGTCGACCTGTTCCGCGCACAGTTCCGCGGGTGACCGGTTGTCGGCCGTGAAGTACTCCATGTCGACCGGCGCGTGCCGCAGTCGTTTGACCGCCCCCTCCGCGGCGTCGACCCAGGATCTGCCCGCCGGTGTGGTCCGGAGATCCCGCGTGTGGCTGAGGAAGATCCGCCACGGCCGTCCGACCTCTGTCACGGATCAACGGTACCTCCGAACCCGATGCCCCGGTCCGCGAACGGATCGGGGCATCGGGTTCGGTGCGGGCCGGGTGGGATCAGACGCCGGCCGCGGCCAGCGTCTCGGTGGACTGCACGGCCTGGCCGACGCCGGCCACGATCGCGGCCGCGCGCAGCGCCTCGAAGATCACCTCACGCGACACGCCCGCCTCGCGGAGGGTGTGCTCGTGTGCCTCCAGGCAGTGCTGACAGCCGTTGATCGACGACACCGCGAACGACCACAGCTCGAAGTCGGCCTTCTCGACGCCCGGCGTGCCGATGATCTGCATGCGCAGACCGGCCCGCAGGTCGTCGTAGCGCCCGCCCAGGAACGCCTTACCCCGGTAGAACACGTTGTTCATACCCATGATCGAGGCGGCGCCGAGGGCGGCGTTGTAGGCCTCCGCCGACAACGTGTCGGCGGCCTCCGCGGCGATCTCGCGCAGCGTGGTGGCCGAGCGGGTCGCCGCGGCGGACGCCAGCAGGGTGCCCCACAGCTGCTGTTCCGTCAGCACGGTGGTGCGCGCGAGGGACGACAGGTTGAGCTTGAGGTCCTTGGCGTACTCCGGCAGCGAATTCTTGAGATTCTCGATGCTCATGGGTCCTCCTGTGTTCTTCCGAGATCAACGGGCTTCCGGGATTCAGCGGGCTGCCGAGACCGGCCTGTCCGCAGCGAATCAGACCGCAGCGAATCAGACTGCGGCGGAGAGCAGTTCGCCGGCGTTGATGGTCGGGTCGCCCTTCTTCCAGTTGCAGGCGCACAGCTCGTCGGACTGCAGCGCGTCGAGCACCCGCAGCACCTCGTCGACGTTGCGGCCCACGGAACCGGCGGTGACCGAGACGAACTGGATCACGTTGTTCGGGTCGACGATGAAGGTGGCGCGGTCGGCGACACCGTCGGCGTTCAGCACGCCGGTGGCGGCGGCGAGTTCGCGCTTGAGATCGGAGACCAGCGGGAAGGGCAGGGTCTTCAGATCCTCGTGCTGGGCCCGCCACTGGAAGTGCACGAACTCGTTGTCCACGGAGGCGCCCAGGACCTGGGCGTCGCGGTCGGCGAACTCGTCGTTCAGCTTGCCGAAGGCGGCGATCTCGGTCGGGCAGACGAAGGTGAAGTCCTTCGGGTAGAAGAAGACGATCCGCCACTTGCCGGCGTAGTCGTCGCTGGTCACCTGCGTGAAGTAGTCGTCGGGCTGCTGGGCGTTCACCTGGGTCAGGTCGCCGCCGATCACCGCGGTGAGGTTGTAGGCGGGGAACTGGTCGCCGATGGTCAGCAGGGGCATGCTCTTGTCCTCTTTCCTTGGAAATGTCGGATCGTGTCGCATCCAGGTCGTTCGCTGCGGAGTCGCACACTGCCGCTTCGCTGCGGAGTCGCACACTGCCGCGTGGCGCCTTACCGGTGATCTTGCCCGTACTTCGGTGAAAGGTAAAGGTGATAAGTTGCACTACACTGATAGGCGTGCCTGATCAGACTTATCAGCCCACCCTGTCACAGCTGCGTGCGTTCGTGGCGATCGCCGAGTACCGCCATTTCGGCACCGCCGCCGCGCGCCTCACTGTGAGCCAGCCCACGTTATCGCAGGCCCTGGCATCGCTGGAAAACGGCCTCGGATTGCAGTTGATCGAGCGCAGCACCCGTCGCGTACTCGTCACCGCCGCGGGCAAAAGGCTGCTGCCGCAGGCGATGGCGACGCTGGAGGCGGCCGACCGGTTCGTGGCCGCCGCGGCCGGCGACGGGCTCGGCGGGCATCTGCGCATGGGCATCATCCCGACCGTCGCGCCCTATCTGCTGCCGAGCCTACTGCCGGAACTACGGCTGCGCCTGCCCGCGCTGGTCCCGCACGTGATCGAGGACCAGACGGCCCGGCTGCTGGACGGCCTGCGCAGCGGGGTGCTCGACGTCGCGGTGATGGCGCTGCCCACCGAGGTCACCGGCATGGTGGAGATCCCGCTGTACACCGAGGCGTTCGTGCTGGTGCTGCCGCGCGGCCACGAGCTGGCCTGGCGGACCGACGTGGCGGTCGGGACGCTGGAGGACATGCCGCTGTTGCTGCTCGACGAGGGGCACTGCCTGCGTGATCAGACCCTCGACCTGTGCCGGTCCCAGGACGTCCGGCCGGGCACGGTCGGCGACACCCGGGCCGCGTCGCTGGCCACCGTCGTGCAGTGCGTCGCGGGCGGGCTGGGTGTGACCCTCATCCCGGAGATGGCGGTGGGCGCCGAGACCGGCCGCGGGAAGCTCGATCTGGCCCGGTTCGCCGATCCGGTGCCGGGCCGCACGCTCGGCCTGGTGTTCCGCGGATCGACCGCGCGTACCGAGGATTACGAGCAGCTCGCGGAGATCATCCGGGCGCAGCGTCCGGTGTGATCGCACCCCATCCACGTTGACCGCCGCCGAGGTGTCTGAAACGGTAGGCGGCGTGCGGATTCATCACCTCAACTGCGGCAGCATGGCACTGGGAATGGTCGACCACTGCCTGTTGATCGAGACCAAGACGGGTCTGGTGCTGGTGGACACCGGATTCGGGCTCGAAGCCGTGCGTCAGCCCGGGCGCATGGTGGGTCCGAGCCGATTTCTGTTCGGGCCGCGGCTGGCCGAGCACGAGACCGCCTATCGGCAGATCCAGGGCCTGGGTTACGATCCGGCCGACGTGCGGCACATCATCCTGACCCACCTCGACTTCGACCACGCCGGCGGACTGTCCGACTTCCCCGACGCCGTGGTGCACATCCACGGCCCCGAATTCCGGGCGGCGATGGCCGGGCGCACCCAGGTGGAACGGATGCGGTACCGCGCGGTGCAATGGGCGCACGGCCCGCGGTGGATGGTCAACGAGGTCGAGGGCGAGGAGCAGTGGTACGGGTTCCGCGCGGTGCGCGACCTGCCGGGGTTGCCGCCGGAGATCCTGGTGATCCCGCTGGCCGGGCACACCCGCGGGCATATCGGGGTCGCGGTGGACACCGGCCGGGGCTGGCTGCTGCACGCCGGGGACTCGTACTACATCGGCGAGGAGGTCGACCCGCGGCAGCCGCGGACCCCGATGTTGTGGCGGCTGGCCGAATTGGGTTCCACGGTCGCCGGGCCGTCCTTCCGGGACAATCGCCGCCGTCTGGTCGAACTGCAGCGCGAGCACGGCGGCGAGGTCACCGTGTTCAGTTCGCACGATCCGAAGGCGTTCCAGCGCCTGGCCGGCGCCGCGGTGCGGCCCGCCGGATAGGCCGCCGCGCGGGACACGACGGACACGCCGCCCTGAGCGGTGAGCCCGGTCGCCGCGGCGGGTCCGATGGTTCCATGGACCGATGCAGGATTACGGGGCGACCCCGGCCGCCGGGGACGCGGAGGTGAACGAACCCGGCGACGAGCCGCGTGCGGCGTTCCCGCGCGCGGTGGCCGCGGGCGACGCGCTGTTCGCTTACGGCACACTGCAATTCGCGCCCGTCCTGGCGGCACTGCTGGGGCGCGCGCCGCGGTTGCGGCTCGGTGTCGCCCGGGATTGGCGGGTGGCGGCCCTGCCGGGACGGCGCTATCCCGGGCTGGTGCCGGCGGCCGGTCGCATCGCCGCCGGATTCGTCCTCGGCGGGCTGACCCGTGCCGAATGGGAGATTCTCGACCGGTTCGAGGACGCGGAATACGACCTGCGGCCGATCCGGGTCGTGCTGGCCCCGGACGGTGACGAGGCCGATCCCGGGGAGACGCGGGCGATCCTGTCGTATGTCTGGACCGCCGAGGTGACCGCCGCGGACTGGCTCCCGGAGACCTTCGCCCGCGAAGAGCTGACGGCGTACGTGGATCGGTGCGAGCGGTGGCGGGAGAACGGCATGCCCTCCGAGGGCTGGTGAGCCGCGCGGTTGCTGCACACCCTGCATGGCCGGTGCGCGCCTCGAGATCGACAAAGCGGGCATATTGCTCAAAAAGTACGCCGCATGTTGTTCACCCGGCTCATCGAGGTCACGATGGAGTCATCGAAATGCTCAACGACTCCCGGCGCTGACCCGGCGCCCGACGAACGGTGGCACGATGACCGACCTGGCAGATCGCGGCCCGATCCCCGCACCGTACGAACTGGCCGACCGCTACCGGCCCGGGGCCGCCACCACCGTCCTCACCGGGGTGCAGGCGATCGCGCGCCTGCTGGTCGAGCAGCACGCGCGGGACCGGCGGGCCGGGCGGCGGGTCGGCGCCTTCGTGTCCGGCTACCAGGGCTCGCCGCTCGGCGGGGTGGACAAGTTGCTGGCCGGGATGCCGGAAGTGCTGGCCGCGAACGACATTCGGTTCGTCCCGGGGCTCAACGAGGAACTGGCCGCGACCGCGGTGTGGGGCAGCCAGTCTCAATTGCCCAGGGCGAGCGCCGGTTACGACGGGGTGATGGGCGTCTGGTACGGCAAGGGGCCGGGACTGGACCGGGCGACCGACGCGCTGCGGCACGCCAACATGTACGGCGTCGATCCGCGCGGCGGCGTCCTGCTGCTGGTCGGTGACGATCCGGCGGCGAAATCCTCGACGGTGCCCGCGGTGTCGGAACGTTCGCTGGCGGCGCTGAACATCCCGGTGCTGTACCCGCGCAATGCCCGCGAGATCGTCACCCTCGGCCTGCACGGGATCGCGCTCTCCCGGGCCTCGGGCTGTCTCGTCGCGCTGAAGATCGTGGCCGACGTGGCCGACGGCGCCTGGACCGTCCCGGCGGAGATCGGTGAACCGGATCCGGAGATTCCCGAAATACTGTGGGAGGGACAGCCGTTCAGCTACCGGCAGCGGCCCATGGCCGTCCCCGCCGACAGCGTGCTGGCCGAGGCGGACCTGTTCGGCCCGCGCCGGCGGCTGGTGGAGGAGTACGGCGCGCGCAACGGTCTCGACGTGGTGGAGCTGGATCCGCCACATGCCCGAATCGGAATCGCCGCCGCCGGAGCGTGTTTCGACGCGATGCGGCAGGCACTGACCGATCTCGGCGCCGACGACGCCGCGCTGCGCCGGGCCGGCGTCCGCCTGTTGCGCATCGGCATGCCGTATCCACTGGTGCCGCAGCACATCCGGGAGTTCGCCGCCGGGCTGTCGGAGGTGATCGTGGTCGAGGACAAGACCGCCTTCGTGCAGACCGGGATCACGGAGATCCTCTACGGTGGATCCGACACCCCGCGCGTCGTCGGCAAGTTCGACGCCGCCGGCCGCACGCTGTTCCCGCAGGACGGCGAACTGACCGCGGCCCGGATCGCCGCGCCGCTGCGCCGTGCCCTCGGTGACCGCCTGGAGTTGAAGAGACCGCTGCCGCAACCACTCACGCTGGAGCCGCTGCCGGTCGCGCGCACCCCGTACTTCTGCAGCGGCTGCCCGCACAACCGGTCCACGGCGGTGCCGGAGGGTTCGCTGGCCGGTGGCGGTATCGGCTGTCACACGCTGGTGGTGCTGTCCGACCGGGACGACAGCCGGGTCACCGGGCTCACCCAGATGGGCGGTGAGGGCGCGCAGTGGATCGGCCGCGCGCCGTTCACCGAGGTGCCGCACCTGTTCCAGAACATCGGCGACGGAACGTATTTCCACTCCGGCCAGCTCGCCGTGCAGGCCTGTGTGGCCGCCGGGGTGAACATCACCTTCAAACTGCTGCACAACGACGTGGTCGCGATGACCGGCGCCCAGGAGGCGTCCGGCGCGCTGACCGTACCGCTGCTGACCCGCAAGCTGGCGATCGAGGGCGTGCGGCAGATCATCGTGTGCGCCGACGAGCCGGGCCGGTACCGGCTGCGTGACCTCGCGCCGGGAACGCTGCTGTGGCACCGTGATCGGCTCGACGAGGCCCAGCGCCGGCTGCGCGAGGTACCCGGGGTCACGGTGCTGATCTACGACCAGCATTGCGCCAACGACGCACGGCGGCAACGGAAACGGGGCATGCTGCCGGCCCGCCGGACCAGGGTGGTGATCAACGAGGCGGTGTGCGAGGGCTGCGGCGACTGCGGCGTGCGGAGCAACTGCCTGTCCGTGCAGCCGGTCGAGACCGAGTTCGGGATCAAGACCCGTATCGATCAGAGCTCCTGCAACACCGACTACAGCTGCCTGGCCGGCGACTGCCCCTCCTTCGTGACGGTGGAGGAGCCCGAATCGGGTTCGGTCGCGCTGCGCCCGCAGCCGCCGGAACTCCCGGAGCTCCCGCCGGCGCCGGTGACCGGTACCCGCGACATCCTGCTCGCCGGGATCGGCGGTACCGGCATCGTGACCGTGAACCAGGTGCTGGCCACCGCGGCCGCGCGGGCGGGCTATCAGGTGGCGGGCCTCGATCAGACCGGCCTGAGCCAGAAGGCCGGGCCGGTGGTCTCCCATCTGCGATTCGCGACCGGGGCCCTGGAACCGGCCAACCGGCTCAGCCCCGGACGCGCCGATTGCCTGCTGGCCTTCGACCTGCTGGCCGCCACCGACGCCACGCGCGCGGCGTACGCCTCGGCCGGGACCACCCTCGCGATCGCCTCCACCAGCGTCACCCCGACCGGCGCCATGGTGTACGACCGATCGGTGGCCTACCCGGCGACCGGTGCGCTGCTGGACCGGCTCGAGCGGGTGTCGCGCTCGGTGTGGAGTGTCGACACGCTGGCCGCCGCCGAGTCGCTGTTCGGCACCACGGCGCCCGCCAACTTCCTGCTGGTCGGCGCCGCCTGTCAGGCGGGCGGGCTGGGCCTGCCCGTGGCGGCGATCGAGGAGGCGATCGAGCTCAACGGCGTCGCGGTGGCCACGACGATCGCCGCCTTCCGCTGGGGGCGCGCCGCGGTGGCGTGCCCGGCGGAGTTCGCGGCGGCCGTCGCGGGCCCGGGCCGGCCGCGCGCCGAAAAGCCGGTGCCCGCCGAACTTTTCGAGGGATTCACCGCGACCGGCGAGACCCGCCGAGTGACCGCGCTGCGGGCCGCCGAACTCGTCGGATACCAGAACCCGCGGATCGCCCGCGAATACGTCCGGACCGTACAGCGGATCTGGACGGCCGAGCGGGCGGTCACCGAGCGCACCGAATTCAGCGAGCAGGTCGCCCGCGGCCTGTACAAGTTCACCGCCTACAAGGACGAGTACGAGGTGGCCCGCCGCCTCACCGATCCGGCCTTCCTCGGCGAGGTCGCCACGCGGGTGCCCGGCGGCACCGGCCTCACCTATCGGCTGCATCCGCCGGTACTGCGCGCACTGGGCCGCCGCACCAAGATCGGGTTCGGCCCCCGCAGCCACTTCGCTCTACGGGTGCTCGCGAAGGGAAAACGACTGCGCGGCACCGCGTTCGACCCCTTCGGCTATGCCCGGATGCGGCGCGCCGAACGGTCCCTGCTCGCGCACTACCGCGCGACGGTCGAGGCGCTGTCCGCCGAACTGGCGACCGGCTACGACCGCGCGGTCACCGTCGCCGCGCTCCCGGATCTGGTGCGCGGCTACGAGGAGGTCAAGCTCGCGACCGTCGCGGCCTACCGGGATCGCTTGCGCGAGTTGGGTATCGAACCACCGGCGCTGCCGTAGGGATCACCGGCGGGACCGTTCGGTGATCGTGCACGGGCCGCTGTGCCGGATCTGCACGCGGGCCCGCCTCGCCTCACAGCCGTTGCGGTAGTCGACCCCGTCGGAACCGCACACCGTGGCGGTGCCCGAAGGACAGCCGGGCGCCGCCCGCAACCGCCCGGGTGGGGCGCCGACGGTGGGCGCCGCGGTCAGCACGGTCAGAATCGCCGCTACGAGAAGGGCAGGGAGCACAGCCACCAGCAGACGAGCCGAGCGCATACGATCGTCCTTCCGGATACGGGATGCGAGGATGCGTGACAGCCGTGGAGCACGCTCAGCATATCGGTAGCTAACTTCGCCTGGTCCGGAATCGCCGACCCGATATCGGACATCGGCCCCGGCCTTCCGCGCCCGGGTGGCCCGGTGATCGTCGTGGCCGCGCCGAAACGCCCACCCGGAGCGATCTCCGGGTGGGCGTTTCGGGTATCCGCCTGTGCGAGTGGCCGATTCAGACGGATACGTGCGCACGCAGGGCGTGCGGTTCGATCGCGCCGCGGATCAGGGCCCGCTCGTCGATCGTCTCGGCCCGGTACGGCAGCTGCGCGAGCTTCGCCGTCATGACGGCCACGGGATCCGCGACGGGATTACCGGCCAGACCGAACAGGAACGTCCACTCGTGCTCGTCGGACGCGTAGGGGACCACGGTGCCGAACAGCTGGGCGAACCGCTGCCAGGACCGCTTCAGGGTTTCGTTGCGCCACATGGTCTGACAGCCGGCCTGCGCGGCGAGCACACCGCCGTCGGACAGCAAAGCCTTACAGCGCGTGAGGAATTCGTCCTCGTACAGCCGGTTGTGCTGGGCGTCCTCCACCCGCTCGTCGGGCAGATCGATCACGACGACGTCGTACCGCACACCCTCGGTCTCCGCCTTCGCCAGGAAGTCCCAGCCGTCGGCGTAGTGCATCCGGATCGCGCCGTCGCCCGCGACCGCCGCGGCCAGGTCGGCCTCGGTGTAGCCGTAGGGGAGGTGCTTCGCGCACAGCTCCACCTCCAGCTGGTCGATGTCGACGTGGTCGACCCGGGAGGCGCCCGCGGCCACCGACATCTGGCTGGCGACACCCTCGCCGGAGCCGATGATCAGCACGTTGTCGAGCTTCGCGGCCAGCGCGTAGGCCGGCACCAGCATCGCCTCGTGGTAGGTCAGCTGCGAGAATTCGGTGGACTGCCGATCGTCGTCCGAGAACAGGGACACGCCCTGCTCGGTCTGCGCGATCACCATGTGCTGGTACGGGGTGTTCGTGTCGACGAACACGTCCGACAGCTCCCACACCCGGGTCAGCCCCGGGCCCACCGGCTCGTGGATTCGCCGGGCGGTGTGCCCGCGCTGCACCACTTCCATGTGGACACTCTTCGGGGACAATTCCTGCTGCAGCAGTTCGACCGCCTTGGTGGCGCCCGCACCGATACTGCCGCAGGTGAACACGTCGACGAAGATGTCGCCGGATTCCGGATAGGTGTGGATCGAGGCATGCGATTCCGACAGGAGTGCGAGGACCGTCACACCCTGTGGCTCGAATTGCTTGCGCACGACATCGCAGATCGTCACTCCCGCGGCGATCAACGATTTTCGAAGCGCTGCTTCGAGTCGTTGGAGATCGTCACAGAGCGCTGCGTCGACCCCACCGAACTCGGCCAGCACGTGCCAGCCGGTGAATTCTGCCGTCATGGGCAAACTCACTCTCGCTCAGCGCCGATGACACGGACTGTCAAAGGCGGAAAACCGTTGAAGGAAACCGACGAATAGCTCGCCGTATAAGCGCCGGTATCGAGGATCCGAACGGGATCACCGGCTCGCAGCGTGGTCGGAAGAAGGACCCGCGTGCGTTGATAGAGTACATCGTCTCCATCGCAGGTCGGACCGGCGATTACCGCCTCCGCCCGCGAATCGTCGTCCCGGTCGGTCACTATCCGGTAGGCGATGTACTCGTTCTCGGTTTCGGCCATTCCGTTGTAACGGCCGATATCGAGGTATATCCAGCGCCGCCCGTCCGGCGCCTGTCGCACGTTCACGACCTCGGCGTGGATCACGCCGGCGTTGCCCACCAGGGCGCGGCCGGGTTCCACCACCAGATCGGTGTGCTCCGGGAGGTGACGGGCCGCCGCGTCGGCGATCACCGCACCCAGTTCGGACAGTCCGGGGGCCGCGTCGACGTACGAAATCGGAAGTCCCCCACCGATGTTCACGGATGCGACCGGAATGTCCTTGACCGCCAGTGCCTCGACGACGGCGCCGGCCTGTTCGATGCCGATCCGCCACGCGGCCGGATCGAGTTGCTGCGAGCCGACGTGGAAATACGGCCCGGCCACCCGCAGCCCGAGATCGCGGGCGCGCACCAGCAGCAGTACCGCCTCACCGGGCGCGCAGCCGAATTTGGTGCCGAACGGAGTCTGTGACTGCGGGGCGGATGCCAGGAACCGGCACTCCACCTCCGAGCCCGGCGCCGCCGCCGCGATGCGCTCGAGATCACTTTCGGTGTCGAAGGCGAACCGGCGCACGCCCGCGGCGTACGCGGCGGCGATGTGCGCGGATTTCTTGATCGGATTGCCGTAGCAGAGTGTGGCCGGGTCGACGCCCAGGCCGAGGCACTGGTCGATCTCGCCGATGCTGGCGACGTCAAACTCCGCGCCCCGCGCGGCGAGCAGCCGGATGATCTCCGGCATCGGAGATGCCTTGACCGCGTACCGAATTCGTGCGGGGTGGGACTCCCCGAGCCCGCTCAGGGCGGACCGCAGCGCATCGAAGTTGTCGCGCACCCGGGCGAGATCGATGACGAGGTATGGCGACTCGGGCGCGTTTGAACCGGGCAATCTAAGGGAACTCTCTTTCTTCTGGGCGGTCTCCCGCTACCGGCAGCGAGCGACGACACTATCAGTGAACAGCAGGTGAACACGAATCGGACGGCAAGCGTCCTGGACACACGACCGCCCCGGAACCGGGCACGCGCCGAGGCGCGCGGATTCAGATCGCGGTGTGGGCGCCGGGTTTTCGGCGGCGGATGACGGTGATGATCGGGTGCAGAACGGCCCGCACGTACACGTGGGGGGCGCTCATCCGGCGGTCACCGCCAGCTCGTCGAAGACCACCTCACCGGCGGCATCGGATTCGGCGAGATCGACCACGGCGTCGAGCGACCAGCCGTGGTCGCCGTTCGGGTCGTCGAGCACCTGACGGACGTGCCAGAAACCTGGCCGCTGCTCCACCTGGAACAGCTGCGGGCCACGCGCGTCGGGACCGGTACCCAGGCGGCCGTACTCGGCGTAGTAGGGATCCAGCGACGTCTCCCAGTCGAGACCGTCGCCCAGCTCGTCGAGCGCATCCCAGCGCCGCAACGCCGCCAATTCCACGCGCCGGAACATAGCATTTCGCACGAGCACGCGAAAGGCCCGCTCGTTGGCTGTGATCGGGCGCACGCTCTCGGAACCGAACGCCGACTGTTGCGCATCGCTCTCCGCGCCCGGGTTGGTCAGCTGCTCCCACTCGTCCAAGAGGCTGGAGTCCACCTGGCGGACCAGTTCGCCGAGCCACTCGGTGATGTCCTCGAGTTCCTCGGTGCGCGCGGATTCGGGAACCGTGCGGCGCAGCGCGCGGTAGGCGTCGGCGAGATAGCGCAGCACCAGACCCTCCGAGCGGGCCAGTTCGTAACCACTCACCAGCTCGGCGAAGGTCATCGAGCGCTCGATCATCTCGCGCACCACGGACTTGGGGGAGGGGCTGAACTCCGACACCCACGGATGGCCGCCACGGTAGGTCTCGAAGGCCGGTTCGATCAACTCGGACAACGGCTTCGGCCAGGTGACGTCCTCGATGAGCTCCATGCGCTCGTCGTATTCGATGCCGTCGGCCTTCATCTCGGCGATGGCGGTACCGCGCGCCTTGTGCTGCTGGGCGAGCAGCAGCTGGCGCGGATCCTCCAGCGTGGACTCGATGACCGACACCACATCCAGCGTATAGGTCGCCGCATTCCGGTCGAGCAGTTCCAGCACGGCCAGCGCGAACGGCGACAGTGGCTGGTCCAGTGCGAAATCGCGCTGCAGATCGACGGTGAGACGGGCGCGGCGGCCGAACTCGTCCGGCTCGTCGAGTTGTTGCACCACACCGGCATTGCGCAGCGCGCGATACAACCCGATCGCCTTCAGGATGTGCCGGCGCTGGGCCGGACGCGGTTCGTGATTGTCCTCCAGCAGATGCCGCATCGCGTCGAAACAGTTGCCGGGCCGCGAGATCACGTTCAGCAGCATCGAATTGGTGACCCGGAAGCGGGACACCATCGGCTCGGGCCGGGCCGACACCAGGCGGTCGAAGGTCTCCTCCGACCAGGAGACGAAACCCTCCGGCGGTTTGCGCTTCTGCACCCGCTTCAGTTTCTTGGGATCGTCGCCGGCCTTGGCGATCAGCCGCGCGTTCTCGACCTCGTGCTCGGGGGCCTGGACCACGACCGTGCCGACGGTGTCGTATCCGGCGCGACCGGCCCGGCCGGCGATCTGATGGAATTCGCGCGCCTTCAGCCGGCGGGTGCGGACGCCGTCGAATTTCGTGAGACCGGTCAGCAGGACGGTCCGGATCGGCACGTTGATGCCGACGCCGAGGGTGTCGGTGCCGCACACCACCTTCAGCAGGCCGTCCTGGGCCAGTTTCTCGACCAGGCGCCGGTATTTCGGCAGCATGCCCGCGTGGTGCACGCCGATACCGTGCCGGATCAGCCGCGACAGCGTCTTCCCGAAGCCGCTGCTGAAGCGGAACCCGCCGATCGCCTCGGCGATCGCGTCCTTCTCCGCCTTGGACGCGAAATTGACGCTGGTCAGCGCCTGTGCCCGTTCCAGCGCGGCGGCCTGGGTGAAGTGGACCACGTACACCGGCGCCTGCGAGGTGGTGACCAGATCCTCGAGGGTCTCGGTGATCGGGGTTCGCGCGTACGAGAACAGCAGCGGCACAGGGCGTTCGGTGCCGGCGACCACGGAAGTGGCCCGGCCGGTGCGGCGTTCGAGATCGGTGGCGAAGAAATCGACCTCGCCGAGGGTCGCCGACATCAGCAGGAACTGCGCGTTCGGCAACTCGATCAGCGGCACCTGCCACGCCCAGCCCCGGTCCGGATCGGCGTAGTAGTGGAACTCGTCCATGACCACCTGGCCGACGGCGGCGTTCGCGCCCTCGCGCAGGGCCAGGTTGGCGAGGATCTCGGCGGTCGCGCAGATGATCGGCGCGGTCGGATTCACCGCCGCGTCACCGGTCACCATGCCGACCCGGTCGGCGCCGAACACCTCGCACAGCGCGAAGAACTTCTCGCTGACCAGCGCCTTGATCGGCGCGGTGTAGTAGCTGCGCTGACCGCGGTTGAGGGCCGCGAAGTGCGCGCCCACGGCCACCATCGACTTACCGGAGCCGGTCGGTGTGGCGAGAATCACGTTCCCGCCGGTCATCAGCTCGAGCAGCGACTCTTCCTGGGCCGGGTAGAGGGTCAGGCCCTGACCCGAGACCCAGTCGGCGAACGTCTCGTACAGCCAGTCCGCGTCGACGTCGGGAACGGCGCGATCGGGAAGGAGTTCGGACAGCTGCACTGTGCCATTCTGCCGTTCCGCGGTGGCGTCCCGTGCGCGGCCCCCATGTGGGCCGCGCGGGCCTCAGCGCTTGTCGTCGGATTCGTCGTTCTCGCCGAAGCCGGCCTGCTCGGCGAGGAAGCGTTCGAATTCGGCGCCGATCTCCTCGCCCGTGGGCAGGTCGGCGTCGCCGGCCAGCAGGCTGGACTGGCGCTCCTGCGCGGTCACGAAGCTGTCGTACTGCCGTTCCAGCGCGTGCACCACGGTCTCGACCTCGGCGTTGCCGGAGATGTGCTCGTTGACCTGCTCCCGCACCCGGGCCGCGGCCTCGGTCAGCGCCGCCAGCGGCAGCTGGAGCTCGCCGTTCTCGGCCACGTTCTCCAGCAGGGTCTGCGCGGCCTCCGGATAGGCGGTCTGGGCCAGGTAGTGCGGCACGTGCACGGAGAAGCCGATCGACTCGTGGCCGTACTGGGCCATCCGGTACTCCAGCAGCGACGACGCGCTGCCGGGCACCTGCAGTTCACCCGGCCAGCGCTGGTGATCGCCGATGAGATCGCGATCGCTGGCGTGCGCGGTGACGCCGAGCGGGCGGGTGTGCGGGATGGCCATCGGGATCGCGCTCAGGCCGATGGTCCGGCGCACGCCCAGCTGTTCGGCCAGCAGGCGCACCGCCGTCACGAAGCGCTCCCAGCGCAGATCCGGCTCCAGACCGGCCAGCAGCAGGAACGGGGTGCCGGCCGTGTCCTTCAGCGCCCAGAGGTTGAGCTCCGGCTCGGCGTAGTCGGCGAAGTGGTCGGTCTTGAACGTCATCAGCGGCCGCCGCGACCGGTAGTCGAGCAGCTCGTCGACGTCGAACGACGCGACCAGCTCGGCTTCCAGACTCTCCCGCAGGTGGGTGGTGGCCAGACGCACGGCGTGCCCGGCGTCGGTGAAACCCTCCAGCCCGTGGACCAGCACCGGACCCGCACCGTCGTCGGACGACAGCTGTGGAGCGGGGAACTCCAGCTCGTACATTCGCGACTCGTAGTCCATCGCGTACTCCTTCCTGCAGGTCCACTACTACGGCCCGGCACACGCCGCCACCGGATCGGATGCGATCCGGGCGCGACGCCGGTCCCGGCGCGGTCGGCGGACCACCTTCATTGTCCCTCATGGCCTTCGGTCACCGCGTCCGGTGGGGTGCACCCGGCATCCGTAGAACAACACGCGCGCCCGGCCCGCGCATTCCCGGGCCGGATCCGGCGTGGCGGCGCCGGGCGGCCCGGGCCGTTCGGCATAGTGATCGCCGTGATGGTGCCGGAGGTGGCGAGCCGCAGGTGGGGCCGGGTATCCGGCGCGCTGATGCTGGGCGCGCTGCTGTCGGCGTGCGGATCGACGGTGGCCGGGCAGCCGGGCCCGATCCGGTCGGCGACCTCGGTGCGACACGTCGCGGGCGAGCTGGCGGCGATGCTGCCGGGGCCGGCGGCGTTCCCCCCGGGTTACACCATCGTGGTGCTGTCGCAGGATCAGGCGCGCGGTGCCCTCGACGATCTGCGCGGCGTGCCCGCCGGAACGCCGGTGGAACCCGAGTCCTGCGGGGTGCCGGCGGCCGCGTCCGATCCCGGCGGCACCGCGGTCGAGGTCGGCAGCGACGACGAGGCGCGGGCCACCGTCACCGTCGAGCTGGTCCGCACCGGCGAGCCGCTGGCGCTCCTGCGCGAGCGGGTGGGCCGCTGCGCTCTGGTCCGGGTCCGGCAGGGCCCGTTGACCAGCACCGTCGTCACGACGATCGAGGCGCTCGGCGGGGTGGCGGCCGACAGCGCGTTCGCGGTGCGGCGCACGGTCTCCGGCACGGCCGGTGGGCCCGGGCTGATGCGTTCGATGCACACCCGGCTCGCGCAGGTCGGCGACGTGCGGATCAACGCGACCACGCTGACCTTCGGGGATGATCGGGCCGACACCGCCGCCCTCGACCGGGTCTTCCGGGCCGCGGTGGACGGGGTGCGGCAGGGCTGACACGCGGTGCGGTAGGCCGACACGTGGTGCGGCAGCGATGTCGCGCGGAACCCGGTGCCGCCGTGCGGTTTTGCGCACGGCTGCGGCTGCCGGGAGCATATCAGCCGGGACCGACACGACAGCGCCGGGCGCATGCCCGGGACCGGGCCGGTGCACAACGGCCCGGACTGTCCACAGCCCGTGAATATCCCAGGTCGTGCGGGCCGGCGGGTGGTACCGGCCGGGCACGCTCGACGGCATGACGACTCCCGCCGAACCCGTACCCACCGCCGACCGTGCCGCCACCGGACAGCACCGCGCCTGTGCCGGCGCGGAATCGCCCTTCGCCCGCTGGGATCCGCCCGGGCTGCGCATCGACGAACCGAGCGAGTTCATCGCGGCCGTCCCGGCGTTGCTGGGGTTCGTGCCGGAGCGATCGCTGGTGGTGTGCCTGCTGCGGGAGGCCCCGGATCGAAGCGGCTCGGTGTTCCTCGGCGCTGTCGCCCGGCACGATCTGTATCCGCGGGCGGCGCAGGTGCGCGTGGCCCGGCAGCTCGCGGCGCTCTGCGCGCAGGAGCGGGCGTGCGGGGCGCTGGTGCTGATCATCGACGACAGCACGGGCGGCCCGGATCGGATCGGGCGGCCGGACGGCGCCGGCTGCCGCCTGATGCGCATGCTCGCCGGTGCGCTGCTCGCCGAGGATGTGGAGTTGACCGACGCGTGGATCGTGTCCGAGATCACCGACGGCGCCCGGTGGTGGAGCCTGATCGACCCGGAAGTCACCGGGACACAATCGGATCCGGCGGCCTCGCCGGTGGCGCTGGCGCAGGTGCTCGACGGCCGCCCGATCCGCTCCGGCCGCGCCGAACTGGCCGACCTGGTCGCACCGGATCCGGTGCGCGCGGCGGAGGTGGCGGAGCTGTTGCCGGAGGTGGTGGCCGCCGTGGCCGATGCCCGATGCGCGGCCACCCGGGAATGTCATCGGCGGGCGATGGTGGAAGCCGTCCTCGGGCAGGTGCGCCGCGCCGACTCGGGCGGCCGGCCCTCGGCCCGCGAGCTGGCCGAACTGGCGGTGGCGTTGCGTGACACCGCGATTCGCGACATCCTCTTCGCGCTGCCGGTGTCCGGATACGCTCGCGCGGCCGAGGCGCTCTGGTCGCACCTGTGCCGGGCGGTCACCGGCCCGGATCGTGCCGAGGCAGCGACCCTGCTCGGGTACAGCGCGTACGCGCGCGGCGACGGTCCGGTCGCGGGCGTCGCGCTGGCCGCGGCGCTGGCGGCCGAGGCGCGGCACACCCTCGCCGGACTGCTGGAGACGGCGCTGCGCACCGGCATGCCGCCGCACGAGGTGCGGCGGCTGGCCCGCAGTGGCATGGACCGGGCCGCCGCCCTCGGCGTGGACATCGGATCGGATCCGCGAGGGCGATCGTGAGGTCGCGCGTCGCGATCAGCGGCGGGCGCTGTGCGCGCGGTCGCCCAGCGACCGCAGGAAACCCCATGCGTCGGAGACGATCTCGGTCAGATCGTGGTGGCGCGGCTGCCAGCCGAGCTCGGCGACCGCGCGCTCGCTGGAGGCGATCAGCACGCTCGGATCGCCGGCCCGCCGGGGCGCCTCGACCGCCGCGATGGGCCCGCCGGTGACCTGCTCACAGGCCGAGATCACTTGACGCACAGAGAAACCCGTGCCACTGCCGAGATTGAGGATGCGGTGCTCGCCGGGCCGGGACTGCGCGAGGGCCAGCAGGTGGGCCTGCGCCAGATCACGGATGTGGATGTAGTCACGGACCGCGGTGCCGTCGGGAGTCGGATAGTCGGTGCCGAACACGGAGATGGTCTCGCGATGCCCGAGCGCCGTCTGCAGCACGAGGGGGATGAGATGCGTTTCCACCACCCGGTTCTCGCCGAGACCGCCGTAGGCGCCGGCGACGTTGAAATAGCGCAGGCTGGTCGCGGCCAGTCCGTGCGCGTTCGCATAGGAGGTGATCGCGTGATCGATGGCCAGCTTCGAGGCGCCGTACGGATTGGTCGGCCGCGCTGCGGAGTCCTCGGTGATCGGCACCTGTTCCGGCTCGCCGTACACGGCGGCGGTGGAGGAGAACACCAGGCGCGGGGTCTCGGTGCGGCGGATCGCCTCCAGCAACGCCAGGGTCTTCACGACATTGCCGTGCCAGTACTTCTCCGGCTGCCGCACGGATTCACCGACCAGCGACTGGGCCGCGAAATGCAGGACGCCGTCGAAGGATTCGGATTCGATCAGATCGACACCGGCGGTGGCGATGTCACCCTCGACGAACTTGGCCCCGGTGGGCACTCCGTCGGCATTTCCGGTGGACAGATCGTCGACCACGACGACCTCGTGGCCGTCCTCGAGCAGAACCTGTGCGCACACTCCGCCGACATAACCGGCGCCACCCGTGACCAGAAGTTTCATGCCCTCGATCTTGCCCTACACCAACTTCACCTGGACGGCGTGCGCCATCTCGTCGGACAGTTCGAACTCCCGATGTCCCGCGACCGAGATGATCACGGCGCCCGGCCGGACGTCGACGGTCACGCGGGCGTCGGGCACGACACCGGCCTCGCGCAACTGCCCGATGATCTCCGGTTCGGCCTGGATGTGCTCGGACAACCGGCGCACGACCACCGCCGACTGACCGACCGGCAGATCCGACAACCGGATCAGCTTCTCCTCACCGCCGAGGGAGGGCAGCATGCCCAGTTCGTCCAGGCCGGGGATGGGATTGCCGTACGGGGAGGTGGTGGGGTGGTTGAGCACCTCCAGCAGCCGGCGCTCGACCTCGTCGCTCATCACGTGCTCCCAGCGGCAGGCCTCCGCGTGCACGTTCTGCCAGTCCAGACCGATCACGTCGACCAGCAGTCGTTCGGCCAGCCGGTGCTTGCGCATCACCGATACCGCCATCGCGCGGCCCTTGTCGGTCAGCTCCAGATGACGGTCGCCGGCAACCATGAGCAGGCCGTCGCGCTCCATCCGGGCCACCGTCTGACTGACCGTCGGGCCACTCTGCTCGAGGCGTTCGGCGATGCGCGCCCGCAGGGGAACGACGCCCTCCTCCTCGAGGTCGTAGATGGTCCGGAGATACATCTCCGTGGTGTCGACCAGATCCTTCACGTATTACCCCTTCGTCGGCACGAATTCTACCCACGTGTCGCGGCGGTTCCGTACGTCAGCACAGGTGGCTCTTCCTGCGGAAACCGCTCCGAACACCGGGGCACCGGCGTGGCCGCGCCGGATCGCCGGACGTGTCGCACACCGTGCTGCATTTCTACTGCATCGCAACCGAAAAGTGGGATCCTTCCTTCCCCTGGCCAGCGTGGCGAACAGCACGTCACAGGGGTAACGGACATTCCGGCGCAAAGCGGGTGCGGCGATACAGTGACTGCCATGGCAGCAGGACCGAGCGGCGACGCGGCCGTCGTGTGGACCGACAGGTTCCTCGACTACCGATGGACGCCCGAACATCCGATGAAGCCCGCCCGTCTCCGGTTCACGATGGCGCTGGCCCGTAGCCTCGGCCTGCTCGACGGCGTGGAGACCGTGACACCCGCCACGGCGGGGGAGTCCGACCTGCTGCGCATCCACACCCCGGCCTATCTGGCGGCGGTCCGGGCGGCGGAACCGCCGCCGCCCGGCGCGCTGCTGCCCTCGGCGCCGCCGTTCGGGCTGGGGTCGGCGGACAACCCGATCTTCCCGCACATGCACGAGGCCGCGTCGGTGATCGTCGGTGGCACGCTGGCGGCGGCCGCCGAGATCGCGGCGGGGCGTACCCGGCGCGCGGTGAGCATCGGCGGCGGGATGCATCACGCGATGGCGGGCGCCGCGTCCGGGTTCTGTGTCTACAACGATGTGGCGGTGGCCATCTCGTGGCTGCTTGAGCACGGGTTCGACCGCATCGCCTACGTCGACGTGGACGTGCACCACGGCGACGGTGTGCAGAAGGCCTTCTACGGCGATCCCCGGGTGCTCACCGTCTCGATCCATCAGCATCCGGCCACGCTCTGGCCGAACACCGGCTGGCCGGAGGAGACCGGCGCCGGAGCCGGCGAGGGCACCGCGATCAACCTGCCGGTGTTGCCGGGTACCCGGGATCCGCAGTGGCTGCGCGCATTCCACGCCGTCGTGCCCGGCGCGCTGGCCGCGTTCCGGCCGCAGCTGGTGGTGAGCCAGTGCGGGGTCGACACCCATCGCGAGGATCCGCTGGCCGATCTGGAGCTGAGCGTCGACGGCCAGCGCGCGGCGTTCACGGCGATGCGGGAGCTGGCCGACCGTTACGCCGAGGGCCGCTGGCTGGCCGTCGGCGGGGGCGGCTACGGGCTGGTCCGGGTGGTGCCGCGGGCCTGGACCCATCTGCTGGCCACCGCGCTGGACCGCAGTGTCGACCCGGGCACCGCGATTCCGGAGGAGTGGATCGCGCAGGTGCGCGACTACGCCCCCGCGGTGGAGCCGCCGCGCACGATGGGTGACGGCGCCGACATCTCGTTCGCCCGCTGGGACGGTCCCGGCGGCACTCCGGCCACCGGCGACGAGCGGGCCGACCGGGCACAGCGGGCCGTCGACACCGCTGTACTCGCCACTCGCCGAGCCACTTTCGGCCTGCTGGGCCTGGATGCGGAGGATCCGCGTGACTGAGCAGCCCGCCTCGAGCTCGACCCCGGACGTGCCGCCGCCCCCGCCGGAGCACTGGTTCGCCGACGTGCTGGCCGCCGACGGCGGTGTGGTCCGACTGCGTCCGATCACTCCCGGCGATGCCGGCGCCCTGGAGGAATTCCACGCCGGACTGTCGGATCGCACCCGCTACCTGCGGTATTTCGGACCGTATCCGCGGATGACGCCGAAGGATCTGTACCGCACCACCCACGTCGACTACCGGGACCGGGTGGGCCTGATCGCCGAACTGGGCTCGACGATCCTGGCCGTGGGCCGTTACGAACTGCTGCCGGAGCGCGCCGGCGCCCGCGCGGCCGAGGTGGCGTTCGTGGTCGCCGACCAGCACCAGGGGCGCGGGCTGGGTTCGATCCTGCTGGAGCATCTGGCGGGGGCGGCGGCCGAGAACGGCATCGACATCTTCGTCGCCGAGGTGCTCGCCGAGAACCACGGCATGGTGACGGTGTTCCGGGACGCCGGCTATCAGGTGCAGCGCAGCCGGGACGGCTCGGTGCTGCACCTGGAGTTCGCGATCGATCCGACCGAGGCGCTGCTGTCGGTGCGCGACTCCCGGGAACTGGCCTCCGAGGCGCGCAGTGTCGGCAATCTGCTCGCACCCCGCTCGGTGGCGGTCATCGGCGCGACTCCGTCGCAGAGCCGGGTCGGCGGCGCGGTGCTGGCGAATCTGCTGTCCGGGGTGTTCCAGGGGCCGGTGTATCCGGTGAATCCGAACCGCACCTCGGTGCGCGGGGTGCATGCCTACGAGACCGTCCGCGACATCCCCGACGTGGTGGATCTGGCGGTGGTCGCGGTGCCGGCCGCGGAGATCAAGGCCGTGCTCGACGACTGTATGACCAAGGGCGTCAAGGGCCTGGTGGTGCTGACGGCCGGTTTCTCGGAGACCGGCCCGGCGGGATTCGCCGCCGAGCGCGATCTGGTCGCCGCGGCCCGGGCGCACGGGATGCGCGTGGTCGGTCCCAGTGCGCTCGGCGTCGCCAACACCGATCCGGCGGTCTCGCTGAACGCGACCCTGGCCGGCGTACTGCCAGGGCGTGGGCGCGTCGGATTCTTCTGCCAGTCCGGTCCGCTCGGGGCGGCGATCCTGGGGGAGGCCGCCACCCGCCGGCTGGGCCTGTCGACGTTCGTCTCGGCGGGCAACCGGGCCGACGTGTCCGGCAACGATCTGCTGCAGTACTGGGACACCGATCCGGACACCGATGTCGTCCTGTTGTATCTGGAGACATTCGGCAATCCGCGCAAGTTCTCCCGGATCGCCCGCCGGGTCGCCCGGACGAAGCCGATCGTGGCCGTCTCCAGCGGCCGCAATGTCGCCCGTCCCGCGGCCGATCCCCTGGACCGCGCGCTCGAACGAGACCTGTTCGCGCAGGCCGGGATCGTGCAGGTGGACACCATCGCGGAGTTGTTCGACTGCGCGATGCTGCTGGCGTACCAGCCGCTGCCGGCCGGCCCGCGGCTGGCGGTGATCGGCAACAGCACGGCACTGGGCTGGCTGGCTGTCGACGCGGCGCGCGGGGAGGGCCTGGCCGTGGAGCGGCCGGTCGACCTCGGCCCGCAGGCGATGCCGGAGGACTATCTGACCGCGGTGGCCGCGGCGGTGGCCGACCCCGAGGTCGACGCGCTGATCGTGATCTTCGCGCCGCCGGTGCCGACGGCCGTGCCCTCGTTCGCCGAGGCGATCCGATCCGGTGCGCAACCGGGAACCAAACCGGTGCTCACCACCTTCGTCGCCGGGCAGGGCATGTCGAACCTGTTGACCGCGCGCGGTTCCGGGGGCACCGTCGAGCACGGGTCGATCCCGTCCTATCCGGATCCGGAGCGTGCCGCCCGGGTACTGGCCCGGGTGCGGCGGTACGCCGATTGGCGCACCCGGCCGGTGTCGCCGGTGGTGCGACCGCCGGGAATGGAGACCCAGCGGGCCCGGGATCTGGTGGCGCGCTGGACGGATCGGGCGCCCGGTGGCGACTGGCTGGGCGATCTGGAGGCGGCGGAACTGCTGGGCTGCTACGGAATTCGGGTCGTGGAGTTCCGTGAGGTGCACGACGAGGAGTCCGCCGCCGCGGCGGCCGCCGAGCTCGGCTATCCGGTGGCGGCCAAGGCGACCGGCGAATTGTGGCGCAACCGGCCGGATCTCAACGGGGTGCGGCTGGATCTGTGGCGCCCCAGCGAGATTCAGCGGGCGTACACCGATCTGGCGAAGGTGTCCGGCAACGAGATCGTGCACATCCAGAAGATGGCGATCAAGGGCGTCGGCTGCGTGCTGCGCGTGCAGGACGATTTGTCGTTCGGTTCGGTGATCAGTTTCGGCCTGTCCGGCACGATCATCGACCTCCTCGGCGACCGGGTGTATCGCGCGCTGCCGCTGACCGAGATGGAGTCCGTGGAACTGATCGATGCCCCGCGCGCCGCTCCGCTGCTGGACGGCCGGACGAGCGCGGCGGGCCGGGTCATCGGCGAACCGGTCGACAAGCGTGCCCTCGCCGAACTCGCACAACGCATTTCGGCGCTGTGCGACGACCTGCCCGAGGTCCGCGAACTCTCGATCGAACCGGTCCTCGCCGCACCGCAGGGCGCCGCGATCCTCTACGCCCGGGTCCGCATCGGCCCCGAACCGAGCCGCTTCGACATCGGCCCCCGCCGCCTCGCCTGAACCCGGTCCGGAACGGCGCTCGAAATACTTGTCCCACAACGGGTTCGCGCGACGCTACCGGGCCCGAGCATCGGCGGCGTTCGAATCGCTTGCCGCACTACGGGTTCGACCGACCACAGCTCGGCCTGCCAGGACGGCATCGGTGCCGGGTGAGTCGTTGCGAGCCGAGCGTTTCGAAGTGCCGGGCGTTCCGGTCGGGCGAGGCAGTTCGGATCGTCCGCGAGCAGGGGCGCGGTGGCGCCCGGCTGGGAGGGGGAGGGGGCGAAGTCCGCCGGCGTCTCCGGCGAGGTCCACACGGTCATGGTGACGATGATGCGGCCGTCGCCGAAGGCGCGGATCGCGCTGGCGTCGCCGTCCTCGGTCTGCAGCCGCCAGACGAATCCGGGGGCGGAGTCGGCGAGGGCGTTGATCTCGTCGAGCGTGGCGACGAATCCGGCGAGACGGGCCGAGGTGAGCGGTTCGAGCGGGAGAGCGATGTCGATCTGAGCGAGCTGGTGGTCATTCACACGAGGAGCGAATTGAGCAGATCTTATCGTTTAGCCGGAATCGGTTGGTGTCAGATCGCGCGAGCGGTCGCGATGTGCCCGATACTGGGCGGTATGCGCGAAGATCAGATCGAGGCGGCGACCGCGCCCCTGCGCGACGACATCCGATTTCTCGGCGCGATCCTGGGTGAGACGATTCGCGATCACGAGGGAACGGAGGTGTTCGAACTCGTCGAACGGGTCCGGCGCGAGGCGTTCCGGGTGCGGCGGTCCGAGGTGGACCGCGGGGCCGTCGAGAACATGTTGCGCGGCATCGACATTCGCGTGGGCATCCCGTTGATCCGGGCGTTCAGCCACTTCCTGCTGCTGGCCAATCTGGCCGAGGATCTGCAACGCGACCGGCGCCGCGCGGCGCATCTGGCGGCGGGGGAGCCGCCGCAGGACTCCAGCCTGGCCGCGACCTATCGCAAACTCGACGCCGCCGGCCCGGACACGGCGGTCGTCGCCGATCTGCTCACCGACGCGCTGATCGCCCCGGTCATCACCGCGCATCCGACCGAGACCCGCCGCCGCACGGTGTTCGACGTCCAGACCGGCATCACCGATCTGATGCGCCGCCGCCAGCGGTACACGCCGAGCGAACCGGAGTACCCGGAATTCGAGAAGCAGATCCGCCGGCAGATCCTCACCCTGTGGCGCACCGCCCTGATCCGCTTGGCGCGCTTGCGCATTCAGGACGAGATCGAGGTCGGCCTGCGCTACTACGAGCGGACCCTGCTCGCGGTGATCCCGCGGATCAACACCGAGGTGCGCGCCGCGCTGCGCGACCGCTGGCCCGGCGCCGAACTGCTGCCCCGCCCGATCCTGCGGCCGGGCTCCTGGATCGGCGGTGACCGCGACGGCAATCCCAATGTCACCGGCGAGGTGGTGCACCGCGCGACGCACCGAGCCGGTGAAGTCGCCTTCGGGCACTATCTGGCCGAGTTGGAGGAGCTGGAGAAGTCCCTGTCGCAGTCCTCGCGGCTGGTGACGGTCTCACCGGAACTGGGCCGGCTCGCCGACGCCGGTCACGACGACTCCCCGCAGCGGGCCGACGAGCCCTATCGCCGGGCCGTCCGCAGCATCCGGGCCCGGCTGCACGCGACCGCGCAGCGCGCGCTGGCCGATGTGCCGTCGGTACCGGCCGCGTCGCCCGCGACCCGGGCCGGCACCGACAGCCTCGGCGGCGCGATCGCCGCCGACGGTGTGCGGCCCTACGCCGGCCCGGCGGAACTGCTCGCCGATCTGGACATCGTCGACGCCTCGATGCGGGCCACCGGCGACGATCTGCTCGCCGACGATCGGCTGGCCGCGCTGCGCGGCGCGGTGGAGACCTTCGGCTTCCATCTGCAGGGCCTCGACATGCGCCAGAACTCGGAGACCCACGAACAGGTGGTGGCCGAGCTGTTCGCCTGGGCCGGAGTGCATTCCGGCTACGCGAGCCTGTCCGAGCCGGAGCGGGTCGAACTGCTGGCCGCCGAACTCGCCACCCGCCGCCCGCTGCTGGCCCCCGCGGCCTACGATCCGGCGCCGGCCGGCGGCGCGGGCCTCAGCGAGGTGACGCTCCGGGAACTGGGTGTGCTGCGCGCGGCGAAGGTGGCGCTGGACAGCCTGGGCCCGGATGCCGTGCCGAACTACATCATCAGCATGTGCTCCTCGGTGAGCGACATGCTGGAGGCGGCGCTGCTGCTGAAGGAGGTCGGCATCCTCGACCCGGGCGACGGCACGGCAGGCCCGTCCGGGCCGGTCGGCGTGGTCCCGCTGTTCGAGACGATCGACGATCTGCGCCGGGGCGCCGACACCCTGGCCGCCACGCTGGCGGTCCCGGTCTACCACCGCCTGGTCGCCGCCCACGGCATGCGACAGGAGGTCATGCTCGGGTACTCGGATTCGAACAAGGACGGCGGCTATCTGGCCGCGAACTGGGCGCTGTACCGCGCCGAACTGGATCTGGTCGAGGTCGCCCGCCGCACCGGAATCCGGTTGCGGCTGTTCCACGGTCGCGGCGGCACGGTCGGTCGCGGCGGCGGCCGCAGCTACAACGCGATCCTCGCGCAGCCCGCGGGCGCGGTGCGCGGTTCGCTGCGCCTGACCGAACAGGGCGAGGTGATCTCCACCAAGTACGCCGATCCGAGCACCGCCTACCGCAATCTGGAGGCCCTGGTCGCGGGCACGCTGGAGTCGACGCTGCTCGACGTGGAGGGTCTCGGCGCCGACGCCGGGCCCGCCTACGAGGTCTTCGACGAGCTGGCCGGGTCGGCGCGCCGGGCCTACGCGCGGCTGGTGCACGACACCCCCGGATTCGTCGAGTACTTCCGGGCATCGACGCCGGTGGCCGAGGTGGCCGCGCTCAACCTCGGCAGCCGGCCGGCCTCCCGCAAACCCACCAGCTCGGTGCAGGATCTGCGGGCCATCCCGTGGGTGATGGCGTGGAGCCAGGCCCGGGTGATGCTGCCGGGCTGGTACGGCACCGGGACCGCCATCGAGGAGTGGGTCGGCGACGACCCGCGGCGACTGGCGACCCTGTCGGAGCTGTACCGGCGCTGGCCCTTCTTCCGGGACGTGATGTCGAACCTGGCCCAGGTGCTGGCCAAGGCCGATATGCACATCGCCGCCCGCTACGCCGAACTGGTGCCCGACGAGACGTTGCGCGACACCATCTTCGGCATGATCCGCGACGAATACGACCGCACCGTCCGGATGCACGCGGCCGTCACCGGATTCGACGAACTCCTCTCCGACAACCCGGCCCTCGCCGAGTCCATCCACAACCGCTTCCCCTACCTGGAACCGCTGAACGCGATGCAGGTGGATCTGCTGCGCCGCCGTCGCGCCGGCGACGAATCCGAACTGGTCGAGCGCGGCATCCTGCTCACGATGAACGGATTGGCCACGGCCCTGCGCAATTCGGGTTAGGGCACCCGGGTCAGGGCACCGACACCGGCACGATGGTGGCGTCGATCCGCTGGATCTCGCCATCGGTCACCACGAACGTCTCCGTGATGTCCACGGTGACGATCGGGACGCCCGCGATGCCGGATCCGAGCAGATAGCGCGCGGTGACCACGTCACCGGCGGTGCTCAGCCGCACATCGTGGATCGACTGCACCAGGTCGTACTGCGCGCCGTGCTCGAGGTCGGTGGTCAATTGCGGTCCGGAATAACCGGTCTGGATGCCCGCCTCCACCTGGGTGCAGTCCGGCGCGAACGGCACCCGGCTCGCGTCGTGGCTGACCAGCGCGTCGAGATAGCTGCGGGCGACCTCCTCGCGCGAGCCGTCCACCGCGGAAGTCGCTGCGGCGGTGGCGATTCCGCTACTCGTCAATGCCGCTGCGGACAACGCCACAATTGCAACCTGTTGCATTCTCATGACCGGATCGTAGAGGTTCCGCGCCTTGCCGGGCTACCGGTAGGACTTTTCCTACGTTTGACAGGTAGGAAAAGTCCTACCTATAGTCGGGGCATGGCACGCCGCGTCGAATCCACCACCACCGATCAGGTGTTCGCCGCGCTGGCGAATCCCACGCGGCGGGAGATCCTCGATCTGCTGCTCGCCGGGGAACGCACCGTACAAGCCATCGCCGAACGGTTCGACATGACCAGGCCGAGTGTCTCGGAGCATCTCCGGGTGCTGCTGGACGGCGGCCTGGTCGCCGAGGAGAAGCGCGGCCGCTACCGCTACTACCGGATCGAGCCCGAGCCGCTGCACGAATTGCAGACATGGCTGGGCCCGTTCGAACGGTTCTGGCGACAGCGGTTGCGCGCCTTGGGCGCGGTCCTCGACGGTATGCCCGACCCCGAGCCGCTCGCCGGCGAAACACTCCACGACAGAACGGAACCCGACCGATGACCGACGACCTCACCACCATCGAACTCGACCACTTCTACCCGCACCCGCCGGAGAAGGTGTGGCAGGCGCTGACCACCCCGGACCTGTTCGCGCGGTGGCTGATGCCGGCCACCGGTTTCGCACCGGTGCCGGGCACCGAATTCCGCATGCGGGCGCAACCGATGCCGGGGGTCGGATTCTCCGGTAAGGTACGGGGCATCGTGCTGGAGGCCATTGCGCCGAAGCGCTTGAGCATGACCTGGAACGACGCCGAGTCCGAGATCGAGACCGGCTGGGTCATCACCTGGCAACTGGAACCGGAGGGCACCGGTACCCGAGTGCTGTTCAGCCACAGCGGATTCGACCCCGACGACGAAGGCTCGCAACAGGTGCGGGCGATCATGTCCAAGGGCTGGGCGGGAATCGCCACCGGCCTGGGCGCGGTGGCCGGCGCGGTGTGACCCGATCGGCCGCGGTGTGACTCAGCTGGCGTAGGCGCGCAGCCGGTCGGCCCGCTCGCCCTTGCGCAGCTTCGACATCACCTCACGCTCGATCTGCCGCACCCGCTCCCGGGACAACCCGAACAGCTTGCCGATCTGGTCCAGGGTGCGCGGCTGGCCGTCGTCCAGGCCGTAGCGCAACCGGATGACCTGCTGCTCACGCTCGTCCAGCGTGGCGAGCACGCTGCGCACGTCGCGGTGCATGAGGCCGGCGATGACCGCACTCTCCGCGGAGGTGGCCTCGGAGTCCTCGATGAAGTCGCCGAGCGGCGCCTCCTCGTCGTTGCCGACCGGCATGTCGAGGCTCACCGGGTCGCGGCTGTGGTCGAGCAGATCGGCGATCTTGTCGACCGCGATACCCGACTCGCGGGCCAGCTCGTCGTCGGTGGCCTCGCGGCCGAGCTGCTGATGCAGTTCGCGCTTGATCCGGGCCAGCTTGTTGACCTGTTCGACCAGGTGGACGGGCAGCCGGATGGTGCGGCTCTGATCGGCCATACCGCGGGTGATGGCCTGCCGGATCCACCAGGTGGCGTAGGTCGAGAACTTGAAGCCCTTGGTGTAGTCGAACTTCTCCATCGCCCGGATCAGGCCCAGGTTGCCCTCCTGGATCAGGTCGAGCAGCGGCATCCCGCGGCCGGTGTAGCGCTTCGCCAGCGACACCACCAGTCGCAGGTTGGCCTCCAGCAGGTGCTGGCGGGCGGCCTGGCCGTCGCGCACGAGAATCGCGAGCTCGCGCTTGCGGGTCGCGGACAGCCGCTTCCCGGTCTCCAACAGGTTCTGCGCGTAGAGGCCCGCCTCGATGCGCTTGGCCAACTCCACCTCGTCTGCGGCCGTGAGCAGCGCCGTCTTGCCGATGCCGTTCAGGTAGACCCGGACCAGGTCGGCCGCGGGGCTCTGGGCGTCGAGGTCCGACGTATCGGTGGCGCGCACTTCGGTCGTGGCGGGGCTTGTCATGACTTGCCTCCTGTCGGTGGTGTCTCACTCCGGTCAACGGAACCGACATTCGAAAAGTTCCCCGGGTTCGCGCCGATAAACCCTTTCTGAGCTGCGCTTACCGGCGCCTACGGCTGAGAAGTTCCTAAGAACACACTTCTCGGGGAACCATGGGCGTTCCCTCGGGCCGAATCGCGCCGAATGGTGGCCGGATCGTGATCAACGCGGCTGAACCAGCCCGTGCCGCACCAGACCGGTCACCACGGTCAGCGCATCGGCCGCGAACTCGGAGGTGGCGGTCGCGCCGGTGTGGCCTACCGCCAGCAGGTCGACGAGTTCGTGCAGCGGCAGGCCGTCGGCGCGCATCCCGGCCAGCAGCGCCGCGGTGGTGTCGTCGACCTCGTGCTGCCAGCGCGGGCCGTCGCCGCGGTGCAGCCGGACGACCCGCTGGTCCCAGCCGTCGGCACCGGGCAGGAAGACCCGTTCCAGCGCCGTCGCCGGCTCCACGGTGTAGCGGGCGCTCCACGCCACCCCGGGATCGGCGGCCACCGCGCGCAGCCACGCGGATCGCTCGAAGTACGCGGTGGCCTCGGCGCCCAGCGGGTCGTCGAAGCCGTGCGTGAGATCCTCGGCGAGCAGTTCGGTGGGGCCGTCGACGGCGCGCAGATAGACGAAGCCGAAGCCGATGCCCTCGACGCCGGCGGTCTCGAACGCGTCCAGCCACGCCTCGGCCCGGTCCCGGGTCTCGGGATCGCGCTGATCCAGTCCCGCGTCGCGCAGCCAGGTGCCCACGTAGAGGGCCGGGTCGGCGACGTCGCGCTGCACGATCCAGGCGTCGATCCCGTGATCGGGCAGCCAGCGCGACACCCGGCCCCGCCAGTCCTCGTCCGCGCGGTGCACCCAGGAGGCCAGCATCGCGGCGGTGCCGCCCGGCGCCAGCAACTCGGGGGCGCCGGAGATCACCAGTTCGCTGGCGCCGTCGAGGGCCAGGCCGGAATCGCGATAGGTGTGCTCGACCCGGGCCGGTCCGACCACGAACGGGGGATTGGCGACCACCTGATCGAATCGCCGCCCGGCCACCGGCTCGAACCAGGAGCCCGGCAGCAGTTCGACATCCAGGCCGTTGAGCGCCGCGGTCGCCTCCGCCAGCCACAGCGCGCGCGGGTTGACGTCGGTGCCGGTGACCCGATCGGCGTACGCGGCCGCGTGGACCGCCTGCACACCGCAGCCGGTGCCGAGGTCCAGTACCGAGCCGACCCTCCGGGTCGGGGTGGCGCGCAGCAGCGACAGCGAGGCGTGCCCCACGCCGAGCACGTGGTCGGCGGACAGTCGCCGCCGCGTCCAGCCGGATCCGGGCCCGGACAGCGGCACCGTGTCGTCGAGGTCGGACAACACCCATCGGTTGCCGTCGCCGAGGTCCACCGGGCGCAGATCCAGGGCGGCCCGCACGAGGTCGCCGTCGCGTTCCAGCAGTCCGGCCGCCACCGCCGTCTCCGGGTCCACCGGGGCCAGGGCCGCGGCCACCTCGCGGACGGGCAGCGCGTCGCCGAGCAGCAGCAGCCGGACCAGGGTGCCGAGTTCCCCGGCGGTCCGGGCGACGCGGCGCACCGGTACCGGTTCCGCGCGGCTCAGTGCGGCCTGCCCGTCGTCGCCGAGCAGTTCGAGCAGCGTGTCGGCGTCGTAGCGCACGCGCCGGAGGGCGGTGCCCAGTTCGGGTGCGAGCGCGGCGAGCAGGGACGTGCTGGTCGGCTGTGTGGTCGGCATGGGACGAACTCTGCCACAACGGTTCCCCCCGACCCGGCTCCCGGCCCGCCCGCCCGGCGGCGGGACGCGAGCCGAGGGCGGGCCCGCGGACAGGGCCCCGGAAACCTCGTCGAATAGCAAATGTCTATGACCGCAAGCGAATTCGCGGCTCTGACCTGCGGAGAACCGCCCGGGAAATGTCCGATTTCCTGATAGGGTGATCTGGCTCACGAGGAGGTCGTACGTTGTCGAACGAACCCGAGGCCGCGGTGCCGGCCGGCGATTGGGCCGAGGCCTATCACAGTCCCGAATTCCAGCGTCTGCGAAGCAGGTTGCGCCGCTTCGTCTTCCCGATGACCGCGCTGTTCCTCGCCTGGTACGCGCTCTACGTGCTGCTGGCCGACTACGCGCACGGCTTCATGTCGCACCGGGTCGCCGGGAACATCACGGTCGGCCTGATCTTCGGTCTGCTGCAGTTCGTCTCGACCTTCGTCATCACCGGGGTGTACGTCCGCTACGCGGACCGTGAGCTGGATCCGCTCGCCGAGGAACTGCGCGACGGACTGGAAGGACCGACCCGATGACCGCCACCGTGCTCGCCGCCGCCGTCGAGGGCAGCCACCCCGGCCTCAACATCACCATCTTCGCGATCTTCGTCGCGATCACGCTCGTCATCGTGTTCCGGGCCAGCCGCGACACCCGTACCGCCGCACACTATTACGCCGCCGGCCGGGCGTTCTCCGGACCGCAGAACGGCATCGCGATCTCCGGCGACTACCTCTCGGCAGCGAGCTTCCTCGGCATCGCCGGATCCATCGCGATCAACGGGTACGACGGCTTCCTCTATTCCATCGGCTTCCTGGTGGCCTGGCTGGTCGCCCTGCTGCTGGTCGCCGAAATGCTGCGCAACACAGGCAAATTCACCCTCGGTGACGTGCTCGCCTTCCGGATGCGGCAGCGGCCGGTGCGGGCCGCGGCGGCCACCTCCACGCTGGTGGTCAGCCTGTTCTACCTGCTGGCGCAGATGGCCGGCGCGGGTGTGCTGGTCGCGCTGCTGCTCGGCGTCTCCGGCGACGCCGGGCAGAACCTGGTGATCGCCGTGGTCGGCGCGATCATGATCGTGTACGTGCTGGTCGGCGGCATGAAGGGCACCACCTGGGTGCAGATCGTGAAGGCGGTGCTGCTCATCGCCGCGGCCGCCGCCATGACGGTGTGGGTGCTCGCCGACTACAACCTCAACCTGTCCTCGCTGTTGCAGGACGCGGTGAACCACGGCGGCAAGACCGGCGCCAAACTGCTCGATCCGGGCGTCGCCTACGGCAAGACCGGCACCACGAAGCTCGACTTCCTCTCGCTCGCACTGGCTCTCGTGCTCGGCACCGCGGGCCTGCCGCATGTGCTGATGCGCTTCTACACGGTGCCCAGCGCCAAGGACGCGCGGCGCTCGGTGGTGTGGGCGATCGGGCTGATCGGGCTGTTCTACCTGTTCACCCTGGTGCTCGGCTACGGCGCCGGGGCGCTGGTCGGGCCGGAGAAGATCAGCAAGGCGCCCGGCGGCAGCAATGCGGCGGCCCCGCTGCTGGCGCTGGAACTGGGCGGCCCATGGTTGCTGGGATTCGTTGCGGCAGTGGCGTTCGCGACCATTCTCGCGGTCGTGGCGGGGCTCACCATCACCGCTTCGGCGTCGTTCGCGCACGATGTGTACGCGAACGTGCTGAAGCGCGGTGAGTCCGGGGACGATCGCAGCGGGGAGGTTCGGGTCGCCCGCATCACCGCGGTGGTGATCGGCGCGATCGCGATCGTCGGCGGCATCTTCGCCAAGAACCAGAACGTCGCCTTCCTCGTGGCCCTGGCCTTCGCCATCGCCGCCTCGGCCAATCTGCCGACCATTCTCTACACGCTGTTCTGGAAGCGGTTCAACACCACGGGCGCGTTGTGCAGCATCTACGGCGGGCTGATCATCACGATCGTGCTGATCGTGTTCTCGCCGGCGGTCTCGGGCGCCAAGACGTCGATGATCAAATCGGCCGACTTCCACTGGTTCCCGCTGTCCAATCCGGGCATCGTCTCGATTCCGCTGTCGTTCCTGCTCGGCTGGCTCGGCACGATGCTGTCCAAGGAGCACGACGAGGCGAAATGGGAAGAGATGCAGGTGCGTTCGCACACCGGCGCGGGCGCCGAGAAGGCGGGGTAGCGGGGCCCGGGTCGGCGGCGGCCACATTCATCCCGAGAGTGCGTGCCGCGCAACACTTCTGTACGTGACCCCGGCTGAGCGTCGCCGACCTCTCGAATTCAGCCCGCGCGGAAGGTTTTCCGGTATGCGAGTGGCGGGACGCCCAGCTCGGCGCGCACGTGGTGGCGCAGCGAGCCCGCGGTGCCGAGCCCGGCCGCGCGGGCGACCTCCTCGATCGGCAGATCGGTGGATTCGAGGAGATGACGGGCGTGGCGCAGGCGCTGCTGCAGCAGCCAGGCGCCCGGAGCGACACCGGTCTCGGCCTTGAACCGGCGGGTGAAGTTGCGGACGCTCATCCGCGCGTGCGCCGACAGCACGGTCAGATCGATGTCGGCGTCGAGGTGCCGCAACGCCCAGGCGCGGGTGGCGGCCGTACCGTCGGTGCCGTCCTCGGGGATGTGCCGGTCGATGAACTGCGACTGCCCGCCCTCGCGCCACGGCGGCACCACGCAGTAACGAGCGGTCCGATTCGCCACCTCGCTGCCGTGGTCGGTGCGGATCAGGTGCAGGCACAGGTCCAGCCCCGCCGCCAGACCGGCCGAGGTGTAGACGTTGTCATCGGCCACGAACAACAAGTTCTCGTCCAGCCGGACCTCGGGGAACCGGGCACGGAAGGACTCGGCGTGCGCCCAGTGCGTGGTGGCCCGCCGCCCGTCCAGCAGCCCGGCCGCGGCGAGCACGAACGCGCCGGTGCAGATCGACACCAGCCGTGCCTCGGGCCGGATCAGCGCCAGCGCGGCGCCGACCTCGGGCGGCAGCGCACCGTCGGTGCGCGGTCCCGACAGCCGGGTGCCGGGCACGATCACGGTGTCGGCGGTGGCGAGCAGTTCGGGCCCGGCCTGCGGCACGATCGCATAACCCATCGTCGATTCCACCGGCTCGGTGTCCAGCCCGCACACCCGCACGTCGTACAGCGGCCGACCCAGGGTGTCGGTGGCGTGACCCAGCACCAGCGGCGGGATCGTCATGTCGAATCCGACCACCAGCGGCAGGGCCAGAACCGCCACCCGATGCGGCACGATCGCCTCTCCGGTAAGCCCCCCGCCCCAACCCGGACCTTCGCCCCGCATCCGGCCCCCGCGACCCGACCCCCCGTTCCGGCCCGGTATCGAATCCCCGCCACCGGCCGCGCCGCCACCGAGCGCGCCGCCACCCGCCACGCCGCCGCTGGTCGCCGCGCCGCTGGTCGCCATGCCGCTGCTGGTCGCCACGCTGCTGGTGGTCGCCACGCCGCTGGTGGTCGCCGCGCCGCTGGTCGCCATGCTGCTGGTGGTCGCCGCGCTGCTGGTCGCCATGCTGCTGGTGGTCGCCGCGCTGCTGGTCGCCATGCTGCTGGTGGTCGCCGCGCTGCTGGTCGCCATGCTGCTGGTGGTCGCCGCGCTGCTGGTCGCCATGCCGCTGCTGGTGGCCGCGCCGCTGGTGGCCGCCACGCCATCGCCGGTCGCCACGCCGTCGCCGGTTGCCCGACCCGCCTCGGATGTGGTACCTCCGCCGGGTGTCGGTTCCGCGTCGGGTGCCGCACTGCCACCCGGCGCGGCGCCGGCGCCGGGTACCGGGCCGCCCGGCGCCGAACGTGGCTCGCGGTTCGCCGCACCGCTCATTCCGGCAGCCTTCCGGTGTGCGGATCGCGTGGTGTCAGGCAGTAGACCCCACCGGTGGGATCGTTCATGACGATCCAGTGCGCGCCCCGGGAAACCCTTCGGGCGCCGTGCTTTTCGTGCCAGGACGCGACGGCCTCGATGTCGCTGCAGGCGATGTCCGGGTGTGCGGCCGACGGTCGCTCTTCACCCAAGCGCTGCAACAACATTCGGAACGGCAGCCCGGAAGGCGGTACCAGGCGGACGAATTCGGGCTCTCCGGCGGCCTGGAGTTCCCAGCCGGTCAGGGCGGCCCAGAACGCCACCTCCCGGTCGTAGCCGCCGGGGGCGATGTCGAGGGTGAGCTGGTCGAGCCGGGCGAGTTCGCCGCCGGGCCCGGTGGCCGGTGGCGGAACCTCCCGGCCGTCCTCGGTGGTCAGGCAGAACGCCTGCCCCTGCGGTGAGCGCAGGTACGACCAGCCGTCGTGATCGGCCACGGTCACCGCGCCCAGGGCGTGGGCATGCCGCCGCGCGGTCGCGAGATCGTCGACGTCGAAGTCCGGATGCGCGCCGCCCGGGCCGCCGACCGCCTGGGCGCGCAGATACGGGTCGCCGGCCGGGGGGAGCAGGGTCGCGAATTCGCCTCGCGCGCCGCTGCGTTCGGACAGCCGCGTGCCGGTGACCGCGGGCCAGAAGGTGAACGCCGCCTCGAAGCGGTCGGCGGGACGGTCCAGGAAAATCCAGGCCCAGCGGATCATGCCCGATACCTCCGATCGACCGGTCGGGTTGGCCGAATCTTGATGGATTGTGGCATTCAGGCCACTCGCGCGGCAACCCACCCGTCCTGGACGATCTTCGAGTGACCGAGTTGCGGAACCCCGCCCCCATCGATGCGAGCACCCCCGTGCGCCGCCGGCTGCACCCGGCCTGGCTGGTCGCGGCCACCGCCTTCGTGGCACTGATCGGCGCGGCCGGTTTCCGGTCGGTGCCGAGCGTGCTGATCGACCCACTGCATCAGGAATTCGGCTGGTCGCACGCCACGATCGGCACCGCCGTGTCGCTGAACGTGCTGCTCTACGGCCTGATCTCGCCCTTCGCGGCGGCGCTGATGGATCGGTTCGGCATCCGCCGGGTGGTGGCCGTCGCGCTGGTGCTGATCGCCGCCGGCAGCGGGCTGACGGTGTTCATGACGCAGCCGTGGCAGCTGCTCGCCACCTGGGGCCTGCTGGTCGGCCTGGGGGTCGGCTCGATGTCGATGCCGTTCGTCGCCACCATCACCGGCCGCTGGTTCGTGCGGCAGCGCGGGCTCGTGACCGGTGTGCTGACCGCGGCCGGCGCCACCGGTCAGCTGGTGTTCCTGCCGCTGGTGTCGGCGCTGGCCCAGGCGCACGGCTGGCGGACGCCGTCGCTGGTGGTCGCGGCCACCGCGCTGGCGGTGGTGCCGCTGGTGCTGCTGTTCATCCGCGACTATCCCAGCGATGTCGACGAGTCGGCCTACGGCGCCGAGCCGGGGAGCCCGGCGGGTGTCCGGGTCCGCGTCACCGGCGGCGCGTCCCGGGCGCTCGCGGTGCTGTCGCGGGTCTCCTGGAAGCCGCAGTTCTGGCTGCTGGCCGCTGGGTTCGCGGTCTGCGGCGCGTCCACCAACGGCCTGGTCGGCACCCATTTCGTCAGCGCCGCCCACGATCACGGCATGCCGCCGACCACGGCCGCCGGGCTGCTGGCGACCGTCGGCGTGTTCGACGTGGTCGGCACCATCGCCTCGGGCTGGCTCACCGACCGCCTGGACTCGCGCTGGCTGCTCGTCGGTTACTACTCGCTGCGCGGCCTGTCGCTGATGGTCCTGCCGATGCTGTTCGCGCCGCACACCCAGCCCAGCATGTGGGTGTTCATCGTCTTCTACGGCCTGGACTGGATCGCGACCGTGCCGCCCACGGTGGCGTTGTGCCGGAAGTTCTTCGGCGAGGACGGCCCGATCGCGTTCGGCTGGGTGTTCGCGTCACACCAGATCGGCGCGGCGCTGGCCGCGACCGGCGCCGGGGCGATCCGGGACGCGCGCGGCAGCTACGACCTGGCCTGGTACCTCGCCGGCGGACTGTGCCTGGTGGCGGCGCTGATGTCGGCCGCGATCCGGGCTCGTACGCCGCGTCCCTCAGCCGTCGATGGCGCGGTGATGGCCTGATTCGAGTGCCGCCTTCGCCGCGCGCCGCTCGTCCCAGCGGCTGGGCTCGTCCTTGCGGCGCGGCGGCCGGTCATTGGCGACCAGCACCGCGATCCACGGCAGCGGGATCGAGACGCCGATGATCAGCAGCGAGATGAGCGCGTTGCTCCAGAAGCTGTAGGCGACCGCCGCCAGCACCAGGCACGGGATGCGGAACCCCATCAGCAGCGAGTACCGGCGCACCCGCGCCCGATGCTGCTGCTCCAGCGAGGGCGCGGCCTCGGTGATCAGCGCCGGATGCTTGCCCTCGCCGGGAAAGTAGCCCGCAGCGGGACGCGACGGGCGCGGCACGCTGCCCGGCGGGAGCGTCTCGAAGGCCGGGTGCGGGGTGTCGTCGCCCTCGATGTCGCGGGCCCGGGGATCGCCGGGCTGGAAATCGGGGGAATCGCCCTCACGCTGCATACCTTCGAGTCTTCCACCGGACGAGATCGAATGCACACCCCGCCGGGAGCGCGCGCATCCGCGAACGGCCCGCCCGGCGGCCCGTCGCACACGACCGCCGGCTGCCCGGCTGGCATCATGGACGGCGTGAGTACCGATACCCTGGTTCGCCCGGACAGCACGACCGACGAGTCGACCGACAACGACACTCCCAAGTACTTCCACTACGTGAAGAAGGACAAGATCGCCGAGAGCGCGGTCATGGGCACGCACGTGGTGGCGCTCTGCGGGGAGGTGTTCCCGGTCACCAAGTCGGCGAAGCCCGGTTCGCCGGTCTGCCCGGACTGCAAGCGCATCTACGAGACGCTACGCAAGGGCGACTAGCCCTCTCCCGTCGCGGCGGGCGCCAGGTCCGGCGGCGGAGCGTCGCACGCGGGCCGGTCCGGGCCGGGCGAGGCCACCGCGCCGGACTCGCGCTCCTCGGTCGATCCGTCCTCCGCGCCCGGCGCCCGGCCGCGACGCGTCCGTGCCCATCGGTAAGCCGACCGCGGCGCTCGCGCCACCCGGCGCATCGGTGAGCGGCTGCGGTGGGCCGGCCAGAACTCCTGCACGGCCGCGTTGAACTCCGCGCCGAGGACCACCGCGAAGCCGAGGAAATAGGTGAACAGCAGGAAGGCGATCGGCGCCGCGAGCGCGCCGTAGCTGACGCCGGTGCGGGCCACCCAGCCGAGATAGCGCCGCAGCCCGTCGCTGGCGACCATGAAGAACACGCCAGCGACCAGCGCACCGCCGAACAACCGGTGCCACGGCGGCGACCGGTGCAGGGCCAGCTTGTACAGCGTGGTGAGCGCCAGGATCAGCAGGAACGCGGTGCCCGGATAGTAGAAGGCGTCCACCAGGCGCAGCCCGGGTTCGCGCCACTGCCCCGGCAGGATCCGGCGCAACAGCACCGGCCCGAGCGCCACCACCGGCAGCACGAACACCGCCATCACCAGGAACAGCAGGTACAGCACCAGCGAGACGATGCGCTGCCACACCGGATGCCGCGCGTCCTGCTCATCGTGCGCGGCCACGATGGAATCCACGAAGGTGGCCATCGCCGACGAGCCCGCCCACAGCGAGAGCACGAAACCGACCGACACCACCGCGCCTCGGCCGCGCTGCAGGACGTCCCGCACGGTCGGCGCGATCAGATCGTCGACCACGGTGGCGGTGAACAGGTTCCGGCTGAAACTGATGATCTTGCCCTCGACGATGTGCACGGTGTCCGGCCCGAAGAACCAGCTGCCGACGTACCCGAGACTGCCCAGCACACCCAGCAGCAGCGGCGCCAGCGAGAGCGTCTGCCAGAACGCGGCGGCCGCGGATTTCGCGAAGATCGAGTCGCGCCACGCCTTCACCCCGACGCGGACGAGCAACTCCCACACCCGGCTCCACCCCGCCATGAGCAGGCGCGCGACCGCACGGACGGTGCGGCCGGTGGGCCGGCGGGAATCGGGAGGGCGGTGCGGAGTGTCCATTGTCACTACAGCATCGCCCACGCCGGGCCGAATTGCCGCCTCCACGTGTGCCGTACGGATGCGGCTCGCGGCAACCGGCCAGGGAACCAAGGCTTTCCGGCCGCTCGGCCGCACCGGATCCGCCCGCGGTGACGCGGCCCGGCGGCCCGGTTCGGCCGCGACACGGGGATGTGGATTGGGCACGTGTCGGTATCGCTCGCTAGTCTCTCTGGAGTGACTTCGGGTGGTGGTAGTTCGTTACGTGCATGGCAGCGCAGGGCTCTCACCAAGTATCTGACGTCGAAGCCACGCGATTTCCTGGCCGTGGCCACGCCCGGGGCCGGTAAGACCACGTTCGCGCTGCGGCTGGCCGCCGAACTGCTGGCCGATCGCACGGTCGACCAGATCACCGTGGTCGCCCCGACGGAGCACCTCAAACATCAGTGGGCCGCGGCGGCCGCGCGCTCCGGGATCCAGCTGGACTCCCACTTCTCCAACTCCACGGGTGCCACCTCCGGCGACTATCACGGAGTGGTGGTGACGTACGCGCAGGTCGCCTCGCACCCGTTCAAACACCGTGTGCGGACCGAGAATCGGCGCACTCTGGTGGTCCTCGACGAGATCCACCACGCCGGCGACGCGAAGAGCTGGGGCGAGGGCGTCGCGGAGGCGTTCGGCGACGCCACCCGGCGGCTGGCGCTGACCGGTACCCCGTTCCGCAGCGACGATTCGCCGATCCCGTTCGTCACCTACGAGCCCGACGAGTCCGGCTTCCAGCGCTCCCGGCCGGACTACTCCTACGGATATTCGGAAGCGCTGGCCGACAACGTGGTTCGCCCGGTGGTGTTCCTCGCCTACTCCGGCGAGGCGCACTGGCGCGACAGCGCCGGCGAGGAGTTCTCCGCCCGCCTGGGTGAGCCGCTGAGCGCCGAACAGACGGCTCGCGCCTGGCGGACCGCGCTGGACCCGGCCGGCGACTGGATGTCGAAGGTGCTGACCGCGGCCGACACCCGGCTGCGGCAACTGCGCGCCACCGGCCTGATCGACGCCGGCGGCCTGGTGATCGCCACCGATCAGGAGAAGGCGCGCGACTACGCCGAACTGCTGGAACACATCTCGGGCTCCAAACCGGCGGTGGTGCTGTCCGACGATCCCGGCTCCTCGAACCGGATCAGCGAGTTCGCCACGAGCACCGAACCGTGGATGGTGGCGGTGCGCATGGTGTCCGAGGGCGTCGACGTGCCCCGGCTCGCGGTGGGCGTGTACGCCACCAGCGCGTCGACGCCGCTGTACTTCGCGCAGGCGATCGGCCGGTTCGTGCGCGCCCGCCGGCCGGGGGAGACGGCGAGCGTGTTCCTGCCCTCGGTGCCGGTGCTGCTGGATCTGGCCGCACAGCTCGAGGTGCAGCGCGACCACGTGCTGGGCAAGCCGCACCGGGAGAAGAACGCGTTCGAGGACGAACTGCTCACCGACGCCAACCGGCAGAAGGACGAGCCCGGCGAGGAGGAGCGCAAGTTCGTCGCGCTGGCCGCGGACGCCGAACTGGATCAGGTGATCTACGACGGCGACTCGTTCGGCACCGCCACCTTCTCCGGCAGCGACGAGGAGGCCGACTATCTCGGCATCCCGGGCCTGCTGGACGCCGATCAGATGCGCGCGCTGCTGCGCGACCGGCAGTCCCGGCAGGTGGCCGAGCGCAGCACCGCGGCGAAGGTCGCCGAACTGGCCGGGCCCGGCCCCAGCGCCACGGCCGCGGCCGAGCGGGTCGCCACCGCCGACAAACTCGGTGAGTTGCGCCGCGAGCTGAACAGCCTGGTCGCCATGCACCACCATCGCACCGGTAAGCCGCACGGCGTGATCCACGGTGAACTGCGGCGGGAATGCGGCGGACCGCCCACCGCGCTGGCCACCGCCGATCAGCTGACCGACCGGATCGCGGCGCTGCGCCGGATGTGAGGTCCGCGCCCTCGGGCGCGGACGTGGGCACAGAAAACGGGCGGCCCGTGCGGGCCGCCCGTGGTCTTCTGTTGGAGGATTCTGTTGTGCTAGCGGACGGGGAAGGAGCTTTACAGCGCCGGCGCCGCCTCCGTGTCGATCACGGCCTCGAGCTCACGAAGGCGATCCATGTGCTCGTTGGCGTGATGCTGGCAGAAGAGCAACTCGCCACCACCGGGCAGGACTGCGCGGACCCGCGCGGCTGCACCGCAGCGGTCGCACCGGTCGACCGCCGTCAGTGGGGTGCTGGTCAGTGTTCCTGGCATGACTCCTCCGTCCTGGATCCCGGCGCAGAAGACCGTTCACCTGGTATCGGGCCCGCGGACCCTTCCGCGGGCTCACCCGCCGCTACTTCCCAGCAGTGGCCTATGACTACTTTCTCAGACGTTCGGCGCGGAGGGTTTGTTCCCGCAGATGTTTCTCTGTGTTTTCCCTTACATGACCAGGCATTTCGCTGTCAGCGAACATACAGGCCGGGGTACTCGGAAACGGTCGTGCGAACCACCGCGAATCACTGATCCAGTTGTCTAAGCGGAGACTACCCCGCCGCCCCGACACTCACACCCGGCTTATGGCAAACGGTCTGTTCAGCGGGCTGCGAGCGCGGATCGCGGCTACGCCGGATAGGGTCGGCCGATGGTCGACGAGACGGCGCACCTGCCGGAGGGGGTCCTGGTGCATCTGTGCACCGGGGCGGAATGGGACGAGGCGCGGGCCGCGGGCAGCCGCCGGGCGCCCTCGCTGGAGACCGAGGGATTCATCCATCTGTCGGCGCCGGCGCAGGTCCATCTGCCGGCGAACCGCCTGTTCGCCGGCCGGGCGGATCTGGTGCTGCTGTGGCTGGATCCGGGGCGGCTGGCGGCCCCCGTGCGCTGGGAGCCGGGTGTGCCCGGCGATCCGGCCGCCATGCTGTTCCCGCACCTCTACGGCCCGATCCCGGTGGCCGCGGTGGTCCGGGTGACCGGCTACCGGCCCGATCCGGACGGCAGCTTCCCGGAGCTGCCGGAGGGCTCGGATCCGGCCTGAGTCACCCGCGCGGAGCGGTCGCGCACGCGTTCCAGCTGCCGTGACACCGTCACCGCGAGCGCGGCGGAGACGAAGCCGACCGCGATCGCGGTCAGATGCCCGTAGTCGGTGAAGGTGCGCCCGGCCGCGGCGGCGTACCCGTACCAGCCGAGCAGGCCCACCGCCCACATCACCCGCGGGATGCCGCGCAGATGGAAGGTGAGGGCCGCGAGGACGCTGGAGAAGCCGTACGACGAACCGACGTCGGAGGCGACCGCGACCTTCAACGGGATCAGCCGATGGTCGACCGCGTAGGCGATGCCGGTGACGATCAGCAGGGTGGTGGCCACGTGCCCGGTCGCGAACACCATGATCCAGCGCAGCGTGCCGAGCCAGCGTTCCGCGAAGGCCATCAGGGTCAGGAAGCCGGCGATGGTGACCCACGGGAACCCGCCCTCGGTCCAGAACGCCGACGCCACCAGCACCTGCACCGGCTCGCGGCGCATGTTGTGCAGGTTCGTGGAGGCCGACAGGATCAGCCGGTGCCCGGCGAATTCGCTGATGCCGCGCAGCGTCCACCAGGTGATGAAGAGGGTGAACGAGTAGGCGCAGCTGGCGGGGGCCGCGGCGAGCAGGTCGCGGCCCGCGCGCAGCACCGCCGGGAGCCGTCCGGGGCGGCGCATCCCGGCCCGGAACGCCTGTAACTGCGCGTCGACGTCGATGGTCCGGGTCCAGGGCGAACGGTAGTGGGTCAAGACGGTGGCAGCCACGCCCGTCAGTCTGGCACGGGCGGTTAGCGCAACCCGCCCGTCTGGCCGCCCGCGCCGCCGGTGGCGGGAGCGATGCGCAGATCCTCGCCGTCGTTGTCGGTGAGGCCGACATTGATCAGCAGCATCATGGTCACGACGCTGACCCCGATCATCAGCGGCAGCAGCAACTGGACGCCGTCGGCGCCGGTCGGGGCCGGGGCGAGCTCCTGCGCGTGCGCCTGCATCGCGAGCATGCCGGTGTAGTGCATGCCGGTCACGGCGATGCCCATGATGACCGCCGCGCCGACGCTGACCAGCGTGCCGCGCACGTGCAGGGTGAACCACAGCGCGGCGGTGGACGCGACGACGGCGATCACCACCGACAACGCCACGATGCCCGGCGAGTACGTGATGCTCGCGTCGATCCGCATCGCGTACATGCCCGAGTAGTGCATGGCGGCGACCCCGAGGCCGGTGACCACGCCGCCGGTCAGCAGCGACCACGCGCTCCGGCCGGTCCGCTGCCCGCGGAACACGATGGTCAGCCCGATCCAGACGACCACGACGGCGATCACGGCGCTGGCCAGCGTCAGCGGGACGTTGTAGCGGATCGAGGCGCCGTCGACGGAGAAGCCGAGCATCGCCACGAAGTGCATGACCCAGATTCCGGTACCGCCGATGGCGATCGCGGCGGCGATCAGCCAGCCGCCGGCCCGATCGGAGGTCCGGGCCCGGCGTGCGCACTGCAGGCCGAGCAGGGATCCGACGAACGACATGACATAGGCGATCACGATGGTGATCCAGCCATAGGCGAAATGGTGTGTGTGCAACACGCGAAACTCCTCTGCGTGCACGGGCTTCTCTAAGGTTCCGCAATATTGCGGCGAGCGGAATCTACGGCACCCCGAACTCGCTGTCGATCCTTGCGAACTGCGTAGATGCTTTCGTGTACGAGGATGCGATTCGGGTCTTGCACGATGGAATCGAACACCGGCAATCGGTAGGCAACATTGTTGACCGCTATCGCAATCTGCGTGCGCCACAATCGGGAGCGGTGCCGCCGCGCATGCCGGCGCGGCCACGGGGACAGGAGGGCCGATGGCCGTTCATCATCAGCGCGTGGGCGGGACGACCTACACCTTCCGCGGTCCGGTGGAACTGCTCGCGAAGGCGACGCCGCGTCGCAGCGGCGACGAATTGGCCGGGTGCGCAGCACATTCCGATGCGGAGCGGGCTGCCGCGCAGTGGGCACTGGCGGAGTTGTCACTGTCGGACCTGCTGGCCGACCCGGTCGTGCCGTACGAAACGGACGAGGTCACGCGGTTGATCATCGACACCCACGATCGTGCGGCGTTCGGGCGCGTCGCGCACCTCACCGTGGGTGGTCTGCGGGATTGGTTGCTGGAGGTTGCTGCGGGGCCCGGCGCGGCCGCCACCCTGGCCGCCGTCGCGCCGGGGCTGACGCCGGAAATGGTTGCGGCTGTGAGCAAGATCATGCGAAATCAGGACCTGATCATGGTTTCGAAAGTGGCCAGCGTGGTTTCCGCGTTTCGGACGACCATCGGATCGCCGGGCACGCTGGCGACCCGGCTGCAGCCGAACCATCCCACGGACGATCCGCGTGGGATCGCCGCGGCGGTGCTGGACGGTCTGCTGCTCGGCTGTGGCGACGCGGTGATCGGCGTCAACCCGGCCACCGATTCACCGGCGGTGACCGCGGATCTGCTGCGACTGCTCGACGACGTGCGGCAGCGTTTCGACATCCCGATGCAGGCGTGTGTGCTGGCGCACGTCACCACCACCCTCGGGCTGATCGAGGCGGGCGCGCCGGTGGATCTGGTGTTCCAGTCGATCGCCGGAACCGAGGGCGCCAACGCCGGATTCGGGGTGACGCTGTCGCTGCTGCGCGAGGCGGCCGAGGCCGCCCGCGCGCTGGATCGCGGCACCGTCGGCGGCAACGTCATGTACTTCGAGACCGGGCAGGGTTCGGCGTTGAGCGCCGGCGCGCACCTGGGCACGGACGGCAAGCCGGTCGATCAGCAGACGCTGGAGGCCCGCGCCTACGCGGTGGCGCGCGCGCTGGATCCGCTGCTGGTGAATACGGTGGTCGGCTTCATCGGCCCCGAGTATCTGTACGACGGCCGGCAGATCGTGCGGGCGGGGCTCGAGGACCACTTCTGCGGCAAGCTGCTGGGCCTGCCGATGGGTGTCGACGTCTGCTACACCAACCACGCCGAGGCCGACGCCGACGACATGGACACGCTGCTCACCCTGCTGGCCGCCGCCGGGGTGGCGTTCGTGATCACCGTGCCCGGCGCCGACGACGTGATGCTCGGCTATCAGAGCCTGAGTTTCCACGACGCCCTCTACGCCCGGCGGGCGCTGGGCCTGCGGCCGGCGCCGGAATTCGCCGCCTGGCTGGACCGGCTGGGCATGCTCGACGAGACCGGCGGCATCCGCGCCGTCGCACCGCTGTCGTCCCCGCTGCGCGCGCTGGGGGCGCGATGACGACCGGGGATCCGACGGAAGGCGATGTCACCCAGGACTTCTGGGCGGTACTGCGGCGGAATACCCAGGCGCGCATAGGTTTGGGCCGAGCCGGTGACGCCCTGCCCACCGCGCGTGTGCTGGAACTGCGCGCGGCGCACGCCGCCGCCCGGGACGCGGTCCACACCCCCTTGAACACAACGGAATTCGCGGACCGGGTGCGGGTAATCGGGCTGGGGGAGCCGCTACTCGTGCGCAGCCGCGCCGCCGGCCGGTCGGAGTATCTGCGCCGCCCCGACCTCGGCCGGGTGCCGGAAACGACGCCGGGCGAGGGCTTCTCGGCGCTGCCGCGCACCGGCGCGGAGATCGGCGTGGTGCTCGCGGACGGCCTGTCGCCGCGGGCCCTCGCCGAACACGGCGCGGAGACCCTGCTCGCACTGAAAGATGAACTGGCGCAACAGTATCGGATAGCACCGCCGGTGATCGCGACCCAGGCCCGGGTCGCGCTCGGCGATCACATCGGCGCCGCGCTCGGCGTGACGACGGTACTGGTACTGATCGGTGAGCGTCCGGGACTGTCGGTGGCCGACAGCCTCGGCATCTATCTCACCCACCTGCCGCGGCCCGGCCGCACCGACGCCGAACGCAACTGCGTCTCGAACATCCATCCGCCGGACGGGCTCGGTTATGCCGCCGCCGCGGCGGTGGTCGCGGGGCTGATCGCCGGCGCGCGGCGGCTGGGGCGTTCCGGGATCGACCTCAAGGACACCTCGGACCGCGGACTCACCGGCGCCGCCCCGGCCGAACTCGACCGGCCCGGTCAGTAGCGGCGGGCCCGGTCCGCCGGCCGGTGCCGGCCCGGCTGGTCCCGGCTGGGCCAGTACCGGCTGGCGTACCGGCCCTCGATCCGGGTCAGGTCGGGCTCGTCGACATCGGTGATGCCGACCTGCAACAGCAGCACCATCGTCACCATGCTGACGCCGACGATCAGCGGGGTCAGCACCTGGTGGGCCTGCGCGCCGACCACCCGGTGCACGTGATCGGCCATCCGCGCGCTCATCGCGAACATGCCGGTGTAGTGCATCCCGCACACCGCCACGCCCATGATCGCCGCCGCGCCACCGGTGACGAAGAACCCCCGGACGTGCATCGCGAACCACAGCGCCGCGGTGGCCGCGACGACGGCGATGACGATCGACAACCCGACCAGCCACGGGTCGTACCGGACCCAGGCGTCGGTCTCCATCCCGTACATGCCGGCATAGTGCATGGCCGCCACCCCGAGCCCGGTGATCGCGCCGCCGATCGGCAGCGCCCACGGGTCACCCGGCCGCCGGACCACGATGGCCAGGCCGAGCCATACCACCGCCATCGCGATCAGCGCGCTGAGCAGGGTGATCGGCACGTTGTAGCGGATGGTCGCGTCGTGGACCGAGAACCCCAGCATGGCGATGAAGTGCATGACCCAGATTCCGGTGCCGCCCAGCGCGATCGCGGCGGCCACGATCCACCCGCCGCGTCCGGGATGGGTGCGGGCGCGGACCATGCACCGCAGCGCCAGCAACGATCCGGTGACGGACATGACGTAGGCCAGGGCGGGCGTCGGCCAGCCGTATGTGAATTGGTCTATTTCCAGCATTGCGGATTCCTTGCCAGGAGGGTTCTCGACGTTCACGGGCAGGCCTGTGCGCCGAACGTTAGCGCGGAATTCGCAGGCAGTAAATTTGTCGAAGGTAATTAATAGAAATTTGCTGGGGTTGCTGGACGGCGATTGCCCAGGTAGCCGATCCGCGGTGACGCCCGTGAGACGGATCACATCGTCCCCGGTCAGTGTTCAGCCCGCTTGACACATTCGGGCGGCGCGGACCGCCCGGTAGCGTCCCCCGGGCGAACATTGTTCCTACAACATCGGCCGCAGATCCAGTCGGCGCATCATCCGGTCGACGAGGGCCGGGGGCATGCCCGGCTGGCGACGGGCCGCCAGCGCCTCCGCCCGGCCCGCCTCGAGCACGTCCTCGCTGATCTTGCGGAACATGCCGGTGAACCGCATCATCCGGTCGAAGGACTTCGCCGGATCGGTGCTGTCGGCCGCATCCGGATCGGCACGGCTCAGCCGCCGCTCGATGTTCTCGCGCAACCGCTGGTAGATCTCGTCCGGCAGATCCTCGCTGTCGGCGATCTCCTCCAGCCGGGTCAGTTCGGCGCGCAGGATCTGCGTCCACAGCTGCCGTTCCAATTGCCGCTCGATCTCGGTGTCGGCCTGCACATGCGTCGCCCGTACCACCGCCGGTAGCGTCGGCCCCTGCAGCAGCAGGGTGAACAGCACCACCGCGAAGGCGGAGAACAGGATCTCGGTGCGACCCGGGAACGGGCCGTGCTCGGTGGTCAGCGGCACGGCCAGCGCCAGCGCGACGGTCACCACACCGCGCATGCCCGCCCACCAGGTGACCACGGTCTCGCGCCAGGTGTGCGGCTCGTCGGCCTCCCGGCGGGTCCCCTGCAACAGCACCATCGACAGCAACAGCCAGCCCAGCCGCAGCAGCACCACCACCGCGATGACCACCGCCGTCCCGGTGAGCAGCCGCGGCCAGCTCGGGCCCGTGGCCGCCAGCACGGTGGTCAGCTCCAGCCCGATCAGCCCGAACGCGAGCCCGGTCACGAGCAGATCGATGACCTCCCAGAAGGATTCACCGACGATCCGATACGCGGCGTCGCTGAAATCGGTTGCGGCGTCGGTCAGATACAGCGCACACACCAGCACCGCGAGCACGGCCGACCCGTGCCAGGCATCGGCCAGCGCGTAGGCCGCGAACGGCAGCAGCAGGCCCAGCGCCACCTGCCAGGCGGCCTCGTCGAGCCGGCGCATCAGCCGGCTGCCCAGCCAGCCCAGTACGAGCCCGACCCCGATCGCCACCAGCGCCGACAGCAGGAAGTCGAGCGCGGTGTGCCAGGCCGAGAACCGCCCGGTCACCACGGCCTGCACCGCGACGTCGTAGATGACCACCGCGGTGACGTCGTTGAACAGCCCCTCGCCGTCCAGCACGGACAGCAGGCGGCGCGGCAGCCCGAGCCGCCCGGCCATCGCGCTCACCGCGACCGGATCCGGCGGGGCGACCACCGCGCCGAGTACCAGCGCCGAGGCCACCGGCACCGCCGGATACCAGAGATGGAAGACCACCGCCACGGCGACGGCCGTCGCCACCACCAGACCGACGGCCCGCAGCAGGATCGGGCCGGCGTCGGCGGCGAACTGCTGCCAGGAGGTGCGCCGCGCGGCCGCGTAGAGCAGCGGCGGCAATACCAGCGGCAGGATCAGCTCGGGATTGATGTCGACATTCGGCACGAACGGCAACAGCGCGAGCACCAGCCCGAACACCGTCATCAGCACCGCCGGCGGCAATCCGGTGCGACGCCCCACCGGCTGCGCCAGAATCGTCGCGAACGCCAGGATGAACACCAGCGACAACTGCTCCACGCAAGGAGTCTGCTGGGACCGGCCGGGATTGTCATCCCGATCCGTCCGGCGCGTCGCTCACGCCGAACGAGCACCGGCCCGGACGCCGAGGGCATCCGGGCCGGTTCGTGCGCTACCTAGTCCAGGTAGTCGCGCAGGACCTGCGAGCGGCTGGGGTGCCGCAGCTTGCTCATCGTCTTCGATTCGATCTGGCGGATGCGCTCCCGGGTGACCCCGTACACCTGGCCGATCTCGTCGAGCGTGCGCGGCTGGCCGTCGGTGAGGCCGAAGCGCAGCCGGACCACGCCGGCCTCGCGCTCGGACAGCGTCTCCAGCACCGACTGCAGCTGATCCTGCAGCAGCGTGAAGCTCACCGCGTCGACCGCGACGACCGCCTCGGAATCCTCGATGAAGTCGCCGAGCTGGGAATCGCCCTCGTCGCCGATGGTCTGGTCCAGCGAGATGGGCTCCCGGGCGTACTGCTGGATCTCCAGCACCTTCTCCGGGGTGATGTCCATTTCCTTGGCCAGTTCCTCCGGGGTGGGCTCGCGGCCCAGGTCCTGGAGCAGTTCGCGCTGGATGCGGCCGAGCTTGTTGATGACCTCGACCATGTGCACCGGGATACGGATGGTGCGGGCCTGGTCGGCCATCGCGCGGGTGATGGCCTGCCGGATCCACCAGGTGGCGTACGTGGAGAACTTGTAGCCCTTGGTGTAGTCGAACTTCTCGACCGCGCGGATCAGGCCCAGGTTGCCTTCCTGAATGAGATCCAGGAACGCCATGCCGCGGCCGGTGTAGCGCTTGGCCAGCGAGACCACGAGGCGGAGGTTGGCCTCCAGCAGATGGTTCTTGGCGCGGTTGCCGTCGCGCATGATCCACTGGAGGTCGCGGCGCACCGCCACCGCCAGCTTCTCACCCTTCTCGGTGAGCTCACGGAACTTCTCGGTGGCGTAGAGACCGGCCTCGATCCGCTTGGCGAGTTCGACCTCCTCCTCCGCGTTGAGCAGCGCGACCTTGCCGATCTGCTTCAGATACGCGCGCACGGAGTCGGCGGAGGCGGTGAGCTCGGCGTCCTTGCGGGCCTGCCGCAGCGCCTCGGACTCCTCCTCGTCCCAGACGAAGTCGCCGGAGGCCTTGTCCTTCTCGGACGGCTCCTCGGCTTCCTCCTCGTCGGCCTCGACGGCCGGCGCGGCGGGGACGGCGGCGGTGGGGGTGGCCTCCTCCTCGTCCTCGTCGACCTCGTCGACGATCTCGTCCTCGTCGGGCAGGTCGTCGTCGGAGACGTCCAGATCGTCGAGGTCGTCGATATCGATCGACTCCTCGTCGGTCAGGGTCTCATCGATCTCGCCGTCGGGGCCGGGGGTGCCCTTCTTCGCGGGAGCCTTCTTCGCCGGCGCTTTCTTGGCGCCGACGGCCTTCTTCGCCGGCGCCTTCTTCGCTACGGCCTTCTTGGCGGGCGCCTTCTTCGCGGCAGCCTTCCGGACCGGCCGTGCGGCGGCGATGTCTGCGGAGTCGGCGGCTTCGGCCGATTCGGCGGTCTGTCGGGTATTCGTGGCTACCACGTACGCCCTTTCGTGACGGTCTCGTGCGGCGTCACGCCAGAGTGATCTTCCGGCGGAGCGGTTCTGTCGGGATAATCCGGCTCGGGCCGGGGTGGTTTCTCCGGCTCACCGCCGGGCATTCTCCATTGTAACGATCGAACCGGGGTGCTCATGGCGCGATACCGGCATCCACCGCCATCGCGGCGCCCACGATGCCGGCGGTGTTCTTCAGATGCGCGGCCACCACGGGAGTCCGATTGCCGAGCAAGGGGATCCAGTGCTCGGCGTCCCGGCTGATCCCGCCGCCGGCCACGAAAACGTTGGGCCAGAACAGATTTTCCAGTGTCACCAGCACCTTGGTGACCTCCCCGGCCCACGCCTTGTACGACAGATTCTTTCGTTCCTTGACCGAGGACGCGGCCCGGTGCTCGGCCTCCTTGCCGCCCACCTGAAGATGCCCCAACTCGGTATTCGGCACCAGCGTGCCGTGGTACAGCAGCGCCGAACCGATGCCGGTGCCGAAGGTGAGGAGCATGACCAGCCCGTCGGTGTTGCGGGCCGCGCCGTAGCGATCCTCGGCCATCCCCGCGGCGTCCGCGTCGTTGAGGACCACCACCTCGCGCCCGCCGAGCGCCAGCGAGAACAGGCTGCGGGCGTCGGTGTCGATCCACGCCTTGTCGATGTTGGCCGCGGTCCGGGCGATGCCGTTGACGACCACGCTCGGCAGCGTGAGCCCGACCGGGCCGTCCCAGTCGGCCTGCGACACGAGTTTCGCGACGGTCTCGGCGACGGCGTTCGGGGTCGACGGATGCGGGGTGGCGATCTTGATGCGGTCGTGCGCGAGCTCGCCGGTGGCCAGATCGACCACCGCGCCCTTGACACCGCTACCACCGATATCGATCCCGAATGCAAGCCCGCGAGCGGACATCGACGACTCTCCTCGTTCCTGTCGTACCGAACGGAAATTCTGTGCTGACGGCATAGAACCCGTGCGCGCGCACCTTACCCGGTCATCGGGGGAACAGCCGCGCGAACGGTCCTCGCTGTGTCGTCCCCGACACGCCTGATGCGCGAGAGGCCGGGTCTGTGTTCCGATGGATGCCGTGCCCGAGACGAACTCCCGCATGACCGTCACCGTCCCCGCCGAGCCCCCCGCCGCCACCCCAGCCGAGATCACCGAGCTGCGACGAGTAGCCGTCGACCTGGCCCGGACCGCCGCCGATCACGTACGTGCGCGCCGCCCGGAGGTCTTCGCGGCCGGTGCGCAGCGCGACCCGGTGCGCAGCGGCGTGGTGCAGAGCAAGAGCACCCCGACCGATCCGGTCACCGTCGTGGACACCGAATCCGAGGAGCTGATCCGCACCCTGCTGAGCCGTTCGCGCCCCGCCGACCGGGTGCTCGGTGAAGAGGGCGGCGGCAGCCTCGCCCCCGATCCGGCCGCCACCGTCTGGGTCGTCGACCCGATCGACGGCACCGTGAACTTCATGTACGGCATCCCCGCCTACGCCGTGTCGGTCGCCGCGATGCGCGACGGCCGCTCCCTGGCCGGCGCGGTAGTCGACGTGGTCGGCGGAATCACTTACAGCGCCGCCCTGGGCGCGGGCGCCACCGCCACCGCCCCCGACGGCACCGAGATCCCCCTGCGCTGCACCGACGTCGATTCACTGGAGATGACGCTGCTGGCCACCGGTTTCGGCTACGGCGCCGCCCGCCGGGCCCGCCAGGGCCGGCTGATCGCCGAAGTCCTGCCCCACGTGCGCGACATCCGGCGCATCGGCTCCGCCGCCCTGGATCTCTGCATGGTGGCCGCCGGCCGGGTGGACGCCCACTACGAACACGGCCTCAACACCTGGGACTGGGCCGCCGGCGGCCTGATCGCCGCCGAGGCCGGCGCCCACCTCGTGCTACCCCCGGCGGGCTCGGTGGCCCGCACCGGCGAACTGGTGGTCGCCACCGCCCCCGGCATCGCCGCCGACCTCCTGGACCTGTTCGACCGCCTGGGCCTCTCCGCCCCCATCCCCGACTAATTCGACCCGGTCCCCGGAGCGCCACATTCGGCCCCCTGGAAGCGCCGCATCCTGGCGCCCCCAGGCGGCAACAGCAGCCAAACCCCGTCGTCCGCGGGCACGTCCCGATCCTGAGCAGCCGAACCCCGTACTGGCCGAGCCCCCGTAGCAGCCGAACCCGGTAGTGGCAACCCGGTAGTGGCCGAACCCGGTAGCAGCCGAACCCGGTAGTGGCCGACCCCCGTCGTTCGCGGCCCGTCTCGGTCCTGGACTGACCGGAGGAGGGAAGGACCGAGACTAGGGGGGCCGCGAACCCGCCGAAGCGAAGCGAAGGCCAAATTTCAGCATTTGGCCTTGCGGGCCGCTTCCAGCAGGCTCGAGTCGATCGACGGGCCGCCGGGGGCCGGATTCTTCAGCGACTTGAGGACCTCCTCGGCGTCGGTGCTCGGCCGCAGGTCGTTGCCGAACAGCGAGCCCAGCGCCAGATCCACCAGATCATCACCGCGATGATCCTCGATCAGCTCGGCGCAGGGCGCGACCAGCTGTACGGCGGCCGCGGCGGGCCGGCCGTTGACGCCGAACCGGATCTGGCCGTTGCACTCCAGATCCCCGCTGACGTACACCGGGTCGTTGGCGAACGGCGGTGCGGGCGGACCGGCGAATCCGTAGTCGCTGAGCCGGGAGGCGATGTGCTCGGCCAGGCCGCGCTGGCCGGAGGCGTTGTAGACGCGCACCTTGGATTGCGCCAGCGGCGCCGGCTCGACATCGCGCAGGCGGGACGCTCCGACGCGCTGTCCGAGGCCCTCGGGCTTCGGCGCGTTCGGGTCGGCCGCCGCGGACGGCGTGTTGCAGGTCATGGCGGCCCGGCTGTGCTGTTCCGTCGTCGCCGCCTTGATCCAGACGATCACGCAGACCAGTGCCAGGATCGACACCAGGGCGACCCAGGGTTGATAACGTCGGCGGGGGAACGGCCGGCCCCGTTTGTCGGTGGCGCGGCCCTCGGTGATCAGTGAAACCACGAGCACACCTTACGAGTTCGCGCCGACGTTCGCGCACGCCGCCGTTGGTGACCGCATGTCGGACGGATAACGGGAAGTCCTCCGTTCGCCCTGAGCGAACCCGCGAATGCGGGTACCTGCGCACGCCGATCTCGGCCCGGTAACGGTTCGCTGCAGGTCCGGACACGAAAACAGGGCGCCGGATGGGTTCGATCCCCGGTGGCGTGACGATTGCCCCTCAGTTTCGGCAGCGCTGTGTTTTGATTGCGACTTTTCCCGTCGGGTCCGCTATTGTCTGGCGGCCCGACTCGAATCGAAGGATGTGAATCACGAGGTGAGATTCGGGAACAACCAGGGCATGTCCTGCGTTGACCGAGCGCGATCCGGTACGGGTTTTACAGATCCGGCCCGGTCGGCGACCGGTGTGCACGTGATGTACACCACCGGCGGGACGGCACTCGCCGAACCGATTCCCCTACGGGATCGGAGGCGGTGAGTCCGGTTCCGGGATATACGGAGTAAGGACGAGGGGAAGACGACATGGCAACCGACTATGACGCACCGAGGCGCAGTGAATCCGACGACGTGTCGGAGGACTCCCTGGAGGAGCTGAAGGCTCGTCGTAACGAGGCCGCGTCCGCCGTCGTGGATATCGACGAATCCGATACCGCGGAGTCGTTCGAGCTTCCCGGCGCGGACCTGTCCGAGGAAGTGCTCTCGGTTCGGGTGATCCCGAAACAGGCCGACGAGTTCACCTGCGCCAGCTGTTTCCTGGTGCACCACCGCAGCCGACTGGCAAGCGAGTCCGGTGGTCAGTTGATCTGCATGGACTGCGCAGCCTGACGGACTGCATTCCAAGGAAATATTCGCCGCGACGGTTCAGCTCGCGCTCGGTACGCCGAGCGCGGCTAGGACCTGTTCGGGTTTGCGAGTACTGACGAGCCAGTACGGCACGGGATCGTCGGCGTCGTCGAGCACGAGCAACACCAGCGGACCGATCCAGGGCCGATGCTGCACGAATGCGGCGGGGTCGAGCTGGCGGCCCAGTGCTGCGCTTTTGGCGCTGGTCGGCACCGCGGCCGCCCGGGCCACATACGTTACCGGTAGGTGGGCGCGATCCGCGCGCAATTCGAGAGTTCCGCTGGGTGTTCCGTCCGGATTCGCGACCGGGGCCACCTCGACCCGATGCCGGCTCATCCACAACAGCGCCCAGATCGGCACCGGCAGCAGCAGGACGTACGGCAGCCAGGCGCGGATTCCCGGTGCGCCCATGTGGATCTCGGCCGCGAGCAGACCGGTGACGAACAGCCCCACCGGCCACCACCACAGCGGCACCCACAACCGCTCGGAATACACCGGCACGGGCGGGGTCCGGGGCGGCGAGAGGGGGTCTGTCACTGCGGGCGGCTGGTCGGACACGACTTCAGCCTAGCGGCTGGCGATCGGCCCCCCGCCGAGCGCGTAGGCTCGCTGGACGTGACCGGTATTCCACCCATCCCCCTGCTGCGGCTCGACCCCGGTATTCCCGTGCCCACACGCGCTCATCCGGGCGACGCCGGCGTGGATCTCTGTACCACCGAGGACGTCGTCCTGGAGCCGGGCGAGCGGGCGCTGGTCGGCACCGGCATCGCCGTGGCCCTGCCGCACGGCACGGTCGGGCTGATCCATCCGCGGTCGGGCCTGGCCGCCAGGGCCGGGCTGTCGATCGTCAACACTCCCGGCACGGTCGACGCCGGCTATCGCGGCGAGATCAAGGTCTGCCTGATCAACCACGATCCGCGTACGCCGATCGAGCTGCGCCGCGGTGACCGCATCGCCCAATTGCTGGTGCAGCGGGTCGAACTCGCCGACTTCGTGGCGGTGGACCAGCTGGACGAGACCGCCCGGGGCGTGGGCGGTTACGGGTCCAGCGGCGGGCATGCGAGCCTGGAGACGGAGCCCGTCGGGGTGGGCACTGTCGGCGAGGAGGCCTGAGATGTTCGGACGGAAGAAGAAGCGCGACGAGTCGCAGTACGACGACTACGCCTACGACGACGTCTACGAGGAATACCCGGCCGAAACCTACGACGAGCAGTACGACACCTATCCCACCGACCCCGGCCTCCGGGAGGTGCCGCCCCGCCACGGTGCGGCTCATGACGATGGCCGCGGTGCGGCGTACGACAACGGCCGCGGCCCGGCGTACGACAACGGCCGGGGCCCGGCGTACGACAACGGCCGCGGCGCGGCCCATGGTGCGGCATACGACGAGAGCGGCGCCGGATACGAGGACCGTGGCGTGGCGTACCGGGACGAGTACGCGGACGACGCCGCCTACGCCGCACCGGAATACGAACAGCCCGCCTTCGAACCGGCGGCCGAACGCGCGGACGAACCCGTGCGCGACCGTCCGTCCGGCGGTCCGTACGACTACGAGGATGTCGCGCATCTCCTCGAAGACGCGGACGAAGGCCGCCTGGATCTGGGTTCGGTGCTCGTCCCGGTGCCGCCCGGCGGTCAGCTGCAAGTGGAGATGACCCCCGACGGCACCCCGCAGGCGGTGCATCTGGCGACCCAGTACGGCCGGCTCACGGTCGCCGCCTACGCCGCCCCCAAGTCGCCCGGACAGTGGCGCACGGTGGCGACCGATCTCGCGGAATCGCTGCGCGCCGACGGCGCCCGGGTCTCGGTGCAGGACGGCCCGTGGGGCCGGGAACTGCACGCCGTCACCGAGGGTGCGGACCTGCGCTTCATCGGCGTCGACGGATACCGGTGGATGGTGCGGCTGGTCGCGGCCGGACCGTCGGGCGCGGTCGACGACGGGCAACCACTGGTCGAGGCCGCGCGGGCCGTCCTGGGCGAGACCGTGGTGCGGCGTGGCGACGAGCCGCTGCCGGTGCGCGAGCCGCTGCCGGTGGTTCTGCCACAGGAGTTGGCCCAGCAGTTGCTGGCCGCCCATCAGCAGCAGGTGGCCGCCCAGCAGGAGGCCGCCGCCGCTCAGACCGCCGCCGCCCAGGCCGCGGCGACCGGCGGTTTCCCGGCCGTGTCGCCCGAGCCACCGCAGCCGCGGCGCGGCAGCGAGGGCTCGGCGATGCAGCAACTCGGCCGCGGCTGACGCCGTGCGCGCGGACTCCGGCCCGGTGTGGAGCGCGCTCCCGGGCGGGTCGTTCACGGTCGTCGGCATGCCCGGCACCGGATCCGACGCCGATTTCGCCCGGCGCGCCTTCGGCCCGGCCTGCGCGGCCCGGGGCGTGGCGTTCGTCGCCGTCGAACCCGATCCCCGCGCGGTGGTGGCGAGCTATCGCGCCGCCCTCGACGCCGCGGCCCGGACCGGGCCGGTGCTGGCCGCCGGGATCTCGCTGGGCGCGGCGGTCGCCGTCGAGTGGGTGATCGACAACCCGGACACGGCGGTCGGGGTGATCGCGGCCCTGCCGGCCTGGACCGGCGCCGACACCGCCGGGTGCCCGGCCACGCTGAGCGCCGCCGTCACCGCCGCGGCGCTGCGGGCCGAGGGGCTCGATCCGGTGCTCGCCCGGATGCGCGCGGGCAGTCCGGCCTGGCTGGCCGAGGCGCTCACGCAATCCTGGACCGCCTTGTGGCCCGATCTGCCCGCCGCGCTGGAGGAGGTCGCGGGCTATGCCTGGCCGAGCCCGGAAACCCTTGCGGCGCTGCGGGTACCGGCAACCGTCGTGACCGCCGTCGACGATCCGGTGCATCCGCACACCGTCGCCGGCGACTGGGCCGCCCGCATCCCGGACTGCGTCGTGCACCGCATCACGCTCGCGGAACTCGGCAGCGACCCGAGCGTGCTCGGAGAACGGGGATTCAGCCGGTCGGGAAGTGGGTATCCGCAGGTGGAGGAGGCCGGAAAGCGCAAAAGGGCCTCCGCGTAGCCGCACCGGCGAGCGGCATCTACAGTGGCGGTATACGGCCACCAGCCGGTCGTTCCGGTAAGACCCCGACGGCGTGCGAACCCACGCCGTCCGCAGTCCAGGAAGTGTTGCGACATGCCGTTCACGGGCGGAAGAAACGCGGACTCCGAGTCCGCGGGACAGACGCGTTCCGGCGCCGGGCTCAAGGCCGGGCCGGACAGCGGGTATTTCCGTCGCCTCGGCCGGCGACTCACGGCCGATCTGGGCGAACTCGACGCCGATGAGCTGGTCGAGCAGGCCGCGCAGGAAACGGGGGCGTGTCGCGCCGCCGAATGCCGCCGCGGCGAGGAGGTCACCATGGTGGGCCGACTGCGCAGTGTGCAGTCCTGCCCGCAATCGGTCGCCGCGCCGTTGGAGGCGGAATTCTTCGACGGAACCGACGCGATCACCCTGGTGTGGATCGGCCGTCGCCGCATCCCCGGAATCGAGTCGGGCCGACGTATCCTGGTCCGCGGCCGCATCGGCGACCGCGATGGCGCCAAGGTGATGTACAACCCCTACTACGAACTACGCGGGAATTCCTGACGCATGCCGATACCCAGTAACGACGAGTTCGCCGAATACTCCGAACTCGCCGATCCCGACCGTACCGCCGTACTCCCGGTGGTCTCGCCCGAGACCGAGCGCGCCGCCGAGACGGCGCTCGCCGAGGAGCGCGAGGAGGAGGCCGAGCAGTCCTTGCTCGAGCAGCTCGGCGGGATCAGCGGTCTGGTGTACTCCACGCTGCCGGTGGTGGTCTTCGTGCCCGCCAACACGCTGTGGGGGCTCACGACGGCGATCTGGTCGGCGCTGGGTGTCGCGGCCGCGATCCTGGTGTGGCGACTGATCCGGCGCAGTCCGGTGCAGCCGGCCATCTCCGGCTTCCTCGGTGTGGGGATCTGCGCGCTGATCGCGTATCGGACGGGCGCGGCGAAGGGGTTCTTCCTCTTCGGCATCTACGCCAGCCTGGTGTACGCGGGGGCGTTCCTGCTGTCGCTGCTGGTTCGCTGGCCGCTGGCGGGGGTCATCTGGGGCGTGCTGAACGGGCACGGCACCGGGTGGCGCTCCGATCGCCGGGTGGTGCGTCTCTACGACATCGCGACGGTGGTGTGGGTGCTGGTGTTCGGCGCCCGGTACCTGGTCCAGTCGCATTTCTACGACACGGACAGCACGGGCCTGCTCGCGGTCACCCGCATCGCGATGGGCTGGCCGCTGACCGCGCTGGCCCTGCTGGTCACCGTGTGGGCGGTCCGGCGGGCGGATCATCAGCCCGCCCGGCACAGCGCCTGAGCTGCTCCTCTTCGTTCTCGACCCACCGCCCGGGGGTGGTGAAGTCCCATCCAGGTGGGGGTGAACCCACCCCTGGGGTACCTATTTCGGCGGTCCGGTTCATCGGACGATCGTTTATGTCATCGAACGATCGGGGAGAGGACCACCAGTGGCCACCGAGAACAAAGCGGGCGTTTCGCAGAGCCGCATCATTGCCGCCGAACTGGACCGCCTGATCGGACCCGCCGCGAACGGCGACCAGCGCGCGGTCACCGAGGTGATCCGGATCGTCCACCCGCTGGTGCGGCGCTACTGCGCGGCCCGGCTGGGCTCCGGCGGCAACGCCTACCTGACCGTGGACGACGTCGCGCAGGAGATCCTGATGGCGACGGTCCAGGCGCTGCCGCGCTACCGCGATCAGGGAAAGTCGTTCCTGGCCTTCGTGTACGGCATCTCCGCCAACAAGATCGCCGACGCCTTCCGCCGGGCTCACTCGCACCGGGACTGCGCGGTGGCGGATTTCCCGGACGAGGCGTCCACCGCCGCCGGGCCGGAGGAGCTGGCCCTGGCCTCCGAGCGCAGCCGGGAGACCCGGCAGCTGATGGAGATCCTGGCGCCCGCGCATCGCGAGGTGCTGGTGATGCGGATCGTGCTGGGCTGGTCCGCCGCCGAGACCGCAGAGGCGATCGGCACCAGCGCCGGTGTGGTGCGGGTGATGCAGCACCGCGCGCTGAACAAGCTGCGCGCCGAACTGGCCCGCACCGCCGCCTGAGATCCGGCCGCCCTACCGTGGGCCCGATCGCCGGCCGCTCATTCGGGTCGGTCGCCGGAATCGCCGAGGCCCAGCACTTTTCGCAATTCCTCTTCGGCCTCGCGCGAGACCACGAACAGCAGTTCGTCCTCGCCCTCGATCGGATCGTCGGCCTGCGGCACGATCACCCGGCCGCCGCGCAGGATGGTCACCAGGGCGGCGTCGCGGGGGAGGGTCAGCGAACGCACCGCGCGGCCGGCCAGCGGGGTGTCGGCGGGCAGCGTGATCTCGACCAGATCGGCCTGGCCCTGGCGCAGCGTCATCAGCCGGACCAGATCGCCGATCTGCACCGCCTCCTCGGCCAGCGAGGCCAGCAGCCGCGGCGTCGAGACCGCGACGTCCACGCCCCAGCCCTCGTCGAACAGCCATTCGTTGCGCGGATCGTTCACCCGGGCGACCACCCGGCGGATCCCGAACTCGGTCTTGGCGAGCAGGCTGAACACCAGGTTGACCTTGTCGTCGCCGGTGGCGGCGATGACCACCTCGTAGTCCTGCAGCCCGGTCTCCTCCAGCAGTTCCAGCTCGCAGGCGTCGCCGTGCAGCCAGGTCGCCGCCGGCGCGGAGCTGGTGTCGATGTGGTCGAGCCGGCGCTCCAGCAGCGTGACCTCGTGGCCGCTGCGCAGCAGTTCCTGGGCGATGGAGCGGCCGACGGCACCGGCCCCGGCAATCGCTACTTTCACTATTGGTCCTCGGTCGATGGAGCGGCGGCGGCCAGCGCGGCGGCCGCGCCGACGGTGCCGGAGATGGCGGCCACGTAGACGGTGTCGTCGGCCTGCAGCACGGTCTTGGCCGTGGGCAGCGCGCCCCGCCCGAATCGGAGCAGGAAGGCGACCCGGACACCGGTCGCGGCCTCCAGATCGTGCACGGTTCGCCCGTACCAGTCCTCGTGCAGGGCCAGCTCGGTCACCGAGACCGTGCCGGTCGGATCGCGCCAGCTGGTGCTCTTCTCGTCGCCGATCAGGGTCCGCAGGAACCGGTCGGTGGTCCACGGCACGGTGGCGATGGTCGGGATGCCGAGCCGTTCGTACACCGCGGCCCGTTTGGCGTCGTAGATCCGGGCGACCACCCGCTGCACCCCGAAGGTCTCGCGGGCCACCCGGGCGGAGATGATGTTGGAGTTGTCGCCGGAGGACACCGCGGCGAACGCGCCGGCCCGCTCGATCCCGGCCCGTTGCAGCACATCGCGATCGAAGCCGACCCCGGTCACCTGACTGCCGCTGAAGCTCTTGCCGAGGCGCAGGAAGGCGCCGGCGTCCTGATCGATCACGGCGACCTCGTGCCCCACCCGGACCAGGGCGCGGGCCAGCGACGACCCGACGCGCCCGCACCCCATGATCACTACGTACACCGTGCCAACCCCAATTCCGAAACCGTGGTGTGCGGTTTGTGCTGCTGTCCGGGGGAACGGTACCCGTCATCCCGCCCCCCAACTCTTTCCCCCTCCAGATCTCGGCCAAACGGACATCGCCGGTGGTGACGGGTATCACGCGCGGTCGCCCGAGCCGTTCGAGCGGGGCGTTTCCGAATATTCGAAATGCACCGACGTAGACATACGCATCCGAACATGTATGCCGGTCAAGCCGCCGGGCGCGAGCGATCGCGGGCTCCGGTGCGAGAACCGCCAGGACGGCCACGGCGGCCGGGAGCGGTGCGCGCGTCGCAGTCGGCGAGGGGCGCGGTCGGGGGTCGGCTCCGAGGCGGTTCGCGCGCGGCTCGGGCGAGCCCGGCGGACGGGTCGGAGGGCGGGGTTCCTATGCTGGGCCCAATGTCCTCGTCGACCACCTCGCACGTCCGTTCGGGCGTCGATCCCGCCGGATTCCGCGCGGGATTCCGGGTTCGTGCCGCACGCTTCGAGCAGGGGGAACGTTGAGTAGCGGGAACAGTTGGGCCGGAAGGGTTTTCGAGGTCCGGCTGGGTCCGCCGGGGCACGGCGGGTTCTGTGTGGCACGGCACGAGGGACGGGTGCTGTTCGTGCGGCACGGGCTGCCCGGGGAACTGGTCCGGGCCGAGGTGACCGAGGATCGCGGTGGCTCGTTCTGCCGCGCGGAGGCGGTCGAGATCCTGGAAGCGTCCCCGGATCGGGTGCCCGCGACCTGTCCGGTGTCGGGGCCGGGTGGCGCCGGATGCTGCGATTTCTCGTTCGCCACCCCGGCGGCCCAGCGCGCGCTGAAGGCCGCGGTGGTCTCGGAGCAGTTGCGCCGCCTCGCCGGCTGGGAGACGGAGATCGAGGTCGAGCCCATTGCGGACGTCGCCTCGGCGCGGGTCTTCCGGCGGGCGGGGTCGCCGCTGTCGCAAGGGGCCGCGATGGCGTCGCGGGGACGCTCCATCCGCGGTGACGACGGCCTCGATGCCGGGCGGTCGCGGACCGGATCGGGCCTCGCAGAGGGTGCGGATACGGGCCGATCCGCCGACACGGCCGCCGAAATCGGTTGGCGCACACGGGTGCGGCTGGCCGTGGACGATGCGGGCCGGGCCGGGGTGCATCGGTACCGCAGCACCGATGTGATCGCGGATCTGCGCTGCCCGCAGCCGGTGGCGGGCGCGATGACCGGGATCGGCGAAAGCCGTTGGACGCCGGGGGCGGAACTCGTGATCGCCGTCGACGGCGACGGCCACCGGCACATCGTCGAGATCGCCCCGCCCGCGGAGTCCGGGCGCGGCCGGCCGGGGCAGCGGGGTGACCGGCGGCACACCGCCGCTCGGCGGGCGGCGGTGCATTCGGCGCGTGAGCAGCGCGTGGTCGAGGGGACCGGCCGGGCCGTGCAGTATGTGGCCGGGCGCCGCTGGGAGGTCGCGGCGACCGGGTTCTGGCAGCCGCATCGCGCTGCGGCACTGTGTTATTCGGATGTGATCGCCGACTGGTCGGACGCAGGCGACGGCGCGGTGGCATGGGATCTCTACGCCGGCGCGGGGGTGTTCGCGGCGCGGCTGGCCGAACAGGTCGGTCCGTCGGGGGCGGTGGCGGCGGTGGAGTCGTCCCGGCCGGCGGTGGCCGACGGTGTGGCGGCGCTGCGCGATCTGCCCTGGATCGAGCCGATCACGGCCCGGGTGGAGCGGTGGGTGGCCGAATACGGCGGCGCCGCACCGGAGGTGGTGGTCCTGGATCCGCCGCGCACGGGCGCGGGGAAGGACGTGATCGCCGCGCTGGCGGCGGCCGGACCCGCGCGCATCGTGCACGTGGGATGCGATCCGGCGGCCTTCGCACGGGATGTCGGGCTGTACCGGGAAGCCGGTTACCGACCGGCGCGGATGCGCGCGTTCGACGCGTTTCCCGCGACACACCATGTGGAGTGTCTCGCCCTGCTGGAACCGGCTTCGGGCCGCTCGGGTGCGCGGTAGTCTGGGGAATCCGAGAGCCCGGTCTATGTTCCACCTCACACCGGTGCGGCGACGGCGCAGGTGACGATCGCTCCCGTGATCGGCACCCGGTACACCTCCGTAGACTGTTCGAGATCGACGAGCATCAGAGGGAGCGAGAGCGGTGGGATTCCTTTCCCGGGTCGAGACGCCCGAGGACCTGCGTCGGCTGACCGTGCCGGAACTGGGTGTACTGGCCGAGGAGATCCGCGAGTTCCTGGTCCGCAAGGTGGCAGTTACCGGCGGGCACCTGGGCCCGAACCTCGGTGTGGTGGAGTTGACCATCGCCCTGCACCGGATCTTCGACTCCCCGGCCGATCCGCTGATCTTCGACACCGGGCACCAGTCGTACGTGCACAAGATCCTCACCGGGCGCAAGGACGGTTTCGACACCCTGCGCAGAGACGGTGGTCTGTCGGGATATCCGTGCCGCTCCGAGAGCCCGCACGACTGGGTGGAGTCCTCGCACGCCTCGGCGGCGCTGTCCTACGCCGACGGTCTGGCCAAGGCGTTCGCGCTGACGAAGCAGCGCCGGCACGTGGTCGCGGTCGTCGGTGACGGCGCGCTCACCGGCGGCATGTGCTGGGAGGCGTTGAACAACATCGCCGCCGGGCCGGACCGGTCGGTGATCATCGTGGTGAACGACAACGGCCGGTCCTATTCGCCGACCATCGGCGGGCTGGCCGATCGGCTCACCGCCCTGCGCATGCAGCCCGGCTACGAGCAGGCGCTGGACGCGACGAAGCGGTTCGTGCAGGGCATTCCGGGCGTCGGCGGTTCGGCGTACTCGATGCTGCACGCGCTCAAGACGGGTATCAAGGACGCGGTCGCGCCGCAGGAGCTGTTCTCCGATCTGGGCCTGAAGTACGTCGGCCCGGTGGACGGGCACGATCTGGTGGCGCTGGAGGCGGCGCTGCGGCGGGCGAAGGATTTCGGCGGCCCGGTGATCGTGCACACCGTCACCCAGAAGGGCCGCGGCTACCGGCACGCCGAGGACCACGAGGCCGACCAGATGCACTCGATCGGCGCGATCGACCCGGTCACGGGCAAGCCGACCGCCGGGAAGACCGTCGGCTGGACGTCGGTGTTCTCCGAGGAGCTGATCCGGCAGGCCGAACAGCGCGACGACATCGTCGCCATCACCGCGGCCATGCCGGGTCCGACCGGGCTGACCCCGTTCGGGAAACGCTTCCCGGAGCGGATGTTCGACGTCGGCATCGCCGAACAGCACGCGATGACCTCGGCGGCCGGGCTCGCGCTCGGCGGGATGCATCCGGTCGTCGCGATCTACTCGACCTTCCTCAACCGCGCCTTCGATCAGCTGCTGATGGATGTGGCGCTGCTGCAACTGCCGGTCACGCTGGTGCTCGACCGCGCCGGTGTCACCGGCGAGGACGGCGCCAGCCACAACGGCATGTGGGACCTGTCGGTGCTGGGTATCGTGCCCGGGATCCGGGTCGCCGCCCCGCGCGACGCCGCCACGCTGCGCGAGGAGTTCGCCGAGGCGCTGGCCACCGGCGACGGTCCCACCGCGCTGCGTTTCCCGAAAGGCACGATCGCCGAGGACATCTCGGCGGTCGAGCGGATCGACGGGGTGGACGTGCTGCGGATGCCGCAGGGCGATTCGGCCCGTGCCGTGCGCGGCGACGTGCTGCTGGTCGCGGTCGGCGCGTTCGCGCACACCGCGGTGGAGGTCGCGGATCTGCTTGCCGCCGAGGGCGTCACGGTCACCGTGGTGGATCCGCGCTGGGTGCTGCCGGTCTCGGACACCGTGGTGAAGCTGGCCGAGAACTACCGCCTGGTGGTCACGGTGGAGGACAGCGGCGTACAGGGCGGTATCGGGTCGACGGTGTCGGCCAAGCTGCGCGCCGCCGGGCTCGACGTGCCGACCCGCGATCTCGGTGTGCCACAACACTTCCTGGACCACGCCTCGCGAGCCCAGATCCACCGCGAGCTGGGCCTGGTCCCGGCCGACATCGCGCGGCGCATCACCGGCTGGCTCGGCGACGCCTGACCTGTCGGCCGCCCGGTGCGGTCCGCGAGCCTCGAGGCGAGGGTCGGGTGATCCGGGGCGAAATGCCTTCGCCGGGCACGGGATACGAGTACTTCTAGAACTGGTTACAGTTCTGGCCCGTGGCCGGTGAGGAGTTCCGTATGTCGTTCGTACTGGTCGAGAAGCCGCGTCCGCAGGTCGCGCTGGTCACCATGAATCGCCCGGAGCGGATGAACGCCATGGCGTTCGACGTGATGATCCCGCTGCGGGAGACGCTGGAGCGGATCGCGGCGGACAACGAGGTGCGGGTGGTGGTGCTGACCGGCGCCGGGCCGGGTTTCTCCTCGGGCGCCGATCTCCAGGGCGCCGGTGCGGTGCCCAACATCGGCGGGCTGACCCGCACGACCGTGGCGCGCCGGTCGATGGATCTGCTCAACGACGTGATGCGCGCGCTGCGGCGGATGCATCAGCCGGTGATCGCCGCGATCAACGGCGCCGCGATCGGCGGGGGTTTCTGCCTGAGCCTCGGCGCGGACATCCGGGTCGCCGCCGAGCCCGCCTACTTCCGGGCAGCGGGCATCAACAACGGCCTCACCTCCACCGAACTCGGCATGAGTTATCTGCTGCCGCGAGCGGTCGGCGCGTCGCGGGCGTTCGAGATCATGCTGTCCGGGCGCGACGTCGACGCCGCCGAGGCCGAACGGATCGGGCTGGTCTCGCGGACCGTGCCCGCCGCGGACCTGCTCGACGCCTGCTACGGGATGGCCGAGCGGATCCTCGGATACAGCCGCGTCGGCGTCGAACTCACCAAGCGGATGCTGTGGAGCGGGCTGGAGGCGAACAGCTTCGAGGCCCACATGGAACACGAGGGGACGGCCCAGCTGTACGTGCGACTGACCACGGAGAACTTCGACGAGGCGATCCGGGCCCGGCGCGACCGGCGGCCACCGGTCTTCGAGGACTGATCCGCGGTACCCGGTCCGATCGCACCGGACGACCGAAGGCGGCTCAGGCCGGTGCGGCGGGGAACAGCGCGGCCGCCAGCGGCGGCACCGTGAGGTCGCGCTGCCAGGGCCGGGCGCCGCCGTTCTTCAGGAAACCGTCGACCGCGCCCTCGGGATCGCGGGAGGTGGCGCCGGACCGGAACTCCGGCAGCCCGTCCCAGCACAGCCGGCGCAGCAGGTCGGGGGTGAGCAGGTTCTCCACCGGCACCGCGTAGTTCTGCGAGAGCGCCGCCATCGCGGCGCGGGCGGCGGTGAGCCGGGCCGAGGCCGCCGGGTCGCGGCGCTCCCAGCGGTTCACCGGCGGCGGGCCGTCGTACGGCTGGGCCATCGGGGGCAGTTCCGAATCCGGCAGGGCGCGTGCGCGTTCCACCGCGCCCAGCCATTCGCGGGAGTAGCGGCGCTGCCGCGGGCCGCCGAACACCGGCAGGGCCCGCAACTGCCCGATGGATTTCGGATCGGCGACCGCGGCCGCGACGATCGCGGAATCCGGCAGGATGCGGGCCGGCGCGATGTCGCGCTCCCGGGCCAGCCGGTCGCGGGCGATCCACAGTTCGCGCACCGTCGCCAGCTGGCGGGCGCGGCGGAGGGTGTGGATGCCGGAGGTGCGCCGCCAGCGGTCGGCCTTCGGCGGGGACGGATCGAGGGTGCGGACGTGCTCGAATTCCTGTGCCGCCCATTCGGTCTTGTGTTGTTCGTCGAGGGTCACGGCGACCTCGTCGCGCAGTTCCAGCAGCAGTTCCACGTCGAGGGCCGCGTAGTTCAGCCAGTCGTCGGGGAGCGGGCGGGTGGACCAGTCGGCGGCGCCGTGGCCCTTGCGTAACTCGCGCCCCAATAGTCGCTCGACCATCGCGGCCAGGCCGACCCGCTCCAGACCGGCCAGCCGGCCACCCAGTTCGGTGTCGAACAGCCGCTCCGGCCGCAGCCCGAGTTCGGCGAGGCCGGGCAGATCCTGGTCCGCGGAGTGCAACACCCATTCCAGGCCGTTGATCGCCGCCGCCAGCGGGGCGAGCGCGGCTGCCGGATCCGGGCCGAGCGGAATCGGGTCGATCAGAATGGTGCCGGAACCGTTGCGGCGCAACTGGATCAGATAGGCGCGATTCGAATATCGGAAACCGGAGGCGCGCTCGGCGTCGACGGCCAGCGACCCGGTACCCGCGGCCAGGCGTGTCGCGGCGTGGGCGATATCGTCGGCGGTGGCGAGCACCGGGGGCACGCCGTCGGCAGGCGCGAGCAGCGGAATCGCTGCCGATTGTTCGGACTCGTCGGCTACCGGCATAGCCCAGAACTTTACGTGTCGGTCAGAACTGGTCGTCGGCAATCCGGGGACGCGGCCGCAAATCCGTGATTCCGGCAGGCGGTAATCCGGCTGTCGAGGCCAGAACTTCGCAGAATGCTTCGACGTGCGGTCCGAGCCGGGTGGTGCCGACCGTCCAGGACGCGCGTAGTTCCAGCTGGTACGCGTGTGGTGGTCCGGCGATGTCGCCGTAGCGGACCGAACTGGTGGAAGTGACCGTGCCACCCAACGCCGTGAACGGTTCACCCCGCGATTCCAGGGCGTCCTCCAGCCAGCTCCACGCCACCTCGGGCAGCAGCGGATCCCCGGCCAGAGCCGCGTCGATATCGGCCTGGATATAGGCGACCAGCCGGAACACGCCGTGCCACGCCTCCTGGCCGTCCGGGTCGTGGAGCAGGATCAACCGGCCGAAGGCGTCCCCCTCCGAATCGACCGGCACCACGTTGGCCTCGGGGTGTTTGACCTCGGCGCCGATGGCGTACGAAAAGGGGGCCAGCCGTTGCGGCGGCCGGATCGGGGCGAGCTCGATCCGGGGATGCACTGATGCGGTGCCCATCGCCTCGACCGCGGCGCGAAACTGGGCGGGTTCGCCGACAGGTCCCGGGGTCGGTGCGGCGCCGTCGCGGAAGTCGAGCGGTGTCACGAATGTGAACCGTAATCCCGAACCCTCGCCGCCGAGGGTAGGCGCGCTGGAATTCAAATTTTTCATTGTGCCGGGAAGCAAGCCGAGGCCCGCGATTTCGGTACGGGAACGCCACCGGCAGAATGATCCCCGTGAGCACTTCAACTCGCCGTCGGCTGTCCGAAGCGCCCCTGCTCGTCGCCGCCACCGGCGGTGTACCGAGCCGGCGTCCCGTCTGGTTCATGCGGCAGGCCGGGCGGTCGCTGCCGGAGTACCGGGAGGTGCGGGCCGGGGTGGGGATGCTGGCGTCCTGCTTCGACCCGGAACTCCTCTGCGAGATCACGATGCAGCCGGTCCGGCGGCATCGCGTCGACGCGGCGATCCTGTTCTCCGACATCGTGGTTCCGCTGAAGGCTGCGGGCATCGACCTCGACATCGTGTCGGGCGTCGGCCCGGTGGTGGCGAATCCGGTGCGCGGCCGCGCCGATGTGCGCGCGCTGCCGCGGCTGCGGCGCGAGGAGGTCGGCGCGATCGTCGACGGGGTGCGGCTGCTGCTGGACGCCCTGGGGGAGACCCCCCTGATCGGTTTCGCGGGCGCCCCGTTCACCCTCGCCTCCTACCTGGTGGAGGGCGGCCCGAGCCGCCACCACGAGCGCACCAAGGCGATGATGCTCGGCGATCCGGAATCGTGGCACGAACTGCTCGGTGTGCTCACCGACATCACCGTGGAATTCCTGCGCGCGCAACTCTCGGCCGGGGTCGACGCCGTGCAGCTGTTCGATTCCTGGGCGGGCGCGCTGTCGCTGGCCCAGTATCGGGAATTCGTGCTGCCGCATTCGGAACGGGTTTTCGCGGAGATCGCCGACGCCGGCGTGCCGCGCATCCACTTCGGTGTCGGCACCGGCGAACTGCTGGGCGCGATGGCCGAGGCGGGCGCCGACGTGGTCGGCGTCGACTGGCGGGTGCCGCTGACGGCCGCGGTGCGCCGCGTCGGCCCCGGAAAAGCGCTGCAGGGCAACCTGGATCCCGCCGTCCTGTTCGCGGGCCCCGACGTGATCGACCGCGAGGTCCGGCGCATCGCCCGCGAGGCCGACGAGGCGATCACCCTCGGCGCCACCGGCCACATCTTCAACCTCGGCCACGGCGTCGTCCCCGACACCGACCCCGGCGTCCTCACCGCCACCGTCGAACTGATCCACAGCCTGCCGACCCCGTTGTGAACCCGAGTGCCGCGCGGCTCCGGACCGGCCGCAGCGCTGGGAGGTGAGCGTCCGGGCCGGTCGCCGGGTGCGGCGTTGGCTGAGGTGCGCGGCTGCTCGGCACTGGGCGCGGGGCAGGGAGCTCGAGCGTCCGGATGTGCGGGGTGCGGCTGATTGCTGACGTGTGCGCGGCTGCTCGGCGCTGGGCGCGGGGAGCTCGAGCGTCCGGGTGTGCGGGGTGCGGCTGATTGCTGACGTGTGCGCGGGTTGCTCCGCCATGCGCAGCCTGGAGCAGCGCGGGGGTGCTCGGTGCGCGTCTCCCCCCGGGAGGTGCGGCCGCGACCGTCGTGGAGCAGCCCGCCAGGGCGGTGCGTGCCGAGCGCTTCCGGCCAGCGGCCGTGCTGATCACCTCCATCCCCGCGCCGTTGTCAACTCAGGCGCCGGGCACCACCGGATCGAGCGCAGGGCAGGGAGTGCGACTGTCCGGGCCGAGCGCAGGGCAAAGTGTGTGACTGTCCGGGCCGGTTGCCGGGGTGCGGCGGCTCGGTGGCCCTTGCTCGGATCCTCTGCCATAGACAGTCGGGCGGCTCGGTGGCCCGGTGCCGACTCAGCGGAGAGGCGCGGCTGCGGCAGTCGTGGACCGTTGGCGCGGGTGGTGCGCGTCGGACACTTCAGCCAGTGGCTGTGCCGATCACCTCCGTCACGGTGGGGGCAGGAGTGGGCCCCGACCGTCACGGTGGGGCAGGAGTGGGCCCCGCCGGTCGCGGATTGTCGTGCGGCGGGCCGGAGGGCGATGGCGCCGGGGGAGGCCGCGGAGTGGGCGGGTCTCGGTGCGGGGTAGGTTCGCCGGAGGTGGTCCGGTCGGACGGAGGTGTGCCCGTGGTGCGGGTTGCGGTGGTCGGCGGCGGTATCAGTGGTTTGGTGGCCGGGTATCGGCTGCGGGCCGCGCTCGGGCCGGATCTCGAACTGGTGCTGGTGGATCCGCGTGAGCGCATCGGCGGGACGCTGTTCACCGGTGAGCTCGCGGGCGGGCCGATGGACCTCGGGGCGGAGGCGTTCGTGGGGCGGCGGCCGGAAATCCCGGCGCTGCTCGAGGAATTGGGGCTCGCGGACCAACTGGTGCATCCGGCCGGGAAGCGGCCGCTGATCTGGGCCGGTGGGTCGGCGCACCCGATGCCGGAGCGGACCCTGATGGGTATTCCGGCGGATGCGGACGCCGTCGCGGGTCTCGTGGACGCGGAGACCGTGGCGCGGATCGCCGACGAACCGAATCGGCCGCTGCGCTGGGAACCCGGCACGGATATGCCGGTGGCCGAGTTGGTCGGCGAGCGGTACGGGGAGCAGGTGGTGCGGCGCAGCGTCGACCCGCTGCTCGGCGGCGTGTACGCGGGCCTGGCCGGGACCATCGGGGTGCGGGCGGCACTGCCGACCTTGGCGATGGCGCTCGACGCGGGGGCGGGCAGCCTCTCCCGCGCTGTCGCTCGCGCCCTGCCACCGCCGTCGACGGTCCCGGTGTTCGGTGGCATCCGCGACGGCTATCGGGTGCTGCTCGACGCGCTGTCCACCGCGGCCGCCCCGAAACTGGAAACCGGCACGGCGGCAACAGCTCTGACGCGGATCGAGGGGGGCTGGCGGCTGGATCCCATCGGGGATTTCGAGGCTGTGATCCTCGCGTGTCCCGCTCCGGTGACCGCGGCGCTGCTGTCGTCCGCCGCCCCCGAGGCGGCGCGCGCGGCCACGGATATCGACCTGTCGTCGTCCGCGGTGGTGGCGCTGGCGCTGCCCGGCGACACCGCGCTGCCCGACAATTCCGGGGTCCTGATCGCCACCGGAGAAGCGTTGCGCGCCAAGGCATTCACGTTGTCCAGCCGGAAGTGGCCGCATCTGGCGGAGCGCGACGTCGCGCTGGTCCGCGCGTCCTTCGGCCGCTTCGGCGACGAAACGCCGCTGCTGTGGCCGGATTCGACCCTGATCGCCGTCGCGACCGCCGACCTGGAAATGGTCACCGGTGTCCCGATCCGCCCGGTCGAGGCGATCGTCCAGCGCTGGCGTGACGGGCTGCCGCAATACGCCCCCGGTCATCTCGAGCGGGTCGCCGCGATCGAATCCGGTGTCGCGCCCCTGCCGGGCCTCGCCGTGGCCGGTGCCTACCTGCACGGGGTCGGAGTCCCGGCCTGCGCCGCCACCGGTACCGCCGCCGCCGAGCGTATCCGCACCCACCTCGGCCACTGACCGGCGGCCGCGGGGCGCCGCCATGATCGCGCACCGACCTCGCGGTCGCCCGTCTTCGGTGCGAGCGCCGAACCCGGTGTGCCGAACCGTGTTTCCGGCAGTGCGACGGTGCTGCGAACATCGTTGCCGCCGAGCACTTTCCATTGCGGCCGCGCAACTCCGCGGGCCCGCTCGCAGCGGCCGTGTTCCCGCGATTCGGCCGTTCTGGTGGTGGGCTGAACATTGTTGCTGTCGAACGGTTTTCGGTAATCGGGGCGGTACGGGTGGCGGCCGGGCGCTGCTGGTGTGGGCTGTGCCGATGGCGCGCGGAGTTTCGACGGTCGACAGCGGGGTGGGTGCGGGTGGTGGGGGAGGGCCGGGGTGGCACGATGGGGGCATGGCGCGACTCGATTATCAGGCTCTCAACTCGACCATTCGGTACCTGATGTTCTCGGTGTTCCAGGTGGAGCCGGGAGTGCTGGGAGAGGATCGGGAGGCGGCGATCAAGGAGACCCGGTCGTTCTTCGACGGGCTGGCCGAGCGCGGGGTGGTGGTGCGCGGGCTGTACGACGTCGCGGGGATGCGGGCCGATGCCGATTTCATGATCTGGTGGCATGCCGAGCGGATCGAGGAACTGCAGGCCGCGTACGCCGACTTCCGGCGGACCACCGAACTCGGGCAGGCCAGCAACCCGGTGTGGAGCAACGCCGCGCTGCATCGGCCGGCCGAGTTCAACAAGAGCCACATCCCGGCGTTCCTGGCCGGTGAGGAGCCGGGCAACTACATCTGCGTGTACCCGTTCGTCCGGTCGTACGAGTGGTATCTGCTGCCGGACGCGGATCGGCGGAAAATGCTCGCCGACCACGGCAAACAGGCTCGCGAATTCCCGGATGTGCGGGCGAACACCGTCGCGTCGTTCGCGCTCGGCGACTACGAGTGGATCCTCGCGTTCGAGGCGCCGGAACTGCATCGCATCGTCGACCTGATGCGCGAGCTGCGGGCCACCGAGGCCCGGTTGCACGTCCGGGAGGAGATCCCGTTCTTCACCGGGCCGCGGGTCGAGGTCGAGCAGCTGGTCGCCGCCCTGCCCTGAGCGGCCGGAGCCGGATCACGCCCCGGTAATTCGGGGCGTGCGCTGCTCGCGGGCGGGTCGTACGGTGTGGCGGTCCGCTCAGTGCGCGGCGCTGTCCGAGGGGTGCAGTCGCAGCGAGATCGAGTTGATGCAGTACCGCTTGTCGGTCGGGGTCGCGTACCCTTCGCCCTCGAAGACGTGTCCGAGGTGGCTGTGGCAGTTCGCGCACAGCACCTCGACGCGGCGCATCCCCAGCGTGTCGTCGGCTCGCAGGATCACCGCGTCGGACTTCGCCGGATCGAAGAACGACGGCCAGCCACAGTGCGAATGGAACTTCTCGGTGCTGCGGAACAATTCGGCGCCGCAGGCCCGGCATTCGTAGACGCCCTCGGTCTCGGTGTCGGTGTATTCACCGGTGTAGGCGCGCTCGGTGCCGGCCTCCCGCAGAACCGCGTACTCGTTCGGAGTGAGCCGCGTCCGCCACTCCTGCGGGGTGAGCTGGATCTTCGGGGCGGGGATCGAGGTGTCGGAGTCGGAACTCATTGCATCGATTCTAGTGGCGTCGCCGCCGTCCGGCAGGTGACCTGGGCGACGCCCGGTCAGGCCCGGGCGCCCTCCATGACGGAGACCTGTTCCGGGGCCGTGACGCCGTTCGCGGGCGCGTCCGGGCGCGGGGCCTTGGCCGGGACCTCCGGGTCGGCGCCCGGCAGCAGGAAGGCCGGGTCGATGCCGGAATCCAGACGGCCCTCGCGGCGCGCGGCCAGGTACCGGTCACCGAGCACACAGAACACCACGACCAGCAGCAGACCCCAGCCGAACGTCACCCGCAGGTACTCGAGCGCCCGGCCGGTGCTCTGCCAGTGGTCCAGCAGCCACTTGTCGTAGGTCATGAAGCCGAAGATGGCCAGCCACGCGGGCCAGTTGCGCAACACCGAATTGCGCAGCGCCACCGACATCAGGAACGGGAACACCAGCATCGAGTAGTACTGCTGGCCCAGCGACGGCAGCAGCCAGGACGCGATGAGCAACACCCCGGACATTGTGGTGACGAAGAACAGCTCGTCGCTGCGGTAGTACCGGTACAGCAACCACAGCGAGATGAGCACCAGCACGCCCATCACGATCCGCATCGACCAGGTCAGCCAGACCGGCAGTCCGTAGTAGCCGGCGTTGCCGACGATCGCGCTGTTGAAATAGTCGCGCGAGGCGAAGATGTACGGCACGGTCCGGTGCACGAAGTCCATCGGATCCTTGATCAGCGGCCAGGCGGCGGCCATCAGGACCGCGGGCACGCCGAGCGCGGTGATGAACACCTTCCACTGCCCGCGCAGCAGCGGGATCAGCAGCAGCGGCGCCAGCGTCGGTTTCACCGCGATCGTGAGTCCCATCGCGACACCGGCCCACAGGTCACGCCGCCGCAGCACCAGCATCAGGAAGATCACCTCGGCGGCCAGCAGGCAGCCGTTCACATTGCCGAAAGCCAGTGTGTTGATGACCGTTTCGGACGAGAACATCAGCACCAGCAGCAGGGGCGCGGCCACCGACTTGATGCTGAGCCGGAACAGCCGCAGCAACAGGTACCAGGCCAGCACGAGCGCGAGCGCGTTGAGCGCGACGAAGCACCACTTCGACTTCTCAGGATCGAGCAACGCCAGCGGGGCGATCATCAGCGTGCCGCTCGGCGGATACAGGTAGTGCGGGTCGACGAGATCGAAGTTCTCGTTGTAGATCGCGCGCCCGTTGAGGAACGCCAGCGAAGCCTTGTACACCGGCGCGAAATCGTCGGTGATGTTGAAATTGGTCCCCTTGACCAGGACTGTGCGCAGCACGGTGAAAACCGCGAACGGCCACAGTGCGAAGTTCAGAACCTCGGAAGTGGTGCGCGCGGTGCGCGGCTCGAGCTGACTGAGGAACACTGGGGCAACGTACACCGGAAACGCCCCGCTGTGTAACTGGGTCTTTGGCCTCCGCTTCGCTACGGCGGGTTCTGTGTTTCCGGCCTCCGCTTCGCTACGGCGGGTTCGCGGCCCCCCTAGTCTCGATCCTTCCCTCCTCCGGTCAGTCGCTGCGCTCCCTCCCTCCGTCAGTCCAGGATCGAGACGGGCCGCGAACGGGGTTGTCCGCCTTTTTGCGGGTGACCGGGAACGGGTTCGGCTGTCGATAGGACGGACATGCGCTGTCGGGATCGGGTGGACACCCGCTGTGGGGATCGGGGCGGGCGACACGACACGCTGGGTGGAGGTCCGAGCCGGGGACTTCGGTCGCAACGATTTCAATCGGAACATGGCGGGCTGTCGGTAGGGCCGAGCATGGCCGGATGTTTGTCAAGGGTGCGGTCGGTTGCCGGAATGCGCGGGTCTGCGGGGGACACGCCGGATGGCGGTCCCGGCGCGTTTCGAGGGCGGGCCATGCCGGTCGTCGGTTGCGCGGGCCTCACCGCCGTCCACCAGCGGGCGCGGGTGCGGTCGGCGGTGGCCGCTGGGTGGCCGGCGGTGTCCGGCCGAGACCGTCGCGGGCTTGCGGGCCGCACCCGAGGGCCGCACCCGAGAGCCGCACCCGCGGGTGCGGCCCGCGGCCAGCGCTGCTGGCCGCGGCGGCGGCCGAGGGCCGCACCCGCGGGCCCGCGACGGTGGCCGCGGGGCCTGCGGGCCTGGGCCGCAACGCAGCCGGGCTGCGGTCGTCCCGGCCGCGTTGCGTGCGCCTCGCCGCAGATCCGGCGCACCCCGCTTATGCCGGCGCACCCCGCTTATGCGGGGCAGGCGGAGCCGTCTGCGGGGAGGGTGGCGTCGTTCAGGTAGGCGGTCAGGTTGTCCTGGATGCAGGCGGAGTGGGTGAACACCGGGTGGCCCCAGCCTTCCCAGGTGGCGGTGGCGGTGCGGGCGCCGGCCACGCCCAGGGCGCCGGTCACCGAGGGGCGGGCGTCGGGGCCGATGACCGGGTCGGCGGTGTTGCCGAGGACCAGGACCGGCAGGTCGAGGGTGGCGGGGACCGGGGGCGGGGTGGGGACGGGCCAGGCCGTGCACGTCATGAGGCGGGCCGCGGCCACTCGGCCGAAGACCGGATACTGTGTGCCCCACGTGTTTTCGAGATCCTTGGCGCGGGCGGGGGTGGCCGGCTGCTGACTGTCGCTGCATCGGGTGACGAATTGGCCGTCCGAGGCGACGGCCGCCGTTTCGCGGGCGGTGAGCTGGGTCAGGGGTCCGCGGTCGCCGCGACCGGCGGAGGCGAGCGCGTCGGCGAGGTCGGTGACGTGTGCGGTCTGGTCGGCGCGCGGGTCGCCGAGGAAGCCCGAGATCGTGGTGAGCAGGGCTCCCGCGGACAGGTCGCCCAGTTGGCCTGCGGTGGCCTTGCCGACCAGATCGGTGATCGCGGCGCGCGGATCGGGTCCCAGGGCACAGTTCACCGCGACACAACGCTGGGCGAAGGCCGTGAGCGCGGCCTCGGCGCCCTTCAGACGCTGTTCGGTGCGGGTAGCGGCGTCGGTGTTGACCGCCTCGGGCGAATCGAGGACCAGACGGGCCAGGTGGGGCCCGTACTTCGTGGCATAGGCGAGGGCGACCCGGGCGCCGTTGCCGGTGCCCAGGAGCGCGATCTTGTCGATCTGCCACTGCTTGCGCAGGGCGTCGATGTCGTCGGCGGCGTGGGCGGCGTCGAAGGTGCTCTGATAGGGCTGCAGGAAGTCCTGGCAGGCGATGGTGGCGTCCTGGCTGAGCTTGGCCATCGCGTCGACCGGATCGGCGCCGCCGGGCACGAACTGGCCCGCGTCCGCGATCCGGTGCCGGATGTCGGCGGGCAGGCAGTCGATCGGCTGCGAGCCGCCGAGACCGCGGCGATCGACCGCGACGATGGGGTGCGCGGCCAGGGCGGCGGGAGCGGGCCCGGCGACCAGACCGGCGAGGGTGGCGACGGCGGAGCGGTCGCTGCCGGAGGTGAGGACCAGCGGCGCGGCGCCCGCCGGGGTCTGCTGGACCCGAGCGCGGGCGACGGCCGTGCGGAAGGTGCCCATGATCGCACCGCCGGAGTCGATCGGCGTCGCGTACTCGGAGCATTCGAAGATCACCCCGGCCGGGGCGGCGCCGAGCCCGAGCTGATCGAATGTCGTTGTAGCGCAGTCGTGCCAGGCCAGATCGTGTTTCGGCACCTGCGGGGCAGGCACGGCGGGTGCGGCCGGGGCGGTGGTGGCGGGCACGCCGCCGGAGTGCGGATGCTCGACCGCGACGCCCGGACGCAGCGAGGGCCCCGCGCCGCAAGCGGTGGCGAGCAACCCGGTCGCCAGCAGCAGCGACAACCCCAGCGCCCGGCGCCGCCGTGGTATCAGATCACGGCTCCGCCGTCGTGTCCCACGCATGCGCTACAGCCTGCCACAGAGGAAGGCCGACCCCCCCGTTCGCGGCCCGTCTCGGTCCTGGACTGACGGAGGGAGGGAGCGCAGCGACTGACCGGAGGAGGGAAGGACCGAGACTAGGGGGGCCGCGAACCCGCCGGAGCGAAGCGGAGGCCGAGAACACAGAACCCGCCGGAGCGAAGCGGAGGCCGAGAACACAGAACCCGCCGTAGCGAAGCGGAGGCCGAAAACTCAACCGCGTTCCCAGCGGGTCAGTACCGAGCCGTCGTCGTCGAGCAGGGCGTGCCGCATGACCATCGGGGTGGGGGAGGCGGTGGGCGCCATGGCGATTCGGGTCGAGGAGCCGCCGACCAGCATCGGGGACACGGTCAGGCACAGCTCGTCGACGAGTCCGGCGGCGATCAGATCGCCGAACAGCGACGGCCCGCCCTCGAACAGCACCCGCAGCATCCCGCGCTCGGCCAGCGCGGCGCTGATCGCGGCCGGGGTCACGGTGGTTTCCCCGGCCTCGATCACCTCGGCCCCGGCGGCGGAGAGAGCCCGTTTACGACCGGCGTCGGCGGCCGTGGTGGTGAGGATCAGTGGTGGCCGGTCGGTGTCGGTGAGCAGCCGTCCGGCCGGGTCGATGTCGGCGCGGGCGGTGACGACCGCGATCGGTGGCGGGGTTCCGGCCGGATCGCCGCCGAGGCCGTGATGATGCAGCCGGATCCGGCGATGGGCGTCGGTGCGGGCGCCGCCGTAGTTCTCCGCGCGGGCGGTGCCGCCGCCGACGAGGACCACATCGGCGAGGTCGCGCAGGGTCGAGAACACCGTCCGATCCGCGGGACCGCCGAGCGCGCCGGAGCGGCCGTCAATCGTCGTGGCGCCATCGATGCTGGCGATGAAGTTGACGCGGATCCACGGTGAATCCGGGTGCGCCGGATACGCGTACAGCCGTACCAGGTCGTCCGAGCCGAGCGTTGTGAACTGGATCGCATTGGGCACAAGGTGCATGATCTCCGATCCCACCACCTCAGTAGGCTACGTTTGTGCAACAACGCCTCGTCGATCGTCATCCGGAAGTCCCGGCCGACCAGCTCATCGCCCAGATGGTGCCGCCGCCCACGTTCGACGAAGTGAGCTTCGCCACCTACATTCCGGATCCGAACGAGCCCTCCCAGGCCGCCGCCGTGCGCAAGGCGGAGGAGTTCGCGCAGCAGGTCGGCAAGATCTACGCCGCGAACCACAAGAAGGGCCTGTTCGGCAGGAAGAAGCACGTCTCCGGTGCGGGCCTGTATCTGGACGGCGGTTTCGGCGTGGGCAAGACCCACCTGCTGGCGTCGATCTACCACGCCGCGCGGGCGATCCCGGACGGTGGCTCCGCGGACTCCGCTCCGGCATCCTTCGGCACGTTCGGCGAACTGACCAATCTGGTCGGCGCGCTGGGTTTCACCAGCGCCCTGGATCGCCTGTCCGGCAACAGCGTGTTGTGCATCGACGAATTCGAACTCGACGATCCGGGCGACACCATGCTGGTGTCTCGGCTGCTCACGGAGCTCACCGCGCGCGGCGTGTCGGTCGCGGCCACGTCGAACACGCTGCCCGGTCAGCTCGGCGAGGGCCGATTCGCCGCACAGGATTTCCTGCGCGAGATCAAGAAGCTCGGCGCGCTGTTCGACCCGGTCCGCGTCGACGGCCCGGACTACCGCCACCGCGATCTGCCGCCCGCGCCGGATCCGACCGCTCCCGAGCTGCTGGCCGAGAAGGCCGCGGCCACACCGGGTTCCACTCTCGACGACTTCGACGAGCTGGTCCGGCACCTGAGCACCCTGCACCCGTCGCGGTACGGCGCGCTGATCGCCGGTGTGAGCGCGGTCTACATCGGTAACGTGCACACGGTGACCGATCAGGCGGTGGCGTTGCGCATCGTGGTGCTCGCCGACCGGCTCTACGATGCCGGTGTCCCGGTGACGGTTTCCGGTGCCGCGCTCGATCGGATCTTCTCCGAGGAGATGCTCGGCGGCGGATATCGGAAGAAGTATTTGCGTGCGATTTCCCGGTTGTTGGCGCTCTCGCGTTTCGAGGCTCCCGCCGGTGCCGCATAATCTCGATCCCGCGATCGTCGCGGGTGTGGAAGGAGTTCGACCGTGACCCGTACTCGCCTGTTCGGCGCCGCGCTGGTGCTGTCCGCCGCCGTATCCTCCGGCGCCGGCCTGCTGCTGCCCGCGTCGGCCGCCGCGACCGAGCCGCCCGCCGCGACCGGTTCGGTGCTGACCGGTGTCGATGATCGGTCGCTGCACCTCGACGGCGTCGTCAACGCGCGCGACCTGGGCGGCTACCGTACCGCCGACGGCCGTATCGTGCGCTCCGGCAAGGTGTTCCGGACCGCGGAGCTGGGCAGGGCCACCGACGCCGACCTGAACGCGCTGACCGGCCACGACGTGCGGGTGGTCGACGACCTGCGCACCTCCTTCGAGCGTGCCGCCAGTGCCGACCGGGTGCCCGCCGGGGCCACCGCGAACTGGGACGACATCATCGGCGGCGATCCGGCGATCGTGCTGAAGTCGTTCAGCGCCGGCCCGGACCTGTACCGCGCGTTCATCACCGAGGCCGGTGCGAACGCGGGTTTCGCGAGCGTGCTGCGTGATGTCGTCGACACCGACGGCGCGGTGCTGTACCACTGCTCGGCCGGTAAGGATCGCACCGGCTGGATGTCGGCGGTGCTGCTGACGCTGCTGGGCGTCGACCGCGACACCGTGAACTACGACTTCCTGCTGTCGAACTTCTACCGCAACGCCCCCGCGGGCGACGCGGTCAACGGCGTCACCCAGCCCGAACTGGATGCCGCCTTCGACCAGGTCGATCGCAGCTACGGCAGTTTCGACAACTACCTGCACGAGGGCCTGAAACTCACCGACGGCGACATCGCCGCGCTGAAGGCGAAGCTGCTGCGCTGACCGGGAGCGGGCCCGTGCACCCGCGCGGGCCCTCAGGGCCTGTCACCCTGTCTGCGCACAATATCGGCCCGCGCTTCACAGGGTCCGCTGCATCACGTAGTCCCGGCAGCGGACGGCGCCGACGGTGAAGGCCCGGGTGCCGACGATGCGGAAGCCGTGCTTGCCGTAGAACCGCTGGGCCCGCAGATTCTCCTGATTCACCCCGAGCCACAGTGCGGCGCAACCGGTTTCGTGAGCGGTATCGATCGCCGCCCGCATCAGCGCACCGCCCACCTCGCCGCCGTGATGGCCCGGCAGCACGTACATCTTGTTGAGTTCGAGCGCCGGTCGCACCGAAACAGCATGCGCGACAACGGGTTCGACGGGATCACCGGTCACCAGCATGGTGTAGCCCACGATCCCGGAGTCATCGGCGGCCTTGAGGACGATCCGCCGCGGATCGGTGAGGTATTCGCCGAACCGGTCGCCGGACAACGCCTCGGCGATGAACGCCTCGATATCCGCCGCGGCCAGATCCGGCGGACAGGCCAGCGGAAACGTCGCGGCCGCGACATCGCCGAGCGCCTCGGCATCCCACAGCCCGGCGCGGTCGACGAGAATGCCTCCCGCAGTGGACATCCGGCTGTCCACATCCTCCGCCGGCGCCGCATCGCCGTGCGTGGCGGCCACGAGCGCCGGGCCCGGACCGGGGTGACGATCGGCGATCGGCCCTCGGTCGCTCGCGCTCGGTACGAATTCCGGCTCGGCATGCCGTGACTCCGACCGGCCACCATCGGTCGCCGAATGCCGTATCAACGCTTCCGAATTCATCCCTTGTTCGAACGAGCTTCCTGCGGGTCGAAGTTCCGCCGCCGCCGGAACGTGCACGTCACCAGCGCTGGGCGCGAGCGGAGAACTGGCCGGTGGCGGCTCCGGAACGCGCGTGTCGTGATCGCCGGGGGAGAGCGGGGAGTCCGCCGCCGGGCGCTCCGGCGCTGCCTCGAATCCTGGACCGCTCATGTGTGCCCCTTCCGCCGAGGTCGGCAGGCGCCTGCCACGTCGCGCGGCGGGCTTCCAGCGGTGTCACGGATGTAGTACGCAGTGTATCGGGGTGGGCCGGGTCCGGGGGGGCGCTCGTGGTCGAGATCCGCTGTCGCACCGCGATTCCCGAGGTCAGGACGGTGGCGAGCGCTCGCCGGATCATGGGATGAATTAGGCTGTGAGGCGATGAGGCGCGCGTATCTGGTCTGGGGAGTCGGGGTTTCGGTCTATGTGATCGCGGTGCTGCAACGCACCTCGTTCGGCGTGTCCGGGCTGGCCGCGGCGGACCGCTTCCACGCGGGGCCGTCGGTGCTCTCGGAATTCGTGGTACTCCAGGTGATCGTGTACGCGGGCATGCAGATCCCGGCCGGGCTGATGCTGGACCGGTTCGGCTCACGGGCGATGGTCGTGACCGGCGCGGTGGTGATGGCGTGCGGTCAGGCGCTGCTGGCCGCCACCGGGACGCTGTCGCTGGCGATCCTCGGCCGGATCCTGGTGGGCTGTGGCGACGCCTGCACCTTCATCTCGGTGCTGCGGCTGGTGCCGCGCTGGTTCCCGTCGCGGCGCGTCCCGCTGATCTCCCAGCTGACGGCGATGCTCGGACAGCTGGGCCAGATCATGTCCGCGGTCCCGTTCCTGGCGCTGCTGCACCTCGCCGGCTGGTCACCGGCCTACACCGCGGTCGCGGTCCTCGGCCTGCTCGGCGCGGTGCCGGCGGTGCTGCTGGTGCGCGACCTGCCCCCGGGATCCGCCGAGGTCCGCGCGGCGCCGGCCGGACTGCGGCAGCTCGGCGGTCAGGTGCGGGCGCTGTGGGCACATCCCGGCACCCGGCTGGGCTTCTTCACCCACATGGGGACGATGTTCTCCACGACCGCGTTCGCGCTGATGTGGGGCGTGCCGTATCTCGTGTCGGCCCAAGGGTTCTCGCAGTCGGCGGCGGGCTGGCTACTGACCGTGTCGGTCGGCGTCGCGCTCGTCGCCGGGCCGGTGGTCGGCGAACTGTGCGGCCGGTTCCCGCTGCGGCGGTCCCAGCTGGTGCTGGGCATCATGACGGCCGCGGTCGCGATCTGGACGACGGTGCTGGCGCTGGGCGGGCCCGCCCCGCGCTGGCTGCTCGTGCTGCTGGTGGTGGTGATCTCCGTCGGCGGTCCGGGCTCGAACGTCGGCTTCGACTACGCCCGCACCTTCCATTCCGGCAGTACGCTCGGCACCGCGCAGGGCATCGTGAACATCGGCGGCTTCCTCGGGACGCTGCTGGCGATCGAGGGGATGGGCCTGGTCCTCGGCCGCGCGGGCGGCTACACCTTCGACGCGTTCCGGCTGGCCTGGCTGGTGCAGTATCCGATCTGGGCGATCGCCTTCACCGGAATCCTGCTCTCGCGCCGGAAGACCCGCCGCCACCTCGAACCGGTGGTCGCGGGCCCGGCGAGCGCCGATCTGGCCCTGCCGTCGGCGGCCGGCTGAATCGCACGACTCGTAGGGACTGTGCGGCCAGTGGCGCGGGACATCCGGTCACCGCATAGGACCGTGCCGCCAGGGGAGCGGGACCCGGTCGCCGGCGCCTCGCGGCGAACCGGTCACCGCGCGGCCGCGCCGTCCGTCAGGCGGCGCTCCACCCGCCGTCGACCGGCAGGATCGCGCCGTTGATGTTGATCGCGGCGTCCGAGGCCAGGAACACCGCCACGTCGGCCTGCTCCTCCGGCGAGGCCGGCCGCTCACCCAGCGAGATCACCGGATACAGCCGCGCCGCGCCGACCCGGTCGAAGTCGTCCGCCGATTTCGCGATGTTGGTCATCGTGGGGCCGGGCAGGATCGCGTTGCAGCGGATCCCGTCCTTCGCGTACGCCCAGGCCACATTCTTGGTCAGCCCGACCACGCCGTGCTTGGAGGCGGTGTAGGCGACGCCGGCGGCCCCGCCGCGGACCCCGGCCTCGGACGCGGTGTTGACGATCGCGCCGTGGCCCGCCGACAGCATGTGCGGCAGCACCGCCTTGGTCATCAGGAAGGTGCCGGTGAGGTTGATCCGCAGCACTCGTTCCCAGAGGTCGATCGGCGTCTCCGCCGGCAGCTGCATCTTGTCCATGATGCCCGCGTTGTTGCACAGCACGTCGATGCGGCCGAAGACATCCAGTGCGCGGCGCACGGCCCGCTGCACCGAGTCCTCGTCGGCGATGTCGGTGGTGACCGGGACCGCCGCGTCGCCGATGTCGGCGGCGGCCTTCTCCGCGGCGGTGCCGTCGATGTCGGACACCACCACCTGGGCGCCGGCCCGCGCGAACGCCTGTGCCATGGCCCGGCCGATACCGGATCCGCCGCCGGTGACGATCGCGACGCGTTCTTCGAAACTGCTGGTGCTCAAGGGATCTCCTCGGGTCGATGGTTCGGTTCCGGCCGCCGGGGGTTGCGGCGGCCCGGTCCGGTGCGCCCGGGGTCGAGCCGGAACGTCTCCGGCCGGGACGCGGTGGACGGCACCCGCGCCGGCTGTGTGCCCGGCGTGAATGCCATCCTTTCGCCGTTCGCCAGTCGATTGCCAGCTCGTGGCGGTAACGGTCAGGCGTGCGCGACCTCGGCCGCCTCCGCGTCGATCTCGGCGAGTTCCGCGGCCGCGGCCTCGGCCGGCTGGTCGACCACGGTCCGGCGGACCGGGATCAGCAGGCAGATCACCGTGGCGACCAGGCAGACGGCCGCGCCGATCAGGAAGACGACCCGGAAGCCGTGCTCGGTCGGGAAGACGTGGCCGGCGAGGGTCACGCTCATGGTGGCCAGCACCGCGCCGATCACCGCGGACGAGATCGAGGTGCCGACCGACCGCATCAGGGTGTTGAACCCGTTGGCGGCGGCGGTCTCCGACTGCGGCACCGCGCCCATGATCAGGGCGGGCATCGCGCCGTAGGCGAAGCCGACACCGGTGCTGCAGATGATGTTGACGATCAGCAGACCCCACGCGTGGTGCATCAGCGGCAGCCCGGCGGCATACCCGACGGCCATGACCGCGGCGCCGGTGGCGAGGGTGACCTTCGGTCCGCGCAGGGCCGACAGCTTGGCGCCGATCGGTGAGATCAGCATCATCATGATGCCGGCCGGGGCCATCCACAGGCCGGTGGCCAGCATCGACTGGCCGAGGCCGTAGCCCAGCGTCTTCGGCAGCTGCAGCAGCTGCGGGACGCTCAGCTGCAGGGCGTACATGCCGACGCCGATGGCGACGGTCGCGATGTTGGTGACCAGTACCTGCGGCCGCGCGGTGATCCGCAGGTCGACCAGCGGCTCACCGGCCCGCAGCTCCCACCAGCCCCAGATCAGCAGCAGCACGAGTGCGCCGGCGAACAGTCCCAGGATGGAACCGCTGGTCCAGCCCCAGGACGAGCCCTTGGAGACGCCGAGCAGCATGGCGACCAGCCCGCCGCCGAGCAGGACCGCCCCGGCGCCGTCGAAGCGGCCCTTCGAGCCCTCGGAGGTGCCCTCCGGGACGACCACGGTGATCAGCACGGTGGAGACGAGCACCAGTGCGGCGGCGGCCCAGAACAGCACCCGCCAGTTGCTGTACTGCGTGATGGCGGCGGCGATCGGCAGGCCCAGGGCGCCGCCGATGCCCAGCGAGGAGCTGATCAGCGCGATGGCGGAGCCGAGCTTCTCCGGCGGCAGCACGTCGCGCAGCAGCGCCACGGCCAGCGGAATGGTGCCGAAGCCGAGGCCCTGCAGGCCCCGGCCGACGATCATCATCGGCGCGTTGACGGCGAGCGCGGCGATCACGGAACCGACGGCCAGCGGCACGGTGGAGGCGATCAGCATGCGGCGTTTGCCGAGCATGTCGCCGAGGCGACCGGCGACCGGGGTCGCGACGGCGCCGACGAGCAGGGTGATGGTGACCACCCAGGCGGTGGTGGACGCGTTGCTGTGCAGGATCGTGGGCAGCTGGCCGAGCAGCGGCACCACCAGCGTCTGCATCAGCGACGCCACGATGCCGGTGTAGGCGAGCACCGCGAGGATGCTGCCGGACCTGACCGGGGTCGATGCGTGCATGGAGTGTGCTTCTTTCCCTCTGGTGAAAGTCAACTATATGTACCGTACATAGAATGTGTATGATGCACAAATAGATGTGGTGCACGTCTCGAACGGCACCGATCGGGACCGCGATCAATGCCGATCGCGTCGGGAAGGATCGAGATGGACAGGCCGATACCGGACATCGAGCTGGAGACGATGCTGCTCGGGCGGCGGATGAACCCGGGCACCTCACGGCGTCGCGAGGGTTCGGCGCTGGATCGCTACAGCGCCTACGTGCTGCTCAGCCGGATCCGCGACGAGGGACCGATGTCGATCGGTCAGCTCAGCGACGCCTTCGGGCTCGACGCCTCCACCCTGAACCGGCAGACCGCCGCCATGCGGCGGGTCGGGCTGGTGGAGCGCATCCCGGACCCGGACGGCGGCATCGCCCGCAAGTTCCGGATCACCGAGGAGGGACGGCGCCGGCTGGAGCTGGAACGGCTCGGCAACATCGCCGGCCTGAACCAGGTGTTCGAGCACTGGCCCGACGAGGACATCGCGGAGTTCGCCGCCTACCTGCGGCGCTTCAACGTCGACATCGAGCGCATGGAGGGCCGCTCCTGGCCCCGCGCGGTGGATTCCCGGCAGGCGGGCTGAGCCGCGAAACGACCGCAGCCCCTCGGCATTCGGCCGAGGGGCTGCGGGAGCCGTTGGGGCAGTAAGTATTCGACCGAGCCGGTGAGTGTTCGACCGCCGGCACGGTCACCCCCGCCGATCGGAGGGGGCTCGGGCCGGATCGGCGCCGTGCGTCATACCTGCCGGTCGGCGGTGGGACTCAGGCCGGATCGGTGTCGTGCGTCACCCCGGCCCAGCGGGCGATATCGGTCTGGTCCGCGCCGGGGCCGAGGTCGCCGAGCGCTGTGGCCCACAGTTCGACGGCCTTCTCGCTCAACGGGGTCTGCGCACCGACGGCCGAGGCCAGGCCCATCGCGATGCGAATGTCCTTGACCATCAAGTTCATCGCGAAACCCGAGTCGTAGGTGCCGGGCAGGATGAACTTCGGGAACTTCAGTTCGGTGGAGGCGCTGCGTCCCGACGAGATGTTGATGGTGTCGATCAGCACCTTCGGATCGACGCCGAAGCGCTGCCCGATCGCCACGCCCTCCGACGAACCCAGCAGGTGGATCGCCGACATCAGGTTGTTGATCGCCTTGACCGCGTGCCCGGCGCCGGTCGCGCCGACGTGCTGCAACCGGCCCAGCGGTGCCAGCAGCGCGGTCACCCGGTCGATGGCCTCGTCCGGGCCGCCCGCGATCAGCGCCAGCGTGCCCGCGTTCGCGCCGGCCACGCCGCCGGAGACCGGGGCGTCGACCAGCAGGAGCTTCCGCTCCGCCAGCGCGGCCGAGAGACGTTGCGTCGATTCGGGTTCCGAGGAACTCATGTCGACGATCACGGTGCCCGGCGCCAGTTCTGCCAGCACCGCCTCGTCGCCGAGCACCGCCTCCACGATCGCCGATGTCGGCAGCATGAGGATCACGTACTCGGCTCCCGCGACCGCCGCGGCCGCGGTGTCGGCCACCCGGCCACCGACGGAAACCAGTGCGGCGCGGGCGGATTCGGCCGGGTCGAAGCCGACCAGGTCGATCCCGGCCTCGACCAGGCGGCGCGACATCGGCCGGCCCATGTTGCCCAGCCCGATGAAAGCGACGGGGCCGGTGACGGTTCCGCTCATGCTGTCTCCTTCGGGTATGGACGGGCGGCCTGCGTGGCGACGCTCCGCGGCCGCCTCCGGCCCCTGTCCGCTCATGCCTGCGACTCCTCGGGCGCGGCCTGCGCGGCGCGGTGCTCGGCGAGGATCGGTCCCGCGATCCGGAACGCCTCCACCCCGGCGGGCACGCCGGCGTAGATCGTGGCCTGCAGCAACACTTCCCGGATCTCCTCCTCGGTGACCCCGTTGGTGAGCGCGCCCCGCACGTGGGTGGCGAATTCGGCCGACCGGTTGAGCGTGGTCAGCATCGCGAGATTCAGCATCGAGCGGGTGCGGCGGTCCAGCCCCTCCCGCGTCCACACCGTGCCCCAGCAGTACTCGGTGACGAGTTCCTGCATGGGCAGCTGGAAGTCGTCGGCGTTCGCCAGCGCCCGGTCGACGTATTCGGCGCCCACGACCTCGCGACGGACGCGCAGGCCCGCCTCCCAGAGTTCGCCGCGCGTGGTGTCGGCAGATGTCACAACGGTTCCTTTCCGGATGTCGCCCCCGAATATGCTGTCTAGCTGTAGTTTTCGGGAATGGCGGTGTCCAGGAACAGATCCGGGGTGGGATGATCGCCGCCACCGTAACCCGACAGATCGGCCACTCCGGCGTGCTCGGTCAGCATCTCGGCGTCGATCAGCGCCCGGCCGGTGAACTCGCGGGCCGGGCGGGACACGATCGCCACCGCGGCGTCGGCCATGATCTCGGGGCTGCGCGCCGCGGCGAGCTGATTCTCGCCGTCCTGCAGATTCGCCACCGCCGAGGTCGCGATGAAGGTCTCCGGCCACAGGCAGTTGGAGGCGATCCCGGTCTCGGCGTACTCACTCGCCCAGCCCAGCGCCAGCAGAGTCATCCCGTACTTGGACAAGGTGTAGGACGGATGCACGCCCAGCCAGTACGGATGCAGGTTCAGCGGCGGCGCGATGGTCAGCACGTGCGCGTTCGCGGACTTGCGCAGGTGCGGGATCGCGGCCTTGGTGAGCAGGAAGGTGCCGCGCAGGTTGATGTCCTGCATGAGCCCGAACTTCTTCGCCGACAGCTGATCGGTGGGCTCGGTGGCGATGGCGCTGGCGTTGTTGACACAGATGTCCACGCCGCCGAACTGCTCGACGGCGGTATCGATCACGCGCTGCACGTCCTCTTCGTTGCGCACATCGCCGACCACGGCGGCCGCCCTGCCACCGGCCGCCTCGACCTCGGCCGCGGCGGTGTGCACCGTGCCGGGCAGCCGGGGGTGCGGCTCGGCGGTCTTGGCGAGCAGCACCACGTTCGCGCCCTGCCGGGCGGCCGCGACCGCGATGGCCAAGCCGATCCCGCGGCTGGCGCCGGAGATCACCATCGTGCGGTCGGCCAGGGTGCGCTGCTCAGCCATCATTCTCCTCATTCTGCACATCTACTCGGGCCATTTGCGTCTGATGGTATTGGCATTCTCATTTTTTGCAAGTACGGTATTCAGTGATGAACGACCATGTGCAGACCTCGTCCGGCATCCCGCTCGAGCCGGTCTACGGACCGGGTGATCGCGCTGCCGAACCGCCCGCTCCGGGCGTCTTCCCGTTCACGCGCGGCAACTTCGCGAAGGGTTACCGCGGGCGGACGTGGACCTTCCGGCAGTACTCCGGATTCGGCACGGCCGAGGAGTCCAACCGGCGATACCGTTACCTCCTGGATCAGGGCGGCACCGGCCTCTCGGTCGCGCTCGACCTGCCCACCCAGTGCGGGTACGACTCCGACGATCCCGAGGTGAGCGAGGAGGTCGGCCGCGTCGGTGTCGCGGTGGACACCCTCGCCGACGCCGAGGTGCTGTTCGACGGCATCCCGCTGGACAAGATCAGCACCAGCTTCACCATCAACGGCACCGCCGCCATCCTGCTGGCGTTCTATGTGGCCGCCGCGGAGAAGAAGGGCGTGCCGCGCGAAAAGCTCACCGGCACAATCCAGAACGACATCCTCAAGGAATACGCCTCGCGCGGCACCTGGATCTGGCCGCCCGAGCCGTCGCTGCGGCTGATCGCCGACACCATCGAGTTCTGCGCCGCCGAGGTACCGCGGTTCAACGCGATCTCGGTGGCGGGCGCGCACTTCCGCGACGCCGGCGCGAACGCGGTGCAGGAGATGGCCTTCACCCTCGCCGACGGCGTCACCTACTGCGACACCGTGGTCGAACGCGGCCGGATGACCATCGACCAGTTCGCGCCGCAGGTGTCCTTCTTCTTCTACACGCACGGCGACTTCTTCGAGGAGATCGCCAAATACCGTGCGGGACGGCGTCGTTGGGCCACCATCGTGCGGGAACGCTACGGCGCCACCGCCGACAAGGCCTCCATGTTCCGATTCGGTTGTGTCGCGGGCGGTGCCTCGCTGTACGCGCCGCAGGCCCAGAACAATCTGGTCCGCATCGCCTACGAGGCGATGGCCTCGGTGCTCGGCGGCGTGCAGTCGATGTTCACCGCCGCCTGGGACGAGCCGTTCGCGCTGCCCTCGGAGGAGTCGGCGACGCTGGCGCTGCGCACCCAGCAGATCCTGGCGTACGAGACCGGTGTCACCCGGGTCGCCGACCCGCTCGGCGGGTCCTACTTCGTGGAGGCGCTGACCGACGCCACGGAGGAGCGGATCAAGGAGATCATGTCCGACCTCGAGAACCACGGCGGCATGGTCCGCGCGATCGAGGACGGCTACCTCCAAGGCCTGATCGCCGACGAGGCGTACAAGCTGCACCAGGAGGTCGAATCCGGTGAGCGGCCCGTGGTCGGCGTCAACCGGTTCGTCTCCGACGAGCCCGCGCCGGACATCGACACCTACGAGCTCGATGCCGAAGGCCGTGAGCTGCAACTGAAACGGCTCACCCGGGTCAAGGCCGAACGCGACTCCGCGGCCGTTCGCGCCAGTCTCGACGCGCTGTCCAGCGCCGCGGAGGGAACCGAGAACCTGATGCATCGCCTGATCGACTGCGCCAACGCGTACTGCACCGTGGGTGAGATGGTCACCGCCCTCAAGAACGTGTGGGGCGAGTTCCAGCAGCCGGTGGTGTTCTGATGCCCGCCCGTATTCTCGTCGCCAAGCCCGGTCTCGACGGGCACGACCGCGGCGCCAAGATCGTCGCCCGCACCCTGCGCGACGCCGGATTCGAGGTCGTCTACACCGGTATCCGGCAGCGCATCGAGGACATCGTGTCGATCGCGCTGCAAGAGGATGTCGCGGTCGTCGGCCTCAGCATCCTCTCCGGCGCGCACGTCGCGCTGACCACCCGCACGGTGACCGCGCTGCGCGAGGCCGACGCCGGCGATATCGCCGTCGTGGTCGGCGGCACCATCCCGAGCAGCGATGTGCAGAAGTTGCTGGATGCCGGTGCGGCCGCGGTCTTCCCGACCGGCACCCCGCTGGAGACCCTGGTCACCGAGATCCGCACGCTCACCGGGACGACCGCGCCCTCCGAGCAACCGTCGGCGTAACCCGCAGCGCCACAGCGACAATCGTGAAACACCTGGAGGACAACGTGCGCATCGGTGTGATGATCGGCCCCGAGAAGGGCGACGCGACCCGCAAACTCACCCGGATGCTCGCCGACATCGAGTGGGCCGAGTCCGCGGGCCTGGACACCGCGTGGATTCCGCAGCTGCCCGGCGACTTCGACGCGCTGATCACCATCGCCCTGATGGGCATGAAGACCGCCCGCATCGAATTGGGCACGGCCGTCGTGCCGTTGCAGGCCCAGCACCCGATCGCCCTTGCCCGCCAAGCGGTCTCGGCGCACACCGCCGCCGGCGGCCGGCTGGCCCTCGGCGTCGGCCCGTCGCACCACTGGATCGTCGCCGACATGCTCGGCCTCCCCTACGAGAAGCCCGCGGCCTACACCCGCGACTACCTCGAGGTCCTGAACGCCGCCCTGGCCGCCCCCGGCACGGCGGACGTCGAGAACACCACCTTCACCGTGCACAACCCACTGGACCTCGGCCCGGTATCCCCCCTGCCGGTCCTGGTCGCCGCCCTCGGCCCGGTGATGCTGCGCATCGCCGGCGAGCAGGCCGACGGCACCGTGCTGTGGATGGCCGACGAGCGCGCCATCGGCGACCACGTGGTCCCCAAGATCACCAAGGCCGCCGCCGAGGCCGGCCGCCCCGCCCCGCGCGTGGTGGCGGGCCTGCCGGTCTGCCTGTGCCGCCCCTCCGAGGTCGAGGCCGCGAAGACCCGCGCCAACCTCATCCTCAGCGAGGCGGAGATCTCCCCGAACTACCAGCGCCTGCTGGACCAGGGCGACGCGCAGAACATCGGCGACCTCTGCATAGCGGGCGACGAGGCGGCGATCACGGCCGAACTGCGCCGCTACGCCGAGGCCGGCGCCACCGACATCTCCGTCCGCCTGCTCCCGATCGGCGACAGCCTCGACGAGCTACGCGAATCCAAGCGCCGCACCCGGGAGATGATCGCGAACGTGGCCGCGGAGCTGCGATGAGCGCGGCAGAGGAGCCCCCGGCGGCAGGAGCCCCCGGCCCGCTCGCGGGCATCCGGATCCTCGAGGTCGGCACCATGCTGGCGGGCCCCTACGCCACCATGATGCTGGCCGACCTCGGCGCCGAGGTCACCAAGATCGAACCCCCGACCGGCGAGATCTCCCGCCAGGTCAGCGACACCTACTTCGCGAGCCTCAACCGAGGCAAACGCAGCATCCGCCTGGAACTCGGCACCCCCGAAGGCCGGCGGAAACTGCACGACCTCGCCGCGAATTCCCATGCACTGCTGGTGAACCTGAAACCATCGGCCATCCGCCGCTTGGGCCTCACCTACGACACCCTGCGCGCCTACAACGAAAAAATCGTCTGCGTAGCTATCACCGGCTTCGGCCTGGACGGCGGCGACGACCCGGCCTTCGACTACATCGTCCAGGCCGCCACCGGCGTAGCCGCCATGACCGGCGACCCCGAGGGGCCACCCACCCTCCCCGGCTACTCCTCCGCGGACAACTCGACGGGCCTCACCGCCGCCCTGGGCCTACTGGCCCAGATCGTCTCCGGCCGAGGCGGCCAGGTGGACGTGAACCTCCGCGACGTGATGCTGTCCCAGCTGAACTACCACGCCTCCGCCTACCTCAACACCGGCACCGCCCCCACCCGCCGCCCCAACGGCGCCCACTCGTATTACGTTCCGGCCCAAATGTTCCCGACCGCCGAGGGCCATCTGGCCCTGTTCATCACCCACGACGGCTTCTGGAAGACCTTCGCCACCGAAGCGTCGGTGGACGGCTTCCCCACCATGGCCGAACGCGCCGAACGCCGAGACGAGGTCCTCGCCGCGGTGACCGAGGCGTTGGCCGCCGACACGGCCGTCAACTGGGAAACCCGCCTGCGCCCCTTGGGAATCCCCGCAGCCGCCGTCCGCACCCTCCCCGAATCCCTAGACACCACCCCCCAATCCGTGATCACCGCCGGCGACTACCGCCTGGTCGGCAGCCCCATCCGCATCACCGGCCACCATCCCGTCTACGGCCCACCCCCGTCCCTCGGCGAACACGACTCCTGAACCCGGAGGCCTGATTTCCTCCCCCCGGGGCCCGGACCAGCGCGGTCGCTCGATAGGATCTGCGCGGCTGACAGCCCGGGGAACGGAGTTCAGATGGCCATGCTGGAATGGTCGGCGGATCCCGAGATGCCGATCACCGAGGACCGGTACCTCGCGCTGCCCGAGGAGGCACAGCGTTCGATCGAAGTGGTCGGCGGCCGAATAACGTTCAGCCGCAACGAGAACAGGCACCACAATCGGGTCGCCCGCCGCCTCGCGGACCGGTTCGACGCCGCCCGTCCCGCAGACACGGCTACAGGGGTGCTGACCGGCTACGAGATGCGCTATACGACAAGCCATCCCGGAATTTCCGGCTTCTCGTTCCGCCGTCCCGATGTGATCGTGTACCGATGTTTCGATGACGACCGCGAGCTCATGACGTCCGATGTCCTGCTCGTGGCGGAGGTCGTCCCATCGGACTCGAGGGCCGCCGAAATAGCCGAGAAGTACGCGGAATACGCCCACGAGGGCATCCGGACCCACCTCGTCGTGCACCTCGATGCCGACCGTCACATCGAGACGATCCGGGAATATCGGTTGGACCGGGCCGGCCGCACGTACCGGCTGGCCGACACCCACCAGGAACGCCTCGTTCTCACCGACCCGTTCCCCGTCGCCTTCGCTTTCGCCGATCTCGACGCCCGAATCCGCTGATAGGCAATGAGTTCGGGTCAAAAGGCTGGTTGGAGCCAATTCGGGGGGCGGGCTCGGTGAACCGATCTCGCTTGCATCGCGTCGATCAGCCAGCTGTTTCACCGGGTGCGCGTACCGGTGCGCTGGGCGAAGGATCGCAGGCCCGGGAGTGTCGTGGCCTCTGAATGTTTCAGCAGTTCTGCGGTGATTTTCTGGATCGGTTTGCGATAGCGGACTTCGTCGGGAGCTGCTTGTTCGGCAGCCCGCAGGGCCCGGTAGCACTGCTCTGGTTTGCCCCATTGGTGGAAGGCGCGGGCGACGTCGGACCAGTATCGAGCTCTGCTTTCGGCCAGCGGGATCGTGGCCGGGTCGATGCGGCGTGCCGCGTCGATAGCGGCACCGCAGTCGCCGAGGACTCTGGCGATGCTGACCTGGTACAGGCCGACACTTCCGAGGCCGAAGCCGGTGGTATGCCCGGGATGGTCCCGGTTGATGTGAGTGGTCGCATTCGTTGCCTCCGCGATCAAGGTCCCGGCGAGGTCGCGATCTCCGTCTGCGGCGGCGGTGTAGGCGGCGGTGCACAGCAGTGCCCCGTACGCGGCGAGGTAGGGCGCACCTTGGTGAAGTTTCGGCTGTAGCGAGGCCGCGGTGTCGAGGATCAGTTGCGTTGCGGTGTCGCTGAATCCGCTGCGGCGCAGCACGATTGCCCACGATCTGTGGGCGATGGCTCGGGTCGGCAAGTCGTGGCTGAGGTGGGCGGCCTGCACCGCGCGATCAGCGGCGGTCCAGGCGAGTTGATCGTGGCTGAGTTTGACGCTCAGCCTGGACGTCAGCACGTATGCATGGGCGAGCAGCTTGTCGGCTTCGGCGATGTCGTCGCTGCGCGTGCTGGTGGCGCGGGTCGTGGTCGCAGCCGACAGCAGCCGGGGAAGTCCGGAGGCGAGTTCCGTGTAGTGTCCACGATCGAACATCGATCGGGCGGCAGCGACCTGGTGGCCGAGGCTCGGCAGCCCGACGAGGCTGGTGTGAGAGGGCGGGGCCAGTAGTGCACGCTCGAGCAGAGGCAGCGGGTCCGTTGTTGCCCCTGCCGCCGTAGGCGGCGGGAAAACGCCGATGGCGGTGACGGTGCCGGCCAGTCCGGTCAGCAGCGTGCGACGACGCATGGGTTCGGTCTCCTCGTCCGGCGCTCGGGTGACGCCGACGATAGCGGCGGGGCGGCTCGGCTGCATCAGGTGCGGCGGCGGGTCGGCCAACCCGAGTAATTCCGGTGGAATTCGCAGGGCCGCGGCGAGGGCGCGGAGTATGCGCACATCGGTGAGCTGCTGCTTCCCTCGCTCCAGCCGCGACAGTGTCGAGATCGAATAATTGCTGTGGCGGGCAAGGTCGGCGAGGGTGAGGTTGTTGGCGCGGCGGATGGCACGAACCACCGCACCGTAGTCACCGGAGGCCGCCGCTACACGCACAGCGCGGGTGTCCCAGATCGCACGGTCCTGGTCCATCGTCGAATTCCTTGCTCAGACCGGGATATCGATGATATCGAGCAAAATGCGCACTGCACCAGCGGCTTTGCAGATCATGCAACAGATTCCCGAACATGGCAAAGCAGGTGGCCGATGACGTCGCGATCGTCGTCTTCTGGTAGGTGCCGTGGCAGTTCACCCGTCCCCGCCGCGGCGGAGGGACACGATGACCACCCACATCACAGGATCGCCGGCGTTGGGAAGCCCGATAGCGATGCCGGAGATGACCGTATCCGAACTGGATCGCGCGGGTTTGCTCTGTGCCGAGGAGAATGTGCAGATCAGCAGGTTCGCTGTGTTCCTGCCGGTCGATGAACTCGGTACGGTCCGCCCGATCGTGGTGCGCCGGGGCGCGACGATCGCCGCGTTCGCGGTCGTGCACGGCGGTGCGGTACTCGCCGAGCGCGCGCGGGTCGAGGAGCACGCGGTGATCGGCAAACCCGAGCACGGGTACGCCGTCGGCCGGACCTATCCAGGTGCGGGCGCGTCGACCGTACTCGGTACCGCTGCCGTGATTCGTTGCGGCGCTGTCATTTACGCGAATGTCGAAGTTGGGGCCGATACGGTGATCGGGCACGGGTCGCTGTTGCGCACCGGGGTCCGTGTGGGTGCGGATTGCGTTCTCGGCCATCACTTGTGTGTGGAGCGCGAGACCCGGATAGGGGCGGCGGTGCGGTGCTCGCCAGGATCGCACCTCACAAGTTCCACGTGGCTGGCCGATCGGGTGTTTCTCGGTGCCGGGGTCCGCACTATCAACGACAAGACGTTGATCTGGCGTGACCCGCACCGGGAACCGAGGCTGGTCGCACCGCGTTTCGACACCGGCGCCAAGGTCGGCACCGGGTCGGTGATCCTGGCAGGTGTCACGATCGGCGCGCAGGCGCTGGTCGGTGCCGGTTCACTGGTGACCCGCGACATCCCGCCCGGGGCGCTGGCCTACGGTCAGCCCGCTCGTGTGCACGGAGAGGCGCCGTGACCGCGACCACCGCGGCCGGCGCTGTCGATGCGTGGCTGACTCCGTTACGGTCCCTGCTCGACCCCGGGAACCGTCTCGACTGGCCACGCTTGGCCGCGCTCGCCGGCGTGTTGGACGAAGCCGGCGAGATCCATCCGAGTACCGGTGGGCAGCGGCGTAGCGACGAGTTGCGCACGGTCCGGATCGAACTCGCACGCCACGGTCTGCTCGACACCGGGCAGCAGCCGGCACTGTTCACTGTGCTGGCCCAATTCGTTTGCGGTTACCGGGATATCGACCTGCGCGACTCCATCGGGCTCGGACACGGTGCGCTCATCGCGCGCCATGGGGGCCCGGAACCGCGACGCCGCTGGATCGGCCGCCTGCTGGCGGGGGAACTGGCGGGGATCGCGGTCACCGAAGCACACGGCGGATCCAATCCGGCGGCCACCACGACCTCGGCGGTCGTGGCATCGGACGGCAGTTGGCGCGTCACCGGCTGCAAGACCTGGATCAGCCGATTGACCGAGGCAGCCGTGTTCGTCGTCTTCTTGCGGGCGCCGGACGGCCGCCTGGTCGCCGCCGCCGTCGACGCCGCGGAACCGGGCCTGCGCCGGCAGTCGATCCCACCGGCTGGGCTCGCCGGCTGGAGCTGGGGAATCCTCGGCTTCGATCAGGTGCCGGTCCGGCCCGCCGACATCCTGGAAGGAGACGGAATGATGTTGCTGCGCAATCACTTCGCCGGCTACCGGCCGCTGGTCACGGCGACCGCACTCGGTGGGGCCGCCGCGATGTTCGACACGGTCACTACTGCTCTGGCCGACCGGAATGCCACCGACGAGGTGACACGACTGCGGGATACCGCGCTGGTGACCGTCGGCCGGGCGCACGCGCAACTGGTCACCGGTCTGCTCGGTGCCGCAGCCGCCGCGACGCTTGCCGAATCCGGGCATCCACACGCTGAGCGGTGGTCCGCGGTGACGAAAGCCCACGGTATCGATGTCGCCAATCAGGCTGCTGCCGATCTGATGCCGCTGGTCGGCGCTTCGGGGTTCCGGGCGGACGGGCGACTGGTCAAGATCCGCCGTGACCTCGGTGGGCTGCTCTATGCCGATGGCATCCACGACAGCCTCTACCGGGCGGCGGGCAAACAACACACCGGTACCACGGGATCGCGTCCACACCCCGTATCGGAGGTGTCGCCGGTCTCGAGGTGACCGCGAACCAGCGGCTGCGCATCGGTCAGCCGATGCGCCGTCCCTGCTCGCAGAGCACGGTCACGCCCTCGCCCACCGCTTCCAGTGCCGCTGCGAGTCGATCGGCCAGCAGCGGCTTCACCCGCGTCGCTGCTTGCTCGAGCGTGTAGAACCCCGCGGAGCGGATCTCCTCTGGACGCAGGACCATACCGGCAACGTCGGCGGCGGTGAGCAGACCACCGTCGAAGACGAACACCACCCCCTCGGGCCGGCCGTCCTGCGGGCGCACGTAGTCCACCACCAGCAACCGGCCCACCGGCCGGTCCCAGCCGATCTCCTCTCGCAATTCGCGCGCGACCGTCTCCCACGGCGATTCGTCCTGTTCGACTGCGCCACCGGGGATCTCCCAGTTCGGTTTGTAGGTCGGCTCCACCAGAACCACCCGGCCCAGCCCGTCGCGGAACAACGTCCCGGCAGCCATACGTTTGCGTGCCAGCCCGGCCACATACTGCTGCACGGGCAGCACCCCGGTGGGCGACTCGGGACTGGATGGGTTGGTCACCCGCGCCACCCTAGCGTCAGACCGCATCTCCGCCCGGACAATCGAAGCCGATCACCGGTGACTGATCGGCAAGAACCGATATCGCTCGACACAACAACAACATTGAGACCGTGTCGAAAACATATGGCGTCGGGCGGCGAATACGAGGAGATCGGGCTCGCCGGTAGGCGTGGCCCGTGCACATACGCTTGGCGGAGGTCGGCGCGAACGTAGGCCGTAAGCGATTCGATTCTGAACTTGCACTTCAGTATTCGAGATCGGACCAGGGGATCGAGATCGGGAACGGGCGGTTGATGTGGATGCCGTCCTCGTTCCCGGCTGGTGTCCACTCGCCGACGAGCACATAGTCGGCGCTATCCTCCGGCTGGACGCCGCTGGGGAGCGAATCTGCCCGAGTCTCGAGCGCGTAGACACGCACGAGTTCGATGGCGCTCGCGCCGCGCGCCAGCCGGACTTCCCAGTACCAAGAGATGTCGGCGGCGGCATAGCGGGCGCGCCTGGCATGCATGTCTCGGTCGATGTTGTACGGGGAGACGATCTCGCCGACCGGCAGCACATCGTCCGCGCGAATGTCCTGGTACAGCTCGTCCGAGCGGCGGTATACCAGGAAGTTCGGGGTCGCGTAGTCGTCGCGGCCGGTCCGGCCGAAGAAGACGTTAGTCTCCAGGCCGACCTGCGGGATGTCAACTGCCCACTGCGCAGCGACACAGCGTTCGAATGCAGCGAACACCCGACCGCTGAAGACCTGATGTTCGGACGGCCCGCGCGGCGCCCACACGACCCGGCCGTTCCACAGCTCGATCTCGCCCGCGATCTCCTCCGGTAGCGAGTCGAGCTGCTCCCAGGTCATGGTGGTGGGAAGGGCAAGTGGCGCAACGGGTTCGGGCACGTGCTCATGGTAACGAGCCCGCCCGACAGCTCACTCGTCGTACGTCACCGTGATCGACGCCGAATCCGGCACGCCCTGGCAGGTCAGGATGTATCCGTCCTCGATCTCGTCGTCGGCCAGCGCGTTGTTCTGGCGCATGGTCGCCTTGCCGTCGAGGATCTTGCCCATGCAGGTGGCGCAGTTGCCGGCCTCGCAGGAGAAGGGTGGGCTGAGGGTGGCGCGGCGAGCGCTCTCCAGCAGGGTTTCGCCGTCCTTGCGGGGGACCGTCTTCTTCTTGCGGTTCAGGATGATTGTCACCGTGCCCTCCTCGGTGACCGCGGGGGCGGGCGGGGGAGTGGCGGTGGTGGTGCCGGCGGTCTTCACGGTGTCGGCGTCCGGTTCCTCGCCGGGGATCACCGGCGGCGCGGCGCCGAATCGCTCGCTGTAGATCAGGCCCGGGCCGGGCAGGGCCAGCTCGATCATCTCCATGAAGGGTTCCGGGCCGCAGATGTAGCTGTCGGCGTGGCCGTCGACCCCGGCGAACTCGCGGATCGCGTCGGGGGTGAGGAAGCCGCCGACGGCGTCCAGGTGGCGGGTCACCTCGAGCCGGTCCGGATACTGGCGGACCAGGTCGGCCAGCGCTTGTTCGAAGATCATCGACGGCTGGTCGCGGTCCGCGCACAGCAGCCGGACCTTGCGTGAGGTGGTGGCGAGCGCGCTCTTGGCCAGCGAGATGATCGGGGTGATCCCGCTGCCGCCGGAGAAGCCGAGCAGCGGAACATCGGTGTCGCGCAGGCAGAATCGGCCCGCGGCCTGGCTGATCTCGACCACATCGCCCTCGGCGAGGTTGTCGTGCATCCAGTTGGAGACCGCGCCGCCGGGGACCCGCTTCACGGTGGTCATGAACTCGGTGTCGGTTTCCGGCGCGCTGGACATCGAATAGGACCGGAACAGCTCGCGGCCGTCCACGGCGACCCGGAACGTGCAGAACTGCCCGGCCCGGTACTCGATGGGCGTGTCGTGGGGCGCCAGCACGAACGTGCGGGCGTCGACACTCTCCTTCACGATCCGGGTCACGGTCGCGCGCTGAAACATTGGGGGTCTCGCCATGAACCGCCACCTCCTGGTATTAAGATTCTAACGTACAGAGAATACTATTCTCACTTACGAGACGAGATCTTCTCAATGTTGCCGTCCGACGGCAAGCATCGGGAGCCGGAACGGGCAGGACAGGACGATGAACGAGCCGATCGCGCTGGTCTTCGAGGACCGCTCGTATTCGCGCACCCGGCTCGACGCCCTGGCCCGCGGCCTCGCCGCCACCCTGCGTGAGCGCGGGGTGCGCCGCGGCGACCGGGTGGCGCTGATGTCCGGCAATCGGCCCGAGTTCGTCGTCGCGGTCCGCGCGATCTGGCAGCTGGGCGCCTCGGTGGTGCTGATCAGCCCGGCCTGGAAACGGGCCGAGACCGAGCACGCGCTGATCCTCACCCAGCCCGCCGCGGCCGTCGGCGACCAGCCGGTGCTGGCCGAGCTCATGCCGATGCTGTCGCTGGACGAGCCGATCGTCCCCGTGGTCTGCCCCGACACCGCGCCCGATCCGGACGCGGAGGCCGTGCTGGTGTTCAGCTCGGGCACCACCGGCATGCCCAAGGCGGTCCGGCACACCCATGCCTCCTTCGCGGCCGCGGTCGAACACTGGCGGGTGGCGCTGGAACTGACCGCCGCCGACCGCATCCAGGTTCTCACCCCGCCCTCGCACATCCTCGGCCTGCTCAATATCGAGACCGCGCTCGCCGTGGGCGCGCGGATCCGCCTGCACCGCCGCTTCGAGCTGGAGCGGATGCTGAAAAGTATTGCGGAGGACCGGATCACGGTGGAGATGGCGGTGGCGCCGATCGCGCTGGCGATGGCCCAGCATCCCGATCTCGAATCCTACGACCTGTCCTCGCTGCGCTACATCATGTGGGGCGCCACCCCGGTCACCGCCGGCATCGCCGAAACCGTCACGCGCCGAACGGGTGTCGAGTGGGTACCGGCCTACGGCGCCAGCGAGCTGCCGGTGATCGCGTGCAATCCGATCGAGGGCGCCCGCCTCGACAGCGTCGGCAAGGCCGTGCCCGGGGTGGAGATCCGGGTGATCGACCTGGACACCGGGGAACCGTTGCCGCCGAACGGGATCGGTGAGATCCAGCTGCGCTCGCCCTCGCTGATGAGCGGCTACCTGCCGGAGGCGGCGAATGCCGAGGCGTTCGACGACGGCTGGTACCGCACCGGCGACGTCGGCTCGGTCGACGCCGAGGGCTGGATCCGGCTGACCGACCGGTCCAAGGAGATGATCAAGGTCAAGGGTTTCCAGGTGGCGCCCGCCGAGATCGAGGGTGTCCTGCTCGGCCATCCCGGTGTCGTCGACGCCGCGGTGTTCGGCGTCCCGGACGGGGCGGACGGGGAGGCGATCGTCGCGGCCGTCGCGGCGTCCGCGGTCGCGCCGCCCACCGAGGAGCAGTTGCGCACCCTCGTCGCCGACCGGCTCGCCGGATACAAGCGCCTGCGCCGGGTGCTGTTCGTGCCCGAAATTCCGCGCCTGCCGTCCGGCAAGGTGCTGCGCCGAGTTCTCAAGGAGCAGTATGGACGTTCGACTGACCAGTGAGCAGCGGCAGCTGCGCGACGCGGCCGCCAAACTGGCCTCCGACCTGGGACCCGGGTCGGTGGCCGACCTCGACGACACCACCCGGCTGGCCCGGCTGGAGAAGGCCGTCGACAGCACCGGCTGGCGCGCGCTGCGCTCCGACGGCGCCTCCGGCGTCGAGGTGGCGCTGGTGGCGGAGGAGTTCGGCCGCGGCCTGGTGGACGTGCCGTTCCTGGGCCCGGTGCTCGCCGACGACCTGCGCGGGCAGCCCGACGGCGATACCGGCCACTGGACCGTCGCCGTCGACGCCGGGCCGCGCTTCGGCGGCCGCCGCGCGATCGACGCCCGCGGCGCGGACCACGCGCTCGTGGTCACCGACGACGCGATCCTGGCCGGCGAGGTCGGCGACCCGCTCGCCGGCGCGGACCTCACCCGCGTCGACGCGGCCCTGACCGATTCGTTGCAGTCGATCGGCGAGCTGTCGCCCGAGCAGGCCGCGCAGTGGCACGCGCTCGCCCTGGTGGCGACCACCGCCGATCTGCTCGGCGCCGCCCGCGGCGCCCAGACCCTGGCCGTCGAGTACGCGAAAATCCGTGAGCAGTACGGACATTCGATCGGCTCCTATCAGGCGGTCGGCCATCTGCTGGCGGAGAGCCAGGCGCTGATCGAGGGCTCGATCAGCGTGCTGCGGCACGCCGCCTGGGCCGTCGACGAACTTCCCGCCGCCGAGGCGGTGCAGGCCGCCCGGATCGCGAAGCTGTACTGCGCCCGTTCCGCCCGCACCATCTGCGAGACCTCGATCCAGGTGCACGGCGGCATCGGCAACACCTGGGAATGCCTCGCGCACGTCCACCTGCGCCGCGTGCTGACCTCGACCGAACTGTTCCCCGTCCGCCTGGAGGAGATCGACCTTGGACTTTCGTGACTCACCGGAGGAGGCGCGGTTCCGCGCCCGGCTGCGCACCTGGCTGGCCGATATCGCCGGCACCTTCCCGACCTCGGGCGACGAGTACTGGGCCAAACAGGGCGAGTGGCATCGCGCCCTGTATGAGGCCGGCTTCTTCGGCCTGTCCTGGCCGAAAGAGGTAGGCGGGCAGGATCTTCCGCCGGTCTACGATGTGATCCTGGACGAGGAGCTCGCGATCGCCGGCGCGCCGCCGCGGCCGAGCCTCGGCTACCTGGTGGTCGGCCTCGGCCACCACGGCAGCCCGGAACTGCAACAGCGCTTCCTGCCCGGCATGATCAACGGCACCGAACGCTGGTGCCAGGGCTTCAGCGAGCCCGGCGCCGGTTCCGATCTGGCGTCCCTGCGTACCACCGCGACCCGCGACGGCGACGAGTACGTCATCAACGGCCACAAGATCTGGACCAGCTACTCCGACGTCGCCGATTGGTGCCTGCTGCTGGCCCGCACCGATCCGGAAGCCCCGCGGCACAAGGGCATCTCGGCCTTCGTCGTGAAGATGAAGCAGCCCGGGATCGAGCAGCGGCCGCTGAAGATGATCAGCGGCGTCACCAAGGAGTTCGGCCAGGTGCTGTTCGACGGCGCCCGGGTGCCCGCCGATCAGATGATCGGCGCGCCGGGCGAGGGCTGGAAGCTGGCGATGACCGTGGTCGGCCACGAACGTGAGCCCTCCACACTGGGTTTCGCCGCACGCTACGGAAAACTGGTGCGGCAGATGGCCACTCGGGTCGACGGCCCGCCCCCGGCCGATCTCGCCTGGGCCGCAGTGGAAGTCGAGATGCTGCGCCTGCACGTGCGGCGACGGCTGTCCGAACAGCTCGACGGCATCGTGCACGGCCCGGACGGCTCGCTGGACAAGCTGCTGATGACCTGGGTCGACCAGTCGGTCGGCCACGCCGCGCTCGCCGTCGGCGGCACCCGTGACCCGGAACTGCTCGGCTCGTACATGTACAGCCGCGCGCAGAGCGTCATGGGCGGCACCTCGCAGATCCAGAAGAACATCATCTCCGGTCGCATCCTCGGATTGGGAGCCTGACTTGTACGACATGCCCGATGCGATCCGCGTGGAGGCCGACGGCCCGCTGCGGATCATCACCCTGAACCGGCCGGAGGCGCTGAACGCGGTCGACGACGACCTGCACCACGGCCTGGCCACGCTGTGGAACCGGCTGTCCGCCGACCGCGGCGCCCGGGTCGCGGTGCTCACCGGCGCCGGCAAGGCGTTCTCGGCCGGCGGCGACTTCACCTACTTGAACGAGTTGCGCCAGAACGACGATCTGCGGGCGAAGACCATCGCCGACGGCCGCGACATCGTGCTCGGCATGGTCCGCTGCCGGGTGCCGGTGGTGACCGCGGTCAACGGTCCCGCCGTCGGCCTGGGCTGCAGCCTGGTGTCGCTGTCGGACATCGTGTACATGGCCGAGACCGCGCACCTGGCCGACCCGCACGTCCAGGTGGGCCTGGTCGCCGCCGACGGCGGCCCGCTGACCTGGCCGCTGCACACCAGCCTGCTGCTGGCCAAGGAATACGCCATCACCGGCGCCCGGATCACCCCGGACCGCGCCAGGGAGATGGGCCTGGTCAACCACGTCGTGGCCGACCCGCTGACCGAGGCCCTGGCCGCCGCGAAGCGCATCCTCGAACTGCCGCAGCAGGCGGTCGAATCCACCAAGCGGATCCTGAACATACATCTCGAGCGCGCGGTGCTGGCCACCCTGGACTACGCGCTCAGCCAGGAGAACCAGTCCTTCCAGAACGAGGATTTCGCCGCGATCGTCACGCGGCTCACCGCCAAGAAGAACTGAACGTGCGGCGGCATCATCACGACGCGGCCCGGGGCGAATCGCCCCGGGCCACTGTCGTCTTCGGCCCGCGAATTCCTCGCCATCGACTCGCGTATCCCCGGTGAAGAAACCCTGAACTCGAGGCGATCGCAACCGTTCTCGGGGGTCGCCGGAGGTGATGGAATCGATGCGTTCCGGCCCTCGCGCCATGCTCGGTGACCAGCGCCGCCGGGCCGTGAGCGCATGTCCGCGTGCGGATTCGGGACCGCCTCGGCCGAGCAAACCGATTTCGAATCCCGATCGATCCATCGACTGTCCGATTGGATCGTTTTGGGTATATTGCCGATGATCGTCGATGGGTCTGGCATGGGGATGGCAGATCGGGATTTCTCGCTCATCGGCGGTAACTCGGCTCGGATACCGGAGGCAGCGGTACCGGACCGGGGCATCCGGGCTGCCGGTTCGCGTGCGCGCACCCGAACCGGCAGCCGTGGTCCCTCTTTCGATGAAAGTGAATACAGATGAGGAAAGTCACTGCGTGCGCGGTGCTGCTGGCCGGCGCCGTGAGCGTCGCCGCGGGTACCGCGAATGCCGATCCGGTCGTCGACCGGGCGCCGGCGCAGCAGCAGCCCGTGCCGGACCATCAGGCGGTGGAGCTGAACGGCATTCACTTCACGGTCGACCGCGACGGCGGTTCGCTCGTGGTGTCGGCTCCCGACGGCGCCTTCGAGACCGTCGGCGGCAGCGTCGTGGTCCGGGACGCGGCAGGTAATTTCAACGATTCGCTGCCGTTGTCGTACCGCATGGACGACCGGGTTTTCCCGATCGCCGCGCAGGTCGCCGAGCACAGCGTGCGGCTGACCCCGTCGGTGACCGACGGGCATCAGGTCGCCGACCCGATCACCCCGGCGGACATCGCCAAGGGACAACCGATCGCCGAGAGCTTCACGCCGCGGGACTCGAGCGCGCTCGGCATGCTCGCCAGCCGGGCCGGCATCGGCTCGATCACCGGCGCCGTGGTGGGCGCGCTGCTGGGCGGCGTCGCCGGGTGTGTGATCGGCGCGGCGGTCGGCTCGGTCTCCTCGGCGATCACCACCCTGCTGGCGGGCGTGCTGCCCGCCGCGATCGTCGGCTGCATCGCGGGTGTCGCCACGATCGGATCCGTCGGCTCCCTGGCGGGCGCCGCCTTGGTGGCCGGCCCGATCGTGTTGTGGTCGGCCTATCAGTACTTCTCGACCGTGATCGCGCCGTGCACCGGTCCGGGCACCTACTGCGTCGATCCGGCGCAGCCCGCCCCGGCCAAGTAGGCCGATGACCGGAACCCGCTGCGGCCGTTGCCCTGTCGAGAACAGGGGCGCGGCGGCCGCGGCGGGTTTTCCCGTACGGTGGGAAACATGGGGTACCACGATTCCAACTGTCTGGTCACCGGGGTGAGTCTGCGCCCGGTCGATGCCACCCTTGTTGTGTTACAACGGGTCCCGGGCGCCTACCGGCCGATCACGTTGGGTATGACCGGTACTCACGATCGCGCGGGTGCGATCGACGGCATCGAGGAGGATCTGAACACCGAACTGGTGGTCCGGTACTTCCGGGACCGGCAGCGCGAAGGCCGGTTCGAGGCCCCCGAATGGGATTGCGCGGACACCGATATCGATGTCCTGATCGCCTGCATCTCGCGCACCTGCGGCGCGGTCGCCTTCCCGGATTTCCCCGCCGGTTTCCCCGTGTTGACGACCCTCGACGGCGCGATGATCGTGCACGCCTTGATCGCCCGGCCCGTCTGGGACGCGCTGACCCGGGCCGCCGCGCGCCCGGACGACACCGTCGAGCGGCAGTTCGACCGGATCTTCGGCCCCGATTCCCCGGCCGCCGAGATCTACGCCGGCCGTCTCACGGACCTCGAGAAACCGATCCGGGAACTGGCCGCCGTCGCCGATTACCTGTCCGACCGCGAATTGCCCTGGGCCCCACCGCCGGAACCGGCCCAGCGGTATCCCACCGTCGGCTACGGCGCGATCCACACCGGCGGCGACGTCCGCGACTACCTGCGGCGCGCGCAGCGCGACCACCTCGGCGTCCCCGCGATATCCGAGGCCCTCACCCACTACCACGACGCCGCCCGCGAGCTGAACGACTGGTAGACCGGGTCCGGATCGCGCGCACCCAGGGTCGAGCGGTCGGAGTCACGTCCCCACTGTCCGTTCTCGCCCGAGTGGCCGACCACTGTCCCGGGCCGCCCTCGTCCTGCCGGATCGGCGGCCGGGGAGCGTCGCGGTGCCGGATCGGAATCCGGCGGCGGGGAATTACCGTCCGCTCCCACTTCGTCTGTGCGGCAACGGAATCCGGCGGCTACCGAGCGTCCGGGTTCGGGGGTGTCAGGTCGACGCCGGGCGGCGGCCGCAGCCGGCGCAGCGCCCCGTCCATCGCGGTGACGTACAGGGCCCAGCCGTCGCCGTCGCGTCCGATGCGCACCGAGCTGACCCCGTCCGGCGGCTGCCGGACCGGATTGGGGGTGATCAGCCCGGTCACGACGGTGCAGACGGCGCCGGTGACCGGATCGCCCCGATACACCGCGCCCGCGATCTGATCGGCGAAATACACCGCGCCGGAACGGGTCGCGTCCAGATCGTCGGGCAGCGCGATCAGTGCCGGTGCGCCCAGCACCACGGTCGCGGACTGTGGATCGTCCAGCGGCACACGATAGATCTGCGCGGTGAGCGTGGTCGCGTAGACGGCCTTGCCGTCGCCGGACAACGCGAGTCCGTTGGGCACCGCGAGATGTGACCAGCCGGGCGTGAATTCACCGGTCGAGGGCCGGTACCGGGCGATGCCCTGGGACGTGTCGCCCGGCGACGACGAGGCGATCAGCAGGTCGCCGTCGGGCAGCCGCAACATCCCGTTGGGCATGTTCAGCCCACCGAGCAGGTCGACGGTCTCGCCGGTCGCGATGTCGTAGCGATGCAGCGCACCGGGCGGCCCGGGGAAGTTGTCGCCGGTGCCGAAGTACACGTACCGCCCGTCGGCACGGACCCCGCCGGGACTAGTCAAACCCGTTGCGAGCGTGTCGACCTCACCCGTCGACCGCAGATGCAGCAGCTCACCGGCCGACAGTGCGGAGACGTAGAAGCCGCCATGACCGTCGGAGTCCAGATTCTCCAGCTCCCGATGCCCGGTCAGCAGTGTGGTGGACTGCCAGCCCGCGGAACAGTCGGCGGCCGGAGCCGCATGGGCCTGTGCCGCAACATCGATCGTGGCCGCGGCGATCACCGCGACGGTCCAGCCCGCACGGAGCCGGCGGCGGCCCCTCCCGCTTCCGAACAGCATGGGAGACAATGTATCAGCGACTCGACGCCGACGCGCGCCACCAACCACGCTGCGCGACAGCGGATGTCGCGGTCGCTTCGGGTGAAGCCGTGCGGAGTCGGAATGCGCCTGTGCGGAGCCGGATCCGGTCGTCCGTTCACCGAACGCGCCCGGCCGGATCTGCCGCATGACGCGACCCGATCGCCGAGCGCAGCCGACCGGGCAAGCGCGCTCGGCCGGGCGAACGCGCTCGGCCGGGCGAACGCGCTCGGCCGGGCGAACGCACTCGGCCGGGCGAACGCACTCGGCCCGGCCGTCACGCGGACGGCCGGGCCGAGTACATCGGCGCGATCAGCCTTGCGCCACCAGCGATTCCGAGCGCTGGACGGTGCCGGTGATGCCAGTGGCATCCTGCCCGGCCAGCAGCACGGCGGCATTCGCCATCGCCTCCGGCGGCTCGACGGCCTCCGGCGGGATCTTCACCCCGTTGCCCCCGGCGGCCCACCCCTCGGTGAGCACCACCCGGGACGGACTCAGGCAGTTGACGGCGATGTTGTCGCCCTTCAGATCCGACGCCAGACCCAGATACAGCCGCTCCGCGGCCGCCTTGGACACCCAGTAGGCGTTGGCGCCCCGATCGATCATGTCGACGCCGGTGGTGGTGATCGCGATCAGCGAACCGCCGCCGCGCGCCCGCACGTGCGGGATCACCGCCTTCGTCACCAGGAACACCCCGGTGAGGTTGACGTCCAGGCACAACTGCCACCGCTTGAGCGGAGTGGACTCGATCGGGCCCATCCACAGCACCCCGGCGTTCGCGACCAGGATGTCGATGCCGCCGAACGCGTCCACGGTCGACCGCACCGCCGCGTTCACCGACTCCTCCGAGGAGACGTCGCACGGCACCGGCAGCGCCCGGCCGCCGGCGGCGGTGATCCGGTCGGCCACCGCACCGATGGTGCCGGGCAACTTGCCCTCGGTTTCGGAGCGCGCCGCCACGGCGACCGAGGCCCCCGCGGCCGCCAGGGCCTCGGCGACCGTGGCGCCGATGCCGCGGCTGGCCCCGGCGACGAACGCGACCTTGCCCGCCAGCGAAGTCATCGCGGGCTCACTTCGGCGGGAAGCGGAGCGCGCCGTCGAGCCGGATGACGTCGCCGTTGAGGTAGTTGTTCTCGATGATCGCCTGCGCCAGCTGCGCGTACTCCTCGGAGCGGCCCATGCGCTTCGGGAACGGGATCTGCGGCGCCCAGTACTGCTCGAGCTGGTCGGCCGCCTTGCCGTACGCGGGGGTGTTGATGGTGCCGGGCGCGATACCCATCACGCGGATGCCCAGCGGGGACAGGTCACGCGCGGCGACCAGGGTCATGCCGATCACGCCGCCCTTGGCCGCGGAGTAGTTCAGCTGGCCGATCTGGCCCTCGTAGCCGGCGATGGAGGCGGTGTTGATGATGACGCCGCGGGCGCCCTCCTCCAGCGGCTCGGTCTTCGCGATCGCCGCCGCCGCCAGCCGCATGACATTGAACACAGCGGTCAGATAGAACTCGATGGTGATCTTGAACCCGTCGAGCGGCAGCGGGGACCCGTCCTTGCCGACGAGCCGGCCGCCCTTGGCGGGGCCGCCGTGGGTGTCCACCGAGATCCGCAGCGGGGCCAGGGCCTCCGCCTCCGCGATCGCGGCCAGCACCGATTCCTCGCTGGTGGCGTCGGTGTGCACATAGCGGATGCCCAGCTCGTCCTCGAGCTGCTTGCCCTTCTCGTCGGCGACATCGGCGACGACGACCTTGGCGCCGGCGGCGTGCAGGCGGCGGACGGTGGCCTCACCGAGACCACCGGTACCGCCCACGACCAGCGCAGAGCTTCCATTGATCTGCATAGTGCTTACCCTCTCTTGCAACTAGGACTCTCTTGAGGTGAGAATAATATTCTCATGAACATCAGCATGATCCTAGACATGGCCGTATCGGCCGGAGAACGACCGGTGATCACGGTCGATGATCGGTCGTTGTCGGCCGCGGACCTGCTCGGGCAGGCGCGGCGGGCGGCGGCGCGCTTCGGGCAGTACCCGGCGGTGCTGTACCTGGGCGCCAACCATCTCGCGTATCCGGTGGCCCTGTTCGGCGCCGCGCTCGCGGGTGTGCCCTTCGTTCCGTTGAACTACCGCCTCGGCGATCAGCAGCTCACCGCGCTGATCGACCGGCATCCGGGGGCGCTGGTGCTGCGCCCGGAGGACCTCGACGAACTCGTCGCGGGCGACGCCGCCGAGGCCCCCGAGATCGAGGCGCCCTGGGACGGTGACGCGGTCGCGGTCATCATCTACACCAGCGGCACCACCTCGGAGCCGAAGGCGGCCCTGCTGCGGCACCGCCACCTGATGGCCTACCTGCTGAACACGGTCGACTTCGGCGCGGCCGAGGAGGGCGCCGCCTCCCTGGTCGCGGTCCCGACCTACCACATCGCGGGCCTGACCAACCTGATGTCGAACCTGTACTCCGGCCGCCGGGTGGTCTACATGTCCGCGTTCGACGCCGCCGAATGGCTGGCGACCGTGCGGCGCGAGCGGATCACCCACGCGATGGTGGTGCCGACCATGCTCGCGCGCATCGTGGCCGCCGTCGACGGCGCCGACGCGAACGTGCCGACGCTGGCGAGCCTGTCCTACGGCGGCGCCCGCACCCCGCGCCCGGTGCTGGAACACGCCCTGCGGGTCTTCCCGTCGACCGGCTTCGTCAACGCCTACGGCCTGACCGAGACCGCGTCCTCGGTCGCGGTCCTGGGCCCCGACGACCACCGCGACGCGTTCGGATCCGACGATCCCGCGGTCCGCGACCGGCTCGGTTCGGTCGGCCGGTCCCTGCCGGGCATCGAGATCCAGATCCGCAGCGAGACCGACGAAGTGATCGGCGCCGGCGAGACCGGCCTGGTGTTCGTCCGCGGCGAGCAGATCTCCGGTGAGTACGGCGGCCGCAGCGCCCTCGACGCCGAGGGCTGGTTTCCCACCCGCGACCTGGGCCGTCTCGATGCCGACGGTTACCTGTTCATCGAGGGCCGCGCCGACGACACCATCATCCGCGGCGGCGAGAACATCGCCCCCGCCGAGATCGAGGACGTGCTGCTGGAACATCCCGGCATCACCGAGGTCGCGGTCATCGGCGTCCCCGATCCGGAGTGGGGGCAGCGGCTGGTCGCCGTGGTCGTGGTCGCCGACGGCGCCGCACCGATCGACCCGGAGGAACTGCGCACCTGGGTGAAGGACCGGCTGCGGTCCTCCAAGACCCCCGACGCGATCGTGTTCCGCCCGGAACTGCCGAAGTCCGAAACCGGAAAGCTGTTGCGCCGCAACCTCGTCGCCGAAATGGAGAGCTCCCATGCCTGAAGCCGTCATCGTCTCCGCGCTCCGCGCACCGATCGGAACCGCCCGCAAGGGCACGCTGCGGGACACGAACGCCTTCGACCTGTCGCACCACGTGGTGAGCGCGGTCGCCGAGCAGCTCGACGGCGCCCGCGTCGACGACGTGATCCTCGGCGAGGGCCGCTACGGCGGCGGCGTCCTGGCCCGCCACGCGGCCATCACCGCGGGCCTCCCCGGCACCTCGGGCCTGGCCAACAACCGGCACTGCGCCGCGGGCATGGCGGCGGTGCAGTCCGCCGCCGGCAGCATCCGCGCAGGCATGGACGAGCTGATCATCGCCGGCGGCGTCAACTCCGAATCCACCTCGCCCCGTTCGCGTTTCCGCATCGGCCGGGACGAGGAGGGCAACGAGCAGTGGCAGGATCCGTGGACCTCGCCGAGCCATCCCGAGCGTGCCGACGCCCCCACGATGGACATGTCGATCACCGTCGGCTGGAACACCGCGGTGAAGAGCGGCATCTCCCGCGAGGAGCTCGACGCCTGGGCGCTGCGCTCACACCGCAACGCGATCGCCGCCATCGACGAGGGCCGGTTCAAGGAGGAGATCGTCCCGATCGAGACCCCGCACGGCCTCTTCGCCGTCGACGAGCACCCGCGCCGCGACACCAGCCTGGAGCGCCTGGCCGGCCTCAAGGTCCTGCACCCGGAGATCGAGGGTTTCAGCATCACCGCCGGTAACGCGTCGGGCTCCAACGACGGCGCCGCCGCCCTGGCGATCGCCAGCGACCGCCTCGGCCTGCCCGCCCTCGGCTACATCCGCTCCTGGGCGTCGGTCGGCGTCGACCCCGCTGACACCGGCCTGGCCCCGATCGAGGCGATCACCAAAGCCGTTGCCCGCGCTGGCATCTCGCTGTCCGCCGTCAAGCTGATCGAGATCAACGAGGCCTTCGCCTCGGTCCCGATCGCCGCGATCCGCGCCTTGGACCTCGACGAGCAGATCGTCAACTACTCCGGCAGCGGCTGCTCCCTCGGCCACCCGGTGGCCGCCACCGGCGCCCGCATGATCGTCACCCTGGTGCACGAACTGCGCCGCCGCGGTGGCGGTTTCGGCATCGCCGCGCTGTGCGCCGGCGGCGGCATGGGTTCCGCGACCGTCATCGAGGTCCCCGCCCCGTGATCCCGGCCCCCCGCGGCCCGCAGCGCACGGCCGCAGCCGGTTCGCCGGTTGCGGCCGCACAGCTGTGGCCGAGCGCGGCTGCCTGGCGGTCGCCCAATACGGTTGTGCGGCAGCGGCCGAACGCGACTGTGCGACGGTCGTCGGGGGCGACTGCCTGGCGGTCGCCGGATGCGGCTGCGTGGCGGTCGCCGAATACGGCTGCGTGGCTGTCGCCGAATACGGTTGTGCGGCAGCGGCCGAGTGTGGTTGCGTGGCGGTCGTCGAGTGCGACTACCCGGCGTCAGCCGAGTCCGGCTGCGCTTCCGCCGGGTGCGGTTGCGAGGCTGGGGTCCGGTACGAATGTGGGGCGGCGGATGCGACCGGCTCGGTCGGATTGGTCGAATACGGCTCGGCCGCAGTTGCTCTGGTCGCCCGCAGGCCGTGAATGGGGTGCGCCGTGACTTCCGTGGACGAATTGCTGGCAGCGGCCCGGTCCGGCTCGATGCGGGCCATCGGCCGACTGCTGAGTCTCGTCGAGAGCGATCGGCGCGACGAAGTACTCGCCGCCGTCGAACCCGGTGCGGTACAAGTGGTCGGCGTCACCGGCCCGCCGGGCGCGGGCAAGTCGACCACCATCGCCGTCATGGTCGCCGGTTATCGCGAACGCGGACAACGAGTTGCGGTCCTGGCCGTCGACCCGTCCTCGCCGTACAGCGGCGGCGCGTTGCTCGGCGACCGGATCCGCATGGCCCAGCACATCAACGACCCCGACGTGCTGATCCGCTCGGTCGCCACCCGAGGCCACCTCGGTGGACTCGCGGCGGCGGTCCCCGCCGCCATACGCCTGCTCGCCGGCCTCGGCTACGACCTGATCCTGCTGGAGACCGTCGGCGTCGGACAGTCCGAGATCGAGATCGCCGCCGTCGCCGACCCGACCCTGGTGATCCTGAATCCCGGTGCGGGAGACGCGGTCCAGGCTGCGAAGGCGGGCCTGCTGGAGGTCGCCGACATCCTGGTGGTCAACAAGGCCGACCGCGACGGCGCCGATCAGACCGTCCGCGAACTGCGCCAGGAAACCCACGCCCCCATCCTGAAACTGGTCGCCGCCCGCGGCGAGGGTGTCACCGAACTGCTCGAGGCCGTCGACGCCCACCACCGCGCCGACACCCCCGAACGCCGCACGGCGAGAGCCCGATCCCAGATCCTGTCCCTCGCCCAGACCCGCCTGCGCACCCACCCCGACCTGGACACCCTCGCCGTGGCCGTGGCCGCCGGCCACGGCGACCCCTACACGGCCGCCGAGAACCTCCTGCGGCCGGCCGAATCGGGAGCAGCGCTACCCTGACCGCGAAAACCTGCTGCGCCCAGCCGAATCCGCAGTGGTATCACTCCGGCCGAATATGACCGCGCCGGCGTCCGCCGTGAGTGCCCGGTCGATTGTCGCGTGGCGACCGCTGTCGCCGCGTGGATGTGTCGGCCGGCGAACCGTTCTGTGTCTCGGCCGCACCGGCCGGCCGGTCGCGTCGCCGGGAAGCGATGGCGCTCAGCGAATGTGAGGAGTTGTCGATGACGACACCACCTGCCGAACCGGAGGTGCGGACCATCACCGGAACCGTCCGGGGGCGCCGCGAGGGGGACCTCGCGGTGTTCCGCGGCATCCCGTTCGCGCAACCGCCCGTGAGGGAGTTGCGGTTCGCCGCACCACAACCGGCGCACCCGTGGGACGGGGTGCGTGAGGCGACGGCGTTCGGCCCGCCCCCGCCGCAGGACATCGTCGTGCCGGGCCGCACCGGCGGTTTGTCCGGCGTCGCCACCGGCGACGACTGGCTCACCGTGAATGTCTGGACGCCGCGGCCGGATCCGGCCGCGCGCCGCCCGGTCCTGGTCTGGATCTACGGTGGCGCCTACAAACTCGGCTTCTCCGGCAGCCCCGGTTACGACGCGCAACACCTCACCCGCGCCGGTGACCACGTCGTGGTCAGCTTCAACTACCGCGTCGCCATGGAGGGATTCGCCCACTTCGAGGGCGCCCCCGCCAACCGCGGCCTGCTCGATCAGGTCGCAGCTCTGGAGTGGGTGCGCGACAACATCACCGCGTTCGGCGGCGACCCCGACCGGGTCACCGTCTTCGGCGAGTCCGCCGGCGCCGGCTCCATCGCCGCCCTGCTGGCCATGCCCCGAGCGAAAAACCTGTTCCGGCAGGCGATCCTGCAGAGTCCACCCGGCACCTTCTACTCCGACGCCCTCGGCCGTGACATCGGCGCCGCGCTCGCAGCCGGCCAGGGCCTGCGCGCCACCGCCGATGACCTGGCCACGGTCGACCCGCACGAATTGGTCGGCGCGGCAGCCGGACTCACCGACGAACTCGGCTGGGACCGCACCCGCTGGGGCGCGGTCGCCGACACCATCACCCCGTACTCCCCGGTGGTCGACGGCGACGTCCTGCCGACCGACCCGTGGACCGCCCTCGCCGCCGGCTCGGCCCGGGACGTGCGAATCATCGTGGGCCACAACCGCAACGAATGCCGCCTGTTCCTGTTCCTCGGCGGCGCGCTCACCGGCATCGACGAAACCCGCGCCACCGCCGCCCTGCGTGCCACCGGCCCCGGCCCGGCCCCCGAATCCGCCTATCGCGCAGCCTATCCCGCCGCCTCCCCGGAACAGCTCCTGGAATACGTCCAATCCGACCGGCTGTTCCGGATGCCCGCGATCCGCCTGGCCCAGGCTCAACGTTCCGCCGGCGGCACCGCACACGTCTACGAGATCACTTGGCCCGCACCGGGTAACGAGGCCCTGGGCGCCTGCCACGGCCTCGACGGCCCCCTGGTGTTCGGCACCCTGAGTGCCCACCTCGGCCCCCTGCTGTTCGGTCCCGAACCCTCCGCCGAGACCCGCGCCCAGTCGGCCCGGATCCAGCGCGCCTGGACCGATTTCGCCGCCACCGGCGACCCGGGCTGGCCCGCCTACGACACCCGAGGCCTGGTCCGGGTCTTCGCCGCCGAACCGGCGACCACCCCATACCCCGAGGCCATCTCCGAACGCCTATGGGCCGCACACGCATTCGGTGCCCTGCCGCTGGGATGAACGGTCCCCGGTGCGCCCCCGCCGGGCGGCGCACCGCGTTCACACCCCGTCAGCGCGCGTTGGCGGTGCAGAGCACCTCGCTGACCTTCGCCCCCGACCGGTCCGCCGAACCGGTGTCGGCCAGCAACGCCTGCGGGTAGTACCGGGAGAGAGTGGCATAGGCGGCGAACAACGCGGCGGAGCTGTCGGGACCCGAGCCGGTGCCCACCGCCTCGTCGCTGTAGACCAGCGCACCGCAGCCGTTCGTCCAACTCGTGAAGACACGGCAGTCGGTGGCGCCGTCCGTGGCACACGAGGCCAGGGCGTCGGACTCGGCCATCGCACCGCTCAGCGCGTTGTTCGAGGTGCCGTAGCTCCAATCGTCGATGCTGAACGCGATCGCCCCATGCAGCCCGGCAGCGTTCGCCGTGCCGGCCGCGATCACCGATCCGGCCGCAAGCCCCATCGTCACGACCGCGACGGCCGCCTTACCCATGAACCTCATCGAGCACTTCCTCTGGAACACATAAGAAATCGAACCGAATGGATCATGTCCGAACACCCCCCGATCGGTCCAATCCGGACATCCTATGACTCCGTGAGGAACCCGGTTCCGATCGGCGTCTTCCACTGCACGTAAGCCGTTCCCGCCGGAGTACTAGCGGGCCGGCGGCTCACTATCGGGGGAGCGCCTCGCGCCGGTCCCGGTCGCCGGATCCGGGCCGCCCGGCGGTGCGACGCCGTTCCGGACGGCGGCCGCGATCACGTCGACGGCCCAGGTGAGCGCGCGGCCGGCCTGATCCGAGTCGAGCTTCCACAGCGCGGTCAGTCGCTCGAAAGTGCCGGGGTCCCACAGCAAGTCGAGGATCGCGACCGCCATTCGCCGGCGCTCCTCTGGCCAGCCGGTGGCTTCGGCGGCCACCGCCGCGATCAGCGCCTCCCGCCGGTTGGTGTCGACGGCGGCCAGCGCCGGCTCCTGCGGCCGTTCGACAGTCCAGTGCCGCACCGCGTATGAGGGCAGGTGGGCAAGAATCCGCGCGGTCACCGGTGCCAGATCGGTCAGCGCCAGCCCCGAGTAGGTGACCCCGGACTCCTCGCCCAGCCGCCGCATGATCGCCTCGTGCAGCTCGTGCTCGCTGGGGAAGTGCCGATACACCGTCCGCTCGCTGACCCCCGCGCGCTCGGCGACCGCGCGAAAGGTCAGACCACGCCAATCCCATGCGGTCAGCCCGTGCACCAGCTCCGACCCGGCCGTCAGGATGCGATCCCGCGTCTGCGCGGCCCGTTCCCGCCGCACCGGACTGTCGTAGGCGCGACGTGCCGCACCGCCCTCGGCCGACGCGGCATCGGCTTCCGCCGCGCGTTGAACAGGCGAGACAGCGTACGGATCGTCTCCTCTGCCGGTGGCGGCCACGTCGGATGGATGCGGCTCACCCCTGGCCGTGCCGGTGGCAGCTAAGTCGGGCGAAGCCGGGTCACCGCCGGCTGTGCGGGTGGCGGCAACGTCGGATGGATCCGGCTCCTCAGCCCTGGCCGTGCCGGTGGCGGCTACGTCGGGTGAATCCGCGTCACCCCCGGCTGTGCCGGTGACGGCCGCGTCGGCTGAATCCGCGCCGTCTCCGGCCGTGCCGGTGGCACCCGCGCCCGGACCCGCCGCTTCGGTCGAGCGGCAACCGGTTTCGGGTTCTGCCGGCGAGGGGGAGGGGGAGGGGTCGTTTGCGTCGATCGGGCGAATCTCCTGTGCGGGTCACGTATTCGTGTCATGATACTGACGCGAATTCAGTCGGGCCGACACCCGGCCGATTCGGCGCCGGACATCCCGCGCCGACCGGCCGGCGCCGACCGCTTCCACGACATCGATTTCCTTGCAATGCAACGGGATTCGGTCGGCGAGGGTGACCCGCCTGTACGCCTGGCTCGGCGAGCCGGTCACCGGCGAGTTCTCTGCCGGGATGCGGCAGTGGTGGCACGACAACGCCGAGAACCGCGAAGCCGACGGGCATCCCGACCCCGCCGCCTTCGGCCTGGACTTCGACGAGGTCCGGCCGCTGTTCGCCGAGTACGTCGCCCGCGCGGCGGCGTGGACGGCCACAACGACAAGGAGTGATCGACCCATGACCATCGACCTGACCGGCGGCATCCCCGCCGACCGCGAGAACATCTTCGCGCAGCGGCCGGAGAATCCGGAGATGCGGGATTCGGTCAGCATGTGGATCTTCGACGACCGCGGCGCGGTCGCGCTGCCCCGGATCGGCATCGAAGCCGTTGCGGCGCAATGGGACGACCGCGACCATCAGCTGAACCTGACCCTCGCCGACGGCCGCGCCTACCGGCTGCGCGAACCCGGCAAGGCGCATCCGGTCGAGGACGGCAGCGGCCGTCCCGCCGTCCTCGGCGCGGGCCCGCTGGCCTTCCGCTGTGTGGAACCGTTCCGCACCTGGACCGCGACCTTCCGCGGCGCCGCTGTCGAAACCTCCACGGCCGCACTGACTCGCGCCGAGGTCGACGGTCCCCGGGTGGATCTGGAATTCGAGGTCGAGGCCACCATGGCGGTGCCGCCGTGGATCCAGGGCTCGCTGCTGCCCGAGGCGAAGGCGCTGCTGGACGGTTCGGTGGAGGGCGATCTGATGGGCGGACCCCGCTACGAGCAGTTGTTCCGCGCCCGCGGCGTGGTGCGGGTGCGCGGCGAGGAGCACGAGTTCACAGGCGGCGGCCTGCGCATCCGCCGCCAGGGCGTCCGGCAGCTCACCGACTTCTGGGGCCACTGCTGGCAGTCGGCGGTGTTCCCGAGCGGAAAAGCGTTCGGCTACATCGCTTACCCGCCGCGCGCCGACGGTCGGCCGACCTTCAACGAGGGCTACCTGTTCACCGGCGACGGCGCACTGATCCCCGCGCGGGTAGTCCAGGCCCCGTGGCTGTCGCGCGTCGTGCCCACCGGCGAGGACGTCTCGCTGGTACTGGAGTCCGAACAGCTCGGCCGGGTCCACATCGTCGGCGAAACCCTCTTGGCCACACACGATCTCACCGATCGCGGCAATTTCCCGGCCCTGCAGCAGACCGCCGTCCGCTACACCTGGGACGGTGAGGAGACCTACGGCATGCTGGAACGCTCCAGCATGCGCGACAAGGTCCAGGGTCTACCGGCATGAGCGGTCAGGGCGCGGAGGCGGCAGCGCAGCGTCACCTCGGAGAGCCCCCGGTCATGCCGCGGGGTTACAGCATGAGCGGTCAGGGCGTGGAGGCGGCCATGATGCCACCCGGGCATGACCGCATCGTGGACGCTGATCGACCCGGCTGGGCGCCGACGATCGGACGTGCGACAGTGGAGGGTATGAACGATCACACCGTGGCCGCGACCCTGGCCGCGGAGGCGGGCGAACTGCTCCTCGCCATCCGCGACGAGGGCGGCGCCGCCGGCGACCGGAAATCGGACGATCTGCTGCTGGCCCGCCTGGCCGAGCTGCGCCCGGACGATGCCGTGCTGTCGGAGGAGAGCACCGACGATCCCGTTCGGCTGCAACGGGATCGGGTGTGGATCGTCGATCCGCTCGACGGCACCCGGGAATACGGCGAACCGCCGCGGGTCGACTGGGCGGTGCACGTCGCGCTGGCGATCGACGGGGTGGCCCGGATCGGCGCGGTGGCATTGCCGGCGAGTGGGATCGTGCTGCACACCGGCGAGCCGCCGGTGGTCCCGCCGCGGCCGGACGGACCGATCCGGGTGGCGGTGTCGCGCAGCCGGGCCTCGTGGGAGGTGCGGGAGCTGGTCATGCGGCTGTCGGCCGCCACGGTGCCGATGGGTTCGGCGGGCGCCAAAGCGATGGCCGTCGTACGCGGCGACGCCGACGTGTACGCGCACTCGGGCGGCCAGTACGAATGGGATTCCTGCGCACCGGTCGCGGTGGCGGCGGCCGCCGGGCTGCACGTCTCCCGGATCGACGGTTCGCCGTTGCGCTACAACCGTCCCGATCCGTACCTGCCGGATCTGCTGATCTGCCGCCCGGAATTGGCGGACAAGGTGCTCGGCGCGCTCGCCGGCTGATCGAGAAACGAAGCGGGCCGCCACAACTGGTCGTTGCGGCGGCCGCGATCATCGGAATTCCCCTGGTCCGGGGTCGCCGGATCGGGTACGGGCGTCGTTGCCCCGGGAGTCCTTGCAGCGACTAGCTGCAGGCCGGAACCGCGGCGCCGCCGCCCTGCAACGCGAGCAGAGCACAGAAGGTGGTGGCGGCGACCTTCCAGCTGTCGCCGTCCTTGACCGCCTGGCCGGTCTGATCCGGCAGGACCGGGTTGCCCGCCATGTTCAGCGTGTACTTCACGTCCGCGTGGGTCGCGTCCTTCAGCGTCACACCGGCCACGGTCACGCTGGTGGCCTGCGCCTGCGGGTTGGACGCGGTAGCGGCCAGCACGGGCGCGAACTGATCGCCCTTCTCCACGAGCGCGGCCCGCGACGCGGCGGGGGCGGTGCCGTTGAAGAAGCCGACGAAGGCATCGGTGATGGCCTTCGTGGTCGCCGGGTCGGCCGCCGCGGCGGAGCCCGAGGAGGCGGCCGAGGAGCCGGCGGCGGCACTGGTGGCCACCGCGGACGAGGTGGCCGAGCTGCTGTCGGACTTGTCGTCGGAGCAGCCGGACAGTGCGGCCGTCGCGACGGCCAGACACGCGATCGCGGTCATGGTGTGGCGGATGATGGGAGCGCGCATGGCGATTCCTCTCCGGCGCACGGAAGATCCCGGGCGCCGATTTGTTTGGTTACTGATTCCTCGCGCGAGGGCCCGGCCCGGCGATGTCGGTGCTCGGGCTCTGCCTCGGGCGGAGGTCGGAAGCGCGGATGGTGTGCGGTCGCGCGCTGTGACGGTCCACACCATATCCGTCACGCGCGCGCTGCACGGGCCTTTTCGTACGATTTACCGGATATTCGCCTTCATATCGTCGAGTCGCGCCAGAACGGGCCATCCACTCACGCTGAGCGCGTTGCCGTGCCCGGTCTGGTGGATGTCGAATACGGACTGGATGGCGGCGTAGAAGCCCTGCACATCCAGGGTCTGGTTGACCGCGCGCTTGGCCTGGCGCAGGCCGAACGGTGGCATCTTGGCGATCTGCTCGGCCCAGGCGCGGGCCTCGGTGTCCAGCTGATCGCGGGGGACCACCTTGTTGACCATGCCGACCTGCTCGGCCTCGTGCGCGCTCACCGGGCGGCCGGTGAACAGGATCTCCTTGGCCTTGCGCGGGCCGAGTTCCCAAGTGTGGCCGTGGTATTCGACGCCGCCGATGCCCATCAGCACGACGGGGTCGGAGAACTGCGCGTCCTCGGCGGCGATGATCAGATCGCACGGCCAGCACAGCAGCAGCCCGCCGGAGATGCAGCGGCCCTGGACCGCCGCGATCGACGGCTTCGGGATGTTGCGCCAGCGCAACGAGTACTCCAGGTACCGGCGGGACTCGTTGGCGACGATCAGTTCCAGCGTGATCTTGTCCGGGACGGGCCCGCCGCCGCGCAGATCGTGCCCGGCCGAGAAGTGCTTGCCCTCGGCCCGCAGCACGATCACCGCGACCTCCGGATCGTCGCCCGCGCGCACCCAGGCGGCATCCAATTCGTCCAGCAGCGCGGCATTCTGAGCGTTGGCGGCCTCGGGCCGGTTCAACGTGATGGTCGCGATCTTGTCGGCGACCGCGTAGTCGATGTAGGACATGGGACCTCTCTTCAGCCTCGAGGCAGCCCGAGCACCCGCTCGGCGATGATGGTGCGCTGGATCTCCGAGGTGCCGCCGGCGATGGTACCGGCGAAACTACGGGCGTACCGCTCGAACCAGCTACACGAGAAGTTGTCCAGGTTCATCGGCAGATACGAGGCGGTGAAGGCCGGATGCACCAGGCCGTCGGCGCCCTGTGAGTACAGCGCCTGCTCGGCGGCGGACTGGACCGCCTCGGATCCGAGGACCTTCAGGATCGACAGCGACTGGGTGTCCTGTTCCCCGCGCGCGGCTCGTGACAGCGCCTGCGAGCCCAGCAACCGCAGCGCCTGCAGATCCATCGCCAGGGTGGCGTAGCTGTCCTTGTCGAACACCGACTCCGGCCGGAAATCCTCGGTGAGTTCCTGCAACCGGTCCGCGAAACTCAGCCACAGCAGCGTGCGCTCGTGCCCGAGCGAGCCGTTGGCGACGGTCCAGCCGCCGTTGAGCGGGCCGAGCAGATTCTCCGCCGGCACCCGGGCGTTCTCGAAGAACACCTCGTTGAAGTCCAGATCGTGCGGTCCGCAGATCGAGGCGAACGGCCGCCGGGTGACGCCGGGGGTGTCGGTGGGGATCAGCAGCACGCTGATGCCCTTGTGCTTCGGCGCGTCCGGATCGGTGCGCACGAAGGTCAGCAGCACGTCGGCGTCGTGCGCGCCGGAGGTCCACACCTTCTGCCCGTTGACCACGAAATGGTCGCCGTCGCGCACCGCGCGGGTGCGCAGCCCGGCCAGATCCGAACCCGCGCCGGGTTCGCTCATGCCCAGGGCCGCGGTGATCTCCGCGCGCAGGATCGGCACGGCCCAGCGCTGCTTCTGCTCGTCGGTGCCGAAGGTCAGCAGCGACGCGGCGATGATGCCGAGACCCTGCGGGTTGAAGCTGTGGTAGATCCGCCGCTTCGACAGCTCCTCCAGGTGCACATACTGTTGCAGCACACCGGCATTGCGGCCGCCGAACTCCGGCGGGTTGGCCGGCAGCAGCCAGCCGTTGTCGAACAGCAGCCGCTGCCAACGCCGGGCCCATTCCGGCACGTCGGCGCTGGAGCTCGCGCGTTCGGTGGTCTCCGCCGCGTCGGGCAGATGTTCCTCGAGGAAGGCCACGAACTCGGCGCGGAATTCCTCGACGTCGGCGTCAAAGGACAGTTGCATGGTACTCCTCGGCGATCAGCGCGCGATGCTCGGCGGCGCCGCCGAGCATCAGCTCGCCGGCCTTCGCCCGCTTCAGCGCGAACTGCAGGTCGTTCTCCCAGGTGAAACCCATTCCGCCGAACAACTGAATGCCGTGGCGGAACACCAGGGACTGGCATTCGCCCGCGCTCGCCTTGGCCATCGCGGCCGCGACCCGGCGGCGCGGATCGTCCTCGGCGATGGTCAGCGCGGCGTAATAGGCCAGCGCGCGAGCGCGTTCGATGGCGATGTACATGTCGGCGGCCTTGTGCTTCACGGCCTGGAACGAGCCGATCGCGACCCCGAACTGCTGCCGGTTGCGCACGTGCTCGAGCACCAGGTCGAGAATGCGCCGGCAGGCGCCGACGGTGGTGAGCGCCAGACCGGTCAGCGCGACGTGGCGGGCGCGCTCGACGTCGACGTCGGCGCGGGCCTCGTGCCCGACCCGGACCCCGGCGAACGACACGTCGGCGACGTGCAGCACCGGATCGAACACCGGGCTGCGGGTGGCGGTCACCTCGCTCGCGGGCACCACGAAGACGCCCGCGGGGGTGACCACGGCGAGGCGGTCGGCCCGGTCGCCGTCCAGCACGTGCCGGGCGGTGCCGGTCAGCACCCAGCCGCCCGCGTCGAGATTGGCCGCGACGCCGCCGTACACGGCGGCGCCGGACTGCGCCGAATCCGCGAAATCCGCTGCCAGCGGGGCGAATTGGCTCATCGTCGCCAGATAGGGAGTGGGATCGGTGGCCCGGCCCAGTTCTTCCAGCACGATGGCCAGCTCCACGGCGGCACTCGGATCGGTGAGCTCGGTCCAGCCTTGACGTACATAGGACTGCCACAGTGCCGTGCTGTCGCCACCCTTGTCGGCGACCTCACGGATCAGTGTCGGCGGGCACTGCTTCGCGACCACGTCGCGCACCGTGTCCTGCCACAACCGCTGGTCCGAGTCGAACTCGAAGAGCATCCCGGCTTGCCTCCTTGGCCCATGGTGACTTCACACCAAAGTGAGAATATCATTCTCTTATCACGAAAGTAATAGTCTCGAAAATGGGCGGGGACACACATACGTTGTGCACAATGCGCGCTTACTCTCCGGTACAGTGCACTCATGTTCTCCACACATGGCAGAGGACTGGTCCTCCGGTGAGCACTCCCAACGAAGAGCCGGCCTGGAAGCAGCGCGCTGTCGAGCGCTCCATCCGGACGGCCAAATTGCGTGCCGAGCAGCGCGTTCAGCGCTTCCTCGACGCCGCGCAGGCGATCATCACCGAGAAGGGCAGTACCGACTTCACCGTGCAGGAGGTCGTCGACCGCTCGCGGCAGTCGCTACGCAGCTTCTACCTGCAGTTCGACGGTAAGCACGAACTGCTGCTGGCGTTGTTCGAGGATGCGCTGGCCCGCTCCGCCGACCAGATCCGCGCCGCCGCGGCCGGGCAGACCGACCCGCTCGAGCAGGTTCGCGTCGCCGTCGAGTTGCTGTTCGAGCTGTCCCGCCCGGACCCGATCGCCAGCCGCCCGCTGTTCACCGATTTCGCTCCCCAGCTGCTGATTTCGCATCCGGCCGAGGTGAAGATCGCCCACGCGCCGCTGATCGCGTTGTTCGCGGAGTTGCTGGAGGCGGCGTCGGAGGCCGGTGAACTCCGTGCCGGGATCAATCCCCGCCGGATGGCGGCGATGACGATGCAGACGGTCATGTTCACCGCCCAATCCGCCGGTGGCGCAGACGATGCCACCATGCATCCGATCACCGCGGACGAGGTCTGGAACTTCTGCGCGCACGGCTTCGCCACACTCCGGTAGCGGCCGGTGGTCGCGGGCTCGGGATGCTGACCGCGGTTCTCGCGAGAACGGTATTCTCAAAGCGAGAGAGCATCACTTACACTCGGATTCATGTGGAGTGATCTTCTCGCGAGCCTCGCGGTGCGGCAGGTATCGACCGACAAGAACGGCACCGCCGGCGCTGCCGACAGCGCCGGCAGCGCGGTGTTCGAGGGGCAGAACCTGCCGCTGGACTACCACCGGATCTACGGTGGCCAGATCCTCGGCCAGTTCATGCAGTCCGCCACCGCGGTGCATCCGGACAAGGCGGTCAAGTCGATCCAGACCCTGTTCGCCAAGGAGGGTCACACCAGCGAGCCGGTGCGGTACGAGGTGACCACGCACCACGCGGGGCGCGCGTTCGCGACCGTGTCGGTCGTGGCCCGGCAGACCGATCGGGTGGTGGCGACCGCCTCGATCTCGCTGCACGCCGCCGAGGAAGGGCCGGTCGTGCAGACCGTGCCGGCCGTCCCGGCGCTGCCGAGCGCCGAGCACAAGGTGGAATTCAGCCTGATCCCGTGGGAGACCCGCGCCACGACCACGCTCGACGACCCCGCGGCCGGTTCGCCGGTGTACGAACTGTGGATGCGCACCCCCGAGGTCGATGCGGCCCTCGCACCCGCGCTGACCGCCTTCGCCACCGATCTGAACCTGATCGGCACCGCGCTGCGGCCGGTCGAGGGCGTCACCCAGGCCGACAGCCAGAAGAAGTTCGCCTCCGCGGTCACCTCGCACAGCCTGTGGTTCCATCGCCCGTTCCGCAGCGACGCGTGGCTGCTGCTGCGGCAGCACAGCCCGCTGCTCGCGCACAGCCGCGCCTTCGGCCGCGGCGACGTACTGACCGAGGACGGGCTACTGGTCGCCTCGTATGCCCAGGAAGCCCTGGTGCGCTTCAAATAACCCGACCCTCGACGAGAACGAGTCCGATATGGAACCGAAGACGCTTCCGGACAACAGCATTCGCGTGGTGCAGTGGGCCACCGGCAATATCGGCACCCGCGCGCTGCGCGCGGTGATCGAACATCCGGAACTGCGGCTGGCCGGGCTCCACGTGCACAGCCCCGACAAGGCCGGCCGCGACGCCGGTGAGCTCTGCGGAATCGGCCCGGTGGGCGTGCCCGCGACCGGTGACCTCGCCGACATCACCGCGCTCGGTGCGGACTGCGTGCTGTACATGCCCGCCCGCTTCGACGCCGACGAGGTGGTCGCACTGCTGGAATCCGGCGCGAACGTGGTGACCACCTGCGGTGAGTTCCACCGTCCCGCCGGGATGGATCCCGGGCTGCGCGACCGGGTCGAGAAGGCCTGCGCCGCAGGCGGATCCTCGGTGTACAGCACCGGATCCAGCCCCGGTTTCATCAGTGAGGTGCTGCCCCTGGCGCTGCTGTCGATCCAGCGTCGCCTCGACCGGCTCACCATCGACGAGTTCGCCGATCTGTCGCAACGTGATTCGCCGGACATGCTGTTCGACGTGATGGGTTTCGGGCAGCCGCTGACCGCGTTCGACGACCGGCGCGCCGGGCACCTCGCCGGCGCGTTCGGTCCGTCCCTGCGCATGATCGCCGATGCGACCGGGATCCCCGTGGACTCGGTGGCGGCCTTCGGCGAATATGCCGCCACCCCTGGCGAACTCACCATCGCCGCAGGCACATTGGCCGCCGGAACGGTTGCCGCACAACGGATCACGATCGACGCGCTCCGCGCAGGCGAGCCGGTGCTGCGGTTCCGCGCGAACTGGTACTGCACCAAGGACGTCGAACCCGCCTGGGATCTGCGCGACACCGGCTGGCACATCGCGGTGGAAGGCGACACCCCGCTGGACATCGACCTGAAGTTCCCGATCCCGTTGGAGCGCATGGCCGACACCGCGCCGGGCTACACCGCCCACCGCGCGGTCAACTCGGTCGCGGCGGTGGTGGCGGCGCCGCCGGGCATCCGCACCACCGTGGATCTGCCGCAGGTGATCGCGCGCCTGGGCTGACCCCGGCCCGCGGGGACGGCGCTCGTGCCGCCCCCCGCGGGACCGCTCAGGCCACCGGCACGCTGCTGCCGACGATGAGCGGCAACGATTCCCAGCCGCGCACGGTTGAGGTGGAGACGAGTTTCGCGTGGTCCCAGTCGACATCCCAGTCCGGGAATCGTTTCAGCAACTCCGCCATGGCGATTCGGCCCTCCAGCCGGGCCAGCGACGCGCCGAGGCAGAAGTGCAGACCGTAGCCGAAGGCCAGCTGATGCCGGATGTCGCGATGGATGTCGAAGCGGTCCCCGTCGGGCACCCGGCGCGGATCCCGGTTCGCGGCCGCGATCAGGACGAGCAGCGCGCTGCCCGCCGGCACCGTGGTCCCGTGGAATTCCGCGTCGGCGGCGACGTAGCGGCCGATCGCCGGGCCCGCCGGCTCCAATCGCAGGATCTCCTCGACCGCGTTCGGGATCAGCAGTGGATCCGCCGCCAGTTCCCGGCGCTGGTCCGGATTCTTCGCCAGGATCGAGCCGATCCAGCCGATCAGCCGCCCGGTGGTCTCGTTGCCCGCACCCGCCACCACCGTGAGGTAGGTGACGATCTCGTCCCGGGTGAGGGTCCGGCGCACCCGTGCTCGTCGTCGAATTCGGCGTGCAGCAGTTCGGTCATGATGTCGTCGGACGGATGCTCCGTGCGCCAGTCCAGATAGTCGTTGAACGCCTCGTTGCTCAGCGTCGCGCCGCCGCGGAAGTCGGCCTTCTCGCCGGGCTCGGTGCGCAGCGCCGAATCGGTCGCCTGCCGGAAGGCCACCTGATCGGCCTCCGGGATGCCGACCAGCATCCCGATCACGCGCATCGGCAGATTCGTCCCGACCGCGGCCATCAGATCGAAGCGATCGCTGCCGACCAGCGGATCCAGTGCGGCGGAACAATACCGGCGCACCTGCGGCTCCAGCGCGGCGATGCGGCGCGGAGTGAACATGCGCGCCAGCAACTTCCGGTGGATGTCGTGGCTCGGCGGGTCCTCCATGATCAGCGTGCCCGGCGGCAACTCGATGCCCGACTTGATCAGCTCGAGGATGTTGCCGCGGCCGGACCGGAAGGTCCGCCAATCGTGCAGGGCCCGATCACAATCGTCGAACCGGCTGATCAGGTGGAAGTCGTGCTTGTCGTTGTAGTAGATCGGGGCCTCCTCGCGGAGGCGGGCGAAGGTCGGATGCGGATCCTGCGCCAGGACCGGATCGTAGGGGTCCCAGTAGACGGCGTCGTCGGTACTCACGTGCGGGCCTTCCATTGTCGAACCGACGGCGGTCGCCCGTCCGGTCGCGCACATCGGCCTCGGCCGCGGGGGCACCGCGGATGCACACGACACCGTGACCGCCTCGCGCCCACTGTACGCCGATGCTTAACAGTCGTTCAGCATTTTGGGCCGTATCGGTCCCCGGCGCGGCGAATCCCGCTGTGCCGGAAACTCGTTCACCTCGGAAGGGGAGGTACGCCGATGCCGGCCGACCACACGGAATCCGCTGACCGGGTCACCGCTGCCGGAACGCCGCTGCGCCCGATCAGATTCGGCACCGGGCCCGGCCGGGTCGACGACGCCGCCGCCCTGCGCGTGGCGGGCCGGCACATCGAAAGCCTCGGTTACGCCGCGATATCCATGGCCGACCACTTCATGATCCCGTTCGCGCCGCTGCTCGCCCTTCAGGCGCTCGCCGACGCGACCGAGTCCGTCCGGCTCACCCAAACGGTGCTCAACCAGGACTTCCGGCATCCGGCGGTGCTCGCGAAAGAGCTTGCGACACTGGACGTCCTGTCCGGTGGCCGCCTGGAGGCCGGGCTCGGCGCCGGCTGGATGCGCGCGGAGTACGAGCACGCCGGCCTGCGGTACGACCGGGATTCGGTCCGCATCGCACGGCTCGAGGAGGTGGCGATCATCGTGGCCGGCCTGCTCGGCCCCGACCCGGTCGACTTCGCCGGCGAGCATTTCACCGTCACCGGCCTCACCGGGACACCCCGCCCACTGCAACGGCCCCGGCCGCCCGTCATGATCGGCGGCGGTGGCCGCAAGCTCCTGTCGGTCGCCGGCCGGCGCGCCGACATCGTGCAGATCGTGCCCCGGGCGCCCCGCACGCCCGGCGTCCCGATCGCCGGGACATTCGGCGCGGCCGCCTACGACGAACGCATCGCCTGGGTGAAAGCTGCGGCCGGACAACGATTCCCGGACATCGAACTGGCCGCCCAGTTGCTGGCCGTCACGATCACCGACGACCCCGACCACGCGTACACCATCGCCGCCGAGCGCATGCAACGCATGCTCCGCCGATCCGGCGGCGACATCACGGTCACCGCCGCCGATCTCGTCGCCGCGCCACTGGCGGCGATCGGCACCCTCGACGCCGTCTGCGAGCAACTGCTCCGGGTCCGGGAACGCTTCGGCATCAACTACTTCTGGGCCCCGGTCGGCTCCGAGCCGGAAACCCTGGCCCCGGTGATCGAGCGGCTCGCGGGCCGCTGATCCCGGGTTGCCCGCACTTACAACGGATCCGTTGACACCGGATGCACTGTGGCAGTGACCTTTCCGTCCTCGGTCTTGAACGTGATCGACGGCAGACTGCCGACGAATATGGGCCGATGCCCGGGCCGGAGTCTCATCGAGATGTCCTGGAACGTCTCCCGGATGAAGGGTGTGATGTCGGTGACGCCGGTGTTGACTATGTCCGAGGCATCCTCGGAACTCAACGAACCGATGAAAGCGGCGGTGTCTTCGATGTTCCCGGAATCCGGTGGTGTCGGATCCTTGGTGAGATCCGCGACGTAATACCGCGCGATGAACTGCGCACTGACAGCGCGCCGGGCCTCGTCGTCGCGTGCTGTGGCTTCGACCACCACCCCGACACAACTGTTCGGCAGTGCGGCGAGCCCGAATTCGAAAAGCCTGTTGTGGGCGGCCCACTTCGGACTTTCACCGTCCGCGGGCCAGCGCTCGGCTCGGAGTTTGCGTGTCTCGATCGCGTCCAGCTTTATAGCGAAGTAGCCGCTCGCGGAACGGGGATCGGATGAGCGTTCGTCGTGGTCCGCGGTCGTCACCGCCCCGCCCCCACATGCCTCCACTCGGCGCGGGCATTCGCCGCGTCCACCGGCCGAGGCCTGTGGAAGTCCGGCCGGCTCGGGCTCGAACTGTCGGCGGAAGCCTGCCAGATCAGTGCGACATGGCGCGCTTCGGCAACCTCGAGCGGCTCGGCCCACATATGGATCGAAGCGCCGACGGCGTGCGCATAGCGCAGGATGACATCGATCGTCGGATTGCTGCCCTCGATGTCCGACTCGAACCTGCTGATTCCGGATCGGTCGATCCCGATAGCGTCCGCCACTTGCGCCTGACTGATCTCGCGACGCTTGCGGATGCCGATGAGGTCGCGGAGCAATCGTCGTCGCGCCTTGGTCAGGTTGATCGCGTTTCTGAAGTTGCGTTCGCCCGCCAGATCGAGGGCTTGGACCTGCTCTCGTCGCGTCATATGTGCATTTTAACGCACCATCATGGGTCCGGGGGTGCGGGACCAACCGCCGCCGTCGTGGAACGGGGCCCAGCAATAGCCACGCTCCCGGAAAAATGTCTTCAGGTAGCGGGCGGCTTGCGTGATGTGCTTCCGCTGCCGTTCGGTGTTCTGCTGTCCGGAAAGGTGTGCGAGCTTGCTGTCCCGGAGCGTCACCCCGACTACGTGGTCTTGGAAGTTGATCGCTTCGCCGAAGTACAGGCGCCACTCGGTTCGCTTGTGGTCGTGCGCCTTGAACTCGCCCAGCCAGGGCGGATCCGGAACACCGTCAGGGGCGAACCGGAGTGGGCACCGGTAGTCGAGTTCGTCTTCGTACATGCTGCTGGCGCCGAGCCCGTCACCGGCGGCTTCCTCGATCTGTCCCTGAATACCGGCGGCGGCGAAGGGGTCCCACTGGCGCAACTCGGCGAGCTTCACGGTGACATCAGGCGACATGTCCCAGTGACATTTCCCGCGGATGACGCGATTGCCGTAGGGGAACGTGTGCGTTACTCGGTCGTCGCTCGACTCGCCAGACTCCTCGTCGCGGTTCATCCATTCCCCTCGCAGGTCGATTCCTGCCGCCGGATCCACTCTCCCTCAACGCATTGTTCTTCCCGCACGCCGAATCGGCCTTACTGGGAAGATAATTGGACACTACTGGTCCATCTCGTTCATGTCACATCGCCCGCCGGGGCCGATCCGCCCAAGTGGTGCGGATCGACCATCGCTGCCGAGGTCAGCGCACCGGTCGTGGCCCGACCACCGAGGCTCGCTCCACGATCCGGGTGTGCGGCCAGTAATCGCTTGCCGCGTAATGCTGTACGGCCCGGTTGTCCCAGAAGGCGACCGTATCCGGCTCCCACTTCAGCCGCACCTGGTGCTCCGGCGCGTCGACGGAGCGGGCGAGCCGATCGATCAGCGCCCGCGACGCGTCCGGCGCCAGGCCCTCGATGCGCTGCACGAACACCCGGTTCACGTATAGATGCCGCCGCCCGGTGGCGGCGTGCGTGCACACCACCGGATGCCGCACCGACGGGAACCGGGCCCGCATCTCCTCGTGCTGATCCGCGGGCACCAGATGCTGAAAAGCTTGCAGGAAATCGTGGATCGCGTCGAGATCCTCGATCTCCTCCCGGGTTTCGGCATCGAGGCTGTCGTACGCGGCATACATATCCGTGAACAATGTGTCGCCGCCGATCGGCGGTACCGCGATCGCGTGCAGAATCGCGCCCATGGACGGGAATTCTCGCCAGGTGACATCGTGATGCCAGGAATTCTCGTATCCGGAAACCGTCGCCGATTTCTCGAAGCGCACCAATTCCGGCTGCTCGTCGTTGGATCGGAGCGCCGGATGAATCTCCAGATCGCCGAACCGCCGCGCGAATGCCAGGTGCTGCGCCGGCGACACCGGCTGTTCCCGGAAGAACAGCACCTTGTAGTCGTGCAACGCCCGTCGCAGATCGGCGATCACCTCGTCGGCGAGTTCGGTGGTGAGATCGACCCCGCTGATCTCCGCGCCGAGGGTCACCCCCACCTGCCGCGCGTCGAAATGCTGCCACCGCAGTTCCGCGAGCCGATCCCGCTCGGCGGCCAGATGGGTGAAGGGCCCGGTGAGCAGCGGGGGATAAGCGGGCAGCGGCATCGCCCGCGGCCCCCCGACCGTCCGCTCCGCAACAGCCGACTCGGCCATGTGTCCTCCAGTTGTGAGAGCTGTAGTCGCTTGACTACAGGGTAGGTGCCCGGACACCCGCACCCGGGCCGAACGGACGCGCGCCACCGGCCCGGACCTCGCTGAACAGCCGCAACGCCGCCCGCGCGGATTGGATTCACGCTGATTCCAGCGCCGAACCCGGCATTCGCGCCGATCCCGGCGCCGACCGGCCGGGGCCGGGCGGGGTCGTCCCCGGACGGGCGCCGCGGCCTCCGTTAGCGTGGACGGATGACCGAACGCCGAGCGGCGCCGCCGCGCGAGGGGCCCACCGGGCGCGAGGCCGTGGCCGCGGCGGTGCTGACCCACGCCGCGGACCTGTTCGCCGAGCGCGGTCCCACCGCGACCTCGATCCGCGACATCGCCGAGCGCGCCGGGGTGAACCACGGCCTGGTGTTCCGGCACTTCGGCACCAAGGACGAACTGGTCGGCCAGGTCCTCGACCACCTCGGCGCGGAATCCGGCGCCCTCGCCGCCGCCGGGGGATTCTCGGTCACCGACCGCAGATTCGCCCGGCACCTGCGCGTACTGGCCCGCTGCATCCTCGACGGCTACCCGGTCGAGACATTGCAGCAACGATTCCCGGTCATGCGGCAATTGCTGGAACGCACCCGCGCCGAACACGCCGACGACCGCGCCGCCGCCCTCGCCGTCGCGCACGCCGCCGCCTTCGGCCTGGGCTGGCAACTGTTCGAGCCGTTCCTCCGCGCCTCGACCGGCCTGCAGGACCTCCCGGACGCGGAACTCGGGGAGCTGATCGGCGACCGGATCGGCCGTCTGCTGGCCGGCGACGACCGGAGCTGACCGCTTCGGCATCGTGGCGGCGGCCGTTCCGCAACGGTCACGTCTGCGCCGCCCGCCGATTCACCGCCGCCGTGGCGGGTAGCCACGAATCCGAGACGTTCGATTCCATTCGGCGATCGGAGGAGATCATCGTGACCGAGCACAAGACCGGACCACGGGAAGCGGCGGAGGGTGTCGTCGAGGACGCCAAGGGCAAGGCGAAGGAAGCGGCCGGCGCCCTGACCGGCAACGAGGAATTGAAGAAGGAAGGCCGGGCGCAGCAGGACAAGGCGCGGTCGCAGCGCACCGCGGCCCAGAAGGAGGCCGAGGCGGAGAAGGCCCGCGGCGAAGCGAAGGTCGACGAGGCTCGTCAGCAGAGTTTCCAGCGTGACTGATATCGAAGTGCCGGGGGGTCCGGGTGCGTGTTCCGGCAAGTGAGCGATCCGCGGGGCCACGGCCCGCCGCCGTCGTGGTGGTGATCCCCGCACACAACGAACAGGATCGTCTCGGTGACTGCCTGGACTCCGTCCTGCGGGCCGCGGCCCGCATCGAGACGCCCGTCCGAGTGGTCGTGGCCCTGGATTCCTGTACCGACGGCACGGCCCTGACCATCCCCGCCGGAGTGTCGGCGGTCCGGATCGAGGCCGGCAACGTGGGCGCCGCCCGCCGCGCCGGCTTCGATTCGGCTGCCGCCCAGGGCATTTCGCCCGCGCGGCTGTGGTATGCCACCACCGACGCCGACTCCCGGGTGCCCCCTGACTGGCTGCGGTGCCAGCTGCGGGACGCCGCCGTCTTCGACGTCGCCGTCGGAACGGTCGAGGTGGCCTGGTCGCAGCGGCCGGCGACGATCCGGACGGACTACGAAAAGCGCTACCGCCGAGCGATGTCCACACCGCATCTGCATGTCCACGGGGCCAACCTGGGAGTGTGGGGGCACTGGTACCGCGCCGTCGATGGTTTCGCGGCGTTACCCGCGGACGAGGACGTGGACCTGGTGACCCGGCTCGGGCGGGCGGGAGCCCGGGTCGGCTGGATCGCGGACAACCCGGTGCTGACCTCCGATCGGCGGGACAACCGGGTTCGCGGCGGGTTCGCCGGGTATCTCGACGATATCGAGCGCGCGGGCTGAGGGAGGGGGTCAGCATGACGGTTGAATACCTTGCGCGGCACGATGTTCCGGCCCGGGAGGCGCGCTCGTGGCCACTGCCCGGCAGCGGCGCGACCGGCGCGCGTTGGAATGCGCTGCTGGACACCGCCCGTCGTGACATCGTGATCGGCCGGCTCGCGGAGGCCCATGCCGACGCCGTCGCGATCACCGCGGAACTGGACCGGCCCGGCCCGGAAGCCGATGAGCTGTGGGGTGTCTGGGCGGCCCGGGCCCCCGGTGCGGCGCTGCGCGCCGAGGAGCGCGACGGCGCGTTCCGGCTGCGCGGCCGCAAGATGTGGTGCTCGGGCGCGGGTATCTGCACCCACGCCCTGGTCACCGCCGAGCACGGCGACGGCGAGGCGCTGTTCACGGTGCCGCTGGCCGCCCCCGGTGTGCGGGTGCGCCCGGAGACCTGGGCCGGGATCGGCATGGCCCGCGCGGCGACCCTGACCGTGGACTTCGACGGGGCACAGGCGCAGTGGACCGGATCGGCGGAGCAGTACCTGCACCGAGCGGGATTCTGGCACGGCGCGATCGGGGTGGCGGCCTGCTGGCTCGGTGGCGCGCTCGCGGTCGCGGCGCCCCTGTACGCCGCCGATCGCCGAGACCTGTTGTGGGAGGCCGATGTCGGGGCCGTCGACGCCGCCCTCTACGGCGCCCGCGCCACATTGGCGGCCGCGGCCGCGGAGATCGACGCCGCCCCGGCGGACCGGGCGGCCGCCCGGATCCGGGCCCGGCGAGTCCGCGCGGTGATCGAGGACGCGGCGGCGCTCACCCTGGACCGCGTGGGTCGTTCGCTCGGCGCCCGGCCGCTGGCGATGGATCCCGCCCACGCCCAGCGGGTCGCGGACCTGACGGTCTATCTGCGGCAGAGCCACGGCGACCGGGATCTGGCCGATCTGGGACATGCGGTGACACGCCGATGAGCATCGCGCGATTCGCCGGGTGCGGGCTGGACCGCCCCGGCACCCCCCGCGCGGCCTGGGAACCGTGGCTGCGCCGACTGCCCGAATTCGATTCGGCCCCATGGACGGACCGCCCCTTCGTGATCGTCGCGCCGCATCCCGACGACGAGGTCCTCGGCGTGGGCGGAATCGCGACGATGCTGGCGGCCGCGGGCGGGGAGGTCCGGATCGTCGCCGTCACCGACGGCGAATCCTCGCATCCCGGATCCCCGACCGTTACACGCGCCGCTCTGGCCGCCCGCCGGAGACACGAATCCCGCTCGGCCGCAGACGCTCTCGGCATCCACGATATCGTCCGGTGCGGTCTGCCGGACGGTGCGGTGAGCGCGCACACCGACCGGCTGGCCGATCTGCTGTCCCGGCACCTGCCGCCCGGCGCCGTCGTCGCGGTCCCCTTCGCCGCGGACGGGCATCCCGATCACGAGGCGACGGCCCGTGCGGCCCGCGCGGCCGCCGCCCACGCCGCCACCGTGATCGAGTATCCGATCTGGATGTGGCACTGGTCGTTTCCCGGGGATCCCGAAATCGACTGGGGTCGCGCACATCGCGTCGAACTCACCGCCGCGGCGGTGGCCCGCAAGCATGCCGCCGTGGCATGTTTCGAGAGCCAGATCCGGCCACTGTCACCGGATCCCGCCGATCGCGCGGTGCTCCCGCCGTGGATCCTGGACCGGCTGCTGCGCGAGAACGAGGTAATCCTGTGGTAGGACCGCGCAGCGATCCGGAGTTCTTCGACGCCAAGTTCCGCGCCGATCCCGACCCCTGGCGGTTCGACACCCGCTGGTACGAACGCCGCAAACGCGCCCTGCTGATGGCGCTGCTGCCGCACGAGCGCTACCGCCTCGCCCTCGAACCCGGCTGTGCCAACGGACATCTCACCGCCGCGCTGGCCCAACGCTGCGACCGGGTGATCGCGACCGACATCGCGCCGCGCGCGGTGGAACTCACGACCCGGCGCTGCGCCACGATGCCGGCCGTGGAGGTCCACCGCTGGGGCCTGGGACAGCCGTGGCGATGGCCCGGCGATCTGGACCTGCTCTTCCTCAGCGAGGTCGCCTACTATCTGACCGCCGACGAACTGACCCGCACCGCAACCGATCTCGCATCGCGGCTGGCGGTCGGCGGCACGATCGTGCTGGCACACTGGCGCCACCCGGAACCCGACCACCAGCTGACCGGCGATCACGCCCACGACCTTGTCCTCGCCGCACTCGCGCACCGTCCCCGGGCACACTACGACGACGCGGATCTTCGCGTCGACGTGCTCGAGACGGTATGAGGCCGATTCACGCCATTGGATATAAGTTCACGCGGCGGCCGGTTAGCATGGCATTCGCGGTCACGAGGACGAAGTCCGCACTGCGTTTCCTGTCTCCCAACGGCATTGCCTTACCGGCACCGAGCACTTCAACCGGTCGAGATCACCGGGCCGGCGCGCGAGCGACGGTCCGGCAATCCTCATGTGCACCTATTGTCGCAGGTGAAGATAGAATGACATATCCCTTTCGCGTGGTTACACTTCGGCCGTGCAGAGAGTCAAACTATCCGGGATCCGCACTCGGATTCTCGCCATCGCCTTCGTCCCGAGTCTCGCACTGTTCGGAATCGGCGTGGGCTACACCATCGCGCTCGAGGACGATGCCGGCAGAGCCGAAGACTTCTCGCGATCCATGGCCGGTGGCCTCGCCTTCACCAAGGAGCTGATGACGGCGGAGGAGGACGAGCGCCTGCAGTCCATCGCGCATCTGGCCGGGCAGGATGCCGGCCCGCAGGCGTTGCCCGCCGCCCGGGCGCGAATGGACAAGGCGCTGGCCGGACTCGCCGCCGTCGGTTCACCCATCCAGCATGTCGGCGGCGCCGACATGGACGCGAAAATGGCCGCCACCCAGAAGCTCATCACGGTGCAGCTGCCGGCCGTGCGGGCCGGCGTCGACGCGGGCGCGGTACCCGTCCCCGACGTGTACAAGTTCTATACCGCGATCCTCGACGGCGTGGACAAGGGCAGCAAGATCGTCGGCCAGAGCGCGCCGACCATCAATACCGCGATCTACCAGATGATCTCGCTGAAGCTGTTCCAGGCCCTCGAGGCGAATTCCCGGGCCAACGCGCTCAGCCTGGCCGCCATCGGCGGCGATCTGTCGCCGGCGCTGCTCACGGAATTCGGCAACAACGTCGGTCTGTACCATTCGCTGATCAATCAGCTGGTCAACGACCTGGACGACACCGACGCGAAACTGGTCAAGGATCTGCTGGCCAGTCCCGCCTTCGCACAGGTGACCGCGATGGAGGACGCGCTGCTGTCGCCGGTGGCCCCGAAGAACGGTGCGCCGCCGGTCCTTCCGATGCCGATCGAGGAGTGGCGGACCGCCGTGAACTCGGTGGGCGAGCAGCTGTTCGCGATCATCATCCAGCAGAACGGCCGCGCCAACAGCGGCGCCGCGGATTTGGCGCATGAGCGGTCGCGGGCGGTGTTGGTCAGTGGTGGTAGTGCGATCGCGTTGGCGGTGGTGGCGTTCGCGATTGCGGTGTTGCTGGCGAATCGGATTATTCGGCGGTTGCGGC
>NZ_WEGI01000019.1 GCF_009604425.1 Nocardia aurantia | reverse complement strand
CCACCCCGGAAACCGTGAAATACGGTGCGGCCCACCCGAACCCAGCACCACCCGCCGAGACGGCGCACGTCGGCTCCCCTCAGCCGGACACCGCGCGTCCGCCCGATCGAGCGGAACGGGATGCCGCCCGATCGGACAACCCACCCGTATCCGGCGGGGTGAAACACGCTGCCGGTCCAGTGGACCCGGCTCTTTCATCCGGCGTGAAACACGCTGCCGGTGCCGTGGATCCGGAGCTTCCTTCCGATGCGGTGAAACATAGTGCAGCGGAACCGGACAACCCGATCTCGCCGGAAACAGTGCACTACGGTGCATCCCGATCGGGCAACCCATCCGTATCCGGCGGGGTGAAACACGCTGCCGGCGCGGTGGATCCGGAGCTTCCCTCCGATGCGGTGAAACATAGTGCAGCGGAACCGGACAACCCGATCTCGCCGGAAACAGTGCACTACGGTGCATCCCGATCGGACGACCCATCCGTATCCGGCGGGGTGAAACACGCTGCCGGCGCGGTGGATCCGGAACTTCCGTCCGATGCGGTGCACCACGGTGCAGCGGAACCGGACAACGCGATCTCGCCGGAAACGGTGGCATACGGTGCTTCCCGATCGGAAACCGAGTCGCCGGTCGACGCGGCCAGACGCGATGGTCCGCACTCGGATGCCGCCGTGGCGTCTCCGGGCAAGCCTCCCTTCCCCAGCCCGGACCAGCTGTCCCGTGGCCCGGCCACTCCACCACCGTTCCCGCCCCACCCGGGTACCCCGCCGATCCCAGGGGCCCACCGATCGCCTCCCGGCCCGATGCCTGCCGGTCCCGGCGGTACCCGTCCGCCACGTGCCCACGGCGGACCTGCCCCGCAGCACCCGGCCGGTCCCGATCCGAGCCACCCCGGTCAGTTCCCGCCGCCGGTCCCCGGTGCGGTCCCACCGCGCCCGCAGGGGCCGGGACCCGTTCCGCCCCAGCATTTTTCCGGCGGCAACGTGGGTTATCCGCCCCCCGGCGCACCGGGAATGATGCCATCTCCTTCGCAAGGCGGCCCGATGCCACCTCCTCCGCAAGGCGGCCCAATGCCACCCCGGCCGTATCCCGGCCCGAATCCGGGTTATCCGCCTCCTCCGGGCGGCCCGGGAATGATGCCGCCCCCGCCCGGCGGCCCTGTACCGCCCCGGTATCGGCCCGGCGCCGGTCCTGTTCCGCCCCAGCCGTTCCCGGGCGCGAACCCCAACCTGCCACCACCGGGAGCCCCCGGAACACCTCCTCCGCCGGGCAACCCCATGCCGCCGCAGTACCGCCCCGGAGCGGGACCCGTTCCGCCCCACCACTTCCCGAGCACCAACCCAGGCTTTGCGCCGGTGCCGCCGGGCGCACCGGGAGCTGGTCCCGGTTATCCGCCACCGGGTGGCCGAGGCGTCGGCCCAGGCTACCGGCCGCCGCAGGGCTCCCAAGGGGCTGCTCCGGGCTCTACGCCGCCGCAGGGTTCCCAAGGGGCTGCTCCGGGCTACGCCCCGCCACCGCCAGGTTCCCAAGGGGCTGCTCCGGGCTACGCGCCCGGTGCCCAAGGGGCCGACCCGGGTTATGCGCCTGCGTCGAGAGGTCCGGGTGCCGGTTACCCGTCTCCGCCGGGAACGCCGGTTGCACGTCCGGGACATATGCCGCCGCCCGGAGCGCCGGGTGCCGCCCCGGGTTACCCGCCTCCTCCGCCCTTCGACGGCCGCCCGCACCCCGCCGGTCCGGGCACCCCGCCGCCGGGCTTTCCCGCCACACCGGGATCGGCTCCTGCCCAGCAGTTTCCGGGAAGCCCCGGATACCCATCGTCACCGGGAGCTCCCGGCATGCAACCGCCCCATTCTGCGCAACGCCCGCCATCAGCGGGCCCGGGCACTCCGCCCCCGGGTTTCGCCGCAATCCCGGGCACACTCCCGTCGAGGCCGGGAAGCGACCGGTCCGTTCCGCCGGCACTCGGCCACGAGTCCACAGGCCCCGGAGCCGATGCGTCACAATCGCTTTCGTCGAGCGACATCGGCGATGATCCCTTGTCGCCCGGCAGCGCGGGTGATGGCCGGTCGGTGGGGACGGAGTCCACACCCCCTCGGTCGCAGCTGGATTCGGCGCTGCGATCCGAAGGACTTCCGATCTCCCTCGGAAGCGCGGACTCGGTGGGTGCCGGATCTGCATCGCCGCCCCGGCCGAACAGCGAGGAAGTGACACCGTTGTCGAGCGATTTCGATTCGAGTCCGTCGCGGCTGTCCGCGACGGCGAAATCCGGCGATCAACCGCTGGTGAGCGGGCACATCGGCTCACCGCCGACGAGATCGCTCGGCGACGAAGGGGCGATTCCGTCACCGCTGCCCGGAGGCGGGGCAAGTGCACCGCCACCTCTGCCGGGTAGCGCTGGGACGGCTTCGACTCCGCCCCCGTTGCCGAATAGTGCGGGGCCGGGCCATGTTCCGCCGCCGCTGCCCGGCAACGGCGGGCCGGGCGCAATGCAGTCCCGGGTCTCCGACGGTGAGGGCGCGAGTCCGCCTCCGCTTCCGGGTAGCGCTGGGACCGGTTCGGTACCACCCCCGCCGGCCGGCGGCGCTCGGCCGGGCCCGGTGCCCCCACCACTCCCGGGCAGCGCCGGGTCGGGTTCGGTGCCGCCGCCGTTGCCGGGCGGCGCTGGGTCGGGCCCGGTGCCCCCGCCGCTCCCGGGCGGCGCTGGGTCGGGCCCGGTGCCGCCGCCGTTGCCTGGTGGTGCTGGGTTGGGCCTGGTGCCGCCGCCACTCCCAGGCAGCGCTGGGTCGGGTTCGGTGCCGCCGCCGTTGCCCGGCAGCGCGGGGCCCGGTTCCGTTCCGCCACCGTTGCCCGGCCGCGGGGGGCCGATGCCGCCTCCGTTGCCCGGTGCCGGAGTCGGTGTGGCGCAGCAGGTTCCGGGTGGTGGGATGGCTCCACCGCCGCTGCCGGGCTCGGGGCCCGGGATGATGCCGCCGGCGTTCGGTGTGGGGGTCGCGGTGGCGCTTCCGGTGCCCGCCGGCGAGCCGGCGCCGGAAGCGCCTGCCGCGGAATCGGTTCCCGCACGACCGGATCGCGGGATGCTGCACAGCACCGAGGCCACGCGCACCTATCCGTGCTCGGCGTGCGGCGGGCAGTTGGTGTTCGATATCGACAGCCAGAAGCTGCGGTGCCCGAGTTGCGGCAACTACAACGAGATCAGCGTGCCGCGCGAGCCCGTGGTGGCACGGGATCTGCACGAGGCGATGGTGGAGTTGCGGGATTCGCAGGCCACCACCGAGGGGCCGCAGGTCACCGGCGAGCGTGAGGTGAAGTGCCAGAGTTGCGGTGGCACCACCACATTCGTCGGCAGCCTCACCGCGACCCGATGCCCGTACTGCGCCACGCCGATTCAGCGTGACGACGTGCACGAGGCCCCCGCCCGGCTGCCGGTGGACGGCGTGCTCCCGTTCCGGGTGAACGAGAAGCAGGCGCGCGAGCTGGTCGAGAAGTGGGTGGCGAAGAGGTGGTTCGCGCCGACGGCGTTCAAGAAGTACCGGCGGCTGGGCTCGCTGGCGAGCGTCTACCACGCCTACTTCACCTACGACGCGGACACCTACAGCTGGTACACCGGTGAGCGCGGCGTCGACTACACCGTCGAATATCGGGACAGCGACGGCGATCTGCAGACCGAGATCCGCACCGAGTGGTATCCGGTGTCCGGCGAGGTGGGCAACCAGTTCGCCGACATGCCGGCGCTGGCCAACGAGGATCTCGACCACGGCAAGGTGAAAGCGCTGGAGCCGTGGCCGATCCACGAGGCCACCGGCTACTCGCCGGAATATCTCGCCGGCCATCTGGCCCGCACCTACGACCGGGACGCCGAGGAGACGTTCCCGGAGGTGAGGAACGAGATGGAGGGAATGATCGAGAGTTCCGTCCGTTCGCAGATCGGCGGCGACCGGCAGCGCATCCACTCGTTGCAGTCGAACTGGAACGCGCTGGCGTACAAGCACATTCTGCTCCCGATCTGGCTGCTGACAGTGGTGTACGCGAATCAGCCGTTCCGCGTGTACATCAACGGCCTCACCGGCGAGGTGCAGGGCCGGCGGCCGTGGAGCAAGGTGAAGATCGCGGTCGCGATCGTCGTCACGGTCCTCGTCGTGGTGCTGGCACTCGTGCTGTATGCGAAACTGCACTCGCACGGCCACCATGTCAGCCATCCGGTTCGTCCGACCACCAGGCGGTAATCCATGATCTTCCTGCTGATCCTGCTCGCACTGGTGGTGATCGTCGGCGGTGTGATCGCGGTGCTGGCGGTGGTCACCGCCGGTCAGCGGCGATCCATGGCGGAGGAGAACGAGGTGATCCCGGGCACGCCGACCCGGGCGCCGACCGCCTGGGCCCGGTCGCACGACGTGGAGGCCAAACTACATCGCCGCCTGCGCGACGCGATGACGGCCCTGCACGCCGTCGCGGCCTACGACACGGCGGCGAGCCTGTCGATGCGGTCGGGCCTGGAACAGTCGGCGCTCGCGGTGGACCACCACCTGGTCGCGGTGGCCGCGCTGCCGCGCCCGCACCGCGAACGCCAGCTTCCCGAGGTCACCCTCGCGGTGGAGACCATCGAGGCAGGTGTCGCCGACTACACCACCGCCACAACGAAACCCGACCTCAGTGCCCTGGAGGCCGACCTCACCGCCGTCCAGTCCCGCCTCGACGCGGTGACCCAGATCCGCCGCACCCTCGACGCGAGCTGATCCGGGCCTCGGGACCGCGCACCCCACGACGCTCACGCCGAGCTCCCCGAATTCCGGGAACGCTCGGCGTGAGTTCGTGTGCGGCAGAAACTTTTTCACCGCCAGAGCGACGTCCCCGATGGCGGTCTGCCACCGAAATCTGACCCGGATTTCCGAATCCAATCTGCTTCTCAGATACTGACCAGTATCTTGAAGGGGGTGCGGTTGCGGAGGTGGGCGCGGCCGGGCGGAGAAGGAGAGTGGCATGACGAGCAACAAGTCGGACCTGCGGAACCCGGCGCCGGTCGTCCCCGGTCCGATCGAAACGAACAGCGGCCCGAGCAAGCCTGACGACCCGAGGATTCGGCCGGTCACGGTGTGGGCGGTCGTCGGTGGCGTCCTGCTGGTGTTCCAGCTGTATGTCTGGATTCGGTGGATGACCGGACCCTATTTCCACGCGGTGCCCGTGGGGCCGGACGTTCCGCCGCTGTACATGAAGATCCCGCTGGTGGCGAACGCGGTCCTCGCCTGGATCGGGCTGCCGTTCGCGATCTGGTGGTTCCTCGTCCGGCCGTGGCGGCGTACCCGGCAGTTCACCCTGGACGGCCTGCTGATGGTGTCGATGGGACTGATGTTCTTCCAGGACCCGCTGCTCAACTATCTGAACACCTGGTGCACCTACAACACATGGATGCCGAACCGCGGCGCGTGGTCGTCGGACATTCCCGGGTGGGTGTCGCCGGAACTGCCCGGCCATCAGGTCGTGGAACCGCTGCTGACCAATGTGCCGGGCTATTCGTTCGGCAATCTGCTGTTCGTCATACTCGGCTGCGCGGTGATGCGCAGAGCCAAGACCCGCTGGCCCGGTCTGCGCAATGCTCAGTTGATCGGCCTGGTCTTCGTTTTCAATTTCCTCCTCGATTTCGTGCTCGAGGGCCTGATCTATCTGCCGACCGGCTTCTACGTCTATCCCGGCGCCATTCGCGCGCTGTCGATCAGCGCCGGCACCTATCACCAATGGCCCGTCTACGAGGGCGTGATGTGGGGTGGTGTCCTGACGGCGCTGTGCTGCCTGCGCTATTTCACCGACGACCGGGGTCGCAGTATCGCCGAACGCGGCCTGGACCGCCTCCACGGCGGATTCGCCCGGGTGCAGGCGACGCGCTTCCTGGCGGTCTTCGCCGCCGTGAGCGCCTGCTTCTTCTGCTGTTACAACCTGCCCGCGCAATGGTTCGCCATGCATTCCGATCCCTGGCCGGCCGACGTCCGGCACCGGTCCTATCTCACCGGCGGCAACTGCGGCGACGGCACCGATGTACCGTGCCCCGATCCGATTCTGCCGATGCCGACGAAGCGTTCGGGCTATATCGACACCGACGGCCGGCTGATCCTGCCGGACGGCGTGGCACTGCCGAACCAGGGGGAATGACCGCCGCAGTGCTTTCGGCTGCCCGGACTCAGGGCCGTATGCCGCACACGACGGTCGCGCCGAGGTCCTCGGATTCGCGGACGCTCGGCGTAAGTCCATGGGCGGCAAGGATTTTCACTGCCACGGCAGCCTGCTCCGCGCCGGTTTCGACGAAGACGCCGCCACCGGGTGCCAGCCAGTGGCCGGCCGCCGCGGCCACCCGCCGGATCAGGTCGAGCCCGTCGGCGCCGCCGTCCAGCGCGGTGCGGGGTTCGTGATCGCGGGCCTCGGGCGGCATGTGCGCGATCGCCTCGGTCGGTACGTAGGGGGTGTTCGCCAGGAGCAGTTCGACTCGCCCGGCCAACCGCGGCGGCAGCGGCGCGAACAGGTCGCCGCAGTACACACTCGCGCCGAGCGGCGTGAGGTTGGTGCGCGCGCACGCGGCCGCGGCGGGCTCCAGATCGGCGGCGGTGAGCTCGACGCCGATGCCTGCGGCGTGCAGCTCGGTGGCCGCGGCGAGCCCGAGAGCCCCACAGCCGCAACACATGTCGAGCACGACACAGTCGCGCGGCGGCCCCGAGCGGCGACCGGAGCGGGCCTGCTCCACGGCCTGCTCCACCAGATACCCGGTGCGCTGCCGCGGCACGAACACCCCCGGTGTCACCGCGACCCGTAACCCGCGAAATTCCGCCCAGCCCAGCAGATGTTCCAACGGCTGCCCGGAGACCCGTTGCGCCACCATGGATTCCAAATCGGCGGAGGAGGCCGCCGCCGCGATCAGCAGGGCCGCCTCCTCCTCGGCGAAGACGCAGCCCGCCGCGCGCAGCCGCGCGACGAGCGTCTCCGGATCCGTCACTGTCACCCGTCCATTCTCGACAGGTGACCCGGGTGGCCTACCGGCCGGGGGGCAGCATCATGACCCGGCTGGCGTCGATGTACATGCCGCGCTGGGCGGAGCGCGCCGGCGGCATCAGCTGGGCGGCCCACTGATCGGTCGAGGTCATCGCGCCCACCACATGCACACCGGCGGTGATGAAGTCGGCCACCGCGCGGCGAATGTGGTTGGGAGAGGTCACCAGTACCGCGGCCCCGGCCCCGGCGCCGCGCAGCAACTCGGTGCTGAACAGCGCGTTCTGCACGGTCGACCCGGCCCGGTCCTCGACCAATACGCGCTCGGCGGGGATGCCGTGGCCGATCAGCCAGCCGGCCATGGCCGCCGCCTCCGCCACGCCGTTCTGCGGGTTGCCGCCGGTCACCACGATCGGCGCCCAGGGCGCGGCGATCGATTGCAGCCAGGCGGCTTCCAGCCGGTCCACGAGTTCCTCGCGCATGCTGCCGTCGGGCAGCAGTCCGTAGCCGAGCACGACGATTCCGGTGTGCTCGCCGACCAGCGCCGGCAGCGGCATCGGCACGGTGGCGACCGCGGAGGCGACGGCGCCGAGCATGTTGCGGGTCCCACCGGCGGTGCCGGGGTCGACGGCGTCGAGCCGGTGCAGGGCGACCTCCCGGGTGATCACGTCACCGGTGTAGTCGGACCAGATCGCCTGCAGGGCCAGGGCCTGCGCGTCGTCGGGCGATTCGTCGAGCAGCCGCCGGAGATCGTCGAGGCCGGCGGCGTCCTGGCCGTTCATGAAGTGGGATTGCGCGGAGTTGTAGAGGTCCGCGGGGTCGGCGGTGGCGACCGCGGTGCCGAACAGCGCCGGGCCGGTCACCGTGAGGGCGAGCGTGGCGAACGCCACCGCGGCCAGATCCTTGACGCGCATCGAGAGACTCACAGGTCGACCTCTTTCTGACGAATGGGTCACGCCATGTGTTGCTGCCGGTTGTCTGCGGAACCGACCGGACCACGATACGGCCCGGATACCGGGCCGTCCGGCATTCTCCGGCGGAGATTCACTGCAAACTTGCACTCGATGCGCAAACCGGGTGCGCTGCGCGCCGGCCGGACGGCGACGCCCGATAAGGTTTCCGACGTGGACACGACTTCGCTATCGGGTAAGGAACTCGCCGCCGCCGTCAACGCCGACACCAAGGAACGCGCCGCCGCCCTCGCCGCGTCCGGCGCCGCGCCGCGGCTGGCGCTGGTGGTGGCCAACGACGACCCGGCCAGTGGCTGGTACGTGAAATCGCTGGAGCGCGCCGCCGGTCGGCTCGGAATCGACAGCACCACAACAAATCTCAGTGTGACCGCGAGCGCGGAGGAGATCCGCGCGGCCCTGCGCGCGCTCGGCGCCGACACCGCGGTCGACGCGGTGATGCTGCAGACCCCGCTACCGGCCGGGGTCACCCTCGACGAGGTGAGCCCCGAGATTCCCGCCGCGAAGGATGTCGACGGGGTGAGCCCGCTGTCGCTGGGCCTGCTGGCCACCGGCCTGCCCGGTTTCCCGCCGGCGACCGCGCAGGCCGTGGTGGAGCTGGCGAAGTTCCACGACATTCCGCTCACCGGACGGCATGTCGCGGTGGTGGGCCGCTCCAACGTGGTGGGCAAGCCGCTGGCGCAATTGCTGCTGGCCGAGAACGCGACTGTGACCGTGTGTCATTCGCGTACCACCGACCTGCCGGCCGTGACCTCGGCCGCCGATGTCGTGGTGGCCGCTGTCGGCCGGGCCGGCCTGATCACCGGCGCGCACGTGCGCGAGGGCGCGGTCGTCATCGATGTGGGCACCAACGAGGGTCCGGACGGCAGCATCGTCGGCGATGTCGACGCGGATTCGGTGCGCGGCCGGGCCGCGGCGCTGAGCCCGGTGCCCGGTGGTGTCGGCCCGGTCACCACCGCGCTGCTGATGCGTCACGTGCTCGAGGCGGCCGAAAACGCCCGGGGCTGAACGGATCACGGCCCGGACACCGATCGGTGTCCGGGCCGTCTCGCCGGGGGTGGGTCACCAGTGCGAGGTCACCAGATCGCCGATGTTGACGTTCGAGTAGTACCAGGCGGCATCGTCGGGCGCGAGGTTGATGCAGCCGTGGCTGACGTTCTGGTTGCCCTGCTCGTCCACCGACCACGGCGCCGAGTGGACGAAGACGCCGTCCCAGGTCAGCCGCTCGGCGAATTCCCCGGTGATCAGGTAACCGTCCGGATCGCTGAGCGGGATACCGATGGTGCGCGAGTCGAACTCGACGGTGCGGAACTTCTCCAGCACCGGGAAGATGCCGACCGGGGTCTCCCGGCCCGGCCGTCCCATCGAGGCGGGCATCACCCGCGGCGGCTCACCGGGCATGAAGACGGTGAAGGTGTGCGCGGACAGGTCCGCGTCGGCGGCGATACCGCCGTCGGTCTCCAATCGGCTGTGCGTGGTTCCCACGGTGACCGTGACCTGGCTGGCGGCGGGTAATCCGCCGGTCGGACGCCAGACCACCTCGCGGTCGCTGTTCCAGGTGAACTCTCCGGGCAGCACACCGGCGGCCGCCACCGAGACGGATTTCTCCGCCCGGGCCCGATCGCCGACCGCGTCGGTGAAGCGGATCGTCACCGGCGCGGCGACGCCGACCGTACTGCCGTCGGCCGGCGAGATCGACGCGACGGGATAGGCGGCCGCCGGCGTCGTCAGGGACGCTGCCGACAACGACGTCAGCGAGGACGCCGTCTGCGAAGAGATCGGCACGGTCGCTGTCGCGGTGCCGGGAACGATGGTTGCGAACGCTGCGATCACGGTCGCCAGGAACAGATTCCGCATCGTGTTCCGCATGGCTTCCACTCCTCCGAGGGGCTGGATAATCAGACGCTCAGTCTAGAGTCGGATGATCATGCCGCGTGTCTCGTGAAGTGGTCATCGTGACCAAAATGCCGCATTCGCAAGCACTTTCGTCGTCGTCGAGGTCGGGGGGATGTCCTCCGGTTACCGCGTCGTAATCGCGGTGACGACGTCGGTGTGCAGCGCATCGGCGCGAGCCACGATTTCCTCGATTGTCCGCAACGCTCCGGCGAACTCGGCGCCCTCGCCCGCGGCCAGCGAGGCCACGTTGATCGCGATGTTGAGTTGCGAGCTGGTCGCGGCGGCGCGGGCCGCGTCGGCCGCGGCGCCGATATCGGTGATCACGTTCGGGTTGCCGATGGGGAGCAGGTCGGCGGCGAGGCTGAGTACCTCGTCGGCCTCGGCGACGACCGCGGCGGGCACCCGCGCGGCCTCCAGCAACGCGGCGGTCACGGCGGCGGCGCGGGTGGCGGCCTGCTCGTCGGACTCCTTCGGCAGCTTGTAGGCGGCCCCGACCGCGGTGAAGGCGGCGGCGTCGGCGTCGGCCAGCGCCAGCGACCTGGTCCGGGCGGCGTCGGCGGCGGCGATGATGCGGTCGATCGTCTCGCGATGCGCGACGTCCTTGGCCCGGGTGGTGTACCTGGCCACCATCGCGATCAGGGCGGCGCCCTGCGCGGCGTGCAGCGCGGCGACCGCACCGCCGCCGGGTGCGGGGATCTTGGCCGCGAGATCGTCCAGATAACCACCGACCGACACTCCCGCGAATGTCGAAATCGACTGCGGCGAAGCGGTTTCGGCAGACATCGACGGCCCTCCTGAACGAACGGTCGGTGCGCATCGGATGATGCGCGTCCGAGCACTACGGTACCGGGTGCCACGCGGCTGCCCGCGACCGCCCGAACGGCCCGTCCGGCCGTTACTCGAGGTTCACCTCGAGTAAGCGGGGGTAGCCCCGGAGCTGCGGCGCAGCGTGGGTATGGTCGATTCATGCGTATCGGACTGGGCATCAACTATGCGGGCGGTTTCAAGGAAGTGGCCGCCGAGGTCGCCGACCTGGAACGGGCCGGACTGGACATCGTCTTCGTGCCCGAGGCGTACTCGTTCGACGCGGTGAGCGCGCTCGGCTATCTCGCCGCCAGGACCGATCACGTGCAGCTGGCCTCGGGCATCCTGCAGCTGTACACGCGGACCCCCACGCTGACCGCGATGTCGGCGGCCGGCCTGGACTACGTCTCCGACGGCCGCTTCATCCTCGGCCTCGGGGCCTCCGGCCCGCAGGTGATCGAGGGCTTCCACGGCGTGCCCTACGACGCGCCGATCGGCCGCACCCGCGAGGTCGTCGAGATCTGCCGCCGGGTGTGGCGCCGCGAGCGCCTGGAGTTCGAGGGCAAGTACTACCGGGTGCCGCTGCCCGCCGAGCGCGGCACCGGCCTCGGCAAACCGCTGAAGCTGATCAATCATCCGGTGCGCGAACGCATTCCGGTGCTGCTGGCCGCCCTCGGCCCGAAGAACGTGGAGCTGGCCGCGGAGATCGCCGAGGGCTGGCAGCCGATCTTCTTCCTGCCCGAACGCGCGCACGACGTCTGGGGCGACGCACTCGCGGCCGGCCGGGCCCGCCGCGACCCGTCGCTCGGCGAACTCGAGGTGTTCGCCGGCCCCGCCCTCGCCATCGGCGAGGACGTGGAACCGTTGCGCGAGTTCGTGAAACCACATCTGGCGCTGTACATCGGCGGCATGGGCGCCAAGGGCAAGAACTTCTACCACACCCTGGCCACCAAGTACGGCTACGGCGCCGAGGCCGACCGGATCCAGGAGCTGTACCTGGCCGGCAAGAAGGAGGAAGCCGCGAAGGTTGTGCCGGACGACCTGGTCCGCGACATCTCGCTGATCGGCCCGGCCGGATTCGTGAAGGAACGGGTGGCGGCGTTCGCGGCGGCCGGCGTCACCGTGCTGAACGTGGTACCGATGGCCGCCACTCCGGCCGACCGGGTGAAGCTGATCGAGCAACTGCGCGAACTGGTCTGAGCATCCGCCGGTCCGCCGGCGCGGAGATCGCCTGAATCGGCCCCGAGCACGTACCCGGAGTGGTCGGGGCCGGTTGCGAGATCCGGGCCGACGCTTCGGATCCCGGCAAGGTTGTGGTATCCCGGGTTGTGCCGCGGGCCGGTTCCCCGATCCTGGCCTGTGAATCGTTGCGGCACAGCGCCGACGGAATGCTCCCACAGCACTGTCCCGGCGCTGTCCGCGACCTGCCCGGACTGTGGGTCCACGAGTGCGGTCGGCACACCGGCCGGGTCGGTCACGACTGCGAAGAATTGCCTGCCGAGTTCGTTCCGGTCGACATCGTAGGTGATCGGTGCGCACGTGCCGGGCTCGTAATTCCACCGGACACTGCATGATTCGGTGGATTCTTCGATCGGTCGTATGCCGTCCCAGCTGTGATCGATGTGATCGAGGACATCCCCGTCGGACGTTCGGTGCTGTGTGGTGGTGCGGCGCCCGTAGGCGTCGTAGGTGTAGTGCCGGTACCGGCCGTCCGGGGTCCGCACCTCGATCAGCTGGTCGAAGGCGTCGAAACGGTAGCGCACGATGTCGGAGTCGAGCAGTGCGCGGTCCACGACTTTCTCGACCGTGATCCGGCCGAGCGGATCCAGTTGATAATGGCGATGAATCGGCTCGTTGCCGGCCACATGCTGGATATGGGTGACAAGGTAACCGTCAGGACGGTAGCCGTACTCGTCGTGGAACAGCCGCCGCGGGGCGGGACGACCGCTGACGCCGAGGTTCAAGGTCGTGCCGGGAAACGCGGTCACCGTGCGCGCGTCGACTTGCCCAGTGCCGCTCGGCAATCGGGTCAGCTCGAGTTCACCGACCCGCCACCCGGTCGATCGCCCGACGGCGTCGTAGGTGAAATCGACACGGTAGCCGCCGGTTTCGAGCCCGACGACGCGACCGTCGTGGTCGTACATCCATGCGGTGATCGAGCCGCCGGGACTCGTGCGGCGGACGAGTCGCTGATGAATGTCGTACTCGCATCGCACCGGCGGCCGGTCGTCGACCTGTTCGGCAGCCAGGTGGCCGCTCGGCGTGTAGGTGCGGGTGAGGGTATGGGTGCACCCGTCACCGGTGCCGGTGACCGCGTTGACGATCCGACCGGCCCGGTCGTGGCCGAAGCGGCGATATTCGCCGGTGGCGGCGACGATTTCGACGGCGCGGCCGAGCCGGTCGTAGGAGTAGCGCCGGGTCACGCCGGTAGCGGGGGTGACAGTGGCGACCCGGCCGGCTCGATCGTACGTGTAATGAGTTGTAGCACCGATGGAGTCGGTTTCCGACACCATGCGCCGGTGCCGGTCCCACCGGTAGCCGGTGGTGCCACCGTCGGCGTCGACACGGGTGGCCGGCAGGCCGAACGCGCCGTAGGTGTACCGGGTGACACCACCGGCCCGGTTGGTATGCGCCGTCAGGTTTCCCGCGCCGTCGTACACCCAGGATTCGCCGAAACCGTCGGGATCGAGACGGCGAGCGAGCTTTCCGGTCGCCGTCCATTCGTAGCTCGTGCACCCGCCGCGGGAATCGAACAGCGCGATCGGCCGGCCGAACCCGTCGCGATGAACGACTGTGACCGCACCCGACGACTCCGTCACAGCCACCGGCAGCCCGGCCGGATCGACCTCGAAGGCGGTACGAGTGCCCGTCGGACCGGTAACGGTCGCGATGCCACCACCCCGATGACAGCTGTACCCGGTGCGAGCCCCGCCGGCATCGACGATGGCGGCGAGATCGCCGTCCTCGGTCCATTCCTGTTCGTACACAGCGCCATCGGCGTCGATCAGGCGCGTGGCGCGGTGCCGGACATCGTATTCGGCGGTCAGCTTCGCACCGTCGGGCCGGGTGATCTCGGCGATGTCACCATCACGGGTGTAGCGGTACCGGGTGACCCCGCCGTCCGGCGCGATCACCGTCAGCGGCCGCCGGTCCGTGTCGTAGTCGATGTGAGTACGGCCGCCGGTCGGATCGCTGTGGTCGCGCAGCCGATGGTCGAGGTCGAAGCCGTACCGCGTCACGGCCCCATCGGCATCGGTCACAGCGGTGAGACTGCCTGTGCCATCAGCGAATCGGATGTACCGGAAGTCGGCGTCGAGAATCCCGCTGTTGCTCCGCTGCGACACCACACGACCGGCTCCATCGAACCGATTGATCCTCTGATCCCCAGCGGAATTCGTCCAGGACACGATGCGCCCCATATCGTCGTAGACGAAGTTCGTCGCGCTACCGGCAGCGTCGGAATCCATGGTCAATGTCCCTGCGGTGTAAGCGAATTCCCGGACCGGTACGGCAACGCCCCGGTCGTGCACCGACAGCCGGGTGACGCGACCACCGGCAGTGCGCACGGCGACCCGATAGCCGCCGGAATGAACCACTTCCACGGGAATGCCGGTGGAGTCGTAGTGGAAGCGGACGCGGTTGCGATGCCGATCGGTGATCGCGGAGATGGCGTAGTTCCCGACCCGCGATTCGATACCGCCCGATCCGGGCTCCGGCGCGAAATGCCAGATCCTCTCGCACCACGGGTCCCGGACTCGGTAGGCGGTGCCGCTACGGGTCAGGGTCCAGCGCTGCCGACTGCCGATCGGTTCGACCGAGGTGTCCTCGGGCGCATGGGGATAGGCGAGCATGACCCCGCTCTCGCCGAGGAACGTGACCCCAGCGTCCTCGACCACCAGTCGCACGTCCAGCGTCGACGACCACGATCGGCCGAACCAACGGCCGAACCGGTAGCCCGACAGGTGCGATCGCCGCAGCACCAGCGCGAGCATGCCCGGGAGCTCGACATCGATCTCCCGCAGCAGGAACTCGCCGGTCGCGAGGTCGACCAGGTTGTCGGCCACGGTTTTCTGATCGTCGAGTCGGTCGTGCATCGAGCCGGACCGACTGGCATGTTCGTATGCGCCACGGTCGTCGTCAGCGCGTTCCTCCGGCGTGCGATTACCGTTTTCCGGCACCGATTCTCGTTCCCGTCGTGTCGTCGATGCTTGCTCAGGTCGGTGGGTAGCGCCGCAGCCATTCGGTCTGGTCCAGGACATCGCGGAGTTCGGTGGCCAGATCCTGGCCGAGGCGATCTAGGGTGTGCGTATATTCGACCGGATCGCGGAAGGCTGTCGGGATGGCTTGAACTCCGTATTCGGCGCCGATCAGCATTCCCGTGGCGGCGGTGACTGTGGTGCGATGCTCGTCGGGCGCGTAGTTCAACGCGAGTACGAGTGCTTCCCGGATATAGTCGCTGACCATCGCGCAGTAGAGGGCGATGGCGAGTCCTTCGGCTCCGTCGGCGCCTCCTCCCGGGAAATATTTGCGCAGGTTGTCGGTTTGGGTGGGTGTCCATTCGTTGCGGAGCAGATTGACGGCGGTGTCGATCATTGTGCGGGTTCGCTCGTGGCCGGGCCAGGCCGTGAGTTGCTGGTATCCAGCGGTGAGGCAGTCCATGAATTGGTGGCCGCGTATCTGCTGGTGCAAGATCACGGCGAGTACGCCAGCTGGCAGGTAGTCGTCGGGGTGCGGATGGCTGAGCGCAGCAATGGCGACTGCCAGACTGAACGTCTGGGACAGATCCTCTGACCATACTGCCGCCAGTGCGCCGCGGAGCAGTACGTCGGCGCCGCGGGCCGCGCTGCGGGGAACCGCCGGTGTGGACATGACCCCGGAAGCGGCGAATTGGGTCAGTGCATCGATGATCGCGGCGTCTTGGCTGAGAATGCCGATCTGGAATACGGTTTCCTCCGACAGGGTGCCGTCGGGCTCGTCCTTGTCACCGGCGTTGCGCGCGTAGGGGCCACCGTACCTTCGCCACTCACCTGATGCCTCCCAGTCTTCCTGCATGTGATAAAGCCAGCGCTGATAGGCATGTTGAACTGCCGACACGGGATCGATGTGGCGACCGAATCGTCGTCCTCCGACAGCGCGAGTGAGTCCTTCGGCGCAATATGCCATCAATTGACTGACGCTCGATGAAATCATGTTGTCGTCGGGCAGATAGTCGATCAGTTTCTCCTCGACGTTCACTGCGCCGCCAGAATTCCATGGGAATTTGGTCAAGCCATGGAAAGTGGCCGCAAATGCGTCTCCTACGCCTGCGCCGACGAGAGCGCCGCGTAATTTCTCCGACCCGGTGGGAATCAGGAGATGCTTCATCTTGTTGCTGCACCCGCTGATCTCGTCCGAGCGGGCACTGTATTCCAGTTCAGCTTCCAGTGGCGCTTCTACATCCACGTAGTGTTGGTTGTAATCGCTGTTTTCGACGTCCCGGCTGTCGGGTCGGAAATCTACTCTGTTCCGCCACCGAGTCGACCAGTCCGCGTGCCAATTTCCATGCTTCAGGCTTCGCCGGGCACTTTCATCTGCAGGCCACCCCTTGGGTCTGATCCGCGAATCCCTCATCCCGCTTTCTCCCTATTCGGCATTCATCCTCTTAATTCCATGCCACGAGATATTTTCGACCGGATCTAGGAATACGTTCTTGCCGAGCCACGTCATTTTCCGTAACTGCTCGGGGGGTATTCCTACCGGTCGGCCGAGCTCGGTGATTTGCTTGGGTGTGGTGAAGTGGGGGGAGCCCACTTCAAAATTCTTGTGCAGCGTCTTCGCGTCCTTGATTACCTGTTCGACATCTCTGATCTTCTTCTGAAGAGCGATTTTTTCGGGCCCATTGGGAGCGGTCGCGACCTCCAGCCGGAGTTGATCGAGGTTCATCTGTTCGCGACGGATCTCATTGCCCAATCGTGGGCGAATGGTACGGGCAGCTTCCTCTCCGTTCTGAAATTCGAACCCTTGGCGCGCCCAGGCATAGCTGCCGACGTCGATATTCGCCCTGAGCAGGACCTCTTCGACCCCCGAGTCTCGATACCATGCGAACATGGCATTGTTCATTTCCGTGGCGAAACCTTGACCCTGGACAGATTTCTGCAATACCAAATTCGCGTGGTGCGCGCTCAGGTGGCCCGCTCTGTTCTCAAATGTGCGAGTGGCATGCCCCACCCGCATCCCGTCGGCGTCGAAGATCTTCATCTCGACGTGAACAGCCTGGTAATCGCCATAGATATGGTTGACGCGGACATGCAATCCGCCGTACTCGCCACCCATCGCCTGCTGAAATTGCGGGAGCGAGGTTGCCTTGTCTACCTGAAAGCCGTCCGGCGGGAACAGGTCGCGGAGATTCGGTCTGGGTCCGGCTGGGCGGTTCGGCGGTGCACCGTGCCCGGAACTGACTGGTTCTGGATGCTCGGCGTTCATCTGTCCGGTGTCCGGGTGCTCGGTTCGTCTAATCTCCGGCCGATTCTCGACAGGCTCTCGTGGCGCCGGTGCGCGGTCCGGATCGACTGGGCGCATCGGTGGCTCGGGCCGAACCCCGGCTCCCGGCGAGGTGTCACGCAGGGCGTGCTCGCTCCCTGGTCGAGCCGCAGGGTGGTCGCGCGGCGAATTATCCCAGGAGGCACGCGCACTCGACGTGGCGGGTGAACTATCGCCTGGACGATACGGATCCTGCGGGCGTGCGGGGGGTTCAACTGTGCGGGCCGGGTATTCCGGCGGCCGGGCAGTTCGGTCGATCGCGCGTTCCGTGGGTTCGATCGGTCGAGCGCTACGCTCCGCCGGAGGTGTCCTGGGTTCGGCTGGGCGGCTGGCGGATTCGATCGAACCGCCCGGGGGATCGGCCGACCGATACGGATCGGCGGGCTCCGCCCGGTGAGCCGGTTCCGGGCGATCCCACCGGACCGGATCGCGACCGGTCGGCGATACCTGTTCGGGACGAGCCGCAGCAGGGCGTCCGGCATCCGGAACAACCGCATCCGGATGGGGGCTCGGCCTGCCGGTCTCGGGGCGCGAACTGTTCTGCCATACATCGTCGGGGCGCGATGAGGTCACTTCACGGAGTTGCGGTGCCGGACCCGGATGTACCGGCTCGGTGCGGCTGCCGAGTCCGTGTAGGGAGCTACCGGCATCCGGTTGCGGTGCCGTGGCATCGACCGGGTGCAATGCGCTGTGCTCGAGTGTTGTGCCTTGTGCGGCAACCGGATTCGAACTCGGGGCAAATGGGTGTGTTCCGCTGACACCGGAACCTTGATTCGCGGGCGCTTGATCGTGCGGACCTGCCAACCGGGCGTGCGCGGCATCCGGGCCGGATGTGTGCACCGTGGGGTGGGCGGCAGGTGTGTCCGCCGACGAGTGCGGGGCGGGCTGGGCGGGCGGCGAAGGTGCCTCGGCAGTGTGCGCGGCGGGTTGCGCGGGTGCCGGGGAAGCCTCGGCTGTGTGCGCGGCGGGTTGCGCGGGTGCTGGGGAGATGTCGGCTGTGGGTGCCGTGGTTCGGGGTGCGTCGGATATGTGCGCGGTGGGCTGGGCTCGCGATGTCGGCGTGTCGGATACGGGTTGCGGTGATTCTGTGGATGGGCGGGCGGCGGGTTGTGCCGGCGCTGTGCCCGCATCGTGAGTAGAGCGCTGGATCGGCGGATCGGATTTCGGCGTAGGAACCGATTCTCCCGCCGCCGGTTTCGGCAACTCCGCGATGTGGGGTGAGTCGGTGCCCGGGTGCGGGGCGGTGTGCTCGGCGGTGTTTCCGGCAACCTGAGCGGCTTTCGTCGCGTCGGCGGCCTCTTCCACCGCCGTCAGCGCCGGTTTCGCGGCCCCGGCCCCGCCGGTGCCCACGGTCATGAGCGTGTTGCCGGTCAGCGAACCGAGGAATTCGGACGGGTCCTTGCGCGTGTCCTTCAGGAACGAGTCCACCGTGGCGCCGGGGTCGGCGGTGGCGATGACCAGGCCGGTGCCCAGATCGGCCATCCCTTGCAGGTATTGCGCGGGATGGGTCATGTTGTAGGTCTCGTACGGGTCGAGTTGGCGTACGAACTGCTCGATCCCGGTGAAGCTGGTGATGAGGCCCTTGGTGAAATGGGCACCCGCGTCGTTCAGCGCCGAATACGTGTCGTCGACGTCGTCGAGCAGGCGTTGTGACAGCGGCGGCGTGTCGGGGGCGGTAGCGGTGGCGGCCTTCAACCCGGATGCCGCGGTCGACGCGGCGGCGTCCCGGTCGGTCCGTGCGCCGCGCAGGATTTCGCGGGCGTCGTGGCGCATCGCGGTCCAGGTGTCCACCAGCGGTGTGGACTTTCGCTGGTCGGCCGACAGGGCGTTCCACGCGGTTTTCCTCGAAAATTCCTCGGCCGCCGCCTGATTCCACTTCGCGAGCGCGTCGGCGGCCCGGCCCTGCGCGGCGGCGACCGCGTGACCCCAGGTGTCCAGGATGCCGGCGGCCTTGTGCATGGCGTCGGCACCGGTCCACCAGAGCTTCGGCTGCTTCTCGAACTCGGTGTGAAACCCGCGCGCGGCCTCCCCGATCCAGTCCGAGAGGTCGATCTTGCGTAATGCGTCGCCGGTCTTCTCGATCGAGTCACCCATCTGCTGCAACAGATCGTGGACGTGACCGATGGCGGCGGGATCGCCGTGGATCAGCTCTCTGGGGTCGTCGGTGTCGCCGAGTTCGCGCTCGGCGACGTCGGCCCCGTGCGCGTCGGCCACCTGATCCGCGACGTGATCGAGTTGTGCGGCAACACCGTTCGCGCCGAAGGCCCGGGCCACCGAGGCCGCCGCCGTATAGGGGGCACTCTCGGCCTTGCCCTCGAACCGGGTGACCGCGTCGTTCGCTTTGCCGAGCGCATCGCCGATGCTGTCGAACAGGCCCACACCTATTGTCCCCCTTGCCCGTCGACGATCTGTGCCGCGCGCGCCGCATCGCCGGTCCGCCAGTGCGCCGGGAACCCGATGTTCCCGGCCGCGTCCGGGGCGATCGCCGCGATCGCCTGCCCGTCCCGCCCGATGTGCGCGGCCATGTCGTCGAAGGATCGCGTGCTGTAGTCCGGATGCAGGAGGTCGCTGATTCCGTTGTCGGCCAGCGTGTCCGTCATCGAACGGCTGTCGATCCGCTCCTCGGACAGGTGGGGGTCGCCGATCAGATCGGCGATCGATTCCTTCAACGCCGCCGCATTGGTCTGTTCGATGTCGTGGAACTGCCCCGCCGCCAGGCCCAGGATCTGCGCGATCGTGTTCCCGGCCTGTACCAAGGACCGGATGCCCCACGACCATCGGTCGGTGAACGTCGAAAACTGTTGATGCACAGCCTGTTCACCGGCCTGCAGGCCCGACAGGCGGAGCATCGCGAACCCGCGGCCGGTGGTCGCCGCCTCGGTCGTCCCGATGTCCGACAACTCGCCGATGATCGCGTCGATTCCGTCCGCGGCCTGTCGCAGCACCGCCGGATCGACCTTCATCCGATCCGCCACAGCATCCCCTGTACGACGACGAAACCCCTGTAGACCCCGATTACACCATCAACGCAACGCCCACACCGAGTGAACGGACAGCCGGTTCAGTTCGCGCGCAACGCGCCGAGCGCCTCGTCCAGCGTCCGGTGCACGGCGAACACCTGATCCAGATTGGTCATCTTCAGCTGGCGGCCGGTGGCCGGTCCGTCGGCGACCACCACGATGCGGGTCGAGCCGGCGCGCTGGTGCGCGGCGACCAGGGCGGCCATGCCGGCCGAGGCCAGGAAGCTCACCTGGGACAGATCGATGATCAGCGCGGCGGGGGCGCCGCCGAGTGTGGTCTCGATCGCGGTCTCCAGCGTGGGGGCGGTTGCCAGATCGACCTCGCCGGCGACCGTCAGCACGGTCGCCTCGTCCTGCACGGAGACCGAGGTGGTCATCGCATCGGCGAGGGGATACGCGTCTCCGGAAGTATTGGTCACAACAGAACAATCTGCCATGAACCAGCGCTTCCCGCTGCATCGTGCGGTACTTTCTTCGTCGATTTTCCGCCATCCTGGATGTGAAAAGCCCTGGTACAGAGTTTTTTCCGATTGTTACCACCGGATAGCTGGCAAATGGGTGTCGACTGTCACATGTGGGCCAGGACCGAGGTCAGCGTGGTTTGCCGGGACTATACCCGGCCTGCGGCGGTCACCGCGACGGCCGGCAGTTTCGCTATCAGCCGAACGCGAGTGCCGATTCCGGCGTTGTCGATGATCAGTTCGTCGGTCAGCGCCCGCATCATCGCGATGCCCCGGCCGCGGTGGCCCGGATCCTCCGGTTGCGGCCGCCAGATCCCGGCGTCGGTGACCTCGATCACCACCTGCGCCATGGTGCAGTCCGCGTCGATCACCATCCGCCCGAGCGCGCCGTCGAGGTAGGCGTGCTCGATGCTGTTGCTGCATGCCTCGTTGGCGGCCGCGACCAGGTCCAGCGCCAGTTCGTGCGGTACCGCGGCGGCGGCGAGCCAGCCGGCCAGCGACCGCCGGATCGCCGACAGCCGGTTCGCCTCGGCAGGCAGGTCCAGGTGCAGCGCCCGCGGCGGCTGCCGGTAGACCACCATGGCCACGTCGTCGTCGTAGCCGACCGTGGGGCGCAGTCGGGACAGCACCGCGTCGGCCACCTCACGCGGCAACAGCGTTGCGGCGCCGGACAATTCGGCGGCCAGTAGATCGAAACGGTCGTCGATGTCGGTACCGCGTTCCTCCACCAGGCCGTCGGTGAACAGCACCAGCGTGGACCCCGGTCCGAGTTCGGTGGTGGCCTCCGGGCGGTGCGGAGGGTCGAAGGTGGCCAGCGGCACCGCGCGGCCGTCCTCGAGCAGGCGTCCCTTGCTGCCCGGTGCGGCCAGGACCGGGGGCATGTGCCCGGCGCTGGAGTACCGGACCACACCGCGCGCGGGATCCAGGATCGCCGCGCACGCCGTGGTGCACATGGCGCCCGGGATGCGGGCGGCCACCGTGTCCAGCTCCGTCAGCAACTGGGCCGGCCCGGCCCCGCGCAACAGCAGAGCCCTTGCGGCGGTGCGCAATTGACCCATCACGACGGCGGCCGACAGGCCTCGGCCGACGCAGTCGCCGACCACGATGCCGATGGTGCCGTCGCGCAGCGGCACCAGGTCGTACCAATCGCCGCCGATCTCGAGCGGCGGCAGCGCGGGCTCGTAGTGCACCGAGAACCGCGGCGGCAGCTCGATCGGGCCCAGCATCGCCCGCTGCAAGGTCAGCGAGGTGGATCGGGCCTGGTCGAAGTTGCGGGCCCGCTGTACCGCCAGCCGGAGCTGGCCGACCAGCAGCGAGAACAGCGCCCAGTCGCCCGGGGTGATCGCGCGCGGCGCGCCGAACCGCAGCCACAGCGCGGCGTCGGCGGGCTCGGCCAGCGGCGCGACGACGCCCTCCGAGCTGGCGGCGCCCTCCGGGATCGCGAACATGGTGCGGCCGGGCCACACCCGGGCCCGGTCCAGCAGCACCCGGGCCTGCGCGTCGAGCACCTGGCGCGCGGGGGCGCCCTCGCCGCTGGACATGTACAGCTCGGGCCCGGTGTGCCGGTTCGGCCACACCGACACCACCGCGGCCTCGGCGCCGATGATGCGCCGCAGCTCCTCCAGCCCGACGGCCAGCACCTCGATCACGCTGGTGGCCGCCCCCACGGCGGTGGCCAGCTGGGAGACGGCCTGGTCCCGGGCCTGCGCGTCCTGTTCGGCGGTGACGTCACGGATCGTGCCGACGTAGATCTGCTCGTGGTCCTCCGGCCGCACCAGCGTCGAGGTGCTGACCGCGAGCCACAGCCGCCGCCCGTCGCGGTGCCGCACCGGCAGCATGAACCGGGCGGTGTCGCTGGTCGTCAGCGTCGCGCCGAGATCGGGGTAGCCGGGCTCGTGCAGCGACCACGGATGCGGTTGCGGATACGGGACCCCGTCCGGGCCGTAGCCGGTGAGCGCGCCGAAGGCGGAATTCACCTCGGTGATGGCGCCGTGCGAGTCGGCGACGAAGAATCCGTCCTGCAGCGATTCCACCAGCGCGGTGCGGAAGGCGTCGCGGCCCTCCAGATCCTCCACCCGCAGCCGCTGTTGCTCGTAACTGCGTGTGCTGTCCAGGAATCCGCGGGTGGCGACGTCCAGCGCGGCCAGGGTCTGCAACAGGAATTCCAGTGCCGCTTCGGATTTCAGGCCCTCGCGGTCGAGCAGCCGGAAGTGGTGCTCGGTGAGGTCGAGGATGCTGACACCCTCCACCAGAGCTCGCCGGCCCAGCTCGTAGCCCTCCGCGAGCGTGGTCTGGCTCGGCGAATCCAGATGCAGCCCTAAGGCATTCGCGTAATCGGTGCGGAAGGCCGCCAGCATCGTGCTCACGACGCCGCCACCGTGTGCCCGCGGTGCCGGGCGGCCAGCGCCAGCGCGTCGTCGGTGTCCTTGGCGTGCACGGAGACGATGGCCTCGGTGATGTCGGCGGTCGAGGAGGCCATGTCGATGGCCTCGACGTACTCGTCGACGATGCCGTCGGTGCACATCAGCAGCAGATCGCCCGGCCGGACGGCGACGGTCTGGGTCTGCAGATTCGGCGGCAGCAGATAGCCGACGATGCCGCCGGTCAGCAGTGCCGTGGCGCGTACCACCGGTTTGCCGGGCCCGGCCGCCACCACCCGGGATTCGACATTGCCGACGCCCAGCCATTGCAGCCGGTCGCCGGCGGTGAACATCGCCAGTGAGACCGCCGCGCCCCGGGTCTCGGACATGGCGCGGTGACACATCAACATCAGGACGTCCAGCGGTTCACCCCGATTCTCGGCCAGTACCTGGACGGCGCGTGCCGCCGCGTCGGCGGCGGCGCTACCGTGCCCGAGCCCGTCGAGCACCGCGAACAGGACCGAGCCACCGCCCGCATCGAGTACGACGGCGCGGTCACCGGAGTCGCGCTGCCCCGGCAGCGCCCGGCCGGTCACCGCCCACTCGACGGTGCCGACGAATCCACCCTCATGCACCGGCGGGCACCCACTTCCACATCTCCACCAGCGTCCCCTGCCCGGGGGCGGAGTCGATGTTCAGGTGGTCCATCAGCCGCTTGGCCCCGGGCAGTCCGAGCCCCAGGCCACGGCCGGTCGAATAGCCGTCCTCGAGGGCCCGCGTGATGTCGGGAATGCCCGGACCACGGTCCTCGGCCTGAATGATCAACGCACGTCGCCCGTCCCGATCCGCCACGACGATCCGGATCTCGCCGGTGCCCGCATAACTGGTGATGTTGCGGGCCACCTCCGAGATGGCCGTCGAGATCATGGTGATGTCGGTGAGCGAGAAACCGAGTTTTGCTGCCAGTTCTCGCCCGGCCTGACGTGCGGTCACGATGTCGTTGGACACCTTCACCGCGATCACCACGTTGTCAGCGGCCACGGTCACGACCATCTCGATCGCGGCGGCGCAGCTGTCTGTTCAGCCAGGCCAGACCCTCCTCGAGGTCCAGGGCGGTGTGCATGTCCTCGAAGGTGAGGCCGAGCTGGACCATGGCGAAGGCGACCTCGGGTTGCAGCCCGACGATGACCGTCTCGGCGCCGCGCAGCTTCGTCATGTGCGCGATGGTTCGAATCGAGCGCGCGGCGAACGAGTCCATGACGTCGATCGCGGTCACGTCGACGATGATCCCCTGCGCGCGGTACTTGCTGACGTACTTCATCAGGTCGTCCTGCAACCGCTCGGTATCGGCATCCGTCAGCGCCGACTGGACGGACGCGATGAGGAATGTGCCCTGTTTCAGAATGGGTACCGGCATCGGCTCGTCCGCCGTTACCGTCCGTCGCGCTCGGTGACGCGGGTGACGTCGTATCCGAGGAGCCGCTCCGCTTCTTCGATGCCTCCCTGCAGGTCGCCGACGGCGTTCATCTTGGACAGGTCGAGGCCGATGGTCACCAGGGTCAGCGCGATCTCCGAGGAGAGCCCGGTGATGATGACGCTCGCGCCCATCAGGCCCGACGCGTCGACGGTCTGGACCAGGTGGTTCGCGACCGTGGAGTCTATCGCCGGCACACCGGTGATATCGATCACGACGACCTTGGCGCGGTTGGCCCGGATGGCGCGCAGCAACTGCTCGGTGAGCTGGCGGGCGCGCTGGCTGTCGAGCACGCCGATGATCGGGAGGATCAGCAGCTGCTCGCGCACCTGCAACACCGGCGTGGACAGCTCGCGGATGGCCTCCTGCTGCTGGCGGATGACGCGCTCGCGCTCCTGCACGAACGACACCGCGACCGTGTTGGCGATCCGGTTGGCCGCCGGCTCGTAGGCGTCGAGCACGCGCTTGAGCAGATCGAAGCTGGACTGGTACTTCTCGAACAGACTGCGCGCCAGCACATCTCGCAGGAGGAGCACGATGCCGATGACCTCGTCGGTCTCGACGCCGCGGGGAATGATGCGCTCGGAGAGGTCCCGGGCGTAGGCCTGCAGGGCCTCGACGCTACCGGTCTCGAGCACCTCGACGTAGTTGTCGTAGATCGAGGTCGCCTCGGAGAAGATCTCCTCCGGCGTCATGGCGGTCAGCAGTTGGACGTCGGTGATGCGGCGGGCCCATTCCTCGCGCAGCTCGGTACGATTCTGACGCAGGTGCTCGACCAATTGCGGAAGCAGATTCTCGACCGGCACGGTCGACAACGAATCCGCCGAGAGGCCGATGGACACGTCGGACATGGAAACTCCTGCCCCTTTCGTAAGGGTAGGTCTGGTGGTGCTCGTCAAGTTTGCTCGAACGGGCGTCTGCTGTCACCGACAGCAGCGAGCCTAGTCTTACTCGGTACCCGATGGGGCACAAACCAAACGTGTAACCGACGGAGATCACGCCGCACCGGCCGGAGATCACTCCGGTCTCAGCCGATGCTGCCGTTGTGCTGGCCGCGTAGATCGATGCGGGGAGTGTGCCGATCGGCGGTGCGCCGATGGTGCGCCAGCAGCGAATCGTAGATCGCGGCCAGCTCGGTGAGCTGCTCCCGGTCGAGGACGTCGATCATGTGCCGGCGGACGCTCGCCACGTGCGCGGGGGCGGCCGCGGCCAGTACCTCCGCGCCCTTGGCGGTCAGTACCGCGGCCGTGCGCCGGGCATCGTCGGGAATCGCTTCGCGCGCAACGAGTCCGCGCTTCTCCATCCGGGTGATCTGGTGCGACAGCCGGCTCTGCGACCACTCCAGCACCGCCGCCAGATCGGCGAAACTGCGCCGGTGGTCGGGCGCGTCGGCGAGGCGGGCCAGCACGGTGTACTCGACGTAGGTCAGGTTCGAGCGGCGCGAGGTGTCGCGGCCGACGGCGGCGGCGATGAGGTCGCGGGTGAACACGAACCCGAGCCAGGCGCGCTCCTCGACCTCGTCGAGCCAACGGGGTTCGGTCACAGGTCGACAGTTACACATTTCGCGTTGAAGGTGCAACCTTTTAGCTTGCCGCGCACGAAGATTAGGCTTGCCTGACCTCCGGGCGGCGCCGGGAGCTGGTTAGAGTCGCACTGCTTGGATTCACCCGGCTGATGTGAGCCCGACGCCGTATTGCCGCGAGCCGCTCCCCAGCCCACAGTGCAAGGAGTGCGAAACGTGTCAGCGCCCGACTTCCTGTATTCGGACCTGTTGCCGATCGGGGCGGACGACACCCCCTACCGGCTCGTCACGACCGAGGGCGTCAGCACCTTCACCACCGGTGGGCGGACCTTCCTGCAGGTCGAGCCGGAGGCGTTGCGGCTGCTCACCGCCGAGGCCATGCACGACATCAGCCACTACCTGCGCCCGGCCCATCTGGCCCAGCTGCGCCGGATCATCGACGACCCGGAATCCTCGGGCAACGACCGCTTCGTGGCGCTGGATCTGCTGAAGAACGTCAACATCTCCGCCGGCGGCATCCTGCCGATGTGCCAGGACACCGGCACCGCGATCGTCATGGGCAAGAAGTCCGAGGGCGTGCTCACCGGCGCCGACGACGCCGAATGGATCTCCCGCGGCGTCTTCGACGCGTACACGAAGCTGAACCTGCGCTACTCGCAGCTCGCCCCGATCACCATGTGGGACGAGAAGAACACCGGCAACAACCTACCCGCGCAGGTCGAATTGTACTCGGCCCCCGGCGATCCCGCGCATCCGGCGTACAAGTTCCTGTTCATGGCGAAGGGCGGCGGCTCGGCCAACAAGTCCTTCCTGTACCAGGAGACCAAGGCCGTCCTGAACCCCGTGCGGATGCTCGAGTTCCTCGACGAGAAGATCCGCTCGCTGGGCACCGCGGCCTGCCCGCCGTACCACCTCGCGGTCGTGATCGGCGGCACCAGCGCCGAATTCGCGCTCAAGACCGCGAAATACGCCTCCGCGCACTACCTCGACAACCTGCCCACCGAGGGTTCCATGGCCGCGCACGGGTTCCGGGATCTGGAGCTGGAGGAGGAGGTCTTCAAGCTGACCCAATCCTTCGGTATCGGAGCGCAATTCGGCGGCAAGTACTTCTGCCACGACGTGCGGGTCATCCGGCTGCCGCGGCACGGCGCCAGTTGCCCGGTGGCCCTGGCGGTCTCGTGCTCGGCCGACCGGCAGGCGCTGGCGAAGATCACCGCCGAGGGCGTCTTCCTGGAGCAGCTGGAACGTGAACCGGCGCAGTACCTTCCGGAGCAGACCGACGAAATCCTCGGCGGCGACGTGGTCCGGGTCGACCTGAACCGGCCGATGTCGGAGATCCGCGCGGAGCTGTCGAAGTACCCGGTGAAGACGCGGCTCGCACTGACCGGCCCGCTGGTCGTGGCCCGCGACATCGCGCACGCCAAGATCAAGGAGCGGCTCGACGCGGGCGAGCCGATGCCGGAGTACCTGCGCGACATGGCCGTCTACTACGCCGGTCCGGCGAAGACCCCGGAGGGTTACGCCTCCGGCTCCTTCGGGCCGACCACGGCGGGCCGGATGGACTCCTACGTCGACCAGTTCCAGGCCGCGGGCGGCTCGTTCGTCATGCTGGCGAAGGGCAACCGGTCCGCGCAGGTGACCCGGGCGTGCAAGGAACACGGCGGGTTCTATCTCGGCTCGATCGGTGGGCCGGCCGCGCGGCTCGCACTGGACTGCATCAAGAGCGTCGAGGTGCTCGAGTACCAGGAACTCGGCATGGAGGCGGTCTGGAAGATCGAGGTCGAGGACTTCCCGGCCTTCATCGTCGTCGACGACAAGGGCAACGATTTCTTCGCGGAGACCCAGAAGCCGATCGCACTGACCGTGCGCACCAGAAGCTGAATCTTTGGCCTTCGCTTCGCGCTGTATTCTTGGCCTTCGCTTCGCTTCGGCGGGTTCGCGGCCCCTGAGTCTCGGTCCTTCCCTCCTCCGCTCAGTCGCTGCGCTCCCTCCCTCCGTCAGTCCAGGACCGAGACGGGCCGCGAACGGGGGGCGGGGCGGCGTAGGTGAGCAGAATCAGGGCGGCTGGGCCCAGTACTCCTGCCAGGGACAGAACGACGTTCGCTGTCATCGGGATCGCCATGACGACCTCCTCGGTTGCCGGGCAAGCGGACGCCGTGTCCGGCTTCACGGTAGCTCGCGGAGCGGGGGAGATCGCCGGGAAACGCGTGATCCGGCCCGAATTGTCGCTTTGCCGATACCATCGCCGCATGTTGCGATGGCGGGTTGGTGCGGTGGCGGCGGTGGTCGCGGGGATAACGGTGTTATTGCTGGAACCGGCGGTCGGGCCCGCCGCCGGGGCCGACGGGATCGGGGGGCTGGATCCGGTGCTGGCCGGCGCGTACACGCTCGCCGAGCAGCAGGCGCATGCGGAGGGGGTGCCGTTGTGGATCAACTCCGGTTACCGCACCCCTGCGGAGCAGGAACAACTGTGGGAGGACGGGATCGCCACCTACGGCAGCCCGGGGGCGGCGCGGCGCTGGGTGCTGCCGCCGGAGGAGTCCACGCACGTCCAGGGGCGCGCCGTGGACGTCGCCCCGCAGGAGGGCGCGAACTGGTTGGAGGCCAACGGGAATCGCTGGGGGCTGTGCCGGACCTACGAGAACGAGTGGTGGCATTTCGAGGTCGCCACCGCGCCGGGCGCGCCGTGCCCGGCGATGCTCCCCGACGCGGGAGATCGCTGAGCTACTGCCGGTTTCGGCTGATTCGTCCCACGACGGTGGGACTGTTCTGCGGGGAACAGCTGCGGTGGACGTGGGGGATTCGGCATCCTGGTGAGTCGGTGGAGGTGCCGGCATCCGGCCGGGCGGTGACGGGATGGAGGGTTCGAGTGGCGGAGGCTGTGGGATCCGAGCGCGGCAGGGCGGGTGGCATACAGTGCCCGCGCGGCTGGCTGCTGGTGGAACTGCCGAGTGCGCTGCTGCTGGCGGTCTTCGTCGGCACCGGCTGGCTCGGTTACGCGCGCCAGGACCGGCCGTCGGATCCCGCTCCCGCCGTGACCAGTCCCGCCGACGGACCCGACGCGTGGTCGCGAATCATCGGGCCGCCCTAGCGAATTCGCGGCGACGGCGCGGCCGGCCGGCTGGGCGCGTGAGTTGCTCACCGGCTCGGCGCTTTTCGGGCCCGTCGCGGTTCAGACCGTCAGGCCCAGTGCGCCGGCCACCGCGCGGGTCAGCCGATCGGTGACCTCGTCGACGGACCAGCGCCGATGCTCGCTGAGGTCGTACACCACGCGCTCGTCGAAGATCGTGATCCACAGCAGCACCGCGTAACCGATGTCGGGCTCGCCTGATCGGCCGTCGCGGGCCAGCGCGTCCAGGACGCCGGCGAGGGTGTCGTGGAGGGCGACGATGGATTCGTCACCGGCGGCGAGCCGTTCCACGAACCCCTGGCTGCTACGGATGTACCGGATGGCCGCGCCCCACTGCGTGGCCTGTTCGACCCACGTGCGGCAGACCCGCCGGAAACGCTCGGCGGGCGCCAAGCCGTCGCCGATCGCGCCGAAGGCCTCCAGGAGTTGTTCGATCGCCCGCCGGTGGAACGCCTGCATGGCGTCCTGCGGGGTGGGGAAGTGGCGGTAGGCCGTTGCGACGCCGACCCCGGCCTCGGCGGCGAGTTCGGGGACGGAGAAACCTACCCGGCCGGCGGTCAGCAGGCTGCCGACCGCGCCGACCAGCAGTACTCGGCTGCGCTGCGCGTCGCTGCGGGTGTTCACGGGCACCCCACCATCCTGCGGGAACCAGTGCCCGCCGCGCCACGAGGGTGGGTGTGGCGCGCATAGGAGCGTTGACGATGGCGGTTCGGCCGCGCCATGGTGTGACGGGCGACACAGGGTCGGCCGCCGTGCTGATGTAGAGAAGTTCTTCTCACTTCTCTATTCTCGAAACGAGAAGATCTCCTCGATTCGGAGGCTCGATGAGGCTGGCGGCTCCAGGGACATTGTTGGTGCTGATCATGGCACAGCCCAACCTGGCGACCGGGATGATGCCGTACTACCGGCACGCCTGGGCGCTCGCGCCGCTGCTGATCACCGTCATCTTCGCCGCGTACCTGATCGCGCTCACGCCCACCCTCTCGCTGCTCGGCACCCCGGCCTCGCGGGCCGACTGGTGGTGGCGCATCGCCGTCGGCAGTGCCTGCGGGGTCGGCGCGGATTGCGCGATGGCACTGGCACATTCGGCCGTGGTGGCCTGCGTGGCGCGGATCCTCGCCGGGCTGTCGGTGGGTCTGGTCACCGGATCGCTGGCCGGTCTGATCCTGGAGCGCCGCGGCGAACGCGGGCGCACCGCGATGGCCAGCGCCACCGTGATCGGTTCGGCCCTGGGCACGTTCGCCGCGGCAGTGGTCGCGCAGTATCTGCCCGCACCGGGGGTCGCGGTGTACGCGGGGCATGCCGTGTTGCTGGCCGGCGCCGCGGCGGCGGTGGTGTCGGACCGCGCGGTCCGGCCCGCGGCCGCCGGAAGTCGTTCCGGTGCGGCGTCTCTCGTCGCCGAACCGGCCGCGGCGGGCTACCTCACCGGTATCTCGGCCTGGGTCTCGGCCGGTCTCGTGGTGGCGCTGCTGCCGAGTTACGGCGCGGAACTGCTGGGCACCGGCAATCTCGTCCTGCTCGCGCTGCCGGTGGTCCTGTATCTGGTGACGGCCTGGCTCGCGCAACGCGCGCTGCCCCCCAATCGTCTTCCCGCCGAACCGATCACGGCGCAGCTGATCATCATCGCCGGGGTGCTGATCGCCGCGGCGGTCGCCTGGCTGCCGAGCCTGCCCCTGTTGCTGTGCGGCGGCGCCGTCGCCGGATGCGGGCAGGGCCTGGCGTATCGCGCCGGGCTGCGGATCGTGAGCGTCGCGGCGCCGCCGGAACACCATGCCCGCCTGTCGTCCCGCTTCGCCGCTGTCGCGTACCTGTGCGCGGCGGTGGGCACGATCGCCCTCGGCGCCGTGGCCTCGCTCGCCGCCATGCGCGACGCGGTGCCGGCCGGGGCGCTCACCCTGATCGTGATCGTCGCGGCCACGGCCGCCGTCCGGCGGCGCGCGGCGTCGCGCGCCGCGAATGTCCCGCTCGTCTCGTCCACAACCGCATGATCCACTCCCACTGAATTCCGGGCCGGTTTCGGTCCGGAACGAAATTCCGGCGTGTCCGGAATCGCGCGCGGAATCCACTGCCGTGCGCATTTGTCGTGCCCGAAAACGGTTGTGCCGCAATGCATTTCACGAAAATATGGAAACCGGTTCGTTACACTGGTTCACCGGCCGAAAAAAACGGCTTGGTTCACTGAAATGCGTACTCGGAAATACATTTCGTGAACGGATTTCCTCATGACGACATCAACCCGGGTCGGTACCGCAGCGCTGCGCCGGACCACCTCCTTCCGCGTGCGCAGCACCGACGCCTCGAATGCCGCGGCAGTCCCCGACAGCGGGTTGAAACGCACCCTCGGGCGCGTGGATCTGATCGCGATGGGGGTCGGCACGATCGTCGGCGCCGGCATCTTCGTGACCACCGGAATCGCCGCCGCGACGAAAGCCGGTCCGGCGATCATGCTGTCGTTCGTCCTCGCCGGGGTGATCTGTGTCCTGGTCGCGCTGTGCTACAGCGAATTGGCCTCGATGACACCGGTTTCCGGCAGTGCCTATACCTACACCTATTCCACGATGGGGGAGGTGCCGGCCTTCCTGGTCGGCTGGAATCTGCTCCTGGAATACGCGGTGGCGGCCGCGGCCATCGCCATCGGCTGGTCCGGATTGTTCGGCGCGACACTGTCGTCGCTGTTCGGCGTCACGCTGCCCAAGGCGATCTCCGGCGGCCCCAGCGACGGCGGCGTGGTCAACCTGCCCGCCGTCGTCATCGTCGGGGTATTGGTCGCGGTGCTGGTGTTCGAGGTGAAAGTGGCCGCGGCCGTGGTGAAGACACTCGTGGCACTCACCATCGGCGTGCTCGTGCTGGTGGTCGCCATCGGCGTACCGCATCTGCACGGCGGCAACTGGACCCCGTTCATGCCCTTCGGCGTGCACGGCATCGCCGCGGGCGCGGCGCTCGCGTTCTTCGCCTACCTGGGCTTCGACGTCGTCGCCACCTCCGCCGAGGAGACCCGCGACCCGCGCCGCAACCTGCCGTGGGGGATCATCGGCTCGGTCGTGATCGCCACCGTCCTCTACGTCGCGGTGTGCGCGGTGCTGACCGGCGTCGCGCCGTATCCGAGCCTGAACAACTCCGCCCCGGTCGCGACCGCGCTGGCCGCCATCGGCGCCGGCTGGATCGGCAAGGTGATCCTGGTCGCCTCGGTGATCGCGCTGACCAAGGGCCTGCTGATGGTGTTCTACGGCCAGACCCGGCTGGTGTTCGCCATGAGCCGCGACGGCCTGGTGCCGAAGTCGCTGTGCCGCATCAGCGCTCGCGGCGTCCCGGTCCGGCTGTCCTTGGCGCTCGGCGTCGTCGTCGCGCTGGTGGCGGGGCTGCTGCCCATCGGCACCGTCGCCGAACTGGTGAACATCGGCGCGCTGTTCGCCTTCGTCATCGTCGCGCTCGGCGTGCTGATCCTGCGCCGCACCGACCCCGAACGGCCCCGGCCGTTCCGGACCCCGCTGATGCCGATCGTCCCGCTGGTCGCGATCGCCGGATGCATCTGGCTGGCAACCACTTTCGAGGCGCTGACCTGGCTGCGCTTCGTGATCTGGAGCGCGGTCGGCCTCGCCCTGTACCTCGGGTACGGCCGGCGGCACTCGCTGGTCGGCCGCGCCGGAACCGAGGCCGTCGCATGACCGGTCAGGCGCGGAGGAGGCAGCGCAGCGTCACCACGCAGCGCCCCGGTCAGGCGAGAAAGGGACACGGCATGACCGGTCAGGCGCGGAGGAGGCAGCGCAGCGTCACCACGCAGCGCCCCGGTCAGGCGAGAAAGGACACGGCATGACCGCTCAGCTCGACAGCTTCTATCCCACCGGCGTCACCTTCGGGACGCTCGACGAGATCCACCGGGCCGCGGCCGCCGCCCTGCCCGCCGACGTCTTCGACTTCGTGGAAGGCGGTGCGGGCCAGGAGATCACGCTGCGCGCCAACCGAGCGGCGTTCGAGCGCTGGCGAATCCTGCCCGAGCCGATGAGCGGGGTCGGCGCGCCGTCCACCGCGACCGAACTGCTCGGCATGCCGCTGGCCACCCCGATCCTCACCGCGCCGTTCGGCGGTGACGGATTGTTCCATCCCGACGGTCATCTCGCGGTCGCGCGGGCCGCCGCCGGCCGCGGCGCGCTGGCGATCGTGCCGGAGGCGGGCAGCTACTCCTACCGCCGGGTCCGGGAGGCGGGGCCGGCGGCGGCCCGCATCGCCCAGGTGCATCCGTTCGCGCACGCGGGAGCCGTCGCGGCGCAGGTGCGGCGACTGGGCTACCAGGCGCTGTGCGTCACCGTCGACTGCCCGGTCGGCGGGTTCCGCACCCGGAACATGGGCAACCGGTTCGACCCGGATCAGCGCTTCTTCGCCGGCAATCTGACCGGCGCCGACGGCGCTCCCGGCGTGGCCGAGGTCTTCGGTCAGCTGCTGAAACGCGGTGCCACCGTGTGGAACTGGGACCAACTGGCCGAGGCCGCGAGCCGGTTCGGGATGCCCTGGATCGCCAAGGGCGTACTCACCCCGGCCGCCGCCGAGAAGGCCCTGGAGATCGGTGCCACCGGTCTGGTGGTATCGAATCACGGTGGGCGGCAAGTGGATCCGGCGCCTGCCAGTCTGGACATGTTGCCGCGCATCCGGGCCGCCGCGGGACCGGACGTACCCATCCTGCTGGACAGCGGGATCCGCACCGGCGCGGACATCTTCGTCGCCCTCGCGCTCGGCGCCGACGCGGTGATCATCGGCCGATCCGCCCTGTACGGGCTGGCCGCGGCCGGCGCCGCCGGCGTGGACCGGGTGCTGGAGCTGCTCACCGAGGAACTGCGCACGCTGATGATCCTCGCCGGGGCCGCGACGGTGTCCGACATCGGCCGCGCCCGCGTGCTGAAGGCGGACTCGTGAGGTCCGGCGCGGCTATCCGGCCGCGGCAGTGGGTCGTGAGGGGATCCGTTGCCGTGGAGGAGATCCGGTGAGCGCGCCACGATTCCCGGCGGCCCGCCACGGTGGCGGACTGCTGTTCACGTCCGGGCTGGCGGCCATCGATCCGGTGACGATGACGCCGTCGGTCACCGATTTCGACGAGCAGGCCGCCGAGGTGTTCCGGCAACTCGACACCGCGCTCGGCGAGGCGGGCAGCACCCGCGAACAGGTCCTCAAACTCGACTGCTATCTGGCGGATCGGCAGTGGTTCCCCGCGTGGAACGCCGCCTTCGCCGCCTACTTCCCGACGGCCGCACCGGCGCGGACCACCACCGTCACCACCCTGCCCATCGACGGGCTGCTCATCGAAATCCAGGCGATCGCCGTCGCCGCATCCTAGGAAGTTCGATCATGACCGCAGTGACCCCACTGATCCACCAGTCCGCCTCCACCACCGCCGAATTCACCATCAGGGACGTCATCGAGGGCCAGACCGCCGGCCATCTGATCGTCGCCGCCGACGATTGGGGCTGGTGGACCGCGCTGCTGAGCGGCGAATCCATCGTGCCCACCACCGGTATTCAGCAGACCGTCGCCGACGGCCTGATCCGCGCCGGATTCCTGGCCCGCCGCGGCCACCGCTACCAGCTCACCCACACCGGGCACGACGTGGGCAAGAACCGTGGCTTCGTGCGGGTGGCGGTGCGTGGCTGGGAACCCACCTTCCGGCAGGTGTCCGACAGCGCGCACCGCGAACACATCTCGGCCGCAACGGATCCCGGCGCGGTGGCGCTGGGCTGCTCGGATATCGCGCGGCGGAAACCGGAATTCTTCGCCGGCATCGGCCATGCCATCGCCACGGGCACCCCGGGCTGCACCATCGACCTCGGCTGCGCCGACGCGGGCCGGGTCACCGCGCTGGCGGGCCTGGCGCCCCGCGAGCGATTCCTCGGCGTCGACATCGAGGCGGGCGTGATCGCCGACGCCACAACGGAACTCGCCGCGAAGGGCTTGTCCGACCGGATCACCCTGCTGGCCGGATCGGTGCAGCCGGAAGCCGAACCCCCGGCCTGGCTGGACCGGGTGGACCGCGACGCCGTCACCACCGCCATGTCCTTCTTCCTGCTGCATCAACTCGCCAGCGACGGCGGCGGGATCACGCCGGTGCTGCGCGGCTGGATGGACTGGTTCCCGAACCTGCGCCGCCTGGTCATCGGCGACGGCTACCTGGTCGAGGCCACGTCGTGGACCCAGCAACCGTGGTTCTCACCCACCTACGAGATCTACCATTCACTGACCGGGGTCCGGCTGTGGACCCGGCAGCAGTACGAGTCCGCGTTCGCGGATCTCGGCTGGTCCATCGCACGCCGCATGGAGGACCACACGATGCTGGTGACCACGATCCTGGAGCGCGAATGACGACCGCCCCCGCGCTGCCGCCGTTCGAGGTCGACACCCGCGCCGGGGTGCTCGACCAGTTCACCGCCGACGAGACCGGGCGCCCCGGGCGGCGCCCCCTCGGGGTGGTGTACGCGAAGTCCGCCGCTGAGGTACTCGCCGTGGTGGAGTGGGCCCGGGACACCCGGACCCCGATCATCGCGCACGGCGCCGGAACCAGCCTGGAGGGCCACCTGCTGGCCGGCGGCACGGAACTGATCCTCGATCTGTCCCGAGCGGATTCGATAGTGCGGATCGATCCGGCGGACTTCACCGCGACGGTACAGCCGGGTGTCACCCGCACCCGGCTCAACGCCGCCACCGCCGAATACGGCCTGCAGTTCACCGTCGACCCCGGCGCGGACGCCTCGCTGGGCGGCATGGCCGCCACGAATGCCAGCGGCACCACCAGCGTCCGCTACGGCGGCATGCGCGCCAATGTCCTTGCCCTGGAAGTGGTCTTCGCCGACGGCACCCGCACCCGGCTGGGCCGCGCGGTCCGCAAGTCCGCCAGCGGCTACGGCCTGAAGGATCTGCTGATCGGCTCGGCGGGCACTCTGGGCATCATCACCGAACTCACCGTCCGCCTGCACCCGATCCCGGAATGGCTACGGTCACTGCGCATCTCGTTCCCGACGATCGAGACCGCCGTGGCCGCCGCGGTGGACATGCTGGGCCTGGCCCTCCCCGTGAGCCGCCTGGAGTTGGTGGACGGCCCCAGCGTCTCCGCGATCAACGCGTACCGCGGCACCACCCACCCCGAAACCCCGGCCCTGTTCATCGATCTGGAGGCGGCGTCGGCCCCCGCCGCGGCCGCGGACGAGGCGGAGATCCGCCGAGTCTGCGAGACGAACGAGGCCCTCGAAATCGCGGTGGCCCACACCCACACCGACCGCCAAGCCCTCTGGGAGGACCGCCACACCCTGTTCTTCGGCATCAAGGCCCAGCACCCCGGCCACCGCTTCCTGGTGACCGACACCGCCGTCCCGTTCTCGAAGATCGCCGCCGCCGTGGCCACCGCCACCCGCCTCGCCGCCGAACTGAACCTCCCGGTCAGCGTCGCCGGCCACATCGGCGACGGCAACGTCCACGCCGTCGTCCCCTACACCGACGAAACCCACTCCGCCGCAATAACATTCTCCGATCAAGTCGTCCGCCACGCCCTCGCCGCCGGCGGCACCGCCACCGGCGAACACGGCATCGGCCTCGCCAAGAAGCACTACCTGCGCGAGGAACACGGCCCAGCCACCGACATCATGACCACCGTCAAACGCGCCCTCGACCCCCTCGGAATCCTCAACCCGGGCAAGATCCTCGACGTGTGAGCAGGTACGTGTGCCCCGAATCCGGCCGGGCGCAGGTCAGCCGAGTCCGGATTCGGTGGTGGGGTGGACTCCGAGATCTCGCGGCAGGCCGCGTGGTGCCGAGGCGGACGAGGGCCATGTCCCACCGGTCGTTCGCTCACAACGTGTACGTCTGTCCAGATCCTATGGTGAGGCGGCGAAACTGGTTGTGCCCAAGCCATCTTCGGCTTTCCCAGTGTGGGGTGGTTGTCGGTGCGCGGGTACGGTCCTGCGCCGACCGATGAGTTTCGGGCGGATCCGCCGTCATGCCTGCGGGTGTATCGACCGACAGGAGTACAGGCATGGCGAGACCGGTTCACGAGGGCACGAACTCGGTGCGGGCGAACGGTGTGGATCTGGGGATCGAGAGTTTCGGCCGGGTGGGTGATCCGCTGGTGCTGTTGATCGGTGGCACTACGATGTTGTCCTGGCCCGACCCGCTGTGCGAGCGGCTCGCGGCCGGCGGGCGGTGGGTGGTTCGCTATGACCTGCGCGACTGCGGCGCATCGACGACGCTCGATCCGGAGGATCCCGGCTACGATCTGCGGGATCTCGTCGGCGATGCGAGCGCGCTGGTGGGGGCGCTCGGTGCCTGGAGTGCCCAGCTCGGGGGTATCGGCGTCGGTGGGATGGTTGCCCAGGTCGCGGCACTGGACCACCCGGACGTCTTCCGCGCGCTGACTCTCGTGGGCACTCGGCCGGTGGCGCCGGGGCCGGTCGACGAGGATCTGCCGGACCATGATTTCGCGGTCCTGGGGGCGTTGTTCTCGAGTCCGTTTCCGGACTGGGCTGATCGGGACGCTGTCGCGGCGTTCGCAGCCGCGGGGGCCGGGCGGATGGGCAACGATCCGGAGGAGGCGCGGGCGACGGCGGTGCGGATCTGGGATCGGACACCGTCGAATGATCCTGTGCTGCACCGGGCGAACCAACTCGGGACGGTGTTCTCGCGGATCGACTGTGCGCCGCGCTGGCGGGAGCGGCTCGGCGAGCTCGACGTGCCCGCGCTCGTGGTGCACGGGCGCGCCGACCCGTTCTTCCCGGTCGGCAACGGTGAGGCGCTCGCCGCCGAGATCCCGGGTGCGCGGCTGCTCGTCCTGGACGACATGGGGACCGCGTTGCGGGCTGCCGCGGCCGATCGGGTCGCGGCCGCGATGCTCGAGTTGTGATCGGCTGTCGCGGAACGACTTTCGCCGATTGAGGGCATCGGCTCACCGGTGCGCTCACCGCCGCCGGGATGTCCCCGGAGGCGGAGGCCGATCTGGCGCGACTGCTGATCGCGCTGCTCGAGGGTGCGCAGGTCCTGTGCCGGGCCGCCGGCGACCGCGAACCTTTCGAACGGGCCGCGCGGGCGGTGCTGGCCGCCGTGCCCGTATAGTCGGGATCAGGCTCGTCGAGCCCGCTTCTGCCGCGGGCTGTCGATCGTCCGATTGCGATACGTGATGGGACGGATCTCTGTTGTCTCCGGCGAACCGAATCCGAACTCCCAGAACATCGGTCTGTCCGGTCTGTGCCGGCCCGGCCGAGGAAGGACGCTTTCCGATGATTCCTCCGACCCATACCGCCGGCGCCGAACGAGAATTGCTGGAGACGATGCTCGACTGGGCGCGTGCCGAACTCGTCGACTCCGTGCGCGGACTGTCCGAATCCGACGCGCGGCGTCGGCTCGTCCCGTCGCTGACCACCCCGATAGCCTTGATCAAACATGCCACGTTCTCTCAGCGAATGTGGTTCCAGCGCATACTCGGACAGCTCGCCGATACCGACTGCGACGGCCCGCTGTGGGCGCACGGAGGTTTCCAGGTCGAGGATTCGGAGACCGTGGCGGAGATGATCGCCGAGTTCGAACGCGCAAGTGCCCGAGCCAGATCCATCGCGGCGGGAATTCCCCTGGAGGAAACTCGCGTGCATCCGCGCCTGGGAGTCGTCAGTCTGCGCTGGATCTACCTGTTCATGATCGCCGAACTCGCCCGGCACAACGGCCATAGTGACATTCTGCGTGAACAGATCGAGGCATGATCGGTTCTCGGGACCGGCTACGACCGAAGGTGCGAGGCGGTCGAGGCTCGAATCCCGGGCGCGCTGTCGAACGCGGCGCGTAAGTCGTTGTCGGACAACGAACTCGGCGGGCGGCCCGCGCGCACGAACTCGTTCGCGATCCGCCGTGCGAATTCGTTGACCGGCGCGGGCGTGCCGTGCAGGCGGCCCAGCAGCACGATTTCGCCGTTGAGATAGTCCGATTCGATCCGGCCGGTGCCACGGGCAACGCTCTGCCACGACGAACTACCCGAGATCCCGGCTCCTTCGACCGGGGCCGTCTGTCGCAGGGAGTCGCCGAGCCGCCGATCCTCCTCCTCGGCTCCGGTGAATTCGATTCCGGCCGCGGCGAGTACCCGCTGCCCCTCCGCCTTCAGTTCGGCGATGATCTCCATCGCCGTCGGGCCGGGCTCGGCGATCGCGTCCACGGCGTTGACGAGATTCTTCAGCAGCTTGGCGTATTTCCAGCGCATGATGTCCGGACGCGGGGTGGAGCGGCAGCCGGTCGATTCTATTGCGGCAGCGATGGTTTTGGCGTTCTCATCGACTCCGCCGGGGTACCGGCCGATGTCGAGTACCGCCGGCGTCGGCCAGCACCGCGGTTGCACCACACCCGGCCGGAGGTGGACGACGGGGAACATCGTCCACATGCCGTACACGTTCGGGAACCGGCGCAGCGCGGCACGTTCGTTGGCCACGCCGTTCTGGGCGCAGACCACCGGTACACCCGGATCGGCGGCGGCTTCCAGGTCGCGCAGCGCCTGCTCGGTGTCGTTGCTCTTGACCGTCAGGAACACGACATCATCGGCGGAGATGGACAGTTCGTTCGGGGATGCCACTGCCGCAACGGGAATCGTGTCGGCGCCGACCGGGGTGATCAGCCGCAGTCCGTCCGAACGCAGCGCGTCCAGGTGCGGTCCGCGGGCGATCAGGACCACCTCGTGACCGGCTCGCGTCAGCAGCGCGCCGAGCCCGCCGCCGACCGCGCCCGCACCGTAGATGACGAATCGCCGATTACCCATGAGGAATTCCTGCCTTCGGTGCCGGACGGACTGACCGCGACATTACGCGCCGACGCTCATTCGCTCGGTCAGGCATGGTCGCGCCGCCGACCCGGACCGGCGAAGCCGGTTCCCGGGCGGGCCGGCCGACCTAGGATCTCGGTGTGGCGGTGCGGAATCGGGACCGTCGCAGGACTTGACGAAACGGAGCACGTCAGTGACAACCCCCGGACTCACGAAGCTCGCGCTGCTCGCCGCGCCGGCCGCGGCGGTCATCGCCTTCCCGGGCATCGCCCACGCCGACAGCGACTCGTTCCAGTCTCCGTCGGGAAACATCTTCTGCGCCATGAGTGTTCGTGACGACGGCACGGGCAGCGTCGTCTGCGAGGGTGACGGTCACTACGCCGTACCGAAACCGGCGGACTGCCATTTCGCCTGGGGTGACCGGTTCAGCCTGGACCAGGGTGGCGAAGCGGTCTCGCACTGTCACGGGGACACGATCGTTCCGTCGTATTCGTCGCCGGGTAAGAATCCGAATGTGCCGACCCTCGACTACGGCCGGACCCGGTCCGCGGGCAGCATCACGTGCGACAGCGAACGCACGGGCATGACCTGCGTCGACGCCGGAACCGGGCACTACATCCACCTGTCCCGGGAATCGAACGACATCGGCTGAGGGCCACTACAGCTCGCGGCGCGGACCGGATTCGGCGGCACCGATGAATTCGGGCCGGATCGGCCGTCGGTACCCCATGAGCACACCGGTGGCGGTGGGGCCGGAGCAGCGGACGATCCGGGCGATGATCCGGGGAGTAGTGACCAGGAGGCGCAGTGAGTGATATCAGGGTTTTGGTGGCGGGGGCGAGCATCGCGGGGCCCGCGCTGGCGCACTGGCTGCGCCGGCGCGGGGCCGAGGTGACCGTGGTGGAGCGGGCTCCGGAGCTGCGGCCCGGTGGCCAGGCGGTGGACGCGCGCGGGGTCACCAAGGAGGTCATCCGGCGGATGGGGCTCGACGCGTCGGTGCGCGCCGCGCGCACCGAGACCGCCGGCGCGCACACCGTGGACGCGGACGGGAAGATACTGGAGACCTACCGCGCGGACGACGACGGCGGTGACGGGTATATCTCGGAGATCGAGATCCTGCGCGGCGACCTGTCCCGGGTGCTCCACGACGACACCCGCGACGGCGTCGAGTACATCTTCGGCGACCGGATCGCCGAGCTCACCCAGGACGCGGACGGGGTCGACGTCACCTTCGCCGGCGGCGACCGGCGGCGTTTCGAGCTGGTGATCGGGGCCGACGGTCTGCATTCGGCGTTGCGCGCCATGGTCTTCGGGCCGCAGGAGCGGTTCATCCGCCATCTCGGGCACGCGCTGGCCTTCTACACGGTGCCCAACGAGTTCGGACTCGAGCGCTGGATGCTCGACTACCAGGCGTCCGGGCGCTCCGCCGGCCTGCGGCCCGTCCCGGACCCGACCCGGGCGATGGCCATGTTCTTCTTCACCGCCGCCGACCTCGACGTCGACTACCGCGACGTCGAGGCCCAGAAGCGGCTACTGCGCGAGCGCATGAGCGGCATGGGCTGGCTGGCCCCGCGCATCCTCGCGCACCTGGACGACACCCCGGACTTCTACCTCGACCAGGTCGCCCAGGTGGTGATGGACCGCTGGTCGGACGGCCGCGTGGGACTGATCGGGGACGCGGCGTTCAGCTCGTCACCGCTGTCCGGGCAGGGCACCGGGCTGGCCCTGGTCGGCGCTTACGTGCTGGCCGGGGAGCTGGCCGCCGCCGGGTGGGATCCGGCGGCCGGATTCGCCGCCTACGAGGCGCGGATGCGCTCGTTCGTCGAGGCCAACCAGGAGATGGGCCGGTTGCACGCGCGCAGCCTCGAAGCGGGACCGGATGCCGAGCCGGATACGGGGCTGGACGAGGCCGCGTTCCACGCGCTGATCGAGCGGGCGCTCAACGGTGTGGAGCTGTCCGACTACGCGGGGGTACCGGACTCCGGGGCCCGGGTCACCTCCTCGGCCCAGGCGTAGAGGCCCCGACGTGAGCGCGCCGCCACCCTGGGCGCCCGGACCGCCACCCCCGAGGGTGGGCAGGTCCGCCACCCGGGGTGGGTAGTGGCCGGGGCGCGGTCCGGTGACGATTGAGTTGCTCCGAATTTCGCACGGGGCTTCGGGTTCCGTAGCGAACCGATCGAGAAAGACCGGACCATGCGTACTTTCGTCACCATCGTCGCCGCCACCGCGCTCCTCGCCATCGGCACCGCGGCAGCCGTCTTCATCGCCGTCTCTTCGATGTAGTCGTGGCCGTGCGAGCTCTGTGCGGTACCGTCTTGCGGCTGTGACCGGGGCCGCAGCGTGCCTACCAGCGGACCATGGGTAGCGGGCGGGTGGGATGGGTCAGTGCGTAGGCGACCCCTCGGCGGATGAGGAAGGTGTGGAAACCCTCGTAAGGTAGTTGCGCGGCAACGGCTTCGATGTCGGCGCGGGTCGCCGGACGGCGAAGCAGGCCGCGGGTGGCGTCGATGCGGTCCGCGAGCCGGAAGGTTTCGGACAACCGGTCGTCGGTCGCATGGAGGCGGTGATGGTCGAGAACCATTCGCCGCGTTCCCTCGATGTCGTCGATTCCGAATTCCGCGGCGTGTTTCGAGACCAGATCCGCCGAGGGGTCCAGGTAGTCCCAGGTTCCCGCGGTCCAGATGCCGAGGTCGTGGACGGCCCACGCCAGTGCGGCGGTACCCGGCACCGGCTCGCCCAGCAGCAACTGGTGATAGTTCAGGCTGCGCAGCACGTGATTTCGGTATGCGGGCAGCGCGGTACCGACCTCACGGCGGTATCGATCGAGAATGGCGTCCACGATCGGATGGGATGTTCGCACCTGCATGTTCCGCTCCCGAGGTGCCGGTGGATCCGATGCGGTTCGGACGTTACCCGAGAAGTTCGGCGTTGTGTTGTCGACGACCTTGCGACAAGTTGCCGCTGTGGCGGCCTGACACGCCCACGCGATCTACCGGTTCAGTCCGCGAACACCGTGAGTTCGATTCCGCCGCCGCGTAATACGGTGTTGTAGATCGGGCAGGTCGCGCGGTAGTGCTCGGCGAGTTTCTCGGCGGTGGGGCGGTCGACGCCGCTGATGTGCACCGTCATCCGGGTGTGGTCGTAGCGGGTCGGGTCCTCGATGTCGCGGGCGTGGGTGGCGCTCGCTCGTACGCCGGTGACCGGCAGACCCGTTGTGGCGGCGTTGTTCTCGATGTTCGCCAGGGCGCAGGACACCAGGGCTCCGAGCAGCAGTTCGCCCGCCCGGATGGATTCGCCCGTGCCGAAACGGGAGTCGGTGACGAGGTGGTTGGTGCGGGCGTCGAGGACGAATCGGCCCGCGACACCGGTGATCGTGTGGCCGGTCACCCGGGCCGAGTTCTCCGCCGACGCCGGGGCGGGGGCGTCGGTGACCCGGGGTCCGTCCGGGATGTCGTTCATGACAGCACCTTTCGCGCGGTGGGGACGCGGTGGGTCCATTCGCCGGATTCCGGGCGGGACAGGCCGAGGTGGTCGCGGAGGGTGTTGCCGGTGTATTCGGTGCGGAACAGGCCGCGGCGCTGTAGTTCCGGGACCACCTGGCGGGTGAAGTCCTCGAATCCGCCGGGCTGGTAGGGGGCCTGGACGGTGAAGCCGTCGCAGGCCTTGCCGGTGAACCATTGCTCTAGGCCGTCGGCGACCTCGGCGGCCGTGCCGACGAAGCCGCCCTCGACGCGGCCGCCGTACTGTTTGCCGAGCTGGCGCAGGGTCAGGCCGTCGCGTTCGGTGATCTCCCGGACCTCGCGGTAGTGGCCCTCGACACCGGGCACCTCCACATCCGGAAGCCGCTCGTCCAGCGGGAACGTCGACAGGTCCACGTCCAGGTGGTAGGCGAGGGTGGACAGGCCGCCCAAGGGCGGCACCAGCTCGAACAGCTCGTCGTGCAGCTGACGCGCGACGGCGGTGGTGGGGCCGATGATCGGGGTGATCGAGGGCAGGATCTTGATCTGCCGCGGGTCGCGGCCGTGGGTTGCCGCCCGCTCCTTGATCTCGGCGTAGAACGCCTGCGCCGACTCCAGTGACGCGTGGCTGCAGAAGATCACATCGGACCAGCGCGCCGCGAAATCCTTGCCCTTCGCCGAGGCGCCGGCCTGGATCAGCACCGGATAGCCCTGCGGGGGGCGCGGAACGTTCAACGGTCCACGGACGGTGAAGAATTCGCCGGCGTGGTCCACGGCGTGGACCCGCCGCGGGTCGGCGAACAGCGGCTCCTCGGCGTCCAGGACCAGCGCGTCGTCGTCCCAGCTGTCCCAGAGCTTTCCGGCCACCTCGAGGAATTCGTCGGCCCGCTCGTACCGCAGTTCGCGAGGGAACTGACTGTCCCGGTTGAAGTTCCGGGCCTCGGCCGCCTGGAACGAGGTGACGATGTTCCAGGCCGCCCGGCCGCCGGTGAGATGGTCCAGCGTGGCGAAGGAGCGGGCCACGGTGTACGGCTGCGCGTAGGTGGTCGACACGGTGGCGGCCAGCCCCAGCCGGTCGGTGACCGCGCCCATGGTGGCGAGCACGTGCAGGGGGTCCAGGCGCAGGGAGCCGAGTGCCCCGTTGCGCAGCTGGGTGTCGGTGCTGCCGCCGAAACGGTCGGGTACGGAAAGGATGTCGGCGAAGAACGCCAGATCGAAGCGGCCGGCCTCCAGGGTGCGGGCGATGTTCTGGTAGTAGCTCTGGTTCAGCCAGCCGGGCACCGAACCCGGATAACGCCAGCCGCCCGGCCGGCCCGGCCCCGCGGTGACGAACGCGGCGAGATGCATCTGTGAATCGGACATGATGGGACGCAACCTATTTCGCTAGTTCCGCGTCGACGACGCGCTTGATCGAATCGAATCGGGAATCCCGTAGCCAGGTGGTCACGTCCACCTTCTCCGGATAGACGCCGAGCCGGTGGAAGTTGTCGGCCAGGTCCTGGGTACCGGCGATGGCGTCGTGACCGACCGAGGTGAACTGTCCCGCACCGGAATACGACAGCCGCTTGGATTTCACCAGATCCCGGTACACGTCGGCCTCGAGTTGGTTGTCGCCGAACCCGCCGAGTTTCGTGAACGCCGCGACCGAGGCGTCCGGATCGGATTCGATCCAGCGCTGCGCGTCCCGGACGTTGCGGACCAGGGTGGCGGCCTGCTGCGGATGGTTGTTCGCGAACGACTCGCTCGCGACGAAGAAGGCGTAATCGTAGGTGCGGACACCGGGCAGGGTCGCCGCGTTGTGGCGGCGGCGGGCCAGTTCGGCGGTGGGCTGCCAGGTGATCCAGGCGTCCACCTTGCCCTGCGCGAACGCGGACTCGGCGTCGGCGGCGGTGAGGTTCGCGTACTGAATGTCGCCGATGGTCAGGCCCACGGAATCGAGATATTTGATGAGGCTGTACGTTCCGGTGGTGCCGCGCTGATCGGCGACGCGGCGGCCCTTCAGATCGGCGGCCGACCTGATCGGCGAACCCTGCGGCACCAGGATCTCGACCTCGTCGGCGGGCAACGGGTATGCCACCAGCGGCACGATCGGCACCCCGCCGCCGATGGCGTAGATGACGGCGGTCGCGGTGGCGAACGAGAAGTCGACACTGCGCGCCTTGATCGCCTCCATCACCGGCAGCGAGGCGGGGAAGCCCGTCGGCCATTCCAGTTGCACGCCACCGAGTTCCGCGCCGAGGTCGACGCCGTTCAGCTTGTTCCGCAGCACCGTGCCGGGCTCGGCGCGGCCGTCGCCGATCAGGGCGTACCGCACCCGGGTCAGCGGCCCGCTGTCCTTCGAGCCGGATCCGGACCCGGAACCGTTGCCGCAGCCCGCGAGCGCGAGGGCGGACAGCCCCAGCAGTCCGGCGCCGGCGGCGACGAATCCGCGCCGGCTGAGCGGGCGGGGAGTTGGTGACATCGTGGGTACCTTTCGATCGGGGACACCCGCGCGATGCGCGGATGCCGAGTTGCCCGTGGCCGGGCGTCCTCGAAGTACGTTGGTGGGCAACAGTGTTCGAATTCGGTGTGCGCCGGCGGACTCAGCCGCGCAGGGCGCGATCCGCGGCGAGCAGGCCGTCGAGGAGCTCGGCCTTGTGGGCGGCGAGTTCGGGATCGCCGTGCGACCGCGGCCGCGGCCGGTCGATGCGCAGGTCGCGGGTGATGCCCTCGCTGGTCAGCAGCAGGACCCGGTCGGAGAGGATCAGCGCCTCCTCGACGTCGTGGGTGACGAGCACGACGGTGCGCGGCTGTTCGGCGAGCAGGCGTTCGAGCAACTGCTGCATGGTGACCCGGGTGACGGCGTCCAGCGCGCCGAACGGCTCGTCGAGCAGCAGCACGTCGGGCCGGTGCAGCAGCGCGCGGGCCAGCGCCACCCGCTGCCGTTGTCCGCCGGACAGTTCCAGCGGCCAATCCCGTTCCCGCCCGGCCAATCCCACCGCCTCGAGCAGTTCCGTCGCGCGATCGCGGCGGCCGCGCACACCGAGCTGGACGTTCTGCAGGACGGTCCGCCACGGCAGCAGCCGATCTTCCTGGAACATCATGCGGCACAGCGGGTCCCGGTCGCCGGTCGCGCGCACCCGGCCGGTGGTGGGGCGTTCCAGCCCGGCCAGCAGTCGCAACAGGGTCGACTTGCCGACGCCGCTGGGACCGAGCACGGTGACGAATTCGCCCGGCGCGATGGTGAGATCGAGCCCGTGCAGGATCGTGGTGTCGCGGTAGCGGTGGCCGACCCCGGCCAGCTCCAGGCCCACCGGTGTGCCGGTCATCGTCCGATGTCCTTCCGGTAGTTGACATTCCAGCGCAGCACCCGGCGTTCCAGCAGCCGGACCAGCTGGTCGGCGATCAGTCCGGCCAGGGCGTACAGCAGGATGGCGAGCACGATGCGGTCGTTGCGCAGCAGATCGCGGCCGTTCTGGGCGAGGTAGCCGATGCCGTCGCTGGTGGCGATGGTCTCGCCGACGACGAGCGTCAGCCAGGCCACGCCGAGCGCGTAGCGGATGCCGGTGAGGATCATAGGCATCGCGCCGGGCACCACGATCTCGCGGATCAGCCCCGGGGTCCGCAGGCCGTAGGATCGGCCGAGCTGCACCAGTTTCGGGTCGACGGCCCGGATTCCCGCGACGGTGTTGAGGTACACCGGGAACAGCACGCCGACGGCCACCAGCACGATCTTGGGCAGTTCCCCGATGCCGAACGCGGCGATCAGCAACGGCACCACCGCCAGATGCGGGACGGCGCGCAACATCTGGACGCTCCGGTCCACCAGCGCCTCGGCGATCCGGGACAACCCGACCGCGAAGCCCAGCACCAGCCCGATCGCGGCGCCGATCCCGAAACCGATCGCGACCCGCCGGACGCTGGCCAGCAGATAGCGGGGGAGTTCCCCGTCGCTCCACAGCGAGCGCGCGGTGGCGAGCACCTTGCTCGGCGGCGGCAGGATCGTCGCGTCGACGGCGCCGGTGGTGGCCGCCCACTGCCAGGCGAGCACCAGCACGACCGGCACCACCCAGGGCAGCAGCGCGGTGACGGGCCCCGCGACGATCGGAAGCCGGCGCCCGGCCCGGATGCCACCGGATCGCGGGGTGGCCGTGGTGCGGGTCTCAGACACGGCGTCGCGCCCTCGTCCGACCAGGTGGTGTTCGCATGATTCTCCTCGCTCGCCGATGTGCGAGAGGAATGCTGGCACCACTGCACGCAGATGTCGCCATTTGTATACAGCGAGATTCGAACCCTTGGCGCCGGTCCGCACGGACTGGTAATCGTTGCCGGGTGCCCGGACACGAAGAAGGGGAAGATGGGTCGATGCACCAGGAATCGTCGCCGTACAAGCAGTTGCGCGACCGGATCACCGGCCGGGCGTATCCGCCTGGCGCCCTGCTTATTCCGGCGACCGTCGGCGTCGAGCTCGGTGTCTCGCGCACTCCGGTGCGGGAGGCGCTGCACCGGCTCGAATACGAGGGGCTGGTGGTCCAGGCGTCGCGCGGCTATCGCGTCCGGGAACGGACCGGCGAGGAACTGCTGGAGATCTACGACGCGCGCATCGCGCTGGAATCCGCGGTGGCGTTCTCCGCCGCGACCCGCCGCTCCGAGATCGACCTGGCCCGGCTGTCGCGGATGTTCGACGACGCCCTTGCCACCACGGACCCGGAAACCGCGCTCGGCCTGCATCGTACCTGGCACCACGCCCTGCGCGAGGCCGCGCACAACGGCACCATCGGGGAGCTGATGGACCGCCTCGACGCGCAGATGGCGCCCTTCGAGGCCGACCGGGTCCGCGCCCCCGACAACCTCGCGCTGATCGAGATCGAGCACCGCGAGATCCTGGCGGCGGTGGTCGCCGGCGAGGCCGAGCGGGCCCGCACCGCGATGATCGCCCACCAGGTCCGCACCCGCGACCTCCGCATCGCCGCCATGGCGGCGCGGTAGGACCGACACGCCGCGATCGAGTGTCATTCTCGGACTTGCCGGGGCGGGGTCGCCGAAATCGCGATCGAACAGGGTAGAACTTACCGCCGTGCTTCACCGGATCCACACAGTCGTCTGCTGTCACCGAAGGGAGCAATACATGTTCGCAAAGAGGGCGATTCGCCTCCTCACCCTGGTCGCGGCGAGTGCCGCGCTGACCTCCGTCGGCGTCGCGTCGGCCGACGCCGACTGGGCCACGGACGCGCGGGTCTCGTGCGTCCAGCAGAACTGGCCCACCGTCAAGGCCAAGTACGACCCGCTGCTGAACCAGGCCTCGCCGGCCGACCGGCAGATGCTCCAGAGCTTCATCGGGCCGGACGGGATGCTGATCGACGAGCCCAGTGCCGATCAGATCCGCGACGCCGCCGCTCGTATTCCGTCGAACGCGTTGGACACGGTTTTCGCCGGTATCTGCTAGCGCTCATCGTGGTCGGGGCCGGGCCGGATCATCCGGCCCGGCCCCGGCCGCGTTTCGGCTACGGTGCGAGCTCCAGCGCCTCGTCGAAGGTGATGCCGCCCTCGACGGCGTGCGCGACGCGGCGGCGGTTGGGGGAGCCGAGCGCCGTGGTGAGGTCGGAGCCGTCGTGTTCGGCCAGTAGGTCCCGCGAATCCCACACCAGCAGAGTCGCACTGACCGTGTTCTCGGCGGCGGAGTGGGCCAGGTCGTAGTGCGCGCAGGCGGGCACGTGATCGTAGGTGATCCACAGGTCGTAGCCGGTCATGAACAGGTCCAGGTCGAAATCCACCGACAGGCCCAGCAATTCGCTGCGACCGTTGTCGTCGACGCCCGCGAACGCCTCGTCCAGCGCCAGCAGGCGGGGGGCCTGCGGGTCGGCGGAGTCCAGCATCACGTGCGCGGCCGCGAACAGCGGAAGATGCAGCGACACCGACTGTTCGCCACCGGACAGCGCGCTGTGCCGGGCCACGGTGAGCCGGTCCTCGGTGCCGTCGGCGGTGATCAGGGTGAAGGCGAACACCCGCCAGGCGCGGTAATCCAGTGTGGTGGCGAGGATCTCGGGATACGACCGCTCGGGGTGGGCGGCGCGCGCGGTCCGGATCTCCGCCGCGAAATGGGCTCGGACGGTGGCCAGATCGTCGGGGGAGAGGTCCGCGGTGTCGCGGTCCAGCAGTTTGCACACCGCCCGCGCGGACTCCGACAGGGTATCCGCCAGCACCCAGTGCACGCCGATGGTGTTGCCGGACGACATCCGGCGCTGCTTCATCTCCGCGCCCATCCGGGCGATGAGTTGCCTTGCGTCGCCGGTGCGTTCGTGGATCTGCTGCGCCAGTCCGGACAGCAGGGCGTCCTCGAGGATGCGGCGCTCGGCATCGGTGAGCAGCAGTTCCTGATCGGAGCGGGCGGCGGCGATCCGCTCGGCGAAATCGGCGAGCGCGGCCGCGCCCTGATCGTCGTGCACCTGTACCACGGTCAGCCCGTCCGCGGCGTCCCACTGCAACCGGTAGTCCTGTCCCGCGGCGGCGAGCGCCGCGTCGAACTCCTGCAGCGCGGCGGTCACCGCGCTGCGGGTGGATTTGCGGATCGCCTCCCCGGCCCGCACCGAAGACGTTGCGGCGGAAAGGCTGTCGAACAGCTGCTGCACCTCCTCGGGCAGCACCCGTGCTTGCGCGTGCGGACCGCCGGTCTCGATCCGGTACAGCAACTGCTCCGGCGTGGACCAGGCGCCCTCGGCGGCCGGCCAGCGCCCGGCCCCGGCGCCCAGCAGCGACAACAGATCCGGGCGCGCGTACGGGGCCAGCGCCTTCACATCGGCGAGCAACTCGGTGAGCGCGGTGCGCAGCGCGTCGTGCGCCGCCCGGTAGGCGCCCTCCGCGGTGCCGACGCCCTCGATCGCGTCGGAGGCCGCCTTGCGAGCCGACTTCTGTTCCGCGCGTGCGGCATCGATACGTTCGCGGGCCAGCTCCAGTTCGCGGTCGATATCGGCGGCCCCGGCGCCGAGCGCGTCCCGCAGCATTTCCAGCTTGCGCAGCTGTTCCTGATAACCGCTCCGCGCGGCCTCGGCCTCCTCAGCGAACGCCTCGGCCAGATCCCGGGATTCGGCGAGGCGGTCGTCGGCCTCGCGGCGTCGTTCGGCCTCGCGCTGCTGATCACCACGCAACCGCAGCAGGGTGGTGCCGGTGTTCTCGAAATGCCGGATCGCGGCGGCGAGGGCGTCGAGCGCGGCCGGATCGCGCGGCGCGCGATGGGTGGCCGCCACCGTCCGCGCCTTCTTCTCGGCGGCCGTGTGCTCGGCGACGGCGTGGTCGAGGTCGCGCTCGGCCTGCGCTGCGGTCTCGGTCCGCGACCGCAGCACACCCGCGGCCTCGGCGACGGCCCGCTGCGCGGCGAATACGGCGGTGGCGCGTGGTAATGCCTTGGCGGCGGCGGAGATTCGCGCCAGCTCGGCGGTCGCGGCCTGCTCGGCGGCGCGCGCCTGCCGCTCGGCGGCGGCTGCCGTCTCGACGGCCGTGGCGAGTTCGTCGAGCCGTGCCGCGCGGCGTCGCGCTCGCGCGGTGGCGCCGATGAATTCGGCCTGCGCCTTGGTGTGCCGGCCGAGCTGCACACCCTGCCGGTAGCGGCCGTCAGTGCCGATCACCACCGGATCCGTGTTGCCACCGGTGTTCTCGGCGTCGAACGGATCCTTCGCCGATCCGGCGGTGGGACCTTTCGCTCCGCCGGATGCGCTGTCGCTGCGCGGGCCGTGACCCGTCACCGCAGGCGACGCGCTTACCGAGGCCGTGCCGGTGCCGTCGGCCGACGGGGTCGGGCCGCCGGCCGCCACGGATTCGGCCGCGGGGACGGCGGACATGCCGAGCGCGGCGCGGCCTCGGTCCGACGTGGCGGATCCGCCGGTGCGCCGATCATCCGAGGCGGACTCGTCCAGCGCGATGGACGACAGCACAGCGGCGATGAAACCCTTTGACACGGAACGGATATCGGCACCGATAGATCCGTACTGGGCGCAGGTTCCGGAGCCCGTCTCGGCGGTGCCGGCCGGGTGAATACCGCCGACTGCGGTCCCGGTCCCGTTGCCGCTCCCGGCACCGGTCTCGGTCCCGTTGCCGTTGCCGGTCTCGGTCCCGTTGCCGGTCCCGGTCCCGTTGCCGTTGCCTGTGCCGAGATTGCCGGCATCCCCGCCGCTCGCGGCGGAAACCGTTTGCGGGGTGCGCGGCCCGGCTGTCGTGGCGCGGACGTCATGGCCACCCGCGGCGGTCGCGCTACCGGCACGATCGCGATCGTTACGGTCGCTGACGTCGTCGTCCACGACCAGAACGTCGGCGAGAGTGCGGCCGGTCGGGCGCAGGTGCGGGGGGAGCGGCCGGAGGAACTGATCGGATTCGTGTGCGGGCAATAGAGTGTGGTCGCACAGCCAGGCGTCGAGCAGGTTGGCGGCCTGCAACGCCGCCTCGATGCCGGTCGACTGTTCGGCGGTGACGTGGTCGGCGAAGCGCACCAGCTGCCACAGCGGGGCACCGGGACGGCCGCTGCGGTCGTCGGTCCTTGCCACGAAAGGTGTTGGCGCGTCGTCCTTCTCGGCCGCCACGCGCTGCTGCTCGGCGCGCAGTTCGGCAAGGTGACCGGCAGCCTGCACGGCGGCGGTGCGGGCCTGTTCGCGGCGGCCGCGGATGGCGTCGGTCAGCGGTTCGGTGTGATCGGCCAGCACCTCGGCGGGGGTTGGGCCGTCGTGTCCCTCGGCCTGGGCGGCATCGAGGGCGGGGAGCAGGTCGGTGGCGTCGGGCCCGAACACCTCTCGATGCGTGTTCCACCACTCGCGCAGTGCCGCAGCGGTATTCGCGCGAGCGAGGGTGACGCCCGCCTCGGCCTCGGCGAGGGCCGCGGACGCGGTGTCGCGCTGGTCGGCGGCGCGCTGGGCGGCGCGTTCGGCGCGGGAACGATCGGTCTCGGCGGCATCGACCAGCACGAGAGCCTGCCGCACGGCGCGCACATCCGCGTCGCGCTCCTCGGCGTGGCTGCGCACGGTGACCGTGAGTTGTTCCGCGCGTGCGGTTTCCGGGACCGCGGACCAGTCGATGCCGGCCTCCTCGGCGGTGGCCCGCAACTCGTCCTCGCCGCGGTTGCGGGCCGCGGCCGCGGCCTCCAGGGCGGTGCGGGCGTGATCCGCCTCGCCCGCACGCTGTTCCACGACCTGCCGGGCCTTGGTGGCCTTGTCCCGGTGCACCGCGGCCGAGGTCTCCAACCGGCGCACCGCGTCGGCCAGGTCGTCGAGCTGCTGTTTCCCTTCGTAGGCGCTGGATCGCTGTAGCGTCTCGCGATCGGACAGGGCCTGCTCGTATCCGCGGTCGGCCTCCTCGGCCCGGGTCTCCGCGGCCGTGCGCTCGGTCTCGCGGCGCTCCCGCAGTGCCGTCGCCGCGAACAGCGCGGTACCGGCCTGGGTGACCGCCTCCAGCCGGGTCCCGACCTGATCCACATCGGACTTCGCCTGCACCGCAAGGTATTTACGGTAGACGCCGACGAAGGCGCGGGTGGCGGTGTCGGCCTGGACCAGTCCCTCGAGGGTGCGCCCGACCTCCTCCATATCGCTGAACGAGCGCGCCGCGTCGAGGATCAGCTGATCGTCGAGCGGCCGCAGTCCGTCGGTGAGCGCCTGCGACAGGCCGCGCGGGTCGAGATTCTTCGCCAGCTGCGGACGGCGCAGCGTGAGAATGAGATTGATGAGCTGGTCGTAGCGTTGCAGCCCCAGCCCGAACATCCGAGCGTCGATGGCGGCACGGTAATCCAGCGGCCGGTCCACGATGGCGTCCGTGCCGACCTGCTCGGCGAGCTGTTTGCGGGTCAGTGGCCGGTCGTCGGCGCCGATCAGCGAGAAGTCCACGCCCACCCGGCCGTCGGCGACGAAGTACCAGCGCGTCACCTTGTCCGAGGACTTCGTCGCGCGCATGCCGATGCCGACGGTCACCACCTCGGGGTCGTCCCAGTCGCCGCGCGCGAACTCCATCCACACGTACGAGTACGCCGAATCCTGCTTGCGATACAGCAGATTCGACTTCATCGTGCGTTCCTCGCCGGCGAACGGATTGAGCCGGCGCGGTTCGATGCGGCCGTCGAACACGAAGGGGAACAACACCTCGAGCCCCTTGGTCTTGCCGGACCCGTTGGGCCCCCGCAACACCAGCCGCCCGTCGGCGAAACAGAACTCCTGGTCCCGATAGTCCCAGAGATTGACGATGCCCGCCCGGGTCGGGACGAACCGCACACCACCGTGGATGAGGCTCACCGGCCACCTGTCCCTTCCGTGTTCTGTCGGTACGTCGAGCCGATCGGTATTCGCCGGTCGCGGAATGCCGCACGCGGTCGGGCGCGGTGACGCTGGGTGCTCCGTGACCGGAGCCGGTGCCCGGACCCGCCCGCGTCGCCGATCACGACCGGCCTCCCGCGTCGGCGTGCTCACCGAGTTTCGTCGCGGAGGCGAACAATTCGGACTGTGCGCGAGTGCGCACCGTCACGATCGCCCCCCGGTAGCGGGCGAGCGCGGGCAGGATCAGCAATCCGGCCTCATCGGCCGGGGGCCGCGCGGTGTCTCCGGAATGTGGTCCGCCGCCGGAGGTGTCGGCATCTCCGGCGGCCCGCGTCTCGGCGGTCGCGGTGTCCGCCGCCGCTCCGGTCTGCGGTGTGCCTCCTGTGCTGGCCGCTGCTTCGGTCCGAGGTGTGTCTGCTGTGCTGGCCGCTGCTCCGGTCGGTGGTGTGTCTGCTGTGCTGCCCGCTGCTCCGGTCGGTGGTGTGTCTGCTGTGCTGCCCGCCGCTCCGGCCGGTGGTGTGCCTCCTGTGCTGGCCGCTGCTCCGGCGGACGGTTGGCTGTTCTGGTCCAGGACCGACTTCCCGGTTTTGGCGGTCGGCGGTCCGGACGTGCCCTCTGCGGGTCCGACCGCCCGGACCAGGCGGAGTCGTTGCAGCAGCCCGACGGCCTCGGTGGTCAGCGCCGGCACGTCGGCCTGCCATTGCGCCGCGAAGGTGGAACCGTAGCGGTCGGTCAGCGCCTGGACGGTCTCGCGGATCCAGGTCCAGGTGAGGAACGGATGCTCCGGAACCTGCGGCTGTGGTCCGTCGCCGAGCGAATCATCGTCGTCCGCAACGGTTTCGACCGCCATTGCCAAGGGTTCGAAGACCGTGGCGGCCGGGATCGCGGCGTCGAGCCGGTCGGCCAACTCGGTGGGCGCCGCGGGCAGTGGTCGTCGCGGCACCGGATTGTCGATGTCGAGCACGCGATCCGCGATCTCGCCCACCAGCAGCAGGGCCACCTGGGCGAGCGTCCCGGTGCCGGGGAAACGGACGTCCGACAATCGTCCCGAGGTGTCGATCAGCGCGACGCCCTCGGCGCGGCGTTCCGCCCGCAGCCCGGTGAGCAGTTCGACCTCCGCGACCAGCTTCTCCGAGCCGAGGAGGATCTGCTCGTCGGCGGCGAGTTCCTCGGCGTACACGACGGGCAGCTCCACCAGTGCCCGCCGCACCCTGCGCGCGGCCGCCGCCCGCGTCTGGGCGACGGAAACCGTTGCGCCACTGTCGCTCCCACCGTCGGCGAGCAGCCCGTGCACACTCTGCAAGTGTTGCAACGCCCGTGGCGGCCGGAAGATCGCGAACACCACCGAACGGTCGATGTCGTACAACGCCTCCCCGGCCTCCGGGTCCGCCGCCCAGCCACCGGCGTCGCCGTCGGCGAGGGTCAGCGCGCCCCGGGTGGACAGCCAGGCGACCGCGTCGACGAAGGCGTCCCGGTCGGCGGCGCGCTCGGTGGACAACTCCAGACCGTCCACCCGCGTCGCGTAGGCGGCGACCTGATCGGCCAACTCCGACAACGTGATCTGATCCCCGGCGCGACCCAGCGAGGCGAGTGCCAAGGCCAGGTACGCGTAGCGCCGCCGATCGAAGACCCGCTCGGCGGGTGTGCGCGCGGGCCGCCCGGCGTCGAGCCGATCGATCACCGGGAACAGTCGCGCGGTGGTCTCGGTGACCTCCAGCCGATACCCGAACAGTTCGGCGAGATCCTCCCGCAATTCGGTGGCCCACCGCCGAATCAGCGGCAGCGCAATACGATCCGGGAACGTCCGGGTCACCAGATGGTTGGCCAGGACCACCCGCGCGGCGCGCTGATACGAGTCCAGCGCCAGCGGCGCGATACTCCGGGCATGCATCACGGCCGCCCCACCGCCGGGCTCGATCCGGACGACCCCACCGCCGGGCTCGATCCGGACGACCCCGCCGACCCGTCCGGGGCCGAGCGTGCTGCCGCATCCGGCCCCGGCCTATCCGATGCGCGCGCGCCGGTGCCCGCTGCCGAACCACGCTTCGGATCGTCGACCGCACCGGGAGCAGCGTGTTCGGCCGCGCGCGGCACAGGCTGTGCTACGGCGGGCGACCCGGGTTGTACGGCCGCGTGTGGGTCGGGTTGTACGGCCGTGCGTGGGTCGGGTTGTACGGCCGTGCGTGGGTCGGGTTGTACGGCCGTGCGTGGGTCGGGCTGTACCGCCGCGTGTGGCTCGGACTGTACTGCCGTGCGTGGGTCGGGTTGTGTGGCTGGGTGCTGCTGGGGCTGTGCCGCCGCCGTGCGTGGCTCGGGCCTGGCTGTGCCGGTCCGTCCGGGGTGTGTTGTGGTGGACGGATGGGAATGTTTTGCCGCCCTGAGTGACCCGGCACGGTTCGGGGTGGCGGACGCGGGATGTTTCGATGCGCGCGCATCCGGACTTGTGGCGGTGCGCGGGCGAGGGGATCCGGGTGGGGCGGAATCCTTTGCGGCGCGCGAATTCTCGCGCACCTCCAGGCGTCGGTTGTTGAGGTACAGGAGGCCGCGCGACGTCCGCACCACTGTCGAACCGGGATGCTCGGAGACCGTCAGCGTGACCCCACTCTCGGAGCCGGTGGTGCCGACCCGGCCACTGACGGGCACCCAGGCCGTCGAGGCCGCGTCCAGCAGGCGCAGTAGCACTTCGGTCTCGCGCTCGTCGAGCGCGCGCTCGTGCACGTCGGCGGAGGCCAGCGAGCGGGCGGCGGCGGCGCGGTCCCGCTGAGCCTCGAGCTGGGCCTGCCGCAGTCGGCGAATTCCGGCGTCGTTGCGCTGGATTCGGGACGGTGCGCCCGGCGAGGGCGGTCGCCCGGTCTCCGCCAGGGTGCGGGCGATCTCCAACGGTGGTGCGTCCCACCAGGATCGGATGGGCGGGATCACGTCGGCGTCGGGATGTTCCATCGCGAGGTGCCGCGGGCGGCCCAGTCCGAACACCGCGTCGAACAGGGCGTGCGCGCTGTCGACCGTGGGTGCGGCGGTGAACCAGCCCGCGAGGTGCCGCAGCGCGGATTCCCGGCTGACGCCGCCCTTGCGGGTCTCGGTGACCCTCCGCAGCAGCGACAGCACGGCAGCGATCGCGCTCATCGTCGCCTCCCGCAGCCGTTCGGCCTCGGTGCCGCCGTGCGCGTCGGCACCGGTCTCGGCGGCCGCGACGAACCAGGCGCGCAGGCCCTGCCAGCGGGCGCGCCAATCCTGTTCCCGCTCGGCCACACTCAGCAGGACCCGTTCGTCGGTGGCGCCGGCGCGGGCGATCATCTCCGCGACCCCGGTCTGCTCCACCTCGGCGATGGCGGCGGCCAGCCGCGGCGCGTACCGGGCCAGATCCATGCTGAACTCGCGCATGTGCGCCAGCAGCGCATCCTTGTGCGCGAGAAAGGATTCCGGGGTCGCCTCGGTGGTGCGGACCAGATCGCCGAGGGTGAGGTAGAAGTGCGCGGCGCGGTCGGCCAGTTCCGACAGCGCGGTGTCGAGCCGGGCCAGGATCCGGTAAACCCGTTCGGCGTCACCGGTCCGGTTGGCCTCGGCCAGCGCCCGCAGATCGGCGAGCAGTTCGGGCAGCACGAGCCGCGACAGCGCCGCCTCGTCCGCCCGCGCGCCGAGCACGTCGGCCACTGCCCGGTAGGCCTGATAACCGGTCTGTGAGAACTGATAGACGTAGTGCCGGTTGCGATATTCGGCCAGCGTCGCGGCGCGGGTGCCGTCGTAACTGCGTTCCAGCACACCCCACTGGTGCAACTGTTCCAGCAGCGGCCCCACCTCGGTCGCGGTGAGCCGTGGCGCATCCGGGAACCCGGTCAGGGTCTCCGCGACGTCGCTGGCGTGCAGCAGCACCACATACGCGGCCCGCGCGTGATCGAACGCCCGCAGCACCCACAGGTATTCGCCACGCTTCTCCGCCACCGCGAAGGAGAACAGCCGCAGCCGATCCCCGCCATCGATCGCTGCCGCGACGCCACGACCCGCGACACCGGTGGCGTCGAACAGGCCGGGCGCCCCGGGCAGCAATCCTCCAGCGGACTCGGTCACCGGGTCGAGAGTAGTACCGCCGCCGCGGGTGCCGTCGCCGTACCCGGGCTCGGCGTGCCGTCGGTGATCCTGTCCGGCGATGCCGGGTGATCACGTCCGGCCACACTGGGTGATCGCGTCCGGCGACGCTGGGTGATCGCGTCCGGCGACGCTGGGTGATCGCGTCCGGCCACGCCGAGTGATCATGTCCGGCCACGCTGGGTGATCACGTCCGGCCAGGCTGGGTGATCATGTCCGGCCTCGCCGGGCAGCCCGGTCCGGCCTCGCCGCGGTGAGCGGCTGCGCCCCGCCGGGCGGTCAGGCCCCGTCCTCGCCGGGAGCGGCCAGTGCGGCGCGCTCGACGGTGAGCAGGCTCTCCTCGCTGTGTTCGGCGTGATAGGCCCGCCCGCCGCCGTTGATGCCGAACAGTCGCTTGGACCACAACAACCACACCACCGCGGCCACGTTGATCAGCAGCGCGCCGGCCCGCACCACGGTGATCCGCTCGGTCAGCTCGTAGATCTCGAAGGGCAGGAACAGCGCGGTCGCGACCACCGCGAAGTACTCGCCCCAGCGTTGCACCAGCCACAGTCCGACGGCCTCGATCAGTTCGATCGCCGCGTATGCGAGCAACCCCACCGCGATCAGCGTGAGGGTGGTCGGCGACAGCTGCCAGCCCTTCTCGATGAAGTGCACGATCTTCGAATTGTCCGGGTTCCAGCCGATCTGGTCGGCCAGCGGGCGGATCAGCGGCATCTCCCGATCGAACGCCGCGCGCAACTGCGATTGTGAGTTACGGACCTTGTACACGCCGAAAGCGAGTGCGACGAAGACCAATCCGCGCAGCACCCGTTCGACGGCGAGCAGCCGCATGATGAACCGGTCCCGCAGCAGCCGCCCGCGCGGCACCTCCGGGGCGGCGTCGGCCGGGCCGCGGTGCCGCGGTTCGCCGACCACGAAGTCGCCACAGCGCAGGCAGCGCCAGGCCTCGCCGGCGGGTGTCGAAACGTGCAGGCGCGCGGCCAGTTCCGTCTCGTCGGGCGCGTACGTGGCGTGCCCCCGCCACGAGCAGGTACGCAGACTGAAATCCATTCGTCGCACCTTAATGGTCGACGGGTCAGGACGGGGACAGTGACCGCAGCCGATCCAGATAGGAACGGGTGCGGGGGTCGCCGGGATACCGGCCGATCATCTCGCGGGCCGTCTCGCCGGCGATCCACAGCAGCGAGGGCAGCGAGCGGCGGTGACCGGCGAAGGCCCGCAACGCCTCGTGCAGCGCCCGTTCCAGATCGCCGTCGCGCACCGCCACGGTCGCGAGCGTCAGCTGGGCCTCCGCGACCCGCATCGGGCTGCGGACCGTGCCGTCGGGTGTGGTGGCGGACCGGATCACCCGGCGCGCATACGCTTCCGCGCGCCGGTCGTCGCCCGCCACCCGGAAACAGTCCATCGCATAGAAATCCAGCTTGTGCGGATCGACCACGAAGTGATTGTCCAGATTTGCCGGATGGTCCAATTGCTGTAGGATTGCCCGACTTTCGGACAGCGCCGCCTCCATCCGGCCGTGGTCGCCGAGCCGCGCCCACGCCTTCGCCTGCTGGGCGGACAGCTGGACGGCGACACCGAGTCGCTGGGTACTTGCCGCGACGCCGTCGACGGCCTCGATCGCGCCCCGGTAATTGCCTTGGGTGAGTGCGAACCACGCGGCCATCTCCGCACCCCAGCCGACGATTTCGACGTGCTCCGCCTCGTGTCCGAGCGACATCGCGGCGCGGCGGGTGGCCTCCGCGGCGGCCCGGCGGCCCAGGTCGTAGTCGAGGCAGCCGACCAGCAGCGCCACCCAGCCCGCGAGCACCAGCACCTCGCGATGCTGCGCCAGCGTGAGCCGGCCGTCCAGCAGCGAGGTGATGCGGCGCAGCCAGGCCGTGCCCTCCGCGTGCAGTGCGGCCGCGTCGCCGCAGGGATATTCGCAGCACAACCGTTCGGCGGTGATCCGCAGCGCGTCCAGGGTGGCGCCGCACACGTCCGACATCCGCAGGCGCCCCACGAATTCCAGCGTGTCCATCCCCGTGGACGCGAGCAGTTCGTCGTCCCGGTTGGGCCGCGCCTTCGGGAAGAACGCGGTGGTCACGGTGTCGAAGCTGGCGGCGATGATCGGTGCGTAGAACTCGTCCGGCCGGGACTCGCCGGACTCCCAGCGTCGCCAATTCCGCAGCAGCGTACTGTCTGTCGGCAGATTGTGGGTGGACTTGGCGCGCATCGCCCGGACGGCGTCGGCCTGCGACCAGCCGCGGGCCTCGCGTTCGGAGCGCATTCGCACCGCCCAGACGGGGCGTTCGTCACCAGCGGCCATATCTTCTAGTATCCCATCAGCAAACGCCGCATGGTCCGGGATAGGGCAATCCGATGTCACCGACATGACATCTGCACGGGCATTCCGGAGCGGTGGATCCTCGAAGTGAACGGTTTGCTGTGTCCGATGCTGTCTCCCAAATCGCATGGAGGTTCGGGTGGAAGCGTTGATCTACGGGTACCTGCGTGACGACCTGGCCGAGGGCCGGCTCGGTGAGCTCGAGGACGCCATGTGCGATCTCGCCCGGGCCGCCGGTCTGTGCTTCGCCGTCACGTTCCACGAATCCGAGCCCGGTGACGGCACCGCCTTCGCGGAGCTGACCGCAGAGCTGAAACGCGCCGAGGCGCACCACGTGGTGGTGCCGTCACTGGAACACCTTGCGGGACAGACCATCCCACGGGATCTGCTGATCGCCAAACTGGCTCAGGAGGCCGCCGCGCAGGTCTGGACGGTGCAGTGCTGAGACCGGATCAGAGTGCGAAACCTCCCGGGCCGCCGCGGCGGCGCAGGTACTTCTCGAATTCGGCGGCGATCGCGTCGCCGTCGATCTTCGCCATCGCCTCGTTGAGGTCGACCTGGTCGCCGCGCTCCTCGAGGGAGCGCACGTACTCGGTGACCTCCTCGTCGCCGGCGGTCATCTCGTCGACCGCCTTCTCCCACTCCTCGGCCTGGGTGGGCAGCTCGCCGAGCGGGACCTCGATGTCGAGCACGTCCTCCACCTTGTGCAGCAGCGCGATGGTGGCCTTCGGATTCGGCGGCTGCGAGACGTAGTGCGGCACCGCCGCCCAGAACGAGATGGACGGCACGCCCCCGCGCACGCACGCGTCCTGCAGGACCCCGGTGATCCCGGTCGGGCCCTCGTAGCGGGTCTGCTCGATGCTGAACTGCTCGGCCGCCTCCTTGTTGTAGGCGGTGCCGGTGACCGGGACGGGCCGGGTGTGCGGGGTGTCGGCGAGCAGTGCGCCGAGGATGACGACGGTGGTGACGCCGAGCTGATCGACCAGTTCCAGGATGTCGTTGCAGAAGCTGCGCCACCGCATGTTCGGCTCGATGCCGTGCAGCAGCACCACGTCCCGGTTGCTGCCCGGTGGCGAGCAGACCGACAAGGTCGTGGACGGCCACTGGATCTCACGTGTGACGCCGTCGACCTGACGAACCGTCGGGCGGTTCACCTGGTAGTCGTAGTAGTCCTCGGAGTCCAGCTCGGCGAGCGGTTCCGCGTCCCAGATCAGCTCCAGATGCTCGACGGCACCGCTGGCGGCGTCGGCGGCATCGTTCCAGCCCTCGAAGGCAGCGACCAGGACGGGATCACGCAACGTCGGCAGATCCGGATCGGGTGATGCACTGGCGTTCACCCGGTCAGCCTACGGTGTGGTGGCAGTTCCTTTCACCGCATATCGCCGATGCAGGCCGTGTGCTGGTCCGATTGCGTCGTTCCGGTCGGCGTGTCAGTGATTGCCGGACGGCGGTGGTTCCGCGACCGGGTTGTGGCGCAGCTCACGACCGGCCCCGGGAGTGTGTGCGAGACGGCGGATTGTCGGCGGTCCCCTCTACTCTTTAAGCATGCCTGTGCCCTCCCACGCCGCGTCCGGGACGCCGCCGACGTTCGATACCACGTTGTTCGACACGCTCGCCCGGCGTGTGCTGATCGGTGACGGCGCCATGGGCACCATGCTGCAGGCGGCGGACCTGTCCCTGGACGATTTCCTGGGGCTGGAGGGCTGCAACGAGATCCTCAACGAGACCCGGCCGGACGTGTTGCGCGGCATCCACCGCGCGTATTTCGAGGCCGGCGCCGACGCGGTCGAGACCAACACCTTCGGCTGCAACCTGCCGAATCTGGCCGACTACGGCATCTCCGACCGCATTCGGGATCTGTCCGAGCGCGGCACCCGGCTGGCCCGCGAGGTGGCCGACGAGATGGGCCCGTCCGCCGACGGCACCCCGCGCTACGTGCTGGGCTCGATGGGTCCGGGCACCAAGCTGCCGACCCTCGGCCACGCGCCCTTCGCCGCGCTGCGCGACGCCTACGCCGAGGCGGCGCTCGGCATGCTGGAAGGGGGCGCCGACGCCGTCCTCATCGAAACCTGCCAGGACCTGCTGCAGCTGAAGGCGGCGGTGATCGGCAGCCGCCGGGCCATGGCACGCGCGGGCCGGCGCATCCCGATCATCACCCATGTCACCGTCGAGACCACCGGCACCATGCTGGTCGGCAGCGAGATCGGCGCGGCGCTCACCGCGGTCGAGCCGCTCGGTGTCGACATGATCGGCCTGAACTGCGCCACCGGCCCCGAGGAGATGAGCGAGCACCTGCGGCACCTGTCCAAGCACGCGCAGCTGCCGGTGTCGGTCATGCCGAACGCGGGCCTGCCGGTGCTCGGCCCGAACGGCGCGGAGTACCCGCTGGGCCCGGCGGAGCTGGCGGCGGCGCTGCGCGGCTTCGTCACCGAATTCGGGCTGGCGCTGGTCGGCGGGTGCTGCGGCACCACCCCCGAGCACATCCGGCAGGTGGCCGAGGCGGTCGCCGAGGTGCAGCCGGCGCGGCGCGCCCCGCGGCACGAGCCGAGCGTGTCCTCGATGTACACCGCGGTGCCGTTCGAGCAGGATGCGTCGATCATGATGATCGGCGAGCGCACGAATGCCAACGGCTCCAAGGCCTTCCGCGACGCGATGCTCGCGGGCGACTGGCAGAAGTGCCTCGACATCGCCAAGGACCAGACCCGCGACGGCGCGCACATGCTCGATCTGTGCGTCGACTACGTCGGCCGCGACGGCGCCGCCGACATGTCCGAGCTCGCCTCCCGGCTGGCCACGGCCTCCACACTGCCGATCATGCTCGACTCCACCGAGGCGCCGGTGCTGCGCGCCGGGCTCGAGCATCTGGGCGGGCGGTGCGCGGTCAACTCGGTCAACTACGAGGACGGCGACGGCCCGGAGTCCCGCTTCCAGCAGACCATGCGGCTGGTCGCCGAGCACGGCGCCGCGGTGGTCGCGCTGACCATCGACGAGGAGGGTCAGGCCCGCACCGCCGAGAAGAAGGTCGAGATCGCCGAGCGGCTGATCGCCGACATCACCGGCAACTGGGGGCTGGCGGAGTCCGACATCATCGTCGACTGCCTCACCTTCACCCTCGGCACCGGGCAGGAGGAGTCCCGCCGCGACGGCATCGAAACCATCGAGGGCATCCGGCAACTCAAGCTCCGGCATCCGGAAGTGCAGACCACACTGGGACTTTCGAACATCTCCTTCGGCCTGAACCCGGCCGCGCGGCAGGTGCTGAACTCGGTGTTCATGCACGAGTGTGTGCAGGCCGGGCTGGATTCGGCGATCGTGCACGCCTCGAAGATCCTGCCGATGAGCCGCATCCCCGAGGACCAGCGGGAGACCGCGCTCGATCTGGTGTACGACCGCCGCCGCGAGGGCTACGACCCGTTGCAGACGCTGATGTCCATGTTCGAGGGCGTGTCCGCGGCCTCGGCGAAGGCGTCGCGGGCCGACGAGCTGGCGGCGCTGCCGCTGTTCGAGCGGCTGGAGCGCCGCATCGTCGACGGTGAGCGCAACGGTCTCGACGCCGATCTCGAGGCGGCGATGGAGACGGTGCCGCCGCTGCAGATCATCAACGAGACCCTGCTGTCGGGTATGAAGACCGTCGGCGAGCTGTTCGGTTCCGGGCAGATGCAGTTGCCGTTCGTGTTGCAGTCCGCCGAGGTGATGAAGACCGCGGTCGCCTATCTGGAACCGCACATGGAGTCCACCGACGACGCGGGCAAGGGCCGCATCGTGCTCGCGACCGTCAAGGGCGACGTGCACGACATCGGCAAGAACCTGGTCGACATCATCCTGTCCAACAACGGCTACGAGGTCGTGAATCTCGGTATCAAACAACCGATCACGGCGATCCTGGACGCCGCCACCGACAAGAAGGCCGATGTCATCGGCATGTCCGGCCTGCTGGTCAAGTCGACGGTGGTCATGAAGGAGAACCTCCAGGAGATGAACTCGCGCGGGGTCGCGGAGAAGTTCCCGGTGCTGCTCGGCGGCGCCGCGCTGACCCGCGCCTACGTCGAGAACGATCTCACCGATGTGTACGAGGGCGAGGTCAATTACGCGCGCGACGCGTTCGAGGGCCTGCGCCTGATGGACGAGATCATGACCCGCAAGCGCGGCGGCGGCCTCGATCCGGACAGCCCGGAGGCGCTCGCGGCCCGGTCCAAGGCCGCCGAGCGCAAGGCCCGGCACGAGCGCTCGCAGCGCATCGCCGAGGAGCGCAAGGCCGCCGAGGTGCCGGTGGAGGTGCCGGCCCGGTCCGATGTGGCCGCCGACCTGCCGGTTCCGGTGCCGCCGTTCTGGGGCACCCGGGTGGTGAAGGGGCTCGCGGTGCCGGAGTATTCCGGACTGCTCGACGAGCGCGCGTTGTTCCTGGGCCAGTGGGGCCTGCGCGGGCAGCGCGGCGGCGAGGGCCCGAGCTACGAGGAGCTGGTCGAGACCGAGGGCCGTCCCCGGCTGCGGTACTGGCTGGACCGGTTGTCCACCGAGGGGGTGCTGCAGCACGCCGCCGTGGTCTACGGGTACTTCCCGGCCGTGTCCGAGGGCGACGAGGTGATCGTGCTGGCGGAGCCGAATCCGGCTGCGGCGGAACGGTATCGGTTCACCTTCCCGCGGCAGCAGCGGGACCGGTTCCTGTGCATCGCCGATTTCATCCGCTCCCGCGAGCGCGCGATCGAGACCGGTCAGGTGGACGTGTGGCCGTTCCAGCTGGTCACCATGGGGCAACCCATCGCCGACTTCGCCAATCAGCTGTTCGCGGACAACAATTATCGCGACTATCTGGAAGTACACGGCATCGGTGTGCAGCTCACCGAGGCGCTCGCGGAATACTGGCATCGCCGCGTCCGCGAAGAACTGGTGCTGGAGGGTCATACGATCGCCGAGGACGATCCGTCCGATGTCCAGGAGTACTTCAAGCTCGGATACCGCGGCGCCCGTTTCTCGTTCGGTTACGGCGCCTGTCCCGATCTGGACGACCGGGCGAAACTCGTCGCACTGCTGCAGGCGGATCGGATCGGCGTGACGCTCTCCGAGGAACTGCAGCTGCATCCGGAGCAGTCCACGGACGCCTTCGTCCTGCTGCATCCGGAAGCGAAGTATTTCAGCGCCTGACCTCGCGCTACGGTACTCGCGCCTGCCGCATCGCCGGCGGGCGCGGGTGTCGCGGCGCGGTCCCGGGTGATTCGGTCCCGGATTCGGGTACCTCTGGGCCACAAGGGCGTTCCGGCGTCGTCGTGGAATGGCGGTGGCGTATCTGTGAAATCGAGCTCCGGTCACCCGCGGCGATGTCGCGGAAATGTGGCGGGAACGGCGAATTACATAGCGCGACAGGCATTGTCGGGTATCCCCGGGACGGGCCGGTAAGGTGATCACCGGACGTACCGCGTAAGATTTTCAGAGTGTTTCCGGGCTTTCACGCAGCAGTGGTAGGTGGCTCGGCGTGTGAGGCCAGGAGAGGTTCGACAGCATGACGGCAGACCGGCTGATCGCGGGGCGGTATCGCCTGGGCGACCCCATCGGCACCGGCGCTATGGGCGTGGTGTGGCGGGCCGACGACGTCCGGTTGCGGCGCACCGTCGCGGTGAAGCAGTTGCTCCTCAACCCGGGGCTGACCCGGGTGCAGGCCATGGAGGCCAAACTGCGCGCGATGCGCGAGGGCCGGATCGCGGCCCGGCTGCATCATCCCAACGCGGTGACCGTCTTCGACGTCGCGGAGGAGGACGGCCAGCCGTGGCTGGTCATGGAATACGTCGACGCGCCGAGTCTGGCGGCCGTGATGCGCGACAGCGGCCCGCTGGATCCCCGGCGGGTGGCGCGCATCGGCGCGCAGGTCGCCGACGCGCTGGCCGCCGCGCACGACGCGGGCATCGTGCATCGTGACGTGAAGCCCGCCAACGTGCTGGTCACCGACAACGGCACCGCGAAGATCACCGATTTCGGCATCTCCCGCGCGGTCGGCGACGTCACGGTCACGTCGACCGGCTTCCTGGCCGGCACCCCGGCGTACCTGGCGCCCGAGATCGCCCGTGGTGAGGATTCCTCGCCGAGTTCGGATGTGTTCGCGCTCGGTTCCACCCTCTATGCCGCGGTCGAGGGCGCGCCGCCGTTCGGCGAGGGCGAGAATCCGCTGGCCACGCTGCACGCGGTGGCCCGCGCCGACGTGCCCACGCCTACCCGCGCCGGCGCGCTGGGCCCGGTGCTGATGCGCCTGCTGGCCTCGGAGCCGGCCGAGCGCCCGGGCATGCGCGAGGTGCAGGAGGCCCTGGCCGCGGTCGCGGAGGGCCGTGAGCCGGAGCTCGCCGAGGCGGAGACGAAGGTGATCGCGGCGCCCGCGCCCGCACCCGTGGTGTCCCCGACCACCGTGCTGCCCTCGCACGAGGTGCTCCCGGTCGAAACGCCCATGCTCGCGCCGGCGCCGCAACCGCCGGCCCCGCGGCCGAAGCGGGAGCCGGCCGATCGGCAGCGACTGCTGGTCCTGGTCGCCTCGGGCGTCACGCTGGTGCTGGTGATCATCGCCGTGATCGTGCTGGCGACCTCCGGCGGCAAGAAGGGGGAGAACACGGCGGCCACCATTCCGCCGGGCGCCTCGTCCGCTCCGGCGGCCGCATCGGCATCCGAAACCGGTGCGGCACAACCGACGTCGGCCCCGGCCGCACCCTCGTCCGGCGCCGCCGCACCCTCGTCCGGCGCCTTGCCGCCCACCGCCCTGCCGCCCGGAAGCGCTCCGCCGCCCGGCGCGACCACGCCACCCGCGACACCGACACCGAGCCCCCTGGCCTCCACGACGTTCACCCCGGCCGCGCCGGCCGCCCAGCCCGCCAGCGTGACCGCGTTCGTCTCCGGCTACTACGGCATGCTGCCGGGCAACATCGACGGCGCCTGGTCGCAGCTGTCGCCGGCGTATCAGGGGCAGACCGGCGGCTACCAGGCGTACCAGAAGTTCTGGTCCGGGATCAGCGCGGTGCGGGTGGGTTCGGTGACGCCCAACGGCCCGGACGGCGCGGTCGCGAACCTGACCTACACCCTGCGCAACGGCTCCACCTCCAGTGAGAGCCGCTGGTTCAAGGTCGACTCGTCCAGCGGCCGGATGCTCATCACCGCGTCCGGGGTCTGAGCCGAGCGGCTCACCGGCCGCAGGTCGCGCGGCGGTAGGCCCGGTGTCGGGAAGCCCGCGACCAGGTCGGGCCTGCACGGCTGGTGTCCGGGCACGCACGCCCGGTTTCTGGAGGCCCTCGATCATGCGGGTGATCACCGCTGTCTCCGGCGTTCCGGTCCGTACCTGCGCCCCTGGCCGGTACGGCCGGTGCGCCCACTTCCCGTTCTGGACAGACGCGGCTGGCGTTCGGTCCTTCGGGGCCGACGTTCCGGTCGGTACGGCCGGTGCTCGGTCCCGGTATGCCCGCAACTCGGCCTGGCACGGCCGGCGGCGCGGCGCGCCGGATGAGCGGCCGATATGCTGGCCGCGGGCCGTTCCCTTCGGACCGTGGCAGGTCGCGGAGCGGCTCGTCTCTCGGCCGGCGAGGGGTGTCCGGCCCGTAATCGTGACGAAAGGTGCGCTCGGTGACGCTGGCCGGTGTCCTGTGGGACATGGACGGGACGCTGCTGGATTCGGAGAAGATCTGGGACGTCGGCGTCCGGGAACTGGCCGTCGAACTGGGCGGCACGATGTCCGACGAACTCCGGCACGCCCTGATCGGGGCCTCCGGTCCCAACGCGCTGCGCATCGTCTTCGAGGGCCTCGGGCTGGAGCAGCGCCCGGAGGCCGTGGCCGCGGCGGGGCGGTGGTTGCAGCGGCGGGTCACCGAGCTGTTCGCGGGCCCGGTGCCCTGGCGGCCGGGCGCCCGGGAGGCGCTCGCCGCGGTGCGCGCGGCCGGCATCCCGGCCGCGCTGGTCACCAACACCCAGCGCCCGGTCGCGGAGCTGTGCCTGGACACCGTGGGCCGGCACTGGTTCGACGCCACCGTCTGCGGTGACGAAGTGCCGGAAGGGAAACCGGCGCCCGACCCCTATCTGCGGGCCGCCGAACTGCTCGGCGTCCCGCCGGAACACTGTGTCGCCATTGAGGATTCGCCCACCGGTGCGCAGTCGGCCGGTGCCGCCGGCTGCCGGGTCCTGGTGGTGCCGTGCGAGATCGCCGTGCCGTCCGCGCCCGGCCGGGTGTTCCGGGAATCGCTGGTCGGGCTGACTGTGGCGGAATTGCACGCCGTGCTTGCCGTACCGGTGTCCTGACCTCGCTCCGCCGCAGGGCGGAGCGATCGTGTAAAGAATTGCCACCCGATACTGTCCAGGCTGTACAGCAGATCCGGCGAATGCCGTGCCGAACCGATATGCGCCACCGTGACACCGGACAACCCGTCGGTTTGTGACTGTTCACGAGGATCGCCGGAACGCCGGGCGAGTTGTCCCGTACGCGGTAAGAATGAAGGGGACCGGGCAGTCTGCGGAGGTGGCGGCGAATGACCGAAGGCCGTGGGGGAGAGCGGGTCTCGGATGATCTCGGGCAACTGGTCGATCTCGACCGGTATCCGATCGACGAAACGGGCAGTGCGGCAAGGGAATCGGTGGTCGATCGGGTACGCGCCGAGCTGGCCGCCGACGGTTGCAGCGTGCTGCGGGGTTTCGTCCGGCCGAGTCTCGGCGCGCGATTGCGCGCCGAGGGAAACGATCTGGCGCCCTTCGCGTATCACACCGTCGAGCGGGTCAACGCCTACAACATCCCGCTGGACACCGAACTGCCCGCGGGGCATCCCGGCCGGATCGTGATGGACCGCGGCAACGCGTTCGTGGCCCGCGATCGGATCCCGGCCGGGGCGTCGATTCAGGTGCTGTACACCGATTCCCGATTCCGCGGTTTCGTCGCCGACTGCTTCGGCCGGCCGGCGCTGTACGAGTACGCCGATCCGCTGGCGGGCCTGTGCCTGAACGTGGTCGGTCCCGGCCTGTCCCATCCGTGGCACTACGACACCAACGAATTCACCGTCAGCATGCTGACCCAGCCGCCCGAGGACGGCGGACTCTTCGAATACTGCCCGAACATCCGCACCCCGGAGGCGGAGAATTTCGACGACGTGCGGGCGGTTCTCACCGGCGGGGGCGATCATCTCGTCCGCCGTCTCGCCCTGCGGCCCGGCGACCTACAACTGTTCCGCGGCCGCTTCTCCCTGCATCGGGTATCTCCGGTCGCGGGAAACACCCCGCGGCACACCGCGATCTTCGCCTACAGCGAGCATCCCGGTGTCATCGGCAGCGTGGAACGCACCCGGCAGTTGTTCGGGCGGGTGCTGCCGGACCACGTGGCCGCGGCCGGCCGATCCGCACGCGGCGACCGACTCCTCGACTGACAAGGACACCGATGCCGGTTTCGCTGGACAACACCGGAAAAGCCTCCTTCGACGACATCTACGAAAGCTCCGATCCGAGCGGCTATTACCGCCGGATGGCCGAATTGGACTACTGCATACCGGATTTGGCGAAACCGCATTTCCGGCGGCTGATCGCCGACTATCGGGTGGCGACCGGATCGGCGCCCACGGTGCTCGACATCGGCTGTTCCTACGGCGTGAACGCGGCCGTGCTGCGGCTGGACACCACCGTCGGCGCGCTCGCCGAGCACTACGGGTCCGGTGACACCGCCGACCGCGCCGCGCGCGACCGCGACCGGCTGGCGGCCGCGGACGTCCTGCCCGACGTGCGCTTCCTCGGGATGGACGCCTCGGCGCCCGCGCTCGGCTACGCGGCGTCGACCGGGCTGCTGTCCGATATCGTGCACGCCGACCTGGAGTCCGCGGCCCCGACCGACCGGCAGCGCCGGGTCCTAGCGTCCGCGGATCTGGTGATCTCGACCGGCTGCGTCGGATATGTCACCGAGCGCACCCTGGTGAAAGTGGCGACGGCCCATGGTCGCAGGCTGCCGTGGATGGCACACTTCGTGTTGCGCATGTTCGACTTCACCCCGATCGAGCGGTCCCTGCACCGGTTGGGGTACCGCACCGAGCGCCTGCCCGGCACCTTCCGGCAGCGCCGGTTCGCCTCGGAGGCCGAGCAGGCGCAGATCGTGAACACGTTGTCCGCCAACGGTATCGACCCCACCGGCCACGAGGCCGAGGGCTGGTTGCATGCCGAACTGTTCGTCTCCGTACCCACCGCACCAGCCACGCCCACTCCGACCGCCGAGGATCGCCAGTGACCGACCGGACCTTCGCCCACGACGCCGAACTGCCGCGCGTACCGCTGCCCACGCTCGAGGACAGCTGCTCCCGCTTCCTGGCGTGGAGCGCGCCGCTGCTGACGCCGGACGAATACGCCGAGACCGAGCGGGCGGTGGCCGACCTGCTCCGCGCCGACGGCCCGGCCCGGATCCTGCACGCCGACCTGGAGCGTTTCGACCGCTCGGGCGTGGACAGCTGGCTGGACGAGTTCTGGCCGTCGCGCTACCTCGGCCGCCGCGACCGGATCGCGTTGAACGCCAACTTCTTCTTCCTGTTCCGCGACGACACCGCGCTGGCCCGTTCGACATCCGCTGATCAGGCGGAGCGGGCGGCCGCCGTCGTGACCGCGGCGGTGAACTACAAACTGCTGCTCGACGACGAGGCCGTCCCGCCGGTGGTGCAGCGCGGCCGCCCGCTGTCGATGGCGCAGAACCGATTCCTGTTCTCCGAGACCAGGATTCCCGGCGTGGGCCAGGACACCGTGCGGGCGCCCTACAGCGCCGCGCAGCCCGGCCCGTCGCCGGCGCGGCACATCGCGGTCTTCTTCCGCGGCAACATCTTCCGGCTCGACGTCATCGGGCCCGACGGCGTGCCGCACGCGCACGGCGATCTGGTGGACGGACTGCGCGCGGTGCTGAAGGCCGCTGCGGTGCGCGCGCCGGCGGACACCTCGGTCGGCCACCTCACCACGCTGGCCCGCGCCGACTGGGCGCCGCTGCGCCCGGAGCTGATCGCGGATCCGGCCAACCGCGCCACCCTGGACGTGCTGGAGACCGCCCTGTTCGCGGTCTGCCTGGAGGATTTCGCGCCGGTCGACACCCTGCACGCCTGTGATCAGCTGCTGCACGGCGACAGCGCCAACCGCTGGTTCGACAAGTCGGTGTCGTTCATCGTGTTCGCCGACGGCACCGCCGGCATCAACGTCGAGCATTGCGGCCTGGACGGCACCACGATCCTGTCCTTCGTCGACACGCTGCTGCGGGCCCCGGTCGCCGAGCACGAGACCCGCTTGGGCGCGACGGCGCAGGGCCTGCCCGCGCACGCCCCGCTCGAGTTCGCCCTCGACGACTCGCTGCGGGCCCGGATCGCCGCCGCCGGAGCCGATTTCGCGCAGTACGCCGCCGACAACGCCACGACCGCGGTGTCTTTCGACGATTTCGGCACCGATCGCGCCAAGGCGCTGGGCATCTCGCCGGACGCCTTCGCGCAGTTGTGTTATCAGCTCGCCCATCAGCGCAGCAAGGGCCTGATCGGCGCGACCTACGAGTCGATCGCCACCCGGCAGTACCGCGGCGGCCGCACCGAGGCGATGCGGGTGGTGACTCCGGAGATCCTGGAATTCGTTGCCGCCATGGAGGATCCGGCCGCCGACCGCGCCACGCGGCGCGCCGCCGCACAGGCCGCCGCCGCGGCGCACGTCGCCCGCGCCCAGCAGTGCCAGCGCGGCGAGGCCCCGGAACAGCATCTGTGGGAACTGCAGTGGATCCAGCGCCGCCGCGGCGCCGAACTGGGCGCCACCGAGCCGATGCCGTTCTACGACAGCCCCGGCTGGCAGATCGCCCGGGACGACTACCTGAGCACCAGTTCCGCCCCGTCGGTCAACATCCAGTACTTCGGATTCGGCTGCACCAGTGCGAAATGCATCGGCGTCGCCTACGTCCTGCTCCCGGACCGCTGGAATCTCTACCTCGCCACCCCCGCCCCGGTCGCGGACCGGATGCACGAGTTCGCGGCACATCTGCGCACCGCCGTCGCGGAGATGTCGGAGTTGCTGGCGACCACCTGAGCGACAGCCCGGCGACCGGCCCGACGGGCTGCTGGTCAGCCGCGACTGCGACGCCCAGTCGCCGCGGCTGGACCCGCTCGCCCCGGTACCGGCCGCGCAGGTGGCCGCCCGGCTCCGCCACGCCGGGCGATCGCCGCGGCGGTGGTGACCGGGCGGTGCGCGAGTGCCGTGGCGGCATGCCTGGCCGAGCCCGGAGTCGCTGTGCCACAGCATATCTGGACCGATATCGGCGGCGGTACGGACCGCCCGGCCCGGGATCTGGTGCTGCTCGGCAAGCGTCCCGACGGCGCGACGCACTGGCCCGATCCCCGGCGCCCGCTGCCCGCCGCCCGATTCTGGAGGCCGCCGAACGGCTCACGCTGCCACCGCACGAGGCCGCGCGCCGCCTCCGGCGACTGGGGTATCGACTTCCGGACGGAGTCGAGGTGATTCCGGACGAGTGAGTTCGCGGGTCCGCCGATTCGCCGAGCGGACGGGACCGCAGCGGTTACTCTGCCCTGAGGGATTCGCACGTGGTTCGCACACACGACCTCGATGAGGGACAGGATGAACGCAGCCGAGATCGACGATTCGTACCGTTGGGAGACGACCTACACCGGCGCCGACGGCACCGACCGGACCGATTCCGGCACAGGACGTTTCGGCAAACGCGACGCCCTGACCGGGCGTATCTGCGAAACCTTCGTCGAGGCCGGCACCGCGCTGTTCGATCTGCAGTGCGACGAGGTGACCGAGGGTCACTTCTACGACGTGCTGGACGCGCGGATCGAGGGGAACCCGGATCCGGACGTCCCGGTGCGGCGGGTGACGCTGGTCGTCCGCGACGGCTCCGGCGCGGAAAAGGTCTCGCTCGCAGCGGATCTGGTGTACCGGCCGGTCACCGGCGAGGCGATCGACCACTACCGGGAGCAACTGGCCGAATGGGAACGGCGCGACACCGCGCGGCGGTCCCGCCGGGCGCGCGCCGCGGCCCGGCAGTCGCCCGGGCCGAAGGCCGTGTCGGCCGATCCCGGGCTGCGGCAGGTGGTCGGCACCCTGCGGGTCGAGGCCGACACCGTCCGCGACGAGATCTTCACCCCCGACCACTGCCGCGAACAGCTCGCGCTGGCGGAGAACACCGTGTCGGCGGCCAAGGACGCCGAGCAGGCCGCGCGGGACCGCGGCGACGAGGTGGAGGCCGCCTACGCGCGCGCCTACGTCAACCGCTGGAAGCCCCGGATCGATCGCTGGGCGAGCATGCTCGAACTCACGCTCGAGGCGTACATGGACGCCGACGCCGTCGACACCCTGGCCGATCGGATCGCCGACCTCCCGATGCCGCCCGGCTCCGATCACGCGGAAGAACGCCCGGCCTGAACGCCCGGATACTCGGTTGCGGGCGGTGCGCCCGTATCTGCGAGAATGACGACCCGTGAAAACTTTCGAAACCCTGTTCGCCGAGCTCCAGGATCGTGCGGTCAACCGGCCGGCGGGGTCGGGCACCGTGGCAGCGCTGGACGCCGGCGTGCATGCGCAGGGGAAGAAGGTGCTGGAGGAGGCCGGTGAGGTGTGGCTGGCCGCCGAACACGAGGGCGACGAGGCGCTGGCCGAGGAGATCTCGCAGCTGCTGTACTGGGTGCAGGTGCTGATGGTCGGCCGCGGTCTGCGGCTCGAGGACGTGTACCGACATCTGTGACGGATAACCCGCCGGATGCCCGGCGGGCCGTGGACCGAATCCGTCACTCGTCCCGAAAGGACACCACCTCATGCTCCGCGTCGCAGTACCCAACAAGGGCGCGTTGTCCCAGGCCGCGGTCGAGATCCTCGCCGAGGCCGGTTATCGCAAGCGTGTCGACTCCCGCGACCTGACCGTCCTCGACTCCGCCAACAACGTCGAGTTCTACTTCCTCCGGCCCAAGGACATCGCCATCTACGTCGGCTCCGGCGAGCTGGATCTGGGCATCACCGGCCGCGATCTGGCCCTGGACTCCGGCGCGCAGGTGCACGAGCGCCTGACCCTCGGATTCGGCCGCTCGACCTTCCGCTACGCCGCCCCCGCCGGCCACGACTGGAAGGTGGAGGATCTCTCCGACAAGCGCATCGCGACCGCCTATCCGAATCTGGTACTCACCGATCTGGCGCGTCGCGGCATCGAGGCCGAGGTGATCCGGCTCGACGGCGCGGTCGAGATCTCCGTCCAGCTCGGCGTCGCGGACGCGATCGCCGATATCGTCGAATCCGGCCGCACGCTGCGTCAGCACGGCCTGGTGCCGTTCGGTGAGACGCTGTGCGATTCGGAGGCGGTGCTGATCGAGCGGGCCGGCGCCGAGCCGCACGACAGGGCCCGCAATCAGCTGGTCGCCCGGATCCAGGGCGTGGTGTTCGCCCAGCAGTATCTGATGCTGGACTACGACTGCCCGAAGACGTTGCTGGACAGCGCGGTACAGATCACTCCCGGCCTGGAATCGCCGACGGTCTCGCCGCTGGCCGATTCCGCGTGGGTGGCGGTGCGGGCCATGGTGCCCCGCAAACAGGGCAACGAGGTGATGGATCAGCTCGCCGACCTCGGCGCGAAGGCCATCCTGGCCACCGACATCCGCACCTGCCGCGCCTTCTGATCCGGCGGATCAGGCGGCGGCGGGCCAGCCCGGATAGGGCGGCGCGGCGCCGCCGTGGGCCGGGCACAGCGGGCGGTAGTCGCAATATCGGCACCACGGGCCGGGACTGGGCGGGAACTCGCCGGACCGGCCCGCGGCGCTGATCGCCGCCCACAGCGCCGACAGGATGCGTTCGAAGCGCAGCAGTTCCGGCTCGTCGGGGGCGTAGGTGAGGATCTGGCCGTCGGCCAGGTACAGCAGGCGCAACTGGGTGGGCGCGCGGCCGCGGCTGCGCAACATGATCGCGGCATAGAACTTGAGCTGGAACAGCGCCCGGTTCTCCCGCCCCGGCTCGGGGGCCGGCCCGGTCTTGTAGTCGACCACCCGCAGCGCGCCGGTGGGGGCGATGTCGACCCGGTCGACGTAGCCGCGCAGCGGGGAACCGTCGGGCAGTTCCGTCTCGACGAGATGCTCGCAGGATTCGGGATCGAACGCGGTCGGATCCTCGAGCCGGTAGTAGACCCGCAGCAGTCCCCGCGCCTCGTCCAGGAAATCGGGCAATTCGCCCGGCTCGAGCAGGGTCCCGAGGCCGGGGCGATCGGCCAGCAATCGCTGCCAGGCGGGCTCGACCAGCGCCGCGGCCCGCGCGGGTACCCGTTCGCCGCTCGGTAGCCCGTACAGCGATTCCAGCACCGCGTGCACGAGTGTGCCGCGTACCAGGTAGCGGTCCGGCGTTTCCGGAATCCGATCGATCGCGCGTAATCGATATTTCAACGGGCACAGAGTGAAATCTTTTGCGCGCGACGGTGAGAGTGCGGGGGCGCGCACGACCTCGGGCCGGGCGGTGGCGGTACCGGAGCCGATGTCGGCGGCGGCGCGGGGAGCGGTGCCGGAGTCGGCTTCGGAGTCCGCTGGGGTCGGCGTCGAGTCCGCTGTCATACCTGGCAGGCTAAACGGGGGTACCGACAAATCCGGTACACCCGTATCACCGTTCGCCGCCGACCGCGGACGCCCAGCAGAACAGGAGATTCATGACGGCCAGACGGACCGGCCCCTTCGCCGCCGGTGACCGGGTGCAGTTGACCGACGCCAAGGGCCGCCAGCACACGGTCGTGCTGGACCCGGGCAAGGACTTCCACACGCACAAGGGTCAGATCCGGCACGACGACCTGATCGGTCGCGATGAGGGCAGTGTGGTCCAATCCGCCAACGGCACACCGTATCTCGCGTTGCGGCCGCTGCTGGTGGATTATGTGCTGTCGATGCCGCGCGGCGCCGCGGTGATCTATCCGAAGGACGCCGCGCAGATCGTGCACGAGGGTGACGTGTTCCCGGGTGCGCGCGTGCTGGAGGCGGGCGCCGGATCGGGGGCGCTGACCTGTTCGCTGCTGCGCGCGGTCGGGCCGGAGGGCCGCGTGGTGTCCTACGAGATCCGCGACGATCACGCCGAGCACGCCGTGCGCAATGTCGAGCGGTTCTTCGGTGAGCGGCCGGCCAACTGGTCCCTGACCCTCGCCGACGTCGCCGACTACACCGGTGACCAGGTCGATCGGGCCGTACTGGACATGCTCAAGCCGTGGGACGCGCTGCCCGCGGTGTCGAAGGCGCTGGTCCCCGGCGGGGTCCTGGTGATCTACGTGGCGACGGTGACCCAGCTGTCGGAGGTCGTGGAGGCGCTGCGGCAGCAGCAGTGCTGGACCGAGCCGCGGTCCTGGGAGTCGCTGGTGCGGCCGTGGCACGTGGTGGGCCTGGCGGTCCGCCCGGAGCATCGCATGCAGGGCCACACGGCCTTCCTGGTGAGCGCGCGGCGCCTCGCCGACGGTGTGGTGCCGCCGAAGCCGCAGCGGCGGCCGTCGAAAGGCTGATCGGGCCTCCTGGCGGGCCGATCCGATCGCACCCCGCGGCTTCGGGCACGGGGTGCGGGATCGGGCGACGGTCAGCAGGCGGCGCGGCCGAGCGCCAGGATGGTGCACGCGCTGCCGTCGGTCAGCTGCCAGCCGGCGTCGCTGTGCTGCCAGCTCATGTGGAAGCCCGGGATGGTGCCGTGCGGCGAGGTGATCGCGACGGACGCGTCGGCGTTGTCGCCGTCGGCCCGTACATCGGAGACGACGAAGCCGATCGTGCCGTACCCGGCCAGCTTGCCGGTCATGGTGTCGATGTTGGCGGCGCGCTGCTCGCCGCTGACCACCAGCTTCTCCTTGTCGGCGGTCGAGATACCCGGGTCGACGAACTGATCCAGGGTGGCCTGCAACTCCGCCGGCGCGGGGGCGGGGGTGTCGGCGGCGGCGAACGTGCCACCGGCGGTCAGTGCGGCGGCGACGCCCGCGGCGGCCAGCGCGAACCGCGCGCCCCGGGCGGAACGATGGGTGGAGTTGAACATGGTCGACACACCTTTCGATCGAGCACGGGCAGCCGTACTGCCCACCGCAATGGTTAGGTGACCCTAACACCGGGTCGGCGCCGGTGCCGGGAGGGGTCCGCCGGAAGGCGGTGAATCGCAGGTCCGCGGCAAGCGCCGAGCGCCGGTGATGTCGGTCACGACGACCGAGTCGCGGCCTCGATCGCGCCGTGACCGCCCGCTTTCCGGTGTGTAACGTACGCGGCGGTTGCGCGGCGCTCGCCGGGGGGTGGAAATGCGGGCCCGGACGGGCCGGAACCCGCGATTCGCTCGTCCCCTCGCGATTGGTGCCGGAGTGATTGCCGGGACTGGAGTGGTGCGAGTTGATCAATGAGGCGCCGTAACCGGTCCGAAATCGCCGATACATCCCGATCGGCGCGGTTTGTGGCCCCGCCGGAGCGGGTAGCGCCTACGAGGTTGCCGCCGAAACGCGAGCGCGGAACCACCGATTACCTGTAGAACAGGTGGAACCGGGAATAGAACCAGGAAGGAGCGTTGTCGAGAGCGCTTTCCACTCGCTGCGGTGAAATTAACTCGCCGGAAACGGGTTAGGTGAAGCTAACATGGTGGTCCGGTCGCCGACCGCAGCCTAGATGTGATCACGACGAAACCATGTAGGAAAGCGAGAACGGTTCGCGCCCGGTAGCGTTGATAGACCGGGACTGGGAGGAGCAGCATCATGAGCCCCAACGAACATTCCGATTCGGCGGCCTGGCGGGAACTCGAAGCGACTCGAGCCGAGTTGGCTGCATTGCGCAGGCAACTCGCCGACTCGCCGGATCGCGCAAGGGAATTGGAAGCCCGCATCGATTCGCTGACCATTCGCAACACCAAGCTCATGGACACCTTGAAGGAAGCCCGTCAGCAACTGGTCGCGCTCCGTGAAGAGGTGGACCGGCTGGGCCAGCCGCCCAGTGGCTACGGCATTCTACTCGATGTCTACGAAGATCAGACGGTCGATGTGTTCACCTCGGGGCGCAAGATGCGGCTGACATGTTCGCCGAACATCGACACGGCGACCCTGCACTACGGCCAGACCGTCCGGCTGAACGAGGCGCTGACGGTCGTCGAGGCCGGCCTCTTCGATCGCACCGGTGAGATCGGCACCCTCCGCGAGATCCTCGACGACGGCCGTCGCGCCCTCGTGGTCGGCCACGCGGACGAGGAGCGGGTGGTCTGGTTGTCCGGCCCGCTGAGCCGGCTGGTCGACGTCGACGATGTCGACGATCCGGACCGCCCGGTGCGCAAGCTGCGGCCCGGCGATTCGCTGCTGGTCGACACCAAGGCGGGCTTCGCGTTCGAGCGGATTCCCAAGGCCGAGGTCGAGGATCTGGTGCTGGAGGAGGTGCCCGATGTCAACTACGAGGACATCGGTGGCCTGGGCCGGCAGATCGAGCAGATCCGTGACGCGGTGGAACTGCCCTTCCTGCACAAGGATCTGTTCAAGGAGTACGCGCTGCGGCCGCCGAAGGGCGTGCTGCTGTACGGCCCGCCCGGTTGCGGTAAGACGCTGATCGCCAAGGCGGTGGCCAACTCGCTGGCGAAGAAGATCGCCGAGGCCCGCGGCGAGGACGCCAAGGAGGCCAAGTCCTTCTTCCTCAACATCAAGGGCCCCGAGCTGCTGAACAAGTTCGTCGGCGAGACCGAGCGGCACATCCGGATCATCTTCCAGCGGGCGCGCGAGAAGGCGTCCGAGGGCACCCCGGTGATCGTGTTCTTCGACGAGATGGACTCGATCTTCCGCACCCGCGGCTCGGGCGTGTCCTCCGATGTGGAGACCACGGTCGTGCCGCAGCTGCTGTCGGAGATCGACGGCGTCGAGGGCCTGGAGAACGTGATCGTCATCGGCGCCTCCAACCGCGAGGACATGATCGACCCGGCCATCCTGCGGCCCGGCCGCCTGGACGTGAAGATCAAGATCGAGCGCCCGGATGCCGAAGCGGCACAGGACATCTTCTCCAAGTACCTGACGGAGACCCTGCCGCTGCACGTCGACGATCTCCAGGAGTTCGACGACGACCGCGCCAAGTGCGTGCAGGCCATGATCGAGCGGGTCGTGGAGCGGATGTACGCCGAGAGCGAGGACAACCGCTTCCTGGAGGTCACCTACGCCAACGGTGACAAGGAGGTCCTGTACTTCAAGGACTTCAACTCCGGCGCCATGATCCAGAACATCGTGGACCGCTCCAAGAAGTACGCGATCAAGTCGGTGCTCGAGACCGGTAACCCGGGCCTGCGCATCCAGCATCTCTACGATTCGATCCAGGACGAGTTCTCCGAGAACGAGGACCTGCCCAACACCACGAATCCCGATGACTGGGCTCGCATCTCGGGTAAGAAGGGCGAGCGGATCGTCTACATCCGCACGCTGGTCACGGGCAAGAACGCCTCGGCGAGCCGCGCGATCGACACCGAGTCCAACACGGGTCAGTACCTGTAGGGTCCGAGAACGCAGGCGGCCGCGCTCCTTTCCGGAGCGCGGCCGTTGCTCGTCGTGCGGGGTGACTCAGTCCTGGTCGGCGGCAACCGAATCCAGCACCACGCCGGCGGCGGGGGAGCCGTCGGAGGAGCCGTCGGCGGTGCCGCCGCCCGCGATGTTCTGCAGCACGTCCATACCGGCGGTGATGCGCCCGAACGGGGTGTAGTTGGCCGGCAGCTGGCTGTCCTTGTAGACCAGGAAGAACTGGCTGCCGTTGCTGTTCGGGCCGGAATTGGCCATCGCGACGGTGCCCGCGGGATAGACCGCGCCGGCGAGGTTCTCGTCCTGGAAGCGGTAGCCGGGCCCGCCGCGGCCGGTGCCGGTCGGATCGCCGCACTGCAGCACGTAGATGCCCTGGGTGGTGAGCCGGTGGCAGCGGCTGTGGTCGAAATACTGCTGCCCGGCCAGGAAGACGAACGAGTTCACCGTGTGCGGCGCGTTCGTGGCGTCCAGGGCGACGGTGATCGGCCCGCAGTTGGTCTGCAGGGTCGCCGAGTAGCCGGAGCCGGGATCGATCGACAGCGCCGGTTCGCCCGGGAACTGTTTGCCGTTGGGCTGGCCGTCGGTCGGCGCCGAACAACCCGCCACCGCCTGGTGCAGCGGCGCCGGGGCCGCGGCGGCGTGGCCCGCCGAGAGAACCGCGATCGAGAGACCGGCGGTCGCGAGGCCGAACCGGCGCAGCGCGCGGGTCGGCCGGCGGCGCCGGGACTGCTGGACGTCGAGCTGCGGAGCCTGTGAATCGGTGCGCACCTGGGAAGGTCTCCTTGCATCCTGTCGCGTAACGGTTGATGTTTGCCCGGCATCATTCCAGGTCGCCTGCAAGTGTGTGCAGCGAAGCCCCGGATCGATGCTCGCACAGTCGATTTGCCTTTTTCGCCCGATCAGGACCGGCGGACCCGGCGGTAGGCGGGCGCCGCGGCGGCCGCGGTGACCAATTGCCCGGCGAGCCGGTCGATCCCGGCCTCGGCGAGGGCGGCGACGGTGATCCGCAGGTGGGCGATCGGCGGATGGTCGGTGACCTCGAACGGGCCGCCCGGCGCCGCCTTGACGCCGGCCGCGGCGAGCGAGACCAGGGCGGCGTTCTCGTCGGCGACCGGCAACCAGAGATTGATGCCGTCGCCGCGGGGCAGTGCCGTCCCGCGGCGGGCCAGTGCCGCGCGCAGGGCCTCGCCGCGGGCCCGGTAGACGGCACGGGCGGTGCCGACGGCCCGCCGCGCGTCGTGGTCGGTGAGCATGTGCACCAGCACCCGTTGCAGCAACCGGCTGGTCCAGCCGGGGCCCAGCAAGCGCCGCTCGATCACCGGGTCGAGCAGTTCGGCCGGCCCGCCCGCCACCGCCAGCCGCAGATCGGCGCCGTGGGATTTGGAGTACGAGCGGATGTGCACGGTCTGCCGCGGCAGCCGCGCGCCCAGCGAGCGCAGCGGCGTACCCGCGATGCCCGCGCTGTGGTCGTCCTCGATGACCACGACCCCGGTGCCGGCCAGGACGCCGGCGAGTTCCCGGGCGCGCCGGGCGGTCAGCGCGGCGCCGGTGGGGTTCTGGGCGCGCGGTTGCAGCAGGAGCGCCACGGGCGCGGATGCCGCGACGGCGGCGGCCAATTCCACCGGCAGCGGCCCGGATTCGTCCAGACGGACCGGGACGGTGCGGGCCCCCAGCCGGGCGAGCAGGTCGAGAAACGGTGGGAAACAAGGATTCTCGACCAGTACCGCGTCGCCGAAGCGGACGTGCGCGGCCAGCAGCCGATCGACCGCGTCGATGGCGCCGTCGACGACGGTGAAACGTTCTGCGCGCCAAGGCCAGTCGGCGCGCACCAGCGTCTCGAGCTCCGGCAGGATCGCGCTCCCGAGATAGGTGGCCGACAGCCGGTCGATGGCGGGGTCGTCGGCGAGCACCCGCAGCGCGGCGGTGAGGTCCGGCAGCAGCGCCGGATCGGGCACGCCGCGCGACAGGTCGATCGCGAAGGCGTCGTCGGAGGACGGACGCAGGCGCTGGTACCGGCCCGCCGACGGCGGATCCGGCGCGGTCCCGCCGACGAAGGTGCCGGCCCGGCCGCGCGCCACGATCGCGCCGGTGGCGGCCAGCGCGCGCCACGCCTGGGTGACCGTGGCCGGTGACACCCGCAGTTCCCGGGCGACCTCCCGCACGGTGGGCAGGCGCGCGCCCGGTGGCAGGGCGCCGGATCGGATGTCGCGCCGCACGGCGGCGGCGATACCCGCGGCGGTGCGATCGGTGAGTCCGGCGGTGAAACCGGCAGACGGCCCGGCAACCTCCGCGGCGCCGGTCTCCCGCCCGGTTTCCGGTGACCCGAGTTCGGCTGTCACAGCGCAATTCTGCGGGCTCGCCGAAGGCCGGACCAGGACCGCCGGGATTTGTAACGACGGCGAAACTGTTTCCGTCAGATTGTTACACAACGAACGCGCTTCAGGGGGCAATATCACAAAGCATGGCGATCGTTCGAGCGGCGCTCGTCCAGACGAACTGGACCGGCGACAAAGAGTCCATGATCAAGGCCCACGAGGACTACGCGCGGCAGGCCGCCGCGCAGGGCGCGAAGGTGATCTGCTTCCAGGAGTTGTTCTACGGCCCGTATTTCTGCCAGCTCCAGGACGCGAAGTACTACGACTACGCCGAATCGGTGCCCGGCCCCACGGTCGACCGGATGGCCGCGCTGGCGGCCGAACTCGGCCTGGTCATGATCGTTCCGGTGTACGAGCAGGAGCAGCCCGGCCTGCTCTACAACACCGCCGCGGTGATCGACGCCGACGGCCGGTACCTGGGTAAATACCGGAAACACCACATTCCGCACGTCCAGGGCTTCTGGGAGAAGTTCTATTTCCGGCCCGGAAATCTGGGCTGGCCGGTCTTCGATACCGCGGTGGGCCGCGTCGGGGTGTACATCTGTTACGACCGGCATTTCCCGGAGGGCTGGCGGGCCCTCGGCCTGGCGGGCGCGGAGATCGTTTTCAACCCGTCCGCGACCTCGCGCGGACTGTCCTCGTATCTGTGGAAATTGGAGCAGCCGGCCGCGGCCGTCGCGAACGAGTACTACATCGGCGCGATCAATCGGGTCGGCGTCGAGGGCGACTACGGCGACGACGATTTCTACGGCACCAGCTATTTCGTCGATCCGGAGGGCAAATTCGTCGGTGACGTGGCCTCCGGCACCGATCCGGAGCTGGTGATCCGGGACCTGGACCTGGATCTGATCAAGGTGGTGCGCGACCGCTGGGCCTTCTACCGCGATCGCCGCCCCGACGCCTACGGACCGTTGGTGGAGCCCTGATGAGCACGATACTCGTTCGCGGCGGAACCGTGGTGTCCGCCACGGGATCTCAACTCCTCGACGTCCTGATCGACGGTGAGACGATCGCCGCGGTGCTGCGCCCCGGCGCGACCGTGCTCGGCGCCGACCCGGCCGCGGTGGCCGACACCGTGCTGGACGCCACGGGGAAGTACGTGATCCCCGGCGGGGTGGACGGGCACACCCATATGCAGATGCCCTTCGGTGGCACCGAGGCCTCGGACACCTTCGAAACCGGTACGCGCGCGGCGGCTTTCGGCGGCACCACCACCATCGTGGATTTCGCGGTGCAGACACCCGGTGTCCGGGTGCAGGATTCGCTCGCCGCCTGGCACGAGAAGGCCGCGGGGAAGTGCGCCGTGGACTACGGCTTCCATCAGATCGTCGGCGACGTCACCGACGAATCCCTGAAGGGGATGGCCGAACTCGTCGACGAGGGGGTCACCAGCTTCAAGCTGTTCATGGCCTATCCGGGCGTGTTCTACTCCGACGACGGCAAGATCCTGCGCGCCATGCAGACCGCCGCCGACCTCGGCGCGCTGCTGATGATGCACGCGGAGAACGGGATCGCCATCGACGTACTGGTCGAGCAGGCGTTGCGGCGCGGCGACACCGCGCCGTACTTCCACGGCACCTCGCGGCCGTGGCAGTTGGAGGAGGAGGCGACCCACCGCGCGATCATGCTCGCGCACGTCACCGGGGCGCCGCTGTACGTGGTGCACGTGTCGGCGAAGCAGGCGCTGGAGCAGATCGCCGAGGCACGGGGCAAGGGACAGAACGTCTTCGGCGAAACCTGCCCGCAGTACCTGTACCTCTCGCTGGAGGAACAGCTCGGCGCACCGGGTTTCGAGGGCGCGAAGTGGGTGTGCTCGACCCCGTTGCGATCCCGCGCCGAGGGACATCAGGACGAGCTGTGGCGCTACCTGCGCACCGGCGACGTCACGAGTGTCGCCACCGACCACTGCCCCTTCTGCATGAAGGATCAGAAGGAGATGGGGATCGGCGATTTCAGCAAGATTCCCAACGGGATCGGCGGCGTGGAGCATCGGATGGATCTGATGTTCCAGGGTGTCGTGGACGGCCGCATCTCACTGGAGCGGTGGGTGGACGTCTGCTGTACCACCCCGGCGCGGATGTTCGGCATGTATCCGCGCAAGGGGATCATCACCCCCGGTGCCGACGCCGACATCGTGCTGTACGACCCGGCGGGCCACACGAGCATCGGGCTCGGCGGCACCCATCACATGAACATGGACTATTCGGCCTACGAGGGTTTCGAGATCGACGGCCATGTCGACACGGTGCTGTCCCGCGGCCGGGTCATCGTCGGCGACGGCGGCTATCTCGGCAGTCCGGGGCACGGCCGGTTCGTCCGGCGCGAGCTGTCACAGAACCTGCTCTGAGCCACATTCCGATCCGGACAAGGAGGGCGCCCCATGGACATCGGGGTGGTGTTGCAGTGCACGCCGCCGGCCTCGCGCGTGGTGGAACTCGCGAGAGTGGCGGAGACACACGGCTTCTCGCACGTGTGGACCTTCGACTCGCATCTGCTGTGGCAGGAGCCGTACGTCATCTACAGCGCGATCCTCGCCGCCACCCGCAAGGTGACGGTCGGCCCGATGGTGACCAACCCGTCGACGCGGGACTGGACGGTCACCGCGTCGACGTTCGCGACCCTCAACGAGATGTACGGCAATCGCACGATCTGCGGTATCGGGCGCGGTGATTCGGCGGTGCGCACGCTCGGCGGCCGGCCCGCCACGCTGGCGACGCTGCGCGAATCCATCGAGGTGATCCGGGAATTGGGCAACGGGCGCAGCGCTCGCGTCGGCGACGCCACCGTCCGGTTCCCGTGGGCCGGAGACTCCCGGCTCGAGGTGTGGGCGGCCGGATACGGCCCGCGCGCACTGGATCTCACCGGCGAGGTGGCCGACGGGTTCATCCTCCAGCTGGCCGATCCGGACATCACCGCGTGGACGGTCGCCCGGGTGCGCGCGGCCGCCGAACGCGCCGGCCGCGACCCGGGCGCGGTCACGATCTGCGTGGCCGCGCCCGCCTACGTCACCGACGGTTCGGTGGCGGCGCTGAAACACGCACGGGAACAGTGCCGTTGGTTCGGCGGCATGGTCGGCAACCATGTCGCCGACCTCGTCGCGAGATACGGCGCCGGCAGCGAGGTCCCGGCCGCGCTCACCGATTACATCGCGGGCCGGACCGGATACGACTACAACGAGCACGGCCGGGCGGGCAACACCCACACCGATTTCGTGCCCGACGAGATCGTCGACCGCTTCTGCCTGCTCGGCACCCCGGACGAACAGCTGATCCGGCTGCGTGAACTGGAGGCCCTGGGCGTCGACCAGTTCGCCGTCTACCTCCAGCACGACGCGAAGACCGCGACGCTCGAGGCGTACGGCGAACAGGTCCTGCCGCGCCTGGCCGCCCCGGTGACGGCCACCGAGAGCGCCTCGTGAACCGGCCGGCGGAAGTGCTGAAGCATCGCGAGGGCCGGGTCTGCGGCGGTGGCCGGGCGCACTTCGCGGATCCGCCGCCGGGCTCGGGTGAGTGGACGGTCCGCGGGGAGTGGAAGCGGCCGGCCCGGGGCGTCCGGGGGCCGATCGATGGCAGCCTCGGCTCGGATCCGGCTGTGCGAACGAGAGGGGCTCGAGATGGCGGTCGTCGGTGAGACGGTCGAGATCGGTGTGGTCCCGGTGGCCGTTCGGGTGAGCCGCGGCGGTGCACCGCGATTCGCGCGCCGGCTGTATCCGGTGGCGGCGCTCGCGCTCGTGGTGGTCGTGTGGGAATTGGTCAAGCTGCTGGTGCCGGCGCATGGGGTGAGCGTCGGCGGGACCCGGATCCTGCCGCGCACCACGGACGGGGCGCTGCCGCACGTGTGGGCCGTGGTGACGGTGCTCGGGGATCGGGACGGGCATCGGACCGTCGGCGAGACACTGTTGCACACAGCCGGTTTCACCTTCGGGCTGGCGTTGCTCGCGCTGGTGCTGGGCACGGTGGTGGGTGGGCTGCTCGCGGTGGTGATGCAGCGCTTCGCCTGGGTCGAGCGCGGGCTGCTGCCGTATGTCGTGGTGTCGCAGACGATTCCGCTGATCGCGCTGGCTCCGCTGGTCGCGGGCTGGGGTGGCCGGATCGCGATCGCGGGGCAACCGTGGCGGCCCTGGATGAGCATCGTGGTGATCGCGGCCTATCTGGTGTTCTTCCCGGTCGCGGTCGGGATGTTGCGTGGGCTGCAATCGCCGCCGGCCGCCGCGGTGGAGTTGCTGCACAGCTACGCCGCCGGCTGGTGGGCCACGCTGCTGCGGCTGCGGCTGCCCGCGGCGGTGCCGTACCTGTTGCCCGCGCTGCGGCTCGCGGCGGCCGCCGCGGTGGTCGGTGCGGTGGTCGCGGAGATCTCGACGGGTACCGCCGGCGGTATCGGCCGCCAGATCATCGTCTTCTCCCAGCAGTCCACCGGTAACGCGGCGCGGCTGTACGCGGCCGTGTTCGCCGCCGCCCTGCTGGGGGTGCTCCTGACCGGCCTGGTGTCGCTGTCCGAGCTCGCCCTGCGCCGATACAGCCGCCCGGTCGGCGCTAGTTGAACCTGCTCGTCACGGAAAGTGCTGTCATGGAATTGAATTCGGTGTCGAGTCCGGCCGGTGTCGCGGCGGTGGAACTGGACGGAGTCGGCAAGGTGTATCCGGCGGGCGCGGTGACCGCCCTGCGGGACATCACCGTGACCGTGGCGGCGGGCGAATTCGTCTCCCTGATCGGGCCGTCCGGCTGCGGGAAGTCGACCCTGCTGCGGATCGTCGCCGATCTGGAGGAACCGACCTCGGGAACCGTTGCGGTGCACGGTAAACCGGCCCACCGGGCCCGGCTGGACCAGGAGTACGGCATCGCCTTCCAGCAGGCCGGGCTGCTGGACTGGCGGACGGTGCAGGAGAACGTCGAACTGCCGCTGGAGCTGCACAAGGTACCCAAGCGGGAAAGACGTTCCCGCAGTGCCGAATTGCTGGAGATGACCGGCCTCGCCGAGTTCGCCCGGCGTTTCCCGGGCGAGTTGTCCGGCGGCATGCAACAACGCGTGGCGATCGCCCGCGCGCTCGCGCGCAAACCGCCGCTGCTGCTGATGGACGAACCGTTCGGCGCGCTCGACGAGATGACCCGCGAGCGGATGCAGGGCGAACTGCTGCGCATCACCGGCGAGACCGGGGCCGCGGTCCTGTTCGTCACCCATTCCATTCCGGAGGCGGTGTTCCTGTCGGACCGCGTGGTGGTGATGTCGCCCCGGCCGGGCCGCGTCACCGCGATCGTCGCGACCGGCAGTCCGGGCCGGACCGCGGACCCGGACGTCGACATCCGGGCCGGCGAGTCCTTCTTCGAATCCGTTGCGGCGGTGCGCGAGGCACTGCACCGGGGTCACCTGCCGGTGTCGCCGGAATCTTCCCCGGCGCACCGGGTATCGGGCGAAACGCCGGAGAACGCGTCACCGGTCTCGCCGGACCGCGACGAACCGGCTGCGGGCGCGGGTCGTGACGCGTTGTCGGGCAGGGACATTCGATGAGGTCCTGGTTTCCGCCGATCGTGGTCGGTGTGCTGATCGTGGTGTTGTGGCAGGTGCTCACGGTGGCGGCCGGACTGCCGTCGTTCCTGTTGCCGGCCCCGAGTGCCATCGCGAGCGCGATCCACACCGACGCGCACAACATCGCCGAGGCGGCCGCCTCCACCGGCGGTAACGCCCTGTTCGGGCTGGTGGCCGGTGCGCTGCTCGGCATCTTCGCCGCGGCGCTGGCGGTCCGATTCCGGCCGGTGGACGGGCTGCTGGGCCCGTTGTCGGCCGCGGCGGCCACCGTGCCGATCGTGGCGCTGGCGCCGCTGCTGAACTCGATGTACGGCACCACCACCGACCTGCCGCGGCGGCTGGTCGCGACGATCGTGGTGTTCTTCCCCGTCTACGTCAGCACGCTGAAGGGCCTGCGGCAGGTGCCGCGGGTGCACGCCGATCTGATGACCGCGTACGCAGCCACCGGCTGGCAGGTCACCCGGACCGTGCGGCTGCCGGCGGCGCTGCCGCACCTGTTCACCGGGCTGCGGATCGCCGCGCCCGGCGCGGTCATCGCCGCACTCATCGCCGAATACTTCGGCGGCCTGCAGCACGGTCTGGGCAGCCGGATCACCTCCGCGGCGGCGAACACCGCCTATCCGCGGGCGTGGGCCTATGTGGCCGCCGCGATGGTGCTCGGCCTGCTGTTCCTCGCGGCCGTGCTGCTCCTCGAACGACTCACCCGTCGACCCCGCATCATCGGATGGAGAAGGAAATGACAACCCGCACACGGACATTGCGCGCCTGTCTGGGGGTGGTGGCCATCGGCCTGGCCACCCTCACCGGATGCAGCACCACCTCGGACACGACGACCTCCTCGCAGTCGGGCCTCGCCACCGTGAAGCTGCAGTTGCAGTGGTTCAAACAGGGGCAGTTCGCGGGCTACCTGGCGGCCGTCGACCAGGGCTTCTACAAGGAGCAGGGGCTGGACGTCCAGATCCTCGACGGCGGAACCGATATCGTGCCGCAGACGGTGCTCGCGCAGGGCCAGGCGGACTACGCGATCGCGTGGGTGCCGAAGGCGCTGGCCTCGCGGGAGGCCGGAGCGGGGATCACCGATGTGGCGCAGGTGTACCAGCGTTCGGGTACCAAGCAGGTGGCGTTCAAGTCCGCGAACATCGCCGGGCCCGCCGACCTGAAGGCCAAGAAGGTCGGAAACTGGGGCTACGGCAACGAATTCGAGCTGTTCGCCGGAATGACCAAGGCGGGGCTGGATCCGGCGAAGGATGTCACCCTGGTGCAGCAGCAGTTCGACATGAACGCCTTCCTCTCGCACGATATCGATGCCGCGCAGGCGATGTCGTACAACGAGTACGCGCAGCTGCTCGAGGTGAAGAATCCGGCCACCGGAAAGCTCTACACGGCAGACGATTTCACCACGATCGACTGGAACGATCAGGGCGTCGCCATGTTGCAGGACGCGATCTGGGCCAACACCGCGAAGCTGAAGGACGCCGCGTATCAGGATCGCACGGTGAAGTTCATCGCCGCGTCGCTGAAGGGCTGGGCGTTCTGCCGCGACCACGTCGACAAGTGCCGCGACATCACCGTCGCGGCCGGGTCCACCCTCGGGGCCAGCCATCAGCAGTGGCAGATCAACGAGGTGAACAAGCTGATCTGGCCGTCGCCCGCCGGAGTCGGGACGATCGACAAGGGCGCCTGGGATCGGACCGTCGCGATCGCGCAGCAGACCAAGAATCAGGAGGGGCACACCGTGCTGACGAAGGCGCCGGACGCCGACGCCTACACCAACGAGTACGTCACCAAGGCGCTGGACCTGTTGAAGGGCCAGGGCATCGACGTCACCGGCACCGGATTCCAGGCGCAGCCGGTGACATTGGCCGAGGGCGGCAAGTAACCGGCCGGCGCGCGCCTCACCGGGGCGCGCGCAACACCGCGGGCAGCACCACGCGGGTGTCGGGGACGAACGGCCAGCGCGGATCCGCCAGGTGCGCGAGGAGTTCCGCGTCGGTCCACCACCAGCCCTCGGCGACCTCCTCGGGCTGGTGCCGGAACGGGCCGTCGTGGCGCACCTCGTAGGCGAACACATGGCAGCGCATCGGGCGTCCGGCCCATCGCCCGTCCCAGGCGACCCGCGCCCGCGGCACCGGCAATTCGTCGCCGGGACCGAGCTCGACGCCCAGTTCCTCCGCCAATTCGCGCACCGCCGCCGCGGCCGGATCCTCGCCGGGCCCGACCACCCCGCCGGCGAGGCAGTCGTGCATGCCGGCGAACATTGCCTTGGTCTCGGTGCGGCGGTGCACGTACACCCGGTCGCCGTCGCGGGAACGGACCAGCACGCCGGCGCTGGCGTGCCACAGCCCGCGCTCGTAGACCGTGGCGCGCTCCTCGGCGCCGAGGGGCCGGCCGGCGGCGTCGTAGACCGCGATCACCTCGCTCATCGTTCGCTCCGGGTGGTGATCGCGGCGTAGGCGGCCTGGATCTGCGTCTCGGCGTCGCGCAGATACGCGTCGAGCAGATCCGCCGCGACCGTGGCCTCCCCGCGCGCGAGCGCGTCGAACACCTCGTGATTGCGCCGCAGATAGGGCCGGTGGAAGGCGTGCGCGTCGGCGGCGACGTGGAAGATCAGCCGTAATTCGTTCCACACGTTGGCCATCAGCGAATCCAGCAGCCGGCTGCCGTTGAGCGCGGTGATCGCGCGATGGAAGTCGACATCGGCCGTGCCGACGCCGGTCCAGTCCGCCCGCGCGGCGCACTCGTCCGCCCGCCGCAGCGCGGCAACCACCTGTTCGGTGCCGGTACCGACACGCGAATATTCGCGCAGCGCGGTGCATTCCACCACCCGGCGGCACCTGTACACCTCCGCGATGTCCTCCGTCGACGGAATGCGCACGAAGACACCGCGATTGAGCTCGTGCGTGACCAGCCGCTCCTCGATCAGCGTGCGGAACGCCTCACGCAGAGTGTTGCGCGAAACACCCAGGGCCGCACAGATATCCGGCTCCGACAGGCGTGCGCCCGGCCGGAACGTGCCGTCCAGGATGCCGTCACGGACGATGCCGGCGACCTGAGCGGCCCGGCTGGCGCGGTCGAGCCGGTCGCGATGGGCGGCCAGCCTCGCGTAACCGTCGACCGCCGCGTCGGACGGGGTGGTCATCCGAGCCTCCTCGCCTCTCGCCGATCGGCCACCGACCGGGCTGCTGCCTCAGGCTACCCGGGAATTCCGAGCTATCGGACGATCCATTCGCAGTATTGCCGGATCGTTCAACGATCACTAGGCTGGGACGCGTACCGCATTCGGGTTGTGGGTTCGGACCGGGTCGCGGACGGCGTGGAAAGGCGGCAGCGGCGATGATCGATCTGAACAGTGACCTCGGTGAGGGGTTCGGCGCCTGGTCGATGGGTGACGACATCGCCCTGCTGGACATCGTGACCAGCGCGAACATCGCCTGTGGTTTCCATGCCGGGGATCCGTCGATCATGCGCCGGACCTGTGCGGCGGCCGTCGAACGCGGGGTGCGGATCGGCGCACACGTCTCGTATCGGGATCTCGCCGGTTTCGGCCGGCGCGCGATCGCGGTACCGCCGCGCGAGTTGGCCGACGAGTGCCTGTACCAGATCGGGGCGCTGGACGCGTGCGCGCGAGCGGCCGGCGACGCGGTGCGGTACGTGAAACCCCATGGTGCGCTGTACCATTCCGCTTCCGCCGATCCGGAGATCGCCGCGGCGGTGGTGTCGGCCCTCACCGCTTTCGGCGGTCTCGCGCTGCTCGCCTCGCCGGGCTCGGAGCTCGAGCGCGCGGCGGACGCGGCCGGAATCGCCTTTCACGCAGAGGGGTTCGCCGACCGGGGCTATACCCCGGCCGGCACGCTGGTCCCGCGCGGCGCGCCCGGCGACGTCCTGCCTCCGAGAGACGCGGTGGCACAGGCGCTCTCGATCGCGGTCGGCGGTACCGCCCGCGACGCCACCGGCGCCGAGGTGCCGGTGGCGGTCCGCAGCCTGTGCGTACACGGCGATTCGCCGGGCGCGGTGGCGATGGCCCGGTCCATCCGGGACACCCTCGCCGGCGAGGGTGTCGAATTGCGGGCGTTCGCGTGACGGAGTTGCGGATCCGGCCCGCCGGCGATCGCGCCCTGCTGCTCGAACCCCCGGACCTGGACGCTCCGGCCGCCCTGGCGGGCCGACTGCGGGAGCGGCCGGTCGACGGCGTCGCCGACATCCTCCCGGCTGCCCGGACGGTCCTGGTGACCCTGCGTCCCGGGACCGACCCGGCCGCCGTGGCACAGGTGTTGCGGGAGGCGGCGGCGAGCGCACCGCGCGGTGGCGACGGCGACCGTGGCGAGCCGATCGTGATCCCGGTCCACTACGACGGCGCGGATCTCACCGATGCCGCACGGCTGCTGGGCATCTCGGTGCCCGAGTTGATCGCCCGGCACACCGGTTGCGAATGGCATTGCGCCTTCGTGGGATTCGCGCCCGGATTCGGCTACCTCGAAGCACCTCGAGCGAATCTGACTGTGCCGCGCCGTGACCAGTCGCGCACCGCGGTCCCCGCCGGATCCGTCGCCCTGGCCGGCGGCTACAGCGCCGTCTATCCCCGCCGCTCGCCCGGCGGGTGGCAGCTGATCGGCCGCGCCGACACCGTGCTGTGGGACCTCACCCGCCCGGACCCGGCCCTGCTCCGTCCCGGCAGCCGGGTGCGCTTCACCGTCGCGGGCCGGTGAGCGTGGTGCGCACGGAGTCGCTGCCGTGCCGGTGCGGAGGTGACGGCGGACAGTGGCGGCCGCCGAGTGCCTTCCGTCGTGGCCGGTCGATGAGAGGCGGAGTGCGAACCCGGCAGTCGGCCGTTGTTCGGCCGTGCCGACATCGCGCTCCGACGTCGGGGGCGGGCTCGGGCGTGTTTCGCCGTGGTCGTCCGTGCGGCGGGAGGCGTCCGAACTTGCCGGGGCGTCGGCGGTGGGACGAGGGCGAGCGGTCGCACGATGAAGTGAGAACGGTTGGCGAGGTGCGGGTTTCGAACGTCGGCGAGGTCGTGTCGGGCGTGGAGGAGGTGTGGTGAGCGGTATGGTGCGGGTGGTGTCCCCGGGGATCTTCAGCACGATCCAGGATCGGGGGCGGCCGGGGTGGTTCCATGCGGGGGTCGGGGTGTCGGGGGCGGCGGATCGGGCGTCGTTCGCGTTGGCGAATCGCTTGGTGGGCAACGACGAATCGGCCGCCGCGATCGAATGTGTGCTCGGCGGACTGTGTGTCGAGGTCGGCGAGCCCGCGGTGCTGGCCGTGACCGGTGCTCCGGTGCCGATCAGCGTCGACGGGCGGGCCGAGCCGCCCGCGTCGGTGCTGTACCTGCGGCGGGGCGGGCGGCTGCGGCTGGGCATGGCCGCGACCGGGTTGCGGTGTTATCTCGCCGTGCGTGGTGGCTTCGAGCCCGCGGCGGTGCTGGGGTCCCGCAGCCGCGACACGCTGGCCGGGATCGGGCCGGAACCGCTCGAGGCGGGTACCGAACTGCCGGTGGGCCCGCCGCCGCGGCGCTGGCCGGAGGTCGCGTTCGCGCCGGTCCCGCCGATGACGGCGGATGTGGTGGAGGTCCGGATGTGGTTCGGCCCGCGCGACGACCGGTTCCTTCGTCCCGGCGATCTGTGCACCGGGACCTGGCGGGTGTCCACCGACATCGATCGGGTCGGGGTTCGGCTGGACCGGGCCGACGGGCCGCCGCTGATCCGGCGCGACGCCGCCGAACTGCCCACCGAGGGCATGCCGCTGGGCGCGATCCAGGTGCCGCCGTCGGGGCAGCCGGTGGTGTTCCTCGCCGACCATCCGATCACCGGCGGTTATCCCGTGGTGGGCACGGTCGTGGACGCGGATGTCGACCGGCTCGCCCAGGTGCGGCCCGGGCAACTGGTGCGATTCCGATCCGAACGGTGACCACGGCGTGGCGGCGGTCCGATTCGCGTACCGTGAGAGGCGCTGTGACACCGAGACTCGAGCCCATCGAGAGGGGACGCACATGCCGCTGCCGCAGGGTCTGGCGAAGTTCAACCGGGTCGTGACCAATCAGATCACCGGAGTGGTCGCCGGTCGGCTGCCCGGATTCGGGATCGTCGTCCACACCGGGCGGAAATCCGGCCGGGTCTATCGGACGCCGGTCAACGTCTTCGTCCACGACGGCCGCTACCGCATCGCGCTGACCTACGGTCCCGGCTCGGACTGGGTCCGGAATGTGCTGGCGGCCGGGCGATTCGAGCTCGAGTCCGTCGGCAGGACGATCACGCTCACCGATCCGCTGGTGCAGCACGACCCGGGGTCCCGGTGGGCGCCGGTCGGGGTGCGGCAGGTACTCGGCGCGGTCTCGGCGCCGGACTACCTGGAGGCCCGGCGGGCCTGACCCGGTCCACTCCGATCCTGCGCCGCGCCGCCACGCCCGGCAACCGCGGCCCGTCGCGGCGACGCGCCCGCCGGGTGCGCGGGCGGCCGCCCCGCGGCGGATAGATTCGGCATTGTCCGCTGGATCCGACGTGCTCAGGAGTGTGCCGGTGACCGACGTGGTGGATCGTGGCCGTGCGACCGTGTCCACCCCCCGTCCGCCCCTGGCGGTGCGCCCGGTCGCCGCGGTCGCGGTGGTCGCGGCGGCGGTGCTGTTGTTCTCGGCCTCGCGCTACGGCTACTTCGGCGACGAACTGTATTTTCTCGCCGCCGGCCGGCGGCCGGCCTGGGGCTATGCCGATCAGGGCCCGGTGCTGCCGCTGCTGGCGCGCCTGATGGACACCCTCGCGCCGGGCTCCTATCTGGTGCTGCGGCTACCGGCGGTAGCGCTCACGGTGGCGGCGATCGTGTTGTGCGCCATGCTCGCCCGGGAATTCGGCGGCGGCGCGGGCGCGCAGGCGGTGGCCGCCGCGGGATACGCGACGTCACCGTTTCTGCTGTTGCAGGGCGCGCTGCTGACCACCAACGCGGTGGACACCGTGCTGTGGGTGATCATCTCGTGGCTGGTGGCCCGGTGGGTGCGCACCCGCGACGATCGGCTGCTGCTCGCGGCCGCGGTGATCACGGCCATCGACATCCAGGTGAAATGGCTGGTGCCGTTCCTGTGGATCGCGATCGCGGTGTCCGCGGGCCTGTGCGGACCGCGCCGGCTGGTGCTGCGGCCGTTGCTCTGGGCGGGCGCCGGGCTGACCGTGCTGCTGTCGATACCGGAACTGGTCTGGCAGTGGCATCGTGGCTGGCCGGAGATCCAGATGACCCGCCTGATCGGCGCGGAGCAGGGCATCCTGGGCGGCCGGCTGCTGTTCGTGCCGATGACCCTGGAACTGGCCGGCTGGCTGGCCGGCCCGCTGCTGGTGTGCGGGCTGGCGGCGTTCCTGTTCCGGAAGTCGTTGCGGCCGTATCGTTTTCTCGGGGTGGCGTGGATCGTGCTGGAACTGGTGTTCATGATCACCGGCGGCCGGATCTACTATTCCGCCGGGCTGGACGCGGTCGCGATCGCCGCCGGCGCCGTCGTGGTGGTGGCGGTGATCGGCGCGCACACCCCGGTCCGGCGGTCCCTGCTCACCGCCGGCCTCATCGCGCTCACGGCGTGGGCGACGTATCACGTTCTGCGCGCGGCGCCGTGGCTGCCCGCCGAACGAGTTCAGCCGCCGCGCAGCAACTCCGAGGCCGCCATCGCGATCGCCGTCTACGGCAAGTTCGGCTGGCCGGAACTGACCGAGACCGTGGTCGACGCCTACCGCCGGATGTCCGACGCCGACCGCGCGCACGCCGTGATCATCGCCGACACCTATTGGCAGGCAAGCGCTCTGGACGAACTGGGCCGCGACCGACTCCCCCCGATCTACAGCCCGAGCCGCGGCTGGGGCTACTTCGGCGCCCCACCGGACGACGCCACCGCCTACCTGGTGGTCGGCAGCTACGAAGTGGTGCTGCAGAGCCAGTTCCGCGAGGTGAACCCGATCGGCCGGGTCGACACCCGCCTCGGCTTCCCCGGCAACACCCAGCAGGTGACGCTCTGGCGTTGCGCCGGCCCCGAGAAGCCCTGGGCCGACGTCTGGCCGGACTGGATGCATCTCTGACCGTCGCCCGAATGATCTTGGCGCATAACGTTATTCGTGACGCAGGCGCAACAGTGGACCCGTATCGTCGACGAGGGGGGTCGCCTTCGACGGCTCGTCGGTGAATTCGAATTGTATTTCGACGCCTGAACGAGGGGGGAAATTGTCCAGTCTGGACGCCAGGATCTCGGCGACGATCGGGTGGATTCATCGAAGTCAGTTGACCGACGGACACGGCGGCGCCGGATGGGGCTGGGTTCCGGATATTCCGCCGAATCCGCAGAACACGGCGGAGGTCGTGTGCGCTCTCACCAACGCCGGTGAGAGCATTCCGCGCGCGGCCGAGGTGGTGACGCTGGTCGGGCAGAATGCGGTGGTCCGCGAAGAACATGGCGAATGGGTGTTCCACGCGCCGATCGACCTGTCGTGGCGGCTGCGTGCGCTGCAATGCCTGGGTATCCCGTCGTCCGATCCGAGCGCCGCGGCATGCCGCACCGCGCTGATCACCGCGCAGGAATCCGACTCCGGTGGGTGGCGCATGTCGGGTCGCATCGGCCCGGTATCGGTGTCCGCGACGTCGAGTGCGATCCAGGCCCTGTGCGGTGATACGGCGAGCGACGAGGCGACCGCACGGGCGGTGCTGCGCGGCACGATGTTTCTGGCGGAATCCATGCTCGAGCAGGATCCTCGGACACAGCCCATGTACGCGTGCGCCTATGTGGCCGCCGCCCTGGCCAGGCCGGAGATATCGGCGGTCGGCGGCAAGAAGATCGACCGCGGTCGTGACCTCGCCGTCCAGCACCTGCTGGCACATCTCGCCGCCGGATATCCGCGGATCGAGGAGGAACATTTCCGGAGGGCGGACGTCGCCGACACGTGGCGGCATCTGTCACTGCATCTGTCGGTGGGCGCGTTGCTCTCCGTCGAACCTCGGACGGTATTCGAGCCGGTGGTGCGGCGCGCACTCATCGACCTTCTCGACCTCCAGGAACCCGAGGAACTCCAAGCCCAGTACGGCGGATTCCGGACTTCGACCGAGGGCTTCGTGACGTCGTACGCGACGACCCAGGCGCTCGACTCGATGCTGGCCGCACGGCAGGTCATGCACGAGAAGATCTCTCCGGCGAGAGTTTTCGACCTGATATGCCGCGACGAGGGCAGACATCATCTGGACGCGCAGAACGTCATCGAGTTCGGTGGCTACCCGGTCGTGATGAACAGTCCGGCGGGCATCGGCGCGTTGTTGGCGGGAGTTCCGGCGGGACTGACGATCGCCCTCCTCGCGATCGGGTTCGCCGACGAACTGGGTAAGGCCGGGAGTCGCGCCCTCGTGGTCTGGGGAATGCTTTTCGTCGCGTTCGGGACGCTGGCCGGATTGGCGACCAGATTTCCGGCGGTGTCGAAGCTCCGGATAGCGACATCGGTTTTCGCGGGCTACACGGCTGTGGTGTTGCCGATCGTGTCATTCTTGCTCACATGAGAACGACCCGCCGTTCGGTGGCGGCGCTTCTGCTGGCCACCACATTGTGGGGTGCGTCCAGTGCGTTCATAGCCGCATTCGGTACGGCAGGCTTCGCATCGGCTTCCCCGGTTGCCGCGGGCGGTGCGCTGGCGGTGCTGTTTCTGGCGACGCTCAGGGGAGAACAGCCGTGGCGAATATTCACCACCGATATTCGGCTCTACATGTACCTCGGAGCGCTCGAGGCGGTCAATCTGGCGCTGTATTCCGCTGCGTTGCGGATGGGCCCGCTACCGGTCGTGGTCGCGCTTCACCTCACCGCCCCCGTCATGATCATCTGTGCGGCTGTCGCGAAACAGCGGCGAAGAATGAATTGGACCGCCGCCGTCGAACTCGTGCTGGTGATCTGCGCGATCGTCCTGGTGACCGGCCGGCCGCCGAATATGGTCGCGCCGTTCCGTGTACTCCTGAGTTGTGCTCTCGCGCTGGGAAGTGCGGGGTGCGTCGCGCTCTTGATCACGACTGTTGCTCGTGAATCGCGTTATCACCGAGGTGTCTCGTCGGCCGGATTCCAACTCGCGACGGCGGCGATCCTCGGATTACCACTCGTCGCGGTGACGCCGCCGAGTCCGGCTGTGAGCGTCGAGTTGATCGTTGTCGGCGCGATCTTCCTGGGCCCGGGTTTCGTCGTCTACTGGTGGGCGTTGCGAACGATCGACTCCACTGTCGCCGGGATGATCGGCCTCAACGAGGCTGTCAGTGCCTCCGTCATCGGCGCGGTTCTCATCGGAGGCCGTCCCACTGTTCCGGTGATCGGAGCCGGTTTCCTGGTGCTCATCGCTGTCGGACTGGAAGCTCGAACGGCGTCGGGACGCGGTGTGCCGCAGCGGCGAACGCGGTGCATCGAGCGGCATCCTTGTCGCCGGTGGGAGTTTCGACCCCACTGTTGACGTCGACCGCGTAGGGGGCCACCGCGCCGATAGCGGCGGTGACGTTCGCCGGCGTCAATCCGCCCGCGAGTATCACCGGGCGGCCGAGATCGGCGAGCGCCCGTACTATCGCTGCGCTGATCGTCCAGTCGTGCGTGAGCCCGGTCCCGCCGAGACGGTTGGTGGTGCGGGAATCCAGCAGCACCGCATCGCAATCCGCCGCGGTCTCACACGCCGCTTCGACCGCGTCGGCGCCGGTCACATGGACGGCTTTGATTATTCGACGACCCCGGGCCAGTTGGCGGACGCGGCGCACGGTGTCCTGCGTGACCAATCCGTGTATCTGGATCGTGTCGGCTCGGATGGAATCGGCGAGCCGCGCAATCGATTCCGGTTTCACGAGATGGGTGACCAGTATCCGGTCCACGAATGGTGGTGTGAGAGATGACAATCGCCGAGCCTGTTCCTCTTCCAGCGCGTCTTCGCTGAAATGGGTGACACCACATATGAAACCGACGGCGTCCGCACCTGCTCGGATCGCTGTTCGCAGGTCTGCTTCGGAGCGAATACCGCAAATTTTCGCGCGCACCGTACACTCCTTCGCGTCGTCTGTTCAGTTTGCCCGCACGAGGAAATCTCGCAGCTCACCCTACGCTCGCCGCGGTGCCCCGGCGCCCGGTTTCGCCGGTCGTGTCGTGGGGGCTTGCGATTGCGGTGGTGTGCTGAGGTGGTCCGCGAATGCTCGGATGATCGGGGTCAGTGGGTGTTTCGGGGTGATGAGGGTGATGGCGGGGTGCCGAGGGGGGTCGGACAGGTCGCGGGTGGTGACGGTGGGGCCCGGGCCGGTGGTGGTGGAGGCGGCCATGACGGCGATGCCGAGTCCGGCGGCGACGAAGGCGCGGACGGTGGCGGGGGTGTCGGCGACGAAGTCGATGCGGGGTTCGAAGCCGGAATTCGCGGCGGTCTCGCGCAGCAGTGTGTGCATGCCGCTGCCCGGCGGGAGGCAGACGAACAGTTCGTCGCGGGCCTGCGCCAAATCGACTCTGGCGCAAGCGGTCAGGAGGTGGTGGGGTGGGAGGGCCAGCACGAATCGCTCGTCGGCCAGGTGTTCGATGTGATGGTTTTCGGCGAGGCCGGGATGTTCGGGGCCGATGACGACGTCCAGCGCGCCGTCGTCCAGGCTTGCCACCAGCGGGTCCAGTAGGCCGGAGCGGCACGACAGGGTCACGCCGGGGTGGCGGCGGCGGAACGACGCGATGACCGCCACGAGATCGATCGGTCCGAGTACCGGGGTGGCGCCGATGCGGAGGGCGCCGCGGACCACCGCCGAGATCTCGCTCATCTCCGTTCGCGCGGCGTCGACGTCGTCGAGGATGCGCCGGACCCGCAAGCGGAACAGCTCACCCGCGTGTGTGAGGGCGGGTGGGCGGGTGGAGCGGTCCAGGAGTATTACGCCGAGTTCGGTTTCCAGCAGCTTGATCTGGGCGGAGATCGCCGGTTGGGCCACATGGAGGCGCTGGGCCGCTCTCGTGAAGCCGCCTTCCCGCACGACGGTGTCGAAGTAGATCAGTTGCCGCAGTTCCACATCATAAGTAAATACGATCGGTTCGATCGCGAGCCGGTATTCGACGTATGGACCCGTGGGGGAGATGCTCGACTGTGCGGCAACGTCATTCGGGCGGCCGCGGGTGCGCGGCGGTTGCGCGCGTGGACCGGAGCGGTGTCGAAAGGAGAACGGGCGGTGGCACTGTCGTGCCGCGCCCGATGGGATATGACAGGCGAATGTGTGGTCGAACGGGTTCGGATCGATGTCGGGGGCGGGAGGATGGGTGGTTATCTCGCCAGGCCCGCGGCGCCGGGGCGGTATGGGGGCGTGGTGCTGGCGCATCAGTTGTTCGGGGTGACCGCGGATATCCGGGGGTTCGCCGAACGGCTTGCGGGGCTGGGGTATGTGGCGATCGCGCCGGATTTTCATCACCGCAGCGCGCCGGGGATCGAGTTGCCGGTGACCGAGGACGGGCGGGCTCGTGGTTTCGAATTGATGGGGGAGTTGACCCGGGACGGGGTGGTCGCCGATATGGCGGCGGCTTCGGCGTATCTGGGTGGCCGCGACGACACTCGCGAGGTGATCGGTGTGCTGGGGGTCAGTCTCGGTGGGCATCTCGCCTACCTGGCGGCCACCCGGCTCGCGGTGCCGGTGACGCTGGTGCTGTACGCGGGGTGGTTGACCGGGACCGAGATCCCGTTGAGCACACCGGAACCGACGCTCGAGCTGACCGGCGGGATCGCCGGGCGGCTGGTGTACGTGGTGGGTGAGCGGGATCACGTGGTGGCGCCGGCGGATCGCGAGCTCATCGCCGATCGGCTCGCGGCCGAGGGGGTGTCCCACGAGATGGTGGTCGTTCCCGGTGCGGGGCACGCGTTCCTCAGCGCGGGTACGCCCACGTATTCGGCCGAGGCCGCGGAGTTCACCTGGGCGTTGATCGAGCGGGAGCTGGCGGCGGCCGGAGCGGACCGATCTGTTCGGCCGGAGGGCGGTCTTCATCTGGGTTCGCGTATCGTGCCGACCGCCCGGCAATCATTCTAGCGGCCAAAGGCGCTGCACTGCAATCGGTTCCGTGTTCGGCGAGAGGCGCGACTCAGGGTATCGTTGAGGGGTTGTCGAAAACTGGATGTTCAGGGGCTCTGGCCATGTTGATCATCAACACCGATAGCCGCAGGCCGAAAGCCGAGCGGCGGGTCGTCGCATGGCTGGAGGCATTCGAGGGCGCCGGGCTCGTCGTTCCCGGGGTGCACATCCCGGGGCGGCGGCGGTATCGGCGCGGTGGATCCGAGGTGGATCTGCTCGTCTTCACTCCGCACGCCTGCGTCATCCTGGCCGTAGAGAGCGTGCGGTTCCGGGTGGCGGGTACGTTGTCGTGTCCGGGGGACGGGCCGTGGAGTCTGCCGGACGTGGTCGGCGACCCGATCGCATTGCGGCGCAAGGGTGATTCCAATCCGCTGAATCCCGCCGCCGACAGCCGGGACGATCTCCGCGGTGTGCTGGAGCAGAAACTGGCCGACGCCGCGTCCGATCTGCCGGTGGACGTCGTGGTCGTAGTGGTTCCGCAGTACGGGTATCCGGTCGAGCTGGTCACCAAGGGGATGCCGGTCGGCTGTGATGTCCTGCTCGGCAACAACTCCGGGGAGCTGTACCGATGGCTGGATGCCCGCGCCTACGGGGATTCCGAGCAGTGGACGGCCGATCGACTGCTCGTCGTGCTCGCCGCGCTGAATATCACGGAGATCACCTGGGGCGATCTGATCGGTATCGGGTTTCCGGCCGCACCGGTCGCGCAGGCCGGGGACCGGTGGGGTTCGGTCGCTGCCCCGCAGCCGCCGGCGCCGCAATTTCCCGTCGTGTGGGCGCCTTTCACGCAGTCGCCGGCGTCCGGAGTCGCCGGTGGTCAGGCGGTCTCGGCGCAGCAGGTCGGCGATCGATCGCGTGGACCGGTCTCGGTCGCGGACGATTTCACCACGGACGGCCCGGCACGTGATGAGGCCGAGCCGGATTCGGCACCGATCGCGGCCGCTGTCCTCGCGACGCCGGTAGCGCGGTCCGGCCCGGCGGACGAGTCCACAGCGGGACAATCGATTCCGGACGAGGCGGCTGCCGGGCACCCGGCATCCGATGAACCCGAGCCGCATTCGCCGGTCGAATGGATGCCCGCCACGGATTCGCCGATCGAGACGCACGCCGAGGAGGACGGGAATCCGGGCTCGCCCCCGGCCGGGCCTCGGGCCGAATCGGATACTGCCCCGCAATCTGCCACGCCGGCACGGGTATTCGACGATCCGACGGCAGCGCCCGACGGGACAGCGCCGAATCATCCGGTCGTGGAGGAGAACGTGGGAGCCGTCGCCGAACCGGCGGTGGAACCCGCCGCCGAGCACACGACGGCCGACAAGGCGGTCCGATCCACCGTCCACGAACCGGTTGCACCGCCGCCGCCCGCCGCCGGGCGACCGGTCGCCGAGCGGTCCGCGGTCGAATCGGCGACCGGCGGCGATGCGCCCATCCCGGCCGAGCCCGCCGGCGGACGGCCCGCGGCACCGCGACCGTTGCCGGGCGTGCCACGCAGGCCCGTGGAGTCGCGCAAGCGCCGCGATATCGCGGCGATGCTGCGCGCGGCCGCCGCGTTCGCGGTGCTGATCGCCGGGGTCTGGATGCTGGTCAACAATCATCACGCGCGGGCGCATTCCGGTGAGGCGAACCTCCCGGTCGTCGCGACGAGCGTTGTGCCACCTCCGTTCCCGGCCGCGGGACTGCCGATCGCCCCGCCCCCGCCCCCACCGGCGGAGGGTGTACCGGATCAGGCCCAGCTCTCGGTGCTCGGCCCGGGCGGCAGGCCCTGCTACCCGTTGCAGCCGAACTGCTGAAGCGACCGGTCCGCGATGCCCGCGAATGTGAGGACAATTCGGCGAACTTGATCGTTGACAATCTTGTGTGAGATTCATAACATCAATGCCACACCAGCGGTGGCGTCGGCTGCCGGTCGGGGCAGCCAGCTCTGGATCGGTTGCTGTACAACGTCTTTCGTATCGGTGTCGCGGCCGCGGTCGCGCCGCCCGGATTCGTCTTTCCGGCGGCGGGCCGGCCGCCGTCCGCTCAATCTCGACCGATTCCGGAGAAACCCGTGACCAGAATCCGTGCGGCCCTGGCAACCGCATCCGCACTCCTTCTCGCCCTCGCGCTTTCCGCATGCGGCAGTGGGGGCGGTTCCTCGACCGCATCCGACAGCGGCCCCACCATGGTGAAGGTCACGGTCATCCCGATCGTCGACGTGGCGCCGATCTACCTGGGCCAGCAGCAGGGCTTCTTCAAGAATCAGGGGCTCGACCTGCAATTGAGCACCGCGCAGGGCGGCGCGGCGATCGTGCCCGCGGTCGTCAGCGGGCAGGTCGACTTCGGTTTCAGCAACCTGACCTCGCTGATCGTCGGCGCCTCCAAGGGGCTGCCGCTGAAGATCGTCGCGCCCGGCAACGCCTCGACCGGCGTGCCGGGCAAGGACTTCGGCGGGGTGGTCGTGAAGGCCGACAGCCCGATCCAGTCGGCGAAGGACCTCGTCGGCAAGAAGGTCGCCGTCAACACCTTGAACAACATCAACGACACCACCGTCCGGGCCTCGATCCGGGCCGCCGGCGGTGACGCCACCAACGTCAAGTTCACCGAACTCGGCTTCCCCGACATGCTGCCGGCGCTGGCCAACGGCAACGTCGACGCGGTCCAGGTCGTGGAGCCGTTCCTGGCCACCGCGCTGAAGAGCGGCAACCGGCTGGTCGCCTCGAACTACGTGGACACCGCGGCGAATCTGACCATCGCCGGCTACTTCACCTCGCAGCAGACCGCGAAGGCGAAGCCGGATCTGGTGAAGCGATTCGCGGCCGCGATGCAGGAGTCGCTGAAGTACTCCGCCGACCATCCGGACGCCGTGCGGCAGGTGCTGAGCACCTACACCAAGATCGACCCGGCGGTCGCCGCCGCGCTCACGCTGCCGCAGTTCCCGGACCGGGTCGACCAGCACTCGGCGCAGGTGCTGACGGATCTCGCCGTCAAGGACGGGCTGATCACCAAGGCACCGGATCTACCGGCGCTGCTGCCGTGACGGCGACTCGCACGAGAGGTGCGACGGCGGCCGCGATCAGCGGCCGCCGTCCCCGCGCGCTGCCCGCCTGGGTCCTCGGGCTGATCGGCCTCGGCGGCCTGATGCTCCTCGCCGAACTCGCGCCGCGCGCGGGCCTGGCGCCCCGGCGCTTCCTGCCGCCGTTCAGCGACATGATGCGAGCGCTCGGCGACGAGGCGAAGACCTCGACGTTCTGGCAGGCGCTGCTGGACACGGTGCGCGGCTGGGCGATCGGCCTGGCGATCGCGCTCGTGGCCGGCGTGCTGCTCGGGATCGTGATCGGCAGCCTGCCCGCGGTGCGGGCCGCGCTGACCTCGACCATCGAATTCCTGCGGCCCATCCCGTCGGTGGCGCTGATCCCGCTGGCGGTGCTGTTGTACGGTCCCACACCGCGTTCCACGCTGTTGCTCGTCGTCTACGCCTCGTTCTGGCAGGTGCTGGTGCAGGTGCTGTACGGGGTGCGGGACGTGGATCCGGTGGCCCGGGAAACGGCCCGCTCCTACCGTTTTCGCACGCTGACCCAGGTCCGCACGGTCATCTGGCCGACCGCGCTGCCCTACGTGGTGACCGGGTTCCGGCTCGGCGCGGCGGTCGCGCTGATCCTGGAGATCACCGGCGAACTCGTGATCGGCTCGCCGGGTCTCGGCCGGCAGATCGCGGTCGCGCAGAACTCCGAGGCCGTGTCCTCGATGTACGCGCTGGTGATCGTGGTCGGGCTGCTCGGCGTGATCGTCAACGTGGTGGTCCGTGCCCTCGAACGCCGCGCCCTGCGCTGGCATCCGTCGATCCGCCGGGAGGTGATCTCGTGAGTGTGCTCACCCTGGCGCGAAAGGTCTTGCTGCTCTTCGCCGTTCCCGTCGTGCTGGTCGCGGCGTGGTGGTTCGCGACGGCACACAGCACGAACTTCTTCTGGCCGCCGCTGCACGACATCCTCGCCACCTTCGGCGACACCTGGTTCCACGGCCGGTTCACCAGCGACGTGCTGCCCAGTGTGGTGCGGCTGCTGGTCGGCTACTTCGTGGCGCTGATCCTCGGCGTGGGTCTCGGCGTGGCGATCGGCTCGCTGCGCTGGTTGCGCGCGCTGCTGGAGCCGGTACTGGAATTCTTCCGGGCGATCCCGTCTCCGGTGCTGGTCCCGATCCTGATGCTGTTCGCCGGAATCGGTGACGGCATGAAGATCCTGGTGATCGCGTCCGGCTGCGTCTGGCCGATTCTGCTGAACACCGTGGAGGGGGTGCGCGGGCTGGACGAGGTGCTCACCGACACCGCCCGCTGTTATCGGATGCGGCCGCATTCGCGCCTGATCCACCTCGTGTTGCGCGGCGCGAGCCCGCAGATCGCGGCAGGGGCGCGGCAGGCGCTGTCGATCGGCATCATCCTGATGGTGATCAGTGAGATGTTCGCCGCGAACAGCGGGGTGGGCTTCACCATCGTCCAGTTCCAGCGCAGTTTCTCGATTCCGCAGATGTGGACGGGAATCATCCTGCTCGGGCTGATCGGCAACGTGCTGTCGATCGTCTTCCAGATCGTGGAATCCCGGGCGTTGAGCTGGTACACCGGCCTGCGCCGGTCACAACGAGAGAGTTGAGATGACCTCCAGACCGATCACCGGCACGACGCTGCTGGACGTGAACGGGTTACAGAAGATCTATCAGAGCGGCGGCCGCAGCGTAGAAGCGGTGCGGGACTTGACCTTCGGAGTCGGGACCGGCGAATTGGTCTGCATCGTGGGGCCGTCCGGCTCCGGCAAGACCACCCTGCTGAAATGCATCGCCGGCCTGATGGGCGCCACCTCCGGCGAGGTCGTGCTCGAGGGCGACCGGGTCACCGGGCCGCCCGCGGGGATGGCCGTGGTCTTCCAGGAGTACGGCCGCAGCCTGTTCCCGTGGATGACCGTGCGGCAGAATGTCGAACTTCCGTTGAAGGAGAAGCGGATTCGCAAGCCCGAGCGGCAGCGGCTGGTCCGGGAGGCCCTGGACGCCGTCGGCCTGGGCCATGTCGGCGATTCGCATCCGTGGCAGTTGTCCGGCGGTATGCAGCAGCGGGTCGCGATCGCCCGCGCGGTCGCCTACGAGCCGCAGATCCTGTTGATGGACGAGCCGTTCGCCGCCGTCGACGCGCAGACCCGGGCCGATCTGGAGGATCTGGTCCTCACGCTGTGGAAACGGCTGGGTGTCACGATCCTGTTCGTCACTCACGACATCGACGAATCGGTGTACCTCGGGCAGCGGGTGATCGTGCTGTCCAGCTCGCCGACGGTGGTGATGGCGGAGGTGGCCGTCGACCTGCCGGGCGAACGGGACCAGCTCACGACCCGCTCGGAACCGCGCTTCGCCGAACTGCGCTCGCACATCTACACCCTGATCCAGCAGGCGAAGGAGGGCCGGCGCCCGGATGCCACCGCATGAGCAGGCCGGAGTGCCGCCCCGCGAGCCCGGTGTTCCCGCGCAACGGGCATCGGCGGAGCTGCCGAGGGCCGGCGACGGTAGCGGAACGTCCGAACGGAGGTCGTCCGAGCAGGCGCACTCGGCGTCCCGAGTCCGGCCGGGAACCGGGGGAGCGTCATCCCGGAATCCTTCTCCTCCTGCGCAATCGGCATCATATGCGCAGTCCACGGCCGGAGAAGCGTTGCCGCGCGGGCGTGCTGCGCGCACCGAGCCCGCCCGGATCGAGCGGTCCGGTGCGAACGAGGTTGTCGCACAACGGACTCGGCACGACCACGACGCGACAGTCCCGCCGGATGTGACCGCCGCGATTCGCGAGGCGATCGTCCGGGGCGAGTTTGCCCCGAATCAGCGGCTGGTCGAATCGGATCTTGCCGAGCAGTTCGGGGCGGGGCGCGGCGGAGTGCGCACGGCCCTGGTCGAATTGGCGCACGAGGGGCTGGTGGAACGCATCCAGAACCGCGGCGCGCGGGTTCGGGCGGTCACGGTCGCGGAGGCGATCGAGATCTCCGAGGTGCGGATGGTGGTGGAGGGGTTGTGTGCGGCGAAGGCGGCCGAAGCGGTCACCGATGCCGAGATCGCCGAACTGCGCACGCTGGGCGAGGCGATGCGCACCGCCGTCGCCTCGGGCAACGTACTCGAGTACTCCGAACTCAACCAGACGTTGCACCGCCGGGTGATCGAGATCAGCGGTCAGGGCACGGCGGCGGATGTGCTGGAACGGTTGCGCGCCAAGAACGTTCGCCACCAGTTCCGGCTGGCGCTGGTGCCCGGCCGCCCGTCGGTGTCGGTGACCGAGCATCTGGCGATCGTCGACGGGATTTGCGCGCGCGACCCCACCCGTGCCGAACACGCGGCCCGCGGGCACCTCGTCAGCGTGATCGAGGCGTTGCGGGCGACCGGTCCGGGATCGGTGTGAGTGTTCGGTCTTCTGCCGCCGGCCTTCTGCCCGACCCGTGCCTTCGCATCTGTGCGCCGGTCGCCGGATACCCGGTCGGGATCCCCCGAGTCGGCGGCCGAGATGCACGGGTCGCGGTCGTCAGGCGGCGCAGAACTCGTTGCCCTCCGGATCTCGCATGATCCACCAGTGGCCCGCGGGGCCCCGGTCGATCTCGCGGAGGCGGGTGGCGCCCAGCCCTTCGAGTCTGCTCACCAGCGCGTCGAGTCCGGCCGGTCCGCTGTGTACGTCGATGTGCAGGCGGTTTTTTCCAGATTTCGGCTCCGGCACATCCTGGAACAGCAGCCTGCGGCCCTGACTGATCCCACTGATCGGATCGAACGGGTCGTCGGGGTGCCGGATCGCGGCGAAACCGCGAAAGATTTTGCGGCCCTTGTGTTCCGCGATATCGTCCGCACCCACGTGCCCGGCGGAGGACAACTGCTCGATCAGCGCGCTGGGGTCCTCCACCTCGTACTCCAGCGCCGCGGCCCAGAAATCGGCGAGTACGGGAGCGTTGCCGCTGTCGATGACGAGTTTCCAGTTCAATGCCACGCCGACAAGCTACCGGCCACCACCGACAGATTCGGGTGGCTACGTCCGGGCAGGTCGCGTGGCCGCCGGTTCCAGGAACTCGTCGGCGGTTCCGCTGCGTGGTACCGCGGCGTAGGACAGTGCCAGGCCGATCAGTGTGAGCAGCGCGCCGGCGAATCCGGTCCAGCGCAAGGCGCCCGCCGCGACGATCGCGCCACCGATCGCGGAGCCCATGGCATTGCCGAGATTGAACGCGCCCACGTTCACCGCGACCGCGAGTGTCGGTGCGGCACCGGCATATCGGAGGACGATCCCCTGTAGCGGAGCGATCGTCGCGGTGGCCAGCAGGCCGAGCAGCAGCACCAGCAGCACGGCCGACGGCTGCCACACGACCGCGACGGGGACGGCCGCCAGCACCCCGACCAGGCCACCGAACACGGCCCGGATCGTGCCGCCGAGCGATCGGTCGGTCAGCCGTCCGGCGATCAGGTTGCCTGCGAAGCTGCCCCCACCGTAGGCCAGCAGCAGTGCCGACACCGCCGGAGCGGAGAAACCCGCGATCCGAGTCAGCAGTGGCGCGATGTAAGTGAATACCGTTGCGGCGCCGCTGGTTCCGACAGCCGTGGTGAGGACCGTGAGCAGTACCGGTCCGCGGATCAGCAACCGTGTCTCCGCGCGCAGGCTGGCCGACGGCGCCTCCTGGTCGGGCAGCACGGCGGCCAGCATCGCAGTCGCGGCCAGCGCCAGTGCCGTGAGCACGACGAACGGTATCCGCCAGCCGGCGCGTTCGCCCAGCAGCGCGCCGATCGGCACCCCGAGCAGCGTCGCGACCGTGAATCCCGACGCCACCGCCGCGATCGCGCGACCGGCGCGCTCGGGCGGCACCACCCGGGTCGCCGTCACGAGCGCCGATGCCACGAACGCGGCGTGGCTGAACGACGACAACACCCGACCGGCCAGCAACACCGCGAAGTCGGGTGCCCAGGCGCTCACCGCGCTGCCTGCGGCGAACAGCAGCATGAGGCCCAGCGCCAGCGGCCGGCGCGGCAGCCGCGCGGTCGCGGCCGCCACGAGCGGGCCGCCGATCACCACACCCAGCGCGTAGGCGGTCACGACCTGCCCGGCGGCGCCGACCGAGATGCCCAGCGAATCGCCCACTTGCGGTAACAGGCCCGCGACGAGATATTCCGACGTACCGACCACGAAAACCCCGGCGCACAGGGCCGCCACGATCACTCGACTGTTGTTCATGTCAGGGACGCTAAACTTTGACATCCGTGTCAGAGTCAACCGCGAACGAGTGAGGTCACATGCGCATCGGGGAGCTGTCCCGACGCACCGGCGTCCACGAACGCCTGCTGCGCTACTACGAACAGCAGGGCCTGCTGCGGCCGCTGCGGCGATCGAGCGGATACCGCGAATACGAGGAGGACGACGTCACCGTCGTGGGGCGGATCCGCAGCCTGCTCGCAGCCGGACTGAACACGGCCACGATCGCGACCGTGCTGCCGTGTCTGCAGAAAGACGAACCGCGCCTGGTGCCGAGCTGCCCGTCGCTGGTCGCCGATCTGCACCGGGAGCGCGAACGCATCACGGCGGCCATCACCGACCTGCAGGCCTCGCGGGCGATGCTGGATACCGTGATCGCCGCGGCTCCGAAAGAGTTTGCGGCACAGAATTTTCTGGATGTCATCGAGGCGACTCCGTCACCCCGGACCGCCCGGAGCGGCAAGGGCTGAGCCGCTCGGCGCCACCGACGGCGGTCGCGACTGTGCGAGAGGATGCCTCTCCGTTTCAGAGAATGATCATCTATTCTGGGCTGATGTCGCCGACGACCCCGGAACCGACCATCGGTGCGCTGCTGGCTCGCAGTGTGCGCGAGTTCGGCGACCGGCATTACCTGATCACTCCGGATGAGCGCCTGGACTACGCCGAGGCGGATCGCCGGTCGGCGTTGTTCGCCCGGTGGCTGTTGCATCGCGGGATCGGTAAGGGCGCTCGGGTCGGGCTGTACTTCCCCAACAGCGACGAGTGGGCGGTGTGGTGGCTCGCGGTGTCGCGGATCGGTGCGGTCGCCGTCCCGCTGAGCACGCTCTACGCGCCTGCGGAACTCGCGAAAGTGCTTCGGCTGGCCGATGTTTCGCTGCTGATCGCGCCGGTGCGGGTGCTCGCGGCGGATACGGCCGCCACGCTGGAGACGGCGCTGCCGGAGCTCGCGGCACAGAAATCGGCGACCCTGCAGCTGTCCGCCGCACCTTATCTGCGCGGAATCGTGCTGACCGGTGACAGCGATCGGCCGTGGGCGACGGTCCGGGACGAGCGCGACGTCGTGCCCGCGGAACTGCTGACGGCGGTCGAGGCCGAGGTCACGCCGGGCGATCCGGCGATCATGATCCACACCTCGGGGTCCACGGCCGATCCGAAGGGGGTGCTGCACACGCACGGCACCCTCGTGCGGCAGACCGCGACCTGGCCGGCGGCGATCCGCAACATCACCGGCGCCGAGTCCGCGCCGCGCATCCTGTGCGCGATGCCGTTCTTCTGGATCGGGGGAGTGCTGGCGGCGATGGGCGCGCTGCACGAACCGGCCACGTTGCTCGTGCTGCCGAGGCTCGAGGCCGGCGCCGCACTGGATCTGATCGAGCGCGAGCGGGGGCAGGGGCTCGTCGGCTGGCCCGCGTTCACGCAGCGGCTGCGGGCGCATCCGAGTTTCCCGGGTCGGGATCTGAGCAGCGCGCCGATGTTGTCCGGCCCGGCCGATCTCGCGATGATCGGTGTGCCGGACGGCTTTCCGGTGCATCGCAGTCTGACCGAATCCGGTGGTAGCTTCGCGCACACCGACATTCGCATCGTCGATGCCGACGATCTGCCCGTGCCGGACGGTACCGTCGGGGAACTGCACATCCGTGGCATCGGTGTGATGGCCGGATACAACAAGCGGGAGCGCCACGACGTGTTCGACGCCGACGGCTGGTACCGCACCGGCGATCGGGTCTATCGCAACCCCGGCGATCCGCGGCTGTTCTATGTCGGCCGGACCGGCGATCTCATCAAGGTCGCGGGCGCGAATGTGTCACCGCTCGAAGTGGAATCGGTGCTGGAGAACGTCGACGAGATCGCGCAGTGCGTGGTCGTCGGGGTCGACCACCCCACTCGCGGTGAGGAAGTGTGCGCCGTCGTGGTGCCCGCGGCCGGGCCGCCGGATCTCGACGCCGTGGCCGCCCGTGCGCGGGAACAGTTGTCCGGCTACAAGGTTCCGTCGCGCTGGATCGTCACCACCGCCGACCGGATACCCACGCTGCCCTCGGGCAAGCTGGACCGGCGTGGCCTGCGTGGGCTGGTCACCGACGGTACGCTGAAGTGAATCGTTAGGGTACGAGACATGACGACCGAGATCTGGCACAACCCGCGGTGCTCGAAGAGTCGCACCGCCAAGGCATTCCTCGACGACGCCGGTATCGAGTACACCGAGCGTCGCTATCTGGAGGATCCGCCGACGGCGGAGGAGTTGCGGGCCATGCTGACCCGTCTGGGACTCCAGCCGTGGGACATCACCCGCACCGGAGAGGGCGAGGCGAAGGAGCTCGGTGTGTCCGGATGGGCGCGTACCGATGCCGAGCGGGAACGCTGGATCGCGGCGCTGGCCGCGCATCCGAGACTGATTCAGCGCCCCATCGTCGCGACCGCCGACGGCCGGGCCGTGGTCGCTCGCGACGACGAGGCACTGCGATCGTTGCGGTGACGGTCAGCCGCGGGCGGGGGCCGTCCAGCCCTCCGGCGGCTCGGCGCCGTAGAACTCGTCCTCGGCGTAGATGTCGTCCGGCCAGGCCCGGACGTTGCTGATGCGGCCGTCGGCGATGTCGGCCACCAGCACGGCATCGACGCTCATGCTGCGGCCGTCGGATCGCGACGCCGTGACCTTCTGCAGGACGACCACGACGTCGTCACCGGCGAGGATGTCGGTGACCTCGGTGTTGTAGGTGCCTTCGGAGTAGGCGAAGATCGTGGCCAGCAGGCCGATCACTGCGTCGATGCCCTGGTAGGTGCCCACCAGCCAGCTGCGTCCGGCGGAGAACCAGGTGACGTCGGGGCTGAACGATTCCTTGACGGTGTCCAGGTCTCCTTTCCCGAAGGCCTCGAAGGCCCCGCGGACCAACTCGATGTGGGACTGCTCTGCCATGCTGAACTCCTCGGTGCCGGTGATCCCGGCTGTGTTGTGAGAGCGGTGGTGTCCACCATAGGATGCTTTGCAGAACGCCGCACGCGAGGTGGAACGGTTGGGAATTTTCTTCCGGGACAAAGCTTTCGACTTCGAGACCGTCCGGGTGATGTGGTACGCCCCGGCCGGCGGAGCCGACCTCGGTGAGGTGCTGTCGGCGACCCGGCGTATCCGCAACGGCGACACCGATTCCTGGTTCCGCGAGTGGAATCGGATCGCGACCGTACTGCTCGACCGGGCCGGCGGCCTGCGGGACGACCTGTCGCGGGGCAATGCGCTGCTGCGTGCGGCCAATTACCTGCGGACCGCGGAATTCTTCCTCGATCCCGCCGATCCCCGGCGCGGGCCGACCGCCGACCGTGCCCGGACGAGTTTCGACACCGGGCTGGCGGCCCTCGGAGTGGAACTGATTCGCACCGAGATCCCTTACGGTGAAGCGGAATTGGAGCTCATGTACTTTCTGCCGCGCGCGCCGGCCGGACCCGGGGCACCGCTGCTGGTGGTGTGCGGCGGCTTCGACTCGGTCCCGGACGAGCTGTGGTTCACCGTGGCCCGGGCGGCGCTGGAACGCGGCTTCGCGGTCCTGGTCTACGAAGGTCCGGGGCAGGGTAATCTGCTGCGCCGGTACGGTATTCCGTTCGAGCACCGGTGGGAGGTGCCGTCTTCCGCGGTATTGGACTGGGCCGCGGCGCATATCGAGACAGAGTCGACCACCGGTGTCGGAATCAGTTACGGCGGAAGGCTGTTGGCCCGTGCGGCGGCCAAGGATCCGCGCTACGACCGGATCGTGCTCTTCGACTATTTCCCGCGGATGCTGGACGCGTTCACGGCGAGCATCCCGTGGCCGCTGCGCTCGGCGGCGGCGACCATGCCGCCGTGGCTGGCCCGAATCGTCAGCACCGCAGGACGTTTCGACACGCAGACCCGCTGGGCGCTGGCGAATGCCCGCTGGACCTTCGGCGCCGCCGACCTCCCCGACCTGGTGGCGAAGCTGGCGCTGGACAGCGGCGACGAGTGGGCCGCCGACATCGCCGCGGACGTGCTGCTGCTGGTCGCCGAGCGCGAGCACTTCTATCCGAAGTCGCTGGCGTACCGCTTCGCCGAGCGGCTGACCGGTGCGCGGTCGGTGACCCTGCGTGAGTTCACCTCGGCCGAGGGCGGCGAATTGCACTGCCAGAACGGCGCATTGAATGCGGCGCACGAGCAGATCTTCGACTGGATCCGGTTACCCCGCGGGTAATCGACTCCCGTGCCGGAGTCGAACATGCTCGTGTCATGAGCGAATACGAGAACTACGAGACCATCGCCCGGCGCTACATCGACATCTGGAACGAGCAGGACCCGGGTAAGCGCCGGGCGCTGATCGACGAGGTGTACACCGCCGGCGCCACCTACACCGACCCGCTGGCCGCGGTCGCGGGCGCCGCCGAGATCGATGCGGTCGTCGACGGCGCTCAGCAGCAGTTCGCCGGTTTGCGCTTCGGCCTCGGCGCGGTCGACGGCCATCACGACCTGGCCCGCTTCACCTGGGAGCTCGGCGCGCCGGGTGCGGAGCCGCTGGTCGTCGGATTCGACGTGATCGTGCTGGAAGAGGGCCGGATCGCCCACGTGCACGGGTTCCTGGACAAGGTGCCCGGCTGACGCCGCGGCGGCGGCACGGTTCGCCGTGCCGCCGCCGATCCGTTGCGTCCTAACGGATTTCGGGCGCGAACGGCGGTGCGCCGACGCCCACGATGCGGAGGTTGCCCCACGGATCGCGTTCCTGCAGCCGTCCGGCCGCCGCGGAGCCGTCGGGCAGGATCAGCGTGACCTGCCCGCGTCCGGGATCGGGCAGCTCGGCGCCGGGGTCGGCGGTGATGCGGCCGTACCAGTGGAAACGGCCGTCGATCGGGTCGAGATGACCGGACAGGGTCACCCGTACCGGCACTTCCGCACCCGGCACGTCCAGCACCGCCGGACCGGAATAGTCCGGTGCCGGAACGAGTTCGGTGGGAATATCGATCATCGCGGTAGCATCCCCGCCACGCGCCAGATCGCCTTGCCGGCGGGCCCGAACAGTCCGTGCCGGTCCAGCACCGCCGCCAGGTCGGCCGCGCCCATGGCGAGGTTGCGGCGGAAGTGCGGATTGCGCAATGCCGTTCGCCGGGCGGCGGCCGGGTCGTCCAAGCCGGCGCGGCGATACATGTGCCGGTTGGCCAGCAGCGACACGAACAGCGGCGCCGCCACCGCGACGCAGGCCTTGGTGAACGCCAGTTCGGCCGCCGACATCTCCGGCGCCCGGCGGGCCAGCGCGTCGCGGGCGAAGCCGATGTGCCGGGCCTCCTCGGTGACGTGGATGCGCATCACCCGCGACACCAGCGGCTGTAACTCGGGGTCGTCGAGGGTGCGGCGCTGCTGGGCGTCGAAGATCTCCTCGCCGACCAGTGCCGCCACCCAGGTCATGGAGCCGCGCAGTACCTGTTCCAGCGCCGAGATGAGCAGGCGGGCAGGGGGTTTCGGCCAGTAAGGACGGGCCTCGATGCGGTCGATCAGCTTTCCGAACATCATCATGTGCCGGCACTCGTCGCCCATCTCGGTGAGCGTGTAGTGCGACCAGGCGCTGGTCGGGGTGTCGTTCATCAACTCGCGCAACAGGATCCGGTTCAGCAGGTTCTCGAACCAGATGCCCGTGGAGAGCAGGTTCGCGAGCTCCTGCCGGGACAGTTCGCGACGCTGCTCCGGGGTCATCGCCTCCCACAGGGCGGTGCCGTACAGCGACACCACCTCCGGCGGCAGGAACATCTTCTCGGGATCCAGCGGAGCGTCCCAATCGACATCGACCACGGGGTCGTAGGACTTCTTCACCGATCCGGTCAGCAGGCGGTCCGCGAAACGGTCGCGGGTCGCCAGCGCGGCTTCATTGCCCATGGCGGCTCTCCAGTTAATGCTACAAGGTGTAACAGTCAGATTAGTGTGACACGTTGTATCGGTCAATAGGGCGGCGGAGTACAGTTGCCGCTGTGTCCGATACCGGCGGGAAAGTACAGGCGGCCGTGGACGGTCGCGCCACCCGCTGGCAGGACCACAAGCGGCAACGCCGCGCCGAGGTGCTGGACGCGGCCCTCGCGGTGATCGAGGAGAGCGGCGCCGAGGTATCGGTGCAGCAGATCGCCGATCGGCTCGGGCTACCCCGGCCGGTGGTGTACCGGCACTTCGACGGCCGCGCCGATCTGGATGAGCAGATCCGGCGCCGCATCCAGGAATCCCTGCTCGCCGAGGTGATGCCGATGCTCCGCACCGAGGGCACGGTCCGCGACGCGGTGCGGGGCGCCGTCGGCACCTATGTCGGCTGGGTGGAGCGGCACCGCAATCTGCATCGTTTCCTGATCGGCGACGCGGCCGACGGCGATGGATCGCACGGACTGGGGGGCGCTCGCAACCGCATCGGTGGCCGGCTCGCCGACCTGTTCGCCGCCGCGCTGTCGGTCTACGACATCGACCCGCACCGGGCGCGCCCGATGGCCTTCGGGATCATCGGGCTGGTGGACGGCGTGGTCAACAGTTGGCGCGGCGACCCGGCCACCCTGACTTCCGAGCAGGTGGTGGGCATGCTCACCGAGTCGATCCTCGCGCTGTTCGAGGGCAACGCCCGCAGCCTGGGCGTTCCGCTCACCCGGGACACCCCGGTCGCCGATCTCCTGGCGCGCCGCGTCGTACCCCGTCCGGCCTGATCAGCCGTATACGCGCGCCGGTGCCGGTATCGCGTGCAGGTCGGCGACCGTGAGTGTGGGCGTCATCCGCGTCCGCGGGACGGCCGAATTCGGTTGTACCCGGCCGCGTACGAACACCCAGGTGTCGTCGGCGGGCAGGGGAAAATCCCCGGCCAGATGGATCCGCATGGTCTGCGCGTCGGCGACACAGCAGGTGATCACCAGCCGGGCCAGGTCGACGCCGCCCAGGCTCCCGTCGGTGCGCGGCGCACCGTCGGCCGCTGTCCGCACGATGAAACCGACCACCGTGACGTCGTGATCGTCCAGTACTCCACTGGAATCGTAGGAAGCCCGGTCGATGAGGTCGTACATCCGGACCGTCGGCGCCGGCCCGGCGGGCAGCGGCCCGAAGTCGTACTTGCCGCCGTCGGTGGCAGCCGGTTGACCGACGCTCGCCTGCGCGGTGCTGCCCGAATTCACCGAACCGGCGCCGAGCGCGGGCGGCACCACGATCAGGAGTGCGGCGATCGGCGCCAGCAACAACCACTGGGGCCGGCCGGAATGCGATTCCGTCGCAACATCGTTCGGCGTGCGGTGGTCGGTCGGGGGGTGTTCGATGACCGCGCCGGTCCGCGTGCGCCTCAGGTCGCGGAGGATGGCCGTGACGGCCAGCAGCACCAGGACGAGGCCGCTCGCCAGGAGGAACGGTCCCAGCGCGGGTTTCACGTAGCGGAGGTAGGTGCCGTCGGCGGCGATCTTCACGACCGCGATGCCGATGAGCAGCAGGACGAAATTCTGTGCCAGGCGGTTCATCGTGCCCCTCCCAGGAAGATCAGACCGGCGACGGTGCCGCACACGACGGCGACCACGAACGTCGCCGGGGCGAAACGCACGGCGAAACGCCGCCCGAACGTACCGGCCTGCATCGCGAACAATTTCACGTCGACCGCGGGGCCGACCACCAGGAACACCAGTCGTGGCAACAGCGGCAGGCTGGACATGCTCGACGCGACGAACGCGTCCGCCTCCGAACACAGGGCCAGCACGACCGCGAGCAGAGCCAGCACCAGCACCGACAGCACCGGCTGCCCGGCCAGCGACCGGTACCACTGCGCGGGGACCAGTACGTGCAGTGCCGCCGCGGCCGCGGCGCCGATCACGAGAAACGCGGCGGCCTGGAGGAAGTCGTGGTGAGCGGCCTCGGTGAAGACCACCCATCGCGATCGTCCGGGCGCGTGATGCTCGTGGCCGCGAGCCCCGGCGGCGAACCACTCGGGCCGCCCGAATCGTGCCCACAGCCAGCCCATCACGAACGCCGTCGCCAGCGAGCCCGCGAAACGACCCGCCACCATGCCGGGTTGGCCCGGGAACGCCACCGCGGTAGCCACCAGCACCACGGGGTTCACCGCCGGTGCGGACAACAGGAACGCGAACGCCGCCGCGCTCGGCGCACCCTGATCCATCAGCCGCCGCGCCACCGGCACCGCCCCGCATTCGCAGCCGGGCAGTGCGGCACCTGCCGCGCCGGCCACCAATACGGCGGCAGACTCGTTGCGCGGCAGCAACTTCCGCAACAGCTCCGGCGACACGAAGGCAGCGATCGCGCCGCTGATCAACACGCCCAGCACCAGGAACGGCACCGCCTGCACGAAAACGCCCGTGAAGATCGTGAGACCGGTCTGCACCCGTGGAGCGGACGCCATCCACCGCGAGATCGCGGGCCCCAGCGCGAGACCGACCGCAAGCAGACCGGCCAGCGCGAACGCTGAATATTGCTGCCATTGCCCGGTGCGAACGGAGATCCCGCGCGGCTCGCCCGCTGCGGGATGGACCGCCGCCGCTGCTGCGGGATGGACCGCCGCCGCTGCTGCGGGATGGACCGCCGCCGCTGCTGCGGGATGGACCGCCGCCGCTGCTGCGGGTTGGACTGGCACCGCTGCGGGATGGACCGGTGCCGCCGCTGCGGGTTGGGCTGGTGCCGCTGCTGCGGGATGGACCGCCGCCGCGAGATATATCGGTGCCGCCGGCTGCTCGACCGCCGCTGCCTGTCCGTGCGCAACGGCAGCAGGGCGTAGCCCTGTCGGTGCGGTCGATGCCCGGTCGGCCGACGCTGCCGGCTCCGGCCCGGTACGCGCCATCGGCTGGTGTTCGACCGGCGCAATATCGACCGGCGCAACGGAGCCGCGAGCCGGCAGGGCCGCCGGTTCCTGCTCCACTGGGACGATCGAGCCCTGCACCCCTCGTGCTGTCGGCTCCCGGCCGGCCGGCTTCCCATGCTCTCGCCGGACCGGCTCGACCGGTCTCGGATCGCTCGCCGCCACCGGCCCTGAGCCGACTTGCGGAATCGACATGACGCCTACCCCCTGTTCCGACGGCGGACACTTGCGGACGAGCGGACTCGGCGGTCAGTCGAAACCGCCTCCAAGCACAGACCTTACGAGCGAACTCTGTGTGCGGGACGATCCCGGCGGGAACATCCATCGAACATTTCGAACGGCGAAATCGGCGAGCGGGTAGTGCGGCGAGCACTCGCCCGATCGGGCGAGCGGTCGCTGTGACCGTACGGCGGCTGATCGGTGCAGGTGCGGACCGCGCGATCACCGCTGTTCGAACGCGATCACCCCGAACCATACGAGTCGCGCCCGACAAACATTGCCGACCACGCATGGGTGGGCACTTCCGGAGCCGCGAACCGCCCGGGGGCATCTGCGGGTTGGGCCTTTCGTCGCCTAGTCTCGACATATGCAGCGCATCATCGGAATCGAGGTCGAGTACGGCATCTCGACGCCCTCCGAGCCGTCGGCCAACCCGATCCTGACGTCCACCCAGGCCGTGCTGGCCTATGCGGCGGCCGAGGGCGTGCCGCGGGCCAAGCGCACGCGCTGGGACTACGAGGTCGAATCGCCGCTGCGGGACGCCCGTGGTTTCGATCTCGGCCGGCTCAACGGCCCGGCTCCGGTGATCGACGCCGACGAGGTCGGCGCGGCCAATATGATCCTCACCAACGGCGCACGGTTGTACGTCGATCACGCCCATCCGGAATATTCCGCGCCGGAGGTCACCGACCCGCTCGACGCGGTCATCTGGGACAAGGCCGGTGAGCGCGTGATGGAGGCCGCGGCCCGCTACGCCTCCAGTGTGCCCGGCGCGCCGCGGATGCAGCTGTACAAGAACAATGTCGACGGCAAGGGGGCCTCCTACGGCACCCACGAGAACTATCTGATGAGCCGCGACACCCCGTTCAACCAGATCATCGTCGGGCTCACCCCGTTCTTCGTGTCCCGGCAGGTGATCTGTGGTTCGGGCCGGGTCGGCATGGGCCAGTCGGGCGACCAGGCCGGCTTCCAGCTGTCCCAGCGCGCGGACTACATCGAGGTCGAGGTCGGCCTCGAGACCACGCTGAAGCGCGGCATCATCAACACCCGCGACGAGCCGCACGCCGACGCCGACAAGTACCGCCGCCTGCACGTCATCATCGGGGACGCGAATCTGGCCGAGTGGTCGACCTATCTGAAGGTCGGCTGCTCCGCGCTGGTGCTGGATCTCATCGAGGCCGGCGAGGACCTGTCGGATCTGCAACTGGCCCGCCCGGTCACCGCGGTGCATCAGATCAGTCACGATCCGACGCTGCGCGCCGCGGTCGCGCTCTCCGACGGCCGCGAGCTGACCGCCCTTGCGCTGCAACGGATCTACCTCGACCGCGCGGCGAAGTTCCACTCCCGGCAGGGAACCGACGACGCCCGTGTCACCGATGTGCTGGAGAAGTGGGCCCACGTACTCGATCTGCTGGAACGTGATCCGATGGAGTGCGCGGACCTGCTGGACTGGCCGGCCAAACTGCGCCTGCTGGAGGGTATGCGCAAGCGCGAGGGCCTGGGCTGGGCCGCACCGAAGTTGCACATGGTGGACCTCCAGTACTCGGACGTGCGCCTCGACAAGGGCCTGTACAACCGCCTCGTCGCCCGCGGCTCGATGCAGCGCCTCGTCACCGAACAGCAGGTTGTCGACGCGATGACCAACCCCCCCACCGACACCCGCGCCTACTTCCGCGGCGAGTGCCTGCGCCGTTTCGGCGCCGACATCGCCGCCGCCAGCTGGGATTCGGTGATCTTCGACCTGGGTGGCGACTCCCTGGTCCGCATCCCCACCCTGGAACCCCGCCGAGGCACCAAATCCCACGTAGGCCGCCTGCTCGACGGCGTCGAGACCGCAGCCGAACTGGTGGAACAACTCACCCACTGAGCCACCCGCCCCCCGGCTCCCGCCCCCCGGTTCCC
>NZ_WEGI01000018.1 GCF_009604425.1 Nocardia aurantia | reverse complement strand
TCGCGATCGCGGTCAACTGCTTCCAGGGCGCCCCGATCTACACCACCGACGAGGTCCGCGACGCCCTCGACCTCGACGGCCACACCCCGGTCGTGTTCTGCGATGCCCGCGAACGCAATTCGGTGAAAACCGTCCTGATGACGTTGCTGGAGCACCTCATCGGCCGGGCCACCGTGCGCGCCCTGCCCTGAGCGCACCGGCTCCGGCGACGGCCGGAAGACGAACACCGCACGGCGGTGGTGTGACGGCGCGCACACGTCTCGCCGCGACGACCCCGGGAAGTTGGTGGTGGGAGCGAGATTCTCATTTTCTGAAAATTCCGTTCTTGAAACCTTATGATCGGTCTGCATCATGGGCCCGCCGCTGGCGGACCGTGTCGCCGCAGTACTGAGGAGAGCGCCATGTCGGCATCCTGCACGGGCCCCGCGGGGCCACGAGCGGCCGTCCACCACCCGGTGGACGAACGCCGGATGTCGGCAACCTGACCGCACCACTGCCCCGACACCTTCGAACACACCCGGCGTACCGCTCATCCCCCGGCAAGGAACGCACCTACGCCGCCCGTCCCGCTCGGCCGGGGTCGACCGCTGCCTTCGACCCTGTCCACGTCCTTTGCACGCCCGAACTCACTCCGAACAGATCTCATCGAAGTAGCTGAGGTGACACATCGTGTCTGAACAAACCAATATTCGACCCGCGGAAACCGCGGTAGCGCCGGAGGACCTGGGGCGGGTGGACTCGGCGAACTGGGGTCGCCTGGTCGCCATTCTCGTTGCGCTGGTGCTGTATTCGGAGGTCGCTCCGATGCAGCTGGGGATGGTGTCGATCATCGTCCCGAAACTCGCCGCCTCGTTCCCCGGCGCGGGAGCCGGGGTGACCTGGGCGGTCACCATCGTCGGCATCGCCGGCGGCGCCACCATGGCCCTGCTCGGCAAACTCGGCGACCTCATCGGCAAGAAACGCGTCACCCTGCTGTGCGGCCTGCTGTTCCTGATCGGCGCGCTGCTGTGCGTCCTCACCCACAGCTGGGCACTGTTCCTCGTCGGCCGCGCCCTCGGCGGCGCCTCCTGGGCGATGACCGCGGTCGAATACGGCCTGGTCCGTGACCTGTTGCCCCGCAAATGGATTCCCGTCGCCGTCGGTGTCGTCGGCACCGGCTTCGGTATCGGCGGCGTGCTCACCCCGATCATCTGCGGCGCCCTGACCGACCACTACAGCTGGCACTCGGTGTTCTGGTTCCTCATCATCTACGTCGCGGTGACCACCCCGCTGGTGATGATCGCGGTCCCGGAATCACCGCTGCGGGTCAAACAGAAACTCGACATCATCGGCGCGATCCTGTTCGGCGCCTCCATCGGCCTGATCCTGCTGTACGTCAGCGAAGGCTCCACCTGGGGCTGGGCCGCCTTCTCCTCGCTGGCCTACCTGCTCGTCGGCCTGATCCTGTTCGCCGCGTTCATCGCCTGGGAACTGCGGACCCCCGAACCGATGATCGAACTGTCCCTGCTGCGCTCCCGCGCCGTCGCGATCCCCATGGCCGTGGCGTTCCTGGTCACCCTGGCCATCAGCGCGATCAGCATCATGATCGCCTACATGTTCCAGACCCCCAAAGCCGCCGACCTGGAAGCACAGATCATCAACGCCGGCGCCGCCCAAGCCCACGTGCCACCGGCACTGGTGGCGAAATTCGTCACCTTCTCCGGCGACATCAGCTACGCCAACGGCTTCTCCACCCTGCAGATGGCCCTGCACATCACCGCCTGGACCGCCGCGTTCGGCATGCTCTTCGGTGTCTTCGGCGGCTGGCTGTGCCGCATCGTCGGCGCCCGCATCCTGCTCATCACCAGCGGCCTGAGCCTGCTACTGGCCTGCGCCCTGTGGATCCCCTGGCACAAGACCTGGCAGGAACAGGTCTTCATCGGCCTGCTCTACGGCATCTCCTTCGGCTTCTACTACGCCGCCAACCCCAACCTGCTGATCGACGCCGTCCCCGCCGACCGCCAGGGCATCAGCGCCGGCATGCTCGCGGTCTTCGGTTCCATCGGCACCTCAGTCGGCACCGCCATCTTCACCGCCATCGCCTCGGCTCACCCCTTCCGCACCATCGCCGACAACATGGGCAAAAAACAGGTGAACGACATCCCCAACGTCTACACCGACACCGCCTACCAATGGTCCTACGTCGCCGTCGGCGTCATCCCCGCCGCTCTCACCGTGGCCCTCGCCCTCGCCCTGCGCACCGGCCGCACCCCCTCCCGAGGCGGCGCCTCCGAAGCATCCCTGCTCACCGAGGAAACCGGCGCCGGCACCGCCGGCACCTACTGACCCACCCCCAGCCGGCCCGAGCCGGCCCCCGACCCGGCCGGCGGACGCACAGCGTCCGCCGGCCCTTTAGGATTCTCCCGTGACGCTCTCTCTCGGCGATCTGGCCGGCTACACCGATCGTGATCTCGACGCGGATCTGGCACGTTGGTTCTCCGATGCGGAGCGGGTCGAGGTGCCGGCCGAAACTCGTTCGGTGGAACCGTTTCTCGCGCGCCTGGCGCCGGACGACGCCGCCGCGCTGGCCGCGCTGGACCGGCGGGTGCGCTCGGGTGCGCTGCCGCTGTTCCTCGACGTGTTCGACTGGTCCTACGGGTTCGACTTCGCCGGAAACGATTGCCGCATACTGGATTCGGACTACGAGACCGAGCTCACCGACGACGACGTGTACTCGATCGGCGCCGACGGGGACGGAAACTACTTCTGTGTGTTGACCACTGGTGAGATCGCGGTCTGGTTCCACGAGGAGGAAGTGCTCGAGGGCGGCACCCGCTTCGACAATCTGGACGTCTTCCTGTGGTCCTATGTGCGCTACGGCGCGGTCCGGGCGGGCCGGCTCGCACTCGCGGAGGTGGAGGCCGACTTCCGCGCCCTCGGCCAGGACGGCGCCCTCGACGAGGGACTCGGCCTGTTGTCGAGGATGAAATAGCCCGAGGCCCCGTCCCGGTGAACCTGGGCCGGCGGCACTGGGTACATCGGCGTTTCCACGAGCGGATCGCCGCCGCCGACCGCGAGGCCGGCTTCTCCTGACCTAGGGACGGCCGGTCAGGACCGGGTATCCGGCCCGTGTTCGCGGTGGCGACCGGCTTCGGCGCGCAGCCGATCGTTGTCGGCGTGCAGATCGGTGTTGGCGCTGCGCAGGTCGGTGTTGTCGGCGTGCAGCCCACTGTTGGCATCCTCGAGGTCGAGGATGCGCGCGATGCCCGCGAGGTTGATCCCCTGCTCCTGTAGCGCGGTGATGCGCCGCAGCCGGGCCAGGTCGTCACCGGAGTAGCGCCGGGTACCCCCGTCGGAGCGTGACGGGGTCAGCAGTCCGTGGCGTTCCAGGGCGCGCAGCGACTGGACGCTCACTCCCGACAAGGCCGCGGCCACCGAGATCCCGTATACGCCCTGTGCCGGGTCCGGGACGGGTCCGCCGGACGCCGGGTATGTCGTCTCATTCATCGGTTTTCTACCATAGCGACTTGCACTCGTATGTTCCCAGTGTTATAAGGAAATCTATACCAGAAATGATAGATTATCGAAGGCAACGATCACCCCCATGCCCGCCACCGACCGCGTCGAGAAGCCGATGAACACGCCATCTCCCGAGCTCCCCGCGCAGATCTCCGCCCAGGAGGTCCGCGCCCGCACGCAGTCCGTCGCGGTGGGAGCGTTCACCTTCTGGTTCGCCACCCGCCGCTGGGAGTGGTCCGCCGGTGTCTATCGCATGCACGGGTACACCCCCGGGCAGGTGGAACCCACCACCGAGCTGATCCTGTCGCACAAACACCCGGACGACCGTGACCATGTCGCCGAGTTGATCACCCGATCGGTCGAGCACGGCGAACCGTTCTCCGGCCGGCACCGATTCCTCGACACCGGCGGCAAGGTGCACAGCGCACTGGTGGTGGCCGACCGCATCCTCGACGGCGGCGCCCCCACCGGCACCAGCGGCTATTACATCGACCTCACCGGCACCCTCGACGCGGCCGGGCACGCCGCCGTCTCCACCGCCCTGCCGGAGGTCATCGAGGGGCGCGCGGTCATCGAACAGGCGAAGGGCGTGCTGATGCAGATGTACGGCATCAACGCCGACCAGGCCTTCGACGTGCTCACCTGGCGATCGCAGGAGACGAACACCAAACTCCGCGCCATCGCCGCCCAACTGCTGGCCGACCTGTCCCTGATCCCGCGGCCCCGCCCGCAGGCGGTCACCGCCTTCGATCACATCCTGCTCACCACCCACGAGCGCATCCCGCCCGAGAACGGGTCCGCGAACCGGCTCCGGGACCGGTGATTCGCGCCGACTGGCCCGGATCGGGCAACGGCGATACCATCGGAGACGATGACGACTCATTCCGATGCACGATTGGGGGTCCCGTTCGCACAAGGTGAGTGCTGATGCACCCTTGGATCCCGAACGGGAACGAATCCCGAATTTCCTTCTGGCGGCGCGTGCGCGAGTTCGCCGTGCCGCCATCCATGATCGAGACCGCAACCGCCCGTCGCCGTGCCGGGGACTGGATCGGGGCCTGCGCCGCAGCGGGTTTCGACATCGACGTCGATCTGCCCGCTATCGCTCACGCGCACGGCCGCGAACTCGCCGCCCGGATCCGGGCCGACCTGCGCCACCTGGCGCCGGATCTGCTGCGCTGGCACATGCCCAGGATCGCCCCCGACGGATTGCTGCGGCCGGGCCTGACGGCGACGCTGGCCCGCTACGATCCCGGCGGAACCGGTTGCGGCAGAACGACACCGGTGCACCTTGTGGTTCGCACCGCCCCGGCCTGGGCGGACGCCGGCCAGCGGATCGCCCTCGCCGTCTGGGACGGATCGAGCCCCGGGACCGGCGCCGTCCGGCACCCGCACCCGCGCCCCGATCGGCGATTCCGGTTCGACCTGCACCGTCACCTGTGGGACGCCCGTCGCAGCAGTGAGCTCCGGAACCGCTCCGGCACAACGGACTTCGTCGACGACGGCACGCTTCCCGAACCGGGGGAGCGGGTTTTGCGGGGTTGCGCCGTCGGCCGATGGCCCGCCGAGGCGGCACTCCTGCTGCACGCCGAGGGCCGTCCCGCAGGCCCGGTGCTGATCCGGCTCGGCGCGCGCCGCCGCGTGATCGTCGAGCCGTCCGCGCCCGCGAACGACCCACCGGCCCTGCACATCACGGACGGATACCCACGCGGCCGGATCTCGGCGCTGCCGATCCTGCCCGACGCCGCGACCTGGGCGCTTCCCGATCTGCAACTCCTGCGGGCCGGCGCCACGACGGCCGACCGGCTCCATCCACTCGTCGCCGCGGCCCTCGTGCCGGACTTCTCGCTACCCCGAATGCGCTGCGACACAGGCGGAATCGAGCCCTTCCCGGTGGAATGCCGGGGACAGCGGCACCGCATCGGCCTGGTCGACGGCGAACTGACCGCGCTGGATCACAGCCCGGCCGAGATCCACCGTGAGGAACTGCTGTTCGCCCTGTCCGGCTCCCCGCTGCCGTGCCTGCGCGCGATCGACCTGGCCCACCGCCGGCCGGATTGCCTTGCCGGCGTTCGTGAACGGTTGACCTACGGCGACATCGCCGGCGCGCTGGCCGTTGTCGAGGGCCTGCTCGGCCCCGCCGCCCGGCTGCGCGACGGTGCGCTGCGGGACGAACTCGACGAAGCCGCGCGCCGACGAGAAGTCCACGGGCACTACCGATCCGATCCACCGGACGCCTGCCCACCCGGGCCGGACCGCCCCCGCGCACACCGCGCACACCCCCGGCACGCGACCGCGCGCTGACCGGGCGACCCGGCGCGCCACCACTCGATCCTCCTCGACCCCAAGGTGATTCCCAGATGACTGCCCCGTCCCGCCTCGACGCCGCCACCGAACTGCTGACCCTGCTCGGCGCCGCGACCACCGAGCCCCGTCCCGACATCCAACTGGCCGCCCTCACCGTGGCGGTGGCCGCGGACCTACCGGTTCTGCTGTGGGGCGAGCCGGGTATCGGCAAGACCGCCGCCCTGAACCAGCTCGCCGACAGCCTCGATCTCCCACTGACCACCGTGATCGCGAGCGTGCACGAACCGTCGGACTTCTCGGGCCTGCCCATCGTCGGCGCCGATCCCGCGACCGACGGCGTCCCGCTGGCGCCACCGGACTGGGCCGTCCGTCTCGTGCGGACCGGCCGGGGACTGCTGTTCCTGGACGAACTGTCCACCGCACCGCCCGCCGTGCAGGCCGCCCTGCTCCGCCTGGTCCTCGAACGGCGGATCGGGGCACTCCGGCTGCCGCCCGGCGTCCGCATCGTCGCCGCCGCCAACCCGCGCTCCTCGGCGGCCGACGGGTGGGAACTCGGCCCGCCGCTGGCCAACCGGTTCGTCCATCTGCTGTGGACCCACGACCCGGATGTCGTCGTCCGTGGTCTCGGCGGGGTCTGGCCCCGCGCCACGCTGCCCGTGCTGGATCGCGAAAAGTTCCCGGACGCGGTCGCTTTCGCGCGCCGCGCGGTGTGCCGGCTGCTCGCGGCCCGCCCCGCGCTCGTGCATCAGTTGCCCGGCAGCGAAGCCCGCCGCGGCGGCGCGTGGCCGTCGCCGCGCAGCTGGGAGATGACCCTGCGGCTCATCGCCTTCGCCACTGCCGCCGGCGCCGGCCGGGACGTGCTGTCGCTGCTGGTCCGCGGCACGGTCGGCGACGGCCCCGGATTCGAACTGCTCACCAGCATGGACCGCATGGACCTCCCCGACCCGGAACGGCTCCTCGCCGACCCGGCCGCCGCCGACCTCCCCGAACGCGGTGACCTACGCCAGGCCGTACTGGACGGCGTGGTCGCCGCGGTCCAGCGGCAACCGGAGCGGTCCCGGTGGGACGCGGCCTGGGCACTGCTGGTGAAAGCCGTGGAAACCGGCCCGCCGGACCTCGTGGTGGTTCCCGCGACCACGCTCGCCGCGCTGCGCCGGGACGACTGGGACGTGCCCGCCTCGATCGAGAAACTCGCCGGAACGGTCTCGATCTCCCGCACCGCGGACCGCGCCGCCCGCGCCGCCGCCCGGGTGGCGCCATGACCCTCGACATCGACAAACTCTGCGCCGCAAGGCTGCTCGCCGTCCGCGCCCGGCCGTACCTGGCGACCGCCCTGTACGCACTGCACCTCGTCGAGTCGAACCGGGTGCCCACCATGGGCGTCGACCGCCACTGGCGTTGTTATGTGTCACCGGCGTTCGTGACCGCCACGCCGGTCGAGGAACTGGCCTCGGTCCTCGTGCACGAGGTGTCGCATCTGCTGCGCGACCATCACGGCCGCAGCGACCGATTCGCCCACGCGCACAACCTGTCCGGTCCCGCGGAACGCCTGCGCATGAACATCGCCGCCGACGCCGAGATCAACGACGACGCCTTCGGCGCCGGTCTGGTCCCGCCCGCGGGCGCGGTCACCCCCGGGACCCTCGGACTACCCCCCGGTGAGCTGATGGAGGACTACCTGCGCCAATTCCGCCTCGGCCGCCACACCGAGGCCCTGGCGTGGCTCGACTGCGGAAGCGGCGCGGACGGCGCGGACCGCGACTGGGAACTGGGCCCCGACGGCGCCGACGGACTCACGGAACAGGACTGTGACGCGGTGAGATTCCGTGTCGCACAAGGCATCAACGGCCGGCCCGGCAACGCCTCACAGAGCTGGCGCCGCTGGGCCGAGGAGGCGCTGCATCCGCCACAGCCCTGGCGCGACCTGCTGCGCGCGGCCGTCCGCGCGGCCGCCTCCGCCCCCGGCGTCGGCGACGACTACACCTACGCCCGCCCGGCCCGCCGATCCGCCGGTCTGCCCGGCGTCGTACTGCCCAGCCTCCGTCACACACCACCGAAAGTGTCCGTGGTGATAGACACTTCGGGTTCGGTCAGCGACGCCGAACTCGGCAGCGCCCTGCTCGAGACGATCGCCGTCTCCCGCGCCGTGGGTGGCCGCCGCGACCTGATCACCGTGCTGTCCTGCGACGCCGCCGCCCGGATCGCGGACCCGCTGTGCCGGGCCGGCGGCATTCCCCTCACCGGCGGCGGCGGGACCGACCTCCGCGCCGGTTTCGCGAAAGCGCTACGCGCACAACCCCGCCCGGACGTCATCGTGGTACTGACCGACGGCTACACCCCCTGGCCGGAGACCCGCCCGCCCAGCCGCGCGATCGTGGGCCTGTTCCGCCGGGACGACTCGTGGAGCGAATCCGACCCGTATCACGTTCCGCCCCAACCCCCCACCTGGGCCCGGGTCGTCCGGATCGGCTGACGACGGCTCACGTCCGGCTGCGGCTGTGCGGCGTCACCGCTGCGGACTGCTCGAGGCCGAGGCGCGGAACGATTCGGTCGAGCCACCGGGGAAGCCACCAGTTGAGCCGGCCGAGGAGTTGCATGATCGAGGGGACCAGGATCATGCGAACGAGTGTCGCGTCCACCAGAATTGCCACGGCGAGGCCCAGCCCGAACACATTGAGAGTGCGCAGCGGGTCACCGATGACGAAGGACCCGAAGACGCACACCATGATGGCGGCGGCCGCGGTGATGATCCGCCCGGTGGCGGCGATGCCGTGGGCCACCGCCGCGCTGTTGTCGCGCCGCCGGTGCCATTCCTCCTGGATGCGGGACAGCAGGAAGACCTCGTAGTCCATGGACAATCCGAAGGTGATGGTGAACATCATCAGCGGAATCCACGGATCGATCGGCCCGGTGCGGCCGACCCCGGAGACCGGCGACAGCCAGCCCCATTGGTAGACCGCGACGATGGCGCCGTAGGCGGCGCCGATCGACAGCAGATTCATCGCCGCGGCCTTCAGCGGTATGGCGACGGACCGGAACACGGCCATGAGCAGGACGAACGACACCAGGATCACCAGGCCGACGACCCAGGGCAGGCGCCGGGCCAGGTGTGCGGATTCATCGATTCCCGCCGCGGTCTGGCCGCCGACGAGGATTCGCACCTCGGATCCGGCCGTGGCCTGGGGGACGACGGTGTCGCGCAGGCGCTCGACCAGCGCCGCGGTCGCCGCCGCCTGTGGGGCGTCGCTCGGATAGACGGTCAGGACCGCGGCGTCACCGGCGTCGTTGTAGGTCGGGGCCGTCACCCCGGCGACCCCGGGAACATCGGCCAGTCGTCGCCCGAATTCGGCGAGTATCGCGTGATCGGTTGCCGCACCGGGCAGTTCGGCGGCCACGACCAGCGGGCCGTTGAAACCGGGGCCGAAGGCGTCCGATGTCAGATCGTAGGCCCGGCGGGTGGTCAGACGGGCCGGATCGTTGCCGGAGTCGCTGAAGGCCAGCCGCATGGAGAACAGCGGCACGGCGAGGACCACCAGGGCGAGCAGCGCCGCCGACCCGAACACCAGCGGACGGCGTTGTATCGTCCGGCTCCACCGCCACCACACACCGCGCTGGTTCTCGGATGCGGTGGACCGCGGCATGCCCGGCAGCCGCAGCCGGTCGACGGCGCGCCCCGCGAAGCCGAGTATCGCCGGCAGCAGCGTGGAGGTCGCGGCCAGCACGGCCAGTACCGCCAGGATCGTGCCGGCCGCCAGCCCTTCGAGGAATTGCTGGCCGACCAGGAACAGGCCGCACAGGGAGATCAGCACGGTGGTTCCGGCGAACAGGACAGCACGACCGGCAGTCGACATCGCGTGCGCGACAGCGTCGCGCGGCTCTCGGCCTTCGCCGAGCGCTTGCCGATATCTGGTCACGATGAACAGCGCGTAGTCGATCCCGACCCCGAGTCCGATCATCGCCATCAGCGCCGGTGCGAAGCCGGGTGCGACCAGCACATGGCTGAGCAGCGCCACCACGCCGTACCCGGCCCCCACGCCGACGAGCGCGGTGAGGATCGGCAGGCCCATGGCGACGACCGACCCGAACGCGACCAGCATGATGACGATGGCGGCCCCGATACCGATGCCCTCGCTCGGGCCCGGGGCGGGTTTCACCGCCACGCTGATCGGCTGGCCGCCCAGCTCGATGTCACCACGCTCGGCAGCGGCCGAATCATATCGAGCGCGTTGTCGATTCGACCGCCGCTGCCGTCGAGTGAACCGGACGCGTGGAACACCACCCGCGCGGTGTCGCCGAGCTGGGTCGGAAACCGTTGTCGCAGTAGCTCGCGGGCCTGCTGGGACTGGCCCGCGCCCCCGAAGTCGTCCTCGAAACGCGATCCCAGTGTGCTCGCGAGCCCGATCACCGCGATCAGGCCGATGATCCAGCCCAGCAACACGATTCGGCGATGGTCGTAGCACCATGCCCCCAGTCGGCCGAGCCGGTGCGCACGTTCCGGACCCGAGCCGGTCGGCTCGGTCGTCCTGGTAGCCTCAACGGAATTCATAGTGTCTGATTTAATCAGATAATTCATAGTGTGTGAATAACCGAAGGGAGATCCCGTGACCGGACGCGGACGCAGACCCGGCGATCAGGGCACGCGCGAGGCGATCCTCGAAGCGGCCCGGGCCGTCTTCCTCGAGCAGGGCTTCACCAAGGGCGCGGTCACCGCCGTCGCGCGGCGGGCCGAGGTGGATGCCGCGCTCGTGTATCACTACTTCGGGACCAAGCTCGACCTGTTCGTCGAGAGCATGGCCGACCTGCTGTACACCCAGGAACGCCGGGCCGCCGCCGTGGCCGAGGGACGGGTCCGGACCGGGGCCGACATCGTGGCGGACTTCCTCGGCAAGTGGGAACAGGGCTCGGAGCAGCCCGGCCAGGCCTTCGTCGCACTGGCCCAGGCGGCTTCGGCGTCACCCGAGGCGGCCGCTCGCGTCAACGAGTTGGTCACCCAGCGCATCTGGCAGCCCGAAGGATCCACGGAACCGATCAGCGGTGCGGCCGCTCGCCGCGCCGCGATGGTCGGCGCCCAACTCGTCGGCATCGCCTGGGCGCGTTACGTTCTCGGGCTCGGACCGGTCGCGACCGCCCCGGCCGACGAGATCGCCTCCTGGTTCGGTCCGATCATCGACACCATCCGGACCGCCGGGTCCGACGCGAACTGACAGGAGATCCTCCGATGACCACACTCTCGCCGCGGCACCGGATCCGCAACCGGATCGTCATCCTCCTCCACCGGCTGGGCCTGCCGTCCGGCCCGATGTACCTGCTGACCGTTCCCGGCCGCGCCACCGGTCGTCCCCGGACCACGCCGGTGGCCCCGGTACTCGTCGACGGAACTCGGTACCTCGTTCAGGCGTACCCGAATGCCGACTGGGTGAAGAACGTTCGCGCGGCCGGTCACGGCATCCTGACCCGCGGCCGTCACGCCCAGCCCGTGAATCTGGTGGAACTCCCCGAACCGGAACGGGCTCCGATCCTGCGCGCATTCCCGGCCCAGAACCCCAGGGGCGCAGGAGCATTCGTCCGTAACGGCCTGGTCGAATCCGAGTCTCCGGAAGATTTCGCGGCCGCGGCCGCACGCTGCCCGTTGTTCCGCGTCACCCCGCGATGACCGGATCGGGCTCCCTCGTGCGGCCGCACCGAGGTTCCGACGTGGTGAGGTCGTTGTACACGACCGTCGCTCCCATGGCGGTCAGGGATTCCGGATATTGCACGGTCATCGTCTTCGTCACCGGCGAGTCGCCGTTGACCAGCTGAATGCTCCCGCCGCCCGCGCCCGCGACATGCGGTCCGCGGCAGGGGATCCGGATCCCGGCGGAGCGTCCGGGACCACCCGCGCGGACGGCACCCACCGGACCACCGTCGGATGCCGTCCGGTCCACTACTCCTCCGGCGACCGGCTCCGTGCACGGGCGATCAGCCGCGGCGCAGATCCAGCGCCAACTGGAAATCGAAGCGATCGCGCCACTGGGACAGGTCGCGCCCGGTGAGCTCCTCGACCCGGCGGATCCGGTAGCGCAGGGTGTTGACGTGCATGTGTCGTTGCGTGGCCACGGCGTGCCAGGAGCCGGAGGCAGCCAGATAGGCGGCCAGGGTGTCGAGCAGATCGGTGCGACAGCGTGCGTCGTAGTCCAGGATCGGACCCAGCACCCGCTGACAATAGGAGCGGCGCAGGCTGTCCGGGGTTCCGGCCAGCAGCATGCCGAAGGTGTCGACCTCGTCGATGCCGATCAGCGCCGGGCCGTCCGGGCGGCGTTCCGCCACCAGAAGCGCGTGGCCGGCCTGATCCCAGGATCGGCGCAGCCCGCGAGCGCCGATGTCCGAAGCGCCGGCCCCGACGCGGATATCACCGCCGCCCACCGCCGGGCCGAACGAGTCCAGCAGTTCACGAAGTTCGTCCGGGGTCGGCGCCGCTCGATCCGGCAGGGGCAGCACGGCCACCGCGCTGCTGTCCGGTCCCGTCCCGATCGTGGCGGTGACGCCGTCCGGGGTCAGATGCGCGCTCATCTCCTCGAGGATCTGCCGGGCGAGTTCGCCGGGTGCGGCCGCGCCCGCGATGCGGGCCCGGAGCAGCAGGTGTGGTGCGCCGAGATCCAGGCCCGCGCCGGGAGCGCCGGCGACCAGCCGGGCGGGATCCGTATCGTCGCGATCCAGGAGAGCGGCCAGCCGCGCGAGCTGGTCCCGGCGCTGCCGGGCGCTCTCGTCCCGCCGGGCCAGTCCGGCGGCGAGGAATTCCGCCACCTCCTCGACCGTCTCGCGTTCGGTGGGGGACCAATCGCGCAGATCGGCCGCACACGCCAGCACCTGAGCCGGGGCCTGTGGCGCCGAGTCGGCGGCCAGAGCCAGCAGCGTGATCGGGCCCTCGGCGGTGTCCCGGCAGATCGGCAGCCTCGGCGCGGCCGCCGCGTGCCGGGCGGCCGTCCGCCGCACCTCGGCGGAACGGGGGCAGTCGCCGGAGAGGACACGGCCGGTCAGCGACATGGTCCAGCTCGCCACGCCGAGTTCGGTGCGGAGCAGGTCGGTGGCCGCGCTCAGCCCGTCACCCCGGGTGAAGCCGTGCAACAGCCGACGGTGCCGGCCGACCATCCGCTCGAGCTCGCCGGCGCGCTCCTCGTGCAGACGCCCGATCACCGTCTCGGCGATCTCCCCGAAGGAGAGTTCGTCGGGCACCTGGAACAGCGGTATCTCGTATTGCGCGCACGCCCGGACGAGATCGTGCGGCATCGCGCCGAGCATGGCCGTCCCGGCCATCAACGCGACCGCCCCGCCGTCGGCCAGCATGCGGACGAAGTAATCGGAATCCTCCGGGCGCCGCCGCCAGGTGGTGCTGGTGAGTACCACCTCGCCGCCGGACAGGTAGCGCCGCGGTGCGAGCAGGTCGGTGGTGTACACCCAGCGGATGCGCCGGTCCAGGTGACGCGATCCGGTGAGCAACCGGAGCACCTCCAGCCCCGGCGTCGTCGATACCTCCGAGAGCTGCATGGACACCATCATGCGATGTGTCCGGCGGCCGCGGTTGTCGGCGCCGTTACGATCTTGTTTCGCCGGATGGGCCGATCACTCGCCCGTCCAGAACCCGGCGTGGGGCCGGGCGGCCTCCGCCGCGAGCAGCGGGCCGACCACCTCGACCGGCCGCTGTCCGCGTGCGAACACCTCCCGGCACGGCAGCGCCATGGTGGGATTCTCGGGATGGGATCCGGTGAGCCGCAACAGTTCCTCCTCGGGCAGCCCGAACACCACCCGGCCGATGCCGCTCCAGTAGATCGCCCCGGCGCACATCGCGCACGGCTCGGCGCTCGTGTAAAGCGTTGTGCCACGCAGGAATCGGGCCGAGTGGGCGCGACAGGCCAGTCGCACCAGATTCGTCTCCGCGTGGCCGGTGCAGTCGTGGCCCGTGACGACGGTGTTCTCCGCTTCCAGCAACACCGTGCCGTCGGGGCCGCTGAGCACCGCGCCGAATGGGTGGTTGCCGTGCTCGACCGCCCGCGCCGACACCTCGATCGCGTGCCGGAGATGGGCGAGATCGCGGGCGACCGGATCGGATTCGGCCGATGCGGGGGAGTGGGAGGGCAACGGGGATCCGGCGGGTGCGGACACGGAGGCTCCTTTCGAGGTGGCTGACGAGCACGGGAGACGCCGACGCTAACAGTCGCGGCATCGGGGTTCGAGCACACCGGATCCAAAGCGACCCGACTGCGGGACGGATGGATTGTAGGGCCCGACAAAACTACCGCGCCGCAGGTCACGCGGGGTGCGGAGGCATTGACGCGGTTTTCCGGTCTCGCCTAGCTTCGCTTGTCACACGGCGCCTTTCGGGCCGCCACATCCTTTTCTCCGGTCCGGGCCGGCGGTCGCCGACGCCTCGCCAGCCCGTGGCCGAGCTCGTAGGAGAACCATGTCCGGTACATCACCGTCCCTCTCACCGCTGGCGCGCCTCGTGCCCCGCGACCTGTTCGTCGTCGAGCGCGCGGGCGTCGAACCCGTCGGCGCGGCCGATCGGCGCGGCCGGGCCGGCTCCCTGTTCACCCTGTGGTTCAGCTCCAATGTGCAGTTCGCGACGCTGACCAGCGGAATCCTGGGAACCGCGGTATTCGGTCTCGGCTTCGCCCAGGCGATCGCCGCGATCGCGCTGGGCAGCCTGATCGGCTCGGCCGCCATCGGGGTGCTGTCCGGCTACGGGCCGCGATTCGGGGTCGCGCAGCTGGTGCAGTCCCGTGGCCCCTTCGGCTACTACGGGAACGTGTTGCCGGCGTTCCTGGTGTTCTTCAAGGCGTGCGCCTGGTTCTCGGTGGAATCGGTGCTGGGCGCGTTCACGATCCAGACGCTGGCCGGGATCGGTTTCGCGCCGGCGTTCGCGATCACCGTGGTCGCCCAGATCCTGCTGGCGCTGATCGGCTATCAGCTGATCCACCGCTTCCAGCGGGCGATGGCGGTCCTGCTGGCCGTCGTCTTCCTGGCGGTCTCCTGGTACGGCCTGACCGACGGCAATCTCGCGGCCGGCTTCGACGCGCACAAGGCGGGCGCGCTCGGCACCTCCGGCGCGTTCATCGTCACCACCGCCGTCCAGGCCGCGCGAACCATGAGCTTCTCGTCGTATGCCTCCGACTACAGCCGCTACCTGCCGCGGCACACCTCCGGCCGCGCCGTCTTCGCCGCGGCGGGCGGTGGGGCGCTGCTCGCCTCGGTGTGGATCGGCGGACTGGGTGCGGCGATAGGCACCCAGACGATGGTGGGTACCCCGGCGGATCTGGTGGACAAGGTGCTGCCGGCCGGCCTCGGCACCGTGGCGCTGATCGCGCTGTGGCTGTCGAACACCGCCACGGCCTGCATCGACTGTTATTCCGGCGCGATGGCCGCGCTACTGCTGGACATCCCGATGCGGCGCTGGCAGTCGGTGCTGGGCGTCGGTGCGATCGGCACCGTCGCCGGGTGGATCGCCGGCCGCGGCGACTACTACGACAACTTCGAATCCTTCCTGTTCCTGCTCGGCTACTGGGTCGGGCCGTGGCTCGGCGTGATGATCGTGTACCTGACGGTGATCGCGCGGGGCCGGACCGCTCCGGAGTTGTTCTACGACAAGACACGTCGCGTGCGGCCCGGCCTGATCGCCTGGATCGCCGGTGTGGCGGTGTCGATCCCGTTCATGAGCCAGAGCATGTTCACCGGCCCGGTCGCGCACGCGATACCCGGACTCGGCGACATCACCGCGGCCATCGGATTTCTCGGCGGCGCACTGGCATGCTGGACGCTGTTCCGCTGGTCGCCGGACTCGGTCGGCCCGCGCGCGGCCGCGGACGTCGCCGCCGAGCGGAACTGAGGCCGGCTGTGCCGTTCCTGGCTCCCCGCTCGCTGACCGAGGCTCTCGAACTGCGCACGGCGCATCCGGCGGCCGTGCCTCTCGCGGGCGGCACCGATGTGATGGTGGCGGTGAATGCCGGACAACGCCGGCCCGGCCTGCTGGATCTGACCCGGGTGCCGGAGCTGCGCGCGTGGGCGGTGCGCGACGGTGTCGTCCGGCTGGGCGCCGGCGTCAGCTACGCCCGGATCGTCCGGGAGCTGACCGGACCGCTGCCGAGCCTCTCGGCGGCGGCCGCGACCGTCGGTTCCGCGCAGATCCGCACTCGTGCCACCGTCGGCGGCAACGTGGCGACCGCGTCGCCGGCCGGGGACGGTGTGACACCGCTGGTCGCGGCCGGCGCGGAGATCGAACTGGCCTCGGTGCGCGGCACGCGCCGAATCCCGGTCGCGCGGTTCGCGATCGGCCCCAAGCAGACGGTGCTGGCCGCCGACGAACTGGTGACCGCCCTGCTGGTGCCGGTCCGGACCGGACCCCAGGCGTTCGCCAAGATCGGCGGTCGCAACGCGATGGTGATCGCGGTGGCCAACATCGCCGTGGACCTGCGCCCCGAACATCGGCGGGTCGGTGTGGCGATCGGCGCGGCCGCCGCCACCGTCCGCACCGCGCCCGCCGCGGCCGCGCTCGCGGAGTCCGAATTGGACTGGGCCGGTGGCGAACCCGCGGATCCGGGGCTGCTGCGCGAGTTCGGCGCCCTGGTCGCCGCCGCGGCCGCGCCCATCGACGATGTCCGCGGCACCGCCGCGTATCGCCGCCATGCCCTCACCGTGGTCGCCCGCCGCGCGCTCGGCTGGGCCTGGACCGAATACCGCGCACGAGACAAGGAGTGATGGTTGTGCGTATCACCGTGACGATCGACGATGTCGAGCACATCGTGGACGACGTGCCCGGCGACGAGTCGCTGCTGCGCCTGCTCCGCGAGCGACTGGGCCGCACCGAGGCCAAGAATGCCTGCGAACAAGGCGAATGTGGTTCCTGCACAGTCTATCTGGACGACGACATGGTCTGTTCCTGTCTGGTGGCGGCGGGCCAGGCCGACGAACGCCGGGTACGCACGGTGGCCGGGCTCGCCGAATCCGGCCTCGACCCGGTGCAGCGGGCATTCCTGGCGACCGGCGCGGTGCAGTGTGGTTTCTGCACCCCGGGCCTCGTCGTCGCGACCCACGCGCTGCTGGCCGAGACCCCGCGGCCGACCGACGCGCAGATCCGTACCGGATTGGCCGGAAACCTCTGCCGCTGTACCGGTTACGAGAAGATCCTGGACGCCGTCCGGCTCGCCGCCGGCGGATCGGCGGCCCGGTGACCGGGTGGTCGGACAACACCAGCGCGGTCACCGGCCGGCTCGGCGACAGCCCGCTGCGCCCCGACGGCGCGGCGAAGGTCACCGGCGCTTTCCCGTACGCCTCGGATCTGCGGGCCGACGGCATGCTGTGGGGCGCCACCCTGCGCAGCCCGCACCCGCACGCCCGCATCACCCGCCTGGACACCGCCGCCGCCCGCGCGCTGCCCGGCGTGTACGCCGTCCTCACCCGCGCCGACGTGCCCGGACTCAACCGGCACGGTCTCGAACATCCGGATCAACCGGTACTCGCCGAGGACATCGTGCGCTGCGAGGGTGAACCGATCGCGATCGTCGCCGCCGCCGATCCCGCACTCGCGCGCCGGGCCCTGTCCGCGATCGAGATCGATTACACGCCCCTGGAACCGCTGCTCGACCCGTGGCGGGCAGCCTTCGATCCGGCGGCGCCACGAGTGTGGCCCGCGGGAAACATCGTGCGGCACGTCCCGATCCGCCGCGGCGACCCGGCCGCCGCCCGGGCCCGAGCCGAGGTGGTGGTCCGCGGTGACTACGAGGTGGGGATGCAGGATCAGGCATTCCTCGGCCCCGAGGCCGGGCTCGCGATCCCCGACGGCGCGGGCGGGGTGACCCTGCACGTGGCCAGCCAGTGGATCCACCTGGACCGCCGGCAGTTGTGCCGGATCCTGGCCCTGCCTGCGGACCGGGTCCGGGTGGCGCTGGCCGGCGTCGGCGGGGCGTTCGGCGGCCGCGAGGACCTGTCCGTACACGCGCATGCCTGTCTGCTGGCCCTGCGCACCGGGCGTCCGGTGAAGATGGTCTACGACCGCGAAGAATCGTTCCACGCGCACGTACACCGGCATCCGGCACGGCTGCGCTACGAGCACGGCGCGCTGCGCGACGGAACCCTGCTCTACGTCCGCGCGCAGGTGGTGCTGGACGGCGGCGCGTACACCTCGTGCTCCCCGGAGGTCGCCTTCAACGCGGCGGTTTTCGGCGCCGGACCCTACGACGTCCCCGCGGTCCACCTGGACGCCTACGCCGTGTACACCCACAACCCGGTCTGCGGTGCGATGCGTGGTTTCGGCGCGGTCCAGGTGGCCGTCGCCTACGAGGCCCAGATGGATCGGCTGGCCGCCCGCCTCGGCGCGGATCCCGTGACGTTCCGGCAGCGCCATGCGCTGCGACGCGGATCTCACAGCGCGACAGGTCAACTCATCGACGCACCCGCTCCGGTCGCCGAACTGCTGCAGCGGGTCCGCGACCTGCCGCTGCCGTCTGCGCCCGGTCCCGGCGAACTGCCCGGCGGTGCGCTCGGCAGCACCCGCGGTGAAGGCGTGCGCCGCGGCGTGGGCTACGCAGTCGGCTTCAAGAACGTGGCGTTCGGGGAGGGCGCCGACGACTACTCGATCGCGCGAATCAGACTGCACCGCAATGACTTACACGCCGCTCCGGAAGCGACGGTGTATACCGCCGCGGCGGAGGTCGGGCAGGGCCTGGTGACCGTACTCGGCCAGATCGTCCGTGCGGAACTGGGGGTGGGGCGGGTCCGGCTGGCACCCGCGGACACCGACCTGGGCGAGGCCGGCTCCACCTCTGCCTCCCGTCAGACCTACATGACCGGCGGCGCGGTCCGCGCGGCCTGTGACACATTGCGCGAGAGCCTGTTCGAACTAGCCCGGCGCCACGCGCCGACCGCCCGGGGCGAGCTCCGGCTGCGCGACGGCGCCGTGGTGGACGCCACCGGCCGCACCCTCGTGAGCGTCGCGGAGCTGTTGCCCGGCAACGGAATCGAGGCCGAAGCGGAATACCATCACCGCCGGACCGGGCCGCTGGACCCGGTCACCGGCCAGGGCGACGTGACGGTCCAGTTCGCATTCTGCGCCCACCGCGCCGTCGTGGACGTCGACACCGAACTCGGCATCGTCAAGGTGGTGGCCCTGGACGCCGCCCAGGACGTCGGCCGGGCGTTGAATCCGGACGCGGTGACCGGCCAGATCCAGGGCGGCGCGCTGCAGGGCATGGGCCTGGCCGTGATGGAGGAACTGATCGTCGAGAACGGAAAGCTGCGCAACCCGTCGTTCACCGACTACCTCATTCCGACCGCGCTCGACGCGCCGTCGATGCGGGTGGAGGTACTCGAACTCGCCGACCCGCACGCCCCCTACGGCCTGCGGGGCGTCGGCGAACCCCCCACCGTCTCCGCGACCCCCGCGGTCGCCGCCGCGGTCCGGGCCGCGACCGGCCGCCCCGTCACCCGGGTCCCGATCCGCCCGGACGATGTGATCGAATTCGAAACCCGCTGTGCCGGTATCGAAGCAGACGCTGTCCCGGCCCCCGGCCGAGCCGTTCCCCAACGGGTGGAACAGCACGATCGCGGGTAGGGTCGGCTCGACTTGTCGAAACGAGCGAGGATTTCGGGAGTGTGCGATGCCGCGGTTGCTACGCCAATTCGCTGTGCTGGGCGAACCGGTGGAGTCCGAGTCGGGCGAGTGGGCCCTGCGCTACGACGAGGACGGCCGCGCCGTGATAGCCCACCGAAACGGTGAGATCACTTGGGCCGCAGGCGAAGTGGGATCGCTGCGGCTCGAGCTGGACGGCGTCTTCGCGGTCTACGACGGCCCCGCCGTCGTCTGGCGCGGTGACGCCCCGGTACGCAGCTACTCCGCGCTGCACGTCACCGACGAGGGCGACGGCGTGCTCCTCGACGACGGCCTGCCCGTGTACAGCCTGCGCACCGGCCCGATCGAAGCGGTGTCACTCGGCGACCGGGCCCCCGTCGCCGAGATCATCGGAAACCGAATCCTGAAGTCCGCCAACGGTAAACGCACAGTGGTCCGCCAGGACGAGCACGCGGGCCTGGTACACAAGCGGAGATTCACCGGCGGCGGAATGATCACCGTCGTACAGCCCGACGAGGCACGGACCCTGCAACAACCGGACACCTGGCTGACCTGGCGCTTCCTCGACTCGGACGGGAGCGGCGCCTGGGAGCTCGTCCTGGTCGACGCCGCCGGCGAGGTGCGCTGGATACACGGCCGAGGCCGCTTCGACCCGACCGGTGCGCACCCCGCCGACCCGACCGCGGACCACCGAGCGGCGGACGACGCGAACTTCGTGGCCTGGCTGGAATCGGGCCTGGACATCGAGGCCTACTGCGTCACGGTGATCCACGACGTCGACCCCGACGAAGCCCTCCGCCGCTTCGGCGCCACCGACGCCGAGATCTCCACCGCGACATGGCCGGAACTGCTCCGCCGAGCCCGCTACGAGGAAGCGGACTGGCACCAGGTGGTCGCCGCATTCGCCCTCGGTCCCCACACCCTGCTCGTGGAGGACAACGGCTGGGAGGGATCCAACCGGCCGGACCTGTCCCGCGGCACCTTCGCGGTCTCGTCGTACTGCAGCATCAACGCCGACTCGGTATTCCTGGTCAGTCGCGACGGCGACACCCTCGCGACCTTCCAGGAGAACTGCCCCGGTGACGCCGAGGGCAGCGACATCGACGTGCTGACGAAAGCACTGGCGGAGATGGGAATCGACGACCCCCGGGCCTTCGACGAGGACGACGAGAACTTCCTCGAGGACCTCGAATTGCTCTGCCGCGTAGCCGAAGTCCGCCCGACGATCGCGGACGTCACCGCCCCCGCCCGCGTAGCCATCCTTCCGAGATAGATCCCGCTCCGGCAGAAGGGATTCCCGTGACCGCCACCCCCGCCGAACCGGCCCCGACCACCCCCGACGAATGGCGAACCTACCTCCCCGGGTACGGAGAGATCTACGTGCGCACCGCGAACCGGTACGTCCGCCCGCACCTGACCCCCGAACAGCTCGAAACCCATTGGTTCGGAACCGATCCCGCGACCGAACAGACCCTCGCCACCACCGCGCTGCGCCTCGGCATCCCCCTGCCCCCGAGCCTGTCGAACTTCCTGAGCGTCACCGACGGCTGGGCAGCCGTCGGCGGCTGGATCGACGCGGTAGCCACGTGCGCGGAAATCGACTGGCTGCGCAACACACAGTGGGGCGAAGAACTCATCGAGATCTACAGCGAACTGGACGAGGAGGATGAGGCCGACGAGCCGAACGAACTCCTGGAACTGTTCCGCCGCACCCTCCTGATCGCCTCCGGCGAGGACATCTGGCTCCTGGACCCCACCCGCACCACCCCCGACGGCGAATACCCCGCGATCGACTTCAAACCGAAATACGGTGACTACCGGGAGTATTCGAGTTTCGCCGAACTGTTCCACGAGAGCCGGGACCTGATGATCAGCCTCGCCGAAAGTGCGGATCCGCCCTGACCTTCATGAGCAAACTGTTGTCCCCGGCCTACCGTCGAGAGTTCACCCAAGGTGACACTCCGGCGGGGCCCGCTGATTTCGACGACTGGATCGTCCGCGCGGTACCCAACCCGGCCAGGCCGTTGTTCCGCGAGGGGCGCTACCTGCTGGCCGAGGAGCCGGCATTGCAGGACACCGCGCTGTATCACTCGGTGCTGGCCGCGATCGCCGACGGCAACGCCACCCGTGGCGGCGTCGCCGGGTACCTGTCGCGTAAATCCACCGACCTCGCGCATCCGCGGTCAGTGCTACAGGAGGTCGGCATGATCACGCACGAACAGGATGCATTCCGCAAGAACCGGTCCCACTACCGTATCGCCGAACCGCTGATCACCTTCTATCACACTGTCATGCGACAGAACTGGGGTGACCTCGAACGGCCGGGCCGCGCCGCGCAGGTACGGAGACGACTGCAACCGACATTCCGTGGCAAGGTGCTGGGTCCACACTTCGAGCGGATCTCCCGGGATTGGGCGCGCCGGCACGCGGATTCGGAGACGTTCGGCGGCGTGCCGAAATGACAAGGCGATCCAGTTGATCGATCCGCAGCGCCTCCACCACGGCGAATGATTTCGCACCGATAAGGCCGGTCACCGTAGCGATCACCGGCAGGTCGGCCCGACTCGCCGGTGAGACGATTGACGCTGACCGCCCGGGCCAGCTAGCTTCGGCGGCCATGGGCGGAGTCGAGGGGGGCGCTCCGGAGTCGGACGACTCGGGTGCGAGGGTGGAAGTGGTGCCCGACGTGGTTCGGGCGGTCGGACGATCGATATCGCAGGCGGGTACGGAATTGCGTTCCGCGCTGGAAGCGGTCGGTAGTGAGGTGGACTCGCTGCTGGAGTCGGGATGGTCGGGTCCCGCGGCGACCCGATTCGCGCGGGGATGGACCGAGACTCGCGACAGCGGTGCTGGAATTCTGGCCGCGCTGGCCGATCTGGCGGAAACGCTGGACAGCGCCGCGGGAACGTATGAGCAGACCGAAGATGCGCTCACCACCGGGATCAGCAGTTTGACACTGTAGGGGGAAGGGATGGACAGCGAGCTGCGGGTCGACCTGGAAAGACTCGACGACATCGTCGCGCGTTTATCGGGTCTGGCGGGATTCGTCACGGAAAAACTGGACTCCATCGACGATGCCGTAGCGAGTTTCGCTCCGGGCGTGTGGAATTCGGAAGCGGCCGCGGCATATCAGGACGCGCACCGCCGCTGGGCTCGGGAAGCCCGCGACTTCGCCGAGGGAGTGCGGACCGCTCACGAGGCCGCGCGGCTGGCACACGCGAAGGTGTCGCGAGCCGTCGAGCTCAACGGTCGCATGCTCGGAAAGGGGTGAGGGGTGCCGATCCAATTGCATTGGACCACCCTGTATTCCGCCGGAAAGCAATGCCACGATCTGGCCGACCGGCTGTCCCTGGCATTCGGACCGCTGGCGGCCACCCTCCTGCACGAGTGCGAAGGCATGGCCGGAGACGCACCGGGCTGTCGGCAATGGGCCGGGCAATACGACACGGTCGCCGCCGACCATTTCCGCGCGACGGCGGCGCTGGTCGACGCGCTGGTGAAATACGGTGACGTACTGACCGCGTTCGGCTGGAACTACGCAATCAGCCAAAATCCCGACCACATGCCTTCCCGCCCAACCGAATCCGCGTTGTACTACGACCCCGAAATGACCATGCCCGCGTCCAGCGCGGGCAACGGTCCCGGTATCGCCCGCAACGGCGGCGACAGCCACCTCTACGAGAAATTCCTCGACGGCATCGCGAACGAACTGGGCGGCCTGCCGAACGGCAACACCCACCGACTCGACACCGCCGCCACCGCCTGGAACACCTTCGCGCACAACAACGCCGTCACCGCGGCGGCCGACGACATCCGCACCGTGATCGGCCTGTTCGAAACCGTCACCGATCCCCACAAGGAAACCCTGCTCCAGCACCTGCACACACTCCACGAAGCCGCCACCGAGATAGCCACCTCCACCCGCGCGATCAGCACCGCGGTAGGCGACTACGCCACCGGCACGGGCGAAGTCCGCACGGCGATCAACGGAATCGTCTCCACCGCCGCCATCGGCATCGCGATCACCGCCGCCACCGGAACGGTCGCCGCGATCTTCACCTTCGGCGCCGGCGCGGTCGCGGCCGGCGGCGGCATCGCCGCCATAGTCGCCAACACCGTCAACGCGGTCCGCACCGCCTACGAAGGCACCACACTGATCCGGATCCTCGGCCTGTTGGGCCGCCTCGGCCGAGGCGCGGTCGGCATCATAGAAGCCTTCGACACCGCGAAGAACATCAAGAACGTCACCGCCACCCTCGCCACCATCCTCGCCCTCCGACTCGCCATCGACGACCTGGAGCACAACGCCGGTGAGACCACACCGCCCTCCGACATCCGTGACCCCAAGACGTTCGACCCGCAGTCACTGAGCGGCAAGAGCGCCGAAGAGGTCGCGGCAGCAATACCTTCGGATTGGCCCGCGACACCGAGCAGAAGCGGTGAAGGCACCGTCTACCGCGACCCGGACAATTTCGGCCGTCAGATCAGAATCATGCCCGGCTACAGCGAAGGCAACAGACCGGACCCACTGACCCACGGACCGTACGCGGAAGTGAGCCAGAACGGAAAGACGATAAAGATACCGTTGCAGGGCAACCCCGCTCCGGGAGGGAAGTAGCGATGGCCGACCACGAAGCCGCCTCCGCCTGGCTGATGAACGAGGCCAAAAACCATCTGGCCGAAGACTTCGTCGGCATATTCGAACTCCTCTGGCTCCTCCGCGGATCCACCTTCGCCCTGACCGACGAAGAAGCGAAGCAGATCGCCCGCCACACCGCAGCCGACCTACTCTCCACCGGAGAAGCCGAACTAGTCCACTTACGCTGGCCCACAAACGAATTGGTCTCGACCACCACGACCGCCGACGAACTGAACACCCCCGCCGCCTTCGAGCCGACCCCAACGGGGGAGTACCTCGCACTGTCCTCCACCCACCCCTGAATCCGACCGAGAGGCCCGATCCCCACACCATCCTCCGGACAGCGAATACGCCGACCCCACAGCACTGAAACCCGCATCGACACCACGCCCGATATCCCGAACATCCGGACGATTCCCTTTCCACGTGCTACAAGAACTCGATCTCACCGGCACCGAGAACCTGGCCGATATCGGTTGCGGGACCTACAATTCTTCGCCCGACGAGCCGGCAACAGCCACGTCCGCCGGTACGGAATCGGCGAACCGCCGCCAGGGCTGCGCTTCGTCGAATTGTTCAGCTTCTGCGAAATCGCAGCAGACATTCCGAACGTTCCCTAATCCTCGCGGGCCTGTCGGACGTCCTCAGTACTCCGGTTCGATGCCCGTCCGGAGGCCAGTCGGTAACTGGATATAGTGAGCAGTTCGTCCCTCGATAGTTATGAATCGTCAGATGTGAGGAAGATGACCAGGAACGAGTTCGACGACCGAACGCTGGAGAATATCGACGGCCACATATGGGGGGATCCACCCGTCGATGCTACGCGTTTGATGAAAAAAGTCTATTCATTGCGGCGTAAGCAGATTCACGCGATGACAGCCGAAGATCTGCGTGTACTACTCGGACAACGAGAGAATATTTCCGTGCTCGTACCTCGTGCGCTCGCACTGTTGGAAGGAAACCCATTGGTGCAGGGAGATTTCTATCCCGGGGATCTTCTGGTTGCTGCGCTGCAAGTTTCTGATGACTACTGGTCCCGTCATTCCGATATGGCCGCACGGCTGGGGAACATCATCGAGCAGCTTCGTGTCGTCGATGATCTCGAATTCTTCTTTCCGCCCGAGGCCGAAATCTGGGATCGAATCGAGCGACTACGCGAATCCGGCATCATCGGGTGAGCTGTCACCGCAAGCCAGTGGCGGCAGGCCGGTATCGCCACACGACGTCTCCCATTGCCGCAACTCGCCCGAGTACGGTTGAGCGGCAACGTATCCGAGGGCAGTGCAGAAAATACCGGCGATGAACACGAAGCTGCTCGCACCGCAAATCCCACGGCGTGGCGGTTACGGCGAGAGTCGGTGTCGCGCGGTGGGTTCGGGTGGTTTCCGGCACCGCCGCGGATCCGGGTCAGGGTCGCCGCGCCGATCGGCGGGTCCGGGCGGCCGGTGAGACGGCGTCGATGAACGTCCGGGCGGCGTTGGACGGTGTGCGTTGTGCGTCGTGCGCGATGACGAGGTTCCAGGGGATCGGGGCACCCGCGGATTCGGCGCACACGATGCCGCTCGCGCGTTCGGCGACCGACCGGGGTACCAGGGTGACCCCGAAGTCCTTCGCCACCAGTTCCAGTGCGAAGAACTGATCGGCGACCTCGATCACGGGGTGGCGGGCCGGGAACAGCGTATCGGCGATGCCGCGGACGCCCCAACCGGGGGCGAAGTCGACGAATCTGACCCCGTCCAGGTCGGCGGCGCGGAAGGGGCGGCCCGCGAGGGGGTGGTCCGGTGCGGTGCACAGGACCAGGTTCTCCGCACTGATCGGGTACAGGGTGATGCCCGGGAGTTCGGTGGCCGTACCCGCCAGCAGGGCGATGTCGAGACTGCCGTCGCGCAACCCCGCGACATTGCCGCCCACACCGGAGATGCTCTGTCGCATCTGCAGCGTGACCTCCGGATGGCGGCGGTGGATATCGGCGATCACGCCGGCGAGGTCGAGGGTGTAGACGTTCATCAGGTTGCCGATCACGACCTCGCCGCGCACCTGTCCCCGGGCCGCGTCGATCGCGTCGACGACGTCGCGGCGGGCCCGCAGCATCGACCGGGCCGGATCGAGCATCGCCCGGCCCGCTTCGGTCAGCACGAGGGCGTGCGGGGTCCGGTCGAACAGCCGCGCACCGAGCTCGCGTTCCAGCTTCGCCACGCTTGTCGACACCGCCGATTGCACGAGGTTCAGGGCGCGGGCGGCCGCGGTGAAAGACCGGTGTTCATCGCAGGCGAGGAAGCATTCGATCTGACGCAACTCCATGCCATCGACACTATAGATGGGTCTATCGAAATTCATCGCTTTCATTGATCACGTCCCGGTTGGACCATGGACGTATGACGCGGCACGACGACACCGACATCCTGGTGGGGCATCCTGTGACCGAGGGGCCGGCGGCACCGGCAGGTGAGTCGGCGCCCGCCGGCCCGGCGCACACCCTTTCCTCGGCCTTGGTCGTGGTGTTCGCGGTCGCGTGTGGGCTGGCCGCCGCGAACCTCTACTACGCGCAGCCGTTGATCATCACGATCGCGTCGGCGTTCCATGTGAGCCAGTCCGCCGCGGGCATGGTCGTCACGGTCACGCAGCTCGGTTACGCGGCCGGGCTGCTGCTGGTCGCGCCGCTGGGCGACCTGTTCGAGAATCGCCGGTTGATCACCGTCGTCATGTCCGTCGCCGTACTCGCGCTGCTGGCGGCCTCGGCGACGACCACGTTGCCGGGCTTTCTCGCCGCCGCGCTCGCGATCGGGCTGACATCGGTGGTGGCACAGGTGCTGGTGCCGTTCGCGGCGCACCTGGCGCCACCGCACGCGCGCGGCCGGGTGGTCGGGCAGGTGATGAGCGGGCTGCTGACCGGGATCGTGCTCGCCCGCTCGGTGTCCGGAATCATCGCGGGCATCGCCGGATGGCGTGCGGTGTATATCTTTTCGGCCGCCCTGCTGGCCGTCATGGTGATCCTGCTCCGCCGGATCCTGCCACTGCGCACACCGGAATTCGGCACCGGTTACGGGCGACTCCTCGCGTCCTTGGGGCGAATCTATCTGCGCGAGCCCGTGCTTCGCCGACGGGCCTTCTACCAGGCGGCCATGTTCGGATCGTTCAGCGTCTTCTGGACCGCGATAACCCTGTTGCTCGCCCGACCGCCGTTTCACTTCTCGCAGATATCGATCGGATTGTTCGCGATCGCCGGTGTGCTGGGAGTCTTCATGGCGCCGCTGGCGGGCCGGCTCGGCGATCAGGGCCACGAACGGTGGGTGACCGGCGTGGCGTTCCTGCTGGCGGCGGGCAGCTTCGCCGTCACGTTGTGGCAGGATCGGTTGTGGGCGCTCATCTTCGGCGCGGTCTTCCTCGATCTCGCCGTGCAGACCACGCTCGTACTCGGGCAACGAGCCATCTACGCGTTGAACCCGGCGGAGCGCAGCAGACTGAACACGCTGTACATCGCGACGTTCTTCGTCGGCGGCGCACTCGGTTCCGCGGGCGCGGGCATCGCGTTCGCCCGGTACGGGTGGGCGGGCGTGGTGGTGCTCGGCACGGCATTCCCGCTGGCCGCGTTCGTGTTCTGGCTGACCGAGCGGAAGACGGTGCCATCGCCCACCACGGGCAGCTGAGACCCGGGGCGCCGGTCGCGGAAACGGGGCCCGCGTCGCCGGCCGCTGAGACCCGGCAAGAGGCGCCGGTTCACCACCGGCAGTCGGTCGCAGGTCGACGAAATACGCAGTGCCGGTGGCGAATCCACTCGCCACCGGCACCGCGTGCCGAAAGTCCTACAGCTGCGCCAGCCGAGGCGCCCCACCCTCGGCGCGAACCAGTGCCCCCGCCTCGCGCGTGAGTTCCCGTGCGCTGCCCAGCAATCCGTCGAGCACGAGCACGCGGCGGATGTGCCGATGCAGATCGTGCTCGTCGGTGAAACCGATGCCGCCGAGCACCTGCTGACAGTGCCGGGCCGCGGTCAGCGCGGCCTGGCCCGCGGCGGCCTTGGCCAGCAGCGCACCCAATTCGGTGTCGGCGACCGACAACGTCGCCTCCGCGCCTTCGAGCGCGACCAGGGTCTCCGCCAGGCGGTGCCGCACGGCCTGGAACGAAGCCAGCGGCCGGCCGAACTGCACGCGGTCCAGGACGTGCGTGCGGGCCAGGCCCAGCATCGTGCGCCCGGAGCCGATCAGCCACCACGCCAACGCGGTACGTCCGGCGGCGAGCGGAATCTCGTTGCCGGACTCCACTTTCCGTAACGGAAGCTCGCCGTCGACGGCCGCACCGGCCGCCGGACCCGCGGATTCCCCGCGCTCCCAGACGATCCAGGAGCCGCCCGAGGACGGCAGCGGCACGGTCGCGCCGTCCTCGGGCGGTTGTCCCGCCGCGTGCCGCACCACGTCGTTGAGGACGGAGGCGTGCGCGCCGGTCTCGCCGAGCAGCCGGAACACCAGGGGCACGGCGATTTCCGGCATATCGGTCAGCATGTCGATCCAGCCCAGGTCGGTCAGCGCGTGGTCCAGCGCGCCGCCCGTGGTGGTCGACATCGTCTTGCGGAGGGTTCCGGTGAGCAGTTCCAGCTCGGCGGGATCCATGCTCATGCTCACTCCTTGCCCAGGTCCAGCAGCCGGCGGGAGATGATGTTGCGCTGGATCTCCGCGGTGCCGCCGTAGATGGTGGCGGCGCGGGAATACAGGAATTCCGTGCGCCATTCGGGGTCGTCGAATTCCACCGCACCGGGGACGAGGTCCCGCACGGTGTTCATCAACTGCTGTTCGGCGGTCGCCAGCAGCACCTTGTCCACCGAGGTTTCCGGCCCGAGGTGCCCGCCGTCGGCGAGGGTCTGCTGAGTGATCCGGGAACGGCAGCGCAGCATGTGCAATGCCAGGTAGGCCGAACCGATCTCGGCGTCCGCCTGGGTGTCGCCGAGCGGCGCGGTGGTCTGCGCGATCAGTTTGTCGAGCCGGTTGAACAGGTAGGCGCCGCGGTGCCAGAAGCAGGTGGAACGCTCGTGCGGCAGCAGGTCCATCGCCAATTGCCAGCCGTCGCCGAGGTTTCCGAGCATCCGGTCACCGGGCACCACCACGTCGTCGAAGTACACCTCGGCGAATTCGTCCAGCCCGTGCATGGTCTTCAACGGGCGGACGGTGATACCGGGGGTGTCCATGTCGACGAAGAACGCCGTGATCCCGGCGTGGCCCGGCGCGGTCCGGGTGAGCAGGACGCATCGAGAGGCGTACTGCGCCAGGCTGGTCCACACCTTCTGCCCGTTGACGATCCAATTGTCGCCGTCGGGAACGGCTTTCGTCGTCAGCGAGGCCAGGTCGCTGCCGGAGCCGGGTTCGGAGAAGCCCTGGCACCACTGTTCGGCGCCGGACAGCATGAGCGGCACCATCTCCGCGGCCAGCTCGGGACGCGCGTAGGAGATCATGGTCGGGACCAGGACCTCGATCATCGAGTACAGGCCCGGCTCGGCGAGGTCGCGGGTCGCCACCTCTTCACCGAGCACCGCGCGGAGTACCGCGGGTCCACCGAGCCCGCCGACCTCGGCCGGCCAGCCGTAGCGCATCCACCCGGCGTCGAACAGTGCCTTACGCACCCGGCCCAGTTGCGCCACCTGCCCGTCCAGCGAGTGATCGGCCCCGGGGGACAGGTCGTTCTCGTCGAGCCAACTGCGCAACTCCGAGCGGAACTGTGCCACGTCGGGAATTACGGGAGCACTCATACAGCGTCCTTTCGCGCCGGGTGAGACCGGTGAAAGTGGCTCGCCCGCAGGGTGTTCCGCTCCGGCTCGGGACCGGCGGCGGAACAGTTCACAGTGAGCGAGCGGAAAGGGGAGAGCCGGGTGTCCGCAACGGAGCGAGACCACCGGGTGGAACGGAGACGAGGGCCCCGCCCCGGGAAACGGAGCGAGGCCCTGGCAGGCATCTCAGCTTTTCGAACGCTCGAAGGCATGTGGGATGCCCGAATCATGGTCACCACTACGCCGGATGAACGTCATCCGCCGAGTCTTCAACCGCCAGCCCTGCTCGGTGCGCACCAGAGTGTCGGTGTAGTACCCGATCCGCATGTCGTGCGCGCTGTGCTCCACGAAGCACAGCGGCTGCGTCCCGGTGGCGGTGTCGCCGTCGATCTCCAGAAGCGGTGTGCCGGTGAGGAACAACCCCTTCGGCGCCGCCTCCACCAGTTCCGGGAACAGGTCCAGGGTGTAGGTGTCGCCGAAGGCGCTGTAGGAACCGTCGGGGGTGAACACCTCCAGCACGCCCTGCACGTCGCCCTTGGTCATGGTGACCGCGTACTTCGCGAGCAACTGCTGGATCTCCAGCAGATCTTCAGTTCTGGACAAAGACCTTGCCGCCTTTCATGACGAACGACACCTTCTGGGTCACGCTGATGTCGTCGAGGGGGTTGCCGGGCACGGCGATGATGTCGGCCAGCAGGCCCTCCGCGATGCGACCGCGGTCGTCGGCGTCGATCAGCTCCGCGGCGTTGATCGTGGCCGCGCGCAACACATCCGCCGGTTCCAGGCCGCGCTGCACCAGCGCCACGAGCTCGAAGGCGTTCTTGCCGTGCGGGATCGCCGGCGCGTCGGTGCCGACGGCGATCTTCACCCCGGCCTTGTAGGCGGCCAGTACCGAGCTGTGCGCCTTCGGGTACATCTCGGCGGCCTTCTTCTGCAGCTTCGGATCGGCCTTCGAGACGTCCATGGCGTCGGTGAGCCCGGTGGTGGGCACCAGCCAGGTGCCGCGCTCCACCATCAGGTCGATGGTGTCGTCCTCGATGAGGAAGCCGTGCTCGATGCAGTCCACGCCGCAGAGGATGGCGTGCTTGACCGCGTCGGCGCCGTGCGTGTGCGCGGCCACCTTCATGCCGCGGCGATGCGCCTCGTCGGTGATCGCCCGCAGCTCGTCGTCCGAATAGTGTTGCGCGCCAGGGGATCCGGTCAGCGACATGACGCCACCGGAGACGCAGATCTTGATGACCTCGGCGCCGTACTTGATCTGGTACCGGACCGCCTTGCGCACCTCGTCCACCCCGTTGGCGATGCCCTCCTCGAGGGTGAGGTGCAGCACGTCGGGGGCGAACGCGGAGAACATGGTCGGATCCAGGTGACCGCCCAGGGGTGTGATCGCGTGGCCGGCGGGCACGATCCGCGGCCCGTCGATCCAGCCCTGGTCGATCGCCTTGCCCAGCGCGACGTCCAGCAGATAACCGCCGGTCTTCACGAACAGGCCGAGATTACGGACGGTGGTGAATCCGGCCCGCAGCGTGCGGCGGGCATTGCCCACCGCACGCAGCATCCGCAGGGCCGGATCGTCGGTGACACTGGAGGCCAGGCCGGTCTCGCCGCGACCGCCCATCAGGAGGTTGACCTCCATGTCCATCAGGCCGGGCAGCAGAATGTGGTCACCGAGATCCAGAACCTCTTCGCCCGAGCTGATCTCACCGCCGACTCCGACGATTGTGTCACCTTCGATGCGCACGATGCCGGGCCGCACGATCGTGCCGGATTCGACGTCGAGCAGGCCGGCTGCCTTCAGTGTCAGCATGATTCAGACCACCGGCTCCTGGATGCAGTCCAGGTACGCGGCGCCCGAGTCGGGCACGCGGGCCTGCTTCCAGACCTCCACCGGGAACGACACCATCACCAGCGACTGCAGCAGGTGGAACAGGTACCGCTGCGGGTCGGGCAGGTTGGTCCAGTCGAAGGTCTCGATGTGGTCCAGCGCGGACTGCAACCGCGGGAAGACCGTGTCGTACAGGTCCTGCATCTCCTCCATGGAGGAGGCGAGCCGCTTGGCGTAGCGCTCCGGCTCGGTGGCCAGGATCCACGGCTCGTACTTCTGCAGATCGGCGAATTCGGCCGGGAGGGTTTTGGTTTCGACAGTCATATCAGTTGGCCTTCCCGTTGGAACCGGCACCCGCGCGGTGTTCGGCGACGATCTTCTGGACGTGGGTGTGCAGGTGGCGCAGCAGGACTTCCTGGTCGTTGAGCGGGAATTCCTTGATGGCCCGGGTCTCGAGCATCTTCTGGGTGGCCTCGAGGGTGTTCGCGTCCTGCAACGCGTACTCCTTGAAGGTCACGCCGGCCAGCTCCTGGCCGAGCCGCTCGCGCGCGGTCTTCGCCGGCACGAAGTACAGGCTGGCCTCGAAGGTGTGGCTGTTCACCGAGGTCGGCCAGTAGTGGTAGGTCAGGAACCAGCCCGGCGCCCAGAACAGCAGCGAGAAGTTCGGGAAGATCTCGAACTCGTCGATGCCCCAGGCGCGGTGGCGGGCCGGGTTGAGGCCCTCGGGCAGCACGTCCAGGCCCTCGATGTCGGGGCGATCCCACGGGCCGAACAGGCCCGAGCGCAGCTCCCGCTCGATCGGCTTGACCATGTTGATGTCCTTCGGCGGGGCCATACCGCCCCAGGAGGACACCATCGAGTGCGGCGCGGCGACCTCGTAGTGCAGCGCCTCGAAGCCGGTGCCGATCAGCTTGTCGGCCTCGTCCTTGACCGCCTGCTTCTGGTGCAGCACCGGCGCGTGGTAGAACTCGGCGAACGCGTCGATGAACAGCTTCCAGTTGGCGCCGATCTCGGCCTTGTAGCTGTAGACCTCGGTCATCTCGTGGAAGGGGTAGCCCTCCACGCCCTTCATGAACGGGCCGAGGTACTCCTCGAGCGGCTTCGCGTTGTCGTCGAGGTTGACGAAGATGAAGCCCTCCCACACCTCGCAGCGCAGGCCCTTGAGCCCGTACTGACCCTTGTCGAGGTCGAAGAATTCCTTCTCCTGCTGCACGAAGGTCAGGTCGCCCTCGAGGCTGTAGCGCCAGGCGTGGTACTTGCAGGTGAACTGGCGGCAGACGCCCTGGACTTCCTCGTTGGGGTAGTCGTTCCACACCAGCTTGTTGCCGCGGTGCCGGCAGATGTTGTAGAACGCCCGCACCTCCTTCTCGGAATCGCGGACGACCACGATCGAGGTGTTGAGGAACGGCAGTTCCTTGGTGAAGTAGCTGCCCACGCGCGGGAGCTTGTTGATCCGGCCGATGTTCAGCCAGCTCTTGCGGAAGATCGCGGCCTTCTCGTCCTCGTAGAAGGCGGGATCGATCGAGTCGGTGAAATCGACGGGCCCGGTGCCGAGTTCGGGGTAGTTCTTCGTCCAGCTACCCGCAGCCGGCTTGGTGAAGTGTGCCATTACAGGAGGTTCCCTCTCAGTGTTCGCTGCGTACGCCGAAGGTGTTCAAGGCGATCGACAACGTGATGTACCCGCCGACCGTGAAAACCAGGTCCATGCGTTGTTTTTCGTCGAGCCGCTCGCCGAGCGCGGCCCATGTCTCGTCGCAGAGTTCGGATTTCTCGTCGAGTTCGTCGACGGCGTTGAGGACCAGTTGGTCGAACTCGTCGGCGGCGGTGCCGTCGATGACGCCGGCGATGTCCTCGGCGGACAGGCCTGCCTCCGTGGCGAATCCGGTGTGATGCTCCACCTCGTACGCACAGTTGCGGCGGTGCGCGACCCGCAGGATCACCAGTTCCCGGATCCGCGGCGGCAGCGTGGACGTGAACAGCAGATGGACGCTGAAGCCGAGGAACTTCTCGGTCAGGTCCGGATGCCACGCCAAGGGTGCCATCGCGGGCCCCGCGCCTTCGGGATTACGACGCGCTCGCGGCAGTAGAGCCTTGAACGCGTCCCGGGTCCGATCGTCCCAGCGCTCGGCTGGCAGCGGTGGCAGGCGCATCCTTGTCCTCCTCTCGTGAGAATAGCATTCTCAAAAACTGAACTCTAGATTTCCATGGTGCCGCGTGTTAGTCAACAGAGCATCCCCTCACTCCCGCCGCTTCATCGCCACATCTTGCTGAAATCCCAGCTCACGACCCGCTCCGGGACCAGTCGCAGCCAGCCGTGGCGGCCGTCGTAGTGGAAGTCGCGGCCGGGGGAGTACTTGGCCGCGAACAGCCGCTCCGGCTCCGCCAGCTGGGAATTCGCCTCGCCGGTGCGCGGCGCCTCGCCGACGGTCTCGGCGGTCCCGCGCAACTCCACCCCGCGCAGCTGCAGGAAGTCGGCGCCGCCGTCGTCGACGATGGCCGACAACCTCGGATCCCGGCCCAGATCGGTCCACCGCTGGCTCCGGACCAGCGAGTTCAGCCACAGGGCGGTGCCGTCCCAGACGAACCACAGCGCGCTGGTGTGCGGGTGGCCGCCGGGCCCGAGGGTGGCGATCCGGACCAGCGGTGCGGTGGTGAGGAAGGCGTCCCGCTCCTCCGTGGTCATGGCGATGGCGTGGCCGCGTCGTTGCCCGGTCATTTGATCTCCTCAAAGCCAACATGTTGATTCTCCATTTCTGAGAAGATAGTTTTCTGACAGCGAGAGCACCATGGCTCGCGCTGCTCGACGAAGAGCGGTGGGGTGCGGAAACGCACCCCTTCAAGGAGGAATCTGGTGAAACCCAGGCGCATACTCGTCGCGCTGACGGCGGTGGCATTACTAGCGGCGGCAGGTTGCAGCCGCAGCGGCAGCAGCGGCGAGGAGAGCTCGGCGACCGGCGGCAACAGCGGTAGCAGCAGCAGCTCCGCGTCCGCCGACTTCGGTGACCTGAAGGGCGTCTGCCACAGCGGCAAGGCGTCGGGCGCACCGGCACAGGGCGTGACCGCCGGCGAGATCAAGGTCGGTGTGTTCACCGACATGGGATTCACCAAGAACCCCGAACTGGTCGACGCCGCCAAGGTGTTCACCTCCTGGTGCAACGACAACGGCGGGATCAACGGCCGCAAGATCAGCTACAACGTCCGCGACGCGAAGCTCATGGAGGTCCGGCAGCGCATGCTGGAGTCCTGCCGCGACGACTTCGCCCTCGTCGGTGGCAGCGCCGCCCTCGACGGACTGGGCGTGAAGGACCGGTTGTCCTGCCTGCTGCCCGACTTCCCGGCGCAGGTCGACCAGATCGCCAACGCCGGATCCGACCTGCAGGTCGGCGGCGGCGTGACCGCCGGTGGCCGGTACGACCCCTACACCGGTTTCCACCAGTGGCTGTTCAAGGACGCCTACCCGGCCTCGGCCTCGGCGATCGGCCTCATCAACGGTGACTCCCCGGTCACCAAGGTGATGGGCACCGCCTACGAGGAGGCGCTGCCGGCCCAGGGCGCGACCATCGTCTACGACGACCTCTACCCGGCCGCCGGCGTGTCCGACTGGACCCCGTACGCGCAGTCCATCAAGACCAAGGGCGTCAAGGGCCTGATCTTCCTGGGCGACTTCCGCAGCCTGGCCAAGCTGGAGGACGTGCTGACCGGCATGGACTACAAGCTGGACTGGATCGACACCAACTCGAACGCGTACAACTCGCAGTTCATCCAGCTGGCGGGCAATTCGCTTGCCGCGCAGCACAACTACGCGGACATCAGCGGCACCGCGCCCCTGGAGTCGAACGTGCCCGCGATGAAGCAGCTCAAGGAGCTGTTCGCCAAGTACGCGCCGGGCCAGGACATGACCTACCCCGCGGTGCGCGCCTTCGGCCAGTGGCTGCTGTTCGCGAAGTCGGCGGCGAGCTGTGGTGACCAGCTCACCCGCAAGTGCCTGTACGACGCCGGCAAGGGCGAAACCGCCTGGACCGCAGGCGGTCTGGAAGCGCCCACCAACATGGGCGATCCGAACTTCATCCAGAAGTGCTTCAACGCCGAGCAGGCCTCCCCGCAGGGCTGGTCGACGCCGGACTTCAAGCCGGACAACGGGCCGTACCGCTGCAACGTCGAGCCGTACGTCTACAAGACCCCGGGCGGCAAGCCGGTGACCCTCGCCGACGCCGGTAAGAGTCTGGGCGATCTGAAGTAATCATGGACAAGTTCCTCGCCTTCGGGATCGTCGGGCTCAGTACCGCGGCGATCTACGCGGTCATCGGTAGTGGCCTGGTGGTCACCTACACGACGACCGGCGTGTTCAACTTCGCGCACGGGGCGGCGGGCATGATGTCGGCGTTCGTGTACTGGCAGCTCACCATCGGGTGGGGCGTGCCGGTACCGGTGGCCGTGGTGCTGGTGCTCGCGGTGTTCGCACCCCTTTTCGGGTTGCTGTTCGCCCGGGCACTGGCACCGACCCAGGGATTGGGTGACGCGGAGAAGTTGGTGATGACAGTGGCCCTGCTGTCGGGCCTCATCATCGTCGCCCGCTGGATATGGAATCCGAACGTGTCCCGGACGCTGCCGAAGTTCTTCGCCGGCGTTCGTCCGATCCACCTCGGGCCCGTCACCATCACCTGGCATCAGGCGCTGACCATGCTGGTCGCGGTCGCGGTCGCGGCCGGACTCCGAATCCTGCTGTACCGCACCAGAACCGGTGCGGAGATGCGGGCCACCGTGGACGACCGGGCACTGGTGGGACTCACCGGCGCCGACCCACAGCGCGCCAACAAGGTCGCGTGGATCCTCGGCATCGAGCTCGCCTCCGTCGGCGGCATCCTGATCGCGCCCACGGTGGCGCTCGACGCCTCGCAGCTGTCGCTGCTGATCGTCAGCGCCTACACCGCGGCGATCTTCGGCCGGTTGTCCAACCTGCCGATGACCTTCCTCGGCGCGATCGTGGTCGGCTGCCTGGAGAGCTATCTCGCGGGCTACCTGCCGCAGAACGAGTACCTGCCCGGGTTGCGGCTCGCCGCGCCCGCGCTGTTGCTGTTCCTGGCACTGCTGCTGTTCCCGCACGGCCGCCTGCGCGGCCGGGACCGGAAGCTGAGCTCGGTACCGCTGCCGACCGTCAACGGGTCGCTGGTGTTCGGGGCGATCATCGTCGTGGTCGGCATCATGCTCGCCACCATGCTCGGTGAGGCGAACCTGATCACCTACGGGCAGATGTTCGCCTTCGCGGTCATCGCGTTGTCGTACATCCCGCTGGCCGGCTTCGCCGGGCAGATCTCGTTGTGCCAGTTGAGTATCGCGGGGATCGGCGCCGTCGCCTACTCGCACTTCGGTGCGCACGGGCAGTGGTGGGCGATATTCGCGGCCATGGCCGTCGCAGGCGTCGTCGGCGCCCTCATCGCGGTTCCGGCGATGAGGTTGTCCGGCGTCTACCTGGCCTTGGCGACAACGGCTTTCGCGGTGGTGCTGGATCGCTGGATCTTCACGTTGCCGGAATTCCACCTCTTCGGCCTGAAGATCGCGCTGTTCGATCAGGGTTCGGTGGAACTGGTCGGGCCGCACCTGTTCGGCCTGAACCTGGACAGCACCTGGAAGATCACGATCTTCTCCTCGGTCTGCCTGGCGCTGGCCACCTTCGGCGTCGCGATGTTGCGGCGCAGCCGGTTCGGCCGGCGGTTGATCGCGTTGCGCGACAGCGAATCCGCCTACGCCACGCTCGGCGGCAACCTGCTGTCCGCCAAGGTCGCGGTGTTCGCGGTGTCGGCGGCCATCGCCGGGCTCGGCGGCGCGCTGTACGGGATGCAGCTGCGGTCGGTGACCGCGGATCAGTTCAATCTCGTTGCGGGACTGCCGATCTTCCTGATCGTCGTGATCGGCGGACTGGGCGCGGTGGGCAGCGGATTCTTCGCGGGTGTCACCTTCGCCGGTCCGCTCAACGTGATTCCGGTGTTGTGGCCGTCGCTGACCAACCTGGCGCAGGTGCTGCCGTCCGCCGGTGGCGCGTTCTTCGCCGGTGGCGCCCTCGGCGAGGGCGCGGTGGCGGGCATGCGGGGCAGTTTCGTCCCGGTGTTGCGCGACAAGGTGACCGGTCCCCTGCTGATCGGGGGACCGATAGTGCTGTGGGTGCTGCGGCTCAACGATGTGATCAACGGCTGGCTGTTCACCCTCGGCGCCCTGATCGTCGCCGTGGTGGCCCGGTACTGGGCACAGGCCCGCGCGCCGAAACCCGACGTGGAACCGGAGATCCCGGTCGAATGGTGGGGTGTCCGCCGAGACTGGCGGGCCGAGGACGAGGAGGTGCTCGACCGTGCCGTCACTGCTCGAAGTTGAGAACATCACCGTCACCTTCGGCGGGCACAAGGCGCTCGACAGCGCCGGCCTGCGCGCCGAGCGTGGTCACGTCACCGGCCTGATCGGCCCCAACGGGGCCGGCAAGAGCACCCTGTTCGACGTGATCTCGGGGCTGCGCCGCCCCACCTCGGGCAGCGTGGCGATCGACGGGCGCGATGTCACCCGGCTGGGCCCGTCGCGGCGGGCCCGGCACGGGCTCGCCCGCACCTTTCAGCGACTGGAACTGTTCGGGCGCTTGAGCGTTCGCGACAACCTGCTGGTCGCCGCGGAGCTCGGGCCGCATCGCCGGCACGCGCACCGCACCGTCGGCGAGATCATCGACCGGCTCGGCCTGCACCACGTCGCGGACTCGTCGGCGGACGCGCTGCCGACGGGCACCGGGCGGCTGGTCGAGGTGGCGCGGGCGATGGCCGTGCGGCCGGCGCTGGTGCTGCTGGACGAACCGGCCGCGGGCCAGGACCACACCGAGACCGAGAAGTTCGCCGCCCTGCTGCGGTCGCTGGCCGAGGACGGCGCCGCGGTGCTGCTCGTCGAACACGACATGGGCCTGGTGATGAACGTCTGCGATCAGGTGTTCGTGCTGGATCTGGGCAAGATCATCGCCTCGGGGCCGCCCGAGGTGATCCGCCGCGACCAGGCCGTGCTGTCGGCCTATCTGGGGGAGTCGTGACCCTGCCCGATACCGACCGTTACCCGACCGAGCAGTTGCCGGTCGTCACGGCACCGGCGCCGGCCCCGCTGCTGGAACTACGGGAGGCGCGCGCCGCCTACGACGCGATCACCGTCCTGCACGGGGTCGATCTCACGGTGGCCGGCGGCCAGGTCGTGGCGTTGCTCGGGCCCAACGGCGCGGGCAAGACCACGACGCTGAAGGTGGCGGCGGGCGTGCATCCCGTCTCCGGCGGGCGGCTGCTGCTCGGCGGCCGCGACGTCACCGGGGTCGATCCGAAGGATCTCGCTCGAAAAGGGGTGTGCCTCATCCCCGAAGGGCGCGGCGTGTTCCCGAACCTCAGCGTCCGGGACAACCTGCTGATGATGACCTTCACCGGCCGGTCCCGGAGCGAGATCGAGGAGATCGCGTTCACCCGGTTCCCGATCCTCGGCAAACGCGCCCATCAGCTCGCCGGCACCATGTCGGGCGGCGAGCAGCAGATGCTGGCCCTCGCGCGCGGCCTGGCCACCGACCCGGCCGTGCTCATGCTGGACGAATTGTCCATGGGCCTGGCGCCGTTGATCGTGGGCCGGCTCTACGACCAGGTCGCCGAGATCGCCCGGCAGGGCGTCGCGGTCCTGGTGGTGGAACAGTTCGCCGCCGCGGTGCTCGACATCGCCGACCACGCGGCCGTGCTCGTGCGCGGCCGCATCGAGAAGCAGGGTCACCCCGACAGCCTGCGCCACGAACTCGCCGAACTCTATCTAGGAAGCTCGAAATGACCGAAGCACGCGCGGACCGTTTCGTCCGCGAACTCGCGGAGCTGAAGATCGCCGATCCGGCGGCCGGCCGCTCCCAGCTGTGGCTGCGCCTGGGCACCCTGCTGCTGGTGCTGGGCCCGGTCCTGGCCGTGGTCGCATTCCTCATGTCGCACAGCACCCGCGACCCGCTGGTGCAGCGCGACGCCATCACGCTGGTCGGCGGGGCGGTCGTCGCGGCGGTGGTGGGCGCGGCGCTGTTCCTGCGCTACTCGCTGACCGGATTCCTGCGTTTCTGGCTGGCGCGGCAGGCCTTCGATCTCGCGGTGTTCGCGGATCGTGTGAACCACAAGGAGGTTGAACATGACGGCAGTTTCACTGCGTCCCGGTGAGCAATTGGCCAGCACGGTGTGCACCACCCGGGTGGTCGTCGTGCGGGCGCCCGGCGCCGAAGTCGAGATCAGTTGCGGCGGAGCGCCGATGGAGCCGGCGGCGGGAAAGCCCGCGCCCGGCAAGGTCGGTGCGAACGAGGCGGTCACCCTGGTCGGCAAGCGTTATGTCGACGCCGACGGGACCGTCGAGCTGCTGTGCACCAACTCCGGTACCGGTGAGCTCGCGCTCGGCGGGGTGGCCCTGACCCTGAAGGCCGCCAAGGCACTTCCCGCGTCCGACTGATCGACGCTCGGACGAGGAGAAAGGGGACAGGCCATGGAACTCGACGATCTGATCCTGATCAGCGTCGACGACCACATCATCGAGCCGCCCGACATGTTCGTGAACCACCTGCACCGGCGGTACTGGGGCGACGCGCCCCAGCTGGTGCACCGCGAGGACGGCACCGACGTGTGGACGTTCCGGGATGTCGTCATCCCGAACGCCGCGCTCAATGCCGTTGCGGGACGGCCGAAGTCGGAGTACGGCATGGAGCCGCAGGGCCTGGACGAGATCCGGCCCGGCTGCTACGACGTGCACGAGCGGGTGAAGGACATGAGCGCCGGAGGCATTCTGGCGCAGATGAACTTCCCGTCGTTCCCGGGATTCGCGGCGCGGCTGTTCGCGACCGACGATCCCGGGTTCTCGCTCGCGCTCGTGCAGGCGTACAACGACTGGCACGTCGACGAGTGGTGCGCGGCCTATCCGGGCCGGTTCATTCCGATGGCGCTGCCGGTGATCTGGGATGCCCGGCTGTGCGCGGACGAGGTGCGGCGCAACGCCGCCAAGGGCGTGCACTCGCTGACCTTCACCGAGAATCCGGCGGCGCTGGGCTACCCCAGTTTCCACGACCCGTACTGGAATCCGTTGTGGGAGGCCCTGGTCGACACCGACACCGTCCTGAGCGTGCACATCGGCTCGTCGGGGCGGCTGTCGGTGCCGGCGGTGGATTCGCCGCCGGACGTGATGATCACCCTGCAGCCGATGAACATCGTGTCGGCCGCGGCGGATCTGCTGTGGTCGCGGGTGATCAAGGACTATCCGGGTATCAAGATCGCGCTGTCCGAGGGCGGCACCGGCTGGATCCCGTATTTCCTGGAGCGGGTGGACCGCACCTACGAGATGCATTCCACCTGGACGTTGCAGGACTTCGGCGGGAAACTACCGTCGGAGGTGTTCCGGGAGCACTTCCTGACCTGTTTCATCAGCGATCCGCTCGGGGTCCGGCTACGGCACGACATCGGCATCGACAACATCTGCTGGGAAGCGGACTACCCGCACAGCGACTCCATGTGGCCGCACGCGCCGGAGGAACTGCACGGGGTGTTCACCGAGAACGCGGTGCCCGACGCCGACATCGCGAAGATGACCCACGAGAATGCCATGCGCTGGTATTCCTTCGATCCGTTCGCGCACATTCCGAAGGAGAACGCCACGGTCGGCGCCCTGCGGAATGCGGTGGCGGATCACGACGTGAGCACGCAGTCGCGCAGCCACCGAGTGGTGGCGCCGGAGGACAAGCTGGCGGGTTACCGCGAGCGGGCCCGCCGGGCGGTCGCGGCGCGGTGAACGGGTCCCACCGGCGCGGGCGTCACGGGACCGCGCCCGCGCCGGTGGACGGCCCGGACGAATTCGATCCGCCGCAACGACGGAGCAGTGAATTATGGAGGTTGGTGAATGTGGCCGAGGGCATGAATTTCGAGCTGAGCGATGACCAGCAGCTCATCCGGAAATCGGTCGCCGAATTGTGCAAGCGATTCGACGACCAGTACTGGATGGAGAAGGATCTCGCGCACGAATTCCCGACCGAGTTCTACGAGGCGATGGCCAAGGGCGGCTGGCTGGGCATCGCGATTCCGGAGGAATACGGCGGGCACGGGCTGGGGATCACGGAGGCGACGATCCTCGCCGAGGAGGTGGCGCGCTCCGGCGGCGGCATGAACGCCGCGACCGCGATCCACCTGTCGATCTTCGGCATGCATCCGGTGGTGGTGCACGGTTCGGAGGAACTCAAGCAGCGGGTGCTGCCGCGGGTGGCCGCGGGTGAGCTGCACGTGTGCTTCGGCGTCACCGAACCCGGTGCGGGCCTGGATACTTCGCGGATCACTACGTTCGCCAAGCGCGACGGCGACCATTATGTGGTCAACGGCCGCAAGGTGTGGATCTCCAAGGCCCTGGAGTCGGACAAGATCCTGCTGCTGGCGCGCACCCAGAGCTACGACTCGGTCGAGAAGAAGACCGACGGCATGACGCTGTTCCTCACGGATCTGGATCGCAGCAAGGTCGACATCCGTCCCATCAAGAAGATGGGCCGCAATGCCGTCAGCTCGAACGAGCTGTTCATCGACGGGTTGCGCATTCCCGTCGAGGACCGCGTCGGCGAGGAGGGCAAGGGCTTCAAATACATTCTCGACGGCCTCAATCCGGAACGGATGATGATCGCCGCAGAGGCGCTCGGCATCGGCCGGGTGGCGCTGGACCGGGCCGTGCGTTACGCGAACGAACGCGTCGTCTTCGATCGGCCGATCGGCATGAATCAGGCTATCCAATTCCCCCTGGCGGATTCGCTGGCGCACCTGGATGCGGCCGAGCTGATCTTGCGGAAGGCGACATGGCTCTACGATAACGGAAAGCCCTGTGGCCGTGAGGCGAATACGGCGAAATACCTGTGCGCCGACGCCGGATTCACCGCCGCCGACCGTGCGCTGCAAACCCACGGCGGCATGGGTTATGCCGAGGAGTACAACGTGGCGAGGTATTTCCGGGAGGTCCGGGTCATGCGTATCGCGCCGGTCAGCCAGGAAATGATCCTCAATTATCTGGGCTCGCACGTACTGGGTCTGCCCCGCAGTTACTGAGCCGGTTCACGAGCCACGAGAGAGCAGGAGTGACAGGTATGGGCCGCAACGATTCTCGCGCGCGAGTGCCCCGATGACCGCCGCGCCGCCGCAGGGCGGGCTGCTGGCGGGCATCACCGTGGTGGCGCTCGAACAGGCGGTGTCGGCGCCGATGTGCACCCGGGTGCTGGGCGACTTCGGCGCCCGGGTGATCAAGGTGGAGAATCCGTCCGGCGGCGACTTCGCCCGCTGGTACGACGATGTCGTCGAAGGCCAGGCCGCGCACTTCGTCTGGTGCAACCGCGGTAAGGAATCGGTCACCCTGGACCTGAAATCCCCTGCGGGCGTGGATCTCCTGCACAAGCTGCTGGACCGGGCCGACGTCCTGGTGTCGAATCTGGCGCCCGGCGCGACGGCCCGGCTCGGCGTGGCCCCGGATCAACTGGCGCGCAGCCATCCCGATCTGATCGCCGTCGAGATCGACGGTTTCGGAGCGGGCGGCCCGCTGTCCCACAAGCGCGCCTACGACCTGCTGGTGCAAGCCGAATCCGGGGTCTGCTCGGTGACCGGCTTCCCGGGCGAGCCCGCCAAACCCGGCCCGCCGATGGCCGACGTCACCACGGGACTGCACGCGGCCCTGTCGATCCTGGCGCTGCTGACCGCCCGCGAACGCGGCCGCACCGGCGGCGCGCAGGTGTCGCTGAGCCTGTTCGACACCATGGCCGACATGATGGGCTACCACCTCACCTACACCCGGCACTCCGGCATCGAACAGCAGCCCCTGGGCATGAGCTCACCCGCGGTGGCCCCGTACAGCGCGTACCCCACCGGCGACGGCCAGACCGTCGTGCTGGGCACCACCAACGACCGGGAGTGGCAGCGACTGGCCCGCGAGATCCTGAACCGCCCCGACCTGGCCGACGACGAGCGGTTCCGCACCAACCCGGACCGCTGCCGCAACCGCGAACTCCTCGACGCCGAGATCGGATCCTGGTGTGCGCGGCACGATCTCGCGCACATCCAGAAGACCGCCGACGACGCCGGCATCGGCAACTCCCGCTACAACACCGCCGCCGAGGTGGTCGCGCACCCGCAGCTGTCCGAGCGCGACCGCTGGCGCGAGATCGACAGCCCCGGCGGCGTGATCCCGTCCCTGCTCCCGCCCCCGATCATCTCGGGCCACACCCCGCCGATGGGCGCGGTCCCCGGACTGGGTGAGCACACCGACGCGATCCTCGCCGAACTCGGTATCGGCACTACCGAATTGGCGCGGTTGCGGGAGTCGAAGGCGATCGGCGCGGAGTACCCGCGATGAGCGCGGTCGGCGGCGGAGCCACCCGGCGGCACTCGAAGCCGTGCCACGACGGCCGGCTCGTGCGACAGGACACGGCGGCCGGAACCGGCGTGACGTGCGCGCGGCGGCGCACGGCGAGCGGCGGCGAGCGGTCCCCGTGGCACGGTACGCCGGCGGCGAACTGTGCGAGAACCATTCGCGCCGTAAGGATGACGGGAGCCGCCGTGGATGCGGGGGTGGCGGCATGACCGACGCGGCACTGCTGATCGACGATCGCGACGGTATCCGGACGCTGACGCTGAACCGCCCGGCCCGGAAGAACGCGATCGACCGCGCGCTGTGGCTGACGTTGCGGGACACGTTCACCGAGACCGGCACCGATCCGTCGATCCGCGCCCTGGTGGTCACCGGAGCCGGGGGCGCGTTCTGCTCCGGCGCCGACCTCGCCGCCGGCGACGACACGCACCCGATGTACAAGGTGCGCTTGATGAACGAGGTGGCGCTCGCGCTGCACGAGCTGCCCATCCCGACGGTTGCCAAGGTGACCGGAGTCGCCGTCGGCGCGGGCTGGAATCTGGCGCTGGGCTGCGATCTCGTCGTCGCCACCCCGGAATCGACCTTCTCGCAGATCTTCGCGAAGCGCGGGCTGTCCCCGGACCTCGGCGGCTCCTGGCTGCTCCCGAAGCTGGTCGGCCTGCAACAGGCGAAACGTCTTGCGCTGCTGGCAGAAACGATCACCGCCGCCGAGGCGCACGCACTGAACCTGGTGACCTGGGTGGTGCCCGGCGCCGAGATCGACCCGTTCGTCGACGATCTCACCGGCCGCCTGGCTGCCGGTCCGCCGATCGCGCTGGCCCAGACCAAGGCACTGCTCAACGAGGGCGCTGACCGCACCCTGCGCGACGCGCTGGCGAACGAACAACGCGCCCAGGCAATGAATTTCGGCACCGCCGACGCGGGCGAGGCGTACGCGGCCTTCGCGGCGAAGCGCCCCGCCACCTTCACCGGCCGCTGGGCCGTTCCCCGGCCGTCGGCGGAGAAGTGAGCACCGGGCGTCCCGGCGCGTCCTGGTTCGGGCACACCGGTGTCCGGCCGCGCGGCCCGACGGGCGCGGCGGGATGCGCGGCCGGGGCGCGTCTCGGGCCGGGCGTCGCAGGACAGGTGCCGGACCCGGTGCCGGGATCCGCTCTCGCCCGCGAGCCGGCGAACGGCGAAACATGCACCACCGCAGGCGAATCGGCACCTCCGGTGCCGCACAACATTTCGGTCGCAACGGTGCACCGACGAATTCCACGGCAGAGTAAGGGAAGAACATGCGCGAAGTAGTGATAGCCGAGGCCGTGCGCACGCCGGTCGGCAAGCGCAACGGCGGCCTGTCCACGGTGCATCCGGCGGACCTGTCCGCCATCGTGTTGACGGCGCTTGCCGAGCGCACCGGGATCGATCCGGTCATCGTGGACGACGTGATCTGGGGCTGTGTCTCGGCCGTCGGCGACCAGTCCAGCAACATCGGCCGCTACTCGGTGCTGGCCGCCGGCTGGCCGGAGAGCGTGCCGGGCACGACCGTCAACCGCGCCTGCGGATCCAGCCAGCAGGCGCTGGATTTCGCCGTGCAGGCGGTGATGTCGGGCCAGCAGGACGTCGTGGTCGCCGGTGGCGTCGAGTCGATGAGCCGAGTCCCGATGGGCGCGGCCAAGGGCAACGGCATGCCGTACGGCCCGATGGCGCTGGCCCGCTACAACAATTTCGAGTTCAACCAGGGCGTCGGCGCCGAACTGATCGCGCAGAAGTGGGGATTCGACCGCGCCGCCGTCGACGAATACGCGGTGCGCTCGCACGAACTGGCCGCCGCCGCGCAGGACGCTGGTGCCTTCGACGCCCAGATCGTCCCGGTGCCCACGGAGAACGGGAAGGTCACCGCCGACGAGGGTATCCGTCGTGGCACCACCGCGGAGAAGCTCGCCAACCTGAAGCCGTCGTTTCAGGCGGACGGCGTGCTGCACGCGGGCAACGCCTCCCAGATCTCCGACGGTGCCGCCGCCATCCTGGTGACCACCCCCGAGAAGGCCCGCGAACTGGGCCTCACCCCCATCGTCCGGTACACCGGCGGCGCGGTCGCGGGCTCCGACCCGGTGCTGATGCTGACCGGCCCGATCCCGGCCACCGAGAAGGTGCTCCGCAAGACCGGCCTGAGCATCGGCGACATCGGCGCGTTCGAGGTCAACGAGGCGTTCGCCCCGGTCCCGCTGGCCTGGCTCGCCGAAACCGGCGCGGACCTCGAGCGCACCAACCCGCTCGGCGGCGCGATCGCCCTCGGCCACCCGCTCGGCGGCTCCGGCGCGGTGCTGATGACCCGTCTCGTGCATCACCTGCGCGACAAGGGAATTCGCTACGGCCTGCAGACCATGTGCGAGGGCGGCGGCACCGCCAACGCCACCATCGTCGAACTGATTGCCTAGGAGCTGTTTTCGTGCGCCGCGACATTTTCACCGAAGACCACGAGGCCTTCCGCCAACTGGCGAGGGAGTACATCGAGAAGGAGGTCGTCCCCCGCTACCCCGACTGGGAGAAGGCCGGCCGCATGCCCCGGGAGGTGTTCGAGAAGCTCGGCTCGCTCGGCCTGCTCGGCACCGCCATCCCCGAGGAGTACGGCGGCGGCGGTGTCCGCGACTACCGCTACAACATGGTGCTGCAGGAGGAGTCGTACCGCGCCCAGGTCACCCTGAGCACGGTCCGCACCCAGATCGACGTGATCCTGCCGTACTTCCTGGAATACGCGAACGCCGAACAGCGTGACCGCTGGTTCCCGGGCCTCGCCAACGGCACCCTGCTCACCGCGATCGGCATGACCGAACCCGGCACCGGTTCGGATCTGGCGGGCATGCGCACCACCGCGGTCCGCGACGGCGACGAGTACATCATCAACGGCGGCAAGACCTTCATCACCGGCGGCCTGCTCGCCGACCTGGTGATCGTGTGCGCCCGCACGTCCACCGACCCGGACAACCGCCGCGCCGGCCTCACCCTGATCGTGGTGGAGAGCGGCCGTCCCGGCTTCACCAAGGGCCGCATCCTCGACAAGATGGGCTGCAAGGTCCAGGACACCGTCGAACTCCACTTCGACAACGTCCGCGTCCCCGTGACCAACCGCCTGGGTGAGGAAGGCGCCGCCTTCTCCTATCTCGGCCACAACCTGGCGCAGGAACGCATCACGGTCGCAACGGGTTCGGTGGCGCAGGCGCACGCCGCCATCGCCGCGACGATCGACTACGTCAAGGAGCGCAAGGTCTTCGGCCAAGCGGTCGCCGGATTCCAGAACACCAAATTCGAACTCGCCGCCATGTCGGCGGAAGTCGAAGCGGCGCAGGCGATGCTGGACCGCGCGGTCATGGAACTGGTCGAGAACCGGCTCTCCGCCCCGGACGCCGCCCGCACCAAACTGTTCTGCACCGAGGTCCAGGCCCGCGTGGTGGACCGCTGCCTCCAATTGTTCGGCGGCTACGGCTACATGATGGAATACCCCATCGCCCGCCTCTACACCGACGCCCGCGTGGCCCGCATCTACGCCGGCACCAGCGAGGTGATGAAGACCATCATCGCGAAGGATCTCGGCCTGCGCTGAGCGGCCGGGAGGCGAACTCGCCGCCCCCGGCGGATCGTCGCGGCCGAGAACCCGTACGACTCGCGGCTGCCGCTCGGCGGGCATCAGCCACCGCCCGGGCGGCCGCCTCGCCCCCACTCCGACGACTCACCGCGCCCGCACGGGGTCACCGTCGCCCACGCCGGCGCAGGGATCGAACAGCGGCTGCCACCCCTCCGGACTGACGCACCGTCTGCCAGAATGCCGGAGTGCCGCATGCCGATCTGACCGCCGAGCGGTGGCGGGAGTTGTCCGACGAAGCCGCGCTGCGGGTCGCACGGGCGATCGCCCGGGAGAACGCCGCCGAACTGCTCGGCATCCACCCCGGCGAATACGCGGGCCGCCGACACCGGACCGCCCGGTTCGAGCGGGCCGGCCTGCGTCTGTCGCTCGTCCCAGCCGCCCGTGCCCGCCTCGGATACGAGGGCGACCGCTTCGTCCCGTCACCACATCAGTCAGCCGACTATGCCGACAGCGCAGCCGAATACGGCCTGCCACCGCTCGCAGAGTACATCGACACGATGACCTCACCGGATCGCGTGGTCGATCTCCCCGCGATGCTGGTCGGCGTCGAAGCCCTGGAACCCCGCGCCGAGGTCACCCACGAGCAGGCGTCGGAGAAGTTGTCGGCACTGGGAGTGCGGCCGAGCACCCCGGACGAATGGGAATACGCCTGTGGCGCAGGCGCCACCACCCTGTTCCGCTGGGGCGACGACACCCCCGACACCGGCTACCCGTTCGATCACTCCGCGGGTGCGCACCGTAAACCGAACCTGTGGGGCCTGTCGATCGGCCAGGACCCATACCGGCACGAATTCACCACGGAGCGAGGCATCGTCTGCGGCGGCGACGGTGGCAGCGCGACCTGCGGCGGCACCGGCTTCTTCCTCGGTTGGCTCACCCTGGCGACCAGCTTCCGCGACAAGGAATTCGGCGCCTGGCTGGATTCCGGCGACGGCTACACCGCCGAGATGCTGATCCGCCCGGTCGTCGAGACAGCCTGAGCGAGAGAGCGATTCGGCCGACCGATCAGCGATCGACCTGCCACGGCGCGTCCGCCGGTGGCGCACCGGTCTCCGCCGATCCGCAGCGCCTCGGTGAGCGGCACAGTGTCCCCATGCTGTCACTCATCGTGCATCGAAACGATGTGTGCCACACCGAACCGACCATGCGGGTTTCGGGCGGGACCCGGAAGATCAGGAGCCACTTCCGGTATGCCGGGACCGACGCCGTCCGGACCTCGTGAGCCAGATCGCCGCCGAACCGATCAGCACGACCGAGACGGCGATCAGTTCCAGCGGCGGCCGGGGCTCGTCCATCACGACAGGCGGCCTGTGCTCACGAGTTCGTCTCTGCCACACCGGCTGCGGGGCCACCTCGGGTAGCTCCACCTCGGGTGCGCGCTCGATCCACCTGCCCCGCAACCATCCGAACAACTGGATGCCCGCCACGCCCACCGCGAGCCCGAGCAGAATGCCCGCGAGCACCCGAAGCTGCTCCCACCGGCTCTGGGAATCGGTGTCGATCAACCGCGCCGACGGCTGGAACGGATTAGTCAGTGCCCAGCCCGATCCCGCCGATGCGGTGGCCGCCGGAACCGCGCCGTCGACGAACATTCCGGCAGTAGGCTTCCCGCCGTCCACGCGAAAGGTCGTCGCAGGCGGCCGCGCCCACACCCCGGCCAGCGCGTCGACCCCGGCATACGGTCCCGCATCGCTCGCGGAAGTTCCCGGCAGCGAACCGATTCGGGGCCACGCCTGCCCGTACCGGGGCGCCTGCCACCAGCCGAGATCCCAGTGCCGCTGCACACCCGCCCCCGCCGCACCGGTGAACTGCGCCGAGACACTCCCGGCCAGCGATCCGGACGGCGTCTGCACACACGGCCCGACCTCCGGAAAGTCCAGCGCGACAGCCTGTGTCGCGCCGAGCGCGAGCCGCTGCCCCGACTGCACATCATCGAGAGCCGGATTCGGCAGTGCGTTCACGACCGGCCGATCGGCGTCTCCCGCGACCGCCCCGCTCGCCCGCAGCCCCGCCAGCCGCGCATCGCCCCCGATCAGCAGCACACCATGGAACGGATAGTCCCCGCACACGGCCACCGAATAGGTCAACTGCGGATGGTCACCGGGCGCACCGGAAACAACCGGGGCGACGGACAATTCGACATGATCGTCCATCGGATCCTGATCGGACTGCAACACCGCCACCCAGCCGTCGAACGGCGACATGGACGGCCGACCATCGAGTGTCTCCGACACGAGGCCGAAGAACACCAATGCGGCGAGGCAGATCGTCACGACGACTGCACCGGGCCACCAGCGGTGTCCACGTTTCGTATCTGGTCGAGAAGGCAAAGCGGTCTCCGGAGCTGGGGGTGCGGTTCACGCAGGTCCCCGGCTGCGGACGAAACCGTCCGGCCGACGACGCTTGCGGACAGAAGGTTACCGCAGCACGATCGGCACCCGGAAAGCTGAGCCGCCGCACCGACACTCGGTCAGATGCGGCCACCAGACTCGACCGGCACACCATCGCGCCCGCCCGGCGCCGCGCAGAGCAGCACCGTCGGGCAACGGCACCGGCACGCGCCCCGCGGACCGCGAACCATCGACCCGTCCTGTGCGCTGTAACGTCGGCAGTGCGAGTGGGCGGTGTGGGGCCGCGAAGCCCATCGGTACGAAGGTGACTCAGTTATTCGAGAGCAGGGGCGATGAATTCGGACAGTTACACCAAGGCGTCATCCGGGGGTTGCGTATGGGTGGAACTCGACACGTGGAGAAACGAATTCGACGCTCTCGACGAAGCGGAACCGGTAGCCGCTGCATTCTTTCGCGGACTCATGCGCCGGGCGCAGAAGCACGGCCTGGGAGACGGTGACTATCGAGCCCCGGTCGGGCTGAAACTGTCTCGCCTGAATCGGCCGTGGATCGCCGAATTTCGAACACTCAGTGGGAACGAAACCCAGCATCTGCGCCTGTACTGGGGCGAAGCCCCCGAGGACGATAAGTCGCTGGTCGCCTGTCTCGTCGGGGCGAAGGCCGCCAGAACGCCCCTGCACAGGTCCCTGCCGACCCAGGATCGGCATATCGGAACGGCGATGGACAGGCTCGCAGGCTGGTGCAGGAGTGCTGCGACAACTTGCCGCAAGCTGCGGCAACACTGATAGAGTTGCAGCACATGCAACCGGATGGAAGGCGGGTGGCCATGAGGTTCCGCGGGACGCGACTCCGCTCGAAGACGGCCAACCGGGCGCTCGCGGACATGCTCGCCGAAGCCGAGTTCGATCTGAAGGATGCCTTGGTGGCGGCGCGCAAGGCTGCGGGGCTCGAACAGAAGGACATCGCGGAGCAGATCGGCGTGGACAAGAGCACGATCTCCAGATTCGAGCGACTGGACTCGAACCCCACGCTCACGATGATACGAAATTACGCGTACGCGGTCGGCGCGGTTGTGCGCTTCGACATTGTTCCGTTCGATCAGGCCGTTGCGGGCGAATCGGCCGAGTCGGCGCCGTCCCGGCCGGGAAACCAGGCTGGGGTCGCCGGTCCAGGTCCTGCGTTTCTTGACCGGGTACTTCGCGCGAACTCTTTCGCGTTCGTCAACGATGCCGTGAGTGGTCCCAGCGCATCCCGCGCGGCCACGATTGCCACCCAGACCGTGCGAACCACGATCGAGAATCCCGTTCACATATGAAACTGACATTGTTCGTGGCTGATTCGGCGCAAATAGATGCCAGCGGTAAACTGAATGCCCTGGGGCTGGGCTGGGATCAGATCACCACTCCGACCCCGCCGATCTCTCTGGTGATATTCGTCGATTTCGAAGTCGTGCGAGTTTCGAACGATCCGATGCCGCTCACGATCACCTGTCTGGATACCGGTAACGAGCCCGTGAAACTCGATGCGGAGGGCACCGAACTTCGTTTTCGGGGGGAACTGAACACCGAAGCCGGAGCACTTCGGGCATTGGCTACAGTCAATTTGGCGCCCGGATTGCCGTTGTCTCCGGGTGCGTACCGGTGGATCGCTGCGCTCGACGGTACCGATGTCAGTGCAGCGCTGCCCTTCAAGGTCATACGCGCCGATACCGCGATTTCCACATCGGCCGGCCCCACATGATGTCCCGGACGTGATTCGCCGCTCGGCCCCGCTCAGCCGAGTGGGTCCGGTGGTGTCGCGTCCTGTTCGGGGTCTGAGGATGGCCCGTAATGCGCCGTGAAAGTCTGCGGCGTGCGCGCATCCCGCCGCGTCCGCTGCCGATACCGGCGCTCGGCATAGGTGAGGTCGTCGCGCCAGAGGCGTAATGCGGTGTGGCGCATCAGGGGTCGCAGGAGGGGGAGGGCGTGGTGGGCGGCGCGGAAACCTGGGCGGGTGGAGTCGGCTATCACGGCCTCGGTCACCGTGGTGCGGGCCAGTCCGTCGGGACCGGGATCGACCGGGGTGGCGTGGGTTTCGACGACGCTGCCCACGCCTTCGCCGGACAGGATGCGCATGACGATGGTTCTCGGGTCGGGACAGGTGAATTCGGCCTCGACGGGGACGCCGAGGCGCGGGCCGACCCGGAAGGTGACCGTGAGCAGGAAGCGATCGTCGTCGGGCGTGGGGGTACGGGTGACCCGGAGGTTCGCGAAGGAGTAGGGGTGGAACCAGGAGCCGTGCCACGGATCGAGGCGGTTGGCGATGATGTCGTCCGGTTCGCAGGTACCGGTGACGGTGGCGACCGCGTGGACCCGGGTGTCGGCCGGGCGGGCGGGGAGTATCGGTGTGTCGGTGGGGGTTTCGTTGCCGACGCGGTCGAGGCGGACCCAGCACAGCACGCCGTCGTCGTGGGCCGGGAACGGGGACCAGCGCGGGGTGGGGGCGCCGTCGATGCGCAGGCCGTGCCAGCGGCACAGCAGCGCGCCCTCGTGCATGCGGGCGGTGGCCAGGTCGGCGCCGAGGTGGGGGCAGGCGCGCGGGCCCGCGTGCAGGACGCCGTGCGTGTCCCGCCAGGCGACGATCTCCACGCCGGCGACGGTGGCGCCGAACGGCTTTCCCGCGCGGACGTCCCGGCTGGGGGCGAAGACGTACCAGTTCCCGGAGGGCTGCGCGGTCGCCGATTTCAGGGCGGCCTCGATCAGGCCGGGGCGGGCCTGTTCGTAGGTGGGTTGCTGGGCGGGCCACGGGGTGGGCGAGAACAGGTGCAGGGGAATGGATTTCCTGGCTCGGTCGGCGACCGTGCGAAGTCTGCTCACAGGGCCCCCGTCCGGGTCGCGAGGCTGCGCAGCAGCCGGGAGCGGCCGTGGGTCGGCACCGTCTGCAGGGTGTGCCCGGCGGCGCCCCAGCGGGCCAGCAGCGTGTTGGCGGCGGTCCAGCCGGTGGTGGCGGCGCGTTCCATCAGGGCGACCGGCAGGTCGATGCGGATGCCGTCACCGGCCAGTACGACGTCGGGGTCGGGGGTGCGGATGCTGGGGCGGCCGGTGAAGTCGCCGGGAGCGAACCGGGGGCAGTCGGCGTGCCGCAGGGTCGTCGCACCGAGGACGGTCGCGCCGGCGGTCTCCGGATAGATCTCGTGCAGGCGGTCCAGCAGGCGGCCGCGCGGATCGTCGTCCATGCCGGAATCCAGTGCGTAGGCGTGCAATTCGACGACGCTGCCGTGGTTGCGCCGCGCCCAGTCGGCGGCGCCGCGTTCGTAGCGCTCCAGCACGCTCACGTTGTCCAGGGGGTCCAGGCCGCCGGTGGCCATGAAGGCCGGCCGGTCCGCGGCCACGGGGTGGTCCAGCCACAGCCGGTGCACCAGAAACGGTGGGGCGGTGGCGAGTTCGGCGATGGCGGCCCGCCACGGCGGGATGCCCAGTTCGGGGGAGGCGGTGACGATGTCCCGCAGTCCGGCGATGTCGGTGGCGAGGACCACGGCGTCGACCTCCAGTGCCGCGCCGGTGTCGTCGAGCACCCGCAGCCCCGTCGAACCGGGACGCCGGATCTCGGTGACCCGCACACCGGTATGGACGGTGACCCTGCCGGGCACCGCCGGGCCGGTCAGATACTCGCGCAACGGTGTCCACAGCGCGGTGTCGAAATTGTCCTCGGCCACATCGAAGATCAGGCCCTCGCTCGAGCCGAGGAAGTAGATGTGGAACATCGCGGCCAGCTCCGCGGCCGACATCCGGTGCGGCACGGCGAAGAAGCTGCGGGAGAACACCTCGAAGGCCAGATGCTGTGCGGCGGTGGGGAAACGGACCGCGCGCAGGAAGCTGTCCGCGTCCAGGTGATCGAGGGTGTCGTAGATCTCCGGAACCGACACCGCGGCCAGCGGCGCCGCGGCCCGCGCGTCGATCCGCACCAGGTCGCGCAGCCGGAACGTCGGGCTGCGCAGGGCGAAGGCCAGCGCGTTCCACGGTGGGGTGCGGGGCAGTCCGCGGAAGCTGTCGCGGTTGCCGTGCGCGTCGATCAGCGGATAGTCGGGCAGCGCGCGCAGCCGGCTCAGGCCGGGATCGCTGCGGGACAACAGTTTCCGCAGGTTGTAGTACTGGCGGAAGAAGGCGTGGAAGCCCCGGTTCATCCCGACCGCGGTGCCGTCGGGCAGGTGTTCGGTCCAGCCCGCGACCCGGCCGCCGAGCACCTGCTCGCGTTCGAGCAGTTCGACGGTCACCCCGCGCTCGGCCAGCCCGGTCGCCGCGGCCAGCCCGGCGATGCCGGCGCCGATCACGGCCACCCGCGGTGGCACGCCCGACCGGGTGAGATCGTGCGTGCCGGGCGTGGCGCCATGCCGGACCCGGCGTGGGTCCGTACCCACCGCCGCGTCGTCGGCGATCAGGGTGGTCATCGCCGGCCGTCCTCGCGACGGACCCGCCAGGCCTCCGCGAGCCCACGGACCCCCACCACGGCCCGGCGCGGAATGCCCACGCGGGCACGGTGTACGAAGATGTCGAAGTCGAGATCCTCGATGCGGTCCAGGATTTCGCCGTAGAGCGTGCACGCGGTCGCCACACACGGACGCGAACGCGGTTCGAGCAGTGCGATACCCCGCCGCGCGTACCGGTACACGTCGCGGGTGATCGCGTGCTGGGCGGCGAGGGCCCGCCGGACCCGCGGTTCGGTGCGGCGGTGTGCCTGGCACCACTGCAGCAGATCGCGGTCGACCCCGTGGGCGGCTAGTTCGTCGGCGGGCAGGTACACCCGGTCGCGGACGAGATCCTCGTCGACATCGCGCAGGAAGTTGGTCAGCTGGAACGCTTTTCCGAGCGCCGCGGCGTACGGCGCGGTCTCCTCGTGCGGCGCGACCGTGCCGAGCACCGGAAGTACTTGCAGGCCGATGACTTCGGCGGACCCGTGGACGTAGCGGTCGAGGGCTTCGCGGTCCGGATAGTCGGTGACGGTCAGATCCATCCGCATCGACGTCAGGAACGACTCGAACAGGACGCCGGGAATGCGGTGCGTGCGCGCGGTGTGCAGGACCGCGGGCAGCACCGCGTCGCCGCCGGCGTCGCCCGCGCGGAATCGCTCGGCGAGCGCGTCGAGCTGTCTCTCCCGCTCGGCGGTGCCGGCGTTCGCGTCGATCCGGTCGAGGATGTCGTCGGCGCGGCGGGCGAAGCCGTACAGCGCGTGGATCGCCGGACGCTGCTCGGCGGTCAGCAGGCGCGTCGCGAGGAAGAAGGTCCGGCCGTGGCGGGCATTGAGTTCCCGGCAGGCCCGATAGGACTCGCGCAGGCTCGCGCTGTCCCGGTCGGCTACGGCGAATACGTTGTCCGTCATCAGTTTCCGATCATCCGGCGGAGGCGGGCCGGGGGCGGACGGACCCGGCGGCGGCCGGGACCGGATACGACGACCGGCGCACCCGGCCCGTGACGCGATCGGCGGCCAGCCGTCCGGAGATCAGCACGGGCGGGATACCCACTCCGGGAACGGTGGAACCGCCGGCCAGGACCACGTTGTCGATGCCCCGGATCAGGTTCGAGGGCCGGAACGGCCCGGTCTGGGCGAAGGTGTGGGCCAGTGCGAACGGACTTCCGGCCGTCATTCCCTGCCGCGCCCAGTCCGCGGGGGTGGTCACGCGCAGCACCTGCGCGTCCGGCAACGCGTCCGGCAGCCGCTCGCGGACCACGCCGAGCAGCTCCTCGGTGTAGGCGTCGGCGAATCTGTCCCAATTGATCGGTCCGCGTTCGAGGTTCGGCGCCGGTGCCAGCAGATACAGCAGGTCGCGGCCCGCCGGCGCCAGTGCCGGATCGCCGGCGGTCGGGCGGGTCAGCAGCAGCGACGGATCGGACATCACGCGGCCGTGCACGGTGATGTCGCGGAACGTCTCCTCCCAGGCGCGCCCGAACAACAGCGTGTGGTGCGCCAGCTGGGGGACCGCCGCGCACCCGAGGTGCACGACCACCGCCGACGGCGCCGCGGTGACCCCGCGCGGCCGGCGGGACCGATGCGAGAGCATCCGGTACGTGTCGGCCAGTTCGGTGGTCGCGACCACCGCGTCGCACGGGATCCGCTCACCCGCGGCGGTGACCACCGCGCGCACCCGTGACCCGGCCCGGTCCATCCCGGACACCGTGGTGGAGTAGCGGATTCGCACCCCCGCCGCCTCCGCGGCCGCGGCGAGGGCGTCCGGCAGCGCGCGCATGCCGCCTTCGGGGAACCACACGCCGCCGATCGTGTCCATGTAGGCGATGACGGCGTAGGCGGCGAGCGCCCGATCGGGCGTGACACCGGCGTACAGGGACTGGAAGGTGAACAGCCGCCGCAGATCCGGATCGGTGACGTGCGTGGCGACGGCGCGGTCCCAGTTCCGGAATCCGCCCAGGGCGGCCAGCCGGGCCAGCTGCGGCGTAAGCAGCGACAGCGGCGAGTCGAAATCGGCGGCGATGAAATCGTCGAACTCCGCGTCGTACAGCCTGGTCAGCCAATCTCGCAGGCGCACATAGCCGTTCGCCTGCTTGTGGCCCGCGAACGCGGTGACCGCGTCGGCCATGCGGTCGAGATCGGTGTGCACCTCGATCTCCCGGCCGTCGGCGAACCGGGCCCGGTACGCGGGTTCGACCGGCCGCAGGGTCAGCCGGTCCGACATCCGCTCACCGACGGCGGCGAAGACTCCCTCGATCAGCTCCGGCATGGTCAGCACCGTGGGCCCGGTGTCGAGGTGGTAGCCGCCGATGTCCGCGCGCCCGGTGCGGCCGCCGGGCACCGGATCGCGTTCCAGTATCGTCACCGCCCGGCCGCGGCCCGCCAGGTGCAGGGCCGCCGACAATCCGGCCAGCCCGGCCCCCACGACGACGACGTGGTCGCTGCGGCCCCTGATCGTGCGCATCGCGCTCCTTCACGTTTCCCGGTCGGTACAGATGTCGGCCATGCCGTCGAGCAGATCTCGTTGTGATTCGGGTAGCGGTGCGGCGGCGGTGATTTCGCGCGCCTCGGCGAGCCGGTCGTCGATCATCGCCTCGACGTGCTCGCGGGCGCCCGTCGCCGTGATCAGGACGCGCAGCTGCTCGACCCCCGCGGCGTCGAGTTCGGGCGCCGACAGCAACGCGGTCAGCTCGCGCCGGGTGGCGGTGTCGGCGAGCCGGCGGGCGGCGACCACCACCGTGGTGGCCTTGTGCTGGCCCAGATCGCTGTCGGCCGGTTTGCCCGTCACCGCGGGAGCGCCGAAGACGCCCAGGATGTCGTCGCGCAACTGGAACGCCTCGCCGACGACGTGACCGTAACGACTCAGCGCCGCCAGCCCGGCCTCGCCGCAATCCGCCATCGCCGCACCGAGTTCCAGCGGCCGGCGGACCGTGTAGTTACCGGATTTCGCGGCCGCGACGGCCAGCACCGTGTCGAGGTCCGGATCGGTGCGGGCGTCGTTGAGCAGATCGGCGAACTGCCCGAGCGCCAACTCCGTTCGCATCGCGTCGTAACGGGGCAGCACCCGATGCAACGCGTCGCGGTCGATTCCGCTGTCCCGCAACATGTTCGCGGCCCAGATCAGGCAGATATCGCCCAGCAGCACCGCCGCGGACTCACCGAACCGGCGCGCGTCGCCGGGCAGGCCCGCCTGCCGGTGCCGCTGCTCGAAGTGCACGTGCGCGGCGGGCCGATTGCGCCGGACCTCGGCCTCGTCCATCACGTCGTCCTGCACCAGCGCGAACGCGTGCAACAGTTCCAGGGACGCGGCGGCGCGGATCGCGGCCGGCTCGGGTTCGCGACCGCACAGCCAGCCCAGATACATGAAACTCGACCGCAGGCACTTCCCGCCGCCGACGTACTGCCGGGCGATGTCGTCCACGGCGATCCCGTGCAGCGGGGCGACGCGATTGCGATTCAGGAACGCGTCGAGCTCGTCGAGGACGCGCGCCCGCACGGCGGTACGCCAGGCGCCGATCGGCTCGGCGGCGCCCGGCGGCACCCCGTCGGCGGCCGGCACGGTGCTGGGGGCAAGCGAGTGTGAGCCCATGCGGGCATGGTTCCTTCCTCGAAAGGTACCCCCACCCTACCGTAAACGATGCAGAAACGATGCACGAAGTTGCTCACCGTGCGGCAGCGCAATGGTTACGATTTCGTCCCGTTCCGCCGGGACGGCGTCCGGCGCCGCCTCGCTCAGTGTGCCCGTGGTTGTCCGCGCAGGGCCCGCGCCACGGCGGTCCTGTCCCGATCCGGCGTTGTCACAACGCGTCCTTTCGATCGATGGGCCGCACTCGGTCGACGCCGAAATCGCGATGACTGAAGTTCTTGAGGCCCGCGAACATCCACTGCCGCCGCGACGGGCACACGGTGAGCAGCGCCTGGAACAGCTGATCGAGCCGGTAACCGTGCCGGGACGAATATCCGATGACCGTCGGATCGGGGCCGACAATGTCCGTCAAACGAACTGTTCGGTCGGCCAATATTTCGCCGATGTTACTTTCCTGGCGGGGCGACGGACGATTCGAAGCCCGCCGCCATTCGGCCGGTTCCACGGCGTCGACCTGATTGACGCCGAATACCATCCGCTCGCGGAAATCGGCGAGTTCGGTGAGGTAGTGCTGATCCAGCGCCATCGCACGGCTGCGCGCCGCCAGCACCCAGAGAATCGCGTCGCAACCGGGCAGGTGTTCCCGATAGGACCGCAGGTACGTCTCGTCGGAACGCGGATTCTCGCCGAGGCCCGGCGCGTCCAGCACCCGCAGCCTGACCTGCGGGGCGAACACGCTCGGGGGTACCGCGCCGATATGCGGGGCCGACCGCGGGCGGAATTGCACGGAGAGATCCACCGATTCGAATTCCTTAGTTCGGGCAACGGTGTCGCTAACCGGAAGGTCGGTTTTGAACAACGCGTTAATTGTCGACGACTTACCGACACCCGAAACGCCAACGACACCGATTGTCGGTGGCGCACTCTCTATATGGTGTGAAAGAGTACGAAGGATGGCATCGCCAAGGTTTTCGTCGAGTTCGTGGTTCTCCTCACCGCGGCTCACGGGTACAGGGTGCGTCGGGGGGCGGCGTCATCGGAATCGGTTGCCAGTGGCCTCCTTCCGGAGGCAACGGGCAACGCGAGACAGGATCGGCCGTGCCCTACAGGAAGTCGCTATGAGTTCACCACGATTCGGGTTGGAGCTGCGCAGGCAACGGGAGGCAGCGGAACTCTCGCTGGCCCAGTTGGCCAGGAGAATCCACTACGACAAGGGGTATCTGAGCCGGGTCGAGCGTGGCGAGCGGCAGCCCAGTGCCGATTTCGCGCGGCGGTGCGACGCCGCCCTCGCCACCGACGGCATGCTGAGCGCCCTCGTCCCCGCCACCGACTCGGGGGGTCGCGGGCCGGACGAGCCGGCCGCGGAACCCGAACGCGCCGAACTGCGTCCGGCGACGTTCGCCGCCCCGCTGGCCGACGACGTACTCAGCGGATACACCGCGATCTACGACGAACTGCGCCGGCTCGGCCAGGGCACCGCGGCCGCACATGTGCTGCCGATGGTGGCCACCCAGGCGCGCGTGCTCCGTAGCGGCGCCGCGGCGCAGCGCGGTCTGCTGCTGCTCGCGGCCCGCTGTGCCGAATACGCGGGCTGGATGGCGCAGGAGGTCGGCGATGTCGCGTCCGCGAGCCACTGGACCGACGAATCGGCCCGGATCGCCGCGGACGCGGGCGATCACGGCCTCGCCGCCTACGCCTTCGTGCGGCACGCCGAATTCGCCCTCTACCGGCGCGATGCCAGGGCGGCGATCGAACTCGCGGCACTGGTACGCGACGATCCCACCGTGCCCGGCCAGGTCCGGCGACTGGCCGCGCACCGCGAGGCGCAGGCATACGCCCTGGTCGGCAATCCGGGCGCGTGTGACCGCGCGCTCGCGCAGGCCGCCGACTTCGATACCGAATCCGGCCATGCCGCAGTTCGTTTCGGCTCGTCGATCGGCGGGCTGGATCACGCGATCGCCGGCTGGTGCTATTTCGATCTGGGCCGCTTCGACCGGGCCGCGGATCTGCTGGAACATGTCACCCTCGGCATACCGGCACCGGCCCGCCGGGCGCGGGGCCGGCACAGCATCCGGCTGGCCCGGGCGCTGGTCGCCGCGGGCGATCTGGACCGGGCGGAGCCGGTGATCGGGTCGGCCCTGGAGGATGTCCGCCACACCCGTTCGGCCACCGCCTACGACGAGATCCGGATGTTGTCGGGCGATCTGCTCCGGCAGCACCATCATTCGTCCTCGCGCACCCTGCGGCTGATGCTGATGTCCGCGCTGCACAACGCGCCGGCCACCGGCTGAGTGCGGCACCGGCACTCCTGAGTCGTTGTCCGGCAACGTATCCGAGCGCCGGAGTTCGCCACCGCGGCACTGTGTGCGGCAGCGCCGCGGTGCTAGCGTGGGTTCGAAGGAGGACCGGCCGGATGCCGGGTGCGGGGATGGTCTACGAACAGCGATACAGCTTCAATCCGAAGACGGTGTTCCTGCTGCTGTGTGCCGCCGCTTTCGTGGCGGGTGCGATCCTCACGCCGCACATGTCCACCAGTGCCCGGGTCGGCACCCTGCTGCTGTTCGGCGGCGGCGGGCTGCTGGCGCTGGTCAGTTCGCTGTCGCGCCGGGTCGCACTGCGCGTCGATGCCACCGGAATCACGCTGGGCGGCAACCTGTTGCGATATCGGGCGACCACGCGGCAGTTCCCGTGGGCCGACGTCGAGGCGGTGGTGCTGTGGCGGCAGTACACGGCCGCCGGGCATCCGTGGATCGGAATCCTGCGCCACGCCTACGCTCCGCCGCTGTCCAGCGCGCCGGCCGGCTCGGGCGGCCGGGGCCTGACGTACGCGGTCACCGCTCTCAGCGGGGCGCCCGACGGACGTTTGCTCCAGTGCGCCAAGGGAATCGACGGCTGGAGCCTCGACATCGCCCGTCTCACAGCCGTACTGGAGACGGTCGCCCCGCAGGTGCGCCTGGTCGACCACCGCTGAGCGCCGTCAGCCCCGCGGATAGAACAGGAACAGCGTGCATCCGACGGTGGTGGCGGGCACGTGCCAGGTGCCCGCCGGCGCGTGCAGGAACGTCCCGGCCGGATAATCCCTTGCGCCGTCGTGGAATACACCCGCGACCACGTACACCTCCTCCGGTCCGGGCTCGTGGACGTCGCGGTGCGGCCACGACGAACCGGCGTCCATCTCCAGCACGTTCGCGTGCGCCCCGGAGGCGTCCCGCCACAGCGGGCGCAGCCGGATGCCCGGGAACAGTTCGCGGACCGGAGCTTCGGTGAGGCCGACGGCGACATAACCGTCCTGGCTGAGGATCTCGGAATGCATACCCGCCACGATGCCGCGCGCCGCCGCACCCGGACAGTGCCGGACCGGCCCCCTGGGGGTACATTCCTGCCATGCATCGCGTGGTGGCCCTGGTGCGTCCGGTGCAGTCGATCTTCGAACTCGGCTGCGCCGTGGAGGTGTTCGGCACCACGCGCGCCGAGGTGCCGCAGTACTACGAATTCGGCGTATGCGCGCAGACCACGGGCCCGGTACCCACCACCGCCGGATACTCGATCTCGGTGGACCGGGATCTGTCGGCGCTCGCCACCGCCGACACCGTGCTCATCCCCGGCTGGACGCCGGTCTCCGAACCACTGACCGAGCCGGTGCGGCACGCCCTGCTGGCGGCCCACGCGCGCGGAGCGCGCCTGGTGACCATCTGCTCCGGCGTGTTCGCGCTGGCCCGGACCGGACTGCTGGACGGCCGCACGGCCACCACACACTGGGCCCGGGCCGCCCGGCTGGCGGCCGAATTCCCGCGGGTACGCGTCGAACCCGGCCGCCTGTTCATCGACCACGGCGACGTCGCCACCAGCGCCGGCGCGGGCGCCGGGCTCGACCTGTGCCTGCATCTGGTCCGCCGCGATCACGGCCCCGCCCACGCCGCCCTGCTCACCCGCCACATGGTGATGCCCCCGCACCGCGAGGACGCTCGCTCACCACATCCACCGCTCGACGACCTGGACGGATTGCTGGCCTGGGCCGGTTCCCGGCTGGCCGAACCACTGTCGGTGCGCGACATGGCCACTCACCTCGGCGTCTCACCCCGCACCCTGGCCCGCCGCTTCGGCGAACGCCTCGGCACCAGCCCCGGCGCCTGGCTGCTGTCGCGCCGAGTGGCCGAGGCCCGCTCCCTGCTGGAACACACGGACCTACCCGTAGAAACGATCGCGACCCGAGTAGGCCTCACCTCGGCGGTCAACCTCCGCCGCCGCTTCCGCACCCGCTTCGGCACCACCCCGGGCGCCTACCGCCGCGCCACCCGGACCTGACCGCCCCACCGCCGTTGACCGGATCCGCTGCCGGGTAGGTGGTATCGATGCCCGGCTTGCCCGCGTCGGACCGACGAAAACAAGTGTGCCTCAGTGGTTCTCGGCGAAATCGCGGAGCAGGGCGCCGGTAGGGCCGGGTTCCTCGATCATGGGTGTGTGACCGCAATCGAGGGTTTCGATCCGGATCCCCGGTACCCGGCCGTATTCCGCGAAGGACGCCGGTTGCCAGCGCTGATCGCAGGTGCCGTAGAGCAGGAGCGCCGGCAGGGCGAGATCGGTCAGGCGGTCCGGTTCGGGGCGTTCGCGAAGGTAGACGTCCGAGGCCGTGGAGGTCGCGGTCAGGCTGCGATAGGTCATGCCGCGGACGTCGGCGACCAGTCGGTCGGGGATCGGCACGCCGGGGGTGAACGCGGAGCCGAGGGAGGCGCGGATCGCGGCGTCCGGCAGCAGCGGCCACAAGGGCCGCCCGATCGCCGGGATGAACAGCAGATCGCCCACCGGGCCGTTGTCGGTGAACGCGTCCAGTCGCGGGCCGGTGTCGATCACGCCGATCGCGGTGACCAGGTCGGGGCGCTGTTCGGCCAGCGCGGTCGCGACGTAGCCGCCGGTGGAGTGACCGACGATCACCGCCCGCGGCACGCCGAGCCGATCGAGTACCGCCGCGACCCGCCCGGCCTGTTCGGGTATGCCGTAGCCGGTGTCCGGCTTGTCGGAGCGGCCGTGGCCGAGCAGATCGATCCGGACCACGTGGTGATCCGCGAGCGCGGGGACCACCGGATCCCACCAGGCGGTCGATCCGGCCAGGCCGTGCAGCAGCACGATCGCCGGGGCGCCGGGCGGGCCGTCGGTGACGACATGGATGTGGCCGTCCGGCAGTGGCACCAGCTGTTCCGGGGGATCCGCGTTCGCGACGGCGGCGCCGCGGACCGCCGGCCCGCCGAACGCGACGGCGGCGGTCAGCAGCTCGAGGAAGCGGCGCCGGCCGGGATCGGTTGCCGTGGTGGAATGTTCGCGCATACCGTTCACCCTCGCGGATCGCGGCGGGGGTGTCTTGTAGAAATGTCAGCCCGCCGGGTTCGGTCCGAGCGCCGCGTCGAGCAGTAGCCCCAGCTGTTCCAGTTGCTCGGCCGACAGCGCGCGGAACGATTCGGCGACAACGCCGTCCGCGATCCGCTGCCCCTCGGCGCGCAGCCGTTCGCCCTTCTCGGTGAGCCGGTGCCGCACCGCGCGGCCCGGTCCGGGCACGCGCTCGATCAGGCCGCGATCGGCCATCCGGGTGGCCAGTGAGCCGAACGATTGATCGGTCTGGAAGGTCAGGATCGCGAGATCGTGCAGGGACGCGTCGGGCTGCCGATGCAGGTGGCGCAACGTATCCCATTGCACCAGTGAGAGATCCAGCGGCGCCAGCGCCCTGCTCAGCGCCCGGTGATGCCGGTGCTGCAACCGTTTGACGGCGAGGACGACCTCGGCGGGGTGACGGGACATGCCGCGATGCTACCCGGCTCGACAACGTTGCTTATATAAGTAAGCTGAACTAAGGTTGCTTATATACAACGTGGAGTTCTCCACCGACGAAAGAAGACCGATGATCACCCACGCCGAGCTCGGTACCGTCGATGTCACCCTTGCCGACCACGACCGCACCCGGACTTTCCTGCTGCTGCACGGCGGTGGCGGCGCGGCGACGATGACGGGCTTCGCCGGCCTGCTCGCCGAGGGCGCCCGCGCCCGGGTCCTGGTGCCCACCCACCCGGGCTTCGCGGGCACTCCGCGCCCCGCCGAGTTGTGCGACGTCCCGGCGCTGGCCGAGCTCTACCTCGGCATGCTGGACCGGCTGGGGCTCGCCGATGTGACGCTCGTCGGCAACTCCTTCGGGGGCTGGCTGGCCGCCGAGATGGCCCTGCGCGACGGATCCCGGATCGCCCGCGCGGTCATCGTCGACGCGATCGGCATCGAGGTCGAGGACCATCCGATCACCGACCTGCGCGGCATGACACCGGCGGAGATCCGGGCCCACTCCTTCCACGACCCCTCGGCCGCGCCCGTCCCGCCGCCGGGTGTTCCCGCCCCGGCGCCCGACCTCGGCGCGCTGACCGCCTACACCGGCCCGGCGATGTTCGACCCCACCCTGCTGCACCGGCTGGCGGACCTGCGGCTGCCGGTCGACGTCGTCTGGGGCGAGAGCGACCGCGTCGTTCACCCCGGTTACGGCAAGGCTTATGCCGCCGCGATTCCGGGAGCCGGCTTCACGCTGTTGCCCGGGGCGGGTCATATGCCCCAGATCGAAACGCCCGCACAGGTTCTCGACATCGTGCTGCGCTGACCATCGGCGCTTCGCCGCGGCGCTCGTGCCCGCTCCTCGCCGCCGTGCGGCGATCCGGCCCGGCGTCCGCGCGGTATCCGATGGGCAACGATCGATATTCGCGGGCCGGTTGCCGGAGCGGATGCCGATAGCCTGGCCCGGTGCGAACCATGTGGCCGGAACTGCCGTACGAACAGTGGCGCCCAACCTGCGACACCCTGCACGCTCACACTCAGGTGCTGGGGAAACTGTCGGCGAGGCTGGCGCCGCCGGAACCGCAGTTGCAGCACGCGGCGTTGCGGCTGACCGCGCGCGGCTGGGAAACCGGCGCCCTGCCGGCCCCGGACGGCTCGGGCGCGCTGGTGGTGTTGCTCGATCTGCGGTCGCACACCGCCGCGGTGGAGCACAGCGGTGGCGCCGCGGCGCGAATCCCGTTGACGCCGAACCGATCCGTCGGTGAGGTCACCCGAGCGGTGCTGGCGGCGGTGCGGGCGCTCGGCGGTCCGGTCGACTTCGACCCCACTCCGCAGGAGGTGTCGTGGACGGTGCCGCTGGACGCCGACGACGAGCACGCCACCTATGTTCCCGAGCAGGTCGACGACTATTTCGCCGCCGCGACCTCGGCCGCGCGCGTGCTGGCCGCCTACCGTGCGCCCTATCGCGGCCGCAGCACCCCGGTCAATGCCTGGTGGGGTTCGTTCGACCTGGCCGTCAGCCTGTTCTCCGGGCAGCCCGCCGCACCACCCGCCGACGACTTCATCATGCGTAACGCCATGGACGCCCAGGAGGTCGCCGTCGGCTGGTGGCCCGGTGACGAGCGCTACGGCCGCGCCGCGTTCTACGCCTACGCCCACCCCGCACCCGAGGGCTTCGATGCGCTGTCGCTGGAACCGGCTGCCGCGCACTGGAATTCCGAGGTCGGTGAATATCTGCTGGACTGGGACGACGTCCGCACCGCCGCCGATCCGGCCGCGGCCGCCCTGGCCTTCGCCCGCTCGGCGTTCCGGCACTCCTGCCGGGTCTGCGACTGGCCGTATCCGCTCGCGGCCAGCGCCGACGGCAATCCCCCTCCGGTGCGCTGACTTTCAGCGGATCTGCTGCCACGCGCCGCCGGCCGGGTAGTAGCCGGGATCGGATTCGGAGCGGTTCGTCGCGTTCAGCTGGAAGGGGCGGTCGTTCGCGAAGATCTGGACCGTGTCGGCGGTGCCACCGCGGCTCCACTCCAGCTGGAATTCGTACGAGTACAGGCTCTGTTCGGGCGCGGAATCGAATATGTAGACGACGAAGACCTCCGGCGCCGTCCGGGAGACGGTGTACGTGGACGGCGCCGCGGCGGTGGCGGCGCCGGGCCGGTCGGGCTCGATCAGCCGGATGCGCGGATCCGCGCCGCCGAGATCGCCTTCGTAGTGCCGCTCGTTCGGCTGACCGCCGCAGCCCAGCGCGCTGTGCAGGGTGAACCCTTGTCGCGAAACCGATTTCGACAGAACCTTCAGCCGCAGGTCGCGGATGAGCACGGGCCGGTCGTCGATGCCTTGGACGACGATCGTGTACACCGCGCGGTCCTTCTCGATGCCGCCGTGGCTCAGCGCCCACGCGTCGTTCTCGGCCATGTCGTCGGCGAACTCGTGGTACGGCAGCGCCGAGACGGGTTGCGGGAACGTCCAGGCGTGGCAGCTGTCGAGATCGCTGTCGGCCATGGTGACCGCCCACTGCAACGGGGGGACGCCGGCCGCCGGCTCGCCGAGAGCCCGTGGGGCGCGCAATGTCTCGTGGCGGCCGGTCGAGAACATCAGCGTCGCGCCGATGATGGTGGCGCCGAGCAGGACGGTGCCGCCGATGATCAGCGCGCCGGCGCGGACCGCCGCACTCGAGGGTGCGCGATTGATGATGACCTCGGCGTCGCGATTCGACTGGAAGGTGATGTTCTCCTCCCCGGTGACCACCGCCTGCTGCCGGGGCACCGGCCGCGAATCACGATCGGCCACGGGCATTGTCGCCGGGGCGTCGAGTCCCGACACCAGCGAACGCAAACCGGATTCCGTGAAGCGCACGGGATCCGGATCGGGCTCGACCGAAATCGCGACGGAAGGACCGGGACCGAACAGATCGAAACGCTGCCACTCGCGCATCGCGTCGTCCTCGCCGGGTTCGATTCCGGCGCAGAGGATTCGCTTGCCGAGAACTTCGGCGGTCCGGAATTCGGCGCGGCATTCCGCCGATCTCAGCCAGCGTGGCGAGATCAGGCAGATGACCGTCTCCGACCGGGACACCGCCGCTCGCATGGCCTCCCGCCAGCGCTTTCCGGCCCGGATACCATCGACCTCCGAGTCGAGGACAATATCCGCCGCGAGCTCGGAACGCTGTCGCACGAGCCATTGTTGCAAGGCCAGGGCGGCGGCGATATCCGTGCCGGCATGACTGATGAAAATGCGCATGACTCAGATCGATTCACTGGATGAAACGAGCCCCACCGAATCAATTCTACATCCGATACGACATGTCGACGTATCCGCAACGGCCGACGGTCATTCCGGTGATCTGGTCTATCGTCCGAAATAGTCCCCGAACAATTCGAGAGGACGGAACCCCGCCGGAACGAACTCGCGGCCACCGGCGAGCGCACGTCGCGGCCCGGCGCCGAGGTTCAGCCGGCCGTGCGGGACCGATTGGGATCGGCGACGACTTCTTCGGCGGAAACCGTTCTGCCACAGTCACAAACGGTCCGTTGATGGATCTCGCCGCCGCAGCCGGCGTGCCGGAGGGTGACGGGCGGCCCGTCCGGGGCGGCCCACTGGTCGCCCCAGTGGGTCAGCGCGATGATGACGGGCCGGAGTGCCCGGCCCTTCTCGGTCAGGAGATATTCCTGATGGGCGGAGCCCTCGGCGAGCGGCTGCCGGACCATCACGCCGTCGGCGACGAATTGGTCGAGGCGCGCGGCGAGCACGTTGCGGGCGACACCGAGACTGCGCTGAAAGTCCCCGAATCGGGTCACGTCCCGGAACAGCGCATGCCGGATGATCATCAGACTCCAGCGCTCACCGACGATCTCGAGCGCGCGCGCCGCGGAACAGTCCTGGGTCTCATAGGTTCGGCCGAGCATCACCTCAGTGTACGGCAAACGGTTGCATGAAGAAACCAGTTGGCGCTACGGTGCTCTGGTTGCATCACGCAACCGGATCGGGCGTATTCGCGCCCGGCGATCGGATACGTCGGATCAGGAGTCGGCAATGCTGCTCAGGAACAAGAACGCGGTGGTCTACGGGGCTGGGGGATACATCGGGAGCCGGGTCGCGCGGTCCTTCGCGATGGCGGGAGCGCGGGTGTTCCTCGCCGGCCGAACCGCGGAGCCCCTGCGGGAGGTCGCCGGAAACATCACCACCGCAGGCGGTCTCGCGGAGACGGCCACGGTGGACGCGCTGGACGAGGCGGCGGTCGAGGCGCACGCGGACGCGGTGGTCGCGACGGCGGGCTCGCTGGACATCTCGTTCACCGCGATCAGTCTGCCGCAGACCGGGATTCAGGGCACCGCGATCGTGGACCTGCCGGTCGCCGACTTCGAGCGGCCGATGATCGCCTATCCCAGAGCCACTTTCGTCACCACCCGGGCCGCCGCCCGCCGGATGACCACGCAGGGCTCGGGGGTGATACTGACGATCACCGCGAGCCCGTCCCGCACGGCGGTGCCGCGCATGGGTGGCATGGCGCCGGCCTGGGCGGCGATCGAATCGCTGTCCCGCGGGCTCGCCGCCGAGGTCGGTCCGCGTGGCGTGCGGGTCGTGTGCCTGAACGCCGCCGGGATGCCGGAAACACCGCAGCTCGCGGAGGTGTACGGCCTGCACGCCGACGCGAACGGCATCAGCCGGGAGGCGTTCCGGGACCGGATGGCGGACCTCACCGTGCGCAAGGAACTGCCCTCCGTCGCCGAGATCGCCGACGTGGCAACCTTTCTCGCCTCGGACCGGGCGAACGCGATGACGGGGGCGATCGTCAATCTCACCGGCGGCCTGGTCGTCGACTGATCGATCGGAGCCGCCGCGGGTTCGGAATTCGGCACGATGCGGCCGCGCGGTCCCCGGATGTCCGGCATCCGGTGGGCGGCGGCCGCCTCGGCCCGCAAACCGACCCTCGAGGGCGCGCGGTCGCCGCGCCGTTCCGGGATCAGTAGCCGATGGTGAAGCGCCGCTGCACGAATCGCGGGTGCTCGATCTCGTCGAGCAGGGCGACGGCGGTGTCCGCGAACGAGATCCGGCTGCGGCCCGCCTCGTCGACCACGGGCTGGTCGCCGCCGACCCGATACCGTCCCGTGCGTTCGCCGGGGCCGATCTCCTCGGCCGGGCTCAGATAGGTCCACAGCCGATTCGACGTCCGGTACACGTTCAGCGCGTCACGATGACCGCGCACCGCGGCGGCGTATCCGCGGGGCAGTCCGAGCCCGTCGAGGGCCGCGTGCAGCCGGTCCTCGTCGTCGGCGACGACCTTCCCCGGCGCGTATTCCAGGCTGCCCGCGCCCCCGAGGACGAGCAGCCGCGTGCGCGGGCGCGTCCCGAGGGCGGTGAGCAGCGCCCGCGCCACGGTCGAATACGCGGTGGGATCGGCGATGGACTGCGCCACCGTTCCCGCGAAATCGGTGGCGGCGTTGCCCGGCTGATAACAGCTGATCAGCACGTCCAGGCCCGGCAGCCGGGCGGCGACCGCCGCGCTGTCGAACGCGTCGAGTTCGTGCCAGGTCAGCCGCTCGTGATCGGTGCCGGCGCGGGCGAGGTCGCGGGTGAACGCTGTGACGTGATGGTCGCGGGCCAGGGCCTCGCCGACCAGGTGGCGGCCGACGTTTCCGGTCGCGCCGATGATGCCGATGAACACGGTTCCTCCGAAGGTTGGTAACGGCGTATGAAAACTATATGCCGTGCAGTAAATGTACACCGTTCGTGAATCGCACGCCGAGGTAGAGTGCGCACATGGCTGTCCCGGCGCCGACCAGGCGCGAACGCCGTCGCTCCGAGACGACGGCGGAGATCAAGGAAGTGGCCCTGCGGCTGATGGCCGAGGGCGGCCCGGCCGCGATCACGCTGCGGGCGATCGCGCGGGAGATGGGCATGACCGCGAACGCGGTCTACAGCTACTTCCCGACCCGCGACGACCTGGTCACCACGCTGATCCGGGATGTCTACGGCGATCTCGCGGACGTGCTCGAGTCCGCCCGCGACCGCCACCCACCGGCGGCCGCGGCGGACCGGATCATGGCCTGGGCGTGCGCGTTCCGAGACTGGTCCCTGGCGAACCGGGAGGGATTCCGGCTGATCTACGGCGATCCGGTTCCCGGCTATCGCTCTCCCGAGGGCGGCGCGGCCCCGGACGCCGAGCGCCGGGCCTGCCTCGGTCTCGTCGGGCTCGCTGCCGGCGCATGGCCGCATGCCGAAACCGCCCACGCCGACCAGGGATTCGAGTGGCCGGACTTCGAGCCGAAGCTCGTTGCCGAAGTGCGGCAGGAGTTTCCGGGGCTGCCGCCCGCCGCGGTGGCCATCGCCCTGCGCATCTGGGGCCACCTGCACGGCCTGGTGTCACTGGAGGTGCTGGGCCACTTGCGGACTCAGACGACCAACCCGGAGAAGTTGTACCGCAACGAGATCGGCCACCTGCTCCGCGCACTGGGTCTCCCGCCGAGCGCCGCGGATTCGCGGTCCTGAAGGCGCGCCGGCGCTCGCGGCCGGATTTCCGCGCCTACTCGTCGCCGTGCTCGGTCACGGGGAGCTCGCGCAACCGGTCGGGCGCCACCGCGACGCGCCGCTCGTACTCGCCGCGGGTGATCTCGCTGGCCTCGAATCCGGGTGTCCGCTCGCCGGCCAGATGTCGTTGCGTCATGGCGAAATGGTCCGCCACGTAATCCGGATTCTGCATCCGGAGGTCCACCTCGCCGGCCAGCTTGTCGACCGCGTCCGCCCGGTCGGCGCCGACGACGAACCAGTCCTCGCCGGGATAGTAGGCGCGCACCCGCCCGTCCGGCTGCGACACGAACCGCGGCTGCTGTGTCACATGGACGACCGGATCAGGTGATTGCTCGGGGGCCTGGGGCATAGAACGTCTCCCTCGAACCGTCGTCGTGGACCACATAGCAGACGTACTGCATGCCGGGGTTTCCGACGATGGGTCCCGAATAAGCGCAGTTGACGGTCGTCGCGCCGGCGGGCGCCGAGAGAACCGCAGCGGAGAGCACGGTGACCACAGCCGTGGCAGCGAGCAGTACGAACCTTCGGATCATGACCGGAACCCCATCGTGACAACGCGGACGAGTGGATGATCCACCAGTTCCGCTCGCGGGTAAGCCCTTCCGGGTGAATTGTCACCGAATCGCGTTGTGGGCGTTCACATCGATGCGCCGATCAGGTTGTGGTGTCGCGGGCGTGCCGGTGGGCGATCCGGACGAAGGCCGTGGTCAGGGGGTGCCCCGGCTCGACCGGAGTGCACAGCACGACGTCGGCGGGCGGGATGTCCGGCACCGGCACGTAACGCAGATCGGGCCGATTGTTGTAGACGGCCACGGATTCCGGCGCGAGATTGACCCCCAGCCCGGCCGCGCACAACTCGAGCATCTCCTCGAGCGAGTGGGCCACCGGGCCGCGCCGCGGTGCGGACCCGTCCGGCCGTGGATCCACCACCCACCAGTTCACGACCTCGGCCGGACCCGCGGCGGCGATGAAGGTTTCGCCGCCCAGTTCGGCGATGCCGACGCTGTCCCGCTGTGCCAGTGGGTGTCCCGCGGGCAGCACCAGTACCCGCCGGTCCCGGTCGACCACGAGGCAGCGCAGCCGTCCCGGTAGCGGCGGCACCGGTCCCGGGACGAAGGCAGCGTCGACCTCGCCGTCCAGCAGGGCGGTGATACCGCCGGTGAAACTCAGCTGCCGGGTCTCCAGGCGGATGCCGGGCAGTTCCCGGGCGGCGCTGCCGATGATCTCGGTGATGACGGAATTGGCGCCGACGAAGCCGACGCGCAGCACCGGCTCCTGCCGCCGCCGCTTGTCCTCGGCCCAGGCGAGGATCCGGTCGTGGTCGGCCAGCATCGTCCGCGCCAACGCGAGCAGTTCGAGGCCGTCCGGGGTGAGCTCCACCCGCCGGGACGTGCGCCGGAACAGGCCGACACCGAGTTTCGTCTCGAGTCTGGAGATCTGTTCGCTGACCGTCGGCGCGGTCAGCCGCAGCCGCTGTGCGGCGCGGCCGAAATGCAGTTCCTCGGCGACGGCCACGAAGTAACGCAGCGCGTGCAGCGACAGATCCATCGGCCCTTCTCCCGGAGCAACCTAACAGCATTGTTCGGTTCCGCCTCACGATAACGGGTCGAATCCTACTGGAGTTTGTGGTGCGGGTCACGAATAGTGGAAATCAGCTTTCGATGAGCGATAGTGAGGATCGAACAGTGAACGTGAAGGCGCCGATCGCCGCTGCCCGGCTACTCTTCCGCAATGGACTGGTCTTCGACGGGTCGGGTGCGCCGCCGGTGCCGGGCGACGTCGTGGTGCGCGGCGCCACGATCGAGAGCGTCCGCGTCGGCGGCGGCACCGTCGCCGAGGACGGCGACACGGTGGTGGACTGCACCGGTGCCACGGTCATGCCCGGACTGGTGGAATCGCATGCGCACCTGACCTTTCCGTCCGCCGTCGGTCATCTCGACACCCGGTTCAACCCCCCGCTGGACGTCAGCTTCTTCCGGGAGCTGCCCCCGCCGGACGAACTGCTGGCCATCGCCCGCCGCAACGCCGGCATCCTGCTGCGGGCCGGCTTCACCAGCGCCTACTCGGCCGGCTCGCTGACCCCGGTGCCCACCGAGGTGCAGCTGAAAACGGAACTGGAACAGGGCGTCTCGCGCGGGCCGCGGCTGCGGGCCGCCTCCTTCGAACGGGACAACAATCCGGTGCGGCTGGGCCCGGACGGTCCGCGGCCGGTGGCCACCGGGCCCGAGGCGGTCCGGGCGTTCGTCCGCGAGCAGGCCGCCCTCGGCTTCGACAGCGTGAAACTGTTGCTCAGCAACGACGACGTCTTCGTGTCCGGCGGATCCCGGGTCACCCAGTACAGCGCGGCGGAGGCCGCGGCGGCGGGGGAGCAGGCCCGGGAATCCGGGGTGCTGCTCAATTGTCACGCGCAGTCCTCGCAAGCGGTGGAATTGGCTGTGCGGCACGGCTTCCGGTCGATCTACCACTGCACCTACGCCGACGAGGCGGCCGTGGATCTGCTCGAGGAGCACAAGGACGAGATCTTCCTGTCGCCCGCGGTCGGCATCATGTGGGCGAACGTGCACGAGGGCGCCGAGTTCGGCATCGACGCGGACCGTGCCGAGGCGATGGGGTCGGTGGCGGCGCTGGCCGCCCAGCAGGAGCTGTACCAGGAGTTGCGCCGCCGCGGCCTGCGGGTGCTGCCCGGTGGTGACTACGGATTCCCCAACAACCCCATCGGCCGCAACGCACGGGATCTGCAACTGTTCGTCGACCTGTTCGGCTACACCCCGGCCGAGGCGCTGCGCGCGGCCACCTACCTCGGCGGACTGCTGATGCGGCGCCCGGTGGGGCTGCTGACGGGCGGATACCTCGCGGATCTGCTCGTGGTCCGGGGCGATCCGTGCCGGGACGTATCCCTGTTGCAGGATCCGGAAAACCTGCTCGCCGTGCTGCAGGACGGCGAATTCGCCCATCGCGCACCGCGATTGCGGTCCGAGCCGGCGGGCGCCGCGCGGTGACCGGGGTGGGCGCGGAGGTCGGGCGGGTGGCCGGCGCTGTCTACCGCGAGGTCGTGGGATTCCGGCCGCTGGAACTGGATCTGTATCTGCCGCAGCATGTTCCGTCCGACCGTCCGGTGATCGTGTCCGTGCACGGCGGCGGCTGGCAGCGCGGATCCCGCACCCACGCGCTGCCGGTGCTCGGCGGCGACGGCCCGGCCTTCCATTCCGCCGTCGCCGCAAGCGGATTCGCGGTCGCGGCGGTGGACTACCGGCTCAGCGGGGAGGCGCCCTGTCCGGCGGCCGTCGACGATCTGTGCGCGGCCGTGCACTGGTTGCGCGCCGAGCACCGGCGGCTGCGGCTCGACCCGGCGGCGATCGTGCTGTGGGGCGAGAGTGCCGGGGCCCACCTCGCGCTGCTGGCCGCGCTGCGGCGGTCGGACCCGCTCGGCGTTCGCGGTGTGGTGGCCTGGTTCCCGCCCACCGACCTGCCGGGCCTGCCGGACGACCTGCGTGCGCTGCACGGCGCCGGGCACGAGCCGGACACCTCGCGGGAGGACCGTTTCCTCGGCGCCCCGGTCGCCGCCGAGCCGGAACGGGCGCGCGCGGCGAGCCCCCTGGCCCATGTGCATCCCGGCGCGCCGCCGATCCTGCTCGCGCACGGCACCGCCGACCGGCACGTGCCGGTCGCGCAGAGCATCCGGCTCGCCGCCGCGCTGCGGGAGGTGGGGGCGCCGGTGCGATTGGACCTGGTCGCCGGCGCCGGGCATTTCTGGGACGACGCCCCGGACGTGCCGAGATTGGTGGGCGACGCCCTCCGATTCTGCCGGTCCGTGACCGGCGCGGCCGCGCCGGAGCCGGAATGACCTGCGGCGCAACCGGTCTCGTGACCTCGATGGTCCCGCCCTTGACGGGGGCCGGTCACCGTGATGTGCTTCACACGCTTCAGTCGAGAAATCGACTTTCATTATGTGAAAGTCAACGTGTTACGGGATCGGTGACCCATGGTCGTGTCGAACGAATCCGCATTCCGGACCGCCGCAACGGCGGACCGGTTGATCGCCCGGATGGAACGAATACCCGTCTCGCGGTTCCATGCCCGGGTCGTAGGCCCGCTGGCCGCGGGCACCTTCTTCGACGCCTTCGACATCGTGTCGATCGGGACGGTGCTGGCGGCGATCTCGTCGACGTTCCACCTCGGTCCCGGGCAGGCCGGAATGCTGGTGAGCGCCGGTTTCATCGGGCAGGGCGTGGGTGCGATCGGCTTCGGGCTGGTCGCCGACCGGCTGGGCCGGCGCGGGGTGTTCCTGACCTCGCTGCTGGTGATGGGCACCTTCGCGCTGATCTCCGCTTTCAGCTGGAGTACCGGCAGTCTGGCGGCGATCCGGCTGATCCAGGGCTTCGGCCTCGGTGTCGAGGCGCCCGCGGCGTCGGCGATGCTCGGCGAATTCGTCGCGGGCTCGCAGCGCGGCCTGGTCACGGTGCTCTACAAACTGGCGTCGCCGCTGGGCAATCTGGCGACGTCGCTGGCGTCGGCGGTGCTGCTGGCGACCGTCTCGCACGAAACCGCCTGGCGGGTGCTGTTCGCGGTCGGCGCCGTCCCGGTGCTGATCGCCGCCCTGTCCTGGCGGGTGCTGCCGGAATCGCCGCGCGCGCTGATCCGCCGCGGCCGGCTCGACGAGGCGGAACGCACGATCGCCGCGATGGAACGGGCGGCGCGGATCGAACCGGGTGCCGATTCCGATGCGGTCCCGGTGTCGGCCGACGCAGCGCCGACGCGATTGGGCGAGTTGGTCTCCCGCGGTTACCGGGGGCGTTCGGTGACCGCGTGGGTGTTGTGGTTCAGCGTCTACTTCACGCTGCTCGGCGGCACGGTGTGGATGCCGAGCCTCTACGTGAAACTCGCGCACGTCTCCCAATCGACGGCGAGTCTCGCCAGTGCCGGGGTCAACGGGGTGGTCATCGCGATGATCGTGGCCGTCGGTCTGACCGTGGACCGGGTGGGCCGGCGCCGCTGGTTCCTGACCGGCTATCTGGTGTCGGCGATCGGCGCGATACTCGCCGTACTGCTCGCCGCCACCGGACATCTGAACTCGGTGCCCGCGCTGCTGCTGACCGGCGGGCTGATGCTGGCCGCGGTCGGCGGGATCGATCCGCTGGTCTACGCCTACACCGCCGAGATCTACCCGACCCGGATGCGGTCCTGGGGCGTGCTGTCGGCCAGCGCGTGGCGCTGCCTCGCGGTGGTGATCGCCCCGACGGTCATCGGCTGGATCCTCGACGCCGGCGGCGGTGCGGCCGCGGTGTTCGGACTGTTTCTGGCGGTACTGATCGTCGGGGGCGCGGTGACACTGCGCTGGGGTGTGGAGACCAGACAGCTTCCGCTGGAAGCGCTTTCGCACTGATCGCCCGCCGCGTGCCCGCCGGTGACGGGTACGCGGCTAGGCTCAGTCAGGGAAAGTAACTTTTATCAAGTGAAAGTACGGTGACGTGATGGGATGGCTCGGACTCGACGGCGCGCGGGTGTTGGTGATGGGCGCGGGCGGGCTCGGTGCCGCGTGTGTGCGGGGGCTGGCCGAGGTCGGCGCCCGGGTGGTGGTCGCCGATGTCGACCAGGTGAAGTTGAAGGCGCTGGTGGACGAGCCGGAACTGGCGGCGGCCGAGGTGCGGCCGCTGCCGGCCGATCTGACCACGTCGGCGGCCTGCGATGCGGCCGTGCACGCGGCGGCCGGGCAGCTCGGCGGCCTGGACACCCTCGTCCACGCGGTCGGCGCCAACGATCGGCGGCCGATCGAGGAGATGCCCGACGAGGTGTGGGAGCGGATCCTCACGCTGAATCTGTCCACGGCGTTCTGGGCGGGCCGGGCCGCGGCCCGGCTGATGCGGTCGGCCGGCGGCGGCAGCATGGTGTTCTTCTCGTCGGTGTCCTCGCAGCTGGCGCACCCCAACCACGGTCCGTACGCGGCCTCGAAGGGCGGCCTCGATCAGCTGGTCAAGGTGATGGCCCGGGAGACGGCCGCCACCGGGATCACCGTCAACGCGGTGGCCCCCGGGTACACCGAAACCGAACTGACCCGCGACTACCTCGCGAAACCCGGTGTGCGCGAAGGCATGACGGACCTCGTACCGGCCGGGCGACTGGGTGTGCCGGAGGACGTGGTGGGCTCGGTCCTCTTCCTGGCCTCCCCGCGCGCCGCCTTCGTCACCGGGCAGGTGTTGTATGTCGACGGCGGCCGCACCCTCGTCTGAGATCGCCATGCTGTCAACCACACTCGCCCCGGCCCCAGTGGGCCTGGCCGCGGTGTCCGCCGACCGTCCCCTGTCGGCGGCCACCGCGATCAGTGTCCGGGCCATCGGTGTCGGGACCGGCGTAGGCGCTCGGGTTCGGGCCGGGTCAGCGACCGCCGAGCAGCCGGGAGACCTCGGCGCAGGCGTCGAGCAGGCGCGGCAGCAGTTCCTGTCGCAGTCGCCGGACCGGGAACTCCCGGGCCGGGACCGCGACGTTGACGCCCGCGACCACCGCGCCCGTCTCGTCGTGGATCGGCGCGGCCACCGAGCGGAGGCCGTAGGCGAGTTCCTCGTCCTGGATCGCCCAGCCGCGCTCGTGGATCTCCACCAGGGCCGGGATCAGCTCGTCGAGCGAGCGGATCGCGTTCGGGCCCGCCGAACCGGCGAACGAATCCTCGGTCACCCGCCGCAGCAATTCGGTCTCGTCGAGCGAGCCGAGCAGCAGTTTGCCGATCGAGGTGCTCACCGCCGACAGTTGCGAGCCGACCTGGATGTTGGCCGTGACCAGGTCGTTGTTGCGGATACGGATCAGGTACAGCACCCGGTCGCCCGCGAGCGTGCCGAGATTGACCGTCTGGCCCGTGGCCGCCGACAGCCGCCGCAGCGGGCCGTCGGCCAGCTGCACCAGATCCAGGCCGCGCAGCGACGCGAAGCCGAGGGTGAGCACCTTCGGCGCCGGGCGATAGTCGCCGTCGGCGAGCTGTTCGAGGAAGCCCTCGGTGACCAGCGTCGCGGCCATCCGGAACGCGGTCGGCAGCGGAATGCCGGTCTCCGTGGCCATTTCGGTGAGTTTCATCGAGGTGCGCTTCTCGTCGAACAGCGACAGGATCCGCAGCCCCTTGGCCAGCGCTTCGACCTGGTAGGTGCGCTTGCCGGATTCGGCGGGCTCGGCCTGGGCCGGGTCCGCGGCGGTTCCGCGTGCCATGGACACCTCATTCTCGAGACTTTCACTGTATGGAAGCTGATATTACGCAGACCCGGGACGTGCGCCGATGCGCGGGCGTTCCCCCGCAAGGAGAGGAGCCGGATGTGACCGCACGGCTGGCCGGGCTGCTGCCCGGGGACCTGACCGAGGATCAGGCCGTCGTCTATCGGGCCATCGCCGGTGGCCCCAGAGCGGCCGGGCCGCAAGCGTTCCCGTTGACCGACGCCGACGGCCGGCTGCGCGGGCCGTTCAACGCGATGCTGCTCAGCCCGCCCGCCGGGATGGCGTTGCAATCGGTCGGCGCGGCGGTCCGCTACCACTCGGTGCTCACCGACCGGATACGGGAACTCGCCATCCTGGTCGTCGCCGCGCACTGGGACAGCGATTTCGAGCGCGCCGCGCACGAGGCGGTGGGCCGCGTGTGCGGGCTCACCGACGCCGAACTGGCCGCCGTGCGAGCCGCGGACGAGCCCGCCGTCACCGACCCGGTCGAACGGATCGCGCTGGATACCACCCGCGAGCTGGTCCGTAGGGGCCGCCTCGATACCGCCGGCTACGACGCCGCGGTGGCCGCGCTGACCGAGCGCGGGCTGTTCGAACTGACCACGATCGTGGGCTACTACGGGTTGCTGGCACTGCAACTGCGCGTGTTCGCCGGTGAGGGCCCGGCCGCTTGACAGCTCCGGGGCGCGCGACGATACTCAGCAACATTCATCTAGCGAATTCTACTTTCATTCAATGAAAGTCGGGCGGCTTCGTCCGATAGCGACACAAAGAAGGCATCCTCATGAAACTCATCACCTTCGACGACGGCCGCGTGGGTCGGCTGGAACTGGAGGAGCGGCTGGTCCTTCCGCTCGAGGTGGGCAGCACCCGCGAATATTTCGAACTCGCCGGCCGGGTGGCCGAGTCCGGGGAACGGCTGGCGCTCGACGAGGTGCGGCTGCGCGCGCCGATCGTGCCGAAGAAGTTCTTCCACACCTCCGGCAATTTCCGGGAGCACGAGGACGAGTCGAAGAAGGTCGACTGGTCGCATCCGATGCACAAGGGCATCGTGTTCTTCCAGAACGTCGACGCGATCGTCGGCCCGGACGAGCCGGTGATCTACCCGGAACATCTGACCAGCGAACTCGACTACGAGCTCGAGATCGCGGTGGTGATCGGTAAGCCGGGCAAATTCTTCGGCGTCGACGACGCGCCGGACCACGTCGCCGGCTACGTGGTGTTCAACGACATCACCGCGCGTGACATCCAGCGCCGGGAAATGGAATCCGGCGTGTTCTCCTTCTGCAAGGCGATCGACACCTTCTGCCCGGTCGGCCCGTACATCGTGACCGCCGACGAGATCCCGGACGCGCAGAACCTCGATATGGAGTTGCGGGTCAACGGCGTGGTGCGGCAGAAGTCGAACACCAACCGGATGTCGGTGTCGATCCCGCACCTGGTCGCCTACCACTCTCCGCAGGGCTACAGCGCGGGTGATCTGATCACCACCGGCACCATCCAGGGCGTCGCGGGTTTCAGCGGCGACCCGGACATGTACCTGAAGCCCGGCGATGTGATCGAGGCCCAGGTCGAGCGGCTCGGCGTGCTGCGCACCCCCATCATCGGCTGGACCGAGGGCCACGGCACCCCGGTGCCGCAGAAGGTGGACTGGTGAGGTTCGCCGCGGTCACCGGCCGGGCGGTCCTGATCGACGGCGACCGGGCCGTGGACATCCAGCGTGCCTCGCGCGACCGGTTCCCGTCGGATCCGATGGCGCTGCTGGAGCAGTGGGATGCGTTGCGGGACTGGGCCGTCGGCCGCGACACGGCCACCGCCGAGCAGTCCTTCGTCCCGGATCCGGCGGAGCTCACCGCCCCGGCGCCGCGGCCGCGCCAGGTGTTCGCGGTGGCACTCAACTATCCGCCGCACGCGGCCGAGGCGGGCTTCACGCCGCCGTCGGATCCGTTGGTGTTCACCAAGTTCCCGACCTGCGTCACCGGCCCGACCGGCACGATCGAACTGCCCCCGGGCAAGGTCGACTGGGAGGTGGAGCTCGTCGCCGTGATGGGGGCGCCGGCGCACCGTGTCCCGGCCGAGCGCGCGTGGCCGGCCGTCGCGGGACTCACCGTGGGACAGGACATCTCCGAGCGCGTCGTCCAATCCCGCGGCACCCCGGCACAATTCGGCCTCGGCAAGTCGTTCCCGGGCTTCGGGCCGACCGGGCCGGTGCTGGTCACCCCGGACGAATTCGCCGATCCGGACGATCTGGAGATCACCGGTCTGCTCAACGGCGATGTGATGCAACATGATCGGACCGCCTCGATGATCTTCGCGGTCCCGGAACTGATCGCTCGGATCTCCGCGATCGTGCCGTTGCTGCCCGGCGACCTGATCTTCACCGGCACGCCGGCCGGTGTCGGCAATCGCCGCAACCCACCCCGGTATCTGCGGCCCGGCGACGAACTCGTCAGCCGCATCGAAGGCATCGGCGAACTGCGCCAGAACTTCTCGCGGTCCGCGCTTGCTACCGCCGAGGCATCCACCACCACCAGTATCGAGACAGAGGGAGTCGGATTCGCATGACCGACAGTCGGATTCCGCAGCGGTTCGCCGGAAGGACGGTGCTGGTCACCGGCGCCGGCACCGGCTTCGGCGCGGAGATCGCGTTCCGCGCCGCCCAGGAGGGCGCCCGGGTCGCGGTGCACTACCGCAGCTCCGCCGCCGGCGCGAAGGCCACCGTGGCGCGCATCGAGGAGATCGGCGGCGAGGCGTTCACCGTGCAGGCCGACATCGGCCGGCACGCCGACATCATCGCGATGGCCGAGGAGGTGTTCGCCCGATTCGGCGGTCTGGACGTGCTCGTCAACAACGTCGGAGACGTCGCCACCGAGCAGATGTCGTGGCGCGACATCACCGAGGAGTCGATCGACCGGGTACTGGCCGTCGACATCAAGGGCACGCTGCTGTGCGTGCACGAATTCGGTTCCCGCATGCTGGAGCAGGGCCACGGCGCGATCATCAACATCGGCTCCACCGTCATCGTGCGCGGCAGCGCCCGCGCACCCCAGTACGCCGCCGGCAAGTACGGCGTCCTCGGCATCACCAAGTCCTACGCCCAGGCCTTCGCCCCGACCGTCCGGGTCAACACCTTCGCCCCCGGATTCATCGAGACCGAGGCGACCCTGGCCCGCGACGACTGGCGCAACGGCCGCCGCGAGGAACTGTTGTCGAAGACCCCGCTGAAGCACATCCCCGCTCCCGCCGAACTGGCCGGCACCGCGCTGTTCCTCGCCACCGACGACGCGGCCCACATGACCGGCGCCTACTTCAACGCCGACGGCGGCTTCAACATGCTCGGCGCCTAGCCTCCCCGGCTCGACCCGTCACGGTCGGAATCATGCTCGCCGTCAGTCGCCGAGAGTTCCTCTGATCCACAGAGAGAACTGCCGGCCGGACACGATCAGATCGGCCAGATCACCGAGAATGCGGAGTTGGATCGCGGTAGCGGGTGCGTTCGCCGGAATCAGAACCTCGGCATCGATCACCCGCGCCCCCGTCGTGTCCGCCGGGACGGACTCGACCGCCAGCGGGGCTCCGTCCCGGAGGAATTCGAGCCCCAGGGGCTCGGCGGCGGGGTCGACGCCGAGGAATGCGAACAGGCGATACGACATGCCGGGTGCCAGACCCCCACCGCCGAGCCGAATCGTCGTGCCATCGTCGTCGAGCGAGATCAGCGGTACCACTTCACCGGTCCGCCCGTAGACGTCCTGATCGCCACCCCCGGTATCCGGCGTCGGGCGTAGTGGCATCAGGGAGCCGGTGCCGAACCGGATACCGTCCTCGGACCAATCGAAAGTCGCGTGCGGCGGCCGGCCGTATCGAATTCCCCAATCGCCGTGCATGTTCCACCTGGCTCCACCGGGCGGCCGGCCGATGAACGCTCGAGCATGTTCGTGGGTACCGTCGGCAACCGCGGTGAGGAAATCCGCCATACCACCGTCGTAACGGTGGAACGTGCAGTCGAAGTGATGAAAGGCGATGACCGGCCACTGATCCGGATCATCGCCCGCGGTCTCCCAGAAGAACATGTCCGCGCCATTGGTGCTACCCCACTGGAGCAGACCACCGGGCTCGGGAAAGGCGCACAATTCCGGCTCGCCCGGTCGCGCATCCACGAACTCGCCGACCGAGCCGGGTTCCGGAAGGGTGTCGTCCACCAATGCGGTCAATACGACCCGGGCATCGGTGCGCCGCAGGGCCGGATACCACACCGAGAGTTCATGATTGATCGAGCCGTTCCCGTAGAGTTCGATGAATTCCCGGTAGTCGCCGGGTAGCCGGGTGCCGATCGCCTGCTCGATATCGGCCCACGGCGGCGCCGCCACGGTCGGCAACGGCGACGGTCGCAGCACCGAGGTCAGCCCCGGAATCGACGCATGCATGTGCACCCTTCCCTGTTGAATTGCGTTATCCTACAAAGGATCACGCTCATTACCGGCGCTGGGAACGCTTCGGCAATTCTCTGCTCCACGGAACGCGCCGGTCACCCTCGGAATACCTGGGCCGTTGTCCGGGTCGCGGCGCCCTTCGCTAACGTCGATTCGGTGGCATTCACGGCGAAGGGGTATGCGACGCGGCAGCGGATCGTGGCGGGGGCCGCGACGCATCTGCGCAGCGGCGATCCCGGGGAGGTGACGCTGGCGGTCGCGCGGTATCGGGCGCAGGGGATGAACTGCCCGCTCGGGGCGCTGATGAGCCAGGCCCGCAGCACCCCGGGCGCGGCCGAGGTCATCACCACTCTGTTCGATCGGGTCTACGCGGTCAACGTGACGGCGCCGTATCTCCGCACCCGGGCGATCGCGCCGCCGATGATCGACGCCGGTGGCGGGTCACCGGCCCAACGGCTTTCGCCGTCCGTGCCGGTGGTCCGGTTGGCACTAGAATCACTGCGTGGGTAACAAGGCGATCACCAGCTACGACGTCGCTCGCCGTGCCGGTGTGTCGCAGTCGACGGTGTCCCGGGCGATGCGGGGCGACCCGCGGGTGATCGAGGAGACCAGGGATCGCATCCGGGCGCTGGCCGCCGAGATGGGTTACGTCCCGCATCTGACCGCGCGTAACCTGATCACACGGCGTTCCTCGTCGATCGCGGTGGTCAGTGGTGATCTGCGTAATCCGTCGTATCCCGCGCTGGTGAACACGCTGCAGGAGAGGTTCGCGGAGCACGACTATCGGGTGCTGCTGATGAACGATCGCGCCGAGGGCAACCTGGAGCGAGACATCCAGGCGCTGCGCGGCGGTCTGGTCGGCGGCGTGGTGTTCATCTCCGCCCGGCTGGATTCGCCCATCGTGTCCGAGATGATCGACTGGAAGATCCCGTTGGTGATCCTCAACCGCGACGTCGACGGCGGCCAGGCTCGCCGGGTGGACCGGGTGACCTCGGACAACATCGGCGGTGGCCGGCTGGTGGCGGAACGGTTGCTGGCCATGGGGCATCGCCGGATCGGGCTGATCTCCGGTCCGCTGGACAATTCGAGCGTGAAACTGCGTGAGGCCGGATTCCGGGAAGCGTTGTCGCAGAAGGGATTTCCGCTGCGAGAAGAACTGCTGTACCGCGGTGGGGTCGATGCGGCGAGCGGATTCGAGGGCGGCGCCCGCCTGCTGCGCCGCGAGCAGCCGCCGACCGCGCTGTTCTGCATCACGGATTTCGTCGCCTACGGCACGCTGGACGCGGCCGCGCGACTGGGCCGGCGGGTGCCGGAGGACGTATCGGTGGTCGGCTACAACGACCTCGACGCGTCCAGCTGGTCGATGTTCGATCTGAGCACGGTCCGCCAGCCGTTGGAGGACATGGCCGTGGCCGCCGCCGAATTGCTGCTGGCCCGGATCGACGGCGCCGCGGGGGCGCCGGTGCACCGGGCCTTCCCGGTGGAGTGGGTGCCGCGGGGTAGCGCCGCGGCGCTCGCCGGTGCCTGAAACGGGGCAATGAGTCTGTAACCGCGGGGCCTCGATCCGGCAACAGCTCCCCAATACATTCGAAGTCATGGCGCGGCGAGGACGCCCGCCCGTCGCTACCTCGGTCCCAGGAGTCGCACATGGACATCGGTGTATTCATTCCCATCGGCAACAACGGCTGGCTCATCTCCAAGAGCGCGCCGCAGTACATGCCGTCCTTCGAGCTCAACAAGACGATCGTGCAGAAGGCCGAGAAATATGGACTCGACTTCGCGCTGTCGATGATCAAGATGCGGGGCTTCGGTGGCGAGACCGAATTCTGGGACCACAACCTGGAGTCGTTCACCCTGATGGCCGGGTTGGCCGCGGTCACCGAGAAGATCAAGCTGTTCGCCTCCACGCCGATCCTCGCGCTGCCGCCGGCGATCGTCGCCCGCATGGCCGCCACCGTCGACTCGATCGCGCCGGGCCGATTCGGCGTCAACATCGTGACGGGCTGGGCGCCCAACGAGTACTCGCAGATGGGACTGTGGCCGGGCGAGGAATACTTCGGCTACCGGTACGCGCAGGCCACCGAATACGTCACCGTCATGCGGCAGTTGTGGGCCGACGGGGTCAGCGACTTCCGGGGCGAGCACTACACGATGGAGGACTGCGTGCTGTCGCCGCGTCCGACCGGTGGCGCGGTCCCGGTCGTGGCGGCCGGGCAGTCGAAGACGGGTATGAAGTTCGCCGCCGAGATGGCCGACTTCAACTTCATCATGGGCACCGGGATCAACACTCCCACAGCCATTTCCGAGGCCACCGCCACCCTGGTCGAATCCGCCGCCAAGTCCGGTCGCGATGTCGGGGCGCTGGCCCTGTTCATGGTGATCGCCGACGAGACCGACGACGCGGCGCGGGCGAAATGGCAGGACTACCACGACAACGCCGATCTCGCGGCGCTCGGCTACATGGCCGATCAGTCCGACGCGGACGCCGCCGCCGACGAATCCTCCACGGCCAAGACCATTTCCCTGCCCGAGGGCGCCGTGAACTTCAACATGGGCACCCTGGTCGGCTCGTACGAGACCATCGCCCGGATGCTCGACGAGGTCGCCGAGGTGGCGGGCATCAAGGGAATCATGCTCACCTTCGACGATTTCGTTGCCGGAGTGGAGAACTTCGGCACCAGGATCCAGCCGTTGATGAAGAGCCGCAACGACATTCACGCCGCCGCCTGACCGCGGCCGGGGGTGCGCGCGACCGCGGCACCCCCGGACGGTCCGCCCCCTCGCCCGTGCCCGATATCCGGAGGTTTCGTCATGCCCACTCGCACCCTCGATGTCGCCGTCGTCCAGGCCGGTGAGCTGACCGAGGACATCACCGCGAACATCACCGGGCTGGCCGGGCTGATCCGTGCGGCGGCCACCGGCGGCGCCGGCGTCCCCGATCTGGTGGTGCTGCCCGAGTTGATCACCACCCCGTACTTCTGCACCGGCCACGACATCGGCCGCACCGGCTGGGCCGAGCCGATCCCCGGCCCGGCGACCACCGTATTCGCCACGCTGGCAGCCGAACTCGGCTGCGCGATCGCCTTCGGAATGTTCGAGCGCGCCCCCGACGACCGCACGCACAACGCGGTGGTGCTGATCGACCGGTCCGGCCGGGTCGCGGACTGGCGCACGCCGGACGGGGGAACCGTTCCGGCATACCGCAAGCTTTCGCTGCCCGCCAACAAGGTCAGCGGTATCGACATCGACGAGAAGTACCACTTCGCGCCCGGACAGACTCCTGTCACCACCGACCTGCTGGGCACCCGGTTCGGCTGCGTCGTCTGCTACGACCGCACCTTCCCCGAATACTGGGCGGTGGCTCGCGGACTCGGCGCGGAGGTGGTGCTCGCCATCGTCTCCTCGCTGGGCAGCCGGGAGGATCTGTTCCTGGCCGAATTGCGAACCAGGGCAATGGAATCGCAGGTCTGGATCGTGGCCGCGAACCGTGCGGGCCCGGAGACCCTCGACGGTGTCACCGTCGACTACTTCGGCCGATCCTGCGTCATCGCCCCGGACGGCGCGATCGTCGCCGAGGCGCCCGCGCACGTCGCGGACGAGATCCTGCGGGTGCGACTGGATCTCGACGCGGTGCCGGCGGTGCGGGCGGCCTTCCCCCTGGCCCGCGACCGCCGGCCCGACGTCCTGCGCCTGCTGGCCGATCTGAGCTCCGGCGTCGTCCGGCCGACCGGCGTGCCCCGGCCGGTCCCGGGCGCGCCGGCGCCGCCGGATCCGATCGGGTCCACCTCCGCGGCCCGCGAGGTCTCGCAGGCCGGATCTGCGGTGGCGCGGAAGTGAGTGCCGCGACGGATTATCCGGACCTGACCGCGGCCGCGGTCACCAGCGTCGAGGATGTCCTCGACCGGGCCCGCGCGGATATGGCGCCGCTGCTCGCGGCGTCCCGGCGTGATCCGCTGCCCCCCTCGCCGACCGCGGAGCCGGTCGAACCGGCCCACTTCCTCGCCGTCCTCGCCGCGAATCCGGTTCCGCGACAGCAGATCGCACCGATCGAGCCGGAACCCGGAATCGGATCGGCGGTGCACGAACTGGGCGTGGGAGAACTCCTGCGCGCCTACGCCACCGGCGCGACGACACCGAGCGCTGTGCTCACCGCACTGCGGGCGCGCTGGGCCGACCCCGCCACCACCGGCGGCGCGATGCCGTCCCCGCGCGGCGAACGGGGAACCGGTGGTGGGGTGGCCGACGGTGCGGGGCCGGGGGAGCCCCGCGGCGATTCCGGGGCGACCGGTAGCGCGGTAGTCGCCGTGGTGCCGGACCTCGAGGGGGCGGCCGCCGAATCCGACCGGCGCTGGGCGTCGGGTACGGCCCGGCCGCTCGAAGGAATCTTCTTCGCGGTCAAGGACATCATCGATGTCGCAGGCGCACCGGTGACCGCCGGCTCCCGGGTCACCGGGAACCGCGTCGCGACCGCGGACGCGACCGTCGTCGCCCGGCTGCGTGCCGCCGGTGCGATTCCGGCGCTGATCACCGCGACCACCGAATTCGCCTGCGGGGCACCGCACAACGCACGCTACGGTGCGGTCACCAACCCCTGGGATCGGGAGCGCTGGACCGGCGGTTCGTCCACCGGTTCGGCCGCCGCGCTGGCCGCCCGCCTGGTGCCGCTCGCACTGGGAACCGATACCGGCGGGTCGATCCGGGTGCCCAGCGCCGCCTGCAATCTGACGGGTATCAAACCCACCTACGGCCTGGTACCCCGCACCGGTGTGGCGTCGTTGTCGTGGACCCTCGATCATGTCGGCCCGATGGCGCGGTCGGCGGCCGATCTGCGTCTGGTTCTGCGCGTGCTCGCCGGACCGGACGGTCACGACCCCGCCGCCGCACCGGAGCACATCGCCGACACCGTCCGGAATGCGCTCGGCGCCCACCCCGCTGCCCCGGGCGCGGGGCCCGGTGCGGGACGGATGCCGTTGGAACGCACGGTGATCGGCGAAACCCCTGTGGCGGTGAACGTTTCGACGCGGGCATCGTGCTCGTCCGGGCGGCGGCCGCTGGCGGGGATCCGGATCGGCGTGCCGGACCGGTGGTTCATCGAGCTGTGTGACGCGAGAGTGCTGGACGCCAGGCGGCGGGCCGAGCGGGTGTTGCGGGAGGCGGGCGCGGAATCGGTGCCCGTGGCGATCGCCGACGCGGCGCGGCTGCACGACGCCGTCACGATCGTGCTCACCTGTGAGCTCGCCTCCAACCAGGAAGCGGCGCTCGACCGATTCGCGCTGTACGACATCGGAACTCAGGTGCGGATCGCCCGTGGCCTGGTGCCGTCGGCGGTGGACTATCTGCGAGCTCTGCGGTGGCGGGCCGCTGCGCTGCGCGATGTGCTGGCCGCGTTCGATCGGGCCGGCGTGGACGTGCTGCTCACGCCCGGGGTCGGCGCCACCGCCGCCCGGCTGGCGGACGCCACCGTCGAGATGGACGGTGAGCGACATCCGTTGCAGGCCATCGTCGGACGCAACACCGGACTGTTCGACTATCTCGGGCTGCCGGCCGTCATGATGCCGGCGGGTTTCGTCGACGGACTGCCCGTGGGGGTGCAGGTGGTCGGCCGGCCGTGGGGTGAGGACCTCTGCCTGCGGCTGGCGGAAGTGTGGCAGCGGAACACCGATTTCCACGAGCGCCGGCCCGCATGAACAGCGTTGCGGCGGAATATCATGCGCGGCCGTGGCGAGTGTTCGCGGCAACCAGTGTCGGGGTGGTGGCGGTGTTCCTCGGGATCAGCGGCCTGACCGTCGCCCTGCCGACCGTGACCCGGGAGCTGAACGCGTCCGCGGCGCAGTCGACCTGGATTCTGCTGGGCTACATGCTGATCACCACCGCGTTGATCCTGGTGTTCGGCCGGCTCGCCGATCTCGTCGGGCGGCGGCCGTTGTATCTGGGTGGCCTGGCGGCCTTCACCGCCGCCACCGGGTTGTGCGCCCTGGCCCCGTCGGCGGGGTGGCTCATCGTGTTCCGGATGTTGCAGGGCGTCGGCGCGGCCGCGGTCGTCACGAACAACACCGCCTTGCTCACCGATGTCTTCGCCCCGCACGACCTGGGCCGCGCGCTCGGATGGAATGCGACCGTCGCCGCGGTCGCACAGGTGGCCGGGCCGGTGGTCGGCGGCGCCGCGACGTCGGTATTGGGCTGGCGCGGACTGTTTCTGGTGTGCCTGCCGATCGGGCTGCTGGCCCTGGTCTCGTCGGTGCTGGTGATCCCCGCCCGGCACGGCCGAAGGGGCAGTGAGACCTTCGATCTGGCCGGATCGGTGTTGTCGGCGGCGGTCCTGACCGCGGTGGTGCTGGCGCTGACCCCGGCGGCGACGAGGGTGCCGGGCCTGCCGTGGCTGCCGTGGTTGTTCGTGGTCGCCGCGGCGGTGTCGGCCGCGGCGTTCGTGGCCGTGCAGGCGCGCCGGCGGCATCCCCTGGTGGATCTGCGATTGTTCCGGAACCGCGGCATCGCACTGGTTTTCGTCGCGGTGGTGATCAACGCTGTCGCCACCTACGCTGTGACACTGCTGGTTTCGCTCTACGGACAGGTGGTGAGCGGGATATCCGCCGCCGCCGCCGGTGTGCTGGTGGTCCCGGTGGCGGTCGGCACCGTGGTCGCGGCCGCGGCGGCCGGCTCGCTGGTGCCGCGCTACAGTCCGCGGGCGCTGACCGCGACCGGTATGTCACTGTGCGCGTTCGGGTTGCTCGGCCTCACCGTGACGCTGTCGGACACCGGGGCCGCCCCGGCGTCCACCGCGCCGTTCCTGTTCCTGCTCGGTTGCGGGGTGGGCCTGTTCATGACGCCCAGCACCAGCGCCCTCATGCTCGCCGCGCCCGCGGCCCGGCGCGGAATCGCGAACGGATTGCGCTCCGCGTTGCAGAATGTCGGCTACCTGCTGAGCACGGCGCTGGTGCTGACGGTCGTGACCGCGGGTCTCGGCGACGGCGCCCGCCGCGCGGCCTACAGCGGCACGCTCGGCGCGCTCGGTCCGGCCGAATCGGCGCGCTTCGCCGGAAATCTCCGGGTCGCGGGGCTGGTGCTCACGGCCGTGGTGGCCGTCGGCGTGGTGGTGTGCCTGGCGTTCCCGCGCGGGCCCGCGGTTCCCGACCCGGCCGATCGCCCACTGGAAACCCTCTCGTCCTGAAGGAGATTCACATGTCCATCGCCGACCGTGCCACGCAGGCAGCGGATTACGCGCGGGCGGGATTCGGCCGGGAACTCGAGCCCGGCACCCGGCCGGCGCTGGTACTGGTCGACCCCGCCCGCGCCTACATCGATCCCGAATGCCCGCTCTACGCGGGCGTGGAGGAGAACGTGGCGGCGATGCGGGTACTGCTGGGCCACGCGCGGGCCGCGGGAATCCCCGTCGTCGTCACCGAGGTGCGGTTGCGCGCGGACGGTGCCGACGCGGGTGTGTTCTTCCGCAAGGCCGGTACCCTCGTCGCGTTCTGTGCCGGCAGCCCGTTCGCCGAGGTGATCGACGGACTCGCGCCGAACGACGATGAACTGCTGCTCACCAAGAAGTATCCGAGTGCGTTCTTCGGCACCACGCTGCACACGTATCTGACCTCGCTCGGCGTGGACACCGTCGTGATCGGGGGACTGTCCACCAGCGGCTGTGTGCGCGCCACCGCCCTGGACGCGATGCAGCACGGATTCGTCCCGATCGTGGTCGAGGAGGCGGTGGGGGATCGGGACGCGGCGATCAACTCCGCGAACCTGTTCGACATCCAGCAGAAGATGGCGGAGGTGTGGCCGTTGGCACGGGTGGCGACCTATCTGGGCGCGCTGCCGGGCGCGTAGCCCGGCGGTTGCCGGTCGGGTAACCACGCCGAAACCGGCTGCGCCGCAGAATTTACCGGCAACAGCATCGCCGCAACACGGCCTCCGATACATTCGAAGTCATTGGCCGGTTCGCACCGAAGCGCCGACGCTTTCCTCCTTCCTTCTCTGTTCCCAGGAGAATCCCTTGCGCATCCCCCTCTCCGGCCGCGCCGCCGTCGCCGCGCTGGCCGTCACCGCCGCCTTCGGCCTGGCCGCGTGCGGTGGTGGTTCCGCCGCCGGCGGCAAGAACGCCTCCGATGCCGATGTGTCCGCCGGAATCGATTACGCCAAAAGTCAATTGGCGAAATACGAGGCCGATCCGAAGTTCACCCTCACGGCGCCGGCGTTCCCGATGAAGAACATCGCCGGCAAGACCATCTTCGTCATCCCGACCAACAGCGAGAATCCGTACAACGTCGCCGTCGACGACGAATCACGCAAGATCGCCGAACGGTACGGCGCCACCTGGGTCGAGTACACCAATCAGGGCAAGCCGGCCCAGTGGGCCGCCGGTGTGGAGCAGGCCGTCAATCAGAAGGCGAATCTCATCGTGCTGTCCCAGGGCATCGACGGCGCACTGATCAAGCCGGCCCTGCAGAAGGCCGATGCCGCCGGGATTCCCGTGCTGCTCACCCACACCGTGCTGCGCGGCGACCCGATCCCCGCGGATCTGCAGGGCCTGATCGACGCCACCACCGATGCGCCACTCGCCGAGGCGAATCGGCTGACCGTGGACTGGATGATCGACCGCACCAAGGGTTCCGGTACCGCACTCATCATCACCTCCAACGAGGTGCCGCCGGCCAAGGCCGAGGTCGCCGCCATGACCGACGAACTGGGGCGGTACTGCCCGAAGTGCGATTACAAGGTGGTGAACGTGCCGGTCACCGACTGGGCCACCAAGATCGCCTCCGAGGTCCAGTCGGCGCTGTCCGCGCAGCCGAACATCAAGTTCATTCTGCCGATCTACGACTCGATGTCGCTGTACGCCCAGTCCGGTATCAAGGCCGCGGGCAAGACCGGTCAGGTCGAGATCTCGTCGGTGAACGGCACTCCGGCGGTGCTGAAGATCCAGCAGGACGACGGCATCGTCACCATGAATGTCGGTGAGTCCATTCCGTGGCTCGCCTGGGCCACCATGGATCAGGCGGGCCGGCTGCTGCTCGGCCTGCCCCCGGTGCCCGGGGGCGCGGAGCAGACCCCGCTGAAACTGATCACGGCCGCCAACATCCGGGATACGGGCACCCCGCCGCAGCCGGACAAGGGCTACGGCACCGCCTACGTCTCGGGATATCAAGCGCTGTGGGGTGATTCGCGATGAGCCCGGATCCGATCGTCAACATCGTCGGGCTGTCCAAGACCTTCGGCGGCAACACCGTGCTGAAGGATGTCGGCTTGACCGTGCACGCCGGTGAGGTGCACGGCCTGCTCGGCGAGAACGGCTCCGGCAAATCGACCCTGATCAAGGTGCTCGCGGGTTTCCATGCTCCGGATCCCGGTGCGGCACTGCAGATTCGCGGACGCGATGTGCCGTTGCCGGTGCCGCCCGGCGGTTTCCGGGAGCTCGGCATCAGTTTCGTCCACCAGGATCTGGCGCTGGTCCCGGATCTGTCGGTGCTGGAGAATCTGCGGGTCGGCCCGATGGTCGCCGGATCCCGGCCGTGGATCCGGTGGGGTCGCGAAAGAGCCACGGCCCGAGCGCTGTTCGACCGATTCGGGCTGCGGGTGGACCCCGACGCGCCGATCTCGGCACTGAGCGACACCGACCGGGCCATCGTCGCGATCCTGCGGGCCGTCGAGGAACTCGGTGACCGCCGGACGCTGCTGGTGCTCGACGAACCGACCGTCTTCCTTCCCCGGGAGGGCACCGACCTGCTGTTCTCGGTGGTCCGCGAGATCGTCGCGGACCGCCGGGCGGCGGTGCTGTTCGTCTCACACGATCTCGACGAGGTGCTCGAGCACACGGACCGGGTCACGGTACTGCGCGGCGGCGTGTCCCAGGGCACCCACCGCACCCGGGAACTCACCACGGCGACGCTGATCGAGCTGATCGTCGGGTCCGACGCCGATGTCGGAAGCGGCCGGGAGCGAACCGATTTCGGTGATTCCGCGCCGCTGGCCGTGGTCACCGGACTGGAGACGGCGACCGTCGAGGAGGCCGGCTTCACGGTCCGGCCCGGCGAAATCGTCGGTCTCGCGGGCATTTCCGGATCCGGCTACGACGACGTACTGCCCGCGCTGTACGGCGACCGCCCGGCCCGCGCCGGCCGGCTGACCCTCGACGGCCGGGTCCTCGACCTGCCCGCCCTGACCCCGGCAGGCGCGCTGTCGCACCGGATGGTCTACGTGCCACCGGATCGCAAGACGGCGGGCAGCGCACCCGAACTGACCGTCGGTGAGAACGTCACCCTGCCGGTCCTCGGCGCCGGCCTGATCAACCCCCGCGCACTGCGGGCGGCCGCCACCGCGCTCGCCGAGCGCTACGACGTCCGCCCCCGCGATCCGAAGGCCGGCTACGGCGCGCTGTCCGGTGGCAATCAGCAGAAGGCGTTGCTGGGCAAATGGTTACAGCTGGATCCACGATTGATCCTGCTGGCCGAGCCGACCCAGGGCGTCGACGTCGGCGCCCGGGCGCGCATCTACGGGACGCTCCGGGAGGCGGCGGCCCGCGGTGCCGGAATCGTCGTCGCCAGTTCCGATTACGAGCAGCTGTCGGTCCTGTGCGACCGCGTGCTGGTGTTCTCGCGCGGCCGGGTGCACGCCGAGCTCACCGGGGAACGATTGAGCAAACAGCACATCTCCGACACCGTTCTGGGCCCGGTCCGGCAGAAAGTGGGAGCCTGATGTCCGTATCGATGGACGGCGCCGCCCTCGACGCCGTCGCCGACGAGCCGGCCCGTGCGGCCGGAACAGCGCGGTTGCGCAGGGAACTGGGTCCGCTGCTGGAGAAGTACGCGCTGGTACTGGCTTTGATCGCGGTGGTGGTCGTGTTCAGCGTGCTGCGGCCGCAGGTCTACGCCACCACCGGCAATCTGCAGAACATCCTGGGTTCCCAGGCCGTGCTGCTCATCCTGGCGCTCGGCCTCATCGTGCCGTTGACCGCGGGCGAGTTCGACCTCTCGGCGGTGTCATCGATGTCGCTGGCCGCGATGCTGGTGGCGGTGCTGAATGTCCAGCACGGCTGGCCGCTGCTGTCCTCGATCGTGGTGGCGTTGCTCGCGGCGCTGGCCGTCGGCGCCGGCAACGCGTTTCTGGTGGTCCGTCTCCAGATCGACTCGTTCATCGCCACTCTCGGCAGTGGCACGTTCGTCCTCGGTGTCGTGCAATGGATTTCGGACTCCACGTCGGTGACGGGTGTGGACCGCGCGCTGGTGCAGGCGACGGTCGGCACCCGGGTGCTGGGAGTGTCACTGCAGTTCTACTACGCGCTGGCGCTGGTTGTGATCATCGCGGTGGTGTTCGCCTACACCCCGATCGGCCGCCGCCTGCTGTTCGTCGGCCGGGGGCCGCAGGTGGCCCGGCTCAGCGGTCTGCACGTCGACCGCATCCGCGGCGGCGCGCTGATCACCTCCGCCTGCACCGCCGGTCTGGCCGGAATCGTCTACGCGGGCATGCTCAGTGGCGCCGACCCGTCCTCCGGGCAGTCGTTCATGTTGCCCGCCTTCGCCGCGGCCTTCCTCGGCGCCACCGCCATCGTGCCCGGCCGATTCAATGCCTTCGGCACGCTGGTGGCGGTGTATTTCCTGGTAGCCGGCGTCGTCGGGCTCCAGATGCTCGGGGTCGCCAGCTTCGTCCAGCAATTGTTCTACGGCGGCGCCCTGGTCGTGGCGGTGGCGCTGTCCGGCTGGGTCCGCCGCCGCACCACCGGCCGACCCGTGCGCTGAGCACCCGACGAAAGGAAATCTCATGCGGACCACCGTTGTCGCAGGCAATCCCAAACCCGGCTCCCGCACACTCGCGGCCGCGACCCTGCTGGCCCGGGAATTGTCCGGCGCCGCACCCGATCACGTCCTGGACGTGGTGACATTGGGTGCGGGCCTGCTGGAATGGGGCGACGAGACGGTCCGGGCCGCCGTCGCCACCGTCGCCGAGTCGGAGTTGGTGGTCTTCGCCAGCCCGACGTTCAAGGCCACGTACACCGGCCTGCTGAAGCTGTTCCTGGACCAGTTCGCGACCGGTGAGGGGCTGCGCGACGTCACCGCGGTGCCGCTGATGCTCGGCGCCGGTCCGGCGCACGCGCTGGCGCCGGATCTGCTGCTCAAACCGGTGCTGGTCGAATTGGGCGCGATCACACCGGCTCCCGGGCTGTACCTGCTCGACTCCACCTACACCAGCGATACCCGCATCGCCGACTACGCCCGGCGCTGGGGTCCGGTGCTGCGCGCGACCGTCCGGCAGGAGGCGTGATGAGCGATCCGGCATCCTTGGACGGCGGCGCGCTGCGCCGTGCCTTCGCCGACATTCCGTCCGGCGTGGTGGCGATCTGCGCGGACCTCGGCACCGAACGAATCGGCATGGCCGCCAGCACGTTCGTACCGGTGTCGCTGGATCCGCCGCTGGTGGCCTTCTGTGTGCAGAACACCTCCACGACCTGGCCGCGCCTGGCGGCCCTGCCCCGTCTGGGCATCAGCGTGCTCAGCGCCGGCCATGCCGGCGCCGCCCGCACCCTCGCCGCCCGCACCGGTGACCGGTTCGCCGGTGTCACCACCGAAACCCGCTCCGGTGGAGCGTTGTTCGTCTCCGATACCGCGGTGCGGATGGATGTCTCGGTATCGCAGCAGATTCCGGCGGGCGATCATGCGATCGTGGTGCTGGTGATCAACGAACTCCACTGCGCGGACGAATCGGGGCCCGCTGCGGTGGAACCGATCGTGTTCCACCGCAGCCTGTTCCGCACGCTCGTCGCATGACGGGGATCGGACCGTAGCCGAGGCGCCCGCCGCCGCGACCGGGTGACTCGGTGGTCAGGACGACGGGTACGGCGGCGCTACGCCCCAGCCCCAGTGCGGGACCGGAGCCTGCTGAGGCGGATTCGCGCCGGGCTGGGAGTTGGTCAGGGCGATGCGGGTGCCCCATTCGAGGTAGCCGACGAACGCGGCGCGGAACTCCGGATCGGCGGGCAGCCCGACCTCGTCGGCCGAATCCAGCAGCAGCGACACCCAGCGCCGCCGCTGCGGCTCGGTGATGGCCTTGCCGAGATGATGGATCAGCATGTGGTGGTAGCCGCCGCGTTCGTCGGTATAGCGCGACGGCCCGCCGAACACCTCGGCGAGCCACATCGCCACGTAGCGCGGATGCCCCGGGTCCATGCCGGCGAACAGCGGGCCGATCAGGTCGTCGGCCAGGACGTGGCCGTAGAAGGTCGTGGTGAGACGCTCCAATGCCGTTGTGCCGCCCAGCCATTCATACATGGTGGGTACCGAGCCACCGGCGCCCCGGACCGGGGTGCGCTCGTAGTGCCGCATCTCCTCGATCCGCGCGACGTAGGGCTCGATCTCGGCGAAGAACTCGGCGAAATGTTCGCCCTCCCGGAAGCCCCGCAGATGATCCGCGGCCGAAGTCCAGGTGATGCGCAGGACGTAGCTCTCGGGTTCGTCGACACAGCGCGACAATTCGTAGTCGACGCACTGCGGAGCCCGCGCCAGCGCGTGGGCGGCGCGGCCGTAGGCGGCCTCGAATTCGGCGGCGGCCGGTCCGTCGATCCGGTAGCGGAGGTATTCGATAATCACGTGTAACACTGTAATCACTGTTGCAGGTTCGAATTTCCGGTGGTGGCAAGGCCTGCCGCCATACACTGGGAAGATGATCCGGCTCGGCGTGCATCGCTGTCACGATCCGGCGACGCAGTGTCCGGCCTTCACTTTCCTTGTCCCGCAAGGGTGGCGGGCGCAGTCGGGATTGACATGGAACCAGTCGCTGCTCAATCCGGTGACACCGGCGGCGGTGGCGCAGTCGCCGGACGGCGCTGCGTGGCTGGCGTTGTTGCCGAACGCGGCCTACAGCTGGGTCGACGACGGCCGGATGCCAGAGGGCTCGATGGAGTACGGTGCGCCGATCCTGCGGCCGCGCCCGGCGGCGGATGTGTTGCTGACCATGCTGATTCCCCGGGTTCGGCCGGGGATCGGGAATCTGCGGGTTGTCGCCGTGGAGCACGAGCCGGCGCCGCCGTGGCCGTCGCAGTTGTCGCGGCGGGTGCAGCCGGGGGACGACAGCATCCGGGCGACGGTCGAATACACCATGCGGGGGAGGGCCTTTCGCGAGATCGTGTCGCTGGTGTCGCGGGTCGCGGAGCCCACCCCGATGCCCACGCTGTGGGGGATCCGGCAGGTGCGGTACTGGTTCACGTTTCCCGCGTTGTCGGTCGGCGGACCGGTCGACCGATGGGACGAGTACGCCGAGTATCTGGATACCGCCCGGCGCACGTTCCGGGTGGAGCCGACCTGGATCCAGGCCCTGGAGCGCCTGTTCCGGCAGGCTTCGGACAACGCGCTACAGCAACAGCAGACGTGGTTCGCCGCCCAGCAGGCCGGGCATCGGGCACAGGTGGCGATGGGGGAGCAGCTCGTCCACATGGGTCAGGATCTGTCGAATTCGATGGACGACATCGTGATCGGTGGCTACGAACAGCGCGGCGCGGTGTACGACCGGATCTACGACGATCAATACCTGGCGACCATGGGGCTGTCCCGGTACGACGATCCGTCGCAGCCGATGCCGGTCGAGTTGCCGTACGGGTACGAGAGTGTCTGGAGCGACGGGCAGGGCGACTACATCCTGTCCGAAGACCCGTCCTACGACCCGAATTCCGCGGCGCCCGGACCGAACTGGCAACGGCTGGACCGGACGGACCGCTGAGCGCTATTCGCGGTCCACGCGGCGCAAACCCTGTGCGGGCGTCCACCATTCGACGACCAGCCGCGTGGCTTCGGGATCGAGATGAGTGTGGACGACCTCGGTGATGTCGGTGTGGAAGCTGTCGCCCTCCGGGCCGTCCACGATCGGACCGGCCGCGATCGCGCGCCCGGCGATCTTGGCCTCGCCCGGCCACTTCGCCTCCTCACCCTCGATCGGGTCGACCGTGGCGCTGTGCAGCGCGAAACGCGGGTCCCGCACGAGATCGGCGGACTTGCGCGCCTTCGGCATCGAGCCGAACACCAGCTTGCCGTCGGTGAACGAGGCCTCGATACCGGAGATCCGCGGCGAGCCGTCGGCGCGAATCGTGGCGATGGTCTTGTGCCGGTGCGCGTCGAACAGTGCGCGCACCCGCCGCGCGAACTCCGGTTCCGCCGCTTCCACCTCGTGCCAGGTAGTCATGCGCCCCATGATCGCATCCCGCGCCCCGATTGGCCGTAGGCTTCCGGCCATGCAGGTGTTTGCTGCCGGTCCGGGCTCGGTCGGTGTGTTCGCCGTAGGACCGATGGCTGTCGGTGTCTTCGGCGTGGGTCAGCATGCGACGGGCTTCATCGCGATCGGCCAGATCGCGACGGGATTCTTCGCGCTGGGCCAGGTCTCGACCGGAGTAGTCGCGGTGGGGCAACTCGCCCGCGGCGTATTCGTGGTGGGACAGTTGGCGATCGGCCTGGCGGCCATCGGACAGGTCGCCCTCGGTGTGCTGTGGACCGGCGGCATCGGGGTCGGCGCGGTCCGCGGCTTCGGCTTGGTCTACGGCCTGTTCCCCAGGGACGCAATACGTTCCGCACAGGTATGGCTGCGCTGGTACGGAAACCGCCTGCGCAACATCCCGGACGACCGTCCCGAGCCGATCTCGTTGCCCGCCTGGCGAATCCCGCTCGCCGTGATCGGAACAGCCCTGATCGCCACTGCGTGGTGGTTCATCGCCGGCCGGGCGATGGAGGGCATCCTGTGGGCTCCGGACTAGCCGATTCAACGAGGTATCGCACGGTGGCTCCAGCATTATTTTCGGTGCGCCGCGACCTTGATGGTTGATGCGTCTGTCATCCCGCATGAAATTCCGGCCGTCTGCCGCACGTCGGATCGTGCATGTGCAGGGTGTGGTCAGCCGGAGCCCCGGTGGGTGCACAACTTACGACTGCGAATCCGAAGGGGGCACAAAGGATCTGCGCAAGCTGTACTCTTCGAGCATGGCAGGGGAAACCGAGCATGCGAAGGGGGCGGATGGTACGTGGCTTGCGAAACGATGGCTGGAGCGCACAACCCGAGCTCAAGTAAGATGGGAGCAGCCCGATCCTATTGCGGTGAGGAAGCTAACTTTCGATCGGCCCGGGGGCACGTTCTCCTTTGACATCGGTGGAAGTCTGGTTGGCGGTGAGGTAGACAGCCAAGACTTCTTTGCAGAGGTGAAGAAGTATAAAGATGCTCAAGATCAGCCGGCGCTATTCAGGCAGTTCTTAGCTAAATGTTTCCGGGCGTATGACCAGCGGCCGGAGCGTTGTGATAATTTTATGTGGATTACATGGGCGCCGTTCAATTCGACAGATTGGTCGAAATTGGATAAGCCAGAAAAGCTTGAATCCTGTGTACGTGAGAATTGGAAATACAACTTCACTACTCAAGAGGAGGCTCAGGCCGCTGATTTGAGTGGAAATATAGTCAAAGAAGTTGCACAACGAATATGGATACTTGTTCTGTCGGACAAGCAGGTAGATCACCTGTCGATGAGTGATAGGCACCTTTCTGTAATTGCTGAATACGAGACACTGGAGAGGGCGAAAAGGTGACTTCGGAAGCAACCGTGAAGCTGAACAGTGCCTTCTTGATCGAGGATGGCGACGAGTCGGTTCGTCGAGTTAAGGAAATAATCAGCGATGCCCTGGTTGAGGCTGATCCGACCGTGGCTGTCGTGAGGACTGAATATTTCAATCATTCCTACGTTCCCGATCTCGTTTTGGAGTGGCCATCGCGCGGAACGAGTGCAACGAGAAAAGTCTACCTTCGGCCGACCCAAAATCCCATCAAGATTGAAATGGATGTTAAGGAGCATGCATCCACTCACCCCATGTTTGTGTATCTATCCGAACTGGTGGGTCAAAACGTAGCTGTAGACGGCTCGGGATTTGGCGAACTTTCCGAAACAGCGCATGCGTCCGAGACATTGGTGACAGAAGTTGGAGCATTCGAGCGGCTAATAGTGCAGTCATCTGCCCCAGGCGCTACGCTGCTCCCGTCATCAATTCTGCGGGGTGGTCGGGGCCTTCTGAGGGAGGAGACCGCTGATAACACTGCTGCAATTATCAGTCGTGGGTTTGCTGGAGCACTTGAAGCTGATCGTGCATCGACAGCAATGGCCCTGAGCGTGATAAGCGAGGTTCTGGACCATGGTGTGGCGACCGAGATGACGTCAATCATGGAGACTATGTGGATTGCATCGGGTGGCACGCCGGTCGACTTTCCGGGGGAGAATCGAAATATCGGCCTTCGCCTCTCATCGGAGAGGTTGGCATCATTGCTTGGCACTGTGCCACAGGCGCTTGAAGCATTCTGGATTCGGGTTGGGCGAAGTGTCTCGATGGAATCATTTTCTAGCCTGAATTTGGTTGGAGAGCAGCCTGCTTTGCAGTTTATAATATCGGCGGCGCTGTCCCATCTTGTGACTCGAGCCTGTCGTGTTGAGAATACCGTTCGCGCTGATCAGGTCAGTGACCCTTTTATCTGGCAAGTCGAGGATGGAAATCTTTCACTCCGTGGACTTGGGCGACAGGCTTGGGTCGGGCAAAGAGTTGACCAACTCCCGCGGAAGCGAGCCGAAGATTCCGGTGTAAGGCCGTCGCCGCGACAGTTGCTTAGCCGGTCTAAGCGATCAGGCACCCCAGTTACTTCTGTTGAGTTGGTCGGTGACGGTCGGACAGTCACTTATGGGTCGGCAGAGAATGCCGATATCGCTGGTGACGAATCGGTTATGTCGTTCGACAGATTACTTGGACCTGATGCTGTGGCTAATCGGGCAATGGCACTGGCATCTGGATCCAAGCCGGTTACGGTTGACTTTTTAGGCAATGCTGCATTTGGGGGTCCGACTGCCCGGGTGGAAGTCTCCAGGCTGATCTGGATAGCCTGGTCGATGACGGCTGATCTCACCACCGCGCAGCAGGACGTGTTAGCGACCGTTCTCGGTCCATTCGAGATACCTAGTATCGAAGATTCTGGGCGCGTGACCCACAATTCAAACGACGATTCGAACTGACCACGGCCAGTGCGGACGGTTCGGCACCGGAGAGGGGGCTATTTCGCCCGTGACGGCTATTCGGGCCGGATGGCGTCCGTGGCGTCCGGACCATACCCAGCCCGTTACGGGGCCGCTGAGCCGTTCATCGCGGCCGTGATCATCGCGCGGGCATCCTGGCCGTGGACGGCTTGGTCCTTGAGGCGGTGAAATGCCTTCTCGTACAACGTGATCTCGCTGGGTTGCGTGATAGTCAGTTCGGCCGTGACGGTTTCGACCTGCACCATGCGGCCATCGAACATGATGAAGTTGTTCGTGGGGGCCGTGTACCGGTGCGCCGTCGGCACGATGCCCAGCACGACGCGAGGGAGCGACATCGCGGTGAGCAACCGGTCCATCTGCTCGATCATCAAGTCCGCGGTGCCGACGCGGGTGTGGAGAACCTGTTCGGCGAGGATGAAATAGAACCGATGGTTGCCCCGGTACAACACCTGTTGGCGTTCGAGGCGGGCGGACAGGCTCGCGTCGATGTCGGTCTCCGGTTCGTCGCAGAAATCGAGCACCGTGCGGAGGATCGCTTCGGCGTACGGCGGGGTCTGCAACAGGCCGGGGACGAGGACGGGTTCGTACCACCGCATGAGGTTGGTCTTCGCCTCCGATGCGATCGACTGTTTCTGCCTGTGCGGCAATCGCATCCGCCGCCATTCGACGTAAGCCGTTTCGACGTTGCGCAGGTTCGCGATGAGGTCGGGTACCTGGTTGGCGGTGCGGGTGTGGATACACCACACGCGCACGTCGTCCTCTGTCGGCATCTGCCTGCCGTACTCGATCTTCGAGACCTTCGATGGCGGCCAACCGGCAAGCTCGGACAGTTGCCTACCGGTCAGCCCCGCATCCTTACGAAGGTTGCGCAGGCGCTCGCCGAACGCCTCGCGCGCCTCTTTCGCGGTAGTGGTCACGTCCGGATGTATTCAGCGTGAGGAACGGCCTTGTCCCACACACGGTTCCACACCACCCGAGCGTGATCGACTATCACCGGGTCGTGACTGATGCCCCAACCGACGTATCGGCCGGACGGCTCGAAGATGGTGAACGCGAGCGTCCGATCATCGATGAGCCAGAAGTCGTCCGTGGTCAGTTCGGCCGGATCGATCAGATGCCGGGGCAGGTACCGGATCTCCTCGCCCACAGCCATGTTCTGGTCTGCGACGACCAGACCCCACCGGGTGTAGTCCACGTGCGGCTCGGTGACGATACGGGCACGACGCACGGCCCGGCCGGTCGCGGTGACGTCGTGAATCAGGGCCCACCAATCCGCGCCCCACTCGTAGTCGTCCGGCTCACCGGCCAGGAACTTGCGGAATGGTTCCGCTTCCTCGGGTGTCTCGTACGTGTCGAGCACTTCGAGGTGGTAAGCGCCGCTTTCGCACGACCGCAGCAGGTCCTCGATTTCCTCACCTTGCAGTAGTTGCATGTACCCAAACCTCCTGTCCCATAGGAACTTCGATGCTGGTCTCGTGGTCCGGGGTGTCCATCTCTGCCAGCGCCCCGGCATCGGTGACCGGTGCACCCGCCAGGACGAACGTGCCCCGGCCGGTGTCCTCCAGCGGTGCGCCGACGCACGTGCCCGGGTGGGTGTGGGCAAGGAGCCGATGCGGGATCTCCACTCGGTCGTCGTGGCCGCTCACTCGCCAGCCCTGCACGACGTACGTACCCCGGTTCGTGCCGAAGAGTGTTGGGCTCCCGCCGTTTTGAGTGTTCCTGCCGAGGAACGTTAAGCGCAACGGGCTGTCATCTATCGGTGTGTTTCGCACAATTTCTTCCATGCGATCGATCGTGGGCCACCAGTAGAAACTGGTCAACAGAAAGCGTACCAGCGAGAAATTTGGAGAAATCTAGTACAGATTTTCGTGCCCGCGTTCATACCGTCGTCTGCAATGGACCGGGTGGGGTGCCATGTCCTCCACCCGGTCCAGAGCCAATCGAAAGGTTTTGGCGTGTCAGACGATCAGTGCCATGTGCGCATCGAGTTCGGGCCGCTCGTGTTCGACTACTGCGCCCCGAAGCAAGCAGCGATCCAATACGCGCACGACATCGGGGAGTGGCTCGGCGTTCCCGTGCTGGTAGACGACGAAGTCCGCGATGACCTGCCCCCACTGCCCTGCGAGTCGCTATGGGCGTGATGCTTTTCGTGACAACGGTTCTCGTGTCTTTCGCGCTCGGTTACTTGCTGGGCCGTCGTCGGCATCGCACCGTTCCCCGCCCGGTCGGACGGCACAGTTTCGAGTACTTCACCACACCCGCCGCCACGACGCTCAAGCTCCCGACCGCTCGGCCGGCCTCGCCCGGCCCGGAATGGCCGCGACGTCCCGTAACGAACAGAAGGAAAGCATGATTCGCGAATTCGTACTCGTAGCCATTGCCGCCTTGGCGGTGGCCGGGTGTGCCGACACTCCGACCTCGACATTGCCGACAGCCACCCGGTTGCCGACATCGGCGCACCCGCCCGCCGTGACGACCACACCCGCCCCTCAGCCGTCGACTGCGGCACCGATCCCGGCGGGGTGCCAACCGGCCCCGGCCGACACGGTGGCGACGATCTCAGCGGCGTTCCCGGACCCGTCGTACTCGCTGGCCGATGTGTACGCGGTCACTGCGCCGGGTGGGGTGCTGACGTACGTCGGCGCGAACATCATGCAAGGCACCACGAAGGCATCCAGCGCCGACGTGTGGGTCGCTCGGGGTGCGGTGGTGTATTCGCTGTCCGGCGATGCGCGCAGGCGGACGACGTTGCCCGATGGCCGAAAAATGTTGAGCGCCAGCGCCGGTGACGATTACGGCACGAAGGTCCAGACGTGCGTCACGACGGCCGAACGGGCTCGGAACCAATCCGGGGGCCGGTGACCCCACCACACCCACAAACAGAGCCGTTCAGATTCGATTCTGGGCGGCTCTCGTCGTTTCGGGGCGGTTGTGGACATGGGACGAACTCGCAAGCCGCCCACGGGCCGACTTCAAAACGACCCCATATCCGGAGATGCGGGGCCGTTGGTGCCGGTGCGGTCACTCGGCGGGAGTGTGGCCGGTTCCGCCTCGGCCGCCGCCTTTGCCGCTTCGCGTTCCTTCGCCCCCTTGGTGAACCAGGACTTCATGGGGCCAACGTCCTTGGGGAAGAACGAGTATCGCTTGCCGGACCCGACCCGCCGTGTAGTCGGCCGACGCGCGGAGGAACACCCGCAGAGCGGTTGCTCGGGTGCCCGGGTCCGGGTCGTACGCAGGGTGAGGACTATGACGAACAGATAGGCGCAGCCGTGTACCGGACCGATCGCGGTGGCGATCGAAGGCGGGTGCGCCGTGGCCGGGTCGATCACCAGCGGGCACTGCGTGAGCGGCTCCGCTGTGGTCGCGATGCGCAGTGCGCGAACGGGATTGATCGTTCATGCCCCGGTTGTCGAGCCGGGACGGACGATCATCAGTACGGTGACGGCGGCCCACAGTAGGTTGAACAGGCCGGTGAACATGGCCAATTGTGCGGGGGCGCGCCATTCGGCGACGGGGACTTCGAGTTCGGGCAGTGTGGCCAGGATGTGTTGCTGACGGGGGAGGATCAGCAGGGCCAGTAGTGCGGCGGCGGCCGTGGTCAGCACGATCGAGACGATCAGCCAGGCGCTGGTCAGTACGCCTAGGGAGCTTGCGGTGGCGATGCCGAACACCGGGACCGCGATGCCGATCATGGCGTAGACGCGAGAGATCCGGTGCAGCACATCGAGTACGGCCGGGTCGCGCGCGGGGTCGGCGGCCACGCGGCGCGCGGTGGCGGGAAACATGCTGGCGGCGACGGTCACCGGGCCGATCGCGAGGATGACGGCCAGAACGTGAACGGCGAGCAGGAATTTGGTCACCGCGCGGCCCCGGGGAATGCGCGCCGTCCAGCGGGCGTCACGCCGAGACTCCCGCTGTGGTGGTGAAATCGGCTGCGCGCCACGCGGTTCCGCGCCGCTCGTGACCGAACAGCTGCTCCACGGCGTGCGCGACCCGCGGGCCGAGTTCTCGCTCCAGCAGATACAGGCCGAGGTCGAGCCCGGAGGTGACACTCGACGCGGTGACCAGATCGCCGTCGTCGACCACGCGGGCATCTATCACGGTGACGCCGGTGGCGGCCAGCCCGTCCAGGCCGAGCCGGTGGGTGGTGGCCGGGCGGCCGGTGATCAGCCCGGCCATCGCGAGCACCATCGAACCGCCGCAGACCGTGGCCACGGTCGTCCCGGGCCGGGCCAGGGCCTGTCCGAGTAGAGCCGGCAACGGTGTGCCGAGGGTACGGGCCAGGATCGCCGGGATGCTGTCCGGTGGCAGCTCTCCGGTACCGGTGGGCAGGCTGCCCGCGGCGCCGGGCACGACGATCATGTCGGCCCGCGTCGGGTCCAAAGTCGCTGTCGCGGTGAGTGACAGCAGGCCCATTCCGCTCGGTACCGGCCGTGGTCCCTCGGCGGAGACCAACTCCACCGTCAGTGCGCCGCCGGCCGTCACACCTCCGGCGGCGAGTACCTCGTAGGGGGCGACGACATCCAGCGGGTCGAACCCGTCGAACAACACGATCTGCGCGAGCACAGTGGCGGTCCTCTCTCGGTGCGGTGATCTCTTCGGCTGCGACGCCGACGCTAATGCCCGCGAACGCTCCCCGGAATCGGCTGGATCGCCACCTTTCGACGGGTTCTCGCCAATGCCGTGACCGGGCGTGTGAGCCGAACCGTGCGTTCGGGCACTTGGCGAGAAGTCCGCGTAATACTAGATTCTTGCCATGCACACTGTGGCCGTCCTCGCGCTGGACCGGGTCATCCCCTTCGATCTGTCCACGCCGATCGAGGTGTTCGCCCGTACCCGGCTGCCCGATGGTCACCCCGCCTACCGGGTGCGGATCTGCGGTGCGACCCCGACCGTCGATGCCGGGGCGTTCACGTTGCGGCCACCGTGGGGCCTGGAGGCGTTGCGTGACGCGGACACCGTGATCCTGCCGGGCTGCGCGGATCCGACCGCCGAGATTCCGGGCGAGGTGCTCGCCGCGCTGCGGGAGGCGGCCGCCGCCGGTACGCGGATGGCCTCGATCTGCTCCGGCGCCTTCGTCCTCGCCGCGACCGGGTTGCTCGACGGGCTGCGGGCGACCACCCACTGGCTGGGGACGGATCTGCTCGCCGCGCTGCATCCGGCCGTCGACGTCGACCCGGACGTGCTCTACGTGGACAACGGACAGTTCCTCACCTCGGCAGGCGCCGCCGCCGGACTGGACTTGTGCCTGTACATGATTCGGCGCGATCACGGGTCGGCCGTGGCGGCCGATGCCGCCCGGCTGTCGGTCGTGCCGCTGGAACGTGAAGGGGGACAGGCGCAGTTCATCGTCCACGACCGGCCGCCCACGCCGCGGGGTTCGGTCCTGGAGCCCGTGCTGCGCTGGATGGAGGACAACGCGACTCGCGAAATCACCCTGGAAGATATTGCGGCCCAGGCGAACATGAGTACCCGTACCCTCAATCGCCGGTTCCGCGAGCAGACCGGTACCACTCCGCTGCAATGGTTGCTGCGCAGCCGGATCCGCCGGGCCCAGCACCTGCTCGAGACCACCGACCATCCGATCGACCGGATCGCCGGTCAGGTCGGCTTCGGCTCGCCGACCGCCTTCCGCGATCGGTTCAAGCGGATCGTCGGCACCGGCCCGCAGTCCTACCGCTCGTCCTTCCGATCGCTGAGTGTCGACTGACCGGCGCGAGACCCGGTGCGGCCCGGCCGACTCGGGCGAACCGGGCGGACCGGGGCCACGGAATCGATACGCTGGGGCGGGCATCCGGTGCGCGGGTGGGCCGGTACGGCCCGCCGGTCGGGCCGGTCGCGCCGGATGAGAAGGAAAGTGTTGTGGCAGAAAGAGTTTCGGGAAACACCGTTGACGGTGTGTTGCGCCGATCCGCGGCGCGGTTCGGTGATCGCGCGGCGCTGGAGTTCGAGGGCCGGACGCACGGGTATCGGGAGCTGGACGACGCGGTCTCGCGGGCCGCCGGGTGGTTGCTGGGGCTGGGATTGCGGCCGGGCGATCGGGTGGCCGCGTACGGCACCAACTCCGACGCGTACGTCATCGGATTCCTCGCCTGCGCGCGGGCGGGGCTCGTGCACGTGCCGATCAACTACGCGCTCACCGGCGCGGAGTTGAGTTACCTGATCGGGCAGTCGGGTGCGCGTGCGGCGCTGGTGGATCCGGCGCTGGCGGGGACGCTCGCGGCGGTCCGCGGGGAGCTCACCGCGCTCGAGCACGTCCTGCCGTTGCGCGACGCCGCCGGGTCGCTGCTCGGGATCGCTTCCGCCGGTGCGGTTCCCGCGCTCGACGCGCAGGCCGCGCCCACCGATCTGGCGCAGCTGCTGTACACCTCGGGCACCACCTCGAAACCCAAGGGCGCCATGATGACCCACCAGGCGCTGGTGTACGAGTACGTCTCCTCGGTGATCGCACTGGATTTCACCGCCGCCGACGATCCGCTCGTCGCGATGCCGCTGTACCACTCGGCCGGCATGCACGTGTTCGCGCTGCCGTACCTGTCGGTGGGGGCGACGGTGCGGTTGCTGGCGGCCCCGGACGTCGCGGAGGTGCTGCGCCGGGTCGAGCGGGACCGGATCGGGTCGCTGTTCCTCGCGCCGACGGTGTGGGTGCCGTTGTCCCAGCACCCGGATCTGGACACCCGCGACCTGTCCTCGCTGCGCAAGGCGCAGTACGGCGCCTCGATCATGCCGGTCACCGTGCTCGAACGGCTGCGGGAACGGTTCCCGGATCTGGGGTTCTACAACTGTTTCGGGCAGTCGGAGATCGGCCCGCTGGCCACGGTGCTGCGGCCGGAGGAACACGAGCGGCGACCCGCCTCGTGCGGCCGGCCGGTGTTCTTCGTGGAGACGCGGGTGGTGGACGTCGACGGGAACGACGTCGGCGCCGGCGAACCCGGCGAGATCCTCTATCGATCGCCACAGCTGTGCCTGGGTTACTGGGACGATCCGGCGGCGACGGCGGAGGCGTTCCGCGGCGGCTGGTTCCACTCCGGCGATCTGGTCACCCGCGATGCCGAGGGCTTCGTCACCGTCGTCGACCGGATCAAGGACGTGATCAACACCGGCGGCATCCTGGTCGCCTCCCGCGAGGTCGAGGACGCCCTCTACACCCATCCCGCGGTGGCCGAGGTGGCGGTGATCGGCGTCCCGGACGACCGGTGGATGGAGGCGATCACCGCGGTCGTGGTGCTGCGCGACGGGCACACCGCCACCGCCGGGGAATTGATCGACCACCTCCGGCCGCTGATCGCACCGTTCAAGGTGCCCAAGCACATTCGCTTCGCCGGCGCGCTGCCGCGCAATCAGAGCGGCAAGCTGCTGAAGCGCGAACTGCGCGACCCGGCCGCGTAACGTCAGAGCACCCCGGCCAGCCGGTCCAGGCTCTGTCCCCAGCCCGTGGCGGCCCCGTCCCCGGGTGACAGCGGGCCGGGGGCCAGCAGATGGAAGGTCATGGTGGTCTTACCGTCGCCGGCCTCGGCGAAGGCGACCGTGATGACGGACTCGTGGTCGGCGCCGCCGTCGCCGGTGGGGTCGCCCCAGGTGAAGACCAGGCGTTCGGGTGCCACGATCTCGCGGAAGACGCCGGCGCTGCGATATTCGGCGCCGTCGGCATCGGACACCATGACCGATTCGTAGCGGCCGCCGACGACGGGTTCGGCGACGATGCTGCCCGGCTTGGTGGTGAAACCTTCCGGCCCCGCCCATTCGGCGAGCTGGTCGGGTTCGAGCCAGGCACGGAACACCAGATCGCGTGGTGCGTCGAAGACTCGGACGAGGGTGAATTCGCGGTCGTTCACGACTGTGGATCCTTTCGCGAGGGTCAGGCGGACTGCTGCGGGCCGGTCATCCACTCCGGCGCGCCGGTGGGGAAACGGGTGCGGAAATCCATCACCGCTGCCCAGGTGGGCCGGATGGCGATGCGTTCCATCCGGGGCGCGACGCCGGCCAGCCGGTCGAGATACTCCTCCACCGACGGGTCGCCGCCCTTGCGCATCGCCGCCGCGTATTCCGGTAGCAGGCCGTCGGATTCGGTGATCTCGGCGCGGCCGCGCAGCAGCAGCACCTCCGGCGGGGCGGCATCGGTATCGATCGTGAGAGCGGCGTCGGGGCGCGCCCGCAGGGCTCGATTCTTGTTCGAGGGCGCGAATCCGGTCAGCACCACTTCGGTGCCGTTCCACCAGAAGTTGATGGGGACCACGCGCGGGGTGCCGTCGGCGGCGGTGAAGGCCAGCCGGGCGGGGATGGCCGCGGCCAGCAGCCGCCGCGCGATATCGGTATCGAGTAGTCCCAGGTCGCCCTGGGGGAGGGCCGTCTCGGTCATGAGTCCGATTCCTTGCGCTGTAAGCGGTGCAGATGCTCGTCGAGGCGATCGAAGCGGCCGTCCCAGAACACGCGATACCGCTCCAGCCAGCCGGTGGCCGCGGCGAGCGGGGCGGCGTCGAGCCGGCACGGCCGCCACTGGGCGTCGCGGCCGCGCGTGATCAGGCCCGCTCGCTCCAGCACCTTCAGATGCTTCGAGACGGCAGGCAGGCTCATCGCGAACGGTTCGGCCAATTGGCCGACCGTTGCCTCGCCGTCCGCGAGCCGGGCGAGGATGGCACGCCGGGTGGTGTCGGCGAGCGCGGCGAAGACACGGTCGAGTTGATCGTCGGACATGGGCACTATTACACCATTCGGTTATTTAACTGTCAGGTTAAATACTGTGGCGCGGAAGGGGTTTTGTCAAGACGCGGAGCTCGTGCCGGTGGCAGACCACTCTTCTCGATAGTAAGAATAGTATTCTTGCCGGGAAGATCGTGGTTACGCGGCGTCGCCGCAGGAGCGGACGGAATCCATGGACACAGGGTTGCAGGACAAGGTGGTCGTCGTGACGGGCGCGACCGCGAACATCGGGCGGGCGACGGCCCTGGCCTTCGCCGCCGAGGGCGCGCGGGTGGTGCCGGTCGGCCGGGACGAAGAGGCCGGCGCGCGGGTGGCCGACCTGGCGCGGGAGCGCGGTGCGGCCGACGTGTTCTGGCGGCGGGCGGACGTGACCGTCGCGGCGGAGGTGACCGCGCTGGTCGACGCGGTGGTGGCCCGGTTCGGCCAGATCGACGTGCTGGTCAACAATGTCGGCGGCAATGCCGTGGTGGCGCCGTTCGTGTCGACGACGCCCGAGCAGTGGCGCGCCGATCTGGACGTCAATCTCACCAGCACCCTGCTCTGCACCCACGCGGTGCTGCCGCACATGCTCGCGGCGGAGGCCGGGCGGATCGTCAACATCGGATCGATGTCGGCGCTGATCGGGGATCCGTTCATGGCGGTGTACTCCGCGGCGAAGGGCGCGGTGCACGCGTTCACCCGGGTGCTGGCGCTGGAGGTGGGGCGCAGCGGAGTCACCGTGAACGCGATCGCCCCGTACGGCACCGTGCCGGAGGATTTCGCCGCCGAGACCAGCGCGGGTAGCCGATTCCGGCCCGGCACCGGGCTTTTCACCGATGCGGAGGCCAGCCGGGCCGAGGAGCGCGCGGTGTTCCGCCGCAACACCGCGCTGGCGCGGCAGGTCGCCCGGCCGGCCGAGATCGGCGCCGCCGCCGTGTATCTCGCCTCCGAGCAGGCGGCCTTCGTGACCGGGCACGTGCTGCAGGTCGACGGAGGAGTGGCGCTGACCTGAAGGCCGGCAGCGTTATTCGACGAGATCGACGACTAGTCGCCGGCCGAGATCGGAGGATTCGATGAAAGGGCTGTAGGTGTCGAGACATTCGGACCACACGGCCTCGGCCTTCGGCCCGTCGTGCTCGGCCAGCGCGCCGATCAGTTCGGTGAACATGGCGTGCGCCTTGCGATTCGTGGTCGTGCTCCACGGCAGGCTCGCCGCACCGGACGCGACGGCGTCCTCGGTGCCGGTCCGGACCCATTGCAGCATCTCGGCGACGACGGCGAGCGCGGGATTGCGCAGCCCGGTGAGGATCACGAACACCGCCCGGCGCCAGGTGCGCACGAACGACTCCGTCTCGGAGATGTGCTGGGCGAGTTCACATTCCAGCTCGCGCAGGACGGCCAGGGCGGCGGGCTCGGGTCCGGCGGCGGCCCGCATCATCACCGGCTCGATCATCCGCAGGGCTCGGGAGAAGTCGGCGAGGGTGACGTGGCGGGACTCCAGTACGGTGCCGGTCAGTTGCGCGGCGACCAGGGCGGTCGGATGCCGGATCGTCGCGCCGTCCCGCTCGCCGGCGCGGAGGTCGAGCAGTTGTTCGGTCTCGAGAATGCGCAGGCCCTCGCGCAGAGTCGGCCGCGAGACACCGAATTCGGCGGTGAGGTCGGCCACCCGCGGCAGCCGGGAGCCGGCGCCGAGCCGGCCGTCGGCGATGCGCGACCGGATCTCGGTGGCGACGGTGGTGGCGGCCCGCTGCGATCGGTCGTCGACCGCCCGGACCGCCTGCGCCCGCCACCACGGGGTGATGTCGACCGCGCGCCGGTCGCGGCGGCCCGCGGCGACCAGCCGATGGACGCGTGCGAGATGGCCGTCGTAGGCGCGCCGGGCCCGGGCGCCGTCGCGCCGGCGCGCGGCGTCCAGGAAGTCGTTGTGCGCGGCCAGGATCCGCCGGGTCGCCGGGACGAGCGCGGCCGGGCCGGCGGATTCGAGCGCGGCGTAGACCTGACCCTTGTAGATCTCGCGCAGCACACCCGTGAGCACGCCCAGGCAGCGGTTGCCCGAGAGTTCGACCACGGCCTGATCGAACACCGCCGAGGCGGTGGCGAACGCCAGCGGATCGCCGGTCGCGGCGCGCTCGGCCTCGTGCAGGGTGGTCAGGTAGTTCAGGCCCTCTTCGCCACATGTCTCGGCGAACCGTTGCGCCGCAGCGGGTTCCAGGGCGTCCCGGGTCGTTCGCAGATCCGCCGCGGTGGTGCCGCGCACCTGCAGCAGCAGTGCCACGTAGCGGCCGGCGGCGACCGGATCGGGCCGTCGCACGACCGCGCCGCCGCCGCGCCCGCGCCGCATCTCCACCAGCGACTGGGATTCCAGGATGCGCAACGCCTCCCGCAGCGTCTCCCGCGAGACGTCCAGCGTGACGGACAGTTCCGTCTCGGGCGGCAGCCGGTGACCGACCTCGAGTGCGCCGTTCAGAATCTGCCGCCGCAGACCCGCGGCGAGCACATGCGCCGTCTTGCGGGCGGGCCGTGCGCGAGGCGTCCCCGGGCCGGGCGCGGCGTACTCCGTGGGCGACACCGAGACACCCCTTTCTGCTATCCGATCGTCGGTCCCGCTGTCAGCCAGCGCTTCTTCCGGCAACCTGGTCAACTATATTGCACTTGCCAAAAATGAGAACCTGATTACCATAGGTGACCGGGGACACATGGCCGATGCCCGGCCGGGCGCCCCGTCCGGCGTCACGCCCCCCTCCGAGCCGGTCCGCGACACCACCGCGAAGGATATTCCGTGACATCACCCCTCAGAACCGCCGTACCACAGGCATTCCGCCGCAACGGATCTGCCGCGAGTCCCGCGGGCGGGCGCCGATGAGCGCCGCCGGGAACGGGAAGGTGGCGCTGGTGACCGGCGCCAGCCGCGGGGTGGGCGCCGCGACGGCCGTGGCGCTGGCGGCGCGGGGTTACGCGGTGGCGTGCGCCGCCCGCTCGACCCGCGATCAGCCGCGCCGGACTCCGGGCACCCTCGACGATGTCGTCGAGCGGATCCGCGACGCGGGTGGCACCGCGGTCGCGATCCCGGTCGACCTGTCGGACCGGGAACAGGTGGCGGCCATGGTCGATCACACCGTCGCGGCGCTGGGCCGGCTCGATGTGCTGGTCAACAACGCGGCCGTCACCTTCGTCGGCGACCTGGACATTCCGCAGCACCGGCACGACCTGGTCTTCGCCATCGACGTCGACGCCCCGATGATCGCGGCCCGGCAGGCGGCCGCCCATCTGCGCGCGGCCGGCGAGGGCCGGATCCTCAACGTCTCGTCGCTGGCGGCGCTGAAGCCGGTGCCCGGCCTGATGTCCTACGGCATGGCGAAGGTGGCGCTGGAGCGGATGACCGTCGACCTGGCCCGTCAGCTCGCCGGGGATCGCGTGGCGGTCAACTGTTTCCGCATCGACGCGCCGGTCGCGTCCGAGGGCACCCTCGCCAACCTGCCGAGCGTCGACCACACCGCCTGGGAGCCTTCGGAGGTCGCCGCCGAGGGCATCACGTGGATGCTGGCCCAGCCGGTGGGCTATTCGGGACAACTGGAGAGCATGACCCACCTCGCTCATCGCGAGGGGATCATGCCCACCGTCACGGCCCGCCCGCTCACCCCGACGGCCATGTTCACCGGCGTGTTCGACGAGTACGCCACCAGCGGCTTCGTCGACGGCTGATCGTCGCCGAATTATCTTCACCCACAGTCGAATACGAGGTACGACACCATGACCGCGGACGCAGCCGCCGGAGCGCACCGGCAGCCGAACTACCACTTCGACCGGCACGCCCCGCAATACCGGGGGAAGTTCGCCGAGATCACCCAGGAGATGCAGGATCGGTGTCCGGTCGCCTGGACCGACACCTACGGCGGGCACTGGGTGGCCGCGGGCAATCGCGAGGTCTTCGAACTGTCGCGCTGCCCGCATCTGTCCAACGATCACGACCCCCAGCACGAGCGCAAGGGCTACCAGGGGATCTCGATCCCGGCGCCGAACCGGCCGGGCATGATCCGCTCCGGCATCCTGGAGATGGATCCGCCGGAACAGAAGGATCTGCGTGCGGTGCTCAATCCGCATCTGTCCCCGGCGGCGGTCAAGCGCTGGATCCCGGTGATCGACGAGGTGATTCGCGCCGCCATCGACGAGCACATCGAGTCCGGGCGCATCGACTTCGTCGACGATCTGGCGAATGTCGTTCCGGCCGTGCTGACTCTGGCGATGCTGGGTATCCCGTTGCGCAAGTGGACCATCTACAACGAGCCCGCGCACGCGTCGGTCTACACGCCCCCGACCTCGCCGGACATGGCACGGGTGGTCGAGATGGGCATGCGCATGCGTGACGATCTGCTCGCGAATTATCTGGAGATCAAGGCGAATCCGCGGCCGGGCATGATCGACGCCGTGGCGCGGGCCACCCTCCTCGGCGAGCCGATCTCCGACCAGGACGCCCTGGGCATGCTCGCGCTGATCATCGGCGGTGGTTTCGACACCACCACCGCGCTCACCGCGCACTCGCTGGAATGGCTCGGTGAACATCCGGAGGAACGCGAAACCCTCAGCCGGGAGCGGGATCTGCTGCTCGACTCGGCGACCGAGGAGTTCCTGCGCTTCTACACCCCGGCGCCCGGCGACGGCCGGACGATCGCCGAGGACTGCGAGGTGGGCGGCCGGCAGTTCAAGGAGGGCGAGCGGCTGTGGCTGTCGTGGGCGATGGCCAACCGTGACCCGTCGGTGTTCGAGAACCCGAACGAGATCGACCTCGATCGGAAGGGCAACCGGCACTACAGTTTCGGTCTCGGCGTGCACCGCTGCATCGGATCCAACGTGGCGCGCACCATCTTCAAGCGCATGCTGGTCGCGGTGCTCGACCGGATGCCGGACTACCGCTGCGATCCCGAGGGCGCGGTGCACTACGAGACCATCGGCATCATCCAGGGCATGCGGAAACTGCCCGCCACCTTCACCCCCGGACCCCGCCTCGGCGCGGGCCTGGACGAAACCCTGGAGAAGTTGCAGCTGATCTGCGACGAGCAGCGGCTCGCCGAACCCGTCACCGTCCGCAAGGACGCGGCCGAGGTCTGAGCTCCGCCTCACCTCACCGCGGGCCCGGCGACCGGCGCCGTCAGGCCCGCGGTGAGGAAGTTCACCAGATCCTCCAGCAGATCCGGTAGTGACCCGGTCAGTCGCTCACCACGCTGCGCGATCTGATACCGCGAGAGCGTGTGCACCGTCGTGGACATGACGGTCATCCACCGCTCCTCCAGTACCGCGGCCGGGTGGTCCGGCAGCAGCCTGCCGAGCAGCGCGAGGAACGTGCTGACGATGCTGGTGCCGGCCACCCCCTCGAGCCCGGTGTAGCCGACCCGCTCGATGATGTGCCGCGACAGGAACGCCAGGTAGTGGTTGCCCTCCTCCAGATGCCCGGCCAGCGAGACGACGAAGGCCCGCACCAGATCTCGTGGTTGTGGCGGCCGATCGGCGGCGAGCAGGTCCGCGAGCGACTCGGTGCGGATCTGCTCGCTGCGCACGGCGCGATGCGCGACGATCGCCCGCAGCAGATTCTCCCGATCGCCGAAATGGTATTGCACGGCAACGTTGTTGCGTTGTCCCGCGGCCACGGCGATATCCCGCAACGGCACGGCCTCGATCCCGCGCTCGGCGAACAACTGCTCGGCCGTCTCCAGGATCAGTAGCCGGGTCGCGGCGCCCTTGGAATTGGCGCGGTCCCGGTTGCCCGGTTGCGCCTCCTCCGAACTCCACTTCTGGCGTGCTGGCATGCCCGAATCCTATGCAGCCCGGTCGCGCCGTTCGTGTATAAGGTGACCAACTTAACTAACATGCTGACATATACCGCCTGCAACTGCATCTCTTGTCATCATTAAGCCATGATGCTTAACTCTGACTCAGTCGGATGGCGGCCGAGGAGTGGGCATGAATGTGGACGAGTTGATCCTGGTGAGCGTCGACGATCATGTGATCGAGCCGCCCGGAGTCTTCGAGGGACGGTTACCCGCCGAATACGCGGCGGCGGCGCCACGATTCATCCGCCGGGCGAACGGGACCATGGCCTGGGTGTACGAGGGCGTCGAAATCCCCAATACCGCGCTCAACGCGGTGGCCGGGCGCCCGATGTCCGAGTACGGCCGCGAACCGGTCTGCGTCGAGGAGATCCGGCCCGGGTGCTACGACATCCACGCCCGGGTCAAGGACATGGACGCCAACGGCATGCTGGGCGCGCTGTGCTTCCCGTCGTTCGTGCGGTTCTGTGGGCAGCTGTTCCTGGAGAACGGGCCGCGCGACCAGTCGGCGGCGATGGTGCGGGCCTACAACGACTGGCACCTCGACGAATGGGCCGGAACCTACCCCGGCCGGTTCATCCCGCTGGCGATCCCGATCCTGTGGGATCCGCGGCTGGCCGCCGACGAGGTCCGCCGGGCCGCTCGGAAGGGTTGTCACGCGGTCACTTTCAGCTCCAACCCGCACGCGCTCGGACTGCCCAGCCTGTACACCGATCACTGGGATCCGTTCTGGCGAGCCTGTTCCGAGGAGGGCACCGTGGTGTGCCTGCACCTCGGCTCCTCCTCGACGGTGCCGATCACCTCACCGGACGCGCCGATCGAGGTGATCTACTCGCTGTCGCCGATCGGCCTCATCGAGGCGGCCTCGGATCTGGTGTGGTCCAGCGTGTTCCGCAAGTTCCCGGACCTGCGGGTGGCGCTGTCCGAGGGCGGCGTCGGCTGGGTGCCGTACTTCCAGGAGCGGATCGACCAGATCTACGCCAAGACCCGGCACTGGTCCGGCATGGATCTGGGCGGCCGGCTGCCGTCGGAGATCTTCCGCGAGCACGTGCTGCTGTGCTTCATCGAGGACTCGGTGGGTCTGGAGAATCGCCGGCACTTGAACATCGACAATCTGACCTGGGAATGCGACTACCCGCATTCGGACAGCACCTGGCCGCGGTCTCCGGAAGCAGTGTGGCCGAGCCTGTCCGGGCTCACCCGTGAGGAGATCGACAAGATCACCCACGCGAATGCCATGCGGCACTTCCGTTACGACCCGTTCGCTCACATCCCGCGGGAGCAGGCGACGGTCGCGGCGTTGCGCCGCCGGGCGGCCGGCTGGGACGTCGGGATCCGCCCGACCGCCCACCTGCGGCCGGCCGGCGTCTGACCGAGAACACGAGAAGGGAAGTACTGCAATGAAACTCGACGGCAAAGTGGTCGTCGTGACCGGATCCGGCAGCGGTATCGGGGCCGCCTGCGCACGTCGGTTCACCGCCGCGGGCGCGAAGGTCGTGGTGACCGACCTCGACGCCGCCAAGGTCGAGGCCGTGACGGCCGAGATCGGCGCCGTCGGCCTGGCCGGCGACATCGGCTCGCCCGACACCGTGCGCGCGGTCGCCGAACTGGCGCGGCGCAGCCACGGCGAGATCGACGTGTGGTTCAGCAACGCGGGTATCACCGGGCCGGCGCGGCCCGGTGACCTGAAGCCGGATGCGGACTGGGAGCAGGCATTTCGCGTGCACGTCATGGCGCATCTGCACGCGGCCCGGGAGGTGGCCCCCGCCATGGTGGCGCGCGGCGACGGCTACCTGCTGTCGACCGCCTCGGTGGTCGCGATGACCACCGACGCCCGCAACGCCACCTATTCGGTGAGCAAGCACGCCGCTCTGGCGCTCGCGGAGTGGCTGGCTGTCACGTATCGCCCACAGGGGATCAAAGTGTCGTGTTTCTGCCCCGGCCCCATGCTGACCCCGATGCTGCTGTCCGAGGGCTTCCCGGCCGATCACCCGGCCCTGGCCCGCGCGCTCACCCCGGAACAGGTGGCCGATCTGCTGGTCGACGCGATCGGCACCGAGGCCTTCCTGATCCTCGACTCCCCGATGGGCCGGGACGAGTTGCGGGCCAAGCTGACCGATTACGACGCCTGGATCGACACGACCGCCGCCCGGTTCGCGGCACCGGCCGGAAGGTAGCACGATGCCGAATCACACTCTCTATCTGGTCTTCTCGAATCCGGTCGCGGGCCGCGACGACGACTTCGACGAGTGGTACGACACCGTGCACGTCCCTGAGGTCGTGGCCACGCCGGGGATGGTCTCGGCGCGGCGCTATACCGTGCTCGACACCGAGATGTCCCGTCTCGCAGGCGCTCCCGCGCACCGCTACCTGGTCGTGTACGAGATGGACGACGATCCGGACGTGGTGATGGCGAAGGTACGCGCGCAGGTGGCCACCGGAACCATGACCATGCACGACTCGCTGGACCTGTCCGGCGTCGCGATGTCCTTCTGGGCGCCGCACGGTCCGCTCGTACGGCACGAATCATGAGCGCCGGGGTGCTCACCGGAAAGGTCGCGATCGTGACCGGCGCGGGCGGCGGCATCGGCCGCGCCTACGCCCGCGGGCTCGCCGAGGCGGGGGCGGCCGTCGTGCTCGCCGACATCGCCGTCGAGGCCGCGCGGGCGGCCGCCGCCGAACTCACCCGGGATGGGCTGGTGGCCGCGGCGGTCGCCGTCGACGTCACCGACGAGGACAGCGTGGCCGCGATGGCGGCCGCCGCGGTCGACGAGTTCGGCTCGGCCGACATCCTGGTCAACAATGCCGCGCTGATGGCCGAGATCATGGGTCAGAGCCTCGTCACCGTGCCGCTGGACGTCTGGCATCGCACGCTGGCGGTGAACCTGACCGGGCCGCTGCTGTGCACCCGCGCGGTCGTTCCGCACATGCGCGAACGCGGATACGGCAAGATCGTCAACCAGTCCTCCGGCGGCGCGTTCCTGCCCTCGGCGCACTACGGCCTCACCAAGCTCGGGCTGGTGAGCATGACCATGTCGCTGGCGAAAGAGCTTGCGCCGCACGGTATCCGGGTCAACGCCATCGCGCCGGGCTGGGTGAACACCGACGCCGGCCTGCGCACCGTGCCGCCGGAGGTGCGTGCGGCGATCGGCGCGGCCATCCCGATTCCGTTCGGCGATCCGGAGGATCTGGTCGGGGGGCTGGTCTATCTCGCCTCGGCCGCCAGCGACTGGGTCACGGGCCACACGCTCAACATCGACGGCGGCTGGATTGCCCGTACTTAGCCGTATCGTCGCAGGTGGGAGGTAGCCCGAGATTTTCCGATGAGACCCTTGTCACAGGCGGGAAACCAACCTACTGTGTGTTCAGTAGGTTGATTCGAACAAAGGAGTTCGGTGTCCGGACAGCGGCCTTCTGCACGCCCGTACGACACTCTTCTCGCGAAGGGTGAGGAACGAAAGCTGCAGATTCTCGCCGTCGCCCAGCGACTGCTCTCGCGTAATGGGTGGCGGAGTACCACACTCGCCCAGATCGCGCGCGAGGCCGGCGTCACGCCGGCGGGGCTGCTGCACCACTTCGAGTCCAAGGAGCAGCTGCTGCAAGCTGTGCTCGAAGCCCGCGACACCGACGACGAACTGCACGCGGACCAAGAAGGCGACATCATCGAGAATCTCGTGAAGGTCGCCGATCGGTTCAGGCGTTCCCCGGACCTGGTCGGCATGTTTGCCGTACTGCTCATAGAAAACCTGGAGCCGGACGCCCCGCTGCACGATCGCCTGCTGGTCCGCTATCGCGCCGCCCTCACCTCCGTCTCGGAGGGGATTCGGCGCGGCCAGCGTTCCGGTCGGTTCCGCACCGACATCGATCCGGCCGTCAAGGCCGTGGAAGTAGTCGCTTTTCTCAACGGGATGGAAACCTCATGGCTGCTCGACCCCTCGATTCCGCTGAACACAGTGTTCAAGGAGTACGTCCGCTCGCTCGAGCGCGAGCTCACGCCCGCAAGCACGATCTGAGATATCGGCTGGCGGTGGTGGCTCCGAGCATGACCGACGCCGTGCGGAACGTCGGGGGTTGGATGTTCGATCGGGTGATGGCGGGCTGGGACGTCACCGTACTGATCTCCGGCGCCGAGGACGTGCGGCCGCTGCAGATCCTCGGCGCCAACGTGCTGGAACTCGAGCGGTCGCTCGGCTCCCAGGGACACGGGCCGATGCCGCACGCGATCGCGGTGTCCGGCGACCTGTTCGAGGCCGATGCCCGGGTGCGCCGCGGCGTGCTCGACGCGCTCGAGCACGGGACCGCGGAGGTCCTGGTGTGGGGCGACAATTGCCCGGTCGAACTCGACGCCCGGATCGGCTCGGTCCAGCACCGGCTGAGCGTGGCCGCCCGCGCCTTCAAGGCGCAGGCCCTCACGGCCGCCGCCATCAGCGCGCCCGCCCTCGGCGGCACCGAAGTCTTCCGCGGCGGCGTCCCGCTGACGCAACTGGCGAGCGTGCGCGACCTCGTCCCCATCGGCTGACCCGGCCCGTGCGCGAGCCCGGCATCCGTGGGATGCCGGGCTTTTCGCGTGCCCGGTCAGCCTTCCGAGTCGCCGCGGCCGGACGGCGGGGTCGCCGCGGAGCCGGCGGTGTCGAGGTCGGCGACCGTGCCGCGGGGATCGCGCAGGACGGCCGCCACCGTCCGGACCAGTTGTGCCGCCAGCGCTTCCACGTCGGCGGCCGCGAACGCGTCGGGGTCGTAGTCGAAACGGAAGGTGATCATCCGGTCGACAGCGATGGTGACCGTGAGCGGACGGGCCGGACCGCGGCGGATCTCGACGCCGGTGACCGACATGCCGTCGACCTCCGCGCCGAGGACGGCGCTCGCCTCGACCGGATACGACTCGACCACCAGCAGCGAATCGAATTCGATCTCGGCGCCGGCCGCGGCCCGGATTCCGGCGAGGCCCGGGGATCGCCACCGCGCCAGCTCTCTCCGCTCCCGGTCCAGGGCGCCGAGCAGATCGGATACCGTCGCCCGGTCGTCCACCCGAATCCGCGCGGGCACGGTTTCGGCGAACGCGCCCACCATCGATTCGCTGCCGGGAAGCTCGTCGGGACGGCCGGGCATCGTGCGGCCGAAGACCACATCGTTGCTGCCGGTGCCGCGGGCGAGCACGATGCCCCAGGCGGCCTCCAGCAGCGTGCCGGTCGTGACACCGAGTTCGGCGGCGACGGCCGTCAGCCGGCGCGCGTGTCCGGCGCCGAGTTCGATGGCCAGGTGCCTCGTGCCCGCCGCCGCCTCGCGCCGCGCGCCCGGCGGCACGAGGCGGGTGCGGTGCGGACGGCCCGACATCGCTTGTGCCCAGGCATGTTTCGCCGACTCGTGGTCCGCGGTCGTCAGCAGCGCGAGATGGTCGCGGAACGACGGCAGCGGCGGCAGGGCCGTCGGATCACCGTGCGCCGCGTACAGCACCATGAGGTCGCGCAGCAGCAGCGGCATCGACCAGTCGTCGGCCAGCAGGTCGTGCACGGTGACGGTCAGGGTCCACTCGTTCTCCGGCAGGCGGTACAGCGTGAACCGGATGGGTGGCGCGGCGGGGGAGAAGGCGGCGGTCCGCTCGTCGGCCAGCAGTTGGGCCAGATGGGTCGGCGCGGTGGGATCGATCGTCTGCCACGGCACGTCGACCCGATCGAGGACCAATTGCACCGGCCTGCCCGCGATGTCGGTGGCGAACACCACCCGCAGGTTCGCGTAGCGGTCCAGCAGCGCCCCGGCCGCGGCGTGCAGCCGGCCGGCGTCGACGGCGTGCAGCGTCAGGATCGCCTGCCGCACCGGACCGGTGCCACCGGATCGGTTGCGGTGCAACAGATCCGCTTGTGCCGGGGTCACCGGCCACACCTCGGACAGGTTCGGGTGACGTTGCCTCCAGGTCGCCCGGTCGGCGGGATCGATCGGCAGCAGCGGACCGGCGGGCAACAGCGGCGCCGGCCGGTCGTCGAGGACCACGTTCGCGGCCAGCGCGGCGAGGGTGCGGTACTCGAACACCTCGCGGACGCCGATCCGGATACCGGCGGCGGCCGCGCGGGAGACCAGTTGCACCGACAGGATGCTGTTGCCCCCGAGCTCGAAGAAGTCGTCGTCCAAACCGATTCCGCCACCGGCCGGTTCGAGGCCGAGGATCTCCGCGAACACCTCGGCGAGGATCTGCTCGACCGGTGTCACGGGCACCCGGAACCGCTGCCGGGTGAACGCCGGCTGCGGCAGCGCCCGCCGATCCAGTTTGCCGGAGCTGTTCAGCGGCAGTTCCGCCAGTTCGACCACCGCGGCGGGCACCATGTACGCGGGCAGGGAGCGGGCGAGCGTGCCCAGCACCTCGGCGGTGTCCAGCGGCGTGTTCGGCGCCGGCACCACATAGGCGACCAGGCGGTCGCCGAGATCCGACGGCTGCACCACGGCCACCGCCTGTGCGACCCGCGGGTGCGTCAGCAACGCCGACTCGATGTCACCGAGTTCGATGCGCTGACCACGGAACTTCACCTGGAAGTCGCTGCGGCCCACGTAATCCAGCACCGCCCGGCCCTCGCGCCGCCGCCACAGCACCAGGTCGCCGGTGCGATACATCCGGGCGCCGGGGGCGTCGAACGGGTCGGCGACGAACCGGTCCGCGGTCAGGTCCGGCCGCGCCACATAGCCGCGGGCGAGCTGGTCACCGGCCAGATACAGGTCGCCCACCACGCCCGGCGGCACCGGTCGCAGTCGCGAATCCAGCACGTACACTTGCGAATTCCATTGCGGCGCGCCGATCGGCACGCTGGTCCGGTCCGCGCCGGTGGCGGGCCAGGAGGTGATCGACACCGCGGCCTCGGTCGGGCCGTACAGGTTGTGGATCCGGGCCGGTGACACCGCGCGCATCGCCGTCACGGTCTGCGGCGGCAACGCCTCGCCGATCACGAAGATGTGCCGCAGCGTCGACAACGCGGCGGCCGGGGCGTGCCCGGCGAACACGGTCAGCATCGACGGTACGAAATCGGTGACCGTCACCCGATGCGCCGCAATGGTTTCCGCGAGATAGGCCGGATCCCGATGGCCCTCGGGAGTGGCGACCACCAGGGTGGCGCCGACCCGCAGCGGAGCGAACCAGCCCCACAGCGAGACATCGAAGGTGGTCGCGGTCTTCTGCAGGTACACGTCGTCGGCGCCGAGCCGGTAATGGTCCAGCAGCCAGGCGATCTGATTGTGGATCGCGCCGTGCGACACCACGACACCCTTCGGCCGTCCCGTCGAGCCGGAGGTGAAGATGGCGTACGCCGGGTGCTGCGGGCGCAACGGCGCCCGGAGTTCCGTCGCCGCCACCGGTTCCGGGGCGAAGCCGGACAGGTCGGCCGTGTCGATCGCGATCGCCGGTACGTCCCGGTCGGTGCCGAAACCGTCCCGGGTGGTGGTGAGCAGGCAGGCCGGGCGGGCGGTGTCCAGGACGTGCCCGATGCGTTCCGCCGGATGGTCGGGGTCCAGTGGCACCCAGGCGCCACCCGCGGCCACGATCGCGTACATGCCGATCACCAGCTCCGGCGATCGGCGAATCGCCAGCGCCACCAGCGACTCCGGGCCGATGCCGCGCGAGATCAGCAGCCGCGCCAGGCGATTCACCCGGACGTCGAATTCCCGGTAGGTCAGGATCGTGTCCTCGAAGATCACCGCGATCCGCTCCGGATACGCGGCCACCGCGTGCCGGTAGTCGTCCAGCAGCGTGCGCGGGACCAGCGGATACCGGGTGTCGTTCCAGCGCCGCAGGATCCGCTCCCGCTCTGCGGTGCCGAGCAGCAGTTCGAGGTCGCCGACGGCGGTGTCCGGCGCGGCGGCGATGCCGTCGAGCAGATGCAGGAACCGTTGCGCGAAGCCCTGCACCGTTGCCCGATCGAACAGATCGGTGGCGTAGGTGAACGATCCGGTGATGCCCTCGGGGACATCCGCCGGGCCGTAACTGTCGGCGAGGGTCAGATTCAGATCGAACTGCGAGAGCCCGCTGTCGACCGCCAGGCCGGCGACGGTGAGGCCGGGCAGCTCCAGGCCGGTGCGGCTCAGGTTCTGGAAGGCCAGCCCGACCTGGAACAACGGATGCCGGGCCGTGGAACGGACCGGGTCGAGCACCTCCACCAGCCGCTCGAACGGAAGGTCCGCGTGCGCGAGCGCCCGCAGGTCGGTCTCGCGCTGCCGGGCCAGCAGCCGCGTGAACGGCTCGTCGGCGGTGAGGCGGGTCCGGAACACCAGGGTGTTGACGAACATGCCGACCAGGTCGTCGAGTTCGCGTTCCCCGCGACCGGCGACCGGGGTGCCGATCGCAATGTCGTCGGTGCCGGACAGCCGCGCCAGCAGCACCGCCAGCGCCGCGTGCACGACCATGAACAGCGTGGCGCCTCGCGTCCGGGCCAGATCCGCCAGTGCCCGATGGGTTTCCGCCGGGATGGTGAGGTCCACCGTGTCACCGGCGAAGCTGCGCACGGCGGGCCGCGGCCGGTCGGCGGGCAGGTCCAGTTGCTCGGGCAGCCCGCGCAGGGTGTCGCGCCAGAACGAGATCTGTTGTGCGATGACCGAATCCGGGTCGGCCTCGTCGCCGAGCAGCTCGCGCTGCCACAGCGCGTAGTCGGCGTACTGCACCGGCAGGGGCTGCCAGGCCGGTTCGCCGCCGTCGACGCGGGCGCCGTACGCGGCCATCACGTCCCGGGTCAGCGGGCCCATCGAGAACCCGTCGGCGCAGATATGGTGCACCACGAGGGCGAGGACGTGTTCGGTAGGGCTGATCTCGAACAGCCCGGCGCGGAACGGGGCTTCGGCGGTCACATCGAACGCGACGCCGACCAGTTCCGAGAGTCGCTGTGACAGATCGTGTTCCGTGACCGCGACCGGGGTGAGATCGGGCAGCACCCGGACGGTGGGCAGGATCTCCTGAAAGGCCGGGCCCAGTGCGGGATCCAGGGTCCAGGCGGCGATCGCGGGGAACCGGGTCCGCAGCGACTCGTGCCGGTCGAGGACGTCGCCGACCGCGATCTGGAGGGCCTGCCGGTCCAGCAGGCCGGACAGGCGTACCGCCGCGTGGATGTTGTACGCCGCTGCCGCCGAGCCGGATTGCGCGCCGTCCGGGCCGGCCTCGAACCGGTTGAGGAACCACATGCGTTGCTGCGCCGGCGAGAGCGGGACCAGCGGGGGCCGCTGTCGTGGTTCGAGGGGGATGCGGTTGCCGGTGTCGGTGCGGGTTTCGGTGCGGGCGGCGAGGGCGGCGACGGTGGGTGCGTCGAAGAGGTCGCGGACGCCGACGCGGGTGTGCAGGGCCGCGGACAGGCGGGCGGCGACCTGGGTGGCGATGAGGGAGTTGCCGCCGAGGGCGAAGAAGTCGTCGTCGAGTCCGACGCGGTCGGCGCCGAGGA
>NZ_WEGI01000017.1 GCF_009604425.1 Nocardia aurantia | reverse complement strand
CTCCACCAGTACCGGCGGCTGGCCGTCCGCTGGGAACGCCGCACAGACATCCACGAAGGCTTCCTCAACCTCGGCGCCTCCCTCATCTGCTGGCGACGACTCAGCAATCGAACCCGATAGGAGCTCTTACTCGAACCGATCGCCTCGATCCAGTTCAACGGCACCTCCTCGAGACCACCGTAAATCCAGGAGAATATAAATTCTCTTTACGATACGGACCGGAGATGCGCGGCCCGCCGCTACCGGTTTCATCCATCGAACGAGTAACTGGTGCGTCCACTCATGTCACTGATGTCCGACCGGTCTGGATCATACTCATGTAGCAAGACCAACAAGGCGACCTGCATTGTCTGTAAGGGGCGAGGATCGTCAACCATCACAGAAAATGAGAGTACCGATCAGGGGACCAGATAGCGAAGCTAATTTTGGCCCACTACACTCTACTGCCAAAGAATCGAGCCCGAGCCCGCAGCCGATGTCCGCGACACCTCGGCTCCTTATAGAAAGAGGCCCGATCCTGTTGGACCGGGCCCCTTCTTAGTGGAGCTGCCGGGAATCGAACCCGGGTCCTCCGCCGCTTCTCCAGGGCTTCTCCGTGTGCAGTTCGCGGTGCCTCTGCTCGGATCTCCCGGTCTCGCGAACAAGCCGGGATGACGATCCCAGTCGCTGTGAGTTGTCCCGTCCGGACCCGCGACCGGCCCGGACGGTGAGCCCTCTAGCTGATGCCAGTGACCGGGCCGAGGGCGGGCCCGGGCTGACAGAGACGCCTTACTGCTTAGGCAGCAAGGGCGTACTCGCGCTGATGAGAATCGGCGCTTATATGGTTACAGCGACGCTTACGGTGGTCTCCTGCCTGCACCGACACGCTTCCCCTGAATCGACGTACGCAGTCGAAACCGTTCAGCCCCGTCTGTTGCGATTCAGTTGCCACCCCGGAGGGTGACCGCCCGGCTCGAAGGCCGGGCTTGTCATATTAACATCTTTGTACGCAGGATCATTCCAGGGGTGCTGACCTGGGGGAACGGGTCAGCGCATGCCCTTGATGCGGCGGCCCAGTTCGCGGGTCACCTCGCGTTCGGCGGTGCGTTTGGCGAGGTCCTGGCGCTTGTCGTAGTCCTGCTTGCCCTTGGCGAGGGCGAGCTCCACCTTGACCTTGCCGTCGGCGAAGTACATGGACAGCGGGACCAGGGTCTGGCTGCTCTCCTTGATCTTGCCGGTGAGTTTGTCGATCTCGCGGCGGTGCAGCAGCAGTTTGCGGGTACGACGCGGGGAGTGGTTGGTCCAGGTGCCGTGGCCGTACTCCGGGATGTGCAGGCCACGCAGCCACACCTCACCGTCGTCGATGGTCGCGTAGGCGTCGACCAGCGACGCCTTGCCCTCCCGCAGGCTCTTCACCTCGGTGCCGACGAGGGCCACGCCGGCCTCGAACGTCTCCAGCACCGCGTAGTTGTGCCGCGCCTTGCGGTTGGTGGCGATGACCTTGCGGCCTTTCTCCTTCATGTACACCCTTCTAACATGTCCGCCCAGGTGGGCGGCAAGTTGTTTTACGCCCGCACCCACATCTCGTCACGCTGCCCGACCAGCTTACGGACCGGCGCCGGGGCGGCCGATCTGTCAACGATCTCGGACCGGAAAATCATCCGGACGGTCGCATCGGGGCCGCCGACTCGTCTGACTCGGTAAGGGGCTGACGGCGGACCGTCAGCGGGACAACCGGGTATCGGTGACAAATCTCACCGGCGGACCCCCGGCTGTGGCCCTCCGCAGCGATGGCACCCGGTCAGCGTCGAGACCTCCACGACCATGCCCGGGGGCGATATTTCGGCCCACGGTGTGGCACTGTCGCGAGTCGCGCGGGCTCACCGGGATTCCGGGCACAGCGCGGGCATTTCGAATCTCCCACCGAAAACGGACATCGGCGATCCGGGGCGTGGTGTTACGCCCCGAAAAATCTTGTCCATGCAATTCTCGTCGTGAATTGTGTTGCGGCCGTTCATAACCTGAATCGGCGGGCGCGACCGGCGCCCATTCGGTGTTCGGGATGCTCGTGGAGAAAATGATGACGGACAAGGCTCGGGGCGGGCGTCGGCGGATGTACGCCGCACTGGCAGGAATCACCATCGCGGCCGCCGGGACCGCGGCCGCGCAGGCCGAGCCGGCGGGTTCGGCGATCGTCGGTATCGAGGCGACCGACGCCCGGCACGAGACGGTGACGGTCCATTCGGCGGCGATGGACGCCGACATCCCGGTGCAGATCCAGCGGGCCGCGGACGAGAGCGTGCCACGGCCGGTGCTGTACCTGCTGCTCGGTTCCGCCGGCGGCATCGACGGGTCCACCTGGGCCACGAAAACCGATGCGCTGCAATACCTCTCCACGAAGAACGTCGAGGTGGCGACGCCGATCGGCGGGATGTTCAGCTATTACACCGACTGGGAACGTGACGATCCGCGGCTGGGCCGCAACAAGTGGCGGACCTTCCTCACCGAGGAATTGCCGCCGCTGCTCAACGCGCACCTGAATGCCAACGGCCGCAACGGGATCGCCGGATATTCGATGTCCGGCACCAGTACGCTGGCGCTCGCGGCCACCACGCCCGATCTGTACCAGGCGGTCGCGGCCTACAGCGGCTGCGCGCAGACCAGCGATCCGGTGGGCCGGGAATTCGTCCGGCTCACCGTGGAGGAATGGGGACTGTCGGACGTCGAGAACATGTGGGGCCCGCCGGACGACCCGAACTGGGTCCGCAACGACCCGTATGTGCAGGCGGAAGGGTTGCGCGACAAGGCGATCTACATTTCCAACGGCAGCGGGATCCCCGGAAAATATGATGTGTACGGCGGGAGGTATTCGCTGTCCGGCCCGTGGTTGTTCGCCAATCAGATCGTGCTGGGCGGGATCATCGAGGCCGCGACGGATTACTGCTCGCACAATATGCAGACGCGGCTGAACAGCCTGAACATTCCTGCCACCTACGATTTCCGCCCCACCGGCACGCATTCGTGGGGCTATTGGCAGGACGATTTCGAGAAGTCCTGGCCGGTGCTGGCCGCGGGACTGGGAGTGCAGGCGTGAGCCGGACTGCCGGGCCACTGGCCGCCCTGGTGTGCGCGGCGGTTTCCGCACTGGTCGCGACGGCCCCGGCGAGCGCCGCCGACCCACTGCCGCCCGGTGTCAACGATTTCGCCTGCCGTCCGGCGCCGGCGCATCCGGATCCCGTTGTGCTGGTGCACGGTTCGGGCACCGATGCGCAACGCAGCTTCTCGGTGCTGGCTCCGGCGCTGCGGGACGACGGCTATTGCGTGTTCACCGCGAATCTGGGCCGGGCGCAGATGCCGGGCGCTCCGGTCAGTGGGTCGGATGCCGTCCGGGGCTGGCCGGGGCTGGGCCCGATCGGTGCGGCGCTGGCGGGCCGGACGGTGTACGGGGTCGCCGACATCACCGGCACCGCCGCTGAACTGGCCGGGCTCGTCGACACCGTGCGTTCCGGAACCGGCGCGGAACATGTTGCGCTGGTGGGTCATTCGACGGGCGGGACGGTGATCCGGCAGTATCTGTCGACCCACCCGGGTACGGCCCGCACGGTGGTCACGCTCGGCACCCCGTATCGGGGTTCGACCTATGCCGGGCTGCCCGGCAGATATCCCGATCTGGCCCAGCTCGGCATGGACGGGCCGCACATCGCGGCGCAGGTGTTCGGCACGGCGGGTGTGCAGCAGACGGCCGGATCACCCCTGCTGGCCCGGCTGAACGCGGGCGGCGAATCGCGGCCGGGAGTCCGGCTGACGGCGATCGCCAGCCGCACCGACGAGGTCATCACCCCGCCCGAGACGGCGCTGCTCGCCGCCCCCACGGCGGACGACCGCGACATCTGGTTGCAGGACGGCTGCCCGTTCCGGCCGATCGATCACAACGGCCTGCTCGCCGATCCGCGCGCGGTGGCGCTGGTCGCGGCGGCGCTGGCCGATGAGCCGGCGGATCCGTCCTGCTGAATCGGTCCGACACCGGACCACCGACCGCGGCACTGCCGACGCGCACGCCTCAGCCGGGATGCACCCACAGGTAGAGCGCGAACAACGCGATCCAGACCAGGGTCAGCGTGACCGTGGACACTCGCGGGCGCCCCAACGCCCGCCGCCGCGGCCGCAGCAGCGCGGCATCCACCACACCGCTGAGTCTGACACCCTTACCCTGCCCGCGCAGCTCCGGACCGTCCGGACCACCGGCATCGGTGGAGATGCTGGGACTGCTGTCGCCTTGGTGTTGGTGGTGATCCGTCATAGCCGCACGCTATCCCATCACGTCCGGTTCGTGGGACGAGTTACCCGGTCGACCCGAATCCCGCTCGCTGCCGGACTTTCCGGGCACCGGAATCCGGTGCCGTCCGCCCTGGTGCGATACAGGATACCGCCGCAGCGGAATTCGGGTGCCGGTCAGTACGTATCGTCGGGCGGCGGCTCGAAATCCCAGTCCGGTGGGGGTTCGTGGTCCCAGTCGGGGACCTCTGCCGCCGGTGGCCGATTACGATCACCGGCGCGGGTGGTCCGGCCCGAACCTGGTTCGGGCGTACGGGAACCACGGCCGAGGCCCGGTCCCCCCGCGCTCGCGGCACGCCCCGCCCCGAGTTCCGTCGTCCGGGAATTGCCGCGCGCGGCCGATGCCCCCATGCGGGAATCGCTGCCCGAGGCCGATTCCGGCGCACGAGAACCTCGGCTCGAACCGGATTCTGCCGCCGGCGTGCCACGACCCGGAACGGTTTCGGTCGCCCGGGAGCCACCGGAAATACTTTCCGAGGCACGGGAATCACGGCCCGCAACGGTTTCCGGCGCACGGGAACCTCGGCTCGCGACGCCTTCCGCCGCACCGGCGCCGGCGGCGGGTGCGCCCGAAACGCCCTCTCCCCCGATGACTTCCAGGACACCGTCACCGTATTTGGCGCGCTTGTTCTCGCCGATGCCGCTGATCGCGCCGAGTTCGGCCATACTCGCGGGCTTGCGGGCGGCGATCTCGCGCAGGGTGGCGTCGTGGAAGACGACGTAGGCGGGCACGCCCTGTTCCTTGGCGACCCCGGCGCGCCAGGCCCGCAGTTTCTCGAACAGGTCCGCGTCGCCGGGCGCCAGATCGGCGGCGGCGAGCCGGGATGTCTTGGCGCGCGGCGCCTTCGCGGCCTTCGTCCGTTCCGGCTCCCGGCGCAGCATCACCTTGCGGCCGGAGAACAGCACCTCGTCGCTGGCCTCGGTGAGGACCAGCACCCCGTACTCGCCGTGCACCGCCAGCAGGCGCTGCGCCAGCAGCTGGCGAATCGCGCCGCGCCACTCCACATCTCGCAGGTCGGCGCCGATGCCGAACACCTTGAGCTCATTGTGGTTGTGCTGCACGACCTTCGGATTGGACTTGCCGAGCAGGATGTCGATGATGTGCCCCGCGCCGAAGCTCTGGCTGCGCTCGCGCTTGAGCCGCAGCACCGTCGACAGCACCTTCTGCGCGGCGACCGTGCCGTCCCAGGACTCCGGCGGGTTCAGGCAGGTATCGCAGTTGCCGCACGGCTCGCCGCGCTGCCCGAAATAGGCCAGCAGCTGGGTACGCCGGCACTCCACCGTCTCGCAGAGCGCGAGCATCGCGTCGAGGTGCTGCTGCAGTTGCCGCCGGTGCGCGGCGTCGCCGTCGGAGGAGTCGATCAGCTTGCGCTGCTGGACGACATCGGCCAGACCGTAGACCATCCATGCGGTGGACGGCAGGCCGTCGCGGCCCGCGCGGCCCGTCTCCTGGTAGTAACCCTCGACCGATTTGGGCAGGTCGAGATGGGCGACGAACCGCACATCGGGCTTGTCGATACCCATGCCGAACGCGATGGTGGCGACGACGACCAGGCCGTCCTCGCGCAGGAACCGGGACTGGTTGGCCGCCCGCACCCGCGCGTCGAGTCCGGCGTGATAGGGCACCGCCTCCACGCCGTTGCGGGTGAGGAATTCGGCCGTCTTCTCGACCGAGTTGCGCGACAGGCAGTACACGATGCCCGCCTCGCCGGCGTGCTCACCGGTGATGAACGCGAGCAGCTGCTGGTCGGGGCGGTTCTTCGGCTCGATGCGGTACTGGATGTTGGGCCGGTCGAATCCCGCGACGAAATGCCGGGCCCGGGTCAGGTCGAGCCGCTCGGCGATCTCCGCTGCCGTCTTCTGGGTGGCCGTCGCCGTGAGCGCGATGCGCGGCACGTCGGGCCAGCGCTCGTGCAGCACCGACAGTGCGAGATAGTGCGGCCGGAAATCGTGGCCCCACTGCGAGACGCAGTGCGCCTCGTCGATGGCGAACACCGATACCTTGCCGCGGTCCAGCAGATTCAGCGTGGACTCGACCCCCAATCGCTCCGGGGCCAGATAGAGCAGATCGAGCTCGCCCGCGAGGAACTGCGCCTCGACGGTCCGCCGCTCGTCGGGGAACTGGGTGGAGTTGAGGAAGCCGGCCCGCACCCCGAGCGCGGTCAGCGCGTCGACCTGATCCTGCATGAGCGCGATCAGCGGGGAGATCACCACGCCGACCCCGGGCCGCACCAGCGCCGGGATCTGGTAGCACAGCGACTTGCCGCCGCCGGTGGGCATCAGCACGAGCGCGTCGCCGCCGGCGATGACCTGCTCGACGATCTCCCGCTGCAATCCCCGGAAGCTGTCGTATCCGAACACCCGGCGCAGAACCTCGTGCGCCGCATCGGAATTCGCGGTCGAGCCCGGTAGGTCGGGGCTCGTGGTCACCGGCGAATCCGACGTGGTCTCGGATGTTTCCGCGAAATTCACTCCGCCCATCCTACGGACCCTGCCGCGACACGCCAGCCCGCCCGCGACAGGTTCGCACAGCCGCACACGTTTCCGGCGCCCGGCCCCGAACGGACCGAGCGCCGGATGCGCGGATCGTCAGTCGCGGACGTAGTAACGCAGGGTGCCGTACGCGGTCGCGGCGGCGAAGACGATGCCGCCGAACATGACCCAGCCGGAGACCACGCCGATGTCCGCGTCGGTGAGCCGGGGCACGATCCCGTTGTCGGACAGCGCGCCGAGCGCCGGGTTGATCACCAGCGGGCGGGCGACGAACAGGCCGACCACCGCCAGGAGCGATCCCACCAGCGCCGCGAACACCGCTTCCAGCAGGAACGGCAACTGGGTGTACCAGCGGGAGGCGCCGACCATGCGCATGATGCCGACCTCCTCCCGGCGGGTGAACGCCGCGATCTGCACCATGTTCGCGATCAGCAGGAGCGCCGCCACCGCCTGCAGGGCGGCCAGGCCGAACGCCGCGTTGCCCACGCCGCGGAACAGGCCGACCAGCCGGTCCACGAAGTCCTGATCGCTGTGCACGCTCAGCACACCGGGCCGGGACGCGTACTGCTGCATCAGTTTCGGATACTGGCCGGGGTCGGTCATCTTCACCCGGAACGAGGCCGGGAACTTGGTGTTCTTGATCATCTGGACCGTTTCCGGCTGGTCCTTGAAGGTGACCTCGGTCGCCTCCCGATGCGCGTCGGCGCTGCTGGTGAACTGCACGCTCACCACGCCCGGCTGCTGTTTCAGCTGCGACATCAGCACCCGGCACGGATCCTGGGTGCAGTCGTTGTCGGCGGCCGACACGTCCGGGGTGAGGAACATGCGGATCTCGAGCCGGCCGAGGAACATGCTCTCGGTCTTGGAGGTCAGTTGCACGGCGAGCAGGCCACCGCCCACCATCGCCAGCGAGACGGCGGTGGTCAGGATCATCGCCACCGTCATGGTGACGTTGCGGCGCAGGCCGGTGAGGACCTCGCGAACCAGGAAACCGATGCGCATTACCGGCCCACCCCGTAAACGCCGGTCGCCTCGTCGCGGATGATCCGCCCGCGGTCGAGTTCGATCACGCGTCGCCGCATCATGTCGACGATGTGATTGTCGTGGGTGGCCATCAGCACCGTCGTTCCGGTGCGGTTGACACGTTCCAGCAGCGCCATGATGTCCTGACTGGTATCGGGGTCCAGGTTGCCGGTGGGCTCGTCGGCCAGCAGGACCAGCGGCCGGTTCACGAACGCGCGGGCGATCGCCACCCGCTGCTGCTCGCCACCGGACAGCTCGCTGGGCAGCCGGTCCGCCTTACCGGACAGGCCGACCAGGTCCAGCGCCTCCGGCACCGAACGGCTGATGAATTTGCGCGACTTGCCGATCACTTCCAGCGCGAAGGCCACATTCTGCTCGACCGTCTTCTGCTGCAACAGGCGGAAATCCTGGAACACACAGCCGATGCGCTGCCGCAACTTCGGCACCTTGCGGCCCGGCAGTTTGTCCACCCGGAAGTCGGCGACGAGCACCTCGCCCGCCGTCGGCTTCACATCCTTCAGCAAGACCTGCATGAACGTCGATTTACCCGACCCCGACGGCCCGATGATGAAAACGAACTCACCCTTGCCGATGTCGACGGAGACATTGTCCAGCGCGGGACGCGTCGAGGTTTGGTACGACTTGGTGACGTTCCGCAGCGTGATCACGGATGCAGTCTAGCCAGCATCCACCGGGCACCGCCGCTGTGACCTCCGGCGAATGTGATCTGTCGCATTCGCGTCAGCGGGCCGGAGTCGACGTGACAGCCGATTTCTGAAAGGTGTTCGCGATCGGGAATCCGGTGTGGTCCGGAACAGCGGGCTTGACGAACAGATACACGATGAACGTGGCGATCCAGACGCCGCCCAGGATCGCGGTGGACTTACGGACGGCCGACGAACCACCGACGGTCGCGGGTTTACGCACTTTCACTCAGACCTTCCCGGCGCAAGGCCGCGGCCACCCGGGCGCGCAGCTCGCGTCCTACATCGAATTGCTTGCCCGGCAATGTCCGGGCAACCATCCGGATATTCATCTGGTCGACGGTGAGATCCTCGACGCCCATCACCGAGGGTTCGTCGAGGAGCAGCGATTTCAGCGCGCCGTCCTGATAGGCGCGCTCACCGACCTCGTGCAGGATCTCGTTGATCCTGGTGATGTCGGCGGTGGCGGGCACGGGGACATCGATGGCCGCGCGCGCCCAGTCCTTGGACAGGTTGGTGACCTTCACGATCTGCCCGTTCGGCACGGTGATCACCGAACCGTCCGCGTTGCGCAGCGTGGTGATGCGCAGGTTGACGTCCTCGACGGTCCCCTCGGCCGGCTCGGGCTGGCCGGTGACCGCGATGCTCACCACGTCACCGAAGCCGTACTGCCGCTCGGTGATCAGGAAGAAACCGGCCAGCAGATCCTGCACGATGCGCTGCGCGCCGAAACCGATCGCGGCGCCGATCACGGCCGCGGGCGCGACCAGACCGCCGAGCTCGAACCCCAGGCGCTTGAGCACCTCGATCGTCAGCAGGAAATAGACGATCGTCAGCACCAGCCAGCTGAGCACCTGGGCCAGCGCGTGCCGATGTTTCGCGGCCTCGGTGCGGACCAGTGAATCGCTGGACCGGAAACCGCTGTCGATCCGGCGGGTGATGCGGTCCCGGACGAAGGTGGTGAGCCGGCTGAACAGAATCGCGCCGATCACCAGCAGCACGATCTCCAGCCCACTGGAACGAGCCCAGTCGAGGAGATCGGATCCGGTACCGGCGGCGAGATACTCGGTCATCGCCTCATCCTTTCCGGCCGGAAAGCACGGGCATCGCGCCGGGGCCGGCCGCCGAAACTCACGCCGCACAGGCTACTACGGCCCGGCGGGGGCATTCCAACCATGGGGATCAGTCGTCCTGGCGCATCCGCCAGCGAATGCCCTCTTCGATGAACCCGTCGATGTCGCCGTCGAGCACCGAACTCGGGTTGTTGACCTCGTAGTTCGTCCGCAGATCCTTGACCATCTGGTATGGGTGCAGTACATAGGAGCGCATCTGGTTGCCCCACGAGGCGCCCTCGTTGGTCTTGAGCGCGTCCATCTGCGCGCGCTCCTCCTGGCGCTTGCGCTCGAGCAGCTTGGCCTGCAGCACCCGCATCGCAGAGATCTTGTTCTGCAGCTGCGACTTCTCGTTCTGGCAGGTGACCACGATGCCGGTGGGTATGTGGGTGATGCGCACCGCGGAGTCGGTGGTGTTGACGCTCTGACCGCCGGGACCCGAGGAGCGGTAGACGTCGACGCGGATCTCCGTCTCCGGTATGTCGATGTGGTCGGTGGTCTCGACCACCGGCAGCACCTCGACCTCGGCGAACGAGGTCTGGCGGCGGCCCTGGTTGTCGAACGGGCTGATCCGGACCAGCCGGTGCGTGCCCATCTCCACCGAGAGCGTGCCGTAGGCGTAGGGCGTCTTCACCGCGAAGGTCGCGCTCTTGATGCCCGCCTCCTCCGCGTAGGAGGTGTCGTAGATCTCCACGGCGTACTTGTGCCGCTCGGCCCAGCGGACGTACATGCGCATGAGCATCTGGGCCCAGTCGGCCGCGTCCACGCCACCGGCGCCGGAGCGGATGTTGACCAGCGCCTCGCGCTTGTCGTACTCGCCGGACAGCAGCGTGCGGACCTCCATGGCCTCGACGTCGGCGCGCAGGCTCGCCCGCTCGGCGTCGGCGTCGGCGAGGGCGGCGGTCTGGGCCTCCCCCTCCTCGCCCTCGGCCAGCTCGTAGAGCACCGGCAGATCGTCGAGCCGCTGCCGCAGGTCGGTGATCCGGCGCAGTTCGTTCTGGGCGTGCGACAGCTCGCTGGTGACCTGCTGCGCGTGCTCCTGGTCGTTCCACAGCTCGGGGTCGGCGGCCTGGTGCTCCAACTCGTCGATCCGGCGCCGCAACTCGTCGACGTCGATGACCGCCTCGACGGTCTTCAAGATGGTGTCGAGTTCGGCGAGGTCAGCGGACACGTCAGGATGCACGATCGTCCAATCTACCGGCCGCCGGGAGACGGGTGAAATACGACCGGGCCGGGACGGCCACTCGATCCGGCGGTGTTCAGCCGGAAACCGCGCGCAGCGCGCCGGGCCGGCGGCCGTGCAGCGCGTCGAGCGCGGTGGCGGTGGCCTCGTCGGCGGGCAGGTTGATCAGGATGTGCTGGTCGTCGTCGGCGGACAGTTCCAGCCGCTCGTAGGTGAGTCGCAGCGGCCCGGCCTCCGGATGTTCCATCCGGACCGTGCCGTTGGTGTCGGGCAGGCCCGGCACGGTCGCCAGCCGGCGGGTGAACTCGGCCCCCGCGGTCACGGTGAGCTCGTCGATCAGCGCCACGACCAGCGGGTCCTGCCGGTACGGGCCCTGTTTGAGGCTCGCCACGGCCTTGTCCGCCTTGTGCTCCCAGTCGGGATAGACCGTGCGGGCCCGCGGGTCGGTGAACAGGTAGCGCGCGAAGACCGCCGGGAGTCCGTCGTCGAGCTGACCGGTCGGCCCGACCAGCCGCCGATAGCCGTCGGTGCAGGCCAGGACCTCGCCGAGCCGGTTCAGCACCGCGGCGGGCGCGGGTTCGAGCTGGTCCAGCACCGCCCGCACGGCCGGCCGGACCAGCCGGTTCGACTCCAGGCTGCCGCGGCAGGTGAAACCCGGCGTGACCGACTTCACCAGCCGGTTCAGATGGACCCGCTCGCGCGGGGTGAGCCGGAGCGCCTCGGCCAGCGCCGACAGCACCGCCGCCGACGGGTGCCGGTCGCGGCCCTGCTCGAGCCGGGTGAGGTATTCCACGCTGACGCCGGCCAGCATGGCCAACTCGGCGCGGCGCAGTCCCGGGGTGCGGCGGCGCGGGCCGGACGGCAGGCCGACCTCGGCCGGGGTGAGCGATTCGCGGCGGCTGCGCAGGAACAGGCCCAGTTCGTTGTCCTCGGGTGCGCCGGATTCCGCCATTTCTCCACCGTAACCGCGGCGGGCCGGCGGAGGGTGGCCGTGCCACTACCACTCTGGGCGCGGACTCCCTCCGGGCGCGACCGGGCGGCACAGTCGACAGGCGGCCCGATTCAGCCGCGACATGTGGCCCACCGGTCCCACGACATGTGGGCCCACCGGGGCCGCGACATGTGGGCCCACCGTGCCCGCGAACCGACCTCCGAGGAGAACAATGTCCAGCACCGAACTACGGCTCGCCGTCATCATCGCCAGCGTCCGCGACGGCCGGTTCGGCCCGAACGTGGCTCGTTGGTTCGCCGCGGAGGCACAGCGGCACGGCGGATTCACCGTCGAGGTGGTCGATCTGGCCGACATCACCCTGCCGCACGCGCTGCCCGCCGTCTCACCGCTGATGGACCCGAATCCGGAACGTCCCGGCACGCTGCCGCAGCTCACCCGCGCGCTGGACGACGCGGACGCGGTGGTGATCGTGACCCCGGAGATCAACCACAGTTACCCCGCGTCGCTGAAGACGGCGATCGACTGGCATTTCGCCCAATGGTCGCGCAAGGCAATCGGATTCGTCGGCTACAGCGGTCACAGTGGTGCCCTGATCGCGATCGAGCATCTGCGAGCGGTGTTCAGCGAACTGGATGCGCACACGGTCCGCAACTACGTCTCGTTCCCCCGCTACTTCCAGCTGTTCGACATGACCACCCGCGAACTGATCGACCCCACCGGCCCGAACGAGGCCGCCGCGACGATGCTCGACCAGTTGCATTGGTGGGCAAGCGCACTGGCCGCCGCGCGCCGGCTCCCGGTCGCCTAGTCGGACGGCCCGGCATCCGGGCGACGACGAGGTCGGCCGGACCCAATTGTTCGCCGGACCCAATTGTTCACGGAACGTGCCGAACTCGCGGATTCGCCACCGATGCCACGGCCGCCGGTGAGGCTGGCAGCGAGCGTTGCTCACCTACACCCAGTCCGGTGCCTACTGATCCGGCACGGCGGCGGGTGCTACGACTGCGTCGCACGGCGGGAGGAATCGCAGTGGCGGTTCGCGCTCGTGCGCGGCCGCAGCGCCCGGCGGCCGGGGACGCCCCCGGGTACCCGCTCACTGGATGGGACGAGAGGGCGCATCCCGCAACGGTTTCCGCCTAGGCTCGGCCGCACGTTCCGGACAGTCACCGGCGCGGCGCAGAGAGGCGGAGACATGGGCGGCATCGCGATCACGGGCAGCGCGTCGGGGATGGGAGCCGCGCTGGCCGCTCATCTGACCGGAACCGGGCACCGGGTGATCGGGGTGGACCTGCGCGACGCGGAGGTGGTCGCCGATCTCGGCACCCCGGACGGCCGGGCACACGCGATCGCCGAGGTCACCCGGCTGGCCGGGGGCAGCCTCGACGGCTTCCTGCCGTTCGCGGGCCTGGCCGCGGCCACCGGGCGACCGGGCGGACTTCTGGTGTCGGTCAACTACTTCGGCGCGATCACGCTGCTGGAAGGGCTGCGGCCGCTGCTGCGGGCCGGATCGAATCCGTCGGTCGTGCTGATCTCGTCGAATTCCACCACCACCCAGCCCGGCTGGCCGGTGGACCTGGCCGAGGCCTGCCTGGCGGGCGAGGAGGAGAAGGCCCGCGCCATCGCCGAATCCTTCGGCGACCTGGGCGCCATCCAGGCGTATCCGGCGACCAAGGCGGCGCTGGCCTGGTATGCCCGCACGAAATCGGCGGAGTACATCCGGGAGGGCATCCGGCTCAACGCGGTCGCGCCCGGCCTGATCGACACCCCGATGACCCGGGCGGGCCGCGACGACGCGCTGACCGGTGAGGGGTTGAAAGGATTCCTCGGCGCGACCCCGGTCGGCCGCGCGGGCCGCCCCGAGGAGATCGCCGACCTGGTCGCCTTCCTGCTGTCGGAGCGGGCCGGCTTCTTCGTCGGCTCGGTGATCTTCTGCGACGGCGGCATCGACGCGGCGTTCCGCGGCAAGGACTGGCCGGCCATGTGGGACATCCTGCCGCGTCCGTAACCTGGGCCGGGTGACCGCACTTGCCGCCGATCTCGAGCTCGCCCTGCACCTGGCCGACGAGGCCGACACGATCACCCGCGCCCGGTTCGGCGCGCTGGATCTGACCGTCGACAGCAAACCCGATCTGACCCCGGTCTCGGATGCGGATCTGGCGGTCGAGCGGGCGGTACGGGCGACGTTGCGGCGGCTGCGACCCGAGGACGCGGTGCTCGGCGAGGAGTTCGGCGGCGACGCGGCGTTCGCCGGTCGGCAGTGGGTGGTCGATCCGATCGACGGCACCAAGAACTTCGTGCGCGGCGTCCCGGTGTGGGCCTCGCTGATCGCGCTGCTGGTGGACGGGGTGCCGGTGGCCGGGGTGGTGAGCGCGCCCGCGCTGTCGCGGCGGTGGTGGGCGGCCGCGGGCGCGGGAGCGTGGAGCCGGTTCGGCGACGAGCAGCCGCGGGCGATCCGGGTGTCCGCGGTCGGTGACCTGTCCGCGGCCAGCCTCGCCATCTCCAGCCTGTCGGGCTGGCGCGACCTGGGCCTGCGCGACCAGCTGATCGGACTCACCGACGAGGTGTGGCGCACCCGCGGCTACGGCGATTTCCTCTCCTATTGCCTGGTGGCCGAGGGTGCGGTGGACATCGCGACCGAGCCGGAGGTGTCGCTGTGGGATCTGGCGCCGCTGGACATCCTGGTCCGTGAGGCCGGTGGCACGTTCACCGCCCTCGACGGCTCGGCCGGGCCGCACGGCGGTAGCGCCGTCGCCACCAACGGCCGGTTGCACGATCGGGTGCTCACCCGGCTGCGCTGACCTCGGCGCTACCCCGCACCGCGCCGCCGACCTGGCGAGCGTGGCGCTGACGGCTGCCTTCGAGCGCAATTCGCGACATGTGTGCTGCGGCTCGACGCCTTTCTTACTCTGGAGTAAGATAGCCTTACCCGACAGTAAGATGCGAACCCCCGTTCCTCCCATACACCTGAGAAGACTGGTGACCATGAGCACTCGAGACTCCGCAACGAAGGGCCGAGCTGATTCGGCCGTCGGCCTCAACCCGGTCAAGCGCGACTGGATGGGCGCGGCCATGCGGGTCATGACGACCATCACGGGATCCGAGCTGGCCGAGAAGTACAACCTGCGCAAGCCGCTCGAGCGGCTCACCTACGAGGGCACCAGGACCGGATTCCGCACCCTCGGCGCGGCCACCCGGGCGTTCGGCAAGGTCGCCGGTGGCGGCAAGCCGAAACGCTTGCCCGACAACGAGTCCCGCACCAAGGACTACTTCGACCTGACCCCGACCGACGAGCAGCGGATGATCGTCGAGACGGTTCGCGACTTCGCCGGCGAGATCCTGCGCCCGGCCGCCTTCGACGCCGACAGCGCCGCCAAGGCGCCGCGCGATCTGCTCGAGCGCGCCGCCGAACTGGGCATCACCCTGATCAACGTCCCGGAGGAGCTCGAGGGCGCGGCCAGCGAGCGCGGCGCGGTGACCAATTCGCTGGTCGCCGAGGCCCTCGCGCACGGCGATATGGGCCTGGCGCTGCCGATCCTGGCCCCCTCGGGCGTCGCGGTGGCGCTGTCGCAGTGGGGTACCGACGCGCAGCAGCAGACCTATCTCGGCGCCTTCACCGGCGAGAATGTCCCGCAGGCGGCGGTGGTGCTGGCCGAGCCGCGTGCCCTGTTCGACCCGTTCACGTTGCAGACCAAGGCCACCCGCTCCCCCAGCGGTTTCCGGCTCAACGGCGTCAAGAGCCTGGTCCCGGCCGCGGGCGACGCCGAGTTGTTCATCGTCGGCGCCGAACTGGACGGGCGGCCCGCGCTGTTCGTCGTCGAATCCGACACCCCGGGCGTCGTCATCGAGGCCGATCCGGGCATGGGCCTGCGCGCGGCCGGGCTGGGCAGGCTGATCCTGGACAACGTGGCCGTGCCGGCCGAGGCGATCCTCGGTGACGGCGACGCCGCCGCGCACGCCGAGGACTACGCCGACGCGGTGCGGCTGGCCCGGCTGGGCTGGGCCTCGCTGGCCGTCGGCACCGGTCAGGCCGTGCTCGACTACGTGATCCCCTATGTGAAGGAGCGCGAGGCGTTCGGCGAGCCCATCTCGCACCGCCAGGCCGTCGCCTTCATGGTCGCCAACATCGCGATCGAGCTGGACAGCATCCGGCTGGTCACGCTGCGCGGCGCTTCCCGCGCCGAACAGGGCCTGTCGTTCGCCCGCGAGGCGGCGCTGGCGAAGAAGCTCGCCACCGACAAGGGCATGCAGATCGGCCTGGACGGCGTGCAGTTGCTCGGCGGCCACGGCTTCACCAAGGAACACCCGGTCGAGCGCTGGTACCGCGATCTGCGCGGCATCGGCGTCGCCGAGGGCATCGTGCTGGTGTAGGCCGCCCGCACGCACGATTCAGACTTTTCGATGGAGACAATCCGATGATCAATCTCGAACTTCCCAAGAAACTGCGGGCCAGCGCCAACCAGGCCCATCAGGTCGGTGCGCAGATCTTCCGCCCGATCTCGCGCAAGTACGACCTGGCCGAGCACGAGTACCCGGTGGAACTCGACACCATGTCCGCCATGATCGAGGGCCTGTCCGACTCCGGCACCCAGAACATCTCGGGCGCGGCCGGCGGCCGCAAGGTGAAGAACGAAGGCGCCGAGGACGGCTCGGCCGAGCCGCGCGGAAACGCCAACGGCGGCAACATGTCCGCGCTGCTGAACGCGCTGGAGACCTGCTGGGGCGATGTGGGCCTGATGCTCTCGATCCCCTACCAGGGTCTGGGCAACGCCGCGATCGCCGCGGTCGCCACCGACGATCAGTTGCAGCGGTTCGGCAAGGTGTGGGCCGCGATGGCGATCACCGAGCCGTCCTTCGGCTCCGACTCGGCGGCGGTCACCACCACCGCGGTGCTCGACGGTGACGAGTGGGTGCTCAACGGCACCAAGATCTTCGTGACCGCCGGCTCGCGCGCCACCCACATCGTGGTGTGGGCGACGGTCGACAAGACCAAGGGCCGCGCGGCCATCAAGTCGTTCGTGGTGCCCCGGGATGCCAAGGGCCTCACCGTCTCCCGGCTCGAGCACAAGCTCGGCATCAAGGCCTCCGACACCGCCGAACTGCGACTGGAGGACTGCCGGATCCCGGCCGACAACATCCTCGGCAGTCCGGAAGTCAACGTGGAGAAGGGTTTCGCGGGGGTCATGCAGACCTTCGACAACACCCGTCCACTGGTCGCGGCGATGGCCGTCGGCGTGGGCCGGGCGGCCCTGGAGGAGCTGCGCGGCATCCTCGAGGAGGCCGGCGTCGAGATCTCCTACGACGTGCCTCCCAACAACCAGCACGCCGCGGCCGCGGAATTCCTTCGGCTGGAAGCGGATTGGGAGGCGGCGTATCTGCTGTCACTGCGCGCGGCGTGGATGGCGGACAACAAGAAGCCGAACTCGCTGGAGGCGTCGATGTCCAAGGCCAAGGCGGGCCGGATGGGCACCGACGTCACGCTGAAGGCGGTCGAACTCGGCGGCAGCCTGGGCTACTCGCAGCGCACCCTGCTGGAGAAGTGGGGCCGCGACTCGAAGATCCTGGACATCTTCGAGGGCACCCAGCAGATCCAGCAACTGATCGTCGCGCGCCGGGTGCTCGGCCTGACCAGCACCGAACTGAAGTAGACGTACCGGGCCCACCGGGCGAGATATAAGATACTCTCGGTTACACAGACATCGGCCGGGCGCCCGCCGGCCGATGTTCTCCCCCGCACCGGATCTCGATGTTGCGATCCGCCAGCCCTCGGCGGCATCGCGGAAGGTTGTCACCCATGTCAGCTGCCCTTCCGTCGGCAAGCACCGCTCTGCGTAAAGTCGGCGATCTGACGCGCGGAGTCAGCGCCATGCGCAGGGGCGGGCTGTTCAACCCGCTGCGCCTGGATCTCGCGTTGCGCTCCGCGCTCAACGTGACCCGGTACGGCCCGTTCGCCGGCGTGATCATGCACGCCGCGCAGACCAATCCGGACGCGCCGGCGATCGTCGACGAGGCCGGCGAGATGACCTTCGCGGAGATCGACGCGAAGTCCAATCAGCTGGCCCGTGGGTTCGAGGCCCGAGGGCTGCGGCCGGGCGACGTGATCGCGGTGCTGGCCCGCGATCACCGCGGCATGGTGCTGACCCTGGCCGCCACCGGCAAGCTCGGGGTGCGCGCGGTGCTGATGAACACCGGATTCGCGAAACCGCAGCTGGCCGACGTCGCGGCCCGGGAACAGGTCAAGGCCGTCCTGCACGACAGCGAGTTCACCGCCCTGATGAGCGCGATCCCGCCCGCCGTGCCGCGCGTGCTCACCTGGGTGGACGCGGCCGACGCGGTGGATCCGTCGAGCCCCACCCTGGAGTCGTTGTCCGCCGGGCAATCCGCCGACGCGATCCCGGCGCCCGAGAAGCCCGGCGGCACTGTGATTCTCACCAGCGGCACCACCGGCACCCCGAAGGGCGCGCCCCGGGACAAGGTGAGCCCGCTCATCTCCGCGCAGTTCCTGGATCGAATCCCGTTGCCGCGCAACTCCTCCATGGTGGTGGCGGCGCCGATCTTCCACGCCACCGGCCTGTCCCAGTTCACCCTCGGCCTGGCGCTGGGCAACCGGATGATCTTCCAGCAGCGGCGTTTCGACCCCGAGCGCACGCTCGCGAATATCGTCGCGTACCGGGCCGCATCGCTGGTCGTGGTACCGACCATGTTGCAGCGCATCCTGGATCTGCCCGCCGAGACGCTGGCGAAGTACGACATGTCCTCGCTGCGGGTGCTCTTCGCGGCCGGCTCCGCGATCCCGCCGGACGTGGTGACCCGCAGCCTCGACTACTTCGGCGACGTGCTCTACAACGTGTACGGCTCCACCGAATGCGCCATCATCACCGTCGCCACCCCCGCCGACCTGCGGCTGGCCCCCGATACCGCGGGCCGGCCGCCGGTCGGCATCCGGCTGGCGCTCTACGACGAGAACCGCAAGCGCATCACCCGGCCGAACGTGACCGGCACGATCTTCATCGCCAACGCGCACTCGTTCAAGGCGTACACCGACGGCCGCACCAAGGAAACCGTCGACGGCCTGATGTCCAGCGGTGACGTCGGCCACTTCGACGAGCACGGCCTGCTGTTCATCGACGGCCGCGACGACGACATGATCGTCTCCGGCGGCGAGAACGTGTTCCCGCAGGAGGTCGAGCACCTCATCGCGAACCGGCCCGACGTGCTGGAGGCGGCGGTGATCGGCGTGGACGATCGGGAGTTCGGAAAGCGCCTGCGCGCCTTCGTGGTTCAGGGCCCCGAGGGCACCCGCGACCCGCAGGAGATCAAGGACTGGGTGAAGTCCAATCTGGCCCGCTACAAGGTGCCGCGCGAGGTGATCTTCCTCGACGAACTGCCGCGCAACGCCACCGGCAAGCTGCTGCGCAAGTCTCTGGTGGAGCTGGACGTCCCGGCGGAGTAACCCGTCGTCCGTTCCGGATACCATCGGCGGGTGATCATCGCCCCCGGCCGTCCCGGCCGCCCGCTTGCCGCGGCGCACGCGCGCCGGTCGGCGGTGGCGCGGCTGCGCGGCGGCTGCGCCGGAGCGATGTCTGCGGCGCTGTCGATCGCCGCGCACGGCTGGGCCGTCGGCGGCATGCCGGTCTCCTCCGGCACGGTGGCGCTGCTGCTCGCCGGGGCGAGCGTGATCGGCGCCTTGGTCACCGGCCTCGGCTCCGCCGGCTCGAGCACCGCCGCGCTGGCGGCGGCCCTGCTCGGCGGGCAGTTCCTCGGCCACGCCGCCCTCACCGCGGACATGGCCGGCATGCCGCATCGGTCCCCCTGGACCCCCGCCATGCTCGCCGCCCACACGATCGCCGCCGTCTGCGCCGCCGTCCTGATCCGCGGCGCCGAAGCCGCCTACGGCATCGCCTGCGCCGCCGCGTGCCGGGCGTTGCCCCTGCTGCTGCGCACCCCCGCCCCGGCCGGCCCCCCGACTCTCCCGATCGCCCACCGCGCTCGGGTGATCCTGCGGATCTTCCCCGCGGACACCTTCCGCACGCGCGGCCCGCCACTGCCGCACACCGCCTGAACCATCCGAAACCCGTACGCGCCAACAGCTCTCGCTGCGTTCCGATGCCGGGCACGCCGGGATCGAATCCGAAGCGAACGAGGCCGGTACCCGCTCCGCGTGAACCCACCGGGCACACTCCGCATGCCGGTGCGGACCGTGCCGAGGTGAACCACGGCTCCGCGGTGGCGATCGACGACGAACGCCGGTTCGGCCCCGATACGCAACGCCGTTCGTACCCGGCGGGCAGCCACATCGGGTACGACGGAATGCGCACGGCGACCGTGACCGATGAATCCACCTTCCACGGAGGCTGGGCTCACCGGCAGGCCGGAAGTCGTGATCGGTGGCGAGTGTGTTGCCGGCGACGACGGCCGTCCTCCCGGAAGTCGAGACCGGAACATCGGCTCGGTCGGCGCTGGACCCTGCCGGATCCAGCGCTCAATGTTCCGGGTCACGGCACACGGTCTCGACAGCCGAACCGCCGGGATGCGTCGCCGACCTGTGACAAGCGGCAGTCCGCCCGATCATCGGCAGCGAACCAGCCGAACGCGGTTACGAAGCGGCGGGTGCTGTCGGCGCCGGAAACGGTGCCGACAGCAACGGAGGTTCCGGATGTTCCTCGGATCATCGGATTCCGTTGGCCGACAACATGTATGGCCGAGGCAGCGAAACGGAGGCAGTAGGTACCGGATGCCGCCGTCCACGACGGCAGCATCCGGCCGAGGCTCGCGAAGCGAACACGGGCAGCGATGTCCGATCGCAAGCGGCGGCCGACAATGTCACAGGCGGTCGGTGCCCGCGGCTCCGCGGCGGCGGCCGAGTCGGCGGCCGCGAATGTTCGCCGCATGCGGTGGCGTGGGTACCGGGAACCGACATCCAAGGAGTTCCGGACCGTGTCGGTGCGTGTGACACGGTCGCTGTCGCCGGAGGCAGCCGGGTCGGTGACAGTCGGCGGCACGATCCGCTGACGCGCGTCCCTCGGTAGCCGTATCCGCTCGTCCACGGACTCACGTCACGAAACGGGTTGCGGTGCCAGCTCCAACCGGCAAGCGGACTCGGCCGACGCCTGGGCTCAGGTGCCAAGCGGACTGCTGGGCAGGCTCGCGACGGCCGCGTGCGTGTCGGCACCACCGTGGGCGAGCGCAGTTCGACGAGCGGAATGAACGACAGCGCTACGGGTGATGCCGGGCGCGGGTGAAAGTTTTCTTCGATACAGGAGTTCTTGTGAGTCTTACCGATTTGGCCGATGTGGCGGATGCCGAGGCACCGCCGGGTGACGAACCGCGTCGATATCCGATGCGAAAGGCGTTGGCCGCGTTGGCGTTGCGACTGCACTTCTACGCCGGCGTGTTCGTGGCGCCGTTCATCCTGGTCGCGGCGGTGACCGGTGGGCTGTACGCGGTCGCGCCGAGCGTCGAGTCGATCGTGAATCACGATCTGCTACATGTGAATTCGACCGGACCGGCGCGGCCCCTGGCCGAGCAGGTGGCGGCGGCGCGCGGGGTCGAGCCGAATCTCGCACTCGCCGCGGTGGATCCGGCGCAGCGGGCCGGGGACACCACCCGGGTGCTGTTCGCCGATCCCACGCTGGGTGAATCCGAGAGCCGGGCGGTGTTCATCGATCCGCAGACCGCGCACTCGGTGGGTGATCGTGTCGTCTACGGCAGTACGGGAGCGCTGCCGCTGCGGACCTGGATCGACCAGCTGCATCGCAACCTGCATCTCGGCGAAACCGGGCGGCTCTACAGCGAATTGGCGGCATCCTGGTTGTGGGTCGTGGCGCTCGCGGGTCTGGTGCTGTGGTGGCGACGGTCCCGGCGCGGTGGGGTGCGGCGGTTGCTGTGGCCGGATCGGTCGCGGCCCGGCCGTCGGCGAACGGTGGGTTGGCATGCGGCCGTGGGGGTCTGGATCCTGCTACCGCTGTTGTTCCTGTCCACGACCGGGATGACGTGGTCGACCCACGCCGGTGCGCACATCGATCGGCTACGCCAGGACCTGAGCTGGACCACACCGTCGGTGCACACCACGCTGCCCGGTTCCGGACCGGCCGATGCGCACCCCGGGGAGCACGACCATCACGGTTCGCACGCGGTGGCCACCGGCGATCGGGACGGGCAGTTGGACACGGTGTTCGCGGCCGCACGCTCGCAAGGACTGGAAGGGCCGGTGGAGATCGTCGTCCCGGCGACCGGCGCCAACGCCTTCACAGTCAAGGAGCGCCGGCTGTCGGGAGTGCTCTCCCAGGACGCGGTGGCGGTGGACGGATCCACCGGCACGGTCACCGACACGTTGCGCTACGCCGACTGGCCGTTCGCGGCGAAGCTGGCCAACTGGGGCATCCAGCTGCACATGGGCATGATGTTCGGCCTCGCCAACCAATTGTTGTTGCTGGCCACCATGATCGGGCTGCTCGCGGTGATCGTCCGTGGCTACCTGATGTGGTGGCAGCGGCGGCCCGTGCGCACCGGACAGCACGCGTCCTTCGGACGGCTGCCCCGACGCGGCGCGCTCCGCCGCACCCCGGCATCGCTACTGGTGCCCCTGGTCGTGGTCGCTGCCGCCGTCGGCTGGTTCGCCCCGCTGATCGGCATTCCGCTGCTGGTGTTCCTGGCTGTAGATGTCCTGCTCGGCCTGCGCCGCAGGCCGCGTACGGGGTGGGAACAGCTCTCGCACACCACCGAACCCGGCCAGGCCGCGATCCACCTCGGCTCGAAGCAACCGAACCGGTTCCGCTGCAACTGAGCTCGGCCGACCACAACCAGGCCGGTTCCCCGCAACCGAACTCGGCTGACCGCAACCAGGCCGGTTCCGCCTCAACTGAACTCGGCTGACCGCAACCAGGCCGGTTCCGCCTCAACTGAACTCGGCTGACCGCGACCGGGCCGGTTCCGCTGCAACTGAACCCGGCCGACCGCAACCAGGCCGGTTCCACCTCAACTGAACTCGGCTGACCGCACCAGACTGGTTCCGGCGCAAATGAACTCGGGCGCCTGCGACCAGGATGGTTCCGCCGCAACCGGGTTGGACGACTGCAACCGGGCTGGTTCCGCTACATCCCGATTGGAATGTCAACCTAATTCGGATGCGGCAGTCGGATCGGGATGCCGCTGCCGGATTCCGATACAACAGCGAGAGCCGGGAGCGTAGTGGGAGGCGGTGCGGCAGCAGCACGATCGCACCGATGCCGATCGGATGAGCGTGGTGCGCGAGACGGCGCCGGAGTGCATCGGCGGTGACGCCGAATGAGGGGCACGCCGGCTCCGTCTCGTAACCGCTACTCGGACAACCGATTCGATGTCGTGCCAGGCTCATCGCCGGGTCGTTTCGGTGTGGTGCCGGGCTGGTCCGCGGAGCGACTCGGGCCGGTACCCGGCTCCCCCGCAGGGTGATTCGGGGTCCCGGGCTGGTCCGCGGGGCGACTCGGGGCGGTATCCGGCTCCCCGGCAGCCTGATTCGGTGTCCCGGGTTCGCCGTCGAGCGTGCCCGGGTCGGCCGGAACCGCCGCGTCACCGTCGCCGGCGGCTCGCCGTTCCACGACCGGGCGCAGCCGCGCCCAGGCGAGGAACAGGATCGACACGACGATCAGCCCGATCCCCGCCCACAGGTTGATGTTCCAGCCACCGGTGCGATCCTGGTCCGAGGCGGTGTCGTGGACCAGGCCGGTGACGGTGAGGATGATGCCGTAGAGGCCGAGCAGCGCGCCGACGATGGTGCGGATGTCGAAAAGCATGGTGTTCCTCCGGATTTCGAGGCGGCTAGCCGACGAAGATGTTCAGCGCGATGACGATCACCAGCGCGATACCGGCCAGCAGCACCGGACGCTGATACCAGGGCAGCGTGGCCGCGTCCGGGTCGTTGAGTTGCGCCTTCGGGGTCTCCGAGTACACCAGGCCGACCAGCTCCGCGGCCGGTTTCGGCGTGGTCACCGCGCTAACGACCACGCTGAGCACGATGTCCACCACGAACGCCACACCCGCCGCGACGAAGCTCGACCCCTGCCCGGACAGGTGGATCACCTCCGTCTTGTTCAGCACGAACACCACGATCGCCGACAGCGTGCCGAACACCAGGCCGACCCAGCCGGCGGTCGGTGTCATCCGCTTCCAGAACATGCCCAGGATGAACGTCGCGAACAGCGGCGCGTTGAAGAACGAGAACAACGTCTGGAGATAATCCATCATGTTCGAGAAATGGCCGGCGATGAACGCGGTGAAGATCGCGATCACCGTCGCGCCGACCGTCGCGAGCCGGCCCACGGTGAGGTAGTAACCGTCCGAACGGTCCTTGCGCACGTACTGCTGCCACAGGTCGTAGCTGAACACGGTGTTGAACGCGGAGATGTTGGCGGCCATCCCCGCCATGAACGCGGCCAGCAGCCCGGTCAGCGCGATACCCAGCAACCCGTTGGGCAGCACCGCCTTCATCAGATACAGCAGCGCCTGGTTGTAGGTGGCGTCCCCGTGCCCGGTGGCCTTGAGGTCGGCGATCTGCGGGACGATCAGCGCGCTGATCATGCCCGGGATCACGACGATGAACGGAATGAACATCTTCGGATAGGCGCCGATGATCGGCGTACGACGCGCTGCGGAGATCGAATGCGTGGCCAGCGCGCGCTGCACCTCCACGAAATTGGTGGTCCAGTACCCGAACGACAGCACGAACCCGAGCCCGAACACGATACCGATCACCGACAGCACGCTGTTCGAGAATCCGCTGAGTTCACTGCCCGGCCAGGAATGCCACTGCTGCGACCCGTCGGCCTGCCCGGTCACCTTGTCCCGCAACCCGTTCCAGCCACCGATCCGATGCAACCCGACCAGCGTCAACGGCAGCAACGCCGCCACGATCACGAAGAACTGCAACACCTCGTTGTAGATCGCCGCCGACAACCCGCCGAGGGTGATGTAGGAGAGCACGATCACCGCCGCGACGACCACCGACACCCACAACGGCCACCCCAGCAGCACATTCAGAATCGAACCGAGCAGATACAGATTCACCCCGGCGATCAGCACCTGCGCCACCGCGAAACTCAGCGCGTTCACCAGATGCGCCCCGGTCCCGAACCGCCGCCGCATGAACTCCGGCACACTGCGCACCTTGGAGCCGTAATAGAACGGCATCATCACCACGCCGAGGAACAGCATGGCCGGCACCGCGCCGATCCAGAAATAGTGCATCGTCGGCATGCCGTATTCGGCCCCGTTGGCCGACATGCCCATGATCTCGACCGCACCCAGATTCGCCGAGATGAACGCCAGCCCCGTCACCCACGCCGGCAGCGACCGCCCGGACAGGAAGAAGTCGATACTCGACGACACCCGCTGCCGGGCCAGCAACCCGATCCCCAGCACGAACACGAAATAGATCGCGACCAGCACAAAGTCGACCGGCGCGGCATCCAGGCGCAGCGTGCCCGCCGCCAGCGTGGGCGGACCGCCCGCCACCGTCGAACCGATCGTGTGCCCTGCGACAGCGGTGGGCGGCATACAACTCTCCTGTCGGTGCTGGTGGTCCCGGAGCTCAGTCGTCGCGCGTCTGGGATCCTAGCCACCGGTTACCCCGCCGGGCCGCCGGTTCACCGGTCGCGGCTCACTGTGTTCCGCGACGACCGACGAGGAGGTCGCCACCAGCGAGGTCGGCAATCGAATACCCGGTTGCGGGACGAGCCCGTGCTAATTTCCCCACCTGTACCGAACGCATCGCCGATATGCCGGGAGGTCGAGCCGTGGATGAGAAGACCCTGCTGCAACTCGCAGCCGACGAGCTCACGCTTCGCTCGCTGCGGTATCGCGAGATCGAAATTCTGGACTATATCCCGTCGCAGCCCGATCGCGCGCTGCTCTGTCCGGTCGGGGCGGTCCGGATCTTCGTCGCCGCCCAGGGCGATCCGATATTGCAGCGTGTGCGAGACATCATCGCCCACCACAATGACGGAGACGTCGACCTGGTCGAAAACGAGATCGCGCCCCGGTTCGCCGGCCGGACGACGCTTCCGATCGATCAACTCTGGCATATGTTGCAGCACTCGCCGGTATTCGCGAGTATTCGATACGGTGGCAGAACTCTCGCGACCAATGTCGTCCCGCCGCCGGACCTCGGCCTGGTCGTCCTGGACAATCCGTACAACGGCGGGGAACTGAGTCCGGCTCATCTGACGCTCGTCGAGCACCTGGCCGAGAACACCGACGCCGCGCTGGACGCGGTGGCTCTCCGGCAGGCACCACCGCTGACACCGGCCGAACGCGCCGCGGTGGCGCTGGTGCCGGCGGATCAACTGGAGGCGAACCTCGCGATACGCGGAAGTTGCGCTCCCCACGGAACTTTCATCGTGGTAACCGCGCTGGCCTTCACCGCGGCCATCCTCTGTGCCGCCGCCGCCACGCCCGCCGAAGAACAGCAGCAGCACCTTTCGGACGAACAGATACAGCAATTGGGCCCGGCCGCGACGGCGAGGCAACTACTCGATATCCGCCGTGCGGCTCTCGAATACGAGCACTGAATGGGCGTGGCACCGGGCGATCTGATATTCGTCCTCCTCGCGATATTGTTGCTGACATGGTTCTCCGTGTCCGTGGCCTGCCAAATTCCGCGCAGCCTCGAGAAATGGGATGCCGGCCGGATCGAGCAATGGGTTCGCGCGCGCGATGTGCCCGGATTCGTGCCGCGCTGGAATTTCTTCGCACCGAATCCGGCGACCGACGATCTGCATCTGCTGTACCGTGATCGCCTGCCGGACGGGCAACTGACGCCCTGGCGCGAGATAACCCCGCTCAGGCCCGCGAAATGGCTGGGGGCGGTGTGGCATCCCGGTCGAAGGCAGAACAAGGCACTGATCGACATCACGCTCGAACTCGTGAAAACCGGATTGTCACTGGACGGTGATACCGACCGGATACAAACGACGCTGCCGTACATCGCGACACTGAATTTCGTCTCCACCCGGCCCCGAGCCCATGCCGCGAACGCCACCCAGTTCCTCCTCCTGCGGTCGAAGGGCGCCGACGAGAATCCGGATCACCGGATGTTGCTGCTGTCGGCCATGCATCCGGTCGGTCCGGTGATCGGGCGGCAGGCGGCGGCGAGCCGATGCTGACCAGCTCCGCCGCGCTGCACCTCTGCGCGTCGATCGGTTCGGTCGCCGTGATCATCGGATCGCTGGAGCGACTGGCGGCTCCACGGCTCCTCGACGACGGCGCCCTCGCCGGCTGGCCGGTCTCGGCCACGAGTGTCCGGTTGTTGACCAGGAGGTCGTTCCAGCGCACCGCCGGGCAGTTGCTGGTGTATCCGAGGGTGCTCGGCCTCGTCGCCGCCTGTCTGGCCTGCGGGATACTGCTGGCCCTGCACCCGTCGTCGGCCGTGAACTCGGTGGCCGCCGCCGTGATCGCCGCGACCTACATGCTGCTGGGTATGCGCTCGCGTTTCGGGGGCGACGGAGCCGACCAGATGACGATCATCGTTTTCACCTCGCTGGCGCTGGCCTTCGGTGTGGGGCAGGCTCGCGCGAACGAGACCGTTCTGTGGTTTCTGTCAGCACAGGTATGTCTCGCGTACTTCACCGCGGGTGTGGCGAAGCTGGCCGGCTCGTCGTGGCGCCGTGGTACGGCGCTGCCGGAGCTGCTGGCCACCGAGTGCTACGGGCATCCGCGGGTCGCGCGGATGCTGGCCCGCCATCGCGGCCTCGCCGTGGTGATGTGCTGGTGGGTCATCGGGTTCGAATGCGGATTCCCCCTGGTTCTCCTCGGTATCCGACCGCTGACCTGCACACTGTTGATCAGCGCGGCGCTGATGCACCTCGGAACCGCTCTGGTCATGCGCCTGACCACCTTCTTCTGGGCATTCGTCGCCACCTACCCGGCGATCGTCTTCTGCGCCACTGTCCGCGGCCGGTGAGGCGCGGTTCGCCGAGCACATTTCGATCACCACCGCGATTACCCCGGCCGTTTTCGGATATCAGAGCGGCAGACAGCGCGTGGTAAGGATGTCCGGGTGAGTGTGCAAGAGAGGAACAACGTCGTGGTCCTCGGTCCGGTAGATCGGCCGACGGTACTGCTGGCGCACGGGTTCGGTTGTGACCAGAACATGTGGCGTCTGGTCACTCCTGTTCTGGCGCAACACTTTCGGGTGGTGTTGTTCGACCACGTCGGGTTCGGGCGGTCCGATGCCGGTGCGTGGTCGGCGCAGCGGTACGAGGATCTGGACGCCTATGCGGACGATCTCGTCGAGATCTGTGCCGAGTTGGACCTGCGGGACGTGGTGCTGGTGGGGCACTCGGTGGCGGCGATGATCGCGGTACTGGCGGTGAACCGCGCGCCGCGGTGGTTCGCGAAGCTGGTGCTGCTGACCCCGTCCCCGCGCTACATCGACGACGGTGACTATCACGGTGGCTTCAGCCGCGCCGACATCGATGAACTGCTCGACGCCCTCGAAGCCAACTATCTGGGCTGGTCGGCCGCGACCGCACCGATGATCATGGGCAACCCGGACCGGCCGGAACTCGGGGCGGAGCTGACCGAGAGTTTCTGCCGCACCGACCCGGCGATCGCACGGGCGTTCGCCCGGGCGACCTTCCTGTCCGACAATCGCGACGATCTGTCGCAGGTGACGGTGCCGACCCTGGTGATCCGGACCGCCCAGGACGCCATCGCCCCGCGCGAGGTCGGCCGATTCGTGCACGAGCGAATCCGCGGCAGCCGGTTGGTCACTCTCGACGCCACCGGGCACTGCCCGCAGTTGAGCGACCCCGGGCCGACCGCCGCGGCGATCGAGGCGTTCGCGGGCGAGTGAGCGAACGATGATGTGCACCGAGGGCGAGGCCGGCCGTGGCAGCGGTGCGCCGAAGACCGCCGATCCCGCCTTCTCGGCCATGCTGGAGGACAGCGCCGAGGATCTGTACGAGAACGCGCCCTGCGGTTACGTGTCCACGCTGATGGACGGAACCATCGCGAAGATCAACACGACCCTGCTGAACTGGCTGGGTCGCGAGCGCGCGGACCTGGTCGGGCGTCGGCACTTCGGCGACCTGCTCACCGTCGGTGGTCGCATCTACTACGACACCCACATAGCGCCGATGCTGGCGATGCACGGGCAGGCCAACGGCCTGGCGCTCGACCTGCGCTGCGCCGACGGGACCACCCTGCCGGTACTGGTGTCCTCGGTGGTGCGGTCCGGTTCCGACGGCACCGCGCAGCTGATCCGCACCACCATCTTCGATGCCCGCGAGCGGCGGGCCTACGAGCGGGAACTGCTGCGGGCCCGCCGGGCCGCGGAGGCCGAACGCGAGCGCGCCTACAAGCTGGCCGCCACGCTGCAGCGCAGCCTGCTGCCCTCGGAGTTGCCCGTCGTGCCCGGCATGCAGGTCGCCGCCTACTACCATCCGGCCTCCCTCGACGAGGTCGGCGGCGACTTCTACGATCTGTTCCCGCTCGGCGCCGGCCGGTGGGGATTCTTCCTGGGCGACATCAGCGGCAAGGGCGCCGCGGCGGCGGCGCTGACCTCCCTGACGAGATACACGCTGCGCGCCACGGCGGTCCACGACCCGGACCCGCTGGCCGTGCTGACCCATCTCAATGCTGTGCTGTACCGCGAATTCGATTCCCGCACTCCGCGTTTCTGCACTGTCGTCTACGGCACGGTGCGGCCGGACCGCGGCGGCGCCACGGTCGGCCTGGCCGCCGGCGGCCATCCACCGCCGGTGCTGATCCGGGCCACCGGCGCCACCGAACTGATCGAGACACCGGGCGGCATGCTCGTCGGCGCCCTGTCCGACGCGGTGTTCACCGGCCGGGAGCTACGGCTGGAACCCGGCGACACCCTGCTGCTCTACACCGACGGGCTCACCGAATCCCGCACCCGCGGCCGGAACCGCTTCAGCGAGGAGCAACTGAGCGCGCTCGTCGCCTCCTTCGGGCCGGTCACCGCGCCGGAACTGGTCACCGCGCTCACCGGGATGCTCACCGGATTCGAGGGCGTCGACGACGACACCGCCCTGCTCGCCCTCGGCGTCCCGGCCGTCGGCGCGCGTGAGCCGGGCGAACCCCACTGCTCCCGGCCCGATTCGGAATAACCTCGCACGATGACCGAGCCCGCGCCCCTCGCCCGCAAGATCGGGATGAAACCCGGTCACATCGTTCATCTCCGGCACCGGCCGGCGGGCTGGGTGGTGCCGGACGCGCCCGCGGGTTGCGCGATCGCCGAGGGGGACCCGGCAGGGGCGGATATGACCATCGCCTTCTACCGGGAGCTGAGCCGATTGCGTTCCGAGGCTTCGGATCTGGCCGCCGAGCTGGACGACCACGCGATGCTGTGGATCGCGTGGCCCCGGCGGGCGGCCGGTCACCGCAGCGATATCACCGACACGCTGGCGCGCGATCTGCTCCTGTCCACCGGCCTCGTGGACGTGAAGGTCGCCGCGCTCGGCGCGGACTGGTCCGGGCTGAAGTTCGTCCGCCGCGTCGAACACCGGCGCTGAGCCGCGCACGCGAGGCCGACATGCCGGTGCGCTGGATCTTCCAGCGCACCGGCCGGCATCACGCTCCCGTTCGGGCGGGTTCGCCTCGGCGCTACGCGGTGGTGAGGCTGCCCGCGAAGGTGGAGCGGCTGAAGCGCCCGGCGGGCTGGAAGCGGGCGAGGACGGTGGCCGCGTCCTCTCCGGTGACCTCGGTGATGAAATCCCCCACCGCCTCGACGGAACCGATGTCCGACAGCGGTTGCGGGCGGTGCAGCAACCCGACGAGCGCCGAGGCGACGCGCGGGTCGGCGGCCGCCGCCGCGAACAGTTGCCCGCCGATCTCCGCGAATTCGGGATCGCCGAGGAACAGGCGGGTCACCCGGTTCGCCGCGTCACCGCGCGCGGCCAGGAATTCCTGGTTTCGGCGGGTGATCCAGTCCTCGTCGAACGACCCGTCGTGCACGGCGGCCGCCGCGACCAGCCGCTGCGCCTGGATCAGTCCGCTCTGCGCACCCTGGCCCGCGATCGGATCGTAGGCCGCGGAGGTGTCGCCGAGCGAGGCCACCACGTGACCGCCGGCCGTGCGCCCGGACCCGGACCGGACGACCGGGCGCACCGCGCCTTTCAGCCACGAGTGCGGATCCTCGGCGATGACCTGCGCCGCCTGGACCTCGGGCAGGTCCCAGTCGATGTGGTCGCGGTACAGCTCGCGCACGATCCGCAATGCCGATTCAGCGGAATCGGCTGCGGCGAAACGCTTTTCCCAGTCACTGCCGGGCCGGGCCCAGCCGAGGAAGGCCCAGCTCGGTCCCGCGTCCTTGTGCAGATACGGACCCCACCAGCCCTCGCCCTGGTCGGCGAGTATGGAGAAGCCGCTGTGCGCACCGCCCGCGCGGCTGCGGTGGGCGAAGACCGACGCGTCGTGCCCGAGCCCGGTCACGGTGACCGTGAGCAGGGAACGCTGCGGGGCGGAATAGGGGGTGCGGGAGGCGTCGACGGCGAACAGGTCCGACAGCCCGCCGCGGCCGGTGGCGACCAGGGTGAGATCGGTCGCGGCGGCGATGCCGTCGAGTGTCGCCGGGGTGACCTGCCCGACGACGAAGCGGCCGCCGCGCTCCTGGAAGGTGGTGAGTCGTTCGTCGGCCTTGAGGCGGGTGTCGACGGCGACGCCGACGTAGCCGTCGAAATGCCCGTCGAAGGCGATCAGTTCCTCGCGCTCGGGTCCGGCGATGCGCACGCTCAGGCCGGTGTGCCGGGGCGCGCGGCCGGTGTAGGTGTCCAGGCCGAGGGCGGTTTCGGCCTGCTGGGTTTCGCCGAACTCGAGGGCGGTTCCGGTGGCCGGGACGTCGTCGCGCAGCGCACGCTGATCTCGGTCACTGTGGAGGGTGACCTCGAAACCGGCGTCGAGCAGGCCCAGCGCGGCGGTGACGCCGGTCTGCCCGGCCCCGATCACCGCGGCCGTGCGGCGGGAGTTGTGCGTGGAGGTCATGCGTGGATCTCCATTCCGTTCGAAGAGGCGGAGGCGGCGGCCGGCGCGCGCTCGCCCGCGCTCCACGCGAACGGCAACGGCTCTCCGTTGAGCAGGTGATCACCGATCGCGCGGGCCTTCTGGATCGCCGGATTGTGCACGGCGACGGTACGGGCGTTGCGCCAGTGCCGATCCAGCCGCAACCGCTGCGATACCGTCGACGCACCCCCGACCTCGAACAGGAGTGTGGTCGCGGGCAGCACCAGATCGATCACCGCGAGCTGCGCGCGAGCGGCCGCGAGTTCGCCTGCCACCACGAGTGTTTCGTCCTGCCCTCGGGCCGCCAGCACATCGTTGAGCACATCGGCGACCGCGAGCACGCTCGCCTCGGCGGCGAACGCGGCGGCCGACAGCCGGCCGATCACCTGCTGCACCAGAGGATCTCGGCGCGGCAGGTCTGCCACGGAGTGCGTATAGCCGCGGGTGCGGACCGCGACCCATTCGACGGCGTCCTGTTCGGCGCGCCGGGCGATCCCGGCGAGCACCGAAAGCTGCACCAGCTGAAGGTAAGCCGTCGCGTAGGTGGGCCCGGGCGCGCCGTATCCGGGACCGAGTACCCGATCGTCGCCGACGACCACATCGGTGAATTCGGTGGTGCCGCTGGCCGTGAGGCGCTGCCCGAACCCGTCCCAGTCGTCGTGCTGACGCACTCCCTCGGCGTTCGCGTCCACCAGTACGCCGACTCGCTCACCGTCGCGATCGGCCGCCACCAGGATGTAGTCCGCGAACAGCGAACCGGTGCTGTAGTACTTCGTGCCGTTGAGCAGCCAGCGCTCGCCGTCCCTGGTCAGCCGGGTGCGATAGTGATCCACCGCGCCCACGCCCGACTCGGTGATCGCGTTGCCGACCAGCGTCCCCTCCGACACCGCGCGCAGCCGGCGTTCGCGTTCGGGCCCCGGCTCGGCCAGCAGTTGATCCTCGACGAACGAGAAATGCACCCGCAACGCCTGCGGCAGGTTCGATTCCGCGGCGGCCAGCGCCGTCAGCTGCCGGAACAGCTGGCGCACCGTCACGCCGTAGCCCCCGAACTCGACCGGTACCCGCAGCGCGCCGAATTTCGCCGCGCGCAGCCAGTCGACCTCTTCGAACGGCAGCCGCCGATCGGTTTCGCGTTCGACCGCTCCGGCGGCGATCCGATCGAAGATCGGTCCGAAGATCGCGTCCAGTTCCGCGTCGGTGGTCGGCGTCGCCTCGACGGTGGTCATCGCGCCGCTCCCACCGACTCCGGAGTGCTTGCGCCGGAGAGTAATTCGGCTTCCAGCTGTCGCACGATCGGCAGCACGTGCTTGCCGAAGTACTCGACTTCCTCGTGGTAGTGCAGGAATCCGAGCAGCAGCAGATTCACCCCGCGCTTCTTGTACTCGACGATCCGATGCGCGATCTGCTCCGGAGTTCCGATGAGCTTGGAGCGGAATCCGTCGTTGTACTGGACCAGATCCTCGAAGGTGGAGTCGGCCCACATCCCACGCTTGTCGCTGGTGGAACCACCCGCTTGCGCGACGGCGCCCCGGAATCCTTCGACGGCTTCGGGATCGGCCTGGGCGACGATCTCACGCAGCGTCTCCCGCGCCTCGGCCTCGGTGTCGCGGGCGATGAGGAACCCGTTGAGCCCGAACCGGACGCTGCGCCCGTGCTCGGCGGCGGACGCGCGAACCTCGGTGATCTGCTCGGTGATCCCGTCGAAGTCCTTGCCGTTGCTGAAGTACCAGTCCGACACCCGCCCGGCCATGGCGCGCGCGGCGGTCGAGTTGCCGCCCTGGAAGATCTCCGGATGCGGACGACCTTCCACGGCAACCGGTTTGGGCTTGAGATCGTAGCCCCGCAGGCGGTAGAAGTCACCGGCGAACTGGGCCTCGTCCTCGGTCCAGCTCTTGCGCAGCACCCGGATGAACTCCTCCGAGCGCCGGTAGCGTTCATCGTGTTCGAGCCACGGCTCGCCGAGCGCGGTGAACTCACCCTTGAACCAGCCGCTCACCACGTTCACCGCGGCCCGGCCACCGGAGAGGTGGTCGGCGGTGGCGATAAGTTTGGCCAGCACCGCGGGATGCCACAGCCCGGGATGGACCGCGGCGATGACCTTCAGTCGTTCGGTGGCGAGCAGCAGAGCGAGGCTGAAGCTGGTCGATTCCTGCTGATAGGCGGCGCCGTAGCTCGCCATGTACCGGACCTGGCTCAGCGCGTACTCGAAGCCGTTGTTCTCGGCCAGCACGGCGAGCTTCCTGTTGTACTCGTAACTCCAGTCGGTCCGCTGTTCGATCTTGCTGACGACGAGTCCGCCGCTCACGTTCGGTACCCAATACGCGAATTTCAACGGCTCTGCGACAGCGCTGATTTCATCGGCTGTGGACACAATTGCTCCATCGGGTCGGGAGGAAAGGTTGGCGAATTTCCCGCACGCGCCCGGCGCGATCGGGGTTCAGCGGCAAGAACAGCCCGGCCCGGCAATGCGCATGAAATCCAGATGCCGCCGCCGGGTGAGGTCCCGACGATCCGCGCACGAGCCGTTCGCGGCACGGCGAAGATGGGGGGCGGTGACCATGGCAGCGAGTCTACGACGGCCGAATACCGTTGTCCACCAGGCAATTTCGATGTCGCGATCGGGTTTCCCTACCACGTGCGCACCGCCCTCACGATGCGATCGACCCGAGTGCGCTGACTGCTGATCCGTGCCCCCGACCGACGTCGATCCAGCAGCTGCACCCCCAGCTCCCGCTCCAGGTTCCGCAGGGTCTCACTCAACGCGGGCTGTGAAAGATGCAGCTCCTCCGCCACCCGCCGCAGCGACCCCAACCTGGTGACCGCCTGAACGTACTCGAGCTGCTCGATTCGCATGATCCATCTCCATCGCCACCGGCAAACTTCTCGCACGTCTACCGCCAGTGTGTGCGCCGTGGATCGGAGACAAGAGGGTTTCGATCGCGGAGATTCCTGACGCGCCGCGAGTCGGAGGACGGGTCCGGACCGAAATTCGCGTCGAACACCGGCGCTGAGCCGCGCACTCGCGGGCCCGGCGCCGGTCGGCCCGTCAGACCCCGGGTTCGCCGGAGGCGGTCAACGGTGCCGCGCGCTCCGCGTCCGCCGGTTCCGCCACCTTCGACAGCGGATCGGCGATGTCCTCCAGCGATTTGCCCTCGGCGCTGACACCGAAGAACCAGGCGATCAGTCCGCCGGCGATCATCGTCACCGCTCCGATGACATAACCCCAGGTCAAGGGCACTCGGTCCGGGTTCGGATTGTCGGAGCCGCCGATCAGGTGACCGAACAGGTACGGCGCGACCACGCCGCCGGCGCCCTGCGCGATGGCGAAGAAGAACGAGATGGCCTGGCCGCGCAGTTCCAGCGGGAAGATCTCGCTGACGGTCAGATACGCCGAGGACGCGCCCGCCGAGGCGAAGAAGAAGATCACGCACCAGAACACGGTCTGGGTGGTGGCGTTCAATATTCCGGCGTGGAACGCCCACGCCGAACCCAGGAGCAGCACTCCGGACAGCAGGTAGGTGCCGCTGATCATCACCCGCCGGCCGACGCTGTCGAACAGTGGCCCGAGCAGTAGCGGTCCGAGCAGGTTGCCGAGCGCGAACGGGAAGAAGTAGTACCCGGTGTGGTCCGAGGACACGTGATAGAAGTGGATCAGGACCAGGCCCTCGGTGAAGAAGATGGCGTTGTAGAGGAAGGCCTGCGTCGCCATCATCGAGAATCCGAGGAACGAGCGAGCGGGGTAGCGGCCGAAGAAGATTCGCGCCATGTGCGGATAACTGAGCCGGTCGGTCTCGGTCAGCGCCAGCATCTTGCTCTCGTCCACCGGTGGTAGCGACACCCCGTATTCGTGCAGCCGGTGCTCGATCTCGTCGACGGTGCGTTCGGCCTCGTCGGCGCGGCCGTGGGTGAGCAGCCAGCGCGGACTCTCCGGGATCCCGCGGCGCAGGAAGATGATGAACAGGCCGAGCACCGGGCCGATGAAGAAGCCCAGCCGCCAACCCCATTGCACCGGAACGTAATTCTCGTTGTACAGGAGCAGGCTGGCCGCCGCGCCCAATGCCGCACCGGCCCAATATGTTCCGTTCACGGCGATATCGACCCGGCCGCGGTACCGGGACGGGATGATCTCGTCGATGGCGGAGTTGATCGCGGTGTACTCGCCGCCGATACCGGTTCCGGCCAGGAACCGCAGCAGGTACAACGACCAAGCGTTCCAGGCGAATCCGGCCAGCCCGCTGCCGAGCAGATAGATCGCCAGCGTCAGGATGAACAGCTTCTTGCGGCCGAGCCGGTCGGTGAGGCGACCGAAGAACAGCGCGCCGACCACCTGTCCGGCCAGATACCAGGAGGCGGTGGCGCCGACCTGTCCGGCGCTGAGATGCAGGGTGCGGATGTCCCCGAGCGGGCCGCCCATACTGCTGACGATCTGGATCTCGAGTCCGTCCAGGATCCAGGACACGCCCAGGCCCACGACGACGAGCCAGTGGAACCGGGTCCACGGCAGCCGGTCCATGCGGGCCGGGACCAGGCTTCGGACGATCCGATCCGGCGTCCGGGGGGTTGGCGGCGGTGGGGTGTGCGACGTTGACATATCGGTTCCTCTATCGGTGACGCATCCGCGATGGTGTTATTTGGTCCACAGGTTGAGACTGGCCTGGTCGGTGGTGAGTAAACGGTCGACACGCATTGCGCTGCGGGCGATTTCCATCGCCGCGACGTGGTTGGCGTCGGTGGGGTCCGAATGGAATCGGTCGGTGGCCTCCTTCAGTCGTTGCGCGATCTCGACGCCGACCTTGCGGCGGGTGTCGTCGGTGACGGACCGCCACTGGTCCACCGGGATTCGCCGCTGGATCTCCTGTAGATCGGCGTGACCGTCCACGAGATGCAGTGCCCGCGCGACGAATGCGCGATCCACGTCGTGCTCGTCGTCCCACAGCGGCCGGGTGGCCGCGCGTTCGAACAGGCTCGCCGCCTCGGCCGCCTGCGCGGTGTAGGCCCCGCGCCGATCGGGCGAGTACTCCCGGGTCCGGGAGGCCAGCCGCAGTGCCGCGGCGGCCTCGCCCAGCGGCTCGTAGGTGACGTCGCTGGTCTTGGCCTCGTCCAGCATGTGCCGATGCACCCGGACCGCGTGTTCGGCCATCCGCGGCGAGAAACCGGCGGCCAGCAGGGCGCCCTGCGCGTCGGCGCCGTCGCCGCCGAGTTCGAGCACGTTGGTGACCGCGGCCGCCGCGGCGCGGGAGTTGTGCCCGCCGAACATCTCCACCGCGTGCCGGGCCGCGCCGTCGTGGGCGTTCTTGCCCGCGGTGAGCCGGGCCATCCAGCCGCCGGCGGCCTCGGGCGGGATTTCCCCGAGCAGCAGCCGATAGTTGAGTTCGTTCATGTGCTGCATCTGTTTCGAGTAGAAGGCCAGCGGGTTGGGCCGCCGGAACGCCCACGAGGTGACCGGATTGGCGTTGATCGCGCCCAGTTCGTTGAATCCGGCCATGGCCCGGCCGGCCAGATGCCCCGGCGACAGGCTGTAGCGCAGCGAGGCGGCGCTCATCTCCGCGGGCGACGCGGCCCCGGCGGCGGCCGGCCGGCCGGCGAGCGCGGCCCGGATCTGCTCCACCACCCGCACCTGGCCGCCGACCATGCTCAGGTCCAGCCGCCGGAACAGCGCGAACCCGGCGATCAGCACCATCGCCCCGACGAAGATCACCGCCATGCCGCTGCCCGGCGCGGATCGGAACAGCGCGTCGAGCAGCAGCGCGTACACCCCCAGGAAGACCGTGTACACGACCATCGCCACGGCGTCGGCGAAGAGATCGACCAGGTTCCGGATCAGGAAGACCTGGGTCGGACCGTACACGAAACCGCCTGCGGCGAAACCGAATACGGCGAGGATGCCGTGATACACCGACGACAGCGCGGCAAGGAACACCTTGATCGCCAGATACGCGAGGAACAGCAGCAGGATCGTCGCGAAGACGATCAGCACGAGGCCGGTGCCGATCTGGCCGAAACTCGGATTGTCGATCTTGGCGTGCGCGTAGGCGTCCCCGCAGCCCGACATCCCGTTCGCGATCTGGGTCTGGCTGCCCGCCCGCACCCCCGCCGACCAGGCCGCGCGGCAACCGGGCCGATCGTCGACCACATGCCCGAAGTTCCACACCTGCAACGGATGCCGGGCGAAGTTGTCCGACAGCGAGCCCTGCAGGCCGGCGACGATCTCGCCGGGATGCGGACTGTCCTGACCGGTGACGCCGGCCGCGATCGTGATACCGACGTCGCGGCCGTGCGCGAGCAGGCCGTCCGAGGACAGCACATCGGCCAGGGGGTGCGCGAGGTAGGTGGCGCCCAGCACCGCGACGGCCAGCATCGCCGCCACCTGCAGGGCCGCCTTGGCGTGATATCCGCGTAGCACGAACCAGCCCACCAGGAACGCGCCCGCGGTGGCGCTCACGGCCAGCACGATCGGCGTCGCGATCTGATGGGTGAGACCGTCGCCGATCGCGGTCAACGGTTTACCCAGCCAGTCCAGCCAGCGGAAGCTCAACACATAGCCGGTCATCCAGACCGCGCTGATCACCACGACCATGAAAATGGTGAATTCGACCCCGAGCACCAGCGCGAGCGCGGTGGTCCCGGGGTGCAGCAGACTGCCGGAATCGGTCGCGAACAGATAGCTGGACAACGGGACATCCGAGGTGTCTCGGACATCCGTCCAGGACAAACCGTCGATTGCCGACATACTGCCGCCGGATAATGTGCCGTTATTCGCGTTAGCGATGGAACCGCCGATCAACCAGAGCGCGACCAGTACGAGCGGGGCCGCCAGCACCCGCGCCACCACCCGCCGGGCCCGCGTCGCGCCGAGCCAGTCCCGGTAGCGCCGCAACAGCACTCGCGGACTGCGCAATTGCGCATACCAATCGGTCGAATTACTCGACAGGTACTCGAAACGGGGTTCCCGAACGTGTGACGACATACTCTGCACCACTTACATTGCGAACCAGATGAACTGCAGATTGCAGACAAGTTACACAGACGATGGCACGATGTAAACAGTGCCGATAACTGATGGCACGTCATCGAACAGACCGAATTGCCCTTTTCTCATCCCACGGGCCGATTCGACTTCGCTATGACCGAGGACCCGTCAACAGGGGTGAACACGTCTCGGCGGGGTCCGCACCTGCGGTCACCCGCCGCGGGGAGCACGCCGAGCCAATATGCCGCAACTCCAGCCTTTTAAATGCGACACTGGGACGGCAGGGGAAGGACGCTCATGATCGCGACCTATGGACAGCACAGTTATGACGCGCTCGGTGACGATGTGCGCCAATCGAATCGGATCGCGGCACCCGCCATCGAGGTGGGCGCCGCGGTCGGGGCCGCCGCGACCCCGGTCGCCGCGTTCGACGCGGCGTTGCGCGATCTCGGGGTGGGCGACGCGAATCTGATCCGGTTGTCGTCGGTGATCCCACCGCGGGCGACCATCGAACGCACGCGCCGGGTGCGCAAACCGATCGTCTGGGGCGATCGGCTGTACTGCGTCTACGCCGCCGGGCACGCCGCCGAACCGGGTGCGCGCGCGGCCGCCGGGCTGGGCTGGGCACTGCGGGCCGACGGCTCGGGCGCCGGGCTGTTCGTCGAGCACGAGGGCGAAACCGCCAGGGAGGTGGACGATCTCATCCACGCCAGCCTCGCGGACATGACCGCGGGGCGGCCGCAGCGCTTCGGTCCGGTGCGCACCTGCACGATCGAGGCCCGCGCCGAAGGGCAACCGGTGTGCGCGCTCGTGCTGGCCGCGTACGCCACCGCGGGCTGGGGCGACGCCACGGCCCGGGGCGACACGCCCTGCGCCGAGACCGGCGGCCGGCGACTGCTCGGCCGGAGCCGTTCCGGCGGCCGGGGACGGTCGTGACCGCCGGCGGCGAATGCTCGCTCGCCGCCGGCGCCGCGGCGATCCGGGTCAGCATCGAGCACACCATCCCCGAGGCGGAGATCGATGGTTTCCACCGGCTGTACGAGACCGCCTTCGGCCCGTTGCGCACCCGGGCAATCGCACGGCAAGTCTTGTACCGCAACGAGTTTCAGGATGAGATGACCGACCCGCGGGTACAGAAGCATGTGGCCCGGACCCCCGGCGGCACCCCCGTCGGCCTGAGTACCCTGACCCGGCACCTGGAAACGGTACCGTGGATCAGCCCGGACTATTTCGCAGCACGTTTCCCGCTACACGCGGCCCGCGGCGCCATCTTCTACGCCGGATTCACACTGGTCGACCCGACTGCGCGACAGGGCACCGCATTTCATGCCATGATCACTTCGATTGTCCGGATCCTGGCGGCAGAACGCGCGGTCGTCGGCTGGGACATCTGCTCGTACAACAACTCTCGGTTTTCGTTCGCCGACGCGCTTCGAGCGGCGCTCGATGAGCAGGCGGATGCTGACGTCGCGGTGGAGGACGCACAAACCTACTACGCGGCACGGTTCACAGGGGACTACGTGGACAAGGGGGGCTGATGGCAGCCGACGGACAGCACGCGAGCCGCAACTGGTGTCGTACCAAGTCACCATGGTGGGCGACCACGCCCATCCTGATCCTGGCGGTGATCACGGTGCCGCTCGCGGGCCGGCCGCTCGCGCTGGGCGCGATGCTGGTGGTGGTGGCCGCCACGCTGGCGATGATCTGCACCGGTGTGCACCGCCATCGGCCGCCGGCTCCGGTGGCGTGGTTCCTGCTCGCTGCCTCGTCGGTCCTGTTCTGCGTCGGCACCACGCTGCGCGACTTCCTGGAGTGGCCCATACCGCCGCCGCTCGCGGATCTGTTCACCCTCGGGGGGTACGTGGGTGTCGGCGCCGCCGCGGTGCTGTGGCTGGTGCCGCGGCGCACCTTCCACATCGATCTGATCCTGGATTCCTGGCTGATCGGGCTGGGCGCGCTGCTGGCCTCCTGGACCTTCCTGATCTCCCCGGTGCTGCACGCGGCGCGCGTGTTCGACGGGCCCACGCTGATCCGGGTGACCTATCCGGTGGTCGACGCGCTGCTGCTGACGGTGGTCACCCACTCGATGGTCACGGCCGGGCGCTCGGAGACCTCGCTGCGGCTGGTGCACCTGTGCCTGCTGACCGTCCTCGGCGGCGATCTCGGCTACAACCTGGACGCCGCCGGATATCTCACGCTCGGCCCGAACATGTTGCTGATCCCCGAGTTGCTGGCCTTCCTGCTGGTCGGCCTGGCCGCGCTGCACCCGACCATGGTGACCGTCGGGCAGCCGCGGCACATCCATCCCCACCAGTCCCGGCAGCGCGCCAGCTTCATCGCGGTGCTGCTGGTGGTCGCCTCGCTCGGGCCGGTGGTCGGGGCCAACCTCGACACGCTGGATCGGGCCGTGGTCTCCGCCCTGCTGGCGGTCCTGCTGGTCGGCGTGCTGGCCCGCAGTGAGCGCGCGGTGGTGCGCAGCCTGCGCAGCGAGCGGCGCGCCCAGTACCAGGCCGATCACGACATGCTGACCGGACTGTCCAACCGGGCCGCGCTGCTGCGGGCGCCCCGGGTGTACGCGGACCGCTGGGCGGGGCGGCCGCTGTGCCTGCTGTTCCTCGACCTCGACGGCTTCAAGGCCATCAACGACACCCACGGCCACGCCGTCGGCGACGAGTTGATCGCCGGTGCGGCGGACCGGATCCGGCACGTGATCGGGCAGGACGATCTGGCGGCCCGATACGGCGGCGACGAATTCGTCGTGCTGGGTTGCGCGAACCGGCAGGAGTCCGCGGTGCTGGCCGAGCGGCTGCTCGACGCCTTCCGGAAACCGTTCGAACTCACCGCGGGCCCGGTGTCGGTGGCCACCAGCATCGGGATCGCCTGCGACGCCCCGCGCAGCGCCGACGACACCGTGTACGACCTACTGCGCGAGGCGGATTCGGCGATGTATCACGCGAAGGAATACTCGCTGGGGTACGTGTTCTACGACGACATCCGCCATCTCGGGCATGCGGCGGCGAGCAGCCGGCGCAACTGGCGGCGGGAAACCGCCGTATAGCCGGATCTACCCGGAGAGCTCGTCGAGCAGCCGGCGGGCGTTCTCCAGTTCGGCCTGCAACTGCTCGACCTTGGCCCGCTGGCTGGTACGCACGGACTCCAGCACCGAGTCGACGACCTCGGCGACCTCCGGATGCAGCAGGCTCGCCGCCTGGGCGACCGCGGCGCCGGACACCGGCAGGCCGCGTACCGTGCGCTTCTTACCGTTGACCACGTCGACGGTCCACTCGCCGTCGGCCGTACCGGACAACGTCACGGTGACCTCCGGCACCTTCGCCTTCTTGGGGGCGGCGGGCGCCTTCTCCCGCGGGGCGCGGGTGCCGCCGGTAGCGGGCTTCGCGCCCGCCGGGCCGGTCGCGTCGGTGTTCGCGGCGGGGGTCGCCGGCGCCGGATTCGGCTCGGCGGCAACGGGGTTCGCCGGCTCCTGACTCGGCGCCGACGCGGGGGTCACGGTGGACGGGGTCGTCAATGCGGGGTCCTTCCTGGAACTCGGGGCCGCGGGCGGGGTGCGCCGGGCCGGTTTGATCAGCGTCACTTCGGTGGGCGAGAACGACAGCACATCTTTGGAACCGGTGGGCCGAACCTGCAGGAAGTCGCCCTCGGTGGGATCTCCGAGGGCAACCACCTTGCCGGAACGGCCTTCCGGCACGCCGACGGCCTCCGCGGTGAACCACACCATCGGCGGCGTGCCGGCGGTGATCTCCGCGGCGATCTGCCGGATCTCGGTGTCGGACAGCGGTTGTGGCTTCGTTCGACGGGACGACATTGGGGTACTCCGGACGGGCTCGTGGACAGTCTGCGTGCCAAGAGCATGCCCCATGACACCGACAAGTCCACATCGGCAGGTTGACCCGGCCCACTCCCCACCTACTGGCTATGATCGAGCTACATTGCCGTTCAGCCGATGTCGGCACATGACTTCGGCCAACTGCATGGTAGGCGCTCGAGCCCCGGTCCGGTGGCGAGTTGCCGGAACCCGCGGCGCCGGCGGACGCGATCGGGAAAGAATCTCGCATCCGCACAGCAACATCGAGCCCTCAGGCGGCGGAGCGGGCCGACTCCCCGATCACCGCCGGCGCGTCACCGATCAGCGTGCGCAGGAACTGTTCCTGGCGGCGGCGGCCCTGGATCGCGGCGCGCTCCACCCCGCCGGGCAGCAGCCGGGTGAGCGCGCTGCGGACCAGGTTCACCGGAAGTCGGGCCAGCGGGTACCACGGCGGCACGGTCGCCGGCAGGCCCAACTGGCGCATCGAGGCGGGGCCGAGGAACAGGCTCGCGATCGAGAGATGCTGCGCCCGTGCGATGCGGCCCCGCAGCCCGGCCAGATTCGGATAGTGCCAGCGCAGCGGATCGTCGGCCATCGGCATGGCCAATTGCGCGCTGGTCTCGTCCGGATTGGTGATCGCGGTCATGCAGTGGTACAGAATGCGCACCGAATCACGGAAGCCGGTCGGCAGCCACTCGTCCCGCACCCCGATCAACCAGCCCACGTACCGGGTCAGGTGGGCCGCGGCCTCCAGGTCGCCGCGGGCGGGCACCACCCCCATCGGCATCGCGCCCAGGAACGGCGAGACGAGCGCGCCGACCAGCGTCGCGGCCATATCCGTCTGGTTGATCGGCAGGCCCCACTCGGCGCTGTCCCAATCCGGTTGTGCCGAAACGTGTTTGCGGACCAGCGCGTGGATCAGCCGCACCTGCATCGTGGCCCGGTAACCGGCGCCGAGCGGCCGCATCCCCTCGTCGGAGGTGACGTCCAGGGCCCATTGCAGGGTCTCGGCGAAGCGTTTGGCCGGGCCCTTCTCCAGCGCGCCGGTGCGGATCAGAGTCTTGTTGAATCCGGAGGCCAGATAACCACCGAGCAGCGCGACGTCCCGGGCGATGTACAGCCCGTCGATACCACCCATCCGGAACACCCGCTCGGCCCGGCGGATGGTGGGCCAGTCCACCCAGTCCGGCGCCGTCTCGTAGCGGCCGAAGAACTCCCGCAACGGTTCCGGTGCGTCCGGAACAGACGAGATCCCTTCGCGCAGGGCCTGTTCGAACATCGGCCGGGTGATCGCGAGTCCGCCGGCGCTCGCGCCGGACATCCACTCGACCAGCCGGTCCATCGGCTCGTCGCCGACGAGCAGCGCCTCGCCGAGCGCCTGCCATTCCCGCGCGTCCGGCGTGCCGATGTTCAGCAGGACGGCGAAGGCGCGCAGGCCGGGAACCTTACGGGGTGTCGCGGGATGACGAAGTGGGACGGGAGAATTCATCGGTGCTCTCCTTCGGGCCGATGCCGTGTTTCACCAGCGGCACGACAGCGGCGCGCACGAATTCCCGTGCGCGATCGGGATCCTTGAAGTTCACGCCGCCGTCGGGAGTGAGCAGCAGCGAATGTGCCATCCGGGCAAGAAGTTCCGCGACCGGACGCGGGTCGTACGCATCGATGAAGCCGCGCTGCTGGGTCAGTTCCAGTACGGCGACGATGTATTCGACGCCCTGCCGGATCATCTCCTCGCCGCGGACCGTGTAGAAGCTCATCGCCTCGTCGGGAGCGACGTTGAGCAGCTGGGTCACCAGCGGATGGCTGCGGGTGGTCCGCAGCACGTACAGGACGGCGGCCTCGATCTGGGCGTCGACCCCCGAGGTCGTGGTGACCACGGTGGTCACCTCGGCGAGCATGCGCCGGGTCTCCCGGGCCAGGGTCGCCTCGACCAGATTGTCCTTGCCGGCGAAGCGGCGATAGATGGTGATGCGGTTGAGCCCGGCGCGCCGCGCGATATCGTCGAGACTCGCGCGCCGGATGCCCACCTGGAGAATGCGCTCCAGGGCCGCGTCCATGATTCGTTCGTCCACATCGTCTCGATCGGTCCCCATATGAAACAATGTAGGTTGATTTGTTTCATTGTGTCAATGGTGCGGGTGGTCCGATCGGGGGACATCCGGCCGCGCGGCCCACGGCGGCCGACCCCATGCGCGCTGGTTGCGGCCGGTTTTCCGCCGGCAGCGGACAAGATCGACGCGACGCGCGGATGGGACTAATATCCGCTGGTATACCCGTGCCGTCGATTCGGCGCACATCGGGTGGCCGCCCGGGCGGAGGCTCGGAAGCACAAGGGCAAGAGGGGTTTTCGCGTGGAAAGACCGGCATGGGCACCCGACGGCGTGGATATGACGCGGGCCAGCCCGGCCCGGATGTACGACGCGTTGCTCGGTGGTTCGCACAATTTCGAGATCGATCGGCTCGTCGCGGAACAGGCCAAGAAACTCGTACCGGATCTGCCGCGGCTGGCGCTGAGCAACCGGGCGTTCCTGCGCCGGGTGGTCCGCTTCCTCGCCGACGCGGGCATCCGGCAGTTCCTCGACGTCGGGTCCGGCATTCCGACCGCCGGCAACGTGCACGAGATCGTGCAGTCGATCGACCCCGGCATCCGGGTGCTCTACGCCGACATCGATCCGGTGGCGGTCACGCATTCCCGCACGATCCTCGCGAATGTCCCGGGCGCCGACGCGATTCAGGCCGATCTCCGGAAACCGGACGAATTGCTCGCCACCGCCGCCGGAACCGGCCTGATCGATGTCGGCGAGCCGATCGGCCTGCTGCTGATCGCGGTGCTGCACCTGCTCCAGGACGCCGAGCGCCCGGCCGAGCGCGTCGCCGCGCTGCGGACCGCGCTGCCGGTCGGCAGCTACGTGGCCATCTCGCATCTCACCTCCGCGCTGCGCCCCGACGACGCGGCGCTGCTGGGCGACCACTCCGCCAACACGAGTCACGTCGGGATCCGCTTCCGCGACCGCGCGGCGATCACCGCGATGTTCGACGGCTGGGAGATGATCGATCCCGGCGTGGTGGAACTGCCGCAGTGGCGGCCGGAATCCGACCGCGATCTGCACGAGGCCCCCGGTCGCTCGCTCGGCCTGGCGGGGGTGGGACGCAAGATCTGAACTACGGCAGGGGTATAGGTGTGGGTTCGCACGAGCTGGGGGTGCGCTGGGCCGACGCGCTGGACGGCGTCGTCGCGCCCACCCTCACGCGAACCCGGATCGAGGAACTGCTGGCCGAACTCGGCGAGGGGTTGCTGGCGGTGCTGCGCGGCACGGCCGAGCCGGGCACCGCGCGACAGGCCGCCTCCGCCCTGGTGGACGCCAACTATCGGGACGCGGCCGCGGTGAGCCGCTCGATCTCGGTGATCTGCCGCGACATGGTCGACGCCGTCTGCCCGGAGCGGGACGAGCCGGAGTACGAGCAGGTGCGGCAGCGCGCGATCGACGCGGCGGGCGAATTCGCCGCGGGTTTCACCGCGGCCCTGCGCTCCACCGCACTGGCCGAACAGGAGAGCACACTGGCGGCGGCGCTGGCCGCCGTGCGCGAGGCACAGTCCCAGCGGCAGTTGTCGGAGGCGCGGTTCGCGGCGATCTTCGCCGGAGCTTCGGTCGGCATCGGCACGATCGACGCGGACACCGGACGGGTGCTCGACGTGAACGCGACCTTCGCCGACATGCTCGGCGTCCCGCAGGATCGCATCCCCGGGCGCACCGTGCTGGAGGTCCTCGGCGCCGACAACATCGGCCCCGCCTACGACCGGTTCCGGCTGCTGCTGCTCGGACAGGTCGACCGATTCCGCATGGAGACCCACACCATGCGCCCCGACGGCAGCCACACCGACATCGACCTGTCGATGTCGGTGGTCCGCGACGCGGACGGACGGGTGCGGTTCCTGATCGGGGTCGCGGTCGACATCACCGAACGCAAGGCGCTCGCCGACCGGTTGTGGCACGACGCCCACCACGACAATCTCACCGGCCTGGCCAACCGGGTGCTGTTCTTCGACCGGCTCGCCCACGCCGACGGCCCGCTCGGGCTGTGCTATCTGGATCTGGACCGGTTCAAGGCGATCAACGACGCGCACGGCCACACTGTCGGCGACCGGGTGTTGCGGACGGTGGCGGAGCGCCTGCGAGCGGCCGCCGCCCCGGAGGGCCTCGCCGCCCGCATCGGCGGCGACGAATTCATCGTGCTGATCGAGAACTGCACCGGCCCCGCCCAACTGGCCGCCGTCACCGAGCGCCTGCTCGCCGCGGTGTCCCAGCCGATCGTCGTTGCCGGGCAACCGGTCTCGATCGGCGCCAGCGTCGGCACCACCCTGGTCGACCGCCGCCCGCAGGACGTCGACGCGCTCATGCACACCGTGGACTCGGCGATGTACCGGGACAAGGCGATTCGGCCCCGGGACGTGCCGGACCCGGCCGATCACCCGCGCTGACCCGGCCGCCGATCAGAAGAAGGTGCCCCCGAACGGCTGAATTCCGGTGGCGAACAACGTATCCGCCGCGTCGACCGCGCCCGGCCGGTGCTCCCGGACCCGGCCCGCCACCGCCAGTTGCCGCCACGCGCTGCCGCCGAGGTACACGGCGGCCAGGCTCGCCACGCCGGCACTCAGATCGGCCGGATCGCCGGTGGGGACGGCCCCCTCGGCGGAGATCCGGTAGTGACCGGAGTTGGCCGGCAGGATCGGATCGGTGACCGCCACGACGACGGGCGTGCCCGCCCGGTAGGTGCGGCGGTCCAGCGCCGCGGGCACGTCCACCAGCCGCAGCCAGGTCTCGTCGGTGACACCGGTGACGGTGACCGCGCGCTCGTCGGTGAAGAAGTGCCGCAACGGACTGTCCAGCGGGGTGAAGGTGACGATCAGCCGGTCGACGATGTCGTGGGACACCAGATGGCGCACCAGCCCGTGGAAGGCGGCGGGCGTGGTCGCCACGAAATCGTCCACGACCACCGTGCGCCGCGGATGTCGCGGCCACCCGTCGGTATCGGTGGCCCGGTACCGCAGGAATCCGTCCTCGGCGCCGGGTTCGCCGTGCACCACGGCCCATCCGCCGCCCGCCGCGACCGATTCCTGCAGCCGCCACCAGTATCGGGGCCGCTCGATCGCGCCGATCCAGGAAAAACCCTCGGTGGCATAGATTTTCGGCAACAAGTCCCAGCGTGCCGCGGCATCGAGGTAGCGGACCGGCCCACCGCCGGGGACGGTGTCGCGCAAGCGGGCGCGCCGCAGGTCCACCTCGACCGTGGCGTAGGAGGTGGCCACCCCGTACCCGAACCGCTCGTAGATCCCGCCCTGGGTGGCGCGCAGGCTCGCTACGACCTCCCCGCGCTCGGCCGCATCGGCCAGTTGATGCCGCAGCAGCGCGCTGACGACCCCGCGCCGGGTATGCGTCGGCAGCACCCCGACATGGGTCACCGCGGCATGCGGCACCCACTGCCCACCGGGCACCACCAGCCGGCTGGTGTACGAATCGGCCCCGCCCACCAGCTCACCACCGAGCCGCGCGCCGAGGGTCCGCCCGGGTTCGACGAGGCCGTCGGCGACCTCCGCCGGAACCGGCGGCAGACCGACCATCGCGGTCCGGAATATCGCCCCGGCGGCCCGCACCTCGGCGGGTTCGGTCAAGGTGTCGATCTCGATCGTCACCGATTCGCCTCCTGTGCCTCAGCGGAATTCGGAAACCGCCGATCCGTCGCGCCCACGGTCGGCGGGACCACGATCAACGGTACCGAGCCGAGGACGTGGGCTGCCGCCCCTCGCTCAGGTCGGCAGCGCCGGTACGGCGCGCAGCAACGCCTGGGTGTACGGGTGCTCGGGGGCATCGAGAATCGCTGCGGTCGAACCGGATTCGACGACCGCGCCGTCCTTCAGCACCAGCAACTCGTCGCACAACTGCTGCACGACGCCGATATCGTGCGACACCAGGATCAGCGACAGGCCGAAGCGGGCCGCCAGATCGCGGACCAAGTCGATGATCTGGGCCCGCACCGAGGCATCCAGCGCCGAGAAGGGCTCGTCGCCGACGAGGACCGCCGGTTGCGGCGCCAGGGCGCGGGCGATCGCGATGCGCTGCCGCTGACCGCCGGAGAACTCGTGCGGATAACGCTGGGCGGCATCGGGTTCCAGGCCGACGGCAGTGAGCAGCTCGGCGACCCGGGCATCGTGGTCGCCGGGAATACGCAGGCATTCCAGGGGTTCGGCGATCGAGTCGCGCACGCTACCGCGCGGGTCGAGGGAATCCAGCGGATCCTGTAGCACCACTTGCACTTCGCGGCGGAACCAGCGCAGGTCGCGCCCGGCCACCGCGCGATCCCGGTAGCGGACCGTGCCCGCGTCGGCGCGTTCCAGCGCGAGCAGCAGGCGCAGCAAGGTCGACTTCCCGGACCCGGATTCGCCGACGATGCCGAGGTGACCGCCCTCGGGCAGGGTGAGACCGACGTCGCGCACGGCATGCCGGACCTGTGGCCGTTCCCACGGCACGCGCCGCGGCAGCCGGTAGCTGCGGGTGAGGCCGGTGGCCGTGAGCAGCGGGGTCACCGGGGTGCCGGTGGTCATCGCGTTCCCTCCGTCGGGCCGGGGGCGGGCACGCCGGCCGCATCGGGAGCGGCGGTCGATACTTGTTCGGGGACAGCAGGTTTCGCATCCGAGCGGACCGGATCGGCAGGCACGGTGTTCGAGACCGGCGGATGGGAATCCGCGGCATCGGCACGAGGGGCATTCGGCAGGGGCGGGCGGCGGAAGGCGGCGGCGCGGGCCAGGTTCAGAAGTGTTCGGGTGTAAGGGTGTCGCGGGTCGTGCAGGATTCGATCCAGGGGGCCTTGTTCCAGCACGCGGCCCTTGCCGAGGACCAGCACTCGCTGCACCACCTGGGCGAGCACGGCCAGATCGTGCGTCACGAACAACAGCGCGGTGCCTTGTTCGGCGACGAGATCGGCCAGCAGCGCCAGAATGTCGGCCTGCACGGTGACATCCAGTGCGGTGGTGGGCTCGTCGGCCAGCAGCAGAGCGGGCCGGGAGGCGACGGCCATAGCGATACCCACGCGCTGCCGCTGGCCGCCGGACAATTGGTGCGGATAGGCGCGCACCAGCACCTCCGGATCGGGCAGGCCGACCTTCGCGGCCAGCGAAACCGCCTCGGCCAGAGCCTGTTTGCGGGACAGCCCGCCGTGCAGGCGCAACGGCTCAGCGATCTGCTTCCCCACGCGCATCAGGGGATTCAGCGCCGACAGCGGTTCCTGGAACACCATCGCGATCCGATTGCCGCGGATCCGCGACAGCTCCCGATCCCGGCGGCCGAGCAGTTCCGCACCGTCCAGGCGGATGCTGCCGGACACCTCCGCGTCGTCCGGCAGCAGGCCCAGGATCGCCAGTGCCGTCAGCGTTTTGCCCGATCCGGACTCACCGATCAGACCGAGGCGTTCCCCGGCGTCGAGGTCGAATCCGACATCGTCGACGACCGTCCGCCCACCCAGGCGGACGGTCAGGCCCGCTACCCGCAGCAGCGTCATGCCGCACCCCCGGCGCCCCCGGCGAGGTGATCGGCAGCGGCCACACCGGATTGCGCAGCCGACCCGGACTCGGCGGCCACGCCGGACTCCACCGCCACACCCGGCTCGGCGAGCACGGCGCCGACCGCGAGGGCCGGACCGGGGGCACTACCACGCCCACCGGTCCGGCCTCGGCGCAGGCGCGGATCGGTGGCCTCGCGCAGGGCGTCGCCGAGCAGGTTGAGGCCCAGCACCGTCACCGCGACGGCCAGGCCGGGCCAGACCACCAGCAGCGGCCGGGCGGAGATGTAGGCCTGCTGTTCGTGCAGCAGGCCACCCCACGACGGGGTCGACGGGGAACTGCCGTAGCCGAGGTAGGTGAGCGCGGCCTCGGTCAGCACCGACACCGCCATCACCAGCGACAGCTGAACGATGAGGGTGGGAGCGATGTTGGGCAGCAAGTGTTTTCGCACGATGCGCGGGGTCGAGGCGCCCGCCGCCCGCGCCGCCAGCACGTAATCCGCCCCCAGCACTCGGGCGATCTCGCCGCGCGACACCCGCGCCACCGCGACCCCGGCGCTGATCCCGATCGCGGCCAGCACGGTAGCCAGCGAGGCACCGTAGACAGCAGCCAGCACCATGGCCAGCAACAGCGCCGGGAAGGCGATCACCAGATCGATCGCCTGCGCCACCACCGCACCCGCCCACCGGGGGGCGAGCGCCGCCGAAATGCCCAGGGCCAAGCCGATGATCGCGGCGATCAGCGCCGAACCGGCCGCGACGACCAGGGTTTCGCGGCTGCCGGCCAGCAGCACGCTGAACTGGTCGCGGCCGACCCGGTCGGTGCCCAGCACATGGCCGCGCCGAAAGGGCAACAGCCAGGCCGCGCGCGGGTCGGTGGCCTGCGGATCGAAGGGTGTCCACCACACCGCCACGAGCGCGGCGATCGCCAGGACCGCCACCACCGCCAGGCCGAATACCCCGGCCGGTCGGCGCAGCAGCGCCCGCAGTACGGTGCGCAGCGAGCGCCCCCGCCTTCGGGTCGCGAGCCGGCCGCTCACCGCGCGATCCCGGTGCGCGGATCGATCAGCCGATGGGCGATGTCGACCAGGAAGCCGATGATCAGGATCGCCGCGACGAGCAGCATCAGTTCGCCCTGCACCTTCACCAGATCCCGGTTGCCGACATCGGCCACCAGCATGTTGCCGACGCCGGGCAGGGTGAACACCGTCTCGACCACCACTCCCCCGACCAGCAGGGTCGCGATCTGCAGGCCGAGGATGGAGACCACCGGCACCGCCGCGTTGCGGAAACCGTGCCGCAGCAACGCCTGTCCACGGGTGAGCCCCTTCGAACGCGCGGTGCGCAGGAAGTCCGCGTGCAGTACGCCCAGCACCGCCGACCGCACGAACCGCAGCAGCACCGCGCCCTCGGTCAGGCCCAGGGCCAGGCACGGCAGCACCAGACTACGGACCGCCTGCCCCGGATGCGCCCAGCCTTCCACCGGAAACCCCTGTGCAGGAAGCCATTTCAGCTCGACCGCGAACACTGTGATCAGCAGCAGCGCCAGCCACAGCCCGGGAATCGCGATGCCCAGCTGCGACAGCGCCGACAGCGCGGCACCGGCGGCGGTACGGTGGCGCACCGCGGCCCAGGTGCCCAGCGGCACCGCCAGACTCAGCGACACCGCGATCGCGCCCAGCACCAGCGGCCCGGAAACCTCCAGCTTCCGGCCGAGTTCGGCGCTCACCGAGGCGCCGTTGAGCTGGGACCGCCCGAAATCACCGTGCAGCACACCCCGGATCCAGGACAGGTACTGCATCGGCAGCGGCCGGTCGAGCCCGAGGTCGGTGCGCAGCGCCGCCAACTGGGCCGGGCTGTAGTTGATGCCGCCGATGGTGGCGGCCACGTCGCCGGGCAGCAGCCGCAGCAACGCGAACACCACGACGCTGGCCACCGCCAGCGACACCACCAGCAACCCGGTGCGGCGCAGCAGGAATACGGTCACGACGGCGGTATCACCGGCCGACCGCGAGCGTGCTCAGGGTGAACCGGTTGCTGGTTTCCGCCTGCGGCACCCCGTAGACCCCGGTGCGCACGACGGTCGTGGTCTCCACCAGCAGCAGCCAATCCGTGGCGGCGTCCTGCGAGATCTGCCGGGCCACGTTCTTCAGCAGCGTGTCCCGCTCGGCCTCGGAGGCGGCGGTGCGGGCCTGGGCGTACCACTGCTGCACCTGCTTGTTGTCGTAACCGAAGTAGTAGGTGGGCTTGGTGTAGTTGTCGAGATCGTGCGGTTCGGCGTGATCGACCAGGCTGAGCTGGAAGTCCTTGTTGGTGTACACCTTCTGCAGCCAGGTCTGGAACTCCACCTGCCGCACCACGAGCGTGACGCCGACCTTCTTCAGATCGGACACCAGCACATCCGTGACCGACGGCGGGTAGATGTTCGGGACATCGAGGGTCAGTTGCAGTCCGTTGCCGAAACCGGCCGCGGCCAGCAGCTTCCGGGCATTGTCCGGGTTGTACGCGTCGATTCCGGTGAGATCCTCGTACCAGGGATCCTGCGGCGGCACGTCACTGCCGATGACGACGCCCGCGCCGTAGGTCCGGACCGTGGAATTCTTGTCGATGGCCTGCCGGATGGCGTGCCGCACATCGGGATTCGTGAACGGGGCCTGCGAGCCGTTGAACGCCAGCACGAACTTGTCCGTCGTGGTGCCGCGCAACACGGTGAACTTGCCGTTGCCGGTGAACGGTTGCAGCAGGGTCGGATCGGCGGACACCTGAATGTCGGTCTGGCCGGTCGATTCCGCGTTGTTCGCCGCGTTGGGGTCCTTGATGTAGTGGAACACCACCTTGGCGACCTTCGGCTTCGCGCCGGTGTAGGAGTCGTCGCGCTGCAACGTGATCGACGATCCCCGGTTCCACTGGGTCAGCCGGAACGGCCCGGACCCGTTCTCGGCGCCGTCCAGCGTGGCGAAGTCGGTGCCCTGTTTGTAGACGATGCCGCCGCGACCGGCGAGGGTCCACAGCAGCTGGGTGTCGCGCTGTTTCAGGGTCAGCCGGACGGTCGCGGGATCGGGCGCGGTGACCTCGGCGACCGAGCTGAAGTTGGCCGCGCGCACCGATTTCGAGCCGGGCGCGATCTGCTGATTCAGTGACCAGGCCGCGTCCGCGGCGGTCAGCGGTGAGCCGTCGTGGAATGTCGCGCCGGGCGTCAGGTGGAAGGTGTAGGACAGTCCGTCCGGCGCGACCTCCCACGCGCTCGCCAGGGCCGGGACGATCTTGTCCTTCGCGGCGGTGTCGACGCTGAGCAGGCTCCGATAGACGTTGTCCAGCAACAACTGTTCCAGCGCGGTGCCCGCGGTGCCGAAGATGTTGAGGCTGGTCGGTTCCAGCGTCAGCCGGACGTTCACCGTGGCTCCGGTGTCGAGCTGATCGTCCGGCGGCGTGGCCGCCTGGGTGGTCTGCGCGACGGTGTTCGGGCCGGTGTCGCCGCCGGTGCCGCACCCCGACAAGGCGAGGCAGGCCAGCAGTGCGGTGGCGGCGGCCGCCGCCACCGCCACCGGATTCCGGTGTGCGCGTGTCATCGTGGATCCTTTACAGCTGCTCGTCGATGAAGGCCACCACGGCGCGGAACACCTCGTCGCGGTCGATTTCGTTGAGGATGTTGTGCCGATCCTCCGGGAAGATCGCGGCGCGGGCATCCGGGAGCGCCGCCACCGCCTGCCGGACCCCGGCGACCGGCGCCATGTCGTCGTCCGCGCCGTGCACGAAAAGTACCGGCAGCGTGAGCTTTTCGAGGGCCGCCGGAATGCGCGGCGCGACCTCGCCGAGCGCGCCGATCGTCTCGAGCCGTAGCCCGCCCTGCCAGGTCAGCGGGTCCTCGCGAATCTGCCGCGCGTAGGCCGGATCCCGGACCATCTCGCTCGGATCGCGGCGCAGTTCCCACGGATCGGTGCCCGCGGACAGCACTTTCACCACCCAGCTCTCTCCCGCGGCGACCAGCGAGGAGCCGGCCAGCACCAGAGCCGTCGCGGGCACGCCGCGTTCGGCGACGAGCAGTGTGGACACCAGCGCGCCCAGGGAATGTCCGGCCACGACCAGCGGCAGGTCCGGATGTCGCTGCCGCGCCAGCCCGATCAGGGTGGCGGCGTCGGTGATCAGATCGTCGACCGACGTGATCAGCACGCGCTCACCCGCACTGCGGCCGTGCCCGGCGTGATCGGCGGCCCAGAACGCGAATCCGGCCGCCCGTAGCGCGGCCGCGAGCGGCTCGTAGCTGCCGATGTGTTCGCCGAGCCCGTGGCAGAACACGACCAGGGCGCGCGGCCGCTCCGGTTCCCAGCGCCGGTAGTGGACGGTTCCGGTCGCGCCGTCGAATTCAGCCACCCAATCCCTCTTCCAGATCCGCGATCAGATCGCGTGTCCCTTCCAGGCCCGCCGACAGGCGTACCAGACCGGGGGTCACCCCGCTGTCGAGCTGCTGCGCGGCGTCCAGCTGCGCGTGCGTGGTCGAGGCCGGATGGATCACCAGGCTGCGCACATCGCCGATATTGGCGAGGTGGCTGAACAGTCGCAATCGGTCGACCAAGCGGCGCCCCGCGTCCGACCCGCCGGTCAGCTCGAACGCGAGCACCCCGCCGGCCCCGTGCGGCAGATACCGTTTCGCGGCGTCGTGCCAGCGGCTCGACGGCAGCCCGGCGTAGTGCACCCGCTCGACTTCGGGCCGGGCGGACAGCCATTCGGCGATCGCGAACGCGTTCGCACTGTGCCGGGCCACCCGCAGCGACAGCGTTTCCAGCCCGTGCAGCAACAGGAAACTGTTGAACGGCGAGACCGCCGGGCCGAGGTCGCGAAGCAGCTTGGTGCGCAATCGGGTCAGATAGCCGAGCTCGGCGAAATCGGCGCCGAAGACCAGGCCGTGATAGCTCGGGTCCGGTGCGTTCAGCTGCGGCCAGCGTCGCGGGTCGGCGGCGAAATCGAAACGGCCGCTGTCGATCACGGCGCCGCCGATCGCGGTGCCGTGCCCGGAGAGGAATTTCGTGGTCGAATGCACCACGATGTCGGCGCCGTGCTCGATCGGTCGCAGCAGATACGGTGTGGGAACGGTGTTGTCGACCACCAGCGGCACCCCGGCGGCGTGGGCGATCTCCGCGACCGCGGCGATGTCGAGGACGTTGCCCAGCGGATTGCCCACGGTCTCGGCGAACAGCGCCTTGGTGTTCGGCCGGATCGCCGCCTGCCACTGTGCCGCGTCGTCCGGGTCGCGCACGAAATCGACGGTGATGCCGAGATCGGCGAAGGTGTAGGCGAGCAGGTTGTAGGTGCCGCCGTAGAGCGTGGCGGCCGCGACGACATGGTCGCCGGCCCGCGCGATCGTCAGCAGGGCCAGCGATACCGCCGCCTGCCCGCTGGCCACCGCCACCGCACCGACCCCGCCCTCCAGCGCGGCCAGTCGCGCCTCGGCGACCGCCGTGGTCGGGTTCGACACCCGGGTGTAGGCGTGGGTCTCGGCATCGCGCAACGCGAAGGTCGCCGCGGCGTGCTCGGCGTCGTGGAAGACGTACGAGGTGGTCTGATAGACCGGTGTGGCGCGCGCGCCGGTGACCGGATCCGGTTGTGCCCCACTGTGGATCTGCCGGGTCTCGAAGGACCAGTCCTCGCTCAAGACTGCTCCAGCACGTCGGACCACCAGCGCCGCGCCACCCGCGGATGCGAACGCAGCCAGCCGATCAGCGCGTTCTCCCCGTACGCGGCCAGCAGCGGGTTGTCCGCCTCGGCGCTGACGCCGCGCGCCCGGGCCGCCAGATCCGCTGGGAGCGTGAGTGGTTCGACCACGGCGTCCAGACGGGGCCCGAGGAAGAACGGCACCGAATAACGGTCCACGCCCGGCGCCGGGCTGACCACCCGGTGCCGGGTCGCGATCAGGTAACCGCGCGTGGCGATCTCGAGCATCTCGCCGATGTTGAACACGAAACTGCCGGGTACCGGCGTCGCGTCGAACCAGCCGTCCGGGCCCTGCACCTGCAGCCCGCCGATCTCGTCCTGTTGCAGCAGCGCGAGATAACCGTAGTCCTTGTGCGCACCGACCCCCTGATCCGAATCAGCGGTCTCGCGGCCCGGATAGTGGATGATCTTCACGTGTGTCGACGCCTGCTCGTCGAACCAGGCGTCGAAGTAGCTCTCGTCCTGGCCGAGCGCGACGGACAAGGCGCGCAACACCTCCCGGCTCACCCGCAGCGCCTCCGCCTGCCAGGCGAGGGTGATCTCGCGCAACCGCGGCAGTCGCGCCGGCCACTGGTTGGGGCCGATCAGCCGGGTCCAGGCCGGGGCGCCCGGCACCGGGGCCGGCGCCTCGCGCTCCGGGCCGATATCGATCTGCTCGCGGCGATCCGGTGCGCCGGCGGTGTATTCGTGTCCGGTGCTGGTGTATCCGCGGAACTGGGGTGAGTGGATGTTCTCGATCTCGCGGCGCTGTTCGACCGGCAACGCGAAGAATTGCCGTGCCACATCAAAGATTCCGGTGGTCAGCTCGTCCGGCACGCCGTGGCCGACGACGTAGAAGAAGCCGACCTCGTGGGCGGCGTGCCGCAGGTCGTCGAGGAACGCCGCCCGCTCGGCGGCGGGCCCCCGGAACCTGGAGATGTCGATCAACGGCAGACGGGCAGTCACCCTTCCGGATGGTAGGCGCACGGGGCCGCCGGTAGCCCCCTTTGATTCATTGTGAGTTTTGATTCGCTGGGACCGGATTCGCTGTGGCCGGATTCACGACGGCCCGATTCGCGAGCGGCCGGACCCGCCGGGCCGAAGGGCACGGCGGGTCCGAGTCCGGCGGCGCTCAGTTCGCCGGCCGCCGGAAGGTGGTGGCGATCACCAGCGTGAGCACCGCGATCGCCGCCGAACCCGCGAACGCGGCGGTGACTCCCTCGGTCAGCACATGATGGGCCGAGCCGGTGGCGTGCCGACTCACGGTGCCGAATACGGTGACCAGGATGGCCAGCCCGAGCGCGGATCCGGTCTGCTGCAACGTCTGTAGCGCGCCACCGGCCGCCCCCGCCTCGGCGGGCGGCACATTCGCCATGATCAGCACGTTCAACGGCGCGAAGGCCAGGCCGATCCCGGTGCCGATCAGTGCCGTCGCCACGAAGATCACCGGGAAATACGCGGTGTCGGTGGTGAGAAAGACCAGCAGCACCAGGCCGCCGATCATCAGTGTCGTGCCGGTCATGGTCATCACCTTGGGACCGAGCCGGGGCAGCAGCCGCGGGATCAGGCGCACCAGGGTGAACATCGTGACCGCCGTCGGCAGGAAAGCGAAACCCGTTGTCAGCGAGCTCATTCCACGCACCTCCTGCAAATACTGGGTGAGGAAGAAGAACATCGACATGCCCGCCATCGGCCCGAGGAAGAAATTGGCGTAGGCGGCCGCGCGATTGCGGTCGGCGAACAGGTACAACGGCAGCAGCGGTTGCGCCGTGCGGAATTCGATCGCCACGAACGCGAGGATCAGCAGAACGCCCGCGCCCAGCGAGATATCGGTGGCCGCAGCCGACCAGCCGTGCGCGGCTGCCTCGATGAATCCGTACACCAGCGCGGCGACACCGCCGGTCGCGGTGACCGCGCCGGGCAGGTCCAGCCGGGCCGGCTGCCGGGGCGTGTCCGGCAGATAACGCAGGCCGGCCGCCACCACCGCCGCGCCGATCGGCACATTGATGAACAGCACGGACCGCCAGCCGAACCATTGCGTGAGCAGGCCGCCCACGATCAGCCCGATCGCGAACCCGGCACTGCCGATCGTGGAAAACCATGCCAGCGCCCGGATTCGGGCCTTCGGCTCGCTGAATGTGGTGGTCAGGATCGCCAGCGTGTTGGGTCCGGCGAGCGCGCCGCCGATGCCCTGCACCACCCGCGCGACCAGCAGCCACGCCGCCGACGGCGCCAGCCCGCCGCCGAGCGAGGCCAGCGTGAACAGGGCGACGCCGATCAGGAACAACCGCCGTCGCCCGAACAGGTCACCGGCACGGCCGCCGAGCAGCAGCAACCCGCCGAAAACCAGCGTGTAGGCGTTCATCACCCAGGACAGGCCGGTCGGACTGAAGTCCAGATCCGACCGGATGCGCGGCAGGGCCACGTTCATGACGGTGATGTCGAGCATGATCATCAGCTGACCGCTGAGCAGGGTGGTCAGCACGACACCCGGCCGCGTTTGCCCGAATCGGGCCCGAACCGGCGCGCCGGAAGACACAGTAGTGGTAGTAGACAAGGACGCTCCATCGGTGAGGGAACTAAGCGGAGAGACTCTCCGTTTCCGATGGGGATAGCATAGGGAGATAGTCTCCGTTTACGCAAGAGTAAGCGGAGAGTCTGTCCGTTTCCAGTGGAGGGTTCGTGGACGCACCGTCTCCAGGGCGGCCGATGCGCGCCGACGCGCGGCGCAACTACGAGCGCATCATCGAGTGCGCCCGGCAGGCATTCACCGAGCACGGCCCCGAGGCGCCCCTGGACGACATCGCGCGGCGCGCCTGCGTCGGCGCGGGCACGCTCTACCGCCACTTCCCCAACCGGGAGGCGCTGATCGAGGCCGTCTATCGCGCCCGCATCGAGCACCTGGCCGCCCGCGCCTACGAACTGGTCGAGACCCTGGAGCCGATGAAGGCCCTGGAGCAGTGGCTGTACGACCAGGTCACCTACGTGCTGAGCGAGCACAGCCTGGCGCTCACCCTGAAGGCCTCGATGGATCAGACCTCCGAAACCTTCACCCTGTGCCGCACCATGATGACCGACGCGGCCGCGGCCGTGCTGATCCCGGCCCAGCGGGCCGGCCTGGTCCGCACCGACATCGAACCGCGCGACCTGATCCGGCTGGGCCACGGCATCGCGACCGCCTGCGAACACTCCCCCGAGGCCGCTCCCCGCCTGCTCTCGGTCGCGGTCAACGGCCTGCACCCGATCTGAGTCGCGGTCCAGCGGATCACCGGTGGCTCTGGCGCGGGTGGTGGCGCCGGTTCGACACTGAAACCATGCAGCCCCTCGCACCCGGCGAATTCGCCACCGACGCCATCTACCTCAACACCGCGAGCTACGGCCTGCCGCCCGCGCGGGCGCTCGCCGCCGTGCGTGCGGTCACCGACGACTGGGTGGCCGGGCGGGCGGCGCCCAACAAGCACGACGACCGGGTGGATCCGGCGCGCGCGGCCTTCGCGCGGCTGCTGACCGGCGCGACCGCCGACGACGTGGCCGTCGGCAGCACGGTGGCCGCCCTGATCGGCCCGATCGCCGCGGCCCTGCCCGCCGGCGCGGAAGTGCTCGTCGCCGCAGGCGATTTCGCGTCGGTGTCGAACCCCTTCCGGTACCGCGGCGACCTGTCGGTGCGCACCGTACCGCTCGAGGATCTCGCCGCCGAGGTGCGCCCGCGTACCGCCCTGGTGGCCGCGAGCCTGGTCCAGTCCGCCGACGGCCGAATCCTCGACGCACCCGAATTGCGCACGGCGACAAGGGCGCACGGTGCCCGCCTGCTCCTCGACGCCAGCCAGGCCGCCGGCTGGCTGCCCCTGCGTTTCGACGACGCCGACTACTGGGTCTGCGCCACCTTCAAATGGCTGCTCGGCGCCCGCAGCGTGACCTTCCTCGCGGCCGGCCCCGAGGCCGCCGAAACCCTGCGCCCCCTGGCCCCCGGCTGGTACGCCGCCGCCGACAGATGGTCGGAAATGTATGCCCCGCAACGCCTCGCGTCCACGATCCGCCGCCTCGACGACACCCCCGACTGGCTCGGCATCACCGCCACGCTGTCGGGCCTGGAACTGGTGGAACACCTGACGGTCGACACCATCCGCGCCCACGACCTGACCCTCGCCGACCGCTTCCGCACCGGCCTGTCCGCCCTGTCGATCCCCGCCCTCCCCGCCCCCGGCTCCCCCATCGTCACCATCCCCGACGCCACCGGCCTGGCCCCGCTGCTGCCGCCCGCGGGCATCGTCGCCACCGCCCGGAACAACACCCTGCGCTTCGCCTTCCACGTCCACAACACCAACGCCGACGTCGACCACACCCTGAAGATCCTCGGCGGGGCTTGATCCGGCGCACCCGCCGCGAAATCCCCGGTGGCGGTCGCGCACTGGCGCCGGGCGAACGAATCAGTCGCGGTACGGATCGTCCAGCACGACCGGGGTGCGCGCAAGGTCCAGGACGTGCTCGGGAAACGACCGACCGGCCACATAGAACCGGGCCCGGGTCCGGCCGACCGGTTCCAGGATGCCGCGCGACACCAGCTCGCGTAGATCCCGTTGCGCCTGTTGCACACTCAGCGCCTCACTGCGTTCGTAGCGGGTGCGGCGCACCCGCCCGGCCATCGCGACATCATGGAGAGCGGTGACCGGTCGCTCGTCGAGCCCCGCGCCGGAAGCGAACTCCGTCAACGCATTCCACACCCGGCCGGATCGCTCGAACCGCGCGTGCACGGTCTGTGCCTGCTGGTGATACGCCATCAGGTTGAAGCGAATCCAGTCCGAGACATCCTGATCCGGGCGATAAGTCGGACCACGACGCCCCAGCACCTGGTAGTACTCCCAGGTGTTGCCGGGACGGCCGAGCCACGCCTCGATGGACGAGAATTCCGGCGCCAGAACACCTTCCCTCGCGATCATCAAAGTCTGCAACGAGCGGGACATCCGGCCGTTGCCGTCGGACCAGGGATGAATCGACACCAGATGGAGGTGGGCCATCGCAGCCCGGATCAGCGGATGCGAACGATCGTCGGCGTTCAGCCAGTCGATGAGCGCCGCCATCAACGCCGGCACCTGTTCGACGCCGGGTGCGGTGTAGGCCGCGATACTCGGATCGCGGGCGTCGGTGACATAGACCGGGCCCGGACGCCATTGCCCGGCCGGTCTGCGTTCGGTGTGCCGATGCCCCTGCAACATCCAGTGCAGGGCGTTCAACAGACCCTTGCCGTAGGCGAAATCCGGGACGGAGTGCAAAGTCTGGATGTAGGTCATCATCTGCTGATAGGCCAGGGTCTCCGCCCGGTTCTCATCGGAGACGTCGACATCGCGCTCCCCCGCCATCAGGTCCTCGACATCGACGGTGGAGACCTTGAACCCTTCGATCGAGTTGGACGCCGCGACCGCGTCCGCGGTCAGGAACTTGCGCAGGCCGCCTGCCCACTTCGCGGGCCTGCCCTGTAGTTGATGTCGCAAGTCGTCCCGCATGCGGTCCACGTCGGACAACACACGCTCGTCGGCGGCCGTCAGGGCAGGTGTCGGAAAGAGCATTTCGGCATAATACTATGACGCAATCATAGCGTCGCGACCGGTTGGTGTGGAACGGTGCGGGTCGCGCTCAGGTGAACCGCTTCTCGAAGCAGTGGGACAGGGGCAGGACCTCGTAGGGCGGGAAGTGCGGGATGCGCTGGTAACCGTTGCGCTCGTAGAAGCGGACCGCTTCCGGTTGGAGGTGGCCGGTTTGCAGGATCAGGCGCGGCAGGGCGAGGGTGCGGGCGGTGCGCTCGGCGGCCTCGAGCAGGGCGGTGGCGGTGTACGAGCCGCGATGGCGGGGGCGGACGAACATGCGCTTCAGTTCCAGGTCGGCGCGGTTCCAGCGGACCGCCGCGTGACCGGCGGGACCGTCGGCGTACGCCACGTAGGTGCGGACGACCGTGTCCGGGTCCACGTGGTTGGGGTTCACCGGGAATTCGCGCATCAGGCCGGCGTAGCGCGGGCCCACCTCGGCGGCCATCTCGTCGCGCAGTGTCACCGCGTCCGGGTGGTCCCACTCGACTTCCAGCACGGTCAGGTCGAGGGGCACACTGGTCATGAACGCGACGGTAGCGCAGGGGTCGCCGGCCGAGAAGGGTTGCGCTCAGCGGGATCCGGAGGGCGGATCAGCCGGGGAAGCGCGCGTGTTCGGTGGCGAGGGTGACCCAGCGGGTGTTCGAGAACGCCTCGATGCCCCAGCGGCCGCCGAAGCGGCCGTAGCCGGAGGCCTTGAAACCGCCGAAGGGGGCCTGCGGTTCGTCGCCGACGGACTGGTCGTTGATGTGCACGATGCCGGTGCGCAGCCGGGCCGCGACCTTCAGGCCGTGGGTGCCGTTCTCGGTGATGATGCCCGCGGACAGGCCGTTCGCGGTGTCGTTGGCCAGCGCGATCGCCTCGTCGTCGGTGGCGAAGGTCTCGACCACCGAGACCGGGCCGAAAATCTCGGCCCGGGCGATCTCGGCGGCCGCGGGCACGTTCGCCAGGACGGTGGCGGGGTGCAGGGCGCCGCTCGGCTCGCCACCACCGGCGAGCACCGTCGCGCCCTTGCCGACGGCATCGGCGATCAGGGCCGAGACACGCTGGGCGGCAGCGGTGTTCACGAGAGGCCCGACTACGGTCGCCGGATCCTCGGGGCCACCGGTGGGCAGATTCGCCACCACCTCGGCGAGTTTCGTGGTGAACTCCGCCGCCAGCGATTCGTGCACCAGGATGCGGTCGGCGGACATGCAGATCTGGCCGGAGTTGGCGAAGGTCGCGAAAACCGTTGCCCGGACCGCATAGTCGACATCGGCGTCGGCGAGTACCAGCACCGAGTTCTTGCCGCCGAGTTCCAGCACGGCCGGCTTGAGATGCTGCGCGGCAAGGGTTCCCACGATGCGGCCGACCTCGGTCGAACCGGTGAAGTTCACCGCCCGGACCCGCTGGTCGGCGATCAGCGCCGCCACCACCGCGGGACCGTCGGCGGGCGCGTTCGTGACCACGTTCAGGACCCCGGCGGGCAGTCCGGCATCGCGCAGCACGTCGGCGATGAACAGGCCGCTGGACAGCGGCGCGGCCTCACTGGGCTTGAGCACCACCGTATTTCCGGCGGCCAGCGGCGCGGCGACAGCCCGGGCCGACAGGATCAGCGGGGCGTTCCACGGCGCGATCGCCGCGACCACGCCCACCGGCTCGCGCACGGCCATGCCCAGCACACCGGGTTGCTGTGCGGCCAGCACCTCACCGCGCGGCGCGGTGATCGCGGCCGCCACCTCACGAAACACGTTGGCCGCCAGCCCGACATTGAAGTGCGCCCAGCCGCGGGTGGCGGCGACCTCGCCGGCCATCGTGTCGGCGGCCGCCTCGATCCGCTGCTCCAGCAGATCCGCGGCCGTGAGGAAGATCGCGCGCCGTTCGAACGGGCCCAGCGCCGACCAGGATTCGAACTCGTGGGCCGCCGCGTCGACGGCGGCGGTCACGTCGGCGGGTGCGGCCGCGGCGACCGTCGCGAACACCTCTCCGGTGTGCGGGGTCACCACGTCGGCGGTGTGGCCGGATCGCGCGGGAGTTTCCTTGCCGCCGATCAGCAGCTCACGGATGACGCTCATGAATCTTCCTCGAATCTCGTCGTCCACGGCGCGATCACCCGCGGACCCGGGCCCGATCGCGCTCCGCAGCGGAGCATGGCCGGTTCGGGGCACCGGGCACTACCTGCGTTCCATTCAATGGAAGAGGAATCTCGGCGGGGTGGAAGTAGCCACCGGCGTCGCCGACGACCGGTGCGCGACCCCGTGCCACCGAGCGCCCGGAATTCGACTGCGGCCGTGAGGCGTCGTGCCACCGGGTCGTCGGCTCAGCCGGTCGCGGTGAAACCCGGGGATTGCAGAGTACGGGAGATTCCGCGGGCGGCGGCGAGCAGGGCGGGCAGGGTCGAGCGGGCGGAGCCGTCGCGCGGGACGATCACCGACAGCGCCGCGACCACATGGTCACCCCGGCCGCGGAGCGGGGCCGCGACAGCCGTGGAGAGGTCGTCGATGAAGCCGTCGCAGTAGGCGTAGCCGGTGTGCCGGATCTCGCCGAGCAGCACCCGCAGGGTGCGCGGATCGCTGGGGGTGCGTTCGGTGAAGGCGCGCAAGGGGCCCGCGAGGATCGACTCCTGGAGTTCGATCGGGCCGTGCGCCAGCAGCACCAGCCCCAGCGAGGTGGCGTGCAGCGGCATCCGGCCGCCGAACCGGCTGACGTTGCGGACCGCCCCCGGCGCCGACAGCCGGTCGACGTAGAGCACCTCGCGATGGTGCAGCACACCGAGTTGGACGTGGTGCCCGACGACAGCGTGCAGATCCTCCATGTAGGGCATCGCGGCCTCGCGCAGGCCGAGGGTCGGGGACGCCCGCACCGCCAGTTCCCACATCCGCACCCCGATCCGGACACGCCGGTCGGCGTCGCGGCGCAGCCAGCCGTACCCGACGAGTTCGCCGACCAGGCGCGACGCGGTCGCCGGGGGCAATCCGGCACGGCGGGCCAGTTCGGTGACGGTGATCGACGGCGTCTCGGTGTCGAACGCCTCGAAGATGCGCACGACCCGTTCCAGCACTGATTCACCGCTGGTCGACCTCGCCATGAATCAGTTCTACCAGCACAAACGAGTCATTTCACCCATTCAATGGAACAGTGGTGGTGATGTGTGATCCCGGCGACGCATCCTCGGAAGGACCTTGGGGCGGCGCGTCCGGCGCCGGATACCGGTACCCATCCCGATTCGACGAGGAGTCCCGCACATGCGAACCCGTGTGGCGATCATCGGCGCCGGCCCGGCCGGGCTGCTGCTGGCGCATCTGCTCGATGCCGCGGGCATCGACTCGGTGCTGATCGAACGGCAGAACGCGGAGCATGTGGCCGCCCGCATCCGCGCCGGGATCCTGGAGGCGGGCAGCGTCGATCTGCTGCGCCGCGCGGGACTGGGTGAGCGCCTGGCGCGGGAAGGCATGGAACACCGCGGAATTCACCTGCAGTGGCCGAACGAGCGGCACCACCTCGACTTCGTGGACCTGATCGGGCGCTCGGTGTGGGTGTACGGGCAGACCGAGGTCACCAAGGATCTGCTCGCGGCCCGCGAACGCGCCGGGCAGGCCGCGTTCTACGCGGCGTCGGAGGTCACCGCGCACGAGATCGACGGTGAGCGACCGTATGTCGCGTTCGTCGACGCGGCGGGGCGGCCGCGGCGCGTCGACGCCGAGATCGTGGTCGGCTGCGACGGTTACCACGGCCCGAGCAAACAGGCGATCCCGGATGCGTTGCGGCACACCTGGGAACGGAACTATCCGTTCGCCTGGCTGGGCGTGCTGGCCGATGTCGAACCGTCCACCGACGAATTGATCTACGCCTGGCACCCCGACGGTTTCGCCTTGCACAGCATGCGCTCGCGGACTGTCAGCCGCTTCTACCTCCAGGTCACCCCGGACGAGAACATCGGCGACTGGAGCGACGACCGGATCTGGGACAACCTCGCCACCCGCTTCGCGCTCGACGGCTGGACGCTGAAAACCGGTGCCATCACGGAGAAGAGCGTGCTGCCGATGCGCAGTTTCGTCACCACTCCGCTGCGGCACGGCCGGTTGTTCCTGGCCGGCGACGCCGGGCACATCGTGCCGCCCACCGGCGCCAAGGGCCTGAATCTGGCGATCGCCGACGTGGCCCTGCTGTCCCGGGCCCTGATCGCGTGGCTGCGCGACGGCGACACCGCCCCCGCCGCAACGTATTCCGACACCGCACTGGAACGGGTCTGGCGCTGCACCCACTTCTCGTGGTGGATGACCACGATGCTGCACCGCCACGGCGACGACTTCGACGCCCGGCTGCAACTGTCCCAGTTGCGGCGGGTCGTCGGATCACGCTCCGCCGCAACCGAACTCGCGGAGAACTACGCCGGATTACCGATGCCCGGACTCGACTGAACCGCCTCGGGCCGCCACGCTCCCGCCGCGGCCGCCGCAGCGGCGAAATCCTCGAACGAGCGGGCCGGCCGGCCGAGTGCCCGCTCGACGCCGTCGGTGACTGCACTGCCCGGACCGCTGTCCCGCAACCCGGCCAGCAGGCCGGTCATCATGCGCGCGACGGCCGCCGGCACGCCCGCCGCGGTCTGACGTTCGACGAAGGCGTCCGGCTCGATGTCGTCGTACCGCACCGGCCGCCCGAGCGCGGCACCGATGATCTCGGTCGCCTCCCCGAACCCGATCGCGCGCGGGCCGCTCAACTCGTACGCGCGGCCGTGATGACCGGTCCCGGTCAGCGCCGCGACCGCGACGTCGGCGATGTCGTCGGCATCGAGGAAGGGAGCACGACCGGCGCCGGCGGGCAGTGTGAGGGTGCCGTCGAGAATGCCACGCCGCCAGATGCCTTCGCTGAAATTCTGCGCGAACCAGTTGGGCCGCAGGATCGTCCACTCGACGCCGGCATCGCGCACCGCCCGCTCCGCCGCGTACAGGGGGTGGCCGGGCTCGCCCCCGCCCGGCGCCGACAACAACACCAGCCGCCGCGCGCCCGCCGCCACCACGTCCGCGGCGAATCGGGCGAGCCGCTCGCGGCCCGCCGCGTCGGCCGGGACGGCCGGCTCCATCAGATACGCCGCGCTCACGTCCGCGACGGCCGCCGGCCAGCCGGCCGGGGCCGTCAGATCCACCGCGAGATCGGCGCCGGCTCGCGCGGCGGTGCGCACCGGATGTCCGGTGGCGCGCAGTCGGTGGGCGATACGGCGTCCGGTGGTGCCGGTACCGCCGAGAACGAGGATGTTGGTCATGGATCCAGCCAACCTCGCGGGAACGAGACGATCCATGGTTCACGATCCGCGATACCTTTGCGATCGTCCAGCGGCTATCGTGCCGGCATGGACGTGCTCACCGATCTGCTGCGCGGAGCGCAGGCCCGCCAGTCGACGGTCCGGCAGCTGATCCAGCGCCCACCGTGGGCACTGACCTTCGCCGATCCACCCGATCTCACCCTGGTGACGATCCTCGCCGGACACTGCTGGATCGGGTTCGACGAGCCGGCGCGGCCACCGCGCAGGCTCGCCGCCGGTGACATCGCACTCCTCACCGGCGACGCCGACCACACGGTCCGCGACGATCCGGGTACCCCGCCACAGGTCGTGATCCGCGACGGCCGGAAGGAGTCGCTGAGTGCGGAACCTGTTGCCTCGCAACCGCTCCGGCCCCGCACCTATGGTGACGGACTTCCGGGCGCCACGGTCATGGTGCGGACGGCCTACACCCTGCACGGTGCCGTCGGCGCGCGACTGCTGGATCTGCTCCCGCCCCTGGCGATCGTCGCGGCCGGGCCGCGCACCCGCGCGACGCTCGAACTGCTGTCCGCCGAGGTGGTTCGCGACGAGCCCGGCCAGGACGCCGTCCTGCACCGCCTGCTGGATCTGCTCCTGGCACTGGTACTGCGCGAGTGGTGCATCCGGCCGGGCGGCAAGATCCCGGATCGCACGAACGCTTTCGCGGATCCCGCGATCTCCGGTGCCCTGAATCTGTTGCACGGCAACCCCGCTCATCGCTGGTCGGTCGCGGAGCTGGCGGGCCGGGCCGGAATGTCCCGCGCCGCGTTCGCCGCGCGGTTCACCGAACTGGTGGGCCGCCCGCCGTTGTCCTATCTCACCGACTGGCGCATGACCCTGGCCGCGGATCTGTTGCGGGACAGCGACGCTCCGATCGCGATAGTCGCTCGCACCGTGGGCTATCAGGACGCCTTCGCCTTCAGCACCGCGTTCAAACGCGCCCGCGGCGTCAGCCCGTCGGCCTGGCGCCGATCGGCGATTGACCCCGATTGACGTTGCGTACCAGCACCTTCCGTCGCGACCACCACTACGGAGTGCGCCCCGGGGTCGCAGGCATCGAGCTCTCCAACGGGCCCGGCCCCGCCACGACATCGCGCACCAGCCGGCCCGCACCGGGGCGCCGGCCGGCGCTGCGAGTATCGGCTCCGCCCAGCCGGTCCGCCGGTCCGCCGGATCACGGGATCGTCGGATTGTCCCAGAGTGTTGCGCCGATCGAGGAATGCCCGCCCGAGCCGCGGTCCGCCGGCCGGCCCGGCAGTACGCTTAGGGTGGGCGGATGGAACTCGAGGGTGCCGAACTGCGGTGGATGGAACTGCCGTTGCGCGAACCGTTCCGGACCTCGATGGGTATCGAGCGGCACCGCTGGATCCTGCTGCTGCGCATCGTGACACCGGACGCCGAGGGCTGGGGTGAGTGTGTCGCGCTGCCCGATCCGAGCTATTCCGCCGAATATCTCGACGGCGCGGCCGAGGTCGTCCGCCGGTTCCTGTTGCCCGCGCTGGCGGCGCACGGTGATCCGGAACCGGGCGACATCGCGCCGATCTTCGCTCGGGTGCGGGGCCACCGGATGGCGAAGGCCACCGTCGAGACGGCCTTGCTCGACGCGTGGCTGCGCGCCCGGAACCGTTCCTGCGCAACGTATCTCGGCGCGACCCGGGCCGTGGTCGCTTCGGGTGTATCGATCGGCATCGTGGACGGCCTCCCGGCACTGCTCGACACGGTCGCCACCCACCTCGGCGAGGGCTATCGGCGGATCAAGCTGAAGATCGAGCCCGGCTGGGACGTCGAACCGGTCCGCGCGGTGCGCGAGCGCTTCGGCGACGACGTGCTGCTACAGGTCGACGCCAACGCCGCGTACACCCTCGCCGACGCCGACCGGCTCGCCGAACTCGACGAATTCGGCCTGGCCATGCTGGAACAGCCTCTCGGCGAGGAGGACATCGGCGATCACGCCGTGCTGGCCCGCCGCCTGCGTACCCCGCTCTGCCTGGACGAGTCGATCGTCTCGGCCCGCGCCGCCGCCGAGGCGATCCGTCTGGGCGCGTGCGCGGTGGTGAACATCAAGCCGGGCCGGGTCGGCGGGCTGCTGGAATCGCTTCGCGTCCATGATGTCTGCGTCGCCGCCGGCATCCCGGCCTGGTGTGGTGGGATGCTGGAGACCGGTCTCGGCCAGGCCGCCAATCTCGCGGTGGCGGCGCTGCCGGGCTGCACCGAGCCCGCGGACATCACGCCGTCCGGCCGCTATTACGACCGGGACGTCACCGAGCCGATCGAGATGGCGGACGGGTACATTCGCGTCCCGGACGGACCGGGGCTCGGCATCGAACCCCTCCCGGACGCGCTCGCCGCCGCCACGACCGGCACGGAATGGATTCCGCTGCGGTGATTTCCGCCGCCCCTACGCCCGCCGGGCCGCGAGCCCGCGTTCCGCGGCGGCGAACAGCACGTCGCTGAGCTTGCCGAGCAGGGCCAGCAGCACGATCGCCAGCAGCATGATGTCGGTGCGGCCGGTGTTCTGACTGTCGATGAGCAGGAAGCCCAGTCCCTTCGACGAGGCGATCAGCTCGGCGGCGACCAGGAACAGCCACGCGTTGGCCAGCCCCAACCGCAGGCCGTTGACCAGAGTGGGCGCCACGGCGGGCAGCGCGATCGTGCCCAGCAGCCGAATCCCGGTGCGCCCGTACGCACGTCCCACCTCCAGCAGGTGCGGATCGACGTGAGAGAGCGCCGAGGCGGTGGTGGTGTACACCGGGAAGAACGCGCCGATCGCGACGAGCACGATCTTCGGCTCCTCCCCGATCCCCAGCCACAACAGCAACAACGGCACCCACGCCAGCGACGGCACCGTGCGCAACGCCTCGACCGTCGGCGCGAACAGCCGCCGCACCACCGGCGACAGCCCGATCGCGGCCCCGAGCGCCAGCGCCGCGCCGACACCGCACACATAACCGGTGACCACCCGCCGCACGCTGACCCCGACATTGGTCCACAGTTCCCCGTGACGCAGCAGATCACCCAGCGCCGCAACGACTTCCGCGGGCGGCGGCAACTGACTGGGCGAATACAGCCCGGCCGCCGTGATCCACTGCCACAACCCGAGCAACGCCAGCGGCACCAGCAACGCCACCAACCCGGACCGCACCCGCCCAGCCCAGCCCCACCGGGACGAAATCCTATGTGCTACAGCATTACCGGCGTCCACCGTCTGCTCGCTCGGGCGTCCGGCAGTGACGGGCGCCGAAGCGCCGCTGCCGGGCACTTCCGGCGCTGCTCGCTTGTCGACCGCGGCGGCGTCCCGTTCGACCGCCGGGAGTGCCGCGGCCCCGGACGCCGGCTCACCGGTCACGACGACCGGCGCTGGGCGAAGCTCGGTTCCAGCAGGCCGGTGAGGGCCGTCTGCGCGGCGTCGGCGGACTTCACGTCGTTGTCGGCGGCCAGCAGGGGGACGATGTGGGACAACACCGTTCGCAGGGTGTCGCCCGGGGCCGGGTCGATGCCGAGGGTGGTGCGGTCGAGCTCCTCCTTCGCGACGCTCGCCGGGATCTTCGCCTCGCGCGCCAGCAGGGCGGTCAGTTCGTCGGGATGGGCGAGTGCCCAGCCGCGGGCCTGCTCGTAGGCGTCGACCACCGCGCGAACCGTGCCGCCACGCTGCGCGATGACGTCCTCGCGGGTGTTGAGCACGCCGTAGGTGTTGAAATCGACGTTGCGATACAGCAATCGGGAGCCCTGCTCCTGCGCGGTCTGGGCCATGTAGGGGTCGAGCCCGGCCCAGGCGTCCACGTCGCCGCGTTCCAGCGCGGTCTTGCCGTCCGGATGTTGCAGGTTCACGATCTCGACGTCACCGGTGGTGAGTCCGACCGAGGCGAGCGCCTGCACCAGGAAGAAGTACGGGTCGGTGCCCTTGGTGGCGGCGATCTTCTTGCCCTTCAACTGGTTCAGGGCGGTGATCGGCGAGTTCTTGCCGACGACCAGTGCCGTCCACTCCGGCTTGCTGTAGACGTCGACCGACTTCAGCGGTGTGCCGTTGGCGCGGGCGACCAGCGCCGCCGAGCCCGCGGTGGAGCCGAAGTCCAGCGCCTTGGAGCGGACACCCTCGTTGGCCTTGTTGCTGCCGCTGGACAGCACCCAGGTCACGTCGTAACCCTTGTTCTCCAGAAGTTTCTGATCGCGCACCACCAGGCTCAGCGGGTTGTAGTAGGCGTAGTCGAGGTGCACCGCCTCGGACGCGCCGGAGCCGCCGCCGCTACCGCAGGCCGACAGCAACGTCACCGCCGCTACGACGGCCGTTGCGGCGGAAAGGATTCGGTGCTTCATCGACGATCTCCTCGTGCGGTTCTGCGGCAACGGCGGGCCCGCGCCGGGGCACGCCGAGTAGGTCGAGCAGCTGCAGGCGCAGCGCCTCGAGTTCGGGGTCGGCGCGGTCGCGCGGGCGGGCCGCCGTGATGCCGACCGAGGCGGCGATCCGCGCGCCCGAGTCGTCCACGGCCGCCGCGGTTCCCCCGGCGGCGAGCACCACGATCCGGTCGGCGAGGGTGAGCGCCTCGTCCACGTCATGAGTGACGAGCACGACGGTGGTGCCGGTCTCGCGCTGCACCGCCGTCAGCAGGTCCTGCATGCGCAGCCGGGTGAGGGCGTCGAGGGCCGCGAACGGTTCGTCGAGCAGTAACACCCCGGGCCGGCGCACCAGCGCGCGGGCCAGCGCGGTGCGCTGCGCCATACCACCGGACACCTGCCGCGGCCGATGCCGCTCGAACCCGCCGAGCCCGACGACCTCCAGCCAATGCCGCACGGCGGCACGGCCTTCGGACCGCGCGGTGCCCGCGGGCAACCCGAGAGCGACGTTCCCGGCCAGGTCGCGCCAGGTCAGCAGCCGCGGCTCCTGGAACACCACGGCGCAGCGCGGATCCACGCCGCGTACCGGCCGCTCGTCGATGTGGACGGTACCGCCGCTGGGCCGGTCCAGGCCCGCGAGCAGGCGCAGCAAGGTCGACTTACCGCTGCCGGAAGCCCCTACCAGGGCAACGGTTTCACCGGGTGTGACGTCGAGATCGATGTCGCGCAGCACCGTTCGCGTGCCGAAGGCACGGCTCACCCCGCGCAGCGTGACCCGGGCGGGCCGGACATCGGTCGAAGACACCGCTGCACCGTACGCAGCGGGTCACCGCGGGAACAGGTTTGCGCTACTCGTGATTCGAATGCGCCTCGGCACGGTTGTCCGGCTGCGCCGGCGGTGCGGAGTTCAGCCGATGACGGCGTTCATGATGGTGCCGGCGCTGGTGGCGACGATCCCGCCGATCATGGCGCCTGCCACCATCTTCGGCGATTGCGATCCGCCACCGGTCCACTTCTCCCAGGCGAAATGCCCCCCGGCGTAGGTGATCGCCAGCACGCCGGACAGGAGTACGAACCAGGTGAAGTACCGCACGAGCTTCATCAGCTTGTCCGCCGCCGGCGGGGTCTCCGGGGTGGGGTTGCCGACCTGAGCGAGAAGGGTGTCGTGGAGGGCCGCGATGATCATGGCGAGCTCTTTTCGCAGTCGTTGGGCTTACCCGGTTCCTATCGCGAGAATGATAGTGGCGTAAGGCGATTGACTGCCAGCGAACCCGATGTCGCTGCTCGACCGTGCAGGTCGAGAGACGGAACGGGTGCGCCGCGATCACGCGGCGCACCCGTACCGACCGGTGTGTAGTTGTGATCCCGAACCCTGTTGCCGGACCGGACCGTTCGTCGATCCGGGCCGGCCTCAGCCGATTCGGGCAGGCGTCACTTGGCCGGCGCCGGGGCGGCCGGGTCGACGCAGTAGGCACCCGGGCCGGTGCACGGCGACAGGATGGTCGAGAAGTACTGGAAGGCCGAGAACAACACCACCGGGCCCGCGACCAAGGCCGCGCCCGCCAGCGTGCCGACCGAGCCGATCAGCGCGACGCCCGCGATGCAGCCGACGACGGCGCCCGGCAGGAAGCCACCGAGCAGCGTGGTGATGGCCGCGGACACCGAACCCACGACCGCACCGGCGATGCAGCCGATGCCGCCGCCGACGATCGCGCCGACGACGGCGCCCACGGTGCTCGCGATGCCGGTGCGCTGTGAGAACGCACCCAGCTCCTGCTGGTCGCGCGGGGTGAAGGACTCGATCGGCTTCGCCGCCGCGATGGCCTCGGCGCTGAGCGGGTCGGCGGTGTCGGCGCCCCCGGCCAGCGCCGGGGTCAGGCGCGCGGTGTGGTCGTCGATCCGCGCGTCGATCGGGAAGGCGACATTGTCCTTGCGATAGCTCAGCGGCAGCGCGTCGACGGCGTTGCCGTCCACGTCGTTCACGACCAGGTTGCCGTCGACCGTGTCGAAGGAGTTGTCGGGGGCGGTCAGCAGGATCGAATCGCCGTCGCGGCCGAGGGTGTAGTGGACGCCGTTGACGTCCATCTCCTGGCCCGCGTCCTGGCGCTGTTCCAGGGTGTGCACCCGGATGGGTTGCGGAGCGGATGCCTCATCGGCGTTCGCGACACCGGTGGTGATCCCGACCGCCACGCTGACGAGCGCGGCGATGGTAATGGTTTTCCTCATCTGAATCTCAGGCACTTTCGGGGTAGGGCGACGCCTCCAACCCGTCTGCCTCGGGTTTTCCACGATCGCAAGCAAACTGTGATCATCGGCGATGCTAGGGCTCGGCTAATCCTCAGCGCATCCTCAGAATTGTCATGACAGCGTTCACAACATGAATTTGCGGTTGATTTGCTTTTGCCCGAACCGGATTGCGTTGCGTTGCAGACCAACTCGAATAGCCATCGCACATCAGTGAGTTGTGTCACATCGGACAGGGCGAATACCGTTGGCGGCGAGATTGTCAACCATATTTCCGGCAGGTTTCCGCGTTCACCGGAACATCGACGCCGTGGCCCGATCGACGTAGCGTCGTAGTGTGACAGTTCCTGAACACCTGCCCACCACCGCAGGCGAGCTGCGCTCCGCCGGCCACCTGCCCCGCTCGATCAAGACCGAGATCCGGGAGAACCTGCTGGCCAAGCTGGGTGCGGGCGAGGACCCGTGGCCCGGCATCGTCGGCTTCGACCGGACCGTGCTGCCGCAGCTCGAGCGCGCGCTCCTGGCCGGGCACGACGTGGTGCTGCTCGGTGAGCGCGGCCAGGGCAAGACCCGGCTGCTGCGTACGCTGATCGGCCTGCTGGACGAGTGGAGTCCCGTGATCGCCGGCGCCGAACTCGGCGAGCACCCGCTCGATCCCGTCAGCCCGGCCGGCCGCCGGCTGGCCGCCGAACTCGGCGACGACCTGCCCGTGGCCTGGCGGCACCGCTCGGAGCGCTACGCAGAAAAGCTCGCCACCCCCGACACCTCCGTCGGCGACCTGATCGGCGACGTCGACCCGGTCAAGGTGGCCGAGGGCCGCAGCCTGGGCGACCCCGAGACCATCCACTTCGGCCTGGTGCCACGCTCGCATCGCGGCATCGTCGCGATCAACGAGCTGCCCGACCTCGCCGAGCGCATCCAGGTCGCGCTGCTGAACGTGATGGAGGAGCGCGACATCCAGGTCCGCGGCTACACGCTGCGCCTGCCGCTGGACGTGCTGCTCGTCGCCACCGCGAACCCGGAGGACTACACCAATCGCGGCCGCATCATCACCCCGCTGAAGGACCGCTTCGGCGCGGAGATCCGCACCCACTACCCGCTGACGGTCGAGGCCGAGATGGCCCTGATCCGCCAGGAGGCCGAGTTGGTGGCCGAGGTCGGCGACCCGTTGATCGAGGTGCTGGCCCGGTTCGTCCGGCAACTGCGCGAATCCACCGCGATCGACCAGCGGTCCGGCGTGTCCGCGCGATTCGCGGTCGCCGCGGCGGAGACGGTGGCCGCAGCGGCGCTGCGCCGGTCCGCGCTGATCGGCGAGTCGCCGGCCGTCGCGCGACCGGTCGACCTCGACGCGGTTCCCGCGGTGCTGCGCGGCAAGCTGGAGTTCGAATCCGGCGAGGAGGGCCGCGAGCAGGAGCATCTCACCCACCTGCTGCGCCGCTCGTTCGCGGAGACCGCGCGCGGCCGGCTCGGCGGCCTGGACCTGCGGCCGCTGGCCGAGGCCGTCGGCGACGGTCACCTGGTCACCACCGGCGAGCGGGTGCCCGGCACCGAGGTACTGGCCGCGCTGCCGGAGCTGCCCGTCCTGCACGAGGTGGCCCGCCGGCTCGGCGCCGAAGCGGCCGATCCGCCGACCCGCATCGCGGCGGCCGTCGAATTCGGCTTGGAGGCCCTGTATCTGGCCCGCCAGATCGCCAAGGATTCCGACGACGGCATGGCGGTGTACGGGCGATGACCGGCCCCGGCCGCTACTCCTACGGGCCGTACCACGACGGCCCCGATCCGCTGGCGCCCCCACTGGATCTGCGCGAGGCGCTCGACCAGATCGGGCGCGAGGTCATGGAGGGCAGTTCGCCGCGCACCGCGCTGCAGGAGCTGTTGCGGCGCGGCACCCGCAACATGAGTGGCCTCGAGGAACTGACCCGGCGGCTGTGGCAGCGCCGGGCCGAGATCACCCGGCGCAACCGGCTCGACGGCACCCTGCAGGAGGTGCGGCGGCTGCTGGACGAGGCGGTCGAGGCCGAGCGCGGCGCCCTGTTCCCCGACCCCTCCGACGATGCCCGGTTCGCCGAGGCCCAGCTCGACGCGCTGCCGTCCAGCACCGCGGCCGCGGTCAACGAACTCGCCGAATATCAGTGGAAGTCCGAGACCGGCCGCGAGAACTACCGCAAGATCCGCGACCTGCTCGGCCAGGAACTGATGGAATCCCGGTTCCAGGGCATGAAACAGGCCCTGCAGGGCACGACCCCCGAAGACGTCGAGCGGATCCAGCAGATGCTGTCCGACCTCAACGACCTGCTCGCGGCGCATGCCCGCGGGGAGGACACCGAGCGGCAGTTCGGCGAGTTCATGACCAAGCACGGCGAGTTCTTCCCCGAGAATCCGCGCAACACGGACGAATTGATCGATGCGCTGGCGGCCCGCTCGGCGGCCGCGCAGCGCATGCTCAACTCGATGTCGGAGGAGCAGCGCGCGGAACTGTCCGAACTGATCGGCCAGGCGTTCGGCGACCCGCGCATCGCCGGACAGGTCGCCGCGCTCGACGCGAATCTGCGCGCGCTGCGCCCCGGCGAGGACTGGGAATCGTCCCAGCGCTTCCGCGGCCAGGATCCGCTCGGTCTCGGCGAGGGCGCCCAGGCGCTGCAGGATCTGGCCGAATTGGACGCGCTCGCAGAACAACTCGCGCAGTCCTATCCCGGCGCCCGGCTGGAGGACATCGATCTCGACGCGCTGGAACGCCAGCTCGGCCAGGACGCGAGCGTCGACGCGAGACGGCTCGCGGAACTGGAACGGGAGCTGCGCCGCCAGGGCCTGTTCGAGCGCACCGCCGACGGTTCACTGCGCTTGACACCCAAGGCATTACGCCGTCTCGGCGAGGTGGCGCTGCGAGACATCGTGGGCCGCTTGCGGTCCCGGCGCGGCCAGCGCGACACCGCGCGGGCGGGAGCCGCGGGCGAGCCGACCGGCGGTTCCCGGCAGTGGCAGTTCGGCGACACCGAGCCCTGGGACGTGTCGCGCACCGTGCGCAACGCGGTGCTGCGGTCCGCGTCCGCCGGACGCCGCGAGGTGCGGATGGACGTCTCCGATGTCGAGATCATGGAGACCGAACAACGCTCCCGCGCCGCCGTCGCGCTGTGCGTCGACACCTCGTGGTCGATGGTGCAGGACGGCCGGTGGTTGCCGATGAAGCGCACCTCGCTCGCGCTGCATCAACTGATCAGCACCCGATTCCGTTCCGACGCACTGGAATTGATCACCTTCGGCCGGCACGCGGGCACGGTGGACATCGGCGAACTGACCGCCCTGGAGGCCGTCTGGGAGCAGGGCACCAACCTGCACCACGCACTGCTGCTCGCCGCCCGGCACCTGCGCCGCCACCCCGACGCGGTACCGGTCGTGCTGGTCGTCACCGACGGCGAGCCGACCGCGCACCTGGAACCCAACGGCGACACCTGGTTCAACTGGCCACCGGATCAGCGCACCCTCGCGGTGACCATGGCCCAGGTGGACGCGCTGGCCAAACTCGGCGCCTCGGTGACGGTCTTCATGCTCGGCGAGGACCCGCGGCTGAAATCGTTCGTCGACCTGGTCGCCCGCCGCAGCGGCGGCCGGGTGGTGGCGCCGGATCTGGACGGCCTGGGCGCGGCGGTCGTCTCGGATTATCTGCGCGGGCGGCGGCGCTGAACCGCGTGCGGCACGCGGTATCGCCGGCCGGCCGAGCGGGTGGCACCGAACCCGGGGCGGGAATGAAAGGCGCCGGTCGGCCGGTTACGCAATCGAGGAGGCGCGCATGAAGATTCGATTCGGAGTCGGGTCCGGGGCACAGACCGCGGCCGAGGAACTCCCCGCGATGGTCGACCGGCTGGAGGCCGCGGGCATCGACTCGCTGTGGCTGTCCGAGATCGTGTACTCCGAGGCGGTGGAGCCCATCGTCGGGATGGCGTTCGCGCTGTCGCGGACCACCCGGTTGAAGGTCGGCACCTCGGTGGCGATCCTGCCCGGACGCAATCCGGTGCTGGTCGCCAAGCAACTCGCCTCGCTCGCGGCGCTGGCGCCCAAGCGGGTACTGCCGGTGTTCGGCTTGCAGCCCGCACGGCCCGGGGAGCGCGCGCTGTTCCCGGTCCCCGAGGGGAAACGCGGTGCGGTGTTCGACGAGTCGCTGCGATTGCTGCGCGCGGCGCTCGACGGCGGCGAGGGGCCGTTCACCGGCGAATTCTTCGATGTGCCGGAGGTGGCGCTGCGACCGCGTTCGGCCCGGCCGCTCGATATCTGGCTCGGCGGTTCGGCCCCCGGCGCGTTCCGCCGCATCGGCCGGTACGGCGACGGCTGGCTGGGCAGTTTCCTGACCGCCGCCGAGGCCGAGGCGGGTGTGCGCGCGATCCGCGCGGCCGCCGCCGAGGCCGGGCGCGAGATCGAACCCGACCACTTCGGCATCAACCTGACCCTGGCCGACGGCGAACTGCCCGCGGACCTGGCGGCGGCGATCCGCGGCCGCCGGCCCGACAGCGACCCGCGCGACCTGATCGCCGCCGACTGGCCCGCGCTGCACCGCCTGATCGACGGCTATCTCGAGGCGGGGCTGACCAAATTCGTCGTCACGCCCACCGGCAAACAACCGTTCGACGAGTTCACCGAGCGCTTCGCCGCGGAACTGCTGCCCCGCCAGAACTGATCGGCCCTACGCCGACCTGATGGGGTCGAGCCGGATCTGCACCCGTACACCCTTGTCGTCGCGCTGCGTCACCGCGTGCCCGGACCGTTCGGCACCGTCGAGCCTGATGCTGATCGGCCCGCCGTCGCCGAGGAAATTGCGCCACCACGACTTCTGCTCCGGCATCGAGACGGCGATGGTGACGTCGTCGCCGGAGCGGGTGTAGCCGACCGGCGTCGTGATGGTCCGGCCGGATTTCCTTCCCACATAGGTGATCTCGGTGATGTACCTGCTCACCCGGGGCCCGATGTACGGCGCCTTCGTCAGGGCGACGATCCCGCCGTTGAAACCGTGGATCACCGGTGCCAGCACCTTGCCCAACTCCATCGTGCCCTCCTGTTCACTGATCGGATGCCGGTCCCCCAACCTAGCCGAAACATGCCGATCGGCCCGTCATCCGGCGTCGGAGACGGCCGCGGGGTCCCGGCCGGCCACCGAGTCCTTGCCGGCGATCCGGACCGGAGGGGCGGTACGCCAGTGCGGCACACCGTCTTCCGGTGTCGCCAGCGGCATGTCGCTGCCGTGCAGTTCGGCCCAGTGCGCGTGCAGGTAGTGGTGCAGCGAGAAGGCGGCGGACAGCGCGGTCTGGAAGCCCTGGGCATCGACCGTCTGATTCACGGCCTCCTTCGTCACCAGCGCCGCCGCGGTCGGCACCGTGGCGATACGGCGCGCGAATTCGAGGGTGCGCTCGGCGAGGGTCTCGACGGGGAAGATTTTGGTCACCATGCCCAGGCGGTAGGCCTCCTCGGCGTCGATCGCGTCGCCGGTGAGCAGCAGTTCCTTGGCCTTTCGCGGACCGAACTCCCAGGGGTGGGCGAAGTACTCCACGCCGGCGCCGCCCAGCCGGGGGCCCACGGGATCGGCGAAGCGCGCGTCGGTCGCCGCCACGATCAGATCGCATGCCCACGCGAGCATGAGCCCGGCCGCGAAGATCTCGCCCTGCACCTGGGCCACGGTGATCTTGCGCAGGTTGCGCCAGCGTTTGGTGTTTTCCTGAAAGTAGTGGTGCTCCTGCAACATTCGGCGCTCGGCGGCCAGTCGCGTACCGCCGTTTATGCGGTACGTCGGGTGCTCGGTCGGGCCCGGTGTCGTCTCGGCGATGTGCTCGGGGGAACCGAGATCGTGACCGGCGGAGAACGTCGGCCCGTTGCCGGCGAGGATCACGACGCGCACGACATCGTCGCGCTCGGCGCGCAGGAAGGCGTCGTCGAGTTCGACCAGCAGGCCCCGGTGCTGGGCGTTGCGGCGCTCGGGGCGATTCAGCGCGATGCGGACGATGCTGCCGTCGTCGAACGTCTCGTACTCGAGGTAGGTGTAGCCGGTCATCGGAATCCTTCGGTGGGGGCGGTGGTGAGCAGCGCGATCTCGCGCTCGCGCACCTCGGAGCGGCGGACCTTGCCGGCCTCGTCGCGCAGTGGTTCGCCGACGAAGCGCACGGAACGCGGCAGCTTGTAGCGCACGAGCCGGGTGGCCGCGAACTCGAGTAGTTCGCCGGCCTCGAGCCGGCCCTCGGGCTGGACGACGGCATGGACGCGCTGACCCAGGTCGTCGTCCGGCAGCCCGACGACGGCGACCGACGACACCCGGGGATGTTCGAGCAGTGCCGCCTCGACCTCGGCCGGGTAGACGTTGGCGCCGCCGGAGACGATCAGATCCACGCGGCGATCACTCAGGTAGAGATAGCCGTCCGCGTCGAAACGGCCCAGATCTCCGATCGAGTCCCAGCCGCCGGCGGATTCGGTGACCGTGGCGCCGAGGTAGCGGTAGGTGGGCGCCGCGCCCGCCGGGCGTTGCAACTGGATCTCGCCGATCTCGCCGGTCGGCAATTCCAGCCCGTCCGGGCCCACCACCCGCATCCGGCCGACGATCACCCGGCCGACCGAACCGGGGCGGGTGAGCCATTCGTCACCATCGATCGAGGTGAACGCCACCCCCTCGGTGCCGCCGTACCCCTCGTGCAGGCGTGCGCCGCCGACCAGGTCGATCCAGCGCCGCTTGAGCCAGGGCGGGCAGGGCGCGCCGGTGTGGAAGACGTGTTCCAGGGAGTCGAGATCGGCGCCGCCGGGCCGGGCGTCGAGGGCCTGCGCGATGCGGTGCATCATCGTCGGGACCAGGCTCAGCCACTGCACCCGGTGCCGTTCGACGGCGTCGAGTACGGCGTCGGCGTCGAAGCGCGGCAACACGATCAGGTGATGACCGAGATACGAGCCGAGCATCGACCACGCGAACGGCGCGTTGTGGTACAGAGGTCCGGGGACGAGGTGAATCTGGTTGCGGCGCATGCCGAATACCGATCCCACGGCATCGACATCGAAGGCGCCCGTGGCGCCGGACACGATGATCTTCGGGACACCCGTGCTGCCGCCCGAGGCCGGGGCCTTCCACGCCGGCGACTCGGCCGACGGCAGCGGGGTGTCGGCGAGCGCGGGATCGGGGACGAAACCCGCGGGCAGGCTGACGCGGCCGGGCGCGAGGTCCGCGGGGAAACCCACGATCAGGGACGGTTCGGCGACGGCCAGTACCTGGGTCAGCTCGGCGGCGGGCAGCCGAGCGGACAGCGGTTGCGGGGTCGCGCCGAGCTTCCAGATGGCGTAGCACGCCGCGTAGAACTCGATGCCGTTCGGCAGGCCGACGCTCACGAGGTCGCCGTGCCGGACGCCGAGCTCCCGGTAGGCGCGCGCGAGCCGATTCGCCCGCGCCTCCAGCCCGGCGAACGTGAGGGACTCCGCGCCGCAGGTCACCGCCGGCGCGTCGGGGCGCTGCCGGGCATGTTCGGTCAGCAGGTCCCCGATCGGGCGTAGGTCGTTCACTGTCGTGTCACCTCTCGATCTCGCAGCGCACTGCGGCGCACCTTCCCCGCGTCGTTGCGCAGGGCCTCGTCCACGACCCGCACACTGCGCGGGACCTTGTAGCGGGCGAGCCGGTCCGCGGCGAATCGAAGCAACTCACCGCCATCGATCGTCCCCTCGGCCTGTACCAGCGCGTGCACCCGCGCACCCAGGTCGTGGTCGGGCAGGCCGACCACGACCGCCGCCGTCACGCCGGGGTGTTGTTCGAGGACCGCCTCGACCTCGGCGGGATACACGTTCGCCCCACCGCTCACGATCAGGTCGGCGCGACGATCGGTCAGGTAGAGGTAGCCGTCGTCGTCGAGGTATCCGAGGTCGCCCAGCGACTCCCAGCCCCCGGCGAAGACCCGCGGTTCGGCGCCGATGTAGCGGTAGGTGGGCGGTGTGCCGGCCGTGCGCCGCAACACCACCTCACCCTCGACGCCGGCGGGCACGAGGTCGCCGCGGCTGTCGACGACGCCGATCTCGCCGGTCACGGGACGGCCCACCGAACCTCGGTGCCGTTGCCACTCGGCCCCGTCCAGCACCGTGAACGCCTGACTCTCGGTCCCGCCGTACAGTTCGAAAAGCCTGTGGGCGCCGACCAATTCGATCCAGCGGTCCTTCAGCCACGGCGGGCACGGCCCGCCCATGTGCCAGACGAGTTCCAGTGAGCTCAGATCGTAGCGATCGGGTTCGGCGTCGATCAGCCGCAGCATCCGCAGCATCATCGTGGGCACCAGATCGACGATCGTGACGCGATGCCGCGCGATCGCGGCGAGGGCGGCCGCGGCGTCGAACCGTTCCAGGAGGATCACGTGCTGACCGAGATACGAGCCGACGGTCGACATCGTCAGCGGCGCATTGTGATACAGCGGTCCGGGCACGAGTTGCACCTGGTCCCGGCGCAGGCGGAAGACCGTGGCCAGCGCATCGATGTCGGGTGCGCCGGTGTGGCCGGAGACGATCAGTTTCGGGCGGCCGGTGCTGCCCCCGGACGTCGGCGCCTTCCAGGCCGGTGACACCGCCGTCGGCAACGGGCTGTCGGCGAGCTCGGCCGAGGGCTCGAATCCGGCGGCCAGGGTCCGTCGCCCCGGCGCCAGGTCGCGGGGAACTCCGATCACGAGCGCGGGATCGGCCAGCTCCACGATCTGCGCGAGCTCGTTGCCCGGCAGTCCGGCGGAGACCGGCTGCGGCACCGCGCCCAGTTTCCAGAGCGCGTAGCAGACCTCGAACATCTCGATCGAGTTCGGCAGCGCGATCGTCACCATGGCGCCGGCCTCGACGCCGAGTTCGCGGTACGCCCTGGCCAGGCGATTGGCCCGCGACTCCAGCATCCGCCACGTCACCGAGCGATCACCACAGGTCAGGGCGATATCGTCGGGTCGCTGCCGCGCGTGCTCGGTGAGAATGTCGCCGACGGGACGCATGGTCAGCGTCCTTCCTCGTCGCCGATCCACAGGGCGAGCTCGTCGGCGTCGGGGGCCGCCACGACCCGATGCCCGGATCCCAGCTCCATGACCCGGCGCTTCGCGTGGTCGTACGCCGGCCATGTCGGCAGGCCGTCGTGGTTCGGATCGCCCGTGGTGATGAAGGCCACCCAGGCCCGATGGATGTCGTCGGCCAGCGGCTGCGGCGCCCCGGGACCGGTCAGCGCCTCGGCCATGGGTGTGCCGAGCGCGTCGAAGACGAACGGGAGCTCCACCGCGTGCGCCGCGCCGATCTGGCCATCGAAAGCCGTTGAGGGCCAAGCAAATCGATAGAACCAGGTCGAGCCGGGGCGATGTCGGGCATGGGCGTCGGCGAGGAGCGTGGAGCCCACGCGATAGGAACGATCGGTCTCGAGCGCGGCCAGGAGATCCAGGCGCGAGGAGCCGGGCCGGCCCGCCGCGTAGGTCGCGAGCGCCTCGGCGCCGCGACCGGGGAACGTCGCCTCGAACACCGCATCGATCGTGGCGTCGTCGACCGACATCATCCCGAGTGCGAAGACGATCCGGAATTCGTCGCGGTTGGTGCCGATGAGCAGGTCCACATCCGCGAGTTCGCCCGCGGCGCCCGCTTCGACGGGCCGGGACGGCAGCACCTCGCCGCCCACGATCGGCATGAGCGGGTTCATCTGCGCGGCGATCTCGGCGCCGTAGTGGGTGGCGTCGCGGTTCGCCACATCCTCGAACAGTTCCCTGACCACGGTGGTGACATCGCGCGGATGCCATTCGCGGACCTCGCGCAGGGCCGCCAGGTCGCCGGCCGGCACCCCGAGCCGCGACTCCAGCTCGCGAGCGACGATCCGCCCGGAATCCGGTGACAGCAGCGGTTCCGGATACGCACTCTGCGCGATGGCCCGGACGAACAGCCCCCGGGCGGCCGGCGCCGCGAGCAGCGCCGCGACGGCGGTGCCACCGGCCGACTCCCCGCCGATCGTGACCCGTTCGGGGTCGCCGCCGAACGCCGCGATATTGGCCCGCACCCAGCGCAGCGCCGCGATCTGATCGAGCGTGCCGTAGTTACCGGCGTTCTCGTCGCCCTCGACGTACAGGTAACCGTCCATGCCGAGGCGGTAGTTGATCGACACGAACACGATTCCCGAGCGGGCGAACGAGCCGTGATCGATCAGATCGTCTGCGCCACTGCCGAACAGGAACGCGCCGCCGTGGATCCACACGAACACCGGCAGGCCCGTGGCCTGCGGATCCGGCGTCCACACGTTCAGCGACAGGCAGTCCTCGCCGCTCGGGAAGGCGGGAGAGAAGATGTCTCCGACGATCCCGTCAGGACGCGGTTGCGGGGCCGCGGGACCGAAGGACACCGCCGGTCGCGGTTCGGTCCAGGGCACCGGCGGTTCCGGGGCGGCCCACCGCAGCGGCCCCACGGGCGGCTGTGCGTAGGCGATTCCCCGGAAGACGGTGAGGCCGTCCTCGATCGTGCCCCGGACCGGACCGGATGTCGTCGCGACGACTGCGTCCATCGTATCTCCTCGCATCGGATGTCCTGTCGATGATGCGAGGGCAGCGGTCCGGCGCTGAAGAGGGAATCCCCCGGTAGTTAACAGATCGGCGCTGGTCGCGAACGCCACGATGGCCGGGCGGTTGCCGCGGCCCGGTGGCGGATGGCCCCGGTACCGGGACGCGTGTTACGTTCGCCACAACAGTCAGGAGACAAGGGTGTCGGTGCAGGTGCGTACGCCCGTGAGCCGGGAGTTACCGCTCGTCGGCCGCGACGACGAATGCGCGGCTCTGCGCAGACTGCTCGGTGATTGCCGAGACACGGCCGTCGGCGCCGCGATCCTGCTCGGCCAGGCCGGTCTCGGCAAATCCCGCGTGCTCGCCGCGACGGTCGCGGGTCTGGCGGCCGACGGCTGGGTCGTGCTCGACGTGCGGGCCGATCGGCTCGACCGGCTGGTGCCCTACGCCTGTCTGCGCCACGCGATCGACCGGGTCCTGCCGGACCTGCCGCCGGACGCCGCCGCCGCGGGCCGGGCCCTGGTGACCGCCTTCGACCTGGTCGCGGAGCGACCGACCGCGTCGGTCCGGGCCGCCGCCGCCCGGTTCTGCTCCGCCGTCACCGGCAGCCGTCCGGTGGCTCTGGCGTTCGACGAGCTGGCCGAGGCCGACGACGACACCGTCGTGCTGCTCGGCCATCTGCTGCGGCTGCGTGGCGAGCACCCGATGGTCCTGGTCGGTAATCTGCGCTGCCGGGACGGCGCGGTGCCGCCCACGGTCACCCGGCTGCTCGAACGTCTCGACGCCGACCATGCCCTCGCCGAGGTCCGGCTCGGACCGCTGCCGGATCCCGATATCGACCGGATCGCGCGCACACTCGCCGGCGGCCCCCTCGACGCGAGTGAACTCGAGACCATCCGCCGATGGAGCGAGGGCAATCCGCTGTTCGCCATCGAGGCGACGCTGACGCTGTGCGACGGTGCGGCCGGTGCCGGCACCACGGACATCCCGACCTTCGCCGAGGACCGGCGCCGCAGTTTCCTGCACCGCGTCCTGCGCGTCGGGCCGGAGGCCGCGAGTCTCAGCCGGGCCGTCGCGCTGTTGCGGGTGGTCGGTCAGGGCCGGGTCGACCTCGCCGCCGAGCTGGCCGGCCTGACCCCCGAACAAGCGGTCGGCGCCTTCGACGTGCTCGTCGATCAGGGCATCCTGCGATTGCGAGAACGCCACGGCTACAGCGTGTCCCACGATCTGGTACGCGAGGCGCTGTATCAGGAGATCGGACCGGCCACCCGGTGGCGCTGGCATCGCCTTGCCGCACAACGACTATCGGCACTACCGTCCACCCCGGGGGTCGATTTCGAGGTCGCCGACCACATCCGCCGGGTGGCCGAGGTCGGCGACGATCAGGCGATCACCATGCTGACCAGGGCCGCCGAGCGGGCCTGTGAGGCCGCGCCGCAGTCGTCGATCGGCTGGTATCGGACCGCCATCGGCATTGTGCCGGTAGGCGATCCGCGGCGCACGAAACTGCTGGCCGACCTGTCCCGGGCCCTGCTGCTCGCGGCGCGTCCGGAGGAGTCGGTCGAGGCCGGCCTGCTCGCCCTCGACGGCATCCCGGACGGTCCGGCGCGCACCCGGCTGGCGATCCGCATCGTCGACGGCATGGTGCTGGCCGGCGCCATGGACGACGCCGCCGCACTGGTCGACGCGGAAGTGCCGCGGTCGGGCGGGAACCCGGTCTTCACGGCCCGCGCCGCGCACATCCGGATGGGGGTGGGACGAGCCGACGAAGCATTGGAAAGTGCTGCGCTCGTGACGGATTCGATTCCCCGCCTGCATCCGCACGATCGCATCGTCGCACTCGGCCATCTCATGCGCATGCGGTTCGTCGAGCGCCGGCTCGAGCCGCTGCGGCGGCTGTGCACGGCGATGGAGGACGCCGCGCGGGCGGCCTCGCAGTCCCACGCGCTCGCGGCGCACGCGGTGGTGGCCTACGCGCACGCCGGCACCGGCGAGACCGAACTCGCTTCGGCGTCGATCGCGCGTGCCCAGTGGCTGCTGGCCACCGTGGGGTGGACGCTGTACAGCCACGACCTCGCGACCGCTGCGGTGCAGAACGCGCTGCATCTCGGTGACTGGTCGTCGGCACTCGCGATCATCGACTCGATCTCGCACGACCTCGTGTCGACCGGATCGCGCACCCATCTCGCGGTGTTGCGCGCCACCGAGATCGAGATCCGGTCCCACCGGGGCGAATGGGCGGCCGCGCGCCGCGCCGCCGATCGGCCGCCGGCCGGTGACGCGCATTCGACCGCCCTGCAGATCTGGGCCCGCGCCGGCTTCCATCTGCTCGGCGGCGAACTGGACATCGCGCGGAAACTGCTCGCGGACCAGCTCGAACACCCGGGCACCCCGCAGTGGGCGCACGCCCTGCTGCGGAGCCGGTCGGCCGAGGTGGAGATCAGCGCCGGGCACCGGGAGCTCGCCGCCGATCTGGTCCGCGACCTCGTCACCGCGGACCCCGACCGCGTCGACCACCCGACCGCGGTCGCGATCCGGATCGCCTACGGCCGGGCCACCGCGGATGTCGAATGCCTGCTCGACGCACGGCGGATCGCCGATCGGTACGGTCTCGCCCTGCAACGCGGGGTCGTCCGCCTCGCCCTCGGCGCGGTCGACCACGAACCCGGCCCCCAATTGACCGAGGCCGCCCGCATTTTCCAGTCGCTCGGCGCCGCACCGTGGAAACGGCAGGCGGTGGCGGAACTCCGGCACCGGGGCCTGCCGCTCCCACGCTCGAGAACGCGTCGGAGTTATTCCCTGACCGAGACCGAGGAACAGATCGTCCGGCTGGTTCACCAGCGATACACGAATCGCGAGATCGCGGCGGCCGTATTCCTCAGTGTCAAAACGGTCGAGGCGTATCTGAGCCGCATCTACCTCGAGACCGGCTGCGCCAACCGGGTCGAGCTGGCGCGGGCGGTCGAGTCAGGCCGGGTGCGCGTCGGAGTCGCCGACCACCCGGCCTGACCCGGGATCAGTCGACCCCGAACAGCTCCCGCAGCGGCCCACCGAGCGGCGCCGGCGGACCGATCGCGGCACCCAGGCATTCGTGTGCCATACCGAATCCGATTTCCTTGACGAACAATTCGCGCCACGGCTGGATCAGGGTCGCACGCGCCATCCGGCGCTGCACGCGACTCTTCGTCATGAACCACTCGCGGGCGATCTGCCACGCGCGCTCGAGCACCTGATCCGGCGGCAGTACCTCGCCGACGAGGCCGAGTGCGAGGGCTTCCCGCGCGTCGATCTGTTGTCCGGAGTACAGGAAATAACGTCCGCGATTGAATCCGAGCAGTTCACGGAAAATCGTGTGCACCCCGTCGCCGGGCACGATCCCGAGTCCTTCCCAATGGCCATCGGCGAAAATGGTTGTCTCGGAACAGATCACAATGTCGTTCAGCAGTGCCAATTCGGCATGCGTGAGAACGGGACCGTTCACCGCCGCGATGACGGGCACGGACAGCCCCAGCAGCGCGAGCGGCTCGCGAACCTGATCACGGTAGGTCAGGTCGTATCCGGTCGCCCAGCCGTCCCATCGCTTCAGCATGCCGCGGCCGACGTATTCGGCGGTATCGATCGCGGCGTTGAAGGAATCACCGGTTCCCGTGATGATCACGACCTCCACGTCCTCGTCGTGGTCGATCGCCTGGAGTAACGGGATCAACTGCCGGTGCGGGCCACCACCCCATCGCAGCGGCCCGTCGTTCGTGTGCAGACGCACCTCCAGGATGCCGTCCTCGCGCCGGAGCTTGAAGAACTGCTCGAAGTGCGGTGCGTACTCGTCCAGGTGGGTGCGGAACAGCGGATCGAATGTTGTCACGCGACTTTCTCCCAACATTGCGTCGTTTCGTCGGAGCGGCCCTCGGCACGGACCTCGTGAGCCACTCCGTATCCGGCCGAATCGACCGTGCCGCACGGGTCGCCGGCGGCGCAGTGGGGATACACCCGCGAGGTAGCGATCAATGCGCTGATGAGCGCGGTCGACCACGTAGCCGGACCGGCCGGTCGGCTGTCATATGTCGTAGGTGTCGGCGATCGTGGCGAAGACGGTCTTGGGTTCCCAGGGCAGGCCGGGATAGGTCGTGCCCGAACCGTTTTCGAGCACCCGGACGACGCCGTAGCTCGCCAGATCGAGATCGCGGCGGGAATCGCCCGGCCGATGGGGGAAGTCGTGCAGGGCGAAGGTGAACACGAAGGTGGCGTCGACACCCTCGGCATCGAAGATCTCCAGCAATTCACGCACGTACCGCGCCTGCCCGGCTTCGTCCCGCACGTACTCGCCGTCCAGATGCGAAGGGACATCGGTGTTCTCGTCATTCACGACGATGTCCAGCCCGGTCGCGCCGCGGTCCGGCGCACCGGCGAACGTCGCGCAGCCGAATTCGGTGATCGCGACCGGTTTCCCTTGGGACACCAGGGTTCTCACCCCGTCGGCGAAGGCGTCGGCGACCTCGGCCGACCGGTACAGATCCACCGAGACGATATCGAACGGCGACCAGTCGACCCGCTCGAGCGGGACCGCGGCGTAGGTGATCGGGCCGCCGAAGCGCTCACGGACCACGGCCGCGGCCCGGCCCAGGAAGGCGTTGATCCGCGGGGTGACTTCGGCGATCACGGCGGGCAGGCGGTCGCGGTGCCGTAGCAGCGCGTCGAGCCGCTGCTCGAGCGTGTCCCCGGCGAGGAAGCCCGGATTCATCAGGGACAGTTCGGCTCCCGCCACGAAGACCACGTCGGCGCCGCCACGCCGCAGCCGCTCAGCCCGCTCGGCGCACTCGGCGAAAAGCGCCAGGATCTCGTCCGCATCCAGATCCAGAGGGTACGGTGAGTACCAAACCTCCAGACCGAGATCGGCGGCGAGACGCGCGGCGAGATCCAGCCGGTCGGGGTCGCCGCCCATCACGCGAACGGCATTGCAGTGCAGATCGTCACGGATTATCCGCAGTTCACGCCCGATGACTTCCGGATCCGGATCGGCGCGGGAAAACCTGCCGTTCCGCAGGAAGCCGGTGTCGTAGCTGATACCTCTGGCACGCACGGTCGAGCCCTTCGTCGAAGCAATACGGTACTTTAAGTACCCTAAAACTGTCGGATGCGAGTGCGCAAGCGCGGCCCCGCACGGTACGGTGGACAACCGTGTCGGAACCAGCGGAACCAGCGGGCGGCGCGGCCATCCGGCGACGGGGAGCCGCCCTGGAACAGGCGATCCTGCGGGCCGCCGCCGACGAACTCACCGAATCCGGCTTCGCCGCGTTCACCATGGACAAGGTCGCGCAACGGGCCGGCACCAACAAGAACGCCCTGTACCGGCGCTGGCCGAACCGCTTGGCGCTCGGCATCGCCGCTTACCGGCAGCTGACCACCGAGGTCCGGCCGCCGGACACCGGCGACCTGCGCGGCGACATGCTGGAACTGCTCCGGCGCGCGAATCGGCACTGGAGTTCACCGCTCGGCACGATCCTGCGCGAACTGCTGGCGGCCGCCGGGGGCGCCACCGAATTGATGGGCCGGCTACCCGAGCAGTCCACGGACAGCATGACCGCCGACTGCCTCACCATCCTGGGCCGAGCCGTCGCACGCGGCGATGCGGCCCCGGAGGCACTGCACCCACGCGTCGCAACCGTGGCAATGGTGTTGCTGCGCAACGAGTTCGTGGTGCGGGGTATCCCCACCGCGCCGGACGACGTACTCGTCGACATCGTCGACGAGGTCTACTTACCGCTGGTCCGCGGCCGCGGCTGAGGCGGAGGCGGAGGCGGAAGCGCGCGGGCACTACCGCTCCGGCCGCAGGCTCCGCTGGTCGGCCGCAGGCTCCGCCGGTCCGGCCACAGGCTCCGCCCGCCCCGCCACAGGCTCCGCGAGTCCAAACGCAGGCTCCGCCGGTCCGGCCACAGGCTCGGCCAGTCCGGCCGCAGGCTCCGCTGGCCGGGCCGCGGGCTCCGCCAGTCCGGCCGGAGACACCGCCGACCCGCCCGCAGACACCGCCGCTCCGGGCCGCAGGCTCTCGCTCCGGCTCAGTTGCGCACCAGCAGGGGGCGGGGCGCGGACTACGCGCCGGCCAGGTGCCGCGCGATGACCAGGCGCTGAATCTGGTTGGTGCCCTCGAAGATCTGCATCACCTTCGCCTCGCGCATATAGCGCTCGACCGGGAAGTCCTGGGTGTACCCGTATCCACCGAACACCTGGACCGCGTCGGTGGTGACCCTCATGGCGGCGTCGGTGGCGGCCAGTTTCGCCACGCTGGCCTGCCGCGAGTACGACAACCCGGCATCCCGGCGGCGGGCGGCATCGAGGTAGGTCGCGCGCGCGGTGTCGACGGCGGCGGCCATATCGGCCAGCACGAACCCCAGGCCCTGATGATCGATGATCCTGCGGCCGAACGCCTCTCGCTCCTTCGCGTAGGCGACCGCGTCGTCGAGAGCCCGCTGCGCGAGACCGGTGGCGACGGCCGCGATACCCAGCCGCCCGGAATCCAGCGCGCTGAACGCGATCGAAAGGCCCTGTCCCGGTTCACCGAGGCGGCGCTCGGCGGGCAGGAACGCCTCGTCGTAGGACGCGGAGGTGGTGGGCACCGCGCGCAGGCCCATCTTCTCCTCCGGTTTACCGAAGGTGAGGCCCTCGGTGCCGGCCGGCACCAGGAAGCAGGAGATGCCGCGCGAGCCCTCCCCGGTCCGCGCGAACAGGGTGTAGTAATCGGCCTTGCCGCCGTTGGTGATCCACGCCTTCGACCCGGTGATCCGATAGCCGCCGGCGACCTCGGTGGCCCGGCACCGCAGCGCGGCCGCGTCGGATCCCGCCTGCGGCTCGGACAGGCTGTAGGCCCCGATCAGGTTGCCCGACAACATCTCCGGCAGCCACCGCTGCTTCTGCTCGTCGGTGCCGTAGGCGAACAGCGGATGGCACGACAGGCTGTGCACGCTCACCGCGACCGCGACCGCCGCCCACCGGTAGCCGATCTCCTCCAGCACCTGCAGGTACACCTCGTACGGCTGCCCGCCGCCGCCGAACTCCTCCGGATACGGCAGGCTCAGCAACCCGGCCGCTCCCAGCGCCCGGAATCCCTCGGCCGGGTAGGTCTCATCCTTCTCGGCCGCGACGACCTGGGGTTCGAGCACCTTCTCGGCGATCTCGCGGGTCAGCTCCAGCAGATCCCGGGCCTCCGGGGTGGGCAGCAGGCGGTCCACCGGCATGTCGTCCCTCTCCTCACCGCATTCGACGTCGACGCCATCACAGTACGCACAGCACTCGATTACATGCAAGGCAGCACGCAATTTGTTCCGGCTACACTGGGCCGATGCCCTCGCCCCTGCCGCCGAACAAACATCAGGAGAAGAGTCTGCGGACCCGCGCGCTGCTGCTGGACGCGGCGATCGACTCGCTGGCGGAGGTCGGGTACGGCAGCGCGTCCATCGCCGACATCACCGCCCGTGCGGGGGTCACCCGCGGCGCGCAGTTGCACCACTTCCACACCCGCGCCGAACTGTTCGCCCATACCATCGGCCACCTGACCCAGCGTCAGCGCGAGGCCATGCTGCGGCGTGCCCGCGCTCTTGGCGAAACCGCCACCGCCGGAAGCGTTCTCGTGGAACTGGTGACCGCGACGTTCGCCGGCAAACTGGGCCGCGCGGCCGTGGAGCTCTACGTCGGCATCGCCTACGAGCGCGACCTGCGCCGCGAAATGCTGCGCGTGCAACACGATCTCACCGTCGAACTGCTCGACATCTGCGCCGCCCGGCTGGAGCCGGCCCTCCCCCGCGAGCGCCTGGAGTCCGCGTTCTGGATCACCATCAACGTGGTCCGCGGCGCCACCCTCGACGACATGGTCGGCCGCGACCGCGCCCGCCGCAAACAGGTCCTCGCCGACTGGACCGCGCTCACGGAGCACGCCCTGCGCGGCGGCGAGAACGGCTGAGGCCGGGTAACCCGCGCTGGAGTCGGCGCAGGCCTGCGGGGTCAGCGGCTCGCCTCGGCCGCCCGGGGGCACCGGCACACGGCACCACGAACAGCACGACGGGCGCGGTGACCGCCGGAATTCCGGGCCCGCGCGCAATCCCCGGCTGATCGACATGTCCACGACACCGGGCAGACGGCAGCCACACCACCGGGCAACCCAGAGCGCTGATCGACACGCCCGCCACACCGGGCAGACGGCAGCCACACCACCGGGCAACCCAGAGCGCTGATCGACACGCCCGCCACACCGGACGGGCGGCAGCCATACCACCGGGCAGGCCGGAGCCGGCGCGGCTACCGGCACTCGATCAGCCTGCGGCGGAACGGTATTCGGCGACGGCGGCGGTGACGACCGCGGCGCGGTCCGCGGGCAGCAGCAGTCGCGCCGCCACCAGCCGGTCGGCCGCGGCCGCGGCGGCGGTGCGGTAGGCGGCCACGGTCGGGTAGCGCTGGGTGACCGAGGGCCGGCCGGGCGGGAAATCGAGTTTGCTGCCGAGCCTTTCGTACAGCACATCGGGCAGTCCCGGCACCGCGCGGCGCGGATTCCAGCCGGTGTAAGCGGCCACCGGGACCTCGACGGCGGGCAGCCGGACACCGGCGATCTCGTTGCCGTCGTCGTCGACCGCGGACACCAGCGCGGGATACGGGTCGCCGAGCCGGGCGGGCCAGCGGCCGACGCCGTGGTCGGCGTCGGGTCCGAGGTCTAGCCGGTGTGTCACGGCGAGTGCGGTGGGGTCGGGCCGGTGCGCGTGGGCGAAGCGGTCCAGCACCTCCGCGCGCGGCACCGCCGTGCCGTCGGCGACGCGCGGCACCCGGCTGTCCGGCGGATCGGCCTCGCCGCGTACCCATTGCTCCAGCGCCACCAGCAGGGCGCGCAGCACCGGTGTCATGTCCAGATCGTGCGCGGGGTTCGCGGCGGGGAAGAAACTCTTCATCCCGCCCATCGGCGGAAAGTGATCGGTACCGGCGACCAGGTAGTCCCGCACGTCCGGATCGTCGGGCAGATCGGTGCCGGTCCCGGCGTCGATGTGCGCCAGAGCCGAGTCACCGCGCCAATATTCGGCGGCGGTGTTGATCTGCATCACCTTCGGCACCCCGCCGAGGGACCGCTGCCGCGCCAGCAGGCTCGCGCTGTCGAACGGTGCCAGCGTGCCGAAACCCTCGACACCGGTCACCGACGGCTGGGCGTACCGGTGATCGAACTCGCCACGATGCGCGCCCGCCCGATCGATGTGGACACCGTCGAAGACCCGGCGGCCGGACTCGTCGAGATTCAGTGCGTCCCAGAGGAATTGCCGCAGAAACCGGCCGGATTGCGAGATGCCGTAGGCGAACGTGTGCTCGAAACCGCCGGCCCGCAAGTGGGACACCAGATCCCGGACCGCCAGCAGCCCGCAGCCGGCGATCGGGGCCTTGGTGGTCCGGAACACCAGCCGGTACCAGTGGAAGGGCCGGAAGCCCCCGGTGAGCGCGATGTGCGTGGGGTCGGTGAAATGCCAGTCGCCGCGCGGGATCTCGACCGGTTCGGCGTCCGGCGCGGTGCGCACGGTGAGTACCGCCGCCGGGTCGGCGAGGTCCGCGGTCGGATATTCGGTGAACGAGAAGAGCGCACCGATGCCGGGCATGGCGTCGGCGAGCGGATGCTCCTTCTCGGCGATGTCGGCGCGCCATTCCACCCGCATCCAGCCGGGTTCGACGGCCGCCTCCGGCGCGGTCAGGCCCAGTTGCCCCGGCCCGCGGCGCACATCCCACTGCCAGCCGCACCACGCCACCGTCCAGCCGCGGTCCAGCAGGAAACCGTCACCGGGCGGGACCTTTTCGAGGTTCGCGTAGTCGGGGGTGGCGCCCGTGCTCAACGGCAGCCCGCCGAGCATGCCGCGATTGGGCACCAGGAACAACAGATTCCGGCTGGGCGCGCCGGCCGGGCGGACGATTCGCAGGTCGGCGTCGAATCGCACCAGTCCGTCGTCGCCGCGCGGCGCGAGAGCGAGATCGGTGATGCGCGCGTTCGCCGGATGCGCGGGATCGACCGCGAATGCCGCCGTCCCCCTCACCGTTTCGTAACGCGGGTCGGCGTACGGTTCGACGGACTCGATCCGGACGGCTTCCACGGCCATGCGCGCTCCTCGGGTTCGGGTTGACCGGCCCCGAATACGGTACGCGCGGCGATCCGCATCGGATCGCCGCGCCGGGCTCCGGGCCCGCTACTCAGCGGGAAAGGTCACCACGCACGGCAGCGGCCGTCGTCGTGCCCCCAGCCGTCGTGCTCGTCGTCGTGCCAGCGCCCGTGCCGGTCGCAATGCCAGTCGTTGCGGAACGGATCCGCCGGATCGGCCCAGCCGGGCCGGTCGAATCCACCCCAGTCCGGACCTGGACCACCGGGGCCCGGCGGTTGCCGGTGCGCCCATCCGGGCACGTCCGCCAGCGCGGAGCCGACCATCGGTCCGGCAACGAGCGCACCCGACGCGGCGGCCACGAACAATGTACCGATCAATTTTCGTTTCACGTCGAAATCCCTTTCCTTCTCCCGGGAATCGCGGGGACCGGAATCAGTACAGTGCGGGGCCGGTGAAACCTCCAGGAAAAACAGCTGACCGTAAGCATTCTCTGCCCGCGCGCACAACCGGCCGCATACTCCGGATACGAGTGCGGCGCCGCCCGGAGGCAGCGCCGCGATCATGGCGGGGTCGGGTCACCAGGCGTGGCAACGCCCGAAATCGTCGTGACCCCAGCGGTCGTGCTCGTTGTCGTGCCAGCGGCCGTGCCGGTCGCAGTGCCAGTCGTTGTGGAACGGATCCCACGGGTCGAACCAGCCCGGCCGTTCGAATCCGCCCCAGCGGTCGTGATCGCGATCGTGGTCCCACGGCGGCTGCTGATGCGCGATTCCCGGCGCATCGATCGGGCTCGCCGACGCCGCGCCGATCGCGGGCACCATCATCATGCTCGCGGCCGCGCCGATGAACAGGGTGGCAACTAATTTCGATCTCACAACTTGTACCTCTTCCGGTTGCTGCCGGTCATGGGAACCGCTGACAGTGCACGCCATTCCCGCGGGTATCGCAATGCATTCCGCAGATCCCCAGCGAACTCACATCCGATTCCGAGCGGATCGTGATATCGGTGTCGAATACCCGCAACCGGCCGTGCGCCTCGACGCCGCCGCCTCGTTCAAGCACTTGATTTAATCACTTGATTGAGGCAGACTCCGGGCTCGGAGGAAGGAGCGCGATGGCCGACGACGACGGTGGCGAGAGCCTGTGCGCGGGCTACGAGATCGCGTTCCCGTTCGAGCGCACCGTGGGGACGGTGGTCGGCACCTTCCTCGGCGGACTGCGGGAACGCCGGTTGCTCGGGATCCGTACCGGACGCGGGACGGTGCTGTGCCCGCCCGCGGAATTCGACCCGGTGACCGGCGAATCGCTGGACGAGCTGGTGGATCTGGAGCCACACGGCAGGGTCGAGGCGTGGACGTGGGTGCCGCATCGCGACGGCGATCCGGTCGGCCACGATTTCGCCTGGGCGCTGATCGCCGTCGACGGGGCCGAGGGCAGCTTCTTCCACGCGCTCGACACCGGCGGTGATCCGGACCGGGTACGGCACGGGCTGCGGGTCCGGGCCCGCTGGGCCGAGGAGCCGCGCGGGGAACTTCGCGACCTGGTGTGCTTCGAGCCGATGGAGGAAGCGTGAATCGTCCACTGCCGGAGGCGGTCCGGGTGATGCCCACCCCGCTGCGGATGCGCTACACGTTCGTCGCCGGCGCCGGCCGGTCGGGCTTCCTGCGCGGGCTCGCGCATCGGCGCCTGCTCGCGCGGGCGTGCCCGTCGTGTCACCAGGTCTATCTGCCGGCGCCCGAATTCTGCGCGCGATGCCTGGTCGAGCTCGGCGCCACCACCGAACTCGACGGGCGCGGAACGGTTTCCACCTTCTGCGTGGTCAGCTTCCCGTTTCCCGGTCAGGAGATCGAGCCGCCGTACGTGGTCGCGCACATCCGGCCGCACGGCGCCGACACCAGGCTGATGCATCTGATCCGGGAGGTCGACATCGCGGATGTGCGCATCGGCATGGAGGTCGAACCGGTCTGGGCCGACGGCGAACTGGAGCCCTCGTGGACCAGCATCCGGCACTATCGGCCGGTGCCGCAGCAGGATTCGGCGGGAGACGTCGATGCGTGAGGTGGCGGTGGTCGGCGGCGCCCAGTCCGCGTGCCTGGCCGCGAACCGCCGCGACGATATGGCGGGCATCCTGTTGCCGGTGATCCGGCAGGCGCTGGCGCGCCTCGAATTGGACCGGGACCGCGTCGATTTCGTCTGCTCCGGCAGTCACGACTTCCACGAGGGCCGCACCTTCGCGTACATCGAATCGCTGGACGCCGTCGGCGCGTGGCCGCCGATCTCCGAATCGCACGTGGAGATGGACGCCGCCTGGGCCTTCCACGAGGCGTGGACGTGGTTGCAGCTGGGCCACGGCGATATCGCGCTGGTGTACGGGGTCGGCCGCGGATCACTGCCGGACGATCCGGACGAGGTCGTCCCGGCCCAGCTGGATCCCTACTATCTGACGCCGCTGCGGCCGCATCGGGACGCGATCGCCGGGCTCCAGGCCGACGCGCTGGTCCGGGCCGGGGTGACGAGCGAGCGCGAGATGGCGCGCATCGTCGCCCGCAGCCTCGCCGCCGCGCGGTCGAATCCGCACGCCCAGGTGTCCGGCACGGTCGACATCGACACCCTGCTGGCCGCCCCTTACGTCGCCAGTCCGCTACGCGCGCAGGACATCTCACCGATCGGCGACGCCGCGGCGGTGGTCGTGCTGGCGGCGGGCGACACCGCCCGCGAGCTCTGCGATCGACCGGCCTGGGTGCGCGGGATCGACCACCGGTGCGACACCCACTATCCGGGGTCCCGCGATCTGACCCGCGCGCCGTCGGCCGCGCTGGCCGCCGAGAAGGCCGCGGCGGCAGCCGGTTTCGCCGCGTCGGCGGTCGAGGTCGCCGAACTGCACACCGAGTACTCGGCTCAGGAACCGTTGCTGGTCCGCGAATTCGGTCTCACCGAGGCGACCGCGGTCAACCCGTCCGGCGGCCCGCTGGCCGGGCGACCGGCCACCGCGACCGGCCTGCTGCGCATCGCCGAGGCGGCGAACGCGATCCACGACCGCCGCGCCCGGCGGGCCCTCGCACACGCCACCAACGGCCAAGCGCTGCAACAGAATCTGGTCTGTCTGCTGGCGGCGGACGCATCATGAGCGACACCACCGGCGGTGGCCGAGCGGAGAGGCGGCAATCGTGAACGAACCGATCGCGGTGATCGGCATCGGCCAGGGCAAACAGGCCAAGCGCCGCGAGGTGACGATCGGCGCGCTGGTACGGGAGGCCGTCGCCGCCGCCCTCGCGGACGCCGAACTCGGGCTCGGCGAGGTCGACGCGGTGGTGCTGTCGAAGACCCCGGATCTGTTCGACGGTGTGATGAATCCGGAGTTGTATCTCGCGGATGCGCTGGGCGCGCGCGGATTACCGGTGACCCGGGTGTTCACCGGCGGCAGCGTCGGCGGGCACGCGGCGATCTACGGCGCGCACCTGATCCAGGCCGGCCTGGCCCGGCGGGTGCTCGTGGCGGCGTATTCCAAGGAATCCGAGGGCAATTTCACCTGGGCGCTGTCGCGGCCGCTGCCGTTCAGCGCGAAGCTCGGCGCCGGAGCCGGTGGTCATTTCGCGCCGGTGATCCGGGAGTACATCCGCCGCGCGGACGCCCCCGAGCACATCGGCTGGCAGGTCGCGGTCAACCACCGGCGCAACGCGCTGCGTAACCCGTACGCGCACATCCACATGCCGGACATCTCCGTCGAGAAGGTCCGCGACTCACCGGTGTTGTGGGATCCGATCCGCTACCTCGAGTCGTGCCCCTCCTCCGACGGAGCCGCCGCGATCGTCCTGACCGGCGGGGACGATGTGGGCACTCCGGCCCGGCCGCCGGCCTGGATCCACGGCATGTCCTGGCGCACCGAGACGGGTCATTTCGCGGGCCGCGACGAGGTGAACCCCAGGGCCGGAGCGGAATGCGCGGCCGACGCCTACCGGCAGGCCGGCATCACCGATCCGGCCGCCGAGATCGACCTCGCCGAGCTCTACATCCCCTACAGCTGGTACGAGCCGATGTGGCTGGAGAACATCGGCCTGGCCCCGCTGCACGAGGGCTGGCGGCTGGTGGACGCGGGCGACACCCGCTTCGAGGGCCGGCTGCCGATCAATCCGTCCGGTGGGGTGCTGTCCGGAAACCCGACGGGCGCAACGGGTCTCGTGCGCTTCCTGGAGGCGGCGCTCCAGGTACGCGGACTGGCGGGCGAACGGCAGGTCCCGGACGCCCGCCGGGCCATCGGCCACGCGATGGGCGGCGCCTCCCAGTTCCACGCGCTCTGGGTGGTCGGCAGCGAACGGCCGACGTCGTGAGCGGCGGCATGACCACGCCGGATCCGGTGCTGCTGGCGCGATCCGGCGCGATCGCGGTGGTGACCATGAACCGCCCGGAGCGGCGCAACGCGCTGAATCTGCCGATGATCGAACTGCTCGCCCGCGCGTGGGAGGAGATCGACGCCGACGACCGCATCCGGGTCGCGATCCTGACCGGTGCGGGCGAGAGTTATTGCGTCGGTGGTGATCTCGGCGACGGCTGGATGACCGATGGGCAACTCCGCGCGGATTTCGATCCGAGCGTGCTTGGCCGCGGCCTGCTGCTCACCCGGTCGCTGCGCAAGCCGCTGATCGCCGCGGTCAACGGCGCCTGCCTCGGCGGCGGCCTGGAGATGTTGCAGCAGACCGACATTCGGGTCGCCGACGAGACGGCCACCTTCGGGCTGCCCGAGGTGCGGCGCGGGCTGATCCCCGGCGCCGGCTCGACGGTACGGCTGAAACGCCAGATCCCGTACACCAAGGCGATGGAAATGATCCTCACCGGCGAACCGCTCACCGCGCGCGAGGCGTACGAGTTCGGGCTGATCGGGCACGTCGTGCCCGCCGGTACCGCGCTGACCCTCGCGCACGAGCTCGCCGAGCGGGTGGCCCGCAACTCACCGCTGGCGGTGCAGCACGCGAAGGCGGCGCTGCTGGCCAGCGGCTGGCTGCCGGACGAGGACGCGCGCGCGATCGAGGCCCGCTTCGTGCGCGAGGTGATCACCTCCGCCGACGCGCGGGAGGGCCGGAAGGCGTTCGTGGAGAAGCGGGAACCGAGATTCACCGGACAGTAGACCGCGGGCGGTTCATGCTCGAGGGGCAGCGAGGAGGGACAGGATGCGACGGGTGTTCGTCGTGGGTGTCGGGATGACACCGTTCGTCAAGATCGGATCCCGGGAGTGGACCTACCCGGAGATGGTGAGCGCGGCGGTCGGCGCCGCGCTCGGCGACGCGGGCATCGGCTACGACCGGATCCAGCGCGCCGCCGCGGGTTACGTGTTCCAGCCGTCGGCGGCCGGGCAGCGCACCCTGTACGACGTCGGGCTGACCGGTATCCCGATCGTCAACGTCAACAACAACTGCGCCACCGGTTCGACGGCCCTGATGCTGGCGCGGGAGTGGGTCGGCGCCGGCCTGGCGGAGGTGACGCTGGCCGTCGGCTTCGAGCAGATGACGAAGGAGGCGATGGCCGGTTCGGGCGCCGCCCCGAAGGTCACCACCATCGACGCGCACCTGAAGGCCATGGCCGGGCAGTTCGAATTCGGCACCTCCCCGATGACCACCCAGTTCTTCGGCAACGCCGCGATCGAGCACATGCGGCGCTACGGCACCACCGTCGAGCAGCTGGCCGCGGTGGCCGTGAAGAACCATCAGCACTCGACACGAAATCCGTTGGCGCAGTTCCGGGATCCGTACACGCTCGCGCAGGTGCTCGGCGACCGGCCGGTGCACGGCCCGCTGACCCGCTCGCAGTGCTCCCCCATGTCCGACGGCGCCGCCGCCGCGGTGATCGCGAGCGAGGATTTCGTGGCCGCGCACGGCCTCGAGGCGCAGGCGGTGGAGATCCTGGCCCAGGAGCTGGTCACCGACGACGCCTCGGCCTTCGGCAGCGGATCCATGATCGACGTCGTCGGCGCGCCGATGACCCGGGCCGCGGCACGAAAGGTGTTCGACAGCGCGGGAATCGGTGTGGACGACGTCGACGTCATCGAGTTGCACGACTGCTTCTCGATCAACGAACTGATCACCTACGAGGCGCTGGGCCTGTGCGCGCCGGGCGAATCCGGCGCGCTGGTGGAATCCGGGGCCACCGGCTACGGCGGGCAGTGGGTGGTGAATCCGTCCGGTGGGCTGATCTCCAAGGGCCACCCGCTCGGCGCCACCGGCCTCGCGCAGGCGGCGGAGCTGTCCTGGCAGCTGCGCGGGCTGGCCCGCGAACGGCAGGTGCCGGGCGCGCGAATCGGCCTGGCGCACAACCTCGGACTCGGCGGCGCCTGCGTGGTCACCGCCTACGCCGCGCCCGCCGGCGCGGCACAGAACTGACGGCAACCGATCGGAGCCCCTCATGACGACCATCGAACCCGATGCCCGGCTGCGGCTTCCGGTGCACAACGGGCACTCCCTGCTGGCGGGCCTGCGCCGGCACCGCACCGCACCCGTGATGACCCTCGGCGACACGGTGCTCACCGGCGCCGACGTGATCGCCGAGATCAGCCGGTATATCCAGGCTTTCGCGGCGCACGGCGTCGACACCGGCACCCCGTCGGCGCTGCTGGCGCTCAACCGCACCGAGGTGCTGTTCATCCTCGGCGCCGGACAGGTGCGCGGACATCGCCGCACCGCCCTGCATCCCATGGGCGGACTGGACGACCACGCCTACGTGCTGGCCGACGCCGGCATCACCACGCTGATCCTGGACCCGCTGCCGCCGTTCGTGCAGCGTGCCCGCGCCCTGGTCGACCGGGTACCGGAACTCACGAAAGTGCTTGTGCTGGGCCCGGTTCCGGACGAACTGGCCGATGTCGGGGTGAACCTGCTCGACGAGGTGGCCAAGTACGAGCCGGATCCGGCCATCGAGGCCAACGAGCTGACGCCGGATCACGTCATCTCCATCACCTACACCGGCGGCACCACCGGTAAGCCGAAGGGTGTGGTCGGCACCGCCGGCGGGATGGCGACGATGACGGCCATCCAACTGCAGGAATGGGAATGGCCACGGCGGCCGCGATTCCTGTTGTGCACGCCGCTGTCCCACGCCGGGGCCGCGTTCTTCCTGCCGACGGTACTGCTCGGCGGCCAGTGCTTCGTACTGCCGCGCTTCGACGCCGGAGAGGTGCTGCGCGCCATCGAGGAGTACCGGATCAGCGCGACGATGCTGGTGCCCTCGATGATCTACGCGCTGCTGGATCACCCGGACAGCCGCACGCGCGACCTGTCGTCGCTGGAGATCGTGTACTACGGCGCCTCCGCGATCGATCCGGCCCGGCTCACCGAGGCCATCGACCGGTTCGGCCCGATCTTCGCCCAGTACTACGGGCAATCCGAGGCGCCGATGGTGATCAGCTACCTCGCCAAGGACGAGCACGACAAGGAACGGCTGACCTCCTGCGGCCGGCCCGCCGCGGCGCTGCGGGTGAAACTGCTGGACCCGGAGGACAATTCGGTCGCCGCGGGCGAGGTCGGCGAGATCTGCGTCTCCGGACCGCTGCTGGCGAACGGGTACCGGAATCTGCCGGAGGTGACGGCGGATACGTTCCGCAACGGCTGGCTGCGCACCGGCGACCTGGCTCGCGAGGACGCCGAGGGTTTCCTGCACATCGTCGGCCGCAGCAAGGACATGGTCGTCACGGGCGGCTTCAACGTGTTCCCGCGTGAGGTGGAGGATGTCGTCTCCGAACACCCGCAGGTGCTGGAGGTCGCGGTGGTCGGTGTCGCGGATCCGCAGTGGGGTGAGGCGGTCACCGCGGTCGTGGTGCTGAAACCCGAAGCGCGCGACGCGGACAGCGTCGCGGCCGTCACCGCCGAGATCCAGGCCGCGGTGAAGCGGGCCAAGGGGCCGGTGCAGTCGCCGAAACATGTTGTGCCCGTGGACGCGCTGCCGCTGACGGTGCTCGGCAAGCCGGACAAGAAGGCGATCCGGGCGCTCGCGGCGGAGTTGCTCGGCCGGTGAGTCAGGCGGGGGGCCCGGACAGCATCGCGGTCACGACGTCGACGAGTTCGGCGTAGACCTGGTCCGGGCTCAGCCGCAGGCCGGAGATGGCCATGAGGTCCTGGGTGCGGTGCACGTCGCCGAGCACCTGGAAGGTCAGCGTCATCGCCTGCGCGAGACGGAAACGCGCGGTGGGACCGGGCAATTCGGGAACCGCGGCGGTGAGCAGAGCCATGAACCGCACGGCCTGCTCGGTGAATCCCTCGGCCACCAGCGACAATGCGGGATGCCCGCTGCCGACGACGCCGGCGATGAACTTCACCCAGGCGGCGCCGTCGCCGATGGCCATCTCCCACACCGGACGTGCGAACGCCTCGGCGAGCTGCCGGACGGTCACCGGCCCGGTCTGTTCCATCTCGTCCAGCAGGGCGGTGCGCCGCGCCGCGACCTCGTCGCTGCGCTGCCGGATCAGCACTTCGACCAGCGCCTCCTTGGAGCCGAAATGGTAGTGCACGGAAGCCACATTGGTGCCGGCGGCGGCCATCACCGCGCGCAGCGAGACGCCGTCGATGCCCCGTTCGGCGAACAGCCGTTCCGCCGCCAGCACCAGCCGGCGTTCGGTGGGCATGGCGAGTTCGGCCTCGCTCACCCGCAGGTCACTACCGTTCGCATCGGTCACCTGGCGCAGTCTAATCGCGCGCGGCCCTCGGCCGCGCCGAATCTCTATCATGTGATCTAATCAACTGATAGAGCGCTGGTCGTCCCGACCAAATCCGATCGGCGAGGTAGATCCGCCGTCAATGGATGGCACATCGGATGTGTATCGTTCCGAAAGCTCGCACAAATTGCCCATTCACCTGCCGTTATGGCCAAAGTTTCCGGGAAAGTGGATCTAACCGATAGATAACGGTACATTGGTCATTGGCATCATTGTGAACGGCTGGTCCGGAACCGCCGGCCGTCCGAACTCAGGAGATCCGATGTTCCACAGAACAGCACTGACCAGAACGGCCGCCCGCATCGCGGTGGTCGCGGCCGTGGCCGTGGCGCCCGTGGGCCTCACCGCCGCAGCGGCTTTCGCCCAAGGGGTACCGATCACCCAGCAGCAGGGCGACGAGATCCACGGCCATCGCGGCCACGGCGGCGGTGACGGCGGCTGGGGATACCACCCGCCGCGCTGGCACGACGGCCCGCCGGTCTGGCACGGGCCCGGCTACTACCGGCCCCCGACGGGCAGTGGGACCGGCAGCAACTACTAGAAGCCGGAATCCGCACACTGTTGTTTTCGTCAGCGAATGAGTGTCAACTTCCACATACAGGCCATGCGAGAATGCTATTCTCCTATTCGAGAATTAGTTCGTAGTCGGAGTGTAAGCTTGCTCTCCAACGCTGGCGAAAGGCCGATCACACGGTGGGCACCTTCAGGAAAGAGCCGGTCTGGAAGCAACGTGCGGTGGAGCGGTCCATCCGAACCGCGAAACTCCGTGCCGAGCAACGGGTCCAGGAATGCCTCGAGGCCGCCCGCGCGCTGATCGTCGAAAAAGGCAACACCGATTTCACCGTCCAGGAGGTGGTGGATCGCTCCGGGCAGTCGCTGCGCACGTTCTACCTGCAGTTCAGCGGTAAACACGAATTGCTGCTCGCACTGTACGAGGACGCGCTGGCGCAACTGGCCGACCAGATCCACGCCGCGGCCGCCGTCCACACCGACCCGCTGCAACAGCTGCGGGCGGGGTGCCACGAATTGTTCGAGCTGTCCAGGCCGGACGCGACGCCGATCCGCCCGCTGCTCACCGAGTTCGCCACCCAGCTGCTGGTGACGCATCCGGCGGAGGTGCAGCTCGCGCACACCCCCTTGGTGGCGTTGTTCACCGAACTGATCGAAAAGGTCGGCGCCGCACACAGATTGCGGACCGAGGTGAACGCGGACCGCACCGCCACCCTGATGACGCAGATGGTGTTGTTCCTGGCCCAGTCCATCGGCAGCAACGACGATCTCCCCGGCCGGCCGATCACGGCCGAGGAGGTCTGGACCTTCTGCGCCTTCGGATTCGCCGACGACGGCCCCGCCGCCGGGACGGCGTGATCGACAGGGCCGGGACAGCGTGACGGCCGGCCCCGGCCCGTTATCGGGTCGGGGCCGGCCGCGCGGTGCCGGTCGCGGGAGCGGTGGTCGTGGTGGAATCGGTTTCCGGCGAAGAGGATTCGGAACCGGCGCAGGCGTACGCGAGTCCGTGCATCCCCGGATCGGTGCGCTGCAGGCAGCCGACCGGCTGCACTCCCGAATCGTTGATCCGCACACCGGATCCGGCGGACTTGTCGACACAGGTGAGTCCGTTGCTGTCCATGCGGCAGTCGTAGTCACCGAAGGTGAGCCGGTTGCCGTAGTTCAGCACCGAGCCGTACCCGTTGACGAACTGGCCCGGATCACCGTGCTGGGCACCGACGTTCAGCGTATCGCCGGGATAGTCCAGCCAGCCGCCCACCCAGTTGGAGTCGGCGGGGACCGCGGCCGGCCGGGCGGGCGGGTCGACCAGCTGCACCAGACAGCTGAGTCCCCCGGCGTACGGCGACATCTTGGACGAGGTCATGCATTTGATCTTCTGCGACGGGCTGGTGAACGCCACGTCGTCACCGAGGTCGGTGGTGGCGCCCTCACGGGTGACGGTGTGGAAACCCTTGCGATCCACCGACTCTCCGCCCTGCACCCACGCGGTCAGCTCCGGCAGTGTCGTGCCCGGCGTGGCGGCCGCGGCCTTGCTGGTGGGGAAGGCGGCGCCCGGGGTGTCGGTGGCCGGCACCGGGTGGCCGTGCAGACCCCCGCAGGAGGTGAGCAACAGGCACAGCGCCCCGATCCCGGTCACCGACATTCGCATAGTCATGGACCCTGTCTGTACCCGACCGGCTTTCGCCGATCAAGCCCCGCAGCTCAATCCCGCGTGCGGTGACGCAGAAGCGCCCCGGCGAGCAGGTAGCCGGCGACGGCGATCCCCGCGCACCAGCCCACGGCCGCTCCGGCATCGTGCCATGTCGGCGTTCCGATCAGCAGGCCCCGGATCGTTTCCGTGATCGGTGTGATGGGCTGATTCTCGGCGAACCACCGCAGCCACACCGGCATCGTGTCCGGCGGCACGAAAGCACTACTGACGTAGGGCAGGAACATGTAGGCGAAAGTGAAGCCGTTGGCGGCCTCCGGATTCGCGGCCAGTAGCCCCAGCGCGGCGGCGAGCCACGACAACGCCAGCACGAACAGCGCGACCACGCCCAGTACGCCGAGCCAGCGCACCGGATCTGCGGTGGGCCGGAAGCCGATCGCGACGGCGACCAGCACCACCAGCGCGGTGGTGAACAGATTGCGCAGCACGCTGTCCGCCACGTGACCGACCAGCATCGACGTCCGCCGCACCGCCAGGGTGCGGATGCGGTCGATGATGCCGTTCCGCATATCGGTGCAGACGCCGACGGCCGTGGTACCCGACCCGAATCCCGCGCACAGCAGGATGATTCCGGGCACGACGTAGTCGATGTAGTGCCCGTCGACGCGCATCGCCCCGCCGAAGACGTAGACGAACATCAGCAGGATCATGATCGGCACGGCGAGCGTCATGATCATGGTGTCGGGGCTGCGCAGCGTGTGCCGCAGGTTGCGGCCGGCCATCGTCGCCGCCTCGCGCGTCGCGCGGACCGCCAGCGGCGGCCGGATCATGGTGTCGGTCATCGGGTTTCCTTTGCGGCCGGTGCGCCGGTGAGCGCGAAGAACACGTCGTCGAGATCCGGTGTGTGGATGGTGAGTTCGCCGATCGCGATGGCGTCCTCGGCGAAACGGCCCAGCAGCCGCGACAATTGCTCGGCGCTGCCGTCCGAGGGCACGCGCAGCGCCAGTTCGCCGGCGTCGACCTCCGCGGCCGGGACCGCGCGGGAGGCTGCGGCCAGGCCCGCCGAATCGGTGAAGGTCAGTCGGACGTGCCCGCCCGGTACGAGCTGCTTCAGCTCGGCGGGGGTGCCCTCCGCGACGATCTTCCCGCCGTCGAGCACCGCGATCCGGTCGGCCAGCTGATCTGCCTCCTCGAGGTATTGAGTGGTGAGGAAGATCGTCACGCCGCCGGCGACGAGATCCCGGATGACCGCCCACAGTTCCCGGCGGCTGCGCGGGTCGAGCCCGGTCGTGGGCTCGTCCAGGAACAGGATCCGCGGATCGCCCATCAGGCTCATGGCCAGATCGAGCCGGCGGCGGGTGCCACCGGACAGCGCGCCGGCCCGCTTGCCCGCCGCCGCGGTCAGGTCGAACCGTTTCAGCAGGTTGTCGGCACGGCGGCCGATCTCGCCACCCGGCAGATGCAGCAGGTTGCCGACCAGGCGCAGATTCTCGGCCGCGGTCAGCACGTCGTCGACCGCGGAGTTCTGGCCGGTGACGCCGATCAGCCGGCGCACCTTGTCCGGTTCGCGCAGCACATCGTGGCCGCCGACGCGGACCTCACCCCGGTCGGCGGTGCCGAGCGTGGCCAGGATCCGGACCATCGTGGTCTTACCCGCACCGTTCGGTCCGAGTAACGAAAAGATCGTTGCGGCAGGGACTTTCACGTCGATGCCGGACAGCACCGGAACACCGCCGAAGGATTTGGCCAGCCCCGTGACGGAGACGGCGAGCGCTGGAGGGGGAGTCATGGGACATCCGATCGAGAGAAACTGTGTGCGTTGTACACTCTGTTTATAAGATACACAGTTTTCCGGACCGGGCAAGATGTCGTCCAGGAGACGACGACGATCGGAGGCCTTGTGGACGAATCCGGCGAGGTGACGCTGCCCAAATCGGTGGAGCTGCTCTGGGGGCTGGGCAGCACCGGCAGCCGCGGTCCCCGGCGCGGGATGAGCCTGGACCAGATCGTGGACGCGGCCATGGAGCTCGCCGACGCCGACGGCCTCGCGGGGCTGTCGATGAGCCGGGTCGCCGAACGGCTCGGCTTCACCACCATGTCGCTGTACCGCTACGTCGACAGCAAGGACACCCTGCTCGATCTGCTCTCGGACCGCGTGGTCGGCCTGCCGCCGGAGATCCCGCCGGGAACGCCGTGGCGGGACGGGCTGTACCGCTGGGCCTGGGCGGAATTCCGTATGTTGCAGGCACATTCGTGGTGGCTGGACATCCCGATCTCCGCACCGCCGATGGGCCCCAACAACATGGCGTGGCTGAACACCGCGCTCACCGTTCTCGACGGCACGAGCGTCCCCGACCCGCTCAAAATGCAACTGGTGCTGAATCTTTCGCTGTACGTGATCGGCCGGGCGCGATTCCAGCGCGACACCCAGACCGGCCCGGAGGTCACGGATTACCCCGAGATCCTCGCTCGGGTCCTCGATCCCGACCGTTTCCCGGTACTGGTCCGGACCCTCGGCGCGCGAGCCTTCGACGACGACAACGTCGACTGGGCGGACGCCGATTTCGAGTTCTGCTTGGCAAGGCTGCTGGACGGGTACGAACGCTTCATCGACGGTTTCCCGGCGCCGGCTGCGGTCTGACCGCCGAACTTGCCGCAGCCGGACGGGCCGGTGAGGCATGATGGTTCGCGAGAGTGTCATGCGGAAGGGCTCGTCCGATGGCGGAGCGGAGCAGCCTGTCGCGGCGGCGGGCCGCGCTGGAGCGGGAATGGGCGCGCACGATTCCCGGGTCGTCGGCGCCGGCACCCGCCGAATCCGGTGTGCGGCGCGAGGTCGCCCAGTCCTGGCAGCGCTCGATGCGTACGGTCGACCCCGAAACCACTTGCGCCCCGGATGATTCCGCGGACATCGGACCACGCTGGGCGGACTCCCCGCTGCGCGGCCCGGTCACCGCGCTGACCGGTCAGCTGCACAGCATCGCCCACGACGCGGGCTACATCGCGGCCGTCACCGACGCGGACGGCACCATCCTCTGGTCCTACGGCGGACCGGCCATGCGCCGCCGCGCCGAACGCGTCAACTTCGCCCCCGGCGGCCGCTGGGACGAGGCGCACATGGGCACCAACGCGTTGTCGCTGGCACTGCGCACCGGGGAACCGAGCACGGTGTTCTCCGCCGAACATCTGGTGGCCGCGCTGCACGGCTGGGTCTGCTACTGCGCGCCGATCCACGCCGCCGACGGACGACGCCTCGGGGTCCTGGACCTCTCGGCCTCCTGGGACCGCTCCAACCCGCTGGCGATGTCGACCGTCCGAACACTGGTCAGCGCCATCGAAACCCAGCTGCGCGCCGACCCGGCCGCGACACCCGCCGCCGGGATCCGGCTCCGCTGCCTCGGCGCCGCGGGCCTCACCCGCGCCGGGCGGCCGGTCCGGCTGCGGCCCCGGCAGCTGGAGATCCTCACGCTGCTCGCCCTGGAACCGGGCGGATACACCCCGGAGCGGCTGCACCACGCCATCTACGGCGACCGCCCCGCCGGCTCCAGCACGCTGAAAGCCGAAGTCTCGCATCTGCGCCGGGCGACCGGCGGCGAGATCGCCAACCGCGTCTACCAATTGACCACCCCGCTGGCCTGCGACGCGGTGGAACTGGTCGAGGCGCTGGCGGCCGGCGACACGGCGACCGCGGTCCGGCTGTATCGGGGCCCGCTGCTGCCCGGTTCCGACACACCCGGCATCGTGGAGTGGCGCGACCATCTCGCGGTCGGCGTGCGCGCCGCGGTACTCGCCGATCCGGATCCGGCCCACGCCCTGAGCTACGGCGAGCGGGTGCCCGACGACATCGCCGTACACGAACACGCGCTGCGCCTGCTGCCGGCCGACGATCCCCGGCGGGCCGTCGCCGTCGCCCGCCGGCACACCGCGCTGCGCCGCTGACGAACCCGCGATCCGGGCGCGTCGCCGTGTCGTCAACCATCCGCCAACCCGCGCTGAGCATAGTGATCCACATCACCGACCGTCTCGACTCAGCGAGGAGCACAGCCATGATCTACGCCAAGCCCGGCGCGGACGGCAGCATCGTCGATTACCCGTCCCGGTACGAGAATTTCATCGGCGGCGAGTGGACCGCACCGGTCGAGGGCCGTTACTTCGAGAATCCGTCCCCGGTCGACGGGGAGACGATCTGCGAGGTCGCCCGGTCGTCGGCCGCCGACATCGATCTGGCGCTGGACGCCGCGCACCGCGCCGCCGACGCGTGGGGCGCCACCCCCGCCAACGAGCGGGCCAACATCCTCAACCGGATCGCCGATCGGATCGAGGCGAATCTCGAGGCGCTCGCCGTCGCGGAGACCTGGGAGAACGGCAAACCGGTCCGGGAGACCAAGGCGGCCGATCTGCCGCTGGCCGTGGACCATTTCCGCTACTTCGCCGGCGCGGCCCGCGCGCAGGAGGGCAGCATCGCCGAAATCGACGCCGACACAGTCGCTTACCACTTCCACGAGCCGCTCGGCGTTGTGGGACAGATCATTCCGTGGAACTTCCCGATCCTGATGGCCACCTGGAAGCTGGCGCCGGCACTGGCCGCCGGAAATGCCGTGGTGCTCAAGCCCGCCGAACAGACCCCCGCCTCCATCCTGCAGGTGGTCGAACTGATCGCGGACCTGCTCCCGCCGGGAGTCCTCAACGTGGTCAACGGTTTCGGTGTGGAAGCGGGTAAGCCCCTGGCCTCCAGCCCGAAGGTCGCGAAGGTGGCGTTCACCGGCGAGACCACCACCGGCCGGCTGATCATGCAGTACGCCAGCGAGAACATCATCCCCGTCACCCTGGAGCTGGGTGGCAAGAGCCCCAACATCTTCCTCGAGGATGTGACCGCCGCGGACGACGACTTCCTGGACAAGGCGGTCGAGGGCTTCGTGATGTTCGCGCTGAACCAGGGCGAGGTGTGCACCTGCCCGTCCCGCGCCCTGATCCAGTCCTCGATCTACGACGAGTTCATCGAGCGCTGCATCGCCCGCACCAAGGCGATCGTCGGCGGCGACCCGCTCGACGAGGCCACCATGATCGGCGCCCAGGCCAGCAACGACCAGTACGAGAAGATCCTGTCCTACCTCGACATCGGCCGGAAGGAGGGCGCCGAGATCCTCGCCGGCGGCGGCACCCGCAAGGTCGACCGCTACCCCAACGGCTACTACATCGAGCCGACGATCTTCAAGGGCAGCAACGACATGCGGATCTTCCAGGAGGAGATCTTCGGCCCGGTGGTCTCGGTGACCACCTTCGACTCCGTCGACGAGGCCCTGAAACTCGCCAACGAAACCCTCTACGGCCTCGGCGCCGGCGTCTGGACCCGGGACGCCAACACCGCCTACCGCCTCGGCCGCGGCATCAAGGCCGGCCGCGTCTGGACCAACTGCTACCACGCCTACCCCGCCCACGCGGCATTCGGCGGCTACAAGAAGTCCGGCATCGGCCGCGAGAACCACAAGATGATGCTCGACCACTACCAGCAGACCAAGAACCTCCTGGTGAGCTACTCACCGAAAAAACTCGGGTTCTTCTGATGCCCCGCCGGGTGGAGCTCACCGAAGCCGCGGAAACCCTGGTGCGCACCCTGATTCGACAACACGGCCCGGTCATGTTCCACCAGTCCGGCGGCTGCTGCGACGGAAGCGCCCCGATGTGCTACCCCCGCAACGAATTCCGCGTAGGCGCCGCCGACGTCCTACTGGGCACCGTCGACGCGGACACCCCGTTCTGGATGAGCGCCGACCAGTACGAGTACTGGAAACACACCCACCTCACCGTCGACGTGGTCCCCGGCCGAGGCAGCGGCTTCTCCCTCGAAGCCCCCGAGGGCGTCCGCTTCCTCATTCGCTCCCGGCTACTGACCGATGCGGAACTCGGGGAGTTGACACCGCCGCCGACGGGGGCGGAGGTCGCGGGCTGATCAGTGCCGCCCGGATGCGCGTGGGCCATCCGGGCGGTCATTCACCCGCCCGCGGACCGTACGCGCCGACGGTCGCCTTCGGATGAGGCCCGAGCAGCTCATCCGCGAGTTGCTACGCATCAATAATTACGTCCGCGCATCAATAATTCCGCCCTGGAGGTAATTATTGATGAGACAGCGGGATCGTCAGCACCCGGTTCCGGGACTTGGCCGACCTGTTGCTCATCATCGACAGTCATACTTTCGACGCTGCCGAAACACTCGATGCCCCGCCCGCCGGGCATCCCTACCCGATCGAGGCGGATGAATTTTATCGGCGTGCGTTGCGGGCGGTGCCGCGGTGGGCGGGGACGGTGGTGGGGTCTTCGGGCCAGGCGTGTTTCGGGTAGCGGCCGCGTAGGTCGGCGCGGACCTGGGGCCAGCCGGTGCGCCAGAAGGAGGGGAGGTCGGCAGTGACCGCTACCGGGCGCTGGGCGGGGGACAGGAGGTGCAGTACCGGGGTTGTGCGGCCGTCGGCGAGGCGCGGGGTTTCGGTCCAGCCGAAGATTTCCTGCACCTTGACCGCGAGGACCGGCGGGTCGGTGGTGTAGTCGAGACGAATTCGGCTGCCGGAGGGCACCTCCAGGCGTTCGGGGGCCAGTTCGTCGAGGCGGGCGGCCGCCGGCCAGGGCAACAGGCGGCGTAGGGCGTGGCCGGCATCGATCCGTTCCAGGTCGGCTCGGCGGCGGGCGGTCGCGAGTTCCGTTGCGAGCCAGGTGTTGTCGTCGAGCAGTGTCTCGTCGTCGACCGCGGGCCAGGGGGCGCCGAGGGTGCGGTGCAGGAAGTCCAGGCGATGTCGCAGTGATACCGCGTCTTCCGACCAGTGCAGCAGGCCGAGTCCTTCGGACCGCAGGCCGGATCGCACGGCGAGTGCCAGCGATTCGGCGGGCGGTCGTTGTAACGGCTTGCCGGACAGGAGGATCGCGCCGAGCCTTGTCACTCGCCGCGCCACCACATCGCCGTCGGCCCATTCCACCTCGTCGGCGGTGCTGAGCAGTGCCGGGGCCGCATGCCGGGCCAGTTCCTCATCTGCGGTGGCCGCCGATCGGATCCGGCCCTCCGCGCGGCCCGGATCCCGGTCGGCGACCGCGACCGCCAGCCATTCGGCGTCGCCGAGGCCGGACCCCGGCGGCAATGTCACCGCGGTTCCACCGGCCATCAGATAGCTCGCCGAACCCGATGCCCGCCGCCGCGCCAGTCGCTCCGGGTACGCCAGGGCCACGATCAACGACGGGTCGCCTGCGGTGTGGGTATCTCTGGCCGGGGATTGTCCGGACTCTGCCCGGTCGAGCATCCGCGTCAGGCGCTGCACCTCGCGGCGCCAGCGGTCGGGACGATCGGCGCGCAGGGTGCGCAGGCCGGCGGCCAGATCGGTGGCGGGCAGCAGGGTGTCGTCGTCGAGGATGGCCACGACCTCGGCCGCGGCGCGAGCGCCGATCTCGGCGGCGCCGTCGAGCAACGCGCGGGCGTGCCGGGGATGCAGGCCCAGGGCGGCCATGCGGCGGCCGCGGGCGGTGACCTCACCGTTTTCGAGTGCGCCGAGGGCGGTGAGGACGTCGCGGCCGACGGTCAGCGCGCCGGTCGGCGGCGGGTCCCACCAGGACAGGCCACTGCCGTCGGCGGTACCCCAGCAGGCGAGTTCCAGTGCGAGGCGGGTCAAGTCGGCGGTGCGGATCTCCGGTTCCGGATAGGCGGGCAGGGTCGCGTGCTCGTTCTCCGGCCAGCAGCGCCAGGCCCGGCCCGGTCCCTCGCGGCCGGCACGGCCGGCGCGCTGTTCGGCCACGGCGGCCGAAACCCGCACTGTCGCAAGACCTGTCAGCCCACGGCGGTGGTCTACTCGGGGCACCCGGGCCAGGCCGCCGTCCACGACGATCCGGACCCCGGGGACGGTCAGGCTGGATTCGGCGACCGCGGTCGACAGGATCACGCGCCGCCGTGCTCCGGCGCGCAGCGCCGCGTCCTGTGCCGCCGCGGGCAGGCGGCCGTGCAGCGGGAGGACGTCGACGCCGCCGAGGCCGTCCACTATCGAAGCGACTCTGCGGATTTCGGCCGCGCCCGGGAGGAATACCAGCACGTCGCCTGCGAATTCGGCGAGCGCGGTCCGGACGGTCCGCGCCACCTGCGCCTCGAAGCGCTCGCGTGGCAGCACCGGGCTGTAGGCGATCTCCACCGGATAGGTCCGGGCGTGCGCCTCGACCACGGGCGCCGGAGCCGTCCCGCCGAGCAACGCCGCCAACCGGTCCGCCGCTACGGTCGCGGAGGTCGCGAGCACCCGCAGGTCCGGCCGTAGGCCGCCACGCGCGTCGAGCAGCAGGGCCAGCAACAGGTCGGCGTCGAGATGCCGCTCGTGGCATTCGTCGAGCATCACCGCGTCCACGCCCGCGAGTTCCGGGTCGCCTTGCAGGCGCCGGACCAGCAGCCCGGAGGTGACCACCTCGACCCGGGTGCGCGGTCCGGCCCGCCGATCCCCGCGCACCGAATAACCGACCGTCTCCCCCACCGGTTCGCCGAGCAGCGACGCCATCCGCGCCGCCGCCGCGCGCGCCGCCAGCCGCCGCGGCTCGGCGACGAGGATCTTCCCGCTCGTGCCCGCGGCCAGCGCCAACGGCACCAGCGTCGTCTTCCCGGTGCCGGGCGGCGCGACCAGTACCGCAGCGCCTGCGCCGGTCAGCGCCGACGTCACCGCACCGAGCACCTCGCGCACGGGCAGGTCGGGTAGTTCGGGCAGCATCATCGCCGATCAGTCTGCCGAATACTCGGCCGGAGCGTGATATCGGCTCGGGCTTCGCTCGCAGCGGCAGGCTAGCGAGCCGTCCAGCCTCCGTCGACGACGATGGTCTGTCCCGTGACATAACGGGCGGCGTCGCCGGCGAGCCAGGAGATCGCGCCGATGAGATCGTCGGCGGTGCCCTCGGTCGGTAGCGGGGTGTTGCGGCGCAGGTAGGCGCCGCCGCGTTCGCTGTCGTAGAGGGCGTCGGTGATCTCGCTGCGGAAGAAGCCGGGGGCCACGGTGTTCACGCGGATCGAGTGGCGGGCCCATTGCACGGCCAGCTCGGCGGTGAGGCCCGAGAGGCCCAATTTGCTTGCGGCATAGGAGGCTTGGGGGATTCCGGGGACGCCGACCCGGCCGCTGATCGACGAGATGTTGACGATGCTGCCGCGGCCGGTGGCGCACATGTGCGGAAAGACCGCCTGGGACAGCAGGAACGGGGCCACCAGGTTGAGGTCGATGGTGGCGCGGATGTCGGTGAGGGTCTCGGACTCTGCGCGGTCCTCGGAGAAGCGGTTGCCCGCGGCGTTGACGAGAATCTCCGGCGGGCCGAGGGTTTCGGCGACCTCGGGGACCACGGTGGCGACCGCCTCGGGGTCGGACAGGTCGCAGGCGACGGCGAGGCCGTCGATCCGCTCCGCCAGTTCCGCCAGCCGGTCCTTGCGGCGGGCCACCACGGCGACCCGCGCGCCGAGTTCGGCCAGCGCGGTCGCCGTCGCGGCGCCGAGCCCGGACGATCCGCCGGTCACGATCGCCACCCGGCCCTTCAGGGCGAACATGCTTGTGACACTGCGTATTTCCATGATCACTCCCCGGCGCTGTCGGTACGGTGGGCGGCGACGAATTCCGGGAGCCCGGGGCGCACCACCTTGCCCATCGCGTTCACCGGTAGGCCGTCCACCCGCGACCACAGCTCCGGCACCTTGTAGCCGGCCAGCTCCCGCCGGCACGACTCGGCGAGTGCGGTGAAATCGATTGCGGTGCCGTCGGTTTCGACGACGGCGGCGACGCGTTGGCCGAGCCGGTCGTCGGGGATGCCGTAGACGGCGGCCTTCGCGACGGCGGGGTGGGCGGTCAGAATGCGTTCCACCTCCAGTGGATACACGTTCGCGCCGCCGCGGATGATGACCAGCTTCTTGCGATCCAGTACCGACAGCCAGCCCTCTCCGTCGACCGTGCCGATGTCGCCGGTCGGGGTCGGGTCGGCGTCGACGGGCTGTACGGCGCCGTCGGCCCAGTAGCCGAGCATCGGGCGCCACAGGTTCGCGTACGGGCCGGAAGTCGCTGCGGTGATGCGCAATTCGCCGAGTTCGCCCGGCGGCAGCCGGTTGCCGGCGTCGTCGTGGGCGGCGACGTCCAGGTGCGGCAGGACCCGGCCGCCGGTGCCGGGCTGCCAGCGTTCACCCGGCGGATCGATCGCGACCACGGTCGGCGCCTCGGTCAGGCCGTAGGTGGCGCGCGGGGTCAGGCCGTGCGCGTCGGCGAAGGCGCGGCGCAGGGCGTCGGAGGTGTCGGCACCGCCGCTCCACACCTCCCGCAGCGAGCTCAGGTCGAGGTGGGGGCGTTGGGCGAGGTCGTAGACCTGTGCGGGCGCGCCGTTCCACACCGTGACCCGGCGGGTGGTGATCCACTCGGCGACACCGTCGACGTCACGGCGGTTCATGATCACCGCGCAGCCGCCGGCCTGGGCGGTCAGCAGTGTGGACAGCACGATGAGATTCAGGATGGTCAGCGGGAAGCTGTCGCCCTTGCGCAGATCCGGGCCCCAGCCGCGGGTGGCGGTCAGTGTCGCGCCGGGCAGCAGCATGTTGCGCTGGCTGTGCACGACCGCCTTCGGAGCGCCGGAAGTGCCACTGGTGAAAGCGATTCCGGCGGGGGCGTCGAGATCCGTGGTGACGGCCGGCGCGGGGGCGGCCGTGTCCAGCAGTGCGCGCCAGCGGTCGAGCCCGACCACGGTGGGCCCGGTCAGCAGGCAGCGCGGGCCGGCGAGGACCACCGTGGGCTCGACCGTGTCGTGCAGTTGCTGCTGTTCGGCCTCGGCCAGGGCCTCACCGATCCCGGCCCACACGGCGCCGATGCGTTGCACGCCGTGGAAGGCGGCGACGATGTCGAGGTCGTTGGGCAGGCAGGCCGCCACCCGGTCGCCGGGGCGGACCCCGAGTTCCCACAGCGCGCCGGCGGCGCGGCCGGCCTGTTCGTCCAGCTGCGCGTACGACCAGATGCCCGAGACCGCCTCGATCGCGGGGGCATCGGGACGCTGCGCGAGAGCGGTGTCCAGAACGGCGGCGATCGACGCGGGGAGGGTGATGCCCTGGCCCGGCATTCCCGGATCGGTGAAGCTCTCCACGGCAACCTTGATATCACTATCCTTACAAAGATTCACTGTTTTGATCTATCCTTGCAAAGATTCATTGGATGGAAGGCGAGGGCTGGCGCGGATGACACACGGTCCACTGTCCGGAGTACGGGTCGTCGATCTCACCGCGATGGTGATGGGGCCGTACTGCACCCAAATCATGGCCGACATGGGGGCGGACGTGATCAAGATCGAGCCCCCCGCAGGTGACAACACCCGGTACATCTCCGTCGGCCCGGAACCCGGCCTCGGGGGCGTCTTCGTCAACGTGAACCGCGGCAAGCGCAGCGCGGTGCTCGACCTGCGGTCCGACGCGGGCAAGGAGGCGCTGCGCGCGCTGATCGCCGGCGCGGACGTGTTCATCCACTCCATGCGCGCCCGGGCGATCGCGGATCTCGGTTTCGACTACGCGGCGGTGGCGGCGATCAATCCCGCTGTCGTCTACACCAATTGCTACGGGTACGGCCGTCGCGGGCCGGACGCGAACCGCACCGCCTACGACGACACCATCCAGGCCGAGAGCGGATTGCCTTATGTGCAGGGGCAATTGACCGGGCAGACCAGTTACGCCGGCACCATCCTCGCCGACAAGGTGGCCGGGCTCACCGCCCTCTACGCCACCATGATGGCGCTGTTCCACCGTGAACGCACCGGTGAGGGACAGGAAGTCGAGATCGCCATGTTCGAGACCATGGCCTCGTTCATGCTCGTCGAACACGCCAACGGGGCGATGTTCAGCCCCCCGCTGGCGCCCGCCGGATATCCGCGCGCGCTGGCGCCGAATCGGAAACCGTACGCCACCAAGGACGGTCACATCGGCGCGCTGGTCTACAACGACAAACAGTGGACGGCGTTCGTGGAGGCGGTGAAACCGGCGTGGGCGGGTCCGCAGTTCGCGACGCTGGAACAGCGGGCCAGGCAGATCGACACCGTGTACGCGCTGCTGGGCGAGACGTTCGCCGAGCGGACCACGCAGCAGTGGCTGGATCTGTTGCGGTCGCTGGACATTCCCGCGGCGCCGGTGCGCAGCCTGGACGATCTGTTCGACGATCCGCACCTGAACGCCGTCGGTTTCTTCGAAACCGTCGACACCCCACAGGGTCCCGTGCGATTCCCCGGCCCGCCGGCCTGGTTCTCCCGCACCCCTGGTCATGTGGCCGGGCCCGCACCGCGGCTCGGCGAGCACACCGGCGACCTCGCCCATGGCTGGGAGCCGCGGTGAGCGCCCCGACCGTACTGCCCGAAACCGCTTTGAACCTGGCGGATTTCGTGCGCCCCGGTGATCGCATCGTCGTCGGGCAGGCGTGCGGGGAGCCGAGCACCCTGCTGGAGGCCCTGATCGAGCAGGGCCGCGACATCGGCGACCTCTCGGTGTTCGTGGCGACCAGTTTCTCCGGGATCTTCACCTCCTCCGCCACCGACAGTTTCGCGCTGTCGAGCATGGGCGCGATCGGCACGCTGCGCGCGCCGGCGAAGGAACATCGGCTCTCGGTGGTGCCCTGTCACGTGAGCCGGGTCGGGCCCATGATAGAGACCGGGGCCCTGGGCTGCGACGTGGCTTTCGTGCAGGTGAGTCCCGCCGACGCGGACGGCAACCACAGCCTCGGCCTGATCAGCGATCACGTCCTCGCGGCCGCCGCGACGGCGCGGGTGGTGGTGGCCGAGGTCAACGACCAGGTCCCGTTCACTCTCGGTGAGCGGCTACCCTCGTCGAACATCGACTACGCGGTGCACGTGTCGCGGCCGCCGGTCGAGGTGCCGGCCGCCCGGATCGGCGAGATCGACACGGCCATCGCGGGTTACGCCGCCGCCTACATCGAGGACGGCGCGGTCGTGCAGACCGGGGTCGGCGCGGTGCCGGACGCGCTGCTGCGGCAGTTGCACGACCGGCGGAATCTGGGCGTGCATTCCGGCATGATCGGTGACGGCCTGGTCGATCTGGCCGAGGCCGGCGTGGTCACCAACGCCTGCAAGCGCATCGACGCCGGCGTCTCGATCACCGGCGCCCTGATCGGCACCAGGCGGCTCTACGACTTCGCCCACCGCAATCCCGAAATCCGCATGTGCACAACCGATTACACGCACAATCCGGCGATATTGGCCCAGCTGGACAATCTGGTCACGCTGAATTCGGCGATGGAGGTGGACCTCACCGGGCAGGTGAACGCCGAACAGAGCGGATCCGCGTATCTCGGCGGCACCGGCGGCCAGGTCGACTTCGTCCGCGCCGGCGCGAATTCCCTCGGCGGGCACGCCATCATCGCACTGCCGGCGACGGCGAAGGGCGGCACGATCAGCCGTATCACCGCGGCGCTGTCCGGCCCGGTGACCACGGCCCGCAGTGACGTCGACATCGTCGTCACCGAATTCGGCGCCGCCGAACTGCGCGGGCAGAACCTCGCCGAGCGCACCCGCCGCCTGATCGCCATCGCGCATCCCGACTTTCGCGAGGATCTGGACCGAGCCGCCCACCTCATCCGGCAGAGAGGTTTCTGATGTCCGACGCGGTCACCTACGACGCACGTCCCGACGGGATCGCCGTGATCACGCTGAACCGGCCCGAAACCCGCAACTGCCTGTCGAAGGATGTGCGCGAGGGCCTGTTCGACGCCTGGGACCGCTTCGAGCGCGATCCCGACTCACGGGTGGCGATCCTCACCGGCGCAGGCGACAAGGCGTTCTGCGCCGGCGGCGATCTGAAGGAGATGGTGGAGACCGGGATGCGGGTGCCGCCGCGCGACATGTTCCCGCTCCCCTACGACACCATCGAGCTGTCGAAGCCGACCATCGCCGCGGTGAACGGCGTCGCCTTCGCGGGTGGCTGGATGATCGCGCAGGCCTGCGACCTCTGTGTCGCCAGCAGCACAGCGAGATTCGCGATCACCGAGGTGAAGGTGGGCCGCAGCTCGCCCTGGGCGTCACCACTGATCCACATGATCCCGCAGCGGATCATGATGGAGATCCTGCTCACCGGAAAGCCGATCACCGCGCAGCGCGCCTACGAGATCGGGCTGGTCAACCGGATCGCCGAACCCGGGGATCTGCTGTCGGCCGCGGTGGAACTGGCCACCGATGTGCTCGCGGGAGCACCGCTGTCGGTGCGCGCGGCACGCGAAACGGTCATGCTCGCAACCGAAATGGGCCGGTCCGCCGCATTGCGGGCCGCGCGGCACGCCGCCGAGTACTGCTACACCAGCGACGACGCGCAGGAGGGTCCGCGCGCCTTCGCCGAAAAGCGTTCGCCCCGTTGGACCGGTCGCTGAAGCAACGTCCTGGCCTGCCGGGCACACGCCGCCGCATCGCCGACACGCCGCGCCGATACCGGTGAACCTGGGCGGGCGACTTTTCAGGCGTAGCGACGGGACAGGCGGCGGCGATGATCGGCGGGGGCTCCGTACAGCGAGCGGTTCAGCAGCGCGCGCTTCAGGTAAGTGTGGATGCCGCTCTCCCAGGTGTAGCCGATCCCGCCGTGCAATTGCATTGCCTTGCCGACGATGTCGACCGCGGCGGTGCAGGCGTAGGACTTCGCCATCGCCGCGGCGGCGCCGTCCGCCGACTCGTCGGTGAGACCGCGGATCGCCGCATCGATCAGCTTGCGGGCGATCGTGATCTGGACCAGCATGTCGGCGCAGGCGTGCTTGACCGCCTGAAACGAGCCGATCGGCCGCCCGAATTGTTCACGGACGCGGGCATAGTCGACGGTGGCGTCGAGCATGGCTTCGCTCAGGCCCAGGCTGTCGCAGGCGACCGCGACGGCGGCCCGGTCGCGGAGGTAGCGCAGCGCCTCATAGGGATTGTCGACGAATCGCCAGACCTGCTCCACCGCAACATCTTCCGCTGATACCGTCGCGATGCTGCGCGTGAGGTCGACCACCGGCCGGGTGGTCACAGTGAGGCCGGGGGCCGACGGATCGACGGGCACCACAACGGGTATCCCACTGTCGTCGGCGGCGAGCAACAGCAGGCGATCCGCTTCCGGCGCGTCGAGCACGAAATCTGCTGTGCCACTGACGTTCACGCGATCCGCCTCGTAGACGAGGCGGAAGGGGGTGACGCTCCGGACGATCGGAAGGCTGTCCGTCGCGGCCGACGAACCCGACGCCGGCGGTGCCGGTTCCGCCGGGATGTCCTGTGCGCCGAACAGTTCGGCGTCGAACACCGGCACCGGCGTGGCGGCGCCGGCGACCGTGTCGCGCAGTAGCCGATCGCGGTCGGGGCCGGGTCGCAGTTGTTCCAGGGTGGTGATGGCCAGCGCGGCCACGGTCGGGTACGGGCCGGGCGCGGCGGCGCGGCCGAACTCGTGCAGGATCACCGCGACTTCGGCGAAAGTGGCTTCCGCACCGTCGTATTCGTCGGCGGCTTCCAGACCGAGCCATCCGGTGCGGGCCAGTTGCCGCCGGTCGAGTGCCGCCCCCGAACCGGCCGCGAGCAGTTCGCGTGCGACGGTGCGCAGTTCGTCGTGGAATTCGGAAAGATCGTCGGACATCAGTTTCCTGCCGGTTCTCTGGGTAGGCCGAGTCCGCGCTCGCCGATGATGTTGCGCTGGATCTCGCTGCTGCCACCGGGAATGGTCCACTCCCACGACCCGACGAAGTCGAGGACCCATGCCCCCGATTCCCAGCCGCCGGACATCGGTTTGCGCACAACGGTCTGCGTCGCGAGTCCGCCGATCTCGGCACCGAACCCGGTGAGCCGCTGCAACAACTCGCTGTAGAACAACTTCACCACCGACGCGTCCGCCGGACCCGCCGTCCCCGCCTCGTGCCGCTGCACCACATCCACACACAGCGCCCGCAGTCCCGCGATCTCGGTCTCGAAGGTCGCCAGCCGGTCCGCGACGACCGCGTCATCGATCGGACGGCCACCCTCCGGCCGAGGCCGGGCGCATTCCTCCACCAGCCAACGGAACCCGGCGTTCCCGAGCCGTTCGGCCAACTCCAGCATCGTCAACCCGCGCTCGGCGCCGAGGGTGGACTGCGCGACCTGCCAGCCAATGTTCTCCGCACCGATCAACTGCGACACCGGAATCCGCACCTGATCCAGGAACAGCTCACAGAAATGCGACTCCCCGGTCGCCTGCTTGATCGGCCGCACATCGATCCCCGGCGACCGCATGTCCATCAGAAAGTACGAGATCCCCTTCCGCTTCGGGGCATCCGGATCCGTCCGCGCCAGCAGCAGGCACCAGTCCGCGTGCTGTGCGCCGCTGGCCCAAAGTTTCTGCCCGGTGACCACGAAATCGTCACCGTCGCGGCGCGCGACCGTCCGCAACGACGCCAGATCCGATCCCGCTCCGGGCTCCGAGAAGCCCTGGCACCAGATCTCACCCTCGAGAATCGCCGGAAGATACCGCTGCCGCTGGGCTTCCGTACCGGCTGCGAGCAGGGTCGACGCCGCGTGGTGGATCGCCACGAACGCCAGCACCAACCGGGGCGCGTCCGCCGCGGCGAGTTCCTGATACAGGACAACCTGCTCCGGGACGGTCATCCCGCCGCCGAATTCCTTCGGCCAGTGCGGGACCGCGAACCCGCCGGACCGCAATGTCTGGAACCACTCCCGCTGAAACGCTACGAACTCCGCGTCCGGCACACCGGTCTGCGCCGACCGCCACTCCGCCGGCACATTCGCTCGGCACCAATCCCGCACCCCCGCACGGAAATCCCCCATCACCGGCCTACCCATCGCGGAACCTCCGCTCCGAAGTCCCACTCGCCGAACACCGATTCGGGTCGCGCCGCGACACCAACGGCCGGACGCGGATCACTGTTCCCACGACACCGGCGCCGGGCAAGGTCAACCGACCGGGCACGACCGTACCGCCGGACACTCGCCGGGCCGGGCTACCGCATTCCGTGCTCATTCGCGACCGGCTCTGTTCCGCAACGCCAGCAGTCGTTCCCGATGCTCGACCGTCTGCATCGACACCACCTCCGCCGCGAACCCCGCCTGCAACGGACCCGACAACGCCTGCGACAAATACATGTTCACCACCCGCTTCGTCCCCCGCAACGCCTCCACCGGCTGCCGCGCCAACCGATCAGCCAACGCACGCGCCTGCACCAGAAGGTCATCCGCCGCCACCACCCGCGACGCCAACCCCAACTCCACCGCCTTCACCGCATCAATCCGATCACCGGTGAACAGAAACTCCCGCGACCGCATAATCGGAGTCAGCAACGGCCACAACGCCGCACCACCGTCACCGGCCACCAAACCCACAGAGATATGCGGATCCGCCAACGACCCCCGCTCCGACATCAACACCACATCACTGAGCACCGCCACACTGCACCCCAACCCGACTGCCGCACCGTTGACCGCCGCGATCACCGGCAACGGAAACCGCAACATCTCCTCCACGATCTGCGCACCCTCACGGACACTCTCGTCCCGCGCGACCGGATCCTCCAGAAACGACGTGATCCAATCCAGATCACCACCAGCCGAAAACGCCCGCCCCGCACCGGTCACGATCACCACCCGCGCCTCGGCATCCATCGCCAACTGACGCCACACCTGAGCCAAACCCCAGTGCAACCGCTCGTTGACCGCATTCAATTCGTCCGGACGATTGAGGATCAGCGTCCGCACCGGGCCGTCGCACTCCACGATCAACTCATCGGGAAGGTCATACTTCACGCGGCAACTCCTGTCGCGGGTGCGGTGCCACGGACGAGCCGGGCGGCGGGTGGTGCTGGATCAATGCTCTGATCGAGGAGTCTCGTCGTCTCGCCTCGGTACGACACATTTCCGGAACTCATGCGATCTTCTCTGTTTCGGGGTCGCTGAACAGCCCGGTCAGGCCGTGGCGTCCGAGGCGCCGGGTCAGTTCGTCGCGCGTCTCGGACAGCCCGGTGGGCAGGCGGCGCAGCGGCCGGCTGTACCGGGACAGCCACGACAACGGCGACTCGTCGCAGAAGCCCAGCGCACCGTGCAATTGATGGGAGACCCGGAAGACGATGTCGGCGGCCTCGATCGCGGCCAGGCGCAGCGACAGGGCATCATCGACGGCGTCCGCGCTTCCGGTCTGGAAGCTCCACAGCGCATAGCGGGCCAGCATTTCCACGCCGCGATGTTCCACGGCAGCGTCGGTCAATTGGAACTGCACGCCCTGGAATTCCGCGAGGGTGCGGCCGAACTGCTCACGCACCGTCACATGGGATCGAGCGAGATCGATGGCCCGGTCCAGCATTCCGAGCAGGGTCCAGCACGGCAACAGCAGACCCAGCGCGAGGTCCCCCGCCGGATCGCGCCGGGCCGATCGCACATCCAGCGCCGTGACGAAAGCCGTGTCGCGAGGCCGCGATTCGGCGGCCCGAGGTGTCGCGGAGCCGGGCTCGTCCGACAGAGTCACGGTGGCCCAGCGCAAGTCGAGATCGGCCACGGCGCCGGTGGGTTCGCGCTCGGAGATCACGATCAGTCCGTCGGCGTCGGCGGGCCGCGCGAGTCGTTCGGCCACGGGATACGGCAGCGCCCAGTAGCCGGCCGAACGGCACAGCGCCGCAGCGGCTTCCAGTTCGGTGGCGTCCGCGCGGGGTGTCAGCTCCCAGGCGCCGAGCTTCCGCAGTACCGGGTCCACCAGGTCGGCGCGGGCACGCGGATCCTGCTCGGCCCGCTGCACGAGCTCGTCGCCACCTGCGGCTTCCAGCGCCCGCCGGGCCTGGTGCCCGAATTCCGTTGCTTCCGCGGACAGTTCGATGTTCACTTTTTCTCCCCTCTCGGGCGAGGCGCGCGCGGGCCGGTGGATCGCATTGCGTCCCGATGGCTCCGGCACCCGCGGTCGCGACGGTCACCCCTGCCGATGGCCCGCCGGCCGCCGGCCGCGTGCGAATACCGTTGTGGTGCGGCCCGGTTCACGCCGAGGCCAGCAGTGATCGGGCGAGCAGGATCCGTTGCATCTCGATGCTGCCCGAGGCGACGGTGGCGGCGTGCGCGTATTTCCAGTGGTCCTCCACCGCGCGGCGGAAGCGCCGGTCCGGCTCGTCGTCCGCCGCCGCGAAGGTGGCGATCTCCGAGAGCACCGCGGCACTCTCCTGATCGAGTCTGGTCACCGCGATCCGGTAGACGGCGGCGTCGGCCGGGGCGACGCGGCCCGAACTCTGCAGCGACAGCACCTGATACGCCAGCAGTCGCGCGCGCCGGCTGTGGATGAGCATGCGTGTCCAGCGGCCGCGCAGTTCGGCCGGCAATGTCTCCCAGCGGTCGCCGAGCACTTCGGGGGCGGCCATCAGCAGCCGCTCGCAGCGCGCGTACCGGGCGATGCCGACCCGTTCGAACGCCAGCACCTCCTGCACGACCCGCCAGCCGTCGCCGACCGTGCCGAGCACGTCGGCCTCGGTCGCCCGGACGCCGTCGAAGAAGACCTCGTTGAGGTGATGCGGGCCGAGCATCGCACGGATCGGCCGCACCTCGATGCCGGGATCGGACATCGGCAGCAGAAAGACGGTGAGGCCCTGTTGTTTCCGCTCCTCGCGTGAGGTGCGGACGAGCAGGAAGCACCACTGCGCCATGGTGGCGTAGGAGGTCCAGATCTTCTGCCCCGACACCAGCCAGCCGTCACCGTCGCGACGCGCCGACGTCCGCAACGACGCCAGATCCGACCCCGCGTCCGGCTCACTGAACCCCTGACACCAGATCACCTCACCCCGCGCGATCGGCGGCAGATGCTTACGCTGCTGCTCCTCCGTACCGTGCCGCATGATCGTCGGCCCCACCCAGTTCACACCCATGTACTGCGCACCACGCGGCTCGTGATGCGCCCACATCTCCTCGCGCACGGCCGTCTGTTCCCAGACCGAGGCGCCACGGCCGCCGAATTCCTCGGGCCACGCCGCGCAGAGTAGTCCGCGTTCGGCGAGCAGACGCGAAAAGCTCTGCGCCACTTCCAGATCCGCCGGGTCGTCGGTGAAGGCACCGAGAAAGTCGGGAGGGATTTGCTCCTTCACCAGACTGCGCAGCTCACCGCGGAGGACGGTGGCGGCCTCACCCATCGTGAAGTCCATGGGCCGCACATTACGTCAATCATTGTAAGGATGGCAATATTTGTAACGCTCGTTCGGTGATGGTTAGACTCCAACGCATGACCGACAGGCGGACTGCGTGACGACGGCCCGTCGCGGCCGCATTCCGCAGCGCCGCATCGCGGAGACGGTCGCGGCGGAATTGCGTGCGCGCATTCTCGCCGGCGACGACGATTTCCGCCTGCCGACCCAGGATCAGCTGGTCAAGGAGTTCGGCGTCAGTTACCCCTCGATCCGGGAGGCGCTGCGCATCCTGGAGACCGAGGGCCTGGTGACGGTCCGGCGTGGCAATGTCGGCGGCGCCGAGGTGCACCGGCCCGACGAGTCGTCGGCCGCGTATCACCTGGGCCTGGCCCTGCAGGGCGCCCGCGTCACGCTCGGCGATCTGGCCGTCGGCCTGCAACAGCTGGAACCGATGTGCGCCGCCGAGTGCGCGCGCCGGGCGGACCGGCTGGAGGTGGTGGTGCCGGCCCTGGAAGCCGCGGTCGACTCGTCGGCCGAATTCGTCGGCGAGGGAGCGCAATTCACCCACTCCGCGCGCGACTATCACGATCTGATCATCTCGTTCGTGCCGAACGCCACCACGCGCTACGTGGTGTCCAGCCTGGCCCGGCTGTGGTCGGCGCAGGAGGAGGCGTGGGCCGAGGTGCTGACGCGGCGCGGCGAGTATCCCTCGACCAGCGAGGCGCACGATGCCGTGCACGCACACCGGCGGATCACCCGGGCCATCGCGGACGGGGACGCCGCCGAGGCGGCGCGTCTGGCGCGGGCCCATCTGATCGCCACCCAGGCGATCGTGCTCGAACGTTTCGACGACGGTGTTGTCAATGCCTCCGCCGCGATGGCGCGGCAGGCGGTCCAGTCCGGGCCACGGGCCCGAATCTAGTACTGCTGCAACAGCTTCGACACCCCGTCGCCGTCCGGTGGCGGGGTGTCGTCGTCCGGGCCAGAGTCTAGACATCGACCTGCCAGCTTTTCAAGTATTGCTATCCTTGTGAGGATTGAAGTAGCCTGACCCATCGATAGTGGCCTGGGTCACGAAACGTATGGATCAATCCCTGTCGCCACATCGTGGACACCGACGTTCTTCTTCAGCATGGGAGGCCCCGCTTTGGCACCAGGGGCGCGTTACGCCAGTACAACTTCGATCGCCCTTGCCGAGGGCTGGAGCGTGGAGCGGCTCACCCCGCCCAGCCGCCTCTTCGGCGCCAACGGACTGAGAACCGGTCCGGACGGCCGCATCTACGTGGCCCAGGTCAGCGGTAGCACGATCAGCGCACTGGACACAGCCAGCGGCGAGATCGAGACCATCAGCGCGAAGGGCGGCGACATCGTCGCCCCCGACGACATCGCCTTCGACCCGGCCGGCAACCTCTACGCCACCGAGTACTACGACGGCCGCGTCAGTGTGCGCGGCGCCGACGGCAGCGTCCGGCTGCTGCGCGACGACCTCCCGGGCGCCAACGGCATCACCGTGTACCAGGGCCGGCTGTTCGTCAACGAATGCCGGATCGGCGGCCGGCTGATGGAGCTGCCGCTCGACGGCGGCGCGCCCCGCGTCCTGGTGGACAACCTGCCGTTGCCCAACGCCATGGAGGTCGGCCCGGACGGCTACCTCTACTACCCGGTGATGGGCACCAATGACATCTGGCGCATCGATCCCGAAGGCGGAGAACCGGAACGGGTCGTCGGCGACCTCGCCGGACCCGACTCGGTGAAATTCGATCCCCACGGGAACATCGTCTCCACCCAGGCGGGGTCCGGGCAGGTCCTGCGCATCGATCCGCGCACCGGCGACCGCCGGGTGCTCGCGAATCTCGCTCCGGGCCTGGACAATTGCACGTTCATCGGCGACCGGCTGTACGTCTCGAACTTCACCGGCGAGATCACCGAGATCTCCGCCGCCGGCGAGACCAGCACCACCCTGCCGGGTGGCCTGAGCTGGCCGCTGGACCTGACCGTCGGGCCCGACGGCGTGCTGTACATCGCCGACGGCACCCACCTGTACGCCCTGCGCTCCGGCACCCCCGAGGCGCTGGGAATGTTGTTCACGCCCAACTACCCCGGCCCGATCCGCGGCGTGATCGCCGCGGGCGCAGACGAATTCCTCGTCACCACCGCGGCCGGCACGGTGGCCGTCTACCGTCCGGCCAAGGAGGAGACCGAGGTCCTCGCCGAGGGCATCGACCAGCCGTACGGCATCGCGTCCGGATCCGACGGCCGGCTCGTGGTCACCGAATTCGGTTCCGCGGGACGGGTTCTGGCGGTGCGCGGCGGACAGATCGAGACGCTGGCGAGCGGGCTGAACCAGCCGATCGGCGTCGCGTTCGGCCCCGGCGACACGGTCCTGGTGGCCGAATCGGGCGCCGGGCGGGTCGTGTCCATCGTCGACGGCAGGGTCGACACCCTGGTCGACGGCCTGCGGACCCCGCACGGGCTGCTGGTCCGCGGCGGGCAACTGCTCGTTGTCGACGTCGGCCTCAAGGCCGTGATCAGCGTCGATCTCGGCACCAAGATCCGGCAGACGCTCGCGGAGAACCTGCCGGTCGGCGCGCCTCCCGGGGTCACCGCGAAGCCGCTGCTGGGCGTGCAGCCGTTCTCCGGCCCGCAGGGTCCGTTCACCGGTATCACCGCCGGACCGGACGGCACCGTGTACGTGTCCGCCGACGCCGAGGGCAGCGTGCTGGCCCTGCGTCAGGATGCGTGAATCCATGTCGAAAACCCCCACCCGCTGAATCCACCGGGAGAAGCCATGACCGAAACCATCGATAATGTATCCGCATCATCGAGCGGGTCCGCCGCGGCGGCCGAGCCGCTGTCGAGCCCGATGACGATCGGCGTGGAAGCGTACATCTCCGAGGAGTACGCCCGCGCCGAGGCCGACAAACTCTGGTCCAAGGTGTGGCAGCAGGTCTGCCGTGTGGAGGAATTGCCGCGGGTGGGGGATTTCCTCACCTACGAGATCCAGCACGAATCGTTCATTCTGGTGCGGACCGACGCCGAGACGATCCGGGCCTATTACAACGTCTGCGCGCACCGCGGCCGGCGGCTGGTCGACACTCCCCCGGGCGAGCACGACGCCCGCGGGCAGCGCAAGCAATTCGTCTGCGGATTCCACGGCTGGCGCTACAACCTGGAGGGCCAGAACACCTTCGTCCCCGAACGAGACGATTGGACCTGCGGCCTGAACGACCGCACCGATCGGCTCAATCCGGTCCAGGTCGACACCTGGGGCGGCTGGGTCTGGCTGAACATGGATCCCGATTGTGTTCCGCTGCGCGAATATCTGGAGCCGGCCGCCTCGCTGCTGGATCCGTTCCAGCTGGAGAACATGCGGTACCGGTGGCGGCGCTGGCTGACCTTCGACTGCAACTGGAAGGTCGCCTTCGAGGCGTTCATGGAGACCTACCACGTCCCCTACACCCATCCGGAATTCATGAATTTCGGCAATTTCCTCGGCTGGGGACGTAACCAGGGCCTGCACAGCAACATCGGCTACGACGCGCCGAAGGGCATGGAGGAGAACCAGGGCAAACTGCGCGTCGGCAGCGGCGCCGATGCCCGGCTCTCCACCGCGCAATTGCAGAATTTCACCTGGGAGAACGCCAACACCAACACCACCGAGACGATGGTCGAGGTGGCGAACCGGCTGGCCACGGAACTGCCCGAGGGCACCCCGCCGGCCGAGGTGCTGCGGTACTGGCTGGACACCTGCCGCAAGGAGGACGCCGACCGCGGCGTCATCTGGCCGACCGTCGACCCGGAAACGGTCGCCAAGAGCGGCACCTCCTGGCAGATCTTCCCGAATTTCCAGATCGGCCACGCGGTCAACAACATGCTCTGCTACCGATTCCGGCCCTACGGCTACGACCCGGACAAGTGCATCTTCGAGGCCGCGGTCTTCGAATTGTTCCCGCCCGGTGAGGAACCGGAGACGGAATGGATCTACACACCGGTCGGCGATCCGGGCTGGCGCACCGTTCTGCCGCAGGATTTCGACAACATGGCCGCCGTGCAGCAGGGCATGAAATCGCGCGGATTCTCCGGGCCGAAGCCCAATCCGTACCGCGAGCGGACCGTGGTCAGCCTGCACCACAATCTCGCCTCCTACATGGGCACCGGCGAGCCACGCGATTTCGTGTGACGCCGACTTTTACTCAGTTACAAAGGATTTCGAATGCAGAACTGCGCACCAACGCAGACCCCCGATGTCGATCAGGAAGCGCTGCGGGCGAAGTACCTCGCCGAGCGGGACAAGCGCCTGCGCCCGGAAGGGCAGCAGCAGTACCTCGAGGCCGAGGACGAATTCGCCGAATTCTACGAGGCGGATCCGCATACCCCGGTGACGCCCCGTGATCCGATCACCGACGAGATCGAGGTCGTGATCCTCGGCGGCGGTTTCTCCGGACTCATCACCGCGCACCGGTTGCAGCAGGCCGGGGTCACCGATTTCAAGATCGTCGAACTCGGCGGTGACTTCGGCGGTGTCTGGTATTGGAATCGCTACCCGGGCATCCAGGTCGATTCCGATTCGTACTGCTATCTCCCGCTGCTCGAGGAAACCGGCTTCATGCCCAAGGAGCGGTTCTCGCACGGCGACGAATGCTACGAGCACGCGCAGCGCATCGGTAAGCATTTCGGCCTGTACGAGCACGCGATCTTCCACACCCTGGTCCGTTCGCTGGCCTGGGACGAGGCGGACAAGCGCTGGCATATCGGGACCAATCGCGGCGACGAGATCCGCGCGCGGTTCGTGGTGATGTGCCAGGGCCCCTACAACCGTCCGAAGCTGCCCGGTATCCCCGGCATCAAGGATTTCAAGGGCCACACCTTCCACACCGCCCGGTGGGACTACGAGTACACCGGCGGCGATCTGCACGGCGGCCTGGACCGGATCAGCGACAAGAAGATCGCCGTCATCGGCACCGGAGCCAGTGGCGTGCAGGTGGTTCCGCATCTCGCGCAGGGCGCGAAGCACCTGACCGTGTTCCAGCGCACGCCCTCCTACATCTTCGAGCGCGACAACTACGAGACCGATCCGGAATGGGTGAAGTCCCTGACCCCGGGCTGGCGCGCGGCGCGGCAACGCAACTTCCACAACGCCGCCTTCGCGTTCTACTCCCCCGGTGAGCCGGACCTGATCTGCGACGGCTGGACCGAGGTCGCGCGCAACCTGGCCGCCAAGCTGGACGCCACCAACGGGTGGGCCGCCCTGGCCGATCCGCTGAAGTTCCTCGAGCTCAAGGAGATCGAGGACTACAAGTCGATGGAACGGCTGCGGCAGCGCATCGCCGAGGTGGTGAAGGATCCGCAGACCGCGGAGACGCTGAAGCCCTACTACCGCAACATGTGCAAGCGGCCGGTCTTCAACGACGACTACCTGCCGACCTTCAACCGCCCGAACGTCACCCTGGTCGACGTCTCGGAGCAGAAGGGCGTCGAGCGCATCACCGAGAAGGGTGTCGTCGCCAACGGCGTCGAGTACGAGGTCGACGCCATCGTGTTCGCCAGCGGCTTCGAGATCACCACCGCGCTCGAGCGGCAGCTCGACATCAAGCCGATCGCCGGCCGCGGCGGTCAGTCGCTGTACGAGCACTGGGGCAAGGGTTTCCGCACGCTGCACGGCATCATGGCGCACGGTTTCCCGAACTACCTCGCCACCGGATTCATCCAGGGCGGCGTCACCGCGGCGACCACGCTGATGTTCGAGCAGCAGGCCGATCACATCGCCTACATCATCAGCCAGACGCTGGCGCGCGGCGCGAAAGTGGTGGAGCCCACCGAGGAAGCCGAGGAGGGCTGGGTGCAGACCGTGCGCGCGCACTCGATCGACAACAGCCAGTTCACCTCCGAGTGCACCCCCGGCTACTACAACAGCGAGGGTGAGCCGAACGGCCGCTCGTTCCTGGGTGATCCGTTCTGGGGCGGCTTCTACGTCCTCGAGGAACTGCTGCAGGGGTGGCGCGACGCCGGCGACCTCGAGGGCATGGCCCTCAGCGAGTGATCATCACTCCGACCGTACCCATTGTGTGAGAGGAATTTTCGTTGTCCGAACTCAGATTCGACGACCGTGTCGCCGTGATCACCGGCGCCGGGCGAGGGTTGGGGCGCGCGTACGCCGAACTGCTCGCGTCCCGTGGCGCCAAGGTGGTCGTCAACGACGCCGGCGGCACCATGCGCGGTGACACCGTCGAAAAGAACGTCGCCGCGGAGGTTGTCGAAGCGATCGAGGCAGCGGGCGGCGCGGCGGTCGCTTCCACCGCATCGGTGGCGACCGCCGCCGGCGGGCAGGCGATCATCGATACGGCGCTGGACACGTACGGGCGCATCGACATCCTGATCCACAACGCCGGCAACGTGCGCTACGGATCGCTGACCGAGCTAAGCTACGAGGATTTCGACGCCGTGCTGGACGTGCACCTGCGCGGTGCGTTCCACGTGTCGCGAGCGGCGTTCCCGCACATGGCGAAAGCCGGGTACGGCCGGGTGGTGCTGACCTCCTCCATCGGCGGCATCTACGGCGCGCAGGCGTGCGCCAACTACGCGTCGTCGAAGGCCGGCGCGATCGGGCTGTCGAACATCATCGCGCTGGAAGGCGCTGCGGTGGGGGTCAATTCGAACGTGATCCTCCCGTCGGCGCTGACCCGGATGGCCGAGGGTATCGACACCTCGGCCTACCCGGACATGCGCGCCGAGCTGGTCGCCCCCACGGTGGCCTATCTCGCGCACGAATCCTGCACTCTCACCGGCGAAATGCTGATCGCCATCGCGGGCCGGGTGGCCCGCGCCTACATCGCGGAGACCCCGGGCGTGTACCAGCCGTCCTGGACGGTCGACGAGGTCGCCGCGCGTATCGACGAAATCCGCAACACCGACAACTCGTGGCAGCTGTCACCGGTGCCGTCGGGGCAGGCCGATCACATCGGCCGCAGCTTCGCGATGGCCACGGCGGCGAGCCGCCCAGGGACCACGGCGGCGAGCCGCCCAGGGACCACGGCGGCGAGCCGCCCGGGGACTACAGCCGCGAGCAACGCAGGCACGGAAGGGAAGTGAGCATGGCGATCAAGGTTTACGAACGCATCCTGGAACTGTTCGAGGCCGAGGGCATCAACACGATCTTCGGTATTCCGGACCCGAACTTCGTGCATCTGTTCCTCACCGCGGAGCAGCGCGGCTGGAATGTCGTCGCGCCGCACCACGAGGAGTCGGCCGGCTTCATGGCCGAGGGCGTCTCGCGGATGACCGGCAAGCCCGCCGTCGCCATCGGCACGCTCGGCCCCGGCATCGCCAACCTGGCCGGTTCGATCATGTGCGCCAAGGTCGAGAACTCGCCGATCATCTTCCTCGGCGGCCAGCGGGACCGGATCACCGAGCAGCGGGTGCGCCGCGGCCGGATCCAGTTCGTGCAGCAGTCCGGGCTGATCGAGAACTCCGTGAAGTACAGCGCGAGTATCGAATACGCGGACCAGGTCGACGAGATCATCCGCGAGGGCATCCGCCAGGCGGTGTCCGGGCGGCCCGGCCCGGTGTACATCGAGTACCCGCAGCACGTCATCCACGAGGAGCTCGAGCTCCCGCCGGTGCTGCCGCCGCACCGGTACCGGCTCGTCGGGCAGACCGCGGGACCGGACAAGATCGCCGAGGCGGTGCAGTACATCCGCGCCGCGAAGCAGCCGGTGCTGCTGGTCGGCCACGGCGTGCACACCTCGCGGGCCGGCGCCGCGGTGAAGGAACTCGCGGATCTCATGGCGGTCCCGGTCATCCAGACCTCCGGCGGCACCTCCTACATCGAGGGTCTCGAGGATCGCACCTTCCCGTACGGCTTCTCGCCGTCGTCGATCGACGCGGTGGTGAACTCGGACCTGTGCCTGGCCATCGGCACCGAACTCGGTGAGCCCGTGCACTTCGGCCGCTGGCGGCACTGGGTCGCCAACGAGGCCAACCGCAAATGGGTTCTGGTGGAACAGGATCCGTCCGCGATCGGTGTGAACCGGCCGATCGATGTGCCGCTGGTCGGCGATCTGCGCGCGATCGTGCCGCAGCTGGTGGAGGCGCTGCGCGACACCCCGCGCACCGCGACGCCGGATCTGCAGCGCTGGATCGACGAGGACGCCGCCCGGCTCGCGGACCTGGCCGAGACAGCGCCGTCCGGCCAGTCCCCGGTGCATCCCGCGCGCCTGATCGTCGAAGCCACCCAGGCGTTTCCGCCGGAGGGCATCATGGTCCGCGACGGTGGCGCGACCACGATCTTCGGCTGGACCTATTCGCAGGCCAAGCCGCACGACGTGATCTGGAACCAGAACTTCGGGCACCTCGGCACCGGCCTGCCGTACGCGGTCGGCGCCTCGGTCGCCGACGGCGGCAAGCGGCCGGTCATGCTGGTCACCGGCGACTCCTCGTTCCAGTTCCAGATCGCCGAGCTGGAGACCGCGGCGCGGCTGAACCTGCCGCTGGTCTGCGTGGTCGGCGTCGACTACCAGTGGGGCCTCGAAGTCGGCGTCTACAAGCGGACTTTCGGGCACGGCTCGCTCGAGACCGGTGTGCACTGGAGCAAGAACGTGCGCCTGGACAAGGTCGCGGAGGGCTTCGGCTGCTACGGCGAATACGTCGAGCGCGACGAGGACATCGCCCCGGCCATCAAGCGCGCCTACGCCAGCGGCAAGCCGGGCGTGATCCACGTCGCCGTCGATCCGAAGGCGAACTCGGAGGAAATGCCGAGCTACGACGAATTCCGAACCTGGTACGCAGAAGGACAGCAGTGATGCGCGAATACCTGAAGTTCTATATCGGCGGCGACTGGGTCGATCCCGCGCAGTCGCAGACGTTCGACGTGGTGAACCCGGCGACCGAGGAGGTCGCCGGCCGGGTGGCGCAGGGCTCGGCCGCCGACGTCGACCGCGCGGTCGCGGCCGCCCGCAAGGCTTTTCCGGCCTGGTCGGCCGCCGAGCCGAGCGCACGGCTGGACGTGCTGCGCGCGGTGCAGGCCGCCTACGAGCAGCGCCGGCCAGATCTCGGCGCCGCACTGACCGAGGAGATGGGCGCACCGGCCGCCCTGGCCAACGGATTCCATCTGGACCTCGCGGCCGGGCATCTGGCGAAGGCCATCGAGGTGGCGGAGAGCTACGCCTTCACCGAACAGCGCGGCGGCACCCTGATCGTGCGGGAGCCGATCGGGGTGTGCGGCCTGATCACACCGTGGAACTGGCCGCTGAATCAGATTGCGGTCAAGGTGTTCCCGGCGCTGGCCGCGGGCTGCACGGTGGTGCTCAAGCCCTCCGAGCAGTCCCCGTTCTCGGCCGCGATCTTCGCCGAGATCCTCGATGCCGCAGGCGTTCCCGCCGGTGTGTTCAATCTCGTGCAGGGCGACGGTCCGGCGGTCGGAGTGCCGCTGTCGGCGCATCCGGATGTCGACATGGTGTCGTTCACCGGCTCCACCCGCGCGGGCATCGAGATCGCGCGCAACGCGGCGCCCAGCGTCAAGCGGGTCACCCAGGAGCTCGGTGGCAAGAGCCCCAACGTGATCCTGGACGATGCCGATCTTGCCGGGAACGTCGCCAAGGGTGTCGCCGGGGTGATGCTGAATTCGGGCCAGACCTGTAGCGCCACCACCCGGATGCTCGTCCCCGCGGCTCGGGTTCCGGAGGCGATCGAGGCGGCCCGGGCGGCCGCCGAGCAGACCACCGTGGGAGACCCCACCGGCGACGTCGGCATCGGACCGGTGGTGTCGGGCCGGCAGTTCGAGAAGATCCAGGCGCTGATCCAGCAGGGCATCGACGACGGCGCCACGCTGGTCGCGGGTGGTCCGGGCCGGCCGGACGGACTGGCGGAGGGCTTCTACGTGAAGCCGACCGTGTTCGCGGATGTCAAGAACGACATGACGATCGCCCGCGAGGAGATCTTCGGGCCGGTCCTCGTGATCATCGGCTACGACAGCATCGAGCACGCGATCGAACTGGCCAACGACACCGAGTACGGTCTCGCGGGCAATGTCGCGGGCGCCGACCTCGAGCAGGCGCGGGCCGTGGCCCGGCGGATCCGGGCCGGCTGGGTGTCGATCAACGACGGCTTCGATTTCGCCTGTCCCTTCGGCGGTTACAAGAAGAGTGGCAACGGCCGGGAATGGGGCGAATTCGGTTTCGAGGAATTCCTCGAGACCAAGGGCATCCTCGGCTACGCCCCGGAAGAGGCGTGAGGACGGTGACGAAATGACCACGGCTTCCGCGGATGTCCGCGCGGTCGTCGCCAACGAGCAGATCCGGCAGGTCCTCGCCCGCGTCGCGCGCGGCGAGGACCGCCGGGACGCGGCGCTGATCCGCGCCGCGTTCTGGCCGGACGCCGCCGTCGATTTCGGCATCTTCGCCGGTTCCTTCGACGAGTACCTCGACTGGGTGGTGCCGGGTTCGCCCGCGGTTCCGGTCACCCAGCACGTACTCGGCCAGACCGCGATCGAGCTGAAAGGCGCGGTGGCGCTGACGGAAACGCACGTCAACGCCTATCACCGGGTCGACTACGGCACCGAGCACCACGATGTGATGCTCGGCGGCCGGTACCTCGACCGGCTCGAGGAGCGCGACGGCGATTGGCGGATCGCGCACCGCACCATGCTGTACGACTGGACGCAGGACTTCGGCGCCTCGGCCGACTGGTCGCAGGGCCTGATGGGCGCGCCGTTCTCCGCCGGGCACTTCACCGGCCGGTCCGCCGGCGACCACAGCGAAACCTTCTTCGGGCAGTGAGCGATTCGATGGCCGCACTGTCGGGCAAGGTCGCCGTGGTCACCGGCGCCAGCCGGGGCATCGGCAAGGGCATCGCACTCGCGCTGGCCGGACAGGGCGCCACGGTGTACGTCACCGGGCGCACGGTCACGCCCGGCTCCTATGCCCTGCCCGGCACTGTCGGCGAGACGGCGGCGGAATGTGATCGCCGCGGCGGCAAGGGAATTGCCGTCGCGGTCGATCACAACGACGACGATCGGGTCGCCGCGCTGTTCGACCGGGTCGGCCGCGAACAGGGCCGGCTGGACATCCTGGTCAACAACGCCTTCTCGCTGCCGGAGGATCTCACCGATCCGGAACCGTTCTGGGCCAAGCCGTTGTCGAACTGGGAGATGATCGACGTCGGCGTGCGCTCGAACTTCGTGGCCGCCTGGCACGCCGCGAAACTGATGACGCCGAACAAGTCCGGACTCATCGTGGCGATCTCCGGCTACACCGGCGTCAGCTACACCTACGGCGTGGTGTTCGGCACCGCCAAATCGGCCGCCGACCGGATGGCTCGCGATATGGCGGTCGAACTCAAACCCTATGGGGTGGCGTCGATCTCGCTGTGGCAGGGCCTCACCTGGACCGAACGCGCGCAACGCAATCTGGCCACCATCGACGGACTGTCCGAGCAGGCCTCCACCCGCCCGGAGAACGGCTGCTCGCCGGAGTATCCCGGCCGCGTGATCGCCGCGCTCGCCGCCGACCCGGATCTGATGCGGCACACCGGCGGCACCTTCATCACCGCCGAACTGGGCGGGGACTACGGGATCACCGACATCGACGGCAAGGTGATCCCCTCGCTGCGGGCCACCCGCGGCGAACCCATCTGGGCGCCGATCTGAATTCGCGCCCGGCGCCGCACTTTTCGATACCTCTTTTTCGGAGACAACGATGACGACTTCGGTCACCGACGATCAACTCGCCAAACTCACCCGGCTGCTGGACCGCCAGGAGATCCAGGACGCGCTGACCCGATTCAGCCGCGGCATGGACCGTTTCGACCGCGACCTGTTCCTGTCGGCGTTCCACGACGACGCCACCATCGCGGCGGGCGATTTCGTCGGCGGGCCGGCCGACCTGTTCGACTGGGCATCGGCGATGCACGAAGCGGGCCAGTACGCCACACACCACAATCTGCTGAACCTGACCGTCGACATCGACGGCGACACCGCGCACAGCGAGCTGTACTACCTGTTCGTCGGCCGTAATCGCGACGACAGCAACTGGATCGCCGGCGGCCGGTACATCGACCGGCTCGAGCGGCGGGACGGGCAGTGGCGGATCGCGTTGCGCACCAACGCGATCGAATGGTCCGGACTGGTGCCGACCATGCCGATCCCGTTCGCCGACGTGCCGGACATCCAGGTCAACGGCACCCCGTCGCGCAGTACCGAGGACCCCTCCTACACCCGGCCGCTGCTCAACAAGCGCGCGCCGAACATCCCGAGCTGAGCGAAGAGTCACCACTCCCGAGGCAGGAAGGCAGAAGCACATGCCCGCGGTCACCACGAAGAAACTGAGCGACAAGGTCGGCGTCGAAGTACTCGACGTCGACGCGACGCGGCTGGTCGAGGACGACGACCTCCCCGCCGCGGTCCTGGATCTGCTGGAACAACACGGCGTGGTGTTGTTCCGAGAACTGCACGCCGGCGACGAGGCACAGGTCGCCTTCTCCCGGAAACTCGGTGAGCTGGTGCAGTTCCCGAACTACCCGAATCCGAACGTGATGGAGATCAGCTTCGACCCGGACAACCCGAACGCGAAGTACTTCCCCAGCAACGACTACTGGCACCTCGACGGCTTCATGGACGAGGTGCCGGCGAAGTACTCCATCATGAGCGCGCACGTCGTGACCCCGGTCGGCGGTGAGACCGCCTTCGCCAGTACCTATGCCGCGTACGACGACCTCTCCGACACGGAGAAGAAGGAATTCGAGAACATCCGGGTGGTGCACCGGATGGAGCGCGTCCAGCGGTTGTCCTACCCCGATCCCACCCCGGAACAGCTCGCCGACTGGGCGCGCTGGGTGGACCGTGAGCACCCGCTGGTCTGGACCCACGAATCCGGCCGCAAGTCACTGGTTTTCGGCGCCGGCGCCTCGCACCTGGTCGGTGCCGAGGACCGCGGCCGGGAACTGCTCGACGATCTGGAGGCCCGCGCCACCGCGCCGGACCGGGTACTGCAGCACAGCTGGACCGTCGGCGACCTGGTGCTGTGGGACAACACCGGATTGGTGCACCGGGCCTGCGATTTCGATCACGCGCAGCCGCGCCGTATGCATCGCTCGACCGTCCTCGGAACGGAGTCCATCAAATGACCAGTCGCACCGCGATCGTCACCGGCGGCGCCGCCGGCATCGGCGGCGCCATCAGCCGCCGCCTCGCCGCCGACGGGAATCTGGTGGCGATCTTCGACCTGAACGGTGACGCGGCCCGTGCCGCGGCCGAATCCATCGAGGACGCGGGCGGTAAGGCCATCGGCGTCGCCGTGGACATCTCCGACCGGCCCGCGCTGGACGCGGCGGTCGCCGAGGTGCGCGCCCGGCTCGGCCGGCCCGCCATCCTGGTCACCAGCGCCGGCATCACCGTCAGCGCGCCGTTCCTGGAGATCTCCCCCGAGACCTGGAACAAGGTGCAGGACATCAACTTCGGCGGTACGTTCCACAGCTGCCAGGCGGTGTTGCCGGACATGATCGAACAGGGCTGGGGCCGCATCGTCACGATCTCGTCGTCGAGCATCCACACGTGTAATCCCGGTCTCGCCGCGTACACGTCGTCGAAGTGGGGCGTCGTCGGCCTGACCAAGGTGCTGGCGCTGGAGTTCGCGAAGCACGGCATCACCGTGAACACGATCCCGCCGGGCTTCATCGAGACCCAGATGATGCGCGATCACGTCGCGGGCGGCTTCATCGACCTGCAGCAGCAGATCGACGCCACCCCGGTCGGCCGGGTCGGGAAGCCCGAGGACGTCGCCGCCACCTGCGCCTTCCTGGTCAGCGAGGAGGCCGGGTATGTGACCGGCCAAGTGATCGACGTCGCCGGTGGGCGCACGGTCTGATCACGAGTAGCGAGATGACGAGACTACGAACGTTCGCCACGATCGCCTGCGCCCTGGCGCTGGCGGTCGTCGCGGGCTGCTCCTCCACCGGTTCGAAGAACGCCTCCGGCGACGCCGTCAGTGTCGGCGTGATCTGCAGCTGCTCCGGCGGCAGCATGACCGGATTCAATGTGCCCGTACAGGACGCGGTGCGGGCCTGGGCCGACACCGCCAACGCCGCCGGCGGCATCAACGGCCACAAGGTCGATCTGGTGCTGAAGGACGACGGCATGAACCCGGGCAGCGCGCTGTCCGCGGCCAAGAGCCTGATCGCCGCGAAAGTCGCCGCGGTGATCGACATCTCGATCCTCGACCAGTCCTGGTCGACCGCGATGGAGGCGGCGAAGATCCCGGTCGTCGGAGTGCTGAGCAACAACAAGCCCTTCGAGTCCAGCCCGTACTTCTTCCCGGAGGGGCAGACCGGCGACAAGATCCACCAGGCGATCATCGGCGTCGCGAAGCAGGCCGGGGCAGCGAATCTCGGCTTCCTGTACTGCGCCGAGGCGCCGGTCTGCGCCGAGTCGGCCGCCAAGCTGACCGACGCCGGCAAGGAGCACGGCCTGCCGGTCACCTACAACACCAAGATCTCCGCCACCGCACCGAATTACACCGCGCAGTGCGTGGCCGCGCAGCAGCAGGGCGTGAGCGCGCTGTACATCGGCAGCACCCCCGCGGTCATCGCCCACGTCGCCGAGGACTGCTCGCGACAGGGCTACCGCCCGATCTACGTCATCCAAGGCGCCGCGTACGCGACGAATCTGGCGACCGCGCCGGGACTTTCGGACAACACCTGGATCCAGTTCTCGTCGTTGCCGTTCTTCGCCGACACCCCGGCGGTGCAGCGGTTCAACGCGGCGATGGACGCGAAATTCCCGGGCGTGCGCCAGGATCCGAGCGTGTTCATCCACAACGCGATCATGGGGTGGGTGTCGGGGCAGGTACTGGAGCAGGCGATCCGCAACGGGGTGCCCGCGGGCAGCCCAGCGTCCGCGGACGCCGTGGTGAAGGGCCTGGAATCGTTGCGGGACTTCACCGCCGACGGTCTCGCCCCCGGACTGACCTTCACCACCGGGCAGCCGCATCACGTCGACTGCTGGTTCACCGCTCGCGTGCAGGGCGGTACCCCGCAGGTGCTCGACAACGGCAAGACCACCTGCGCCTGAACGGATTCCCGTGAACGCCTTCCTCCCCTTCCTCGTGGCGGGCCTGGCCACCGGCGCCGTCTACGGCCTGGCCGGGCTCGGCGTCGTGCTCACCTACAAGACGTCGGGCATCTTCAACTTCGGCTACGGTGCGGTGGCCGCGCTCAGCGCCTACCTGTTCTACTTCCTGCACACCGAACACGGTCTGCCGTGGCCGGTTTCGGCGGCGCTCTGCCTGCTCGTCCTCGCCCCCGCGATGGGCTGGGGGCTGGAACTGCTGGCCCGTTCGCTGTCCGGGGCGAGTGAGATGTTGCGGGTGGTGGCCACGGTCGGGCTGATCCTGATCGTGGCGGCGGCCGGCGCGCTGTGGCATCCCGGAAATCCGCCCACCTTCGGGCATTTCCTGCCACAGTCCACGGTGCGGATCGCCGGGGTGAACGTCACCTGGGAGCAGATCATCCTGTTCCTGGTCTCGCTGGTCGCGTCGGCGGTGCTGTTCTGGTTCTTCCGGGCGGTGCGGCTGGGCATCGTGATGCGCGGCGTGGTCGACGATCCGGACCTGATCGCGATGAGCGGGGACGATCCGGTGCGCGTGCGGCGCTGGGCGTGGATCCTCGGCACCGGCTTCGCCTCGGTCGCCGGACTGCTACTGGCGCCCAGTCAGCCGCTGGACGGAATCACGCTGTCCACCATCGTTTTCGCGGCCTTCGGCGCGGCCGCCGTCGGCTATTTCACGAACCTGCCGCTGACCTTCGCCGGTGGGCTCGTGATCGGGATCGCCGCGGCGTTCGTGGACAAGTACGCGGCCACGGTCTCGTGGATCGGCGGTCTCTCCCCGGCACTGCCGTTCCTGGTGTTGTTCGTGGTCCTCATCGTCACGCCGCGCGGCAGACTGGTTGCGCGGCAGGCGGTTTCACGAGTTCCGGTGCGGCGTTCCTATTACGCGCCGCCGCGGGTGCGGCTGACCGCCGGTGCGCTGGCGATCGTCGCGCTGGCACTGGTGCCGACCCTGCAGGGCGGGCATCTGGCGGTGTGGTCGGCGGCACTGGTCGACGTGATGCTGTTCCTGTCGCTGGGCCTGCTGGTGCGGCAGTCGGGGCAGATCTCGTTGTGCCATCAGGCTTTCGCGGCCGTGGGTGCGGCGGCGTTCGCGCACTTCTCCGCGATCGCGGGCATGCCGTGGCTGGTGGCACTGCTGCTGGCGGCCCTGGTGGCGGTGCCGGTCGGCGCGATCATCGCGATCCCCGCCGTCCGGGTGTCGGGGGTGTTCCTCGCCCTGGCCACACTGGGTTTCGGCATCCTCGCCCAACAGGTGTTCTACACCCGCGATTTCATGTTCGGGCCGTCGACGATGGGAATCCTCGAGCGCCGGCCGACATTCACGATCGGCGCGCTGGATCTGTCCAGCGATACCGGCTTCTACTACCTGCTGCTGGTCGTCACCGTGGCGGTCGTGGCGCTGGTGACCGCGATCGGCCAGGGCCGGCTCGGCAGATTGCTGGCGGCCCTGTCGGATTCACCGCGTGCGCTCGAGACCCACGGCGCCGACTCGGCCGTCCTGAAGGTGATCGTGTTCTGCCTCTCGGCCGCCCTGGCCGCCCTGGCGGGCGCGTTCACCGGGATGCTCTACCAATTCGGGGTCGGCACCTACTTCGACTGGTTCAACTCGATCGTGATCGTGGCGGTCGTGGTCATCATGACGATCGGCAGCCCCTGGTACGGCATCCTCGCCGCCGTCCTCTACGCGGTGGTCCCCGATTACATCCAGGGCGGGACCACCAACAGCGTCCTGCAACTGCTGTTCGGCATCGGCGCGGTGAGCGCCGTCTACGGCAGCGCCACCATGCCCGCGCCACTGCGCAGGGTGCTGGACCGGATCGGTGGCCGCGCCCCCGCTGCCGGCGCGGAACCGGAACGGGCGCAGGAGCGTTCACCGGCCGACCACACCGCACCGGTACCCGCCCGAACCATACCCGGGCCCTCGCGGGAACTCACCCCACTCGCACCGGCCGAGGACACACATTCCGCACTCGGCGAAAGGCCCGCGTCGGCATTCAGCGGATCCACCTCCTCGTCACCCGAGGGAACAACGTCGCCGCGATCCGACGAACCCACGCTTTCCTCATCCGATGCATCGGCACCAGCGCCGTTCACCCGGTCCGGGCCACGGTCGTCCGATGAGGCGGCGTCACCAGCCGTTGACGAGGACGCAGCGGCAAACTCCGGCGGCGAAGAACCACCGGTATCCGCCCCCATAGAACTCACCACGACGCCCGCCGGCACGGTGCTGCCGACCGCATCGGTACCTGCCGCGGCGACCGCCTCGCCCCGGCCGCTGCGGGTGCCGCCGCCGGACCGGTCGGCGTCGGCACCCGCAGCGGCCCGAACCGAGACGGCAACACCCGTCCGTCATGGCCTGGCAGTGTGCGAGTTGTCGGTGCGGTTCGGCGGAGTCACCGCCGTCGACGGTGTCACCTTGACCGCGCGGCCCGGGGCGATCACCGGCCTGATCGGCCCGAACGGCGCCGGTAAGACGACGACCTTCAACGCGTGCAGTGGCCTGAACCGTCCCACGTCGGGCCGAATCATGTTGCACGGCAGCGATATCGCGCGCCTCGGGCCGTCCCGGCGGGCCAGGCGCGGCCTCGGCCGGACTTTCCAGCGCACCGAACTGTTCGACAGCCTGACCGTCCGCCAGAACGTCGCGATGGGCTGCGAGGCCGCCGCCGCGGGCGGCAATCCCCTTGCGCACCTGGCCGGTTCGCGCCGCGCCACGCGGCACCGCGACACCGCTACCGACGAGGCCCTCGAACTGACCGGGATCACCCATCTCGCCGACACCCAGGCGGGCCTGCTGCCGATAGGCATGCGCCGCCTGGTGGAACTGGCGCGAGTCCTCGCGGGCCCGTTCGATCTGCTGCTGCTCGACGAGCCGTCCTCCGGTCTGGACGCGCACGAGACGGAGGAATTCGGCCGGGTCCTGCGGACGGTGGTCGGTACCCGCGGCACCGGAATCCTGTTGGTGGAGCACGACATGACGCTGATCCGCGACATCTGCGACCACGTGTACGTCCTCGACTTCGGCACCCTGATCTTCGAGGGCTCCCCCGCCGACATGCACACCTCGCCGCAGGTCCGCGCCGCCTACCTCGGCGACGCGGCCGCGCTGCCCGAGCCGATCCCCGCCGGAGAGTAGCCGACGATGCTGACCCTGCACTCGGTGACCGCCGGCTACGGCGCGACCACGGTCCTGCGCGATGTGACCCTCACCGTCGGCCCCGGCGAGGTCGTCGCCCTGCTGGGCCCCAACGGGGCCGGCAAGACGACCCTGCTGCGCACCGCGACCGGTTTCGTCCGGCCCCGTTCCGGCCGTGTCGAATTCGACGGCACCGACCTCACCGGCCGGCCGCCGCACCAGTTCTCCCGCCGCGGGATCTGCCACCTCCCGGAGGGCCGGGGCATCTTCGCGTCGCTCACCGTCCGGGAGAACCTGATCGTCCAGGCGCGCGGCCGCGACCGCGACGAGGCGATCGCCGCGGCGACGGAACTGTTCCCGATCCTCGGCGCCCGCCTGCACCAGACCGCGGGCAGCCTCTCCGGCGGTGAACAGCAGATGCTCGCCCTGTCCCGCGCCTACCTGACCAACCCGAAGGCGGTCGTGGTCGACGAGGCCTCCTTCGGTCTCGCCCCGCGCATCGTGGACCAGATCTACACCGCCCTGGAACAACTGGTGGCCCAGGGCATGTCCCTGATCCTGGTGGAGCAGTACGTTCAGAAGGCCCTCGACCTGGCCACGACGGTGTACATCCTCGGCCGCGGCGCCATCGTGCACACCGGCCCCGCCGCCGACCTCGACCCGACCGAGATCTACGAACGCTATCTGGGCATCGACTGACCGAAACGCCCACCGACGGAAGGAAACCCGATGGCTCGCATCGACCCTGTTGCCCCGGAGGACTGGTCCGAGGAGATGACCACGTTCATCACCGAGTTCCGTACCGCCGTACTCGGCGAGGAACTGGTCCAGTCCCGCCCCGGCGGCGCGAACCTGCTCGGCACCCTCGCCGGCTACCCGAAACTCGCGAAGTCGTTCCTGGCCTTCAACGGCCACTTCCTCTACGGCTGCTCCCTCACCGACCGCCAGCGCGAGTTGATCATCCTGCGCGTCGCCCACCGCCGCCAGTGCCGCTACGAATGGGCCCAGCACGTCCTGCTGGCCGGCGACGCCGGTATCACCGAGGACGAGATCACCCGCGTGGCAACCGGTCCCAAGGCCCCCGAATGGAAACCGCTGGAAAGCGCCCTCCTCCAGGCCACCGACGACCTCCTCTCCCGCGGCACGATCTCCCGCGACACCTGGAGCCTGCTCGCCGCCGAACTCGACGACCACCAACTCATGGACGTCGTCTTCACCGTGGGCACCTACGCCATGGTCGCCATGGCGCTGCGCGCCTTCGACGTGGAACCCGAACCCGACCTGATCCCCTACCTCCCCACCCGCCGCTGAACCCACGCCCCCGCGAGCGGCAAGCTTCTCACCATGGTGAATTCGCTTGCCGCAGCACTGGGATTCGACTGGGACCGGACCACTGTCGATTCGGCCACCCGGCACACCGTGCCACGGGCGCTATGGCGGTATCGGCGCTCGCTGGCCGAATTCGTGTGGGACGCGGCAGTATTGGAAGGAAACCCGCTCACCTACCCGGAGGTTCTGACCCTCGTCGGCGGAATCACGGTCGGCGGACACCGGATCGGCGACGCCCAGCAGGTCATCCGGCTGGCGCAGGCCGCCGGAAGGCTGGCCGACCTCGTCGCCGAGGATGAATTCGCGCTCGGCAGGGCGATTTCCGACGAGTTGCACGAACTCACGGCCCGTGACGAGGCAGCGGAGGCCGGTCACTTCCGCGGCGAGGGCCGGCTTCTCCGAACGCCCTGGGTCGATCTCGGCGCAGACGGACGGTACGTCCCTCCGGAGACGGAGGCGGGCGGCGCGAACCTGCGTGACTTGCACACGCGGGGAGTCGATGCGCTGCTCACCGAGGTCGCCGAACCTTTCGAACAGGCGTTGGCCTATTACCTGTTCGCCGCGCTACAACAGTTCTACTTCGACGGCAACAAGCGCACGGGCCGAGCGATGATGAACGGCCATCTGATGGCGCACGGTATCGACGCGATCAGCGTCCCCGCTGCCCGGCGTTCCGAGTTCGGCAGGGGCATGGTGAGTTTCTACCGGACCCGGGACGCCACTGGGATGTTCGCCTTCCTGGCGTCCTGCCATCCGGATCGGGAACCAGGAGCGCGCTGATCGCGGGCCACGGCCTCAGCGCAACCGGGCCGCTCGCACGGCGCGTAGTTCGTCGCCGCGGGGATCGGCGGCCAGGCCCACGTCGGGGTGGTCGAAGACGCGGGTCTTCGGGTCGGCGGCGCTGTAGCGGGACCAGCCCGGGTCGCCGTGGGTGGCGAAACGGACCCAGGCGGCGTGCATCTCGTCGGCGAGGGGCTGGGGTGGGGTCGGGCCGGTGAAGCGGTGGGCGGCGTCCAGTCGGTCGAAGACGAACGGGATCTCCATGACGTGGCCGGCGCCGAGCTTCGCTACCTCCGAGGCCCAGGCGAATTCGTAGACGTAGGCCGGTTCGCCTCGGGCCGCGACATATTCGGCGATGCGGGTGGCGTCGTCGCGGAAGATCAGGTCGGAGGCCGCGGCCGCGAACAGGTCGGCGGCGGAGGCCTCGGGACGATTGGCGGCGTAGGTTTCGACGACCTTCGGATCCAGGCCGTAGCGCGGGAGCACGAGAGGCAGTGTGGTGTCGGTGATTCCGGCGTCGAGGCCCGCGGGGAAGGTGAAGAAGCGGAATTCGTCGCGGTTCCAGCCGATCAGCAGTGGGAGGGCCCGATCCGGCTGGGAGGTCACCAGATCGATCGGCCGGCCGGTGAGCAGGTCGCCGTCGATCACCGGGAAGAAGCTCATGATGCCCAGGCCGCCGCCGATCACGGTGGCGCCCCAGCGTTCCGGGTCGGGGTTCATCATCAGGTCCAGCGCGATGCCGTCCTGGGCCGCCTGCAACCGCTCGGTGCTCACCTCACCGAAAGCCGTTGCGGTGGGCTCGATATCGAGCTTCTCGGCCAAGCGCAGCGCGACCAGGCGGGCGTCGTCGGCTTCGGCGATGCCGGAACCGTTGGCGCTCTGCACGATCGCGCGCCGGAACAGGCCGCGCGCCGCCGGCGCGGCGATCAGGTTCACGACGCTCATACCGCCCGCGGACTCACCGAACACGGTGACGTTGCCGGGATCACCGCCGAACGCGGTGATGTTCTCCCGCACCCAATGCAGTGCGGCAATCTGGTCGTGGATCCCGCGGTTCAACGGCGCGCCCGGGACCGCGGCGAACCCGGACAGGCCGAGCCGGTAGTTGATCGAGACCGTGACCACGCCGTCGCGGGCGAAGGTGCCGCCGTCGTAGATCGGCAGCGCGTTCGAGCCGCGCACGTACGCGCCGCCGTGTATCCAGACCATGACCGGCAGGCCCGACCCGCCCGGATCCGGGGTCCACACGTTCAGGTTGAGGTATTCGTCGCCGAAGGTCGGCTCGTGGCCGATCAGCGCCTCGATCGGCGCCGGATACCGCGATTGGAGGCAGCTCGGGCCGAAGGTGACGGCATCGCGCACCCCGGACCATGCGGTCACCGGGCGCGGCAGGTCGAACCTGGCCGGTCCCACCGGTGCGGCCGCGTACGGAACGCCGAGGAACGCCCTCACCCCGCTCTCGGTGACGCCACGAATCCTGCCGCCGGTGACGGAGACGATCGTTTCCATATGCAACTCCTTTACCCGCCCCGATTGTGCGCCTTCCCGGACCCGTCTCACATCGAACCGGCGCGATAGGTTCCCGGCGTGTGCCCGAGGGCGCGCCGGTACACGTCGATGAACGCACTCGCCGACGCCCATCCGCAGCGGTGCGCGACCACGGTGACCGGCACGCCTTCGGCCAGCAACTGGGTCGCGCGGTGCAGTCGCAGCCCGGTGCGCCACTGCGCGCCGTCCCCGAACAGCACATCGCGCTGGCCGCTGCCGTGGCGGCCGGTGCCGCGGTGAACATCCCGTTCGCCGTCCTGGTCAAACTCGGCCAGGACTACCTGCCCGGCCGCCCCGGCACCGCCTCCAGCGTCACCCTCGGCCTGGCGGTCAGCGCGGGCGGCCTGTTCGTTCCGGTGCTGGGCGTGGTCGCCGATCATCAAGGCCCGCAAGCGGTTCTGACCGTGCTGTGCATCGTCCCGCTCGCCGCGGTGGTCCTGGGCTTCCTGCTCCCCGCCCACGACTGACCTCCCGGCGCGGGGGGCACCCGATCGAAATCATCGCCCCGGCCCGGCTCCGAGCTGGAACAGCAATCCGAGATCGTCCCGGACGGCCCGGTGCCGCACGATCCGCCCGTCGGTCACCGTGAAGATGTGCACCTGCTCGTGCCGGATCGGCCGCCCGGTGGGCGCGATTCCGTTGAACGAACCCGTGTGCCGCCCGGTCATGGTCGTGACGGCCAGCACCGTAGCCCCTTCCGCCACCGTCTCGTGATGTTCGAATCTCAAGTCCGAGAACGCATCACGCAACCATTGCGCGGTGGCCAGGAACCCGGCCGGCCCCCGCTGCTGCCGCTCGACGTCCTCGGGATCGTCCTCGGCCTCCTCGTTGACGAAGCCGGGCGCGATGATTCGCCGGGCGAGCTCCTCGTCACCGGTCTCGATGAGCCGGAACGACTCGTAGGCAACAGTTTTCGAATCAGTCATTGTTCCTCTTCCTTTCGAATACAGCGAAAAGTCCTTCATGCCAATCGATATCGGCCCGCAGCCGGATCAGCAAATGCTCGAACAGCAGATGATCCCGCTCGTCGAGATGCGGCCCGGCCGAGATCCGCAGGTGCTCCAGTTCGCTGATCCGCACGCGCAGGGTCGACAGCCGATCGGTCACGACATCGCGCAACTCCTGGACCGGCACGTCGGCCGAACACGCCAGCGCCAGATCGAACGGATCGGTACCGACGACCACCTCCCGCAGCATCGCCGCCCGCAACACCGAGAGCTCCTTACGTCCCTCGGCCGTGAGCGCATAGACGGTCCGCTCGGGCATCGCCCCTTCCCGCTCACTGCGGACGACCCGCAACAGCCCCTCCTCCGCCATCCGCCGCAATGTGCTGTAGATCGAGCCGATCCCGACCTCCGACCACATCTCCGCCCTGCCCAGCGCCGCCTCCCGGCGCAACTCGTGCCCGTGCGCCTCCCCCCGGCTCGCGAGTTCGGCCAGCAGAAACAACCGAGTAGAAGCTCCACGCATGCCAGTAGGCTACACAGACTAGTATCTGAATACTAGAACACCGAGCGAGCCCGCCCTGAGTACGCTCGACAGCATGAAATCCAGGCCGTTGACCCTGCTCCGCGACGATCTCGTCGACTACGACAAGGCGATGGAGCGAATGGCCGAAATGGTGATCGAACGGCAGGAAGACGCCCGCCCCGACACCCTCTGGCTGCTCAGCCACCCGCAGGTGTACACGATCGGCCGCCGCACCCCGTCGGACCACCTCCCCGACCCCACCCACGGCATCCCCGTCCTGGAGACCACCCGCGGCGGCCAGCTCACGTATCACGGCCCCGGCCAGCTCGTCGGCTACCTGATCGTGCGACTCGCCCCCGGCGAAGGCGTGGTCGACTACATCCGCGAGGTCGAACACCGCCTGATCGACGCCCTGTCCCACCTCGGCGTCCCCGCCGAACGCCGCGACACCCCACCCGGCACCGAACTCCTGACCGGCGTCTGGACCGCGACCACCGCCCGCAAGATCGTCTCCATCGGCATGCGCGCGAGCCGCAACGTCACCAGCCACGGCTTCGCCCTCAACGTCGACGGCGACCTGGAGCCGTGGAAATGGGCCGTCGCCTGCGGACTCCCCGAGGTCGACATGACCTCGGTCCTCCGCGAGGCCGGACGCGGCGACATGGACGAGGTCCGCGACGTGGTCGCCACCGCCTTCGAGGCCCGCGCTGACCCTCTCCAAGATCGTCGATCTTTGCCCGAAAACCGTCTTCGACCTGGCGATTTGGAGCCTCGGATAAGACGTGTGTAATGTTGTGTTCACCCAACGCGGGGTGGAGCAGCTCGGTAGCTCGCTGGGCTCATAACCCAGAGGTCGCAGGTTCAAATCCTGTCCCCGCTACTTGAGGCCCAGGCCGGAAGGCGTATCAGCCTTCCGGCCTGGGCCGTTTTCGTGGCGAAGTGGCCGGAAAGTGGCCGCTAATTCGGCAGTCGTCAGCTGTGTCCGAAGTACCGCCCGTGCCTGCGTAGGCCGCGTCGATGGCGGCTGCTACCTGGTAGCGGAGTTACCTGCGCCCTGTGTATGCGCTCTGGGTCATCGTGGCCAGCCCAGGAGTCGAGACGACACGGCGCCGACATGGTGAACCGATCCGGATCCGGCCGGACGCCGCCGGGTCGAGCCAGTGGAGGACATGGGCGGATCGCCTTTCGAGCGATAACTACTGGGGCGCAGATTGTTCCGCGTCGAGAGTTCTGAGAAACCGCCGGATGCCCCGGCGGCTGGTGAGGGTGATCAGACGTGCGTGGGTGCCGTGCTCGGCGATCAGCTCGCGCACACGGGGTCGCATGGTGTGGCGATAGCCCCAGATGTAGCGGAAGAAGTTCCAGGTGATGCGGTCGTACACCCCGGCTTCGGTGTGCTGTCCGCCGCGGTAGCGCAGTCGGCGCTGGAGGATCCCGGTCAGGCAGGTGGTGGCGGGCAGGTCGAGGAAGATGACGGTGTCGGCGGCTTGGAGCCGGATCGGCAGTGTGCCGGCGTGGTTGCCCTCGATCAGCCACCGTTGCGGGGCGACCAGTTCGTGTTGGCGCTGGGCGAAGTCGTTCTGCGGCAGCGGCTTCCACTGGAGGTCGTAGTACACGGCATCCAGATGCGTGAGCGGGAGATCGAGTAGTGCTGCGATCCGGTTGGCCAGATAGGTCTTTCCGGATCCTCCGCAGCCGAGGATGGCGATCCTGTCCATGGCCGGCGACCTTAGCGGCCGTCGGCCGTACCGACCGGAAGACTGCTTGCTCATTCCACCACCACCTCGGTGTCCCCTGGTGCCGACCCGGCCGAACCGATGTCCGGGCCCGGAGAGTCGATAGCGCGCTGGGCCCGCCACCGATGCCACGCCTGGGGCACCTACGGCATGACATCAACTGCGCTGGAACAGAACACGCACACCAGGCCCGGCCACAAGAAGTCGGGACAGTGACCGCTGCCGGTGGGTACAGCAGCGCAGTGGCTGGTGACGGGCGTCACCGCGGCAACGCCGGCGAGCGGAGCAGCATCAGTTTTTTCGCCGGAGTCTCGTTGCGCGGGTGAAACTTTGGCGCCGTCGCAGGCACACGGCCATGGGGGCGGTGCCGTGCACATTCATGCTAGAGTCACGAAAAGTGAATGTGCACAGCCGCATTGCGCCTAAGACCGTATCTCACGTGGATGATTTCGCGAGCTTCTTGTAGCAGGTCAGTGCCGCGGCGAGGGTGAGGAAGGCGAGGAAGTGGGTGGCCTTGCGGTCGTAGCGGATGTTGAGCCGGTGGTAGCTGGTCAGCCAGGAGATCGTGCGTTCGATGACCCAGCGGTGCCGGCCGAGTCGGTCGG
>NZ_WEGI01000016.1 GCF_009604425.1 Nocardia aurantia | reverse complement strand
CTCACCCGTTCGCCGCTCGTGTACCCGAAGGCCTTACCGCTCGACTTGCATGTGTTAAGCACGCCGCCAGCGTTCGTCCTGAGCCAGGATCAAACTCTCCGTTGAAGACTCTCGAAACACCCCCAAAAGGGCGAATCAAAAAAACTTTCAAAGGCCAGAGTCCGAAAACCCGACAAAAACAACGCCAGCTCAAAAAGCTGACTAAATGCCCGACCCTCACACGGGGGTATGAGAAATCGGGACCAAAAAATTTGGCACTGACATTCATCGACACACTATTGAGTTCTCAAAGAACACACGCACAAACCAGTCCACCGGGAAGATCCGGTGAATCTCGGTAAGGCAACTTTCCCAGCTTAGCCCACCCCGCGATCCCGATCCAAATCGGGGTCCCAGTCGAGCCGTGTGATCCTGTCAGGCGCTCATCGTCCGGCCTCGTGTCCCTGGCCTCTCGGCTCCGGGTCGGCGTCCGTGTCGCTCTGACCTGGATTAAGTTACGTGCGAACCACTTTCGATGTCAAATCGCCTGGTCATCCGGCCAAAATGAGCGAAGCCGATCCGCCCGCACCGGAACGAATCGGCTTCGAAAGCGACACTCGGCAATTCAGCGCGGACCGGCACCGGTGCACGCCGAGTCGAGCAGTTCCGTCGAGCTGCCGTCGGAGCTCAGCGTCGCCGGCCGCGGCGGCCCGAAAAGCCCCATCGCCGCGTTCTCCGCGTCCCGCTTCGACGATCCCAGCGCGCCGAGCACCCGGCCGTCGCGCGCCGAGATCGCGCCACACCCGTCCACGTACCGCAGAACCACCCAGCAGTTGGAGTAGTGGCACTGTCCCAGTGCCGCCGCGTCGGCCTCTTCCTGGCTGCCGTAGTTCCGGGCGCCGCCGATGATGTACGCGTCCTCCGGATTCTCCGTCGAGACGGCGAAGGCACCGTAGAGGTGTCCGTCGTCCGCCGCGGCGGGCCCGGCCGTGGCCGTCAGTGCGACAGCCGCCGCGCCCAGCGCCAGACCCGCGATCGTCTTCCCCGGCACAAACATGTTCTTCTCCCATTCCCGTGACCCCGATGCGAGGCCAACTGCTTATCATCGCGAACCCACCGACAAGTTCCAAATCGGTTGGCATAAGGCGGGTTCCGTAGAGAGTAAGCGGCTCGGGGTAGGGTTTCGGATCGGGCGGGTTCGGAGATCAGTCCAGTCCGAGCACCGGAGTCAGGTCCGCAGTAGTCCTCGCCGACTGAAGTCTGTGGTGAGAGACGTAACGGTGTCGGCGCACATAGGAGGAACCCCGACCGGTTTGCAGATGCCGCACAGCCGCTTTGAGCTCGATGTGCGCCGGGTGCCCGGTTCTGCTCAGCAGGAAAATCTGATATCTGCCAGCCGTCCACCCCTCGGATCGACTGGCAGCTATCGCGGTCGCGATCTTCCGATCGTTCCGGTGGATGTCGCCGACGAGGTTCGACAGTCGAAGCGATTCCGCGACTGTCCACTCCACGTTGTCGCGGTGGTACAGGATGCGGGCCACCACGGGCTTGATCTCACGCTCTGCGTAGAAGGCCAGGTAGTCGGTGGGACGAAAGTTGCGTCCGGGTGGGCAGATGTAGACACCATGGTTCAGGTACAGCCGCCATGCCTCGACAGTCGGGACGACCAGTGTGTCGATGGGCGTGACTGGGCGCTCGTTGTACAGACCACTCACACGCTCACGGCCAGCGAGCCAGGCCCGGGCGTCCGGACTGATCCACTCGACCAGGGTGAGCATCTCGTCCAGCTGGAACAGAACATCTTGGGCAAGCAGAGAATCGTGGTGAGCAAGCCGGTTTCGAAAGAGTCGCAAGCGCTCCAGTTTGGCGGTGACGTTCTTCCGCCGACCGTTCGGTGTTCCAGGCAGGGCAGCGCTCAGTGCGGAGCGCCACAACTCCTCGTGCTTCGATCCGAACAGTTCGGTCCAGAATCCGAACGAGAGGCCGGCAATGATCTGGTCACGTGAGTCTCGATCAGCGCTGATCCCTCGAAGTCTTGCGCGAGTGATCTCGATCTCCTTGGTGATGGCATCGTGCGATGCCCCTGTGACCATGGGGAGCATGAACCACGGAAACTTCCGCCGTTCTTCGTCGGCGTACTTCGCGAGTTCGCGATCGACCGCATTACGCAGAATGACTTCGATATAGGCAACGACCTCCATACTGGCGGCCGCGATCGCTGTGTTCCACGAGTAGAGCTCGATCGCCAGATCCGTGTCGCCGTCAGCTTCGTGGAGATACGGCGCAAGGCGCTCAGCCGTCAACAGCGATAGCAGGCTTTCTCGAACAGAGACGGTCGTCACGACAGCGGTCACAGGCGAGATGCTATCTTGTCTCCTGTACGCCCCAGGCCGCCTCTGCTTTATGTATGCGACCTGGGGCTCCTTAATTGTCCGGGATCCTGGTCCCCCCGAATGCCGGAAGCCGGCCCACCCAGACGGGCGGACCGGCTTCGCGGTCGAAACGGTGCCGGGAGGCGGGACTCAGAAGTCCATGCCACCCATGCCGCCGGTCGGATCGCCGGCCGGGGCGGCCGTCTTCTCCGGCTTGTCGGCGACGACTGCCTCGGTGGTGAGGAACAGGGCCGCGATCGACGCCGCGTTCTGCAGCGCGGAACGGGTCACCTTCACCGGGTCGGCCACGCCGGCCGCCAGCAGGTCCTCGTAGACGCCGGTCTCGGCGTTGAGGCCGGAGCCGGACGGCAGGTTCGAGACCTTCTCGGCCACCACGCCGGGCTCCAGGCCCGCGTTGAAGGCGATCTGCTTCAGCGGCGCGGCCAGGGCGACGCGAACGATGTTCGCACCGGTGGCCTCGTCGCCGGTCAGCGACAGCTCGTCCAGAGCCGGGGCGGCCTGCAGCAGGGCCACGCCACCACCGGGGACGATGCCCTCCTCGACAGCGGCCTTGGCGTTGCGGACCGCGTCTTCGATGCGGTGCTTGCGCTCCTTGAGCTCCACCTCGGTGGCGGCGCCGGCCTTGATCACCGCGACACCGCCGGCCAGCTTGGCCAGGCGCTCCTGCAGCTTCTCACGGTCGTAGTCCGAGTCCGAGTTCTCGATCTCGGTGCGGATCTGCGCCACGCGGCCCTGGATGGCCTCGGCATCGCCGGCGCCGTCCACGATGGTGGTCTCGTCCTTGGTCACGACCACCTTGCGGGCCTGGCCCAGCAGCTCCAGGCCGGCGGTCTCCAGGGAGAGACCGACCTCTTCGCTGATGACCTCGCCGCCGGTCAGGATGGCGATGTCGGCCAGCTGCGCCTTGCGGCGGTCGCCGAAGCCCGGCGCCTTGACGGCGATGGACTTGAAGGTGCCGCGGATCTTGTTCACGACCAGGGTCGACAGGGCCTCGCCCTCGACGTCCTCGGCGATGATCAGGAGCACCTTGCCGGCCTGGATGACCTTCTCCAGCAGCGGCAACAGATCCTTGACGGTCGAGATCTTCGAGCCGACCAGCAGGATGTACGGATCCTCGAGGACCGCTTCCTGACGCTCCGGGTCGGTCACGAAGTAACCGGAGATGTAGCCCTTGTCGAAGCGCATGCCCTCGGTCAGCTCCAGCTGGAGACCGAAGGTGTTGCTCTCCTCGACGGTGATGACGCCTTCCTTGCCGACCTTGTCCATGGCCTCGGCGATCAGCTCACCGATGGACGAGTCGCCGGCGGAGATCGCGGCGGTGGCGGCGATCTGCTCCTTGGTCTCGACCTCCTTGGCGGAAGCCAGCAGGCGGCCGGTGACCGCCTCGACGGCCTTCTCGATGCCGCGCTTCAGACCCAGCGGGTTCGCGCCGGCCGCGACGTTGCGCAGACCCTCACGCACCAGCGCCTGCGCCAGCACGGTCGCCGTGGTGGTGCCGTCGCCCGCGACGTCGTCCGTCTTCTTGGCGACCTCTTTGACCAGCTCGGCGCCGATCTTCTCGTACGGGTCCTCGAGCTCGATCTCCTTGGCGATGGACACACCATCGTTGGTGATCGTGGGGGCGCCCCACTTCTTCTCCAGGACGACGTTGCGACCCTTGGGGCCGAGCGTCACCTTGACAGCATCGGCGAGGCTGTTGAGGCCCCGCTCGAGACCGCGACGGGCCTCTTCGTCGTACGCAATTGTCTTGGCCATGGCGTTGTTGAGATCCTCCACGTATATGGCTGACACACAGAGCGACCGCAGGGTTGGATCGCTCCATTGACGCTGGCCAGGTTCGGTGCCCGCGACGGACGACCGGGGGTGTCGTGGTACCCGGTCTCACCGTCCCGACCTAGCACTCACATGACGGGAGTGCCAGATCCATTTTTAGCACTCGCCGATACCGAGTGCAAGGCTGTGTTGATGGCCTTCGCTTCGCTTCGGCGGGTTCGCGGCCCCTGAGTCTCGATCCTTCCCTCCTCCGCTCAGTCGCTGCGCTCCCTCGCTCCGTCAGTCCAGGATCGAGACGGGCCGCGAACGGCTCAGGGGTCTGCACTTGGAGCGCCGGCCAGGTGCCGGTTGCTGCCGGAGCATCGGGCTCAGGTGCCGGGTTTGCCCGGAGTGCCGGGGTCAGCTCAGGTGTCGGTTACCCGTAGGGCCAGGGCTAGGAAGGCGTCTGCTCGGCGCTCTTCGGGGGTGCGCGGTTCGCCGCGGTCTATGGTGACCTGCTCGGCGTCGTGCAGCAGTAGCTCTGCTTCTATGCGCATGATGGCGCGGATGAACGGCGGAGCGACCTCCGGGGGGAGGTCTCCGTTCACTATGTAGCTACCGTCGGGACCGGACTCCGTGGACACATAGGTCAACGCATGCAGCAGGTCACCGCGCGATTCTCCGGCAATCATGTCGGAATCCCGGTCATCCGCCATAGCTACATGGTATCCATATCGCCCTTGCGGGAGCGGCATATGGCTAATACAGTACGTACGTACGGTTTGGTGCATGACGCGACGGGAGCCGCCGATGTGGGATCCACAGCAGTATCTGACCTTCGACGATCATCGTTCCCGCCCCTTTTTCGAATTGCTGAATCGGATCGGCGCAGAACGCCCACGGCGTGTCGTGGACCTCGGTTGCGGACCCGGGCATCTCACCGGCGCGCTGGCACAGCGCTGGCCCGAGGCGATCGTCGAGGCGTCGGATTCCTCCCCCGAGATGGTGGCGGCGGCCCGGGCGCGCGGTGTGCACGCGACCCTGCTCGATGTGCGGGACTGGCAGCCCGAGGCCGATACCGACGTGGTCGTCACCAACGCGGTGCTGCAATGGGTGCCCGGGCATCCCGATCTGCTGCGGCGCTGGTCGGCGGAGCTGCCCGCCGGCGCCTGGCTGGCGTTGCAGGTGCCGGGGAACTTCGACGCGCCCTCGCACAGCAGTATCCGTGAGGTGGCCGGGCGGCCGCACTGGAAGGACCGGTTGGCGGCCACCGGGATCCTCGAAGCCCGCAGCGTCCTCGAGCCGACCGAGTACGCGGCGTTGTTCGCCGCGGCCGGGCTCGCGGTGGACGCCTGGGAGACCACCTATGTCCAGCGCCTCTCCGGGGACGACCCGGTGCTGACCTGGGTCACCGGCACCGCGCTGCGGCCGGTGCGGGACGCGCTCGACGATGCCGAATGGAACCGGTTCACCGGGGAACTCGGCGCCCTGCTGCGTGCCGCCTATCCGCAGCAGCCCGACGGTGGCACCTGGATGCCGTTCCGCCGGGTGTTCGCCGTGGCGCACCGGCACTGACCTCCGTTCGGAGGTCGGCACACGAGCCGGGGCCGGGGTGGTCGGTGCCCTCAGGCGGAGGGAGTGGGGGGCTGTTCGGGGGCGCCGGTCACCGAGGCGAGGAGCGCGGCCACGTCTCGTTCGATGTCGGGCTTGTTCAGTCCCAGGCCGGACAGCACGCCGTTGCCGTCCTCCAGTTCGAGCAGTGCCAGCAGGATGTGCTCGGTGCCGATGTAGTTGTGCCCCAAGCGAAGTGCTTCACGGAAGGTCAGTTCCAGGGCCTTGCGCGCGGCGCCGTTGTACGGGACGAGGGCGGGCACCTCGCCGGCCGCGGGGGGTAGCGCCGCGGTGGCGACCCGGCGGACGGCGTCGAGTCCGACGCCCTTGCCGACGATGACCACCGCCGCCAGCGACTCGGGCTCGCTGAGCAGGCCGAGCACGAGGTGCTCCGGCGTGATCTCGGCGTTGCCGGCGGCCTGCGCCTCTTCCATGGAGGCCACCACGACATGCCGGGCCCGCGAGGTGAACCGCGCGAAGCCGGCATTCGGGTCCATCGCCGCCGGATTACTCGATTCCTTGGGGACGAACCGTTTCTGGGCGGCCTGCTTGCTCACGCCCATGCTGCTGCCGATATCGGTCCAGGAGGCGCCGGAGCGCCGGGCCTGATCGACGAAGTGGCCGATCAGATGGTCGGCGACCTCGCCCAGATGGCCCGCCACCACGACCGCGTCCGAGAGCTGTTCCAGCGCGTTGTCGGGGCGGGCCCGCTTGATTCCCTCGATCAGGTCGTCGAGTCGGAGATTGTCTGTCATGCGTCAACGATAGGTTGACTCGAGCCAATTCGTCAACGCTTGGTTGACGATCATTGCGCTACGAATCCGGCCGGGATCCGGGCTCGCGACGAGAACTAACCGGCGGCGATGCCGATCGCCACCGCGACGGGGGTGTCGGCGCGGCTGGCCGACAGGCAGACCAGCTTCGCGGTGCCCAGGGCGACGTTCGGGCTGCCTTCGAACTTCGACCCCGGATTCTCGGCCAGCACCTGGTTCATCAGGGTCCGCTCCGCGTCGACGTCCAGGGTCTTGAACTGACTACACGGGGTACGCGAGGCGGGGCCGAGCGTCCCGGTGGCGACCGGGGCGGTGCTCGCGGCGGCGGAAGTCGCTGTGGCGGTAGGCGTTTCGGAAGCGGGGGGCGGAGATGCCACCGGCGCGGGACTCTTCGGCGCCGAGGTCGCGACGCTGCTGGTGGAAACCTTCTGCCGCAATCCGTTCGCGTCGGTGGCCGTGTCCTTCCCACCGCATCCGGCGAGCGTCAACGTACCCGCCACGACGGCGAGTACCGCGATCGTTCTCATCACCGATTCATTCCCCGCTACGGTCGACATGCACCGGAAGTACCCGGCGCGCTGGCAGCGTACCCGGCGCGCCGGGGCGGGGTGGTGCGGCCCGGGTTTCAGTGCACGTGGTCGCGCCAGTCCGCCGGCACCCGCTCGCGCGGGCCGGGAACCGTCTGCTCACGTGGATGATGTTGCGGCGGAGCCAGTTTCGGACCTTCGTCGAACATCTCGTTGGCCTGGTAGTCCCAGAACCACTGCTCGCCCGGCTCGAAGCTGCGGACGAACCGATGGCCGGTCTCCGCGGCATGTCTCGTGGCGTGCTGGGCCGGTGACGTGTCGCAGCAACCGATGTGACCGCACTGGGCGCAGCGGCGCAGATGCACCCACCAGCCCTGGGCCTGTTCGCATTCCACACAGCCGGTGCCGCTGGGCGGGACCGCCGGGTCGATGCCCTCGATGTTCTGCATATCACTCACTTCCGGTAATCGGCTGTGCCGGTTCGGGTTCCGCCTGCTCCAAGGGCAGCCGGACGACGAACCGGGTATCGCCGGGGACCGACTCGACCCGAATGTCGCCACCGTGCTTCTTGGCCACGATCCGGAACGAGATGTCCAGGCCGAGACCGGTTCCCTCGCCGACCGGTTTCGTGGTGAAGAACGGTTCGAAGATGCGATGTCGCAGCTCCGGTGGGACGCCGGCACCAGTGTCGCAGATTTCCACTGCCGCGCAGTCGTTCTCGCGATATGTGCGGACGGTGAGGGTTCCGTGGCCGGACATCGCGGCCACCGCGTTGTCGATCAGGTTCGTCCACACCTGATTCAGCTCCGCCGCGTAGCAGGGCACCGGCGGCAGCGTGCGGTCGTATTCCTTGACCACCTCGACGCCGTCCCCGATCTTGCGGGCCAGCATCACCAGCGTGCTGTCGAGCAGTTCGTGGATGTCGACCACCTGGAACGGGGCACGATCCATCTGGGAGTACTGCTTGGCCGCGTTCACCAGCGAGGAGATCCGGATGGTCGAATCGGTGATCTCGTTCATCAGCAACTCGGTCTCGACCGTGTAGTTCAACCAGCGGATCGCGCCCTCCACGGTGCCGCTGTCGCAGCCCTCCAGGGTCGCGGCGACCTTCTCCAGCCAGTCGATGTCGAATCCGGCCTGCACGAAGTTCGGGGCGATGTCCCAGCCGCCGCCGATGTCGTGGTCCTCGAGCCAGCCGCCGAGTTCGTCCTCCCGGTCGGCGGCCTCCAGCGGCGTGAGCACCGGGGCCTTGCCGACCTGCGCAGCCGCCTCCTCCTGGAGCTGAACCAGGGCCTCGAGCGTGTTCGAGTCGAACTTGCCGCGCGCCATCATCTTCAGCTTGCTGCGCATGCCGGCCACCCGCTCCCGCAGCGAACCGGTGGCCCGGACCGCGGCGGCGGCCGGATTGTTCAGCTCGTGCGTGAGTCCCGCCGACAGCTGGCCGAGCGCGAGCAGCCGCTCCCGCTGGCCGATGATCTCGTTGGAATTGCGGTTACCGAAGAACAGGCCCTCGAGCAGGTGCACCGCCATCGGGAACCACTCGTGCATCATCTGCGAGAAGGTGGCCGCGTCGACGACGAAGAATCTGGACGGCTCGGTGACGTAGAAAGAGCCCGTGTAGGTGGTCTCGGCCCGATCCCCCAGGTAGGCCGTCCACGCGCCGCCGTAGGAGCCGCGGTGGGCGGTGCGGACCAGCTCGATCTCCTCGCCGGCGGACAGCCGGGTGAGCACGACCTCGCCGGACAACAGCACATAGAAGTTCTCGGCCGGCTCGCCCTCCCGGAAGACCAGGCCGGGTTCGAACTCCTCGACCCGGCCGTCCCGGCACAGCCAGGCCAGCTGGTCGTGGTCGAGCTTCTCGAACAGGAACAGCGACCGCAATTCGTCCGGGTCGCACACCAACCGCGTGCCCATGTCCGTTTCCTCCTACCTGCTACTGCTTCGCCAGATACCGATGGACGAGCATCACCGCCATGGCACCCTCGCCGACGGCGGACGCGACCCGCTTCGCCGACTCCGAGCGCACATCACCGGCGACGAACACACCCGGGACGCTGGTCTCCAGGTGACCCGGCGGTCGCGGCAGTTCCCAGCCGGCCGGCCGCGCGCCGTCGACCATCAGATCCGGACCCGCCAGCACGTATCCATACTCGTCCCGAATGATCAAACCGTCCAGCCAGTCGGTTTCGGGGGCCGCGCCGATGAACAGGAACAGCCGCTCCGCCTCGACCTTCTCCTCACCGCCCGTGGCGTTGTTGCGCAGCACCATCCGCTCCAGATGGTCGCGGCCTTCGGCCGACACCACCTCGGTGCAGGGGTGCACCACGATGTTCGGGATCTGCTCGATCTGCTGGACCAGGTAGTGCGACATGGACTGCTCGAGCGAGGTGGACCGCACCAGGATGTGCACCGTGCGCGCGTTGCGGGACAGGAACACCGCCGCCTGACCGGCGGAGTTGGCGCCGCCGACGATGTAGACGTCGCGGTCGGCGCAGTCCGCCGCCTCGGTCATGGCCGAGCCGTAGTACACGCCCCGGCCGGTGAAATCGTCCACACCCGGCGCGGGATGGTGCCGGTAGTTGACCCCGGTGGCGATGAGTACCGAATGCGCGGCGATGGAACTGCCGTCGCCGAAGCGCACCACGCGGGCCGAACCACAGGCCTCGAGCCCGGTCACCTCGCGCGCGGTGATCAACTCGGCGCCGAACTTGACCGCCTGCCGCCGCGCGCGGTCGGCGAGTTGCGCGCCGGACAAGCCGTCGGGGAAGCCCAGGTAGTTCTCGATGCGGGAGCTCTGCCCGGCCTGGCCGCCGGTGGCGGTGCGCTCGACCAGGACGGTGCGCAGGCCCTCGGAGGCGCCGTAGACCGCGGCGCCGAGTCCGGCCGGGCCGCCGCCGACCACGATCAGGTCGTAGAAGTCGCCGGCCGGGGCGGTGCTGAGGCCGACGCTGCCGGCCAGTTCGCTGTCGCTGGGGGTGATCAGGGCGCGGCCGGTGGCGTCGATGACGACCGGACACTGGTCGGGCTCGGCGCCCGCCGCCGCGAGCAGGCGCTCGCCCTCCGGCTCGTCGGCCAGATACCAGCGATACGGTAATTGGTTGCGCGCCAAGAACTCCCGTACCTCGGAGCAGCGCGCGGACCAGCGGTGGCCGATCACCTTGGTCTCGAGCACCGGCCGGCGTTCGTCACCGCGCCAGGATTCGAGCAATGCGTCGATCACCGGATACAGCTTCTCCTCCGGCGGATCCCACGGCTTGAGCAGATAGTGGTCCAGATCGACGACATTGATCGCATTGATCGCCGCGCTGGTGTCGGCGTAGGCGGTGAGCAGAACCCGCCGGGCATACGGATGCAGATCCATCGCCTGTTCCAGGAATTCGATGCCGTCCATTCCCGGCATCCGGAAATCGGCGATCAGGACGGCCACCGGCTGACCACGCAGCTTCATCTCGCGCAGGGCGTCGAGCGCCGAGGCGCCGGACTCCGCGCGGATGATCCGATAATCCTCGCCGTAGCGGCGGCGCAGGTCGCGGACGACAGCGCGGGAGACGCCGGGATCGTCGTCGACGCTCAGGATCGCGGGTCTGGCAGCAGCTGGTGAAGTCACGTCCAAAGTATGGAGGTCACCGGCGCCGGTGACGAGCCGGGTTCTCTACCAGCGGATTTTCCACCGGCGCCGGGACACGCTCGAAGGGGTTCACAGGTCGTGGTGTTCGACGAGGTCACGTTCGGTGGGCGTCAGCAGACGTTCCAGTCGTTCCTCCCGTTCTGCGCGCGCCTGCCGCGTCCACTGACCCGGACGCCGTCCGGCATCTTCGGAGAGCGGTAGGAGCGGTAGGGATTCCGCCTGCCGGCGGTTGAGGAGAAAGCGCAGCTTCACGGCCGATCACCTCACGTCTGGAATGAAATAGCTCGGGTCGGATGCTTCGTTGCCTGCCGCTTGTCTACAGATAATTGTCCGTCGCGCATTACGTGCTCGGGTACCTCTGGCCGCAGACTGTGATGCAGTTGATTTTCAACGAGGTGACATCTGCCCGGCCCTTCCGCGGCGGCGACCCGCCGGTACGCTGTGTGGTACTTGACGTCACATCTCTCGGAGTCAGCGTTGCCGAATACTCTCGAAGCCACCGTCGACATTTCCGCATCGCCGGAACAGGTCTGGCGGGTCATCTCGGATCCGAAGCGGATGCCGGAGTTCAGTCCGACCACCAAACGCATGATCCCACTCGGCTCGCCGGGCGCGGGGACCTGGACGATCAACCTCAATCGCGTCGAGGGCAAATACGTCTACCCCACCACCTCTCGCATCGTCCGGTACGTGCCCAACCAGGCGTTCGCGTTCCGGATGCTCGAGAACGGCGTGGTGTGGAGCTACACGCTGGAGCCGATCGAGACCGGCACCCGGCTGATCGAGCGCCGCGACGTCCCCAACGGGGTGCGCAAACCGGTTCGCATGCTGATCAATTCGTTCCTCGGCGGCGAGCAGAAGTTCGAGGCCGAGCTGGTGCGCGGCATGAACGAGACGCTGGAACGCATCAAGACCGTCGTGGAACGCTGAGTTGCCAACGGCCGCAACGGTTCCGGTGTCACTGCCAGTTCGGTAGTTTCACCACCTGCGCGGCCCAGGACAGTCCGGCGCCGAACGCGACCAGCAGCGCGTCGGCGCCGGGTTTCGCGTCGCCCTTGCGCAGCAGCGCCTCCATCGCCAGCGGGATCGACGCGGCGGAGGTGTTGCCCGCCTCCTCGATGTCGCCGGCGAGGGCGCAACTCGGCGACAGATCCAGCTCCCGGGCCATGATCTCGATGATGCGGCCGTTGGCCTGATGCGGGATCATCGCCTCGAGGTCGCCCGGCCGCAGTCCGGCGGCGCCGATGGCGTCCAGACAGACCTGCTTCAAAGAGTGTGCGGCCCAACGGAATACCGCCGTGCCCTCCATCGCGAGCCAGGGTCGTACGGCCTCCGCGCCGCGCTCGTCGAACTCGGCGAAGAACTCGACCCAGTTCTTGTCCTGCCGGATGGCGTGGTGCTGAGTGCCGTCGGAACCCCAGACGGTCGGGCCGATGCCGGGCTCGCTCGCCGGGCCGACGACCACTGCGCCGGCGCCGTCACCGAACAGGAACGCGGTCGCGCGATCGGCGGGATTGACCGTCGCCGACAGCAACTCCACACCGATCACCAGCACGTGCCGGGCGGTGCCGCCCTTGATCAGATCCGAGGCCACCGCCAGGCCGTGACAGAACCCGGCACAGCCGGCGGACAGGTCGAAGGCGGGCGGGTGGCCCATGCCGAGCGCGGTGGCGACCTGTGGCGCCGCGGCGGGCGTGAGCAGCGGCCACGTCGAGGTCGCCAGGACGACACAGTCGATCTGCTCGGCCTCGATCCGCGCGGATCGCAGCGCGCCGCGCGCCGCCTCCGTGCTCATGGTGACCACGGTTTCCGAACCGGTGGCGAACCGCCGGGTGTGGATGCCGGAGCGGGTGCGTATCCATTCGTCGCTGGAGTCGATCGGCCCGGCGACCTCGTCGTTGGTGACGATCCGCTGCGGGCGGTAGACGCCCAGCCCCAGTAGAGCGGTGTGTTCGGAACCCGTGATGTGCGCGAGTCGAGCAGCCATCGTGCGTCTCCTAGGTACACCTCGGCAGGTGTCGCCACGATCCGCGGCCGCACCCGCGCATGGAACATTTCTTCATCGGACTCGCGCCGCGGCACCGCACCGACGCCGAACGAGATCGGCGTCGCACCGGGCCGACATCACACCGAATGGACACGCACTGCATCGTCCACCGCGAATGCCGCAGACATGAGGCCACCTCATATTACCGGCAAATCGGTCGCCGGTACATGTTCTTACCGAACGACCGATAGGACCAGTGTGCGCCGGCCGATACCGCCGCTTCGCCCGGCCGGAGCCGCGGTGGCCGGGTTCCACCGGTGTCCCCGCTCCGACCGGCGGAACGTACGCGGGCACGGGTACACAACCGGGTCCCGGCCGAGCTCGGTCCCGTAAGGTGTGAACGCGATTACCCCCAGCACGAAAGAGGAGCCTGTGGCCCGCCGACCCACCCCGCCCGGCACTCCCGAACGCACCGGACTCGGCCATGTCGCCGACCTGGTCCGGGATGCGATTCCGCCGCTGCACCCCGCCGGCCTGCCGTTCGTGGCGGGCCCGCTGGCGGTCGCGGCGCTCGCGGGCCGCCGGAAGTGGCTGCGCCGGGCCGGACTGGTGACCGCCGCGGCCACCGCGGCCTTCTTCCGCCACCCGGACCGGGTCCCGCCCAATCGGGCGAATGTGGTGGTGGCCCCGGCCGACGGGCAGATCGCGCTGGTCGACACCGCGGTCCCGCCCGCCGAGGTGGACCTCGGTGAGCAGCCGCTGCCGCGGGTCAGCATCTTCCTGTCGGTGCTGGACGTGCACGTTCAGCGCACCCCGGTGTCGGGCATCGTGCGGGAGGTCGCCTATCGGCCCGGCCAGTTCCGCTCGGCGGATCTGCCCGAGGCCAGTTCGGTGAACGAGCGCAACACCATGCTGCTGGAGACCGAAGCCGGGCAGCTGGTCACCGTGGTGCAGATCGCCGGTCTGCTGGCGCGCCGCATCGTGTGCGACGCCCGGACCGGTGATCGGCTGACCATCGGGGACACGTACGGCCTGATCCGCTTCGGTTCCCGGGTCGACACCTACTTTCCGGCCGGGACGACGCTGCTGGTCGAACCCGGTCAGCGCACGGTCGGCGGGGAGACGGTGCTGGCCGAACTGGCGTCATGATCGGCAAAACCGCGATCGGCAATGGCCGGCGCCGCACAGTCCTGCTCCTGCCCAGCGTCGTGACGATCCTCGCGCTCTGCGCGGGCCTGTCCGCGGTGAAGTTCGCCCTGGACAACGCGCTCGGCGGCGCGCTGGCGATGATCGGCGCCGCGGCCGTGCTGGACACCCTCGACGGCCGCCTGGCCCGCATGTTGTCGGCGACCACCAAGATCGGCGCCGAACTCGACTCGCTCTCGGACGCCATCTCCTTCGGCGTCGCGCCCGCGCTGGTGCTGTACGTGACGCTGCTGCGACAGGAGAGCGCGGGCTGGATCATCGCGCTGATCTACGCGGTCAGCATCGTGCTGCGCCTCGCCCGGTTCAACACCCTGATGGACGACGACACCCGGCCGGACTGGGAGCGGGACTACTTCGTGGGTGTGCCCGCCCCGGCCGCCGCGCTGATCTCGCTGCTGCCGGTGGCGCTGCACGAGCAGTTCGGCGCGGGCTGGTGGACAAACTTTCCGGTGTCCTCGGCCTGGACGGTGTTCGCGGCGCTGCTGGCGGTCAGCACGATCCCGACCCTGGCGATGAAGTCGGTGTCGGTGGCGCCGCAGGCCGCGGCGTTGCTGCTGGTCCTGGTCGCGCTGGGGGCCGCCGCGCTGATCACCTATCCACTGATCCTGCTGATGGTGCTGGTCGGGCTGTACATCGTGCACATCCCGTTCGCGTGGCGCTCGCAGCGCTGGGTCGCCGCCCGCCCGGAGACCTGGCATCACAAGCCCGCCGAGCGCCGGGCCCAGCGCCGGGCGTCCCGCCGCCGCCCGGCCGTCCTCGACTACTCCTCGGCGCGGTTACGACTGCGGCGGCCCGGCGGACGCCGCTGAGCCGACCCGGCCACGCCGCGCGGTCGCGGCCGACCGCTCCCCGCGGATGACTTGCGACAGCGGGGCGGCAGCGCGCGGTGCCGTACGGGCAGAATGGGGCTCGTGCCCGAACTGTCGCTGACTGCCCGGTTGAACCATTCGGCTGCGGATGCCCGGCGGGGGGTGGTCCGGGTGCATCCGGAGGTGCTGGCCGCGCTGGGGCTGCGCGAGTGGGACGGGATCGCGCTCGTCGGATCGCGGCGGACCGCCGCGGTGGCGGGGGTGGCGCCGGCGGACACGCCGACCGGGGTGATCCTGCTCGACGATGTGACGCTGTCCAACGCGGGTGTGCGGGAGGACGCGACCGTGGTGGTCGCGCCGGCGACCGTGTACGGGGCCCGGCAGTTGTCGGTGACCGGGTCGGCGCAGGCCACCCGGGCGATCGCCGAGTCGACGCTGCGGCAGGCGCTGCTGGGCAAGGTGGTCACCGTCGGCGACGCGGTGTCGCTGCTGCCGCGCGATCTCGGGCCGGGAACCAGTACCGCGGCCGCCAGTCAGGCGCTGTCGCGGACCTTCGGCATCGCCTGGACCTCGGAACTGCTCACGATCACCGCGACCGATCCGGCGCACGGGCCGGTCAGCGTGCAGCCGAACAGCGCGGTGGTGTGGGGTGCGGGCGTGCCGGAGACGCATCGCGCGCCGGAGGTGCGCAGCATGCGGGAACCGGATGCGGCCGAGCCGGTGCCGGGCACCCGGATGCGGGTGCGGGAGCGGCCGTCGGTGGTCCCGATCGCGGAGTTGACGGGCGTGCGCGCGCAGGCGGCGAAGCTGTCGGAATGGCTGAGCCTGGCCCTGGACAAGCCCGATCTGCTGAAAACCCTCGGCGCGCCACCACATCTGGGCGCGTTGATCACCGGACCGGCCGGCGGCGGCAAGGCGACGCTGGCGCGAGCGGTGGCCTCGCCGCGCCGCATCGTCGAACTGGACGGCCCGACCGTGGGCGCCACCGACGCGGGAACCCGGCTGCGGGAGGTCGGGCTCGCGGTGTCGGAGGTCTGCTCGGGTTCCGGCGGGGTGCTGCTGATCACCGATATCGACGCGCTGCTGCCCGCCGACCCGGAACCGGTGGCGGCCCTCATCCTGGATCAGCTGCGGGCGGCGGTCGCGACGGCCGGAGTCGCCTTCCTGGCCACCACCTCGCATCCGGCCGGCGCCGACAGCCGGTTGCGCGCGCCGGAGCTGTGCGATCGCGAGGTGGCGCTGACCCTGCCGACCGCGACGGTACGCAAACAGCTGCTGCAGCAACTGCTGCGCAAAGTGCCCACCGACAACGCGCCCCTGGACGAGGTCGCCGCCCGCACACCGGGTTTCGTGGTGTCGGATCTGGCGGCGCTGTGCCGGGAGGCGGCCCTGCGCGCGGCGTCGCGGGCCGACCGCGAGCACACCGATCCGGTGCTCACCCTGGCCGATCTGCTGGGTGCGCTGGAGGTGATCCGGCCGCTGTCGCGGTCGGGCACCGAGGAGTTGTCCACCGGCGGCCTCGGCCTCGACGACGTCGGCGACATGACCGAGACGAAGCAGGCGCTCACCGAGGCGGTGCTGTGGCCGCTGCAGCATCCGGACTCGTTCGCCCGCCTCGGGATCGATCCGCCGCGCGGCGTGCTGTTGTACGGGCCGCCGGGCTGTGGCAAGACCTTCCTGGTCCGCGCGCTGGCCGGGAGCGGGCAGCTGAGCGTGCACGCGGTCAAGGGCGCCGAACTGATGGACAAGTGGGTCGGTTCGTCGGAACGGGCCGTGCGCGAACTGTTCCAGCGGGCCCGGGACTCGGCGCCCTCGCTGATCTTCCTCGACGAGGTGGACGCGCTGGCGCCGCGGCGCGGCCAGAGCAGCGATTCCGGCGTCGGCGACCGGGTGGTGGCGGCGCTGCTGACCGAGCTCGACGGGGTGCAGCCGCTGCGGGAAGTCGTGGTGCTGGGCGCGACCAATCGGCCGGAGTTGATCGATCCGGCCTTGCTGCGGCCCGGTCGGCTGGAACGGCTGGTCTTCGTGCCGCCGCCGGACGCCACCGCGCGCGCCGCGGTGCTGAAGACCGCGGCCAGGTCGGTGCCGCTGTCCCCCGACATCGATCTGACCGTGCTGGCCGCCGATCTGCACGGCTATTCGGCCGCCGACTGTTCGGCGCTGTTGCGGGAGGCCGCGCTGGCGGCGATGCGGCGCGACGTCGACGCCGCCGACATCACCGTCGCCGATATGGCCGCCGCCCGGGCCGCGGTCCGGCCGTCGCTGGACGAACAGCAGGTGGCGGCGCTGCGCCGGTACGCGGATCGCCGCGCCGGTATCGACGATCCCGAGGCATGGCCCCGCGACTACATGTAGCTACAAGTTTGCTATCGTGGCCTTCGCGTGATCTGAAATGCGGCTATACGGTTATCCGGCCAGTTGGTCCCACCCTGTCCGTTTTTGGGGTATTTTCAGGTCGTGGCGACCAATCGCAGCATCTTCGAGATGGTCACGGCCTTCCTGGCCATGATGGTTGCTGGAATGTCGCTGCTGCTGCCTATCGACTTCCCGTGGACCACCGGCGCGACCGCTGTCGAGCTCGATCTGCTGGCCTACAGCCTGCCCCGATCGATCGCCGCGGGTTGTCTCATCGCGCTGATCGTCGCGGTGTTCGCCACCACGATCAACCACGGCCTGGCGGCCTGGGGCGCGGCCTCGTGCGGGATCGCGATCCTGTTCCTGAACCATCTGATCGGTCACTTCGGCAATCCGACCGGATCACTGTCCACGGTCAACTTCCTGGACTCGGTGGCGGGCGGCATTCTGCTCGGCGGCATCGCGACGGCCGTGCTGCACGGGCGACTACAGGTGTTCGGGTGGACGCTCGGCGCGCTGGGCAGCGTGGTCGTCGGGGCCGCCGGATCGGTCCCCTCGGTCGCCCAGATCGACCTGCCCGCCACTCCGCACAGCGGCTGGCCCGCCGTCGACTCGATTCCGTTGTGGCTGATCACGGTGACCCTGGTACTGGTGGTGATCGGCACGATCGTCAACCGTCATCGGCAGGGACTCGAGCGGCGCACGGTCGAACTACCGCTCTCGCCGGTCATCGCGGGCGTGCTGTTCGTCGGGGTGACACTGATGGTCTCCGAGTGGCTGGCCCGGCACGCCGACAGCGTGGCCGCCATCGCCCTGAGCGTGGTGGCGACCGTGCTCTCCGGATTCGTCGCGGCCATGCTGTTGCCGCGCCGGGACGGCATCATGGTGCTGCTGGCGATCGCCGCCATCGCGGTCGACAGCGCGATCCAGCCACCGTCCTTCCCGGCCTGGTCGGTGTGGCCGCTGATCGCCGTCATCGGGGCGGGCCTGATCCTCGGCTTCCGCAGACCGGGCCCGATGACGGCCCTGGTCCTGCTCGCCGCGCTGGCCGTCTACACCGCCGCCACGGAACACAGCCAGACCCCGATCGGCACCGCGGTGTCGGGTGTCCTGCTGGCGCTGGTCGTCGGCTACGCCTTCGGCAGCGCGTCCCCGCGCTACAACCCCACCCGTGTGCTCGGCGTGACCATCGTGCTGCTGCCGTCGGTGGTACTGGCGGTGCGCGACCACATCGATCGCGGCGACGTCACCTCCGGGACCGTCATCGGCGGCAACCACTGGCACATCCTGCCCGCGCCGAACATCGACTCGCCGGCACCGGACTGGACGGCACTGGCGATCACGGTCGGCTGTGCCGCGGGCCTGCTGGCGCTGCGGCACTGGCGGGAGCCGGTCGTGTACGGACCGCCGCCCGTGGCGGCCGACACGTCCGAGGTCGAGGCCCGAGCGGGTCATCGGCCCAAATCCACAGGCCGCTGAGGGCGGGCGAGGTTGCAGGCCTATAGCCCCTCCAGCGGCCATGCGCCGGGCCGCGCGAACATGGTCGACGCCATACCGTCGCCGGGCTCGAAACACCCTGGCGGCACGTAGGATCGACAGCGCCCACCCCGCCGCCGACCCGACGGAGTGATGTTTGCTCGCGATCCTGCTCGCCCATGCCGCGGCCGCTGTCGTCGCGCTGCCGTGCGTGCGTGTGCTGGGCCGGCGCGCCTTCTACGTGCTGGCGCTGGCCCCGCTGAGCGGGCTGGCCTGGGTGGCCACGCACTGGAACGACGGGCAGCGGATCGCGATCGGCTGGGCACCGGCCATGCACATGGATCTGGATCTGCGTTTCGACGTGCTGGCCTCGATCATGTCGGCGCTGGTGCTCGGCATCGGCGCGCTGATCCTGATCTACTGCGCCCGCTACTTCGACGACGACGACGCGCAGCGGCTGGGCATCTTCGCGGGCTATCTGGTGGCCTTCGCCGGGGCGATGTTCGGCCTCGTCGTGAGCGACAACATGTTGCTGCTGTACACCTTCTGGGAGGTCACCACCGTTCTGTCGTTCCTGCTGGTGGGACACCATTCCGAACAGGGGCCGGACCGCCGGGCCGCGATGCAGGCGCTGCTCGTCACCGCCGCGGGCGGGCTGGCGATGCTGGTGGGCATCGTCATGGTGGGCGAGCACTACGGCAGTTATCTGCTCTCGGACGTGCTGATCCGGGTGCGGCCGCACGACTGGTGGACCGCGATCGCGCTGGTACTGATCCTCGTCGGCGCGCTGAGCAAATCGGCGATCGTCCCGCTGCACTTCTGGCTGCCCGGCGCGATGGTCGCACCCACACCGGTCAGCGCCTACCTGCACGCGGCGGCGATGGTGAAGGCCGGCGTCTACCTGGTGGCGCGGCTCGCACCGGGATTCGCCGGGAGCGCGCCCTGGCATCCGATCGTGCTGTGCCTGGGCCTGCTGTCGATGATCCTGGCGGGCCTGCGCGCGCTACAGGTGACCGATCTGAAGCTGGTACTGGCCTTCGGCACCGTGAGCCAGCTCGGCTTTCTCATGGTGCTGCTGGGTGTCGGCACCCCCGCGGCGGCGCTGGCGGGCGTGACCATGATCGTGGCGCACGCGTTGTTCAAATCCGCGCTGTTCATGGTGGTCGGCATCATCGACCACGGCGCCGGGACCCGCGATCTGCGCCGGCTGTCCGGCCTGGGCCGGCGCGCACCGGCGCTGTGCGTGATCGCCATCCTGGCCGCGCTGAGCATGGCGGGCATCCCGCCGCTGCTGGGCTTCGTCGGCAAGGAGAGCGCGCTGGCGGCCCTGCTCACCGCCGACAACCTGTCCGCACCCGTACGCGGGCTGCTCACCCTCGGCGTGGTGATCGGTTCCATGCTCACCGTGGGCTACAGCCTCCGATTCCTGTGGGGCGCTTTCGGAACCAAACCCGAATCGGCGAAACTACCCGCGCCCGAACAACGTTGGCACCGGCCGGGCCCGATGTTGTTGCTGCCCCCCGGGATCGCGGCGGTGCTCAGCCTGGCGGCGGGGCTGGGGGCGCCCTGGCTGGATGGGCTGCTGCGGCCGTACGCGCAGACCCTGCCCGGCGCCGAGCCGGAGCACCTCGCGCTGTGGCACGGCTGGGGGCACGCGCTGGCGTTGTCCATGGTCGTGATCGCCTGCGGCATGGTGTTGTTCGAAATCCGGGACCGCTTCGGTGAATCCGCGAATCCGCGGCTGGGCAACGCGGACCGAGTCTACGATCGCGTCCTCGCCACGATGGACACCCTGTCGCTGCGGATGACCGGTGCGACGCAACGCGGTTCGCTGCCACTGAACCAGGCGCTGATCCTGACCACCCTCGCCGTGCTGCCGACGGTCATGCTGCTGTTCGGCGCCCGGGCCCGGGTCTCGTTGCGCTGGTGGGACTCTCCGGCCCAGCCGGTGATCGGGCTGATCATGGCGGCGATGGCGATCGGCGCCACGGTGATGCGGAACCGGCTGGCCGCGGTGTTGCTGGTCGGGGTCACCGGCTACGGCTCGGGTGTGATCTTCGCCCTGCACGGCGCCCCCGACCTGGCGCTGACCCAATTCCTGGTCGAGACACTGGTTCTCGTGATCTTCGTGCTGGTGCTGCGCAAATTCCCGGCGGAGGTGGAGCCCGGCCGCACCGCGGCGCTACGGTTCCGCCGGGCCGGGCTCGCGATCGTGGTCGGCACGGTGGTCGCGGTGCTGGGCGCGTTCGCCACCGCGGCGCGTACGGCCGAACCGATCTGGCGCCGGATCCCCATGGCCGCCTACCAATTCGGCGGCGGCAAGAACGCGGTCAACGTGCTGCTGGTGGACGCCCGCGGCTGGGACACCCTCGGCGAGATCTCGGTGCTGGTGGTCGCGGCCACCGGGGTGGCCTCGCTGGTGTTCCGCAGCCGCCGTTTCGGACTCGCCCCGCGGGTGGCCGACGCGCCCGGCTACGCCCCGGATCCGGCCGCGCCGGACTGGCTGACCGCCGCCTCGCTGCTGCCCGCCCGCGAACGCTCGATGGTGCTGGCGATCACCACCCGACTGGTGTTCCCGACGATCATGGCGATGTCGGCCTACTTCTTCTTCGCCGGTCACAACGCGCCGGGCGGTGGCTTCGCGGGCGGGCTGACCGCCGGATTGGCCCTGGTCCTGCGGTATCTCGCCGGCGGCCGCTACGAACTGGGCGAGGCGCTGCCGCTGGACGCCGGGCAACTGCTGGGCACCGGACTGGTGTTCGCCGCCGGGACCGCGACGGGTTCCATGTTCCTCGGGGCGCCGCCGCTGTCCTCGGCGATCATCCAGGTGACGCTCCCGCTGATCGGCGCGGTGAAATTGGTCACCGCGATGCTGTTCGACCTCGGCGTCTACCTGATCGTGGTCGGACTGGTCCTGGACGTGCTGCGCAGTCTCGGCGCGGGCCTCGACAGCGAGGCGAACGCGCCCGGTCGCGGGCAGGAGGTGCGATGACCGCGAATCTGACCCTGCTGATCCTCATCGGGGTGCTCGTCGCGTGCGGCGTGTATCTGGTGCTGGAACGCGCGGTCTCGAAGATGCTGCTCGGGATGATCCTGTTCGGCAACGCCGTGAACCTGCTCATCGTGACCGTCGGCGGCCCGGACGGCCGCGCCCCGATCCTCGGCGAGCACGACCGCGTCCATCAGGACACCGCCGACCCGCTCGCCCAGGCGATGGTGCTGACCGCGATCGTGATCACCATGGGCGTGGCGGCGTTCGTCCTGGCGCTGGCCTACCGGTCCTACCGGCTGACCACCACCGAAACCGTCGAGAACGATCCCGAGGATCTGCGGGTCGCCGCGCAGCGGGAGGGGGATCGCGAGACGTGACCCCCTCCCCCGCGCTGGCACCGATCCTGACGCCGCTGCCGGTGCTGATCCCGCTGCTCACCGCGGCCGGGACGCTCATCGCCGGGCGCAAACCGCGGCTGCAGCAAACGATCTCGGTGGCCGCCCTGAGCGCGGTGGTGGCGATCGACGGCCTTCTGCTGTGGCTGGCCGACCACTACGGGATGTCCGCCCTGCAGATCGGCAGCTGGCGCACCCCGATCGGTATCACCCTGGTGGTGGATCGCCTGTCCGCGGCGATGCTGCTGGTGTCGGCGATCGTGCTGCTGGCGGTGCTCATGTACGCCGTCGGACAGGGCATCAGCGACGGCGCCGAACGCCAGCCGACCTCGATCTTCCAGCCCACCTACCTCGTCCTGAGCGCCGGCGTGTCGATCGCCTTCCTGGCCGGGGATCTGTTCAACATGTTCGTCGGCTTCGAGGTGCTGCTGACCGCGTCGTTCGTGCTGCTGACCCTCGGCGCCAGCGCGGACCGGGTGCGGGCCGGGGTGTCCTACACGATGGTGTCGATGCTGTCGTCGCTGGTCTTCCTCACCGGCATCGCGCTGGCGTACGCGGCGACCGGCACGCTGAACCTGGCGCACATGGCCACCCGGCTCGGCGACGTACCGAGCGGGGTGCGCAGCGCCGTCTACGCGGTGCTGCTGGTGGCCTTCGGCATCAAGGCGGCGGTGTTCCCGCTGTCGAACTGGCTGCCGGACTCGTATCCGACCGCGCCGGCCCCGGTCACTGCGGTGTTCGCCGGCCTGCTCACGAAGGTCGGCGTGTACGCGATCATCCGGATGCACACGCTGCTGTTCCCCACCGCCGGCTTCGACCGGGTGCTGTTGATCGGCGGCCTGCTGACCATGCTGATCGGCATCCTGGGGGCGGTCGCGCAGAGCGATATCAAGCGGTTGCTGTCGTTCACACTGGTCAGCCACATCGGATATCTGATGTTCGGCGTGGGACTCAACACCGTCGCGGGCCTGACCGGCACCGTCTACTACGTGGCCCACCACATTCTGGTGCAGACCACGCTGTTCCTGGTGGTCGGACTGATCGAGCGGCAGGCCGGATCGGCCTCGCTGGAGCGGCTCGGCGGGCTGCTGGCCGCGAGTCCGCTGCTGGCCCTGCTGTTCGGCATCCCGGCGCTGAATCTCAGTGGCATACCGCCCTTCTCGGGGTTCATCGGCAAGACCGTGCTGCTGGAGGCCGGCGCCGCCGACGGCAGCGTGCTGGCCTGGGTGCTGGTGGCCGGGTCGGTGCTGACCAGCCTGCTGACGCTGTACGCGATGGCCCGGGTGTGGAGCAAGGCGTTCTGGCGGCCCCGCACCCAGGCCCCGGAGGGTGAGTTCGCCGACGCCGCACCGTCGGCGCTGATCGACGAGTCCACCGACGTGCTGTTCGCCGACCGGCGCGATCCGGGCCGCATCCCGCGCCTGATGCTGCTGCCGACCGCCGCGCTGATCGCCGTCGGGATCGGCCTCACCGTGTTCGCGGGCCCGATCCTCGACATCGCCGGGCGCGCCGCTACCGACCTCGGTCATCGTGCCGACTATCTGAACACCGTGCTGGGACCGGCGGATTCGTGGCGCTCCGGAGGTGACCGATGAGCCGGGAGACCGTGGTGCGGATCGGGGTGCTGGTCTGGCTGGCCATCGTCTACACCGCGCTGTGGGGCGACATCAGCGTCGGCAACCTGCTCGCCGGGCTGGTGCTCGGCGCGGTGGTCATGCTGGCGCTGCCGCTGCCGCGGGTGTCCGTCACCGGCCGGGTGCGCCTGCGGCCGCTGCTCGAATTACTGGTCGCCGGAACGTATTACGCGCTGGAATCCAGTCTGCAGGTCGCCTGGTTCGCGATCCGGCCGGCCGGTGCGCCGACGTCGGGAGTGCTGCGGGTGCGGCTGGCCATCCGCTCGGACCTGGTGCTGGTGCTGTGCGCGGACGTGCTGAACCTGATCCCCGGCACCATGGTGCTGGAGATCGATCGGACCGATCCCACCGTCTGGGTGCACGTCCTGAACGTGGGCAGCGACGCGGCGGTGGAAAAGTTCTACCGCGACACCCGGCGGCTGGAGCGGCTGCTGATCGACAGTTTCGAGCGGCCGGACGCCGGCAGCCGGGAGGAGCAACCATGACCGTAGCCACGATCGTCGCGGGGGTGCTGCTGGCCGCCGCGGCCCTGCTCACCGCGTACCGCATCCTGGCGGGCCCGAACACGCTGGACCGCATCGTCGGCATCGACTCGCTGATGGCGATCGCGGCCGGTGCGCTGGCGGTCTGGGCCGCCTACAGCGAGGACACCATGGTGCTGCCCGCCATCGCCGCGCTGATGCTGGTCGGCTTCCTCGGTTCGGCGGCCGTCACCCGTTTCCGGGTCCGGGACGACCGATGACGGCCTGGCTGTCGACCACCGCGCCCTGGCTGCACACCGCCGCGCACTGGGTGGCGGGCACCCTGATCGTGTCGGGCGCGGCGCTGGCGTTCACCGCGGCGCTGGCGATGATCCGCTTCCCGGACACGCTCTCCCGCATGCACGCGGCCACCAAACCTCAGGTGGTGGGGCTGGTTCTGATTTTGGCCGGCACCGCGATCCAGGTGCACGGCCACCGCAGCGTCTGGGTGCTGCTGCTGGTCGGCCTGTTCACGGTGGTCACCGCGCCGGCGATCGCACATCTGGTGGGCCGCACCGCCTATCGCGAACAGCGCCACCGCGACGGCCTGCTGCTGGTCAACGAACTCGGCGACGAGGAACTCGAATGACCCTCGCGCACAAGGGTTCCGGCTACCCGGCGGGTGCGGGAGCGACCGGCAGCGGCGGTTCGGTCTGACGGGACCGGGCGAACCAGGTCGCGTGGAACGCCCAGGCGTAGGCCGCGACCAGACCGACCGCGATGAGCCCGGCGGGCAACGCGTGCTGCGACATCCACACCGCCAGGAACCGATAGGACAGCAGCAGCCCCGCGAGCAGCGTCACCCCGGCGCCGACCAGCGCGACGCGGATGCGATCCCAGCCGCGGCCGGGCGCGCGCAGCGCGGATTCGACGGTGAGGCACAACACGAATCCGGCGACCAGATCGCTGCCGTAGTGATAGCCGAAGCCGAGGGTCGCCGTCAGCGTGCACACCAGCCAGAAGACGCCGCCCCAGCGCAGCCACCGCGGCGCCGGCGCATCGTCGGTGTCGCGCCGGGAGTGCAGGAACAGCGAGGTCACCCACGCCGTGTGCATCGAGGGCATGCAGTTGCGCGGCGTGTAGGCGTCGAACGACAGCGGGGCCGGAGCGTGATCCAGGGGCGGCACCGCGTGCGGCCAGTAGTCGCCGAGTTGCAGGCCGTGGCCGTCCGGCCCGAAGGCGAAGACCGGACCCACCACCGGGAACAGGACGTAGACGATCGGGCCGACCAGACCGAGGGTCAGGAACGTGCGCACCAGATAGTGGTCCGGCCAGACGCCGCGCCGGACCACGTGGCGCAGCTGCCAGACCGCGACCACCATCGCGGCCACCGGCAGCTCGATGTACACCCAGTGCAGTACCGCGAAGACCTGCGGCCCGAGCGCCGCGACGACGCGGCCCATCAGCCAGGACGGTTCGCCGAAGGCGTGATCGGCCAGCACCACATAGCGATCCAGCACCCGCGGCCCGGCCCACACGGTGACGTGCAGCCAGACGTCGCCGACCTTGGTGGCGAGGATCAGCAACGCGCCGAGGGCGGCGGCGTGCAGGGCGTTGCTCTTGTCCCTGCCCTCCCAGCCGAGCCAGGCCACCAGCGCCAAGCCGGTCAGGGCCAGCACCGGGCCGTTGCCGAAGGTCAGCGGACCGCCGAGCAGCACCCGGACGATCGCGTACGCCGCGTCCAGGGCGACCGCCGCGCCGAGCGTGAGAAAGCGCCGCCGCCAGGACAATCCGATCAGCGCCAGCGCGAGACCGGCCCACGGCACGGACACCGACGCGGGGGTGCCCGCGTAATCCGACCAGAGGCTCTGCAGTGGCCCCTCGAAACCGCGGCGGGACGCCACGAATTGCAGAACGAGCAGGAGTAGGGGCACGGCCGCGATCGCGGCGACCACCAGCACTTGCCTCGACGGCATCCGGGGTCGACCACCGCGAGCCACACCACCGAGGTCGGAGCGAGTGTCGTCGAGAAGCACCCGACAATAGTAAACATACGATGAACGTCACCCCCCTGGGCGACTGAATCACCGGCCACCGTACGGCAACGACAACCTCACCGCGCGTCACGAAACGCACCCGATCGCGATCCGGCCGGAATCCGGACCGGGCGCCCACGCGGGTGTGGTTCAGGCTTCCAGTTCGCGCACCAGAGCATCGACGACGGCGACCAGATCGCCCTGGGTGGCCGCCGCGACCCGGCGTTGCCGCTGGTAGGAGGCGCCACGCTGCGGGATTTCGGCGACCGACGCCAGTTCTCGCTCGCAGCCGAGCAACTTCGCGGTGGGCTCCAGCCGGTTGAGCAGATCGGTCAGATCGTCGGTGACGAGCCGCTCGTTGCTGTCCCGGTCGGTGATGATGATCGCGTCCAGTCCGTAGCGGGCCGCCCGCCACTTGTTCTCCTGGACATGCCACGGCGGAATAGTGGGCAATGTCTCACCGGCGGTGACCCGCGCATCGATGTCCACGACCAGGCAGTGGATCAGCGCCACGAGCGCCGAAAGCTCTGCGCGCGTGGGCATTCCGTCGCACACCCGAACCTCGATGGTGCCCCATTTCGGCGCCGGCCGGATGTCCCAGTGCATGCCGCCGAGCTGTTCGAACACCCCGGTCTTCATCTGGTCGCGCACATACGACTCGAACTGCGGCCAGTTCTCGAACTGGAACGGCAATCCGGCGGTCGGCAACTGCTGGAACATCAGCGCGCGATTGCTGGCGTATCCGGTGTCGATCCCGGACCACATCGGCGACGAGGCCGACAGCGCGAGCAGATGCGGATAGGACAGCAGCAGATGGTTCAGGATCGGAAAAACCTTGTCCGGGTGCGAGACTCCCACATGCACGTGCACGCCCCAGATCAGCATCTGCCGGCCCCACCACTGGGTGCGCTCGATCAGTTCGTCGTAGTGCGGCGAGCGGGTGAGCACCTGGGTGGACCACTGCGCGAACGGATGCGTTCCGGCACAGAACAAGTCGACGCCGAGCGGATCCGCCGCCCGCCGGACCGCGTCCATGGTGCCGGACAGATCGTCGGCGACCTCCGCGACGGTGTCGTGGATACCGGTGACGATCTCGACGGTGTTGCGCAGCAACTCTTTTGTCACCTGCGGCCGGCCGTCGCCGGCGCGCAGATCACCGACCTCGTCGAAAACCGCTGCGGCGGTGTTGGACAGATCGCGCGTGCGCTTGTCGACGAGCGCGATCTCCCATTCGACGCCCAGAGTCGGCCGAGGCGAGCTTTTCCAGTGAACCGCGTGATGGCCTGCCCCGCCCATGCTCTCCCCTGTTACCCGACGACGCCGCAGGCCACGCGGGCACCCGCGTCGCCGGTGGCCATGGTCTCCGCGTCCGGTCCGGTGGCGCCACCGGCCTGGGTGTACCGGCCGGGGATGTTACCGAAATTGTCCGCACCGGCGTGGACGATGACGGCCTTGCCCTTCACATCGTCCAGGGTGACGGCATCGGTGGTGGTGACCAGGTGGGCGCTGCCGTCCTGCCGCACCTCCAGCGAGGTCAGGTCGCCGCTGGCCGGCTTGGTCATCGTGTCGCCGAGCTGCAGATGCCCACCGGCGGAGAGGAAGTCGCCGGCCGGGCCACCGGTCGGGGCGACGGAGTTGGCCTCGCACTTGCCGACCGAATGGAAGTGCAGGCCGTGGAAGCCCTGCTTGAGACCATGCGCATCGATGGTGAGCTCGAGGTGGTTGCCCGACTTGACGATCGCGACGGTGCCGACCGAGGCGCCACCGGCGTCCTTCAGGTCGGCCTTCAGCGAATCGCCCGGGTTGGCGGCGTGCTCGCCGCCCTGCGCACCCGTGGCCGCCGCGGAGCCGCTCGGCGCCGCGGCGCCGGTCCACACCGGGGGCGTGGTGCCCTTGACGTCACTCGACTCCTGGCTGTTGGAGCAGGCCGCGAGGCCGAGCACCGCGACCGCCAGCACCGGGGTCACAGTCCACCAGGAGGGGCGACGAGTTGTGGACGGGGCCATCGGGGAACTCCTTTACGAGTACCGAGTTTACGAGGTGAGCTGCCTATCGGATTCGTTACCGGACAAGATGATGCCAGAGCCGTTACGCACCTCGCGCAGGGGCTCGCTTGCCTGTGACGCCACTGTCCGGTACCGCCCGGGTACCCCGCGACGAGCGTTTCAGTTGCCGGTGACGATCACGATCACGCCCGGGGGCGAGTCGGCCAGCCCGGCGAACCGAGGCTCGGCCGCCACCCCCAGCTCGGCCGCGATGGCCTGCGCCGCCGCCTTCTCCTGCGGCGAGGTGCCGTAGTAGACGGTCGTGCGGGACACCACTCCCTCGGGATAGTTGCCCGTCTCGGTGACATTCCAGCCGCCGGAACTCAACTGGGTGCCGGTCTTCGCGGCCAGGCCCGCGATGGTGCTGTTGTTGAGCACTCGGACCGGAACCGACTTGTCCACCGGCCCAGCGGGATTCGCGGGCGGCGGGGGTGCGGCGGGGGCCGCGGTGGTGGTCGTCGGCGCGGCGGGGGCCTCGGCGGCCGCGGACGACTCGGTGGTTGTGGTGGATGTCACCGCCGGCGCGGACGTGGCCGCGGGCACCGCCGGGCGCGAGACCGGGACGGTCGTGGTGGGAGCCTGCGCGACCGTCGTCTGCGAACCCGAGGACTCGGACTTGGACAACGACATCGCGCCGAGACCGGCGAACACGATGGCCACGGCGATCAGAACCATCGCGAGCGCGCGCAGCGGCGGTCCACCGGACGGCGGATTCGGGGTGCTCACCGGCTCAACCCTAGTAGCGACCATGTCCCGATGCCCGCATCACACCTGGAAGCCGAGCTTGCGGGCCGCCCGGGCCTTCTGGCGGCTGGTCCGCAACCGGCGCAGCCGTTTGACCAGCATGGGGTCGGCCTCGAGCGCCTCCGGCCGATCGACCACGGCGTTGAGTACCTGGTAATAGCGGGTGGCGGACAGCCCGAACAGCTCGCGGATGGCCTCCTCCTTGGCGCCGGCGTACTTCCACCATTTGCGCTCGAAGGCGAGGATGTCGAGTTCGTGCCGGCTGAGACCGCCGGCGCCGTCCGCCTCGGATGCCGCAGTGACCTCGGAGGAGGCCGGAACGGAATCTGCGGCATCTTCCATCGGTGCGGACAGATTCCGGGCCGCTGCGCCTTCCATATCGCTCCCTCGCCGTAGAAACCAGACCGATACGTTGCCGCCCATTGAAACACAAACGCGCGCGTACCCGGATCCGCTGCGGCGTGTCCACGGCGGTTCGACGCGGTCCGGCGCGGTACCGCTTCCGCTCGGGCGGGCTCCGCCGTGCTCCGGCAGATTCGGCCCCGGAAACGCTCCTCAGTAGAGTGGACGCTTATGGCGATTCTCCCGATCCGCATCGTCGGCGACCCGGTGCTGCACTCCCCGACCCACACGGTCACCGCGACACCGGAGGAATTGGCCCAGCTGATCGCGGACATGTACGACACCATGGACGCCGCCAACGGCGTGGGCCTGGCCGGTAACCAGGTCGTCATCGAACACGAGGACGAGAAGTCGCCGCGGCTGTTCGTCTACGACTGCCCGGATCCCGGCGCCGACGGCGCGACGACCCGGCGGCGCGGCGCGGTGGTCAATCCGGTGCTGGAGACCTCGGAGATCCCGGAGACCATGCCCGATCCGGACGACGACGAGGAGGGCTGCCTGTCGGTACCCGGCGAGCAGTTCCCCACCGGCCGCGCGGACTGGGCCCGGGTCACCGGCACCGACGAGACCGGCGCGGAGGTGTCGATCGAGGGCCACGGATTCTTCGCGCGCATGCTGCAGCACGAGGTCGGTCACCTCGACGGCCATCTCTACGTGGACGTGCTGATCGGCCGCAACGCCCGGGCGGCGAAGAAGGCGATCAAGCGCAACGGCTGGGGGCAACCGGGTTTGAGCTGGGTGCCGGGCACGGTGCCGGATCCGTTCGGACATGACGACTGAGTTCTCCGGCGATCCGATGTTCGAGCAGAATCCGATCGGGCACCGGGTGGTGATCCGCTACCGCCTGCCCGCTGGGGAGTCCCATCGGTTCACGGACGTGATCGGCGTGCTGGTGGCGTGGGATCCGCCGACCGTGCGCACCGCCGACGACACCGTGATCAGCATCGAGACCGACCGGATCGTGGCGTTGAAACCCTTGGGCCCCAGGCCGATCCGGGTCGCGGAGATCCGCGCGCTGGAGGCCGCGGCCGCCGACGGCTGGCCCGGCCTGGAGCACGAGTTCGTCGACGGCTGGCTGGCGGCCGCCGGTCACGGCTACACCGGTCGCGCCAATTCGGCTGTGCCGCTCGGTGATCCGACCACCGGCGCCCCCGCGGCGGAACTGGACCCGAACGTCCTGCTGCGGCTGGACCTCTGGTACTCCGGGCACAGCCTGCCGCTGCGGCTGCGCCTGCCGGACCGGCTGGCGCCGGTGCCGCCGCACTGGCACGTCTGGGGCGAGACCCGGGTCCTCGGCGTCGACATCGACAACGTGGTGCTGCCGCAGGGCCCGGCGATGGTACGAGTGGACCCGGTGCCGACACCGGAATGGCTGGACCTGCGCCGCTTCTCGGGTGAGGACGCCGTCGACGTGGCCCCGCCGGAACCGGACGAGGCGGTGCTCACCGCGGTGCGCGACGGCGTCGTCGGCTTCGCGTCGCTGGGCCTGCCGAATCCGCTGGCGATCGGCCGCGGCGCGGTGACCACCGCGCCGGACGGCCGCCGCTGGGTGGGCCTGACCTGCATCGCGGTCGCGGCACCGCACCGCCGGCAGGGCCTGGGCACGCTGGTCTGCGCGGAACTGCTGCGGTGGGGGCGCAAGCACGGCGCCACCCACGCCTACGTCCAGGTCGGCGCCGCCAACGAGCCGGCCCTGGAGATGTACCGCGACATGGGTTTCCTGGACCATCACGGCTATCGCTACGCTGCACCGACACCTCCGTGAGCCGAGAGAAGGCGGGTCACTGCTGATGCGGTTGGCAACCTGGAACGTGAATTCGATTCGGTCCCGGCTGGATCGGGTCGTCGGCTGGCTGGATCGCGCCGACATCGACGTGCTGGCGATCCAGGAGACCAAGTGCCGCGACGACCAGTTCCCGGCCGAGCGTTTCGCCGAGGCCGGATACGAGGTCGCGCACGTCGGGCTCAGCCAGTGGAACGGGGTGGCGATCGCCTCCCGGATCGGCCTGGACGACATCGAGATCGGCTTCCCGGGACAGCCCGGATTCGACAAGGACGCGGCCGATTCGCTGCTGAGCGCTCCGGTCGTCGAGGCCCGTGCGATCGGCGCCACCTGCGGCGGGGTGCGGGTGTGGAGCCTGTACGTGCCCAACGGCCGCGCAGTCGGCGATCCGCACTACGACTACAAGCTGGAATGGCTTGCGGCTCTACAGGAAACGGGCGAGCGCTGGCTGGCGGCGGATCCGGGCGCGCAGATCGCGCTCGTCGGTGACTGGAACATCGCGCCCACCGACGACGACGTCTGGTCACCGGCCTTCTTCGCCGGGAAAACGCATGTGTCCGTTGCGGAACGGAATGCCTTCGACGCCGTCGTCGAGACCGGCTTCACCGATGTGATGCGCCCGTTCGCGCCCGGTCCGGGCGTCTACACCTACTGGGACTACACCCAGCTGCGGTTTCCCCGCAAGGAGGGCATGCGCATCGACTTCGTCCTCGCCTCCCCGGCGCTGGCCGCCCGGGTGACCGACGCGTCGGTCGATCGCGAGGAGCGAAAGGGTAAGGGCGCCAGCGATCACGCGCCGGTGGTGGCCGAATTCAGGCCGGACGGGTCTTGATCGCGTCCTGCGAGATGTACACGTCCCAACTGCCGGTGGTGGCGATGACGGCGTTGCCGTAGGCCGAGCGCACGAACGGCTTGGTGTACCAGGAGTGCTGCTGCATGTCCTCGAAGAAGTTCTGGTCGCTGCCGCCGACGAAGGTCTGGTTCTGTTTCACCGCGACCCCGTCGAGCCGCTCACCGAACAGGCGGGTCACCTGGTAGCCGGAGTGGAAGCCCATGGTGTTGACCCAGTGCTGCAATTCGACGATGTCGGCCTGCAGGACCCACATGTCGCCCTCGATGCGGTACTTCTGGTGCTGGTCGGCGTGACCGCGGTCGCCGAACAGCGTGAGCTCCACGTCCAGGCTGTGCGGCGTCCCGGCGACCGGGGCCGCCACCACGTGCGCGGCCTTCACCTCGCCGGTCAGGCCGAGGTAGGTCTGGAGCAGGGTGGTGCCCCACAGGATCACCGCGGCGAGCACGATCAGGACGATGCCGCCCGAGCCGTGCCGGGCGAGGGCGCCCCGGCCGACCTTGCGCATGCGGACGAATCCGAATACGAACAATGCGAGTGCCGCAACCACCATCGCGATGAGCAGCGTTTGAATCCAGCCGAAGGCCACCGGGTAGACCATGTCCTAGTTGTACCGCCAGCGGCCGTCTTTACACCAGAGTGGAAAAGTCTTCTGTCGGAACGTCGCCGGAACTACCGGGGCAACACCGCCGCAACGGTCAGAACGCGTCCTCGTCCAATCGCATGATGTCGCAGTCGATGGTCTCCAGCACCGCCCGGACGCCGGTGAGCAAGGGCAACCGGTTCTTGGCGAACCACGAAGCGACAGCGGCCTTTCCGGTGTAGAACGACTCGTCCTTCGCGCCGGGCCGCCGGGCCGGCGCGGCCAGCGCCACCTTCGCCTGTTCCAGCAGTCGCCAGCCGATGACGAGATCGCCGGCGGCGTGCAGGAAACGCACCGAGCCCAGCCCGACCTTGTAGATCTCCTCCGGTTCCTGCTGCGAGAGCACCAGATACTTGGTCAGCACGGAGACCATGGCCTGGACGTCGGCGAGCGCCGCGCTCAGCAGCGCCTGTTCCGTCTTCAGTCCCTCGATCGGCGTCTCGGCGAACTGCCGGATCAGCCCCGCCACATGCGCCAGCGATCGGCCGTTGTCGCGAATGATCTTGCGGAAGAAGAAGTCCTGGGCCTGGATCGCGGTGGTGCCCTCGTACAGCGAGTCGATCTTCACGTCCCGGATGTACTGCTCGATCGGATAGTCCTGGAGATAGCCGCTGCCGCCGTAGGTCTGCAGCGTCTCGGTGAGGGCCTCGTAGGCGCGCTCGGAGCCGACGCCCTTGACGATGGGCAGCAGCAGATCGTTGACGTGCGCGGCGGTTTCGGCGTCCGCGCCGAAATTCGCCGCGGCCAGCGCGTCGTCCTGATAGACCGAGGTGTACATGTACAGCGCCCGGATGCCCTCGGCATACGCCTTCTGCAACATCAGGCTGCGCCGCACGTCCGGGTGGTGGCTGATGGTGACCCGCGGCGCGGTCTTGTCCGTCATCCGGGTCAGGTCCGCACCCTGCACGCGAATCTTGGCGTACTCCAAGGCATTCAGGTAACCACTGGACAGCGTGCCGGCCGAGAGCACGCCCACCATCATCCGGGCTCCCTCGATCACCTCGAACATCTGCGCGATCCCGTCGTGCACCCCGCCGACGAGGTAGCCGACCGCCGGATGCGTTGCGCCGAAGGTCAATTCGCAGGTGGGCGAGGATTTGATGCCCATCTTGTGCTCGAGGTTGGTGACGTAGACGCCGTTGCGCTCGCCGAGTTCCATGGTCTCGGTGTCGAACAGCACCTTCGGCACCACGAACATCGATAGACCCTTGGTGCCCGGCCGCGCGCCCTCGGGGCGGGCCAGCACCAGATGCAGGATGTTGTCGGCGGTGTCGCCGACGTCGCCGCCGGAGATGAAGCGCTTGACGCCCTCGAGGTGCCACGTGCCGTCGGGCTGTTCGATCGCCCTGGTGCGGCCGGCGCCGACGTCGGAACCGGCGTCCGGCTCGGTGAGCACCATCGTTCCGCCCCAACGGTTCTCCCACGCGTGGGTGGCCCAGCGCTGCTGCTCCGGGGTGCCCTCGTGGTACAGCACCGCATGCAGGGACGGGCCCATGTTGAAGAAGCTCGCGGCGTTGTGCGCGGCGACGATCATCTCCTGCACCGCCCACACCACCGGTGGCGGCACGTCCACACCACCCATCTCCGCCGGCATGCCCAGCGCCGACCAGCCCGCCTCGTTCACGGCGGACACCGTCTTGCGCATGGAATCCGGCACGATGATGGTGTGGCCGGCCGCGTCGAACTGGACCGGATTGCGGTCGGCGTCGACGAAGGATTCGGCGATCGGGCCCTCCGCGAGCCGCAGCACCTCCGCCAGCATGCTGCGCACGGTCGCGGTGTCGAGATCGCCGTACCGGCCGGAGTCCAGGGCCTCCCCGACCCCGTGCATCTCGAACAGATTGAACTCGATGTCGCGCAGGTTCGCCTTGTAGTGCCCCACGTCGCTCTCCTCGCCGTCCCGGTGATGTCGCCTCGTGGCGTCCCCTTCGTGAGGTTGCCGCATCCGCGCAGGGCTACGCAACCGTAAGAAACAACACTGCCTACCTGCGGTTATCCAATATTTGCCAAATATTGCCGCCATCGCTCTTGCCGCCCGGCCGGGCGTGTCGGCAGGCGGCCGCTGCTATCGTCTGGCCCATGGCCGGCACGGGTTCGGACGCGGTGGCACGACCGCGGGCACGAGCACAACATCTGGGCCCGGAACGCCGGCGCCCGCACGTGCTCGACACCGCGCTGCAGATCGCGGTGTCCGAGGGGATCGCGGCGGTGACCATCGCCGCCGTCGCGGAACGGATGCGCGTCACCCGGCCCGTGGTGTACGCCTGTTTCGCCGATCGGGTGGAGTTGATCGACGCGCTGATCCAGCGCGAGGAACGGTATCTCGCGCGCGGTATCACCGACGCGCTGCCGCGGCGCCGGGTGGAGGCCGACGAGACGGTGTTCGTCGAGGGGTTCCGCGCGCTGCTGGACACCGTGTCGGCGCGGCCCGACACCTGGAAACTGTTGTACGGCAACCCGGATCCGGCCGTCGCGGGCTCGTTCGGCCGGGGCCGCCGGCTGGCGATCGAGCGCTGCACCCGGCGGCTGCGGCCCACGCTGCGCGCCTGGGGCACCGCCGACGCCGAGCGCAAACTGCCCGCCCTGGTCGAACTGTGGGTGTCCGCCGGCGAGGGCGCCGTCCGCACCCTGCTCGCCGGCGACAACGAGTGGAACACAACGGAATTGGGCGCGCTGGTGGGCACCGCGGTGTACCGCGCGCTGCGGCACGCCTGATCCGGCGGTGCGGCGCGGGCCCCGGCTCGCGGGCGCCCGGCACGCGGACGTCGGCCGTCGGGCACGCGGACGTTGGGCGTCGGGCGTCGGGCGCGCAGGCGTCGGGCGCGCGGGCCACAAGCGTCCGCGCAGACGCCCGGCCGGGGCCGCGCTCCCGCGACCGGCTTCCGGCCGCACCGGGCCGAATGTCCCCGGATCAGTTGCGCCCGAATCGGTTTCGCACCGCTCGGGTGGTGCGGGCGCCGACGCCGAGCAGGGCGACGATCGGCAGCACCGATTTCGGGTCGTACGGCTGCCGCCAGAAACCGCCGTGCGCGGCGTCCGCGTACAGCAGCGCCTCCGGCTGACCGTCGCGGTCGGGTACCGGCGCGGCGAGGTCCGCGACCAGCTTCGCGGCCATCAGGTAGCGCGCGGTGTCGGCCGGGAAGACCTGAACCCCGAAGAATTCGGCGCCGGAGTAGGCGGTCTCGAATACCGGGTTCTTCGTCACCGAGCGGGTCCAGGCGGCCGGGGCGACGTTGAACGAGACCGGATGGCCGGCCGCGGCGGCGGTCAGCGCCCGCCAGCGTTGCAACCGCTTGGCCAGCGCGTAGTTCGGGCCCTGCATCGGCAGCAGCATGTCGGCGACGCCCCAGCGCGAGCCGCCCGGCCCGGCGTGGGTGACCGCGTACGCACGCCGGCCGACCCGGCCCCGGCTGACCGTGCGCAGCCCGTCGCAGGTGACGGCCGCCAGCCGTCCCGGCGTCCGCCGCACCCCGTCGACGATCGAGCCGGGCACCAGGTAGGCATCGGTCGGCGTGCCGAGATAGGCCAGCGCGGTGCCGGGACGCTGCCGCAGCAGCCGGGTGGCGAGCAGATCTGCGGCCGCGGTCACGGCGACATGCCGCGGGCCGTCGGCATAGCCGTACATACCCAGCACCAACTGCCGGTCGCCGGCGGCGGCCGCCTGGATCCAGGCACCGGCCTCGCGGACCGCCACGGCGACGTCCAGCCCGGCCACCCCGTCCGAATCCCGTTGCGGCACAGTCACCGAACCCGCGCCGCGACGGGCGATACCGGCGATCCGATCGGCCACCGCGGGCACCGGCACATCCAGGGCGAGCACGTCCGCGCCCCATTCGCTCAACGGCTCCAGCGGGCCCATCTCCGCGCCCGCGCCGATCAGCACGAGCTGCCGGCCCGGCAGCGCCAGCAGCGACGGGTCGTCGATCACCCGCTCCAGCGCGGCGACGAAATCGGGTTCCACCACGCCCAGATCCCGCCACCGGTACAGCCGATGCCGCAGCGCGCCTCCGGACAGCCGAGTTCCCCGATACGGCACCGACAGTTCCCGGGACGGGCGCGATTCGCCGTGCACCGTCACGACTTTGGCGGTGAGCTCGTCCGACCAGGCCAATTCGTCCAGTGGCACCTCATCGGATGCGTTGCGGTGGTGCAACATCCGGCGCATCGCGGCCAGGCCGTCGGCGGCGATGCCGAGCACCGGGGCCCCGCCGCGCGCACCGGCGGCGGTGACCGCGACGTAGTGATCGATGTACTCCGTGCGCCAGCTGCCCGCCGCCGCGATCCGATCGGCCTGATACGGGTCCCAGCGCCGCACCGCCGCCGCCAGGATCGCCGCACCGGTCGCGGTGGAGGACCGGGAACCGTCCACCTCCGGAAAGACCACACCCCACTCGTCGCCAGCTGACATCTCCGCCGCCTTCGCTCGTGTTTTCCCGGACAGCCCGCAGTGCCCGACAGGGTACCGCCGGTCGGCGGCCGCATCGGGGATCCGAATCGGTCGCGGCGCGCGAGGGCGGCCGGGTATCGTCGGTGGTCGTACCCCCGGGTACGACCACAACCGCATATCTGCCAACGGGGGCTCGCACCAGCGGGCTGAGAGGACGGCTAGCCCATCTACGGGCGGATCAGGGCCGTCGACCGTACGAACCTGACCGGGTAATGCCGGCGTAGGGAGGATTTCGAATGTCATCGAATCGTGTCGCGGCCGACCGGGTGGACTCCGTCACCACCGGTCCCATCCAGGGCAGCGTCAAGCACTATCGGGAGATCGAAGCCGACGGCACCGCCTTGCGCATTCCCGTGCGGCGGATCGGATTGAGCACAGGCGACCACTTCGACGTGTACGACACCTCCGGTCCGTACACCGACCACACCGCGGTCATCGACGTCGAGGCCGGGTTGCCGAAACTCCGGGATTCCTGGGCGAAACCGGATGTCCCCGGCCCGCGGACGCAGCTGGCCTGGGCGCGAGCGGGCATCGTCACCACCGAGATGCGCTATATCGCCGAGCGCGAGGGCGTGTCGCCCGAGCTGGTGCGCGCGGAGGTGGCCGCGGGTCGCGCGGTCGTTCCGGCGAACCATCGCCATCCCGAATCCGAGCCGATGATCATCGGCAAGAAGTTCGCCGTGAAGATCAACGCGAACATCGGCAATTCCGCCGTCACCTCCTCGATCGGCGAGGAGGTGGAGAAGATGGTGTGGGCCACCCGCTGGGGTGCGGACACCATCATGGACCTGTCGACCGGCCGCAACATCCACGAGACCCGCGAGTGGATCCTGCGCAATTCGCCGGTCCCGGTCGGCACCGTGCCGATCTATCAGGCCCTGGAGAAGGTCGGCGGCGATCCGACGAAGCTGAGCTGGGAGTCGTACCGCGACACCGTGATCGAGCAGTGCGAGCAGGGTGTGGACTACATGACCGTGCACGCGGGCGTGCTGCTGCGCTACGTGCCGCTGACCGCGAAGCGGGTCACCGGCATCGTCTCGCGTGGCGGGTCGATCATGGCGGCCTGGTGCCTGGCCCATCACACCGAATCGTTCCTGTACACGAATTTCGACGAGCTGTGCGAGATCCTGGCGCGTTACGACGTCACGTTCTCCCTCGGCGACGGTTTGCGGCCCGGTTCGATCGCCGACGCCAACGACGAGGCGCAGTTCGCCGAGCTGCGGACCCTGGGCGAGCTGACCGGGATCGCGAAATCGCACGGCGTACAGGTGATGATCGAGGGTCCCGGTCACGTGCCGATGCACAAGATCGTGGAGAACGTCCGGCTCGAGGAGGAATGGTGCGAGGAGGCGCCGTTCTACACGCTCGGCCCGCTGGCGACCGATATCGCCCCCGGCTACGACCACATCACCTCGGCCATCGGCGCGTCGATCATCGCGCAGGCCGGTACCGCGATGTTGTGCTACGTGACGCCGAAGGAGCATCTGGGCCTGCCCGATCGCGACGACGTGAAGACCGGCGTGATCACCTACAAGATCGCCGCGCACGCCGCCGATCTGGCCAAGGGCCACCCGCTGGCGCAGGACCGCGACGACGCACTGTCCAAGGCGCGCTTCGAGTTCCGGTGGCGCGACCAGTTCGCGCTGTCGCTGGACCCCGACACCGCCCGCGACTTCCACGACGAGACCCTGCCCGCCGAACCGGCCAAGACCGCGCACTTCTGTTCCATGTGCGGGCCGAAGTTCTGTTCCATGCGCATCTCCGCGGATGTCCGGGAGTACGCCGAGAAGCACGGGCTCACCGGCGAACAGGCGCTGGACGCCGGAATGTCGGAGAAGTCCGCGGAATTCGCGGAAGCCGGTGGCAAGGTGTACCTGCCGGTCGTTTCCTGATCGTCGCCGGAACGCACTGCGGCGCAGTCACTTCGCCTCACGACAGCGGCTGCGCGAATGCTCCGCGAGTGCCCGTCCCACCGCGGAAGCCGGGGCCGCCGCCAGGCCCCGGCTTCCGCCCTGGGACGGGCACGGCGGCCCTCTCCACTGCCCCGGGCGGAAGGGACCCGCGCCCAGGCGCCTGACCCCGGCGGAAGGTCCGGCCCAGCTGCCCGCCCCCTGGCGGACGGCTCCCGGCCGGCCGCCCCGGCGGACGGACCCCCAAGCCGCCTGACCCGGCGGAAGGTACCGACCCGGCGGACGGCTCCCGGCCGGGCGATCGACCTCGGCGGACGGAACCGGCCCGGCGACCCGAGCCTGAGGACCGCGACCGGTTACACGTCTCTCAGGTACGGCTCGCAGCGCGCCACCGATGGGCGAACTCCCCCGGTTGTGGTGGCGGACCGGGTAATTCGCCCGTGGTGGCGAGCCCGTCGATCACCAGCGCCAGCACCCGGTGCCGCAGGACCGAGGTCCGCTCGGCGTCGGGCAGGTTCACGGCGGCGCACGACTCCAGGATCAGCCCCAGGTCGGCGATCGTGACGCCCTCGCGCAAGCGGCCGGATTGCTTTGCGCGGGAGAGGATCCGCTCGTTCAGCTCGCCCGAGCGGCGTACCTCCGGTGCGAATTCATCGCTGGGCGTGAAGGTTCCGGCGAGCCGGACCGTCAGCGAGTGCACGTCGGCGTCCACCACCCGGTACAGGAATTCCACCAGCGCCTGCCAGTCGTCCGGATTGTTCAGGGCCGCTTCGGCTTCCGTGTTGTAGCGGCGCAGCCCGTCGAGACAGAGAGTGCGCAGCAGGACTTCTTTCGAGGCATAGCGGCGATAGAGCGCGCCGATGCCGACGCCGGCGCGCTCGGCGACCGCGGCGATCGGCGCGCCCGGATCGGCGAGGAAGACCTCGCGCGCCGCGGCCAGGATGATCCCGTCGTTGCGGGCGGCCTCGGCCCTGCGGCCGGGCAGACCCTTGCGGACCGGGGGTTTCGCAGTCTCGGACATGGGTCCCAGTCTAACGGTTGAAACGGAATGATCCGTTCTGTTATGGTCGAAACAGAACAAAGTATTCCGTTCCAAAACGAGAAGACGATGACCGCGATCCACCCTTTCCGCATCGACATCCCGCAGTCCCGCCTCGACGACCTGGCCGACCGGCTCCGCCGGACGCTGTGGCCCGACGAGCTGCCGGGCGTCGGCGACGGGTACGGCGTCCCCGGCGACCGGGTACGCGGGCTGGCGAAGTACTGGCTGGAGGAATTCGACTGGCGGGCAACGGAATCGCGGCTGAACGAGCACCCGCAGTTCACCACCGAGATCGACGGCGAGGACATCCACTTCCTGCACGTCCGGTCGAGCCGGGCGGACGCGACCCCGGTGATCCTCACGCACGGCTGGCCGGGCTCGATCCTGGAGTACCTGGACGTCGTCACGGCGCTGACCGAGCCGGCGGACCCGGCCGCGCCGGCCTTCCACGTGGTTCTCCCGTCGCTGCCCGGCTTCGGATTCTCGGGCCCGACCCGCAGCACCGGCTGGAACCGGTACCGCACCGCCCGGGCGTGGCTGGAGTTGATGGACCGGCTCGGTTACCGGCGTTTCGGCGCGATCGGCAACGACGGCGGTTCGATGGTCTCCCCCGAGATCGGCCGGCTGGCGCCGGAGCGGGTGATCGGTGTGCATGTCACCCAGCTGTTCTCGTTCCCCTCCGGCGATCCGGCCGAGTTCGAGGGTCTGCCGGCCGAGGATCACGAGGCGCTGGCGCATCTGCAATGGTTCCTGGACAACAAGATGGCGTTCAACACCCTGCACAGCCAGCAGCCGCAGACACTGGCGTACGCGCTGGCGGATTCCCCGGCCGGCCTGCTGGGCTGGAACGCCCAGCTGTTCGGCGAATCACTGGACCCGGAATTCGTGATCGGCAACGTCGCGATCTACTGGCTCACCGGCACCGCGGGCTCGGCGATCCGCTTCTACTACGAGGATGCGCACACCACCGAACATCCGCAGGGACCGACCACCGCGCCGACCGCTCTCGCCATGTTCGCGGGCGATTTCCGGTCGATCCGGCGCTTCGCCGAGCGGGACCACGCCGGACTGGTCCGCTGGAACTTCTACGACACCGGCATCGCTGCCGGGGGCGCGAACGACGCCGCCGGGCACTACGCCGCGCACGAGGCGCCCGATGTCCTCGTCGGCGACATCCGCGAATTCTTCGGTGACCTGGGCTGAATCGCCGCGTCGCGTTCAGCTCGCGGCGGGGACCAGGGTGTTCGCGGATCGGCGCCCGGCCAGATAGTCCTCGACGTTCGCGGCCGTGGTCGCGACGATCTGGCCGACCGCGGTCGCGGTGAAATACGCCTGATGCGAGGTGACCAGGACGTTCGGGAAGGTCATCAGGCGGGCGAGGGTGTCGTCGGCGATCCCCGCCAGGGATCGGTCGGTGAAGAACAGGCCCGTCTCCTCCTCGTACACGTCCAGGCCCACCCCGCGCAGCCGGCCCGCCCGCAGCGTTTCCACCAGCGCGTTCGCGTCGACCAGCCCGCCGCGACTGGAGTTGACCAGGATCGCGTCGTCGCGCATCCGGCTCAGCGCGGTCGCGTCGATCAGGTGATGGGTGTCCGCGACCAGCGGCACGTGCAGCGACACCCAGTCGGATTCGGTGAGCAGCCGGTCCAGCGCCACGTACTCCATGCCGAGTTCGTCCCGGCAGAACGGGTTCTCGGCGACGTCCCAGCCCAGCAGCCGGGCGCCGAACCCATGACCGATCCGGGCGAAGGCGGCGCCGATCTTCCCGGTGCCGACGACGCCCACCACACTGCCGTGGACGTCGCGGCCGATCAGGCCGTCCAGCCGGAAGTCGAATTCCCGGCTGCGGTTGACCGCGCGCACGAGCCGCCGGTTGACCGCCGTCGCGAGGGTCCAGGCGAATTCCGCGACGGAATACGGCGAGTAGTAGGAGACGCGGGCGACGGTGAAGCCGAGTTCGGCGGCGGCGCCGAGGTCGATGTTGTTGAAGCCGGTGGACCGCTGCGCGATCATCCGGGTGCCGCCGGCGGCGAGGATCCCCAGCGCTGTGGCGTCGAGGCGGGCGTTCACCCCGGTGCTGATCACTTCGTGGCCCGCCGCGAGCGGGGCGGTGTCGGCGGTCAGGAATTCGGTCAGGCTGTGGACCCGGTGCCGATCGCCGAACGCGGCGACCAGCAGCGGCTGCTCGTCGGCCTGCACGCCGAACGCGAGGATCTCCATGCCGGTGACGCTAGCCCGGCGCGACGGCGGCCGGGCCGCGCGTCCGGAGGACGTCACGCAACCGTTGCCCGGGTCCGGGCCGTACGCCACCCCCGGGGTCCGGCCGCGACCGTCCGGCCCGACCGGACGGCCCCCGCGTCCGGTTACCACCGACCCGGCTCCCGGCGCGGAGCTGATCGCTAGGGTCGTACCGTGAAATTGTTGCCGCTGACGCCCGACGGACAGACCCCGGTCCGTGTACTCACCATCGCCGGGACCGATTCCGGTGGGGGCGCCGGAATTCAGGCCGACTCCCGCACGATGGCGCTGCTGGGGGTGCATGCCTGCGTCGCGGTGGCCGCCGTGACCGTGCAGAACACGGTCGGCGTGAGCGGTTTTCACGAGATCCCGCCGGAGACGGTGGCCGGGCAGGTGCGCTCGGTGGTCAGCGATATCGGCATCGGCGCGGCGAAGACGGGCATGCTGGCCTCGACGGCGATCATCGAGGCGGTGGCCGGCGTCTGCCGGGAGCTGGGCATCGGGCAGGCCGGGCACGTCCCGCTGGTGGTGGATCCGGTCGCGGCCTCGATGCACGGCGATCCGCTGCTGCACGCCGAGGCACTGGATGCGTTGCGGCACACGCTGATTCCGCTGGCGACGGTGATCACGCCGAATCTGGACGAGGTGCGCCTGCTCACCGGCATCGAGGTCACCGACGATATCTCCGCGCGCGACGCGGCCGTGGCGCTGCACGCGCTGGGCCCGCGCTGGGCGATCGTCAAGGGCGGTCACCTGCGCACCTCGGATTTCAGCACCGATCTGCTCTACGACGGTGAGCATTTCCACGAACTGTCGGCGTCGCGCATCGAGACCCGCAACGACCACGGCGGCGGCGACACCCTCGCCGCGGCCACGGCCTGCGCGCTCGCGCACGGGTACGAGGTGCCGGACGCGGTGGCCTTCGCGAAGGAGTGGACCACCCACTGCCTGAAGGCCTCGTACGACCTCGGCGCGGGGCACGGGCCGGTGTCGCCGCTGTGGCGGCTGCACACGGATCCGACTGCGCGACAGCACGTGTCGTGATCGGGTAGCACGCGCACGGCACACCCGCGCAGCTGGGACCGTTTCGGCGTGGTGACCAGCACGTTTCCCAGGAAACTCCCAGCTCTGCCGCAGCGCTGGTTCAGTCACACGATCGAACGTAGGTGGCATGACCGACACAGCCACAGCGGTGCAGGCCACCACCACGCCCGAGCCGGTGCGGATTCCGGTCCTGGACGTGGTGATCCCCGTCTACAACGAGGAACACACGCTGGACGACTGTGTGCGGCGGTTGCACGCCCACCTACGTGGCGGGTTCCCCTTCACGGCCCGGATCACGATCGCCGACAACGCGTCGACCGACGCCACCCTGGAAGTGGCCCGGCGGCTGGCGGTGGAGCTCGACGGGGTGCGGGTGGTGCATCTGGATCGTAAGGGCCGGGGGCGGGCGTTGCGTGCGGTGTGGGAGGCGTCGGATGCGCAGGTGGTGGCGTATATGGATGTGGATCTGTCGACGGATCTGAACGCGTTGCTGCCGTTGGTGGCGCCGTTGGTGTCGGGGCATTCGGATCTGGCGATCGGGACGCGGTTGTCGCGGTCGTCGCGGGTGGTGCGGGGGCCGAAGCGGGAGTTGATTTCGCGGTGTTACAACCTGATTCTGAAGGCGTCGTTGCGGGCGCGGTTCTCGGATGCGCAGTGCGGGTTCAAGGCGATGCGGGCGGAGGTGGCGCGGAAGTTGTTGCCGTTGGTGGAGGACGGGGAGTGGTTCTTCGATACGGAGTTGCTGGTGCTGGCGGAGCGGTCGGGGTTGCGGATCCACGAGGTGCCGGTGGATTGGATCGATGATCCGGATTCGCGGGTGGATATCGTCGATACCGCGCGCAAGGATCTGCTCGGCGTGTGGCGGGTCGGCCGGGGGCTGACCACGGGCACACTGCCCATCAACGAGTTACGCGCGGCGATCGGGCGGGAGCCGCTGGTCGACGGGGTGCCGCTGGGCATGGTCGGGCAACTGGTGCGATTCGGCATCATCGGCGTGGTCTCGACGGTCGCCTACGCGCTGCTGTATGTGCTGTTCCAGGCGTTGCTCGGCGCGCAGATCGCGAACTTCCTGGCGCTGCTGATCACGGCGGTCGGCAATACCGCCGCCAATCGCGCGTTCACGTTCGGGGTGCGGGGTTCCTCGCGGCTGGTGTCGCAGCACTTCCAGGGCCTGCTGCTGTTCGTGTTCGCCTGGGTGGTGACCAGTGGCTCGCTGTTCACGCTGCACCGCTGGGCACCGGACGCCGACGTACATCTGGAACTGTTCGTGCTGGTGGCGGCCAACCTGGTGGCGACCCTGACCCGATTCATCGGGCTGCGCTGGGTCTTCCGGAATGCGGTGCAGGGCTCGAAAAGCCCTGTGTGAGTAGTCCCGACGGGATTTGAACCCGCGCTACCGCCTTGAGAGGGCGGCGTCCTAGGCCGCTAGACGACGGGACCATGAACCGCCCGGCCAGCTTAACGGCCGGGCCCCCGGGGAACCAAATCGGGTAATCAGGGTCACTCGGTCAACGGCCGGGCCGGCCCTGTAGCGCCTCGTGCAGCGTGGCGGCCCACTGCGCGACGATGGTCTTGCGGCGGGCGGAATCGTCGGTCAGGACGTCGGCGAGGCCGAGCCCGCGCGCCATGTCCAGGGTGGCCTGGACCAGGTGATGGGTGACCGGGTCGGAGTCGTCGACGCCGAGCGCCTCGACCGCCATCCGGTGCGAGACCCGGCCGAAGTGCGCCTCCAGCGGCACGATGCGCTCCCGCAGCGCCGGGTCGGCGGCGGCGTGCGTCCACACCTGAAGGGCCGCTTTGAAAATCGTGCTGGTGTACGACTCGACCAGCGAGATCACCACCGCCCGGGTGCGGTCGGCGCCCTCGGCGATCGCGCTCAGCATCGCCGATTCGGTCCGGGACTGCATCGTGCGGGTGTCGAACATGTACTCGAGCGCCGCGGTGATGAGGTCCTCCCGGGTCGGGAAGTGATGCTGCGCCGCGCCCCGCGACACCCCGGCCCGTTCGGCGACCACGGCGACGGTCGCCGCCGCCCAGCCCAGCTCGGCCAGGCAGTCGATGGTCGCCTCCAGCAGCCGCTGCCGGGTGGCCCGGCTGCGGTCCTGTTTGGGTTCGTGGGGTTCCCGGGGCGCGACCATGGCGAACTATTCTGCCCAGTTCGGGGGACGGCGCTGCAGGAAGGCCGTCATACCCTCGATCACGTCCGGGGTGCCGAAGCAGGCGCCGGACCGTTTCGCCAGTTCGTCGGCCGACCTGTCGAATTCGGCCAGCAGCGGCGCGGTGACGAGCCGCTTGCTCTCGGCGAGGCCCTGCGGTGCGGACAGCCGCAGCTGCGCCCGCAGCGCCGCCACCTCGGCGGCGGGATCGGCCGCGGCGATCGTGATCAGGCCGGCCCGTTCGGCGGCGGCGGCGTCGAAGGTCTCGCCGGTCTGGAAGTACCGGGCCGCCGCGCGCGGGGTCAGCCGCGGCAGCAGGGTCAGCGAGATGACGAACGGCGCCAGGCCCAGTCGCGCCTCGGTGAGCGCGAAGGTGCTGTCCGGGCCCGCGACCACGATGTCGCAGGCGGCGACGATACCCATGCCGCCCGCGCGCACGTGGCCGTTCACCTGCGCGACAACGGGTTTCGGCAGTTCCAGGACCGCGCGCAGGATCGCCACGCCCCAGCGGGTGCGCACGTCGGCGGCCGCCGCCGGATCGGCGTCCAGCGCCTCCTTCAGATCCGCGCCGGCGCAGAAGGTGTTGCCGGTGTGGGTCAGCACCACCCCGCGCACCGCCGGGTCGGCACCGGCCCGCGCCAGCCCGTCGAGCAGCTCGGTCACCAGCCGCGACGACAGCGCGTTGCGGTTGCGCGGGGAATCCAGGGTCAGTTCGGCGAATCCGTCCCGCACCTCGTAGCGCACGACCGGCGTTGCGCCGCTGTCGGTTTCGCTCATCGCGCGCTCCTAGTAGGACCGGGGCAGGCCCAGCGAGTGCTGGGCGACGAAGTTGAGGATCATCTCGCGGCTGACCGGGGCCACCCGGGCGATCCGCGCGGCGGCGAGCATCGCGGCCAGGCCGACGTCCCGGGTCAGGCCGGAGCCGCCGTGGGTCTGGATGGCCTGGTCCAGTGCCTTGATACTGGCTTCCGCCGCAGCGTATTTCGCCATGTTCGCGGCCTCGGCGGCGCCGAAGTCGTCGCCCGCGTCGTAGAGCACGGCGGCCTTCTGCATCATCACCTTGGCCAGTTCCAGTTCGATCTTCACCTGGGCCAGCGGATGCGCGATGCCCTGGTGCGCACCGATCGGCGACTTCCACACCTGTCGTTCCCGGGCGTACTCGACTGCCCGGTCCAGCGCGTACCGGCCGATGCCGATCGCCATGGCGGCGCCCATGATCCGCTCCGGGTTGAGGCCCGCGAACAGCTGGGCCAGGGCCGCGTCCTCGCGACCGACCAGCGCGGTGCCGGGCACCCGGACATCGTCGAGGAACAGCGTGAACTGGTTGTCCGGCTCGATGATGTCCATCTCCTGCCGGGTCTTCTCGAATCCGGGGGTGTCGGTGGGCACGATGAACAGCGCCGGCTGCAGCTTGCCGGTCTTCGCGTCCTCCGTGCGGGCGACGATCAGCACCGCCGCCGCCTGGTCCACTCCGGAGATGAACACCTTGCGGCCGTTGAGGATCCAGTCGTCACCGTCGCGGCGCGCGGTGGTGGTGATCTGGTGCGAGTTGGATCCGGCGTCGGGTTCGGTGATGCCGAAGGCCATCTTCGCGCTGCCGTCGGCGATGCGCGGCAGCCACGATCGCTTCTGCTCGTCGGTGCCGTACTTGGCGATGATGGTGCCGCAGATGGCCGGGGACACCACCAGCAGCAGCAGGCCGCTGCCCTGGGCCGACAGCTCCTCCTGCACCAGCGCCAGTTCGTAGATGCCGGCCCCGCCACCGCCGTATTCCTCCGGCAGGTTCACTCCGATGAAGCCGAGTTCGCCCGCCGCCGACCACAATTCGTCCAACGGCTGGTTGGCGCGGGATTTCGCGGCGGCGTAGTCGCGGTAGTTGTACTTGGTGGCGAGCCCGGTGACGGCGGCGCGCAGCTGTTTCTGTTCATCGGTCTCGAGGAAGCTCATCGCGCTACTCCTGCGTTTCGGTGGTGGTGTCGGAATCATCGCTGACGACGGCCAGCACGGCGCCGACCTCGACCTGCTGTCCCACGATCACGTTCAGTTCGGTGAGCACGCCGTCGGCGGGGGCGGCGATGGTGTGCTCCATCTTCATCGCCTCCAGCCACAGCAGCGGCTGACCCTTCACGACCGTGCTGCCCGGTTCGGCGCCGAGCCGAATCACGGTGCCGGGCATGGGCGCCAGCAGCGATCCGGCCGCCACCTGGTCGGCGGGGTCCGTGAAGCGGGGCACGCGGCGCAGCGCGACCGGGCCCAGCGGCGAGTCCACCGCGATCGCGTCGCCGTAGCGGGCCACCTCGAACCGGCGGCGCACGGGACCGCGGTCGCCGGGGACCAGCAGGGTGACCGACGCCGGGGTGACCTCGGCCGCGGTCAGGCCCTCGTGCCCGTCCACCGCGACATCCGTGCGGGTGAAGCGGTACCGGATCTCGTGGGTGCCGGTGGTGCGGCTCTCGTAGGACTTGCGCTGCGGATCGGACGGGAGATTGCGCCAGCCGCTGGGCAATCCGCCGCCGATACCGGCGGCGGCGCGGTTGGCGGCCGCGTCGGCGAGGGCGGCCGCCACGGCCGACAGCGCCTCGCCGGACTCCGAGACCAGCGGCGCCGCAAGCGTTTCCAGGCCGTGCGTGGCGAAGAAGGCGGTGTCGGTGTCCCCCGCGAGGAAGGCCGGATGCCGCAGCACCCGCACCAGCAGATCGCGATTGGTGACCAGGCCGTGGATCCGGGCCCGCCGCAACGTGGTCGCTAGCAGATGCGCGGCCTCGTCGCGGGTGTCGGCGTAGGAGATGACCTTCGCCAGCATCGGGTCGTAGTGCACGCCGACCACCGAGCCGGGGACGACCCCCGAGTCGACGCGCACACCGGCCTCGGACAGCACGGCGAACTCGGTTGTCCCCGGGCCGAAGTCGATGTGGTGGACGGAGCCGCTCTGCGGCTGCCAGTCCTGCGCCGGATCCTCCGCGTACAGGCGCACCTCGATCGAATGCCCGCGCAGCGGCGGCGGCTCGGCGGGCAGCCGATGACCCTGCGCCACCCGGATCTGGGTCCGGACCAGGTCCAGGCCGGTGGTGCATTCGGTGACCGGATGCTCCACCTGCAGACGGGTGTTCATCTCCAGGAAGAAGAAGTCGCCCTGCTCGTCGGCGAGGAATTCGACGGTGCCCGCGCCGCGGTAGCCGATCGCCTCGGTGGCGAGCCGCGCGGCATGGAACAGCCGCTCCCGCATGGTCGGCCGACCGCGCTCGCCCGCGCTCTGCCCGCTCGATGTGCGCGAACCCGAATCGCGTGCGCCGTCGATCCGCTCCACCAGTGGGGAAGGAGCCTCCTCCACCACTTTCTGGTGCCTGCGCTGGATGGAGCATTCGCGCTCGCCGACGGCCCAGACGGTGCCGTGGGCGTCGGCCATCACCTGTACCTCGATGTGGCGGCCGGTCTCGAGGTAACGCTCGCAGAAGACGGTGGGGTCGCCGAAGGCGGATTCCGCTTCGCGCCGCGCGGCTTCCAGCTGGGCGGGCAGTTCCGCGAGTTCGCGGACCACGCGCATGCCGCGGCCACCACCACCAGCGGATGCCTTGATCAGCACGGGCAGTTCGGCCGCGGTGACCTCGGCCGGATCCAGTTCGCGAAGCACCGGGACACCGGCGGCGTCCATCATCTTCTTGGACTCCACCTTGGAGCCCATCTGCTCGATCGCGGCCACCGGCGGCCCGATCCACACCAGCCCGGCGTCGAGCACCGAGCGAGCGAATTCGGCGTTCTCGGACAGGAATCCGTAGCCGGGGTGGATGGCGTCGGCACCTGCGGCAAGGGCGGCCGCGACGATCAGGTCACCGCGCAGGTAGGTCTCGGCGGGGGTGTTGCCGGGTAGCCGGATCGCGGCGTCGGCCTCGGCGACGTGCGGGGACGCGGCATCGGCGTCGGAGTACACCGCCACGGTGCCCAAGCCCATCCGGCGGCAGGTGGCGAAGACTCGCCGGGCGATCTCGCCGCGATTGGCGACCAGGACGGACGTGATCGTCGCCGCGCCGGAAATCGTTGCCGCGCTTTCGGACTCGCTCATCGGGGGCCTCACATCCGGAAGACGCCGAAGCCTGCGGCGCCCTCGATCGGGGCATTGTGGATGGCGGACAACGCCATTCCCAATACCGTGCGGGTATCGCGCGGGTCGATGACGCCATCGTCGTAGAGGCGGCCCGACATGAACATCGGCAGCGATTCGGCCTCGATCTGCGCCTCGATCGCGGCGCGCAGCTGCGCGTCGGCGGCCTCGTCGAACGGGATGCCGCGCGCCTCGTTGGCGGCCCGGCCGACGATCGAGATCACGCCCGCCAGCTGGGCTCCGCCCATCACGGCGGATTTCGCGCTGGGCCAGGCGAACACGAAGCGTGGATCGTAGGCGCGGCCGCACATGCCGTAGTGCCCGGCGCCGTAGGAGGCGCCCATCAGCACCGAGATGTGCGGCACCTTGGAGTTGGACACCGCGTTGATCATCATCGCGCCGTGCTTGATGATGCCCTTCTGCTCGTACTCCTTGCCGACCATGTAGCCGGTGGTGTTGTGCAGGAACAGCAGTGGCGTGTTCGACCGGTTGGCCAGCTGGATGAACTGGGCGGCCTTCTGTGCCTCCTCCGAGAACAGCACACCCCGCGCGTTCGCCAGGATGCCGACCGGATAGCCGTGCAGCTCCGCCCAGCCGGTGACCAGGCTGGACCCGTAGAGCGGTTTGAACTCGTCGAAATCGGAATCGTCGACGACGCGGCCGATCACCTCCCGCGGATCGAACGGGATCTTCAGATCGCCGGGCACGATGCCGAGCAGTTCCTCCTGGTCGTAGCGCGGCTCGCGGATCTGCGCCCGCGGCGCGGGGCCGGCCTTGCGCCAGTTCAGCCGGCGCACGATGGAGCGGCCGAGCCGGATCGCGTCCTGCTCGTCGGCCGCCAGATAGTCGGCCAGACCGGATGTGCGGGCGTGCATCTCGGCGCCGCCGAGGGATTCGTCGTCGGACTCCTCACCGGTGGCCATCTTCACCAGCGGCGGGCCACCGAGGAACACCTTGGAGCGGTCCTTGATCATCACCGTGTAGTCGGACATGCCGGGGATGTAGGCGCCGCCGGCCGTCGAGTTACCGAAAACCAGTGCGATGGTGGGGATTCCGGCCGCCGAGGCGCGGGTGAGGTCGCGGAAGCCGCGGCCGCCCGGCACGAAGACCTCCTTCTGGGTGGGCAGATCCGCGCCACCGGATTCCACCAGGCCGATGATCGGCAGCCGGTTCTCCAGGGCGATATCGTTGCAGCGCAGCGTCTTCCGCAGGGACCATGGGTTCGTGGTGCCGCCGCGCACGGTCGGGTCGGAGGCGATCACCATGCACTCGACGCCCTCCACGATGCCGATACCGGCGATCACGCTGGCGCCCACCTGGAATTCGCTGCCCCAGGCCGCGAGCGGGCACAGCTCCAGGAACGGCGAATCCTCGTCGAGCAGCAGCTCGATCCGCTCGCGGGCGGTCAGCTTGCCGCGCTTGCGGTGCCGCGCGAGCTTGTCCGCGCCGCCACCGGCGACGGCCTTGGCGAATTCGCCCTCGATCTCGGTCAGCTTGGCCTGCATGGCCGTCGCCGCCGCGTCGTAGCCGGCCGACGCCGGGTCGACCGATGTCCGCAAGATGCTCACAGCAGCTCCTTTTCGGTATGAACTGGGGCCTCCGTGGTAACGCTTCGCTGCCGCCTCCGGCCCTGAACGCTCATACCGTGAACCCCAATCGTTTTGCCGCCAGGGCGGTCAGAATCTCCGTCGTCCCACCGCCGATGCCGAGGATGCGCATGTCGCGGTACTGCCGCTCCACCTCGGACTCGCGCATGTATCCGAGGCCGCCGAACAGTTGTACGGCCTGGTTGGCGACCCATTCACCCGCCTCCACCGCGGTGTTCTTGGCGAAGCAGACCTCGGCGATCAGATCGGTCTCGCCGGCGGCGGCGCGTTCGGCCACGTGCCGGGTGTAGACCCGGGCGACGTCGACGCGGCGGGCCATCTCGGCCAGCGTGTTCTGCACCGATTGCCGGGCGATCAGGGGGCGGCCGAAGGTCACGCGCTCGCGGCACCAGCGCGCGGTCAGGTCGAGGCAGCGCTGCGCCTGGGCGTAGGCCTGGGCGGCCAGTCCCACCCGCTCGCTGACGAAAGCCGTTGCTATCTGGGCGAATCCGCTGTTCTCCGGCCCGACCAGGTTGGCGGCGGGCACCCGGACGTCCACATAGGACAGTTCCGCGGTGTCGGAGGCCAGCCAGCCCATCTTCTCCAGCTTGCGGCCGACCGTGAAACCCGGCGTGCCCGCCTCCACCACCAGTAACGACACCCCGGCCGCGCCCGGACCGCCGGTGCGCACCGCGGTGACCACGAAATCGGCGCGGGTGCCGGAGGTGATGAAGGTCTTGGCGCCGTTCACGACGAAGTGGTCGCCGTCGCGCACCGCGCTGGTGGTGAGGTGGCCGACGTCGGAACCGCCACCGGGCTCGGTGATGGCCAGCGAGCCGATCTTCTCGCCCGCCAGCGTCGGCCGCACCCACCGCTCGATCTGATCCGGATCGCCGGCGCGGATCAGGTGCGGGACCGCGATGCCGCAGGTGAACAGCGAGGCCCACAGGCCGCCGGAGACACCGGCGTAGTGCATCTCCTCGCACACCACCGTGGCGTCGATCGGGTCGCCGCCGGAACCGCCGGCGGATTCCGGGAAGCCGATGCCGAGCAGGCCGAGTTCGCCCGCCGCGCGGTGCACTTCGCGCGGGATGGCACCGGCGCGCTCCCAGTCGTCCAGGTCGGGGAGGATCTCGCGTTCGACGAAACCTCGTACCGTGGCGCGCAACTCGCGCCGTTCGGGGGTGTCCCACACGGTCATGACCGCTCCCGTCCGGTGCCGAGCAGGCCGGTCGGCACGTCCACGTGCCGCGAGCGCAGCCATTCACCGAGGCCCTTGGCCTGGGGATCGAACCGGGCGTTGTAGGCGACGCCCTGTCCGAGCAGGCCCTCGATCACGAAGTTCAGGGCCCGCAGTTCCGGCAGGACGTGCCGGGTGATCGGCAGTTTCGCGGCCTCCGGCAGCAGCACCCGCACCTCGTCGACGGTGAGCGCGTGCACCAGCCAGCGCCACTGCTCGTCGGTGCGTACCCAGACGCCGATGTTGGCGTTGCCGCCCTTGTCGCCGCTGCGCGCCAGCGCGATCGCGCCCAGTGGCGCCCGCCGCGTGGGTCCGGGCGGAAGTGGTTGCGGCAGCGCGGGTTCGGCGACCTCGGCGAGCTCCAGAGTGGCCGCCGCCGGGGCGATCGGGATGCGGGAGCCGTCCGGCAGGACCGCGGTGTGCGGCACCTCGGCGGCGTCGACGTAACCGGCGGTGAACACCCCGTAGGGCGAGCCGTCACCGGGAGGCGAGGTGAGGGTGCAGCCGGGGTAGCTGCCCAGCGCCAATTCGACCGCGGTATTGGAGAACTTGCGGCCGACCACCTTCGGATCCGGATCGCGCGCGACGCAGCGCAGCAGCGCGCTGGCCCGCTCCTCGGTGTCGGCGTCGGGACGGTCCAGGCGGCTGAGCGTCCATTCCAGTTCGGCGGGGCGGGCCGGCAGTTCGGACTCCAGTTGCCGTTGCGCCAGTTGCGCTTTCGCCTCGATGTCGAGTCCGGTGAGGACGAAGGTCATCTCGTTGCGGAAGCCGCCGAGGGTGTTGAGCGACACCTTCAGCCGCGGCGGCGGGGCCTCGCCGGTGACGCCGCTGATCAGCACGCGATCCGGGCCCTGTCGGGTCAGGTGGACGCTGTCGAGCCGGGTGGTGACGTCCGGGCCGGCGTAGCGCGCGCCCTGGATCTCGTACATCAGCTGGGCCGCGACGGTATCGACGGTGACCGTGCCGCCGGAGCCCGGATGTTTGGTGATCACGGAGCTGCCGTCGGGTCGCAGTTCCGCGATGGGGAAGCCGGGGCGGCCGAGGTCGGCGACCTCGGTGAAGAACGCGAAATTGCCGCCGGTGGCCTGGGTTCCGCACTCGATCACGTGCCCGGCCACCACCGCGCCGGCGAGCGCGTCGAAATCCGCACGGCCCCAGCCGAAGTGGGCGGCGGCAGGACCGACGACCAGCGAGGCGTCGGTGACCCGGCCGGTGACCACCACATCGGCTCCGGCGGTGAGACATTCGGCGATACCCCAGGCGCCGAGATAGGCGTTGGCGGTGAGCGGGGCACCGAGGCCCAGTTCCGCGGCCCGCGGCAGCAGGTCGTCGCCCTCGACGTGCGCGACCCGCACCTCCAGCCCGGCCGCCGCGGCGACCTCGCGGATCCGCTGCGCCAGGCCGGCCGGGTTCAGGCCGCCGGCGTTGGTCACGATCCGCACGCCGCGCTCCAGCGCCAGCGCCAGGCACTGTTCCAGCTGCCGGACGAAGGTCTTCGCGTAGCCGAGGGAGGCGTCCTTCATGCGGTCGCGGCCCAGGATCAGCATCGTCAGCTCGGCGAGGTAGTCGCCGGTGAGCACGTCCAGCGGCCCACCGGTGAGCATCTCCCGCATCGCCGCGAAGCGATCGCCGTAGAAACCGGAACAGTTGCCGATCCGGAGCACCTCCCCCGCCGGGGTCGGCACCGCTGCCGGGGGCGACGCCCCTTCGACGGCCGCATCGCTCATCAGCACGCCTTCCCTAGTCCGCTCGCGCGGCCTCGCCGCCACGCTCGACCAGCCTCACATTCTCCCCCTAAAAAAGCAAGCCTGCGTGATTTTTATTCGCGGTATTGCCTGATGGGGGCCTCGGCGTCGCGGCCGCGACCGGCCGGGCAGAATGGCGGCGTGTCCCACTCCGTGATCGCCCTGCTGCTCATCGCCCTGGCCGGCTTCCTGCTCGGCGGCACCTACACGCTGTGGAAGACCACACGGCCGCTCGCCGTCGCACTCGGCGCCTGCGCGGTGCTCGCCGCAGTCGGCGGTGTCATCTGGCTGACGCAAGGCTGACGTCGCAACGGCGCCGGGCCGCGGCCCGGCGCTACCATCGCGGAGCGGGCCCCGGCGGCCCGGCACCACCATCGGCGAGCACACGGGCGGCAGGATGACTGTGGATCCGGCAACATCGGTTCGGGCGGCGACCCCGCAGACCAGCCATGAGAGTCTGGTCGACGCCATTCGGGAGACGATCCTGCGCGGCGAGTTCGTCGCCGATCAGCGGCTGGTCGAGGCGGATCTGTCCGAGCGGTTCGACGCCGGGCGCGCGGCGGTACGGGCCGCGCTGCTGGAACTCACCAACGAGGGGCTGGTGGAGCGCGTCGCGAACCGTGGCGCTCGGGTGCGGGCGGTATCGCTGGACGAGGCCGTCGAGATCTACGAGGTGCGGATGGCGCTGGAGGCGCTGTGCGCCGCGAAGGCGGCCGAGCGGATCGGCCCGGAACAGGCCGGCGAGCTGCGGGAACTCGGGCAGGCCATGCGTACCGCCGTCGCGGCGGGCGACCTCACCGGATACTCCGAACTCAACCAGCGGTTGCATCGCCGGATCCGCGAGATCAGCGGGCAGGGTACCGCCGCGCGCGTGCTGGAGCGGCTGCGCGCGCAACTGGTCCGGCACCAGTTCCGGCTCGCGCTGCAACCGGGGCGGCCGTCGGTGTCGCTGCCGGAACATCTGGCGATCATCGACGCCGTGTGCGGGCACGATCCCGAGGCCGCGCGCCTGGCCGCCCAAGCGCACCTGGTGAGCGTGATCGAGGCCCTGCGTCGGGTGCAGCGCGGCTGACGGAAGCACCGCGTGCGGCGCGCCCGGCCGGGTGGACTGCCACGCTCGGCCGCGTGAAGTGCTCGACGCGCCGCCCGAGTCAGGTTGCCGCGCAACATGTCCGGGCCACGAGCGACGGTGAGCCGGCTGTGCGGCGGACTATCGGTCCTCGTGCGTCCCGTCCAGCCGGTAGATGCGCAGATCCTCCGGTACGCCGGACAGTGGGGCGGCGAAAATGCTTCGACGGTACGGCTTCACGGCCAGACCGAGGCGTTCCAGGGTTTCCGGTTGCAGTGCCTCCAGCGTCGCCGAGGACAGCATGGTGTTGCCGTTGCCGCCGGCCTCCATCACGCGGGCCGCGACCGTCACGTCGACACCGAGCCAGTCGCCGCCGATCTCGCGCGGGGTGCCGGTGTGCAGGCCGGCTCGCATCTGCGGGCGGTAGCCCTGGACCCGAACCCGGGCGAGGTTCCGGCGAGCCGTCACCACCGCGTCCACGGCCCGGTCCGGCGAGGCGAACACCGCCATCACGCCGTCGCCCATCCGCTTCACCACCTGGCCGCCGCGCTCCACGATGGGCGGTTCGATGGCCTTCGCCACCTCGCGCAGCAGGATCAGGGTGGTTTCGTCGCCGGCGGTCAGCGACCAGCGGGAGAAGGCGACGAGATCGGTGAACAGGACGGTGATCGGGCGGGTGCCGCGGCCGCGACCGGTTCGTTCGAGCATCGCCTGCCAGACCTGGAGGGCGCCGAGGCCGATCTCGCGGGCCGCGCTCGGGGTGTCGCCCGTCAGGCGGTCGGCGGCGCGGGCGACCGCGCGCGGGCCGCCGGGGCCGGAGACCGACAGCGGATCGCCGAAGGCCGGATCGCCGGGCAGGCTTTCGCGCGCCTTGCGGATGGCGCCGATCACACCGGGGCGTTGATTGGCCGCGGACAGCTGGGTGGCCGCCGACATCAGGGCCGACAACTGGCCGGCGCCCAGGCGGACCGGGCGTTTCGGGCGGCCGGCCGTTTCCGGGGCGGCGGTGGCCGACTCGGGGTCGGCGCTGTTCGGCTCCGGGGCGACGGTGGTCGTGCCCGACGCTTCGGGGGGCGAAAGGTTCTCGGGCAGTGCGGCTTCGGCCTCGGGGTCGGCGGGCGTGAGCGGTATCACGACGTCCGAGGGCTCAGGGGCGTCGGCGGGTGTCTCGCTCACGCCTCGAGGGTATCCCAGCAGGGAGGGCGGGGTCGCCCGGTCGATGGTCGTCATGCCACCACCTCTCTATCGGACGGAGCGGGCACAGCAGTGGGTCCGCCGATGGACGAGTGTTGGTACTCGTCGACGTTACCGACGGGTCGGTGCCGAATCGAGGCGCACGGCCAGAGTTAACCTCGCGGTTTCCGGTTCGAGATCACCGCCGTGTCATGCGTCACGCCGGCGGACCACGTACATCGCTGCGGCCCAGACTATTGCGACGAATGCGGCGAAATAGACGAGGCACCACCACTGGTTCCAGTGCCACGGCAGATTCCGGTCGGCGAGACCCAGGAATCGCAGGGCATTCTCGAACGGCATGAACACCTCGACCCGGCGGCCCCAGGTGCCGAAAGCCTGCACGATCGGCTCCAGCAGGAGTGGCCAGACGATCAGCAGGGAGATCGCGCCGGCCGACTGGCGCAGCAGTGTGCCCACCGCCACCGACAGGAACACGACCAGGGCCACGAAGATCGGCACGCCGTAGAACACTCGGAGATCATGGCCCAGGCCGAGGTCGCGGGCGGGTTCGTGGTCGACGATCGCGAGCAGGATCCCGAGACTGACGAAGGCCAGGAGTGCGGACAGTACGGCGGCGCCCAGCGCTACCACCGCGGCCTTCGCGGTGAGGACCAGTGCGCGGTTCGGGGTGGCCAGGAAGGTGGCCTTGATCGTGCCGAAGCGGTATTCGCTGGTGACTGCCAGGGCGGCGACGATCATCACCAGGATGTAGCCGAACCCGGGGAAGATCGGGGGGGCGCCCATGATTCCGAGTACGGCCGCGTCGTTGTGCAGATAGGGCGGCTCGGCGTCGACGTGGCCGTGAGTCGCGTTGGTCGTGTAGGTGCGGAACGCGAAATTGGCCAGGAGGCCGAACAGGGCGGTCAGGCCCAGGGCGGTCACCACCATCAGGATCGCGCACCACAGCGGGGAGCGGGTCGAGGTGAGTTTGATGCGCTCCGCGGTGAGAATGCTTGTCACAGTGCGCCTCCCATGACCGAGGTGAAGGATGAGGCGTGATACTGGACCGTGCCGCCGGTCATCCGCATGAAGGCCTCCTCCAGTGAAGCTCGTTGCGGGGCAAGCTCGTACAGGGTGATGCTGTGTTCGGCGGCCAGTTCGCCGATGGCCTCGGCGGTGGCGCCGGTTATCAGAATTGCGTCGGCTTCGGCTCGGACCGTGTACTTTTCGGACAGGATTGTCCTGAATTTTTCCAGGTGCGGGCTGCGTACTCGCACAGTGGATTCCGAGGAGCGCTCGATGAAATCCTGGGTGCTGGTGTCGGCTATCAGTCTGCCCTGGCCGATCACTATCAGGCGTTCGGCGGTGTGTTCCATCTCCGAGAGGAGGTGGCTGGAGACCAGGATCGTGCGGCCTTCCGCGGCCAGGGCCTGCATGAAGCGGCGCATCCAGTGGATACCCTCGGGGTCCAGACCGTTCAGGGGTTCGTCGAAGAGGAGGACGGGGGGGTCGCCGAGTAGGGCGCCTGCCAGGCCCAGTCGCTGGGACATGCCCAGGGAGAAGCCGCCTGCGGGTTTGCCCGCTACTTCGGTCAGGCCGACCATGCGGAGGACCTCGTCTACGCGGGTGGGGGGAATATTGTTGGAGGCTGCCAGCCAGCGTAGGTGGGAGCGGGCGGATCTGTTGGGGTGGACCCATTTCGCGTCCAGGAGGGCGCCTACTGTGCTCAGGGGGTGTTTGAGGGCGCTGTACGGTTTACCTTGGATGAGGGCTTGGCCTTGGGTGGGGGTGTCCAGGGCCAGGATGGTTCTCATGGTGGTGGTTTTGCCTGCGCCGTTCGGGCCCAGGAAGCCGGTTACCTGGCCTGGCTGGACCGTGAAGGTCAGGTTGTCGACGGCTGTTGTCTGACCGAATTTCTTTGTCAGGCCTACAACTTCGATCACGTTCGCTCGCTTCCCCTTCGCTCCTGACTCGATGTTCGGGTTTTCGTTTTGGTGGGGGCTGTGTTTTTGGCCTCCGCTTCGCTCCGGCGGGTTTTCGGCCCTTCGGGCCTCGATTCTTCCCTCCTCCGCTCAGTCGCTGCGCTCCCTCGCTCCGTCAGTCCAGAATCGAGGCGGGCCGAAAACACCTCGGGTATACCCTTTCGCTGCACAGGGATCAGCGGCATGGTCGGACGCGATCTCTCGGGGGCTCGGTCGGTCAGTAGCCTAGGGCTTGCCGGGGGCGGGTGTGTGGACAGCGGTGAAATGGTTGGGGCTGTTCGGGACTCGGCGGAGGGGTTGTCGGAAGGCGGGTAGCGGTGGGGTGTCGGTGTGATCGCGGGCGGCTGTGCGGGCTGGGTGGCGGGTGAGCTTTGGGATGGGCAGATCGGCCGGGTGTGTCGGCAGATCTGTGCACCTTGGTCGCCGGGATATCGGTTGCTGGGGGTGTGGCGGGGGCTAGCGGGCGGGGGAGGAGGCTTGGGCCCAGAAGCGTTTCGGGATTCGGCCGGCTCGGCGGGCCAGGTGGCCCGCCTCTACTGCTGCTGCCATGGCTGCGGCCATGCGGCGGGGGTCGCGGGCTCGGGTTACGGCGGTGGCCAACAGGACTGCGGAGCAGCCCAATTCCATGGCGAGGGCGGCGTCGCTGGCGGTGCCTATGCCGGCGTCGAGGATCACCGGGACCGTTGCTGTCGCCACGATCATCTCTATGTTGTGGGGGTTGCTTATGCCCAGGCCGGTTCCTATGGGGGAGCCCAGGGGCATCACTGCGGCGCAGCCTACGTCTTCCAGGCGGCGGGCCAGGGCGGGGTCGTCGGTGGTGTAGGGGAGGACGGTGAAGCCTTCGTCCACCAGTTGTTCTGCGGCGCTTACCAATTCGATGGCATCGGGGAGCAGGGTTCGGTCGTCGGCGACTACCTCCAGCTTTACCCAGTGGGTTTCCAGGGCTTCTCGGGCCAGTTGTGCTGTGAGGACGGCCTCTTCGGCGGTTCGGCAGCCTGCGGTGTTGGGGAGGGGGGCTATGTGCAAGCGGCGCAACAGGTCCAGGACGCCGGTGCCGCCTACCGCGTCCACTCGGCGCATCGCCACCGTGGTCAGTTCGGTGCCGGAGGCCAGGAGCGCTTCCTCCAGGACGGCCAGGTTCTCCGCGCCGCCGGTGCCCATGATCAGGCGGGAGCCGAAGGTGCGGTCGGCGATTCGGAGGGGTTCGGTCGCCTGTTCGGTGCTAACCACCCTGCACCGCCGTCAGGACCTCGATCTCCCAGCCGCGGCCGAGTTGCTCGTCCCAGCGGGACTTCGGGAAGACCACGCCGTCGACGGCTATCGCTATCCCGCGATCCGGCAGGTCGAGTCGCTCCAGCAGTTCTCGGACGGTGATCGGCTCGGCGAACATGTGGTCCTCGCCGTTCACGGTCACGCCGACGGGTGTCGGGGTCGCCGTCATCGGGTACCTCCTGATATCTGCGGAAAACGGTGGGGGTCTGCGGCTTTCGCCTCGGGGAGGGTGTCGCCCGCCAGCAGGGCCAGGACTGCGTCCGCGGTGAGCGGGACGCCCAGGATGCCGTTGCGGCCGTGGCCGGCGGCCACGATCACGCGGTCGGTGAGGGGGCCGATCAGCGGGAGGTTGTCGGGGGTGGTGGGACGGGAGCCCGCGGCGGCCTCCGCCAGTTCGTATTCGCCGATGCCGGGGAGGACCGCTTCGGCGTCGGCGATCAGGTCGCGGACTCCGGCCACGGTGACCGTGGTGTCGAAACCGGCCTCGTACTGGGTGGCGCCGACCACCAGGCCGTTCGCTCGGGGGACCAGGTAGAGGGAGCGGCCGTGTACTCGGGCTCGGACCACGTGAGCGGGGGGCGGGGGGGTGCCGGGGCGGTGGCGGAGGCGGAGGATCTCGCCTTTGACGGGACGGATCGGGAGTTGGGGCCACAGGGTTGCCGCCGCCGCGCCGGGGGACAGGACCACGTGGTCGTGGTTCAGGTCGTCGAGGGTGGTCACTGGTTCGGGGCGCACTCGTACGCCGGTCGCGGCGCCCGCGTCGGCCAGGGCCTGCAGGAGGAGGCGGTTGTCCGCGGCGGGTTCCGGGGCCAGGAGGCCGGCTCGGACGGTGCGGGCCAGGGCCGATTCCGTGTTTCGCACATCTGCGCGGTCCAGGAGTCGCATGGGGTGGCCCTGGGTTCCGGCGAACTCGGCGATCGTGCGGAGGTCGGCGGCGTCGGCGGCGTCCAGGGCTACGGTCAGGGTGGCGGTGGCCACGAGGACGTCGATGCCGGTGGTCCGGTGCAGTGCCTGGGCGAAGGCCGGCCAGCGGGACAGGGAGGCCGCGCCGAACCGGAGGGCCTCGGTCTCGCCCGGCCAGCCCTCGGACAGGGGGGCCAGCATGCCACCGGCGACCCAGGAGGAACCGGTTCCGGGGGCGGGATCGAAGACGGTGACCGACCAGCCGGCCTCGGCGGCCCGCCACGCCACCGCGGAGCCGATGACACCCCCGCCCACGACGGCCAGAGTTCGCATAACCTTCCACACCTCGTCTCGGTCCCCACGCCGATCCGTGCGGGGCGATGGCTCTCGCCACCGGCCACGCCGGATTCACGGACAGGGACGTCGGGTACCTCCGCGCGGCCGCCATCGCAGCGGGGATACCCACCAAGTTTCGACTCCTTACGGTAGCGCGGTTACGGTCGAGGGCGTGCAGCCGTCCCTCCCCAACCGCGCCCCCACCCCTCGCGAGCGTCTGGCCACGGCCAGGCTCTATCTGTGCACGGATGCCCGGCGCGACACCGGCGACCTGGCCGATTTCGCCGAGGCGGCGCTCGCCGGCGGGGTGGACATCATCCAGCTCCGCGACAAGGGTTCACGGGGAGAGGCCGAGTTCGGGCCGCTCGAGGCCCGTGCGGAACTCGGCGCGCTGGCCGAGTTGAAGGCGGCCGCTCGCCGGCACGGCGCACTGTTCGCGGTCAACGATCGCGCCGATATCGCGCTGGCCGCGGGCGCCGATGTGCTGCATCTGGGGCAGGACGATCTGCCGCCCTGGTACGCGCGCCGGATCCTCGGGCCGGATGTGGTGCTCGGGCGGTCCACCCACGACCGCGCGCAGGCCGGACAGGCCGCCCTCGAGGAACACATCGACTACTTCTGCACCGGGCCGGTCTGGGCCACCCCGACCAAGCCGGGGCGCTCCGCCGCCGGGCTGGATCTGGTCCGGGACACCGCCGGCAGCGAGCCGGTGCGGCCGTGGTTCGCCATCGGCGGCGTCGATGCCGACAACCTGCCGGAGGTGCTCGACGCGGGGGCCACCCGCATCGTGGTCGTGCGCGCGATCACGGCCGCCGCCGATCCCGAGGCCGCCGCGCGCGTGCTCAAGGAGCGGCTGCTCGCCAATCTGCCGGCCGGACGCTGAGGCCGCGCCGCCGCCTCGAGGTCCGGTGCTGGCCGGAGCTGCGACCCGAGCTGGAACGGTTTCCGCCGGCGCGGATCGCGCGTCACTCCCACCGGCGGGCGAGTGCGGCACAGCGGGCCGCTAATTCGGCGGGGGCGCCAGCAGCTGATCGAGCGTCAGCAGGAGTTCGTCGGTCGTGGCGGGGTCGGCGGTGCCGATCCGGGCCTGGCGGCTGTCGTCACCCTCGGCGTGCAGCCAGAGGAAGCCCCGGTCGGCGAGATCGATCGTGCGGGGCAGGGCGGCGGCCACCGCGTCGGGATCGGGTAGGCCGGTGAGGTTCAGGCGGGCCGATTCGGCGCGCAGGGTCGGCCACGCGGCCGCGAACCCCGGGTGCAGGGGACGGTCGGCGACCTCCTCCTCGGGCACCCAGGCCATATCGGCGCTCTCGATGTTGATGACAGTTGGCAATTGTTCGGCTACATCGGCTACCACGGTGGTGTAAGTCCAGCCGGAGGGTGCGCTCGCAGTCACCCGGCTGCCCCGGACGCGAACCGCCGCCGGAGTGATACCGGCCTCCTCTTCGGCCTCCCGAACAGCAGCGTGCACACTGGACTCATGGCTGTCACGGGCTCCGCCGGGCAGTGCCCAGGTGCCACCCTGGTGGCTCCAGGGTGCGCGGTGTTGCAGCAATACCATGGCTCCGCCGCCCATCCGAGGCGCTCGTGGCGCCCTCAGCAACAATCCAGCAGCCCCATACAGGCCCCATTGCCGGCTTCCATCCGGACTGAACAGGAAACCGTCCCCGTCACCACGCATGCTCGTCCCGTCCCATCCTTGCCACCGATATCGGCTCCCTCCGCGCACCGGCCGGCGCCGGCGGGCCGGGCCGTCCGCGGACGGTGTCGATACGACCACAATAAGCTGAGCGGACGCCCGATCTCGGGTGTGCGGGCGATCCCGGGCACTCGTGCGCACGGGCCGGGGACGGGCCGGTGATGCCGGGACGCCGGCGCGACGGCGACCGGCCGGAGCCGGACGGCGCGATGCCGCGGTCCCGGTCGTTCCTGGAGGAGGCCGTCGCCGTCCGGCAGCAGTTCGGCGCGACCGACCTGCGCGACCTGCTTCGTTCCTCGCCGGCCAAGCTGATCGCGGCCGGACTGGTGCTGCTGGTGTTGTGCATGACCACCGGCATCCTGATCGCGACCGCGGTCGACAATCGCCGGCACACCCTGCAGAACGTGCTCGACAGCACCGAACCCGATGCCAACTCGGCACAGCACCTGTACTCGGCGTTGTCGACGGCCGATGCCGCGGCCGGCACCTCCTTCATCTCCGGCGGCCTGGAGCCCCAGCAGATGCGGGACCGGTACAACCAGTCGATCGGTGAGGCCGCGGTGGAACTGGTCGTGCAGTCGAACCGGACCCTCGATGCCGGTACCGAGGATCCGGATGCCCAGTTGCTCCTCGGGATCGCGACCGAGTTGCCGGTCTACACCGGGTTGATCGAGACCGCGCGGGCGAACAACCGGCAGGGGCATCCGGTCGGCACGGCATACTTCGGTGAGGCCTCCAACATGATGCAGTCCACGCTGCTGCCGATGGCCCAGCAGCTGCAGGAGCATCGCGCGTCCGCGATCGCGGACGCGCAGTACCGGCTGGTACGGCCGCCGTGGGGGGCGATCGCGCTGCCCGTGCTGACGGTGTCGGCGCTGGTCGGCGCGCAGGTGTTCCTGGCCCGGCGCACCCGGCGGATTCTCAATCCGGGCCTGTTGCCCGCGACCATCGTGCTGGTGATGCTGCTGGCCTGGATCGTGGCGGCGGGGACGATCTCGGCCGCCACCGCCACCCGGGCCCGCGACGACGGCGCGGTACCGACCGAGACGCTCACGATCGGTCACATCCTCAGCCAGCAGGCCCGGTCGGCGGAGACCCTGAAGTTGCTGCGCCGCGACGCCGGTGGCGACGAGGACCGCATCTTCGACGAGACGACCTCGCGCCTGAGCACCATATTGAGCGAATATCCGGCCGACGCCCCCGCGCGCGAGGATGTCGCCGCGGCCCGCACCCATCTGCAGCGATGGCTGGAGTCGCATCAGCGGATGACCGACGCGCTCGCCCGCGGCGACTTCCCCGGTGCCAGTTCCGTCGCGATCGGCCCGGGACCCGACGAGGCCGCCGCCGAGGTGGACGACCTGGACCGGGCGCTGACCAGCGGGATCGGCCATACCCGGCAGGCGCTGCGGTCCGGGATCGCCGATGCCGCGCGCGCTTTGAACCTGCTGGCGGCGGGCGCGGCGGCGTCGACCACGCTGGCCGCGGCACTGATCGTGATCGGGTTGTGGCCGCGGCTGCGGGAGTACCGGTGAGGCCGGGCCGTCGCGCGGTCCTGCCGGTCCTGCTGGTCGCGGCGGCGCTGGCCGGCGGATGCCGCGCGGAGCCGGAGGTCATGCCGCCGACCCGGACCGACAGCTATGTCGAACCGCCGTTGCCGGCCCGCGCGCGATCGGAACAGAGCCGGGCGCCCGCCGCGCCGCCGCAGCGGTGCGGGGACGTCACCGCGAGCCTGCGGCCCAGCACCGACGTCTCCGGGCCCACCCTGACCACCATCCGCACTCGCGGTCGGCTGGTGGTGGGACTGGACATCGGCAGCAATCTGTTCAGTTTCCGGGATCCGCTGACCGGCGCACTCGCGGGTTTCGACGTCGACATCGCGCGGGAGATCGCGCGCGACCTGTTCGGCAGCACCGACCGGATCGAATTCCGGATCCTCGGCGCCGGCGACCGGGAGTCCGCGCTGCGACAGCACACCGTCGACGTGGTGGTGAAGACCATGACCATCACCTGTGAACGCCGCCGCTACGCCAGCTTCTCGTCGCCCTACCTGCTGGCGCATCAGCGGATCCTGGCGCTGCGGCCGTCCCGGATCACCGGACTCGCCGAGCTGGCGGGCAAGCGGGTCTGCGTCGTGGAGGGCACCACCTCGATAGACCGGATGCACCGCGAACAGCCCGCCGCCACGATGCTCAGCGTGCCCACCCTGTCCGACTGCCTGGTGGTCCTGCAACAGGGTCAGGTCGACGCGGTGACCACCGACAACGTGCTGCTGGCCGGCCTGGCGGTGCAGGACCCGTTCACCCGGATGGTCGGCGGCACTCTCAGCGATGAGCCGTACGGCGTCGGAATCCCCTCGGGCGCCGACGATCTGGTGCGATTCGTGAACCACACGCTGGAACGGATCCGGATCGACGGCACCTGGGAGCGGCTGTACCAGCGCTGGCTCGCCTCCCTCGGCCCCTCCCCCGGCCCGCCGACACCCACCTACCGGGACTGAGACACATGCCCCCCAACCGGCCGGACGACCGGCCCACCCCCGAACCGGAGCTGCCCGCCACCGAGGCGGGATACCGCGACCGGGAAACCGGCTCGCCCACACCGGAACCCGCCTCCACCGGGCAACCACCCACCGAACCCGCTCGGGCCACCGCACCGGCAGCCGACACCGGGACAGCCGACAGGCCGGCGGCGGCGCAGCACGCCGCCGCGGAGGGCACTGCGGCGGCGCTGCCGCCGACGGGGGTGGCATCCCGGCGGGAGGGTGGGGGCGAGTCCGGTACGGACAGTGCCGGATTGCCCGCGACCCGGGCCGGGCACGCCGACACCGGGCGCGGTCCTGGGCCTGTCGACACCGGACCGGCGACGACATCGGGTCGTGCTGCGCCACAGACGGATTCGGGCGGCCTCGGGTCGGGGCGCGGCTGGGTCACGCGGTCGCGGCCGACCATGTTGCGGTTGGGTGCGGGCATGGTGGAGATCCCGGTCGTGCCGCCGGTGGATCCGCCGAGTGCCGTCCTGACCGAACCGAGCGTGGCGGAGCGGCGCCGATTCTGCTGGCGCTGCGGCAAACCCGTCGGGCGGGCCACCGCCGACCATCCCGCCGCCGGTGTCGGCGTGTGCGGGACCTGCGGCGCGCCTTACGATTTCCGGCCCTATCTGCGACCCGGCGATATGGTCGCGAACCAGTACGAGGTGCAGGGGTGTATTGCGCACGGCGGGCTGGGGTGGATCTACCTGGCCATCGATCGCAACGTCGACAACCGCTGGGTGGTGCTCAAGGGGCTGCTGCACAGTGGTGACACGGCCGCGCAGGCGGTCGCCGTGGCCGAGCGCCGGTACCTGGCGGAGCTGGCCCATCCCAGCATCGTCAAGATCTACAACTTCGTCGAGTACCCCAATCCCGAGGGGGCCGTGATCGGTTATCTGGTCATGGAATACGTGGGCGGCCGCTCGCTACGCGAACTGCTCGACGGGTACCGGAAACCGGAGCGGATGCCGGTCGCGCAGGCGATCGCCTACCTGCTGGAGATCCTGCCCGCGCTGGACTATCTGCATTCGCTGGGACTGGCGTACAACGACCTCAAGCCGGACAACATCATGGTCACCGAGGACCAGGTGAAGCTGATCGACCTGGGCGCCACCTCGCCGTTCGAATCGTACGGAAATCTGTACGGCACCAGAGGATTTCAGGCGCCGGAGATCTCGCGAACCGGGCCCACGGTGGCGACGGACATCTACACCGCGGGCCGCACGCTGGCGGCCCTGACGATCGATCTGCCCGCCGACAAGGGCCGTTATCTGGAGGGGCTGCCCGATCCGGCCGACGAGCCGACGCTGGCCCGGTACGAGTTCTTCCGCCGGCTGCTGCTGCGGGCCACCGACCCGGATCCGAAGCGCCGCTTCCCGTCCGCGCGGGCGATGGCCGGCCAGTTGGAGGGGGTGCTGCGCGAGGTGCTGGCCGCCGACACCGGGGTCGAACATCCCCAGCTGTCCACCGTATTCAGCCCGATGCGCAGCAGCTTCGGCACCCTGGAGCTGGTCGGGCAGACCGACTCCTACCGGGACGGCATCGCGCGCGAAACCACGCTGGGCAGGCACGAGGTCGCGGCCGCGCTGCCGGTGCCGCTGCTCGACGGATCCGATCCGTCGGCGGCGCTGCTGGCCGGCACCGCCCATCCGGAGCCGGAGCAGGCGCTGGACGCGGTGCGGATCGCGCGCCGGCGATCCGCGGATCTGCCCGGCGGGGTGCCGAGCACCTTCGCCACCGAGAGCACGCTCGCCGAGGCCCGCATCGAACTCGCCCTGGATCGGCCGACGCTCGCCCGGGAGCTGTTGAGCCGCTTGGATTCCGGCGACTGGCGGGTGGCCTGGTATCGCGGTGTGGCGGACCTGCTGGAGCAGGACTACGAGGGCGCCTACGCCCGTTTCGACGAGGTCCTCGGCGCGCTGCCCGGCGAGATCGCGCCCCGGCTGGCACTCGCCGCGACCGCCGAACTCGTTCTGCTGCACGGGGATCCGGAGCAGCCCGAGCGGTGGGGCGAGATCGCCGAGAAGTATTACGCCACCGTCCGGCGCACCGATCGCGGCATCATCAGCGCCGCCTTCGGCCTGGCCCGGCGGCTGGCCGCGGCCAACCGGGTCGCGGAGGGGGTGGCCGCGCTCGACGAGGTTCCGCTCGCCTCCCGGCACTACACCGAGGCACGGATGACCGGAGTGCTGATGATGCTCGCCGGGGCGGCTCCGGCCGAGATGGACGAGTACACGCTGCGGGTGGCCGCCGCCCGGATCCGCGCGCTGCCCACCGGCGAACCACGCGCCGGTCAGATGCGGCTGCTGGTGCTCGGCGCCGCCCTGGCCTGGCTACAGGCGGGCCGGACCCCACGCGAGGCCAACGCCACCCTGTTCGGCGCACCCTTCACCGAGCGCGGTATCCGGCAGAGCACCGAGGCCGGACTGCGCGAGCTGGCCCGCTCCGCGCCGATCCGAGCCCATCGCTACGCGCTGGTCGACCTGGCGAATCTGACGCGCGCCAAGTCCTGGTTCTGATTCAACCCACCAGCACGGCCGCCGCACGGGCGATCGCCAGCTCCTCGTCGGTGGGGACCACGAGCACCGACACCGCGGCGCCCTCGGGCGAGATGAGCCGGGCGGCACGGCTCTTCGCGGTGTTGCGCAGGGAATCGACGGCGATGCCGAAGCTTTCGAGCCCGCGCAGTGCGTCCGCGCGCAGGGCGGGACTGTTCTCGCCGACGCCGGCGGTGAAGGTGATGGCGTCGGCGCCACCGAGTTCAATCAGATAGGCGCCGATGTAGCGGCGCAGCCGGTGCACGTAGACGTCGTAGGCCAGTCGCGCGCGGCGGTCGCCGGCCTCGATCGCGGCCTGCAGCGCCCGGAAGTCGTTCACCCCGGCCAGCCCCTCCAGGCCCGAATTCCGGTTCAGCATCTCGTAACTGGCCTCGACGTCCATATCGGCGGTGCGGGCCAGATGCGCGATGATCCCCGGATCGATGTCGCCGGACCGGGTGCCCATCACCAGTCCCTCCAGCGGGGTCAGTCCCATGCTGGTGTCCACCGCGCGGCCGCCGCGGATCGCCGACGCCGAGGCGCCGTTGCCCAGATGCAGCACGATCTGGCGCAGCGCGGCCGGGTCGCGGCCGAGTACCTCGGCCACCCGGCCGGACACGTACTCGTGCGAGGTGCCGTGGAAGCCGTAGCGCCGGATACCGTGAGCGGCTGCGATATGCGCGTCGATGGCGTAGGTCTTGGCCGCGTCCGGCAGGCCGTGGAAGAACGCGGTGTCGAAGACGGCCACCTGCGGGACGTCCGGCAGCAGCGCGCGGGCGTACCGGATACCGGCGACGTTCGGTGGATTGTGCAGGGGCGCCAGGGTGGACAGTTCGTCGATGGTCGCGACCACCGCGTCGGTGATGACGGTCGGCCGGTAGAAGATCTCCCCGCCGTGCACGACGCGGTGGCCGACGGCGCGCAGCCCGGCGGTCACGAGATCCGTTCCGTCGCGGGCGAACAGCTCGAACGCCAGCCGTAACCCGGTGCCGTGGTCCGGGATCGCGCCGCGGTGCTCCGAGGTGCCGTGGGCGCCGTGGTGTTCGATGGTGACGGTGTCGTCGCCGACCGGCTCGCCGATCCGCGACACTTGGCCGGACGCGCGCACGTCGGCCGAATCCGGTTCCAGCAGCTGATATTTGATCGAGGACGAGCCGGTGTTGATCACCAGCACGCAGTGCGCGGCGCCGGGTCGGACGTCCTGCGCCGCATTCATACCAGCTGCTCCGATCCGGCCTGGATGGCGGTGATGGCGATGGTGTTCACGATATCGGTGACCAGTGCGCCACGGGAGAGATCGTTGACGGGTTTGCGCAGGCCCTGCAGCACCGGCCCGACCGCCACCGCCCCGGCGCTGCGCTGCACCGCTTTGTAGGTGTTGTTGCCGGTGTTCAGATCCGGGAACACGAAGACCGTGGCGTGCCCGGCCACCTGGGAATCCGGTAACTTCTGCCGGGCGACGACCGGGTCGATCGCGGCGTCGTACTGGATCGGGCCCTCCACCAGCAGTTCCGGGGCCCGCTCGTGCACCAGCCGGGTCGCGCTGCGCACCCGGTCGACATCGGCGCCGCTACCCGAGTCGCCGGTGGAGTAGGACAACATCGCGACCCGCGGCTCGATGCCGAACCGGGCGGCGGTGTGCGCGGACGAGATCGCGATGTCGGCGAGCTGGGTGTCGGTGGGATCCGGCACCACCGCGCAGTCGCCGTAGGCGAGTACCCGATCGGCCAGGCACATCAGGAACACGCTGGACACCGTCGACACCCCGGGCTGGGTCTTGATGATCTGCAACGCCGGCCGGATGGTGTGCGCGGTGGTGTGCGCGGCCCCGGACACCATGCCGTCGGCCAGCCCGTCCTGCACCATCATGGTGCCGAAGAAGGAGATGTCCGCGACGATCTCGCGGGCCCGGTCCGGCGTCATGCCCTTGTGCTCGCGCAGTTTCGTGTACTCCTCGGCGAACCGTTCGCGCAGCTCCGAGGTGCGCGGGTCCAGGACCGAGGCGGCCGCGATGTCGACGCCGAGTTCGGCGGCCCGGCCCCGGACGGCGGCCTCGTCGCCGAGGATCAGCAGATCGGCGATGCCGCGCTGCAGCACCCGCCCGGCCGCCCGCAGGATCCGATCGTCGTCGCCCTCCGGCAGCACGATCCGGCGCCGGTCCGCCCGCGCCCATTCCACCAGCCGGTATTCGAACATCTGCGGCGTGGTGACCGCGGACTGTACGGGAACGGCGATGAGCTCCACCAGTTTCCGGCCGTCCACCCGTTCTTCCATCAGCGCCAGCGCGGTGTCGACCTTGCGGACGCTGGACAGCGACACCCGGCCGCGGGTGCGGGCGGCCGCGGCGGCGGTGTCGTAGGTGCCGAGTTCGGTCTCGAGGATCGGCAGTTTCGGTCTCAGCCCCCGGATCAGCCGCGCGATCGCCGGATCGGGCGCCAGGCCGCCGTTCATGATGATCCCGGCCAGCGACGGAAAGCCTTCCGCCTCATGGGCGTTCACCAGCGCGAGCAGCGCGTCGGACCGGTCGCCGGGGACGATGACGGCCACCGAGTCGGTCAGCCGTTCCAGGATGTGCTCGGCGGTCATGCCGCCGACCATGACGCTCAGCGCCTCCCGTTGCAGCAGTTCGGGATCGCCGGAGTAGAGGGTGCCGTCGATCGCCCGGCACAGCTCGGCCATCGTCGGCGCGGTCAGCAGCGGCACCTCGGGCAGGGTCCAGACCGGGACGCCGATCGGGGCCACCGCGGCGGCCACGTCGTCGAGCCGCTTCGGAGCGCACCGGTTGACCACGACGGCCGACAGGTGGGCGTGCTCGGCCGCGAGTTCGCCCCGGCACAGCTCGGCGACCTGTTCGATCTCGGCCGGGCTGCGGCCGGAACCGCGCAGCACCAGCAGGATCGGCGCGCCGAGGTTCGCGGCGATGCGCGCGTTGTAGCGGAGTTCGCTGGGGGCGGCGACATCGGTGTAGTCGGTGCCGACCACGACCACCGCGTCGCACTGATCGGCGACCGCGTGGAACCGGGCGACGATCTCGCCGATCGCGGCGTCCGGATCGGCGTGCATCTGCTCGTAGGAGACGCCGACGGCCTGTTCGTACCCGATATCGGCGGTGCTGTACTCGAGCAGCAGTTCGACGATGTAGTCCGGTTCGTGCGCCGAACGCGTGATGGGCCGGAACACCCCGACCCGGGGCGTGGTGGCGGACAGGAGTTGCAGGACACCCAGCGCCACCGTCGATTTGCCGGTGTCGCCCTCGAGCGAGGCGATGTACACAGTGGACGGTGCGCGGTCGGCCATGCGCCCGAGCTTAATGATCATCGTGGACGGCGCGCGGGATTGCCATATCGATTGCACAAACATATTATTCGTACGCATACAAATCGTATGCAACGAAACCATCTGCGACAGGATTGCAATGGCATCCAGCTCCGGCCTCCCGGAAATCGGCACCTTCCTGCCCACCTCGAGCCCCGACCCGGCCCGGCCCGTCCTGGGCGATATTCCCGCCGCCGCGCGGTTCGCCGAGACGGCGGGACTCGATTCGATCTGGGTAGCCGATCATCTGCTCCCGACCGCCCCGATCCTGGACAGCACTGTGGCGCTCGCGGCGGCCGCCGCGGTCACCGAGCGGATCGGCATCGGGTACCGCGTGCTGCTCGCGGCCCTGCGCCCGGTGGCCTGGGCCGCCAAGCAGGCCGCCGGCCTGCAGCACGTGTCCGGCGACCGGCTGCGGCTGGGCGTCGGCACCGGCAATCCCGCGCACGGTGACATCGGCTGGCGGGCGGCCGGAGTCTCCTTCGCCGACCGTGGTGACCGCACCGACGAGGCGCTGCGACTGCTGCCCGACCTGATCGCCGGCCGGACCACCACCCTGCCCGACGGCACCGTCGCGGCCCTGTCCCCCGGCGCCACCGTGCCGCCGATCCTGATCGCGGGCAACGGAACTCGCGCGCTTCGCCGCACCGCGACCTACGGCGACGGCTGGATCTCGCTCGGCAACTCCGACGCCGAACTGACCGCCGCCCGGGACCGGCTGGCCGAACTGGCCGCGGAACGCGGCCGCCCGGCGCCCGGCCTGACCGTGATGCAGGTAGCGCCGGACACCGTCACCGCGCTCGCCGACCGGCTCGCCGCCCTGGCCGAACTCGGCGCCGAGCGCGTCCTGGTCCTGCCCCCGGACGGAAATTGGCGTGCCGCATACGAATTCATCGCCGAGGCGAAGGCGGCCGCCGGACGCTGATGTGAGCCGGGTCCGGAGGTGGCGCTAGGATCGGTGCACATGGCAGGACAATTTCCCGACCGGACGTGGGGCTCGCGTACGAATGTGCTGGCCCGGCTGGCGAGTCCGATCGCGGCGACCAAGGCCGGGTCCGCGGCCATTCGGGTCCTCACCCCGCTCGACCGGAAAGTGCTGGAGCGCAGCGCCGGACGCTACACCCTGCTGGGTCCGATCGGCGCGCCGATCCTGCTGCTCACCACCACCGGCCGCAACTCGGGACAGCAGCACACCACCCCGCTGTTGTTCGTGCACGACGGCGATGTGCTCTACGTGGTCGGCAGCAATTTCGGCGGCGATCGGCACCCCGACTGGACCGCGAACCTGCTGTCCTATCCGATCGCGACCGTCACGATTTCCGGGGACTACCTCGCGGTCCACGCCGATCCCGTCACCGACGAGACCGAGCGCGAGGAGGTCTTCGACCGCTTCATCGAAATCAGCGACGCCTACGACGCCTACCGCGGGCGCACCGACCGCACCATGCGGATGTTCGCGCTGCGACAGCTCTGACGCGAGCCCATCCGGCGGGCAACCGGGCCGGCGGGAGGATCGCAACGGGTCGAGCCGCAGCGCGGCGCGCCTCCGATCACATAGCGGCGGCGCAACCAGGGGTTGCGCCGCCGCGGTACCAAGGTCGCGCAACCGCCAGCGGGCACAGGTCGCGCAGCCCCCAGCGGCCACAGGTTGCGCGACCGCCAGAGGCCACCGGCTGCCCAACCGTCGGCGGCTACAGGTTGCGCAGCCGCGGGGCGAGGTCGCGGGCGAACAGGTCCAGGAAGCGGCGCTGGTCGTGGCCGGGGGCGTGGAACACCAGGTGGTTGAGGCCCGCGTCCACGTACGGCTTGATCAAATCGACCGTCTGATCCGGATCGCTGGCGACGATCCACCGCTTGGCGATCTGCTCGATCGGCAGCGCGTCGGCCGCGGCCTCCATCTCGATCGGGTCGGTGATGCTGTGCTTCTGCTCGGGGGTCAGCGACAGCGGCGCCCAGAAGCGCGTGTTCTCCAGCGCCAGATCGGGATCGGTGTCGTAGGAGATCTTGATCTCGATCATCCGGTCGATGTCGTCGAGGGTGCGACCGGCCTTCGCCGCGCCCTCCTGGACACCCGGCATCAGCTTCTCGGTGTACAGGTCCATGCCCTTGCCCGAGGTGCAGATGAATCCGTCGCCGGCACGACCGGCGTACTTCGCCACCAGCGGACCGCCGGCGGCGACGTAGATCGGGATGCCGTCCTTCGGGACGTCGTAGATCGAGGCGCCGACGGTGTGGTAGTACTCGCCGTCGAAGTCGACCCGGTCACCGGTCCACAGCGCCCGCATCAGGTCGACGGATTCCCGCAGCCGGGCGAACCGCTCCTTGAACTCCGGCCAGTCGCCCTTGTACCCGGTCGCGATCTCGTTGAGCGCCTCACCGGTGCCGACGCCCAGCATGATGCGCTCCGGGTAGAGGCAGCCCATGGTGGCGAACGCCTGCGCGATCACCGCCGGGTTGTACCGGAAGGTCGGGGTGAGTACCGAGGTGCCCAGCTGGATCCGCTGCGTCCGCTCGCCCACCGCCGTCATCCAGGCCAGCGAGAAGGGCGCGTGCCCGCCGTTGTGCCGCCACGGCTGGAAGTGGTCGCTGACCGTGGCGCTGTCGAGACCGTGCTCCTCAGCGGCCACACCGAGCTCGACGAGCTCCCGGGGGCCGAATTGTTCCGCCGACGCCTTGTAGCCGAGCTTGAGTTCAGTCACGCGGGACTCCTGTTCGATGTCGTTGTGCGGGGCGCAACCCCACCCGGATGCAGCGTCGCGGTGTCACACCGCATTCCGCCGCGCACGGGGTTCAACCTCGACCATAACCAGCGACCTGACCGTTATGCGCGGATGGTCGGTCCGAGACACCGACGCCGCGCGTCCGCGACACCGACGCCGCGCGTCCGCGACGATCCACGCAGCGCGTCCGCGACGGCCGACGCCGCGCCGAGACCCGCTACCCCCGCCCGCGCGCGATCATCGCCGCGGGCCCAGAATTGAACGGTGACGGCAGACGACGAACCGATCCTGTCCTACCTGACCGACATGGACGGCGTGCTGGTGCACGAGGACCATCCGATTCCGGGGGCCGACAAGTTCCTGTCCGAACTGCAGGCCGCCGGCATCCCGTTCCTGGTGCTCACCAACAACTCGATCCGCACCCCGCGCGACCTGCAGGCCAGGTTGCGGCACTCCGGCCTCGACATCCCACAGGAGGCGATCTGGACCTCCGCGCTGGCGACCGCCACCTTCCTCGACGACCAACGGCCCGGCGGCACCGCGTACGTGGTCGGCGAATCCGGCCTCACCACCGCGCTGCACGAGATCGGCTACGTGCTGACCGACAGCGATCCGGACTACGTGGTGCTCGGCGAGACCCGCACCTACTCCTTCGAGGCGATCACCACGGCCATCCGCCTGGTCGACCGCGGCGCCCGCTTCATCGCCACCAATCCGGACGCGACCGGACCGTCGCGCGAGGGGCTGCTGCCCGCGACCGGTTCGGTGGCGGCGCTGATCACCCGGGCCACCGGGCGCGAACCGTACTACGTCGGCAAGCCGAATCCGCTGATGATGCGATCGGCGTTGCGCCGCATCGGCGCTCATTCCCAGTCCACGGTGATGATCGGCGACCGGATGGACACCGATGTGATCGCCGGCCTGGAGGCGGGCATGCGGACGATCCTGGTGACGTCCGGCATCTCCACCCGCGCCTCGTTCGAACAGTTCCCCTACCGCCCGACCCTGGTACTGGATTCGGTGGCGGATCTGGTGGGCCGCACCTCGAACCCGTTCGCCGACTGAGGAATTCGGCCGCCGGACGTCGGACGCCGCGTTCGACGCGCCAAGCAGGCCGGGCAGGCCGGGCAGGCCGGGCAGGCCGGGAGCACGATCGGCTCGTCCTCCAGGCTGGGCGGCCCGGCTCGCCGCCGAGCCGCCCCACTCCGGTCGATCGGCTCAGCTCAGGGCGTGGTCGAGATCGCCGAGCAGATCGTCGATGTCCTCCAGGCCCACCGAGATTCGCAGCACGCCGTCCGTGATGCCCACGGCCGCACGGCCTTCCGGGCCCATCGCGCGGTGCGTGGTGGTCGCCGGGTGGGTGATCAGCGTCTTGGAATCACCGAGGTTGTTCGAGATGTCCACGATGCGAAGGCGATTGAGCACCTCGAAGGCGCGCTTCTTGCCTTCGTCCGCATTGGCCGCCAGTTCGAAGGTGACGACCGTGCCGCCGCCGCTCATCTGACTACGGGCCAGGTCGTACTGCGGATGCGACTGCAGGAACGGGTATTTCGTCCAGGACACCGCCGGATGCTGTTCCAGGAACTCCCCGATCCGCAGCGCCGAGGTGGCCGACTGCATCACCCGCAGCGGCATGGTCTCCAGGCCCTTGAGCAGCGTCCACGCGTTGAACGGGCTCAGGGCGGGACCGGTGTGCCGCATCAGGTTCTTCACCGGGCCGTCGATGTAGTCCTTCGTACCGAGGATCGCCCCGCCGAGCACCCGGCCCTGACCGTCGATGTGCTTCGTACCGGAGTACACCACCACATCGGCGCCCAGCGGCAGGCTGCGCTGCAGCAGCGGCGTGGCGAAGACGTTGTCCAGCACCACCTTCGCGCCGGCGGCGTGCGCCAGCTCGGTCACCCGGCGGACGTCCACCAGGGTCTGCATCGGGTTGGACGGGGTCTCGAAGAACACCGCCGTGGTCGGCACCGACAGCGCCTGCTCCCACTGCCCGAGATCCTCGCCGTCGACGAAGACGGTCTCCACACCCCAGCGCGGCAGGATCTCGTTGCACACCACGAAACAGGAGCCGAACAGGCTGCGGGCGGCCACCAGCCGATCACCGGTCGCGAGCAGCGCGGCCAGCGCGGTGAACACCGCCGACATGCCGCTGGCGGTGGCGAAACACGCCTCGGCGCCCTCGAGCAGCCGCAGCCGCTCCTCGAACATCGCAACCGTCGGATTGCCGTAGCGGGAGTAGACGAAGTGCTCGACGTCGCCGGTGAACGCGGCCTCGGCCGCCTCGGCGCTCTCGTACACGAATCCGGACGAGAGATACAGGGCCTCGGAGGTCTCCTCGAAACCGGAACGCCGCAGTCCCCCGCGAACCCCCAGGGTCGCGGGGCCCACCCCCGAGGGCAGTGGCTTCTCGAATGCGCCACCGGTGATCATGCCTGTCTCCCTTCGGTTCTCACCGCGCCGATCACGACTGCCGCCACGGCAGCCCGTGGGCCCGCCAGCCGGCGCCGCCGCGATGGGCGCGCTCGTCCAGTGCGCCCTCGAAACCCTCGAGCACGTTGTAGGAGGGGGCGAATCCGGCCGCGGTGGCCGCCGTCGCCGCGCCGATCGACCGTTGCCCGGACCGGCAGAGGAAGACGACCGGGGCATCGCTGCCCGCCGGCCGCCCGGCGAGGGCCTGCTTCAGCTGATCGACGAAGGCCTCGTTGCGCGCGCCCCCGACATCGACCCATTCGATCAGCGCCGTCGGCCGGTCGATCGGGGCGGTGTCGGGCACCCCGACGAACCGCCACTCGGCCTCGGTGCGCACATCCACCAGCACCGCATCCGGGTTGTCCCGCAACAGTTCCCACGCCTGCACCGGCGTGATGTCGCCTGCGTAGCTCACTTGTCGAACCTCCTCGAGAATCCGCACTTGCCGCACCGGGAGCCGGTGCGCGGCCAGGTCGTCACCCGGAGCACCCCGCCGCGAAAGAGGGTTGCCGACCAGCGAGCCGGGGCTTGGCGCTGGCACTCATGACCTGCAAAGAGATTGCCCGGTGATCGGGTTGCCTGTCAAACTCCGGCGACCTCAATCGCAGACGCGCCAGACCCCGTCGGAGCGGGTCAGCGCCCAGGTGCCGGTGGTCTCCTTGCCGTCGACCGATTCGGTCACGGTCACCTTGCCGCGATCGCCGTCGATGCTCGGGTCGGCGAGCCGCACGAGATCGATCTTCTTCCCGGCCGCCGCCGGCTGCGCCGGATTGCCCGCCACGGCGGCGAGCGGCGAGCGGGCCGGATCGAAGCCGGCACAGGTCGCCGCGGCCAGCTTCGCCGGGTCGGCGGAGTTCCAGGCGTCCGCATAGAGACGCACCGCGGTGGCCATCTTGTCGGAATCTGTGACGTTTCTCTCGGCGGGCCGAGTCGCCTTGAGGACCACCACGGCCACGAGCACCACGAGAGCGACCGCGAAGGCCGCCAGGAAAGGCAGTGCGGACCGGGTCTTTTCCCGCTGATCGATGACGACGGGTTCCTCGTCGGGGGTGGTCATGCCACTGATCATCCCTGGTCGCCTGTTGTGTCGGGAGTCACGCCCGGCATTTCCCGCCGGGGGCGGGGGAAAGGAGGCGATAGCCGTCACCGATAGAATCTTCGGGAACTGGCGGCCGCCGCGGCGCCAACCGGATCCTTGCAGCAACGATGCAGCATCGATGGGATGTCGGGGTCGCCGGGGGGAGCCCGCCCGAGCGTCAACTTAGCCTAAGCTAAGTAGCGACGGCTGAGACCAGAGTTTCCGACCAGAGGGTGCGCCTGAGAATGACCGAACACAGCGCCGATCGACAGAGTGCGGATCGCCCGTTGCGCATCGCCATCGTGGGCGCCGGACCGGCGGGTATCTACGCCGCCGACGCCTTGATGAAGTCCGATGCCGAGGTGAGCATCGACCTGTACGAGCGGATGCCGGCCCCGTTCGGCCTGATCCGCTACGGTGTCGCACCGGATCATCCGCGGATCAAGGGCATCGTCACCGCTCTGCACAAGGTCCTCGACAAGCCGCAGGTCCGGCTGCTCGGCAATATCGACTACGGCACCGACATCACCCTCGAGGAGCTGCGCCGGTTCTACGACGCGGTCATCTTCTCCACCGGCGCCAACGCCGACCGCGCGCTGCCGATCCAGGGCATCGACCTCGACGGCTCGTACGGCGCCGCGGACTTCGTCTCCTGGTACGACGGGCACCCCGACGTGCCCCGGACCTGGCCGCTGGAGGCCGAGAAGGTCGCCGTGCTCGGCGTCGGCAACGTCGCCCTCGACGTGGCCCGCGTGCTCGCCAAGACCGGCGACGAACTGCTGCCGACCGAGATCCCGCCGAACGTCTACGCGGGCCTGCGCGCCAACAAGGCCCTCGAGGTCCACGTCTTCGGCCGTCGCGGGCCCGCGCAGGCGAAGTTCACCCCGCTGGAACTGCGGGAACTGGACCACTCCCCCAACATCGAGGTCATCGTCGATCCGGAGGACATCGACTACGACGAGGGTTCGGAAGCCACCCGCCGGCATTCGAAGCAGGCCGACATGGTCTGCAACACCCTCGAGCAGTGGGCCATCCGTGATGTCGGCGCCCGCCCGCACAAGCTGTTCCTGCACTTCTTCGAAAGCCCCGCCGAAATCCTGGGCGACGAACACGGCAAGGTCGCCGGCCTGCGCACCGAGCGCACCGCACTCGACGGCACCGGCAACGTGAAGGGCACCGGCGAGTTCAACACCTGGGACGTGCAGGCGGTCTACCGGGCCGTCGGCTACCTGTCGCAGAACATCGCCCAACTACCGTTCGACGAGCAGGCCGGTACCGTCCCCAACGAGGCCGGGCGCGTCCTCGCCGACGAGCACGCCGACGGCGACGGCCGCTACCTGCCCGGCACCTACGTCACCGGCTGGATCAAGCGCGGCCCGGTCGGCCTGATCGGCCACACCAAGGGCGACGCCAACGAGACCATCGCCTGCCTGCTCGACGACGCCCCGACATTCACTCCCGCCCCGGAACCGGAACCCGACGCCGTCACCGGCTGGCTGGAGAGCAAGGGCATCCCGTTCACCACCTGGGCCGGCTGGTACCGCCTCGACGCCCACGAACGGGCTCTCGGCGAACCGCAGGGCCGCGAGCGGGTGAAGGTCGTCGAGCGCGACGAAATGCTCGCGGCGAGCGAACCGCACAAGCGCTGATCACCGGATATCGGTAGCCATCCGGCATCCGCCCGGCGAGCCGTCCGGATCCCCATCCGTCCCCGTCTCGAGGCATGCTGATCACGTGTTCGATGCCCATTTTCACATCGTCGACCCACGGTTCCCGTTGGTCGAGAACGAGGGCTACCTGCCGCCGCCCTACACCATCGCCGACTATCGAAAGCGGATGGCGCGCTTCGACGTCGACGGTGGTGCGGTGGTCAGCGGTTCGTTCCAGGGCACCGATCAGAGCTTCCTGCGGGCGGCCCTGACCGAGCTCGGTCCCGGCTGGGTCGGGGTGACCAATCTGCACCCCGACACCACCGACGAGCAGATCCTGGAACTGCACCGCCACGGCGTGCGGGCGCTGCGATTCAATCTCAAGCGGGCCGCCGGTGACATCGTCACCCTGACCCAGCAGGCGCGCCGCGCCTGGGACCTGGCCCGCTGGCACGTCGAGCTGTATATCGACGGTTCCACCCTGGGCTCGCTGCAACCGGTGATCAGCAAGCTGCCCGCGCTGTCGGTCGACCATCTCGGCATGTCCGACGAATGCCTGCCGTACCTGCTGAACCTCGTCGATCGCGGCGCGAAGGTGAAGGCGTCCGGCTTCGGCCGGGTGACGATGAACGTGCCGCGCGCGCTGCGCCGCATCCACGCGGTCAACCCGCAGGCCCTGATGTTCGGCACCGACCTGCCCGGCATCCGCACCGGCCGCGCCTTCCGCGACTCGGACATCGGCGTGATCGCCGACGCCATCGGCGCCGATATGTACCGGGTCCTGGACGACAACGCGCGCGCCTTCTACGGCCTCCCGGTGAAAGCGGTCCACACCGACGCCGCGACCACCCGACCACTGCCCACCACCGGCCCGTCCACCCTCCGCCTGCACCGCGACGATCTGCCCTCCGGTGACGACACCCGGCCGCTGCCGATCATCGAGTAGTCGGCGGCGGCGACCCCCGGCCGGGCGCGTAACGTCGGTCCCCCGCCGGTGGAGCCGGCTTGTTGTCCGGATGCCAATAGTCCGTTATGGTCCGGACGTAGGCATCGAGGACGAACCGAGGTAGGTCGTGAGCACTCCATCCACCGCGAAACAGGGACCGCTGGCGGGCATCAGGATTGTCGAACTGGCCGGGATCGGCCCCGGACCGCACGCGGCGCTGCTGCTGGGCGATCTGGGCGCCGACGTGGTGCGGGTCCAGCGCCCCGGGATGCTGCCGGGCGTCATGGACCGGCCGCAGTGGCGTGGCCGCACCATCGTCGAGGCCAACCTGAAGGATCCGGCCGAGATCGAGAAGGTACTGAAACTCATCGACAAGGCCGATGTGCTGATCGAGGGCTTCCGCCCCGGTGTCACCGAGCGGATGGGCCTCGGCCCGGAGGCGACCCAGGCGCGCAATCCCGGCCTGGTGTACGGCCGGATGACCGGCTGGGGCCAGTTCGGCCCGCTGGCCGACCGCGCGGGCCACGACATCAACTACATCTCGCTGACCGGCGTCCTGAATGCCATCGGCCGCAAGGGCGAACGCCCCGTGCCCCCGCTGAACATGGTGGGAGACTTCGGCGGTGGATCGATGTTCCTGGTGACGGGCATCCTGGCGGCCCTGGTCGAGCGCGCGAAGTCCGGCCGCGGCCAGGTGATCGACGCCGCGATGGTCGATGGCGCCCTTGCCCTTTCGCACATGATCTGGGGTATGCGCGGCATGGGCCTGTGGTCCGACGAGCGCGGCACCAACCTGCTCGACACGGGCATGTCCTTCTACGACACCTATGAGACCTCCGACGGCGGCTATATGGCGGTCGGCCCGATCGAGGGCCAGTTCTACGCGGAACTGTTGCGCGGCTTGGAGATCGACCCCGAGGGCCTGCCCCACCAACTCGACCCCGCGTCCCAGGACCAGCTGAAGAAACTGTTCACGGAGAAGTTCAAGAGCCGCACCCGTGACGAATGGACCGAGGTCTTCGCGGGCACCGACGCCTGCGTCACCCCGATCCTCACCTTCACCGAGGCGGAGGAGAACGAGCACCTCACCGCGCGCGGCAGCCTGATCGAAATCGAAGGCGTCGTGCAGCACGCGCCGGCGCCGCGATTCTCCCGGACCCCGAACGGCATTCCCACCCCGCCGCCGAGCGAGGCGACGCCGATCGAACAGGTGTGGGCGGACTGAATTCCGGTACGGCACCATCCTGTTGGATAAAGTCGCTCGATCGAGCGAGTGCCGGGTATACTTCGAGCGTCACCATGTGACGTCGGACCGAGTGCCGCTGTGAACGACACCCGGCCCGGAATGGGTTAGCTGATCCGCTTGATACGAATCAGCATGTAGATGAGTGCGGCGGCCGCTGCAGCGATTGCAAAGATCTGGGCTGCGCGGTTCGCCGGCTCACCTTTCCGGTGTTTACCCACCGTCTTACGGTGTTTACCGACCATCTCCCATTCACCTCCTTTCCCTGACGAGGGCGGCCATGGGTTCGGGCCGCCCCCGTTCGGGACGGGAGGCGTCGGTGACTCTACCTCTACAGCTCAACAAATTTACAAACAGCGCAATCGAAATACCTTGCGCATATTCACTTTTCGCGGATTCGTTTCGGTGGATATTCGAAAGCGCTTCGATACGAATTCATCTCGACCGATCGAGGGAATACGCGAGGAGAAGCTTGATCACGGTGCAGCGAGGCGGCTCACCGAACCGACCGGGCGCATCGACGGGTGGTCGCGGCGGCGTTGTCCGATCGGCAGATCGTGGATCGGCTGACGGTCTCGGTTCGTTCAGCGATGACTCGCCAATTCGCGCAACGCCATCCACAGCGTCCGGAGCATCGCCAGGAAAACCAGGAAACCGATCGCCGAGAACAGCAGATCCATTGGGGCAGTGTAGGTAGCGCCGGAGTTCCGCCGGAGTCGTTCGGCCGGATAGCTAGGGGCCTTGGCTGCGGCTACGATGCAGACGGGTGAACCATCGGGTCGCCCACAGGGTCAACACCATATCTCGACAAGGCGGTGTCTCGACGTGGCGCGTCGAATTCGGTTTGTGAAGGCGGGAGTTCGGGCCGCGCTGGCCTCGGGATCGGTCGTTGTCGGGATCGCCTGCGCCGCCGCGGCGCACTCCGCGCCGGGGCCGGTGCAGCCGGGTGTGACCACACCCAGTGCGCCCGCGCCGGGGGCCGCGGACGCCGCGCCGCCGCCCGCACCCGCTCCGGACTCGGATCAGCCGGTGGAACTGCGGCAGGCTTCGCCGCAGACCGAGGCGCCCGCACCGGGTTACAGCCGGCCGCGGCCGAGCACCCCGACCCCGGCGCCCTCGCCCGAGCCGGCGCCGCGCACGGTGCGGGTCGGTGGCAACGATGTCCAGATGCCCGATGCGGTACCCGATCAGGTCGTGCAGGGACTGCAGAACGCGCTCAATCCGGGTAGCCAGGGGCAGCAGCCGTAGTCCGGTCAGAACAGCGTGGGCTCGCCGAAGCCGGGGGTCTGCTCGATCTCCAGCAGGCGCTGTTTGGTCTCGAGGCCGCCGGGGGCCGAGAAGCCGTGCAGCGCGTGGTCGGCGGCCAGCACGCGATGGCAGGGGACGATCAGCGGAATCGGGTTGCGGCCCATGGCCTGACCGACCGCCTGCGCGCCGTGCGGCCGTCCGGCGCGCGCGGCGACCTGACCGTAGCCGAGGGTGTGGCCCGGGTCGATCGATCTGGTCACCCGGTAGACCGCTCGGTGGAATTCGGGAATGCCGGTGTGGTCCAAGGGGATCCAGCGGAAATCGTCGAACCGGCCGGTCAGGTGCCGGCGGACGGCCTCGATCACGGTGCGGGCCAGGTCGGTGGGCTCGGCCTCGCGTAGCCGCGCGCGGGCGAATCTCGCGCGCATCGTCGCCTCGTCCGGGGTGGACTCCGGTAACCGGAACCGCACGATGCCCCGATCGGTCCACGCGAGGGCGCAGACCCCGATCGGTGTATCGAACAACACCGCGGCGTGGGCACCGTCATCGGATTCGGCCATGTGACCAGTGTGCCCTGCGGCACCGACATTTCTCGCATACAGCAGGCCAGTCAGTCGGGACTGGACTGTTCACCGTTGGCCGGCAGTGCGCGGAGGTCGGCGTACTGCCGCAGTCGGTCGTAATGGTCCGGCGGGATCGACCAGTCGGCCGCCGGCGCGTGCGGGCGATAGCGTTCCAGCAGGTTGTGGTTGCGTTCGCCCGGTTTGGGGGCGCAGCGGTAGATGATCCAGGCGTACAGGGCGACCACGGCCGCGGCGGCGAGGGAGCTGATCATTGCCTCAGGGTGCGCCGGAAGTGGACTTGTACAAAAGATCCACCGGACCGATACTGGACCGCATGGCACATCGGGTGATCAGCGCTGCGACCTTGACCCGCGACCTCGGTCGCTGGCGGTACGACGAGGGCGGCTCCGCTCGCACCGCGGGGGCGCGACGGCCCTCCCGGCCCGCCTATCTGGCGCTCGCCGAGAGCATCCGGCTGCTCATCCACGACGGGCGGGCGCCGCTGGGGGTGGCCCTGCCCAGCGAGCGTGATCTGACCGCCGCGCTCGAGGTCAGCCGGACCACCGTCACCTCCGCGTACACCTTGTTGCGCGAGCACGGGTACCTGATCAGCCGCCAGGGGTCGCGCAGCACGGTCGCGCTGCCGCCCACCGTGACGCACGACGGCAGCAAGCCGGCGCGGAGCATTCTGGTGTCGATGGATGCGGCCGAACAACCCGCCATCGATCTCACCTATGCCGCGATGTCCGCGCCGCCGGAGATGGGCGATGCGTATGCCGCTGCGCTGCAAGGACTTCCGATCTTCCTCGGCACGCACGGGATGGATCCGGTGGGCGTGCCGGCGCTGCGGGAGGCGATCGCGCGCCGCTACACCGAGCGCGGTCTGCCCACCGGGCCCGACCAGATCCTGGTCACCCTCGGCGCGCAGCACGGGCTGCGGCTGTTGCTCAATGTGCTGACCGCGCCGGCCGAGCGGGTGCTCATCGACCATCCCAGTTATCCCAACGCCATCGAGGCGATCCGCGATGTCGGGGCCCGGCCGGTACCGGTGCCGCTGTGTCCCGAATATCCCGACGCCGCTTGGGATCTGGACGGTATCCGCAGCGCGGCACGGCAGACCGCGGCGAGTACCGCGTATCTGGTGCCGGATTTCCACAATCCCACCGGGATGTTGATGAACGCCGAGGGGCGTGCCGAGCTGGCCGCGATCGCGCGGGAGACCCGGATGACGGTGATCATCGACGAGTCGATGGTCGATCAGCAGCTCGATGGGGCGACGCCGCCGCCGGTCGCCGCGTTCGCCCGGGGTTCGGAGATCGTGACGATCGGCTCGGCGTCCAAATCGTTCTGGGGCGGTCTGCGGGTCGGCTGGGTCCGGGCCGGTCAGGCGCTGATCACCAAACTGCTGGGCACCCGTTCGACGGTCGACCTCGGCACGCCGGTGATGGATCAGCTGGCCACCGTGCATCTGCTGGAACGCGCCGACGTCATCCGCGCGCGGCGGTGCGAGCAGTTGCGTGGCCGCCGCGCGGCGCTGCTGGCGGCGCTCGCCGAGGAGCTGCCGGACTGGCGGGTGGTGCCCGGCTCGGGCGGCATGTCGCTGTGGGTGCAACTGCCCGCGCCGGTGTCCACCGCGCTCGCCGCGACCGCGCCGAATCACGGGGTGCTGCTGGCGGCGGGGCCGCGGTTCGGGGTGCAGGGCGCGTTCGAGCGCTTCGTCCGGCTCCCGTTCACCCAGGAGGAATCGGACCTGCGGGTGGCGGTGAAGGGGATCGCCGCGGCCTTCGCGGCGCTCACCCCGCACACCACCGAACCGCTGGCCCCGGCGCCCTGCTACTGAACGGTGGCGTGCATCAGGTAGACGTTGTAGTCGCTCCAAGTACTGATGGTGAAGTACAGGTCGGAGCCGGTGGACCACGGGTGGATGAAACCGCCGTAGAGCTCCGGGAAGTCGGCGACGGTCACCGTCGGGGCGCCCGCCGACCATTCGCCCTGCGGGGTGTCCGACTCACGGACCACGATCGCGGCCTGTCCGGTGTCGAGGTAACTCATCTGCCACACATCGCGCGAGGCGTCGAAGCGCACCGACAGTTCGCCGGCGGGTGCGTCCACGATCGGGGTGGCCGCCGCCGCGCCGCCGACGGGGGTCCAGCTGCCGTTGCTCCAGTACTGGTAGGCGGTCGGATTCAGGATCTGATCCGTGGGCACCCGGGCCAGGCCGACCGCACCCAGGCGGGTGTTGGGGGTGCCGAACAGGTAGACGTGGTCACCGTGCGGAACCATCGCGCCCACTTGGAAATTCGCGAGACCGAAGATGTTGTCCCAGTGCGCGTACGGATCCTTGGTCCAGGTCTCGCCGTGGTCGTCGGAGTAGGCGATGCCGCCGTAGTTGGTGTAGAAGGTGCCCGGGATGCTGTTCCAGGTACGGATCGACATGTAGCTCAGGTATTGCCGATTCCCCAGGGCGAAACCGGAAGTCGGGATGGTGGTGATCTCGATGTTGTCGGCCTTGCGGCTGTCCAGCACTTCGGCTGCGTGGCAACGGGTGTCGGTGACCATCCGGTCGATCACCATGCCGCGCTGGAGGTCTCGGTTGCTGGAGAAGGCGATCAGATTGCTGCGCCAGTCGCCGCCCATGCCGCCGGGCGGGTGGAAACCGCGGCCGACGGTGTCGCCGAAGGCCATCGCGATCTCGCCGGGGGCGCTCTCCCACATGATGCCGAGGTCGGTGCCGTACACCTGCCAGCGCTTGTCGGTGCGGTTGATCGAATCGGCGCCGGTCTCCTTGGCCACCTCGTGGACGTCGCTCACGTGCGGGGCGGGCCGGGCCGCCACGCGCGGTGCGGGATCGGTCGGCGGCCGGAGGTTCGGCGGGGCCGGTTGCGCGGGCTGCGGTGGCGGGCCGCCGGGTATCGCGAAATAGAACGGCTGCGGGTTGATCCGTAGTTCGGGTAGTCCCAGCCTGCTCAGCAGGCTCTCCGGCTCCGGGACGTCGGTGAGATCCGGGCACGGGTTCGTGCACGGATCCGACGGTAGGTCCATCCGGATGCGTTGCGGCACGGTCGGTTTCGGTGGCCCGGGATCGATCGTCGGCACCGGGTACGGCACCGGTACCTCCAGCGTCTTCGGGATCAGCGAATTGTGCACCGGCGCCGGATCGGCGGCGCACGGGCCGACGCCCGGCGCGGATAGGCCCGAAGTCGTTGTGGTGGAATCGTTCTCGCTGTCGGCTGCGGCGGGTACCGCGGTCACCGCGGCCCAGGTCAGCGCGGCGGCGGCGACCGCCAGTAATCGCGCCGAGGAGGCCACGGCACGCACGCCGGTGGTCGCCACCGGCCGCCGGCCACCTACGCGAGGTGACGGCGCGACCTGCGCGAGCACCCTCGGCACGGGCCTCGCGTCAAGCTCCGCGACGGGACCGGTGACACGCACTGCGGCGGTTCGGGGGTGTGCCGCACCGGCGGGTGGGCTGACCTGCGCTGTGGCGGACGGAGGTGAAGCAGTGCCGGACCGGGCCGGGACAGGACGGTCCGCCGCAGCCGCGGCGGACCGCGCGATCGGAGTGACGAGACCCGTGACGAGCCGCGCAATGAACACTGAACCAACCCCTCGAGGAATGCGTTTCCCGGGTGTGGCCCGGAAGTCCGTGCGCCACACCGTTTCGCCGAACGCAGACTCTACTGGGATGAACAGCACAATCGGGCCATCCCACGCCGGTCCGCGGAATCGCCCTACAGTGGAGGGCAACCTCCGAACAGGATTGTCATCGTGAAGCTTTCGTTCCTCAGCGCATTACTCCCCGCGGTCGCCGCCGCCCTGCTCATCGGTGGCGCCGCCACGGCGACCCCGGCCCCGGCCGCCTCCGGCAATTCCGGGGCCGACGGCTCGAATCTGGTGGTCGGCCCGCGTGGCCAGCTGGTGCCCGGGCCCGGTAAGACCAGCGACAAGGACAAGAAGCACTACCTGAACTGCGAGCAGGTCTGGGCCGACGGTGGCGGTCCGATCTATCCCGGTCAGCCCGGTTACAGCGTGTTGCTGGATCCCCAGGGCACCGGCGTCGCCTGCGCGCACTGAGCAGGGCGTCGTTCCGGGCGCGACGGCATCCGCCGGACTACCCGATGCCGCGCCCGGTGCGCGCTCGCAAGGGGACGCCGCGCCGGTCGGGTTCGTCAGGACTGTGCCTCGAAACGTAGAACCGTCCCGCCGATCAGCAGTTCGTCGCCGTCAGCGAGCACGCCGGCCTCCTCGATCGGTTCGTCGTTGACGTAGACGCCGTTCGCCGAATGCAGATCACGGATCACCAAACCGGTTCGCGCGGTCTGGATCTGCGCGTGATACCGGCTGACCTTCGGATCCTCCAGCACCAGATCGTTGTCGGTCATCCGGCCGATCTTCAGGCCGCCGGATTCGATCGGCACGATCGACCCGTCCGGCAGCCGCAACCGGCCGCGCCGGGCCCGCGGGCGTTCCGTCACGGTCTCCGTCATCGCCTTGGCCATGCGTTCGGCGCGGGCGATGGCCTCGGTGTCCAGCGGCTGCTGGCGCAGCACGCGCTGTTCCAGTTCCAGCAGGGCCGGGCCCGGATCGATGCCGAGCTCGTCGGCGAGTACCGCGCGCACCCGGCGGCACGCCTCCAGCGCGTCGGCCTGCCGGCCGGACAGGTACAGGGCGCTGATCAGCTGCACCCACAACGGTTCCCGCAGCGGATGCGCGGTGGTCATGGCCACCAGCTCGCCGACCACGGCGGCCGACCGGCCGCAGGCGATGTCGGCATCGATCCGGGCCGAGGTGACCAGCAGGCGCTCCTCGTGCATCGCGACGGCGAAGCGTTCGGCGAACACCAGACCGGGCAGATCGTCGAGGGCGGCGCCGCTCCACTGTGCCAGCGCGTCGGCGAACAACCTGGCCGCGCGTTCGGGGCGGCCCGCGTCGGCGGCCTCGGTCCCCGCCCGCCGGGCGGTCTCGAAACGGCCCAGATCACAGTCCTCGTCGGCGATCTCCAGCCGATATCCGGCCGATTCGGTGCGCAGCACCGCCGCCGGATCGACGCCCGCGGTCCGCAGCGCCTTCCGGATGTTCGAGACGAACACCTGCAGGCTGGCCTGGTAGGCGTCCGGCGGCTGCTCGTTCCACACCATGTCGCCGAGCGCCTGCGAATTCACCGCGCGCCGCCGGTTCACCGTGAGCGCGGCCAGCAGGGCCCGCGGCTTCGGCCCGCCCACGGGCAGCGGCACGCCGTCGATCAGCAGCCGGACGGGACCGAGGATCCGCACGTCGACCGACGGACGGTGGTCCGTCCCGGCGTGTTCTTGGCCGTACACGTTGACGCCTCATCAGGTTCGGTTCGCGGGCTCACTCGAATTGCCGCTCGGGCGAAAGCTTCCGGGGAGTCCGGGCCGCCGGGCGCACCACATCGGTGGTCGGCCGACACGCCCGGCAAGACCCGGCCGGATCCCCGGATCCGGCCGGGCGGCACACCGGATCGCTACGCGCTGACCGACTTCCCGGCCGAGCGCAGGTCGTTGCACGCCTCGATCACGCGCTGCGCCATCGACGTCTCGGCCTTCTTCAGGTAGCTGCGCGGGTCGTAGACCTTCTTGTTGCCGACCTCGCCGTCGATCTTCAGCACACCGTCGTAGTTGGCGAGCATGTGGCCCGCGATCGGGCGGGTGAACGCGTACTGGGTGTCGGTGTCGACGTTCATCTTCACCACGCCGTACTGCAGCGAAGCGTCGATCTCGGACTTCAGCGAGCCCGAACCGCCGTGGAACACGAAGTCGAACGGCTTCGAGCCCTCCGGCAGGCCCAGCTTGGCGGTGGCGACCCGCTGGCCCTCGGCCAGCACCTCGGGCTTGAGCACCACATTGCCCGGCTTGTACACGCCGTGCACGTTGCCGAAGGTCGCGGCCAGCAGGTACTTGCCGTTCTCCCCGGCGCCGAGCGCGTCGATCGTCTTCGCGAAGTCGTCCGAGGAGGTGTACAGCTTCTCGTTGATCTCCGCCTCGACGCCGTCCTCCTCGCCGCCGACGACGCCGATCTCGACCTCGAGGATGATGTTCGCGGCGGCGGCCTGCTTCAGCAGTTCCTTCGCGATGTCGAGATTCTCGTCGATCGGCACGGCGGAACCGTCCCACATGTGGGACTGGAACAGCGGGTTCTGCCCGGACCTGACCCGCTCCTGGGAGATGGCCAGCAGCGGCCGGACGAAGGTGTCCAGCTTGTCCTTGGGGCAGTGATCGGTGTGCAGCGCGATCGTGACGTCGTACCGAGCCGCGATGACGTGCGCGAACTCCGCCAGCGCGACCGCGCCGACGACCATGTCCTTCACACCCTGGCCCGAGCCGAACTCGGCGCCGCCGGTGGAGAACTGGATGATGCCGTCACTGCCCGCCTCGGCGAAACCGCGGATCGCGGCGTTGATGGTCTCCGACGACGTGCAGTTGATCGCGGGGAAGGCGAAGGAATTCTCTTTGGCCCGGCCGAGCATTTCGGCGTAGACCTCCGGAGTCGCGATGGGCATCTCGAGTGACCTCCGTCTGTGCGGCCGCCGGATGCGGCGCGGAAAATCTGTCGACACACAGATTAAGATCCTGTGTGATTCCGGCGAAACCCGCCCCGCACCGGAGAACCCGACTCGGGGCCCCTGAGAGGTTGCCGAGACGTTCGGTGCTATTCGGGTTCGACCGGTACTGTGGGGGCCGTGACCTTGCTGGCAGTTTCCGACGTCCTCGCCAGCAGCTCCGGTATCAAGGGGCTGCTGGACCCGATGCATCTGCTGACGGAGACCTGGCTGAAGAATGCGGTACTGCCGGCGATCCTGATCATGGTCTTCATCGAGACCGGTCTGCTGTTCCCGATCCTGCCGGGCGATTCGCTGCTGTTCACCGGCGGCCTGCTCGCGGCGACGGCGCATCCGCCGGTCTCCATCTGGCTGCTCGTGCCCGCGGTCGCGATCGTGGCCTTCCTGGGCGACCAGAGCGGGTACTGGATCGGCCGGTCGATCGGTCCCGCCCTGTTCCAGCGGGAGGACGGGCGCTTCTTCAAGCAGAGCTACGTCACCGAGACGCACGAGTTCTTCGAGAAGCACGGGCCGAAGACGATCATCCTGGGCCGGTTCGTCCCGATCGTCCGGACCTTCATGCCGGTGCTGGCCGGCGTGTCGAAGATGGACTACCGCACCTTCGTCACCTTCGACATCGTCGGCGGCGTGCTGTGGGGCGGCGGCGTCACCATCCTCGGATACTTCCTGGGCAACGTGTCCTTCATCCGCGACCATGTCGAGGCGATCTTCCTGCTCATCGTGCTGATCTCGGTGCTGCCGGGCATCATTTCGATCGGCAAGCGGCTGTTGAACCGCGGCGCGACCCCGGCTCCTGCCGCGGCCCGTGCCGACGTGCACGTCGACGAGCCCACCCGCTGAGAGACGGCCTTGCCCACCGCTCCGCTATCCCACGCGCTGGTCGGCACGGGCGCCCTGCATTCCGCCGGCCCGGCGCTCGTGTGGACCGTCGTCCTGGTCTTCGTCTTCCTCGAGTGCGCCTTCATCATCGGCCTGTTCCTGCCCGGTGATTCGATGCTGCTCACCGCGGGTGTGGTGCTGGCCTCGCACGAATCCGGTCACATCCAGGTGTGGGGGCTGGTGGTCGGCACCATGGTGTCGGCGATCGGCGGTAATCAGATCGGCTATCTGGTCGGGCACCGTGCCGGGCATCGCCTGATCGCCCGCAAGAACGGGCGCTACATCAACGCGCGCAATCTGGGCCGGGTGACCGACCTGCTGCATCGGCACGGTTTCCTCGCGGTGCTGGTCGCGCGCTGGGTGCCGTGGGTGCGGACGCTGTGCCCGCTGGTCGCCGGCGCGGCCCGGATGAACCATCGCCGCTACACCGTCGCCAGCACGATCGGCGCGGTGCTGTGGGCGCCGGTACTGCTGCTGGTGGGTTTCTACGCCGGCGGGTACCTGGACCGGGTGCCGTGGCTGATGCCGGCCGTGAGCGGAACACTCGTGCTCGGCCTGGTGCTGGGCACCGCCGTCGGGATCCGGCAGTATCGGATCGAGATGGCCCGGCCGACAGTGGATTTCGACATCGACGAGGCGGCGCACGACGAGACCGCGGCCCTCGACACGATGCCCCTTCCGCGTGCCGTCGGGCCCGCCTACCACCGGTCGGCCCCGGATACGGTGCCGCTTCCGCGTGCGGTCGAGCCCACCTACTACCGCCCGCCCGCCACGCTTCCCGGTCGCGCCGTCGGCAACCGGCCCAGACGCGCGACCGAGATGTAGGCGGCTCCGCGCGCAGGAACGATGAACGCGGTCCGGGTCACGCCGCGCAGCCGCTGAGCCGGGACCGCCAGGTCGGCACCCGGACACGGACCGAGGTTCAGAAGCCTGCCGCGGTGACCAGGTGGGCGGCCTCCATGAGCAGCCAGCCGGACAGTTGCACCGACAGGTCACGCTCCGGATTGCGGGACGCCACCACCGATCCGCCCACGCTGACATAACCCGCGCCGAACGTGCCGGTGGGCATCCGAGCCGGTCGGGACCAGTCGTGGCCGAACAGCGGCTCGCCCTCCACCTCCAGGCGGTGATCCCAGGCCGCGCGCGCCGAACATGTCACGATCCGCGCCGCCGTCCGCCGCGCGGCCACCTGCGCGGCGCCCTCGCCCGGCAGCATCACCGCGACCACGGCCAGGTACCGGGCCAGGATGCCGTTGAACAGGCCGCCGTCGCCGCCACCACCGCCGGTGACCACCGCATCGGCGGTGAGATGCTCCTCGACCGCGCACAGCAACTGCTGTACCCGGTCGACATGCTCGAATTCGCCGGTGCGAACGGCCAATTCGGTTTCCAGGCCGAGCACCGTGCCCTGGCAGTAGGTGAAGACCGGCCGCTCCAACTCGCCCGACGGCAGGTGGATACCGTCGAGGATCAGCCCGGTCTCCGGATCGCGCAGCGTCTCGTGCAGCCAATCGGCTACCTCCCGCGCTCGGGCGTGTCGGCCGAGGCGGGCCAGCAGAATGCCCACCGGACCGTTGGCGGGCGCGTTGAAATAGTCCGCGCCCTTACGCCACGGCATCGCCCCGGCCGGCGACTGCCAGCCCTCGACGATCTCCTTCTCCAGGGCGGCCAGCCCGCCGCGCAGGTCGGTGAGGCCGCGGGTGCGGTCGGCCCGCTCCAGCGCCAGGGCCAGCCAGGCCATGTCGTCGTAGTAGTCGTTGGTCCAGCCGGTGATGTTGCGAACCCGGTGACCGTGCGCGATCGCCGCGATGCGCCGCGTGCGGGCCGGGGTGGCCTCCCGGTTGGCGGCATCGATCACGCAGTCCAGCAGGTGGGCCTGCCACCAGTAGTCCCAGGTCGCGAAGATCCGTTCACGACGGGTGGCAGGCCAGCCCACCACGGCCAACTCGGCCCCCGGAATCCCCCACAGCGTCCGCAGATGCCGGGACAGCACCGCGGATTCGGCCATGTTCGCTCGCTCCGCCCACGCTGCCGCGGTCGGCTCGATCGCGCGGTCGGCGGGTGGCCGGGCGCGCCGCGGCTGCGGATGCGACGCCGGCGCATCCTCGCTCCGCGAAGTCATGGCTCCATGGTGCCAGGCCGGTCCGACATTTCGCGCCTGAATTGTTACCTCGGCGCGGTTCGCGTCGCACCGGCGCGACGGCCGAAATGTGGCACCGCCCATCAGGCCAGAACGTCGTGCCGGACAATGGTCTGATCGCGGCCCGGACCGACGCCGATGCAGGAGATCCGCGCACCGGACAGCTCCTCCAGGCGCAGCACGTAGGCGCGGGCGGCGGCGGGCAACTCCTCGAAACTGCGCGCCCCGGAGATGTCCTCCCACCAGCCCGGCATCTCCTCGTAGATCGGCTTGGCGTGGTGGAATTCGGTCTGGGTGGTCGGCATCTGCTCGACCCGCTCGCCATCGATCTCGTAGGCGACGCAGATCGGCACCCGGTCCAGGCTCGACAGCACGTCCAGCTTGGTGAGGAAGTAGTCGGTGATGCCGTTCACCCGGGTGGCGTAGCGCGCGATGACCGCGTCGAACCAGCCGGTCCGGCGGGCACGGCCGGTGGTCACGCCGACCTCGCCGCCGGTCTTGGCGAGGTAGGCACCGGACTCGTCGAACAATTCGGTCGGGAACGGGCCGGAGCCGACGCGGGTGGTGTACGCCTTCAGGATGCCGAGCACCGTGCCGATCCGGTTCGGGCCGATGCCGGAACCCACCGCGGCGCCGCCCGCGGTCGGATTCGAGGAGGTCACATACGGATAGGTGCCGTGGTCGACGTCCAGCAGGGTGCCCTGGGAGCCCTCCAGCAGGACGGTCTCGTCGCGTTCCAGCGCCTGGTTGAGCAGCAGGCGGGTGTCGCTGATCCGGTGCGCGAAGCCCTCGGCCTTGGTCAGCACCTCGTCGACCACCTGCTGCGGGTCCAGCGCGCGCCGGTTGTAGATCTTCACCAGCACCTGGTTCTTGAACTCCAGGGCGGCCTCGACCTTCTGGGTGAGGATCTTCTCGTCCAGCAGATCGGCGACCCGCACGCCCACGCGGGCCACCTTGTCCTGGTAGCAGGGGCCGATGCCGCGGCCGGTGGTGCCGATCTTCTTGTTGCCGAGGAAGCGCTCGGTGACCTTATCGATGGCCACGTGGTACGGCATGATCAGGTGCGCGTCGGCCGACAGCAGCAGCTTGCCGGTGTCGACGCCGCGCTCCTCCAGCCCGGACAGTTCGGCGAGCAGCACGCCCGGGTCCACGACCACGCCGTTGCCGATGACATTGGTCACCGAGGGCGTGAGGATGCCGGACGGGATCAGATGCAGCGCGAAGTTGTCACCGTTGGGCAGCACCACGGTGTGCCCGGCATTGTTGCCGCCCTGGTAGCGGACGACCCACTGGACCCGACCGCCGAGCAGGTCGGTAGCCTTGCCCTTACCCTCGTCGCCCCATTGGGCGCCGATCAGGACGATTGCCGGCATGTGGAGTCTCCTACGGTTAGACGCGCAACATCGCGGATGCTGCAGCTACCTGCCGTTTCCGAGGCGGTGGCCGGGTGGACAGTCTAATGGATGGCCGAAACCGGCCCGTTCGTGCACCGCACAGCTCCCTCGTCGGGCCGAAAGGACACAACCCCGGCTCGTCGTTTCACACCAGCGAATCCGGGACGTCGCGGCTATGGTGACTGCGAACGGCGGACTGCTCGGGGTCCGCCCGGCGCAGCGAGGGCGATGGTGTTGTCAGGTCCGTTGGGGATGGACGGCGGGGTGCCGGTCGGCGAGGGGATGTATCGCTGGTGAGTACTCACGTTCTCCGCTGCAACGGGGCGCCGGTGCCGATCACGCTCGCGCCGCTGCCGATCACGCAGACCTCCGCGATCCCGGACACCTCCGATCTCGACGAACTGCTGCCCATCCTGGGCGCGGACGGCAGTCAGCCCCGGTTGATCGTGCTCGGTGAGGACGCCGGACTGGCCGCCGTGCTCACGCACCTGCTGCGGCTGGAACGACTCAGCGTGGAGATCGGCTACGTGCCGGTGGATCGCACCTACGGCTCCCGCGCGTACGAGACCGGCACCGGATCCGCCGCAGCCAAGCGCGCGGTGGAGGGCAAGGCCGCGCCGACCCCGCTGATCCGCGACGACACCGGCACGGTGCTGGTCGGCCGGGCCGCCGTGACCGGGGCCGGCGGCGCCAAGCTGACCGGCGAGGCCTACGTCGACGACGTCCGGTTGTTCACCGGCAAGGTCGCGGCACTGCACATCTCGCCCACCCTCGAACTCCCCGGCGTGCGCGCCGCGGTGCAGCGCGGATTCCGCAAGCGGCGCTGGATCGCCGGGCGCGCGGTGCAGTTGGGCACCCCCGGTGCGCTGGTGGTCCGCGACGGCATCGTCGCCGAACGCACCGTGCCACGCTCGGTGTTCTACCGGCACAATGAGCCGTGGCTGCTGGTTCGATGACGCGGTGGCCGCCGGTTCGATGAGCCTGCCGGTTCGATGATGTACAGAGGGGGTCCGAGCACGTGAGCAGTACCTTCGGGGCCAGACGCGCCACCGGCGCGGTGCGGCCCAGTCCGATCTTCCTGCTGCTGGTGGCGCTGACCGCCGCCGGCGGCGTGGTCGCGTGGAACGCCGACCTCACGTCCAACCTGGCCAAACTCGGCGTGTTCGTGTTCGTGGTGTTCGGCTGGATCGTGAGCGTGTGTCTGCACGAGTTCGGGCATGCCTACACCGCCTGGCGGGCCGGCGACCGCGAGGTGGAGATGCGCGGGTACCTGACGCTCAACCCGCTGCGCTACAGCCATCCGCTGCTGTCGATCGGGCTGCCCATCCTGTTCATCGCGCTCGGCGGGTTCGCGCTGCCCGGCGGCGCGGTCTACCTGCAGTCCGGCAGCTTCTCCGACCGCACCAAACGGATGATCAGCGCGGCCGGCCCGGCCTCCAACGCGGCGCTGGCGGTGGTGCTGCTGGTGATCGTGCGGCTGTTCGGATCCACACACAGCCATGCCGCCTTCTGGTTCGGGCTCAGTTTCCTGGCCTTCCTGCAGGTGACGGCCACCCTGCTGAACCTGCTGCCGGTGCCGGGCACCGACGGGTACGGGATCCTCGAGCCGTCGCTGAGCTATCAGACCCGGCGCTCGCTGGATCAGATCAAGCCGTACGGATTGCTGCTGTTGCTCGCGATCCTGTGGATTCCGCAGCTGAACTCGGTGTTCTTCGGCATCGTGGACCACCTGTTCGAGCTGTCCGGGGTACCGTCGCTGTGGGCGGCCTACGGCGACTACCTGGTCCGCTTCTGGCGGTGAGCCGAGCGGCTGTTCGCGCCGGGGTGGCCGCCGGACCGGTGCCCGCCGCCACACCCTGCGAACCACGGCTCCGGTCCGGCCTGCCCCTCCCGTGGCGTGGCGGCCCGGCGCCAGCGGTTTCGCGCCTCCGGCCGACCTGGCGATCCACCACCGGTGCGAACTCTGTGACCGCGCCACCCCTCGTGCACGCGGTCACACCATGAACGGTATGGGGCCGGAACGCCGCCGACACGAGTAGCGCACTACTCGAAAACGGCCGAAATCAGTCGACCGGATCCACGTACGGACGGGTCACCGTCGGCGGCAGCAGTGCGAGCGCCGACAGCCGGCGCACCCCGCAGACCTGCATCAGATCCACCACGACCGACCGAACCTGGGCGAACACCACGTGCGCGGACAGGCCGGCGTCCTCGATCAGATCCTTGGTGGCGCCCTTCGCCACCCGGCGCAGGATCCGGGTGGTCTCTGCGGCGTCCGGCTGCTCGCGCGGGCCCACCAGCATGTAGCGGCGCACCACGTCGGTGGCGGCGCCGAGCTGCTCCACCTCGTCGACCAGGCGGGGGTTGAGGATCTCGTCGTCCAGCACCAGGCTGAGCGCGCGGCGCAACAGCACTCGGGTGTTGCGGACGGCGTTGTCGAGCGGGTCGGCGGTCGCCCGCAGCGCGTCCAGCCGGGAACGCGCGTTCCAGTACAGCGGGGATACCCGGCTCAGCTCGCGGCCGCCCTCCAGGATGCTGCGCAGGCTGTCGATCTGCGGCTGGGTGCCGCGCACCGAATCGAGGGCGGCGCGGATCTTCTCCGGATCCTGTTCGTGCAGGCCGTCGGCGCAGCGGATCAACGCGGCGCTCATCACGCCCAGGATGTCCGCGGCCTGTCTGCGGGCCCGGCGCACCGGATGCAACGGGATGACCGCCACCACGACCACCCCGACCAGGCCACCGATCAGGGCGTCGATCATGCGCAGGGCGCTGCCGCCGGTGTGCGGCGGCATCAGCGTCGCCACCAGCACGGCCGAACCGGCCGCCTGCATCGGGATGATCGCGCCGCCGTCGAGGAAGATCGCGATCGACATGGCCACCGCCACCACCAGCGCGATCTGCCACGGTCCGGTGCCGACCCGGGAGATGAAGAAGTCTCCGATACCGATCCCGACCGTGACGCCCGCCACCAGCTCCACCGAACGGCGCAGCCGCGCGCCGAACGACACCCCGATCGAGACGACCGCGGCGGTCGGCGCGAAGAACGGCTGCGGGTGGCCGATCACCCGATGCGCGATGAACCAGGACAGCGCCGCGCCGACCGCGCACTGCAGGATCGGCAGCGCGGACCGGCGCAGCCGCAGCCAGCCGTTGTTCAGGCGCTGCCGGCTCGTGTCGCGGACAGCGTCGAGTGAGTTCCCGTTGGTCAATTGCCGCTGGTACCGGCCGTCAGCTCAGGCCGAGTTCGGCGGCGGCGCGCGGATCGCAGTCCTCGAGCAGGTCGAGGCAGCGCGCATACTCCTCCGTCTCGCCGATCGCGCGGGCGGCCTTGGCCAGCGCGCCGACGCTGCGCAGGAAGCCGCGGTTGGGCTCATGGCTCCACGGCACCGGGCCGAAACCCTTCCAGCCGTTGCGGCGCAGCAGGTCCAGGCCGCGGTGGTAGCCGGTCCGCGCGAACGCGTAAGCGGCGACGGTGTCCAGGCCGACCTCCGGCCCGGCCGCGTCGGCCCGGTCCAGCGCGTCCTCGGCCAGCTGCGCCCAGGCCACGGAGGCGGCCGGATGAGCGGCCGCGACCTGCACCGGATCCTGTTTGCCGAGCAGCGCGTCCTCCGCATCGGAGATTTCGGGCAGTAGTACCGGTTGGGGTCCGAGCAGATCACCGAACGAGGTCATGCGCTTCATTGTGCACCGGCGCCCGAATTGCTCGTTAGGCTGACCGACGGTACATCCCTGTAGAACGATTGACCGCCGATTCCGAGCGAGGGGTAGCGAGTGTCCGACCTGAACGACGACCAGAAGCCGCGACCGGGTTCGGGTGCCGAGCAGCGTCCTTCCGGCACCCCGACATCCGGCTCCGGGGACGCGGCCGAAACGGCGCAGACCCAGCGCATCGCCCGCGCGCCGGGCCCGAGCGCACCCACCGAACCACTGGCTTCCCCCTCCGCGCGGACCCAGGTGTTCCGCCGGTCCCCGGCCGCGGCCAAGCCCGGGAAACCGGCCGAGGATCCCTCCGGCACCGAGGTGACCAGACCGGTACCGACCGCGTCGGCGAAACCCGCGGCCGGTCGGTCCGAGGGTCCGGCCGAGCGGGGCGGCACCGGAACCGGCTCGGACCGGCCGGACAGCGGTGCGGGATCGGCGAACTCGGGCTCGTCTCGCGGCGCCGAGGCGGCCCGGCGGCCCAGCGGTGATGTCGACATGTTCGGGCGCTCGGACGACAGCTCGCGGTCTCCGGGCGGGTCCGGGAGCGGCTCGGGTAGCACATCGAAGGCCTCGGGTGGATCGGCATCCGGCGGCACGGCCGTGTCCGGTTCCGCATCCGGCGGCGCGGCAGGGACCGGGCGCACCGGCGGCGATCTCGGCACAGCCGGCGGTGCGAGCGGCGCCTACGGCCGCCCGGACGCCGACGCACCGAGCCGATCCGGCTCTCCGGTTGCCTCCGGCGGACCGGCATCGGGTGCGGGCCGTAGCGGGTCGTCCGCGACGCCGGACGGATCGGCGGCGGATCGGCGCGGCGAGGGGGTCCGTGGTGCGTCGGCGGCATCCGGGCGCCCGGCCGACGGTGCGGGTAGTGGAAATCCCGCTCGTCCCGGTGGGGCGACCGAAGGTTCGGGCACCGACAGTTCTCCGCGCGGATCGGCGAGCGGCGGTGCTGCCTCGTACGGACGTCAGGGTGACGAATCCGGCAGCGTGAACATGTTCGGCCGACCGGCCGAGGACGACCGTCGTGGCACCGGGTATGCCCCCGGCCGGCCCGCGGACGCGTCCGGCAGTTCCGTGAGTATGTTCGGCCGTCCCGCCGACGACAGTCGCGGCATCGGGGACGCCCCGCGCAACATCGGGGACGCGTCCGACTCCGTGAACATGTTCGGCAGTCCCGCTGAGGACCAGCGTGGCGCGGGCCGGCCGTCGAGCGCATCCGGCAACTACGGCGACGCCCGGAACGCCGGCTCGAACAGCTCCGCAGGCGAACCCGGCGGCAGCACCGACTCGAGTCGGGCCCCGGGCACCTCGGTCAACGACCCTCGGTCTCCGAGCGGATCGAGAAGCTCCGCCGATCGCCCTCGCGGCGCCGACTCGAACCGCGGTCCGGCGGCGTCGAGCAGTGCGGCCGACGACGCTCGAAGCTTCCATTCGAGCCGGCCGCGGGGTGGGCTGGGCGGCTCGGCCGATGACCCTCACAGCGCCGGCTCGAGTCGCGGTCCGGGCGCGTCGAGCAGTGCGGCCGGAGACGCTCCAAGCGTTCAATCGAGCCGGTCGCAGGCTGAGCCGGGCGGCTCGGCCGATGACCCTCGTAGCGCCGACCTGAATCGCTCCCCCGGCGTGCCCGGCAGTTCGGCCGCTGACCCCCGAGGCGCCGGCTCTGGCCGGTCTCCTGGCAGCTCGATCGATGACCCTCGAAGCGTCGGCACGAACCGGTCTCCTGGTGAGCCGGGCAGCTCTGCCACCGGCACCCGGAACGCTGGCCCGAACCGGCCGCAGGGTGGAACGGGCAGCTCTGCCGCCGACACTCGAAACGTCGACTCGAACCGGCCGCAGGGTGGACCGGGCAGTTCCGCCGCAGACACTCGAAACGTCGACTCGAACCGGCCGCAGGGCGGACCGGGAAGCTCCGCCGCAGACACTCGAAGTGTCGGCTCGAACCGGCCGCAGGGCGGACCGGGCAGTTCCGCCGGCGACACTCGAAACGTCGACTCGAACCGGCCGCAGGGTGGGCTGGGCAGCTCCGCCGGCGACACTCGAAGTGTCGATTCGAACCGGTCGCAGGGTGGACCGGGTGGCTCTGCCGGCGATCCGCCGAATGTCGGGTCGAATCGCTCTGTGGGTGGGCAGGACGGTTCTCGCGGCGACGCTCGCGGGGCGGGGGGTTCGGTGAGCGGCCCGGCCGATACGGCGAGGGGCGCGGACCGGCGTTCCGCCGGTGCGGTAGCCGGGTCCGCGGGCAGCGGGGTAGGCGGTCCGGATGTCGCGGGCGGGCCTGGTGGTTCGTCACGCGGGTCGACCCGAGGGCCGGGTGGTTCGACCGCTCCGAGTGGGTCAGGTACGGCGGGCGGTACGAGGACCCCGGGTGGGCCGGGGAACGTGCCCGGCTATTCCGGGAGCGGATTCGGCCGTGCGGGGAGGCCGTCCGACCGGCCCGGTGGCCCGGCGGAGGGATCCGGCGGCGGTTCGCCGGCGGCTGCCGGTGCAAGCTCTACTACGTCCGGGGGCGCCGACCGGGGACCGGGTAGTTCCGGTGATACGCAGGGCGCCCGAGGTTTCGGGGAATCCGCTCGTGGTTCCGGCGGTTCCGCTGGGTCCGGGAGCACACCCGGCGATTCGCGACGGGCGCCGGACCGAACGGGGAATACGCAGGGCGACAAGGCATTCGGCGGTTCTACCGGAACGGCCGGCGGACGTGGCGGCGCTTCGGGCGGCGGCCGGACGGATGCGCCGAGCGGCTCCGGCGGGCGCGGGGCATCGGGTTTCGGTGTGGCGGGCGGGATTTCGAGTTCCACCGGCGACAGCGACGAGGAGACCGCACGATTCGGTAATTCGGCTCGCGGACAAGGTGTTCCGGGTGGCCGGCCGCAACGGCCCGGAGGGCCGGGATCCGCGGACGACGGCGAAGAAGCGACCGTCCGCTTCGGGAATGCGTCTCCGGGACAGGGCAAGTCGGGCTCCGGCGCCGGTGTTCGACCGGAGCGACCCGGTGCGGCCGGGCAATCGGGGGCACCCGGGACGGATCGCCCCGCGGCATCGCAGGGGGCCGGGAACGCCGCGGGCGCGCGGTCCGGTTCGGGGACGCCGGAAGATGATGCGTCCGAGGCGAAGACGATGGCGATCCCCCGCGCCGCCATCGATGCGGTGCGGGCCTCGATGGACCGGCCGCCGGTCGAGGATCCGAAGACGGTCGCCATTCCGAAGGTGTCCGATCCGTCCAACGACAAGACCATGATGCTGCCGGTGCAGCGGCCGGATCAGGGGGCCACCGAGAAGTTGCGCACCGGCCCGGCGGCCGGGACCGATCGGATCGTGTCGTCGCCCGGCGCCGGCGCGCCGGTCGGGAAGCCGCCGGTGACCCCGCGTCCGGGCGCGGGACCGAAGAACGCGGGACCGCAGGGTCCGTCGGCGCCCGCGCAGAACGCCGCCCCGCCGCGGCCGGGTATCGCGCCGTCACCGGCCGATGCGCAGCCCACAGTCGCGGCGCCGCAGGTGGTGCCGCCGAAACAGACGGTGCCGCCGCGGCCGATGGCATCGCCGCAGCAGGTGCCGCCCGCCGCCGGCCCCACCGGCGCGACGGGTGGGATGCGGCGCACGCTGCTGCTCGGCGCCGCGGCGGTGGTCGCGGTGCTGGTCGTGCTCGGCGTGGTCATCGGCGTGGTGCAGCACGCGACCAGCAATTCGCCGGAAGCCCAGGTGCGCAAGGCGATCGGGACGTACGCGACTGCGCTGTCCGACGGCGATCTCGACCGGCTGCGCGGCTCGACCTGCGGGCCGCTGCACGACTTCTATCAGAACATCGCGGCGGACCAGTTCGAGGGCGTGCACAAGCTGTCGGCCGATCAGAAGAAGATCCCGAAGATATCCAGCGTGGAATCCGTCCAGATCACCGGGGACAAGGCGGTCGCCCAGGCCGGCGTCTACACCGACGCCACACCGGACAAGCCGGTGGCGCGCACCTTCGACCTGCAGCATGTCGACGGCAACTGGAAGGTCTGCGACCCGCCGGCATCCCGCTGACGACGCGCCGCGATGACCCATCCGGGTCATCGCGGCGGGGCACGCCCACGGGGTCCATTCGGGACAATTCCCTGCGTGTCGTGCGCGTGTTACGGCGTCCCTGTGACATTGTCGCCGCGTCCCGCGATAACCATCACAGACAATTGGAAGCCAGCCCACGGACGCCGTAGCATTGCCCGGATTCTGGCGTGCGGTTGCGTCAGATTTTGCGAATCGGAATCAGGAGCACAGGACCATGCCCGAGCCGGCGTCCGACGCACCGGTTGCCACGGAATTGGCCGGTCGGCACTACCGTGTCAGCGATCACTACGACATCGGACGCGAGAAGGTCCGGGAATTCGCGCGGGCGGTGCGCAACGGTCACCCCGCCCACCACTACGAGACCGACGCCGGCAAGCTCGGCTACGACGCCCTGGTCGCGCCGCCGACTTTCTCGTCGGTGATCGGCATGACCACCACCAAGGCCCTGCTCAATACGGTGCTCTCGCACTACGACCTGTCGCAGATCCTGCAGACCGATCAGGTCTTCGAACTGCATCGGCCGCTGCTGGCCGGCGACCGGGTGGACCTCGAGGCGGAGATCGAGTCGATCCGGCGGGTGCGGGGCAACGACTTCGTCGCGGTCCGCGCCACCATGGTGGATCAGCACGGCGAGGTCGTGCAGACCGGTCTCGCGACCATCGTGGTCCGGCTGGACGAACAGGTCGATCCCGATATCGTGCGGCTGGTCGAGGATGTCGTGATGCGCGACACCGACGCACCGTGCGCGACACCGACCCTGTCCGAGATCCCCCTCGAGCGCGCGCACATCGCACCGGATCTGGCGGTCAGCCGCCGCGCGGTGACCGTGCACACGCTGCCGAAGTTCGAGGATCTCACCGTCGGCGCGGAACTGCCCGGCGCGAGCTTCCGGCTCACCCGCGGCGATCTGGTGAACTACGCGGGCGTCTCCGGCGACACCAACCCGATCCACTTCAGCGACCGGGCCGCCGAACTGGCCGGGCTGCCGACGGTCGTGGCGCACGGCCTGCTCACGATGGGCCTGGGCGCGGATTTCCTGACCGCCTGGCTCGGCGATCCGACCGCCGTCGAGAGCTACAGCGTGCGGTTCGCGGGTTTCGTGCCGGTGTTCCCGTTCGACTCCACCGCCGTCGACTTCACCGGCAGGATCAAGTCACTGGACCCGGAGCGCCGGACCGCGACCGTCCTGATGGGCGCCACCTCCGCCGGGAAGAAGTTGTTCGGCCGGGCGATCGCGCAGGTGCAGCTCAGCTGACCGTCACCACGCCGAGCTCAGGTCGGCGTGCTGCCGGATCCAGCCGTGCATCGCGATACCCGCGGCGACCCCGGCATTGATGCTCCGGGTGGAGCCGAACTGCGCGATGGACACCGTCAGCGTGGCCGCGTGCCGCGCGGCGTCGGTGACCCCGGGCCCTTCCTGACCGAACAGCAGCAGGCAGTCCCGGGGTAGTTCGGCCGTCTCCAAGGGTATCGAGCCCGGCACGTTGTCCACCGCGACCACGCTCAGCCCGGCGCCGGTCGCGAACTCCAGCAGTTCGTCGACCGACGCGTGATGCACCAGATGCTGGTAGCGGTCGGTCACCATGGCGCCCCGGCGATTCCAGCGCCGGCGGCCGACGATGTGCACCGCGGCCGCGGCGAACGCGTTGGCGGTGCGCACGACGGTCCCGATGTTGGCGTCGTGCCCGAAATTCTCGATGGCGACATGGAAAGGGTGGCGGCGACGGTCGATGTCGGCGACGATCGCGTCGCGCCGCCAGTACCGATAAGCGTCGACCACATTGCGCCGGTCCCCGTGCGCGAGCAGTTCCGGATCCAGCCGTGGATCCGCCGGGGGCGGCGTCCCGAATTCGGCCACCCACGGCCCGACGCCGTGCGGATGTTCCCCCCACTCCGTCGGACCCGGCAGCGACTCCCCCTCCGTCGCATCCGGCGACGACTCGCCCGCCGCGGGGCCGCTGGGTCGCTCGTCATCGGTGGGCGGGGGCTCGTTCACGAGCGTTATCGTAATGGCCGCGGACCGGAGTTCCGTCCGGACCGATGCGGCCCGGGAACGGGTCCGCCGGACCTATCCTGGAGTTGTCGCAGCGTTGGTGGAGGGTCGCATGGACCACGCACGCATTCTTCGCACCGTGCTCGGCGTGACCGCCGGGTACCTGATGATCCTCGGTCTGTGGCTGGGCTGGGTCGTGCGGCACACCCCACCGGGAACGGTGCCGTTTCAGATCATGGCCCTGGTGGGCGCGTTCGGCTCGTGCGTCGGGCTGGGGATGTTGTGGGCCCAGCTGCCGTCCCGCGCGGACCGGCGGCTGCTGCGGCACGGGCTGGAGGGCTGGGCGACCGTCGCGGGCGTGCATCCGCTCACCCCCACCGACCATCACACCGAACTGACCGAACTGGATCTGGAACTGACCATCCCCGGCTCCGAAACCTACCGGGGCACAATTGTTTTCGATGTCGCACCGATCGACCGCCCGAAAATCGCTGTCGGCGAGACGATTTCGATTCGGGTCGACCCGGCGGACCGGGACCGGATCATGTTGTGCCTGTGAGTGATCCGGCCACCGGCCCGCTCAGACGGTGAAGCTCGGCTCCGCCGGAGCCGGCGGCAGGGTGACCACCTGACCGGCGTAGCTCAGCCCGGCGCCGAAGCCGAGCAGCAGCGCCAGCTGGCCGCCCTTCGCCTTGCCACTGACGAGCATCTCCTCGATGGCCAGCGGGATCGAGGCCGCGGAGGTGTTACCCGTGTTCTCGATGTCGTTGGCCATGGGGATCTCCTCGGCCAAGCCCAGATTCTTCTTCATCAACTCGTTGATGCGGGCGTTGGCCTGATGCGGCACGAAGACCTCGATGTCCTCCTTGGCCACTCCGGAGAGATCCAGTGCGGTGGACAGCGCGCGCGGCAATGTCACTGCCGCCCAACGGAACACCGACTGACCCGCCATCCGCAGCGACATCCGGCCGACCCGCTCCACACCCGGATCGGTGCCCTGCAGGCGCTGCGCCCGGTGCATGTACTCGAGGAAGTCGACGTCCTGCATGATCGAGCCGGCGTGCTCGCCGTCGCTGCCCCACACCGTCGGGGAGATGCCGTTGTCCTCGCTGGGCCCGACCACCACCGCACCGGCGCCGTCGCCGAAGATCATCGCGGTACCCCGGTCGGTCGGGTCGAGGCCGACCGTCATGGTCTCCGCGCCGATCACCAGCACGTACTCCGAGGAGCCGGCGCGGATGAGGTCGGCCGCGACACCGAGGCCGTAGCCGAACCCGCCGCAGCCGGAGGTCAGGTCGAAGGCGGGAATGCCGTTGATACCCAGATCGAAAGCCACGGTGGGCGCCCCGTGCGGGGTGAGGGTCAGCCAGCTGGAGGTGGCCAGGATCAGCGTGCCGATCTTCGACCGATCGATACCGCTGTTGACGATGGCCCGCTCACCGGCGGCGACCGCCATCGAGCGCAGCGTCTCGTCGCCGCTGATCCAGCGCCGGTTCCGGATGCCGGTGCGCTCGAAGATCCACTCCGGAGACGAGTCCAGGACCTCGCACACCTCGGCATTGCTCACGATCCGTCGTGGCCGATAGGCGCCGATGCCCAGCATCGCGACGTTCGCGCGACCCTCGTTGATTGCAATGCTCACCACGGGCGACTCACACGACCCTTCACCGTTACTCGCAGTTCTCGAAATCGGACTCCAGGCTATCCCACCGGACGGTCATCCCAATGCCAGATCCTTCAGGCCGAGGATGGACCGGTACTCGAGCCCCTCGGCGGCGATCACCCGGTCGGCGCCGGTCTCGCGATCCACCACCGTGGCGACGCCCACCACCGTAGCGCCGGTCTGCCGCAACGCGCGCACGGCGGTCAGCGGCGAGTTACCGGTCGTGGTCGTGTCCTCCACCACCAGCACCCGTTTGCCCACGATGTCCGGGCCCTCGATCTGCCGCTGCATCCCGTGGGTCTTGGCTGCCTTGCGCACCACGAACGCGTCCAGCGGGCGGCCCGGCGTGTGCAGCATCGCCAGCGCCACCGGATCCGCTCCCATCGTCAGGCCGCCGACGGCGTCGAACTCCCAGTCGGAGACCAGCTCGCGTAGCAGTTTCCCGATCAACGGCCCGGCCTGATGATGCAGGGTGGCCCGGCGTAGGTCGACGTAGTAGTCGGCTTCCTTACCGGACGACAACGTCACCCGGCCGTGCACCACGGCGAGCTCGCGCACGAGCTCGGCCAATCTGTCCCGATCGGCGGTCGATTCGATCATCTTTACCGGTTACGTCCTTCCGCGTGCGTTGAACAAGCCTCGATTCAGGCGGCTCACCACCGGGCGGGGAATCATACCGGCGACCGTGGTGAGCACCTTGTACTGCGCCCCGGGCACGCTGATCACCCGGTCCTTGTCCAGATCGTGCAGGGAGCCGGCCACGACCCGGTCGACGTCCAGCCACAGCGCTTTCGGCAGCGATTGCATCGCGATGCCGGCCCGCTCGTGGAATTCGGTGCGTACGAAACCGGGGCACAGAGCCTGCACCCGAACACCGGTTCCGACCAGTCCCCCGGCCAGTCCCTCGGTAAAGGATATGACGTACGCCTTCGAGGCCGAATACGTCGATCCGCGTCCGGGCACCAGACCGGCCACGCTGGCCACATTGACCACCGTCCCCCGGGCCGCGGTGACCATCGCCGGCAGCGCGGCACGGGTCAGCTGGAGCACCGCCGTGACGTTCACGTCCAGCTGCGCCTGCAGCCGCGCCGGATCGACGGTCCAGAACTCGCCCTCGAGCCCGAAACCGGCGTTGTTGACCAGGAATTGGATGTCGGCGGCGGCCCGCGCGGCGATCCGGTCGCGGTCGGCGGCGACGGCCAGATCGGCGGGCAGCACCTCGGAACCGGTGCCGAATCGGGTACGCACCTCGTCGGCGAGGGCGTGCAGCCGGGACTCGTCGCGGGCGACCAGCACCAGGTCGTAGCCGAGGGCGGCCAATCGCACGGCGTAGCCCCGGCCGATACCGGACGTGGGTCCGGTGACCAGGGCTACGGGCCGGGTGGCGCCGGGCAGGCGGACGACCTCGTGGGCGCCCGGCGAATCGGAGGAATCGGTCATGCTCTGATCCTTTCGCGCACGACCGGGACGTCGCATGGTCGTGCCGCGCTGCCGCCTCCGCGCCCGCCGGTCGTGCGGGTCGTCATCCCCTACCCGTCAGCGGGGTGCGGGGCCTTGATAGGGCCGGAACCCGGGATGGAACGGACCACCCGGACGGTCGGCCGGATCGTCCTCGTCGACGGACCGGGCCGGCTCGGCCTCCTCGGGCCGATCCTCGTCGGACCAGGCGCGGCGGACCCGATCACGCGGGTCCGGGACGATGGCCAGGGCCGGTCGGCGCGACGGGCGCGCCTCTGATTCGCCCGCGATGTCCTCGAGCAACGGGGCGTAGTCGCCGTCGCGGTCGAAACGGGCGGCGCGCTCTGCGTCGTCCCGGTCGTCGAAGTCGGCGCGATCGAACTCGTCGCGATCGAACTCGGCGTCTGTGTCGTAGCGACCGGACTCGCGGCGGCCGCGCTCACGGCGATCCGGCGCGTAATCGTCGCGGTCGTACTCGTCGTCCGACTCGAATTCGTCGCGCTCGAAATCGTCGCGATCGTCCGAATCCGACTCGTAGTCCTCGTCGTCGGGCGAGTGGCCGCGGTCCACCACCGGCGGCAGCACGTGCAACAGACCGGACAGGCGCAGCACCGCGTCGATGGCCGTCTCCCAGTCGCGCGGGCCGCTGCCGACCGGCAACATGCCCAGCGTCCAGTTGCCCTCGCTCCACAACTGCTGCACCGAGTCCGGCAGGCTCTCGATGAACGCGACCATGCGCTGATCGACCGCGTGCCGGGCGACATCCGGATTGGTGGCGAACACCACCCGGTCGCCGATCGCGCCGAGCAACTCCAGGTCGTGGTCCTTCGGCGGAGCCGCGGTCTTGGAGCGCAGATCGATGTCGATATCCGAGCCGATCTGCCGGCGCACCGCGACCATCGTCGCGGAATCCTCCAGATCGAACAGGACGAACTTCTCGCCCTTGCGGTTGCCGGAGACCACGTCGACCGCGGAGAGGTAGCCGAGTTTCGTCATCGGCCCGCGGTGCCAGTTCGCCGCCAGCGAGGGCTCGACCGACACATACGTATAGCCTTGGGATTTCGCCCAGACCTGCCGCACATGACCGGTCCGCTGCCGCTGGACCCGGTCGAAATACAGCAGCACGATCGCACCCACGAGTGCGATCGCCGCGAGCCCGAACCAGATTGCTGCCGTCATCAACCCAGAGTCTAGTTCCCCGGGGGGAAAGGTGTTGATGCCGACCGCTACACGACGGCGTGTTAGGTGTTTTTGGAGGGCGGGGGGGTACCGGGCCGGGGGCGGGCTAGCGGGCGAGGGCTGCGCCGATTATCAGCTTGGCCTGGATGGTGCCGTCGGGGGATTTGTCGCCCTGGACCACGACCATGTCGCCGGCGTGCAGGTCGGTGAGTTTGCCGCCGCCGAGGGCGATCACCTGGGTCTTGTCGTCGGTGTGCACGGTGACCATGGCGCCGCCGAGGGATTGCAGGGTGAGGGTGGCGCCGTCGTTGGTGTCGATGGTGCCCATGGTGGCGCCGAGGCTGTCCAGGTCGCCGCCGAGTCCGGGCAGCGGGGGCAGGCCGGGAATCTTTTCGCCGGGGGTGCCGGGGAGCGGTTCGGCGGTGGGGACCTGGTGGGTGGTCCCGCCGGAGGCGCTGGGGGTGGAATCGTCCCGGCCGGCCAGGAGTAGGCCCGCGGCGACGCCACCCAGGACGACCAGGAGGAACACCACCAGGCCGATGCCGAGCCAGAGGCCGGTGCGGCGCTTGCGCGGGTGGCGCGGCAGGCCGGTGGGGCCGTAGGCGTCGGGCGGATAGGGGGTGCCGGGCTGCCAGGGTTGCGCGTGGGCGTAGGGATCCTGGCCGTATTGCGGCGGAGTGGTGTATTCGGTTGTCCCCCATTGGTTGTCGTAGGGGGGCAGCTCCCGGGTCGCGTTGGGCCCGGGGGTCCGGTCGAAGTACTGATGGGGCGTTGTCGGATCCGAACCTTGGCCGTAGGCCGCCGCGAACTCCGACGTGTGCAGCTCACGCGGCCGGGACGGCTCCGGCGCCCCGACCCGTTCGGTCGGGGCGCCGGAGAGATCCGGCCGCTGCCACGGATCACGCGGACTGGTCATGCCACCCAGCGTAGGCGCACCTCGCGAGGCGCCGGCCGGTGTTCCGCGCAACCGTGGCCCGTTCGCGGCCGGATCAGGCCCGTCCGACCAGCAGACCGTCGCCGCCGGGGACGACGTCGACCTTCACCACATCGCCGTCGGTGACCTCGCCGGCCAGCAGTTCCTTGGCCAGCGAATCGCCGATCGCCTGCTGGATCAGGCGGCGCAGCGGCCGGGCACCGTAGACCGGGTCGTAGCCGCGGATCGCCAGCCAGAACCTCGCCGCATCGGTGACGTCCAGCTTCAGCCGGCGCTGGGACAGCCGCTTCTGCAACTGCGCCAGCTGGATGTCGACGATGGTCTCCAACTGCTCCTCGTTCAGCAGGTGGAACATGACCACGTCGTCGAGGCGGTTGAGGAACTCCGGCTTGAAGGCCGAGCGGACCGCGTTCATGACGTAATCCTTGTCACCACCGGCGCCCAGGTTGGACGTCAGGATGAGGATCGTGTTGCGGAAGTCGACCGTGCGGCCCTGACCGTCGGTCAACCGGCCCTCGTCGAGCACCTGCAACAGGATGTCGAACACGTCCGGGTGCGCCTTCTCGATCTCGTCGAACAGCACCACCGTGTACGGCCGCCGCCGCACCGCCTCGGTCAGCTGACCGCCCTGGTCGTAGCCGACGTATCCGGGCGGGGCGCCCACCAGGCGGGCCACCGAGTGCTTCTCGGAGTACTCGCTCATATCGATCCGGATCATCGCCCGCTCGTCGTCGAACAGGAAGTCCGCCAACGCCTTCGCGAGTTCCGTCTTACCCACGCCGGTGGGGCCGACGAACATGAACGAGCCGGTGGGCCGGTTCGGATCGGCGACGCCCGCGCGGGCCCGGCGGACGGCATCGGAGACGGCGGTGACGGCCTCGGTCTGGCCGACGACACGCTTGCCGAGCTCCTCCTCCATCCGCAGCAACTTGCGGGTCTCGCCCTCGAGCATCCGGCCGACCGGGATGCCGGTCCACGCCGACACCACCTCGGCGATGTCGTTCGGGCCGACCTCCTCCTGCAACATCACCTCGGCGTCGGCGGAGCCGCCGGCGGTACCGGCCTTCTGCTCGGCCTCGGCGAGCTGCTTCTCCAGCTGCGGGATGCGGCCGTAGCGCAGTTCGGCGGCCTTGCCCAGATCGCCGTCGCGTTCGGCGCGCTCGGATTCGCCCTTGAGCGTCTCCAGCTGTTCCTTGATGCCGCGCACCGCGTCGATGGCCTGCTTCTCGTTCTGCCAGCGGGCCATCAGCTGGTTCAGCTTCTCGCGGTCGTCGGCCAGTTCCTGGCGCAACTTCTCGAGCCGCTGTTTGGAGGCCGCGTCGGTCTCCTTCTCGAGCGCCATCTCCTCGATCTCCAGGCGCCGCACCGCGCGTTCGACCTGGTCGATCTCGACCGGGCGGGAGTCGATCTCCATGCGCAGCCGGGAGGCGGACTCGTCGACGAGGTCGATGGCCTTGTCCGGCAGGAACCGCGAGGTGATGTAGCGATCGGACAGCGTGGCCGCCGCCACCAGCGCGGAGTCGGTGATCCGGACGCCGTGGTGCACCTCGTAGCGCTCCTTGAGGCCGCGCAGGATGCCGATGGTGTCCTCCACCGACGGCTCGCCGACCAGCACCTGCTGGAACCGCCGCTCCAGCGCCGGATCCTTCTCGATGTGCTGCCGGTACTCGTCCAGCGTGGTCGCGCCGACCAGGCGTAGCTCGCCGCGGGCGAGCATCGGCTTGATCATGTTGCCCGCGTCCATCGCGGACTCGCCGGTGGCGCCGGCGCCGACGATGGTGTGCAACTCGTCGATGAAGGTGACGATCTGCCCGGCGCTGGACTTGATCTCCTCCAGCACCGCCTTGAGCCGCTCCTCAAATTCGCCGCGATACTTCGCGCCGGCGACCATCGCGCCGAGATCCAGGGAGACCAGGCGCTTACCGCGCAACGATTCCGGCACGTCGCCGGCGATGATGCGCTGGGCCAGGCCCTCCACGATGGCGGTCTTGCCGACACCGGGCTCGCCGATCAGCACCGGATTGTTCTTGGTGCGGCGGGACAGCACCTGGACCACGCGCCGGATCTCGGTGTCGCGGCCGATCACCGGATCGAGTTTGCCCTCGCGGGCGGCCTCGGTGAGGTCGGTGGAGTACTTCTCCAGCGCCTGATAGCTGCCTTCCGGATCCGGCGAGGTGACGCGGGCGTTGCCGCGCACCGTGGTGAACGCGTCGCGCAGCGCGTCGGCGGTGGCGCCGTACTTCAGCAGCAGCTGTGAGACGTCGGAATCGCCGGCGGCCAGGCCGACCATCAGATGTTCGGTGGAGACGTAGTCGTCGCCGAGTTCGGTGGCCAGCCGCTGCGCGGCCGTCACCGCGGCCAGCGATTCGCGGCCGAGCTGCGGGGCGGTGGTGGCGCCGCTGGCGCGGGGCAGCCGTTCCACGATGTCCTGGGCCTCGCGGCGCACCGTTGCCGGATCCACCGCGACGGCCTTCAACAGGGGAGCGGCGATGCCGTCGGTCTGATCCAGCAACGCCACCAGCAAGTGCGCCGGCCGGATCTCCGGATTGCCGGCCGCCGACGCGGCCTGCAATGCGGCGGTCAACGCCGCCTGGGTCTTGGTGGTGGGATTGAACGAGTCCACGGGCACCTTCCTGTGAATGATGAGGCTTCGGGTTCTGGACAGTTCAACGCGCGACTAGTTGAGTCTGTTCCGCTCAAGTTTGGTCGATTTCCGGCGCTCACCGCAAGGTTCCGGGGACCACGCTACGCGCCACGAACCGCCCCGAACGCCGCGATTGCGTAGTTGCGCGTGGTGGCGCGCCTACGATGACCCGAAACCGCTCGTGTGAACTCCCTGTGGATGTGCGTCACCCCGTTGGCCCTAGCACCGCCCGGACGAATGGAGCACGGCAGATGCGCGCGATGGTGGTACAGGAATTCGGTGGCAGCCCCGAACCCGCGGAGATGCCGGTCCCGGCGGCCGGGCCGGGCCGGATCCAGATCCACCTCGAAGCCGCCGGCGTGAACCCCTACGACCGCAAGGTCGTCGACGGCATGCTGCGCGACCGGATGCCCTTCGACTTCCCGATGATCCCGGGCACCGACGGCGCGGGCATCGTCACCGCCGTCGGCGAGGGGGTCACCGATTTCGCGGTCGGCGATCGGGTGGTGGGCAAGGCCGTCGCCGCGCCGCTGGGCCACGGCACCTTCGCGGAGTACACCGCCATCCCGGCCGACAGCACCGTCGCCAAGCTGCCGGACATCGTCGGCAGCATCCAGGCGGCCGCGCTGCCCACCGCCGGGCTCGCCGCCCAGGACCTGCTCGACGCCGCCGCTTTGGTACCCAGTCAGGTGGTGCTGATCAACGGGGCCTCCGGCGGGGTCGGCTCCTTCCTGGTCCAGCTGGCCGCTGCCGCCGAGGTGCAGGTCATCGTGACCGCGCGGCCCGACGACGCCGACCGGATGATCCGGCTCGGCGCCGACGAGGTGATCGATTACACCCGCGGCCCGGTGGCCGACCAGGTGCGCGCCGGCCATCCCGGCGGGGTCGACGTGTTGTTCGATCTGATCGCGCCGGCCGAGACCTTCGCCGAGCTGATCCCGCTGGTGCGACCGGGTGGCACGGCGTACAGCACCACCTTCGCCGCCGACGAGGCGACCCTGCACGACCACGGTCTCAAGGGCGGTAACCTCACCTCGACCGGCGCGGCGCCGGAACTACGCCGACTACTCCAGCGGGTCGCCGAAGGAGATCTGGTGGTGCCGATCGATGCGACCCGCCCCCTCACCGACGCCGCGCAGGCACTGTCCGCGACCGGTGCGCGCGGCAAGACCGTACTCGTCATCTGAGGCCCGTTCCGGGAGCGGAGGCATTCAGACACAGCTTCGGGGATACTTGACCGCGAAGGACGCCGTGACCCATGGCGGTCCCCCCGAGACAGCAGGAAAGGAAGCTCGACGTCGTGGATGCGCGTTCGGCAGCGCTGGTCCGCGCCAACTTCCGGTCGATAGTCGAGGCACCGCACGGGCCCGAGCGGTTGATCAGCGCGTTCTACGGTCACCTGTTCGCAGAGAACCCTGGTCTGCGCGATCTCTTCGCGCCGACGATGGACATGCAGGCCAAGCGGCTCACCACCGCGATCCAGTTCGTGATCGACCATCTCGAGGACTGGGACCGTGCCCAGCGATTCCTCGAGCAATTGGCGCGCGACCACCGGAAGTACGGCGTGGAAGCAGCGCACTACGATGCCGCCGGCCGCGCCATGCTGGCCGCGTTCCGCACCTACCACGGCCCGGAATACTGGCATCGCGGGCTGGAGGAGGGCTGGCGCGACGTCTGCATCCTGATCTCCGCCTCGATGGCGATCGGCGCCAACTCCGACAAGTCGCAGCCCTACTGGGAGGCGACGGTGGTCGGGCATCGGCGGGTGCTCGACGATCTGGCCATCGTGCGGTTGCAGTCCGAGACCCCGATCCCGTATCAGGCCGGGCAGTACGTGCCGGTGTCGATCCCGCAGCGGCCGAAGATGTGGCGCTACCTGTCCCCGGCGATCCCCACGAATCCCTACGGGGAGATCGAGTTCCACGTCCGGAAGGTGCGCACCGGCTGGGTGAGCCCGGCGGTCGTGAGCGAGACCGAGGTCGGCGACAAGTGGCTGATCGCGGGGCCGCTGGGTGGTCTGCACGTCGAGCGGGACTCCGGCCGGGACGTGCTGATGATCGGATCCGGCACCGGAATCGCGCCGCTGCGTGCGCAATTGATCGAGATGGGCCGGCGCGGGATGAATCCGCGGGTGCACTTCTTCATCGGCGGCCGCTACCCCTGCGATCTGTACGACGTGGAGAACATGTGGCAGCTGTCGCTGAGCAATCCGTGGCTGACCGTGATCCCGGTGTGCGAGAACGAATCCAACCCGTGGTGGCATCCCTATCCACCGGTCGACCCGCCGTTCGGGATGCACCGCCGGCTGATCGGTAATCTGGGTGCGGTGGTGGCCAGCTTCGGGGCCTGGGCGGATCGGCAGATCCAGATCTCCGGTTCCGCCCGCATGATCGCCGATACCCGGCGGGCCCTGATGGCGGTCGGCACTCCGGACTGGGCGATCAGCGCCGACCCGGTGTGAATTCGTGGGGTTTCAGAGGATTGCGATTTCCGAGAATGAGGACACAGCAGTGACGATCGGCCCCGACCAGACCGGCGAGTTCCCGGTCCACGCCGCCTCCGAGTGGACGGCGACGGTGGTCGGGCACCATCGGGTGCGGCACGATCTGGCGGTGATCCGGCTCATCGGCGAGTACGTGCCGTTCACCGCCGGGCAGTCCGTCGAGGTCATCGTGCCGCAGCATCCCGGGCTGCGGCGCCGGTTGTCGCCGGCGCTGCCGCCCTCGCTGGACGGCAAACTGGAATTCCATGTGCGGACGGTGCCGGGCGGCTGGTGCAGCGGGACCATGGTCGCCGACACCCGGCCGGGTGACCAGTGGCGGATCGCGGCGCCGGACGGCTGGCTGTCGGTCGAGCCGGAGGCCACCGATGTGGTGATGATCGCCGGCGGCACCGGGCTGGCGCCGCTGCGCTCGCTGCTGCTGGACCTGTCGCGACGGCCGCAGCCGCCGCGCACGCACCTGTTCGTCGGTGGCCGGTCGCCGCGCGACCTGTACGCCTCGGACATGTTGTATCTGCTCGCCGGGGAACTGCCCTGGCTGACGGTGATACCGGTGGTGGAGAGCGCCTACGACCCGGCGTGGGTCGACGAATGGTACGAGAGTTGCCGCGTCGACATCGGATTCGACGTGAACGAGATGCTGGAGGGGACGCTCGCCGACGTGGTCGGCGATATGGGCCCGCTGCTGCACCACCGGGTACTGGTGTGCGGATCGCGCGCGATGGTCCAGGCGACCGTCGAAAGCCTGGTCGCGGGAGGCACCCCGCCGGGAGCCATTCGGTACGAGGGCGCTTGACCGGTGGACCCGCGTACAGCTCGGCTCAGAAGAGTGGGTCGTGCCGGATGTTGCGCGTCGGGACACCCGCGGCCATCAGGCGGAATTTGGTGGTCTGCACCATCGGCGGGGCGCCCACGATCTGGACGTCGTGGTCCGACCAATCGCCCGCGGCGGCCACCACTTTGCCGATCTGCCCGACCTGTCTTCGCTGTAATGCGGGCAGTTCCGGTGCCGGATCGCCGGAATCGGCGTACCACCACGGGTTTTCGATGCTCTCGACGACCGGCGTGACGGTCAGCCACTTGTGTGCGACGGAGAGCGCGCTCAGTGTCGCCAGATCGTAGAGATCGCACGGGTGCTGCCCGCCGACGAACAAATGCACCCGCGGATTGGATCGGCGCTGGGTCATCGCCAGCAACTGCGCGCGCAGCGGGGCGATGCCGGTGCCGCATCCGACCATGAGCATCTTGCGGCGGGTGTTGCGCAGTACGCCGAGCCCGCCCAGCGGTGACCCCAGCAGCCAGCGGTCGCCGACCACGGTATGCCCGACGACAGCGGGGCCGACCCAGCCGCCGGTGATGCTCCGGATGTGGAATTCGATCTCCCCCTGAGGATTCGGGGGTACCGCGGCGGAGAGATAACGCCACATCCGCGGCCGGGACGGGATCTGCACGCTCATGTACTGACCGGCCGCGTAGGTCATCGGCTGATCCAGCCGCAGCCGCACGATCGACAGATTGCGGAGTACCGCACGGTGCTCGACGACGGTGCCGGTCCACACCGGCGGGGCGGTCTCCTGCTCGGCGGCGGTCGTCATGGTGCTCGCGATCAGGTCCAGGCCTTCCTCCCAGGCCCGCTCCACCTCGTCGGTCCACAGTTCGGTGCCGGCGTAGCCGCCGAGCGCGAGCCGCAGTGATCTGCTCACTGCCGCATAGTGTTCCGCGGTCACGCCGTATTTGCGATGATCGCGGCCCAGCTGCGCCAGGAAGGGCAGCAGCCGGTCGGGCTCCTCCAACCGCTCCACGGTGTAGCCGATGGCCTTGATCAGCCGATCGCGCTGCGCCCCGAGGGCGGCGGGGAACAGGTCCCGGATGTGCGGGTATTCGGTGAAGAGGATGGCGTAGAACGACCGGGCGAGTTTGTCCGGTCCCCCCTCCTCCGCAGCAACCGCCTTGAATGTCGTTCTGATCAATGCGACGGTCCGCGAATCCATAAGTCTCACAACCCCATTTCGCACTCGAACACTGACCGCACCCGGAGTGGAATGCCGTGAGCCACTCGTCAGCAGCCGATGTTCTGCGAGTCTAGGTGAGGTTTGCCGGCAACGGAATGGCCTTCCCGAACAACAGGCGTGAAATTCCGACGGATCAGGGCGCGAGCGTGCCAAGCCCCCTGGAAACATACCGAAAGCCCAGCAAATTCGGATCATTTCGATCGCCGATAGGAACAAAGTGGGGAACTTGCCGTGCACGACTCATATTTGCCGGAACGGTGCTGATCAATCCAGCGAGCGCGAAAACCGGTGTCGCACGGCATTCGAGGCGATTACGGCAACGATCCGGCCACCGCCGCTGTGGAATACCGCCGCACCCGCCGCGGAGGTGCTGGGGCACAACGAAAAACAGCGCCTCCGACATCGAAGGCGCTGTCACACGGACATTTCCGGGTACTACCGGCGCTTGTTGCGGGGCTGCCAGACCACCAGCGCGGTGCTGCGCGGGGGCGGGGTGAGGTCGGGGCGGTAGGCCGCGCGCATCCGCTCCACCTCGGCGGCCAGCTCGCCGAGCCGCTGCTGCAGCTCCTCGACCTGGTTGGTGAGTTCGATGATCCGCTTGATGCCGGCCAGGTTGACGCCCTCGTCCTGGGACAGCCGCTGCACCTCGCGCAGCAGCTCCACGTCCCGGCTCGAATAACGCCGTCCCCCACCGGAGGTGCGTTGCGGGGTCACCAGACCCAGCCGGTCGTAGGTGCGCAGGGTCTGCGCATGCATACCGGCCAGCTGGGCGGCCACCGAGATCATGAAGTACTCGGTGGACGCGCTCATCTTCTTCGGATCATCCATCACGCACCTGCCCATCCGGCACGCGGGTCGAACCCACCCGCCTTCTCCGCGTCCGCGTAGTTCCGCAATGCCTCGGTGGCATCGTCGTCCAGCTTCTGCGGTACCGCGACCTTCACCGTGACGAGCAGGTCGCCCGAGGTGCCGTCGCGCTTGGGCACGCCGCGGCCGCGCACGCGCAGGGTGCGGCCGTCGGCGGTGCCCGCGGGCACCTTGACGCCGACCCGGCCGTCCAGCGTCGGCACCGACACCGTGGTGCCCAGTACCAGTTCGCTGTAGCTGACCGGCAGTACCAGGGTCAGGTCGTCGCCGGTGCGGCCGAAGACCTTGTCGTTGCTGACGTGCACGGTGACGAACAGATCGCCCGCCGGGGCGCCGCGTAGGCCCGCCTCGCCCTGTCCGGCCAGCCGGATCCGCTGTCCGTCGCGCACCCCCGGTGGCACCCGCACGGTGATCGTGCGGGTCCGGTTCTGGATGCCGGTGCCGTGGCAGTCGACACACGGGTCGTCGATGATCGACCCGGTGCCGCGGCAGTCCTCGCACGGCTCGCTGAATCCGAACGCACCCTGGTTACGGCTGATCACGCCGGTTCCGTTGCAGTGCGGGCAGACCCGCGGGCTCGTGCCGGGCTTGGCACCGCTGCCGTGGCAGGTGGTACACGGCGACGGACTGGTCATCCGCAGCGGCACGGTGACGCCCTGCGCCGCCTCGCGGAAGCCGAGGGTCGTCTCGGTCTCCACGTCGCTGCCGCGCCGCGGCCGGGTGGAAGCCCGGCCGCCGCCGCGGTTGAACAGACCGCCGAGCAGATCGCCCAGGCCACCGTCCCCGCCGCCCGCGGCGCCCCCGAAGATGTCGCCGAGGTTGAACTCGCCGTTGAAGCCGCCGGGCGCGTAACCACCGCCCGGCGCGAACCCGCCACGACCGAAGGCGCCGCTGGCGAACAGCCGCCGCGCCTCGTCGTACTCCTTGCGCTTCTCCGTATCCGACAGCACGGCATGTGCCTCGCTGACGGCCTTGAATCGCTCCTCGGCCTTGGCATCACCCGGATTCTTGTCCGGATGCAGATCACGGGCCAGTTTGCGGTAGGCCTTCTTGATGTCATCCGCGGTGGCGCTGGAGGAGACACCCAGCTCCTTGTAGAAGTCCTTCTCGAGCCACTCCCGATTCACCGAGCATCTCCTCCTTTCACACTGTTACTCGTCGGCACTGCCGTCGCCGGCATTCGTCGTCTCCGGAGTCTCCGGATCCGCCGCACTGCCGTCCTCCGGCCCGGTGCCCGTGACGCGGCTCGCGGTGGTGCCCACGACGCGGCTCGCCGCGGTGTCGTCGGCCAGGGCGGCGTCGGTGACGCCGACCAGCGCGTGCCGCAGCACGCGATCGCCGAAGCGGTAACCCTTGCGCATCACGACGCCGATCACCGGGTCGTGTCCGTCACCCTCGTGCTGCACGGCCTCGTGCAGGGTCGGATCGAAAGGCTCGCCCTCCGTACCGAACTCGTCGAGGCCCTGCTTGCGCAGCGCGTCGGCCAGCTTGTCCGCCACCGACTTCAGCGGCCCGGACTCCAGATCACCATGGGCGCGAGCCCGATCGAGATCGTCGAGCACCCCGAGCAGCTCCGTGACCACCGAGGCCTTCGCCGCGTCGACGGCGGCCTTGCGGTCGCGGTCGACCCGCCGCCGGTAGTTGGCGTACTCCGCGGTCAGCCGCTGCAGGTCGGCGGTGCGCTCGGCCAGCTCGGCGCCGGCCGAGCCGGTGCTCACCGAGGCCGCGGCCTCGCCGTTTCCCGCCTCACCGTTGCCGGTCGCCGCGGCGGTTGCCGCCGCGGCGTCGGGCCCGGCTTCCGGAGTGGGCGCCGCAGTGGCGTCGGCCGCGGGCTCTCGGACCTCACCGGTCTCGGGATCGACCTTGCGGTTGTCGACGATGGTGACCGGCTCCTGTTCCGGATTCTGGCTCACTTCTTCTCCGGTTCTTCCACGACCTCGGCGTCGACGACGGTGTCATCCGCGGCGGGCCCGGCGCCGTTGGCCGAGCTCGCACCCGCACCCGCGTCGGCGGTGGCGGACGCCTCGTAGATGGCCTGGCCCAGCGCCTGCGACTCGGTCGCCAGCTTCTCCACCGCCGTCTTGATGACGGAGATGTCGTCGCCCTTCAGCGCCTCGTTCGCCTCGGCGATCGCGGCCTCGACCTTCGTCTTGATCTCCGCGGGGACCTTGTCCGTGTTCTCGTCGATGAACTTCTGGGTCTGGTGCACCAGCGACTCGGCCTGGTTGCGGGTCTCCGCCTCCTCGCGCCGCTGCTTGTCCTCGGCGGCATGCGCCTCGGCGTCGCGCACCATCCGGTCGATCTCCTCCTTGGACAGGCCGGAGCCGTCCTGGATCTTGATCGTGTTCTCCTTGCCGGTGCCCTTGTCCTTCGCGGTCACATGCACGATGCCGTTGGCGTCGATGTCGAAGGTGACCTCGATCTGCGGCACGCCACGCGGGGCCGGCGGGATGCCGGTCAGCTCGAAGGAGCCGAGCAGCTTGTTGTGCGAGGCGATCTCGCGCTCACCCTGGTAGACCTGGATCTGCACGGACGGCTGGTTGTCGTCGGCCGTGGTGAAGGTCTCCGACCGCTTGGTCGGGATGGTGGTGTTGCGCTCGATCAGCTTGGTCATCACGCCGCCCTTGGTCTCGATGCCCAGCGACAGCGGGGTGACATCGAGCAGCAGGACGTCCTTGACCTCACCCTTGAGCACGCCGGCCTGCAGGGCGGCGCCGACGGCGACGACCTCGTCCGGGTTCACGCCCTTGTTGGGCTCCTTGCCGCCGGTCAGCTCGCGTACCAGGTCGGTGACGGCGGGCATCCGGGTGGAACCGCCGACCAGCACGACATGGTCGATGTCCTTGACCGAGATGCCGGCGTCCTTGATGACCTGCTGGAACGGCTGACGGGTGCGATCCAGCAGATCCGAGGTGATCTTCTGGAACTCGGCGCGGGTCAACTGCTCGTCCAGGAACAGCGGGTTCTTGTCCGCGTCCACGGTGATGTAGGGCAGGTTGATCGAGGTGCCCTGCGAGGAGCTCAGCTCGATCTTGGCCTTCTCGGCGGCCTCACGCAGCCGCTGCATGGCCATCTTGTCCTTGGTCAGGTCGATGCCCGACGAGCCCTTGAACTTGTCGACCAGCCAGCTCACGACGCGGTTGTCCCAGTCGTCGCCACCGAGGTGATTGTCGCCGGCGGTCGCGCGGACCTCCACGACGCCCTCGCCGATCTCCAGCAGCGAGACGTCGAAGGTGCCGCCGCCGAGGTCGAAGACCAGAATGGTCTGTTCCTTCTCGCCCTTGTCCAGGCCGTAGGCCAGGGCCGCGGCGGTGGGCTCGTTGACGATGCGGAGCACGTTCAGGCCCGCGATCTGCCCGGCCTCCTTGGTGGCCTGCCGCTGCGCGTCCTCGAAGTACGCGGGCACCGTGATGACGGCGTCGGTGATCTCCTCACCGAGGTACTCCTCCGCGTCCCGCTTCAGCTTCATCAGCACGCGCGCGCTGATCTCCTGCGGGGTGTACTTCTTCCCGTCGATGTCCACACTCCACGCGGAGTCGCCCATATGGCGCTTCACCGAGCGGATGGTGCGGTCGACGTTGGTCACGGCCTGGTTCTTCGCCGGCTGACCGACCAGCACCTCGCCGTTCTTGGCGAACGCGACGATCGAGGGCGTCGTACGGGCGCCCTCCGAATTGGCGATGACCTTCGGCTCGCCGCCTTCGAGCACAGCGATGACCGAGTTGGTGGTCCCGAGGTCGATACCGACCGCACGAGCCATTGTGGTTCCTCCTAAGTGACGTACCTGTGTGTCGTACAGGGCAAGGTGCCTGTCGCGGCCCCGGCGGTGCGCTCGTGACGCATCCGGCCGGGCCGCGGGACCTCACCCCGAACACCGCGTGGAGCACGGTCCCAGCAACGCTGAGCGTGGTCGGCTCAATACTGCCCCCGGGCGCTACCCGAGTCAACTACATTCTTGAGCCGACTGCACTCAACGTTGTCGAAGTGCTCAACGAGCGGCATGCCGGGTTGATTCCCGACCCGCAGAATTTTTTCGAACGCTCCGGACATACCCACGAGCACCCGACCGGGTGCCGGATGATGCGGTGGCGAGCGTCACCACGAGTCATGTCCCCAAGCCAGGACCGGAACAGTCGGATTCCGCAACCGGTCACCCGGCGATCGGGAGGGCAAGCCCCGCCCAGTATCGCCGAACGGCCGGTCGCGGATGGGTGCGCGCCGCGATCAGCCGGTGCCCAGCACGGCGGGCGCCAGGTCCCGGTCGATGGTCACCCGGACCAGGGCCGCGGCCAGCTCCGCGTCGTGACCGGCATGGCCGAGACCGTCGAGGGCCGCCGGGTCGGTCGGCAGATGCAATCGTCGCGCGCCGCGCCGGGCCCGCTCGTCGAAACGCGGGCGCACCCAGGTCCAGGTGTCCTGAACCTCGCGCAGGAAGATGTCCGCCGCGACCGGACCCAGGCCCTCGAACTGCTGCAACAACTCCGCGCACCGGTTCGGATCGTGATCGGCCTCGGCCGCCAGACGGCGCAGGTCGCCGTGGTAGCGGTCGAGCAGCAGAGCGGCATTCTCGCGTAGCCGGGTGGCCGTCGACTCGTCGTAGCGCACGTAGTGGCCGCGGCCGAGCGCGTCCACCAGGTCCTGCCAGTCGGCGCCCGCGACCCGCTGCGGGGTCCGGTAACCGGAGTGGATCAGCTCGCGGACGGCACCGACCGCGATCTGCGCGGAGATCCTGGCGCTCATCAACTGGGCGAGCACGAGCAGCTGGAACAGCGGCGCCGGCCGGTCGGCCAGCGTGATCCCGGCCTCGTCGGCATAGGTGCGGCCGGCCTGCTCGAGCAGTGCGTTCACGGTCTGTCGATCGTTCACAAGACACCTGCCTCCCGCTCGGTACCCCCGTTTTCCAGGACACTCCCGGCCCGGCCGGGCGTCAAGTCGCCGCCGTCGAGCAGTGGGAAACGGCCCGAGCGGATCAGTCCGGCGATGGCGGCCGTCCGGGCCTGTGGTGCGGCATAGTCGGGATGCGAGCGCAGTACGGCCGCGGCATCGTGCAACCGGACCATCTGCTGTTCGGCGGCGACGACCGTGCGACCGCCCGGAGTGACCGGATGGGTCGCGAGCACCGGACGAGCCGGGTCCAGGCGCCCCACCGCGACGGCTTTGTCGATGCGCCGCGCACATCGGCAGAACGCCGCCGGGTTCGCCAGTCCGCAGGTGGCGTGGAGGAAGTCGCCGAGGCGCCGCTTCGCCCGCTCCAGCCGCTTGCGATACGCGGCCGGGGTGCTGCCGACGATCCACGCGGCCTCCGCCGAGCCGAGTTCGAACACCTCGCTCAGCACGAACGCGACGCGCTCGTCGCGGACCAGGCACTGCAACATGGCCTGACTGCAGGACAACCGCATCTCGCGGACGAGCAGTTCGGCTTCCGGGCCGCGATAGTCGGCATCGGCCAGCCCGTCTCGCAGCCCCTCGCCGAACGCGTCCAGGGACAGGTGCGAGCGCTCCAGCGGAGTACGTCGCGCCTGGTTGAGGAGATAGTTGACGCCGATGCGATAGGCCCACGTGAGCAGCCTGGCCTCACCACGCCAGGTACCAAGGTTGCCGACCACCCGCAGCAGGATCTCCTGCGTCGCGTCCTCGGCGTCCGCCGGCCGCGCGAGCATTCGCAGCGCCAGCCGATACAGCGGATCCTGCAGCAGCCGGACGACTTCCGTGACGGCCGCGCGGTCGCCGTCGGCCGCCCGCCGGACGAGCGCCGCCTCGGCATCCACCGTGTCGGCGGCCCGGCGCCCCTCGCCGTCCGCGCTTTTCCGGCCCGATCCGGAGCCGGTCACCTGGCGATGGGTCGACATCGGTTGCCCCCCAGCATCTTCCGCGCCACCGCCGGTCGCCGTGTTTCCCGCTGCTGCCGTCATCACTCCATCGTTCGCCGACCACGAACGACCCGCAAGGGTCCTCGGCCTGTCGCACCCGATTCCGGCTCCCGCACCGGCTACAAGGGGTGCGGGAACCGGTGACGGGCGTCTCAGCCGAGCAGATTGTGCTTGTCGACCCACTCCGCGATCGCCGTGCCGATGGCATCGGGCTGATCCTCGGGGGCGTGATGCCCGGCCGGGCCGATGCCGACGGCCTCGGCGGCGGCGAACGTCGACACGGCCCATTCGACCGCTTCCGCGGAGCCGAGCCCGACGCCGTTCTCCACAGCCATCACCAGCTTGGGGACGTCGGGCGACGCGGCCATCCAGCGGCCGTAGTCCGCCACGATCGCCACGACGTCCGCGGGCTCACCGTCCAGCGGGAACTCGCGCGGCCAGACCAGCATCGGGCGCCGGGATTCCGGCGTCGGATACGGCGCCCGGTATACGTCGAGGTCGGCGGGGGTGAGGGATTTCGCGCCGAACGGCAGGTTGTATTCGATGAACATGTTCTCGACCAGGATCGCCTGCTCACCCTCCGGTGACCGGAACCGGCGGAACAGTTCGGCACCGCGCGGCGGCATCTCGCTCCAGCGCAGCGGGCGCAGGAAGGTCTCCAGGACGGCTATTCCCCGAACCCGTTCGGAATGCTGTGCCGCCCAATTCATTCCGAGCGCCCCACCCCAGTCGTGGCCGACCAGGACCACCCGGTCGAGTTCCAGCGCGTCGAACCAGGCGGCGAGGTAGCGGGCGTGATCGGTGAAGCGGTAACCGATCTCCGGCTTACCGGATTCACCCATGCCGATCAGGTCCGGCGCCAGTACCCGGGTCCGGTCGCCGACGTGCGGAATCACGTTGCGCCACAGATACGACGAGGTCGGGTTGCCGTGCAGGAACACGATCGGCACCGGGCCGGCGCCGACCTCGGTGTAGTTGAGATACGAATCGAGAACGTCGATGACGGGCATCGCCGGTGTCCTTCCGTCGAGGTGCTGACATCCGGTTGGACACATCCCCCCGATGCCCTGTGACCGCCGGTGTGGGTGACCTGCCTCACACCGGGCCGAGGCGGTCGCCGCCGACGCCGGAACCGAAGGCGTGCGCTACGTCCACACTCGACCAGGTGCCCGCCACGGCCGCACGGGAAACGGTGAGCGATCCGGCGGCCCGAGTTGCACTCCCGCCATGCAACCCGGCACCGCCGGAACCACTCGCGGCGGCGGCACCGATCGACGCATTCGCCGACGCACCAGCGAATTTCGGAGCGCCGCCGCCGAGCCCGCCCTCATCCGACAGGCTCAGCACTTCCGCGGAACCCCAACCGGCACCGATCCGCGCCACCGCCGCCGTCCCGTCGGCATCGCCGCCGAGCCCTCCCTCATCCGAAAGGCTCGGCGCACCTGCGACATCGGGCCCGGCGAGCCGATCGCCGGACCGGCCGGTACCGCTGTCGGTCGTGCGCCCGCCCGGATGCGCCGGCTTCGCGTGTCCGGGCGGGCACGATAGGTCCGCGGACGGCTCGAATCCGCCCGGATCGCTGGGGAAAACGCCTGGCAATTGCCCGCTGCCGTTACCATCGAGAACGTCGGTGTGTGCACCGGTGGAAGCGGAACCATCGGTGGACCAACCGAATCCACTCGATTCCGAACCGTTCGGCGCGGAGCGATTTCCGCGGCCGATTCCCGCACTGCCGTCCTCCGCGCGAACACCGAGATCCGTGATGACCTCCACACCGAAGATGCTCTCCGGCCCACCGGTTGCGGCGAAAGTGCCGACCGCCCGGCCGGTTCCGGCGAACCCGGCTCCACCACTGTCGCGCGCGGTGCCCGCACCGACGCGACCGATGAGGGAATCCCGCAGGCTCGCGGTCAATTCCGAGTCCAGTACGGCGAAACCACCGGTGGGCATACCGTGCCGAGTACCCGCCGGCACCGCCACGGCGTCCACGGCCACGATCGTCGTGAGCCTGAAACCATCGGTGATCAACGCGGATTCCGCCACCATCGGCGCGACGGCGGCGATGTCCTCCGGCGTAACCGCCGCCAGCCCGGCGGCGCACAGCGCCGCGGCCGGATCCGCGCAGTACCCGGCGGCGGCCTCGTGATCGCGCAGCAGCCCGAGGATGAACTCGAGGATCGTGTTGGGCCTCATCGAACTCCTCCTCCGGCTCGGCGGATCGAGCGGTCCGCGGTGAATTGCTTTCACGTTAGAAACGTGCCGGGGGATACCGAATCGGGGCCGCACCCCCCGAAATCCGGACCGTTCGGCTTGGGGGCGAACCGCGGGTTGGGGGAATATCCCCGGATTTTCCGGAACTCGGTAACGCAACCCGCTCAGCAACCGACAGGCGGGTAGGTCGCAGTGACCGTACGACTGGTCCACCGGCACGTGAGGCACACGCACGCGTTTCGAACGACAGGGGTTCTCGAATGACTCAGGGCCTGGCGCTCGGCATCACCGTCGGGGCGGCCAACACCGTCGCGGTGACGACCTCCGGAGCGCACCGGGGCGCCACGCAGGTTCGAACCGGCGCGCCGGCTCCGGCGCCCGAATTGTCGCAAAATCTATTGTCCCGGGTCGGTGATTCCACCGACATCCTCAGCGAGAACGGGGTGTCGGTGCGCGCCGCCGACCTGGTGGCGGCGCTGATCGGCCGGGTGATCGACGACTACGCGCCGGCCACCACGGTGGTGGGCTGCCCCGCGTGGTGGTCGCGGCAGACCATGGCGTCGCAGCGGACCGCGCTGGACTGGGCGGGCCGCCGCGACGTCGCGCTGGTACCGGAGCCGACCGCGGCCCTGCGCTGGCTGGAGCACGAATACGGCGTGGGCACCGATGTCGTCGTGGTGTACGACCTCGGCGCATCCGGGGTCACGGTCTCGGCGGTGCGCGGCGGGCCGCGCGGCGGGCTGCTCGGGGTGCCGATGCGCGGCACCGACGTGGGTGGCGCCGAATTCGACCTGCTGATCATGCGTTACGTCCTGGCAAACGTGCTACGCGACGTCGAACTGGACCCACTGGATCCCGATGTCGAAAGGGAATTGGCGGTTCTGCGCCGGCGCTGTCAAATTGCGAAAGAAGACCTTTCCGGAAATACCGCGACGATCGTCCCGGTACGACTGCCCGGAGTGATGCGAGATATCCGATTGGTCCGGGACGAGGTGGAGGATCTGTACCGCGAGTCGCTGCTCGACACGCTGGGTCTGGTCCGGACGACGCTGCGTCGCGCCGAGGTCGCGCCGAAAGGTCTGGGCGGCTTTCTGCTGACCGGGGGCTGCTCCTCGATTCCCTTGGTGGCCGAACTGCTTTCGACCGAATTCGGCCTGCCGGTGATGTCCGCGAGCGATCCCGCCCGGACCGCGGCCCGCGGCGCCGCGCTGCTGGCGGTCGATCTGCTGGCGACGTCCACGGAATCCGTTGCCAACATGGTGGTTTCGGCCGCGATCACCGAACCGATCCCGGCCGCGCCGACCGTCACCGTGACACCGCCGGCGCCCGTTCCCCCCGCGCCCGTCGTGCCGGTGGCCGCGACCCCCGCGTCCGAACCGGATTCGCGGCCCGAACCCGAAACCCCGGACCTACCGCCGCCCGCGCCTCGCAGACCGGCCCGCCGGCGGCTCGCGATGTTCGGCGCCGCGCTGATCGTGGTCGCGATGCTGGCTACCGGCACCGTGGCGCTGGGCACGTCCCGGCAGTCCGCCGATCCGGTGGACGGTCCCGTCACCGCGACGCAGCCGACGGCCGCGCCGGCCCCGCCCACCGCGGAGGCGGCCGATCCGACCGCCAACGTGCCGCCGGCCACCGCGCCGGCCCTGTCCCGCGTGGGTGGATGAGGTGCCCGTGTCCACGACCATCGCGTTCGCCTCGCTGCCGGGTGCACGAGAAGTTCTGCGGGAGTTCGACACCGCGACCTCACGCCCGCTCATCCATCTGATCCGCGGCCGCTGCGGCACCGGCAAATCCACCCTGCTGGCGGCGATCCGGGACCGGTTGCACGCCCGCGGAATCGCGTCGCGCGCCGATGTGCCGCTGCACGACGGACCGGACATCGGCCGCGACGCGGCACCGGCCGCGTTGATCATCGACGATGCCCACACGCTGGAACCGGCTGCGCTGGAACGACTTCGCGCCGTCGTCGAGTCCGGCAACCGGACGATCGTCGTGGCCGCCCGGCCCCGTCCGCACGACCCCGCGCTGCGCGCGCTCGCCGAGGCCGTGGCGCGCCGCGGCCGGGTGCTCGAGGTGCGGGCGCTCGGCAGCGCCGACATCGCGCCGTTCGCCCGCGAATTGGGGATGACCGTGCCGCGCTCGGTGACCCAGCACATCCATCGCCAGACCGGCGGCATCCACGGCGGTGTGGTGACCGCCCTCACCGCCGCGTGCGCCGCCCGCCTGGACGCCGGGATCGCCGCCGTCGACGCGGCGGTGACGAATTGGGCTCGGGCACTGCTGGATCGGACGGAACCCGATCTGCTCGAGGTGCTGGTCGTCGCCGCCACCGGCGCGGGGCTGGATCCCGGCGAGCTGACCGAGGTCCTCGGCGTGGACCACGCCACCGCCTGGGATCTCATCGATCGGGCCCGGGCCGGCGCACTGGTGACCGACGCCGATCTGCTGCCCGCCCCGGCGGTCGCGCCGCTGCGCACGCTGGTCGGCGACCGCCGGTTCCTGGCCGTGCAACGGCGCTTGCTGGAGGCCCGGCTCGACGCCGGCCTGCTCCGCGACCACACCGCCCTGCTGCTCGCGGAATCCGGTGTCCGGGAACCGCGCCTGGCCGAATTCCTCTGCGCGGCAGCCGAGAAGACCGACGACGCCGTGCGCTACTACACCGCGGCGGTGGCGGCCGGCGCCGACCCGCGGGCCGTCGCGGTGCGCTGGGCCGAGGCCGCCGCGCGGGCCGGCGACGGCGACACCGCGCTGCGGCTGGCCGAGCCGGTGCTGGCCCGCACCGATGTTCCCGACGCGGATCTGGCTGCGGCCGTGCGCATCTGCGCGGGCGTGTGGACCCGCCGCGGGCTGGTGCAACGCGCCGCCCAGTTGTACTCGTGGCTCGGAGCGCAGCGCGTGGGCGCGGACTGGGCCGCCGGCGCGGCGGTGCAGTATCTGGCGGGCGAGGTGGAGGCCGCGACCGTGTTGTCCGCCACCGCGGACCGCTGGCCGCCGACCGCCGCGACCGCCCGTGCCGCCCTGATGGTCTCGGCGCTGGGCCGTTCCGTCGGTGCCGCGGAACCCGCCGCCGACCCGGAATCGGATGCCGCACCGGCGTTCTTGGCGGCCGGCGAGCCGGCGGCGGACCCGGCGGCGGGTGAATCCCGCTCGGCGGCCGCGCTCGCCGCGGCGGAGCTGATCCAGGCCGCCCGCGCCGAGATCGGGCCGGGCGGCGCCACGGGCCACTTCCTGCCCTGTACCGCGGCCTCGATCGCGACCCTGCTGTGCCTCAGCATGGGCGAGCCGCGCCGCGCCGCCGACGCGCTGCGCGGCGGATCGGAACAGGATCCGCACCTGCTGGTGCTGGCCGCCTGGACGGCGATGCTCGGCGGCGACGAACAGGGGGCCGGCGAGATCGTCACCGCTCTGGATCTCGCCACTCTGCAGGCCCGCGACCGGCTGCTCGCCCACGGGGTGACGGTGGGCCTGGCCCGCCGCGGCGGCGACCACGCCGCGCTGACCCGGGCCTGGGAGGCCGCCCGTCCGCTGTTCGACGACGTGACGGCGGATCTGCTGGCGCTGTTGCCGATCGGTGAGCTGTGGCTCGCGGCGATCCGGCTGCGGGACGAGGCCAGGGTGGCGACGCTGGTGGACGCGGCCGCGGATCTGCTGCAGCGCCTCGGATATCCCCCGGCCTGGGCGAATGCCTTCCACTGGTACGCCATCCAGGCCGCGATCGCCCGGGAACGTCCCGACGAACTACTGCCGCCTGCGCACCGCCTCAAGGCCGCCGCGCAGGCCGGCGACACCCATGCCGCGATCCTGGCCGACGCCGGCCGCACCTGGGTGCTGGCACTGCGGGGTGAGGTCGATCACGACACGGTGGCCGCCGCGGTCCGGCGGCTGGCCGGGATCGGGATGATCTGGGACGCCGGCCGGCTGGCCTCCGAGGCCGCCCTCGCGGCGGCGGAGCCCGCGATGGCCACGGCGCTGCTCAAGCTGGCCCGTACGGTTCGCGCCGAGGCCAGGCCGCAACCGCGCCCGATGCGCTCCGATGCCGCGATGCCGCCGGCCCCGGCGCCGGCGCCCGCCCCCGGCACGATTCTCAGCGAGCGGGAGCGCGAGGTCGCGGAGTTGGTGCTGCTCGGCCTGACCTATCGGGAAATCGGCGCTCGGCTGTACATCTCGGCGAAGACGGTGGAGCATCATGTCGCACGGATCCGACGTCGCATCGGAGCCGGTTCCAGGTCGGAGTTATTGTCTATGCTCCGCGCCATGGGACACGGCTCGCTGCTGGTGTGACACCACGCCCGGTGTGATACCGCGGACGGTCGTGCACGATGGCGCACCGTACATCGAAGCGAGGTAAGGGAGATGGCGACAGGGGTCGGCCTGCGGATCGCCGAGGACGTGAGCGTCGCCGCGATCGTCACCAGCGTCGGCAGTCCGGGCGCCGGTACGCCCGAACCCCATTACGTCCTCCGCGAGTCGGTGCTGCACATGGCCGACGACGGCGACACCGAACTGGGCGGCCAGCCGCTGCCCGGGCACAGCCATTCGATCCGGAACTTCGTGTCCGCGATCGGCGATCCGGCGGGTGTCTCGGTCGATTCCGGTCCCGCGTACCGGCCGGAGGATCTGCTCGCCACCGCGCTGTTCTGCCTGATCAACCTCGCCGCGGAACATCTGGTCGGCCCCGCCGAGTTCTACGCCGCCTATCCCCCGAACTGGCCGGAGGAGGACGTGCAATCGGTCCGGGACGCGCTGGACTATCTCGGCCTGCGGGCGGTGGTGCTGGTCAGCGAGGGCGATCTGGTGGTGGTACCCGGGGCCTCCGGATACGCCGTCGCCCAGGCGGCCGCGCAGGCGGCGCTGTCGGCGGTGCTGTCCACCCCGGCGGGCACCACGCCACCCGATCCGACCCACAGCGAGACCTCGCTGCAGGTCACCGACGTGCTGCCGGCGCTGGACGAGCCGCGGGTGGCCCAGGCCTATTCGGCCGCGATGCCGCTCGCCGAACCGATCGGCCCGGACGATGCCACCGTCGCCGCCGAGAACGTGTCACCCCCGGCGGGCCCGGCCACCACCGCCACCCGGGTGCCGCGGCGGCCCCGCCGGATCGCGATGCTGGTCGCGGCGGCCGCCTTCCTGGGCCTGTTGCTCGGCGCCGTCGTGGTGGGCGTGGCGTGGCGGGCGAACATCTCCCCCTCGGCCGGGAACGCGCGGACCGCACCCACGCCGACCACGGTCGCCGCCCCTCCCGCCCCCGCACCCACGACGACCGAATCCGGCCCGACCAGTGTGGAACCGGCCGACACCCAGGAGACGCCGGAGACCACCGAGGCCACCCCGGAACCGACCACCGCCGACACTCCGCCACCACCCACCACGACACCCACCCCGACCTCGCCGCCGCGCTCCACCACCCGCACCCCGCGCGGTTCCACCACCCGCACCCCGACCCGCCCGTATCCCTACCCCTACCCGTACGGTGATCCCTACGGGCCGTCGCCGGACATTCCCCGGCTGCCCACACTCCAGATACCTCAGTAATCGAGACCCCGGTCCGATCGTTCACAGCGAAACCTTCGCCGAAGTGCCCTAGAGTGGGGCGCTGACCGATCCTCACCGAAAACCTACCGGCCGATCGGTCTCGTGCGGACGAGGGTTGTTGCCGCGCAACGGCTTACAACCCGCAGAACGACCTGGTCAACCCAGGTGCCTGACGAAGGGACTTCATGCGCAAGTTGGCGGCGCGGCGCGCCACGGTCAGAGCAGTCACCACCGCGATTGCCTCGACCGTACTTCTCGGTCCCGTATTCGTCTCCGGTGCCGCGCAGGCGGATCCGGCCCCCGCATCCCCTGCGGCCCCCGCTGCCGACGCGCCGGCCGATCAATTGCCGGCGGAACTGATCCAAGCGGTCGGCCGCGATCTGAAGATGACCGCGGCGGAATACCTCGATCGCGCTTCTCGCGCACAGCAGTTGCGCGACTACGCCCGCGAGTTCCGGTCCGAGCGTCCCGACGAATTCGCCGGTGCCTGGCTGAATCCCGACGGTAAGCCGGTCATGGCGGTCACCTCGCTCGACGCCGCCCGGATCGCCGCCTCCGACGGATATCAGACCCGGCTGGCCCCGATCTCCGCGGACAATCTGGAGGGGTCGCTGGATCAGCTGACCTCCTGGATCGGCGGGTTGCCGCGGGAGATCTCCGCCGGGATCAACTCGGTCGCCATCGACTTCCTCAACAGCCAGATCGTGCTGCAGGTCGCCAACACCCCGGCCGGTCACCTGTTGAACCTGCCGACGCTGATCGCCAACGTGAAGGTGGTGCTGTCGCCGAACAGCGGTGGCCCGATCGAGCACAAGCCGATGGCGGGCGACACCTACATCAGCACCAAGACCTCGCTCGACGATCCGTCGCTGACGAGCGTGGACGTCTGCTCCTTCGGCTTCAACGCCGTCGACGGGGCCGGCAACGCGCTGAACATCAGTGCGGGACACTGCGATCCGAATCTCGGCAGCGGCGACCAGGCGGCCGGCGTGTACGTGCCGAACGTCCGGGATCTGAAGTCGAGTGTCCAGGTCGGTAACTTCGTGCAGGCCAAGCTGGGCGGGCGCACCGGCCTCGACTACTCGGTGATCCAGCTGAACGACCGGGCCGTCCGGGCCGGTATGGATCAGCCGCGGATGCGCGGCGCCAACGGCACCACGCTCACCATCACGGGCACCGCCGATCCGGTGGTCGGCGCGCCGATCTGCAAGTCCGGCCAATCGTCCACGTTCACTTGCGGTTTCGTGGTGGCGGATCGGGTCGAGACCGAGCTGTACACGACAGAGGGCGACACCAAGACCGTCCGCGGCTTCGCCAGCTCCGCCTGCACCCTGGGCGGCGATTCCGGCGGCGCGATCGTGTCCGGCACGATGGCGCTGGGAATCACCAGTGGTTCCAATGCCGCCGACGCACCGAACTGCCGTGAGGCGAATATCGATCTCGCCCAATACGGCGGCACCGCCTCGCTGGGTATCCCGATTCGGGCGATTCTGGACGACATCGACGCGAATTCCGGTGGCGGTGTCGGTTCGGGTATCAGCGTGCGGACCGGCCCGAACCTGGGGTGAATTCGGAGCAAATCCCGAGAACCCACCGCACGATAAGTAGGCATTACCGTCTCGACCCCATATAGTCGGCACATGCTCCTGCCACGCATCCGTCTCTCGTCCGTTACCGGGCGAAACACGCACCCACACTTGCGCAAAGCAGCCGTCGCCGCGTCCGCCGCGGCCCTGGTCCTCGGCCCGCTCGCGGTCACCGCGGCCGCCGATCCGGCCCCCGCGCCGAGCCCGGCACCGGCGGCCCCGGCCCTCCCGGCCGATCTGGCCGCGGCGGTGCAGCGGGACCTGAAGCTGTCCGCCGACGAATACCTGCGCCGGGCCGGCGTGGCCCAGCAGGTGGCGGCCTTCTCGACCAACGCGCAGAAGCAGTATCCGGACGTATTCGCCGGTGCGTGGCTGGACAACGCCGGTAAGGCGGTCGTGGCGCTGGTACCCGGACCGGGGCAGGACGAGGTCCGGAAGTCCGCGCAGGCCGTCGGTTTCGAGGTCAAGGACGTCGCGAAGACCCAGACCGCGCTGCGCGACGAGAAGAACGCCTTCCAGCAGTGGCTGACCGGTCAGCCGCAGGAGGTGGCCAAGTCGGTGCGGGGCGCGGTCATCGACGTGGTCAACAACACCGTCGCGGTCCGCGTCGACCAGGCCGGGCTGCCGATGCCCGGCTTCGTCGACCCGGCCCGGGTGATCGTGATGGCCGCCCCGCCGCAGGGCCCGGAGCCGTTGCAGGCCACCGCGGTCGCGGGTGAGGGCGGCGGCCCGGCCGCGGCGGGCGACGCGTACGCCTCGCAGGCCGGGCACACCTCGCTGCGCTGCTCGCTGGGCTTCAACGGCACCGACGGCGCGGGCAACGTCGTGAACATCACCGCGGGCCACTGCGATCCGAACATCCCGGCCGCCGGCACCGGCGACGCCCCCGGCGTGTTCGACCTGCTGCCGGGCGATCACCTGGGAGCACAGGTCGGTTCGTTCGCGAAGTCGGTGCTGGGCGCGCAGGACTACTCCATCGTGGCCATCAACGACGCGAACCAGGGCCGGTTCAGCAACAACCTCGTCCGGGTGCCGGGCCAGGGCCCGATCCCGGTCACCGGCGTGGCGACCCCGGTCGTCGGCGCCCCGGTCTGCAAGTCCGGCGCCCGCACCGGCTTCAGCTGCGGCGTCATCAACGCGGTCGATCAGACCGTCGAGGTCGGCGATCACGATCTGCAGCAGAGCTTCTCGGCCAATATCTGCGCGCTGCCCGGCGACAGTGGCGGCCCGGTGGTGAGTGGCACCCTGGCGCTGGGTATCTCCAGCGCGTCCACGGTGGCCGACTTCCCGGTCTGCGAGATCCCGGAACTGCTCGGCGTCCTGACCGGCAACGGGCCTCAGCTGTTCGTCCAGCCGGTCGATCTGGTACTGGCCGACAACCCGGGCCTGGCGGTCCGCACCAACTGAGAGATATTCGGACACAAGCGCAAAAGGGCCGGTGGCGAAATCACGCCACCGGCCCTTTTGGCAACTTCAGGGCAATTGGGGGAATTTCGTGCGCCACAAACGGTCGCGAGCGCGCCGAACGGTGAATTCCGGGCTGCGGTCCGGGATCCGGTGCCGCGCCATCGGATAATGTCCCACGGCCGAAGCGGAAGCACGGACCACCGAACTCGGGTGCGGCCGCCGGATTCGCCACGCGCCGAGCGAGGTTCGCCCGGAACGCGGATCGGCCCGCCCCGATATTCCGGGGCGGGCCGATCCGCGTGCAGGGGTCGGGCTCAGTTGGGCTGAGCCCCGGCGACGGGCTGCTGCGGGGCGACCGCCTGGCTCTTGCTCGCGGCATCCGCCCACTGGGTGGTGCCGTCGGGCGCCTGCATGGTGCCGACCAGATCGAGACCGGCCGCGAGCAGCGTCGGGCCGCCGGCGGCGATGGTGCCGATGATGCCGCCGACGCCGGCGCCGGTCACCAGACCGGGGACGCAGGCCGCGACGATCGTGACGATGCAACCGATCACGGCGCCGATGGCGGTGCCGACGAAACCGCCGACCGCGGTGGCGATGCCGAACTTCGTGGTGAAGTCGTTCATGGCCCGCTGGTTCTCCGTCGCCGAGGCGACGTCCTTGGCCTGCGGGATCGGCTTGTCCGCGGGCGCCGGGGTGATCGGCGTGTCGGCGGGGGCCGGGGCGGCGGCGTCCGGCGCGGGCGCGTCGACCGGGCGGGCGACCGCGACCAGCGGCTGCGACCCGATGGTCACGCCGGCCGGGCGATCCGGAGTCAGCTCCAGAACGGTGCCGTCCTCCTTCAGAACCGGCTTCAGCGGAATCTGCACGCCGGCGATCCGGAAGTCCAGCGGCATCTCCATGGCGATGTTGCCGGCTTTGTCCTTGATGTCGACGACCTGCTGCTTCTGGTCGGGCGACGCACCGGGGGCGGTGACCGGCTTGTCGACCAGGGTGAAGGTTCCGCCCTTGAGTTTGGTGACGACGGTCTTGTCCACCAGTTTGGCGGAATAGTCGATCGCGGTCTGCGCCGCGTCGGGGGCAGGCTCGGCATGCGCCGTGCCCAGTGCGATGGTCATTGCGCCGATGACCATTCCTGCCGCCGCAGTTCCGCTGCGGATCCTCATTCGATTTTGTCCAATCTTCGATCAGGTTGCGCCGTCCGTATCCCACCCTGAGAGCCTCTGCATCCCTCGGGTGACAAACCCGCAGACCCTCCCCGATCGGTGTGAAGATACGCACAGCGCGCGAGACTTCGTGAGCCTAGTCGAACGAACCCCACCAACGCGAGATCGGACTTTTCCGTCAGTGGGGAATGGATCCCGCGTGCCTGGTCCGGATTGCCGGGATTTACCGTAAAGATCGAAGTCGGGTTGGTCACCGTCCGTGAATCCGGTCACAGAACGGGTACGTCCAGCCCCGACAAGCTGGGGCCCCGGCCGGCCCGACCCCGAGGTGGCGGGATAAGTTACCGATGGGTAACTTGGCGGTCGTTACGATACGTGCAATCCCGGCGGCACCAGCCCTGCCGCCGGAGGCTCGTTGAATCGAAGGAAGGTCGCGACATGAATGCCCTGACAGTGACGCTGGGCACGATTGGGGTGGTGTTCAGCCTTTTGGCCTGGGCGTCATTCATCGGCGGCGTCGGCACGATGGTCCGCGCCATCATGATCGGCCAGCCCGCCCCCGATCGCTGGCGGCCGTTCCTGCCCCGTCTGAAGACGATGATCGTCGAATTCCTGGCCCACACCCGGATGAACAAGTTCCGGACCGTCGGCTGGGCACACTGGCTGGTGATGATCGGCTTCCTCGCCGGATTCATCCTCTATTTCGAGGCGTACGGACAGACTTTCGATCCGACGTTCCACTGGCCGGTGTTCGGCAACTGGCACATCTACCACTTCATGGACGAGGTGCTCGGCATCGGCACCGTGATCGGCATCCTCGTGCTGATCACCATCCGCCAGCTGAACCACCCGCGGGTGCCCGCGCGGCTGTCCCGGTTCACCGGTTCCCGGTTCGTCCCGGCCTACATCATCGAGAGCATCGTGCTCATCGAGGGCCTCGGCATGGTGCTGGTGAAGGCCGGCAAGATCGCGACCTATCACGAGTCCACCGCCTGGACCGACTTCTTCACCATGCAGGTGGCCAAGCTGCTGCCCGACAGCGTCGCTCTGGTCGCGGTGTTCGCATTCGTGAAGATGGTGTCCGGCAGCACCTTCCTGCTGCTGGTCGGCCGCAACATCAACTGGGGTGTCGCCTGGCACCGGTTCGCCGCGTTCTTCAACATCTACTTCAAGCGCGAGAAGGACGGCGGGGTCGCCCTGGGCGCGGCCAAGCCGATGATGTCGCAGGGCAAGCCGATCGATATGGAGACCGCCGACCCGGACACCGACACGTTCGGCGCGGGCCGCATCGAGGACTTCTCCTGGAAGGGCTGGCTGGACTTCACCACCTGCACCGAATGCGGTCGCTGCCAGTCGCAGTGCCCGGCCTGGAACACCGGTAAGCCGCTGTCGCCGAAGCTGATGATCATGTCGCTGCGCGACCACGGCCAGGCCAAGGCGCCGTACCTGCTGGCCGGTGGCCGCCGCGACGCCGCCGGCGACGAGGTCGGCCTGGTCGACGCCGACGGCAAGCCCGACGAGCGCAAGCTCGCCGGCATCTCCGCCGCCGCCCGCGCCGAGGCGGAGCGCCCGCTGATCGGCGACGCCGAGGCCGGCGGCGTGTTCGATCCCGAGGCGCTGTGGAGCTGCACCACCTGCGGCGCGTGCGTGGAGCAGTGCCCGGTCGACATCGAGCATGTCGACCACATCATCGACATGCGCCGCTACCAGGTGCTGATCGAATCGGAGTTCCCCTCCGAGCTGGCCGGCCTGTTCAAGAATCTGGAGAACAAGGGCAATCCCTGGGGCCAGAACGCCAAGGACCGGCTCAACTGGATCTCCGAACTGGACTTCGACATCCCGGTCTTCGGCCAGGAGGCCGACAGCTTCGACGGCTACGAGTACCTGTTCTGGGTGGGCTGCGCGGGCGCCTACGAGGACCGCGCCAAGAAGACCACCAAGGCGGTCGCCGAGCTGCTCGCCACGGCGGGCGTGAAGTTCATGGTGCTCGGCGCGGAGGAGACCTGCACCGGCGACTCCGCGCGCCGCGCCGGCAACGAATTCCTGTTCCAGCAGCTGGCCACGCAGAACATCGAACTGCTGAACTCGGTGTTCGAGGGCGTCGCCGACAACCGGAAGAAGATCGTCGTCACCTGCGCGCACTGCTTCAACGCGCTCAGCAACGAGTATCCGCAGGTCGGCGGCGTGTACGAGGTCGTGCACCACACCCAGCTGCTGAACCGCCTGGTGCGGCAGAAGAAGCTGGTCCCGGTCGCCTCGGTCTCGCAGCAGGTCACCTATCACGACCCCTGCTACCTGGGCCGGCACAACAAGATCTACAACGCGCCGCGCGAGCTGATCGAGGGCTCGGGCGCGACCCTCACCGAGATGCCCCGGCACGGCGAGCGGTCGATGTGCTGTGGCGCGGGCGGCGCGCGCATGTGGATGGAGGAACAGCTCGGCAAGCGGGTCAACCTGGACCGCACCGACGAGGCGCTGTCCACCCTGTCCGGCGGCAACACCCCGTCCCTGATCGCCACCGGCTGCCCGTTCTGCCGCGTGATGCTCACCGACGGCGTCACCGCGCGCAAGGATTCCGGCGAGGTCGGCCAGGAGACCGAGGTCGTCGACGTCTCCCAGCTGATGCTGCAGGCCATCACCCGGGTCGAACCGGCCACGCTGTCCGCCAACCTGAAGGTGGTCCAGCAGCCGAAGACCGAACCCGAGCCCGAACCGGCCGCTCCGGCGGAACCGGCTCCCGTCGCGACCGCGACGGAAACCACCCCCGCGGCCGCACCGGCGACCGGCAAGGGCCTGGCCATGAAGGGCGGCAAGGCGCCCGGCGGCGGGCTGGGAATGAAGGGCGCGGCCAAGGCACCCGGTGGTGGGGCCACGGCGGCACCCGAAGCCGAGGCGGCCCCGGCGGCCGAGACACCGGCCACGAAGCCCGGCGGACTGGGCATGAAGGGCGGCGCGAAGGCACCCGGCGGCGGGCTCGGCATGAAGGGCGCCGCCAAAGCACCGGGCGCGAAAGCACCGGCCGCCGCAGCGTCGGCTGCGGCCGAGGCACCGGCCACCGAGACGCCTGCCGCCGAGGCCCCCTCGGCGCCGACCGCCAAGCCCGGCGGACTGGGCATGAAGGGCGGCGCGAAGGCACCCGGCGGCGGGCTCGGTATGAAGGGCGGCGCCAAGGCACCGGGTGCGAAGGCACCCGCGGCCGAGCCGGCCCCTGCGGCCGAGGCCGCTCCCGCCGAAGCTCCGGCCACCGAGACCGCTGCCGAGGCGCCCGCGACACCGACGACCCCCACGGCGAAGCCCGGCGGGCTCGCGATGAAGCGCGCGGCGAAAGCACCGGGTGCGAAGGCTCCGGGGGCCAAGCCGGCCGCCGCCGCTCCGGCCACCGAGACCGCGTCCACCGAGGCCGCTCCGGCCGAGGCTTCCGGCGCTACCGCAACCGAGGCTCCCGGTGACGCTGCCACCGGGGCGTCGGCCGATGCGCCGACTTCCGGCACCAAGGCTCCGACGACGGAAACCGGCACCTCGTCCTCGGCTCCGGCAGCCGCGACGGAAACCAAGCCGACGGTCCCGGCCAAGGGTTTGGCCATGAAGTCGGGCTTCAAGCGCCCCGGCCCGAAGGCCCCCGGCGCCGGAAAGCCCGCCACTCCGGCTGCCGAATCGGCCGCTGAGCCGGAGACAACCGATACGGGCTCGGAGGCTCCGACCGGAGGGTCGAAGATATCCGATACGGGCTCGGAGACTCCGGCCGCTCAGTCGGAGACAACCGATACCGGCCCGGAAGCTCCGGCCGGGGGGTCGAAGACATCCGATACCGGCCCCAAGACTTCGGCCGGAGGGTCGGAGAGAACCGGTACCGGCCCCGAGACTTCGGCCGGAGGGTCGGAGACAACCGGCAGAGGCCCGGAGACTTCGGCCGCTGGGTCTGCGACGGCCGAGCCGACCGAATCAGCGCCGGAGGAGACCACCACCGAGGAGGCGGCGACCGCTACAGCCGAGAACCCGGCGTCGGAGTCCGATTCCCCGGCGGGCACGTCCAACGGCAACGGAACGACGCTGCCGACCGCCAAACCGGGCGGGCTCGGCTTCAAGTCGGGTGCCAAGGCACCGGGTCGCAAGAGCTGACGAGCCGCGTCCGGCCTCGGGGCCGGACCGACTGAACCTTCGGGGCGAGCCGCACCAGCGGCTCGCCCCGAATTCGTTTCTCGGCACAGCACCGGCGGCGGGATCACCGACAGCACCTGTGGAGTGTTGTGGAGAAAGCACGCTGTGGCCTCTCGGGCTTGCGGCCGGGTGGGTGGTCGAAAGCCCTCGACGGGCGCGGGCCGAAACGGCCGTGTTACCGAAAATAATCTGTACGGTGTCCCGAACTTCGGAATATCACCAGGTCAGGGGTGGCTTACGACATCGTGATCCGAGTGTCGCCGAAATCGGTGGGCGGCGTGCATACCCTCGGTTCTTTCCCGGCTTCGACTTTTCACCCGCCCGGAAGGAGCATCTCCCATGGCCCGGCTGAACATCGGACTCGGCGCCGTCGCGGCGGCCGCGGCGGCGTGCCTGATCACCGGCGGCATCGTCCAGACCGCGCACGCCGACCCCGTGATGGGCGACCCGTGCAATCCGGCGACCGATCGTCCGTTCACCAACCCCCAGGGTGTCTGGATGAACTGCTCGGAATTCCCCAATGTCGGCACCGTCTGGGCCGAGACCCACACCATGAACCTGCCGACCGTCAGCCGCGGCGCCCGCTGTGTCGTCGGTGAGGATCTGACGCTCGCGCTCGACTCGACCCAGAACCAGGTGATGACCTGCGTCGACGAGGACGGTGACGGCCGGTCGACCTGGCAACCGGCGGAGTAGTGCGGAACTTGCCGGGTCAGCGCACGAAAACGCCCCGGCCTCGATGAGACCGGGGCGTTCCGGCGGCGGGCGACAGGTCTGCGAGACTGCCACCGGCCGATCGACGACCCCCCGTGATCACCAGGTCCGGAAACGACTCCGCGCCGGATGATTCGGGCCGCGATTCCTTACCTGGGTGTCTCGACGCTCTTCGAACCAGCGCTACCACTCGCCAGAAGCGCCGTCAGACCCTGCGCCAGGGCGGCGGATCCGCTGGCGGAGCCGGTCGAAGGGGTCGTGGTGCCGCCCTCTTCCGTCACCGGCTGTGCGGTGCCGGCGTCGGCCGCGGCCATACCCGCGCCACCGAGCAGCAGACCGGCGGCCACGGCCGCCGTTCCCACGATTCGCATCTTCTTCATCCGAAATTTCCCCTCGAATCCATTCCCTCGACCGATCGACGACCATTCGGACTCCGACCGGGTGGCCGGTGATCACACCGACCGGCGATTTTTTATCACAGACAATGCGTGTTTCCGCCCGCCGTAGCGGAAATGCGATACCAGACCGAATGGAACTTGTTTGCGGGATGTTAACTATTGCGACGGTCGGCGAAATCAACGCCCACGTGTGCGGGGAGTATGTGGAATATGGCGACTTCACAGCTATCCACCACCGAAGACCGGGGCCTATACGCATACCTATACGCATACTTATCCAGGAATGGCGCCGAGTTGTGAAGTTATCCCTATTCACAACCGGCGACAACGGACAGCGATCTGCGTGCCGGATGCCCGGCTACCCGATGGATTCACCCCGGGCTGTGGATAACCCCGCGCCGAGGTCGGCAAACATCAGACTCTTCCGGTCACGCACACCCAGCTTGGCGAACACGTGGGAGAGATGGTGACCGACCGTGCGGGGGCTGATGGCCAGTTCACCGGCGATGGCACGATTGGTCAGACCGGCCACCGCGAGCTCCGCGATCCGCATTTCCTGGCCGGTCAACCGGGTGTCGCTGCCGCGCCGGCCGCCGGAGGGCGCATCGGTCAGCTCGAGTTCCCGCGCCGCGCGTTTCATCCACAGGCTCGCCTCGATCCGCTGGAACCCCGCGTGGGCCAGCCGTAACTGCTCGGCCGCGTCGGCCCGGCGGCGGGCCCGCCGCAGCCATTCCCCGTACAGCAGCCCCGTGCGCGCCCGATGGAATGTGCAGCGCGGCATCCCGCGTACCTCCAGCGCCCGCCGGAAATAACGCTCCGCTACGAAACCCTCGGATTGCAAGGCCAATACCCGATATGTCGAGGCGACCGCCCACGGCGCCCGGGAACGCAACGCCCAGGTCCGCAACAATTCGCTGTGCGTCGTCGCGGCCTCGAAATTCCCGGAACGCCACGCCGATTCGGCGATGTCGGCGGCGGCCAGCCGGGCGATGGTCGGATGCGCCGACTCGTGCCCGGGCACACTCAGCGTGCGCAACCGTTCGTAGGCCGCCTCCGGATTGCCGACGCTCAATTCGTGAACGCCGCTGTGCCAATACGCACCGGCGATCAGCACCCCGATGCGGCGCGGCCGGGAAAGCGCCAGCGCCTGTTCGACGTGGAATTCGACCTGTGCCGAATCACCCCGGAACGACGCGAGTTTCGCGGCCAGGTTGTGACAGGCGGCCCGGGTGTTCTCCCAGTCGCCGGCCTCCGCCAGACCGGTCGCCTCCCGCAGGCTCGCGTCGGCTTCCGGCCACTGATCGGTGGCCATCTGCACGGCCACCAGTTGTGGCAGCAGATAGGCCAGGCCCGCGATGTCACCCGAATCACGCAGTCGCGCAGCGACTTCCGTGTACAGTCCGACCGTTCGCTCGGCCAGGCCCCAGACCAGCACCAGCGCCGCCGGCGGCAGCAGCCGGGCCGCGACGCCCGGCGCCGAACCGGCGGCGAATCCGTCGACCCGGCCGAGCAGCGAGGCGATCTCGGGTTCCCGCTCGGCCCGGCCCGCCGCCCACTCGGCTCGCTCGGCGGCCAGCCGCAGGTCCCCGGCCATCGGCTCGCGCACCAGCGCGGCGTCGCGCAGGAGCATGCCCCGGGCCCGGACCGGAGAGCCGGTCGCGATCTCCAGCAGGCCCGCGAGCCCCGCGGTGGACGCCGCCATCCGGTCGGCCGGCAACGCGCCGCTCGCCCGATCCAGCAGCGCACGTGCGGATTCCACGTCACCCGCCTCCCACGCCGCGCGCGCCGCCCGGGCCAGCCAGCGACCGGCGCGCTCGGCGTCGGTACAGAGGGCGGCGGCGCGGCGCAACACCGCCGCGCCCACCAGCCGCCCCGACCGGGCCGTCCGCCGCCGGGCCGAATCCGCCAGGGCACAAGCGAGTTCGTCGTCCGGGCCGGATGCCGCGGCGGCCCGGTGCCACAGCGCGAGGTCCGGCTCGCCGGCCGCCACGAGCGCCGACGCGAGCGCGCGGTGTATCCATCGCCGCTGCTGCGCCGTGGCGGCGTCGTAGGCGAGCGCGCAGAACAGCGGATTCCCGATCCCGATCCGGCCGTCCTCGGCACGGACCAGCCCGCCCTCACCGGCCTGCGTCCAGATCGACTCGCCCACACCGGATTCCGTCGCTACCCGGCTCACGATCGCGAGATCGCCGACCTCCTCGGCGGCCACCACGACCAGCAGCGTGCGCAACGGACCGGGCAGTTCGGCCAGCCGGCTCGCGAACGCCTGCCGCATCCGCGCGCCCACCGGCGCCGGACGGCTCGCCGTACCCTCGTACTCTCTTGCCGTGACCGGTAATTCGCACAGTGCGAGCGGATTGCCACCAGCGACGGCCAGGATCCGGTCGGTGCGGAAGGCGCTCAGCGCGCCGTACCGCTGCCGCAGCAGTGCCCGGGCGGCGGATTCCGGGAGCGGGCCGAGCCACCGCGCGGGCAGCGAATTCCACCGGGTCCCGGCCGGATCGCGGTCGCAGGCCCCCAGCAGTCCGATCGGCACCGCCGCGGTCCGGCGGATCACGAACCGCAGGACACGAGCCGTGGCCTCGTCCAGCCAGTGCAGATCGTCGATCGACAGCAGCACCGGCGCGGTCGCCGCGAGCCGGGAGAGCAGGGTGACGACCGCGGTGGCGACATGGAACTCGCCGGCGACACCCGCGCCGAGGCCGAGGGCGGCCCGCAGCGCGGCGGCCTGCGGGCCGGGCAGGTCCGCGATCCGATCCGCGACCGGCCACAGCAGTTGGTGCAGCGCCGCGAACGCCAGCGGCGATTCGGCCGCGGCGCCGGAACACGCCAGAACCCGGCAGTCGCAGGCACGTTCGGCCGCGTCCCGCAGCAGCGCCGACTTGCCGATCCCGGGATCACCCCACCACAGCAGTGCCGAACCGCGGCCCTCCCGGAGCGCGGCAAGGGTGTCGTCGACCGCGGCCCGCTCCCGTTCCCGGCCGCAGATCCCCTCGATCGTGCGCACGATCCAACCTAACGCCGGTGCGATCGGCGGATGGAGCCCGGGTCCGCCCCGTCGACTGCCGGAAAGGGGCGGACCCGGTCTCGTTGCGGCGAGGACCGGTCTGCGGTCAGTCCTCGCCGCCGGACCCCACCGCCAGTGCGGTCGTGATGACCATGGACAGGGGTGGGAGTGCGGCGCCGGCGACGGGCTGGACCACCCAATGGCAGCCCTCGCGGGTCCAGCGGCCGAGTCCGGTGGGCAGCATGACGGCACTGCCCGCCGCCGGAAGTCCGATGTCGAGCCGGTTCAGCACCTCCAGCACCTGCGGACCCGGCCGGCCGTCGGGGGTCACGAGGAAGCTCCAGCGGATCTGGCGGGCCAGTACCGGCCCAGCGATACCCTGCCGGGTCAGCGAATCCCGGACCCGTTCCGCCCGTACGACGGGAAGGTGGACGACACCGAGCTGGGCCGTGACGGGCAGCATGACGAATCCACCGCGTTCCGCGACCGGCAATGTCAGCTCCTGCCGGTAGAACGTCACCCATTCCGCGACGGTGTGGAGTTTCTCGACGTTCACGGGCGCTCTCCTCGATTCCTAATCAGGTTCGCGCGGGCGGGGGGAATCCGGAACGCCCGGGCACCCGCTCACCACTGCCCTTTCACTGCCCCTCACCGAGAATTGGGCGAATTGCCCCGCCCCGGCTCCAATTCGACTGTGGCCGAGATCACCGACCACTCGTACCCTGGACAGCACCGGTTCGTTCGGAAGGAATGACGTCGTGGTACGGCAGTGGTCAGGCAGGGAGGCCCGGGCTCTCCGCGATGCCAAGCGGATGAGTATTCGGGAGTTCGCTGCTCATCTCGGAGTTCACGAACGGCTGGTTTCGAAATGGGAGGCCGGCGGAGCCCGGGTGCATCCGCGCCCGGTGAATCAGGCTGCGCTGGACACCTCCCTGGCCAGGTCCGACGAAGTCGTGCGGGCACGGTTCGCGGCGTTGATCGACGGGTCATCGGTCGATCATGTCGAGCCAGAAAATGATGCGCAGCAACCGGATTCGGTGCGCGCCCACTATTCCTCCGACGCGGAACTTTTGGACCTCGTGGACGCGGGTGCGATGAGAGCCGATGCGTTGGCGGTAATTTCGGAGAGGGATCTGATCATGGCGGCTGCCCACGAAGCAAGCGAGCACGCGGGCCGGGCCGAGGCCTCCAATGTAGGGCCGACCGTCCTGGAACAACTCGACAGCGACGTACTCCGGATCGCCAACGACTATGTTCACGTACCGCCCGCCCCGATGATGGTGGAGATGCTGCGGGTGCGACGCCGGGTCTACCGATTGCTGGAGGGTCGCCAAAAGCCTTCGGACACAAGCCATCTGTATTTGATCGCCGGAATTCTGTCCGGTCTGCTCGCCAATGCCAGTACCGATCTCGGCTACCACGACGCGGCCGGCGAACAGGCCCGTGCGGCCTGGGCGTACGCGGAACTGTGCGGGCACAACGGACTTCGCGCCTGGACCCGCGGCATGCAGGCGCTCATCGAGTACTGGTCGGAGCGGCCGCGCCGCGCGGTGCTGCTCGCGCAGGGTGGGCAGCAGTACGCGGAATCGGCTACGGCACAGGTACGCCTGCACAACATCGAGGCCCGGGTCTGGTCGAAACTGGGCAGCACGGTCGACGCCGAACGCTGCATCCGGGCGGCCGACACCGCGCGCGGCGGTACCGGTACGGACACCCTGCACGACGAGATCGGCGGCGTGTTCGGCTTCGGCGAGCCGAAGAGTCAGTACTACGCCGGCGCCACCTACATCCACCTCGGCCAGGCCCAGCCCGCACTAACCGCCACCCAGCGCGCCATCGAGCTGTATACCGAAGGGCCGCAACAACAGCGGTCCTACGGCGCGGAGGCGCTGGCTCGCGTCGACAGCGCGGCGGCCCATCTCATCAACGGCAGTCTCGACGGCGCGACCGAATCCCTGCAACCTGTCCTGCAACTCGACGAGGACAAGCGCATCGCCCAACTGGACGAGCGCCTCACCGGGCTGCGGCGGCACATCGCGAGCCCGCGATTCCGGGACGCCCGCGAGGCCCGCCGACTGGACGAGCGGCTCGAGGAGTTCTGCGGTACCACGGCGGCGCGGGGGATGCTGCCGGGTAGCCCTACGCCCTGAACCGCCGTTCATAACATTCCGGCGCAGTGAATAACCCGCTTGCCACCGAGTGGCACCATTGACAAGGTGAGTCCTACCAGCCAGTCACATCATCGGCCCCCGCGCATCCTGGAGCAGTCGACCAAGCTCCAGAACGTCGTCTACGAGATCCGGGGGCCGGTGCACGCGCACGCGGCACGACTGGAGGCCGAGGGCCACCGCATCCTCAAGCTCAACATCGGCAATCCCGCACCGTTCGGCTTCGACGCGCCGGACGTGATCATGCGGGACATCATCGCCGCGCTGCCCTACGCGCAGGGCTATTCCGAATCCAAGGGCATCCTGTCGGCGCGGCGCGCGATCGTGACCCGCTACCAGTTGGTGGCGGGTTTCCCGGAATTCGATGTCAACGACGTCTACCTCGGCAACGGGGTCTCCGAGCTGATCACCATCACGATGCAGGCGCTGCTGGACTCCGGCGACGAGGTGCTGATCCCCGCGCCGGACTATCCGTTGTGGACGGCGATGACCAGCCTGGCCGGCGGTACCCCCGTGCACTATCTGTGCGACGAGTCCAACGGCTGGCAGCCGGACATCGCCGATCTGGAATCGAAGATCACCCCCCGCACCAAGGCGCTGCTGGTGATCAACCCGAACAACCCCACGGGCGCGGTGTATTCGACCGAGGTGCTGCAACAGCTGGTCGATCTCGCCCGCAAACACCAACTGTTGCTGCTCGCCGACGAGATCTACGACAAGATCCTGTACGACGACGCCAAGCACATCTCGCTGGCCTCCCTGGCGCCCGATCTGCTGTGCCTCACCTTCAACGGCCTGTCCAAGACGTACCGGGTGGCGGGATATCGCTCCGGCTGGCTGGTGATCACCGGCCCGCGCGAGCACGCCGCCGGATTCCTGGAGGGGATCGATCTGCTGGCCTCGTCCCGCCTGTGCCCGAATGTGCCCGCGCAGCACGCGATTCAGGTCGCGCTGGGCGGATACCAGAGCATCGAGGATCTGATCCTGCCCGGCGGACGGTTGCTGGAACAACGCGACGTGGCGTGGGAGCGACTCAATACGATCCCCGGTGTCTCGTGTGTGAAACCGAAGGGGGCGCTGTACGCGTTCCCGCGCCTGGATCCGGAGGTCCACGAGATCCACGACGACGCCAAGCTGGTCCTGGACCTGCTGTTGCAGGAAAAGATCCTGATGGTGCAGGGTACGGGCTTCAACTGGCCGCACCACGATCATCTGCGGATCGTGACGCTGCCGTGGGCGCGGGATCTGGCCGTGGCCATCGAGCGGTTCGGTAACTTCCTGGCCGGTTACCGGCAATAGGGCCGCAAAACCAACCCTGAGTTCGGAAACCTTGGCTTTTTTACGACTGGCTGGTGCAAAGCGCGGCGTTTTGTGTACAGTAGTCCTCGGCACTTCGGTGCCCGGCCGAGCCGCCTACCCCCCCTGGGCCGCTCGGCCCTGGATTCGGCAGCGCCTACCCCCCTGGGCCGCCGGATCCCCGGGCGGCGGAGACATCCCCCTGCTCTCCGCCGCCCCTCCCACTTCCCCGCGGTACCCGAACGGGTACCCGGCTGTCCCGATCCGGTGGTTGCCACCGGGATGCGGGCCGGTCGATCCGATGATCTCCCGCACAGTGCCGTGCTCCACTCTCGAGAAGTCGCCGAGGTGAATCATTTAGGCTCGCTTCGGTCAGGCACACGACAACAGGCAGGGACTCGGTGAGCGACCACCATCATCACCATCACTCCGGTCCACTCGAGATCGGAACGACCGCCAAGCGGGTGGTGATCGGGCTGCTCACGGGCATCGGCGTGCTCGTGCTGATCGGCGCGGTCTGGATGTGGCCCAGCCACCAGCACGTCGACATCCCGCTGCCCATGCAGAACGGCGTCGGCGGGGCGATGCAGACCGAATCCGGCACCGTGGTGATGCAGGACATCGGGCCGTGCGGCAGCCTGTCCAACGGCAAGGTGTTCGACGACACCCCCGCGGCGCCGCGGCCCAACTCCTACGACTGTCAGCGCAGTACCGTCTCGATCGATTCCGGGCCGCATCAGGGCAAGAAGACGCTGCTCGAAATCGCCCCGGGCCCAGGGCAACCCGACCTGCACGCCGGTGACCACATCCGGCTGGTGCGGCAGAACGACCCCAGCGGGGTGCCCGTCTACTCGTTCGACGACTTCTCGCGCGGCCTGCCGCTGACCCTGATCCTGATCTGCTTCGTGGTGGTGATCGTCGTGGTCGCCCGCTGGCGCGGGCTACGCGCCGTGCTCGGGCTCGGAATCGCGTTCGGGGTGCTCGTGCTGTTCCTGCTGCCCGCGCTCCTGGACGGGAAGCCCGCGGTGCCGGTCGCGCTGATCGCCGGGGCGGTGATCCTCTACGCGGTGCTGTACCTCGCGCACGGGGTGAATCTGCGCACCAGCTCGGCGCTGCTGGGGACGCTGAGCGCGATGGTGCTCGCGGCCGTGCTGTCATGGCTGACGCTGAAGCTCACCCACGTGACCGGGCTGTCCGAGGAACAGAACACCAACGTCGCGACCTACCTGCAGCACGTCAGCATCACCGGAATGCTGCTGGCCGGATTCATCATCGGCTCGCTCGGCGTGCTCAACGACGTCACCATCACCCAGGCGTCGGCCGCGTTCGAGCTGGCCACCCTCGACAAGGCCGCCTCGCGCCGGGAGGTCTTCGCCGCCGCCATGCGGGTGGGCCGGGACCACATCGCCAGCACGGTGTACACGCTGGTGCTGGCGTACGCGGGCGGCGCGCTGCCGCTGCTGCTGCTGTTCTCGGTCGCCGGGCGCTCGATCACCGATGTGCTCACCGGTGACGCGGTCGCGATCGAGATCGCCCGATCCGCTGTCGGCGGCATCTGCCTGGCGCTGTCGGTGCCGTTGACGACGGTCATCGCGGTGATGCTGGCCCGGCCCTTCGGTGCTGCGGAACCCGTTGCGGCCCGGCGCGGTACGGCCCGGCGGCCGCGGCGCGACGTCGAGGACGAGCCCCCGCGCACCCGCTCCCGCCGCCCCGAACAGCCCGCGCGCCGCCGCGAGCCGGCGTCGGCCACCGGCGAGCAGGGGCACGTGCACGAGGACGACGACCTCGATCAGTACTACGCCGACCTGCACGACCGTTCCGGCCCGGGGGGTGCGCGTCGCCCGGACGAGGACGCGGCCCGGCCCGGCGATGCCGGTCGCCGGGCGGCCGACCCAACCGGCCGTGGTTCGCGTGCGACGGGCGATCCGTACCGATCCGGCGAACTGCCCGCGGCCCGCAAGCCACCGGGCGACCCCTACCGATCGGGTGAGCAACCCGCGGTCCGCAGGCCGGGCGACTCATACCGGTCCGGTGAGCAGAGCGCAGTCCGCAGGCCGGTCGATCCGTATCAGTCCGGTGAGCAGCACGCGGCCCACGACCCGGGCGACCCGTATCGGTCTGGTGAGCAGCACGCGGCCCACGACCCGGGCGACCCGTATCGGTCTGGTGAGCAGGGCGCGGCGCACAAGCCGGGCGACCCGTATCGGTCCGGTGAGCAGTCGGCTGTCCGCAACCCGGCGAGCGATCCCTACCGGTCCGGTGAGCAGGGCGCCGTTCGCAGGCCACCGGCCGATCCCTACCGGTCGGGCGAATACCCCGCCCGCTCCGGGGAACAACCGGCGGTCCGCAGGGCCGCCGCCGACCCGTATCGGTCGGGCGAGTATCCGGCCCGCTCAGCCGAGCAACCTGCGGTCCGCAAAGCACCCGCCGACCCGTACCGTTCCGGCGAGTATCCGGCCGGTCCGGGCAGCCGCCCGGCGGACCCTTATCGACCCGGTGGGCAGCCGGCCGCGACCGGGCGGCCCGGTGAGTACCCCGCCGACCCCTATCGGTCGGGTGAGCATCCGGCCGCCGGACATCGTCCGGTGAATCCGGCCGGGCCGTATGGTTCCGGCGAATTCGCTTCGGTCCCACCGAATCACGGCAACCAGCCACCACCGGCCGGCCCTCGATACGGCCCGGATCAGTTCACCGGCACCGGACAGCCGCAGCCGGAAGACTTCTCGGCCTGGTCCTCGGACCACGACGCGGCGCCGGATTCCGGCGGCTTCTCCGCCTGGAACGCCGCGACGCCGAGTGGCAACGCGGGCCGCGCGACACCGCCGCGCCGCCTCGGCAACTTCGATCCGCACACCGGCGAATTCGCCCAGCCGTATCCCGGAAGCCGTTCCAGCACAACAGGTTACGGACAGAACTCCGGTGAATGGCAGAGCGGTTCGGAGAGCCGCGGGCGGCACTCATCGGCGGACGACTACGGGCCGTACTGATTCGCGATCGGCCCCGCCACACCGATCGCGCTCAGCCGAGTGCCGATCTGTAGGGCCCGGCCGCCCGACCCGGCCGCACATCAGCCGGGTGCCGATCCGTACAGCCCCCGCCACCGACCCGACCAGGCATCAGCCGAATACCGATCCGTACAGCCCCCGCCACCGACCCGACCAGGCATCAGCCGAATACCGATCCGTACAGCCCCCGCCACCGACCCGACCAGGCATCAGCCGAATACCGATCCGTAGAGCCCGGCCACCGACCCGACCGGATATCAGCCGAATGTCCACTGCTCGGACGCATTTCGGGCCGCGACGCCGCCGCGCCTCGGTAACTTCGATCCCGCACACCGGCGAATCCGCCCCGCTCTATCCCGGTAGTCGTTCCGTACAACGAATCACGGTTCCAGCTCAGGAGAATGGCAGACCGGCCCGGAGACCCCGGCGGTCGGCGCGGCCGACGGTTGTCCTCGGACGAGTACGGCTTCTACCGACGTCGGCCGACGCCCGGTATCGATGTCGCTCGACCGAGCGATACGGCGTCCGATTCGGCCACCGGCGATGCACCCGGTCGTTCCCGGCAGCCGCTACGGTACAGGGCGTTCCCGGCGACCGCTACGGTACAGGCGTTCCCGACGGCCGCCGCGGTACACGTCCGTTCCCGACGGCCGCCGCGGTACAGGCCGTTCCCCCGGTGGCCACCGCGGTACAACGAGTCGGACGTGCGTCGAAGGGCATGAGGCCGGACCGGCCGGCGACGGCCACCCGCCGGACGAGCACGGCGTCAACAGGATTCGGCTCCTGTGGCACCGGTCTCGCGGGCCGTCGCCGCCGGTTCGGCGGATCAGCGCTGGTGTTGCTGTGGCTGCTGTCGCTGACCGTTCGGCAGCAACGGCGGCAGTACGACCGGTGGGATGGTCGGCACCACGATCGGCGGCAGGCCCGGCACCACGACGATGGTGTTCGGTCCCGGTGTGGTCGAGGGGGCGTCGGTCGTGGTCGTTGAATACTGCGGGGGCGGCGCCGCGATCGAGGCGTTGGTGGGGTCGTCCGGTGATCGGGTGCCGGTGGGGATGACCGGCAACGGCACGGTCGTGGTGACGGCCGAACTCGACTGGGCGTTGCTGCTCTGCGAATCACCTTGCAGCACTTGCGGACCCCAGCCCAGCGCCGATCCGAGCGCGGCGATCACCACCAGCGCGCCGACCGCCACGCCCGCCACGCTCAATTCCCGGCGGCGACTCGCGCCCGGCTCCCGGCGGCCTTCCTCGGCGTCCGGCCCGTTCGTCGCCGACTTCGCCTTGGCGAGCTGGGATTTGGCGGATCTGGGCGCGGTGGCCACCATGGGCACCGGCCGGGTCGGCGCGGCGAGCACCGACGGCCGGGCCAGCAGCGACGCGCCGCGGGCGACCACCGTCTCGGGCTGGGCCGGCACCACCACCGGCATACCGGTCCAGCGGCCGACGGTCTTGGACACCAACGGGATTCGCGCGCAGCCGCCGATCGCGACCACCGCCTGCACCGCCTGCTCCGACCGCGTGATCACCTCGCGGGTCAGCCGGGCCGAGGATTCGACGGCCAGCTGGATCAGCGCCTCGAAATTCTCCTGGGAGATGAGCACCAGGCCGTATTCCGACGGGAGCGCCACCGCGGTGTTCCCGCTCAGCTGCTCCTTCGCCCGCCGGCACAGCGCGTCCAGTGCGGTGAGGCCGGCCGGGTCGGCGGGGTGCGCGATGCGGCCGGAGGCGATCTGCTGTTCCCGGATCAGCGTGTCCAGATAGTCGCCGCCGATATCGCTGGTGCGCTCGCTGTAGTGCACCTGGCGGGTGGCCAGATCGACCACGCTGACGGTCAATCCGGAGCTACCCAGGTCGTAGAGGGCGATGGTGCGGTAACCCTGCAATTCACCCGTGGCGAGCAGGAACTCCACGGCCGCCAGGACTTCCGGCACCAGTTCGTAGTTGACCAGCTGCCGCCGGGCGAGGGCGGCCCGCAACCCGCGACCGTGCTGGTCGTCCCGGTAGCCGACCGCGGTGGCTTCGAGATCCGGTGTGTCGAGGTGAATTCCGCTGATGATCTCCGCGGCGAGATCCTCGGGTCGCAGCCCCTCGACCGGCCGGTTCTGCACGTCGAACCGATCCGCGGTGAACCATTCGGCGGTGTTACCGGCGTGCGGTCGCGCGACACGAACGGCGCCGGCCCCCACCGAAACTCCCAGTACCGAACTCATGTGCCGCCCATCTCGTTTCACGCTCCACGACGTGCGCGCGGCGGTGACCCCCTGCAGATCGGCCTACGTCGCATCACACTGCGGTGAAGGTCACTGTACCCGGTCGCCCGGACACTAAGGAGTGCCGAGTCCCACGTACGCCCATCCCGCCGAGCGCCAGCGCGCCCGATCCAGACAGTTGCGACCGTCGATCACGGTGCGCCGCCGGACCACCGGGTTCAGCTGCTCCGGCAACAACGCGGTGAATTCGTTCCATTCGGTGAGAACCAGCACCACGTCGGCCCGCTCGCAGGCCTCCACGACCGAGGTGGCGTAATTGAGCGTCGGGAATACCTGCCGCGAATTCTCCAGCGCCTTCGGGTCGTAGACCGTCACCACCGCGCCGTGCAGCTGGATCATGCCCGCCACGTTCAACGCCGGCGAATCGCGCACGTCGTCGGATTCCGGCTTGAACGCCGCACCGAGCACGGCCACGTTCGCGCCGAGTAACGTTCCACCGCAAGCCTTCGCGGCCATGTCGACCACCTTGGTCCGGCGGCGCATGTTGATGTTGTCGACCTCGCGCAGGAAGGCCAGCGCGTGATCGGCGCCGAGCTCGCCGGCGCGGGCCATGAACGCGCGGATGTCCTTCGGCAGACAGCCGCCGCCGAAACCCAGTCCCGCGTTGAGGAATCGGCGGCCGATGCGCGCGTCGTGGCCGAGCGCGTCGGCCAGCACCGTGACATCGGCGCCGGTCGCCTCGCAGACCTCGGAGACCGCGTTGATGAACGAGATCTTGGTCGCCAGAAAGGCATTCGCGGAGACCTTCACCAGTTCCGCGGTGGCCAGGTCGGTGGTGAGGAACGGCACCTCGGCCGCCAGCAGTTCCGCGTAGATCTCGCGCACCAGCTCCTCGACTCGGGCCGATCCGGCGCGATCACGATCGGTGCCCAGCACCAGCCGGTCCGGCCGCAGCGTGTCCTGGACCGCGAAGCCCTCCCGCAGGAACTCCGGATTCCAGGCCACCTCGACATCCACCGCGGCGGCCGTCCGGGCGCGGGCGCCGAGTTCGGCGGCCGTACCGACCGGCACCGTGGACTTGCCGATGATCACCCCGGGCCGCTCCATCAGCGGTACGAGGGTGTCTACCACGGAGTGCACGTACTTGAGGTCGGCGGCGTACTCGCCCTTCTTCTGCGGCGTGCCCACGCCGAGGAAGTGCACGTCCGCGTGCGCGGCCGCCTCCGGATACGAGGTGGTGAACCGCAGCCGGCCGGCATCGAGGTTGCGCCGCAGCACCACCTCCAGCCCCGGTTCGTAGAACGGCACCACCCCGTCTGCGAGCTTGGCCACCTTACCGGGATCGACGTCGACACCGAGCACCTCGTGCCCCAGCTCAGCCATGCATGCGGCATGGGTGGCTCCCAGATACCCGGTCCCGAACACCGTGAGACGCATATTCGAGAGATATCCAGCCGCTGTGACCGCCCCGCGTCATCGAGGCGAGGCACCGGGCAACAGTAGATGTACAGGCGGGGCAGGACGGCGCGCCGCCTGGTGCGGGCCGCGCCGGCCGCACCCGAAAGCCCGGCTCAGGGCCGGGAAACCGGAAAATTCAGATAGGCCCGCGACGGCGTCGGCCCCCGCTGCCCCTGATACTTCGACCCCGCCGCCGCACTGCCGTACGGATTCTCGGCCGGGCTGGTCAACCGGAACAGGCACAACTGCCCGATCTTCATTCCCGGCCACAACGTGATCGGCAGATTCGCCACATTGGACAGTTCCAGCGTGATGTGACCGCTGAATCCGGGATCGATGAATCCGGCCGTCGAATGGGTGAGCAATCCCAGCCGCCCGAGGCTCGATTTCCCCTCCAGCCGCCCGGCGAGATCGTCCGGCAGCGAACACACCTCGAGGGTCGACCCGAGCACGAACTCGCCCGGATGCAGGACGAACGGCTCTTCCGCCGCGGGCTGCACCAGAGTGGTCAGCTCGTCCTGTCGCTGCGCCGGATCGATATGGGTGTACCGAGTGTTGTTGAACACCCGGAACAGCCCGTCCAAACGCACATCGATACTCGACGGCTGGACCAGCAACGCATCGAACGGCTCCACTCCGAGCCGTCCACTGGCCAGCTCGGCACGAATGTCACGATCCGAAAGCAGCACGCCGACGAGCGTAGTGCCCGGGAATTCGCAGGTTGCCCCGGGTGGCCCTCGGGCCCTACCGGCGGACTTGCCTCGGCCCGCCCGCGGTCTGGTAGAGTCGCCGACGCGTCTCGTACCGATCCGGTACCCAGCCGCCGGTGTAGTTTAGTGGTAGAACATCAGCTTCCCAAGCTGAGAGTGCGGGTTCGATTCCCGTCACCGGCTCTTCGATCCGAAATACATTCGCCGCGAATCAGCCACGCCGCCTTCCACTTCCGCGAATTTGCCGTCCGGATCCGGGCCTCATTCTCGTCTCTCGCCGGCCGAATCGAATTCGGCCGGCGAGAGCCGTTTCACGCCCGGTCCGGTCCGCCGGGATCCGGCGTGCGACGGCTGTCCCGGTCGCGCTACTTGCTGATGCAGTCGGTGACGATCTTCTGCGTTGCCGCACGGGCCTTGTCGGCGTCGTCCTTGCTCAGGCCCATCGAATCCGGGTCGGAGGCTTGGGCATTGGTGCCGGGCTTGGTCATCGCGCGCAGGCCGTCCTGCGAGATTCCCTGGTCCACATAGGCTTTCGCGGCGCAGTCGGCCAGCTTCTGATCCTTCAGGCCGCTGTCGACCAGGGCCTTGGACAGATCCGCCTGGGTGATGGTGGGCTGGGCGGCGGCCTTCTGGTCCGAAGACCCGGAGTTACCGCCGCCGCAGGCCGCCAGCAGCGGGAGCGCGACGAATGTGGCGGCGATCAGCGAAATCCTCAACAGTTTCCTCGTTTCCGACGATGACGAATCGGGCAATCGGGCGGAGAAACCGCCGTGGTGATCCTGCACCATTCGGGCGCGGGAGAACAGCCGGACCGGAGATTCACAGGTCCATCGCGGCACGCAGCGCGGTATCGATCCGCTCGACGACATCGGGATCGAGGGCGCCCAGGCGCTCGGCCAGCCAGCCGCGATAGATGCGACCGAGATTGCCGGCGTGCATCCAGCCGTGACCGGGCAGGGTGACGGCCAGGATGTCCTGGGGATCCTCGTCCAGCACCTCGGCGGCGATCAGCCAGGGGCGGGGGGATTCGTTGATGCCGTCACTGGAGATGAGCACGATGTTGCGCCGGCGAGTCGAACCATGTGGGTTGTAGGTCCACAGTTCACCCCTGTGCACGCAAATCCTCTTCTGCGGCAGTGAATTCCGCTTCGTCGGTGGCGGCCGTGCCGGCCGCGGTGTCGAGTGTGCCCGGACCGGGCTCGGGGGCGCAACAGCGCACCGCCTCCCGGCGCGCCGCGCGGGCTATCCATGCCGAGGGCGACATCCCTACCCGAGCCGCGGCCTGCTCGGCGTACGACCAGGCCGCCTCGTCCAGGGACAGCGTCACCTTCCGAGTCGCCATATCAGCCATGGTACCGCCACCAACGGCTGTTGGCGGATGGTCAATTACTGCTACGGTGACCGGGTCGGCAGTGCTCGCGAGGGGAGACGGTGGGTGCATCACCATCGAGTCGGCCGCGGTGAACCCCTGGTGCTGGTGCACGGGGTGGGCAGCCGGTGGCAGGTATGGGAGCCCCTGTTGCCGGTGCTGGCGGAATCGTTCGACGTCATCGCCGTGGACCTCCCGGGCTTCGGCGGCTCGGATCCGTTGCCGCACACCACCGTCGACGATCTGACCGACGCGCTCGCGGCCTTCCTCACCGAACAGGGCCTGGATCGGCCGCATCTGGCGGGTAATTCGATGGGCGGACTAATCGCGCTGAATCTGGCCGCGCGCATCCGGGCCCGCTCGGTCACCGCCTACTCGCCCATCGGATTCTGGTCCAGTCCCGGAGTGTGGTGGTGCCGGCGCTCGTTGGGGATGTCCAAGACGCTGGGGCTGCGGCTGCGGCCACTTCTGCCCGCGATCCTCGGCTCCGCCGCCGGGCGCACCGCGTTCCTCGGACTGATCTTCGGGAAACCGTGGGCGGTCGGCGCCGGCGTCGCCCTCGCCACCGCCCGAGGGGGACTGGACTCGCCCGGTTTCGACCCCGCGCTGGCCTCGTTCCCCGCCGCCCGGCTGCGCGACGGCGGCCGCCTGGAACACATTCCGGTCACGATCGCCTGGGGCGACCGCGACCTGCTGCTCACGTACGCCAGTCAGAGCCGCCGCGCCCGGGACTGGCTGCCGCACGCCCGGCACGTCACCCTGCCGGGCAGCGGGCATACGCCGTTCTACGACGACCCGCGGCGCTGCGCGGACCTGCTGCTGCGGCAGCGGACCGCCGCACCCGCCGAATGAACCTCTGGCAACCGTCACGCACATCCGTTACGCTCCACCGGGTTCGGACTTTTCCGTGATGGAGGTCAAGCACGGCCTGATTCCCGAAGTGACGGGTGCAGCGACACTGTCGCGCCGTTCGGCGCCGATCGTGCACTGCTGTCGACGATGACCGCCGGCCCCGGGACACCGCACATCACCGTATGGTCGCGATCCCGGATCGGCAACGGAGAAACCGGCCGACCGGGTCGCGGCAGGCTCTCCCGATTCGGTGGCGTCACGCCGCCGGAGTCCGTTCGCTCCGCATGCAACACCCCGAGTCCCCGAAACAATGACGCGAATTGTCGCCGTTCGCTGTTAGCATTTCTTGCAATTTGCCAGCCAGTCGAATGATTGTGCACGGCCGCACTGTGTGCGTTCGGGGAGGGCCGTGTCGTCTCGACCGAACGGGAAGGCCCATCGACTTTGACCAAGACCGCTAACATCTTGCTGTCCGTGATGGCGGGTGCCTCGGCCTTGCTCTTGACCGCGACCACGCCTGCCGCCGCAAACCCGAACGCGATCAACCCGATTCCGGTGCTCAACGGCACCGCGGGCCTTCCGCATCTGCTGGGCCGCACCCGGGCGGTATTCCAGGTGACCGGTATGGCGAGCCCCAACAGCACCCAGAACTACAATGTGCTGGGCACCGATCTCGGCATCATGTGGGACAACGGAAACGGTGAAATGCTCACCGCATTCGGCGACACCGCCGGCGTCGGATTTCCCAATCTGCTGGCCGGTAGCCTCTGGTCCTGGCGCAGCAACATTCTGGTGCGCAGCCACAACCAGGACCCGGACAACGGCATATTTTTCGACAGCGTCGTCCACGACATCTTCGGCCAGGCCCGCGATCTGGTCGCCAGTCCGAAAATCCCGCTGATCGAGATCAGCCGCATCCCGACGGCGGGCATTTCCGTGAACGGGGTCCAGTACATGAGTCTCATGTCGGTGAAGACCTGGGACGACGTCGGCCAGTGGACCACCAACTACTCCGGCCTCGCCGCCTCCGGCGACGACGGGGAGTCCTGGGCCGATCTCGGTTTCACCCACCGCCCCAACGAGGGTGGTAACGCGAACTTCCAGATGAACGCCTTCACCAAGAGCGGCGGCTGGGTGTACGAGTACGGAACCCGTTCCGGCCGTAACAATCCGGCGTACATCTCCCGGGTACGCGAGGAGGACATCGCCAATCTCGGTGAATACGAGTACTGGGACGGCGGTAAATGGAAGAAGGGCGACGTGGACGCGGCCGCCCCGATCGCCGAGAACGTCGGTGAACTGTCGGTGATGTGGAACGACTATCTCGGCCAGTACGTCATGCTGACCACCGACCCGTTCAATTCGGTGGTGATGCGCAAGGCGTCGTCACCGGAGGGCCCGTGGAGCGATCCGGAGGTTCTGATCGATACCCGGGAATTGCCGACCGCCTACGCTCCGTCGATCTTCCCGTACCAGACCGGCCGTGACCTGTACTTCCTCACGACCGTGCACAACCAGTACAACGTGGTGCTGATGCGCACCTCGCTCTGAAGATCGCGACCCCGGGACCCCGGCTCACTTGTCGAGCCGGGGTCCCGGCGCGTTTCCGGCCTCCCTAGACTCGTGATCATGGACGCCGCCGGCTGGGACGCGCGGTACACGCGCAGTGAGTTGGTCCGGGACACACCGCCCGACGCGGTCGTGACCGAGCACGCGACCACACTGCACCGATCGCTGTCGCAGGCCCACACCGGCGAACCACCCCGGGCGCTGGACCTCGGCTGCGGCGAGGGCCGGAACACTTTGTGGCTGGCCACGCACGGCTGGTTGGTCACCGCCGTCGATTTCTCCCAGGCCGGAATCGACAAGGGCCGCACTCTGGCGGCCCGGCTGTCCCGCGCGGCCCGCGGCCGGATCGACTGGCACTGCGCGGATGTCACCGAGCCCGGCGCGCTGTCCGACCGGCGTTTCGACTTGATTTTGCTGACCGATCTGGCCCTGTCGCCATCCCAGCGCCGCACGGTCCTGCTTTACGCGACCGAACTGCTGAACCCGGACGGCATTCTGCTGGTCCTGGCTCACGACGATGCGGCCGGCCACGATCCGGGCATCCTGTTCACACCCGAGGACATCCTGCGTGACCTGGCCCCGGTCGCCGGTCGGCTCCGGGTGCAGGTGGCCGAACGGATATCCCACGGGCAGAACGAGGGTGAGGGCACTCTGGTGCTGATGACCCGCATCGCACCCGGCGAGCACGGCACAATCGCGCTCTGACCCGCAGCTCCAGTAGCGCGCGAGGCACGATGCGGTGTTGGGCCTGCTTGGGGGTGACGGGCTGTGTTTTTTGGCCTCCGCTTCGCTCCGGCGGGTTCGCGGCCCTGCGGGCCCGATCCTTCCCTCCTCCGGCTCCTCCGCTTCGCTCCCCCGCCTCCGTCAGTCCAGGATCGGACCGGGCCGCGAACAGGAGGGCTACCCCTGCGTATCGGTGACCGCATTCAGGGGAACGGGGTTACGGCTGCGGAATGGTGACCGGGTCCTGGGGAGTGGAGTACACACGGCTGCGGAAATGGTGACCGAGTCCCGGGGAACCGGGGTACATACGGCTGCGGAATGCTGACCGGGTCACGGGGACAGAGGTACGTGTGGCTGCGAGAGGGCGACCGGACCCCGGCAAGGGGGTACCTGCGGCTGCTGAATCGTGACCGGGCCCCGGCAACAGGGGTACGTGCGGCTGCGGAACGGTGACCGGGTCACCGGGAACCGGGGTGCACCTGCGCATCGGTCACCAATTCGCAGGCCCAACAGTCCTGTTCGCGGCCCGGCTCGGTCCTGGACTGACGGAGGGAGGGAGCGCAGCGACTGACCGGAGGAGGGAAGGACCGAGACTCAGGGGCCGCGAACCCGCCGCAGCGAAGCGGAGGCCAAAAACACATCCGTCACCAATTCGCAGGCCCAACACTCCTGTTCGCGGCCCGTCTCGATCCTGGACTGACGGAGGCGGGGGAGCGAAGCGGAGGAGCCGGAGGAGGGAAGGATCGAGACTTGGGGGCCGCGAACCCGCCGGAGCGAAGCGGAGGCCAAAAATACAGCCCGTCACGCAGCCCAACGGCTCAACCACGGATCCACCGTGGCACCGATCAGTTCGAAGCCCGCGCGAAAGGAGTGTGGCTGACCTGGAATGATTTTCACCTCGGCAGCGTCACCGGCCTCCGGAATACCGAACGGGTCACGCTCCCCATTGATCACCACGACATCGACCGCAGCCGAGGCGGCCACCAGTTCGTCCCGCCGAGACTTCTCCGGCTTACCGGGCGGATGCAACGGGAAGGACAGCGCGAGCACCCCGACTGCCCCCACCGCGACCGCCGTCCGGCAGGCCACCCGAGCCCCGTTGCTCCGACCGCCCTGAACCAACGGCACACCAGGAAATCGCTCCCGCAGTTGTGCGGCAACCTCCAGCCACGCCGCGTCCTGCCTCGACACCGCACCCGGCGCCCGCCGCCCGGCTACCCGATACGGCTGCGCCACCCGCCCCACCACCGCACCTACCGCCACTGCTCGATCCCGCACCACCAGAAGGTCTTTCGCATCGACCCCACCCCCGGAGCCGTGGGTCAGCAACAGCAACAGCCGCGGCCGATCGACCTCGTCCAGCTCGATCTCGGCGGGCCCGGCACTGGTCTCGAAACGCACCGCCATACGGTAACCGCGGCACCCCCGGATCGAGCCGCCGATTCACCCGGCGAGCCCGCGGCAACGGGTCACCGACCCGCAAAACGTGTTCTACATCACAGTGTTTTCCGGATCACATCCGCAGGTAGACACCTGGATCGATGCGTTACCCGCGAGTAATATACGGTGTAAGTTACCCGCTGGTAGCAACCTCGCTGATCAACCGACAGAGGAAGATCGCCGAGCGAGGGATTCGGTGGACAACGGGCGGGAACGGCAGAAGAACCGACCGCACCTAACTCAACGGAGAGAACAAAAATGGGTCACTACAAGAGCAACGTCCGGGACCTGGAGTTCAACCTCTTCGAGGTGCTCGGCCTGGGATCGATCCTCGAGTCCGGCGCGTTCGGCGATCTCGACGCGGAGACCGTCAAGGACATGCTGACGGAGGTACGCCGGCTGGCCGAGGGCCCGCTCGGTGAATCGTTCGCCGACGCCGATCGCAACCCCCCGGTCTTCGACCCCGAGACGCACAGCGTGACGCTGCCGGAGTCGTTCAAGAAGAGCTACCGCACCCTGTCCGAGGGCGGCTGGGACAAGCTCGGCATCGACGAGGAACTCGGCGGTATCCCGTTCCCGCGCAGCGCCTACTGGGCGATCGCGGAGCTGATCCTCGGCGCGCAGCCGGCCGCGTTCATGTACGCCGCGGGCGCGGGCTTCGCGAACATCTTCTACGACAACGGCACCGACGAGCAGAAGCAGTGGGCCAAGCTCGCGGTCGAGCAGGGCTGGGGCGCCACCATGGTGCTCACCGAGCCGGACGCCGGCTCCGATGTGGGCGCCGGCCGCACCAAGGCCGTCCAGCAGGAGGACGGCTCCTGGCACATCGAGGGCGTCAAGCGGTTCATCACCTCCGCCGACTCCGATCTGTTCCCGAACATCATGCATCTGGTGCTGGCCCGCCCCGAGGGCGCCGGTCCGGGCACCAAGGGCCTGTCGCTGTTCTTCGTGCCGAAGTTCCACTTCGATCCGGAGACCGGCGAGACGGGCGAGCGCAACGGCGTCTTCGTCACCAATGTCGAGCACAAGATGGGCCTGAAGGTCTCCGCGACCTGCGAGGTCACCTTCGGCGGGCACGGCGTCCCGGCCAAGGGCTGGCTGGTCGGCGATGTGCACAACGGCATCGCGCAGATGTTCCAGGTCATCGAGCATGCGCGGATGATGGTGGGCACCAAGGCCATCGGCACGCTGTCCACCGGCTACCTGACCGCGCTGGACTACGCCAAGCAGCGGGTGCAGGGCGCCGACCTGACCAAGATGTCGGACAAGACCGCCCCGCGCGTCACCGTCACCCATCACCCCGACGTGCGCCGCAGCCTGGCGATGCAGAAGGCGTACGCGGAGGGCCTGCGCGCGGTGTACCTGTACACCGCCGCACATCAGGATGTGGTCGTCGCCGAGCATGTGTCCGGCGCGGACGCCGAACTGGCCGCGCGGGTCAACGATCTGCTGCTCCCGATCGTGAAGGGCGTCGGCTCGGAGCGGGCCTACCAGTACCTGACCGAATCGCTGCAGACCCTGGGCGGTTCCGGCTTCCTGCAGGACTACCCGATCGAGCAGTACATCCGCGATTCGAAGATCGACTCGCTGTACGAGGGCACCACCGCGATCCAGGCGCAGGACTTCTTCTTCCGCAAGATCGCCCGCGACCGCGGCGTGGCCCTGGGCCACGTGGCCGGTCAGGTGCAGAAGTTCATCGACCGCGAGGGCGGCAACGGCCGGCTGAAGGCCGAGCGCAAGCTGCTCGCCACCGCGCTCGAGGATGTGCAGGCGATGGCCGCCACGCTGACCGGCCACCTGCTGGCCGCCGGCGAGGAGCCGAGCGAGCTGTACAAGGTCGGCCTCGGTTCGGTGCGGTTCCTGCTCTCGGTCGGCGATCTGCTGATCGGCTGGCAGTTGTTGCAGCAGGCCGAGATCGCGATCAAGGCCCTCGACAACGGGGCAACGGGTGCGGATGTGAACTTCTACACCGGCAAAATCGCTGTCGCACAGTTCTTCGCACGCAATCAGCTGCCCGAGCTGACCGCCATCCGCAGCGTGCTGGCCAACCTCGACAACGACATCATGGAGCTCGACGAAGCCGCGTTCTGACCTCGGCAGACACCGGCCCCGCCCACGGAATCCGATTCCGGCGGCGGGGCCGCTGTCGTTCTCCGGCAATCGGTTCGCAACCGTGACTGGGGTAACCTGGGCGCAAAAATTCGCCTGTGCAAGGCTCACATCGCGAGCCCGGAAGAGGCAGAATAACCGGCGGCCGACACGAAGGAGCGCTGACTGATGACCAGACGACTGTCCGCACTTGCGGGGGTCAGCGCGGCGGTCGTATTCCTCGCGGCCGGCCTCGGCGCGGCACACGCCAACCCCAACGACATCAACCCCATCCCGGTGCTCAACGGCACCATGGGCCTGCCGCAACTGCGCGGCGCGACCCAGGCGATCTACCAGGCCACCGGCATGAACAGCCCGAACCGCACCGATCAGTCCAACGTGATCGGCACCGACCTCGGCATCATGTGGGACGACGGCCGCGGGCAGATGCTCACCGTCTACGGCGACACGGCCGGACTCGGCGTGCCGAACCTGCTCGCCGGCAGCCTGTGGGCCTGGCGGTCGAACGTGATCTTCCGCAGCGCGCCCGGCGATCCGGGCGCGGGCATCCACTACTCCAGCTTCGTCGACAATCCGCTGCCCAGCCCGAAGATCCCGGGCATCGAGGTCAGCTTCATCCCGACCGCCGGGGTTTCGGTGAACGGCGTGCAGTACCTGAGCCTGATGTCGGTGCACGAATGGCAGGCCGACGGGCACTGGACCACCAACTTCGCCACCCTCGCGGTCTCCGGCGACGACGGGCAGACCTGGGCGCAACTGCCCACCACCCGCCGCGCCAACGAGGACGGCTTCGAAAAATTCCAGCAGAACGCCTTCCTGAAGGCCGGCGGCTACGTCTACCGCTACGGCACCCCCGCCGGACGCGGTAATCCGGGGTTCGTCTCCCGGGCCAAGGAGGCCGACGTCGCGAACATCGACGCCTACGAGTACTGGGACGGCAAGGACTGGAAGCCGGGCGACGCCAAGGTCGCCGCGCCCGTCGTCGGCGACGTGGCCGAATTGTCCGTGCAGTGGAACGACTATCTGCACCAGTACGTCATGATGACCACCGACGGATCGAACTCGGTCGTGCTGCGCACCGCGCCCAACCCCGAGGGTCCGTGGAGCGAGCCGAGGCAGCTGATCGACTCCCGTGATCTGCCCACCCAGTACGCGCCGATGATCTACCCGTATCAGACGGGCCGCGACCTGTATTTCCTGCTCACGATCCACAATCAGTACAACGTGGTGCTGATGCGAACGCCGCTGTAGGCCGGAGTTCTCGAGGCCCGTGCGGTTGCCGGGTCGGGGGTCTGGCAACCGCACGGAACCGATCTGAATATCGGGCCTCCACGACGAGCCGTTACACGGCGCCGTGCCGAGCGTGAGATGTCGGTGCGCGAAACGGTTATGACGGCTGCATCCGGTCAATCGGACACCGGCGCGCAATCGAGGAACCTGACCAGGAAGAATCGAGGCGGGTTGCGGCAGGCGGCGGGCCGGACCGCCACGGTGAGCTCGGACCGGAGCTCGGACGACTCGAGGAGATGAGAAGTTTATGCAGCTGGGAATGATCGGGCTCGGCCGGATGGGCGCGAACATCGTGCGCCGCATCGTGAAGGATGGGCACACCGCCGTCGGCTACGCCCGGCGCGAGGACCAGATCGAGGAGTTCAAGGGGGAGCTCGGCGACAGCTTCCAGGGAGCGACCGACTATCCGGCGTTCATCGGACTGCTGGAGAAGCCACGCATCGTATGGGTGATGATCCCCGCGGGCGCGACCGGTGCGGTGATCGACGAGGTCGCGGAGCTGCTGGAGCCCGGCGACATCATCATCGACGGTGGCAACAGCCGCTACCACGAGGACATCCGCCGCGCGGCGGAGTTGCGGCCCAAGGGCATCCACTACCTGGACATCGGCACCTCCGGCGGCGTGTGGGGCCTGGAGCGCGGCTACTGCCTGATGGTCGGCGGCGAGGCCGACACCGTCCGGCACCTCGAACCGCTGCTGCGCTCGATCGCCCCCGGCGTCGACGCCGCCGAGCGCACCCCCGGCCGCACCGGCGACCCCTCCCCCGCCGAACAGGGCTATCTGCACTGCGGCCCCGCGGGCGCCGGCCACTTCGTCAAGATGGTGCACAACGGCATCGAGTACGGCGCCATGCAGGCCTACGCCGAGGGCATGAACATCCTGTACAAGGCCAACATCGGCAAGATCCTCACCGACGAGCACTCCGCGGAGGAAACTCCGATGGAGCATCCGGAGCACTACCGGTACGACATCGACGTCCCGGAAGTCACGGAGGTGTGGCGCCGCGGCTCGGTGGTCGCGTCCTGGCTGCTCGACCTCACCGCCGAGGCGCTGCACGCCGATCCCTCGCTGGAATCCTTCAGCGGCCGCGTCTCCGACTCCGGCGAGGGCCGCTGGACCCTCCACGCCGCCGTCGACGAGGGCGTCCCCGCCCCCGTCCTGTCCGCCGCCCTGTACCAGCGCTTCTCCTCCCGCGGCGAATCGCTGTACGCCGACAAGGTCCTCTCCGCCATGCGCAAGGCCTTCGGCGGCCACAACGAGCTGCCCTCCAAGTAACCGCCGCATCCGCGCCCTGCCGAACCCGTCCGCCGCACGACCGGCAGGGCGCGTGCGGGCGCAAGACCTGCAGGGCGCGGCGTGCAGAACCGGCACGGCACGTGCGGGCGCAAGACCTGCAGGGCGCGTTGTGCAACCGGCACGGCGCGGCGTTGCGGGACCGGCAGGGCGGGCGTGTTGTGGGACCGGCAGGGCGGGGTTGCGGATCGGCGCGGGATGCGGGCCATAGCGGGCGAGGCAGCGCGTGCTCGCGTACGCGGCGATGTGCGACGTGCCACCGCGGCGATCCGCCGCAGCTTGTGCCGCACCGGTTCGGGGCCGCGCGGACGCGACAAGCCGCTGACGAATTCGTTCCTCGTCGGCCGATCGTCGGCCCGCAACGAACACCACGCAGGTAATACGGCAGGATCGGCCGGGTGGGTGAGCACCGGAGTGGGACCGACGAGCGGCGTGACGACACGGCACCGGTGATTCTCGCCGGGGCGCCGGATACTTTCGCGCGCAGTGTTTTTCACGATCGGCATCCCAAGCTGATCGAGCGGGTCATCGGGGCGCATCCGTACGGCGAGGCGGAGCGGACGGCATTGCGTGAGCTGCTCGACGAGACGCTGCACGGCACCGTCTCACCGCTGCGGACGACGGCCGCCGATGCGACATCATGGGCTCGGTGGGGTGAACCGTGGTGGGGGCGGGAGTGGGGTGAGCTGCCGTTCCTGTGGGCGGAGAGTTATTTCTATCGGCGGTTGCTGGAGGCTGTGGGGTATTTCCGGGCCGGGGTGTGGCAGGGGGTCGACCCGTTCGGGCCCACCAAGGATGCGGAGCTCGGCAGTGCCGAGGTCGCGGGCGAACTCGCCGCGCTGGACGAGCTGGCCACCGCGCCGGAACCCGCGCAGCGGGACGCCCTGTCGATGTCGGCGCTCTGGGGTAATCAGGCCGATCTCGGGTTTCAGTTGGTGTCCGGGTCCGGGGGGCGCTCGGGCGGGTTGCTGGTGGACGATCGGCGGGAGTTGTGGGCGGCGCTGGACGCGGCGCCGGCGGCGCGACTGCATCTGATCGCCGACAACGCGGGCCGGGAGCTGCTGCCGGATCTCGCTCTGCTGGACCATCTCCTGGTCACCGGGAGGGTCGCGGCCGCGACGCTCTGGCTGAAACCGCAGCCGTACTTCACTTCCGACGCCACCATGACCGATCTGCTCGCGGCGTTGCGGCGGTTGCGGGTGGCCGGTGCGGGGACCGCCGCGGGGCGACTGGGGGATCGGCTGTGGCAGGCGCTGAGCACCGGCACACTGTCGGCTCGGACGCACGAATTTTTCTGCGCCCCAGCTGGTTTCGACGAGATGCCGGACGATCTCCGGGCCGCGTTGGACGGTGCCGCGCTCACCGTGTGCAAGGGCGATCTGAACTACCGGCGGCTGGTCGGCGATCGGTATCTGCCGCCGACGACGCCGTTCGCCGACCGGGCCGGGTATTTCCCGACGCCGGTGGCGGCGCTGCGCACCCTGAAATCGGACGTGATCACCGGGCTGACGGCCGGGCAGGTCGCCGCGCTGGACGCCACCGGACAGCCGTGGCGCAGCAACGGCGAACACGCCCTGATCCAGTGCGCCCGTTGAGGTGTGCGCAACCGTGGCGCATATCCGACACGGCACCCGCTACCGGCCGACACGCGGTGCGGAACGGGTGTCGCAGTAGGCGGACGCGCGCGGGCCGACTACGGTCGGGAATTATGCGCAAAATTCCCGGGATCGTGGTCACTGTGCTCGCGCTGGGCCTGAGCGCCTGCTCGCACGGCGAGAGCGGTACCGCGACCACGCCGACCGGCAGCGCGAGCAGTGCGCAGGCCGCGCCGGGCACCGCCGACGCCGCGCCGGCCACGGCCCAACCCGATTGCGCCGCAGGATATCTCGCCCAGTTCACGCAGCGGCAGAAGCTGGCACAGCTGCTCACCGTCGGCGTCACCGGGACGACCGACGCACAGGCCGTGGTCCGCACCGAGCAGGTCGGCGGGATCTTCGTCGGCGGGTGGACCGATCAGGCGATGGTCGCCGACAAGAAGATGGACCAGGTCACCTCGCTGGCCCGGGTGCCGCTGATGGTGACCATCGACGAGGAGGGCGGCCGGGTCTCGCGGGTCGGCAATCTGATCGGGGAGGCGCCCTCGGCCCGGGTGGCCGCGCAGACCATGTCCGCGGACGACTATTACCAGGACACCCTGACCCGGGCCCGGGCACTGCGGGATCTGGGCATCACCGTCGATTTCGCACCGGACGTCGACGTCAGCGAGCAGCCCGACGACAGCGTCATCGGCGACCGGTCCTATTCCACCGATCCGGACGTGGTGACCACCTACGCCGCCGCGATGATCCGGGCGCTGCACGATGCCGGGCTCGGCGCGGTGATGAAGCATTTCCCCGGTCACGGCCACGGCTCCGGCGATTCGCACAAGGGCGCGGTGCAGACGCCGCCGCTGGATCGGTTGCAGCAGGTCGATCTGGTGCCGTTCCGGAATCTGGTCGGCTCCGGCGCCGGTGTCATGGTCGGCCACCTCGACGTGCCCGGCCTCACCGATTCGGGCGTCCCGGCGAGTATCAGCCCCCGCGCGATGGCGTTGTTGCGACAGGGTACGGGCTACGGCGCGGCGCCCTTCGAGGGGCCGATCTTCACCGACGACCTCAGCGGCATGGCCGCGATCACCAACCGGATGGACATCGAGGACGCCGTGGCCACGGCGCTGGAGGCCGGCGCCGACAGCGCGCTGTGGATCAGCACGAACGCGGTGTCGAAGGTGCTGGACCACCTCGAGCAGGAGGTCCGGTCCGGCAAGTTGCCCGCCGAGCAGGTGGATGCCTCGGTGCTGCGGCTGGCCCGGTTCAAGGGCGTTCCGCTGCACTGCTGAGCCGTATCCGGCCACCAGGACCCGATCGACCGATAGTCGCCACTGTGGTGGATGATCACAAGCCTGCGACTGTCCGGCAAAGCCCGGCACACAAAACTTACCCTGGAGTAAGATAAGGGTTTCGATCATGTCCTAGGAGAGTGAATGGCAGGCGGAACGAAACGGCTTCCCCGAGCGGTTCGTGAGCAGCAGATGCTGGACGCCGCCGTCGAGGTGTTCTCCCGCAAGGGCTATCACGACACGTCGATGGACGCCATCGCCGCCGAGGCGAAGATCTCCAAGCCCATGCTGTATCTCTACTACGGATCCAAGGACGAGCTGTTCCGGGCCTGCATCCAGCGGGAGAGCATCCGATTCATCGAGGCGGTCGCGGTCGCCGGCAATCCGAAGCTGACCCCGCACGAACAACTCCGGGCCGGACTCGAGGCGTTCCTGTCCTACGTGGATCAGAATCGGCTGTCCTGGCAGGTGCTGTATCGGCAGGCGCTGGGGCAGCAGCCGTTCGCCTCCGAGATCGCCAACAGCCGGGAACGGGTCATCGAACTGACCGCGAAACTGCTGGAATCCAATGCGAAATACGCGGAGCCGGGCACCAATTTCGACATCGTGTCGGTGGCGGTGATCGGCGCCGGCGAGGCCATCGCCGACCGCATCGCCAGTGGTGAGGTCGCCGTCGCCGACGCGGTGGATCTGCTCGACGATCTCGCCTGGCGCGGTCTGGCCGGCCGCAAGAAGCCGGAATAGGGCGGGCCACACACCTTTTCGGCGGCGCATCGGATCCCCCATGCGATCCGACGGGCGGCCGGGAAGGTGTGCGGCCCGCTCACTCCGGCCGGCCGGGGCGATCCCCCGGCGGGCCGAAGCCTCAGCGCAGCGTAGCCGTCAGATGTGGATAACCCTTCCTCGGGTGCTTCAGCGACAGATCCCAGCCGGTCTCGGCGCGCTCGGCATAGGCGTTCACCGTGGCGGGCAACAGAATCGGCTTGCCGAACCGCACCGAATAGGTGCTCGCGGCCGCGACCCGGCCCTCGATCACGCCGAGAACGGCTGCCGCCGACCACATTCCGTGCGCGATCGCACGCGAGAACCCGAACGCCCGGGCGGTCGGCCCCGACATGTGGATCGGGTTGCGGTCCCCGGAGGCCGCGGCGTAGCGGTGGATCAGCGCCTGATCCACCTTCAGCGTGCGCAGCGGCGGCGGGGGCACCTCGTCCGGCTTCGGTTCCGGCCGTGGACCACCCGACAGCGAGGTCTTCTGCTGGTGCAGGAAGGTGGTCACCTGCCGCCACACCCGTTCGCGGCCGACGCTGATCTCACTCACCGCGTCGACCAGCAGGCCGCGCGGATGTTCCCGCAGATTCTCCACCTGCGCGCGGATGTCCAGCGGCTCGCTCACCGAGATGTCGCGGGTGCGCTCGATGACATTCTCCGAATGCACGGCACCGATCGCGGCGAACGGGAAGTCGCGCGCGACCACCAGCGACATCACCAGCGGGAAGGTCAGCACGAACGGATAGGTCAGCGGCAGCGAGTCACCGAACCGCAACCCGGTGGCATGACAGTAGGCCGCCAGATGATCCGGATCGACTCGCACGCCGGACAATTCGACGGAGCGGTCCGGGATCCCGGACTTCCGCGACGACAGCAGCGGGACCGCGCCGAGCGCCGCCTTCAGGTAGAGGCTGCCGGTCTTCGGCGGTTCCGACAGCGAGATCGTGGTGTCGCCGGAACTCATCATGCCCCGATCATGGCCTGGCCGCAGACGCGAACGACGTTGCCGCTCACCGCGTTCGAGGCCGGGCTGGCGAAGTAGGCGATGGTCTCGGCGACGTCGACGGTCTGCCCGCCCTGCAGCAGCGAGGACAGCAACCGGCCGGCCTCGCGGGTGCCGAGCGGAATCGCGGCGGTCATCGCGGTCTCGATGAAACCCGGCGCGACGGCGTTGATGGTGACGCCGTGCTCGGCCAGTTTCGGCGCCTCGGCGTTCACCATGCCGATGACGCCGGCCTTGGACGCGCCGTAGTTGGTCTGGCCGCGGTTGCCCGCGATGCCCGCGATCGACGAGACGTCGACGACCCGGCCGCCGGACTTCAGCGCGCCCTTCTCGACCAGGCCCGCCGTGATCCGGTGCGGCGCGGCCAGATTCACCTCCAGCACGGAATTCCAGCGACCCTCGTCCATGTTGGCGAGCAGCTTGTCGCGGGTGATGCCGGCGTTGTGCACGATGATGTCCAAGCCGCCGAACCGCTCGGTGGCGAATTCGGCGATGCGGTCCGCGGCGTCCGGCGCGGTGACGTCGAGCGCGAGCGCGGTGCCGCCGACCTTGTTGGCGGTCTGCGTCAGCGCCTCACCGGCGGCGGGAATGTCGGCCACGATCACGGTCGCGCCGTCGCGGGCGAAGACCTCGGCGATGGTGGCCCCGATGCCGCGCGCGGCGCCGGTGACCACGGCCACCTTGCCGGAAAGCGGCCGCTCCCAGTCGATGTCGGGCGCGGCGGAATCCTCGCGGCCGACCCGGAACACCTGGCCATCGACGAACGCCGACTTCGCCGAGAGCACGAAGCGCAGCGTGGAGGCCAGGCCCGTCGCGGCCGCCGCGGCCTCGGGGTGCAGGTAGACCAGGTTGGCGGTGGCGCCGCGCAGCAGTTCCTTGCCGACGCTGCGGGTGAAGCCCTCCAGCGCGCGCTGCGCGATCTGCGCCTCGACGCTCGCGGCCAGCTCCGGCGTGGTGCCGATGACCAGCACCCGGGCCGAGGGCGCGAGACTGCGCATGGCCGGCTGATGGAAGGTGTACAGCTGCTCCAGCTCGGCCACCGAGCCGATCGTGGTGGCGTCGAACACCAGCGCGCCGAACTTGACGCCCGGGGTCACCGAATCGACGAAAGTGTAGTCCGACAACAGGTTTCGCACCGCATCGGCGACCCGGCCCTTACCGCCGAGCAGCACCGGGCCGGGCAGCGGCGGCTCGCCCGCCCGGTAGCGGCGCAGGGTCTCCGGCTTGGGCAGCCCCAGCTTGCTCGCCAGGAACGCGCCGGGGGCCGAGTGCACGAACGATCCGTAGAGGTTGGGGGCGCCCTTGCTCTTGCTCGCTGCCACTGTTCCTACCTTTTCCTCGATTTCGCGGGGCCGATGTCGGTGGCCGGCCGGACGAAACGGCCGGTGTCGACAATGAACTTACTCCGGAGTAAGTTTAAAGTAAACCGACAGCGTGGGGGCACGGATCGCGACGACCGCCCCGAGCACGGACACTTCCGACGAGACAGTGGAGACTCGAGTGACAACCAAGGCCCGCACGGCTTCCACCAGCAAAGCCCGCACGGCGGCCGCCGGCACCGGTTCGCACACCCGGCAGACCCGGCCCGTGGCGATCCTCGGCGGCAACCGGATCCCGTTCGCCCGCTCCGACGGCAAGTACGCGCACGCCTCCAACCAGGACATGTTCACCGCGGCCCTGAACGGCCTGGTGGCCCGCTTCGGCCTGCAGGGCGAACGGCTGGGCATGGTGACCGGCGGCGCGGTGCTCAAGCGGATCGGCGAGCACGGCCTGATCCGGGAGAGCGTGCTCGGCAGCGAGTTGTCGCCGTACACCCCGGCCCACGACCTGCAACTGGCCTGCGGCACCGGATTGCAGTCCGTGGTCACGGTCGGCGACGCGATCGCGCTCGGCCGCATCGAGGCCGGCGTCGGCGGCGGCACCGACACCACCTCGGACGCGCCGATCGGCGTCAGCGAGGCGGCGCGGGACTGGATGCTCGACGCGAATCGCGCCAGGCGCAACCTCGACTACGTGAAGCTGGTCGGCCGGCTGCGGCCGAGCATGGTCGGCATCGAGATCCCCCGCAACGCCGAGCCGCGCACCGGCCTGTCGATGGGCGAGCACGCGGCCATCACGGCCAAGGAGTTCGGCATCAGCCGCGAGGCGCAGGACGAACTGGCGTACCTGTCGCACCGCAACATGGCCGCCGCCTACGATCGTGGCTTCTTCGACGACCTGGTCACCCCGTTCCTGGGCCTCACCCGGGACGACAATCTGCGCCCCGGTTCCACCCTGGAGAAGCTCGCCACCCTGAAGCCGGTGTTCGGCGTCAAGGCCGGTGACGCCACCATGACCGCGGGCAACTCCACCCCGCTCACCGACGGCGCCTCCGCGGTGCTGCTCGGCAGCGAGGAATGGGCCGCCGCGCGCAACCTGACCCCGCTGGCCTATCTGGTCGACAGCGAGGTCGCCGCGGTCGACTACGTCTGGGGGCCGGACGGCCTGCTGATGGCGCCGACGTACGCGGTGCCGCGGCTGCTGGCCCGCAACGGCCTCACGCTGCAGGATTTCGACTTCTACGAGATCCACGAGGCGTTCGCCTCGGTGGTGCTGGCGACCATGCAGGCGTGGGAGTCCGATCAGTACTGCAAGGAGCGGCTCGGCCTGGACGGCGCCCTCGGCGCGATCGACCGCAGCAAGCTCAACGTCAACGGCTCCTCGCTAGCCGCGGGCCATCCGTTCGCCGCCACCGGCGGTCGCATCGTGGCCCAGGCCGCCAAGCAACTGGCCGAGAAGGGCTCCGGACGGGCCCTGATCTCGATCTGCGCGGCGGGCGGCCAGGGCGTGGTCGCGATCGTGGAACGCTGATCGAGAAACCTTTCCGCCCGGAAACACGATAGAAAGGATGGTGGTACCCGGGTCCAGGGGCGACGGGCCCGGGTGCCGCCTCTATCGTCCCGCTGATCCAGGTGGTCCAGGTCAAAGCATGGTCGCTGTCCAGCGGGTACCGGTTTGTCCCAGCGATCCGACCTGTCTTGGCACACTCTTGGCACACTGCCTGCCGACGAAACATGGCTTCCACCGGCACAGATCCGACGCTCTGCGCCTGTTTCGGCACACTGGTCGAGAGGAATCTGCCATGATGCCGACCGGTCACGGCAGGCTACTCACTCAGAGCGGCTGTGGAAGTGTTCCTGTCTGGAGCTGTGCCGCCTTCCCTCTATCCGCCTGAAGCGTCACGCCTGAAGCGTGGTCGCAGCGGCTCATGCGGGCCACATCATGTGGCAGCGAACACGCTGCTGGGTCCGGTCCCTCGCCTACACACCCCTCACATCCCTGCCGCGTTCCATGTCGGCGCTGCCGCTGGACATTGCTTGCCCGTCGCCCGCGCGACCGGTCAATTGGCGTGCTGATGTGGAGAGATATTCAGCTCTCGGCGCTGGATCGGCCAACAGGGCGATGCACGGTGCTGAAGCTTGCCGTCGTCCGGACGCTTGCTCATCCGTATCTGGCCTCTACGAGTCGGCATTCGCACATGAGTGCCGTCGCCCCGAATGTCCATTCTCCGGAACAGGACCTTGCCCATGAACTCTTCGTCGATGCCGATGCCTACAGCCGACCCGCAGGCGGCCAGTTCACCTGACGGACAGCCGACGATACGGAGCGAATATCATCCGGTGACACGTCCATCGTCAAGTGCTCCGAATCGGTATGTTGCTTCGGCCCCACCCGGATCGCCGGAGGGTTCGTATCGGTGTGGCCGGTAGGTCGTGGCTACCAAGCGGCGGGCGGCCGACCAGTCGGGCAGGACTCCAGCGGTGATGGCCTGGCTCAGCAGGTTTCCGAGCGCGGTCGCCTCAGCGGGTCCTGCCAGGACGGGTAGTCCGCAGGCGTCGGCGGTGGCCTGGCACAGCAGCGCGTTACGGGCGCCACCGCCGACCACGTGCACCACGGTCACGGGGTGGCCGCTGGTGCGTATTGTGTCGGCGACCGCGCGCGCGTGGCCGAGGGCGAGGCTGTCGATGACGCAGCGGGCGAATTCGGCGGGCGTACCGGGTACCGGTCCGTCACAGCGCGCGGCGATCCGGGCCGGCATCGGATCCGTGGGGGTACCGGGTGCGGCGAAGGCCGGATCGTCCACATCGATGACCGCGCGCAACGGCGGCAGCTCCGCCGCGGCGGCGGCCAGCGCGGCGGCGTCCAGCCCGGGCCATTCCCGCAGGCATTCCTGCAGGATCCACAGGCCAATGACGTTGCGCAGATATCGGAATCCGGCGACACCGGTCTCGTTGGTGAAACCGGCGGTGCGGGCGGCGTCCGTGAGCAGCGGTTCAGGGCGCTCGATGCCGACCAGTGACCAGGTGCCGCAGGAGATGTAGGCGAACGAGTCACCGGTCGCGGGGACCGCGGCCACCGCGCTCGCCGTGTCGTGCGAGCCGACCCGCACGAGGCTGCCGACGTCGGCGCCCACCTCCGGCCGGACGGTGCCCACGATGCTGCCGGGATCGTGGATCGCCCCGAAAATTGTTGCGGGCAGGCCGAGTTCGGCGATCAGGGCGCGGTCCCAGTCGCGTCCGGCGAGACCGTACAGGCCAGCGGTCGAGGCATTGGTGCGTTCGCTGCCCGGCACACCGGTGAGCCAGTAGCCGAGCAGGTCCGGGATCATCAGCAACTGTCGTGCGGCACCGAGACGCTCCGGGGATTCGGCTCGGAGCTGGTGCACCGTGTTGAAGGGCTGATCGGCGATTCCGGTGCGGGCGAACAGCTCCTCCACGCCGATCGGGAGGCGGGGCAGCTGTTCGGTGCGCGGGTCCCGGTAGTGCCGGGGCAGGCCCAGCAGCGTACCGCCGGCGTCGAGCAGACCGTAATCGACTGCCCAGGTGTCGATTCCGGCGCTGTGTACCGGTCCGGCGGCGGCCAGGCCGGTACACGTCTGCTGGTAGAGGTCGCCGATGTTCCAGTAGAGGCCGTCGGGCAGGGACAGCGGGCGGTTGGGGAACCGGTGCACCTCGTGCACCGTCAGTTCCTCGGTGGTGATCCGGCCGCGCAGCACCCGGCCGCTGGATGCCCCGAGATCGACGGCGGCGAAGGTGTTCTCCCGCCGATCGTCGGCCGGTGTGATGTCGCTCACCGGCGCCTCAACGGAGGAAGGCCGCGGCGACACCGCTGTCGACAGGGATGTGCATACCGGTGGTCCGGCCGAGATCGCCTGCGGTGAGCGCGAATACCGCGCCGGCGATGTGCTCGGGCAGCACTTCCTGCTTCAACAGGGTGCGCTGGGCGTAGAACGCGCCGAGGTCCTTCTCCTCGACCCCGTACACCGCGGCGCGCTGCGCGCCCCAGCCACCGGCGAAGATGCCCGAACCTCGCACCACGCCATCGGGATTGACGCCGTTGACCCGGATACCGTGCTCACCGAGCTCGGCGGCCAGCAGCCGGACCTGATGTGCCTGATCGGCTTTCGCAGCACTGTAGGCGAGGTTGTTGGGGCCCGCGAACACCGAGTTCTTGCTGACGATGTAGACGATGTCCCCGCCGAGCCCCTGGGCGATCATGGCCCGGGCCGCTTCTCGGGCGACCAAGAACGAACCGCGCGCCATCACCGAATGCTGGATGTCCCAATCGGTTTCGGTCGTCTCCAGTAGCGGTTTGGAGATGGACAGGCCCGCGTTGTTGACCACCAGATCGACCCCGCCGAAGGCCAGGGTAGCGGCGTCAACCGCTGCCGCGACTGCTGCCGCATCGGTGACGTCGACGGTGACCGGGATCGCGGTGTCGGGGCCGCCGATCTCCGCGGCTACCCGCACGGCGGCTTCCGCGTCCCGGTCCGCGACGACTACGCAGGCGCCTTCGGCGGCCAGCCGCAGCGTGATGGCGCGGCCGATGCCGGAGCCGCCGCCGGTGACGAACGCGATCCGGGTCGCCAGCGGTTTCGGCGCGGGCATCCGGGCCAGCTTCGCCTCCTCCAGGGGCCAGTACTCGATGCGGAACTTCTCCGCCTCGTCGATCGGGGCGTACCGGGAGATCGCCTCCGCGCCGCGCATCACGTTGACGGCGTTGAGATAGAACTCGGCGGCGACGCGGGCGGTCTGCTTGTCGCGGCCGAAGCTGAACATGCCGACGCCGGGCACCAGCACGATCGCCGGGTCGGCGCCGCGCATGGCCGGGGACTCGGCGGTGGCGTGGCGGCGGTAGTAGGCCGCGTAGTCCTCCCGGTAGACCGCGTGCAGTTCGCGAGCCCTGGCGATCACCTCGTCGATCGGTGCGCCGGCGTCGGTGTCGAGCACCAGCGGGCGAACCTTGGTGCGCAGGAAATGATCCGGGCACGAGGTGCCCAGCGCGGCCAGCCGGGGATGTTCGGCGCGGGACAGGAAGTCCAGGACCCCCTCGTCGTCGGTGAAGTGCCCGATCTGCGGCTGGTCGGTGCCGGCCAGGCCCCGCAGCACCGGGGCCAGGGCGGCCGCCCGGGCGCGGCGCTGCTCCGGCGGCAGTGGCCGATACCGCTCGACGATGGCACCGAAGGGTTCGGCCCGTCCTCGCCGTTCGATGAATTGTGTTGCGGTACGGATGATGTCGAGTGAGTTGGCTTCGCATTCGGTGGAGGTGGCACCCCAGGCGGTGATACCGTGCCCGCCGAGGATGCAGCCGATGGCCGCGGGATGGTCGCGCTGGATCGCGGCGATGTCGAGGCCGAGTTGGAATCCCGGGCGCCGCCACGGCACCCATATCACCCGGTCGCCGAAGCACTCCTTGGTGAGCGCTTCGCCCTCGGCGGCGGTCGCGAGGACGATGCCCGCGTCCGGGTGTAGATGATCGACGTGCGGGGCTTCGACCAGTCCGTGCATCGCGGTGTCGATACTGGGCGCGGCGCCACCGCGGCCGTGCAGGCAGTAGTCGAACGCCGCGACCATCTCGTCCTCCCGGTCCACCCCGGGATAGACCGCGGGCAGCGCCCGCAGCCGGTCGACGCGCAGCACCGCCAACCCGGCCGCGGTGAGGGTGCCCAGATCGCCGCCGGATCCCTTGACCCACAACAACTCCACCGGACCGCCGGTGACCGGGTCGATGCCGGTGCCCTGCGCGGAGGTGTTACCGCCGGCGTAGTTGGTGTTTTGCGGATCCGCACCCAGGCGGTGGCTGCGGTCCAGCAGCGCGTGGACGGTGTCGTGCGTGTCGGTCATCTCATGCTCCCCAGCCCGCGGCGCTACCGCCGACGCGTTCTGCCACGATTTTCTCCAGATAGCCCGAGCGCCGGTAGGCGGCGATCGGATCCGGATCCAGGCCCGTCTCGATCCGCAACCGGGCCAGCAACGGCCGCACATCGGTGTTGTAGGCGTCCATCAGAATCGCGTTGGCGCCCAGCACATCTCCCTCCGACTGGGCCTGCCGCAACGCCTCCCGGTCCACCAGCAGCGCCTTCGCGGTGGCCTCCTGCACGTTGAGCACCGAGCGGATCTCCGCCTGGATCTTCGGCTCGATGTTGTGGCATTGGTCGAGCATGAACAGCACCCCGCCGTCGGGGGTGACCGCGCCGGCGCCCGCGATCTCGTGCATGATCCGGAACAGCTGGAACGGATCGGCCGCCCCGGCCATCAGGTCGTCGTCGGCGTAGAACCGCGAATTCAGGTCGAAAGCACCGAGTTTCTGCTCCCACAGCAGGAACGCCACGATGAACTCGATATTCGTATGAGCCGCATGGTGCCCGGTGTCGACCACCACCGACGCCTTGTCCCCCAGCATCCGGCAGTGCGCGTAGGCGGTCCCCCAGTCCGGGATGTCGGTGGCGTAGAACGCGGGCTCGAACAGCTTGTACTCCACCAGCATCCGCTGATCCGGCCCCAACCGCCGATACACCTCACCCAGCGCGTCGGCCAGCCGGTCCTGCCGGGCCCGCAGATCATCCTGGCCCGGATAGTTCAGCCCGTCGGCGAACCACAACTTCAGATGCGCCGAACCGGTGGCGTCCATCACGTCCACACAACTCAGCAGATGATCGATCGCCTTGCGCCGCACCCGCGGATCGGGATGACAGACACTGCCCAGCCGGTAGTCGTCGTCCTGGAAGGTGTTGGAGTTGATCACCCCGATCGAAACACCCTGCTCCGCAGCATGTTCGGCGAGCTTCCCGTAATCGTCGACCGCATCCCACGGGATGTGCAGCGACACCGTCGGCGTCACACCGGTGAACCGATGCACCTGCGCGGCATCGGCGATCTTCTCGAACGGATCCCGCGGAACACCGGCCTGCGCGAACACCTTGAACCGAGTACCCGAATTCCCGAACGCCCACGACGGCAACTCGATGCGCTGCTCCCGCAACACCGGCAACACGTCCTTCTCACCAGGCATTTCGCTCACCACCATCGTATGAAACGTTTCAGTCGAGGAAACTACCGCACCGACCTTCTGTGGTCAATCAACGATCAGAAGGTCGGCAGTGCCGATCCGGACATCACCGTGCGGTTCACTCGGGAGTTCACGTCACAGACGCCCGCGGCCAACGCATTGGTACGCTCGGCACCGATCTCGCGGTCTGCCAGTAGCCGCGAAGATCCGGAACGAGCAGCAATGCCTGGCCGCATCAAGCCGATGAGCGGGCTCGGTGCGCAGTTGATGAATGGTGTTGGTGTGCAGATTCGCAATATCGGTGCGCCGGTAGAGGATTGTGGTCGATCGGCGGGTAGTGCGGTACGCCGGTAGTGGTAGTGGTAGGGCAGACCGAGCACGCGGCCGTCGGTATCGAGGAGCCCGTAATCGACTGCTCAAGAATAGATTCCGGCCGAGTGGTTCGGTCTGGAGACGGCATGTCCTACGTCCGGTCGCTCGAACAGGCGGCCGATGTTTCGGTGCAGCCCGCCGGGTAACGGCAGTGGCAGGCCGGCGAACCGGTGTGCCTCCCGCACTGATCTCGCCGCGGCCCTCGCCCACTCCCGGCGCCCCACGTCAACGGCGTAGCTGCCGGTACGGGTTCGGCGGCGGTGGACCCGTACCGGCTCGGTAGCGTCGGTGAGGTCGGGCGCGGAATGCAGAAACACTTCCCTCTCGATCGACTGCGTGCCACGGCCCGGACGGTCAGCGCAGGAAGGCGGCGGCGACCCCGCTGTCGACGGGAACGTGCAGGCCCGTGGTCCGGGATAGCGCACCGGCGGTGAGCACAAACACCGCGTCCGCGACGTGGTCGGGCAGGACTTGTCGTTTCAGAAGCGTGCGCTGGGAGTAGAACGCGCCGAGGTCCTGCTCCTCGACGCCGTAGACCGCGGCCCGTTGCGCCCTCCAGCCGCCGGCGGGGAGCCCGGATCCGCGGACGACGCCGTCGGGATTGACGCCGTTGACCCGGATGCCGTACGTGCCGAGTTCGGTGGCCAGCAGCCGGACCTGGTGGGCCTGGTCGGCTTTGGCGGCGCTGTGGGCGAGATTGCTCGGCCCGGCGAACACGGCGTTCTTGCTGACGATGTAGACGATGTCACCGCCGAAATCCTGCGCGATCATGGCCCGTGCAACCTCACGGGAGACCAGGAACGAGCCGCGGGCCGTGACCGAGTGCTGGCGATCCCAATCGTCCTCGGTGGTGTCCAGCAACGGTTTCGAGATCGACAGCCCGGCATTGTTGACCACCAGGTCGATGCCACCGAACGCCAGCACGGTGGCATCGACGGCGGCCCGGACGGTCGCGGGGTCGGTCACGTCCACCGTGACCGGCACAGCGACATCCGTCGAACCGAGTTCGCCGGCGACCCGGGCTGCGGCCTCTGCGTCCCGGTCGGCGATCACCACGCAGGCACCCTCCGCGGCCAGGCGGGCGGCGATCGCCCGTCCGATGCCGGACCCGGCACCGGCGATCAGTGCGATTCGGGTGGCCAGCGGTTTCGGCTCCGGCATCCGGGCCAGTTTGGCCTCCTCGAGCGGCCAGTATTCGATGCGGAACTTTTCCGCCTCGTCGATGGGGGTGTACCGGGAGATCGCTTCGGCGCCGCGCATCACGCGGATCGCGTTCAGGTAGAACTCACCGGCCACGCGGGCGGTCTGCTTGTCGCGGCCGAAGCTGAACATTCCGATCCCGGGCACCAGTACGATCGCGGGGTCCGCACCCCGCATGGCGGGGGAATCCGGGGTGGCGTGGCGGTAGTAATAGGCGGCGTAATCCTCTCGATAGGCGAAATGCAGTTCACGCAGCCGTAGCACGACCTCGTCCAGTGGTGCGTCGGCGGCGGTGTCGAGTACCAGGGGCCGAATCTTGGTGCGCAGGAAGTGATCCGGGCAGGAGGTCCCCAGCGTGGCCAGCCGGGGATGTTCGGCGTGGGCGAGGAAGTCCAGCACCGGATCGCTGTCGTCGAAGTGGCCGACCTGGCGCCGATCGGTCGAGGCCAGACCCCGGATCACCGGCGCGAGTTGGGCGGCGCGGCGGCGCCGTTGCTCGGCAGGCAGCGCGGTGTAACGATCCACGGCCGGTCCGAAGGGTTCGGGACGGCCGTTGGCCTCGATGAATTCCGTTGCGGTGCGGATGATCTCGAGCGAGTTGGCCTCGCATTCGGCGGAGCTGTCCCCCCATGCGGTGATGCCGTGACCGCCGAGAATGCAACCGATGGCCTCGGGGTTCTCCCGGCGGATCGCGGCGATGTTCAGGCCCAGCTGGAATCCCGGGCGCCGCCACGGCACCCACACCACCCGCGCGCCGAAGCACTGTTCGGTGAGTTTCTCGCCATCGGCCGAGGTGGCCAGCGCGATTCCGGAATCCGGATGCAGATGGTCGACGTGGGCGGCCTCGACCAGGCCGTGCATCGCGGTATCGATACTGGGTGCCGCGCCACCGCGGCCGTGCAGGCAGTAGTCGAACGCAGCGACCATCTCGTCCTCGCGGTCCACGCCAGGGTAGACCTCGGCCAGCGCCCTCAGCCGGTCGCGGCGCAGCACCGCCAGGCCCGCCTCGGTGAGGGTGCCCAGGTCGCCGCCGGATCCCTTGACCCACAACAGTTCCACCGATTCACCGGTGACCGGGTCGATACCGGTGCCCTCGGCGGAGGTGTTACCGCCGGCGTAGTTGGTGTTGCGCGGGTCCGCGCCGAGCCGGTTGCTGCGCGCGATCAATTCGCGCACGGTGTCGTCGGTCATCTCATGCTCCCCGGCCGGCTGCGGTCCCGCCGATACGTTCGTCGATCATTATGTGCAGATATTCGGAGCCCCGGAACGGGGGATGTGCAGCAACACCACCAAAGCCACCCCGGTATACCCGGTGCACCCGGGCGGCATCAGCGACCTTCCCGAACGAATCTCGCGGCACACCCGGCTGCGCGAACACCTCGAACCGAGTCCCCGAACTACCGAAAGCCCAGGGCGGCAGCTCTGTTCGCCGGCGCCGCAGCGCCTCTCGGACCGGCGTGCCGGACTTGACCATGACCACAACTCCTTGTGCGATGTTTGTCCATAGCGGACAGGACAATTTCGTGACGAACAGCGATGAATGCCGCCGGGCGAGACCGAGCGCCGGACGTCATTGCTTTTCGGGACAATAGGGTGGTGACGGAAGGCAACCCACGAAGTGACGGCGACCCCGCCGCTCCCCCGGTGCGCCGGGGCAGCCGCGGCAAGTATGCGAAATCGGCGGAACGACGGCGTGCCATCGTGCTCGCCGCGATTGAGGTGTTCTCCAAGTCCGGATTCCGGGACGGCTCGCTGCGAGATGTCGCGGAAAAAGTCGGAATCACCCACCCGGGGATTCGGCATCACTTTCCCACCAAGAGCGACCTGCTCCAAGCCGTGCTGCGCTGGCGGGAAGACGAAGCGCTGGCCAAGGCCAACCGCGTCCGACTGGATGGAATCGACGTCGTCCACGCGTGGATCGCGGCGGTAGCAGACAACGTCCAGAATCCGACGTTGATCGAGCTGGAATTCGCGCTCGCCGGCGAGGCATCGTCCGCCGGTCATCCGGCGCACGGACACTTCGCGCGGCTGTACACGAAAAGCGAGGAGATCCTCCACCGTGCCTTCGCCGTCATGCGGGACCGAGGCCAGCTGCGCGACGGAACCGAACCCGCTCTCGCCGCAAGGGCGATGCTCGCCTGCACGCAGGGCGTGCAAGCACTGTGGCTGCGTGATCGCCGGATCGATATCGCGGAGGTCTTGCAGGCTCAGCTCACCGTTCTGCTCCGCGACCCGCTGGCGTCGAAACCGGTTCAATAGCCGGCCCGCCCGCCTGAGATGTCGTACACCGCACCGGTGGAGAAGCTGACCGCATCGGAGACGAGCCAGGCGATCAGCTCGGCGACCTCCTCGGGTCGCCCCATGCGCTGCATCGGGATGAGTCCCGTGAGGTGAGCCAGCACCTCCGGCGCGGTCGCCGCATTCATCGGCGACGCGATGACCGCCGGCGCGATCGCGTTGATCAGCACGCCGGACTTCGCGAGTTCCTTGCCCGCGGATTTCGTCAGCGCGATGACCGCAGCCTTCGAGGCCGAGTACACGGACAGATTCGGATTGCCCTCCTTGCCTGCGATGCTGGCAAGATTGACGACCCGCCCCCACCCGCGATCGACCATGCCCGGGACGAACGAACGCATCATCGCCACGGTGCCGATCACATTGACCTCGAATGTGCGACGCCAATCGTCAGCGGTGGTGTGCATCAGGGGAACGTTCGGCCCGACGACGCCCGCCGAGTTCACCAGGATGTCCACCGGCCCGACACGATCGACGAGTTCGGCTATCGCGGATTCGTCGGTGACGTCGACCGTCTCGTCGGCGCTGGGCGTGAGGTCGACGGTCACCACCCGGATATCCACGGCACGCAGCCGAGCGGCGGCCGCCGCGCCGAGCCCGCTCGCGCCTCCGCTCACGATCGCGGTTCTCATCGTCGGCTCCCCGGTGCGACATCGATCACCGTCTTGGGACCGGACCCCACACCCGGTATCGGACGACCGGCGAGGATGTCGGTCGCCGCCTCCATCGGCACGATCGACGATACGAGCGGTCCGGGGTCGACAGTCCCGTTCGCGAATGCGTCGATCGCCGGGCGCAGTCCGGCTGAACCGCCGAGGATTCCCGCGAGCGTGACGTCCTTGAGGGCGACGTCGCGCGTGTCGATCGTGCTGGGCAGGCCGGCGAGCCCCACCAGCGCGACCCGCCGCCCGGGTTCGATGAGGTCGACCGCGAGTCGGGGAAAGTGCGCGGCGCTCGAGGCGTCGACGACGCCGTGCCACGGGAGTTCGGGCAATGTGTCGGTGGTCCACACGCCGTCGAATCCCAGGGTCCGCGCGAATCGCAGCGAGCGGCCCTCGCGGCCGGCCATGTGGACCTCGACGCCCGCAGCGCGGGCGAACATCGCGCACAGCAGTCCGATCGTGCCAGGACCGAGGATCAACAGCCGTTCGCCCGCGACGACACCGCCCGCGTCGAAAGCACGCCACGCGTTGCCGGCGGGTTCGATCATCGCGGCCCGGACGTCGTCGATCGAGTCGGGGACGGCGTACAGCGCGCCGGCCGGGAGGGCCAGTCGTTCCGCGAGAGCGCCCGGCCATCCACCGCGTACACCGACCTCGTACCGAGTGCGGCAGACATGCGCACGACCCGAGGTACAGCGCACACATTGACCACATCCGAGCATCGTGTCGCCGGTCACCCGGCGGCCGACCCACGACGGGTCCACCTCAGCGCCTGCGTCCACGACCCGTCCGGCCCATTCGTGCCCGATGATCAGCGGATAGCGGGCGTTACCATCGTGCAGATACGCCATCGAACCGTCGAACAGCTCGATGTCGGTGCCGCAGACACCGACCTTCGAGATCTCAACGACGACTCCGTCGGGCCTCGGCTGCGGGGCGGGGACCTCGGTGACACTCCCGGTGCCGGGTCCGGTGATCACGTAGGCTCTCACCGCGGGCCGACCACAAGCTGCCGCTGTCGGCCGAGACCGGCGCCGGTCACGTCCATCACATCGCCCGCCGTCAGCCATTGCGGCGGCGAGAAGCCCATTCCCACGCCCGGGGGCGTCCCAGTGTTGATCAGGTCACCTGGCTCCAGCACCAGGAATTGGCTGATGTAGTGCACGAGCGCATATGGATCGAAGATCATGGTGGCGGTGCACCCGTTCTGCTTGCGGACGCCGTTGACCTCGAGCCGGAGACCCAGATTCAGCACATCGGCGATTTCGTCCCGGGTCACGAGCCAAGGACCCGCGGGGTTGAATGTCTCCGCCGATTTGCCCTTGAGCCATTGACCACCACGTTCCATCTGGAACGCGCGCTCACTGACGTCGTTCACCAGCACCCAGCCGGCAATGTACGCGACAGCGTCCTCGGGACTGTCCAGATAACTCGCCCGTCGGCCGATAACGATGCCGAGTTCGACCTCCCAGTCGACCTTGGTTGCGCCGCAGGGGATACGCACCTCGTCGTTCGGCCCGATCAGAGTATTCGGGGACTTGGTGAACAGGATCGGCTCCGCGGGAACCGCCTGCCCGGTCTCCGCCGCGTGGTCGCGGTAGTTCAATCCCACGCAGATGATTTGGTGCGGGCGGGCGATGGGTGCGCCGAGCCGCTGCGAGCCGAGTTGCCGGACCTGTCCGTCAGCGTGACGCCGGGCGACGATCCGGTCGATTTCCTCGAGTCGCCCGGCGGCGAAGAACGCTTCGTCGAAATCGGAGACGATGTCGGACAGGTCGACGTACGCGGTGTCCGAGACCAGCGCGGCCGGATGCTCGCGCCCTGGTTCACCGAGTCGGATGAGTCTCATTCTCTACCTTTCCAGAGGGCCGGGCGCCGCCACGCGGCGACCGGAACGCCGGGGACCGCGACGTGAGCGGTGAACAGCGCGCCGGCGGCCGGGTACCGAGCCAGCTGTGTGGTGGTGAGGCCCTGCCGGGCGGTGGTGATGACGAGCGTGCCCAGATCCGGCCCGGCGAACCCGACGCTGGACACGTGCGGTACGGGCACGTCGACGACGGCGTCTAGCACCCCGTCCCGGGTGTACCGCCGGGCCTGGCCGGTCCCCCACATGGCGGCCCATACCGCGCCGTCACGATCGGTGCAGATGCCGTCGGGAATTCCGGTGAGCCCATCCAGAAATATTTCGCGCCCACCACAATTCCCGGTCGCCGGGTCGTAGTCGCGGACGTAGACGGTGTGGCGTAGCGAGTCGACGTTGTACATCCGGTCGCCGGCGGGCGACCAGGCGATCCCGTTCGACAGGGTGAGGTCGTCGTCGATGACCGTCACCGCGCCGTCGTCCTCGATCCGCACCAGCACCTCGGACTCGGACGGGTGGGTCAGGCTGAGCGTCCCGAGATACAGCCGGCCCGCCGGATCGGTGCCGGCATCGTTGATACGCCGGCCCGAGCGCGGCGCCAGCACACGGTTGAACACCCGGCGGTCACCGGACGCGTCCACCAGCAGTACGAAGTCGGCGGTAGCGACAGCCAGGTCACCATCCCACGACACGGTTACCGCGCCGACCGTGCCCGGAAATTGCGACTTACCGGTAGGCAGGATCGAGCCGTCGGGTTCGAGCAGTCCTTCGTGGACGAGGCCCGCCTGGATGTCGACCCAGAGCAACCGCCTCCGCCGCGTGTCCCAGAACGGCCCCTCCGGCAGAATGCCGGTACCCGCGGTCGCGGCGACGACGCTGAACCGGGTCACAGCCGTCATTTCCGGGGTACGGCGGCGCGCTGTGCCGCCACTGCCGGTCAATGCGACTCCCGAAGAATGCCCGAACCGCTACATCCGACGAGAAAGTCCAGATCCGCGCCGCTGTCCGCCTGCAGCACATGGTCGACGTACAACCGTTCCCAGCCTCGCTGCGGCTTCGCCCAGCCGGCCACCGTCGCCGCGTCGACAACGCGCCGGGCGAGTTCGTCCGCCGGCACGTCGAGATCCAATCGGCGCGCACCGACGTCGATGACGATCCAGTCGCCGTCGCGGACCAGAGCCAGCGGCCCGCCGGCGGCCGCCTCCGGCGACACGTGCAACACGACAGTGCCGTACGCCGTGCCGCTCATCCGCCCGTCGCAGATCCGCACCATGTCGCCCACCCCACGCTCGAGCAATCGGCGTGGCAGCGGCATATTCGCCACTTCCGGCATGCCCGGGTAGCCTTTTGGACCGCATCCGCGCAGCACCAGGACCGAGTCCTCATCGGCATCCAGACCGGGGTCGTCGATGCGTGCACGCAGATCTTCGACGCTGGCGAAGACGACGGCGCGGCCGCGATGTTTCAGCAGGTGCGGTGATGCCGCCGCCGGTTTCACGATCGCGCCGTCTGGTGCCAGCGAGCCGCGCAGCACCGCGATACCGGCCTGGGGTCGCAGCGGCTGATTCCGGGGCCGGATCACCTCGCGATCCCAGATCCGGGCGTCGTCCAGATAGGTCACCAGCGGGCGGCCGGTGACCGTCAGCGCATCCGGATCGAGCAGGTCGCGGACCTCCCGCAATACGGCGAGGAAACCGCCGGCGCGGTGCAGGTCGTCCATCAGGAACCGGCCGGCGGGCAGCAGGTCCACCAGCAACGGAACATCGGCCCCGATGCGGTCGAAGTCGTCGAGGGTGAGAGCGATGCCCAGTCGGCGGGCGATGGCCAGCAGATGGATCACGGCGTTGGTGGAGCCACCCACCGCGGCGAGGGCGACGATCGCGTTGTGGAAGCTGCCCTCGGTCAGGATGGTTCCCGGCGTCCGTCCCTCGCGCACGAGTTCGACTGCGAGCCGACCACAGTCGTGCGCGACCGTCCGCAGGCGGGCATCGACGGCGGGGGTGCCCGCGAGGCCGGGCACCACGGTGCCCAGCGCCTCAGCGACCAGCGCCATGGTCGAGGCCGTGCCCATCGTGTTGCAGTGCCCCGCCCCGCGGATCATGGCAGATTCCGACCGGCGGAACAGCTCCGGCGCGAGCCGGCCCGCCCGGACCTCCTCGCTCAGTCGCCAGACATCGGTACCGCAACCCAGGGGCCTGCCCTGGAAGTAGCCCGTCGGCATGGGACCTCCCGGCACGACCAGCGCCGGGAGGTCGACTGACGCCGCGGCCATGAGCAGCGCCGGAATGGTTTTGTCGCAGCCGCCCAGCAGGACCGCCGCGTCGACGGGATTCGCGCGCAGCATCTCTTCCGTCGCCATCGCGGCCATGTTCCGCCACAGCATCGCGGTGGGCCGCATCTGCGTCTCACCCAGAGACACCACCGGCAATTCCAGCGGGATACCACCGGCCTCGTAAACCCCGTTCTTCACCGCCTGAGCGATGTCGGTGAGGTGGGCATTGCACGGCGTCAGATCGGAGGCCGTATTTGCGATCGCAATGTGCGGGCGATCGGGGAAATTGCCGGGAAGGCCCCGCATCCAGGCGCGATGGATGTACGCATTACGATCGGCGCCGCTGTACCATCCGGCGCTGCGCAGCGCGGAATTCACGCGGTCACCGCTTCCCTCGCATCGGCGCCCGGAGAGACCGCGGTGACGGTGACCACGACGGTTCCCGACGTCGTGCCCGTGGCCCGTACCCGAATGTCCCCCGGTCCGGTCGGCCGGACGATCGCCAGCAACCTGCCTTCGAAGGTGTCGTGGGCGTCGCCGCCGAAACCCGCGGTTTCGTCCGGTTTCGCACCGGCGAACCCGGCGAGCACGCCGGGACCGTCGATCGAGACCCGTACACGATCGGACCGGTCGACACACAGCGTGCCCGCGTCATCGCGCAATTCGAGGTGCACGTAGGCCAGATCGGCGGGCGATGCGATGATCCGGGTTCGCTCGGCGTGGGCGTGCAGCTCGGGAACACCACATGGACTGCGCAGGGAACTGCGCGCGAACTCCGCGCCGCCGCGACGGGCGACGGCGACGAGCTCACCCGGACCGTAGAACACCTCGAACCGGGCAGCGAACGCGGGCACGGTCTCACCGGCGGTCCTGTTCACCGTGGCGACGCCCAGACTCTCGCCGTCCAGCAGGAGCTCCACGTCGTCGGCATCGGCGTACACGTCGACGATGACCGGCGAACCGGGCGGAATGTCCCAGGCCCAGCTGGCGAGGACGTCATCCCACGCCCAACTGCTCCGCCGCAAGGTGCGGCCGTGCCCCTGCGGCCGGTGTACGGCGAGGTAGGGTTCGTCGCGCAGTCCCCAGACGATCTCCCGCCAATACGAGATCGGGCGGCGCACACCGGTGATGTCGATGGTGCCCGCGTGCGACACCAGCCACGGATAAGGCGAGGCCAAGCCCACCGGCCGGAGTGGATCGTCGTCGTAGTAGGCGCGTCCGGTCCCAGCCTCGCCGAGATGATCCCAGGCCGTCCACGCGAAGTCGCCGAGAACCTGAGGGTGCTTCAGCACCAGCGGCCAGATCCGGTCCAGCCTGCCGGGAAAGGATTCGGTTCCGAGTACGATCCGATCGGGGAACAGTTCGGCGTCGAGGTCGTAGCGCGATTCGGCGTAGTTGATCCCGGCGACGTCGACCTGTGCATGCGCCTCCTCGGTCAGGCGGGTTACCTCCGGCGATGCTCCGATCGCGCGGGATCCGTCCGCCGACAGCGCGGTATTGAAATCGAACGCCACCCGCTGGTCTCGCGCGGTGACGACGCTGTCGAGGACGGCGACGAGGCCGTTGACGGCATTGGTGACCGGCCGGGTGGCGTCCAGGACACGTACCTTCTCGGCCAGCCGCCGTCCCCAGATCGCGGCGCCGGGGCGTCCGATCTCCAGAATCTCGTTGCCGATCGAATACATGATCACGCTGGGGTGATTGCGACTGGACAGCACCAGCGCCGTCAGGTCGCGCTCCCACCAGTCCGCGAAGGTCAGCGAGAGGTCGTACGAGCTCTTACCGCTGGTCCAGACGTCAGTGAGCTCGTTGATCACCAGCAGTCCGATTCGATCGCAGGCGTCCAGGAACGCGCGGCTCATCCCGTTGTGGGCGCTACGGACAGCGTTGAAGCCGGCGGCCTTGATCAACTCGGCCTTGCGATGCTCGGCCCGATCGACGGCCGCGGCACCGAGCGGGCCATTGTCGTGGTGGACACATCCGCCGCGCAGTTTCACCGATCGTCCGTTCAACCGCAGGCCGCGGCCGGGATCCACCTGCACGGTCCGGATGCCGAACCAGGACTCGTCGGTGTCGCGGAGGCCACCGTCCGCATCGGTGACAGTCAACTCCAGGCTATACCGTGACGGATTGTCGATGTCCCAGATCTCGGGTTCGCGGAGCCAGTGCCGCAGTCGCACAACGCCGGTATCACCGGCGAGCACAGTCAGCGGAGCCGACTGCCGCGCGGCCATCGATCCGTCCGGGGCGTACAACATGCTACGAATCCGGACGGATTCGGTGGTACGGGTCTCGTTGCGCACGGTCACCGCGACCGCGACGGCCGCCACGGTCTCGTCGACCTCCGGTGTCGTGATCGAGACGCCATCGATGGGAATGTGCACCGGGTCGCTGACGAGTAGCCATACGTTGCGATAGATGCCTACGCCGGTGTACCAGCGGCTGTCCTGATGCGCCCGGGACTCCACGCGAAGGTGATTCACCGAGCCGTATTCCAGGTACGGATCGAGCGGCGCGAGAAAGGGGCTGTACCCATTAGGGCGTTGGGCCACGAGATTGCCATTGAGGTAGACCATCGCGTCGCGGTACACGCCCTCGAACTCGAGTGCGACCGTGCGCTGTGCCCAGCTGCGGGGAACGATCAGCGATTTCTCGTAGACCACGTGGGCACTGGGGTAGTAGCCGGAGTTGCTGCCGTTGGAACTGTGCGGGTCGCGCGCCAGATCGCGCATCGCGTCGTGCGGCAGCACGACCTCGACCTGCGGCGCCGGCGCGGCGACGGCCGCGAACAGGTGCTGTTCGGCTGCCACGCGCCATCCGTCGTTGAACGACTGCCGGTTCACCACCGATTCCTCCTTCCCCGGCGCACGCACCGAGCATCACTGAAGACGAACATTTGGGCTTTCTCGATTGGAAGTGCCGGACACGGCTTACGCGCCGGATCGGAAACGGTGACATCCACTGCCCACCTCGTGCCGCTGCCCGCCCCAATGCACCGTGGCGGAGGTGTTACAGGGCACGAGCACCTCGAGTTCGTCCCGTGTCCAGCGCACCGAAATTTCGCCGAATTCGGTTCGCAGAGATCGGGAGCACCACTCCAGTCGGGCATCCACGCGCGGCGCGATGATCACGTGCTTGTACCCCGGGGCGCCGGCCTGGATGCCGGCGATCTCGCGGCAGATCCAATCGTCGACGCAGCCGAAGGCGTAGTGATCGAAGCTGGATATCCCGGGTGTCCCGTCCGGCGCGACCGCGTCCCAGTTCTCCCAGATCGCGGTCGCCCCCTGGTCGACCTGATAAAGCCAGGACGGCATCCGGTGTTCCCACAGCAGATCGAGCGCCAGATCCGCTCGCCCGATCCGGACGAGGACATCGAGCAGATGAGGTGTGGTGAGGAACCCGGTGTCGAGCAATCCGTCGTTGGCCTCGATCAGTTCCACGACCTTGGCGGCGTACTGCTCCCGGCGCTCGGGGGGCACCAGATCGAAGGCGAAGGCGAGCACGTAGCCACCCATCAGCGTGGTGGGCAATTCGTCGCCGGTCATGAAAACCCGGTGTATCGCGTCGCGCATCGCCGCCGCCTCGGTCGCGTAATGTTCCCGCTCCGGATCGCGGCCCAGAATCGCCGCGATCTCCGCGAGCAGGCTGACGGACCGATAACCGAAGAACGGCGCCACATAGGCCGCGGACAGTGCGGAGATCTCGAAATCGCCGCCACGCTGCCGCTGGCTGGGAATGAGCCACTCCCCGAAATGGAAACCGGTGTTCCAGAGGTGGCGATCGAACTCCTCCGGCAGGGCGCCCGGCCCGCGCTCGTCGCGTGCGGTCCTGATGATCGCGTCGCACCAGGCCACCATCGACGCGAAGGTCTCCCGGAGTATGCCGGTGTCCCCGGTGGCCCGGTACATCTCCCAGGGCACGATCACCGCGGCGTCACTCCAGCCCGCGACACCGGTGACGCCCGCCGTTCCGAATTTCTCGCTCATGGTGCGCGCCAGTCGTTCGTAGGGCGCGGTGAACGGCACCGTGATCGGGACGACGCCGTCCTCGCGCTGTTCCACCGCCAGATTGCGTAACCAGGCGGTGAGGAAGGAAGTCATGTCCTCATTGGCGAACGCCGCGGGTGTGTAGAGCTGGATATCACCGGTGAATCCGGCTTTCTCCCGGGTCGGGCAGTCGGTCGGAATCGACATCATGTTGTTCCGTTGCGACCACAGCACGTTCTCGTGCAGGCGGTTCAGCGCTGGATCCGAACATTCGAACGAGCCCGTTCGCTGTTTCGGCGTCGTCAGCAATACTGCGGTGAAGTCCTCGGGGCGCACCGCCGCCGGTCCCGATACCCGGATATAGCGGAAACCGTGAAAGGTGAACAGCGGCTCATACTCTCGCGATGTGCCGTCCGAGACGTAGACGTCTTTCTGCCCGGCGTAGGTCGAATTGAAGTATCCGCCGTCGGCGGTCGTCGCCTCGAAATGCTCGAGCGTGACCTCGGTACCGGCCGTGACGTCGAGACGCGCACGCACCCGGCCCGCGATGATCTGCCCGAAATCGACGATCACGTCGCCGCCGGGTGCGGTGTAAACCGACCGGGCGGGCAGTAGTCGTGCCGGCCGGATGGGGTCCAGCGGTTGCGCCACGAGATTGCCGTAGCCGAGGTCGATCACGCGTACGGGATGTGCCTCCCCGAAGGCCGCAGTGGCGTCGTATCGTTCCCCCCAGAACAGATCCGAGGATCGGACCGGCCCGGTCCGGCAGGTTTCGGAGCCGTCGGATCCGACGGTCTGCACGCTGCCGTCCTCGTACCGGATCTCGAGCTGGTACAGGACCGCGGGCATGGTACGAGATTGGTACCCCAGCGGCCTGGTCGCCGGGCAAAAGTACCAGCCGTCACCGACGTACAGGGAAAGCTCGTTGTCTCCGGTACGCAGCTGGGCGGAAACGTCGTATGTCTGGTAATAGAGCCGGTGCCGATAGACGGAGAATTCGGGTGCCAGTTCCCGGTCGTCGAGGCGGGCGCCGTTGAGCGTGGGCCGATAGACGCCCAGTGCCGTCGCGTAGAGCCGGGCCCGGCGAATCCCGGGGCGCATCACAAAACTCCGGCGGAATTCCACGGCCGGCGGCTGGGTGCCGTGCCCCCAGTCCGACTCGGCGGCGGGCCGGGCGATCGTGCTCTCCACCCAGCGACCGGTCCAGTCGTCCCCGAGAAAGGCGGTTTCGAATCCCGCGGCGGCCGTAGCGGCCCGGCCGTGGTTGTCCACGACGTGCACCCGCCACCGATACGCGGTGGCGCTGCGCAGCGGCGAACCGCCGTATTCGGCGAAGGATTGCCGCTCGCCGGGCACGACGCCGGAATCCCAGACGGTGCACTCGCCGTCGTCGACGACGATCCGATACGACACCTGCATCGTGCCCGGTACGGCGCTCACCATCTGCCACGAGAACTCCGGGTTCCGGTCGATGCCGACCGGATCCGTGCGGTGCGCGGTTCTCAGATTCTCGAGCCGCATCAGCCCATTCCTTCGCGTCGGCCGGGCCTCACGGTCCCGGCGGATCAGTGTCCCCGTTGCGGCATCGTCCGGCGGGCCACGCACGGGGTCCGTGACGGGACCCCGTGCGCTCCGCAACGGCGCCTCTCCCTACGAGGACGAGCCGGACGACAGGCCCGCGCCGAAACCGGACGGTATCCGGGGAGTGGCATCCGGCACGCCGGTGCCGCCGGAACCCAGTGCTCGATCCTGGTCGGCGTAGGGGCTCTGACCGGGTGGCGATTGGATGGTGAGCAGGTATTTCCACCCGGAACCGGCCAGCGCGGCACCGCCACCGACCAGGGTGCCCACCACGCCGCCACCGGTGGCGAAGGCCGAGGCGGCGGCCGGCACCACGGCCAGGCATGCGGGTCCGGTGACCAGACACGACGCCAGGCCCAGCCCGAGACCGACGACGCTCCCGACGAGCGCTCCGAGCAACAGTCCGGAGAAAGTGTCGGAATTCAGGTCGGCAGCGAGCTGATCCATCGCGAGCTGCTCCTCCATCGGAGAGGCGACGGGCACGAGGTGCGCGGCCGTGATCGCCGGCAGATCCGGGGTCAGGGTCAGGGTCCGCGCGTCGCCGGAGATCGAGTCGCTCAGTGCGAAGCGCTGCTGATTCACCTCGATCGCCGTCGGGATCGTCGTGACAGTGGCGCCGGCGCCGTCGACCACCGCCACCTGCTCGTCGGCGCGGGCGAATCGGGTGTTGTCGAGGGTGAGGATCACCGAATGCCCGTCGAGGGCAACCCGGACCTGTCCCGCCGGGCCGGGCTGGGCCTGCGCCGGAGCACCGGTGATCGTGATCGCGGCCACCAGCGTCGCGAGACCTGTTGTGGTGTAGTGCATGTCGTCGTCACTCCTACCGCGTCGCGTCGGCCGGGGCCGGATCGGGCGCGTGGCCGTCCCGGCCGCCGTACTTGGTGGTGCCGTCGGGGGCGGTGAGGGTGGTGATGTACTGGTAGGCCGCGCCTATCGTGGCCGGGCCGCCGGCGAGGATCAGGCCGGCGATGCCGCCGACACCGGCCGCCAGGGCCATGGTGGGCATGATGGCCACGGCGCAGCCGAGACTGATGACCACGCAACTCGCCCCGGCGACGACGAATCCGATGCCGAGCCCGGCCACGGCGCCCACCGCGGTGCCGACCAGGCTGCCGAGTGCGGTCGAGACGTTGACAGCGTTGATCAGATCGTTGAGGGCCAGCTGATTTTCCACCGGCGAGGCGATCGGCTGTGCGGCGTTCCGGTCGAAGGCGCTCAGGTCCGGTGTCAAGGTGAGGGTCCGGTTATCGGCGGAGACTCGCGGCCGCAACGGCAGTCGCTGTCCATCCAAGGTGGCCGTGGTCGGCAGCGTGGTGAGAACCTGCCCCGCGCTGTCGCGTACCGGCACACCGTCGGTCGCGTCGGCCGGGCCGAATACGCCGTGCTGCAGGCTGGTCACCACCGAGCCGTCGGCCAGCGTCATATCGTAGGAAACGGGCTCGGCGGCGGGAGCCGCGGCCGCGGAAAGACTTCCGGCCGCGATCATGGCCGAGGTGGCCGCAGCGACGAGTGCTGATCGGTAGATATTCATGTCGTTCTTCTCGAGTTCGTGCGAAGAGTTGCCTGGTCGGTTCTTCAAAAGAATCGGACCGATTCCGTCCGGTCCTGCGTCACGCTGTCTCATCGAGCTCTTTCTTTCGAAGTAGGTGCAGCGGCGGCGGGGTGATGGCCGCTGCCGTGTTCAGGCGGCGGATCGGGATACCGTCATCGCCATCAGCGAGTCGACCGCTCCTGCCGGCACGTCACCGGCGATGATGTTCACGACCTTCTGCATGGGCACCGAACCGATCACGCGGAGCTTGTCCGGCTGTACGGCCGCGGCGAGCAGCTCGGACCCGAGGGTGTCCACCAGCACCGGCCCGACGACCGGGTGGTCGACCCATTCCTGCAGCGTGGAATTCAGCGTGAGCGCGCGAACCAACGCGTCACCGGCAAGCGTCACGGCGTGCTCGAGCTCCGTGGTCAGGCTGTCGCGGCCGATGATCACCCGGTACTCACCGGGCGTGACGACCCAGTCGGCCACGCCGATGTCCCAGAACGCGAACGCCCGGCGATCCAAGGTGAGCTCGACCGGTACCGAACCGCCCACGGGCACATGGACTTTCGTGAAAGCACGGAGCTCACGGGCGGGACGCAGCACCGGACCGCGGCCGGTCGCGTCCACATAGATCTGCACCACATGGTCGCCGGCGCGATCGCCGAGGTTGTCGACCGTCAGCCGGACGCGGACCCGGTCCTGCTCGACGACCGTCACGTCCAGCTCGCGCACGCCGAAGCGGGTATAGCTGAGCCCGTGCCCGAACGGGTATCGGACCGCGACACCCTTGGTCGCATAGGAGCGATAGCCGACGAGCAGGCGCTCACCGTAGCCGACATGCCCCAGCTCGCCGGGAAAGTTCCCGAAGGCGGGAGTGTCCTCGATCCGCAGCGGAATGGATTCCGCCAATTTGCCGGAGGGATTGACCGCTCCGTAGAGGACGTCGGCCAGCGCGCCGCCCCCGCCCTGTCCGAGGAGGAATCCGTCGACGATCGCGTCCACCTGGTCGTGCCAGCCTTCCAGCGACACCGTACCGCCGTGCGACAGCACCACCACGGTCTTCGGCGCAACCGCGCTCACCGCCCGGATCAGCCGGACTTGGGCGGGCGGCAGGTCGAGGGTGTCGCGGTCGAATCCTTCGGATTCCTCCGCTTCGCCGAGACCGGCGAAGACGACAGCGATCCCGCATTCGCGAGCGAGTGCCACGGCCTCGTCGCGCAACGCCACCTCGTCGCCGGTGCCGTCCACGGTGAAGCCGGGCGCGAACGGAACTGCGCCCGCCGCGTAGTCCGCTGCCGCCGCCAGGAAGGATTCCGCCCGCGTGGCGTTGACGTGGGAACTGCCACCACCCTGGAATCGGGGGGTCCGCGCGAACTCGCCGAGGACGACGACCTCCCCTGCACGCGGCAGGGGCAACACGCCATCGTTCTTCAGCAGCACGACACACGCCGCCGCAGCTCGTCTGGCGAGCAGATGGTGGGCGTCGTGGTCCACCGGAACGGGCGGACCGCCGTATTGTGCCAGGGCCAGCACGCGCGCGACGGCGCGGTCCAACTCCACCTCGTCGAGTTGCCCGGCCTGCACCGCCGCCACCAGCGCCAGGGCGCTGCGTCCGCTGGTGGACGGCATTTCCAGGTCCAGGCCTGCCCGAACCGCGGCGACCGGATCGTGCACGGCTCCCCAATCGGACACGACCGCGCCGCCGAAATCCCAGTCGCCGCGCAGCACATCGGTGAGCAGCCGGCGGTGTTCGGAGGCGTACGTGCCGTTGATCTTGTTGTAGGCGCACATGACCATGGCCGGCCGCGCGTGGGACACCACGTATTCGAAAGCGGGCAAATATATTTCGCGTAGCGTGCGCTCGTCGACGTCGGCACTGACACGCATGCGATCGGTCTCCTGGTTGTTGGCCGCGAAATGTTTCACCGCGGCGCCGACACCGGTGCTCTGCAGACCGTCCACGTACGCCGCACCGAGGCGTCCCGACAGGAGCGGGTCCTCAGACAGGTATTCGAAGTTGCGTCCGCACAGCGGCGAACGCTTGATGTTCACACCGGGGCCCAGGACGATGTCCACGCCCGCCGCGCGGGCCTCGAGTCCGAGTGCCGCACCCACCGTCGCGACTATGTCCGGATCCCAGCTCGCGCCCAGCGCGACCGCTGGCGGAAAGCAGGTCGAGGGCAGGCTCGGCAGCAAACCGAAGTTGTCGCCCGCCTCCTGCATGCGCAGACCGTGCGGGCCGTCCGAGAGCCGGACCGCCCGGATCCCGGCATCCTCGATGGCATGCGTCGACCACACGTCCCGGCCGGACAGCAGCACCGCCTTCTGCTCCACCGTCAGCGGGAACATAGTGTCGGGCCGGTTTCCATTCTCGCTCATCGTGCGAACTCCTTCTCGACGGACAGGGTGTGCGCGCCCGGCGGCAATCGGTGCCGTCCGCCGTCCGGCAGGACCAGCTCGGCCTCGACGCCATCGGGCACGACGCACTCCACGGTTATTCCGGCGCCGGCACCGCGACGCCACCCGCATTCGACGACACCGTGCGGCGTGTGCAGCGTGCCCCGCGCCCAGTCGAGGCCGGGTCCGGGCACCGGCTCCAGCCGAACCTGCGCGTAACCCGGTGCGACGGGCCGGATGCCCGCGACACACTGGTAAAGCCAGTCGACGACCGCGCCCAGGGCGTAGTGGTTGAAGCTGGTCATCTCACCCGGGTTGACCCGGCCGTCGGGCAGCAGCGAGTCCCAGCGTTCCCAGATCGTCGTCGCGCCCATGCCGATCGGGTAGAGCCAGGACGGCAAGCCGTCCTCGAGCAGCAGCCGATACGCCGTGTCGGTGTGGCCGGTTTCGGTGAGGGCCCAGGCGACGTACGGCGTTCCCGCGAATCCGGTGGCCACCCGGAAGTTCCCCTCCTCGACCAGGTGCGCGAGCCGGGCGCCGGCCAGCCTTCGTTCCCCGGGCTCCAGCAACCCGAAGTGGATGGCGAGGGCGTAAACGGCCTGCGCGTCGGAACGGATCCGGCCGTCCGCGCCGACATACGCGTCGCGGAAGGCGTCGCGAGTCCGGGTGGACAGATCCGACCAACGGCGCTGATCCTGCTCGAGCCCCAATTCGCCGGCGGCGGTCGCGGCGAAGCGCGCACTGCGATACAGGCAGGCGGTGGCGATGACCGCCGGGTCGGCCGCGGCAGCGAGGGGACGCTCGGGTGGCGCGGTGGGATCGAGCCAGTCGCCGAATTGGAATCCGGTGTCCCACAGACCGGTTTCCGACAGCCGGGGCAGGATCGACTCCAGGTGCGCGACGATGCCCGGATAGTGTGCGGCGAGCCGGTGTCGATCGCCGTAGGCCCGCCAGAGCGCTTCGGGCACCCAGACGGCGGCGTCTCCCCAGATGGCCGTGGGGCCGAATATGGCGGCGTGCGCCCCCAAGGCCTCGCGCGGGGCGAGTTTCAGCACATTGGGAACCACGAACGGCACATAGCCGCTGTGTGCCGTTTCCGCGCGCAGGTCGAGCAGCCAATTGTGCAGCAGATCGGCGCAATCGAACTGGAAACACGCGCTGGGCGCATAGACGGCGATATCTCCTGTCCAGCCCAGCCGTTCGTCGCGTTGCGGGCAGTCGGTCGGCACATCGAGGAAGTTGCCCTTCTGACCCCACACCGAATTCTCCACGAGGCGATTCACCCGTTCGTCCGAACAGGTGAAGAAACCGGTTCGCGTCATCCGGGAATGAACGACGACGGCCTCGATGGCATCCGGGCCGAGATCACCGGGGAATCCGGCGACCTCCACGTAGCGGAAACCGTGGAAGGTGAAGGTCGGTTCGAACATGTCGTGACCACCGGAGAGCACGTAGCTGTCCGTCGCTCGGGCACCACGCAACGGGCGCAGCGCGAGTTCGCCGTCTTCGAGAACCTCCGCGTGCCGCAGCACCACCTCGCAGCCGGCGGCCCCGGTTACCCGCAGCCGGGTCCAGCCGACCAGATTCTGACCGAAATCGACCAGGGTTTTGCCGGACGGCGAGGCCCAGATGGCGACCGGCGCGATGACCTCCTGGCGTTCGATGGGCGGTTTGGTCTGAGGTACGAGTACGGATCGGTCGATTCGCCCGACGGCGACGGCCAGTGGCCGGGACACCGCCGAGGCGTCGATGCGCACGCCATCGTAGAGACTGTTGTCGGAGATCTGCGCGGTCCAAGCCCGCCACTCGGGCCCGGTGGCCAGGTATTCGGTCCGGCCGTCCGCGTACCTCAGTTCCAGCTCGCCGATGAAACCGATCGTGTCGCCGTAATCGAGCGCCAGCCCGTCGAAGCCCAGTTTGCCCCGCCACCAGCCGTTCCCGACCAGCACATCCAGATGCGCACCGTCGCGGACGAGGGACAGCACATCATAGTGCTCGACGGGCAATCGCCACTCGTAGGCGCTCCAGCCCGGCGCCAGCACCGCGTCACCGACCGGGCGTCCGTCGATTCGTGCCTCGAACACACCCTGGGCCGTACCGCGCAGCACCGCCGACACCAGGCGCCGGGTGGGATCGACTCCGATGGTGGCGCTGAGGACGAAAGCGGGGGCGTCCGCGGTCAGCAACTGCGCGTTGTCCAGCATCCCGTCACGCATCCGCGCCGGCCGCGAGCGGCTGGTCAGTACGGAACATCATCGGTTCCCGTCCTTGTTGTCGGCGGCTGCCATGGCACACGGCTGCCGGTCAGTACTATAACTTCAAAACCACCCAATTGGATGATTTTCAGCGGATTGCGCCGGTCGGCCTGGCCGGCCTTCTTCCCGATGGCTCGCGAGTCGAGAATGCGAGCCGGACCGGGGAGCCCCGCTACTGCCGCGGGGACATGTCGGCGAGGGCTTTCACGATCTGCTTCGCGGAATTGGCGTGACTCGCCGCGTTCGGATGCAGCGGCGGTTCGCCGGCTATGTCGGGCACCAGCTTGCTGACCCACTGGTCGTCCGGAGCCGCGCATATATCGTGGCCCCGTGTCGATTCGAGGAGGTCGACATATCGGGCACCGTGGGCGTTCGCCGCGTCGCGCATGACGGTGTCGAGTTGCTCGACGCGGGCCTCGATGTAATCCGCGTCGGCAGGCGGCATCGGCACCTGGTCGGGGCATCCGCCGGGACGGAAAATGGTGGGATATCCGACCATGGCGATCTCGGCCCGTGGCGATCGCTCCCGGATGTCGGCGATTATCCGGGCGTACGTCTCACCGAATCCGGCGATCTTGTCGGCGTAGACATCGTGGCCGTCGGCCCTGCTCGCGGCGGCGCACGAATAGGCCGGCACCCGCATGACGTTGTAGCAGTCGAGCGCCAGGCGTTCCAATCCGATGTCGTTTCCCCCGATGCCGACGGTCACCAGGGTGGTGGCTTCGTCCAGTGCGTCGTATTGCGGGGCCACGGTCTCGCCACCGAGGCCGGCCTGGGGCGTGGTCAGATGGATGACCTCGGCGCCGCCGCACGTCACATCCCGGAAAGTGCCGATCTCGAGTTGCCGGGCGATCAGGCCGGCATAGTCGATCCTGGAACGGCTGCACAGTACGGAGGAAACGATCGGGGCGATACCCGCCCCGGCCGCGAACGAATCGCCCATGGCGACATACACCTTGTCATCGGCGGACGCCGCCGAGTGCGGGGCGGGGCCGGACAACACCGCGCCCACACCCAGGCCGGTGGCGAGGAGCGCGGCGCCGATTCGGCTGCTGTGCCACTGTGCGGCAACACTTTTCATCATGACGGTACCCTGTTCTGTTCGGATTTCCCGCGGCGCGGCGCGCCGCTCGATCGGCTGCTGGTCGCGGTCGTCAGCCATCGCGATCCGGTATCCCGTGCCATCCCAGCGGCAATTGCCTTCGGCCGGTCTGTATTTCGCCGCGTAGCGTGGCATAGCCCTGGATCACCTCGGCGAGCCGCGACCATGCCGAATGACCGAGATCGGCACGGCCGGAGTACAAGATCGTGCGCCACGCGCGAACATAGGTCCGCGCGACGTGGCTGAATACCTGGCCGAGCGAGTGGGTGTGCATCGGCGCGCCCCGTTCCCGCGGAAGGTGGATTGCGGCCCATTCATCGATCGCGTCCACCACCCGGCCGATCTCCGTGGCGATGTCGCGATGCGGAACTGACGTCGACCGCGACTGCACCGGCGTCGCGCGAGATACCACCAGTACGGCATGCAGTTCTGCGAGTTCGCGTGCCCGCCTCGTCAGGGCGGACGGTTCGCCGGTCGCGCGACCGGAGATCGCCACGAACAACTGTCGGGCGTCGGGCAGACTCCCGGGGAGAATTCCCGTTGTCAGCACGTGCTCCCCCGGTCGACCGGCGGCGGATCGGCCAGGTCGGGCGTACGGTGCCGCGGACCGGGCTGCTCGGAAGGACCGGCATGAGCCGCAAGCCATCGCAGGGTGAGTTCACGATAGATTTGACAGCCGATCGAGCCCTCCTCGTCGAAACCGTGGCCCGAGTGCGGCATCTCCAATGTCCGCACCGCCACCCCGGCCTCGCGCAGTCGCCGCGCGTAGGTACGCACCGTGCGTGGCTCGACGAGGTGGTCGAGGGTTCCGAAGGCCAGCAACGTCGGCGGCGACGTGACGCTGATGTGGGTCGACGAATCGACTGCGTCGTAGCGGGCGGGATACCGGTCGGGTGATCCGCCGATATACCGCTCGGGCAGCGTGCGTAGCCATTTGCCGAGGACCACGTCCCGGCTGTACCAGATCGTTCGCAGATCGACACCGGGGTACAACGCGCTGATCGCCCTGATGACCACCGGTTCCCCGTCCACCGACAGCGCCCACTGTCCGGCCGCGATCCGGGATCCGACATTGAGCACCAGGTTGCCGCCGGCGGATTCACCGATCAGCGCTATCCGCCGCGGGTCGCCGCCGAGCCGATCGGCGCAGCCGGCCACCCACCGGATCGCCTCGGCGATCTGGCCCTCCTGCACGTCCCACAGATGTCGCTCTGGGCTGGACAGACTGTAGTCGACTGCCACCACGAGGTAGCCGCGATCGGCGAGCCAGCGCGCATGCCCCGGCGTCCCGCCGCTGTCGCGATCGCCGTTCACCCAGCCGCCGCCGTGCACCACCACCACGATCGGCGCCCGTGCTCCGGTGCCGACGGCTCGCCAGATCGACAGGGACAGCTCTTCGTCCCTCGTCCGCAGATAGACCTCGGCGGCATCCGGCGTGGTGTCTACCCGCGGCCTGCGGACGGCCGGTGCGATGCGCACCGCCACGTCGGCGCGCCGGGCCGTCGCCAGCTGCCGGACACCGTTCGACACCGAGCCGAGCACCGCCGCCACCGCGGCGACCAGGACGGTCGTCCCGGCCGCCGACGGCGACCAGAGCAGTAACGCCGTGGCCGTGGCAGCCAGGGCAATCGCGACGAGCGCCACGCCGAAGATGCGCGTGGAGATCGCGGTTCCGACGATCGAGAAACCGACGATGGGGAGGTACTGCCCGGCCACCGCGAGCATCAGCAACACGGCCGGAATCCCTACGAGGACAGTCGATATGGTGTGCAGCACCGCACCTCCCGGAAAATCGTTCGATACATGTCAACGGACCGATCGGATCGCCCAGACCGAGGCCGCGCCCAGCAACGACAGTGCGATGCTGAACGGAAACAGCCCGGCGAAGCCGAAGGTGAGTACGATCGCGCCGGCAATCGCGGGCGCGATGGTTTGCGGCAGCGTGGCCGCGATGTTGATGACGCCGAGATCCTTGCCGAACGATTGCGCGGAGGGCAGCACGTCGGCCATGAGCGCCTGATCGACCGCAGCGTACATGCCGAAACCCAGTCCCAGGATGCCCGTCATGATGAACCAGGACGTGAGGGTCGGCCAGGCCCAGGGCAATATCGCCGCAAGGCCCATGACAATCGAGGAACAGAAGACGAACGGCTTGCGGCGGCCGACCCGGTCCGAGGCGGGTCCGGAGATTACGGTGCTGATTATGATGCCGACCAGTGCGATGAACCCGATCACCGGGACCGCTTTCTGGGGATTCGGCAGATGCAGATAGTCGGAGAGCAGATACAGCTGATATCCCTGTATCAGGAAATAACCGGTGAACAACAGCAGCCGGCCGAGGAAGGCCCAGAAGAAATCGGGATGGGCGACGGGGTTCACCCAGAAAGCATTGAGGAAATCCGCGATACGGAACGGTTGTATTCGCATATCGGTGCTGGAGTGGTCGGGATTGAACACGACGAACAGGATCAGCACCGTCAGCGCGGTGACGGCAAAGACGACATAGCCGACCGCGAGATTGTCGTACATCACCGCTCCGACGACCGATCCCAGCAGGGACCCCGACATACCGCCGATTCCGGCGACCGCCGCGAACACGCCCCGGCGGCGCCGCGGAATACGGTCGGGCAGGATCGTCGTCAGCGGCCCCTGCGCGATGTTGTAGAAGATCTGCACCAGCGGCCACGCGATCGCTACCGCGAGCAGATCGTGCGCGCAGGCCAGACCGATCGCGGCCAGCGTACCCGCCAGCGCGCCGACGACGATCCACGGCGCTCGGCGCCCGTACCGGCTACGCGTTCGGTCCGAGATCTGGCCGATGATCGGAGCCACCACCATGGCGCCGAAGGCGCCGACGGAGGTCACGATGCCGAGATCGGCGACCTTGCGGGCCGGATCCAACAGTTCCAGCTGATGCGGGAGCAACAGCCCGGGTATCGAACCCCAGAGCAGGAAAAGCACAAGATTGGCGGGAAATACCCAGACGAGCAGCCGGTTCACCGAACCCCGGACCAACGGGGGCGGATCGTCGGTACCGTCGGCGACGGTAATGAACGTGCTGGGCGAAACGTCTTCCGAGGACATCGTCACCGGAGTTCCTCTCGGCTGCGGTCTCGAGAGGCGGACGGGCGCAGTCCGGCGACGAGCTCACGCGGCATGATCGGCAGCAGCAGTACCGAACTGCCACCGCGGTGGCGGATCTCGTGCCGGTTCGGGTGCAGAATCTCCGCCACGAGCGGGTTCTCTCCACTGCCCGGGTTGCGCGAGAACTGTGGGAACGAGCCACCGGCGACGATGAGCCGAACGCGGTGCCCCGCACGGAATACGTACGCGATGTCGTTCAGCGTGATGTCGGCCGTTCCGGCGTCCCGGACGCGCCGGTAGGCCTCGGTGACATTGCGTGACCGTCCTTTTTCGTCGATGTCGCTGAGGCGCAGGAAAAGGTCGGCGTCGCCGCGTTCGCTGGCATGATCGAGCGATACGCGCGGCACACCGCTGAGCCACAGGTCCGATCGCAGCGGGGCGGAGTCGTACACGAGTACGTCTCTCCTCGTGCCGTACGCGGAGTCGTCGCGGCGACCGCCTTTGCTGATCAGGTTGCCCCCGATCGTCGGGGTGGGCCGTGCCGGGTCGAAGACGAAGGCCCGCGAAGCCGCATCGGGGGCCGGAACCCGCTCACCGAGGCCGCCGTCGGCGTGGAGGTACCAGGTCGTGGTGGCCACGCCGGCCGGGGGCCACACTCTCTCCTCCAGCCAACGCCCGCTGCCGCCGACCGCCACTCGCACCGGCCGACGCCGGCTGGACCGACCCTGGCCCGCCAGGTGCGCATCGAGCCAGTCCAGCGTTTCCGACGCGATGACTGGCTGGCCACGCAACAGGATGTCGATATGGGCCCAGTCACCCACAGTAAGGGCGACGTCGACGCCGCGTTCCCGCAGACGTTCGTACTGGCGCATCGACTGGGCGAGAAAAATGTCCTGCCATCCTGCGAACAGCAACGTCGGTACCCGGCTGTGCTCGAGGGCGTCCGCATGCCGCATCGGGGCGTAGAACGGATCGTCGATGTCGTCGTGGATCAGCCGGGGCAGCATCCACGCGCGCCCGAGGCCGGTGAAATATTCGACGGCGGCGGGGGCGACCGGCACGGCTTCGACGACGGAATCGACCTGCTTTCGCGTCGCCGCCCGCGCCCGCATACTGCGTACCGGATTCGGATCGTCCGGTACGCCGACGTCGGCCCCCCACCCGACCAGGTCGAACCGGAACGATCCTGTACCCCACGTGTGGCGGACGAAATCGTGCGGGCCCATCGTCACGACGGCGGCCGCGAGGTCCGCGGGTGGTTCGGACATCAGCGCCCACTGGGTATAACCCAGGTAGGAACCTCCGATGGTGCCGAAACGTCCCGGATACCACGGCTGTTCTCGCATCCACGTCACGATGTCGTGCCCGTCCTGGGCGTCGGTCCGCATCGGATCCAGATCGCCCTCGGAGTCAGCGGTGCCCCGGGTGGAGGCGAACAGGACGGTGTACTTCTGACCTGCGAAGGCGCGGGCAAGGCTGACCGACCACAAGGGGCCGCGCCCGTACGGACCGGCCACGAGCAACACTCCTTTGGCCGGCGCGACCGGGGTATACAGATCTGCGCCGAGCCGGACGCCGTCCCGCATCGGGATGTGCAGGGTCCGCATCCGCCACGGCGTGGGCTTCGGCAGACCCGCACGCCACGCGTGCAAACGGCTCCACATGGGCAGCACAGGCTTCGATATCTCCGTCGATATCATCCGGTGACCGCCTCGAGCGCGGCGAAGTAGCCGCTGCGGTACCCCTCGGTGGTGGGGTGTAGTGGCGCGGGCAGACTCGCCGCGGGATGCAGCCAGGGCGTGGCGGAACAGACGCCGTGCCCGGCGAAGGTGCCGCGAACCTCGACGAAATGGAACCCGGCTCGCGTCGCGTGCGCCTCGATCGCGTCGTCGAGTGCATCGACTGCGTCGGCGAGCGCCCGGCGCTGAACCTGGCTGGGAACCAGCGGCCCGGAACAGGGAGTGTCGGGCTCGAACAGATGGGGATAGTCGAGCACGTAGACCTCAGCCCGACCCGCGGCTGCGCGGATCGCCGCGTAAACCTTGTCGATCGTGGCCATGTGACCGGGCAGGGCGGTGTCGAATTCGTCGATGAGATCCCGGCATCCCTGGTCGCTGCGTTGCAGGCAGGACGACACCTGATCGCCGAGACCGACATCGTTGCCGCCGACGGTGATGGTCACGACGTCGGTGAGCCGGCCGAGGCCGGACAACTGCGAATTCAGCACATCCTGGCCGACCGCTCCGCCGCAGGTGGCGTTGGTGAACGACGTGATGCCGTGCGCTTGCGCCCACAGAGTGGGATAGCCGTTGGCATTACGGCCGCACTTGGTATCCGTCGGCCCGTCCCCGCCGAGCCCGGCGGAGTAGGAATCACCCAGCGCGGCGTAGGCGGTGTGCGCGTTGTAGGGGGAATCCGCGGCACCGGCGGGGCAGGTGACGAGAGTGCATATCGCGACCAGGGGGATGGTGGCGACGAGGTAGCGCAGGTAGCGACGTTGCATGGTGGCTCCAAAGTCGGCGTCGGTGAAACGCACAGCATTTCGACGAGAGCCCATGCTATCCCCAAAACCACACAGCTGGGTGTTTTTGGCCGCATCTCGCGCACGTCCACCGACGCGGTCCCCGGGCACCCCGGCCGGGCTGCGTGTGCTACTCCAGCGGCACCGTGATCAGCGAACCGATGGCGAACTCGAGTTCGCCCACCAGGTCGCGATCCCGATCCCAGACCCAGAGCTGTTGCAGCCCCACCGTGGCAGCCAACGCGACGCGGGCCGCCTGCGTCACGGTGATCCCCGGCGCGAGGATCCCGTCGGCTCGGATCTCACCGAATGCGCGCTGCAGCAACTCCTCCGCTCGCCCGTACGCTTCGACGAAATATTCGTACGCGGGATGGTCGGGAACGGTCGCCTCGGCCACGAGCGTCACCTCGAGGTCGATGAGGGTGGGTTGGGCGACATGCCGGCGCGTCGCGTCCACCCATTCCCGCAATATTTCCACCCCCCGGGGCTGCGCGGCGGCGCCCTTCGCCAGGGAGATTTCGTCGCGCCGGCGCAGTACCGCCGCCAACAGCGCGGCCTTCGTCGGAAAATGGTGCCGCATTCCGGCGTGGGTCATGCCCACACGCTCGGCGATATCGCGCAGCGTGCCTTCCCGTAACCCGGATTCCGAGAACACCTGAGTCGCGGCGTCCACAATCTCCTCGCGACGGCGCTCCGATTTGGCGTATTCGCCGCGCGGACCGCGCGCACGAGCGTTCTTTTCCACCGGCCAACTTTAACGTCCGTGTTCGGCGCGGCTTCACCATCGGGCCGCAGGCACGCGGCGACCGGCGAGACGCCAATCGGCGGCCCGCCGGTCAGCGGCGATCGGCGGGCCCGGTGTCACCGTCCCACGAGGGCCGTCGCAACCGCATCCATGGCGGGCGTCGCGGTGGCGACGCCGTTCGAACCTGCCCGGAACAATGATGCGGGCGCCCATTGCGGGTTGGTCACATAGTCGGGCGCCCACCAGCGGATTCCTTGCAGAACTCCGGATTCGAGTCCCCAGCGGACCAGGTCGGTCGTGAAACGGTACTGATCCGCTTCCGTCTCGAGATACGGCGGCGATGGTGTCGGAAACGCGGAGCCGGGCCCATATGCCGCAGCGAACTCGGCGATGAAGATCTTACGATCGAATGCCGTGCTCACCCGCGTGAAGGTTTCCTGGAAGGTGTTCAGATCCATCGGCGCCGAAAAGAAGATGTTGGGATAGTACGACGTGCCGATGACATCGGGCAGATAGCCGTTGTCGCGCATACACGACCAATATGCCAGCGCGAAATCGCTCGAGGGAGGCAGCGCGGTATGGGTACTGAACCGGGCGTCGGGGATCACCTTCCGGACACCTTCGCGCGCGGCAGCCAGGAGGCGAGCGGTGTAGGGCCACAGATGCCGCTGGCACCATGCGATCTGGTCGGTCTCCGGCATAGCGGTCAACCGGGCCATGCTCATCGTGCCGATCTCGGGATCGACGGCGTCCGGCGGCGCGTACGGCGCGGCACCACCCGGAGCAACGATCGGTTGCGGGGTGACGCCCGCGATGCCGTGGTCGACCTCGTTACCCAAGTCCCAATAACTGATCCGGGCGCCGGTCCCGACGATCTGCGCGGCGACGGCGGTGGCGTACTGGCCGATCAGGTCGGCCATCTGTTCGAGTGGGAGAGAAGTCCAGGGGCGGGTCTGCTGGGCCGCGATCTCGGGGTAGTCCGTGAAGTCAGGGGGAACCTGATAGGTGAAGGTGTCGCCGTAGATGGCGCTGAGCATGAGCTCCGGATTGAACGGCATTCCCAGTTGCGCCGCGAGACCGGCACGCTGCAGGCCGCGTTCGAATCCGGATTCGGTGTCGCCGTCCGCGACGAACCTTCTGGTTGCGATGCGGGCATACACTTCATTGGCCCCGTGCCCGTTGTACAGGCGTTGCAAGTCCAATGGGCTCCGCGCGGACATCGTCGCGTCGCTCAACGCAGTCTGCGACAACACCTTCTCGGTGAAGGGTGAGACCGACAGGGCGTGGCGGAACGGTGGCGCCCCTCCAGGCACCGGATCACCGGCGCGCGCGGCAGTGGTACCGAACCCGACAGAGCCGGCGGCGGCGAGCAAGATACCGGCCCCCATCCCCAGGAAGCTGCGGCGATCGGCGCCCGCCGGCCTTTCGCCGCCGGGGTGAGTCGGTGTGTCGGCCACCGATCGCGTTCGAGGCACCACCGGAAACGACGCGCGGCGCGACGACGCCGGCGAACCCAAGTTAAAAACACCCATGTGGATGATTTTAGCGGCGTCCCTGCAGGAGTGCCGATGCTCGTCATTTCGGACACCGCCGTCACTACGGCGCAACCGGCGATCCGGGCCGGGATCGGCTCGTAGAAGCGGCTTTTGACCAGGTAGTCACCGCCGGCGGCGAGTGCGGCGAAGTCGGCGGCCTAGGTACGCACTTCGTGGGCGGAGCCACCGTGCCAGCCCATCTCCGCCACAGTCCGGTTGTCGAAGTCCTGGAGGTGACCGGCGTCGACCTGCTCATCCTCGATGACCTGGCGTTGCATCGGCTCGAGGCGGTCGAAACATGCGACTTCTACGAGCTGGTCGTCGAATGCCACGGCACAGCCTCCACCGTGACCACCAGCAACCGCAAACCCCCGGAGATCCTGACCAGGATGGCCGACCCGACGCAGGCCCAATCGGCGATGGACCGGCTGCAATCAGCGGCTTACGGACTCGTCGTCGAGGGCTAATCCAACCGACAACGCCAGAAGCCCCACCGCGGCAAACCGACCCATCCCAGGTCGGAACCCCATGGCGCCGCCCGGTGGCAGCACTTCACGAGACGGCACGGTCAGTCCCGGTTGGGGAAGGTGCCTTCCATAGCGATCGCGTAGCGCAGGCCTTCGCCGAGAGCGTCGTCCTGCTTCTTGAGGTTCGGCAACACGAACGTCTTCGTTCCGTCACCCCCGAACTGGGAGCCGAGCAGACTGAACAGCGCTTGATTCTGAGCGACCGGCAGGACCTGGCCTTCACACCATGCCCATCCCTGCGGAGCGAAGGAATAGGGGAACACACTGATCTGACCGAGAAATGGTTCCATCTCCTGATACGTCCTCTCGTACAACGGTTTTGTCGAACAGGACTACCGCCGCAGGCGGCAGGTTCGTTCTACCGCACCCTTTTCACCATGGGCCGCAAGCAAGTCCACACCGCGTTTCCACGCGGGCGGAGGACCTGGCCGATAGCGTCGAAGTCCGGACACGCGGACAACCCCCGAAGAATCTCTGGGTGCCTATCCGGGTCGGGGGTCAGTGGCCGGCGAGGCGCGTGCCCAGCGCCGACGAACACCGGGGCCCTGAGCGCGATGTCGCGCCAGCCGAGGTTGCCGGTGGTCAGCCCGCTGGTGGAGCGGACGGTCATCGCGCCGACGATCGCGAGGGTGACTAGCGAACACACCAGCAATCGACCCCATTCGGTCTGCTCGGCGAACACCGCGCCGAGGTGGATCGAGGCGGGGTTGCCGGTCAGCCCAGTCCCCAGCGTGGAGCGGCCCACCGACGATGGTGGTGGACGTCGACCTGTACCCGGCGAAGCCGGCCCGCCGTCCTGCACCGCGGAGTCGGGTCTGCTCGGTGAGCCAGAGCTCGGCCTCGTCGCGGGTGGCTGCGCCGGTGCCCGCGCAGACAACGGTACGGCCAGCGCGGGTCGGTGAGAATCCTGGGCATGGTCTCGGTGTCGATCAAGCCTCAGTGCGCAGCGCCGCGAGCGTGGCCCCGGCGCCGCGCCGACGTCGTCGGGATCTTCTTCGACCGGCAAGCCATCATCCGCCTCGTCGGCGCAGTGCTGGCCGAACAACACAGCGAATGGATCGAACGCCACCGCCTTGGCCTCAACGTCCCAGCCCCCGCCACAACCCGACCCGACTAACCTCAGCCATTCATGCAGGTTGAGCTGATGCCTGTCCAGGAATGGCGAAAGGTGCTCTGAACTGCAAGGATTCGACTTGTCGAAGGTTGAATCAGCAGTATCGAGGAGCACCTTTCAGGTGAGGAAGTCTAGTCGGTGGTACCCGTCGCTGAAAGTTGACGGGAACGGAACGGGAGTCGTCGCGCAGGCCGGAGCGGTCGCGCTGGCACGGGTGGCCGCGAAAACAGGGCTCGATCAGGCGTTATCGCAGGCATTGGCGCCCTGGCGCACGCCCTTGGCCGTGCACGATCCGGGCAAGATCGTGCTGGATCTGGCGATGGCGGTCGCGCTCGGTGGTGACTGCGCTGCCGATATCGCGCTGTTGCGCAATGAACCGGGCGTGTTCGGGTCGGTCGCCTCCGGCCCGACGGTGTCACGCCTGGTCACCACCCTGGCCGCTGATGCCGCGAAGGTGTTGTCGGCGTTGAGATCTGCCCGCGCGAGGGCGCGGGCCGCGGCCTGGCGCCGCGCGGGCGAGTGGTCTCCCGACCACGCGATCGATGCTACCGATCCACTGGTCATAGATCTGCCGAGCACGCAGCGAGGACCGCCCTGGAACTGACCGCCTGGCTGCAAACCCTCGCCCTGCACCAAGACCGGGCACGACGCTGGGAACCGAAAACCCTACGCCTGTACCTGTTCTCGATCCCCGCCCGGATCGTCCACCACGCCTGCCGGACCCACCTGCGCCTGTCGCGGCACCACCCCGGCACCAACCTGCTACTCACCGCACTCGACCGCCTGCAACCAGGCTGACCAGCACCAACCCGACCCAACCGAAACCAGCGAACATCATTCCGGGCCCGTGGAATCCGGCAGCCACCCGCTGATCGGGTGATCCCACGACGCCCACCGGTCGCTGATCAGCGACCGAAACCAAATCCGAACCCGATCAGGCCGGGCCGACAGCCCGGCGAAAAATCGAGGCTAACAGGAAGAAACCACACCGAAGGACTAGAGCGGGATGTCGGTGCTCGCCGGTAACGATGGCGTTCAACGCTCCCGAAGCACCATTCTGGGTCGTCGGGTCAACTCCCCCGGGGTCAGAAACCGCCCTTCACGTGCCTTCGCGAGCCACCAGCGAACAGTGTCCGGACGGGCTTGCCGCCTCGGTTCGGGCTCTACACAGGCTGCCACGTACTGGGGAATCGGCTGACCACGCCGATGCCCCTCACGGGCATACTCTGCAATTCGCTGAAGGAACTCATCAGTCAACTTGCGCGGCCGACCTCGGCCACGAGGCTGAGCCTGCGGCGATCTGGCTGCAGCAGTGTGCTGTTCAGGGGCAGCGAGTCGCTCCGGCATTGTCGCCACATCGTTCAACGATGTCAGCACGCCCGATCCAGCCGCCGCCGCGATGCGGGCCAGCGGGACAGATTTCAGGTCTGCGTTGGTAATCGCCACATCTCCGAATCCCGGGGGAGAATAGATCCGAAGCTCCATGATCCGAGGCGGCTTGCCCGGTTCTTCGATCACACGCACTTCGAACCGGAACGGGAGCCCAGCCAGCTGCACCACCGCCCGATGACCAGGTAGGCGACGCAGCAGGAAATCGTCTCCTTTCCGCTTCGCATCCTGTTGCAGCTCGCTCTCGACAGCCGGTGGCAACAACTCCACGAACGTCACTTCCCCTCGTGTTGCGGAGGGATGGACGGCCTCCAGAGGGTTACGCGGGGTGAATTCGTTCCTTCCCATTTTCCCAACACTAGCGACGATGGATACACCTGTGCATGCAAGCGCAGCATGAACTCATGAAGACAACCCACAACACGCTGGATCGCCTCCTCAACGAACCCACGGTCTCGGTCCCAGAGGCCGCTCACCTACTCGGAATCGGCCGGTCCACGCTCTACGCAGCAGCCAAGTCCGGCAACATTCCCGCCATTAGAATCGGCGGTCGCGTGAGGATACCGTCGATCTGGCTGCTTCAGTCACTTCAAATTCTTTCCGCCGACGGAGGCCGGGAAGATTAACCAGGGATATCGGCACCGACGACGATCTCTGAACCAGCCGGGGCCGGAACTTGATTCCCCGGAAAAGTAGTCCGAATTCGCCACCGATGAAGCGACCGCTATTAGCCACCGCTATTTTCTGGCGAGCATCCGGTGTACGCGCCCACCGTGCCCGTTAGCTCACGCAGAAAAGCGATGTCCACAAGCAGGAGGAACGCCCGTTGACCGAGTCGATGTCGAAAACGGCGAGATCCCGCCGGGCCGAGCCGATCGACAAACGCACCGCGAGAAACGGTGCCGTCAGCTACACCTTCCAGATCGATGTCGGCACCAAACCCGATGGCACCCGTGACCGCCAACGCTTCACCTACCCCACCCGCACCCTCGCCCAACGCGAATACCGCCGCATCTCCACCGAGATCGCCGAAGGCCGCTACAGCCGCCTCACCACCGACACCGTCGACCACGCCTGCCGACAATGGCTGACCTCCCGCCGTACCACCCGCCGCATCACCATCCGCAACTACACCCACGCTGTCCCTGGCCATGAGAAAGTCTCCGCTGGTGGCCACGTGTAGGTCACCGCTGGTGGCCGTGTAAAAGTCCCCACCCCTTTCGGCGGGGTTGACCGTGTGTCGACCCGGGAGCTGTGGCCCTGGGCG
>NZ_WEGI01000015.1 GCF_009604425.1 Nocardia aurantia | reverse complement strand
GGCAGGCCCTCGTCGACGAACTGAAAGCAGAGGTGGCCCGCGAGATCAGCCCGATCGCGCGGCCCCGCGAGATCCACATCGTCCCGGAACTACCGAAGACCCGCTCCGGCAAGATCATGCGACGACTACTACGCGACGTAGCCGAAGGCCGCGAACTCGGCGACACCAGCACCCTGGTCGACCCCACCGTGTTCGAGGCCATCCGCGCGGAGAAGGCCGACTGACAGAACCACTTCGACATATTTCGTCTCCCGGTCGCAACCGGTTCAGTACTCGAAGTGGCCGTCGGGCGGCGGGGTCGACCCCTCCGTCGCCGGGCCGCTCGCGCAGTACAGCGTGTAGTTCACCGAGGTGCCCTCGGATCGTGGGTCGTGTCGGAGACCACGATCGGCTCGCGGTACGGCGACGAACAGAACAGTGGCCCGCAGCACCGTCGAGGCGGGATTACGGGGTAGGCAGGCGCGTGGCCAGATCGTGACGGTGACGGTCTCCCCATTCCGCCGAAGGGAGTGGGGCGGCGGCGAGGACGACGGGCTCGCGCAGGTCTTCTACGCAGGTGCCGGGTACATGTCGGTGCCGGGATCTATGCTCGTGCGCACATGGACAGCGGCGCGCTTCGGGCTTCGGGATTCGCATGCGAGATCGATTTTCCGGCAACCACTCTCGTGGTTCGAGCGCCGTCGTCCCGGACTGTCCCGCTTCGGTCGTGTACCACGTTGCGTCGCTGCGGATCGGCTTGTGGCGCTTCACAGTTGAGGAGGACTCGTGCGGCCCGTGTCGGATGAGGTGTTCGTGTTTCGGATGTGGCGGCGGGTGTGGGGGTCCCCGGAGTGGGTGTCCGGGCCGCGGTTGCTGTTGTATGTGGGCGACGGCGATCCGGTGGCGCCCGCACAGGTGTCCTGGACGACGCGGGAGGGGATACGGTCCGCGCTCGGTTTCGCACCGGATATGACGAGCTGTTACGGGCGTCGCGAGGTGGGGGGTGCGGTACAGGAGATGCGGGGCGAGCTCGATGAGCGGTCCGCGGCGGAGTCGGCGCGCGGGTACGAATTCGATACCGAGACAGCGGTTGCCGGTGGTTGGGAGGCGGCCGGGCTGCTGCGGCTGCTGATCGACGACGGTGACGGGGGCGGTGTGAATTCGGTGGAGTGGTCGGGTCCGGCGGGTGATGTCGGCTCCGTCGCGTTGCTCTCGCGGGATGTCGGTGGCCTCATCGAGGAGGTCTGGGCCAGTGCCGAATATCGCGAGGCCGGCGAGGTGGCCGTCAATCTGGTGCGGGCGACTACCGACAAGTGGTTGGCCGCGCAGGACCGGGCGACGCTCGAGTTCCGGTTCACCGCACCGGTTTCGGTCGATCGGTACGAGCTGACTTCCGCCGGCGACTGCCCGGATCGCGATCCGTCGGCGTGGACGCTGCGTGGTTCGGTGGACGGCCAACGGTGGCGAACGCTCGACATCCGTTCCGGGCAGTCGTTCGAGCAGCGGCACCGAGCCCGCGCGTTCTCGATCGCGCGGACGGAAGCCTGGTCGCACTACCGGCTGGACATCACCGGCAATCACGGCGCGCCGGAACTGCAACTGGAGACCGTGCGGTTCCTGGTCACCGACGGTTGCGCGGGGTACCGGCGGCGCGCCGGAGCGGGGCCGGTGCCGTTCCGGGGCACCGTCGTCGCAGCTGGGATGTCGCTGCCGAGTGAACTGTCCGGGCCGTTCTCGGAGACGACGCAGGCGCTGGGTCCGCTGTCGGCTGCCCGGTTCACGCCGATGGTGACGGCCTCGTTCGCGCCGGTGGCGGCGCCGGCGGACGAGGGGGCGGATTGGCAGCCCGGGGGCTCGTGGCTGCCGCTGGGTGGCAGTTTGTCGATGCAGTCGCTGACCTCTCCGTCGGGCCGGTTCACGCTGCTGCACGGGCCGTACGGTCCGTGTTTCGCGTTGCGGGACAACCTCACTCGGGAACGGGTGTGGATCGGCGATGCGCCGGATTCGCACATGGTGTGCCTGGGGCCCGACGGAGATCTGGTGGCCTGGGGGCATCGTGGCAATCGGTTGTGGAGCACCGGCACGGCGTGGCTGGGGGTGCGGCGGCTCGAGGTGCGCGACAGCGGCGAGGTCGCGTTGACCGACGTGGACGGCAAGGTGGTGTGGAGTTCGGGGATTCCCGAGCTTCCGTTCGGGGACGGTCCCCGGCCGGTGCCGCGCGGGGCCACGCTGCGCCGGGGTGAGAGCTTGTACGGGCAGACGTTGACCAGCGCCGACGGGTCGACCGTGCTGTGCCACGACGGACGCGTGGTGCGGATCATCATGCACGGCAGCACTTCGCACTGGGACCGGTTCCCCGAGGCCGAGAACGAGTTGTCGCTCGACGCGGATGGGTTCCTGCGGCTGCGGACGCTGGACGGCGCTGTGCTGGAACAGATCTGCGGTCCGGGTGCCGAACTCGTGGTCGAGCGCGGTGCGGTCGAACTGCGCGACGAGGCGGGGGCCGTCGTGTGGGCCTCCACCCGGTCGCAGCGACCGGGTCCGGTCCGGGAACCGGGGCTGGCGCAGGACGATGTTCTCGTCAACTGGTTGGACGCGCTCACCGGAGGCGGCCACCGCGTGGCGGTCGCACGGGACACCACACCGCAGGACGTCCTCGCGCGGATCGGTGTCACGCCGGTGGCGGGAACTTGGCGCGAGCTCCGGAGGCACAGGGACACAACGCATCCGGACGGCGGGAGCGTGGTGGCCGCCGTCGCCGTGGGTTCGGATGTCCTGCTGGTGTCCGACGATCCCGAGTTGCCGGTGCCGGCGCTCGCGCCGTGGGTGGCGGCCGTGCAGCAGCCGGCGGGTTCCGCCTTCCCGACGTTCAGCCTGCATCGGGACGGCGAACTGGTGAGCGAGATCCGGGAGTATCCGTCCCGGCACAAGGGAACCAAGGTGCCGGAGGTCGCGGCCGCGCTGGCGGAGGTCGTGCATCCCTTGCACATTCACACTCTGCTGTTCCGCACGGCCGGGGTCGTCCCGGGCGCCGCCGCGTTGGGTGGCGAGTTGCTCGGTGGCGTCCTGGCGCCGCGGCCGGCGGCCGAGCCCACGCCTCCGGCCGAGTCTCCGCTGCTGCTGGAGGGTTGGCAATCCATGGACGCGGTGGTGGTCCGCACCGACTTCAGCGACCCGGCAGCATGGGATCGAGTGATCCGGGAACTGCGGTCGCCGTGGTTCGACGACGATCCGGTCGAGCCCTACCTGATCTCCGACCCGCGATTGACCGACGCCCCGGCGGAGCAGGTGGTGCGCGAGGTGCGCGGCGCGCAGTCCGCGGAGGGGACGCCGGGGGCGGTGTTCATCGCCGACAGCATCACGATGCGCGAGCCCGGTAATCCCCTGCTGGCCGTGACGACCGAGTGGGACGGCCGGGCCTTCGAGGACGACGAGGACGAGTACGTCACGCAGTTCCGGCTGCTGCCCGACGCGGCGGTGGAGATCAGCACGAATCTGGACCTGGGCAACATGGACTTCGCGGATTTCGCGGGCGAGGGGGTGTACGAGCGCACGGCGTGAGGTTGTGGGCGTCCTGGACACCCGCGTTCATCCCCGAAGCCGACGGTCGGGAAGTGCATGCGCGCGGCGTTGCCCGCGAGCAGCAGCCGGCCGCGGCGGTACCTGCCGGGCCTCTCGGGTGACGTTGCCGAAGCGCGACAGCCACACCGGATTCCGAAGCGCGACCGCTATACCGGATTCCGCATGCCGAAGTCGGTTCCCGCGATCCGCTCGACCGTCCGGCACAATTGCGCGCAATTCCGCGAGCGTCGGTTCGCCGGGCCACTCGGAGCGGCCGGTTTCGGGATCCGCCCACCGGGCGGTGGATGCCGCTGGGCAACGGGACGATCATCAGACCGCCGTCGCGGTCGGCGATCTCGACGCCGCCAGGTGGGGCCGGAAGACACCGGTGCGCGGCGCGGTCCGGCGGGCGGGCTCGCCCCGCTGCGGGGCTACTTGATCACGCGGTGGAACGTCATGGTGCTGTCGAATCGGGAGATGCGCCAGTGCCCGTCGTCGTCGCGCCGGACATCCATGAACACGTCGGACAGCAGGGCCGGGTCGGCGTGCTCCTGTTTGGCGGGTACACCCGCGGTGGTGAAGTAGGCGAGGCCGAATTCGATCTCGGCCGTATCCGCACCGGTGAACGCGACACGGAGGTTGTGCAGGGTGTGGCGGTGGAACGGCACACCCTCCTCGGTCGCCTCCAGCCGGGCATAGCGGTCCTTGTAGAACTGCAGCACCTCGTCGCGGTTGCCGCGGACGGTACCGCCGACGTTGTAGCGGACGTCCTCGGTCAGCAGTTCGGCCATGCCGACGATCCCGTTGTTCACGTCGAGTTCGTGGGCCCACTCGGTGACGAGTTGCTGGATGACGATGACCGAAACTGCCTGGTCCGGGTCGAATGTGACCATGTGAATCCTTCTTCAGCGCTGAGGTGCGGACGTCTGTCGGGTCCGGTTGCGGTCCGCTCGCGGCTACGCGACAGCACACGCCGGTGCCTTCCCGGCCGATGCCGGTTCGCCTCCGATCTTCGTGCCCGCATGCCGAAACCGACCGGAATCGACCATAGCTCCAATGAGCGGCATGCAGTACAGGGTCGGCGGACCCCGCACCGGACACCGTGCGCCGTACGGCTACCCGGACGCGGTCCGGATCGACGTGCCGGCGGTGGGCGGGGGCGTCGCGTACACGCTGTGGAGCAAGCAGTTCACGGTCACACTCGGCGCGCAGCAGGCGCTGCAGTTCTGAACCACGCCGGGACGCGGCGACGGCTCTCGCCGGCGATCCGCTCGGCCGGCCGCGCGGGTCGCCCGGCGCCGCGCTGCGCCACCGGCACGCTTGCGCGGCGGGGCGATGCGGCGCACAATTCATCACACAGTGAATTCAACACTCGATGAATTGAGATGATCATGACGGCAGGGAGTCCACCCGCTATCGAGGTCGAACATCTGCGGGTTCGGCGCGGCGGGCGCGAGGTGTTGCACGATGTGTCGGTGACGGTGCCGAAGGGGTCCATCACCGGATTGCTGGGACCGTCCGGATGTGGGAAGACGACGCTCATGCGCAGTGTCGTCGGGACGCAGCTGGTCTCGTCGGGGGATGTGCGGGTGCTCGGGGAGCCGGGCGGGTCGATCGGGTTGCGCGCCCGGGTGGGGTATGTGACGCAGGCGCCGAGCATCTACGACGACCTCACTGTGACCGACAACGTCTCGTATTTCGCGGCGTTGTACGGGCGGTCCGCCGCCGATGTCACCGAGGCGATCGGCTCGGTGGGGCTGGGTGAGCATGCCCGGCAGCGGGGTAATCAGCTGTCCGGCGGACAGCGGACGCGGGCCTCGCTGGCCTGCGCGCTGGTGGCCGATCCGGAACTGCTGGTGCTCGACGAGCCGACCGTGGGGCTGGACCCGGTGCTGCGCGCGGACCTGTGGAAGCAGTTCCATCGGCTGGCCGAACAGGGGCGGACGCTGCTGGTGTCCAGCCATGTGATGGACGAGGCCGAGCACTGTGATCGGTTGCTGCTCATGCGCGACGGACATCTGCTCGCCCAGCTCACGCCGGACGAACTGCGGGCACAGACCGGCGAAACCAGTTTGGAGAACGCGTTTCTCGCGTTGATCACGATGGGAGAGTCGCGATGACAACCACTTTCGCCGCACCGGTGGCTTCGGTGCGCTGCTACACCGCCACCACGATCCGGATCCTGCGGCAGCTGCGGGCCGATCCGCGGACGATCGCGATGTTGCTGCTGGTGCCGACTCTGCTGCTGACGCTGCTGTATTTCGTCTACAAGGACACCGTCTCGCCGCCTGGGATGCCGCGACTGTTCGACCGGGTCGGGATCAGCATGCTCGGGATCCTGCCGTTCATCGTGATGTTCCTGATCACGGCGATCGCGATGCAGCGGGAGCGGACCTCGGGCACGCTCGAGCGGCTGATGACCACGCCGCTGTCGAAGCTGGATCTGCTCGCCGGGTACGGCACCGCGTTCTCGGTGGCCGCCGCGGCGCAGGCCGGGCTGGCGTGCCTGGTGTCGTTCTGGTTGTTCGACATGCAGGCGGCCGGCAGTGTGTGGCTGGTGTTGCTGATCGCGGTGCTGGACGCGGTGCTCGGGGTCGCGCTGGGCCTGCTGGCGAGCGCGTTCGCACGCACCGAATTCCAGGCGGTGCAGTTCATGCCGGTGATCGTGGGCCCGCAGTTCTTCCTGTGCGGGCTGCTGGTGCCGCGTGGGGAGTTGCCGCGCTGGCTGCAGATCATCAGCGATGTGCTGCCGCTCAGTTATGCCGTGGACGCGTTGCAGCAGGTGTCGCGGCATTCGGGGACCACCGCGGACATGTGGCGGGATCTGGGTATCGTGGCGGCCTTCGCGGCGGTCGCGCTGGCCCTGGGGGCGGCGACGCTGCGGCGGCGGACCGCGTGAGCTCCGGCGGCGAGGTAGCGGAATCCGGCCACGGCGGTGACGGCGCCGCCAACGGCCGGACCGGGCGGCGGCCGGGGCAGTCCGGCACCCGGGAGGCGATCCTCGCCGCCGCCCGGGCCCGGTTCGCGGAGGTGGGGTTCGACAAGGCGTCGATCCGGTCCATCGCCACCGCGGCCGAGGTGGATCCCGCTCTCGTGCATCACTATTTCGGGACCAAGCAGGAACTGCTCACCGCCGCGATGGACATCCCGATCGATCCGGAGGTGATACTCGGCAGATTGCGATCGGTGCCGCTGGATCAGTTGGGCGAGAACATCGTTCGTGCGGTGGTGGGGTTGTGGGACTCCCCTGTCGGCGTGCGGGCGGTGGTCGCGGTGCGCAGCATCCTCGGCGGCGGGGAGGTCTCGCTGGCGAGGGCCTTCCTGTTCGAGGTGGTGCTGAAAGAGGTTCGCACACGGGTGGATTCGCCACCGGGCACCGGCACCGTCCGGGCCTCCCTCGCGGTGTCGCAGATGATGGGCGTGCTCGTCGCTCGCAAGATCATCGGAATCGAACCGCTGGTGTCGATGCCGGTCGAGGAACTGGCCCGGTTGGTCGGGCCCACGCTGCAGCGCTATCTGACCGGCGACCTCGAGTTCACCGAATAGCCGTTCCGGATCGATGATGTCGGTGTTCACCGCTAGGGTCTGCGACCATGACGACAGAGACCACATCCGCGGCGGACGAGACGATGGCGGCCATCGGCGAGGCCGTCACAGCCGGTCACCGAGGCGACCCGGAACGCGCCCACGCAGAGCTCACCGAGCTCTGGGAACGCGTCGGGGTCACCGGTGATCCGTTGCACCGCTGCACGATCGGGCATTATCTCGCCGATCTGTGCGACGATCCGGCCGAGGCCCTGGTGTGGGACATCCGGGCGCTGGACGCGGCCGACGCGCTCACCGACGAACGCGCGCAGCAGCACGACGCCGGACTGAGCGTCGCCGGGTTCTATCCGTCGCTGCATCTGAATCTCGCCGACAACTTCCGGCGGCTGGGCTCGTTCGCCGCCGCGCGGCGGCACCTCGACGCCGCACGCGACCGGGTCGGCATCCTCGCCGACGACGGGTACGGCAGCACCGTCCGGATGGGTATCGGCCACCTGGAGGAGGCGCTCGCGGCCGGTTCCACCGAGCGGTTGCCCAGCCACTGAGCCGGTCCGCCCGGCACGCGCCCGGATGGCCGACGGGTGGATACGGCTGGGCCGCCGAACGAATCGCCGTAGCTGACGGACGGGTCCATCGCCGGGTCACCCGTTCGGCTGGTGTTGTTCGAGGCAGGCCGGCGGCGGTCAGCCCTGGGCGGTGAAGGCTTCGTGCTCGGCGTCGGTCACGTCGCGCGCCTCATCGATCAGCAGTACGGGGATGCCGTCGTCGATGGGGTAGGCGCGGTGCAGGCGCGGGTTGTAGAGCACGCTGTCGCCGCCCTCGGTCCGGACCAGCGACAGCGGGCCCTTGTCCTGCGGGCAGGCCAGCAGACTCAGCAGGGTGGGGTCCAAGGTTTGTTCCGGCATGACCGACAACCTACCGGTCGCCCGAGGCGGCATGTTCCGGCGCCCGGCGGAACGAGAAGTAGCGGTGCCCGAAATAGCTCGCGACCGCGACCAGACCCATCACCACGACCGTGGCAGGGGTCACCGGCAGGCCCCAGGTACCGACGGCCAGCTGCACCCCGACCGTATTCAATACCAGCCCACCGGAATTCACGACGATGAAACGGAAGAGGTCGCGCCCCAGGTGACCCCGCACCCGGAACACCAGCGTCCGGTGCGCCGCGAACGCCACCAGGATGCTGACGCAGTAGGCCAGCACCACCGACACCGCGGGGGGCCAATCGGATCCGAGCACCTTCAGCCAGAACACGGTCAGCGCCATACCGAGCAGGGTGTTGCCCGCGCCCACGGCCGCGAACGCGATCTCCTGACGGCGCAGCAACCGCAGCAGCAGGCCGGGGGCAGGCGGCTGTTCGATGTCCATGGCCGCCGCGCGGTCGGCGTCGCCGATGCCGTGCACCGGCCCGGCCGGGGCCGTGCCGGGGGTGCGCACGGTGGCGTCCGGGTCCGGGAGGCAGCCCGGCGGTGTGGTCACGAGATCGCTTCCGCCGGTTCGCGTTCCGGTGAGTCGGCCGAGTCGTCACGGCGGCGGGTGCGGATGTGGGCCCATTGCAGGAGGCCGAGTCCGACGAGTCCGGCGATCGCGGTGCCGATGCAGATCTTCCAGCCCGGCGGCCGCCACGACACCTCGAGTTCGGCGTCCGAGGTGCCCGCCGGAATGTTCACGGCGAGAATCGATTTCGACACCGTCGTGATCGGCAGCGCATGCCCGTTCAGGGTCGCGCGGTAACCGGGCCAGCCGAGTCGCGCGAACACCACGCGGCCGCCCTCGGCCGAGGACACCCGCACGCGGCTGGTGGTGTCGGATTCCGACAGCGAGGTCGCGGTGACGTCGTGCGCGTCGGCGACCCGGCCGTTCACCGTGGAGAGGAGGCCGTCCTCGCGCTCGAGCACCCAGATGTAGCGCTCGTGGCCGGGGTAGTCGGCCCACTTCCAGCCGTCCGGGGCCGGCTGTTCGCCGACGTCGGGGAACATCGCCTTCTGCAGCACCACGCGGTCCAGCTTCAGCAGGTCGACCAGGGTGCGGCCGGTGCTCGGTTCGGGGGCGAACAGGCGCCGGTAGGCGTCCGGGCACACGCTGGCGTCCCAGCGCATGCACAGCATGTCGCCGAACCAGTAGTGCCCGTTGGGGGTGTAACCGTTGACGTAGCTCAGTTCGAGGTCGCGGGCGTAGTTGCCGAAGACCAGCGAGCCGTACGCGCCCTCGATCGACTTGTCGTTCGGCTGCAACAGCCCGCGATCACCGAGCTGGATGGTGGTGCCGGCGAAATGCGGGAACGCCGCCTTGGCGTCGGAGCGGTAGGCGGGCAGATTCCACGACATCGGCGTCGGCTGCACACTCCGCACCTGGCCGTACGCGATCGGGAACATCGCGACGATGGTGAGCACCGCCGCGGCGGCCGTGCCGCGGGTGCGACCCAGCCACACCGCGACCGCGCCCAGCGCGGCCACCACGACCACCGACAGCAGATGCCACACCACGTCGTGCGGGTCGGCGCTGAAGGTGCGCACCCACAGGGCCGCGATCAGCACCGCGGCCGCGACGCACCGGTTGCGCCAGTCGCGGGTCGTACCGAATCGGCCGACCAGGACGCAGACCAGGATCAGCAGACCCAGCGCCACCATCGGCAGCACCCGCGCGGGCCAGCGCAGCGGGCCGACCGTGCCCGGCCCGGCCGCCCACATCAGGAACATGATCGCGAACAGCGCGGCGGCGGTGAATTCCTGCCACGCCGCGCGCGCCTTCCGCCAGTCGACGAACGCCAGCACCGGGATCAGGAACCAGGCGATGTAGGTCATGGGCAGCGGCTGAATATAGCCCCACCAGGAGGTGAACGCCGGAAGTGTGGACGGCAAACTGGCATTCAGCGATTCCGACCACGGCACGGTCAGGAACATGTCGTTGTTGATCTGGGAGTTGCCGCGCCAGCTGACCTTCGCCGACAGCATGCTCGGCAGGTAGGTCATCAGGCCGGCCAGACCCGCGCACACCGCCACCGCGGTCAGCCGCGCCACCGACCGCCAGGCCCGCCGGTACACCAGTTCGCCGACCGCCACCGCGACCAGCATCAGCGCGGATTCGACTGCGGGAAAGACATATTCGACCGAAATGGCCAGGTACAGGAAGACGAACACCGGGATCGGGCCGGACTTCCCCCGCGCGTACCGGACCGCGGAGGCCCAGGCGTTGATCATCCACGCGGTGCCGGTCAGCGAGGTGACCCAGCTCGCCTCGTCGAAGAACAGGAACCAGCCGGTGAGCGGGAAGGCGATACCCGCCACCGCCGCCCACGGCGCGCGGGCGCGATAGACCAGGCAGACCCGGTAGACGCCGAGCGCCGCGACGATCGCGAAGATCAGCTTGACCACGGTGTCCAGCAGCGCGAGATTGTTCACCGACGGCGCGATCAGATCGATCAGCAGCTGCGGCGGGTTGAACAGGCCCGCCTCCTCCTGGCTGTAGTTGCCGGTCATCCACTGTTCGGGGACGAGCATCGGCAGGTGCCCGGACCGCAGCGCGCGGCCGAACATGATCCACAGCGGGGTGTACTGCGATTCGCTGTCGTCGGTGTAGAAGTGCCGCGGATTGGCGAGCAGGACAGCGGCATACCCGGCGACGACCCCGAGCACGGTGACCATCGCCCATCGGAACGTCTCGCCGCGCCACGGGCCGCCCCGGCCGCGCGACTGCTGCTCGACGGGCACGTCCGGTGCGATCGGGGACGGCTCGGCGAGGGCCGTCGACAGGGCACTATCCACCACGATTGACAGACCCTACAGGGCATCGGGCGGGCCGTCAGCCGCCGTGGTCCGTGCGGAGCGTGTGCGGCGGCCTCCCACCTGCGATCGTGTTAGAGTTCACCCCACATTCGGGCCCTGCCATACCATGCGAGGGGTTCCGGCGCGCACCGTCATCGAAAGTCGAACCAGCTGATGCCGATACCCTCCGCACGTTCGCACCACCGCATCCCGGTCGTCCACGCCCGGAGCAACGGTCACCAGGGCCGCGCCCACGGCGTCTCCGTGGTCGTGCCGGTCTACCGCGGCGAAGAGACGATCGCCGATCTGGTCGCCGAACTCCACGAGCTGGCGCGGCCCACCACCACTCCCGGCGGGGCCACCTTCGTGGTCGAGGAGATCGTGCTCGTGCACGACCACGGGCCGGATCGCTCCGATGTCGTGCTGCAGCGGGTGGACCGCGAGTACGAGCAGGTGCGTGTGGTGTGGTTGAGCCGCAACTTCGGCCAGGACGCCGCCACCATCGCCGGGATGTCCGCGGCGCGCGGCGAGTGGATCGTCACCATGGACGAGGACGGCCAGCACGATCCGGCGTTCATCGGCACGTTCATCGACACCGCGCTGGCGCAGCGGGCCGACCTGGTCTACTCCAAGCCGAGCAACACCCGGCCGCACGGTTTCCTGCGCAACATCACCTCGCGCGGCGCGAAGCTGGTGCTGGCGACGCTGTTCGCCTTCCCCGATTCCACCCGGTTCGAGAGTTACCGGTTGATCCGCGGCGACATCGGCCGGCAGCTGGCCGGGGTGGCGTCGAACGGCGTGTATCTGGACGTGGCGCTGACCTGGGTGGTCGGCGAGGCCGCGCAGGCGCCGGTGGTGCTGCGGGCCGAGGGCCGCGAGGAGTCCGGCTACAACTATCGCCGGTTGTTCTCGCTGTTCTGGAAGATGGTGCTGTGCAGCGGCACTCGCGGGCTGCGGCTGGTGAGCATGCTGGGGGTGACGCTCGCCCTCGCCGGGCTGGTGTTCGCGGCGGTGATCACCTGGCAGAAGATCTTCGACGAGGGCAGCAACCCCGAGGGATGGGCCTCGACGATCGTCGTGCTGCTGCTGGTGTCGGGGGCGATCCTGTTCTCACTGGGCCTGATCGCCGAATATCTCGGGGTGGCGTTGCACGTCCTGGTGGGCAAACCGTTGTATCTGACGGTAGATTCGCCGACACCGCGGCCGGACGCGCTCCCCCTGGAGTTGCCCGAGCCGGAGTTGATCACGACGAGCGCAGGGAGCGATCCGGGTGAGCACTGACCGCATCATCTTCTCGCGGCCCCGCCGGGCCGCTGGCGAGCTGGCCAATCTGGAAGCGGTGCTGTCCTCGGATCACAGTCACGGCGACGGGCCGTTCACCGCGGCCGCCACCGAGAAGCTGCGGCGGATCACCGGTGCGCCGCACGTGCTGCTGACCACCTCGTGCACGCACGCGCTGGAGATGGCCGGGCTGCTGCTGGAACTGGGTCCGGACGACGAGGTGATCGTGCCGAGCTTCGGCTTCACCTCGACCGCCACCGCGATGGCGCTGCGCGGGGCCACCGTGGTGTTCGCCGACATCGACGACCGCGGCAACATCGACGCGGACTCGGTCGCCGCCGCGATCACCGAGCGCACCAAGGCGATCATGGTGATCCACTACGGCGGTGTGGCCGCCGAGATGGATCGGCTGCTGGCACTGGCCGAATCGCGCGGTATCGCGATCGTCGAGGACAACGCGCACGGACTGGGCGGCAGCTGGCGGGGCCGCCCGCTGGGCACCATCGGCGCGGTCGGCGCGCTGAGCTTCCACGACACCAAGAACGTGCACTGCGGTGAGGGCGGCGCGCTGCTGCTCACCGACGACATCCTGATGGCGCGCGCGGAGATCATGCGCGAGAAGGGCACCGACCGGGCCCGCTTCCTGCGCGGCGCGGTGGACAAGTACTCCTGGCAGGACATCGGCTCCAGTTATCTGCCCAGCGAATTGAACGCCGCGGTGCTCGACGCGCAGCTCGCCGATTTCGACGCGATCCAGGCGGGCCGCTTCCGGGTCTGGAACTCCTACGCCGCCGCGCTGCCGGATTGGGCCGCGCGCAACGACGTCCGGCTGATGCGGGTGCCGGCCGACCGGGAGCACACCGCGCACCTCTACTACCTGCGCACCCCCACCGAACAGCGCCGCGACGATCTGATCGATCATCTTCGCGCCCAGGGCATTTCGGCGCCGTTCCACTATGTGCCGCTGGACTCCAGCCCGGCGGGCCTGAAACTCGGCCGCACCCCGAACCCGTGCGTGCGCACCGCGGAGTTCTCGAGCACCCTGATCCGGCTGCCGCTGTGGCCGGACCTCACCGACGCGCAGGTCGCGCGGGTCGTCGAGGCGGTCACCGACTTCACAGTCTGAGCACGGCGGGTCCGGCGCGACACCTCCGGGAAGCCGGTCGCAGGCCTTCACCGGCAGCGTTCGGCTCGCGGTGTTCGCCGATCCCGACCCGCGAAGCGCTCCGTCAGTGCGGACACGCCGGTCGGCGATGCCGCCGCGCTCGGCATGGCGTATCGGCCGCTCCCAAGCGCGGTCACCCGTGTCGCAGAGTCGAGTCCGTCTCGGCGGCCAGGCATCCGGCTGCGGGCACAACCCGGGGCGATCCGCGAACATGCCGCACCACACCCCTCCAACTCGGCTCGGCCGATGGCGCGCGCCGCCCGTACACCGCCGCACCGCACCCGGGGCTCGCTCTGCCGGGGTCGGGACGCCATCGAAGACCCCGGCCGGTCGCATTGGGGCCGTGGCGAATTGCGCGACTGTCAGCCGAGAGTCGGGACCACGGATTCGGTGGTGAGGATCTCGTAGGTCTCGGTGGCGCGGTCGTAGTACCAGGTGTGCGGGCCCGGGACCGGCTCGATCATGGCCCGGACCGCCGCGGCCGAAGGGCGGAAGGTGGCGCTGCGGGGGATGTCGTCGACGACGAAGACCAGATCGGGCCGCTGGGCCGGATCCAGGGCGCGCATCGCCTCGGTGACGTCCTTCGGATCCAGGCGGTGGCCGTCGCGGATGCTGACGGCCACGGCGGCCAGGGTGCGCCCGGCGACCGGGAGCGCGAAGGCCACCTCGGTGTCGACCGCGGTGATGTCGTTGAGGGTGTCGACGATCGGCTCGGTGTAGACGGGTCCGCGCGCGGCGCCGATCACGGTGTCGCGGCGGTCCATCAGCCAGTAGTCGCCGTCGCTGTCGCGACGGAACAGGTTCTCTGTCGGCAGCCACGCGTCGCCCGGGGCGAACAGGCCGCGCAGCACCCCGCCGGACAGATCGGTCGCGTCGGTGGCCCGGCCGATCAGCAGGCCCACCTCGTTGTCGGCGGCGCGGCGCGCGAAACCCTGTGCGTCGGTGATGATCTCGTCGGTCGCCGGATCGTAGGCGACGAGTTCGGCGCGGGCCGTGCCGGGCACCGGACGGCCCTTGCTGCCGATCTTGGACCCGGCGACGTTGGCCAGCACCACATCTCCGGAGACCGAGGCGTAGAACTCCAGAACCCGTGCGGGAGCGAATCTCTCGGTGGTGCGGCGCCACAGGCCGGCGGGGATGCCGGAGCCGATGAACAACCGGATGGGATGCTGGTGGCCGTTCGGGAAGGTGTCTGCGTCGAGGATGTCGCGCATCATCGTCCAGGTGTAGGTGACGACGGTGACGCCGTAGCGGTACACCTCCTCACCGAAGCGCGCCGGATCCAGCGAGCGGGCCAGCGCGATCCGGCTGCCGCCGGCCACCGCGCCGCCCAGGCTCACCAGGAGTCCGGACGAATGGTGCAGCGGCGCAAGGCAGTACACGGTGTCGCCGCGGTCCAGGTCGGCGGCGGTGGCGGTGCCGAAGGCGGACAGGGCCCAGCGGTGGTTGGTGACGTACCTCGGCGCCAGGCTCGGGCCGGTACCGGTCACCAGGACGAAGGCGAGCTCGCGGGCCAGGCCCGGATCCGGGCGGAACCAGCCCGGCAGCGTCACTCCGGCGGGATCGATCCGCTCCAGATCGGTCACGTCACCGGTGGCCGGCAGGTCCAGGCCGCGCGCCTCGCCGCCACCGAGCACCAGCACCCGGGCGCCGGTGGCGGCCACGTCCCGCAGGTTCTCCGGATCGGTGACGACCGTGTGCGCGCCGGTCAGTTCGAGCGCGCGCGGCAGATCGCGGCCGGGTGCCAGCAGCACGGCGACCGCGCCGATGCGCGACAGCGCCGCGACGGCGACCAGTGCGCTGGGCCGGGTCTCCATCACCACGCCGATGCGCGCGGCGGGCCGCACGCCGACCGAGATCAGGCCGCGCACCACGTTGTCGATGCGGGTGTCGACGGCGGCGTGGGTGTGGACGCGGTCGTCGAACAGCAGATATTCCCGCTGCGGGGCCCGCCGCGCCTGTTCGGCCAGCAGTCGGCCGAGCGACACCCGGGTGTGCGGCTGGATCATGCCGAGCCGGGTGAGCCGCGGCAGCGCACGCGCCGCCTCCCCGGTGAGTTCCACCGAGCCGCGCAACGCCTTGCCCGCGAGGGTCTCCAGCGTGCGGCCGATACCGGCGCCGGCCTCCGCGAGGCCGGCGACGGTGTCCACCACGCGGGTCATCGCCGACGCGGGCCCGCCGCCCTCGACGTGTTCGGGCATCGGCTCGACACCCACCGGCGGCCCCTCGCCGCCTTCCTGCCAGAACACCCAGTCCCGCACCATCGGCCAGGTGCTGATCGTGGCGGTGCTGCCGGCCACCAGGCCGAAATGACCGGCCACCAGATCGGCCTCGTAGACGTCGGCGTTCGGCGCGGCGCGGACGATGCCGCGCACGGCGGCGGGCTGGCCGATGTCGTCGATCTCGCCGACGAAGGCCAGGATCGGGCACTTCAGCTCGGCCAGGGAGACCGGCTGACCGCCGATCACGAAGCCGCCCAGCATCATCCGGTTGTGCGTGACGAACTGCTTGAGCAGATCCGCGGCGGCCGGCCCGGCGTAGCCGACCCAGCCGTCCTGTTCCAGGAACCGGCGCTGCCGTTCCTTGGGCAGCAGCGCGTCGCGGTCGTGCAGCTGGCGCAGGAAATCCAGCCGGGCCTTGGCCGTCTTGACCGGATCCAGCAGCTGGAAGGCGACGCGGACCATGGCGTCGGTGATCGGCAATCGGTTCAGCACGTGGTCGGCGATGAAGTCGGTCACCTCCGAGACCAGGCCGTAGGGCAGGCCGAACGGCATGCCCGCGACGATGTCGACCGGGCTGCCGAAGGTGACGATGCTCGCGACGCCGCGGCCGTGCCGGTAGGCGGTGGTCTGGTAGGCGAACATGCCGCCCTGGGAGTAGCCCATCAGGTGCACGTTGCGGCCGGTAGCCTCGACGACGGTGTCGATGGCCGCAGACAGGGCCAGCACGTGATCGGACAGATCCCGCTCCCAGCCGCCCTCCTCGGTGGCCGGGGAACCGAAATCCACCACCCAGCAATCGATTCCGGCACGATGCAGGATACCCACCGCACCACCCTCGGCGTTCACGTCGTAGACGTCGGCGGAGACCATCAGCGGCGGGACGAACAGGGCGACGGGACGATCCCGCGGCCGGTCGCCCCCGGCGCCGGGGAAGTAGCGCCGCAACCGGTACATCCGCTTGCGCTCGGCGATCTCGTAGGGGGAGGACTCCAGGTCGTGCCCCAGCCCGCCGAATCGGATCACCTCGAGCCCGTTGCGCGCGGTCGACATCAACCGCCGCGCCGACTCGACCACCGACCTCGTCCCGAACTTCACGATTGCTCCCAGCCCTCATACCCGGCGCGTGGGACTCCGGCGAGACCCGCCCTGTCGAGCTTGCCACAACCCCTGCCCGCTGCGGCAACCCTTCGGCGGCAACCCGCCGTCACCCGGCCGGGCGGCCGCCGTCACCGGCCCATCACGTTGTGGTACATCGTCACCACCGGGTCCGGGGTCACGCTGAGATCGCCGCGGAAAGGATAGTCCATCGCCGCGATCAGGAAGATCATCGTGCCGAGGAAGAAGGCGAACAGGCCGCCGAGCAGCAGGTGCGCGCCCCGGCCGGACAGGCTGAACAGGCACACCAGCACGAGGTTGACCATCGCGCCGAGCACGATCACGTACCAGAGCACGTTCGGCAGCCCGCCGGCCGAGGCGTTGATGCGATGCCGGCGCTCCTCGTCGAACTGGGCGAACTGCTCGATGGCGGCCTGATGCACGATCTCCTGGGCGCGGGTCTGCGGCTGGAAGGCCAGCAGATCACCCTGGAAGCGGGTGACCAGGGCGGTGCCGCCGGGCGGGTCCTCCCCCTCGCGCAGTCCGGGGAAGGCGACCGTGAGCAGATTGTCGGTGTAGTCGGCCAGATCCTGTTGCAGCACACCGCGTTGCGGTTCCGGATACGCCGATACCTCCCGATACAGCGTGCCGATCGCGGCGGCCTCGTCGGCGACGAGGTTCTGCGCGGTGTCGAACGACTGATAGGTCGCCGCGGCGACCAGGCCCAGCAGCAGCCCGTAGAAGACGCCGCCGACGGTCAGCACCATGGTGACCTGCTCGTTGCGGCCCGGCTCCGGCCCGAACAGCTTGTGGACCAGGGGCCGGGCCAGCAGGATGCCGACCGACACCAATAGCACCGACACCCCGGTGATGACGACGAAACCGGCCCAGGTCGGCAGTTGGTACATCCAGGTGAACATGCGAAAACCCCTGACGAAGGGTGCGAGGCACGAAACGGAAAAAGCAGAAGTGAAACCGCGATATACGGTAGCGAGCCGTAAGCCGAAGGGGTAGTGGATATCCCGAAGTACGACCGAATTGCCGTCGATAACCGTATCGTCCGGCATGTCCGGAACAATGTGCCGGACACCGGATTCGGATGGTCCTGGCACCCGAATCGATACCGGTCCGTTATCACGCAAGCACTTTCGGGGATATTTCTCGATAGCTGTTCCCTGACGCCGATTCTGGACGTAAGATCGGTGTCGCTGGAACGCACTGCCGCACTTGTCAATTCACCTTCGGACCACGTCCGATCTTTCCCGGCCGCCGGAATCGAACCTGCCGCCGATCTCCGTTGCACCCATTGCGTCGTCGCGCAATGGTCGTCACGAAGTGAGGACCCAGCATGACCCTTGAACTCCCCCTCGAGACCGACAATCACGCTCCGAAGAGTCTCTCCACCGCCGCCGCCCGCCCCTTGGCGCACACCACCAAATCCGAACCCCAGATGCAGGGGATCAGCTCCCGGTGGCTGTCCCGCGCGCTGCCGTGGGTCGAGGTCCGCGGCGGTGTCTACCGGGTGAACCGGCGACTCACCCACACCGTCGGCAACGGCGAGGTGGAATTCGCCGTCGACGGTTCGCAGGCCCGGGTCATCCCGCTGGAACTGCAGGAGCTGCCGCAGTTGCGGGGCTTCGACGACGAGGAGGCGCTGCGGGCGGTCGCGCAGCGCTTCGAGCAGCGCGAACTCGAACCCGGCACGGTGGTCGCCGAATTCGGCAACCCGATGGACCAGGTGCTGCTGATCGTGCGCGGCAAGCTGAGCAAGCTCGGCACCGGCGACTTCGGCGAGACCACCCGGCTCGGATTGCTCGGCGGCGGAGAGTATTTCGGCGATGCCGCGCTCGTCGACCCGGCCGCGATCTGGCCGGTCACGGTCAAGACGGTCACCCGCACCACCCTGCTGACCCTGTCGCGCGGCGCGGTCGATCGGCTCGTCGAGGACATTCCCGCGCTGGCGGCGCATCTGGCGATGGTGGCCGAGGCGCCGGCGCCGGCGCAGAACAAGCACGGCGAGGCCGAGATCGAGATCTCCTCCGGCCATTCCGGGGAACCGACCCTGCTGGGTACCTTCGTCGACTACGACACGGCGCCGCGGGAATACGAATTGAGCCTCGCGCAGAGCGTGCTGCGGGTGCACACCCGCGTGGCCGATCTGTTCAACGAGCCGCACAATCAGATCGAACAGCAGTTGCGGCTCACGATCGAGGCGCTCTACGAGCGGCGCGAGAACGATCTGGTGAACAATCCGGACTACGGATTGCTCAACAATTGCGATCTGAAACAGCGTATCTACACCGAATCCGGTCCGCCGACGCCGGACGATATGGACGAATTGCTCAGCATGCGGCGCGGGACGAAATTCTTCCTGGCGCATCCGAAGGCGATCGCGGCCTTCGGCCGGGAATGCACCCGGCGCGGCATCTATCCGGATCCGGTGGATCTCGACGGCCATCGGGTGCCCGGCTGGCGCGGTGTGCCGATCCTGCCGTGCGGCAAGATCCCGATCAGCGGCGGTTCCACCACCTCGATCCTCGCGATGCGTACCGGCGAGAAGGATCAGGGCGTGATCGCGTTGCACCAGACCGGGATTCCCGACGAGTACGAGCCGGGCCTCAACGTCCGGTTCAAGGGCATCGACGACCAGTCGATCATCTCGTACCTGGTGAGCGCCTACTACTCGGCGGCGGTGCTGGTACCCGACGCGCTCGGCATCCTGGACAACGTCCTCGTGGCACGTCAGACGGACTGACGGGTCGGTGACGGGACCATGTCGGTACTGTCCCGTGCCGCGGCGCCGCCGGCCACCGACGAGGTGGCCGCGGCGGTCGCGGCACTGCTGAGCGATCTCGCCTCCGCGCCCCCGGCGGTGCTCGTGCTGCCGGGGTTCACGGATCACCTCACCCCGCAACCACATTCGAGCCCGCTGGCGGGGATGACAGCGGGCCCGGTCCCGCGGCGGCTGCTCGGACCGGTCGGCCTCGGCGCCGCCGGACTGCTGCTCACGCCTCCGGACAGCGATCCGGAAACCGCTGTGGCACCGAATGTTCCGGATTCCGTGATCCGCACGTGGCCGCGGATCCCCGCGGGCCCCACCGGACTCGGCACGTCCGGACTGCCGTCGGGCCCCGGCGGCACCGTCGCGCCGCCGGCCGCCGAAACCTCGACAGCCGGTGGGCCGGAGTCGATTCCGCCGCTGTACTGCCCTCCCCCGGTGCGCGACGAACCGGTGCTGGCGGAGGCGGTCAACGCGGGAATCATCGCGTGGGCCGAGGCGATCGGACTGTACGAGGGCCGGCTGGACGATCTGCGCAAGGCCGATTTCGGCCGCCTGATCATGCTGGCCCATCCCGATTGCGACAACGCCGATCGGCTGCTGGCGGTGGCGAAATGCGCCGTCTCCGAATGGTCCGTGGACGACTACTACTGCGAGGAGGACGCCGACCCGCACGCGCCCGACGGCAGCATGTCCACCGCCGAAGCCGAACTCGGGCCCCGGCTGGAACTGGCCATGGCCGGGATGGATCCGGCCCACCTGCCGGCGAAGTACGTGACGCAGCTCGAGCGGGCGCTCGCCGCCGACCCGATCCTGCGCGCGTTCCGCACCTCGTTCGAACATCTCGCGCACTACGCCACCCCCGCCCAGTCGGCGCGGCTGCGCACCGAGATCGGCGGCTGGTTCATCGCGCTCGGCGCGGAGGCAGGCTGGCGGACCGCCGGGCGGATGCCACCGGTGTGGGAGTACCTCACCAACCGGCAGCCGCACAGCTTCCTGCCCTGCATGGCGCCGATCGACCTGGTCGGCGGCTACGAACTCGGCGCCGCCGAATACTGCCACCCGCAGGTGCGGCGGGTGGTCACCACCGCGGCCCTGGCCGCGCAGATGGTCAACGACCTGTACTCGATGGCACGCGAAGACCTTTCCGGCGGAAGGGAATTCAACCTGCCGACAGTACTGGCCGCGGAGGAGCAGTGCTCCCGCGCCGACGCCGTCCGGCGCACCGCGGACGTCCACGACGAACTGATGCACCGGTTCGAGCGGGAGGCGGCCGTCGCGGCCGCCGGCGGTTCCCCCGAACTGCACCGGTTCCTCGTCGGGCTGTGGTCCTGGATGGGTGGCAACCGCGCCTGGCACGCGCAGAGCCGCCGCTACCACGATCACTGATTTCCGGCACCACCCAGCGGTTCTCCACAGATCGAGAGGATGATCGTCATGACCATGCTCGACCCGAAATCCCAGTCGGTTCTGCGCACCACCTATCAGCGGTCGGTCGCCGAGTACTGGAACAACAATCCGAACGACGATCGGGTGAACACCAAGCTGGGTGAGGTGGACGGCCTCTACCACCACCACTACGGGATCGGTGAGCCGGACTGGTCGGTGCTGGAGGGCCCCGAGCTGGGCCGCGAGGACCGCATCGTCCGCGACCTGCACCGGCTGGAGACCGCCCAGGCCGACCTGCTGCTCGACCATCTGGGCGACGTCCGGCCCGGCGACAGCCTGATGGACGGCGGGTCCGGCCGCGGCGGCACGAGTTTCATGGCCAATCAGCGGTTCGGCTGCCGGGTCGACGGCGTGACCATCTCCGAATACCAGGTCGGCTTCGCCAACGAGCAGGCCCGGGAGCGCGGTGTGTCCGACAAGGTGCGCTTCCACTTCCGGAACATGCTCGAGACCGGATTCGAGACCGGCAGCAAGCGCGGCATCTGGACCAACGAGACGACGATGTACGTCGACCTGATGGATCTGTTCGCGGAGTTCTCCCGGCTGCTGGAGCCCGGTGGCCGCTACGTGTGCATCACCGGCTGCTCCAACGACGTGATCGGCGGCAAGTCGTCCTCGGTGAGCTGGATCGACGCGCACTACGGCTGCATGATCCACCCGCGCAGCGAGTACTTCCGGGCGCTGGCGGCCAACAACCTGGTCCCGGTGAACGTCGTCGACCTGACGCCCGCGACGATCCCCTACTGGGAGCTGCGCACCCACTCCGAGCTGGCGACCGGCGTGGAGAAACCCTTCCTCACCTCGTATAAGGAGGGGAGCTTCCAGTACCTGCTGATCGCCGCCGATAAGGTGGGTAGGTGACGAGCAACCAGGCGGCGACACCGGTCGACCGGGAAACCCTCCCGGTCGAGCTGGTGGACGAGCGGGGCCGGCCCGTCGGGTCGTGCTCGGTCCTCGTGGCGCACACCGCGCCGGGACAGTTGCACCGCGCGTTCTCGGTGCTGCTGTTCGACGCCGCCGGGCGGGTGCTGCTGCAGCAGCGCGCCGCGGTCAAGACCCGCTTCCCGTTGCGGTGGTCGAACGCCTGCTGCGGACATCCCGAGCCCGGCGAGCCGGTACCGGTCGCCGCGGCCCGGCGACTGGACGAGGAGCTGGGCGTACGGACCGTCCTGACCGAGGCCGGGGTCCACCGCTACGACGCGCTCGACCCGGCGACCGGCCGGATCGAGCGGGAGTGGGACCACGTCGTGATCGGCCGGTTCGCCGGTGCGCCACCGCAACCGGATCCGGCGGAGATCGCCGACTGGGCCTGGGTGGCGCCGGACCAGCTCACCGCGGCCCTCGCGGCGGATCCGGAGAAGTACACGCCGTGGCTGGGCGGAGTGCTCGCAGTGGCACTCGCCTCGGACGGCACCGGGCCGCAACGGCTTTCGCCGGGCCCCGGCTGACCGCCGGTACGACCGGGCGGGCGTGCCGCGGACCGATGGGTCCGCGGCAGCCCGCCTTCCGCTTCGGGTGCCGGAACCGAATTCGGTTCCGGCACTTCGCATGTCACACCGCGGCGGGCAGCTTCACGAACCGCGGGGCGATCAGCCGGTACACCACCAGGGCGACGCCGCAGCCGATGAACCAGCTGTACTGGGCCGCGGTGTGCATGCCCCTGATGTGCGTGAACAGCACCGGGAACACCGCGAAGACCGCCGCGATCACGGTGGCGATGATCGCCGCCGGGTTGTAACCCTTGCGGTACCAATAACTTCCGGTCTCCGACATGGTGAACAACTGGTCGACCTCGATGTGCCGCTTGCGGATCAGGTAGTAGTCGCTGATCAGCACTCCGAACAGCGGGCCGATGAAGGCGCCCAGCACCTCCAGGGTGTAGTGGATGACGTCCGGGTTGTTGTACAGATTCCAGGGGGTGATCACCACCGAGCCGGCCGCGGCGATCATGCCGCCGGCCCGCCAGCTGATCTTCTGCGGGCTGACGTTCGAGAAGTCGAACGCCGGCGAGATGAAGTTGGCGACGATGTTGATGCCGATGGTGGCGATGGTGAACGTCAGCGCGCCCAGCACGATCGCGAACGTCGAGTCGATCTTCGCCACCGTCTCCACCGGATCGGTGATCAGCTTGCCGTACACCGGAATCGTCAGCGACGCGGTCATCACGACGATGATCGAGAACGCGAGGAAATTGAGCGGCAGCCCCAGCAGGTTGCCGCGCCGCACGGCGGTCATCGACTTCGAATACCGGGAGAAGTCACCGAAATTCAGCATCGGGCCGCAGAAGTACGACACCACCAGCGCGATAGCGCCCAGGATCACCGGAACCGCATCCAGGCCATGGTATTTCACCTCACCGAGACTCAGGTTCACCGAGGACCATCCGGCCTTGTGGATCAGGTAGCCGCAGAGCACGAACATCACCAGATACACAGCGGGACCACAGAAGTCGACGAACCGCCGGATGGCTTCCATGCCGCGCCAGAACACGGCCGCCTGCACCACCCACAGCACCAGATAGGCCGCCCAGCCCAGTAGCGACAGCCCGAGGAAGCCGTAGTCGCCGACCTCCGCGTACGGCGCGAGCCCGGGCCACAGTTTGATCGCCACCACGATCAGCGCCGCCGAGGCCAGATAGGTCTGGATGCCGTACCAGGCGACGGCCATCAGGCCGCGGATGATCGCCGGGACGTTGGCGCCGAGCACCCCGAAGGCGCTGCGGCACACCACCGGATACGGCACCCCGGCCCGCTGGCTGGGCGCGGCCACCAGGTTGCACAGCCCGTACACGATGGTGATGCCGACCAGCAGCGCGAGCAGGACCTGCCAGCTGGCCAAGCCGAGCGCGAACAGGCTGCCGGCGGTCACGTAGCCCCCGACGCTGTGCACGTCCGACATCCAGAACGCGAAGATGTTGTACGTGCCCCAGGACTGTTCGGGCAGCGGCGCCAGGTCGTCGTTGGTCAGGCGGGGGTCGTATTCCGCCGGCGCGCCGGGCGCCGGCGCGGTCGCCGGCGCGGCGGGGGTGATGGTCTCGGTCATGGTGCATCCGATCCGGAGTCGAAACTGACCCACCGACCGTAGGAGCACACCATTGCCCGCCCGTTGCTCCGCCATTTCCCCGGCATTGCGCGAAATATATATCCGTCCGGCTCGCGACCGCGGCGAGCATGTGGACCAGCATAAGCGGCCACCGTGACCGGCCCGGCGCGAGATGACGATCGCACAACATCGCCGTACTTGCTATGAGATTGCTATCCACGCGGCCGTCGCGATCGGCCATGGTCTGGCAGCATGACGCGCATGACGCTGATCGCGTGGCAGGATGTGGAGGCGGCTGCTCGGCTGCTCGAGCCGGTGATTCGCCGCACCCCACTGGTCGCGTCGCGAGTGCTCTCCGAACGCACCGGGTTCCAGGTGTTGCTGAAATGCGAGAACCTGCAGCGCACCGGATCGTTCAAGCCGCGCGGCGCCTACAACCGGATCGCGAACCTGCCCGCCGCGGACCACGAGCACGGTGTGGTCGCCGCCAGCGCCGGCAATCACGCACAGGGGGTGGCCTGGGCGGCCTCCGCACTCGGCATCCGGTCCACGGTGTTCATGCCGATCGGCGCGTCGCTGCCGAAGCTCGCCGCGACCCGCGCCTACGGCGCCACCGTGCACCAGGTCGGCGACACCGTCGACCACGCGCTCGCGGCGGCACGGGAATTCGCCGACCACACCGGGGCCACGATGATCCACCCATTCGACCACCCCGATGTCGTCGCCGGGCAGGCGACGGTGGGCCTGGAGCTGCTCGAGCAGATGCCCGATGTGCAGACCGTGCTGGTACCGCTCGGCGGCGGCGGGCTGCTGGCCGGCATCGCCACCGTCATGCACCACCGCGCGCCGCACGTGCGGGTGATCGGTGTCCAGGCGGACGCCGCGGCGGCCTGGCCGGACTCCCTCGATGTCGGTAAACCCGTTGCGCTGCAATGGATGTCGACGATGGCCGACGGTATCGCGGTCGGCATGCCCGGTGTGGTGCCGTTCGAGCATGTCGCGAAGTACGCGGCCGACGTCGTCACCGTCGACGAGGACGCGCTGTCCGGCGCGCTGCTGTTGTGCATGGAACGCGCGAAGCTGGTGGTCGAGCCCGCCGGCGCCGCCGCGGTGGCCGCGCTGCTCGCGCACGGACCGGAGGGGCTCGGCGTCACCGGTCCGGTGTGCGCGGTCGTCTCCGGCGGCAATGTGGATCCGCTGCTGCTGACCCGGATGATCGGCCACGGCCTCGCCGCGGGCGGGCGGTATCTGGCCATGCGCATCACCATCCCGGACCGGCCGGGCAGCCTGGGCCGGATGCTGGCGGAGATCGGCCGGGTCGGGGCCAGCGTGTTCGAGATCGCGCACTCCCGCACCGGCGCCTGGCTCGCGATCGACGAGGCGGAGGTGGCGATCACCGTCGAGACCCGCGGGAGGACCCACCGCGACGAGGTGCTGGAGGCGCTGCGGGCCTCCGGGTACACCGTCCGGGTGCAGGACTGACCGGGCCGTCGGCGGCGCGCCGCGCAGGCTACCGTCCGGCATCGATCGGGGTTATCGTTGGGCAACAGGTCGGGGTCAGCCATGACCCACCCGTGGAACGATGAGCAACTGATGGCCGAATCGGACGAGGCCGCGACGCAGCGGGGCATGTTCACCGGGGTCGCCGCAGAACTGGTGGCGGCCGGTTTCGATGCACCCGAGGAGGTCGGCCGCGGCGGTTTCGGCGTCGTGTACCGCTGCCGCGAACCCGCCCTCGACCGTTCGGTGGCCGTCAAGGTGCTGACCTCCGACGTCGGCGGCGACGAGCGCGTCCGGTTCCTGCGGGAACAGCGGGCCCTCGGGCGGCTGTCCGGCCATCCGAACATCGTCCAGATCCTGCACGTGGACATCACCTCGACCGGCCGGCCGTATCTGGTCATGCCGTTCTACGCCCGCGGCTCGCTGGATCGGCTGCTGCGCGCGAACGGTCCGCTGCGCTGGCCCGACGTGGTGTCCGTCGGAGTGAAGATCGCCGGGGCGCTCGCCGCCGCGCACGCCCTCGGGATGGTGCATCGCGACGTCAAGCCCGGCAACATCCTGCTCACCGACTACGGCGAACCGCAGCTGTCGGATTTCGGGATCGCCCGCTTCGGCGACGACGCCACGATCACCTCGGCGATGGTCCACGGCACGCCCGCCTTCACCGCGCCGGAGATCCTGCACGGCGCCACACCGACCGCGGGCGCCGACGTCTACGGGCTGAGCGCCACAATGTTCTCGCTGGTCAGCGGGCATTCTCCGGCGCGGCGGCACGGCAGCGGGCCACTGCGCGACGTCTCGGACGCCGAACTGGCCCGGATCGCCGCGGGCGGGCCGCCGGACCTGCGCGAACACGGTGTCCCCGATGCGGTGTGCACGGTGCTGGAGCGCGCGCTGGCCGTGGATCCGCGCGAGCGACCGGCGTCCGCGATCGAATTCGGCGAGCAGTTGCGCGAGGCCCAGCGGCTCACCGGGCAACCCGTCGACGCCATGGCCGTGCCCGGGGCGGCCGAGCCGACCGACCGGCCGCCGATGGCCCAGATCGCCGGTCCCCCGACGCCGCCGCCACCGCCGTTCGCCGCGACGAAATTCCGGCCGCCCGCCGCCACCCGGACCATGATCGACCGGCCGCGGCTGCTGAACATCCTGCGCGGCGGTGAGCAGCGGCGCCTGATCGCCATCCTGGGCCCGGCCGGTTTCGGCAAGACGACGCTGGCCGCGCAGTGGGCCCGGCGGTTGCGGTCCGAGGGTGTGCCGGTGGCGTGGCTGACCGCCGATCCGGACGACGACAACGTCGTCTGGTTCCTGACCCATCTGATCGAGGCGATCCGCCGGGTCCGGCCCGAAATCGCCCGCGAACTCGTGGCATTGCTGCAGGAGCGGGCCACCGACGCCACGCGTTCCGTGTTGTCGACGCTGATCGACGAGATCCACGACAGCCGGCAGGCGGTCGTGCTGATCGTCGACGACTGGCAGCGGGTGGGCAGTGTCGCCACCCGGGCCGCGATGGCCTATCTGCTCGAACACGGCTGCCATCATCTGCGGATCGTCCTGGTGGGCCGGGACCGCTCGGGCCTGCCGTTGAGCCGACTCATGGTCGACGACGAGTTGGTCGAGATCGACACGACCGCATTGCGTTTCGATCCGGCGGAGACCGACGAATTCCTGGTCCGGACCTCGGGGCTGGAGCTGGACCCCGCCGAGGTCGGCAAGGTCCGGGAATCCACCGAGGGCTGGGCCGCCGGACTGCGGCTGGCCCAGCTGTCGCTGTCCGGGCGCGCGGATCCGGCCGGGTTCATCGACAACCTCAGCGGCCGGCACCACGCGATCGGCGAATATCTCACCGAGAACGTGCTGGAGTCGCTCGATCCGGAACTGCTGGACTTCCTGATGGCCACCACCGTCACGTCCCGGATCTGCGCGAGTCTGGCCACCGCGCTCTCCGGCCGCACCGACAGCCGGAAACTGCTGGAGCAGATCGCCGATCGCAACCTGTTCCTGCAACGGCAGGACGACGACGAGTGGTTCCACTACCACCGGCTGTTCGCCGACCACCTGCAGCGGCGGCTCGGGTATCTGGACCCCGACCACGTGCCGGTCCTGCACGCGCGCGCCTCGGCCTGGTTCGCCGAGCACAATCTGCTCACCGACGCCGTCGACCACGCGCTCGCCGCCGACGACGAGGAACTGGCGGTGACCCTCGTCGAATCCCATGCCATGCAACTGATCGCGGCCTCCCAGATGGCCACCTTCCTGGGCCTGATGGCGAAGCTGCCCAGCCCGCTGACCGACGACCGGCCGCTGCTGCACCTGTGTGTCGGCTGGGCGAACGCGGGTCTGGGCCGCGGCGCCCGGGTCCGCGCGGCGCTCCGCCGGGCCCGCGCCGCGCTGGCGGCGAACCCGCCGCCGGAGCCGGAGAACACCGTCTTCCATGTCGAGGCGGACCTGATCGCGGGCATCGAGAGCTACATCTCCGATCGGTTCGAACCGGTACCGGAGTCGGTGACCGCGTACATCGACACTCTGCCCGATCCGGGGATGGCGCTGGCGGCAGCCGATCTCGCGGCGACCGACGCGTTCAACCGGCTGGATTTCGCCGCGATGGACCACTGGTATCGGACCGTGCTGCGCTTCAGCCGGGACCTGTCGCCGTTCGCGACCCTGCATCCGCACTGCATGCGGGGGCTGGCCGCCGCGGAGGAACTCGACATCGACGCCGCCGAAGCGCATTTCGCCGCGGCCGAGGCCGCCGCGCCGCGCGGTTCGGAACTGGTGGCCCGCGCCACGGTGCTCACCCAGGCACTGCTCGGCGGCCTGCGCTATCAGCAGGGCCGCCTCGCCGAGGCCGACACGCTGCTGACCGCCGCCGCGGCCGCGCAACGGCATCCGGGCACCGGTGATTTCCTGCTCTCCACCTACGGCACCGGCGCGCGGCTGGCGGCCGCGCGTGGCGACATCGAACGCGCGACGCATCTGCTGGGCATCGGCGATCGCTTCGCCGCCGAACTCTCGATGCCCCGCGTTGCCGCCCGTATCACCAACGAGCGCGTGCGGATCGGGCTGCCGATCCCGGACGAGGTGCGGGATCGGCTCACGCAGCTACCGCTGTATCGGCGGCAACCGACCCGGGTGCTCGCGGCGACCGCCGAGCTGGATCAGGATTCGGCGATCCGGTTGCTGCTGGCACAGGGCTCGCCGGAGGCCACCGCCGCCGCCTGCGAACGTGCCGAACGGCTCGTGCGGGAGATCCAGCCGCAGCGCGCCGGGGCACTCGTCGACGCGCGGCTGCTGCACGCCTGCTGCCTGTGGGCCGCGGGCCGGGCCGAGGACGCCCGGACAGCGGCACGCCCGGCCGTGACGCTGTGCATCGAGCACGGCCTGCCGCGGCCGATCGCGGACGCGGGGCCGGGCATCTCCGACATCGTCACCGCCCTCGGACTCGTCCCTGCTACCGGCGAATAGGGCTTGTGCGTCTCGCGTTTCGCGGTCGGGCGCGCCCGACAACTGTGGCCGTACGGTCGGCGGTGACGCATCCGGCCCGATCAGTGAGGCCCTCGGCTACGGCGGCGCATCCCGACCGGATCGGCGTGCTCGATAATCGGTGCACCGCGGAGGCTTCGGCACCGACCGGCTGCTGGAAAGCGCGAGCTCGGCTGGGTCGGCGCCGAAATCAATGCGCCCCACCGAGTTCCAGGGCCAGAACACCGAGCACCAGCAGCCCGATCCCGCCGATCTGGATCGCGGTCAGCCGTTCACCGAGGAACAGCGCGCCGATGATCGCGACGGCGACCACGCCGACCGCCGACCACACACCGTAGGCGACGCCGACCGCCATGCCGCGCTTCAGCGCCTGCGACAGGAAGACGAACGCCGCCACGTAGCCGATCACGACCACCACCGCCGGCGCCGGTTTGGTGAACCCCTCGGACAACTTCAGCGATATCGTCGCCGACACCTCGGACGCGATGGCCAGCGCCAACAGCACGAACATCATGACCGCACGATAACCGTGGCGGCGGCCGGAGCCACCGCCACGGGACGATCAGCGCAGCCGGGCGCGGGCCTCGGTGACCGCCTGGCGGACCTCGTCGAGTTGCTTCGCGACCTGGACACCGGCGGTGCCGCCGCGGGCGTTGCGGGAGGCGATCGAGCCCTCGACGGTCAGAACCTCGCGCACCTCCGCGGACAGCGCGAGGTCGATGGCGGCGAACTCGCCGTCGGTCAGTTCGGCCAGGCCGACACCGCGCGATTCGGCCAGTCGCACACAGGCTCCCGCGGCCTCGTGCGCGTCGCGGAACGGAACGCCTTGGCGGACCAGCCATTCGGCGATATCGGTGGCGAGTGTGTAACCGGCGGGAGCCAATTCGGCCATCCGCTGCGGGTGGAAGGTCAGGGTGGCGACCAGGCCCGCCAGCGCGGGCAGCAGCAGTTCCAGCTGGGCGACCGAATCGAAGACCGGTTCCTTGTCCTCCTGCAGATCACGGTTGTAGGCCAGCGGCTGGGCCTTCAGCGTGGCCAGCAGGCCGGTGAGGTTGCCGATCAGCCGGCCGGTCTTGCCGCGGGTCAGCTCGGCGACGTCCGGATTCTTCTTCTGCGGCATGATCGAGGAGCCGGTGGACCAGGCGTCGGCGAGCGTCACGTAGCCGAATTCCGGTGTGCTCCAGATGATCACCTCCTCGGCCAGCCGGGAGAGGTCGACGGCGATCATGGCGAACACGAACGCGGCCTCGGCGGCGAAGTCACGGGCGGAGGTGGCATCGATCGAATTCGCCGCCGCCGCATCGAAACCCAGATCCGCGGCGATCGCCTCCGGATCGAGGCCGAGCGAGGAGCCGGCCAGCGCGCCGCTGCCGTAGGGGGAGATCGCCGCGCGCTTGTCGAAGTCGCGCAGCCGATCCAGGTCGCGCAGCAGCGGATGAGCGTGCGCGAGCAGCTGATGCGCCAGCAGCACCGGCTGCGCGGACTGCAGATGGGTCTTACCGGCCATCACCACGTCCGGATGGGCGGCGGCCTGCGCCACCAGGGCGTCGACCACGTCCAGGACGCCGGCGCCGACGCGGCGGGCGGCGTCGCGCAGCCACATCCGGAACAGCGTGGCCACCTGGTCGTTCCGGGACCGGCCGGCTCGCAGCCGGCCGCCGAGTTCGGGACCGACCCGGTCGATCAGGCCGCGTTCCAGCGCGCCGTGCACATCCTCGTCGGATTCCGCGGCGGCGAAGGCGCCGGAGGCGACGTCGGTGGCGAGCCGGTCCAGGCCGTCCTGCATACCCGCCAGCTCCGCGTCCGACAGCAGCCCGGCCTTGTGCAGGACCCGGGCGTGGGCCTTGGAGGCGCGAATGTCGTAGGGCGCCAACGCCCAGTCGAAATGGGTCGACTTGCTCAGCGCCGCCATCGCTTCCGCCGGACCGGCGGCGAACCGGCCGCCCCACAACGCCCCTTCGTTGGTGCTGCCACCCTGGCTCATCGCTGCGTCGTCTCTCCTCACCCGCGGATCGCGGTCAACAGTGTGTGTCGGTCGATGTCGGCGGACTCGTCCGCCGAGGTCGGGCGGCCGTGTGCGCTCAGCACCTCGGCCAGGCTGGTGGACGACACCGTCCAGCCGCGCCCGCCGAACCATTCCGCCGGATCGCTACGGCCCGCCTCGTCGTACCAGAGGCCGTCCAGATCGAGCTGAATGCCGATGTCGGCCAACAGCTTCGCACGGGCCACCCGCTCGTACTCGGAGCGCCGCGACCGGACCTGCCCGGAGTTCAGGGCGATCCGGCTGCCGGTCGCGCTGAGCCCGTCGATGTTGTCGAACAGGCGATCCAGGGCGTCGGCGGGCAGGTACCGCAGCAGTCCCTCGGCCAGCCAGGCGGTCGGGGCGGAGGGGTTGAAGCCGTTGTCCCGCAATATCTTCGGCCAGTCCTGCCGGAGGTCGACAGCCACCTCACGGCGATCGGCGGCCGGCGCCACACCGGTCAGCGCGCCAGCCTTGAACGCCAGCACCTTCGGCTGATCGAGCTCGAAAAGCACAGTGCCGGAAGGCCATTCGAGTCGAAAGGCCCGCGCGTCCAACCCCGCGGCGAGGATCACGACCTGCCGCAGCCCCGCGGCGGTCGCGGCGGCGAAGTACTCATCGAAGTAGACGGTACGGCCGACCAGGAAGCCACCGTTGCCCACACCCGCGCGCCCGAGTTCCGCCCGCCGCCGCGCGAAGTCACCGTCGAGCATCCGGGCCCAGCCGCTGTCACCGGTGGCCCGCACCAGCCGCTCGGCATACGGATCGTGGAACAGCGCGTCGTCACGGCGGGTCTCCGCCGCCCGCATGGCTGCCACCCCGAGGGCGGTCGCACCGACGCTCTCGGTGATCTCCCAGCTGTCGCCGTCGGTTCGCATCACGCCTCCTGTCGGACTCCACCGGTTCCTGCCGGATACCGCGTCAGGACACCCACGTCGGTGGTCGAACGCCACCCGACGCTACGCCTGGACCGCGCGGCCGGCACGCAGCGGGCACCCGCTGATCCGCCGACCGCTCTCAGCTGTCGCACCCGGGTCTGCCGCCGGAACGCGCGGCGCCCGGCCACCCGCTCAGCGCAGCAGCCATACCGCCTCCCGACCTGCGGGTCGGAGCGGCCCGACCGGTCGTGCGGTCGCGGTCCGGTTACTTCTTGCTGAGGTCCCGGCGGGCGGCGACCTTGGAGGACAGGCCGTGGATCTGCACGAAGCCCTTGGCCAGCGACTGGTCGAAGGTGTCGCCCTCGTCGTAGGTGGCCAGGTTGAAGTCGTACAGCGACTGCTCGCTGCGGCGGCCGTTGACCACGGCGTTGCCGCCGTGCAGCACCATCCGGATGTCGCCGGAGACGTGCTCCTGGGTGTCGCGGACGAAGGCGTCCAGGGCCCGCTTCAGCGGTGAGTACCACAGGCCGTCGTAGGCCAGCTCGCCCCAGCGCTGCTCGATCTGGCGCTTGTAGCGGCCCAGCTCGCGCTCGAGGGTGACGTTCTCCAGCGCCTGATGGGCGGCGATCAGGGTGAGCGCGCCCGGCGCCTCGTAGATCTCGCGGCTCTTGATGCCGACGAGCCGGTCCTCGACCATGTCGAGGCGGCCCACGCCCTGGCGGCCGGCGCGGCGGTTCAGCTCGACGATCGCCTCGAGCACGCTGACCGGGCGGCCGTCGATCGCGACCGGCACACCGCGGTCGAAGGTGACGATCAGCTCGTCGGGGGCCTCGAAGTTGACGGTCGGGTCGACCGTGTAGTCGTAGACGTCCTTGGTGGGCGCGTTCCACAGATCCTCGAGGAATCCGGTCTCGACCGCGCGGCCCCACACGTTCTGGTCGATGGAGAACGGCGACTTCTTGGTGACGTTGATCGGGAGGCTGTTCTCCTCCGCGAAGGCGATGGCCTTCTCCCGGGTCCAGGCGTAGTCCCGGACCGGGGCGATGACGGTCAGATCGGGGGCCAGCGCGCCGATGCCGACCTCGAACCGCACCTGGTCGTTGCCCTTGCCGGTGCAGCCGTGCGCGACGGTGCTCGCGTTGTGGAACTTGGCGGCCTCGACGAGGTGCTTGACGATCAGCGGGCGGCTGATCGCCGACACCAGCGGGTACTGACCCTGATAGAGCGCATTGGCCTGGATGGTGGGCAGGCAGTAGTCGTCGGCGAACTCGTCGCGCGCGTCGACCACGACCGCCTCGACCGCGCCGCAGTCGAGCGCGCGCTGCCGCACGACGTTCATATCCTCGCCGCCCTGGCCCAGGTCGATGGCCACCGCGACGACCTCGGCCCCGGTCTCCTTGCCGATCCAGCTGATGGCGACGGAGGTGTCCAACCCGCCGGAGTAGGCGAGTACGACGCGATCGGCCATGTTCATGCGCTCCTCAGAATTTTTTGTACGAATGGGCAGCCCGCTCCACCTGCAAATGATTATGCACGATGATGCAAGCCCATTCACAATCGGGGGTCGGACCGGTTCAGCTGCCCTTCGGCGCCGCCGGATCGACACAGTAGTTGCCCGGCCCGATACACGGCGACAGGATCGTCGTGAAGTACTGGAATGCCGACCACAGCAGGATCGGACCGGCGACCAGCGCCGCCCCGGCGATGGTGCCGACCGCGCCGATCAGCGCGATACCGGCGATGCAGCCGACGATCCCACCCGGCAGCATTCCGGCCAGCAGCGTGGTCACCGCCGCGGTCACCGAGCCGACGATCGCGCCCGCCAGGCAGCCGAGCCCACCGCCGACGATCGCGCCGACCACCGCGCCCACCAGGCCGGCGATGGTGGCCCGCTGCGAGAACGCGGTCAGCTCCTGCTGATCGCGGGGGGTGAAGGATTCGACGGTCCGGGCCGTGGCCGCGGCGGCGAACAGACCTCGTTCGGGGACTCCGGCATCCGTCGCCGGGGTCAGCCGCACGGTGTTCCCGTCGACGTCGGCATCGATCGGGAAGGCGACGGCGTCCAGGCGGTAGGACAGCGGCAGCGAGTCGACCACCTCGTCGCCGTCGCGGACGAGCAGGCTGTCGCCGGCGGTCTCGAAGTCGGCGTCGGCGGCGGTGACGATCACCGCGTCGTCGTCGCGGGCGACGAAGTACCGTCTGCCCTCGATCGTGACGGCCTGTCCCGGCGGGGACGACGGCGGCAGCGGATCCGCGGCGGCCAGGCCACCGGCGAGCACGATGACGATCGCGGCGATCGCGAAGGGGACACCGGATTTCATGATCTGCGCACCTTCCCTCGATCCGGATCGCGGAAGGCCGTGTTGCTGAAGCGCTTCCGGATTCGGGGCAACTTGTTCGGCACGAGCGCAACAAGAGTAGGGCCGGAAGCACCGGGTGCGGGCGAGTTCGCGGAACAATTCCGAACAGCCCTGATCACCGAAAAATTGCTCTAGAGTAGAGAATTCGGCAGGAACGCGGCTCGGCACGAAAGAATCGGGCGTGCCACCGAATTCGATGGCACGCCCGATCGTTCACACGGTGCGATTACTTCGCGTCCGGCGCCTTCGGAGCGGCCGGATCGACGCAGTACGCGCCCGGGCCGGTGCACGGCGCGGTGATGGTGCTGAAGTACTGGTACGCGGACCACAGCACGATCGGGCCCGCGACCAGGGCCGCGCCCGCGAGGGTGCCGACCGCGCCGATGGTGGCCACACCCGCGATGCAGCCGACCACGGCGCCGGGCAGCACGCCGGCGAACAGGGTGGTGATGGCGGTCGACACGGAGCCGACGACCGCGCCGGCGATGCAGCCGATGCCGCCGCCGACGATCGCGCCGATGATCGCGCCGGTGGTGCTGGCGATGGAGGCCCGCGACGAGAACGCCGACAGCTCCTGCTGGTCACGCGGGGTGAACGACTCGGTGGTGTGCTGCGCCTGCGCGATGTCCGCCGGGACGCCGCCGGTGGTCGCCGGGGTCAGCCGCACGTTGCCGCCGTCGATCTGGGCCGCGATCGGGAACGCCACGTTGTCCTTGTTGTAGGACAGCGGCAGCGAGTCGACCGCCGCGCCGTCCCCGTCGGAGACGACCAGGCTGCCGTCGACGGCCTGGAAGCTGCCGTTCTCGGACGTCAGGACGACGGCGTCGCCGTCACGCCCGACGGTGTAGTGCACGCCGTTGGCGTCGACGTCCTGGACGTCGGTCGCGATCGGCTGAGCCAGTTGCTGGGCGGGCGCCGGATCGGCGTTTGCCACACCACCGGCGATGGTCGCCGCACTGATGACGAGTGCGAGCGAGACCGTGAACTTCCTCATCTACTGTCTTTCCATTCCGGGTCCGTAGCTCGAATCACGTTGCCTGCGCGTGTATACGAGTACGAAGTAATCACATCGTCGAGAGCCGTTCTCCGGGGCTCCTAACTGCGCTGCCACCACCCGTCGGGATGGCTCGGGCCGAACTGGCACGAGCCGGGCGGATGAATACCCGCGCGCTTCCGCCGTCTCCACGCCGAACACGACGTATCGATCCGCGTCGGTTCGCGGGCATCGGTGACAATTTGCCCCGTCAAGGTAACCAATAGATTGCCAATTCGCAACGAATGTTCCGATCGGAATCTGAACTCTTCACGCGTCGAATTCATCGGATGTAATTCGGCGGAGGGGTACGTCGAAAAGCCCGGATCACTTGCGCGGCGGCGCGATACCGCACCTCGGAACATGGAGCGAAGGCGACAATTGCCCCAAAGTTACTGGTATTCAATGAATTCGCGTCGGCGGAGGGCCGGCGGTATGTCACGCTGGGACGGACCATCCCTCGGTAGGCAGAAGGACGTGGCGAATGTTGTCGACGTTTGCGGGTATCTTCAGCACCATCGGTTCGGACGTACTGTCCCTGGGGCAATCGATTTTCACGCTCATCGGCGATCTCGCGAACCCGGGCGGTTACGGGTACGGCGGTTATGGCGGTTATGGCGGTTTCCCGCCCGGGCAGTATCCGTTGGCATGACGGGGTGTGCCCGGCCCGGTGACCGGGCCGGGCACGCGTCAGCCGGCCGCGGCGCGCTCGGACCCGAGCGCCGCGTCCAGCGCGTCCAGCACCGCGGCCGGCTGCGGCAGCCGCAACCGGCCCGGCTGTGGCTCCCGGGCCCAGCGCCAGCCGAAGCCGGTGTCGGACATCGGCAGCAATACCGATCGACCGGCCGGGTGCACGGTCACGGTAGTGTCGCCGAACCGTTCCCCGGCGCCCGCGCCGTCGCCGGACCCGGCCACACCGGACCGCATACCCGCGACCAAGAACGTCCACATCGTGCCCCGCGGATCGGTCACCACCGGCCCGCAATGATTGCTGAGTAGCTGCAGAACCTGGACACCGAGCTCGGCGGGCATGCCGATCGCACCGATCGCACCGCCGCACACCACCGCGGGCCGACCGGCCACCAGCCGCACCGGGAGTCCGAAACGGAAACGCAATAAGTGCGTGACATCATGTGGTGTGCAACAGGATTCGAACATCGGCACTCCCTCCGAGCGGTGCGGCGGTCCGGACCCGCACCATGGAAGCAGGTATCGATTTCCGATCCGTTGCTCCCTTGTTGCAGCCACATTTCCCACAGTTGCCAGACGATTGCCAATCGCACTCACCGGGAGTGGATCAGTACCGCAGTTCCGCGAGGGCGTGGTGCAGATACCGGGCCAGGTCCCACACATCGGGCACGCTGTCGGGGCAGGCGACGATGCCGACGTCGAGGTGGCCGTCGAAGGAGATGGCCGTGATGTTCAATCCGCCGGACAGATCCGTGAGCACCGATATCGGATAGCCGGCCAGCACCGGGATGCCGCCGGCGTACAACGGGAACTGCGGGCCCGGGACATTGGAGATGATCAGGTTGGTCAGCGGCAGCGCGGGCGCGGCGACCCGCAGCAACGCGCGGGTGGCGGCGCCGTGCGCGACCGACGGCAGCAGCCCGGCGGCCTCGTGCAGCACCGTCGGCGTCCCGGCCCGGAACTTCTGCTTCGATTCCAGCAGACCGGCGTGCAACAGCTTCAGCCGATGATGCGGATCCGGCTCGTCGATCGGCAACTCGCACAACATGACCGAGAACTGATTGCCGGCGGTGCCGGCCTGTTCGGCGGTCCGCACCGAGATCGGCACGGCGGCCAGCAGCGGCGCGTCGGCGGGTACGTCGTGGTCGGCCAGCCAGCGCCGTAACGCGGTGGTACACAAGGCCATCACCACGTCGTTGACGGTGCCGTCGACGCTGCGCTTGATCTCCTTGATCGGCGCCAGCGGCAGCGAGGTGTAGGCGACGCTGCGGCGGGCGGTGTTGGTGGCGTTGAACGGCACGCCGGGATGCTTCTTGCGCAGATCCGCGACCGCGCGCAGCAGCGTCGGCGCCACCCGCACCGGGGTCCGCACCCGCTCGGCCTGCCGGCCGACCACCGTACCGACGCTGCGCGCCAGCATCTCGACCATGCCCGGCGTGTGGTGCAGGCGCACCCCGTCGGCGGGCAGTGGGGGCGCCACCGGCTCGGGCGAGGCGTCGAAGACCGCCGCGAAGATCTCCGCCGCCGACACTCCGTCGATGACGGCGTGGTGCACCTTGGCGTACAGCGCCTGCCGGCCGGCGGACAGCCCCGACACCAGAAAGCACTCCCACAGCGGCCGATCGCGGTCCAGCGGTGTCTCGTGCAGCCGGGCGATCAGCGCACCGAGTTCCTCGTCACCGGCGTCGCCGCCGAGCCGGATCTCGCGCACATGGCAACCGAGATCCACCGTGGCGCAGTCCTCCCAGTACGGCCGGTCGACCCCGAACGGCACGGTACGCAGCCGCCAGCGCAGCGCCGGGACCAGATGTAGTCGCTCGGCGAACAGCCGCCGTACGGCGGGCGCGGTCAAGGGCGCGGGCGCGGCACCCGAATCCAGCAGGGCGAGCACCCCGATGTGCAGGGGGGTCGTCTCGAGGTCGGCATCGAGCAGCTGATGATCCAGCGAGGTGAGCTGGCGCGGCGCGGCAGTCGAGCCGGCACGCGAAATCCGGTGCACCGTATCATCTTCCGACACCGGCGGCGAGACATCGCGAGCGGTATCGGGCCGGATGTGCTGCCACAGCTGGCTTTTCACGATTCGGATGGGATTCACCGGCATCCGCGGCGCGGACGTCTCGGTGGAACGGTCAGGGGCACGAGTCATGGTTGTCTCCGGAAAACATCACAACCGACCACGAATACGGGCCGACGACTTCTGACAGACACGCTGTACGGCGCCATCGACGGACGCTCCGCGGGCGGCATCACTGGCGGTTGTCGTGCATCGCGGCACGAGCGCGGAACGGTCGGCTCCGGCAACGCTGCGCGGGGAGCGCCGATCCTCGAGGGCCTTGGCTGCCAGCGAGTCTAGTGGGCGACAAGCCCGTTCGTGGCGGTCTGGCCGGAACGGCTTGTTAATACTGCGCGTCCGAACGGCTCGCTGGAACCGGTCACAGACTGGGACGTACCCACTCTCCGAGCGCTCAACAATCGATCATGAGAACGTCATCGGCGTCGGACCGGTCGGTCCGCGGCCAGTGTGCGGCAACCCATTCCCCGATCGACGCCGGCACCACCGGGTCGATCGGGAGCCGCACCGTACGGCGATACCCGCGCATGCCCAGCCGCCGCGGATCGGGTCGCAGCAGGTGGCCGAGATCCCCGACCACCCGGCCGTCGAAGGGGCCGCGGACCAGGCGACCCATCGCGTCGACGTCCTCCGGCGGCACCTGCAGATCGTGACCGCCGGTGATCGCCAGCACCGGCACGGTGATGCGGCTCAGCGCCGGGGCCGGGTCGTAGCCGGCGAATTCCCGCAGCCACCGGGCGTTCACCCGCACGCCCTGCAGGCGCATGACCGCCGCCGGGGAGTCGCGGATCCGGGCCAGCCGCTTGCGTTGCGACACCAGCGGGTCGAGGTGCGCGTACCGCAGGGACGCGGTCAGCCGGCCGGGCAGCGTGGACAGCAACGCGGCGCCCTGCCACTCCAGCAGCTGTTCGCCGGACCTGGCCGCCGCGCTCAGCAGTACCGCGCCGGACACCGCGCCCTCGGCGGCCAGTTCGATCGCGTGCATGGCGCCCTCGCTGTGCCCGACGATCAGCAACGGCACCCCCGGCAGCCGCCCGGCCAGCCAGTCCAGTGCGGCGCGCGCGTCGTCACGGCGGCGGTCGAAACCGGTGGACAGGTAGTCGCCGCCGCTGGCGCCGACTCCGCGCTTGTCGTAGCGCAGGGTCGAGACACCCAGCGGCGCGAGCGTTTCGGCGAGCAGCCGGGTGAGGTCGAGCCGCAGCCAGCGCAGATTCGAATCCCGGTCCACCCGGCCGGATCCGGGCACCAGCAGCGCGGCCGCGACCGGATCCGTGACGGGCGCGAAGGTACCCGCCAACCGGCAGCCCGCGCCGTCGAACGACACATCCTCGGAGGTCAGCGGGTCGCGCCGGCGTCGGTGGAGTCCCATGCGGTCAGTATCGGCGACCGGTGGCGGCGGGCCCGGTACGTCCGTTCCCGCCGCGAGCCGGGCCGTTGCCGCCACGCGCTCGTGTGAGTACCATTCACATTGTGAATGCTTCTCACATGAACTCTCGCGAACAGCCCTCCCGCGCGGTCCTGGTGACCGGATGTTCCTCCGGCATCGGCCGGGCCACCGCCCTGGCGCTGGTCCGCGCCGGATTCCCCACCTGGGCCTCGGCCCGCCGCCCCGAAACCCTGGCGGACCTGGAACAGGCCGGCTGCCGGACCCTGGAACTCGATGTCACCGACGAGGATTCGCGCGCCACGGCGGTGCGGCGGATCGAGGCCGAGCACGGGGCCGTCGGCGTGCTGATCAACAACGCCGGACACGGCGGCGGCGCGCCGGTGGAGGAGGTGCCGCTCGACCTGGTCCGGGAGACGTTCGAGACCAACGTGTTCGGGCCGATCGGCCTGTGCCGGCTGGTGCTGCCCGGCATGCGCGCCCAGCGCGCCGGTCTCGTGGTCAACGTCGGGTCGGCCGCCGGCCTGGTCACTCCGCCACTGGGCTGCCCCTATTCGATGACCAAGTACGCGCTCGAATCCCTCTCCGACGCACTGCGATTCGAGGTGGCGCCGTTCGGCGTCCGGGTATCGCTGATCGAACCGGGCGCCGTGCGCACCGAATTCGTGGCCAACACCTACCGCAACAACCCCACCGGTCCCGGCACCGGCGCGTACACGGTGTACAAAGCAAGTGTGGACGCCATGATCGAGCGCGCGTACCGGGAGGGTGCCCGCGGGATCCTCCCGGCCGAGGAGGTCGCGGCGGTGATCCTGCGGGCGGTCACCGCCCGCCGCCCCCGGCCGCGGTACCCGGTCGGCGCCCAGGCCAAGGCCGCGCCCGTCGTCCGCCGCTGGCTCGGCGATCGCGGCTGGGACGCGGTCATGCGCCGGATGACCCCGTTCCCCCGGCCCGCATGAACCGGTCGGCATGATCCGGCGCGCAGGACCGTCCGGACGCGGTCGCTACCACCACGGCGACCTGCGCGCCGCACTCGTCGACACCGCCATCGAACTGCTCGCCGAGAAGGGCCCGGAGTCGTTCAGCCTGGCCGAGGCGAGCCGCCGCCTCGGCGTCGCCGCCTCCGCCCCCTACCGGCACTTCGCCGATCGGGAGGCGCTGCTCGTCGCCGTCGCCGTCCGCGCGGCACAGCGGCTGGCCGAGCACCTGGCCGGCATCGACGGCGACGCCGGCCCGCAGGATCGGCTGTGCGCCGCCGTCCGGGCCTTCGTCCGGTTCGCCGATACCGAGCGGCCGCTGTTCCGCGCGCTCACGACCTCGGGGCTCGACAAGACCCGGCACCCCGAGATCGCCGCCGCGGCGGCCCCGATCATCACCGCCTTCGCCGGCCCGGCCACCGAACTGGCCGGCGCACAAGGGGAAACACTCGCCGCGGTCGTCGCGGCGACCGCGCAGGGCCATGCCCTGCTGCTGCTCGACGGCGCCTTCGGCACCGGCGAATCCGCGCGGGAGTCCGCCGCCGAGCAGGCCGCCGCAGCCACCCGCGCACTGGTCGCGGGCCGCGCCGAACTCGGGCCGGACGCCGGTCAGGCCCCGGCGCCGCGCAGGTAGTGGCCGGCGATCTCGTCGCTGGTGGTCAGCCACACGCCGGGATGGTTCGCGATGTAGTCCAGCGCCTCGTCCAGGTAGCGGCGCCGGAACGGCTGCCCGATGACGAACGGGTGCAGGGCCAGCGCCAGCACCCGGCCGCTGTCCGCGGAATCCGCGTACAGCTGATCCAGCTGATCGCGCACCATCCGGACGAAATCGGGACCGGTCAGTCCCTTGCTGACGAAGACGCCGATGTCGTTGAGCTCCACCGAATACGGCACGCTCAGCACGCCGGGGACGTTGAGGCGGTAGGGCTGATCGTCGTTGGTCCAGTCCAGGGTGTAGCTCAAGCCCAGTTCGGCCAGCAGTTCGGCGGTGTGGAAGGTCTCGGTGAGGCCCGGTCCCATCCACCCGCGCGGACGGACGCCGGTGGCCTTCTCGATCGTGCCGACGATGTCGCGCAGCACGTTTCGTTCCTCGTCGGCCGAATAACCGGTGTGCAGCAGACTGTTGCTGCTGCCGTGCGCGAGCCACGCCCAATCGCGCTGATTCCCGGCCGCGATGATCTGCGGATACCGTTCGGCCACATCGGAATTCAGCAGAGCGCTGGCCCTGATACCGTACTTGTCGAGCAGTTCGAGTACCCGCCAGAAGCCGACCCGGGGGCCGTAGTCGCGCCAGCCGTAGTTGAGCGGGTCCGGGGTCAGCGCGGTGGTGCCCTCGTGGGTCGCGGTGCCGGGCAGATCGGCGTAGAAGTGCTCGATGTTCAGGCCGATGTAGCAGGCGACCCGCTTGTCATCGGGCCAGTGGATCGCCTCCCGCTCGGTGATGGGACTGTAGTCGAAGAGGGTGATGTCGGTGCTCATGCGGCTATCCTGAAACCATCACACAGATGTGAAGGTCAACCGAGAATCCTGTGAGGTAGGACATATGCGCATCGGCGAGCTCGCGGAGCGCACCGGTACCCCGGCCCGGCTGCTGCGGTACTACGAGGAGCAGGGTCTCATCCGAGTCGCCCGCTCCCCCAACGGCTATCGCGACTACGACGAGCGCCTGGTCGACCAGGTGATACACATCCGCGGTCTGCTGGACGCCGGCCTGCCCACCCGATTGATCAGGCAGATCCTGCCCTGCCTCGAGGATCCGGCCGACATCCATTTCGCGGACGCCTCACCGGAGATCATCGACACCCTCGAGCAGCAGCGCGACCGCCTCACCCAGCGCATCGAACTGCTCACCCGCAACCGCGACGCGATGACGGCCTACGTCGCCTCGCTGCGCACCTGCACCAGCGTCTGAGCCGATCACTCGACCTTCCAGGTAACCCCATGCGGGATAAGGAAATCGAGGAAATCGGCGGGGTCGAAAGCCACGGCGGGTGGTAGCGCACCGGCCGGTACTCCGCCCGCAACGAGCCGATGTGCGGCCTCGACGGCGATCACCGCGGTGAGCCCGTAGGCGTCGGGGCCCGTGACCCAGCCGCGGGCCCGGGTGCCGTCGCCCGCGGTCGCCTCCGCGAGCATCAGCCAGCGACCCTCGGCCCGCTGCTGCTCGTCGACCACCTCCGGCACGGACTCCACGACTTCGGCGGTCAAGCTCCCGAACAGCGCGGCGGTTTCGTCCCGGATCGCCGAGCGCACCCGGCCCGTGGTGATGTGACGGGGAATCGTGGCCACGCCCGGCAGCGGGAACGATTGCACCGCAACCGGTTCCGACTCTCCGGGGGTTTCGATCGGCGCGACCGGCGTCATCGGGACGGCGCGCCACTCTCCGCTCACGTACTCGAGCGGCTCCCGTTCGGCGACCGCCACCATGGATCGCACGGTCCCCCGCGACGCGCCGCCACCCCGGCGCAGATCGGCGATCAGCAGATCGGTCACATCCGGCAGACCGGCCGCCGTGAGGTGCGCGATGAGGTCGCCGGGCCCGCCGTCGTCGGCCATCCCGGGAACCACGGTCACCCCGGCCGCCTCGGCCGCCGGGCCCACGGTCCCCAGTACCTCGTGCAGATAATGCAATTCACCGGTGGTGTCGACGTAGTGGCAACCGGCGGCGAGCGCCGCGCGGATCACCGGCTCACCCCACAGCGTGAACGGTCCCGCGCAGTTGACGACCGCCGCGCAGTCGCCGAATGCCCGCGCCAGCGCGGGGATGTCGTCCAGGTCCGCCACCCGGACCTCGGCGTCGGCGATGGCACGCAGCCGTACTTCGTTGCGGCCCATCAGGACCGGTGTCAGTTCGCGGCGGATCAGTTCGGCCGCCACCAGGCGGCCGGTGAATCCGCTTGCGCCGTATACCGCGATCTTCATCAGAGATACTCCGTCGTCCCGATGTCGTGGACCGGCGGTCGCCGGCTCCTCATCCACGCTAGGAATGCGCTGTCGCCGCGACGATGTCCGAACTGCCGCCGCGGATGTCCGATCGTCCGGGACCCGCCCGCACCGCAATAAGGTTGTGGGGTGGATGTTATCAGCGATGTCGTGGCGGAGTTGCGGATCGGCGCTCCGCATTCGTCACGGACCGAGCGGCGCACGCCGTGGGAAGACCGGTTCGAGGCGACCGATTCGGTCGGATTCCACCTGGTGCTGCGCGGTACGTGCCGGTTGACCGCGGCCGGGCAGCCGCCCCGGGAACTCGGCGCGGGCGATGTGGTGTTGCTGCCCCGCGGAGTCGCCCACTCGATCGGCGGCCACGTTCTCGGCATACCCACCCTGTTGCTCTGCGGCGCTTACCGTTTCGATCGCTCCCGCCGGCATCCACTGCTCACCGAACTACCCGAGGTACTGCATCTGCCCGCCGGGCCCCGGCGACCCGCCGCACTGGACACCGCGCTGGACCTGCTCACCCGCGAACTCGACACCGATCCCGATTCCGGCGCCGTCGGACCGCTGCTGGAGATCCTGCTGCTGTTCATGCTGCGGGCGTGGTACGACGGCCGGGACGGGGACGCCGGCTGGGGTGCGGCGCTGAGCGATCCGGATCTGGGCCCGGCGCTGCGCGCGATCCACCGCGACCCCGCCAACGCCTGGACCGTGCAGACGCTGGGCGACCGCGCCCACATGTCGCGCTCGTCGTTCGCGCAGCGATTCACCGAGACCGTCGGCGTGGCGCCGCAGACGTACCTCACCCGCTGGCGGATGACGTTGGCGGCGCGGCGACTGCGCGATACCGACGACACGTTGCGGGTGGTCGCCGAAAGTGTCGGCTACACCTCGGAATACGCGTTCGCCAAGGCCTTCAAGCGCGAATTCGGCGTCGCCCCCGGGCGCTACCGCCACCTCGCCGCCGCCGCGCCCGAGTATCCCGCCACGGGTAGTACCGGGGAGTGATCGCAGAATCACCCGCACGGGTGATGAGCCGAAGGGCCGGGAAGCCCGACGATCGGCCCCATGCGCTACTCACCCGCCGCGACACCGTCTCCCGCGAGGGATCATTCCGTACCCTCGGCTACACCACCGGTCGCCGGGGATCGCCTCCCGCCCACCACGAGTGATCGCCGCCGGCCTGCCGACACGGGCAATCGTCGCTCATCCGGCGCCACACCCCGCACCACGGCGCATCGTCTCCCGCCTACCGCCACCTCCGCCGCGGAAAGTCTCCGGGCCGGGTCCGATCGCCGAATTCCGGCCCGGCGCAGTCGGTTACCCGCGAGTACCGGAGTTCGGCGCACCATCGCAGCCGAGCCGGACGCCTGGCGCCAACGGTGGACGGCAGGCCTCCGGTCGCACTCGGGGCCGCGCGGTCGAATCGCTCTGCCACGTATGTCGTTCGAGCGGACCGGACGGATCGTGAGCCGCCGGCGCATACTCCGGGGCCTGACCGCCCGCCTCGTCGTGATGCTGGTGATGGGCACCGGTGTGGTCGCCGCGGCGAGTGGCCCGGCGGCGGCCGAACCCCTGGCGTGGCGGCCCTGCCCGGAGAAGGCCGAGATCGATTGCGCCACAATCACCGTGCCGGTCGACCGATCGCGCCCCGCCGGCGGGTCGGTGGCGATGGCGGTGGCGCGCGTCCGGGCCCGCGGTGATCGGATCGGCACCCTGATCGAATTGCCCGGCGGGCCGGGTACTTCCGGCGTCGACACACTGCTGCACGGTGACCGCTTCTCCCCCGCGCTGCACGACCGGTTCGACATCGTCGGCTTCGATCCGCGCGGGGTGGGACGCACGAGCCCGATGCGCTGTGACGCCGGCTTGGCCGCATGGCCGAACCTGATTCCCGACACCGGCGGATCGATCGACGAGATCCATTCCTACGCGCAGCGTCTCGCGGACAGCTGCCGACGCTACACCGGCCCGATCGCCGACCATCTCGACAGCGCCACCGTCGCCCGCGACGTCGACGCCCTCCGAGACGCGCTCGGCGAACAGCGGATCAGTCTCTACAGCCGCTCCTACGGCACGATGATCGGCCAGTCCTATGCCGAGCAGTTCGGAAACCGTGTGCGGGCACTGATCCTCGACAGCGTCGACGACCACTCGCTCGGCGGCGCGGAGTTCATGGCCTCGGAGGCCCGCGCCGGCCGGGAGACGTTCACCGGATTCGTGTCCTGGTGTGATCGGACGCCGGCCTGTGTGCTGCACGGCACGGATGTCGCGGCGCTGTACGAGGACCTGTTCCGGCGCGCCGAGCGCGGCACGCTGCCCGACCCGGCCGCGCCGGGCCACGCCATGGACCCGTTGATGTTCGGTCGCGCCGTGACCGCGCGCCTCTACCAGCCCGAGTGGCCGGCGCTCGCCACCGACCTGCGGACCCTGTCCGAAGCCCCCGCCCCCGCCACTTCCACAGTCCCGCAACCGATTCCGCGCGGCACGACAGCCGCGATGCCCGAGTACATCGTGTGCTCCGACTGGACCTTCGACATTCCGGATCAGGCCACCTGGCAACGTCTGTGGGCCGAGCAGAACCGCGCGGCCGGTCCGCTGCGGGCGCATTTCGCCTGGGGAGCCGCCGCGGTCTGCTCCGGCTGGCCGGTACCGCCGGCGAATCCGCCGCACCTGCCCCGCCTCACCGGTACACCGCCGATCCTGGTGATGAACGGCCTGCACGACCCCGCGACACCCTACGAATGGGCCACTGCGGTCACCGCGCACACCCCCGGCGCGGTGCTGCTCAGCTACGACGGCTGGGGCCACGGCTCCTACGGCCGCACCCCCTGCACCACCACCGCCGGCGACCGATACCTGCTGGACCTCACCCTGCCCGCATCCGGAACTCATTGCCCCGCATCATGATCCGCAGCGGCGGAGCACCCGGCACTATATTTTGACCGAACGGTCTAGATATGGGTAGAGTGGCCGCCATGCCGAGGACCAAGGAGTTCGACCCGGACACCGTGCTCGAACGCGCGCTGGAGTTGTTCTGGGAGCACGGATACGAGGCGACGTCCGTGTCCGACCTGGTGGCGCACCTCGGCATCGCGAAGGCCAGCATCTACGCCACCTTCGGCGGCAAACAGGAGTTCTTCGCCAAGGCCCTGCAACGCTATCTCGACCGCACCGATCCCCTGATCATGGCGCAGCTGTCGCAGCCCGGCCCGGTCCTGCCCGCAGTACGGGCGCTCGTGGACCGCTACATCACCGATGGCGCGGAGGACGAGCGCCGCCGCGGCTGCATGGTGGTCAACAGCGCGGTCGAGTTCGCCGGCCGGGACCGCGAGGTCGCGCGCATGGTGGAGTCCAGCTGGGCCCACCTGGAAACCACGCTGACCTCCGCATTGCTCCGGGCTCGCGCCCAAGGCGAACTGTCCCCCGAGAGCGATGCGCGCGCACTGGCCCGCTTCCTGCTGGTTTTCCTCCAGGGCGTCCGCGTACTGGAACGCTCCCCCGGCTCCGCCGCCCGCCTGCGCGACGCGGCCCGAGTTGCCCTGTCCACCCTGAGCTGATTCCCGCCCAGCTGAGCACGTCCGCACGCCAACATAAAAGACCGATCATTCCAGAAAAGAGGATCCGTTGAGCACCCGTTTCGACGACAAGGTCGTGCTGATCACCGGCGGCGCCGGAGCAATCGCCGCGGCCACAGCCCAGGCGTTCGCCGATCACGGTGCCACCGTGGTGCTCGCCGGCCGCGATCCCGACTCGCTGGCCGCCGCCGCGGCCGCCGTCCACACCTCCGGCAACGCCGGAATCGATTGGCTCACCGCCGATGTCACCGACAGCGCGCAGATGGCCGCCGCGGTCACCGAGGTGGCCCGACGCCACGGCGGCCTGCACGTGGCGGTGAACAACGCCGGCGTCTTCGGCGCTCGCACCCCGCTGGCCGATCTCGACGAAAAGCTCTGGCACACAACGCTGGACGTCAACCTGACCGGCGTCTTCCTGTCCATGAAGCACGAAATCACCCACATGCGCGAACACGGCGGCGGCGCCATCGTGAACATCTCCTCCAACATCGGCGCGCACCGCCGCCTGCGTGGCACCGCCGCCTACACCGCCACCAAGGCGGCAGTCAGCGCCCTCACCCGCGCCGCCGCCCTCGACCACATCGCCGACGGCATCCGCATCACCGCCGTCAGCCCCGGCGCCACCGACACCCCGATGTCCATGGCCCCCGGCGAAACCCCCGCCGACCGCGACGCCCGCATCGCCGCCGCCACCCCCGCCGGCCGCATCGGCACCCCCGCCGAGGTCGCCGCCGCCATCCTCTGGCTCGCCTCCCCCGACGCGAACTACGTCGTCGGCCACGACCTGGTCGTCGACGGCGGCACCTCCGCGTGACCGATCGCCAGTAACCGCCTGCCGCACAAGCTATTCGGTCAGCTCGGCGAGTAACTTGCGCAGCGGTTCCGGGTCACCTCGCATACTCGCGATCGACGCTTCGAGATTCCGCTCCCGCTCCAGCCGCTGCCAGCGGATCGGATGGCCCGCCTCCCGGGCGAGCTGCCCCCAGAACGCCCGCTGCGTCCGGCCGTTGCCCTCCCGGAACGGATGCAACGCGTTGACCTCCCCGAAGTAATAGGTCAAGCGGTCCAGGAAGGGCTCACGCCCGAGCCCGCGCAGCACGCCTTCACGTGCGAGCCGGGCAAAGATGTCGGCACCGAAGGATTCGATGAACTGCGGCAGGCAGAAAATATCTCCCTTGGCGATGGTGACCGTACGAAGTTGCCCGGCCCAGGCATAGATGTCGCCGAAGATCGCGCGATGGAAGGCGCAGAAATGGTCGAGATCGTACTTGCCCGGCAGTCCTCTGCGGTCGAGACGGTACAAGGCCAGTGTGGTCAGGTGTGCCTCCGCACGAGCCAATTCTTCCTGCTCGATGATCCCGAGAAGGTTTGTCAGCAAACCTGTCTGCGGATCGACATACGGGTCGGCACTCATTGTCGGCGGTAGCGCCGGAGAGCCTCTTCGTATGCCTCGTCGACCGTGAGTTCACCTGCGACGAGCCGTTCTCCTTGGGCGATGAGATCCGGAGGCGGTTCCAGCCCTTCGGCCCGCACCGATGCGAGAGCAGCAGCGAAGGCTCGGTATCGGGACAGCTGTTCGAGCAGTTCGTCGCACTCTCGGCGAAGCGATTGGAACGCTTCGTATCCTTCGCGGTAGGCCTGATACGACAACAGAACGGCCTCGGCCTTGCGATGCGCGCCGAAGACCACCGGCTGCGCGGTGGCGCCCTCGGCCCGGAATTCGCTGACAACCTGCGACAGCTGTTCGCGGACTTCGGCCAATGGATGGATGAGCAGAGGTGGTGTCACACCTTCGACGATACCGGAGCTCGGCGAGAATCTGCTCACAAATTTGTACAAATTGCTGCCGTACGAGGTCGATTCGGGGCCTGTCGTGACGAAGGTCGAACCACGCTCGCACCCCCTCCGTGAATGAGCTTGCACAATCGTGCATAATCATCACATGGCGGATACCTCGGGTGGGCCCGTGTTGCGGGTCGCGGTGGCCGGTGCGAGCGGTTATGCGGGCGGTGAAGTGCTGCGTCTGCTCCTCGGACATCCAGCGTACCGAGCGGGGCGCCTCGAGATCGGGGCGCTGACCGCGGGGTCGAATGCGGGGAGCACGCTGGGGTCGTTGCAGCCGCATCTGCTGCCGCTGGCGGATCGAGTGCTGGCCGAGACCACTCCGGAGGTGCTGGCCGGGCACGATGTGGTGTTCCTCGGGCTGCCGCACGGGCAGTCGGCGGCGATCGCGCGGCTGCTGCCCGAGTCCACGGTGATCATCGACTGCGGGGCCGATTTCCGGCTCACCGATGCCGCGGCCTGGGAGAAGTACTACAAGTCCGAGCATGCCGGAAGCTGGCCGTACGGGTTGCCGGAACTGCCCGGCGGGCGGGATCGGCTGCGCGGCGCGACCCGGATCGCGGTGCCCGGCTGCTATCCCACCGTGTCGAGCCTGGCCCTGGCGCCGGCGGTCGCGGCGGGCATCGTGGAGCCGACGGTGACCGTGGTCGCGGTCAGCGGCACCTCGGGGGCCGGCCGCAAGCTCGACGTGGGGCTGCTCGGTTCGGAGGTCATGGGTTCGGCCCGGGCCTACAACATCGCGGGGGCGCATCGGCACACGCCCGAGATCGCCCAGAACCTGAAGCTCGCCGCGGCCGACGGCGGAGCCGAGGTCGACATCGCGGTCTCGTTCACGCCGGTGCTGGCGCCGATGCCGCGCGGCATCCTCGCCACCTGCACCGCGGCGCTGCGGCCGGGAGTGGACGCCGCGCAGGCGCGTGCGGTATACGAAAAAGCCTATGCCGACGAGCCTTTCATTCATCTGCTGCCGGAAGGTGTGCTGCCGCAGACCGGTTCGGTACTCGGCAGCAACGCGGTCACGCTGCAGGTGGCCGTCGACGCCGACGCCGGGCAGTTGGTGGTCATCGGCGCGATCGACAATCTGACCAAGGGCACCGCGGGCGCCGCGGTGCAGTCCATGAATCTGGCGCTCGGTATCGACGAGACCGCCGGACTGACCACCGTAGGAGTGGCCCCGTGACCGATACACCCGTGAGCGGCGCCGAGGTCGCCGGCGGCATCCTGCTGCGCACCCAGGGCGTCACGGCTCCGCTCGGCTTCCGCGCCGCCGGCATCGCCGCGGGGATCAAGGCGAGCGGAAAGCTCGATCTGGCACTGGTTTTCAGTGAGGGACCGGAATACGCGGCGGCGGGCGTGTTCACCCGCAACCAGGTGAAGGCCGCGCCGGTGCTGTGGTCCCAGCAGGTGCTGGGCGGCGGCCGGTTGCGCGCGGTGATCCTGAACTCCGGTGGCGCCAACGCCTGCACCGGTCCCGGCGGCTTCCAGGACACCCACGCCACCGCCGAGGAACTCGCGAAGGCGTTGAGCAACTGGGGAACCGAGACCGGCGCCGGTGAGATCGCGGTCTGCTCAACCGGTTTGATCGGCGACCGGCTGCCGATGGACAAGCTGCTGCCCGCGGTCACCGAGATCGTCCGGGAGATGGGCGGCGGGCTGTCCGGCGGAGCCGAAGCGGCACAGGCGATCATGACCACCGACACCGTCCCGAAGCAGGCCGCCTTCCACCATCCGGCCACATGGAACATGGGCGGGATGGCGAAGGGCGCGGGCATGCTGGCGCCCTCGCTGGCGACGATGCTGGTGGTGCTCACCACCGATGCCGTCGCGACCCCGGAACAGCTGGATCTGGCGCTGCGCAACGCGACTCGGCTCACCTTCGACCGGCTCGACGTCGACGGCTCCTGCTCCACCAACGACACGGTGCTGCTGCTGGCCAACGGCGCGAGCGCCGTCGCGCCGTCGCAGGCGGAACTGGACGCGGCGGTGCTCGCGATGTGCGACGATCTGGCGGCGCAGCTGATGGCCGACGCCGAGGGCGTCACGAAGCGGGTCACGGTCACCGTCGCCGGCGCGCTCAGCGAGGAGGAGGCGCTCACCGGCGCTCGCGCGATCGCTCGCGACTCCCTGGTCAAATGCGCCTTCTTCGGTTCCGACCCGAACTGGGGCCGGGTGCTCGCCGCGGTCGGCATCGCGCCGATCACGCTGGCACCGGACCGGATCTCGGTGTCGTTCAACGGAAATCCGGTGTGCGTGAACAGCACCGGCGCACCCGGGGCCCGCGAGGTCGATCTGTCCGGGCCGGACATCCACGTGCGGGTCGAACTCGGGGTCGGCGAGGGTACCGCCACCGTCCGCACCACCGACCTCTCGTACGGCTACGTCGAAGAGAACTCGGCCTACAGCTCATGACCGCGACCGTCACGCCGGTGCTGTCGGCGCTGGACAAGGCGCACGTGCTGGCGGGCGCCCTGCCGTGGTTGCAGAAGTTCCGCGACAAGATCGTGGTGGTCAAGTACGGCGGCAACGCCATGGTCGACGAGCAGTTGAAGCAGGCGTTCGCCGCCGACATGGCCTTCCTGCGGACCGTCGGCGTGCACCCGGTGGTCGTGCACGGCGGCGGCCCGCAGATCAACGCGATGCTCACGAAACTCGGTCTGCGGGGCGAGTTCCGGGGCGGATTCCGCGTCACCACCCCCGAGGTGATGGACGTGGTGCGGATGGTGCTGTTCGGCCAGGTCGGCCGGGAACTGGTCGGGCTGATCAACCAGCACGGCCCGTACGCCGTCGGTATCTCCGGTGAGGACGCGCGGCTGTTCACCGCCACCCGCCGCACCGTCGCCGTCGACGGCGTCGCCACCGATATCGGCCTGGTCGGCGACGTCACCTCGGTGAATCCCGACGCGGTGCTGGATCTCGTTCGGGCCGGGCGCATTCCGGTGGTGTCGACGATCGCCCCGGACGCGGACGGCGTGGTGCACAACATCAACGCCGACACCGCCGCCGCGGCGCTGGCCGAGGGCATCGGCGCGGAGAAGCTGGTGGTGCTCACCGATGTCGAAGGCCTGTACACGAATTGGCCGGATCGCTCGTCGCTGACCACCCACATCGGCGCCACGGATCTGGCGGCGCTGCTGCCGCGGCTCGACGCGGGCATGGTGCCCAAGATGGAGGCCTGCCTGCGCGCGGTACTCGGCGGCGTGCCGAGCGCGCACGTGATCGACGGCCGCGTCCCGCACGCGGTCCTGCTGGAACTGTTCACCGGGGAAGGCATCGGCACGATGGTGACCCCTGCCGCCGAAACAGCGGAAACCACAACGGAAACGACGGTGCCATGACCGAGCACGACGCGAACCCACCGGGCACGGCCACCCAGGATCTCCAGCGCCGCTGGTCGTCCGCCCTGATGAACAACTACGGCACCCCGCAGATCGCGCTGGTGCGCGGCGAGGGCGCGGTGGTCGAGGACGCCGACGGCAAGCGCTACCTGGACTTCCTCGGCGGCATCGCGGTCAACAGCCTGGGCCACGGACATCCGGCGATCCTGGCGGCGGTCACCGAACAGCTGGGCACGCTCGGTCACGTCTCCAATCTGTATGCCAGCGAGCCGGTGATCCGGCTCGCCGAACAGCTGCTGGCGCGCTTCGGCGACGGTCACGGCCGGGCCTTCTTCTGCAACTCCGGCACCGAGGCCAACGAGGCCGCGTTCAAGATCGCGCGGCTGACCGGGCGGCCGAACATCATCGCGTGCGAGGAGGCGTTCCACGGGCGGACCATGGGCGCGCTGGCGCTGACCGGCCAGGCGTCGAAGCGGGCGCCGTTCGAGCCGATGCCGCCCGGTGTTCGGCACATCCCGTACGGCGACGCCGCGGCGCTGGCCGCCGCCGTCGACGACGACACCGCCGCGGTGTTCCTGGAACCGATCCTCGGCGAGAGCGGTGTGGTGGTGCCGCCGCCGGACTACCTGGCCACCGCCCGCGCGATCACCGCCGAACACGGCGCGCTGCTGATCCTCGACGAGGTGCAGACCGGCATCGGCCGCACCGGCCACTTCTACGCGCATCAGGCCGCCGGCGTCGTGCCGGATGTGATCACGCTGGCCAAGGGCCTGGGCGGCGGACTGCCGATCGGCGCGGTCCTGGCCCAGGGCCGGGCCGCCGAGCTGCTCACGCCGGGCCTGCACGGCACCACCTTCGGCGGCAACCCGGTGTGCGCGGCCGCCGCGCTGGCGGTGCTGCGCACCATCGACGAGACCGGTCTGCTCGCGCACGTGGAGACGGTCGGCAAGACGATCGTCGACGGCATCGAAGACCTGGACCATCCCCTGGTCGATCACGTGCGCGGCGCCGGCCTGCTCATCGGAATCCGCCTGGCCGAACCGCTTTCGGCACAGGTCGAGCAATTCGCCCGGGCCGCGGGCTATCTGGTGAACCCGGCCAAGCCCGACGTCGTCCGGCTGGCGCCGCCGCTGGTGCTGACCGAGGCCCAGGCCCAGGAATTCCTCACCGACCTGCCCGCAATACTGGACGCTGCCGCCGAGGCGAAGGGATCGAAGTGACCATCCGGCATTTCCTGCGCGACGACGACCTCACTCCTGCCGAGCAGGCCGAGGTACTCACGCTGGCAACAAGTTTGAAGGCGGCGCCGTTCTCCCGGCGTCCGCTCGAGGGTCCGCGCGGCGTGGGCGTGATCTTCGAGAAGAACTCCACCCGCACCCGGTTCTCGTTCGAGATGGGCATCGCGCAACTGGGCGGGCACGCGGTGGTCGTCGACGGCCGCGTGACGCAGCTGGGCCGCGAGGAGACCCTCGCCGACACCGGCCGGGTGCTGTCCCGGTACGTCGACGCGATCGTCTGGCGCACCTTCGAACAGCAGCGGCTCGACGAGATGGCCTCGGCGGCAACGGTTCCGGTGGTCAACGCGCTGTCCGACGAATTCCACCCGTGCCAGGTGCTGGCGGATCTGCTGACCCTGCAGGAGCACAAGGGTGACCTGGCCGGCCGCCGGCTCACCTACTTCGGCGACGGCGCCAACAACATGGCGCATTCGCTGCTGCTCGGCGGCGTGACCGCCGGATTGCACGTGACCATCGCCGCCCCTGCGGGTTTCGAGCCGGCCGACTGGATCCGGGAGGACGCGCAGAAGCGGGCCGCCGAGACCGGCGCGACCATCACCGTCACCGACGACCCGATCGCCGCCGCCACCGGCGCCGACGCCCTGGTCACCGACGCGTGGACCTCGATGGGCCAGGAGAACGACGGGCTGGACCGGGTCGGCCCGTTCCGCCGCTTCCAGCTGAACGACGACCTGCTCGCCCACGCGAAGCCGGATGCCGTTGTGCTGCACTGCCTCCCGGCCCACCGCAACGAGGAGATCACCGACGCGGTGCTGGACGGTCCGCACAGCGTGGTCTGGGACGAGGCGGAGAACCGGCTGCACGCGCAGAAGGCGCTGCTGGCCTGGCTGCTGGAGCGACGCTCGGAGGAGGATCACCGGTGACGGACAGAGCCGGCCCGGCCATCGCTCGTACCCGCGCCGGCCGGCAGCAACGCATCGTCGACCTGCTGACCGCGCACGCCGTCCGCAGCCAGACCGAGCTGGCGACCCTGCTGTCGGCGGAGGGCATCGAGACCACCCAGGCCACGCTGTCCCGCGACCTGGACGAACTGGGCGCGGTCAAGTTGCGCGCCGCCGACGGCGGCGCCGGCATCTACGTGGTCCCCGAGGACGGCAGCCCGGTCCGCGGCGTCACCGGCGGCACCGCCCGGTTGTCGAAACTGCTCGGCGACCTGCTGGTCTCCACCGATCACAGCGGCAACATCGCCGTCCTGCGCACCCCGCCCGGCGCCGCCCACTACCTGGCCAGCGCCCTGGATCGCGCGGCCCTGGCCGAGGTGGTCGGCACGATCGCGGGCGACGACACCGTCGCGGTCATCGCCCGCGAGCCACTGACCGGCGCGGAGCTGGCCGCGAAGATCGAACAGCTGGCCTGAGCGGTCACGTCCCCGTGAAATCGAGGGCCGCCCTCGCCTTGTGCGGTACGGGTCAGGGCGCGACGACGGCGTCGGTCACGAGCGTCGCGATGTTCGCATGGGTGAGATACCGGCTGGGTGAGACCAGCTGCGTGTAGACCGCGCCGACCATGAACTCCACGGCCGCACCGGGATTCGGCCTCAGGTGCGCGGCGAGTTCGGACCCCTCGATATGGGCGAGGGCGCGGTCGGTGACGATGTCGACCAGGGTCGGCCTGCCGTCCCGTTTGATCAGCCAGGGCAGCAGCGCCGAGCCGTCGATGTGGATAGCGGCTTGCAGCGCGGCATGATTGGTCAGGTAGTCGAGAACCTCCCGGACGAGCATGTGGGTGGTCTCGCGCGGCTGATCGGCGAAGCGCAGCCGGGCCAGCACCAGTTTCTCCAGCGCGTCGAGTTCCGCGCCGATCACGGCCGCGATGAGGGTGTCCCGGGACGCGAAGCGCCGATACATGGTAGCCCGGCTGATCCCGGCCTCCTTCGCGACCGCGGCCAGGGTCAGCGCGGTGATACCCACCCGGCGCACGACGGCACGCGCCGCCGCGGTCACATCCTCGTTCGACACCGGGCCGAGTATAAAGCCCCCGCAAGAGCCCCTGGTTTGAGACATCACTTGCTATATGTGTCTCATTCTTGCGACACTTTCCGGCATGTTCGTTTCGAAATCTCTCCGTGACCCCGCTGTGACGGACCTCGGCGGCCGGTCCCCATGGGACTCGCAACCGCAGGAGTTCGGCTATCGGGTCGACGAGATCGAAGGGCGGCTGCCCGAGGGACTCCGCGGGGAGCTGTACCGCATCGGCCCCGGTCGATTCGACGTCGGAGCGCATCCGGTGGCGCACGTCTTCGACGGTGACGGGATGGTCTCGCGCCTCGCCATCGACGAGCACGGAGTGCACTTCCGCAACCGGTACGTTCGTACCCGCGAGTACCGCAGGACCTCGGCCGGCGCCCCGCTCGGCCGGGGATTCGGCACCCAGCGCGCCGGTGGCGCGCTCGCCAACGCCTTCCGTCCGCCGGCGAACATGTCGAACACGAACGTGCTCGTCCACGACGATCGGCTCTACTCGCTGTGGGAGGGCGGCCGCCCCTACCGCCTGGACCCGCGCACCCTGGAGACGCACGGCGCGGAGAGTTTCGGCGGCGCCCTGAAACGCATGGGCGCCTTCTCCGCCCACCCGAAGCGCGATCCCGTGAGCGGCGAGATCTACAACTTCGGCTTCGACTTCTTCCCGCGGCCGATGATCCGCTGCTATCGGCTGACCGGCGGCCGGCTGAAAGATATCGCGTCCGTGCCGATCCGGCAGTTCAGCTTCGTGCACGACTTCGCGCTCACCGAACGTCACCTGGTCTTCGTGATCGCCCCGATCGTGGTCAACCGCCCGATCTCGGCGGTCCTCGGCCTGAGCTCGATCGACCGCGCGATGTCCTACGAACCGCGCCTGGGCACCACCATCGTCCTCGTACCCCGCGCCGGCGGCGCCCCGATCACCGTCGAGACCGAGGCACTGTTCCACTTCCACGTCACCAACGCCTACGAGACCGACACCGCCACCGCCGTCGAACTGGTGACCCACGATCCCGGCCGCGGCTGGTCCGGCTGGAACGGCCACCTCCGCCGTTACCGCACCGACCCCGGCCCCGCGTTCGGCGGACAGCTGACCCGCCTGACGATCGACCGGCGCAGCACCCGGGTCACCCGAGAAGTGCTGCACGACAACGGTTGTGAATTCCCCCAACTTGACCAGCGCTATGCCACGCGGCCGCACCGATACAGCTACGTCGCCGCCGCCTCGGCCCACGGCGGCGATCCGGATTCGATCACGACCATCGATCACGACACCGGCCGCAGCCACACCTACACGACCGCGCCCGGCGACACCGTCTGCGAACCCTTGTTCGCCCCTTCCGAGGGCGGCACCGAGGGCGACGGCTGGCTACTCACCTTCGAACACCAGCCCGCCACGAAACGGACTCGCGTGCAGGTACTTCCGGCCGATCGGCCCGACCGTGGCCCGATCGCCACGATCCGGCTCCGCCACCACGTGCCCATGACCTTCCACGGTGCGTTCGTTCCGGCACGGCGCTGACCGCCGGGCAGCACCTCAGCTCCGCGGTGCCGGCGTTCGATCGATACGACGTTCCGCTGCCCGCAGAGCGCGCCGGCGCAGGGCCGTGCGCAGCCCGCGGTATCCGGTGCCGTCGGCGGCAATCGCGGTGGAGCCGAGGAACTTTCGTTCCGAAGCGGTCTCCGGCGCGTCGTCGGAGGTCGCGATGAGGAAGCGGTCCGGTAGGGCGAGTTTGTGGACCGTGCGCATGACCAGGAGGTACTGACGCAAGAGCGGACCGCTGGTGTAGGGCAGATCGTATTTGTCGCAGAGGGCGCGGACTCGCACGGCGATCTCGGGGTAGCGATTGGCGGGCAGATCGGGGAACAGATGGTGCTCGATCTGATGACTCAGATGGCCGCTGAGGAAGGCGAGTACCGGTCCGGCGTCGAAATTCGCGGTACCCAGCATCTGCCGTAGATACCACTCCGGCGCGGTCTCCTGTTCGATCGCCGCGGCGGTGAACTTCTCCGCGCCGTCGGGGAAGTGACCGCAGAAGATCACCAGATAGGCCCAGACATTGCGCAGCGCGTTCGCGGCGAGCACGGCGGTCAGCGTGCGCCGCCAGCGGCGGCCGCTCAGCGCGGGGAACAACAGGTAGTCCTTGGCGACCTGCCGCACGATCTTCCCGGACACGATCCTGGCCTGCGCGAACTTCTCGTCCCGGGTGCCGGCCCGGGCCTGTTCGGCGTCGAAGCCGTGGATGGCGATCCCCCACTCGAAGGCGACCGCCAACAGGATGTTCTGCAGCGGCTGCAGCAGCATCCACGGCCGCCACCGCTGATCCCGGGTCACCCGCATCACGCCGAAACCGATGTCGTCGTCCATGCCGAGCACGTTGGTGAACACGTGGTGGCGGTAGTTGTGCGCGTGGCGCCACTGCGCCGACGAGCCCGCCATATCCCATTCCCATGTGGTGGAATGGATTTCGGGATCGTTCATCCAATCCCACTGGCCGTGGCTGACGTTGTGGCCGATCTCCATGTTCTCGATGCTCTTCGCCACGGCCAGCGCGACGGTGCCCACGGTGAGCCCGATCCGGTTGCGGCTCAACATGATCACGAGCCGTGCCGCGACATCGAGACCGCGCTGGGCAGCGATCGTGCGGCGGATGTAGGTCGCGTCCCGAATTCCGCGGCAGTCCTCGATATCGCGCCGGATCTCGTCGAGTTCGCTTCCCAGCGCCTCGATATCGGCCGCGCTCAGATGTGCGTAGACGGCGACGTCGGTAATTGCCATTGTTCCTACCCTCGGGTTCCTGTGAGCTGTGCCGCGGGAAGTGATGATCGCGCCCTCGATGGCTACGACCTCGCCCTGGCTCGGTTCCGGTCGCGCGACCTGCCGGATCGGCGGTCGCTCGACACATGACCCGGTTACCGCCAGCGTAGGTGCCCTAACGATATATATCTACAATGTAGTGTAACGTTGTTAACACACCCGGTCCGGCCAGGTCATCCGCGATGCGGATCGCCGTTCGACAGGTTCGCGGCCAGGCCGGTCAACAGGATGTCGAGCCCGCGCTCGAGTTCGGCGGTGCCGTCGTAGGCATCGAGGACCGGTGCCAGTTCGCGCAACAGCGGGAACTCGCTGATGGGCAGTCGATACAACCCGAGGCGGAGCACGCCGTCGGTCTCCTCGGGATTCTCCACGACCTCCTGCAGTTCGTTGAGAACGTGCCCGAACAGGAATCCGAAGAAGGCCCGATAGACATGCAGCGCGTCGGCGCCGGAGAATCCGGCACGCATCAGCAACGCGAGCATGTCCTCCAGCGGCCGCAGCACCGCCTGCGACCGCAGTCCCAGCGGCGTCGCCAACGGCCGGGTCACCAGCAGCGGGACCACTTTCGGATGGTCCAGTGCCAGTCGGCGGAAATCCCTTGCCACCACCCGCAACTGGGATGTCCAGTCCGGGGCGCCGGCGTCGACCGACAGCTGCTCGAACACGATTTCGGCCACCCCGTCGAGCACCGCGGCCTTGTTCGACACATGCCGATAGATCACCATCGGATCGCGTCCCACCGCATCGGCCAGGCGCCGCATCGACATACCGTCGACCCCGTCGCGGTCGATGATCCCGAGCGCGGCCCGCAACACCGCCTCGCGCGTCACCGGACTGCGCCGGCGACCGGCCGCCGGCTCGGTTCCGGACGGGGTTGATGCATTGTCGATCGGCGATTCGGCCATGACGGGAAGGGCCTCCTGGTGAGCTGCTGAAATTCTCCGATAGTGTAGACCTACATTGTTGACGTCTGTTCGACACCGGTTCCGACCGGCCTTCGCGGCCGGGAGCGAAGCCCGGCGTCGGCACTCCCGGAGGAGAAGGGGACGATGGATCGGTGACCTCGACCGGTCGTGCCTGGGACCTCGGCTACGCGGCCGGATGGCAGCTGATCCGGCTCCTGCCCGAGCGGCCGGCCGTTCGCCTGTTCGACGCGGCCGCCGACCGCGCGTCCCGGCGCGGCGGACACCGGCAGTTGCGGCTCAACCTGTCCCGGGTGCTGGGCACCACGCCCGACCGCGTCCCGGCCGGACTCGTGCGAGCGAGCCTGCGCTCCTACGCCCGTTACTGGCGCGAAGCGTTCCGGCTGCCCAGGATGGATCCGGCTCGCCTGGCCGACACCATCGAAGACTCGGCGACCGGCCTCGAGCACATCCGGGACGCGATCGACCGTGGCACCGGTGCGGTGCTGGCCCTCCCCCACAGCGGGAACTGGGATCTCGCCGGAATCTGGGTCGTCGAGCGCATCGGACAGCCCACCGTCGTCGCCGAACGACTCGCCCCCGAGTCGCTGTTCCGGCGTTTCGTGCGCTTCCGCGAAGGGCTCGGCTTCGAGATCATCCCCCGCACCGGCGACGCCACCCCTCCTTTCCCGACGCTGATCGACCGCCTTCATCGAGGTCGGGTGGTTGGCCTGCTCGGCGAACGCGACCTGTCCGGCACCGGTGTGCCGGTCACCTTCTTCGGGGAGCCGGCCCGGATGCCCTCGGGCCCCGCACGCCTGGCCATCGATACGGGCGCACCGTTACTGCCCGTCCGGTGCTGGTTCACGCCCACCGGCTGGGGCTTCCACATCGACGCACCCCTCGATACCGGTGGCGGTATCGGGCGCACCACGCAGTACCTCGCCGACCGATTCGCCGCGGGAATCGCCGCCCACCCCGCCGACTGGCACATGTTTCAGCCGCTGTGGACAGCCGATCTCCACGGAACTCCGAACAGCGCAGTGTAGAGTAACGCTGTAGACCCGGCTGTTCCGGGCTGGACGGGATCTTCGGCGTGATGCCCCAATCGAATCGGATCGGTTGCACTGCAACGGTATTCACCCCCGCCCGGTCGCGGAATCGGAGTCGCCCGGGCACGGCCGGCAAGCCCATCACTCCCCTCCGGCGACCGGCGGGCACATGAGCGAACAGGACCGCGCAATGCGCACAGTGACTGAGAAGGACTATCTCGAGCTGATGCGCGATATCGCGGCGTTCCGCAGGGCACTCGCCACCACCGCCGACCACGCGACCCGCGCCCAACTCGACCGGGCGATCAGGGAGCACTACGCCGAAGTACGCAAGCGGGACCGGCACGGCCGCTGACCATCCCCCGCCGGGGCCTGCCGTGGTTTCAACCATTCGAACGAAAAGAGCTTCGCACCGATGACGGTGCGAAGCTCTTCACAGAAGATCGCGCTGAATCAGATCGCGCGGACGTCCTGGGCTTGGGGGCCCTTCTGGCCCTGCTCCACCGAGAACTCGACACGCTGACCCTCATCGAGGGACTTGTAACCCGAGCCGCTCACGGCCGAGTAATGCACGAAGACGTCCGGGCCGCCTCCGTCCTGAGCGATGAAGCCGAAGCCTTTTTCACCGTTGAACCACTTCACACTGCCTTGAGCCATGCTGTAAACAACTTCTTTTCTGTAGTGAGCCGGGCCCATCCTTGTAAGAAGCCCGTTCTCAGCCTCCCACTATGCCACAATCATCGGCAGTCCGCCGCATCGGGCAGTTCGGGGCCCGGCCCATGGGCATTCCCAAGGCTGAAAGTCGCACCGGGACAGTCACTTTCCGCACGGCACGGCCCGAGGCGGTGTATCCACCGAGTCGGCGACCGGCCCGCTAGGCGGGATGTGGACCACGGGACCGCTCAGCGGCTAGGGCGTTGTTGCTCTCGCGCAACGCGGCGTTGGCGTCTTCGAGGTCGAGGATGCGCGCGATCCCGGCGAGGTTGACCCCTTGCCCGGCCAGGGCGGCGATGCGGGCCAGCCGCGCGAGATCGTCGCTGCTGTAGCGGCGGGTGCCACCGCCGCTACGGACCGGGTGGATCAATCCGTGTTGCTCGTAGAGGCGCAGGGTCTGCACGCCGACGCCCGCCAGTTCCGCGGCCACCGAGATCGCGTACACCGCCTGCCCGGCCGCCGGCAGATGGCCGGGTGCGTCTGCCGGCATCTGCCGTGTCTCCCGTTTCTCACTCATGGTCACCTACCTGAAGTTATCTCTCACCCACGCTTGCACTCAACTGGCTCGAGTGATAAATATTATCTATGCCAGATGACATAGATTATCTGAGCACCCTTCGATCGAGAATGGAGTGAGCTAACGATGGCGACCATGCTGATGCGTACCGATCCCTTCCGCGACCTGGATCGCCTGACGCAGCAGGTCTTCGGCACGCCGGCCCGGCCGGTGGTGATGCCGATGGACGCCTGGCGGGACGGTGACGATTTCTTCGTCGAGTTCGACCTGCCCGGCATCGACCCCGATTCCCTCGACCTGGATGTCGAACGCAATGTGATCACCGTGAAAGCCGCACGCCCGGAACTGGATCCGGGCCGCTCGATGATCGCGGCGGAACGCACCCGCGGAGTGTTCTCGCGGCAGCTGTTCCTGGGCGAGAACCTCGACACCGATTCGATCCGCGCCGACTACCGCGACGGTGTCCTGCGGTTGAGCATCCCGATCGCGGAGAAGGCCAAACCCCGCAAGATCGAGGTTTCCCGCGCCGAGCCCGATCGCCAGGCCATCGACGCCTGACCGGATCGTGCGCGCGGCACTCAGGCCGCAACCCGCCCGGTGCGCGAGGTCGACCACGACTTAGGTGAAGAGACCCGCCGCCGGGCGGACAATCCACCACCGACCGGCCATCGCGAGCAAACGATGCGCTATCGATGCACCCTGGCGTGGGAGGATCCACGGCCCCGCTAGGCTGCCGCCTGTGCAGATTGGGGATCGGGTACGGATCGGGACCGGTGCCCAGGTCTTCGTCGTCACCGCGGTGATCGACGACGAGCATGTGGTGATCGGGGTGCCCGGTGATCAGCGTGCCCGTTACCCGATCTTCGTGCGTACCGAGCAGCTCACACCCGCGTGACACCCCGGCAACGCGCGGCGGCGGGTCTCGAGCCGGCTGCCCGTGGGTCGTCGAGCGATCGGCTGCGGCGGTGGCCGGGCAGGTCGGTCGGGTGGCCGACCCGTTCGCGGAATGCCGACGGTGTGCCCGACCCGAGACCGGGTGCGGGTGTCACGCGGGTCGGGTGTGCCGGTCGGTATGTCGGGGGATGCGTTCGTGGGCGGTGAGCAGTAGGTGGTCGAATTGGCTACGGCTGGCCGGTGGCCCCGGTGGCAGGGTGTCGAGTTCGGTGACGATCCGGGCCGCGAGGTCCCGCAGTTTCGTGTTCGTCTCCTGCGATCGCCACCGCAGCACGTCGAAGGCCCGGTCGGCGCTGATGCGGTAGACGTACATGAGGATGCCTTTGAGCTGTTCGATGACCGCGCGGTCCTCGAACACCTCCGGCAGGGCGTCGGCGATCACCTCACGGCGGTGCTCGGCGAAGGTGTCGGTGACGTCGATGTAATAACCGGCGGTCCCGGTCACGGTGCCGGTGTCGTCGAGCAGCCGGTCCGACACCACGATCACGTGGTGCACACGCCCGCGGTGTCGAGGAACCGGTGCCGCGAGGAGAACGGCTCCCCGGTGTCGAGTGAATGCGCGATCGCGTCCGCGACCTGGGCACGGTCGTCGGGATGCTTGTGCGCCAGCAGCAATTCCGTCGTCGGTGTCACCACACCGGGCATATAGCCGTGCATCCGGGCGATCTCGTCGGACCATTCCCAGCGCTGCCCATCGAACCAGAACCGGAAACTACCGACCTTCTGCGACCGGCCCGCCGCGATGAGCTCCACCGCCGGGCCCGGCACGCTGTCCGTGGTCGCCTTCCTCTGTGTCACGCACAAATTATCCGACACACCCGCCCCGGGAACCAGCCACCGCTCACGGGTCGCGGTCCGCCGGCCCCCTCGCCGGTCGTCGGGTGCCTGCGCTGGGGGTGGCTCGGCGATTCAGTGGGGGTCGGTGTGTTGGTCGAGGGTGTGTCGCAGGTCGGTGTTGAGGCGTTGCGCTTCGGCGAGCTGGTCCTCGAGGATGACGATGCGGCACGCGGCGTCGAGGGGGTTGCCGGCGTCGACGAGTTCGCGCACGCGGGCGGCGATGCGAAGTTGGTAGCGGGAGTAGCGGCGGTGCCCGCCGGCGGAGCGTTGGGGGGTCAGCAGCTCGGCGGCGTCGAGTCCGCGCAGGAACGCCGGGGTGACGCCGAGGATTTCCGCGGCGCGTCCCATGCTGTAGGCGGGGTAGGTGTCGTCGTCCAGTTTGTCGGCGGCGCTGCGGTCGCCGGTGGGGTCGGTATTCGGTTGCTGCACAGCACCTCTCGTTGTTCAACGCCCGCAGGCCCCGGCGCGTGTGCGCCGGGGCCCGGGGTTATCGGAAGAGGGGGATCAACTGTCAATTCTGTTCACCGGCCGTGCGGGCCGGTCCCTTGCATCGCACCCGGCACTTCCCGGGAATGCGGAACCGAAAGATATCTACTCAGTACTCACCACCTCCTGGGTTGCGGGGTTCTGCCGCGTTGTTCACTCGGTCGTGCTGTTCCCGCCCCGCCTCCGGCGGGCCGGCCGATTGCGCCGGGTTCCCGTCTCCGCCGGAGGGGGCGGTGGAACTGTGTACTCCGGGCAGTTCACCTGCCCGGCCTCTGGACTCTTCTCTTCGAACGACAGTGACTGTATATCGGACCGCAACGAATGTCTACACCCGACACGACAGATTTTCGCCTACCGGTGCGGATGTCTATGTCACGTCGCCGAAGTGGTTTCGGATTGTTGCGGGCGGCAGCGGCGCGGCATCGAGGTACGGGTGGGCTTGTGCGCATCGCGGCCGGTCGTGACAATGACGGTCGTTGCCGGGAACCCGGCGGCCGTTGCCCGTCACGCAGTGACATCCCCGGCGGGGGCGAGACTCGAAGGAGCTCACCGTGATCGGCGACACCGGTACCGTCCCCGCGATCCGGCCGGCAGCGGTGCGGGCCCTGCACGATCGGGTGATCGGGCCCGAGCACAAGGCACTGCCGCCGGTGGCGTGGGGGCGGACGGTTCGCGAATACCTCGCCACCACACCGCATCTCGACGAGTTGCAGACGCCGGTGCTCACCATCGACCGTGGTGCGCTGGACAACAATCTCGCCGTGATGGCCGAGTGGGTGGGCGCTGCCGGGGTGCGGCTGGCCCCGCACGGTAAGACCACGATGTCCCCGCAGTTGTGGGGCGAGCAACTCGCGGCCGGGGCCTGGGGTGTCACGCTGGCCACGGGCTGGCAGGCGCAGGTGGCGCGGCGGTTCGGGGTGCGGCGCATCCTGATCGCCAACACGCTGGTCGATCCGGTCGGATTGGCCTGGGCCGCCGCCGAACTCGCGGACGATCCGTCCTTCGATCTGCTCTGCTGGGCCGACGACGTGGTGACCGTCGAGGCGATGGACCGGCATCTGGCCGGCGCTCCGGCCGGGGTGCGGGTGTCGGTGCTCGTCGAGCTCGGCGGGCCGCGCGGCCGCACCGGGGCGCGTAGTGTCGCGGCGGCGCTGGAGGTTGCCGCGGCGATCGAGCGATCCGCCCATCTGGAGCTGGCGGGCGTCGGCGGTTACGAGGGTCCGTTCGCTCGGGACCGCTCCCCCGCCGGGCTCGCGGCCGTGCGCGGGTATCTCGACGAATTGGCGCGGCTGCACGGGGAATTGCGTGGCCGGTATCCGCGTCGGGCGATCGTCACGGCGGGCGGTAGCGCCTTTCCGGACCTGGCGGCGGAGCGGCTGGCCCGGACGGCCGCCGATGCCGAGGTGCCCACCACCGTGGTGCTGCGATCCGGTGCCTATCTGATCCACGACGACGGTTTCTACGCCGGACTGTCGCCGTTGATCGCCGGTCGGACCGAGCGGCCGCTGCGGTCGGCGATGCACGGGTGGGCGCGTACCGTCTCCCGGCCGGAGCCGGAGCTCGCGTTGCTCGATGCCGGCAAGCGGGATCTGCCGTACGACGAGGGAATGCCCGTGCCGCAGTCGGTTTCGGGTTCCGGGGCGGTGACGGCGGAGCGGATTGCGGGCACGATGTCGGCGGCGGCACATGTGTCGAAACTCAACGACCAGCACACATTCCTGCGGCTGCCCGGCGGTGGTGATGTCCCGATCGGCAGCGTGGTGCGGCTCGGACTGTCGCACCCCTGCACCGCATTCGACAAGTGGCGGCTGATCCCGGTGATCGACGACGCCGATGCCGAGCGCCCCCGGGTGGTCGACTTCCTGCACACCTTTTTCTGATCGGCGAAACAGCTTGCGCGCGAGGGAGAGTCACAGGCCATGACGACGGCTGTGGAGGTGTTTCGCGCCGACCGGGCGCTGACGGTCGTGCGCGCCCCGCACATCCCCGATCCACGCGCGCTCGCCGACACGCTCGCCGGGGCCGGAATCCGCGCCGTGGAGCTCACTTTCACCACACCCGGTGTGGTCGAGGCGCTGCGGGCGGCGGCCGGCTCCGCGATCGCCGTGCTCGGGGCGGGCACGGTGCTCACCGCCGAACAGGCAGAAGCGGCCGTCGCGGCCGGGGCGCGTTTCCTGGTCACGCCGGGCCTGCGGCCGGAGGTCGCGAAAGTCGCTGCCCGGCATGATGTTCCGGTGGTGATGGGTGCGCTCACGCCGAGCGAGGTACTCCAGGCACTGGATCTCGGCGCCGCCGCCGTGAAGATCTTTCCGGCGCGGCTGTTCGGCCCGGGTTATCTCGCGGATCTGCGCGGCCCTTTCCCCGATGTACCGCTGATCCCGTCGGGTGGGGTCGACACCGGCAACGCCGCCGAATTCCTCACGCACGGCGCGATCGCGGTGTCCGCGGGCACCGGGGTCGTGCCGCCCGCCGCGGTGGCCGCGGCCCGATGGAACGAGATAGCCGCGCGCGCAGCGGATTTCGTCCGCGCTCTGGGCCCGGCTCAGGCGGCGCCGAGGATCTCCAGCACCGCGTCCGAGGTGTAGAACGGCTCCAGCCGGGACCGGATCAGTTCGGCCAGTACGCCGTCGCGCTTCGCGGCCTCGATCACGGCCGGGCCGTATCGCAGGATCTCCTCGGTGATGTCGTCGGCGGTCAGGCCCAGTTCCGGCAACAGCGCGGCGAGGGTGTGGTCGCCGTACTTGGTGAAGAAGACTTCGACCGCCTCGTCGAGCAGCAGCCCGACGTATTCCTTGTTGCGGGTGCCGGTGGCGACGCGATGCCCGATCAGCACGAGTTCGCGCAGGTCGTGCTGGGTCAAATACTGTCGCAGCCCGCTGACCGGCTCACCGGCGTGCAGATCCCAGAACTGCATGGCGGCGCCGTGCACGGGCGCCTCGCGCAGGGTCTCGCGGATGGCGTTGGTGACGCGGCGGAGCGCGTAGAGGGTGCCGCGGTTGGCCATATCGCCGACGAAGCTGCCCTCCGCGGCCTTCTTCGCGCTCTTGACCGCGGACTGGCCGAGCGACATCAGCGACGTCATGCCCGGCACCTTGCCGACCACCTTCTTGTTCGCCTCGAGAATGTCGTCGACGAGCATGTCGACGAATTTGGAAGCGACCGGCGCGGCCAGCGGCGCCTCACCGAGGCGGTCCAGCAGCCGCTCCTGCGCGTGATGCAGGCCCAGCAGCTTCTCCACCAGGGCCTCGACCGGATCGCGGTCCACCACGTCGCCGAGGGTGTACTCCTCGTTGCCGACGATGTGGTCGTACAACGCGTCGGACAGCACGCCGGCCAGGTCCCGCAGCAGCGGACTGTCGGAACGGTCGACGACCTTGCGCACGGTCGCCTTGGCCTGCTCGATCCCCACGACATCGCGGAAGACGACGGTGTCCGCGACGACGAGGGCATCGGCGACATCGCGCGCGACCACCTCCGCGAGGCGGTCACCGCTCACCTCCGCCAGCAGGAAGTCGACCTGCGCGTCCAGCAGTCGTGCGGCGATCTCCCGCGGCTCGGTCATCGAACCCACCCTCATCCTCTCCGGGCCGCCGGAGGCCCGGTCACTCGTCGTGCATCGACTTGCGGATCCGATCCAGGCGCTCGCGCGCGGCCTTCTCCCGCGCGTCCCACTGTTCTTCCACGGTGCGGCCGGTCGGCGCCTGCGAGGACAGTTCCCCCATCCCCTGCGCGGTCCCGAACCGCTGCTCGACCTTATCCCGAACTGACTCCCAAGTAGGTACGCCGCCGGGACCGTACGCACCGAGGCCGCCCGAAACGGCCACCCCGGGAATCCCGGCCGCGCCCCCGACCTGCCCGAACGGCTCCTCGACGATCGGCTCCACCACGATTTCCGGCAGCTCGGTGGCGGAACTCACAGCGACTCCGGGCGTCGCATGACCACCCTGCGCCGCCAGGTCGGCCGCGACCAGGTGCAGCCGATCCAGCCGCGGCCGCCCGGTGGTCGCCCCCAGCACCACGGCCAGCAGATCGTCGTCCGACAATCCCGCCAGCACCGCCGTCACATCACTGATTTCCGACATGGGTCCAATATATGTTCGCAAGCGGAACATCAACCACCACAACACTTCTTGATGCCACTTGTGGCACTTCCGTTGCCACTACGGCGGCAGTGCCATTGAGGTCACCCTGGGTACCTGTGACGCTCATTACCAGGTCCCGGCGCTGACAACTCTGTGGCCGCAGCCCGGATCCCGCCGGGCAGCGCCGGGACCTCTCGCATACACACGACAGGAGCCGCGATGCCCATTCGCGCTTACCCGGAAGAACAGGTGCTCCGCCTGCTCGCACCCGGCGGACTGCTCGACAGCGGGCAGATCGCCCGGCAGGCAGAGCTGACCGGCCATGCCGCCCGGAAGGCCATCAGCACGCTCGCCCGGCGCGGCTGGATCGCCTCGCCGAAAGGCGAAGCCCGATGGTCCATCAGCACGCTCGGCTTGAAGGCAGTGCGGTGATGGTGCCCGAACGCGCCGACGACGTCCTGAAAGCCAGCGCCGAAGCGCTCATGCGGTTCCACGAGAACTGCCATCCGACCGTGTGCGCCGAGGCGAGACGCCTGCTCGGCATCCTCGGCCCGCAGTGGCCGGACCTCGCCCCGCCCGGCTACGACGACCCCGGCATTCGCGCGCGGTCGCGGTAGCGGGGCGGCTCACCGCTCGCACCAGTTCTCGATCACCTTGCGGCCCTGCGGGATCGCGAGGGTGAGGAGGCCGGGGAAGCGGGCGTCGAGGTCGGTGCGGCGGAGGCTGTTGTAGCGGCGGGTGCCCTCGTCGCGCTGGCGGATGATGCCGGCCTCGCGGAGGGTTCGGAAATGGCCGCTCTGGGTGGACTTGCTGACCGGGAGTGCGAAAGTGGTACAGGCGAGTCCGACAGCCGGATCGGCATCGGCGAGGCGGGCGACGATGGCCAGCCGGACCGGATCACCGAGGGCGGCCAGGACGGTCGCGAAGTCGAGGTCGGCCACATCGGGGTGGACCAGTTCGGTGGAAGTACGGCTCGCCATGTGGACAGCATAGCCACTCATGTTCGACAGATCCGAACATGTGTTATGTTCAGGAAAATCGAACATAGACCGTTGGGGAGACGTCATGGCGCACACTCGTACCTCGTCCACGTTCCGCTCGGCCGGGGCGGAGCCATCGAAAGCCGCTGGCGGGCTTCGGTTCTGGGCCGCCGGTTACACCCTGTTGATCCTGCTCATCGGGACCAATCTGCCGACGCCGCTGTATCACGGCTATCAGCTGAAGTTCGGTTTCTCGGCGTTGACGGTGACCCTGATCTTCGCCGTCTATGTGGCCGTGTTGATTCCGTCGCTGCTGGTCGCGGGGCCCTTGTCGGATGCGGTCGGGCGGCGGCGGGTGCTGGTGCCGGCGGTCGCGCTCGCGGTGCTCGGGTCGGTGGCGTTCGCGCTGGCCCAGAATGTCGTCTGGTTGTTCGCGGCCCGGATTCTGCAGGGTGTCGCGCTCGGGGCCGCATCGGGGCCGTTGACCGCGGCGCTCAACGAGTTGGAACCGAACGGTGATCGGCGCCGGGCCTCGCTGGTCTCGACGATCGCGTCGGTGGGTGGGCTGGGTACCGGGCCGTTGCTGGCAGGTCTTCTGGCGCAATACTTTCCGGCGCCGCGGGTGACCCCGTTCGGGCTGGAGATCGTGCTGCTGATCCCGGCCGCGGTGACGGTCGCGCTGCTGCCGGCTACCACCGTGACCGCGCGGTGGCGGCCGCGGCGGCCGGAGATCCCGGTCGCGATGCGGGGCATCTTCGCCACCAGCGGCTCGGCCGGATTCCTGGCGTTCGCGGTGGTGGGGCTCGCGCTCACGCTCGTCCCGACCTACGTGGCGACGTTGTCCGGCAGCCGGAATCTGCTGCTCGGTGGGGCGGCGGTGGCGTCGGTGCTGGCGTGCTCGGCCGTGGCCCAGGTCCTGGGTTACGGGAGATCGGCTCGGGCGCTGCAACTCTCGGGCCTGCCGCTGGTGGCGGTGGGGCTGATCCTGCTGGCGGTGGCCGGCAGCGTCTCGTCGCTGACCTTGCTGCTCGTCGCGACCGTCACCGCGGGGGTGGGCCACGGCCTGGTGTTCCTCGGCGGGCTCACCGCCGTCAACCACGCCGCGCCCGCCGGGCGGCACGCCGAGGTGGCGTCGACCTTCCTCGTGGTCCTCTACCTCGGCACCGGCGTTCCGGCGGTGGGAGTCGGCTTCCTCGCCACCGTGTCCGGATTGCTGAGGGCGGTACAGGTTTTCGCGGTGGGAGTGGCGGTACTGTGCCTGATCGTGCTCGTGGTGCTGGTGCGCCGCCGCGCGAGCGGCGCCGAGATCGCGCCCGCTGCCTCCTGATTCACCCGCGGGCCGCGATCAGCCGATGAGCGCGCTGTGCATTCGGCGATCCGGATCGACGCGCGCGCGAATATCGTGGAAGCGCTGATAATTTCGGCCGAAGTAGCGCTCGACCCGATCGCCGGGCTCCAGATAGTTGACATAGGCGCCGGCCGAGGCGGGCCGGATCAGCTTGTGCGCGTCGGCGATCCAGGCCCGGGACTCCTCCGGCGGATTGGGTTCGTAGGCACCCCATTCCACCAGCGCCGCGTGATGCCGCCACGGGAAGGCGGCCTGATCGGGTGTGGTGTCGCGCACCGCGCCGTCGAGGGAGTTGATCTGCACCCAGCCGGTGTGGCCGGACCGGGAGAACATGGTGATCGCCTCGACGATCACCATGATCACCTCCGGGGTGAGTTCCCGGACCACGTCGGAGCCGTTGGCGAAGCCGGACCTCGGTTCGGTGCCCCCGCCCCCGGCGAGGAAGGTGACGGTCTCCATGTGCGACAGCGTGCGGCTCTCGACGGTCACCGGGGCGACACCGACCGCGTCCGCGAGCGCGGCGGTGGCCGTGGCCCCGGTACCGGCCGGGCACACCAGCTGCAGCCAGCACCGCAGACCACCCGCCCCGTCAGCATCGATGCTGATGTCGGCCCACTGACTGCGCTCGGCCGTGGTGACCCACGACAACCACCCGGCGATCGCCTGGGCGGCCTTGTCGCCGGGAAAAGTCACCTGCACAAGGTCTTTCGCGGCCGCGGGACAGGTGGCGAACGTGAACGAGGTGACCACGCCGAGGAAGTGACCGCCACCGCGCAACGCCCACAGCAGATCCGGGTGCGAGGTCTTCGACACCTCCGCGACCCGGCCGTCGGGCAGCACCACCGTCGCCGCGGTGAGCCGGTCGCAGGTCATCCCGTACCGCCGCGATTCGAATCCCAGTCCGCCGCCGAGGGTCAGCCCGGCGACGCCGACCATCGGGCACATGCCGGTCGGGATCATCTGCCCGAATCGGTCCAGCGCCCCGTACATGTCGTAGAGGGTGAGCCCGGGCTCGACCACCGCCGCGCCGTCCAGGTAGCTGACGTCACGCAGCCGCCGCAGGTCGATGATCATCACACCGGTCGCCGAGGAGATGCCCAGATACGAGTGCCCGCCCGAGCGGGCCGCCACGCGCAGCCTGTTCTCGGCCGCGAAAGCCATTGCGGCGGAGACGTCCTGGGTGGACGCGACCTGCACGACCGCGGCCGGGGCCGCGGCATCGTAATAGGCGTTGAAGATCTGTTTGGCCGCCGCGTAGTCCTCGTCGCGCGCGAGGACGACCCTGCCCTGGATCCGCCGCTGCAGCGAAGCCCAGTTCGCGTTCGCGGCCGCCGCAGACGTGGACGGACTCGGATCCGCGTGTGCGAGAGGTAATCCGGCGGCCGAAGCACCTCCGGCAACTGCGATCCCGAGCACTCCCCGCAGAAACATGCTGCGCGGGAAGGCGGTGGCGGTGGTGTCGATCTCGACGCCTCCTGTTCTCCCGTCGTATTTACCTCTGTTCCAGATTAGTTGCCGAAAGGAGTTCGGGCCGGGCTGTTCGGTGAGTTGGTCCGACCGGACCGCCGGCTCATCCGTTTCGCCGGGCCGGACTGTCCACGAAATGATTGTCGAACGTGTTCCCCGTGCTGAGAACCTCCGAGGGTCGGCCTCGCCCTTCGGGATTCGCTCGCCGAGAGCTGTCCAGCGGCGGAGGCCGAATTGTTGACCTGTAGGTCATAAAGGGCATATGGTGGTCGACATGGGCAGGCCGCGGAACTTCGAACCGGACGCGGTGGTCGAGCGGGCCATGGAGGCGTTCTGGACCTACGGGTACGCCGGCACCTCGCCGGCTCGGCTCGCGGAGGCGACCGGAATCGGCAAGGGCAGCCTCTACCACGCGTACGGCAGCAAACGGCAACTGTTCGAGCAGGCGATCGCCCGCTACGACCGGGTGGGCCGGGAGAACGCCGCGCGGTATCTGGACCGCCCCGGCCCGGTGCGCGAGGTGATCCGCGCATTCCTGTACTCCCTCATCGATACGGATGTGGCGCAACCGATCCGGCGCGGTTGCCTGGCCGTGAACACAGCGACCGAGCTGGCCGGTCACGATCCGGAGATCTCCCGCGCGGTGCGCGACGCACAGGAACATGTCGTCGCCGAGTTGACCCAGCGGCTCGAACGAGCCGCTCGTGAAGGCGACCTCACGGCGGGCACCGATCCGCGCGCGGCCGCCGAATTCGTGATGAACACCCTCGTGGGCCTGCGCGTGATGGCTCGCGTCCACGACGCCCCCGCGTTGCACCGCATCATCGACACCGCACTGACCGCACTCTGATCGCGGGCCGCCGATCGGCGGCCTTTTCACGCCCTGATTATTGACTTCGAGGTCAAATACCTCGGAACCGGAAAGGACACACTGATGGATCTCGGACTCGAAGGCCGTACCGCCGTCGTCACCGGCGCCAGCCGGGGTATCGGCCTGGCCGTCGCACAGGCATTGGCGGCCGAGGGCGTGCGGGTGCTGGGTGCGGCCCGCACCATCTCCCCGGAACTGGAGAAGGTCAGCGCCGCAACCGTTTCCGCGGACCTGTCGACGGCCGGGGGAGCCGTCGCGGTGATCGACGCCGCGCTGGCCGAATTCGGCGGCATCGACATCCTGGTCAACAATGTCGGCGGCGGTGACGCCGCCGAACTTCGACTGGGCGGATTCCTCGACATCGACGACGAGCAGTGGCGAAAGCTGTTCGACCTCAACCTCTTCAGCGCGGTGCGGACGACCAGGGCGGCACTGCCCAGTCTGCTGGAGCGGCGCGGGGCGATCGTCAACGTGTCGTCGATCAACGCTCATCTGCCGACCGGCGGGCCGGTCGGCTACAGCGAGGCGAAGGCCGCGCTGACCAACCTCGGCAAGCGGCTCAGCGAGGAGTTCGGTCCGCGCGGTGTGCGGGTGAACACCGTGTCGCCCGGCCCGGTCGGCACGCCGTTGTGGCTGGCGCCCGGTGGCTTCGGGGCGAAAGTGGCCGAGGCCCAGGGGATTGCGCACGAGGACCTGATCGCGTCGATGGCGGAGCAGTTCGGTGCCACGTCGGGACGGATCAGTGAACCGGAGGAGGTCGCCGCGCTGATCGCCTTCCTGGTCTCCGACCGTGCGGGCAATATCGTCGGCGCCGATCACATCATCGACGGTGGAACGGTGAAAACCGTATAGGGAGACCGGGTGGCGTCGCACCGCGACGCCACCCCGTCGCACCTGGGGTGGCCGCTACGCGGCGGCCGGCAGTTCTCTGGTCAGCTTGGACGACCACGGGCACCAGAAGCAGCCCGGCAGGAATGCGCCGCATGCCTCGTCGAGATGGTCCTCGGTGTATTCGATACTCGAATCACACACCTCGATGGCCACGGTGAAGAACGAGATGGTGTCGGGATCGAGGTGGAAGGTCCAGCCCGGGTTGTAGTCGGCCTCCCGTTTGCGGACGCGGCCCATGACGTGCACGGACATCTGCTCCTTGCCGGACAGGATGCGCCGCGCCTCATCGATACGTTGCTCGTTGGTGAGCCGGATGATGAATTCTTTGCCGGAGTAATCGGTGAAGGCGAAATCGGCCATGATCTTCTCCCTCTGGCGAGCCGGACAGTGACTGAACAGCAATCTCAGAGTAACTCTTCAGCATCCATCGACACGCCGGAAAACGTTGTGGCACTTGGCCGCCGCTCGGCGTGTCGTAACCGGCGGTGCACTGCCCGCCGTTACGACGTGCCGCTGCGCTCGAAACCCGCGTCCCGGCGCGGCGCGGCGCCGTTCGCGGAGACGATCAGTTCGCGAATCGCCATGGGCCCCCGGGCCACCGGTGCCGCGATGCGGCCGTCGGGGTCGATCAGCACGGCCGACGGGGTGCCGCGCACCCGGTAGCGCAACGCCGCCTCGTTACCCTGCTGGACGAGGATCGTCGTATCACCGAGTTCGAGTTCCCGCCCCCACTCCGCGTACCGCTCGACGTCACCGTTGCCCACGACCGCGATGGTGAGCGTGTTCGCCCGCCGGGCCTGCCATCGCGGCAACTCCCGGGCCAGGGTGGCGCAGACCTCGCACTCGGGGTGGACGAACACCAGCAGCGACCGGCGGCCGTCGGCCACGAGGTCGGTCAGGGTGACGCGGCCACCACGGGTATCGGCCAGGTCGAACTCCGGTGCGGCCGCGCCCGGGGGCAGCCCTTCCCTGCCGAGATCCGCGAGCGCCAGCCGATCCACCTGCCGGCGTAACGTCGCGACCCGCGCCTGGGTCCACACCTGCCAGGTCGCCAGGCCGGCGATCACGGCGAGCCCGGCCCACTGCGACACCGGCAACTCGCCCGGCACCCCGCGTTTCAGCGCGGAACCCACCGCCGCGGCGGCCACCACCAGGATGAGCACGCCGTTGCGGAACACCGTGGCACCCCCGATCGGTTCGGCGCTCGCCGCACCGAAACACGAGCACGCGGGCCTCGCTCCCCGCGCGAGCAACCGCAGCACGGCCGCGGTCAGCACGACCAGTAGCGCGATCGCGCCGCAGGCCGCCACGACCGCGGTCCGTTCCGGCAGCACCCCCAGCGCGATCACGCCTTCGAGCGCCGGCAGTGCCACCGCCACGGTCGCGGACCATCGGATCGGCACCCCGAATTCGTGCGCCGCGCGGGCTGTCGCGGCCCGATCGGCGAGCTTTCCGACCGCCGAGAGCCCGAACACTCCGGCCACAGCTAACCTCGAGACCCACACTCCGCATTCGATCAGCATCCCGGCACCATCCCATGAAACGGGTACTCCGGGAGGCGAAATCGCGGAGGGTGCGCGTTGTCGTCTCGACGGGCCGGCGAGGCTGCGCTGTCGAGACGCTCTATGTCTCGTAGTGACGTATTCCGCGCTGTTGGGTGAGAAGTCGACCGAGCCCGGTCTCCACGCGCTCGCCGGAAGGTGTTGCCGGGGAGCGCGTTCAGTGGATTGTCAGGTGCGGTCGCCGAAGTGGCGGCGGACGACCTCCAGCAGGTCGTTGCCACGGGGGACGCCGAGACCCGTGCAGGGGTCCCAGCCCACGCCGGCGCGGTACGCGCCGTTGCTGCCCGAGGTGATGTCCCGGAAGCCGGGGGCGGGTTTGCCGGCCGTGACGCCCTGGTAGAACACGGGTTGCGCCAAACCGATCGGCCGCTTGACGATTTGGGTGATTCGGCTGATCAGCGCGGCCCATAGCGGAGCGGAGGCACTGGTGCCGCCGATACTCTGGTCGTCGCCGCGCCAGCGCACGATATATCCGGTGGCGGGGTCGGCGACGGCGGCGACGTCCGGCACCCCACGGCCTGGGCGGCCGTTGCGGGACGGCACTCCCACTGCTGTCTGCCAATCCGGAACGGGGAACACCGAGCTCACACCGCCGCCGGTGGCGTTGTCGGAACCCGGTCCGCCCCAGACTGTTTCGGAGTCGACGGTCTTGTTGTCGGCCCGGGCCGACAGGGTGGTGCCGCCGACGGCCAGCACGTGCGGGCTGGATGCCGGGAACGCCTGGTGCGGGCCGGGGCTGTCGTCGCGGGATCGGCTGCCGTCGTCGCCGGAGGCGACGCAGACGGTGACGCCGAGGGCGGCCGCGTCGGCGAAGGCGGCGTCGATGGCCTTCATGGCCTGGCCGGTCCAGCGCTCCTCGGACAGGCCCCAGCTGATGCTCATCGCCACCGGTGCGGGGTGCGCGTGCGCGGCGGTCGCGATGGCGTCGAGGAAGCCGCGGTCCGACCACGGCGCGAAGTACACCACCTGCGCCGCATCGGGCGCCGCCGCGCCCAGTACCTGGATGTCGAGAGTGACCTCGCCGGAGATCTCGTCGTCGGCGCTGCCGCTGTTCTTCTCGCCATCGATACCGACCGAGGTGATCTTCGGGGTCGGCAGGCCGAGCTCGGCGAAGTAGCCGTCGATGTCCCGCTGGTCGAATCCGCCGCCGAACTCCAGGATCGCGACGGTCTGCCCGGCCCCGGTGGCCGCCGGGAAATCGTAGATCGCCGCCAGCTGCGGCGGGGTGTACGCGGTGGTGCGCGCCGCCGCGGCATCGTCCGGCAGCCGGAACTGGGGACGCACCTGCGGGCGGTCGTCCAGGCCGAGGACCGCGGTGACGATGCCGTCCCACGCGGCCGGGACGAACAACTCCCCGCTGCGCATGCGATGCGCCACCGGCTCACCGCCGACCGGACCGGTCTCACGGACCGCGGACAGCTCGACCCCGAACAGCCGCTGCGCCACCGAAACCGGCGCGCTCGCGATGACCCGCCGCGAACCGGTGTGCTGTTCGTGCACCTCGGCGCCCGCCTCCTCGAGGGTGGACACCACCAGCTCGAGATCGATCGGGTCGGCGCCGTAGCGCGCGGCCAGCTCGTCGGCCGTCACCGTGCCGGAACCGGTCACCAGTTCGGCCGGTAGTTCGGCGCGACGGCGCAACACCACAGTGAATTCCACCGATGCCGCGGGATCGACCGGCCCGAGGTTCTCCACGTAGTGGAGAGCTCCGCGCTCGCTACCGGCCAGTGCGACCAGATCCGTACCGTTCATCGACTTCACCCCTCCGAAAGTGAAACACCAAGGGGCGCCTGCGATCTCCACCCCGGACAAGTCGGCACGAGTCTATCCGCCGCACGGTGCCCCTGCAATGTGAGCGGGTTCGTGGCAACGCTCCGGTCACCCCGGCGCGGATATCCGGTTCGGGCCCGCCGAGCCGAAATTCACCGAGTACATCGCGATGACCCGGGCGCTCGCCGCGCCGGTACGCACCTGTCGCGCACCCGGACGTCCGACCGGCAGCGACCCTCCCGCAGCCCGCCGCTCATCCGGCGCGGCGCCGGCGGAGCCTCCCGGTACGCTGGCCCGATGAGCGTCGTGGTGGCAGCGGAGGATCTCGCGCGGACTCTCGCCGGATACGACATCGCCTATCTGATCACCGTCGGTGGCGATGCCCGGCCCCACGCGGTCCAGGTCCGGCCCCGGCTGGAGGCGGATCGGATCGTGCTGGCGTCCGCCGGTTCCCGCACCCGTCGTAATGCCGCCGAGCGTGGCACGGTCACTCTCCTGTGGCCGCCCGCGGCGGCCGCCGGTTACACGCTGCTCGTCGACGGCACCGCCACCGTGACCGACGGCGGCATCGAGATCGCGATCACTCACGCGGTACTGCATCGCGCCGCCGATCAGCCGGTCATCCCCACCGGCGACGACTGTGGCAGCGATTGCCGTCCGGTGTCGTCGGCCACCGGGCGCGACCGATGACCGCGTGGCCCCCGGCGGACCGAACCCTGTTCTCGGGGAGCCACAGTCTGACCCTGACCGCCGGTGAGGACGACCGTCCCGGCGTGGAGATCGGCATGGTCGTCGTCGACGGCGAGCTGTGGGTTCGCGCGTACCGCGGGGTCGGTTCCCGCTGGTACCGCGCGGCACGAGAGGCAGGGCGCGGAACGATCCGGGTGGCGGGCACGCGTCACGAGGTTGGGTTGGAGGCCGTCGACGAGCCCGCGCCGGCGGGCTGAGGGCGCCGGGATCAGGTTCGCCGCGCGGGTGGCGGCAGCCGGAACACCGCACCCAGGCGGCGGAGCAGTTCGGGGTCGCCGGTCGCGGTGGTCTCGCCGCGCTCGATCGATTCGGCGAGGGTGAGGGCTCGGCGGGTCACGCGCAGGAATGTGTTCTCGCTCATGGTGATCGTGGCGTCCGGGTGCTGGGCGGGACCGTGCAGCGTTTCGATCGCCGAATCCGCTACGCGCGCATGGAAGATCTCGTCCTCGATACGGAATTCGTAGACGGCGCGCAGACTTTCGGCGGCCTCGGGGTCGAAGCAGGAGCGCAGGCCGAGCAGGGCCCAGCCGGGATGGAAGGTCTCGGAGTCGCGGGGCTCGTCCATCGCCCATTTCAGGCCCCAGCGGGCCAGGGCCAGGATCGCCGGGCCGAGTTCCTCGCCGGCCTCGGTGAGCGCGTAGGCAGGGGTGCGGGCCGGGGGCGGGAGGGTGATCTTCCGGGCGAGCCCCTCGCGTTCGAGGTGTTTCAGGCGGGTCGCGAGGAGGCCGGTGCCGAGGCCGCGCAGCGACGCCTGCAGGTCGCCGAAACGCTTGGGGCCGGTGAGCAATTCGCGGATCAGCAGCAGGGTCCAGCGTTCGCCGACGAGGTCGAGTGTGCGCGCGGTGGCGCAGTACTGGTTGTAGCTTCGCTGGTCCACTTCCTCACTCTAGACTTCGCGCTTCCTGATTCCGAACCGACGACGCGGTCAGCAGCAGGTGGACCAGCGGTTCCGGATGGGTGAGCATCGCGTCGTGCGGGGCGTCCAGGGGCTCGGTCCGGTATCCGAGTTCCGCGCCGAAGCGCGCGAACGGGTAGGTCTGCGGACGGCAGTAGACGGCGGTGCCGGGGATGCGGTCGACGTGCGCGTGCAGGCGGGTGGTTTCGGTGAAGGTACGCAACGGTTGCGGGACCAGGCGCGGTCGCAGGCGGGCCGCTTCGGCGGGGTCGGTGATGCCGAAGGCGGCGGGTGGCGGGCTCGGGATCCACCGCTCCGAGCCGGCGGTTCGCGCGGCGGCCCGGATCGCGGCGCCGAAGGACGCGGGGGCCAGGCCGAGCAGCGACGACCCGTCCGGGCCGGCCCAGCCGTCCAGCAGGACGAGGTGCCCGACCGCGCCGGGGCGGAGGTCGGCCGCCTCCCGCACCACCAGTCCGGCGTAGCTGTGACCGACGAGGACGATCGGTTCGCCGCCGGGGATCCCGTCGATCGCGGCGGCCACGGCCGCGGCGTGGTCGTGCAGTCCGGACTCACCGAGTGCGGTGAGATCCGGTGTGCGGGTTCGTTTCCCGGCCGCGTGCAGCAGTGGGACCACCCGGTCCCAGGCCCACGGGCCGTGCCAGGCCCCGTGTACGAGAACGAATGTCGTCATCGCGAACCGTCCGCGCGCAGCAGTGGCAGTACCCGGTCGGCGAATTCCTCCAGGGCCGCCTCGTGATCGTCGGTGGCCGTGCGGATCACGAGGTGGCGTGCGCCGGCGGCGGCGTAGGCCCGCAGCCGCGCGGCCGCTTCGCCCGGTGTGCCCGCGAACAACGCCTGGATCGAGGCGACGAATTCCAGTGGCGCGTTGTAGTAGCGCTCGATGCTCACCCGTAGTCGCTCGCGCGCCCGGTCCGGATCGTCGTCCAGGCACAGGGTCACGTACAGCGCGGGTGTGATCGGCCGGGCCGCAACGGATTCGACGACCGCGAGGTCGGCGGCGTAGGCCGTGGGGTCGATCGGATAGGGCAACCAGCCGTCGGCGTGCCGGGCCACTCGCCGCAGCGCCGCGGGACCGCTACCGGCCAGCCAGATCGGCGGGCCGCCGGGCCGCGCCGGCGGCGGCGCGAGCCGTACGTCGCGAAAGTCGAAGTGCGCGCCGCGGAACGACACCTCGTCGCCGGACCACAGCAACCGCATGATCTCCAGAGCCTCGGTCATCCGACTGATCCGAGTGCCGAATTCGATACCGAGCGCGGCGAATTGGGCCTCGGTGTGCGGGTTCGGGAAGCCGCCGCCCACCCCCGCGATCACTCGCCCGTCCGACAGCCGGTCGAGGGTGGCGAGCTGATGCGCCAGCAGGATCGGATGCCGCAGCGCCGGTAGCAGGACCGCGGTGCCCAGGGCGATCCGTTCGGTGGCCTCGGCCACCGCGGCCAGCACCAGCAGCGGGTCGGCGCGGGGACGGGTCACCGGGCTGTCACCCGCCCAGACGGCATCGAGCCCCAGCGCCTCGGCTCGTCGTGCTTGGGCCACAAGCCTTTTCGGCTCGTGCCGGCCATGTACCGCCTGATCGCGTGTCGGCAGCAGGTAGCCGACCTCCGGCCTCGTCATATCGCCTCCCGGTCGTCGTCGGGTCGAGCTTAACTACCTGTTTTTGAAGTGACAAGTTCTAATTCGAGTAGATGGATTGCGGTCGGGATTGCGAACATTCGCTTTCCGCCGCCGAGTACGGTGTTGCCCATGCCGTTACAACCCCACCGATGGACGCCGCCACCCGCACCGCCGCGAGCACGCCTGACGCACAGCACTCCCCCGCTGCCGGTCCCGCGTCTGCTGCCGATTCCCGGGCGCGGACCGGAGGACGTGGTGATCGACGGGGAGGGCCGGATCCTCACCGGGATCGAGGGCGGGCCGGTGCTCGCGGTGGATCCGAGCGACGGGCAGGTGGTGCAGATCGCGTTCACCGGTGGCCGGCCGCTCGGCCTGCACGCCGGGGCCGACGGCAGCGTGCTGATCTGCGACGCCGAACGCGGACTGCTACGGCTGGACCCGATCTACAAGGGCCTGGAAGTGCTCGTGGACAAGGTCGACGGTGAACCGTTGCGGTTCACCAGCAACGTCGTCGAGGGCCCGGACGGCAGCATCTATTTCACGGAGTCGAGCCGGCGGTATCCCCTCTCGCGCTACATGGGTGACATCTACGAACATTCGGGGACCGGGCGGCTGTTCCGGCGGCATCCCGACGGCGCCGTCGAAACCCTCGTCGACGGACTGCAATTCGCCAACGGGCTGGTGCTCGCGCCGGACGGGTCCTGCGTCGTGGTCGCGGAGACCGCGGGATACCGGCTCTCGCGGTATCGGCTGACGGGGCCGGAGGCGGGCCGGCACGATGTGCTGGTCGACAATCTGCCCGGATTCCCGGACAACCTCGGGCTGGGCAGCGACGGATCGATCTGGGCGGCCTTGGTCAGCCCGCGGAATCCGTTGCTGGACAGTCTGCTTCCGCGACCGGGATGGGTACGGCAGCTGCTCTGGACGATCCCCGCGCGCCTGCAGCCCGCGCCCGCCCGGACCGTCTGGGTCCAGGCGTTCGACTTCGACGGCAACCTGGTTCACGACCTGCAATGCGAGGGTGACAATTTCGCGCAGGTCACCGGCGTCGCCGAACAGGACGGAACGCTGTATCTCGGTAGTCTCAGCGAAGCGGCGATCGCCGTCACCCGACTGCCGGAGTGAATCCGCGGGCCGGGTACCGGAACACGGGAGGTGGGATGGACGCGGCACAGGTACTGGAGATCCGGCGGGCGCTCCGGTCGGTGGGCGTGCCGATCTGGATCGACGGCGGCTGGTGCGTCGACGCCCTGCTGGGCCGGCAGACCCGGGCACACGCGGATCTCGACATCGCGGTGCACCGCCGGGATGTCGGCACGCTGCTGGAGTGCCTGGCCGAACTCGGCTACACGTACACGGGCGACGAGAACACCACCGACTTCAATTTCGTGCTGGCCAGGAAATCCGACGGTGGCTCGGTCGACGTCCACGTCTTCGAATTCGACGAGGACGGTAACAGCATCTACGGAATCGCCTATCCGAGCGACTCTTTCACCGGCGTCGGCACGATCGACGGCGAAGAGGTGCCCTGTATCGGGGCCGAGCGGATGTTCGAGTTCAAGACCGCGTATCCACCCGCGCGCAAGGACGTCCGGGACGTACGGGCCCTCGGCGAACGCTACGGTTTCGACCTCCCGCCCGATTATCGCGAGTGAGCGGGGCCGCCGGATGAGACGGCCCCGGTGGCGGCCGGCTCAGGGCTGGGGGACGCGACCGGCGAGGGCGGTGATGACCTGATGGGTCTTGGTGTATCCGTTCTCGATCTGCATGCCCTGCCGCCGTACCGCGGTCTCTAGCCGGGAATGCATCGCGGCCGCACGGGTTTCCACCGAAGCGAGCGATTCACCGTCGCGCGGGTCGATGCGGGCGCACAGTTCGAGCATGTCGAAAGTGTCGGCGCGCCAGCGCTCCCCCTCGACCTGGATGTCACCGAGTCGTAGCTTGGGCCATTTCGTGGAGTCGATCGGCCCCAGCGCCACCAGGTGATCGACAGCCGCGCCGGGGGGCGTGCAACTCACCAGGAATCGGCGCTGCGCGGAATCGAGGGCCGCGGCGATATCGGCTCCGGGCGCCGTCGCGGCCCGCAACGATCCGGGCTGTCGCCGGCTGACGACCGACGCCGACAACATCCGGCGTCGGGCACTCCAGTCGCCGACGAGCCGATAGGCCACCGTGCCCTCGGTGAACGGCGCGGCCCACAGTCCGGCAAGCTGCGTGCGCTGGCACGGCCGCAGTTTCACGGTCACGTCGTCACGGTCACCACTGCGCAGCCGGATGATGATGCGACTGGACAACAGGCCCAGCGGTTTACCGTTGCCGCCGACCCTGGCCTCCGCGAACCAGATTCGGCGATCGATCGCCGGTCCGTCCGTCCCGCGCAGCCGGGCCAGCGCGTCGACGACGTTCCCGCCCACGTTGACCTTGATTTCGATCGGGGTGATCACGCGCGAGTCCCTTTCCGATGCCGGCCCGAGTCGGTGGTTGCGGGTCCGGCGACACCATCCCGGACAGCGTCGTCCATACCCCGCCGCCGGGCACGCGTACGGCACTACCCGATTACGCCCGGCCCGGTCGCTCCGGTGGCGCTCCGCCGGGTTCGCGGCCGGTCGGCTACGGGCGCGGCCGAGGTCCGGCGGGGCGGGCGGCACCGATCCGCCGGGTGGCCGCCGCGAACACGGGACCGACCGGACCATCCGGATACATCGGATCGCTTTGAGGTAGTGCACTACTCGTGCCGCACCCGCAGCCCGGCAGCAACACTGGGCATCCGGTACCATCCCCGGCGAGCGCCGCTCGCGCGTCTCTTCTGGAGGTCCTCGAATGGTCGGGACAGAGCCGTTGTCACAGTCGACGGCCACCGCGGCGCGACCGCTATCGCGCCCCCACAGTCCTTCTCGTGCCACCCGTTTGCTGGAATGGGCGGCCGGGCGGCTCGACAGCGCCGTCGGCTGGTCGCGGTTGCCGACGCCGCTCGGGCTGGCCGTCCTGGTCGGCCTGCGCGGCCGGATGCGCCGGGAGAATCTGTTCGACACCGGCCCGCATCCGGCCGGTCCACTGCCCGCCGGCACCGAGGACAGCGAGCACGGCCGCGCCCGGACCGTGGACGGCAGCTACAACCGGCTCGACGACCCCCGCGTGGGTTCGCTCGGCTGCCGGTTCGGCCGCAATGTGCCGCCGGAGCAGGGCCGCCCGGAGGATCCGGCCCGGATGCTGCATCCGGATCCTCGGCGGATCAGCCGAACCCTGCTGGCGCGCGACGATTTCCGGCCCGCCACCACCTTGAACCTGCTGGCGGCGGCCTGGATCCAGTTCGAGGTCCACGACTGGCTGAGCCATCCGGATTCCACGGCGCCGCCGTTGACGGTGCCGCTCGCCGACGACGATCCGTGGCCGCAGCGGCCCATGACGGTCTTCCGGACCGCGCAGGCGCCGAACCCCGATCCGGACGCGCCGCCGACCTACGCCACCGGTGATTCGCACTGGTGGGACGCCTCCCAGATCTACGGCAGCACACCCGAATTCGCGCGGGCGCTGCGCTCCGGCGAGGGCGGCCGGCTGCGCCTGGACGATCTCGGCCTGCCGCCGGCCGATGTCGAGACCCTGGTGGATGTCGACGGGCCCGCCGGCAATTTCTGGGTCGGCCTCGCGCTGTTGCATTCGCTGTTCATGCGGGAGCACAACGCGATCTGCGACCGGCTGGCGCGGCGGTACCCGGAGATGACCGATCAGCAGCTGTACGACACGGCGCGCCTGGTGAATTCGGCGCTGATCGCCAAGATCCACACGCTGGACTGGACTCCGGCGATCATCGCCCACCCGACCACCGTGGCGGCCATGCGCGGCAACTGGTTCGGGATCCTCGGCGAGCAGGTGCACCGCCGGTTCGGCCGGATCTCGGACAACGAGGTGCTCAGCGGGATACCGGGTTCCCCCACCGACGACGCCGGCGTGCCGTACGCGCTGACCGAGGAATTCGTCGCCGTGTACCGGATGCATCCGCTGCTGCCGGACCACTTCGAGGTGCGCCGTCTCGCCGACGATCGGCTGGTCGCCGAGCACGAGTTCCCGGATCTGCAAGTGGCCCAGGTGCGTTCGCGCCTGGCGGAGACGCCGATGGCGGATCTGCTGTACTCGTTCGGCCGCGCGCACCCGGGAGCGCTGACGCTGCACAACTATCCGCGCCACCTGCAGAACCTGTCCCGGCCGGGGCATCCGCTGACCGACCTCGCGACGGTCGACATCCTGCGCAACCGGGAGCGTGGCGTCCCGCGCTACAACGATTTCCGTCGCGCGCTGCGGCTGGCGCCGGTCACCTCGTTCGAGAAACTGACCGACGATCCGTCGTGGGCGCGCGAGCTACGGGACGTCTACGGCGATGTGGAGCAGGTCGATCTGATGGTCGGGCTGTACGCGGAGCCGAAGCCGGCGGGATTCGGGTTCAGCGACACCGCCTTCCGGATCTTCGTGTTGATGGCCTCCCGCCGGCTGTCGGCGGATCGGTTCTTCACCAGCGACTTCCGGGCCGAGGTGTACACCGAGGCCGGGATGTCCTGGGTCCGCGACAACACCATGCGCAGCGTGCTGCTACGCCACTTCCCCACCCTCGCACCCGCTCTCGACGGAGTCGCCAATCCGTTCGCCCCCTGGAAGACCACCGAACCGGCCCGTGAGGAAATTCGACTGTCATGACCGATCTGGCCACACCGAACACCACCGGGGACACCTGGGTTCGTTACCGCGACGATCTCGAACGGCCGCGGCCGGACGAGGAAGAGATCATCGACAGGATCATCGCGGTGTTGCGCCGCAACAACGAACGCGCCTACCGCACCTACAAGCGCGGCGTGCGCGACGCGCACGCCAAGAGCCACGGCATCCTGCGCGGTGAGCTGATCGTGCCGGCCGGACTGCCGAAGGAGCTGGCGCAGGGCCTGTTCGCCACACCGGGCAGCTATCCGGTGGTCGCCCGGCTGTCGAGCACCTCCGGGGCGATCCGCAGCGACCAGCTGCGCGGCGTGCGCGGACTGGGCATCAAGGTGCTGGGGGCGCGGGGCCCGCGGGCGCTGCCCGGTGACGACGCCACCACCCAGGACTTCATCATGGTGACCCATCGGGAGTTCCTGTTCGCCGACGCGCACGCCTACCTGACCCAGGGCATGCCGACCGCGTGGGCCCTGGCCCGGTTGTCCGATCCGGTCCTGCGGGTCGGCTCGAATGCCCTGGCGGCACTGGACGAACGCGTGCTGCGGCGGATCGGCCGGCCGTTGCCGCCCACCCTGGGCGTGTTCGTCCGGCCCAACACCCACATCCTCGGCGACACCTTCTACTCGTCGGCGCCGCTGCGCTGGGGCGACCACGTCGCCAAGCTGCTGTACACCCCGTCGTCACCGGAGGTCGTCGCGCTGCGGGACCGCCCGATGGACGCCGTCGGCATCAACGCGTTGCAGGACCTGGTGGTGGACTTCTTCGCCACGCACAGCGCGGAATACGAACTGCGCGTGCAGTTGTGCACCGACCCGCGGGTGATGCCGATCGAGGACGCGACGGTGCCGTGGCCGGAATCCGTGTCGCCGCACCGGACGGTCGCGACCATCCGGTTCGACCGCCAGGATCCGTACACCCCGGAGCGGCGGGCCTTCGGCGACGACGTGCTGTCGTTCAACTCCTGGCGCGGCCTCGCGGCCCACCGCCCGATGGGTTCGATCAACCGCCTCAAGAAGCGGGTATACGAGGCATCCAGCAATTTTCGCCACGATGTGAACAACGCCGCGAGGTTCGAACCCACGGACATCTCCCAGCTCCCGCAGTGACACAGCGAGAGACGCTCTACACTTCCACCTCATGGATGAGCGCTGGCAGCTGCTCGATCGCCCCAGCGAATTCGAGGTGGTCCATCAGGCTTTGACCAGTGGCGACACCGGCGGGGTGGTACTCGTCGGGGTCGCCGGGGTCGGGAAGACCACCTTGGCGCGCATGGTCACCGGAACGTTGAGCCGTCCGGTGCGCTGGGCCGCGTGTACCCAGTCGTCGCAGGCGATTCCGCTGGGTGTCTTCGCGCCGTGGATCGCCCCGTCGGCGTCGCGCGACCCGCTCGCGCTGCTCGGGTCCGCGCGGGAAAACATTCTCGCGCAGCCCAACTCGGTGCTCGGGGTCGACGACGCGCATCTGCTGGACCAGCTCTCGGCGACGCTGCTGCATCAGCTGGCCGTCGACCGCAGCGCCCGGATCGTGGCGACCGTCCGCAACGGCGAACCGGTGCCCGACGCGGTCACCTCGCTGTGGAAGGACGGCTATCTCGAACGGGTCGAGCTGACGGCGCTGACGAAACAGCAGTGCGTGGGCCTGGTCGAGTCCGTATTGCGCGGTGCGCTGGAGGGTCTCAGCGCCGACGTGATGTGGGAGTCCTCGGGCGGCAACCCGCTGTTCCTGCGCACCATGGTCGAGGGCGCGCTCGAGGCCGGCACCCTGACGAAGGTCAACGGCGTCTGGCAGTTGCGCGGCCCGACCGCCGTACCGTCCGGGCTGGCGGCGCTGCTCGACGAACGACTGTCCCGCGCAGGCGATTCCGTGCTCGACGCACTGCAGATGCTGGCGCTGTGCGAACCGCTGGATCTGGACATCCTGATCGGCCTGGTCGGTGAGGCGGCCGTCGACGCCGCGGAGATCGCGGGCCTGATCCGGATCGGGCGCGACGGGCGGCAAATCAGTGCGCGCTTCAGCCATCCGCTGCTCGGCGAGGTGGTGCAGGGCCGCATCGGCACCGCGTCGGCGCGGCGGCGGCGCGGCCGCATCGTCGAGGCGTTGCGCGAACGCGAGCCCGGCACCGCCGCGGACCGGATCCGGTTGGCGCGCTTGTATCTCGACAGCGATCAGGCCGCCGATACCGCGCTGCTGTCCAGTGCCGCGAAGGACGCCATCTTCCTGTCCAATCTGTCCCTGGGCGAGGATCTGGCCCGCGCGGCGTGGGAGCGCGACGGCGGCCTGCGCGAGGGTGAACTGTTGGCGCGGGCGCTGTTGTGGCAGGGCCGGCCCGGCGAGGCCGACGCCATCCTCGACCGCTACGACCCGGACACGCTCGATCAGCTGGAGCTGGTCCAATGGGTGCTGCCGCGGGCCAGCCTGCAGTTCTGGTCGCTCGGCGATGTCGACCGCGGCCGGGAACTGATGCGGCTCATGGACACTCGGGTCGAGTACCCGCCGCTGCGGCTGGTCGGCGACGCCGCGGCGGCGGCGATGACGGTGCACGAGAACCGGATCGCCGAGGGCATCGCGGCCGCCGAGAAGGTCCTCGCCGCCCCCGACGCACCGCGGCAGGCCATCGACTTCGCCGCCTTCGCCGCGGGATTGGCGATGCCGGTCGCCGGGCGCGGCGCCGACTTCGAGCCGATCGCGGCCCGCAGCCGTGCCGAGAAGCAGCCCACCGACGGCATGATCCGGGTGATGGTGCGCTACTGCGACGTCCTCGCGCTCACCACCGTCGGCGAACTCGACCGCGCCGAGGAGCGCGCCACCGAGTACAGCGAATTCTCTTCCACCGCACAATTTCTCGGCTGGGCGATCGCGAAGATCGCCGTCGGTGTGGTCGCCATTCACCGGGGCCGGTTCCGCGAGGCCGTCACCACCTTCGAACAGGCGCTGGCCGCCCTGCACGCCGAGACCTCGCTGCCCTGGCAGCTGCCCGCACGGCTGCTGCTGGTGCGCGCCTACGCGGCCCTCGGCGACGTCTCCTCGGCCGAGCGGGTGCTCGCCGCGGCCGACGAGCACGCCGGCCCGCATCTGGCCCTGCACGAGCCGCAGCGGCTGATCGCGCGCGCATGGCTGGCCGCCGCCACCGCCGGGCGGCACTCCGCCGTCGAGTTCGCCCGCAAGGCCGCCACGATCGCCGCCGGCGCAGGACAATACGCGCTCGAGGCCGAGGCCCTGCACCACGCCACCCGGTTCGGCGACCGTACCCACGCCGCACGGCTGGCCACCCTGGCCGGGCGGGTGCAGGGGCCGGTGGCGGGCATGTACGCCCGGCACGCCGCCGCGATCGCCGACGGCGACACCGAGGCGCTGGACGCCGTCAGCGTCGAATTCGAACAGGTCGGTCTGCTGGTGTCGGCGGCCGACGCTGCCGCGCAGGCGATTCCGCTGCACGATCGGGCCGGGCAGCGCCGGCACAGCGCCCAGGCCTCCGCTCGCGCGCTGCGGCTGGCGGCCCGCTGCGACGGCGCCGCGACCCCGGCGCTGATGGCCACCTCACGCCCGCTGCCGCTGACCGCGCGGGAGCGCGAGATCAGTGCGCACGTCGCCCGCGGCCGCTCCAATCGCGATATCGCCGAACGCCTCGGGGTCTCCATCCGGACGGTGGAAGGCCACATCTACCGGGCCTGCACCAAATTGGACGCGACCGACCGCGATCAACTGGCGGAATTGATCTGGCACAACCCGATCCAGTGAGCAGGGCGCGGGCTCGTCAGCGGTCGTGCCTCGTGATCCCCGTCACCGCATCGTGATCCGGCCACCGGGTGTCGGTGCGTCTCATTCCGGGCTCGATGCGCGGCGTCGCGGCTCGTCGGATTCGTCCGCGGCCGAGGTTTCCCGGCCCGGGGGCCGCGGCCGGCCGGTGCGGTGCTCCCGCCGGATCCGCAGACCCCAGCGCACCGCGCCCACGGCCAGCGCCAAGTGGATGAACAGCGCCAGGTACACGAGGGCAACGCCGTAGTCGTCGGCCCACAACGGTATCCGGGGGGCGCAGACCAGCGCGGCGAGCAACATCACCACTCCGACGCCGAGGGCCGGTTCGGCCAGCGGCTCCAGACTCGGCTCCGGCGCCGCCGGCCGTTCCGGACGCGGTCGCGGCGGCGCCGGATCACGGGGCGCCCGGACCGGCGCCCGGCGGTCGCCTCGGGCGAGCGGGCAGCGCCGGCCGGGCCCGCCGCGCCGGGCCGTATCGAAATGCGCGGCGGTGGAGACCGTTTCGGCATGACGCTCGCCACCGCCGGCGCCGGCCATGGCGAAATTGCAGGCCGCGTAACCAGCCATCGTGTCCTCCGCGGGATCGGCGGCGACCGCGCCACCGGGTTCGATGATTGCCACTCCGATCGAATCCGCCCGCGAGGGCCGGCACACGGGTAGCGGACTACCCGAATCACGAATCTCGGTCGTTTCGCCCGGCGGCGCGCCGATTCACCGGTGCGTCCGTGGATGGAATCGCCGTCCCCGGGGTATGCCGTCCACAGCGCGCGTAAGGAGACGCCGATGGTTCTGGACATCTTCGTGTCGATCGCCTGCACGGTGATACTGACGACTGCCTGCTGGCTCCTCTCCGGCAACAGCACCGGCTCCCAGGTGAAGCCGAAACGGTTCCGTTCGCCCGCCCCGCCGGTCGCCGGACCACCATCGGCCGAGACCCCGGCCGGCTCGGACGAGCCCACCCTCGAATGGGCCGACCCCGCGCAGATCTGGCCCGCGCTCCGGGCGGCCAACATCCTGCTCGCGGCCCGGCTCGGCGGCAGGATCAGTGCCGACGAATATCGCTGGCGCACTGCCGAATTGGCGCGCAAGTGCGAGCCGCAGGCGCCGCAGTCAGCGGCCGGGACCGAGTGACGCCGCCCGGAGGTCGCGAAGTTCCGGCGTCCGGCCGACCGGCATGCCGGTGGCACGGGCGGCGGCGGCGAACCGCACCGCGTCGTGAATCGCGGCACCGCCGGGATCGTTGTTGAAGTAGACGAAGACGTCCTCGCCCGCCGGCCACGTCTCGGCGACGCGTCGGGCCCATTCGCCGAGCGCGGTGCGGTGATAGCGCGGCCGCAGGCGCGCGGTTCCCTCGTGGAACCGCAGATAGCCGAATCCGGCCGTGCGCCACAGCGGCGTCACCGGCCGCTCGAGCCGATCGGCCCAGCACAGGGCCACGTCGTGCCCGGCGAGCACGGCCCGCACCTCCTCGGTCCACCAGCTGTCGTGCCGTGGTTCCACGACGACCCGCACATCTCCGGGAATCAACCGCAGCACCGCGTCGAGCCGCTCGGGTTCGGCGGTCAGGTCCGGCGGCAACTGGATCAACAGCGGCCCCATTTTGTCCCCCAGCCCGCGTGCCGCGTCGATCATTCGTTCCAGCGGGACATCGGGGTCGCGCAAGCGCCGGAAATGGGTCAGTGCGCGCCCGGCCTTCACCGCCATGCGGAAATCATCGGGAGTCCGTTCCCGCCATCCCTCGAATGCCGGACGCAGAACCGGACGATAGAAACTGGCATTCAGTTCCACCGTGGCGAACGATTGTGTATAGAAATTCAGCCACCGCCGCTGCGCGACGCCCTGCGGGTAGAATATTCCGCGCCAATCGGCATATTGCCACCCCGATGTCCCTACCCACACCGTCATCGTCGTGGCCTTCTCATCTGCGCCGGACGGAGATGCGGAACGCCGGGGCACCCGAAGGGACCCCGGCGTTCCGATGCCGTGAATCAGTCGCGGAACGCATCCTTGACCTTTTCGCCCGCGTCCTTGAGGTTGGACTTCACCTGATCGGCCTTGCCCTCGTTCTCCTGCTCCCGATCACCGGTGACCTGTCCGGTCTTCTCCTTGGCCTTACCGGCCAGTTCGTCGGCCTTGTTCTTCGCCTTGTCCGTGGCGCTCATGCCACTCCTTCCAATTCCGGATCGGATGGGAGGGACTCGCACTGTCCCGTTCTCCGGCTACCCCGGCATTCCGCCTCGAAACGATCGCCGCACCGAATGATTGACGCCGCGGAAAACGGGTAGCAAACCCAGAGGCACCCCGAGAAGGGAGAAGGTCATGGCGGGATCGGCGGCCCAATTTCCCTCGCACGTCCCGCCCCGGCCGCGGCGGGACCGATGGCTCATCCGCCGGCGTGGCCGCACGCATGCCGGCGAGGGTGTCGAGGACAACGCCAACATCCCCGGTTACGTGCTGTGCCTCCTCGGTGTCGTGGCGCTGGCCGCGACCCTGACCGCCGCCGGCTACGGCTTCGCCGGCTGGGCCGTCGTCGGCGCGATCCTCTGCGCGGTCTGTCTCCTCGGCGGCATCGCCTGGTTACTGCTCGAGCAACGCCGGGTCTCCGCCCACATCCCGCCACACCAGCGCCAAGGACACTGATCCGCGCGTCGCGATCCGCCGGTTAGGATGACGTGACCGGAACGCGTCGAGCGGGGGTTGCAGCGATGGATCCTGTTGTGGTGGAAGCGGGCACGGCGCTGGTGAAGGTCATGGCCACCGACATGTGGTCCGGCGCCAAGGATGTCGTGGTCCGCTGGTGGCGTCGCCATCATCCCGAGTCGGCGGACCAGGTCGGCGCCGATCTGGATCAACTCCACGACGAGGTCGTGGACGCCGCGGCCGACGAGGCGACGCGGGAGGCCCTCACCGGTGAGTGGCGGGCCCGGCTGCGTCGCCTGATCGCCTCGAATCCCGAACTGGCCGTGGAACTCCGGCGCCTGCTCGCCGAGGAACTGACTCCCCTGCTGGATCGGGCCGGCCGGACCACGACCGTCACCCAGACCGCGACGGTGACCGGCGACGGCAACACGACCATCCAGGCCGGCCGCGACATCCGTTATCCCTGAACCGAATTCGGCGAATCCGATTCCGTGAGACCGGTCGCGGTCTGGGTGAGGTGCCGGGTGAGCGCCTCGGCGGCGGCGTCGGCGTCCCGGGCCAGCGCCGCCTCCTCCAGCCGGCGATGTTCGCCTACGGCGTCGCGGTCCGGATTGCGGTAACTCGACCAGCGGCGGGCCAGCTCGCTCGCGGTCCACATCCGGTCGAAGGTCTCCATCAGCACCGGATTGCCGCAGCCCGCGAGCAGGGTCCGATGGAAGATCCGGTGCGCCTCGGACCACTCCTCGCTGTAGTGCCGGTCCTCCCCGGTGTGGGTCGGCGTGCGGGCGAGCCGGTGCGCGGCGGCACGCACCCGGCCCTCCCATTCGAGGTCGCCGCGTTCGACCGACATCCGAACCACGACCGGCTCGAGCGCGCGGCGGGCCTCGGTGATCTGCTGCCAGCGCCGATCGGAGCACTCCGGTACCGCGAACCCGCGGTTGTGCAGCCGATCGGCCAGGCCGTCGCCGACGAGCCGGACGAGCGCCTCGCGCACGACGGCCAGGCTGACCGCGAATTCGCGGGATAGATCCTGCGGTTTGAGGGCCGCGCCGGGTACGTGCTCGCCGCGCATGATCGCTTCCCGTAATCGGGCGTAGACCTGCTCGGACAGCATCTGCTTCTCCGACGGCGGGTGTGGGCCGGCTACCTGTGCCATGAGGCCATCATAGACAGATTCGGTAATAATCGATTATTGTTCTAATCATCGATCCTATGCGTCATGTTCGCCCGATCCCGTTCGTCAGGAGAACCGATCACCATGACCTGCCCCGCCCCACTCGGAACCGATCGTCCGGATATCGGGCTCGATGCCGTGCGCGAGATCTCGCTCGCCGTCACCGCGGCCCACATGCCCGTCCACCTCGTGCCCGAAACGGTCGAGGAGGCCGCCGCTCTCGGCGTAACCGACCGCGCCCCACGCTATTTCGCCTTCCGCGCGGCTCCGCTCGGCGTCGTCCCGTGGCAGGTCGTGCTCGCGACTTTCTACAACTTCAGCCCCAGAGCCGTGCGGAGCATGACGGGGGTGTGGGACATCGCGGCACCCGCTCGATGGCAGGACGCTCGATTCACCGCCGTCGGTCGCGCGATGCGGCGCGTCGGAGTTCGGCTGCCGGAGGAGCGGATCGCCGAGGCGCGGTCGCTGATCGACCGTGTCGTCGCCGCCGCCGACTACGCGGGCAAACCGCTCGCGGCCGCGAACGCTGCCGTCGCCCTGCCGGCGGATCCGCTGGTCGCGCTGTGGCAGCAAATCACGGTGCTGCGCGAGTGGCGCGGCGACGCGCATCTGATCGTGCTCGCCGACAACCGCCTCGGGCCGTGCGAATGCAATGTCCTGCACGCGGCGACGGGCCGGCTCCCGGGCGCCGTCCTGCGCGCCACCCGCGAGTGGAACGACGCGGAATGGGACGCGGCCACAGCGCGATTGGCGGAACGCGGCTGGCTCCACCCGGACGGCACCCCGACCGGCACCGGTATCGCGGAGCGCGAACGGATCGAGGTCGAGACCGACGAGCACTGCGCGGCCCTGTGGGCGCCGATCGGCGCCACGGGCGCACGCCGGCTGGCCACGCTCATCGCGCCGATCGCCGAAGCCTTCACCGCCGCGGGAACTTTCGCACAGTTGCGCTGAGGCCGCGAATCCCGGCCGCCGCGTAGGCCGTTCGTGGCGCGGCGGCCGGGGCCGGATCAGTGGGAAGTCGAAACGTCGAGGACCCAGACGATCCCGAAGCGATCCCGCAGCATTCCGTAGGCGGCGGCCCAGCCGGCCGGGCCGAGCGGAACGACGATCGTCGCCCCGCCGGCCAGGCGGCCCCACAGGGCCTCGATCTCGTCGACCGTCTCGCCGCGCACCGAGACGAAGAACGAATTCGCGCCCCGCTCGAATTCCATCCGCCCGGGCACGTCGTACGCCATGACCTGAAATCCGTTGGCGGCGCGCACCTGACCCCACATCACGTGCTTCGCCTCGGATTCCACCGCGACACTCCCGGCGTCGGCGTAGGTGACGACGACGAGCTCGCCGCCGAAGACGGATTGATAGAACTCCAGCGCCGCCCGCGCGTCACCGCGGAAGTTCAGATGGGTGGTGGTCGTGACGGACATGTCCGCTCCTCTGTTCGACTGTTGCCTGACATCCACCACACTCACCGAGGAAGCGGTCAGGATGTGTCCTCTTCTCCGGGCAGAATCGAAATATGCCGAAAACGTCCGCCCGACTCCTGGCCCTGCTGTCACTGCTGCAGGCCCGCCGGGATTGGCCCGGGACGCTGCTGGCCGAACGCCTGGCGGTCAGTCCGCGCACCGTCCGCCGCGATGTCGACCGGCTGCGCGAACTCGGTTATCCCATCGCCGCCGTGAAGGGCCCGGACGGCGGTTATCGGCTGGGAGCGGGCGCCGAGTTGCCGCCGTTGCTGTTCGACGACGATCAGGCCGTCGCGGTGACCGTCGCGCTGCGCCTCGCCGCTACCGCGGGCGCCGGCATCGAGGAGGCCGCGGTGCGCGCGCTGAACACGATCCGGCAGGTCCTGCCCGCCCGCCTGCGGCACCGGGTGGACGCGCTGCGGATCACCGCCGTCGGCGACGCCGCCACACCGGCCGTCGACCCCGATGTGCTCGTGGCCATCGGCGCGGCCGTGCACGCCCGGGAGGTGCTGCGCTTCGACTACGGGCCCACCGGCGACCCCGGCGAGGCGATCGCGCCCCGCCGCGTCGAGCCGCACCACCTCGTCACCCGCGACGGTCGCTGGTATCTGATCGGCTGGGACCCGGACCGCGACGACTGGCGCGTCTTCCGCGCCGATCGGATCGGCCTCCGCACCCCCAACGGTCCCCGATTCACCCCGCGCGACCTGCCCGGCGGGGACGTCGCCGCGTTCGTCACCGGCCGATTCCGCGGCTCGGACACCCCCGGCTGGCCCTGTCGTGGCGAGGTGGTCCTCCGTCGTCCCGCCGCCGACGTGTCGCCGTTCGTCCACGACGGCCTGGTCGAGGCACTGGGCCCGGACCGCTGCCGGCTGATCACCGGTTCCTGGTCCTGGATCGCGCTGGCCGCCGCGATCGGCCGATTCGACACCGATTTCGAGATCGTCGGCCCGCCCGAATTACGCGCCGCCTCAGCGACTCTCGCTCGCCGCCACGCCGCCGCGGCACAGGGCTGAGGTCGATGTCACCGCACGACCGGACGCTGAGCAGTCACCCATGTTGTTGGTACACAACTCATTTCAGCCGACATCGGATGTCGCCGTGGACAGTTACCGGTCAGTCGAGATGGGACACGTTCGTGCGCAGCACCTTCGGACCAGGGTAGCCCAGTTCGACGATGACCCCGTTCCCCAGCGGATTCGCCTCGTGATAGTCGTGGAAGGCGCGCATGCCGGCCGGGGTCCGTTCGTGGCGGGCCTCCACGACGTACAGCACGGCACCCAGGAAGGTGCCGTGGCTGAAGACCGCGATCAGGCCGTCCGGTTGGGCGGCAAGGCGTTTCAGCAGTTCCTCGGCCCGGTCGAGCAGGTCGGTGAACGACTCCTTGCCGGGGTGCCGTTCCTCCGGATCCGCGCGTTCCCAATAGGCCCGCAGGTGCGGTCCGAGAAACTCGGCGGTCACCGGGCGGTCCGCGAAGCTCGGCAGGTGGTGGAATTCCTGCACGGGCCACTGTTCCCGAGGACTGCCGGGATAGCGGTCGGCGGTGGGCTGCGCGGTCTGCTGCGCCCGCCGCATCGGTGAGACCACGATCAGGCTCGGTGCGGTGTCGAACGCCGCGGCCACCCGGCGGGCCTGAGCGTGGCCGACGTCCGTGAGTGGAGTGGCGCCGTTTCGGGTGGGCAGGCCGATATTGCCCTCGCTCTCCCCGTGCCGGATCAGCCACACTCGTTTCGCAGTCACGCTTTTCGGTATCCGTCCCCTCGACCCCGCACCGGATCGTCGATCCGGCGTTCCGCCAGCCTATCGGCGGTGTGGCGGAGATCGCTGCCGCATTCCGGCGCAGAACCTAGGCTTGCCGGGGAAGAGCAAGGCTTGAAGGAGAGATATGAAGGGCTTTCGGACGTTCCTGCTGCGCGGCAACGTCGTGGATCTGGCGGTCGGCATCGTGGTGGGCGCGGCGTTCACCTCCGTCGTCAACGGCTTCGTGCGCGCGTTCCTGACCCCGCTGGTCGGCCTCGCGGTCGGCGCTTCCGGGGATTTCAGTGACCAGGGCTTCAAGGTCGGGAAGGTCGAGTTCCCGGTCGGCGCGTTTCTCACCGCGATCGTGACGTTCATCCTGGTGGCCCTGTTCGTCTACTACCTCGTGGTACTCCCGGTCAATGCCCTGACCTCGCGGTTCAGCCCGAAGAACGAAGTGACCACGCCCAAGCGCGACTGCCCGGAATGCCTCAGTTCGGTGCCGACCGAGGCGAAGCGTTGCGCGTTCTGCACGAGCGAACTGGTCCCGGTGTGACCGACGGCCCGGCGGTGGCTCGGGAAGACGTCACCGCCGGTGCTCAGGAGTTCAGCGCCTCGTAGGCGGCCATCACGATGGACAGGCCCCGGAGGTAGTCGTCCTCCCACAGGACCTGGTTCATCACATAGGCCACCGTCAGGCGGTTGTCGAGGTCGTTGAACACCAGCGAGCCGCCCCAGCCGCCCCAGGAACAGGTGCGGTTCTCCAGCCGGTACCCGAGGCCCCAGGTGATGGGGGCCCGCAGCACACGGTCGGTCCCGCGGAACTGTTCCTCGAGCGCCCGCTCGCAGCCGGCCGGGGAGAGCAGGCGCACGCCGTCGCCGCCCACTCCCCCGGAGGTGAGCACCGATTGCACCGCGGCGACCGAGCGCGCGTTGCCGTGCCCGTTGACCGCGGGGATCTCGGCGCGCCGCCATTCGGGCGTATTGGCATCGGAGACCCCGACCGCGAACCCCTCCGGCTTGTCTCCGCTCGGCGCGGCGATCAGCGCGGCGACGCGGCGGTCGTGCTCGGGCGCGAGACCGATGTGGAAATCGGCGCCGAGCGGCCCGGCGACCTCCTCGGCGAAGAAGGTGCCGACGCTGCGGCCGCTGACCCGCGCGATCACCTCGCCCACGAGGTAACCGAAGGTGAGCGAGTGGTAGCCGCCCGCGGTACCGGGCTCCCACTGCGGCGCCTGCGCCGCCAGCCGCGCGGTCACCGACGGCCCATCGAACAGTTCCGGCACGCTGATCGGGGTGTCCCAATCCGGAAGTCCCGCAGTATGTCCCAGCAGATGCCGGACCCGGGCGTCGTGCTTCCCGGCGGCCGCGAACTCCGGCCAGTACCGGGCGACGGGCGCGTCCAGATCGAGTTCGCCGCGATCCGCGAGGATCAACGCCGACAGCGCGACCATCGGTTTGGTGGTCGAGAAGACGTTGACGATGGTGTCCCGCTCCCAGGGGACGGTCCGCGCGGCATCGGCGTAGCCGCCCCACAGGTCGGCCACCGGTTCGCCGTCGACGTACACCGCCGCCGAGGCGCCCACGTCGACCGCGTCCAGTGCCGCCGACAGCGCCCGCGCCACCGGCTCGAACCGATCGTCGACATGTCCCCGCAACTCCGCCATGGCGGTCAATGTAGCCACCGGCCCCACCGCCGCGCGACCGAATTTCCGTGGCCGGCAACGCGGGTCGCGCCGACCGGCGAGCGGATCAGGGGGTCGCGTTCGCGGCGGCGGCGAGGCCGGCCCGGTCGGTGACGATGATCCGGCCCCGCCGCAGGGCCAGGATGCCGCGCTGCTCCAGATCGCGCAGCACCCGGTTGGCGGTGACCCGGGTGGTGCCCGCCATCGACGCGAGATCGTCCTGGGTGAGCCGGATCTCGACGATGGGCGCGGGACCGCCGTAGATGCGCGCGAGATTGGCCAGCCGGCGCACCACCCGCGCCTCGACCGGAAGATACAGCGCCTCCAGCACATTCGCGGACAACCGGCGGACCTGTTCGACCAGGGTGGCGGTGATCATCCGGTCGATGGTGGGGTGGGCTTCGCGCAGCACCGCTAGTTGCGCGCGGCTCAGGGTGAGGGTTTCGGCGTTCTCGGCGGCCTCCACGGTCGCCGTCCGCCTGGCGTCGTCGCTGAGCAGCGCGAGTTCTCCGAAGGAATCACCCGGGCCGATCATGGTGAGGGTGGCGGTGTAGCCGAGCGGGGTCGCCACCCGGATCAACAACAACCCGGACCGGACCAGATGCAGTGTGTCGCCCGGATCGCCTTCGTGGCAGAGGATTTCACGCCGTTTGAAGCGCCGCGGGATACAGGACGCCAGCACCTGACGGCGCTCCTCGGGCTCGAGGCTGCGCAGCAGCGCGAATTCGGTGGTCACCGCAGGCCCCGGAGTACGAAGCAGGTCACCGGTTCTCGCCGGCCCTTCACCGAGATCGCGTGCAGCGGTTGCACGATCGCGTACGGGCCGAGCTGATCCCGGGTGAGCGGCCCGATCACCACATCGCCGGGCTGGGCCACGCCCTCCAGCCGGGCCGCGAGGTTGGTGGTGTCGCCGATCGCGGTGTAGTTGCGCATTTGCGCCGCACCGATATTGCCGACGAGTGCGGGCCCGGTGTTGATGCCGACCCGGAAACGCGGCCAGTCCGGCCGGTCCGCCGCGATCCGCCCCACCGCGTGTTGCAGCGCCAGCCCGGCCCGCCCGGCGCGCAGCGCGTGATCCGGTTGCGGGACAGGCGCATTGAACACCGCCATCACCGCGTCGCCGACGAACTGCACCACCACGCCACCCTCGTCCAGGATGACCGGCACGATGGCACCGTAATAGGTGTTCAGCATCTGTACGACCAGCGCCGGATCGGTGCGCTCGGCGAACGGCGTGAACCCGCTCAGGTCCGCCATCAGCACGCTGACCTCGGCGATCCGGCCACCGAGGTCGGCCTGCGCCGGATTCTCCAGCAGCGCGGTCGCCACCTGCGGGGACATGTAGGAACGGAACAGCCCGTCGAGCTGCCGATACAACCGGGCGTTCTGGGTCAGCACGGCGAGTTGACGTTCGGTGAGCCCGAACCGTTTCGACAGGTCGACCCCGACCGAGCCGAGCGGCTGATCGATCGGCAGCCCGGCGGCCTGGCGTTGCCGCAGCACCTCCACGAGTTCGGCGAGCGCCCGGGTGTAGTCGCGCTCCAGCACGGCCATCGTCTGGTTCAGGGTGACGCTGTCGAACAGGCCCAGCGACGAGCCCTCGCGCCGGAACTGGGTGTGGCTGCTCAGCGCGATCAGCGCGAACGCCAGCACCATCAGGACGTGCCACTCCCACCAGGACGCCTGCCAGCTGCGGCCGTAGCCGACCGCCAGCAGCGCCTCGATCAGCAGCACGAACGCGGTGAGCACGCTGAGCAGCAAAAGCCCACGGCGCCGGAGGAATTGGCGCGCGTAGGCGATCGCCGCGCCCACATAGGACAGCGAGCCCACATAGGCCAGGATCACCAGTGGCCCGGAAGTCTCGGTGGGACTGGGCATTCCGTCGAACGGCGGTAATCCGGTGAGCGAGAAAGCGGCCCACACCACCAGCGCCACCGCGGGCAGCGCCGACAACAGCCAGACCATGCGGTTCAGCCGGGCGGCCGCGGCCGGTCCGTATTCGATCGCCGAGGCCAGGGCCGCGAATCCGCCGAGGGTCAGCCCGACCGGCACCGCGTAGACGAAGCCGGCGTTGGGCATCGCGAGAATGACGCCCGGCGTCGCGATCGCGTGCAGGCCCAGGAAACCGGCCGCGAACTGGAACATCAGCGAGACCAGGATGAGCCGCACATCGCGGCGGGTGCGCGCGGCGCGGAACAGGACGACGCCGAGCAGCACGGCCAGCACCGCGGCCGCCAGGACCAGCCAGAAGTGCTGCGGATGATGTTCGTAGTGGGCGTCGAGCCCCGGGTGCGACAGCAGCAGCCACAACCCGGCCGCCGGCAGGATGATCGCGGCGGCCCACGTGAGCACGCCCACTTTCGACACTGTTGAACCCTACCCAGCGGACCGGCCGGCCGGACAGGCGTCCCCGGAAACGGCCGCACCCCGGCAGCGATGCTGCCGGGGCGCCGAGCGGGCGGGATGGCTCAGCGACGCCAGTCGTAGTCCCAGCCGCGGTGGTGGCGATCGAAGAACTCCCAGTCGTGGTGATGGCTGCCGTGCCAGAAGTTGCTGTCGCAGTAGTTGTAGTAGTGCCAGTCGAAGCCGTCACGCCATTCGCAGAACGGATCGAACCAGGTGTGCTCACCGAGCTGCACCACGGTGTGGGCCGGCAGTGCGGCGGCCGGCGTTGCGGCACCGGCGATCCCGACCCCGGCGCCACCGATCACGGTGAGGGCGGCCAGGGTGACGCCGATCCGGCGGAACACGTTGGTCATGTTGTCCTCCAAGTCTTTTCGCCGACCCGTGCGGCCGGCGTCCGGTACGTGTTCGATACTGCGCGGGATGGGCGGGAAGTTCTGCCAGCGCAGCGACACTCGGTGTGTATCGGCGGGCACACAAGCCCGCTTGTCCGGAACCGGCGGCGCCGATAGGGTCCGTTATTACCCGAGAGTAAGTTCCATCCCCCGACCGGAGACGACGCCGATATGACACGCACGCCGCACCCGCCCCGGCAACGGATCCTGATCACCGGCGCCAGTTCCGGCCTCGGCGCGGAGCTGGCCCGCCGCTACGCCGGCGCGGGGCGCGACCTCGCGCTGTGTGCGCGCCGGGCCGACCGGCTCGAGGCGCTGCGCGCCGAGTTGCTGACCGCGAACCCGGCGATCACGGTCAGCGTCCACCCGCTCGACGTCACCGACGACGAGGCGGTCACCGAGACCTTCGAGGCCGCCGCCACGACCCTCGGCGGCCTGGACCGGGTGATCGCCAACGCCGGCATCGGCAAGGGCGCCCCGATCGGCACCGGCCGGTCGCGGGCCAATCTGGACACCGCCCGCACGAATGTGCTGGGCACCCTGGCACAGGCCGAGGCGGCGCTGTCGATCTTCCGCCGGCAAACCCACGGCCATCTCGTGCTGGTGTCCTCCATCAGCGCCGATCGCGGGCTGCCGGGTAAGGCGGCAGCCTATTCCGCGAGCAAGGCGGCCGTCTCCGCGCTCGGCGAGGCGCTGGCCACCGAGTTGCGCGGCACCGCGATCGCCGTCACCACCCTGGTCCCCGGCTACATCGCCACCGATCTGTCCGCCGGCGCGGGCGCGAGCGCAGCGCTCACCGCCTCGCTCGATCGGGGCGTATCCGCCATGATCACGGCCGTCGAACGCGAACCCACGCGGGCGGCGCTGCCCGGGATCCGGTGGCGCGTCATCGACACCGTGCTGCGGCACGCACCGCACCGGCTCACCGACCGGATGGTGTAGGCCAGGTTTGCGGCCGATAAACCGGCCGGTTACCGTGAGATCCGCCGTGGTGTTCGGGAAGACCGGTGGGAAACCGGAGCGGCCCTCGCCACTGTGATCGGAGAGCCGATACCTCGCCGCCCCTCGGGGCGGGCCACAGCACCGTCCGGTGCCGGAAGGCCAGGGGCATCGGTGTCGACCCGTCAGCCAGGAGACCGGCCACGGCACGCAATACCCCGTCCACGAGGTGCTGGAGAGGCTGTCCCGCCGTGTCACTGCCCGAAAACCCCTGTCCGCCAACGGCTTCGCAATCGCCACCCGGGATACCGCGGTGGCAACGCGGGGACTGGATCCGCACCGGCGGCCTGTTCGCGGTGATCGCCGTCCTGCACCTGATCGCGTTCGGCATCCTGATCGCCCTGGTCGCCCCGCGTCACTACACCGTCGGCACCCAGGTGTTCGGCCTGGGTCTGGGGGTGACGGCCTACACGCTCGGGATGCGGCACGCCTTCGACGCCGACCATATCGCCGCCATCGACAACACCACCCGCAAGCTGATGGCCGACGGGAAACGACCGGTCTCGGTCGGGTTCTGGTTCGCGCTCGGCCATTCCACCGTGGTCGTGCTGCTGGCGGCCGGCATCGCCGCCGGGGTGCGGCTGGCCGGGACGCTCACCAGCGACGATTCCAGCACCCGGCAGGACCTCGGCCTCGTCTCCACCCTCGCCTCCGGGGGCTTCCTCTATCTGATCGCCGCCCTGAATCTGGTCGCGCTCGCCGGGATCTGGCGGATCTTCCGGGCGATGCGCGCGGGTGAATTCGACGAGCGGGAGCTGGAACGGCACCTCGACAGCCGGGGGTTGCTGAACCGGATCCTCGGGCGGCTGACCCGATCCATCACCCGCCCCGGGCAGATGTATCCGGTGGGGCTGCTGTTCGGGATCGGCTTCGACACCGCCACCGAGGTCACGCTGATGGTGATGGCCGGGTCCGGCGCCGCCGCCGGGCTGCCCTGGTACGCGGTCGTGTGCCTGCCGTTGCTGTTCGCGGCCGGGATGAGCCTGTTCGACACCATCGACGGCACCTTCATGAACTTCGCCTACCACTGGGCCTTCGCCAATCCGGTCCGGAAGGTCTACTACAACCTGACGATCACCGGTCTCTCGATCGCCGTGGCCTTCCTCATCGGCACCATCGAACTGGTCGGCATCCTGCACAACCAGCTCGACCTCACCGATCCGGTCACCGACTGGATCTCCGGATTGAGTTTGGACAACGTCGGATTCGTCATCGTCGGCCTGTTCGTCGCGGTGTGGGCGATCGCCCTCACCTACTGGCGGCTGGCCCGGGTCGAACATCGCTGGCAGCGCAGCCCCCGGACCGTCGGCTGAATCATCGCGCGGGAGCGGCGGCCGGGCGGGTTCGCAGCAGGCCGATGCCCGCGCCGAGCGAGACGACGCCCATACCGGCCGCGGCGGCGATACCCTCCGGACCGTCCAGGAAGACCCCGGCGCACACGGCGACGGCCAGGTTGAACACGAACAGGAACCACAAGGTCGGACGGGCCGCGAGCCAGGAACGCAGCGGCTCCTCGCGCATCACCAGCGGACCGGTCAGCAGGGACACGGCGGTCCCGGCGTAGGTGGCCGCGTGCTGATACTGGTCGGGGAGCACGAATCCGGATCCGACACAGGCGGCGACCCCGGCGGCGAACAGGATTCGCAGCCCGATCGTGCGGAAGCCGGTCCGCGTCCCCAGGGTGGCCGGAGGGGCTTCGATGATGTCGGCAGTGTCGCGCATGGCGGAATTCCTCGCTGTCGGCGTCATCCCGAGCGGATGCCGCGTGGTGACTACGACGATGCCGTCGCCGCCGCGTCGGCACGAGGGGGTGCGACCCCGGACCGAGGGTGTAGCGGGCTCCACCATTGGAGTGGATTCGGCACGACCGCGCACCATCGGCCCGGGATTTAAGGTGAGAGCATGCGAGCAACCGTCCGGCAAGCAGCGCGGGCCTCGGCGTATCTGGCCCGGGCCGTGGCGCTGGCGTTCGGCTGCTGGCTGTTCGTCACGGTCCTGCTGCTGACCGTCGCCGCAGCCGTCACCGTCGTCGGTATCGGGCTCCTTCCGGAGACGGTGCTGCTGATCCGCCGGATCGCCGGCGCCAAACGGCGCTGGGTGCACGCCCGGACCGGACGGCCCCTGCCCGAGGTGTACCTGCCGCTGGACCCGCCGCTGCGCAACAGTCTGCGCGCGATTCGCCGCGACCCGTGCACCTACGCCGATCTGCGCTGGATGCTGGCGCACTACCTCTACGGATTCCTCGGCCTGGCCGCCGTGGCGCTGTGGCCGATCGGCCTCGTCGTCGACGGCGTGTGGTGCGGGCTGCTCGGCCGGGCGGCGCTGATCCTTCCGCTGATCGATCGGCTCGCCGGCCTCGACGCCCGCTGGTCCGAGTCGCTGCTGCGGCCACCGCCGAAAGCGCTTCTGGCCGAGCGTGTTCAGGAACTCACCGAGACCCGGGCCGGCGCCGTCGCCGCGCACGCGGCCGAGCTGCGCCGGATCGAACGGGATCTGCACGACGGTGCGCAGGCCGGGCTGGTGGCGCTGTCGATGCGAATCGGGTTGGCGCGCCGCGCCTTCGACACCGATCCGGCGGCCGCACGGAGCCTGCTCGACGAGGCGCAGTCCCAGGCGGAGCAGGCCCTCACCGAGCTGCGGCACGTCGTGCGCGGCATCCATCCACCGATCCTCACCGACCGTGGTCTGTCCGGCGCGGTCCGGGCTCTGGCGGCGGGCAGCGGCCTGCCGGTCACCGTCGACGCCGACGCGTTCGACGATCCGCCCCGAGCCCCGGCGGCGGTCGAGGCGGCGGCGTATTACGTTGTGGCCGAAGCGCTCACGAACGCGGCGAAACACAGCGGAGCCGACCGTGCCGGCGTCCGGCTGGCCCGCACGCCCACCGGCGTCCGGATCACGGTGTGCGACAACGGCCGCGGCGGCGCCCACCTCCCCCGCGCCGGGGAGACCGGCTCCGGCCTGCTGGGCATCGGCCGGCGCATCGCCGCCCTGGACGGCACCTTCGCCCTGACCAGTCCCGCCGGGGGCCCGACCTGTATCGAAGCGGAGTTACCGTGCGTGTGGTGATCGCCGAGGACAACGCCCTGCTCCGGGAGGGCCTGGTCCTCCTGCTGACCTCGGTCGGCCACGAGGTGGTGGCCGTCGTCGGCACCGGCCCGGACATCCTGCCCGCGCTCCTGGCACATCGCCCCGATGTGGCGGTCCTCGACGTGCGGATGCCACCCGGCTTCCGGGACGAGGGCCTGCGCGCCGCCCTGGACGCTCGCCGGCAGTTGCCGGGACTGCCGATCCTGGTGTTGTCCCAGTATGTCGAACAGTCCTATGCCGCAGAACTTCTCGGTGACGGCACGGGTGGGATCGGTTATCTGCTCAAGGATCGAGTCGGGCGCGTGGACGAATTCCTCGAGGCCCTGGAGCGGGTCGCCGCCGGGGGCACCGCCCTCGACCCGGAAGTGGTGAGCGAGTTGCTCGTTCGCCGCCGCGACTCTCCCCTCGATTCGCTCACGCCACGAGAACGCCAAGTCCTGGGACTGATGGCCGAAGGGCGCGACAACTCCACCATCGCCACAACCCTTTTCGTCACCGAGCGCGCGGTCAGCAAGCACATCGGCAACATCTTCTCGAAACTCGGCCTCCCGCCCAGCGACAGCGGGCACCGCCGGGTACTGGCGGTCCTGGCGTATCTCAACGGGTGAGCTGCCGCGTACCGGCGGGGCATCGCATGGACCGGTGCGGGTGTCGATCCGGCAGCGGGCGGCCCGGTACCGGTTCGCAGCTTCGCGATATCGGTGCCGGTGCCGGTGCCGGTGCCGGTGCCGGGTGGCCGGCTGCGAGTTCGGTGCGGGTTGCCAGGGCGGCGGCGGTGGCCTAGCCGGGGGCCAACTTGCAGCTGTGCGATACCGGATCCCAGTACTGGTCCCAGGAGCAGGATTGCGGGGTGGCCGGTTGCGGCGTCGTCTGCTGCGGGCTCGGCCCCGGTTGCGGCTGTGGGGATTGCACGTTCGGCTGGGGGTGTTTCGGGTCGGGCTGCGGAACCGGATCGGGAGCCGACTTTTTCTGCTGTGAATCCTGCTCCTGCGCCGGCGGGTTGTGGTCCGGCTCGAAATTTCGCGAGTCCGACCGACTGCTGTTCAGCTGCGGCCCCGGGTCCGGTGCCGGCGGGTTGTGGATCACCTGCGGATTCGGATCCTGTCCCGGGAGTTTGGGATCAGGTAGTGGATTTTGGCCCGGCACCGGCGGTTTCGGATCGGGCGGCGGATGCGGCCCGGCGTTCGGTCCTTGCCCGGCCGATCTCGGATCCGGTGGAGGCGGAGCGGGATTCGGTGCGAGCGGCGGATCGTTCACGGGTTGCGCAGTCGGCGGTGCGGGTTGCGAATTCTGGGGTGCGGGAGTCGAATTCGACGGCGACGGGGGCGAGGATATCGGCGACGGGAGGACCGGGCCCGGGACGGGTACCGCGACCGGAGTCGATCGCCCGGGAGTGCGGAGTTCGATCGTCGCGGACGGTGGCGGGGTACGTCCCTGTACGGCGAGTGCCGATGCCGCGACGGCGGCGGACGCGAGCAGCGCGGCGACGGCGATGACGACGAAGGCGATCCGCTGTCGCCTCCGGCGCTCGGGTGAGCGGGGAAATCCGGATCGGTCGTACGGACCGGCCCGCTCGGCTTCCGGGGAGGTGCGACCGGCCGGGCGGGTCTCGGCGACCAGCCGGACCGCGTCGAGCGAGGGGACCGGCCCGGCCGGAACGAGCAGGGGCACAACGGCTATCAGTTCCGCCGGGCGTACCCGGCGGGCTTCGCCGACCGAGCAGACCGAGCACTGGCGGAGGTGCCGGCCGATACGGCTTGTCAGGGCGGTGAATTCGTCCTCGGTGTCGACCAGGCTCGCCAGTTCGGCGCATTCGCCGGTACCGTCGGCGGCGATGGCCGTGGCGGACACGTAGTACGTCAGATTCTGTCGGGCACGATCCAGCAATCGCCGGGCCCGACGTTCGGAGACACGGAACACGTCGGCGATCTCGGCGGTCGAAAGGTGCTGCCCGTGAGCGAGTTCCAGGGCGTCCCGCTCGTCCGGCGGCAGGTGGCCGAGAGCACTCCGCACGAACGCGCGGGTTCGGTCTTCGTGCCCGTGGTCGCCGGACGCCGGACGGCGCGGAACGGATTCACCGGGATCGCCGGCGGGGTGCGCATCGAGCCGGCGTCGGCATTCGTTGCGTACGACTGCGAACAGCCACGCGCGCAACGTGTTCGGGTCGGGCAGCAGGCCCGCGCGGGACCAGGCCGTCAGCATCGTGTCGTGCACGACCTCGTCGGCTTCTTCCCGATCGCCGAGCCGGCTCACACAGTAGGCGCGCAGTGCCGGGGCGTACTCGGTGTGGATGTCGCGCAGTGCGTCGAGGTCGCCGTCGCGCAGCCGCCGCACGAGTGCGGGGTCCGATCGTGGCGGCGAGGAAATATCGGTCATGCGTCGCTTCTCCTGGCGAGATACCTTGCGGTGCGGTCGGCTTCGGGTGAGCCGAGGCCGCGGTAGATGGTCAGCGCCTCTTCCAGTTGCGCGGTGGCGGTGCTCGCGTCGCCGCGGATGGTCCGGCACCGGGCGGCCCCTTCGAGCGCATGCGCCCGTTCGAGTCGATTGTGGATGCGATCGGCCTCGCCGAGCACCTCGGTGAACAGCCGCAACGCCTCCGGTACCCGGCCCGTCTCGAGCAGCAGCCAGCCGAGGCCGTTGTGTGTTTCGACCTCGCCGAGTCGATTTCCGCTGTGCCGGTAGAGATCCCGGGCCCGCTCCAGTAGATCGACGGCGTCGTCGTAATCGCCCGCGTTGCGATGTACGCGGGTCAGCGCGACCAGCGTTTCGGCCTCGCCACGGCGACTGCCGATTTCCCGGAAGACGTCCAGCGCTTGCCGATACAGCTCCCGGGCTTCACCGCCGAAATCCGCGGCACTCTCCCGCGCCCGCCCGAGACCGGCCAGCGCCTTCGCCTCACCCAGGCGGCTGCCGATGTCCCGGAAGATCAGCAGTGCCTGCCGATACAGCCCTGCTGCCGACCCGTGTCGTCCCTCGGCCCGGCGCAGCGCGGCGAGGTTACCCAGGGTGTCGGCGTAGCCGAGCCGGTTGCCGATGTCCTCGAAAACCAGCAGCGCCCGCCGGTATAGCTCACCGGCCTGCTCGGGATGCCCGATCCGCTCGTACACCAGACCGAGGTCGACGAGCGTTCCGGCTTCGCCGAGCCGGTCACCGGATTCGCGAAAGATCGCCGCCGCGTGCAGCTGATGGTGGACGGCCTCGACGAAATCACCGGTGCGCCAGTGCGCCACACCGAATGCGGTGAGTGCGTCGGCCTCCCCGAGGCGGTGGCCGAGCCAGCGGTAGATGTCCAGCGCCTGCTGCCGCAACTCGGCGGCGCCGTCGCGATCGCCCTCGATATGACGCAGCAGGCCGAGGTCACGCAGTGTGTTGGCCTCGCCGAGCCGATTACCTTGTGCCCGAAGAATGTTCAGCGCCTGCCCGTGCAGGGCGACGGCATCGGTGTGATTTCCCGTCGACTGGCGCAACGTGCCGAGCGCACCGAGGGCGTGCGCCTCGCCGAGCCGGTCACCGAGTTCACGGTACCGATCCGCCGCCGCGGCCAGCAGGCCGGCGGCCTGCCGGAAATCTCCGGCGGCCTGATACACGGCGCCGAGACGGCGAACGGTGTGGGCTTCGCCCATTCGGTTGCCCAGTTCCCGGTGGACAACCAGGGCACGCCGCTGCGCCGCGGCCGCCTCGGCGTACTCACCGATGTTCTCGGCGGCCAGACCGAGATCGCCGTGAACGGCGGCCTCCGCCGACCGATCACCGTGCAGCCGGAAGGTCTCGAGTGCTTGCCGCTGCGCCTCGCGGGCCGGGCGGTATTCGCCGAGCAGGTTGTGTACCCGACCGAGATTCGCGCGGGCCACGGCCGCTCCGACCGGATCGCCGAGCAGCACGGCCGCGTCGACCGCCCGCCGATGGATCGAGCGAGCCTGCTGCCACGGACCGTCCAGGATCAGCAGTCCGGCCATCCGCCCGGTCAGCGCGACCAGCCGGGCGAGGTCGTGCTCGGCGCAATAATCCAGGCACGCCAGCAGATTCGCGCGCTCACCACGAAGCCACCGCAGGGCCGCCGCAGCGTCGGCGAACTCGTGTCCGGCACCGCTGCCCGCGGTCACACCCTGGGCGTTGTCGCCGGCAGTCACACACTGGGCACTGCCACCGCCGGTCACGCGATCGGCGCTGCCACCGCCGGTCACGCGGTGCGCGTTGCCGCCGGTCACGCGACCGGCCGGACGGGTCGGCCCGGAGAGCCACCGATCGGCGTCGGTGGCGGTCTGCTGATAGTGGTCCAGCAGCCGGTTCACCGCAACGGCGTTGTTCGCGTGCGCATTCGGTGCCCCGAGGGTGCGCGCGTAGCCGCGGAGCAGGTCGTGCAACCGGTAGCGGCCCCGCGTGGTCTCCTCCAGCAGGTGATCACGGTGGAGCGTCGCCAACTCGCGCCGTGCCGCCGTCCGCGGCACTCCGGTCAGTGCGGCGACCGCATCCGCACCGAGATCCGGACCAGGGTGGGATCCCAGTTGCCGGAAGAACTTTCGTCGGTTCGCGGGCAGTTTTCGATACGACAGGTCGAACGCGGCGCGCACGGTCGGCCCCTCGGAGCCGTCCACGACCGACAACCGGTCTGTCTCGGCCGCGAGTTCCGCGGCCAGATCGCCCAGATCGCCGGTCGTCCAGTGGGGATGCTGGGCCACCTGGCCGGCCACCAGCCCGATCGCCAGCGGCAGGTATCCGCACAACGCGGCTGTCCGCGCGACGATTTCGCGTTCGCCGGCGGCGTCCGGATCGCGGCCTCCGACGGTCCGGAACAGTTCCTCGGCCGCCGGTGGGTCGAGGACCGCCAGCGACAGCGGTCGCATGTCCGGCAGCAGCAACCGGCGGCGGCTGGTGATCAGCGTCAGGCATCCGGACCCGCTCGGCAGAAGCGGTTCGACCTGGCTTCGGTCGGCCGCATCATCGAGCACCAGCAGCGTTCTTGCCTCGGACGTCCGAGCGCGCCACAGATCCAGGCGGCCGACGGCCGTCGCCGGCATCCCGGCGGGGTCCTCGCCGAGCGCGAGCAACATCTCCGCGATCGCGTCCGCCGGGTCCACCGGTCGCCGGCCCGGGGTGTGTCCGTGGAGATCGAGGAGGTATCGGCCGTCGGGATACCGATCGGCCAGTTCGTGCGCGACCCGGACCGCGAAGGCGGTCTTCCCGACGCCGGGCATCCCGTCGATCGCGTAGATCGCCACCGCCGCATGCTGTTTCGGCCCGTCGACGATTCGCCGGAGTTCGTCCTGCCGACCGATGAAGGTGCGCGGCGGGGCCGGAAGGTTCGTGACGATCCGGCGCCGTGCCGAACGTGCCGCCTCCCGGGCGGCGACGTGCACACCACCGGAGACGCTGCCGTGCACGTTGACCTGGATCGCATGGTCCGTCGCGGTGGAGATCGCCGGCGCGACGTCGCCGGCCGTCCGGAACGCGTCCACGGGTCACAGCCGCAGTCCGCCGCGCACGTCACCGTTGACGATCGGCTGCTTCGCGTTGTCGTGCGCGTTCGCGATGATCGTTGCGCCCCTTCCGTTTCCGCCGGCCTCGGCGAGGACGGAGCGCAGGCCGGCGGCGAAGTGCGGATCGGCGCGGGCCGCGGCGTCGATGGCCTCGGCGGTCACGCGCCGATCGGCGGCCGGGTCCGCCGGCTCGGTCGGGACAACCTCGGGCTCGTACCCGAATTTCGCCGATACGAGCGTACGGAGGCGGGTGATCGCGTTCCAGCTGCTGGAGCCCGCGTCCTTCGCGAGCCCCTCCCCGAACTTGGTTGCCAGCAGCGCGGCGGCCGCGATACCCAGCGACGCGGGTTCCATGATGCAAAGCCCTCCCGTCTCGTCACAGGCACACGGAGCCGAGGTTGATCCCGGTGCCGACCTCGACCGTCGTGTGATCGCCCGAGCTGTCACCGGAGTAGACGGCGGTCAGGACGTGGGTCCCCGTCGTGGCCGGATGCCACTCGAACGCGGCGACGACGGTCGCGCCGGTCGGCGTGGTGGACTGCACGGTGGCGAGGACGATGCCGAGCGTGGCTGCGCCGTCCCCGAACAGCACCGCGCCCGGTGAGCCGCCGTTCGCGGCCAGGTTCACGCCGGACACGGTCGCCGTCACCGTCGCCGGGCACGCGGTCGACGCCCGGCCGGACACCGTCACCGAGGTCGTCGCTGCGTGGGCCACGCCCGGCCCACTCAGCGCCACGATCCCCGCCGCGACCATCGCGGCGAGCGCGGACCCCACCTGCAGCCGGCCACCGACCGAACCGAACCCTCTGAGAGACAACATCTTCAGCTCCTGACTGTCGAGCCCGGGCACCACGACCAGTGTCCCGGCCGATCCACGGGGGTGTCGAAGTCGGATCACCTATGTCCGTATAGGCACAACCGATCGCCTCGGGACCCGAAAACGACGGCTGTCGCCGGGATCCGGTGTAAGGGATACTGGGCTCAGCGGGTCTCACCGCCACGAGGGGAATCGAAACATCATGGAGTTACGACACTTTCGCTACTTCGTAGCGGTCGCCGAGTGTATGAGCTTCACCGGGGCGGCGGCGCGGTTGTACGTGTCCCAGCCCACGTTGAGTCAGCAGATCCGGGGTCTGGAGCGGGAACTCGGTGTGCGGTTGTTCGACAGGCAGCCGGACGGCACCCGGCTGACCGCGGCGGGACTGGTCTTCTACGAACGGGCACAACGGATTCTGGGCAAGGTGGACAGCGCGGTCGCCGATACCCGCAAGGCCGCACCGCATCTGTCGGAACTGCGCATAGGCGTCGCCGGGCCGCTGCCCGATTCGATCCATTTCCCCGTCATCAGCGCGTTCGCCGCGGCCTTCCCGCAGGTCCGGCTGCGATGCCAGGAGCTGGCCATCCCAGAGTACGAACAACCACTGCTCACCGGCGACATCGATGTGGCATTTCTGCGCTCGCCGCTGGATTTCGACCGGGTCGTCGGGCAGCCGATCGTCGGCGGCGAGCCGTGTGCGATCGCGGCACCACAGGGCCATCCGTTCTGGGAAGCGGACAGCGTCGGTGTCGCGGAGTTTCTCGAGCAGCCGTTGGTGAACTATTCGCCGAAGATCTCGCGGCGGCCCCGGTTGTTCTGGCAGCTCTCGGGTGAGCGCAACGGCGCCGAACCACAATTCGTCGGAGAGCACGCCGCCACCAATGCCGAGATCACCCTGTCGGCCGGGCTGAACAAGGTCGTGATCGCCGGACCGGCCACTCTGGGGGACGGTCTGACCGTCTCGCGATTCAAGCTCGTGGAGCTCCGGGGCGGCCCGACCTGCACGACCTACGTCGTACGCCGGCGTGACGACACGCGCATGTTGCCGGCCACCTTCTGCGATTTCGCCCACCGCATCGCCACCGAACTGCCGTCCGCGCACGAACGGCCGAGCTTCGACCCCCTCGCCGCGGCCGACCGCTGAACGCGGGCCGGATTCAGAGTCCGGCGGCGGTGAGCCGGTGGTCCATCTCGAGCAGCATCCAGCCGCTCAGCTGGACCGAGAGGTCGCGGCTCAGATTCGAGGTCGTGGCGGCGGGGGCGTGGGTGAAGTCGGGGAAGGCCCGGGGGCGGTCCGGGGCGGGGACCGGGCGGGACCAGTCCATTCCGAACAGGGGCAGGCCGTCCACCTCGGCGCGGTGCTCCCACGCGGCGCGGGCGGAGGTGTGCACGATGTCCGCCGCGGTGGCGTCGCCGAGAGTCAGGGCGGCCTCGGCCAGGTACCGGGCCAGGATGCCCATGAACAGGCCCGAGTCGTCGGCGGAGGCGCCGGTGATCACGCCGGCGTTCGTCAGGTGGGTCCCGGTGGCGGCGACCAGGGTGGTCACGCGGTCGTGGTGGGCCGAATCGCCTGTGCGCACGGCCAATTCGGTTTCCAGGCCGATGGCGACGCCCTGACAGTAGGTGTGGACGGTCCGGTCCACCCGGTCCTCGGGTTCGCGGACGCCGTCGAGGGTCAGGCCGGTGGCGGGGTCGTGCAGGCGGGTGCGCAGGAAATCGGCGAGTTGCCGGGCGCGCGGGAGTTCACCCAGGCGGGCCAGCGCGATTCCGGTCGGGCCGATCGCGGGGGTGTTGTAGAAATGGTCGCCGTGCCGCCAGGGCACGGCGCCGACGGCCGGATTCCAGCCGGCGAGCAGGGCGGTGCGCAATTCGGCGGTGGGACCGGTGTACCGGCGGCCCAGTAGCCGGTCGGCGCGCTCCAGCGCGAGCGCGAGCCATGCCATGTCGTCGTAGTAGCGGTTGGTCCAGCCGGTGATGTTGCGGGTGCGGATGCCGCTCGCGAGCGCGGCGACGCGGTGCAGCCGGTCGTCGGTGCGGGCGCGGCAGGCGGCGTCCACCGCGCAGTCGAGCAGGTGGGCCTGCCACCAGTAACACCATTTCAGGAACGACTGGTCCAGCAGGGCCGCGGGCCAGGTGAGGGTGCCCAGCTGTGCCGACGATCGGCCCCAGAGTGCGCGGACATGGCGTTCGACGATCGCCCTCTCGGCCAGTTCCGCGCGCTTCTCGGGTTCCGCGGGTCCGGCGGACGCGATCGGGGTGATGGCCGCGGCCTGGGTCGGCTGAGCGACCGTGGTGAGCGCGACCGCGGCGCCGGCCGCCCACAGCACGCTGCGCCGGCTGATCCGCTGGTCCGCCAGACCCATCCGCTCGGACTCCTTTTTACTGGACAACACTCGTCGGAGTCGGAACCTGTGGACCATATCGTATCGCGCGCCCGCCGTTCCGGTGCTGAGAGGATCGCCACTGCGGCGGTCATCACGGATGCGTGGCTGCGACGAAACCGACTGTCGCTCAGAAGATCTCGTCGGCCGACGGAATGGTGACGGCGATCTGGCCTCTGGCCCGGTGCCCGAGCATGTGCGCGATCGCGGCGGCGGCCTCGTTCAGCGGATAGGTCCGCTCGATGATCACCGCGATGTCGCCCGATGCCAGGAGTGCGGCGAGGTCGCGCAGATTCGGGCGATCGGGGACGCAGGTGACGCTGCGGACATCGGCCGACCCACGGCCCATCAGCTGCGCCCGCGCGATTCTCGGCAGGCCGCCGAGGAATCCGCCGGCGTCTCCGATGCTGTTGGGGATGAAGGTTCCGGACGGGGTGAGGACGGCGGCGTTCGCGGCGGGCGGATGGTTCATCACGTTGTCGAGGATCACGTCGTATCGCTGTGCGCCGCGGGTGTAGTCGTCGCGGGTGTAGTCGACGACCTCGTCGGCGCCCAGCGACTGCACGAATTCGATGTTGCGCGTACTGCACACGGCGGTGACGTGCGCGCCCAGCGACTTGGCGATCTGTATCGCGAAGGTGCCGACGCCGCCGGACGCGCCGTTGATCAGGATTCGCCGCCCGGGGCCGGCGCGGCCCACGTCCCGCACGGCGCGCAGCGCGGTGATTCCCGACATCACCGATGCGCCGGCCTCCTCGAAGGACAGTTCGGCGGGTTTGGGGATCAGGTGGTCCGCCGGTGCGAGCGCGTATTCCGCGAAGGTGCCGGGCCGCGACCGGGTTCCCCATTGCGAACCGAACACCTCGTCACCGATCCGGAGGTCGGTCACGTTCGTCCCCACCGCGGCCACGATGCCCGCGATATCGCTGCCGCGCACGGGGGCCGCCGGGCGCCGCAGCCCGGCCTGCAACCGGAGAATTCGCGGAGTGCCTTGTACCGCAAGCCAATCCGGAGTGTTGACGCTGGTGGCCCGCATCCGCACCAGGACCTCGTCGGCGCCGGGTGCGGGCCGGGCGATCTGGGCGCGGGTGAGCACCTGTTCCGGTGCGCCGTAACGGTGTTGGACGATCGCGGCCATGGTGGCGCTGCTGGTGGTTTTCGTGGATTCCGGCACGATTTCCTCCTCGGACGGTTCCTCACCATCGTCGCGATCCACGCCGGCGCGCACATCGGGCGAGCGGCTCGATCCGTCTCGGCCGATCCGCTGATGCCGCGGTAGTACTTTCGGCCGATCAGCGCCGGACGCGGTGGGTCTCGTACGCCCAGATGACGAGCTCGACGCGATTGCGCACGCCGAGTTTGGCCATCAGGCCGGCGATGTGGGTCTTGACCGTGCTGAGGCTGATGTGCAGCTCGGCGGCGATCTCGTTGTTGGTCCGCCCGCGGGCCACGGCGGCCAGCACGTGTTCCTCCCGTTCGGTGAGGATGGCGGTCGGTTCGTGTTGTGCCGCAGTCGGTTCGGCGCCGACGAAGGCGGCGAGCAGGCGGGCGGTGATGCTCGGGGCGATCATCGCGTCACCGTGCGCGGCGGCGTGCACGGCCGCGGCGAGCATCGCGGGACCGGCCTCCTTCAGCAGGAATCCGCGCGCTCCCGCGCGCAGGGCGGCGTAGACGTACTCGTCGAGATCGAACGTGGTGATCACCACCACGGCCAGCGGGTCCGCGACCGCCGGACCCGCGAGCCGGCGGGTGGCCTCGATGCCGTCGACGCCGGGCATCCGGATGTCGAACAGGCATACGTCCGGCCGCCGTTCCAGGGCGAGCCGGACGGCCTCCTCGCCGTCGGCCGCCGCGCCGATCACCTCGATACCGGGCTGGGCGCCGAGAATCATCACCAGGCCGGTGCGGACGATCTCCTGATCGTCGGCCACCAGCACCCGCAGCCGGGGCGCGCTCATCGCGCCGCCCCCGCGCGGGGCAGTGCCGCCCCCGCGCGAGGCAGTACGGCCGTCACGGTCCAGCCGCGGCCCGGATTCGGCCCGGCCTCGCAGGTGCCGCCGAGCAGCCCGGCCCGCTCGGCCATGCCGATCAGCCCGTACCCGGCGGGTCCGGCGAGGAGCGCGCGACCGGCGTCGCCGTCGTCCCGGACGAGCAGCCGCACTTCCGTGTCGTCGGCGTCGATCCGCACCTCGACGCGAGTCGCGTTGCGCGCGTGCCGCATCGCGTTGGTGATCGCCTCCTGGGCCATGCGGTGGAGCGCGGTGCCGACGGTCGCGGGCAGATCGGTGACCCCGCCGCCGATCTCCACCGCCACGGCGGGACCATCGCCGGCGAGCTCCGCGAGCCGGGCCAGATCGGCGAGACCCGGTGTGGGAAAACAGTTCTCGTCGTCACTCGGCCGGTCGTGGCGCAACGCGCGCACGATCGAGCGCATCTCGGTGAGCGTCAGCGCGGCCTCGGTCTCGATCAGCCGCAACGCGTCGACGGCGGCGCCGGGGGTGGACTCCTCGGTCGCCAGCCCGGCCTGGGCACGGATCGCGATCGCCGACACGTGATGTGCGACGGTGTCGTGCAGGTCGCGGGCCAGCCGTTCCCGCTCCATCAGCTTGACCTGCTCGAACTCACGCACCTTCGCCCGAGCCCGGTAGCGGAACGCCGAACCCAGCGCCACGGCCGAGACCAGCACGAACAATCCGGCGGCGGCGTCGGCGCCGGCCAGGCCCGCCGCCACGATCCCGACGCCCGCGCCGGCCGCGACGACGCTCGAGCCGAGCACGATGTCGCGCCCGGACCCCCACCGGTACAACGCGTACGGCAGCAGTAGGACCGCGCCCGCGGCGTCGATGTGCGATTGCGCGCCACCCAGCAGTACCGTCACCGTGGCCGAGCCGGCGAACGCGACGATGATCATCGGCACCGGCCGGCTGCGCCGCCACAGCAGCGTGAGCGTCATCGCGACGACGACCGGCACCCAGATCGCCCGGTACGGAACATCTTGTCGCACAACGCCTTCGATGATCGCCAGCGCGGCGGAGAACGCCACCGCGACCCGGTCCCGCCATGACCGCGGCGGAATGTCCGGCGCCGGGGGTTCGGACCATATCGACCGGAGCAGATCGCGCACATCCCCATGATGACCCGGAACTCCGTCCAGCGGAACCGTCCCTGGGCCGGAACGCGTCGTCCGGATCCCGCCAGCTCCGGCGGGTCCAGCGGGCTTGACTGAATTCGCGACGAGATCGCAACCACTACAACGGAAATGGAGATTCGTGATGGATTCTCGCTTCGAGTCCAAGGTCGTGCTGATCACTGGTGCCACCTCGGGGGTGGGCGAGGCGGTGGCGCTGCGGGTCGCCGCCGAGGGCGCGGCGGTCGTGCTGGCGGCGCGGGGTAAGGCCGGGGGTGATCGGGTGGCCGCCGAGATCCGGGCGGCGGGCGGCCGCGCGGTGTTCGTGCCCGCCGATGTCACCGTCGCGGACGACCACGCGCGCCTGGTGCGGGCCGCGCTCGACGAATTCGGCCGGCTGGACGCGGCTTTCAACAATGCCGGTGCGGTCAACGCCTTTGGGCCGATCCAGGAGATCGACGAGGCCGGGTGGCGGGCGGATCTGGAATTGAACCTGACCGCCGTCTATTACGGTCTGCGGCATCAGATTCCGGCGATCATCGAGTCCGGTGGCGGCGCGGTGCTGAACAACGCGTCGAATCTCGGGGTAGTGGGGATGGGTTCGGTGGCGCCGTATGTGGCCGCCAAACACGGCGTGATCGGACTGACCCGCGCGGTGGCGCTGGAGGCGGCGGCCGACGGCGTGCGCGTGAACGCACTGGTGTCCGGCGCCGTCGACACTCCGGCGTTCCGGAATTCGATGGGCGCCACACCCGAGGGTGCGGCCGCCGTCGCGGCGATGCACCCCCTCGGCCGCATCTCCCGGCCCGAGGAGATCGCCGCGCTGTGCGCCTATCTGCTCAGCGGCGAGGCGAGTTTCGTGACCGGGGCGGCGGTCGCGATCGACGGCGGCTTCACCGCGCGGTAGGGATCGGCTCAGTCCCACCACAGTTGCCACAGCGGGGCGGCGGTCTGCGGTTTCAGATTGTCCAGGGTCTCCACCCCTTGGTGGCAGTACAGGTGGTGTTCCAGGGCGACAGCGAGCGCGTCGGGGTCGGTGCGGGGCGGGGTCGCCACCCGCAGGGTGATGGTGTCGAGCCCGAGTGCGAGCAGTTCGGCCTGCCAGTGCCCGGCCCAGCGGCGCAACATCGCCGCGTGGTCCGCGCCGCCGAGGTCGTAATTGCACGCGCCCCACCAGTTCAGCAGGTACGGCACCAGCCAGGGCGCCGGCGCCGGGACCAGGGTGAGGGCGGCGAAGTCGTCGCCGACGACCGCCCAGGCATCCGCCCAGTCGAATCCGGCGTGGTCGATGTCGTCACTGGTGAGCGGTCGCGGGGAGCGCGGGAAGTCGGCGCCCTCCGGGGTCGCGGCGGCGTAGGCGCGATCGAGCCAGCGCACCCCGTCCGGCTCGCCGATCGGCGGCGGGGCCGCGCTCGTGGCCTCTTCCAGGCCGTCGAACGTGCGGGGTTCGGTGAGCACCGGCCACCACCCGGTCCCGGGGAACCATTCGCGCGTGGCGGTCCACAGGTCGGCGGCCGGATAGCCCGGCTCCACCTCGCCGGACCAGATAGGCTGCCCGGCGACGGTTCGCCCGATCACGCGCATCTCGGGCAACGGCACGCCGAGCGCGCCGAACACCTGGGCCGGATCGCCCTCCGGCACGGGCGCTTCCGACCGCGTCGGTGGTCGATCCGGGCGGAACGGGGGCGCCGGCAAGTCCTCGAACATGCCCGCATTCAATCAGTGATCACCGACAGGAACGCGTCCGCGGTCGCCCGGGCCCGGTCATCCGTGCCGGAGGGGTCGAGTCCGGCGACGGTGATCGCCGGCGACGGCGGCCCCGGACGTGCCCGTACCCGAACGCGCGGTGAGCGCGCACGGGCTTTTCGGTGAATGCCGTACGGGGCTGCGGCGACGGCCCGGCAGACGGCTTCACAAGCAAACTCTCGCGGCCGAAAAATTCATGTGGCAAATTTCGCTCGAGACGTTTGACACCGACTACTCCGGATACTCGTCGCGTCGGCGTCGCGCATGCCTCACCCTTGTATGCAGCACTGTTCCGAGGCAGGTGGAACACCATTATCGAATTCCCCCGGCGTGTCGGACCAACGGGCTGGATACGTCCGCTTTCCGCGAATGTCCAGTATGGTTTTCACCCCGCCCAAAAAAGCGTACAGCAATTTATCAGTAAACATTCGGAATTTCATGACACCGCAGTCGAAAGTATTGTTTTATCGATTTGCAACGACATACCGTCATCGATGTCGCTGCGAACGCCGTTCGAATGCGGAAGGGGGTGAACACAATGATCCTCGGATTCCTCGGCACGCTGCTGGCGACACTGCTCGCACTGATCGGGCTGTAGCGCCACGGGCCGGGGATGAGCCCGACCGGCGGCCCGTCAGCAGGCCACCGGCCGGATGAACGACCCTCATCGAGCCATCCCGAGAGCCGTTGCTCATGATAGACCCGGCCGACCGCCCGTCACGGAACTTCCGTGGCGGGCGGTCCCCGCTGCACCGAAAGCCGCACGTCACAGCACATTTCATCGTTGCGGGCGGGTCCGAAAGGTCGCGAGTCGCCGGCATCCGGCGTGTCGGGATCGACGTCCGACGCCGGTCAGGTGTGCAGCGGTGTCCCCGCGGCCGGCAGGCGCACGATGCGCAGGAAGAAGTTGTCGATCTGACGGACCGCGGCGAGGAACTGGGTGAGGTCGACCGGTTTGGTGACATAGGCGTTGGCGCGCAGCCGATACGAGCGGAGGATGTCCTCCTCGAGCGCGGAGGTGGTGAGCACCACCACCGGAATATTCGCCAGCTCGGGGTCGGATTTGATGCGCTGCAGGACTTCCCGGCCGTCGTACTTGGGCAGGTTCAGATCGAGCAGGATCAGATCCGGCACGGGGACGGTGGCGTGATCGCCACGCCGGTAGAGGAAGTCCAGCGCCTCGGCGCCGTCCCGGGCCACATATAATCGGTTCTGGATCTTGTTGTCCTCGAACGCTTCCCGGGTGATGAGCACGTCCGCGGGATCGTCCTCCACCAGCAGGACGGTGATGGCGATGGCGGGATCGGTCACTGGACTGCTCCTTCGGTCGCCGCGGCGGGCTCGCCGGAATCGATGCTGTCGTCCGTCCCCGCGGCCGGCAGGGTGAAGACGATGCGAGTGCCGTCGGTGAAGCCGGTGTCGACGTGGATCTCGCCACCGTGTTGTTCGACGATCTTGCGGCACAGGGCGAGTCCGACCCCGGTGCCCGTGTAGGCATCTCGGTTGTGCAGGCGCTGGAAGATCACGAATACCTTGTCCGCGAACTCGGCGGGGATGCCGATCCCGTTGTCGGTCACCGCGAATCGCCACATCGCGGGCTCGTCCGGGGACTCCGCGCGGGCGGCGGTGACGGTGATGACCGGTGGCGAATCGGGGCGGTGGAACTTCATCGAGTTGCCCAGCAGGTTCTGCCACAGCATGCCCAGCAGAACCCGATCCCCGATCACCTCCGGCAGATCCGCGGGATAGTCGACGCGGGCGCCGGTCTCCTCGATCGCGGCGGCCAGATTGCCCACCGCCGCGTCGACGACCGGGGACAGCGCGACGGGTTCCCGATCGTCGTGGACGCGGCCCACGCGGGAGAACGCGAGCAGATCGTTGATGAGGGTCTGCATGCGCTTGGCACCGTCGACCGCGTAGTGGATGTATTGCCGGCCACGGTCGTCGATCACCTCGCTGTAGCGCTTCTCCAGCATCTGGCAGAACGAGGCGACCTTGCGCAGCGGCTCCTGCAGATCGTGGGAGGCCACGTAGGCGAACTGTTCGAGTTCGTTGTTGGAACGCTGCAATTCGATTGTGCGAGCGTCGAGTTCGCGGGCCTGGCGGGCCAGTTCGGCACCCTGCCGCCGAGAGTCCGCGAGGGCGGCGACGATCCGCCGCCGCATGTCCTCGACGTCCTGGGCGACCGCCGACAGGTCGGCGGGCCCGCGCACGGGAATCCGGTGCTCGTAGTCCCCGTCGGCCACCCGCCGGGACGCGGCCCGCAACCCCGACATCGGCCGGGTCACGAGCACTCGCACCAGGACCACCAGCGCCAACCCCGCCAGCAGGAACACCACGACGAGCCCGCCGAGCACCACGTCGCGGACCGTGCGCACCCGCGACAGCTCACCGCGCCCGTCCGCGGCCGCACGGCTGAGATCGCCGTCGAGACTCGCCCAGACGGTGCGCAACCGGTCGAACGCGACCTTCCCGGCGTCGGCGTTGGCCCGGTTCTGCCCGCGTGGCGCGCCCGGCGTGACACCCGCGACGACGGGTTCGGCGTACTCACGCTGCCAGGCCGCGGCCGCCGCCTCCGCGGCGTCCAGATCGGCGATCAACTCCGGGCGGCCCGCGAGCAGCTCCCGCAACCGGCCGGCCGCCGCGGCCTCGTCCCGCCGCCCCTGGTCGTAGGGCTCCAGGAACTGCTTATCGGCGACCAGCGTGTAACCACGCACTCCGGTCTCCTGATCGATCAGCGCCGCCTGCATCCGGTACGACTCGGTGCGCGCGGGCTGAATCCGCTGCACCAGCTGGTCGGATACCCGCGCCGTGTGCGCCAGCAGTCCCGCACCCACCCCGGTGCCGACGACGACCAGCAACGCCATCAACCCCACCACCAGCACGAACCAGCCCTGCACCGTGATTCGCCGCCACCAGCGCGGTGGCGTCTGGATATCGCTATGCATCAGTTGTGCTTCTCCACTGCCGACCCGACCTACGGACATTACGCCACCCGGCGCCGCCGATCGGCGCGGACGCTGCCGCACACCTTATCCGCCCCGTCACCCCGGCCACGCCTCCCGACCGCAACCCCCCAGCCGCCCGGGATGTGCCGCAGGCTTTCGACATCGGCGGCGAGATCGTCCCACCGCACCGCACGTGGCCCCGGCACGGCGACCGGTCGACGAGTTCCCTTGCGGCGCAGGCGGATAGGCCGCGACATTCGCGACGTCGACAGCCGGTACCCGCAGTCATACCGTCGCCGCGGCGCGGCGCCAGGCGGCGGCGCGCAGCAGCCGCAGGCCGTTGAGACCGACGAGGACGGTGGATCCCTCGTGTCCGGCGACGCCGAGCGGGAGGGGCAGCGTGCCGAGAAGGTCCCAGGCCACCAGGACGGTGATGAAGCCGGCGGCGATGGCGAGGTTCGCCACGATCACCCGCCCGGCCCGGCGGGAGAGGGCCACGACGGTGGCGATGGTGGTGAGGTCGTCACGCACGACGACGACGTCGGCGGCGCGCAGGGCCAGATCGGAACCCGCACCGCCCATGGCGATTCCGAGGTCGGCGGTGGCGAGGGCCGGGGCGTCGTTGATGCCGTCGCCGACGACGGCGACCCGGGCGCCGGTTGCCTGCAATCTCCTTACGGCGTCGACCTTTTCGGCGGGGAGCAGTCCGGCGTGTACCTCGGTGATGCCCACCCGAGCGGCGAGCCGGTCCGCGGCGGGCCGGTTGTCGCCGGTGAGCAGGACCGGCGCGGCGCCGGTGACCCTTCGCACCGCGGAGACGGCGGCCTCGGCCTCCGGGCGGAGCAGGTCGGTGAGGGCCAGCACGCCGATCGGCCGATCGTCGCAGGTGACGACCACGGCGGTGTAGCCGCGGGCCTGCATGGTCTCGACCGTCGCGGCGGCCGGGGACGCGTCCTGTTCCGGCAGCAGCGCCGCCGGTGCGCCGACCCCGATGGATCGGCCCCGGACGCGAGCGGAGACGCCGCGCCCGGGATGCGCGGTGAATTCCGTTGCCCCGAGCGGAATCGCACCGCGGTCGCGGGCGGCCCGGACGATCGCGGCGGCCAGCGGATGTTCGCTGGGATGTTCGGCGGCCGCGGCCAGGCCCAGCAGCTCTGACTCACCGAATTCTTCTGTGAGGGTGTGTATTTCGGCAAGTTCGGGGACGCCGCGGGTCAGGGTGCCGGTCTTGTCGAAGGCGATCCGGGTGATGCCGCCGAGTCGTTCCATCACGACCGCGGATTTGGCGAGCACACCGTGGCGGCCGGCGTTGGCGATCGCGGCCAGCAGCGGCGGCATGGTCGCCAGCACGACCGCGCAGGGCGAGGCGACGATCATGAAGGTCATCGCGCGCAACAGCGCGCGATCCACGGAATCGCCTGCGAGCAGCGGGATCACGAACACCGCGACGGTGACCGCGACCATGCCGAGCGAATACCGCTGTTCGATCTTCTCGATGAACAGCGCGGTCCTGGCCTTGGTCCGGCCGGCCTCCTCGACCAGGGCGGCGATGCGCGCCACCACCGACTCGGCGGCGTGGCGATCGACCCGGATGCGCAGTGCCCCGGTGCCGTTGAGCGTACCGGCGAAGACCTCGTCGCCGGTGGTCTTGTCGACCGGCAGCGGTTCGCCGGTGACGGTGGCCTGATCGACCTCGCTCCCACCGCCGATCACGGTGGCGTCGGCCGGAATTCGCTCACCCGGCCGCACCAGCAGCACGTCACCGACCGCCAGATCGGCTGCCCGGACGGTCCGTTCGCCGCCGTCGGCGGTGACGCGGGTGGCCGTGTCGGGGGCGAGGTCGAGCAGGCCGCGCACCGAGTCCTCGGTGCGAGCGGTGGCCAGGGCCTCCAGCGCGCCGGAGGTGGCGAAGATGACGATCAGCAGCGCGCCGTCGGTGATCTGCCCGATCGCGGCCGCACCGGCCGCGGCCACCACCATGAGCAGGTCCACGTCCAGGGTCCGCTCCCGCAGCGCGCGCAGACCGGCCAGCGCGGGCGACCAGCCACCGGCCGCGTAACACGCCAGGTAGGCGGTCCAGGACAGCCAGGCCGGCGCGCCGGTCACCTGCGCCGTCGCCCCCAGCAGGAAAAGCCCGAGCGCCGCTGCGGCCCAGCGCATTTCGGTGAGACGGAACAAGCTCGCGCGCCCGGGCCGGATCCGGCGGGGGGCGGGGGCGGGTCGAGTGGGTGCTGCGGCCGGAGCGACCACGGATCACCTCCACATTCGGCGATGAGCTTCGGACCGGCGCCACGATATCAGAAGATATGAACACGTCTTCATGTGATTTCGGCGGGAGTACGATCAGCGGTCATGGGACACGGGATGCAGGGCCGCGATCGCCCCGCCGCGCGGCTGGACGCCGACGCCGCCGCCCATGTGGCCACCACACTGCAGGCGCTGGCGACGCCGAGCCGGTTGCTGATCCTGACCGAACTACGGCACGGCCCGCTCCCGGTCAGCGCACTCGCCGACGCGATCGGCATGGAGCAGTCGGCGGTGTCGCATCAACTGCGCCTGCTGCGCAATCTCGGACTGGTCGTGGGCACCCGCACCGGCCGATCCATCGTCTACAGCCTCTACGACAACCATGTCGCGCAATTGCTGGACGAGGCCGTCTACCACAGCGAACATCTCCGCCTGGGCCTGTCCGACCGGTCCGGGACGGCCGGCTGACCAGCGGTACGAAAGCCGAAGGGCCGGGCGGAATTCCGCCCGGCCCTTCGGAATCACCGCACCCTCGGCGCGGTGTGCGCGACCGCCTGCTCAGCGACCGCTGTGACTGTGCTGCCCGCCACGTGCCTTCGCCTCGGTCGGCTGAGCGGCGGCGCCCTTACGGCCCGCCTCGCGGGGATCGGCGGAATTGGGCCCGCCGAAACTGCCCGTGCTCGCTCGGCCACCGCGACGGGCCTGCTCCGCGGTATCGCTCCGATTGCCGAACTGACCAGGGTTCTTCGGATCGGCCATGTCGAACCTCCTTCGATCGATCCTGCACAGCGTGACGCGGGTACGTCACGATCACGTGCTACCCGGACTGCGGCGGATTACTCGCTCCCCGCGGAGTCCAGGGCGGCGCGGGCCCACGCCGCCACTGTCGGGGCCCAGACCGGATCCAGGACGAGGTCGTTGTGGTGGCCGCCGGGGTAGCAGCGCCACTGTTTGGGGCCCGGGGCGGCCTCGTACAGGGCCCGGCCCATCCGGACCGGCAGGAGTTCGTCGGCGTCGCCGTGCATCACCAGGGTCGGCACGCGGATGTCGCGGATCCGCTGGAGGCTCGGGAAAGCGTTGGGAATCAACGATTTCGGCAGGAAGGGGTAGATCGACCGGGCCGCGTCGCGCAGGGTCGTGAACGTCGACATGAGAATCATCGCGGCGGGCGGGAATTCGGTGGCGAGTTCGACGGTCACCGCGCCGCCGAGCGACTTGCCCAGGTACAGAACACGTTCCGGGTCCACGTGCGGATAGGCGAGCAGGGTCGCGCGGGCCGCGCGCGCGTCGCGGTACAGACCGTGCTCGCCGGGGCGGCCGCTGCTGCGGCCGTAACCGCGGTAGTCGAAGGTCAGCACGTCGAAACCGACGGCGGACAGCAGGGCCAGGATCGGGGAACGGTCACCGATGTTGCCGCCGTTGCCGTGGGCGTAGAGGATGTGGCCGATCGGCTCGTCGGTGGTCGCGCGGACGAACCAGGCGTGCAGGCGCGCGCCGTCGCCGGTGGTGAGGGTCAGATCCTCGTGCGGCAGGCCGTAGCGCGCGGGGGTCAGCGTGATCCGCCGCTGCGGCTGGAAGGTCAGCGCATTCATGATCGGGCGGGCGGGATGTCGCATACCGTCATTGATACTCGTCCCCGGATCCGGCGCGGGCGGGACGTCACGAATCACCGTCCCGGCTAGGCTGCGGGCGTGCCGATCGTCGTGCCGCCGCGTTCCGTGGCCGAGTTACTGGAGTTGCTGGCCGACTGCGCCGATGCCTGGGACATGCCCGATCGCAGCGGCGACCCGGTCGATCTGCTCGATCACGACCGGCAGTGCGCGCAACTGCTGCGGCGAGACCATCCGGGCGACGCGGAATTGCAGGTCGCGGGCCTGGTCCACGATATCGGGCACAAACTGGTCCCCGGTGACGACGCCGGGCACGGCCGGCACGGTGCCGACGCGGTGCGGGCGCTGCTGGGCGACCGGGTCGCGCGGCTGGTCGAACTGCACATCCCGGCAAAGCGGTACCTGGCCGCCGCCGATCCCGGCCACGACCTCTCCCCCGCCAGCCGGCGGACGCTGATCGCCCAGGGTGGGGCGATGGATCCGGCGGAGCGAGCCGCCTTCGAGGCCGATCCGGAGTTCGCGGCGGCCCTCGCGCTCCGCCGCGCCGACGACGCGGGCAAGGTGGTCGGGCTCGCGGTCGCGCCGCTGGAAACCTGGCGCGCGACCCTGGCAGGGGTCGCCGCCCGGCACTGACGCGAACGGGCCGCCCGGACCCGGCCCGAGGCGGGTCCGGGGCAGATCGTTCGCTCAGAGCTTGTCGACGGGCGCCTTGTTCGAGCCCGAGACCGCCTTGTACAGCAGGTACAGGCCGAACACGATCGCGCTGATCATGAGGATCGGGAACAGCGCCTTGACCAGCGCGCCGATCACGATCATCGCCACCCACACCAGTGCGACGATGCCGAGGATCTTCCAGAACATGACACTTCCTCCCGAAGGTTCCGCAGATCGCCTTTCGGACGACCCGACCACTCCACAGTGGCATGCGCGCACCGGAAAAGCACCGGTCGCGGGGCGAATTCGGGGTCTTCGCACAGCGAAATCAGGGAGAACCCTGATCCGCCTCACCCCTGCTCGACGAGCGCGTACACCCGCGCGGGACTGCCGGTGCCACCCACGATCGGCAGCGGAGCGACCACCAGCACCGCGCCGGTCACCGGCAGCCGATCCAGGTTCTGCAACTGGGTCAGGCCGTACTTGTCCGCGCCCAGCAGGTGGTGGTGCACCGGGAACGGCGGTTCCAGGCCGCCGGCCTGTCCCGCATCGATGCCGACGGTCTCCACGCCGAAGCCGGTGATCGGCGAGGCGGCCAGCCACCGCGCCCCGGCCGCGGAGACGCCGGGGGTGTGCGGGCCGTTCCCGTCCGCGTTGGCGAAGGCGATCGGATCGGCCGAACGGCTGCCCCAGCCGGTGCGGAACAGCAGCCAGCAGCCCGCCGGCAACGGGCCGTGCTCGGCGACCCACCCGTCTAGATGTTCCGGCTCCAGCAGGAAGTCGGCGTCGGCCGCGGCCTGTGCGGTGAAGTCCGCGACCACCGCCGGGCCGAGCAGCCGCGCGGGCGGGATCCGGTCCACGCTGTGCCCGTCGCGCCCGGAGGCCCAGTGCACCGGCGCGTCCAGGTGGGTGCCGGTGTGCTCACCGGTGTGGATGTTGTTCCAGCTCCAGAACGGCCCGGCGTCGTCGAAATCGCTGACCTTCTCGAGCGACAGCGGGATCGTGTTGGCGAACGGCTCCGGCAGGTGCAGCACCGGGGTGTCGGGGCTCAACGGGGCGGTGAGGTCGAGGACCTCGAGGCGGCCGGTGGACAGGGCCTCGACCAGGGCAGGGATGACGCTCACGAACACACTCTCTCTCCACGGGCGGACACCGGCGGCCCGGCTACGTGCGAGCGTATCCCGGCGGCGGCGCCGGATCCGGGCGAATCACCCCGGCGCTCAGTCCTGTTCGGCGAGAGCGGCGAGGCGATCCAGGGAGGCTCGCAGCCGCTCGGCGGTGGTGGCGCGGGCCTTGGCGAACCGGTTCTCGTCGGTCAGGTCGGTCCAGTCGTAGGTGTGGGTCACGCGGGTGCGTCCGGCGTCCTGCGGGTCGAGTTCCCAGCGCCACAGGTGGCCCGGCGGCTGCTTCCCCGGTTCCGAAGGGCGCCAAGCGATCCGGCGGCCCTCCTCGAATTCGGTCACGTGATTCCGGCGCACCTGGCCGTTGGTGAGAGTCATCTCGAAGACCGCGTCCTCGGCCCGCACCCGCTGACCGTCGGCGGCGTGGGACAGGTTGTCGTTGCCGTCCCAGCCGGGCTGCCGGGCCGGGTCGGCGACGAGTTCGAAGATACGAGCCGCCGGGGCGGCGATCACCCGGGTCGCGCTGACGACCCGGGAAATGTCGTTGCTCTCGTTCATGACTCGATCAGAGCACACGCCCGGGTGGCGCCGGCACGCCGGGCAGACCGCGTACCTGCCGGTGACGATCGACCGGCTGAACCACGACGACTCCGAACACCCTGTGGGCCGGTCACTCCCGGGCCGGCGAGGAGTCCGCCTCCGACAGGATCGACGGGTCGCCCTCCGACCAGACGTTCACCAGCACGCGTTCCGCGATGAGCCACCCGGAAGTGCTGCGGCGCGGCTCATTCTCGCCGTGCGACGGCCCAGCACCTGTGCGGCGCAACCGATCCTCGTAGCGACCACCGGCGACGAACTGCCTGCCGCCACGCAGGTGCCGGGCTTCGTAGTAACACGTGTGGGTGGCCTCGTCCCCGTCCATGCGGATCACGTGGTTGGTGACGTAATGCTGTGTGGCATCGAACTTCTCGACACCGCGTACCCGGGCCACGATGTCCTCCGGTCCGATCCGCCGCTCTCCCCCGGCCCGGTATTCCCACACCGCGTCGGCGGTGAACAGGCCCGCGAACGATTCCCAGTCGCGCGCGTCCACGGCGGTGGCATAGGCGACGACGGTGTCGACGATCGCGAGGCGGTCGGCGAGCCGATCGATCGAAGTGGTCATGCGCGTCCTCCGGTGCGGCGGTGATGATCGGTCGCAATCATGGTGATATCGGCGTCCCCGCAACGGAAGAAGGCACTTTCGTGTCACCCAGTCACATCGATGTAGCGGTCCTGGCAGGACAGGCGTGCCCGGTCTCGGAGGTCCTCGACCACGTGTCCGGCAAATGGAGCATCGGCATCATCGCGGCGGCCGCGCAACGCCCGGTCCGGTTCGCGGAACTGGAACGCGCGCTGACCGGGATCAGCCGCCGCATGCTCACCCTGAAGCTGCGGCAACTGGAACGCGACGGCCTGCTGACCCGCACCGTGTACCCGACCGTCCCACCGCGTGTGGAATACACCCTCACGGAGATGGCGGTGGAACTGCACGAAACCCTGCAAACCCTGAAGGGCTGGGCTGTGCGCCACCGTGATTCGGTCGTCGCCGCCCGAGCGGCCTACGACGGAACGTGCTGACCGGACCCAATTCTGCTCAACCGGCCGCAGGTTTCGGCACGATCTGTAGTCCGTCGACGAAGGTGTCGATGTCGGGCTGGTACGCGGCCCGATCAGTGGCCGTGATCTCGACCGCCATTCGGATCGGGTACAGCATCCCGCCCGCAATGTAATCGGAGCTGAGCAACTCGTGGTAGCGATCGACTCCATCGATATCGGCACCGCGCAAGATTCCGGTGACCCGGGTGGCGGAGCGACCACACATGTCCACGGTCTCGGATCGCAACAGCCGCCATTCGTGTCCGCCCGAACTGAGCCCGATCGCGATCGAGGTGTTGGCGGGGAGTGGACGATCCGTGCGGAGGGTGACGGTCGCGACGCTCTTCCGTCCCGCGTGCTGATCGGCGCGACGCAACTTAAATTCGTCACCTTCCGCCGGTGACACCTGCCAACCCGCCAGTTGCGGAAGCTGAATCGCGAACGGCCTGTCGGGGCGCTCTTCGGCGGCGAAGACGGAACCGGTTGCCGCGCTGGCGTTGCACGCCGTGTGAGTCGTCGGAGCCGATGTCGTCCGCTGCGAATCCGAGGAATCCGAGCCCGATATGCCGCACGCGGTCACACTCGTCGCCACGAGGCCGGCCAGAGCCAGACGCCGGATCCTGATCACGGTTTCGCCAGCCTATCCGGTCGACCATCACATGACACTTTCCTACGATGCGTATACGCGGCCGCGGCAACCGCGTTACAGCTCGTCCGACATAAACTTTCGCGACGAATAGTGCCGGATAATGTACGGGAATGGCTGCGCGACAAGGCAATTGGAGCCGTAAGCCCCTGCTCTGGATTCGTCCACCTCGCACGGCCGGCCGCACTCGGCCCAGACCGCCGCGATACACCCGACCGTAGCCGGGTCGGAGGTCTTCTCGGCCGTCCCGCCGATCACAAGATCGAATTCGTTCGCCGAGACACTCATCGAGCAGCAGCCGGGTCGCGCGCGCCGTTCTCACCCTTCAGGACGCGCTGCAATGCCGCATCGGACCCGCTGGGCTGCTCGAGTCAAGATCTTCGCAGGATCTCGCTGATCACACGGTTATGCCACAGTCGGCGGGATGAACTGCGGCTGCGCGGTAAGTAGCCGCTTACCGGACGTTCGGGAAACGCGCCACGCTCTGCCATCACCGCCGACCGGGGGGCTGCTGCACGGGCAGGTCACCACTGACACCTCATCGTGCACAGCCGCATGCTCGATCCTGCGATGCTCGTCGGGCCTGTCGCGTACAGGTGGTCGGCCTGTAATTTGCGCACATAGTCCGCGCTCTCGCGCAGCCGACGACTCGAGTTATCCATATGTCTACTCCTCGCGCTGAGAGGCACTCGATACTTCGGACGTCTCACCAAGAACAGCCGACGCTTCCACACTCCATGTATGTGAACCCCCCTTTCTTACTCATGTCGCGACCTACCGGCGATCTGCACGCGCGGATCACCCCCAGCGGGCGCGACGATCAGACGCCGACGCTGGTGCGTGCCCGCGTCGTATCGTCTCGTGGCGGCGGCGAGGGTGTCGACGTCACGCACGGTCTCGGAATCGATCACCGCGGCCGTGGGCCGCGTCCGGCGCGTCGGCGTGCCCGGTGCGCAACGCGTCGTGGATGCGTTGCCATCTACCGGCTTTTGTACATTGCCGGTAGATGTCGTACACGGTCCGGAGACGCGGCCAACGGCGTGGACTTACTCGGCCGGATTGTTCATCGCTGTCCCACTCGTGGGCTGATTGCTGCCCAGCGAGGCCCGCCCTCGCCAGATTCGTTATCGCAATACTTTTTGAATCGATGCAGCCAAGGTTGTCCCGAACCCCAGAAAAGGGGCTTCAGCGCACTGGGGTCGTTGATCTGTGCGTACTGCACAGAGATCGAGTCCATGTTCCAGTTGTCTGAAGTGCTGAAAGGGTCGGTCGAACCCGACGATGTGGAGAAAATCTCGATCTTGTCGATGCCGGAAGGGCTGATCAGCGAGTTCAAGTCGTCCGCGCGCGACCCCATTGGAATCTTTCCGAAGAAGTTGGAGTCGTTCGGATGTGGACCGGAGGTCACGACGGCGGTCGTTGTTATCGGAGTTTGGTTGAACACTTTCCTGAAGGTTATTTCTGCGGACACCCCGGTGTCCGATCGGATATCGTCGCCGCCGACATTGATGGTGATGAAGATCGCATCGAGAAAGGTGTTGTCGGCATCGATCGGACCTTGCCAATCCATATTGTCGTAATGTCGCCCGCAGTGGACGGTGTTGATCGGCACCGCTTCCGCCGGACCTGCTACCGCGACAGGGGTCGCCAATACCGACAGCAGAACAAGCGCTCTCTTCGTGAAGTAATCGAACACGACCGACTCCCTTTTGATACCCATGAATTGCGTGTTGCGCCGTCCGGTGTGCAGCCATCGAGCGCGTATTCTCTCTTCCGATTCGAATTTTCGACATCGACAGTGACCACCACGGACTGTCTTCTCACTGTCGGGTTCCCGCGCGCGCTTCGATCATCGGCAGCGATAGATCTCACGCGCCCCATCGGTGATCCTCGGGTGTTACGACGCAGAAGCGTTGTGGACCAAGTAGCTGGGCAACACACCGTCGCTCGACAGCAAACCTCCGCCTTCGCGCACAAGACTGCGCCATGCATGCGATTTAGGCGCAAACAGGCCCCCCCTTCGACGGCGCTAATTTTATCTTACGGAAGCATCTCGGGTGAGCGAAACGCGAAGAACCGCAGGAAATTCCGCGCAATAGATTAGGCATGACCAGTTTGTTTCAGGCGCGCTTCGCGAGGGTGTTCACGAGTCGAGCAGACTCATATTGGCGATGCCTGAGAGGAGCGGCCTGACCGGCCCGAAGCTGACGGATCGGGGCAAGCCCGGCCCGAAGCTGCACGTGCTGACCGATCGTGCGAGATCGGTTCGGTCGCCGCGGCCCGTGATCGGTCGGTGTCGATCAGCGCCGACCGGGTCGTCGGCGAGCCAGGATGTCACACGTATTGGGGACAGCTACTCGACTCTAGACTGTCGAGCCGGGATAGATACCCTCCCGCGAGTGCGCCTGCACATCCTGAAAGTAGCCGCATATCGGGCGAATCCTATAGCGCTGCAGTGTATCCGCTCATGCCGATTACCGTTCGTTCGGGATCGTTACGGGCTGCGGCTGTGGGACAGCCGATACATTGGTGACCGGTCCCCTGATGGCGGGACACTGGCAGTCAGACCTGCTCGGCCTCCCGGCACTGACCGGTCTCGGGCACCTCAGATGCGTCGGATGCACACTCCGCAGCCCACCGAGATCGCGCTCACCTCACGCGCTCAGCCCGTGGCCGCCCAGTGGGGCGTACAAGACCGCTGGTTATTGTTCGGTGGTCTCTTGCCCGGCCGGTCGCGGGTTGGTTCAGTGGTGGTGCCCCTGATCGGGTCATCGAATACTGCGGGGTGGGGAGGTCGGTCGCGGTGAAGGCATGGTGGCGGCGCAGGATCCACGATCAGCCATCGGCGGGGTCAGTGGTGTCTGCACCTGGGGCGAATATCGCCAATATCGGTGATCACGCCGTCCAAACCAACTACTTCGTCGCCATGCAGACCCGGGCGGCCCGGTTCTGGACCGAGCCTTTGGCCTCGCCTCCACCGTTGCCGGTCGGCGAGGTGGGTGTGAGTGCGTTGCTGGGCGCACAATTTCAGGTGGTCCCGTATGTCGGGCGCGTACAGGAACAGCATGACCTCATCACGTGGCGGGACACTCCGGTGGTGGCGCGGGCGGTGCGGCTGATCCACGGTCCGGGTGGGATGGGTAAGACCCGGCTGGTGATGCAGTTCGCTGCCGACAGCCAGGCCGCGGGATGGGCGGTCGCGATCGCCCACCACCATAGCGAGCCCGCCCGCGCATCAGCCGCTGATCCAGTCGGGGCGGGCGGGTTGCTGTTGCTGGTCGACTACGCCGAACGTTGGCCTCGCGAAGACCTGGAAACGCTGCTGCGCGATTTCGCGTGCGGCCAGCCGGCGCAGGATTGCGGTGAGGTGATGCCGGTACGGGTGGTGTTGATCGCGCGTCCGGCGGGCTTGTGGTGGTCGTCTCTGGCCAACCCGCTGACCAAGCTCGGGTTCAGTGTCGACGAGCAGGCCCTGCGGACACCGGCGACTGCGGATCGCCGGAGCTTGTTCGACGCCGCGCGGGACCGGTTCGCTGCGCTGCTCGCGGTCCCGGATCCATCTCGGTTGCAGCCGGTCGGGTCGCTCGATGATCCGGTCTATGAATTGACGTTGACCGTGCAGATGACCGCGCTCGTCGCGGTGGATGCCGCCGCCCGCCGGACCAGCCTCCCGGCCACGATCGACGGGTTGTCGGGGTATTTGCTGGACCGCGAGATCGATCATTGGGCGAGCATGTTCGACAACCATCGCATCGCCACTGACCCGCGGGTGATGGGGCGGGTGGTGACGGTGGCCGCGCTGACCGGTGCAGTCGCCTACGAACAGGCTGCCGAGATCCTCACCCGAGCTGGGTTGTCCGCCGGTGAGTGCGGCCGGATGGCGGATGACCACCGGTTGTGTTATCCATCGTTGTTGTCGGGGACAGCGTTGCAGCCGGTGATGCCGGACCGGCTGGCCGAGGACTTCCTCGCCCGCATCATCCCCGATCCCGCCGATGCTGCCGCTGGTGATCCGTGGGCGGCCGGCCTTCCCGAACGCCTGCTCACGACAGCTGAGGCGCCCGCTCCCGGAGCAGGGTATACGCGCCGTGCGGTGATCGTGCTCGTCGAGGCCGCGCATCGGGCTGCCCACCTCACCACGGCTGTACTCACGCCGCTGCTGCGAGCCCGCCCGGACCTCGCGGTCACAGCTGGGAGTGCGGCCTTGCTGCGCCTGGCCACCCTCCCCGGCCTCGACACCGTTCTGACTGCGGTGGACAACGCGTTACCTGTCGGCCCGCACACAGAGCTGGATGTCGCGGCCGCCTCGGTCAGCACCAGACTGCTCCCGAACCGCCTCGCCGACAGCGACGATCCCGCTGAACATGCACGAATCCACAGGCGCCACGCCAGTCGACTGGCCAGCGCGGGTCGGCACAGGGAAGCCGTCGCCGCGATGAAGGAAGCCATCTCGATCCAGCGCCGACTGGCCGCAACCGACCCCGCACACGAACTCCACTTTGCGCAGTCACTGAACAACCTCGGGGTCGAACTGTCGGCGGTGGGGCAGCGCGACGAGGCGCTGACAGTGGCGGAGGAAGCCGTCGCCATCTACCGTCGCCTGGCCGCGGCCGCCCCGGCCGAACACGCCCCTGGCCTCGCGAGAGTGTTGGACAACCTGGGTAATCGGCTGTCGGACGCGGGACGGCGCGACGAGGCGCTGACAGTGGCGGAAAAAGCCGTCGCCATCTACCGTCTCCTGGCCACCGCCGACCCGGCTACACACGAAGCCGGCCTGGCCCTGGCGCTGAACAATTTCGGAATCGGGCTCTCAGAGGTCGGGCGGCGGGAGCAGGCGGCGGCAGTGGCGGAGGAAGCCGTCGCCGTCTACCGTCTCCTGGCCTTGGCCAACCCTGCCGCACACGAGCCCAACCTCGCCACATTGCTGAGCAACCTGGGAAATCGGTTGTCGGAGGTCGGGCGGTGGGAGGAGGCACTCGCCCCGACCGAGGAAGCCGTCGCGATCCGGCGCCGACTAGTCACCATCAACCCTGCCGCGCACGAACCCGACCTCGCCGATTCACTGAACAACCTCGGAATCAGGCTCTCGGAGGTGGGACGCCGCACGGATGCACTCATCACAACCGAGGAAGCCGTCGCGATCTGGCGCCGACTGACCACCATCAATCCCACCGCGTATGAACCTGTCCTCGCCAAGTCACTGAACAACCTCGCGCTCTGGTTGTCGCAGGTCGGGCGGTGGAAAGAGGCGGTCACCGTGACGGAGGAAGCCGACCCTGTCTACCGCCTCCTGGCCTTGGCCAACCCCGCCGCACACGAGCCCAACCTCGCCACATACCTGAGCAACCTGGGAAATCGGCTGTCGGAGGTCGGGCGGTGGGAGGAGGCACTCGCCGTGACCGAGGAAGCCGTCGCGATCCAGCGCCGACTGGCCACGGCCAACCCTGCCGCGTACGGCCCCGGCCTGGCCGGGTCACTGGACAACCTCGGAACCCGGCTATCGCAAATGGGCCGCCATGAGCAGGCGCTGACCCTCACCGAGGAAGGTGTCACCGTCTACCGTCGGCTAACCGCATCCGACCGCTCCGCATCCGAACCCGGACTCGCCCTGTTATTGAGCAACCTCGGAATCCGGCTGGCACATGCGGGTCGGTATGCCGAGGCATTGACTCCGACCGAGGAAGCCGTCGCCATCCGACGCCGACTTGCCGCAACCAACCCCACCGCTCACGAACGTGACCTCGCGAAATCGCTGAACTACCTCGGACCCGTGCTATTGGTAGCGGAACGGCATGAGGAGGCTCTCACCACACTCGAGGAAGCCGTCACGATCTGGCGCCGATTGGCCAAAGCCGACCCCACCGTGAATCAACCCCATCTTGCCGAGGCTCTCTGCACATACGCGGTGGTGCGAAGCGAAATCGGCGAGGATCTGGCAACCGCGCGCACCGCCGCCGAGGAAGCTGTCGAAACATACCACCACCTGCACGCCATGTACCCATCCAGATTCAAGGATGCGTTGGCCGTTGCCAGTGCCACCCTTGGTGACGTCCTCGGAGCCCTCAGCCGGCACGACGGAGCCGTCGAGCATCGCAGACAGACCGACCGATAACCTCAGACAAATGATCAAGACCTGTGGATGACGGGAAGGACCGCGCAGATCCGCCAGATGCCGCCGCTGGTCTCGAATTCGCTGAAGTCGGTCTGCCACACTCGATTGCGTTGGGTCGGCGGATCGGGGAACACCCTGCGCCGCAGTACCGCCCATGACTTGCGGTCGGCCCGATAGCCCAGTGGCAGCAATAGCCCGCGCCGTCGCAGGGCTGTTGCAGGGTGGAGGTGGAGACCTCGTAGCCGTGGGCACGCATCAAGGCGGCGATCTTGTGGTGTCCCCATGCCGGCCACTCCTCGGCATACTTGGCCGCGATCGGTTCGAACCGATCGACCTTCGGCGACGGCCGCGGACCATACGGTTGGGGGCCCTCGCGCAGCCGTGCCGTGCTCACGCTGCGCCGGCGCGCGGCCTTCTACAGCGCTCATCTCCCCGGCCAGCACCGACAACACCACACGTACCTTGTCTTCGACCGGGATCTTCAACCATCGTGATCTCGCCACGAAACGGGCTCCTTTCTGGCTCAATGTGCTCGGAGCGAAACCGAGCAACCCTGCCGAGAAGTTCGACTCGCTAGCGGCCGAGTTGATAGAACATATGTTCGATCATGGGGTAGGCTGCGTCGCGTGAACACACTTTCGACTGCACTGGCACCGGATGCTCCCGCACGGCGATGGTCGGAACTGGCCGATGTCGACCTGCTGCGCACCCTGGTCGAAACGGAACGCCGTCGGCGTCGGCTGGGTGCGGCCATGGTCGCGGCGATCGCCGAAGCCGAGCGCCGTGGTCTCGCCGCCGACACCGGCTACCGCGACACGGCAGAGCTGTTGACCGACCTGCTGCGGATCAATGTCTCCGAGGCGCGGAGGCGAATCGAATACGCTGCTCCGCAGGCCCGCTCGCGTTCCAGGAAGGCGTGGCGGATAGTGGTGGCGGCCAGCCACCGTAGCCGGTAGAAGTCGTTTCGCGCAGCGGTGCCGCCCGGGGAAGGCACGGCCCGGCTCCGAACGTCGGCCTCCGACCGGACACTCGTAGGCGCGTCGTCACCGCTCCGGTTCGCTCTGGGTCGAGGACTGGAACTGTGCGACCAGGTCCAGGAAGACCCATACGTCGCCGGTCGTGTAGGTATCCGGTTCCTCGGTGCCGCCGAGGAACGGGTACGGCTGCGGGATGTACACCTGCTCGGGGCCGAGCGGGCCCAGGAGATCCCGGATCGCGGCGACGTGATCCGGTTGCAGGACATAGGCGACGAACCCCGGATCTTGCACGACCTCACTCACGAACCGGGTGGTGTCGGCGAAGATTCCGTAGCTCTTGGCCGCCGACCGGTACGGGTGCAGTACACCGTGCTCGCCGGTGTCCCGGCCGGCCAGGAAGATGTGACCCAGATCGGAATAGCCGACGACGGTGTCGAATTGGTGGAAGTACGGCGCCCAGCCCGGCATCGCCTCGTCCATGGCAACGGGTTCGATCAACCGGAAACACTCTTCTGTCACGACAGCATCCAAACATGTTCCGCCGCTCGCCCCGTGGTGGGTACTCGGCCCGGGGATCGAAGCGAACGGGCTTGCGGCACAGGCCCGGTCAGCGGCGGACGAGGAGCGCAGGATGCGGTGGCAACCGGCGGATCGCCTCGGCCGCACGGGCAGTCGGTACCCGCTAGCGGGCCGGCGGGTGGTTGCGGTCGGCGAGTTCGGCGAGGGCCTGAGCCCAGCCGTCGAGGCGGTCGGCGGCGTCGCGGAGGTCGGTGAGGGCCCAGCCGACGTTGTCGGGGACCGCCGGATCGGGCGGTGCCGCCAGGATTCGGCCGGCGGCGGCCACCAGCAGTTCGTATTCGTCCACGCCGGAATCCAGCCGGGCCACCACGATATCCACGCGCGTGCTCAGTTCCGGGACCGAATGTCGCTGTCCGACAAGGGTGAGCGCCTGCTCCATGGCGGTGACGTCGGCGGCCAGCGCGTGCAGGGCGGCGGCGCCGGAACCGGCGGTCTCGAAGGTGTCTGCCAAGTCGTCGGCGGGTAGCCGTCCGTGCCGGGCGATCTGGGTGCCGAGGGTGTGCAGGGCTCGTTCGGCCCGGACCAGCCGGGAGATCGGCGCTCGTGCGGCGGAGCGGACCGGCGGTAACTTCGTGGGGACGAAAGCGGCCTGCGGCAACGGGTTTCGCTGCAACGCCAGGTAGCGGCGGGTGCTCACCGCGGCACCGGTGACCAGGGCGGCGGCGCCGCCCGCGACCACGACCACGGCCCACACGGGGGCCGACAGGATCACCAGTCCGGCGGTGCCGAGGGCGGTGATACCGGAGGCGGCTCCCAGGCGCAGGGTGCGGCGGCGGAAACGGCGGCGACGGCGAAGTTCTCGCTCGCGCGGGTCGGCCCATTTGCGGACGGCGTGCAGTGCGTGTTCGCCGACCTCGCGGACCGTATCGGAGGCCTGCCGGGCTCGTTCGACCCGCTCGATTTCGATCCCCGACTGCGACAAGAACTCTCGGACCACACCCGGGATCGCTCGCCCCCGGGTCGCGCCGTGCCCGGCGGTCCCCGCACGGGCGCCCCTCACTCCAGCCATATCGGCATTATCGGCCCGGCCACCGACATGTGGCCATCGGCCGGCCGAGTCTGCTTGTCCCCCGGACTGATTCGCCCGCCTGCCGGATCCGGCCGGGCGTGTCGCGGTGCGTGCGTCACGGCCGCCCGGCCGGGCTGGGTCGTCCTGCGGCCCCTGCGCTGCGGTGGCTGCGGTGCGACCGTCCGCCACGGCCTCACGGCTCGCGGATACCGCGGCCGGGCCGGCGGGACGGTGATTCCGGTGCTCGGCACGGACGACACCATCGATGGAGTCGGTGCGCTCACGGTCCGGACGCGTCCCGGGTTCGGCACGGCCGACGGATGGTTCACGCCCCGGTTCGGCACGGCGCGCACCGGGTGCGCGCTCCGATTCGGCACGGTCCGGGGACGGCGGGTTTCCGCGCCGGGCGGCGCTCGGACCGACAGTGGCGGGAGGCGGCGCGGCGCCGAACATCCACCTGCCCGGGCGGGCGGGCGAGCGGGTGCCTCGATCCGGCGGCCTCCCCATCACATGGTCCTTCCGAGCGAACGCTTACTGCTGAGCGGCCTGGCCCTTGTCGAGCTGTGCGGCAGCCGGATTCGGGACGGCCTGCGGGGCGGCGGTGCCGCCGGCGGGCAGCTGGTCGCCGCGCATGGAGGCGCGGATCTGCTCCAGGCGGGAGTGGCCGGCCATCTGCACGCTGGCCTGCTGGACCTCCATCATCCGGCCCTGCACGGTGTTCTGCGCGAGCTCCGCGGCGCCGAGGGCGTTGGCGTAGCGCCGCTCGATCTTCTCGCGGACCGCGTCCAGGCTCGGGGTGGTGCCCGGTGCGGAGAGGGTGGAGTCCATCCGCTGCAGCGAGGCCGACACCTGCTCCTGCATCTTCGCCTGCTCCAGCTGGGACAGCAGCTTGGTGCGCTCGGCGACCTTCTGCTGCAACAGCATCGCGTTCTGCTCGACGGCCTTCTTCGCCTGCGCGGCCGCCTGCAACGACTGATCGTGCAGCACCTTCAGGTCCTCGACGGACTGCTCCGCGGTGACCAGCTGCGCGGCGAACGCCTCGGCGGCGTTGGTGTACTGGATCGCCTTGTCGCTGTCGCCGGCGGTGGTGGCCTGGTCGGCGAGCAGCACGGCCTGCCGCGCGTTGGCGTTGAGCTTCTCGACCTCGTCGAGCTGCCGGTTCAGCTTCATCTCCAGCTGCCGCTGGTTGCCGATCACCGAGGCCGCCTGCTGCGACAGGAGCTGGTGCTGACGCTGGGCTTCCTCGATCGCCTGCTGAATCTGGACCTTCGGATCCGCGTGCTCCTCGATCTTCGAATCGAAGAGGGCCATCAGGTACTTCCAGGCCTTGACGAACGGATTAGCCATCGGTTGATCCCGCCTCCATCTGACGCGCCGCACGGTTCTCGCGCGACTGTAGTGCGCGACCATCACGCACCCGTATATGTCCCTATCCTCCACCACGCGGGGCCGGATGCGGAGAAACCCGACCGTCACCGACGCTTACAGAGAAATCTAACCGCTTCCCGCGATCACGCCCAGGTTTGTCGATACCGATCACGTCGCATTCGGCTGGTCGTTACTTGGCCTGCACCAGGACCAGTCGCTCGGCCTTGGGGGCCGGAATGACGATCCGGGTGTCGGCGGCCAGGTGTCCCACGGCGGCGGTGGCGGCATCGGCGGGCATCGCGTCGGCGGCGGGCACCGGTACGGCGGCCGCCTCCCGGGCTACCGCGTCGGCGCCGGCCATGCTGGCGCTGACGTCGGACAACACCTCCGACAGCGGCACGTCGAGCGCCTGGCAGATGGCGGCCAGCAGTTCGCTGGAGGCCTCCTTGCGGCCGCGCTCCACCTCCGACAGGTATCCGAGGCTGACCCGCGCGGCGGTCGACACCTCACGCAGAGTCCGGCTCTGGGCGACCCGAGCGCGCCGCAAACTATCCCCGATGGCCTCTCGCAGCAGCGTCATGTCGCTCTCCTCACGTTCCCTGTCGCCGGATCGAGCTTCTGCTGTGACAACGTCATGTGCCGCCCGCTTGGTTCCCGCGCACCCGGTGCTGATTCACACATCGGTGAGCGGACGAGAACCGAGCGTGCGGATCAACTCGGTGACAGCCGCACGAACCGTTTCCAGTCTGATGGTCCACCGGTCGCCCGGCAGTTTCAACCGGATCACCTCGGTACCCTCCGGACCGGCGAATCCCAGATAGACGGTGCCGACCGGCTGACCGTCCTGCGGATCGGGTCCGGCCACCCCGGTCAGGCCCACACCCCAGTCGGCGCCGCAGACGTTGCGGGCGCCGACGGCCAGTTGCTCGGCGGTAGCCGGGGCGACCGGGCCGTCGGTGGCGAGGGTGTGTGGCGTCACACCGGCGAGGGTGTGCTTCAGATCGGTGGCGTACACGATCAGACCGCCGCGCAGGACGTTGCTGGCTCCCGGGACCCCGGCGATCGTGGCCGCGAGTAGGCCCGCGGTCAGCGATTCGGCGGTCGCCACGGTCAGCCCGGCGGTCCGCAGCGCCCGGACCAGGTCGGCGGCGGGCACCGAAGCGGTCAGCGGGTCCGGTCCCGCGGTGCCGGCCTCGGGCACGGCGGATCCCGGCGGGGCGGCGGGAGCCGCACTCGATCGGTGGCCGGGACCGGCGCCTGGCGACGACACGGGAGCTCCGCGGGTCAGGACCGCGGCCGGGCGACCGGCGTGGACCACAGCCGGACCGCCTGCACGATGTAGTCCAGGCCGGTGACGACCGTCAGCACGACCGCCACCAGCATGAGTACCAGACCGGCGGTGGCCCAGGCGCCGGACAGCGGCAGCAACAGCACGCCGATCGCCAGCGACTGCACCAGCGTCTTCAACTTCCCGCCACGACCGGCCGGGATCACCCCGCGCCGCACCACGGCCAGGCGCAGCAGCGTGATGCCGATCTCGCGCGCGCAAATGACAATGGTCAGCCACCACGACAGATCGTCGAGCAGGGACAGGCCGATCAGCGCGGAGCCGATCAGCGCCTTGTCGGCGATCGGGTCGGCGAGTTTGCCGAAATCGGTCACCAGACCGTATTTGCGGGCCAGTTGCCCGTCGATCCGATCGGTGATCGCCGCCACCCCGAACAACACGGTCGCGACGATCCGCCAGACCGGGGCGTGCCCGCCGGCGGCGAACAGGGTCACCAGGAACAGCGGCACGATCGCGATCCGCAGCACGGTGAGGATGTTGGCGATGTTGAGCAGCGGCACGGCCGCCGGTTCGGGCGCCCGGACGGGCTCACCGGCCACGGGCACCACGTTCGCACGTGCCCGGGTGGCGTCGTCCAGCCAGACACGATCCATATCGTCGCTCTGCACCGTCACCGGCACCCCCGACCAGGCCCGGCCCGGCCGCGCACCCGCACAGCGGGGGTCCAGCGGCAGGGCGAGATGTACGGCACTCCACCAGACTATCGGTAACCCGTCCGACTACTCTGCACCCCATGACAACACGGGCACCGCACAGCGATTCGATCGGCGACGTTGATACTCGACGCCCGGTCGTGCGACGTGCCCGCGCTTCCGACATTCCGGCGATCAAGGGCCTGATCGACCTCTACGCGGGCCGGATCCTGCTGGAGAAGAACCTGGTCACCCTCTACGAGTCGGTGCAGGAATTCTGGGTGGCGGAGCTGGACGACCGAGTGGTCGGTTGTGGCGCACTGCACGTGCTGTGGGCCGACCTCGGTGAGGTGCGCACGGTGGCCGTGCACCCCGACGCACAGGGATGCGGGGTGGGCCATCTCGTGGTGCGACAGCTGATCGACACCGCCCGGGAGTTGCAGTTGCAACGGTTGTTCGTGCTCACCTTCGAGGTGGATTTCTTCGGGCGGCACGGATTCGTCGAAATCGACGGTACGCCGGTGACCGCGGAGGTGTTCGCGGAGATGTGTCGGTCCTACGACACCGGCGTCGCGGAATTCCTCGACCTCAGCTTTGTGAAGCCCAACACACTGGGGAATACCCGGATGCTGCTCACGCTCTGATCCGGTTGCGCCCGAACATTTCCCGTTCCGACCCTGCACCAGCACAGAGGAGTTCCCATGCCCATCTTCGCCGTCCACTACACCTATTCCGAGGCCACCGTCCCCGGTCGCGACGAGCATCGCCCGGCGCACCGCGACTGGCTGTCCGGTCAGGCCGACGCGGGCGTCGTCCTCACCACCGGTCCGTACACCGACGGCTCGGGCGCGCTGCTGCTGTTCCGCGCCGACGACGCCGAGGCGCTGGAGAAACTGCTCGCCCAGGACCCGTTCGCGCAGGCCGGCGTGATCGACGCCGTCCGCTTCGCCGAGTGGCAGCCGGTGTTCGGGGCGTTCGCGGGCTGAGAATCCGAGATTCCGGCCACGCGGACCTGTCCGGTAGGGCCGATCCCCCGCGCGGATCGACTCGGACAGGGCCGATCGTCCGTGCTGGGACGAGGTTCGAGCGTCGCGGAGACGAAGGTTCGAGCGCGCTGGGACGAGGGTTCGGGTCGCGCTGGGACCAAAGTTCGAGCATCGCGGCGTACTTTGAGCCGGTGCGGTTGGACGAATCCGAGGCGTGGCGGCGGTTCCGTGCGGCGCGGGTGGCCCGGCTGGCCACGACCGGCGCGGACGGCGCACCGCACGTGGTGCCGGTGACCTTCGCGGTGTCGCCGCCGGCCGAGCCCGCTGCCGTGGTGATCGCGGTGGATCACAAGCCGAAGACCACCACGAATCTGCGGCGACTGCGCAATATCGCCGCCACCGGCCGCGCGTCGATCCTCACCGACGAGTACGACGAGGATTGGCCGCGGTTGTGGTGGGTGCGGCTCGACGGCCGCGCCCGGGTACTCACCGACGACGCCGGCCGCGCCGCGCCGATCACCTGGCTCGTCGCGAAATATGCCCAGTACCAGGACAATCCGCCGCAGGGGCCGGTGATCCGGATCGAGGCCGACACGATCACCGGCTGGGCCTACGCCGAGTGAATTCCGTTGCGGGAACGGCCTTCTGCCGTCGCTCGCACACGCCACCAGGCGCCTCGATTCACCGGGTCACACCGACTCGTGCGACGTCGACCCCTTCACCCGCTCGGCCGATTCGTCACCCGGTCGGCCGATTCGCCAGCCGGTCCGCTGACTCGCCACCCAGTCGGCCGACTCGCCACCCAGTCGGCCGACTCGCCACCCAGTCGGCTGACTCGCCACCCGGTCCGCTGATACGCCACCCAGTCGGCTGACTCGCCAGCCGGTCCGCTGATACGCCAGCCGGTCTGCTGATACGCCAGCCGGTCTGCTGATTTGACCGGCGGCCGCGATCTACGCCCGGTGTCGGCTCAGAGGGCGATGCGGACCTCCGGCACGGTCGCCATCAGCTCTGCCCACTCCGGGTAGTCCTCTAGCTTGCGCTGGTTGACCTCCATGATCTTCGCGGCCAGGTCCGGGTCGGGGTCGTCGGTGACGTCCGGGCCGATGACCAGCGTGTCGAAGTGCGGGACGATGTACGGGTCGCCCTCGAGGTGGACCGGGTCGTACATGTATCGCTCCAGCGCGGCCAGATCCGCGATGGCGACGTAGTAGCCATGGGTGAGACCGTCGTCCGCACTGTCGCCGATGCGGCGGCCGACCGTCGCGAAGCTGACGGATTCCACCGCCGCCGTGCGCCGCAATCGAGCCAGCACGGCCTCCTTCTGCTCCTCGGTCGTTTCGTCCCGGAACTTGAAACGTAGCTGGTGAAAGATCATGACACCCTCCTCGATTGAACTTGTCAGTTCAAAATAATGCCCCGGTTGGTCAACTCGCAATAGTGAACCCGTAAGTTCAACCAAGTTGACCCGCGATACCATTCGGGAGTGACGGGAGCTGCGACCGGCCGCGGCCGGATAGACAAGCGCCGCGCCATCCTCGACGCGGCCTTCGCGGTATTCGCGCGCCGGGGCTACGCGCAGGCCTGTGTCCAGGAGATCGCCGACGAGGCGGGTGTCGCCAAGCCCACCGTCTACAACCACCTCACCGACAAGGAGACATTGCTGCGCGAGGCGGTGGAGGCGGCGGCCGACGTGATCAGCGCGGAATGTCTGGCGGCGGTCGGGCGAATTTCCGAGCACGGATCGGATCCGGAAGCGGCGCTGCGTGATTCGGCCCACCGGATGCTGCGGATCTGCAACAGCGAGCGGTCCCGGGCGCTGCGCGCACTGACCTACGCGCAGCTGACCACCTTCCCCGACCTGGCCGATACGGTGCAGGACCGCACCTCGCACCGGATCGCCGAGGCGTTGGCCGATCGGTTCGCGCGACTGGTGGTGGCCGGGCAGCTGCGCGCCCCCGATCCGGTGCTCGCCGCGGAGCAGTTCCTCGCCCTGCTCACCGGTCCGCTGGAGTCACGCTCGCGGCTCGGCACCCGGAAGGTTCCGGTCGCCGAACTGAAAACCATCGCCGACGCCGCGGCCGACACCTTCCTCAGCGCCTACGCGACCCGCTGAGCGATCTCTCCCCGAGCGGCCGAGCGGTGGGTCGGCCAAGCCGGATGACCGGCGGCAGAACCGAAATAGTCAGCGGCGCAGCCGCAAAAGTCAGCGGCGCAGCCGGGAAGATCAGCCGGGACCCGATGGTCGGCCCGCCATCTGATGTTCAACCGGACCGCCGGACGGTCAGCCGGATTCCGGATGATCAGCCCGGCCGCCGGATGATCAGGCGGACCGCCGGATGATCAGGCGGACCGCCGGATGATCAGGCGGACCGCCGGATGATCAGGCGGACCGCCGGACGGTCATGCCGAGTCCCTACTCCCCCGCGTCCGCGTCGGCGGAGACCGGACCGCCGCCGCGGATCGTGTACAGCAGACCCTCCAGCTCGTCGGGTTTGATCAGTACGTCGCGCGCTTTGGAGCCCTCGGTGGGCCCGACCACGCCGCGGGTCTCCATGAGATCCATCAACCGGCCCGCCTTGGCGAATCCCACCCGCAGCTTGCGCTGCAACATCGAGGTGGACCCGAACTGCGAACTGACCACCAGCTCCACCGCCTGCACGAACAGGTCGAGATCGTCGCCGATGTCCGGGTCGATCTCCTTCTGCTCGCCGGCCTTGGCGGAGGTGACGCCCTCCTGGTAGTCCGGCTGCGCCTGGTTCTTGGTGAACTCGACGACGCCGTGGATCTCCTCGTCGGAGATGAACGCGCCCTGCAACCGGGTCGGTTTCGAGGCGCCCATCGGCAGGAACAGGCCGTCGCCCATGCCGATCAACTTCTCGGCGCCGGGCTGATCGAGGATGACGCGCGAGTCGGTCAGCGACGAGGTGGCGAAGGCCAGCCGGGACGGCACATTGGTCTTGATGAGACCGGTGACCACGTCCACCGACGGCCGCTGGGTGGCCAGCACCAGATGGATCCCGGCGGCGCGGGCCTTCTGGGTGATCCGCACGATCGCGTCCTCGACGTCGCGCGGCGCGGTCATCATCAGGTCGGCGAGCTCGTCGACGATGGCGAGAATGTACGGATAGGGGCGGTAGACGCGCTCGCTGCCCAGCGGGGTGGTGATCTCCCCCGACTTCACCTTCCGGTTGAAGTCGTCGATGTGGCGGACCTTGCTGGCCTGCATGTCCTGATACCGCTGCTCCATCTCCTCCACCAGCCAGGCCAGCGCCGCGGCGGCCTTCTTGGGCTGGGTGATGATGGGGGTGATCAGGTGCGGAATGCCTTCGTACGGTGTGAGTTCCACCATCTTCGGGTCGATGAGGATCATCCGCACCTCTTCGGGTGTCGCGCGCTGCAGCAGCGACACCAGCATCGAGTTCACGAAGCTCGACTTACCCGAACCGGTGGAGCCGGCCACCAGCAGATGCGGCATCTTCGCCAGATTGGCCGAGACGAATTCGCCCTCGATGTTCTTGCCGAGGCCGATGACCAAGGGGTGCTGGTTTTTCCGCGTGGACGGCGCCTTGAGCACATCGGCCAGGCGGACCAGTTCGCGGTCGGCGTTGGGCACCTCGATGCCGACGGCGGACTTGCCCGGAATCGGCGCGAGCAGCCGGACATTGTCCGTGGCAACGGCATACGCGATGTTGCGGGCCAGCGCGGTGATCTTCTCGACCTTGACGCCCGGCCCGAGTTCGACCTCGTAGCGGGTGACCGTCGGCCCGCGCACGAATCCGGTGACCGCGGCGTCGATCTTGAACTGCACCAGCACCTCGGTGATCGCCTCGATCATCGATTCGTTGGCGGCACTGCGCTGCTTGGGCGGATCGCCGTCGACCAGCAGCGTCAGCGGCGGCAGGTGGTAGTCGCCGTCGACCTCGCGCTCGGTGACGAACTCCAGTTGCTGCGGTTCCGGCGGCGGCGGGGTCTGGTCGATCACCTTGGGCGCCCGCTTGGCTCTGGACCTGGGCTTCTCGGCCGGCTCGGCGGCCGGTTCGGCCGGGGTGTCCGGCGGTGCGGCGTCGGCGCCGATCTCCTTGGCGTCCCGCAGCGGCGGTTCACCGAGGACCTCGGTGGCCGAAGCGGCACCGCCGAACTCGTCGGCCGGGTAGTTCTCCGCCGGGGAGCGGCCGCGCCGGCGAGTGGGCGGCCCGTGCACCGGGAAGCCGTCGGCGTCGAGATTCTCCGGATCGTACGGGTCGTAGTCGTCGCCGACGAGGTCGCCGAACCACAACCGCCGCAACCGTTCCGGCACCTCGCGGACCGTGGTGCCGGTGAGCAGCAGCACACCGAAGGCCATGGCCAGCAACAACAGTGGCACCGCGAGCCAGGCGGTGAGTCCCTCCCGCAGCGGCCCGCCGGCCACGTATCCGACGAAGCCACCGGCATGTTCGCGGCCCTGCTCCTCGGCCGGCGCGCCGGCGAGGATGTGCCAGATGCCCAGCACCGGCAGTCCGACGAGCAGGCTGCCCAGCACCAGCCGGGGCCGGATCTCGGGGCGCGGCTCGGTGCGCATCAGCATCACCGCGATCGCGGTGGCGACGAAAGGTATGGTGGCGGAACCGGATCCGGCGATCCAGCGCACCGCCGTGTCGACCCAGCGTCCGACCGGGCCACCCGCGCCCAGCCAGACCGCGGCGGCGATGACGATGCTGAAGGCGATGAGCCCCAACGCGATTCCGTCGCGGCGGTGACCGTGTTCGATCTCACCCCCGCGGCCCAGCGCGCGCGTGGTGGCGCCGAGCCCGCGGGCCATCATGTTCCAGCCGTTGCCGACGCCGCGGCCGAATACGGCCAGTGGCGCGGTATTCGACGTTTTGCGCCGCGCGGTGCGGCGGGCCGGAGCGCGGCGGGGGGTCGCCGAGGTGGTGCGCGGCGTGGCGGTGCGGGATCGGCCCTGACCACGGCCGCGGGCCGACCCGGTCGCCCCCGCCGCCGCGGCCCCGTCCCGCCCGGCTCTCGCCCGGGTGCGAGAGGTCGTGGTGCTGCGGGGCTTACCTGCCATGCCACTCAGGCTAGCCGCAACCGCACCATCCAGACCATCCGCAACACCCTCACCACATATCGCATCGGCGACTCACCGGGCCACACGCCGGGCCGATGCGAATCGGACAAGGTTTCCGAAGCCGCGGACAGTCGCGAGCGCACGCGTAGAATTTGCATATTCAATCGACGGATTCTCTTGCACCTGATGGGACATATGAACGACAACGATGTCCGAGCAGGTCAGGCCCGGCCGAGTATCGCCAGAACCTACGATTATCTGCTCGGCGGCCGTGACCACTACGTCATCGATGAGGAGTTCGGCAGATACTTCGAGCAGGTCCTGACAGGGTCGGAACAGATCGCCGTCTCGAATCGCCGCGCGCTGGAGCGCGCCGTGCGGGCTCTCGCCCATGCGGGAGTGGACCAGATCATCGACTTGGGCTGCGGGCTGCCCGCCAAGGAGAACGTGCACCAGATCGCCCGGCAGCACCTGCCGCAGACGCGAGTGGTCTACGTGGACAACGATCCGATCGTGATCTCGCACGGTCAGGCCATGCTGGCCGTCGACGAGGATGTCGCCGTCGTCCAGGCCGATGTGCGCGAACCGGAGGTGATCCGCGAACACCCCGAGGTGGCACGGCTGATCACCTTCGACCGTCCGGTCGGCCTGCTGTTCGGCGCGGTGCTCGGCTTCATCGAGGAAGACGACGATCCGGTCGGCATCGTGCGGTACTGGGCGGAGGTGATCGCCCCCGGCAGCTTCGTCTACGTCTCGTGTTTCCGGGCCGGCGACAACCGCCGGACCGCGCTGGTGCAGGAACAGGTGCGCAAGGTTCTCGGCCGCGGCGGCTGGCGCAGCGCCGAGGTCATCGCATCGATGTTCGACGGCCTGGAACTGGTCGGGCCCGGCGTGATCCCGTGCGTGCAGTGGCAGCCGGACGGCGGCGCCGGGCCGGAGCCGACCGACTGGGAGCGCCTGATCGTCTCCGGGCTGGCGCGCAAGAACTGAGAGTTCAGATGCTGCGGTCGCAGTCGTGCACGGCCTGCACCGCGGCCTCGGGACCGTCGGCGTCGAGCCGGACCGCGCTGCGGCCGAAGGCGTGCAGCAGCAATTCGGAGGGGCGGCCGGTGAGGACCACCGGCTCCGCGCCGTCGGCGGGCTTGTGCGCGACCACCCGCCGCCCGTCCGGCGTGGCGAGCACCAGACCCACCGGGGCCTTGCGGTAGGCCAGACGGCCCGTGCGCTGCAACGTCTTCCACAGCTCGGCCTCGTCGGCGTCGCTCAGTTCGCGTGGCTCCCAACCGGATCCACCGCGGCGCACGTCCTCGTGATGGACGAACATCTCGGTGGTGTTGACCAGCGAGTCCAGCGGCCGCATCGGCGACCACCAGGGCGGGCCGGTGCGGACCAGCTCCAGGAGGTCGGGGAACGGCCGCTTCGCCGTCTTGGCCTGTACCGAATCGAGGTATCCGGCAAAGGGTTTCAGCATGATGCCGGGCGCGGCGTCCAGTCGGCGCTCCCGGACCACCAGGTGCGCGGCCAGATCGCGTACGGTCCAGCCGCCGCACAGGGTGGGTGCCTCCGGGCCCGCCGCCGTCATGGTGTCGACCAGTGCTCGGCGTTCCCGCTGCGCCAGACTCATGCCGCCGACCCTAGCCCACGCCGGGCCCCGGCGCGAGCCCCCGACCGGTCGGTCGTCCGGGGTCAGACGCCGATCACCGTCGGCACGATCATCGGCCGGCGCCGGTACTTCTCGGCGACCCAGCGGCCCACCGCGCGCCGCACACCCTGCGCGATGCGATGCGTATCGGTGATGCCCTCGGTGGCCATCCGCAACAGTTCGACCTCGACCAGTTCCAGCGCGCCGGCCAGGGCCTCGGGATCGTCGGAGAAGCCGCGGCCGGACACCTCCGCGTCGCTGACCGCCTTGCCGGTGGTCTCGTCGACGGCCACCGTGATGGAGATGAAACCGCCCTCGCCGAGGACCAGCCGGTCCGAGAGGGTGGATTCGCCGACGTCGCCGACCGACAGGCCGTCCACGTACACCTGGCCGACCGGATACCGGCCCACGATCGAGGCGATGCCGTCGACCAGGTCGACCACCACGCCGTCCTCGGCCAGCATCACCCGCTCCTCGGGCACGCCGGTCGCGACGGCCAGCGCCGCGTTGGCGCGCAGATGCCGCCACTCGCCGTGCACCGGCATGGCGTTGGTCGGCCGCACCGCGTTGTACAGGTACAGCAGCTCACCGGCGGAGGCGTGGCCGGAGACGTGCACCTTCGCGTTCTGCTGGGTCACCACCGAGGCGCCCAGCCGGGCCAGCCCGTTGACCACCGCGAACACCGCGTTCTCGTTGCCCGGGATGAGCGAGGAGGCCAGCACCACCAGATCGTCGGGGCGGATGTTGATCTGACGGTGGTCGCCGCGGGCCATCCGGGACAGCGCCGACAGCGGCTCGCCCTGCGATCCGGTGGAGATCAGCACCAGCTTGTGGCCCGGCAGCGTGGCCGCCTGGTCGAGATCGACGACCAGTTCGCTGGGGATCTCCAGATACCCCAGGTCCTGGGCGATCTGCATGTTGCGGACCATGGACCGGCCGACGAAGCAGACCCGGCGGTCGTAGCGCTGGGCGACGTCGACCACCTGCTGGATGCGGTGCACGTGACTGGCGAAGGAGGCGACGATCACCCGGCCGCGGGCCTTGCCGATCACGTTGTCGAGCACCGGCCCGATCTCGCGTTCGGGGGTGACGAAGCCCGGGACCTCGGCGTTGGTGGAGTCGACCAGGAACAGGTCGACGCCCTGGTCGCCGAGCCGGGAGAAGCCGGCCAGGTCGGTGAGGCGGCCGTCCAGCGGCAGCTGGTCGAGCTTGATGTCGCCGGTGTGCAGGGCCAGCCCGGCCGGGGTGCGGATCGCGACCGCGATGGCGTCCGGGATGGAGTGGTTCACCGCGAAGTACTCGCAGCCGAACGGGCCGTGCGTGGTGTGCTCGCCCTCGGTGACCTCCACCAGCTTCGGCTGCAACCGATGCTCGCGGCATTTCGCGGCGACCAGCGCGAGGGTGAATTTCGACCCGACCACCGGGATGTCGGGCCGCAGCCGCAGCAGGAACGGCACCGCGCCGATGTGGTCCTCGTGGCCGTGGGTGAGAACCACGGCGGCCACCTCGTCGATACGGTCCTCGATCGGCCGGAAGTCTGGGAGGATCAGGTCGACGCCGGGCTGCTGGTCCTCGGGGAACAGCACGCCGCAGTCGATGATCAGCAACTGGCCGCCGTACTCGAAAACGGTCATGTTGCGGCCGATCTCGCCGATACCGCCGAGCGCGAACACCCGAAGCCCCTGCGCGGGCAGCTTCGGGGGCAGGCCGCGATGATGCGGATCGGGTGTGATCTCTTGCGGCGCAGCCTGTTCCGAGCGGCCACGGCCGGACTGCCGGCCGCGACCGGTCCGCCGGGACGCGGCATTGCGGTCGGAAGAAGCGGCGGCGCGATCCGAGGACGCGGCGCCGGAATCCGCGGCACGGTCCCGTCCGGACGCGCGCCGGGCGGGCTCCACGGCCGTGGGCTCGGCCGACTCCGCTTTGGCCGCGGACCGGCCACGACCCGCCGCGCGGGCGCCGGTGTCGGCGGTGTCGGCCGCGGCCGCGGTGGCGCGGGCGGCGCGGCGGCGAGCGGGCTGCTCGGTCTCGGCGACGGGTGCCGGTTCGGAGATCGGTTCCGGCGCAACGACTTTGCGCTGCTGCGGTTCCGGCGCGGGCTCGGGAGCTCCGGCGGCTCGACTGGCGGTTCTACGGGGACGACGTGCGGAGTCGGTCATGCGAGCACCCCCGCCTGTCGCAGGTCCGCGGCGATCGCGGCGGTCTGTTCCGGATTCGGCATCAGTTGCGGCAGCCGCGGCTCACCCACCTCGACACCCAGCAGCCGCAGTCCGGCCTTGCTCAACGCGACCCCGCCCACCCGGGTCATCGCGCGCGACAGCGGCAGCATGCCGGTGTGGATCTCCCGCGCCCGCACGACCTCACCGGCGGCATAGGCGTCACGCAGCTGCACCAGCCGCTCCGGCACCAGATGACCGACGACACTGATGAATCCGACGGCGCCCACCGCCAGCCACGGCAGGTTCAGCACGTCGTCGCCCGAGTACCAGGCCAGGCCGGTCTCGGCGATCAGCTCGGCGCCCGCGGCCAGATCGCCCTTGGCGTCCTTGACCGCGACGATCCGGGGATGCTCGGCGAGCCGGCGGATCGTGTCCGGCGTGATCGGTACCACGGAGCGGGGTGGAATGTCGTAGAGCGTCACCGGCAGATCGGTGGCGTCGGCGATCGCGGTGAAGTGCGCGATCAGCCCGTCCTGGGAGGGCCGGGAGTAGTACGGGGTGACCACGAGCAGGCCGTGCGCCCCGGCACGCTGTGCGTCGCGGGCCAATTCGATGCTGTGCGCGGTGTCGTAGGTGCCGGCGCCGGCGACCACGGTGGCCCGGTCGGCGACCGCGTCGACCACGGCCTGCAGCAGATCGAACTTCTCCGACTCGGTGGTGGTCGGCGACTCACCGGTGGTACCGGAGACGATGAGCAGGTCGACCCCTCGATCGACCAAGCGGGCCGCCAGCGCGACCCCGGCATCGACATCGAGCTTCCCCTCCGGGGTGAAAGGGCTCACCATCGCGACACCGACCGTGCCGGAGGCGCGCAGCTCCGATTGCGTCGATACACCGTTCGTCATGGTCAGAAAGGCTACCCGGTCCCGGAAACGACTTCGCACCGTTGTCGGCATCATCGACGACACGGCAGCCGGGGTGACACTACGCGACGCCACGAATTCCTTGCGCGACGTCAAGGATGGCGTCATTCTGGTGTCATGGACCTCGAGAAGTACACCACCCGCCTCCGCGAAGACCTGATCGTCGCCGCCACGCTCGGCGACGAGAAAGCCCAGGCCACGGCTGCGGCCCTGGCCGCCGCCACCGAGAACTCCGCCCGCCTCACCCTGCTGTCGGCGCTGTCCGATCTGGCGGCCGAGATCAGCGCCGACCTCGGCGACCGCACCGTGCACATCGCGCTGGACGGCACCGAAGCGCGGGTCGACATCCGCCGCACCCGCGGCGAGGAGGCGCATCCCACCTTCGAGGAGATGACCGGGGACATCAGCCGGGTCACCCTCCGGCTGGTCGAGAATCTCAAGTCCCGCGCCGAGGAGGCCGCCGCGCAGAGCGGGCAGTCGCTCAACTCCTGGGTCTCCGGCGCCGTCCAGGGCGCCCTGCGCGAACAGCGCCGCTGGCAGGGGTACGGCGGCTGGCGGCCCGAGCGGCCCGAACCCGAGCGGCCCGAAGAAGGGGCCTGACCGTCAGGTCGACACCGTCACGTTACCGTCGGTGTCGATCTCGGTGCGGCGGTCGTGCCGCGGCGAGTGCGCGAGGACGGTCGCCAGCACGCGGCGGCCCAGCGGCAGCACCCGGACCGTCACCGCGCCGGTGTTCGCCGCATCCAATTCCCTTGCCGCGGAATCGATCACCCGCTGCCGCACCCACTGCGGGACACCCGCGAAACCGCCGTCGTCGAGCAGGATCACCTCGACGCCCCGGGATCGGGCACCGCGCGCCGCGCCGCTGAGCTCGTCGGTGACCAGTTGCGGCGCCCGCAGGCCGTCGCGCAGTTCGGCCTCCAGCAGCCGGCACTCCTCGCGTTCGGCGGCCGTCAGTTCGGCGCCCTCGGCGATCCGTTCCAGGATGGGCCGGGCCACCCGGTCCAGCCGGTTCAGTTGCCGGTGCCGCTCACCGTCGGCGGCGGCCATCGTCGCCTCGGCCGCGGCGCGAATCGTGGCCTCCTCCCGCAGGATTCGCAGCGAACGCTGGGTCGGGCGCATGATCAGCGCGAATACCGACAGCGCGATGAGCGTGCCGATCGGCACCACCGAGCCCACCACGTCGCCGGCGGGCATGTCGGCGCGCACCGCCTCCGCGACGATCACCGCCGCCACCCCGGCCATGCCGAGCCACGCCGACAGCACCCGGCCGCGCAGCACCAGCACCGACATCAGATACGACGAGGCGTAGGTGGTCCACATCATGTGGTGGGCGGCGTCGGAGGTCAGGTTGCTCACCGTGAGCAGCGTCGCGATCGGCGCGGCCGAGGCCACGAACGCCGTCACCGGCAGGGGCAGCGGATCGACCGGGATCACCAGGACCACCGCGCCGGCGACCACGATCACCGCGGTACCGGCCAGCACGGCGACCAGTGAGGCGGCGGCCAGGTTGCGGACCATGTACAGGATCATGGTCAGCTCCAGCATCAGCAGGAACAGCCACGCCCCGCCGCCGCGCATCCCGAGCAGATCCCGCAGCCCGAACCGGACCTCGGCGTCGTCAGAAGCCACCGCCACCCCACACCAGAGTCACCGTCGTGCCCTCTCCGGGCTGCGATTCGACGAAGCCGGCGCCCCCGGGAAGCTGCCGCATGCGGCCGAAGATGCTCACCGAGATGCCGAGCCGGTCCACCGGGATCCGGGCGACGTCGAAGCCCGCGCCGTCGTCGGCGAACACCAGCCGGATGCTGCCCGCGCTGATCGTGCAGGTGACCGTGCGATGCACGGCCCGGCCGGGCACCGCGGCGTGCCGCAGGCTGTTGCGCACCGCCTCGCCGAGCGCCGCGGCCACGGTCGCCGCCGCGTGCAACGGCATGCGCAGATCGTCGAAACCGGGCCAGGTGCGGGTGGCGAACCGGACCCCCGGATTCACCTCCTGCACCGCCGAACGCAGGAAGATCACCGCGTCCCGGGCATCCAGCACATCGGGCTCGCGGACGTCGACGCGGATCTCGTCCAGCTGGGTGAGGGTGTGTTCGGCCTGGCGGCGCAGCACCGAGGGTTCACCGTCGCGCGAGGCGTCCAGCAGCGTCGACAGCACCGCGTCGTGGATGAGGGCGGCGAACCGGGCGTGTTCGTGATCGCGGGCGGCCGCGGCGGCGGCCCCCGCGGCGCGCCGGCCGGCGAGGGCCGATTCCCGGTCCACCCGGGCCGCCGCGCCCAGCGCCGCGGTGATCGCCCACAGGAACAGCGCCGACAGCCCGAAGGCCCGCAGCACGGTGGTCGTCACCTCCGCCACCGTGAACGGGTCGACGGTGTAGTACCCGGCCAGCGCGACCGCCACCGAGACGATGACCAGGTAGGCCGTCGACACCGACAGCCGCCAGGCCAGGCCCGCGGCCAGCACGCCCAGTGGCGACATCCGGTACAGCCACACCACCGAGGCGTCCAGCGCGTGCGCGTGCAGGGCGAACGGCATGGTGGCCAGGGCCAGCAGGAACGACAGCGCGGCCACCCCGGCGAACGTGCGGATCGTGCGCGGCGAGGCGCCCAGCGAGATCAGCGCGAGGACCGGCAGCAGCCCGAAGGCCAGCGCGGCGGCCGTCGGACCCCACCAGATCGCCGCCGACCGATTCTGACTCGCGATCTCGGGCACCTCGACCAGGCCCATGATCACCCCGGCCAGCCCGACCGACAGGCCCAGCCGCCGGACGATCCGATCGAAGGCGACGATGGCGGTGTCCGATCCGGTGCCCGCCCGGCCCCGCCACCATGCGCCGATCCGGTGGCCCAGCCGTGGTCGCGGGATCGGGGCCGCCACGGCTCCCGCGGTGGTCATGCGCGCTGATTGCGCTCGGGTACCGGCAGCCATCCGTCTTCGACCGCCCGCTTGTAGAGGTCGGTCTTGGTGGGTGCGGGCCGGCCGGCGTCCGCGTACTTCTGCCGGATGCGGCCCAGATAGTCGTTGACGGTCTGCTCGGACAGGCCGGTCATCCGGGCCACTCGCGACGCCTTCTCCCCCGAGGCGTACAGGGTGAGCACCTCCTGCTGGCGCGGGCTCAGGCCGACGTTGGACAGTTGCGGATCGCCGTCGATGGCGGCGGCCCAGTCGGTGGTCACCACCTGCTGACCCGAGGCCGCGGCCCGGACCGCCTGCACCACGGTCCGCAGGTTCTCGGACTTGCGGACCACGCCGAGCACCCCGGCGCGGGCCGCCGAGCGCACCAGATACGGATTGTCGGCGCCGGTGAACACCAGCACCTCGATCCCGCGTTCGCGCAACTCCCGCACGTTCTGTTCCGGCGTGGAACCGTCGGCCAGCCGCAGATCCAGCACCACCAGATCCAATTCCGATGCCGCCGAAAGCAATTCGCTCACACTTCCGGCGGTGGTCACCAGATCCAGATCCGGTTCGCCGGCCAGCATCGCCGCCAGGCCGATCGCCACCGACTCGTGGTCCTCCACCAGCCCGATGCGGCGCGGCGCCGGCGCGGACCGTTCGACCGTCTCTTCCGCTGTCGCCTCCACGTGTCGAGTATGCCCGGGCCCGGCCGGAAGCGGTGAGACACCAGAATTCGGGGGAACGAATTCACTGCGCGAGCTGCGCCGCCACGGTAGCGCCGAGCTCCCAGCACCTTTCGAGATCGTCCTTCGACGGCTTCGCCGCGACCACCACCGGCGCAGCGGATTTCACCCAGCCCAGCCCGGTGGTGACGGTCTCCACGCTGCGCTCGGCGCCCTCGGTGCCCTGATTGCCGTGCACGTACAGTCCGTACGGCCGGCCGCGGGTGGAATCCAGGCACGGGTAGTAGCAGACGTCGAACGCGTGCTTGAGGGCGCCGCTCATGTAGCCGAGATTGGCCGGGGTGCCCAGCACGTACCCGTCGGCCTCGAGCATGTCGACCGGCGAGACCGTCAGCGCGGCCCGGCGGACCACCTCGACGCCGGTGATCTCGGGATCGGTGGCCCCCGCCAGGACCGCCTCGAACATCTCCTGCAGGAACGGCGACGGCGTGTGGTGAACGATCAGCAGCCGGGTCACGCGGGCCAGCGTAGCGGGCCGGAACCCCGGGCCGGGGTGGGTTACCGTACCGAAGGTGCCTTCTCGACCCCGGCTGCCCCGGTTACCCGATACGCCACCACCACAGGACCCGCACCGCGGTTACACCCAGTCCGAGATCCTCGCCGCCCTGCGGCGGCTCGTGCTGAGCGGGAGCCTGCCGCCGGGCACCGGTCTGCCGCTGCGGGAATTCGCGAAGTTGTTCGAGGTCAGCGCGATTCCCGTGCGCGAATCGTTACAGACGCTCATCGGTGAGGGATTGGTCGAGCATCGGCCGCATTTCGGTTACACCGTCACCCGGCTGACCACCGCCGAACTCCGGGAGCTGTATCTGGTGCGGGAACGGCTGGAGTCGGCGGCGCTGGCGGCCGCGGCGCAGCGGGCCGGGGACGAGGACCACCGGCTGGCGGTGGCCGCGCATCGGCGCATGGAGCAGGCGGTGCTGGCCGACGATCCCGCCGGTTACCACCGCGAGACCCGCAACTTCCACCTCGCGCTGACCCGGCCGTCCGGGATGGCCCGGCTGGTGCACATGCTCGAATATGCCTGGAACATCACCGAACCGGTGCAGCCGATGGTGCACATCAGCGCCGCCGAACGGGCACGGTTACAGGCCGATCACCATCAGCAGCTGGCGGCATTCCTGGCCGGGGACGCCGAGGCCCTGCTCGTGGCAACCGAACAGCATCACGACCGGCTGAATCGGGTGGTGGCCGAGCTGCCCACCGATATCGGGTTGTTCGCGGATCCCGATAGCCCCTAGAAGGTAGGGCCCCGTAAGATATACGGTGGTTGCAACATATCGGCAATACCGGACCGATACCGTCGAATCCATGGCGATCATGAGAATTCGCGTCGTCAACCCCAACACCACGGCGGCCATGACCGAACTCGCCGCACGCTGCGCCCGGGCCGTCGCCGGACCGGACGTCATCATCGAGGCGGCCACCTCCCGTACCGGTCCGGTCTCGATCGAGAGTCATTACGACGAAGCGCTCGCGCTGCCGGGCCTGCTGGCCGAGATCGCCCGCGGTGAGGCCGACGGGGTCGACGGATATGTGATCGCCTGCTTCGGCGACCCGGGACTGTACGCGGCGCGGGAACTGGCCCGGGGACCGGTGATCGGCATCGCCGAGGCCGGGATGCAGGCGGCAAGTCATCTCGGCCGGGGTTTCAGTGTGGTCACCACCCTGGCCCGGACCATCGGACAGGCCGAGGACCTGGCCGGACGATACGGGATGCGGCAATTCTGCCGCGGCGTGCACGCCACCGACATCCCGGTACTGGAGCTCGACGATCCCAAGGTCCGGACCGTGATCGCCGACGCCTGCCGGGCCGCCGTCGCCGCCGATGGCTCCGACGCGGTCGTGCTGGGCTGCGCCGGGATGGCCGGGCTCTGCGAATTCCTGACCGCGGAGACCGGGGTGCCGGTGGTCGACGGCGTCGCCGCCGCCACCCTCACCGTGCGATCGCTGGTCACCATGGGACTACGCAAGTCCGGGCGCGGAGAGTTCGCCGCGCCACCGCCCAAACCGTATATCGGGATGCTGTCCACCTTCGGGAGCAAGGGAGCGCTGCCATGAGCCAGGACATCCAGGACGGAACCGACATCGAATCCGATGCCGGCGTGGCGGTTTCGCGGCCCGCGCTGTCGCCGCAGTTCCTCGACACGGTCGCCGGGCGGGTGCGGGCGGTGGATACCGAACTGGCCCGGAACTATCCCGGCGACCGGCCCGGGCAGCCGATCCACACCGCGTACGTCTGCGCCGCCGACGCGAGCAAGGAGTTGCCGCACGAGTGGAGCGCGGCCGCGATGGAGCTGACCGACGACCACATCGACCTGCTCGCCGAACTGGCCGACACCGACGTGCTCGCCCGGGTCCGGGATGTGCTGCAGCACCGCCCGATTCAGGATCTGCGGCTGGACTTCGAGGACGGGTACGGCACCCGCGGCGACACCGCCGAGGACCGGGACGCGGTGCGCGCGGGCCAGATCCTGAACGCACTGCCCGCGACCGTGGCGGGCCGGGGCGTCCGGCTGAAGGGCCTGACCGGGAACGAATGGCGGCGGGCGCTGCGCACGCTGGAGCTGGTGCTCGACGGTGCGGGCGGAGTGCCGACCGGATTCGTGTTCACCGTCCCCAAGTTCCGCGCGGCCGACCAGGTCGACATCGCCGTGCAATTGTGCACCGCGCTGGAGTCCGCACACGGATTGTCCCCGGGCACACTGCGTTTCGAATTGCAGATCGAGAGCCCGCAGGCGGTGATCGCCACCGACGGCACCGCCACCGTGGCCCGCGCGATCCACCGCAGCGCTGGGCGGTGCTCCGGATTGCATTACGGCACTTACGATTACAGTGCCGCCTGCGGGATCTCACCGCAGTTCCAGGCCCTGGACCATCCGGCGGCCGACCACGCCAAGTCGGTGATGCAGGCCGCGGCCGCGCAGACCGGGGTGTGGGTGTGCGACGGATCCACGCAGGTCCTGCCGGTCGGCGACGAGGATCAGATGGCGGCGGCGGTGACCCGGCACTACCGGCTGGTGACCCGCTCCCTGCAGCGCGGCTACTACCAGGGCTGGGACATGCATCCCGGCCATCTGGTGACCCGCTGGCTGGCGACCTACGCGTTCTTCCGCACCGCGAAACGCGTCGCGGTGCCGCGGCTCGACGCGTACCTGCGGCGGAACACCGCGCGCGGCGGCATCGTCGACGAGCCCGCCACCGCGCAGGCCCTGGCGACCGTGGTGCTGCGCGGCCTGGACTGCGGGGCGTTCGGCCCCGACGACATCGAGGCGATGGCCCCGGCCCTCACCGTCGACGTACTCACCGCCCTGCGCGAAAGGATCCTGCCGAAACCGTGAGTGGCACAACCGATGCGGCACCCGATTTCCTGCTGCTGCCCGACCTGGCCGTCCGCCCCCTCGGCGGGGCCGTGATCTGGGCCGACGACGAATCCTTCGCGGAGAAGGAGAATCTCATCCGGCCGGAGGCGCCCGGGTTCCGGCCCGCCACCTTCGGCAACAAGGGCCAGGTGTACGACGGCTGGGAGACCCGCCGCCGGCGCGGCCCCGGCGGCGCGGCCCCGGCCGCCGACGACTGCGACACGGCCGTCGTGCGGCTCGGTGTGCCGGGCGTGGTGCGCGGCGTGGTGGTGGACACCGCGTGGTTCACCGGCAACTATCCGCCGGAGATCTCGGTCGACGGCCTGGTCGTCGACGGATATCCGGCGGCGGCGGAGATCGCCGCGCGCACCGACTGGACGCCGCTGGTCGTGCGCAGCAAGGTCTCCGGTGACAGCGCCAACGTCTTTCCCGTCGACCGCGACGACCGCGTCACCCACGTCCGGCTGCGGATCCACCCGGACGGCGGCGTCGCGCGGCTGCGGATTCACGGCGAGCCGAAACCCGATCTGCGGCCGGTGGATTCGCTGCCGATCGATCTGGCGGCGCTGGAATCCGGTGGCCGGGTGACCGATTGCTCCAACCGTTTCTACTCCCAACCCCTGAATCTGTTGCTGCCGGACCGGTCCCGGGTGATGGGCGAGGGATGGGAGACCGCTCGGCGGCGCGATCACGGCAACGACTGGGTACGGGTGCGACTGGCGGGCGAGGGAGTTCCGCACCTGGTCGAGATCGATACCTCCTACTACCTGTTCAACAGTCCCGGCGCGGCCACGCTGACCGGGATCCGGGCCGACGGCACGGAGATCGAACTGCTGCCGCGCACGGCGTTACAGCCCGACACCCGGCACCGGTTGCCGATCGTGGCGGGCGAACCCGTCACCGAGGTGCGGCTGGACGTGTACCCCGACGGCGGGGTCGCCCGGCTGCGGGTGATCGGCACGCTCACCGAGGCCGCGCGCGAGCGGTTGCGCGCCGAACTGCGTTGACCGGGTTCATCTCTCGGAAAGGATTCGACGACATGGGCGACTACCCGCGGGACATGGTGGGTTACGGCGAAGCTCCGCCGCATCCGCACTGGCCCGACGAGGCGAACATCGCGGTCAGCTTCGTACTCAACTACGAGGAGGGCGGCGAGAACAACGTCCTCGACGGCGACGCCGGATCGGAGACGTTCCTCTCGGATATCGTTCCGGCGCAGGCATTTCCGAATCGTCATCTGAGCATGGAGACGATCTACGAGTACGGGTCGCGGGCCGGGCTGTGGCGGGTGTTGCGCGCCTTCTCCAGTCGCGGGCTGCCGCTGACCGTGTTCGGTATCGCCCGTGCGCTGGAACGCAATCCGGAGGCGGTGGCGGCGTTCAAGCGCCTCGACTACGAGATCGCCTGCCACGGGCTGCGCTGGATCTCGTACCAGATGGCCGACCGCGACACCGAACGCGAACATCTGGCGGAGGCGGTCGGCATCGTCACCAAGCTGTTCGGTGAGCCGCCGCGCGGCTGGTACACCGGTCGCGACTCACCCCAGACCCGGGAACTGGTGGTCGAGCACGGCGGCTTCACCTACGACTCGGACTCCTACGCCGACGATCTGCCGTACTGGGTGCGAGTGCGCGACCACGACCACCTGGTGCTGCCGTACACGTTGGAGGCCAACGACATGCGCTTCGCCTCCCCCGCCGGCTTCGCCAACGGCGACGAATTCTTCGCCTACTTGAAGGACGCCTTCGACGTGCTGTACGCCGAGGGCGCGGCGGGCGCCCCGAAGATGTTGTCGGTGGGACTGCACTGCCGGATCGTCGGCAAACCGGCCCGCGCGGCCGCCCTGCACCGGTTCCTCGACTACGTCCAGGGGCACGAGAAAGTGTGGATCGCGCGGCGCATCGACATCGCCGAGCACTGGCGGCGGGTGCACCCGCCGCACTGAGGACGGCGACCGGTGCGGCACCGGCAGGCTCCGGTATCGGCGGAACCATCGGGCGGCCGAGAGTTCGGTTCTGCCAAGGCGTTTCGCGCGGCACCGGGTGCGGCCGGTGCGATCCCAGCACGGGCCGACCCGGTCTCGGTCGTCGGATTTCGTCCAGACGACCGCATGGCTGCCGGACTGCGGCTACCGAGACGCGGGCGGCTGCACGTGTCGGCCGCGTTACCCCCGGCCACGCCGACTTCGGCGGTGAGGCCGAGCGGCAACGGGTGCGCGCGCCCGCCGCGACTACCCGCCTTGCCGCTCCGCGCGCTCCAGATCGACGGCGCGGCGCATGATCTCGCGGGCGCGGCTGCGGTCGCCCGCGTAGTCGTAAGCGCGGGCGACCCGGTAGTTGGTGCGCCAGTTGTCCGGGTCGGCCTCCCACTCCTGTTTGACGCGCTCGAACAGGACGTCGGCGGCGGGTTTCTCGATCCGGCCGGACGGGCGGCGGGGCAGTTCGGAGGCGTCCAGCTCCAAGCCCTCGTCGTGCATGCGACGGGCCAGGCGCTGGTGGGACAGCGCGGCACGGATGCTGCTCACCACGACCCACAGGCCGATGATCGGCAGGATCAGCACACCGACGCCGATGCCGATCGCGGCGGGTTTCCCGGTGCCGAGCAGGTCGATCGCGATCCGGCCCAGCAGCGCGAAGTAGAACGCCAGCGCCAGCACCAGGAAGACGATCACGCCGACGACCCGGATCACCCGCCCGCCGACACCGTCCTGCGGCGCGCTCATCGCGCCGACCTCGAGCGGAGAACCCGGTCTGCCACGAGGCGGGGTCGGGCGCTGACCGGCACCGGCCCCGGCAGCGGGAAGCCCGGCACCTCGCCGGACACGGCTACACGGCGAGATCGGGCGCTCACCGGCACCAGCCCCGGCAGCGGAAAGCCCGGCACCTCGCCGGACACGGCTACACGGCGAGATCGGGCGCTGGCCGGTACCAGCCCCGGCAGCGGGAAGCCCGGCACCTCGCCCGACACGGCCACAGGGCGAGGTCGGGCACTCACCGGCACCAGCCCCAGCAGCGGAAAGCCCGGCACCTCGCCCGACATCGCTACAGAGCGAGATCGGGCACTGACTGGCGCCGTGCGGACGGCGACCGCCGTGCGCCGGGAGTCGGCGACGACTTCGCTGCTCACAGGTCCAGCAGGGGGTCGATGCCGACCGTGAGGCCGGGGCGGTCGGCGATGCGCCGGACGCCGAGCAGGACGCCGGGGACGAAAGAGGTGCGGTCGATCGAGTCGTGGCGGATGGTGAGGGTCTCGCCCTGGGTGCCGAACAGCACTTCCTGGTGGGCGACCAGGCCGGCCAGGCGGATCGAGTGCACCCGGACATCGTCGACATCGGCGCCGCGGGCGCCGTCGAGGGCGGTGCTGGTGGCGTCGGGGCTGCGGCCGACGCCGGCGGCCTGCCGGGCCGCCGCGATAAGGCTCGCGGTGCGGTAGGCGGTGCCGGACGGCGCGTCCGCCTTGTTCGGGTGATGCAGTTCGATGACCTCGACGGATTCGAACCAGCGGGCGGCCTGCTCCGCGAACCGCATCGTCAGGACGGCGCCGATCGCGAAGTTGGGGGCGATCAGCACGCCGACCTCGGGATGATCGGCCAGGCGGTCGCGCACCTCGGCCAGCCGGGTGTCGTCGAAGCCGGTGGTGCCGACGACGGCGTGGATGCCGTGGTCGATCAGCCACTTCAGGTTCGACATCACCACGTCGGGGTGGGTGAAGTCGACGACGACCTGGGTGCCGGACTCGGTGAACACGTCCAGCGCGTCGTCCTTGTCGACGCGCGCCACCAGTTCCAGGTCGGCGGCCGCCTCGACGGCCGCGCAGATCGCCTGCCCGACCCTGCCCTGCGCGCCGAGCACACCCACCCGGATCCGGTTCGTGGTCACCTGCCAACTCCTCACATGCCTGCGGATCGAATTTGTCCGATCGAGAGCCTATCGGTCCGCGGGCCGGCGATGGGCACGCCGGTCGCTGTGCCGGTCACCCCGGTCACGGTCACGCCGGTCACGGTCACGGTCACGCCGGTGCCGGGTGCCGGTGCCGGTGCTGGTGCTGGTGCGTCAGTCGAACATGATCACCTGACGCAGGCCGTGACCGGCGGCGAGTTCGTCCATCGCGTGGTTGACCTCGTCCAGGCCGATCCGGGTGGATATCAGCCGTTCCACCGGCAGACGACCCTCGCGCCACATCCGCACGTACTCCGGGATGTCACGGGACGGCACCGCCGAACCCAGGTAGCTGCCGACGATGGACCGGCCCTGGGCGACCAGACCGAGCGGTGAAATGCTCGCTCGCGCTTCGGGATTGGGCAATCCGACGGTGACGGTGACGCCGCCCGGCGCGGTCGCGGCGACGGCCGTCTCGAAGGCCCGCACGTTACCCGCGGCCTCGACCACGATCTCGGCCTGCACATGCTGTTCGGCCAGTTCGGCGGGGGTGTACCCGCGGGTGGCGCCGAGTTCGGTGGCCAGGGCCAGCTTCTCGGGCAGCGTGTCGACGGCGATGACCTCGGTGTCGAGCTCCTTGCGCAGCGAGGCGGCCACCAGCACCGCCGCCATGCCGACACCGCCGAGCCCGACCACCATGACCCGGTCGCCCCGGCCCGGTCTCGCCGAATTCAGCAGTGCGCCACCGCCGGTCAGCACGGCGCAGCCCAGCACGGCGGCGATCTCCGGTGGCACGTCGTCGTCGACGGGGACCACCGAGTGGCGGTCGACCACCGCGTGGGTGGCGAATCCGGACACGCCGAGATGATGGTTGACCGGCTCGCCGTCGCGCAGCAACCGGCGCCCGCCGGAGAGCAACTCGCCGGCGTTGTTCGACATGCTGCCGGGGACGCAGGGGGTGCGGCCGTCGGTGGCACAACCCTCGCAGTGACCGCAGCGCGGCAGGAAGGTCATCACGACCCGCTGGCCGACCGCCAGGTCGCTGTCGTCGCCGCCGATCCGCTCGATCCGACCGGCGGCCTCGTGCCCGAGCAGCATCGGCAGCGGGCGCACCCGGTTGCCGTCCACCACCGACAGGTCCGAATGACACAGCCCGGCGGCCTCGATGCGGACCAGCAGTTCGCCGGGGGCCGGATCACCGAGGTCCAGCTCCGAGACGACGATCGGTTTCGAGTCCGCATAGGGCGCGGGCGCCCCGATCTGTTCCAGTACAGCTCCGCGAATCCTCATATTTCGACGCTACCGCCGACCCCCGACAGCCCTGCGCGGCGGGCATCCCCCCGGCCCGGCCGCAGCCACCGGCGGCAACCCCTGCCCGCTCCGCCTCCCGGCCCGATCTGGCCGGGAGGCGGAGCGGTCCCGGGTGCCGCGACCGTCCGCCCCGGCAGAACACTGCCCCGCGAGACCCGGCCGGGGAGGCACGGTGCCCAGCGGGCGGTCGGCGATCGCGGCGGCGGATAATGCGTTCGACTCGATCATCCGACGGCCCGGCGGGATTCCACGGGTTGTTCGCATCGCAGACTGGGGACCAGCCTATGAACAGCACCGCACCGACTCGCGGCTTCAACGATGTGATCACCGGCTCCTTCGACCGGCTGGCCCGGGTCTACGACACCGCGCTGGTGCAGCAGGTGTTCTACCGGCCGCCGCAGGACGAGACGATCGCCGAACTGCGCCGCAACCGGTCCCGGCGGATTGCCGATATCGGTTGCGGCACCGGCATTCTCGCTTCCCGCATCCAGCGCGAGCTGCGACCGGAGCAGGTGTTCGGGGTGGACGCGTCGCCGGGAATGCTGGAGCAGGCCCGCGCGCGGAACCCGCTGGTCACCTGGCTGCACTCGGCGGCGGAGAGCCTGCCCTTCGACGACGGCGCGCTCGACGCGCTCGTCACGACCACCGCGTTCCATTTCTTCGACCAGCGGGCGGCCGTCGCCGAATTCGCGCGGGTGGTGGGTGCGGGCGGTCTGGTCGTCGTCGCCACGATGCACTACAGCGGCCCGCTGGCTCGCGGCATCCAGCAGGTCACCCGCAACAGTTTCGCGCCGGCGCACGCCCCGGCACCGGACGAGACCCGGGACCTGTTGCGGGACGCGGGTTTCGACGTGCTTGATCAGCGGAAGGTGCACCGGCCGCTGCCGAACCGGCTGATCCCCGACGTGATCACGCTGGGCCGCAGGCGCTGACGCGCGGTCACACCGGTGTGGTCCCCGGCGGCATCGGCGGCCACAGGGCGGGTGCGATGTTGCCGGGTTGACCGGACGGGTCCTCGTCCCAGTCGGTGAGCACTCCCATCCACGATTTCGGCTTGTCGAAGGTCACCTCACGGGCCGCGAATTTCGTGCCGCGGAAGGAGATCTCGCCGAAGAAGTCGCCACGGGTGAAGTTCGCGGCCCGGCCCTCGATCACGGCCCCGGCGAACGAGACCGTGCCGTGGTATTCGACCCGGGCGAAGTCGATCTCGGCGGTGCCGGGCCGCCGCCACCGGGATTTCGCGCCCAGCCGGGCATTCTCGAAGGTGGTGCGGTCCGCGAAGAACTGCGTCCCGGCGAACGTGATCCGCTCGCCCTCGAATTCGGCCTTGTCGAACAAGGTTTCGTCGCCGCCGAAGGTCGTCGCGGTGAAATCGGTGTGGGCGGCGAGGAATCGGACCTCGGTGAAGGTGGTATGCGGGCCGAGGAATCCGGCGTTCGGGAAGGATGTCCGGGTGCCACGGAAAACTGCGCGCTGGAACGAGACCGGCGACCCGAACCGGACACCGGTGAACACCACGCCGCTACCGCGCGGTTCGTCCCGGCGCGGCTCCCGCGGCGCGAATTCGGTGTCCCGGAACAAGGTCAGCGCGCCCTTGAACTCCGCGTTGCGGAAGTTGACATAGCGGCCGACGAACCGCGCGGACTCGAAGGTGGTGGCGCGATTGCCGATGAACACCGTTCGCGCGAAATACGTTCGCTCCCCGGCGAATACCGCGTCGCGGAAATCGCAGTCCTCGAGTACGGCGTCGGCGAAGTCGAAATCCCGGTCGGACCACGAGATCTCGGCGGAAGGCCGCAGATGGGCGACGATCACCTCTACCACGGCCCGGCGTACTTCCCGGTCGTTCGCGCGCAGTTGGTATTTCAGCTCGGTCGTGGTGCCATCGGTGGCGCTGGTCTCGGTGCGCACGGCCAGGTGACTGCCGCCCGACTCCGGTTCGTACGGCAGGCGCAGGTAGCCGCACAGGACGTCGATGCACTGCTGCCGCCGCCCCGGCGCCGCGAAGTCGTCGGCGACCCCGGCCATGGCGTACACGCCGGCCATCCGCACGGCGGCGTCCGCGTCACCCAGTTGCCCTGCGGCAGCGCCGAACAGCTCCGCGAACCGACCCCGTTCGGAGTCCCGCTGGCGGCGATACGCGACCACCAGCCCGACCACACCCCCGATCCCGACGGTCACCGAGAAGGCGAACCGCGTGAGATCCGCCTTGCTGGGCGGCTCGGCCGCCACACCGAGAACCTGCCGCAACAGCCACCAGGCCGCCGCGGTGATCACCACCCCGAGAATCACGGACACGACGATCGCCGTCAGCAGCGACGACCGCCGCAACCGCCGACTCAGCCGATCACCACGCGTTCCCTGTTGCCACATTGCGGCATCGTAACCACGAAACTCGCGTCGCCGCAGCGCGATCGGCGACCGGACGACCACGCCTCGGCGGCCCGGCAGCGCCACCCCGGTGCCCACCAGCGGACTTGTCGCACCGACTCACGCAGTCCGGACACACCGTGGACAGCGACGCGAATCCACCGCCATACCCGTCGGCCGGTGTGCCGCGCCCACGCGCCGCACACCGGCCGATCCGAATGCCGTTATCGGGTCGCGCGCTCGTCCCGGACGCCGATTCCGGCCGCCACCAGGCACGCCGCGGCGACCACCACGACGAACCACGGGAAGATCCGGCTCATCCCCCAGGTGCTCGCCGCCCAGCCGGCCAGCACGGTCGGCAGCGCCATCGCGGTGTAGGCGAGCAGGTAGTAGGCCGACATGGTCTCGCCGCGCTTCTGCGGGGGCACGACGTTCGACAGGTGCCGCAGCGAGCCGCCGAAGCCGAGCCCGAAGGTGCCGCCGAGCAGGACGCCGGCCACCAGCACCGCGACCCAGTTGTGGGTGTCCAGCGCGGGGATGGTCAGAACCAGCGCGATGGCCATGCCGGTATCGCCGATGATGGCGGCGCGGCGGGCGGGCACCCCGGAAGCGACCAGCTGCACCAGCGCTCCGGTCGTCGCGGTCGCCGCGACCACCGCGCCGCCGAACACCAGATTGTGCACACCGGTCTGCTGCGCGGCCAGCGACGGGTACAGCGACAGCAGCACCCCGAGGACCGACCAGGACGCCATCACGCCCAGTGCGGAGAACCAGAAGTCGCTGCGGATCTCCTGCGGCACAGACGGTTTCGATACCCGGATGGGCCCGGCCGCCCGCGTTGTGTGGGTCTCCTCCATCGCCACCACGCCGATGCCGATGAGCAGGACCAGGACCGTGACCGTCACGTACGGGGTGCGCAGCGGATACGGCACGTACTGCGCCAGCAGCGCCGAGCCGAGGATCGCCGTGGCCATGCCCACGTTGAACGCCACCCCGGACAGCTGGCCGGTCCGGGCGCCGTGCCGCGGCCGCAGGTCCAGCAGCGCCGCCGCGCCGGCGACCACCGTGGATCCGACGGCGAAGCCGTGCAGGGCGCGGGCCACCAGCAGCATCGCCACGTTGTCCGCGAACAGGAACACGACCAGGCCGGCGATCATGGTCACGACCGCGGCCAGCAGGACCGGTTTCCGTCCGACCACATCCGAGATGCGCCCGGACACGAGCACCGCCGCCAGCGCGGCGACGGCGTACACCGCGAACACGACGGTCGTGGTCAGCGGGGAGAAATGCCATTGTTTCTGGTAGATGCCGTACAGCGGCGCCGGGACCCCGGATACTCCCAGGGCGACGCCGGTCGCGGCGAGGATCAGCGCGTACGCCCAGCTCTGGGTGCTGCGCTCGGCGGCGGACGCGGGCGCGGTGACGGTTGCCGTCATCTTGATCTCCATCGAGGTGGCCGAGGTGGTTCGATTACCATCGAACCCAACACCACCCATTCTGGTTTGATTCCCATCAAACCGCGGCACATTGTGACGGTGATCATGACGGAGACGAAGCCGACCGTGGAGGCCAACCCGGTCGGGCCGCTGCAGACGGTGCTGTCCGCGTTGCAGGATCCGGTGCGCCTCGAGATGGTCCGCCGGCTCGCCAACGCGGGCACGGCGATGCAGTGCGGCCTGCTCTACGACACGATCAACAAATCGACGGCCACCCACCACCTCAAGACGCTGCGCGAGGCCGGCCTCACCGAGCGCATCACCGAGAACGGCCACACCTACGCCCGGTTGCGCACCGACGAGGTCGACGCCGCGCTGCCCGGCCTGATCGCCGCCGTCGTCAGCGCGGCGAACCTCTCCCACACCGAGGACACGACCGATCGGTAGCCGGCCGGAAGCGACGGCCGACCCGTTCCTCGCCCGGGCCGAGCCGAAAACTCCGGCGCCGCAACCATCCTGTGCGAGAAGCCGGCCGAAGTTCCAGCACCGCAGACGTTCCGGCGCAGGAAGTGTCCCGAGTTCCGGCGCCACGATCGGTGTGCGCCGGAACCGGAATCAATCCGCCAGCCGCCGCACCGCCGCCGGCAGATCCCGGGTACGCCGGTACGGGCCGGCGACGGCGACCCCGGCGGGACGGGCCAGCAGCAGCCGCGCCACCGCCGTCACCTCCTCGGTGGTCACCTGGTCGATGCGCGTCAGCGTCTCCGAGACACTGCGATGGTTACCGTAGGACAGTTCGCTGCGGCCGATCCGGTTCATCCGGGAACCCGAATCCTCCAGTCCCAGTACCAGACCGCCGCGCAGCGACCCCTTCGCCCGCGCGCATTCGGCGTCCGTGATGCCGTCGGCGGCAACCTCTTCCAGCACACCCTGCGCCAAACTCGCCACCTGGCCCAGGTTTTCGGGCTGGCAGCCGATGTACACCGAGAAGGCCCCGGTGTCGGAGAAGGTGTCGAGGCCCGAGTACACCGAGTACGCGAGCCCGCGTTCCTCCCGGATCCGCTGGAACAGCCGCGAACTCAGCCCACCGCCGAGCACCGTGTTGAGCACCGACAGCGGCCAGCGCCGGGCGCCCTCGTGCCGCCCGAAGGCCCGCACACCGAACACCAGATGCGCCTGCTCGCTGTCGCGGTACAGCCGCAGCAACTCCGGCTGGTTGCGCAGCCGGAAGCGGCCCTCGCGCCGCGGCGCGGGCTCCCGCGCCTGGTCCAGGCGACCGGCGAACGCCCGGTACACCAGCTCGACGGTGTGCTCGTGGTCGATGTTGCCGGCCACCGCGACCACCATCCGGTCCGGCGTGTACCGGCGCAGATGGAAGCCGCGCAGTTGTCCCGCGCTCATCGACTCGATCGATTCGATGGTCCCGATCACCGGACGGCCCACCGGATGGTCACCGAACAGCGCGGTCAGGAACGCGTCGCCGACCATGTCCTCCGGGTCGTCGTCGCGCATCGAGATCTCCTCGAGCACGACCTGCCGCTCCACCGCCACATCCTCGGCCCGGCACAGCCCGTTCAGCACCACATCGGAGACCATGTCCACCGCGAGCGGCAGATCCTCGTCCAGAACGTGCGCGTAGTAGCAGGTCTGCTCCTTGGCGGTGAACGCGTTCAGCTCACCGCCGACGGCGTCCATCGCCTGCGCGATGTCCAGCGCCGACCGGGTGGGTGTCGCCTTGAACAGCAGATGCTCGAGGAAGTGCGCGGCCCCGGCCACGGTCGGGCCCTCGTCGCGCGAGCCGACTCCGACCCACACCCCGATGGAGGCCGACCGCACCCCGGGCACATGCTCGGTGACGACCCGCAGACCGCCGGGCAGCACCGTCCGCCGCACACCACCGTCCGCGTCCGCGGTGTCCGTCGCGTCAATTCCGAGCGAAGAACCCCCCTGCCCGGCGTCGAGCAGGGGGGAACTGTACTTCTTCTTCGTCACACCGAAATGTTTACTCGGCACCGGCCTCGGCCGCAGCTGTGTTGTCGGAAGCGGCGGTGTCCGCGGCTTCTTCTTCCTCCACGGGCACCAGCGAGATCTTGCCGCGATTGTCGATGTCGGCGATCTCGACCCGGATCTTGTCGCCGACGTTGACCACGTCCTCGACCTTCGCGACCCGCTTGCCGTTGCCCAGCTTGGAGATGTGCACCAGACCGTCGCGGCCCGGCAGCAGCGAGACGAACGCGCCGAAGGCGGTGGTCTTGACGACCGTGCCCAGGAAACGCTCGCCCACCTTCGGCAGCTGCGGGTTGGCGATGGCGTTGATCGCGTCGATCGCGGCCTGCGCCGACGGGCCGTCGGTCGCGCCGACGAACACGGTGCCGTCGTCCTCGATGGAGATGTTGGCGCCGGTGTCCTCGGTGATCTGGTTGATGACCTTGCCCTTGGGTCCGATCACCTCGCCGATCTTGTCGACCGGGATCTTGATCGCGGTGACGCGCGGGGCGTAGGGGCTCATCTCGTCCGGGGTGGCGATGGCCTCGGCCATCACGTCCAGGATGGTCAGGCGCGCGTCGCGGGCCTGGTTCAGCGCGCCGGCGAGCACCTTGGAGGGGATGCCGTCGAGCTTGGTGTCCAGCTGCAGCGCGGTGACGAACTCCGGCGTACCGGCGACCTTGAAGTCCATGTCGCCGAACGCGTCCTCGGCGCCGAGGATGTCGGTCAGCGCCACGTAGCGGACCTCGTCCTCACCCGACTCGTTCTTCACCGCGTCGGACACCAGGCCCATCGCGATACCGGCGACCGGCGCCTTCAGCGGCACACCCGCGTTCAGCAGCGACAGCGTGGAGGCGCACACCGAACCCATCGACGTGGAGCCGTTGGAGCTCAGTGCCTCCGACACCTGGCGGATCGCGTAGGGGAACTCCTCCTGCGACGGCAGCACCGGCTGCAGGGCCCGCTCGGCGAGCGCACCGTGACCGATCTCACGCCGCTTCGGGGAGCCGACGCGGCCGGTCTCGCCGGTGGAGAACGGCGGGAAGTTGTAGTGGTGCATGTACCGCTTGGAGGTCTCCGGGCCGAGCGAGTCGACCTGCTGCGCCATCTTCACCATGTCGAGGGTGGTGACGCCCAGGATCTGGGTCTCGCCACGCTCGAACAGCGCCGAGCCGTGCGCCCGCGGCACCACGGCCACCTCGGCGGACAGCGCGCGGATGTCGGCGAGGCCGCGGCCGTCGATGCGGAAGCCGTCGGCCAGGATGCGCTGCCGCACCAGCTTCTTGGTGACCGAGCGGAACGCCGCGCCGATCTCCTTCTCCCGGCCCTCGAAATCCGAAGCGAGAGTGGACAACACGTCGAGCTTGATCTCGTCGATCCGCTCCTCGCGCTCCTGCTTGCCCGCGATGGACAGCGCCTGGCCGAGCGGATTCTTGGCGGTGTTCTCGACCACCTGGTAGACGTCCGGGCCGTACGGCGGGAACAGCGGGAACTCCTCGGTCGGCTTGGAGGCCAGCGCCGCGAGGTCCTGCTGCGCCCGGCACAGCCGCGCGATGAACGGCTTGGCGGCCTCCAGGCCCTCGGCGACCACGGTCTCCGTCGGCGCGGGCGCGCCGCCGTCGATCAGGGCGAGGACGTTGTCGGTGGCCTCGGCCTCGACCATCATGATGGCCACATCGCCGGACTCCACCACGCGACCGGCGACGACCATGTCGAACACGGCCCCCTCCAGCTGCTCGGTGGTCGGGAAGGCGACCCACTGGGCGTCGGCGCCCTCGCCGCCGATCAGCGCCACCCGCACGCCGCCGACCGGTCCGGAGAACGGCAGGCCCGCGATCTGGGTGGACGCCGAGGCCGCGTTGATGGCGACCACGTCGTACAGGTCCTTCGGATCGAGGCTCATCACCGTCACGACGACCTGGATCTCGTTGCGCAGGCCGTCGACGAACGACGGGCGCAGCGGGCGGTCGATCAGGCGGCAGGTCAGGATCGCGTCGGTGGACGGGCGGCCCTCGCGACGGAAGAACGAGCCGGGGATGCGACCCGCGGCGTACATCCGCTCCTCGACATCGACGGTCAGCGGGAAGAAGTCGAACTGGTCCTTCGGCGACTTGCCCGCGGTGGTGGCCGACAGCAGCATGGTCTCGTCGTCCAGGTAGGCGACGACGGAGCCGGCGGCCTGCTTGGCCAGCCGACCGGTCTCGAAGCGCACGGTGCGGGTACCGAAGGAGCCGTTGTCGATCAGGGCGACCGACTCGAACACGCCGGGCTCGACCTCGATCGCGGAACTGGTCACGGTTTCTGTCATTTTTCTTTTCTCAACCTCTCGTCTGCACCGGATCCAGCGCTGTTCGAGAGCGCGATCCGGTGTTCGTCGGCCGTACCCGGTACGGACGCGCGGCGGCGAAAATCAACCTCTTGTGTGCCACGCGCGTACACCCGGCCACCTCCCCTTGGAGACGGCACGCGGAGGCGGTCATCGATCGAAGCCCTCCGGTGGAACCACCCTGCCGAAAAGCCACTACCGAAGACCGACGCCACGCGAGCGGGTGCGTACGGCCGTATCTGTCGTCCTCGTCACATGCGGGCGGGCGCCCACACACGACCGGCCGACGAGGAGATTGTATGCCTCCTCGCCGGCTGCCTTGCGAACTGTCCGGTACAGATCGTGTCGCTCGCGCGAATTCCCGTCGGGATCCGCGAACTCAGCGACGGAGCCCGAGCCGCTCGATCAGCGAACGGTAGCGCTCGATGTCCTTCTCCTGCAGGTACTTCGAGAGCCGCTTGCGACGACCGATCAGCGCCATCAGACCATGGCGGGTGTGGTGGTCGTGCTTGTGCTTCTTGAGGTGCTCGGTGATGTCGGCGATCCGCTTGGACAGCATCGCGATCTGGGCCTCCGGCGAACCGGTGTCCTTCTCGTGCACACCGTACTCGGTGAGGATCGCCTTCTTCTGCTCGGTGGTCAACGCCACGGATGATCTCCTGTGTTCCAGTCCGCGCTCGAGGTTCCGGGACGGATCCCGGCCGGGTGCCACCGCGGACCGCAGCAAACCCGACGTGCCACCTTACCGGACCGCGTTCCCGCGGCCGAATTCCGCCCTTCCGGGCCGGGCGGCTCTCGGCTTCATCGAAAGCCGAGCGATGACTCAGTCGTTGCTCGCGCGGTGGGCGGCGAGGACCTCACGGGTGCGGACCACGTCGCGGTCGATCTCCTGGACCAGGGCCTCGATGGACTCGAACTTGTCCATCGTGCGCAGGTGCTCCACGAAATCCACCGCCACGTGCTGGCCGTACAGGTCCAGATCGGCGTCCAGTACGTACGCCTCGACCGTGCGGGTGCGGCCGGAGAAGGTGGGGTTGGTGCCCACCGACACCGCCGCCATCCGGCGCTCTCCGGACAGCATGATGCCGCCGCGAGCGGGGGTGAGCACGGTGAACCAGGCCGCGTACACGCCGTCGGCGGGGATCGCGGCGTGGTTCGGCGGGGCCACGTTCGCCGTCGGGAAGCCCAGTTGACGGCCGCGGCCGTCGCCGTGCACCACGACTCCCTCGACCCGATGCGGGCGGCCGAGCGCCTCCGCGGCCGCGCCCATGTCACCGGCGTCGACGCAGGCGCGGATGTAGGTGGAGGAGAAGGTGACGGCATGCTCGCCGATCAGCCGCACCCCGTCCACCTCGAAACCGAACTTGGTGCCGAGGTCGCGCATGGTCTCGATGGTGCCGGCCGCGCGGCGGCCGAAGGTGAAGTTGTCCCCCACCACCACCTCGAGTACGTGCAGCTTCTCGACCAGCAGGTCGTGCGCGTATTCGGCGGGGGTGAGCTTCATGAACTCCTGGGTGAACGGCATCACGACGAAGACGTCGACGCCGAGTTCCTCCACGAGTTCGGCGCGGCGGGTCAGCGTGGTGAGCTGAGCGGGATGCGATCCCGGCCGGATCACCTCCATGGGGTGCGGATCGAAGGTCATGAGCGCCGCGGGCACGCCGCGCACGGCGGCGGATTTCACAGCGCGACTGATCAATTGGGCGTGACCGCGGTGCACGCCGTCGAAAACTCCGATCGTGAGCACACACCGGCCCCAATCGGCCGGCACGTCGTCGAGGCTTCGCCATCTCTGCACATACGGCAGCCTACGCAACCGTTCTCGCACGCGCCGAAGTGGGAAACGGACGCAGGTGTGCCTAAGGTTGGATTGTGCCCGGAAAACGAGACATCGCCACGCGCCGCGAACTGGTCGATAGCTCGCTGCACCCTCGATCCGCGGCCGCCCTCGCACCGGAACTCTCCTCGGTCGCACAGGACTATCTGAAGGTGATCTGGAGCGTCCAGGAGTGGTCGCAGGAGAAGGTGTCCACCAAACTGCTGGCCGAACGGATCGGCGTCTCCGCGTCCACGGTGTCCGAGGCGGTGCGCAAACTCGCCGATCAGGGCCTGGTCGAACACGCTCGCTACGGCGCGATCACGCTCACCGAGAACGGGCGCCGCGCCGCCATCGCCATGGTCCGCCGGCACCGGCTGATCGAGACCTTCCTCATGAACGAACTGGGCTACAGCTGGGACGAGGTGCACGACGAGGCCGAGGTGCTGGAGCACGCGGTGTCGGAGACCCTGGTCGACCGCATCGCCGCGAAACTCGGCCACCCCGAGCGCGACCCGCACGGCGACCCGATCCCCTCGGTCGACGGCGCGATCCCCACGCCCCCGGCCCGGCAGCTCAGCCGCTTCCAGGCAGGTGAGACCGGCCGCGTGGCCCGCATCTCCGACTCCGACCCGGCCATGCTGCGCTATTTCGACACCGTCGGCATCGCCCTCGACACTCCCATCACCGTGGTGGAGCGCCGCGATTTCGCCGGCACCATCGCGATCCGCATCGAGGACCGGCCGCTGGACCTCGGCAGTCCCGCCGCGGAAGCCATCTGGCTCACGCACTGAATCCACTTCGCGCCGAAGGCGATTCGGCCTAGGTTGCGATCGCAGAGCAGTGGCGATGTGGCTCGTTCCGCCACGCTCATCCGGCTGACGCTTGCCGGGCCGGCCGCTCGACGGACCTGCCGCGACTTCGAGGCCGGCTCCGTTGCCACCGAACCAGCCCGCACCCGACGACATTCGGGCCGATGTCGACAACCGACCTGCGCGGGCAGCTCAATCGAGCAGCCCGCGAGGCCGGACGACCAGGACCGGCGCCGCGCGCTTGCCCTTCTCTTCGAGCAGGGCGATGGCCCGGCCATCGGCGGTGAGCGCGGCGTACACCCCGGCGATTCCGGTGGGATCGAGCCAGCGGCCATCGCGCAGGGAATGCGCCTCGGTGTCGGTGATCGTGCGGTGTGGGAAGGCCAGGCGCGCGGCGGCGTCGATGTCGAGATTGAGAGTCGGATCGTCGGACAGCTGCGTCAGGGTGCGGGCGTGGTCCAGGGTGAACGGGCCGACGCGGGTGCGGCGCAGCGCGGTGAGATGCCCTCCGACACCGAGCTTTTCGCCGAGATCACGAGCCAGTGCCCGGATGTAGGTGCCCGACGAGCAGTCCACCGCGACATCCAGGTCGACGAATCGCGTTGTGCCGGTGTCGATGTCGCGGCGCGCCAGAATGTCGAAGCGGGACACGGTGACCGGGCGGGCCGCCAGCCGTACCTCCTCGCCGGCGCGGGCGCGGGCGTAGGCGCGCTCGCCGTCGACCTTGATCGCACTGACCGTGGCGGGAACCTGGAGAATGTCGCCGGTCAATTCGGCTGCGCCGGAAGCGATCTCGGCGTCGGTGACGTGCGCGGCGGAGGTGGTGGACAGCACCTCGCCCTCGGCGTCGTCGGTGACGGTGGAACTGCCGAGCCGGATCGTCGCGGTGTACGTCTTGGTGGTAAGGGTGAGCAGGCCCAGCATCTTGGTGGCACGCTCGACCCCGAGCACCAGCACACCGGTCGCCATCGGGTCGAGGGTGCCGGCGTGACCGATCTTGCGGGTACGCAACACCTTCCGGGCCCGGGACACGACATCGTGGCTGGTCATACCGCCGTCCTTGTCGACGATCAGCAGCCCGCCCAGCGCGTCGACCAGCGGCGTGCGGGTCGCCTCGGCCATCAGCCGACCTCGATCGCGGTCAGGATCAGCCCCTCGGTGATCGCCCAGCGGCCGTCGAACGAGGTCAGCGGCACGCCGCCGTCAACGACCTGACCGGGAATCAGCAAGTCGCTGTGGAAGGTGCCGGTGCTGCCCGCGGCGTCGATCGTGAAGGTGATGTGCGCGTCCTCGAAACCCAGCCAGCGCAACGTCAGCGGGAACCACGCCTTGTACGTGGCCTCCTTGGCGCAGAACAACAATCGGTCCAGATGCAGACCGGTGTCCGCGATCGCGCCACGCAGCCAGTCGCGTTCGGCCGGCAGGCTCACCGAATCCAGGACCCCGTCGGGCAGGGTGTCGTGCGGTTCGGCATCGATGCCGATCGAGCGCCACCGCAGCCGATGCGCGAGCGCGGCGGCCCGATAACCGTCGCAGTGGGTGAGGCTGCCGACGATGCCCTGCGGAAACATCGGCATCCCGCGCTCCCCCTTGCCGATCGCCACCTGCGGCTCACCCAGCTGCGCGAGCGCCTGCCGGGCGCAGTGCCGGGCACCGATGAAGTCGCGGCGGCGCTTCTCCACCGCCTTCGCGATCAGGTGCTCCTCCGCCGGAAACGGCCGGAGACCCTCCGGATAGTCCAGCAGCTCGGCGGATGCCACTCCGGACGGCAGGATCTGCCCGATCAACCGCGCCGACCCCACCGTGCTCGCCCGCTCCTCGATGACCGCCTCCTGATTCGAACCGTCCGTACCGATCGAAAGCCTACGATCCGCCGCTCGCCCGTGCGCACACGACTCGATTCCGCCCACGGCGGCGCTGTGCCGATCAGCCGCCGCCTGGGCCGGCTCGGCCCGCGGCGGCGCTGCGTCAATTCAGCCCGCGGCGGCGCTGTGCCATCTCGCGCATCTTCACCGCGGCCTCCCGCATCTCCGGGGTCAGCTGGAAATGACCGCCCCACTCGTTGAGATCGCCCGGGCCGTACTCCGGGGTGGGCAGGATCTGCCGCAACAACTTGTCCGGCAGGCCGCGACGCTGCCACTCCCGCGGGTAGCCGAGCGACACCTCCTCGAACCGCACCCCGTCGTACCAGGTGGTCCGCGGAATGTGCAGATGCCCGTACACCGCGCAGGTCACGTTGTAGCGGGTGTGCCAGTCGGCGGTCCGATCGGTGCCGCACCACAGCGCGAACTCCGGATAGAACAGGGTCCGGGTGGGCTCCCGCACCAGCGGGAAATGGTTGATCAGCACCAGCGGGGTGTCCGGCGCGACCGCGTCCAGCCGCCGCTGGGTGTACTGCACCCGGGCATGGCACCAGGCGTCGCGGGTCAGGTACGGCTGCGGCGACAGCAGGAACTCGTCGGTGGCGACCACATTGCGTTCGCGGGCCAGCGCCAGCGCCTCGGCGTTGGTCGTGGTGCCCTCGGGCCGCCACGAATAGTCGTAGAGCACGAACAGCGGGGCCAGCGTGACCGGCCGGCCGAATTCCTCGGCGCCGCCGCCGATCCACTCGGGGAACGGATCCTCCGGGGTGAGCACGTCCAGGTCCCGGCACATCGATACCAGATAGTCGTAGCGGGGCGCGCCGTGCATCTGGACCGGATCCTTCGCGGTGGTCCACAACTCGTGGTTGCCGGGCACCCAGATCACCTTCGCGAACCGGCCGCGCAGGGTCTGCAACGCCCACCGGATGTCGTCGGTCTTCTCCCCGACATCGCCCGCGACGATCAGCCAATCCTCCGGTGATTCCGCCCGGATCCCCTCGACGACCGGCTTGTTGCCCTGGTGACCGACATGGATATCGCTCACCGCCCACAACTTCGGACTCACCCGGTCCCACCTCTCTGCTCGCTGCCACGGCCTGCGTTCGGCAACCGCGACGCCGGTCTCAAGATTCCCACGCCGCCCGGATACCCGGCCAATCGCCCGGCTCACACCGGACGCGGCACCTCCGCACCGAGGTGGGTCCAGCGGCCCGACACCGCCCGGACCACGACCGCGAGCAGCCGCAGCACGATGAACGCCGACAGCCCGGACCAGATCCCGGCGATCCCCCACCGGCAGGCCAGCGCCAGCCAGATCACCGGCAGGAAGCCGACCAATGCGGCGGCCATGGTGGTGTTGCGCAGATAGGCGGCGTCACCCGCGCCCAGCAGCACCCCGTCGAGCGCGAACACCACCCCGGCCGCCGGGATCAGGGCGACGAAGAACCACCAGATCACGTGCACCCGATCCAGGACCGCGGCATCGGCGGTGAACAGCTGCGGGATCACCGCCCAGCCGGCCAGGAACACCACCGCCAGCATCACCGCGAACACCGTCGACCACGCCGTGATCCGGCGGGCCAGCCCGCGGGCGCCGGGGGCGTCCCCGGCCCCCAGCGCCGCACCGACCAGGGTCTGGGCCGCGATGGCCAGCGAATCCAGCACCATCGCCAGCAGATTCCACAGTTGCAGCACCAGCTGGTGTGCCGCCACCGAGGCCGCGCCGAATCGCGACGCCACCGCACCGGCCGAGACGAAACAGGCCTGGAACGCCAGGCTGCGCACCAGCAGATCCCGTCCCAGCACCACCTGCGCCCGCATGATCCGCGGCTGCGGCGCCAGCGGCACCCGTTCCCGCACCAGCGCGATCAGGAACAGTCCGGCCGCCACCACCTGCCCGGCCAGATTCGCCACCGCCGACCCGGTGAGGCCCATGCGCGGCGCCCCGGCCAGTCCGTGCACCAGCATCGGGCACAGCACCCCCGACACGACCAGTCCCGCCACCACGAACGCCAGCGGCCGGCGGGTCTGCTGCACCCCGCGCAACCACCCGTTGCCGGCCATGGTCAGCAGGATCAACGGCACCCCGAACAAGGCGATCCGCAACCAGCGCGACGCCTCGTCCGCGATATCCGCGCCACCCGCGATCAACCGGGTCAAAGGTCTCGAAAACGCTTCCAGCACAACGACTATCAGAAACCCGATGGCGACAGCCGCCCAGCTCGCCTGCACCCCCTCCTCGAGCGCCCCGCGCCGATCCCCCGCCCCGAACCGCCGCGCCGACCGCGCGGTGGTCCCGTAGGTCAGGAACGTCAGCTGCGACCCGACCTGACCGAGCACCAATCCCCCGACCGCCAGACCGGCCAGCGCCAGCGCACCGAGCCGCCCCACGACGGCCATGTCCCACAGCAGATAAATCGGCTCCGCGACGAGCACCCCGAGGGTCGGCACGGCGATCCCGAGAATGCGCCGCGGTCCGACGACGGACGCTCCCGCCTCGACATCGTATTCAGAGTCGACCACGCCACACTTCCCGCTTCACGCCCGAAACCACCGCCGACGTCAGCGTACGAAACCACTCGGACATCGCGTTACGACGCGGCGACCGGATCGAGCGCGCGGACCAGTGCGGCGACCAGGTCATCCGGGGTACCGGTGGTGGTGTAACCGGAGGCGTAGCGGTGGCCGCCGCCGCCGAGCAGACCCGCCACCCGGGCGACGTCCACGCCGTCGCCGGTCCCGATACCGGTGTCGCGGGAGCGCAGCGACACCGTCCAGGTGTTCGAGGAGCTACGGGTCTGTTTGAACACCGCGGCCACCCCGGCCTCGGCCGTGGTGCGGATGATGTCGATGACGCTCTCCACCTCTTCCGAGCGGAGACCGCCGACGTCCTCGCGCCGCACGAACACGTACACCAGGCCGGCGCCGCCGATCTCCGGCAGCAGCCGGGCGGAACCGAGCACCCGCGACAGCATCGGCAGCCAGCCGAACGGATGCGTATCCATCAGGAAGCGGGTGATCCCGCCGCCGTCGATACCGGTCGCGAGCAACCGCTCGGCGAGGGCGTGCGAACCGGAACCACCCCAGCGGAAGGATCCGGTATCGGTGACCAGCCCGGCGTAGAGACAGTGCGCGACATCGCGATCGATCGGCTCGCCCCAGGCGTCGAGGATGCGCGCCACCAGCGTGGTCGTGGACGCGGCGTTCTCATCGATGACGTTGACCGTGCCGAATCGGGTGTTCGACCGGTGATGGTCGAGGACCAGCACGGTTCCGGCGCCCGCCAGCCGATCGGCCAGCGCACCCAGCCGTCCCCGGCTACCGCAGTCGACGGTGACCAGCAGATCCACCTCGGCCGGCACCTCCCCGGCCGGAACCACGTGTTCCACACCGGGCAGCGAGCGCATCGAGGCGGGCAGTTCGGCCGGTTCGGCGAACGACACCCGCACGGGCACCCCGCGGCGATGCAGCACCTGGGCCAGGGCCAGACCGCTGCCGAGGGTGTCCGCATCCGGCTGGACGTGACACAACACGGTCACCGACCGCGCGGCCGCCAACGTCGAGACGGCGACGGACACGTCCACGGCCGGTACCTCGGCCGGAATTTCCGCCGTCATCGCTCGCCCGTCAGCCGCCGCTCGCGGCGGTCAGTCGTCATCGTCCTGTTCGTCGTCGGACTTGTAGGGGTCCGCCGCACCGGCAGGAGTGGCGCCCGCCGCGACGCGGGCGACCCGCTCGTCGACTGCTCGGGCGCGCGCCAGCAGTTCCTCCATCTGCCGTGCCGCGTCGGGCACGGTGTCGAGCACGAACGCCAGCGTCGGGGTGAACTTCACCCCGGTCGCCGCGCCCACCGTGGAGCGCAGCACGCCGGTGGCCTTCTTCAGGCCCTCCGCGGCACTCGCGTAGTCCGGCTCGGCGTCGATGGTCTCACCCATCACCGTGTAATAGACGGTGGCTTCCCGCAGGTCACCGGTCACCTTGGCATCTGTGATGGTGACGAAACGCAACCGCGGATCCTTGATCTCGTGCTCGATCGCCGTGCCGACGATCGTCACGATCCGCTTCGCGAGTCGGCGTGCCCTGGCCTGATCCACCATGGCGCATCTCCTCTTCTAATCTTCGGGCCCGAAGATACGGCGGCGCACTGCCAGCAACTGTAACTCCGGACGCGCCGCGACGTGGCGTTCACAGCGGTCGAGCACCTCCGTGAGATGTCCCATCTCGGCACTGACCATCGCGACGCCCAGCAATGCGCGGCGGTATTTGTCGTGTTCCCCGCCCTCGGCCGCGCACACACCGAATCGTTGCAATTCGGCGATCACGGGCCGGATCACGGAGCGCTTCTCCTTCAGCGAATGCACATCGCCGAGTAGGAGGTCGAATTCCAGCGCTCCCACGAACAACGGCTCACCTTCTTCGTGGTACTCGATCCGCCGTCCCGGCGGTCACCGGGACGGCGGATCGGTGCGAACTCAGTCCCGCGGCTTCTCACGAAGCTCGTAGGCCTCGATGATGTCGCCTTCCTTGATGTCGTTGTAGGAAAGCGTGATACCGCACTCGAACCCTTCGCGGACCTCGGTGGCGTCGTCCTTCTCCCGGCGCAGCGACTGGATGGTGGTCTCGGCGACCACCATGTTGTCGCGCAGCAGCCGGGCCTTGGCATTGCGCTTCACCGAACCCGAGGTGATCATGCAGCCGGCGATGTTGCCGAACTTCGACGAGCGGAAGATGGCCCGGATCTCCGCCCGGCCCAGTTCGTGCTCCTCGTAGATCGGCTTGAGCATGCCCTTGAGGGCCTTCTCGACATCGTCGATGGCCTGGTAGATCACCGAGTAGTACCGGATCTCCACACCCTCGCGGTTGGCCAGCTCGGTGGCCTTGCCCTCGGCCCGCACGTTGAACCCGATGATGATCGCGTTCGACGCGGACGCCAGGTTGACGTTGGTCTCGGTGACACCACCGACACCGCGGTCGATGACCCGCAGCCGCACCTCGTCACCCACCTCGATGTCCAGCAGGGCCTGTTCGAGGGCCTCGACCGTACCCGAGTTGTCGCCCTTGAGGATCAGGTTGAGCTCACTGGTCTCCTTCAGCGCGGCATCCAGATCCTCGAGGCTGATCCGCTTGCGGCTGCGCGCGGCCAGCGCGTTGCGCTTGCGCGCATTGCGGCGGTCGGCGATCTGCCGGGCGATCCGGTCCTCCTCGACGACGAGCAGGTTGTCACCGGCTCCGGGCACCGACGTGAAGCCGATGACCTGGACCGGACGCGACGGCAACGCCTCGTTGACGTCGTCGCCGTGCTCGTCGACCATGCGGCGGACGCGGCCGTAGGCATCGCCGGCGACGATCGAGTCGCCGACCCGCAGCGTGCCGCGCTGCACCAGCACGGTGGCCACCGGGCCGCGGCCGCGGTCGAGGTGCGCCTCGATGGCGACACCCTGCGCGTCCTGGTCCGGGTTGGCCCGCAGGTCCAGCGCCGCGTCCGCGGTCAGCACCACGGCCTCGAGCAGCGCGTCGATGTTCGTGCCCTGCTTCGCGGAGATGTCGACGAACATGGTGTCGCCGCCGTACTCCTCGGTGACCAGGCCGTACTCAGTGAGCTGCTGCCGGATCTTGTCCGGGTTCGCACCCTCCTTGTCGATCTTGTTCACCGCCACCACGATCGGCACGTCGGCGGCCTGCGCGTGGTTGATGGCCTCCACCGTCTGCGGCATGACGCCGTCGTCGGCGGCAACCACCAGGATCGCGATATCGGTCGCCTTCGCGCCACGGGCACGCATGGCGGTGAACGCCTCGTGACCCGGGGTGTCGATGAAGGTGATCAACCGCTCGTTGCCGCCCACATCGGCCTGCACCTGGTAGGCGCCGATGTGCTGGGTGATACCGCCGGCCTCCGCCTCGCGGACGTTGGACTTGCGGATGGTGTCCAGCAGTCGGGTCTTGCCGTGGTCGACGTGACCCATGACGGTCACGACCGGCGGACGGACCTGCAGGTCGTCCTCGTCGCCCTCGTCCTCGCCGTAGGTGAGGTCGAAGCTCTCCAGCAGCTCGCGGTCCTCGTCCTCGGGCGAGACGACGTGCACGACGTAGTTCATCTCGCCGCCGAGCAGCTCGAGGGTCTCGTCGTTCACCGACTGGGTCGCGGTGACCATCTCACCGAGGTTGAACAGCGCCTGCACCAGCGCGGCCGGGTTGGCGTTGATCTTCTCGGCGAAGTCCGACAGCGAGGCGCCGCGGGCGAGCCGGATGATCTCGCCGTTGCCGCGCGGCAGCCGCACGCCACCGACGGCGGGCGCCTGCATCGAGTCGTATTCCTGGCGCTTCTGCCGCTTCGACTTGCGGCCCTTGCGGGGCGCGCCACCGGGACGGCCGAAGGCACCCGCGGCACCGCCGCGACCGCCACCGCTACCCGGACGGCCACCGCCGCCACCGCCGCCACCGGGACGGCCGCGGAAACCGCCGCCACCACCGGCACCGGCACCCGCACCGGCCGCGGGCGCACCCTGGCCGCCACCGCCACCGCGGTAGCCGCCACCGCCGCCACCACCCGGACGCGGAGCGCCACCGGGACCGCCGCCCGGACGGGCCGGACGACCCGCTCCGGCGGGGCCGGGACGCGCCGTACGGGACGGCATCGCACCCGGATTCGGGCGCGGCGGCATCGAGCCGGGGCTCGGACGCGGCCCGCCGGGACGCGGCCCACCCTGCGGGCCACCGGGACCCGGACGCGGACCACCCTGGCCCGCACCCGGACGCGGACCACCCTGAGCCGGACCCGGACGGGGACCACCCGGAGCCGGACCGGGACGCGGACCACCCTGAGCCGGACCCGGACGCGGACCACCCTGAGCCGGACCCGGACGGGGACCACCCGGACGCGGCGCGGGCCGCTCGGACCGTTCCGGCCGCTCGGGCGCGGAGCTGAAGGGGTTGTTGCCGACGCGCGGCGGCTTCGGACCGGGCTTCGGACCGGCACCACCCGGACGCGGGCCGTTGCCCTGCGGGGCACCCGGACGCTGCTGCTGACCGGGGCGCGCACCGCCCGGGGCCGGCCGCGGGCCCGACTGCTGCGGAGCGGACTGCTGCGGGGCCGCCGCCGCCGCCTGCTGCGCGGCCGGAGCCGCGGGAGCCTGCTCCGGTGCGGGAACCGGAGCCGGGCGCGCCGCCGGGCCGGGCTTCACGCCGTCCAGACGCGGCGTCTCCACCCGAGCCGCCGGTGCCGCGGGCGCGGCAGCCGCGGCGGCACCGGGCACGGCCGCGGCCGGCTTGGCCTGATTCTGATTCTGGTTAGGCGCGGGCGGGCGCGGACCCGGACGCGGGCCGGGCGTCGGCCCGGAACCCGGCTTACCCGCCGGATGACCTTGATTCTGACCGGGCTTGCCGGAGGACTTGGCGGAGCCGTTGGACTTGGACGCGAACGACTCCCGCAACCGGCGCGCGACGGGTGCTTCCACCGTCGACGACGCCGACTTCACGAACTCGCCCTGCTCCTTGAGCCTTGCGAGTAGTTCTTTACTCGTGACACCGAGTTCTTTTGCCAACTCGTGCACGCGGGCCTTGCCTGCCACTGCTCTCCTCACTGAGAGGTCGAGCGTGGCGCTCGTCCCGGCAGGGGACGGAAAGCCCGCACGACCTCCGATTATCTTCGATGGCCGATCATCGTTGGTACTTCACGGTGTGCTCATGAGTGCTCGTGCCTGTTCTCGAGGTAGTGCTCCAGGGCTGAGATATCCAGTTGTCCGGACACTCGTAGCGCTCTGCCGAACGCTCGGCGCCGCTCTGCTGTGCTCAGACAGACCGATGAGGGGTGCAACCACGCACCCCTGCCGGGAAGTCTGCGCTGCGGATCGGGAACAACCGCGACGACCCCCCCGGAAGACTCCGGGGATGACCACGCCACGACCCGCAACAGATCGGCGGCCAGCTCTCGCCTCCGGCATCCGATGCAGGTCCGAACCGGTCCGGGCCGCCGAGGCGACGCCGTTCCGACCCGCGCCGAGCGCAAAGGAGTCGAAGGCTCGTGCTGAGCCTGCGTCCACTGTACCGCTGCCATGTCCCGATCTCCGCATCCAGCCCTCTGGGAAGTTGCCAACCTGTCGTTCCCGGCTAGCTGCGCTGCACCTCCGAACGGGTCGGACCGTTCACATCCGGGGCCGCGTCGCTGCGGATATCGATCCGCCAGCCGGTCAGCCGAGCCGCCAGCCGCGCATTCTGTCCTTCCTTGCCGATCGCCAGCGAGAGCTGGAAATCGGGCACCACGACCCGTGCGGCCCGAGCCTCCGGGTCGACGATCGTGACGGACACAACCTTGGACGGGCTGAGCGCATTCCCGACGAAGGTCGCCGGGTCGTCCGAGTGATCGATGATATCGATCTTCTCGCCGGCCAGCTCGCTCATCACATTGCGCACCCGCTGGCCCATCGGGCCGATACACGCGCCCTTGGCGTTCACGCCCTGCACGTTGGACCGCACGGCGATCTTGGAGCGATGTCCCGCCTCCCGGGCCACGGCCACGATCTCCACCGAGCCGTCCGCGATCTCCGGGACCTCCAGCGCGAACAGCCGCCGCACCAGATTCGGATGGGTGCGCGACAGGGTGATCTGCGGGCCGCGCGGGCCCCGGGAGACCCCGACGACGTAGCACTTGATCCGGTCGCCGTGCTCGTAGCTCTCGCCGGGCACCTGCTCCGCCGGCGGGATCAGGCCCTCGGTGCCGTTCACCTCGCTGCCGATGCGGACCACCACGGTGCCGCGGGCGTTCATCCGGGCATCGCGCTGCACGACACCGCCGACGATGTCGCCCTCGTGGGTGGCGTACTCGCCGAAGGACTTCTCGTTCTCGGCGTCGCGCAGCCGCTGCAGCACCACCTGCCGCGCGGTGGTGGCCGCGATCCGGCCGAACCCCTCCGGGGTGTCGTCCCATTCGGAGATGATGTTGCCGTCGGCGTCCACCTCCCGCGCCATCACCCGGACCACACCGGACTTCTGGTTGATGTCGATGCGGGCGTTCGGCTGATGCCCCTCGGTGTGCCGGTAGGCCGTCAGCAAAGCCGACTCGATCGCGGAGATCACGGTCTCCATCGAGATTCCCTTGTCGGCGACGATCGCCCGGAGGGCTTCGATTTCGATGTTCATTCCACGATCCCTTCGGTCGGCGCTGCTGCTTCTGCTTCTGGTTGCGGGGCCGGTGTCCCCTCGTCGAGGTCCACCGCCCCGGCACCGGGTTCGGGCCGGCCGGCCGCGACGCCGGTCAGTGCCAGCTCGGCCGGACTCGGTGGCGCGAACTCCACCTGCACCACGGCCCGGTCGATATCGGCCAGCGGCACGGTGACCAGCTCCAATTTTCGTCTGCTCGCCGGTACGAGCGCCACATCGGTCTCGGTGACGGGACCCACCCGCGCCTCGAACCGGGAATCGGTTCCGGCGGGCGCCGCGACGCCGGGACGCAGCGCGACGCGCACCTTGCGGCCGCGGGCGCGCCGCCAGTGCCGCGGCGCCGTCAGCGGGCGGTCGACGCCCGGTGTGGTGACCTCCAGCAGATACGGGGTCTCACCGAAATCCCCGGCGTCGTCGAGAACCGTGGAGATGTCCGAGCTGAGCTCGGCGATCGAGTCCAGGTCCACACCTTCGTCGCTGTCGACGGTCACCTGCAGCCGGGCCGGCCCGGCGGCCACGATCGTCACGCCCTCGAGGTCGAGCCCTCGGCGTTCGACAGGTCCAGCAACGAGCTGGCTCACCCTTTCCTCGGTCGGCATCGGCATGTGGGGCGGCTCCTGGTTCAGTTGTGACGAGGTTGAGTTGTCGGTATCGGTCCTGGTCGCGCTCGGTCGGCGCGCGCGGCGGAGAATTACTCCGCCGAAGATCTAGCGTAACGCGCTGCAAGAGTGTAAAGGACCAGCCGCAGATCACGAGTTTCCGCATCGCTTGCGCGGGCTCACCTGCGGCATCGCCGGGTATCACCGCACCCGGCGTGGCGACGCACGCGTGTCGGACGGACCTCGGCCGCCCGGGGGCGACGAACACTGGCACGATGTACGCGTGCCGATCCCTGTTCCTCCCGTCCGCAGCACCCTGGATCGCCGTGCCGCCCTGCGGCTGGCCGGTAGCGCGGCCGTCGCCGCCACCGCCGCGGGCACCGCCGGCTGCTTCCGCCAGCAGCCGCCGCCGGCGCCGGATCCGCTACTGGCACAAGAACTCTCGGCACGGACCGATGCCCTGTGGGCAAAGGCCGCCGCCACCCTCGCTCCCGATCACACCGCCGCCCTGACGCTGATCGCCACCCAGCGCGGCGACCACGCCGACGCCCTGCGCACCGAGATCGACCGCGCCGCGGGCGTCTACGGCGACGGCACTCGCCCGAGCACCCGCACCCCACCGCCGACCGACGTCCCGGGCCCGCCGACCCCGCCGTCGCTGGCCGCGCTGCGCGACCAGCTGACCCGCTCGCAGCGCTCGGCCGCGGATCTCGCGGTGTCGTTGTCCGGCTTCCGATCCGGTCTGCTCGCGTCCGTGAGCGCCTCGTGCGCCACCCATGTGGCGGTGCTGCTGGGATGAGCGCGCGTCGCCCGCGGTCGGACGCGCACCCCCTCCCGGGACCGCCCGCCCACCCCGAATCACGCCGGCCAGCACACCACCCGCATCCGCCCCGGCCATCCGTCCGGACACCGCCCGGCGATGCCCGGACGCCGGCCTCCGACACCGGGCCGACGCCTGCCGCGGCAGGCCGATCCGCGTCCAGCACACCTCCCCAGCCGACGGCCACCGGCACAAGCCGATCCGTATCCGCCACATCTCCACAACCAGCGGCCGCCGCGGCAAGCCGATCCGCGTCCAGCACACCGCCACAACCGACGGCCACCGCCGCAAGTCGATCCGCGTCCGTCGCACCGCCACAGCCGACGGCCGCCCCCGCCAGCCGATCCGGGTCCGCCACACCGCCACAGCCCACGGCCGCCGCCGCAAGCCGATCCGCCCGCTCCATGGCTCCACAATCGACGGCCGCTGGGGGCCGACGATCCCAGTGGGTGGCGTCGGCCCGGTCCGGCGGGTGCACAGTCCGTAGCTCCCGGAAGGGGACGCCATGACAACGACCGACCAACAGGCGCTCATCGACGCCCTGAACGCCGAATACGCGGCGGTGTTCGCCTATGGCGTCATCGCCGCGTACGCCTCGCCCGAGCGCGTCAAGATCGTTGCCGAATACACGGCCGCGCACCGTGCCCGCCGAGACGCCACCATCGACGCCCTGAAGAGTTCCGGCGCCGCGGTGCCGAGCCCGGCCGCCGCCTACACCACACCGTTCCCGGTGAACGATCCGATCCCGGCCGCCCAATTGGCGAACACGGTCGAGTCCGACACCGCGATCGCCTGGCGCTCGGTCGTGGAGCGCACGAGCGATACCGACGCCCGACGTACGGCCCTCGCGGCCCTCACCGAATGCGCCGTCCGCCAAGCCACTTGGCAGGCGATCCTCGGCATCAACCCGCCGACCGTCTCCTTCCCCGGCCAACCCTGAGCGCCTGACCACCGTTGGGCCGAGCGCAGGACCTGTCTCCGCCACCTGCACCCCGGTTGGGGACAGTTGATCGATGCCACCATGTAGCCGCGCCGATCGGTCACACTCCGACACCGGCAGCGCAGTCATCGCCGCTTGCAACTCCCCCGCGCTATCCGGTCTGTGCCGGTAGTCGCCAAGCGCAGGGTGGCCGCCGAGAGCATGATCCTGCGATTCACCCGTCGCGGTAGAGGCTCGATCTCGACGGCAACGTGCGGTAGAGGACACGGCAATGTGCGGCAGACGACTCAGTGGCGGTGAATGTTCCGCGGCGCTCTCTGCGATTCTATGGTGCTCTGGGCGCTTTCGAACGGTTCCCGGGGTGCCGGCTCCTGTTGGCGGCCCGAGAAATCATGCCTGAATGCGCATATTCCTTTGTGACCATCGGGTCAATGCGAGTGAGGCGGTGTGGGATTGCGACGGCCGGACGGAGCCGGATGGAAGCGAGCGCGCGGCACGCGCATTGCTCCCCGACCTGCGCTCGTCGAGCGCAAGCGTTCAAGCGCCAGCCTGGCCAGCGGTTCAAGCGCCAGCCCGGCCAGCCGGTCAAGCGCGAGCCGTTCCAGGCGTTCGCAGTTCAAGCGTTCAGCGGTTCAGGCGCGGGCCTTGGCGACGACTGCGGAGACTGCATCGGTGGCCGGGATCTCGTCGCTGGTGCCGGCGAAGCGGTCGCGGAGTTCGATCTTGCCGTCGGCCCAGCCGCGGCCGACGATGACGATCAGCGGCATGCCGAGCAATTCGGCGTCCTTGAACTTGACGCCCGGGGAGGCGGTGCGGTCGTCGAGGAGGACCTCGAGTCCGGCGGCGTTCAGTTCGGCGGCGACCTGTTCGGCGCCCGCGCGGGCGGCGTCGTCCTTGTTGGCGATGACGACGTGGACGTCGTAGGGAGCGACCGATCGTGGCCAGCGCAGGCCCTTCTCGTCGTGCATCTGCTCGGCGAGCACCGCCACCATGCGGGATACGCCGACCCCGTAGGAGCCCATGACCAAGCGGACCGGCTTGCCGTTCTCGCCGAGCACATCGACCTCGAAGGCATCGGTGTACTTGTAGCCGAGCTGGAAGATGTGGCCGATCTCGATGCCGCGCGCGGCCGCGAGGGTGCCGCGGCCGTCGGGCGACGGGTCGCCGTCGCGGACCTCGGCGGCCTCGATGGTGCCGTCGGGGGTAAAGTCGCGACCGGCGACCAGGCCCACCACATGCTTGCCGGGGGCATCGGCACCGGTGATCCAGGCGCTGCCGGAGACCACGCGCGGGTCGACCAGGTAGCGAATCCCGTTGTCCAGCAAGCCCTTCGGGCCGATGTACCCCTTCACCAGGAAGGGGTTGGCCGTGAAGTCCGCCTCGGTCAGCAGTTCGACCTCGGCGGGCTCGACTGCGGCGCCGAGCCGCTTGTCGTCGACCTCGCGATCACCGGGAACGCCGATGCCGAGGATCTCGGTCTTGCCGTCCGGGTAGCGCAGTTTCACCATCACGTTCTTGAGGGTGTCGGCCGCGGTGACCGGGCGGCCCAGCACCTGATCGATCCCGGCCGCGTTGGCCCAGTCCACCAGGGTCGCGATCGTCGGGGCGTCCGGGGTGTCGTGCACCTGCGCGGCCGCCTGGCCCTCGATCGGGATCGCGGGCGGGGCGGGCGTCACCACCGCCTCGACGTTCGCGGCGTAGCCCGACTCCCGGCAGATCACGTAGGTGTCCTCACCGACCGGGCTGTCGGCGAGGAACTCCTCCGACGCGCTGCCGCCCATCGCGCCCGAGGTGGCCGCGACGATGACGTAGCTGACGCCGAGCCGTTCGAAGATCCGCTGGTACGCCTCGCGGTGGGCGTTGTAGCTGGCCTTCAGGCCGTCCTCGTCGAGATCGAAGGAGTACGAGTCCTTCATGATGAACTCGCGGCCGCGCAGGATGCCCGCCCGCGGCCGGCCCTCGTCGCGATACTTGGTCTGGATCTGATAGAGCGTGACCGGCAGGTCCTTGTACGAGCTGTACTCGCCCTTCACGGTGAGCGCGAACAGCTCCTCGTGGGTGGGGCCGAGCAGATAGTCCTGTCCCTTGCGGTCCTTCAACCGGAACAGGCCGTCGCCGTATTCGGTCCACCGGTTGGTGGTCTCGTACGGTTCGCGCGGCAGCAGCGCCGGCAGCGAGATCTCCTGGGCGCCGATGCCGTTCATTTCCTCCCGGACCACGTTCTCGACCCGGCGCAGCACTCGCAGGCCCAGCGGCAGCCACGAATAGACCCCCGGCGCGATGCGGCGGACGTAGCCGGCACGCACGAGAAGTTTGTGGCTGGGCACCTCGGCATCTGCGGGGTCGTCACGCAGCGTGCGCAGGAACAAGTGGGACAGGCGGGTGATCACGGATGCACAGAGTAGCCCGTGCCCCGGCGATATCCACAAGGCATTACCGTATCGCCTCGTGCTGGTGCTGCTGCCTCCTTCCGAAACCAAGTCCGACGGCGGGGCGTCGGGTCCCCTGGACCTGACGACCCTGTCGTTGCCGCAGCTCAACGAGGTGCGCGCCCGGCTGGTCACCGAGCTGGAACAGCTGGCCGGTCGCCCGGACGCCGCCGCCCACGCGCTGGGGCTCGGCAAGGGGGGCGACGCCGAGCTGGCCCGCAACGCGACACTGCGCAGCTCGGCCACCCGGCCCGCCCTGGAGCGGTACACCGGCGTGCTCTACGACGCGCTCGACGTCGGCTCGCTCACCAAAGCGCAGCGCGCGAAGGCGTATGCCCGGCTGGCGATCGGCTCCGCCCTGTTCGGGGCGGTGCGAGCGGCCGACCCGATCCCGGCCTACCGGCTGTCGGGCGGCTCGAAGCTGCCCGGATTGCCGACGCTGGCCGCACTGTGGAAACCCGTTCTGGCACAGGCCTTGCGGGAGGAGGCCGCCGACGAGCTGGTGGTGGACCTGCGCTCGGGTACCTATCAGCAGCTGGGCCGGGTGCCGGGGGCCGTCACGGCGACCGTCGTCACCGAACGGCCCGACGGCAAACGCAGTGTGGTGAGCCATTTCAACAAGCACCACAAGGGTCTGCTGGCGCGGGCCCTGGTGTGCACGCGCAGCGAGCCGGCCGATATCGCCGCGGTGGCACGGGTGGCCGGAAAGGCCGGGCTGCGTACCGAGATCACTTCTCCCACCGAGCTGTTGGTCTTCACCTGATCCGGTGCCGAGATGAATTCCCGGTGCCCTCGGCGATAATCGTAATCGAATTCCGCACGACCGCCCGGCGTCGGAATACGGAGGCGGTGATCTCGAAAAGCCCGTAGCCACAGCATTATTGATGCGGAGTCTGTTCGGGATATATTGCAGTTCCTGGGAACACCCGCAGGCGTCCCGTAATGTTGGCGCGGCGCGGTGCAATTGCGGCGCATCTCAATGTGTGACCGTCGTCGATGATTGTCGAGGAGCTTGGCGTGGGTGTCGAAGCCACGGGAGACCACGGAGCCGGTGCCGAGGAGACGGGCGGCGGCTCGGTCGCGACGGTCGTGACGGCCGAATCGCGCACTGCCACAGCGGTTGCCGAGAAAGCCGCCCGTGAAGAGAAAGCGATAAAGGATCTGACCGGGCGCCTGGTCCAGGCGTACACCGACACCTACTCCGCGGAGCGGGTGGAGAGCGCGGTCGCGGCCGCGCGGCGCCGCTTCGACGGCCACACCGTGCGCGACTTCGTGCCCATCCTGATCGAGCGGATCGTGCGCCGCGAGCTCGACGGCAGCCCCGACGAACCGGACACGGAAATCGTTGCGGCCCAGCCCGTTACGTACGCGCCCGCACCCTCGCCGATCGAGCGCCTGCGCGCGCTGGTGGCGCCGCCGTGGACGGCCCGCAAGCTCGCGATCCCGCTGGCCGCCCTGATCGTGATCGTCATCGCGGTGGCGGTCGGCATCGGCGGTGGCGGCGGTGGTGGTGGCGGCACGACCGCTCCGGCCGCGGCCGCCGAGCAGGTGCTCGTGCACGGGATCGTGGGCTCGGAGAAGATGGGCTTCTTCGACGATCCGCGCGTCAAGGATGCCTTGGCCCGCAACGGGATACGCATCCAAGCCGACGCCGCCGGCTCGCGTCAGATCGCCACCTCGGTGGATCTGGACAAGTACGATTTCGCCTTCCCGTCGAGCACCCCGGCCGCCGAACGCATTCTGCGGCAACGGAATATCACCACGAAGTACACGCCGTTCTCGTCGCCGATGGCGATCGCGACCTTCGCCCCGATCGTCGACCTGCTGACCCGGGCCGGTGTGGTGAAGCCCGGACCGGTGCCGACGTTCGACATGAACCGGTATCTGGACCTGACCCAGCACGGCACCCAATGGGATCAACTGCCGGGCAATACCGAATATCCGGTGAACAAGAGCCTGCTGATCGGCACCACCGATCCGCGCACGTCGAATTCCGCGGCGATGTATCTGGCCGTCGCGGGATATGTGGCCAACGACAACACGATCGTGCGCGGGCAGACCGCCGAGGATTTCGTGCTCGGCAAGGTCGCGCGGTTGTTCACCAAGCAGGGATACACGGAGAACAGCAGTGAGGGCCCCTTCGCCGAATACCTGCAGGGCGGCATCGGCCCGGCCCCGATGGTGTGGATCTACGAGGCCCAGTTCGTCGAGGCCGGCGTGCAGGGCAAGCTGAAGCCCGATATGCAGTTGCTCTACCCGGGCCCGACCGTGCTCTCGCGGCACACCGTGGTGCCGCTGACCCCGGCCGGTGACCGCATCGGGCGGCTGCTGTCGACCGATCCGGAACTGCAGCGGCTGGCGTCCGAACACGGCTACCGCACCGACAACTCGACCCAGTTCACGAAGACCGCCACCGATCACGTGATCCCCGTGGCGAGCGATATCGCGAACGTGGTCGACCCGCCGGCGTACGACACGCTGGAATACCTGCTCGACGGTGTGGCGAAGTCCTACAACTGACCGTCCGGATGCGCTACCGCGCATCCGGCCCGGCCACGTGGTAGTAGTGGCCTGGTGGAGACCGAAGGCATGGATCCGGAACTGGTCGAACTGGCGTCGAAGGTGTTCGGCCTGGCCCGCGCGGGCGACGCGGCCGCGCTCGCCGAATACGTGGACGCCGGGGTGCCGGTGAACCTGACCAACGACCGGGGCGACACCCTGCTCATGCTGGCCGCCTACCACGGCCACACGGATGCGGTGCGGGCGCTGCTGGACCGCGGCGCCGATCCCAACCTCGGTAACGATCACGGCCAGACCCCCGCCGCCGGAGCGGTGTTCAAGGGCGAGGACGAGATCCTGCGGGCGCTGCTGGCGGCAGGTGCGGATCCCGGCGCCGGTTCCCCCTCCGCGCGGGACGCCGCGATGATCTTCGGCAAGACCGAGTACCTGCAACTGTTCGGCAACTGATCCGGCTCGGCCGCCGCGCCGCCGTGAACCCGAGTTGTCAAGGTGGTGTGGACGGGATACGGAACCGTGGTGGACAGCACCGCGGCATGTACCGCCACCGGTGACGGCCGGTACTCCCCCGACTCGTGATCGAGCCAGAACTCGTGGACGAGCGGCCATCCGGCGCAACAACATTCGACCCGCCAGTAGTGCCCGATGCCGGCCGCCGCGTACAGCGCCGGCTTGCGGTACCAGACGTCGGTCCCACCACGGCCCGGCGCGATCTCGACCACCAACGCCACCGCCGCGGGCGGAATCGGTTCGGCCACATAGAGATCCGCCCTCGTCTGGTCGACGACCAGCACATCGGGGCGCACCGGATTGCGGTCGTCGATACCCACACACTGATCGGCGAGCACCGCGTACGGAGCTCGCCGCGCCCGGCCCAACGTCGCGAGCAACTCGCCCCGAACCTGCGTGCGCCAACGATCTTCCCCATCACGGACGACCAGCATCCCATCGGTCAGATCCCAGTCGAACGGTAGCGGCCGATCCCGTAACTCTCGATAGCGCCAGCCCCGCGGCGGCAACTGCGGCCGATGAATCATCGCGACACCCCCTCGATCGCCCGATTTCTGCTACCGCCACGCTAATCCGCGTGCACGCCCCGCGCAGCAATCGATCGGCAGCCGCACCCCTTCCGCGACAGGCGCACCCCTTCCGTCGCCACCGCACCCTCGGTGGACAGCTACTTCGCCGGCCCGCGACGCCCCTCAGCCGACCTCCGCAACCCCGCTCGCCCCTCGGCCGACAGCCACAACCACGCTCGGCCGTCGGCCGCACGCGCGGCACGGGTCAGGTCTGCTGCGCCTCTTCCTGCGCGTGCTGGGCCTCGGCGAGCTGACCCGGGGTGTAGCGAATGGTGAGCACGATGAGGATGAAGACCACCGACAGTACCGCGCAGATGAACAGCACCAGCGTGTAACCGCTGCTCAGCGCCGAGATCTCGCTCGTGGTCAGGGTTCCGGTGGTGCTGCGGCGCCCACCGAGGGACAGTGTGCGCGACAGGGCGATCGGGCTGAACATGCCGACCGCGATCGGGCCGCCCAGGCTCAGCGCCATCTGGCCGATCGCGGTGAGCGGGCCGACATTGCTCGGCGGCACCCCCACCAGCAGGCACAGCGGAATCAGCACGATCATCACGCCGACGCCGAAACCGATCACCATGAGCAGCGACACCAGCGTCGGTGAGTAGTCGACGTACTGGTCGAGCGTGGAGCCGAACAGCAGCCCCGCCGCGAGGACCACGCCGGCCGCGGACAGCAGCCAGCGCGGCCGGAACATCAGTGCGAGTTTCGTGGCGATCGCGCTGCCGATACCGACCCCCAGCGTGAACGGAATGGCCGCCACGCCGGCGATCAGCGGGCTGAAACCGAGCACGTTCTGCAGGAATTGCGCGACGTAGAAGGTCATCGCGCCCATCCCGCCACCGGCGAGCAGCAGCGCGAGCAGTGTCGCCACCCGGTCCCGGCTGCCGAACAGCGACCACGGCAGCAGCGGATTGCCGGCGTAGCGCTCGGAGAGGATGAACGCGATCAGCAGCAGCAGACCCACCGACGCGGAGCCGAGGATGACCGGGTTGTGCCAGCCCAGATCCGGTCCCTCGGTGGCGCCGAAGACGATGCCGACACAACCCAGGGTGCCGAGCACGGCACCGCGCGCGTCGAGGGCCAGCCGATGGTGTTCGGTATCACGGAGGTAGAGGACGGCGCCGATCGCGATCAGCAGGCCGATCGGCACGTTGATCCAGAAGATCCAGCGCCAGCTGAACTGGGTGAGCGCACCACCGACGACCAGACCGCCGATCGAACCGACCCCGGCCATCGAGCCGAAGATCGCGATCGCCTTGTTGCGCACCGGGCCCGGTTCGAAGGTACTGGCCACCAGGGCCATGGCGGTCGGCGCCGCGATCGCCGCCCCCGCGCCCTGCAGCGCGCGGGCCCCGATCAGCATCCAGTCCGTCTGGGCGGTACCGCACAGCGCGGACGCGATCGTGAACAGCCCGACGCCGAGGATCAGCATCCGTTTGCGGCCGAAGGAGTCACCGAGCCTGCCGCCGAGCAGCATCAGCCCGGCGTACGGGAGGCCGTAGGCGGTCACCGTCCACGCGCTCGCCGAGCTGGACAGGCCCAGCTGCTCCTGCAAACGCGGAATCGCGAAGATGACGACGGTGCCGTCGAGGATCACCATCAGCTGGAGGCCGCTGAGTACCAGGATGGGCAGTCCGAAGGCGCGGTTCGTCACCGGGTACTGCGTCGTCGTCGCCGCGGGGTTGTCCAGCACAGTGAGTCACTGTAACCGATGCCCAGGAGCGGCCCGCACGGTCGCGGAGCCCGGTGCGGCCCGGCTATTACCGGGCTCCCGAGGTCGAGGGCTCGGGCCGGGCGGCCCCGGCCGCGAACCCGGCGGTCGGGCCGATGACCACGATCGCCGGGGGCCGGATGCCCTCCGCACGGACCCGTTCGGCAACCGTGCCGAGTTCCGCGCGCAGCACCCGTTCGGTCCGCAGGCTGCCCTCCTGGACCACCGTCACCGGGGTGTCGGACGGGCGCCCGCCGGTGATCAGGGCGGTGGCGAACTGTTCGATGCGTTCCACCGCCATCAGCAGCACGATCGTGCCACGCAACCGGGCGAGCGCGGGCCAGTCGACCAGGGAGTCCGGGTGGTCGGGCGCGACGTGCCCGGACACCACCACGAACTCGTGGGTGACGCCGCGATGGGTCACCGGGATACCGGCGAGGGCGGGAACCGAGATGGCGCTCGTCACACCCGGAACCACCGTCACCGGGATGCCCGCCGCCACGCACGCCTCCAATTCCTCGTAGCCCCGGCCGAACACGTACGGGTCGCCGCCCTTGAGCCGCACGACGAACTTGCCGGCCCTGGCCCCCTCGACCAGGGTGGCGTTGATGGCCTCCTGGGCCATCGCGCGGCCGTAGGGGATCTTGGCCGCGTCGACCACCTCGACGTCGGGACCCAGTTCGGCGAGCAGTTCCGGGGGCGCGAGGCGATCGGCGACCACCAGATCGGCGCGGGCCAGCAACCGCCGGCCGCGGACGGTGATCAGATCGGGGTCGCCGGGACCGCCGCCGACCAGCGCCACACCCGGCGCGACCGGCTCCGAGTCGCCGGTCACAACCCCGGACTGCAACGCCTCGAGCAGGGCCGTGCGCACGGCGGCCGACCGGCGATGGCGGCCGCCGGCGAGCACGCCGAGGGTCATGCCGTCGTAGCGGGCCGTGGCGGGGGTGACGGCGGTGCCGAGGCGGGCGATGTCGGCGCGGACACAGAAGATACGGCGCGCGGTGGCCTCGGCGACGATGGCGGCGTTGGTGTCCGGCTCGTCGGTGCAGGCGATCGCGTACCACGCGCCGTCCAGATCGCCGTCGGCGTAGTCGCGCAATTCGGCGGTGATCTGCCCGGCGGCGGCCATGCCCTCGACCGCCGGGGTGACCGCGCGGCTGATCACGTGCACGTCCGCACCGGCGGCGATGAGCAGCGGCAGCCTACGTTGCGCGACGCTGCCGCCGCCCACGACGATGACCCGGCGCCCGGCGAGATCTATCCCGACCAGGTAATTCGGGTCTCCTGCATGCTGGTCGTCTGGTGTGTTCGGCACGAACAGCGAGATTACGGCGTCCCGCGGCCTCGGCCGCACGCAGCGTGCGCTCCACCCGAACCGCACCGTTCCGGCGATCCGGGCGAGCGCCCCGAATACCACAGGAACACGTTGCAGATGCCGGTAATGCGCCGACCTGACCGGTCACCGGACAAGGGCCGAATCCGCCGCCGATTTCGCCGCGCCGCGCTGATGAAACACGTTACATTCCTTCCACCGCGTCGCCCGGGCTGTCGACCCTCGCCCGAGGCCGCGCGGAGCATGCCGCACGGTACGGCGTGCCGAGCGTTTCCGGCGTCGAGGAGGACATATGTCGGCCGAATCCGATCCAGAATTCGAAACCCGGCGGCAGTTGACCACCAGCGAACGCGATCTCGACGATCTCGCCGAGCGACTCACCGGCTGGCTGGCGCACCGGATCACCGCCGACACCGCACCCGTGATCACGGAGGTGACCCGCCCCCAGTCCAGCGGCCTGTCCAGCACCTCGGTGTTGTTCCGGGCGTCGTGGCAGCGCGACGGCCGCACCGAGACCGCTTCGTACGTCGCGCGACTCGCCCCGGAGTCCGGATCGTTCCCGGTGTTCCGGCACTACGATCTGGCCGCACAGTACTCGGTGATGGCGGCGGTCGGAGCGCGTTCCGACGTACCGGTGCCGCCGCTGTGCTGGCTGGAGACCGACGAATCCGTGCTCGGCACACCGTTTTTCGTGATGGGCCGGGTGGACGGCCGGATCCCCGAGGACAATCCGCCCTACGTGTTCATCGGCTGGCTGTTCGACGCGACGGCCGCGGAGCGAGCTCGGCTGGCCCACAACACCATCGACATCATCGCCCGGTTGCACGCCATCCCCGATCCCGCAGCCGCCTTCCCCGCGCTCACCGCCGCCGGGAGCGGGCTGCGCGCCCATGTCGACGCCACCCGGGACTGGTACGACTGGGCCCTGGCCGCGGACGGCTACCGAATCCCGTTGCTGGAACGGGCATTCGACTGGCTGGAACAACACTGGCCGGCCGATCCGGGACCGGACGTGCTGAGCTGGGGCGACTCCCGGCCCGGCAACATCATCTTCGACGGCTGGGATCCGATCGCGGTCCTGGACTGGGAGATGGCCGCGATCGGGCCACGCGAGCTGGACGTGGCGTGGCTGATCTTCATCCACCGGTTCTTCCAGGACATCGCCACCGGTTTCGGCCAGCCCGGCCTGGCCGACTTCCTGCGCCGCGCCGACGTCGTCGATCGGTACGCGGAAATCACCGGACACACCTTGCGGGACATGGACTTCCATCTGGTCTACGCCGCGCTGCGGCACGGCGTGGTGATGGCCAGGATCAAGCGCCGGATGATCCATTTCGGCGAGGACACCGACACCCCCGACCGCGACGACTACATCATGCACCGGGCCGCGCTCGAGGCGCTGCTCGACGGCACCTACGAATGGGATCGACCATGAACGCTCCTGTCCCCCTGGACGAATACCCCATCCACCAGACCCCGCTGTCGCTGGCCCGCGTCGCCAGCAGTGACCGGAACTTCTACGACCGCAGCTACTTCAACGCCCACGACCGCGCCGGCGGCACCATGCTGATCACCGGATTCGGCGTCTATCCCAATCTGGGTGTGCGGGACGCCTACGCCGCGGTCCGCCGGGGCGACACCCAGCACGCGGTCCGGTTCTCCGACGCGCTCACCACGCGTGGCCTGGAGCAGCGGGTCGGCGGCTACCGCATCGAGGTGCTGGAACCGTTGCAGCGCATCCGGATCGTCTGCGAGCACGAGGATCTCGGCTTCGACCTGACCTGGACCGGGTCCTTCCCGGCGGTGCAGGAACAGCCGCACCTCATCCTCAACGGCGCCCGGCCGATCATCGAGGCCAGCCGGTTCGCGCAACTCGGCACCTGGTCCGGCACCCTGTCGGTGGCGGGCACCGACCTGACAGTGACCCCGGATGTGTGGCTCGGCAGCCGCGACCGCTCATGGGGTATCCGGCCGGTGGGCGAGGCGGAACCGGCGGGACGCGCGGCCGACGAGCCGGCCGGCGGATTCTGGTGGCTGTACGTGCCGCTGCGGTTCGAGGATTTCGCGATCGTCGTTATCGTGCAGGAGAATCCGGACGGTTTCCGCACCCTCAACGATGCCGTGCGGATCTGGCCGGACGGCCGGATCGAGCAACTGGGCTGGCCCCGCGTACACATCGAATACCGTTCCGGCACCAGGATTCCGGTGGCGGCGCGGCTCGACCTGACCGCGGCCGACGGCAAGCCGCTGGAACTGGAGATTCGCCCGCACACCTGCACCGCGCTGCACATCGGCTGCGGTTACGGTGGCGATCCGGACTGGACGCACGGCCAGTGGAAGGGCCGGGACTGGTCGCTGAGCAGTACCTACGACCTCACCGATCCGGCCGTCGCGGGCCGGGTGCCGTGGGGCGTGATCGACCATGTGGCCCAGGCCCGTTGCGGCGATGCCGAGGGCTGGGGCCTGTTCGAGCACGCCAGCGTCGGCCGCCACGACCCCACCGGTTTCGCGGACTGGATGTCGGTGGCGCCCTGAGCGCCCGCACCCGGCCCGCCGGAGCTGTCGGTCCCGTCGGCTATGGTCCCTGGTCATGGCCTCGTTACGGAGTCGGGTGCACCAAGCCGCCGAAGCGGCGCTGACGCAACGCAAGTACGTGTCGGTGGTCGATGTGTTCACCCGGCTCGGCTGGCTGCGCTCCACCCAGGTGGACCAGTGGCGCCAGGGCCGGGCCGCCACGCTCGAACGGCTGGCCGCCGTCGACGGCGCGCGTATGCGCGAAGCGGCGGAGTTGCTGCGGGAGTGGGCCCAGCAGCGCGGTCTCGACTCCAGCGAGACCGCGTACCTGTCCAGCGCCCGTGATCAGGAGCCGCTGGCCTTCGTCGCCGACGGCGACGATCCGATCTTCCGGATCCATTGGCTGTCCGCGGATCTCACGCCGGCCCGGCGCGAGCAGTTGGTGCGGCGGCAGAACAAGGCGCCCGATCTGGTGGTGGTCGCCGCCGAGCAACCGTTCACCTGCGTCGAATGTGCCGACACCGGTTCGTATCTGATCATGTCGGCCACCGGCCCGATGTGCCTGACCTGCGCCGATCTGGACCATCTGGAATACCTGCCCGCCGGCGACGCGGCCCTGAGCCGCCGTGCCAAGAAGGAGAGCACGCTCGCCGCGATCGTGGTCCGGCTCAACCCGCGCCGAAAACGCTACGAGCGCAAGGGAATTCTGATCGAGGAGCAGGCGCTGGCCCGCGCCGAGGAGCAGTGCCTGGCCGACGAGGAGGCCCGGGAGCGCCGCCGCGACCGCGACCGGGTGCGCCGCGACGCGCAGGACGCCGAGTTCCAGGCCCGCTTCGCCGCGGAGATCCGGCGGCTGTTCCCCGGCTGTCCCGCCGAACGCGCCGGCGAGATCGCCGACCACGCGGCGCTGCGCGGCAGCGGCCGGGTCGGCCGCAGCGCCGCGGCGAAGGTGTTCGACACCGAAGCGGTCACCCTGGCCGTCATCGCGTCGATCCGGCACCGCGACACCTCCTACGACCGGATGCTCATGGACGGCGTGGCGCGGATGGACGCGCGGGCGGCCATTCGACCCGATCTCGATCGGGTATTGGAATCCTGGCGTGTCTGAACGGAGCTGGTAGCCTGCCAACCCGACGCACTCCCGGTCTCGATCGGGCCGGGTAACTGGCACAGCGAAAGGCAGGGCGGTATGAGCGTTTTCGAGATGTCCCGCGGCACGGCCGGTCTCGTGCTCACGGCGGCGGCGCTGGCGGCGCCACTGGCGGCCGGGTCGGCCGCGCACGCGGTCGTCACTCCGACACTGCAGGTGGCGATGACGGGGTCCGTACTCGGCGTCGCCAACACGGCGTCGGTCGGGTGCCGGCAGGTCGCGCACGCGACGCTGAAGAATCCCGACGGGTCGCCTGTGTCCGCCGGCACGGTCGACTTCTTCAGTCACCTGAACGGCCAAGCGGGCAATGTCGTCGGCAGCGTGCCCGTCAACAACGGCACCGCCGAGATCTCCTGGCTTCCCGATGCTCCCGGCACCCATGTGATCAGCGCGATGTACCACGACGGCGGCACGGACTATCAGCCGGTCGCCGGCTCGATCACGATCAACGCCGTGAACCTCGGCGGCGCCTGCCTGTAGCGCGTCAGTGGGCGGCGGCCACCGTGACGCCGCCCACGACCCGCTTCGGCAGTACCAGCTCGCCGCCGGCCGCGGCGAGCAGCGCCGCGGCCTCGGCCACACTCGCCGTCCCGACCGCCGCCGCCACCCGCGCCGACGCCCCCGCCACCGGTACCGCCGCCAACTCGGCCGCCGTGAACAGCACGACCGGCACCCCCAGCGCCGCGGCCGCCGCGACCAATCCCGGTTCCCCGGCCCGCCGATCGATGGTCGCCAGGCAACGTATTACGTTGTCTCCCAGCGATTCGCGTACGGCGCTCAGCAGTGCCGACGCCGAGACGCCCGGCCGGAACCCGATCCCGACGGACAGCGGCGCCTGCGCGTCCTCACCCTCGCGGTCCGGATCACGGTGCGCCGGTTCCGCCGGCGTCACCGAAACCCTCCCGCCCCAACTCGCCCACTCGCCGGCCGAGTCCGTGCTCGCGAGCCGGCCGCCGGCGCCCGGCCCACCGGTCGATCGACGTGCCGAGCCGAGAGCGGGACCTCGGATCGTGCCCGGGTGTCCTCCGGCGGGCGCGGGGTGCCGTACAAGCGGCCGGAATTCGGTACATCCGGCACGCGGCGGGAAATCGGCACGGCCGCGGATCGCTGTCCCGCCGGCATCACGTCCTGCTCCCGCAACAGGTGTCGTGCGGACGCGAGCGGCCGAGCCGGCAGTCGCAGGTCGGGCATGCGGACGCGCATGCCCACGCGCGATCCGCGGTCACGGGTGCGCCGGCACGTCTCGCGAGACCTCCTGTGCCGCGGCCTCTCTCGGGCACCTACCGGCTCGTACGGGAACGATCGCCGTAGCAGTACCGCGCAGTGCCGGCCGACGGCCGGCGGCCCGGCCCGACGGATCAGGCATCGGCCGCACTCGATGCGTATTCGGCTGCGGCGCTGACGAATCGGGCGATCGCGGTGGGATTGCCCGCCGGGTGGGTGTGCAGGTACGAGGCGTGCACCCGGTGGACCATCGAGCCTTCCCGCGCGGCGCTGCCGTCCGGGGTGCGCCAGCCCCAGGCCGGGGCGCCGGGGGCGATGTCCACGAGCCGGGTGCGATGAAATTCATGCCCGCGCACGCGCGACCCGGCGGCCCACAGCACCGAATCGGACAATGCGACGGCGTCCCGGTAGCCGAGGGTCAGCCGCGGGCCGAACTCGGCAGCGGCATCGATCACGCCTGCCATCCGGTGGCCGTCCAGGGTCCGGGTGAGATACAGCAGGCCCGCGCATTCGGCGTGGATCGGCAGGCCGCGCCGCGCGGCCGCCGCGACGGCGGTGAGCAACGGCTCGTTGGCGGCCAGCTCGGCGGCGTGCTCCTCCGGGAAGCCACCAGGCAGCACCAAACCGACTGTGCCGGTGGGCAACTCGTCGCGCAACGGGTCGAAGACCACCACCTCCGCACCCGCCGCGGACAACAGTTCGCGATGTTCGGCGTACCCGAAGGTGAAGGCGGCCCCACCTGCGACCGCGATCACGGGAGCCCGACGCATGCTCGTGCGGTCCGGACCGGCGCCTGCCGGAATCCGCTCCCGGCCCGTGGCGTCCGGACCGGCACCTGCCGGGACCCGCTCCCGGCCCGTGGCATCCGGACCGGCACCCGCCGGAACCCGCTCCCGGCCCGTGGCATCCGGACCGGCACCCGCCGGAACCCGCTCCCGGCCAGCGGCATCCGGACCGGCATTCGCCGACGCGAGCACCGAAGTGCGGTCCTTCGCTCCGGCACCCGGACCGGCCCCCGCTCCGACGCCCGGACCGGCACCCGCACCGCCGGAGCCCGGCGCTGTACTGCCCGGCCGGGTGATCGCCGACTCCGCATCGGTCGGGACGGCCCGAGCCGCCGCATGAATCGGGTACGGCCGTCCCTCGGATCGGTCGGCATCCGAGGATCCTGAGCCGGTGTTCGGCAAGCCATGATGCGCTCGCGGATCGTCGCCGGGCGGCACCACGGCGGCCCGATCCCATTGTCCCGCAATGTCTTTGTGATCGAAAGCGATCTCCGAGCCCACCTCCGCGACCGGATCCCAGGCCGGGCCGGTGACACGGGACGCGGCCAGCGCGACGACCGCCGCCAGATCGATGTGCGCGGCAACCAGTTCCGTCATCACGTCCACCGCCGACCGGGCCGCGGAGCCGTGTTCCACGGCCGGGATCAGGCCCAGATGCCGTGAGGGGACGGATAATTCGCTCATACGGGGTAGCGCACCGAGGACCGGCAGACCGACTCGATCGCAGGCGGCCCGCAGCACCTCCTCGTGCCGGGCGCTGCCCACCCGGTTCAGGATCACGCCGCCGAGCCGGATGTCGGTGGAGAAGGTGGCGAAGCCGTGCAGCAGCGCCGCCAGACTCTGGCTGTGCCCGCGCGCGTCCACGACCAGGAGCACCGGCGCGCCCAAGGCCGCGGCGACCTGCGCGGTCGAGCCCTCGGCGACCGGCCCGGGGAAATCCGCGTCGATCCGGCCGTCGAACAGGCCCATCACGCCCTCGACCACGGCGATATCGGAGCCGCGGCTGCCGTGCCGGTACAGCGGGGCGACCCGGTCGGCGCCGACGAGCACCGGATCCAGGTTGCGGCCGGGCCGGCCCGCGGCCAGTCCGTGGTAGCCGGGGTCGATGTAGTCCGGGCCGACCTTGAACGGCGCGACCTCGTGCCCCGCGCGCCGCAGCGCACCGATCAAACCCGTTGCCAGCGTGGTCTTTCCGCTGCCGGACGCGGGAGCCGCGATGACGATCGCGGGGACGCTCACGACGCACCCCGCATGATCCGGGTCACCATTCGATGCCGCGCTGGCCCTTGCGGCCGGCGTCCATCGGATGCTTCACCTTCGTCATCTCGGTGACCAGGTCGGCGGCTTCGAGCAGATCGGCCGGAGCGTCGCGGCCGGTGATCACCACGTGCTGGTTGCCGGGCCGGCGCTGGAGCGTCCCGACCACCTCCCGCACGTCGACCCAGCCCCATTTCAGCGGATAGGTGAATTCGTCGAGCACGTAGAAGCGGTGCTGTTCGGCGTCGAGGCGGCGGGCGATCTCCTGCCAGCCCGACAGCGCGGCCGCCGCGTGGTCCTCCTCGGAGCCCTGCTTGCGGGTCCACGACCAGCCCTCGCCCATCTTGTGCCACTCGACCGCGCCACCGGCGCCGGTCTCGTCGTGCAGGCGGCCGAGGGTCCGGAACGCGGCCTCCTCGCCGACCTTCCACTTGGCGCTCTTCACGAACTGGAAGACGGCGACGTCGAAGCCCTGGTTCCACGCCCGCAACGCCATCCCGAACGCGGCGGTCGACTTACCCTTGCCGGGCCCGGTGTGCACGGCCAGCACCGGCTGGTTGCGCCGCTGCCGCGTGGTCAGACCATCGTCGGGGACCGTCTCGGGGATTCCCTTCGGCATCGGCTGTGCTCCTTCTCACGGGCGGTGTCCGATCCACGTTGCCATACCGGCCGGGCGAACCCGGCGCCGGATCGGTGGTCGTACGCTGGTGTCATGCCGAGTGCCGGGTATGCGAATGCCGGTCCCGGAGCGACCGGAGCCCGTGCCCCGGCGTCCGGGCCCGATCTCGACCGTCTCGTCCGGTTGCTCGACGGCCGGCGGATGACGGTCCTCACCGGCGCCGGACTGTCCACCGACAGCGGCATCCCGGACTACCGCGGCCCCGATTCACCGCCGCGCAACCCGATGACGTATCAGCAGTTCGTCGGCGATCCCGTGTTCCGGCAACGGTATTGGGCGCGCAACCACGTGGGCTGGCGCCGGATGGACGCCGCCCGCCCCAACCCCGGCCATCGCGCGCTGGCCCGCCTGGAGCGCGCGGGCGTCGTCTCGGGCCTGATCACCCAGAACGTGGACCTCCTGCACACCAAGGCCGGCAGCCGCACCGTGATCGACCTGCACGGCACCTACGCGCGGATCCGCTGCCTGGCCTGCGACTCGCTCACCTCCCGGATGACCCTGGCCGACCGCCTGGAGGACGCCAACCCCGGCTTCGCCAAGGCCGCGATCGCCGACGGCCTCGAGGTGGCTCCCGACGCGGACGCGGTGGTCGACGACACCGCGAGTTTCCGCATGGTCGACTGCCACCACTGCGGCGGCATGCTCAAACCCGACATCGTCTACTTCGGCGAGAACGTCCCCAAGGATCGCGTCGCCGCCGCCTACGACCTGGTCGACACCGCCGACGTCCTGCTGGTCGCCGGCTCCTCGCTGACGGTGATGTCGGGCCTGCGCTTCGTCCGCCACGCCGCCAGAACCGGCCGCCCGGTCGTCATCGTGAACCGAGGCCGGACCCGAGGCCACGATCTGGCCCACCTCACCCTCGACACCGGCTGCTCCCCCACCCTCACCGCCCTGGCCGACCACTACGAACCCCTCGCCGCCTGACCCGGCCGGCCGTTCCGGGCACAATTCGCGCCGGGTCGCCGGTTCGCGCCATCGTCTGCCGAAACCCCTGTCGGCCACCATGATTCGAGCCACAACGGCCTCGCGGCGATCGCGATGAAAACCGGTGGCGACATCCGCGCGGTACAACAGGCACCGCCGCTCGCTGGATCGGAACCACGCCCGGCGACGGAGCGGTGCTCAACGCCTCGTGGCCGTCGGCACCATCGCCTTCTCCCCCGACGGCGAAACCTTGCTGTCCGGCACCCATGGTCCGGCTCTGGGACACGAGCCTGCTCAGCCAGGACAGTCTGGACGCGATGCTGTGCCCATTGGCGGGCCGGCCGCTCACACGCAGTGAGCACGACGAATATCTGGCCGGTCACAACGAGATTCAACCCTGTGCCGAGCACTGACGCGCCGTTGGTGCGGAGTGCGTCGCGATGACGGCATTACACTCCGGCGGAAAAGAGGGGGAGGCATTGTGCGGCAATCCGAACAACCGTTCGCGGACCGACGGTGAAGCAGCGCACCAGGATTCGGTCCGGTCCCGGCTGTCGGAGCACGGTTGGGCCGGTCGGCTGAAATCCCCGGACCGGCCGGAACAGCCCGCCGGAGACGCATTGCGTGCTGGGCAGGTACTCAGGCCGCGCGGATGCCCCGGACCGCGCCTGCCACGGAATCGCCGGTGAGTTCGCCCAGGCGGAGGTAGGTGGCGCGGAGGGTGCGGGCCAGGGCGGCGGCGTGGCCGAGGCGCACGAAGCCGCGTTCGCAGTCGACGACGACGGAGGTGACGGCCTCGCGGGCGAGGAGGGCGGCGGCGGTGTGGGCGCGCGGGATCGGGTCGGGGCCGCCGGTGGCGCGGCCGTCGGTGAGCAGGACCAGCATGGGGCGGCGGTGCGGGTCGCGGACCCGTTCCCGCTGGATGATCTCGCGGGACTTCAGGAGTCCTTGTGCCAATGGGGATTTGCCACCGGTGCGCAACGACGCCAGGCGGCGGACGGCGATGTCCACCGAGGAGGTCGGGGGTAGTGCCAGTTCGGCGTCGCTGCCGCGGACGGTGATCACCGCGACCTTGTCGCGGCGCTGGTAGGCGTCGCGCAGCAACGTGACGACGGCGCCGGTCACCGCGGAGAGCCGGTCGCGGGAGGCCATCGAGCCGGAGGCGTCGACGATGAAGACGACCAGATTGCCTTCGCGCCCTTCGCGATACGCGCCGCGGAGGTCGGCGGGCGCCAGGGCCAGCGGGCCGGCGCTGCGGCCGCGGCGGTGCTGGTGGGGTGCGGCGGCGAAGACGGTGCCGAGCAGATGCAGCCCGCCGGTGGTGTCGGTGACCGAGCGGACCACCCGGCCGTGCCGGGAGTGTGCGCGGGAGCGACGGCCGGGGGCACCCTCGCCGACACCGGGAATCTCCCAATGGGGCGGTCGGACAATGGAATTCACCGGGGCTCCGGCGGTACCAGGGCGCGCTCCGCCACCGGGGCCGCCATCCGGGTCGTCGTCGGGATCCTGTGGCCGATCCGAACCGGCCGGACTCCGATCGGTGGCATCCTGCCCGGTCGGCGCGGGGCCGGAATCGGGACGATCGGCCGGGTTATCCGGTCCGGAATCGGATTGCGGGGCAGGATGATCGGAGCCTGGATCCACTTGCTGAGTCTGATCGGAGTCCGAATTTGGTTGCGCGGCGTGGTGTTCGGAGTCGGAGGAGTCGTCCGTGGCACCGGATTCGCTCGAGTCCCTGGCCTTCTCGACCTCCTCGTCGGCCTTGCGCATCGCGTCGTCGAGTTGTTCGGGGCTGATGCCGGGTTCGTCGAAGGGGTCGCGGCGACGGCGGTGCGGTAAGGCCAGTTCGGCGGCCACCCGCACGTCGTCGGCGGTGACCCGGTCGGCGCCGCGCCAGGCCGCGTGCGCGGTGGCGGTGCGGGCCACCACGAGATCGGCGCGCATACCGTCGACGTCGAAGGACGCGCAGAGGGCGGCGATGCGGCGGAGTTCGTTCTCGTCGAGCACGACGGTGTCGATCCGGTCGCGAGCGTCGAGGATGCGTTCGGCGGTGGCGTGATCGGCGGCCGCGTAACGCGCGGCGAAGGTGGCCGGGCCGGCCTCGTAGGCCAGGCGGCGGCGCACGACCTCCATCCGGGTCTCCACCTCACGGGAGGCGATGACGTCGACGGTCAGGCCGAAGCGGTCCAGCAACTGGGGGCGGAGTTCGCCCTCCTCCGGATTCATGGTGCCGACCAGCACGAAACGCGCCGGATGCGAATGCGACACCCCGTCGCGCTCGATGTGTACCCGGCCCATCGCGGCGGCGTCGAGCAACACGTCCACCAGATGGTCGTGCAGCAGGTTCACCTCGTCCACGTACAGCACGCCGTGATGCGCGGCGGCCAGCAATCCCGGCCGGAAAGCCTGTTCCCCGTCGCGCAGCACCCGCTCCAGGTCCAGCGACCCGACCACCCGGTCCTCGGTCGCGCCGACCGGCAGTTCGACCAGCCGCGCCGGGCGAGCTCCGGATTCGTCGGTGACCGGCGGCAGCAGCCGCGCCAGCGCACGCACCACTGTCGATTTCGCGGTCCCCTTCTCGCCGCGCACCAGCACGCCGCCGATTCCCGGATGCACCGCGCACAGGATCAGCGCCAACTGCAACTGTTCCTGCCCGACCACCGCCGAGAACGGGAAGCCCGCCTCGCCGTCGGCCGAAGGGTGCTGAGTGGCGTCGTTTCGGGGATCGGACACGACCCCACTGTATGCGCGGCGAGCACGGCAACCCGCGCCCACCCCGTGCGGACCCACCACGCCACTCGGCCGGACCTGCCGACGCCCCCGAAGGCGCGCACGACCGTCGCACACGCACGCCCATCCGCCGTCACCCAGGGCACCATCCACCCGCGCGTGTCCGCGATCCGCGTTCGGCGCTCGACCGGCGAGCGGATCCGAGCGAACACATATCCGTCGTTCGAGCTAATCCGTACAGCGCGATACGCGCGCGTCGCGGTGATGCGCCCGGTCGCTCTGGTCGGATCGGCGCACGAGGCGGCGGATTCACCCTGCGACGGGATCGATCCATGTCATCCGTGCGGCGGACCGCTGTCCGGACACCCCTGCGTGTCACCGAGCGATTCGACCCGGTCTCACGCCCCGAGCGCCTCCGCGTCCGGATCGTAGGCGTCGACCAGTTCCTCCCAATGCTCATCGGACCACGCGCACATCGCGTTCAGTGGTTCGAGCAGGCTGCGGCCGAGTGGGGTGAGCGCGTAGGTGACGCGGCGGCCCTCGATCTCCCGGGCGACCAGGCCGAGGCGTTCCAGCGTGCGCAGCGAGTGGGTCATCGCCTTGGGAGTGATGCGCGCCAACGGGATTCGCAGTTCGGAGTAGCGGCGCGGGCCGTCCGCCAGGCAGCGGACGAGCAGTCCGCCCCACTTGTCGCCGATGCGGACGGGGGACAGCGTCGACGGGCACAGGTCGTCGAACATCTGCGGGTGCAGCGGGCGCATCCCGTCAGCGTAACGGCGTTCGAGGTATCCGGAGGGATACCATCGGCGTCGTTAGCGTCGCCGGCATGGCAAAGATCATCGTTTTCGGGGCGGGCGGCCGGGCCGGGCGCACCATCGCCGCGGCCGCCGCGGCCCGCGGGCACAGTGTCACCGGCGTGGTACGCGATCCCGGTCGATACCCGGATCTCGGAGCCGTCACCGGCGACGTGACCGACGCGGCGGCCGTCGCGACACTCGCCGCGGGTCACGACGTGGCAGTACACGCCGCCGTCGATCTCACGGATCCGGATTTCTTCGCGAAGGCGGCCGGCGCGCTGACGAGCGGACTGCCGGCGGCCGGTGTGTCCCGCCTGATCGCGGTCGGGCTCGCCTCGAATCTCGCGACCGCGGACGGCACCCTGCTGCGCGACACGCCGGACTACCCGAACGAGTATCGCGGCTTCTATCTCGGCCACGAGGCCGGCACGGATCGACTCCGGGACGCCGCGCTGGACTGGACGGTGCTGGCGCCGGCCGGGGATTTCGACCACACGGGTGAGCCGGTCGGCGGCTATCGCGTCGCGAATGCCGATGCCACCCTGCGGATCACCTACCCGGACTTCGCCCGCGCGGTGCTGGACGAGATCGAACGCCCCGGGCACAACCGCCGGTACGTCGGCCTCACCGCGGCCTGAGAACTCCCAAAGAAACGGTCCCGCAACCGAATTCGGTTGCGGGACCGTCTGTCTCAACCACGCCGCATGGGCAGGTGCGGGATGCCGTCCTCTTCGTACTCGTCACCGTCGGGCTCGAAGCCGTGCTTGGTGTACATGTCGACGAGGTAGGTCTGCGCGTTCAATCGGACCGTGGCCGAACCGGTTTCGGCCAGCGCCGCCTGCAGCAGCCGGGTGGTGTAGCCGTGTCCCCGGGCCGAGGGTGTGGTGCACAACCGGCCGATCCGGAACGACTTCACGCCGTTGTCGTGCTCCTCGAGCAGACGCAGGGTGCCGATGACCTCGCCCTCGTCGTCGAGCCAGAAGTGCCGCGTCTCCGCCAGCAGATCCCGGCCGTCGAGTTCCGGATAGGCACACTTCTGCTCGACCACGAAGACCGCGACCCGGATCTTCAACAGCTTGTACAGCGTGGCGGTGTCGAGATCCGCCGCCCACGACCTTCTGAGCGCAACCGTTGACATCATCGAGTCTTGCTATCACATATCGGTCAGTGCTGCCCGGCTTCGGCGAGCTTCGGCGTTTTGTCGGTGAGCCGCAGCGACTTCTCGGTCCAGTCCCATACCTCGTGGTAGAGCGGCTGATTGTCGGACAGCTTGGTGCCCAGCGAGGGGACGATCGTCTTCAGGGTGGGTGCCCACCCGGCGTACTGCTGCGGGAAGCAGCGCTGCATGACGTCCAGCATGGCGCTGACACAGGTGGACGCGCCCGGGGAGGCGCCGAGCAGGCCCGCGATGGAGCCGTCGCCCGCGGTGATCACGGCGGTGCCGAACTCCAGCACGCCGCCCGCGCCCTTGCGCCGGATGACCTGCACGCGCTGGCCGGCGGTGATCAGCTCCCAGTCGTGACCGTCGGCGCGCGGCACGAACTCCTTCAGCGAGTCGACGCGGCCCGCCGGGGACTTCAGCAGTTCGGAGACCAGGTACTTGGTGAGGCTTAATTCGGTGACGCCGACGCCGAGCATGGAGAACAGGTTGTTCGGCTTGACCGACCGGAACAGGTCGGAGTACTTGCCGTCCTTGAGGAATTTCGGGGTCCACCCGGCGTAGGGACCGAACAGCAGGCCACGGTTGCCGCGGATGACGCGGGTGTCCAGATGCGGCACCGACATCGGGGGCGCGCCGACGGCGGCCTTGCCGTACACCTTCGCCTCGTGCCGGGAGACCAGCGCGGGATCGGTACAGCGCAGGAACAACCCGCTGACCGGGAAGCCGCCGATGCCGCTCATCTCCTTGATGCCGGCCTTCTGCAGCAGCGGCAGCGCGTAACCGCCGGCGCCGACGAACACGAATTTGGCGTTCACCGTGCGGGTGCCGCCGGTACGGGTGTTGCGCACCTTCACGTTCCAGCTGCCGTCGGACTGCTTGTCCAGATTGCGGACCTCGGTGCCGAAGGCGATGTCGACGCCGGAGCGGCCCAGGTAGGCCAGCAGTTGCCGGGACAGCGAGCCGAAGTCGATATCGGTGCCCTTGTCGGTCCAGTTCAGCGCGACCGGGTCGGAGAAGTCACGGCCCTTGGCCATCAGCGGCAGTCGCCACGCGAACTCGTCGCGGTCGTCGACGAACTGCATGCCCTCGAACAGCGGATGCGCGGACAGCGCGTCGTACCGCTTGCGGAGGTAGTCGACGCCGTCGGCGCCGTGGCAGAAGCTCACGTGCGGGATCGGGTTGATGAACTGGCTCGGGTCGCCGAGCACACCGTTCTCGACGGCATAGGCCCAGAACTGCCGCGACACCTGGAACCGCTCGTTGATGTCGACGGCCTTGGTGATGTCGACCGAGCCGTCGGCGTTCTGCGGGGTGTAGTTCAACTCACACAGCGCCGAGTGGCCGGTGCCCGCGTTGTTCCACGGATCACTGCTCTCGGGGGCGGGTGCGTCGACCCGCTCGAACATGGTGATCGACCAATCCGGCTGCACCTGCCGCAGCAGGGCGCCCAGGGTGGCACTCATGATGCCGGCGCCGATGAGAACTACATCGGTCTTTTCGGTCTTCGCAGCGTTCGGCACGGGTACTTCGACTTCCTTGTCCTGCGCGGTCCGCCCCGCAAGGCGCACCAACTGGGGGTGGTGTAGTGCGTCACCGACCGCCGACGGCGACGGGCGGGAATGAGGTTACCCGCCGTTCACTTCAACCCAATTGTGCCCCTTGCGATGCCCGATTTCGAAAACGGAGGTGTCGGCTGTGACCGAATCAGCACCGGCGCGACGCCGTTGAGCGGGTCGAATAGGCTGGGCCCTGTGACGAACGAGACGCCGATCACCGCCGCCCCGGGAACCACACCACCGGACACCTGGCAGCCGGACGTACTGGGCGAGGGATACGAGTGCCTGACCCTGCCGCTCGGCCCCGATCCGGACGGTGAGGGCACCGTCGTGGCCACCCTGGTGCGCTACACCGCACCGGTGCCGGACGCCGTGGGCGCCGTGCTGTACGTGCACGGCTTCACCGACTACTTCTTCCAGAAGCATCTGGCCGAGCATTTCGCCGGCCGCGGCTACCGTTTCTACGCGCTGGATCTGCGCAAGTGCGGCCGTTCGCAGCGACCCGGTCAGACCCCGCACTACGTGAGCGATCTCGCCCTGTACGACACGGAGTTGAGTCACGCGCTGCGGGTCGTGCGCGACGAGACCGGCCTGCCGGTGCTGCTGAACGCGCACTCCACCGGCGGCCTGGTGCTGCCGCTGTGGCTGGATCGGCTGCGGCGCGCCGAAGGCGTTGCCGCACAAGGCATCAGCGGGCTGGTGCTGAACAGTCCGTGGTTCGATCTGCAGGGTCCGTCGTACTACCGGACGGTCGGCACGGCACTCATCAACGGGCTCGGCCGGGTGCGGGCGATGTCGCGCATGCCCGACACCGGGATCAACACCTATGGCGCCAGCCTGCACACCAGCGCGTCCGGCGAATGGGACTACGACCTCGACTGGAAGCCGCTGACCGGCTATCCGGTGCGGTTCGGCTGGCTGCGGGCCATCCGGCAGGGGCAGGCGCGGCTGCATCGCGGTCTCGATGTCGGGGTGCCGGCGCTGATCCTGCGATCGAAGCTGACCACGTTCATGCGCCGCTACGGCCCGGCCGCCGACGTCTCGGACACGGTCCTGGACGTGCGGCAGATCCAGCGCTGGTCCGGCTGTCTCGGGCAGCGCACCACGATCGTGCCGATCGAGGGCGCCCGCCACGATGTCTTCCTGTCGTCCGCGCCCGTGCGCAAGCAGGCGTTCGCGGAGATGGACGCGTGGCTGGACTGGTTGCACGGGCACGGCACCGGGGAGGGCGGGGTCTCGCCGAACGCGGGTGATCCGATCACGGCGAACTAGGCCGAGCCGTTACGCCGGGCTAGGCCGGGCCGGTTACGCCGACTCGGTACGACCACGCTGGGCCCGCGGCAGGCCTGGTCCGCCGCACCCGGCGGCCCGGCGCAGTCGAACTCACCAGCGGCCGGTGCGGAGCACGATCTCGGTGGCCAGTTCGTGGTCGGACTCCGCCAGCGGGTCGGCCGTGTCCAGTTCGGCGATCCGGAATTCGCCGTAGACATAGCGCATGCACCCGTCAGCGAGAGCGCGCGGTAGTCGTTTGGTGGCGACAACGGTGGTGGAGATCTCGACCGCGGGGCAACCGGCGTCGGGCACCGTGCCCTCCCCGTCGGCGAGCGCGGGATGGCCGCGGCCGATGGCGACCATGCCGATGAACCGGCCGTAGCCGCGGGCGGCCAGTTGCCAGGCAAGATCGGCGCCGGACCCGTTGCCGACCAGCACCGCCCAGGGCGCGTTCAGCTGGTCGAGCAGGGCGTAGCCGATCGGGGCGTCCAGGCCCTCGACGGTCTCGAACGTCACGGTCCGCAGATCCGAATTGTGCAGCCGCGCGATCACCCGGTCGAAGGCGTCCTCCGGATCGCTCGGATCCGGCAGTAACACCACCGTGTGCCGGGATTCCGGCCCATCGATGCGCACCGTCCAGCTCCGGTCACCGACCGCGATCTGCCGAGTTTCCATGCCGCCCCACGGTACACGGGAGGGCGCTCCCGGGCGGCCACAGGAGTCGACCACCACATCGGTCCGGCGGAGCCGGCCGGCCGTCTCTCGCAGCGGGCCTGATCACACCGTTCCGGGCGCGGGCAGTGGCCGCGGCGCTGCACGGCCGGGCCGCCGGGTCGTCACGTCGGCGGTCCTTATCGCGTGCCGCGGCGGATCGCGGCGTCGCGCCGCCAGTGAGGTCCGGCGACACCGGCGATCGACTTTCCCCGGGGAAAAATCACCGTCCGATTCGCTCGTCCGGCGCCGATCTCCGGACGGATCGCCGCGCGATCGGTACGCTGCCGTGCACCCGATTGCCGGGCGTCGCGACGCGGGTTGCGGGTCCGATCGCCGATCCGATCCGGCGGTCCGATCCGCGGGTCCGATCGAAAAGCTCAGTGACCGACCGTGAGAGTCGGCAGGCGGTCGGGTGCGCCGGATTCGATGAGCCGGGTCAGCCGGTCGGTGTCGACGTGTTTCTCGATCAGATCGGCGAGCAGATCCAGTTGCGCCGCACGCACGCCGGCTACCGAGACATCCTCCGCGACAGCGAATCCCGTGCGGCCGGCGGCGGCCGCGACCTGCCGCAGCCAGGCGCGGCGGAAGTCGTCGGATTCCAGCAGCCCGTGCAGGTGGGTGCCCCAGATCGCTTCCCGGACACTGCCTTCGGGTCCCGATTCCAGCCGCAACCAGCTCGGGTCGCCGCTGCGCAACACCCGGCCGTGATGGATCTCGTAGCCGCGCACCGGAATCCCGGCGGCTGCACCGGCGTTGCGGCACACCGTCTTCGCGGCCGCGAATTCGATGTCCAGATCGAGCAGACCCAGCCCGGCGACCGCCCCCGCGCCGGACTCGACCCGATCGAGGATGCGCCGGCCGAGCATCTGATAGCCGCCGCAGACTCCCAGGATCGGCCGTCCCGCCTTCGCGCGGTCGGCCAGCGCGGCCGCGATCCCGGTGCGGCGCAACCACTCCAGGTCGCTCACCGTCGATTTGGAGCCGGGCAGCACCACCAGGTCCGCGTCGGCCAGTCGCGACGGGTCGGTCACCCAGCGCACCGCGACGCCCGGTTCACAGGCCAGCGCCTCGACATCGGTGGAATTGGAGATCCGCGGCAACCGGATCGCCGCGACGGTCAGCCAGTCCGTGCCGACAGGCGGCCGAGGACGGCCGACGGGCGCGTCGGCGACAGTGCCGAGCGAATCCTCGGCGTCGATCCACAGTTCGTCGGTGTACGGCAGCACGCCGAGGGTCGGCCGCCCGGTGAGTTCGGTGAGCCGGTCCAGGCCGGGGGTCAGCAGCTCCACGTCGCCGCGGAACTTGTTGATCAGGAAGCCCGAGATCAGTTGCTGGTCTTCGGGTTCCAGGATCGCGACGGTACCGAACAGGTGGGCCAGCACACCGCCGCGATCGATGTCGCCGACCAGCAGCACCGGCAGCCGCGCCGCCTGCGCCAGACCCATGTTCGCCAGATCCGTGTCGCGCAAATTGATCTCGGCCGGCGAACCCGCGCCCTCGCAGATCACCACGTCGAATTCGGCACGCAGCGAGGCCAATTCGTCGGCGACCAGCTCGCGCAACCGGGTACGGTGCCGGAAATAGTCCCGCGCGCCGACGGTGTCGATCGCGGTGCCGCGCACCACCAGTTGCGACCGCCGATCGCTGCCCGGCTTCAGCAGTACCGGATTGAAGCGCACACTCGGCTCCAGCCCGCACGCCCGCGCCTGCAACGCCTGCGCACGGCCGATCTCGCCGCCGTCGAGGGTCACCACCGAGTTGTTCGACATGTTCTGCGCCTTGAACGGCGCGACCCGCACCCCCTGGCGCGCCAGCATCCGGCAGATCCCCGCGACGACGACGCTCTTCCCGGCGTCGGAGGTGGTCCCGGCGACCAGCAGCGCGCCCCTCACCACCGGCTCACGGCAGCGTCAGGATCTCGGCACCCTCGTCGGTGACCACCAGGGTGTGCTCGAACTGGGCGGTCCACTTGCGGTCCTTGGTGACCACGGTCCAGCCGTCGTTCCAGATCTCGTAGTCGATGCCGCCGAGGTTGATCATCGGTTCGATGGTGAAGGTCATACCCGGTTCGATGACCGACTCGACCGCCGGCTGATCGTAGTGCAGGATCACCAGCCCGCTGTGGAAGGTGGGACCGACACCGTGGCCGGTGAAGTCGCGCACCACGCCGTACCCGAACCGGTTGGCGTAGGCCTCGATGACCCGGCCGATCACGTTCAGCGCCCGGCCCGGCCGCACGGCCTTGATCGCCCGCATGGTGGCCTCGTGGGTGCGCTCCACCAGCTGCCGGGCCTCCTCGTCGACGTCACCGGCGAGGAAGGTGGCGTTGGTGTCGCCGTGCACCCCGTGGATGTAAGCGGTGACGTCGATGTTGACGATGTCCCCGTCCTCGATCACGGTCGAATCCGGGATGCCGTGGCAGATCACCTCGTTCAGCGAGGTGCAGCAGGACTTCGGAAAACCCTTGTAGCCCAAGGTCGACGGATACGCGCCGTGATCGCACATGTACTCGTGCGCGATCCGGTCCAGCTCGTCGGTGGTGACGCCCGGCGCGACCGCCTTGCCCGCCTCCTGCAACGCCTGCGCCGCGATGCGGCTCGCGATCCGCATCTTGTCGATGGTCTCCGCGGTCTGCACCCACGGCTCGTGACCCTCGTTCGCGGTCTTCTTCCACGCGTACTCGGGCCGCTCGATCGCCCGCGGCACCTCGCGGGTCGGCGAGAGGGTTCCGGGAGCGAGCGGCTTGCGGGTGCGGACAGACATGTGATCCAGAATATCCACACCCGGCCCGGCAGGATATCGGTGGACGGCGTCCCCGGCCGACCGGGTTCGACCGCCGCGACCGGGAAAGGACACTGATGTATGTACGCGACGCCATCGGGCGGACCCTCTTCGACCTGGGTGCGCGCGTCGCCTTCGGTGTCGTGGGCAGCGGGAACTTCCACTTCACGAACGCGTTCACCGCGGCGGGCGGACGGTTCGTCGCGACCCGGCACGAGGGCGGCGCGGCGAGCATGGCCGACGGGTACGCCCGGATGAGCGGCGAGGTGGCGGTGTTGTCGCTGCATCAGGGCTGCGGCTATACCAACGCGCTGACCGGCGTCGCGGAGGCGAGCAAGTCCCGCACCCCGCTGCTCGTGGTCACCGCGGAGGCCACCGCGCCGACCTCGAACTTCTTCATCGATCAGGCGGGCATCGCGCGCGGTCTGGGCGCGGAGCCGATGCGAGTGCGCTCGCCGCGCACCGCCGTCGCGGACGTCACCCGTGCGTTCCGGCTGTGCGCGCAGGGCCGCACGGTGGTGCTCAACGTGCCGATCGATGTCCAGGACGAACCGCTGCCCGAGGATCGCGAGGCCCCCCCACCCGAGCGGATCGTCGCGCTGCCACAGCCCGCCGCGGCCGACCTCGAGCGATTCGCCGATCTGCTCCGCGAGGCCCGCCGGCCGGTCTTCGTCGCCGGACGCGGCGCCCGCGCGGCGGGTGGTGAGCAGGCGATCGCCCGGCTCGCCGACCTGTCGGGTGCGCTGCTGGCGACTTCGGCGGTGTCGCGTGGCATGTTCCGCGCCCACGACTGGGACATCGACGTGTCCGGCGGCTTCTCCACCCCGCTGGCCGCCGAACTGATCACCGGCGCCGACCTCATCGTCGGCTGGGGATGCGCGCTGAACATGTGGACGATGCGGCACGGCAAGCTCATCGCACCGGAAACGAAGGTCGTGCAGGTCGACATCGATCCGCAGGCCCTGGGCCGGAACCGCCCGATCCACCTCGGTCTGTGGGGCGGGGTCACCGAGACCGCCGACGCGACCGCGCGCCTGCTCACCGCGCGCGGGGGCGCCGCGGCGCAGACCGGGACCGGATATCGCACGGCCGCGATCGCCGCCCGGATCCATACCGAAAAGCGCTGGAACGACGTACCTTTCGAGGACACGAGCACCGCGGACCGGATCGATCCGCGGGTGCTGTCGGCCGAACTCGACCGGATGCTGCCCCGCGAGCGGGTGGTGTCGGTGGACTCCGGCAACTTCATGGGCTACCCCAGCATGTACCTGGACGTGCCGGACGAGTTCGCGTTCTGCTTCACCCAGGCGTTCCAGTCGATCGGGCTGGGCCTCGCGACCGCGATCGGCGCGGCCCTCGCGCAACCGGCCCGCCTGCCCGTGGCCGCCTGCGGCGACGGCGGATTCATGATGAGCGTCGCCGAACTCGACACCGCGGTGCGCCTGGGACTCCCGCTACTGGTCGTGATCTACGACGACGCCATGTACGGCGCCGAGGTACACCACTTCACCGGCGGCGAGGATCTCGCCATCGTCACCTTCCCGGAGACCGATATCGCCTCGGTCGCAAGGGGTTTCGGCTGTGACGCACTGACCGTCCGTTCCCGCGCCGACCTGGCCGGACTGCGGCCCTGGCTCGACGTCACCCCACGCCGCCCGATGGTGATCGACGCCAAGGTCGTCCGCGATACCGGATCATGGTGGCTGGCAGAGGCTTTCGGGCACTGAGCGGTCACCGGTCCGCGGTGGCGGGCTCCAGGCCGACCGCGCGGCGGACGGCGGTGAGGGCGAGGGTTTCGCCGCCGGGGTCGTGGTGGACGTCGGAGCCGAAGAGGGTGCCGTCGGTGCCGGCGACCGCGACGGTTTCGGCGATCTCGATCAGCAGGGCGCGGAACTGCGGGAGTTCGTCCGGGGCGGCGCCGGCGACTATCGCGGTCGCGGAGCGGATCACCTCCAGTGCCGGGCCCTCGTAGTCGGCGTAGCGGGTGTCGGCGCGCAGGGTGGTGTCGAAGACGGAGGTGGCGGTCAGTTCGCGCAGGAAGCGGCTGGGGTGGGTGAGGCTGACCTGCCGCACGATCGTGATCAGGGCGGTGATCTCCGCGTAGTCCGCGCCGTCCTCGCCGAGGGCGACCACGATGCCGGCGGCCATCAGGGCGCGATGCAGCGTCGACCACTGCTCGGCAGTGAAATCGGCCTCGGTGAGACCGTCGTAGTCGCGGCGCACCACCTGGAAACCGGCGCGCGCCAACATCTCCGGGATCAGGCGGGCGGCCTGCAGGTATCGGATCCGGGCCGGGTCGGGCAGATCGTCCCAGGGCAGCGGGTGGGCGTCGTCCCGGTCACGGCGGCCGGGTGAGTACCGGGCCCGCTGCATGGTCTTGTCGGCCATGCGGCGTTCGTATTCGAGCCGGGCCAGCACCTTGACCTCGTCGTCGCCGAGCTGGGCATCGGGGGCGGTGTCGGCGGCCGGCATCATCACGCAGCCGACCACGGTCAGGTTCTCGCCGAGCCGGCGCGCCTGCACGCGATAGGAGCGCTTGCGCTCCTCGGGCAGGTCGTCCCAGCCGCGCAGCGTGCCCGCCCCGGCCGGGACCCGGCCGGTGGTCATCGTGGCGTGCGCGCGGGCCTGATGGTCGACCCGTTCCTCGGTGGCATGCACCGCGCGCGCCAGCTGCTCGGTGACCTGGGTGGTCATGTAGCCGGTCACGCTGTCGAGGACGCGGTCCTGCGCGGTGAGCCGCGCCTGCATGCGGCGGCATTCGTAGAGGACCGCCTCGGCGTCGAGATAGGTCTGCTCGGCGCGGCGGTCCCCGGTCCGGTTCAGCACATCCTGGCCGACCATGATCACGATCATGAAGACCAGCTGCGCCAGCGTGGAGAGGAAGGTCATGAACGCGAACGGGTAGGGATCGAAATGCTGAATTCCGAGTTGCGCCAGCAACATCCACACGATCTGGGTGACGGCCGCCAGATAGAACCCCCAGACGCTGCCCAGCCGCTGGGTCAGCCAGGCCGCGATCCGGTCGTTGAGGCCGATCGCCTGATCGCGGGCCTGCGGCGGCGGTTGCACCCGGTGCCGCTCGATCCACGGGTGCGGGCTCGACTCCAGCAGGCTCACTCCCCGGCTGAGCATCCGATCGTGCCGGTCCAGATGTTCCTGCAGCCGCGCCACCTCGGCGAAGACCGACTCGGTGTTCTCGTAGGTCTGCACGGCGCGCCGGTCGGCCGCCACGCTGAGTACCCGCTGCCCGACCAGGATGACCAGGCACAGCACCAACTGGACGATGTTGTTCAGGAACAACAGGAACGGGAACGGATAGGGATCCACCGCGTGCAGCGGTCCCCAGACCGCCAGTACCGTCCAGCCCACGAAGATCGTCAGCGCCAGGTACAGCGCCGGCATCGAGCCCACCCGTTGGGTCAATGTCGCGGCGATCGCGTCGTTCATCCCGATCCGCTCGGCCACCACCGGAGCCGGCTCCTGCCGCTCCACATCCTCATCGCACACACTGTTCAATTCCACTGTCTTCCTTGCACACCGATCACGAACGCCGCAGCGCACCCGGGCTCCGGCGAATCCCGGCCCCGCTCCTGGGCAAGGGGTTCCCGGACGGGCGGTCCGCAATCGTCCCCGGGGCGGGACATCCGCGGACCGGCGGGCGCACCTGCGCATCCGGCGACCGCGTGCCATCCGGTGGACGCACGGGATCCGGCGGCGCTCAGCGGATCTGCGGCGCCGTCCCGCCCGGGAACGCGGCTCCCAGGGTGGAGGTGTACTCGGTCTGGATCTTGTAGTAGCGGTCCGCCGGCCCGTAGGCGGCGTAGACGGTGTGCCGGCGTTCCGGGGCGGCGACCGGGCCGGTCGCGAACGCGGCGAGCACCGGATCCAGGTCGCCGGGCAACGTCCCGGCCTCGACCCGCCGGGGGAAGCAGACCCGGACCGTGTGCGCGGCATCCCACGAGAAGGTCCGGTAGACGTTGAATGTGCCTGCGAACAGGGCGAGTTCGGCCTCGGTGGCGGGGACCAGCCCGAGATCGGCCAGCATCGTCGTGATGTCGGCGGCGGTGATCACCTCCGGCGTGAGAACCTGCGAATACAGATTCATCGTCCGCGCCGGGAAGTCGAGCGCGACGATGCCGACCTGTCCCCCGTACCGTTCCAGATGATCGGCGTGTCCCCGCGCCGCATCCGGAATGCCCGGCAGCGCCAGCGCTTCGGCGACCGGCAGGGTCCGGCCGAGCACGAACCACACCTTCTGCACACCCCGGCCCAGCGCCAGATCGACAGCGCCCGCCACCGGCATGCCGAGGATCGCGTCGAGCAGCGATTCCATCGGATGGCCCACGTACTCCAGGAATTCCGCCGCGCGGAGCCGTTCGATCAGTTCCGGCGCCGGGCCGGGATACTGCACCCGCGCGTTGACCTCCCGATCCGGCACGGCGTGCGTGGTGGTGCGAACGCCGACAACGGAATTCGTCCACGCGTCGGCGAGGGTCTCCAGCACCGGATCCACGACCGCCGCGTCGTAGGGCGCCTCGCACAGCCCGGCGTAGGTGCGCAGATCGGCGCGCAGCCGGTCGAGTGTCGTCACGGCAGAGCCACTCACGGTGATCACCTCTGTTCCACCGGCGGCGCCGGTCCGGCGACCGCAGCGCGCCGGCTCCCCTGTCCGCCGATTCCTCGGCCCCAGCCTAGAGACTCGGGGCCGGGCAGACCGCGGATCGGCCGACACCGATCGTCCGATGGAACTCGAACCCGGCGTCGACATTGCGTAGGCTGGCGCTCGGTGGTGCGAATCCGTCCGCGTACGAGAGGAATTCGCGATGCTCGGTGGTCGACTCGCCACAGCGGCGTATCTGCTGACCGCGTCCGCGCTGGCGGCCGCCGGTTGTTCGGACCCGAACGGATCCGGTGACGGCGCCGCTTCCCCGGATGCCGCGGCACTGTCGGCGCCGAGCGAAACCGCCGACTCCGGGCACCGTTGCCAGGCGGCCGAGCTCCGGATCACCGTCGCGGGCCACGACGATCCGGGCGGCGGCCAGGTCCACCAGACGATCGATCTCACCAACACCCGGCGGCAGCCGTGCACCATGACCGGCTTCCCGGGTGTGGACCTGCTCGGCGCCGCCACCGACCTGGACATCGCCCCGGACGGCACCGTCACCGTCGGCGCCGTGGACCCGAATCGGCAATGGTCGCTGACCCGTCAGTCGGCCGACCACGGAACCGTCACGCTCGCACCGGATGCCACCGCGCATTTCGTTCTCACCTATCTGCCGGGCGATCCGGGCGCGGACCCGGCATCCATGGCGCGCGGCCTGTCGGTGCACCACCTGCTCGTCACTCCGCCCGACGACACCGAACACGCGACGATCGCGTGGACCGTCACGGTGGCGTTGCAGGACGAGGCGACCCATCCGGGTACCTACGTCGGGCCGATCCTGCCCGGCGCCTGACCTGCCGGAACAGCACGGCAGCAACAGTTTTCGTTCATCCGGCGATCTCGGCCGATACGCGACTACAGTGATGAATCGCGTTGTCCGGTACGCGGGCACGGGAAGGTTTGCTGTTATGAGTCTGTTCGGTCTCTTCGATCACAGTGGCGCACGTGACGCCCACAGCCAGGTGTACGCGGGAGAACCGCACGAGGCCAGTTGGACGCACGAATTGATCGCCGGAGCCGCCGGTTTCGAGGCGATGCGGGCCTTCGAGAAACACGAGGAGCGCGAGGGCAAGCCGGTGCACCACGCGCTGGTCAAGGAACTGCTCGCGGGCTTCGCGGCGGCCGAGGTGGACAAGCTGTTCGAGAGCAAGGGCCTGGACTGGCTGGACCGCGAACGCGCGAAAGAGCATGCGCGGGAACAGGCGTACTCGCTGTACGACCAGCAGCACTGACAGCCCGGGGTACCGCGGCAGGCGGGCGGGCGCCCGCCTGCCGCGTCCGGCGCCGTTCCGGCGACGCTCAGTTCGCCACGGCGTCGAAGGCGCCCGCCTGATACGACCCGCCCTTGGTCCTGGTGATCACCAGCAAGCGGTTGGCGGCGTTGATCATCGCGACGAGATAGACCAGCGCGGCGATCTGATCGTCGTCGAAATGCTTGCGCACCAGCGCCCACGTCTCGTCGGAGACGCCGTGCGCGGCGTCGGCCATGCGGGTGCCCTCCTCGGCCAGCGCCAGCGCGGCCTGCTCGGCCTCGGTGAATACCGTCGATTCCCGCCAGGCGGCAACCAGATTCACCCGCACGGCCGGTTCACCGGCGGCGGCGAGTTCCTTGGCGTGGGCGTCGACGCAGTAGCCGCAGCCGTTGATCTGGCTGGCGCGCAACTCGACGAGTTCCACCAGGGATTTCGGCAGTGACGATTGCAGGATCGCCACACTGGTGTTGGCGAAGCGCTGACCGATCTTCGCGCCGAGTTCGTTGGCGTTCAGGTCGAAACGGGGTTCCATGATGTGTTCCTCACTCGCGGTTCTGAATCGGATGACCACAGGACGACGGCCGCCCGGCTGCCGTAACACGCCCGAATCGTGATGTGGATCACGGCGATTCCGTGTTATGAATCCCGGGGCGGAACCGTCTCGTGCACGGATCGCCGCCGAGAGAAAGCAGGCCCCCGTGGCACAGACCGGGCACATCCCCGCCGGAGTCGGCGGGAACCGCGACACCCGACCGGATCTCGCGACCGAGCTCTTCGTGGCGCACCGCAATCTGCTGTTCACCGCCGCCTACGAGATGCTCGGCTCGGCCGCCGACGCCGAGGACGTGCTGCAGGAAACCTGGCTGCGCTGGACCCGCGTCGACCTCGGCACCGTGCAGGAACACCGCGCGTATCTGGTCCGGATCACCACGCGCTGCGCGCTGGACCGCCTGCGCACCCTCACCCGCCGCAAGGAGTCCTACGTCGGCCCCTGGCTGCCCGAACCGCTGCTCACCGCACCCGACGTCGCCGCCGATGTCGAACTCGCCGAACATGTCTCGATGGCGATGCTGCTGGTACTGGAAACCCTCGCGCCGATCGAGCGGGCCGTGTTCGTCCTGCGCGAGGTCTTCGACCTGGACTACGAGGAGATCGCCGAAACCGTCGGCCGGACCCCGGCCGCGGTCCGCCAGCTCGCCTACCGCGCACGATCCCATATCGCCGCCCGCCGTCCGCGCGGCACCGTCTCCCCCGCCGACGCCCGCGGCGCCCTGTCGGCGTTCCAGCGGGCGGTGGACACCGGCGACCTGTCCGGACTGCTCGACATCCTCGCGCCCGACGTCGTCTTCCTCGGCGACGGTGGCGGCGTCGCGCAGGCCGCCCTCGTCCCCGTCGTCGGCGCCGAGGCGGTCGCCGCCCTGCTGGCCGCCGCGCTCGGCAACCTCGCCACCCGCTCGCTGGAGCCGGCGCACGTCAACGGTCATCCCGCGCTCATCCTGCGCCTCGACGGCCGGATCGACACCGTCCTCGCGCTGCGCCTCGACGACGGACTCGTCACCGGCCTCTACTCGGTGCGCAACCCCGACAAGTTCTCCCACCTGCACCGGGAGACGACGCTGCGCCGGTGAAGCGACCGAACCTTCTGCGCCGCTGCCGAATTGCCGGACCCCGCGACGCCGGGACGGGCGCGCGACGGCGACCGGATCGCTAGGGTGAACTCGGTCGTCTCGACCGAGATCATCCGAGTGAGGAGAGATTCGTGGGCAACCTCGAAGAACAGTTCAGCGCGGCCGACCGGGACGGCGACGGCCGCATCGACATCAAGGAGTTCACGGCCTGGAAGGGCGCCACCCTGGGCCGCGCGCTGACCGCCGGCGACCTGGACACGGTCTTCGCGGACTTCGTCGGCGCCGACACCGACGAGGACGGCACGCTTTCCTACGACGAGTTCCGGGCGATCGCGGGCGACTGACACCGGCTCGACCGGGCTCCGTCGCGCGCGGTGGAACAAATTCGGACCGCGGTCCGTTTTGAGGGACGATACGAGCTGGTTCACGATCGGATCGAGGCGACCACATGGAACTGGGACTGACCACCTTCGCCGAACGGCATGCCGTCAGCGACCGGCCCGCGCCGAACGCGGGCGAGCGGTTGCGGGAGGTGGTGGCCGAGGCGGTGGCCGCGGAACAGGCGGGGCTGGACGTCTACGGGGTCGGCGAGCATCATCGGGAGGATTTCGCCGTGTCGGCGCCCGCGGTGGTGCTGGCGGCGATCGCCGGGCGCACCGAGCGCATCCAGCTGACCAGTGCGGTCAGTGTGCTCAGCTCCGATGATCCGGTCCGGTTGTATCAGCAGTTCGCCACGTTGGATCTGCTGTCGAGCGGGCGCGCGGAGCTCATGGCCGGGCGGGGGTCGTTCGTCGAGAGTTTCCCGCTGTTCGGATTCGATCTCGGTGACTACGACGCCCTGTTCGAGGAGAAGCTGGCGCTGCTGTTGCGGTTGCGCGCGGACGAGCCCGTGACCTGGTCGGGGCAGTTCCGGGCGCCGTTGCAGGACGCCGTGGTGTATCCGCGGACCGACCGGCCGCTGCCGATCTGGATCGCCGTCGGCGGCAGTCCGGAATCGGTGGCGCGGGCGGGGCTGCTGGGGCTGCCGCTGGCGATCGCGATCATCGGCGGGCAGCCGGCCCGGTTCCGGCCGCTGGTGGATCTGTATCACCGCGCCCTCGAGCAGGGCGGGCACGAGCCGCGGCCGATCGCGGTGCACGCGCACGGGTACGTCGCCGACACCGAGGAGCAGGCGGTGGCCGACTTCTACGCGCCGTACGCGGCGGCGATGAGCGGGCTGGGCCGGGAACGCGGCTGGGCGCCGATGACACCCGCCCAGTTCGACGCGATGCGCGGGCCCGACGGTTCGCTGTTCGTCGGCGATCCCGATCGGGTCGCGGAGAAGATCGCGGATGTCCGGGACACCCTCGGGCTGGACCGGTTCATGCTGCATCCCAGCGTCGGCACGCTGCCGCACGAGAAGGTCTTGCGCACAATCGATCTGCTCGGTGGCAAGGTGGCGCCGCTCGTCCGGTTCTAGACTTTGCGGCTGATGGGCACCTCACCGGCAACGACGCCGACCGGTTCTTCCGGACGTCAGAGGAGGGCGTCGAAGCCATGGGGCGGTACCGAATTCCGGCGTTGATCGCGCGAGACGAGCAGGTGGCGGAGGTTCGGCGGCTGCTCGCCGATCGGCGGATCCGGCTGCTGACGGTGACCGGGATCGCCGGGGTGGGCAAGAGCAAGCTCGTGGACGCGGCGCTCGACGGGGCCGCCGAGCGCGTGGTCGCGGTGGATCTGGCCGAAGTGGCGGAGCCGCAACGAGTCCGGGCGGTGGTCGCGGACCGGCTGGGCGGTGCCGGCTCGACACCGGCTCACCCCGGCGCCGAACCCACGATCCTGTTCCTGGACAACTGCGATCCGGTCGCCCGGCAGCTCGCGGACGAATTACCGGAACTGCTGGCCCGCTGCCCGAATCTGACGGTCGTGACGACGAGCCGCCGCGCGCTCGGGCTCTATCAGGAATGCCTGTTCCAGGTCCGGCCGCTCGCGATCGCGGCCGGGCCCGGTGACCGGACGCCCAGCCCGGCCGCCCACCTGCTCCGCGAGAGCATCGAAACCCTGTTCCGCAGTGCGACTTCCACACTGACGCCGGCGATCACCGAGGAGATCGCGGCCGAACTGGACGGCGTGCCACTGGCTCTGGAACTGGCCGCGGTCGCGGTCACGCGGATCGGCGCGGAACGGACGCTGGCGCGGATCAGGTCCGGGCAGCCGCTTCCACCGCCGCCGTTCGTCGACATCCCGTCACGGCACAGCACTGTCGCGGACTGCATACAGTGGGGCATCACCGATCTCGACGCGCTGGCCACGGATCTGCTGCTGCACATCGCCGCCTCCGATGTCCTCACCGATCTGGAGGAGGTGCTGCTACTGCTCAGCGGTGAGCGACGGGACGCGATCGTCGAGCGACTGGCCGAGCTGGTCAACCGCAGCCTGCTCGAGCACGCGGTCGCCGAGAACGGGCACTTCACCTATCGGATGCCCGGCCTGGTCCGCGCCTACTGCCGGCAGTTGCTGTACGCGGACGCGGCTCGCGCGCAACGGATCCGGGACACCCGCGCGACCGGCGTCGGGAACCTCGCCACCGAGATCGCGGCACTGCTCGACCGGCCCGGCGGGCGGGCCGCCGCACTGCGTCTCACCGACCGCTGGTACCCGGATCTCGTCACCACCGTCGAACATCTCCTCGCCCGTGGGGAACTCGAATCCGCGGTCGGGCTGATCCGCACCCTCGAGGCCGTCTGGATCGAGCGCCGGATGCTGCCCCACACCGAGTCCGTCCTCACCGGTCTGCTGACCGCCGCGGACCCGCAGGTGGCGGCACAGTGCCGGAACCTGCTGGGCGACTGGGCGTTGCGGTCCGGCCGATTTCCGGAGGCGGTCGAACTGCTCTCCCCGGCAGGCGATCCCGGCGCGGCGCGGCGGCTCGCCCTGGCGTATCACGAAGCGGGACAACCGGAGCGGGCGCGCGGGCTGCTCGACACGATCCGGCCGGACGATGCGGCCGCGCCGCGGGAGCGCGAACTCGCCGCGGTGCTCGAATCCCTGATCCTGCTCGATGATTCGCACAGCGACGACGACCGCCGGGCGCTGCGCGACCGGATCGCGGCGCTGCCGGACCGCCGTGACCGGCTCGGCCTGCTGACCGCCCTGGGCCGGACCCTGTTGCGCGCCGGTACGCCGCATCGCGCGCTCGAGGTGTTCCGGCAGGTGCTGCGCACACCGGAACCGGCGGCCGATCCGATGGCGGCGGTGGCGGCGCTGGACGGCTGCGCACGGGCCTACCGCCTGGCGGGACCGGCGTATTCCGTACCCGCCCATCGTCTTTCGGCGGCCACGCACTGGATCCGGATCGACTACGCGCTGCCCGCCCCCACCGGGCGCACCGCGATGCCGGGATCGGCGGCGGGCGCGGGCGATACGGCCGTCACCGCCGTCGGCCCGGTACTCGACCTCGACGCGGCGATCGCCTACGGGCTGACCGCTCCGCCGCTGCCGGCGGCCGCGCTCGACTCCCCGGTGTCGCGCCTGACCAAGCGGCAATTGGAGGTCGCGCGCCTGGTGGCGGAGGGGATGACGAACCGGATGATCGCCAGCCGCTTGGGTATCGCCGAATGGACGGTCGTCAACCACCTGCGCCAGGTGATGACGAAACTGGACTGCCCGTCGCGCCTGCACGTCGCGCTGGTGATCACGCAGGACGCCGAGCAGACGGCCTGAACCGCACTCGATCCGGCGGCGCCGCGCTCAGTGGCGCAGGCTCACGACCCCACCCCACGGCACCCGGCCGGGGTTGCGCGGATTCGGTTGCGGCCAGTAGGTGAGCGGCCGCTGGAACCACGGCAGCCGCCGGAATCGCTCGGCGGCGTGGAACAGCGATGTCGCGCTGTGGAGTTTCCAGCCGAGCCGCTCGAAATAGGCGACGCCGTCGTCGGTCCCGAACCGCAGGGGCGCGTTGGTCAGCATCTCGCCGCCTTGGCGCTGGACCCGGCGACGGCAGGCCTCGGACATCAGATCGAAGACCCACCACTGGATCTGCGGCCGGGACAGGGCCGTGGACAACGCGAGCACCTCGGCCGGCTCCAGGTAGACCAGCAGCCCCTCGGTCAGCACCAAGGCACGCTCGGCGGTGGCCAGCGTCCGGTCCAGGAACTCGCCGAGCGCCGCATGGTCCGCCAGATCCACTGCGCACCTGCGCAATTCACACCTCGGCCGTTCCCCGGCGAGCGCCTGCTCCTTCTCCTCGACCATCGCGGGCAGATCCACCTCCACCCACGGCAGGTTCGGCGGGAGGTCCATCCGGTAGGGCCGGGCGTCCAGTCCGGCGGCCAGATTCAGCACCAGATCACATCCCTGCGCGAGCGCCACCGCGATCAGTTCGTCGATCAGCCTCGTGCGCGAGACGATCCACCAGCCCCGGCGCAGTTTCGCCGGGGCCGCCCGCAGAATGGCCCGGCCGGGCTCCCCCGCCAGCCGGCTCGCCAGCGGATCTCGGAACAGCGCGTCGGGCCGCTCGGTCTCCCATGCCCGGTGCACCGCGACCCAGCGCGCGGTGTCCGACACGCTCGCGATCATCGATCCGGTCCCTGTCATGATCCCCGTCGTCTCCACGGCCGTCCGGTACGGCATCCCCACCAGCACAGCATCGGCGCGAACCGAACTCCATGACACGAATCTGTCAGCTCCGGCCGATTGCCCGCGCCACACGGATGTTGTTGGATCGCAGATACATTCGGCGCCTGCGCCCCTCACCCGGAAGAACGATGTCGAAACTCGCATTTCTCTACGGCGGCCAGATCACGCTGGAGCCGGATCTCGCCGACCGGTTCCACCGGCACAGCCCCGGCGTCCGGCGGGCGTCTGCCGAGGCGGCACAGTGCATCGGGCTGTCCGAGAAGGAATTTCGCACATATCGCCCGGCCGATCCGGAATTCGGGCACAGCCTCGACGCACTGCGGCACGCCGCCCTGGCCCTCGGGCTCACCGACGATCTGGCCGCGCACGGCGTCATCCCGGACGTGGTGGGCGGTTTGAGCCTCGGCGCGCTGATCGGCGCGTGCGTCGCCGAGGCAATCGAACGGGAACAGTTGTACGCCATGCTGTTCCAGCGTCGCCTCGTCCCGCCGCTGCCGCCGAGCGCACCGGCCCAGGCCATGGTGCTGGTGTCCGCGCCGATCGAGTGCGATCCGGAGAGCTTCTGCGAAAGCGACATCCACCTCGCCGTGGACACCGGCCCGCTCGATCTCGAAACCCGTTCGTTCGTCCTCGCCGGCCACCGGGCCGCGCTCGAGGACCTGATCGCCGACGCGCCCGCGGGTGTCCTGATGTTCCTGCTGGACCGGTATCAGGGCGCGTTCCACTCACCGTTGCAGCGGCACGCCGTCGACTTCATGTCCGGCTTCGTGTCCACCATGGCGTTCCACGATCCGAAGATCCCGGTCTGTTCGCCGATCGACCGGTCCACCATGACCACGGCCGAGCAGATCCGCGATTTCGTGTCCCGGCACAACCTGCTCCCCGCCAGGTACGAGCCGATCGTCGCGGAGATCGACCGGATCGGCGGCCGGGCCGCGGTGGTGATCGGCCCCGGGCTGCCACCACCGGCCGCGGCGGCGTTCCTCGTCGAGATGTTCACGGATCCGACCGAACCGGATCGGCTGCCCGACGTCCTGCCGATCGCGTTCGCGCACCGGCTGAGCCACAGGAGAAGACGATGACCTCCGAGACCTCCGAGACCTCCGAGACCTCCGAGACCTCCGAGACCTCCGAGACCTCCGCATCCGCCTGCCCGTTCACCGGGAACGAGACCATCCGCCGCGTCCGCACCGAGGTCGGCGACGAGGCCTGGCTGATCAGCGGCCACGAGCCGGTGCGCGAACTGTTCGCCGACCGGCGCCTGGGCCGGGCCCATCCGACGCCGGAAACCGCTGCTCGCAAATCGAATTCGGTCCTGTTCGGCGGCCCGATCGGGACCTTCGAGACCGAACCGGAGGATCACGAGCGGCTGCGGACCATGCTGAATCCGTTCTTCGGCCCGCAACGCATGCGTGAATTCCGTCCCCGGGTGGAGGCGCTCACCACGGAACTGCTGAACGAACTCGCGGCCGGCGGCGATTCCGGAGATCTGCACGACCAGTTGGCGATTCCGCTGCCCATGATGGTGATCAGCGAGCTCATGGGCGCGCCGGCCGCCGATCGCGACAAGTTCCGGGAATGGAGCGCCGCGGTGTTCCACAAGTACGACGCCGCGAAATCCGGGCAGGCCGGCGCCGAATGGTATTCGTACTGCAAGGAATTGGTGGCGCGCAAGCGGGTGGAGCCCGGCGACGACGTCTTCTCCCGGCTCTGCGAGAACCCGGAACTGACCGACAAGGTGATCACCGCGGTCGGCATGGTGCTGCTGGTCATCGGGCACGAGTCGACGGTGATCGAGATCAGCCTCGGCATGAAATACCTGCTCACCAATCTCGACCAATGGCAATTGCTGGTCGAGCGGCCGGAATTGGTGAACAACGCGATCGAGGAACTGCTGCGGGTACACGAGAACACCGGATTCATCCGCTACGCGCGCGAGGATCTCGATCTGTACGGCGCCGAGGTCAGGCGGGGAGACCTCGTACTGCTCGATATCGAATCGGCCAACCACGATCCGGCGGTGTTCTCGGATTCGCGGCGACTCGACATCACCCGCAAGGAGGGCGCTCATCTGACCTTCGGCTACGGCCGGCGATTCTGTATCGGCGCACCGCTGGCCCGCGTCGAGCTGCAATCGGTGTACACGCAGCTCGTCTCCCGTTTCCCCGATATGCGCCTGGCGATCTCGCCGGAGGAGCTGCGCATGCGGGAGGAGATCGCGACGCGCGGCCTGGTGTCGCTGCCGGTGACGTGGTGAGCCGAGTCGCGCGCCTCGCGTCGCTCGGTGCGCTGCTGGCGTCCTGCTTGCTCGGCGGGCCCGCCGGCGCCGGCTCCGCCGATCCGATCGACGGCCGGACCCTGGTGGTACTGGGTGATTCGTACACAACCGGCGGCACCTGGGTGGACGCGATGGCCGACAAGGTCGCGGGCCGCGGCGATCTGAGCTGCGCGCAACTGCCCGACGCCTGGCCAGGACGGCTGGCCGCGGCCGCCGGACTCACGGAAGACGGTGATGTCCTCGATGTTTCGTGCCAGGGCGCGAGTCTGACCTCGGGTCCGGGCCTGTCGGCGGTTCACGAGACGAGCCGGGCCGCGGCGGCCGGGGCTTTCGGACCGCGGACCGCGATGGTCGCGATCCAACTCGGCCTCAACGACGCCTGGGGCGAATACGGACGGGCAAGGGCCGCCTCGAATCCCGCCACCGTGGCCGGGATCGATCTGTTCGACTGCGTGATCCGGCCGGCCGGATGCGGGCCCGAGGATGCGGCGCGGGGCCTGGTCAACGATCCGGCCGACCTCACCGGCCCGGCCTACGAGGCCCGGATCCGGGACGTCGTGACCTATGTCCGGTACTACGCACCGGCCGCGCGCATCGTCCTGGTGGGATATCCCGAAATCCATGTGCCGGGCGAGGATTCGGTGTGCTTCGGAATTCTCGGCCTCAGGGTCACCCAGCCCCGGGCCGCCGCGTACACCGAGTATCTCGACCGCCTCGACAGCGCGCAGCGCGAGACCGCGCGATCGCTGGGCGTCGACTTCTTCGACACCCGCGCCGCGACCGCCGGTCACGGAAGTTGCTCGGACCGCCCGTGGGTGAACGGATTCGCCGACCCCACCACGGACCCGATCGGAATTCCGTTCCATCCGAACGCTTCCGCCGACGAAGCGACCGCACGCGGCCTGCTGTCGCTGCTGCCGCAGCGATAACCGACGACAGGATTCCAGTGCGCTCCACCTTCGCAACATCCGAGTGGACGATCGCGGACATTCCCGATCTGACCGGTCGCGTCGCCGTGATCACCGGTGGCGCGGCGGGATTGGGCCTCGCGATCAGCATCGCGCTGGCGGGGGCCGGGGCCGAGATCGTGGTGGTGTGCCGGAACACCGCACGAGCCGAACAGATCCGGGCCGCCGTGCGCTCCGCGTCGGTGACGGCGCTGCCCGTCGACCTCGCCGATCAGTCGTCGGTCCGCGCCTGCGCCGCCGCCGTGAGCGCTCGCCACCCCCGCATCGACCTCCTGATCAACAACGCGGGCACCGCAGCCCGCCGCCGCGTCCTCACCGGCGAGGGATTCGAATCCACGCTGGCCACCAACCATCTGGGCCACTTCGCCCTGACCGGTCTGCTGTGGCCGCGACTCGTCGCCGCACCCGCCGCCCGCGTGGTGACCGTGACGAGCACCATCCTGAAGCGTGGTGTCCTCGTCCCCGGCGACCTGCACTTCACCCACCGTCGCTACCACCGGTCCGCGGCCTACGCGCAATCCAAACTGGCCAACCTCATGTTCGCCCTCACCCTGGCGCGCCACCTCACCGGCACACCCGTGCGCTCCGTCGCCGCCCACCCCGGCTTGGCCGCCACCGATTTCGGCCGCAACTGGGATCCGGTCACCCGCGCCGCGATGTCCGCGCCCGCACCGCTGCTGACCCGGTTCGCGCAGAGCCCCGACGGCGGCGCCCTGCCCATCCTGCGCGCCGCCACCGATCCGGCCGCGGCGAACGCCGACTTCTACGGCCCCGCCGGCCGGAACGGCCTCCGTGGCAGCCCGATCCGGATCCCGGCCCACGCGCGGGCCACCGACCGCCACTGCCAGGACCGGCTCTGGTCCGAATCCGAACGCCTCACCGGAATCGCCTACCCACCGGCAAGCCACCGGTAAGTTCCCGGAAAGGGTTGCGCGCCATGCTGAGCGCACATCCGAGGGAAAGGCACGAACATGATGGGGAAATTGGCGGCGCTGGCCGCACTGGCCACGACGGCCGCGGCGATCGGCTTCGCCGGTCCGGCACAGGCGCATCCAGGTGGGCCGCAGTACTCCTACGACTGGTTCCGGTCGCCGTCGGGCAATATCGCCTGCATGATCAGCGACGGCACCGACGTGCGCTGCGACATCATCGACTACCGGTTCACCCCGCCGCCGCGACCGGCCGGCGGTTGCGGGGACAGCGGGTACGGGCACACGGTGACGATGTCGGTCACGGCCGCCGCCCGATTCACCTGCGCCGGTGACACGGTGATGGATCCGAGCCTGCCCGTGCTGCCGTACGAGACCACCACCGGTGTCGGCGCGGTCGAGTGCTACAGCACCACCGACTACATGTATTGCAGCGCGGGCGACCACTACCTGCGCCTGTCGCAAAACGAGTTCGCGCTCCAGTGAATTCGGCGCGGCCGCGATCGGATCCGGGCGGGTCCGGATCGTCGCCGGTATCGGGGCCGGTCGGCGCTCCGGTATCGTCGCGCGGCAGGGAGGTCGCGGCCGTGGAGTTGTCGGAGTTGCAGCCGGGCGAACTGTTCGCCGGGTATCGCGTCCTGCGCCGGATCGGGGCCGGCGGGATGGGCGTGGTCTATCTGGCCGAACATCCTCGGCTGCCCCGCCGCGACGCGGTGAAGATCCTCGATCCGGCGCTGGGCCGGGACGAGGACTTCCGCTCGAGATTCCTGCGCGAGGCGGAACTGGCCGCGCGCGTAGAACATCCGAATGTGGTCTCGATCTACGACCGCGGCGCCGAGGGCGATCTGCTGTGGATCGCGATGCGCTACGTCGACGGGTCCGACGTAGCCGAACTGGTGCGCCGCGGCCCGGCGGAACTGCCACCGCGCCGAGCGCTGCGCATCGTCACGGAAGCCGCGCGCGGACTCGACGCGGCACATCGAGCGGGCCTGTTGCACCGGGATGTGAAGCCCGCCAACATTCTCGTCGCGCCCGGCCCCGACGGCACGGACACGGTGCGCATCACCGATTTCGGCATCGCCCGATCCGTCGACACGAACACCGTGACCAGCACCGGTTCGGTGCTGGCGACCTTCGCCTACGCCTCGCCCGAACAGCTGAGCGGCCACGCGCTCGACGCCCGCACCGACGTGTACTCGCTGGGCTGTTCGCTGTTCGAGATGCTCACCGGGGCACCGCCGTTCGGCCGCCGCTCGCCGGTCGCGGCGATGGCCGCGCACCTCACCGAGCCACCACCCGCCGCCTCGGCCGCGAATCCGGCCCTGCCACGACGACTCGACGCGGTCCTGATCCGCGCGCTGGCGAAAAATCCGGCGGACCGATTCGGCAGTTGCGCCGAACTCGCGGCCGCCGCCACCGCGGCGTTCGAGGAGAGGCACTCCGATTCGCACGAGGGTGCCCGATTCGGCAGCGCCGCAACGGCTTCCGGCCTTCCGATGCGATATGCCGGACCGGCCGGACCGGGATTCGGCACACCGGTTGCCGACCGGCAGACCGGCCCGGCACCCGTGCTGCGGCCGGGCACCGGCGCCGATCGTCCCGGAACCGGTTCTTCCCGTCCCGGACCGGAAGCACCGGCGACTTCCGGCCGAGCGGTGCGATATTGGTCGATCGCCGCGGCGGCGGCGCTGGTGGTGGCCGCGGGCACGGCGATCGCGGTGGCTCGAAGCGGCGCGGAGCAGGGCCATCCCGTCGCGATCACGACATCCGCCCCGGTGCCGACGACCCGTTCCGGCACCTCGGCGCCGACGACTCCGCCCGCCACCACGACTCCGGCGGCAGCGGCCTGGGGTGCGGCGGCGTACATCGTCAGCGCCTTCCCCGGCCTGTTGCCCGCCGACCCGGAGGGCAGCGGATACCAGGGTGTGCGGTGCGCGTTGAACGACGACCGCGGCACCTGGTTGCAGTGTCTGCCGCCGTCCTCGTCGACCGGCTTCTCCGTGAACATCCATTGCGACCCCAACCGCCGCCCGATCACCTATTCGTCGGATGTGCTCGGCCGCAGCAATATTCGCGAGGAACACTGGACCCGGCCGACCGGCACCGGCTCGGTGCGCTGGACCACCGACTCGATGGCCGGATTCGGCCTGCTGGATGTCGCTTTCGACGATCCGGGCCGCCGCTTCTGCATTGTCGGCGCCTCCGGCGGCACCGGCGGACAGGATGTGTACGACAACTGGTGGCGAGGCGCACCACTGTGAATCGGGTGCCCGCGGCCCGCACCGGACGACCCCGTCAGGTTTCCGAATCGATCAGTAGATGCTCCAAGTGGACCGTATCATCGGAGTCCGTGCCGACGCCGACCACCGCGACGAACTCGCGATCGCCGACCCGTTGTTGCAGCGGACTCCAGCAGCCGGCCAGATACCGGCTCGCCCCGGTCATACCCCGAGGCCCCAGGCCCGCGCAGAACATCCAGTACCGATCGGGATGCGGATCCGGGACCGGTCGCACCCGTGCGATGACGCCGATGTCGTAATCACCGGTCGAGCTGTACCGGCTGCCGTCCGTCAACTCCAACTGCGCGAACCGGGAACAGTATTCGGCCCCGCCGTCGACCGTGAACAGCGGTCGCTCGGCGCCTTCGAGGTACTTGCGTGTGCAGTCGTTGCCCATCAGCCCGAAGCTGAGGTAAGGGCGGTCACTGTGCGCGGCGACATACCGATCGCCGCGAATATCGATCGGAATACCGGTATGGCGCTGGAACGCGGTGAACACATGCAGCAATCCGCGGGTTTCCGGCTCCGGAAGGGCAGTCAGGACATCGACGTGGCGATCGGCCGCGAATACGCGAGGCTTTCTCGCGAATGCCCAGCGGTGACCGGCCTCGGCCGCCGAGTGTGTGTGGACGGGCTGGATCGGTAGCTCGAAGGTCGGGTACACGAGCGTAATCCCACTGGTGATCACTTCGGCGCCGAGAAATGTTCCGAGTTCGATGTCCGGTGCGGGAACACCCAACTCGTGGGCCCGTGCCGCGACCGTCGCGGCATCCGCCATCTGAAACAAGCGCTCGACCGTCCAGCCGGGAAACATCTTGACCAGTACCCGGCAATGATAGTCGCGGGGAAGTCCGACCATTCTGCCCGAGAGCCACTGATAGAACTGCGTTTTGGCCGGCCCGTAACCGGCGGGGATCGGCGGATCGAGTTGTGCGGCGCATCTGTCGTAGGCCGCCAGAAAGTCGGAATGGTTCGTGAGATGCTGCTCCGCCAGCAGCATCCTCAGAACGGTAGCCATCGAAACCTCCTTGTCCCCCACCGCCGTGGCGGTCCCGTCAGCTCCATTAACCCCCGCCGGCCTTTTGCCGGGCAACGCATCCGCGATCCGTTTTCGTTCGTTTTCACTTCGATCGCCCGTCCTGCGCGAGAACGCGGATCACGCGGCCCCGAGCCCGCCGACAATGCGGCCCGCACAATGCTTTCGAAGCGGTGCCACCCGTGGATCGGAGCGATTCGCCGCACCCGTGGATCGGGTGAATGCGCCACCGGGTCGTCGGCCGTGCCCGGCCGAGTCGAAAACGAACGAAAGCGAACCGGCAGACATATTGCCGGGCAGGCGATCTCGGGGCCTTACTGGAGTCAGCGGGCCCGCTGACACAGCCGGACAACGACCGGCACACGTAATCATCGACACATCAGTACGAGGAGGCCGGCTGCAATGCCTACCATCACATCCATCTCTCCGACCTCGGGCCCCGCCCTGGGGGGCACGAGTGTCACGATCACCGGAACCGGCTTCACCGGAGTTCTCGCGGTGCGGTTCGGTATTCTCCCGGCGTTGTTCATCGTCAATTCCGCCACGCAGATCACGGCTGTCGCCCCGCCGGGCCTGCCCGGTACGGCACAGGTGTCCGTCATCGGCCTCACGGGAATCAGCAACAACGTTCCCTACACCTACGTCGCGGCTCCCGTCCTGACCGGGATCTCTCCCCATTCCGGACCCGTGACCGGCGGCACGACGGTCGTCCTCACCGGGTTGGCCCTGACCGGCGCCACCGCGGTGAACTTCGGTGGCACACCGGCGACTTCGTTCACGGTCGACTCGGCGACGCAGATCACGGCCGTGACACCCGCCGGTCCGGCCGGCCTCGTGCCGGTCACCGTCACCACTCCGGGCGGCACGAGCAACGGACTCCCGTTCAGCTACGCCGCGGCTCCCACCCTGGTCGCCATCACACCCCCGTCGGGACGGGCCACCGGCGGGACGACCGTGGTCCTCACCGGGACGGCCCTGAACGGCGCGACCGCGGTCAGTTTCGGTGGCACACCCGCGACGTCGTTCACCGTCGTCTCCCCCACCCAGATCACCGCCGTCACCCCGGCGGGGGCGGCCGGTACGGTGGCGGTCACCGTCACTACCCCGGGCGGCACGAGCAACGGGATCCCGTTCACCTACATCGCGGCTCCCACCCTGACCGCCATCACACCGGCCACGGGACCGATCACGGGCGCAACGGTCGTGGTACTCACCGGAACCGGTCTGACCGGAGCCACCGCGGTGCATTTCGGTCTCTTGCCGGCGCTCTCGTTCACCGTCGACTCGGCGACCCAGATCACGGCGGTCACCCCGCCCGGATTGGGCACGGTGGCGGTCACCGTCACCACCGCGGGCGGAACGGTCGACGGCGTCTCGTACACCTACGCCTGAGCTCCGCGTAGGGGCCGGGCCGCCGGCGGGCACCACGCCGCCCGGCGGCCCGAGCCACGCAGCCACTACCCACCGGTTTCGAGTTCCCGGCCCGTTCCGCAACCGGGTTCGGCCGGTGACTCGACGCTCGCCTACGGTCAGCGGGAGAATCGGTGGGTGTTCCAGAGGAGCTGCGGGACGTGACGGACCATGATGTGACGGGTCGAGTGGGTTCCGGTGCGCCCGAACCCACCTCGGGTGGGGTGATAGCCGGATACCGGATCGAGCGGGTACTCGGGGCCGGCGGGAGCGGCACGGTCTACCTGGCGCGGCATCCACGGCTGCCACGCTCGGTCGCGTTGAAGGTGTTGCATCGGGCCGATTCCGGATTCCGGGAACGGTTCGAGCGCGAGGCCGATCTCGCGGCCCGGCTCGATCACCCGAACGTGATCGAGATCTACGACCGTGGCGTGGCGGACGGTACTCCCTGGATCGCGATGCGATACGTCGCCGGACCGGACGTGGCGCAACTCGTCACGCGCGGTCCGGCGACACTGCCACCGCGACGGGCGATCTCGATCCTGGCCGGGGCCGCGGCCGGACTGGACGCGGCCCATCGGCAGGGCCTGATCCACCGGGATGTGAAGCCCGCCAACCTGCTCGTCGGTGACGACGGCGGGGCCGACCACGTCTTCGTCACCGATTTCGGCATCGCCCGCTCCGGCGACCTGACCGCGCTCACCGCATCCGGCACCCTCGTCGCCACCCTCGCCTACGCCGCACCGGAACATCTGCTGGGCGACACCGTCGACCACCGCGCGGACATCTACTCGCTGGGCTGCACCCTGTACGAGATGCTCACCGGCACTGTGCCTTTCCCGCGTGCTTCGGCGGCCGACACGATCCGCGCCCACCTCAACGAGCCACCGCCGCCACCCTCCCGGGTCCGTCCCGGCCTCCCCGAATCGTTCGACGCGGTGATCGCCACCGCACTGGCCAAGAACCCGGCCGACCGCTACGACAGCTGCACCGCCCTCGCCGCCGCCACCCAGCGCGCGCTGGGCGCACCCACCGGACCCACCTGGTCGCCCACCCCGAACCGGCGAACCGGGCACCGCAACCTCTGGGTCGCCGCCGCCGCGGTGATCGCGGTGGTGGCCGCCGCGACGATCGCCGCGGCGACCCTGCTCCCCGCCCGGACACAACAGCCGATCGAAACATCCACAGCCGCACCATCACCCACATCGCCGCCCACCGTCACCACGACGACCGCCCCGACCACGAGCACCCTCCCCCCGGTGACCGCGTGGGGCCGGGACAACGACCTGGTGGCCCTGTTCCCCGGCCTGCTACCCACCGCCCCCGGACTACCCGGCTACCAAGGTGCCCGGTGCGACGATCTGAACGTGCTGAACAACGGCGGCGCCCCCGCGATCGAATGCAAGCAGGACAACGGAATCGAGTGGACGGTCTGGTCGTTCCGTCGCGGAGATCCGAGGCGCGACAGCACCTTCCAGACCAACCTGCACGACGCGTCCGTCCGGGAGCAACCCTGGTCCCGCCCGTCCGGCACCGGCCGCATCCGCACCGGCTACTACTCCGGCGGCAACCTCGGCTGGGCCACCATCGAATTCGACGACCCGGCCCGAGCATGGGTGGTCATCGACCTCCAATGGGGTTCCCATCCCGGCACCGACATCGCCGACCAGTGGTGGACACCGGCACCGCTCTGAAATTCGGCGATTGACCGCGCGCAGTACTGAACTACTTCAGCACTGCGCTATCATGGCCGGATGAGTGCGATGAAGAGCCTGCCGTTCAGTGACCTCGTCCGGAAGCAGACGTCGGTGTTTCCCTTGCTGGCCGACGCCGATGTGCTCCTCGAGCGGCGCGATGCGGAGAATGTGGTCCTCATGCGCGACGAGCGGTACCGCGCGATGGAGGGCGCGCTGCGGCTCGCCGCGCGGTCGCTGGGATTGGTGGCACGCGGGAACCGGCAACTGGCCGAGGAGGTGTTCGCCGAGGAACTGCCCTGGCTGACGTGGCTACCGGCCAAGCACCGGCCCGAGGCGGTGCGGGAGTTGCTGGACGATCTGCTCGCAGGCGCCGATACCGGGTATTACCTGCCGTTTCTTCGCGATCTCATCGCCTGGCAGCACACCGCGGAGATCCACACCGACCCGGCTCGCGTCGCACAGCTGAGCGGGCCGTTCGATCCGGCCGACTTCGCGGAGGTCGAGCGCCCCGGCGGTCGTCGATGACCAGGTTGAAGCGCGGGGACGAAATCCCCCGACCGAAGCCGTGGCGGGTACTGCCGCACAGTACCGAGGCCGCCAGAGGGTGGGCCGAACTGGAGCGACAGGCCCTGGATGCGCTGGATCGAGCATGGGTGGACCTGACCGCCGAACCGCGCAGCGTGCGCAATCCGGCACGTCAGCATCGGCTGAAGGCGATGCTGGGCTCCGTCAAGGTCGGCAGCGTCGAGCTGGAGCAATGGCAGTACGAGGTGACCAGCAGTGGCCGCTTGTGGTACGCGATCGCCGATCGGGAGTGAACGCCGTGCCGCTCGCCGGTGATTCCCCGGTCCGGCGGTGGCATTCTGACGGCATGGGAGGCGAGGGGCCGATGGCGGTGGTCGATGTCTCGGTGCTGGGGCCGGTGCGGGTTTCGGTGGCGGGGGTTGGGGTGGGG
>NZ_WEGI01000014.1 GCF_009604425.1 Nocardia aurantia | reverse complement strand
CCGGCGAGCCAGCCCGAACGGGCGGCAGGAACCTCACGAGCCAGCCCCGGCTCAACACCTCCGGCAGACTACGACCGGTGATCACCCAGCCAGCCAACCGGTGACATTCATATAAGCCGGAACCTCAGGTCGCTTCGAGGTTCGAGTGCGTTGAGGCGGACACGGATCGGCGAGATCCGGGCGGGGTTGTCCCGGTACTGGCTATCGCGGGTGGTGTAAGTGGTTGGTCTGGTTGTTGTGGTCGCCGATGGCGCCGATGACCACGCCGGGCGCGTTCACCACCCGGGTGTGGTCGCCGGTGGCGGCGGTCCCGTGGAAATCGCCTCCACCGGTATCGATCGCGATCGAGCGATCCTGCGACACGGTCGCATCCCGGCCCGCCTGGACCGTCGTGTTGCCGTCACCGGTCACCGTCAGACTCGCCTGGTTCCCGCCGACCGGCTCAGACGGCGTTCCGGATGGCGCGGTCGCGGGTTGCCGCAGGTGCAGCCACAGGGCGGCACCGAAACTGATCGCGGTCAGCCCGGCCGCGATCAGCCACAGCCACCACGCGGCGTTGTCGCTGGTCGCCAGGTTCACCACCGCCGACGACGCGGTGGTCACCACCGCCGTCACCGCGGTCGGAACCGCCACCGGCGCTACTGCCTCCCATCTCGCACCCACCGCACACCCTTCCTGCTCATCAGCACGAACTTGCTTCGCCTGCAACCATCGTCGGACCGGCCTGGCACGCTACGACTCCCGAGCACATGACACCGGCAGCCATGGGCGAGGACCGCTGGGACGGTCGATGCACACGCACCGGGGCGTATCCCGGTGAGTCCGTGATCTCGGTGAGGATCGCAGACCTGTCAGGCCGGATGTGTCATCTACTGGGGGCGGTGGAAGTGGTTGGTGTGATTGTTGTGGTCGCCGATGGCGCCGATGATCGCTCCGGCCGCGTTGACTACGCGGGTACTGGAGGTGGTCACGTCGCGGCCGGCCTGGACGGTAGTGTTGTTGTTGCCGGTGACCGTGGCGGTCTGTGTCACCGTCGTGGTGTCACCAACGGTGTCCAGCAGCGGGGCCAGCCGGCCGGTCAACAGGTGCCGAAGTGCCACCGCCAGTGCGGGATCGGCGGCCAGCAGCCGCCGCAACCGGGACTGCCACTCCCCCGCCAGCGCGTCCCGAGCCGGGCGATCGTCACCGGTCCCGGCGACCTCGGTGCGCAACTGGTCCAGATCGCCGGCGATCCCGGCGGCCTGACCGGGCAGATGCTGGCGCCACCAGCCGGTCACCGCGTCTTTCGCGGCAGGCCACACCTCGGTGCCCGCCAATGTCACCAGAGCTTTCCCGGTCTCGGTCACGACAGGATCCACGAAATTCAACCCCCTCGGTATTCCCGCTGTCCGCGGGTGCCGTCATCGTAGAACCTCGAGCCTGCCCGCGAGCATGAATTCCTGGTGTACGACATCAGCGACCCGGCACATTGCTCAGTGCCGGCAATGCTGTACAGCAACCGCTTCCGACCGCGAGCCTCTGCGAAAGCAGTGGATCTGACGAGGCGAGACAACAGTGTTGCGACACGACACTTTCGACCGATCGGCGGATCAGGTCCGGGCGGGTCTGCGCTCGGTTGGCGGGCTCGTTCGTGAAGGGACGCGACCGCCGCGTACAGGCCGACACCGGTCAGGGCGAGTTGCCGCCGGCGCGGATCGACTGAACTCGACGATCGCCTGCCGCTGGTGGTCACGGGTCGAAGGCCGGCGCACCCCCGTCGAGCAACGCACCGAAGACGATCGCATCGAAATCGGGGTCCAGCCACGACGGCCCGGCATCGATGATCTGCACCCCGTAGTTGGCGTCCAGCCAGCCGGACCACTTGTCGGGCATCGCGATTCGCACGTCGTGGCCGAGTGTGCCGAGCGTACGGACGAGCGTGACCAGCCCACGCAGATGTGATTCGATCGGATTGATGGTGACCAGCACCCGCATGCGGTCGTCGAGCGGAAGACCCATCGAGATAACCACCCATCATGAGTCCCGGAACGGCGCATTCCAGCTCCACCCCGGGTGGCCCTGACCGGATTCTCGCAGAATCAGCCTGTGCCCGAAGCACTTTCGGAGAGCATTGAACTCACCACACAGCGCCGGCGAGGTCCTCCCGCCGAACCGGGGTCAGCAGGAAACCGGAGGCCCGGCGCGAATGCCCACCCGGTAGCGGGCCACTCCGCGCGGATTCCACCTTCCGACGCGGCGTTCGGGAGATACTGCACTCCTACGACACCGCGCTCGCCGAGTTCGAAGACACCGACCAGGCGGCGTTCACCGGATCTGTTCGCCCGATTCGTGTGCACACAGGCGGGCCGTCGGTACCCCACCGGCACCGGAACCGCGCGCCACACGCGGTGACGGCACGGCGTCGTTCCCGACACGTACCGCGAGGTGATCCAGACGACCGAGAAACCAGCGCCGGCCGACCCGGAACCGGCATCCCCGATCGTGATCGACGCGCAGGGCGCCACGATCGGCATCATCGGCGACCACGCCACCCAGACGAACTACTTCGTCACGGTCGTGGTCCACACCGACCGGTTCTGGACCGAACCATTGCCCGACACGCCGCCGGTCCCCCGGCTGCCGCAGACCCGGCTCGGGCAGTTGCTGGCCGCCCGGCACCGGGTGGCACCGTACCTCGGCCGCGGCGCGGAACGGCACGCACTCGAGCTGTGGCGCAACGCCACCGAGACCGCACGGGCGGCGCTGCTGGTGCACGCACCGGGCGGAATGGGCAAGACCAGGCTGGCCCTGGAGTTCGCCCATGCGAGCCGGTCGGCCGGCTGGGCGGTCGCGGTCGCGCATCACGCCACGGATCCGTCTCCGAATCCGGCGGCGGTCCCCGACGTGACCCGGGCCCGTGGACTGCTGCTGCTGGTCGACTACGCCGAGCGCTGGCCACGCGAGGACCTGACAATCCTGTTGCGCGACATCAGCTTGCGCTACGCCGAAGCTGCGGTACCGGTGCGGGTCCTGCTGCTCGCCCGCCCGGCGGGCTGGTGGTGGCAATCCCTGGAGAATCCGCTCACCAAGCTCGAATTCGCGGTCGACGAGCTGCCGTTGCGCAGTCCCCCGCCGCTGGATCGCGCCGAGCTGTTCGACGCGGCCCGGGATCGATTCGCCGAATTGCTCGGCGTCTCGGAGCCGCAGCGGCTGCGGGCCGCCGGATCGCTCGATGATCCCGCGTATGCCGTCACACTGACAGTGCAGATGGCCGCGCTGGCCGCCGTCGACGCCGCCGCCCGCAGCGACCGGCCACCGGCCCACCCGGAGCAGCTGTCCCGATATCTGCTGACCCGGGAAACCGACTATTGGACAGCCGCTTACGAGAACCACCGGATCACCACCCCGCCCGCGATGATGGGCCGGCTGGTCGGATTGGCCGCGCTCACCGGCGCGGTCGATCATCGGGACGCGCTGTCGATCGTCGCGCGGGCGGGCCTGGAACCCGGTGCGGCACAGCAACTGCTCGACGATCACCGGATCTGCTATCCGCCGACGGTCCCGGATGCGGCACTACAGCAGTTGCTGCCGGACCGGCTCGCGGAAGACTTTCTCGCGAGCCGGCTCTCGGCCGCCGACGACCCGTGGTTGCGGCAGGTTCCCGATCTGCTCGCCGGCAGCCTGGACCCGCGGATCGCCCGGTACGCACCGCACATGATGACGATGCTCATCGAGACCGCACACCGCGCACCGGGCTTGACCACCACCGTGCTGCAACCGCTGATCCGGGCGCATCCCGGTGTCGCGATCGGCGCCGGGGGTGCCACCCTGCTCCGGCTCGCCGAGCTGCCCGGCGTCGATCCGACGACCCTGCACACCGTGGAATCGGCGATCCCGCAGGCGCGCCGGGTCGATCTGGATATCGCGACCGCTGCCCTCAGCACCGCGCTGCTGCCGCACCGGCTTGCGGCGAGTGCGGATCCGGCCGACCGCGCCCACGTCTACCGATGGCATGCGGACCGCCTCGACCATGCGGGCCGCCGGGCGGAAGCGCTGGAGGCGAGCGCGGCGGCGATCGCCAGCCTGCGGGCGCTCGCCGCCGACGATCCGGGCACCCATGGACCGGAACTGGCTGCCGCGCTGGACAATCTCGCGGTCCTGCTGTCGGGGTTCGGCCAGCACGACGAGGCGCTCGAACCCGCGCAGGAAGCCCTGCGACGATATCGGGCACTGGCTGCCGCCGATCCGCAGACCCACGAGCCGGAACTCGCACTGGCGCTGCTCAACTACACCAACCGGCTCTCGACGCTGGGCCGGCATCGGGAAGCACTGGACACCATCGGCGAAGCCGTCGACCGATACCGCACGCTGGCCCGCACCGATTCCCACACCCATGACGCCGATCTGGCGTCGGCCCTCGTGAGCCTCGGTAATCGGCTGGGGCAACTGGGACGGCATCGGGAAGCACTGTCGGCCGGCGCGGAGGCCGTCGACCGCTATCGAGTGCTGGCCCAGGCGGATCCGGCCGCCCATGAACCGGATCTCGCACTGGCGCTGGCGAATTCGTCCATCCAGCTCGTCGCCGCCGGCGAGTGGCAGCAGGCGCTGCCGGTCGCCGCGGAGGCGGCCGACCGGTACCGGCACCTCGCCGAGATCAATCCCGCTGCCTACGAACCGATCCTGCCCACGGCGCTGGGCAGTCTGGCCGAGGTTCTGATGGGATCGGAGCGACACGAAGATGCGCTGCCGGTCGCCCGGGAAGCGGTCGAGCGGTTCCGCACGCTCGCCGCCACCAATCCCGGTGGCCACGAACCGAATCTGGCCTGGTCCTCGGCGCTATTGGGCGCCGTGCTGGCCAAGTCCGGCCGGTCCGCGGCCGCACTGGAGGTCACGACCGAAGCCGTCGCACTCAATCGCCGCCTGGCCCAGGCGAACCCCGCGTACGACCAGCCCCTGGCCCGGACCCTGGTCGATCTGAGCCTGCGGCTGCGGGACTGCGACCGGAACCAGGACGCGCTGGCCGCCGCCGAGGAGGCGGTCACGCGCGCACAGCGACTCGTCGGGGCCGACACCGCCCACGAGCCCGAACTCGCTGACGCACTGTGGGCCTTCGCCCACGCATGCGGGGACATCGGGGACCGGCGGGCCGAGGCCATCGCCGCGGCCCGCGCGGCCGTCGACATCTACGTGCGGCTCGACCGCGCGACACCGGGCCCGTACGTCGCCGATCTGAGCGGAGTCCGCCGGATCCTGGCCGAGCTGTCCGGCGAGGCGCCCTCCGGTTGATCCAGGCCGCGCGCGGATTCGCGACCTCGAATATCCAGCGGCCAGGTCGAGGCACTGATCGCGACCTGGACCGCACAGGTGCAACGCGAGAAGCAAGACATCGACGCCAGGATCGACGCCCTCCGCGCCGCCGACACGAGCAGACACCGGATGACCGCCGACGAGATCCAGAAAACAGTGGCGTCGCTGGGCGAGCTGATCGGCATCCTCCGGAAGGCCGACCCCGCTGACAAGCTGGAACTGTACCGCCGCCTGGGTTTGAAACTGACCTACCAAAACAGGACACGGGCGGCCGTGGCAGATTTCCTGCCACAACCGCCCGTGAGTGTCCCGATTGTGTCCGAGGGGGGACTTGAACCCCCACGCCCTTAAACGGGCACTAGCACCTCAAGCTAGCGCGTCTGCCATTCCGCCACCCGGACCGGTGATGCTCAGAAAGATTATCCGATTGATCGATGAGGACCAAATCGCTGGCATTGGGGCCGGTCCGGGTGGTTTTCAGGCGTTCAGCGCCTCCAGCAGGGCGGCGCGCTGGCGCGAGCCGAGGCCGCCGATGCGACGGTCTACCGGGATCTCCGCCTCGTCCATCAATTTCGCTGCCTTGACCGGGCCGATGCCGGGCAGGGCCTTGATGACGGCTGCGACCTTCGTCTTCTTGACCAAGTCCTCCTTGTCGGCGCGCTTGAGCACCTCGGCCAGTGAGACCGAGCCCTTGCGGATCTGCTCGATCAGCTCCGACCGGGCCTTACGCACCGCGGCCGCCTTGGCCAGCGCTTCGGAGCGTTGCTCGGCGGTCATGGTGGGAAGAGCCATGTCAACTACCTTTCACTCGTTCGCCGGTACCTCAACGGCACCGATTGAACATCACCGATGCCCGGGGCGTGCTTCGACACACCGCTCGAGAAAATCCGGGTCGTATGCGGGGCGGAGGGGGTTCGCGGGCGATTTGCCGGAATTGGTGAGGGGCTCGGATCGGCCGGGTAGAGGTGCGGAAATGATAATCTCGGGCTGAGAGAACATGGATCTCGGCGAGGATTCGGGTGATGGACGGGTTGGACGTCGGCGTCTATGTGCCGCAGTTGGGATTCACCTATCGCGACGTTCTGCATCGGGCGCTGCGCTGCGAGGAGTTCGGGATCGGGTCGGTGTGGTTGTACGACCATCTCTACGGGCCCGGGGCCGAGCAGTTGCCGTCGCTGGAGGGGTGGACGCTGGCCACCGCGCTGTTGAGCCGCACCGAACGGTTGCGGGTCGGACATCTGGTGTTGTGCAACCAGTTTCGGCATCCGGTGCTGCTGGCGAAGATGGCCACCACGCTCGATCAGGTGTCGGACGGGCGGCTGGAACTCGGGCTCGGTAGCGGGTCGATCGAGGACGAGCATCTGCGGGCCGGGCTGGCGTGGGGCGGCTTCCCGGAGCGGTCGCGGCGGCTGGCCGAGACGCTCGAGATACTGACCCAGGCGTTCGCCGACGGGGTGATCGACTTCGCGGGCGATCACTACGAGGTGCGGCGGGTGCCCGTCGTGCCGGGGCCGGTGCAACGGCCGCGGCCGCCGATCGTGGTCGGCGGAGTGGGGGAGAAATTCACGTTGCCGCTGGTGGCGCGGTATGCCGACGTCTGGAACGTGCCGACCTACGCGCTCGGGGAGATCGAGCGCAAGCTCGACGTGCTGCGGTCGCTGTGTGCCGATATCGGCCGCGATCCGGGCACGCTGCGGCTGTCGGTGGAGGCGGTGGCGGCGGTCGCACCGGACGACGCCTCGTTGCCGGAGGTGCGCGCGCTGGCCGAGAAACGTTTCGGGGCACCGGGTTTCGGGTTGCGCGAGGGTGGGCTGGTGGGGACCGCACCGGCGGTCGCGCAGCGGCTGCGGGAGTTGCGGGAGCTCGGATTCGATCAGGTCGTGCTGTTCACGCACGATCGCGCCTCGGACCGGACGCTGGAGCTGCTCGCCGATCGGGTACTGCGCGAGACGTGACGCGCCGGGAACGGATCCGTCGCAGCGAGAACGAGTGAGGACGCCATGACATCGCAGCAGCATCGAGCGGTTCCCGCGACCGCCACGCCGACGCGCCGGCCGGGTTCGGTCCGGCGGACGACCACCCACGATTCGCTGCGGCCGGACGGGCTGCTCGCGGCCGTGACGCTGGTCGCGCGCGGGCGTGATCTGCGCACCGAAATCGACGGTGGGCACACGGTTCTCGACGAGGCCCGGCTCGAGGTGGAGGTCGATTACCCGCGGCGGCAGGTGCGGAGGATCTCGGCCGACCCGGCGCATCCGAGGCTGACGGAACTCGTCGGGGTGAATGCTTCCTCCGGGTTCCGGGGTGCGGTAGCCGAGGCATTGCCGGGTGAGCGGGAATCCGGGTCGGTGCGATTCCAATTGCTCGACGATCTGCCGACGGCGTTGCTGGTCAGTGGGTACGCGATCTCGGCGGGGCAGGCGCCGTTACCGGCGCCGGTCCCCCGGCCGCGATCCGGACTGCAATATCCGGATCTGTGCGCGGGGTGGATCGCGGAGGGCACGTTGATGTCCCGGTTGACGGAGACCGGGGTGGTGCCGATCTCCGAGGGGCCGCTCGCTCCCGAGGTCGAGCCGGACGATCCGCTGGGCTGGCACGAGCACGAGCCGCTGCCGCCGCACGGCATGCGGCGCCGACGGCGGCTGGATGTGTGGCGCGACGGTGAGGTCGTGCGGGTGGAGGGGTTCTTCCGGGACAGTCACCGCAGTGGCGACGGCGTCGAGACCGTCGTGCACGAGTACACCGTGCACGCGACCGTCGACCCCGCCACCCGGCGGTTCGTGACCTCCGAAGCCGAGATCGGGGCGCTGCCGTGGCCGGAGTGCCCGGTCGCGGCGGCCAGTGCGGGACGGCTGGCGGGGCTGCCGCTCACGGGACTGCGGGCCGAGGTGCGCCGGAACTTCACCGGGCGCAGTACCTGCACTCACCTCAACGACACGCTCCGCGCACTCGAGGACGTCGGCGCGCTGCTGGAGCACGTGCGCTGAAACCCGGTGGGGCGGGCGCGAACCCGCCCCGGGCCGGTCACTGCGGGGCTTCCACCCCGTCCTCGTGTGCCATCCAGTGCACGAACCGGTGCAGCGGGTACATGGCGTCGTGCGGGTTGCCGATGGTGCTCGGTCCCGCCTCGCCCAGGTGGACGATGCGCTGGGCGCCGCCGCTGGCGAGGCGGTCGCGGTAGTCGGGCATCCGGTCGAACGGGTAGAAGCCGACGGTCTGGGTGGCGACGTTCACGTACTTCACCGCGTCGTCGAGCGAGTCGACCCGAACCACGTTGGCGGTCTTGTTGATCGGGTGGAAATCGACCGGTTCGTCGGAGCGGATCACCAGGCCGGTGCCGTCGGTCTTGCCGAACACCCGGAACTCGTCGTCGAGCAGGGTGAGCATGTCGATCTGCTCGCGCAGGTCCCGATCCAGCGGCCGGGTGTCGCCGGAGTCGGCGGCCTTGGCGACGATCCGGTCGTGCAGGCGCTGCCCGAACCGGTCGACCTCGTCCTCGCCGGCCTCGACGAAGACGAAACGGCTTGCGACACAAGCCTCCTGGTTGAGCACCATGACATCGGCGGCGGCCAGTTCGGCGGCGGTGTCCAGCGCCTCGTCGGAGTCGAACGCCTGGCGGCCGACCATCGAGATCGAGGTCTTCGGATCGAAGGACACCAGCTGGAAACCGGGACCGAGATACTTGATCACGTTGTTGATGGCGTCGCCGCCGCCCCACGCCACGATCTTGTCGAAGTACTGCGGCCGGTACAGGGTTCGCTCCACCGCGTCGTCGCCGCCGCGCCAGTACACCGCCGACATCGACTTCACGATGGCGTGCCCGGGATCGAGGTCGGCCATCGTGCGCAGGATCGCGACGGTGGTGAACGGATCGCTGGACGACATCTTGAACAGGTTGACCGCCTTCACCATCGCGCCCTGCGCGATCGACTTCACCGCCACCCCGGGCGAATTGCCGGGCAGCACGTGGATCAGTCTGGGCGCGAAGGCCCGCACGAAGCTCTTGCGACCGGTGAAGTCCCGCTTGGGGATCCACTCGTCCAGGGCCCGCGGATCGGGGAAGTTCTGCTCGACGATCGTTTCCAGCAGGCGCTTGTCCAGGAAGGAGGCCGCGCCCTTGACCTGGGCCTCCAGCACGCCGCGCGGCAGGATGTGGGTCGAGGACATGCGGTCGATGCAGTCCTGTACGAAGGGGTTGTGCGGATCGCGCAGTCGCTGGCCGGTTTCCACCAGGAAGTCGATGATCTCGGCCAGTGGCACGTTCAGCAGCGGCGGTACCTCGGTGCGGGGGTGCACCGCCTTGTCCAGGTCGATGGTCGGGGTGGCGAAGGTGACGCCGAGATCGCGGGAGCGATGGGTGAGGTCGTCGCGTTCGATCAGTTCACCGCGCAGGAAGAACGGGGCGGAGACGACCGCTTCGGCGGTCTCGGGATTGCGGGTTTCGGCAGTGGTCACGACAGTCCTCGCACATAGGCATCGACGGTGCCGGCGCAACCGATCTTGTCGTCGCCGGTGATGTCCGCGTAGCGGACGATGTTGTTGCGGATCGACGGGCCCGCGGCGCCGCAGGCGCACTGATCGAAGTCCAGCGAGATCTTGTCGCCGGTGATGACGCCGCCCCAGCGGCCGTCCAGGGACAGGTCGAAGAACCCTGCCCGGCCCTCGACCTCACCGGACTCGTGCGGCAGCAGCGCGTCGCCGGCCTCGTCCAGGACGAACGGCACCACCCACGGCGGCACGTGGTAGCGATCGCCCTTCTGGCACTTCGGCATTCCCGAGTTCAGCTCCTGCATGGAGTAGTTCTGGAAGTCCCGGTTGGGCGGGATGTTGAACGTCTCGTGCACGAACTGCTGGTAGTCCTCGGGCAATTGGGCCCGCTTCAGGCCGCCGCCGACGTAGATGCAGTTGTCGGGATGGAAATCCTTTGCCGCGTAGCCCTTTTCCCGGACCAGCTGCGCCACCTGGTACAGCGCGTTCCACATGCCGCCGATGTAGAGCTTCTCGCCACGGAATTCGATCATCGCGTCCGCGGCGGCGATCAACGCATTGTCCAGTGTGGCCTGACGCTCCTTGGAGGTGCGTTCGAAATCGGCCAGTTCCTCCGGCGCGGCGGTGCCGTCGGCCATCTTCTTGCGCAGCACGACCATCTTGGTGAGCGCGCCCACGGTCAGCGGCGGGATCGGCAGCCGGAACCGCTGCTTGCCCGGATCGCCGAACGCGGCCTCCTGCGCCTCGCCGCTGATCAGGTTCTTCGGCACCGCGGCGGTCGGCGCGATGCCGACCATCCGCCGATCCCGCGCCGGGACGACACCCGAACCCCAGGCGAACACGTTGACCGTGTCCTTGCGGGACCAGGCCATGTCCTGTTCGGAGGCCAGCAGCATCGCGGATTTGCCGGTGGTGCCGCTGGAACAGGACACGTAGTGGCCCTTCGCCTGCAACCGGGAGATCCACTCGTCGATCCCGTCGATGTCGGCGGTCTCGATCGGGGCGATCGGGTACGGGGAGATGGTGCCGAGCCATTTGCCCAGCCGGTCCCAGCGCTCGTCGATCAGGAAGCTCTCGGGGTAGCTCTTGTACGCGGTGTGCGGGAACAGCAGCGGCACCACGTCGTCGAAGTCGCGCACCTCGGTGACGCCGGCCTCCGAAGCCCGGTGGCCCAGCAGTTTGATCCGGTCCTTGCGGTCCTGGAAGCGCTCGTTCACGGCCTCGATCTGGATCTCCCGCAGGTCCGCATGGGAGTGGTCGAAGCGGTCGTCGGCGTCGACCAGCCGCGTCAATTTTTCTCTGGCTGAGCTCACGGAGGAGCGTCCTTCCTGCACGGCCGTCACGGCCTCGACAAATAGCAACCCGTGCGTATCATTATTCGTGGTTCGGGTCACAATGCAAGTGGCAGTCGAAAGGACGAGGTCAGCGAGTTGTCTGGAGCACACGACGCCCCACCGGCGCGCCGCGGCGCGGGCCGGCCCACCCGGGAACAGGCCGAGGCGCGGCACGAGGAGTTGATCGACGCCGCCCTCGACCTGTTCCTGGAACACGGTTTCGAGCTGGCGACGGTCGAGATGATCGCCGCGCGGGTCAACATGACCAAGCGCACCGTCTACGCCCGCTATCCGGACAAGGCTTCGCTGTTCCGGGCCGCGGTGCGCCGCGCCACCGAGCGGCAGATCGTGCCGAAGGATGTGCTGGAGCGGATGGACGACGGCGATCTGCCCGGCACCCTGGAACAGGTCGCCCGCCTGCGCATCGGACAGGTGATGACCGTGAACGGCCTACGGCTGCAACGGATCATCAACACCGAGAGCTATCGGTTCCCCGAGATCTTCGTGGAGAACTACACCCTCAGCGCCGGGCCGGTCGTCGAATTCGTCGCGGGGGTGCTCGACCGCGCGATCGTCGCCGGCGCGCTGGCGCCGACCGACACCGACCAGGCCGCGCGCGCGTTCATGACGCTGGTGGTCGGCGGGCAGGTCCGCGCGATCGTCGCCGGTCGCCCACCGACCGCGGAGCAGCTCGAGGAGCGGGTGCGGTTCACCGTGCGGCTGCTGCTCGACGGCCTGCGGCCGCGCTGAATCCCCTCAGTTTCCGAAAAGATTGCGAGACAATGACTTCCACATTCGACCCCGCCCGTCCCGTCGCGGTCGTCACCGGCGCCAGTTCGGGCATCGGCAAGGCGACCGCGCGTGAACTGCTGGCCCGGGGGTGGCAGGTGATCGGCGTGGGCCGCGACCCGCAGCGCAGCGCCGCCGCGGCCGCCGAACTGGGCGGCGACTTCGTGATGCTGCGCGGCGATTTCACGCTGATGGCGGAGGTGCGCCGGGTCGCCGACGAGATCCTTTCCCGCACAGAGCGTCTCGATGTGCTGATCAACAACGCCGGTGGCGTCCGGGACCGCCGGATCGTCACCGCGGACGGCACCGAGGCCACCTTCGCCGCCAATCATCTGGCCCCGTTCCTGCTGACCCGCGAACTGTGGTCGTCGCTGGCGGTGACCGCGGCGGCGCGACCGGCCGGCGCCGTCCGGGTGCTCGCCGTCTCGTCGACCGCGCACCGCAGCAGCCGGGGCCTGGACTGGGACGACGTGCAGAGCCTCGGCGTCGAACACCCCACCGTCGCCTACTGCCGGGTGAAGCTCGCGAACATCCTGTTCACCCGCGAACTCGCCCGCCGCGGCGCCGCCGAGGGCATCATCGCCCAGGCCATGCACCCGGGCGTGGTGGCCAGCAACTTCGCCACCCACGGCGACGCCGCGATGCGGGCCCACATGGCGGCCGCCGACACGGTCTCCCCCGACGAACCGGCCGAGACACTGGTGTGGCTGGCGACCGATCCGGAAGGCGGCCACACACCCGGCCGGTACTTCCACCGCCGCGCCGAGGAGGCGCCCGCCGAGCTTGCCCTGGACGACGAGGCGGCGGCCCGGCTGTGGGTGGAGAGCGAGAAACTCTTGGCCGCACTGGGTTTCGCGGCGGCGGTGCGCTGAGGCAACGCGGCCGGAGCGGATCGCCGGATCCCGGACCGACTCGGCACCGCATCCGGTCCCTGAGCGAGATCGGGTGCGGCACTGCGGGTCCGATCATGCCGGTGCGGGATGGGCTCGGATCGGCTCCCGCTCCCGGATACAATGACCAGGTCGGCGATCACCGCGGGCCGGTGGGCGATTTCGTCGCGCGGAAGGCACTGCGGCGCCTGCGATGGAGGGTGCGATGGCTCTGCGTGGTCGGCCGGCGGTCATGGCGCCCATCTTCGCGACCGCCATCTGCACGACCGGCCTCGCGGTCGCGGTCAACTACGCCACCTCGGTCGATCGCTCGATCTGGCTGTGGCCCATCGTCGTCGGACTGACCCTGCTGGCGGTCGCCGCGACGGTGTGGCAGCACCGCGGGCAACTGCCGGCCGCGCTGTCGAGAGGTGCGAGCGAGGTCGCGGTGACCGGCGGATCCGGGACCGGCGACGCCGATGAGACCGGAACGGCGGTGCCGCAACAGGTCACGGACGGGGGCCCCGCGCCGCGGGGCGAAATCGAGGTGGCGGTGCCGCACCAACTGCCCTTGCGGTCACCGCATTTCGTCGGCCGTGAGGCGGAACTGCGCCGGCTCACCGCCGTGCTGGACGACCTCGACGAGACCGTGCCCGTGGTGATTTCGGCGATCGAGGGCACGGCCGGAATCGGAAAGACCGCCCTGGCGGTGCATTGGGCGCACCTGGTCGCCGATCGTTTCCCGCACGGACAGCTGTACGTCGACCTGCGGGGGTTCGACCCGGCCGGACCGCCGGTGGCGCCCGCCGAGGCGATCCGCGGCTGCCTGGACGCACTCGGCGTGCCGCCGGATCGGCTCCCCATCGAAGTGGACGCGCAGTCCGCGTTGTACCGGCGCCTGGTGTCGGGACGTACGATGCTGCTCGTCTTGGACAATGCGCGTGACAGCGACCAGGTCCGGCCCCTGCTACCGGGCACCGTGTCGTGCCGGGTGGTGGTCACCAGCCGCAATCAACTCGCCGACCTCGTAGCCCATCACGGCGCGCATCCGATCACCCTCGACGTGCTGGCCACCGAGGACGCGGGCGCGCTGCTGGCGCGTCGGCTGGGTCACGAGCGGGTCGCCGCCGAGCCTGTCGTCGCCACCGTGCTGATCGAGCAGTGCGCTCGGCTACCGTTGGCGTTGGCGATCGTCGCGGCGCGGGCCGTGTTGAATCCGTCTGTCCCGCTGCGGGTTCTGTCGCAGGAACTACGCGACGAACAGACCCGGCTCGACGCGCTGGACGCGGGCAATCCCGCCACCGACGCGCGCACGGTCTTCTCCTGGTCCTATCGGCAACTCGCCCCGGCCGCGGCCCGGATGTTCCGGCTCCTGGGATCGCATCCGGGCCCGGACATCTCGGCTCCCGCCGCCGCGAGCCTGGCCGGAACCGATGTGCGACAGGCTCGGCAACTGCTGAACGAACTGATCCGGACGCATCTGGTCGCCCAGAGCGCCGCGGGCCGCTTCGGGTTCCACGACCTGCTGCGGGCCTACGCCGCCGAACTCGCTCGCACCGTCGACGCCACCGAGCGCCGCGCCGCGCGGCAACGAATGCTGGATCACTATCTGCACACCGCGTACGCCGCCCAGACATCGATGCACCCCCGCCTGCCGCCCCTGCAGCCGGGGGTCCACGCTGCCGCGGTCACGATCGAGCCGATCGAGGACTCGGCGGCCGCGCTGGCCTGGTTCGACGCCGAGCATGCGGTCCTGCTCGCCGTGCTGCGACTGGCGGTGGCATCGGGACAGGACGCGCACATCGTCCAACTTCCCCACATGCTGGTCGAATTCTTCAGCAGGCGTGGGCATTGGTGGGACTGGGCGGACACCCAACACCTCGCTCTGGTCGCGGCCCGGCGCGGCGCCGAGATGTCCACGATCGCGCAGGCGCATATCGGTCTCGGACGTGTGAGCGCCTATCTGGGCGACTACGCCGCCGCCGAAACCAACCTCGGCGCGGCCCTCGAACTCTTCCACCGCATCGATGACCGCACCGGCGCGGCCTTCACCCACCGCGAATACTCGACCCTGTACGAATTTCAGGACCGGCACTCGGACGCGCTGCGCTCGACCGAGAACGCGTTGCGCCTGTTCCACGCCACCCACGATCGTCGCGGCCAGGCGATGGCCCTCAACAATCTCGGCTGGTTCCACGCCCTGCTCGGCGACTATCGGCAGGCCGTCTCCTGCGCCGAGTCGGCTCTCACGCTCAACCGGGAACTCGGCAACCGGCGCAGCGAGTCGCGCACCCTCGACACTCTGGGCTACGCCTTCCACCACCTCGGCGACCACAACCGGGCGATCGAACACTACCGGCTGTCGCTCGCGGTCAACCGAGAACTCGGTGACCGCTACCACGAAGCGACGGTTCTCGACCACCTCGGCGAAAGTCATTTCGTGCTGGGCGATTTCGGCGCCGCTCGCGACGCCTGGGCGGAGGCCCTCGACAACCTGGACGATCTGGCCCTACCGGGACAGCAGGGCTTCGGCTACGCCGACGCCGACCGGATCCGCGCGAAACTTGCTGAATGCGAACGGGATTCGGGACGGCCCGGCCCGATCGGCGCCGGGCCGTGACCTTCTCGGCGGTGAGCTCGGCGAGGTCGAGCCGGTGGGCGCGGACCCCTCCGCCGCACCGTCGTCACACCGGCGGCCACGAGTACGGCGGCGATCGCGACGAATACGATCTGTGGCCGGTCCGAGGTGTCGTCACCGGCGAGTAGATACCAGGCGATGTTGATCAGCCAGTGCCCGATGGCCGCGACCAGCACGCGCTGGCGGAAGCTCCCCTCGGCCGGCGATCCGAGCACGGCGGCGAACGCCAGCACCGCCACGAAGAAGCTGATCGCGATCGGCGCGCCCGCCGTGAACGCCTGGACATGCCACAGCGCCCAGGCCGTTCCGGTCACGCATATCGCCGCGAACCGGGACATGCGCGATTGGAGCAGTGGTTGCATCAGCCCTCGCCAGCCGATCTCCTCGCCGGTGGCGCCGAGCAGTTGCAGCAGCAGGAACACCGCGAAGGGTACGGTCCCGACCGCGGCGGGACCGACCGGGGTGACGCCCCACACCACTGCCCCGGCCGTGATCAGCAGCCAGAACGACACGCATGCCACGGCCATCGTGGCGACATTCGTCAGGACGCGCCGGACGGGTACGGCCGAGAACGGCAGCCCGGTAACGGTTTTCCGGTACATCGACCAGGTCGCCAGCGCACCCAGCACCGGGCCGAACTGGACCAGGGACAGGGCCGCGCTGTCGATCCCCGAACGTGGTTGCGCCACAAGCAGAGCGGCCGAGGCGAGGACGGTGGACAGCACGTAGCACCCCAGCGCGGTCCGGACCTTCGCCCGGACCGGCGACCGATCCGAAGGTGCCGCGCCGCGCGTGGATTCGCCCGCATCGGTGGGATTCACGCTGTCCACCCTTGCGCTCCGAGGCCGCCCGCACATCACTCTGCGGTCCTGCTCGTCGGTCGTACCGGGGTATCAGGCGGCCGGCCCGGGAGTGACCCGGCGGAGCGAGGTCGCGTGATGGGCGAAGCCGGTCGGCCGTCCCGAACGCACCTGCCGGTCCGGCGATCAGGGTCGCGCCGTGACGTGTTCGGCGGTGAGGCGGGCGAAGTCGAGCTGGCGGCGGGAGTTGGAGACGGCGGTCACGACGCAGGTGCCGAGGCGGCCGAGACGGTCGTAGAGGGTCGCGGTGCCGATCGAGATCCCGTCGTGGGCAAGGTGATCCGCGGCCTGCAAGCCGAGTTCCGGGCCGACGGGCAGCCGGGACAGGGTGAGCGTCATGTCCGAGTTGATGTACCCGACGCCCTGGGAACCCCAGTTGCACACCATGTTCGTGGTGTCGCCGACGATGGCGGCCCGCTGGAAGGGAGAGGTCTGCTCCCCCGCCACCAGTGGCGGCTGATGTTGCCAGATGGTCTTGCGCTCGGCGTTCTGGCAGGCGCCGAAGTCCATGGTCCAGTCGTCGGCGCCGGTCCGCACCCACAGTCGCATGTTCCGGTCGGTGGGATCCGGCGGGTCGGGCAGGCTGTGCGGCGAGCTCCAGATCTCGCCGGGTGGGGTGTCGGCGGTCTTGAGGAACACCGCCGTAGCGCGGGTGCGGACCTTGCCGTCCTGCTCGACGCGCGCGTCGGCGACGACGATCCGGTTACCCCGCCGCACCACCTCGCTCACCACCGTCAGCGGTTCGGCGACGACGGGGCTGAACAAGTCCACGGTCAGCCGGGCGGGCACGAATTCCGGGTCGGGACAGTGCTTCTCCAACTCGCGGGCCAGCAGCCCGCACACCGCGTGCCCGCCGATCTGCTTGGCCGACCACCGTGCCACCGCGAACGGCGACGCCTGGTACCGGCCGTCCACCTCCGTGAAGAACGCGACCACCGCGCCGACTCCCTCCGTCGTACCCCGATCATGATTAGAACATGTTGCAGCTACGGTGCGGCATCGGCCCCTCGGTACCGTCGCCGGCCGATTACGCCGTCCGGGTGTGACGGGCTCGGAGTCAGCGGATGGCGACGATGACCGCGTCGGTGACCGAGCGCCACGGCACGCCGGTTTCGGCGAAGCCGGCAGCGCGCAGGTGGTCGCGGTGCCAGGTCAGCGACTGCGGTTCGCCGGGGGTTCGGTTGTCGAAAATGGCTCGGCTGGCGGCGAATTCGCTGGACAGTTCGGGGGCCTCGGCGACGTCCGACCACCACTGCTCCCAATCGCGGGCGCCGTCGGCCCGGCTGCGTTCCTGATGGGTGCGCTGGACGATCTCGTCGAGCGCGTTCAGGCGCGGCGTGCGCGGATCCGGCATGTGGTCGGCGTTGAGGAGGAGGCCGCCGGGGCGCAGCAGCGGCAGCAGGTCCCGGTACAGGCGATCCAGCCGGTGCGGCGGCATCCAGTGGGTGGCCGTGGCGGTGAGCACGGCGTCGAACAGGCGCGGGGACAGGCCGGCGGTCCAGCCGGGTTCCTCGAGGTCGGCGACCACGAACTCGATCCGGGCGTCGCCGTCGAACGAGCCCCGCGCGATCGCGAGCAGCGTCGGATCACGGTCCACCGCAACCGAACTCGCCTCGGGCAGCCGGGCGAACAGGCGGCGGCTGAGGGTGCCCGTCCCGCAGGCCAGGTCGAGCACGCGGGGTGACTTCCCGGCCGCCGCCTCGACCAGATCGAGCATCACGCGGAACCGTTCCTCGCGGTCGGGCAGATACAGCTCTTGCTGCCGATCCCAGCTCTGTTGCCACGCCTCCCAGTCCATCGAGTTCCTTTCTTCGAGACCCGTGCCCGGGTCACCGTCGCCGACCGGATCGGCATCGATTCTTCCGGGAACTCGCCTGACACCTGCCCGGACACGCAGGGCACGCCTGATCGGCCGGCGGCGGTGGTCGCTAAGCGCGCGGAGCGGGGCGTATCCGGCGCGCCGACCAGTACACCGATATCGCCGAGCCGAACCGGCCGGGCCGCGCGCCGATACCCGCGGCCCGGGAGCTCAGGGCGCCGGCTGTAGGACCTGGTGGGTGCCGGTCTCGTAGAGTTTGCCGTCCCAGCCGGCGGCGCCGTTGACGACGTGGACCACGGTGTACGCGGGGTTGTAGATGGCTCCGTACGGCAGCGGGGTCTTGGCGGCGAACGAGATGGCGGGGGTGAGGCCGCCGGTCTTCACCGCCGCGAGCTTGTGCAGCCCGTCGAGCACCGAGGCGCGATCGACCGTCGGCAGGGTGCCCGCGACCTGTGCGAACATCTGCACACCGAGCCAGCTGCTCAGCGCCAGTTCGGTCAGCTTGCTTTGCGGCGCATAGGCTTTCATGTCGTCGTTGAACTGCTTGCCGTACGCGGTGGAGGTGTCCCAGGCCGGCGGGAAGACCAGGCTGAGGGTGACCGGGCCGCCGGATCCCATCGACTCCATGCTCCGCTTCTCGAACGCGGCGCCGGCGACGGCGACCGTGCCCTTGAATCCGGCCTGCCGCAAGGCGTTCACCGCCACCGGGGTCTGCGCGGTGAACGACAGCCAGATGATCGCATCGGGATTGCCCGCGATGGCCTGCTGCACCGGGGCGCTGAGGTCCGCGGCGGTGGCCGAAAGCCGGACGTCGGCGGTCACCTGCACGCCGGCGGCGGACATGATCTGCATGATGGACTTGCGGTTCGCGTCGGAGGTCGGCAGGTCCAGGGTCACCAGGCCGACCTTCTTCGCGCCGCTCGCGACGACATCCTGGGCCATGCCGGGGAATCCGACGACGGTCGAGCCGTTCACGTTGAAGGCCAGCGGATTGGTGACGTCGAAGGTGGACACCGGCCACTGCCCGATCACCGGCATCTTGGCCGCCTCGAGCTGGGCCTTGTCGGCGTCCAGGAATATGTCGGAACCACCGGCGAGGGCCACGATCTTCTTGTCCGCCAATATCTTCCGCACGCAGTTCGCGGATTCGGTGGCGTTCTGGTGCATGTCGCAGGTGTTCAGGTGCAGTTGCCGGCCGTTGACCCCGCCGTGCGCGTTGATCTCCTGCACGGCGGCCTGCGCGCCGTCGGCGTACTCCGGGTTGGCGCTGACCCCGCCGGACAGTGCGGCGATCGCGGCGATCTCGAGCGGTCCGTCGCCGCTCGACGAGCTGTTGCCGCTGCACGCGGTCAGGGCCAGGGCCAGTGCGGCCAACGGCGCCAGCAGTTTCGCGATGGAACTCGACATGGACGAACCTCTCGGGGACGAGCGATGAGAAACGATGGTCACGACAGATACAGCGCCGCGAGGTCTTCGAGGCGCGGCAGCCACTGCGCCGCGGGACGCTCGTCGACGAGCTCGCCGCGGCGCAGCACGTGGGCCCGGTCCGCGCGGGCGAGAACGGCTTTCGCGTTCTGCTCGACCAGCAGGACCGCGACGCCGGTGTCGGCGGTGGCGCGGACCGCGTCGAGCAGTCGCTCGCGCACCTGCGGCGCCAGGCCCAGGGACAGTTCGTCGATGAGCAGCAGCCGTGGCCGGCGGGCCAGCGCCAGGGCCAGCGCGAGCATCTGCTGCTCGCCACCGGACAGCAGGCCCGCGCGATGCCGCATCCGCCCGGTCAGCTCCGGGAACAGGTGCAGCGCAGTGTGATCGGCGCCGACCAGGCGCAACGACTGGCGCACGGTCAGGCCGGGGAAGATGTGCCGCTCCTCCCCCAGGAACGACACGCCCCGGCGGCAGCGCCGGTAGGCGGGCAGCCGGGTGCAGGTGTCGCCGAACAGCCGGACCTCGCCGGCGGTCGGCCGCAGATAGCCGGCCAGCGTGCGCAGCAGCGTGGTCTTGCCGGCGCCGTTGGGGCCCAGCAGCGCCACGACCTCGCCGGGCCGGACGGCCAGATCGATCGCGCGCAGTACGTCCACCGCGCCGTAGCCGGCCGCTAGTCCGTCGGCCGCGATCGCGGCCGGAACATCGTCGCCGGTCTCGGAGGCGGACGAAACGTCCACTCCCGCACTGTCACTCATCGGCATCCACCGTATTTCCGCAACCGCCCTGTTGCCCAACCCTTGCGAGTAGGTGCTCACAAACATACAGTCGGCACGGGCGCTTCGCCAAGAGGCGCCGGCAACATCGGAATACGGCGAAGGGGTCGTGATGGACCTGACCCTGCGATTCGCGCTGCTGGGCCTCGGTATCGGCGGCGTGTACGCGGTGAGCGCGGTGGGGATCGTGGCGATCCACCGCGGCTCCAGGACGATCAATTTCGCCCACGGCGGCATCGCGCTCTGGGGTGCGCTGCTGTGTTACCGGCTGCGTGACGACACCGGCCTGCCGTTCGCGGCGGCGGCCGCGCTGACCCTCGCCGGCGCGGCGATTTTCGGGGCGCTGATCTACCTGGTGGTGATCCGGCCGATCCGCAACCGCACCCAGCTGTCACGGATGGTCGCCACGCTGGGCCTGCTCGGATTCCTGACCGGGCTGGCGCACACCGTCTTTCCCGATGTGCCGCGGGTGCCGCGCAGCGCGCTGCCGTCGTCGACGACCCGCGTTCTCGGACAACCGATTCCGACCGAGCGGGTCGCCATCCTGGTGATCGCGGTGCTGGTGGTCGCGGTGCTGGCGGGCTGGTCGGCGTGGGGCCGGCTGCCGTTGATGACCAAGGCGATGGCCGAACACGAGTCCGCCGCACAGGCATTGGGCGCCTCACCGCATGTGCTCGGCGGCCTGAACTGGGCACTGGGCTCGGTGCTCGCCGCGGCGGCGGGCATCCTGGTCGCCCCCATCGTCGGCCAATTCGACACCACGATGCTCACGGTGACGGCGTTCGCGCTGGCCGCCGCGCTGCCCGGCCGGTTCGACGGCTATCTGTCGGCGCTGGCCGGTGGCCTGATCCTCGGGGTCGGCGAAAGTGTGGTGACACATCTGGTTTCCGATCACGTCCCGCGACAGTGGCAGCTGGGCTGGCCGCAGACCGTGCCCTTCGTCGCCGTGCTGCTGATCCTGGTGCTGCGCCGCGACCGGGCGAGCAACCGGCTGCCCGCGGTGCCCGCACAACCGGTGGCCGCTGGGCTGTTCCGGCCGATCCCGGTGGCGATCGCCGTGGCGGTGGCGGTCGCGGTGCTGTTCCTCGGCACCCCGGACTGGCGGGACGCGGCGACGGTGTCGATTGTGTTCGCGATCCTGGTGCTGTCGCTGGTGCTGCTGGTCGGCTACGCCAACCAGATCAGCCTGGCGCAGATGACCGTCGCCGGCCTCGGCGCGTATGTGGCTGCCCGGCTGGACATCTCGTTCGGGCTGCCGTTCGTGCTGGCACCGCTGGTCGGCGCGGCGGTCGGCGCGCTGGCCGGGCTGCTGGTCGGCCTGCCGGCGCTGCGGGTGCGCGGCATCAATCTGGCCATTCTGACCATGGCGCTGGCGATCGCGGTGTCGGTGGTGCTGTTCGAGAGCAGCACCTTCACCGGTGGTCTGGTCGGACTGCAACCGCACCCGCCGGCCCTGTTCGGATTCGAGATCGACGCGGCGCTGTATCCGGAACGGTACGGGCTGTTCGCGCTGTGCTGGCTGGTGCTCGCGGGCCTGGTGGTGATGCTGGTACGGCGTTCCGCGCTGGGCCGCCGGCTGCTGGTTGTCCGCACCAACGAGCGCGCGGCCGCGTCCGTCGGAATCAGTGTCACCCGAACGAAACTCGCGGCGTTCGTGGTGTCCTCGGCACTGGCCGGGACGGCCGGCGTACTGCTCGCGTTCCGCAGCTCCACGGTCACCTTCGGCCAGTTCGCGTTCATGGAGTCGATCAATCTGGTGAGCCTGGCGGTGATCGCGGGCGTGACCTCGGTGTCCGGCGGACTGCTCGGCGGCGTGATGGCCATGGGCGGACTGGTGTATCTGGCCATCTCCGATCTGAACATCGGCTGGCTCACCGAGAACTACGCCACCGTCTTCGGCGCCGGACTGGTGGTCACCGTGCTGGTCCACCCCAACGGGGTGACCTGGCGCAAGCGTTCGCAGTTCGACCCCGCGCCGCTGCCCGGCGGGGTGCAATCACCGCGCGCCGGTGCGGAATTGGCGGCCGCGGACGTCTCGGTGCACTTCGGTGGCGTCACGGCCGTCCGGTCGGTGACCATGGCGGCCCGGCCCGGCGAGGTGACCGGCCTGGTCGGCCCGAACGGCGCCGGCAAGACCACACTGCTCGACGCCCTCGGCGGCTTCGCGCCGATCGACGCGGGCGAGGTGTCGCTCGGCGAGCACGCGCTGACCGGCCGCAGCCCGGACGCGCGGGCCCGCGCCGGACTGGGCCGGGTGTTCCAGGGCGGTGAACTGTTCGAGGATCTCACCGTGGCGCAGAACCTGCGGGTGGCCGCCGAGAACGCCGGGCACACCGACGGCCGGCTGCCCGAACCGGCCCAGGCGGCGGTCGAGAAGTTCGGCCTGACCGACGATCTCGCGCGCCTGCCCGCCGAACTGTCCATGGCGAAACGGCGTTTCACCGGCATCGCCCGCGCGCTCGCCACCGACCCCGCGGTCGTACTGCTGGACGAGCCGGGCGCGGGCCTGTCCATCACCGAGATCGGCGCACTCGCCACGGCGCTGCGCGATCTCGCGCTCGGCAGCGGCCTCGCGGTGCTCGTCGTCGACCACGACATGGCCCTGGTCATGTCGGCCTGCGACCGCATCGTGGTGCTGCACCAGGGCGCGGTGATCGCCGACGGCACCCCGGCGGAGATCCGCGCCGACGCCGCCGTGCAGGAGGCGTATCTTGGCCTGGCCCTGGTGGATTGAGCGTTCAGCACGCCTCGAGGTGGGCGCGCCGGACCCGCTGCAGGAAATCCTCCAGCGGCGCCTCGTCCGGCGCGGCGGGCAGCACGGCGGTGGCAGCGGCGAAGCGGGACTCGTACTCCGCCATCAGGTTCCGGGCCGCCAGCGCCTCCGGATCGGTCATCACCTGCTCACCGAACGCGAAATACACCTCGGGATCGGGCACCCGGATCGGCAGTACGCCGGTGGTGTAGAGCTGGAAACCCTGCCACAGCAACCGCCGGACGTGCCGGGCGTGCTTGGCGCGGCGCGGATCCCCGAGCCGTGGATGCCGGGACAGCGCCTGGAGTTGCGCGGTCGCGTACCCGAAGAACGCGTTGCGCACCCGCGGCGCGGACAGGAAGCAGCCGCGCAGCGACACCAGCTCCGCGCCGAACGGGGTGAGCAGCAGATAGTCCTCCAGCCACAGCACATCCATCGCGGTCGGATTGCACGCCAGCATCAGCCCCATCGCCTTGCCCACCTCGTGGTAGGTGGCGTCGGCCCCGTCGCGGCCGGTCCGGGTGGCGCGGTGCCGATCCGGCGGATGCAGACCGAGGAAACTGACCGTCGGCTCGACGAAGATCCCCGCGTAGTCGGTATCGCTCGACGGCGTGCTCAACCCGTAGGCGGTGGACCCGACCACACCTTCGAGCAGTAGATTTCTGGTCCTGTTCACGGTGCCCTCCCCGGCGGAACACGGTGCACCACAGCGGTACCCGATGTTCCGTCCCGTCGCTGTGGAATCGCTCTCCGCCGGTCGCGGGTGAGCCCATCCTGTGTACCACCGCCGATCGAGTACGAGCCAGCGAATTTCGGCCGCACCGAGTGGTTTCGGGAATGCCGGGCGCGGCCCCGAGAAGGTCACCAGGGTCGCCCGCGGCGGTACTGTCATCCGATACCGGTCGCGCAGCCGTGTGTGGGTAGCGCCGACAGTCCGGCCGGTAACGCGACGTCCGGTAACGCGACGTTGTTCGCTGGAACATCCGGTGACTGCGGAAACGCCGGGCGCTTGCCGGGACGCAGGTCGTATCATGGTTGACAGCACTCGTAGGTCTGGTCGCACCGTCAGGACTCCACCCGCTCGGAGGTCGCGATGACCAGCACGTTGCGATGGTTCGTACAGCTTGCCTGCATAGCGGCGATAGTCGGCGGCGGAATCTCGGTCTCGCCGGCCACAGCGCACTCCGACCGGTGCCCGCCCGATTTCTACTTGAACGTTCACAACGTATGTGTGCAACGCCCCGAACAGACCACCAAGCCACCACCGGGCGCGACGACCCGATGCCACGACGGCGCGTCCGTGTTCAGCCGCGATCTACCGAACGCCTGCTCGGGCCACGGTGGCGTCGGACAGGGGCCGTGACCGCGGAGACGGTCCGCGCCGGGGCCGTTCCGGCGAGCCGGCGATGATCAGGCGGCGGTGAGGCGACCGCGCAACCAGCTTCGCAGGGAGTCCGCGTACTCCTCCCGCTGCAACGCGAAATCGATTGCCGCGCGCAGATATCCGGCCGGGTTGCCGATATCGTGGCGGGTGCCGCGATGGACCACGACGTGGACCGGAGGCCCCTCGGCGATCAGCCGGAATCGGCTGTGTGAGCCACCGAATCGGGATCGCGGGTCGCCGGTGCGTATGCCGGCTGTGACAACTTTACGCGGTGGCCGAACCGTGTTCCGTACGGGATGCGCCGCCTTATAGTCGGGTGTGTGACGCACGACGCCCGGCCCGAGCCGCGGGCCGACCGCACCCTCGAGCACGTGCTCGCCTGTGCCCAGGCGATCCTGGTCACCGAGGGTCCGGAGGCGGTCACGTTCGCCGCCGTCGCCCGCCGTTCCCGGGTGTCGCGCAACACGCTGTACCGGCACTGGCCGTCGCGCGATCAGCTGCTGACGGACGCCGCGCTGCGGTACTACCGCGTGCGGGAGGCGCCGCCGGGTACCGCACCGGGGACCGTGCTGGAATTCCTGCACGCGCTGCGCGACAGCCTGGCGGTGCCGGGCACCGCCGCGGCGTTCACCAGCCTGGCGGCGCACGCCGACCACGATCCGGTCGCGGGCGAGGTGCTGCGCCGGATCACGGATCTGCGCCGCGACCGGCTCGCGGAGATCACCGGCCCGCTGTCCGACGCGGCGTTCGCGCGCATCGTCGGGCCGCTCTACTTCCAGGCGCTGGTGGCCCGCCGCCCGGTCGACGACTCCTTGCTGGCCGACCTGGCCGCGCAGTGGCGGCCGGTCGGCCGGTAACGCGGTCAGAAGGTGGCGCCGCCGGTGGCCGGGGTGCGGCCGTGCCGCATGAACAGCGCGACCAGCAGGCCGATCACCGAGGTGACGACCGCGAACCAGAATCCGAGCACGTAGCCGTGTTCGCCGAACACCTGCGGGATGGGCGCGGTGCGGGTCTGCCCGGCCACCGACACCTCCGCGTGCAGCGGGTTGTTGTTCAGGAACGCGGTGATCGCGGCGGTGCCGATCGCGACGCCCATGCTCTGCATCACGCCGAGCACCCCGACGCTGATGCCCTGTTGCTCCTGTGGGACCGCCTCCACCACCAGGGTCGGCGCGGCCGCGTAGTAGAGCCCGAACGCGATGCCGAAGAACCCGCTGGTGAGCGCGAACCATCCCCACTGGTGCGGCAGGAACACCTCCGCGATCCCGACGCCGGCGAGGATCGCCACCGACGCGATCAGCGGGTACCAGGGACCGAAGCGGCGCGCCACCAGGCCCGCGATCAGGCCGAAGATCATGCCGAGCAGACCCTGGATCAGCGCGATCCGCACGGCGAACTGCAACAGCGTGAGCCCGTTGCCGTAGCTGTAGGACGGATCGATCACCACCCGCACGGCCTGCGGGAGCAGATGCAGTTTGTACTGCTGGGCGGCGGTGTCGATGGTCGTGTTCACGATGGTGCCGCGCAGCGCGCCCTCGCTGGGTGTCTGCACCATGTAGGCGATCGCGTAGCCCTGGATCCCGACCATGCACGAGGTGAACAGCGCGGTGATCAGCACCAGGCTGACCCGTGGATGCGCCAGCAGCCGGATGTCGACCACCGGGACCCGCACCCGCAACTCGACCAGGACGAACGCCACCAGCAACAGCAGGCCGGCGATCAGCCACAATAGCGTCAGCGGCCGCCCCCAGCCCCAGTCCTGGCCCTTGTCGATGTAGATCAGCACCAGCGCGGTGCCACCGGACAGTAGGGCCGCGCCGGTGATGTCGATCGATTCCCGTACGCGCAGTGTGGATTCCGGCACAACCAAGGCCACGATCGGCAGCATCAGCACGGTGAAGCCGAACAGGAACCAGAACATCGCCCGCCACTGGTAGTTGTCGACCAGCCAGCCGGCCAGCAGCGGCGCCAGCGCCGCGGAGAAGCCGAAGCCGGTCGCGGTGAGGCCGAGCCCGACGGGAACGAGTCTGCGCGGCAACAGGTCCCGGATCAGCCCGTAGGCGACCACGGCCGTCGCTATCGCGGTGGCCTGCAAACAGCGACCCGCCAGGAACACCCACCAGTTCGAGGTGAGCACCGACAGCAGACAGCCCGCGGCGAACAGCACGCCCATGGCGAGGAACAGCTTCTTCTTCCCCCAGACGTCGCTCATCTTGCCGATCAACGGCGACGCGGAGGCGCCGACCAGGCCGAACGCGATCATCGTCCACGTGATGTTGGCCCCCACGCCGGGGAACGACGGCGCGATCTTCTGCAGCGCGGCGGCGACCATCGTGTACTGCGTCGGCGCGATCTCGCTGAACAGAACTATAACAAGTAGCACCGACCAGATCCGGCGCGGCGAGGCCCCGTCGAGCCGGCCGGTGTCGTCCGGCGAATCGGACACACCGGCGCCCTCGACGGTGGAAGCGGTGGACATGGCAACCCCTTTCGGGATTCGAAACGAACTCGAGTGCCGTGAAGCATGACACCGATTCGCCATTGCCGTGACCGTTTCACCTGCGCCGGTGGCAACTTTTTTGCAACGTGTTCCACATGGCTCGGCGCGTCGCCCGAGCCGGGCGACGCGCCGAGGTGGACCGGATCGCGAAGATCAGTCGTCGGTGACCACGATGTGGACCGGGATGTTGCCGCGGGTGGCGTTGGAGTACGGGCACACCTGGTGGGCCTTGTCGGCCAGCGCCTGCGCCTCGTCGTGCGGGAGGTGCGGCAGGGTGATCTCGAGCGTGACCTCCAGCGCGAACCCGCCGGCGTCGTTGGGGCCGATGCCGACCTTGGCGCCGACCGCGGAATCGTCGATGTTCGCCCCGTCCTGACGGCCGACCAGCCGCAGCGCGGAGTGGTAGCAGGCGGCGTACCCGATGGCGAACAGCTGCTCCGGGTTGGTGCCCTCGCCGGTGCCGCCCATCTCCTTCGGAATCGCCAGGTCCAGATCCAGCCGGCCGTCGCTGGAGCGACCGTGACCGTTGCGGCCGTCGCCGGTGGCCAGGGCCTCGGCGGTGTACAGGACTGCCATGATCAGTTCTCCTTCGGGTGGGTGTGGGCCGTGAGTGCCCGGGTGAGGCGCTGCAGCGCGTCGCGCAGCGTCTCCATGTCCTCCCGCGACATGCCGGTCGACTCCGCGATCCGTAGCGGAACCTCGCAGGCGTCCGCGCGCAGCCGCCGGCCGGTGTCGGTGAGGGTGATCCCGACCCGCCGCTCGTCGTCGGCGCTGCGGCGGCGTTCCACCAGGCCGGCCGACTCCAGCCGCTTGAGCAGCGGCGAGAGGGTGCCGGAATCCAGGGACAGCGTGGTGCACAGGTCACCGACGCTGCGGCCGTCGCGCTCCCACAGCGCGAGCATCACCAGATACTGCGGATAGGTGAGGCCCAGCGCGTCCAGCTCGGTGCGGTACACCGCGGTCATCGCCCGCGATGCCGCGTAGAGCGGGAAGCACAGCTGATTGTCGAGCGCCAGCGGGTTGGTCACACCGGACACTGTAGTGCCAAATTAAATTGTGCGCAATAGAAATGCCCGGCGGCCGCCCGAGGCGACGGATCGCGTGCGGTCGGCCTACCGACGGCCGGGATCGGTCGAGCGGCGGACCACGAGTTCCGGCATGAAGACGACATGCTGGTGCCGGTGGGTGGCGTCGCGGTCGGCCTCCTCCAGCAGCAGGCGGGCGGCGCTGCGGCCCAGCTCCTCGCGGGGTTGCCGCACCGAGGACAACGGCACGGCGGCCGCCGCGGCGAAGTCGATGTCGTCGTAACCGATCACGGCCATGTCGCCGGGGACCGAGAGACCGGCCATGATCAACGCCTGCAAGGCGCCCAAAGCCAGTAGATCGTTGGCGCAGAACAGGGCCGTCGGGCGGACGTCGGCGGCGAGCAGCGCGACCGTGGCGTCGCGGCCGGCGGTCACGGTCGGGGCGTCGGTGGCGATGTGGTCCAGCCGGGCGCCCGTGCCCCGGGCGACGTCGGCCGCGCCCTGGAACCGGTCGGCGACCTGGGTGACCGAGAGCGGACCGCCGACGAATCCGAGGTGGGTGTGCCCGAGCGCGAGCAGGTGCCGGGCCGCGAGCCGGCCACCGAGCACGTCGTCGACGGTGACCGAGCAGCGATCCGGGCGCGGACTGCCCCGGTCGACCAGTACGGCCGGAATATTCTGGGCCGCAAGCAATTCCAGCGGTTCGTCACCGGAGCCGACCACCGGGGTGAGCAGTACGCCGCGCATCCGCTGCTCGGCGATCTGCTCCAGATGCCGATGCTCGCGGCGCTCGTCGGCGCCGCTGTTGCACAGCACCAGCATCGCGCCGTGCCCGGCGGCCTCCTCCTCGGCGCCGCGCGCGACATCGGTGAAGAACGGATTGGCCATGTCCAGCACCACCATCGCCAGCGTGCGGCTGCGGCCCGCCCGCAGCTGGCGCGCGGAATCGTTGCGCACATAACCGATGTCGGCGATCGCCTGCCGCACCCGCTCCCGGGTGGCCGGGGCGACCTGATCGGGCCGGTTGAGCACGTTGCTGACGGTGCCCAGCGACACACCGGCCACCCGGGCCACGTCCTTGATGCTCACCGCCATACCGGATCCGCTCCTGTGCTCCCGCCGGCTGAGCCGGATTCCGACGATCCCGCGCCGGTCCGGAGACTACTCCGCCGCCGGGTCGGCGCCGCATCCGAATCGCGTCCCGGTGAGCGGACATTCGACCGTGGGCGGCAGGGGCGCGACCTACCGTCGGCGGGACAACCCGGTGACGGAGACGGCCGGCTCGATGGTTCGGAGGTACGCGATGACGCACGAGGTGGTTGCCCGGGTCGAGGAACTCGCCGCGAAACTGGCCGGGACGGCGGACGAGACCGAGCGGCTGGGCCGGTTGTCGGACGAGAGTGTCGCACTGGTCCGGCAGGCCGGGGTGATGCGGATGTTGCAGCCGGTCGAGTTCGGCGGATACGCCGCCCATCCGCGCGATTTCGCCGAGGCGGTGATGGCGGTGGCGAAGGTGTGCGGGTCCACCGGCTGGGTGTGCGGGGTCGGCGGTGTGCATCCGTGGGAGATGGCCCTGATGGATCGCCGGCTACCGGCCGAAGTGTGGGGCGAGAACCCCGACACCTGGATCGCCTCGCCGTACGCGCCGCAGGGCCTGGCCACCCCCGTCGACGGCGGCTACACCCTGAAGGGGCGCTGGAACTTCTCCTCCGGCACCGACCACTGCGACTGGATCTTCCTCGGCGCGCTGGTCGCCGGCCCGGACGGCACACCGGCCCAGCCGGTGCGCAGCCTGCACGTGGTGCTGCCGCGTGCCGACTACACCATCGTCGACGACTCCTGGGACGTGATCGGATTGTCGGGTACCGGCAGCAAGGATGTGATCGTCGACGGCGCCTTCATCCCCGCCTACCGCACGATCGACGCCGGCGCGGTGGCCGAGGGCGCCGCGGCGGCGGAGCGGGCCGGTCGCACCGAGACCGTGTACAAGTTGCCGTTCTGGACGATGTTCCCGCTCGGGATCACCGGAGCGGTGATCGGCATCTGTGAGGGCGCGCTGGCCGCGCATCTGGACTATCAGCGGGCCCGGGTCGGCGCGATCGGCGGGCCGGTCCGCAGCGATCCGTACTCGCTGTACGCGATCTCCGAGGCGGCCGCCGACATCGCCGCCTCCCGGACCCAGCTGCTCGACGGCATCAGCCGGCTGTACGACCGGATCGAGGCCGGGGGCGAGATCGGCTTCGAGGATCGATCCCTGGTGCGGCGCAACCAGATTCGCTGTGCCTGGCGGGCGGTGACCGCGGTCGACCAGATCTTCGCCCGCTCGGGCGGCAACGCGGTACGGCGCGGCACTCCGTTGCAGCGGTTCTGGCGGGACGCGCACGTCGGGCTGCAGCACGCGATCCACGTCCCCGGGCCGAACTACCACTCCTCGGCGCTGTCGCTGCTGGGGGTCGAGCCGGAGGGGGCGTTGCGCGCGCTCATCTGATCGGTATCGATGATCGGTTCCGGTGCGCGCGGCGGTTGCGGGATCGGCGCCGGATCGGAACAGTGATTCCGGGACCGCGGCCTCCGCTGCGGCCCGGTACCGATCACGGGTGAAGGAGACGGTGTGCGTTACGGCATATTCATTCCGCAGGGCTGGCGGCTGGATCTCGTCGGCATCGACCCGGCGGGGCAGTGGCAGACCATGCGGGATCTGGCGCAGTACGTGGACGCCGGGGACACCTTCGAGTCGATCTGGGTGTACGACCATTTCCACACGGTGCCGGTGCCCACCGAGGAGGCCACGCACGAGGCGTGGACGCTGATGTCGGCCTTCGGCGCGTCCACCTCGCGGGTGCGGCTCGGTCAGATGTGCACCGCGATCAGCTATCGGAATCCGGCCTATCTGGCGAAGGTGGCGGCCACGGTCGACATCGTCTCCGGCGGCCGGGTGGAGATGGGCATCGGCGGCGGCTGGTACGAACACGAATGGCGCGCCTACGGTTACGGTTTCCCGTCGGCGGGCGAGCGGCTGGGCCGGTTGGACGAGGGCGTGCAGATATTCCGGCAGGCGTGGACCACCGGGGAGGCCACTCTGGACGGGAAGCACTACCAGGTGGACCACGCCATCGTGCGGCCGTTGCCGTTGCAGGAGGGCGGAATTCCGATCTGGATCGCCGGCGGCGGCGAGCAGAAGACGCTGCGGATCGCGGCGAAGTACGCGCAGTACACCAATTTCGCGGGCGCCACGGACGTGTTCGCGCACAAGTCGGAGGTGCTGCGTAAGCATTGTGCCGAGGTGGGCACCGATTTCGACGCGATCGTGCGCAGCTCGAACTTCAACGCGGTGATCGCCACGACCGACGCCGAGGTGGAGCAGCGACTGGCCGAGCTGACCGCGCGCTACGAGTCGATCGTCGGCGCCGATATCGCGCGGGGTTACGTGCAGAATCTCCTGCGCGCCCCAGGCCAGGCCATCGGTACCCCGGAACAGGTGGTGGAACATCTGCGGCGGCTGCGGGATCTGGGCCTCGGCTACGCGATCCTGAACTTCCCCGAGGCCGCCTACGACCGCTCCGGCATCGAACTGTTCGAGCGCGAGATCGCCCCCGCCCTGCGCTGAATCATCGTGCGGCCGGGCCGGTTCGGACGGTCCAGTGCTCGGCCCGGTCGCGCAGGTTCCACCAGGACACGAAATCCGGATCGGCGCCGGCGAGTTGCCAACCGGCGCCGAGCATTTCGAAGAACGCGTCGTCGCCGGTCCGGCCGCCGCGCGGTTCGCCGATGTAGATCAGATCGGTGCCGCCGGCGGCCCGGAAGGTGGCCAGCGCCCGCGAGGCCATCGGCGCGCCCCAGCCCGGCGGCCAGCACAGCAACAGGACGCTGCCGGACCACTCCCCGGCCAGTTCGTCCGGGTGCGCGATCGGATGCCAGGCCACCGGCAGGCCGGACACCGCCGGGAACGACGGATTGTCCTGCCACTGCGGCGGTTGCGAGTCGGCCGCCACCACCTCGAGGCCCCGCCGGGCCAGCTGATGGGCCCAATATCCGCGCCCCGCACCGATTTCCAGGATCGGCCGGCCCGCGCACACCGTCGCGACCCAGGTCAGCGTCTCGGGCGCCGGGACGGCGTAGGCGTACGCGGCCTGCAGTACCGTCTGCGCGTAGCCGAGCCGCGCGCTCCCGGCGGGTGCGCCGCCGGTGATCGTGCGGCGGCGCCCGTCTCCCACGGTGATCGCGGGAGCGACGATGTCCCAGTAGGGATTCGAGCTTTCGCCGCCGGTCAGGTAGTGCAGCATCCGCAGATCGAACTCGTGGTCGGCGGCCTCGTCGCCGCTGCCGTTCAGCCGCGGCGACACCGCGAGATAGTCTGCGGCACTGGGATATTCGGCACCGAACCGGACACCGTCGGTCAGCAGCGCCGCCAGTTCGGCACGGCGGTCGGGCGGCAGTCGGAATCCGGTCACGGCTACCATTCTGCGGGCGCGCCGCCGCGGCGGCCGGACCGGCGGTCGGCGGGTTGCCCTCGGCCGTGATCATCGGCACCGCCTACCGATTATCCAGCTCTCACTCTTGCACTCTACTGGCTCGAGTGCTAAAAATTATCTCTGTCAGATGACAGAGGTTATCTGAACCCTTGGCTGCCGGTTTCGCGCCGCCCGAACGACCCATCCGATCGACAACCTTGCGGAAACCTGATGACCACCACCGACACCGCCTCCGCCGCAACCACCGGCGAATCCGACACCCACATCGGGTACCGGCCCGAACCCCGCCGCCTACGCCCCTGGTGGGAGACCGTCATGGGCCCGGCCATGCCCACCCCACTCGCAGCACCTCGATCTCCCGACCCGCGGCATCCGCACGCCCGTAATCCCCACCGCACAGGCGCGTACCCGAACGGCATTCGCAGAACGCGGCGGGCCGGCTCCCCGGCACCGGCACGCGGGGCGAGCAGGTAGCAGTTCACGATCCGACCTTCTTCGCGCAACTCGCCGGGAAACGAACCCGGACCTGACATTTCACCCGTGGGTTTCGCCCCGGGATGTCACTATGAGGTGACTCGAAGAGGAGGACCGCCGGTGCGGAACGTGCACCTCGTCCGGTCGGCGGTCGCGGCCGCACTGCTGCCCGTGGTCGCCGTCGCCGTGGTCGCCTGTTCCGGACCGCCCGGCGCCGAGACCGATACCCGGTGTCACACCGGCGATCTCAGCGCCGCGGTGGCTGCCACCAGTTCCGCCGGCCGCTCGAACGCCCTGCTGGTGACGGTGCGCAACACCGGGATTCGCGATTGCGTGGCGACCGGATTCGCCGATGTCGAGCTGTCGGATCTTCCGCAGGTCGCGATCGGCAAGGCGGCCGTCACGCCGCGCCCGGTGGCGCTCACGCCGGGCGGTACGGCCGAATTCGTGGTCCGCGTCGAATATGCCGGCGATGCGGTGCTGGGCTGCCCGGAGCCCGGCACCGCCCGGGTCACGCTGCCGGGCGAGACGACCCCGTTGACCGCCGCGGTCGCCGACGGCGGCGCGTCGGCGGACGAACTGCACGTGTGCCGCGGCGACCGGCTGGTGGTCCACCCGCTGACCCGCCCGGCCTACGCGGCCGGCACGGAAGTGGATCCGGCCGCGGTCCTCCCCCGCTGCCACGCCGGCGACTTCACGGCACAGGCGTTCCACAGCATGTCCGGAGACGGCGCGGGGCATCGCGGGGTCCAGGTGTGGCTGATCAACCATTCCGACCGGGAGTGCGCGCTGCGCGGCCGGCTGCGCGTGCGGCCCGACGACGGGAACGGCGGCGCGGACTGTGCGGGCTGCCAGCCGGCGCCGGACATCGCGCTGGTGGTGCCCGCCGGTGCGGTGCTGGCCGCCGACGGCCGCGCGGTGACCGGCACCGGAATCGAATCACCTTGCGGCACAGACGAACCGATGCGCGCGGTGGGGGTGGCGGTATTCCTGCCCGACGACCCTGCGCCGGTGTCCGGACCGTTCGGCACCGCGCTCTATTGTCACGGCAGCCTGCAGATGAACGGTTTCGGGCCGTTGTGAATTGCCCCGATCGGGAATATCGACCGATTTTCATGTTCGGTACGTTCCGAGCCGAATTCGATCCCGGGAAATAAGCGGCGAATCGGACCGCGAAACAATTCCCGAGTTTTTCCGGCGCGGGACGCGATACGGTAATGCCGCAGCCATCGAATCGGCTCTACCGAAAGGCGGACCACGATGACCCGGCCGTCCACGATCGGCGCGTACGACGAGCCGGCACTCGCGCAGCGATATGCCGGAGCCGACCCGGTCGACTGGTACGGCGCGACAGTGTATCCGTTGTATTCCGAATCGCTGGGTGAGGATCCGGTGGTGGTGAGTCTCGCCCTGCACGAGAGTTCGCCACCACCGGGCCTACTCGGCCTCGGCATCGGATTGTCGGTGATCGGAGGCCATGTCGCCCTGGGGGAACGGCGTTTGCTGGGCGTCGACGTCTGGTCCGACGCGATCGCCGCGGGGATTTCACTGGACGTGTGCGCGGCGAGCCCGGAAGCGGCGATCACACTGACCCCGGTATGGATGGAGTCCGGCGGCGAGGTGATGTCCTGGGCGGGAAATTACGGGGTTGTGATAGATCGTAGTTCTACGGGGAATCCGTTGTTGCGCTGCAGTGTCGGCGTGGGCCCGGTGAGTTTCGCCGATCTGGTCGTGGAGGTCGCCGTCCGGATCGTCGCGACGGACGCGAGTCGTTATCGCAGTGCGCTGTACGAGCTCGGTGCCGCGATGCACGGGCGCGGCGACATGGATCAGGCGTGCGAATTGTGGACGCAGGCCGCCGCGCGCGGTCACGCCGGCGCCGCGTACGACCTCGGGGTGCTGCGATATCGCCGCGGCGAGTTACGGGAGGCCGAACACTGGTGGCGGGTGGCCGCCGACCACGGCGACGTGCGCGCGATGGCCGGCCTCGCCGCGGTGCTGCGCCGCCAGGGCAACCTCGTCGAGGCCCAGGCGTGGCGGGACTACGCCGGCACCGTCTAGAGGGTGCCGATCGGCGGCCAGGCCCCCAGCAGCAGCCGCCCGCCGAACGCCAGTGCCGCCACCGCGACCAGCCCGAACAGCAGCACCCACAGCAGCGGCGGCACCCGGGTCAGGCCCGCCAGCTGATCGGCGTCCGAACCGTCACCGCGGGTGTGCACCCGCTGCAGTTCGATCACCGCCCGCGCGCCGCCCAGCAGCAGGAACCAGGTGGCCGCGTACCCGAACACGCTCTGCGTCACCGGCGAACCGAACCACGACACCAGGAAGACCAGCGCGCCCGCGCACACCACCGCGAGCAGCCCGAACAGGTTGCGGATGAACACCAGCAGCACCACCAGCGCGCCGACCAGCAGCCACAGCATGAGCGTCAGCCGCCCGGCCGCCACCAGCGCCGCGCAGCCCACCCCCAGCGCCGACGGCGCCGGATAGCCGGCCATCGTGGTCAGGATCATGCCCAGTCCGTACGGCTTACCGCGGGAGACGGTCACCCCCGAGGTGTCGGAGTGCAGCCGCACCCCGCGCAGTGTCCGGCCGGTGAGGACCGCCACGATCGCGTGCCCGATCTCGTGCGCGATGGTCACGCCGGTGCGCAGCACCCGCCACACCGGCGGGTAGCCGACCAGCAGCAACGCCGCGAGACCCGTGACGATCACCACCCACAGCGGGGGCGGCGGGGACACGGCGGTCAGGTGATCGGTGATCTGCGAGAGATCCGGCAACTGCGAAGCGTTCACGGCCCCGAAGGGTAATGGTGATCGCTGTGCCGCGCCCGGCTGCCGCGACGGCCCGAGCCGGGAACCCGGCACCGGCCGCACACCTTAGGCTGGTGACCGACAGTCCGGACGAACGAAGGAGAACGCTTCGATGAGGTTGCTGCGCTGGCCCACGGCGGGCGTCGCCGCCGCGATCGTGGCCGCGGCACTGCTCACCGGGTGTACCGACGTGAAGCAGGCACTCAACAAGGGTGGCGATACCCCGTGCGGCGATTACGTCAAGCAGGACCAGGACACCAAGCGCATGACGATCACCAAGTTCGTCAAACAACAGACCGGCGATCAGCACGAGCCCGCGGGCACGACCGTCGACGCGACCCTGGTGTCGGTCGACTTCCTCTGCGGCACACAGCGAAACGCGAGCACCCCGATCAAGAACGCGGATGTCGCCGGGATCTTCCTCAACAAGTGAGCCGGCCTACCGGCCGGGCAGGAACCGGATCGCCCGCGCCATCGCCATCAGCGCGGGCTGCCAGGTGGACTGCGAAATGCCGTACGGCGCATCGAGATTGAACAGCCGGGTGGTCACGATGTTCTGCGCCTCGGTGAACTTCAGCAGGCCGTCGGGGCCGTGCCGGCGGCCGACGCCGGAGATGCCCATGCCGCCCATCGGGGCCGCGGTGGTACCCCAGGCCGGCGCGTAGCCCTCGTTCACGCACACGGTGCCGGTGCGCAGCCGCTGCGCGATCGCCTCGCCCTCGGCGGCGCTGCCGGTCCACACGCTGGCGTTGAGCCCGTATTCGGTGTCGTTGGCGCGGGCGATCGCCTCCTCGACGTCGGCGACCGGATAGATCGACACCAGCGGCCCGAAGGTCTCGTTGCGGCCGCACTCCATCTCGTCGGTGACATCGCCGAGCACGGTCGGCTCGAAGAACAGCGGGCCGAGGTCCGGCCGGGCGTTGCCGCCGACCAGCACCGTCGCGCCCTTGGACACCGCGTCGGCGACGTGCTTGGTCACCGTCTCCAGCTGGGCCTCGGAGATGAGGCTGCCGATGTCGGCCGAGAAGTCGTACGCCGCACCGAGTTTCGCGGCACGGACGGCGGCGGTGAACTTCGCGGTGAACTCCTGCGCCACCGGCTGCTCGACGTAGAGCCGCTCGATCGAGATGCACAGCTGCCCGGCGTTGGAGAAGCAGGCCCGGACGGCCGCCTTCGCCGCCTTGCCGAGATCGGCGCCGCGCGTGACGATCATCGGATTCTTGCCGCCGAGTTCGGCGGCGAAGCCGATGAGCCGACGGCCGCACTGCTGCGCCAGAGTGGCTCCGGTGGTGGAGGATCCGGTGAACATCAGGAAGTCACAGGAGTCCACGATGGCGCTGCCCACGACCGAACCGGGCCCGGTCACCACCTGCAACAACCCCTCCGGCAGACCGGCCCGGCGCAGCAACTCCACGTTCACCAGCGCCGAATAGGGGGTCTGGCTGTCCGGTTTCACCACCACGGCGTTGCCGGCCAGCAGGGCCGGGACGGCGTCGCCGATGGCCAGCAGCATCGGATAGTTCCACGGCGCGATCACGCCGACGACGCCTTTGGGCTGGTGCCGGACGGTCGCGCGGTTCAGAACCGGGAAGGCGCCCGGAACCTTGTGCGGCGCCAGCAGATTCGGAGCAACCTTGGCGAAATACCTGGCGGCGAAGATCATCCCGATGATCTCCTCCTGGGCGGCCCAGCGCGCCTTGCCGGTCTCGGCCTGGATGATGTCCATCAGGCGGTCCCGCTCGGCGACCAGCAGCGCCCGGTAGCGCTCGAAGATCGCGGCCCGTTCCCGCACCGGCCGGGCGGCCCACTGCGCCTGCGCGGCCCGGGCCGTCTCGACGGCCGCGGCGACGTCCTCGGCGGTGCCGACCGGGACGGTGCCCAGGGGCTCGCCGGTGAACACCGCGGTGATCGTCCGGGTCTCCCGGTCGGCGCGCGACCGGATCGACGCATGGGAACTCAACCGTTCGAACGTGGCGGCATCGGGTGCGGGCACGGTTGGGCCTCCTGTTATCGGTAACCGACGGATACAGACAATCTACCCCGTCGCCCTGACGCCCGATCCTGATTACCCGCCACCGGGTCGGCCGTGCCCGATTGTGGCCGCGCACAACCGCGGCCCCGAACAGGTACGTCTCAGTGCGAGGCGAGCGCGATCCGCAGGCCGAGGGCCACCAGCACGGTGCCCATGGCGGCGTCGAGGGCGCGCCGCACGCGGGTGCGGGTGAAGAAGTGGCGCAGGGTCGCGATGCCCAGTGCCAGCGCCACGAACCAGCCCGCGGTGACGACGGCGGTGAGCGTGCTCAGCTCCAGCGTGTCGGTGAATGCCGGTGCGGCGGGCAGGAACTGGGGCATCAGCGCGAGGAAGAAGACCGCGGCCTTGGGGTTGAGCAGGTTGCTGAGCAGTCCCTGGCGGAAGCCTGTCGAGACGCCCACGGGCGGCGCGGCGGAGCCGTCCGGCGCCTCGTAACCACCGCGGCGCGCGGCCAGCAGCGCGCGAATCCCGAGAAACATCAGGTAGATTGCGCCCGCCACCTTGACGATCGTGAACGCCCGCGCCGAGGCGGCCAGCAGGCCCGCGACGCCGAATCCGCTCAGTGCCGCCCAGACGAAGACGCCGAGTCCGATTCCCGCTGCTGAAGATACGCCCGCGCGACGACCGGATAACATGGCGTTTCTGGTCACGATCACGAAGTCGGGGCCGGGTGCCATGGCTCCCAACAGCATTGCGCCACCGATACCGAGCATCTGCGCCGTCGACATCACCGGATCAGTCTACAAGCGACGCTCCGGCAATCCCGGGACGGGGAAACTTCGCAGGTAACGAATTAATCGGACGAGAATGACATATAACGCAGCGTGTGGTTACACTTCGCCGGTGCAGAGAGTCAGACTATCCGGGGTTCGAACTCGGATTCTCGCCATCGCCTTCGTCCCGAGTCTCGCACTGTTCGGAATCGGCGTCGGCTACACCATCTACCTCGAGGATGAGGCCAGCCACGCCGAGGACTTCTCGCGGTCCATGGCGGGCAGCCTCTCCTTCACCAAGGAATTGATGGCGTCGGTCGAGGACGAACGCCTGTTGTCCATCGCGCAGCTGTCCGGGCAGGACGCGGATCCCAAGGCACTGACCGCCGCTCGCGCGCGCGTGGACAGGGCATTGGGCGGACTCGGTTCCACCGGCCGATCGATGCAGCGGGTCGGCGGCTCCGGCATGGACGAGAAGGTCGCCGCCTTCAACAAGCTGGTGACGGTGCAGCTGCCCGGCCTGCGGACCGGCGTCGATGCCGGCGCGGTGCAGATCCCCGACGTGTATGCGTTCTATACCGGACTGCTCGACGGTGTCGACAAGGGCAGCAAGATCGTCGGGCAGAACGCCCCGACCATCAGCGCCGCGATCGACGAGATGATCTCGCTGAAGCTTTTCCAGGCCGTCGAGGCGAATTCGCGGGCCAACGCGCTCACGTCCCCGGTGGCCGGTGGCGACCTGCCGCCGGCGCTGATGGCCGAGTACCGCAACAACGTCGGTCTGTACCATTCGCTGCTCACCCAGCTCAGCAACGATCTGGACGACGCCGACGCCAAACTGGTCAAGGATCTGCTGGCCGGTCCGGCGCTGGCGCAGGTGACCGCGATGGAGGATGCGCTGCTGCATCCGGCGCCGGGGAAGAACGGCGCCCCGGCGCCGCCTCCGATGACGGTCGAGGAGTGGCGGACCGCCGCGAACTCGGTCAGCGAACAACTGTTCAACGTGGCGATCCAGCAGAACGCCGCGGGCATGAACAGCGCCGCCGATCTGGCCCATTCCCGGTCCCGGGCGGTGCTGGTCAGTGGTGGTAGTGCGATCGCACTGGCGATCGTGGCCTTCGCCATCGCGGTGTTGCTCGCCAACCGGATCATCAGCCGGTTGCGCCGGTTGCGTTCGGAGACACTGGCTCTGGCGGAGGTGAAGTTGCCGGAGACCATGCGCAAGATCGACGCGGGCGAGCAGGTCGATCCCGCGGCGGAGGCGGCGGCGCTGGATTTCGGGAACGACGAGATCGGTGAGGTCGCCCAGGCGTTCAACCGTGCGCACACCGCGGCGGTCTCCGCCGCTATCACGGAGGCGCGAACCCGTGAGGGTGTGCGGTCGGTGTTCTTGAATATCGCGCATCGGAGTCAGATCGTGGTGGCGCGGCAGTTGGAGTTGCTGGATCAGGCGGAGTCGAAGCAGGAGGATCCGGCGTTGCTGGACACCTTCTTCCGTCTGGATCATTTGGCTACTCGGGAGCGCCGGAACGCGGAGAATTTGATCATTCTCGGTGGTGGTAAGCCGGGGCGGCAGTGGCGGCGTCCGGTGCCGTTGATGGAGTTGGTGCGGTCCGCGGTGGCGGAGACCCTGGATTATGCGCGGGTGAACACGCATCGGCTGCCGCGGGTGTTCGTGCTGGGCAATGTGGTCGCGGACCTGATGCATCTGCTGGCGGAGTTGGTGGACAACGCGACCGCGTTCTCGCCACCCCAGTCGCGGGTGGATGTGACCGGTAACAGTGTCGGTAAGGGTGTGGTCGTCGAGGTCAGCGATCAGGGCATGGGGATGCCGCCTGACGAGCTGGAGCGGGTCAACGAGATGTTGCGTAACCCACCGGATTTCGGTCTGGCGACTCTGTCGGCGGATTCCCGGCTGGGTTTGTTCGTGGTGGCGCAGTTGGCGACCCGGCACGGGATCTCGGTGCGGCTCACCGATTCCGATTACGGCGGTATCCGGGCGATCGTGCTGATCCCGGTCGGCCTGATCACCACCGACGCCCCCGTCGCCGATCACCTGCGCGACCGGGCCCCGGTCCGCTACGCCCCCAGCACACCGGCCGCGGTCACCGGCTCGTACCCGCTGCCGTCGCTCGAATCGGCCCCCGCCGCACCCGAATACGCGCCGGAACACGCGCCGCAGCCGGAACCGGCCGAACCCCTCGCATTGCGGGACGAGTCCGAGTTCGGTTTCGACCGAGCGGTTTTCGATACCGGCCGGCATCATGTCGCGCCCACCGAACCGCCGTATCAGCCTCCGCAGCCGGAACGTCCCGCCTACGAGCGTCCGGTCTACCAGGAGCCCGCCGATACGTCGTACCTTCGGCCGGTCACGCCGCCCGATTCGTCGTATTCTCGGCCGGTGCCCCCTGTCGATCAGCCCGATACCGCGTACCTGCGGGCGATTTCGCAGCCCGAACCGGAGGCTCGCCCGGCCACCCGCCCGACCCCGTCGGCACCGCCGAGTGGCAACGGTGGCACCCGGCCGCCGCTGCCGCGCCGCCGCCGGCAGGCCAGCCTCGCGCCCGAACTCGCCGAGGATCCGCGTGCCGAGGAATACCCCTCGGAGCCCAGCCGTAGTGCCGATCAGGCTCGTGACCTGATGTCGGCGATCGAGAACGGTACTCGTCAGGGTCGGCGTGCTCGTCCTGAGCCGTATCCGACGTCGGCGAATCCGGTGCTCCCGAACGAACAGGAAGGCGAAGGTGACTTCTTCTACCGCAGGTGATCTGAACTGGCTTCTCGACGACCTCGTCGACCGGCTCGCCGGTGTCCGGTATGCCGTCGTGCATTCCACCGACGGGCTGCTGCTGGGCCGATGCACCAAGATGACGCGGGAGGACGCGGAGCATTTCGGGGCGATGTCGTCCACGCTGTACGGTCTGGCGCGCAGTGCGGGGACGCGGTTCCGTGGTGGTGCGGTGCGCCAGGCGGTGATCGAGCTGGAGACGGCGGTGCTGTTCGTGACCGCGGCGGGGGCGAACGCGTGCCTGGCGATCCAGGCCGACGACAACGCCAACCTCGGAATGGTCGCCTACGAAATGAACATCACCGTGCAGCGGCTGGGCACCTACCTGTCCACCGCACCGCGCACCCGTGGCCTGGCCGGGCAAGTACCACCACGAATGCCGTAACGAGCGGGACACCATGAAGCACGACGACACTTCCTGGTTCGACGAAGACGCCCCGCTGCTGCGTCCCTACGCGGTGACCCGGGGTCGCACCGTCGGTGCTGGTCATGAACTCGACATGCTCACCCTCGTGGTGTGCGCCCCCCGTGCGCCCCGGCTGCGACGAACCGAGCCGGAGTACACGGACATCATGCGGCTGTGTCAGGTGCCGCAGTCCGTGGCGGAAGTGTCCGCCGTGCTGCACCTTCCGCTGGCCGTCACCAAAATCCTCGTCGGCGATCTGATCGGCGAGGGCTATCTCGATTTCCGGGCACCGATGCAGACCGACATCGGCCCCAACGACGTGAACCTATTGCGAGCGGTACTCGATGGCATTCGTAGACTCTGACCCCGCGGCCGGGAACACCCAACTGGCCGCTTCCGTGAAGATCCTGATCGCCGGCGGATTCGGGGTCGGTAAGACCACCATGGTCGGCGCGATCAGTGAGGTGGCGCCGCTGCGCACCGAGGAGATGATCACCGAAACCTCTGTGGGGGTGGATGATCTGTCCGGTGTGGAGGGCAAGAAGACCACCACCGTGGCCCTGGATTTCGGTCGTATCACCATCGACCGGAGTCTGGTGCTGTACCTGTTCGGTACTCCCGGTCAGGACCGGTTCTGGTTCCTGTGGGACGAACTCGCCCGCGGTGCCCTCGGTGCGGTGGTCATTGCCGACACGCGCCGGTTGGAGAGTTCGTTCGCGGCGATCGACTTCTTCGAGAAGCGCGGGGTCACCTTCGCGATCGCGGTCAACTGCTTCCAGGGCGCCCCGATCTACACCACCGACGAGGTCCGCGACGCCCTCGACCTCGACGGCCACACCCCGGTCGTGTTCTGCGATGCCCGCGAACGCAATTCGGTGAAGGACGTTCTGATGACGTTGGTGGAACACCTCATTGCTCGAGCGTCTGCTCAGGCATTGCCGTGATCGGTGGCCGCACACTCCGATCGGTTTGCGCACAATTCTGAACGGTTCTTGCACAACGAAATCCAATGAATCGAGGATTCGTCTGTGCCTGTTCCCAACCCTCCGTTGAGATATGTCTCAAATACCGAATTTCGGGTCCGTTTCCGACTGGTACCGGTTACGGTGTGCCGATGTTCAAGCGGACGACCGGTATGACGGTGGGCATTCGGGCGCGGGTGCTCGTGATCGCCTTCGTGCCGAGCGTGGCACTGTTCGGAATCGGTGTCGGTACAGCCGGTTACCTGCTGAACGAGAGCCGTGACTCGCACGACTGGTTGCAGGTGCTCTCCAATGCCACCGACACCAGCCGTGAGCTGGTCGGCGCGTTCGAACAGGAGCGGATGCTGTCGTTGTGGCAGCTGGCCGGTGAACAGCCCGATCCGGTCGGACTGGCGCAGGTCCGCAAACGGGTCGACGCGGTCCTGCGCGCGATCGAGCCCACCCAGAAGGCCATCAACAACAAGTTCAACGACAAGATGGCTTACGACACAGGCAGTTTCGACACCCTGCAGAAGATGCTGCCCAATATCCGGGCCGCGGTGGATTCCGGGGCCATGGCCGTTCCGGACGTCTACAGTCTCTACACCCGCATCCTCGACGGCGTGGTGACCGGCAGCCAGGTCGTGATGAAGGATTCGCCGAGCGTGGCGGCCACCCTGGAGACCGACAAGGGTGTGCGGGTGCTGCTGGCGATGGAGTCGATGGCGCGCAGCGCCTCGCTCACCGCCGCCGTACTCAACGGCCTGACGCTGCCCGCGCCGCTGATGGCCGAGTATCGCGACAACGTCGGCTTCTACCATGCCGAACTGCCCCGGCTCGTGCACGAATTGACCGGCGGGGAAAGCCGATCGGCGGCCGCCATCATCGCCTCGCCGGCCTGGCAGCAGCTGGCGGCGATGGAGGACTACATCATCCACCCGCCGGCGCCGGCCAAGGCGGGCGGGACGACGCCGCCCCCGCCGCTGAGCGTGACCGATTGGCGCGCGGCCTACGACCAGCTCACCAGGCAGATCCTCGATCTGTGGCTGAAGCAGGCCTCGCGGGGCACCGACGCCGCCCTGATCGCCGTCAACCGGACCGCGCAGAACTCCACCCTCGCCGGCGGTGGCGCGCTGCTGGTCTCGCTGGCCGCCTTCCTCGTCGCGCTGTGGCTGGCCAACCGGCTCATCCGGCGGCTGAAACGGCTGCGCACCGAGACCCTGGCGCTGGCCGAGGACCGGCTGCCCGAACTGATGCGGCGGCTCGCGGCCGGCGAGCACATCGACATGGAAGCCGAAGCGGCACAACTGGATTTCGGCTCCGACGAGGTCGGAGCGGTGGCGCGCGCGTTCAACCGGGCGCACACCGCCGCCGTCTCCGCCGCGATCACCGAGGCCCGCACCCGCGAGGGCGTGCGCGCGGTCTTCCTGAACATCGCGCACCGCAGTCAGGTGGTGGTGCACCGGTTGCTGGAGATCCTCGATGACGCGGAATCGCGCCAGGAGGATCCGGCCATGCTGGACACGCTGTTCCGGATGGACCATCTGGCCACCCGCGAGCGCCGCAACGCCGAGAATCTGATCATCCTCGGTGGCGGTCAGCCCGGCCGGCAGTGGCGGCGGCCGGTGCCGCTGGTCGAGCTGGTCCGCAGCGCCGTCGGCGAGACCCTCGACTACGCGCGGGTGCGCACCGCGCGGATGCCGGCGGTGCACATCGTCGGCGCCGGCGTGGCCGACCTCATCCACCTGCTCGCCGAACTGATCGACAACGCCACCGCCTTCTCGCCGCCGGAGTCCCGGGTGGACATCACCGGGGCGGTGGTGGGCCGGGGCGTGGTCATCGAGATCACCGACCAGGGCGTGGGCATGCCGCCCGACACCTTGCAGCGGTCGAACGAAATGCTCCGTCAGCCACCGGATTTCGGTGTCGCAACCCTGTCGGCGGACTCCCGGCTCGGTCTGTTCGTGGTCGCCCAGCTGGCCACCCGGCACGGTATCTCGGTGCGGCTCACCGACTCCGACTACAGCGGCGTGCGCGCGATCGTCCTGGTGCCGACGCCGCTGATCGCCTCGCCGGACGCCGTCGTCGATCATCTGCCGGATCGCTTCACCCGAATCCCGGATCCGCCGATGACCGGCGAGATGCCGGCGGTGGCGGCCCGCGCGCCGCGGCCCGCCGTCGCATCCGCGCCGGCCGCCCGCCCGTTCGCCGGTCTGCCGGTGGCCGAGCCGATCGCGGCGCCCGCGCCCGAACCGCCCAGGCGCGCACCGATGATGCCCCACCACGGGGCGCCGACCCGGCCGCCGCTGCCGCGCCGCCGCAAGCAGGCCAGCCTCGCGCCGGAGCTGTCGCAGGAACAGCGCGCCACCGAATCCGGTTCGGAGCGGCCACGTTCGGCCGAACAGGCCCGAGATCTCATGTCCGCCATCAACAACGGCACCCGGCAAGGCCGGCGAGTCATCGAGGACTCGGCCGCTCGACCGGAAGAACAGGAAGGCGAAGGTGACCTCTTCCAACGCAGGTGATCTGAATTGGCTGCTCGATGATCTCGTCGATCGCCTCGCGGGAGTACGGTTCGCGGTGGTGCATTCCACCGACGGACTGCTGCTGGGCCGGTGCACGTCCATGAGCAGGGAGGACGCGGAGCACTTCGGTGCCATGTCGGCGACGCTGTACGGATTGGCGCGGTCGGCGGGCAACCGGTTCGACGGCGGTGGCGTGCGGCAGGCGGTGATCGAGCTGGACCGGGCGGTGCTGTTCGTGACCTCGGCCGGCGACAACGCGTGTATCGCCTTGCAGGCCAGCGAATCCGCGAATGTGGGGATGGTGGCGTACGAGATGAATCTGACGGTGGCGCGAGTGGGCCCGTACCTGTCGACGGAGGCACGCGGCGGTCTGGCCGAGCACGCGGAGCCGCGGACGTCATGACGCGCTTCGGTCAGCCGTGGTTCGACGACGAGGCGGGGCCGCTGGTCCGCCCGTACGCGGTCACGCGTGGCCGCACGCTCGGCGCTGGGCGGGAACTGGACATGCTGACGGTGGTGATGACCAACTCGTCGGCGGTCTCGTTGCGGCGGCCCGAGCCGGAGTACCCGGAGATTCTGCGTCTGTGCCACGTGCCGCAGTCGGTCGCCGAGGTGTCGGCGGTGCTGCGACTACCGTTGGCGGTGACCAAGATTCTCGTGGGTGATTTGATCAGTGACGGGCATCTGAACTTCCGGACGCCCGACCGCACCGACGCGGGTGCCGGTGACATCACCGTCCTGCGTGCCGTACTCGACGGAATCCGAAAGCTGTAGAAACACACCGTGTCTGAACCCACCTCCGCGGCCGTGCTGGCCGCCTCGGTCAAGATCCTCATCGCCGGCGGTTTCGGCGTCGGGAAGACGACCATGGTGTCATCGATCAGTGAGGTCGCGCCGCTGCGCACCGAGGAGATGATCACCGAATTGTCCACCGGCGTCGATGATCTGGCGGGGGTGGAAAGCAAGAAGACCACCACCGTCGCCCTCGACTTCGGCCGCATCACCATCGACGACAGCCTGGTGCTGTACCTGTTCGGCACCCCCGGGCAGGACCGGTTCTGGTTCCTCTGGGACGAACTGGCGCGCGGCGCCCTCGGCGCGGTGGTCATCGCCGACACCCGCCGACTGGAGAACTCGTTCGCCGCGATCGACTTCTTCGAGCGCCGCGGCCTGTCGTTCACCGTCGCGGTGAACTGCTTCGCGGGCGCGCCGATCTACACCCCCGACGAAGTCCGCGACGCCCTGGACCTCGACGCCCACATCCCGGTGGTGCTGTGCGACGCCCGCGACCGCGTCTCCTGTAAGACCGTCCTCACCACGCTGATCGAATACCTCATCGCCCGCGCCGGCGCCCGGGTCTGAGGGATCAGAACGCCGCGGGGTCCAGCTCGGCGAACGAACCGATCCAACGGTGCGGCGGCCGTGCCGAATTCGGCTCGCCGGGCCGGGTCACGCCGACGGCGTGCCAGCCCGCCGACACCGCGGCGTCGACCTCGTCCGGATGGTCGGACAGGAACAGGATCCGGTCCGGGCCGGCGCCGATCGCGCCCGCGATCTTCTCGTACGAGGCCGGTTCGCGCTTGGCGCCGGCGTTGTTGAGATCGAACCAGCCGCCGATCAGCGAGGCCAGCTCGCCGCCGCGGGCGTGCGCGAACCAGTCCTGCTGGTTGCGCACCGACCCGGACGAGTAGACGTACAGGGCGATCCCGGCCGCGTGCCAGGCCCGCAGCGCGGGCGGCGCGTCGGGGAAGAACTCCCCGTGCAGCGCCCCCGTGCGGAAGCCCTCCGCGCAGATGACGCCCTGCGCGGTCTTCAGCGGTTCGGCCTTCACATCGGAGTTCAGCCAGCCCACGAGGATGTCCGCGACCTCGGCCGCATCGGCGTCCGGCCGGTTCGCCAGCTTCCGGGTGGCGGCGATCACGTCGACGGCCGCGCCGTCGCGGTCGGCCGCCAGCCACTGCGGAAGCCGTTGCCGCGTATAGCCGTACAGGTCCTCGCGGACCGCGGCCGTCGGGCTGGTGGTGCCCTCGATGTCGACGACGATCGTCGTGATCATCGGCCGGCGGCGGTGCCGGCGACCAGTTCGTCGAGGGTCGGGAACTGCTCGCCGATGGTGTCACCGGTGAAGTCGCCGATCCAGCCGTCCTCCTCCTCGAAGAAACGGACGGCCACGAACGCCGGCCGGGCACCCATGTCGAACCAGTGCCGGGTACCCGCGGGCACCGACACCAGATCGCCGGCGGAACACACCGTGGCCAGGACCTCGTCACCCAGGTGCAGGTAGAAGCAGCCCACGCCCGCGGCGAAGAACCGCACCTCGTCCTCGGCGTGCCGGTGCTCGGCGAGGAACTTCGCGCGCGCGCCCGCGGCGGTCGCGGGCCAGTCCGGGTTGCTGTCGTCCGGGTGGATGCGGGCGATATCGATGTGCTTGTAGCGGCCGTCGGCGTTGAGCTCGGCGAGGCGGTCCGCGTAGTCCGCGAGCAACTGCTCGTTCGTGGTCGCGGCGGTCACGCTCTCCAGCGCGGGCCAGCGATCGAAAAGGATTCCGCGCCGGGACAGTTCGGCGCCGATGACCTCGGCGTCGGTGGTGCGCAGCCGGACGTCACCGGCGTCGGTGTCGGACATGATCTGCAGCAGCGTCATGGTCAGTGCTCCTCGGGAACGGCGGGTGGATCAGATCTCGCGGCGGCCGGTGAGCGTCACCAGCTCGCACATCGCCTCCAGGCATTCCGCGCGGTCGCGGGCCTGGGCGAGGCTCGCTCCCCACGCGGTGATGCCGTGGCCGGCGATGAACAGCACCGGCGGCGCGTCGGGGTGCTCGATCAGGTAGCGCTCGATGTCGGCACCGATGCGCGGTACGTCAGGGTGATTGGCGAACACCGGAATGTCAATGGTTTCGCTCGTCCCGAGCCCCTTGATGAGCTCGTAACCGGTGAACCGCAACGATTCCGCGGCGCCGGCGGAGCGCGCGGTGGCGTGCGGCGGATGCACGTGCACCACCGCGTCCGCGCCGGTGGCCCGGTAGACCGCGGTGTGAATCGTGGTCTCCGCGGACGGTTTCCGCGTCCCGGACACCGCGGCAGAGTCGGTGACACGCACCCCGACGACGTCGGCGGCGGTGAGTTCGCCCTTGGACAAACCACTTCCGGTCACGACGGCGGTATCGCCCTCGCGCACCGAGATGTTCCCGGCGGTGCCCGGCATCCAGCCCTGCGCGTACAGCTCTCGGGCGATCCCGGCGATCCGGTCACCGGCCGAATCGGCCTCGCCCGCAACGGCACTCGATGCGACAGTGCGGTCGGTGCCGGATGCGACACTGCCGTCGGTGCCGCGCGGTGTTCGCACGCGGCCGACCACCCCGTTCTCGGTCACGACGGCGGTGACCAGTTCCGGTGGCGTCACGTCGAAGGCGGGGTTGAACACGGCCGTACCTTCCGGCGCTGTGGCTACTCCGGCCACATGGGTGATCTCCGCCGCGGCGCGCTGCTCGACGACGATCTCGGCGCCGGTCGCGGTGTGCGGGTCGCGGGTGGACTCCGGCGCCACCACGACGAACGGCAGGCCGTGGTGGTGGGCGGCCAGCGCCAGGCTGTAGGTACCGATCTTGTTCGCCACCGAACCGTCGGCGGTGACCCGGTCGGCCCCGACGATCACCGCGTCGACCTGCCCGGTCGCCATCGCCCACGCCGCCGCCGAGTCGATCGTGAGCCGGTGCGGGATGCCGGCCTCGGCCAGCTCCCACGCGGTGAGCCGCGCGCCCTGCAACAGGGGCCGGGTCTCGTCGACCAGCACCGTCTCCAGCGCCCCGCGCTCGTGCAGCACCCGCAGCGCGCCGAGCGCGGTACCGAAGGCGGTGGTGGCCAACCGTCCGGTGTTGCAATGGGTGAGAATCCGCAGTGGGCGCCCCGGCAGCAGCTGTTGCAGCAGATCGGCGGCGTGCGCGGCGGCGGCCCGGTTGACCCGGCCGTCCTCCGCGAGCATCGCCAGCGCCTCGTCCAGCACCGCCTGCGCGCCCTCGTCGAGCCGGCTCAGCGCGCGCCGCACACCCCAGGCCAGGTTCACCGCGGTGGGCCGGGCCGACGCGATGCGCTCGGCCTCGGCGCGTACGGCGGCCGGATCGTCCGGGAACGCGTGCGCGGCGAGCACCACACCGAACGCCCCGGACACCCCGATCGCCGGGGCGCCGCGGATCGCGAGGGTCTGGATGGCGTCGATGACCTGGTCGACCGTGGTGATCCGCAGCGGCCGCAGCTGTTGCGGCAGCGCGCGCTGATCAATGGTTTCCAGGGCACCATCCACCCACGCGATCGACACTTCACTCATCGGCTACCTCGGGATTCGACACGACTATCTACGGAAACCGTATCGAATCGCGCCGTCGCGGCCCGCACCAGGTTTGCGTTCACCGCGATTCCGGCGCAGGTCGGGGCCGCGTGAATCAGGCGCGGCCGAAGGCGAGCGCCACGTTGTGCCCGCCGAAACCGAACGAGTTGCTCAGCGCGTGATCCATGCGCTGCGGCCGGGCCCCGCCGTGCACGATATCGAGGTCGACGGCGGGGTCGGGGTGTTCGAAATTCAGGGTCGGCGGGATCGCCTGATCGCGCAGCGCGCACACCGTGAGGATGGCTTCCAGCGCGCCCACCGCGCCGATGGAATGGCCCAGCGCCGACTTCGGCGCATACACCGCGGCGCCGGGACTGACAGCGGTGATGGCGTTCGCCTCGGACGCGTCACCGACCCGGGTGGCAGTCGCATGTGCGTTCACATGCCGGATGTCGGCGCCGCTCAGCCCCGCCGATTCGATCGCCTTCCGCATCGCGCGCGCCGCACCCGCGCCGTCCGGCTCGGAGCCGGTGATGTGGTAGCCGTCGGAGGTGATACCGGCCCCGAGCAACCGGCCGTGGACGGTGGCGCCGCGCGCGGCCGCGCAGCGCTCGGACTCCAGCACCAGCAGCGCTCCCGCCTCACCGAAGACGAAGCCGTCCCGGTCGCGGTCGAACGGCCGCGAAGCGCGGGCCGGTTCGTCGTTGCGGGTGCTCATCGCGCGCATCATGGCGAAACTGGCGATCGGCACGGCCTCGATGTAGCCCTCGACGCCGCCCGCGATCACCACATCGGCCTCGCCGGTGGCGATCAGCCGCCAGCCGTGCGCGACCGCCTCGGCCCCCGACGAGCAGGCCGAGGTCGGCGCGTAAACGCCTGCCCTGGCGGCGAATTCGAGCCCGACCCGGGCGGCCGGGCCGTTCGGCATGACCATCGGCACCGTCAGCGGCGGCACCTTGCGATAGCCGCCGGTGCGCATCGCGTCGACCGCGGTCACGAAGGCGTCGCCGCCGCCGAGCCCGGTACCGATCGCGACCGCGAGGCGCTCCCCGTCGACCTCGGGCGCGCCGGCGTCCTGCCACACCTCCCGGCCGAGCACCAGCGCCAATTGCTGCACGAACGAGTGCCGCCGCTGCTCGACCCGGGTGAGCCGGTCCCCCGGCGACTGCCGCAGCTTGCCGCCGATCCGCACCGGCAGGTCGTGGGCGGCGACGAAATCGTCGTCCAGCGGCCCGATTCCGCTCTGCCCGGCCAGCAGCGCGGCCCAGGTCGCCGCGAGATCCACCCCCAGCGAGGTTGTCGCGGCCATTCCGGTCACGACGACACCGCGGGTTTGTGAAGCAGTCGTTACAGTCATGCGGTCAGGAGTACCTGTAGCGATCGCTACAGTCAAGCGGCGCGCCGGTCGAACCAGCGCGCCGCCATCGGAACTCGGGCTCAGGCCCGGCCCGGATCGAAACCGGGGAGTTTCAGCGCCTGGCCGATCTCCGCGATCGCACCGACGATGGTGCGGCCGCCGAGGGCCGGGTGCCCGGTCATCTTCTGATCGGGTGGCAGCGCCGTCCGCGAACCGGGGCCACCGAGTTCGTCCACCGTGAGATCGGCGTGAAAGCTGATCCACTTCAGAATGTCGCCGACCGTCACCGGATTCCCGTATGCATCGGTCAGGGTGTCCGTCAACTGCATCTCGCCTCCCTTGCTGGTTTTCGACCATTGCCCGAAATCGTCTGTGCGAGCCTCGTTCACGTCGCATTGCACGCCGCCGACGCGGACGAACCCGATGCGCTGATACAGGTTGATGCGCGAATCGGTGTTTCCGCCGGACCAGGCCCCGGTCTGCCATGCCCACCTGGCGGTGCCGTGATCCAATGCCCTCGAGACGGGCCAATATCCGCCGTAGATACCGACATTCGACGGGTGCAGCACCGAACCGGCGCCGCGCAGGTAGTCGTCGATCGGAATTTGTTGTGCGGGTGTGGCATCGAAATCGGCGGAGAAGTAGATCGGCCGTTCCGCGCTGCCGCCGCAGGCCAGGGCCTGGGCGCGGGCCGCTTGCGCGTCCCGGGCGCCGGCGTCGTACCCGTCGAGCATCCGCGACGCCGTGGTCTCCCAGTTGGAGACGATGTCGATATTGTTGGCGCGCAGGTCATCCGCCTCGGCGGGGGTGAGCAGTTTGCCCGGTAGGCCGGGCCCGCCGTCGCTGAGGTAGCGGACGACGAATGTGTATCCGGCGGCGGCGATGGCGCCACCACCGGGCCGACCACCGGCATAGTCCAGTCCCAGCCGCATGACGGCCTCCTTCGATGGGAAGTGTGGAACGCAGCGACAACCGGAGCGCGCATCGAGGGATTCGACCGGACTCGGCGAACGCGAGGCGGAACCGGTATACGACCGCCACTGCAGGAGTTCTTTTTTGGTACCGCATTTTCGGGCGGACGGCGAAAGGCCGTTCCGGTCAGCGATTTCCAGTGTAGCCCATCTGTAACCCTCGCCCCGCGTGTTTCGGCGCGTCGTGGAGCATGGCTACAGTCGACGGGTGCCCAGGCCCCTCGACCACGCCCGCCGCGCCGAACTGCTGTCCGGCGTCATCGGTTATCTCGGTGAATACGGATTGACCGAATTGTCGCTGCGCCCCCTCGCGGACTACCTCGGCACCAGCTCCCGCATGCTGATCCACTACTTCGGCAGCAAGGAGCAGATGCTGATCGCGGCCCTGGAGACCCAGCGCCCCGACATCGCCGGGATGTTCGCCGGCATCCCGGATCTGGCGACCCTCCGCACGGTCATGACCGAATCCTTCTGCGTGAACACCACCGCCGACTGGATCTCCAGTACCCGGGTACTGCTCCAGGTCCTCGGCGTCGCCTCGATCCCCGGCAGCCCCTTCCGCGGCTACGCGCAGGACGCCGTCCACGTCCTGGTCGAAGCGCTCACCACCACCCTGTCCCGCTTCCACCCGACCGTCGCCGACCCGGAATCCACCGCCACCGTCCTGATCTCGGGAATCCGCGGGTTGCTCCAGGACCGGCTGGTCACCGGCGACTACGAGCGGGTCGATCGCGCGGCGCGACTGCTCATCGAGCGGATGCTGACCGCCGGTGCGAAGTAATCGAATAATCGAAAAATGAATATACGAAATCGCGGTTCGTGAATTCGCAATAAATGCGGACCGGACGGTCGACAATTTTGACAGAACTTTCCTTGTGGATAAAGTGCCCGTTATGCCCACACTTCTTCACGAGTCGTTCGCGGATCTCCTACGGGAAACGCCGACTCTGACCGTCGACCTCCACAGAATGCACCGGCGTGATTCGCTTCCGAGCTACGACGATGTCCGACGGGAATCGGGGGACTTCCCCGATATCGACCCGACCGAATATCGGTCCGACGGCGTGGTGGTCCTGACGTTCGGATCGGAACCACGTCTGGCCATCGTGATCGAGATCCAGTTACGACACGACCCGGACAAGGCGTGGACCTGGCCGGTCTATCTCACCACCCTGCGCAGCCGTTTGCGCTGTCCTACTCTGCTGCTCGTCATGTGCCCGACCGAGCGAGCGGCACAACATTGCCGCGAGGCGATCGAGATCACCTCCGGATGCACTTTCGTACCGTGGGTGATCGGTCCGAGCGATCTACCGGTCGTCACCGATCCCGTCGTCGTCGCCGAGAATATTCGATTGGCCGCGATATTCGCGATCGTGCATCGCAGGAATCCGCAAATCGAGGCGATCCTCCGCGCATTGGTCGACGCAATCGGTGACGACGAGAAGTATCTGCGATACATTGACCTGGTCGGCGCGAACATGCCGAAGCCGACCCGACGCTACCTGGAGAATTTGATGAGCAGCAGTGAGCACAAGTACAAGATGGCCTACACGCGGCACTTCTACAACGACGGAAAGATCGACGGGGAGGCCGAGTCGCTCTTGCGGGTATTGCACCGCCGCGGCTTCGAGGTGACCAAGGATGTGGTGGCGAAGATTCGGGCGTGCACCGATCGGCAGACGATCGAGGCGTGGATCGACCGGGCCGTCGATGCCCGGACGCTGGACGCTGTATTCCTCGACTGAGAGCTTGTAGAACAGGTTTCAGTTAGGGTGCGGGTATGGGATTTGTGATCGAGGAGAGTGCCGAGATCGGGGCGAGCGCCGAGACCGTCTGGCGGGTGCTCACCGATTTCGCGGCGTACGGGGAGTGGAATCCGTTCGCCCTGGAGTGCCGGACGACGTTGCGCCCCGGGGAGCCGATCGACATGCTGGTGCGGCTGACCGGGTCGCAGCCGCGGAAGCAGCGGGAGTTCATCCGAACCCATACGCCCGGAACGGAATTCAGCTACTCGATGAAGCCGGTCCCGCTGGGTGCGTTGCACAGTCTGCGCACCCAGACCGTCACGCCGATGGGCGAGGACCGGTGCCGGTACGACTCGCATTTCGAACTCGCCGGGTGGTTGCAGCCGGTGGTCGCGGCGTCGCTGGGAGCCGCGATGCGGCGGGGGTTCGCGGGTATGACCGCCGGATTGCGGGAGCGGGCAGAGAAATTGGCGTGACGGTCAGGCGGGGAGCGCGACGCCGAGTATCCGATGCAGTTCGTCCGCGCCGCGGTCGGTGAGGCGCAGCGCCCGCCGCGAATCCTGGCGAGCGACCCAGCCCGCCGACTCCATTCGGGTGAGCATCGCCGCACCCAGCGCGCCACTGAGGTGGTGCCGCTGTTCGCTCCAGTCCACACAGAACCGCAGCAGCGGGCGTCGACCGCCGCGCGCACCGGCGAGGTCGATCCCCAGATCCGCGAAGACCGGCTCCGCGTTCGGACCCAGCCGATACGGATGCTCGGACATCGGCGCCGAGATCGGATCGCCCTCGGACCGTTCGTTTCCCGCGAGACCGTCGGTGCGAACCAGAGCCTGCCGGCTCAGTAGCGCGGCCGTCACCGCCACACCCAGCCGACCGGCGAGGTGGTCGTAACAACTGCGGGCCCGGCGCAGCGCGGCGGCGCGGGTGGATTCGCGCAACGATCGCACCGGCCGGTCCGGAGCCAGCACCGCCATCGCCTCGACCGCCGCCGCCACCTCAGGGCTCGCCAGCCGGTAATACCGATGACGGCCGGACCGCTCGACCACGAGCAGACCACCACCGACCAGCCGCGACAGATGCTCACTGGCCGTCGAGGCCGCCACCCCGGCCTCCGCGGCCAGCACCGAAGCAGGCAGAGCCCGCCCGTCGGCCAGCGCCGCGAGCACCCGCGCCCGCGTCGGATCCGCCAGCAGCGTCCCGACAGCGGCGATATCGGCGTACCCGTGCAGAATTCGATCGGACATACTCCGAGTCTGCCGCGCGGACACTTCGGCGCCCACCGAAGTGTCGTCGTAATGAACTGCACCACGTTGAGTCAGGTGAAGCCGTGACCTGATCACGGTCGGGGTCCGTTGATATGGGTGGTGAGGCGGGTCAGTAGTGGTACGCAGTCCCGCAACTGCTGCCGCTCGTCGGCGGTGAGTGTGTTGCGGATGGCGCTGTCGAGTGATGTGGCGCGCTGGGTACGTTCGCGTCGCAGGCGGGCGCGGCCGGCATCCGTGATGTACAGCAGGTGTTTGCGGCCGTCGTCGGGGTGGGGGGCGGTGCGCACCAGGCCGGCGCCCAGCAGTTCCTTGACGGACTTGGCGGCCGACTGGTGCGTCACGTTGCGCCGCTGCGCCAGTTCGACGGTGGTGTGCGGGCCATCGCGGTCGAGGTGGCTGAGGATGGCGGCTTCTCCGGGCGGGATGGTGTCGATGACCCGCACGGCGCGGACCAGCGCGCCGATCGCGTGCCGCAGATCTTCGGCGAGTTCGTCGTTCACCGCTCCACCCTATCCCGATCACGCAACCTAGGTGTACAGTTAAGTTGTACATATTGGTTGTATTTTTCGGGAAGTCTGAGGAGCGTCATGCAGCTCACCAAGTTCGGTCATGCCTGTGTCCGTGTCGAAATCGACGGCCGTCGGCTGGTGATCGATCCGGGCGGCCTCACCGATCCGCAGGCGTTGGAGGGGGCCGACGCGGTCCTGGTCACCCACGAACATTTCGACCACTTCTCCGAAGCGACGCTTCGCAAAGCCACCCAGCAGAATCCGGCTCTGCGGATCTGGACCAACACCTCCGTAGCTCGACAGCTGGACGGCTCGAGTGCGCGAGTCACCGCGGTCGGCGCGGGTGAGGTGTTTACCGCGGCCGGCTTCGAGGTGAAGGTGTACGGCACCTGGCACGCGGACATCCACCCCGACATCCCGCGGGTCGGCAACATCGGGTTCTTGATCGACGACGCCCTGTTTCATCCCGGCGACGCCCTCACCGTCCCGGACGTCGCTGTCGACACCCTGTTGCTGCCCGTGCACGGGCCCTGGTCCACCACCGGCCAGCTGATCGACTACGTGCGGGAAGTGGCCCCACGCCAGGCTTTCGCCGTACACGACGGCGCACTCAACGACATCGGCGCCGCGATGGTCGACGGCTTCCTGGGCGACAACGGCCCCGGCGTCGGCGCCCCGTACCGTCGGATACCCTCCGGCATGTCCGCCGAAATCGCCTGAAATCACTTGCAGCACAATCGCAGACAAGTCGTGCCCATCCGCTCGCGGAATTGTCGCTTGCCGACCATCCCGTGTCCGCACCCTGCCGCACAGAATTCCGGGGGTCGGCGGGGACGTGCCGTCGTGACCGCGTTGTGTGTTCGGAACACACATACTCCGCGCTTCAGTCGAGCACGACGACGTGTTTTCCCGGGGTGGTGCCGGCTTCGAGGTCGCTGTGGGCTTGCCGCACTTGTTCGAGACCGTGGTAGACGGCGGCGAGGGTGGGGGTGAGGCGCCCGGCGGCGATGCCCTCGAGTTGGTGGGCGAACACCTCGGCGGGTAGATCGCTGGCGTTGCCGCCGTAGCAGGTCAGGCGGACGCCGATGGGGATGAAACCCAGTGGGCCGAAGTTCTCGATGGTCCAGGTCCCACTGAGTGCGCCGGTGAAGCATCCGGTGCCGTGGGTGCGGACCGCGGCGAGGGTGTCGGAAAGCGTTGTCATTCCGACCAATTCGAGGGCGGCGTCGACACCGCCGGGGACGATCGCCCGCACTGCGCCGGCGATGTGGCCGTCGTCGAGGAGAGGGTGGTCGATGCCGCGTTCGCGGAGCCATTCGATCCGGTTCGGATTGCGGGTGGTGGACAGGACGGTGGCACCCATGTCCTTGGCGAGGGTGGCGGCGGACAAGGCGACGGTCGAGGTTTCGCCACGGATGAGCAGGTTCTGCCCCGCGCGCAGGTCCAGGCCGGTGGTCAGCGAGCCGTAGGCGGTCTGGAACATCTCCGGCAGGGCGCCGACGATCTCCCAGGGAAGGTCGGTGTCGAAGGGGATGACCTGCGCGGCGGGGACGAGGGTGTATTCGGCGTAGCTGCCGTCGATCGAGCGACCCATGCCGCCCATCATGGTCGCTACCTTCTGACCGGGCCGCAGGCCACTGTCGGGGTCGGCGGCGTCGACGATGCCGACGCACTCGATGCCCAGGACGCGGGGGAAGGTGAAGTCCGCACTGGATTCGCCTTTCCTGCTGGTGATTTCGGACTCGTTGACGCCGAATGCCTTGATCCGGATCCGCACCCAGCCGGGTCGAGCCTCGGGCTTGGAGATTTCGGAGGGCGCCAGCGCGTCGAGGCTGCCGGGACCGGAGAGCTTGATCGCTTGCATCGTCTCGGTCATGGACTATTTCCTCCGTAGTGCGCCTCGGCGGACCAGGTCGTAGGAATCGTGGACCAGTTCGGTCACCAACTCCGGGGTGACACCGCGTCCCGCGCCGATCGATACCCAATGGTGTTTGTCCAGGTAACGGCCGACTGTCACCGACGGGAAACACTCGCGCAGCAGCTGTCCGCGCTCCGGATCGGCCTTGACGGTGATGATCTGCTCGTCGGGATCGTCGGTGACGATCAGAAACACCTTGTCGCCGGTCTTGTACACCTCCAGCTTCTCCACGAACGGTCGCCCGTGGCTGACCCCGGCGAGCGAGTTCGCGATGCGACGAGCCGTGGACTGGAGGCGTGTCCCGGTCAGGCCGCCCCGCTGCGCCGGGCCGGGCCGGGCTCGGCGATCGGAGTTCGCGGGCCGGTCCGCGACGGGCAGACCCGACACCACGTGGCGATGTGAGTCGGTCACCAGCTCCCGGACCAGCCGCGCCGAGATCCCGTCACCAGCGGTCACCGTGATCCAGTGCCGTTTGTTCATGTGGTATCCGGGCGTGATCTCAGGGAATTGGTGGCGCAATGCGATCGCGTCATCGGGATCGGCCTTGACGATCACCATCGACTCGCCACGTACCTCGGTCACCAGCATGAAGACCTTGGCGCCGACCTTGTACACCTGCCAATCCGGGCCGAACGGCTGTTCCGAAACCGCTCCGGGCAACCGCGCCGCCGTCTTCTGCGCGACCGAAAGCAATTGTTGCGCACGCATGATCAAATCCCTTCCTGGTCGATTTCCCGCATCTCGGCGAGGGTTCGGGAGCCCGAACCATATTCGATAGTCGTCCGGCTCGCGGGTCCGGCAGCCCGGAGGTCGCGGGCACACTTCGGCGCGCACCGAAGCGATCGCGGGCAACACTGCGAGCATGGTTTCCTCGATTTCGCAGCGAACGCCGTCCCGGCAGCGCGTACTCGCGGTCATGTGCGCCGGCATGTTCCTGGTTCTGCTCGATGTCACCATCGTCAACGTCGCGCTGCCCGGCATCGCGCACGGGTTGCACGCCGGGGTGGCGACGCTGCAATGGGTGGTGGACGGCTATGTGGTCGCCATCGCCGGGCTGCTGCTCGCCGGCGGCACGATCGGCGATCGGATCGGCCACCGGCGGGTGCTGGTCACCGGATTCGCCCTGTTCGGCGCCGCGTCGCTGCTGTGCGCGCTGGCGCCGGAGGTCTCGGTTCTGATCGCCGGGCGGGTGGTGCAGGGTGTCGGGGGCGCATTGCTGCTGCCCAGCACGATGGCCGTCATCGTCGACGTGTTCCCGGAGCGTACCGAGCAGGCGAAGGCGATCGGTGTCTGGGCGGCCTTCTCCTCGCTGGCGCTACCGGTCGGGCCGCTTGTCGGCGGGATTCTCATCGACCAGTTCGGCTGGCGACCGGTCTTCTGGATCAACGTTCCGCTGACCGCCGTCGCGATCGCCGCCGCCCTGTGGACGGTGCCGGGCCGGGCCGGTGACCGCGGCGGCCGTCTCGACCTGTTCGGCCTGGCCGGATTCGTCACCGGGCTGAGCGGGCTGGTGTTCACCGTGATCGCCGCCGGGCACGGCGCGAGCCCGACCACCCTCGTGGTGACCGGGACGGTCACGGTCGTCGCGCTGCTCGCCGCCGGTTGGTCCGCGAACCGCAGCGAGAATCCGATCCTGCCGCTGGACCTGTTGCGCCGCAGGACCTTTCTGAGCCCCAACGCCGTCGCCCTGACCGGCAATCTGATCTTCAACGGGATCCTGTTCGTCGGCACGCTGTATCTCCAGGACGTGCGCGGACTTTCACCGACAGCGGCCGGAGCGACGATGCTGCCGTTGGCGGTTCCGCTCGTGGCCCTCGCACCGGTCGCGGGGCGCTGCACGGCCCGCTGGGGTGCGCGGGGTGTGGTGAGCGTGGGCTGTGTCGTCGGCGCGATCGGCGCGCCGATGCTGACCGGACTGACCCGCACCGCCGGATTCGGCTGGCTGCTGGCCGGATTCACGTTGCTCGGATGCGGCGCCGGATTGATCACCGCGGCGGTGGTGGCCGCCGTCGTACAGGCGACGCCGCCGGGCCGTTCGGGTCTGGCGACCGGAGTCTCCAACACCGCCAGGCAGATCGGCACGGCCAGCGGAGTGGCGATCTTCGGCGCGGTGGCCGGCGGCCCGACCGGGCCGCATTTCCTCGCCGGGCTGCACACCCTGGCGATCGCCGCCGCCGTCGCCCTCCTCGGCGCCCTCGCCGTCACCCGCTTCGGGATCGCTGCTCCCCCACGCACGCCGGACGAGAACCGTCCGGCGAAAACCGTTGCTGCGGAGGCGAACTGAGTGAGCAGGCACCGCGGTCAGTGATCAGCGCCGAATTCGCGGTCCGGCGGCTCATCGGTCGGCTGCCGGGTTGGGCACGACCACCGCGCTCAGACCCCGGACGGCCAGGTCGATCCGGTGTCGTACGGCCGCGGGGTCGGGAACGAGTTGGACGATGCGCGCCAATGCCAGGAACTGGTAGGCGATATCGGTCGCGGTGACATCGGCGGCCAGGGTGCCGTCACGGGCGGATCGCTCGATCGCGGCGTGGCCTACGGCCGTCATGTGCCGCAGGCATGCCTCGAATTCCGTTGCGGTGGGGCGACTGTCGGCGAGCAGGTCGAGCAGTGCGCGGTTGCGGGCGAGCCGGGTGAGGGTCGCGGTGAAGAAGAGGCGCAGCGCCTCCAGTGCCACGGTGTCCGGCGGCAGTTCGAGCGCGGCCATATCCCGCAGGTCGGCATCGGTGATCGCGCGCAGCAGTTCCTCCCGGGTGGGGAAATGCCGGTAGAGCGTGCCGACGCCGAAGCCGGCCGCCCGTGCGATGGCACGCATATCGGCTCGCAGGCCCTGTTCCTCGAATACCGCTGCCGCCGCCTCGACGATCTGCGCGCGGTTGGCGGCCACGTCGCGGCTCTGTCGCGGCTTCCCGGTCATGGCCCCCAGCCTATCAGTGCGGAACATGTGTTCCGTTAAGCTGGCAATCATCGGAACGCATGTTCCGATGTCGGCGACAGTGAGGAATTCGAGATGCGGACCGTGATCGTGACCGGCGGTACGGACGGGATGGGCGCCGCGCTGGTGCGGCATTACCTGGAGGCCGGTGATCGGGTGATCGTGGTGGGCCGCAGCCGCGAGAAGTTCGACGGCCTCGTCGCGTCGGCCGGCGGCGGCGAGCGGGCGCGGTTCGTGGCCGCGGATCTCTCGTCGATCGCGGAGAGCAGGCGGGTGGTCGCCGACATCGTGAACGACCACGATCGGATTGATGCGCTGGTGCTGGCCGCGTCGTACATCCGGCAGCGGCGGCACGTCACGGCCGAGGGGCACGAGGCGTCCTGGGTGCTGTTCTTCGTGTCGAAGTACCTTCTGGTGACCGGGCTCGCCGAATTGCTCTCCGCGGCACCGCGACCGGTGATCGTGAATGTCGCGGTGCCCGGGACGAAGCCCGGCGCGATCGACGTCGACGACCTCGAATCGGAGCGCGCTTTCAGCTTCGCCGCGTCCAATGCGCAGCAGCGCCGGGCCAACGAACTGCTCGGCATCGCCGCGACCGCCGCCGACCCTCGGCTGAGCTACCTCACCTGGGGGCCGCGCCGGGCGGTGCGATCGAGTTTCGCGGGCGACTACACATTCGCACTTCGACTCGGCGCCACGGTGTTCGGGCTCATCGGTGAGTCGCCCGCCGCCGCGGTGGCGCCGCTCGTCGCCTTGATCGAGAATCCGCCGGCGGCCCGGCACGCGTATCGGGGCGCGAAGCCCGTCCCGCTGGTGCCCGGCCCCGACGACGCCGCAGACCTCGCCCGGCTGCTCGCCGCGGTCGACGAATCCCTCAGTCGCTGAACGGGTTCGGTGGAGCCCGGAAGCCGCCGAGCTCCGGTTCGAGCAGTTCGGCCAGCCGCAGCGGGGTGCGGTCCTCGAACATCGGTCCGATGAGCTGCACGCCGACCGGCAGGCCCTCGGGCGACGGTCCCGTGGGCACGGCGGTGGCCGGGAGGCCGGGCATGGTGGCCAGGCCGGGCCAGACGAGCTGGTCCGCGTACGGATAGCCGACGCCGTCGATGTCGACCTGTTGTTCCGCACGGTCGGAACCGTGGTCGTGCGGGAACGCGGGAACCGGCGTGATCGGGCACACCACGACATCGAATTCGGCGAAGAATCGCCGCCAGCGGTCGCGGTGCGATTCCCGCCGGTGGTTCACGCCGATCCACTCGCGGTGGGTCAGGGCCACCCCGCGCAGCCGGGCAGCGTCGAGGCTGCGGTCGTCCGCGTTCAGGCCCGCGGCCGTCGTCCGCAGTTGGTCGTACATCTCGGCGGTGAGGTTGGCGCCGGCTTGGGACATCATCAACCGCACATACAGTGTCGCGGCCTCGGCCAGATCGGGCAGCAGCGCGCTGTCGCGTTCGACGCGGGCCCCGCCCGCGGTCAGTGCCTCGGCGACCCGCTCGACCCCGCCCCGCACCGCGGATCCGGTCGGGATGAACGGATGTTCGTCGAGTACCAGGACCCGGAAGTCGGCGAGCCGCTGGTGCCGCGCGGCCGGCAGCCGCAGATCGTAGGCGATGCCGTGCGTCAGCGGGTCCGGTCCCGCCAGCACATCCAGCAGTAGGCTGAGATCGCGGGCGGTGCGCGCCATCGGACCGCAGACGGCGAGGTCGCCCTCGGCCGGCAATGCCCGTGCCGGCGGCGGCACCATCCCCCGGGCCGGCACGAGTCCCAGGGTCGGCTTGTGCGCGTAGATCCCGCAGAAATGCGCCGGATTGCGCAGTGACCCCGCGAGATCGGAGCCGAGGGACAGCGCGCCGAACCCCGATGCCAGCGCCGCCGCCGATCCACCGGAGGATCCACCCGGCGTGCGATCGTGATCCCACGGATTGTTGGTGGTGCCGTAGATCTCGTTGAAGCTCTGCCAATTCTGCAGCATCAGCGGCACATTGGTCTTGCCTAGGATTACCGCGCCCGCGGCCTTCACCCGCGCCACCGCCAGCGCGTCCTCGGCGGCCCGATGGTCCGCGAACTGCGGCATCCCCCACGTCGTCGGCAATCCGGCGATGTTGTAGGACTCCTTGACCGTGATCGGGATACCGAGCAACGGCCGATCTTCGCCGCGCGTGTACGCGGCGTCGGCGTCACGTGCCGCGGCCCGCGCCCGGTCGAAGTCCGGGACGCAGATCGCGTTGATCGCCTTGTCGCCCCGCTCGATCCGGGCGATCGCCTCCTCGGTCAGCTCCACCGAGGTCACCTCACCGGCCCGGAGCGCGTTCCGCTGCTCCTCGGCCGACCGAAAACTCCACTCCATCGAACCGACCCTACCGACCGATTCCGGGCGCCCGGATATGCGCGGGAGGCCCGCGTCCATCGGGAGGCGGGCTGTCGCTGGACGGCCGCGACTTTCACGGCCCGCCCGATCCCCGCCGTGGTGACGGATCAGTGGAGCCACGAAAAGCCCTTGCGCGCAACGAAACCGGTGTCCGACCGGCCGCGAAGGGCAGCCCGAACCGGTCCCGGTGGAGTCAGGACCGGCCGGTTCGAGGGTTGTCGCCCCAGCGATCCTGTGCCGGTACCCGGTCCAGCGGCGGTGCGGCGATGGAGCAATGGGTTTTGCATTGTGGCGCGGCGCTTTCCGGTGCGGCACGCAAGGTGTTGTCGGAGACGGTCAGGGTGGTGAGGGCGGCGCCGGCCAGCATGGTGATCGCGCAGGCCACGATCGCGTGGTGGAAGCCGGATGCGAAAAGGGCCGGGTCGGTATAGGCTTCGCCGCCGAGGCCGGCCAGTGGCGGAACGGCGGCGACGCCGAGCAGGCCGGCGGCGCGGGCAACGGCGTTGTTGACGCCGCTGGCGATGCCCGCGTGCCGGGGGTCCGCGGAGGCCAGCACGGTGGCGGTCAGGGGCGCCACCATCGCCGCGAGACCCAGCCCGAACACGAACACGGCCGGCAGCACCGTGCCCGGATAGGTCGAGGTCCGGCCGACGCGCAGCATCAGCAGCATGCCCGCCGCGGCGACCACCAGCCCGACGGTCATCGGGATGCGGGGGCCGATCCGCTGGGCGAGACCGCCGGCGGGCGCGGACAGCAGCAGCATGACGACGGTGACCGGCAGCATCGCCGCGCCCGCGACGATCGGCGAGAAGCCCGACACCACCTGGAGGGTGAGGGGCAGCAGGAAGAACACGACTCCCATCGCCCCGTACACGACGAAGGTCACCCCGTTCACGGCGGTGAACTGCCGCGAGCGGAACACCTGCGTCGGCAGCATGGGCTGCGGGCCGGTGGTGTCGTGCGAGCGTCGTCGTTCGACGACGATGAACCATGCCGCCGCACCGACCCCGGCTACCGTGGCGAGGAGCACCAGCAGACGGTTCGCGGTATGGGTCGGCGCCTCGGTCAGCGCGTAGGTGATACCGGCCAGGGCCGCCGCCGCGAGTGCCGCGCCGAGCACGTCGAAGCGGCCCCGGGCGCTGTCGTCGGAGGTCTCGGGCACGTGCCGGGCGGCGACGGCGATCACCAGCACGGCCAGCGGCAGATTCAGCAGGAAGACCCAGCGCCAGCCCGCCACGTCGACCAGCCAGCCACCCAGGAAGGGCCCGGCCGCACCCGCGATCCCGCCCAGTCCGGACCAGGCGCCCACCGCGCGGGGCCGGTCGTCCGGCGTGAAGGACGCCTGGATGATCGCCAGCGCGCCCGGGGTCAGCAGCGCGCCGCCCACACCCTGTAGCGCCCGCGCCGCGACCAGCATCGGAATGTCTTGCGCCACAGCGCACAAGGCGGAGGCCAGGGCGAACCACACCACCCCGATCAGGAACACCCGCCGCCGCCCGAACCGGTCGCCCAGCGATCCGCCGAGGAGGACGAATCCGGCGAGGGTCAGCGTGTAGGCGTTCACCGTCCACTGCAATCCGGCCATCGACGCGCCGAACTCGGAGCCGATCCGGGGCAGTGCGACGTTCACGACGGTGGCGTCCATCATCGCCATCCCGGATCCCAGAACGGTGGCGAGCAACACCCAGCGCCCGGCGGCGGTCGACAGCCGAATATCGGAACTCATGCAGGCATCGTCGCATCGGGCGACCGTGCAGCGGGGCAACGGTGGGCGAATTCCGCCGGACGGTACGCTGCCCGGGTGCGCAGCGAACCCGTGGAGCGGCTCATCGACACCGTGGCCTGGGTGCGCATCGAGGAGGGCCGCATCCTGTGCGCCCGGCCGCGCGGCAAGGACGTCTTCTACATCCCCGGCGGCAAACGCGAACCGGGCGAATCGGATCTGCGGACGCTGCTGCGCGAGATCGACGAGGAGTTGACCGTGGCGCTGCTGGCCGGCACCGTCGCGCATGTCGGCACCTACGACGCGCCGGTACCCGGCGAACCCGGAACGCTGGTCCGAATGGCTTGCTACACCGCCGAATTCACGGGCACGATCGCGCCGAGCAGTGAGATCGACGAGATCGCCTGGTTCCGTTACGCGGACCGGGACCGGGTTCCGCCGGTGGACCGGATCCTGTTCGACGACCTGGTCGGGCGCGGCCTGCTCCCCCGCGATTAGTCCGGCAGGATCGGCACCGACAGGCCCTCACCGCGACCGAGCAGGGCCGCCCGGGTCACGGTGCCGGCGCCGAACCGGTCCCGCAGCCGGTCCAGGGTGGCGTCGAGGGTGGCCTCGGGCCGGGGGCCCAGTGGCAGGGCCAGTTGCACGGCTTCGGCATCGTCGAGGTTGGTGAGCGACAGGCCGATCAGGGTCAGGCCGCGGTCCCGGATCGCGGGCAGCACGCCGGACAGCAGCGCGCGGGCCGTGCGCAGCAGGGTCGCGCCGCCGTCGGTGGCCTCGCGCAGCGTGTGTGAGCGGGTGGCGCGGGTGAAGTCGCCGAAACGCAAGCGCAGCACCACCGTTCGGCACACTCGGCCCGCGGCGCGCAGCCGGTGGCCGAGGCGGTCGCTGAGTCCGGCGAGATACGCGTCGATCTCGTCGGCGGACCGTGGCCGCTGCCCGAGGGCACGCTGCGCGCCGATCGACCGCCGGCGGCGGCCCGTGTCGACCCGCCGCGGGTCCCGGGCCCAGGACAGGGCGTAGAGGTGTCGCCCCGCACCCGGTCCGAGCATCGACATCAGCGGACGTTCGCCCAGCGCGGCGAGTTCCCCGATGCGGGTGATGCCGTACTCGTGCAACTTCGCGGACGTGACCGCGCCGACGCCCCAGAGTCGTTCCACCGGTAGCGGATGCAGGAAGGCCAACTCCCGGTCCGGCGGAACCACCAGCAGCCCATCGGGTTTCGCGACCGCGCTGGCGACCTTCGCGAGAAATTTGGTGCGCGCCACTCCCACCGAGATGGGCAGTCCGACCTCGCGGCGCACCCGGTTCCGCAGTTCGGTCGCGATCCGTTCCGGCGTGCCGTCGATCCGCCGCAGGCCGCGCACGTCCAGGAACGCCTCGTCGATCGACAGCCCCTCGACCTCGGGGGTGGTGTCGCGGAAGATCTCGAACACCGCCTTGCTGGCGCGGGTGTACGCCGACATCCGCGGTGGCACCACGATCGCCTGCGGGCACAACTGCCGGGCCTGCCGGGCGTTCATCGGCGTCCGCACCCCGAACGCCTTGGCCTCGTAGCTGGCGGCGAGTACGACCCCCGCGCCCACGATCACCGGCCGGCCGCGTAGGCGCGGGTCGTCGCGCTGCTCGACCGACGCGTAGAACGAATCCAGATCGGCGTGCAGGATCGCCGCACCCGTCGTGTCCGGCGTCGTCGCACCCTCCGTCATAGAACATATGTTCGCATACCCCGGCTCCGGGCGACCGGGCTCCCGCGGGAGAAAACGGTCGAGCTGTCGCCCGGGGCCTGCCGGGCGGCCGGGCGCGTGCCGCGTCACCCTTGGGCGGGCCGGGTCGCTCCGGGCCGCCGGGCGCGTGCCGCGTCACGCTCGGGCGGGCCGGGCCGCTCCGCCAGGGGCGCGCCGCGTCACCTTCGGCCGTGCTCGTTCAGGACCGCGGCCAAGCGTGACAGGTAGCCCCCGGCGATGTAGGCCGCGTTGTGCTGGCCGGTCAGATATCCCCGCACGCCGTCGGCGGCGGCCTGGTAGCGCTGCCAGGTCCGGATCGGATGCATCCACCAGTTCGGGTCGCCCGGCTGCCATCGGTTGTCGCGCAGCCTCGTGATCAGATCCTCGGTCCAGCCACCCAGTTCCGCGAAGGAGAACGCGCTCATCGCGTCGGCCACGTTTCGCAACGGGGAATCCGCTGGGCAACAGGTGATCACGTCCAGCCGGTTCGCGCTCTCGACGTGCGGGTGCGGTGGATCGAACCGCACCCGGCCCGCGATCCCGAAGCCGATCGAATCCGGCTCGATCGAATCCCCTTCGCGCCGTAGCGGATTGGCGACACACGCGGTCCAGGCCACCTCGCAGTCGGGAAATTCGCCGTGCGCCTGCGCCTCCGCGAACCGGGTCACCACCTCGGCGCCGAGCGAATAGCCGAGGATGCCGACGGGATTCACCGCGGCCCGGATCGCCTGCGCCAGGTTCGCGACGCCCTGGCGGACCGACTCGGCCTCCGACGGCCCGAGCGAACTCCCCTCCGGCCCGGCCGGTCCCACGGAGGCCGGATAGGGCAGATCGCCGATGAGCGTGTACGCCGCCGGATTCAGCTCGGCGGTCACGTAGGACAAGAGATTTCGGGTCCCGCCCGCCGGCTCGGCCGTGCCGCGGCACGTGATGACATCCACCGTCATGGCCGATCCTCTCGCCGGGTATCACGGCGCGCCCGGGAAGAACCGAGCGGCGTCGCCGGCGACCGTCTGCGGTGACCGGTCCTCGTCACGGTAACGGCCACGGCGCGCGACCGTTGCCGAAACCGGCCCGGAAGAAGTTCCGAACAGCGCACTATCGGCGTGTCGGAGCCGGGATGGATTCCGAGTGGCATTGCGCGAGAGGTTATTTGCCGCGCCGTCGGTCGGAGCGTCGCCCGCCGAGGCCGGGTACGCCGCGCGTGTCGACCGGCAAACCCCAACTGCCGCCGCTAATTCGGGTTCTGATCACCGGCGGTGGCCGAGGACGGGTCGCCCGTTCGCCGCAACCGGTTCCGTTGTCCCGGAGCATATTCGCGGCGGGGCCGTGGTCTGCCCGGAAACCTGCTCGCGCCGGACGGCGAAGGCCCTGTCTACTGGGGGCATGGTCATGGGATGGGTGCAGGTCGCGATCGTTGTCGTCGTGATCGGGGCGCGGTTGCGGGCGGCGGGATGGCTGCTGGTGGCGGGGGTACTGTTCACCTTCGGGCTGCTGCCACTGGCCTTGCTCGGCCCGCTGGTGGCCGACGGTTTCCTGGCGCCGCACGCCGCCTGGCCGTTGCTCGTCGTGGCCGACGTCCTGCTCCTCATCAGCGCGCTGACCTTCCCGGACGGCGGCGACAACGGCCCGCTCAGCCCCATCCTGAGCGAGGCCGCCGCGAGCTCTCCACTGGGGAACCGGGTCGCGACGGCCGGAATCCTCACCGGCGCCGCCTACGTGACGGCGCTGGTCGTGCTGACCGTCTGGACCGTGGTCGGCTGAGACCACGACCGGCGCGGCCCCCGGCCGACGGCGCGCCTCGGCGGTATGTTGTCGTCGGCTCATCCGGATCGGCGGACGGCCGCCGATCCGGATCCGGCACCGATCTGACATGCGTTGCCCGGGAGGAATTGTGGATATCGCCCAGCTGATCCTCGACGACCACCACGAGCAGCGCCGGCTGTTCGCGATCCTGGAGGAGATCGATCGCGCCGACACCGGCGTGCTCACCGCGATCTGGGACAGGTTGTCCGCCTTCCTCGAACTGCACGCGCAGGCGGAGGAGGACATCTTCTACCCCGCGCTGCTGCAGGCCGGGATCGCCGCTCGCCGGACGGCCGGGGTGGAGGACGAGACGCTCGACGCCATCCACGACCACAACGAGATCCGGGACGCGATCGCCGAGGTGGGCCGGCATCGGGTCGGTACCGACGAGTGGTACGCGGCCGTCGCCGCGGCGAACGCGGCCAACAGCGACCACATGGCCGAGGAGGAACGTGAGGGCCTCACCGACATCCGTCGCCTGACCGGCCTGCCGCGCCGCCACCAATTGGCCGTCGCCTTCGCCGCTTTCGAGGCACGCAACTATGCCGGCGTCGAGCCGGTCGACAAGGATCCCGAAACCTATGTCCGTGCGATGGAAGGCGATCCGCTGGTCACCACGTGCGGGTCACTGCGTGTCGGCAGCCTGAAGCGGCCCTGAACCAGGAATCCGCGGTCGGATGTCCGAGCCCCGGACGTCGCTATCCCGTATGCCGGCGGGCTGCTGGTGACCGAGGGCGCGGTGATCCTCGGCGCGATCGGCGCCTCCGGAGCCCATGCCGCACAGGACGAGGAGGCGGTCCGCTTCGCGGTGACCCGCTGGCACGAGCACCGTTCCGGGATATAGTGAAACCGGTGCCTTTCGGCCGAATCCGCGACACCGGTGCGCCGGTACCCGATCGGGGCGGTGATTGCTGAGCGGCGCCGGACCACTGATCGATCGGACGCTCATCCGCCGCACAGAGGGGACCTGCCGCGATGCGCTGCGCCGGGGTGCCGACGACCGTACTCGGTACCGTCCTGATCATCGCCGCCGCGATGGTAACCGCTTGCGGGAGCGGCGATTCCGTGAAACCCGCGTTGAAGGCGGGACCGGCCACGGAAACGACCACCACCACCACGATCGCCCCGTCCGGTACCGCGCAACCCGCCACGCTCCCGTTTCCCGGCCTGCAACAACCCCGAGGCCTGGCGGTGAGCGCCACCGGTGACGTGTTCGTCGCGGACCGCACCGAAGGAGTACTCGGATTGGCTTCGGGCGCAGACAAACCGGTCCCGGTCATCTCCGCCGGTCCGGGCAGCCCCGCGAAGGTGGCCCTCGACACCGCCGGAAACCTGTACGTCACCTACGGACTCGGCGTGGGCAAGGTGCTGAAGGCGATTCCCGGATCGGACACCCCGATCACCCTGCCGTTCACCGACGCCAACGCGCCCGCGGGCGTCGCCGCCGACGACGCGGGCAACATCTACATCACCGACGAATCCCTCGGCCGGGTACTGAAATTGGCGGCGGGCACCAACGCGCAGACCGTTCTTCCCTTTCCCGGCCTGGTCGCCCCGGCCGACGTGGCGGTGGATCACTCGGGCGCCGTGTACGTCGCGGACAGGCAGCGGGTGCAGAAATTCGCGCCCGGCGCGCCGGCCCCGACCGCACTGCCGTTGCCCGGACTCACCGCACCACAGGCGGTCGCGGTCGACGCCACGGGCAATGTCTATGTCGCCGACCGTGATTCGAACCGAGTGCTGCGACTGGCCGCCGGCGCCACCACCCCGACCGTGGTGCCCTTCGGAAAGCTCACCGCCCCTTACGGTCTGGCCGTCGACGCCGCCGGTGACGTGTACGTCACCGGCGACGACCGGACCGTCCTGAAACTGCCGGCGGCCCGCGCCGCGGTCGACGCCGCCGCGGTCCCCGGTTCCGCCGCCGCGGCGACCAGCGGCGCGCCCGTGATCCCCGGCCACGCCACCGTGATCCTCGACGGCGTGGATCAGCACGCGGGCGGCACCGTACAGTGCACCACCGCGGACGGTTTCGTCACCATCCGGATCAGCGGCAGCATGCTCGGCGCGAAGATCACCGCCGCCGACCCGCCGCAGGCCGAGGAGGTCACGGTCTCCGCCCTGGTCGGTGCGACCGAGACCTGGTCGTACAAGCGGGGTGTCGCGGGCGCGGCGACGGTGACCAGGTCGGGTACGACCTACCGGATCACCGGCACCGCGGCCCGCGCCGGATCCGCCACCACCACGAGGCCGTTCGAGTTCGCCGCGACCTGCCCGTAGCGGAAACCGCTCGGCCGCTACGGTATCGGCGAGGCCGACCGGCTCAGCGGCCACCCACCGAGCGGAAGAACTCCCGGATGTCGGCGACGAGTTCGACGGGCGCCTGCAGCGAGGCGAAGTGGCCGCCGACCGGATACTCGTTCCACCGGACGACGGTGTTCGCCCGCTCCGCGAGGCCGCGGACCGCGCGATCGCCGCGGAAGTTCGCGACCGCCGTCGGCACACCCGAAGGCGCGGGCTTACTGCCCCACGAGCTTCCGGACTCCCGGTAGAGCCGGGCGGCGGATCCGGCGGTGCCGGTCAGCCAATAGGTGGTGACGTCGGTCAGGACGATGTCGCGATCGACGGGCGCCTGATCGGTCGTGGTCGGGTCCCAGTCGACGAACCACTCCAGATTCCAGGCCAATTGGCCGGTCGGAGAGTCGTTGAGGGCGTACGCGATCGTCTGCGGCCGCAGGGCCATCTGGGTGGCGTAGCCGTTGTGCCCGTACCACCACATCTGGTTCTCGGTCACCTTCGCCCGGTCCGCCTCCGACAACTCGTCGAGTTCCCGGCCGGAGCCGGTGACGGTCGCGGCGTCGGCCAGCGCGTTCACGTGCACGCCGACGACCCGGTCCGGTGCGATCCGGCCCAGCGCCGGCGAGATCAGGCTGCCGTAGTCGCCGCCCTGGGCGCCGTAGCGGTCGTAGCCGAGCCGGCTCATCAGCTCGTCCCAGGCCCGTGCGATCCGGGGCACGTCCCAGCCGGTGTCGCGGGTCGGCCCGGAGAAGCCGAATCCGGGCACCGACGGCGCCACGACGTGGAACGCGTCCGACGGATCGCCGCCGTGCGCGCGCGGATCGGTCAGCGGCCCGAGGATGTCGAGGAAGTCGGCCGGCGTGCTGGGCCAGCCGTGGGTGAGGATCAGCGGGGTCGCGTCCGGCTCCGGTGACCGGACGTGCAGGAAATGCACTGTCTGCCCGTCGATTTCGGTGATGAACTGTGGCAGTCGGTTCAACCGCGCCTCGTGCTCGCGCCAGTCGTAACCGGTTCGCCAGTACTCGGTCAGGTCGATCAGGTAGTCGCGGTCGACCCCGTAGGACCAGCCGACGCCGGGCAGGGCGTCGGGCCACCGGGTGCGGCCGAGCCGAGCGTGCAACTCGTCGAGGTCCGCCTGCGGAACGTCGATGCGGAAGGGGGTGATCACGGAGGATGTCTGGGTCACCCGGACAGCATCCGGCGTATATAGGACGCGATCGGTCCTCGATGTGCGCGATGATCGGAACATGTCGCAAACCACTCCCGTCCGGCTGCTCCGCCTGCTGTCGCTGTTGCAGCGGCACCGGGACTGGACCGGCGCCGAGCTGGCCGAGCGACTCGACGTCACGACCCGGACCATCCGCCGCGACGTGGATCGGCTGCGCGAACTGGGCTATCCGGTGCACGCGGTGATGGGACCGGTCGGCGGATACCGGCTCGGCGCGGGCGCCGCGCTGCCACCGCTGCTGCTGGAGGACGACGAGGCGGTCGCCGTCACGCTGGGTTTACAGGCGAGCGCGACCGGCGAGGTCGTCGGCCTCGAGGAGGCGTCACTACGCGCACTGACCAAGGTGGAACAGGTGCTCCCGGCACGACTGCGGCACCGCGTCGACGCTCTCCGCGGCGCGGTGGTCGCGCTGCCGCCCCGCTACGATCCCGGCGCGCCGGTCGACGCCGACACGCTCACGGCCATCTCGGCCGCCGTCCGCGCCGCCGAGACCCTGCGTTTCGACTACCGCAGCCACAGCGGCGCCGAATCCCGCCGCAGCGTCGAACCCCACCGGATCGCGCACTGGAGCCACCGCTGGTACCTCGTCGGCTGGGACACCGGCCGCACCGACTGGCGCACCTTCCGCGTCGACCGGATGTCGCTGCGGACACCCAACGGCCCGCGCTTCGCCCATCGCCCGTCCCCGGACGGCGACGTCGTCGCCTACCTGCGCCGCACCATGGGTTTCGCCATGTGGCCGTATCGCTCCGTCATGCGTGTCCACGTCCCGGCCGAAGATCTCGCCGGCCGGATCGAAGGCATCGTCACTCCCATCGACGAGCGCACCTGCCGCCTCGAAATGGGTTCGGACTCCTACGCATTGGTCGCCCTGGTGGTCGGCATGCTCGACGTCGAATTCGAGGTCGAGTCCCCGCCGGAATTGGTAGCGCACCTCCGCGCCCTCGCCGAACGGTTCACCCGCGCCGCGAATCCGCGGTGAGCGGGTCACCGTTGCGCGGAGAACCGTTGCGGCAGCGCGGATCACGGGTCGGCGCGCGCTCTGCCGGATTCCCGGGGAAGCGGATCCCGATGTCGGCTAACATCACAATGCCACACGGCGCGGGCCGGTGCCCGCCGCCGTGTCGGATCCTGGTGTAGCTCAGCGGCAGAGCACCCGGCTGACCGGGAGGGCGCGAGTTCGACCCTCGCCGCCAGGGCAGATCGGCCCTTTCGGAGGATTCGTTGTCTGATCAGGTGTTTCGCGACGGCCCGGCGCAGTACGCGATCGGGCAGCTGGAGCGTGCGCTGGAGGCCGCGATGCGGGCGGACGACAGCGCGGCACGCGAACGGGCCCGGCAGAAGGCGCGACGCTGGCGAGATGTGCTGGGCGGCATGGCGTCCGGGGCCGTCACGATCGGCAGCCGCACACCCGTCGCGGACCTGCTCGCCTGGGTGACCCTCGAGGTGGCGCACGGCGGTTTCGCCACCGGCCGGGCACGATCCGAAGCGCCGTTGAGCGCGGCCGAAGCCGACCTGGTCACCCGGCTGCCAGCCGAGGTGCCGGGTGCGACGGACCGGGAACGGCTGAATCTGTGGTACCTGGGTGACGCCGGCCGGGCCGAGCTGCTGAGCTCGATCGCGAACGGCCGCTACCGGATCGAGCTGCCCGAGGACGCGGCGCTCGCCGTCGTCGCCTTGCTGCTGCACCACGGCTTCCCCGAACAGGCGCTGGATCTGATCACCGCCCTGCGGCCGTTCCTGGCACGGTTGCGCTTCACCCCGGTCATCCCCGCCGCCGCCCGCCCGGCCGGTCCGACGGTGCGGGTGGTGTCGGCGGCCGCAGCCGCGGCCACGCTGCGGGCGGTCACCACGCCGGAACAGCTCACGGTCATGCGCACCACGGTCGATGTATGGACGCCCCTGTACGACCGCCTGGTGCGGCTGTGGTGCGACTCGGTCGACGGCGACCTCCCGCGCCTGGACGACTCCGGCGCGGTATGCGGTGGATGGCCCGGCCGGATCCGGGGGGCAGCATGGGAGGACGACCGCATCTACTGGCTGATCGACTTCGGCGCCGCTCGCCGCGACCACAAATTCCGCGGACGGCACGCACACCGCAAGAGCAACTTCACCCGGCTGCACGAGGCCCTGCTCGACTGCGCCGACCTCGGCCCCCGGCAGCTCGGCCGGGTCCGCCGCGCTCTCGCCGACACGATCACCCGGCACGGCGAACCCGGAAGTGCCGCACGCGAATCCGCACGACTCGCGCAGACCGAGGCCGTGTCCGGGCCGCTGTTCGCCGATTACGCGGCAGTGCTGGCGGCCCGGCTGGATCGCGTCCCCGGCGACGGCGGGCTGCCCTCGCCCGACCCGATCACCGCCCTCGTCTCGGCCGCGGAGGCGGCGACCTCCGGCCCGTCCGTCACGCCCGGTACGGCGATTCCGCAACACCTGCGGGACAAGGCCTTTCGCGCGCTGGAGGCGCCCGTCGACGAGCTGATCCGGCGCGGGGTCATCCGCTCCGGCGAGGCGCTCGCGGACGTCCTCCCCCAACTCACCGCGCGACTGCTGTTCGCGGACATCACCGACCCGGTGGTCGCGGAGCTGGCCGAACAGCTCTACACCGCCTACCGCGGGCGGCGCAGCCTGCTGCTGACCGGCCTGCGGGGACAGGTGAGTCCGAAGGAGCTGCCCTGGTTCACCGCGCTGAACCCGTTGCGCCCCCACCGGAACGACGCGGGACCGCAGGCCGCCGCCCGCGCGCTGCTGCGGGAGCTGACCGTCCTGGCGATCGAATCGTTCCCGCACACCCCGCTGCCCAACCCGCTGATCAGCGAATTCCACACTCTCGCAGAGCGAGCGGGCCTGGAACTCCCCCTGGTCGAGGAACTCGCGGCGGACATCTTCACCGGCGCCTTCACCGAGAAATGGCGCGCCGCCGCCCACACCGCGAGCCGGACCCTGAACGGCACGCTGTACCAGGCGTATTACGACCTGCCCGCGCCGTCGGCATGGAACATCCAGAACCACAACGCCGTTCGCTGGAACCGCGTGATCGCCCCGGAGTTCGCCACCCGATGCGAGCAACGTGCCGCGGAGGCCGGCACCGGCGGAGGCCACGTGGCCCGCAACGGAACGGTACTGGAGCAGAGTCAGATCCTGACCACGCACAATCTGGCCGTGCTGGTCGACGCGCTCGACCTCGACGACCGCCTCCGCGCGATCGCCCCGGCAGCCGCGCGTCGCGCTTTCGACCGGATCCTGCGGCGACTGCGCCCGTCGGCCCACGGCCACGCCGCCCTCATCCAGGTGAAGAACGCCGCCTACGCCTGGCGACAGGCCGTCTTCCTGCTGAGTTACTGCGACGAGCCCACCCAGCGCGCCGAACTGCGCCGAATCTCCGAACAGGCCAACGCATCCCGGCTCGCCCCGGCCGTCACGGGCCTGGCGCACATCCTCGCCGGCGGCCGCTTCACCCCGGACGGCCGCACCCCCGACGGCCTCGGCCGCCGATTCCTCGGCTGGTCCGCGGGACCCCACTGGTACCTCGACTGAACGCGCCCTGCGCCGCCGTTTTCCGCCCTCACCGCTGGAGCCCCGGAACGCGGAGTTCGTCGGCAGCGGCGCTCGCCGGAACGCGCAGCACCGCCAATTGGCCCTCGACCAGTTGTTCCAGCAATTCGCGGAGTTCGTCGGCGCGGTCGGCGGCTACCCGGCACAGCGTTGTCCCGTGCACGAAACTGGTCGCCTGCTCGTAGGCGACCGAGTGGACTGCCGGCCAATCCGGATGCAGCACATCAACGATTTCGATTGCGCGCGGCGCTCATCGCCTACGACAGCACGGGCCACGCGGCGCCGCTGGTCCCGATGCCGCTGTCAACCTTCACAGCACCCGCTGGGGAAATTTTACATGTCTGCCCGAAAGGCCGTCGGGGACTTCGAATAGCGTGCGATATTCCTCGACATGATTGGCCTGAACAAAGTTTCCGGACGGACTCGGGGACTTGTCACCCTCGGCGCCGCTTTCGCCGCGCTGATTCAATGCGGCAACTATTCCGCCGCGCATGCCGACCCGGCACCCGCGACACCGTATCCGGTGCCGTACAACTTCATCGTCGACGCCGCGTTCGCCGCACTGCGGAACATCGGGGGTTCCGCTCCCGGCACCAACAACTGGACGTGCAAGCCGTCGGCCGAGCATCCGGAGCCGGTGGTCCTCGTGCACGGATTCCTGGCGAACCGCAACGACAACTGGCAGACCCTCGGACCGCTGCTGGCGAACAACGGTTACTGCGTCTTCGCCCTGACCTACGGCAACGACAACGGGGGTTCGTCGGCGGGGCTCGTCGGCGGCCTCGCTTCCATGGAGTCCAGCTCACACCAGCTGGACGCCTTCGTGGACAAGGTGCTCGCCGCGACCGGCGCGAGCAAGGTCGATATCGTGGGGCACTCCGAGGGCGCCACCATGCCGTACTGGTACATCAAGATGGACCACGGCTCGGAGAAGGTCGCGAAGATGATCGGCCTGGCCCCGCTGGTGCACGGTGTCGGCATCGCGCCCGGCGCGAGTACCGGTTCGAACACCGGCTCGGCGAACGGCCCTGCGCTGGCGGAGTTTCCGGCCACCTCGGCGTTCATGCAGCAACTCGACGCGGGTGGCATCACCGTGCCGGGCGTGGCCTACACCCAGCTGGTCACCCGGTTCGACGAGGTGGTGATTCCGTATACCAGCGGCATCATCGCCGAACCGGGCGTCACGAACATCACGGTGCAGGACCAGTGCCCGCAGGACTTCGCCGACCACCTGTCGATCAACTCGGATCCCGCCGCCGCCGCCGATGTGCTCAATGCGCTCGATCCCGCTCACCTGCAACCGATTCCGTGCACGCTGGTGCTGCCGGCGGTCGGGGCGGTGGGTAGCGGTTCCGGTGGGTCCTCGTAGGCGGATGATCCGCGACCACTCGACACCGGACCGAGGCAGGCGCGGCGTCGGCGGGAACCGGATCCTCACCGGTTCGTCGTGGGCACCATCACCGAACGGGCGGCGAGGATGTGCGCCTGCATCAGCGCGTCGGCCCAGTCGCCGTCGCCGGCCCGGATCGCCGCGACCAGCTCCAGATGCTGGGCGGCGCTGATCCGGATGCGCTCGGGTGCGTATTTGTGAAAGGTGCGCGCTATCAACGGGATATCGATGATCCCCCGTAACTGGGTGCCCAGATGCCGGCTGCGGGCGGCCAGCACGACGGCGCGGTGGAAGTGATTGTTGAGTTCGGTGAGCTCGTCACGGTCGGCGTTCGGATCGGCGGCCAGTTCGGCCATCCGGGTGGCCGTGGCCTCGAGTTCGGCGATGTCCTCCGGCTCCCGGCGGGCCGCGGCCAGCCGGGCGGCCAGGCTCTCCAGCCGGGCCCGGATCTGGTAGAGATCCTCGAGTTCGAGCGCCGACCAGGCGGTGACCTGCGCACCGCGGTTGGGAGCGAATTCGACCAGACCCTCCGCCTCCAGGCGCCGCAGCGCCTCGCGGATCGGGGTCCGCGACACACCGAGTTCCTGGGCGAGTTTCCCCTCCCGCAGCCATTCGCCACGGTTCAGCCGGCCGGTGACGATGTCGTCCCGGATCGAGGTGTACGCGTTCGCTGCCGCATCCGCCATGGTCGTCTCCTCGCTGTGGTCCGGTCGCCCGAAACTAACCGACGGCGCCCGGGAAGCCGCCCGCACGGGGCAGTAGCGCCGGCAGCTCCTTGCCCAGCAGCATGGTCATCTCACCGCTGGCCGCGATGAGCGCCTCGAGGTCTAGCCCGGTCGGCTGCCCGCCGCGGTCGAGCAGGTACACCAGATCCTCGGTGGCGATGTTGCCGGTCGCACGCGGCGCGAACGGGCAGCCGCCGATGCCGCCGACGCTGGAGTCGAGGGTGTCGGCCCCGTGCGCGAGCGCGGTCCAGGCGTTGGCGTAGCCGGTGTTCCGCGTGTTGTGGAAGTGGAAGCGCAGGCCGGTATCCGGCCCGGTGATCGCCCGGGTGCGGTCCGCCAGCAGCGAAACCTGCGGTGGCACACCGACACCGATGGTGTCGGCGAGGCAGATCTCCTGCGCGCCCGCGGCGTGGGCGGCGGTGACGATGCGCAGCACCGCCGCTGGATCGACCTCGCCCTCGAACGGGCAGCCGAATGCGGTGCCGACCGTCACGGTGGCGAAAATCCCTGCGGCGCGCGCTCTTTCGATGATACCGGCCGCGATCCGGGTGGAGTCGGCGGTGGACATGTTCTGGTTGCGGCGGCTGAAGGTGTCGCTGGCGCACACGACCACGTTGATCTCGTCGACGGCCGCGTCGAGCGCACGGTCGAGGCCGCGGTCGTTGAGCACCAGCGCCGAATAGCTCACGCCCTCGACCCGGTGGATGCCGGCGAGCACCGCCTCGGCATCGGCCATGGCGGGCACCAGTTTCGGATGGACGAACGACGCCGCCTCGATGCGCCGCACGCCGGCGTCGGCGAGCAGATCGGCGAACCGGATCTTGTCCGCGGTGGGTACCAGCACCGATTCGTTCTGCAGGCCGTCGCGCAGCGACACGTCGACGATCGTGGGTCCCGTGGTCATCGCGCCTGCCCTGCCTCGACGGATTGGGTTGCGCCGGTGGCGGTTCCGGTCTGCTCGGCGACGAGCTCGCGCACCTCGGCGTCGTGCTCGCCGTGCCGGGGGCCGCCCCAGCGGACCCGGCCCGGGGTGCGGCTCAGTCGCGGCGCGACCGCCTGCATCGGCACCGCGCCCAGCTCGTCGTCGGGCACCTCGACGATGCTGCGGCGCGCCGCGAACTGCGGATCCGCCAGCATGTCGGCGGCGACGTAGATGCTGCCGACCGGCACGCCGTGCTCGTTCAGGACCTCGAGCAGGTCCGCGGCGGTCAGCGTGCGGGTCCAGCCGGCGACCAGGTCGTCGAGTTCGGCCTGCCGGGCGCCGCGCGCGCGATGGGTCGCGTACTCCTCGGACTCGGCCAGTTCGGGCCGGCCCATCGCGGCGGCCAGCCGCCGGAAGACGGTGTCCTGATTGGCCGCGATGAGCAGCATCTTGCCGTCGGAGGTGGGGTACACGTTGCTGGGAGCGATGCCCGGCAGCACCGATCCGGACCGCTCGCGGGTGACCCCGGCGACGGCGTAGTCCGAAACCAGGGATTCGGTCATCGCCAGCACCGATTCGTAGATCGACACGTCCACCACCTGGCCCTGACCGGACCGGTGCCGTTCCTGCAGCGCGAACATCGTGCCCAGCGTCGCGTGCAGACCGGCCAGCAGGTCGCCCAGCGAGACGCCGAACCGGCTCGGCGCGGTCGCCGGATCGCCGACCAGGTAGCGCAGGCCGCCCATGGCCTCGCCGATGGACCCGTAGCCGGCCCGGCTCGCATACGGCCCGTCCTGGCCGTAGCCGCTGACCCGGGTCAGGATCAGGCCCGGGTTGAGCTCGCTGAGCACATCGAAGCCCAGTCCGAAGCGCTCCAGCGTGCCGGGGCGGAAGTTCTCGATCACCGCGTCCGCCCCGGCGGCCAGTCCGAGCACGAACTCGCGCCCCTCCTCGGTATGCAGATCGGCTGTGACACAGCGCTTTCCGCGACCGATCACGTTCCACGACAACGATCGGCCCCCGTGCACGACGCCCCACTCCCGCATCGGATCGCCGCGCTCGGGCTGCTCGATCTTGATGACGTCGGCGCCGAAGTCGGCCAGCAGCTGGCCGCAGAACGGCCCCGCGATGAGCTGACCGAGTTCGATGACCCGCAGCCCGGCGAGTGGTCCCTGCGGGCCTGGCGGAGGAGTCATGGGTTTCCCTTCTTCGGCGAGCGTGGCCGGCGCCACAGATATTGCATACAATCTTCCGCATCGAACCCGGCATATGTCAAGAAAATGCCGGTAAGTCCCAGAAATTGCATACGTATCCGGCCGAGCGCTACCCGATCAGGGCCAGACCCAGCCGCTTGCGGGCCTCGGCGTAGACGTCGGCCGGCAGTGGCCCGCGCGTGACCGTGGCGACGTTGGCCCGTAGGTGTTCGAGGTTGGCGGTGCCCACGATCGTGCTGGCCACGTCGGGGTGGCTGATGGTGAAGCGCAGGACGAACTCGTGGCGGCTCATACCGTCCAGGAGTTCGTCGAGCCGGGCGGCCTGCCAGCGATCGAGGGCCGACGGGCCCGACGCGCTGGGACTCAGCGGCTGCACACTGAAGTTCTTGTCCTCCGCCGTGGTGCCGCGGGCGGTTCCGCCGCGCACGATGACGCCCGCGCCGGCGTGGGCAGCGTCCGAGATCAGGGTGTCGTGTTCGGGTTGCAGGGCCGAATACGGGATCTGGAATTCGTCGAAGACGTCCATCGCGATATGTTCGGGCAGGTGGGGCAGCGTCCCGGACATACCGAGGAATCGCACCTTGCCCTCGGCGCGCAGCGCCTCGAGCGTTTCGATGGTTCCGCCGGTCTCCAGCTCGCTCCGCGACGGTGACAGGTGCACCTGGACGAGGTCGAGTCGATCGGTGCGCAGGCGCGTCAGGCTCTGTTCGACCCCGGCCCGGACGTTCGCGGCGCCGAAATCGTGCGTGTCGGGCATCGGCATGACGCCCGGCGGCAATGCCAGCGGGCAGCCGCATTTGGATGCCAAGAAGTATTCGTCGCGGCGAGCGCCGACGTGGCGGCCGATGAGCTCCTCGCTGTGGCCGTAGTCGATCGAGGTGTCGATGAGGTTCACACCCGAGTCGAGCAGTTCGTTCAGCAGTCGGCCGGCGTCGGCGTCGGGCAGGGCCGGACCGCTCATGAACTCGGCGCCGCGCAACTCCATCGCGCCGTAGCCCAGCACCGAGACCTCGGCCCCGGTTCGGCCGAGTGTCCTGCTCGGAAGAGTCATGGGTGTACTCCGTTCGATCGTTCCCGTGGATCACTATTACGGTACTTATGAGTTTCGAAACCGGCAAGTACTATATGTGGGAGGAAATCGGAGGTGTGAGGTGTCGGAGCAGCAGAGCCGTCCCGGTCGCAAACGTGATTCGTCGCGCGATGGCGCGATCCTCCAGGCGACGTTGGATGTCCTGGCCGCGGCCGGCTATGAGGGAATGACCACCGATATGGTGGCGGCCCGCGCGAACGCGAGCAAGGCGACGATCTATCGGCGCTGGCCCTCGAAGGCCGAACTCGTCGTCGAGGCGGTGGAGAGCCTGCGGGCCGAGCCGCTCGGCGACGCGCCTGACACCGGCAGTCTCGCGGGCGATCTCGCCGCGATGCTCGACACCTCCGGGAATGCCGCCGAATCCAGGAAGTTCAAGGTCGTGATGGGCCTGCTCTCGCTCCTGCCGCAGGATGCGGACCTCGCGAACGCCGTTCAGCGCCGGATCCTGGGGCCCCGCTCCGCGGCGATCCGGGTCGCCGTGGAACGCGAGCAGGCACGTGGCGGCATCGTCGCCGATCGAGACGCCGGACTGCTCGCCCTGGTCGTCATGGCGACGATTACCTATCGGCTGATCGTCACCGGCGAGCCCGTGGACCGGACATTCCTGACGGCCCTCGCCGACGGAGTGCTGAAGGGCTGACCCCCGAGCCGGCCGGTCGGATCGGACCGAATCATCGCGGCGCGAACTCGTTTCGCACAACACGCGAAGACACCTACCCGGACGAAGGTTGAGATACCGCGAAAGTTTCGATACAGTTTGTTTCGAAGTTATGAAACAGACTGTCGCAGAAGGGGTGTTGTGCGACCACTGGATCCACGCACGGTGCGCAGTCGGGACACCGCGCTCGCGGCGGCCCGGGAATTGCTGATCGAACAGGGATTGGCCGGGCTGACCCACGGTGCGGTCGCGGCACGGAGCGGGATCAGCCGCGCCACGTTGTACCGGCTGTGGGCCGAGCCCGCCGAACTGGTGCGAGCCACACTCACCCTGCACATCACCCGAGCGCAGTCGCGGCCGACGGGCGATCTGCGCGCCGATCTGCTGGCCGAACTCTCGGCGTCGCATGCGATGCTGCACGAGCCCGCCAGCGAGCAGGGGATGCGCGTGATGATCGAAAGAGCCGCCGTCGACCCGGCTTTCGCGGAGGCCAAGGAGGCGCTGTATCGCTCCGGCACCCGGGTGACGCGGGCCATCCTGACGGCGGCCGTCGCCCGCGGCGAGTTGCCGGCGAGCCTCGATGTCGACTCGGCCGTGGATCGGCTGTACGGCCCGATGTTCTTCCGGCGCTTGGTCGCTCATCGCACCTTCGATCTCGGCTATGTCCGCGATCTCGTCGACGACTTCCTGCGCAGCCATCGCGTCGAATCTCCACACCGGGAAGGGAACTCCTGAGATGACCGATCAGAGAACCGAAACAGCCACCGCCCCCAGACTTCTCGCCGTACTCGTCGCGATCGTCACCATGTTCGGTGCGCTGCTGGCGGATTTCGTCATCCCGGCGACCGCCGATCAGCACATGCGCAACGACGCGTGGCCGCCGCACGCGAAATTCCATGACGCCCAATACATCGTGATGTCGTTCCTGCTCGGCGGGGTCGCGCTGGCCCTGCTGGCGGCGCGCGGCGGCGGGGGCCGCTCGCGGCTGTGGACGGCCTGCGCGGTGCTGGCGGCGCCGTGGCTGGGCATGCTGGGCGCGATCCTGTTCCCGCGCACCGCGATCCAGGATCCCGAGTTCGACAATCCGACCATCGCGCGCCTGCATCCGCAGCTGCTGCTGGCCCTGATCCTGCTGACGCTGCTGCTCGTCGCCGTGCTGCTCCCCGCGCGGGCGATCCGGCGCCGCTGATCCGACGGCGGCTCGGGCTCAGCCGGATTCGCTCTCGACGGCGGCATCGTCCGGGAGATGGATGGTGCGCAGGATCCGCCGGGTGCGGCCCGGAGCGGGTTCGTTGGCCAGGCGCGGTGCCAGCACGCCGTACAGGTCGGCGAGGAAGTCCGTGAATTCGGTGTCGTCGAGCCACATTCCGGCCATCCGGTAGCCGACTCCGTCCCGGACGTAATCGATCTCGTCACGGTCGAGGTAGCGATCGAAATCGGCCATGACTCCGGCGATGTAGGCCATGAAGGCGCGGCGGTGCTCCTCGGTGCTCATCGTGGCGAGCCGGTCCGGGGTGATCTGCGCGGCGGCCTGCCGCAGCCGGTAGGTGCGTTCGACCGTGCCGCGGATCCGGCGCTCGGCGACCACCTCCAGGACGTCGGCGGCGACCAGGCGCGCGACGTGCCGATAGAGGCTGCCCGGCGGAACGTCGCCGAGTTCGGCGTTCAGCCCGCTCGTGGTCAGGGTCCGGTCGCCCAGGAACGCCTGCACGATCCGCAGCCGGACGGGGTGCAACAGGAGTTCGACGGAATCCATGATGCCGACCGTAGCAGTTATCGCTATCACTATTGATAATGTTCTCGAAGTTGGTAACAATGGTCCCCGTCGAACCTGGAAGGGGACCCGAATGTCGCATGTTCCGATGGCCGCGCTGCTACCGCTGGTCGTGGTGGCGGTCGGTTTCGTGGGTTTCTGCTGGTACGACCTGTCCCGGGCCCGGGTCCGCTACCTGCCACGATGGGTGTGGGCGATCATCTGCCTGGTCAGCATCCCGGTCGGCGGGATCGTCTATCTCGTGGTGGGCCGGGAGCCGGGATCGGATCGTGGCTGATCCGCGCCTCGAGGCGGCGGGGGTGTCGGTCCGGTTCGGCGACTTCACCGCGCTGGACCGGGTCGACTGGAGAATCGACCACCCGGGCGTCATCGGATTGATCGGGCTCAACGGCGCCGGCAAGACCACCCTGATCCGCGCGGTGCTGGGACTGCAACCGGTCACCGCCGGCGCCGTCCGGGTGCCGATCGGGCTCGGCGCGGTCGGATATTGCCCGGACACACCGGGTTTCGAGCCGTGGCTGTCGGCACGGGAAGTGCTCGAGCAATCCATGGCCATCGGGCCGGTCCGCCGCACCGGCCGCGCCACGATCGACACCGCGCTCGCGGCAGTGGATCTGGAGCGCCATGCCCATCGCCGCGCGGGCGGGTTCTCGCGAGGGATGTTGCAGCGCTTGGGAATCGCCGCGGCGCTGGTGCGCGACCCCGAGGTCCTGATCCTCGACGAACCCACCAGCGCGCTCGATCCCGAGGGCCGCGCCGCGGTCCTGGCGTTGATCCGGGAACTGGGCGGCCGGATGACGGTGGTCTTCTCCAGTCACCTGCTGGCCGACGTCGAGGACCTCGCCGACCGGCTGCTGGTACTGCACCGCGGGCGGGCGATCTTCACCAGCGACACCGCGGAGTTCCGGGCGGGCCACGCCGCCGAACCGACCCTGCGCATCGCCCTGACGAGTGGCCGGATCATCGAGGCCGCGCCCGAGCGGTGGGAAACGGTGCTGGCCGAGGTGTCCGCGCGCAGCGCCGAGATCGACGACATCCGCATCGACCGACCGTCGCTGACCGATGCCTTCTTCACCGCGATCGGGGAAAAACCTTGAACCGCATGATCTTCCGCGTCGAATGGTACCGATGGCTGCGCACCCGGCGACTGGTGGCACTGGTGGCGGCGTTCGTGCTGTTCGCCTTCCTCTCGTTGTTCGGCGCGAAATATCTGCCGGATCTGATCGGGCACTCCACCGAGATCCAGCTGTTGCGCACGCCCGATTGGCGGGACGGGATCCAGCAGTACGTGAAGAACGCCGGGCTGCTGCTCGCGGCGGTATCGGTGGTCCTGGCCGCGCAGGCGTGCGCGGTGCGCGGGAGCGACCCCGTCGGCATCTACTACCTCAGCCGCGAGGTCTCCCCGATCCGCCTGTACCTGCCGCGCATCCTCGTCTCGGCTGCCGTGGTCGCGGTGGCGGCGGTGCTCGGGGCGGTGATCGCGCTGTACGAGTGCCGGGCGTTGTTCGGCCCGTACCCGCTGGCCGCGGCGTCGAGTGTGCTTGCGGTGCAAGGGATCGCGCTGGTGTTGTTCGCCGTGTTCGGTGCGGCCGTGGCGGCGCGGACCGCGTCGGCCGGTCGCGCCGTGGCCGTGGTCGCGGCGGTGTACGTGCTGTGCCTCCTCGTCGCGACCGTGCCCGCGGCCCAGCCGTACCTGCCGATCACCGCGTTGCAGCCCGGTGTCGGCGACGCCGGAATGCCGGTCGTCGCCGCGGCGAAATCGTTGGCCGCGCTCGCGGCCGCGTCCGGGCTCGCACTCGCGGCGGCACTGACGGCGCCGATCCGCGCGATCGGCGCCTCGGCATCGTCGGAGGCGCGCACCGGGCAATAGTTTCCGTCGCCTTCGCCGAACCGACGGTCCGCGGCGGTAGCCTGTCGCGGTGAGGTCATCGGACGACACACCGGGCACAACGTCGCGACCGGGTATCGCACTGGCGGCGGTCACCGCCGTGCTGTTCGTCACCTTCCTCGACACGACCGTCGTCAGTGTCGCGCTGGGCGATATCCGCCACGAACTCAGCACCGACGTGATGCTGTTGCAGTGGGTCGTCAACGCCTACACGCTGGTCTTCGCCGGGCTCATGCTCGCCGGTGGGTCGCTGGGCGATCGGTGGGGCCGCAAGCGGGTGATGATCGCCGGGCTGGTGGTGTTCTGCGCGGGTTCGGTGCTCGCGGCGACGGCGGCCACCGTGCCGGTGCTCATCGCCGGGCGCGCCGTCATGGGGCTGGGCGCGGCGGCGTCCGAACCCGGGACGCTGTCGGTGCTGCGGCACATCTTCCCGGAGGAGCGGGTGCGCGCGCGGGCGCTCGGCGTGTGGGCGGCGGTGTCGGGGCTGGCGCTGGCGGCCGGGCCGGTGCTCGGCGGGGTGCTGGTGCACGCGTACGGGTGGCGTTCGATCTTCTGGTTCAACCTGATCATCGGCGCGGTGGCGCTGGTCGCGGCGCTGTGGTCGGTGCCGGAGAGCGCCGACCCGCATCCGGGGCCGATGGACTGGGCCGGAATCGTCTTGGGCGCGGGCTTTCTCGGGTCGGCGATCTATGCCGCGATCAGCGGGGAGGACCGCGGATACAGTGCGCCCTCGGTGATCACGCTGTTCGTGATCGCGGCCGTGGCGTTCGCCGGGTTCGTCGTCGTCGAGACCCGGGTTCGCGCACCGATTCTCGACTTCCGCTATCTGCGCCTGCCGGCCGTGCGTGACGCGCTGGTGGTCGCCTTCGCCGTCTACTTCGGCGTCTTCTCGATCTTCTTCTTCACCGCGCTGTATCTGCAAGTGATGCAATCGTATTCGGCCGCGCGCACGGCGGGGGTGTTCGCGCCGATGGCCGCCGGCATCATCCTCGGCTCGCTGGCGGCGGGCTTCTGGGTGTCGCGCCGGGGCGCCCGCACGCCGATGATCATCGGATGTCTCGCCGGCGCCGCGGGACTACTGCTGACCCGACACGAGCTCGCCGGGCCGCTGCACGACGGGCCGCTGGCGACCGCGATGGCCGTGGCCGGAGTGGGTTTCGGCATCGCGGTGGTGCCGCTGACCTCGGCCGTGTTGTCCGGGGTGCCCGCCGAACACTCGGGAATGGCCGCGGCGGTGACCAATACGATGCGTCAGGTCGGCTCCGCGGTCGGTGTCGCGGTGCTCGGCGCGCTGGTGAACTCGTTCCTCACCTCGGATCTGAAGAACCGGATGAGTGAGCTGGGGCTGCCGGGTTCGCTACAGCCCGCCGCGATCGACGCCGTCGAACGCGGCCGGATCCCGAAGGGTGTGGACACCACCCCGTACCTCAAATACCTGTCCAAGGTGAACGACGTCCTCAACACCGGCAAGGTCGCCTTCCATCACGGACTCGATGTGGCGCTGCTGGTCTCGGCGATACTGATCCTCGCCGCGGCCGCGTTCACCACTGTCGACGCGATCCTGCACCGGGACACGCCCGCGTAGTCCGCCGCCCGGGGCCGCCGCGCCGGATCCGGATCCCGCCTGAGCTATCGGGCGTGGTTCATCTGCACCTGGATTCGCAGCCAGGTCGGATCGCTGTCGGTCGCGGTGTCGACCGTCTCCAGATCGCCGGGCTCCCAGGTCCGCGCCCCGTCGGTGAGCACGAGTTGCGATTCGAGGTCCGCGTCGGCGTCCACGTCGGAGGTGCCCGCCAGGAAGTCCGTCACCGCGGCCGGTGACGCCACCGCGCGATCCGCGGATGCCGCGAGGCGAACCAGTTCGCCGGTGGCGTCGGCGACGACCAGGTCACCGCTCGCGGTGGCGGCCAGGGCGGTCACCGCGGCGCCGCTCGGGATGTCGTGAGCCAGCGAGCGCTGATTGCCGAGGTCGGCTTCGACGAGGGTGCCGGTCGGCGTGCCGATCCAGAGCACGCCGGGCCGGGTCCCGAACGCGATGTTGTGCCGTGACCAGGCCCGCATCCGGTCCAGCCAGTCCTGCGGGTACGGGTAACCGGGGCTGGGTTCGCCGAGCGTCGTGGACAGCACGTTGTCCAGCGAGGGGAACTCGAACACGTCCAGCGTGTTGACGTAGGCGTTGCCGCGGACCGCCAGATACCGGCCGTCCGGGCTGAAGATCGGCGTCTCGTAACCGTCGACGTCCAGGATCAGCGCACGGCGCAGCACCCGGGGCGCGACGGTGTGCCCGTCGCCGGCCCGGGCGAAGATGCCCAGTGTCGCGCCCTGATTGCTGCGCAGCGTGAGCACCAGCCCACCGGCGGGGTGGGCCGCGACGCCGGTGTCCCAGCCTGGTCCTTTGCCGCACGCGCCGGATTCGAGATCCACGACATCGGAGCATTCCCAGGGATCACCGTCGGTCACCGTCGGGATCGCCCACACCGTGCGGGCGTCCGGGCCGAAGGCCACGTTCCGGTAGCCGGTCGGGAACTTCGTGAGTTCGGACACTCCGGCGGGTGTCCAGCACCGCACCGGACCCCCGTCCGCGATCAGCAGTACGGGATCTTCGGGATGCCAGGCGACGGCCGGCCCGCGACCCCGGCCGTCGCTCGGCGACGCGGCCTCGACGACGCCGAGCGTGCGCAGATCGCTTGCGTCCCAGACATATACGGCCTCGCGGCCGAAGTCCAGGCCGGCGATCAGGGGCAGTCGCGGATGGCACACCACTCGCCCGACAACAGCTCCCCCACCGACCCGGACACGTGTGACGGTCTCAACGGTCATCCAGACACCGTAACGCCAGTGGCCGCGCGGCGCTCTCCTCAGCGTCGGGAAGAGATGTGCGGGCCGCTGACATGCTGTGGCACAAGCGATTCGGCGACGAACTCAGCGCCGGGACGAGGTGCGCGCGGGCACGGGATCGGCGGGACCGGACTCGAACGGTGACCAGGGCAGCACCTTGCCGTCGCGGATCAACTGCCCGTAGTGGTCCGGGCGGGCCGGGCGCAGCACGAGGTCGAGCAGCGCCACGGCCGCCGCCGCGGGGGTGGGCTGGTCGGAGACGTCCCACCACAGCGCCGAGGTCGGGGTGTTCATCATGCCCGGGCAGACCGCGGCCAGCAGGATGTCGCGCGCGAGATCGTCCTCGCGGCGCTGCGCCGCCAGCGCCCGGACGGCCGCGACCTGCGCGATCTTCGACGGGATGTTGACGAATCCGGGCCACGCGCCGGCTCGGGCGCTGCCGTCGGCGACGGCGTCGCGCCACGCGGCGACCTCCTTGTCGACCTCGTCCAGTGAGGCCGGGGCCGCGAATCGGTCGTGCAGCACGGGCGCGAGGTGATGCAGGGTGCCCAGCGAACTGGCCACGACGAGCAGCCGTCCGTGATCACGCAGCAGCGGCGCGAACGCGCGCAGCAGCCGGGTGGTGCCGAAGTTGTTGACCTCGGTGTACCGGTCGACGATCGCGCGCGGATCGTCGTCGGGGCCGACGCGCATGACCGCGTTGCCGAACACGATGTCGACGCCGCCGTGCCGCTGCCGCAGTTGTGCGGCCAGCCGCGCGGCGGCGTCGGGCTCGGCGACGTCGAGCAGTTCGCCGCGCACCGTCGCGCCGCCGGCCGGAACCGCCTCGACCGCGCGGTTGATCCGGTCGAAGTCGCGGCCGGTGAGGTAGACGGTGCCGTCCGGCCCCAACCGGCGGGCCAGCCCCTCGACCAGGGCCAGACCCAGGCCCTGGGTGGCACCGGTGACGAGAGCGACTGTGGGAGTGGACATTTCAGCCTTCCTGAGGGTGGATCGCGATCCGTTACCGGTCCGCTCAGTTCATGGTGGGCCTGTGCCCGTCATGTGACCAGCGAAAGTTGATCAGATGTGGTATGCGTAAATGTCATGGCCTTCGGTGACGCCTCGCTGACCGCGCTCCGGGTGTTCCGCGAGGTGGCGGAACGCGGCACACTGACCGCCGCGGCAGCGGCCCTCGGCTACACCCAGTCGGCGGTGTCGCGGCAGATCGCGACCCTCGAGCGCGCGGCGGGCGCCGAGCTGTTGCAGCGCCGCCACGACGGGGTCCGGCTGACCGCGGCCGGTCGGGTCGTCGCCCGCCGCGCCGCCGCCGTGATCGACCAGATCGATGCCACGGCAAGAGAATTGGCGGGGATTCCGGAGGAACTGGCCTCGGTCCGGCTGGGCTGGTTCACCAGCGCCGGGACCTGGCTGGTGCCGCAGGCGCTGGCCGAGTTGCGGCGCACGCATCCGGGGATCACCGTCGTCGGCCGCGAGGGCAGTACGCCCGCGCTGGTGCGGGCACTGCGCGCGGGCACGATCGACCTCGCGCTGCTCGCCTCGGCGCCACCGTACCGGCCGCCGGATTCGGAGACGCCCGCGCTGCGACTCCAGGTGCTCGCCGAACGCAGTCTGCTGGTGGCGGTCCCGGCCGATCACCCGCTCGCACGCGGCGAGTACATCGATGTCGACGATCTGCGCGGCCGCCGCTGGATCGCCGGCCCGCGCGGCGATTACACGATGGGCGTCTGGCCCGGGGTCGACGAACGACCGGAGATCGCGCACACCACCCGCGACTGGCTGGCGAAACTGCAACTGGTGGCGGCCGGTTGCGGCATCACCACCGTCCCCGCCGGACTCGGCGCGATCCTGCCACCGGGCGTCCGCGCCCTACCGGTGCGCGGCGGCGCCGACGAATCCCGCCGCCTGCTCCTGGCCCGCCTCCCGCACCCCCTCCCCGAGCCCGTAGCCCGCCTGGCTACCGCCCTCCGCACCGCCGCCGTCGGCACGCCCGCCTCCGGCTGACAAGCTGCGGCACAAGCGAATTCGTGGGCGGGCACCGGAAATCCCGCACCAGGCCCGCGACCGAGTGTTGACAACACGTATCCGGAGGACCGGGTGGCTTTGTTCGTCGTCGGCGGCCGCAACACAGGAGTCGCGATTGCGGTCGAATCGGCAACGCGCGGAGCGGCTGTCGGGAACAGCTACCCGGGCGATGCGGTCGTGACCGAGCACCGCCCGCGCCGCGGTCCGCCGATTCTCTTCCGTCGCCCGCCGATTCGACGCCGTATGGGGTGCGTACCGGCGGCTCGACACCATGCTGCGCTCGAGTGCCCGGATCCGGGGGCGGCACCGCCTGCTGTAGCTGGGCGTCTGTACAGGTGACGTTCGAGATCCTCGATCACGGTCCCGGATGGTCGCCGGGTGCCGTGGTCGAGTGGGAGCGCCGGACATTTCGACGATGTGGAGGTAGCCTTCTTTTGAAGGTTACCTTCTATTTGGAGAGTCTCATGTTCTCTTTCGGAGCGGCGCGGTGGTGGGCGCTCGGCGCGGTCAGCCTGAACGTGCTGGCGGTGAGCCTCGACGGCACGGTGTTGTCGGTGGCGTTGCCGACGCTGGCGCGGTCGCTGCACGCCACGGAGTCCGATCTCGAGTGGTTTTCGGCCGGATATCTGCTGGTCCTGGCGGCCGCGGTGCTACCGGCCGGGCTGATCGGCGATCGGTTCGGCCGCAAGGCGACGATGCTGGTGTCGCTGGGGCTGTTCGGGATCGGGTCGGCATGGTGTGCCTACGCGCCCTCGCCGGGCTGGTTCCTCGCCGCCAGGCTGCTGATGGGGGTGGCCGGCGCGGGCATCACGGTGATGGCGCTGTCGGCGCTGACCGTGCTGTTCGGCGAATCCGAGCGGGCCCGCGCGGTCGGCATCTATCAGGCGGCGAACTTCCTGGCACTGCCGCTCGGGCCGATCCTGGGCGGCTGGATGCTGTCGCATCTGTGGTGGGGCTGGATGTTCCTGCTCAACGTGCCGATCGTGCTGGCGGGCCTGGTGGTCGGGGCGGCGCTGGTGCCCGAGTCGAAGGCGTCGCGGCGGCCCGGTCTGGATCCCGTCGGGGTCACGGCGTCGGCGGTCGGGCTGGTCGCCCTGACCTACGGGCTGATCGAGGCCGGGCAGCGCGGCTGGACGGATGCGATCGCCGGATCCGCGATGGCCGCGGGCGTGCTGGCGCTGGCCGGATTCTTCGGCTGGGAGCGGTATCTCGCCCGCAGCGGCGGGCAGCCGATGATCGATCCGGAACTGTTCCGGTCCCGCGCGTTCACCGCCGGGGCGACGCTGGGCGGTCTGGTCGGTATGGGCATGGTAGGGCTGCTGTTCACGATGCCGCAGTACTTCCAGGCCGTGGCCGGGACGGACGCACTGGGATCCGGGTTGCGGCTGCTGCCGCTGGTCGGTGGCCTGATCGCCGGAGCGCTGCCCGCGGCCTGGTGTACCCGGACGATCGGTGCGAAGGTGACCGTGGTGCTCGGATTCGGGCTCACCGCCGTCGGCGCCGGGCTGGGCGCGACCACCGGCACCGGATCGGGCACCGGCTTCGTCGCCGCGTGGATGGCGATCATGTGCGCGGGCACCGGGCTGGCGTTGAGCGCGGTCACCTCGGTCGCGGTCGGGACCCTCACCGCGGAGCGCAGCGGGATCGGGTCGGCGGTGGTGCAGGCGTTCCAGAAGACCAGTGCGCCACTGGGTACCGCGATCCTGGGCAGCGTGGTCGCCGCCGACTACCGCGGCCGGCTCGACCTCACCGGATTGCCGCCCGCGGCCGCCGACACCGTCCGCAGCGGCGTGCACGGTGGGCTCGAGGTGGCGCGACGGACGCCCTCGCCGGGCTTCGCGGCGATGGTGCAGGATGCTTTCGTGCACGGAGTGGATATGTCGATGCTGGTGGCCGCCGGGATCGCGGTGGCGGGCGCGGTCGCGGCACAGGTGTTCCTGCCCGGCGCGCGTGCCCCCGAACCCGCCGCACCCCAGGAGTCGCATGCCGTCTGATCCCGCCAAACCCGGTCTGCGCGAACGCAAGAAGGCGCAGACGCGCGCCACCATCTCGGCGTGCGCGCTGCGCCTGTTCGACGAGCAGGGCTACGAGGCGACCACGATCGAGCAGATCATCGAGGCCGCCGCGGTCTCGGAGAGCACCTTCTACCGCTACTTCCCCACCAAGGAGGATCTCGTCCTCCAGGACGAGTACGACCCGCGGATCATCGCGGCGCTGCGGGCCCAGCCCGCGGACCTGCCGCCGATCACCGCGCTGCGCCGGGCCTTCGCCGCCGTGTTCGGCGACCTGTCCGACGCCGCGCGGACGGAGTTGCGCGAGCGGACCGCGCTCATCCTGACGGTGCCCGCCCTGCGCGCCACGATGCTGGACCAGTTGTTGCAGACCATGCAGGCGTTGGCGGTTCCGCTGGCCGAGCGCGCCGGCCGGGATTCGGACGACTTCGCGGTGCGCACGGTGGCGGGCGCGATCGTCGGCGCGCTGACGGCGGTGCTGGCCGAACTCGCAGACGATCCGCAGGCCGATGTCGCCGAGCTCGTCGAGCGGATCGTGGAACAGCTGGAATCCGGGCTCAGTCTGTGACGTCGGGAATGTCGACCACGATCTCGCCGCCGAGCCGGTAGCCCCCGATCAGGCGCAGATTGTCGCCGCTCCAGAACTTGCCCGGGTCGTAGTAGTTGGGGCGTTTCTCCGGCAGCAGGCCCATCGCCTGATACGTCATGGCGACGATCTCCGCGCAGTACGCGTTCTCCAGGCCCGCCGCCTCGGCGTCGTCCTTGCGCGACCGCCGGGGCAGCGGGACCCGGCCGAGGAACCAGCGGCCGGCGAGCGCGCTGGTCGACGGGAAGGGCATGCCGTCCAGCCGGGCCACCACCCGCAGCGCCGCGTCCTCCATCTCGCCGGTGACCGGGCGATCGAGCTGGCGCATCCACGCCTGCTGCCCGTATTCGTGCGTCCAGCGCAGGACCGCGGCCCGCAGATCGTGCAGCTGGGCGCCGCGGTGATTGGTGCCGGACCAGGCGTCCGGCAGCGCCCGGCCCAGTTCGGCATGCCAGATCAGCGGCGGTAGATCGTCGACGGCCACGACCATGCCGACATGGTTCACGGGACTGTTGGTGAGGCCGCGGATCGCGCGATCGGCGGGCGTGTGCCCGCGGAACAACCAGAGATCTCCGGTCCGGGCCAATTCCACCGCTTCGTCCAGGCCGATACTCGTGGGGGCTTCGCGTGGCACGGCGACTAGCCTAGACGCATGCGCTGGTGGAAAGTACTGGGTCTGGCGGGAGCGGCCGGGGTCGCGGCGACCGGTGTGGTGATCGTGCAGGCCGAACGCAAACGGCGCGCATACACCCCGGACCAGGTCCGGGAACGGCTGCACGCGCGCCTCGACGAGCAGGCCGCGCAGGCGCCGGCGGCCCCGTCGCTGGAGCCGGTCACCGCGCCCCGGTCGCCGATCTCGCTGGGACTGATCGTGATTCGGGAACGCGCCCGGCAGGTGAAGCGATCGATCGCCGCCCGGCGCCGATAGGCCGAGGGCCGCGTCGGTCACCGTCGCGCCGAGCGGTCGAGCCGGCTCGGATCATGGTGGGAGCGTGTGTTTTCCGCGACCCTCACCGATCGTCAGCGGGACGCCGATCGCCCGTCCGCACCGTGGCATCGCTGAGCACGGCCCGCAGCCCGGCGGTGAAGCGCCGGTCCCGGTCGCCGGTCATGATGGCGAGGATGTCACCCGACTCGTCCACGCGCGGAACGTCGTTCGACAACAGGGTCCGTACCAGCGGCTGCCATTCGCCGGTGCTCTCCAGCTCCAGGTAGGCCTGTTCCTCGATGACGAAACCGACTGTGTAGGAACGCAATACCGAGGCCAGGTCACCGGGTTGGAAGGGTGGCCGGGCGATCGCGGCGAGCAGGGTCCGCAGCACCGCCGACAGTTGCGACGCCGCGCCGAACGGCGAATACGAGCCGGCGACGATGCGGCCGCCGTCCCGGAAGCCCAGCATCGCCGCCCGCAGCCGCTCGCAGCAGGTGATCACCTGACCCACGCCCGGGTGCGCGGTATCGATGTCGCCGAGGCCGACGGTCCGGTAGATCGCGTCGGACATGGCCCGCTGCAGATCCTTCCGATCCCGCAGATGTTTGTACAACGCACCCGGCGTCACCCCGGCCGCCGAGGCCAGCCGGCGCATGGTGAGGGCGTCCAATCCGTGTTCCGCGACGTACTCGTGGGCGAGCTCCACCAGCCGGTCGCGGGTCAATCCGCGTTTGACCATCGGCGTCGAGCCTAGTGGCGCGCGCGCCCGGCGACGACGAGCCAGCCGGTGGCGAGCGCGGCGACGCCGAGTACGACGAGCAGCAGTGCCGGCGGCGTCAGGCGCAGACGCTCGTGCGCGACCGCGAGCAGGAACGGAACGGCGAAGCCGAGATAGCTGAGCGTCTGGTACACGGCGGTCGCGGTGCCGAGCGAACGCGGATCGGCGGCCTGCTGGATGTCGGCCAGCCCGCAGAATTGCGTGACACCGTAGGCGAATCCGAGGATCAGGGAGGTGACCAGCACCGCCGCGGGCGACAGCGACCACGCCGCCCCGGCCGCACCGGCGATGCCGATCAGCACCGGGATCATCGCCACGGGCAGGACGCGGCCGGGCCGCAGTCGCCGCAACGCGGTGCCCAGCGGCACCGCCGCGATCCCGGCCACCGCCCCGGCCCCGGTCGTGATCGCGGTGAACAGCAGCGGCCGATCCACCCGCGTGGCGACCAAGGTCGGCAGATAGGCCAGCGCGATCGCCGCGGAGCCGAACACCCAGGGCGCGAAGGGCAGCAGCACCAGCAGGAAGTGCCGGGTGAGCCGGTGCGGCGCAACCGTTTCCGCATCGGGCACGGGTGCGGCGCGCAATTCCCCGGGGGTGCGCCACGCGGCCGGTACGGCGGCCGCCACCAGCACCAGATGCGGCAGGTAGGCGGTCACCGTGGGCGCCGGAAGCCATTGCGCCGCAACGCCCGCCACGAACGGACCGGCCGCGAAACCGGCGGTCATGGCGACCGTCGAGCGCCGCGGACCGGCGGCCGCCGTGCCCGCCGCGGCCGAGAGTTCCCGTACCCAGGCCGCGCCGGTCCCGAACGCCGCGCCGCTGGCGACCCCGGCCAGGAACCGCCCGGCGAACAACCAGCCGACGTCCCCGGCCATCAGCAGGCAGGAGGCCAGCAACGACAGGGCCAGCGCGGGCAGCATCACCGGGCGGCGGCCGAACCGGTCCGACAACCGGCCCCCGGCCACCAGCGCGGGCACCAGGCCCAGGGCGTAGAGTCCGAACATCGCGTCGACGGTCGCCGTCGACAGTCCCAGCCGCTGTTGGTACAGCACGATCAACGGGGAGAACTGGTTCGCGCCCCAGCCGACCGCGGCCAGCGCGACGCCCGCGCCGAGCCAGTCCCGCCGGGACACCCTCGGGGACCGCGCTTCTCGTGTCATGACCATGTGGTCAACCCTGCGCCGCAGCCGAATCCGGCGACAGAGTCCGATCCGACAACAGGCGTACAGTTTCGGACATGAGCGTTGTCGCCGTCGCCCTGTCCGAAGGCGTGCCGATGTACGAACTCGCGGTGCCGTGCACCGTGTTCGGCACCGACCGTACCGAGATCACCGGCACCGACTGGTACGAGTTCCGGGTGTGCGGCCCGTCCGATGCCCGGGTCGACCGCTGGTTCCGCTTCACCGCCGAATACGACTACGCCGATCTGGCCCGCGCCGACACCGTGATCGTCCCGGCCTGCCACGACGGCGCGCTACGGCCGCCGGCGGATCTGGTGAGCGCGGTGCGGGCGGCCTACGAGCGCGGCGCGCGGGTGATGTCGATCTGCACCGGCGCCTTCGTGCTCGCCGAGGCCGGATTGCTCGACGGTCGCCGGGCCACCACGCACTGGCAGTCCGCGGCGTTGCTGGCCCGGCGCTATCCCGCAGTCACCGTCGACCCGGACGTCCTCTACGTCGACGAGGGCCGGGTGCTCACCTCGGCGGGCAAGGCCGCGGGCATGGACCTGTGCCTGCACGTGGTCCGGCGCGACTACGGCGCGGCGGCCGTCAACGAACTCGCCCGCCGCCTGGTCACGCCGCCGCACCGGGAGGGCGGGCAGGCCCAGTACATCACCACGCGGGTCCCGAAGTCGGTGCGGGACAACTTGACTCCCGTATTGGATTGGGCGCTGGCGCATCTCGGCGAGCCGATCACGGTGGACGACATGGCCGTTCGCGCCCATCTGACCCCGCGCTCGCTGCACCGGCACTTCCAGGAACGGGTCGGCACCAATCCGTCGACCTGGTTGCAGCAGCAGCGGTTGCGCCGGGCACAGGAACTGCTGGAGCACACCGACCACGGCATCGATCTGGTCGCCGAGCGCTCCGGCTTCGCGACCGCCGCGACGCTGCGACGGCATTTCCGGCGCGCGCTCGGCACCAGCCCTGACAGCTACCGCCGCACTTTCACCGGCCGCCTCGCCGGCTGAGCCTGCCCACCGGCTCGCCGACCGGGTCGGATCATCGGCTCGCCGGTTGAACCGAATGACCGGCTCCTCGGCCTGCCGAATCAGCGGCTCATCGGTGGAGTCGGATGACCGGCTCGCCGACCCGGTCGGATCAGCGGCTCACCGGTAGTACCGAATCGGCGGAATCGGTTACCGCCGTGCGGCATTCGCCGCCTTCACGAACTCGATCTGCGCGGGTGTCGGACCGCAGAACTCCTGCCGGATCCGGTCGGCGTTCTCGGTGTGCATGCGATACAGGCTGTCCCGCAATCCGTCGTCGCCGCCGTGGAAACCTTCCAGCAACGCCATCCAGCGCGCGGCCAGCTCCCCGGCCTCCGGGGAGGCCGGGTCCATACCGGCTGCGAGGGCGGCGTCGACCTGCGGGATGAGTTCGGCCCAGGCCGCTTCGGCCTGCCCGATCCGCTCGTCGCCGAGTTGCTCCCGGCGTTCGGCGAGCTGCGTCAGTTGCTGTTCGGAGAAGTACTGCTTGACGGTGTCGTCGACCATGACGGTCCTCCTGATCAGTTCCAGGAAGCGATCCGCGGACGCGTCGGGCCGGTTCCGCGCGGTCTCGGCCAGTACCTCGACCAGCGTGTGCAGATCCCGGATCGCGGTCAGCCGCGCGGCCAGATGGTCGCGATGCGCGGCCAGCACGTGCGCCATTTCCACGACCCCCGACAGCACCTCCGCGATCCGGTCCAGGCCGAGGCCCAGCTGACGGAGCGCCAGCACCTGATAGAGCCGTTCGACATCCGCCTCGGTGTACAGCCGGTGCCCGATCCCGCTGCGATGAGCCGGGCACACCAGCCCGATCCGGTCGTAGTGGTGCAGTGTCCGGATGGTCAATCCGGCCTCGGCCGCCAGTTCGCCGACCTTCCACACCTGTCCGGATTCCGGCACGTCCGCTTCCTCTCCGCTTCCACCGGCCCGTTCGCGCCGGTGCCGGTGACGCTATGACCCGACGCTACGTCAGGCGCAAGCCGCGAAGATCCGGCCCGGTGGAATCGAGCCGTCGCGACCGGTGGGCGTGACACTATGGCCTCCAAGATGGAACGTGTTCTAGGCTAAGAATGAAACGTGTTCTAGTAGAGGAGTCCACTACGCCATGCGTACCGAGATCTGTGAACGGCTGGGCATCGACGTCCCCATTTTCGCCTTCACCCACTGCCGCGACGTCGCCGCCGCGGTGAGCAACGCCGGCGGGCTCGGTGTGCTGGGCGCGGTCGGATTCACCGCCGAACAGCTCGAGATCGAGCTGGCCTGGCTGGACGAGCACGTGCACGGCGTGTACGGCGTGGATCTGGTGATCCCGTCCAAATACGAGGGCAAAGGCATCGAGGGGTTGAGTCCCGCCGAGCTGGAAGCCAAACTGGCCGAACTGGTTCCGCAGGAGCATCGCGACTTCGCCGAGAAGATCCTCGCCGACCACGGCGTCCCTCGTCTGCCGGAGGACGAGCACCACAACCAGCTGCTGGGCTGGACCGCCACCACCGCCGGGCCGCAGGTGGAGGTGATCCTGCGGCATCCCAAGGCCAAGCTCGTCGCCAACGCGCTGGGCACCCCGCCCGACGACGTGATCAAGCAGGTGCAGGACTCCGGCCGGCTGATCGGCGCGCTGTGCGGTTCGGTGAAGCACGCGCTCAACCATCAGCGGGCGGGCCTGGATTTCGTGGTCTGCCAGGGCACCGAGGGCGGCGGCCACTGTGGTGAGGTCTCCTCGCTGGTGCTGTGGCCGCAGGTGATCGACGCGGTCGGCGACCTGCCGGTGCTGGCCGCCGGCGGGATCGGCGACGGTCGTCAGGTCGCCGCTGCGATGGCGATGGGCGCCGCGGGCGCGTGGACCGGTTCGCTGTGGCTGACCGTCGAGGAATCGAATGTGCCGCCGGCGCAGATGCAGACCTACATCGAGGCCACCAGCCACGACACCGTCCGGTCCCGGGCATGGACCGGCAAGCCGGCCCGCATGTTGCGCAACGAGTGGACCGAGGCGTGGGAGCGTTCCGACACCCCCAGCCCGCTGCCGATGCCGCTGCAGATGATGGTCGCGCTCGACGGCGTGAAGCGCGGCCACCGCTACCCGGAGGCCGCCAAGGACGTCAACTTCAACCCGGTCGGCCAGGTGGTCGGGCAGCTGAACAAGGTCGAGCGCACCGCCGACGTGATGCAGCGCCTGATCGAGGAGTACCTGACGGCCTGCGAACGGCTGAACAAGCTCAACAACTCCTGAAAACCGTTCCGCCCCCCGCCATTCCGAGCGTATGTGGCCGGAATCCGTTGCCGGGTCCCGGCCACGATCACGCCGGGACGACGAGGGGCGCGGTCCCGGGATATGCACGGTCGGCGCCGATGCTGCCAGTATCCGGCGCGGAAGGTGTGTTGCCGAGACCCGAGTATCCGGGGCGCTACCGTATTTCGCTCACCCCGCGCGCACGGCGAGGACCTCCTTGACCACCGGCAGCGCCGCGAACACGTTCGGCCAGCCGACGTAGAACGCCAGATGTGTGAGCACCTCGGCGGCCTCGGCCTCGGTCAGTCCGGCGTCGAGCGCCCGTTCCAGGTGGAAGGGGATCTGCTCGACGTGCCCGGTGGCGAGGAGCGCGGCCACGGTGACCACGCTGCGGTCCCGCGGCGCGAGCCCCGGCCGCAGCCACAGATCGCCGAACACCAGCTGGGTGGTGTACTGCACGACACCGGGCGCGGTCGCGCCGAAATTGCGCTCGACCTCCTCGGCCCGTCGCGCCTCCGCCGCCGCGTCCTGCGGCAGCGGCTCCGCCTCGACCGGCGGTAACTGCTCGCGGCCGATGCCCCGGTGGTCGAACACCTTCTTGATGGTCGGCACCGAGGCGAGCGCGTCGGCCCAGCCGGCGTAGAAGGCCAGGTGGGTGACCATTTCGGACAGCTCGGCCGGGGTGATGCCGTTGTCGAGCGCCCAGAAGATGTGATACGAGAGGTCGGACAGGTGATTGCGCGCGATCAGCGCCGACACCGTGACCAGGCTGCGGTCCCGGGAGGAGAGGTCCGGCCGTTTCCATACCTCGCCGAGCAGGACCGATTGGGAGTACCTGTCCAGGACGGGTGCGACCGCGCGCACCTCAGCTGTGGGTAACCAGTCGACCATGTCCGTCCCCTGTCCGTTTGTCGGTCGGCATTGACGCAATCACGGCAGAACAGCAGCTAGCGGGTCACACGTTATGGCAGTGATCATCGCACACCACCCCGACACGGCCTCGGCCCGGACCGGCGCGATCCGGCTCCGGATCGGTGCACGTGATGCCATCCCGCAGCGGGTGCGGGACGCGTGGCACGGCGGCTGTGTTAGAACCGAGGCAGGTGTTCGGGGGCGTGCGGAAGGATCGAACAGGTGTCGCGGAGTGTGGACGGCTCGGCGGTCGCGGAGCTGATCGCGCGGCGGCGGGCGGCGGGCAGCGCGCCGGGTGCGCGCGCGGACGACGCGCGGCTGGCGCTGGTGGTCGAGGGCGGTTCGGCGCGCGGTGCGTACTCGCACGGCATGGTCATGGCGCTGGAGGAACTCGGCCTGGTGGACTGTTTCGACGCGGTGTACGGCTCGTCGGCCGGCGCGCTGAACGGGGCGTGGCTGTTGTGCGGGCGGGCACGGCATTCCGAGCGGGCCTGGCATCCGGACGTGGTGCGGCGGGTGATCTCCCCGGCCCGGATGCTGTGGGGTGGCCGGGTCGTCGACACCCCCTATCTCGTGCACTCGGTGTACGGGCACATCGTGCCGATGGACTTCCCGGCGATCCTCGCCAATCCGGTGACCTTCCATCCGATCGGTACGGACGCCGCGACGGGCGCGGCGGTCGATCTGCATCCGCATCTCACCGATGTGGCCGCGTTGCAGCGCGCGCTGCGGGCCACCACCTGCCTGCCGATCCTCGCCGAGCATCCGGTCGAACTCGGCGGTCGCCGCTACGTCGACGCCGGGCTGGCCGAGCCGGTGCCGGTCCGTACCGCGCTGGCCCAGGGCGCGACCCATGTGCTGGTGCTGCGCACCCGGCGGGCCGACGAAAAGGCGAGTGCGCCCTCGGGCCTGGAGAATCGGATCGTCACCCGATTCCTGACCCGGCACGCGCCCGGAGTCGTCGACACCTGGCTGACCCGCGTCGCCGTGCACGCCCGGGACGAGGAGCTGATGGCCACCCACCCGGCCGTGCTGCAGGTCCGGCCGCCGCTCGGCGCGCCGACGATCGGCCGCGTCGCGCGGGATTCCCGGACGTTGCTGCAGGCCCTCGCGATCGGCCGCGCCACGACCGCCGACGCGCTGGCTCCCTATCTCCCGGCGGCCACGCGCGCGAGCTGAGCGGATTGCACGGTATGCCGACCGGCAGCCGGTGCGTTCCGCCGCGCGCCGGTATCGACACACCGGAATCGGCGAAACACGTTGCTAGCCTGTTGCTGTGACCTCGACGTCGGAGCCGCCCGCACCGTTCTGGAATCTCGAGACCGAGCTGTCGTCGGTACTGCTCGTGCTGGCCGGATTCGTCGGCGCCGCGGCCTACACGCATTCCGAGGGATACTTCGTCACCTTCATGACCGGCAACACCGAGCGCGCGGTGATCGGCGGCTTCCTCGGCGATCGAGGTTTCGCGCTGGGCGCGATGGGATTGATCCTCTGCTTCCTCGGCGGGGTGTTCGTCGGCTCGGTGTTCCGGCGCTGGCGATGGTGGGGCAATCATCCGCACGGCTCGACCGTGCTGGCCACGATCGCGCTGGCCGCCGCCGCGGTGCTGGACTGGATCCTGTACGCGCACGAGGCCGATCTGGGGCTGGTGCCGATCCTGTTCGTCTCGTTCGGGATGGGCATCCTGAACACCTCGTTCGTGCGCAACGGCGAGGTCGCCATCCCGGTCACCTACGTCACCGGAACCCTGGTGAAGTTCGCCCAAGGGGTGGAGCGGCATCTGCTCGGGGGCGGTACCCACCGGGAGTGGCTGGGTTACGCGGTGCAATACCTCTCGTTCGCGCTGGGCGCGCTGCTGGGCGGCCTGGTCTCCCTGGTCGTCGACGGCCGGGACATGCTGGAGGCCGCGGTCGTGGCGTCGGCGATCGTGGCGGCGTACACGTGGCGGGCCGATGTGCGGTGGGTGCGCCGGCAGGAACGGGCCTGACCCTTCCGGTGGTAGCCGGACGCTTCGTCCTGTGACACATCTCGCGCCGCCACGATTTAGTTAGTTAGCCTCACGCAACTATTCTAAGTGGAGAACCTGTCCGATTACCCCGATCCGGAGGGGACCTCCCTTGGCTTCCGCACCCACACCCGGTGCCCTCGACGTCGATGACGTCGAGACCATCCAGCGCCGGCGGCGCATGGACCGCGACCACCCGAAGTACAAGTGGGTGGCGCTGTCCAATACGACGCTCGGCATGCTGATCGTCACCATCAACTCGTCGATCGTGCTGATCTCGCTACCCGCGATCTTCCGCGGCATCGACCTCAATCCGTTGTCGGCGAGCAACGTCAGCTACCTGCTGTGGATGATGATGGGCTTCCTGCTCGCCTCCGCCGTGCTGGTGGTGATGTTCGGGCGGCTCGGCGACATGTTCGGCCGAGTGCGGATCTACAACTACGGTTTCGTCGTGTTCGCGATCGCCGCGATCGCCACCTCGCTGGACCCGTTCTCGCACGGCGGCGGCGCGATCTGGCTGATCGCGTGGCGCGTGATCCAGGGCATCGGCGGCGCGATGCTGATGGCCAACTCGGCGGCCATCCTCACCGACGCCTTCCCCGCCAACCAGCGCGGCATGGCGCTGGGCATCAACCAGGTCGCGGCCATCGCGGGTTCGTTCCTCGGTCTGCTGATCGGCGGCGTGCTGTCGGAGTGGGACTGGAAGGCCGTCTTCTGGGTGAGCGTGCCGTTCTCCGTCGTCGGCACCATCTGGTCGTACCGCTCGCTGCAGGACTTCGGCCAGCGCAGCGCCGGATCCCTCGACCTGCCCGGCACGCTGACCTTCGCCGTCGGCCTGACCGCGCTGCTGACCGGCATCACCTACGGCATCCAGCCCTACGGCGGCTCCAACACCGGCTGGACCAACCCGTGGGTGCTGGGCGCCATCATCGGCGGCATCCTGCTGCTGATCGCGTTCTGTGTGATCGAGTCCAAGGTCGCCCAGCCGATGTTCAACCTCGCGCTGTTCCGCAACCGGGCCTTCAGCCTCGCCAACCTCGCCGGTCTGCTGTCCTCGGTCGGCCGCGGCGGCATGCAGTTCATGCTGATCATCTGGCTGCAGGGCATCTGGCTGCCGCTGCACGGTTTCGACTACGAGTCGACCCCGCTGTGGGCGGGCATCTACATGCTGCCGACCACGATCGGCTTCCTCGCCGCCGGCCCGATCGCGGGCTACCTGTCCGACCGGTTCGGCGCGCGCCCGTTCGCCGTCGGCGGTCTGATCCTGGTCGCGCTCAGCTTCATCGGCCTGATCGTCATCCCGGTCGACTTCAACTACTGGCTGTTCGCCGCGCTGATCTTCCTCAACGGCATCGGCTCGGGCGTGTTCGCCTCGCCGAACACCGCGGCCATCATGTCCAGCGCGCCCGCCGCCCAGCGCGGCGCCGCCTCGGGCATGCGCGGCACCCTGTTCAACGGCGGTTCGGCGCTGTCGATCGGCCTGTTCTTCTCGCTGATGATCGTCGGCCTGTCCAACACCCTGCCCGGCGCGCTCGGTTCCGGGCTGCGGGAACAGGGCGTCTCCGGGCCCGTGGCCGACCAGCTGGCGAACATGCCGCCGGTGGGCAGCCTGTTCGCGGCGTTCCTCGGCTACAACCCGATCCAGGAGCTGCTCGGCCCCAGCGGCGAGCTGAGCCGGCCGGGCGTGCACGGCGACGTGCTCACCGGGCAGGAGTTCTTCCCGCACCTGATCTCCGGCCCGTTCCATTCCGGTCTGGTGGTCGTGTTCCTCGCCGCCGCGGCGATGATGCTGATCGGCGCGATCGCCTCCTGGTTCGCCGGTAACGGTATCGCCGTGGACGAACAGGCCGAACTCGCCGAGGCCGCGCGAGAGGGCATAATCTCCGAAACGGACAGCATCGACGGCGATGTCGTCGGTGCGGCGACTGACGACACTGTCGTCGGTGTCGAGATGTCGACGTCGTCGAGGACGACCGGGTAGGAGCAGCCCACCGATGATCCAGCAGGAGCGCTCGCGCAGCACCGAGGAATTGGCCGAGGCAGCCGATCTGTACCTCGCCATCGGGCGCGTCACCCGGGTGCTGCGCCGCTCCGGGGATCTGGGATCGCTGAGCCAGGGGTCCGCCGCCGCACTGGGCACGCTGGTGCGGTCGGGCCCCATGCGGCTCAGCGATCTCGCCGCCGTCGAACACGTCACCGCGCCGACCATGTCGCGGATCGTGTCGGGACTGGAGAAGCACGGTTACGTCGTGCGCAGCGCGGACCCCGGTGACGGCCGGGCCCAGTTGCTCACGGTCACCGAACGGGCCAGCGCGCTGGTCAACGGCCTCACCTCCGCGCGCATCCAGCGCTTCGCCGCCGCGCTCGAACAACTAGACCCGGCCGAGCGCCGCACCCTCCTCGCGGGGCTCACGAAACTCGTCGGGCTCCTCGATGACTGACTTTTTGGCGCCACGGCGGCACTTTTGCGCCGAACTCTCCGACTTGCCGGTCGGTATTCATATTTTTCGGATGTTTACCGGAACTTTTGCGCGGGAACACAGTCCAGTGCCATAGCCCTCGGCAACTCGACGCAGTCGAGCGCACAAAGGTGATCACGGGAATCAGCAAACTGTCGGCCCGATCGGTGTTCGCATCGAAAGAATCGCCGTCATATCAACGATCCTTGCTCGGAATTACGGTTGCTGGTATACAGGTCGGAATTCTACCGACAAGATCTGGATCGCTCACAGCGTTGTGAGCCGGAGGCACCAGCCCCGGAACACGTATGATCGCTGCGGGTTTCGGGGTCCACACGGATTCCGGAGGAGATTCGTGATGATTTCCCGCCCGCAGACCACGCCGGTGACACCGAGGGAGAGCGAAGATTCGCTCGCCGACACTGTCGTCTGGCCCGATCCCAGTCCGCTGACCGCCTGGTGGCAGCAGGTCATGCAGACCCCCGCCGAGCAGACCGTCCCACCCGCGGCCGGCTGACGAACCGACAATCAAGCGGCACAACGGATCCCCGGGGTGCCTAGTTCCGTGGCGCCTGTGCCACGGTGAGCGTCACCGGGGTGTTCGCCGAGACCGTGGTACCGGGATCCGGTGCCTGTCCCGTAATCGTCCACGGGACAGTGAAACTCGCCGGATCGTGCATCACGTCGTGCCCGTCCGCGGTCACGACTCCGGTGACGTCGTAACACAACCCGCTGCCGACGACCGTGGTGGCCAGCGGCGCGCCACGGAAGTCCGGAATCGGTTGCGGCCAGCCCCGACTGCTACAGCGCGCGGCCGCGTTGCCGGCGGTGGGCGCGGCCGCGGCGCTGCTCGTGGCCGCCTCGCCGGTGGTCGAATCCGGCGCGGCCGCAACCGAACTCGACGCGGGCGCCGCCGCTCGCGGCGCCGCCGCCGGCGAACTCGCGGCGACCGTCACATGTGAGGCGACGGGCGCACCCGCGCCGGCTCCGGTGCTGCCTCCACCCGAATCACCGCAGCCGGCAACGAGAACGGACGCGAAGACGACCGATACGGGTACGGTCACGGCGGGGCGGCGCATGGAGGTCCTCTGTGGTCGCGGGGTCGGCGGCACGCTGCGCCACGCACCCTATCGGCGCGCCTCGACATCCCCGCGACGGGGGTGCCGTGCACCGGCTCCGGTCGGCGAAACCCCTCGCGAAAAATCGTGTGCCCGGAATTTTTTCCGTGGTGGTCACCGTTTCCGGCGGGCCACCGGAAAAACAGCGAATGTGAAATGGGCGAAGGTCCGAATCCGCCGTGACAAGGAGAATCGGGCGGTGGGGTCCGAGGGACAATGCACATCCCGGACCCCACCCGATCTGCGGTGTTGTCCACCGCGAGCCTTCGAATCGAACGATCCGTCCAATCGAAATAATGCGCCCGCGGCAGACATTCTATTCATCGATCGGTGTTACGAGCTGATGAATTCGCTGGATCACTGCTGCAGATAGTGCACCAGCTGTTCCCGCTCGGTCTGCAGCTCCGAGATGGCGCTCTTGACCACGTCGCCGATGCTGACGATGCCGGCCAGCCGGCCGTCCCGCAGCACCGGCAGATGCCGGACCCGATGTTCGGTCATCGTCGAACGCAGACTCTCCACCCGATCCTCCGGCGAGCAGGTGTGGACCACCGCGGTCATGATGTCGGCCACCGGCCGGTCCAGCAGTTCCGCACCCACGGTGTGCAGGCGCCGCACGATGTCCCGCTCGGACACGATGCCGTCCACCGTGCCGCCGCCTCGCGACACCACCACCGCCCCGACATTGCGCTCGGCCAGCACGCCGAGCAATTCCCGTACCGTCGCCTCCGGTACGATCGTCACAACCTCCGCGCCCTTCCGACGCAGAATCTCCGAGATACGCATAGCGGCCGCCCTTCCTAGTCGCGCCTCGCGTATCTATCAATATCCCGCGTCCCATCCCCGCTGACCAGGGCCGACTACTCGCAGGTTTGCGGCGGAGCCGAGGCAATCGAACACGAAGCAATCAAGCACCTTGTAGCATCCGGAAGATGGCCGATGCGAACCGTTCCGCCGCGGTGCGGGTGCTGGTGTATTCGAGCGACGCCGATACGCGCCGCCAGGTGACTACCGCCCTGGGCCGGCGGCCGCGGGCGGATCTACCGCCGTTCGACTATCTGGAGGTGGCCACCGCGGCGGTGGTCCTGCAGCAACTCGACGCGGGTGGTATCGACCTGGTCGTGCTGGACGGCGAGGCCGCTCCCACCGGCGGGCTCGGGCTGGCCAAGCAGTTGAAGGACGAGATCGCCGCCTGCCCGCCGATCGTGGTGCTCACCGCCCGGCCCGACGACGCCTGGCTCGCGAACTGGTCCCGGGCCGAGGCCGTGGCCGCGCATCCGATCGATCCGTTCCGGCTGGCCGAGGCCGCCGCGACCGCCCTGCACTCGCGCTCCGCCGCCTAGCGCGGCCCCTTCCCCGCACCGCCGGAAACCGGCGGTTCTCCGCCGTCGCCGGCACCCGTCGATCCGTCGTGCGGGTGCGGTTGTCCGGTCGCGTCGATTGCGCCGTTTCGGTCATAAGTGACTGTCCGGTTTTCGATCAAATGCCGGGGCGAAAGCACGGGCATCCATAACGATCAGTTGTAGGCTGTGCCGTAGCTCACACGAGTGCACCCGGCGATATGAATCCCCCGCGCCCCCGCTGAGCACGCCTCGAGGCGCGATTGACCCGGCAGACGACGTCGTCAGCCGCGTCTCGGCAGCTGCTGCTGTCAGACCGCTGTCAAGGGAGAGAGGTAGTGCAGTTGTGAATACCGAGGTGCCCACACTCGTGCTCGGCGCGGTCGCCGCCGCTTTCGGGCTGATATCCCTCGTTCTCGCCACCGTCGTCGGCCCCAAGCGCTACAACCGGGCCAAACTCGAGGCCTACGAATGCGGGATCGAGCCGACCCCGCATGCCATCGGAGGCGGCCCGGGAAATGCTGCGGGACAACGCTTTCCGGTGAAGTACTACCTCACCGCGATGCTCTTCATCATCTTCGACATCGAGATCGTGTTCCTGTACCCGTGGGCGGTACACCTCGACGCGCTCGGTGTGTTCGGTCTCGCCGCGATGGCGCTGTTCTTCTTCAACGTCTCGGTGGCGTACGCCTACGAATGGCGGCGCGGCGGACTGAGCTGGGACTGATCACTACAGGAAGTGGGTGTTCGGCATGGGTCTCGAGGAGAAACTGCCCAGCGGTTTCCTACTGAGCACGGTCGAACAGTTCGCCGGTTATCTGCGCAAGGGCTCGCTGTGGCCCGCGACGTTCGGGCTGGCGTGCTGTGCGATCGAGATGATGGCCACCGGGGCCGGGCGGTACGACCTGGCCAGATTCGGGATGGAGGCGTTCCGCGCCTCGCCGCGGCAGGCCGATCTGATGATCGTCGCGGGCCGGGTGAGCCAGAAGATGGCGCCGGTGCTGCGCCAGGTGTACGACCAGATGACCGAGCCCAAATGGGTTCTGGCCATGGGGGTCTGCGCCTCCTCGGGCGGCATGTTCAACAACTACGCGATCGTGCAGGGCGTCGACCACGTGGTGCCGGTCGACATCTATCTGCCCGGCTGCCCGCCGCGGCCGGAGATGCTGCTGCACGCGATCCTGAAGCTGCACGAGAAGATTCAGCAGATGCCGCTCGGCGTCGATCGCGCGGAGGCCGTCCGGGCCGCCGAGGAGGCCGCGCTCGCCTCCACGCCGACCATCCGGATGGGAGGTCTGCTGCGATGACGTTCGACACTCCCGGCCAGACCGGCGGATCCGATACCGGCGCGGCCGCGGCGCCGGATCCGGCCCCCGACGCGAACGCGGCCGCCGCCCCGACCGCCGGCTCCGGCGAGGAGGTGATCGGGCTGCGGCACGGCATGTTCGGCGTCAGCGGCAGCGGCGACACCTCCGGGTACGGCCGGCTGGTCCGCTCGGTCGGCCTGCCCGGCGGCACCGAGCCACCGTACGGCGGATACTTCGACGAGCTCGTCGATCTGCTGCGGAAGTCGTTGTCCGACAAGGTTTTCGCGCTCTCTATCGAGAAGGTCGTGGTGTTCCGCGACGAGCTGACGCTGCACGTGCGGCGGGAGCGGCTGCCGGTCGTCGCGCAGGCGCTGCGCGACGACGAGGCGCTGCGATTCGAGCTGTGCCTCGGCGTCAGCGGCGCGCACTATCCGGAGGAGACCGGCCGCGAACTGCACGCCGTGTACCACCTGCTGTCGGTCACCCACAATCGGCGGGTCCGGCTCGAGGTGTCGGCGCCGGACGCCGATCCCCGGATCCCCTCGCTGTATTCGGTGTATCCGACGAACGACTGGCACGAGCGGGAGACCTACGACTTCTTCGGCATCCTGTTCGACGGCCACCCCTCGCTGACCCGGATCACGATGCCCGACGACTGGCGAGGCCATCCCCAGCGCAAGGACTATCCGCTCGGCGGGATCCCGGTCGAGTACAAGGGCGCGCGCATCCCGCCGCCCGACCAGCGGAGGGCGTACAGCTGATGAGCGACATCGATACCCGGGGCGCCGAGGGCGCCCCCGCGCCGGCGACGCCGGAGCGCACCGTGACCGTCGTCGGCCAGGACTGGGACGACGTGCGGCAGTCCCTCGACGGGGTCGCCGAGGAACGCATCGTCGTCAACATGGGCCCGCAGCATCCGTCGACCCACGGGGTGCTGCGGTTGATCCTGGAGATCGAGGGCGAGACCGTCACCGAGGCCCGGTGCGGTATCGGCTATCTGCACACCGGCATCGAGAAGAATCTCGAATTCCGCAACTGGGTGCAGGGTGTCACCTTCGTGACCCGGATGGACTACCTGTCCCCGTTCTTCAACGAGACGGCGTACTGCCTCGCGGTGGAGCGGCTGCTCGACATCACCGACGCGATTCCCGAGCGCGCCACCGTGATCCGCGTGCTGCTGATGGAATTGAACCGCATCTCCTCCCATCTGGTGGCGCTGGCCACCGGCGGCATGGAGCTCGGCGCGCTGACGCCCATGCTGTTCGGCTTCCGGGAACGGGAACTGATACTCGACGTCTTCGAGACCATCACCGGCCTGCGGATGAACCACGCCTTCATCCGGCCCGGCGGCATCGCCCAGGATCTGCCCGACAACGCGGTCACCGAGATCCGGGATCTGTTGCAGCTCATGCCGAAACGGCTGCACGATCTGGAGCTGCTGCTCAACGAGAATCCGATCTTCAAGGCCCGCACCCGTGGCGTCGGCTACCTCGACCTGACCGGCTGCATCGCGCTGGGCATCACCGGGCCGGTGCTGCGGTCCACGGGTCTGCCGCACGATCTGCGCAAGTCCCAGCCCTATTGCGGGTACCAGGATTACGAGTTCGACGTGATCACCGACACCGGATGCGACTGCTACGGCCGCTACTGGATCCGGGTGGAGGAGATGAAGCAGTCGCTGCGCATCGTCGAACAGTGCCTGGACAAGCTGCGGCCGGGCCCGATCATGGTGGACGACAAGAAGATCGGCTGGCCCGCCGATCTGCGACTGGGCCCGGACGGCCTCGGCAACTCCCCCGCGCACATCGGGCGCATCATGGGCACCTCGATGGAGGCGCTGATCCATCATTTCAAGCTGGTCACCGAGGGGATGCGGGTGCCGGCGGGCCAGGTGTACGCGGCGGTGGAGTCGCCGCGCGGCGAGCTGGGCGTGCACATGGTGTCCGACGGCGGCACCCGCCCGTACCGGGTGCACTACCGCGACCCCTCGTTCACGAATCTGCAAGCGGTGGCGGCGATGTGCGAGGGCGGCATGGTCGCCGACGTGATCGCGGCCGTGGCCAGTATCGACCCGGTGATGGGCGGTGTCGACCGATGACATCCGAGCGGAGCGAATCGATGAAATCCGAGATCTTCGTGGAGTTGACCCCCCGGACGACACCGTATCCGAAGGAGGTCCGCGACCGGCTCGAACTGGACGCGAAGCAGATCGTCGACTGCTACCCGCAACCGCGCTCGGCGCTGCTGCCGCTGCTGCATCTGGTGCAGGCCGAGGACGGCTGTGTCACCGGCGCCGGAATCCGGTTCTGCGCAGAGAGATTGGGGCTCACGGACGCGGAGGTCACCGCGGTCGCCACCTTCTACAGCATGTACCGGCGCACCCCGACCGGCACCTACCACGTCGGCGTGTGCACGAACACACTGTGCGCGGTGCTCGGCGGCGACGAGATCTACGCGACGCTGCAACGACATCTGGGCATCGGGCACGGCGCGACCACCGACGACGGCGCGATCTCGCTCGAGCACATCGAATGCAACGCGGCCTGCGACACCGCACCCGTGGTGATGGTCAACTGGGAGTTCTTCGACAACCAGACCCCGGACAGCGCAACGGAACTCGTCGACGCGCTGCGCGCGGGCCGGCCGGTGACCGGGTCCCGCAGCGGCGCCCCGCTGTGCACCTTCCGGGAGACCGAACGCATCCTGGCCGGCTTCCCGGACGAGCGTCCCGGCGCCAACGACGGCCCCGTCGGCCCGGCCGCCGTGGCCGGTCTGGCGGCCGCCGCCGATCAGGACGGCCCGCGATGACGCTCACCCCGGTCCTCAGCCGGCACTGGGCCGAGCCGCAGCCGTGGACGCTCGCGGCGTATCGGCGCCAGGAGGGTTATCGCGGGCTGCCGAAGGCGCTGCGGATGGGCCCGGACGAGGTCATCGCCCTGGTCAAGGACGCCGGGCTGCGCGGCCGCGGCGGCGCGGGCTTCCCGACCGGCATGAAATGGGGCTTCATCCCGCAGGGCGACGACAAGCCGCACTACCTGGTCGTCAACGCCGACGAGTCGGAGCCGGGCACCTGCAAGGACATGCCACTGATGCTCGCCACCCCGCACGCCCTGATCGAGGGGGTGATCATCGCCGCCTACGCCATCCGCGCGTCTCACGCGTTCATCTATGTGCGCGGCGAGGTGGTGCCGGTGCTGCGCCGGTTGCAGACCGCGGTCCGGGAGGCCTACGCCGCGGGTTTCCTGGGGCGCGACATCCTGGGCTCCGGCTTCGATCTGGAGCTGATCGTGCACGCCGGCGCCGGCGCCTACATCTGCGGCGAGGAGACGGCGCTGCTGGATTCGCTGGAGGGCCGCCGCGGCCAGCCCCGGCTGCGGCCGCCGTTCCCGGCCGTCGCGGGTCTCTACGCCTGCCCGACGGTGGTCAACAACGTCGAGTCCATCGCCAGCGTGCCCTCGATCCTCGCCGAGGGCGTGGAGTGGTTCCGGTCCTTCGGCACCGAGAAGTCGCCCGGATTCACCCTCTACTCGCTGTCCGGGCACGTCACCCGGCCCGGCCAGTACGAGGCTCCGCTGGGAATCACGTTGCGCGAGTTGCTCTCCCACGCCGGTGAGGTCCGGGCCGGGCACACGCTGAAGTTCTGGACCCCGGGCGGTTCGTCGACGCCGATCTTCACCGCCGAACATCTCGACGTGCCACTGGATTACGAGAACGTGGCCGCGCACGGCTCGATGCTCGGCACCAAGGCGTTGCAGATCTTCGACGACACCACCTGTGTCGTGCGCGCGGTGTTGCGCTGGACCGAGTTCTACGCGCACGAGTCCTGCGGCAAGTGCACACCCTGCCGGGAGGGCACCTACTGGCTGGTCCAGCTGCTGGAACGGCTGGAGGCCGGCACGGGCACCGAGGCCGATCTGGACACGCTCACCGACATCGCCGACAACATCAACGGAAAGTCGTTCTGCGCGCTCGGCGACGGTGCGGCGAGCCCGATCTTCTCCTCCCTGAAGTACTTCCGCGGGGAGTACCTCGAACACGTCCGCCTCGGCCACTGCCCGTTCGACCCGGCCAGGTCCACGGTCTGGGCCGGGAACGGCGGCGCCGCAACGGAATCCGCCGCCACGACCGAAGGGATCGCCGGATGACCGCGACCGTGAGCACCAGCGCCGGCGGCGGGGTGACCCCCGCCGAGATGGTGAGCGTGACCATCGACGGCACCACCGTCAGCGTGCCGCCGGGCACCCTGCTGATCCGGGCCGCCGAACTGATCGGCGTCCAGATCCCGCGCTTCTGCGACCATCCGCTGCTCGACCCGGTCGGCGCCTGCCGGCAGTGCATCGTCGAGGTGGAGGGTCAGCGGAAGCCGGTGGCGTCCTGCACGATCGCCGTCTCCGACGGGATGGTGGCGCACACCCAGCTCGGCTCGCCCGTCGCCGCGAAGGCGCAGGAGGGTGTGATGGAGCTGCTGCTGATCAACCATCCGCTGGACTGCCCCGTCTGCGACAAGGGCGGCGAATGCCCGTTGCAGAACCAGGCGATGTCCTCCGGCCGCGGCGAATCCCGGTTCGAGGGCGTGAAACGCACCTACCCCAAACCGATTCCGCTGTCGACGGCGGTGCTGCTGGACCGGGAGCGCTGCGTACTGTGCGCCCGCTGCACCCGTTTCGCCGACCAGATCGCGGGCGATCCGTCCATCGAGATGATGGATCGCGGTGCGCTGCAACAGGTCGGCATCCCCGCCTCGATGGGGCTGGCCACCGATTCGGGAAACGGCTCCGGCGGCGAGACGTTCGACTCGTACTTCTCCGGCAACACCGTGCAGATCTGCCCGGTCGGCGCGCTGACCGGCAGCACCTACCGGTTCCGGGCGCGGCCGTTCGACCTGGTGTCCAGCCCGGCGGTCTGCGAGCACTGCGCCTCCGGCTGCGCCCAGCGCACCGACCATCGCCGCGGAAAGGTGTTGCGCCGCTTGGCCGGAGACGACCCGGCGGTCAACGAGGAATGGAACTGCGACAAGGGCCGGTGGGCGTTCGCCTACGCCACCGAGCCCGATCGGCTGACCACCCCGCTGATCCGGGACTGGGACGGCAACCTGGCGCCGGCCTCCTGGCCGGAGGCGCTGGCCCGGGCCGCGGAGGGCCTCGCCGCCGCGCACGGCAACGCGGGGGTGCTGGTCGGCGGCCGGGCCACCGTCGAGGACGCCTACGCCTACGCCAAATTCGCCCGAATGGCGTTGCACACCAACGACATCGACTTCCGCACCCGGATGCACTCGGCGGAGGAGGCGGAATTCCTCGCCGCCCGCGTCGCCGGGCAGGGCACCCCGGTCGAATACGCCGATCTGGAGACCGCTCCGGTGGTGCTGCTGGCCGGTTTCGAGCCGGAGGAGGAGTCGCCGATCGTGCATCTCCGGCTGCGCAAAGCGGCCCGCAAGCGCGGGCTGCCGATCTACGCGCTGGCCCCGTTCGAAACCCGCGGCCTGCGGAATCTGTCCGGGCGCCTGCTCGCCACCGTGCCCGGCGGCGAGGCCGCGCAACTGGAGTCGCTGCGCACCGACCCCACCTCGGAGCTGTCCCGCCGGCTGCGGGAACCGGGCGCGGTGATCCTCGCCGGTGAGCGGCTCGCCGGTTTCCCGGGTGCGCTGTCGGCGGTGGCCCGGCTCGCCGACGAGACGGGGGCCGCCCTGGCCTGGGTGCCACGGCGCGCGGGTGAACGCGGCGCGGTCGAGGCCGGTGCGCTGCCGGATCTGCTGCCCGGCGGGCGGCCGCTGGCCGACCCGCGGGCCCGGCACCAGGTGAAGACGGTCTGGAACATCGACGATCTGCCGGTGACACCCGGTCGGGACACCGCCGCGATCCTCGCCGCCGCGGCACATCTCGGCGCGCTGGTGATCGGCGGCGTGGAGGTGGACGATCTGCCCGACTCGCGAGCCGCCTCGGCCGCCTTCGACAGCGCCCGCTTCGTCGTCAGCCTCGAGTTGCGGCGCACCGAACTGACCGACCGCGCCGATGTGGTGCTGCCGGTGGCCTCGGCGATGGAGAAGGACGGCACCTTCCTCACCTGGGAGGGCCGCCCACGACCGTTCGCCGCCGCCCTCGGCGACGCGACCGTCCGGCGGGCGGCGGCGCCGCTGGCCGATCATCGGGTGCTGCACGCCCTCGCCGCCGAACTCGGCACGGATCTCGGCCTGCCCGATATCGCTTCCGCGCGAGCCGAACTCGCCGAACTCGGGGTCTGGGACGGCCCGTCACCGGCGCTGCCGGCGCGGCCGCCGCACCCGGTGGCGCAGCCGGCCGCGGGCTCGGCGGTGCTGGCGGGCTGGCGAATGCTGCTCGACCGCGGCCGCATGCAGGACGGTGAACCCGGACTGGCCGGTACCGCCCGTCCGGCGGTCGTCCGGCTGTCGCCCGCGACGGCCACCGAAATCGGCGCCGCCGCAGGCGATTCGGTGCGGGTCAGCACCGAGCACGGCGCGGTCGTGCTGCCACTGGCGGTCACCGGGATGCCGGACCGGGTGGTCTGGCTGCCGCTGAATTCCCCCGGGTCGGTGGTGTATCGGCAACTCGCCGCCGCCCCCGGACATCTGGTGAGCATTCGACGGGAGGACGACGGTGAATGAGATCTTCGGCCACGATCCGTGGTGGCTGGTGGTCGGGAAGTCGATCGCCGTATTCGTGTACCTGCTGCTGATCCCGTTGCTGGCGGTGCTGATCGAGCGCAAGGTCGTCGCCTACATGCAGATGCGGGTGGGCCCCAACCGGGTCGGGCCGCGCGGCACCCTGCAATCCCTCGCCGACGGCGTGAAGATGCTCCTCAAGGAGGACATCGTCCCGGCGATCGTCGACAAGCCGATCTTCGTGCTGGCCCCGGTCATCGCGCTGATCCCGGCGGTGATGGCGTTCGCGGTGATCCCGCTGGGCCCGGAGGTGTCGGTGTTCGGCACCCACACCGCGCTGCAACTGACGGACATGCCGGTGGCGGTGCTCTACATCCTCGCGATGGCCTCGATCGGCGTCTACGGGATCGTGCTGGCGGGCTGGGCCTCCGGCTCGACCTACCCGCTGCTGGGCGGGCTGCGGTCCACCGCGCAGGTGATCTCCTACGAGATCGCGATGGCGGCCTGTTTCGCCGCGGTGTTCCTGTTGTCGGGCACCATGTCCACCTCGGGCATCGTCGAGAAGCAGTGGGGCACCTGGAATGTCTTCCTGCTGCTGCCGTCGTTCCTGATCTACGCGGTGGCGATGGTCGGCGAGACCAACCGCGCGCCCTTCGATCTGCCCGAGGCCGAGGGCGAACTGGTCGGCGGTTTCCACACCGAGTACTCGTCGCTGAAGTTCGCGATGTTCATGATGGCCGAGTACATCAACATGGGTACGGTGTCGGCGCTGGCCAGCACGATGTTCTTCGGCGGCTGGCACGCGCCGTTCCCGATCAGCCTATGGCACGGCGCCAATTCCGGCTGGTGGCCGCTGCTGTGGATCACGGCGAAGATCTGGATCTTCCTGTTCGTGTTCATCTGGCTGCGCGGCACGCTGCCGCGGTTGCGTTACGACCAGTTCATGAACCTGGGCTGGAAGCTGCTGATTCCGGTCTCGCTGCTCTGGGCGATGATCGTGGCCACGTTGAAGGTGTTGCAGGACAACGGGTATCACGTGCAGACCGCGGGCCTGGTCGGCGCCGGGATCGTCGTCTCGCTGCTGCTGATCGCGGTGGTGGTGCGGGCGGGCAAGGCGCGCGGCCCGATCGCGGACTCCGAACCGGCTGCCGCCGAACAGGTTCCGATCTATCCGGTGCCGCCGATGCCGGAGAATCCGGGGTCGCAGCCGGAGAAATCGGGTCTGCTGGACCCGCTGGCCGGATTCGCCGTCACCGCGGCGACGATGTTCAAGAAGCCCAACACCGAGTTCTATCCCGAGGTGAAGACGCCGACCGCGCCGCGCTATCACGGCCGGCACCAGCTCAATCGGCATCCCGACGGGCTGGAGAAGTGCATCGGCTGCGAGCTGTGCGCGTGGGCCTGCCCCGCCGACGCGATCTTCGTCGAGGGCGCCGACAACACCGAGAGCGAGCGATTCTCCCCCGGCGAACGGTACGGCCAGATCTACCAGATCAACTACCTGCGCTGCATCGGCTGCGGCCTGTGTATCGAGGCCTGCCCGACCCGCGCGCTCACCATGACCAACGAATACGAAATGGCCGACGACAACCGCGGCGACCTCATCTACGAGAAGGACCGGCTGCTCGCGCCGCTCGGGTCCGGGATGACGGCGCCGCCGCACGCGATGCAGCCGGGGACGACCGAGGCCGACTATTACCTCGGCAGGGTGGCGGGCGCGGAATCGGCTGAGCCCGAATCGGATCCGGCGCCGGCCGGTGGGGGTGTGCGATGACCACGTTCGTGGCGGAGGCGGTGGAGCGGACCTCCGGCGGCGAGGCCGTGCTGTTCTGGGTGCTCGCGGTGGTCGCGGTGTGCGGGGCGCTCGGCATGGTGTGGTCCCGCAAGGCCGTGCATTCCGCGCTGTGCCTGGCCGGCACCATGATCTCGCTGTCGGTGTTCTACATCGCCGAGGACGCGCTGTTCCTCGGCATCGTGCAGATCGTCGTGTACACCGGCGCGGTCATGATGCTGTTCCTGTTCGTGCTGATGCTCGTCGGCGTCGACTCGGCGGAATCGCTGCGAGAGACGTTGCGCGGGCACCGGATCGCGGTGCTGCTGGTCAGTCTGGGTTTCGGCCTGCTGCTGATGTCGGCGATCTCCCGTGGTGTGCGCGACGATTCGGTGGCGCGGACCGGGCCCGGTTTCACCGCCGATCCCATCGGCGCGCTCGCGGAACTGCTCTTCGTGCAGTATGTCTGGGCCTTCGAGCTGACCGGCGCGCTGCTGATCACCGCCACCATCGGCGCGATGGTGCTCGCCCACCGGGAACGCTTCGGCCCGCGCACCGATCAGCGGGAACTGTCGAAACGCCGCTTCCGCGAAGGACATCGGGTCACCCCGCTGCCGACGCCCGGCGTGTACGCGCGGCACAACGCGGTCGACTCGCCGGCCCGCCTGCCCGACGGCTCGTTCGCGGAACTGTCGGTCAGTTCCATTCTGCGCCAGCGCAAGAATCGCGCTCATACCGAGGCCGCGGTCGTCGGTGTCGGTACCCCTCCAGCCCCGGACGAGGAAGGCTCACGGTGAATCCGGACAACTACCTGTATCTGTCCGCACTGTTGTTCACCATCGGCGCCGCCGGTGTTCTGGTGCGGCGCAACGCGATCGTGGTGTTCATGTGCATCGAACTGATGCTGAACGCGGTGAATCTGGCGTTCGTCACCTTCGCTCGGGAACACCACAACCTGGACGGCCAGGTGTTCGCCTTCTTCACGATGGTCGTCGCCGCCGCCGAGGTCGTGGTCGGGCTGGCGATCATCATGACCATCTTCCGCGCCCGCCGCTCGACCTCGGTCGACGACGCCAACCTGCTGAAGTACTGACATGGGTACCGCGGATCAACTCTGGTTGCTGCCGGCCCTCCCGCTGGCCGGCGCGGTGATCCTGTTGCTCGCCGGGCGGTTCACCGACCGGTGGGGTCACTGGCTGGGCTGCCTGGCGGCGCTCGCGTCGTTCGGGGTCGGCGTCTGGGCCTTCGCCGGGATGCTCGGCCGGGAGGCCGCCGACCGGCCCGTCTACCACCACTTCTTCAGCTGGGTGCCGGTCGCCGGGCTGCACGCGGACTTCGCGCTGCAACTGGATCAGTTGTCGATGTGCTTCGTGCTGCTGATCACCGGGGTCGGGTCGCTGATCCATCTGTACTCGGTCGGGTACATGAAGCCCCGTGCCGAGCACGACGACTACACGGTTGCCGGTCGGCGGCGGTTCTTCGGCTATCTGAACCTGTTCCTGGCCGCGATGCTGGTGCTGGTGCTCGCCGACAACTTCCTGGTGCTGTACCTGGGCTGGGAGGGGGTGGGCCTGGCCTCGTACCTGCTGATCGGGTTCTGGTCGCGCAAGCCGTCCGCGGCGGCGGCCGCGAAGAAGGCGTTCGTGGTCAACCGGGTGGGTGACATGGGCCTGGCGATCGCGCTGTTCGTCATGTTCGCCACCTTCGGATCGGTCGACTACGGCACGGTGTTCGCGGCCGCGCCGCACGCGGGGCAGGGCACGCTGACCGCGATCGGGCTGCTGTTGCTGCTCGGCGCGTGCGGTAAGTCGGCGCAGGTGCCGTTGCAGTCCTGGCTCGGGGACGCGATGGAGGGCCCGACGCCGGTGTCGGCGCTCATCCACGCGGCCACGATGGTCACCGCCGGCGTGTACCTCATCACGCGGTCGAGCCCGATCTTCGACCTCGCGCCGGGGGCCCGGGCCGGGGTGCTGGTGGTCGGCGCGGTCACCCTGCTGTTCGGCGCGATCATCGGCTGCGCGAAGGACGACATCAAGAAGGCGCTCGCGGCCTCCACGATGAGCCAGATCGGCTACATGGTGCTGGCCGCCGGGCTGGGACCGGCCGGGTACGCGGTGGCGATCATGCACCTGCTCACGCACGGCTTCTTCAAGGCCGGGCTGTTCCTCGGCGCGGGTTCGGTGATGCACGCGATGCACGACGAGACCGATATGCGCCGCTACGGCGGCCTGCGCAAGGTCATGCCGATCACCTTCGCCACCTTCGGACTCGGCTATCTCGCCATCATCGGGGTGCCGCCGTTCGCGGGGTTCTTCTCCAAGGACCGGATCATCGAGGCGGCGTTCGGCTACGGCGGCCCGGCCGGGACCACCCTCGGCGTGGCGGCGCTGCTCGGCGCGGGGATCACCGCGTTCTACATGACCCGGGTGATGCTGCTGACCTTCTTCGGGCCACGCCGCTGGGCGGCGTCGACCGACGGCACCGTGGCAGAGCCGCATCCGCACGAGGCGCCGCTGAGCATGACCGGCCCGATGATCCTGCTCGCGATCGGCTCGGTCTGTTCCGGCGGCCTGCTGGTCTACGGCTCGTCCCTGGTGAACTGGCTGGAACCGATTGTCGGCGAACATCATTCGGAGGGGAGCCTGCCCTCCTGGGTGGTGACGACCCTGGCGCTGGCCGTGGTGGTGGCCGGTGTGGCGGTCGCCTACCGGCAGTACGGCCGCCGCGAGGTACCGGTCACGGCGCCCGAGACGGTCTCGGCCCTCACCGTCGCCGCACGGCGGGACCTGTACGGCGATGCCGTCAACGAGGCCGTGTTCATGCGGCCCGGACAGCATCTGACCCGGTCGCTGGTGTTCGTCGACACCCGCGGCATCGACGGCCTGGTGAACACCACAGCCGCCGTCATCGGCGGCCTGTCGGCCCGAATCCGGCGGGTGCAAACGGGATTCGTCCGCTCCTACGCCCTGTCCATGTTGACCGGCGCGACCCTGGTGGTCGCCGCCCTGCTCGCGGTGAGGTTGCTGTGAACGAGTTTCCGTGGCTCACGACGCTGTGGGTGCTGCCGCTGGCCGGGGCGATCGTGGTCGCCGCGCTGCCGGGACGCTTGCGGGGGGTGGCGCGCTGGACCGGTCTGGTGTTCGCGCTCGCCGCGCTGGCGATCGGGATCGTGGTCGCCGTGCGCTTCGAACCGGGCGGGCCGCAGTACCAACTGGTCGAATCACACCGCTGGATACCGGCTTTCGGGGCCGGGTACACCCTCGGCGTCGACGGTATCGCGCTGGTGCTGGTGTTGCTGACCGCGGGCCTCATGCCGTTGCTGCTCTTGGCCGGCTGGAACGACGACATCGGCGGCGCGGCCGGCGGCGGCGCCCGGGTCACCCAGGTCTACGTGGCGCTGATGCTGCTGGTCGAGTCGATGGTGCTGATCTCGTTCACCTCGCTGGACATCCTGCTGTTCTACGTGTTCTTCGAGGTCATGCTGATCCCGATGTACTTCCTCATCGGCGGCTTCGGGCCGCGCGGGGACAACGTCGCGGTCCGGCAGCAACGGGCCCGCGCGGCGGTGAAGTTCCTGCTGTACAACCTGTTCGGCGGACTGATCATGCTGGCCGCGGTGATCGGGCTGTACGTGCTCACCGCGCGGCAGCACCTCGGCGGCGCGGGCACCTTCGATTTCCGGACGGTGGTGGCCGCGGCCAATTCCGGGCAGCTCGGCGCCGGTCCGGCGGTGCTGAACGCGCTGTTCCTCGGCTGCATGTTCGCGTTCGCGGTGAAGGCGCCGCTGTGGCCGCTGCACACCTGGCTGCCGGATGCGGCGGTGTCGGCGACCCCGGCCGGCGCGGTGCTGATGATGGCCGTGGTGGACAAGGTCGGCACCTTCGGCATGTTGCGGTACTGCCTGCTGCTGTTCCCGTCCGCGACCCACACCTACGCGCCGCTGGTGAGCGTGCTCGCGGTGATCGGCATCGTCTACGGCGCGCTGCTGGCGATCGGGCAGACCGACGTGATGCGGCTGATCGCCTACACGTCCATCTCGCATTTCGGCTTCATCATCCTGGGCATCTTCGCCATGACGAATCAGGCCGGCGCGGGGGCCGCGCTGTACATGGTCAATCACGGCATCTCGACCGCCGCGCTGTTCCTGATCGCGGGATTCCTGGTGTCGCGCCGGGGAACTCGCGCGATCGAGGCGTTCGGCGGGGTACAGAAGGTGGCGCCCGTCCTGGCCGGCACCTTCCTGATCGCGGGCCTGGCCACGTTGTCGCTGCCGGGGCTGGCGCCGTTCGTCAGTGAATTCCTGGTGCTGGCGGGCACTTTCACCCGATATCCGGTGGCGGCGATCTGCGCGACCAGCGCGCTGGTGCTGGCCGCGCTGTACGTGCTGTGGCTGTATCAGCGCCTGATGACCGGGCCGGTGCGGGACGGCAACGAGAAGTTGCGGGATCTGCTGCCCCGGGAACTGGTCGTGGTGGTGCCGCTGCTCGCGGCGCTGCTGGTGCTCGGCGCCTATCCGAAACCGGTGCTCGATCGGATCAATCCGGCGGTGGCGTCGACGCTCACCACGATCGGGGCCCACGATCCGGCGCCGGCCGTGCCCCAGCCGGAGGCCGCGCCGACCCACGGAGGTACGCGATGACCAGTCAGCTTCTCGCCGCGGCGATCCCGGCGCCGTCGATCCGATATCGGGATTTGTCACCGATGCTCATCGTGTTCGGGGTCGCCGTCGCCGGGGTGCTGGTGGAGGCGTTCCTGCCGCGCTCGTGGCGCTACCCACTGCACCTGGTGCTCGGATTGGCCGGGCTGGCAGTCGCTTTCGGCGCGGTGGTCGGCCTGGCCGGCACCCGCACCACCGTGATGGCCGACGCGGTCGCGATCGACGGGGTGACACTGTTCCTGCAGGGCACCATCCTCGTGGTGGCGGCGCTGAGCCTGCTGCTGATCGCCGAACGCGGTGTGGCGCCGGCCCTGGCCCGGGTGCGGCGGGACGGTCCCGGCGCCTGGAGCCGGGCCGCGGCGACCCCCGGGGGCGCGCTCGTCCTCGACGGGTTCACCCCGCAGGCGGCGGCCGTGCCGGGCAGCAGCGACGAACTGGCCGCGGAGCGAGCGGGTTTCGCCACCACCGAGGTGTTCCCGCTGGCGATGTTCGCCGTCGGCGGGCTGCTGCTGTTCCCGGCGTCGAACGATCTGCTGACCATGTTCGTGGCGCTCGAGGTGCTGTCGCTGCCGCTGTACCTGATGTGCGGGCTGGCCCGCCGGCAACGGTTGCAGTCGCAGGAGTCGGCGCTGAAATACTTTCTGCTGGGCGCCTTCTCGTCGGCGTTCTTCCTCTACGGGATGGCCCTGCTCTACGGCTACGCCGGTACCGTGCGGTTCGCCGGAATCGCGGATGCGCTGGCGCGGGACCCGAATTCGAAGACCCTGGCCGTGCTCGGCGTCGCGATGCTGGCGGTCGGACTGCTGTTCAAGATCGGCGCGGTGCCGTTCCAGGCGTGGGTCCCCGACGTGTATCAGGGTGCGCCGACGTCGATCACGGGATTCATGGCCGCGGGCACGAAGATCGCCGCGGTCGGCGCGTTGCTGCGCGTGTTGCAGATCGCGGTGCCGGGCCTGCGCGACGACTGGCGGCCGATCGTGGCGGCGGTGTCGATCGCGACGATGGCGGTCGGCGCGATCATGGCCGTCACCCAGACCGATGTGAAGCGGATGCTGGCGTATTCCTCTGTGGCCCATGCCGGTTTCATCCTGACCGCGCTCGCCGGAATCGACAACGACGGGGCCGGTGGCACGTTCTCGCGGCCCGCGTCCGCCGCGCTGTTCTATCTCGCCGCTTACGGTGTGAGCACGGTCGGGGCGTTCGCGGTGGTCACGCTCGTGCGCGAGCGCGGCGGCGAGGAGGCGACGGCGCTGTCCGCCTGGGCCGGCCTGGGCCGCCGCTCCCCATGGCTGGCAACGACCTTCGCGCTGTTCCTGCTCTCCTTCGCGGGCATCCCACTGACCAGTGGCTTCGTCAGCAAGTTCGCGGTGTTCTCGGCCGCCTCCGCCGGTGGCGTGCCGGCCCTGGTGATCGTCGGTGTGATCTGCAGTGCGATCGCGGCGTTCTTCTACATCCGGGTGATCGTGCTGATGTTCTTCACCGACCCCCCGGCCGACGCCGCGGTGGTGGTGACCCCGGTGGTCTCGACACTCGTGATCGCCGTGACCGCGCTCGCCACCCTGGTCCTCGGCATCGTGCCGCAGCCGCTGCTGGATCTGGCCGACAAGTCGGCGGTGTTCGTGCGCTGAGTGCGAGTTCGCAACATGTGCCCCGGGCGGAATTCGCCCGGGGCACACTGCTGTTCAGGAATCGTGCGCCCCGGGGGCCCGGTCCGGGAGCGGCCGCGCGCCGGCCGCGCGCATCCCGTCCAGGTACAGCGCGAGATGCCGGCGCCAGGCGTGCGGTGCGGTTTCCCGGGTCATCTCCACGGTCCGGGAGATGCCCCACACCACGAAGGCGAGATCGCCGAGGGTGAGATCGGGCCGCAGCTCACCGGCGGACTTGGCGCGCGCGAACAGGTCCTCGAGCGCGGTCGCCCCGCGCAGCTGTAGCGCCTGCGCCGCGCCGGAGCGCAGTCCCCGCGCCGCCACCTCGTTGAAGCCCCGATCCTGCGCCTGCAAGGCGCACATACCGGTGACGTAGGCGACGACGCCCTGCCACGGATCCGGTTCGGCCGCCGCCGCTTCCGCGAGCGTCGCCAGCGTCTCCAGCCGGTCGAGGAAGACCGCGTCGATCAGGTTCTGCCGGGTCGGGAACCGGTTGTAGAGGGTGCCGTTGCTGACACCGGCGTGCCGCGCGATATCGGCCATCGCGACGTCGACGCCGTGCTCGGCGAACATCTCGCGGGCGGCGCGCAGCAGCAGTTCGCGGTTGCGGCGGGCATCACTGCGCAGCACGCGGGATTCGGCGGGAGGCATCGGCCGATTCTACAAGTTGACGATGCCGTCATGATATCGGTAGCCTGCCGATCGTAAGTTGACGAGACCGTCATGTTAATTCGGAAGGTGTCATCCGATGTCTCGAACCATCGCCGTCCTCGGCGCCGGACCCGGTTTCGGCCGATCCGTCGCGCACCGATTCGGTCGGGAGGGGTACCGGGTCGCGCTCGTGGCCCGTACTGCCGCGAAACTCGATCCGCTGATCGCGGAATTGGCCGCCGCCGGCATCGAGGCCGCCGGATTCCCCGCCGACCTCGCCGATCGCGCGGCCCTGCCCGTACTGCTCAGCGCCGTCACCGACCGGTTCGGGGACATCGATGTGCTCGAATACGCTCCCGCCGGACCGGAATGGCTGTCCCGGCAGGTGGATATCCGTGCCACCACAGTGGATTCGCTCGAATTCCCGCTGAACATGTTGCTGCGGACCCCGATCGAGATCATCGGGCGGGTGCTGCCGGGCATGCTCGCGCGCGAGCGCGGCACCATCCTGTTCGGACTGCCCACCACGGCGATGCCGATACCGCAGATGGGCAATGTCGCGACGATCGCCACCGCGGCCCGCGCCTATCTGCACGCACTGCACGTATCCCTCACGGGCACCGGCGTTCACGCGGGACTGGTCCAGGTCGCGGGCATGGTCGGCGGCAGCGAATCGGCTGCGTTCGTCCAGCGGAACTGGGATCCGGCCCTGCTGCCGGAGCCGCTGGATCCGGCCCGGCTCGCCGACGCCGCGTGGGAATTGCATTCCGGGCGAGACGAATTCGAACGGATCGTCGGCTGAGCGGGCGCGGGCCGTGGATGCCGCATAGCCGCCGCCAGGGTCGGCGGATACCGTGGGGGCGAGTGTCGGAACATGATGTAGCGAGGAGCAGCCCGGTGGTGGCAGCGGTGAACGTGGCCGATCTGGTGGGGCACGGTTACCGTGCCGACGACTATTACGAGGTCGGCCGGGAGAAGATCCGCGAGTACGCGCGAGCCGTGCAGGACGCCGCGCCGGCCCACCGGGACGAGGCGGCCGCCGCCGGCCTCGGCTATTCCGGGCTGCTCGCGCCGACCACCTTCCTGTCCGCTGTCGCCATGCTGGCCAACCGGCGGCTGCTCGAGAGCGTCATGAGCGGATACGACGTGTTCGTGCAGACCGATCAGGTCTTCGAGATGTACCGGCCGGTACTTGCCGGGGACCGGTTGACCAGCCATGTCGAACTCTCCTCGGTCCGCCGCATCGCGGGCAAGGATCTCATCACGATCACCAACACCTTCCTCGGCCCGGACGGCGACATCGTGCAGGTCATGCACACGACCGTCGTAGGCATCACCGCCGACGAGGTCGGCACGGGGATCTCCGAGGCGCTCGAGGGCGTGATCATGCACGACGTCGACCTGTCGACGCGGAACACGGCCGGGTCGGTGACGGTGGCGCCGCCGACCGGTTCCCGCTTCTCGGCGGTCACCCGGACCCGCATCCCGCGCACCGCGCGCCGATTCGAGGAGATCGCGGCCGGCGACGAACTGCCCCCGCGCACCGTGCGGCTGACGCGGGGCGATCTGGTGAACTACGCCGGCGTCTCCGGTGACGCGAACCCGATCCACTGGCACGACCGGATCGCCGGGCTCGCGGGCCTCCCGGATGTCATCGCGCACGGCATGCTCACCATGGGCCTGGGCGCCGGGTTCGTCACCGACTGGCTCGGTGATCCGGGGGCGATCACGCGTTACGGGGTGCGGCTGTCGAATTACACGGTGGTCGAGGCCGCGGACGCGGGGATCATCGAGTTCGCCGGCCGGATCAAATCGGTGGACCCCGAGACCGGGTCCGCGGTCGTCGTCATCGTCGCGAAGTCCGCGGGCCGCAAGATCTTCGGCCTGGCCACCGCGGACATCCGGCTCGCCTGATCTTGCCGAGGCGGACCGGTCGCCGAGGTGGCGACAACCGGCGATCCGGGCCGGAGGTCGTGCGGCCGGACCCGCGGAAGGTCATCGCCGGCGCCGATGTCATTGTGGCAGGGCTGTTCTCGGCCAAGCGCACGGATCGGTCGACGGTGATCGCCGACATCGAGGCCGAGGTGTGCCGCCTCGGCGGCCGGGTCGTCGCGAGTTTCGTTCAGCGACGCGGAGTCTCGGGGGGCAAGAAGGGAAGCGCCCCCGGTGGCGTGGCCGCGATGTCCGAACCGTATTCGTCCAGGACGCTGATGAGCGCGGGCAAGGTGCACGAGATCGCGGAGGCGTGTGCCCGGACGAACGCGGCGGCAGTCGTATTCTCCAACGAATTGACCGATCGGCAACGGACGGTGCTGACGAGGATCTGCGGCCGCCCGGTGTTCGGCCGCGACGATCTCACGCGGTGCGTCCCGGACCGGCCGTCACGGCCGGTCCGGGACGCGCACGAGGGCGAACCGCTGTAGGCCCGAGCCGTACGCGACGGCGGTGCGCGTCAGGCCGTCAGTTCGCGCAGGCGGTCGGCGAATTTCACCGGGTCCTCGGTGAAACCGCCGTGACCACCGGGGAACAGCTCCGGCTCGATCGACAGTTCGGCGCCGAGCGCGCGGGTCGCGCGGTCGCAGAACGTGCCGGCGGATGTCTCGCCGATGCCGAGCAGCAGGCGGGTCGGGGCGGCGCGTAGCGCGTCGAGGTCGGGCTGCCAGCCGGCGGTGCCGCGCAGTTCGTGCAGGTAGAAGTAGTCGTCGTTGGCGATGGCCGCCGCGTCGCGCTCACCGCCGAACATCTCCTGGAACACCGGTTCCGGCATGTGGATGTCCGCGAAGGTGAAGAACTTCCGGATCGCGCCGACCACGTCGCCCGCGACGTAGGTGGCGACGATGTCCTCGCGGGCCGCCCGCTGCTCGACCCGGTCGGGCAGCAGTTCCGACAGCGGCGGCTCGTGGGCGATCGCGGTGCGCACCAGCTCCGGATTCGCCTGCAGCAGAGCCAGAGTGGTGATGGCGCCGCCGGAGGAACCGAAAACCGTTGCGGGACCGGTGTCGACGTGCCGCAGCAACCGGGCCAGGTCGTCGGCGCGCAGTTCGGGCGTGGAATCACTGCCCGGATCGGTCAGCACGCTGCCGAAATGGCCGCGGGGATCGGTGGTCAGTACCGTGTGGTCGGCGGCGAGCGCGTCGGCCACCGGCGCGAAGGGGGCGGTGTGCATGGGCGAGCCGACCAGTGCGATCAGCGGTCCGCTGCCGCGCAATTCGTAGTAGAGCGTCCCGTCCGGGACGGCGAGGGTGGCGGTGTTGACGGTCGGGGTCATCGGATCCTCCGGAATCGATCGAAACGTACTCACCAGCATCGACGCGGTGCGCGGCCGGAACTCATCGGCGGATCCGGAACACCGGCCACCGCTGGCGGTTTGCCGCCATGAGCAAACCCGATACCCCGCATGTCCGATGCTCCTAGGATTGAACACACAACGAGATCTTCGAATACAGGGGTTGGTTCCCATGCCCGACAGCGCGGCGCAGATCGATCAGTCGAAGCCGAGCATTGCCCGCGTCTACGACTATCTGCTCGGCGGCAAGGACAACTATGCCGTCGATCGGCAGGTCGGGGACTTCTTCATCAAGGACCTGCCCGGTTCGGTGGGCATCGCGTACGCCAATCGGCAGGCGCTGATCCGCGCGGTCGGCAACATCGCCCGCGCGGGGGTCCGGCAGTTCCTCGACATCGGCAGCGGATTGCCCACCGCCGACAATGTGCATCAAGTGGCGCAACGCAATTCGCCCGACGCTCGGGTGGTGTATGTGGACAACGACCCGATCGTACTCGCGCACGGCCACGCCCTGCTGGCGACCGACGACCGCACCACCGTCATCCACGCCGATCTGCGGCAGCCGCAGGAGATCTACGATCACCCGGATGTGCAGCGGCTCATCGACTTCGGTGAACCGGTGGCGGTCGTCTTCAGCGCGATCCTGCACCACCTCAACGACGACGAGGATCCGGCGGGCCTGGTGCGCTGGTGGGCGGATCGGGTGCCGTCCGGCAGCTACTTCTACATCTCCCACTTCCGCACCGGGCACAACGAGGAAACCGCGGCCGCCGAGGAGAAATTGCAGGCCAGTTTCGGTCGCGGCCGCTGGCGTTCGGACGCCGAACTGGCGGCGCTGTTCGGCGATCTGGAACTGCTCGAGCCCGGCCTCGTGCCCTGTTCACGGTGGCGACCCGAGCCGAGCCCCGAGGGCATCGACAAGATCGGTCCCGCGGAACGGGAGATGACCGTCTGGGAGCACCTGATCTATTGCGCCGTGGCGAAGAAGCCCTGATCACCTGATAGCTTCGGCACATGATCAACGGTGCTCACACCATCGTGTACGCGGCCGACCCCGGGGCCGCGCGCGACTTCTTCCGTGACGTCCTCGGACTGCCGTACGTCGACGCCGGGCACGACTGGCTCATCTTCCGGTCACCACCGGCCGAATTGGCCGTGCACCCGGCCGACGGATCCGGTAGCGGCCGGCTGGAGCTGTACCTGATGTGCGACGACCTGTCCGCCACCATGGCCGAGTTGACCGCGAAGGGCGTCGAATTCACCTCGGAGGTCACCGATCAGCGCTGGGGCCTGCTGACCAGTCTGCGGGTTCCGGGCGCCGGCGAGATCGGCCTGTACGAGCCGAAGCATCCGACCGCCCACGACATCGACGGGCCGTCGCTCCCCTGAGCCCCTACCATCGGAGACATCCGCCGTAGCGAGGAGTCGTGCCGATGGTCAACCCGTATCCGCCGGGGCCGCAGCAGTATCCGGGGCAGCCGTGGCCACCGGCGCCGGGATATCCGGCGCCGGGCCACGGTGCGAGGTCCGGGGCACCCTGGCCGGTGCTGGGCGTCGTCATGGTCGGCCTGGCGCTGTTGTGCTTTGTCGCGCAGTCGATCTGGGAAATCGCCGACAGTCATCACGCCGACTGGTACCTGGTCCCGGACGTACTCTGCGCGGTGGTCGGCGTGGTCGGCGCGATCCTGGTGCTGACCCGGCCCGCCGTCCCGGCCGGGCGCGCGCTCGCGGGCGCCGCCGCCGGCGCGATCTTCCTGCGCGCGATCAACGGCGTGATCGGCAGCCTCCAGTTCTCCGAATACGAACCCTTCTCGCACGACGGGTTCTGGCTGTTCATTCCGGCGACCATCGCCGCGGCCGTCGCCATCGTGCTGCTGGCACTGCCCGCCGCACCCCCGGAGACCGCCCCCGCCCCACCGCCCTGGCCCGCGCCGGGCGTGCCGCCGAATTACGGAGCGCCGCAACCCTATCCAGCACCGGGTGCGCCGCCGCCCGCCGGATACCAGCCGCCCTGGCCGGGCCGGCCACAGTAGCGGAGGAGTCGCGGGCCGGGGACGGTGCGGCGGCGCTGCGGGTCTCAAGGCGAATCGTGCGGCCGCCTCGCGGGATCGGTTGTCTCGTAGGTCAGTTTGACGATCTCGGAGAAGGTTTTCACGGCCGTGAGGCTCAGGTCGGCGTGCTGCCCCGGTCGGAAGAACTGCTTTCCGGTCCCGGCCAGAACAGGGTGGACGGCGAGGTCGAGCACGTCGAGCAGCCCGGCGCGCAGCAAGGTCTCCCCCAGCAGGCCGTGGCCCATGACCAGCAGATTTCCTCCGTCCTGCTGCTTCAGCCGAGCCACCTCGGCGACGACATCGCCCCGGACGACGGTCGGATCGCCCCAATCCCCCTGTCGCAAGGTCGAACTGAACACATACTTCGGCATCGCGGTCAGCCGGCCGGCCCACATCGGCTTGTGCGCCCCACCGGCGCCGTAGAGTTCGGCGAACGCTTCGTAGGTGCGGCGGCCGAACAGGATCGCGTCGCACGCCATCAGCAGGCCCAAGCCGTCCCGGAGATACGCCTCGTTCTGGTATCTGCCGACTCCCATGCCCACCGGGTCCTCGAAGACGCCGTCCGCCGAGATCAGAACGTACTCGATCACCTTCCGCATCGCGCGACCTCCTGGGTCGAATCTTCGGCGCCGGTGGCCGAAGCCGGGGCCGGTGCGCCCGGGAGAGATTGCGGCAGGCCGAATCCGAGCACGGTCTCGTCGAATCGGGTCAGCGCGCTGATCCGGCCGCCGGCGAGGGTGAGGACGAAGAGGCCGGCTCCGCGGCGACCGGCCGGGGTGGGCCGGTAAACCTCCAGTGCCGGTTGACCGTTGGCGCGCGTCGGCGCCAGTTCGGATCGTCGTCCCGAGGCGAAGAGGAAGGCGCAGAAGCGGGCGACGCTGTCCCGGCCTCGGTATTCCAGCGGTATCGGCGGCATCGACATGAAGACGTCGTCGGTGAACAGAGCCACCAACGCGTCGATGTCGGCGGATTCGTACGCGCTGACGAACTTCGCCACGATCTCCTCCTCGGCGGCTGAGTCGCGGGCGGGCGGCTGCTCTCGGGGCACCGGCAGCCGGCGCCGCATTCCGGCACGTGCGCGCTTCAGGGCGCTCTTGACCGATTCGACGGTGGTGTCCAACATCTGGGCTACTTCGTGCGCGCGGAATCCGAGGACGTCGCGCAGGATGAGGACGGCGAGCTGGCGGGGCGGCAGGACCTGCAAGGCGGTCACGAAGGCCAGGGAAATCGATTCGGTTTGCTCGTACCGGGCTTCCGGACCGAGCGGCACACCGAACGCATCGTCCAGCAGGGCGTCGGGATACGGTTCCAGCCAATGGATTTCGCCGAGCCCGGTGGGTTCCGGGGGTTCCGTTCCCGGGACGTCCCACTGCCGGGCCGGTCGCCGGCGAGCCGAGCGCAACGCGTCGAGGCACCGGTTGGTCGCGATGCGGTAGAGCCAGGTGCGCAGGGTCGCGCGCCCGTCGAACCGGTCGAGACCACGCCAGGCGGCGAGCATGGTGTCCTGGAGGGCGTCCTCGGCATCCTGGAACGATCCGAGCATCCGGTAACAGTGCACCTGTAGCTCGCGACGGTGCGGCTCGGTCAGCGCCCGGAACGCCTCGCCGTCGCCGGCCCGTGCCCTCGACATCAGGTCCATTCCGGCCACCTCACTTCTCGTGTCTGGTTCCACACCGTATGGACGTCGGCCGAGGTGCGAACGGGGCGCTCGCATAGAGCCCCCTTCGCCGGCGCCGCGGCGTCCGTACCGATGACAGCCGACAGCGTCCTCGAAGGAGCACGGAAATGGGAAGAATCGTCATCAGTTCGAACGTCACGCTCGATGGAGTGGTCCAGGACCCGGACGGCGAGGAAGGTTTCGAGCGGGGCGGCTGGTTCCACCGGTTCGTGACGGGCAAGGACCTCGAAGCCTGGGTCGCCCGCGAGACGGCGGAAGTGCTGGGTGCCGAGGCGCTGCTGCTGGGCGCCCGCAGCAGTGAGTGGTTCGCGTCCCGGATGCTGGGCGCGGATGTCCGCGTGAGCCCCGAGTGGGCGGATCGGGTGCGCAGCCTCCCCAAATACGTCGTGTCGTCGACCCTCGAGGATCCGCGGTGGAGCAACGCCACGATTCTCGAAGGCGATGTGGCGAAGGAGGTTTCGGAGCTGAAGCGGACGGTGGACGGGGACATCCTGGTCTACGGCAGCTACCGTCTGGTGCGGGTACTGCTGGAACAGCGGCTGGCCGACGAACTGCGGCTGATGATTTTCCCGGTCGTGGTGGGATCCGGTCGGCGGATCTTCGACGAGACCGGCGACCAGCAGCCGCTGCACCTGGTCGATATGCGAAAAGTCGGCGACGGCTTGATGTTCTGCGCCTACGAGCTCGTGGGTGGCTGACGGTCAACGCGATTGACCGGCCCGGCTCGGCCGTTCTACGGTGGGTGGATGTCCGGGCAGGTGACGGTCCGCTCGGCGGCGGGGATCGTGAGTGTGGTGTATCCGGGCCGGGGCGTGCCGGCTCGATGACGAAACCCGAACTCCCCGAACCGAACACCCGACGCGGCGAACTCCTGGACCGTCCATCGCCGCACTGGCGGCCGGTTGTGCTGGTGGCCGCCGTGACCGGCCTCGTGCATCTGGCGATCGCCGCCCGGTTCGGCTGGCACCGCGACGAGTTCTACTACGTGATCTGCGGACGGCATCCGGACTGGGGTTACGTCGATCAGCCGCCGCTCGCTCCCCTGCTGGCCCGCGCCGCGGCCGCCCTGCCCGGTGGTGTGCTGCCGCTGCGGATCCTGGCGATCGCGGCGCAGGTCGGGTGCGTGCTGCTGGCGGCGGTGCTGGCCGCGGAGTTCGGCGGCCGGCGCCGCGCGCAGGTGCTCGCCGCGGGGGCCGTCGCCGCCTCGCCGGTGTTCGTCGCGGGCTCGATGCTGTTCGGCACCACCGTGCTGGATCAGCTGGCCTGGGCGGCCGTGCTGGTGCTGGTGGCGCGGGCGCTGCGCCGCGGCACCCTCGGCGCGTGGCTGTCCGCCGGGTTCGTCGCCGGAATCGGCCTGGAGAACAAGAACACCCTGGCCGTATTGTTGCTCGGCATCGTGGCGGGCCTGGTCATGCTCCGCCGGGAGGTTCTGCGCGGCCCGGGCCCCTGGCTGGCCGGTGGCGTCGCGGGGCTGCTTGCCGTGCCGAATCTGATCTGGGACGCGCGCCACGAATGGGCGAATGTGCATATGGCGCAGCGGTTGTCCGAGAAGCAGGGCGGAGTCCTCGGCTCGGCGGCCGAGTTGCCGGTGACGCTGCTGCTCCTGGCCGGGCCTCCCCTGGTGGTGCTCTGGGTGGCCGGGGTGCGGCGGCTGTGGTCGGCGGACGGGCGGGAACACCGCTGGTTGCTGGTGGTCGCGGTGGTGGCGCTGGTGCTGTTCACCGCCGGTGGCGGCAAGGGGTACTACCTCGCCCCCGTGCTGGTCGGCCTGTTCGCCGCCGGAGCCGTGCGCGTCGAGGCGAAGGACGCCGGGCGGGTCGCGTGGCCGATCGCGATGGTGGCGTGCGGACTGGCCGCGGTGCTGATCGGGCTGCCGGTCCTCACCTCGGCCGTCTCGTCGGCGCTGCGCTCGGTCGACCCGGAGCCGATGGAGACCTACGGCTGGCCCGGATACACCGATCAAGTGATCCGCGCGGTGGCCGAATTACCGCCCGGCACACCGATTTTCACCAGCAACTACGGCGAGGCCGGAGCGCTCGAGCTGCTCGGACCGCCACGCGGGCTGCGCAATCCGGTCGTGAGCGCCCACAACAATTATCTGCTGTGGGGACCACCGCCCGGCACCCCGGACACCGCGCTCTGCGTGGGCGAGTTCGAGGCGACCTATCTGCGCCGCTTCTGGTCGGATGTCACGGTGCTGGCCCCGATCACCCTGCCGGACAGGCTGTCGAACGAGGAGACCTCCGACCACGCCGCCATCTACCGCTGCCGCGCACCACACGGCAGCTGGGCGCAGATGTGGCCGGAACTGCGCCATCTCGACTGAGATTCCACCGGGCCGGACACCCCGTCAGACCTGGGCCTGCCCGCCGTCGGCGAAGAGCTCGGTGCCGTTGACGAAGGACGCGTCCGGTGAGACGAGAAACAGAGCGGCACCGGCGATCTCGGCCGGATCGGCCACGCGTCCGAGCGGGACGTCACCCGCGAGGTTGTCGAGCAGGCCCTGCTGCTGATCGTCGGGAACCAGGCCGAGCAGGCCCGGCGTCCGTGTCGGTCCCGGGGCGAGCGCGTTGACGCGGACGTGACGGTCCTTCAGATCCAGGGCCCAACTGCGCGCGAAGTTCCGGATCGCGGCCTTGGAGGCGGCGTAGACGCTGAAGGCCGCTCCGCCCAGGACGGACGTGGTCGAGCTCATCAGGACGACGGAGGCGCCGTCCACCAGCAGTGGCAGCGCGCCCTGCACGGTGAACAGGGTGCCCTTGACGTTCGCGTCGAAGGTCTCGTGATAGTGCTCCTCGGTGATCTCGCCGAGCGGGACGAAGGTCCCGCCGCCCGCGTTCGCGACCAGCGCGTCGATGTGACCGGCCTGTTCCCGCACGGTCGCGTAGAGCGCGTCGAGGTCCGCGGGGACCGCGGCGTCGGCGCGCACGCCCGTCACGTCGCCGCCGATCTGCTCGACCGCGGCCCGCAGCGCCTCCGGGCGCCGCCCGGTGATGAACAACCGCGCACCCTCCGCGGCGAAGCGCTGGGCGATGGCCAGGCCGATGCCGCTGGTCGCGCCGGTGACGACCGCTACCTTGCCGTCCAGGGTCGTGCTCATGTGCCGCTCCTCACGAGTTATGGAATGTTCGTTCCCGATCTTGCAACACGATATCAGGAACGTTCATTCCAAAACTGATAGGCTGGTGAGCGTGGCCAGACCGAGAACCTTCGACGAGTCGACCGTCGCGCGGCATGCCCGCGAGACGTTCCACGACCATGGCTACACCGCGACCTCCGTCGAGCAGCTCACCGCGGCGACCGGACTGCCCCGCAGCAGTCTGTACGGGGCGTTCGGTGACAAGCACGGACTGTTCCTGCGGGCGTTCGAGCAGTATTGCGACGAGGAGATGGCCGCGGTGCGCACCGAGTTGGCGGGCGCCGATCGGGAGGCGTTCGCGCGGTTGCGGCGTCATCTCCGCGGGAAGACCGCCGACCCGGTGGCCTCGCGCCGCGGCTGCCTGCTGGCCAAGGCCACCGCGGAACTCGCCGACCGGGATCCCGACGTGGCGCGGATCTCGGCGGCCGCCTACCGGATCTACGAGCAGGCGCTGACCGAATGCCTGCGCGCCGCGCAGGCCGCCGGCGACGCGCGCTCGGATCTCGACCCCGGCGCCGGCGGCGCGCTGCTGCTCGCCGTCCTGCGCGGCATCGAGGCGCTCGGCCGCGCCGGCCATTCCGAACCCGCGCTGCGCGCGATCGCCGACTCCGCTGTGGCGATGCTCGCGGCCGGTCACCCAGCGACAGTGGAGGATCGACCGTGACGACCGAGGACCGGATCGGTGAACTCGTGCGGCGCAACCTGTTCGAGGTGTTCGGCGAACGAGACGGCGACGTTCGGCGCGCGGTGATCGCCGAGTTGTTCACGCCCGACGCGCAATTCACCGACCATGAGGGCACCGTCACCGGCCACGCCGGCATCGACGCCGCGGCAGAACGGGTGCTGACCATGTTCCCGCGGTCGCACTTCGCCGCGGCGGGCGCGCCCTCGGCGGTCGGCGATCTCGGCCGGATCGCCTGGGAGCTGCGCGGCGCCGACGATGTCGCGCAGGCCCGCGGGACCGATATCGCCACCGTGGCCGACGGGCGGATCACCCGGATGTGGACCTTCGTCGAGCCGGCCGCCGACGAGGGTCCGCGGGCCTGAATCGCGACCGGTGCCACCGGCGGCCGGAAGCCGCGGAGCGGCGGCGAATCGCCTCCCGGCCCGGGGAATTCGCGGTGCGGGTCAGCCCAGCGCCGCGCCGGCGGCCCGCAGTTCCGCCAGGGCGGCCACCGTGTACGGTGCGAGACCGGTTGTGCCGGAGTCTGTTTCGGACCAGCGGGCATAGCCGCGCTTGAACGCGAGAACCCCCATCTCGGCCGCGAGATGGGCGGCCGGCTCGGGGACGCCGCGGGCGAGGAGCGCGGTGGTCATCGCGTCGGCGAGCCCGATGTGCTTGAGTGCGTCCCGTTCCCGGAGTTCGGCGCTGGCCGCGACGGCGGCCTTCAGCCGGGGGCCGAGTTCCCGGTTCAGCGGGCCCATTTCGTTCGAGGCGCGCTCCAGGCCGGCGGCCACCGCCTCCAGGGGGCCGGCGCTCGCGGGGGCCTGCTCGATCCCCTCGGCGAGCAGATGACTCAGGGTCGCCTGCCCCGCGACCAGGACATCGCGCTTGTCGGAGAAGTGCCGGAAGAAGGTACTGCGGGTGACGCCGGCGCGTTCGGCGATCTGCGCCACGGTGGTGACGTCGTAGCCCTGTTCAATGAACAGGTCCACGGCCGCGACGACCATGCGTTCGCGCGCTCCGGGTTCCCATCGAGCCATGCCGGTACCGTAGCAGAGTGATGCGACACGTGTCCCATCCCTCTGCTACGGTGATGAGACAACAGTCCCATCACCTTCCTGGAGAACTCCCATGCATGTCTTCGTCACAGGCGGAACCGGCACGATCGGCTCCGCCGTCATTTCCGAACTGCTCGGTAGCGGGCACACCGTGCTCGCGCTGGCGCGTTCGGACGCCTCGGCGAGAACGCTCACGGACGTCGGCGCCGAGGTGCTGCGCGGCTCGATCGCCGATCTCGACGCTCTGCGCGCCGGTGCGGCGCGGTCCGACGGCGTGATCAGCCTCGCCTTCGACCACCACGGCGACGCGGACGGGCTCGTGCGGGCCATCGCCGAGGAGAGCGCCGCCCTGGCCGCGCTGGGCGACGAGCTGATCGGGAGCGATCGCCCGATCGTCGCCGTCTCGGGCACGCCGTGGGTGCCGGGCCGCATGTCCGTGGAAAGCGATCCGCTACCGGCCGAGGGACCCGTCGCGGGCCGCGCCCGATCGGTCGGCGCGCTGCTGGAACTGGCCTCGCGCGGTGTGCGCGCCACGGCGGTCCGGATGCCGCGCACCGTGCACAACGAGGGCAAGGGCGGATTCGCCGGCCTGCTGACCGACCGGGCGCGCCGCACGGGCGTCGCGGGTTATCCCGGCGACGGCACCCAGCGCTGGCCCGCCGTGCACGCCCTGGACGCGGCGGTGCTGTTCCGGCTCGCCCTCGAGTCGGCGCCGGCGGGGACGTCCTGGCACGCCGTCGCCGACGAGGGAGACGCGGTGCGCGACATCGCCGCCGTCATCGGGCGCCGGCTGGGCCTGCCGGTCGAGTCCGTCCCGGCCGAGGATTTCGGCCCGTTCGGCCCGATCTTCGCGATGGACCAGCCGGCCTCCGGCACCTACACCCGCGAAACCCTCGGCTGGCAGCCGAAGCACCCCGGTCTGCTCGACGACCTGGAGAACATCCGCGCCTGAGGATCGGATGCGCCGCTGCGCGGGGCCTGAGGGTGTCGTGCGCTCGATGGTTGAGTCAGTTACGGACAGGTGTCTATTCTAGTGTCCGACCGGCTGGTGGCGTGGGGTCGTCTGCCGGGACGGGAAGAAAGGCTCGACCATGACGAAAGTTCCCACCCGCGAAGCACGGCTGGCTCATGCGGCGAAGCATGCCGAGTTGTGGAACGCCGGCCGCAAGGACGAATGGGTGGCCTCGTGGCGTACCATCATCCCGGCCGACGTGCGCCTGTTCGATCCGGTCGGCACGGAGGAGAAAACCGGTTTCGACACCGTCACCACCCACGCGTGGGATCTGTTCCAGCACCTGCTGCGGATCACCATGCTGACCGTGCAGGTCAACGGTGACGAGATGGCCTGGGTGTGTGAGAACCGATTCGGCACCGGTGACGACGTGATCATGGTCCACAGCATCGAGACCTTCGCGTGGGATCACGAAGGCAACCTGCTGATCAAGACCTACTATCCGATGCCGGAACAAGTGAGCGCCGACGACGATCCCTATGCCCACATTCTCGAAGGCCACCGCGGCAACAGGTCGTGATCGGCCGCGACGGCCCGGCCCTGACCCCGGATGCGGCGCCGGTCAGCGGTACCGGGCGGACAGTTCGGCGCCGATCCGCGCGAGTTCGGCGCGGACGGGCTCGGGTTCCGTGACGTCGATCATCGTGCCCCAGCCTGCCAGGTGCCGGGCGATGTCGAGTGCGGTCGGGGCGCCGACACGTACCCGCACCTGTTCGGCGTCCACCGGGCCGACCTGTTCGACATGGCGACCGAACTGATCGCGCAGAACGTAGGCGTAGCGCCCGGGAACGATGACCGTCGCCCACAGCCGTGACCTGCGTTCCTCCATCTCGCCGACGACCTCGTCCCACGCCTGCTCCAGCGTGAAATCATCCGGCCGCCGGGCGATTTCGTCGGTGGATCGCATCGAGAGGATCCGGTCCACCCGGAAGGTCCGCCGGCCTCGGTCGCTGCCCGCCACCAGGTACCAGGTGGCGTTCTTGTCCACCAGGCCGAGGGGGTCGAGCAACCATTCGCTGCGCTTGCCCGCGTGGTTGGCGTAGCTCACCCGGACTTTCCGTCGCCGGATCACGGCGGTCTGCAATTCGGCCACCATGGGCGGCCGGTCCCGGTCCTGCTCACCCCACCGGCGGTCGTCCACCACGGTCGCCTCCGCCGCGGCCACGGCGTCCGCGCGGAAGGTGCGCGGCAGCGCCTGCACCAACTTCCGCAAGGCGCCCTTGGCCTCGGCCGACCCCGCCGCGGGGCCGAGCAGCAGGAACAACGCCCGCGCCTCACCCTCCGACAACCCCGACAGATCCGTCCGCGCCCCGCCGACGAGCGACCACCCACCACCCCGACCGGCCTGCGGGTACACCGGGATCCCGGCCGTCGACAAGGCCTCGAGGTCTCGGCGCGCCGTCGCCACCGACACCTCCAACTCCCGCGCGACCTCGGCGGCGGTCACGCGGCCGCGCGACTGCATCAACAACAGAACTGCCACCAAACGATCAGCGCGCACGAGAAAAGTATCCGCCGAAAAGTGCTCAGTTGTTGAGCACTTTCGCGACGAGCATGGTTCCTGTCAGCCGGACCGAGAAAAGGACATCCCATGTTGCGTGGACTCACCACCGTCAACCTCTTCGCCACCGACGTCGCGGCCGCGCGCGACTGGTACGCCGAATTCCTCGGCACAGCAGCCTATTTCGCCCGCGACATGCACGGCGCTCCGGTCTACGTCGAGTTCCGGCTCGGCGATCACCAGCACGAGCTCGGCATCGTCGACGCCCGGTTCGCCGCTCACGGGCACGACGGCACACCCGCCGGCGCCGTGGTGTATTGGCACGTCGACGACGTCGAGGCCACCCTGGACCGGCTGCTCGCGCTCGGCGCCACCGTGCACGAGGCACCCACCGACCGCGGACCGGGATTCGTCACGGCCTCCGTCACCGACCCGTTCGGCAACATCCTCGCCTTCATGTACAACCAGCACTATCTCGACGTGCTCGGCGCCCGCGTGGCGGCCTGAGGTGAACACGTTCGATCCCGCGACGGCACCGGTAACGACTGCATCGTTACAATGGGCCGGTGACCGATGACCGGCTGGCGTTTCGCTTCGACCTCGGCGCCACGTGGCTGAACCTGCTGGCCACCAGCGGGCGCACCTTCGGCGCCGATCCGATCGAACGTATCGCCGATCCGCGGCGGTTGGCCACATGGCTGGAGCACAGCGGGCTGAGGCCCCTGGCCGAACCGACCGACGCCGACGTGCGGGCGGCCCGGGAATTGCGGGAGACGCTGCGGCCGGTGGCGCTGGCTGTGGCGGGCGGTACCCCGCCGGAGCCGGAAAGTGTTGCGGCCCTTCAATGCTACCTCGGCACCGAACCGGAACCGATGCAGCTGATCGCCGCCGATCGGCTGTTGCGGTCGGCTCCGGCGACCACGTCCGTGGCGCTGGCGCGCATCGCCCGGCAGGCCGTCGATCATCTCACCGGGCCCGAACGCGACGATCTCGCCGTCTGTCCCGAATGTGATTGCCGCGCGGTGTTCGTCAATGCGGGCGGGCGGCGTCGGTGGTGCCCGTCGCCGGCGTGCGCCAGCCGAGGGCGGGTGCGCGCCCTGCGCGAGCGGCGGCGTGCGGCGGCCGAGCGATGAGCCGGGTTTCGACACCCGAGGGCTGCCGCCGAACCACCGGCGGGCCGATCCACCGGTGCGCTCTGGACGGGCTGTGGCGAGCTGGCGGGATGAGTTCTGTTGCCGCACATCGGCTGTGGTCCGGTCGCGCTGCCGAGGACGGATAGTGTGACCATGGATCGCGAACGCCTCGCGGATTTCCTCCGCCGTTCCCGGGAACGGTTGCGGCCGCGGGAGGTCGGGCTGGCGGAGGGGCCGCGCCGGCGCACACCGGGATTGCGCCGTGAGGAACTGGCGCAATTGGCCGGCGTCTCAGCGGATTACGTGATGCGGCTGGAGCAGGCGCGTAGTTCGCAGCCCTCGACCCAGCTGCTGTCCGCGCTCGCGCAGGCGCTGCGGCTGACCGGGGACGAACGGGATCATCTCTATCTGCTGGCGGGGCATCGGCCGCCGGAAGGGGCGCGTGCCGGGCACGATGTGCGGCCCGCCATGCGGTATCTGCTCGATCGGCTGGGTGACACCCCCGCCCAGTTGCTCACCGATATCGGCGATCTGCTCGCGCAGAATGCGTTGGCGGAGGCGCTTTTCGGCTGCGTGTGCACGATCGAGGAGCCCGATCGCAACATCGTGTGGCGCTGGTTCACCGATCCGTTCGTCCGGGAGGCGTACCCCGTCGAGGAACACGAGCGCCTCGACCGGGTGCACGTCGCGGACCTCCGGGCCGCCGCGACCCGGCGGGGCTACGATCGGTCCGCGAGCGTCCTGATCGACCGGTTGTCCACGGCCAGCCCGGAATTCACGGAACACTGGCAGCGGCACGAGGTCGCGGTGCGGCGGGACAGCCGGGTGCGGGTGCGCCATCCCTCGGTCGGGCTCGTCGAATTCGACTACGAGGTGGTGCAGACCCGGGCGGCGGACCAATGCCTGCGGCTGTTCACGCCACCGCCCGGCTCCGGGACGGACGCGGCGCTGGAGGTGCTCCGCGGCGTCGGCCCGGAGGTCGTGCACCGCCGTCATCGCTGAGACACGCTCGCCTGCAACGGCTTCCGGGTCTCGACCCGCCGGGTGCATGCGGGCTTCCGGTCGGATGCTCCGGGCTGCGCCGATGTCGTTGCCGAGACGCAGCCTGGGTCGGGTTCGGGGAGCCGTCGCCGGTGTACCGCGAGTTGCGTTGGGCGCCTGAATCTTCGGCGATCAATTCGCGCGATGGGTCCAGGACGGCAGCCAGACAGCGGTACGAGCGGTACCGGATCGCCGGGCCGCCACGAATTCGCGGAGCTCGGCGAGGGCGGGGTGCGGGTTGTCGACGCGCCGGATCATCGACAGCGGATAGATCGGGCTGGGATCGCGAATCGGTATGCGACGCAGATCATAGCTGTCCGGCCACATGTAGCGCGAGTTCGCGCCGACCAGGGTCGCCAGGTCGGCGGAATCGGCGATCTCGTCGAGCAGCGCCTCGTTGCCGAACACCGGGCCGAGCATGTCGATCGTCACGCCGAACACCGCGGCGAATTCGGCATAGTAGTCGGCCACCTCACCGCGAGCGGCGAGGCCGGGCATCCAGATGCGGTGGCCCGCAAGCCGTTCCGGCGTGACCGACCGGGCGCCGGCCAGCGGGTGCCGCGGTCCGACGAGCAGTTCGTGCGGCTCCTCGACCGCGGGGGCCGCCGCGATCGCCTCGGGCAGTTGCCGGTGCGGCGGTACGCCGTGGAAGGTGGCGTCGATCGTCCCGGCCTCGACCGCGGCGATCGCGCCCTCGACGTCGGTGTCCAGGGTCACCACGTCCAGTTCCAGGTCCGGCCGGGTGCGGTAGAAGTCTTGCAGCAGAACGGCGGTGGCGATACGCCGATTCACGACGTCGATGCGCAGGGCTCGCCGGCCGGGCCGGACCGAGGCGTCCGCGCGCTCGGCCACCCGCAGCAGTTCGCGGGCGTGCGGCAGGAACGCCTGCCCGTCGATCGTGAGCCGGGCGCCGCGCGCGGTGCGGGTGAACAGCCGCACCGCGAGGTCCTTCTCCAGCGTCGCGATGCGCTTCGAGACGGCCTGCTGGGTGAGCGACAACGCGGCGGCGGCCTCCTGGAACTGCCCGGTGTCGGCGACGGCGACGAAGGTGCGCACAGCGTCGAGATCCATACCGCGAACCCTATGAGAACAACTACCGGTTGTGGCACGCCGCCCGCCCGGTTGTTTGATTCCGCACGTCGGCGTTGCTTTGATGCGTAGCGATTCAACGACGGGTTGTGTTGGGCGAGAAGGGTGCGGTGTGTGGCGGCGAGTGAATCCCTGGGGCGGAACTTCGGCTGGTTGTGGGCAGCGTACGCGGTCAGCGCCTACGGCACCGGGCTGGGTTTCGGCGCCTTCCCGCTGATCGCCGTACTGGCGTTGCACGCGAGCCCGGCGCAGGTGTCGGCGTTGTCGGCGGTGGGCCCCGCGGTCGGCGCGCTGATCGCGCTGCCACTCGCGCCCTGGGTGGAGTTCCGGCGCAAACGTCCGGTCATGATCGCGATGGATCTGCTGCGCTGCGCGGTCATGACGAGCGTGCCGATCGCCTACGCCCTCGGCGTGCTCGGTTTCGCGCAGTTGCTGGTGGTGTCGGCCGCGGTGGCCGCGGCCAAGATCGCCTTCAACGCGGCGAGCGGGGCCTACCTGAAGGCGCTGGTCCACAAGGACGATCTGCTCGTGGCCAACGCCCGATTCGAGTCCACGAACTGGAGTTCCATCGCGATCGGCCCGCCACTGGGCGGCGCGGCGATCGGCCTGCTCGGGCCCGTGGTCACCGTGCTGGCCGACGGACTCAGCTACCTGCTCTCGGCACTGGCGATCCTCGCGATCCGCGATCGGGAGCCGGCTCCGGAGCGAACCGGTACGGGCCGGATCGGCCTCGGTGAGGTACTGGACGGCTGGCGGCACATCTTCGGCCATTCCGGCCTGCGCGCGCTGTACCTCAACAACCTGACGGTCAGCGGTCTGATCATGGCCACCGAGCCACTACTGGCCGTGATCATGGTGCGGCAGTTGGGTTTCGCGCCCTGGCAGTACGGCCTCGCGTTCGCCGCGCCCTGCGTCGGCGGGCTCATCGGTTCGCGGCTGGCCCGGATCGTCGTCGCGCGGTGGGGCGAACATCGCGTGTTCCGGATCGTCGGCACCCTGCGCGTCGTGTGGCTGATCGGCCTGGTCTTCCTCCGGCCGGGGGTGATCGGGTTGCTCACGGTGATCGCCGTCGAACTGGCGATCATCGTCAGCATGAGCCTCTACACCCCGGTCCTGGCCACCTACCGGCTGACCCACACCCCGAAACACCTTGTCGCGCGCACACTTTCGGCATGGTCCATCGGCGGCCAGGCCGCCATCGCGACCTGCACCGCACTGGCCGGCCTGCTCGCCGACGCCACCACCCCCCGCACCGCCCTCGCCGCCGCGGGCCTGCTGATCCTCGCCAGCCCGCTACTGCTGCCCCGCCGACCGGCACCGGAACCACAGAACGCGGATCCCGCCGATGCGCCACAACAGGATTCGGCCCCGGCCTCGATCCGGCCCCGAACGCCGGCAGATCCGGCCGGACCACTGCCGGATTCGGACGGGCACCGGCCGTCGTTGAGGCTGTGACCGGGTCCGCGGCCGGACCGCGATCACGGGGGCAGCGGAGTATCCGGCGAATCCGTTGCCGGCGTTGCCTATTCGGTGACCGGTGAGGCGGCTACGGCCGGTTCGGGGTGCTCGGCCTGCTGATGACGACCCGGTCGCCGAGCACGGCCGGCGATGGACGCTACCGGCGGCCAGCGTCCATGAGCACTCCCTATCCGGCTGCCCGGCTGGGTGCATGCTCTCGGGTGACGGCCAGGCGATACCGGTGATTCGGCTTTCCGAAGGTCGGGTGGCTCACAGCCCACGCGGCGGCACTGATGATCGCCGACTTGACGCGCGCGGCCGTCCGTCCGCACAGGGCTCCCGGCTTCGCTCGCCCGTCCCCGTCGACCAGCTGGAACAGCCCATCGTTGCGGCCGAGGCTGATGTGGTTGCCGAGATGGGAGAAGGCGGTCGGCGCGACTTTGCGGCCGGTCAGGTCCCCGATGATCGCCGCCGTCGCCGCCTTGCTGGTGGGTCCCGCCGAAGCACACGACATCGGGTACGGCAGGCCGTTGTCGCCGATGACGAAGACGCTGTCACCGGCGGCGTAGACGTTCGGGTGGGACACCGACCGCATCTGCCGGTCGACGGTGATCTGTCCGTTGGATTCCACCCGCAGACCGCCGGCGGCAGCGATCGGGTGGACGGCGAAGCCGGCCACCCAGACAATCGCGTCGGCGGTGAGCGCGGTGCCGTCCGCGGCGATCGCCGCAGCCTTCTCGACGCGCTCGATCGCGGTGTACTCGTGGACCGTGATACCGAACCGGTCGAAGGCGCGCAGCAGGTGACGGCGGGCCTCGGGACCCAGCCAGGCGCCGAGTTCGCCGCGGGTGACGAGTCCGATCCGAAGCCCCGGCCGGGATTCGGCGAGCTCGGTGGCCGTCTCGATCGCGGTCAGATTGCCGCCGACCACCAGCACCCGCCCGCCCTCGTCCAGCTCGTCCAGGCGTGCCCGCAGGCGCAGCGCGGCCGGTCGCGCCGCCACATGGTAGGCGTGCTCGTCGACACCGGGAACGCCGTGGTCCGCGATGGTGCTGCCGAGCGCATAGAGAAGCGTGTCGTATTCGAGCCGGTCGACACCGTCGCCGTCGGCGACCGTGACGGTCCGATGCTCGGCGTCGATGCCGGTGACGCGTGCCGGCCGCAGCTGGATGCCGGTGCCCGCGAATACCTTCGTCAGCGGCCGGTGGCGCAACTCCTGCCCGGCGGCGAGTTGATGCAGGCGCAGCCGCTCGACGAAATCGGGTTCGGCGTTGACCACGGTGATCTCGAAGTCGCCGGGATGGAGCCTGCGGGCCAGGAACGTGGCGGAGAAGGCTCCGGCGTATCCGGCGCCGAGAATGACGATGCGGTGCTTCATGATTGAGACTCCAGTCTGGTTCGCGTGCTTGCCGAACGAGACACCGCCGGTCGCGATTTCCTGACAGCCCTCACACAGACCGAACGGAACTGTGACCTGCTTCACAGGATGTCAGGATTTTCGTCGATGGGGTGTCTTGTTCTCGTCCAGGAGAGGAACTCATGAGTGGCCACACCACCCTCGCGGCGACGGAAACGTTTGTCGCGCACCGCAATCTGCTGTTCACTGTGGCCTACGAGATGCTCGGATCCGCGGTGGACGCCGACGACGTCCTGCAGGAAACCTGGCTGCGCTGGGTCGGCGTCGACGCGGCGCGCGTCGACGACGCGCGCGCCTACCTGGTTCGGATCACCACGCGGCAGGCGCTCAACCGGCTGCGTGCGGTGAAGCGCCGCCGGGAGGCGTACGTGGGCTCCTGGCTTCCGGAGCCGCTGCTCACCACTCCGGATGTGGCCGCCGATGTGGAACTCGCCGAAAGCGTGTCGATGGGCCTGATGGTCGTGCTCGAGACCTTGACCCCGACCGAACGAGCGGTATTCGTGCTGCGCGAAGCGTTCGGGTTGGGCTATGACGAGATCGCGGCCGCGGTGGAGAAATCTCCCGCCGCCGTGCACCAGATCGCCCACCGCGCCCGCCGTCACGTCGAAGGCCGCCGACCGCGCCGCACGGTGACCGCGCGCGAGGCACAAGCGGCTGTCGCGGCGTTCCGGCGCGCGCTCGAGACCCGGGACCTGCAAGGACTGCTCGACGTACTCGCCCCCGACGTGGTGGCGATCAGCGATGGTGGCGGCATCAAGCAGGCCACCCCGCTGCCCGTCATCGGCGCGGACAAGGTGGCGCGATTCGTGGTCGGGGGCCTCACCAAGCACGATGTCGCGCTCACCGTCGAACCGGCCGCGATCAACGGCGGCCCCGCCTTGGCGCTGCACGTCGACGGGGAACTCGACGGTGTCATCGCGGTGCGGATCGAGAACACCCTCATCACGGGTCTCTACTTCGTCCGCAACCCGCACAAGCTGACCCACATCGACGCCGAAACCCCTCTCACCCTGCGGTGACACCGGCCACCCGATGGTCACGGTGGTCGGCAGCAGTGCCGCTGACCGCGCTCGCACGCGGCACCGGTCGCCGGGCCACCCGCGTTCGTACGCGGCACCGGTCGCCGGGGGCACCCGTGTTCGTGGTCGCCGGCCGTTCCCTGATCACGCACCGGCGCCGATCCCGCGTGGACGCCGCCGGGTCCCGGCGGGCCCGTTGGTTCAGGCTCCGGCACCACCGTCGACCGGGACGATCGCGCCGGTGACCATCGAGGCGCGGTCGCTGAGCAGCCAGGCGGCCGCCTCCGCGACCTCGCGTGGTTCGGCCATCCGGCCGAGCGGGATGGCCGTGGTCAATCGCGCGATCACGCCGGGGGTTGTGGCCTCCCATGTCCGCATCATCTCGGTGACCGTGCCACCGGGGGTGATCCCGTTCACCCGGATGCCGTCGGCGGCCCAGGTCACCGCGGCGGATTCGGTGATGCTGTTGAGTGCGCGCTTCATGGCGCCGTAGGCGGGCAGGACCGGGTTCGCGCGGCGGCTGCCGATGCTCGAGGTGTTGACGATCGCCCCGCCGCCGTTGCGCCGCATGAGTTCGGCCTCGGCGGTCATCGCCGTCCAGTGCCCGCGGAAGTTCACGGCGAACTGCTGATCGATGTCTTCGTCGGCGGTCGTGTCGAGCGGGCCGGGTTGCTGGATGGCGGCGCCGTTGTTGAAGGCGCCGTCCAGTCGGCCGTGCAACTCCGCGACCCGGTCGACGGCGGCCCGGATGCTCGCGCGGTCGGCGAGATCGAGGGGCACGGCGTCGGCGGTGCCGCCCGCCGCGCGGATCTCGCTGACGAGGCGGTCGAGGGCGTCGGTCCCGCGGGCGGCGAGCACGACGGCCGCACCCTCCCGGGCGAACAATCGGCCCGCCGCGGCCCCGATGCCACGGCTGGCGCCGGTGACGAGGACGACCTTTCCGGTGAGCAGGCCGATGGGTGCGAATTCGATGGTGTCTGTCATGACGACAGTGTCGGGCGGTCCGCGGGCCCGGATTCAGGCACAAGCAGTACCAGGATGCGCGGCGGCGGGAGGAGCACACTCGGGGTATGGACAAGCTGGAACTCGGGGTATTCCTCCGGACGCGGCGCGAGCGGTTGCGGCCCGAGGACGTCGGCCTCCCCTCCGGGCCACGCCGCCGGACACCGGGGCTGCGCCGCGAGGAGGTCGCTGTCCTCGCCCACATCTCCACCGAGTACTACGTCCGGCTGGAGCAGGGCCGGGCGCCGCGACCGTCGGGCGAGGTGCTCGCGGGGATCGCGGACGCGCTGCGGCTCACCGACGCCGAGTCCGATCATCTCCACCTCCTCGCCGGGACCGCGCCGAGCCGGACGGGGTTGCACCGGCGTGATGTCCGGCCGAGCATCCTCGCGCTGCTCGAGCGGCTGCCGCAGACGGCCGCGTTCGTCACCTCCGCCACGTTCGAGGTGCTGGCGTGGAACGATCTCGCGGCCGCGCTGATGGAGAATTTCGCGGCCCTGACGCCGGCGGAGCGCAACCTCGCCCGCCGGGCGTTCCTCGGGCCGCCCCGACTCGGATCGACGCTGTACGGGGTGTCCGATGTCGCGGAGTTCCGCCACCATGTCGTCATGCAGTTGAGGTCCGCGCTGGCCCGGTACCCCTCCGATCCCGCGGTGACCGGCCTGATCGACGAACTCCGTTACGGCAGTGACGAATTCGCGCGGTTGTGGGAGCGGCACGACGTCCGGGCGGCGACGGTGCTGACCAAGACCTTCCGGCACCCGGTGATCGGGAAGATCACCGTCGACTGCGATTCCCTCACACTCACCGACCGGGACCAGCACCTGGTGCTCTACACGGCGCCGGTGGGATCACCCGATGCCGAGGCGCTGGCCCTGTTGAACGTGCTCGGCGCCGAGGCCGGTTCGTACCTGCGTTGATCCGCGCGTTCGGGTGACCGGTCACGGTCGAGTGCGGCGCATCACGACCCTGCCGGGCAGGTCCGAGCCTGACCGTTCAGGTCGCGGACCCGAGGCTGCGCGGCACGCAGGGAGGCCGCGGAACCGGTCGGCAATGTGCACACCCCCATGTAACGCTCGGCTCGTTACTACAGTACCCTTGTAACGGATAAACCGTTACTAACTTGGAGTGGACATGACCGGTACACCGCCGCTGGCACAGCAGCTCACCCCCGCCCGGCTGGATCGGGATGATGGTTATCGCATGCTGAATCTGTTGCAGGACAACGCGACTCAGCAGGCCACCCTGCCCGGCCTGGAGACGATCGCCCCGGGATTCGCCGACTGGGTGGTCACCGCCCTGTTCGGTGGCACCTATCAGCGGCCGGGCCTGTCGCTGCGGGACCGGCAGGTGGCGAATCTGGCCGCGCTGACCGCCCTCGGCGGGGTCGATCCCCAGCTGACCGGGCATGTGCGAACCTCGTTGCGGGCGGGGCTCTCCCGCGAGGAGATCATCGAGGTGTTCGTGCACCTCGCGCCCTATATCGGAGTCCCGAAGGCGCTGGCCGGTCTCCGGGTCGCGGCCGCGGCGCTGGCCGAGGCAGAGCGACCGTGACCCACCGGAGCGCAGCGACCGTGACCCGCCCGAGCGGCGCGACCGTGACCCGCCCGAGCGGCGCGACCGAGACCCGCCCGAGCGCAGCGACCGTGACCCGCCCGAGCGGCGCGACCGAGACTCTCCGGAGCGGAGCGGCTCGGCCCCACCGCATCCGGACCGTGCTCGGCGACATCGACCCTGCGGAGTTCGGCGTCTGCGATGCCCACGACCATCTGTTCATCCGCACGCCGAAGCTGCCCGGGCAGGCACTCGACGACGCGGAAGCCGCTCGGGCGGAACTCGTTTCGTTCGCCGGAGCCGGTGGCCGGGCCGTGGTGCAGTGGACGCCGTGGGGTATGGGCGGGCGGCTCGCGGATCTGCCGGGGCTGTCGCGCGACACCGGCGTGCACCTCGTCGCGGCGACGGGTCTGCATCAGGCCGCGCACTACGATCCGGCCGAATTGTCCACGGTGTACGACGATCTCGCGGAGCTGTTCGTCCGGCAGCTCACCGAGCCGCCGGTGCGCGCGGGAATGATCAAGGCCGCCGGGGATTTCCATCACGCGGGCGAGCATTCGCGGCACGTCCTGGCCGCCGCCGCGGCCGCCCATCACGCCACCGGTGCTCCGATCGGCGTTCACCTCGAGGCCGGGACGGCCGCTCCGGACGTTCTCGGGATTTTGTGCGGCGAGCACAATATGCCCCCGGCGAGTGTCATTCTCGGGCATCTGCATCGCTCCCCGGACACCAGGATTCACCGGGAGGTTGCCGCGGCGGGCGCCTACGTCCAGTTCGACGGGCCGTCGCGGGCGCACCACGCCACCGATTGGCGGCTGCTCGACAGCCTCGCCGCCCTGGTCGACGCAGGTCACGCCGACCGGATCCTGCTCGGTGCCGATACGGTCACCCCGTCCATGCGTGCCACCGGCGAGGGGCCGGGCATGCCGTTCCTGGTCGGTGGGCTGCGCGCGCGTATCGCCCGCGAACTCGGCGACGATGTCACCACCGCCGTGTTCGTGACCAATCCGGCTCGGGCGTTCGCCGCCGAATGGCGCTAATCCGTGACCGGATGCACCTGCAGCGCACAGGTATCGATGGGGACCGCGACGGTGGTTGTCTCGGTGCTGTCGGGCGGGGTGACCAGCAGGCCGGTGTATTGCGGGCAGCCGTTGCCGGCGGCGTCGACGGCCACACCCTCGACGATCGCGTGCGCGAGGTGGTCGGCGTCCAGCCGGATCACCGGCGCGGTGTCGTCGCCGGCGGGCAGTCCGCCCATGAAGCCGCGCGGGGTCCGGGTGGCGTGCAGTAGTGGCCCGCCCGCCCCGCTGTCCACCCCGGGATAGCCGTGCAGGGCGCAGGGCGCGGCGGCGCCGACCAGCGAGAAGGTCAGTCGCACACCACGATGCAGGGTGGCCGGGGACATCGCCTCGGCGCCGGTGATGATGGTGCCGGTGGGGCACGCCGCGACCGATTGCGCGGGCGGGGATCCCTGCGGCGCCGCGGAACCGGGCCCGGCCGAGGGCGCGACCGTGTCACCCGGGGCGCCGGGCGCGGACTGGACCGAACCGGGAGTCCCGATCGGGCCGGGCGGTGCGGACGGGTTCGGAGAGCATCCGAACAGAGCTGTGGTCAAGCCGCACAACGCGACTGCCGACCGGACCGACGAACCGACGCGCATGGCATTCCGCCTCTCGATGCGTGGGTGATTCCCCCACTCTGACATCGCGATCCGGGACTCGGGCGTTTCCCGGATCGCGGTCGGGTTGCGTCTTGGTTGCGCGTGTCATGTAAACGGCGATTGCTGGTGACCCAGGCCACTTTCGCGGTCCGTAGTGACCTTGACCACATTCACGAGCGTGTGCTTTCATGAGCACGACGCACTGTGCTGAACAACTGTTCAGCAGGGGTGAGGAGTGTGGCGTGAGCACATCCGAGGACATCTCCACCGGCCGCGACGAACGATCGGCGATCACCGAGATAACGAGTTGGGTGCGCGGGTATCTGGGCCGGCATCCCCTGGCGGCACTGCACACCGTGGGCGGGCAGGTCGTGATGGGCGTCCACGCCGTCCGATACCTGGTCGCCGACATCGTCACCGGGCAGTTCCCGTTCCGGGAGTTCCTGCGGCAGGCGGCCTTCATGGCGAAGACCTCCTATGTGCCGACCCTCGCGGTCGCGCTGCCGATCAGCGCCACCCTCTCGATTCAGTTCGGGCTCTTGGCCGGTCAGGTCGGTGCGACCGCATTGGCCGGTGCCGCAAGCGGTTTGGCGGTGATCAGGCAGGCCGCTCCGCTGGTGACGGCGATGCTGCTCGCGGCCGCGGTCGGCTCGGCGATCTGCGCGGACCTCGGATCGCGGGCGATCCGCGAGGAGATCGACGCCATGGAGGTGATGGGCGTCTCGCCGCTGCGGCGGCTGGTGGTGCCGCGCCTGGCCGCGGGCGTGATGGTGGCGATGGGGCTCACGGGCGCAAGCTGTTTCGTCGGTTTCCTGGCCGGCTACCTGTTCAACGTCTACGTGCAGAACGGCACGCCGGGCAGTTTCCTGGCCACCTTCTCCTCCTTCGCCACCGTCGGCGATCTGTATCTGGCGATGGTGAAATCCGCGGTGTTCGGCGCGATCGTCACCGTGGTCGCCTGCGAGAAGGGGTTGAGCACCAAGGGCGGTCCGGGCGGGGTGGCCAACTCGGTGAACGCCGCGGTGGTCGCCTCGATCATGCTGCTGATGGTCGTCAACGTCGGCTTCACCCAGCTGTACACCATGCTGTTCCCGCGGACGACGCTCTGATGGCCACCCGGTACCGTCCCCCGCTGCTGCGGCCGCTGGCCGGTATCGCCGGTATGCCGGCGGGCCCGGTGATGCGGCTCGGGCATCTGGCGAGCTTCTTCCTCCGCGCGATCGCCGCGATTCCGGTGGCGCTGCGGCACTATCGCAAGGAATGCCTGCGCATCCTGTCCGACGTGACCTGGGGCAACGGGTCGCTGGTGGTCGGCGGCGGCACCGCGGGCGTGGTGCTGGTCCTCGGCGCGGCGGCGGGCGGCATCGTCGGTATCGAGGGCTACAGCGCGCTGAAACTGCTCGGCATGGGCCCGGCGACCGGCATGATCGCCTCGACCGCCGCCACCCGGGAACTGGCGCCGATCATGGCCGCGATCGCGTTCGCCGCCCAGGCCGGCTGCCGGTTCACCGCCCAGCTGGGTTCGATGCGGATCGCGGAGGAGATCGACGCGCTCGACTCGATCGCCATCCGGCCGATCCCGTATCTGGTGACGACCCGGCTGCTGGCCGCGGCGGTCGCGGCGGTGCCGCTGTATCTGGCCGGGCTCGCGATCGACTATCTCGCGGTGGAGGTCTTCGTCGATATCGCGGGCGGACAGGCGACCGGCACCTACGAACACTATTTCCGCCTCGTGCTGTCCGGGCGCGATGTGCTGTATTCCCTGGCGAAGGCCGTGGTGTTCGTGGTCATCACCTCGACCATCCAATGTTATTACGGGTTCTACGCTTCCGGCGGGCCGCAGGGGGTCGGCGTCGCCGCCGGCCGGGCGATGCGCGCCGCGATCACGGTGATGATCTGTGTGAACCTGCTGATGACGATGGCGCTGTGGGGTTTCGATTCCGGCTCGAGAATCAGCGGGTGAGAAGATGCCCATCGCTTTCGAATCCGACGGGCGGCCGGTCTCCGACCGCGTATTGTTCCTGCGCGGAATCGTTTTCCTGATCGTGGCCGCGGCCGTCGCGGCCCTGATGATCGCCCGCTCCGAGGGCGTGTTCGAGCGGCCGGTACGGGTCACCGCCGAACTGGTCGACGTCGGCGACGGGCTTCCGGCGAAATCGGATGTGAAATATCGCGGGGTCCTGGTCGGCCTCGTGCGGTCGGTGACCGCGTCCACCGGTGGCGGCCCGAATCAGGTGCACATCGACCTGTTCCCGCATTCGGCGGTGGGGATACCCGGCACCGTCACCGCACGGGTGGTGCCGAGCAACGTATTCGCCGTTCCCTCGGTGCAATTGGTCGACAACGGCCGGGGCCCGGCACTGGCGGCGGGTGCGCGCATTCCGCAGGACCACGGCCTGGAGACCGTCCGATTGCAGACCTCGCTGACGGCGCTGAGCCGGATCGTCGCCGCCGCGGGCCGTTCTCCGGCGGATCCGACCCTGGGCATCCTCGCCACCGTCGAACAGGCCACCAGCGGACACGGCGCGGACGCGCTGCGCGCCGGCGCGCAGCTGGACCGTATCGCCCGCGGCCTGGACACCGCCATGGCACCGGACGGCAACCCGTCGATGCTGGTCGCGCTGGCCGCGGCGTTGAGCGGATTGCAGTCCGCCGCACCGGATCTGCTCGACGCGGTGCACCACGCGGTGGTGCCGATGCAGGCGCTGGCGGCCGACCGGATCCAGCTCGCCGATCTGCTCTCCGGCGGCCTGGTCACCACCACTACGATCGGAAACGCGTTGCAGCACAACACCGATACCATCACCGGCGTCACCGGGCGGATGTCGCCGGTACTGGACGTGATGGCCCGGGGTGGGGCGAACTTCACCCAGATGGCCGTCTCGGAGACCAGGCTCTCCACCGTGTTCCGGAACGAGTTCTGGCACAGCGACACCCAGGGCGCGACCGCGAAGGTCATCGTGGAACTCACCCCGCACAAGCAGTACACGCGCGCCGACTGTCCCCGCTACGGCGATCTGGCCGGACCGAGCTGCGAGACCGCGCCGGCCGGCGGGCCGAGCATCATCGGCGCCGGCGGCAATCCGAACGACGACGACCGCATGCTCGGCGGGGCCGTCGGCCCGGTCGGCAGCCGCGCCGAACAACAGCGCATCGCCGACGCGTTCGGCGGCCCGCCGAATTCCGCAGCCGATCTGCTGATCGGACCACTGGTGCGCGGCAACGACATTCGGATCCTCCCGGCCCCACCGGACGGAGGCGCGAAATGAGTGTCCGCGGACCGCTGTTCGGCGTGATCCTGTTCCTGGTGGCGTCGATCGCCGCGACCTGGACCGTCTACGCCACCCTGCAGCGCGGCGTGCCCGGCCGGTCGGATCGGTATTCGGCGATCTTCACCGATGTGTCGGGCCTGCGCACCGGCGACGACGTGCGCATGGCCGGGGTCCGGGTGGGCCGGGTCGACGCCATCGACCTGGAGGGCACGAACGCGAAGGTGACCTTCGAGGTCCAGCACGGTCAGCCGATGTACACCGACACGGTCGCCGCCGTCACCTATCAGAACCTGATCGGCCAGCGCTACATCGGATTGTCGTTGCGCGGCAACGGAACCCACACAATGCTCCGGCCGGGAGCGCAACTGCCGCCGGACCGCACCGAGCCGTCGTTCGATCTGTCCAAGCTGCTCAACGGTTTCGAGCCGCTGTTCAGCGTGCTGCAGCCGAAGGACGTGGACAACATCACCGCGGCGGTGATCCGGGCGCTGCAGGGCGACAACGGCTCGATCGCCGCGCTGATCGCCGAAACCTCGCGCCTGGCCGAGACATTCACCGGCCCGGACGAGATCCTCGGGCAGTTGATCGACAATCTCGCGCGCGTTCTCACCGATCTGGCGCACCAGCGTGGGGACCTGCAGACCGTGATCACCCAGACCGGCAAGATCTTCGACGGTCTGGCGGCACAGCGGGACACCCTGTTCGATCAGGTCGATTCGCTGTCGGTGGTGCTGGATCGGGCCGCGCAGGTGGTGCGCGGCGCGCAACCGCAGATGTCCGTGTTCCTCACCCGGGAACCGGGTTTCAGTCAGCACTTCCTCAACAACCAGGACAAGTTCGCCTATCTCGGCTACAACCTGCCGCTGATGTTGCAGGGCATGACCAGGATCGTCGACAAGGGCGCGTATCTGAACGCCTACGTGTGCAACATCCACTTCAGTATCGCGCCGGGGGTGGATCCGATCATCGAGAATCTGCTCGCCCTCGCCGGACCGAGCGGATCCGTCGAGCATTCGGCGATCTGCAGATGAGAGGGATCCCGATGCCGATCCGGACCTGGTGGCGGTCGGCGCGCGGCCGCCCGCTCGACAGCTACGACCGGGTGCGACTCGGCGCGGCGGCGATCGTCGTGCTGCTGGTGGCGGTGGGGATCACGGTGTACGTCAACTCGCTGCACCTCGGGCAGGTCACCTACCGCGCCGATTTCGCGCAGGCCGCCGGGGTCGGCGCGGGCGACGCGGTGACCGACGCCGGCATCCAGGTCGGCACGGTCACCGGCACCCGGCTGGCCGGGGACCACGTGGTGGTCACCATGAAGATCCGGTCCGGGGTGGCGCTGGGCGCCGAGACGCGCGCGGCGATCAAACTGACCACCCTGCTCGGCTCGCGCTACGTCGAATTACGTCCGGCCGGGCCGGGGACGCTGCCCGGCCGCACGATCGCAGTGTCGCACACCGAGGTTCCCTACGATCTGGAAACCGCGCTGCAGGCGGCCACCACCACGTTCTCCCAGGTCGACGCGGACCGCATCGCGACCTCGATGACCACGCTGTCGCAGCAGTTGCAGAGCGTGCCGGCGCTGGTGCCCGAGGTGTTGCGCAACGTGCGGGATCTGTCGGCCGTGATCGCCGGGCGGCGGGCGCAGATCGCCGCATTGCTGACCAGCACCGCCCAGGTCACCCAGGTGATCCGCGCGCAGCAGGCCGACCTGGCCGGACTGATCGGGCAGGGCACCGCGGTGCTGCAGGAGATCGCGACCCGGCATGCCGCGTTGCAGCGGCTGATCGCCGCGGCCACCACGCTGGTGCACGAACTGGAACCGATCGCGGTCGGCGACCAGCCGCAGATCCAGCAGTTGCTGACCAATCTCGCGACCATGACGCACCTGATCGCCGCGCACGACGACCTGCTGCGCAACATCCTGCAGATCCTGCCGGTGCCGTGGCGCTATTTCTCCGACGCCACCGGCACCGGCGCGGAACTGATCGGCAACGCACCCGCCGGCGCGTTCATCGACTCGTTCATGTGCGCACTCAGTGCCAAGGCGCAGCAGGCGAATCTCACGCCCTACCTGAAGGATTGCCAATGAGCGGGCCGCTGCGCACGATCCAGTGGGTGGCGCTGCTGGCGCTCGGCGTGCTGGTCGCCGCGGGCTGCGCCGGCGACGGCGGCCTCGTCCACCACACCCGCACGATGACCGCGCAGTTCGACAACGGCAAGGGACTCTACCTCGGCAACAAGGTATCGGTGCTGGGCATGCCGATCGGCAAGGTCACCGCGATCCGCCCGCACGGCACCGGGGTGGACGTGACGATGTCGGTGGACGCGGACGTCCCGGTGCCCGCCGACGCGCAGGCGGTGACCGTCTCCGATTCCCTGCTGACCGACCGGCACATCGAGTTGTCGCCGCCCTACCGCGGCGGCCCGGCCCTGCCGGACCACGCCGTGCTCGATCTCGCGCACACCAAGACCCCCGTCGAATTCGAGAGTCTGCTGGCCATGGCGGACAAGCTGTCCGCCTCGCTGGGCGGCGACGGCAACGGCAACGGGCCCGTCGCTGATCTGCTGACCCTCGGCGCGAACACCACCGCGGGCAACGGCGGCCGGCTGCGCGACGCACTGAGCGCGTTGTCGCAGGCTCTGCAACTCGGCCCCGAAAACGGCGCCGCGACCCGGGCGGCGATCACCGAGGTCGTCACCGATCTGGACGCGCTCACCGCGGCCGCGGCCCGCAACGACCGCACGCTGCGCGACTTCGGTTCGGGGGTGCGGCAATTGAGCGAACTGCTGGCCGAGGAGAACTTCGGCGCCGGCGACACCGGCGCGCAGTTGAACGCGATCGTCGCGCAGGTCGCCGATCTGCTGCAACGTAATCGCGGCGCGCTGGCCGGACTGGTGACCGATTCGACCACGATGACGACGTCGATGGCCGACCACCAACGCGACCTCGCCGAATTCCTCGACGTGTTCCCGCTGGTGGCCGACAACACCTACAACGCGATCGATCACGACATCGGCGCGCTGCGGGCCTCGGTGGATCTGAACCGGGTGCTGCTCGACGGTCAGATGGTGAAGGAGATCTGCAACCTGCTCGGCCTGCACGAATTGGGTTGTGCCACCGGATCGATGAAGGATATGGGCCCGGATTTCGGTCTCACCGCGATCCTGCTCGCGGCGGCGGGGGTGCCGCGGTGACGGCCACGATCCGGCGGGTCGCGACCGCGGCGCTGGTCCTGCTGACCGGCGCCGGCTGTGCGGTGTCGGTCGACCGGCTGCCGTTGCCGGCCCCCGGTCCGGGCGGCGGCACCTACACCGTGACCGCGACCTTCGCCAATGCCCTGAATCTGCCCACGAAGGCGAGGGTGAAGCTCAACGGCGCCGACGTCGGCGAGGTCGCGACGATGACCGTACGGGACTACACGGCCGTGGTCACGATGCGTATCGGCAACGGGGTGCTGCTGCCGGTCGGCACCACCGCCGAACTGCGCTCGGCGACCCCGCTCGGCGACGTGTTCGTGGCGGTGACCCCGCCGGTCCACCCGGATCCCGCCGCCGGCCCGCTGCGCGACGGCGCGAACATCCCGCTGGCCGCGACCACCGAGGCGGCCAGCATCGAGGAGGTGCTCGCGCGGGCGGCGCTGCTGGTCAACGGCGGCACCATCGAGAACGTCACCCGGGTGCTCAACGCGCTCGGCGAGGATGTCGGCGGCCGCGGCGACAGACTGGCCGAGCTCATCGCGCACACCCGCGAACTGCTGGACGGGCTCGCGGCCCGCTCGGACCGGATCCGGGAGGTGGTCGCCACCGCCGAGCAGCTGGGAGCGACTGTGGCACAACAACAGTCATCGCTCGACGCCGCGATCGCCGCGGCCGGCCCGGCCAGTGCCACGCTGGCCGCCAACACCCGCGGCCTGCTGGATCTGGTCGGCAAGCTCGCCGTCATCGCGACCGAACTGTCGCGTTTCCCCTCGGTCCGGGGCACCAACGATCGCAGTCTGATGGCCGAGGTCGACCAGCTGGCCCGCGAGCTGAACGACGCGGCGGCGAGCCCGGAGGCGAATCTCGGCTCGCTCAACAGCATCATCGCGCCGATCCTGAAGATTCTGGACGGCACCTCCGCGCACGCCGACATCGATGTCGCCCAGGTCGCGATCGGGGCGGTGCCGGACCCGAACTTCCCCGGCGATCCCGGCGCGCGGCCACCCGACGAGACCGACTGGATCAATTTCGTGGGCTCGCTGCAATACAACCTGGGCCGTCTGCACGACCGCATCGCGGGACCCGGCCGATGACGGAGAGGCGGAGCGCATGACCGTGAGACCGGGGATCGCCGAACGCGCGGCGCGGGTGCTCGTCGACGCCGTGCGGGTCCTGCCCCGGCACCGGACATCGTTGTCGGTGCTGGGCCTGCTGGCCGTCCTCGTGTTCGGCGCCGGCTATCTGTCGGTGGGCGCGCTGCAACTGGATCCGTGGCGATCGCATTTCCGGGTCACCGTCGAGCTGGACCAATCCGGTGGGCTGCTGCCGAATCAGGACGTGACCCTGCGGGGTGTGCGGGTCGGGCGGGTCTCGTCGGTGGAGGTGCACGGCGAGACCGTGCTCGCCCGGGCCGAGATCGACGGCGGCGCCCACATCCCGGCCAGCGGAACCGTCCAGGTGTCGGCCCTGTCGGCGGCAGGCGAGCAATATCTCGACTTCGTACCCACCGGTGAGGGCGGCCCGTACCTGTCCGACGGATCGGTGGTGACCGCCGACCGCACCTCCACCCCGGTCACGCTGAGCACCATGCTCGGTGATTTCAACGGCACACTCGCCCAGGTCGATCCGGCGAAGCTGGCGGCCATCCGGCAGGAACTGGGCGCGGGCCCGGACGGCCCCCGGAAGCTGCGCGCGATCGTCGACGGCGGGATGTTCCTGGTGTCGACGCTGGATTCGGTCCTGCCGCAGACGCTCGGCCTGCTGCACAACAGCACCGTCGTGCTGACCACGATGGCCGACGTCGCCCCCGGTCTGCGGGTCACGTCCCGGAATCTGGCGGCCACCGCGGCGGGTGCCGCCGGCATGACGAACGGTTTCGACACGCTCGTCCGGCAGACTCCGGGCCTGCTGTCCACCTTGGACAGCGTGATGGCCGACAATTCGCCGACGATGGTGCAATTGCTGGGTAATCTCGTGACGGTTTCCCAGATGGCGTATGTGCACATTCCCGCGATGGAGGAATTCTTCTTCCCGCAGCAGCGCACGGGGTCCACCCTCGACGCGGTCGATTCGGCATTCCACGACGGTGTGGTGTGGGCGCTGGTCAGCATCTATCCGCGCCGGGCCTGTGATTACGACATGCCGCGTCGGCCGAGCACCGTCCCGGACTTCCCGCCGCCGTATATCGACGCGCACTGCACCGATCCCGACCCGACGCTGCTGCCGCGCGGCGCGCGCAACGCACCCCGCCCGCCGGGCGACGACACCGCTTACGCCGCACCGGGTTCCGATCCCCTGGCCACCGCGGATCGCACCCCGAGCGGGCCACTGTCGATCCCGACCCCGTACGGCGGCACCTGGGCCCCCACGTACGTCCCGCGCTGATTCAGGCGCGGTGCCCCGGCGGCAGCAGGCCGCGCACGCCCGCGCCGCCCCGCACGGCCGCCGCGCGATCGAACCGCGCGGCGATGTGGATCTGCCCCGCGCCGAGCAGGATCACGCAGAACCCGACCAGCACCGACAGCGCCACAATGGTTTTGGTCTGCCACACCAGGATTCCCAGACCGGCGGCCAGGGTCAGCAGTCCGGAGACCTCGAGATAGGAGCTGTCGGGCAGATTCTCCGACCACGCGCCGACCATGGCCTGCACGATGCCGTGCGCGACGAACGCCATCGCGATCCAGACCGCCAGCAGTGTGGGCCATTCGCTGCTCCGCATACACGAAAACCCCAGCAGCGTAACGAATACGGCGATGAGGTAGGTCAATGTTCGCATCGCGCGGCCGATCCGGGCCCGCGCCGCGAAGACCACCTCCCACGCCGCGAGCAGGAACAACGCGAGCGCGAACAGCGCCTCCGACACCCGTGGTGGCTTGTCCGGCCATGTCGCCATCACGACACCGAGTACCAGGGACACCCAGCCTAGGACGAACGCCGCCTGCCAGGCGCCACCGTCGAAAACATCGGTGCGCCCGGTGACTCGCAGTATGGGCATGAATCGATGATATGGCCCGGAATGCGGTAGCTGTCCATTCGCTGTCAGCGAATACCGGTGCCGCATAACCGGAACAATTTCCGTTGCGTGACCGGCGGCCGGCGGATCCGGCCGAACAACCCGGTAATCGCACGAAATTCATGAATATCGGATTCGATTGCCTCGGCTTTTTCCGCGCCGATTTCGTGCGTGACCGGCGACCGGATCGTGACCGGTCCGTGACGGCCGCTCAGTGCACCTCGTTGATCCGCAGCAGATTGCCCGCGGGGTCGCGCACCGCGCAGTCGCGCACACCGTAGGGCTGATCGACCGGCTCCTGCACGATATCGGCGCCCCCGCTGCGCAGCCGCTCGAACAGCGCGTCCAGATCCTTGGTCGCGAAGGACATGATGGCGTAGGTCCCCTTGGCCATCATGCGCGCGACGGTCGCGCGCTCGTCGTCGGTGCGACCAGGATCGGCCTCCGGCGGATAGAGCACGATGGATGTTCCCGGCTGCGCGGGCGCCCCCACGGTGATCCAGTGCATCCCGTTGAATCCGACCTCCTTGCGCACCTCGAAACCGAGCAGGTCGCGGTAGAAGGCCAGCGAGGCCTCCGGATCGGTATGCGGGAGGAAGGCGGAGTGGAGGGTGATATCCATGGCCCCAGGCTAGATGCCGGAAGGTAACCTATGCTTCTCGATTCCTGATCGGTCTGGTCACCTGCTTCGCGACGCAGGCCGGAATGCCCTCGACATCCCCCACCTGATCGCGCCGGTACACGCTCGGCGGCACCCCCACCAGCTCGGTGAACCGGGTGCTGAAGGTGCCCAGCGACGAGCACCCCACCGCGAAGCACACCTCGGTGACGCTCAGGTCCCCACGCCGCAGCAACGCCATCGCCCGCTCGATGCGGCGGGTCATCAGATAGCTGTACGGTGACTCCCCGTACGCGATCCGGAACTGCCGGCTCAGATGCCCCGCCGACATGTGCACGTCCCGCGCCAGCGCCTCCACGTCCAGGGGCTGTGCGTAGTCGCGATCGATGCGATCGCGGACGCGCCGCAGCAGCACGAGATCACTCGGATGCTGGGCGGTCGGCTTACTGGTCATCTCCGACATGGTGCCACGCGGCGGCGCGATGTGCCCGGACAGGTTTCCCGCTACCGGAGGGCTACCTCAGGCCGTCGTGGTGACGTCGGCCACGGAAACGGCCTGCCCGGTGGATCGAGCCACTTGGGCCAGAGCCGACTCGTGCAGGGTGGCGTTGTAGTCGGGGACCGCGGGCCCGCCGATCCCGCGCAGGCACGATCGGGCTACCTCGTCCGCGTTCGGTCCCTGGCCCCACAGGGCTCCGCCGAGCCCGCGTTGCCGCACTGTGGTCGCCGGCCGTGGTGCCGATGGCTCGTGGCCGACATCCGACCGCGGGTGCCCAGCGGCTACAGCACGCCCGTTCTCGATATCGCGTTTCAGCGCGAGCTGATAAGCCCGGTGCGACGCCGTCCCGTTGTCGGCGGTGAACCGGATCAGGGCCGGATCGGCGAGGAAGGTGAGACGCTCGTCGACCGTCGTGGTGCCGTCACCGTTGTCGGTGAAGGTGATCCGCTGGTGGGTGGTGATGTCCGGGACGTCCCAGCTGTCACTGGTGTAGTAATGCTCCGCGGCGTGGATGCGCTGCTGCGCCTGGGTGTGTCCGGGGAAGGTCACCGGCCCCATCGGAATGTCTTCCAGCGCAGTGAAATCGATGACCCGGACGCCGTCCTCCTCGCAGCTGCGGTGGGTGACGACATCCTTCAGGAACGGATGGCGGCCGATATCGTTGCGGATGTCGGAGTACACCGCCCAGACCTCGTCCCGCGGGGCGGCGATGGTGATCGGCAGATCCGCTTCCGTCACGGACCGGGAGTCGCTCGAATTCCGCTGCTCCGCTTGATAGATCGACCAGCTGGCCTGCCATTCCGGCGTGTACCCGTTCACCGACTCGACACAGGCCGGCGTCGATTCCGCGTGTGCCGCAGGCGAAATCGACGCAGACGCGACAACAGCCAACGCACACCCCATCACGAACCGCATGCGCGGGACATTACCCGACCGGGAGCCGGTCCGGCGCGCCTACCGCGCGGCGGCCGAGCACTGCCTACCGCGCGCGATGGGGACGTGGCTCAGGGCGGTGCGAGATCGGCGGGCCCCGTTTTCCGTCCACTGGTCATGAATATGCCCGGCCCGCTTGCGCGGCGCCGGCCGGCCGGCCGGCGTTCAGCTCGGCGCCTGCTGCGCTGCGGCCCTACGGGTGTCGGCGAGTAGTTCATCCAGCAGTCGCTCGGCCCTCTCGGCGCGTGCAAGCGACTGCGCCCGCGTCTGGTCGACCGCGGTGAGCCGGTCGGCGAATTCCCGCTGGGTCTGCTCGAGCGTCTTGGCCGCCTCGGCTCGGACTGCCGCGACATCGGCGGCCGCCTGCCGGCGCATCTCGGCGAGTTCGCCACGCGCCGCGTCGGTTTCGGCTCGTGCTCGGGTCAATTCCTGCTTGCTGTCGGCCAGCGCTTGGTTCCGCTCCGCGACTGCGGCCTCGGCCCGGTCTATGGCTCGCTCCGCGTCGGCGACGCGTTGCACGGCCAGATCACGTTCCGCGGCAGCCGCGGTAACCTGTTGCGCCGCTTCCCGTTTGGCCCGCTCGGTCTCCGCCGCAGCCTTCTGCCGCGCGAGCCCGATCTCCTCGGCCGCCTGCTCTCTGGCCCGCTGCATGTCGTCGGCAGCCTCGCGCCGCGCGGTGCGCACGTCGGTCTCCGCCTCGGTCCGCGCCTCGAACACGTCGTCGGCCGCCTGTTTGGTGACCTTCTCGACCTCCCGTAGCGCGTCGTCCCGCGCCGCCAGCGCTTCGGCGATCCTTGCCTCCGCAGATTCGGCGGCGGACGCGGCGTCCTCGGCAGCGGCCTCCGCCGCATCCCGCGCTTCCTCGGCTTCCCGCCGCGCCTGTTCGGCTGCGACGGTCGCCATCTCCGCTTCGGCGATCCGCCGTGCGGCATCCGCCTGCACCGCCTGGATCTGCGCTTCGGCCACGGCCGGATCGGCGAGTGTGGACAACTCCGCGACCGCGGCATTCAGGGTGTTCCCGAGCTGCCCCGCCAGCTGACGGAACTGAACGAGCAGCTCATCGGCCCGCAACCGAGCCGTGGTGGCCGGCCCCTGTTGCGTCACAGTGACGTTGGTGGCCGATGCTTCGACACCCTGCTGCTGCCGTTGCCGTTCCCGCCAGGCGCGCCACCGAGTGTGCTCCGGGTGATCACAGTATTCCGACGGCCGCCCCGGACCGCCGCCGCGCGTCACGGGTCGCGCACACCCCGGATAGTTGCAAACGTTCGACACCCGCGAATCGTAGCGTTTGTTTCGTCGAATCCAACGAATCAACACGCAACGAAACCCAGTGGCTCCGTTCGGAAACGAGCGACCTCTGACCTCCGATAAGTGAACCTTATCGGAGGTCAGCTTCAGTCGCTTCCCCATTCGTCGACGGAATTAATACGTTTACGTTTGGTTGGTTCAAACGAAACGAATAGGTGGCGAAAGTCGAGAAAAACTGGGATCGGTGGGACGCCCGTACCGAACAGCCCGAGGCGATACCGGAATGTCCTCGCCTGATCGCCCAACCCGGCGCGGACCGCCGTCCCGCGCGGACCCGTCGCCGAATTCCTTCGCTTGCGAGGCGGAGCCGGATCAGGGCACACCGAGGACGAGATCCGCTACGCGCGGCGCCGCTACCTCAACGCCGAAGCCGCCCGGAAGATCGCGATCGAGATCGCCAACGCCACCCGCCTCGGAGGTCCACGTGATGGTCGACGGCGCGATCCATCACGGCACCGAGATGCAGGTGGAACGGAGCGAACTCGATCATCTTCTACGGCAAGAACTCCGAGATCGCCTCCTCGAACCGCCGTGACGAACAGGAGATGTCGGTGTTGTGCCTGCGGATCTGCCAGGCCGCCCTCGTGTACGTGAACGTGCTGATGATCCAGGACATCCTCGATGACCCCGGCAACCCGCTCGAGCTGGGCGCCGAGGATGAACGCGGCCTCACCCCGCTGTTCTCGTCTCATGTGCTCCCGTACGGAGAGGTGAAACTGAACATGAACAGCAGTCTGGCCGCTCGGCGGATAGCCTGCGGTACCCCTGGGCCGACGCCGAGCTCTTACTGACAGCCGCAGTCATCTCCATACTGCGGGATACCGGGCGGTGATTCGTGCGTCCGTGTTCGTGCCTGTGGTTATGTTCGGTCGGCCTGTTCGTCGGCGAACAGCTTTGTCGAGGTTTCTCGTATGTCGATTTTGCGGATCTTGCCGGTGACGGTCATGGGGAATTCGTCGACCAGGTGCACGTGTCGGGGGATCTTGTAGTGGGCGAGGCGGCCGTGGCAGAAGTCGCGCAGTGCGGTGGCGTCCAGGAGTGTGGCGCCGTCGCGGAGTTGGATCCAGGCGACCAGTTCTTCGCCGTATTTCGGGTCCGGTATGCCGACGACCTGGGCGTCGAGGATGTCGGGGTGGGTGTGGAGGAATTCCTCGATTTCGCGGGGGTAGATGTTCTCCCCGCCGCGGATGACCATGTCTTTGATGCGGCCGGTGATCGCGATGTAGCCGTCGTGGTCCATGGTGGCCAGGTCGCCGGTGTGCATCCAGCGTGCACTGTCGATCGCCTCGGCCGTCTTACCCGGCTCGTTCCAGTAGCCGAGCATGACCGAATAGCCGCGGGTGCACAGTTCACCCGGCTCGCCGCGGGGCACCGTGCGCCCGGTCGTCGGATCGACGATCTTGATCTCCAGGTGCGGGCCGACTCGGCCGACGGTGGCGGTGCGGTGATGGATCGAGTCGTCGCGGCGGGTTTGGGTGGACACGGGGGCGGTCTCTGTCATGCCGTAGCAGATACACACCTCCCGCATCCCCATCCGGTCGATCACCTGCTTCATCACTTCCACCGGGCACGGTGAGCCGGCCATGATCCCGGTGCGCAGCGATGACAGGTCGTAGGTGTCCAGTTCCGGTTCCGCCAGCTCGGCGATGAACATGGTCGGTACCCCGTACAGCGATGTACAGCGTTCGGTGGCAACGGTTTCCAGCGTGCCCCGTGCGTCGAAAGAGGCTGAGGGAATCACCATCGCGGCGCCGTGGGTGGTCGCGGCCAGGTTGCCCATCACCATTCCGAAGCAGTGGTAGAACGGCACCGGGAGGCAGATGATGTCGGCTTCTGTGTAGCCGCAGAGTTCACCGACGAAGTAGCCGTTGTTGAGGATGTTGTGGTGGCTCAGCGTGGCCCCTTTGGGGAATCCCGTGGTGCCCGAGGTGTATTGGATGTTGATCGGGTCGTCCGGTGACAGCATCGCCTGCGCGGTGGCCAACGCGGCAGGATCGCCGGCCCGGCCGGTCTCGAGCAGCGCGATCCAGCTGGGGTCATCGAGCAGGATCACCTGCTCGAGCCCGGGGCAGCGTGTGCGCACCTGTTCGATCATGACCGCGTACTGCGAGGTCTTGAACTGTGTGGCCGCGATCAGCATCCGGATCTCGGCCTGGTTGAGTACGTATTCCAGTTCGTGGGCCCGATAGGCGGGGTTGATCGTCACCAGCACCGCCCCGATCCTGGCGGTCGCGTATTGGGTCAGAACCCACTCGGCCCGGTTGGGCGCCCAGATGCCGACCCGGTCTCCCTTGACGATCCCGCTCGCGAGCAAACCCAGAGCCACCATGTCGACCTCGGCGACGAATTGTCGATAGGTCCAGCGGACTCCGGTCACCCGGTCGATGAGGGCCACGCGTTCCCCGTGTGCCGTCACGGTCCGGTCGAGGTTGACGCCGATGGTGTCGCTCAGCAGCGGCGTCTGCCAGCTGCCGTGGGCATAACTGGTTGCAGCGGCACTGCCCGTCGTCGCGCTCATAGATCGACCATCCTGTTCACCCACTCCGCCGGCAACCCCCAGCGGAGGTTGCGTTCGAACTCTTGTTTCCCCATCGCTGCATCCCCGCAGGCCCCGGGCTTCGGGCCGGTCAGGGGCGGTGTCCGAGCTCGTGGCGCCACACTCCACGATTCGGAACTATTGACGCCCTAATAGTTCTGCGGAACTATTACACGGGTGGTAGTCCCATTGTGTCAAGATTGGACGGTGACCAGACCCGGCGCCCCCCTGTCCCACCTGCTGACGCGCGCTGTCGGCGCCATCGCACACGCCGCCCCGGCCGGCGACGGCACCGAGGCCCGCGTCCTGGACGCGGCCATCGCGGTGCTGGCCCGCAAGGGCACCCGTGAGGCGACCATGGACGACGTCGCCGCCGAATCGGGGCTGGGCCGCACCACGCTGTTCCGCCGCTTCGCCGGCAAGGACCAGTTGTTCGAACGCGCTCTGGCTCGTGAGTTCAGCCTCATGCTGGATGGGCTGGCCGAACGAATCGCACGGGTCACCGGCCCCACCGAACAACTCGTCGAAGGATTCGCCGCCTTCATCCAACTGGTCCACCGCCATCCCCTGTTCCGCGGCGGCGACCCCGAGCGCCGCGCCGAGTTGGTGCAGGCACTCGATCACGGTGACCCGTCTCCGATGCGGTGGGGCCACACCGCGGTACGGACCCACCTCGCCGTCTCCCAGGCCGCTGGCACGCTGCCCCCCGGAGATCCCGACCGCCAAGCCGACGCCGTGGTCCACCTGGCCCTCGGCTACATCGCGGCCCCCAGCCTCGTCGACGACCTCGCCGACCTCGCCGCGATCGAGCACCTCGCACGGATCGCCCTCACCCCGATCCTTACCGGCACACCACCGTCGCCGACCCGCCCCCACAACCGCGCCACACCGGACTGACCGGCCGCAGCTGTCCGTCGCGGCCCGGCCCCGGCGCAGACCGCATCAGGCGGCAGTCCGTGCGCGTGCGGGCACGCGTCGGTCGCAACCCCTTATCGAAGGAGCAAAGTGAGCACGAACCTGTCCGGAGCAAGGGCGCTTCGGCTCGGCATCCTCGCCGCCGCCGCTGTGCTGGCAACCGTCCTCGGTGGCGGCACTGCCGCACCCGCGCACGCCGATCCGCCTCCCGCGCAGCCCTACGCGGTACCGGACCAGTTCCTGATCGACGCGATCAGGGCCTCGCTTCAAGGCGGCGGAGCCGCCAGCGCGCCGGGGACCAACGACTGGACGTGCAAGCCCACCGCGCAACATCCCGAGCCGGTCGTTCTGGTCCACGGGATTCTGGCCAACCGCAACGACAACTGGCAGACCTACGGCCCCTTGCTGGCCAACGCCGGTTACTGCGTCTACGCGCTGACCTACGGCGGCCCGGGCGGCGACCCCGACGGGTTCATCGGAGGGCTGGGATCGATGCGCAACGGTGCCGCCGGCCTCGACGCCTTCGTCGACCGCGTCCGCCAAGCCACCGATGCGCCCCAGGTCGCGATCGTCGGGCACTCGCTCGGCGCGACCATGCCCTACTGGTACCTCAAAGCCGGTGGTGGCGCCGGGAAGGTGTCGAAGATGATCGGCCTTGCCGGCGCTGTCCAAGGCTTCGAGCGCAACATCGTGACCACCGGCTCGGCCGACATCATCCAAGGAGAAGGACTACCGAGTTCGACGTTCATGCAGGAACTGCACGACGGCGGAATCACGGTACCCGGAATCGCCTACACCCAGATCGTCACCAGATACGACGAAATCCTCCCCTACACAGCGGGCCTGATCGACGAGGCCGGCGTCACGAACTACATCGTGCAGGACCTGTGCCCCCAGGACTACGCCGACCACCTGTCCATCAACTCCGACCCCGTCACCGCCCGACTGGTCCTCAACGCCCTCGACCCCGGACATCCGCAACCGGTGGGATGCACCCTCGTCCTGCCCGCGATCGGAGTTCCCCCCACCGGCCCCAGGTAGCAGGCGCTCAACCGCACATGAGCGCGAGGGTCTGGCCGCCGCATGGGCCGGCGGCGCGAAATCCGGGCGGCGCCCCCAGGTTGCCGCGCTCGGCGCCACCGAACAGGTCCGCGCCGACTACCGCGACGGTGTCAGCATCGCGGCACTGGCCCGCCGCCACCGGGTGAGCCGGGTCGCGATCCGCACCGCGGTCGCAGACCTGAGGCCCGGGCGCGACAACTCCCCTGACCCCACCGGCGCGGAAGGTGAACCACAGCAACCGATCCGGATCGAGATTCCCGGAACCGTCACCGCGCCACCAAGGGCGCACCGGCTGCTGCTGGCCGCGGCCCAGGCGGCGGCCGGGGAGAACGCGTCGAGCGCCGACCGGAAGGCACTGCGGATCTACCGAGACCGGCTGAACACCGCGACCGGCGCGGATACGGAGTCCTGACCAGCACCACATCGAACGCAGCACCGCCCATGTACCTGGTGACACGATCCTTACCAGCACCCCGATCAGGTGGACGCGTGCCGGAACGCCGGCGAGACCGGACACGAATCTGCCGGACATGTCCTCGATCCGATCGCCGAGTGATGTCCGAGAATGGTGCTCGACTCCGACGTCTCAGGTGAGCGGCGCAGACAGCGTCGCCGACGACAATCGGGAGCAACCATGAAGTACATGATCTTGACCTACGGCAGCCAGCAGGATTACGACGCCTTGGCCGGTGCGAACACCGGCGGTCCGGCTTGGACCCCTGACGATGTCGCCGCGATGGGCGCGTTCATGGAGACGTTCTCCAAGGAGCTGGAGGAGTCCGGCGAACTGGTGGAGACGCGCGGGCTCGCGGCACCGGTGCACACCCGCAGGCTCGGTGCGAAGGACGGCACCGCGTTCGTGACCGACGGGCCCTATGCCGAGACGCAGGAGGTGCTGGCCGGGTATTGGGTCGTCGAGTGCGAAAGCTTCGATCGGGCCACCGAGATCGCCGCCCGGCTGAGCGGATGCCCCGCTCCCGAGCAGGTCGCCGCCAACGCCTACGCCGACGTGCGCCCGATCGTCGGAAGTCGCGACGACCTGGAGCTGTGACATCCTCGTCCGGCCGGCCGCTCGAGGATCTGCTGCGCGATCTCGCGCCGCAGATCCTCGGGGCGGTGGTGCGCCGCTACGGCCATTTCGACCTCGCCGAGGACGCGGTTCAGGAGGCGCTGACCGCGGCGGCGATCCAGTGGCGCGCCGGTAGCCTCCCGGACAACCCGCGGGCCTGGCTGATCACCGTGGCCGCCCGCAAGTTGACCGATCTCCTGCGCAGTGAGCAGGCTCGCCGCCGCCGCGAGGACGACCTCGCGGCACGGGCGCTGCCCGAACAATGGCTCGCACCGCCCGCCGATCGGCAGCCGTCGGACACCGACGACACGCTGATCCTGCTGTTCCTGTGCTGCCATCCGGCACTGTCGTCGCAATCACAGGTGGCCCTGACGCTGCGGGCGGTCGGCGGCCTGACCACCGCGGAGGTCGCCCGCGCGTTCCTGGTCCCCGATGCCACCATGACCCGGCGCATCAGCCGTGCGAAGAAAACGGTCAAGGACAGCGGCGCCGCGTTCGCCCCGCCCACGGTCGCCGACCGGGCCGATCGGCTCGCGGCGGTGCTGCACGTGCTCTATCTGATCTTCACCGAAGGCTACGCAGCCACCTCCGGGCCGACCCTGCAACGGGTGGAGTTGTCGAGCGAGGCCATTCGGTTGACGCGCATCGTGCACCGGCTGCTGCCCGACGACAGCGAGGTCACCGGCCTGCTCGCGCTGATGCTGCTCACCGACGCCCGCCGGCCGGCCCGCACCGGCCGCGGCGGCGAGCTCGTCCCGATGGCCGAACAGGACCGCACCCGCTGGAATTCGGCAGCTGTCGCCGAGGGCATCGCGTTGCTCACGCACGCTCTCCCGCGCGGCGAGACCGGCCCGTATCAACTTCAGGCCGCGATCTCCGCGCTGCACGACGAAGCACCGGACTACGCCGCCACCGACTGGCCCCAGATCGTCGCGCTCTATCGGCAATTGATGCGGATGACCGATAATCCGATGGTCGCGCTCAACCACGCCGTCGCCGTCGCCATGGCCACCGGGCCGGCCGCCGGACTCGCACTCGTCGAAGCCCTGGCCCACGACCCTCACCTCGCGGACGACCACCGGTTACACGCCGTCCGCGCACACCTGCTCGAACTGTCCGGCGACCACGAACAGGCCCGCATCAGCTACACCCTCGCCGCGGAGAAAACCATCAGCCTGCCGCAACAGCGCTATCTGCACGCCAGAGCGGCACGCTTGTCCGAAACCCGGGGTGACGGGCAGGCCACCTATGTTCCTCCGTAACCGAATCACTTGTCCTGCAAAATATTTGGTGCCTTCCGGAGAGCGGGATCAGTCCCGCAGGTGACCGATCCCCTGTGGTGGTGACGGATCGGCCCGGCCTCTCTTGCCGAGGAATGTTCGAGACTCGTCCTCGATGAGGAGTGACCGGGCCGATCCGCCTGTCGCCCGCTGCCTATCGCGGGACCGATCTCACCTCAGGTGCCGCGCGAAGAATCCGGCCGCGTCCTCCCCCGCGGACTGCGGGACCCCGGTGTGTCCGCCCATGTTGGCGAGCAGCGTCTTCTCCTTCGAGCCGAAGGCGTCGAAGAGGTCCAGGGCTGCCTGCCGGTCGTTGCCTTCGTCGTCCCATTGCAGCAGGACGTGCAGCGGAATGGTGACGCGGCGGGCTTCCTCGAACATGACGCGAGGAACGAAACTTCCGGCGAACAGGCCGGCGGCCACGATGCGTGGCTCGACGACCGCCAGCCGGACACCGATGGAGATCACTCCTCCCGAATATCCGACCGGGCCACCGACCTCGGGCAACGCGAGAAGGGCGTCCAAAGCGGCTTGCCATTCGGGGACCGCTTTGTCGACCAACGGGAGGACGACGGCGTCGATGATCTCGTCGCTGACCGGCTCGCCGGCCTGTATCGTCCGGCGCAGATCCGCGCGCACCCGATCGAGGGCGTCCCAGCGGGGACGGTCGCCGCTTCCGGGAAGTTCGATGGTGGCCGTGGCGAAACCTTCCGCCGCGGAGCGGAGTGCCCGGGCCACCAGACGGGGATACATCTTCGACAATCCGAGGGTGGGATGGCCGAGCAGGATCAGCGGAACCGGTTCGGAGGCGGATTCCGGCGTCCAGAGGATGCCGGGGATGTCGCCGAGAGTGAACTTGCGCTCGAGGACGTCGTCATCGAGGCGCTGTTCGGAAGTGAATTGCATGGTCGTGCCTTTCGGGAGTGCTCGTGAAACGGCGCTCCCGGACGACCTATCGCCCGACCGTGACCCCGGAGGGGAGCACCCATGTGATTACTACGTTCACGGGTACCACCTCCTCGTCGTCCGGCACGGCTCCCGGAAGGTTAGCAGCGACCGGCCACCGACCGCCAACGGGTTTTCCGAAGACCTCCTCCGCCTAGTATCCGGGCCCTCATGCCTCACGTCTGCTGCAGCGGGGCGTAGTCGGCGGCGTCGAGGTCGAAGGTCCAGGCGACACCCGCACGGGCAGTCTGGGTTTCGGGTGGGACGCGGAGCCAGTAGGTGTGGTGGGTGCCGTCCGGTTCGGGGGTGGAGTTGACCACCTCGACCATGACGACGTCCTCGTCGTCGGACAGCGGGATGCGCCAGAGGATTCCGGTCTCGTCGCGGTGTACCGGCTCGGCCCCGGATTCGGCGAGGTAGCGGTCGTAGCCGTAGTGCTCCAACAGGACTCGGCGCAGTTCCGCGTTCTCCTCGCCGCGGATGCGGGCCGGGGTGAGGGTGGACAGTCCGGCGAGGAAGTCGGTGTGTACGGGCATGCCGTGCCAGGCGTGCAGGGCGAAGCCGTCGGGGAACAGCACGGCCGGGCCGTCGGCGGCATGCAGGCGGCCCGCCTCGTCGCGCAGCAGCCGGGACGGGCGTTCGCAGAGCACGACCACGTGCTCGAACGGCCACCACCAGCCGGCGGCGCGTGCCACTCCGGCGAGACCGGACAGCCGCTCGGCGCGGTCGTCGAAGGCCGCCAGCCAGGGGGCCTCGTGCTGACCGAGCACCGCGTCGAGCAACAGGCCGCGCACCTCAGCCTCGGCGGCCGCGGGGTCGGTATCGATGTATCGGCCCGATTCGAGCATCGCCGCGACCACACCGGCCCGCAGCCGGTCGGTGAGCAGGCGAGTGGTGTCCCACAGGTGGCCGCCGGTGGCGTGCCACAGTTCGGTCCAGCCGGCCGGGCCGAGTTCGTCGTGCAGGCGTCGGCGCTCGGCGGCCCAGGGAAGGGTGCGGATGTCCTCGCGGACCGAGCGACCGGGGGCGTCGAGATCGGCGAGGGCGAGCACGCCGCTCAGGGGTGAGTCCGCCCAGACGAACCCGGCGGGTTCCGCGAGCCCCGCCGCGCGATAGGCCTCCCGCACCGCGGTCTCGGCGGCCGGGCGGTCGGCGGGACCGGTGGCGGCGGCGACGGCGACGGCACGCCACGCGTCGATGTCCGACATTCTGAAACTCCTTGTGCAGTGGACGAATTCGGTGCGAAAAGTCAGTCGGCGACGATCCGGACGGCGCCCGGCGTGTATTCGCGCTGCCGGACCACCCGGTACCAGCCCTTCGGCAGCACGATGGGCGCGTGCTCCTCGTGTACCAGCCGCCCGCCCTCCGGCAGATGCAGCAGCCGGATCGACGGACCCGAGCGCAGCAGCCGCCCCGGCGCGGTGAGCGCGTGCGCGTGGCCACTGACCTCGCCGAGCGCCAGCACCATGCGGCCGTGCGCATCTCGCGGTTCACCCGGCGCCTCGCGCAGATGTCCGGGCACCGCTTCGTCGGACATCGGCACGATCAGGACATCTCCCTGCCGAAACATGTTCGCTCCCTTCCCCGCCGCCGCTCGTGCGCCGGCTCGATGTCGAAAGTAGCGCGGGGGTCCGACAGTCCGCGACCGGTGTGCAACCCCGGCCGGATGCTGTCGGACCGACTTGGTAGAAACGTCCCGATACCTCGGATCGGCCGGATCGCCACCGGCACCGACCTCGCCCAGGGAGCTTGCGACATGACCATTTCCGAGCACATGGAGACATTCCACGGCCTGCCGATCTTCGAGTTCCCGGAGCCCGGCGAATCGCCGGCGCTGCCCACGGCCGACGCGGCGGCCTGGCGGATCTCGGTGTTCTACGACGCCGACGAGACCTGGGCGCAGGCCTTCGGCCGTTTCCTCGCCGCGGTCGACTCGACCGCGGTGCGGGCCCTGGTGGTCGGCAGCTGGGCCGACGAACCCGGTGAGGGCTCCGAGGAGGTGGTCGCCGCGCTGGTCGAGGCGAAGGACAGGTTCCCCGCGCTGCGGGCGCTGTTCCTCGGCGACATCACCTACGAGGAGAGCGAGATCTCCTGGATCAACCAGTCGGATGTCACCCCGCTGCTGACGGCGTTCCCGCAGCTCACCGAGTTCGGTGTGCGTGGTGGCGACGGCCTGGTGTTCCCCCCGATCACCCACACCGCGCTGCGCTCGCTGACCGTGGAGACCGGCGGGCTCGGCGGTGAGGTGGTCCGCGGAATCGGGGCCAGCGACCTGCCCGCGCTCGAGCGGCTCGACCTGTGGCTGGGCGTGTCCTGGTACGGCGGCACCGCCACCGTCGCGGATCTGGAACCGTTCCTGTCCGGCACGCGGCTACCGCGCCTGACCACACTCGGCCTGCACAACAGCGAGATCCAGGACGAGATCGCCATCGCGATCGCCGCCGCGCCCGTCGTGGCCCGGCTGTCCACCCTGGACCTGTCCATGGGCACGCTCGGCGACGTGGGCGCCGAGGCTCTGCTGGCGGGTCAGCCGCTGACCCATCTCCGCACGCTGGACCTGCACCACCACTTCATGACCCAGGCGATGGCGGACCGCGTGGTCGCGGCTCTGCAACCGGCCGGTGTCACCGTCGACGTCTCGGAGTCGGAGACCGCCGACGCCGAGGACCGCTACACGGCCGTCGCGGAATGAGCACACCGGGTTCGGCTGCCGCGCTCGGCCACGGCGAATCCGCGGCCGAGCGGTACGGGCACGGCGCAGTCCGGCTCGCGCTGGTCGGCAATCCGGAGAACCGGCGGGTCTCCCTGTTCCAGGACGCGCTGCGCCGGGCCGGCTGCCCGCCGGCGCGGGTGGTCGCCTGGCACGAAGTACTGTCCGGCCGAGCCGAATTCCGCCCGGGCGAAATGGTGCGGCTCGACTCGCCGGGCGAGAATCCGGCGGTGGACCGGGCACTGCGCGAAGTGGCGGATCCGGCCCGCGCGGAGGGCACCGCGTTGTGGTACGAGCGCTTCCTGGCCGCCGCCAGATCCGTCGCGGACCGCGTGACCGATTGCGGCGCAACGTCACTCGACGCTCCGGACGAGCTCGCCGTGCTGTTCGACAAGCGCCGTTGTCATGCCGTGCTGCGCGAAGCCGGTGTCCCGGTGCCGTTCTCGCCGACCTCCGGGGGCGTCACGGCGGTCCGCGGCTGGGCCGACGTCCGAGATCTGATGACGGCGACCGGGTTGCGCCGGGTGTTCGTCAAGCTCGCGCACGGGTCGTCCGCCTCCGGCGTCCTGGCGGTGGAGACCGCGAGCGACGGCCGGGTGCAGGCGACCACTTCGGTGGAACGCGACGAGCGTGGCCGCTTGTTCAATTCGCTTCGGGTGCGCCGATATACGACCGTGGCCGAGGTCGCCGCGATCGTCGACGCGCTGGCCCCCGACGGACTGCACGTGGAACGCTGGCTGCCGAAGGCGTCGCTGCACGGTCGCAGCGCCGATCTTCGGGTCGTGGTGGTCGGTGGCCGCGCGACCCACGCGGTGGTCCGCACCGGCCGGTCACCGATGACGAACCTGCACCTCGGCGGCGCCCGCGGCGACCTGGCTGCTGCGCGCCGGGCCATCGAGAGCGCGGGCGCCCACTGGGCCGATGTCCTCACGCTGTGCGAGCAGGCGGCGGCGTGCTTCCCGGGATTCTCGCGGGTCGGTGTCGACCTGCTCCCTCTCATCGGGTGGCGGCGGTTCGCGGTCGGCGAGGTCAACGCCTTCGGCGACCTGCTGCCGGGCCTGAACGGGTTGCCGGGCAGCGGCGCCGAGCACGGCGACGCCTACGACGCGCAGGTCGCGGCGATCACGCACCGCTTCGGAAACGAGCGGCCACATGCCGCCTGACCATCAGGACGAAGCCGTGCGGCTCGGCCGGGCCGGCCATCTCGATCGGGCCGAAAGCTCGCAGCCGACCACACATCCGGCCCGGACGATACCGCCCGCGGTTCGGCCAGAGTGGGTTGCGCACTCGGGTCCGGAGCCCGCCGGTGACCATGGTCTCGCGGATCAACCGGACATGAACGAAGTGGTCGGCCGGGACGATCTGCTGTTCGTCACCCTCGACACGTTGCGGTACGACGTGGCCGTGGAACTCGCCGAAGCCGGCCGCTTGCCCACGCTGAGCCGGTACCTGCCGGGCGGACAGTGGGAAAAGCGCCATGCGCCGGGCAATTTCACCTACGCCTCGCATCACGCCATGTTCCAGGGGTTCCTGCCGACACCCGCGACGCCCGGCCCGCATCCGCGGCTGTTCGCGGCGAGATTCGCCGGCAGCGAGACGACGGTGGGCCGCACCTTCGTCTACGACGCACCCGACCTGGTCACCGCGCTGGGCGACGCCGGATATCACACCGTCTGCCTCGGCGGGGTGGGCTTCTTCAACAAGCGCAGCGCGGTCGGCTCGGTGCTGCCGGGCCTGTTCCGGGACAGCCGTTGGGAGCCGGCGTTCTCGGTCGCGTCACCGCGCTCGTTCGACGCCCAGATCGACTGCGCCGAGCGGATCGTGGCGGCGTTGCCGCCGCAGCGCCGGTTGTTCCTGTTCGTGAACGTGTCCGCGCTGCATCAGCCGAACTGGTTCCACCAGCCCGGCGCCACCGAGGCGACCGGTGACACCCGCGAAACCCACGCTGCCGCACTGGAATACGTCGACCAGCGGATCGGCCGGTTGTTCGCCGCCGCGAGCCGCCGGCGGCGCTGCTTCGCGATCGTGTGCTCGGATCACGGCACCGCTTACGGCGAGGACGGCTACACCGGTCACCGGCTCGGCCACGACTCGGTGTGGACCGTGCCCTACGCCCACTTCTTCCTCGAACCGGCCGCACCCGGTGCGGCATGAGCACGCGACGGAAACCGTTGGCCCACAGCCACGCCGGAGTAACTCGAACGGACTTCACATGACGACGATTCTCCGCACCCGCCCCTACCAGGGCTACGTGTACGGCTATCCGCACAAGACGGCCTACCGGCCGCTCACCGACCGGCCGGTGCTGCGCGATCTGTGGGCGGGTGAACCGAAGAACGCGCTCTCGCTGTACGCGCACATACCCTTCTGCGAGTATCGGTGCGGATTCTGCAATCTTTTCACCCGGGTCGGCGCGCCGGACGGCCTGGTCGACCGCTATCTGGATGCCCTCGACCGGCAGGCCGTCGCGGCCCGCGCGGCTCTCGGCGACGAGGCCCCGGTGCGCTTCGCGACGGCGGCCTTCGGCGGCGGTACTCCGACCTTCCTCACCGCCGCCGAACTGGATCGGTTGTGCGACATCATCGAACGACGGATGGGCGCGGACCTGCGCTCGATCCCGCTGTCGGTGGAAACCTCACCGGCCACCGCCACCGCGGACCGTCTCGCCGTCCTGGCCGAGCGGGGCGCCACCCGGATCAGCATCGGTGTGCAGAGCTTCGTCGACGCCGAGGCCCGTGCGGCGGTTCGGCCGCAGCGGCGCGCGGAGGTCGAGGCGGCCCTCGACCGGATCCGGGCGGCGCGAATCCCGGTGCTCAACATCGATCTGATCTACGGCATCGCCGGGCAGACCGAGCAGACCTGGCGCACCTCACTGGACGCCGCCCTGACCTGGCGGCCGGAGGAGCTCTACCTGTACCCGCCGTACGTGCGGCCGCTGACCGGCCTGAGCCGCCGCGACACCGAATCCGACTGGGACGAGCAACGTCTGCGCCTGTACGCCGCCGGCCGCGACCACCTGCTCGCCGGCGGCTACCGGCAGGTGTCGATGCGTATGTTCCGGCGCGCCGACGCCCCGGACGCCGGCCCCGGTGACCACCGATGCCAGACCGACGGCATGGTCGGCCTCGGCTGCGGCGCACGCTCCTACACCGCCGGCACGCATTATTCGTTCGACTACGCGGTGGCGCCGCGCGGGGTCCGCGATATCATCGACAGTTACACGCGCACAACGGATTTCACCCGCGCCACGGTCGGCTACCGGATGACCGCCGACGACGCGCGCCGGCGCCACCTCCTGCAATCGCTGCTCCAAGCCGAAGGCATGGACATCGCCACCTATCGGACCCGGTTCGGTGCGTCGCCACACGACCACTTCCCCACGGAGCTGGCCGAATTCGCGGAAGCCGGTTGGCTCGATCCGGCCGCGGGCCCGGAACTCCTGCGCCTGACTCCCGCCGGGCTCGCCTTTTCCGACGCGCTCGGTCCCCGCCTGTTCTCATCCGCGGTCCGAGCGGCGATGGCCGCCTACGAATCGAGGTGAACCGTGGACCTGACGATCCTGTACCGCGGCCCGCTCTCCTCCTGCGACTACGACTGCCCCTACTGCCCCTTCGCCAAGCGTCGCGACAGCCGCGACCAACTGCGAGCCGACCGTGCGGCACTCGACCGCTTCGCCAGCTGGGCGACGGAACAACACGATGACCGCTTATCGCTGCTGTTCACCCCGTGGGGCGAGGGCCTGGTCCGATCCTGGTACCGGCACACCTTGGTGCGCCTGTCGCGGTTACCGCACATCCGGCGAGTGGCCATCCAGACCAACCTGAGCTGCCGCACCGACTGGCTGGCGGAGGCCGACCCGGACACACTCGCGCTGTGGTGCACCTATCACCCCGGGCAGACCTCCTACGAGCGCTTCGCCGGCAAGTGCGCGGACCTGACCCGCCGCGGCATCCGGTTCAGCGTCGGCGTGGTGGGTCTGCCCGAACACCTGGACGCCGCTCGGCGCCTGCGCGCCGACCTGCCCGGCCACGTCTACCTCTGGGTGAACGCGCCTGAGGGACAACAGCTTTCGGATACCGAAGCGGCGGCGTGGACCGAACTGGATCCCCTGTTCGACTACAGCCGGTATCCGCACAGCTCGGCGGGAATGCCGTGCCGCACAGGCGAATCGGTGATCTCGGTCGACGGCGCCGGCACCGTCCGCCGCTGCCACTTCGTCCGCACGGAACTGGGCAATCTCTATGACAATTCGTACCGCGCGAACCTCCGCCCCCGCGCCTGTCCAAAAGACCTGTGCGACTGCCACATCGGCTATGTCCACCTGGAGAGCCTGCCGCTGTACGACGTCTTCGCCGGCGGCGTACTCGAGCGCGTCCCGCAGCACCGGCCCACCCGGCCGCAGCTGGTGACCGTGCCACTTCCCGCCGGAGGCAGCTGACCCCGTCAGCGTGAATCCACAGCGGCACAGGGGTATTCCGCCACCCGCGAATTGCCACACACCGCGCGGAGGCGATCTGTGACCAGCAGAGTTCACCGGTGTCCATTCGCACCGGGCCGAACAACTCCGGCCGCCGCATGAGTCCGATCAGCGGCGGGACGTACCACCCGCTGCCGCCCCCTGATCTATGGGCTGTCGGCGCGGTCTAACATGTTACAAGATCGACCCGGACTTCGGTGGAATTCGTGAGGGGTGCAGCGGGTTTCGCGTCGCCGGCAATATCGTTCGAACCTGGGATCTGATGAATGGTTGAGGTAGTGACGGCGCGGCCGCAGGCCGACGCCGAGTTGTCGACAGGTGCGCGGGAGCAACAGGGACGGCCGTGGTGGGCAGCGGTGGCCGCGGTGGCGTGTGGCGTTCTGCTACTGGCATATCGCGCGGTGCAATACGGTGACTGGCTGGTCGACGACGCGGGAATCACCTTCGCGTACGCCCGCAGCGTCGCCGACGGCCTGGGGCCGGTGCTACAGCCCGGCGCGCAACCGGTGGAGGGTTTCTCCGATCCCACCTGGCTTCTGGTGCTGGTCCTGGGCGATTGGTGTGGCCTGTTCGATCGCGGCACCCTTTTCGGTATCCCGGACTTCGTCCTCTATCCGAAGGCGGTCGCGCTGCTCTGCTGCGCCGGCATTCTGGTCACCTGCTATGCCGCCGCGCGCCGGGTGTCGCGCCGGCCCGCACTGCTCACGTTCGTGATCGGCGTTGTGCTCGCGGCGATTCCGTCGTTTGTGATCTGGTGTTTCTCGGGCCTGGAGAATTCGCTGTTCGCGCTGGTGGCGTCCGTTCTGGCCGTGCGACTGTTCCTGGCTGTGCTGGACGGGCGGTTGTGGACGCCCGCGGTGGCGGTGACGGTCGGCGTGCTGGCCGCGTTCGCGGCGTTGACCCGCCCCGACGGCCTGATCTATCTGGCCGCGTATCCGCTGGTCTCGGCGATTCTGGTGCGGCGTGCGACGTGGTTCGCCGCGTTGCGTCATGTGCTGTACTCCGGTGTCGCGTTCGCGATTCCGTTCGGGGCGTACGTGCTGTGGCGGTACACGGAGTTCGGCCGGCTGGTCGCGAATACGGCGGTGGCCAAGCATCAAGCGATGCCGACCCTGCACGATCTGTCCAGGCTCGGGGAACTGGTGCACTACACGGGCGCACTCGCGGTGATCGTGGCCGTCGCGGTGGTCGGATTCGCCTTGGCCACCCCGAGCCGGTGGCGTGACGGCGCCGTCGCACTGCTGGTTCCGCTGGCGCTCGCGATCATCGCCTACTGTGTGCTGCAACCGGATTGGATGGCGCAGTTCCGGTTCGCCATCCCGGTCTGGCCGCTGTCCGCGCTCGTCGTGGTGATCTCGGCGGCGGAGGTGCTGGCGAGGCTGCGCATCCGGGGCCGGGCGCTGGTGGCGCTGGCCCTGGTCGCCGCCCTGATCCCGTCCGGTGTCGCGCTGGCCGACGCGGACCGGTCCTATCGCAGCGATTCGGATGTCCCGCTGTGCTGGATCGCCATCCGGTTCGGGCGCTACGTCAACGGCTACGCCGACATACTCGGTCTCCAGCAGGGCACCCTGCTGGCTCCCGACATGGGCGGAAGCTCGCTGACCTCGCGACTACGGCTGATCGATATGGCCGGGCTCACCGATTCGCGAATCGCGGACATCAACGCGGGCGAGACGAACATCAGCCTCGAGGACTACGTATTCGAGGACCGCAAACCAACTTTCGTGCACACCCACGGAGTCTGGCTGCACAACGGGCTCACCACCGATCCGCGCATGGACCGTGACTACTACTGGATCCAGCAATCCCAGAACCCGGCCAGCCCGGACGAGGATTGGGTCCGCAAGGACGTCGTGCGCGACGACGCGCAGCTCCGGGAACTACGCCGGTACTCCGGTGAGGTCCTCTCGCACCTGTTGCGCGACTACCAGAGTGCGGGTGGCGACTGCGGAACGGTGCTGCGACCGGGCCAGACGGTCCCGCGCTGACGCCCGCCACAGGCCGGGACGATGTCGAGCAACCGCGCGGGCGGTGTCGAATCCAGCTGTGCTAGAGGGAATTTCGATGCGTGGTCTCGTACCTGGTCAGGAGCAGGCCGTCCGGAAACGTCCGCGTCTCCACCAGGTTCAGGTTCACCCACGTGTCCAGGGCCGTGAAGAACGGCGTGCCGCCGCCCACCAGGACCGGATGCGTGACGATCGCGTACTCGTCGATCAGCCCGGCTCGCATGGCCGCCGCGGCCAGGGTGGCGCCGCCGATGTCCATGGGGCCGCCGTCCTCGGCCTTCAAGCGGGTGATCTCGGTGACCGCGTCGCCGGTGACCAGGCGGGTGTTCCAGTCGACCGTGGTGATCGTCGAGGAGAACACCACCTTCGGCATGTCCCGCCAGCGGCGGGCGTACTCGATCTGCGCCGGTGTCACGCCGGGCTGCTGGTCGGCGGTCGGCCAGTGGGAACTCATCGACTCCCACAATTTGCGCCCGTACAGCGCCAGGCCCGTCGCCGCCACCCGGTCGGACCACCATTGGAACAGTTCGTCGCTCGGCACACTCCAGCCGAGGTCGTCGCCGGGTGCGGCAATGTAGCCGTCCAGGCTCACGTTCATTCCGAAGGTCAGTTTCCGCACAGCGTCACGCTCCCGTGAGTCGGCATTCGATGTACCGGGCCGGCACGACGCAAGTATTGTCCTGGGCACCGACAAACCCGCCGGGATCACGCGACGAGTGCGGTTACGGCGAAATCCCGTCGAACTGCATGACCCAGTAGGGACTACCGGTGAAGGTGTTCCATTGCGAGACATACAGAGTGATGTCGGTGGGCGAGACGGAGAGGGGGTGGATGTATCCGCCGTAGAGCTGGGGGAACGATTTTACCCAGAACTGCCACCACGGCGCCTGCCCGCGGATTTACTGTTTCGGGGCGGTCCACACCCGGTCGATACCGTCGGCGGTGCGGGTGGCGATGCAATTGGCGCCGACGTCGAAGTACGCCATCACCCAGGTGCCCTGAATGTTCTTCACGCTCAGCTCACCGATCGGTCCCATGCCGTTGAACAGCGGCGACGGGCTCGGATTGCCCCACACCCAGGCGCTTCCGTTCCAGCCCCAGTATTGGTAGTCGGCTTTCGTGGTGATCCGCTGCCACGGCACCCGCATCAGGATCGGCCCGTTGCGGTTGTGGCTGCGGCCCCATTCCTTCGACACGATGTAGAGGTAGCCGTCGTCGTTGCCGATGCCGGCGAACGATTGCATCATCAGCGGCGACCAGCCGTTGTGGCCGTCGCTGCCGTCGTTCTTCCACACCGCCGCGTAGTCGGTCCACGTCCGGCCGTCGTCGTCGGACCACGCCAAGCCACAGAACAGCGCGCCGTTGCGGTCGTCGGTGGCGTTCCAGTCGCGAACGCTGGTGTAGGTCAACCAGGTTCGCCCGTTCGGGTCGACGAACGCGTCGTTCGGGATGCGGGTCACTTCGACGCCGTACCCGTTGTCGGCGTTGTGGGTGTACTTCAGCAGCTGCACCGCCCGCGCTCCGCCCGACGCGGCATCGAACGTCGTGGTGGCGTCGGGCCGCTGCGCCGAATACAGCAGAATCGGCGACCCGATCCACGTCCCGCTGCCCTGACTGTCACCGGTGAAGGTGTCACCGAACACGAAACCCGACTCACCGGCCGAGAAGCGGCTGCGGTCGTACGGGATACCCAGATCGGTTCCGCCGACCCCGAACTGCCGAGCGGTACCACCGCCGAACCCGGTGATCGCGGTACCCCAGTGCGCAGACATTCCGAACCTCCCCGATCCACCGAGAAGCCGTGTCGCACAGACGTTGTCGTGCGGCCGGTCCGATCACCGAACTGACATTCGCCGGCCGGAAGCCAATCGGCATGCCACCGATGTGCCCGGACATCTCCGACACATTCGTACGTATGCGACTCACGCTTCCGGCCACGGGTTTCGCCTACCTCGCTCGACGAAATCCGACTAACCACATGGTAGCTCCAGGTCGGCGCGCATGTCGCTGATTCGGAACAGACAGTGGCCCGTGCGGTGGCGACAGGAAGCCGATCGGTCCGGGCCGGTGGTCCCTTCACCGGACAGGTTGGGCGGCAACCACTGTCACGTCACAGAATCGGCGTTCGACATCCTGATCGCTCAGGCCCGAATCTCCGTGTGCCCCTTCGGTATCGGCTCGGCACACGCTGCTGCCGTCCGCCGCGTAGGTGCGGACGATTCCGGCGACGAGCCGAAGCCGCGCGTCGTCGAACTGCCAGAAATCGGTGTATCGGTCGGCAGGACCGCTTTTCGCCGTGGTGGCGATCAGACCGTCCGCCGTCCGATCCAGCCCGAACCCGACAACCGTTCCCGTATAAGCGAAGTCGGGGGCGGCGTCCGTCGCCCGATAGATCGCGTAGGTCGTGTTTCCGACGATCGCGAGGCTGAGCGGCACGACGAGTTGATCGCGGCCGTCACCTGCCAGGTCCAGCAGCGCGGGCTCGGCGGGTGATGTCATGCTCGTACCGTCGGCCGGTCGGACGTCGAGGTTTCGACGAACGTTGCCGTCGGACCCGGTCACCTCGATACGCAGGCTTTCGACACGCCCGTTCCCGTCGACGGCGTGGCGCACGACGAAGGTCAGCCCCGCACGATCGTGTGAGACCAGTATGCAGTCCGGCGGAACGTCCGGGCCGACGGGATGGACATCGCCGCATCGGGGCATGGCGGCCGGGACGCCTTGCGCGATCGTTTCCGGCACAAGCGCAGTGGCCGTTGCGGTTTCATCGGCCGGACCGCCGGCGGTCGACCGGCTCCCCTGCGACGCGTGCCCGCAGGCGGCGAGCACGACGAGCGACAAGACGACTGCGATATACCGGATCCACCCCACACCGGGCAGCTTACGCGGCGTCAGCCTTCCGGATGTCCGTCGTAGACACGGATTTTGTACTCGGTCGTCTCCAGCGCCAGGCCGAGTTCGCGGATCTGCCGCAGGATTCGGTCTCGCTGGTCGAGCATGATGCGGCGGCGTTCCGGGATGGTGCTCGGGCCCTGCTCGACGAGCAGGATGTAGCGCTTCAGGTCGGTCATGGTCATGCCGGACAGGCGCATTCGGGTGAGGAAGACGAGGCGGCGCAGGTCGAAGGCGGAGTATTCGCGGTACCCGGAGGCGTTGCGGGCGGGCCGCACGAGTCCCTCCTGCTCGTAGTACCGGAGGGTGTACGCCGACAGCCCGACCAGCCGGGCGGCCTCGGCGACACTCTTGGGTGCCGCCGAGGCCTCGATCGTGGCGTCGTCGAGCAGCTCGTGCAGCGCATCGATCGCCGACGCGGACGGCCCGTCGCCGGCCGCGAGGATACGTTCGATGAGTGCTTCGGTGGCCATGGCCGACAGCGTACGGCGATCAGAACGCGCGCACCGCGGGCGGCAATCCCGGGAAGTCCGCCGACTCGCTCACCGCCGCCCATTTCTCGACGTCGTCGAGCGCACCACGGTAGACGCGGGTGAGATTGCGAACCGCCTCGGCACCGAGCGGGAGCCGCAGCGGCGCGCCGGGGGTGTCGAGCATGTCCCGGATCACGCGGGCGGCGCGGGCCGGGTCGCCCTCCTGGACGCCGTCGGCCTCGGCCATGTTCGCGCGCACGGCCCTGGTGGCCTCGTCGTAGACCGAGCTCCGCTGCGCTGTGGTGAGGACGTCGGCGGCGTTGAACGCGGTGCGGAAGCGGCTGGGCTCGACGATGAGGACGCGGATGCCGAACGGTGCGACCTCGCCCGCGAGCGCCTCCGACCAGCCCTCGAGTGCGAACTTGCCGGCCGAGTAGCTGCCGACGGCGGGGAACGACATCCGCCCGCCCTGGCTGCTCATCTGCACGATCGCTCCCGAGCGTCGCTCCCGCAGGTGGGGCAGCACGGCACGCACAAAGGCCGCCGGGCCGAACAGGTGCTGCTCGAGCATGGCGCGCAGGGCGGCGTCGGTGATCTCCTCGGCGGTACCGACCTGTCCGGCGCCGGCGTTGTTGACGAGCACGTCGACGCGTCCGAACACCTCCAGCGCCCGCTGCACGACCGCGGCCGCTCCCGCCGTGTCGCGCACATCGTGCTCGACGACGAGGAACCGATCCCCGTACCGCGCCGCGAGCGCGTCGAACCGGCCGGCCCGTCGTGCGGTCCCGATCACATGCTCCCCGGCCGCGAGTGCCGCCTCGGCGAGCGCCAGGCCGAGGCCCGAACTCGCGCCCGTGATGATCCATGTCTTCGTCTCGTTGGTCATGACCCCGACGCTAAAGATTCGAGTGCACTCGAAGGCAAGCCGTGGGCACGGCATCGACGGGCCGAAATCCGCGCCCGAACAGGTCGCGGCGGCGGTCGTCGCCGCTCTCGAACACGACGAGCCCGAGGTCCTGGTCGACGACATGACCCGCTACGTCAAGTCGATCCTCCTCGGGCCGGTGGAGAAACTCGTCCTGTCCTGAACCCGTCCGCGACAATCGTTGCGCCGGTGGGGCGCCCGACAGTGCTGGGCCAGGCCGGACTATTCAGCTGCGGGTGATGTCGCCGAGTTTCCAGCTGCGGTCGAAGTAGCTTTCGAGGGGGCCGTACAGACGGAAGTACGAGAACCAGTGCTTGCCCGGGATCGTCTGGATCCAGTTCGTTTCACCGGCCGGCGGCGGTGTGGGGCCGAAGTACACATCGACCGAACCATCTTCGCGGGCAACGAGTTCCGTATCTCGGGAACCGCGATCTCCGCGCTGCTGCTCGTTGTCGATCAGGCAGCGGGTCGACGCGTCGTATACGGTGACGGACCAGAACAGTGTGGCCGGCGGGTCCGCGGGAATGTGCAGCACGTAGGCAGCGCCGCCGTCGAGCCAGTTCCCGTCGGCGTCGGTGTATGTGCTCAGGTATGCCTGGCCCACACCGGGAATGGTGCTCTTCATGGCTTCGGAGAAGCTGACCGCCTCGTAGAACCAGGATGCGCGTTCGAGAAGCTGGTCCTCGTACTGTCCGCGCTGGTCGGAGTGTTCGATTTGGACGGCCAGGTCCCAGGTGCGATCGGACCGGTACTTCGCGCCCGGGAAGCGCTTGGCGAACGTATTGGCTTGGGCCATCAATTCCCCGGACGCGCTCGCGGCGGTCAATATGGTGGTGAGTCGCTCGTCGGGCCGGAACGGGGTGCCCTTCTCGATCCCCAGCTGTCGCAGCATCGCGAGGTAGAAGCGGTCGCGCTCGTCGACGATCTCGTGCTGATAGATGTCGTGCAGCCGGATCCAGTAGTCGAGGCCGCGGGGTTGGTCCCCGGACCAGGTTCGCCCGGCGGGTGAGATCAGCCGGGTCGGCGGTGCCTGACCGGCCATCGGCCGTACTCGCACCTGCTCGACCAGGGCACGGGCGCGCTCGGGGTCCGGGTCGAGGGTACGGAAGCCGAACATGATGTTCATGCCGGTGGCGTGGTGAACGAAGTAGGCGTCCGCGTCTGCGGGTGGGGGATGCCCGGGCGGCAGGATCAGGTGCTGTCCGCCGCGTCCCTGATCGGGGCCCATTTCCCCGAGGATCCCGAATTCACGTTGCCAGAAGTCGGAGAATCCGCCGGCGGTGTGGCCGGGCGGGACCTCGATCACCAGGGGCCCGGTGTTGCCGAGGTCGATGAAGTTCAGGATATAGGGCGTGGTCGCGTTGGCGGTGATCAAACCGAGCCGGTCCCGGTATGTTACGTAGTGAACGAGGTCGAAGTCGTTGGCCCCGAACACTTTTCGATGCTGATTCTGCCATTGCGCATACGACACCAAGGGCAACGCCCACAAATACGCCTGGCAGGCGAGTTGGTAGTCCAGCTGGTCGAAGATCGTGGGCAGGTCCGCGCGGGAGGGTAATTCCCCGTCCATGCGCACCTGCGCGAGATCGGGCAGTGTCCAGGTCCTGGCGGGCGACATGAACCGAACCTAGCGGCCATCAGCCGACACCCGAGGTATCGCCACAGGTCTTCGGAAACAACTGATCCAACTGCGACCTCCGGCCTGGAGTAGCGGCGGGGAAGTCCTCTTGCGCCTCCACTATTCAGTGTTACTATCTAGTGGTAGTCAGCAGCACTGAGTACCGCGAGGAGGTGGTTATGGGCAAGCAGATGACGGAGATGCTCAAGGGGACGCTGGAGGGCATCGTCCTGGCGATTCTGTTCGCGCGACCGGCGTACGGGTACGAGATCACGGCGTGGCTGCGGGATCAGGGGTTCACCGATATCGCCGAGGGCACCGTGTACGCCCTGCTGGTCCGGGTCGAGAAGCGCGGGCTGGTCGATGTGGAGAAGATTCCGTCCGAGAAGGGGCCGCCGCGAAAGGTTTTCACCCTGAACGCGCAGGGGCGGGAATACCTCGAGGAGTTCTGGCAGACCTGGAATTTCCTCTCCGAACGGCTGGCGCAACTGCACGAAGGAGACAACTAGTCATGTTCATCGAGAAAGTGATCGGCGACCTCGGCGAGAAGCGCCGGTGGTGGTCGTACAAGACGCGGGTGAAGCAGCTCGCCGAGCCGTACCGCACGGTGGCCGCGGCGTTCGAGCGGTATCTGATGTACAGCGGGGCGGGCGGCGGCAGTATGTCCTTGTTCGAGGATCTGACCGAGCTTTTCGAGCAGAGCGCCGCCGATCGCACGCCGATCCGCGATGTCGTCGGGGACGACCCCGTGGAGTTCATCGAGGCGTTCGCCCGGAACTACGAAGAGGAATCGTGGCGCAATCGGGAGCGGACGCGGCTGCTCAATGCCATCGAGCAGGCCGCCGGAGAAGGAAAGTAAGGACAGTTCGATGACCGGACAACATGGCCCCGCGATCGTCGTGCGGGGTTTGGAGAAGTCCTACAAGGATCTGCATGTGCTGCGGGGAGTGGATTTCGAGGTGGCGGCGGGGAGCATTTTCGCGCTGCTCGGGTCCAACGGGGCCGGTAAGACCACCGTGGTGAAGATCCTGTCCACGTTGCTGAAGGCGGATGCGGGCACGGCGGGGGTGCACGGGTTCGATGTCGCGACCGAGGCGGGGAAGGTGCGCGAATCCATCAGTCTCACCGGGCAGTTCGCGGCTGTCGACGAAATCCTCAGCGGCCGGGAGAATCTCGTGCTGGTGGCGCGGTTGCGGCATCTGCGCAATCCCGGCCGCATCGCCGACGATCTGCTGGCGCGATTCTCGCTGACCGAGGCGGGCGGGCGGAAGGTGTCGACCTATTCCGGTGGTATGCGGCGGCGGCTCGATATCGCGATGAGCCTCATCGGGAATCCGCCGGTCGTCTTTCTCGACGAGCCGACCACGGGCCTGGATCCGCAGGCCCGGATCGAGGTGTGGCAGGCCGTGCAGGAACTCGCCCGGCACGGCACCACGGTGCTGCTCACCACGCAATACCTGGACGAGGCCGAGCAACTCGCGGATCGGATCGCGATTCTGCACGAGGGCCGGATCATCGTGAACGGCACGCTCGCCGAGTTGAAGGCGCTGCATCCACCGGCGAAGGTCGAATACGTCGAGAAACAGCCCACGCTCGAGGACATCTTCTTCGCCGTCGTGGGTGCCGGCCCGAACGACGCCGGCGCGAACGAACAGGAAGTCCGATGAACACGTTTTTCTTCGCCGATACCGCTGTGCTGCTGGGGCGTTCGCTGCGTCATGTGACGCGCAGCGTGGACACCATCATCACGACCACGATCCTGCCGATCGCCTTCCTGCTGCTGTTCGTGTACGTCTTCGGCGGCGCGATCAATACGGGCACGAAATCGTACGTGAGCTATCTGCTGCCGGGCATTCTCCTCATGACGGTGGCGACGGGCATCTCCTACACGGCTTTTCGTCTCTTCCTGGATATGAAGAACGGGATCTTCGAGCGCTTCCAGTCGATGCCGATCGCGCGGTCGTCGGTGTTGTGGGCACATGTTCTGACGTCGCTGGTCGCGAATGTGGTCTCGCTGGTGGTCGTGGTGCTCGTGGCGCTGGCCATGGGGTTCCGCTCCGGTGCGAATGTCTGGGCGTGGCTGGCGATCGCCGGGATTCTGCTGCTGTTCACGCTGGCATTGACCTGGCTGGCCGTGATCCCCGGGCTGACAGCGAGTTCGGCGGACGGCGCGAGCGCCTTCTCCTATCCGCTGATCTTCCTGCCCTTCGTCAGTTCGGCGTTCGTGCCGACAGCGACCATGCCCGGCCCGGTGCGCGCCTTCGCCGAGCATCAGCCGGTGACCTCGATCGTGAACGCGATCCGCGATCTGTTCACCCAGCAGCCGGTGGGTTCGGGGATCTGGATCGCGCTGGCCTGGTGCGCGGGCATTCTCGTCGGCGCGTACGTGCTCGCGACGATCACCTACCGCCGCAAGATCTCCTGACGCCCGGCCACTCACCACAATCACTGCCGCCCAACGCGTACCACGTTCGGAGCGGGCGCACGACCACTACTCGTGCGATGTGACGACAGCTGTGCTCGACGGAAACAACCCCAGGACAACAACTCTCGAAAGGAGACTACCACGCACCGGACCGAGCCGCCCGCCGACGGGTAGCGGGTCCGGTCGAGAAATGTTGCGAGTCAGATGATTTCATCGCCGGTGTCGATCCGCTTCCGAGGCGGGTCGGCATCGGCCTACGCGTGTCCGGTGAGCAGGTCGACCAGCGCGGTGGGCCTGGATCCCTTTCCCGGTTCGAGCGCCAGGAGAGCGCCGTCACCGACCGTCTTCGCGATGGCGGGATGGCGGGTGTCGGCGTCGTAGAGGTAGGTCTCGAGGAACGACAGGCCGATGTATTCCGGTGTGGCAGTGGACAACAGCGTGCGGATCCGGGACCACGCGCCGTCCGCGCCGACCAGCAGACCGGTCCGGGAGCCCTGGCTGGCCACCCGGATCGCGGTGCAACTGTCGCGCGACCCGCAGGGAGCGGTGACGACGCGGATCTTCGAGAGCATCGGCCGCGGGGTCCGCGCCCTGGGCGCCGCGGAGGACGACTGGTTCACCGTGGCCTCGGTGCTGGTGCACTACATCCTCGGCGCGGGCCGCCGACGTCGACGTGGGCCCGCCGCTCGGCCTCGGAGCCGAGCGACGCTTACCGGCTGCAGTCGCTGCCGGTCGAGTAATTCCGCGCTGACCGGTCGGCGTTATTCCCAGAACCGTTTGCGCCGGTAGCGGGGCTGGAACAGCAGGGTGTTCACGACGGCGACCGGGCCGGGCATGGCGGCGAGGAAGTCGCGGCGCTGCTCGGCGGTGACGCCGTCGAGGATCCACGGAATGTAGACGGCCGCGCCGGAGGGGCCCTGCCGCTTGGCCATCGCCGAGCGGAAGGCCGCCCAGTCGGCGTCCGGGAGCACCTGCTGCATCAGCGGCAGCGCCGCGTCCTCCTCGTGCCGCATATGAGCGTCCAGGACGTCGGTCAACTCCCGGACATGTTCGGCGAGAGCCGATTTGCGCTGCGAGAGGTCGTTGTCGATCGCCGTGAGCAGCGGATCCAGTTGCGCGTGTTCGGCTGTCATCTCGGCGATGAGGGCGAGGTCGTGCGGGCGGTCGGGGACCGCGCGCAGCAGCGCGGGCCACAGTACTTCGTCCTCGACCGAATGATGCACGTCCAGTTGCCGGGTGAAGTTCGCCCAGCCGTCCCGGACACCGGGGGTGTCGGCCCGGCCGCCGGTGACGGCGCGGTGCAGGCGCGTCAGATCGCGGCGAAAGGCGTTGTGGGTGGCGTACATCGGGGTGAAGTCGAGGGGTTCGGTGCGGCCGGAGTGCCGGGCCGGTTCGACGGACATGGTGGCTCCCTTCAGTTTCGGAATGCGGCGGCGTTCTCGATGGCCCACTGCGCGAAGGTCAGTGCGGGCCGGTCGAGCAGTTCCGCGACGGTGGCGGTGGTCGGGCCGGGGGTGCGTGCGTAGTCCGCGAGTGAGCCGAGCAGCCGGGCGGGGATCTCCTCGGGCAGGCCCTGCGCCAGCATCGCGGCCCGGACCCGATCGGCGGGGACCTCGTCGAACGACAGGTCGACGTCCAGGGTGGCGGCGAGGGTGCGCACCTTGTCGAGCTGGGTCAGCGACTGCGGGCCGGTGAGCACGTGCGCGCGGCCGGCGTGGCCGGGTCCGGTGAGCGCCGCCACGGCGACGGCGGCGATGTCACGGTGGTGGATCGGTGAGCTGGCCGCGGTGGGGTACGCGCCGCGCACCACGCCGCCTCCGCGAATCTGCGGCGCCCACGCCAGCGCGTTGGCGTCGAAGTCGGTGCAGCGCAACGCCGTCCAGGCCAGTCCGGATTCCTGTGCGGCGCGTTCCGCGGCCCGGAACTCCTCGGCGAAACGCGGCTCGCCGGCTGGATACTGCACGGTCGCGGCGGAGATCACGACGACCCGCCGCACGCCCGCCGCGGCCGCGGTCGCGAGCAGCTCGGGAGCCGCGCTGCCGACGGCGCGCGGGCTGATCAGCACCGCTTCCGCACCGTCGAACACCGGGCCCAGCGACTGCGGCCGGGACGGGTCACCGCGTGCCACCCGGGCTTCGGCGGGCAGTGCGGCGCGCTCCGGGGTACGGCTGATCGCGGTCACCTCCTGCCCGGCTTCCAGCAGGAGTTGCGTGGTCGCGCGTCCGACGGGACCGGTCGCGCCGGTGATCACGATCGTCATGAGCCCTCCATGTAGTACGAGTCAGATATTATCTAGAGAATAGATCATATGAGTTGCATATAGAAGAGTGAGGCGCGCCACCGCGGACCCGGTGAAGCGAGGGCGGAGTCTGATCTCCCCGAGGGCGCTCCGGCTACGACTGTGCTGTCCCCGGCGCATCTCCGGCAAGCCCTGCCGGACGCTCGTGTTACGCCACGGTTGCCAACGAAAAAGGCTTGTTGCGGAGCTGTTGCCGGTGAGCGAAACGGACATCGGGGGTCATACGATCGGTATGTCGATGGTCGGACCAGTCGGACCAATGGAGAAGTGATGCACCCGGATTCACCCGTACCACCACCGCCGCGGCGGACCACCTCGGTCGGCGCGGAGATCGTCGCGCACCTCGAGCGGATGATCTCCGGTGGCGGGCTCGCCCCCGGCGCGCGCCTGCCCTCGGAGCGGGAATTGGCGGTGTCGCTGGGTGTTTCGCGCACCTCGGTGCGGGAGGCCATGCACGAGCTGGAGGTCAAGAACCTGGTGGTGCGGCGGCCGGGTCGGGGCACGGTGGTGGCCGAGCCCGGCGCGCGGGCCGGCGATCTGTACGACCGGGTCTCGGCGGCGGAGCGGACGCTGCGGGACGTGGCCGAGTTGCGGGAGACGATCGAGCCGAGGTTCGCCGAGCTGGCCGCGTCCCGGATCACCGATGCCACCCTGCTGGCCCTGGAGACGGTGCTGGCGAAGACCGGAACCCCACTGCCGCAGACCGATTCGATCGCGCTGGACATCGAGTTCCACATGCTGATCGCGCAGGCCTCGCAGAACCCGCTGTTGATCGCCGTGGGTACGCTGGCGAACGAGTGGACGGCCTCGACCCGCGCGTTGTCGCATGCCGATCCGCGGGCCCGGCAGCTGTCCCACGAGGGCCATCAACGTATCTATCTCGCTGTCCGGGAACGTGATCCGGACGCGGCGCGGGCGGCGATGCTGCGGCATCTGGCCGAGGTCGCCGACCTCACCCGCGAACATCACCCCTGCTTCTGAGCGACGACGCTCGGCGCACAATTCACCATCCCTTTCAGAGAAGGCTCGGCCCATGCATTCTTCAGGTTCCCGTCGGCGGCTGGTACGGGCCGCGATCGCGGTCGTCACCGCGGCCGTGGCATTGTCGGCGACGGCATGCAGTGACAATTCCTCGAATTCGGCCGCGGATTCCGGGAAATTGACGGTGGTGTTGCCCTGGTACGCGGATCCGGAGGGCGGCGGATATTTCGCCGCGCAGTCCGAGGGGCTGTACAAGAACGCCGGATTGGATGTCACGCTGCAGCCGGGCGGGCCGCAGGTGTCGGCGACCCAGCTGGTGGCCTCGGGGCGGGCGCAGATCGGGCACACCGACGCCGCGGGCATCGTGCAGGCGCAGCAGCAGGGCATTCCGATCATCGCGGTGGCGGCGCTGTACCAGGACAATCCGGTGGGCATCCTGTCCCACAGCGACCAGAACATCACCTCCTTCGATCAGATGAAGGGGCGGACGCTGGTGAGCCAGGCGGGCGCGCTGTATCCGGTGTGGCTGGACAAGCAGCTCGGCGTCCCGATGCAGACGATGCAGTATCAGGGTTCGATCGCGAATTTCCTGAAGGATCCGAAACTGTTGCAGCAGGGCTGGCCCACCAACGAGGTGCGGCAGGCCGAGGAGTCCGGGGTGCCGGTGAATTTCACGCCGTATTCGAAGTCGGGCTTCAATCCCTACAACGACGTGTTGTTCACCTCGAAGAGTTATTTCGACGGGCACAAGGACGAACTGCGGAAGTTCTTGCAGGCCAGTCTCACCGGGTGGCACGACTATCTCGGTGACGTGGCGGTGGCGGCCGACGCGAACAAGGCGATCCTCGCCGCGAACGGTGAGCAGACCGCCGCGTCGGTCTGGTACGCGTGGGACAAGCAGCGGCCGTACGTGACCGCCGGCGAGGGCGCGAAGCAGCTCGGCGCGATGACCGAGCAGCGGTGGAGCACGCTGATCGATCAGTTGCAGAAGCTGGGTCAGCTCACCGGTAAGGCGCCCGCCCCGGCGGATCTGTACGACGCGAGCCTGTTGCCGACCGTCGCGGCGCCGGCGGCGCTGCCCACCGCGCCGACCGGATCGTACTGAGCCGCCGTGACACTCACATCGGAGCAGCCGCGCACCGCGAGCCTGGTGCGGTTCGCGGGCGCGGACAAGGTGTACGGCAACGGTTTCCGGGCGCTGGCGCCGATCGATCTGGATGTGCCGCGCGGCGAGATCACCGTCCTGGTGGGGCCGTCCGGCTGCGGGAAGACCACGCTGCTGCGGATGGCGGCGGGACTGACCGAGCCGACCTCGGGTGCGATGACCCGCGACACCGAGCGGTTGTCGTACGTGTTCCAGGACCCGACCCTGCTCGCCTGGCGCACGGTGCGGGCGAATGTGGAGCTGGTCGCGAAGCTGCAACACGTCCCACGCGCCGAACGGCGGGCGCGGGCGGAGGCGGCGATCGCGATGGTCGGGCTCGGCGATTTCCGGGACGCGTATCCGCGCGAACTGTCCGGCGGCATGAAAATGCGTGCGTCGCTGGCGCGTTCGGTGACCAGCGAACCGGAACTGCTGCTCATGGACGAGCCGTTCGCCGCGCTGGACGAGTTCACCCGGGAGAAGATGGGCGCGGAACTGCTGCGATTGTGGCGGGACAAGCGGTTCAGTGTCCTGTTCATCACGCATTCCATCTACGAGGCCTGCACGCTGGGGCATCGGATCGCCATCATGGACACCGGGCCGGGGCATATCGTCGAGGTGATCGACTCCCCCAGCCCGCCGTCGGCCGATCCCGCCGTGGTGCGCGACGAAACCGCGTTGCGGGCGTTGCAGCAGCAGATCTCGATCACGCTGGGGAGTTTCCGCGAATGACGGTCATCGACAACATCTTCCACGCGGTCGCCGGCACCGCGCCGCGACGCCGGGCCGGTGTCCCGCTCACCGCCCGGGCCGGGCGACTGCTGCCGCCGCTGGGCGCGTTCGTGCTCGGTATCGCGCTGTGGCAGTTGATCATCGGGGTGTTCGACATCCCGCCCTACATGCTGCCGTCGCCGCGGACTCTGCTGGACACCCTGTGGGACGAGCGCCGCTCGATCTGGCAGCCCACCTGGGTGACGGTGCGGGAGTCCTATCTGGCGTTCCTGCTGGCGACCGTCGCCGGTGTGGCGGTGGCGCTGGTGATGTCGCGCTGGCGGCTGACCGAGCGTGGGTTCTATCCGTATCTCATTGTGCTGCAAACCATTCCGATCGTCGCGATCGCGCCGTTGTTCGTGGTGTGGATCGGCGCGGGGCAGACCACGAACATGCTGGTGGGTGCGATGATCGCGCTGTTCCCGGTGGCGGCGAACACCCTGCACGGGTTGAAGTCGATCGACCGGAATCTGGTGCAGCTGTACGCGATGGCGGGTGCGCCGCCGCGGGTGACACTGTTCTCGCTGCGGCTGCCCGGCGCCTCGCCGTCGATCCTGACCGGGATGCGGATCGCGGCGGGGTCGTCGGTGATCGGCGCCATCGTCGGCGAGTTCGTGGCCGGCGTCGGAGGCGGGCAGGGCGGGCTGGGGTACATCATCACGCAGAGCGCGGTGCAGTTGCGCACGCCGCAGCTGTTCGTGGCGGTGGTGATGGCCAGTGTGGTGTCGCTGGTGTTGTTCGCGGCGGTGGTCGTGCTGGAGCGGCTGTTGTTGTCGCGGTGGCACGAATCGGCGCTGGCGGACGAGGAATAGAGAGGAGTACCGCATGTCGCGAATTTTCCGGCTCGCGCATCTGACCACGACGGATGTGGCGGCGATCGACAAATCGGATGCCGTTGTCGTGCAACCGATCGGCGCGGTGGAGCAGCACGGGCCACATCTGCCGTTGATCACCGACGCGCTGCACGCGGAGACGATCGCTTGTGCCGCTGTCGAATCGCTGCCCGACGACGCGAACGTCTGGGTGCTGCCGACGCTGCACTACGGGAAGTCCACCGAGCATCTGGGCCGGGCGGGCACGATCGCGATGTCGGCGGCGACGCTGATGGCGGTGTGCACCGATCTCGGTGATTCGCTGGCGGCCAGCGGTTTTCGCAAGCTGGTGTTCGTCAACGGGCACGGCGGGCAGCCGGGTCTGCTGGAGGTGGTGGCGCGCGACATCCGCCACCGCACGGGCCTGGAGGTGTTCCCGGTGATGCCGATGCGGTTCCCGCCGCCGCCGGAGGTGGATCCGGCGGTGGACGGGTTCGACATCCACGGCGGTTTCGGTGAGACCTCGGTGATGCTGGCGATCGCGCCGGAGCTGGTGCATCCCGACCGCGGCTTTCCCGACGGTCAGGAGGCCGCGGCCGAGTTCGCCCGCTACCGGCATCTGACGCTCGAGGGGGTGCTGCCGACCGCCTGGCTCACCGACGACATCTCCGCGTCCGGCACCGTCGGCGATCCAACCGCGGCCAGTGCCGAGATCGGCCGGCTGCTGGTGGATTCGGCGGCCGCGCACCTGGCGGAGGCGCTGCTCGAGGTGCGCGCGTTCGCGTTTCCCGCGCTCGGCGGCGCGCGGTGAGCCGGGGTACCGTGCTCGGCGCGCATCATCTGGCCTCGACGCCGGACACCGTGCTGTGGGGTGAGTTGCCGTGCGCGGCGGACCCCGCGGTGGTGCGGATCTCGGCGGGCGAGACGATCACCGTCGACACCGTGAGTCACGAGGGCATCCTGCCCGATCAGGGGCGTGACCCCCGGGAGTTCTTCGCGCGCTTCGGAGTTCCCGCCGATCGGGTGCCCGCCGACGCGGTGGCGATCGCGGCCGCGTTACCACGCTCGGCGGCGTCCGGGCCGCACGTGGTGACCGGGCCGATCGCGGTGCGCGGCGCGGCGGCCGGGGATCTGCTGGCGGTCACCGTGGTCGATCTGGCCCGCCGGGCCGATTACGGGATCGTGTCGTCGCGGCACGGGCGGGGTGCGTTGCCGGACAGCCATCCCGCCGGGCCGGTGCACAGCGTGTTCTGCCGGGCCGACGGCGACGAGGGGATCCTGCCGTTGCGGCAGGACGAGGCGGCGTATCGCGACGCGGGCCGGGCGATCCGGTTCCCGTTGCGGCCGTTTTTGGGGATCATGGGTGTCGCGGCGGCCGGTGCGGCGCGGCCGAATTCGATTCCGCCCGGCCTGTACGGCGGGAATCTGGACATCACCTGCCTGACCGTCGGTTCGACCCTGTATCTGCCGGTGCAGGTCGACGAGGCGGGGCTGTACGTCGGTGATCCGCACTACGCGCAGGGCGACGGGGAGGTCGCACTGACGGCCTTCGAGGCGCCGCTGCGCGCGACGCTGCGGGTGGAGGTGGTGCCCGGCGCGGCGCGGATCGCCGGGGGCCGGCCGTACGCGGAGACGCGGGAGCTGCTGATCGGGATCGGCCTGGATCCCGATCTGGACGAGGCCTGCCGGGAGAGTGTGCGCGCCGCGCTCGACCTGCTCGCGCACCGCTACGCCATCCCGGCCGAGCTGGGCTACGCCTACCTCAGCGCGGCGGCGGACGTGCGGATCTCCCAGGTGGTGGACCGGGTGAAGGGCTGTCACACGGTGATCCGGAAGGCCGATTTCCGGGAGTGGGACTGAGCCGGCCCCCCGATCCGCGCCGGACGATCGCTACCAGGTCTGGTCGGCGGCGCGGACCAGGATCTCGTTGACCGCGACCCGCCGCGGCCGGGCGACCATGTAGGTGACCGCGTCGGCGATGTCGGCGGGTTCGAGCCGCTCGATCGCGGCGACCTGGGCCTGCACACTCTCGCGGAGTTCGGCGCGGGTGTGCGAGGCCAGGTCGGTGGCGACCGTGCCGGGTTCGACGAGGCCGACGCGCACCCGCTGCGGTTGCAGTTCCTGCCGCAGCGACTCGCTGAACGCGTTGATGCCGAATTTGGTGAGGTTGTAGACGGCGTTGCCGGCGCGGGCGACGCGGCCCGCGGTGGAGCTGATGGTGACGATGTCGGCGACGTGGCGTGGTTCGGCGGCGGCCGATTTCACCAGGTGCGGGATGGCGGCCTGCGTGATGTACAGTGCCCCTTTGAGATTCACGTCGATCATGCGCTCCCATTCGCCCTCGGGGGCCTCGGCGACCGGGCCGGCCAGCATGGCTCCGGCGTTGTTGACGACGATGTCGAGCCGGCCGAAGGCGGCGAGGGCGTGTTCCACCGCGCGGGTGGCCTGGGCGCGTTCGGTGATGTCGGCGGCGAAGGACTCGGCGACCCCGCCGCTGTCGCGGATCCCGGTCGCGACCTCGTCCAGCGGGCCGCTGCGGCGGCCGACGAGGACGACCGCCGCGCCGGCGGCGGCGAGATCGCGCGCGACCGCCGCGCCGATACCGGTCCCGGCGCCGGTGATCAGCGCCGCGGTTTCTGCCAGGGGTGCCTGCATGACGGTTCTCCGTTCGAGGGGTGCCGAGCTTGCCGTCATATTAACGGACCACTGTTCTGTTATCAACGGACCGTTGTTCTGTTAAAGTGGCGGGGTGTCCGAAGCGGTGCCCTTTCAGCGCGCTCGCCGTCCGGAACAGGTCGAGGCCCGGCGCGCGGCGATCTTCGCGGCCGCGCGGGAGACATTGTCCGGCCGCTCGGTGCGCGCGGTCACGCTGCGCGATCTCGCCGAGGGCGCGGGTGTGGCGAAATCCCATGTGCTGCGCTATTTCGACAGCCGGGAGGCGGTGTTCCTGGAGCTGCTGATCGAGGACTGGGCGGCGTGGCTGGATGCGGTGGCGGCCCGGATCGAGGCGGACGCCGGCCCGCGCCGGCTGGCGGCGCTGCTGGTCGAGACGCTGGCGGCCCGGCCGGTGCTCTGCGATCTGTTCGCCGCCATGTCCGCGGAGCTGGAGGCCAATGTCGCGCTTCCCACCGCACGGGCCTTCAAGCGGCGCGCCTACGGTTACAACACCCGCCTCGCCGAATTGGCCGGTGCCGCCGCACCTTTGACCCAGGCCGCCGGTATCGCGTTCGCGCGGGCGCTGGTCGCGACGGTGGCCGGGCTGTGGCCGTTCGCCAATCCCAACGAGATCGTGGCGACGGCCAGTGCCGAACTGGGAAATCGGCTGGGCCCGAACCGATTCGAGGCGGAATTGCGCGGAATCGTGACGGCGTTGCTGATCGGTTTCGGCGCGCACGGGGCCGGTGATCCGATCAGCGATCCCGGTGATGCGCCAGCAACCGGGTGAGCAGGCCGATCAGCGCCCGGCGATCCTCGGCGGCCAGCGGGGCGAGCATGTCGTCCTGCACCCGGTCCAGCTCTCGCTCGATGTGCTGTAGGCGCCGCTCGCCGGACTCGGTCAGGGAGACGATGTTGCGCCGGCGGTCGGCCGGGTCCGGATTGCGTTCGACGTAACCCGCTTCGGCCAGTTCGTTGATCGCGGCCACGACGTCGCTGCGGTCCATGGTGCAGTGCCGGCCGAGATCGGCCTGGCTGGCGGGCCCGAATTCGTTCAGCGCGGCCAGGATTCGGTAGTGGTACCCGCGCGCGCCGAGTACGCCGAAGGCCTCCGACGACAGCCGATGGGCATGCAGCGCCAGTTGCGTGAGCAGCCAGGTCGGCTTCACGGTCAGGCGGGCGGGGATCTTCTCCACCTGTTCACCATACCTAGTTGGCAGCACCAACGAATTGATATATCGTTGGCGTTGCCAACATTGGTAACGCCAACGAAAGAGGACGCCATGTCCATCGACACCGTGACCGCCGATCGTCTCGACATCGCCGACCTGTTCGCCCGGCTGGATCGCCTGCTCGACGAGGGCCGGTGGCAGGACATCGGCACCGTCTACGCCGAGGATGTGACGGTCCACTCCCCGCGCATCCAGGTCCACGGGCTGGACAAGGTCACCGAATTCCTGCGTGCCGCCGACATTCCCGAGGGCGAGCGCACCCAGCACACGACCACCACCGCGCTGGTGGAGGTGGACGGCGATCGGGCCACCGCGTCGGCGCATTCGTACGTGCACTACTACCGCGACGGCGAGCCGCCGCATCAGGTGACCGGGCTGCGCCTGGCGGTCACCACCGTGCGGACCCCGGCGGGCTGGCGCATCAGCGAGTCCCGGATCTCCCTCGCCTGGACGCGCGAGGGCTGATCAGCCGCGCCTGCCGGGGAGGTGGTCGCGGCGATCGCGGCGGCCGGCGGGCAGGCGGTGGCCGCCGGCGGCGACGTCGCCGACGCGGACGAGATGACCGCGCTGTTCGATGCCGCCGAGCGCGCGTTCGGCGGCGTCGACGTCGTGGTCAACACCGCCGGGATCATGCTGCTGGCCCCGCTGGCCGAGATGGCTCTCGACGATGTCGACCGGACGCTGCGGGTGAACGTGCGTGGCACGTTCGTGGTGTCGCAGCCGGCCGCGCGCCGGTTGCGTCCCGGCGGCGCGCTGATCAACTTCTCCCCCTCGGTCACCCGGTTGCAACAGCCGACCTATGCCGCCTACGCCGCGTCGAAGGGCGCGGTGGAGGCGATGACGCTGATCCTCGCGCGCGAGCTGCGCGGCCGGGATGTCACGGTGAACGCGGTGGCGCCAGGCCCGACCGCGACACCGTTGTTCCTCGACGGCAAGAGCCAGAAGGTGATCGACCGGATCGCCGGTGCGGCGCCGCTGGGGCGGCTCGGCACGCCGGAGGACATCGCCGAGACGGTGGCCTTCCTGGCGGGGCCGGGTGGCCGCTGGACCAACGGTCAGATCCTGTGCGCCAACGGCGGAATCGCCTGAGCGGCCCGGCTGTCCTAGCCTGGACGGCATGGCATCCGACCACGGCAGGCCGTCCCGCTCCCCCGCCACCCCGCTGACCGCCGTCGCGAACGACGCCCGGCCCTCCCCGGCGGAGGAGGCGAGAACCGTTGCCGCCTCGACGAATACGGCGACCCTGGCCACCCTGACCGGCGAGGGTGACCCGTGGGCCTCGTTCGTGACCTTCGGCCTGCTCGACGGGCAGCCGGTGCTGTGCCTGTCGCGGATGGCCGAGCACGGCCGCAATCTGGAGGCCGATCCGCGCGCGAGCCTGGCGATCGTCGCCCCCGACCGGCCGGCCGACCCGCTGGCCGCCGCCCGGGTGACCCTCGCCGGGATCGTGCAGCGGCCGCAGGGCGGGGAGGTCGCCGCCGCGCGGCAGGCCCATCTCGAGGCGGTGCCGGCCGCCGAGATCTACATCGACTTCACCGATTTCACGCTCTGGGTGCTGCGGGTGCAGCGGGTGCGCTGGGTCGGTGGTTACGGGCGGATGGATTCCGCGACCGCCGAGGACTACGCCGGCGCCGGAGCGGATCCGATCACTCCGACGGCGGGGCGGGCCGTCGCGCACCTCAACGACGATCACGCCGACGCGCTGCTCGACATGGCGCGGGCGCTGGGCGGCTATCCGGACGCGACGGCGGCCGTGTGCGACCGGGCCGATCGTTACGGCCTGGATCTGCGGGTCGAGACGCCGCGCGGGCCGGCCGCCACGCGAGTCGGGTACGCCACGCCGCTCACCTCGGCGGACGAACTTCGTTCCGCCACTGTCGAATTGACGCGGCTGGCGCGCGGTCGCTGAGTACTTCCGCGATCGTCCGGCCCGTGCCGCGCGATGTTTCGGCGCGGGCCCGCCCCGCCGAGTCCGGCTCCGCCCGAAAGTTCGAGTAGTGCGGTACGCGGGTGCGCGCCGCGGATGCGTCCGATACTGGATGCCGTTCCACCCGAACGATTCAGGAGGCCGTCATGGCCGTGTCCCTTCTCCGAATCCTGTCCCGATCGGCCGCCGCGGCGGCTCTCCTCGCGTCCGCCGTCGCCGGCGCGGGCGCTGTCGCGCACGCTGATGTTCCCGACAAGGTCTTCACCTGGAATCACGACATCCATTCCGGTGACTGCACGATGTTCGCCGGTGCGACCTGGCACGTGCGCTACGACGGCGTCGCCTGGTTCGACGGGGTGGTCACCAGCGGCGACGACAACGATGCCTGGTTGATGCACGCTCAATTGATCGGCGCGAACGGCAAATACCTCGGCAATCTCATCGCCCAGCAACCGGGGGTCGACGACATCGGCAGATTCGTCAAGAACCTTCCGGACAGCTCGAGGCGGGAACCCTGGCACGCCGACGCCACCTACTTCCTCGGCGACCGAGGGGCGAGCGGAGTCTCCGTCGTGTTCGAGCAGTTGGAGGGCATCAACCTGCAATCGCACTGCTGACGCCGGCGTTTCCGCGTAACACGAGGCGGCGCAGCATCGTTCAGGCCATCGACACCAGGCGGGCGCCGCCGTCGGCCTCGACGACCGTGCCGGTGACGGTGCGGTTGGTCGCGATCGTGACGGTGATGTCGGCGATGTCCTCGGCGGTGGCGATGTGCCGGGCCGGCAGGCGTCGCGCGGCCTGCGCGAAGTAGTCGCGGCGGGCCTCGTCGGGAAGCGCGCTCCACCACGGGGTGTCGACGAGGCCGGGCGAGACGGCGTTGACGCGGATCGGGGCCAGTTCGGCCGCGAGCGGTTTCACCAGGGCCTCCACCGCGCCGTTGACGGCGGCGATGCCCGCGGTGCCGGGCATGCCGGCGCGGGCGGTGACAGCGCCGATCAGGGTGATCGAGCCGGTGGGGGCCAGATGGGGCAGGACCGCCTGGACGGTGGCGAGGTGGGCCCAGAACTTCGCGTCGAAGGCGCGCCGCAGCATCGCGTGGTCCAGGTCGGCGATCGGTCCGACGCCCTCGCTGCCGGCGAGGGTGACCACCAGCCAGTCGACGGTGCCGATCGCCGCGGCGACGGCGGCCATCGCGGAAAGGTCGGCGCCGTCGGCGCGGTGCCCGATCAGGTCGGGGTCGGTGCCGGAAAGCGCCGCCAGGCGGTCCTCGCCGCGGGCGGCGATGTGCACGGTGGCGCCGCGGTCGCGCAACAGCCGGGCCGTGGCGAGGCCGATCCCGGAGGTGCCGCCGACGACCAGGGCTACAGGGGCGTTCATCAGAATTGTCCTTCCGAGCTAATTCGAACCGGTGCGTCTCGGTTCGATTCACGCTAACATCGGTGCCGATGAACGACAAGCCGAACCCCGGGCGCAAACGCAGCGAGGACAGCCGGATGGCGATCCTCGCCGCCGCGTTCGAACTCACCGCGGAACGCGGATATGCCGGACTGACCGTCGAGGGCATCGCGGCGCGCTCCGGCGCCGGTAAACAGACCGTCTACCGCTGGTGGCCGTCGAAGGCCGATGTGCTGCTCGACGCGCTGGCGACGAAAGCCGATCTGTACGTGCCGATTCCGGACGAGGGCGGCTACGCCGCCGATCTGCGGAAGTTCCTGATCGACAGTTTCGCCCTGGGCGGCAACGAGACCGTGGTGGCGGCGTTGCGGGCGCTGATGGCACATGCCCAGGTGGACAACGAGTTCGGGGCGCGCTGGCGGGCGGGATTTCTGCAGCGGCGCCGGGACGCGTTGCTGACCATCGTCGAGCGGGCCGTCGCGCGCGGCGAGGCGCCCGCGGGGTTGAGCCCGGATACCGTGGCGGACATGGTCTTCGGCACGATCTGGTATCGGCTGCTGGCCACCGATCGGCCGGTATCCGCCGGGCTGGCGGACGAACTCGTGGTCGCCGTCACGGGTGTCGCTGCGCCGCAGGGATGATCGCGCGCCGTCAGGGGTGTGCCGCGGCGGCGGTGAACAGTTCGGCGGCGCGGCGGGCGGCGGGATGCCCGAGCCGCTCCTCCCGGATCGCGAGGGCGATCCGGCGGACCGGGGTGGGGTCGACGACCGGCCGCGCCACCACCTGCGGAGGCAGGTCGACGGCGGCGAGCCGCGGCATCACGGTAACGCCGATTCCGGTGGCCACCAACGCGATCGCGGTCGGATAGTCCGGGGTCTGCACCTGGAAGGCGGGTGTGATGCCGGCCGCCGCGCAGGCGTCGAGCAGGACGCGACGACAGGGGCCGTCGGTGTGCTCGTTGTCGATCCAGGGGTGGTCCGCGAGATCGGCGAGCCGGACCCGTGTTTCGGTGACCAGGGGGTGCTCGCGGTGCAGGCCGACGACGTAGGGGTCGGCGGCCAGCGGCTGCACCCGGGCGCCGGTCGGGGGCGGGGAGTGCGGATCGGCCACGAAGATCTCGATATCGCGCTGCCCCTCGGCGAATTCGGCCATCCGCAGTTCCAGCCGGAGGTCCGGGAATTCGGTGCGCAGCGCCTCGACGACCGGCGGCAGCCAGGCCGCGCCGACCGACCCGAAATACCCGATCGACAGACTGCCGGCGCGGCCCGCGCGCAGGTCGCCGACCATGGAGTCGAGGCGGGACAGTTCCGCGAACAGGCGATCGGACTCGGTGGCCAGGGCGCGGCCCGCGGTGGTGGGCACCAGGCCGCGGCCGGAGCGTTCGACCAGGCGCAGGCCGGTCTGGCGTTGCAGGGCCGCGAGTTGCTGGCTGGCCGCCGACGGGGTGTAGCCGAGGGCGGCGGCGCTGGCGCGCAGCGATCCGGTCGCGACGACCGTGCGCAGCAGGCGCAGCCGGGTGATGTCGAGCATCCTCGAATCGTACAGTCACGCTGAACAGTTGTGCCGGATTGTTCGCTTGTCCTGTCCGATTGTGGCGGTGAGGATGGCGGGATGACCACAGAATCCGCGCCGGGTCCGCGTCCGAAAATCGCTTGTGCCGACGAGGGTTCCACGGCGAGGATCACCGGCGTGAGCACCGACTCGATCACCGCGCCCCGGCCCACCGGTATCGACGTGCCCAGTGCGGTGGCCGCGCTGGTGACCGTGGTGCTCTGGTCCTCGGCGTTCGTCGCCATCCGCGACGCCGGTACCGCGCTGTCGCCCGCGCCGATGGCGCTGCTGCGGCTGGCGGTGGCGGCCGTGGCCCTGTCGGTGCCGATGTTCGCCCGCGGCGCGATCACGGCCCGGCTGCCGCGGTCCGGGCGGCCGTGGTTGCTGATCGCCGCGTACGCGGTGCTGTGGCTGGCCGCGTACACCGTCGCGCTGAACACCGGGGAGCGCCACGTCGACGCCGGCACGGCCGCGCTGCTGGTCAATCTCGCGCCGCTGCTGGTGGCGTTCGCGGCACCGGTCCTGTTCGGCGAGCGCCTGACCCGATGGCTGATCCTCGGCGCGGCCGTCTCGCTGGCCGGGGTCGCGCTGATCGCGCTGGGCACCGGCGGCGGACATCGGGACGGCCTCGGAGTGCTGCTGTGCCTGCTGGCCGCGGTCCTCTACGCCGCGGGGGTGCTGGTGCAGAAACCCGCACTGCGCCATGTGGATCCGCTCACCGCGATCTGGCTGGGCTGTGTGATCGGCACGGTGGCGCTGCTGCCGTGGGCCCCGCAACTGGTCACCGAGCTCGCCGCGGCTCCTTCCCGCACGATCGCCGACGGCGTCTATCTCGGATTGGCGCCCACCGCACTGGGTTTCACACTCTGGTCGTTCGCGTTGCGCCGCACCGACGCCGGCCGCCTGGCCGCCAGCACCTACGCGGTCCCGGCGATCTCCACGCTGATGTCGTGGCTGCTGCTCGGCGAGGCACCCACCGCGCTGGTCCTCGCCGGTGGGGCGATCTGCCTGCTCGGAGTGGCGATCTCGCGGCGGGTGCCGCGCCGCGATCGCGAGACCGGCTCTCGCTGAGGCGTTCTCGTGCCCTCCGCCACATGGCGGCGCGTTCTCACAGGTCGCCGGGCCGTACTGTGCTCGGCCTCATGAGGACGCCGGCCTCGCGTGACGTCGTGCCGGAGGCGGTAACGCGATACAGCGGCATCCACGGAGGGCCTGCAACACATCCTTCCGCGTACCGACCCCGGCGTCTCGACAGGATGAGCGCGGCTTCGGCCGTATCCCCGGCACGGCGGTCGCCGGTATGTGCGGGCTCGGGTGAGAAGGTGGTGGTGATGACGATCGAATCTGGGGTGCAGCCGGATATCTCGGCGGGTGTGGTCGCCGTGCCGGATTCCGTGCGGGCCGAATTGCGGCGCGGGGTGCGCAGTGTCCTGGTGGACGCGGTGGCGTTGCGGCTGGTGCGGGAGCGGTTCGATGACGAGCAGGCGGGGGCGCTGCGGCGGTATCTGGAGGCGTCGCAGTCGCCGAATACGGTGCGGGCGTATCGATCCGATTGGATCGGGTGGTCGGCGTGGTGCGCCGCGGAGGGACGGCAGGCGTTGCCGGCGGACGCGCTGGATGTCGCGGTGTATCTCGCGGCGGCGGCGGACGCGCGTAAGGAGTCGGGGGCGTGGGCGTTCGGGGCGGCGACGCTGGAGCGCAAGAGCGCCGCGATCGCGGCGGTGCACGCGGCCAACGGGTTACCGTCACCGACACGGTCGGATGTGGTGCGGTTGACGTTGCGCGGTATCCGGCGGACACGGCGGACCCAGCCGGCACGGAAGCGTCCGGTGCTGTTGCACACGCTGGAACAGTTGCTCGCGGGATTACCGGCGGCGGGGTGGCCCGCCGAACCGGCGCGGCGGCGGGACGCGCTGGTGCTGCTGGTGGGGTTCGCGGGAGCGTTGCGGCGTAGTGAGCTGGCGGGGTTGCGGATCGCGGACGCGCGGGTGGATCTCGATCACGCCAGCGGTGAGCCGATCCTGCTGATCCAGTTGCCGGTCACCAAGACCGATCCGACCGGTGCGGCGGCGCAGCGGGTGGCGCTGCCGCGCGGGCAGCGACCGCACACCTGCCCGGTCTGCGCGTTCGCGGATTGGCTGCGACTACTGGAGATCCATGCCACCGAGGGTGATCACGGGGTGCGCGTGTGGTCGGAAGCACATGCGGCGCAAGGTGATCCCGCGATCCATCGGTGTCACGGATTCGCCGGAACCAGTCTCGGCGATCCGGAACGACCGCTGTTCCCGGCGATCTCGCGGCACGGCGGGATCGGCGCGACAGCGATGTCGGGACGGGCGGTCGCGGAATTGGTGAAGCGGTACGCGGCGCGGGCGGGCCTGGATCCGGCGTTGTTCTCCGGGCATTCACTGCGTGCCGGGTTCGCGACACAGGCGGCGCTGGGCGGGGCCAGCGACCGGGAGATCATGCGGCAGGGCCGCTGGTCCAACCCGCGAACGGTGCACGGATACATCCGGACCGCGAATCCGCTGGAGGACAACGCCGTCACGAAACTGGGGTTGTAGCGAGATCGAACAAGCCGCGCAGTCACCGGATTTCCGAATCGCCACCCTCACCCTGTGCCGAGGGATTCCGGCCGCGGTCATTCGTACAGACGCTCGCCTCGCGAGGGCTGGACCCGATCCCGGCCGCCTTCAAGCGTGTGAACACCTGGTCACGGTCACGCACTCGCACGACCAGGTTGAACGGTACGGTGTTGTCGATATCGACGTCGACGAGCCGCGGCCCCTCGAGTTCGATGAGTGCGCGGGCGTAACCGCGCCACAAGGCCTTTCGCCGATCCACAACGAGGTCGAAGAGCGCGGTCCCGGTCGCGGGGTGTCTAATTTCCCGGAACCGTGTGATCACGCTTGTCGCCAGACGTGAGGTAGCCGCAGGCATCGCAGTCGGCAATGGGCGGTGACGGCCCACGGGCGATCATCGGGGTGTGGCGGTTGCCGCCTCGCCGTGGCGGTTCAGTAGCCGCTGGTGACGCGTTGTCACACAATCGGGCCGAATTGTGTTCGATTTCGGGGCCTGCGCCGCTTTCGTCTCGACCGGCGGCCGGTCGAACGGTTCGCGGCCGGAGCGGAATACGGTGGTCGGTGTGACATCTGTCCCGTTGTGCGAAACGGTCTTTCATGGCCTGCGGCGACCGGGTCGGCGCCGCCGGACCTGGGACCTGGGATATGCCGGAACGGGGCGGCTGCGGTCCGTTGTTCGGTGATTACTGTTTGCGCGAAACAATATTTCATGGCTATTGCGGCGGCTCGTTACCGTCGAATTCATGAATGGGAATTACCGATCGGCCGAGGAACTTTCGGTGGCAATGCGTGCCGGTGAGGTGAGCTCGGTGGAATTGACCGACGAGGCGATCGCCCGTATCGAGCGGGACGACACGGCGATCAACGCGATCTGTGTGCGGACCTTCGACCGGGCGCGGGCCGCGGCGCGACGTGCCGACCGGGCCCGCGCCTGGGGTGAGGATCGGCCGCTGCTCGGGATTCCGGTGACGGTCAAGGAGTCGTACGACATCGCCGGGTTGCCTACGACCTGGGGGATGCCGTCGCAGCGAGACCATGTGGCGGCCGAGGACGCGGTGCAGGTGTCGCGGCTGGAGGCGGCCGGGGCGGTGCTGCTCGGGAAGACCAATGTGCCGTTGATGCTGCGAGATATCCAGAGCTTCAACGAGATCTACGGGACCACCAGCAATCCGTGGGATCACGGCCGTACGGCGGGTGGGTCGTCCGGGGGGTCGGCGGCGGCCCTGGCGGCAGGATTCGGCGCGTTGTCCATCGGCTCCGATCTCGCCGGTTCGCTGCGTACCCCGGCGCATTTCTGCGGGATCTACGCGCACAAGCCGACACTCGGGCTGGCGCCGACCCGTGGCATGGTCGCGCCGCCCGCGCCGGCCCTGCCGATCGACCTCGACCTGGCCGTCGTCGGGCCGATGGCGCGTACCGCGGGCGACCTCACGCTGTTGCTCGACGTGATGGCGGGTCCGGACCCGCTGACACACGGCGTCGCCTACGAGGTGGCGCTGCCGCCTTCGCGGCACGAGCGGCTGGCGGACTTCCGGGTCCTGATCGTCGAGGACCATCCGCTCATTCCGACCGGATCGGCGGTGCGGGCGGGCGTGCATCGGGTCGCCGACGCGCTCGGCGACGAGGGCGCCCGCGTCGAACGGCGCAGTCGGCTGCTGCCCGATCCGGCCGACGCGGCGACGCTCTACATGCTGTTGATGCTGTCCAACGCCGCCGCGAGTCTTCCCCTGGACGTGTACGAACGGTTGCGGACCGACGCCGCCGCCCTGAGCGCGGAGGACCGGAGCCTCGACGCGGCGCGGCTGCGTGGCATGGTGCTCGGTCATCGCGACTGGGTCGAGGCGAACCACCGCCGCGAACTGCACCGCCACGGCTGGCGGCAACTGTTCACCGAGTTCGATGTGGTGGTGTGCCCCATCACGCCCACGCCCGCCTTCCCGCACGACCACCACGGAGGTCTGGAGGACCGGCGCATCGATATCGACGGGGTCGGGTATCCGTACTTCGACCAGCTGGTCTGGGCCGGTGTGGCGACCATGCCGGGGCTGCCCGCCACGGCGATACCGGCGGGCCGGTCCCCCGAGGGCCTGCCGGTGGGCGTGCAGCTGATCGGACCGATGTTCGAGGACCGCACCCCGCTGCGGCTGGCCGAACTGCTCGAGCGGAAGATCGGCGGTTTCCGGGCGCCGTAGGACCGGTGGGACCGCTGCCACGCTGCCGACGCGCCCGGCCTGGCGGCTCATCTGGACGATCGCTGATCGGTAGGGGTGATCCGGTGGCCGTGGACGCGGATTCGGGTGTCGCGCAGGAATTTCCGGTGGCGATGGGTATGCGGGGACGGTGCGGCCGCCGCCGGGCGGGTCGGTAGAGTCGGAAACACCATGGCTGTCCATCATTTCGCGGGCTTCGACGGGGTGCGGCTCGCCTGGCACGAGACCGGGTCGGGCCGGCCGCTGATCTTCCTGCCCGGCTTCGGCGGCTCGGGCCGGCTCATGATCGACCGCGGGCCGTGCGCGGCGATCGCCGCGCACGGGTATCGCGTTGTCGTTCCGGATTCTCGCGGGTCCGGCGACAGTGCGGCGCCGGACGATGCCACGGGGTATCCGCCGGATGTTCTCGCCGAGGACGGGCTGGCACTGGTCGCGCATCTGGGGCTGGGCGACGGTGGGTACGACCTCGGGGGGTATTCGCTCGGCGCGCGGATCGCCGTGCGCATGCTGGCGCGTGGTGCGCGGCCACGCCGGGCGATCGTGGCGGGGCAGGGACTGGCGAAGGTCAGCGGTCCTCAGCACGGCGGGGACAATCATCGGGTACTCGGCGCGCTCGTCGGCGGCACTGTGATCGAGCCGGATTCGCCGGATGCGCGCAGGGCACAGGCGTTGTCGATGGCGGGTACGTCACCGCGCGCACTGCTGGGTGTGCTCGACTCGCTCATCCCGACACCGGAATCCGACCTGCGCCGGATCACCGTGCCGGTGCTGGTCGCGATCGGCGATCAGGACGAGCGCGGCGATGCCGACCAGTTGGCGGCCCTGCTGGGCGATGCCCGGTTCGTCCGGGTTCCGGGTGATCACGGGAGTGCGGTGGCAGCACCCGAACTCGCCGCCGCGATCGCCGGGTTCCTGGGCGAGGGGTAGACGTCAGCGGGATGCGCGGTCGCGCAGGGCCTGTTTCTTGGCGCGGTTGCCGCAGGTGCTCATCGAGCACCAGCGGCGGGTGCCGGGGCGGGACAGGTCGAGGAAGACGGCCTGGCAGTCGTGACCCTCGCAGACCCGCAGGCGCGCAACCAGATCCGACGTGGCCAGGTCCAGGGCGTCGCGGGCGATCAGGGTGAGGGTCGCGGTGATCGGGTCGGGGGCGGTCCAGTGCAGGTGGCCGCGCGAATTCAGGTGTGGCGCTGGTGGATTGCCCGCGGCCACGTCGTTCAGGAGGTTCCGGGCGGCGGGCGGGCAGTCGGCCGGGCCGGTGGTTCGGGCGTGGGTGAGCAGGGTGTGCACCGCTTCGCGGAGCTGCCTTGCGCGTGCAATATGGCGGACCGGGGCTTCGACACCGGATTCGCCCTCGGCCGCGGGGGCTTCGACACCGGGAACAGGTTGAACCGCAACGGCTCCGCGCCGGGCGGGTGCTGCCGTAGGTCCGGGAAAGGTTGCGCAGGGTGCACATTGGGTGATCCAGGCGGTGAGGGCGGCCTCGTCGGGGAGTTCCTCGGTTTCGCCGGGGGTGCCGCGGTGCCGGAGGGTGCGGACGAAGTCCAGGCACAGGCGGCCGGCGCCGGCGCGGAACCGGGGGGCGGGGGCGTTCACGCGGACCACGTTACGCCGGAACCGGTTTGACTGGTACCGTCTGGGCACCAGTCAAACCGGTTCTTCGTGAGGTTCCGATGTCACTTCCCGATTCCCGCTCCCCCGACGACGACCGTTCCCTGTCGCGGCCGGTGGTTGCCGCGCTGGCGCTGGCCTGCGGGGTGGCGGTGGCCAATGTGTACTTTCCGCAGGCGCTGGCTCCGGCGGTCGCCACGGGATTGCGCATCGCGCCGCACACCGCCGCGCTGGCCGTCACGGCTACGCAGATCGGTTATGCCGCAGGCATTTTCCTGTTCGTCCCGCTGGGTGACCGGGTGCCGTATCGGCCGCTGCTCACGGCGTTGCTGGTGCTGACCGCGGCGGGGTCGCTGCTGGCGGCGCTGGCGCCGTCGGCGGGGGTGCTGCTGGTGGCGGCGGTGGCGATCGGGCTGACGACGGTGGTGCCGCAGATTCTCATCCCGATGGCGGCGGGGCTGGTGGCGCCGCAGCGGCGCGGTGCGGTCACGGGGACGCTGCTCAGTGGGCTGATCGGGGGAATCCTGTTGGCGCGCACGTTCTCCGGGACGGTGGCGGAGTGGGCGGGCTGGCGGGCGCCGTACGCGGTGGCCGCGGTGGCGGCACTGCTGCTGACGCCGTTGGTGTGGCGGGTGGCGCCCGGCGCCCGGCCGGTGTCGCGGTTGTCGTATCCGGCGTTGCTCGGTGGTGCGGTGGGGTTGCTGGGCAGCCGGGCGGAGTTGCGGCGGTCCGCCTTCTACCAAGCCGTGGTGTTCGCGGCGTTCAGCGCGGCGTGGACGGCGCTGGCGTTGTGGGTGACCGGGCCGCGGTACGGGCTGGGGACCGCGGTCGTGGGGCTGATCGCGCTGGTCGGGGCGGCGAGCATGTTCGTGACGCCGTGGGCGGGGCGGGTCACGGATCGGCACGGGCCGGATCGGGTGACGTCAATGGCGCTGGTCGTGATGTTCGTGGCGGTGGGGGTGTTGTGGCTGGGGGCGCTCGGCGGCGCGGCCGGTCTGGTGGCGGTGACGGCGGGGATGCTGATGCTGGACGTGGCCACGCAGTCCGGGCAGGTGGCCAATCAGGCGCGAATCTTCGCGTTGCCCGGCGATATTCGCGGGCGGCTCAACACCGCGTACATGACGTGCGCGTTCCTCGGCGGCAGCGTGGGGTCGTGGGTGGGGGTGCGGGCGTACGAGCGGTTCGGGTGGAACGGGGTGTGCGCGGTGGCGCTGGCCGCGGCGATCGTGGCCGGTGGCCGGCATGTGGGGCATCTGGCGCGGCGGCCGCGGGCGGCGGTTACCGTGGCCGGGATGCGCACACGGGATCCGCGGTCCGGCAACCAGGGTGGCGATCTGGGCAGACAGGATCCGCGGTCCGGCGGCGAGGGCGGCGATCCGGGCAGACGGGTTCGGCGGTGTGGCGGCGAGGATCTTCCTGGTGCCGCCAGCGGCGGTGGCGGTGATCTCCGGGGGTCGGGTGACGGTGCGGGGCCGGCGCCGGAGAATGTGGCGTGACGTTTACCAACTGGGCCGGCAATGTCGTCTTCGGCGCGCGGCGGGTGCATCGGCCGGGCAGTGTGGCCGAGGTGGCCCGGCTCGTGGCCGGCGCCGAGCGGGTGCGGGCGCTGGGGACGGGGCATTCGTTCAACCGGATCGCCGACACCGCCGGGGATCTGGTGTCGGTGGCCGGGTTGCCGCGGCGGGTGGAGATCGACGCGGCGCGGTCGGCGGTGACCGTGTCGGCCGGGCTGCGGTACGGGGAATTCGTGCGGACTCTGGACGAGGCGGGCTTCGCGTTGCCGAATCTCGGTTCGCTGCCGCACATCTCGGTGGCGGGGGCGGTCGCGACGGGCACCCACGGGTCCGGGGTGCGCAACGGGAGCCTGGCCACGGCGGTGGCGGGGCTGGAACTGGTCACCGCGGACGGGCAGGTGGCCGGGATCCGGCGCGGGGAGCCGGATTTCGCGGGCATGGTGGTGGGGCTCGGCGGTGTCGGCGTGGTGACCGCGGTGACCCTCGATCTGGTCCCGGCGTTCGAGATCGCCCAGTACGTGTACGAGGATCTGCCCGTCGAGCGGTTCACCGAGGACGCGGCGGAGATCCTCGGGGCGGGGTACAGCGTGAGCCTGTTCACCCGCTGGCGTACGGACCGCATCGATCAGGTGTGGCTGAAGGGGCCGCACGAGACGCCGGAGTTGTTGTGGCACGGGGCTTCTCGCGCCACGGTCGCCATGCATCCGGTGCCGGGGATGCCGGCGCGGCACTGCACGGAGCAGTTGGGGGTGTCCGGGCCGTGGTATCGGCGGCTGCCGCATTTCCGGCTCGAGTTCACCCCCAGCAGCGGGCGGGAGTTGCAGTCGGAGTTCTTCGTGCCGGTCGAATGCGTGACCGAGGCCTTCGCGGCGCTGGACGACATGCGGGACCGGATCGCGCCGGTGCTGCGGATCGGGGAGATCCGGACCGTCGCCGGCGACGAGTTGTGGCTGAGCCCGGCGGCCGGACGTGATTCGGCCGCATTCCATTTCACCTGGATCGACGACCCCGCGGCGGTGACGCCGGTGGTGGCGGCGATCGAGGAACGGCTCGCGCGGTTCGGGGCGCGCCCGCACTGGGGCAAGGTGTTCACCGCCGGGCCGGACCGGTTGCGCGGCCGCTACGACCGGTGGGCCGATTTCGCGCGGCTGCTCGACGGGTACGACCCGGCCGGAAAGTTCCGCAATGATTTCCTGGATCGGTTTTTCCCGCGGGCGGGGACACCGGCCCCGAAGCTGGACACGCGCCCAGTTGGTGAGTGAGAATTGCCCGTCCCGCACTCGACGATGAGGATGCCATGCCCCTGACCCGCCGTCACGCGCTCGCCGTCCTCGCCGCAGGCGCCGGGGCGCTGGCCGCCCCTGTCCCGCTCGCCGGGGCGGCCCCGGCCCCGGCGGTGGTGCCGCCGCTGGGCGACGACTTCCTCTGGGGGGTGGCCAGCGCCGGGTTCCAGTGCGAAGGTCATGCGCCGGACAGCAATTGGGCCCGGTACGCGGCGGGTTCGGCACACGAGCCGTATCGCGACTCGGTGGACTTCTACACCCGCTACGAACAGGACATCGCGCTGGCGGCCGGGCTCGGGGTCCGGGTGTATCGGTTCAGCGTGGAATGGGCACGGGTACAACCGCATCCGGACGGGTGGGACGACGCCGGGTTCGCGTTCTACGACCGGGTGCTGGAAACGCTGGCCCGGCACGGGATCCGGCCGATGATCACCCTCGACCACTGGGTGTACCCGGGCTGGGCGGCCGATCGCGGCGGCTGGGCGCACGCGGGGATGCTCGACGCGTGGCTCGCCAACGCGCGCACCGTGATCGATCGCTACGCGCGCCACGATCCGTTGTGGGTCACCATCAACGAGCCGGCGTTCTACATCCTCAACGAGGTCACCGGCGGCGGCCTGGCCGCGGCGGACGTACCGGTGACGCAGCAGCGGTTGATCGACGCGCACCGCGGCGCCTACCGGCACATCCACGCGGTGCAGCCCGGCGCGATGGTCACCAGCAACATCGCCTATCTGGCGGGCACCGCCGAGCCGGCGGTCAACGGGCCGATGCTCGACGCGATCGCCGCGACCCTCGACTTCGTGGGCATCGACTACTACTACGGATTCACCCCGCAGTCGATCCAGCAGGTGTCGCCGGCGGATTTCGACCGGTTGTGGAATCTGCCGCTGCAACCGGAGGGCATCTACTACGCGCTGCGGCACTACGCGCGCCGGTTCCCGGGGCTGCCGCTGTTCGTGGTGGAGAACGGGATGCCGACCCGCGACGAGCAGCCGCGCGCCGACGGGTACCGCCGCGGCGACGATCTGCGCGACACCGTCTACTGGATCCAGCGTGCGGCCGCCGACGGCCTGAAGGTCATCGGCTACAACTACTGGAGTCTCACCGACAACTACGAATGGGGCAGCTACACACCGCGTTTCGGGCTCTACAGTGTCGACGTGCGCGCCGGCGCGGCCCTGGACCGGCGGCCCACCGACGCCGTCGCGGCCTATACCGCGCTGATCCGCGACGGCGGGGTGCCCGCCGGGTACCGGCCCACGCGCGGCCCGGACGACTGCTCGCTGGTGGACGCGCCGGACAGCTGTGCCGATCCGGTGACCGTGCCGCGCTGAGCCGGCGCGCCCACAGCGGGCCCCCAGGCCGCGCACAGCGGCCACAGGGCCTGCGCTCGGTACCCGGCCGGCGGCCGTTCATGGTTGTGATCGGCCCCCAGGCCCACCCGGGCGGGACTGGTTTCTTGTCCAGTACCCTGCGCCCCGACTTGTCGGTACCCGCCGCGACGTCCTACCGTCACCGCAAGCGGGGGCCACACATTGGCGGAGGTGGAATTCGTGGGTCGACGTGTCGTCGGATTGTTCGCGCCGCTGCTCGCCGCGGCCGCGCTCGTCCCGGTGGTGCCCGCGGCGGCGGATCAGCCCGGCCCGCCCGCGGTCGCCGCGGCGCTGATCGCCTCGGCCCGGCCCGCCGACGACGGCACCCGGATGACGAAGGCGGTCCCGAACCTGGACCGGTTCATCGATCTGACGGTGCACTCGGCGGCGATGGACACCGACATCACCGTGAAGATCCTGCGCGCCTCGGACACGTCGACGCCCGCGCCGACGCTGTATCTGCTCAACGGTTCCAGCGGCGGCGACGGTGACAGCGGAGGCGGCTGGACCGACCAGACCGACATGGTCGGCTTCTTCGCCGACAAGCAGGTGAACGTGGTGGTGCCGATCGGCGGCCGCGGCAGCTACTTCACCGATTGGCGCACCGCCGATCCGGTGCTGGGCCGGCCGCTGTGGACGACCTTCCTCACCGAGGAACTGCCGCCGGTGATCGATTCGGCGCTGCACACCGACGGCACCGCCGCGATCGCGGGCGTGTCCATGTCGGGGACGTCGGTGTTCCAGCTGGCGATGGCCGCGCCCGGACTGTACAAGGCGATCGGTTCCTACAGCGGCTGTGTGGAGACCAGCAATCCGCAGGGGCAGGCGATGGTCGGCGCGGTGGTGGGCCGCTGGTCCGGTGATCCGGTGAACATGTGGGGGCCGCCGGGCGATCCGACCTGGGCGGCGATGGATCCGTATCTGCACGCGGATCGGTTGCGCGGCACCGCGATCTACGTGTCGAGCGGGACCGGGTGGCCGGGTCCGCTGGACACCATGGACGGTCCCGGCATCGGCGGTGACCCGGTCAAGCTGATCGCGCAGATGCTCAGCGGCGCCCTGCTGGAGACGGTGACCGACACGTGCACGCACGCGTTGCAGGGCCGGTTCGCGGCGCTGCAGATCCCGGCGACCTTCCGGTTCCGGCCCACGGGAACGCATTCCTGGGGTTACTGGCAGCAGGATCTGCACGATTCGTGGCCGATGTTCGCCGACGCGCTCGGCGTCGACGGGTCGTGACCGGCGGGACGCTCTCAGAATTCTCCCAGGCGCACGCCAGGATGCTCACCGGCACGGGTGAGAGACTCCCGCGGTGACAGCGACGACAGCCGACACTGCCCTGCCCGGCTCGACCGATCCCGATCCGACCGATCCCGATCCGATCGACACCGCGGGTCCGCCGCCTGCCCGCCGCTGGGAGCGGATCGCGCTGATCGTGCTGCTGCTCGGCACCGCCGTGGCCTATCTGTGGAACATCACCGTCAACGCGATGGGCAACAGCTTCTACGCCGCCGCCGCGTGGTCCGGCTCGCGCAGCTGGAAGGCGGTGCTGTTCGGTTCGCTGGATCCCTCGAACTTCATCACCGTGGACAAGCCACCGCTCTCGCAGTGGGTGATGGGGGTGTCGGTGCGGCTGTTCGGCTTCTCCAGCGCGTCCATGCTGGTGCCGGAGGCGCTGATGGCCGTCGCCGCGGTCGCGCTGCTCTACGCGACGGTCACCGGGGTCACCGGCAGCCGCGGCGCGGGCCTGCTGGGCGGGCTGGCGCTGGCGGTGACGCCGGTGGCGGCGTTGATGTTCCGGTTCGACAATCCCGACGCGGTGATGGTGCTGGCGATGACCGTCGCCGCGTGGTGCACCGTGCGGGCCCTGCCGAAAGCCGATGTGCGGTGGCTGATCTGGGCCGGGGTGGCGCTCGGTTTCGCGTTCCTGGCCAAGATGCTGGAAGGGCTGATGGTGCTGCCCGCGCTGGCGCTGACCTATCTGCTGGTCGCCCCGGCCACGATCGGCAGGCGGCTGCTGCATCTGCTGGCGGCCGCGGCGGCGCTGGTCGTCTCGTCGGGCTGGTATGTGCTGCTGACGATCCTGTGGCCGGCGTCGTCGCGGCCGTATCTGGCCGGGTCGGCGAACGACACGTTCATGGATCTGGTGCTGGGCTACAACGGCTTCGCGCGCTACCTCGGACACAATCATCACGGCCGCAATCTGTTCCAGCCGCCGCCGGGGTACCAGTTCCCCCGATTCGGTGGCGGCGGAGGCGGTTTCGGCGGTAACGGGACCGGCCCGACGCGAATGTTCGCCGGGGAGATCGGTTTCGAGATCTCGTGGCTGCTGCCGGCGGCGGTGGTGGCGTTCGTGCTGGTGCTGGTGCTGCGGTGGCGGGCGCCGCGGACGGACCTCGTGCGCGGCGCGGCGCTGCTGTTCGGGCTGTGGCTGCTGATCGACTCGGTCGCGTTCTCCGGCATGAAGGGTGGCATGCACGCCTATTACACGCTGGCGATCGCGCCGGCGGTGGCGGGCAGTCTCGCGCTCGGCGCGCACGAGGCGTGGGCGCGGCGCGGCACCGCGGCGGGGCGGATCGGCGGCGCGCTGCTGGTGGCCGCCGGTGGCGGCTGGGCGTTCGTGCTGTTGCGCCGCAACGCTTCCTGGCAGCCGTGGCTGCGCTGGGCGATCCTGGCGGTGACCGTGGTCGCGGTGGTGGCGCTGGTGGCCACGGTGATTCCGCCGCTGGGCCGGCGGGTGCCCCGCCGGGTGACGGCGCTGCTGCTGGCGGCCGGGATGGTCGCGGGGCTGGCCGGTTCGACCGCGTACGCCGCGGCGACGCTGCCGCAATCGCACACCGGCGGTGGGCCTTCGGTGGGTCCGGCGCGGCCGGAGCCGCAGTCCGGCGCGTTCGCGATGTTCCGGAAACAGTTGTCGGTGATGATGGGCGGCACCGACTACGATCCGCAGCTGGTGTCGCTGTTGCAGGCGACGCACACCCGGTGGTCGGCGGCGATCGATCGGTCCGGTCCGGCCGCGGGGCTGGAATTGGCCACGCGCACACCGGTACTGGCCATCGGCGGGTTCACCTCGGAGGATCCGGCGCCGGGGCTGCCGCGGTTCGAGGAACTGGCCCGCACCCATCAGATCTCCTACTATCTGGCCACCGAGGTGAAGCTGCCGGACGCGTGGCGCACCGACAGGAGCGCGGACGCGAAACCCGATGCGGCCCCGTACAGTCCGGCGGCGGGCTGGTGGCATCCGGTCGGGGACGAGGACATCTATCAGTGGGTGTCGGCGCACTATCCGGCCCGGCATCTGGACGGGCTGGTGGTGTACGACCTGACCGCGGACCCGCACTGATCGCGGCCCTGCACTGATGGCGACCGGATCCGGCCGCGACCCGACCGAGCACTGATCGCGACCCGGCACCGGTCGCGACCCGGGACCGGGTCACGGACCAGTGCCGGGTCGCCGGCCGACGTCGGCGACCGGCCGCGGTCAGGCGGCGACGGTGGCCTGGCGGATCGGATCGGGCTTCAGCAGGAGCGCGATGTTCATCCAGAATCCGGCCGTCGCGAGCGTGACCACGAGAGTCGTCAGCGCCTTCGGGTCGTAGTACCGGGCGGCCGTGGCAAACAGGTCGTCGGGTACCCGTTCGCCGCCGCGCGGGGTGGGCCCGAAGGTGGCCTCGGTGAGGGCCAGCGCGGCCCGTTCGGCCTCGCTGAAATACGGTGAGTCCCACCAGGTCACGAGGGAGGCTATCCGATCCTCGGACTCCCCCGCGCCGCGCAGGCTCGCGGTGTGCCGGGCGACCTGGTAGGTGTTGCCGACGATCTGACCGGCGCGCAGGAATACCAGGGTGCCGGTGTTCTGCGGCAGCGCCCCGTTGCCGGTGGCCCTGACCAGGGCGGCGGCCGCCTCCTGGATCTCGGGCACGAGCGCGTTGGCGTCGGGTATGCGTGGTGACATGTCGTCCTCCGGACGAGTCGGGGGTGGATGCGTATCCCGGCCGGTGCCGGGTGCACCGCTATGACGAGCGCGGGCCCGCGGAGGTGACCGGATCCGGCCGATCGTCGAATCCGGGCAGGTCGAGGCGGCCCAGCCGGTCGGGATCGGCGAGGATGTCGATGCCGGCGATCCGGCCCCCGGCGACGGTGAAACTCATCAGCGAGATCGGCCGGCCGTCCCGCACACCGGCCAGGCCGGGCAGCCCGTTGATCAGCACCGGCCGCATGGTCGCGCCGGCGCCGCCGCCGCGACGGAAGCCGGTGGCCTGCCCGGCCACCGTCGCCGCGCCGCGCACGGTCTGCAACGGGTGGGCGCCGGTGTCGGCGCGCAGCAGCACGTCGGGGTCGAGGATCGCCAGCAGCGCGTCGAAATCGCCTCCGGCGGCGGCGTTGCGGAACGCGTCGACGGCGCGGCGGTGCTCGGCGGGGTCGCCACCGGGGTGGGGTGCGGCGCGCACCCGCCGCCGGGCCCGGCTGGCCAGTTTCTTCGCCGCGCCGGGCGTGCGGTCCACCAGCGGGCCGATCTGCTCGAACGGCAGCCCGAACATGTCGTGCAGGACGAAGGCGAGTCGTTCGGCCGGGGCCAGGGAGTGCAGGACGACCTGCAGGGCCAGGCCGACCGCATCGGCCAGCAGCGCTTGGTGTTCCGGGTCGCCGGCGTCGTCGGCGCCGACGACGGGGTCGGGCAGGTGCTCGGGCAGCGGTTGCTCGCGGTGGGCGGTGCGGGCGCGCAGGAGGTCCAGGCACACCCGGCCGACGACGGTGGTCAGCCAGGCGGCCAGGTTCGCGATCTCACCGGAGTCGTTGCGGGACAAGCGCAGCCACGCCTCCTGCACGGCGTCGTCGGCCTCGGCCAGCGAGCCGAGCATCCGGTAGGCGACGGCTCGCAGCCGGGGGCGGTGGAGTTCGAACTCCACCGCCAGCAGTTCCTCGGGCGTCACGACGGCATTCCTTCCTCCGGGCGGATTCGGTTCGCAGCGTCGACGAATCGCGGCCGGGAAAGGTGACAGCGGCGGCTACACCCGCCGCATCACCGACACCACCTTGCCGAGCACGACCGCGTCGTCGCCGTCGAGGACCGGATAGGCGGGGTTGCGAGGCTCGAGGTGGACGTGACCGTTACGGCGGCGGTACACCTTCACGGTGGCCTCGCCGTCGAGCATGGCGGCGACGATGTCGCCGGAGTTCGCCTCGTGCTGCTGCCGGACGACGACGAGGTCGCCGTCGCAGATGGCGGCGTCGATCATCGAGTCGCCGCGGACCCGCAGCCCGAACACCGTGCCGCGCCCGACCAGGCTGCGGGAGACGGTGAGCAGGTCGTCGGTGTGCTCCTCGGCGAGGATCGGGGTGCCGGCGGCGATGTCGCCGACCACGGGGACCGCGACCGAATCGCCGGTGTCGCCACCGCGCTCCGCCGGTGCGGACCGCAGGAACAGCCGGACGTCGATCGGGCGGGTGACGCTGTCACTGCGGCGCAGGAAACCCTTGTCCTCCAAGGCTTTCAGATGTTTGGACACCGAGGACGGGGAGCGCAGGCCGACCGCGTCGGCCAGTTCGCGGGTGCCGGGCGGATAGCCGTGGCGCACCACCCAGTCGCGGATCACCGCGAGGATGCGCTGTTGTCGCGGCGGCAGCGTGCTGGTGTCGAGGTGCTCGAACGCGTCGTCGTATCCGGTCACCGGGGAATCGTAGTCACATCCGGGGTCGCGGGCGGTGGGCGGCTCCTCGTTCGGAGCAGCGTTCACATTTGCCAACGGTGCTCTCTCGTGGCAGCCTGGGAGGATGGCCGCCACCACGCCCCGGGCGCGCGCCCGCGCCCGCACCATGGAAGACATCGTGCGCATCGGCCGTGAGCACCTGGCGGTGCACGGCGCGGCGGCGCTGTCGCTGCGCGCGGTCGCCCGCGACCTCGGGGTGGTGTCCTCGGCGATCTACCGGTATGTGCGCAGCCGCGACGAACTGCTGACGCTGCTGGTGGTCGACGCCTACACCGAACTCGGCGACGTCGTCGACGCCGCGCTGGCCGCCGCCCCCGCCGATCCGCGGGAACGGTTGCGGGCGCTGGGCCACGCGGTGCGGGACTGGGCCCTGGCCGAACCGGCCCGGTACGGCTTGCTGTTCGGTAGCCCGGTGCCCGGTTACGAGGCGCCCGCCGAGCAGACCGTCGTCCCCGGCACCCGGGTGATCGTGGCGCTGCTGGGCGTGGTCGAGGCCGCCGCCGGTGTGGGCGCGCTGACCGAACCGCCCGCGTCCGCGCCGCCGGCGGCGCTGGGCGCGGACATCGTCGCCATCCGGGCGGAGTTCGGGCTGCGAATGCCCGACTGGGCGCTGGCCCGGGCGCTGCCGGTGTGGTCGGCGCTGTTCGGCGCGGTGAGCTTCGACGTCTTCGACATGTACGGCGCGGACACCTTCACCGACCGGTCCGCGGTCTTCGACTACCAACTCGACACCCTGTGCGCCATGCTCGGGTTCGCCGGCGCGCCGACCGGCTAGAACGCGCTGCGAATGTGCATTCCGTGCCGGGATCGTGCACGATGTCACAACCTGATGACGACAACTCTCAGCGTATCCACAGCACGGTGATGTGAGACTTGACGGCGAGATGAACGACGAAACCCAACCGATACCGGTCGTGGCCGATTCGCGACCGGGAGGTCGCCACACTCGGCCCGAAGGGGCGGAGCGGACGCCGGCGGAGGCGACCGGCGCCGAGCGAGGCTCTCGCGGCCGGGCGGCGGCGCGCGGCCGGCGGGCCGCCGGGGCCCGAGGCGTGCCCGGTCCGGAGCCGGAGGCGGTCGCGGAGCTTCACCCCGCGAGTCCCCCGGGCACGCCGGACGGTCACGCCGCCGCGGTCGCCGATGCCGACAGGCCGACCGATCGGTTCGTCCCGGCGGTGCCGGCCTCGCCGCGGCGGGCGGCCACCCGGCGGGCCGAGCGCACCGCGCGCCGCCGTTCCCGGCAGCGGGTACGGCTGACCGGCCGGATCCTGGCCGCGGCCGGCGCGGTGATCGTCGTGACCGGTACCGGGGCCGCGTACTACACCGAACGCAGTGTGGACCAGGGTTTCACCCGTTCGAAGGCGATCTCCGAACAGGACGCCGCCGCCCTCGACGGCGATCTGAACATCCTGCTGATCGGCCTGGACACCCGTAAGGACCGCAACGGCAACGACCTGCCCAAGGACGTCCTGGACCAGTTGCACGCCGGCGACGGCAGCGAGGGCGGCTACAACGCGAATTCGCTGATCCTGGTGCACATTCCGAAGGATCTGAAGAAGATCACCGCGTTCTCGATTCCGCGCGACGACTACGTGCCCGTCACCGGCATTCCCGGTTACGACCACGTCAAGGTCAAGGAGGCCTACGGCCTGCGCAAGGCGTACCGGGAACAGCAGTTGATGAACCAGGGCGTGAAGGATCAGGTCGAGCTGGAGAAGGAGGGCCGCGAGGCCGGTCGCGAGTCGATCGTCAACACGGTCAAGGCGTTCACCGGGGTGCCGATCAACCGGTTCGCCGAGGTGTCGCTGGTCGGGTTCTACGACATCGCGAATCTGCTCGGCGGCATCGACGTCTGCCTCAATCACGCCGTCGACGACAGCTACTACTCCGGGGCGGTGTTCCCGGCCGGGCCGCAGCATCTCGACGCCTCCGACGCGCTGGCGTTCGTGCGGCAGCGCCACGAGCTGGAGAACGGCGACCTCGACCGCACCCATCGCCAGCAGGCGTTCCTCACCGCGGCGGCCAAACGGCTCAAGGACGGTGGCACGCTCACCAACCTCGGGTCGCTGCAGCGGCTGATCACGTTGGCGCAGAACGACATCGTGCTGTCGCAGGGCTGGAACCTGGTCGATTTCGCGCAGACGATGGGCCGGGCGGGCTCGATCCCGATCGAGTTCCAGACCTTGCCGGTGCTGCGGTACGACACCGTCGACGGGCAGGACGTCAACGTCGTCGATCCGGCGGCGATCAAGCGGACCGTGCGGGCGGCGTTCGGCGTGCAGACCGACCCGGCGCCGAAGACGACGCCGGTCAGCACGGTCGACGTGGTCAACGCCGGGGCGCCGGGCGGGATGGCCGGGAAGGTGTCGACCTCGTTGTCGGCCAAGGGTTTCCCGAAGGGCACGACCGGAAACGCCGGCTACGGGGACGGTTCCAGTTCGGTGGTGTACTTCGGCACCGGCGCCGACACGGACGCGACCCAGGTCGCCGACGCCCTCGGCGGGCTGCCGACCGCGGCGTCGAAGAACGTCGAGCCCGGTCACGTGAAGGTGGTCATCGGCACCGACTTCAACCTGCCCGACGAGCTGACCTCGAGCAGCTCCGCCACCGGTGCGGCGGCCGCGACCGCGACGGAGTCCGGAGCGGGGACCGGTACCTCGGCTGCCACGACGGCCGCCTCGGACGATCTGCCCGATTCCGGCAAGCCGGTCAGCACCAGTATCGGCTCGGAGATTCCCTGCGTGAACTGACGCTGAGTTTGCTGTAAGTATGCTGGAGGTGTGACCGGACTTCCTCGGTACGCGCCGATGCTGGCAGCGGCGGGCAGCCTGCCCCGGGACGACGACCGGTGGGGATACGAGGTGAAGTTCGACGGGATCCGGGCGCTCGGGTATGTCGAGCAGAATCTGCGCCTGTATTCCCGCAACGGTAACGAGATCACCCCGGCGTGGCCGGAGTTCGCCGGGATCGCGCCCGGCACACCGCCTTTCGTGCTGGACGGGGAGATCGTCGCGATCACCGCCGACGGGCGGACCTCGTTCGAGGCGTTGCAGCCGCGGATGCATCAGCGCAATGCCGCGATGATCCGCAGCCTGGCGGGGTCGGTGCCCGCGACCTATCTGATCTTCGATCTGCTGCACATCGGCGACCGGTCCCTGGTGGGGCTGTCGTACGAGCAGCGGCGCGCAATCCTGGAACAGCTCGGGCTCGAGGGCCGCTGCTGGCGGGTGCCGCCGCGGCTGCGCGGACGCGGCGCCGACGTGCTCGCCGAGTCGAAACGGCTCGGGCTCGAGGGGGTCGTGTGCAAACGACTGGACAGTCCGTATCTGGCGGGGCGGCGCAGTCCGTGGTGGACGAAGGTCAAGAACGTCAACGAGCAGGAGGTGGTGATCGTCGGCTGGAAACCGGGGAACGGCAGGCGTTCCGGCCGGATCGGGTCGCTGCTGATGGCCGTGTCCGATACCGCCGGGCAGCTGACCTACGTGGGGAACGTGGGGACCGGATTCAGTGCGGCGGCCCTGGAGGAGCTGCAGGCGAGCCTGGCGCGGATCCGCACCGAGAAGCCCACGGTGGCAGCCGATGTCAGGGATGTGGTGTGGGTCGCGCCCGAGCTCGTCGGGGAGGTGAGCTTCACCGAGTGGACCGGTGACGGCCGGTTGCGCCATCCCTCCTGGCGGGGGTTGCGGCCGGACAAGTCGCCGCGCGAGGTGGTCAGGGAGCCGACGGCCGGGGGGCGGTGAGATGTGCCGGGCCGCCGGGCAATTCGTTCGGCGGGCCGCTCGCGGGGAGGGTCGGCTCACCGGTGTCCCGGTGGCGCGCCGCGGGGCCGGCGTCGCTACCGGGCGGGGGTGCGCAGGCCGGTGAGGGTGAGGTCGATCAGGCGGGTGATCGCGGTGTCGGTGGTGAGGGTGGCGGCGCCGTTGAGGGCGTGCAGGCAGTAGTTGGCCAGTTCGGCGGGGTCGATGTCGCCGCGGAGGTGGCCGGTGGCGGCGCTCTCGGCGATCAGGGCGCCGATCAGTTCGCGCAGGTGTTGCTGGGCGTCGGCGATCTGCTGGTCGGGGTGGAGGAATTTCACCAGTTCGGTGTCGTGGCTGCGGGTTTGCCGGACGATGTGCGCGTAGCTGGTGAGCACGGCGGTGAGGCGTTGGGCCGGGTCGCCTGTGCCGTCGCGGACCGCGGTCAGCTGTCGCAGGTGTTCGCCGATCTGGCGGCCGTGCCAGGCGTGCAGGATCGCGTCGACGTCCGGGAAATACTTGTACAGCGTCGCCCGGCCGATCCCGGCTCGTTCGGCGATCTGCGCCATCGTGACCGCCCGCAGCCCGTGTTCGAACACCAGGGCCGCGGTGGTGTCGAGGATCGCGTCGCGCACCTGGGAGCGATGCGAGGCGATGGTGTCGTTCCACAGCTTCGGCACCCCGGTCACGATACACGCCTTCCAGCATGGATACATTGGGTCTTGCATCGATACACTGTGTCTGGATAAATTCGGCGGCGACCGCATTCCGCCGTCGTTCCGAGGAGAAACCACGATGCTCACCCCCGCCCATCCCCCGCGTCCGGAGCACGGGCGTCCCGGCCCGGACACCCTGTACGCCACCAAGCCGCCGTGGGATATCGATCGGCCGCAGCCGAGGTTCGCGGCGCTGGCCGAGGCCGGTGCGCTGACCAGCCGGGTCCTCGATGCCGGTTGCGGCACAGGCGAACACGCGCTGCTCGCCGCCGGCCTGGGGCTGGACGCCACCGGTGTGGATCTGTCCGCGGCGGCGCTGGCGACCGCGACGGCCAAGGCCCGCAGCCGCGGCCTGACCGCGCGATTCGTGCAGTGCGACGCGAGTGCGCCGGCCGATCTGGGCGAAACCTTCGACACCGTGCTCGATTGCGGGTTGTTCCACCTGTTCACCGGTGCGGACCGGGATCGGTACGTGCGTGCGCTGGCGGCGGTGATACCTTCGGGTGGAACGTTTTTCATGCTGGGCTTCAGTGACGCGCAACCCGGCTCGTACGGTCCGCACCGGTTGCGCCGGGAGGAGATCGTGGCGGCGTTCACCGACGGCTGGCGCCTGGACACCCTGGAGCCGGCCACCCTCGATGTCGCGGGGCCCGCTTCGGTCGCCGCGTGGTTCGCGCGGGTGACGAGGTTGTGACGAGAATGCCTGTGCTGCATGCCCGTATCGCCACCGACCGATCGGCCCGATATCTTGCGCAGTTCTGCCGCCACGCCGCCGCGATGGGTGACGGCCGGGCCCACCGCTTCCGGGGCCACGGCGCCGCCGGACCTGTGCCACCGGCGGACGAGCCGGTGCAGGCCGTCGCGGTCGGCGGCGGTGGTGTGACCGGCGGCGCGCGGGTCACCGCGCAGTGGGACGACACCACCGGGCAGGTGATCTTCGACCCGTGGGGCCGGGCGGACCTGACCGCCGGCCCGGGTGTCCTGTCGATCCGCCTCGACGCCGTCGATGAAGCGGCGGCTACCCGATTGTGCGCCGTCATCGCCGCCGATCTGCATCGGTTCGGGCGCCTGTCGGTCGAATGGGTCGCGGCCGAAACGGATTGCGCGGCGGAGGATCCGAAGTGAGGCGGCGTGGAGTCACCCGGCACGGCCGGCCTCCGTCGTCCGGGAACGCGACCGCCGGGCACAGGTGGGCCGCCCTGCACCGGCACGGCCGGATCGCGCTCGCTCAGCACGGATCGGCTGAGTCGTCGGGGCGCGGACCGGTGTTGCCCGCGCACACCGGGCCCGCTGCCCCGTTCCTGCCCGACCGGGACGAATCGGGTTCGCGCGCAGCGGTTTCGCGGTGGTGGGGGCGTCCCGCCCTGCCGGTTGTGGTGGTTCTGCTGTCGGCCTTGGTGTTTCATGCGGCAGCGGCCGGTTTCGCGTTCACCGGCTGGGAACTGCCGATCGGGACCGTCGCCGTGATGGTCGCCGTCAAGTTGACCGCCTCGGCCGCCTATTACTTTCGCCGACGGCATCGGTCCGCGATACCCGCCTCCGCAGGCAGCAGGTCGCCGCGACACGGGCGGCGTAGACCGGCGGCGTAGACCGGCGGGCCCGCCCCGGGTGGGCGGGCCTGCCGCCGGTCAGGGGGCGTGGACGGGGTCGTCGCAGCTCGCGGGTGGGTCGACCAGGGAGCAGGGGACGGGTGGGCGGGTGGGGTGGTAGTCGGCGGGGACTCCGCCGTCGCGGGCGAGGGTGGCGAAGGTTTCGACGGCGTCGGTGGGGTGGCGGGTCAGGGTGGGGTCGGTGTCGACGTCGACGGTGTAGAGGCCGAAACGTGGTGTGTAGCTGCCCCATTCGTAGTTGTCGGTGAGGCTCCAGTAGTTGTAGCCGCGGACGTCGATGCCGTCGGCGCGGGCGCGTTGCAGCCAGTAGACGGTGTCGCGGAGGTGGTCGGCGCGGGTGTAGCCGTCGGGGCGGGGGCGGCCGTCCTCGGTGGGGATGCCGTTCTCCACCACGTAGAGGGGTTTGCCGGGAAAGAGCCGGGCGTAGTGGCGGAGGGCGTAGTAGATGCCCTCGGTTTGCTCGGGTAGTTCCCACATGTCCGGTGAGCCGGCGTCGGTGCCGGCGAGGGCGGTCTGCGCGGTCGGGCCGAAATAGTAGTCCACGCCGAGGAAGTCGAGTTTCGCGGCGATCCGGTCGACGAAGGGCTGGTTCACCTCGGTTTCGGCGGCGGGCACGTAGCCGAGGTTGCTGGTGACCTGGGCGGTGGGTTGCAGGAGGTGGATGAAGTCGTAGATCTCGTTGTGCGCCTGGGCGAGCCGGTCGGTCATCAGTGGCGCCTCGGCGGGGGTGAGGGCGCCGATGCGCAGTTCGGTGCCGACGTAGGCGGCGGGTTCGTTGATCGTGACCCACAGGGGGTCGCGGCCGGCGAAGCGGTGCACCACTTCCCGGGCGTTGCGCAGCCAGTCGGCGACCATGGCGGGGTTGCGCCAGCCGCCGCGGTCGGCGGCCCAGCCGGGGTAGACCCAATGGTCCAGGGTCAGCATGGGTTTCATGCCGGCGGCGATGATGCGGTCGACGATCTGCTCGTAGGTGCGCAGGGCCGGTTCGTCCCAGCTGTCCGGAACCGGTTGCACGCGTGCCCATTCGATGCTGATGCGGTACACCTTCGCGCCGAGGCCGGCGGCGCGGTCGATGTCGGCGGCGTAGTTGCCGAGGAAGTCGACCGACTGCCGGTACGGCTCGACCGCGCCGCCGGCGATGTAGCGGGTCCAATTGCTGTCGGGCGCATCGCCTTCGGATTGGAACCCGGATGCCGATACGCCCCAGCGGAAGTCGTCGCCGAGGGGGGCGACACTCGCGGGCCCGGCGGCCGCGGGGGCGGCGCCGGGCCCGGCGGTGAGCACGATCAGGGTGGTGGCGCATCCGGCCAGCGTCCGCCGGCCCTTCGACTGTCGCATTCCAGCAAGCGTAGCTACCGGATTGCTGTATCCCGGTGGGTGAATCGGACGTGTCGCGGGGGTCAGGCGCGGTAGCGCACGAGGGCGAAGCTGTCGCCGAGGATCGGGTCGTGGGTGATGCCGGCGATGACGATGCGGCCGTCGGGCTGGACGGCGACGGCGCGGCCCTGGTCGGCCTTCTTGCCGAATTCGGTGGTGGCCTGCCCGTTGCGGCCGAAGGCGGGGTCGAGGGTGCCGTCGCGGGTGTAGCGGGCGACGGCGATCCGGTCGGTGTTCTCGTCGCCGTGGCTGGTGCCGGCGACCACGATCTTGCCGCCGGCCTGGATGCCGACGGCGTTGGCGCTGTCGGCGGCGCCGCCGAAGTCGGTGGCCACCGCGCCGGCCTTGCCGAAGGTGGGGTCGAGCCGGCCGTCGGCGGTGTAGCGGACGAGCAGGAAGTTGTCGCCCTGCACGAGGTCGTGGGTGGAGCCGGCGACGAGGATCCGGCCGTCGGGTTGCAGGGCCACGGCGTTGCCGCGGTCGTCGGTGCCGGTGAGGTCGGTGGAGATGCGGCCGCCGTCGCCGAATCCGGTGTCGAGGGTGCCGTCGGGGCGGTAGCGGGCGACGGCGATGTTGTCGCCGGTGCCGTTGCCCTGGTTGGTGCCGACGGCGACGATGCGGCCGTCGGGCTGGACGACGACGGCGTTGGCGGTGTCGGCGCGGCCGCCGAAGTCGGTGGACACGACGCCCGCGGTGCCGAAGCCGGGGTCGAGGGTGCCGTCGGGCAGGTAGCGGAGCAGGACGAATTCGTCGCCGCGGTCAGGGTCGTGGGTGGAGCCGGCGACGATCAGTTTGCCGTCGGGCTGCAGGGCGGCGGCGTTGCCGTGGTCGGCCCGGCTGCCGAGGTCGGTCGACACCTGGCCCGCGACGCCGAAGGCCGGGTCGGGCCGGCCGTCGGCGGTGTAGCGGGCGACGGCGATGATGTCGCCGTCGCCGTCGCCGCGGCTGGTGCCGACGGCGACGATGCGGCCGTCGGGCTGGACGAGGACCGCGGCGGCCACATCGGAGCGGCCGTCGAAATCGGCGGACACGACGCCCTTGTCGCCGAAGGCGGGGTCCTCGGTGCCGTCGGGCAGGTAGCGGACGATCGCGAAGTTGTCGCCCTGTGCGGTGTCGCGGGTGACGCCGGCGGCGACGATGCGGCCGTCGGGCTGGACGGCGACGGCGCGGGCGCGGCTCTCGGGGCCGACCGGGGACCAGACCTTGCCGTGCGCGCCGAAACCGATGTCCAGGGTGCCCGGGGTGGTGGCGTGCGCGGGTGTGCAGGCGGTGAGCGCGGCCACGGCGGTGACGCCGAGACCTGTTCGCCATCGGGATGTTGCGGGTGGAACCGGTGGTGCGGCAACCGACATCTGACTACCTCGATTCAAAGAAGAAGGGGTAGAGCGTTGTTCGGCGAATCCACGAGAAGCCCGGACAGTATGCCCGCCTCGACCGGCGGTGACACGAATTGAACGTGGTACGGCGACAGCGTGTTTCCCGGTGGCCGCCGTCGGCGGGGATCGGCGCGCGTGTCGCCACGCCGGGGTGCGGCGTGTCGGGTTTTTGCGGCGCGGCGGGTTACTGCGCGGAGATGTGCGCGAAGCCCATCGGCGAGGTGGGCGGCGGCGCGTTGGTGACCGGCGCGCGGAATTCCTGCAGATCGGCGAGGACGTCGACGTGCCGGCCGGCGTAGCAGCGCACCTGGGGCAGGGCGTGGGCGACCTCGCTGCGTTCCAGCGGTTCGGCGTCGATGTAGCCGACGGCGTCCAGGCCGATGCCCAGTTGGGTGGCGATGCGGGTGAGGGCGGCCGATTTACGGCCCCAGCCGACCTCGACGGTGGCGAAGGCGGCGTGCAGCCCGTGCCGTTGCAGGGTGTCGGTGGTCCAGGCCCATTCGCCGCGGCTGGCGACCGCGTGCAGGATACCGCGGCGGGTGAGGGTGCGCAGCGCGCGTAGCGCGTCCGGCCGCAGCACCCCGTTGGTGGAATCGCAGACGACGCCGTCCCACAACGTGTTGTCCACTTCCCAGACAAGACATTTCACGGCCGGTGCTGTCATCTCGCCCCTAGGGTCGACTCTCCTGCGGGGTCCGGCCACCGCGGGAAGCACGGCCGACGGACACACCGCTACCATTCAGGTACCGCTCGCGAGATGCAAGCCCCTATTTCCCGGACTGCTCCCGCGAGAGGACATAGTAGGGTCGGCGGTCGCCGAATACCAGCCGGACATTCCACCCGGAAGCAGTCCGTGCGGGCCGGATCACAGGTAGGGCGTCACATGTGGGACAGCCTCCACCGGGTGGCCGGCCTGGATGGGGGCGCCGATCGCGGTCAGCCGCCAGCTGGTGCCCTCGCGGTCCACCTTGGCCACCACCATGCCGGTGTGCTGCCCGCCGGCACGCAGATTGCCGCGGGCGAGTTCGGCGTTGGTGCCGCCGTCGACCAGCCGCCAGTAGGCGTTGCGGACGCGTTCGAAGGTGTGCCCGGCGTAGGAGCTGACCACGAACACGACGCTGGAGATCTGCTGCGGCAGCCGGGCCAGGTCGACGCTGATGACCTCGTCGTCGCCGCGGCCGTCACCGGTGAGGTTGTCCCCGGAGTGCCGCACCGAGCCGTCGCGGGACGAGAGTTGCTGGTAGAAGGCGACATCGACGAGATTCTGGCCGATGAACAGCAGCGCGGACGCGTCGAGGTCGATCTCCAGGTCGCGCATGCCGCGCGGGCCGTACACGCGCATCGGGTCCCAGCCCAGGGCCATCTTGACCATGGCCAGGTCGCCCTTGCGGATGTCGCGTAGCGACACCTGCTGCCCGGAGTCGAGGATCGCCGGGCCGCGGTAGCCGTACTCCTCGACGGGCCCGCCGACGGTCACGCCGTGCGCCTTGACCATCTCGGCGAAACCGGCCGGGTAGCCGTAGCCCTGGACGCGGACCTGCCAGCCGCCGCCGGCGCGGTCCAGATCGAAAGCGATGACGGTGGATTCGGTGCCGAGCCCGTCGATCACGTACTCGTACACCGGATTCTGCGCGTTGTCCTCGATGCGGATCTGCGGTGGCGGGTAATCGCCGAAGTGGCCCTGGGGATCTCCCAGCGACAGCACGACGCGGACGTGCTCGACGGCCGGCGGCAGCGACCGCAGCCCGATCTGCACGCCGGCCGTCCCGGAGGTCAGCCGCACGCCGGGGCCGGTGGGCTGGTTGTAGAAGATCAGGTCGCCCACGGTGTTGACGCGACCGTCCGAGTTCAGCAGTAACGCCGACACATCCACGGGCTCGCTGTGCCGGACGGACACCGTGATGTCGTCGACGGCGAGGCGGTCCACTTGTCCCTTGGTCAGTTGAGCGGCCACCTGTCCACTGTACGTGGGTGGCGGCGACTTGCCGGGCACGAACCGCTGGCCGCGCCGGTGTCCGCGAGGCGCGGGGTGACCCGCCCAGGGCCGCCGCCGCGCCGCCCGGTGGTGGTGCGGCGGGTACCGTGGCGGGGACCGTCCGGTCCGTCCGGCATGCGCGGGGACCGGGTCACACGACGGAAGGGGTATCGCGGTGGGCCGAGCGGGGTCACGGCGGGCCGGGCGTCCGGTGTCCGGGCGCCGCGCCGGGGGGCCGGTGGCGTTGCTGCTGGGGCTGGTCGTGGCGAGCGGGTGCGGCGCCGCGGACGAGTCGACGCCGGTGGCGGTCGGTCCGGCGCCGAGTCCGCTCAGTGTGGTTGCGCCGCAACCGGTTTCGGCGGCGCCGATCGCCGCGCAGCCCACCGAGGACCCGTTCGCGGGGCAGCCACTGGTCGATCGCACCGAATGGACCGACGACGGGGACGGCCGGCGCCTGCACGTGTATCCGACCACCGCCGGGCGGACCGACCGGTTCCCGGCCGCGCTGGGCCGGGCGTGGAGCGAGGTGCTCGCCGCCTCCCCCGAGGCCGACACCCCGGGCATGTACGACCAGTTCGAATGCCATTGGCAGTGGGCGCGGCTGGTGGCGCCGGCGAAACCGAGCTGGAATCTGGAACCGTGGCGCCCGGCGGTCGGCTACCAGGCCACCGTCGCCGCCGGCTGCAATCCCGGCGGCCCGGACCCGGCGGGCAACTGAGCTCACCGCGCGGCGGGCGGTTCGGCGAGCAGGTCCTCGCCGGTGGCGGTGTCGGGGAGCATCAGTACCGCCAGCAGCCAGGCCAGGGCGGCGGCGGCGAAGGGTGCGCCGATCCACATGCCGGGGGTCGCCGGTACCCGGCCGGCGGCCGCGCAGGCCACGCCGATGTACAGTGACCAGGTGAAAAAGGCTGCGCCGGTGGCGAATCCGCGGTAGGCGAGGGGCCGGGCGGCGCCGGGGTCCAGGCACAGGGCCAGCAGGTCCACCACGACCGCGGCGATCAGCAGCGCCACCAGGACGCTGAGGTTGCCACCGCCGGTGGCGGCGGAGACGGCCACCGAGGGTGTCATGGCCAGCGTCGCCGCACCGAACGGGATGCGCCAGCGCCGCGCGAGATACAGCAGCGGTAGCAGCAGGACCGCCGCGCTGATCACCAGTGCCGCCGCCAGGAAGCGGGCAGCCGGGCTGTCCGGTTCCGACAGCAGGTCCACGATCGTCGCGGCCGGATAGGTGGCGGCGTTGGCGTATCCGAGACACAGCAGTGCCAGGGCCGCGGCTGTGCCCGCGGCCAGCAGCGCGGGCCACAGGTGCCGCAGCGGTACCGGCCGACCGGCGGCGATGCGGGCGGCCGCCGAGCGCAGGGGTGCGGTGACGAGCACGAAGGTGGCGGCGACCAGCCCGACGTGGCCGGGTTCGAACAGGGTACCGAGGCCGGTCTCGGTGCCGAACCGGCTCCGCCACAGCACTTCCGCGGCCAGGCACACGGGGATCACCGGTAGCGCGGCCAGGGTGCCGCGGTATCCGGCGGGAATCGCGGCGCCCACCGGACGCCCGGCGCGGCGCACGGCGGCGGCGAGGATCAGCAGCCACAGCGCGACGAGCAGGTACGCGCCGCCGACCACCACCGGCCACGGCAACCCCCACGGGCCCGGTCCCGGGACCGGCCGGGCCCAGCCGGCCAGGGCGGCGACCGGCGCCGCGGACACGACGGCGGTCACCGCGTCGACGGTGGTGGTGGGCCCGAACCGGTCCGGGGCCGCCGCACCGGCCGCGGCCGGGCGGCGGGAACTGTTCATCGGCGACACCGTACCGACTGGGCGCGCGGCCCGCACCCCTGTCGTGGTTCCACCGGCGGCGCATGGACGCCATCGCGGTGGCGGTGTGGCGGGCGGTGTTTCGGCGGTCGCGCAGCAGATTTGCGCGCGGCGGTGACGATTTCCGCGAGTGTCGCGCCGCGACCTGGCCGGACGCTCCGGGTTTCGACACGCCGATGGTGAAAACTGTTGCCCGCGACAGGCTTCCAACGCCGCGGCAAAAGTGCGTATCGTTGTCGGTGTCGAGCGTACGACCCGGAGGGAGCGTCGCGATGCGGTCACCTGCACCTTGTCCTCCTTCGGCACGGCCGTCCGCGGCCGTGGACCGGTCCGCCGTCGTGCGCCCGGCGGCGTTGCGCGCGTTGTTCCCGGCGCTGGCCGAGGCCGCCGAGGTGTATCTCGACAGCGCGTCCACCACGCAGAAGCCGTTGCCGGTGCTCGCGGCGATCGACCGCTATCACCGGTCCCGCACCGCCAATGCCGGCCGGGGCACCTATCCGTGGGCGACCGGCTGGACCCGTGAGCTGCGGCGGGTGCGCGAGCGCACCGCCGCGTTCCTCGGCGCGGACGCCGACGAGATCGTGTTCACCCCCGGTGCCACCGCGGGGCTCAACGCGGTCGCGTTGTCCTGGGGGCTCGCGGCGCTGCAGGACGGCGACGAGATCCTGTACAGCCCGCGCGATCACGCGTCCGCGGTGTATCCGTGGCAGCAGTTGCAGGCGACGCTGGCCCGGTTCGGGCGGCGACTGCGGCTGGTCCCCTACCGGGTCACCGCGCACGGGGAGGCCGACACCGCCGACATCCTCGCGAAGGTCACCGGCCGCACCCGGCTGATCGCGGTCAGCCATCTGCATCACGTGTTCGGGGCGCTGACCACGCTGGAGGAGCTGCGGGGGCGGCTGGATCCGGGCATCCTGCTGTGTTTCGACTGTAGTCAGAGCGGCGGGCACATACCGCTGGATGTCGGTGAGCTCGGCGCGGATTTCGCGGTGCTGTCGGCGCACAAGATGTTCGGCGCGACCGGCACCGGTGTGCTGTACTGCCGCCGCCGCGTGCACGAGCAGCTGACGGCGTTCCTGCCCGGCGGCAATTCCGGTGTGACAGGCAGCGATTCGGGTCTGTTGCCGGCGGCGATGCCGGAGCGGATGGAAGGCGGTACCCCCAACATCGCCGGCATCCTCGCGCTCGGCGCGGCGCTGGAGGTGCTCGACGACATCGGCCGCGCGGCCGTCGCCGAGCACAACCGGGTGCTGACCCGGCAGCTGATCGAGGGGCTGCGCCCGTTGCCGGGCCTGGAGTTGCTGCCCGGCCCGGCGCACGCGCGGTGCGAGGCCGGGTACGGGATCGTGTCGTTCACCCTCGCCGGGATCGGCGCCACCGATCTGGGTTTCGTGCTGGCCGAGCTGGGTTTCCTGGTCCGTACCGGCGCGCACTGCGTCCCGGCGCACGCGGGGGCCGACGACGATTCGGTGCGCGTGAGTACCCACGTCTACACCAGCGCCGACGACATCGACCGGTTCGTCCGGTGTGTCGCCACGCTCGCCGCCGAACTGGCGATGACAAGGGAGGTCCGATGAGTTCCGACCCGATGCCGCCGTACGATCGGCGGGCGGCCTCCCGCGTCCTGGCCGAGCTGGCCCGCCCGGGCCTGTTCGGCACCACCGGGTCCGGGCCGTCCGGCACCGCCCGGCCCGGGCTGTCGGCCACCGCGCGCGCCACCGCCGCGGCGCCGATCTCCTATACGGCCACGGCGATGCGGACCGAGCCGAACAGTCATCTCACGTTGTCGCAGCGGCTGTATCTGGAACGGTTCATGCGCCCGTGCCGCCCGGATCAGGTCACCAGCGCCACCCATCGCATCACCTGGACCGACAGCGACGGGATCCCGAACACCGGTCATGTCCGCGCGGGCGGGCTGGGCCCGATCGTGCCGATCGCGATGCGGGAAACCGTTTTGGCGCTGTGGCATTCGCTGGCCGAGGACACCGCGCTGCAGCACCGCGTCGCCGGTCTGGGCGAGGGTGACCGGGCGGTGCTGACCGGCAGCACCACCGACGCCGACCCGATCGACATCTTCCGGGTCGGGATCGAGGCCACCGGGCGCGCGCTGGCCCAGCACGCGCTGCTGTCGGGGTCCACGCCCTACCGCACACCGGCCGAATTCGCGTGCGGGATGCGCGATTCGGGCATCTTCGCGGCGGTGGCGACGCGCTGGTACTGGGAGTTGCAGGCGTCGAGTTACCGCCGCGGCATGATCCCGGTCACCTTCGACGTGCAACCCGACGCGACCCTCCGCTACAGCGCGGAGACGGTGGCGACGCTGCGGGCGATGAAGGACGCCACGATCGCCGACGCGCACGCGGTGATGCGTCGCGCCACCACCGCCGAGGGCCTGTCACCGGCGGCGGCGATCGAGAAGTACCACGACGAGCTGGATCTGATCTCCCGGCAGTACGCGCTGCTGGCGCCGGGCACCCGGCCGGCGTGCCTGGCCGCGATGCCGCATCGGGTCGACGGCGGTCACTACACGCTGCTGGCGGTGGTGGTGGACCGGTTCGTGGAGGTGTTCACCGCCATCACCGCGACCCTGTCGGTGGCCGGTACACCCGGCGGAACCGAATCCGGCACCGGCGAACCGGGCGCCGACGACCACCTGTTCTATGTGCCGGACATGAACTGCAAGCATTGCGTCCGCACGATCACCGGGGTGCTGGAGTCGATGCGGATCACCGTCGGCGACATCGACCTGATCAGCAAGCGGGTGGTCGCCGATTTCCGCAGTCCCCGCAACCGGCATCGCGCCTTCGAGGCGTTGCGCGACAGCGGATACAACCCGACGGTGCTCGCGCCGGCGGCCCGCCGCGAACCCGGCCGGTCGCCGTCGCCGGCGGTGCGGACGCGGCTGCCGGAAACCACGCGATGAGCGCGCCGCCCGCGTTACCGGCGATGTGGCATCCGCTGGTGCGCGGTTTCCTCGACACGCCCGGCGCGGCGCAGCGGGTGGTGCACCGGTACGGGTCGCCGGCGCATCTGCTGTTCCCGCAGGTGTTCGCCGACAACCTGCACCGGCTGCGACAGGTCCTCGACGGGCAGCTGCGCCGGTATCGGATCTGCTACGCGCACAAGGCGAATCGGTCCCGGGCGTTGCTGCGCACCGGCGAGCACGCGGGGATCGCGGTCGACGCGGCGTCGCCGCAGGAACTCGCGGCCGCGGTCGGCGCCGGATTCACCGCCGACCGCATCGAGGTGACCGGGCCCAAGGGTGAGGCGTTCCTGCGTCAACTGGTCGGCACGGGCGTGACGATCAACGTCGACAATCTGTGGGAGTTGCACCGCATCGCCGATCTGGCGCGCGGGCACACCCGGGTGCCGGTGCTGTTGCGGGTGTCCGGATTCCCGGCGGCGGCGGTGTCCCGATTCGGGATTCCGCTGGCCGAGGCGGGCGCGGCGCTGGCGGTGCTGGCCGAGCAGCGCGACTGGCTGGCGTTCCGCGGTTTCGCCTTCCATCTGGACTCCGGTGAGCTCGGGGAGCGGGTGGCGGCGGTGCAGGAATGCCTGGCGCTGGTGGAGCAGGCCTACGCGCGGGATCTGTCGCCGTCGGTGCTCGACATCGGCGGCGGGTTCCGGCAGGTGTTCACCGCCGACGCCGCCCGGTTCGACGGGTATGTCGCGGCGTTGCGGGAGTCGCTGCGTGGCCGCGGCGAGCCGATGGCGTGGGGCGGCAACACGTTCGGTTTCCACCTGGACGACACGGGGGTGCGGGGCACGCCGGTGTTCCACAAATACGCCAACACGGTGCCGGCGACCGGCATGCTCGCCGATCTGCTGTCCGCGCCGCTGGACGCGCACGGTGGCCGCACGGTCGCGCAGGTGGTGGCCGAGAATCTGCTGGATGTGTGGCTGGAACCGGGCAAGGCGCTGGTCGATCACGCCGGGATCACCGTCGCGCGGGTCGAATTCGTCAAACGCGCCGCCGACGGCAGTGTGCTGGTGCACGTGGATCTGTCCCGGGACACCGTCACCCCCGCCGATCAGGAGGTGATGGTCGATCCGCTGGTGCTGCCCGGTCCCGCGGGGTCCGGTGATGAGCCGGTGGGGGTGTTCTTCGCGGGACGGTTGTGCCTGGAACGGGATCTGATCACCAATCACAAGGTGTGGCTGCCGCGGTGCCCGCGGTCCGGTGATCTGGTGGTGTTCCCCAATACCGCCGCCTATCACATGGATCTGTCGGCAGCGTCGGCATCGATGCATCCACTGCCACCGAAGCTGGCGGTGCTGCATCGCGACGGCGGCTACCGGGTGTGCCGCGACCTGGAGTACGAGCCGGTCACCGATGCCGATCGTGCCGTGCCGGGCACCGGCGGGAGGCTCTAGATGCGCTACGACCACATCACCGACCTGATCGGCAATACGCCGCTTCTGCGGCTGGATCCGGCGGTGCACGGACTGCCACGGGTCCAGCTGTACGCGAAACTCGAGTTCTACAATCCGTTCGGCTCGGTGAAGGACCGGGTCGCGTGGGGCATGCTGCGCGACGATCTGGACGAGATCGTCGCCGGGGGACGCACCCTGATCGAGGCGTCCAGCGGTAATACGGCGAAGGCGCTGCGGATCCTGGGCGCGTTGCACGGGGTGGGTTTGCGCGCGGTCACCAACCGGATCAAGGTGAGCGAGGTGCGGGAGTTGTTGCAGCTGTTCGGCACCGAGATCGAGGAGCTGCCGGGCCTGTCGGAATGCCCGGATCCGACCACCCCCAACGACGTGTACTCGGTGATCGAGGCGACGATGGCCCGCGCGCCGGGCGCCTATCAGCACCTGTCGCAGTACACCAACGAGAAGAACATCGAGGCGCACTATCACGGCACCGGCCGGGAGATCCACGAGGATCTGGCGCGGGACAGGATCACCGGTGTCGACTATCTGATCGGCGGTCTGGGTACCACCGGTTCCACACGCGGCACGGCGACCTATCTGCGGAAACACCATCCGGAGTTGCGGACGATCGCGGTGGTGTCGGAGCGGTCGGATTTCGTCCCGGGGATCCGGTCGGAGACGGAGTTGTGGGATGTGGGCCTGTTCCGGCCCGATTTCTACGATCGGATCGTGGCGGTGACCGCGGCGCGGGCGGTCGACGCGACCGTGGAGCTGGCCACCGGGCACGGTGTGCTGGCCGGGCCGACCAGCGGCGCCGCGTACGCCGCGGCGCGGGAGGTGCTCGCCGCCGAGACCACCGGGGACGGGCCGCCGGTGGTGGCGGTGTTCATCGTCTGCGACCGGATCGAGCCGTATCTGTCGTATCTGCGCACCCGCCGCCCGGATCTGTTCGGCCGCGCCGGTGCCCGGGTTCCGGCGCCGACGGCGGCGGAGCTGGCGGGGGTGCCGTTGCTGTCGCCGGAGGAACTGGCGGCCCTCGACGCGTCGGCGCGCCCGACGATCGTCGACACCCGCGGGGCGATGGCGTACCGGATCGGGCATGTGCCGGGCGCGGTCAACATCCGTGACGATCAGCTCGACGACATGTTCGCGCAGGGCGTCCCGTTCCCGCGGTCGCGGCCGCTGGTGTTCGTGTGCCCGGTCGGCGACACCTCCACGAGGTTCGCGGCGCTGGCCCGCCGCGCGGGTTTCGACGCGCGGGGTCTGGCCGGCGGGGTGGTGGCGTGGCGTGATGCGGGGAGGCCGCTGGAGTCGGCGCCGCCGGTGGATCTGCGCGGCTGACTCCTCGCGGCGCTCCCGGCGGCGGTGTCGGCCACCGGTGTTGCGCGTGCAGGCGTTGCGCGAGGGTGTGCGGCCGGCGATCGCATTGTCGACGCGGCGACCGGTACCAGGGTCGCCGCGCCGGCCACGCCTGCTCCACCCGGCGATCGGCCACCACCCGCACAGTCGTGGTGAGCGGGCGGGCGTCCACGGCCACCGCGTCCGAGGTGAGAGCAGTCGGCTTCGGCTTCGGCGGTCGGGTAGGTGCGGAATCGGTTCCGCCGCACCCTCTTCGGTGATTCGAGCGCAACTCGGTCTTCGAGGCGGGCCGGGCCGGTGAGCGGGCCAGGGTGGTTGCCAGTGGTGTGCAAGGGGGGTGCAAGGCCGCGCAAGGTGCGGGCAATCCGGCGGCGGCACTGTGGTTTTCATGAACGAATCGCATGATGTGGTGGTGGCCGGCGCAGGTCCGGTGGGCCTGATGCTGGCGTGTGAACTGGCGTTGGCCGGGGTGGATGTGCTGGTGGTGGAGCGGCTTCCGGAGCCGGACCCGACGTTGAAGGCGGGGTCGATCACCGTGCCGACGGCGCAGGCGTTGTACCGGCGTGGGCTGTTGCCGCGGCTGCGGGAACGGCAGCAGGCGGTGCTGGACCGGATCGCCGCGTTCGCGGCGGCGGCCGGACCCGGGTCCGGTGCGCCGGCGGGGCCACCGCCGCGCCGGCCGGTCGGCGCGCATTTCGCGGGGCTGATGTTGTTCGCCGACGATGTCGACGACACGGATCCGGCGTTCGCGGGGCTGGGCCCGGCCGCCGATATCCGGTTGATCGACCAGCAGGGTATCGAGGCGCTGCTCGCCGACCGGGCCGGCGAGCTCGGGGTGGAGGTCCGCCGCGGCGTCGAGATCGATGGTTTCACCGAGGACGCCGGCGGTGTCGTCGTCGAGTGCGGCGAGCAGCGGGTGCGGGCTTCGTGGCTGGTCGGCTGCGACGGTGGTCGCAGTACCGTCCGCAAACTGGCCGGTTTCGAATTCCCGGGGCTGGATCCGGAGATCACCGGCCGACAGGCCGTGGTGGAGATGACCGGCGCCGAGGAGGTGCCGCGCGGCTGGCACGCCACCGACACCGGGATCTACGTGTACGGGCCGACGCCGGGCCGGATCCTGACCGTCGAGCTGGACGGTCCGCCCGCGGATCGCACCGAGCCGGTCACCGCGGCCGAGCTGGCGGGCAGCTTCCAGCGGGTGACCGGCGTGCCGGTGACGATCACGAAGGTGTTGTCGGCGACCCGGTTCACCGACAACACCCGGCAGGTCCCCGAGTACCGCAAGGGCCGGATCCTGCTGGCCGGTGACGCCGCGCACGTGCATTCGCCGTTCGGGGGCCAGGGCCTGAACCTCGGGATCGGCGACGCGGTGAACCTGGGCTGGAAGCTGGCCGCGGTCGTGCACGGCACCGCGGGTACCGACCTGCTGGACACCTACACCCGGGAGCGGCACCCGATCGGCGCGTGGGTGCTGGACTGGACCCGCGCGCAGGTGGCGTTGATGCGCACCGATACTCGCAGCCGCGCGTTGCGTGCGGTCGTCGCCGAGTTGCTGGCGACCATCGACGGGGCGACCGCGGTCTCGGCGCGGATCGCCGGGGTACTGCACCGCTACGACCTCGGCGACACGCATCCACTGGTCGGCGCGGTCGCCCCCGACGCGGAACTGGCCGACGGCAGCCACCTCGGTGAGCATTTCACCGACGGCAACGCCGTCCTGTTCGATCCGGCCGGTGATCCGGCGCTGGGCGCGGCGGTCGCCACCCGGCCGCGGGTACGGCTTGTCACCACGAAACCCATCGAGTCGCACGATCTTCCGTCGATGCTAGTGCGACCGGACGGCGTCGTCGCGTGGGCCGGCAATGATCCCGCGGGGCTGCGTGCGGCGCTGGACCGCTGGTTCGGTGCGGCGTAACCGGTCGTCTTTCGCGGCGGTCGTCGGCGGGCGGTTCGGCGCAGACCCGGCCGCCGGCACGGCCCGGAACGGCAGCTCGGTCACCTTACGGTGCGGACCACTACCGCCTGAGCGCCCACGTCGTCTTGACCCGGCCGCCGTCACGACGCGAACAGCAGCACGGTCATCGGTGCGGTCCGAGGCCGCCACGCACCGGGCCGTGGTGTTCTTCGATGTTGTCCGGGTGGCCGAGCCGGGGGCGGAGAATCTGCTCACTGTCGTGATGAACAAGGAACTGTGCTGGACGTCGATCTCGCGTTCTTCACCGCGACGAGCGCCGGGCCCGGATGCGGGTCGCGGGCAGTGGCAGCGCAACCGTGCGGCGACTGCCGGTTTGCCGCCGATGCACGGTTGCGCGATCAGTCCTGGTACATCGAGCGGTAGGCGGTGAGCACGGCGACGATGTGGTCGATGATCTGGGCGCGGCCGGCTTTGAGTGAACCGCCGAGCCAGGCAGAGAACATGCCGGCGTTGCCGGCGGCCATGGTGACCGCGGCCAGTCGGCGCTGGTCGGGGTCGGTGATGTCGCTGAACAGATGGTCCTGCAGCAGCCGCGTGAAGGCGGGCATCACCGCGATCGTGGTCTGCCCCAGACCGGTCGACGAATACGGTTCGACGAGGAACAGTCGCGATTTGCGAGGGTCGTCGAGCACCTTGTCGACCAGGGTGGCGGCGACGAGGCGGTCGCGGTCGTAGTCTGCCGCGGCGGCGAACGCGGTCATGGGATCGAGGAATTCGTCGGCGACCTGCCGGTACAGGGTGTCGAGCAGGTCGTCGCGGCCGGTGAAGCTCTCGTAGAAGTAGCGGTCGGTGAGCCCGGCGCGCCGGCACACCGCGCGCATGGTCACCGCGGCGGCGCCGGCTTCGCCGATGAGGTCCAGCGCGGCCTCGAGCAGCGCTGTGCGGCGGGCCTGCCGCCGCGCCGCGAGTGTGGTGCCGCCCCACAGCCGGGATCCGCCATCACCGGTGCGGCCGCCGCCCGTCTCGGCGTCGCTCGTCTCCGCGCCGGTAGTCTCCGCGCCGGTGGAGTGCTTGCCGTCGCTGTCGCCGTTTGCGGCGCCGGTAACCTCTGCGTCGGTGTCGATGTCCCCCTTGCTGCTATCGGCGTCCTCTGTGCCGATATCCCCGGTGTCGACCGCGATATCCCCGGTGTCGACCGCGGTGTCCCTGGTGTCGGCCGCGGCATGCCTGGCGTCGACCGCGGCATGCCTGGCGGCGGTTCCGGCGTCCCTGGCGGCGGTTCCGGCGTGCCCGGCATTGGCTCCGGTGTCCGAGTCGGCCGGGGTGCCTGCGCCGGATGCGGTGTCGGTGCTGAATCCGGTGCCGGGGTTCTCCCCCGCCTCGGCAGCCGGGCTCGGCTCGGTGCCCGTGACGATGTCCTCGGTGTCGACGGGGTTCTGACCGGTGTGCACCAGCCCACAGTAATGCCCGGGCGAATCCGATGTCCCGGCCGTGACCCCGCGTTCCGGGTCGTGCGGCCCGGTACCGGGCCGAGCCGACCGGGCCGAGCCCGCGGGGTCGGTGCTGGGCGCGGGCGCTGCCCAGTTTCACCGTTGCCGAACGCGGCTGACGGGTTTCACCGTTGCCGAACGCGGGTCACCGTGTCGGTTCGTGGGCGGTGTCCCACCAGGTGAGTAGGCGGGTGGCGTGGAAGGTGAGCCATGGGGAGGGTTGGTTTTGGGGCGGGTCGGTGGGGAACCAGACGGTGCCAGGGTGGGGTTTTCCTTGGTGCCAGGTGCCGTCGGGGTGTCGGGCGGTGCGGATGAGTTCGATGGCGTCGGTCATGCGGGGGTCCGGTGGGGTGTGGTCGTGGAGGGCGGCGGTGCGGAAGTGGTCGGCGGCGTTGAGGATGTTGTAGGTCCAGCGGGGTGGATGGATGAGGTTGGTGGTCCAGTCGGCGACGGGTTGTCCGGTGGACAGGCGGCGGAACAGGTTGCGTCGCAACAGGTATTGCTCGCCGGTGTGGCGGGCGGCCCGGGTGGCGGTGGTGCCGCCGGTGGCGATCTCGTGGGCGAGCAGGCCTTTGAGGGCGTTGAGGGTGGAGTGGTAGGAGGAGCGGGTGGCGCCGTTGATCCATTCGCAGTTCCAGCCGCCGTCGGGCAACTGGTGTTCGACGAACCAGTCGGCGATGGCGGTGACGTCGGCGCCGAGCCAGGCGCCGTTGGCGAGGGTCCAGCCGTTGATGCAGCAGTCGACTTCGCCTCCCCAGTAGGGGAGGTTCTGGTATTCCCAGCGAGAGTGTTCCGCGAGTCGTTCGGCGGTGTGGTTCTTCTGGAGGACGGCGGGGTCGAGGCCCCATTCGCGGAGGGTGTTGAGGGTCCAGGTGGTGGCGGTCCAGGGCTGGCCGGGGTTGTCGGGATTGTGGGGGTCGTGGTCGGCGGGGAAGAAGGCGCCGCCGGCCCATTGGCCGTCGGGGTCCTGGAGGGCGAGCAGGCGGGCGCCGTGGCCTTCGTGGGGGATGCGGGCGCGGGTCGCGGTCCAGATGTGCTCGGGTGCGTGGAGGAGGTCGCGTTCGACCTGCCAGCGCAGGGTGGGATCGGAATCGATGAGCCACTCGATGGGGATATCGGGGGTCATGTGCGCAGACACTAGTGAGTCGCTGTCGTTCCTGTTGCGTGCGCGCACCTGTGTCCCGGCTGTGACCTGCGGCCTGGCCGTTCGGTCCCGCCCGGCTGCTCTTGATTTGTTTGCGACCAGGTGGTAACCAAAGCGTTATACCGGAAACTTAGCTTCCGGAGCGTTGGTTGATGGCGTTGCGGTGAAGGGATCGGCACTTGTTCAACCCCAGGACGGAACTCCGCACGGGGGTTGCCACGTCCGAGCCGGCCGCGGCGGGCCCGGCGTTGGCACCGGCGCGGCCGGTACCGCTCGAACGACGGCCGCGGCCGGAGTACGTGCCGCTGGCCCCGGCGCAGGAACGGATCTGGGACGATTCGCATCGTGGCCGGTCGATGGACTGGAACATGGTGCGCGCGTACCGGATTCGGGGCATGGCCATCGATGCGGCGGCGCTGGTGGCGGCCGTCGGTGATGTCGTGGTCCGGCATCTTCCGCTGCGTACGCTGCATCCGCTGACCGAGCGCGGCGCCGCGCAGGTGGTGGTGGATGTGGTGCCCGAGGTGCGGGTGCACCGCTCGACGGAGGCCGAGCTGGCGGCGCGGCTGGCCGAATTCGCTTGTCACGACTTCGATCTGGCCACGCAGATCCCGATCCGGGCGGACGTCCATCTGCTCGGGGAGCAGGACGCGGTGCTGGCGCTGGTGGTGCATCACATCGCGTTGGACGGGGCGTCGATCCAGCCGCTGCTGCGGGATCTGGTGACGGCGTATCTGGCGCGCGCTGCCGGGCAGCCGCCGGTGTGGACGCCGCTGCCGGTGGACTATGTCGATTACACGCTGTGGAAACACGAGTCGCTGGGCGACCTCGCCGACCCGTTCAGCCGGGCCGGGCAGCAGTGGCGGTACTGGTCCAATGCGCTGGCGGGACGGCCGGGCCGGTTGCCGATGCCCTACGACCGGCCGCGGCCGCGGGAGCGCGACATCACCGGCGACAGTGTCGCGGTCGCCTTCGACGCGGAGACGCACCGGCAGTTGCTGGATCGGGCGCAGCGGTCGCGCGGCAGTCTGTTCATGGTGTTGCAGACCGCGTTCGCGCTGGCGATGGGCGCGTTCACGCAGTGCGCGGATGTGACGGTGGCGACTGCGGTCGCCGGGCGTGATCATCGGGTGCTGACCGATCTGGTCGGTAATTTCTCCGACGATGTGCTGATGCGGGTGCGGCTGGATCGCGCTCACGATGTCGACGATCTGATCGAGCAGGTGCGGCGGGTGAGCCTGGCCGGGTTCGCGCATCCGGATACGCCCAATCCGCGGTTGCTGCGCAGTCTGGCGCAGGATGCGGCGGATCCGTTGTTCCAGGCCACGCTGATCCTGCAGCGCGGGGCGGCGGAAACCGGTGACGAGCCGGACGGGTTGTCGATCACCGAGGTGCCGGCGGGCGTGCGTTTCGCCAAGCACGACTTCGAGTTCGGGCTGGCCGAGCGTTACGACGCGACCGGCGCGCCGGCCGGGATCGACGGCGGGCTGCTGTATCCGATCGCGTTGTTCGATCGCTGTACGGTGGCCGGGTTCGTGGACCGGTTCGCCGAGATCGTGAAACGGCTCGCCGACGGCTGCCACGGGCCGTTGTCGGCGTTGTCCGGCGATACCGCCGACTGGCGGCGGTAGACCCGGGTCAGCCGAGGATCTCGTCGAGGTAGCACCACCGCCACGATTCGCCGGGTTCGACGCTGCGCATCACCGGGTGGCCGGTGGTGTGGAAGTGCCCGGTGGCGTGGTTGCCCGGCGACGAGTCGCAGCAGGCGACGTGCCCACAGGTGAGGCACATGCGCAGATGTACCCAGACCAGGCCCTGGGCAACGCATTCCGCGCACAGGTCCGGGGTGTCGGGGACGCGGACCTGCACGGCCTCGCGCAGGTGCTCGCAGCCGCCGGTGGCGGGGACGGCCGCCGGGTCGGCGGCGTCGAATTCGCCGGGCTCGATGACCCGGTCGATGATGGACTCCTCCATGTCCAGTTGTGCCATCACATATTGGAGGACCTCGTGGTCGACGGTGCCGGAATCGCGGACGCGCAGCACGGTTTCGCGTTCGGCGCGCAGCATCGCCAGCCGCAGGCGCCGATATTCGCCGCTGGGGGTGACGCGCAGCGATTCCGCGCGGCCCAGTTGCTCCCAGGCCGTGTTGGCGCGGCGGGTGACCCGGTCCTCGAGGGCGGCGACGATCTCCGGCGGGGTCTCCGGGGCGATCTCGGTCTGCAGGGCGGCCAGGCCCGCGGTGGTGGCCTGCTGCAACAGGTTCGCGCTCTGCAGGGCGTCCTCCGCGCGGCTGGGGCCGCGCAATCGCAGCAGCCGGATCAGCCACGGCAGTGAGATGCCCTGCATCAACAGGGTGCCGCCGACGATGACCAGGGCCAGCAGTTTCAGGGTGGCCAGTTGCGGGGTGCTCTCGGGGAGCAGCAGGGCGCCGGCGAGGGTGACCACGCCGCGCATGCCCGCCCACGACACGACCGCCGGGGCCGTCCACGCCGGAGCGGGTTTGCCGCGCGGGCGTGATTCGACGAACCAGGCGAAGTAGGTGGACGGGAAGCACCAGATCGGGCGGGCGAGGATGACGGTGGCCAGCACCGCCAGGCAGGTGATCAGGAGGGTGGTGTGCGATAGTCCGCCGTGCCAGGCGTCTTCGAGGATGTGCCGTACCTGCAGCCCCATCAGGAAGAACACCGCGTTCTCCAGGATGAACTGGATGGTGCGCCAGTTGGTGCGTTCGGCGACCCGGGAGGCGGCGGTCTGCCAGACCGGTGCGCCCTGGCCGAGGATCAGGCCGCACACCACTCCGGCGATCACGCCGGAGGCATGCACGCCCTCGGCGGGCAGGTACGCCGCGAACGGCGCGACCAGCGACACACTGGTGTCGAGGACGGGGTCGACGATGCGCAGCCGCAGCACGGCCAGCACTCCGGCGGCGACGGCGCCGATGGCCGCGCCGCCGACGGTGGCCCAGACGAAGTTCGCGCCCGCTTCCCAGATGCTGAACGCGCCCGCGGACGCGGCGACCGCGGTGCGCAGTGCGACCAGCGCGGTCGCGTCGTTGAACAGGGCCTCGCCCTCGAGCAGGGTGACGATGCGCCGCGGCATGCCGACGCGGCGGGCGATCGCGGTGGCCGCCACCGAATCCGGCGGCGAGACCACCGCGCCGATGGCGACCGCGGTCGCGAACGGCACCCCCAGCATCCGCCACACGACCACCGCGACGGCGAACGTGGTGAACAGCACCAGCCCCACCGACAGCAACGCGATGGACAGTTTCTTGGGCCGGAACTCCACCAGGGAGGTGCCGATCGCGGCGGTGTACACCAGCGGCGGCAGCAGGCCCAGGATCACGATCTCCGGGTTGATGTCGACGCGCGGCACCATCGGTATGTAGGACGCGGCCACGCCCGCGACGGTCAGCAACAACGGTTCGGCCACACCCATGCGGCGCGCCAGCGCGGCCAGCGCCACGGCCACCGCGACCAGCACCACCAGCCCGACTGCGATCTCCACCCGACTCATCGTGCCAGCGCGAGCGGCCGTGAGCACAATCGCGGCCACCATCACACACCCGTTCCACGATCACAGGTGTGTCCTGGCCACCACGCCGAATCACGGTGCGGCCACGAGCCGGTCACGGATAAGATCACGACATGTCGCCCACCGTCCCCGAGCTCGAGACCCGCGTCGCCGCGCTGGAGGCCGATCGCGCGCAGACCACCGCGGCGCTGACCGCGATCGCCGCGACGACGGCCCGCACCGGCGAGCAGGCGGACCGCATCGTCGCACAGCTGGACCGCCACGAGCAGCGGTTCGACGCTGTCGACGCACGGTTCGACGGGATCGACCGCCGTTTCGCCGAGACCGATGAACGCACGGAACGCCGCATCGCGGAGTCGAACGCGCACGTGGACAAACATTTCGCGGCAACCGACGAGCGGGCGCAGCGCTGGATCGCGGAGTCGAACGCGCGACTGGACGAGCGTTTCACCGAGACCGATGCGCGCGCGGATCGGCGGATCGCCGAGTTGAACGAGCGGATGGACAAGCGTTTCGCCGAGTCGGAGGCCCAGTTCACCGATCGGTTCCGGCAGCTGATGACGGCGATCAACGCGCTCGGCAGCCAGTCCCGGGAACGCCAGGACCAGCAGGATCTGCGTATTTCGCGGGTCGAACAGCAGGTCCTGGCCGCCGATGCCCGCAGCCGGTCGGTGGAGGAGAGTCTGGCCGAGATCCGGGATCTGCTGGTTCGGGCTCTCGACCGCGGATGAGCCGCCCGGACCACTTCGCCGCATCGGCTGCGACACGGCAGTCGGTGCAGCGGCCGGACCGATCGCGAACCGACCGGTCCGCCCAGGTCGGAACAGGGGCCGAGGGCGCAGGTCGGGCCGTCGCGGTGGGGTCGGCGGTGCATGTCACTCATATCGGGCACGCATACTGATGGGCGTGAGCGCGTTTCGGGACAGTTCGTCGTCGGGGCCGATCGGGCCCATCTCCGGTCCGATCGGCAGGCCGCGGCCGCGCCGCAGCGAGCTGGTGCTGTGCATCGCCGCGGTGGCGCTGGTGGCGATCGCGGGGCTGGGGATGTCGTCGGCGACCGGGGGCACGGGGTCGCTGCGGTGGTCGCTGACGGTGTTCGCGGTGCTGGTGCTGCTGGCGCATGTGGCGGTGCGGGTGCTGGCGCCGAAGGCGGATCCGGTGATCCTGCCGTGCGTGGTGCTGCTCAACGGGCTGGGCCTGGTTCTCATCGATCGGCTGGATCGGGCGGAGGCGGCCACGGCGGCGGCGATGGGCCGGGCGGCGCCGTCCTCGGACGCCGCGCACCAGCTGGTGTGGACCGCGGCGGGAATCGCGTTGTTCGCGCTGCTGCTGGCGATTGTCCGCAATCACGGGCAACCGGCGAAGTACGCCTACACCTGCGGTCTGGCGGGCCTGGTGCTGTTGCTGATCCCGGCGGTGCTGCCGTCGCGGTTCAGTGAGGTCAACGGCGGTAAGAGCTGGATCCTGTTCAGCGGCTTCTCGATTCAGCCGGGCGAGTTCGCGAAGGTGCTGCTGCTGATCTTCTTCGCGGCGTTCCTGGTCAGCAACCGGGAGCTGTTCACGATCGCCGGGAAACGGGTGTTCGGTTTCACGGTGCCGCGGCTGCGGGATCTGGGCCCGCTGCTGCTGGTCACGTTCGTGTCGGTGCTGGTGCTGGTGTACGAGAAGAATCTCGGTTTCTCGCTGCTGGTGTTCGGTACCGTGCTGGCGATGGTGTACATCGCCACCGGTCGCGCGTCGTGGCTGCTGATCGGCATCGCGATGTTCGCCGTCGGCGCGGTGATCGCCTACAACCGGTTCGGGCATGTGCGGGTGCGGGTGCAGGTGTGGGAGGACCCGTTCGCCACCTATTACACGAACGGCTACCAGATCGCGCAGGCGCTGTTCGGGCTGGGCACCGGTGGCCTGCTGGGGGCGGGGCTCGGCGGGGGCCGGCCGCAGGAGGTGCCGTTCGCGAAGACGGACTTCATCATCTCCAGCATCGGCGAGGAGCTGGGACTGGTCGGGCTGACGGCGATCATCCTGCTGTTCGCGATGATCACCTTCCGTGGTTTCACCGCGGCGCTGGCGACCCGGGACGCGTTCGGCAAACTGCTCGGTGGCGGGCTGGCGTTCTCGCTGGGGTGGCAGTTGTTCGTGGTGGTCGGCGGTGTCACGAAACTGATCCCGCTGACCGGCCTCACGACGCCGTTCATGTCCTACGGTGGTTCGTCGCTGCTGGCGAACTACATCATCATCGCGTTGCTGATGCGGATCTCGCACGACGCGCGCACGGTGGCCGCGCCCGCGCCGCCGCCGCAGCCGCCGATCGCCGAGGCGATGACCGAGCACATCAAGCAGTCGCCGACCCGCCGCGGCTGACGGCGGTCAGTGGCCGGTTCCCCCGCGCCACAACAGATTTCCGGTGGTCAGCGCGATGCAGTCGTCGTAGTCGGCGTCACTGAGCTGATCGCAGTCGACCAGTCCGTCGCCGTCGGCCTGTTCGATCGCCGGTGGCGGTTCCGCGGGGCGGTCGGCCGGCGAGCCGGTGGCGACGGCGCCGGCGATCGTGGCGCAGGCGAGGACGGCGACGGTGGCCGCCGCGGATCGCGCGCCGCCGCGGTCGATCCACTGCCGCATCGTGGTGGCGGGCGATGACGTGCCCCGTCGCGGGACGGCGACGACGGCCATGGAACCACTCCTTCATCGGGTCGCGCCCGCTTCGCGTGCGGGCACCCGTACCCGCCGGGCCGCGCGACGACCGGCACTGTCCAGCGTCACCCCGGCCGGGCGCGCGGTCAAACGATCCGTACGGATTTCACATCGTTGTTCCCGGCCGGCCACACGCGGTAACGCGATCGCCGAGTGCGGACCGGTGGACGCGCCGGGCGGGGTTGCGGCGAGTGCGGGGTCGCGTCCCCGGAGGGGGCCTCCGGTGTCACGGTGCCGGGAGCCGGGCGGCGAGTCCGTCGAGGACGCACAGCAGCCCGAAGTCGAAGGCGACCGCGTAGCCGGTGTTCATGTCGGTGTAGCGGGTGGCGCGGTAGTCGGCGAGCAGTTCCGGGTAGCCGGCGGCGAGCCGGTCGGCGGAGTCGACGGCGGTGTCGAGGGTCCAGTCGCCGTCGGGGCCGGTCATCCTGCGGGCGCTGATCTCCGGGATGACCTGGCCCAGAACGAAACTCATGACGGTGCCGCCGGCGAGGTAGATGTCGGTGCCGGTGAACCCGGCCCGGGTGAAGGTGCGCCGCAGCCGTTCCATCAGGGCGAAAGCGTGCGGGCCGACGCTGGGAAACTGCCCGACCACGGTCGCCACCCAGGGATGGGTGAGGACGGTGTCGCGCATGCTGTAGGCGAAGGTGGTGGCGGCCTCGCGCCAGCTCGCCTGTTCGGGGTCGGGCACCTCGACCAGGGCCCAGATCTCGTCGAGGGTCAGTTCGAGCAGTTCGTCCTTGTTCGCGACGTGCCAGTAGAGGCTGGTGGCGCCGGCGCCGAGCCTGCTGCCGAGTTTGCGCATGCTCAGCTGGTCCAGGCCCTCGGCGTCGAGCAGTTCGATGGCGGCGGCGACGATCTGCTCGCGGCGCAGCCCGGCGTTTTTCGGCTGCCGGGGTTCGCGGGTCCACACGGAGGAGAACGGCCTGGTCACCTCGAGAACTCTAATTCACTGGCACACCGTTCGATTTCATCGTACGGTGTGCGAGTGGAATCGAACACTGTACGAGAAGCGGGTGACGGCGTCGCCCGTGACCCGCGCCGCTGGTGGATCCTGGGGGTCCTCTGCCTGTCCCTGCTGGTGCTGATGATCGACGGCACCGTCCTCAACCTCGCCATTCCGTCGCTGATCCGCGAACTGCACGCCACCCCGCAGGACGTGCAGTGGATCCTCGACGCCTACGTCCTCGTCTTCGCCGGACTGCTGCTGACCGCGGGCAGCCTCTCCGACCGGTTCGGCCGCCGCCGCGCCCTGATCACCGGACTGACCCTGTTCGGCCTGGCGTCGCTGGCCGCCGTCCTCGCCGACGCGCCCTGGCAGGTGGTCGGCGCCCGCGCCCTGATGGGCGTCGGCGGTTCCCTGCTGATGCCGTCGACCCTGTCGATCCTGATGACCACCTTCGACGACACCGAACGCCGCAAGGCGATGGCGGCCTGGTCCACGGTGGCGATGGTCGGCGTCGTCCTGGGCCCCACCCTGGGCGGGCTGCTGCTGCAGCACTTCTGGTGGGGTTCGGTGTTCCTGCTGAACATCCCGGTGGCGGTGCTGGCCGTCGTGGCCGCGGTGACACTGATGCCGGAGACCTACGGCAGCCGCCGGCCCGTCGACGCGATCGGGGTGCTGCTGTCGATCGTGACGCTCACGGCCACGGTGTACGTGATCATTGCGCGGCAGTGGAACATTCCCGTGATCGCGCTGGCGATCGGGTCCGCCGCCGCGTTCGCCTGGTGCGAGTACCGGTCACCGCATCCGATGCTGCCCCTGGGCGTGTTCCGCAGCCGCGACTTCACCGGCACCTGCCTGACGCTGCTGCTGATGGTGTTCGGCATGGGCGCGGTCCTGCTGATGCTCACCCAGTATCTGCAGTTCGTCCTCGGCTACGGCCCGATGCGCGCGGGCCTGGCGCTGCTGCCGTACGCGATGTCGGCGGCGCTGTGCAACGGACTGGGCGCCACCCTCGGCAGGACGCTGAGCAACAAGACACTCATCGTGTCCGGGCTGCTGGTGATGGGCGCCGCGTTCGTGGTGCTGGCTCAGGCCGGCAACTACGCGTGGGTGCTGGCCGCCATGCTGGTCATGGGCATCGGCGGCGGCCTGGCCGGTCCCGCGGCCTACGCGGCGATCATGGGCGCGATCCCGCTCGAGCACGCCGGGGTCGGCTCGGCGATGAACGACACCCTCCAGCAGGTCGGGATGGCGATCAGCATCGCGGTCCTCGGCAGCGTCCTGGCCGGGGTGTTCACCGCGCGCATGCCCGGCGACGTCCCGGCCGCGGCACGGGAGTCGATCGGCGCGGCGTTCGCCCTCGGCTACGCGGCGCCGGCGCGGGCGGCGTTCACCAGCGCCATGGCCGCCGGATCGTGGATCAGCGCCGGATTCAGCGTCGCCGCCGCGGCACTGGGCCTGGTCCTGCTGCGCGACCGAGCACCGGCGGACCGGCCCGGCACCACCGCGGTGTCCTGACCCGGACGGGCCGGCCAGGCCGGCGCCATCGTGGCGTCCTGACCGAGAAAACGCGAACGCCGCCCGGGCGCAACGGTTTCCACCGTGGCCCGGGCGGCGTCCGGATATCTCAGTGCCCCATCATGACCGGCGCGTCGGCGGCGTCGACCGGCTGCGACTTCTTGCGCGGCAGGAAGAACGCCGGGATCAGCGTGCACGCCACCAGCACCACCGCGAGGATGTAGGTGTGCCCGAACGCACGGGCGGCCTGTTCGAAGCCCTCCGACAACAGATTCGGCGGAATGTGCGCCTTGATCGAGGGATCGAACCACGAGGCGATCGCCGGGCGCGCGTACTGCTCGTTCTTCAGCAGCGTGGTCAGCACCATCGACATCAGCGCGGTGCCGATCGAGCCGGCGGTCTGGTTGACGATGTTCATCAGCGTCGAACCGCGGGCCACCTGCTGATGGGTCAGCGTCTGGATCGCGGCGGTCATCGTCGGCATCATCGTCCAGCCCATGCCCATGCCGACCACGAACAGCACCACGCACAGCTGCCAGAACGGCGTGTCGGCGTGCAGGAACATGAAGAACGACATGCCGACCGTGATCACCGCCAGGCCCGTCATCACGATGCGGCCGGGACCGATCTTGTCGACCAGCCGCCCGCCGATCGGGACGGTGAGCATCGCGCCGAGACCCTGCGGCGCCACCAGCAGACCCGCGTGCAGCGGCGATTCACCGCGCACCTGCTGCAGATAGCTGGGCAGCAGCAGCATGCCGCCGAAGAACGCGATCGCGAACAGCAGCATCGTCACCGACGCCGCCCGCAGGCTCGGATTCTTGAACAGCCGCAGGTCGATCAGCGGATGCTCGGTGCGCATCGCGTGGAACACGAACGCCACCATCAGCACGATGCCGACCGCCGCCGGGATCAGCACCCGCGCGGCGAGCACGGTCTGCTTCTCCGGGATCGAGGAGACACCGAACAGGAACAGCGCCAGGCCCGGCGAGGCCAGCAGCATGCCGAGGAAGTCGAAGGACTCCGAGGGCTGCGGGTTGTCCGGCTTCAGCACCAGGAACGCCGACACCAGCGCGACGATGCCGATCGGCAGGTTGATGAGGAAGATCCAGTGCCAGCTCAAGTTATCGATCAGCAGGCCACCGAGGATCGGGCCGCCGATCGGGCCCAGCAGCATCGGGACGCCGAGCACGGCCATCACCCGGCCCATGCGCTGCGGACCGGCCGCGTGCGTCATGATCGTCATGCTCAACGGCATCAGCATGCCGCCGCCGAGACCCTGCAGCACCCGGAAGCTGATCAGCATCCCGATGTTGGTCGCGGTGCTGCACAGCAGCGAGCCGGCCACGAAGAAGATCAGCGCCGCCATGTAGAGGCGTTTGGTGCCGAACCGGTCGGCGGCCCAGCCCGTCAGCGGGATGACGGTGGCCAGGGCCAGCGTGTAGCCGGTCATCGTCCAGGCGACGATCGCGTAGCTGGCGTCGAATTCGTGCTGGAAGGTGGGCAGCGCGACGTTCACGACAGTGACGTCGAGGATCGACATGATCGCGCCGAGCACCACGACGCCGGCGGTTTTCAGCACCGCCGCGTCCAGCTTGTCGGATGACGGGTCCGATTGCGCCGTCTGGGTATCCGGAGGAGGGGTCACCGCTTAAGCCTCCCATGTTCGCAGCCGGATGACCAGCTTGTTTTACACGAGGTGACAGCTATTGTTCAGCAATTGTGGCCCGGCGTCGAACCCCGCCCGCACCCGGCCCCCGGCGTAGGCTCGGGGCCCACCGTTCGCCCGGGATTTTCCCCTGGCACGCAAGGAGATCCACGCGATGACCGACCCGGTGCACGGAATGACCGGTACGCTCACATCGCCGATCCGTGGCGCAGGAATGCTCGGGGAGGTCCTGGTCGCGATTCGAGGGGGAACGGAAATCTACATCGCACGGTCCGATGAACCGCTGGCCGCCGGCACCACCGTACTGGTCGTGCAGGTGAACCCGGGCCGCATCGTCGACGTAGTGCCCTGGATACCGCTCGATCCCGAGCCGGGTGGGAAAACAACCACGTAACCAACAGAATAACAAGGAGACAGACATCGTGCTGGGCTATCACGTGCCCGAGCCCGACGAGGCCATGCTGGTCAGCGGCGGCCGCGCGCGGGACAACGCACCGTTTCGGGTCGTCATCGGCCGCGGCACCTGGGTCATGCCGCTGTTCCGCAAAGTCCGCTACTTGTCGCTGGCCATGTTCGAGGCCGAGATCGGCGAACGCTGCGTCACCAAACAGGCCGTGCAACTCGACGTCCGGGCCGTCATCGCCTTCAAGGTCGCCAACGACACCGTCTCGATCGTCAATGCGGCACAACGGTTCCTGTCCGAACAGGAAAAAGAGATGTCGGTCCTCACCGGCCGCATCTTCTCCGGCCATCTGCGATCCATCGTCGGCTCCATGACCGTCGAGGAGATCATCCGCGAACGCCAGAAACTCGCCGACGAGGTCCTCGTCGCCTCCAAGGTCGAGATGAGCAACATCGGCCTGTGGGTCGACTCGTTCCAGATCCAGTCCATCGACGACGGCAACCTCGGCTACATCACCGCACTCGCCGCCCCGCACAACGCGGCCGTCCAGCGCGACGCCCAGATCGCCCAGGCCGCCGCCTCCCAGGAATCCGCCGCCGCCGAACAGGAATCGCTGCGCAAACGCGCGGAATACCAGCGGCAGACCGCGATCCTGCAGGCCGAATACCAGCGCGACATCGACAAGGCGAAAGCCGAAGCGGCACAAGCCGGTCCGCTCGCCGAGGCGATCGCGCTGCAGGAGGTGCTCACCGCCCAGGCCGAACGCGCCCGCAAACAGGCCCAGCTGCGCGAACAACAACTGCAGACCGAGGTCGTCAAACCCGCCCAGGCCGAGGCCGAACGAGTCCGCATCCTCGCCCAGGCCGAGGCCGACCGCACCCGCATCCAGGCCGAGGCCGCCTCCTCCAACAACCGGATCGCGCTGGACCAGTTGCTGATCGAGCAACTGCCGGAGATCGTGAAACAGGCCGCCGGCGGGTTGTCCGGCGCCAACCTCACCGTCCTCAACGGCCCCGACGGCGTCGGCGAGATCATCAACGGGATGGTGGGCCAGGGACTCACGGTGTTCAATTCGCTGCAGAAGGCCCTTTCCCCGGTCGACGAACGCGACGCCGGATAAAGTGCTGACAAGGGACGGCTACGAGGAGCAGGTGTAGGTGGCTATCGGGAAATTGGTGTCCTTCGATAGTTCGCGGGGGTTCGGATTCATCCGCCCGGACGACGGCGGGCCCGACGTGTTCGTACATGTGAACGACATCGGACTGGACGAGGACGAGTTGCGGCAAGGACGGGTGTTCGAATTCGAGGTGACCGAGGGCGACCGCGGACCCAAAGCGGTCAACCTCACCCTGGCCGCGGGCCAGCCGCCCACCCCGCCACGGCACAACAACCGCGGCCGCGAACGCGCCGCCGGTCAACTCACCACCGCCGAGCACAAACGGTTGATCACCGAATTGTTGCTCGACGCCAGCCCCGCCCTCACCGCCGGGGAAATCCTCACCATCCGGGACCGGCTGACGGCATTCGCCGACCAGCACGGGTGGCTGGAGAACTGACCGGGGATACGATCTCGATCGGACGCCGCGGGCGATGAATTCCACCCGCCCGCGTCGTCTGCCGTGTGTGCCGTAGCCGACCTGCGGCACACACCGCAGCCGGTACGCGGAACCGACCCGAGGAGGATCGCGTGGACCTGCCCGTCATGCCACCGGTGAAACCGATGCTGGCGAAATCGGCCTCGGCGCTGCCACAGGACCCGGACCTCTACTACGAACCGAAATGGGACGGCTTCCGCTGCATCGTCTTCCGCGACGGCCCCGACATCGAACTCGGCTCCCGCAACGACCGCCCCCTCACCCGCTACTTCCCCGAACTGGTCGACCTGCTCGCCACCGCCCTCCCGGCGAAATGCGTCGTCGACGGTGAGATCGTCGTCGTCACCGACCGCGGCCTCGACTTCGACACCCTGCAGAACCGCCTGCACCCCGCCGCCTCCCGGGTGCGCAAACTCGCCGCCGAGACCCCCGCCAGCTTCGTCGCCTTCGACCTGCTCGCCCTCGGCGACCGCGACCTCACCGCGGAACCCTTCCACGAACGCCGCCGCATCCTCGAGACCCTCCTCGAATCCGCCCCCGGCCGCACCCACCTCACCCCCCTCACCTCCGACCCCGGCACCGCCCGGGACTGGTTCACCCGCTTCGAGGGCGCAGGCTTCGACGGCGTCATGGTCAAATCGAAGGACCTGCCCTACCTGCAGGACAAACGCGTCATGATCAAGGTCAAACACGAACGCACCGCCGACTGCGTCGTCGCCGGATTCCGCCGGCACAAGGACGGCGAAGGCGTCGGCTCCCTGCTGCTGGGCCTGTTCGACGACGCCGGCCGCCTGCACCACGTCGGCGTCGCCGCCAGCTTCACCGCCGCCCGCCGCAAGGAACTGGTCACCGAACTGGAACCGCTGCGCGCCGGCGCCCTCGACAACCACCCCTGGCGCGAATGGGCCGACGCTGCCGCGGCGAGCCGCGCCAACACCACCGCCCAAGCCCGCGCCGACGGCCGGATGCCCGGCGGCATCAGCCGCTGGACCGGCACCAAGGACCTGTCCTGGGAACCCCTGCGCCCCGAACTGGTCGCCGAGGTCCGCTACGAACACGTCCAGGCCGGCCGACTACGCCACGGCGGCCGCCTGGTCCGCTTCCGCGACGACCGCACCCCCGACTCCTGCACCTACGCCCAGCTCGACGAGGTCGCCCCCGCCGAACTCGCCGACATCTTCGCCGAGGCCGCCCGATGACCAGCGAGAAACTCGACCTCGACATCGACGGCCGGACCGTCACCATCAGCAATCCGGGCAAGATCTACTTCGGCACCCGCGGCGAGACCAAACTCGACCTCGTCCGCTACTACCAGGCCGTCGCCGAACCCCTGCTGCGCACCACCCGCGACCGCCCGGTCCTGCTCGAGCGCTACCCCGACGGCGCCGGCGGCAAATCCTGGTTCCAGAAACGCGTCCCCAAATCCGTCCCCGACTGGCTGCGAACCACCGTCGTCTCCACCCCCAACGGCACCACCAGCGACGCCCTCGTCGCCGCCGACCTCGCCCACCTGCTGTGGGCAGTCAATTTGGGTTGCCTAGGTTTTCATGTCTGGCCCACCCACGCCGGCGCCGACGCCGAGAGCACCGCCCCACCCGTCCACGACGCCGCGGGCGCCCTACTGCCACCCACCGGCGTCACCGACGAACTGCGCATCGACCTCGACCCGTCACCGGGCATCGACTTCGACGACCTCCGCGCCGCCGCACTCGCCACCCGCGACCTGTGCCGCGAACTCGACATCGACGTCCGGGTCAAGACCTCCGGCTCCCGCGGCCTGCACATCTACGCCCTGCTGCAACCGCACTGGGACGGCTACCAGGTCCGCGCCGCCGCCGTCGCGCTGGCCCGCGAACTCGAACGCCGCCACCCCGACACCATCACCGCCGCCTGGTGGAAGGAGGAGCGCGGCCGGCGCGTCTTCGTCGACTACAACCAGAACGCGCCACACCGCACCGTCTTCGGCGCCTGGTGCGTCCGCCCCAAAGCCGGCGGACAGGTCTCCACCCCCGTCGCCTGGGACGACCTCGCCGACATCGTGCCCGGCGACCTCACCCTCGCCACCGTCCCCGGCCGCCTCGCCGCCCTCGGCGACCCGTGGGCCGACCGCACCCCGCAATCCCTGGAACCACTGCTCGAGATGTCGCGCAAGGACCTCGCCGCGGGCCTCATGGACGCCCCCTGGCCGCCGGTCTACCCGAAGATGCCCGGCGAACCACCCCGGGTCGCCCCCAGCCGCGCCCGCAAAGAGGACTGAACCCCCGCCACCTGGACCCTTGACCGGCAACCCGCCGGGAGTAAACTCGTAGCTACACCGGAACACCGGATCACGCCCCGAACATCCGCAGAGACGTCTGCCGACGTGACGAGACGGGATCGCAGGCTCCGGCCAGGCCCCCGGCAAGCCGGTCGGACACCGGAACCACAGCGACGACTGTGATTTACGGCAACGGCGAAGGCTACCGGGGACTGCGCTGTCCGGGCCCGGTCGCGGCCCCCGGCCCCTCGATCCGCGGGAACGACTCCGTGATCAACGCCATCAGCATGTCCACCAGCAGGCCGTGCACCTGCTCCCGGCTCAGACTGCCCCGCGAAATCCATTCCCGCCCAGCGGCTTTCACCATGCCACCGTAGGCCCGCACCAGGCCGCGCAACTGGTCACCGTGCCGCGACTGCTCCAGCCCGACCATCCGCAGCATCCGATCCGCGGCCACATCGTCGGCCTCGTCCAGCATGCGCTGCACCTCCGGATCGTCACCGATCCCCTCGTGCCCGGTCACCTTCACCCACGTACTGCCGTGCGCGGCGATGGTGTCCAGCAGCCAGGAGACACTCGCCTCCACCCGGTCCCGCATCGAACCGGACGCCACCACCATGGCCTCCTCGCGCGGCAATGTCACCATCCGCCGCACCACCGCCAGATACAGATCGCGCTTGTTCCCGAAATAGTGATTGATCAACCCGCGCGCCACCCCGGCCCGCTGCGCCAGCTCGGCCGTCGACACCGCCGCGTAGGGGCGCTCACCGAACATCTCGATCGCACACGCCAGAATCTGGGCACGACGCGCGTCCGGCTCGAGCCGCCGGCGGGCCGGCGGCTCGGCGGCGGGCACCGAGACCACAGGTGCGGGCCGGGCAGGGGAATCAGAGCGACCGGGCGACAAGATCCTTCATCACTTCGTTGGAGCCGGCGAGGATACGCAGCACCCGAGCCCCGGTGTACAGCTGGGAGATCGGGTACTCCGTCATGTATCCATAACCGCCGAACAGTTGCAGACAGCGGTCCACCACGATACCCAATTGATCGGTGAGCCAGTATTTCGCCATTGCGGCCGTAGGGATGTCGAGTTCGCCACGCAGATGCCGGACGATCGCGTCGTCGAGGAAGGTGCGGCTCACCCGCGCGATCGTCGCGCACTCCGCGAGCTCGAACTTGGTGTTCTGCATCGCGAACAACGGCTTGCCGAACGCCTGCCGGCCCTTGGTGTAGTCGACGGTCAGCGCGACCGCCTTCTCCATCATGCCCACCGCCATGATCGCCGTCACCAGCCGCTCCTGGGCCAGCATCTGCATCATCTGATAGAAGCCCTGCCCCTCGGCCTGACCCAGCAGATTCGACGCCGGCACCCGCAACCCGTCGAAGAACAGCTCCGCGGTGTCCTGCCCCTTGCCGCCGATCTTCGACAGGATCCGGCCGCGGGTGAAACCCGGTGTGCCGTCACCGACTTCGGCGAAGATCAGCGACACCCCCGCCGCCCCCTGCGCCGGATCGGTCTTCGCCGCGATGATGATGCCGTCGCACAGCCAGCCGTTGGAGATGAAGATCTTCGACCCGGTGATGACGTACTCGTCGCCCTCGCGGACCGCGCGGGTGGAGATGTTCTGCAGATCCGACCCCGTGCCCGGCTCGGTCATCCCGATCGACAACACCATCGCACCGCTCGCGGCCGATGGCAGCACCCGCCGCTTCAGCTCCTCGGACCCGAAGTGGTACAGGTACGGCGCGATGATCGACGAGTGCACGGGCATGCCCAGCGCGCCGTCACCCGCGTTCACCTGCTCCTCGATGATCGCCGCCTCGTGCGCGAAAGTGCCACCGCCACCGCCGAATTCGACCGGAATCGCCGCACAGAGCAGACCGAGCTCCCCGGCGCGCCGATACAGCTCCCGATCGGGATGACCCTGTTCGACGAACCTCTCCTCGTGCGGGACGACCTCCTTGTCGAAGAACGTCCGCGCCAGCCCCCGGACGGCCTCGACCTCGTCGTCGCTCCATGCCGCGCGCGCCATCGCAGTACCTCACCTCTCGCACCGGCCCGATACCGGCCTTCCGGCCCCAGCCTGTACCGCTATTGGCGCAATGTCAACAAGTGCGGGTCAGTCCTCCGCGCGAATCCGGTTCATCTCGGCCAGGGTCGCGAAGACCGGCACCCGCGGATCCGCCACGACACCCTGCCGCCGCAGGAAACCGTCGATCAGCCCCCACACCAGTTCCGTTGCCTGCCCTACGAACTCGTCCACCGAATGCTCCGGGCGCGCCAGCCACAGATCCGTCACCGCCAGCACCACACCCACCACCGCCCGAGCCAGATAGTCGATCCCACCGGTCTCGACGGCCACCGCCTCCGCCACCGCGCGCGCCAGCTTCTCGAACCGCCGCGCCACATCCCTGCCCAGCTCGAACTGCAACACCGAACCGTCCGGCCCGGCCGGCACCGGCGTCAGCGCCAGGAACCGGAACACGTTGGGATGCGCCAGGATTCCCGCGGCATACCCGCCCAGCACCCGCTGCAACGCCGACCGCGGTGGCTGCAACAGCACCGTCATGTCCTCACCGGTCGCGGCGAACGCGTTGCGCGACATCCGTTCCGCGATCCCGGTATACAGATCGGCCTTGTCCGCGAACTGCCGATACAGCCGTGGCTTGGTGATACCGGCCTCGCGGGCGATGTCGTCCATGCTCGGCCGCGGCCCGGCACGGTCGATCACCCGCACGGCTGCCTCGACGATCTCGTCGCGGGTGATCCGGGGCGTCCCGGATCGGATGGTGGGCACGATGCTCGACTCCATGAATACGTCAATAATTCCCGCTGGAAGCATATACGTACCCCCGGTACGTATATGCCGCGATCGCGGATTTCCGGCCCTCCGGCCATGCGCCGACACCCCCATTTGTGAGCGACCGCATAGCGCGAAATTTGCCGATACCCGGTCGTGCAACCACCGGTATCGGCTAACGTACCGGCAGTACGACTCGGCGTGACCAGCGGCCCAACCGCCCTCGTCCGGTCGCGCGCACACCGCGCGCAGGGCCCGAAGGCCGAGGGGTCGGGCCCTGCGCGGTGGATACGCGGCCACCGTGTGCCGGAGCACAGCACCGGCGATGCGACAATGGTGCGAGCCCACCTGTCCGTCTCGCACGAAGGATTGACCCGCAGCACGATGGCCGACCACGACCCGATCACGAGCGACACCGCTGTGCCGGCCATCGACCCCGACGAACTCGCCGTCTGCCTACGCGTGCTCGACCAGGCCGCGCAGCTCGACAAGGAGCACCCCGACTCCCTCGCCGTGCAGCGCGCCGTCGGCTACATGTTCAAGACGCTGAAGCGCCGCCGCCGGGTCGAATCCCGCGACCGGATCGCCGCCGCCGACCGGGCCGTACTCGCGGCCACCGCCACCGCCTCCCCGAACCGCATCGACGACGAGACCGCGGGCGTCCCGATCTCCTCCGCCACCGCCGACGGCAGTGCCGGCACCTTCCTCCGGGCCCGGCCCTGCTACATCTGCAAGCAGCGCTACACCCGCGTCGACGCGTTCTACCACCAGCTGTGCCCGGAGTGCGCCGCCAAGAGCCACGCCAAACGCGACGCCCGCACCGACCTCGCCGGCCGGCGCGCATTGCTGACCGGCGGCCGCGCCAAGATCGGCATGTACATCGCGCTGCGGCTGCTGCGCGACGGCGCCCACACCACCATCACCACCCGCTTCCCCAACGACGCGATCCGGCGGTTCAAGGCGCAACCCGACAGCGCCGACTGGATCCACCGGCTGCGGATCGTCGGCATCGACCTCCGCGATCCCGCCCAAGTCGTCGCGCTCGCCGACGACGTGGCCGCCCGCGGCCCGCTCGACATCCTGATCAACAACGCCGCCCAAACCGTCCGGCGCTCCACCGGCGCCTACAGCGCGCTGGTCGACGCCGAGTCCGGTCCACTGCCCGCCGGCGTGCTGCCCGAGAGCCTGAACTTCGGCAAGACCACCCAGGCGCATCCGACCGCACTCACCGCCTCACTGACCCCGACGCTGTCCGCCGCCGCCATCACCGAACTCGCGCTCGTCGCCGGATCCGCGACCCCGGAACGCATCTCCGCCGGTATCGCCATCGACGCCGGCGGCCTGGTCCCCGACCTCGCGCACAGCAACAGCTGGGTACAGACCGTCGCCGAGGTCGACCCGACCGAACTGCTGGAAGTGCAGCTGTGCAACTCGGTCGCGCCGTTCATCCTGATCTCGCGCCTGCGACCCGCGATGGCCGCCGCACCCGCTCGCCGCAAGTACGTCGTCAACGTCTCGGCGATGGAAGGCGTCTTCAGCCGCGGCTACAAAGGCCCCGGGCATCCGCACACGAACATGGCCAAGGCCGCGCTGAACATGCTGACCCGCACCAGCGCCCGCGACATGTACGAGAACGATCGCATCCTCATGACCGCCGTCGACACCGGCTGGATCACCGACGAGCGCCCGCACTACACCAAGATCCGCCTGGCCGACGAGGGCTTCCATGCCCCACTCGACCTCGTCGACGGCGCCGCCCGGGTCTACGACCCGATCGTCCGTGGCGAAGCGGGCGACGACCTCCACGGCTGCTTCCTCAAGGACTACGAACCCGCCAACTGGTGAGTCGCCGGGCCCTCTCCTCTTTGCTTCTTTTCGGTGAGCTGGTTCTGCGGTGCGACACTCGAACCGGCGCAAAACATAGATAGATGCGCATATGTTTGTACCGGTATTTTTCAAATGCGCATACGGATGGCGGGTGGCCTGGGCCTCCATTCCGGCGGCATAGCGGGATCGGCATCGCCCGCGGATCGCGGCTCCCCTGCCGGCGTTTGCCGGTGCAGCATCCGGTGCGCTGTTCTTCTTTGTCGCTCAGCACGATTCGCCACCCGCTCCCCCAATCCCGGGGGCGACACGTGGCACCTGTTCTGATAGATGCCTGGATGCGCATATCCGGGTATCGGTATCGAAAATGCGCGACTACGCCGACCGATTTCCACGAGCTTGTGACCGATCACGAGCACGGTTGCGGCGCTGCATGTTTCGACGCGAAAGCGGGCGCCGGATGAGGGGCGGTGCGGAAACGGGTTATGGCAGTGGATCGTTCGCGCCTAGGGTGGAGATCATGATCGAAGCCGTGGTTTTCGACGTCGGAGAGACGCTGGTCGACGAGACCGGGCGGTACCAGAATTGGGCCGATTGGATCGGCGTACCGCGACTCACACTGATGGCCACGCTCGGCGCCGCAATCGCGAGCGGGCGGGAGTGGACCGACGCGATGCGCCTGTTCCGGCCCGAGTTCGACGTGCGGCGCGATGCCGAATTACTCGCGGCCGCAGGCTATCCCGACGGCTTCACCGAGGCGGACCTGTATCCGGACGTGCGACGCGCGCTGGAACAACTGCGGGCCCGCGGGCTGTGGATCGGCATCGTCGGCAACCAGCCGGCCCGCACCACGCCGATCCTGCACGCGATGAACCTGCCCGTCGACTACATCGCCACCTCCGACGAATGGGGATTGCGCAAGCCCGATCCGGAGTTCTTCCACCGCGTCGCCTCGATCGCGCCGTGTTCCCGCGACCGATTGCTGTACGTCGGCGATCGGGTGGACAACGACGTGGTGCCGGCGAAGGAGACCGGCCTGCGCGCCGCATTCCTGGTGCGCGGGCCCTGGGCCTGGATCCAGCGGGACTCCCCCGCCGCCGGGCGCGCGGACTGGCGCATCTCCACCCTCGCCGAGCTGCCTGCCCTGCTCGACGCCGACGCCGCGTGAGCCGCCTACCCTGGAAGGGTGATGTACCGCCTGCTCGCGGACGCCACCGCCGGGGTGCATTTCCTCTTCGTCGCCTATCTGGTGGTCGGCGGATTCCTCGCATGCCGCTGGCGCTGGACCATCTGGACCCACGTCGTGGCGGTGGTGTGGGGGTTCAGCACCGTGCTGTTCGGATTCGTCTGCCCGCTCACCGAGCTGGAGAACTGGTCGCGGCGGCGCGCGGGTGAGGCCGGGCTGCCGCCTTCGGGATTCATCGATCACTACATCACCGGTGTGCTGTACCCGCGTAGTGCGCTGGAGCTGGTCCGGGTGCTGGTGATGCTCGTCGTTCTGACATCGTGGGTGCTCTACCTCAGGTTTTATCGCCATCAGCGAGTGCCGTCGGTCCAGTGACCCATGCAGTGGAGACTACGATCGTCCAGCCGACAGGAGATGGCCCGGCAATGCTCCCCCGATTCGTCAGCCCATCAGTGATGGCGCCGACACATTCGGCATGACGCGGCGGGCCAGGATGGAGGCGACTCCCGCGGCTGCGGCCTGGACGGGAGTGGCGTGGGATTCGGGGCGGAAGCGGGTGGCCGGGCCGGTGACGGAGACGGCGGCGACGGGCTCGGTGCCGTCGAGAATGGCAGCGGCGAGACAGACTATGCCGGGGGCGGATTCCTCGTATTCGTAGGCGACGCCCTGGTCTAGGACATTGTCCAGTTGGGTGCGCAGCAAACCGGGGGCGACGATGGTACGGGGGGTCCGGCGTGGCAGCGGGCCGGTGAGGATGCGGTCGATGGTGGCGGGGTCGGAGTGGGCGAGTAGAGCTTTGCCGATCGCGGTGCAGTACAACGGCATTCGGCCGCCGACGCGGGATGGGGAGCGGGCCTGGCGGTGGCCGCCGAGTTTGCTGATGTAGACGACCTCGTCGCCGTCGCGGACGCCGAGATGGACGGTTTCGCCGGTGCGGGTGTAGAGGTCTGGAGGAACGGGACAGCGACTTCGAGGAGGGTGCGTTCGGCGGCGGCGCGCATGCCGAGTTCGAACAGGCCGCGACCGAGGCGGTAGTCGTCGGGGGTGGCGGGCGGCGGTCCCCGCTGATGCGGTGCACCGTCGCCTTCGGGTCACCACCGGGCAGGCGTGGAAATGATCACGAATACCGAGCACCACCCGCCCAGTGCGGCCGTTCCCGCAGGAGCGGGGATTCGGGATCTTGTATCCGCGCAGTGCGCCGGAACTCGTTCGGGTGCCGGTGGTGATCGTGGTCGTGTGTTCGAGTGAGTGGGTAGCGAAATAGGCGGGTGACATGATCACTGGCGTTGTGAGCAGCGTGTAGGACCAGCGGCCGGATCGAGACCGATATCTGTAGAGAGGTAGCAATCGCATGCCCCGTCATATCGCCACCAACACTGCCGTCGACCTCGACGGCCTGCTCGACTTCGTGCGGCCCCGCCACCGTGCGCTGCTGCTCACCCACCGGCGCGACGAGTCTCCGCAGATGTCGCCACTGACCTGCGGTGTGGACGATGCCGGCCGCCTCGTCGCCTCCACGTACCCCGAACGAGCCAAGACCCGCAATGCTCGCCGCAATCCCACGGTCAGCCTGCTGGTCCTCTCCGACGAGTGGAACGGCCCCTGGGTGCAGGTCGACGGTGAAGCCGAAGTCCTCGACATCCCCGACTCCGTCGAGCCCCTCGTCGAGTACTACCGCAACATCGCCGGCGAACATCCGGACTGGGACGAATACCGCGCCGCGATGATCGCTCAGGGCAAATCGCTCATCCGCATCACTCCCCGCCGGTGGGGGCCCATCGCCACCGGAGGTTTCCCGGCCCGCCTCGGACCGGCCTGATGACCACGGGTTTCGCCGGGGGTGGCGTCGGCCGCGTGTCAGAGGTCCCGTAGGCCGCGGGTGCGTTCGGTTCGGGCGAATTCGGCGGCGATGCCGAGGGTGTCGGTCTGTCCGGGTGGGACCGGGTAGAGCAGCCATGCCCACGGTGCTTTCACCAGCAGCCTCTGTCCCTGGGCGTCCGGGATGGTTTCCGGCAGCCTGGTGGCGGTGTCGCGGCCGTGCAGCAGCCTGCCACCGTGGATCCAGTGCATGAGGTGCGCGGCGGCGCCGTCTGCGGAGACGAACTTGTCCTCACAGGTCGTGATATCGATGCCGTCGACGGTGCGGCGCTTCCTCTTCGCCCCGATGGTACGGAACTCGGCCCACGCCCACGACCATTCCTGCACCGGCAACTGCGGGTGCCAATGCACGGTGACCCGGCGCGAACTCGTTGCGCTGCGGTCGATCACGCGATTCTCGACCACGATCGCGGTCACGACGAACACCAGAATCACGATGATCGCGAGCGCCACGCTGCCGGTCTTCTCGGCGAGGAAGCCTCCCACGGCGAGAGGTGCGAAACACATGAACAGTCGCCAGGTTCCGCGTTTGAACGATATCGGCACGTCCCACCCCTTCGATCGTCGATCTTGCCGTCGATCGTATCCAGGCGCCCGCGAATCTCGCTGCGGCAGTGCGCGGCTCGTGTGCGCGCCGAACCGGGCGGGGACGGACCGGCGCGGCGGTCCGGCGGCTTCCGGACGCCGTCCGAGGACTGCCTGCGGCACCGCATCTGAGGCAGTTCGGACCACTGGTTACAGCCGGACCGGCGACGCGGCGTAGTCGGCGAGGGTCCGGTGGGGCGGGCAGCCGTAGCGGCGGCGGTAGGCGGCGGCGAACCGGCCCGAGTGGGTGAACATCCAGCGGGCCGCGATGGCGGTGACGGTGTCGTGGCCCGGTGTGGCGGCGGCGAGGTCGTCGTGGGCTCGTTGCAACCGGATCCCGCGCAGATACTGCAGCGGGGTCGTGTCGTAGGTGCGGCGGAAACCGTACTGCAGGGTTCGGACCCCCACCCCGGCGTGCTCGGACAACTCGGCCACGGTGATCGGCTGGTCGGCGTGCGTGTGCAGATACTGCACCGCGCGCCGCAGCGCCGGGCCGGACGCCACCGCGGACTCATCGCGCTCGTCACCCGGAATATGCCCGGTCCAGCTGTCTTCGGCCTGCGGTGTGCCGCTGCCCACGATGTGTCGTCTCCCTCCGGGCACCGGATGCGCCTCGCGAGCGGATACCCCCATCCGTGCACAGAACACTCCCCTCGCGGCGCCGGATCCGACCGGGGCCGCTGGACTCGCACCGTCGTCGAACTCACCGAGGTCAACGGCCCGATCCGGTTCGACCGCCGCCGCCCGGCGGAGCGCGGCCGGCGCCGGGCGCTCTTGAAACGCGGCCTTGTAGGCACAGTGGAGCGGCCGGGTGAGGACGGACCCCGCGATGATCGAGCCCTCGGCACGGATACGGCCGGGTAATCCCGCGGAGGCTCGCACCACTTCGCAACGCGCTCGTCGTGCGCGCATCATCGATGCGGCGATACCGCTCCTCACCGAGCGCGAATTCGATCAGATTCAGATTCGCGAAGTCGCCGACGGCGCGGATGTCGCATTGACCACCGTCTACCGATATTTTCCGTCCAAAGAATTACTCTTTGCCCCTCATTCTGATCACCTCCCTACTGGGCGGACAGCTCAGCAGATGGTCGCGCGGGAAGCTGACACTCGAGGATGTTCTGCGCAGCATCGATGACGCGGTTTCGGTGATCTTCCGGAATACCCGCCATCTCGGTCGTTGCTAGTACAGTTATTCTTACTGTTGCTGATTCGAGGACGATGGTCGAGGCCGGGGCGGCGTCGACCGGTTCGACGACATTTCGACGGAGGTGATCGCCCTGACGAAGCGGGCAGCCGCAGCGAGACGGCCGCGGCGTGAGCGTGGTTCCCTCAATCCCGAGGACATCATCGACAGCGCGTTCGAACTCGCCGAAGAGGTGTCGCTGGACAAACTGAGCATGCCGATGCTGAGCACGCGTCTCGATGTGGGAGTGACCAGCATCTACTGGTATTTCCGCAGGAAGGAGGATCTGCTCAATGCCATGACCGACCGGGCGCTGCACCAGTACGCCAATATTGTCACGCCCCTGGTCGAGCCCGGCGATTGGCAGACTTCGCTGCGGGAGCTCGCGCGGACGATGCGTACCACGTTCCTGGGCAATCCGATCCTCTGCGACCTGATACTCTTCCGCTCCGCGTTGAGCCCCACGGCCGCCGACCTGGGTGCCCGGCACACCGAGCAGGTGATCGCCGGACTGGTCGAGGCGGGTATGCCGCTGCGCGATGCCGTCGACACATATTCGGCGATCCAGTTGCACGTGCACGGCTCGGTGGTGCTGCGCCGCATCTACGACAAGAACAAGGAGTCGAAACCGGAGGCTCCCGCCTATTATGAGAACCTGACCATCTCGGTCGCCACCACGCCACTGCTCGCGGAAGCGACGTCGATGGGAATGCGCAGCGGCGCACCGGACGACCACAATTTCGAATACAGCCTGGACCGCATTCTGCGCAGTGCCGCCGAAACCCTTGTTCAAGCGGATGCCGACCGCGCTCAGGTCGCGGGCGCCGGCCAGCGTGAGTCCGATGACACCGCCCTTGGCGGCCGCGTACGCGGACTGACCGATCTGCCCCTCTAGCCCGCGGGCGATCACGTCGATCCGGTGTGACCGGGGGGCGGGACGTCGTAGAACTGGGCGGCCCAGCGGCGCAGGGATCGGTAGGGGGCGGCGTCCCTCGGCGAGAGCGGCGGGTGTTCGACGTATTTCTGGTACCGCCAGATGTCCAGGTCCTCCCAGACCGTGACCAGGAACTTCCGCTCCACCAGGGTCCGGACCTCCGGCGGCGGCACCTCGGAATCGTCGCCTGGATTCCGCGGCCACCAGATCGAATAGAACAGGTCGGAACATTCGTCGTCCACCGGGGTGGTGGCGAAGATCAGCCGGTGCCGCGCCGAGCCCTCGAAGGCGCTGATCGAGCCGCCGAGCCCGAACATCTGCGCGTGGATCTTCATGGCCATCTCGTCCGGATCGCCGGAGCGCGCGTCGGGCCAGCCGGTCAGGAAGTTCCAGGTGTGGCCGGCCGCGCGGTAGTCCAGCATCCGCGGCGTGACGGTCGCGCCGTGCACATGTTCGAAATGCAAACTGTCCGGGCCGTTTTCGAGGACCACCTGCGGATGCACCGGTTCGCGCTCCGTCTTGCGGGAGAACTCCGGGAAGGGGCGGTAGTAGGCGCCGGGGTCGGCGCCCAACTCGGGGAACAGCCGCAGGATGTCGGGCATCTCCCAGCCGGGTGGCGCACCGTCGGGCTGATGCCACATGAACACGCAGCCGTTCTGCTCGTGCACCGGGTACACCCGAAGGCGCAGACCACGATTGACGCGATCCTCCCCCGGGATGTGCCGATTGCGGCCGTCCGGACCCCAGCGCCAGCCGTGGAACGGACACACGACACAGTCACCGATCACCTTGCCGCCGTGGCCGATATGCGCGCCGAGATGTTTGCAGTGTCCGGTCAGGATATGCAGTTCGCCGGATTCGGCGCGGTACGCGACCAGGTCCGCGCCGAAATAGCGTAGCGGCCGCGCCTCGCCGCGCGGGAACTCCGCCGACCAGCCGACCATGAACCACCCGGTGACCTTCCAGGTGAAGGGAACCTCCATGCGACACCTCCGGATATCGCTTGCTGCAACGGATTCCGTCAGCTCACCTGCGGTCCGGCCGCGGGGCGAGGGTGGGTACCGTTCCTGTTCGGCGGGCCGCGGCATATGCGGCGCTCCTCTCGGCCCGGCCGGGCGTACCGCCCGTGCGATCGGAATCGGATGCCGAGCACCGGATAGATATCACTACTGTATACGCAACAGTAGCGGGCGGCGCAAGAGCCGCATCATGCGGCCCCCGACGGCGAATCGGGAACCGATGGGCGGCTTCGGACAGTATTATCTACTGTAATGATGTCGGTAGTGCGCCTCACAGCGTCGATCAGGGAGTAGCGGGGACAATCGTGACCGATGCGAGCGCTCTCGGCGACAGCGCGGAGGCGGTGGACGTGCAGCGGGACGGTCCGGTCCTCCGGTTGACGATCCGACGGCCTGGCAGCCGAAATGCGCTGTCGCAGTCGATGATCGAGACCATGGTTGGAGCTCTGACCCGTGCCGCGACCGACGACGGGTTGCGCGTGGTGCATCTGTGCGGCGCGGGCGGCGATTTCTGCTCCGGGGTCGACTGGGTGGCCGCCAACAGCGACGGCAGACGGCCCAGAGTCGGCGATCTGGTGCGGCGCATCCCGCACACCGCCCATCGGCTGATCGAACTCGTGCACACCCTGCACCTGCCGGTGGTCTGTACCGTGCGCGGCTGGGCCGCGGGGCTGGGCTGCAATCTGGCGATCGCCGCCGATTTCACTCTCGCCGAGGCGGATGCCGTGTTCTGGGAGCCGTTCCTGTCCCGGGGTTTCAGCCCCGACAGCGGCTCGACCTGGCTGCTGCCCCGCCTGATCGGACTGGCCCGGGCGAAGCGTATGTTGTTGCTCGGGGACAAGGTGTCCGGGACCGAGGCCGCGGACTGGGGACTGATCCATCGTGCGGTCGGCGCGGGCGACCTCGACGGCGAGACCGAGCGGCTGCTCGCGCGGCTGGCCGGCGCGCCCACGGTCGCGTTCGGACTGGCCAAGCAGGCGATGCATCGAAACCTGGTGTCCGGTCTTGGGGATGCCCTCGACCAGGAACTCTACGGTCTCGAACTCGCCTGCCGGACATCGGATTTCAAGGAAGGTCTCGCCGCGTTCCGGGAGCGCCGTAACCCGGATTTCGAGGGGCGCTGAGCGCCGGATCAGTCCAGTTCGAAACGGATCGGAAGGTGTTTCAGGCCGCCGACGAATGTGGTCGCGGTCAGTTCCGGCTCGCCGGCGAGTTCGATGGATCGCAGTCGCGGCAGCAGCCGGTCGAAGAATTTGCCGATCTCCATGCGCGCGAGGCCGGCCCCGAGACAGAAGTGCACGCCGAAACCGAAGGCGACGTGCTTGTTCGGCTCGCGTTCGATATCGAAGCGGAACGGATCCTTGAAGGCGTCCTCGTCGCGGTTGGCCGAAACGTAGGACAGCAGAAGGGAATCCCCTTCGGGGATGGTGACATCACCGACCACCGTGTCCCGGGCGGCCGTGCGCATGAACGCCTTCACCGGGGTCACCCAGCGGATGATCTCCTCGGTGGCGCGCGGCATCAGACCCGGATCGGCACGCAGGCGCCGCAATTGGCCCGGATGCTCGACGAGTGCCCGCAGGCCGCCGGAGATGCTGCTGGTGGTGGTGTCGTGGCCCGCGGTCGCGATGATCGCGTAGTAGGACATGGTGTCGATATCGGAGAGCGGTTCACCGTCGACGGTCGCGTTCGCGATGCTGGAGGCGAGATCCTCGGTGGGATTCGCCCGCCGCGAGTCGGTGAGATCCTTGAAGTAGGCGAACATTTCGAGCAGCGCGCTCGCCGTCTCGTCGGAGGGCGTCGCCCGCTTCAACTCGTCGTCGTCGCTGCCGACGAGTTCCTGGGTGAGTTTCAGCATGAGTGGGAAATCGGACTCGGGGACACCGAGCAGCGACATGATCACGTACAGCGGATAGTTCACCGCCACCTCGCGGACGAAATCGCATTCGCCGCCGGTATCGCGCATGCGATCGACATAGTGTCGCGCGAGTTCGTCGATCCGCTCCCCCATGGCCTTCATCGCTCTGGGGCTGAACCAGTCCGCCGCGATGGCCCGCACCACGCGGTGCTGCGGATCGTCCATGTGGATGAGAGTTCTGATGCCGATCGCGGCCTGCATCTCGTCGGACCGAGCGGTCATCAGCACCGGACGAGGCCAGTTGGTGAACACCCGATCGGTACGTTCGACCGCCAGGACGTCGGCGTGTCTCGTGATCGCCCAGAACGGCTGGTAGCCGGGCGCCTCGACGCGGGCGACCGGCCGTCTCGCGCGCAACGCGGTCAGCGCGGCGTGCAGGCGCGGCTCGTCGGCGTAGGCGGTCGGATCCGCGAGGACGTTCGCGGCGTCGTCGACAGTCGGCATGCTCATCAGCACCCTTCCCGATCCTCGGATTCTGCGGCGATCACGCTCGGCACGGGCGGCGTCATTCCGGTTCCGGGACGTGGAAGTGGTTGTCGCGCAGCCGGAACGCCTCCCGGGTGCCGTGCTCGGCGCGGGTCTTGACGAAATTGAATTCGCCCGGGGCGAACTGCAGATTCGTGCCGAAGGCGTGGAAGAGGTAGCTCGCGACCTCCGCCCCCTGATACACCTGGCTCTGCTCGACCAACCGGAATGCCTCCTTGGCGATGACGACGCCATCGGCGGGCATCTTCGCGGCCTTCTCGGCCCAGTAACGCGCCCGCGCGGTGACCGCGCTCGGCGCGCAGGTCTCGGTGAACACACCCAGGTGTTCGACCGTGGCCGCTTCCACGATGTCGCCGGTCAGCAGCATCCGGCGCGCCAGCACCGGGCCGAGCCGATGGAAGAACATGTGCAGGCTGCCCAGTGCGGGGCCGAGGAATCGGGTGGCGGGCATACCGATTCGGGTGTCGCGCGCGATCACCGAGATGTCGGTCATCAACGCCATCTCGAATCCGCCGCCGAGTGCGTACCCGCTGATCTCGCCGACGGTGACCTTCGGGAATCCCATGAAATTGTGGTAGAAGCCGAAGGATTTCCGATCGACGGTGAGCCGTCTGCGCTGACTCGGCCGGCTCCCGGCGGGGCGTTCGCCGTTGCTCGCGCCGGCCGATTCTCGTTCGCCGTACCAGCCGTAGGCGTTGTTCATATCCGCGCCGGTGCTGAACACGCCTCCGGCTCCGCGCAGCAGGACGACCGTGATGTCGTCGTCCTCGGCGACCTCGTCCAGGCAACGCGCCACCGCGTCCCGCATGGCCGCGTCGTAGGAATTGCGCTGGGCCGGATTGTTCAGGGTCACCGTCGCGATCCGGCGATCGGCATCGACCTCGTAGAGTACGCGGCCGTCGGCGGCGCTGGAACTGGTCATCGGTCGTCGCTCTCTTCCTGACACAACCTTGGCAGACAGCCTGACGGTATCGTCTACTGTACGAATCACAGTATCGCTGGCGGCCCGGCGCGCGCAGGAGGATCACCTATGTCGTTCGATACCATCGACTATCGAGTGGACGGGCATACGGCCACCATCACGCTGAATCGCCCGGACGCGCTCAACGCGCTCAGCCCGCACATGATCACCGAACTGCGCGCCGCCTACGAGGAGGCGGAGGGTGACGACAAGGTCTGGCTGCTCGTCGTCACGGGGACCGGGCGCGCCTTCTGCACCGGCGCCGACGTCAAGGAGATCCCCGGCGACGGCAAGGTGATCAACGAGAGCCCGTATCTGTCCACCTACGAGCAGTGGGAGGCCCCGCAGGAGGGCACCCCGCCGTTCCGGCGGATGACCAAGCCGATCCTGGCCGCGATCAACGGAATCTGTTGTGGCGCCGGGCTGGACTGGGTCACCACCGGCGATATCGTCATCGCCTCGGACCAGGCGACGTTCTTCGATCCGCACGTGAGTATCGGCCTGGTCGCGGGCCGCGAGGTCGTGCGGCTGGCTCGGGTGCTGCCGCGTTCGGTCGCGCTGCGCATGGCGCTGATGGGGAAACACGAGCGGATGAGCGCGCGGCGCGCCTACGAACTGGGCATGGTGACCGAGGTGGTCGAACACGACCGGCTGCTCGAACGCGCGCACGAGATCGGCGACGTGCTCAACTCGAATGCGCCGCTCGCCGTGCGCGGTACGCGCCTCGCCATCGTCAAGGGTCTCGATCTGCCGCTGCACGAGGCCGAGATGCTGGCCGAGTCCTTCCGGGAACGGGTCACCCGCACCGAGGACGCGCTCGAGGGGCCGAAAGCCTTCGTGGAGAAGCGGACTCCGGATTGGCAGTGCCGATGAGCGACGTGGCTCCGATGAGCGATCCGGCGCCGGGCTACCCCGATTACCGGACCATCCACGTCGAGACCGACGCCACCGACCGGGTCGCCACCCTCACCCTGAACCGGCCGGAGCGGCTCAACGCCTTCGACCGCGTGATGTGCGAGGAGGTGCGCGATGCCTGGCACCGCATCAAACTCGACGACACCGTGCACGCCGTCGTGCTGCGGGCCGCCGGGCCGCGCGCATTCAGCGCGGGCCTGGATGTCAAGACGCCGTACGGCCAGCCCGACGGGATCTGGCACCACGACGATCCGGGCGAGGCGCTGAGCCCGAAATGGCAGAAGATGTGGAAGCCGGTGGTCTGCGCGGTGCACGGGCTGTGCACCGCGGGCGCGTTCTACTTCGTCAACGAGTCCGACATCGTGATCTGCTCACGAGAGGCGACCTTCTTCGACTCCCACGTCTCGGCCGGACTCGTCTGCGCGCTCGAACCGATCGGGCTGATGCGCCGCGTCGGGCTCGGCGAGACATTGCGAATTGCGTTGATGGGCAACGACGAACGGGTGAGCGCCGACACCGCCCTGCGGATCGGCCTGGTCACCGAGGTCGTTGATCGCGACGAGCTGTGGCCGCGGGCGCACGCCATCGCCGCCGGCATCGCGGCCAAGCCGCCGACCGCGACCCAGGGCACCGTCAAGGCGATCTGGGAATCGCTGGACAAGCCGTATCGCGCCGCGCTCGACCAGGGCCTGATCTATACGCGGCTCGGCAATCCGATCGCCACGGCCGAACTCGCCGTTCGGCCGGTCGCGCGGGCCGAACCGAGGATCCGGTGATGACCGCCGCCGACCATCCGCTGAGCAGACGCCTTGCCCAGGTCCTGGCGCTGGCGCCGGATTCGCCCGCCATCGAATTCGATGGGTCGTGGCACAGCTGGGGCGCGCTCGCGCGGGCCGCGCACGGTCTCCGGGACCGGGTCGGATCGCCGTGCCGGATCGGCATTCTGGTGCGGAACCGGCCCGAACATGTGGCCGCGCTGCTGGGGGTGCTGCTGGCCGGCGGCACCGTCGTCGTGATCAACCCAGCGCGGGGTGACGATCGCACCCGGGCCGATATCGCCGCGCTGGAACTGCCGTTGGTCATCGGTGGGCCCGGCGATCTGGATACCCTCGTCGCGCACGGCGCGGCGAACCTCGCGATCACCGGACTGCGGACTCCGCCGGCCGCGAACAACGTGGCGCCGCAGTCCGATTGCGCGGTCGTCGCATCCGCGGTCGCGGTGCGCATGCTCACCAGCGGGACCACCGGTCCGCCCAAACGGGTCGACATCACCTATGACATGCTCGCGCGCAGTGTGATCGGCGGTGACCCCGCGCGGGCGGAGGCGCCGATCGAGCCGCGGCGCGGGGTCGCGATCGTGAACGCTCCCCTGGTCCACATCGGCGGGGTCTTCCGGGTCCTGCAATGCGTCACCGAGGCACGGCCTTTCGTATTGCTGCCGAAATTCGAACTCGACCGCTGGGCCGATGCCGTACGCCGGCATCGGCCGGGCGCGGTGTCGCTGGTGCCGGCCGCGTTGCGCACGGTGCTGCATTCGGATCTGACCGCCGCCGATCTGGCCGGTATCCGGGTGGTCACCTCGGGGACGGCCCCACTGTCGGCCGACGATGCCGACGCGTTCCGCGCGAAATTCGGCATCCCGGTGCTGACCTCCTATGCCGCAACGGAATTCGGGGGTGGGGTGGCGGGCTGGACGCTGCCCGACCACGAGCGCTACTGGTCGGCCAAACGTGGCAGCGTCGGCCGGACCACCGGCGGCGCGGCACTGCGCGTGGTCGGGGCCGACGGCGTCGAACTCGGCCCCGGCGAGTCCGGGCTGCTCGAGGTGAAACCCGGTCAGCTCGGGCCGAATTCGGACTGGATCCGCACCACCGACCTCGCGCGCATCGATGCCGACGGATTCCTCTGGATCCTCGGCCGGGCCGATCAGGCGATCATCCGCGGCGGGTTCAAGATCATGCCCGACGATGTGCGCACCGCCCTGGAGAGCCATCCGGACGTGCTCGGCGCGGCCGTGGTCGGCCGGGCGGACACGCGGCTCGGCGAGACCCCGGTGGCGATGGTCGAACTGCGCGAACGGCATTCGGCCGAACCGGGCGCACTGGCCGACTACCTCGGCACGCGGCTGGCCCGCTACGAGATACCGACCGAGATCGCGATCGTCGCGGCTATCCCGCGCACCCCGTCCGGTAAGGCCGACCTCGCCGCTGTCCGAGCGCATTTCGACGCCGACACGGTGCCGGGGCGGGCATGACGAACTCGACCATCGGAGTACCGGCAGGCACGACGAACTCGACCTTCGGGGTGCCGGACGGCATTGCCAACTCGACCTTCGGGGAGCCGGACGGCATCGCGAACTCGACCATCAAGGAGCCGGACGGCATCGCGAACTCGACCATCAAGGTGCCGGACGGCATTGCCAACTCGACCTTCGGGGAGCCGGACGGCATCGCGAACTCGACCATCAAGGAGCCGGACGGCATCGCGAACTCGACCATCAAGGAGCCGGACGGCATGGCCAACTCGACCATCGGGGAGCCGGACGGCATCGCGAACTCGACCATCAAGGAGCCGGACGGCATCGCGAACTCGACCATCAAGGAGCCGGACGGCATGGCCAACTCGACCATCGGGGAGCCGGACGGGCAAGCCCGGGAAACTGTGACTGCGCGGCCCGGATCTCGCGCAGGGCTGGGGTAAATCCGCAGCGACTCCGAAAGGTGTTCGATGCCCGAATATCTCGCACGCACGGTGGATGAACTGGTGCGGCTGCGCGCGCTGCGCGACGGATCGGCTACTGCGGTGATTGATCCGCTCGCAAGGCTCACCTACACCGAACTCGACACCGGCACAGCGGATTTGGCGGCGGCGCTGCTGGCGGCCGGGATCGGAAAGGGCACCCGGGTCGGGTTGATCATGCCCAACGGGGTCGACTGGGTGCGGATCGCCATCGCGGTCACCCGTCTGGGTGCGGTCCTCGTGCCGTTGAGCACTCTGCTGACGACACCCGAACTTGTGACGCAACTGCGGGTGGCCGCCGTGGAGCACCTGATCACCGTCCCCGAGTTCCGCGGTCATCGCTATCGGGACGGACTTCATGGCGTGCTCGGGTTGCCGGACGATCCCGACGCAGTAATCCGGCACGTCGAACTGCCCGCGCTGCGCCGAATATGTTCCGTGGAGCGGATTTTCGAGCTGTCGGCGAGTCCGGAGGTGGCCGAGGTGGCCGCCGCCGCGGCCGCCTCGGTCAGCGCGGCCGACCCGCTGCTCATCATGTTCACCTCGGGCAGCCGCGGCGCGCCCAAGGGGGTGATCCACTCCCACGGCAGCGCGCTGGGCGCCGTCGAATCCGGTTTGCGTGACCGGTGTATCGACCGTGGCACCCGGCTGTATCTGCCGATGCCCTTCTTCTGGGTCGGGGGTTTCGGCGGTGGCGTGCTCTCGGCTCTGCTGGCGGGCGCGACGCTGGTCACCGAGGAGATACCACGGCCGGAGACGACACTGCGGCTGTTGGAACACGAACGGGTGACCCTGTTCCGTGGCTGGCCGGATCAGGCTGTGGCGCTGGCACATCGGGCCGAAACGATGCGCGTGGATCTGTCGGCGCTGCGGCCGGGCAGTCTCGACGCGCTGCTGCCACCGGAGCAGCGCGCCCGTCCCGGTGCGCGCGCGAATCTGTTCGGGATGACCGAATCCTTCGGCCCCTACTGCGGATATCGCGCCGATACCGATCTGCCCGAATCGGCGTTCGGCAGTTGCGGGCGGCCCTTCGACGGGATGCAGGTGCGGATCGCCGATCCCGCGGACGGCACGCCGGTACCGCCCGGCACCGTCGGGGAGATCCACCTGCGCGGACCACACATCCTGCGCGGCATCTGCGGTCGTTCGCGCGAGGATCTGCTGACTGCCGACGGCTACTACCGTACCGGCGATCTCGGCAGCCTGGACAAGGCCGGATTCCTCTTCTACCACGGCCGTTCCGACGATATGGTCAAGATCAGCGGCGCCACGGTCTATCCGAGCGAGGTCGAGCGCGCGCTGCGCGGGATCGCCGGTGTGCGTGGCGCGTTCGTCACCGATGTCGACCGCGGCCGGGGCGCGGAGGTGGCCGCCGCCGTGGTGCACAACCGGACGCTGACGACCGCACGAGTGCGCGCGGCGGCGCGAGATGTGCTCAGCGCGTTCAAGATACCCACCGTATGGCGGCTGCTCGACTCCGACGAAGCGGTACCGCGCGGCGCGACCGGCAAGGTCGACATCGCCGGACTGCGCGCGCTATTGGTGAGCGAGGGGCGGGCGGCCGATGAATCCCCAACCGGCAGCATGACAGGGGGCTCAGCATGACGAGCACGCCCAGGGCCTCCGATCGCTGCGACTCTACGGGGGCACCAGCCGAACTCGCCGACTGATCGGACGAGCACGCACAAGGCGTCCGATTGCTGCGACTCGACAAGGGCACCAGCCGAACTCGGCCGCTGATCGGACGAACACACGCAAGGCGTCCGGCCGGCCCCTACCACTCCGCCAGGCACGGGCCGAACTCGGCCGCTGACGGATGAACACGCACGAGACGTCCGGCCCCTCCCCCTCCACCAGGGCACCAACCGGATTCGGCCGCTGATCAGCGGCGGTGGCCTCGTCCGGGGTGCCGAGTGCTCGGCGCGCTGACGTGGATCAACTCTGTGCGGTGAGGGCCTGCTCGCGGGCCCAGCGGTAGTCGGCCTTGCCGGCCGGGCTGCGCTGGATCTCCGGGCGGAAGACCACGGCCTTGGGTAGTTTGTAGCGGGCGACGGATTCGGCTGCGTGCGCGATCAATTCGGCGGAATCGGCGTTCGCGCCGTCCACCAGTTGTACGACGGCGACCACCTCCTGACCCCAGCGGGCGCTCGGGCGGCCGACTACGAGGACATCCGCGACGGCCGGATGCGAGAAGATCGCCAGTTCCACCTCTTCGGCGAAGATCTTCTCCCCGCCGGAATTGATGGTGGCCGCGTCGCGGCCGAGCAGTTCGACGGTTCCGCCGGCGAGATGGCGGGCGCGGTCCCCGGGCAGGACGTAGCGGACGCCGTCGATGACCGGGAAGGTGGCGGCGGTCTTCGCTCGGTCGCCCTTGTATCCGAGCGGGGTGAAGTTCCGTTTGGCGAGCCAGCCGATTCCGTCGTGCCCCGCCTCGAGGATCGAGCCGAGATCCTCCGCGATCACACAGGTGTCGAGTCCCGCGGTGAACGTGCCGGTGGAGACGAATCCGGCCGCCGAGACGTGGGACAGCTGGGTGCCGGTCTCCGACGAGCCGACGCCGTCGAGGACCACCAGGCCCGGCACGGTGTCGATCCACTGTTGTTTCACAGTCGGGCTCAGTATCGCGCCACCGTTGGCCAGTGCCGCCAGCGACGAGACGTCGGCGCTGCCGGATCGCACCGCGGCGAGCAGCGGGCGGGCCATGGCGTCGCCGACGACGATCGCGATGACCGCGCGTTCGCGCTCGATGGACCGCACGATCGCGTCGGCGTCGATGCGATCGGCCACGGGTGAGAACACGACGGTCTGGCCGGTGGTCATGGCGCTCATCACCGCCCATTGCGCGGCGCCGTGGATCAACGGCGGCAGCAGCATGAGTTTGACGCCCGGATTCGCGGCGGCCCGCGCGGCGATCTCGTCGTAGGAGGCCACGGTGGCTCCGGAGTTCACGTCACGGCCGCCGCAGGCCGCCATGTAGATGTCGTGCTGACGCCACAGCACCCCTTTCGGCATGCCGGTGGTGCCGCCGGTGTAGAGCACGTACAGGTCGTCCGGGGAGGGTTCGACCGGCAGCGGCTCGGGTTCGGTTGCGGCGAGCGTTGTTTCGTAGTCGACGGCGCCGGCGAGCAGGGGGTTGCCCGAGTCGTCGGCGATCTGGATCAGCACGCGCAGGTCGGGCAGTTCGGCGCGGATCTCGTCGACGCGCGGCGCGAAACTCGCGTGATAGACCAGCGCCGTCGCGCCCGCGTCGGCCAGCAGATGCCGGAGCTCGTTCTTGACGTAACGGTAGTTGACGTTGAACGGCGCGACCCGGGCACGGAAGGCGCCGACCAGGGATTCGACGTACTCGTTTCCGTTGTGGGCGTAGATGCCGAGCAGGTCCTGACCGACCTCGTGCCCGGCCAGCGCGTCGCGTTCGGTGTGGCAGCCCAGACCCCGCGCGTGCAGGTGGGCGGCCAGTCGCTTGGATCGGTCGGCGATCTGGGCGTAGGTGTGGCGGCGTTCGCCGCGGATGACCAGCTCCCGATCGGGCAGCACCGCCGCGGCGGCATCGGCGGCGCCCACGAGGGTGAACTGCCCGGCCCCTGGCCCGGTCGCGAGTGCGGACAACATGACTCCTCGAGGTCGAGAGGCTGATCGAAGGCGGTGGATCTCAGGAGGACGTCGTACCGGGCAGTGCGCCACGGACCCGCCGGCGGTTGCGCCGGTGCGCCGATCGCAGGGACCGGTCGACGAGCTTCGAGATCCGCGGTCCGAACGGGGGCGCGGCGATGCTGGTGATCGCGAACGGCAGATCGGTGCCCGCGATGGTCCGCATGTGGCTGAACGTGTCGAAGCCGGTCTTGCCGTGATAAGCGCCCATCCCGCTGGCACCGACGCCGCCGAAGGGCGCGTCCTGGGAGAACATGTGGATGGCGAATTCGTTGCGCGCGACGCCGCCGCTGCGGGTGCGCGCGGCGAACCGGCGGAAATCCGCCCGGTCCGGGCCGAACCAATAGGCAACCAGCGGAGCGGGATTCGCGTTGATGTGCGCGATGACCGCGTCGAGATCCGAGTAGGGCCGGATCAGCAGGACCGGGCCGAAGACCTCCTCGCCCGCGATCCGCATGTCGTCGGTGACCTCGCGGATCAGCGTCGGCGCGATCTTGCGCGCTACCGGGTCCGGCAGCGTTTCGCCCTCGGGGCTCACCGTCTCCACCACCGCGCCGCGTGCGCGGGCGTCCTCGACGAGGGCGAGTACGCGCTCGTAGTTGGCGGTGTCCACCGACGCGGTGTAGTCGGGATCGGCCACGATCGCGGGGAACATCTCGCGCAGTCGCGACCGCAACGCGTCGACGAATCCGTCGATCCGCTCCTCCGGCACGAAGACATAGTCGGGACAGACGCAGACCTGTCCGCCGTTGACCATCCGCGCCTTCGCGATTCGCGCCGCCGCGCGGTCGAGGTCGGCGTCGCGCGCGACCACCACGGGGTTCTTGCCACCCAGTTCCAGGGTCACCGGCACCAGGTTCTCCGCGGCGGCCTGTTGCACCAGCCGCCCGACACCGGTCGATCCGGTGAAGAACAGGTGGTCGAGGGGAAGCCGGGCGAACGCGGCGCCGATCTCCGGTCCGCCGGTCACGACCACGAGCTCGGCCGGGTCGAAGTAGGTCGCGGCGAGCGAACGCGTGAGTTCCGCTGTGCGCGTGGTGATCTCAGACATCTTGAGCATGACCCGGTTGCCCGCCGCGAAGGCGGAGGCGGCCGGGACGACGACCAGTTGCAGCGGGAAGTTCCACGGGCCGATGATGCCGACGACACCGAGCGGCGACGGGTGCACCTCGGTGCTGATACCGGCCAGCCGGGCCAGCGGGCCGGGCTTCGCCGGGCGCATCCACCGCCCGAGGTGCGAGCGGGTGTGCTCGAATGCGCTGAGCATGCCCGAGATCTCGGCGAACAGGGTGCCGGTGCGCGAGCGGGTACCGAAATCGCGCGACATCGCCTCGACGAATTCGTCGGTATGGTCCAGCACCATGGCGAGCAGCCGGTCGATCCGGTCGCGGCGCAGGGCGGCCGAGGGCGGCCCGTCCTGCAGGAAGGCGCGGCGCTGACGTTCGAGGATCGCGGTCAGTTCACCCGGATCTGTTCCGGCGCCGGGCATTTCGGCGGCCGCGGTGACCGCGGCGGCGGCTTCGGTTGTTCCGGTGTTCATGGCTGACATCTCCGGGAGATCGTCCAGTAAGGGCAACTGTAACAGCGATACCAACCGTCGCGCAGGCACATCGGAGTTACGGCTTCCGGCCGTACCAGGGCAGGCCCGCGGCGCCTCCCGCGCACCCGTCAGGTGGTGACGACGGTCGCGCCCGCGGTGCCGGGAGCGCCGTACAGCAACGCGAATCCGGCCGTGGGTTTCCCGGCGACCTGCCGCTCCCCCGCGGTCCCGCGCAATTGCAGGACCAACTCGTGCAACTGCCGCAGGCCCGAGGCGCCGATGGGCTCGCCGTTGGCGATCAGCCCGCCGTCGGTGTTCACCGGCAGCGCGCCGGTGATCTCGGTGACACCGTCGGCGATCAGCCGTTCCTGATCGCCGTGCGCGCAGAACCCGGCCTCGGCCATGTGGATGACCTCGGCGCCGGCGTCGGTGTCCTGCAACTGCACCACGCCGATGTCCGCCGGCGACACGCCCGCGGCTTCGAAGGCCGCGCGCGACGCGTAGACCGAGGGGGACACATCCTCCTCGACCGGCGCGTAGGTCGTGTTCACCTCGTAGGCGCCGTAGGTCCGGGTGCGGACCGCCACGGCACGGACGTATACGGGACGGTCGGTGTAGCGGTGCGCGATGTCGGCGCGGCACATGATCACCGCGGCCGCACCCTCGTCCGGCGCGCAGAACATGTAGTGCGTCAGCGGGTAGTTGAGCACGGCCGAGTCGAGGATGTCCTGCTCCGGAATCGGCTTGCGGCGAAACGCGTTCGGATTCAACGCGCCGTTGCGGTAGTTCTTGGCAGCCACTCTCGCCAGGGTCCGCTGGGAGATATTGTGCTCGTGCAGATACCGGTTGGCCTTCATACCGAAGAATTGCGTGGTGAGGTATTGGCCGTTCTCGCCGTACCATGTCGGCATCCCGACCAGGGTCGGATCGACCGTGAACGCGCCACGTGGGTGCTTGTCCATCCCGATGGCGATGCCGATATCGTGTTTGCCGAGCCGGATCGCGTCGGCGCACGCCTCGGTCGCGCTCGCCGCGGTGGCGCAGGCGTTGAACACATTCGTGAACGGGATCCCGGTCAGGCCCATGAGGCCGACGATCGCGTCCGGATTGGCGACCTCCCAGCTGCCGCCGACCGCGAATTGGATGTCGCGCCATCGCAATCCGGCGTCGGCGAGGGCCGCGCGGATGGCATCGGTCCCCATCCGCATCGCCGTCCGGCCCGCGAATCGGCCGAACGGGTGCATGCCGACGCCGATGATCGCCACCTCGTTCGTCATCGCGCGACTCCCTCGCCCTCGGCGGGCCGGAACGCGAAGGTCAGTACCTCGTTGCCGTCGCCGTCCGTGCCCAGCGGGGCGGTCGTCAGCACGACCGCCATGCCGAAGTCCAATTTCCCGGGATCGTTCTCGATGAGCCGGCCCTCCACCCGGACGACGTCGCCGAGCTGGACCAGCCCCACCCCGAACGGCACGAACGTCTCGGCCGTCTCGTCGCCGAGATAGGGCGGGCCGGGCAGGAATCCCTGGGTGGTCCAGGCGACCAGCGTGCCCGTGGGCGGGAGGGTGACCGGGTCGACCGCCGGCCCGCTGCACCGGGGGCACAGCGCCTGGACGGGGAAGACGGTGGCGCCACAGTCCCGGCACGTGCCGCCCACGAGCCGGAACTCCGCGTCCGGCCAGGTGGAGATCTCCGGGGCGATCATTCGCTGCATCTGTCGTTCCTCACGTCGATGGCGTTCGCGCCGAATCGGTTTCGGCCGATGTCGATCGTCGGGCCGGTGCGCGGGCGGAGCCGATCGGCACGCGTCGCGAATACCGTCGGTGCAACCGATGGTATTACGGTTGCCCATTCGACAGTGAGTTTTCGGGAAGTTCACGGCGGGCGTCCACGACGTGCCGGGTCTCGACCCGGCCGCCGCCGCGCGTCAGGAGCCGCGTAGTTCGCGGCGGAGGATCTTGCCGCTGGCGGTCTTGGGGAGGTCGGGCACGAAGCGGATCGCGCGGGGATATTTGTAGGCGGCCATGCGGGCCTTGCAGTAGGCGATCAGGTCGGGCTCCGTGATCTCGGCTCCGGGGTGCAGGGAGACGACCGCGTGTACCGTTTCGCCACGGTAGTCGTCCGGGACGCCGATGACGGCGGCCTCGCGGACGGCCTCGTGGGTGTAGAGGACGTCCTCCACCTCGCGTGGCCACACCTTGTAGCCGGCGGCGATGATCATGTCCTTCTTGCGGTCCACCAGGTAGAACCAGCCGTCGGGGTCCATGAAACCGACGTCGCCGGTGCGTAGTTCGCCGTCCGGGAAGGGCGTGGCGGGGGTGCCGGGACCTCGCCAGTAGCCGGCGGCGACCTGGGGGCCGGCGATCAGGAGTTCGCCGACCTCGCCCGGGGGGAGGTCGTGGCCGTTCTCGTCGACGATCCGGGCGTGGACCGAGGCGATCGGGACCCCGATCGAGAGGGCGCCCGAGCCGGGGTCGACCGGGGCCCGGCGGTCCGGTGGGACCACGTGGGTGATCGAGGAGGTTTCGGTCAGGCCGTAGGCGTTGTGGATGTAGCCGCCGAGCACGACCTCGAGCTTGCCGGCCACGGCGGGGGCGATCGGGGCGCCGCCGGAGTAGATCTTCGTCAGTGAGCGGAAGTCCTCGGGGCCCACGTCCGGTACCGCGGCGAGTGCGGCGAAGGCGGTGATGGCGCCGACGGTGAACACCGGGCGGTGTTCGCGGATCGCGTCGACCATGACCCCGGGGTGGAAACGGTGACTCAGGACCAGTGGCGCGGGGACCAGCAGGGACAGGATGCCGTGGCCCACCAGGCCGGTGATGTGGAACAGCGGGGCGATGGCGAGGATGGCGTCGTCGGGACCCAGTCGCATCCACTCGCGGTAGCTGCGCGCGTTGAACACGAAGTTGGCGTGCGTGAGCCGCGCACCCTTCGGGTCGCCGGTGGTGCCGGAGGTGTAGACCAGGAACGCGGTGTCGTCCGGGGCCGCGGGCGCGACGGCGGCCGGGCGGCGGCCGGCGTATTCCGTCAGCAGGGTGACGAGATCGTGGGTGCCCCCGACCGGGGGGTGGGTGCCGAGGACGCGGTCGTCGTCTCGGGTCTGAAAGTCCCGGCCGGTGAAGGAGACGACGATGTCGACCCCGGTTGTGTTGTCCGCCAGCACATTTCGTGCCACCGCGTGCACCTCGTCGAGGCACAGCAGGGCGCGGGCGCCGGAGTCGCGCAGCAGGTGCGCGAGTTCGCGTTCCTTGTACATCGGGTTGACGGAGACGGCGATACCGCCCGCCTTCCAGGTCGCGAGCATGCCGATCACGAACGCCGGGTCGTTCTGGGAGAACAGGGCCAGGCGGTCGCCGGCGGCGAAGCCGAGGTCCTGGAGGGCCGCCGCCAGCGCGTCGGAGGCGGCGTCCAGGTCGGCCAGGCCGATCACGCCGTCGAAGTAGCGGATCGCGTCCCGGTCGGGGGCGCGACGGACCGCGTCGGCGAACATGTCGAGGAGGTTGGCGAATTCGGGTTCGACGTCGTGCGGCTGGCCGTCGCGGTACAGCGACAGCCAGGGGCGGTCCGGGTGGCCGGTGGTCGGCTCGCTCATCGGGGCATCGTCCGGTCTGTGTGCGGTGGCGTTCATTCCGCGACGCGGGCGCGGATCTCGACCGAGATGTTGCCACGGGTGGCGTTCGAATACGGGCAGACCGCGTGCGCCTCGTCGGCGAGTTTCCGGCAGGTCGCCTCGTCGACGCCCGGGATCTCGACGTCGAGGACGACGGCGAGGCCGAACGCGTCGCCCACCGGGCCCATGCTGACCTCGGCGGTGACGACCGACCGCGCGGTGTCGATCTTGTTCCGGCGGCCGGCGACGCCGAGCGCGCCCTGGAAGCAGGCCGCGTAGCCGGCGGCGAACAGCTGTTCCGGGTTGGTCGCGCCGCCGGGACCGCCGAGCGCGACCGGCGGCCGCAGGTCGACGTCCAGGAGGCCGTCGTCGCTGCGGGCGTGGCCGGCCCGGCCACCCGTCGCGGTGACGCTGGCGGTGTAGGCGATCCGGTCGAGCTCGGTGGTCATGGGTGATCCCTTTCGAGGTGAGTTTCAGTGTGCCGAGGCGGGGGCGGCGATCGCGCCGGACGGGCCGTACTGGGCGCGCAGCAGGTTCAGTCCGCCGCCGGCCTCGATGACGTCGATCGCGTGCGGGCTCGGTGCGGTGCCCACGAGTTCCTGCCCGGTGCGGGCGACGCGGACGGTGGCCGTACGCCAGTCGACCTCGATGTCGTCCCAGCGCCGCACGGCGTCCGCGATGCCGGGGACGGTCACCAGCGGCATGCCCTGGTAGAGCTCGCCGCGCCAGAATCCGGGGGCGTACGACTCCGCGACCACGGCGACGATGCCCGCGTTGCGCATGGCGATCATGGCCGGGTAGTGCGGGTGGCCGTAGCCGAAGTTCCGGCCGCCGACCAGGATGTCGCCGGGGCACACCTCGTCGACGAACGACGGGTCGTACGCCCGCATCAGCACCGAGCGGAGTTTGTCCGGGTCGTAGTACTTGATGTTCGTGACGCCGATGACGAGGTCGATGTCGAAGTCGTCGCCGAACTTCCACGCCACCCGGCCCGCGAAGACGTTCTCGACGGTCATGCCAGCACCTCCCGGGGGTCCACGATCTTGCCGGCCAGCGCGGACGCCGCGACGGTGTAGGCCGAGCCCATGTAGATCTCGGCCTCGGTGCTGCCCATGCGGCCGGAGATGTTCAGGACGCCGGTGGAGATGCACTTGTCGCCGGATTGCAGCGGCGCGGCGTAGCCGACGCAGAAGTCGCAGGACGCCTCGGCGACCCGGGCTCCGGCCGCGGTGAGGATGTCGAGCAGGCCCTCCGAGCGGGCCTGGTCGTAGATCTGCTTCGAGGTGGGGACGACGTTGAACTGCACGCCGGGGGCCACCTTCCGGCCGCGCAGAATCTCCGCCGCGGCCCGGATCTCCTCGATCCGGCCGCTGGCGCAGGAACCGATGTAGGCGTGCTGGAGTTCGGTGCCGGCCAGGTCCTCGACGGGCCGGGTGTTGCTCGACTTGGCCGAGCCCGGCATCACGACCTGCGGCGACAACGCGTCGAGGTCGATGTGGTGGGTGGCGGAGTACGTCGCGTCCGGATCGCTGTAGACCGGCTCGAATTCGCCGCGGGCGACCCGGCGCGAGTATTCCAGCGACAGCTCGTCGGGGTTGAAGATCGCCGAGACCGCGCCGGTGAACATGGCCATCGCGCACAGGCCCTGGCGGCGGCCGATCGGCATCGACTCCGCGCCGGGACCGGTGTACTCCATCACCTGGTGGGCGCAGGCGTCGGCGCCGTAGGTGGCGATGATGTGGTGGATGAGGTCGCGGTTGTCGACGCCCGCCGCGAAGCCGCCGTCCAGGTGGAAGCGGGTGCTGGCGGGCACGTCCAGGTAGACCGCGCCGGTCACCCACGCCTCCAGTAGGTCCTTGCGGACACCCCAGCCGAGGGCGCCGAGCGCGCCGAGGCCGCTGATGTGCCCGTCGAAGTGGACCAGGAACGCGCCGGGCGCGGCGTAGCCGAGTTCGGCGGCGACCTGGTGGCCGATCCCGACGCCCTCGTGCACCTCGACGCCGTTGTGGCGGCCCCACTCCCGGGTGACGTTGTGCATCTCGAGTTCGCGCTCGTTGTTGCGCGTCGTCATGTGGTCGATGAACAGGACGTAGCGTTCGGGATCCTTGATCCGCTCGATCCCGAAGTCCTCCTTCATCTGGCGGAACATGACGTCGGTGTAGCCGGGGTAGTCGTAGGCGATCATGTGGTCCGGGCGGAACGGCGCGTTCTGCCCGGGTACCACGTGGTCCAGGCCGCCCGCGCGGGCCAGGATCTTCTCGGTGATCGTCGATCCCATGGTCAGACCTCCAAGGACGCGGGTAGGTAGGTGCGCTGGCGCTCCTCCATCTCCGGGAAGCCGATCAGGTCCACGAAGTCCTCGTGTTCCATGTAGCGGCCGGAGACGGCGGGCAGTGGTTCGCCGGCGGCGAGGCGGGTGAACGAGTCGCGGATCGCGGTCGCCGCCGCGAGGATGCCGTGCGTGGCGACCAGGGCGATCTTGATACCCGCCCGCTCCATCGCCTCGGCGGTGAACTCGCGCTCGACCCAGGTCCACGCGGTCAGCGAGGCGACCAGCGGGACACCGGTCAGTTCGTGGCAGCGCTGCCATTCCGCGAGGGTCCGGAAGGTCTTGGAGACCGGCATGATCAGGTCGGCGCCGGCGGCGACGTAGGCCTGGGCCCGTTCGAGGGCCGCGTCGCCGACCGCGTCCGTGCGGGCGATCAGCAGGACGTCCTCGCCCAGACCGTCCTTGGCGGCACGGACCTTGCCGGTGGCCTCGGCCAGCGGGGTCACCTCGACCGGGTCGCCGACGCAGATCGGGCAGCGCTTGGGTGAGACCTGATCCTCCATGAAGACCGCGGCGACGCCGGCCCGGCGCATTCCGGCCGCGGTGCGGTTGGCGTTGATCGCGTTGCCGTAGCCGGTGTCGATGTCGGCGATGATCGGCAACTCGCAGGCCTCACGGATCTTGCGGACGGCGTCGATGCCCTCGGTCGCCGTGAACACCTCGGCGTCGGGCATGCCGAGCGCCGCGGCGATCGCGAATCCCGAGGCGCAGACCGCGGCGAAACCCGCCTGGGCGGCGATGCGGGCGGAGAGACCGTCCCAGACGCCGGGGGCGTGGATGACGCCGTCCCGGGCGATCAGCTCGGTCAGGGAGGGGTGTGTCATACGAAACCACCTGTTTCATAATGCGGAATGCTTTCCGCCATTCGATACTCACGGTAGGCCCCGGGTCTGGTCGGGTCAATGTCTTCGCCGGCCGGGCATTCGAGGCTCGCGCCCTGGTCGGGGCAGCGTTCAGCGGCGCGGGTGGACGTGCCCCGAGGGGGACCGGGCACGTCCGCCCGCGCGCTGCGAACCGGTGCGATGATCAGCCGACGAACATGTCGTTCACCGCCCGGTAGGCATAGGTGTAGTTGCGGGCGTTCGCCAGACCGGTGACGTAGCCCTTCAGCTCGCGGGTGGCCGCGGCGTTGCCGGTGGCGTACAAGCCGGCGATCGCGCTGCCGTCGCGGCGCAGCACCCGCGCCGAGGGGTCGATCGCCAGGCCGAGCGAGCACAGGCCGACCCCGAGCACGTGCAGGGGTAGCGCATAGAAGGGCGCCGTGGCGACCGCGCCGAGATTGGGGTTGGGGTAGCGGGGATCGCCGTACGCCTTGCGAGCGAAAGGCAATGAGCCCCTTCCGAAGTCGGCGTCCTCGCCCGTTTCGGCGAACCGGTTGAACCGCGCGACGGTGGCCGCCAGTCCCGGCTCGTCGATGCCGAGTCCGGTCGCGAGTTCGCCCAGCGAGTCGAATCGCAGGACGTCGGCGGGATGGTCGGCGCCGGGGGCGTAGGGACCCAGCGGGTAGTTGCGGCGGAACGATTCGTCGAACACCAGCCAGCACGGGAAGTTCGCCCACTGCTTGCGACGCGAGTCGAAGCTGCGCAGGCCGCGGATGAGCGCACCGTAGTAGCTCTCGTCCCCGAACCGGTTGCCGTCCCGGTTCACGATGATCGAATGCGGGAAGCCGAGGTTCTCCAGCAGCTGGCTGAACAGCGGCTCGTCGCTGCCGGGGTGGGTATGGTCCTCGAAGCGGGCGCCGAGCACCACGAACGGGTCCGCGCCGCGGACGACGGTCGCGCCGACGCTCTGCGCCAGCGTGAGGCCGTCGCCGGAGACGACCGGCGGGGACGCCTCGATCAGCTCGGGGACGTCCTCGAGTTCGGCGGCGTCGGGCGCGTTGCCGTAGCCGCCGACGGCGAGGAGCACGCCCCGGGTCGCGGTGATCTCGACCCGGCCGTCGGGGCCCTCGGCGATCACCCCGGTCACGCGGCCGTCCTCGTGGCGCAGGGCGACCACGCGATGTTCGAGGCGGCACTCCACGCCGCGGCGGACCAGCGCCGCGCGGGCGAAGCCGGCCGCGAGGCCCACACCGTGGGTCAGCAGGTCCTCGTCTTCCCGTTTCGCGGCGAGGGCGAGCCGGGCCGCGACATCGCCGGCGAGCACGTGATAGCTCTCGTCGCGCGTGACGCCGGTGCGGTAATAGACGCTGGGGCGCAGGTGTTCTCGCCACGGGCCCAGGTCCGCGCCCGGCACCGCGCACTCGAGCAGGCGGCCCTGGGCGGTGGAGCCGGGCGCCGGCTCGTACAGATCGGCCGCGTCCCGGATCAGCGAGAACGGCACACCGGCCGCGGCGAACCAGCGGGTGGCCTCGATCGCGGACTCGAGATATTCGCGGCGGGCCGCGCGGTCGACCGGACGACCGCTGCCCTGCACCTGGTCGAGGTAGTCCTCGGTGGCGGCCAGGGTGTCGCCGCCTACGTCGAGATGGTTGGCGCCGACCCAGCAGAATCCGCCGCTGTAGGCGGCCACGCCGCCGATCATCGCCGAGCGCTCCAGCACGAGCACCCGGGCGCCCAGGTCGTGGGCGCGCACCGCCGCGGCGAGACCGCCGAGACCGCCGCCTACGCAGACGATGTCGTATTCGGTCGCGCTCATCGGGCCGCCACCGGGCCCGTGCCGCGGCCGGACGCGATCCCGCGGCGATGTCCGCCGCTCGAACGGGTGATCGGCGTCGAACCGGTTCGGATCATGGCGTAGTCCTCTCGGGTCAGAGCACGGCGACCGGCGCGATGGGGCTGCCGGTGCCGCCGGGCAGTCGCAGCGGGGCCGCCACGATCAGGAAGTCCGAGCCACCGCGCTCGGCCAGGGCGTCGGCGAGCTCCTCCAGGGCCAGGTTGTGCAGCAGATGCACGCCCAGATGCACCAGCGACAGCACATGGATCGGCAGCCGGTGCTCGTCGACGGCGGGGAAGTTGTCCGCCGAGCCGTCGGTGCCGAGCAGTCCGCAGTCGAGTTCGGCGACCACCCGCATCGCGCTGTGGTGCAGTCCGGCGATCGGCCCGTACTTGTGCTCGGCGGTGCGGCCCTCGGCCGCGGCGGCGCTCGCCGCACCGGCCACCGCGCGCGCCCGGCCGGTGCGCACGATCAGGGCGTCGCCGGGGCGCAGGTCCGGGGCGGCCGCGCGCAGGTCGTCCTCGGTCACGGGGTCGCCGCCGGCCAGGTGGTCGACGCCGCGCAGCCGCGGGACGTCCACCAGCACGCCACGGGTGACGACCGGTCCCCCGGCCAGCATGTCGCTGACCGACGCGCCGGTCATGTCGACCATCGACGCGAACGGGCGGCCGTTGTAACCCACACCGCCGTAACCGATGTGGCACAGGGCGTCCATATGCGTGTTGTCGAGCCCGTGGCACTGGATGTGCACCTGGTCGCTGGCGGCCTGGACGTCGCCGCCGGCGTTGGAGCCCCAGGCCGTCACCATCTCGTGGCGGACCGCGCGGTCGAGGCCCTGCGGGTAGTAGGGCGGGTCGGCCGGGTCCAGGGGCCGCCCCAGCGACACCACCGTCCCGGTCCGGACGGCCGCGGTCGCCCGCAGCACGTTCCGCGTGGTGACGAGGTTGAGGGTGCCGCGCTCGTCCTCGGCACCCCACCGGCCCCAGTTCGGCCGGACCCCCAGGCGAACGGCGTGCTGGTAGACCTCGTCCGGAGCCATCTGCTCGGTCACTGTCCGTACCTCCCTGGTCATCCGAGGAAATCGCGGTAGATGCGCATGGTCGCCGCGGCGGCGGCCGGGTCCGGATCCGGCCACCAGACCGTCGCCGGGGTGGGGACGATCGTGAGGAGGTCGCCGGATACCAGGGTCGCCGCGTCGTCCAGCGCGTTGGCGAGCATGTCGTGCGGTCCCGCGGTGAGGATCGCGGGCCGGCGCAGGTGCGGCAGCCGCGAGCGGGTGTCGTAGCCGAAACCGGCGCGGTAGGCGAGGTCGTAGGTCGTCCCGCTCTCCAGGATGCCCACCGCGTAGAGCTGGAGTTCGGCCGCGGCCGGGATGCCGATCGCGCGCGTCGACGCGTGCTCCACGCGATACCAGGGCCAATAGGAGAACATGTCCCGCCGCCAGTTCCAGATCAGCTGCAGGTGCAGGCCGAACGGATCCGGGGCGAAATCCGGGAAGTAGTTGGCCAGCAGGTCGTCCCGGAATTCCGGGGTCACCATGACCGGCGCCTCGTAGACGCCCTTGCCGATCCGGTCGGGGGCCGTGATCGTCATCTCCAGCGCGACGCACGCGCCGGTGTGCGAGCCCCAGACGTCGAAGGTGTCCCAGCCGAGGGCGTCGGCGACCGCGAACGCCTCGCGAGCGAGTGTGGCGATGTCGGGGACCCGGTCGAGGGGCTGCGACAGTCCGTTGCCGAAGTAGTCGATCGCGACTGCGGTCCGGTCCTCGGCCAGGCCGCGCAGGACGGGAGCGAACTGGGCGGACGAGCCACCGCCGGTGGGCAGCACGAGCACCGGCCGGCCGGAGGAGCCCGCGCGGCGCAGGTGAGCGACGCCGTACTCGGTATCGAGGTACTGGTGCCAGATGTCGGTGCCGGGTGCGGGTGCGGTGGGTGCCGGTTCGGCGCCGGTGCCGCCCGTGGCCGGTTCCAGCAGGCCGGGGAGTTCGCCGAGGGTGGTGAGCCGGGCCGCGTCGGACAGTGCGTCGAGCACGCCGGGAAGCGCCTCTGCCGCGAGCCGCCAATATGTGCCGAACGCCGCCGGATCGGTAACTGCCGCAATGAATGTCGCGCTGAGATCGGCGACGTCGGGCAGCGGCGTGCCGGAGGCGATCGGCAGAGTCGGGTCGTCGGCCCGGATCAACCGGCGGTCGCGCAGGAAGGACCAGAACGCGTTGAGATGGGTGCCGTCGTCGCGGGCCGCCGGTGACGGCGGCACGAGCCCGTGCCCGATCCAGCCGAGCGCGGCATCGACGCCGACCACAACGGTCGTCGCCGGCCGCAGCCGGCGCGCCACCTGCGGTACCAGCGCCACGGAGAGCTCGAACGCGACGAGGTCCACCGGCTCCTCTCCCAGGAAGGCGAGGCTCTCGACGACGGCCACGGCACAGTCGTCGAGGGAGGTCAGGGCCACCTGCGCCGAACCGCCCACGCCGGGCGGCTCGACCACGATCACCCGGCGGCCGGGCGCCACGGTGCGCAGGTCGTCCAGCAGTGCGGCGGCGGCCCGGGTGGGTCCGGCCAGCGCTACCAGCGCCGGTCCGGCCCCGCCGATGTACAGCCGGATCTGGCCGTACCTGGTGGTGACGTAATGCTTGCCGCTCATGCACGTACCTCGGCCGTCTGCCCGCTGGTGACGGCATGCCGGTCGCTCATGCGTGCTCCTCGGCGGCGTGCAGGGCGCGGTCGATCTCGGGCACCGCGATCTCCGGGTCGAGCCCGAGGTGCCGGGCCACCAGGTCCGGGTTCTCGTCGAGTTCGGCGGGGGTGCCGGAGGCGATGATGTCGCCGCGGTGGATGAGGTAGGCGTGGTCGCAGATCGGCAGTGCCTTGGCCGCGTTCTGCTCGACCAGCAGCACCGTGGCGCCGGCGGCGTGGATCTGCGCGATCGCCTCGAAGACGATGTCCACCAGCGCGGGCGAGAGGCCCATCGACGGCTCGTCGAGCAGGATCATCGTGGGCTTGGTCATCCAGGCGCGGGCGATCGCGAGCATCTGCTGCTCGCCGCCGCTCATCAGCCCGGCGATCTGGGACTTGCGCTCGGCCAGGCGGGGGAACAGCTCCCACACCTCGTCGAGCGCGGCCGTGCGGCTCCGGCCCCGGGCGAACGAGCTGAGCTGGAGGTTCTCGAGGACCGACAGCGGCGCGACGACGAGCCGGCCCTCGGGCACGAGCACGAGGCCGCGCCGGGTGATCCGGTGCGCCGCGCGGCCGGTGATGTCCTGGCCGTCGAACGTCACCGTCCCCCGGGCCGGCTCGAGCAGGCCGGCGACCGTGTTGAGCGTCGTGGACTTGCCGGCGCCGTTCGCGCCGAGCAGGGCGGTCAGCGAGCCGCGCTCGACCGAGAGGGACAGCCCGGACAGGGCGGGAATCGTGCCGTAGCGGACGTCGAGGTCGTCGACGGTCAGGATGGGAGACATCGGGGACCTCTACTTTCCGAAATAGGCGCGCCGGACCTCGGGGCGGCGCAGACACGTCACGGGTTCGTCCTCGGCGATGACCTCACCGGCGGCGATGACCGCGACCCGGTCACAGCTACGTTCGAGCAGCCGCATGTTGTGCTCGACGACGACGATGGTGATCCCCTCGGACCGCAGCCGGTCGAGCAGATTCGCGATCGGCAGCCAGTCCGCGTCGTTCATCCCGGCCGTGGGCTCGTCCAGGAGGAGCAGTTTCGGCCGCATGGCGAGGGCACGGGCGATCTCGATGCGGCGCTGGTCGCCGTACGACATGGTCTCGGCGAGCAGGTCGGCGCGGTCGGCGAGCCCGACGAAGGCCAGCATCTCGTCGGCCGTGGCCCGGATCTCGGCGCGGTCGCGCCGGTCGGTGGGCGACGAGACCAGGCTCGACAGCAGCGAGGCCCGGCGGTGCCGGTAGGTCCCCGCCTCCACCTGTTCGCGCACGGTCAGCCCGCGGAACAGCCGGATGTTCTGGAAGGTGCGGGCGACCCCCAGGGCGCTGATGGCCCGGGCGTCGCGGCCGGTCGCGTCCACGCCGCCGATGGTCATCCGGCCGCCGCTGAACGAGCCGAAGCCGGTGAGCAGGTTGAGCAGCGTCGTCTTGCCGGCGCCGTTCGGGCCCGCGACCCCGTAGATGGTGGCGATTGGGACGTCGAAGGTCACCGAGGACAGCACGTGCAGGCCGCCGAAGCTCTTGGAGATCGAGTCCAGGCCGAGCGCCACGCCGGTGGCCGCCGGGCTCCGCTGCTCGGTGATCGCGCCGCTCATTCCGTCACTCCCGCGTTCTCCAGTGGCCGACGGTCGGCGTCACGTGACGCCACGCGCGGGCTGGCTCGTCGCTTCTCCCGCCGGCGTCGCCAGCGCAGTGGGTCGACCAGTCCGCCCGGCAGGAAGCGGATGATCGCGAGCAGCAGGACGCCGTTGATGATCGACTGCCCGACGGTGATGTACTGGCTGATGTAGACCGGCAGGCCGGTGAACACGATCGCGCCGATCACCGAGCCGGCCCAGTGGTACGCGCCGCCGAGCACCACGCAGGCGATGACGGTGACCGACAGGTCGACGTAGAAGGTGTCCGGCCCGATATAGGACAGCTGCGACGCCTGCATCGCCCCGCCCACCGCGCCGATCGCGCCGCTGAGCCCGAACGCGATGATCTTGACGCGGGCGACCGGAATGCCGAGTGCCTCGGCAACGGCCGGATCCTCGCGGGTGGCGTCGGCCGCGACCCCGAACTTCGAGCGCCGCAGCGCGAACAGCAGCAGACAGACGACGACGAGCAGCCCCGCCATCTCCGGCATCGACATCGTGTAGGGCACGACCTCACCGGCCGAACCACCGGTGCTGTCACCGAAGTTGACGACGAACACGCGGGTGATCAGCACCAGCGCCACGGTCGCCAGCGCGAGCCAGTGACTCGACAGTTTCAGGAAGACGCGGCCGACCAGCAGGCCGAAGACCCCGGCGGCCGCGGCGCCGAGCAGGATCGCGGGCCACAGGCCGAGACCGGTCTCGGTCAGCAGCCAGACCGAACCGAAGGCGCCGATCGCGGCGAAGGTGACGGTGCCGAAGCTGAGCAGTCCGGTCCACAACGTCACGTAGGTGCTGAGCGCCAGTACCGCGCCCGCCATCGCGAACATGGTCGCGCTCTGCAGAAGGACCAAGGAGGGGTTCATGACATCACGCCCTTTGGAAATTGGCCGTACCGAGCAGGCCGGTGGGACGGGCGAGCAGCACGACGAGTACGAGGCCGAAGGTGATCGCGTCCTGGTAGCCCGCCGAGATGTACGACGCCGACAGGGTCTGGACCACACCGATCAGCAGGCCACCCAGCGCGGCGCCGCGCACATCGCCCATGCCGCCGATCACGACCGCGGCGAAGCCCTGGAGCAGCAGACCGTCGCCCAGATTGAAGTTGAAGCTCTGCCCACCGGCCAGCAGGATCCCGGCCAGCCCGGTGACCGCGCCGGAGAGCAGCGCCGCCCCGATGATCATGGTCCGTGGGTTGATCCCCGCGATCTGCGCGGACCGCTTGTCGTAGCCGACCGCGCGGATCGCCGCGCCGATGTTCGTGCGGTGCAGGAGGTGATAGACGCCCGCGATCACCACCGCGGCGAGGATCACCGCGAGCAGCTGGCTGGACAGGATATCGATCGAGCCGATCTCGATCCGCCCGCGCGGGACCGACGAGGGCGGGAACCCGACCGGGGTGGCGTGGGTGGCGATGCTGAGGACCTCGCGCAGCGCGATCCACATGCCGATGCTCGCGATGACCGCGCCCAGCAGCTGCACGCCCCGGCGGCGCAGCGGCTCGAACGCGATCTGGTCGACGAAGACGGCGACCAGGCCCGCGGCGAGTACACCGGCGATCACGGCGAGCCAGTACGGCAGGCCCGCGTCGTCGATGGCGAAGTAGGTGATCATCGCACCGTAGGTCGCGTAGACACCCTGGGCCAGGTTCAGGATCTGCATCGTCGAGAAGACGATCCCGAAGCCGACGGCGAACAGGGCGTAGATCGACCCGGTACAGATGCCGTTGATCAGCTGTTCGAGAAACAGCACGGTAGGTCCTCTCGGGATAGTGCCCGGTCAGCGGCCGCGGAGCCGCGCGGTGGCGGCGGCTCCGCGGCGCTCGGGTGGAGCGTCAGTTACCGGGGGTCCAGGGCGCGATCGCGCCGTCCGGTGCGGTGTAGTGGACGGCCTGCACGCTCGGGGCGGCGTTGAGCTGACCGTGGTCGAAGGTGACCTTCCCGTAGACGGTGTCGAGCTCGGTCATCTGGCCGAGGGCCTTCGCCAGTCCGGCGCGGGTGGTGTCGTGACCGGCGGCCTTCAGGCCCATGGCCATGGTCCAGATCGCGGTGAAGCCCTGTGCGGCATAGTCGTCCGGATCGTCGCCGTACTTCGCCTTGTAGTCCGCGGCGAAGGTCTTGCCCGCGCCCGTGGCCGAACCGGCCAGGAAGTAGACCGGGAACGGGACGCTGCCCAGGGCCGCCGGCTGCGACTTGTACACGCCGGTGCCGCTGATGGTCTCGCCGCTGACGACCTGACCCGCGTAACCCTTGTCGTGCAGGGCCGCGATGAGCCCGACCGCGTTCGACTGGGTGCCGACGACGACGATCGCGTCCGCGTTCTTCTGGATCAGGTCGGTCGCCGCGCCGGTGAAGTTGGTCTGCGTCGAGAGCGTGTCGACCTGGCCGACGTTGCGCACGCCGGCCTCGGTCATGCCCTTCTTGAAGGCGTCGGCCTGCGACACGATCCCCGAGTTGTCGGTCACCACGCCGTAGGCGACGGTGGCCGGCTTCCTCTGCTGGGCGACGGTCTGCGCCAGCTTCTCGTTGGCGGGCTGCGGCATGGTCACCGTACGGAACACGTACGGCGGTTCGGCGAGATTCACATCGGTCGCGCCCCACAGCACGAGCGGGACCTTCTGCTTGTCGGCGATCGGTTTCGCGGCCCCCGCCACCGTGCTCAGAATGCAGCACGCGATGCCGGTGACGTCCTTGTCGGCCACGAGCTGGGACACGACCCCGGCCGATTTCGCCGGATCCTCGGACCCCTCCTTCGCGACCAGTTCGATCTTCTTGCCGCCGCCGATCAGGTCGCCGTCGTTGATCTCCTGGGCCGCGATGCGCGCCCCGTTCGCGAACGTCTTGCCCGCGCCGGCGATCGGGCCGGTCTCGGCGACCACCATGCCGAGCTTGATCGTCGCGTTGCCGCCGCCGCTGCCGTCCTTCGCGCATGCGGTCGCGGTGAGCGCCGTGGCCGCTGTCACGGCCACGGCGATGTACCACGCCCGGCGCATGCCTCGCCGTGTCCGAATGGGGGATGTCGTTCCGCGCACGGAGTCTCCTAGCTCGCCGTTGGGCTGGGCGGCTCGACCGAACCGGGCGCCGCAGACGTCGCCCGCTCGGTCGAGACTTGTGATGACCGTCATATGGTCCGTTCCGTATTCCGAACCGTGGTTCGGAATACGGTCACACTAAACCGGCGGAGTGATCTGCGTCAACATTTCGCGGCAAATGCCCGGTAATCGGCGGACCCGAGCGGCCGGAGCCTCCGTTCGTCGGCAAAATACGCCTGTTCGGAACGCACCCGGCGCCCGGCCACCCACCCCGGACCGCACGGACCGGCCGGGGCGGAGTGCGGCCGGGCTCAGGAGTTCAGATGGGCGGACAAATCGGCGGCGAACTCGACGACGCGCGCCACGGCCCGCTCGCGCAGACCCTCGGCGAAGCGATTGGTCGGGCCACCGACACTCAGCGACGCCAGCGCGTACCCGTCCGGACCGAGCACGGGCGCCGCGACCGCGCACACGTCGTCGATGTAGTCCTCCGCGCTGAAGGCGTACCCCTGCTCGCGGACCTCGGCGAATTTGGCCCGCAAGGCGTCATGCTCGGTCGTGCTGTGGTCGGTGAACCGCCGGCGTTCCCCGGCCAGCGCCGCCGCCTCGATCTCCGGCGAGAACGCCGCCAGCACGACCGGCCCGGCCGCGACGTGATACGGCAGCACGGCCCCGGCCGCGAGGCCGTGCACCCGCACCGGATTGCTGCCCACGATCGTCTCGATCGTCACCGCGCCGTGCGGGCCCGGGACCATGAGGAACGCGGTGTCCCCGAATTCGTCCGCCAGCCGCTGCATGTACGGCAGCGCCTCGTTGCGCAGATCGAGATCGGCCCGCGCGATCGCGCCCAGGACCAGCAGCCGCGGACCCAGGCGATAGTCGCCGTTCGCCGACCGGACCAGCCACCCCACCGCGACCAGAGTCTGCAGGAGCCGGTAGGTGGTGGTCTTGTTGTAGCCGCTCTCCCGGGTGAACTCGCTCAGCGACAGTTCGCGGCGGTCGGTCGTGTAGAGGTCGAGCAGCCGCGACCCCTTGATGATGGACCCGACGATGTTCTTCGGGTCGAGATCAGGCTCCATGCCCGCAGCGTACCGGAATGCGGAACCCGGTTCGCAAACCGCGCCGCACTCGATATCGGAGATCGCGAACGGTCGCCACCCCCGACTCGGCACCCGCACTGACCTCCCGTCGAAGTCGTTGCGTGATAACGAATCTGGGACCCCGAGCCGCTGAACCGGTATCGTGTGACCACGAATGTCGGTTCAGCCGAACGTCATCGGACGAACCGGGAGCACCGACGAGAACGGCCGGACGCCGGGGGCAGCGCGAGCAGGGTGGCAGGGGGAGCCCGTACGGTCTTCCACACTCGCATCCACCCAGGCGCGCTGTGGAATTCGGTCGTACATGGGAGGGCGGGAAGTCGTGAGCGACAGTGATCCGGCGACCGGGGTGGAACCGTCGCCGGCGACGATGGCCGACGAGCGAATCGGTGTCAACGCCGCCGTCGCCGCGGCGGTCACCCGGTGGGTGGGGTCGATGCCCGCCCTGTACGTGGTGCTGGCGGCCTTCACCGGATACATGGCGTCGGCCGCCGGACGGGGTCCGCTGCATCGGCTCGACCCGTACCCCTTCCCGTTCCTGCTCTTCCTGAACAACGTCGCCCAGTTGATGCTGTGCCTGATCATCCTGGTCGGGCAGCGGGTGCTCACCGCCGCGGCCGACCGTCGCTCGGTGCAGACCTACGAGAACGCCGAGGCGATCTTCGCTCAGGTCGCCGATCTGCAGGCGCATCTGGACCGGCAGGATCGGGTGCTCAGCCGCGGGCTGAGTCTGCTCGAGACCAGCCCGCACCCGTGGATCGAGCAGCATCGGGTGCAGGACCCGCCGCGGGCCGCCGACCAGGCGGTCGGCCGCAACGATCGCCTGGCCGCGTGGCTCGCGACACGACTGGGCAGCGTGTGGGCGTTCTATCTCGCGGCGGGAACGCAGGTGTTGTGGATCGTGCTGGCCCAGACCGGGATTCAGCGATTCGATCGGTACCCGTTCATGTTCATGACATTCCTCTCGACGCTGGCGCAGCTGGTGTTCATGATCGTGATCATGGTCGGCCAGGACGTGCTCGGCCGGGCGGGCGACCGCCGCTCCGAACAGACCTTCCTCAACGCGCAGGCCGTGCTGTTCGAATGCCGCCGGATGGCACAGCGCCTGGCCGCACAGGACCGCGTGATCGGCAGCCTCACGGGCTACGTCAGCACCCAGGTCACCGAACAGCTGGCACAGGCGGTGCACGACACCAGCGAACGCGTCGACCATCAGGCACGGGTCCACACGGCCATGGGCGGCCGGCAGGCGCCGCCCGACGCGGACGTGCTGCGCGGCTGGGAGCAACTCTCCGATCGCGAACGCGGCGACTGTCGCGCACAGGCACGCCGGATCGGTGAGAACCTCGCCGCGATCGGCTGTTTCATGGTGCCCGCGGGTGAGGAGACACCGGCGGCGACCTTCAGCGACGCGGAGGTCCGGATGCTGGCACGCCTGGAATACCAGCGCTGGATCGAGCAGCGGATCACCGCGCACAGTACCGGCGCACACCCCCACGACGACGCCGTGGCGCTCCCGTGGGACGAGCTACCCGAAGCCGCCCGGGTCCGGCATCGGCAGGCCGCGCGGCGGATCCCGGGCGTGGTCTCCCGCGCCGGCTTCCAGGTGCTGCGCGGATCCCCGCGACATCCGCCGGCCGCCGATGCCGGGCAGCGGTGAGCCGGCGCCGAGGTCCCCGGCCCGTGCCGAGAGCGCCGATTGTGCTGTGCCGGTGCGGCATTCAGGCCGCGCGCCAGGTGTTGCGGTAGTCGCTGGGCGCCAGGTGGAGGTGGCGGGCGAAGGCGGCGCGCAGGCCGGCGGCGGTGGCGAAGCCGGACTGCGAGGCGACGCGGTCGATCGTCAGGTCGGTGAGTTCGAGGAGCTCCTTGGCCCGCCGGAGCCGCTCGCGGACCAGCCAGTCGCCGGGCGTCCGGCCGTGGACCTCGAGGAATCGCCGAGCATTGCCGTCTCGACGCCTCTACCGCCTTTCCAGTGGTGCACGCCGCTCGCCGGATGCCGGCGAACCCGAAGAACCCGATGCCGACTCGGACCGGCCGGTAACGGATGCCGTCAGCCGACGCGGGCCGTGATCAGCCGCGCCACCTCGGCGGGCCGGGTGTCGAGATAGAAGTGCCCGCCCGGGAAGGTGGTGAGCTCGAATTCGCCGGTGGTGTGGGCACGCCAGCGTTGGGCCTGTTCGGTGGTGACGGTCGGATCGTCCTCGCCGAGCAACACGGAAATGGTGCAGCGCAACGGTTCTCCGGGACGATGAACGTAGGTCTCGACCGCCTGGTAGTCGCTGCGGACCGCGGGGAGTACCAGCTCCGCGAGCGCCGGCTCGGTGCGCAAAATCTCCACCGAGGCCGGATCGTCTGCCAGCCGGGCCAATTCGTCGATCAGGCCGGCGTCCGTACCGCGATGCAGGTCGCCGTCGTAGGGCGCGTCGGGGGCGATGCGCCCCGACGCGAACAGGGTGGTCACCGTGCGGCCACGCGCCTCCAGCAGGCGCGCGGTCTCGTACGCGATCGTCGCGCCCATACTGTGCCCGAACAGGGCGAATCGCACCGGCGGCCAGGTCAGCAGGTCCGCGGTGACCCGCTCCGCGGTGGCGGCGAGGCCCGGTAGCGGCAGGTCGTCCAGCCGGTCCTGGCGGCCGGGGTACTGGACCGCGAAAACGGCGGTGCCGGAGTCGAATTCCCGGGCAAGCTCGCGGAACGCGCCGATGGATCCGCCGCCGGGCGGAAAGCACACCAGCACGGTGCCCGGGTCGGTCGCGGAACGCAATTGCCGCAGCCACGTGGTTGCGGGTATGCGCCCCAGCATCTTTCGCTCCCTCTCCGCACGGTTTCCCGCCGGTGACCTTAGCGGGCCCGCGCGGGCGGGACTCAGCCGAGTGCCCGGAACACCCGCGCGAACTCCGCGCCGGTGATCAGGTTCGTGGCCGGGGCGAGCAGCCACAGCACCGCGATCCCCTGGAACATCGTGAAGTAGAACTTCGCGACCGCCGAGGCGTCCTCCTCCGCCATGTCCGGAAACGACTCTCGCAGGGTCGCAGCCAGTTCCACGCAGGCCCGGTCGGTGGCGTCGGCCATGATGACCTGGGTCTCCGGGGACCGGGTGGCGGCCATGCCGTTCTCCATCCCGAGCACCAGCTGGTCGCGATTCCGCTCGAGGATGCCCAGCAGCCCGTCCACGGTCGGGGCGAGCGACTCGGCCGGCGTGCGGCCGGCGGCCGCCGCGCGGATCACCGCCTCGAAGTCGTCGCCGATCTCGGTGCCCATGGCCTCCAGCACCGCCTCCGCGATGAGCCGGTCCTTCGAGCCGAAGTGATAGCCGATGGCCGCGAGGCTCACCCCGGCGGCGCTCGCGATGTCACGGGCGGTCACCTTCGCCAGTCCCCGTTCGAGGATGGCCTTGCGGGCGCCCGCCAGCAGATCTTCACGGTTTCCCATGCCAACCACCCTATCAGCGTCTTAGACATTTGTTCTAGACACCCGTGCCAGACCGTGTTACACATATGTCTGAGACATTCGAACCAAGCAAAGGACCCACCTCATGAGCACCACCCACGTCCTGATCGCCGGTGGCGGAATCGCCGGGAATGCCCTTGCGCTGCAACTGCTCCGGGCCGGCGTCCAGGTCACCGTCGTCGAGCGGGCCGAGGCCCCGCGGCCGGGCGGGCAGGCGGTCGACCTGCGCGGGCCCAGCAAGGAGGCGGCCGAGCGGATGGGCCTGCTGCCGGGCATCCGCCGCCACCAGCTGCACGAACTCGGCCTGGTCTATGTCGACGGGTCCGGCCGCGAATACGCCCGGATGTCGATGGAGTCGATGGACGGCACCGGACCGGTCGCCGAGATCGAGATCACCCGTGGCGACCTGAACCAGGTGCTGCTGGACGAGATCGCCAAGGCCGGCGACCCGGACTACCGCTACGGCGACTGGATCGAGGCCATCGAGCAGAACCCCGAGGGCGCCGACGTCACCTTCGCCTCCGGCCGCACCGGCCGCTACGACCTGGTCGTCGCCGCCGACGGCGTGCACTCGGCCACCCGGCGGCTGGCCTTCGGACCGGAGGAGCGGTTCGCCACCTACCTCGAGGGTTACTGCGCCTTCTTCACCATCCCCACCCCGGCCGGGATCGAACCGGGCTGGATGGCGATGCACACCGTGCTCGGCGCGGCGATCGCCATCCGGCCCGACCGCGATCCCGCCACCGCCAAGGCCATCCTCACGTTGCGTACCCCGGAGAATCCGGCGCTGCGCCGCGACGTCGCCGCGCAGAAGCAGTTGATCCGCGACATGCTGGCCGGCGCCGGCTGGCACGCCCGCCTCGTCCTGGAGACGATAGAGCACGCCGACGACTTCTATTTCGACTCGCTCACCCGGGTCGACATGCCGTCGCTGGCCACGGGCCGGGTGGTCCTGCTCGGCGACGCCGGCTACTGCGGCTCACCGATGACCGGCATGGGCACCGCGATGGCGATCGTCGGCGCCTACCTGCTGGCGGGCGAAATCGCTTCCACCCCGGGCGATCTCACCGGCGCGCTGGCCCGTTACGAGGAGAAGGTGACGCCGTTCCTCGCCACCGCCAAGCAGATGCCCGGCGGCGGCATCAAGATGATGCTGCCCTCCTCCCGTGTCGTGGCCGCGATGGGCCGGTTCAGCATGCGGATCCTCACCTCGCCGGTGGTGATGCCGCTGACCCGGAAGATGTTCATGCCGAAGGACGACGGCTTCGAACTGCCGGTCTACTGAGGGCGTATCCCGGTTGCCGGTGCGCCGGTGCCCCGGGCCTAAGCTGTCCGGGTGCGCCAGAAGATCATCATGGATGTCGACACCGGCATCGACGATTCCCTCGGGCTGCTCTACCTGCTCGCCTGCGACGATGCCGAGATCGTCGGCATCGCTTCCACGGCGGGCAACGTTCCCGCGCGCCGGGTCGCGGCGAACAACCTGGCATTGCTGGATCTGTGCCGGGCGCCCGCCGTCGAGGTCGCGCTCGGCGCCGACACGCCGCTGGCGATCCCGTTGCGCACCACCGAGGACACGCACGGGCCGCAGGGCATCGGTTACGCCGAATTACCGCCCTCGCCCCGGCCGCTGTCACCGCGGACGGCCGCCCGGATGTGGGTGGATCTGGTCCGGGAGCATCCCGGCGAGATCATCGGACTGTGCACCGGCCCGCTCACCAATCTCGCACTGGCCCTGCGGATCGAGCCGCAACTGCCGCTGCTGCTGAAACGGCTGGTGGTGATGGGCGGGGCGTTCGACCACCCCGGCAACACCACCCCGACCAGCGAATGGAACGTCCATGTCGACCCGGAGGCGTGGAAAGAGGTCTTCGACGCCTTCGGCGCCGCCCACGCCCACCCGCGGCCGCTGGTGTGCGGGCTCGACGTCACGGAGACGATCGAGATGTTCCCCGCACATCTCACCCGGCTCGCCGAGGTCGCGGAAAGCCTTCCCGCACAGGAGGTCTCGGAGACCGATCCGCCCGGCTCCCGATCCAAGGCCAGCAATCCGATCGTCCGGTTCCTCACCGACGCGGTGCGGTTCTACTTCGAATTCCATCAGCAATACGACCAGGGCTACCTCGCCCACATGCACGACCCGTTCGCGGCCGCCGTGGCGCTGGACCCGACCCTGGCCGTCACCCGTCCCGCCACCGTGGACGTGGAGCTGACCGGAACCCTCACCCGCGGCGCCACCGTCGCCGACCGGTCCGGCATGTGGGGCCGGGAACCCAACGCGGACATCGTGATCGGCACCGACCCGGCCGTGTTCTTCGAGCGGATGATCGACAAGGTCGGCACGTTCGCCCGCGCGGTGTATCCGCCGGAGCGGTAGGAGGTTCGGATGCACGGCGCGGAACCCGGGTACGTCGCCGATTTCCAGCGGCGGCTCGGCCTGCCCGGAATCGTCGACGTGCACACGCATTTCATGCCGGAATCGGTGATGCGGAAGGTGTGGGCGTACTTCGACGCGGCCGGTCCCATGACCGCGCGGCCGTGGCCGATCACCTATCGTGACGGCGCCGAGCAGCGCCTGAAGACGTTGCGCGACTTCGGCGTCCGCGCCTTCACGGCCCTGGTGTACGCGCACCGGCCCGGTATGGCGGCCTGGCTCGACGAGTGGACCGCCGAATTCGCCGCCGCCACCCCCGACTGCCTGCACACCGCCACGTTCTACCCCGAGCCCGGCGCGGCCGGCTACGTCGCGACCGCGCTGGCCGCCGGAGCCCGAATATTCAAGGTGCACATCCAGGTCGGCGACTTCTCCCCGATGGATCCGCTGCTCACCGATGTCTGGGCGCTGCTCGCCGACGCGGGCACCCCGGTGGTGATCCACTGCGGCTCCGGCCCGGTACCCGGCCGGTTCACCGGCCCCGAGCCGATCGCCGAACTGCTGCAACGCTTTCCGGCACTGCGGCTGATCATCGCACACCTCGGCGCCCCGGAGTACACCGCGTTCCTCGACCTCGCCGACCGCTACGAGCACGTGCGACTCGACACCACCATGACGTTCACCGATTTCTTCGACGCGGTCGACACCTTCCCGGCCACCGCCCTCCCCCGGCTCGCCGACCTCGGCGACCGCATCCTGTTCGGCAGCGACTTCCCCAACATCCCCTACGCCTACGGCCATGCGCTGTACGCGCTCGAGCGGCTGGAACTCGGCGACGACTGGCTACGCGCGGTCTGCCACGACAACGGGGCCCGGCTGTTCGGGATCGACTGATCGGCACAGGGTCGGCCGGCGTCCCGCTTGCCGTTGGTTATCCACGCGGATAATGTTATCCGCGTGGATAACGAACACGTCGGCGATGGTCGCGATCACGATGCGCCGCGACGCCACCCACCGGTAACCGTCCCCGCGGCCGGCGAGCCGGTGCGTAGGTGATGGCCACCCGGCAGGCGGCGACCGCGGCCCGCAGAGAGCAGATCACCGGCACCGCGATCGCGTTGCTGGGCGAACTCGGCTATCAGGCCACCACGTTGGAAGCCATCTGCACGGCGGCCGGGCTCAGCAGCAAGCGGCTGATCACCTACCACTTCTCCAGCAAGGACGAGCTGTTCGCGGCCGTTGCCGATCAGATCGCCGCCGACGCCGAGGCGTCAGTGCGGTCCGCCCTCGAGGCTGTGACCGGGGCCCGCGACCTGCTCGCCGCCGTCATCCGGTCGAACGTGGCGTTCATCGCCGGCCACTTGCCGCAGATGCGGGCGCTCCAGCAGATCCTGCTCAACGGCGGTCATGAGGCCTGGGAGCGGCACCACATCGAATCGCAGAACGGGCTGGCCCGCCTGTTCGAGCAGGGACAGCGAACCGGCGCCTTCCGATCTTTCGATCCGCAGGTCATGGCGGCAGCGCTGCGAGCCTCCATCGACGGTGTCGTCCCGCTCTTCTCCGCCGGCCTCGATCCCGTTGTGTGCGAAAACGAACTGGTCGAACTGTTCGACCGCGCCACCAGCGCACAACCCTGACACGAACGCCTCCCCGGCCCCGCATACGAAGGACTCGGCAATGACAGACACCACGGTTCCCGGACGGACGTACGTCGTGACCGGCTCCGCATCGGGCATCGGCGCCGCGACCGCGACAATGCTGCGCGAGCGCGGCGCCGAGGTCATCGGTTGCGATCTCCACGAGGCCGACGTCCAGGCGGACCTGTCCACCCCCGAGGGACGGCAGTCGCTGGTCGACCAGGTCACCGCGCGTGGCCCCATCGACGCGGTGCTCGCCATCGCGGGCGGCGGTAGGACCGGCCTGCTCGAAACCAACTACTTCGGCGCCGTCGCGACACTCGAGGGGTTACGGCCGCTGCTGGCGCAGAGTGCGGCACCCCGGGCCGTGGTCGTCTCGTCGACCTCGTCGCTGGCACCCGCGGACGAGCGCGTCATGCGAGCATGTCTCGACGGCGACGAGGCCGCCGCCCTCGCCTACCTCGACGCGGACCCCTCCCTCGGCGGCCCTACCGGCGCCTACGGCATAGCCAAGCGCGCGCTGAATCGCTGGGTACGCACGGTCGCCGCGACACCCCGCTGGGCAGGCGCCGGCATCGCCCTCAACGCCGTCGCACCCGGCGTCGTCGACACCCCCGCGGCGGCCTGGATCTTCGCGAACGAAGAGACACGCACCGCCGTGGAAGCGTCAGCGCCACAACCGTACGGCGGCTTTCCCGGGCACCCGGAGTGGGTCGGCGAACTCATCTGCTGGCTCGCCGGCGCGGACAACCGATTCGTGACCGGACAGATCATCTTCGCCGACGGCGGTTCGGAGACGGCACTGATCGGCGACCTGCACTGGCGCTGACCGGGAGGTCTTGCACCTGCACTGTCCGGGAGGTTTGCACCTGCACTGTCGTGGGCGTCCGCACCTGCACTATCCGAGGCGTCCGCACCCGCACTGTCCGGGACGTCCGCACCTGCACTGTCCGGGACGTCCGCACCTGCACTATCCGGGACGTCTGCGCTGGCACTGACCGGGCGACAGGCCAGGCTCGTGCACGTCGACCAGCGACCGATGGGGCTCGTGCGCATCGACCTGGCAGACCCGGCTCGTGTGCGTCGACCCGGCAGGTCGGGCTCGTGTGCGTCGACCCGGCAGGTCGGGCTCGTGTGCGTCCGGTGACACGATTCCTTGCGGCACCCCATCCACCGCACAGTCAGAGACGGCCTAGTTGTCGAAGGTCCGCAGAATCTCCTCCGCCGCCAAGGCGGGAGTCAGCGAACCGGTGCGAACCTGCTGTTCCACTCGGGCGCGGACGGCTTTCACGTTCGGGTTGTCGGCCAGCCGGCGCAGGAGTTGATCGTGCACCATGGTCCAGGTCCAGTCGACCTGCTGGCGGCGGCGTTTCTCGGTGAATTCCCCCGCCTCGGTCAGCACCCGGCGGTGTTGCAGGACGGTATCCCAGAAGGTGTCCAGGCCGGTGCCGTTGAGGCCGCTCATGGTGAGTACCGGTGGCCGCCAGAGGCTTTCGCGCGGATGGATCAGCCGCATGGCGCCCTGGAGTTCTCGCGCCGCCGCCTTGGCCTCGATCTCGTGCCGGCCGTCGGCCTTGTTGACCGCCACCAGATCCGCGAGTTCCAGTACGCCCTTTTTGATGCCCTGCAACTGATCGCCGGTGCGGGCCAGCGTGAGGAAGCAGAACACGTCGACCATGTTGGCGACCGTCACCTCGGATTGGCCCACGCCCACGGTCTCGATCAGGATCACGTCGTAGCCGGCGGCCTCGAGCAGCACGACCGTCTCACGGGTGGCCTTGGCGACGCCGCCGAGTGTGCCCGCCGTCGGCGACGGCCGGATGAACGCGTCTCGCTCCACCGACAAGCGGGCCATCCGCGTCTTGTCACCGAGGATGGAGCCGCCGGTGCGGGTCGAGGAGGGATCGACGGCGAGCACCGCGACCTTGTGTCCCTGCCCGATCAGATACATGCCGAGCCCGTCGATGAAGGTCGACTTGCCCACCCCCGGAACGCCGGTGATGCCCACTCGATTCGACTCGGCGCCCCCCGGATCCGGGAGCACGCGCAACAGCAACTGCTGTGCCTGCTCCCGATGGTCGCCGCGTGTCGACTCCACCAGCGTGATCGCCCGCGCCAACGCCGGCCGCTCACCCTTGCGCACGCCCTCCGCCAACGCGTCGACGTCGATCGCCCGCCGGCCGGCGGCACGAGCACCCGCCGCCCGCGGAGCGGCCGAGCCCACGCCGGCCACCGAGCCGAGCCGCGGATGCCCGGCCGGCGTCCAGTCCGACCGGATGCCTGCCGTCCCGGCGCCGGCCGCCGGAATCGCGTCCGGCACCCGCCCCGAATCCGCAACGCTCCCATGCGTATCGGGTCCAGCGACAGGACCCGCGCCGGGCCCGGGGTCCACCGGACCGGCGGACACACCGGGCCCGCGATCCACCGGACCGGCAGACACACCGGGCCCGCGATCCACCGGACCGGCAGACACACCGGATGCGGACCCTCGCACCGAATCGCGATCCGCACTCACCGGCCCGGCAACCTCGCCGGGTATCGGGGGCGACTGCGGACGGCGGGCCGAATCGACCGGCCCCGCAACCTTTTCGGGCTCCCCGACCCGCTCCGGGCCGTCACCGGAATTCATCGCCGCCGTGCCGGTGGCACCGGTGTGTTCCGGTTGCGCCCGCGGCGCGGCCGCCGGTCCGGACCCGGTGGGATCGGCGGCTGTGGCACGATCACGCGCCGTCGGGTGGCCGGGATGCCCGGCCGGGCCCGGCGGGGTGTCCGCACTCATTCGGCTCCGGCGGATTCGTCTGTGCTCGACCCGATTTCGTGGCCGAGGTCGGCGGCGAGCTTCTGCAGCAGGTCGATCGCCGAGTCGGCGATGACCGTGCCGGGCGGGAAGATCGCCGCCGCGCCCGCTGCGTACAGCTCGTCGAAATCGCCGGGCGGGATGACGCCGCCGACGATCACCATGATGTCCGGGCGCCCGGCTTCGGCCAAGGCCTGCCGCAATGCGGGCACCAGCGTGAGGTGGCCGGCCGCCAGCGACGACACACCCACGATGTGCACGTCGTTGTCGGCGGCCTGCTGCGCCACCTCCTCCGGCGTCTGGAACAGCGGGCCCACGTCGACATCCATGCCGAGGTCGGCGAAGGCGGTGGCGATCACCTTCTGGCCGCGGTCGTGGCCGTCCTGGCCCATCTTCGCGACCAGGATGCGGGGGCGGCGGCCCTCCGCCTCGGCGAACTCCTCCACCAGGGCCATGGCCTTGCTGATGTTGGTCACCTTGCCGGCCTCCTCGCGGTAAACGCCCGACAGCGTACGGATCTCGGCCTGGTGGCGCCCGTACACCTTCTCCAGCGCATCGGAGATCTCGCCGACGGTGGCCTTCGCGCGGGCAGCGTCGATGGCCAGGGCCAGCAAGTTATTGTCCATGCCGCCGTCGGAAGAGGCCGCGGCGCGGGTCAATTCGGCCAGGGCGCGCTCGACCTCGGTGGAGTCGCGCTCCGCGCGCAGCTTCTGCAACTTGGCGTTCTGCTCCGCGCGGACGCGGGTGTTGTCGACCTTCAGCACCTCGATCGGGGTGTCCTCGTCGACCTGGTACTTGTTGACGCCGATCACCGGCTGCTGCCCGGTGTCGATGCGGGCCTGGGTCCGGGCGGCCGCCTCCTCGATGCGCAGCTTCGGGATGCCCTCCGAAATCGCCTGCGCCATACCGCCGTGCGCCTCCACCTCGGCGATGTGGGCGCGGGCCCGCTGCGCCAGCTGGTGGGTCAGCCACTCCACGTAGTAGGAACCGCCCCACGGGTCGATCGGCCGCGTGGTGCCCGACTCCTGCTGCAACAGCAGCTGAGTGTTGCGGGCGATGCGGGCGGAGAAGTCGGTGGGCAGCGCCAGCGCCTCGTCGAGGGCGTTGGTGTGCAGCGACTGGGTGTGGCCCTGGGTGGCGGCCATCGCCTCCACACAGGTGCGGGCCACGTTGTTGAACACGTCCTGCGCGGTCAGCGACCAGCCGGAGGTCTGCGAATGGGTGCGCAGCGAACGGGATTTCGCGTTCTTCGGCTCGAACTGCTGAACCAGTTCGCTCCACAGCAACCGGCCCGCACGCAGCTTCGCGACCTCCATGAAGAAGTTCATGCCGATCGCCCAGAAGAACGACAGCCGCGGCGCGAACTGGTCGATCGCCATGCCCGCGTCGAGACCGGCGCGCAGATACTCCACGCCGTCGGCCAGGGTGTAGGCCAGCTCCAGATCGGCCGTCGCACCGGCCTCCTGGATGTGGTAGCCGGAGATGGAGATCGAATTGAACTTCGGCATCTTCGCGCTCGTGTACGCGAAGATGTCGGAGATGATCCGCATCGACGGCTTCGGCGGATAGATGTACGTGTTGCGGACCATGAACTCCTTCAGAATGTCGTTCTGAATGGTTCCGGCCAGCTGCTCCGGCTTGACGCCCTGCTCCTCGGCGGCCACCACGTACAGCGCGAGGATCGGCAGCACCGCGCCGTTCATGGTCATCGAGACCGAAACCTGGTCCAGCGGAATGCGATCGAACAGCTCCCGCATGTCCAGGATCGAGTCGATGGCGACACCGGCCATGCCGACGTCGCCGGTCACCCGGGGATGATCGGAGTCGTAGCCGCGATGGGTGGCGAGGTCGAAGGCCACCGACAACCCCTTCTGGCCCGAGGCCAGGTTGCGGCGGTAGAAGGCGTTGGAGTCGGCGGCGGTGGAGAAGCCGGCGTACTGCCGGATCGTCCACGGCTGGTTGACGTACATGGTCGGGTACGGGCCGCGCACGAACGGCGCGACACCCGGCACGCTGTCGAGCGGATAGCCCTCGGCGACGATGCCGTCCCGGTCGGCGCGGGTGAACACCGGCGGCACGTCGATGCCCTCGGGGGTGGACCACACCAGCTGATCCGGCGTGTACCCGGTGGCCGCGGCGGTATCCGCGACGAACGAATCCACCTGCGCGGCAGTGACTTCGGCGTCGGTCGTGCTGCCCAGCGGCACCTCGGCGAAACTGCCGATCACATGCTTGATCTCGGTCATGTCTATGCTCCCAGCTTTTCCAGCAGGCCGGACAGGGCCGCCACCGCGTCGATGCGGGCCGTGAGGAATCCGTCGGGGCGCTGCGCACCGGTCAGATCGGCCACGGCCTTCTCCGGACCGGCGAGCAGCACCGTGCGCACCCCGGCCGCGCGCAACTGCTCGACCGCCGCGGCGGCGTCGGTGCCGTAGCGGGCGTCCGAGCCGCACAGCACGGCGAGGGTGGCCCCGGCCGCGCCGGCCGCCTCGGCGATGGTCTCCCCGGTCAGCGGGCCCGGGTTGATCGTCTCGATGCCGCCGGAGGCCAGCAGATTACCGGTCCAGGTGACCCGGACGTTGTGCTCGGCGACGGTGCCCAGCGGGACGAGCAGCGCCTGCGGGCGGTGATCGTGTGCGGCCAGGTACACGTCCGAACGGTCCCGCAGCGCCTCGAACGCCGCGCTGTACCGAGCCACCGGGCTCGGCACCCGAGCGGCCTCGGACAGCGGCTTCTCGGCGAGGTCGGGGAATTCGCTGACACCGGTGACAGCCGTCTTGCGGTGTGCCACATCGGATTCGCGCTGTGTCCGCACCGCGGCGATCCGATCCGCGAGCAGCCCCGAGGTCAGCGCCGCGGTGTAGCCGCCCGCGGCCTCCAGTTCCTGCAGGAAAGCCCAGGCCCGTTCGGCGAGGGCGTCGGTGACGCTCTCCACATACCAGGAGCCGGCGCCCGGATCCTGGACGTGACCCAGATGCGACTCCTCGAGCAGCAGCAGCTGCGTATTGCGCGCCATCCGCTGCGAGAACGCCTGCGACACACCGAGTTCCCCGGCGGGTAGCGCGGCGTCGAAGGGCTGCACCGTGACCAGGTCCGCCCCGCCGACGCCGGCGCCGAAGGCGGCCAGCGTGGTACGCAGCAGGTTCACCCACGGATCGCGCCGCGTCGTCATCGCCGCGGAGGTCACCGCGTGCTGGGGCGCGTTACCGAAATCGGGGGCGCCCAGCTCCTCGGCCACGCGGGCCCACAACCGGCGCCCGGCCCGGAATTTCGCGATGGTGCCGAACTGGTCGTCGGTGGCGGCGAACCGGAACACCAACTGCCCCAGCGCATCCGCGATATCGATCCCGGCGTCGGTCAGCGCGCGCAGATAGTCGAGCCCCGCGGCGATCGCGGCGCCGAGTTCCTGGGCATCGGAGGCGCCCGCGTTGTGCAGGGCGACGCCGCACACGGTGATCGCCCGGATCGTCTCCGGCCGCGCGATCGCCTGCCGCGCCAGCTCCACCGCGGTGTCCAGATCGGTATGCGAGGTGTCGTTGAACCGGCTGGTGAGCGGTGTCGCCCCCAGCGCGATCCGGACGTCGGCCGGTTCCGCGGCGCGGTACTCGTCGAGCAGCGCGAAGATCCGCGCGGCGACGGCCGCCGCGTCTCCCCCGGCGTCCAGCGACAGCGGGGCCAGATCGAACAGCATCCCGCGCAGGGCGGCCGGGAGGTCGGCCACCGGCACACCGCGCTCGCCGGCGCCCAGCCACACCGCCGTCACCCCGTTGTCCAGCGCCACCAGGAGCTCACGGTTGACCGCCGCGGCGTCGGGTCCGCCGAACCGCTGCGCCACGTGCCAGCCGCGCCGGACGTCGCGTGTGCCGTCGCCACCGCGGACGAACGGGAACCCGCCCGGCAACGGCTGTTCGGGCAGTTCGTCGCGGCGGGTGTACAACGGCGCCACGGTCAGCCCGTCGTAGGTGGTGACGTCGAGCAGCCGCTCGGGCTCCGCCGGTAGCTCCGACACCTCGACCCTGCGAGCCTTGGCCAGCACTCCGGCCACGCCCTTACGCCATGCGGCGTACTCGGGAACCGGATCCGCACTCGGATCTGACGCAATCGCCATCGCTCGCGTACCTCATTCCACTAAAGTCCGATATTTCAGCTCTACCGGATACCGTGGCGTCGGCTCAAACCTTCGCACCGGATTCGCATCGCACTGTGCGGATCGTTCACAGCCGGTCGTGCTCCGATCCGCACCGCCGAAACCACCCGAGTGGTCGCCCGAACCGCCGTGGTCCGTGCTGCCGATGCTAGCCCCGCTCCGCGATGCCGGACCCGGCCGAGGCGTCTTCGCACCCGTTGCGAGAAGCCGCCCCCGGTCGGACGGCGTGTCGGATGGTGGCGGGCGCCGCCCCTGCCGGGCCGGGCCCCGGACCGGTCCCGGTAACCTGGCGCGGTGCTGAGCAAGTTCCGGGATCCGCGCACGCTGGTGGCGCTGGCGGTGGTCGTGGCACTGGTCGCGATCGCGGTTCTGGCGCCGCATCCGGCCCCGCAGCAGATCCGGGACTGGGCGAAATCGGCCGGACCACTGTTTCCGCTGGTCTTCCTGCTGGTGCACACGCTCGTGACGGTGGCGCCGTTCCCGCGCACGGTGTTCACGCTCAGCGCGGGCCTGCTGTTCGGGCCGGTGCTCGGCGTCGCGGTCGCGATGACGGCGACCACGATCAGCGCCATCCTGGCGTTACTGCTGGTCCGGCTGCTGGACCGCGATCAGGTGGCCACCCGGCTCACCCACCCGGCGGTCCGGGCGGTGGACCGGCGACTGGCCCGCCGCGGCTGGCTCGCGGTCGGCTCGCTGCGGCTGATCGCCCCGGTCCCGTTCTCGGTGATCAACTACTGCGCCGGTCTGTCCTCGGTCCGGATGCTGCCCTACGTGCTGGCCACCGTGATCGGCATCGTGCCCGGCACGATCGGCGTCGTGGTGCTCGGCGACGCGCTCACCGGACGGACAGATCCGGCGCTGCTGGTGCTGTCGGGGGTGTGCATCGCGATCGGAGTGATCGGCCTGATCGTCGACGCGCGCTGGCGGATCGACGAGATCGTTCCCGAACCGGCCGAGACGCCGGGCTAGGAGGCTGCTGAATAAGCCTGGTTTCGGGTGGCTGGCCGCGCTGTGCGCGGTCAGGCACCGGTTTGTTTCTGGTGGCGAATCCGGTGGGGCTGTCGGGGAATTGCGGGTGTGCTCGGACTGGGTGGCGGCAGGGTGTCGCGGCCGGGGGGCGGGTCAGGCGATGACCCAGGTTCCGGCGGTGCTGGTGAGGCCGAGGTTGAGCAGTCGCCGCAGGTTCAGGGCGGCCATGCGCCGGTGCAGCCAGTGATCGTTGGCGGAGGTGCCGCGGTAGCGCAGTTTCCGGCAGCGGCCTTTCGGGCCGATGAGCCAGGAGATCGATCGCTCGACCATGGGTCGGTGCTGGCGGTAGGTCTCGACCAGTTCGGGCCGCTCGCGCCAGTCGCGGCGGGCTCGGCGCAGCAATTCATGTTGCCGATGCAGGTTCAGGGTGCGTCCGGATTTGCTGGCGGTGCATTGCGCCCGCAGCGGACACCCGCGACACGCGACGCCGAACACGACCTTGTGTTGTGCGGTGATCGAGCGGGTGACCCCGTTCGGGCAGGTCACGGTCGCATCATCGTGAAAGGCGAAGTCGTCGACGGTGAACCCGCCCTCGACAGCAGGACGCAGCGGAGCTGGTTCGATGATCGCGGTATGGCCCCGCTCGGCCAACTCCGCGCGCAGGTCTCCGGTGCCGTATGCGTTGTCGCCCAGCACTTCTCGTGTCCCGTCCTCACTGTCGAGCAGGCTCAGGGCGACGACGGCTTCGTGGTTGTCGCCGCCCGCGCCGCGGGTGAGCGTGCCGTCGGTGAACAGGCCGGTGTCGGGTTCGACCACGACGTGGGCCTTGTAGCCGTCCTGGCGGTTGTGCACGGTTTTGTGGACGTGGCGGGCCTCGGGATCGACCACCGAGATCACCCGATCCCCGGCGACGCCGCGCGCGATGCGCCAGCGCCCGTCGGTGCCGTCGGAACCCTCGGCCGGTTCCACGTCCTGCCCGGCGACCAGCGCCAGCAACGCCAGCGCCTGCGCTGCCTTCTCGGTCACCTCGTCGTCGAATTCGTTGCCGGTCAACGCGTTCACGACCGCCGTCGCGTCGTTCACCAACGCCGATACCAGTGCTTCCCGCGCCGCGGTGTCGTCCCAGGCGATGGCGGGCTTGCCCGGATCGTCGTAGTCGTGGGCGCGACACTCGGCGGCGATGACCGCCGCCGCGCCGGGCACTTCGCGGCGCACCCGCCGGATCGCGGCGATCAACTGGGTCACCGTGTCCTGGGTCGCGACCGCGTCGTCGAGCACCACCGAATCCAGTGCCCGCTTCGTTCTACCTTGCAGCACACCGGTTTCGGCGATCACGGCCCGGACCACGTCGAAGATCCGGTTCGGGTTGCCCGACCGCGCCAGCCGCCGACGCCAATAGGTCAGCGTCGACGCATCGAACCCGGCGTCGTCGAGCGCCAGCCCGCACGCCACCTTCCACCGCAGATCGCACCGCAGCGCAGCCACGGTTTCCCGATCCGACAGATCGTGCAGCGCCTGCAACACCATCACCGACGCCGCGACCTCGCACGGCAGACTCGGCCGCCCGGTCCTGCTCGGGAACAGATCCTCGAACATCCCCGCAGGGAACACCTCCCGGCGATGCCCGGCCAGGAACGCGAACACACTGCCGGCCGGGACCAGATGCCCCACCAACCCCGCCGCGTCCATCAACTCCGGATTCGCCCCACACTCACCCTGCACCCCAATAATTCGTGTCGGCCCGGTCCTCCGGACCGGGCCGACACACCACGTTATTCAGCAGCCTCCTAGAGCCCGATACCCGCGCGCAGCCGCGCGTCGAGGGCCTCGGACTCGTCGGCGGTGAGCGCGCCGATCCGGTCGTTCAGCCAGGGCCGGTACACGGGATGCAATTCCAGTGCGTCGGCCCAGCCGTGGCCGGTCTGCGTGGCCAGCAGGTGGCCGGGATCGGCCTCGGAGAGCGGCACCACGTGCAACCAGCGGTAGGGCGAGTCCAGCACCGACGGATCGGACACCACCACCACGGCCCGCTGCCGGGGCAGCGCCTCCCCGCCGGGATTGGTGGGTGCGCAGTTCCAGACCTCGCCGCGCAACAGGCGTGGTTCCGTCATCCGCGCTCGCCGAGCGCGAGCCGCGCCTGTTCCCCCGCGGCGAGCCGCGCCTGCTCTGCCGCGGCGAGCCGGGCCTCTTCCGCCGCGGCGGCGGTCGTGGTCAGCGCGTCGTCCTCCGGCACGATGGGCATGTGGGCGAGGCTGTCGCGAACCAGATCCCGCCGTACCGCGTCGTTGATCACCGCCGACACCGATCGGCCCTGGGCGGCGGCCGCCCGGGTCACCCACTCGTAGACCGTCGCGTCCAGGCTCACCGTCAGCCGCGTCGTCTTGCCCATGCCGCCGAGGATACGGCGGCGGCCGTCAATTCCCGGGCAGCCCGAGACCGCGTGCCAGCGTCGGCCACGACTTCTTCAACTCGTCCTGCCAGTAAGCCCAGGAATGGGTGCCGGTCGACGGGAAGTCGTAGGTCGCCGGGATCCCGAGCTGATCCAGCCGGTTCCGCAGATTGTGCGCGCAGTAGTCGGTCACCGTCTCGAGCACCCCGCCGACGGCGACCTGATTGGCCAGCCCGCCCACCCCGGGCTGCCCGGACGGATTGTTCAAGGTGTCGTACCGGCCCGGCAGCCCGGAACCGTTGGAGATGAACAGGTTCAGGCCACGCAATTGATCCGCGTGCATATACGGGTCGTTGGCCGCCCACATCGGATCGTCCTGCGGCCCGTACATGTTGTCGGGACTGCCGCCGCCGTCGGCGAGGACGAGAGTCACGAAGTCGTGCCCGACATGGTCGCTGATCTGCGCGCAGCCCGACAGTGAGGCCGCCGACCGATACAGTCCCGGCGCGGCGATCGGCAATTGCAGGACCGAGGTGCCCGACATCGACAACCCCGCGATCGCGTTGGCGCCGGTGGTCCCGAGCGAGCGATCGATCAGCGGCGGCAACTCCTCGGTGAGAAAGGTCTTCCACTTGTTCACCCCGAGCACGGGATCCGGCGCCCGCCAGTCCGTGTAGTAACTCCACTGCCCGCCGATCGGCTCCACGACGTTGACGTGTTTCCCGCCGAGGAAACCCAGCACATCGGTGCGAGCGTTCCAGGTGGCGGTGTCCTCCCCGCCGCCGGCCCCGTTGAGCAGATACAGCGTCGGCGCCGACGCGCCGGTATCGGCCGGGCGCTGCACGAAGACCTCGATATCCTTGTCCATCGCCGCGGAATACACCTGCAACGTCAGCCCACCACCGTCGGCCGCCCGCACACTGTCGATGCGGGAACCGTCGTCCGAGGTACCGGCGGCCGGCAGCGCGGCGGGATCGGCGGCCGCCGGCCCGGCGCCGATCGGCGCGCATGCGATGACGGCGGCCAGTGACGCGGATATAACCAGGCTCGCTCGTGCTCTCGGCAGGCGCACGCCGTAACTCCTTCGGGAACAGTTGCTTTCACGGTTCGACAACGACAGCGGCCACGCTGCCCGATCCGAATGACGCTTCACTGGATCCCGGCTGGGTATTTGCTGAGAGCATTGGAATTCGCGGAGACCGAACGAGGACCCGCCACGCGAATTTCGCGTGACAGGTCCTCGTATCGTTTTTCGGCGGTGCCGCGAGACCTAGTTGTAGAGGTTCGGTCCGCACGTCGGCCAGGCACCGATACCCTGGCTGCCGAGCACATTCTCGGCCACCCGGATCTGCTCCTCACGGCTGGCGTCGGCGGGATTGCCCGAACCGCCGTTGGCCTCCCAGGTACCCTGGGTGAACTGGAGACCTCCGAAGAAGCCGTTACCGGTGTCGATGTTCCAGTTGCCACCGGCCTCGCACTGCGCGACGGCATCCCAGTCGTGGCCGTCGTCGGCGGAAGCGGTGCCGGCCAGGGCCAGCGGGGCGACGGCGAGCGCGCCGGCGACGGCGGCGAGACCGAGGGCACGCGGGGTGAATTTACGGTTGCGGGTCATAACGTTTCCTGCCTGCACCCAAACCACCCGCGCGAATTTGCCAGCGGGTTCCCGTCCCCGGGAATCTTGGGTTGGAACTCGACGCGGGACGGGATTACCGGTGTTCTGCGTTTCGAGTCTCGGCCCGGTTGTCCGGGTTGCCGACGACCATAACGAACAAATCACGGCAGATCACGTGTCGATAACTGCTATATAGCAGGATGCGATAACCGGCGGACCGGTCATTTCCAGCCGGATGCGGGGAGCGGCCGAGTAGCTGCGTTCCAGTAATTACATTGATGTAATGTGACGCAGTTCACTCACTGCGAATCGCCGCTACCCGGCGCCGACGGCCAGCGATCGATCACTTCGAGCAGAGTCTGCCGATCCGAGGGCAGGCCGGGAAAACGGTCGGCGCTCCGGAGCTGCTCCAGGATGTCGTCTCGATATCCGTGCGCCAGGCGCAGCATCGGGAGATTCTCGGCACCGGGTGCGGGCTTCACGACGCCGCCCTGTTCCGACTTCGCCCCGCGCCACGCCTCGCTCACGGTTCTACGCCGGGATTCCGCCTCGGCCAGCCAGCCCGACGCCTGTCTGAGCACCTCGTCCTCGGTGAGATCACCGGCCAGCAGCAGGCCGCCGCATTCCGGGACCACGAGCATCGCCGAACCCAGGTGCTGGAGGCAGCGGCCGATACCCAGGTCGTGTTCCATCTTGCGGTAGCTGTCGAGGGCGGTCTGCCAGCAGCGCAGCGCGCGACGAGGCTCACCGCGCATCCACCACAGCACACCCATCGTCTCGAAGGTGTGTGCCCGTCCGGACGGATCCCGGCCACGGTCGGTCAACGCCTCCGCCAGCGTGAGCCGATTCCACGCGGCGTCCAGGTGGCCGAGGCGCAGCTGCACGACGGCGGTCTCCAGCAGAATCGTCACCTGCCCCGGTACGTCCGGCCGCACCGACAACGACCAGGCCCGTTCCAGATGCGGGAGGGCCTCGGCATCCAGTTCCCGTCTCCGTTCGGCATCCGATTCGGCTGTCGTGGGGGCGGGCGCATCACCGGTCGCCGTAGCCCCGGGCTGCGCACCCGCACCGATCAGCATGGCGCATGCGGATTCACGCCGTCGGCGTCGCGACACGCCGTCCCGGAGCTTACGAGCCGCGCGGTTCCACCAGTTGCCGGGAATTTCCGGCGCCGTTCCGGCGAGCAGCGCCCGCGCGTACCGGTGTTCCCAGCGCACCCGCAGGCTCCAGGAATATCGAAACGGCCGGACCCGTGGCCGCTTTCCGAGATCTTCGCCCGACCGGATCCGCAGCGCCTCGTAGATCTCCGGGAGACGCCGCTTGTCGACGATGTTCACCAAGGTGGAATCGATGTCGAAAGCGTTCTCGCTCAGACCAATTCGGGAATGCCACAGATCGAGCGCATCCGCGATCCGTGCCAGATCCACCACCGTCGCGTCGGACCGCGTCACCGGTTTCGCAGCCTCCAGTCGATTCACGCACTTCGTAATCAGGTCTCGCAGATACTCTTCTTCCGTGGCGAACCACCGCTGGGCGCCGGCACTGAGCTCGATGGAATCCAGCGCTACGGCCCATCGTGCGGCCCGATCCGCATAGTGGCGAACCAAGGCGGGCAGCGCGGCCTCCGAGCGCGATCTCTCGATCGCCGCCGTCACGGATCCGCGCGACTCCTCCCCGTCGTTGTTCTCGCCTTTCGGTTCCCGCGCGAGATGCAGGCGGTCACGTCCGATGCCGACCAGGAATTTGCCACTCTTCAGCTTGTCGATCTCGTCCACCACGGTGGCGTCCGGAAGTCTTTCGTCCGGAAGGCTTCCTGGGGCCGACAGGATCGCCGCGACGACATCGTACAGTGCGCTGACCTCGAACTGGTCGACGGGCAGGTCGTACAGTATGGCCGCGATCGAGTGCCGGGCCGGAACTTCCGGAGCCTCCGGAATTTCGGGATCGCCCGTTGTCCGAAACCCGGAAACCGGCGGCGGAGGCGGTACCAGGTCAGCGGTCAGCGCCAGATCCTGGGCGATGCGCCAACGCTCCCGGACGTCGGTGCCCCACCGCCAGATCACGTAACCGACCGACAGCACGACGAGGGCGATCGCCACCCACAGTCGCACCTGTCCGAACACCGCGGCGACGCTGCTCTCGGTGATCGCGCCCTCGACCAGTTTGCCGGCGAGATCGACCAGGATCTCGCCGCCGAGCAGGGCCGGAGGACCGATCAGCCCGGCCCACAACAGGGTTCGCGGCGGGGTGATCAACGACAGCCGCGACGGCCGCTCGGTGCGGTTCTCCGGACTCATCGCAGCACGCCGCCGAAGAGGCCGGGCACCAGGAATCGTCGCCAGGTGAACCACAACAGCAGCACCGGCGGCACCGCCGACACCAGCGCACCCGCGGCGAGATAGCTTGTCTTCTCGTTGAATTCGCGCGCCTCACCCCACAACAGCACCGACCAGGGACTGATGTCGGCGCCACTGACCAGCAGCCCGACGAAGAAGTCGTTCCACACCTGGATCAGCTCCAGCACCGCGACCGCGCCGACCGCCGCACGGGCCCGCCACATCGTCTGCAGCACAGCCGAAGCGGGGGCGGTCGAGCCGCGCGGCGTGCCGGCCTCCGCACTGTCCGACGGTGGCAGCAGCGCGCCGCGCAGGATCAGCACCGCCATCGGCAGCCCGATCGCGGCGTGCACGAGAATCAGGGTCGCGCCGGAAAGACCCGTGAGACTCAAGGATTCGGCCGCCTGCCGAATCGGGCCCACATACATCTGCGCGGGCAGTACCGCCAGCACCACCAGCAGGACGACACTCCAGCGCGCCGGCATCCGCTCGGGGCGCAGTGCGGCGAGCTGGTAGGCGACCGGCAGCGCGGCACCGAGCATCAGCGCCGTCGCCCAGGCCGCCACCTCGAGAGTGTTCTGCATGGCGCGCCACAAGGTTTCGTCACCCCAGATGCTCTGCGGACCGTAGAACACCGGGCCGCCGGTGCCGGCGAAGCCGACGACCAGCAGCAGGATCAGCGGCGACAGCGCGATGAGAGAGGGCGTCCAGACCCGCAATCCGTGCCAGGCCGACAACGGTTCCCGGACCGGGTCGCGCCGCGGCGCCGTCCGCACCCAGCTGGTGCGAAGCCCGCCCACGTCGATCTGCAGGACCCAGACGATCAGGCCGACGATGACGACCAGCGGTATCGCATACACCGCCGCGTCGCCGGTGTGCGGAGTGCCGGTGGCCAGCCGCCACCAGTGCACCGTCGCGCTGTCCAGCGAATACTGCAGTGCGCCGGGCACCGCGATCAGCACCGCGTCGAAGACACGCGCGGCGGCGATCACCGAGGCCAGGCCGATCACGAGTACGACCGGCCGAGCCAGCCGTACCAGCCGGAACACGGAAACCTCCTCCTCGTTCGCACCCGGGTAGAGGTACGCACGCCGCACCGGATCGGCCTCCATCGCCGCGATCGCACCCCGGAACAGCACGAGGATCACCCCGAACCAGGTCCACAGGAATGCCGCGAACAACGCACCCATGTACCAGATATATTCTCCTGCAATACCTTTCACCAAGCCCCCGGACCTGGCCCAGCTCACGACGAGCCGGGCGAGCACCCCGGTGGCGAACGCCGACACACCGAACGGCAGCACCACCGGCCAGGACATCCACCAGGTGTTACGCCATCTCCAGGCAACCCCCAGCCCGACCCAGAGCATGGCCAGCATCAGGGCCACCCACAGCAGCGTGCGCCCGTAGGCCCCGCGCCCGGCGGGACCGAGTTCGACGGTCACCTCGATCGCCGCCACCACCGCGACCACGAACGCCGCCGTCCAGGCGTTCCACATCGGCCGTGTCGCGAGACCGTCCGAATGTCCCTCCGGCTTCGGCCGGTCCGGCCGACCATCGGAATTTCCCACCGGCGACCCCGCACCACCCTCCGGCGAATCCGCACCACCACCCTCCGGCGACCCCGCATCACCCTCCAGCGACTTCGCATCACCCTCCGGCGAATCCGCATCACCCTCCGGCGAATCCGCATCATCCGCCGACGGGTCCGGAACTCGCACCGCCGACTGTGCGCTTTCCGATTGTGGCTCCGCGCTTTTCGCCGCCGTGTCCGGGCTTGCCGCCTGCGGTTCCGTACCTTCCGCCGCCGGCTCGGCGCTTTCCGCCCGGCTCTCCGGGTCGCCTACCTGCCGCTCGGAATCCTCCGGATCCCCCGCTCGTCCGGAAACCATCGCGTCGGCCGGCGAATCCTTCTCCGCCTCAGAGCTTTTCGAATCGTGCGCCCGATACTTCGCACCGTCGCGGTGCGGCAGCAGATCCCGCCATCCGTGCGCCTCGGCCAGCTGCGGCGTGATGTCCCGCCGCCACAGCAGCACCAACGCGATCGCGGCGAGCGCGAACACCACGCACCAGATGACCAGACCGGCCTGTGCGCGCACCGCGCGCTCCACGGTGAACCCCGCCGGGACCACCAGCAACAGCAGCACCAGCACCGCCGCCGGGACGTACACCAGGAACGACAGCCACGGCAGTCGCCGACCGGCACGCAGCGGCCCCGCCATCCGGCGCGTCGCGACCTCCAACTTCAAGCCGTGTGCCTTGATCTCGGAATCGGTCATCGCAGCCTCTTCTCGGCCGCGATCATGCCGTCCACCGCTTGCTGCGCCGCCTTCTCCGGGTGGCTGCCGGTGCCGACGGCTTTCAGCAGGTCGGTGAGCACGTGCCACAAGCCGTTGCGGCGGCCGGCCGCGCCCATCACATCGGCGAGGCCGAAGGCAGCCCATTCGTTGAGATGCGCGGCGATGTCCTTCAAGACCTTCCAGTCGGGAAGCGGCTCGGTGTCCCGGCGCGGCACCAGGAATCCGCCCGGGTTCTGGACCCAGGAGGCCGCGGCCTGCGGCACGGCCAGCCGCCTGACGAGATCTTCCGCGGCGGGGCCTGCCTTCTCGGTCATCACCATGACGTCACCGCCGCCGAGTCGCGGAGCGTCCATGCCGGGGGCGCTCGCCGGGAACCAGGTCACGCCGACCTCGTCGTCGGACCGGTGGGCACGCTCGATCGCACTGCGCACGATCGGTGCGGCGAAATCGGGAGCTGCCACCATAGCGGCCAGCCGATGTTCGAAAACGGCGCGGACCGCGTCGGGGAACTGCGAGGTCAGCGCGCGGCCGACGCCGCCGGGAAAGACTCCCGGCGCACCCCACAGGGAGCCCAGCTGGACGAACGCGTCGTAGATCGGGACGATGTTCCAATTCCGTTGCTCGCCGGCCCAACTCGCGTCCTGCAGGACCTGATACTCGTAGGGCGATCGGCTGTGGAGAATGTTCTCGAACATATCGGCCAGCACCCAGCCGTCGGCGGCGCCGAGCGCCAGCAGCGCGCGACCCGGTACGGCATGAGCCGGCCAGTCCGATACCGTCCAGTGTCGCGGCGCGTCCGGATCACCCGGGAAGGCTGTCCGGTCGTACCACACCAGCGATTTGGCGGCGGCCTTGAACGGCACGGCGTACGGCTCGCCGCGCGGCCACAGAAGTTTCCGCCAGGCTTTCCCGTAGTTCAGCCGCTTGTCGTCCTCGCCGTGATTCTTGCCGTCGGTCGACCACAGCCCCGCCGGGGCCGGTTTCAGTCGGCCGGGCGGCGACGACCTGACCTCACCGACGGTGGGCAGCATCACGATCTCGGGAGCCGAGTGGCCGCGGGCCGACAACGCCGTATCGATCTCGTCGCCGAGAGGGACGACCTCGATCACGGCATCGCCGGGAGCCGCCCGCGGAAGTCCGGCGAGTACCTTGCGGAAGGCCCGGAGTTCGTCACCGCTCCACGGCACCGCCACGCGGATCGCCGTGGCGCCGGTGCCGAGAACTCCCGGCGCGCATCCCGCCAGGATCGGCGCCAGCACCCCCGCACGCAGAATCGTCCGCCGCGCAACCATATTCCCCCATCACCGCATCCCCGCAGCTGGTGTTGTTTGTAGGGGAAACCCTATCGGCCGCTGCGGGTTCGGATCGGCGGAATGCGAGATTTCAGCGCGCGGGCCTCATCGGGCCGGCGGGTAGTCCGGCGGTTGCCGGCGGAATGCCGGAGGCTGCTGAAGGGGCTGCGACGGCGGCGGGGTCTGCAACGGCTGCTGACCTGGCCCCGATTGCTCGAACCGCGACGGCGGCACGCCGGGCGACAGCTGGGGCCGGACCGGGGCGGCGGGTGTGATCGGATCGACCGGGGTGGCCGCCGCGGCCTCCGCGGCCCGCACCGCGCGTTCGGCCGCCGGATCGGTCTTCACGTCGAACCAGTCGGCGACCTCGTCGGAATCGTCCTCGGGCGGCGAACCTCCGTCGTCGTCGGGTGCGGACTCGTAGCGGAACACGCCGTCCTCGCCCTGGCTGCCGAACTGTTTCGCGAAGCCCTCCAACGCCTTTCCGAAATCACTGGGCACCACCCAGACCTTGTTGGCGTCGCCCTTGGCGACCAGCGGCAGGGTCTGCATGTATTGGTAGGCAAGCAGTTCCGGCGTCGGTTTGCCGTGTTTGATGGCGGCGAAGACCTTTTCGATGGCCTTGGCCTGACCCTGGGCCTGGAGGTAGGCGGCGGCCCGCTCACCCTGGGCCCGCAGGATGCGGCTCTGGCGTTCACCTTCCGCGGACAGGATCGCGGACTGCTTGGCGCCCTCGGCGCCGAGGATCTGCGACTGCTTGGCACCCTCCGCGGTCTTGATCTGCGCCTCGCGAGTGCCCTCGGCGGTGAGGATCATGGCCCGCTTCTCGCGGTCCGCCTTCATCTGCTTCTCCATCGACTCCTGGATCGACGGGGGCGGATCGATGGCTTTCAGCTCGACCCGGGCGACCCGCAGGCCCCAGCGGCCGGTGGCCTCGTCGAGCACGCCGCGCAGCTGGGAGTTGATCGCGTCGCGCGAGGTGAGGGTCTCCTCCAGGGTCATGCCGCCGACCACGTTCCGCAGCGTGGTGATGGTCAGCTGCTCGACCGCGGCGATGTAGTTGCTGATCTCGTACACCGCGGCCTGCGGCGTGGTGACCTGGAAATACACCACGGAGTCGATCTGCACGGTGAGGTTGTCCTGCGTGATCACCGGCTGCGGCGGGAACGACACCACTCGCTCGCGCAGGTCGACCCGGGCGCGGACCCGGTCGGCGAACGGCACCAGGAACGTCAGCTGGCCCGACACGGTCCGGGAGTAGCGGCCCAGGCGCTCGATCACCGCGGCCTCGGCCTGCGGCACCAGCGCGATCGACCGGAACACCACCACCACGACCAATATGACGAGCACTATCGCGACGATCAGTACAGCCATCACGGCCCCTTCCAGACGACGGCGTGCGCGCCGTCGATCTTCATCACGTAGACGGTCTCTCCCTCGGGGTACTCCTCGGTGGGGTCGAGCGGTCGCGCGCTCCACACCTCACCGCCGATCTTCACCAAACCGGTGTGCTCGTTGACCGTCTCCACGACCCGTGCCGACTTACCCGGCAGCGCGTGCACATTGGTGGCTACGGGAGGCGGAGTCGCGAAGCGCCGCAACAATATCGGACGCACCAGGAACAGCAGCGCCACCGCGCTGACGCCGAACACGACCGCGCCGCCGACGACCGGCAGGTGGACCACCCCGGTCACACCCGCGGTCACCAGCGCGGCTCCGCCCAGCATGAGCAGCGTGAAATCACCGGTGAGCATCTCGGCCGCCGCGAGCAGGACCCCCGCGATCAGCCATACGACAGCGGCCACGACTCCACACTAACCGCTCCGGCGGCGGCAACGCGGGCAAGAACGCGCAAATCCTTGCCGAGGCGGTAGTTTCGACCGGGTGCGGGAGTACGGCGATATCTATACGGGGCACACCCACAAGCAGCGGCGGGCCGTGCCGGAGGTGGTGGCCGAGCGTGATCTGGTGGTCGAGGACGCCGCGAGCGGATTCTGCGGGGCGGTGATCGGATTCGACCGCAGTTACGACGGCGAATTCGTGAAACTGGAGGACCGGCACGGCGCGGTGCGGTTGTTCGCGCTGCGCGAGGCCGCCTTCCTGATCGACGGCAGTCCGGTGACCCTGGTCCGCCCGAAGGCCGCCGCGCCGAGCGCGCCGGTCCGGTCCGCGTCCGGCTCCACCAGGGTGGCGGGCCTGCGGGCGCGGGTGGCCCGCACCAACCGGATCTGGGTGGAGGGTGTGCACGACGCCGCACTGGTGGAACGCGTCTGGGGCCACGATCTGAGGGTGGAGGGCGTCGTGGTGGAACAGCTCGAGGGCCTGGATCATCTGGCCGCCCGGCTCACCGAATTCGAACCCGGGCCCGGGCGGCGCGTCGGGGTGCTGGTCGACCACCTGGTCACCGGTTCGAAGGAGACCGGCCTGACCACCGGCCTCGGCGAACACGTGCTGGTCACCGGTCACCCCTACATCGACGTGTGGCAGGCGGTACGACCGGCGGCGGTCGGCATCGAGGCGTGGCCGCGGGTACCGCGCGGCGAGGACTGGAAGACCGGCGTGTGCCGCCGGCTCGGCTGGGGCACCCCGCAGGACGGCTGGCGCCGCGTCTACAACGCCGTCGAATCCTTCCGCGATCTGGAGGCGCCGCTGATCGGCGCGGTGGAACGGCTGATCGACTTCGTCACCGAGGAATCGGAGCGGTAGCGGCCGGTCGATGAATCCGGCCGGATCGCCGGCGGTCGGCTCGCGGATCCGGAAGGCCCCATTCGGGCACGCCCTCAGAGACCGGCGCATCGCGACGGCACAGGCCGCGTCGATCTGCGCGGTGGCCGGCACGGCCCCAATTCGAGCACGCCCAGAGGCCGGCGTGTATCGCGGCCGCGTCGATCCGCCCGGTGGCCGGGACGGCCCGAATTCGGGCACACTCAGAGGCCGGCGTGTGTCGCGGCGGCGTCGGCCGCGTCGATCACCGCGTCGATCTGGGCGATGGTCGGGACCGCGCCGATGGCCTGATTGCGGGGATCGTCGCGGGTGCGGCGCAGGACGCCCTCCCGGATGACCGCGATCTTCCACAGGCCCAGCGCGTGCCAGAAGCCCAGTGCGGCAACATCTCTGGCGGTCGCCGCGACATACTCGGTGACGAGTTCCGCGCGAGAAGGGAACCCGGGCAGCGCGCACATCGCGAAACTGTCGGTCTCACGCTCGCCGGGTTGCGGCCAGTACGCCAGCAGACTGCCCAGATCGGCGAGCGGGTCGCCGAGGGTGCACAACTCCCAATCCAGGACCGCGGTGATGTCCCCGCCGACCGGGTCGGTGATCACGTTGCGGATGTGGAAATCCCCATGCACCAAGCCCAGTTCGCGCTGGGGCGGGATTGCGGCACGCAGTCGCTCGGCCAGGCGGTCCACCCGGGGCACATCCCGGGTCTTCGTCCTCTCCCACTGCGCTGTCCAGCGTTTCAGCTGCCGTTCGGCGTACGGCTTGTGACTGGCGAGATCGGCCAGCCCGGTGTCGTCCAGGTTCACCGCGTGGATCCGAGCCAGGGTGCGCGGCAACGCGATTCCGACGGCTCGTCGGTGTTGCGGGGACAGCGCCGCGGCGATCACCGGACGATCGATCACCAGGCCCGCGACGTGTTCCATGAGCACCACCGGCACCCCGTCGTCGGTAGCCAGGTCCACAATTCGTGGCACCGGGACGTCGGTGCCGGCCAGCGCGGTGAGGATGCGGGCTTCCCGGACGACATCGTGGGCGGAGGACAGCAGCCGGCCCAGCGGCGGGCGTCGCAGGATCCAGCGGCGATCGTCGGCATCGGTGATCTCGAAGATCAGATTCGATTGACCGAGACCGATCCTGGTGGCCCGCAACGGAAGCCGATGATCAAGACCCGACGATGTGAGCCATTCGACCATCGCCGCCTCGTCGAGATCGAACCCGTCCGGCCCCGCCGGACGGATGAGTGCATGGAATATCTTGTCGCCCATAGTGCGTCTCTGCTCCGCTCGCGGCTACCGTCAACACTTCCCGGCCGACGACGGCCGGGCCACGATGGCCCGAAATTCGCCGGTCCGGAAGGCGGCCTCCCGACCTCGGCGAACACATCCATCGCGGCCTCGGGGATGCGTTCGCGGGTCTTCCCACGCGGCCGGGTACCGGTGGTGACAGGATCGGTGGTCACAGCGCCAGACTACGCAGCCCGCACGGCTTCCCGGGCATCTGCGGAGCCGCGCGGCCCGGTCCTGGTGCCCGCCCACAACACCCCCGCCACGATCACCGCCAGCACCACACCGGTGCCGAACACGGTGAGGTCGAAGGACCGCGCCGCCGGCCACCCCGCCTCCGACCGAGCCGACCCCGCCAGAAACGGCACCACGAACAACACACCCACCGCCAGAACAGCCTCTACAGCAACGACTTTCGGAAAATGCCGCACCGCGACCCGGAACAGCCCGGCTTGATCCCCACTCGCCCGAGCCGCCTCGATACCCGGCAGCAGTACCCGCGCGTTGTAACCGCCCGCCCCCAGCATCACCACCACCAGAGCCAGCTTGATCGCCAGATAGCGCCCGTACGGCGTCGTGAACAGCTGCGCCGGCGTCCCGACATGCGTCCACGCCAGCCAGGAACCGCTGACCACCAGCACCCCGACCACCCCGAGCGCCACCGACCCGAACCGAACCCAGATCCGCCCCCAATCCTCGGCGACCCGCCCCGAACTGTCGCCCGCACCGAACCGGCCCATCAGCCCAGCGAACGCCAGCACCAGCAACCCGCCGGCCCACACCAGCGCCCCCGCGAGATGCGCGACCGTCAACACGGCCCGGACCGTACTCGCGGTGTGCACCGGCCCGAACGTCACCGCCGGCACCCCCACGGTCACGATGCCGAACAGCACCACCGCCCACCCCCACGCCCGGGCACCCCACACCGCCGTGGCGAGAAGCGCCAGCACCAGCGCCAGGCAGGCCCCCAACTGTGTCGACGCGACCGCACCGGCCCCCACCGAACTCCCCCGCGTAGCCGGCGCGTGCAGATACCGCTCGACGACTGCCCTGCCGAACGCGGCCCGGAATCCGGTCTTCTCGGCCCGCGCGACCTCCGAGAAGAATTCGAGCAGCGTCGTGACGGCAACCAGAATCGCTGCCGGAACCCCGAGCCGCCGCACCCGTCCGGCCACCACCCCACCCGTCGACTCCGCCGGTGCCAGCCACGCCACGGTAGAACCGACCCCCACCGCAACCGCCAACCCGACGTAATACCCGGCCTCGACCACCACTCGCCCCACACCCGGGGCAGGCGGCGCGGCCACCGCCAGCACAGAAACACTCGACACGCGAGTGACGGTAACGGCTCCGCCTGGGAGATCGCTGGTAGCCGACTGCGGGGTTGCGGCAAATTCGCCCCGAGCCACCGCCGACGAATCGCCCCGCCGGCAGCGTGCGTAACCGTCGGGGGCGTCACGCGAGGTTCATCCGTATCGAAGCCGGAAGTGGTTGTCCAGCAGCGGAATCGGATCCAGATCGGACAGGTCGTGACCGGCGTCGACGTGGTCGGTGAAATCCTTGCCGTCCCGAGCCTGGACGATGCGGATCTCGCCCACCAGCCCGAGCAGGGTGTGCGCGACCGCCACCGCGCGCCGGTATCCGGGCGGGTCACGGTCCGCGACGATCCAGACCCGTTCCGCCCCTTGAAGATGCACGGCGTGTTCGGGACGCCAGTTGTGCGCGCCGCCGGCGTTGGTGGTGGCGATCGCACCGGCGTGCCGGGCGGTGTCCGTATCCGCTTCTCCTTCACAGACATACACGTCGGCGCCCGCGCCGATACCGTCCAGCACTTCCGGCAGCCGATACGGCACCTTGTCGAAACCGCCGTTGCACCAACCGGTTCCGGTCCATCGCTGCTGCCAGAAGTGTTTCGCCCGGCCGCCGAGATGCGGGGTGTGCACGCGGATCACCCGGCCGAGAGCGGCCCCACCGCGCCCGGTGTAGACGTAGGTCGCCGCCACTCGGCCCGTCCCCGTCGCGGGCCCGAGGTCGGGCTTGCGGACCGTCAGTGGCAGTCCGGCGGCGAGTACCGCGCGATCCGCGAGACCGATCGAGTGCCCGTCGGCGGACGGCCGGGCCGCGAAGGCCGGCGGCGGGCCGTCGAACAGATCGCGTACCCGCAGGCCGAGACGGTCGAGCACCTCCTGGTCCCGGCAGCCGGCGAAGCATCGGACGATCGTCTTCCGCTTGCCGTGGTTGTAGACGATGCCGAGCGAGGGCCGATGGCGGCGGCCGTCGGCCTCGTGCACCGGGCAGAGGTACCGGACCCAGTCGCCGCTGCTGCGGCCGGGTCCGCTGACGCGGATGAGCGCCTCGGTGACGGTGTCCCAGGATCCGTGGATACCCATGGTGGTTCCTCTCCACCACCGGTGTACCGCGCGCCGGAACCCCAGTGCCACAGCCGCTTACATCCGCAATTTCACCCACACCATGCCCTGCCCGCTCTCCGCGGGCGCGGTGATCTCGCGCGGCTCGAAGCGATCCAGCCGGTACCCCAACCGCCGCGCCACCGCCGCGCTGCGCACATTGGCGGCGTCGCAACGGATCTCGGCCCGGTCCACTCCGGGCAGCGCCAGTGCGATGTCGGTCACCGCGGCGGCGCAGCGGGTGATCACACCCCGCCCGGTGTGCGCGGCATGGCACCAGTAGCCGATCTCCAGCGCACGATCACCGAGCCGGTCGTGCAGGCCGATCGCGCCGAGCACCGCGGCGGTGTCGCCGGTGGTCGCGAAGATGCCGTAGTTGTATCCGCCCCCCGCGCCGGGCCACGCATCGATGTCGATCGCGCGGATCCGCTCCAGGGTCAGCGGTTCCGCGAGCCAGTCCATCCAGGGGTGGATGTGTTCGTACGAGGCGTCGACCGCCTCGAATCTGGACATCAGATCCGCCGGCTGCCACCGCCGTAACAGCAAGTCGCCCAGGTCGATCCGCTGCGGCGGGGTGACACCCGGCGCGAGCGCGCGCTGAGGTTCGCCGATCATCCGGCCATGGTGACCGCGGCGGGGGCGCACCGCAAGCCGATTTCCCCGTGCGGGGCTACTCCGATTTCGAGTAGTCGGTGCTCAGCCAGCGTTCCGGGCGCATCCGGATGATCAGCGACTCCGGGCCGAGGTTCGCCGTGGTGAATTCCGCGCCCTCGGCCGCGCCGAGGTAACGGTCCGCGATCGCGCGGGCGGTCCCCGGATCGGCGGCGGCGATGCCGACGACCGGTCCCTCGGCGGTGACGTACCGGTACGGCGGCTGTTCCACCTGGGCGGTGAGCGAGAACCGGCCGGCGGCGCGGATCAGCCGCTCCTTCACCGATCCGGCCTCGGTCCACAGCAGCACCTCACCGCCGGGCTGGTAGCCGTACCAGATCGGGACGGCCAGCGGCGCTCGATCCGGTCGCTCGACCGCGATCACGCCCACGTGCGGCTCGGCGAGGAAGGCAGAACGTTCAGCCGGGGTCATCTTCGGCATGGCGACGGTCCTCTCGGTGGAAACCACGTGATCCGGACCCGATCACGATACCGGGCCGGGACCGGCGGTCACCTCGACGGTGTTCCCGTCGGGATCGCACAGCACCGCCACGCGCCGGCCGCCGCCGATCTCCAGCGGGCCGTGCAGGACGGCGCCGCCGCGCTCGGTCACCCGCTCGACGGTGGCGTCGAAATCGTCGACGTGGAAGGTCAGGTACCGCAACCCCGTGACGTCCATGAACGCCGCCGTGCGATCGGCGGCGGCGGGCGGCCGGGCCGGCACCATCACCTTCATCGAGACACCGTCGCTCTGCAAGCGATGCAGTGTGCCGGAACGGGATTCGCTCGGCGGTACTCGGCGCAGGCCGAAGGCGTACACATAGAAGTCCACGAGCGATTCGTCGGCGGCGACGAGCCCGATCTCGACCTGTCGCACGGTCATTTTCGTCACCTCACGCTCACCTGAATGATCTTCTCCCGAACAGAGAACCAGATTCCGCCGGTCCGGCGCGTGGTTTCGGCCGAATCCGGCCGTCCAGCACGATGCCGAGCGTGACCACTGGTTATCCTCGAATCATGTGCTCTCCCAGTGCCACGCTGACGGTGTGGGCCGGCTCGTGGCTGGCCGGGCGTAGTGCCCCCGATGACGTGCTCGACGCGTTGCGAGCGTGGGCGACGCGCCAGACCGTGGCCGCCGGTGATCCGGTAACCGGCGGGCATACCGGCCTGCCCTGGCCCGGCGGCGACGCACCCGACGGGCAGGGCGCCGGAATCATGGTGCTGCTGAAGCTGATTCGCGAGGAGGTCGCGGACCCGCGCGGCCGACTACGGCTGGTACTGCCGGTCCCCGGTGACGTCCGCGGCCTGCCCGCGGCGAGCGAGTTCGGCGCCGCCGCGCTGGAGGCCGAGGAGGGCGTGCTGATCGGCGTTCCCGGCGCGGAGGGCATCGGCCTGGTGCCGCAGTGGGCCGCCGAGGACACCATCCAGTGGACGGTGTTCCGCACCACCATCCCCGCGACGCCGGAGCCGGACATGCCGCTCGGCGAGGCCGAGTACGCGATGCGCCAGGCCGTCCGCGATGCCGCCGACGCGCTGATGCGATTGCAGACCACCGGCCTGAACTCCGGCGGTGAGGACCCCCGCGAGATGGTCGAGGCCGAACTCGCCGACTACGCGCGCCACGAGTACCCGGATTCGATCCCGCTGCGGGCCCGCCGCATTCTCGACACCGCCGATCACGTGGCGGCCATCCTCACCGTCGCCCAGCGTGAGCCCGCCTCCGCGCCGACCTCGGCCAGCGCGTTGTCCGCCCAGGAGACCCTGCTGCGGCCGCTGTGGAACGCGATCCGCGCGGCCCGGCTCGCGGCGGTGCACGCCGCGAGTTGATTCAGTGCTTGCGCACGGTGCGTTCCGCCGTGCCCGGCTTCCAGATGTGCACGTCCATGTGCCCGTCGCGCACCTCGACCGCGGACGCCCCGGTGATGTCGGCGGCGAAGAACGTGTCGAACGACTCGTCCCGGAAGTCGATCTCCGTCTCCTCGAACAGCGACTGCAACCACCTTGCCCGCAGCGCGCCGTCGCGCACGTCGGTCACCGTGCCCCATACCTTGGCGTCCCCCTCCGCGACCTCGGTGTCGACCGTGGCGGTGTGCAGGCAGAACCGCGGATCACGTTGCAGGTCCTTGAATTTCGTGGTTCCCGGCATGCCGACGAGCCACAGCCGGTCCTCGAACACGCGCGGTTCGATCGGGCTGATCCGCGGATATCCGTCGGAGCGGGTGGTGGCCAGCAGGCACAGATTCTTCGCCGCGGCGTGCCGCCGCAGGAAGATCGCCGAGATGAGCGGGGCGGTGGTCGCGAACTCACGCCAAGTCGTCATGTCGGGCACCGTAGTGCAGGGCACCGACATCCACGGACCGCTCGGGAATCCGGGCTCCCGATCTGGTTGAATGGCGGTTCGTCGCACTGATTCCCAGTATCGAGGCGGTCACCGTGCAGAATTCACCACGCAGTACCCGACCGGTCGCGACCGGAGCGCTCGCCGCGGTGACGCTCGCCGCGGCCGCCGTCGTCGCCACCGGCCCGGCCCAGGCCGTCGTCGGCGGCACCGAGGCCGCGCCGGGCGCCTATCCGTGGCTGGCGGCGATCGGCACCCCCGCCTTCGCGATGCGGCCCGCCGGCCAGTTCTGCGCGGGCGCGCTGATCGCGCCCGACCAGGTGATCACCGCCGCGCACTGCGCGGTGCCGGCGCAGCAGACCCCGGAAGCGCTCACCGCCACCTTCGGCCGCGACGACCTGTCCGCGACCGGCGGAATCACCGTCGGTATCAAGAGCATCCGGATCGACCCGAGGTTCCGGGTATCCATCTTCGACAGCGACCTCACCTACCACCACGACCTCGCCGTCCTCACCCTGGCCGAGCCCGTCCCGGTGACCCCGGTCGCGGTCACCACCCCGCGCGGCGACACCGGCACGGTCGTCGGCTGGGGCGCCACCACCGACGGTGACTGGGCCAATTCGCGCCTGCACACCGTGACCGTCCCGCTGGCCGCCGACACCGACTGTGTCACCGCCTACGGCACCGAATTCGATGCCGGCGAGGCGTTCTGCGCCGGCTCCCCCACGGCCGACACCGGCGAATTCGACAGCGGCGGGCCACTTCTGGTCGACGGTAAACTGGCGGGCATCACCTCCTGGGGCAAGGGCTCGGCCCAGCCGGGTTATCCGGGCGTCTACGCGCGGGTCGCCTCCACCACCTTCTGACCCGGAACAGCTTGCCGCGCAACAACTCTCTCTTCCAGCCGGCCGGTCACAGCGCGAGCTTCACCGCCATCGCGATACCGCACCCGGCCGCCAGCACCCGTAACGTGTTGTTCGGCAACCGCCGCGCGATCCCCGGCCCGACCCGGCCACCGAGGAAGAAGCCGACCGCCAGCGGAGCGACGAAACTCCAGTGCACCGGCCCGAATCCGGCGAAGGCGATCGCCGCGGCCCCGTTCGAGAACATCGCGATCACGTTCTTCACCGCGTTGATCCGATGCGGCGGCCACTGCGGGAACATGGCGGTCATGATGGCCAGCACCAGAATTCCGCCGGCCGCACCGAAATATCCCGCGTAGACGGCGGCCCCGAACAGCGCGGTCCACAGCAGGGGGCCGCGCCAGGGCGGTTCGGTGGTCCCGCGTGATTCCCGCCGCCGCGCCAGATACGGCTGGCCCAGTAGGAATATCGACGCACCGCCGATCAGGAACGGCACCACCGCCTGGAAGGTCGACGCGGGCGCGAGCAACAACAGTGCCGATCCGGCCGCCCCGCCGACAGCCGCGACCAGGCCCATCCGCCACACGATCCGCCGCGTTCCCCGCAACTCCGCCCGCGACCCCGCCGCCGCTCCCGCCCCGATGAACACCAGCGACACGGTATTGGTGACATTCGCCGACACCGGCGACAATCCGAGCGCGAGCAACGCCGGATACGACACCAGCGACGCCAGGCTCACCAGCACACTCACCAGCCCCGCCGCGAACCCGACCGCCACCAATTCGGCCACGTCGACGCCGGTCACCGCCACCCGCCCAACACACACAACCCTTACTCATCCGCCCGGCGAACACCGGCCACGGCCACCGCCGATCGCAGACATCCTATGAATTCGGCCCGGCAATCCACAACGCCACGGCCACCGATCCCGTATGCGACGGGTCACACCGCGGTAGCCCCCTCCAGCGACGAGATCCACTCCTCCAGCCGCCGCCCCTCGGCCGCCATCATCGCCGGATCACGAAAGGTGTTGGTGAGCAACGATATCCCTTGATAAGCCGCGAGCAGCGCCACCGCCAGTTCCGCCGCGTCCGCCCGTCCCATCGCGACGAACTGCGCCTCGATCCACGCGAGCAGCTCCCGCATCACCGCGGCCAGCTCCGCGTCGAGACCGTCGGCACGCTTGTCCAATTCGGTGGCGAGCGTGCCCGACGGGCAACCGAACAGCGCGGCGGTCTCCCGCTGCGCCACCCACCCCCGCACCAATGCCCGCAACCGATCCCCCGGCGTCCCCTGCCGCTCCAAATCCCCGAGCACCTCGCGCAGCGTGCGGGCATGCGCCCCGATCGCGGCCTGGACCAGCTGATCCTTGGTCTTGAAGTAGTAGTAGACGTTCCCCACCGGCACCTCGGCCACCCGCGCGATATCCGCGATCGTCGTCTTCTCCACCCCCTGCTCGTGAAAGACCCGGGCAGCGGCATCCGCGAGCCGCTCCCGCTTCCCCGCCCGTACCGGAACTGAGTCAGTCATACGACTAACTATAGACAACCTTTCCGCCGTCCCCTAAGGTCAATTGAGTCAGCCAACTAACTAATCAAGGAGACCTCATGATCGCGGTGACCGGCGCGACCGGAAACATCGGCAGCACCCTGGTGCGCACCCTCGCCGACGCGGGCGAACAGGTGGTTGCCCTCTCCCGGGGCGAACGCCCCGTCACCCTCCCCGAGGGAGTCGTCCACCGCCGCACCGACATCGGCGACCCGGACGCCCTCGCGGCCGCCGTCGCCGGCGCCCGGGCACTGTTCCTGCTCATCACCGGCCCCCAGCTCACCGAGGGCCCGGCCCCCAGCGAGCTCCTGGAAGCCGTTGCCGCCCAAGGTGTCCGCCGAGTCGTCTTCGTGTCCTCCCAGGGCGCGGTGACGAGACCCGGCAGCGCCGGCTACGCCCGCACGCTCGACATCGAAAAGGCCTTGGCCGCATCGGATCTGGAGTGGACGGTGCTGCGCCCCAGCGGTTTCGCGTCCAACACCTACGCCTGGATCGAACCGATCCGCGGAGACCACCCGGTCACCGCCCCCTTCGCCGACGTCCCCCTGCCGACAGTCGACCCGGCCGACATCGCCGCCGTCGCCGCGGTCGCACTCCGCGAGGACGGCCACCACGCACAGACCTACACCCTCACCGGCCCCGAACTGATCACCCCACGCACCCAGGTCCGCCATCTCGCCGAAGCCCTGGGCCACCCGATCCCGTTCCGGGAGGTGTCCCGAGAAGAGGCCTACATCAACATGATCCGCTTCATGCCCGCCCCGGTCGCCGACCACACCCTGGACATCCTCGGCTCCCCCGTCCCGGCCGAACAGCAGATCACCCCCGACATCGAGGCCGTCCTGGGACGTCCGCCCAGGTCATACCGGGAATGGGCGGAACGCAACGCCACCGCCTTCCGCACCCCCATCACCCCCGCCCTGCAAGCTTGACACCGTCAAAGGTGTCCAGATCGTCCCGTGTCCGCCGACACCCGCGCCGGTCCTCGACACCGGCCTAATCAGTCGGCGGTGAGCACGATCTTGCCTCGGATGTGTCCCCGGGCGTCGCGCTCGTGCGCGGCTCGGGCGTCCGCGAGCGGGAACGTGCTGTCTATCGCGACGCGCACCGTACCCTCGGCGAGTAGTCGTCCCAGTTCGGCGAGTTGCGCGCCGTTCGATCGGACCTGGATGCCCGAGACCGTGACGCCCAGTTCCGCGATCTCTCGCTCGTCGTAGTCGCCGTAGTACACCGGATACAGGGCACCACCGCGCCGGAGCGTGCGCAGAAAGCGGCTGCTGCGGGGTCCGCCGACGGTGTCGAGAACGAGGTCGACGTCACCGGCGGCGTCCTCGGCGCGGTTCTGGGTGTAGTCGATGAATCGGTCGGCCCCGAGCTCACGCAGAAACGATTCGTGCGCGCCCGACGCCACCGCGATGACTTGTGCGCCTTTCCATTTCGCCAGTTGCACGCCGAAGTGCCCCACGCCGCCCGCAGCGCCGTTCACCAGCACCGTCGTGTCGGCGCCGAGGGTCATCGGGTGATGCGGAGTCGTCTGGAACGGCGAGGGATGGTCGTGCCCGACCTCGATGAGGAACTGCCACGCTGTCAGCCCTGCCATGGGCGCCGCGGCCGCGTGCACGTGATCGATGCCGGCGGGCTTGGGTGCGAGGTCGGATGCGGGCGCGGCCACATATTCCGCGTACGCGCTGCCGTCGGGGCCGGGGAAGCGAATCATGCCGAAGACCTCGTCGCCGACACCGAAGCCGGCCACATCCGCGGCGACGGCCGCCACGACTCCCGACACATCCGTGCCCGGGATGACAGGCAGGTCGATCGTCGGTCTCATGTGCGCCGGCACGATGGTCAGCCCGTCGCGCAGATACCCGTCACGCGGATTGACGCCGACGGCGTGAACGCGAACGAGCACCTCGCCGGGCCCCGGTTCGGGTCTGGGCACCTCGTCGTATCGCAGCACATCGGGACCGCCGTGCTCATGCACCCGGATTGCCCTCATCGTGCGTGCCGACATCGTTTCTCCTCACCCTGCCAGGGGATATCCTGATCGGATCACTGATCCAAATATATGGATCACTGATCCGATAATACGGATCGCTGATCCACATAGGCAAGGGGACCGATGCGGGCCGACGCCAGAAAGAATCGCGACCACCTACTCGCCGTGGCGGGCACCGTCATCGCCGAGCAGGGCGCCGAGGCGTCCCTGCGCGACATCGCACGCCAGGCCGATGTGGGGCTCGCGACGCTGTTCCGCCACTTCCCGACCCGCGAAGCGCTGCTCGAGGCCCTGCTCCGGGTGAACTTCGACGAGTTGACCGCCCGGGCGGACGAACTCGAGCAATCGAGCTCCCCCGACGAGGCGCTGCTGCTGTGGCTGCGCGACTTCATCGCCTACGCACACAACTACCGCGGCGTCGCGACCGCCATGATGGCCGCCATCAACGACCCGCAGTCCGCACTGCATGCCTCGTGCGTCACGATGCGCGCGTCCGGCGCTCGACTACTCACCCAGGCACAGGCCCAAGGCCTGGCGCGCAACGACATCGACGGCACCGACCTGTTCGCCCTGGGCGGCTCGCTCGCATGGCTCGGCGAACACCCCAAGTTCGCCTCCCGCACCGACCACCTCTTCGAAGTCATCGCGAGCGCAATCCTCACGAATCCATCACCATGACATCGTGAGACGACCTGCGTCCACACCTCGATGATTCCGACGGGTGAGGCAGTGCGCTCCGATATCGAGCCGGCGACGGTTCACGCTCGGGATGTCCGCACGGCCGGTGCCGGGGGACGGTCCGGATGCGGCTGGAATGGGCAGTGCCAGTGGGGTTCCACGGGGCGGCCGGAGTATTGGCATGCCTGTGAGCCGGACGCGGGGTTGAGCAGGGCCGGGTTCACCGAGCCCTGCAGTCTGATGTCGCGGGTGCGGATCAGTCGCTTGAACGTGTCGAGCAGACCTTGTTCGCGTAGCCACACGAATTGCGCATGTGGGTTGAAAACTATTGTCGGGTAGGGGAATCGGCGCGCGAATCGGGATGCCGCGCCGTGCATGCCGACGATGTAGTAGGCGTGGCCGCCGATGCTGAAGGAGAATCGGGGATCTCGCGGGTCGCCGGCGGTGTCGGGATCCCAGCCGTACCGCGGGGCGTCGATATCGTGCATCAGCTGCAGGTGGGCCCACAGCAGTCGTTCGAACTCCGATTCCGAACCGATCGGCGGACCGGTGAACATCGCCGTGAAGGAGGCGAAGTTGCCGGGATATGTTGTGTCCCGGGCGAATTCGTAGAGATCGGCGCAGACCGACGTCGCGTCGCGCACGGTGCCGAGTTCGGGATAGACCCGGACCCGGCATTGCCCGCGGCGCACCGACGACCGTGCGCCCAGGCAGGGAAAACCTCTGCGCAGCACGGTATCTCGAAACAGGGCCGGCATCGGCTCGGTCGCCACGACGGACCCGGCTCAGAAACGACCGCCGGCGATCGCCGCGGGGACGGTGATCCGCCCGGTCAGGGTCACCGCGCCGAAGCTGGGTGCGGTTTCGCCGCGGGCGCCCGGGTCGGCGAACACCAGGGCGCCGGTGGCGGCCGGTTCGGCGACCTCGGCACCCGGCGCGGGAGCATCCGGCAGGAAAACGGTCACCCGCGCGGTCCGCACGAGCGGGCCTCCGCGGCCGACCGATTCGTGCCGAACGGTGCCGGTGAGCCGGATACCGGCACCGGGCGGCAGGTCCTCCGGCGCGCTGAGCAGCTCGTGCGTTCCGTCGAACGGACTGTAGGCATCCCCGAGTTCGAGTCGCAACTCGCCGGTTTCGGTCGCGTAGGTGAGCGTGACACTGGTGGCCGAGAGTGTGTACGTGGCTTGTTCGGTCATAACAATTCCTCGGTTGGACCGGATCGAGCACCCGTGCCGATGGTAGGAGCGGGCGCGCGCCGGGACACGCGTAGTCGGCTACCCGATGTGGGGCGTCGTCCGAACGTTCACGCGGGTGACGGCGAATAGCGGACACGATGTCGTGCGCCCCTTCCGCTGCCTCGTGAGGCGGGGTACTCTTGTCGCAAATCCGTTGAAGTAATCTTCGACGTCGGGGACTCATAATAACGTTGATCTCGGTTGGCACAAGATGACTTGTGAAGCTTTTGCATGCTCCGAAATGCCGGACGATGCCGGCACCGCTTTGTCCACTATGTCCCTCGCGCTTTCGAAGAACCCGCGTACGGAGCCGGTCCTGTCGCCGGCCGTCAGTTTCCGGACCCCGCCCCCGGCGCTGAGTCCTGCCTACCCCGCAGTGGACCCGGCTCTGCGGACGCATGCGCGAGAAATGCTGAACGAAGCTTTCGAATGGTGCGGTGCGCGATTCCCGTTGGCGGAACAATTTTCCGAGGCGGCCACGCCGTCTCCCGCGATCCGGTACGCGTACCTACGCCGGGCGCGGGAGGGCGAATATGTGGGCTCCTCGTCCGCCCATTTTCCGGGCGAGGTCGTCCTCGCCGCCGGGTGGCCGCTCGAAAATCCCTATTGGCTGGCATCGGTCATCGCTCACGAAACGGTTCACCATGCTCTCTTCGGCCGCGAATCGGTCGACAATCCGGTCCGGCCCGGGTCGCTCGGGTACTCGCCGTGGCGCCGCACCACCAGGCCGGGCCGATCGGTATGGCACGCTTTCTGGACATTCACCTGCCAGTTGTCGGTACTCACCGACGCCGTCCGCGCGGCGCCGCGCCTCGCCGACGAGGATCGCGACCTACCGAGTTGCATGGCCGCGATGGCCGCGCGGATCGACCGCTGCCTCGACTCACTACACCGATTCGAGGTGGTCACGGATGCCGAATTGCGACGCTGTGACACCGCCTGGAACACGACGCGAGACAGTTGTGCGCGCCTGCGCATTCCATATTTCACCGCGCGCGTCGACGCCGAGAAACAGGCTGTCGACGACGCCTACCTGACCTGGGCCGAACAATTGCTCGGCCGGCAAACTCCCGTCGCGGACACCGCGATGGTGCACAGATAAGGAGAAAGACAATGACCAAGCCCGGACTTCCCAGTGAATTCACCGAAAAGATCACGAATACCCTTCGTGAGATGGAAACTCAGGAGAAGGATACGCTCGCCGGAATCGGCTCCGTCGCGCTGGAGTCGGGTGACGCCCTCTGGTACGTCGTGTACCGGACCGACGTGACCGAGCCCGAACTGATCGAACCGGTCGAATAACTCACGATTACGGACTACGCATATGCAGTCGAACACGGCCGTCATGGACACGATGCCGGACGAAACGGCCTGGCGGGGAATCAACACATATCTCGACACCTACGCCGACGTCGGTCCCGACGATATCGTCGTCATTGCCTATACCGAGGACAGCCGAGTGCCCGCGGCATGGGTTGCCACGGCACTCGGCTACCGCGGGACCGCGGCCCGGCTGGTCGGTATGCGACCGCTGCGCGACTGCGGATTCGCCGAGCGGCTCCGGGCGGCGTTACCGGACGAGCAGCACTCGTTCGCCCGGCTCGTGGTACTGACCCTGGAGCGAGACACCATGTCGCACAGCGACGTGATTCGCGAGGTGCTCTCGCGGCTCGATCCGGATCGGTGCCGCGTCGTCCGGATGGTCAATGCGGGCCCGGAACTGTTCCGGTCCGGCTTTCTGGTCGCGCCGGCGGAGTTGTCCGCGAGGAATACGTCGGTACTCGAAAAGACCATGTCCGCCAAGCGATTACGTATCGTCTGCCCGGGCGGGACGAACCTGCGCGTCGAGCTCGACAACGCGAGATACCGCTGGATCAGCAACCGGGGAGTGTGGCGGCCCGGGAGGTTCGTCGTGCTCCCGGCGGGCGAAGTCGCGACGTTCCCCGCATCGGTCTCCGGCACACTGGTGGCCGACTTCGCGATCAACGTCAACACGATCATGCGCGGCGACGCCCGGTTGTCGCGCTGCCCGGTCGAAGCCGAGATCGAGCAGGGGCGGCTGGTCCGCTTCGACTGTTCGAACCCGGAGATCACCGAATTCCTGACGATGTGCTTCGGTCGCGAAAACGCCTGTCGCGTCGGAGAACTCGGTTTCGGCACCAATCACGGCATCCTGTCGCCCATTCCGCTCAACTCACATCTCAACGAGCGAACGCCCGGCGTGCACATCGGCTTCGGCCAGCACAACCAGACCGATGCGCTCACCGGGTACGGGTGTGATATCCATGTCGATCTGATCGCGCGCGGCGGGACGGTGTGGGCGGACGATGACGGCAGGCCGCTCGAGCTGGCAGAGCTGATTCCCTCGGCCGCACCGCATCCGACCGTGCATCGGGACGAGGACTTGACCTCTCCGGACGATGATCTGGACGGGGATTGTTGTGGTGCCCTGCCCGCGAGTTGACGGCATCCGGCTACGCCGGGCCCGGTACGACGACGGTGGCGAACTCGGGCGCATCGAGTTCGCCACCTGGTCGACGACGGTGTCGCCGGCCCCGCGGCCGGGCCCGGACGATGGGTTCTTCGACGGCCGGAGACATCCCGACGATGTCCTCGTGGCGGAGACGGACCACCGGGTAGTCGGCTATTCGATACTGCAACAAGAGTTTTCGGTGCCATCCCATCACCACGTCCTGCAATTGACGGGACTCGCGGTGAGCCCTGCCTATCAGCGGTCCGGGATCGGCCGGCAGTTGGTGCACGGCGCCGTCCGCGACGCCGGCCTGGCCGGGGCGCGCAAGGTCACCCTGCGCGTGCTCGCCTCGAACACTGCCGCGCAGATCTTGTATCGCGCTACCGGATTCGTTGTCGAAGGCGTTCTCCGGGCGGAATTCCTGCTGGACGGACGCTATGTGGACGACGTGCTCATGGCACGCGCACCAACCCCGCCCGCGATCGAGAGGGCGGGATGAGTCTGTTCACCGGAAAGACGGTCCTGGTCACCGGGGCCGCCAGCGGGATCGGGGCGGCGATGTGCCGGCGCGTGGCCGACGGCGGCGGCCACGTGGTGCTGGCCGACGTGGACGTCCGGGCGGGACAGGCGTTGGCCGAGGAACTGGCCGGCGTATTCGTCCGCACCGATGTCGCGGACGTCGCCGACAACGTCGCCGCGGTCCGGACCGCCGTCGAGAGTTTCGGACGGCTCGACATCGCGCACCTCAACGCCGGCATACCCGGCTCGGCGTTCGGCCGCAGCCGCGCAGAATTGCCGGTCGACATCGAACGCTACCGGCGGGTCATGGCGGTCAATCTGGACGGTGTCGTGATCGGGGTGCGAGCGGCCGTCGATCAGTTCCGCCGCCAAGGCGGCGGCGGAGCGATCCTGGCCACCGCCAGCATGGCGGGCGTCCACCCGACACCGGGCGGTGAGATCTACAGTGCGTCGAAACACGCTGTGGTGGGCCTGATCCGATCACTGGCTCCGCTGCTGAGGCACGAGCGGATCTCGCTGAACGCCCTGTGCCCGGCATGCGTGGATACCCCGATGCTCAGAACCGTGCTGCCCGCACTCCGGGCCACCACACCGGACATCGAGATCGTGTCGGCAGCCCACGTCGCCGCCGCGGCGGAACATGTTCTGGCAACGCGACGTACCGGCGGAGCATGGCAAATCGACGCCGGCGAACATCCCCGGCCGATCCCTGTCCCGACGGAGAGCCGATAATCACCCGAGGTCACAACGTCCGCAGGAGGTGCAGCCAGTGCGGTCGTCCGGTCCGCGAACGCGGCGGTCGGCAACTGAGCTGGGAACACCATTCCTGCTGACTCCCCGAAGCGCTATACCCCCGCGATATGTGTCCATTTGCCGAAGCCCGACAGGGTTTCGACCATGCGGTAGTGACCCGCGCTGTCGATCACAGCGGTCGCCCCGCCGCCGTTGTTCACATCGACGAAGAGGACGGCCCCGTCGGGGGTTCCGGTGATGTGTGTCCATTTGCCGAAGCCGGAGAGGGTTTCGACCATCTCGTAGTGACCGGCGGCGTCGATTACGGCGGTTGCCCCGCCGCCATTGTTCGCATCGACGAAGAGAACAGCATCTCTGTTGGCGGACACGATGTGTGTCCATCTGCCGAAACCGGACAGGGTTTCGACCATCCGGTAATGGCCCGCACTGTCGATCACGGCCGTTGCCCCGCCGCCATTGTTCGCATCGACGAAGAGCACGGCCCCGTTGGCGGCTCCCGTGATGTGGGTCCATTGGCCGAAGCCGGACAGGGTTTCGACCATGCGGTAATGGCCCGCACTGTCGATCACCGCGGTCGCCCCGCCACCGTTGTTCGCATCGACGAAGAGCACCGCGTCCTTGTTGGCGGACACGATGTGTGTCCATCTGCCGAAACCGGACAGGGTTTCGACCATCCGGTAATGGCCCGCACTGTCGATCACCGCGGTCGCCCCGCCGCCGTTGTTCGTATCGACGAAGAGCACGGCCCCGTCACCGGCGCCGGTGATGTGGGTCCATTGGCCGAAGCCGGACAGGGTTTCGACCATGCGGTAATGGCCCGCGCTGTCGAGTGTGGCGGTCGCTCCGCCGCCTGAGGTTCACCCTGTGCAGCGGACACCGATTTAGCAGGATCGTGGTCCTGCTGGAAGGATGTCTGCTATGCCTCCGTCTCGTAAGCGCCGTTCGTACACGGCCGAGTACAAGGTCGAGGCTGCTCAT
>NZ_WEGI01000013.1 GCF_009604425.1 Nocardia aurantia | reverse complement strand
TGAGCACACACACCGGATCGGCGCTGTCGAGAATGTAGGCGGTGCGCTCGACCGGGTGATCCGGATCGATCGGCACATACGCGCCACCGGCCCGCAACACCGCGTGCATACCGATCACCAGGTCCAGCGATCGCCGCATACCCAGGGCGACAAGCGATTCCGGCCCCACACCATCAGCGATCAACCGCCGCGCCAGCCGGTTGACCCGCGCACCGAACTCCGCGTAGGTGAGCGTGTCGTCCTCGAACGCCAGCGCGACATGCTTCGGAGTGGCCTTGATCTGCCGATCCAGCAACACCGGCAACGTGGTGACAGGAACGTCGTGCTCCGCGTCGTTCCACGCCGCGAGAGTCCGATCGAGTTCGCTCTCAGTGGTGATCGGCAACGACCACACGGCCGTCGCGGCGTCGGCGGCGGCGAAGCGCTGGAAGAATTCGAGGAACCGCGCGTGGTGGTCGCGCGTCTCGGCGTCGGTGTAGAGGTTCGGGTTGGTCTCGAAGTCGATGCGGGTGTGGGTGCCGCCCTCGGTCTGGTAGAAGTTGACGCCCAGATCCTCGATCGACCCGGTCGACAGCACATGCATCTGTCCCGACAGGTCACCCAGGGTGAGCTGGTCGTGGAACAGCATGATGTTCACCCACGGACCGAAGAACTCGGTCGACACCACCCCGTCCCCGGCGGCGTCGCGGCGGATGTCCTCGTGCCGGTACCGCTGATGCCGCAACGCCCCCGACACCTCGACCGTCACCTGCGCCAGCAACTGCGCGATCGTCGTCTCATGACCGACCCGCAACCGCAACGGCACGATATTCGACGTGGCGCCACCCGCGCGGCGCATCGCCGCCGTGACGCGCCCGGTCACCGGCAGGCTCAGGATGACCTCGTCGGTTCCGGTCCACTGCGCCAGATACGTCGCGAACGCCGCGAGCAGCAGGCCCGCCGGCGACGAGTCGAACCGGGCCACCGCGGCGTCCAGTTCCGCGTGCCGGTCCTCGGACAGCGCTGCCGAGACCACCCGATTGGCCGCGGCCGGCGGGGCCGACCGCCCGGTCAGCCCGGATCCGGCCTCGAGCCCGGCGACCTTCTGCGCCCAGTACTCGCGGTCCGACCGGAATCGGGGCGAGTCGCGGTAGGCGAGTTCGTTCTCGACCAGGGACCGCAGTCCGGAGATCTTCGCATCCGGAACCTCTGCCCCGGATACGTAGGCGGTGTAGCGCTCGGCGATCCGCTGCATGTTCACCATCGCGCCGAAGCCGTCCATCGCGATGTGATGCGCCCGCACGTACCAGAACCAGCGCTCATCGGACAGCTGCAATGCCACCGAGCGGATCAGCCGATCCGACAACACATCCAGCGGGCGCCCGTACTCCGCGCGCATCCACGCCACGGCCGCGGCCTCCGGATCCGACTCCCCGCGCAGATCCACATAGCCGACCCGGTCGTCGAAGTCGATGTCGACGTACTGCCGGGGCTCACCGTCGCGCTCGACGATCCGCAACAGACCGGACCCGAGCTCGCGGGAGGCCTCCAGCGCCGCGCGGCTCAGGAGCTCCACATCGAGGGCGCCACGCAGATCCACGTACTGCGCGATCGTGATCGGCACCTCGGGATCCAGATGCTGGGCATACCAGATACCGAGCTGCGCCGGCGACAGCGGGAAGAGGTCCGCCTCCGAAACCGGCCTGGTTACCTCGTTGCCAGCTTCGCCGTTTCCGCCGAAATCCAGCCGGTCCAACCGTCAACCTCGCTTCCGGAACACCCGCGTGGCGCTCCCCAATGGCACACCGACAGCGACGCTCACCTGTACCAGCGTGGCGCCCGCGTTCGGGACACACTTCGAATTTCAATCAGACAAAAACGCTCACAGGACGTATCCGCCCCATGGGCCGGTGCTGTTACATCGGACCGACCATGCCCGACGGCCACGGATAGACCACTCGCTGAACGTTGCTGCTGACCACCGGACCAATCTACCGTCCCCACACGGGCTTCGAGGCGGAAGGTTCATAGCCGACGTGCATCATAGCTGGACTTCGCGCCGAGATAGCCGAAACTCCGAGTACGGCAACCGTTTCGGACACTTCGGCCATACCCTCCGACCTGGACCGATCGAGTCATCCGGAGAGGGTGTGACGTTCGCGGGCCGGGTCGTACAGATGGGATTCGGCGCACACCGGCGCAGTCGCCAGCGCCCGGCCCACGAGTATCACCGCCGCCTGCCGCAATCCGGCCGTCTCCACCCGATCGGCGATATCGGCCAGGGTGCCGCGCAGGACCAGCTCCTCGGGCTGACTGGCCCGGTACACGACGACCGCGGGACAGTCGGCGCCGTACTCGGCGACGAGTTCGGTCGCGAGCACCCGGATCCGCGTGATCGCCAGATGGAGCACCAGCGTGGCTCGGGTGCGGGCGAAGCCGGCCAGCGCCTCCGACTCCGGCATCGCGGTGGACCGGGCCCGGGTGCGGGTCAGCACGACCGATTGCACGAGTTCCGGCACGGTGAGTTCGGCGCCGAGCCGGGCGGCGGCGGCCGCGTAGGCGGGCACGCCCGGGGTGACGTCCCACGGCACGCCCCGCGCGTCCAGGCGGCGGGTCTGCTCGGTCAGGGCGGAGTACAGCGACGGGTCGCCGGAACACAACCGCGCCACATCCTTACCCTCGGCGTGCGCCCGCACCAGCAGTTCGGTGATCCGATCCAGGTCCAGGTGCTGCGTATCGATCAGCTCGGCGCCCGGGGCACAGTGCGCGAGCACCTCCGGATCGAGGTAGGTGCCCGCGTACAGGCAGACCGGCGAATTCGCGAGCAAGCGCACCGCCCGCACGGTCAGCAGGTCGGCGGCGCCCGGGCCCGCCCCGATGAAATGCACGGTCATGATGGGTCCTTTCCGCAGCCGGGCCGGCGTCGTCGCAGTGTATGCACCGCACCGGCCCGGCCGATCCGCTACCCGGTCATGTTGAAACCGCCGAGGATCTTGCCGGGCCGCACCCGGACCACCAGCTCACCCGGCACCGCGTTGCGGCGGCCGAACTCCTCGGCCCGCCCCGCCCCCATGTAGCGGCCGCCGATCGCGGTGGCGGTGCGCAGCAGCTCCCCGGGATCCTCGGAGAGCGTGGCGACACCCTGTACCTGGAGATAGGCGTACGGCGGCGCCTCCAGGTCGACGCAGAGCGCGACCCGCGGATCCCGCATGATCGCCCGCCCTTTCGCCGTGCCTTTGCCGGTGTTGAACACCAGATCGTCGCCGTCGAGGAAGAACCAGACCGGATTGATCAGCGGCCGCCCGTCGGAAGACGTCACCGCAAGCTTGGCGGTGCGGGTGCCCTCGGTGAGGAACGCGCGCACCTTCGGATCGCTGATGGTGAACATGTTTCCTACCGTACGACGCCACTTCGCGTATTTCCGGCAACCCGGTCGTTTCGGGCGACCGGCGCGCGATCACCTCCGCCGCGCCGGACCGGACATGATGTCCGCCCCGGCGGTTGCGCGGAATTCTCTTGTGGCGCAGATTTTTTCAACGATCGGCAGCCGGATACACTGTGTTCCCACCCCGCCACCCAGGACCCGGGATACGCGGCCGCCCTACAGCGACAGGCGAAAGAGATTCTGGATCAACGGGATTCGCCGGTGTTCGATCCGGTGGACCGCGACCGGGTGGGCCGCGTGGCCGGCCTGGACCCGGTCGGCCTCGACCCGTTCGTGGGCGCCGGCCCGGACCACGTCACAGACCTGCGCACCAGGGTGGAGACGTACACACCCGCACTGCGCCCGGACCTACCCACACGGTGATCCCCGTCACAGGCTGTTACGGCCCCAGCGGCGGCGGTGTCTTCACGACGAACCGCTGAAACAAGGAGAACATCGTGAACATCGCCCTGTGGATCGTCACCGGACTGCTGGCCGTCGTGGCCCTGGCCGGCGGCATCACCAAGACGTTCCTGCCCAAGGAGAAGCTGGCCGCGGCACACGGCGGGGAATGGACCGCCCACGCCGCGACCGGCTTCGTCCGCACCCTGGGCGTCCTCGAACTGCTCGCCACCGCGGGCCTGATCCTGCCCCGGGCGCTGGACATCGCGCCGGTCCTGGTGCCGATAACGGCCCTGTGCTGGGTGGCACTGATGATCGGCGCGATGATCACCCACGGCCGGCTCGGCCAGTACGCGCTGGTCGTGCTCAACCTAGGCTATCTCGTGCTCGCGGCGTTCATCGCCTGGGGCCGGTTCTGACCGGAAGGGCACGCGGAGCGAGGATCGAGACATGCTCGACCATCCCGCGGACCCGGCGACCGAGACCTTCCTCGCCCACCGCAACCTGCTGTTCACCGTGGCCTACGAGATGCTCGGCTCCGCCGCCGACGCCGAGGACGTGCTGCAGGAGACCTGGTTGCGGTGGACCGGGGTCGATCTCGGCGAGGTGCGCGACCACCGCGCGTACCTGGTCCGGATGACCACCCGCCAGTCCTTGAACCGCCTCCGCACCCTGCAACGCCGTAAGGAGTCCTACGTGGGCCCCTGGCTCCCGGAACCGATGCTCACCACCCCCGACGTCGCCGAGGACGTCGAACTGGCCGAGAGCGTCTCGATGGCCCTGATGCTGGTGCTGGAAACGCTCGCACCGACCGAGCGCGCGGTGTTCGTCCTGCGCGAGGCCTTCGGCATCGACTACGACGAGATCGCCGAAACCCTCGGCAAGACCCCCGCGGCGGTCCGCCAGATCGCCTACCGCGCCCGCAACCACGTCGACGCCCGCCGCCCCCGCGCCGCGGTCACCCCCGCCGAGACCAGGGCCGCCCTGGACTCGTTCCGGCACGCCCTGGAGACCCGCGACTTCCGGAGCCTGCTCGACGTCCTCGCCCCCGACGTGGTCGTCCTCAGCGACGGCGGCGGCCGCAAACAGGCCGCCCTGCGCCCCGTCGTCGGCGCCGAGCGCGTCCTGCGCTTCCTCACCGGCGGCCTGACCCGCACCGCCGAAACCCTCACCACCGAACCCGTTGTCATCAACGGCAATCCGGCCCTGGCCCTCCGCCTGAACGGCGAACTCGACGGCATCATGATCGCCCGAATCGAGGACGCCCGAATCGCCGGCCTGTACTACATCCGCAACCCGGACAAGCTGACCCACCTCACCGCAGCGGTCCCACTGACCCGGCACTGAGAAACCCGTTGCGCGCGTTCAGATCACGGCAGTTCACTCGCCTACGCCGCGTTGATACCCAAGTGCTATTTCACCTGGTTTGCCGGTAACCTGGCTGCGGCGAACCGCACACGGAGGGCATGAGGGGGACTGCGATGGAGATACCGGTGTTACCGACCGCCAACTGGCTCGACTGGTACCGCAGTCGCCATCAGCAGGAATGCACCAGATCCGGCACCCTCTTCGAGAGCTACGTCGAGAAAGTGCTCGCCCGCTTTCACGACGACTTCGTCAACCCGGCCCCGACGGGCCGATTCGGCGATGGCGGATGCGACGGGCTGGCCGAGGCCGGGACGATCGCGTATGCCTGCTACGGACAACGGCCCGGCCGCGATGCGGAGCGCGAGCTCGCCAAGAAGATCGGCAAGGACTTCGCGCGGGCACTCGACCAGTGGCCGTCCTTCCATACCTGGCGATTCGTGACCAACGCGCCGATCGGCCCGAGGGCATCGGCCGTCATCATCGACCTTCAGCAAGCGCATGGCCCGGCCTCCCCGCGTCCACTGACAATTCGGCGCTTCGACACGGACAAGTTGTGGCTCGACATTGTCGCCGGACTGGGAGCGACAGTCCTCGACGAACTGTTTCCAGGAGCACCCGGCATCGCGAACATCGAACTCGCCGACCTGATCCCCCTGCTCGACTCGCTCGGCACCGCAAGTGCCACAGTCTCATCCGTACATCCTGTGCTGCCTGTTCCGGCAAGCAAAATGGATTTCAACGCACTACCCGAGGCCAGCCGTGCCGAGTTCAACTACGGTCGGCGTCTGGCGACCCGGATCGATCGGTGGTATGAGGACGCGTCGGACCCTGGACTGTACGACGCGCACGGCGACCGGTTCCGAGCCCTGTACTCGGAAGCACGAGCCGTCACATCGAATCCGGCCGAGATCCTCGAACGGCTGTACGTGGCGATCGCCGGACCGAATGTACGCATGGACGGCACACGGGCCAATGCCGCTTTCTCGGTGGTGTCCTACTTTTTCGACTCGTGCCATATCTTCGAGATGCCGGCCGTCACAGCGACGGCGTCGGAGGCGGAGGTGTCCGATGCTCTTGCCCACTAAGGGAGTATCGCCGGAGCGCGCCCTGATCACGGTCGGTTCCGAACTGCTCGAAGAACTCCACGCACCGATGTCGGTGTCAGCCCTGTGGGAGCGCTATCGTGTTCGGCGGCGGTCGTCGAGGACACCACGGCGGATCACCTTCGACTGGTTCGCACTGGCGCTCGCATCCCTCTACGCGATGAAGCTGATCGAGACCTCCGATGACGGGTACTTGAGGCGCGCCGATGTTTCTCAGTGAACTCTCCGCCTCCGACCGGCGATTCAAGACCCTGAGCTTTCATCCGGGACTGAACATCCTGCTCGCCGATCGCACTGCGGCGTCGGAACACGGGGAGACCAGGAACAGCAGCGGCAAGACAAGCTTCGTCAAGATCCTGCGCTATCTCCTCGGCGGAGACCTTCCCCCGGAGTTCAAGGCCACCGAACTGTCGGAACACCGCTTCACCGCACGGGTCGTACTCCCGGGACACAACCACGGCGATGCGGAGGAGGTATCCATTGCTCGCACAGTGTCCGCGAGCAACAAGGTTGAACTTTCCGGCTGGCCGGAAGTCGAGACGAATAATCCCCTACGCCTCGACGATTGGAAGGACTTGTTGTCGCGCAGCGTCTTCCATATCCCCGGAGACGTCACGCGCCCGACGAACGGCCAGCTGTGGGCCCAATTGATTCGGACGTACTTCGGTAACCCGATCAAGGGACACCATGCCGAATCCGATTGGGAATCCGGCGTCAAGTTGGGGTTCATGCTGGGCCTGTCACCGGAAATTCTCAGCCGGGCCGGTGATCTCGATCGGCTCGACAAACAGCGGAAGGCGATCCGGAAGGCGATCCAAGAAGGTGCCCTTGCGCATCTCTCTCTGGATGAGTCCTCCCTCCGCGCCCAACTTGCGACTGCTCGGCGGCAACGCGATCGGATGCGAGATGATCTCCGCGCGTTCAAGGTCGACGAGCGCTATGCGGATCATCAGCGAGAAGCCGATCGTCTTTCCGGCGCAATCCGGCTCCTCAACGATGAAGGACTCTCGCTGCAAAGGCGGGTGCGGGAGCTGGAGGAAACGCTGCAGGACGAGGTGACTTCGACCGCAAGCGACGACCTGACCGCTCGGCTCGGGCGTGTCTACGCTGAAATCGGACTGGTCCTGCCTGATACGGTCACGCGGCGCTACGAGGACGTAGCCGCTTTCCACGAATCCGTCGTGCGTAATCGACGACTGTTCCTCGAACAGGAATTGATCGCGGTACGGTCTCGGCTCACCACGATCGACCAGGAACGTCGACGACTGGACCAGCAGAGATCACAGGTCATGCAATTGCTGAGCGAAACCGTCGCACTCGATACGTTCCTGAGCGCGCAGCGCGATCTCGCTCAGCGTGAAGCCGACGCCGCCGATCTGGAACGACGACTCGATGCGGCTCAGTCGATCAGTATGATCAGCGACACGATCAAGCTGAAAACGGCTCAGCTCGTCGCTGCGATTCGAGCCGAGATGCACGAACGCGAGGAGCAACTCTACGAGTCGATCTCACTCTTCGGCGAGCTGGGTGCGGAGATCTATACCGATCGCGAGGCTTCGTTGCTCGTTTCCGCCGGCCCTAAGGGCATCCTCGCCGTCGAACCGCAGATCTCGGGTGACGCGAGTTCAGGAGTTCGCAGCGTCGAAACGTTCATGCTGGACATCGTCTGCACGATATCCGCGATCAAAGCGCAGCGAGCACCGCGGATTCTGGTTCACGACAGTCACTTGTTCGATGCCATCGATGGCCGGCAAGTCGCGTCCTGCCTGCACATCGGAGCAAGGCTCGCCGAAAAGTACGGGTTCCAGTACATCGTGACTCTCAACTCCGACTTCCTGGCTAGTGTCGAACTCCAGAGCAATGGAACCTTCGATCCACGACCGTATGTCCTCGACAGCCGCCTGACCGATGAGTCGGAGACCGGCGGACTCTTCGGCTTCCGTTTCGGATGAGCCCGGACTCGTTCCGCGGCGGTTCCACTGACCCGGCGATGAGATGCGTTGTGCGGGTTCAGATTACGCCGAGTTCGCGAGCGCGGGCCACGGCGGAGGTGCGGGACTTGACGCCCAGTTTCGAATAGATGTGCACCAGATGGGATTTCACCGTCGTCTCGCTGAGGAACAGGCGGCGGCCGATCTCGCGGTTCGAGTGGCCGTCGGCGACCAGGGCGAGGACCTCGATCTCGCGGGGGCTCAGGGTGGTGTCCGGCTTGCGGACGCGGGTCATGAGTTTGGAGGCCACCGAGGGTGAGAGCACGCTCTCGCCGGTGGCCGCGCCGCGCACGGCGGCCAGCAGTTCCGCGGGCGGGGTGTCCTTGAGGATGTAGCCGCAGGCTCCGGCCTCGATGGCGCCGAGGATGTCGGCGTCGGTGTCGTAGTTGGTGACCACCAGGACGTGCGGCGGTTCCGGGAGGGCGCGCAGCGCGGCGGTGGCGTCGACACCCGATTTGCCGGGGCCGAAGCGCAGGTCCATCAGCACGAGATCGATTCCGCCGGCGCCACATCCGGCCACCGCTTCCTCGGCGGTGGCGGCCTCCCCCGCGACGACGACATCGGGTGCGGATTCGAGCAGTGCGCGCAGGCCGGCGCGGACGATCGCGTGATCGTCGGCGAGCAGCAGCCGGATCATGCCGAATCCTCCAGCGGGAACGTCACCGTCACCGCCGTGTGGCCGGGTTCGGATTCCACATCCATACTGCCACCCTGCTGTTCGACCCGGCCGCGCATCGCGTTCAGGCCGAAGGTGCTGCGCGCGAACACCTCCGGTGCGATCCCGATACCGTCGTCGACCACGTCGAGGTGCACCGCGTCGTCGGCGTAGGTGAGGGTGATGCGCATGCGTTCGGCCCGCGCGTGCCGGACCACGTTCGACACCGCGCCCTGGGCCACCCGGACCAGCGCCGCCTCGATCGGCATCGGCAACCGCTCCGGGGTGCCCTCCACCAGGACCTGACCGTGCAGGCCCGGCGCGTCGGCCCGCTGCGCGATGCGTTCCAGCGCCTCGCTGAGGGACTGGCCGTCCAGCGCGGCCGGCGTGAGTTCGGCGATCAGCTGCCGGGTTTCGGCGAGATTGTCCGCGGCGGTCTCGCGGGCCAGCCGGATCTGTTGCAGCGCGGGATGATCCGGTGCGGACTGCTCGGCCGCGTGCAGCAGCAGCTTGATACTGGACAGTCCCTGGGCCACCGTGTCGTGAATCTCCCGGGCCAGCCGCTCCCGCTCGGCCAGCTTGCCGGCGGTGCGTTCGCGTTCGGCGAGAGTGGCCCGGGTGGTGAGCAATTCATCGATCAGCCGCTGCCGGTCGTCGGCCTCCCGGACCAGGGCACGGTAGCCGAGGCCGATGGCGACGGCGATCACCGCGGCGAGGACCGGGCCGATCACCCCGTCGACGGTCCAGCCGCGCTTCACCGCGAACCCGACCACCGCCGCGACGGTCGCGGCGACGACGGCGACGACACCCCAGAACCGCGGCAGCAGATGCAAATACAGGAAGAACAGGCCGAACACCAGATACACCGCGTCCGGAACCAGCGCCACCATGCCGAGCCACAGCAGCGTGAGCACACCCAGCCAGACCCGCGCGGCGGCGGGCCGTCCGCGGAGCGTGGCGCCTCCGGCGAAGTAGACGACGAGGAACGCGACGATCAGCGCCACGATCCCGAGCCGATGCGGCGTCCCGGGCACCAGCGCCAGCCCGGCCGCCACCGCCGTGAGCGCCACGACGAGCACATGCAGGCCGACCTGCAGGGCGGCGAAGACGGGAGCCAACGGGGACTGGTGCACCGTGCCAGCTTATGCGGGGTTATCGGCACGGCATCCATCGAAAGTCGGAACGGTCTCCACCGGTGGGACGGCGAGCGGTCCTGCCTCGGGACGACGGACAACCGTGCGGTGGGCCGATGACCGGCCGGGGCGTCAGCGGCAGGCTCGGGTCATGTACGTCGCATTGCGAGATCTGCGGGCCGCCAAGGGCCGATTTCTGCTCATCACCGCGGTGGTGATCCTGGTCGCGCTGCTGGTGACCTTCCTCAGCGGACTGACCGCCGGGCTCGCGCACCGGAACATCGCGGCGGTGCAGCGGCTGCGCGGCGATGCCGTGGTGTTCGCCGACACGGGCGCGGCGCCGTCGTTCGACTCCTCCGCGCTCGGCGGGGAGCAGCTCGCGGTCTGGCAACGGGCCGGCGGCCACGTCGATCCGGTCGGCATCGTCCGGGCACCGGCGGCTCGCAGCGGTACGGCCCCGGTGCCGGTGGCGCTGTTCGGGGTCGACGGGCCGAGCTTCGGCAATCGTCTCGCTACTTCGGGGACGGTGGTGCTGAGCACGGCCGCCGCCGGACAGTTGCGGGCGGCGGAAGGCGACACCGTATACATCGGCACGGCGGCGTTCACCGTGGCGGCGATCGAAGGGGACGACTGGTACAGCCACAGTCCGGTCGTGTGGTCGACCCTGTCCGATTGGCGGACAGTGGATCCGCGCGGAGGTGTGGCGACGGTGCTGGTGGTGTCCGGCGTCGGGGACCGGGCGGCCGCGAACGCCGCGGCGCACACCCGGACGACCACCGTGCCCGGCGCCCTCTCGGCGTTGAGTGCCTATCAGGCCGAACATGATTCGCTGACCCTGATGACGGTCCTGCTGTTCGTGATCTCGGCATTGGTGATCGGGGCGTTCTTCACGGTGTGGACGATGCAGCGCATCCCCGACGTCGCGACGCTGAAGGCGCTGGGCGCCACGACCGGATCGCTGGTGCGGGATGCTTTGGGGCAGTCGCTGTTCGTGCTGCTGGCCGGTGTCGGTACCGGCTCGGCCCTGACCGCCGCGGTGAGTGAATTCGTCGGAGCGCGAGTGCCTTTCACGCTGTCGACGACGACCACCCTGGTACCGGGCGCGGCACTGGTCGGCCTGGGACTGCTGGGAGCGGCAGTGGCACTGCGCTTCCTGGTGACAGCCGATCCGCTGGTCGCCCTACAGCGCGCACGCTGATCCAGGCGAAATGCCCGACCCACAGCGCATTCCGAACGAACTCACGACAACGATCGCTCGACAGGAGTTGCGATGACCTCGCTCACCGTATCCGACCTCACGCTCACCTACCCGGACGGTTCCGGACGCGTCACCGCGCTGGATCGGGTGAGCCTGCGAGTGGCCGGCGGCGAGATCGCCGCCGTCACCGGTCCGTCGGGTTCGGGGAAATCCAGTCTGCTGGCGGCGGTGGCGACCCTGGTGCGCCCCGAGTCCGGCCATGTGTGGCTCGAAACCGACAGCTCCACAATGGATCTCACATCGCTGAGCCGCCGTGCGGCAGCGACGCTGCGCCGCCGGTCGATCGGCATTGTGTTCCAGCAGCCGAATCTGATCCCCGCGCTCACCGCCGCCGAACAACTCGAGGTGACGGCCCACCTCGGCGACCGGCTGCTCATTCTGCCTCGGAGACGACGCGAAATACGCGACAGGGCAGCGGATCTGCTGCATCGCGTCGGCTTGGCCGGACACGAACACAAGCGGCCCGATCAGCTGTCGGGCGGTCAGCGGCAGCGCGTGAACATCGCCCGCGCCCTGATGCGCGAACCGGCCCTGCTGATCGTCGACGAACCGACGAGTGCGTTGGACACCCAGCGCGGCGCCGCGATCATCGATCTACTGGTGGAGATGGTCCGCGGCCGGCGCGCCGCGACCCTGCTGGTCACCCACGACCGCGATCACCTGGCCCGCATGGACACGGTCTACCGGATGACCGACGGCCGGCTCGAGGACACGACCGGGACCGACTGAAGGCGATTCCGCCGCCACGGCGCGGTCTAGGCGATTCCGCCAGGCCGGCGACCGTCCCACGACCAGGCCGGCGACCGTTCCACCACCAACCCAGCGACCGTTCCACCACCAACCCAGCGACCATTCCACCACCGGACCGGCGGCGACTCCACGATGGCCGGGCGATCGGTGCACTGTGCGCGGTCCGGTATCCCGAGCGATGGTCGTTGCCGATCTGGTCGCATATTCGATGGCAGACATTGCAGCACAACATAATTCGTCGTAGTTCGATTCTGTGCGTGATCGGCGGCACGGATCTCGGATCTCAACGAGTTTCGGGCGCGGCACCCGGATCACCGGGTGTCCGGAGTGCGGCGTACCAGTCGAGTAGGTCGGGGGCATCGACGGCGGTGCGGGCCACCACTTTCGACGGGTCGCCGCCCTGGATCAGTTTCTTGATCGGGACTTCCAGCTTCTTGCCGGTGCGGGTGTGGGGTATGCCGGGCGCGACGATGATGTCGTCGGGGACGTGGCGGGGTGAGACGTCCGTGCGGATCGCGGTGGCGATCTTATGGCGGAGTTCGTCGGTGAGTTCGATTCCGGGGGCCAGAGTGACGAACAAGGGCATCCAGTAGCCGCCGTCGGGTTGTTCGGCGCCGATGACCAGGGCCTCCGTCACTTCCGGAAGTTTCTCCACCGCCTGGTAGATGTCCGCGGAGCCCATTCGGACGCCGTGCCGGTTCAGGGTCGAATCGGAGCGGCCGTGGACGACGACGCTGCCGCGCTCGGTGATCGTGATCCAGTCGCCGTGCCGCCAGACGCCGGGGTACTTGTCGAAATAGGCTTCCCGGTAACGGGTTCCGTCGGGATCGTCCCAGAACGACACCGGCATCGATGGCATCGGGGCGGTGACCACCAGTTCGCCGACCTCGCCCCGCACGGGCTCGCCTGACTCGTCCCAGCAGTCGAGTGCCACGCCCAGGCAGGGGGCCGAGAGTTCGCCGGGCCACACCGGGACGGTCGGGGCGCCGCCCATGAACGCCGCCACCACGTCGGTGCCGCCGCTGACCGAATTCACCTGGACGCGTTCGCCGGCCGCGTCGCGCAGCCACAACGCCGACGACGGCGGCAGGGCCGAGCCGGTGACGCCCACGCTCCGCAGCGCCGACAGGTCGTGATCCCGGCGCGGCACCGCACCCGCCTTGATACAGCCGAGGAGGTAGCCCGGGCTGAGGCCGAGCACGGTCGTGCCGGTGCGGGCGGCGGCCGCCCACAACGCATCCGGCGCCGGATAGGCCGGACTGCCGTCGTAGGTGACGATGGTCGCACCGGCCAGCAGGCCGGCGACCTGGAAGTTCCACATCATCCAGGACGGGCTGGTATACCAGAAGAAGGTATCGTCCGGGCCGATGTTCGATTGCAGGACAACGGCTTTCAAATTCTCGATCAGGATGCCGCCGTGGCCGTGCACGATCCCCTTCGGCCTGCCCGTGGTGCCCGAGGAGTACAGGACCCACAGCGGGTGGTCGAAGGGTACCGGCTCGGTACGGAATCCGGCAGGGACAGAAAAGGTTTCGGTACCGATCGGATCGCCGGGCGCGGGGTCCGAGCGAGGGGGGTTCGCAACGTCTGCGATACGGTCGCCGGCCGGGGCCGGGGCGACGGTCGCCCAATCGAGGGTTTCCGGTATCTCGGCGCCCAGTCGGCGCACCAGTACGGTGGCCGTGAGGTTCGGCATTCCCGCGCGCAGCGCCGCGATGTCGTCGCGTTTGTCGTGGGCCTTCCCGCCGTAGTGGTAGCCGTCGGCGGTGACCAGCACGGACGGTTCCAGCTGGCCCAGCCGGTCCAGCGCCGCCTTCGCCGTGTAGTCCTGGCCGCAGACGCTCCAGATCGCGCCGAGGCTCGCGGTCGCGAGGAAGGCGATCACCGCCTCCGGGATGTCGGGGAGGTATCCGACCACTCGGTCGCCCACGGACACACCGAGTTCGCGCAGTGTGTGGGCGAACGACGCTGTCCTGCTGAGCATTTCGGCCCAGGACAGCTCGATCAGCGAACCGTCCTCGGACACGTGCACGATCGCCGGGCGATCGCTGCGGGCCTGCCGCAGCACCCGGTCCACGTAGTTCAGTCGGACACCCGGAAACCATTGCGCGCCGGGCATCTCCGTGGAGGCCAGCACGGTGTCCGGTTCCGGGCCGAGGTCGAAATACGCCCACACCGCGCCCCAGAAGGCGGCCGGGTCGGCGACCGACCATCGCCACAATGCGTCGTAGTCCGGGAACGCGGATCCGGTTCGCGCGGTCGCGAACCGCGCGAAATCCGTCACCTTCGCCCCGGCGACCTCCCGCTCCGACGGTACCCACTGCGGTTCCACGCCCATCGCACACTCACCTCCGGTCGGCACGGGCCCGGTCATCGATGGCGACACGCGACGGGCCCGGGGCAGCACACGCCCGGTCCCATTTTCCGTTAAACCAGCGTGATCGACACGGCTCGGCGGAAAACGACCGGCCACCCGAGCCGAGCGGACACGGCCAGAAACGACCGGCTACCGCACCGGAAACGGACACCTCAGAATCTGACGGGCACCAGGGCCGCGCGGAAACGTCAGGAACCGACGAAGTACCCGGGCCGCGAGGAACAGCAGAAACCGACGAGATGCCTGGGCAGCCACGAACGTCAGCGACCGACGAAACGCCGGGCCACCACGAACGTCAGGAACCGACGAAACGCCGGGCAGCCAGGATCGTCAGGGACAGACGAAACACCGGGGGCCGCGCGGAAACGTCAGGAAGCGACCGATGCCTCCGAGCGGCGCACGATGCGCTGGGCGTGTGCGACGACCGGGCCGTCCACCATGCGGCCCTCGTAGGTGAAGACGCCGCGGTGGTTCGGCACCTCGGCGAGAACCCGGCGGGCCCAGTCCAATTCGTCGGCGGCGGGGGTGTATGCCTCGCGTACTACGGCCACCTGGCTGGGATGGATCGAGACCTTCGCGTCGAAACCGCTGGCCACGCCGTCCTCGGCCTCGGCCCGCAGCCCGTCGAGATCGCGGATGTTCAGGTACACGAGGTCGAGGGCGAACCGGCCGTATGCCTTGGCCGCCAGCAGCACAGTCGAACGCAGCTGGACCGCGACGTCGCGGTAACTGCCGTCGGCACGCCGGCTGCCGGTGCCGCCCAGGCCGGCGACCAGATCCTCCGCGCCGGGCATCGCGCCGATCGCGTTGTCGGCCCGGATCGCGTCGGCGATGGTCAGCACGCCCAGGGGCGATTCCACCAGCGCGATCACCTGGTACGGAGCCAGCGCCGAGATCTGTTCCGCCGATTCACATTTCGGCAACATGACGTGGCGGTAGCCGGTGCGCGCGAGCGCCTCGAGGTCGAGGGCGTGGTCGGCGGTGGTGGCGCCGTTGACCCGGACCACCGTGCGTTCCGGGTCCAGCGGCGTGGACACCAGGGCGGCGCGGGCGGCCTCCTTGTCGGCCGCGGCGACCGCGTCCTCCAAGTCGATGATCACCACATCGGCCGCGGCGGCGGCCTTCGCATACCGTTCCGGCCGGTCCGCCGGGCAGAACAACCAGGCCGGGCCGGGCAGCTCCCACGTCATCGCGATTCTCCGTTCCCGAAAACTAGGTTCTCGGTTTTCGACCATAACATTCTCAAGCTATTCGGAGTCGGCCGGCCGCTTGCGGACCAGGGTCTTGCGGACCGCGGTGGCCACGATGTCACCGTGCTGGTTGCGACCGGTGTGCGCGAAGGTCAGGATGCCCTCGCCGGGGCGGCTCTTCGATTCCCGCTTGTCGGTGATGAGCGTTTCGGCGTAGAGCGTGTCGCCGTGGAACAGCGGCTTGGGGAACGCGATCTCCGAGAAGCCGAGGTTGGCGACGATGGTGCCCTGGGTCAGCTGCGCCACCGACAGGCCGACCACGGTGGACAGCGTGAACATCGAGTTGACCAGCCGCTGGTTGAACGGCGGCAGGGCGTCGGCGAAGGCCGCGTCCAGGTGCAGCGCCTGAGTGTTCATCGTCAGCGTGGTGAACAGCACGTTGTCGGCCTCGGTGATGGTCCGGCCGGGCCGGTGCTCGTACACCACGCCCGTCTCGAACTCCTCGAACCACAACCCACGCTGCACCACCCGGCGCGGCCCGGCGGACTCGCCCGGTGCCTTCGGTTCGCTCACAATCCCAGCTCCCGTCCGATCAGCAGCAGCTGCACCTCGGTGGTGCCCTCGCCGATCTCCAGAATCTTGCTGTCCCGGTAATGCCGGGCGACAGCGTATTCGTTCATGAACCCGTAGCCGCCGAAGATCTGGGTGGCGTCCCGGGCGTTGTCCATCGCCGCCTCGCTGGCGACCAGCTTCGCGATCGAGGCCTGCTTCTTGAAGGGCTTGCCGGACAACATCAATGCGGCCGCGTCGTAGTAGGCGGTGCGCGCGGCATGCGCGCGCGCCTCCATCCGGGCGATCTTGAAGGCGATGGCCTGGTTGCGAACGATGGCCTGCCCGAACGCCTCTCGTTCCCGCGCGTAGCGCACGCTCTCGTCGACGCAGCCCTGGGCGGCGCCCACCGACAGCGCCGCGATCGCGATCCGGCCCTCGTCGAGGATGCGCAGGAAGTTCGCGTAGCCGCGGCCGCGCTCGCCGAGCAGATTCTCCTCCGGCACACGGACATCGGTGAAACTCAGCGGATGGGTGTCGGAGGCGTTCCAGCCGACCTTGTTGTAGGCCGGTTCGGCGACGAATCCCGGAGTGTCGGCCGGCACCAGGATCGTCGAGATCTCCTTCTTGCCGTTGGAGACTCCGGTCACCGCCGTCACCGTCACCAGCCGGGTGATGTCGGTACCGGAGTTGGTGATGAACTGCTTGCTGCCGTTGATGAGCCACTCGCCGCCGTCGAGCACGGCCGTGGTGCGGGTGCCGCCCGCGTCACTGCCCGCACCCGGCTCGGTGAGCCCGAAGGCGCCCAGCGCGCGCCCGGATGCCAACTGCGGCAGCCATTCCAGCTTCTGCTTCTCGTTGCCGAAGCGGTACACCGGCATAGCGCCGAGCGAGACCCCGGCCTCCAGCGTGATGGCGACGCTCTGATCGACCTTGCCGAGTTCCTCGAGGGCCAGGCACAGGGCGAAGTAGTCGCCGCCCATGCCGCCGTACTCCTCCGGGAACGGCAGCCCGAACAGGCCCATCTCGGCCATCCCGGCGACCACCTCGTACGGGAAGCTGTGCTCCGCATCGTGTTTCGCGGAGACCGGGGCGACGACCTTCTGCGCGAAATCACGCACGGTCAGCGCCAGATCGCGGTACTCGTCGGGCAGTGTGCCCGTGGACAGGAAATCGGTCATGACTGGGATTCCTTCCCGTCGGCCCCGGCAGCGTCCGGACCGGCGCCGGACTCCGCGGGGGCGGGTGATTCGTCGGTGGCCGACGCGGCGGCCGGCACGATCCGGGCCAGCACCTGGTCGACCTGCACCTGTGCGCCCGTATTCACCAGCAACTCCACGGTTCCGGCGATCGGGGCGGTGAGCGTGTGCTCCATCTTCATGGCCTCGACCACGACCACCGGAGCGCCGGCGGCGACCTCGGTGCCGGCGGCGGCCGCCACCGCGATCACCGAACCCGGCATGGGACTGCGGATCTCGGCGTCGCCGACCTGTTCGGCGCCGGCGCGCACGCTCACCTCGGCGACCTCGCGCACGGCCACCACACCGGTGCCGTCGGCGATCCACAGCTGGCCGTCGTGCGCGGCCACCCGGTAGCCGCCGCGCACCCCGTCGATGGTGAGAGTCAGTGTGTCGCCGATGAATTCGGCACGCAGGGGACGCGGATCACCGTCGTCGAGCCGCACCGCGGCGCGATCGGGCCGGCCGGTGATCGCGACGTGCACGGTCCGGTCGCCGACCGTCAGCCGCGCCGTCACCGGCGCGGCGACGCCGAGCCGCCAGCCGCTGGGCTGCGCCCAGGGGTCCTGGGCCGTGCGCGGCCAGCGGTTCAACCAGTCGAAGACCGCCGCGGCGACGAACTGCGCGTCGGTGACCGCGGCCGCGCGGAAGTCGACCGCGCGCCGATCCAGCAGCCCGGTGTCCAGCCGGCCGGCCAGCACGTCGGGATCGGCGAGCAGGAATCGCAGGAAGTCGGTGTTGGTCCGCACGCCGAGCACGAGCGTCTCGGCCAGTGCCTGATCGAGTTTCGCGATCGCGCCGGCCCGCTCGGGGGCGTAGGCGATGACCTTCGACAACATCGGGTCGTAGTCGCTGCCGACCACGCTGCCGGTCCGCAGGCCCGAATCCACCCGCACCCCAGGGCCGGTCGGCTCCGAGAGCGCCAGAACCGTTCCGCCGGTGGGGAGGAAGTCGCGGCCGGGGTCCTCGGCGTACACGCGGGCCTCGACCGCGTGCCCGGTGAGCAGGATGTCCTCCTGCGCGGCGGCGAGCTGCTGCCCGGCCGCCACCCGGACCTGGCACTCCACCAGATCGACGCCGGTGATCAGCTCGGTCACCGGATGTTCCACCTGCAGGCGGGTGTTCATCTCCATGAAGAAGAACTCGTCGGGCCGGTCGGCGGACACGATGAACTCCACCGTGCCGACGCCGACGTAGTCGACGCTGCGCGCGGTGTTGCAGGCCGCGGCGCCGATGCGGGCCCGGGTGGCCGCGTCCAGCAGCGGTGAGGGGGCCTCCTCGATCACCTTCTGGTGGCGGCGTTGCAGACTGCACTCGCGCTCGCCGAGGTGCAGCACGTGGCCGTGCTGATCGGCGAGGACCTGCACCTCGATGTGCCGAGGGCGGCTGACGAACCGCTCCAGGAACAGCGTGTCGTCACCGAAGGAGGCCGCCGCCTCGCGGCGCGCGCTGACCAGCGCGGCGGGCAGATCCTCGGCGCGCTCGACCCGGCGCATCCCCTTGCCGCCGCCACCGGCGGACGGCTTCACCAGCACCGGGAAGCCGATTTCCGGTGCGGCGGTGATCAATTCGTCGTCGGTGAGACCGGGCCGGGCGATGCCCGGCACCACCGGCACACCGAACTTCGCGACCGCGTTCTTGGCCGCGATCTTGTCGCCCATGATCTCGATGGCGTGGGTCGGCGGGCCGAGGAAGACTATGCCGGCCTTGGCGAGTGCGGCCGCGAAGGCCGGATTCTCGGACAGGAAGCCGTAACCCGGATGCACCGCCTGCGCACCGGCGCGCACGGCGGCGTCGACGACCCGATCGATGTCGAGGTAGCTCTCCCGTGCGGGGGCCGGGCCCAGCCGCACGGCGGCATCGGCCTCGTGCACGTGCCGGGCGTCGACATCGGCGTCGCTGTAGACCGCGACCGAGCGAATTCCCATGTCGCGCAGGGTCCGGATGACCCGGACCGCGATCTCGCCGCGATTGGCGATCAGCACGGTGTCGAACGGGACGGGGTGGGATTTGTGCAGCATGCTCATCACATCCGGAAAACGCCGTAGGAGACCGGGTCCAAGGGAGCCTGCGCGCAGACCGACAGCGCCAGGCCCAGCACGGTACGGGTATCGGCCGGGTCGATGACGCCGTCGTCCCACAATCGCGCGGTCGAGTAGTACGGATTACCTTGCAGCTCGTACTGTTCCCGGATCGGCGCCTTGAACGCCTCCTGATCTTCCGGGCTCCACTCGTCGCGCAGCGATTCGGCGCGCACGGTGGCCAGCACCGAGGCGGCCTGCTCGCCGCCCATCACGGAGATCCGCGCGTTCGGCCACATCCACAGGAAGCGCGGCGAATACGCGCGGCCGCACATCGAGTAGTTGCCGGCGCCGTACGAACCGCCGATCACCACCGTGAGTTTCGGGACCCGGGCGCAGGCGACCGCGGTCACCATCTTCGCGCCGTGCTTGGCGATGCCACCGGCCTCGTAGTCCCGGCCCACCATGAAACCGGTGATGTTCTGCAGGAACACCAGGGGGATCTGCCGCTTGTCGCACAGTTCGATGAAATGCGCTCCCTTGACGGCGGATTCGCCGAACAGCACGCCGTTGTTGGCCACGATGCCGACGGGATGACCGTGGATCCGCGCGAAGGCGGTGACCAGGGTGCGGCCGTATTCGGCCTTGAACTCCTGGAATTCGCCGCCATCCACCGTCCGGATGATCACCTCGCGCACGTCGTAGGGCGTGCGCAGGTCGACCGGGACGACGTCGTAGAGCTCCTCCGGCGGCGCGGGCGGTTCCACCACCGGCCGAATCTCCCAGGGGGTGGGCGACTTCGGGCCCAGGGTGGCGACGATGCGCCGGACGATTCGCAGCGCGTCCTCGTCGTCCTCGGCCAGATGATCGGTGACACCCGAAACGCGTGAATGCAATTCGCCGCCACCGAGTTCCTCCGCGGTGACCACCTCACCGGTGGCGGCCTTCACCAGCGGCGGGCCGCCGAGGAAGATCGTGCCCTGATTGCGGACGATCACCGCCTCGTCGCTCATCGCCGGCACGTACGCGCCGCCGGCGGTGCAGGAACCGAGGACCGCGGCGATCTGCGCGATGCCCTGGGCGCTCATGGTGGCCTGGTTGTAGAAGATCCGGCCGAAGTGCTCGCGATCGGGGAACACGTCGTCCTGCCGGGGCAGGAAGGCGCCGCCGGAGTCGACGAGGTAGAGGCAGGGCAGCCGGTTCTGGAGTGCGACCTCCTGCGCCCGCAGATGCTTCTTGACCGTCATCGGGTAGTAGGTGCCGCCCTTGACCGTCGCGTCGTTGGCGACGATCACACATTCCCGGCCGGACACCCGGCCGATGCCGGTGATGATGCCCGCACCCGGCGAGTCGTCGTCGTACATGCCGGTGGCCGCCAGTGGCGACAGCTCCAGGAACGGGCTGCCCGGATCGAGCAGCCGATCGACCCGCTGCCGGGGCAGCAGTTTGCCGCGGGCCACATGCCGCTCGCGTGCCCGCGCCGGACCGCCGAGCGCCACCGCGGCCAGCCGCGCGCGGAGATCGTCCACCAATTCCAGGTGCGCCGGCCGGTAGCCGGCTCGGACCTCCTGCGAAACCGTCATCACGCCACCTTGCTGGGATCGGTTAGTCGCCAATAACTGGAATCCAAGATAATCTTGACTAACCGAGATGTCCAGATTTATCGCGAGGAGGAGCGATGACCAGCAGTGATGCTGTCGCCCCCACGCGCCGGGAGCAGTTGAAGGCACAGCGCCGGCAACAATTGCTGGAGGCGGGTGCCCGATTGATCGCCGACCGCGGCTTCCCCGGGGTCCGGCTCGACGACCTGGGCGCCGCGGCCGGGATCAGCGGCCCGGCGGTGTACCGGCACTTCCCGAACAAGGAGGCGCTGCTGGTCGAGTTGCTGGTGGGGATCAGCGAGCGGCTGCTCGCCGGTGGCCGGGCCGTGGTGGACCGGGCCGCGTCACCGCTGGAGGCGCTGTCCGGTCTGATCGACTTCCATCTGGACTTCGCCCTCGGCGAGCCGGAACTGATCCGGATCCAGGACCGCGATCTGAAGAATCTGCCCGAGCCGGCCGAGCGTCAGGTGCGCCGGACCCAGCGGCAATACGTGGAGGTCTGGGTTTCGGTGCTGCGCGACCTGCATCCGGGCCTGTCGGAGGCGGCCGCCCGGGTGCAGGCGCACGCCGCCTTCGGGCTGATCAACTCGACGCCGCACAGCGCGCCGGCCACTTCGGCCACCCGGGCGCGGCCGATCCTGCGCCACATGGCCTGGGCCGCCCTGGCCTGAGCCGGGCGCGGTCAGATGCCGCGCAGCTCGCGATCCGCGGTACCGAGCACCAGCCGCAGTCCCATCGCGAAGCCGGCCACCAGCAGCAGGGTGTACACGGGCCCGAATATCGGTGTGCTGACCTCGAATTCGGTGTGCCAGCGCACCCGGGTGCCGTCGGGCAGTTCGGTGAAGGTCAGATTGCCGTCCTGATGGAACTGCGGCGGAAAGGAATCGAGATTGCGGTAGCGCACCCACTTGGGCGGATCGTATTCGGTGATCTCCTGGGTGACCCGCCAGGCCGGAGTGACGATCAGCCGTACCGCGCCGACACCGTGTTCGGCGACGGAGCCGGGCCGGACCAGGGTGACGCGGCGGATGAACGGCACGCGCTGATAGTTGGTGACATCGCTGAGCCAATCGAACACGTCGTCGATGGGGGCGGCTATGGTGCGCTCGATGTCCATCGTGCGCATCGGCACTCCGTTCCGGCAGGGTGAGGGTGATCCGCAGCAGACTACGGCGCGGCACCCGTACCGCGACCGCACAACGAACCGAAACGATGCCGATTCGATATCCGCGGGCCGGCCGTACCGATTTCGAATACGCTTGCCACAGTTGATCTTTCACAGGGAGCATACAGACCGCTGCCACGGGCCCGGGGAAGGGCCGGCGCGGGCGGCCCGCCGGGCGCCGGCGGTGGCGCGCGGCGGCGGCGTCGTAGCCGCTGGCTACCATGACATGGACATGAGCGACAGGTCAGTATCGTGAGCCGCGCACAGCGCGACGTCAACCCGCGCAGCGACCCGCCCGGCAGCGATCCGCCGGAGCGGGTGATCCGCCGCCGCCCGAAGAATCGGCGCGCCCAGATCGCCGCCACCTCGGCGGCCGCCTTCGGCTCGCTGGGCTACCACGGCGTCAGCATGGAGGACATCGCCGCCCGGGTCGGCATCTCCTCGGCGGCCCTGTACCGGCACTATCCCAGCAAGTACGCGCTGTTCCGCGAGGAGCTGCTGCGGCTGGGCGCGGCGACCAGCGCGGCGGTGACGCTGCCCGAGGAGGCGGCCGACCGGCCGGCCCGGGAACGTCTGGAGCTGGTGGTCGACGCCGTCATCGCCGACACGATCGGCAACCGGCCCACGGTGGCGCTGGCCCGCTGGGAGCGGCGCTATCTGGACGACACCGACCGTGGGGTGCTCGACAAGCAGTTCGCCGGCGCGGTGACCGTGCTGCGCGATCTGCTCGGTGAGCTGCGTCCCGGCCTGGCGCGCCGGGACCGGACCGTGCGCGCGGTGGCCGCGATGAGCGTGATCTCCAGCATCGGCGATCACCATGCCGCCCTGCCGGTGAAATCGTTGACGGCCGTGCTGAATTCGGCCGTCTGGGCCCTGTTCGAGGCCGAACTCCCGGATGCCGCGGCCGATCACCGGCCGCCCCGCGCGGTGGAGATTCCGCAGTCGTTCAAACACGAACTGCTGCTGAAGAAATCGGTCGACCTGTTCCACGAGCGCGGCTACCCGAACGTCAGCGTGGAGGACATCGCGCAGGCGGCGGATCTGTCGGCGGCTTCGGCGGTGTACCGCTACTACCGCAGCAAGAGCGACCTACTGGCGGCCGCGTTCCGGCGCGCCGCCGACCGGATGTCCGCGGCCATCGGCCCGGCGACCGCCTCGACGCGCACCCCGGCCGAGGCGCTGGCGATGCTGATCGACCTGTACGTGTCCGGATGCTTCGCCGAACGCGCGCTGACCTATGTGTACTACGCCGAATTCGGCCACGTCCCGGCCGAGGAGCGGACGATGCTGCGCAACGTCCAGCGGCTGATCGTGGCCGAGTGGGTGCGCCTGCTGGTCGTGGTGCGGCCGGACCTGTCCGAGGCGCAGGCCCGCATCCTGGTGCAAGCCGGATTCGCGCTGGTGGTCGACCTGGGCCGATACTTCGGCGAGGACGACGCGGGCGGCTGCCCGCAGGAGCGCGTGGTGCAGTTGATGGAGGTCATCCTCTTCGGGCACCCGCTCCCCCGCGACGCCGGTGGCGCCGTCCTGCCCTGATCTCGTCCGACACACAGCCGGACCGGCGTTGATCGGAGTCCCGGCCGCCGGACCGCAGCGCCGCAGGTCACGGCCGGGGCGCGACGGTCAGGTCGTATACCTCGATTTCGTCGATCCGGCTCGCGGAGTAGTGGTTTCGCACCCACTCGGTGATCTGCGCGCCGGAAGTGGCCGGATCGCCGGTCCGGCCCTGCCGATCCGTCCGCGACCGGTACAGGAAATACCGAACCTGCCCGTCTGCGACGTACTGGCGAAATTGCGCCAGGGTAGGTGAATCGTCCCGCCCACTGAATCCGCCGATCGCCAAAAGCGATGCGCCTGTGCGCAATTCGATTGTACTGACGTCGGATGAGCCGACTGCCGCTGCGGCCCAGCGACTTTCAACCGCCGTGGCGAGTAGTGCATCCAATTGCGGTGCGTCCGGCGCCATCGTGCGGCCACCGGCGCCCGGCCGGACCGGACCGGAGTACGGACTGCCGCCGACGTGCGGTAGCGCGACGGTCCGCACGGTGTGGAACGCCGGACCCGCGAGCACGGAAAGCACTGCGGTGCAGGCGATCACAGGCATCAGATAACGGCGCCGATCGATGCCGACATGATCGACGTCGCGGCCGTCCGGCCGGTCGGCACCGGAGTGGGTTCGGTCGCCGGAGGTGCCATCGCGGGTCGAGGAATCCTCTTCGCGGACCGTGCCGTCCCCATCGCGGCCCGAGTGAGCGACCGGCACCAGCATCACGCCGGCCCATACGGCGACGATCAGTACCGTCCAGCGCAACCACGGGAGCCAGTGCGGCGTGTGGTCGAGCAGGACGAAACTCCAGGCGGCGCCGGTGACGGCCATCGCGGCCAGGGTCAGGCGGGCGGCCCATCGGTCGCGGGCGCGCCACAGGAGCACGACGCCGATCCCGGCGAGCGCCGCTACGGCCGGGACGAGTTCGACGGTGTAGTAGGTGTGGAAGGACTGCTTCATGAAGCTGAGCACCGCGCCCGCGCCGAGCAACCAGCCGCCCCACAGCAGCCGGCCGGCCCGATCCGGGTCGGTGCGTGGCGCGCGGCGGGTCAGCCACAGACCGGCGATCAGGCCCAGCACCGCGACCGGCAGCAGCCAGCCGAATTCGGTGGCCAGGCCGTCGCGCAGCAGACGGGTGGGCCCGGATTCGCCACCGGACATGGCGGCGAAATGCGACTGGGTGTGCTGGGCCGCCTGGCCGCCGTGGGTGGTCGTGGCGGCGCGGCCGTGGTGACCGAGCAGGCGGCCCAGGCCGTTGTAGCCGACCGCGAGCTGCCACAGCGAATTGTCCGTGGAGCCACCGATGTACGGGCGGGAGTCCGCGGGCCACAGTTGCACCAGCGCGACGTACCAGCCCGCCGAGACGACCACCGCGACGCCGGCGGTGAGCAGCCGCGCCACGCGTGCGCCGAGGCCCACCGGCGCCGCCACCAGTACGGCCAGCGCCAGCGCGGGCAGCACCAGGAACGCCTGCATCATCTTGGTGAGGAAACCGAATCCGATTGCGGCGCCGGACAGTACGAGCCAGCCGCTGCCCGTGGACCACCAGCGCGGATTCGCCGAGCTCAGCGACCGGACCACGCCGTAGGCGGCGAGTACCACCAGCAGGGTGAGCAGCGCGTCCGGATTGTTGTAGCGGAACATCAACGCCGCCACCGGGGTTACCGCCAGCGCCGCTCCGGCCAGCAGTCCGGCCGCCGGGCCGCCGCAACGCCGGACCGTGGCGTACAGCAGTGCCACCGTCGCGACGCCGAGCAGCGCCTGCGGCGCGAGCATCGACCAGGCGCCGAAGCCGAAGATCCTGCCGGACAACGCCATCAGCCACAGGGCGGCCGGTGGCTTGTCGACGGTGATGGCGTTGCCGGGATCGAGCGCGGCGAACAACAGCGCCTTCCAGCTGCGGGTGCCGGCCTGCACGGCCGCGGCGTAGTAGGGGTTCGCCCAGCCCGCGCCGCGCAGCCCCCACAGGTACAGCACGGCCGTCGCCGACAGCAGCCCGGCGAGGCCCAGCCGGGCCCAGCGCGGCTCGGCGCCGATCGGGATCGCCCGCTCGATCCGGACCGTCCGATCGACGGACCGATCCACCTCGCCGGCGACGCCGGAGATCGACACCATGGCCTGCCCTCTCTCCCATCCGATTCACCCGTACCGGCTGAGCGTATGGGGCACTGCCTGAACGGTCGCTGGGCCGACACTGTGAATATGCTGTGCGCCGAGCTCATCTCGCGCCGATCACGGTGATCGCCGCCGATCACGGCGCTGCGCCGGGTCATCTCGGATACGCACCGGGTCGTTCGGGACTCGCTCCCGGCACGATCGGGCCGGAACATCGGCGAGGCCGGAACGCGGACCGGCGGAGTCTGCGATACGGCCGGTCAGGAGGGCCGCATCATCGGCGGGTGCAGCGCGCGGGCCGGGCCGGCGCGGTACAGCCGGGCCGGGCGACCACCGTCGCGGCTGGTGGAGCGGCCGGTGGCCTCCACGAAACCGGGGGTGGTGGTCACCTTGCGGTGGAAGTTGCGCGGGTCGATATCGGTGCCCCACACCACCTCGTACACCCGGCGCAGGTCGGCGACGGTGAATTCGCGGCCGCAGAACGCGGTCGCCAGCGGCGAGTACTCCAGTTTGGCGCGGGCCCGCTCCACCCCGTCGGTGAGGATGCGGTGATGGTCGAACGCCAGCCGGCCCCGGTCCGCGAGCACCTGCTCGACGGACCAGATCGCCGCCGCACTGACCTCGGACCCGGCCGACGGCGCCGGCAGATTCGGGATCAGGGCCAGATAGGCCACGCCGATCACCCGCCCGCGCGAATCACGACCCGGCTCACCGTAAGTGGCCAGTTGTTCCAGGTGGATCCGGTCGGCCCGGATGTTGGTCTCCTCGCGAAGTGCCCGGACCGCGGCCCCGGAAAGGCTCTCGTCGGGCTCCACGAAGCCGCCGGGCAGCGCCCATCGGCCCCGGAACGGGGCATACAGCCGCTGGACGAGCAGCGCGCAGAGAGTATCGTTCGGGATGGTACGTGTACCGAGTGTCAGTACCACCAGCTCGACCGACACCGCGGCGTTCAGGCGAAAAGCATTGCCCATGGCCGCGATTGTAATCGTCAGCCTGACGATAAGGGAGCCCGGGGAGCACCGCGACGTGCCGGGTACGCAATCGTGGCAGGCACGTCGCGGTGCGAATGCGCGGGGTCGGGCCGCGAATTCCGCAGGCCCGCAGGCTCAGCCGATCCCTATCGAGGATCCCGTGGCGATGACGTTCGCGAGTGCCGTGAGGACCGAGGAGAATCCGGCACTTCCGGTGGCACTACCGGTGAAGATGCTGGAGAAGGCGGAGGCGAGGGCTTCGGCGCTACCGGTCATGATTCGTTGTCCTTTGCTGTCGTCGAATTGGTCGGAGTGGGTGGGGTTTACGGGGTGTACTTGATGCTCGAACCGGTCGCGAGCAGCGCGGTGATGATCGAGATGATGTCGGCTGCGGTCATATTTCCTTCTCCTTCTCGGGATGCGGCGGGCCGCGGTGAGGTCCACCGGGCTGCCGTGCGGGGCACGAGACGGCCCCGAGTTCGGATGCCGGGTGCGCTGCCCGGCGGGTGAATCAGTCCTGGCCGGAACGGTTCTCCCGGCGCTCCAGGTGGGCCGTGACGACCCGGCCGATGCGGGCGAGGGCCGCGTCGGCGGTCATCCGCCAGTGCGTCGCCTGCACCGCGTGGTTGCGCACGACCCCGTCGACGGCCTCGGCCCAGCCGGCCGCGCCGCTGGCGCCGGTCGGATCGTCCAGGGCGGCGGTGAAATACAGCAGCGTGCCCTTGAAGGGGCGCGGGCGGTAGTCGCCGAGCAGGCGCAGCGACTCGGTCGCCGCGCCGACCAGCCGCGTGAGTCGCCCGGCGCCCAGCGATGCGAACGGTTCCGGCAGGGCGGCGAGGTGTTCGGCCAGATCCGTGACATCCGTGTCCTGTTCCGGGTCCGGGCCGGGATCGTCGGCGTCGCCGAGCAATCCGCCGAGCAGTTCGCCGAGCGGCAGCGCGGCCGGTTCCCCGGCGGCGCCGAGCGTGCTGTCCAGGACGCCCAGCAGGGCCACCGACTGTCCCTCGGCCTGTAGCCGCACCGCCATCGCATGGGCGAGCACGCCACCGAGCGACCAGCCGAGCAGGTGATACGGGCCCTCCGGTTGCACCGCGCGGATCTCCCGGACGTAGCGCTCCGCCCACTCCTCGACGGAATCCGGCATCGACGACGCGGGATCCAGCGCGGGCGACTGCAATCCGTACAGCGGCCGGTCCGATTCGAGATGTGCGGCCAGACCCGCGAAGGACCAGGCGACACCGCTCACCGGGTGTACGCAGAACAGCGGCTCCCGGCCCGCGATCACACCGCGCGCGGTGATCGGCCGCAGCGGCAGCAGCACATCGAACGCGGCGCCGGTGCCGACCCGGCCGCGCTCGTCGCGCCATCGGGTCAGCTGCCCGGCGAGCCCGTCGGGCGTGGGCGCGGCGAACAGCCACGGCACCGGGATCTGTTCGCCCAGCAGCTCGGTCAGGCGCGCGGCCAGCCGGGTCGCCAGCAGCGAGTTACCGCCCAGTTCGAAGAAGCTGTCGTCCAGCCCGATTCGCTCGACGTCCAGTGCCTCGGCGAACGCGACACACACGGTCAGTTCGAGATCCGTGACCGGAGCGCGGAATTCCCGTCGCGGCGGCTGCGGCGCGGGCAGGGCCGCGCGGTCCACCTTGCCGTTGACGTTGCGGGGCAACGACTCCAGCTGTATCAGCACCTGCGGCACCATGTAGCCGGGCAGCGTCGCGGCCAGTGCGGCACGCAGTCCGGCCGGATCGATCGGGTCGGTGGCGGTCAGATAGCCGACCAGCATCGTGCCCCGCGGGGCCGTGACGACCGCGTCGGTCACCGCCGGCCGGGCCCGCAGCGCGTGCTCGATCTCGGCGAGTTCGATGCGGTGACCACGGATCTTGACCTGGAAGTCCCGGCGTTCGACGTAGCCGAGATCGCCGGTGACGGTGCGGTACACCAAATCGCCGGTGCGATAGAGCCGTTCGCCGGGCCGGTCGAACGGGTCGGCGATGAATCGCTCGGCCGTGAGATCGGGCCGGCCGAGGTAACCGCGCGCCAGCTGCACGCCGCCGAGATAGAGCTCGCCGACCACGCCGATCGGGACCGGGTGCAGGCGATCGTCGAGTACGTGGGCGCGCACACCGGGTTCCGGCGTGCCGATCGGGACGACCGGCCGCCGCTCGCCGGTTCCGATGCGGTAGCGGGTCACCGAGACCGCCGCCTCGGTCGGCCCGTACAGGTTGTCCAGCCGGGCCGTGGTGCGGGCGCGGGCCCGCTCGGCGGTGCCGGCGGGCAACGCCTCGCCGATCACCAGCAGCCGCCGTAGTGATCGCGGCAGCCGGTCGCCGGTGCCCTCGGTCAGCATCGCCAGCAGGGAGGGCACCAGGGTCAGCGTGGTCGCCTCGGCCGACTCCAGCAGCCGGAGCAGTGCGGCCGGATCGGTCCCGAGATCCGTTGGGGCGAGCACGATCCGGGCGCCGGCTCGCAGCGCCCACCAGATCTCCCACACCGACAGATCGAAGGCGGCCGAGGTGTGCCACAGCACCGCGTCGTCCGCGCGCAGGCCGTATTCGCTTTGCAGCCAGTCGATCTGATGTGCCACCGCGGCGTGCGGGACCGCTACGCCCTTCGGCGTGCCGGTCGATCCGGAGGTGAAGATCGCGTACGCCGGGTGTCCCGGACGCAGCGGGCGGACCCGTTCCGCATCGGTGACCGGGCCGTCCGGGATTGCGGGATCGATAGTCGAGATGTCCAGTACCGCCGCCCGATTCGCGGGCAGGGCCATCGGCGCGGTTCGCGAGGTGAGGATCAGACGCGGTGCGGCGGCGGCGAGTACGGCGGCCGTTCGCTCGGCGGGATGCGCCGGATCCAGCGGGATGTAGTATCCGCCCGCGGTCGGCACCGCGTACAGCGCGACCAGCAGATCGATGCCGCGCGGCAGTGCGAGCGCCACCGGCGTCTCCGGCCCGACGCCGTGCCCGATCAGGGCCCGGGCCAGCCGATGGACGCGAGCGGCGAACTCGCCGTAGCGAACCGCCGCACCGTCGGCGACGATCGCGACGGCATCGGGCGTGCGGGCGGCGCGCGCGTCGAACGCGGCGACGAGCGTGTCCGGCGCCGACACCGGTCCGGTGGCGTGCCATTCCCGCAGGCGCCGCACCTCGGCGCGGTCGAGCAGCGGCAGATCACCCACGGGCGTCCGGGGATTCGCGCAGACGGCGGCCAGCAGCCGGTGCAGCCGGCCCGCGAATCCGGCGACGGTCGACTCGTCGAACAGCGCCGCGGCATAGGTGAACGTGGCGGCCGCGCCCAGCGGCTCGCCCGCGCCGTCGTAGCGATCCGTCACCACCAGGTGCAGATCGAATTGCGACACCTCGGTTTCCACGTCGACGGTGGTGATGGTCAGGCCGGGCAGCGCGAAATCCGCCTCGGCCTGGTTGTGGAACGAGTAACCGACCTGGAACAGCGGATGGCGAGCGGTGGACCGTTCCGGCCGCAGGGTTTCCACCAGCCGGTCGAACGGCAGCTCCGCGTGCTCGAAGGCCGCCACGTCGGCGCGCCGCACCCGATCCAGCAGCGCCGGGAAATCGGCCGCCGGGTCGACGGTCGTGCGCAGGACGAGGGTGTTCACGAACATGCCCACCACGTCGTCCAGGTCGCTGTCGCCGCGGCCGGCGACCGGGGTGCCCACGGCGATGTCGGAGGTCCCGGACAGCCGGGCCAGCAGCACCGCGAACACGGCCTGCACCACCATGAACAGGGTGGCGCCGTGCTCGCGGCCGAGCGCGGTCAGCCGGGCGTGCAGCGCGGGGTCGATGGTGAAATCGACATGGCCGCCGCGAGTGTCGGCGATCGGTGGCCGTGGCCGATCGGCGGGCAGCACGAGCTGGTCGGGCAGGCCCGCCAACGTCTCGGTCCAGAACCGCACTTGCCGCGACAACACCGATTCCGGATCGTCCTCGGCGCCGAGCAGTTCGCGCTGCCAGCGGCTGTAGTCGGCGTATCGGACCGGCAGCGGCGGCCACTGCGGCGCCGAGCCGAGCCGGTGCGCGACATACGCGGCGGCGAGATCACGGGCCAGCGGCACCAGGGACGAGCCGTCGACCGCGATGTGGTGGATCACCACCACCAGTACGTGTTCGGTCGCCGATACGCGGAACAGTCTGGCGCGCACGGGAACCGATCGGGTCACGTCGAATCCGTCGCCGAGGAAATCGCCGATCGCGAGGGTCAGGTGCGCGGCGGACACGTCGACGGTGGCGAGGACGGGGGCCGGTGCCGCGTCCGGCGGCAGGATCACTTGCACCGGACCGGATTCCGACAGCGGATACCGCGTGCGCAGCGTCTCGTGCCGGGCGATCACGGCCGCGACCGCGGCCCGCAGGGCCGCCGGATCCAGTTCTCCGCTCAGTCGCACGGTGAGCGGGATGTTGTAGGCGGTGGACTGGCGGTCGAAGCGGTTGAGGAACCACATGCGCTGCTGCGCCGGTGACAGCGGGATCGGGCCCGCATCGGGCCGCGCGGTGAGCACGGGCCGGGACGATCCGGAACCCGCCGAATCCGCTGCCGCGAGCGCGGCGGCCGCCAGCGTCGCCACCGTGGGGTGTTCGAAGACGGTGCGGACCCCGACGGTCGCCGACAGCCGTGCGCTCAGGCGCGTCGCCAGCTGGGTCGCGGTCAGCGAATTACCGCCCAGGACGAAGAAATCGTCGTCGAGGCCGAGCCGGGCGCCGTCGAGGCCCAGCAGGGCCGAGATCGTCTCGGCCACCGCGCGTTCGGCCGGCGTGACCGGCGGCCGGAAGTCCGCCGAGCGGAAGACCGGTTCCGGCAACGCCTTCCGGTCCAGCTTGCCGACCGGGGTCAGCGGGACCCGGTCCAGCACGGTCACCGCGGCGGGCACCATGTAGGCGGGCAGCGACCGGGCGGCGTGGGCGAGCAGATCCGCCGGAACCACCGAACGGTTCGGTGCCGCGACGACATACGAGACCAGCCGAACGACCCCGGTCGAGTCGGTGTGGCCCACGGTCACCGCGAAGCCGACCGACGCGTGCCCGGTGAGGGCGGCGTCGATCTCGCCGAGTTCGATGCGCAGCCCGCGCACCTTCACCTGCTGATCGCCGCGCCCGACGTATTCCGGGACCGGACCGGCCGGACCGGCGGCCCAGCGCACCAGATCGCCGGTGCGGTAGAGCCGTTCGCCCGCCGGCCCGTACGGATCGGCCACGAACCGCCCGGCGGTCAGGCCCGGCCGGGCATGGTAGCCACGGGCCAGACCCGGTCCCCGCAGGTACAGTTCCCCGGTCACACCCGGGGGCACCGGTTGCAGCCGGGCGTCCAGCACGAGCGCCGACATGCCGTGGATCGGCGTACCCAGCAGGACCGGATCGCCCGGTTGCAGTGCCGGTCCGATGTGGGTGATGACGGTCGTCTCGGTGGGTCCGTAGGTGTTGTGGAAGTTCCGGTCGGCCCCCCACCGCCGCACCAGATCGGGACCGTAGCTCTCGCCGCCGACGGTCAGCTGCCGCAGGTCGGGTAGCCGCTCCGGGTCGAGGGTCCGCAGTACCGCCGGGGTGAGGAAGGTGTGGGTGATCCGCTCGGCGCGCATCAGCTCGGTCAGTTCGGCGCCGCCGTACACCCCGGCGGGCGCGACCACCAGGGTCGCGCCGGCGGCGAGCGCCAGCAGCAGTTCCAGCATGGCGGCGTCGAAACTCGGTGAGGCCACGTGCAATACCCGGGCGCCGGCGGTCACGGCATAGCGTTCCCGTTGCGCCACGGCCACTCCCGCGAGGCCGGCATGGGTGGCGACCACACCCTTCGGTACGCCGGTGGAGCCGGAGGTGTAGATCATCCACGCGGGGTTGGTGATCCGCACCGGCCGCGGCCGTTCGGCGGGTTCGAGCGCGCCGCCGGGGATGCCGTGCAGGCGGGTCGCCGTCGCGGCGGAGTCCAGGGCGAGCCAGGCGGCGTCGCCGGGCAGCCCGGCACGGTGCCGGTCCAGGGTCAGGCCGATCGTGGCGCCGGAATCGGTGAGCATGTGGCGGATCCGGTCGGCGGGATAGGCCGGGTCGACCGGCACGAAGGCGGCGCCGGTCTTGGCGACCGCCCACACCGCCAGCAGCCATTCCGCGCTGCGCGGGATCGCGATGGCGACGAAATCCTCCGCGCCGACACCGGATTCGAGCAGCAGCCGGGCCAGCCGGTTGGACTGTTCGTCGACGGCGCGGTAGCCGAGTTCCCGGCCGCCGCAGACGATCGCGACGGCGTCCGGATCGGGCGCGACCGCCGCGGCCATCAGATCGGCGAGGGTGAATCCCGGAACCGGCCGGGGGGCGTGCGGGCGCAGCAGCCGGGCCCGCTCGGCGGGGCCCAGGATGTCGATCGTGCCGATCGGCCGGTCCGCATCGGTGGTCACCGCGCCGAGGATCCGGCCGAACCGGCGCAGCAGGTCGGCCGCGGCGGATTCGTCGAACAGATCGGTGGCGTAGTTCACTTCGATCGGCAGGTACCCCTCGTCGTCGATCTCGCCGCCGACGGTGAACTGCAGATCGAACCGGGCCACCGGCTCGTCGAACGCGACCGGCTCCAGGACCAGGCCGGGAACCGCGTGGGTGGGTGAAACCCGTTGTGCGGTCAGGTTACTCAGCGTCACCGTGAACAGCGGATGCCGGGCCCGGGTGCGCGGCACCCCGAGATCGTCGACGAGCCGTTCGAACGGGAGCGCCGCGTGTTCGAAGGCGGCCAGATCCACCTCGCGGGTCTCGGCGAGCAGCGCGGCGAAATCGCGGTCCGCGGCGGGCCGGGTGCGCAGCGCGACGGTGTTCACGAACATGCCGACCAGGTCGTCGAGTACGGCCGCACCGCGCCCGGCGACCGGCGTCCCGATCACGACATCGTCGGTGCCGGACAGCCGGGCCAGCAGTACGGCCAGGGCGGCGTGCAGCACCATGAACTCGGTCGCGTTGTGCCGTGCGGCCGTCCGGGCCAGCCGGACGCCGATGCCGTCGCCGAGGCGGGCGCGGACCGTCGCCCCGCGCTTGGAGGCGATCGCCGGCCGGGGGTGGGTGGTGGGCAGGGCCGGATCGTCGGGCAGGTCGCGCAGCGCCTCACGCCAGTAGCCCAGGTGCTCGTCGGCGGTCTCGGCGAGGCGGCGGTGCTGCCACAGCGCGTAGTCGGCGTACTGGATCGGCAACGGCGCCCACGCCGGTGCGGTGCCCGCGCGGCGGGCGACGTAGGCCGTGATCAGATCGCGCAGCAGCGGATTCATCGACAGCCCGTCCGCGGCGATGTGATGCAGCACCACGACCAGGACATGGGTGTCCGCCGATTCCCGCAGCAGCAGCGCACGGACCGGGGCCTCGGCGGTCACGTCGAAGCCGGTGGAGATGAAGGCGGCCAGCCGTTGCGGCACCGGCGACTCGATGTCCACGTCGAACCGTGGCGAGACCGAATCAGGTTGCGGCACCACCTGATACGGCGCGCCGCCGGTGTCGGCGGGGTACCGGGTGCGCAGCGGTTCGTGCCGGGTGGCGACATCCCGGAAGGCGATCCGCATCGCGTCGTGGTCGAGTTCACCGAGGATCCGGACCGCGACCGGGATGTTGTGCGCGGGCGACGCCGGATCCAGCCGGTTCACCAGCCACATCGCCTGCTGCACCGGAGACAGCGGAATCCGCTCCGGCCGTTCGGAAATCGGCACCGGTGCGTCGTCGCCGGCGGCATCGGCGCCGCCGGCCAGCGCCGCGGCCAGATCGCGTACCACGGGGGTGTCGAACAGGTGCCGGACCGCGACCCGACGGCTCAGCCGATCGGCGAGACGCGCGGCGACACGAGTGGCCACCAGCGAGTTTCCGCCCAGGGCGAAGAAATCGTCGGACGCGCCGACCCGGTCCCGGCCGAGCACCTCCCGGTACACCTCGGCGATGTCGCGCTCGAAACCCGTTCCCGGCGCGGCGTATTCGACGACCCGCCCGGTGGGATCGCCGCCGATCCGGTCGATCGCGGGCGGCTCGGCGAGAATCGTTGTGCCGCCACTGTTCTGCCATCGCGCCCGGATCCCGGTCCGGAACATGCGGGCACCGGACGGATCGAACGGATCGGGCAGGAACCGCGCGGCCGTGGCACCGGGGCGGTCGTGATAGCCGCGCGCCAGGCGGCCACCGGCCAGGTACAGCTCCCCCACCGCGCCGGGCAGGACCGGATGCAATCGGGCATCGAGGAGGTAGGCCCGGCTGTTGGCCGTGGGGCGGCCCAGCGCGCCGCTGTCGCTTGCCGCGAGCCGGTGGGTCAGGGCCGCCGGCGCCTCGGGCCGCGGGTAGAACGCGTCGACCGGCGGTTCGCCGCGGACGGCACCCGTGGCCGGCAGGCCGGTGCGGATCACCCGCCGCAGCGACGTGCCGCGGTCGTCGTCCGGTATCGCGCCGGTGTATCCGGACGGCAGATCCAGCACGGAGACTTCGTGTTCCGTGATCAGGCGCGCCAGCGCGGCGGTGTCGGACCACGGGTTCGAATCGCCGGTCAGCACGATCGTGCCGCCCACCCGCGGTACCGCCAGCAGTCCGCAGAACGAGTCCGGATGCGGCAGATGGACATCCGTCGCGCCGAGCTCGAATTCGCGTTGCGACAACGACAGATGGTCGACCAGTGCCGCGTGGGTCAGCACGGTGGCCCGCTGCTCACCGGTGGCCGGCTCGGCCTGCACCACCAGCGCGGGATGACCCGGACGCAGTGCGGCCGTCCGATCGGTGTCGCCGAGCGGTTCCGCCGAGAACCGGGAGAGGTCGTGCGCCGCGAGTCCGATGTCGGACCCGGGTCCGGCCTCGCGGGTCACCACCCGCGCCGCCGCGAGGTGCGCATCGGCGGCGCTCGGCAGCACTACCGCGGCACCGGCTTTGAGAATCGCGTACACGGTGACGACCAGCTCCGGACCCCGGCCGACCCGTGGCAGCACCAGGGTTTCGGGGCCGACACCGAGCGAGACCAGCAGGCGCGCCAGCCGATTGGACCTGCCGTCGAGTTCGGCGTAACTCAGATCGGCATGATCGTCGCCCGTAGCGCAGCGGACCGCGATCCGATCGGGAGTGCTCGCCGCCTGCGCCTCGAACTCGTCCGGGACCAGTTCCGGGGGGAACACCTCGTGCCGTGCCGCGATGCCCGCGGCGATCAGCGCGGCGTGCTCGGCCACGTCCAGCAGGGCCGCATCGCCGACCGGCCGGGCCGGATCCGCGGTCACCGCCTCGACCAGCCGGACGAAGCGGGTCGCCAGCGCGGTGATCGTCCCCTCGTCGAAAAGATCGGTGGCATAACTCAATCGAAGATCGGCGCCGGTGACGGTGAGTTGCAGGTCGAACTGCCCGGACGCGACCTCCAGGCCGGTCTCGGACACCGTCAGGCCGGGCAGTTCGAGCGTGATCGGCGCGAGGTTCTGGAACACCAGCAGCACCTGCACGAGCGGATGCCGCCCCGCCGATCGCGGCGGGTCCAGCGCTTCCACCAGTCGTTCGAACGGTATGTCGGCGTGGGCGAAGGCCTCGAGCGCCTCGGCGCGGACCCGATCCACCAGCGCCGCGAAGGATTCGGCGGCATCGACGCGGGTGCGCAGCACCAGGGTGTTGACGAACATGCCGACGAGGTCGTCCACCTCGCGGCGGCCGCGGCCCGCGACCGCGGTGCCGATCACGATGTCGGCGCTGCCGGTCCACCGGGCCAGCAGCGCCGCGAACGCGGCCTGCGTGACCATGAACGGTGTTGCCTCGTAACGGTTCCCGATGCCGTCCAGCGCCGTGCGCAGGCGCGGCTCGATCGGGATCGCGACGTGCGCGACGCGATGCGACGGCGCGGCCGGCCTGGGCCGGTCGGTGGGCAGCCCGATGTCGGCGGGCATTCCGTGCAACCGCCGGCGCCAGTACCCGAGTTGCCGCGCGGCGAGCGACGCCGGATCGGCCTCGTCACCGAGCAGTTCGCGCTGCCAGTGCGCGTAATCGGCGTATTGGACGGCGAGTTCCGGGTGGTCGGCCGGGCCGCCGGCGTGCCGGGCCGCGTAGGCGACCGCCAGGTCGCGGGCGAGCGGGTTCAGCGAGAAACCGTCGGCGGCGATGTGGTGGATCACCAGGGCGAGCAGATGCTCCGCGCCGCCGACCGGTGCGAGGCCGATCCGCATCGGTACGCCGGCGGTGACATCGAAAGGCGCGCCGAGAAATTCGGGTATCGCGTCCGCGCCGGCGAGGTCCGCCAGGGCGACTCCCCCGGCGCCGACGCGCTGATATCCGATGCCGTCCACCTCGGGATACACCGTGCGCAGGGTGTCGTGCCGGGCCACCACATCGGCCCAGGCCCGGGCCAGGGCCGCGGTGTCCGGCACGCCGCGCAGCCGCAGGACCACCGCGATGTGGTGGGCGGAATCGGCGGGGTCGAATCGGTTGAGGAACCAGAGTCGTTGCTGCGCCGGGGACAACGGTTCGAGTTCCGCCCGCGGCCGGGCCACCAGCGGTGGCCGGACATCGGTCCCGGCTCGCGCCGCGACCGCGCGGGCCAGGGCCGCGACGGTACTGTGCTCGAACAGCATTCGCGGCGGGATGTCCGCGTCCCAGTCGTCGGCCAGCCGGGCCGCAGCGCGGGTAGCGAGCAGCGAGTTGCCGCCCGATTCGAAGAAGTCGTCGTCGGCGCCGATCCGCTCCAGGCCCAGCAGTTCGGCGAAGACGGCCGCGACCGCCGACTCCGCCGCGGTGCCCGGCGCCCGGAACCGGCGCGCCGCGAAGACCGGGGCGGGGAGCGCACGGCGGTCCAGTTTGCCGGAGCCGTTCAGCGGCAACCGTTCCAGCACGGTCACCACCGAGGGCACCATGTAGGCGGGCAGTCGCCGGGCCGCCTCGGCGGTGACGTCGCCGACGGCGAGTCCGGCGCCGGCGGCGGCCACCACGTAGGCCACGAGGTGCTCGCCGGTGTGCGGATCGGCGTGCACGACCACGGCCGCCTGTGCGACGGAATCCATTGCGGTGAGCACGGATTCGATCTCGCCGAGTTCGATCCGCAGGCCGCGCAGTTTCACCTGGAAGTCGGTGCGGCCCAGATATTCCAGTGCACCGGCCGGCGTCCACGCCGCCAGATCGCCGGTGCGGTAGAGGCGTTCGCCGGTGCCGAAGGGGTCGGCGACGAACCGTCCGGCGGTGGTACCCGGTCGCGCGACGTAGCCGCGCGCCAATTGCACACCGGCCAGGTACAACTCGCCGGGCACCCCGAGCGGCACCGGACGCAGCCGTGCGTCCAGGACGTACACCCGAGTGTTGAACACGGGCCGTCCGATCGGGACGGACACCGTGTCGGCGCCGGTCACCTCGTGCGCGGTGACGTCGACGGCGGCCTCGGTGGGGCCGTACAGGTTGTGGACCTGCGCGTCGCCGGCGGCCCGCAGCCGCTGCGCCACCGCGGCGGGCAGGGCCTCGCCGGAACAGAACACGTGGCGCAGGCTCGGGCATCGCGCGGCCGCCTCGTCGGCGAGGAACATCGCGAGCATCGACGGCACGAAGTGCACGGCCGTGACCCGCTCGGCGGCGATCACCTCGGCCAGATAACGCGGATCACGGTGGCCGTCCGGTGCGGCGATCACCAGTCGCGCGCCGATCTGCAAGGGCCAGAAGAACTCCCAGACCGAGACGTCGAAGGTGGCGGGCGTCTTCTGCAGCACCACATCGTCCTCGTCGAGGACGTACTCGTCCTGCATCCAGACCAGGCGGTTGACGATCGCCTCGTGGGTCACCGCCACCCCCTTGGGGCGACCGGTGGATCCCGAGGTGAACAGCACGTAGGCCGTGTGGCCGCCGCGCAGCGGGGCCCGGCGGTCGGCGTCGGACACCGGTCCCGGGTCGAGACCCGAGATGTCGAGTTCGTCGACGCGGATCGCGGGGACGCCGAGATCGGCGGCGTCGGCGGAGGTGGTCAGCACACAGACCGGATCGGCCACGTCCAGCACGTATTCGGTCCGGTCCCGGGGATGGTCCGGATCCAGCGGCAGGTAGCCGCCGCCGGCCACGGTCACCGCGTACATGGCGACCACGAGCTCCACCGAGCGGCGAATATGCAATGCCACCAGAGCGTCCGGGCCGACACCCAGGCCGATCAGGTGACGGGCCAGCCGATTCACCCGCCCGGCGAACTCCGCGTAGGACAGACTCGTGCCGTCGAATGTCACCGCCGGCGCCGCCGGGGTGTGCCCGGCTCGGTCGGTGAACATCGAGGCGAGGGTCAGTTCCCTGGTCCCGGCGGCCTTGCCGAGCACCAGCCGGTTCACGTCGTAGCCGGTGGCGTTCCAATTGGCCAGCACCAGTAGACGTTCGGCCGGGTCGAACAGGTCGATGTCACCCACGGCGATCGACGCGTCGGCGACGGCCGCGGCCAGGATCCGGCGATACCGCGCGGCGAACGCGTCGACCGTGGCCTCGTCGAAGAGGTCGGTGGCGTAACCGAGTACCGCGTGCACCACCGTGTCCGCGCCGGCGGCGAGCTCGGTCAGCGCCAGCGACAGATCGAATTGCGCGGTGGCGATAGGTAATTCGTAGGCGTCGACCTGGAGGCCGGGCAGCCGCAGGACCGTGTCGTCCCGGTGCTCGTAGGTCAGCAGGGTCTGCACGACCGGCGAATGTGCCTGCGAGCGAACGGGATCGAGCTCGTCGACGAGCAGCTCGAACGGCACGTCCGCGTGGGCGAAGGCGCGGACGTCGGCCTCGCGCACCGTGGCGAGCAGGTCCGCGAAGGTGTCCTCGCCGCGTACCGGGGTGCGCAGCACCAGGGTGTTGACGAACATGCCGACCAGATCGTCCAGTTCGGCGTGCGCGCGTCCCGCGATCGGGGTGCCGACGACGATGTCGCCGGTGCCGGACAGGCGGGACAGCAGTGCGGCGAAGGCGGCGTGCGCCACCATGAACGGCGACACCCCGTGCGCGCGGGCCAGTTCCGTGATCGCCCGGGTGGTCGGGGCATCGAGGTCGAATTCGACGGCCGCGCCCCGCCCGGAGGCGACGGGCGGGCGGGGCCGGTCGGCCGGCAGTTCCAATACCGGTGCGGCGCCCGCGAGCTCGGTCCGCCAGTGCGCCAACTGCCGCGACAGCACCGAGTCCGGATCGCCGGGATCACCGAGGATGTCCCGCTGCCACAGGGCGAAATCGGCGTACTGCACGGGCAGCGGCGACCACGCGGGCGCCGATCCGGCCACCCGGGCGCTGTACGCCACCATCAGGTCGCGGGCCAGCGGCCCGGCCGATACACCGTCGGCCGCGATGTGATGCACGACGACGGCCAGTACGTGATCCACCGGTGTGATCCGGAACAACCGGATCCGCAGCGGAATCTCGGTGCGCAGATCGAAACCGATCGCGGCGGTGTCGGATACGGCGGTCCGCACCGAGTCCGCCGCGATCTCGACCACCTCGAGCAGCTCCGATGCCCGCCCGTCCAGGGGAAGTACCAGCTGGGCCGGACCCGCCGCATCGGCCGGATAGCGGGTGCGGAGCGTCTCGTGCCGGTCGATCACGTAGGTGACGGCCGCGCGCAGCGCCGCGAGGTCGAGGTCACCGGTCAGCCGCATGGTGATCGGGATGTTGTAGACGGCGGAGTCCGGATCGAGCCGGTTCAGCAGCCACATCCGGCTCTGGGCCGCCGACAACGGGATTCGGCCGGGACGCGGCACCGCGCGCGGGCCCGCCGGACGGTCCGCGGCGAGGACAGCCCGGGCGGCGAGCCCGGCCACCGTCGGCGCCTCGAACACCTCGCGCACGGTCAACGCGCAGCCCAGCGCGGCATTCGCGCGCGCGACCAGTCGCATGGCCAGCAGCGAGTTGCCACCGCGGCCGAAGAAGTCGTCGTCCGCGCCGAACGGCGCGTCCGTCGCCAGCAGGTCGGTGGCGAGCGCGGCCAGTACAGCTTCGGCGCCTTCCCCGGGTGCGCGGAACGCGACTGTGGGAGCGTCGAATTCGACCGGCGGCAGCGCCCGGCGATCCAGTTTGCCCACCGTGGTGAGCGGCATGGCGTCCAGCACCACCAGATGCGCCGGAATCATCGCCGACGGCAACCGGTCCCGGAGCGCGGCCGAGACGGCCGTCGCGGACAGGTCCGCGCCGGTGACGTATCCGACGAGCGCGTCGGTGCCCGCCCGGTCCCGTGCCACCACCACGGCCGCGTTCGCGACACCGGGCAGTCCGGTCAGCGCCGCCTCGATCTCGCCGAGTTCGATGCGCTGACCGCGCAGTTTGATCTGGAAGTCGTTGCGGCCCAAATAGACGATGTCGCCGGCGGAGTTCCAGCGGGCGAGATCGCCGGTGCGGTACATCCGGGTTCCCGCGCCGCCGAACGGGTCTGCCACGAAGCGCTCGGCGGTCGGGCCGCCCTGCCCGTGATAGCCCCGCGCCAGCTGCACGCCCGCGAGATACAACTCGCCGGTGACGCCCGGTGGCACCGGATGCAGCCGGGCGTCGAGGATGTACGCCCGGGTGTTCCAGCAGGGGCGGCCGATGGCGACCTCGAATTCACCGTCGTCGTCGGTGAATTCGTGGAACACGGTGGAAATCGCGGCCTCGGTGGGGCCGTACGCGTTGTGCACCGAGCCGCCGACCGACTCCCGCAGTGCGGACCGCAATTCGGGGGTGAGCGCCTCACCGCCGGTGTGCAGGTGCCGGAACGATCGCAACGCCTCCGCCCGGCCCTCGGCGACCAGCGCCGCGAGCACCGAGGGTACGTGCTCCGCGATGGTGATCCGGTGTTCGGCGATCAGATCGGCGAGGTAGCTCAGATCCAGGTGCCCGTCGGGCCGCGGCAGGACCAGTGGCGCGCCGACGGTCGCGGGCAGGAAGCATTCCCACACCGACACGTCGAAGGTGAGCGGCGCGCGCTGCATGATGCGGTCGGCGTCGGTCACCTCGTATCTGTGTTCCAGCCAGCGCAATTGGTTCACGATCGCGCGATGATCGGTCGCCACGCCCTTCGGCTGACCGGTCGATCCGGAGGTGAACAGCACATAGGCGAGGTTGTCCGGCCGCAGGGGGCCGAGCCGGTCACTGTCGCGCACCGTGGCGCCGGACAGTCCGGCCACCGCCGGATCGCTCGCGTCGAGTCGCCGGATATGTTCCGGCAGTATGGTTTCCGCGCCACCGGCGGTCAGCACCAGCCGCGCTCCGGCGGCGGTGAGGGTGCGCGCCACCCGATCGGCGGGATGGCCGGGGTCGATCGGCAGGTAGGCGCCGCCGGCTCGCACGATCGCGTGCACCGCGACCACCATGTCGAAGCCGCGCCACGCCACCAGCCCGACGACGGTGTCGGGACCGACGCCCGCGCGGATCAGCGCGCGGGCCAACCGGTTCGACCGGCTGTCGAGTTCGCCGTAGCTGATCGAGTCGCCCTCGAACAGCAGCGCGGTGGCCGCCGGGGTGGCGGCCGCGCGGCGATCCAGCAGGTCCGCAAGGGTTTCCGGGGCCAGTTCGCGGTCCGTGGCGTTGCGCTGCTCGAGCAGCAACCGGCGTTGCGCCGCGCTCAGGAGATCCACATCGGCGGCCGCCGTGCGGGTGTCGGCCACCATCGCGGCCAGTACCCGCTCGAACATCGCGAGCAGGTTCGCGGCGGTGGCCGGGTCGAACAGGTCGGCCGCGTAATGCAGGTGGATGTCGATGCCCGCGGGAGCGCCGGTGTCGTCGTGCGCGGCGGCCAGCGTCCAGTCCAGGTCCGGATCGATGGGCGCGAGCGCCGCGTCGATCGGTTCGACGGCGAGCCCCGGCAGGCGCAGTTCGGCCGTCGCCTGGTTCTGCAGGGTCAGCATCACCTGGTACAGCGGCGAATGTGCCCGGGAGCGCGCGGGATTCACCGCGTCGACGACCTGTTCGAAGGGCAGGGCCGCGTGGTCGAAGGCCGCGAGGTCGGTCTCGCGCACGAGTTCCAGCGTCTCGGCGACGGTGGCGCCCGGTCGAATTCCGGTGCGCAGCACCAGGGTGTTGACGAACATGCCGACCAGGTCGTCGAGGGCCTCTTCGCCGCGACCGGCCACCGGGGTGCCGATCACGATGTCCTCGGTGCCGGACAGTCGCGCGAGCAGGATCGCCAGCGCGGTGTGCACCACCATGAACGGCGTCACCCGATGGGTGTCCGCCAGCGCGAGGACGGCGCGGTGCAGCTCACGGTCGAGCCGCCCGCTGGTCGCGCCGGCGCGCTGGGTGGCCACCGGCGGCCGGGGCCGATCCGACGGCAGCTCCAGCACATCCGGTATCCCGCGCAGTGTGCGGGTCCAGAAGTCCAACTGCCCGGCCAGGATCGAGGCCGGGTCGTCGGCGCGGCCCAGGACCGTGCGCTGCCACACCGCGAAATCGGCGTACTGGATCGGCAATTCGGCCCAGCCGGGCGACGTGCCGGCGCTGCGCGCGGCGTACGCGGCGAGCAGGTCGCGGGTCAGCGGACCGGCGGACCAGCCGTCGGCGGCGATGTGGTGCAGGACGACGAGCAGGATGTGCTCGCGGTCCGCGTCGGAGGGCCGGACCAGCGCGACGCGCAGCGGCACCTCACGAGTGACGTCGAAGCCGCGTCGTACCACCGCTTCCAGTACCGCGGGCACCTCGGCGGCGGGGACGGACGAGAATTCCAGTGGGACCGGGTAATCGGCGGCGGGCAGGATCTCCTGCACGGCGGCGCCGTCCCGTTCCGGATAGCGGGTGCGCAGCGTCTCGTGCCGCGCGATCAGGTCGCCGAGTGCGGCGCGCAGCGTGGCGACGTCCAGGTCACCGGTCAGGCGCAACGCGAACGGGATGCTGTACCCCGCGCCGCCGGCATCGAACCGGTTGAGGAACCACAGGCGCTGCTGGGCGATCGACACCGGAATCGCCGTATCGCGTGGCACCGGAGTCAGAGCCGGGATCGGCGTACGGACGTCGTTGTCCGGCAGCGTGATCCGGGCGGCCAGCGTACGGACGGTCGAGGCGTCGAACACCGTCCGCACCGGGACCACGGACCCGGTGGCGCGTGCGAGCCGAGCCGAGACCTGCGTCGCGGACAGCGAATTGCCACCCAGCACGAAGAAGTCGTCGTCGGCGCCGACACGTTCCACCGCCAGCACCGCCGCGAAGACCTCGGCCACCAGGATCTGCGCCGGGCCCACCGGCGGGCGGTACTCGGCGACCGTCACCACGGGCTCCGGCAGCGCCCGGCGGTCGAGCTTGCCGACCGGGGTCAGCGGGATCTTGTCCAGGATCACGATTCCCGACGGGACCAGATGTGAGGGCAGGCTGCGCGCGGCGAATTCGGTCAGTTCGGCCGGCTCCGGCGCGGCACCCGGGCGCGGCAGCACATAGGACACGAGAATCGCTGCCCCCGAGCTGTGTTCGCGGCCCAGCGTGGTCACGAAATCCACCTCGGGATGTGCGGCGAGGACCGCGTCTATCTCGCCGAGTTCGATCCGGACGCCGCGGATCTTCACCTGGAAGTCGGTGCGCCCCAGGTATTCCAGTTCCCGGCGGCCGCCGAACTCGAGCCACCGGACCACATCGCCGGTGCGATACATCCGGTCACCGGGCGCTCCCCACGGATCGGGCACGAAGCGCTCGGCGGTCAGGCCGGGCCGATTCCGATATCCGCGCGCCACACCGGGTCCCGCGACGTACAGCTCACCGGCCACACCGATCGGCGCCGGATGCAGGCGGGCGTCGAGGACCAGCGCCGTGACCCCCGGCAGCGGTGTGCCGACGGTCAGCGGCCGCCCCGGGGTCAGGTGTGCGCTGGAGACCGCGACGGTCGCCTCGGTCGGCCCGTAGGTGTTCAGGTAGCGGCGGCCGGAGTGCCACTTGGCCAGCAACTCCGGCGTGGTGACGTCGCCGCCGACGATGGCCACCTCGAGCTGCCGCTGATCCGCCGGATCGACCGTGCTGAGCACGGCGGGGGTGAAGATCGCGTGGGTGACGGCCTCGGTGCGCAGCAGCGCGGCCAGTTCCGGTCCGCCGATGATCCGCGGCGGCACGATCACCAGCGCGGCACCGGCCGACAGCGCCGAGATCCACTCCAGCACCGAGGGATCGAAGCTGGGTGAGCACAGTTGCAGGAACCGGTGTTCCGGACGCAGTCCGTAGGTGGTCCGCGCGTATTCCGCCAGCGCGGCCAGGCCGGTGTGCGTCACGGTCACGCCCTTCGGCGTACCCGTCGAGCCGGACGTGTAGATGACGTAGGCCGGATGCGTGGCCCGCACCGGCGCAAGGCGTTCGGCGTCCCGGACGGGAACGGACGCGGCCGCCTCGCATTCCCGCCGGGTGCCGGGCGCGTCGAGCGCCAGCCACGGCACCTCGTCCGGCAGCCGATCGGCGTAGGCGGACATGGTGAGGCCGAGCACGGCGGCGGCGTCGGTGACCATGTGCCGCAGGCGATCCACGGGATGGGTCGGATCGACCGGTACGTGCGCGCCGCCGGCCTTGGCGACGGCCAGGACCGCGATCACCAGTTCGGCCGAACGCGGCAGGGCGACGGCGACCAGCCGTTCCGGGCCGACGCCGCGATCGATCAATACCCGTGCCAGTCGCGAGGATTGCTCGTCGAGCTCGCCGTAGGTGATCGAGCGGCCCTCGGCGCGGATCGCGATCCGGTCGCGGCCCGCGGCGAGGCCGCCCGTGAGCAGGTCCGGCAGCAGTGCGCCGGGGGGCGGTCCGGCGACGCGATCGGCGGTCAGCGACCGGTACTCCGCCGACTCGATCAGTCGCAGATCACCCACGGGCGCATCGGGTTCGGCGACGATGCCGGCGAGCAGGCGCCGCAGTCGCGCGGCGAACGCCTCGATCGTGGTCGCGTCGAACAGGTCCCGGGCATAGGTGAATTCGGCGTCCAGCCCGGTGCCGGATTCCCGGACGGTGAGGAACAGGTCCACCTTGGTGGCGCCGACGGCGAGATCGACCGGGCCCGCGGTGATTCCGGGCAGTTCGACGGCGGGCCTCGGCAGGTCGTCGACGGCGAGCGCGACCTGGAAGACCGGATGACGCGCGGTGGAGCGCGGCACGTCCAGCAGTTCCACGAGTCGTTCGAACGGCAGATCGGCGTGGGCGAACGCCCGCAGGTCCGTGGCTCTCGTGTCGGCCAGCACCTGCCGGAAGCTCGCGGCGCCGGACACCCGGGTGCGCAGCACCAGGGTGTTGACGAACATGCCCACGAGATCGTCGAGTTCGGCCTCACCGCGGCCGGCCACCGCGGAGCCGATCACGACATCCTCGGTGGCGGCCAGCCGCGACAGCAGGACCGCCAGGGCGGCGTGCAGGGTCATGAACAGCGTGGCCTGCCCGTCGGCGGCCACCTGCCGCAACCGGTCCCGCACCTCGCCGGGCACGGTAAACCGGACCCGGTCGCCACCGAAGGAGGGCCGCGCCGGTCGTGGCCGATCCGCCGGGAGGACCAATTCGTCCGGGATGCCGGTCAATTCGGTGCGCCAGAACGCCGCCTGTGCGGCGATCACGCTGTCCACATCGTCCTCGCCGCCGAGCACCGCATGTTGCCAGAGCGCGTAATCCGCGTACTGGACCGGGAGTTCGGCCCAGCCGGGTGCGGTTCCGGCCGATCGGGCGGCGTAGGCGGTCATCAGGTCGCGGACGAGCGGGCCCGTCGACCAGCCGTCGGAGGCGATGTGATGGGCGACCAGCACGAGCACGTGATCACGGGCGTCGAGCTCGAAAAGACCGATCCGCAGCGGGATCTCGCGGGTGACGTCGAATCCGGCGGCGACCAGGCGTTCGATCCGTTGTGACAGTTCGGCCGCGGTCACGGTGGTGACGGTGATCTCCGCCGCGGTGCCCGGTCCGGGATGGATCACCTGATACGGCACCCCGTCCCGGTCCGGATATGAGGTGCGCAGGATCTCGTGTCGCGTCACGACATCGCCGACGGCCCGGCGCAGCGCCGGAAGGTCGAGGGCGCCGGTGAGCCGCACCGCCATCGGAATGTGATAGGCGGCAGCGGTTTCGGCGCGGCCGCCGAGCTCGAATCGGTTGAGGAACCACATCCGTTGCTGAGCCATCGACAGCGGAATCGACTCGGGCCGGGTCTGTCCGGTCAGGGCGAGACGGGCCGGTGCGGCGTCGGCGGCAGCGGCGGCCAGCCCGGCCACCGTCGGCGTTTCGAACAGCGCGCGGACCGGGACCGTCGCCCCGAGCATCCGGCCCAGCCGGGCGGTGACCTGGGTGGCGGCCAGCGAGTTGCCGCCGAGCGCGAAGAAGTCGTCGTCGCGGCCGATCGGCTCGCGTCGCAGGATCTCCGAGAATACCTGTGCCACAGCAATTTCGGCGCGGCTCCGCGGCGGCCGGTAGTCACCGGCGGTGACCTGCGGGATCGGCAGCGCCGCCCGGTCCAGCTTTCCGCTGCTGTTCAGCGGGAATTCGGTGCGGATCGTGACGGTCGTCGGGACCAGCCCTGACGGCAACCGGCCGGCCAGCGCGGCACGCAGCGCCTCCGCGTCCAGGTCCTGGCCCGGCGTCGGCACCACGTAGGCGGCGAGCCGGTCACCGTCCTCCCCGTGGATCAGCCGGGCGGCGGCCTGGCCGACACCGCGATCGGCGAGCAGGGCCGTCTCGATCTCGGCGAGTTCGAGGCGCTGGCCGCGGAACTTCACCTGGAAATCGGTGCGCCCGAGATACACCAGTTCACCGTCGGCGGTCCAGCGGGCCAGATCGCCGGTCCGATAGAGCCGTTCGCCGCGTCCCGAGAACGGGTCGGCGACGAATCGATCGGCGGTCAGGTCGGCGCGGCCGTGGTAGCCGCGCGCCAATTGCACACCGCCGAGGTACAACTCGCCGGGCACCCCGATCGGAGCGGGATGCAGCCGCTCGTCCAGCACGTAGACCCGGCTGTTCCACCCTGGTTCACCGATCGGCACCACCCGGAGGTCGGCCTCGGTGACCTCCCGGGAGGTGATCGAGACCGCGGCCTCGGTCGGGCCGTACAGATTGTGCAGTCGCGCGCCGCACACCGCGCGGACCGCGGCCGCGGTCTCCGGCGGGAACGCCTCGCCGATCACGAAGATGTCGCGCAGCGAGGCCAATTCGCCGGGCCGTGCGTGTGCCGCGAAAACCGCGAGCACGGAGGGCACGAAGTCGGTGACGGTGACCCGGTGGCGCGCGGTCAGTTCGGCCAGGTGCCGCGGATCGCGGTGCCCGTCCGGGCCGGCCAGCACCAGCGTCGCGCCGGCGCGCAGCGGGAGGAACCAGCCCCACTGCGAGACGTCGAAGGTGGTGGCAGTCTTCTGCAGGTACACGTCGGACGCGTGCAAGCCGTATTCGTCCTGCATCCACGCCATTTGGTTCACGATCGCCCGATGGGTGACGGTGACGCCCTTCGGCCGGCCGGTCGAGCCGGACGTGAACAGCACGTAGGCGGGATGATCGGGCTGCGGCGGCGCGGCGAGTTCGCCGTCCCGGATCCGGGCCCCGGAGTAGGTCGCGAGGACGGTCTCGTCCCACTCCTCGATCGGAACGCCCGGCAGCGCGGGCAGTCCGGAGCCCCGGGCGGTCAAAATCAGGCACGGCCGGGCAGTGCCGACCACATGCCGGATCCGCTCGGCCGGATGATCCGGATCGACCGGCACGTAGGCGCCGCCGGCGCGCAGCACCGCGTACAGGGCGACCACCAGCTCGATCGAGCGCGGAAGGGCCAGCACCACCAGGCTTTCCGGGCCGACCCCGCGCTCGACGAGCCGGCGCGCGAGCCGGTTCGCCCGCTCCGACAGCTCGCCGTAGGTCACCTCGGTATCGCCGGAGACCAGGGCCCGGGCGTCCGGATCGCGCCGCACCTGGGCGTCGAATCCCTCGTGCAGCAGCCGATCGGGTACCCGGTGCCCGCTGGCGTTCCAGCTCTCGGTGACGTAATCCGTTTCACCGGGATCCAGCAGGTTCACGTCGCCGACCGGCCGATCCGGATCGGTCGTGACGGCCGCGAGCAGCCGGATCAGCTTGGCCGCGAACTCCCGCACGGTCGCCTGCTCGAACAGGTCCGTCGCATAGGTGAATTCGGCCCGGTAGCCAGCGCCGGCCGTCGGCTCCGAGATCGTCAGTTGCAGATCGAATTTGGCGACCGTGACGGGCGCGTCCACCAGTTCCGCGGTGAGATCCGGGAAGTCGGGCGCGGCCACCGGGAGGTTCTGCAGGAACAGCGCCACCTGGAACAGCGGATGCCTGCCCCGGGAGCGCGGCGGGTCCAGAACCTCCACGATCCGCTCGAACGGCACGTCCCGGTGCGCGAAGGCCCGCACGGCGGCCGCGCGGGTGTCGGCGACCAGTTCGGCGAACGATCGATGCGCGGACACCCGGGTGCGCAGCACCAGGGTGTTGACGAACATCCCGACCAGATCGTCGAGGCCACGATCACCACGCCCGGCATCCGGTGAGCCGACGGCGATGTCGGAGGTGCCGGACAGGCGGGCCAGCAGGGCGGCCAGCGCGGCGTGCAGCACCATGAACGGCGTCGCGCGGTACCGGGCGGCCAGCCGGTCGACCGCGGACCGCAGCCCGCCGTCGATCCCGAAGGCCACGGCGGCGCCGCGATACGAGGACTCCACCGGGCGCGGCCGATCCGCCGGCAGGTCGAGCTGAACGGGCAGATCGGCGAGTTCGTTACGCCAGAAGGCGATCTGGCGCGCGGCCTCCGACCCGGGATCGATGTCCGCGCCCAGCCGGGCCTGCTGCCACACCGCGTAGTCGGCGTACTGCCACGGCAGGATCGGCCACGCCGGCGCGGTGCCGGTCCGGTGCGCGCGATACGCGGCGATCAGGTCGCGCAACAGGATTCCCATCGACAGCCCGTCGGCGGCGATGTGATGTACCACCATGACCAGCGTGTGATCGTCGGAAGCGCTGCGCAACAGTACGATTCGCACCGGTGCGGCCACCGTGACATCGAATCCGGCGGCGGCGAGTTCCCGGACGGCCACCGGGAGGTCGTCCACGGCCACCGGGATCGGATCACCGTGCACGGCGCGGACGGGCGCGATCCGCTGATGAGCGCCCTCGGCATCCTGCGGATAGCTCGTCCGCAGCACCTCGTGCCGGTCGAGCACGGCCGTGACGGCGGCGGACAGCGCGGCGACGTCGAGCGCGCCGCGCAGGCGCAGCGCCACCGGGATGTTGTCCACCGCGGCCGGATCGAACGCTCCGGTGCCGTCGAAACCGCTGCGGGCCAATCGGTTCAGGAACCACATTCGGCGCTGCGCCGGCGACAGCGGAATCCGGTCCGGGCGGGCGCCCGGTGCGGCCGGGACCCGGCCGCCGCGACCCGTGAGTGCCGCCAGCGCGGCCGGGGTCGGCCGGTCGAAGAAGTCACGGACGTCGACCGCCGTACCGAGCGCTTCGCCGATCCGGGCGATGGCTCGGGTGGCGATCAGCGAATTGCCGCCGAGGGCGAAGAAATCCGAGTCGGCGCCGACCCGTTCGACGTCGAGCAGGCCGGCGAAGATCTCCGCGACCGCGCGTTCGGCGGCGGTGCCGGGCACCCGGAATTCCGTTTCGGCGTCGCCGAATTCGGGCTCGGGCAGCGCACGGCGGTCCAGCTTCCCGTTGGCGCTCAACGGCATCCGGTCCAGGATCACCAGCCGCGCGGGCACCATGTAGGCGGGCAGCCGTTCGCGCAGTCCGGCGAGGACGGTCGCGGATTCGAGTGCGGCGCCGGCGACCACGTAGCCGATGAGATGGTCTCCGGAGGTCCGGCGGTGCAGGGTCACCGCGGCCTGCCGGATTCCCTCGTGCCGTAGCAGCGCGGCCTCCACCTCGCCGAGTTCGATACGCAGGCCGCGCAGCTTCACCTGAAAGTCAGTGCGGCCCAGGTATTCCAGCTCGCGCGGGCCCCCGTGCGGGGCGGGCAGCCGGCGCGCCAGATCGCCGGTGCGGTACATCCGATCGCCGGGCGCCCCGTCCGGTGCCGCGACGAAGCGTTCTGCGGTGAGCGCCGGCCGGGCGAGATAGCCGCGGGCGAGCTGGACCCCGGCCAGATACAGTTCGCCGACCACGCCGTCGGGCACCGGCCGCAGCGCGTCGTCGAGGACCAGCAGTTCGGTGTCGTCGGCCGCGGCGCCGATCGGGACGCCGGCGTGATCCGCGGCCGTGACCTCGTGCCCCGTCACGTCGACGGCGGCCTCCGTCGGGCCGTACAGGTTGTGCAGGAACGCGCCGCTGAGATCGCGGAAGGCCGCGGCGGTCGCGGCGGGCAGCGCCTCACCGGAGGCGAACACCAGCCGGAGGCTGTCGAGTTCCGCGCCCCCGCCCGAATCGGCCGCGGCCGAGACGAATTCGGCCAGCATCGAGGGCACGAAATGAGCCACGGTGACCCGGTTCCCGGCGATCGCCGACCGCAGGTATCCGGGGTCGCGGTGCCCCTCGGGCTCGGCGATCACCAGGCGGGCACCGACCTGCAACGGCCAGAACAACTCCCAGACCGAGACATCGAACGTGCACGGCGTCTTCTGGAGCACGACATCGGTGTCGCGCAGCGGGTAACGCCGCTGCCGCCAGCGCAGATTGGCGACGATCGAGCGATGCGACACGGCGACGCCCTTCGGGCGGCCCGTCGACCCCGAGGTGAAGATCACGTAGGCCAGGTGGTCCGGGCGGACGACCGGGTACGGGCCGGGTCGCTCCGAACCCGTTGCGTCCGTGCCGATATCGTCCAGGCACAGCACCGGCGCCGCCGGATCGAACGCGGGCCGGTCGGCGGCCGTGGTGAGCACCAACGCCGGAGCGGCCACGTCGAGCATGTATTCCAGGCGCTCGGCCGGGTGGTCGACGTCGAGCGGGACATAGGCGCCACCCGCCTTGTGGACGGCGTAGACGGCGACCAGCAGGTCGATCGAACGCCGGATCGCGATGCCCACCAGCGTATCCGGACCGACGCCGAGTGCCGTGAGATGCCGTGCCGTTCGCTCCGCGCGCCGGTCCAATTCGGCGTAGGTCAGGACCTCACCGCGGAATTCCACGGCCGGCGCCTCGGGCGTCCGGGACACCTGCTCCGAGAACAGGCTGGCGAGGGTCTCGGCCGGGGCCAGATCAGGTGACAGCACGTCCGCGGCGGCGTCGAGAGCATCCTCCAGCAGCGCCGCCAGCGCGGCGGCCAGCGCACCGTGATCCGAATCCAGCAGGCCGGGCAGCCGGTTCGCGACGGCGAGCTGTACGAGCGCGTCCGGGGTCAGCATGCCGCCGGTCGCGTCGGCGAGCGTGGCCACCTCGGTGGCGAGCGTGGCGTAGTCGACCTCGGAGTCGTTGTCCCGCACGGCGATCCGGCCCGGGGCCAGGCCGGCCACCGTGTCGATCAGATCGGGGAGGTCGGCGATGCCGTAGGCGGCGCGCAGGGCCGCCCGGTCGGCGGAACGGGTGAAGGCAACCGATTCGGCGTGGGACATCAGTGGTTTCCTTCCGAGGTGATCAACCCGTGGGCGCGATCGCCCAGGGTCCGCAGGATTTCCGCGAGTCCGGCGGCGCCGACGGCCGCCTGGATGCCGGGCAGCAAGCCGGCGAGCGCGATGTTGATCAGTGCCACGGGCGCGGCGGCGCCACCCATGGCCCGGCCGACGGCCTCGAGTTTGCGGTGCAGCACCGCGAATTCGACATCGTGGCCGCCGTGCGAGACGGCGACGGCGGACGGTGCGATCGCCGCCGCGGCGGCGATCAGATCCGGCAACCCGGCCGCGTCGGGTGCCGGCCCGGCGGACGCACCGGTGCGAGCGGAACCGCCGGCGGCACGCTCCTCGTCGGTGCGGATGTCGACGGCGCGGACCGTGATATCGGGATCGGCCGCCACCGCGGCCAATACGGCGAGCAGCCGCCGGGCATGGCGCTCGATCGTATCCGCGTCGAAAATGTCGGTGGCGTAATCGAATCGCAGATCCAGGCCCGGGTCCGCCGGGTGCTCGGCGACCGTGAGCTGCAGGTCGTACTTGGCCTCCGGCATCGCGGCGTCCAGCACCTCGACCGTCGCGCCGGGCAGTTCGATCACCGCGGGCCGCGCGTGCGCGAAGCTGAACAGCACCTGGAAAACCGGGGTGTGGCTGCTGGTCCGGCTGCGGCCGAGGGCCTCCACCACCCGATCGAAGGGCACATCGGCGCGTCCGAACGCGGCGAGGTCCTCGTCCCGGGTCCGGCGCAGCAGATCCCCGAACCGCTGCCGTGGATCGATATCACTGTGCAGGGCAACGGTATTGACGAACATGCCGATCAGGTCGTCGAGCGCGCGGTCACCGCGGCCGGAGACCGGGACACCGACGACGACGTCGCGGACCCCCGCCAGTTTCGCGAGCAGCACCGCGAAGGCGGTGTGCAGCACCGTGAACGGCGTTGTCGCGAACCGGCCCGCAACCTCGGCCAGCCGTGCGCCGAGTTCGGCGCCGACCGCCGCGGTCACCGTCGCGCCGCGCATATTCCGGCGCGCGGGGCGCGGCCGATCGGTGGGCACGGGCAACAGGTCCGGGACATCCGCGAGGCGGCGGGCCCAGTAGCCGAGCTGATCGGCCGCGAGACTACCCGGATCGGTATCGGCGCCGAGCACCTCGTTCTGCCAGGCGCTGTAATCGGCGTACTGCACCGGGAGTTCCGGCCAGGCGGGCGCGGCGCCGCCGAGGCGGCCGGTGTAGGCGGTGATCAGGTCCGCCGTCAGCGGGCCGAGCGAGAACCCGTCCCCGCTGATGTGGTGCACCACCACGACGAGGACGTGTTCGTCCGCCTCGACCCGCAGCAGTGCGGCCCGGATCGGCGGCGCGGCCGTGACATCGAATCCGGCGGCGGCGAATTCGGCTGTCCGGGCCGATATCTCGTCCCGGCGCACGGAAACCGGGCGCAGTTCGGGCAGGACCCGCTCGGCGGGCAGCACCTCCTGCACCGGTCCGTGCCCGGTGTCCGGGTACCGGGTGCGCAGGGATTCGTGGCGGCGCAGCACATCCCGGATCGCGGTGTCGAGTGCCACGAGGTCGACGGCGCCGGTCAGCCGCAACGCCACCGGCACGTTGTAGGCCGGCGAGCCGGGATCGAGGCGGTTCAGTACCCACATCCGCGCCTGGGCCGGCGACAGCGCGGCCGGTTCGCTCGACTCGCGGCGGCGCAGCGGCGGCCGGTCGACGGCCGGTTCGGCGGATTCGGCCCAGCGGGCCAGCAGTTCCACCGTCGGCGCCTCGAATACGGCGGCGACCGGCAGGTGTACCCGCAGCCGGGCACCGAGCCGGGCCGTGAGCCGGGTGGCCAGCAGCGAGTTGCCGCCGAGCCGGAAGAAGTCGTCGTCGAGCCCAGGTTCGGGGATGCCGAGCAGATCGGTGAAGCCGGCCGCCACCAGGCGTTGCGCCGGGGTCTCCGGGGCGCGGTATTCCGTCTGCGGCCGAGGCGGATCCGGCAATCGGCCGCGATCCACCTTGCCGTTCGCGGTGAGCGGCAACGCGTCCACGACCACGACGGCCGCGGGCAGCAGATATCGCGGCAACTCGCGCGCCAGCTCACGCAGCAGCGTCGTCTCGGTGCGCGCATTCGATTCGGGCACAGCGACATACGCGACGAGCCGGTCGTCCCGCAGCGCCGCCACCGCGGCGGTGACACCGGGCCGGCGCAGCAACGCTGCCTCGACATCACCGAGTTCGATGCGGAATCCGCCGATCTTCACCTGGAAATCCGCCCGGTCCAGGTACTCCAGGGTGCCGTCGGCCCGCCACCGGACGATGTCACCGGAGCGGTACATCCGCTCACCGGCCCGGAACGGGTCGGCGACGAACCGTTGCGCGGTCGTCCCCGCGCGGTCGCGATAGCCGCGGGCGAGCTGATCGCCGGACAGGTACAGCTCGCCGGGCACCCCGATCGGCACCGGCCGCAACCGGCCGTCGAGCACGTGAACCCGGCTGTTCCACACCGGTGCGCCGATCGGCACGGTGTGCTCGTGATCCTGGATCACCTCGTGCGAGGTGATCGACACCGCGGTCTCGGTGGGGCCGTACAGGTTGAACAGTCGGGCGGTGCCGCGGGCCCGGAATTCGGCGGCGGTGGCGGGCGGCAACGCCTCGCCGATGGCGAGGACGGCGCGCAGCGTCGGCGGCAGCGGTTCCGGCGACACCAGCAGCATGTTCACCAGGGACGGCACCGCGTGCAGCAGGGTCACCCCGTGCCGATTCATGTTCTCGCGCAGCAGATCCGGATCCCGCACGGCGGTGGGCGGGGTGACGATCAGGGCGCCGCCGGTGGTGAGCACCGACCAGAGCTCCCACACCGACAGATCGAAGGTCGCGGGCGTCTCCAGCAGTACCCGATCGTCCGAGTTCAGCGTGAATTCGGCCCGCAGCCACTGCAATTGGTTGACGACGGCGGTATGCGGAACCGCCACGCCCTTCGGCGTCCCGGTGGAACCGGAGGTGAAGATCAGGTACGCGGTGTTCGCGGGCCGCAGCGGGGCGAGCCGTTCACCGTCGGATATCGGCGCGGCCGCATATCCGGACAGCTCCAGCCGATCCAGCGGCACGTCCGCGGAGCCCGAATCGGGCACCGCGGCAACGTCTCCGGCGCGCAGTACGCAGACCGGCCGCGCCGCGGCCAGGACGGCGGCGATGCGCTCCGCCGGATGATCGGGATCGATCGGCACGTAGGCGCCGCCGGCCGCGGCGACCGCGTACATCGCCACCACGAGGTCCACCGATCGCCGAATCGCCAGGGCCACTGTGGTTTCCGGGCCGACGCCGAGGGTGATCAGGTGCCGGGCCAGTCGATTGACCCGGGCGTCGAGCTCGGCGTAGCGGAGTTGCCGCGCGGGCTCGCTCACGGCGTCGATCAGGGCCACCGCGTCCGGGTTTCGCCGCGCCCGGTCACCGAACAGGTCGGGCAGGGTCGCCGCGGGGACCGGATGATCGGTGCGGTTCCACTGGTGCAGCAGTTCGGTGTACGCCGGACCGAGCAGGTCGATATCGCCGATCACCGGATCGCCCTCGTCGGCGATCGTCGTCAGCACGCGCAGCAGCTGCTCCCCGATCCGTCGCGCGGTCGCGGCGGTGAACAGATCCTCGGCGTATCCGAGCGCGAGCTCGATGCCGGCCGCCTCGCCGGAGTCGGTGTAGTGGTCGACGGCGAACAGGTGCAGGTCGAATTGCGCGGTGCCCGTGTCCCATTCGAACTCCGACACCGACAACCCGGGTAGCCGCAGCCGCGCCCGTTCGTGATTCTGGAACGACAGGCCCACCTGCACCAGCGGGTGCCGGGCGGTCGACCGCACCGGATTCAGGGCCTCCACCAGCATTTCGAACGGCACGTCGGCGTGCGAGAAGGCCGCCACGTCCGCCGCGCGCACCCGGGTCAGCAGTTCGCCGAACCGTTGTCCGGGACGGACCTCGGCCCGCAGGACGAGGGTGTTGACGAACATTCCGATGACATCGTCGAGTTGGGCGTCGCCGCGGCCCGCGATCGGTGTTCCCACGGCGATGTCGGCGCTGCCCGACAGCCGGGCCAGCAGCGCCGCGTACGCGGCGTGCACGACCATGAACACTGTGGCGCCCGCTGCCCGGCCCACTCGCCGGAGGCGAGCGTGCACGTCGGGAGCGACGGCGAGCGCAACCCGGCTCCCGCGCAGGCTCTGCCGGGCCGGGCGCGGACGGTCCCCGGGCAGATCCCATTGTTCCGGCAGTCCCGCGAGCGCGGCGCGCCAGTGCGCGATCTGCTCGGCCGCCGTCGACTGCGGATCGGTTTCGTCACCCAGCAGCGCCCGTTGCCACACCGCGTAATCGGCGTACTGCACCGGCAGCGGCGGCCACGACGGCGCGCCGCCGTCGAGCCGGGCGCGGTAGGCGGCCATCAGGTCCCGGGCGAACGGTCCCACCGAGGAGCCGTCGGCCGAGATGTGGTGCAACACCGCGACGAGCAGATATTCGCCCGGCGCCGTGCCGAGTTCGTAGAGTCGTACCCGCACCGGCGGTTCGGCGGTCACATCGAAGGGGGTCGCGACGTCCTGCCGGATACGTTGTGCGACCTCCGCTTCCGTGATCCGTTCGGGGCCGCGCAGCAGCGGCGCGCCGACCGCCCGGATCACCTGTGCCGGACCGGAACCGGTGTCCGGGTAGACGGTGCGCAGCGACTCGTGCCGACCGGCGACGTCGTCCACGGCCGCCCGCAACGCCGCCACGTCGAGGGTTCCGGACAGGCGCAGGATCAGCGGAATGTGATAGGCGGCAGCGGCATCGCCCGACGCGGTGGTGGTGTCGAACCGGTTGAGGAACCACATCCGTTGCTGCGCGGGCGACAACGGGATCGAGGCCGGCCGCGCGCCTGCCCGCAGTGCCGGGCGGGCCCGCCCGGACTCGGCCGCGAGCGCCGCCAGATCGGCCACCCGCGGTGACTCGAACAGGCTGCGCACCGGGACGATCACGCCGAGCGCGGCGCCGATGCGCGCGACGGCGCGGGCCGCGGCCAGCGAACCGCCGCCGAGCCGGAAGAAGTCGTCGTCGGCGCCGACCGTTTCCACTCCGAGGATCTCGGCGTAGACGCCGGCCACCACTTCCTCGGCGGGGGTGCCGGGCCGGCGGTGCGCGGCGGTCTCGAACCGTGGCGCCGGGAGCGCGGCGCGGTCCAGTTTTCCGTTGACCGTCAACGGGATTCGCTCGACCACCACGATCGCCACCGGCACCATGTGTTCCGGCAGCCGGGCGGCGGCCGTGCGCCGCAACGCCTCCGGATCCACCGCGCCCGTGGCCACCACGTAGCCCACCAGCCGCTCGTCCTCGACCGCCGGGTCGCGCCGGACGATCACCACGGCCTCGCGCACCCGGTCGTCGGACAGCAGCACGGCCTCGATCTCACCCGGCTCGATCCGGAATCCGCGCAGGTTGACCTGCTGATCCGCCCGGCCGAGATACTCCAGGTTCCCGTCGGCCGTCCAGCGCGCCACATCGCCGGAGCGATACGCGACCGACCCGGCCGGGCCGTACGGATCGGCGACGAACCGGCCCGCGGTGAGCGCCGAGCGGCCGAGATAACCGCGGGCCGCCTGTCCACCGGATACGTAGATCTCGCCCGGCGCTCCGACCGGGACGGGCCGCAGCCGCGAATCCAGCAGGCGCACGGCCAGTCCCGCGAGCGCGCTGCCGATCGCCCCGGCCGGACCGGTCCCGGGATCGAGCACGTGCCGGGTGACATGCACGGTGGTCTCGGTGATCCCGTACATGTTCACCAATTCCGTTGTGCGCCCGTACCGCTCGAACCAACCGGCCAGCCGGGCCGGCTCCAGCGCCTCGCCGCCGAAGATCACCCGGCGCAGCCGGTACGGCGCCGGCGGTTCGGCGAGATCCGCGGCGACGAGCTGATAGAACGCCGACGGTGTCTGGTTCAGCACGGTGACGCGTTCGTCGATCAGCAACTGCCGGAACTGTCGCGGGGATCGGGTCACGAGGTGGTCGACGATCACCACCAGTCCGCCGGTCAACAGCGGTCCCCACAGTTCCCAGACGGAGAAGTCGAAGGCGTACGAATGGAACATCGTCCAGACGTCGTCGGGCCCGAACCCGAAGTGCCCGCGGGTGTTGTCGAGAAGGCGGATCACGTTGCGGTGCGGGATCACCACGCCCTTGGGCGTGCCGGTGGAACCCGAGGTGTAGATGACGTAGGCGGGATGCGCCGGACGCAACGCCCGGCGCCGATCACCGTCGGTGATCGGTCCCGAGTCCAGCCGATCCCAGGCGATCGTGTCGAGATCGATCACCGGGCCGCCGAACCAGCCGCGCGGCAACGCGGTCCCGCCGCTGGACAGCGCGCACACCGGACGCGCGTCGGCCAGCAGCCATTCGATGCGATCGGCCGGATACGCGGGGTCGACCGGAAGATAGGCGGCGCCGCTCTTGAGCACCGCGAGCAGCGCGGCGACCAGTTCCGCGGAGCGCGGCAACGCCACCGCCACCAGCGATTCCGGTTGCACCCCGGTGGCGATCAGCCTTCGGGCCAGCCGGTTGGACCAGGCATCCAGCTCCGCGTAGGTCAGTGAGGTCTCGCCGTCGCGGACCGCCACCGCATCCGGATCGAGAGCCGCAGCGGCCGCGAATCGTGTTGCGATCGTGGTGATCTCGGCGTGGTCCGCGTCGGTGATCGGCCACTCGTAGAGCGCGCGGCGCTGTTCCTCCGCGCTCAGCAACTGGATGTCGCCGACCACCACGGTCCGGTCGGCGGCGACGGCCGCCAGTACCTGTTCGAAGCGCCGGGCCAGGACGGCCACCGTCGGGGCGTCGAAAAGGTCTGCGGCATAGGTGATCTCGATGTCGAGCCCGCCGGCGCGGCCGTCCGAGCCGAACTGCTCGACCACCGTGAACTGCAGGTCGAACTTGGCCGCCGGCGCGTCCAGCGGTACCGGGCGGATATCCAGACCGGCCGCGTCGAACGCCGGGACGGTGAAGTTCTGGAAGGTCAGTGCCACCTGGAACAGCGGATGGCGGTGCGCGACCCGGGCCGGGGCGAGCAGCTCCACCAGCTGGTCGAACGGCGCGTCCGCGTGTGACAGCGCCGCGAGATCGTCGGCGCGTACCGCGTCCAGCACGGTCTCGAAGCGGCTGCGGACGTCGACCTCGGTGCGCAGCACCAGCGTGTTGACCACCATGCCGACCAGCTCGTCCAGGGCGGCGTCACCCCGGCCGGCGACCGGTGTGCCGATCGCGATGTCGCCGGTTCCGGACAGCCGGGCCAGCAGCACCGCCAGCGCCGCGTGCAGCGTGCTGAACAGGGTGGTCTCGTGCTTGCGCGCGAGTTCGCCCAGCTCGCTGTGCAGATCGGAATCGATGCCGAGGCGGTGGGTGCCGCCCCGGTGCGAAGGTGTCTGCGGGCGTGGGCGATCCGCCGGAAGGTCCAGTTGCTCGGGCAGGCCCGTCAGCCGGTCCCGCCAGTAGTCCAGCTGCCGGTGCAGTTCGGAGCCGGGATCGTCGGCGGCGCCCAGGGTGTCGCGCAGCCACAGGGTGTAGTCGGCGTACTGCGCGGGCAGCGGCGACCAGGCCGGCGCGTGCCCGGCCCGGCGGGCGGTGTAGGCGACGACCAGATCGCGCGCCAGCGGACCGAGCGAGAAACCGTCGGCGGCAATGTGATGCACGGTGATCGCGAGCACATGATCGTCCTCGGCGAGCCGGAACAGGATCGCGCGCAACGGTATTCCGGCGGACAGATCGAAGGCCGCCGTTGCGTGCGCGGCGAGCCGGTCCGCCAGTGCCGCCGAATCCACCTGCTCGACCGGCAGCGCGACGGGAACGCCGGTGAGCACGAGCTGCTCGGGACCCTCCGGACCGTCGGGATAGGTCGTGCGCAGCGACTCGTGCCGGGTGATCACATCGGTGAGGGCGGCGGTGAGCGCGTCCGTGTCGAGGGCACCACGCAGGCGCAGGGCCAGCGGAATGTTGTCCGCCGCCGCGGCCGGGCCCGGTTCCGTACCGGCCCGGTAGCGGTCCAGGAACCACATGCGCTGCTGGCCCGGCGACAACGGCACGCGAGGCGGCCGGGGGCGTGCGGTCAACGGCGGCCGGACGCCCGCCTCGGGGTGCTCCCGCAGCCGGGCGGCCAGCGCCGCGACGGTCGGAGCCTCGAACAGCATCCGCACCGGGACATGGGTGCGCAGCGCCGCACCGAGCCGGGCCGCCGCCCGGGTGGCGACCAGCGAGTTGCCACCGAGGCCGAAGAAGTCGTCGTCGCGGCCGATTCCGCTGCGCCCGTGCGGGATCGCGCCCAGCACCTCGGCGAACACGGCGGCCACGAGGCGCTGCTCCGCGGTCTCCGGCGCCCGGAACACCCGCTCCTCGATCGCGGGCGCGGGCAGTGCCGCACGATCCAGCTTGCCGGAGGCGTTGACCGGCAGGGCGTCGAGTACGACGAACGTCTCCGGGACCATGTACGACGGCAACCGCTGGGCGACAACGCTTCGCACCGCATCGAGATCGACCGCGGCACCGGCGGCCGGTACCAGATACGCGACCAGCCGGTCACCGGTGTGCTCCTCGGTGCGTACCGCGGCCACCGCGCGGGCCACCCCGGCGGCGCTCGTCACGGCCGCCTCCACCTCGGCGAGTTCGATCCGCAGTCCGCGCAGTTTGACCTGGAAATCGTTGCGGCCCAGATATTCCAGTTCGCCGTCGGCGGTCCACCGGGCCAGGTCGCCGGTGCGGTACATCCGGGTGCCCGCCCGGCCGTCCGGCGCGTACGGATCGGCCACGAACCGGTCGGCGGTCAGGTCCGCGCGGTTCACGTAGCCCCGAGCCAATTGCGCACCGGCGAGATACAACTCGCCGGTGACCCCCGGTGGCACCGGACGCAGCCGATCGTCCAGCACATAGCCGCGACTGTTGAGGACCGGGCGGCCGATCGGGACGAGATCCGGATCGGCATCGGTCACCTCGTGCCCGGTGATGTCGACGGCCGCCTCCGTCGGGCCGTACAGATTGTGCACCGCCGCACCGGTCGCCGCCCGAAGCCGTTGCGCCGGTGCGGCGGACAGCGCCTCACCGGAGGCGAACACCAGGCGCAGCGACGCACAGCGCGCGAGATCGACCGACTCCAGGAAGGCGGTCAGCATGGACGGCACGAAATGCGCCACAGTGACCCCGGATTCGGCGATCAGCATGCTCAACGCGACCGGGTCGCGGTGCGCGTCCGGCGGCGCGACGAGCAGCCGCGCGCCGACCTGCAGGGGCCAGAAGAACTCCCACACCGACACGTCGAACGTCGCGGGGGTCTTCTGCAGGACGACATCGGTTCCGGCGAGCCGATATTCGCGCTGCATCCAGACCAGGCGGTTGACGATCGCGGCATGCGGGACCGCCACGCCCTTGGGCCGGCCGGTCGAGCCGGAGGTGAAGATCACATACGCGGTGTCGGCCGGGCGCAGCGGCCCCCGGCGATCCGCGTCCGTCACGGGCGCACCGGAGTACTCGGACAGATCGAGCAGATCGAGCCGCACCGCGGTGATGTCCGGCAGCTCGCCCTCCGCACCGGCGACCAGCACACACACCGGATTCACGGTGTCGAGGATGTGCCGGATGCGTTCGGCCGGCTGGTCCGGATCCAGCGGCACATAGGCGCCGCCCGCCGCGACCACCGCGTGGATGCCGATCACCAGGTCCAGCGACCGCCGCAGGCACAGCGCGACCGGTGATTCCGGGCCGACGCCGCGATCGATCAGCCAGCGGGCCAGCCGCCGGACCCGGCCGGCGAATACGCCGTAGGACAGGGTGGTCCCCTGGAACGTCACCGCCGGCTGCCAGGGATCGCAGGCCACCCGGGCCTCCAGCAGCGCGGGCAGGGTCGCGCCCGCGTCATCGATGCCCGGCGCAACCGCGGCCAGCGGCCGATCGGTGTCGTTCCAGCGGCGCAGCACCAGTTCGGCTTCCGCGCCGGTCAGGATGTCCAGCGTGCCGATGCGTCGATCCGGTTCGGCGGCAACGGTTTCCAGTAGCCGGCACAGTCGGCGCGCGAAGACGTCCACGGTCGCGGCGTCGAACAGGTCGGTGGCGTACTCGAAGGTCGCGGCCAGGCCGTCGCCCTGTTCGGCCAGGGTGAGTTGCAGGTCGAATTTGGCCGTGCCGGTGTCGATGTCAAGCCAATGACCGGTCAGGCCGGGTAGTCGCAGCGGGGTGCGATCGATGGCCGGCAGATCGAGCATCACCTGGAACAGTGGGTGCCGGGCCGCGGAACGCGGCGGATCCAGTATCTCGACCAGTCGTTCGAAGGGCAGATCGGACCGTTCGAACGCACGCAGATCGCGGTCGCGGACGGCGGCGAGCTGGTCGGCGAAGGTGCGCTCCGGGGCGATCTCGGTGCGCAGCACCACGGTGTTGACGAACATCCCGATCATGTCATCGAGCAGCGGGTTCCCACGACCGGAAACTGGTGTGCCGAGGGCGATGTCGCGCTGCCCGGACAGCTTCGCCAGCAGGACGGCGAAGGCCGTGTGCACCACCATGAACAGCGTCGCCCGGGACTCCCGCGCCAGCGAACGCAGCCCCCGGACCTGTTCGGGGTCGAGTGCGAAGTGCCGCCGGGCACCGTGTCCCGAGGCCGTCGCCGGTCGCGGACGGTCCAGCGGCAGTGGCAGCAGATCCGGCAGCCCGTCGAGTTCGGCGGTCCAGAAGGCGATCTCCCGGCCGATCCGGGAATCCGGATCGTCCTCGGCGCCGAGCAGTTCCCGCTGCCACAGCGTGTAGTCGGCGTACTGCACCGGCAGCGGATCCGGCGCCACGACCTCGCCCTCGACCCGTCGCCCGTACGCCCGCAACAGATCCCGGACCAGCGGTGCGATCGACCAGCCGTCAGCGGCCAGGTGATGCAGCGCCACGGCCAGCACATTCCGATCGGCGCCGGAAAACCCCTCGGCGGCAACGGCTTCCGTCTCGACCCGCCACAGCGCGAACCGCAGCGGTACAGCGGCGGTGACATCGAAGCCGGGACAGGCGAATTTCGCTACGGCAGCGTCGATTTCGCTCTCCCGGACGGACCCGGTCCGGAATTCGACCTCGGCCTCGGGCAGCACCTGCTGGTGACCCACGCCGTCGCGGGCCGGATAGATCGTCCGCAGCGACTCGTGCCGGACGACCAGATCGGCGACGGCGCCCCGCAACGCGGCCTCGTCCAGCCGTCCGTCCAGCCGGATCGCGGCCACCAGCGAGTTGACCGCCGATCCGGCGTCGAACTGCTCCAGGAACCACATCCGCTGCTGCGCATAGGACAACGGCACGAACTCCGGCCGCGGTCCGGCCGCGAGCAGCGGCCGGGCCGATGCCGGCCCGGCTTCGAGGCGCGCCGCCAGGGCCGCCACGGTCGGCTGCTCGAACAGCGCGCGCAACGGCACATCGGTGCCGGACCAGGCCGACAGCCGAGCCGAAATCCTGGTCGCCACCAGCGAATTGCCGCCGAGGGCGAAGAAGTCGTCGTCGGCCCCGACCCGCGCCACCCCGAGGACCTGCTCGAAGACGGCCGCCACCGCGCGCTCGGCCGGGGTAACCGGCGGCCGGTGGGCGGCGGCCGCCACCACGGGATCCGGCAGCGCGGCGCGGTCGAGTTTGCCCGAGGCGGACAGTGGCATCGCGTCCAGCCGGATGTACACGGCGGGCACCATGTACGACGGCAGCTGGGCGCGCAATTGTTGCGGCAGAGCGGTTTCCGGCTCCGCAAGAGCGGTGACGAGATAAGCGACGAGCAGCTCGCCGGTGTCGTGGCGATGCAGCCGCACCGCCGCCGCGCGCACCCCCGGCTGTGCCGCGAGCGCCGACTCGATCTCGCCGAGCTCGACCCGCTGGCCACGCAGTTTGACCTGGAAATCGCTGCGGCCCAGATACTCCAGCACCCCGTCGCGACGACGCCGGACCAGGTCACCGGTCCGGTACAGGCGCGCGCCGGCCGTGCCGAACGGATCGGCCACGAATCGCTCCGCGGTCAGGCCCGCTCGCCCGTGATATCCACGGGCCAGCTGGATTCCGGACAGATACAACTCCCCCGCGACCAGATCCGGCACCACGCGCAATCGCGAATCGAGCACGTGGACGGCGCCCCCGCGCACCGGCCGCCCGATCGGCACCGGACCGGCGGCCGCCACCACCGGCGCATGCGTCGCGTGCACAGTGAATTCGGTGGGCCCGTACAGATTGTGCAGCTCGGCGCCGGACACTCGCGCGAACGCGGCCGCCACCTCACCGGACAACGCCTCGCCGGCGACGAGAACCGCACGCAGCGAGGCGATCTCGGCACCGGTCGCGCCCTCGGCGAACATCGCCAACTGTGACGGTACGAACGAGGTCAGCGTCACCCGATGAGCCGCGACGAGTTCGGCCAGCTGCCGGACATCTCGATGCGCCTCGTGCGGCGCGACAACCAACCGGCCGCCACCGCACAACGGCGCGAACAACTCCCACACCGACACGTCGAAGGTCGCCGGTGTGCGGAACAGCACCACATCCGCGGGCCCGATGCCGTATTCGGCGGAGATCCAGGAGATCTGGTTCGCCACCGCGGCATGCGTCACCGTCACCCCCTTCGGCCGGCCCGTGGATCCCGAGGTGAAGATCACATACGCCGGATGTTCGGGCCGCAGTCGGGCGAGCCGTTCCTCGTCCGTGACCGCCGTCGCCGTGCGCCGCCGGGCTGCCGGGCCGTCCACCGCAAGCACCGGCACGTCCCAACCGGCCACGTCGTCCTGGTCCGGTGCCGTCGCCGGACCGTCCGACCCGACCAGCACACACACCGGCCGCGCGGTGTCCACCACGTAGCGATTGCGCTCGGCCGGATGCTCCGGATCCAGCGGCACATACGCACCGCCCGCGGCGAGCACAGCGTAGACGCCGACGACCAGATCCAGCGAACGCCGAATATGCAGCGCCACCGTCTTTTCCGGGCCGACGCCCAGCGAGATGAGCTCGCGTGCCAGTCGATTCACCCGCGCCGAGAATTCCGCGTACGACAGCTCCACGCCCTCGTACACGACCGCGATCGTCTCCGGCGCCCGAGCCGCCTGTGCCGTGAAAGCCGCGACGACACTGGGCCGTTGGGGCCGGACCTCGGCTCGGACCGGCGACGGTGGCTCGCCTGCCGATGTCCGGCCCGGCGCCACGGCGGCAATCCCGCGCCCGTTGCCCGGCGTGCCGGTCGCATCCGAGTCCGCGTCGGCTGTGCCCGCACCGCTCGTGGCCGGGGTGGATCCGATCACCACCGAATCGGCTACCGCGTTCCCCGGCGCGGCGATGTTCACGGCGGCATCCACCGCTTCCACCACGGTCGTAACCAGGCCACTCGTGTTCTCGGCCGGCGCCGACGCGATTGCGATCGCAGCAACCTTCGGACCCGCACCGAGGTCGGCGCGCAGGTCGGCCGTCGCTGTGGCGGCTGTCGTGCCCGTCCCGGCGGCGGCCGCCGTGGTCGCGGTAGCCACGGCAGTCGTCCCCACGATGACTGGGGTAACTGCGGTGGCCGTCGTGGCCGTCGCGAGGATGCGGGCCAGCTCGGCGCTGTCCAGCAACGGCAGGTCGGCGATCGGGGTCGTGTCGTCGGTGACGGCGGCGCGCAGCAGGCGGACGAACCAGCCCGCGTAGCCGGCAATGGTGGCGGGGTCGAAAAGGTCTGTGGCGTAGGTGAATTCGGTGCGGATCCCCGCCGGTGCCGGACCTTCCCCGGGAGCGGCACCGGCGAAGCGCTCGGCGACCGTGAGTTGCAGGTCGAACTTGGTCGTCCCGGTGTCCAGGGTACTCGTGCGCACCGACACGTCGGGCAGGTCCAGCGGGTCCGGTTCCGGCCCGGCCGCCGACAGCAACACCTGGAACAGCGGATGCCGGGCCTGGGAACGTATCGGGTTCAGCGCCTCGACCAGCTGCTCGAACGGCAAATCGGCATGGGCGAAGGCGGCCAGATCCGTGGTGCGCGCGCGTTCCAGCAGCGCGGCGAACGGCTGCGCCGCGTCCACGGGGGTACGCAGCACCAGCGTGTTGACGAACATGCCGATCAGATCGTCGAGCGCGCGGTCCCCGCGACCGGCGACCGGTGTGCCGATCACGATGTCGTCGCCGCCGGACACCCGGGCCAGCAGCGCGGCCAGCGCGGCGTGCAGCACCATGAACACGGACACCGACCGGGTCCGCGCGTAGGCCGTGACGGCCGCGTGCAGGTCGGCCGGGATCTCGTGTTCCAGCACACCACCGCGTCCGCTCGCCACCGCGCGCCGGAGACGGTCCGCGGGCAGGTCGAGCTGGTCCGGGGCGCCGCCGAGTGTCTCGGTCCAGTAGCGCAGTTGCCGGGCCGCGAGGGAATCCGCGTCGTCCGGCGAACCGAGCCGATCCCGGTGCCACACCGCGTAATCCGCGTATTGCAGGGGCAGGGGCGACCATTCGGGCTCGGCGCCGGTCCGGCGCGCCCGGTAGGCCCGGCTCACATCCCGCGCGAGCACCGGCAGCGACAGCCCGTCGGCGGCGATGTGATGCAGCACGACCGCCAGCACCACCTCGGCGCCGGTATCGAACACCCGGGCCCGCAGCGGCTGCTCGTGCTCCAGATCGAAATCGGCCGTGGCGAATTCGGTCAGTTCGGCCGGCAGCGCGGTCGGCTCCATCCGGACCGCCTCGACCGGGGCGGCGGGCCGCGGCTGCTGGCGGGCGATACCGTCGGTGTCACAGGGGAATACGGTCCGCAGCACCTCGTGCCGCCACGCGACGTCCGTGACGGCCGCGCACAGCCCGGGTACCGACACCGCTCCGGTCAGGCGCACCACGAACGGCAGGTGGTAGGCAGCGCCGCGCTCGAGCCGGTTCAGGAACCAGATCCGTTGCTGCGCCGGCGACAACGGCACCAGCGCCGGACGCGGCCGGAGCACCAACCCGGTGTCCGCCGCCGCATCGGCCCGATCCCGCTCGATCAGATCCGCCAACTGCGCCACGGTGCCGGCGTCGAACAGGTCGCGCACGGTCAGGCGGCAACCCAGTTCCGCGTTCAGGTGCGCCGAAACCTGCGTCGCCACCAGCGAATTGCCACCGAGCGCCAGGAATTCGTCGTCCAGGCCCACCGGTTCGCGGCCGAGCACCTCGGCGAACACCCCGGCGACGGCCCGCTGGGCCGCCGTCTCGGGCGCGCGGTGGTCGCCGCCGCGCCGGGTAGGCGCGGGCAGCGCGGAGCGATCCAGCTTCCCGGACCCGTTGACCGGCAGGGCTTCCAGCACCTCGACGGCGGTGGGCACCATGTAGCCGGGCAACTCGCGAGCCGCGGCCGCCCGCAGTCGCGCGACATCGACTGCGCCGGGACCGGTTTCGACGACGTAGGCCACCAGCTGTTCGATGGCGGCCTCGGCGCGGACGACGACCACGGCCCGCGCCACCCCGGGGACCGCGCCGAGCACGGCCTCGATCTCGCCCAGTTCGATCCGCAGTCCGCGCAGCTTCACCTGGAAGTCGGTGCGCCCCAGATATTCCAGCTCACCGTGCGGGGTCCAGCGGACCAGATCGCCGGTGCGGTACAGCCGGGCCCCTCGCGCCCCGAACGGATCCGCGACGAACCGTTCGGCGGTCAGGTCGGGCCGGGCGATGTATCCCCGGGCGAGCTGTACCCCCGACAGATACAGCTCGCCCGGAGCGCCCACGGGCACCGGCCGAAGCCGGGAATCCAGCACGTAGAGCCGGGTGTTGAACACCGGAGCCCCGATCGGGACGCCGGCGCGGTCCGCCGCCGTCACCTCGTGGGCGGTGACGTCCACGGCGGCCTCGGTGGGACCGTACAGATTGTGCAGGGTCGCGCGGCTCGACGCGAGCAGACGCTGCGCCAGCGGCGCGGTCAATGCCTCCCCGGAGGCGAAAACGAGACGTACCGAGTCCGGCACCGCCTCGGCCGCGGGCACCCCGGACAGGAATGCCGCCAGCATCGACGGCACGAAATGCACGACGGTGACGCCGAATCGGGCGACGGTCGCGCGCAGCACGCCGGGCTCCCGATGCCCGTCCGGCTGGGCGAGGACCAGCGTGGCGCCGATCTGCAAGGGCCAGAACAACTCCCACACCGAGACGTCGAAGGTGGCGGGGGTCTTCTGCAAGACCACGTCCTGCTCGTGCAACCGGTAGGCGGCCTGCATCCAGAGCAGCCGGTTGACCACGGCGGCGTGCGAGATCACCACGCCCTTGGGCCGTCCGGTCGATCCTGAGGTGAAGATCACATAGGCCGGATGGGCCGGGCGCAGCGGCGTGGCTCGTTCGCGGTCCCACACCGGGCCGCCGGGCAGCGCCGAGAGGTCGAGCTCGTCGAGGTACACCGTGTCGCCGGCCGGATCGGCGGGAGCGTCGGCGGTGGTGGTCAGGACGCACGCGGGCCGCGCGGTCGCCAGCACGTACCGGTTGCGTTCGCCCGGGTGGTCCGGGTCCAGCGGCACGTAGGCCGCGCCGGCCGCCAGCACCGCGTACATCGCGATCACCAGCCGCGGCGACCGGCGCAGGTACAGCGCCACCCGGTCCTCGGGGCCGATCCCGCGCGAGATCAGGTGCCGCGCAAGTCTGTTCACCGCTTCGGCCAGTTGCCCGTAGCTCAGTGCCGGGGCGCCGTCGAAGCACAGCGCGACCGCGTCCGGGGTGCGGGCCGCCTGCGCGGCGAACAGCGCGGGCAGCGTCGGCACCGGCCCGCCCGCCGGGAGCAGATCGACGTCGGTGGCGTTCCAGGTCCGGACGCTGACCTCGCGCTCCAGCGCGGTGGCCACCTCGACCGAGGCCAGCGTGCGTCCCGGATCGAGTTCGACCAGCCGCCCCAGGAATCCGACGAATCTGGCGTGGTGCCGGGCGATCTCGTCGGCGCCGTACAGATTCGGATTGGCCTCGAGGTCGATGTGCACGCTGTCGCCGGCGCCGTAGTACACGTTGAGGCTGAGATCCTCGACGGGTCCGGTGGACAGCACGTGATACCGCCCGGCGGCGTCGCCGAGGGCCAGATCGCTTCGGAACAGCATGATGTTGGCGATCGGGCCGAACAGCGCGCGCCGCGCGGTGTGGGTGTCCCGGCCGGTGCCGCGGCGGATGTCCTCGTAGCGATACCGCTGCCGGCGCAGGGCCCCGGCCACTTCGACGCGGGTCGCTTGCAGCAGTTGGGCCCACGTCACGTCGCCGACCACCAGTCGCAGCGGCACGATGTTGGACAGCATGCCCGCGGATCGCCGGGCGACCGCGGTGGTGCGGGCCGTGACCGGCAGGCTGAGCACCACCTCGTCGCGATCGGTCAGCCGGGCGAGATAACCGGCGAAGGCCGCCAGCACCACCACCGCCGCGGTCGAATCGTGCGCGGCGGCAAGGTCGTTGAGATGTTGCACCAGGGCGTCGGGCAGGGCCCGGCCGAACACCAGATTGCCGGCGGCGCGCGGCGCGTTGCGCCCGTTGAGCGTGGTGGCGCCGTCGAGTCCGCGCATCCGTTCGGCCCAGTACTCGCGATCGCGCTCGAAGCGGGTGCTGTCGCGGTAGGCGTGCTCGGCCTCGGCCAGTTCCCGGAGCGCGCCCGGCGCCACCGGTTCCGGCTCGACGCCACGCAGGCGCGCGGTGTACCGCTGCGCCACCCGCATGGTGTTGGTGAGTGCCCCGTATCCGTCGAGAACCAGGTGGTGGGCCCGCAGATACCAGAACCAGCGCCGTTCCCCGACGCGCAGCACCGCGCCCGCGAACAGCCGATCGGTGAGCGGGTTCACCGGTGCGGTGTAGTCGGCCCGCATCCACTCGTGCGCGGCCGCAACGGGATCGCGTCGCGATCGCAGGTCGATCAGCGGAATGTCCACCGGCAGTGCCGGATCCACCACCTGGTGCGGCAGGCCGCCGCTCTCCTCCAGGCGCACCACCGTGGATTCGTACTCGCGGGCGGAGTCGATCGAAACCTCTTGCAACACAGCAGGATCGAGGTCGCCGTCGACATCCACGTACTGCGCGATGTTGACCGGCACGTCCGGGTCGAGCAGCTGGGCGTACCACACCCCGAGCTGCGCCGGCGCCAGCGGGAACGGAACGGACTCCGGCATGCCGTCGCCCGGCCCCCCGGCCGTGATCCCACCCAACTCCGAATCCTGCACCGGTGCCTCCTCGATGGCGAAATCGACTGTCGCCGAATCGATTTCAGGCAGCACGAATAAGGCCCCGGTACCTGTGACGGGCACCGGCAGCAGCGGACGCACTACCTCATACGCTTCGGCTCCACTCGCGTGCATCCACCCCGGAACCCGATCCGGGACAAGTGGATACGCGGCGAAACTGATCGTGGGTATACGAACTCGGTGACCCGTGGTCACCGATGTGGTGCGGACCGGTGCAGCCGGCGCGGTGGCTCAACCAGCTCCTGCGGAAAGCGGTATCAGCCCTGTGATCGTCCTCCAACGTGGTGGCCGGCGGAGTTCCTGACCCGGCCCGTGGTTCCTGCATCGCGTGGGTCCGGGACGTACCCGCCTCCACGCACAGCGAAGACTAGGCCCTGCAGAAATAAAACGGGAGGTTTTCATTCAAATCGGACTCGGTCAATTGTCCAGAATGTTTTGTGGTTCCACCACGACGTGCATGCGATCAGACGCGCGGCCCGGATCGGGCCGTCGCACGGTACGGTCGCGAAGCCTAGGAGCCGAAACGTTGCATCTGCGTTGCATCCGCGCCGAGGCGCCGGTCGAGCACCCGGATCTTGGCCTCGATCTGGGCATACAGCGGTGAATCGCGGTCCACGGCCGCCCGGTAGGCCACCCACGCCGGGGTGTCGTCGCGGCCCTCGGCGCCGGCGGTCCAACGGCTGAGCACCGCCGCGTCGCCGGAGCGCAACACCGCCGTACGCAGCCGGACCCGCAGCTCGTCGCGGATGTCCACGACCCCCGGCGCGGTCGAGCGCGGCAGCACCGGTCCGGTGTACAGCCGGACCGCGGCGTCCACATCGCCGGAATCGAGCGCCGCGCGCAGCGCCTCCACATCGGTGACCAGATGCACCCGCAGCCGGTACGGCCGGGACTCGAACACGTGCGGGCCGACCACCGCCCGCAGCCGCGACATCGCGGCGCGGATGGTGGCGTTGTCCAGATCGGTGTCGTCGAGCAGCAGGGCCAGATGATCGGCCGACAGGCCCTCCGCGTGCTCGGCCAGCAGCAGCAGGATCTCGGCCTGCCGTTGCGACACCGGCATTCGGTCGCCGTCCGAGATCAGTTGCGGCTGGCCCAATCCGAGCACATCGAGGCCGATCCTGGTCGGCGCCCGCTCCGCGAGCGCCGCGCCGCCGCGCGGCTCGCGGCTGTTGCCGCGATGCGGCTCGGCTCGGCTCGCGGTCAGTGCCAGGTCCAGTTCCGCGGCGATCGCGGCCGCCTTCACCAGGGCCAGGATCTCGGGGCGGGCCACCCGCGAACCGCCCGCGATCATCAGCACCCCGACCAGCCGGCCGTCCGGATCGTGCACGGGCGCGGCGGCGCCGGTGAGCTGATGCATCCGCTGCAGGAAGTGCTCCGGTCCGTGCACCCACACCGGCCGGCCGGTGCGCACCACCAGGCCGACCGCGTTGGTCCCGACCCGGCGCTCGCTGAGGTCGTCGCCCTCGCGCAAGCCGGTCTCGCCCGCCGCGGCCACCCGATCCGGCGTGCCGTGCACCGACAGCACCCGGCCGAACTGGTCCGCCACCACGACGATCAACCCGATCCGGGCGATGTCCTGCAACAACAGTTTGCCGATCAGCGGCATCACCGTGGTGATCGGATGACCGTCGCGGTACCGCTGCAGATCGCCGCCGCGCAACCCGCGACCGTCCAGATCGTCCAGCGGATCGACGCCGCCGCGCACGCTGCGCAACCAGGATTCGAGGATCACCGGCCGGAGCAGGCCGGCCAGTTGATTGAGCCGATCGCCGCCGAGGGCGAGGTAGCCGTGGGCTTGTGCTGCATAGGTTTCCAGCGCACCGAGCTGGGATCGCGGCTCGGCCCCGTGTTGCTCGTGCTCGGCCTCGCCGCCGATTGGATTGCTGACCATTTGCCTTTTCTCCCCCCTGCACTGTACCGGCGAAGCGAAACCGGGCACCCCCGAAGTGCCGCGTTTGTTCGCCAGGTCACAGCGGCTACAGCGGCGGCGCGGCCGAGCGTAGCGCCGAAACCTTCCGGGCGCGGACCGCCCCCCACCACAATCCGGTGCCGTAGGCCAGATCGTCGAGCCGCTTACAGGCCAGATACCGCACCGGGTCCAGGCCGCCGACATCGCGATGAGTGAACCAGTCGGCCAGTCCGTCGGCCACCGCCAGCGTCACGGCCGTGCGGCGGATCCGCCGGGAGAACACCATCGCCAGCGCGGTGATCGGCCAATAATGCCGGCACGACGCCGAAACCAGACGCCAGAGCCCGGCCCCGCAGCCGCGAGCGGTCTGGATGGCGGCGACCCGCGTCGGATTGTCCAGTTCGGCGAACGCCCGGCGTAGCCGGATCAGCGCCGTGACCACCGTGATCACCCCGCCGATCAGGCCCCAGCGGGACAGACTGGCCAGCAGCGCCGTGGCCACCACCAGCCACAGCGGCACCGCCAGCGGCGCCACCATCCCGCCGTGCCGGCGCGCCAGTGGCGCCACCCCGGCGCCCTGGGAAACCTTGCGCCGCAACCATTCCCGCAGAGAGACCGGATGGTCGCCGGATACCTGCGCCGCCGGTTCGTAGCGCAGCCGCCAGCCGGAACGTTCCAGCCGCCAGCACAGGTCGACGTCGGCGGCCGAGCGCATCGCCTCGTCGAAACCGCCCTCGGCCAGCAGTGCGCGCCGGCGCACCAGCAGCGCCGCGCCCGGCACGTACGGGACCGCGCCGTCCGGGGTCACCGCGGCCTCGCGGCGGCCGTGGTCCAGGGAGAACCGGGTGCGGTCGTACCGGCCGAGCACGCCGGCGTCGGGCTCGCGCGGGACGATCCGCGGCGCGACCAACGCCACCTGCGGATCGCTGAAATGCCCGAGCATCACCTCGAGCCAGCCCGCGCGCGGCACCATGTCCGAATCCAGGAAAGCCACGAATTCGGTGGTGGCCGCGCGCAATCCGGCATTCCGGGCGGCGGCAGCGCCCTTGCGGCGATCGTGCCGCAACACCGTCACCCGGCAGCGGCCGCGGCTGTCCGGAATGCGCACCGGACGGTCCGATCCGTCGTCGACGACCACCACGCTGTGCCCCCGCAGCGTCGCGAGCAGCCGATGCAGACCGGCGCCGTCGTTGTGCAGCGGCACGACCACGGTCACGTCGTCCAGGGCGGGCAGCAATCGCGGGCGGGGATTGCCCACACCGGAATCGAGCAGTCTTCTGGCGACCACGGCGGATTCGGTGTCGGTGACCTCGAGATATCCATCGCCGATGAGGGCCGCCGCCTCCGGCGCCAGGCGCAGCAATCGCGTCGGCGAACCACCGACGAGAAACCGGCCGCCGGAGTAGGCGCGCACCCGGGGATCGATGCGTACCCCGAACCCGTCGGGCAGTCGATCATGGCGCATTCCGGAGATGCTAAGCGCTGATTGCCGTTCGGAGTGCGCACGATCGAAAGCCACCACGAATTCGCGCCCCCACCTCGGCAACGCTCGCGACATGCCGGGCAGGCCCCCTACGGCCGTGGGCCGTACCACACCGGCCCGCGGGAAATACCCACGCTCTAGACTTCGGGGGAAACAGCCGGGTGAACAGTGGTCGTTTGTCGGCGACCGGGCCGATCGGACCCGGCCGCACATCAGAGGTGGCATGGGAGCGGGACATATGCAGACCAGCGGGGGCGGTAATACGCTGTCCGAATCCGAGATCGTCGAGGCCGCACTGCGAGTGGTGCGTGCCGACGGTGTCGAGAAGTTGTCCATGCGCCGGTTGTCCCGGGAACTCGGGGTTTCGCCGATGGCGCCGTATTACTATGTCGCCGACAAACGCGAACTGCTCGATCTCGTGGTCACCGCGGCGCTCTCCGGAGTTCGCCGGCCCGCGCCGGATTCCGGCCCTTGGCAGCAGCGGCTGCGCGAACTCATCGATCAGATCGACGAGAAATTGCGCAAACATCCGGGCCTCGGCGATGTGCTGCTCGACCAGATGTTGGGCAAACAGCTGGATCTCATCGCCGCGGTGATGGAAATCCTGTTCGACGCCGGATTCGACGACCGGAACGTGCTGTCCGCGTACGCGACCGTGCACACCTATCTGTTCGGCCGCGCCCGGGTGAACCCGCGTGATCGCTCCACCGCCGGGGTCACCCTGCCCGATCCGGTCGAACGGGCCATGCGGCACATCGGTGACCTGCGCGGCAAGTACACCTACGACTTCGGGATGGACGTGCTGGTGGCCGGTCTGGAGGCCCAGCTTGTCCGGCAGCGCGACGGCCACGTATCATCAAAATAGAACAGGTTCTAGTTTTTACCTGTCGCCGCGCACCGGCCCGCCCCGAGAGGACACCATGACGACCGTCGACGTACCGCACAGCTCGCGCTCGGCCGTGCTGCGGATCTCCGCGGTGATCCCCGAGACCGCCGACGCCTGCTCGGTGGTCTTCGAGGTGCCCGAGGAACTGCGGGAGCGGTTCGCCTACCAGTGCGGGCAGTTCCTCACCCTGCGCATTCCCAGCGAACTGACCGGATCGGTGGCGCGCTGCTATTCACTGGCGAGTTCGCCGCACACCGACGATCGGCCGAAGGTGACCGTCAAGCGGACCGCCGGCGGATATGCCTCGAATTGGGTGTGCGACAACCTGAGAGCGGGCGACACGCTCGAGGTGCTGCCGCCCTCGGGCACCTTCACCGTCAAGGATTTCGACGAGAATCTGCTGTTGTTCGCCGCCGGCAGCGGTATCACGCCGGTGATCTCGATCCTGAAATCCGCGCTCGATCGCGGCAACGGCCGCGTGGTGCTCGTCTACGCCAACCGCGACCCGGAATCGGTGATCTTCGCCGGCGAATTGCGGGAATTGGCGGCGAAACACCCACAGCGCCTGACGATCGTGCACTGGCTGGAAACCCTGCAAGGGCTGCCGAACGCGGAAGCCCTGGCCCGGCTGGCCGCCCCGTACGCCGATCATCGCGCCTACATGTGCGGGCCGAAACCGTTCATGGACGGCGTGCACGACGCGCTCGCGCAATTGGGCTTGCCGCGCAACCGAACCCACGCCGAGGTGTTCAATTCGCTGTCGGGCGACCCGTTCTCGACCGATTCACCGGTCGAGGTCAGCGACGAGGAAGCGGCCGACGCGGCGACCGTAGAGGTGGAACTCGACGGGCAGGTGCACAATCTGCGCTGGCCGCGCCGGCAAACCCTGGTGGACCTCATGCTGTCCAAGGGAATCGACGTGCCGTATTCCTGTCAGGAAGGCGAATGTGGTTCGTGCGCCTGCACTGTCGTGTCGGGCAAGGTGGAGATGGACAGCTGCGAAATCCTGGACCCCGAGGATATCGAGGCCGGATACATCCTCGGCTGCCAGGCGCACCCGGTCACCGATCACCTGAAAATCCAGTTCTGACCAACGGGATGCCGCGGCCGGTCACGGCGTCGTTGAACGCCCACGGTCACAGCGTCGTTGAACGCTCCTGGTCACAGCGCCGATGAACCGCGGTTACGTGGTCGGCGACCGCACGCCGCCGACCACGGTCCCCGCGCGGGCACCGAGTGCCCGGCCCGGTTCGAAGGCCGCCGCGCTGTCGGGCAGCGTACCCGGGCGGCCGCTGTTGAAGACGGTCACCGCGCCGGTGCCGCCGGCCGGGCGGCCGAGTGCGTCGATGCGCCGGATGGTTTGCGCCGCAACGGCTTCCGCACTGTCGAACAGGCGTACGCCCGGCGGCAGCGCCGCGAGGATCGCGGCCGTCACCAGCGGGTAGTGGGTGCAGCCGAGCACGATACCCTCGGTGCCGGCCGGGGTCTGCGCGACGGCCCGGACGATCGCGTCCTCGACGGCGGGCAGATCGCCACGGTCGATGGCGTCGGCGAGACCGTGGCAGGCGACGCCGACCACCTCGGCATCACCGGCGAAGCGGGCGATCAGGTCGGCCTGATACCGGCTGGCCGTGGTCGCGGCGGTCGCCCAGACCGCGACCGTCCGGCACGCGGCGGCGGCGGGCTTGATGGCCGGGACGGTGCCGATCACCGGCACGTGCGGGCCGACCTCGGCGCGCACGTGTTCCAGCGCGGTCACGCTGGCCGTGTTGCACGGCAGCACGATCACCTCCGCGCCGAGTCGCAGCGCGCGGCGGGTGGCCTCCAGCACCCGGTCGGTGACCCACTGCTCCGGCTTGGGGCCCCAGGGCGCGCCGTCCGGATCCAACTGCAACAGCAGGTCGAGTTCCGGCCGTAGCCGCCGCAGCCACGCTCCCGTGGAGAGCAATCCCAGCCCCGAGTCGATGAGCGAGACGATCACCCCGCGAGCCTATCGCCCCGGTGTGACGGTTCAGCGCACGGGGACGGCGGCCTTCGCGTTCTCCACCAGCTGGGCCCGTGTCTTCATCACCTGAGCGGGACGGCCGGCGCCGACCACCGCGGTGAGGACACCGTCGACGAAATAGTGCGCCAGGAATTTGCGGCCGTCGTCCTCGATGATCCGGACCTCGTCGGCGCCACGGGTGCTGCCCAGCACCTGGATCTTGACGTCGTACTGGTCGCTCCACACGTAGGGCACCCGCGGCCCGGCCGGAACCTCGCCGCCGAGCAACGCCGCGGCCAGCAGCCGGGCCTGTTCGCCGGCGTTGGTCCAGTGCTCGATGCGGCGGTGCGGGCCACCATCGTGCTGCCACGCCGCGACATCGCCGAGCGCCCAGACGCCCTCGGTCGTGGAGCGGCCAACGGCGTCGGCGAGCACGCCGCCACCGGAACGCGGATCCGCAAGCGGCACACCGGAATCCGTGAGCCAATCGGTCGCCGGCACGGAGCCGACGCCGACCACCACCAGATCCGCGTCGACGGTCTCGCCGTCGGAGAGCCGGGCGCCGCGCACGGCGCCACCCTCGGTGATCAGTTCCGTGACGCCCACACCCGCGCGCACATCGACGCCCTCGGCGCGGTGCATCCGCGCCACGAGCGCGCCCACCTGCTCGCCCAGGGCGGCGGCCAGCGGTTCGGGCTGGGGTTCCACCAGGACCACGTCCAGGCCGGCGGCGCGGAAGCTCGCGGTCAGTTCGCAGCCGATGAAGCCGGCGCCGACGATCAGCGCGCGGGTGGCGGCCGGGATCGCGGCGCGCAGGCGGGCCGCGTCGTCGTACTTGCGCAGCACGTGCACGCCCGGAATCGGCCCCTCGGCCAGGCCGAGGATCAACCGGGGCCGCAGACCGGTGGCGATGATCAGATCGTCGTAGCCCAGGACCTCGCCGTCGGACAGGGTCAACCGGCGGGCGGCCGAGTCCAGGGCGGTGGCGGTGACGCCGAGGCGCAGCCGGATGTCCTGTTCGGCGAAGAATTCGGCCGGTTTGAAGGTGGTGTCGTCGACCTCACCGCGGACGAACTGCTTGGACAGCGGAGGCCGATCATAGGGCAGCCGATCCTCGTCGCCGACCAGTACCACTTCGCCGGTGAACCCGGCCCGTCGCAGTTCTTCGGCGACGCGAAGGCCGGCCAGCCCCGCTCCGACGATCACGATCGCACGCTGCATGAAACCTCACTTTAATCCAAAGAGAGTGGCGTTCTCTCCGTGACGCCCACCATATCCGACATCGGTGCATAATCTTTCCCGCCGGAACTATTGATCGGGCGGTCAATCAGAGTTATACCGAAGGAGGCATCATTCGCCATCCTCGAGGAGGTACTGGATGTTCACCGAGAGTCGCGCGCAGGACTTCGTAGCCGTCGTGCTCGGCGTCTTCACCGCGCTGTCACCGATCTGGGTAGACCACAACAACCGGGCATTGTGGACCCTCATCGTCCTGGGTGTCCTGATCGCCCTGACGGGTCTGGCCCAACTCGCGAACCCGGCCCAGGCGGGGGCGGACTACGCGATGGGCCTGCTCGGCGTGCTGCTGTTCATCTCCCCCTGGGTGATGAACTTCCATGCGTTCAACGGCGCTTCGTGGACCGCATGGATCGTGGGCGTGCTGACCGTGGTCGTTGCGGTCGCAGCTCTTCCGCAGGTCACGGCGCGACGGCATACTGCCCTTTGATGCATGTGCCGAAGCCCGACCGAGCGGGGCGTCGCCGCAGCCGCAAGGTTGACGGCGACGCCCGTCAGCTCATTCTCGACGCCGCCGAAAACCTGTTCGCCGCACACGGATTCGACGCGACGGCGACGGCGGCGATCGCCGGGGCCGCCGGCGTGCCGAAAGGCCTGGTCTTCTACTACTTCCCGACGAAGGATTCGATCCTGTCGGCGCTGATGGCCGAGCGGGTTCCGCCGCATCCGCTCGCCGACATCAATTCCGTGATCAGCCCGGGCGATCCGGCCACCAGCCTGGTGAACCTGGACGCCGCGCTGAATCTGCGCGATCACCATTCCTCGGTGCTGCGGGTCATCATGTGGCGCGAGGCCGACACCCACCCCGACGTCCGGAAGCAGTTGCGCCGCATGCGCGATCAGCTGCTCGACGTCACCGCGCGGGTGTTGCAGGCCAGCGCGCCCGGGCCGGTGCAGCCCGGCACCCTGCGGGCATGCGCGGCCGCGTGGGTCTCGGCGATGCTCGCCGTCGCCACCACCGATCGGCTGCACACCCTCGACGGACTCAGCCTGCCCACGGCCGACGAGATGCTCGGCATCTCCCGGGTCGTCGCGGCCGGGATGACACATCTCGGGTGAGTCAGTGTTGCTAAATATTTGCTATATTCACGTTACGAGGATCTGAAACGCCATCCGCGAACATGGACACGCCGATGAATACCCTCGGCGTGTCGGCTGTTTGCGGCGTGTCCAGCTAGTTTTTACGGAGTTTCCGGACACCAGAGCGGCGTGTCGCACGGAAAACCTCGCGGTTGCTACTTGAATGCGGACTGCCCGGAGTTCACATTCTGCTTCACTCGCGTGGAGGTCATGGATGAACCGTCAGGCAGAACCCGCTCTACCTTCCCGGTCCCGGAGCACTCGGCGCGGGATGCGCCGCGTGCTGGCGGCGCTCGGCGGCACGGCCGTCGGGCTGGCGATGACCGCCACCGCCGGAGCCTCGCCGCTGTTCCACGCCCCGGATCCGGATCCCTTCTATTCCGCCCCGGCCGATCTGGAGGATCGCCAGCTCGGTGACGTCCTGGACGTGCGGGCGCTGCCCCCGCTGGCCACTTTTCCCGGCAGCACAGTCAATCTGGTGAAGTTCCGCTCCACCAATTCGCGCGGCGAACCGATCGCGGCGACCACGACGGTGGTGACCCCGTTCAACCATCCGGTGGACGGGCCGCTGCTGTCCTATCAGCACATCATCAACGCGCTCGGCGCGGAATGCGCGGTCTCGCACGAGCTCTACAGCAACGACCCCAACCTGGTCATCCGGGAAGCGCCCGCGTTGAACGGGGTGCTGTTGCAGGGCTGGAGCGTGGCGCTGCCCGACCATCTCGGCCCGCAACTCGCCTACGGCGCGGCGCGGCTAGGCGGGCAGATCACGCTCGACGGTATCCGCGCCGTGAAGCAGGTGGCCGCACTCGGCCTGGGCCGCAGCCGGGTCGCGATGGCCGGCTATTCCGGCGGCGGCATGGCGACGGCCTGGGCGGCGGCACTACAACCCACCTACGCACCCGATCTGGACATCGCCGGGGCCGCCTACGGTGGGGTGCCGATGAATCTCGTGACCATGGTGACCGCGCTGGGCGCCGACTCGCATCCGGCGTTCGGACTGGCGATGGCCGCCGCGATCGGGATGGAACGGGAATATCCGGACCGGTTGCCGATCAGCGAGAACATGAATGCCGACGGCCTGGCGGTCGGTAACCGGATGGCCAACAGCTGCACCAACGACATCATCGCCACCGGTGCCGGCCACTCCGTGATGGAATACGCGGCCAGCACGGCTCTGATCGACAGTCCCGATGCACGCGCCGTGCTGGAGGAGAACAGCCTCGAGTACTTCGACGGCATCCCGACCATGCCGATCTTCGAATGGCATTCGCCCGGAGATCCGCTACTGCCGGTGGACGCGATCGACCACACCGATCGACGGTATTGCGACGCCGGGGTGCGGCTACAGGTCGATCCGATCCCGATTCCGGAGCACATGACCACCGCGGTGGTGGGTATGCCGCTGGCGATCGATTGGGTGTCGGCCCGGATGAACGGCGTGCCGGCGCCGCGGAACTGCTGATTGTTTTGCTCACACCCCCGGAGTTGTCCACAGTCGTGACCGGGGGGCTGTAACCCGGATCGCGGGGTGGCCATGATCGGCATATGGCCACCCCGCAATCAATTTCCCGGCGTGACGCCCTCGCCGCCGGTCTGTCGGATACCGATCTGCACCGGCTGTGCCGCCACGGTCTGTGGCATCGGCTGCGGCCCGGGCATTATCTGGCCGTTCCGCCCACCGCGGTGTCACCGGCGCAGCGCCATCGGCTGCTGATCCGGGCCACCGTCGTCACGACCTCCGATTCCGCTGTGGTCAGCCATGTTTCCGCGGCGGTGCTGCACGGCCTGCCGGTCTGGCGGCTGCGGCTGGATCGCGTTCACCTCACCCGTAACCGGCGCAACGGCGGCCGGCGCGGCGCCCATCTCCTGGTGCACTCCGCGCTGCTCGAGCCGGAGGAGATCACGGTCGTGGACGGTATCCGGTGCACCACGGTGGCACGTACCCTCGTCGACCTGGCCCGCACCGAACCGTTCGAACAGTCCGTGGTGTGCGGCGACGGGGCGTTGCGGGGCGGTGGCACGAGCAGAGCCCGGTTGCACGATCAGCTGCACCGACTGGACAACCGGCCCGGTCATCGCAATGCCGCGGCCGTGGTGCGGTTCCTGGACCGGCGCAGCGAGAGCATCGGTGCATCGCGGAGCCGGGTCGCGTTGCGGCAGGCGGGATTTCCGGCGCCGGAGTTGCAAGCGCGCATCCTGTCGCCCGCAGCCGGATTCGTCGCGCGGGCCGACTTCCTCTTCCCGAAGATGGGCGTCGTCGGCGAATTCGACGGTGACCCACCGGGTTATGCGACCGGCGGCTCGCCCGTCGGGGCCACGGCCGCCGCCCGGCAGCGCGAGGCACGGCTGCGTGCTCTCGGCTGGTCGGTGGCCCGCTGGACCTGGGACGATCTCGACGAGCCGGGTGTGGTGGCACGCCGGATGGAGGCGGCAGCGGCGGCGGCCATGGGCAAACCGCGTACGGGCCGCTGGCTTCCGGCGCCGCGATTGTGATGCCGTCCTGCGCTGTCCCTGCGCACCGCGACGGCGAGCCGGTCGGAGCCGCAGTCGTGATCGGCGAGCCGATTCGCGGATCGCCGCAGCGTGTGGCCGTCTGGTCGCCATAATCGGCCGGGCAAGTAAGAATGGCGGCTATGACGGACGCCGATTTCGCAAGTTTCGCCGAACCGCAACGCGGCCGACCGGCGGGATACCGTCTGACCAACTCGGCCGGTGACTCGAACTCGGGATCGACCAACGGGCTCACGGGTTCCGATCCGCAGGGCACGGCCAACGGCTCCGCATACACCACGGGCCGCACCGCCCTCGGCCGCACCGACGGCGTGCAGTGGGGAAGGCCCGAATCCGGCATCGAGTGGAATCTGGCCTCCAGCGTGCCCATCGGGCCGAGCACACCCGCCACGGGGAGTACGCCTGCCACTCCCGACGGGCTGTCCGGCACCCCGGTCTCGAACGGGATGTCGAGCGGGCGGGGCAACTCGTTCGGTACGTCGAGTTCGCCTGCCGAATCTTTCGGTATCCCGGGCTCTTCGTCCGAGTCGTTCGGTACCCCGGGCTCGCCCCCGCCGTTCGGCACCGCCGGCCCGTCCGCCGCGCCGGGTGCACCCGGGCTCTCCGGTATGTCATCATCCGCCACCCAGGGCGCTTCCGGAATGTCTGGAGCGCAGCGCTTGTCGAGCACCCCGGTCATGTCCGGAAGCCAAGGTGCCTCCGGAACCACCGGCACCGCGGCGCCTTCCGCTTCGGGTGACAGCTCCGACAGCTCCGGCCAGCACAGCGCGTCCGTGATGGCGATGCTGGAATCGATCACCGAACGCGCCAAGGCCGAGCTCGCGGCAGCGGCGGCTCAATCCGACAGCACCGCAATCGAACCCGCGCAACACAACGGTTTCACGCCACTGGACTCGACCGCCGGGCACCACAACGGTTTCGGCCCCGGCTCGCCGCCGGATTCACCTGCCGCGCGATACAACGGCTTCACCGCAGGCTCACCGCTCGATTCACCTGCGGCGCAACACAACGGCTTCACCGCAGGCTCACCGCTGGATTCATCTGCGGCGCAACACAACGGCTTCCCTTTCGGCACATCGCTGAACGCACCTGCCTCGCAACACAACAGCTTCGCACCCGGTGCCCCGCTCGACTCGACCGCCGCGCAACCCAACGGTTTCCCGCCCGGAGCACCGTTGGACCTGTCTGCCGCGCAACCGTTTTCGGCCCAGCCGGCAATCGCGCCCGCGCCACCGCAACCCGAACTGCGGCACCGTATCTCGCCGGCGGACAACCCGCGGCACTCGTCCGAGCCGCCCGCCCACGGGCAGCCCGCGGCCCTGCACAATCCGGGTGTCACGCGCGACCCGCTCGCCCCGCCGGATCCACTGCCCAAGCGGCAACCGCTCATCCAGCGAGATCCCTTGGCGCAGCGGGACTCCCTGCCGCAGCGTGCCCCCTCCGCGCAACGCGACTCCCTGGCTCAGCGCGAGCCGCTCGCCGAACGCAAACCACTGGCCCAACGCGAGGCAGCGGCCCACCGCGAGTCCGCAACCCAGGCCGAGGCGGTGGCCCGCCGCGAATCCGTCGCCCAGCGCGAACCGGTCGCCCAGCGCGAACCCATTGCCCAACGCGAGCCCATCGCTCAACGCGAGCCCATCGCTCAACGCGAGCCCATCGCCCAGCGCGAGCCCATTGCTCAACGCGAGCCCATCGCTCAACGCGAGCCCATCGCCCAACGCGAGCCCATTGCTCAGCGCGAACCGGTCGCCCAGCGCGAACCGGTCGCCCAGCGCGAACCCATCGCCCAACGCGAACCAGTTGCCCAACGGGAGCCCATCGCCCAACGCGAGCCTGTTGCCCAGCGCGAACCCGTCGGTCAGCACGAACCGCTCCCCCAGCGCTCACCGATCGCCCAACGGGAGCCCCTCGGCCAGCGGACGCCGAGCACCTCTCGCGAAATATCCACTCCGCGTGAGCAATTCATCCCCACGGATCCGGCCCCGCAGCACTCACGGGAAGACCTGTCCGGGTCGGCCTCGGATCCGATCACCCGCCCCGAACCGATCGTCGGCACCGGATCCGGCGGCCGCCGCCGCGCCCCCGCAGGCGGCTCCGATGCGCTCATCGACACCCCCGCCGCCGTCGACGTGCACCTGGTGATGCAGTTGCTGCTGGCCAGCCACAACCTCGAGAACATCGCCGCGAAGGTCGAATCCGGCGACTACTCCCTGGCCGACTTCGTCCGCGCCGCCCATCGCACCCGCACCGCGGCCGTCGACCTGGTCTCCGCCTGGTTCGGCGGCACCACCCAGATGCGCGCCTTCGCCGAAGCCCTCCTCGCCGCCACCGAGGACTCCTGAATCAGCGCACCTCGATGAACCTCTCGCCGGCCGCCAACATGTGGACGACGGTCGGCAAGATGGGCAGAAACCCTTCCAGCAGAGCCTTTTTCGAACAATTTCCGGCACGTAGCCACACGACGGCAGGCGTCGAATCTCCGCCGCGGGAACGGCTGATCGTCACGAAGTCCTCGTCTTTCGTGACGATCACCGCCTCGAGTCTGGTGGCCTCCTCCCATACGGCGTGGTCGGAGGCCGAGGTCAGCTCGATATCGCAGACATGAATTGCGTCGTGACCTTCGCCGGTAATCGCACGTGCCAGTGCAGGCGGCAGCTGCGCGTCGACGAGAAACTTCACGCGGTTCGTAGGATCGGATGGTCAGCCTCGGCTGCGGCGAATGCCAGGCAGGCGCGGATGTCTTCCCGCTCGAGATAGGGATAATCCTCGAGGATCGAGTCCTCTGTCTCGCCGATGGCCAACAGTTCCAGCACATCCTTCACCCTGATCCGCATATTGCGAATACAGGGCCGACCACCGAGCTGGTTCGCGTCGAAGGTAATCCTGGTCATCGTCACAGCATACCGGCCGGGTGATGCCGCCCGGGCGAACAGCAGAAGGGCCGCTCCCCCTCGGGGAGCGGCCCTCGTGCGATCGTCACGTTCCGGGGAACGTCACTGTCGAGTTACGTTGCGGGGCAACGTCACTTGATGATCTTCGTGACGCGACCGGCGCCGACGGTGCGGCCACCCTCGCGGATCGCGAAGCGCAGGCCCTCTTCCATGGCGACCGGCTGGATGAGCTTGACGCTCATCTCGGTGTTGTCGCCCGGCATGACCATCTCGGTGCCCTCGGGGAGGGTCACGACGCCGGTCACGTCGGTGGTGCGGAAGTAGAACTGCGGGCGGTAGTTGTTGAAGAACGGGGTGTGGCGGCCGCCCTCGTCCTTCGACAGGATGTACGCCTGGCCCTCGAAATCGGTGTGCGGGGTGGTGGTGCCCGGCTTGATGACGACCTGGCCGCGCTCCACGTCCTCGCGCTTGATACCACGGACCAGCAGGCCGACGTTGTCGCCCGCCTGACCCTGGTCGAGCAGCTTGCGGAACATCTCGATGCCGGTGATCGTGGTCTTCGTGGTCTTCGGCTTGATGCCGACGATCTCGACTTCCTCGTTCACGTTGACGATGCCGCGCTCGACACGACCGGTGACGACGGTGCCACGACCGGTGATCGTGAAGACGTCCTCGATCGGCATCAGGAACGGCTTGTCGGTCTCACGGACCGGGTCCGGGATCGACTCGTCGACGGCGTCCATCAGGTCCAGCACGGACTGGGTCCACTGCGGGTCACCCTCGAGGGCCTTCAGGCCGGAGACGCGCACGACCGGCGCGTCCTCGTCGAACTCCTGGGCGGCCAGCAGTTCGCGGACCTCCATCTCGACGAGCTCGAGGATCTCCTCGTCGTCGACCATGTCCGACTTGTTCAGCGCGACCAGGATGTAGGGCACGCCGACCTGACGGGCGAGCAGCACGTGCTCACGGGTCTGCGGCATCGGGCCGTCGGTGGCGGCGACCACGAGGATGGCGCCGTCCATCTGGGCCGCACCGGTGATCATGTTCTTGATGTAGTCGGCGTGGCCCGGGGCGTCGACGTGGGCGTAGTGCCGCTTCTCCGTCTGGTACTCGACGTGGGAGATGTTGATCGTGATACCACGAGCCTTCTCCTCCGGCGCCTTGTCGATCTGGTCGAACGCGAACGCCGCGTTCAGGTTCGGGTACTTGTCAGCCAGAACCTTGGTGATCGCCGCGGTCAGCGTGGTCTTGCCGTGGTCGACGTGACCGATGGTGCCGATGTTGACGTGGGGCTTCGTCCGCTCGAACTTCGCCTTCGCCACTGTTGTCCTCCTGGACTTGTTGTTGCTTGCTTAGCAGCAGTGCGGTTGTTATTTCAGGGGGTCGTGCAAGCGCTCAGAGAGTCGCACGGCGTCCGATCGATCGCCCGCCGCGAACGGCGAACGATCGTTCGTCGGCTGTGATCACTCGCCGGTCGCCTTGGCGATGATCTCCTTCGACACATTGGCCGGAACCTCCGCGTACGAATCGAACACCATGGAGAAGTTCGCCCGGCCCTGGGTCTTCGACCGCAGGTCACCGATGTAACCGAACATCTCCGAGAGCGGAACCAGCGCCTTGACGACACGGGCACCACTGCGTTCCTCCATGGCCTGGATCTGACCACGGCGGGAGTTCAGGTCGCCGATCACGTCGCCCATGTACTCCTCGGGCGTGGTGACCTCGACGGCCATCAGCGGCTCGAGGATCACCGGACCGGCCTTGCGGGCCGCTTCCTTGAGGGCCATCGAACCCGCGATCTTGAACGCCATTTCCGAGGAGTCGACCTCGTGGTAGGCGCCGTCGAGCAGGAGTGCCTTCACATTGACCAGCGGGTAACCGGCGAGGACACCGTACTGCATGGAGTCCTGGATGCCGGCGTCGACCGAGGGGATGTACTCGCGCGGCACGCGGCCACCGGTGACCTTGTTCTCGAACTCGTAGGTCGCGCCGTCCTCGCCCTTGAAGGGCTCCAGGGCGATGATCACGCGAGCGAACTGGCCCGAACCACCGGTCTGCTTCTTGTGCGTGTACTCGAGCTTCTCGACCTTCTTGGTGATGGTCTCGCGGTAGGCCACCTGCGGCTTGCCGATGTTGGCCTCGACCTTGAACTCGCGCTTCATCCGGTCGACGTAGATGTCGAGCTGGAGCTCGCCCATGCCGCCGATGACGGTCTGGCCGGTCTCCTGATCCAGCTTCACGTTGAAGGTGGGGTCCTCCTCCGCGAACTTCTGGATGGCGGTGCCCAGCTTCTCCTGGTCGGCCTTCGTCTTCGGCTCGATGGCCACCTCGATGACCGGATCCGGGAAGGTCATGGACTCCAGCACGATCTGGTTCTGCGGATCGCACAGGGTGTCGCCGGTGGTCGTGTCCTTCAGGCCGATGACCGCGTAGATGTGGCCGGCCTGGGCCTCGGTGACCGGGTTCTCCTTGTTGGAGTGCATCTGGAACAGCTTGCCCAGACGCTCCTTCTTGCCCTTGGTCGAGTTGATGACCTGGGCGCCGGAGTCGACCTTGCCCGAGTACACCCGGACGTAGGTCAGCTTGCCGAAGAAGGGGTGCGTCGCGATCTTGAACGCCAGCGCCGAGAACGGCTCGGAGACGCTCGCGTCGCGGTGCAGGACCTCTTCCTCCTTGCCCGGGACGTGGCCGTCGGTGCCACCGTCGTCCAGCGGGTTCGGCAGGTAGTCGATCACGGCGTCGAGCATGGGCTGCACGCCCTTGTTCTTGAACGCCGAGCCACAGAGCACGGGGTAGAGCTCCGAATTGACGGTCAGCTTGCGGATGGCGCCCTTGATCTCCTCGACCGTGAGCTCCTCGCCACCGAAGAACTTCTCCAGCAGCACCTCGTCGGATTCGGCGATGGTCTCCAGCAGTTCCTGCCGGTACTCCTCCGCGCGCTCCGCCAGATCGGCCGGGATCTCGACGACCTCGTACTGCTCGCCGAGCTTCGTCTCACCGCGCCACACCTTGGCGTTCATCTCGACCAGGTCGACGATGCCCTCGAAGGTGTCCTCGGCACCGATCGGCAGCTGGATGACCAGCGGCTTCGCGCCCAGGCGATCCTTGATCGTCTGGACGGTGAAGTAGAAGTCCGCACCGAGCTTGTCCATCTTGTTGACGAAGCAGATGCGCGGGACGTCGTACTTGTCGGCCTGCCGCCAGACCTGCTCGGACTGCGGCTCAACGCCCTCTTTGCCGTCGAAGACCGCGACCGCGCCGTCGAGCACGCGCAGCGACCGCTCCACCTCGACGGTGAAGTCGACGTGCCCGGGCGTGTCGATGATGTTGATCTGGTTGTCTTTCCAGAAGCAGGTGGTCGCGGCGGAGGTGATGGTGATCCCCCGCTCCTGCTCCTGTGCCATCCAGTCCATCGTGGCCGCACCGTCGTGGACCTCACCGATCTTGTAGGTGATGCCGGTGTAGAAGAGGATGCGTTCGGTTGTCGTGGTCTTACCGGCATCGATGTGTGCCATGATGCCGATGTTGCGGACCTTGTTGAGGTCGGTGAGCACGTCCTGTGCCACGGAAATCTTCCCCGCTCTGTGTTTGGGCGTTCAGCTGTGTAGGGATCATCGGGAACGACCCTGACCATGACGTCCGGCCGGGTATCGGCTTTCGGTCATAGCCCGAGGCCATCACTTGTTCAACGTCGGGCGCGGCGTGGTAGTGCCCTGCCTTGCAGCGACACACGCTGCGATTCGGGCGACTGCGCCGCGGTGCCCGACTGTGACTCGCCTCCCGGTGCCGTTACTCGGCGATCCGGGAGCCGACTCACCAGCGGTAGTGCGCGAAGGCCCGGTTCGACTCGGCCATCTTGTGGGTGTCCTCGCGACGCTTCACCGACGCGCCCAGGCCGTTGCTGGCATCCAGCAACTCGTTGGCCAGACGCTCGACCATGGTCTTCTCACGGCGCTGCCGGGCGAAATTCACCAGCCAGCGCAGCGCGAGGGTGTTGGCGCGGCCCGGCCGCACCTCGATCGGCACCTGGTAGGTGGCGCCACCGACACGCCGGGGCTTGACCTCCAGCGACGGCTTGACGTTGTCCAGCGCGCGCTTCAGGGTGACCACCGGATCGGTGCCGGTCTTGTCGCGGGCCTGTTCCAGGGCGCCGTAGACGATGCGCTCCGCGGTCGACTTCTTGCCGTCGAGCAGGATCTTGTTGACCAGCTGGGTGACCAGCGGCGATCCGTAGACCGGATCGTTGATCAGGGGACGCTTGGGAGCGGGACCCTTGCGCGGCATTAGCTCTTCTCCTTCTTGGCGCCATAGCGGCTGCGGGCCTGCTTGCGGTTCTTGACACCCTGAGTGTCGAGCGAGCCACGAATGATCTTGTAGCGCACACCCGGGAGGTCCTTCACACGGCCGCCACGCACGAGCACCATCGAGTGCTCCTGCAGGTTGTGACCCTCGCCCGGAATGTAGGCGGTGACCTCCACCTGGCTGGTCAGGCGAACACGCGCGACCTTACGCAGCGCAGAGTTCGGCTTCTTCGGGGTCGTGGTGTACACGCGAGTGCACACGCCACGACGCTGCGGGCTCCCCTTCAGGGCCGCAGTCTTGGTCTTGGCGACCTTGTCGCTACGACCCTTGCGGACCAGCTGGTTGATGGTTGGCATAGACCGGCTTTCCTTATTAGTAACCAGGTGTCTGGAACTTCATGTCTGTGTTCAGTTGCCGCGTTCCTCGCGCCCCGAGGTCGGGCGTGTCGCGCGCAGTTCAGGACCCTTTTCCGGGGCACGCTGAAACCGTCGGCCGCTCTCGCTGGCTTATGTCCTGCTCACAACTTGCCCGCACGCATCCGGGCACAGCGGTCCACGATACCTGTCGGCGCGGCGGGGGGCAAAAAGGGGGTCCCCGTGCTACGCCGCCGGCGGATCGTCATCGGGCCAGGTTCAAGGTCAATTCCGCCAACTTCTTCGCCGCGTCGCACGGGTCCGGATGGCCGCCGCCGGGACGGTAGTTCACCCACCAGCCGATGATCCCGGTATCGGCCGCCGGCGCCATCACACCACAGGAGTCCGGATCGTTGGGGCGCCGGACCTGCAGCGACCGGCGGCCCTGCACATTGATGTCCGAGGTCTGATAGCCGAGCCGGTCGTTGTTCTGCTTCTCGTTGGCGAGTGAGCCCATCTCGTACCAGTTCAGCGTGGCCATGCCGTCGCCGCCCGGCGCGCCGGTCAGATCCCACATGCACACCGCGCCGTTGAAGGACGAATCGGCGCTGGCGGACCCGGTGGCCTTCGCGATCTCGTCCAGCTGGACCACCGAGCATTCACGCAACAGCTTGTCGAAGTTCATGTTCACGCTGCCGCTGCCACCGGCCGGTTGCGCGGTACCGGTGACGGTCCGCCCGCAGCCGGCCGTCGACAGTCCCACCACGACCGCCAGCGCCGCGACCACTACGGCCGGAGCTCTCATCGGCTGCCTCACTTCAGTCTCTGCACGGTCAGTTCGGCCAGTTTCCGGTTCTTGTCGCACGGGCTGCCGCCCTGGGACGGGAACAGCCCGGTGGAGGTCGACCACTCGAAGAAATCGTCGCCGAGCTGCACCGCGAGGTCGCAGATGGATCCGTCCGGCGAGGCGTCCTGGAAGCCCTTGTGCCCGCCGACCTCGATATCCTCCGGATTGCGGCCCTGCGCGGTGACCCAGGCGCGCTCGCGCCCGATCGGGCTGCCGCGGTAGGAGGCGAAGGTGACGCTCGGCGAGCCGATCCCGGCGGCCTGCCAATTGCAGCCCACCGAATTCTTGAACGCGCGGGAGACCTGGGTGAGGCCGCCGAGGTTGCGTACCTCGTCGTCCGTGGCATTGCCGCATTCACCGGTGAACGGCCCCAGCGTGGCCACCTTCGCCGGGGGCCGCACCGCGGGGGCGTCACCGCTCGACTTGTCACCCGACCCGCACCCCGCGAGCAATGCCGCCGCGAGGGCTGTCGTCGCGACGATCGCCGACGTGATCCGCATGCCTGGCACTCTACTGGGCGCGGGCACGGAAAGCAGACAGCCGAGTGGGGGCCGGGTAACGGCCCGCCGAACGTCCGTCAGAGGTTGCCGCGGGCCTGCTGTTCCCGTTCGATGGCCTCGAACAGCGCCTTGAAGTTGCCCTTGCCGAATCCCAGCGAACCGTGCCGTTCGATCAGTTCGAAGAACACCGTCGGCCGGTCGGTCAGCGGTTTACAGAAGATCTGCAGCAGATAGCCGTCCTCGTCGCGATCGACCAGGATGCCGCGGGAACGCAACTGCTCCACCGGAACCCGCACGTGCCCGATCCGGGCGCGCAGCTCCGGATCCGAGTAGTAGGCGTCCGGCGTGCCGAGCAACTCCACCCCGGCGGCGCGCAGCGCGTCGACCGCGGTCAGGATGTCATCGGTGGCCAGCGCGATGTGCTGCACCCCCGGACCCCGGTAGAACTGCAGATACTCATCGATCTGGGAACGTTTGCGGCCGGCGGCCGGCTCGTTCAGCGGGAATTTCACCCGATGGTTCCCGCTCGCCACGACCTTGCTCATCAGCGCGGAGTACTCGGTGGCGATGTCGTCGCCGATGAACTCGGCCAGATTGCGGAAACCCATCACCCGGCGGTAGAAGCCGACCCATTCGTCCATCCGGCCGAGTTCCACGTTGCCGACGACGTGGTCGACGGCCTGGAAAAGCCGGGCCGTCGCGTGTCCGGCGATCGGATCCACGGTCGCGTAGCCGGGCAGATACGGGCCCTCGTACCGGGAGCGGTCCACCAGGGTGTGGCGGGTGTCGCCGTAGGTGGCCAGTGCCGCGCTGCGGACGGTGCCGAACTCGTCGCTGTCGTCGTGCGGGGCCACCAGGACCGTCGCACCCTGCGCTCGCGCCCGCGCGACGCAACGGTCCACATCGGGCACCTCGAGGGCGATGTCGGCGATGCCGTCGCCGTGCCGCGCGTGGTGCGCGACCAGGGGACTGTCCGGATCGACGGCGCCGGTGATCACGAACCGCGCACTACCGCTGCGCAGCACGAAACCCTTGTGATCGCGATTGCCGGTCTCCGGTCCCGAATATGCCTCGAGCCGCATGCCGAACGCGGATTGCAGATAGTGTGCGAACACCGTCGCATTGCCGACCACCCAGACCAGCGCGTCCCATCCGATCACCGGGAAGGGATCGTGCGCGGAATCGTGATCGACCAGCCCCACCAGGCGACGCAACTCGCTGTCGCTGGGTACTTCGCCCGTCCTCGGCAGGTTGTCGGTAGTCATGTACCAAGGAAATCTCCGCGGCGCGGACTGGGCAAGACCGCTCGAATTCGCTCGACACGATGGTGAATTACGCCACCTGCACCGGGCTTTTGCTGGACACTTTGAACAGTTCACCGAACGGAGCCGCCGATGCCGCACCAGCCCGCCAAACTGGACGAACTGGACCTCGCGATCCTCACCGCCATGCACGAGTATCAGAAGGCCGGCGTGCTGGAACTGTCCCGCCGCACCCGTGTCGCCCGCGCGACCGTCCAGGCCCGCATCGCGCGGATGGAGGAGTCCGGGGTGATCACCTCCTACGATCCGCAGGTCGACGTGACGGCTGCCGGCTTCGATGTGCAGGCGTTCGTGACCCTGGAGATCGCCCAGGGCGCGCTGGACGCGGTAGCCACCGACCTGACGGCGATACCCGGCGTACTGGAGGCCTACGCCACCACCGGTTCCGGCGACGTGCTCTGCCGGCTGGGCGCCGACTCGCACACCGGTCTGCAATCGGTGCTGCTGAGCATCGACCGGAGTCCCGCGGTGGTCCGGTCGCACAGCGTGGTCGTGCTGTCCACGGTCGTCCCGCGCCGCACCCTGCCCCTACTCCACACCCTCGCCCCGGCGGGCAGTTCCCGGGCGCCGGCGTACCGGAACGGATAGTCGGCACGCATCCGGCAACGGATCGGTACCATAGCGGCAGCAGGGGAGGGCTGAGCCGTGAAACCGTTGGGGCCACACGATTTTCGCACGCTCGGCCACTACCACTTGGTCGCGGTGATCGGGCAGGGCACGATGGGCCGAGTGCTGCTGGGCCGCGCGCCGGACGGCCGGCTCGTGGCGGTCAAGGTGATCCACCGGCACCTCGCACAGACTCCCCGTTTCCGGGATCGCTTCCGGCTCGAGGTGCAGGCTTCACAGCGGGTCACAGGGGCTTATACCGCCGCTGTGATGGATGCGGATCCTGATGCGGGACAGCCATGGTTGGCGTCGGTTTATGTAGCCGGCCCGGCGCTGCGTGACGTGGTCGAGCGATACGGTCCGCTCCCAGTCGGCGGCCTCGGGCTGCTCGCGGGCGGGCTGGCCGCCGCCCTGCGCGAAATTCACCGGGCCGGCATGATCCATCGTGACCTGAAACCCGCCAATATACTGCTCGGCGCCGACGGCCCCCGGGTCATCGACTTCGGCATCGCCCACACGCTCGATACGGATCTTCAGCTGACCGGCGTCGGCACATTGCTCGGTTCGCCCGCCTTCATGTCTCCCGAACAGGCCGAAGGCCGTCCGCTCACTCCTGCGAGCGATATTTTCGCCGCCGGCGCTGTTCTGGCCGCGGCCGCCACCGGACGCAGCCCGTTTCTCGGTCCCTCTGTTCCGCAAACTCTCTTCAACGTCGTCCACCGGCAGGCGGACACCAGCGGAATTCCCGAGGCACTTCGGCCACTTGTGGATGCGTGCCTGGCAAAGGACCCGATGAACCGGCCTACTCCCGAGCAATTGCTGGAGATGATCGAGCGTATTCCGGTGAGTTCCGGATGGAGTCCGGCCGTGAGGCAGGAGATCTCCGCCCATCGGTCGGAGGCGAACCGGTGGGCTCGATCGCCGAACACCCGCAGGTTCGGCCGGCGGATGAGATGGACTGCCGCCGCAGCGGTTTCGGCTGTCGTGATCGGCAGTGCCATTCTCACGGTCGCGACGCACCGGCCGGCCGCCGTACCGGCGGATCCGCTGGCAGGCCGGACCCTCACGATGTCGGATGATCAACTGCGGCTCGTGGATACCTGCGCCTTGCTCGATTCGAACGTCCTCGGCGCACTCGGCCGGCCGAGTGCGCCGGAACCAGTCGATTCCTCGGTCTGCAGCACGAAAATCACGGCTGACGGCGGACGACAGGCGGCCCTCTCGATCGGCGTCGGCACCGCAGTGGCATCCGCAACGCCCGAGACGACCGCCGGGGTGCTCGCCGGTCGAGAGGTTCTCGCGACCTCCGACGCACCTCGGGCATGTGCCCGAACACTTCTCGTGCGTACCGAACCGAAACTCGGAATCGCCACCACTGTCTCCAATTTCGACGGTGATCCCTGCACTCTCGCCATGAAGACGTTGCGTGCGATCGTGCTACGACTGGTCACCGAGCCTCCGCAGGCGGCGCTGCCCCGTCGTTCCGTGGTTCGGATCGATCCCTGTGCTTCGCTGGATTCCTCGGTGCTTTCGTCGGCAGTGGCCGGACCTGCGGTCCGTCCCGCCGAGACGGACATCCACACTTGCACGTGGGCAGGAGACACTGTGGCCGTAACGATCCGGACCACGGAAACCCAACGCATGGACAACGACCCGCAGTATCGGCTGATCCAGGTCGAGGGCAACCCGATGGTCGCCGACTTCACCGCCGCACGGGTCGTCGCGCCGGACGGTACCTGCGCGACCGCCCGGGTCCAACAGGCGACCACCGAGAACCGCGCGGAGATCATCCAGGCGACGGCACAGCCGATCAGCGTGAACGCTCGTGATTCGGCATGTGCGATCACCGAGCGAATCCTGGTCGCCGTCATCGATCGGCTGGAGAACACCTGATGGTGACCCCGCTGGACCCAGGTGATGTCACGCGAATCGGCCGATACCGGCTGCTCGGCCTGCTGGGAAGCGGCGGTATGGGGAGGGTGCTACTCGGAGCCGGACCTGACGGCCGGCTCGTCGCCATCAAGCAGATTCACCCACATCTGGTCGCCGAGGGGGACTTTCGAGCCAGGTTCCGCCGGGAGGTGCAGATCTCGGCGCGGGTGTCCGGCGCCTTCACCGCCGCAGTGGTCGATTTCGAGATCGACTCCGAATTTCCTTGGTTGGCATCGGTTTTCGTTCCCGGACTGTCCTTGGATCGAGCGGTGACGGAGTACGGCCCAATGCCCGAGGAACAACTCCTGACGTTGGCGGTGGGCCTGGCCGCCGCGCTGCAGGCGATCCATCGGGTCGGGCTCGTACATCGAGACCTGAAGCCTGCAAACGTAATCCTGGCCGAGGATGGGCCGCGGGTAATCGACTTCGGCATTGCTCGCGCGGTCGATGAACGATCCGAGCTGACCGGAACCGGCTCGATCATCGGTTCGCCGGCCTACATGTCGCCCGAACAGGCGCAATCCGAAACCCTCACTGCCGCCAGTGATATTTTTTCCTTCGGCGTGGTGCTGGTCATGGCGGCCGCGGGGCGGAGCCCCTTCGCCGGTTCGACAGTGCCGGAGACCTTGTACCGGATTCTGCACGCCGAGCCGGACCTCCGGACGCTCTCACCAACGGTGCGCCGGCTGGTCGAACCGTGCCTGCACAAGGATCCCGGACTCCGGCCGACCACGGCGCTGCTGCTCGATCATCTGGGACCACAGCCGGCCCGCGCACAACCATGGACCAGAAATGTGCACGAGGCAATCCGGAGGAGCGCAGAACTGGCGGCGTCGGCCGCCGATCCTGAAGCCACGCTGGTGGCCGGGGCCGTCGAGAACTCAGGGCAGCCGCAGGCCGAATCGGCTTTCGATGACCCTGCGGCCGCCGGAGAGAGGCGCAAATTGCGCCGGTCGATCGGATGGTCGACCGCGCTGGCAGCCTTGCTCGCCCTCGTGATCACTGCGGGGATCGTGGTGTCGAACAGAGACGAGCCGGCCGCGACGATGCCTCCACCGCCCGGTATGACCCTCACCGCACTGCGGTCGATGGATGTATGCGCGCTCCTCGACGATCCAGTGGTATCCGGTCCGGGCACATGGACCAGGCCGCCGGCCTCCGAACAATGGGGAACATGTACCGCGCAGGACGGTGACCATCGGCTCGACATCGCCGTCGAGCGGACCGACGGCTTTCATGCTTCCGGGCCCGCGACCGGAGGCGTATTGATTTCGGATGCCGCCGACCGGGGCGAAGATTCCTGCACGCGTGGGTTGCGGCCGGCGGGAACCGATCCACAGTTCGGCGTCACGATCCGGATCAGCGGCGGGACCCCGAGAAATCGCTGCGACCTCGCAAGCCGGTTCGCTGCCCGAATCGCATCGCGCATCACCACCGCCTCCCCGCTGTTACCGGATATCCGACGATCGCTGGCCGGGCACGATCCCTGTTCGCTCGTCACCAACGAGACGATCGATACCAGGATCGGTAAACAGGTGGACGGCAGCGCCGTGGCCCTCCATTCCTGCGTCTGGAACGGCATATACACACTGACCGTGGACCTGGCACAGGGAAAGGTGCCGGATACGGGTTCGCGGCCGATCGGGCTCGACGGTTTCCTGCCGGACGAAAAGATATATGTCACCGAGTCCGAATTGAATTCACCCTCATGTACCCGAATGGGTGTTTATCGAATTGTCTCGGGTGGCAGAGCGGAAATGGTGACAGTGCGCGTCGAAAATCCTGCGGAGTCCGCGGTCGCCGGCATCCGTTGTATCATCGCGCAGGAGATCGTTCAAGACATCATGGCGAATCTTCCGGAAGTGAAGTGACCGGAATGAAGATCATCCGGGTCATGAGTTTTTTCGTCAGCATCATCGTTACGGCCGTTCTGCTCACCGGCTGCGCGACACGGATTCCGGGGACCGGCACACCGGCCGAAGTGGACGTCCGCGCTCTGGATACCGGCAGATATTCGTTCCGCGCACCCGAGCTGCCCCGGCTCGTGGATCGGACCGCCCAGCTGCGTATCGAGGCGGCCAGGCTTGCCGGTTCGGTGCTCAGCCCGTACTCGGTCGACCCGGCATATGCCGTCGGCGCCTCCGCAGAGGCGCACACGGACATCGGCAGCGTCACCGACTATCTCTATGAGGCCACTGTTCCGGTGCTGTCCGCGCACGGTTTCATCCTCGGGTTCTCGACCGGTTCCGCCGATACCGTGATGCCCCTCAGAAGGGCCGATTACGGCACCCACAAGCACGAGGGATTGACGGTCACGGTCTTGCGATTCCCGGACCGGGCGGCCGCGTTCGCGGCCGCCGGTGAGATGGATGCGGCAGACTTCGCGGCCGATCGGGAGAATGTCGCCGTAGCGATTCCGGAGTATCCCGGGGCCGCGGCACACTGGCGGCCATCGGTACCCACTATGGGAACAACCCTGGCGCGCGGCGACTTCGTCGTCACCGTCCTGGCGGACTCCCGCACCACCGATAGTGACCGGCTGGTCCGGATGACGCAGCGATACCTGGACGCCGAATTGCCGGAACTGGATCGGTTCGCGCCGACACCGTTGGACCGGCTGGACACCCTGCAACAAGATCCTGATCGGGTGCTGGTCCGGACCCTGCATGCCTCGCCCTACATCCCATCGCCGGACGGACAGGGTGAAGTGGTCTATACGCTGTGGGGCTATTCGAATTATGTTCTCGACCAAGGCAGTCGCCTACCGGTCCTCCAACGGACCGGCGTCGATCGCGTCGCCGTGACGCCCAACGTTCTGCTCTTCCGCACACGTGACGCCGACGCCGCCCGGCAGTTCGTCCGGGATTCGCCGGGCCTGGGCGATCCCGCGAGTCATCGTCCGGTCGACCCACCGGAGAAAGTGCCGGGCTCGGTCTGTATACGCGACCGCACCGCCGCATCGGCCGCCGAATTCCGCTGCTTCGTCTCGTACGGCAGATATGCGGCACTGCTGCTGGGCCAGCGGCTCTGGGAAACCCAGCAACGGACGGCGGCGCAGTACGCACTGCTCGCCGGCAGTTCATGACGACCTTCAGTACCCCCGATACGGGAGCCCCTGTGCGACCGCGACAACGCCCGGGACATTCTGCAACGAACCGTATCGGGCGATCGCATAACGACTTGCCGCGATGATGTTGTCGACCGGATTCCGAATATCGCCGTGACCAGGCGCCATATAGGCATTGAAAGTGCTGCCTATGGTCTGCATCAATCCGATGGACGGATGTCCGGCGGCGGCATTGGAGTCATAATTGTTGATCGCGTTCGGATTACCGCCGGACTCGTACTTGATAATCGTCGCAATCGCATTCTCGTCGATGGCGTCCGGCGGATATCCCATCTCGATGAGTACTTGTTTGGCTTGACGGATCCATTCGGCCTGGGGACCGCCGCTGTGATCGTGGGCGTATGCCACGGTCTGATATTCGGCCCCGGCAGGCGGGTGACCGATACCGCCGCTCTGCAGGCCGGTGCTGCCGCCTTGCAGACCGGCGCCGCCGTGGTGGAGAGCCATTCGCCCGGGCGAGGAACCGTTCACCTCGGCGGCCGGTGGAGGTGGTGCCGTGGGCGCCGCCGCGTCGATGGGAGCGGCCGGAGGTGGGGGTGCGCCGCCGGCGCCGGTGATCGGATCGCCGAGGCCCTCGTAGGCGGCGGCGATCGCCTTGCCTGCCTGGTCGACCGTTGTGATCGCCTGTTCGGCAACGCTTTCCGCCTGTTGCAGGGCGCGCATGATCTTCACCTGCCAGGCCAGTGCCTCGCCGTATTCGGTGCCGATCATGGCCTGCAGCTTCGCCTCGGTGAAGAGGTCCTCGTCGTGTGGGCCCCGGCGACTGCGGCGGATCCACTCGATGCGGGCGTCGGCGGAGACCGCGCCGGTCGGGCTCACCGTGTAGCCCGGAATGCCGGGGCCGGGCGGGTGTTCGGCCTGGTTGCGCAGGTCCAGCACGGTCTGCTTGGTGTGGACCAGGTTGTCGACCTGCTGGGTGAGGGCGGTCTGCAATTGCAGCAATGCCTGGCCGAGCGCCGAGGCCCGGGTCTTCTCGGTGACCAGGCGGTCGCCGGCGGCGGCCGCGGCGGCGCCGTCCCACCTCAGGCTCTGCGTCTTGCCGATGCCGGCCAGGATCGCGCCGTCCAGGTCGCCGGAGAGCTTGCCCACCGCGGCGGCGGTCGTCGAGAGTTCCTCCGGGGCCCACTTCTCGACATCCGGGATGGTCAGCGTCATGGATGCAGTCCGATCGTGGTCAGCTTGGCACGGAACTGCTCGTCGGTGACGTCGATGACCTTGCCGGTGTGCTCGATGCTGTCGGCGACCGTCGACAGGCGTTCGCCGACGCGGCCCAGCGCCTTGTCGATGATGGCGTGCAGCTGCGTGCAGGTGGTCTCCCAGCGGGTGCCGGGTAACGCGCCCGCCGCGTCGGCCAGACCGGAACGCAGGCCCACGATGGTGGCGGCCTCGTCGTGCAGCGTCTTGGCGAACGTATGCAATGCGACGGTGTCGACCCGCAGGGCGGCAGGCGGATCGTTCTTACCGGCCATGACTCCCCCTGAAGCGAAGACAGCGGCACACACGGTGGTGTGCAGGCGGCGACGACTGCGATACGGCTGGCTGAGAATAGCAAGATTCCGCCGGTCGGGGTAACGAAATGTGTTCCCCGGCGACCGTCCCGCACCCGCATCCGCTAACTTGAATCCGACGTCAACTGTGGAAGAGAGGCCGATTCATGCGCGCAGCCCAGGTCAGCAAGCTCGAGGGCCCGGAGTCCATCGAGATCGTCGACATTCCGGAGCCGGCACCGATGCCGGACGGCGTCGTCATCGACGTGCACGCGGCGGGTGTCGCCTTCCCCGACGTGCTGATGAGCCGTGGCCTGTACCAGATCAAGCCGGAGCTGCCGTTCGTGGTGGGCGGCGAGGTGGCGGGCATCGTGCGGGAGGCGCCGGCGGGGGCGCAGGTGCGGCCCGGCGACCGGGTGGTCGCGCTGACGCTGCTGGGTAATGCCCTGGCCGAGGTCGCGGTCGCGCCGGCTTCGCAGGTCTTCGCGCTGCCCGACGCGGTGTCGCTGGAGGCCGGCGCGGGGCTGTTGTTCAACGATCTGACCGTGCACTGTGCGCTGAAGACCCGCGGCCGGCTGGCCGAGGGCGAGACCGTGCTGGTGCACGGCGCCGCGGGCGGCATCGGCACCTCGACGCTGCGGATGGCTTCGGCCTTCGGCGCGGGCCGGGTGGTCGCGGTGGTCAGCAGCGAGGAGAAGGCCGAGGTCGCGCGGGCCAACGGCGCCACCGATGTGGTCCTGACCGACGGCTGGGCGGCCGCGGTGAAGAAGCTCACCGGGGGCCACGGCGTCGACGTGGTGGTCGATCCCGTCGGCGGCGACCGGTTCACCGACAGCCTGCGGTCGCTGGCCCCGGCGGGCCGGCTGCTGGTACTCGGTTTCACCGGCGGTGAGATCCCGACCGTGCGGGTGAACCGGTTGCTGCTCAACAACATCGACGTGATCGGGGTGGGCTGGGGCGCGTGGGTGCTGACGCATCCCGGCTACCTGGCCGAGCAGTGGGCCGAGGTGGAACCGCTGCTGGCGTCCGGGCGGATCGCGCCGCCGCGGCCGGTGCTGTACCCGCTGGACCGGGCCGCGGAAGCCGTTGCCGCCCTGGAGAACCGGGGCGCCCTGGGCAAGGTGGTCGTGACGCTGCGCTGACCTGTCGGTGCCCGGCCGTACAGTGGCCGCACCATGACACTCACCGATCGGATCCTGAACCGCACACTGTTGCGACGCCAGCATCTGCTGCGGCGCAGCGAGTTGCCGGTGCCGCGGATGTGTGAGCACCTGGTCGGCCTACAGGCGCAGGACGTGACACCGCCGTTCATCGGATTGTTCAGCCGGACGGTCGATTTCGATCCGGCGGCGGTGTCGGTGGGGCTCACCGAGCGCAGCCTGGTCCGGATCACGTTGATGCGGGCGACGATTCATCTGGTCACGCCGCCGGACGCGCTGCGGATCGCGCCGCATGTGCAGCCCGAACTGGAGAAGATCCCGTTCCGACGCGGTTTCAACGGCGGCGCGATGGTGGGGCTGGATCCCGAGGAGGTCCGGGCCCGGGGTGAGCGCGCCCTCGGCGCCGAGCCGACGCCGGCCGCTCAGTTGCGGCTCCGGGCCGCGGCCGAGTATCCGGACCGGGATCCGGGGGCGGTGGTGCAGACCTGGCTGTATCAGCTTCCCGTGTTGCAGACGCCGCCACGTGGACTGTGGCGCGACAACAGCCGGCCCACCTGGTCGCGCGTCGAGCCGTGGCTGGGCGAGCCGCTGCGGCCCGGCTATCCGCTCGCCGAGCTGGTACTGCGGTATCTGTACGCCTTCGGCCCCGCGAGCACCATGGACATCCAGACCTGGTCGAGGCTGGTCGGGATCAAGGAGGCCGTGCTGCGACTCGGCGACCGGGTGCGCACCTACACCGACGAGCGCGGCCGCACCCTCTACGACCCGGCCGACGCCGAACTCGCCGACCCGGATCTGCCCGCGCCCGTGCGCTTCCTGGGCTGGTACGACAATGTCTACCTCTCGCATCAGGATCGGCGGCGCATCGTGCCGGACGGGGCCGCACCGCCGTTGCGGCACATGGCCGCTCAGGTCGCGCCGATCCTGGTGGACGGGTATCTGTCCGGGATCTACAAGATCGTCACCGACCGGACCCGGGCCCGGCTGCGGATCTCGCCCCTGCGCGCCTGGACCGCCGCGGAGCGTGCCGAGGTCGAGGAGGAGGGCGCCGCACTGCTCGCGTTCCTGGCGCCCGAGCGGGAGCCGGCGATCGAATTGCTTTCCGCCGGAGCCGATCTCCGAGCCTGAGGCGACGCCCGTGCCTATCCGGAACCGGGTGCGGAGCCCTCGCTGTCCGCCCGGAGAACGGTGACGGGAGTGGCGAATCGGTCGCGAATGGCATCCGGCCGACCCCCGGTTTCGGCCCGGATCACAGCACATGTAATCGGCAGTGATCTTCCCGAAACACCGTTGCGATTGCATGTAATTATCGGCACCCACACTGGACCCGGAAAGCAATCGCACGACCGCACGACTCGGGAGCCCGCATGACCACGGAATACGATCTGTCCGAAGTGGATCGCGAGAAACGGATGGGCGGGCTCGGCGGGGAGACCGGCGACCGGGAGATCCGGGTGATCGATCTCGGCGAATTCAATTCGCGCCGTGCGGAGATCACCGAGGAGCTCTGGACGGCCGCCACCGAGATCGGGTTCTTCCAGCTCTCCGGGCACGGTATCGCGCCGGAACGGGTCGACCGCGCTTTCGCCCTGACCGAGCGGTTCTTCGCGTTACCGGAGCCGATCAAGGCGAAATACGCACTGGTGAAGGCGAAGAACTCGGGGTGGGAGAGTCGCAGTCAGGTGCGGCCGTCGATCGGGGTGCCGGATCGGAAGGAGTCCTATCAGATCACCCGGCCGAATATGGCGGGGTTGTGGCCCGGCGATGCCGAACTACCCGAATTCGCCTCGGAACTGCTCGATTTCGAACGGCAGTGCTGGACGGTGGCGATGCGGGTGCTGTCCTGCTTCGCGGATCGGCTCGGCTTCCCGCGCGACCATTTCACGGCAGCGCACGATCCGAGTTCCGAGCGCTATCAGAGCACGCTGCGGCTGCTGCACTATTTCGCGGTACCGCCGGAACTGTACGGCGTGCCGGGACACTGGCGGGCCGGCGCGCACACCGATTTCGATTGCCTGACACTGCTTTTCCAGCGCGACGGGCAAGGCGGGCTGCAGGTCTGTCCCGGCCGCGAGATGGACGGGCAGCAGTGGACCGCCATCACGCCGTCCTCGGCGCTGATCACCTGCAACATCGGCGACATGCTCACCCGGTGGAGCGACGATCTGCTGCCGTCCAATTTCCATCGGGTGCGGGGACCGGGCGCCGGGGAATATCAGGGCGATCGGTACAGCATCGCGTACTTCGCCCAGGCCGATCGGGATGCGGTGATCCGCGGACCGCGCGGCGGCTATCCGGCGGTGACCGCGGCCGAATTCATCGCCGCTCGGGTGGCGGCGAACTACCGCCCGCGGTCGTGACCGGGGCGGAGCTGCTCGGGCCGGCGGTGCATCGGGAACTGCGGCGGCTGGTGCTGGATGGCGAGCTGGAACCCGGTGCGCCGCTGAGTGTTCCGGCTCTGTCGGGGCGACTCGGAGTGAGCCGCAGTCCGGTTCGGGAGGCGGTGCAGCAGTTGATCGCCGAGGGGCTCGCGGTCGCCACACCCCACGCCGGGGCACGGATCGCGGTCCTCGACGATCGGCGCATCCGGGATGTGCTGGCGGTGCGGTCGGTGCTCGACGGGCTCGCCGCCGCGGCCGCCGCCACCCGGCTCACGGAGGCCGACCTCGGCGTTCTCACCGAGTCGTTGTTCGTGCAGGAAACGAATCTGCGGGCGGCCGCGGACCCGGTCCGGGACACCGCCGCGGATCTCGAATTCCACGCCTTCATCCGGGATCGTTGCGAAAATCCCGTCCTGATCGCAGAACTCGTGCGGCTGGAGGCCCAGACCCATCTGTATCGCGGCGATCTGTGGCGGTCGCCCACGAACCGCCGCAGCGCGCTGCGGGAACACCGGCGGATCGTCGAGGCACTCGAATCCGGCCATCCCACAGCCGCTCGGGAGGCCGCCGAAGCGCATGTTTGCGGGCTGATCACCCGGGTCGGACGGGGGTGAGGCGACCGTGGCGGTGTGACGTGCGCCCCGTAAAGTCATGGGGCAACAGCAACGCATGAAAACGCGGCACACCCGTGCAGCGCGAGGAGCTCCAGTGTCACTCGATCAGCCACTCGCCCCGCTTCCCCAGGAGGGCATGGGTTTCGCCGCGGCGTGGCCTGTCCGGGCTGGTGACGTGGATCCGTACAACCGGCTGCGGTTCGATGCCGTGGCGCGCTATCTGCAGGACATCGCGGAGGAGGAACTCCACTCCGGTTTCTTCGAAAACACCGACCCGAACTGGATCGTCCGGCGCACGGTCATCGATGTGGTCCGCCCGATCGTGTGGCCGGATCGGGTGGAGCTGCGCCGCTGGTGTTCGGCGATGTCGACCCGCTGGACGAATATGCGGGTGCGGGTCACCAGCGCCGGCGGGGGGCTGATCGAGACCGAGGGCTTCTGGATCAACATCAACGAGTCGACCAATATGCCGACCCGGATCAGCGACGAGGGCCTTGCGCTGCTGGCGCGCACCACCGCCGAACACCGGCTGCGCTGGCGGCCCTGGCTGACCGATCCGACCCCGCCGGACTCCGATACCGATCTGCCGTTTCCGGTGCGCGCCACCGATATCGATCAGTACAACCACGTCAACAACGCCGCCTACTGGCAGGCGGTGGAACATTTCCTCGTCGACTTCCCGAAGCTGGTGGCCGGACCGCATCGCGCGGTCGTCGAATACGTCGCGCCGGTGCTGGCCCGTCAGCACATCAGCGTGCGCAGCCGCTTCGAGCCGGGCGATCGCGGCACGGGTCATCCGGTGCTGCGACTGTGGTTCATCGTCGGCGACGCGGTGACCACCACCGTGCGCATCGGCCCGCTGCCGGGCTGACCAAATACCGTTTGCACGAAGTTTGCCTGTCAAGATGGATCCGGCGGCATCGGACCGCCGTGATCCGCGGACGGAGGAGAACTCGGCGTGCAGAAGGCTCAGCTCGTGTTACTGGCCGCGGCGGCGGCAACGGCCCTGACCGCCTGCGGGCACGGTTCCGATTCGACCACGCCGTCCACCTCGGTGACCTCGACGGAGACCGCCGCCGGGCCGCCGGGCACCGTGCCCCCGACCGGTCCCGGCGACGTGAGTTGCGGGCACGTGACCGACACCGGCGGGGTGGCCCGCACGGTCATCGCGGTGAAACGGACCGGCGGCCTGGTCGACTGTGCCGAGGCGATGCGCGTCGCCGGGGCCTACGTAAAACAGCGCGACCTGAAGAAGACGGTCGACGGCTGGGACTGCCGGGCGCAGCCCAGCGCGAAGGTGCCCTCGGTCTGCACCAAGGGCGGTCTGATGATCAACCTGCTGCCGAACTGAGCCCGCGCCCCGGCCGTTTCCGATCGATGCCGGAAACAGCCGGGGCGCGGGGGCTCGGTCGGATCAGCTGCGGGCGGCCTTGAGCAGTTCCTCGAGACTGGTGAACTTGACCCGGGGACGGCCACCGGCCTTGCCGGCGGTCTTCTCCGCGGTGTCGATCGCCTTCCAGCCCTCCCGGTCGACCAGATCCGGCTGCCGCTCGGTCAGCAGCGCCTTCAGCGCCGCCCGATCGCTGCGCGGCGCGGCGAGTTTGCCCTGTACGAAATCGGCCAGCAGATGCTCGACCGTCTCCGTCGCGTCGACCCGGTTGGAACCGATCACGCCGCGCGGGCCGCGCTTGATCCAGCCGGACACGTAGACGCCCGTCAGCGGCTCGCCGTCGGCCAGCACCCGGCCCTGCGCGTTGGGGACCACGCCCTCCCGCTCGTCGAACGGCAGATTCGGCACCGGCCGGCCCTTGTAACCGATCGAGCGCAGCACCAGCGAGGCCGGCAGCGTCTCCAGCCGATCGGTGGCCCGGGCGACCAGGTGCCCGGACGCGTCCGCCACCAGTTCGTTGTGCGCGAACTCGATGGACTCGACCTTGTCGGTCCCGTTGATCGCCGTCGGCGAGGTCAGGTAGCGGAAGACGATGCGCTTGTGCTCCGGATTGCGCGGGGCACCGGCGTACTCCTCCGCCAGCTGGTACTTCAGCTGCAGCGTCGGCTCGACCTCGGGATCGTCGAGCAGGGCCCGGCTCTCCCCGTCGAGCTCCAGATCGCCCGCGTCGACGATGACGTCCACATCCTTCAGGTGGGTCAGCGCCAGGAACTCCGGGGTGGTGTACGCCGCCTGCAGCGGCCCACGCCGGCCCAGCACCACGACCTCGCGGATGTTGCTGCCGCGCAGCGTGTCCAGGGCGTGATCGGCGATGTCGGTCTTCGCCAGCTCGTCGGGGTTCATGGTCAGCACCCGGGCCACGTCGAGGGCGACGTTGCCGTTGCCCACGATGACCGCCCGCTCGCCGGACAGGTCGAAGGTGCGGTCGGCGTAGTCGGGGTGACCGTTGTACCAGGCCACGAACTCGGTCGCGGAGTGGCTGCCGGGCAGATCCTCGCCGGGCACGCCCAGCCGGCGGTCGGTGGAGGCGCCCACGGCGTAGATCACCGCGTGATGATGCGCCACCAGCTCGTCGTGGCTGACGTGCCGCCCCACCTCGACGTTGAGGTAGTACTGCAGGGTGTCGCGACGGAAGGCGCTCTCGAACATGGTCGACACGCGCTTGGTGCCGGCGTGGTCGGGGGCGACGCCGGCCCGGACCAGACCCCAGGGGGTCGGCAGCCGGTCGAACATCTCCACCTCGACGTCGGCGCGCCGCAGCAGCTCGTCGGCGGCGTAGCAGGCCGCGGGGCCGGCTCCGACGATCGCGACCCGCAGGGTGCCCAGTTCCTTGGGCGGGCGGGCCGGGGTGCTGATCGGCTCGAAGTTCGACTCGAGTGGGTGCCGCTGGAAGTAGGCGGCGTTGATGTCGCGGAACCGCGACAGCGAAGCCACCAGATCGTCCTCGGAGAAGATGGCCTCCACCGGGCAGGCATCCACACAGGCACCGCAGTCGATACAGGTGTCGGGGTCGATGTACAGCTGCTCGGTCGTCGCGAACTCGGGTTGCTCCGGAGTGGGACGAATGCAATCGACCGGGCACTCGGGTACGCAGCTCGCGTCGTTGCAACAACGCTGCGTGATCACATAGGCCATATCTCGCAGATCCTCGAAACTTTCAGGGGATGTACCGCACCGGGGCTCGATGCGGAGCATGCTCCACGCTGGTATCCGTTGGGTTCCAGTGTGACGCCACCTTCAGTGTGCCTCGAGAGTGAGATACGTCTCTGTCCGGCATACGGTAGGAACCATGGCACGCACCTTGATCTTGATGCGGCACGGAAAGTCCAGCTACCCGCCGGGTGTCGCCGACCACGACCGGCCGCTGGCGCCGCGCGGCCGCCGGGAGGCGGCACTGGCCGGTGACTGGCTGCGTACCACCCTGCCGGAGATCGACGCGGTACGCTGCTCGACCTCCGTACGGACCAGGGAGACCCTGGCCGCCACCGGCGTCACCGCGCCCGTGCTGTTCGAGTCGTCGATCTACGAGGCGACTCCGCACACGCTCGTCGACCTGATCCAGCTCACCGACGACGACGTGGCCACCCTGCTGCTGGTCGGGCACGCGCCCGGCATGCCGTGGACGGCGTGGGAGCTGGCCGCGAATCGCGACTCCGGGCCCGCCACGGAACTGAGCCGCAAATTCCCGACCTCGGCGCTGGCCGTACTGGAATTCGACCGGCCCTGGGCGCGCGCGGACCCGGGCACCGGGGAACTGATCACGTTCCACATCCCCCGCTGAGCCCGTCCGGGTGCTACGCGCGGATCAGTGCAGCAGCTTGCCCCGCACGACGACGACCGCGCCGAGCAGAACCAGCACGATGAGTGCGACGAACCAGTTGGTCAGCCACCACACCACACCGAGCACCGCGACCACGGGCAGCAACGCGACCGTGGCGATGAACGGACTCTCCTTGACCGTCGCCAGGGCCGAGCGGGCCCTGACGCGGTCGATTTCCTTGGCCATGGCTCCAGAGTAGGGGAAATCGGCGCACCGCCGAGGGGCTGCGGGCCGGCGGAACCGGCCGCTGCCCGAGCGCATGCTCAGCCGAGCTGAACGGAGCGTTTCGCCAGATTCATCCAGAAGCCGTCGATCGTCGAGCGCAGCGTGGCCGAATCGGCTTCGCCCGCACCGAGAGTGACGAACAGGGGCGCGAAATGTTCGGTGCGGGGGTGAGCGACGGACGGGCCGGGCGCGGTGTGCCGGAAGTCGAGCAGCGCGTCGATGTCGCCGGCGGCGATCGTCTCCCGGCCCCACTCGTCGAATTCACGGGACCAGGCGGGGACGTCCGCGGATTGCAGGGCGCGCAGGTTGTGGGTGAAGAAACCGCTGCCGATGATCAGCACCCCTTCCTCGCGCAGGGGAGCCAGTGCGCGGCCGAGGTCGAACAGCCCGGCCGGGTCGAGGGTCGGCATCGACAGTTGCAGCACCGGGATGTCGGCGGCCGGATACATCTCGACCAGTGGGACGTAGGCGCCGTGGTCGAGGCCGCGGTCGGGGGCCTCGTGCACGGTACCGCCGAGCAGCGCACGAACCTTCGCGGCGAGTTCGGGAGCGCCGGGGGCCGGGTAGCGCACCCGGTAGTAGTGCTCCGGGAAACCCCAGAAGTCGTAGACCAACGGCACGGCGGTGGTGGCGCCGAGGGTGACGGGCGCGTCCTCCCAGTGCGCGGAGACCACGAGAATCGCGCGGGGGCGGGGCAGTTCGGCGGACCAGGCGGCGAGCTGGCCGGGCCAGATCGGGTCGTCGGCCAGCGGCGGGGCGCCGTGGCTCAGATACAGCGCCGGCATGCGGGTGGTTTCGGCCATGATGTGCTCTCCTTCAGCCGATCAATCGGATGGTATGCCCGGTGTGCTCCACCTTGGCGCGCAGATAGCGCAGATTGGTCGGGGTGGCGTGGACGCCGGTCGGCACCGCCGTGCGGACCCCGATACCGAGCGCCAGCAGTTGCCGGGGCTTGTCCGGGTTGTTGGTGAGCAGATCGATCTCGGCGAGGCCCAGCGCGGTCAGCATCTGCGCCGCCGGCGTGTAGTCGCGGCCGTCCTCGGGCAGGCCGAGCGCGGCGTTGGCCTGGTAGGTGTCCAGGCCGCTGTCCTGCAGGGCATAGGCGTCGAGTTTGTTGTAGAGACCGATGTCGCGGCCCTCCTGCCGCAGATAGAGCAGCACGCCGCCGATCTCGGCGATCCGCTGCACCGCCTCCCGCAGTTGCGGGCCGCAGTCGCAGCGGGCGGAACCGAAGACGTCACCGGTGAGGCATTCCGAGTGCAGCCGCACCAGCGGCACCCGGCCGGGGCGCGGCTCTCCGAGGAGCAGGGCAAGATGCTCCCTGCCGTCGCTGAGTCCGTCGAAGGTGACCGCCTCGGCGGTGGCCGAGTAGCCGTCACCGAAGGTGAGCGGGATGCGCACCCGGGTGCGGACCTCGGCGCGAGGGGCTGGCTCCATATGACTGCTCCGAGCTGCGAGACCTACCAGTTCAAATTTGAACAACAGGGTATCCGGTGGGGTTATTCCGGTCCGCGGCGACGGTAATCTCGGAATATGGACGGTGATCCGCGTTGGCTCGACGATCGGGAGCGCCGCGCCTGGATCGCCTTCCTCACCGCCGCCGGACTGCTCGGCCGTCGGCTGGACCGGCAGCTGGAACACGATGCCGGGCTCTCGCATCTGCAATACGAGATCCTGGTCCGGCTCTCCGCCGCCACCGGGCACGAGTTGCGGATGACCGAACTGGCCGACTCGCTGGTCGATTCCAAGAGCAAGCTCACCTATCAGATCGACCGGCTGGAACAGGCCGGGCTGGTCCGCCGCCGGTCCTGCCGCAGCGATATGCGCGCGGTGTACGCGGTACTCACCGACGCCGGCCGCCGCAAGCTGGAGCAGGCCGCCCCCGCACACGTCGCCACCGTGCGGGAACTGTTCATCGACGTGCTGACCCCCGAGCAGCTGGATGTGATCGGCACCGCGCTCGACGAGGTCGGCCGGCGGCTGCGCACCGAGCCCTGAATCCGAAACATGGTCACTTCCACCGCTTTCCGCGCGGACCCACGAACTCGGTTGTGCAGCACGCGCGAAACCGCCACACCCATGGTTACTATGCGACGGCCATGCAAGTGCCCGCCGCACCGCTCCCGGCCGCTCTCACCAGCACACCGATCGGCGGAACGGTACCGGCGCGTGAGTATGCTCTTGCGCGGCAACACAAGTCGGGCGACCAGGGGTCGGCAGGGTGGGTACCGGAAGGGGCACGCAGGCATGAGCGAACAGGCGGTGGCGACGACCGTCGTCCGCAACGACGCACAGCACCGCTACGAGGTGTGGTACGGCGACAAGCTGGCCGGTTTCGCCGAGTTCCGTGAGCGAGATCACGACACCGTGTTCGTCCACACCGAGGTCGACACCGAATACAGCGGTAAGGGCCTGGCCAACTCGCTGGTGCGGGAGGCGGTCGACGATGTGATCGGCCGCGGCCGCGGCATCGTGGCGCGCTGCCCGTTCGTCAAGGGGTGGCTGGACAAGCACCCCGACTACGATGCGCACGTGGTGGGCAAGGGAATTCAACGGTGAGCGACCTCGAGGTCGCACCCTCCGAAGCGGTGTGCGAGGCCGCGCCCGCGCCCGGCCCGCGCGCCGACCTGCATCCCGCGCGCGTGGTGCCGCTCGGCGGTGTGCGCGGCGTGAGCGTGGAACGTGTACTGCCGCAACGGGATCTGCCCACCGTCGGGGCGTGGTGCTTCCTCGACCACTTCGGCTCGCTCGCACCCGCCGAGGAGTTGCCACCGGATATCGATCCGCATCCGCACATCGGCCTGCAAACGGTGACCTGGCCGTTCGACGGCCGCATCCGGCATCGCGACAGTCTCGGTTCCGATGTCGAGATCGAGCCCGGGCAACTGAACCTGATGACCTCCGGTCGCGGGATCGCGCATTCCGAGTACACCGTCCCGGGCGCCCCCGCCGGACACGGACTGCAGCTGTGGATCGCCCTGCCCGGCGACCGTACCGGCATCGACCCGCACTTCGAGCAGCATCGCGAACTGCCGGTGTTCGACCTGCCCGGTCTGCGCGCGACCGTGCTGATCGGGACCCTCGGCGGCGTCACCTCCCCGGCCGTCGCCTATACCCCGATCGTCGGCGCCGATCTGACCCTCGAACCGGGTGCGACGGTCGGGCTGCCGCTGGATCCGGGCTTCGAGCACGCTGTCCTGGTGCTCTCCGGCGAACTGGTCGCCGGCGGCGTCACCGTCACGCCCGGACCGCTGCTGTATCTGGGCAGCGGCCGGGAGAGCCTGGAGTTGACCGCCGAGACCGGCGCGCACGCGGTACTGATCGGCGGCGAGCCCTTCGCCGAGGACCTGGTGATGTGGTGGAACTTCGTGGCCCGCAGCCACGACGAGATCGAGGCCGCCCGCACCGCCTGGGAGCGGCACGACACCAGCCGATTCGGCGACGTGCCCGGCCACCTGCCGGAGCAGCGGATCCCGGCACCCCCGCTGCCCAATCTGCGCCTGCGGCCACGAAAACGGCGGATCACCGGCTGAGTCGGGTCGGCGGGGGCGGCGGCCGATCATCCAGCGGGATCGGCGACATCGCCGCGAGCGTGCGGTGCGGTGGTCGGCGGTCCGGGACGATCCCGGCGCTGCGGGGACGGACAGCGCACAAACCGTCCGCGTGGTGCTCGGAACATTCACCGAGACAGCGGTTCTCGACTATCCGTGATCCAGAAGCCGCTCGGCCGAATCGCTTTCGTCCGACAACGACTGAGTTCCGATGACTCGCAACAGATCCAGCTTCTCCTGGGCGTCGCTACCCGGCCGCGGGTAGTACACCAGCAGCTTCTGGGTGGCGTTCGGGGTGACCAGGGTCTCGCAGATCAGATCCAGCATGCCGACCCGGGGATCGTGGATGCGCTTGGCATCGTTGAGCCGCACCCCGACCTCGTGGTCGCTCCACAGCCGCTCGAATTCCGGGCTCGTCGCGCGCAGGCGGCTCACCAGCTCGGTGACGTCGGCGTCGCCCGCCCGGCGGGCCGCGGTGGCGCGCAGGTCCGAGACGTGTTTGCGCGCGAGACGTTCGGCGTCGTCCGGAAATTTGGCGCGCACCTCCGGATCGGTGAACCAGCGCCAGGCGATGTAGCGATCCGGGCCGGTGTGCTGGATCCGCTCACCGGACATGATCATGTGCATCCGGTTCTGGGTCAGCACCTCGCCGAGGTCCGAGATCACGCAGGCGGGCGTGTCGTCGAGCTTGTTCAGCAGGAACAGCAGTCCGGGGCCGACGTGCCGATCGCCGCCGCGCGCGGGCGCGGTGTGCCCGCACAGGTGGAACAGGTGATCGCGTTCGTCGTCGGTGAGCCGCAGCGCCCGGGCAAGCGCGCTGAGCACCTGCACCGACGGCCGGGGGCCGCGGGACTGCTCCAGCCGGGTGTAGTAGTCGGTCGACATCCCCGCCAGCAACGCCACCTCGTCGCGCCGCAACCCCGGGGTGCGGCGGCGCGCGCCCGGCAGCAGGCCCACATCGGCCGGTTGCAGCTGCTCACGGCGGCGGCGCAGGAAATCGGCGAGATCGTCACGGTCCATGTGTTCCACTGTCCTCCCGGGCCGTGGGCGTAGCCAGGGATCCCCGATCCCGGGCAACCGAAGAACCGGGATCGCCGATGTGTACCCGGGGGACCAGCGGTCTGTGCACCTGGGGGATCACCGGTCCTGTGCACCCGGGAACGACCGGTCCTGTGCCGGGATCACCAGCCCTGTGCACGCGGGGAACGACCGGTCCTGTGCACGGGGATCACCGGCCGTGTGCACCCGGGGATCACGGTTCTGTGCATCTTGGGAATCGCCGATCCTGTGCACCCAGGGATTGCCGATCCCCCGATATCCGATCTCTGCCGGATCCCCGGATCGAGGGCCCAGGATGGAAGCATGACCAACTCGACGACGATGGACCGGGTTCAACTGGGTGTCACGGGCCCACTGGTCGGCCGGATCGGCCTCGGCGGCATGAGCATGTCCGGGGCGTACGGCGCCTCCGACGAGGCGCAGTCGATCGCGACCGTGCATGCCGCCCTGGACTCGGGCGCGACACTGATCGATACCGGCGACTTCTACGGCTTCGGCCACAACGAGATGCTGCTCGGCCGGGCCCTGTCCGACCGCCCGCGGGAGGACTACCTGCTCAGCGTCAAATTCGGCGGCCTGCGCGGCCCGGACAACAGCTGGGGCGGGTTCGACGGCCGACCGGCCGCGGTCCGCAACTTCCTCGGATATTCGCTGCAACGGCTCGGCGTCGACTACATCGACGTCTACCGACCGGCCCGGCTCGACCCGAACGTGCCGATCGAGGAGACCATCGGCGCGATCGCCGAGATGGTGGAGGCCGGCTATGTCCGCTACATCGGGCTGTCCGAGGTCGGCGCGGAGACGATCCGGCGCGCCGCGACCATACATCCGATCGCCGATCTGCAGATCGAGTACTCGCTGATCTCCCGCGGGATCGAACGCGAGATTCTGCCGACGACCCGCGAGCTCGGCATCGGCATCACCGCTTACGGAGTGCTGTCGCGCGGCCTGCTCAGCGATTCGCTGCGCACCCGCCCCGACTTCGATCCCGGTGACTTCCGCGCCCACAGCCCGCGGTTCCAGGGCGACAACCTCACCAGCAATCTGCGGCTTGTCGAGGCGCTGGCCGCGATCGCCGAGACACGCGGCGCGACCGTCGCTCAACTCGCGATCGCGTGGGTGCTGTCCCGCGGCGCCGACATCGTGCCCATCATCGGCGCCCGCACTCCCCAGCGCTGGTCGGAAAGCGCCGCAGCGCTGGACATCCGGCTCACCGAGGATGAGATCGCCGAGATCGAGGCAGCCGTGCCGGCCGAGCAGGTGGCCGGCGAACGCTACGCGACCGCGCAGATGGCGATGCTGGACAGCGAGCGCTGAAGCTACTTCCGGTCCCGCCGGACGTGGGTACTTCCGGTGCCGCCGGATGCCTACTTCCGGCGCGGCCGGATCACCGCGGTGAACGATGCCGCGGCCACCGAATTCCCGGTGTTGTCGGTGAGATCCACCGGCACCGCCAACTCGACGGACTGCCCGTCCTCGATCCCGGAGCGGGCCCGATCCAGTTCCGCCGCCGTCAATTCCGAGGCGGCGCGGATCGGGCCCGCTTCGCCCTTCGCACGGGCCAAATACTCGATCCGACCGTCCCTGGCGACGATGAACGCCTCCCCCATCAGATCGACGATCCCGGAGATCGCCGCACCCATGGCCGCCGTCTCGGCCAGCCCGAACAGGATCGCGGCGTGCAGATCACCGTTGTGATTGAGATGTTCCGGCTTCGGTTCGATCGCGACGACGCTGCGGCCCGGGAGATACTCCACCCCCTCGATCCCGGCGAACTGGATGAACCCGAGCTTCCGGAATCCGGCCATCACCAGTTCGCCCATGGTCGCGCTGTCCATACCAACTCCCGCCGCAAATGAAACGTGTTCTATTTTCTTACCCGGCGGGACGGGGATTGTCCACGCGCGGCCGAACCAGACCATGAGCTCGTACTGCGATCGCCGGGCGTGAAATATCCGCCGCCGTGCTCACAGTGAACATGAACAATCGTGCCGCCAGAGCCCTGAATGCCCTGTCGGGGTTCGGGATCGTGAAGCCGCCGGAGGGACTGACCGCCGGTCGGCGAGAACAGGCCGCGCGGGATCGTCCGCCGAGGCGCGGTGGTGACCCCAGGACGACCCGGTTGCCGACGCATCTCGGTTGCCGACGCAGACGAGTAATCAGGACGAACGACGGACGGCGCGGCCCCGGTGGGCAATCAGGCCGGGCGACGGGGCCGCAGCCGGACGGCACGGTCCCGGCGGACGATCAAGCCGGACGGCGGGGGCGCGGGCGGACGGCACGGTCCCGGCGGACGATCAAGCCGGGCGACTGGGGCGCGGGCGGACGGCACGGTCCCGGCGGACGATCAGGCCGAGCGGCGGGGGCGCGGGCGGGCGGACGGCGCGTCCCGGTGGACGATCAGGCTGGACGGCGGGGGCGCGGGTCGGCGGAGCGGACCCGGACGCCGATCAGGACGGTGGAGACCAGGACGACCATCAATTCCATGAGGTCCCAGGCGACGTCGTCCGTGGCCGGCGGTTCGGCGGCGACCGGGCGGGCCTGCCACTTCGGGGTCGGCGGGACGGGAACAGGCGGTGCCGGTGGTGGCGCTGGGGCGGCGGGGACGGGAGCCGGGGGCACGAAGACCGGCAGGATAGGCAGGGGTGGGGGGCCGAGTTGCAGGGGCAGTTCGGGGGCGGGCGGGGGCGCCGGCGGCAGGAGGCAGGTGATGATCGCGCTGCCGGTGATCGCACTGCCCAGGGCGGCGCTGCCGAGGCCGGAACCGCCGGAGCCGGTGCCCACCAGGCTGGAACCCCCAGAACCGAAGCCGACCAGGCTGGAGCCGCCCACGAGGCTGCTGCCGCCGGAGCCACTACCGGTCGCGCTGCCGGTCAGCACGCCGAGCAGGATCAGGCTGAGACCGGTGACCGCGCTTCCGGCACAGGCGGTTTGGACGCTGCCGGAACTCGGGCCGGCCGGTGCGGCGGATTCGACCGGATCGGCGGACTCGGCATGATCGCCGTCGGCCTCGGCCGGGGCGGTGCCCGGGAGGGGCGTGGCATGGGTCGACGGGCGGGACAGGCTTGTCTCCCGGCGGGCGGTCTCGTTCGCTGTGGCCGGTGGGTGCAGGCTCAGGGCGCTGCCGGAGTCGACACCACCGGCGTCGTCGTTGCCGATACCCGAGCCGGTCGCACCGCTGCCCGTACCGCCCGATCCGGTCATGGCGCTGCCGGTCGAGACGCCGGCGATCGGGCCGGGATCGGCCGGGGCGACGCCGCCGGCCGACAGCACCATCGCCACGGCACAGCCGCCGACCACTCGCACCGCACGCGGCCCGGTGCCCGGCACGCTCGCGAAAACCATGTGCATCAACTCGATTCGTCGAGGGAACACGGTCAGCCGATGTGCTGATAGCGCGCCAGCGCGAATTCGAACGCGTCGCGGGGAACGCTGATGGTGTGGGAGAACGGCCGCTCGAAGTTGTGGATCTGGAGCAGGGCCGAGGCGATCACCACACCGAGCAGGGCGGTCATCAGGGTACTGCGCCAGGTGACCCGGGTGCCGGAGAGCACCGGACTGAACAGCAGTAGCACCGTGCCGAATATCAGTGCGACATACAGGAATCCGGGCACGCCCTGGGCCGCGTCGACCCCGCGGTCGGTACGGGCGTCGGCCACTTTGACCAGGGCCGTCTGGGCGGCCGCTCGCGCATCCGTCGTGACCTGATCCTGCGGATGCTGCTGGGCGACGGTGTCGCGCAACGAGTCCAGCATCGACTGCGCGGACGGGCTGAGGCGGCCGTTGCGGCTCATGGTGGTCCACTCCGGGCCGACCACCTGTTCGGTGTAACCGCGGACCAGCGTCTGTACGCGATCCCGGTCGGGCTCGGCCATGTTGTGCGCCGCGAAATAGGTCTCGACCAGGCCCTTGGCCTCGGTGACGGTGTGATTGTGCGCATTCTGGTACTGCTGCCAGCAGATGACCACGATGAACGCGACGACGGCGGTGAAGAACGTCTTGATGACGTCCAGCGCCAGCGTGCCCGAGGCTTCGTCGTTGGTCTGCCGCCATGCGGCCGGGCGCATCCGGTCGCCCGCGACCAGGACCACCACCGCGAGCAGCGCCCCCAACAGGGCAGCGATCAGTTCCTGAACCATGCCGCAACTCCGTTCCGAGCCCCAACCAATTCATCAGGCAGCGTCGATCACCACGTATTCGGAGCCGTAACCCCCACGGATGGAACGAGATTCGCCGCGAGAGCACCGCTCTTGACAAAACAGACACTCATGCGAGAGCATTGCTCTCACAAGAGAACGACTGTCACACTCGGAGGTCCGAATGCTCACCGTTGCCAAGGGGACGAATGCCGCCCTGATGTTCTTCCTCGAGCTGGGCGCCCTCGGCTCGGTCGCCTACTGGGGCTTCACGGTGAGCCCGAACTGGATCCTGAAATTCGTTGCGGGACTCGGCGCTCCGGCGATCCTCGCAGTGCTGTGGGCACTGTTCGCCGCCGGCGGCGGTGAGAACGCCACCTACGCCCTGCACGGCATCGTCCGCGCGGTATTCGAAATCGCCTGGTTCGGCAGCGCCGCCCTCGCCCTCTACTCGGCCACCACCCTCACCCCTGCCCTGATCTTCGCCGGTATCTACGCGATCAACGCCGTGCTCCGCCTGATCTGGAATCAGGTGTGAAAGAAATTAACCACCGTCCACTCGGGTGGCCCAGTTCCACTACGGAGTCGGGCCACCCATGTGCGGGAACTACCTACTCTTCAGCTCATTCATCCCATCGAGGACTTTGTTCAACATCGAGACCACATGCTTATGCCGCACGTCACTGTCGGCTTTGAGCCATTCCAGCTTTCCGGAATGGTCCTCTTGGGTCACCTTGATATCAGAGAGCTCTTTGGTATGCACGGCCTGCACAGCCTTCACCTCGGCGACATCCGTCTTGATATCCGAGATGTCCCGAACATGGATCTCCTGAACGGCCTTGACCTCAGAGATATCCTTGGTCTGGACATCCAATTTGCCAGCGATCTCGGACAAGTCCCGGGAATGGACCGCCTGGACCGCCTTCAGATCAGCCAGTTCGACACTGTGTCCGGCCTGCTTCTCGAAGACATGCCAGAGACGACTGCTGGCCTGATTGACATCTGCTGCCATCGAGCGCACAAACGTTTCGACCGCGCTCAAACGATCCTCGACACCCGCATTGCTCATTCGGCAAAACCTCCATCTTGTTCCGGGTGCCGACTGCGCAATCGGCGATGACCTCCCGGGCATTGCTCACACTAAACGCCACCCGCGCGACGCGCCAAAGAACGACACTCCGCCCAAATTGGATTCGCACCCTTTCCGCGTCGTGCACACATCAATTCCGCCACAGGGTATTTCGACGAATGCTTATTCGATAATCCGGAAACCGAATATTCACGGCCCGGATCGAGGGCCCTCCGCAGTCCCCGCACGAAAGCCTCGCACCCCGAACATGAATCGGCCCCCGCTCCGAAATCCGGAGCGGGGGCCGATCACAGTTCACCCGAGGCAGGGCGATACGCGGACTACCGGTAGTCGCTGAACCCGTAGTCGTCCAGCGGCACCGCAGCACCCGTGGTCTGGCCGAAGCCGTCCGGGGTGTAGTAGGTGTCGTCGTAGGACGGCACGGCGTAGGCGGCCGCGCGGGCCTCCTCGGTCGGCTGGACCTGGATGTTCCGGTAGCGGTTGATGCCGGTACCGGCCGGGATCAGCTTGCCGATGATCACGTTCTCCTTCAGGCCGATGAGCTTGTCGGAGCGGCAGTTGATGGCCGCGTCCGTCAGCACTCGGGTGGTCTCCTGGAAGGAGGCCGCCGACAGCCACGAATCGGTGGCCAGCGACGCCTTGGTGATACCCATCAGCACCGGACGGCCGGCGGCCGGCTCGGCGCCCTCGGACACCACGCGCCGGTTCGAGTTCTCGAACTCGGCACGCTCGACCAGCGAACCGGGCAGGAACTCCGTCGCGCCCGAGTCGATGATCGTGACGCGGCGCAGCATCTGCCGGACGATGACCTCGATGTGCTTGTCGTGGATGGACACACCCTGCGACCGGTACACCTCCTGGACCTCGTGGACCAGGTGGATCTGCACCTGACGCGGACCCATCACACGCAGCACCTCGTGCGGATCGGCCGAGCCCTCGAGCAGCTGCTGACCGACCTCGACGTGGTCGTTGTCGGCGAGCAGGCGCTCACTGCCGTCGTCGTGCTTGAACACCCGCAGCCGCTGACGCTTCGACAGCTTGTCGTAGACCACTTCCTCCGAACCGTCGTCCGGAATGATCGTGATCTTGTAGAAGCGGTCGTCGTCCTCCAGCCGCACCCGGCCGGAGATCTCCGCGATCGGCGCCTTGCCCTTCGGCACCCGAGCCTCGAAGAGCTCCTGCACGCGGGGCAGACCACCCGTGATGTCGTCACCGGCGACACCACCCTGGTGGAAGGTACGCATGGTCAGCTGGGTACCGGGCTCACCGATGGACTGGGCGGCGACGATGCCGACGGCCTCGCCGACGTCGACCAGCTTGCCGGTGGCCATCGAGCGGCCGTAGCACATCGCGCACACGCCGGTGCCCGAGGTGCAGGTCAGCACCGACCGGACCTTGACCTCGGTCACGCCGGCCTCGAGGAGAGCCTCGAGTGCCGGATCGCCGAGGTCGTGGCCCTTCTCGACCACCACGTTGCCCGCGGCGTCGAGGATGTCGGTGGCCGCGGTCCGGGCGTAGGTGCTGGTCTCCACGTGCGCGTCCCGGATCAGCGAGCCGTCCGGCTGCTTCTCCGCGATCCGCACGATGATGCCGCGCTCGGTGGCACAGTCCGTCTCGCGCACGATGACGTCCTGCGACACGTCCACCAGACGACGGGTCAGGTAGCCCGAGTCGGCGGTACGCAGCGCGGTGTCGGCCAGACCCTTACGCGCGCCGTGGGTGTTGATGAAGTACTCCAGCACCGTCAGGCCCTCGCGGAAGGAGGACTTGATCGGCCGCGGGATGAACTCACCCTTCGGGTTGGTCACCAGACCCTTCATGCCCGCGAGGGTACGAGTCTGGGTGAAGTTACCCGTGGCGCCCGAGTCGACGATCGTGATGACCGGGTTGTCCGGCGGGTAGTGCGCACGCAGCGCCTTACCGACCTCTTCCGTGGCCTCCTGCCAGATCTTCACCAGGGCGTTGTTGCGCTCCTGGTGATCGAGCGCACCACGCTGGTACTTCTTCTCGATCTGCTCGGACTGCGCCTCGTAGCGCTCCATGATCTCCGCCTTCTCCGGCGGAACGAGCACGTCCGACATGGAGACGGTGACGCCGGAGCGGGTGGCCCAGTGGAAGCCCGCGTCCTTGAGCTTGTCGACGGTCTGCGCGACCACGATCATCGGGTAGCGCTCGGCGAGATCGTTGATGATCGTCGCCTGCCGCTTCTTCGGCATCTGCTCGTTGATGAACGCGTAGTCGTGCGGGAGCAGCTCGTTGAACAGCACCCGGCCGAGCGTGGTCTTGATCGCCCACGAATCGCCGCGCTGCCAGCCGTCCGGGAACTCCGCCGCCTCGATCTCGCGCGGCGGACGCTGATCGTTCAGGCGGACCTTGATCAGCGAGCGCACGGTGAGCTCGCCACGGTCGACGGCCATCTGGGCCTCGGCCGCGGAGGAGTACACACCGAACTCCGGCTCGTCGGTGCCTGCCTCCCGGTACTCGCCCTTCGCGCCCTCTTCCAGGCGGGTCAGGTAGTACAGGCCGGTCACCATGTCCAGACGGGGCATGGCGAGCGGACGACCCGAGGCCGGCGACAGGATGTTGTTCGAGGACAGCATCAGGATGCGGGCCTCGGCCTGCGCCTCCGCGGACAGCGGCAGGTGCACGGCCATCTGGTCACCGTCGAAGTCGGCGTTGAACGCCTCACACACGAGCGGGTGCAGCTGGATCGCCTTGCCCTCGACCAGCAGCGGTTCGAAGGCCTGGATGCCCAGCCGGTGCAGGGTGGGCGCGCGGTTCAGCAGCACGGGGTGCTCGGCGATGACCTCTTCGAGGACGTCCCACACCTGCGGCCGCTGCCGCTCGACCATCCGCTTGGCGGACTTGATGTTCTGCGCGTGGTTCAGGTCGACCAGCCGCTTCATCACGAACGGCTTGAACAGCTCCAGCGCCATCAACTTCGGCAGACCGCACTGGTGCAGCTTCAGCTGCGGGCCGACGACGATCACGGAACGACCCGAGTAGTCGACGCGCTTGCCGAGCAGGTTCTGGCGGAACCGGCCCTGCTTGCCCTTGAGCAGATCGGACAGCGACTTCAGCGGACGGTTGCCCGGTCCGGTGACCGGGCGGCCGCGGCGGCCGTTGTCGAACAGGGCGTCGACCGACTCCTGCAGCATCCGCTTCTCGTTGTTGACGATGATCTCGGGCGCGCCCAGATCGATCAGTCGCTTGAGGCGGTTGTTGCGGTTGATGACGCGGCGGTACAGGTCGTTCAGGTCGGAGGTCGCGAAGCGGCCACCGTCGAGCTGCACCATCGGGCGCAGTTCCGGCGGGATCACCGGAACGGCGTCGAGGACCATGCCCATCGGCGAGTTGCCGTTGGTCTGGAACGCGGCGACGACCTTCAGGCGCTTGAGGGCGCGCAGCTTCTTCTGGCCCTTACCGGTGCGGATGACCTCACGCAGGTGCTCCGCCTCGGCCGCGATGTCGAAGGTCTCCATCAGCTTCTGGATGGCCTCGGCACCCATCGCGCCGGTGAAGTACTCGCCGTAGCGGTCCTGCAGCTCGCGGTACAGCACCTCGTCCACGATCAGCTGCTTGGTGGACAGCTTGGTGAACGTGGTCCAGATCTCGTCGAGCCGGTCCAGCTCGCGCTGGGCGCGGTCGCGCAGCTGCCGCATCTCGCGCTCGCCGCCGTCCTTGACCTTGCGGCGGACGTCGGACTTGGCGCCCTCGGCCTCGAGTTCGGCGATGTCGGCTTCCAGCTTCTGGGCGCGGGCCTCCAGGTCCGCGTCGCGCTGGTCGGCGACCGCCTTCTTCTCGACCTCCATCTCCGCCTCGAGCGTGGACAGCTCGCTGTGCCGCAGCTCGTCGTCGACACCGACGATCACGTACGCGGCGAAGTAGATGATCTTCTCGAGATCCTTCGGCGCCAGATCGAGCAGGTAGCCCAGGCGCGACGGCACGCCCTTGAAGTACCAGATGTGGGTGACCGGAGCGGCCAGCTCGATATGGCCCATCCGCTCGCGGCGCACCTTGGCGCGCGTGACCTCGACGCCACAGCGCTCACAGATGATGCCCTTGAAGCGGACGCGCTTGTACTTACCGCAGTAGCACTCCCAGTCCCGGGTGGGGCCGAAGATCTTCTCGCAGAACAGGCCGTCCTTCTCCGGCTTGAGCGTGCGGTAGTTGATGGTCTCCGGCTTCTTCACCTCGCCGTAGGACCACTGACGGATGTCTTCGGCGGTGGCCAGGCCGATCCGGAGTTCATCGAAGAAGTTGACGTCTAGCACGTAACTTCCTTTCCCCTGTTCGGGTTCAGTATCGAGCAAAGTTCGCTAGTCCAGTGCGGTCGGCTGACCGCTGTCCCCGGGGGCAATCGCCCCCGGGGACCGAATCGGCTTACTGCGCCAGATCGTCGACCGTGGCAGCCTCGTTGCGCGACAGGTTGATACCCAGGTTCGCCGCGGCCCGCTCCAGGTCCTCGTCCTCGCCCTCACGCAGCTCGATCGCGGCGCCGTCCGAGGACAGCACCTCCACGTTCAGGCACAGCGACTGGAGTTCCTTGAGCAGAACCTTGAACGACTCCGGAATGCCCGGCTCCGGAATGTTCTCGCCCTTGACGATGGCCTCGTAGACCTTCACGCGGCCGACCACGTCGTCGGACTTGATGGTCAGCAGTTCCTGCAGGGTGTAGGCGGCGCCGTAGGCCTGCATGGCCCAGCACTCCATCTCACCGAAGCGCTGACCACCGAACTGCGCCTTACCACCGAGCGGCTGCTGGGTGATCATCGAGTACGGACCGGTCGAGCGCGCGTGGATCTTGTCGTCGACCAGGTGGTGCAGCTTCAGGATGTACATGTAGCCGACCGCGACCGGGTACGGGAACGGCTCGCCGGAGCGGCCGTCGAACAGGGTCGCCTTGCCGTGCTCGTTGACCATGCGCTCACCGTCGCGGTTCGGCAGGGTCACGCCGAGCAGGCCCTGCAGTTCCGCGTCGCGGGCGCCGTCGAACACCGGGGTGGCGACGTTGGTGTCCGACTCCTGGCCCAGCATCTCCTCGGGCAGGGCCGCGGCCCAGTCCGGGACGGTGCCGGTGCCGTCGGTGACGTCCCAGCCCGCCTTGGCGATCCACCCGAGGTGGGTCTCCAGGATCTGGCCGATGTTCATACGACGCGGCACGCCGTGGGTGTTCAGGATGATGTCGACCGGGGTTCCGTCGGGCATGAACGGCATGTCCTCCTTGGGGAGGATCTTGCCGATGACGCCCTTGTTGCCGTGCCGGCCGGCCAGCTTGTCGCCGTCCTGGATCTTGCGCTTCTGGGCCACGTAGACGCGGACCAACTCGTTCACGCCCGGGGGCAGATCGTCGTCGTCGTCGCGGGAGAACACCCGGATGCCGATGACCTTGCCGGACTCGCCGTGCGGCACCTTCAGCGAGGTGTCGCGGACCTCGCGAGCCTTCTCACCGAAGATGGCGCGCAGCAGGCGCTCCTCGGGGGTCAGCTCGGTCTCGCCCTTCGGGGTCACCTTGCCGACGAGGATGTCACCGTCGCGGACCTCCGCACCGATGCGCACGATGCCGCGCTCGTCCAGGTCGGCCAGCACCTCGTCGGAGACGTTCGGGATGTCCCGGGTGATCTCCTCGGCGCCGAGCTTGGTGTCCCGGGCATCGATCTCGTGCTCCTCGATGTGGATCGAGGTGAGCACGTCCTCCTCGACGAGGCGCTGCGACAGGATGATCGCGTCCTCGTAGTTGTGGCCCTCCCACGGCATGACGGCGACGAGCAGGTTCTTGCCCAGCGCCATCTCACCGTTCTCGGTGCACGGACCGTCGGCGAGCACCTGGCCGCGCTCGACCCGCTGGCCCTCGTCCACGATCGGCCGCTGGTTGGCGCAGGTGCCCTGGTTGGAACGCGCGAACTTGCGCATCCGGTAGCTGCGCCGGGTGCCGTCGTCGTGCATGACGGTGATGTAGTCGGCGGAGACCTCCTCGACCACACCCGGCTTGTCGTTGACCACGACATCACCGGCATCAACGGCAGCCCGCAATTCCATTCCCGTGCCGACCAGCGGCGACTCGGAACGGATCAGCGGCACGGCCTGACGCTGCATGTTCGCGCCCATCAGCGCGCGGTTGGCGTCGTCGTGCTCGAGGAACGGGATCATGGCGGTCGCCACCGACACCATCTGGCGCGGCGAGACGTCCATGAAGTCGACCTCGCGGGCCGGGACGTACTCCATCTCCTCGTTGCCGCGACGAGCCAGGACCTTGTCCTCGAGGAAGTTGCCCTCGGCGTCCACCGGCGAGTTGGCCTGCGCACGGATGTGCCGGTCCTCCTCGTCGGCGGTCAGGTACTTGACCTCGTCGGTGACCCGGCCGTTCTCGACCCGCCGGTACGGCGTCTCGATGAAGCCGAACGGGTTGACCCGGGCGTACACCGACAGCGAACCGATCAGGCCGATGTTCGGGCCTTCCGGGGTCTCGATCGGGCACATGCGGCCGTAGTGCGACGGGTGCACGTCGCGGACCTCGAGGCCCGCGCGCTCCCGGGACAGACCACCCGGGCCCAGCGCCGACAGGCGGCGCTTGTGGGTCAGGCCCGACAGCGGGTTGTTCTGGTCCATGAACTGCGACAGCTGCGAGGTGCCGAAGAACTCCTTGATCGCCGCCACCACCGGGCGGATGTTGATCAGGGTCTGCGGCGTGATGGCCTCGACGTCCTGGGTGGTCATGCGCTCGCGCACGACCCGCTCCATGCGGGACAGGCCCACGCGGATCTGGTTCTGGATGAGCTCGCCGACGGTGCGCAGACGGCGGTTGCCGAAGTGGTCGATGTCGTCGACCTCGACCGGAACCTCCACGCCGGCCGGCGCGGTCATGAACTTGTCGCCCTGGTGCAGACGGACCAGGTACTCGATGGTCGAGACGATGTCCTCGCGGGTCAGCACCGAACCCACCACCGGCACACCGGCGTTCAGGCCCAGCTTCTTGTTGACCTTGTAGCGGCCGACGCGGGCCAGGTCGTAGCGCTTCTCCTTGAAGAACAGGTTCTCCAGCAGGGTCTGCGCGGACTCCTTGGTCGGCGGCTCGCCCGGACGCAGCTTGCGGTAGATGTCGAGCAGCGCCTCGTCCTGGCCGGCGGTGTTGTCCTTCTCCAGCGTGGACATCATGATCTCGGAGAAGCCGTACCGCTCGACGATCTCCTCGGCGGTCAGGCCCAGCGCCTTCAGCAGCACGGTGACCGGCTGCCGGCGCTTGCGGTCGATGCGGACGCCGACGGTGTCGCGCTTGTCGACGTCGAACTCCAGCCACGCGCCACGCGACGGAATCACGCGGACGCTGTGCAGCGTCTTCTCCGTGGTCTTGTCGATGCTGTCGTCGAAGTAGACGCCCGGCGAACGGACCAGCTGGGAGACCACGACGCGCTCGGTGCCGTTGATGATGAACGTGCCCTTGTCGGTCATCATCGGGAAGTCGCCCATGAAGACCGTCTGGCTCTTGATCTCACCGGTGTTGTTGTTGATGAACTCCGCGGTGACGAACAGCGGCGCCGCGTAGGTCATGTCCTTGTCCTTGCACTCCTCGATGGAGGCCTTGACCTCTTCGAAGCGCGGATCGGAGAAGGACAGCGACATGGAACCCGAGAAGTCCTCGATCGGGGAAAGCTCCTCGAGCACTTCCTCGAGCCCACCGACCGGATCGACGACGTCGCCACGAGCGATTGCCCGTTCCCGCCAGTCCGGTGAACCGATCAGCCAGGCGAACGATTCGGTTTGTAGATCGAGAAGCCCTGGAACCTCGAGGGGTTCGCGAATCTTCGCGAACGACACCCGCTTCGGGGCTCCGGGAATACCGGCCTTGGTCTGGGTGGAGACTGCCAAGATGCGTCCTTCCAGCACCTCACGCGCGGGCGTGCGGTGCCAGTACGTACGTGGCACCGCGACGAACCGTCGCTTGTCTGCTTGCGTTCAGATTCCGGCTGGATACACCCCGAACGAACCCGAACAGCAGACAACGGAAGTAACACCACATGTTTGAAACGCCGCGTTCGAGGCATTTCAGCGGTGGGACTTTCGTAGTGCGATCAAGGAATGGACAGAGGGCAGCCAGCGCAAAGTCCAAACCTACACCCATACAGAAGGGGTGTCAAAGTACCACCCGGATCGAGTTCCGGCCCCCCGGCGCGCCGTGCCCCTCAGCGCTGGCTGCGATCAGGGCTTCGGCGGTCGCTCGACACACGGATCCTCGACCGCAGTCCCAGCTGCCGCTGTTGTGAATAGCGTGACTGGTCGGACGAAACTCGTCAAGTGGCAGCGCTGCGGCAACCGGCCCCGAACGAGGCCCGGAGCAGCCACAGCAGGGGTTGATCATGCCCTCGAGCTGCGGGAAAGGGAGAACCGAAAATTACCGATCGGTGATTTCAGCAGCCAGCCAGCGCCCGTTGATCTTCTGCATGTGGAGCACGATCGGCCCCGCGGCGCTCTCCTGCGGCACGCCGTTGCGGGCCGCGCTCACGGTCAATTCGATCAACAGTTCGGCTCGATCGCCTGTGAGCAAAGTCACGCCGATCGGGTCGGCCACGGCCGTGGCGGTGGATTGCGCCTGCTGGATCGCCGACACCGTGGTGTCCGCGAACTTGTCGAAATCGGCGAGCATCTTGCCGGTCACGACCTTGTGCACGGCGTCCTTGTACGCCGCCGCGCCCTTGTCGCCGGCGATCGCCTTGGCGTCGTAGGAGTAGACGGTCTTCAGGGCGTCCCCGGCGGCGGCTCGGACCTGCTCGGTCGCCTTCGTGTCGACGAACGCCGCGTTGCCGTCGCCCACTCCCGGCCGGAAGGCCGCGACCACGGCGAACGCGGTGAGAATCGCGGCCGCGAGACCCAGGCCGGTCGGCAGCAGCCAGGACCGGGTGCCGCGAACGGGCCGGACATGGCCCGCCCGGTCGCGGGCATACGCCCGCGCGGCGGCGTCGGGCCGATCGCGCCGGGCGGGTACCGACTTCGACCGGCCGGCCCCGGAGCGGCCGGGACGGCGACCGGCGGGCTCGTTCGGCGAACCGGCGCCGGTGGGCGCGGACGGGGTGGCGGCGCGGCCGGACGGGCGCAGGCGCGGCGAGACACGGTTGACCGGCCGTCGGGGTTCCATCGACATCTCCTACGATCCGGGCTGGGGCGCGGGCGTCGCGGGAGACGCCGGGGGCACGGGGATTCCGGTCGGGGCCGGCTGGGCCGGATTCGGCGAGTCCAGCGGGACCAGTTGTCCCAGCGAATTCGCCTGCTCGGCCTTCCAGCCGTCGCCGACCTTGGCCATGTCCAGCGACCAGGTGGTCCGGAACGACTCCGCGGGCACGCTCGGCGCGGACTGGGTCAGCTGCAGCACCACCAGAGCGGTTGCCTTGTCCCGCTCACTGTTCAGCGTGCTCAGCGAGGCGCCCAGCACCTTCGCATCGATCTTGGTCTTGGACTGCTCGGCGGCCTGTTTGATCCGATCGCGATTCTGGGTCAGCTGATCGAGCATCGAACCGGTCATCGACGACTTCATCAGATCGATGGAGCCGTCGATGTCGTTCGGGTTCATCGAGGACAGGTTGATCGCGGCCTGCCGGGCGGAATCCAGTGCGCTGTCCCGGGCCTCGGCCCGGGGAGCATCGGTGAAGTAGGCCGCCCGGACCCAGCCGACACCGAACCAGCCCGCCGCGACCAGCGCGGCCAGCAACCAGACAGCCAGCACAGTGGTGAGAATCGACCGGATCGGTGATACCGCCCGTTCCGCCGGGAGGTTCGCGGCAGCGTCCGTCGCGTACCCACCGGCGGGCTCGTCCGCGGGGCTCCCGGCGGACTCGTCCCGATCCCGCGTGACGGGTGCGTCGATGGACCGAGAAGCGTTGCCGGACAATGGTTTCGCCGCAGAACCGGTGCCGAGCGCGTCGCCTGCGGCGACCGGTCCCCCGGCCACGGCCTGCTCCGCGGAACCGTCCGGCGCCTCGGCGGGCGACTCGGCGGGGTCGGGCAGATCGGGCTTATCGGGTAGATCAGCGGTCACAGCAACACCCTAGCGTCGTCGTCTCGTCGGCTCCGCCGACTCGCCCTGCGCTCACCGCTTCGGGGTCACCCCCACCAGCGGAGCCAGCTGCTGGGCCAGCGGGGCCAGGTTCAGCTTGTCCGGATCGGTCTTCGGCTTGCCGTCCCACGGCTGGGCGATGTTCGGGTCGGCCAGGTCCGCGCGGTCGCCGCCACGCACATCGGAGATGCTGCCCTGCGGGGCGTGGCAACCGGCGTTCAGATCCAACGGGAAATCGTCGCGGGTGTCGTCGAAATCCGGATTCTGTGCCTTCATCTGCGCCAGGGTGCGCTGCGTGCCCTCGTAACCGAGGGTGCAGGCGGGCGGATCGTTGACCTCCAGCACCAGGCCGAAGTGGCTGGTGTGGTCGCCCGGCGCGGTGGCCGAGCCACCGACCGACAGGATCGGCAGCATCTGCAGCAGCGGCCGCAGCGCGTAGTACTTCGGCGAGACGGCCAGCAACAGCGTGCGCAGATTGGTGAAATCCGTGGTCAGCGCCGGACCGCTGGTGTCGAGCAACTGCCCGAGCTGATTGCCGGCGTCGGTGCCGGTGCCGATCAGCCGGCGGATGTCCGGATCGCTGGTGCGCAGTTGCTGGGCCAGCTGATCCAGGCCGGTGCTGAACTTCCGGATCGCCGGATCCTGATCCACCTGGGTGCCCAGCACCGTCCGCGCGTCGCGGATCAGATCGATGGTCTGCTGCAACGAATCCACGCCGGTCTCGCTGAACTTGTTCAGCGAGTCGACCAGGACGCGGAGATTGTCGCCCTGTCCGTCGAACGCCTTGCCCAGTTCGGTGATGGTGGTCGTGAGCGCCGGCAGATCGGTCGACTTCGCGAAATCGTTCACCTTCGCGAGCAGATCCTCCACCCGCACGGGCGCCTCGGCGCCGTCGATGACCGAGCCGTCGCGCAGGTACGGCCCGCCCGAGGTGGTCGGGAGCAGATCCACGAACTGCTCGCCGATCGCCGAACGGTCGGCCACCACCGCTTTCGCGGTCGCGGGCACCTTCGGCTTGCCGGAATCCATGTCCAGGGTCACCACCGCACTGTCGGCGGTGATGTCCAGTTTGCCGACCCGGCCCACCGGCACCCCGCGGTAGGTCACCTCGGCGCCGGTCGACAGGTTGCCGGTCCAGGCCATCTTGACCTGGACGTGGTACTGGCCGATGCCGACCATGTGATCGAGGTGGATGTACTTGGCACCGACGAACACCACGCCGAGCACGGCGATCAGCGCGAAGGCGACCAACTGGTTGCGTACCAGGCGGCTCATCTCTGCGGCACCCCCAACTGGTCCAGGATCGCGCCGACCAGATCCCTCCGGGCGGCGGGGGCCGTACCGGGCGGCGACGGCACCATGCCGGGCGGCAACACCGGCAGCAGCGACACCGTCGGCCAGCCCGGCCGCGCGCCGTTGCCGTTGTAGTACGGATTGCTCGGATCGACCGGCACGTCCGGGCCGTGCGGCGGCGGGAGGTACACCGGATCCGGTTTGCCCACACCGAGATTCGACAGGGTGTTGCCGATCTGCAGATCCACCGACAGCCAGGTGTTCACCGAACCGCCGAAGGCCGAGTAGATCGCCTCGTCGGAGAACGGGTAGGTCGGGATCAGCGGCAGCGCCGTGATCAGATCCGGCGCCGACCGGCCCAGCTCCTGCAGGGTCGGGCGCAGCGCCTGGAGATCCCGGATCAGGTTGTCCTTGCTGCGGTCCAGAACGTCGAAACCGGCCTTGCCGACCCGGTCCAGCTGGCCCAGCAGCCCGACCAGTTCCGGCCGCTGCTCGTCGAGAATCTTGATGCCGGCGGGCAATTCGTCGAGGATCGCCGCGACCTGGTCGGTCTGCCGGCCGACCCGGATGGACAGCGTGGCCAGACTGTCCAGCGCGTGATTGATGTCCTCGACCTGCTTGTTCAGCCCGTCGATGAGGGTGTTCGCCTGTTCCAGCAGGGAGCGGACCGTCTGCTCGCGGCCGCCGAGGGCCTTGTTCAGTTCGGCCACGATCGGCTGCAACTGCGCGACACCACCACCGTTGAGCAGCAGCGACAGCGCGCCGAGCACCTGCTCGATCTCGGTGGCCGTGCGCGTCCGCTCGACCGGGATGGTGGCCTGGTCGGACAGCGTGCCCTGTGCGGGTTCGGTTGTCGGAGTGGACAATTCGATGAACTTCTCACCCAGCAGATTGGACTGCCGCACCTCGGCGCGCGCGTTCGCGGGCAGCTGCACCGAGGAGTTGACCAGGGTGTGCACGACCGCGTGCCAGCCGTCGGCCGCCACCCCGATGGACTGCACCCGGCCGACGGCCACACCGTCCACCTTCACCGTCGACTGCGGGACCAGATCCAGCACGTCGTCGAAGTTCACGTCGATGTGCATGGGGTGCGCGCCGATGTCCGCGCCACCGGGCAGCGGGATGCTGTAGACCCCGTCGCCCGCACAGGAACTCAGCAACGCCGCGGACACGCTCAGCACGGTGGCCGCGCCGGCGGCCCGGATCGCCCGGCCGTCCTTGCGGAGACTCATCGCTGCCCACCTCCCTGCGACGGCGGGGCCTGATCCGACGGGGTGCCGGGAACCGTGCCCGGTACCGGATTACGCTGCTCGTTCGGTCCGGAAAGGATGCCGAACGGCAGCACCAGCGACGGCGTCTGCACACCCGCGGTGAGCTGATCGGTGATCGTCTTGCACTGATCGAGGACCGGCCGCAACTGGCGGCTGAGCGCGTCGAACTTCGGATCGCCCGGTACCAGCTTGCCCAGATCCATCAGCTGGCACAGGGTGCCGAACGGATCCTGCAGCTGGGTCAGGTTGGCGCGCATGTTCAGCGTGCCGGATTCGGCGTCGTGCACATTGATCAGGTTGCTCAGGGCCAGCGGCAGTACCGGCAGCGCCTTCGCGACGTCACTGCTCTGGTCGGCGAGGGTCTTGGTGAGCGTGGTCAGCGCGTCGGCGTTGCTCGCCACCAGATCCCGGTTGTTGTCGACGAACCGGGCCACATCGCCGAGGGCGAGCGACAACAGGTTCAGCGCCTGGCCCAGATCGGACCGCTCGTCGGAGAGGAATCCGGCCAGACTGGCCAGCTGGCTGTTGAACTGCCGCACCTGATCGTCGTTCACCGCCAGCGTGTGCACGAACACCTGCAGATTCTTGATGGTGTCGAAGATGTCGCCGCGGGCGTCGGAGAGGTAGCGGGCCGCGTGCGACAACTGGGTGAGGCTGTTCGCCAGCGCGTCGCCGTTGCCGGACAGATTCGCCGCACCCGTGCGGACCAGATCGTTGAGCGCGCCGTCCTTGTTGGCGCCGTTGGGGCCCAGCGCGTCCGACAGTTCGGTGATGCTCTTGTACAGCCGGTCCACCTCGACCGGGGTCACGGTGCGGTCCTTGGGGATGGTCGCGTTGCGGCCGAGTTTCTGGCCGCCCTTGTAGACCGGGGCGAGCTGGATGTACCGGTCGGACACCACCGAGGGGGTGATCTGCGCGGCGCGCGCATCAGCCGGCACGTCGTAGCCCCGGTCGACGTGCATGACCACCTTGACCTGCTCGCCCTGCGGCTGCACCGAATCCACCTTGCCCACCGGCACGCCGAGGATCCGGACGTCGGAGCCTTTGTAGATGCCGATCGAGCGGTCGAAGTAGGCGGTGATGGTGGTCCGGTTGTACTGGCCGAAGGCCCACCAGCCCACCCCCGCGAGCACCAGCACCAGCACGATGCCGAGCGCGAGCCCGATCTTCGTGCCCCGGCCGGCTTCCCGGAACGTGCTGCGCAGGTCGCGGCGGAACGGATTGCGCACGGCGGCCATCACCGGCCTCCCAGTTCCCGCACCGGCGGGCGGTCGCCCGGAATCGCCGGCAGCGCAGGCGGATTCAGGTTCACGATCACCGCGTCGAACCACCGGCCGTTACCGAGCACGTCGGCGTACAGGTGATAGAACGGCCCGGCCAGGGTGAGCGTGCGGGAGATGTTCTGCTGGTTGTCGTTGAGCATCTGGATCGACTTCTGCAGGTTGGTCAGGGCGGGGCCGATCTGTTCCTCGTTGTCGTGCACCAGCGTGCTGAGCTCGGCGGACACCGTCTGCGCGCCGGTCAGCAGCTGGGCGATGGCCTGCTGCCGCACGTTCAGTTCGGCGAGCAGCTGACCGCCGCTGGCCAGCAGCCGCTCGAACTGCTCGTTGCGATCGGCGAGCACCTTGGTGGTGGCGTTGGTGGCGGCGAACAGCTTCCGCAACTGGTCGTCGCGCTTGGCCAGCGTCTCCGACAGCCGCGCGACACCGTCGATGGATCCGCGGATCTGCGGCGCCGTCCCGGAGAACGCGTCCGACAGCACCCGCATGCTGGTGGCCAGCTGCTCGGTGTTCGTCTGCTGGATCTGCTTCGCCGCGTCGCTGAACGCGTCCACCACGTCGTACGGGGATATGGTGCGCGACAACGGGATTCGCTTACCGGGGTCGGCGGGCGCGGATCCGCGCGGGTCCAGCGCCACGTACTTCTGGCCGAGCACCGTCTTGATCTGGATCGATGCGGTGGTCTCGTCGCCGATCCAGGCATCGCGGGTGCGGAAATCGACCAGCACCCGATCGTGGTCGAGCCGGACGTCCGACACCGAACCGACCTTGACGCCGGCGATGCGCACCTCGTTGCCCTTCTTCAGGCCGGCGGCCTCGGAGAATTCGGCGGTGTAGTGGGCGCCGGCGCCGATGATCGGCAGCCGGTCCACGAAGAACACCGACATCGTGATCAGCAGGATCAGGATCAGTCCGAGTCCGCCGATGAAGGCGGGGCTGCGGCGGCCCAGCAGTGTGCGGTCGTCCATCAGCGGCCGCCCTTCCCGTGACAGCGCGGCGCCGGATTGGTATAGACCGGCTGGTTGACCGTCGGCAGGGCCGGGGTGTTCACCGTCGTACTGGAACCCGGACCGGCCACGATATCGATACCGCAGAGATAGAACTGGAACCACGAGCCGTAACTGGCCGCACGGCCGAGCTTCTCCATCTTGATCGGCAGATTCGCCAGCGTCTCGTTCACCTCCACCGAACGGTCGTTCAGCGTTCCGGTGAGCTGGTTCAACCCGGCGATCGACCCCTGCAGCGTCGGCACCGTCGGGACCAGCAGATCGGCGGTGGCCGAGGCCAGGTTGCCCAGCGACTGCACCGCCGAGCCGATCGTGCCGCGCTCGGCGTTCAGACCGGAGATCAGCGCCTCGGTGTTGACGATCAGATCGTCCAGTTCGCCCTCGCGGGCGCTGACCGCGTCCAGCACCTGATTCAGATTGGTGACGATCTGGCCGATCACCGCGTCCTTGTCGGCGATCTTGTTGGTCAGGCTCGCGGTGTTGGTCACCAGTTCGGTGATCGTGCCGCTCTCGCCTTGGAAGACCTGGATGATCTCGTACGACAACTTGTTGACGTCGTCGGCGGTGAGCGTCTGGAACAGCGGGCGAAATCCGTTGAACAGCGTGGTCAGGTTCAGCGCCGGATGGGTGCGCTCCAGCGGGATCGTGGCGCCGCGGGAGATGATCCGGCCCTGCTGCCCGGTGCCCTGCTCGAGCGCGATGTAGCGCTGGCCCACCAGGTTCCGGTACCGGATCGTGGCCGTGGTCGAGGCCGGCAGCGAACTGCGGTCGTTGAGTTCGAAGCGCACCTCGGCCTGATCGCGGTCCGCGATCGAGATCTTGGTGACCTTGCCGACCCGGACACCCGCGATCCGGATCTCGTCGCCGGTGTTCAGCGACGTCACATCGCTGAACCGAGCCCGGAACTCGGTGCCGCCGCCGGTGTAGTTGGCGATGCTCAGGCCGAGCACCGCGGTCAGGAACAGTGTCACCACGACGAAGATCGACAGTTTGATCAGCGGACCGCCGAGGCCGCGCAGTCCGCCGCTCATTTGACGCTCACCTCGCTCCCGCGCAAGGCCGGGGCCGCGATCCGGGTGACCCAGCCGGGCACCTGATCGGGCGAAACCCCGTTGGCCGCACCGTAGATCGCGCCCAGCGCGTGCTGCTCCGCCGGCGAACCGGCCGTCGAGACACCCGCGCCGTACACCGAGAACTGGGCCGGCGGCAGCGATCCGCCGTCCTGATCACCCGGGAACCGCGACGGCGGCTGATACGACCCGTCGTTCGCGGGCCCGCCCGGATACTGGCCCGAGTCGGTACCCAGCGGCCATTCCGGGAAGCAGGCCGGACCGCGGTCGTCGAACCAGCGCGGCTCGTCCTGATTGGGCAGGTAGCGGCCGCGCGGATTGACCAGCGAGATCGACACCCGGGAGCCCGGCACGTCGGTGCCCTTGCCGAAGATGTCGTCGATACGCGGCTTCAGCTGGGCGAAGTTCTTCATCGTGCAGGCGTAGGTCGGCGAATAGGTGGCCAGCAGTTCCAGCGCCTCTCGCGAATCGGCGGCGATGTCGATGATGTTGTCGTGGTTGGCGACCAGGAAATCGGCCGTCTTCGACGAGGTCGGCGTCAATACCTGGTACAGGGTGTCGATCTGCGACCGTTTCTGCACCACGGTGGCGTTCAGCGTGCGCAGGTTGTCGAAGGCGTCGACCAGTTCCGGCAGCGCGTCGGCGTAGGTGTCGGCCACCTTCGCGAAGCTGCGCAGATCCTCCTGCAGCGTGGGCAGTTCGCCGTTGAGGCCGCGGAAGATCTTGTCGAGCCGGTCGATGGTGTCGCCGAGTCCGGCGCCCTGCCCGCTCAGCGCCTGCGACAGCGAACCCAGGGTGGACGACAGGTACTGCGGCGGCACCGCTTGCAGCAGCGGCAGAATGCTGTCCAGCAACTGGCTGACCTCGACCGCGTTACCGCTGGCGTCCTGGTACAGGGTGGTGCCGGCGGTCAGCATGCGGTCGCTGGGCCGGTCCGGCCATTCCAGTTCGACATAACGCTCACCGAACAACGTCTTCGGCAGCAGCCGCGCGGTGACGTTGGCCGGGATCTTCGCCGCCTTGTCCGGCTCGATCGCCAGATGCAGCGTGACCTTGCCGTGGGTGGACTCGCTGGACCGCACCTCGCCCACGGTGACGCCGCGGACCTTCACATCGGCGTTGCGGGTCAGCGCGTTCCCGACCGTATCGGTGACCAGGTCGACCTTCGTCGTCTGCGTCCACACCTTGTTGTAGGCCGCGACGGTGACGCTCAGGAACGCGAACACCAGCACGAAGAACAGCACACCCAAGGTCCGGACCCGCAACTTCTCCGTGGCCCGCCACAACCGAACCCCCTCCGCGCTCATCCGGCTACTCGAACGGTGGTGGTGGTGCCCCAGATGGCGAGGCTGAGGAAGAAGTCGAGGATGTTGATCAGCACGATCGAGGCGCGCACCGCGCGGCCGACCGCCACGCCGACACCCGCCGGGCCGCCACTGGCGTTGAAGCCGTAGTAGCAGTGGATCAGGATGATCACGAAGGCGAACACCAGCACCTTCAGGAAGGAATAGAGCACATCCTCCGGTGGCAGGAACAGGCCGAAGTAGTGGTCGTAGGAGCCGCTCGACTGCCCGTTGAACCACACGCTGATCTGCCGCGAGGCCAGGAACGTGCCCAGCAGGCCGACGATGTACAGCGGGATGACCGCCACGAACCCGGCGATGACGCGCGTGGTGACGAGGAACGGCACGCCGGGTACGGCCATCACCTCGAGCGCGTCGATCTCCTCGGAGATCCGCATGGCGCCCAATTGCGCGGTGAAACCGCAGCCGACCGTGGCCGACAAGGCCAGGGCCGCGACCAGCGGCGCGAGCTCACGGGTGTTGATGTAGCCGGTGAGGAAGCCGGTGAGCACCCCGCTGCCGAGCGAGTCGAGGGCCTTGAACCCCTGCAGTCCGACCACGACGCCGACCGACGCCGACATCATGACGACCACGCCGATCGTGCCGCCGATGACCGCCAGCGCGCCGGAACCGAAGGTCACCTCGGCGAGCAGCCGCGTGACCTCCTTGCGGTAGTGCACCAGCGTCCGCGGGATCCACGCGATCGCCTTGGAGTAGAAGGACATCTGATCGCCGGCGCGATCGATGACACCGACCGGGGCGCGCAGGGCGCGGCCGATCCGCCGAGCTCCCCGGACCATCACCGGAGTGCGTTGTGTGACAACCATGTTCAGCCGCCCTTGGCCGGAACGACCTGGAGATACACCAGCGTCAGAACCAGGTTGACGAAGAACAGCACCAGGAAGGTGATCACCACCGACTGGTTCACCGCGTCACCGACTCCTTTCGGTCCGCCTTTCGGATGCAGACCCTTGTAGGCGGCGATGACACCGGCCAGCAGCCCGAAGATGAGGGCTTTGATCTCACCGATCCAGAGGTCCGGCAGCTGCGCGAGCGCCGAGAACGAGGCCAGATAGGCGCCGGGGGTACCGCCCTGCAGCAACACGTTGAAGAAGTAGCCGCCGCAGATGCCGACCACCGACACCAAACCGTTGAGCAGCACGGCGATCAGCATCATGCCCAGCACGCGGGGCACCACCAGCCGCTGCACCGGGTCGATGCCGAGCACCTCCATCGCGTCGATCTCCTCCCGGATGGTGCGCGAGCCGAGATCGGCGGCGACCGCGGAACCCGCGGCGCCCGCGATGATCAGGGCGGTGACCACCGGCGCGGCTTGCTGCACGGTCGCCAGCACGCTCGTGGCGCCCGTGAACGCCTCGGCGCCCAGCTGTTTGATGAGCGAACCTGTCTGCAGTGCGACCACCGCGCCGAACGGAATTGCCACCAGCGCCGCGGGCAGGATCGAGACACTCGCGATGAACCACGACTGTTCGACGAATTCGCGCCACTGGAACGGCCGGCGGAAAACCTTGCGGCCCACATCGAGAAGCAGCGCAAAGATGTTGCCGGCCTGAGCAAGACCCGACTCGACGGGGGTTCGCAGCCGCGTCAGGGTTTTGTTCACGATCGCGTATGTTACCCGCTAGTTGCCCTGTGTCATACAGGGGTTACTAGATCATTCCCGGATAGTCTGAAGGATTGCTCGTATAGGCGGGAAGCACCTGCGTATCGCCGTTCTGTTCCATGGATTCGCGGATCGCGACCTGGGCCGGATGCGGCAGGGTGTGCATGATTTCGAGGACGCGGCTGCGCCGCCGTTCGACGGCCTGCCGGAAGGGCATCCCGGGGGTGGCCTTCATCTGCGGGACGATGCCCTCGATCTCCTCGTGGCCGTTGTCGTAATGGCCGGCGTCGGCGAGCGCCTGCTCGCGCGCCATCTGCGCCTCGTCCTTCTCCTCGGACATACCGATCGGGCCCATCATGCGGCCGTTGAGGAACTGCTTGACCACCGGCTCCTCCGAGGTGAGCAGCACCTCACGCGGACCGAACATCACCAGGCGGCGACGGAACAGCATGCCGATGTTGTCGGGCACGCTCCGGGCCAGGTTGATGTTGTGCGTGACGATCAGGATGGTCGCGTCGATCTGCGCGTTGATATCGATGAGCAACTGGCTCAGATAGGTGGTGCGCACCGGATCCAGACCGGAGTCCGGCTCGTCGACCAGGATGATCTGCGGATCCAGCACCAGCGCGCGGGCCAGGCCGGCCCGCTTGCGCATACCGCCGGAGATCTCGCCGGGCAGTTTGCCCTCGGCGCCGAGCAGACCGGTCAGCTCGAGCTTCTCCATGACGATCTTCTTGATGTCGGATTCGCTCTTCTTGGTGTGCTCGCGCAACGGGAAGGCCACGTTGTCGAAGAGATTCATCGAGCCGAACAGGGCACCGTCCTGGAACAGCACGCCGAACAGCTTGCGGATCTCGTACAGCTCCTTGTTGGAGCAGGTGGTGATGTCGGTGCCGTCGATGTAGATCGAGCCGCGCTCCGGGCGCAGCAGGCCGATCAGGGACTTCAGGAAGACGGACTTACCGGTACCGGAAGGTCCGAGCAGCGCGCTGACCTCCCCCGAGGGCAGGGTCAGCGTGACATCCTGCCAAATTCGCTGCGAACCGAACGACTTGGTCACGCCCTCTGTTCTGACCTCGACGCCCACGCCAACCTCCACACTGTTCCAACGGTCCCCCCGCGGCTTGCCATCGGCATGCTCCGCTCGAGAACGAGGATGTGACGCGCCGCACTGGGTTCGGCCACTGTATCGCATACCGGTCGTCAAGCCTATCCCTACCTGACCGGCGGGTAAGTACTAGGGTTTTGCTCTTTATTATCGGGTCCGCACTGGTGAAAGCCACAAACGAGCATGAACAAGTTCTGTTTTCGACCACGTTGACGCCGGGCCGGAAACCCACCCGGCACCGTCGGCGCCGGAATGCGGACACCGCACCCGAAACCGGAAAACGGGCCGTACGAGAAATATGCCGCACCCCGGAAATGCCGCGGCGGGCGGCTCCCCGAGGGGAACCGCCCGCCGCGAACCGTGCGGGAACCGTCCTACTTGACGGAAACCTTGGCGCCGGCCTCTTCCAGCTTGGCCTTGGCGGCCTCGGCGGCGTCCTTGGCGACCTTCTCCAGGATCGCCTTCGGGGCGCTCTCGACGAGGTCCTTGGCCTCCTTCAGGCCCAGGCCCGAGACGATCTCGCGGACCACCTTGATGACCTGGATCTTCTTGTCGCCGGCGCCCTCGAGCACCACGTCGAACTCGTCCTGCTCCTCGACGGGCTCGGCGGCGACCGGGCCGGCACCGCCGCCGACGACGGCGACCGGGGCAGCGGCGGTGACCTCGAAGGTGTCCTCGAACACCTTCACGAACTCGGCGAGCTCGAGCAGGGTGAGCTCCTTGAACGCGTCGATCAGTTCGTCAGTGGACAGCTTGGCCATGATGTTTCCTTCCGATGTATGCCCCCGCCGCGGCGCGTGCCGGGTGAGGCGAGGTAGTGGGGGTTATTCCGCGTCCGCGGGAGCGTCGGCCTCGGCCGGCGCCGGAGCACCGGCGGCCAGCTTCTCCTGCAGGGCGGCGGCGAGCCGGGCGACCTGCGAGGCGGGCGCGTTGAACAGGCCGGCGGCCTGCGCGGTCTTGGCCTTGAAGGCACCGGCCAGCTTGGCCAGCAGCACCTCGCGCGAGTCGAGATCGGCGATCCGCTCGACCTCGGCCACGGACAGCGCTTTGCCGTCCATGTACCCGCCCTTGATGATCAGGGCCTTGTTGTCCTTGGCGAACTGCTTCAACGTCTTCGCGGCGTCGACCGGCTCACCCTCGATGAAGGTGATGGCGGTCGGGCCGACGAACAGCTCATCCAGGCCTTCCACGCCCGCCTCGGCGGCAGCGCGCTTGACCAGGGTGTTCTTGGCGACGGAGTAGGTGGCGCTCGCGCCCAGCGACCGGCGCAGCTCGGTCATCTTGCCGACCGACAGACCACGGTATTCCGTGACCACGGTGGCGGTGGAGCTGCGGAACTGCTCGGTGATCTCCGCGACCGCGGTGACCTTCTCGGGTTTTGCCATACTTCGCCTCCTCTCTGGATGTGTCGGTACGTATTTCGGCCTACCGGCACCGGAGGAGACTGCCCGGCGACAAAGCAAACGCCCCGGACGCAGGGCGTCCCGGGGCGCAGAAGAAAATACCGTGACCATGCCGCACGGGCACGATCCGCAATTTTCCCGACCTCGGCTCTCCCTGCGTGGGCCGCCGGCAATATCGCCGGACCTTCAGCTGCCTCGCGGCAGCGACCAACGGTCTTCGGTAGAACGATTGGGGTTGGTCATCGAACAGGCCGACGACCGTCAATCAGAATAGCCGAACCCCCGCCCATCTGCCAAAACGGGCCGGCCGCCGCTGCGGGAACACCTCGTGCGGCTCCGGCCGGAGTGCTGAAAAACCAAGGGCCGGTACGGAATTCCGTACCGGCCCTCGAGTTCTTGCGGACTACGCGTCCTCTTCGGTGAGGTTGCGGGTGCGGTTCGGGTCCACCGGGATGCCCGGGCCGGTGTTCGTCGAAATCGTCACCTTCTTGACGTAGCGGCCCTTCGCGGTGGAGGGCTTGACGCGCAGGATCTCGTCCAGCGCGGCGCCGTAGTTCTCCACCAGCTTCTTCTCGTCGAAGGAGGCCTTGCCGATCACGAAGTGCAGGTTGGCCTGCTTGTCGACGCGGAAGTTGATCTTGCCGCCCTTGATGTCGTTGACGGCCTTGACCACGTCGGTGGTCACGGTGCCCGTCTTCGGGTTCGGCATCAGGCCACGCGGGCCCAGCACGCGCGCGATGCGGCCGACCTTGGCCATCTGGTCCGGGGTGGCGATCGCGGCGTCGAAATCGAGCCAGCCGCCCTGGATCCGCTCGATCAGGTCCTCGGCGCCCACGGCGTCCGCACCGGCGGCCTCGGCCTCGGCGGCCTTCTCGCCGGCGGCGAACACGATGACGCGCGCGGTCTTACCGGTGCCGTGCGGCAGGTTCACGGTGCCGCGGACCATCTGGTCGGCCTTGCGGGGGTCGACACCGAGACGGACGGCGACCTCGACGGTCGCGTCGGTCTTGGTGGTCGCGGTCTCCTTGGCGAGCCGCGCGGCCGCGAGCGGCGCGTAGAGCTGATCGCGGTCGACCTTGGCGGCCGCCTCGAGATAAGCCTTGCTTCGTTTTGCCATGATTCTCTGTCCTCGAGTAGTTCAGACGTGGTTGTCGGGCCTGGCCGGCCCTCCCACCTGAGTGAGTCCGGGTGGACTACTCCGCGATGGTGATGCCCATCGAACGAGCGGTGCCGGCGATGATCTTCGCGGCAGCGTCGATATCGTTGGCGTTCAGATCTTCCTGCTTGGTCTTGGCGATCTCCCGGACCTGGTCCATGGTGATCTGCGCGACCTTGTTCCGGTGCGGCTCGGCCGAGCCCTTCTGCACACCGGCGGCCTTCAGGATCAGCCGGGCGGCGGGCGGGGTCTTCAGCTTGAAGTCGAACGAGCGATCTTCGTAGACCGTGATCTCGACCGGGATGACGTTGCCACGCTGCGACTCGGTCGCCGCGTTGTACGCCTTGCAGAACTCCATGATGTTGACACCGTGCTGACCCAGCGCGGGGCCGACCGGCGGAGCCGGGTTGGCCGCACCGGCCTGGATCTGGAGCTTGATGAGCCCGGTGACCTTCTTCTTCTTGGGGGGCATCTTTCTTCCTTGGTTCGGTTCCTCGGTTCGGCTGCTCACGGATTCCCGTAAGCCTGTTCCGGAATGCGCGCCCGCGCTCGCCCGTCCGACGACGAGCGGAGACAGCGGGCGCAACCCGGCAAGTGTAGTCGCAGCGTGCGCACGGACCCGAATCGGGCCGGGCGGCGGACTAGATCTTCGCGACCTGGGTGAACGCGAGCTCGACCGGGGTCTCGCGGCCGAAGATCGACACCAGGACCTTCAGCTTCTGCTGTTCGGCGTTGACCTCGGAGATGCTGGCGGGCAGCGTCGCGAACGGGCCGTCCATGACGGTGACCGACTCGCCGACCTCGAAGTCGACCTCGATGGTCGGCTTGACAATCGGGGTCTCGCCGGTGCCCTCGGCGGCGGCCGCCGCGGTGGTCGGCTTCTTCTGCTGCTGCGAGGCCGGGACCAGGAACTTCACCACGTCGTTGATCGACAGCGGTGAGGGCCGCGAGGTGGCGCCGACGAATCCGGTGACGCCCGGGGTGTTGCGCACCGCGCCCCACGACTCGTCGTTGAGATCCATCCGGACCAGGATGTAGCCGGGCAGCACCTTGCGCTGCACGTTCTTGCGCTGGCCGTTCTTGATCTCGGTGACCTGTTCGGTCGGGACCTCGACCTGGAAGATGTACTCCTCGAGACCCAGGTTCTGCACGCGGGTCTCGAGATTGGTTTTCACCTTGTTCTCGTAACCGGCGTAGGAGTGGATGACGTACCAGTCACCCGGCGCGCGACGCAGGGCGGCCTTCATCGCGGCGACCGGATCCTCGTCGATGTCGGCGGCAGGGGGGGCGGGCTCCTCCGTGGCCTGCTCGGACGCCACGGCGTCGCCGGATTCCTCCTCGACGACCACGTCGTCGGCCTGGAATTCGTCGGGTGTGCCGTTCTCCGGGGTGCTCACTGGGCACTCGCTTCCTGTGTCGTCACGTACATCCTCTGCGTGCCGGTGCGAATCCGGCGGATCGGTCCACCTGTTCGCTCGCGGCGGGACGGTTGCCGGCGCCGACGGTCAGCTAGCCGAACAGCCAGTTGACACCCTTGATGAACGCCACGTCCAACCCGCTGATGTACGAGATCATGAAGACCACGAACACCAGCACCACACTCGTATAGGTGACCATCTGCTTGCGGTTGGGCCAGATCACCTTGCGGAGTTCCGCGACCACTTCGCGCAGGAACTTCACCAGGCGCTTGAGCGGATTGCCCTTGCCGCCCTTCCCCGACTTATCGGTCTTGGTACTCGCCGAGGTGGAGGCCTTCCGCGCGGCCGACTGCGGCCGGCGCTCGAGGGTGGCGACCGAGCCCGTGTCGACGTTCGCGGACGATTGCGTACGAGCCCGCCGAGCGGACCGCTTGCCGCTCGGACGACTCACCGCGGCGGTGCCATCGCCTTCGTCCGGCGCATGCGCGCCGCGGCGAATGTCCCGCTCGTCGCTCACGTCGATCCTTTCTCGTCGCTGGCATCCAGTGCAGGGGCGACAGGACTTGAACCTGCAACCTGCGGTTTTGGAGACCGCTGCTCTGCCAATTGAGCTACGCCCCTTGGGCTGGACATCTCACCGTCGTCCAGCACCGTCTTATCGAGTTGTATTCCCAGTGTTACACAACACACGCGCCGCCCCGGCGGTCGCCGGCCCCGGCAGATCTCGACGAATCGAGTCCCGCCTGGAACCAGCCCCTCTCAGAGCAGCGCGCAGCGGCTGGTAACCCCAGATGCCTCACTCTACGTCACCGCCCCCGCGAAAGGCCAATCGGGCCGGGCCCGGCGGCCTGCCGCAGGTCAGCCGTACGACTCAGCTCAGCTGAACCGTCGCGGTGGCCCGGCCGAAGATCTTGCGGCCCTCCGACTTCGCGACGATCGCCACGACCGCGGTACGGGTCTCCGGATCGACCGACTTCACCTTGCCGGTGTACTCGATCTCCGCGGCCGCGTCGGCGGGCACGTAGACCGGGCTGGTGAAACGGACGTTGTACTCCTTGACCGCGCCGGGATCGCCCAGCCACGAGGTCACGAAGCCGCCGCCGAGGCCCATGGTGAGCATGCCGTGCGCGACACAGTTGTCCAGGCCCACGAGCTTGGCGACGCCGTCGCTCCAGTGGATCGGATTCGGGTCGCCGGAGACGCCGGCGTAGTTGACCAGATCGCCCCGGGTGAGGCGGACGATGCGCGCCGGCAGCTCCTGACCGGCGGCGACGTCCTCGAAGCGCAGCGCGCGGCCGGACGACTTCGCCGCGGGGGCGCGCACATCCTCGAGTTCGTCGGTGACCGGCGGCGCGCTGTGCGGGTCGTCCGGCGCCTCGGGCGTGCCCTGCATGAGCACGTTGCGCACGGCGTCGGTGAGATTCGGGTCGATATCGGTGCCGCTGCGCCCGATCAGGGTGGTGTAGGTGGTGAGCACCAGTTCGCCGCGGGAGGTCACGATGTTCTTGGTGACGATGATGTCGCCGCCGAAGGCCTGCCGGAAGGAGTGCAGGTAGACGTCGCAGAGGAGGCGGTCGCCGACCTGGATCGGCCGGTGGAACTCCAGGATCTGGTCGGTCTGCATGATCTGGCTCAGGTCGTACCCGGTGACCACGTGCTCGAACAGCTTCCGCTGGGCCAGGATGCCGACCAGGGAGATGAAGCTCAGCGGTGCCAGCAGGCCGTCGTAGCCGTACTCGCTCGCGACGCTCTCGTCCCAGTGCACGGGGTGGTAGTCCTGGACAGCGCGGGCGTACTCACGCACCTTCTCCCGGCCCACCTCGTAGTGGTCCTCGACCCGATAGTGATGACCGACCGCGGCTGCCGCGTTCACCGCCGGATCGAACTCTGCGGAAGTGGCCGCCCCGTCGGTCATGACGCCACTTTCCTCGGTGTTGATTGTCACGGAAGGCTGTCCCTATCTGACCCCGCTACCGGGGATCGGCGGAGGATCACTACCGCACTTACACCAAGTGCCGGAGCGGGATCGAACCCTGCTCCGGCACAGATTCTGCGCTCTTCTATGACGACATTCGCGACAGACACACCACGAACGTCGCGTGCGGCAGCAGTTCGCGTGGTGGTCCTAGCGGGATTCGCGATGCGCCCGGTGGCAACCGCAGTTCGGGCAGAACTTCTTCAGCTCCAGCCGATCGGGGTCGTTACGCCGGTTCTTCTTGGTGATGTAGTTGCGGTGCTTGCACTCTTCGCAGGCCAAGGTGATCTTTGGCCGGACATCGGTGGACTTCGCGGCCACGATATGCCTTCTTTCCGGTCAACCTGAGGGTCGAAACCTGAGGGTCGATTCAGTATGGGTAGCGATGGCCGGACTCGAACCGGCGACACAACGATTATGAGTCGTTTGCTCTACCGCCTGAGCTACACCGCCATACATATGCGCGGTAATGCGGCGGTGGTCGTCCCGGCCCTGTGGTTCTTCAGCCTCAGAGTGCCGAGTCGGTCACACACCGGCAATCCGGCGAGCCCCCTAACGGAATCGAACCGTTGACCTTTTCCTTACCATGGAAACGCTCTGCCGACTGAGCTAAGGGGGCATGGTCTCTGGCGCTCCGGTAAAACCGGGGCGCTGAAGCCTTGAACGAGGTTACACACTCCCCGGGCCCTACACCAAACCGAGAGGTCAAGGGGCATTTTCCGAGAGCGTGGCCGTTGATCCGGCCCTCGGAAGCCGAGAGCCCCCGTGGAGAGAACTCCACGGGGGCTCGGGGTGGCAGGTGAAGGATTCGAACCTCCGAAGCTTGCGCGGCTGATTTACAGTCAGCTCCCTTTGGCCGCTCGGGCAACCTGCCGTGCGCTGCGGTAGCGCGCTGAGCAGAATACAACGAACCCCCGGCCGGAATGCAAACCGCCAGGCCAGCGACCACGGCGCCGCCGCATACGGGGTGCCGGGGCGACTGCGGCCGGTGATCGGGGTAGAAATTCTGAGAACGCCGACCGTCAGACAGGAGCCGTACTGTGGCCGATTCCTCATTCGATGTCGTCAGCAAGGTCGATCGCCAGGAGGTCGACAATGCCCTCAACCAAGCGGCGAAGGAGCTCGCCACCCGATACGACTTCCGCGGCACCGGCGCCGGCATCGAATGGTCCGGCGAGGAGAAGATCGTGCTGACCGCCGAATCGGAGGACCGGGTGAAGGCGGCGCTGGACGTGTTCAAGGAGAAGTTGATCCGTCGCGACATCTCGCTGAAGGCGTTCGACGCGGGCGATCCCGCCGCCTCCGGAAAGGTGTACAAAATCACAGGAACCCTCGTGCAGGGCATCTCCACGGAGAACGCCAAGAAGATCGCGAAGAAGATCCGGGACGAGGGCCCCAAGAGCGTGAAGGCGCAGATCCAGGGCGAGGAACTGCGGGTCACCAGCAAGAGCCGGGACGACCTGCAGCAGGTCATCTCGCTGCTCAAAGGCGCGGACTTCGACCTCGCGCTGCAGTTCGTCAACTACCGCTAGTAGCGCCGGGTCCCGCCGGCCATCTCCTCCAGCCGCCGGATCCGGTCGGCCATCGGCGGGTGGGTGGAGAACCAGCGAGCGGCGCGGTCGCCGGCCCGGAACGGGTTGGCGATCATGAGGTGCGACTGGGCGGTCAGCTGCGGCTCCGGCGGCAGCGGGGCCGCCTGGACGCCCCGCTCCAGCTTGCGCAGCGCCGAGGCCAGCGCCAGTGGGTCGCCGGTGATCGAGGCCCCGTCCTGATCGGCCTGGTACTCGCGGGAGCGGGAGACCGCCAGCTTGATCAGAGTGGCCGCGATCGGCCCGAGCAGCGACACCAGCAGCACCCCGATGATGTTCGGGCCCTGCCCGTCGCGGTTGCCGCCGCCGAAGATGCCCGCGAAATAGGCCAGGTTCGCCAGACCGGAGATCACCGAGGCCAGCGCGCCGGCCACCGACGAGATCAGGATGTCGCGGTTGTACACGTGCGACAGCTCGTGCCCGAGGACCGCGCGCAGCTCCCGTTCGTCCAGGATCTGCAGGATGCCGGTGGTGCAGCAGACCGCCGCATGCCGGGGATTGCGGCCGGTGGCGAAGGCGTTGGGGGCGTTGGTGGGGCTGATGTAGAGCCGCGGCATCGGCTGCCGCGCGGCGGTGGCCAGCTCGCGCACGATCTTGTACATCGCCGGCGCCTCCGGTTCCGACACCGGTTGCGCGTGCATCGCCCGCAACGCCAGCCGATCGCTGCTGAAGTACGCGTAGGCGTTCATGCCGACGGCCAGCAGCACCGAGATCCACAGGATGGTGGGACTGCGGAACAGCGCTCCGGCGCACACGATCAGGGCGGACAGGCCCACCATCAGCCCGAAGGTCTTGACGCCGTTACCGAAACCGTGCGTGTGCAAAACGGAACCGCCTCTCTGTCGGCCTCGCGCGCCCCCGTTCGTCGACTTCGTTACACCAGGTCAACGATATGCGCCGACGCATGGTTCCTCGCGCCGGCGAGCGCGATCCGTGATGCCCGGGTGCCGGGACGCCGGACGATCGGCTCAGCCGACCCGTTCGACGGTGAACCGGACCAGCCGGTCCAGCGCCTCGTTGGCCGGGCCCGCGGGCAGCGCGGACAGCTCGGCGTGCGCGATGTCGGCGTAGCCCTGCAACTTCTCCTTCGCCAGCACCATGCCCCGCGACCGGGACAGCAGTTCCAGCGCCTCGGTGACCTCCGCGTCGGTCTCGAGCGGCCGGGCCAGCAGCGTGCGCAGCCGGTCGCCCTCGGCGCCCTCGTCGCGCAGCGCGTAGAGCACGGGCAGGGTGTGCACACCCTCGCGGAGATCGGTGCCGGGCGTCTTGCCGGACTGCTCGGACACCGAGGAGATGTCGATGATGTCGTCGGAGATCTGGAAGGCCGTGCCGACCGCATCGCCGAGCCGGGCCAGCCGCTCCACGTGGTCGAGGCCGGCGCCGGAGAAGGTGCCGCCGAACCGGCCGGAGGTCGCGATCAGCGAACCGGTCTTCTCCCACACCACCCGCAGGTAGTGCTCGACCGGATCCTGCGACTGCTTGGCGCCCACGGTCTCCCGCATCTGCCCGGTGACCAGTTCGGCGAAGGTCTCGGCGATCACCCGCACCGCGTCCGGGCCGAGGGTCGCGACCAGCCGGGAGGCGTGCGCGAACAGGTAGTCGCCCGCCAGGATGGCGATGTTGTTGCCCCACCGGGAGTTCACGCTCGGCGCGCCGCGGCGCATCGACGCCTCGTCCATCACGTCGTCGTGATACAGCGTGGCCAGGTGGACCAGCTCGACGACGGTGGCCGCGGTGATCAGATCCGAGTCGTCCGGCCGCGGGCCCAGCTGCCCGGTGAGGATGGTGAACAGCGGCCGGAACCGCTTGCCACCGGCGCGGGCCAGGTGCAGCGCCGCCTCCTGGAGAAATTCCTCCCCGTCGGACAGCTCGCTGATCAGCAGTTTCTCGACCTCGGCCAAGCCGGTGCGCACGGTCTCGGCGAGCTCGGGTTCGCCGAGATCGACCCCGGCGACCACCGTGCTCTCCTCGCTGACAGCCGATGCAGTCATGTCGTCTCCCAATGCCGCGTCCGTCCCCACACCACAGAACCTAGCGTGTCCCCGCCGACGACCGGTTGAACACCTTGGTGCTGCGACGAATCAGACAGTGCCGGAATCGGCCGAATCGCCGCGATCCGCCGGGCCCCGCGCCCTCGCACACGCTTCACCACGTGGAATGCGCGGATCGGCGCGGGCACGTCGACACCCGCGGGTGGCGGCTGGAAGGATTGGGCGCATGGGTGCCCCGGATGCCGAACGCGAACACGCTGCCAGCCCGGCACGCGCACTGCCCGATCGGGTCGACGTACTGGTGGTCGGCGCCGGTCCGGCCGGATCGGCCGCGGCGGCCTGGGCGGCGCGCGCCGGGCGCGATGTCCTGCTGCTCGATTCGGCGGTGTTCCCGCGCGACAAGACCTGCGGCGACGGCCTGACCCCGCGTGCGGTCGCCGAGCTGGAGCACCTCGGTCTGGGCGAGTGGGTCCGCACCCACACGGTCAACCGCGGGCTGCGGATGTGCGGTTTCGGCGCGGAGACGCTGCTGGACTGGCCGGACGGTTCGTTCCCGCGCTACGGCAGCGCGGTGGCCCGCACCGAACTCGACGACAAACTGCGCGAGACGGCGGTGTCATCCGGCGCCCGGATGATCGACGGCGCCCGGGTCACCGAGGTCGCCCGCGACGGGGACCGGGTCACCGGGGTGACGGTGCAGGCCGACGGTGCGACCCGCCCGGTCGCCTGCCGCGTCCTGATCGTCGCGGACGGGGTGCGGTCGCCGGTGGGTAAACTGCTCGGCCGCACCTGGCACCGGAAGTACGCGTACGGCGTGGCCGCGCGGGCGTACATCGACTCTGGCCGCAGCGACGATGAGTGGATCACCTCGCATCTGGAGCTACGGGATGCCGACGGCGCCCTGGTGCCCGGCTACGGCTGGGTGTTCCCGCTGGGCAACGGCCGGGTGAACATCGGCGTGGGTTCGCTGGCCACCGCGGCCCGGCCCTCCCACATCGCACTGAAACCGCTGTTGCAGCACTACGTTTCGCAACGCCGGACGGAGTGGCAGTTCGAGGGCGAGGCGCGCGAGGTCGCCTCGGCGCTGCTGCCGATGGGCGGGGCGGTGTCGACCGTCGCCGGCCGCAACTGGGCGCTGGTCGGCGATGCGGCCGGCTGCGTGAACCCGCTCAACGGCGAGGGCATCGACTACGGGCTCGAGGGCGGCCACATGTTGTCCGAACTGCTGGACGAGCCGGATCTGTCCCGGGTGTGGCCGCAGACGCTGCGCGCTCGCTACGGCCGCACCTTCTCGGTGGCGCGGCGACTGGCCGCGCTGGCCACCCACCCGCGCGCGGTCCCGGTCGGCGGCCCGCCGGTCATGCGGTCGAAGTTGTTGCAGCGCACAGCCGTTCGCGTGATGGGCAATCTGGTCACCGACGAGGACGCGGATGTCACCGCCCGCGCCTGGCGGGCGGCCGGGCGAGTGTCAATGCGCTTCGACGGATTACCTCCGTTCGCCTGAGCGCGACCGGCCGAATGAGCGAGCGATGAACGCCGAGCACACCATCCGGCCGGGGCGCCGGACGGCTCGGAAAGAGCGGGCAGGCGCGGGTAGTGGACGGGGCGGATCGTGAGTGGCGAGCCACCGCGGAATCTGCTCCCGCACTTGCGGCGAGCGCGCGATCTCGCGGATCGCCACTATGCCGAGGCGTTGGATCTGGCGGAATTGGCTGCGGCGGCGGGGGTCTCGAAGTTCTACTTCCTGCGCTGCTTCGCGGCGGTGTACGGGAAGACGCCCGCGGCGTACCTGGCCGAACGGCGGATCGAGCGGGCCCAGGATCTGTTGCGCGCGACCAACATCACGGTGACCGAGGCCTGCATGCTGGTCGGATATTCCAGCCTGGGGTCGTTCAGCCGCAAGTTCACCGAACTGGTGGGCATGTCGCCCTCCGCGTATCTGGCCAAGTTCTCCGCCGAGGGGGCGCCGCGCATCCCCGGCTGTTTCGTACTCATGCACGGACTGTCGGATCGCAAAACTCCGCCGGGAACCGATCCGGCCGCGGATCGGTGAAGACAGCAATTTCGGAGAAGCCGGTCGGCCGCGCACCCGCCTAGCGTGAACCCATGGCAATCATCACCAACGTGTCCCTGGTCACTGTCTATGTGACCGATCAGACCGCGGCGAAGCAGTGGTACATCGACAAGCTCGGCTTCGTGGAGACCTCCGACGTGACCATGGGCGAGGGCGGGTTCCGCTGGGTCACCGTCGCGCAGCCCGACCATCCGGAGCTGGAGGTGACGCTGATGCTGCCCGGCCCGCCGCTCGACGAGGGCATGGCGACGGCGGTGAGCCGCGCGCTGGCCGACGGCACCATGGGCGGGCTCGGCCTGCGCACCGAGGACTGCCACAAGGCCTACGAGGAATTGACCGCGAAGGGTGTGGAATTCGTGCAGCCGCCGTCGGAGCGCCCGTACGGCGTGGAGGCCGTGGCTCGCGACAACTCCGGAAATTGGCTGGTGCTGGTCGAACGCCGCGAATTCGATCCGGCGACCGCCGACTGGTCCACCCCCGAGGGCGACTGATCGGACAACGCGGTGCCCCCACCGGACAGCGCGAACGCTGTGCGAGGGGGGCCGGGTCGGTCTCGCGGACATGTTCTCAGGCGGTCGCGGCGGCCTCGAACTGCTGCTCGACGAATTTCCGTTCGCTGTTGAGTACCCGGTGCAGCAACTGTTCGGCCAACGGCTCGATCATTCCGCCGACCAACGGCACCGTGACGGCCACCAGACCGGTCACCTCGATCTCGGATCCGGTGGCGGTCGGCCGCAGGACGTAGGCGCCGTCCATCTCGGTCGCGATGCCCTTGGCGGTACCGGTGAAGGTGCCGCTCGCGGTCCCGTCGGCCAGCGGCCCCCAATTGTCGACGCGTTCGAGGACGAGTTCCGTGTTGAGCACCCGTTTGACGACCGAGGGGATCTTGTCCGGCCGGGCCCGTTCGGTCATCTGGATGCGGACGGTGCCAGGACCGTCCGGCCGGGACAGTTCGAGGGTCGCGGTAGGGGCGGTCGCGAATCTCGCGCGCCATAATTCGTCGGTCAGAATCGCCCGGTGCAGCTGTTCGACCGGGACGCGGTAAGACACGGTGAAGCAGAATTTTCGGGACATGGCCGCACACGCTATCGGAGCGATGGAATAGCCTTGTGCAGTGTCGGATACCAGCCAGTCTGATGATCAACAACCGTCCGGCCCGGTGCGTCTGCGCCGGACCCGGATCGGTGTGCTGGTGGCCGCCGTCACGGTGAGCGTGCTCGCGGTGCTGCTGGTGCTGGCGGCCTGGCGTGACGACTATCTGATCAGCTTCGACAAGGGCGTCACCAGCGGTGAGGTGCTGTCGGCGGGCCGGCTGCGCTCGGCGGTCACCTACGTGACCCCCGACGGCGTCACCCACAATCCGAAGACCGGGGTGCTGTACCCGACCCGGCTCACCGCCGGTGAGCGCATCAACGTCGAATACAGCAAGAAGGATCCCGAACTGGTCCGGGTCGCGGGACGCGACGCCCGGGTGGCGATCATCCCGGCCCTGTCGGTGATCGTGGTCTGCTGGGTGGTGGCGCTGCCGTTGTTGTGGGTGTTGCGCCGGTTCGGCCGCCGCGGCGATCCCGCTTCCCGGCTGCCCACACGCCGCCCCGCCGAAGCGGCGGCCTGAGGATCGCGGCGGCGGAATTGTTCGCCGATTTTTCGCGTAGGTGTCACGTCCGTGTGACGTCCCGGCGTGTCTGGTTGATCACACTCGAAGCGTGCGCGTAGCCATCGTTGCGGAGTCGTTCCTGCCCAACATGAACGGTGTCGTGAACTCCGTATTGCAGGTCCTGGATCATCTGGATCGCAACGGGCACGACGCCCTGGTGATCGCACCGGACACCTTGCGTGGCCGGCCGCCCGCGCCCCGCGAGCACGGCCGGTTCCCGGTGATCCGGGTGCCCGCGGTCATGGTCCCGAAGATCAGCTCGCTGCCGGTGGGCCTGCCGCAGCCGGTGATCACCGCGGCGATCAACGAGTTCGACGCCGATGTGGTGCATCTGGCCTCCCCCTTCCTGCTCGGCGCCGGTGGCGTCGGGGCCGCGCTGCGGCTGGACCTGCCGGCCGTCGCGATCTATCAGACCGATGTGGCGGGCTTCGCCCAGAGTTACGGACTCGGCGCGGCGCGGCGGGCGGCCTGGGCCTGGACCCGGCGTATCCACGTGCGCGCGGCGCGCACCCTCGCCCCGTCCTCGGCGGCGGTCGAGGATCTGGAGCGGCACGGCATCCCCCGGGTGCATCGCTGGGCCCGCGGCGTCGACATCGCACGTTTCACTCCCGCGGCGCGCTCGGAGGAGCGACGGGACGCGTGGTCGGCCGGGGACAAACTGGTGGTCGGCTTCGTCGGCCGGCTGGCGCCGGAGAAGCATGTGGAACGGCTCGCGGTCCTCGCCGACGATCCGGATGTGCAACTGGTCATCGTCGGTGACGGCCCGCAGCGCGCCCGGCTGGCCGAGTTGATGCCCTCGGCGATCTTCACCGGCGAACTCGGCGGCGCCGATCTGGCCGCCGCGTACGCGAGCCTGGACGTGATGGTGCACGCGGGCGAACACGAAACGTTCTGTCAGGGAGTGCAGGAGGCGCTCGCCTCGGGCATCCCGGTCATCGGCCCGGACGCCGGCGGCCCGCGGGATCTGATCGCGCACTGCCGCAACGGATATCTGCTGCCGGTGGATCGTTTCACCGAACTGCTGCCGAGCGCGGTAGCCGCCCTGCGTGACCCGGATTTGCGCATCCGATTCGCCGCTGCCGCAAGGAAATCCGTTCTGCATCGAACCTGGCCCGCGATCTGCACCGAACTGGTCGGCCACTACACGGAGGTGATCGGCGGGTCCCGGGCCGGGTTATCCCGGAGCGCCTGACCGACCGCGCGGCGGTCGCCGGGCAAAATCCGGCTATCGGGTGCTACTGGTTCCGGCATAGCCTGTCGCACCACTCGTATGCTGTGCGTCGACGCCTGTCGAGGGGGCGGTCACCCGCGCTCGGGCCGAAGGTGGCACGCAGGGTGCGGTCAGTGGCGAATGTGTTCGGGTCGGCGCTGAACTGCGTGTGGCCGAACTGGATGGAGATGTCGTCGAAGGCGGTCGACGGGACGCCGGGGCTGTACACGGCCGGCATACGCGGTTGCGACACGATCGTTCCGCCGAATGCGGTTTCCGCGAAATCGAATTCGCGGTCGCCCGCAATTCTCTACGCCGCAGCGGATTATCGGAGCTCTGATTCGCGAGGGCAATCCCTTCACTTCGGAACACCGGAGAACGGTTATCGCGATACCTGGGTGCGGAGAATCGAATCGCTCAGTTGGCGGGCGGCTCGAACATGGTTCCAGGGGTGACGACTTCGGCGAGGGGCTGGGCGGGCAGGAAGATCGCGGGGGGTTCCGCGATCCACCAGGGCTACCAGCATCTCGAGCGGGTGGTGTCGGCGGCGGCGAGCTCCCAGGGTTGGGCCGAGGGAAAACGGCGGCGGCCGGATTCGACCTCGGTCACCAGATCGTGGTAGCCGTCGGTGAGTTCGGCGAGAGTGGTCCAGGCGGCGTGCACCGCCAGGTCGGCGGGCGCGGCGGACAGCAGGAGCTGCCAGGCCCAGGCATGGGTTCGGGCCATGCGGTCCACGACGCAACCCAGCGATTCCGTGTGCAGGTAGGCGGCGGGGCGCTGGAATTGCTGGAGCACGACCCAGCGGTCGATCTCGCGGACCAGAGTGGCTCGGGCGCAGTCTATTCCGCGGAGGTCGACGGGGTCGGCGGTGAGCCTGGTCCGGTGCAGGCCGGACAGCCGCGCGATCGCGGGGAGGATCGGGTGGGCGAGATCGGTGCTGCCGCAGCAGGCGGCGATGACCATGTTCTTGCTCGGCAGTCGCATCGTCACCACCCCACCGCGCTGGTGCGGGCCCAGGTCTGGGGCGGGCAGACCGTCACCAGATCGAAGTCGTCGCAGACGAGTTCGGGGCGGTTGTCCACGTGCGCGAGGTCGAAGACGACGATCACCGGGACGTCGAGGCCGGCCGCGAGGCCGAGGGCGTAGCCGATCGGGTCGTCATGGTCGAGCGGGGGCCGCACCGTGTACAGCAGGCGAAAACCGTTGCGCCAGGCGTATCTCTGGATCTCCCGGGCGTGTCGTTCGGCGTCGGGACCGGAGATGTCGGTGCGCACGAATCCGACCGCGGGCTGTCGCGGCGGGATGGCACGGGTCGCGGGCGGCGGAGATAGCGGATCCATTGCGGTGGCAAGCATCATTATTCGAAATCCCCCGTTCTGAATATTCGGCGTCGAAGTGTTCGGTGGCCGGCGGACGGCCGGCTGCGACACGGGAAGTTTTTGGAGAAAACCCTTGGCTCGCAGCCGAAGTTGTCGTACCTTTCGTGGCAGAGGGTGTTTCGAGGCCCCGAACCTGCAGCACCACCCGGCCGCCGGTACCAAGCAGACCATGACCGGGACGAAAAGACCAGTGGAATTGGAAAATAGGTGGAAGTCGTGCGAAACCCCAGGATGCCACTCGATTTGCTGCAGCTAGGGAATGGATATTTATATTGCGGTGAGCCAATTTTCGAATATTCACTTTCCAGGGGGCACCATGGGTACCAAGAGGGACGAGATTCCTACGTCGACGCTGCCCAGGCGGCAGCTGGGACGTTTTCTGCGCGATGCGCGATCGGCCGCGGGACTGACCATCGTCCGGGCTTCCGCCCTGACCGATCTGAGTCCCGCAGGGCTGCAACGGATCGAGTCCGGTCGCGTGCAGAAGGTCCGTAAGCAGGACGTTCGCGCGCTGTGCGAGCTCTACCACATCGGCGCGCGTGACACCCGGCGCGCGGTGACTCTCGCCGAACAGGCGCGGGAAAGAAGCTGGTATTCCGATTTCGGCAATCTCTTCGACGAGACCTTCGGCCTGTATCTGGATCTGGAATCGGCTGCGCAGCAGATGATCTGCTACAACGAGCACATTCCCGGCCTGTTGCAGACCGACGACTACGCCGAGGCGATGATCGGCGCCTGCCACGACCGGGTTCCCGAGGAGGAACTCGAACAGCGGCTGGAACTGCGATTGAAACGGCAGAGTCTGCTCACCCGGAAGAAACTGCCGCTGACTCTCGATGTGCTGCTGCACGAATCGGCGCTGTACCGCCTCGTGGGCAACGCCGAACTGATGGCGGCCCAACTGCGGCATCTCGACAAATTCGCGGCGCTGCCCAACGTGTCGCTGCGCGTCCATCCGTACCGGGCGGGCCTGACGTGGGGAATCCTGCACGGCCCGTTCGTGATCCTGAGCTTTCGTCCCGACCCGAAAGGAGGTTCACCGGAACCCTCGATCGTGTACCGCGAGGGTGCACCCAGTAGCGACATCTACATCGAGCGACCGGATGAGGTGGATCGCTACACCGAGCTGTCCGCGGCCATCCGCGCGATGGCTCTCACGGAATCCGAAACACGAGACCTGCTCCGGCAGGTAGCAAAGGAATACGATCATGAGCACTGATACCTGGTTCAAGAGCTCGTTCAGCGAGACCACCCACTGCGTGGAGGTCTCGTGGCTGCCCGAAGGCGGTGTGGGCGTCCGGGATTCGAAGAATCCGAGCGGCCCGGCGCTGACCTTCTCCGGCGCCGAATGGACGGCCTTCACCGCCGGGGTGAAGGCCGAGGAGTTCGACCGCACGGCGTGATGCCGGCGGCTCGATAGCACGGAAAAAAGCGGTTCCGCCCCGACTCAACCGGGGCGGAGCCGCCCGTTCACGGTACCCGGGGCCACCGCGGCCCGATCACGGTCCCCCGGTATCGCTCGTGGTCAGTTGCGCGTGGCCAGTACCACCGCCGCGACCACGGCGGCGAGGACGATGGCCGCGAGGCCGTAGATCAGCCGCCGCACCCGCAGCACCGGCAGCGCCTGGTCGAGGGCCAGCCGGCCCGGACCGGCCAGCGCCAGGGCGACGGCCGCGGCCGTCAGGGCCAGTTCGTACTCGTACCCCTTCGGGGCGAAGAAGCCGTGTTTGGTGGCGATCGCGTTGATCATCACGCCGATCACCGCGGCCGCCGCGAGCGGGGTCAGCAGTCCGAGGATCAGGCCGAGACCGCCCAGCGCCTCGCTGAGACCGGCGATCACCGCCATGGTCTTCCCGGCCGGATACCCCTGGGCGGTGAAGTAGCGGCCGGTGGCGGTCAGGCCGTTGCCGTGGAACCAGCCGAACAGTTTCTGGGTGCCGTGGGCGGCCATGATGACGCCGATCACCACGCGCAGCACCAGCAATCCGAGATCGGTGGCGATATCGCCGGGTGCGGCGGTCACGGCATATCCCGGCGGGAGGGGCGAAGCGGTAGCCGACATGGTGCCGTCCTTTCGCGACGCGCGGCGGATGCCGCCTGACAGGGGGTCAGAGTAGGCGGGGCAACCCCTGGTCGGACGGAGCGGAATCGGTCCGATGCGAATTCTTTGCCATGAATTCGCCGGGCGGATCAGTAGACGTCGCGGACGTAGCGCTTCTCGGCGACGAGCTGTTTGCGGAAGGCCGCCGCGCCGTCCTCGTCGAGTTTGCCGTGCACACGCGCGATGGTCAGCAGCGCGTCGTCGACATCCTTCGCCATCCGGGCGGCGTCACCACAGACGTACAGATGACCACCGTCGCGCAGCCACGACCACAGCTCCGCGCCGTGCTCGATCATCCGGTGCTGTACATAGATCCGCTCCCGCTGATCCCGGGAGAACGCCAGGTCCAGGCGAGTGAGGAAGCCGCTGCGGAACATGTCCTCGAGTTCCGCGCGATAGTAGAAATTGTCCGCGGCGTGCTGGTCGCCGAAGAACAGCCAGTTCCGGCCGCGGCAGCCGAGCGCCCGGCGCTCGTGCAGGAAACCGCGGAACGGTGCGATCCCGGTGCCCGGTCCGATCATGATCATCGGCGCGTTCGGATCCAGCGGCGGCCGGAAATGCGGTGCGCGCTGGAGGAAGATCGGCACCGGTACGGTGCCGCAACGGTCGGCGAGGAAGGTCGAGCACACCCCGCCGCTCTGCGCGTAACGCACCACACCGACGGTCAACTGCACCTCCGCGGGCGTCACCGCCGGACTCGACGAGATCGAATACTGGCGCGGCTGAAGCTTTTTCAACACGCCGAGCCAGTCGACCGGGTCGGCCTCCACCGGGAAGTCCCGCAGCACGTCCACAGCCTGTTTGTCCCACAGGTAACCGTCGAGTTCGTTGCGATTGTCGCGCCGGAGCAGTTTGGCCAGCCGGGGACTCGGATTGCGGTCGGCGACGAAGCCCAGCAGGTCCGGCCCGGCCCTCGTGATGTCGAAACGGGTGCGCAACGCCTCCGCCAGCGGGACCGCCCGGCCGTCCGGCGCGATGGTCCGGTCGCCGTCCAGCCCGGTCACCTCGAGCCATTCCGCCACCAGCGCTTCGGAATTCGAGGGCCACACCCCGAGCGAGTCCCCCACCTCGTACTGCACGCCCAGCCCGCTCAGATCGAAGCCGAACTGCCGCACCTCTTTCGCCGCGCCAGGGCGGGACAGCAACTCGTTGCGCACGAGCCGCGCGGGCAGCGGCGACTGCCGGGTGAAGGGGGTGGCTGTCTTCCCGGGCCGCGTCGCCGTCGTACCGGCCGGGCTCACTGCCGGTGCGTTCCCGGCCCCGCTCACCGTGCCGACTGTCGCCGCCCCCACCGACCCCTGTGCGCTGGACGCCGAACCATCGGCCACCCACGCCGTTGCCGCCATAGAACCGGCCACACCCATCGCCATCCCGGGTTCGACCGCGTCGAGCACTCCGCCGGACCCACCGCTCAACACTGCCCCAGGCCCAGCGGTGCCCAGTACCGCCCCGGGCCCAGCCGTACCCAACACTGCCCCCCGCCCAGCCGCGCCCAGCACTCCCCCAGGCCCAGCGGTGCCCAGCGCTGCCTCGGGCCCAGCCGTACCCAACGCTGCCCCAGGTCCAGCCGTGCCCAGTACTGCCCTGGCCCCGGCCGTGCCCAACGCTGCCTTAGGTCCAGCCGTGCCCACCGCTGCGCCGAATACAGCTGTGCTCAGCGCGCCGGCAGGATCGCCCGTGCTCACCTCCGCGCCGGTCGGCCTGCTCGCGCTGTTCGACGCCATAGCCGGTCCGGCGGTACCCACTGCTACCGCCGATCCGGCTGCTCGCGGGTCGTCGGCGGCCGTACCACCGTCGGTGCCACCGCCCGCGCCGGGCGGCACGCCGAAGGTTGTCAGTACCTGGGCGAGCCAGTGCTCGGACAGTTCCTCGTGGTCGGGTTCGCTGTCGACTCGGGGCAGCATCCGGGTAGCGCCGAGTTTCGCGAGCGTGTCATCGATCCGGCGGCCGTAGCCGCAGAAGTCGTCGTAGGACGAGTCGCCCAGGGCGAATACCGCGTAGCGCAGACCGGTGAGCCGGATCACGCTGTCGCTCAGGCTTTCCCAGAAGTCTGCGCCGTTGTCCGGTGGGCCTCCGGTGCCGAAGGTGCTGGTGATCACCAGGGTGTCGCCGCTCAATTGCGCCGGATCACAGGAGTTCAGGTCCGACAACCTGGGCTGGAAGCCGGATTCGGCCAGCGCCGCTGCCACCGTCGCCGCGAGTTCCTCAGCGGTGCCGGTCTGCGAGGCCCACAGCACGGTGATCGAACGCTGCTGGACAACCGGCTGTGGGGTTGCTTCCGCCGCATCGACGGCTTGCGCGGGCTCGATCACCGCGGCCCGCGAGTACATCCCGGCGAGCAGCCCGTTCATCCAGACGCGGCGCGAGGGCGACAGCGGCGCCGATTCCGGTAGCACCGGCTGACCCTGCACTGGAATCTCTTGCAGGGCAGCGAGATAGCCGGACAGGTAGACCCGTTCCAGCTCGCTGAACGTCGGCGCGGCCGTGGTCTCGAGGCCGAGTGCGGCGGCCAACGGGTGGATCGGCGGTCGCGAATCCGTATAGGGCAGAGCGGTTCCCGGCCCGGCGGACGCGGCGAAGGGCCCGGCCGGAGAATTCACAGCGCTCGGCCCGGCCGAGACAGGAGCCGCGGCCGACGGCACACCCGCAGCGGCCGACCCGGAAATCGGGTAGCCGGCGAACGGCCCGGCCGCCGTAGAACGCTCGGCCACGGAGTAATTCGCGATCGACGCCGGCGCCGGGACCGCCCCGGTGCCTCCGGCCCCCGAATTGCCCACGAACGAACCGGCCGCCGGAACCTCTGCGGTCCCCGCCACCGGGTAACCCGCGAACGAACCGGCCGCCGGAACCTCTGCGGTCCCCGCCACTGGGTAACCGGCGAACGAACCGGCCGCCTGGACCGTGGCGGTCGGACCGGCTACTCCGGTAGTGGCCGGGACGGCGGGGTCCGACGGCACCGCGGCGACCTTCCGCAGGGCGACCGCGCAGGCCTTGAATTCGGGCTGCAGCGAGGCCGGGTCGACCGCGTCGTTGGTGACCGCGTTCACGGTCAGGTACTCGCCGTGCTCGTCGTTCCAGTGGAAGGGGGCGAAGCAGTTTCCGGGCAGCCCCCTGTCCTCGACGCGCACCGGGAGCACGGCGCGCCCGCGGCGGGAGGCGATCTCGAGTTGATCGCCGGGGCGCACGCCGAGCCGCTCGGCGTCGGCAGGATGGATCTCGACGAACGGATCCCCGGTCAGCTTTGTCAGTTTCGCCACCCGGCCGGTCTTGGTCATGGTGTGCCACTGGTGTTGCAGCCGGCCGGTGTTCAGCACGAACGGGTAGTCGTCGTCCGGCATCTCGGCCGGTGGCAGGTGCGGCCGTGGATGGAACCGGGCACGGCCGTCCGGTGTCGGGAACACCAGTCGCGGCCGGTGCCCGGACTCGTCGGCGAACGGTTCGCTGCCGTCGTTCAGGTAGCGAACCGGGTTGCGGCGCTGCGCCGGATCGGGGCACGGCCACTGCATCGGGCCCTCGCGCAGCGCGGGATAGTCGATACCGCGCAGGTCGTAGCCCGTCGCGGGATTGCTGAAACCACGTATCTCCGTGAAGATCTCGGCGCTGGAGGCGTAGTCGAAGCCCGCGAAGCCCATCGCGGTCGCCACCTGGGCGATCAACTGCCAGTCCGGCCGCGCGTCGCCCACCGGATCGGTGGAGCGCCGCAACAGCGTCAGGGTTCGCTCCGAATTCACCATCACCGCATCGGATTCCGACCACAGCGTGGCCGGCAGCAGCAGGTCCGCGTAGGCGGTGGTCGCGGTGTCGGTGTAGACGTCCTGCACGATCACCAGTTCGGCGGCCTCCAGGCCGGCGATCACGTTGCGCCGGTTGGCCACGCTCGCAACGGGGTTGCTGCAGACGACCCAGCAGGCCTTGATCTCTCCCGCGGCCAGCTCCCGGAACATCTCGATGGTGCCGGGCCCGGACTCGTCGCGGATCGTGCCCGGCGCCAGGTTCCAGGCGGTCTCCGTGAAGGCGCGGTCGGCCGCGGACAGCACGCTGCGCTGCCCGGGCAGCCCGGGGCCCATGTAGCCCATCTCCCGGCCGCCCATGGCATTCGGCTGCCCGGTGAGCGAGAACGGACCGCTGCCGGGACGGCAGATCGCGCCGGTGGCCAGATGCAGATTGCAGAGCGCGTTGGTGTTCCAGGTGCCGTGGGTGGACTGGTTCAGGCCCATGGTCCACAGCGACATCCATTCCCCGGCCTCCCCGATCCACTGTGCGGCCGTGCGGATGTCGGCCTCGGCCAGTCCGGTGGTCTCGGCGACCCGGCCGGGCGGGTAGTCGGCGAGGAATTCCGGCATCGCGGACCAGCCGGTGGTGTGCTCGGCGATGAATTCCTCGTCCAGATGGCCGTTCTCGGCGAGCAGGTACAGCAGCCCGTTCAGCAGGGCGAGGTCGGTGCCGGGGGCGATCTGCAGGAAAAGGTCGGCGCGCGCGGCGGTTTCGGTGCGCCGGGGGTCGACAACGATCAGCCTGGCCCCGGCGTTCAGCCGATCGACCATGCGCAGGAACAGGATCGGGTGGCAGTCGGCCATGTTCGCGCCGCTGACCAGGAACACGTCGGCACGATCGAGGTCGTCGTAGGAGCCGGGCGGGCCGTCGGCGCCGAGCGACTGTTTGTAGCCGGTGCCGGCACTGGCCATGCACAGCCGGGAGTTGGCCTCCAGATGGACGGTCCGCAGGTAGCCCTTGGCCAGTTTGGTCGCCAGGTACTGCGCCTCGATCGACAGCTGCCCGGAGACGTAGAGCGCGATGGCATCCGGGCCGTGTTCGTCGAGGACGGCCCGCAACCGGGCCGCGGCCTCGGCGATCGCGGTGTCGACGGGCACCGGGACCGCCGCCTGACCGCGGGCGTCCCGCCGATGCGCGGTGGTCATCCGGCCGGGTGCGCGCATGAGTTCCGCGTGGGTGGCGCCCTTGGTGCACAACCGGCCGCCGTTGACCGGGTGCAGCTTGTCGCCGCGGACCTTCGCGATGACCGGGGCGCCGTCCGCGCCGGGCCGGGTCTCGACGGTGATGCCACAGCCGACGCCACAGTACGAACACGCCGTGCGGGTGGTGCTCGGGGGCTCGGGTGACTCCGACATGAGTCCGATCATCCCGAGCACCGATTGCGCCGAATTTACCCGACGTTATCGGCACGTGACGATGCCCCTCACGATCGGCATCCGCGGCTGTGAGGTGTGACGAACGACACGAAAGACCTGGTCAACGACCCTTGCCGCGAACGGTCAGCCGAGTTTGTAGCCGCGGTGCAGTGCGACGATACCGCCGGTGAGGTTGCGCCACCGGACCGCCGACCAGCCCGCGTCCGACAGCCGCAACGCCAGCTGCGGCTGATTCGGCCAGGCCCGGATCGACTCGGCCAGATACACATAGGCGTCCGGATTACTGGAGACCGCGCGGGCGATCCGCGGCAGCGCGCGCATCAGGTACTCCATGTAGATCGTGCGGAACCCGGGGATCACCGGCGTGGCGAATTCGCACACCACCAGCCGGCCGCCGGGCTTGGTGACCCGCAACATCTCCCGCAGCGCGAGCCCGGTGTCGGCGACGTTGCGCAGCCCGAAGGAGATGGTCACCGCGTCGAAGACGTCGTCGGCGAACGGCAGCGCCATCGCGTCCCCCGCGACCATCGGCACCTGCCGGGACCGTCCCGCGGACAGCATGCCCTGGGAGAAGTCGGTGGCGACGCACCAGGCGCCGGATTTGCGGAGTTCGGCGGTCGAGACCGCGGTGCCGGCCGCGAGATCGAGCACCCGCTCGCCGGGCCGCAGGGCCAGCGCGGAGCGAGTCGCCCTCCGCCAGAACCGATCCCGGCCGCCGGAGAGCACGGTGTTGGTGATGTCGTACCGGCGCGCGACACCGTCGAACATCGACGCGACCTCTCGCGGCTGCTTGTCCAGCGAGGCTCGGAACGACTCAGTTTTCGCCACGACGAACCACCCTAGCGCGGTAATTCGCGGCCGATGTGCGCGGCGAACTCCCGGACACCGAATCCCCCACTTGCGTAACATAACCGTCTCGGTTTTAGATCACAGTCGCGAGCCGTCAGGGCGGCGGCTCGGCACATCTGTGAGGGTTGGGCGTTGCGACTCGGATTCGGCAGCCTGATGACTTTGGCGGCGACGGTTATAGCGGGCGTTCTGAGCGCGGGCGTTCCCGCCGGGGCCGACCCGGTCGACAGCCCCGGCGTGGTGTTACCCGCCATCAAGTCCCCGGACGGTTCCTACATCGAGAAGATCGAGGTGAAGGACAGCCGCAACGTCACCCTCTCGGTGCATTCCGCCGCGATGAACAAGACCTTCCCCGTGGATGTGCTGCGGCCGACCGACACCTCGTCGCCGCGCCCGTCGCTGTATCTGCTGAACGGGGCCGGCGGCGGCGTCGACGACGCGTCCTGGCAGTTGCGCACCGACGCGCTGCAGTTCCTGTCCGACAAGAACGTCAACGTCGTACAGGTCATCGGCGGCGCGTGGAGTTTCTACACCGACTGGATCGCCACCGATCCGGTGCTCGGGGTCAACAAGTGGCAGACCTACATCGGCGACGAACTGCCCCCGCTGATCGACGCCGCGCTGAACACCAATCAGGTGAATGCCATTGCGGGCCTGTCGATGTCGGGCGTGCCGGTGCTGGATCTGGTGATCGCGCATCCCGGCCTGTTCCGCAGCGCGGCCGTCTACAGCGGCCTGACCCAGACCAGTGACCGCGTCGGTCAGGACATGGTCAAGCTGACCGTGGAGACCTGGGGCGGCGGCGACACCCGCAACATGTGGGGTCCGACCGACAGCCCGCTGTGGGTGGACAACGACCCCTACGTGAACGCCGAGAAGCTGCGCGGCACCAACCTGTTCTTCTCCACCGGCAACGGCATCCCGGGCGTCTACGACCTGCCCGGCGGCAAGTTCCGGCTGGAGGCCCCGTCGGAGACTCCGAAGGTGGTCGCGCTCGGCAGCGTCATCGAGGCGGGCGTGGAATGGGCCAACCAGAACATGGAGAAGAAGCTGGACTCGCTGCACATCCCGGCCACGTTCGTGTACCGGGACAGCGGCACCCACTCCTGGGGTTACTGGCAGGAGGATCTGCACACGTCGTGGCCGGTGCTGGCCGCGGGCCTGGGCATCTGACCGAGCCCCTCGCACCCGCTCCTCGGCCGGTGTACGCGCGAATGTGCGTGCACCGGCCGAACGGTATCGACTCGTGACCGGTGAAAACCCCTGTCGGCGAGGAGAATCGGGTGATGAAGGGCGATCGGGTGGAGATCGTCGTCGACACCGGCGGCGGATCGAACACGTACGAGGTGGCGGCCACGCGCGCGGGCCGGCGGGTCGAGGTGCGCATCGCGCGCGGCATAGTCGAGGTGGCGGAGATCACCCGCAGTGGTTCGGCGGTGCGCACGGCCCGCTTCATGGCGGCTCGCACGCTGGCCCTGGTCGAATATCCGGCCGACGACGGTCCGCTGCCCGGCGAATGAGGGGTGCGGGAACCACGATCGGATCGCCGGGTGGTTGCCAGTCCCGGCCGGGGGGAGCATCCTCGAACTGATGGGCCGCACAAGCCCGTCCGGCCCCGCGGAAAGGAGCACCCGATGACCGATCGCACTCTCGCCGCCGGCACTCTCGGTGAAGTCCCGGAAGCCGATCTGCTGGAGCAGTCCGTCCCGGCCTATCCGGATGCCCCCGACGAGGAGGACACGCCGTCCGACACCACGGTGGCGCCGCAATACCCGCTGCCGGACGCGCACGCGATCCGCGAGGCCGACGACGCGGATGTCCTCGAACAGTCCGTCGCGGTGCCGCTGGCGGACGATTACGACACCGAATCCGGCGGCGACTACGACGACGCGCCGACGGGCTACGACAACCCGCCCACGGGCTACGAGGACACCGAATACTGAAAATCGCGCCCGGTACCCGTCCGCTCCGGCGGACGGGTACCGCCGATTTCGAGCCCGGCCGCCTTTCGGCACGAGGACGCCGATCGCGGGCCTCCCGCACCGCCCGGCGGCCTCCTGGTCCTCAGGAGTCGGCGATGCCCGCTCGGACCAGGGCGTGCAGTTCGCGCAGGCTGGATCGCTCGGTGGCGACCTCCAGCACTCGCATTCCGTGGGCGTGGCCGGTGAGCTCGGTGGCGAGTTGGGCGGGATCGACCTGGCGGTGCGGTACCCGGTAGGCCGCGCACAGCGCCGCCAGATCCATGCCGTGCGGGGTGCCGAACACTCGCTCGAAGACGCCGGCGTACTGCGGGTCGCCCTGTTCGAGCAGTTCGAAGATGCCGCCGCCGTCGTCGTTGGCGACCACGATGGTCAGATCGGCTGGTCGCGGCTCGCCGGGACCGATCAGCAGGCCGGATGCGTCGTGCAGGAACGTGAGATCGCCGATCAGCGAGATGGTCCGGCCGGGATGGCGCAGCGCCGCGCCGACCGCCGTCGACACGGTGCCGTCGATACCCGCCACACCACGATTGGACCGCACCACGACGTCGGGCCGGGGGGCCGAGACCAGTGCCGCGTCCCGGACCGGATTCGACGCTCCCAGTAGCAATTGATCACCGCTGCGCAGTGCGTTCATCACGACCGCCGCCACGTGCAGGCCGGTCGGTTTCGGATGCCGGGCCAGTTGTTCGCGTACCACGCGCTCGGCGGTGGCATCCGCCGCGCGGCACTGTTCGAGCCATTCCGGCCGGGGGGTGCCGCGCACCGCCGCGCGGGTGCCGGTGGCGATCACGTTGCCGGACACGTCGGGCCAGCGCGGGCCGGTGGTCAGCGCGAGGACCCGCACGTCGGGATCGGCGAGCAGCTTCGACACCTGACGATGCAGGGTGGGCCGGCCGGTGATGATCGCCTGTTTCGGCCGCAGCAGCGGCAGCGCCAGCGGATGCAGGGCCGGGCCGGAGCGCGGCGCGGTCGGCTCGGCGACGGTCGGCAGGCCCGCCAGTTCGGGCCGGACACCGCTGCCGTGCCCGGAGATCACCACGGTGTCCGGACCGAGGTCGAGGTCCAGCGGCAGATCGAGGGCGGCGAAATCGGTGGTGGTCCAGGCCGCACCGTTCGGCCGGCCCGCCGGAGCACCGTTCGGCCCGCTCACCGGCGTGCCGGCCGGGTGGCCGACCGGCTCACCGTCCAGCAGCTCCGGTACCAGCGGCTCGCGCAGCGGGATGTCGAAATGTACGGGACCGGCGTTCCCGGAGCGGGCGCCGCTGGCCTGGGCCAGCACCCGGCACACGGCCGAACGCCACACGCTGTTCTGCTGCCGGTAACCCTCCTCGGGCTCGGCCAGACCCAGGCTGATCGCCGCGCGCACCTGGTTGCCGAAGAAGCCGAACTGCTCGACGGTCTGGTTGGCGCCGGTGCCCAACATCTCGTAGGGCCGGTTGGCGCTGAGCACCACCAGCGGCTGCCGGGCGTAGTTGGCCTCCAGGACGGCCGGGCCGAGGTTGGCGACGGCGGTGCCGGAGGTCATCACCACCGGGACCGGGCGGCCGTCTGCGATGGCCAGGCCGAGGGCGAGGAAGCCGGCGGTGCGTTCGTCGACGCGCATGTGCAGCCGGAGCAGTCCGGCGGCATCGGCGGCCTGGAGCGCGAAGGCCAGCGGCGCGTTGCGCGATCCCGGGCACAGCACGACGTCCCGCACGCCCCCGCGCGCCAGCTCGTCGACGATGACCTGAGCCTGGGCTGTCGAGGGATTCACGTACTAGAGCCTTGCAGACCGGGGGCGGTCCCGGGGCGTCGACCCGATCACACCACCCGATAGTTAGGTTTGCTAACCTCTTCGGCAGAGCACCGGCGGCGGTCGGCCGGCAGAGCACCACGGCCGGCTCGCCGCCCAAGGGGATGCGCGAGACGTGAGCACACGCATGCCCGCTGAACGGCGAGCCCCGGATGCCGTGAGAACGTCGCGGCACGGGGTCCGCGACGGGTGACAGCCGCGAAATCTATGCGGCGTGCCGCTGGATCAGGTCACCCAGCCGCGGAAGCGCCTCGATGACATTCTTCTTCGCCGACGAGCGCAGGGCCGAGTAGGCCTTCTTCAGGGCGGGACGGTCGGACTTCTCGGCGCGGGCGTCGGTCACGGCGAGCAGCGACTCGGCGACCTGGTCCTGCTTGGAGACCAGGAGATCCGCGAAGCGGCCCGAGGGGGCGGCCTGGTACTCGGCCCAGTACGGCTCGAGCTGCTCGACGAACTTGGGCGCGAACGACTCCAGCGCGTCCGCGACGATCGTCGGGCTGACCTTCTTGATCGCGGCGTAGCCACCCTTGACGGCCAGACCGGACGCGCCTCCCTTGTCGGACACCTCCGCGTTCAGCACCTCCTGCGCGTCCGCCAGGAATGCGGAGCGCTTGGCGTCGTCCAGCAGGGATTCAGACAGTGCTGCAACCACTTTCAGGTTCCTCCGGTTCAAATTTTCGATGAGCGAGCGCAGGCAACTATACGCACCGGACGAACCCGACACACGGCTACGACCCGGCTACGGTTGCCACGGAAGCAATTCCACCATGAGCCCTTCGCAATCGGCCAGCACAGAGCCGGATTCGTCACGCAGGGTCGCAGTCACGAATGTCTTGCGCCCGTCCACCCGATCCACGGTCCCCTCGACCTCCAGGGGCGTGTGCAGCGGAGTGATCTTGCGGTAGTTGACATGTAGGAAAGCGGTGCGGCTGATCGGGCGGCCGGCGAAGTGCACCAGGAAGCCGAACAGGTCGTCGAACAGCAGCGGCAGCACGCCGCCGTGCACCGCGCCGTTGCCGCCGAGGTGATAGCGGCGGAACTCGCCGCGCATCCGAACCCCGGTGGGTCCGGCGGTCACCACGGTCCACGGCGGCATCAGCAGGCTGCCGCGGCCGGGCAGTTCCGGTACCCGCCCGGCCGGGCCCTGCAGTTCCGGCGCGCGGTAGGGCTCGAGCAGATCGATCAGTTCCTGGGCCTTGGCCCGCGCCTGCCCGAACACCTCGTCGGGTGCGTCGGCGGACACCGCGAGGTCCTGCAGGGTGCGCATGGCCTCGACGAACGGGCCGAAATTCGGGCCGGGCTGCGCGTGCACGACCTTCGGGAATCCGCCGTGCCGGTCGTACTGATCGTCGCCGGTCGCGCTCGCGTCTATAACCGGTTCTACACGTTCGCTCATACTTGCACGTTATCCGCGGGTCTTACGGCGTCAACACGACAGCCCGGAAAGCTCGGAATATCCGATCGAGAATCACAGCCGAGGCGGCGGACGGGCCGGACGGGCGCAGCGGCAGAATGGGTCCGGTGTTCAATCCGAAGCTGTGGGAGCCCGTCACGGGATTCGAGGACCTGACCGACATCACCTATCACCGGCACGTCGAGCAGGGCACCGTCCGGGTGGCCTTCGACCGGCCGGAGGTGCGCAACGCGTTCCGGCCGCACACGGTCGACGAGTTGTATCGCGCGCTGGATCACGCGCGGATGACCTCGGATGTCGGCGCGGTCCTGCTCACCGGCAACGGTCCCAGCCCCAAGGACGGCGGCTGGGCCTTCTGCTCCGGCGGCGACCAGCGCATCCGCGGCCGCAGCGGCTACCAGTACGCCAGCGGCGAGACCGCCGAGACCGTGGACAAGGCCCGGTCCGGGCGGCTGCACATCCTCGAGGTGCAGCGGCTGATCCGGTTCATGCCGAAGGTGGTCATCGCGCTGGTGAACGGCTGGGCCGCCGGCGGCGGGCACAGCCTGCACGTGGTCTGCGATCTCACCCTGGCCAGCCGCGAGCACGCCCGGTTCAAGCAGACCGACGCCGATGTGGGCAGTTTCGACGGCGGTTACGGCAGTGCGTATCTGGCCAAACTGGTCGGCCAGAAGTTCGCCCGCGAGATCTTCTTCCTCGGCCGCACCTACACCGCCGAGGACATGCACCACATGGGCGCGGTGAACGCCGTCGTCGACCACGACCGGCTCGAGGACGAGGCCCTGGAATGGACCGCCGACATCCTCGCGAAATCCCCGCAGGCGCAGCGAATGCTGAAGTACGCCTTCAATCTCGCCGACGACGGCCTGGTCGGCCAGCAGCTGTTCGCGGGCGAGGCCACCCGGCTGGCGTACATGACCGACGAGGCCGTCGAGGGCCGGGACTCCTTCCTGGAGAAGCGCTCCCCGGACTGGTCCCCGTTCCCGTGGTACTTCTGATCGGAAGCATCCCCTCCCCGGCCGGGCCGGATCAATAGGCGCGCCGGGCCGGATCGGTATGCGCGTGTGATCCGTAGCGGTGCCGGAGGGCGGGCCGGTATGCGACGCTCGCTGGTGTGGACATTCTCAGCAGCCGCATAATTCTGCGCCCAGCCAACTACGAGCAAACGGTGGTCTTCTATCGCGACGCCCTCGATCTGGCGATCGCGCGGGAGTATCCGGGCGGCACGGTGTTCTTCGCCGGGCAGTCGCTGATCGAGGTGGCCGGGCACCATCGCGCCGACGACGCCCCCGCGGGATTCGCGGGGGCGCTGTGGTTGCAGGTGCGCGACGTCGGCGACGCGATCGCCGGCCTGTCCGCGCGGCACGTCGAGATCGATCGGCTGCCGCAGCAGGAGTCGTGGGGGCTGATCGAGGCCTGGGTGCACGATCCGGACGGCGTGCCGATCGTGCTCGTGCAGGTACCGGCCGACCATCCGCTGCGGCGCGGACCCGATCCCATCCGGCGCTGACGCCGGCATCGATCCGCCGACAACTCGGTGACGCTTCGACCCCTCAGCTAATCTCTGGGGAACACTTGGGGCGTGTCCGCCGAACTCGTCATCCTGATCATCGTCGTCGTCACCGCCCTCGGCTTCGACTTCACCAACGGCTTCCACGACACCGCCAACGCGATGGCCACCTCGATCGCGACCGGCGCGCTGAAACCGCGTGCGGCCGTGCTGCTGTCGGGAGTGTTGAATCTGGTCGGCGCCTACCTCAGCGTGGCGGTCGCGGCCACCGTCGCGGAGGGCATCGTCCGGCTCGAGCACCTCGGCGGCGCGGATCTGCTGGAGATCGTGTTCGCCGGACTGGTCGGCGGCATCACCTGGAATCTGCTCACCTGGCTGTTCGGCCTGCCGTCGAGTTCCTCGCACGCCCTGTTCGGCGGTCTCATCGGCGCCACCGTGGCGGCGGTGGGCTTCGACGGGGTGATCTGGTCGGCCGGGAAACAGGGCGTGGTCACCAAGATCCTGGTGCCGGCCGTCCTGTCACCGGTGGTGGCGGCGCTGGTGGCCGGGATCGCCACCCGGCTGATCTACCGGATCACCGCGACCAGCGACCGTCGCGTGGTCGACACCGCCTTCCGCTGGGGACAGATCGGGTCGGCGTCGCTGGTGTCGCTGGCGCACGGCACCAACGACGCGCAGAAGACCATGGGGATCATCTTCCTGGCGCTGATCGCCTACGGCAGCCGGAGCCCGGCGGATTCGCTGCCGCTGTGGGTGATCACCGCCTGCGCGATCGCCATCGCCGCCGGCACCGCGCTGGGCGGCTGGCGGATCATCCGCACCCTCGGCAAGGGACTGGTCGACATCGCGCCGCCGCAGGGGCTGGCCGCCGAATCCACCAGCGCGGCCATCATCCTCACCTCCGCGCACTTCGGCATGCCGCTGTCGACCACGCAAACGGTCACCGGCGCCATCCTCGGCACCGGTCTGGGCCGGCCCGGTGCCGAGGTGCGCTGGGGCGTCCTGGGCCGGATGGTGGTGGCCTGGCTGCTGACCCTGCCGGCCGCCGCGCTCACCGGCGCCCTGTGCCGGGCGGGCGCGCACGCGATCGGTGGCCTCGCCGGGGTGCTGGTGGTGTTCACAGTGCTCATCCTGCTGGCCGGATATCTGTTCGCGCGGGCGCGCCGGCATCCGGTGCGCCCGAGCAATGTCAACGACGATTGGCAGGGGCCCGGACCGCCCGCTCCCCCGCCGGGTCCCCCCGCCGGGCCACGTCCGATGACCGAATCGATCGGCTAGGAGCCGCTCGTGCACACCTTGCTGACCGACCTGAAGGATCTCGGCCGGGTCACGCTCGCCGCGCTGCTGCTCGGCGCCGGACTGCCCGCCGTGTTCGCGGTCGGGGTCCGGTGGCAGTCGCGATACCGCGACCCCGCGACGGCGGCCTCGATCCGCCGCGCGGCCGGGGCGGGCGCGCTGCTCTGCTACGCGCTGGTACTCGGGATCGCCGTCGCCGGAGTCCTGTTCGTGGCCAAGGCGTTTCTCGCCACCCGGTTCGGTATCCACCTGTTCGGGCAGTCCTGATCCCGGACCACAGAAAGGTGACCCTCGTGCCCGATCCGACCCCGGCCGACCACGACCCGGCCGCAGGGGACTCCCGCCCGGCGCGGTCGCCCGGCGCGCCCGGTCCCGCACCCGGAAGTCCCGCGGCCGCCGGCACGGTGGAGTCCGGTCCGGGCGATACCGGGACGGAACCCGCGGCGTCCGGCGGCGAACCGGTGAACCGTGACGCTACCGACGCGGCCACGGCCGACTCCGGGAGCGGCGGCGACCGCACGGCGATCGGAGCCGGCGCACCCGGTGTGGTCCGGACGGCCACCACCGCGGCGGATGCCCTGCGCTTGCGCCGGCGGCCCGAGGGGGCGGAATCGCCGTCGGTTCTGGGCAAGGTGCTGTCCTGGCTGCGGGCCGGATATCCGCAGGGCATCCCCCGGACCGACTATGTGGCGCTGCTGGCGGTGCTGCACCGGCGGCTGACCGATTACGAGGTGCACATGATCGTCGAGGAGCTGGTGCACGAACGCGGCGACGACGAGGAGATCGCCCGCCACGAGATCGAGGAGGCGATCGCCCGAGTTGCCAAAGAGCAACCGGGCGAGGACGATATCGCTCGAGTGGCCTCCCGGCTCGCAGCCGGTGGATGGCCGCTGGGGACACCGTCGTCCGATTGGCCGACCTCGATCCATCCCCTTCCCGATAATCCGGAACCACGGACCCGTTGACTGGTGAACCCTCGACACATGACACGATCGCGAACGTGAGCAGCACCCTGCGGACCCTTCCCATGCCCACCGGCGCCGCGGTGGGTGAGGTCCTGCCGCACCTGCGCGAGGCGCTGGACGGCGGCGGTCCGGCCTGGCTCCCCATCCCCACCGGCGACCGCCGCGAGAGCCACCGGCTGTCCAGCGCGCTGCAGCCCGGTGAACCCATCGAGGACGATGTGGCCCTGGTGGTCACCACCTCGGGGACCACCGGCGTGCCGAAGGGCGCGATGCTGTCCGCCGCCGCGCTGCGGGCCAGCGGCGACGCCACCCACGAGCGACTCGGCGGCCCCGGGCAGTGGCTGCTCGCGCTGCCGACCCACCACATCGCCGGCATCCAGGTGTTGCTGCGCAGCATCCTGGCCGGTATCGAACCGGCGGTCCTCGACGTCTCCGATGGTTTCCTGCCCGACGGGCTGGCGTCGGCGGTGTCCGGGATGAAGGGGTCGCGGCGCTACACCTCGCTGGTGCCGACCCAGCTGATCAAGGCCCTGGAGGAACCGGCGGGCGTGGCGGCGCTGGCCGCCCTCGACGCGGTCCTCGTGGGCGGCGCCGCCACGCCGAAGCCGGTGCTGGAACACGCCCGCGAGCTCGGTATCACGATCGTGCGCACCTACGGCATGAGCGAGACCTGCGGCGGCTGCGTCTACGAGGGCGTGCCGCTGCGCGGCACCGAGGTGCGGATCGAGGACGGCCGGGTACTGCTCGGTGGCGCGATGCTGGCCAACGGCTACCGCGGTCTGCCCGACCATCCCGCCTTCGCCGAACCCGGCTGGTTCCGCACCGACGACGCCGGCGTCGTCGAGGACGGCGTCCTCCGGATCACCGGCCGCCTGGACGAGGCCATCATGACCGGCGGCCTGGTGGTGATCCCGCAGGTGGTCGAGGCCGTGCTCGCGAACCATCCCGCGATCTCCGAGGTGGTCGTGCTGGGGCTGCCCGACGATCGGCTGGGCCAGCGGGTCGCGGTCGCCGTCGTGCCGGTCGCCGGGGCCACACCGACCCTGGAGGAACTGCGCGACTACGTGGTGGCCGAACTCGACGCGGTGGCCGCCCCGCGCGAACTGTCCCTGGTCGACGAGATCCCGATGCGCGGTCCGGGCAAGCCCGACCGCGGCCGGCTGCGCGAACGCCTGCTCGCCGACTCCGCCCACTGAGTTCGGCGGCCCTTACGCACGGGCCGCACCCGCACGTCGGCCCGGGCGGCCGTCGTGCCGGTCGCCACACCGCTTTCGGGGAATTACGCGACCACGTGGCGCCCGGGGTCCGCTGCGGGCGGCCCCGTGCACCCGTGCCGGACCGGCCGGCCTCGCGTCTCGGCCAATTTCCGGTCGGACCTGCGCGGATCGCGGCCACTGTCGCCGCTGCCGGTTGGTGCGACAGCATGCAAGAAGACTGTCGCCGGAGCGCCATCACGGTGCAAGAGCCGTGCAAGACGGCCCCCGCACAGTTACTGGCATGACTTCTAACGCACCTGCTGATGTTCTTGCCATCGAGGCGGACGGGCTGGTCAAGGTCTTCGGGGAGCAGCGGGCCGTCGACGGCGTGAGCCTGACGGTGCCGCAGGGCGCCGTGTACGGCGTGCTGGGCCCGAACGGGGCCGGCAAGACCACCACCATCCGCATGCTCGCGACGCTGCTGCGGCCCGACGGCGGCAGTGCCCGCGTCTTCGGCCGCGATGTGCAGCGGGAGCCGACCGCGGTCCGCTCGCTGATCGGCGTCACGGGGCAGTACGCCTCGGTCGACGAGAAGCTCAGCGCCACCGAGAACCTGATCATCTTCTCCCGGCTGCTCGGCCTGAGCCGGGCCGATTCCCGCCGCAAGGCCGCCGAACTGCTGGAGGAGTTCGGCCTGACCGAGGCCGCGAACAAGCCGCTGGAGAACTTCTCCGGTGGTATGCGCCGGCGACTGGATCTGGCCGCCAGCCTGATCGCCGCCCCGCCGCTGCTGTTCCTGGACGAGCCGACCACCGGCCTGGACCCGCGCACCCGCGCCCAGATGTGGGAGACCATCCGCCGCCTGGTCCGCGAGGGCGCGACCGTGCTGCTGACCACCCAGTACCTGGACGAGGCCGACCAACTGGCCGACCGGATCGCGGTCATCGACCACGGCAAGGTGATCGCCGACGGTACCTCCGACGAGTTGAAGGCCTCGGTCGGACTGTCCGCCCTGCAGCTCACCCTGGCCGACCGGGACCTGCTCCCGGCGGCCCGCGAGCTGGTCGGCGAATTCCTGTCCCGCGCGGCCGGCAAGCCGGTCGAAGTCAGCATCAGCCCGGAGGCCGGGCGGATCACCGCACCCCTGCACGACGCCAGCGTGACCGTGGATCTGCTGATCCGGTTGCGGGACCACGACATCCGCATCGACGAGATCAATGTCAGCAAGCCGAGCCTGGACGAGGTGTTCTTCGCACTCACCGGGCACGGCGCCGAAGACCAGAACGAAGACGTGGAGGAAGCAGCATGACCACCACCACCATCGCCGCCCCGGCCCCCGGGCGGCACGCGGCCCGGGCGCTCCCGGCCGCCGTCGACCACATCTCGCTGAAGCAGACCGCGGCCAACTCGCTCACGATGGCGTACCGCGGCCTGCTCAAGATCAAGCACAACCCCGAGCAGCTGTTCGACGTCACCATTCAGCCGATCCTGTTCACCGCGCTGTTCGCGTACATCTTCGGTGGCGCGATCGGCGGCAGCGTGCACAACTATCTGCCCGTGCTGATTCCCGGCATCCTGGTGCAGACCGTCGTGCTGACCTCCGTGGTCACCGGCACCCAGCTGCGTGAGGATATGGACAAGGGCGTCTTCGATCGCTTCAAGTCCCTGCCCATCGCCCGCATCTCGGCCCTGGCCGGGGCGCTGATCGCCGATATGGCGCGGTACGGCATCGCCACGGTTCTCACCATCGTGATGGGCCTGATCCTCGGCTACCGCCCGGCCGGTGGGGTCACCGGTGTGGTGGTCGCCGGACTGGTCGTGGTGTTCTGCTCCTTCGCGGTCAGCTGGATCTGGGCGCTGGTCGGCGTCACCGGTAAGAGCGCGGCCTCGGTGCAGGGCATCTCGATGATGATCATGTTCCCGCTCACGTTCATGTCCGGCGCCTTCGCCCTGGTCAGCACCATGCCGGGCTGGATACAGGGGATCAACAAGGCGAATCCGATCTACTACATGGTGAGCGCCTGCCGGGAACTGATGAACGGCAACCTGTACACCACCAACCTGCTGTGGTCCCTGGTCGGTTCCGCGATCGTGATCGTGATCTTCGCTCCGCTCGCGGTCCGGGCCTACATGCGCCGGGCCTGACCCGCACCGCACTGTGAAATATCGCCCGCCGGACTCGGAAGAGTCCGGCGGGCAACGCTTTTCCCGGACGATCTCGATGACAGACCGGACCGGTTCTCACAGATCGGGGAGCTCGCTCAGTTCCCGCACCAGATCCATGATCCGGCCGGCGGCGGAACGTCGGCCCAATCGTGCTGCGCGCCTGCGCGGTTCGGCCATCGCCCGGTCGGAGGCCGCGTGCGGATGCCGGGCCAGATGCCGTTCGAAGCGCATCGAGGGGCTGTCCTGCCGGCCGGCGACCCGGGGCGCGAGCGCCAGCAGTTCGCGGCCGCGGTCCGGATATCGGTCCACCGCAAGCAGATACGAGCCGAGCGCACAGGCCACCGAGCCGATCTGGGGCAGATCGGGATACTGCGCGAACCGGACGAGCGTCTCGGCCGTCACCTGCCGCGCCAGGTCGGGCACCGCGTCCAGGCGGTCGTACAGGACATGCGCGTCGAGCACGGCGGCGGCCATCATCGCGTCACCGGGACCGGTCGGGGTCACCGGCGTCGGCCAGCCGTACAGCTGCAGGACCTGGCGATACCGTTGGAGACCGGCCTCGACGTCGCCCTCGGCGAGGGCGAGTTCGGCCCGGGCGCCCTGCACCGCGCCGCGCCGATGGTTCGGGCGCAGCACCGGAGCATCGGGATTCATGCCGTCGTCGACGTAACCGGCCGCGATGTCCAGCTCACGCCGGGCGCCGTCCAGATCGCCCATGCCGATCAACGCGATCGCCAGGAAGCTGCGGATCTCGACGGCCTCGTCGTGGGCCCGCAGCCGGTTCAGATTCTCCATGGCACGGCGGTAGTGCTCCGCCGCATCCACATCGCGACCGGATTGCCCCGCCAGCTGACCGAGATGCTGGGAGAGCATGGCCTCGGTCCAGATGTTGCCGGGCGGGTTGGCGGTCATCGCGAGTTGCGTGTCGCGCATGGAAAGTCTTACGTCACCGGCGTTTTCGAAGATATTCGCGCGCAGGTGCCACGCGGAGGAACGGACCGAGGGCTCGCTGTGCCGGGTCGCGGCGATGAGCAGCCGCCCCACCCGCCCGATGGTGGGCGGGCAGGACATCAGCTCGCCGACGAACCGGGTCAGCGGGTCCATCTCGACACCGGATCGCAGCAGCCGGCGCATCCGGATCCGCAGCCAGGCCAGCGGGCGCGGGGCCGGATCCGAGACCAGCAGGTGCATCGCCATCATGACGTAGGACAGCGCCTGCAGATCCGCGCCGATCCGCTCGGTCGGTACCGGTGGGGTCAGGTCGAAAACCCTTCGGCCCCAGGTCATCACCTCCATGTGATGACCGCGCATCATCCACAGCGCGCTCAGCACCGGGAACACCCGGTAGACCGTCTCGACGTCCTCGTGCTCCACCGCGTAGCGCAGCACCGAGGTGAGGTTGTCGAGTTCGGCGCCGACCGACACCACCACCGCGACCTGATCGTCGATCGGATAGCGGATCATCACGTCGACGGCGAAATCGCTTGCCCACTGCGACATCCGGCGCATCGCGAGGTCGAGCTCGCCCGTCCGGACCAGCTGCTCCTCGCCGAATTCCCTGACGGTTTCCAGCATTCGGTAACGGGTGCCGTCGTCCTCGTCGTCGAGCACGGTCAGCAGCGACTGGCTCACCAGACCGTCCACCGCCGAGATCGGATCGTCGAGATCGTCGGCGAGCACGGATTCCGCTGCGGCGAGGGTGAATCCGCCGGGAAAGCGGGACAGCCGGCGCAGCGCGATCCGCTGCGGTTCGTCGAGCAGATTCCAGCTCCAGTCGATCACCGCGTGCAGGGTGCGGTGGCGCTCCGGGGAATTGCGATCGCCGCTGCGCAGCAACGCGAATCGGTGATCCAGACGGGATTCGATCTCGGCGACGCTCATGGTGCGGGTCCGGGCCGCGGCCAGTTCGATGGCCAGCGGCAGGCCGTCCAGGGTGCGGCACAGTCGCACCACCACCTCCGGATCCAGGCGGGCCGAGGGCCGCACCGCGCGGGCCCGGGTGGCGAACAGTTCGGTCGCCGGGGAACCGTGCGCGTCGACCGCCAGCGGCGGCAGCGGATACACCGTCTCCGCGGTGATCTCGAGCGGCGCGCGGCTGGTGGTGAGCACGGTCAGCCGGTCGCAGACGCCGACCAGATCGGCGACCACCGCGGCGGCGGCGCCGATCAGATGTTCGCAGTTGTCCAGGATGAGCAGCATCGGCCGGGTCGCGACGGCGTCGAACAGCCGCCGTCGGGCGTCGATGCGCTGGCCGGGCCGCAGCGTGGTGGTCTCCGGCACGTATTCGGAGACGCCGAGGGTCGCGCTGATCGCGGCCTCCACCTCGGTGCGCGCCGCCTCCGCGTCGTCGGTGTCGGCGCGTACCGAGGCCAGTTCGACCAGGACCACCGGGAAACCACGGGCCGACCGCAGGCCGACCTCGTTGGCGACCCGGGTCTTGCCGGTGCCGCCGGGACCGAGGATCGTCGTGACCCGCGAGCTGTCCAGATGTTCCTGCAACGCGACCAGATCCTGCTCGCGGCCGAGTAGTGGATTCGGCGCCGAGCGCAGGCCGATGGCGGCCGGCGTCGCCGGATCGGGCCGCTCCGGTTCGGGGGCGGCGGGCCGGACCACTTCGCGCGTGGCGGTGGACATCGGCTCACCCCGGAGGATGGCGGTGTGCAGGGCCACCAGCGCCTGCCCCGGATCGGCGCCGAGCCCGTCGGCCAGCCGCACCCGCAGCGCGGCGAACACCTCGAGCGCCTCGTTGGCGCGGCCCGCGGCGGCCAGCAACCGCATCAGCGCGCCGTGCGCGGGTTCGTCCAGGGGCCGGTCGGCCGCGATCCGGCGAGCGATCGCCGCCGCGGTGGCGAGATCGCCGCTCGCCTCCCGGGCGGCGAGTTCCAGCTCGTCGAGTGCGTGCCAGCGGGTGGCGGCCAGTTCGGCCAGTTCCGCGGCGACCGCACCGGACGGCAGGTCCGCACCGGGTTCGCCGCGCCACAGGGACCGCGCCCGCGCGACCAGGGCCAGGCAGCCGGAATCGTCACCGGCGGCATGCAATTCGCGCGCACGGCGTTCCAGGCGGCGGGCCAGCGTGAGATCGACCTGCTCCTCGCTCAGCACCAGCCGGTAGCCCGCCGGGCCGATTTCGAGCACACCGTCCGGCAGCGCCGACCGCAGCCGGGAGACCTGGGTGTGCAGGGCGTTCATCGGGGCCCGCGGCGGCTGCTCGCCCCAGACGTCGTCGATGAGGGCCTGGGCGCTGCGACTGCGGCCGGGATGAGAGGCCAGCGCGGCGACCAACAGCCGGGCGCGGGTGCCCGAGAGCGCGGCCAGTTCGTGGTCGCGACGCACCGCGATCTCACCCAGCACCGCGATCCGCACCGATCCCACCCCCGCGACGCCCGGCCCGGCGGGATCGCGCCCATCACCGGCACCGGTAGCCACCGTGCCCGAATCGTGTCCGTCGCGAACGATCGCGAGCCGCGTGCCGGAACCGGGTTCGGCACCGCTCCCGGTCCCGGCGCGGGAATTGTGGCGGCCGTCACCCGCCGAATCGGTCCCGGGATCGTGCCGGTCGCGGCCCACCGACCCGGCTCCGGAATTGCGCCGGTCGCGGCCCGCCGACCCGGCTCCGGAATTGCGCCGGTCGTGACCCGCCGACCCGGTGGGGGGATCGCGCCGGTCGTCACCGGCCGGCTCGGCGCTCGAATCGGGCCGGTCGTGACCCGCCGGCCCCATTTCGGGATCGCGTCGGTCGCGGCCCGCCGGCCCGGCGCCGATCGGACGCAATCCCGCGCCGGGCGACGAGGGTGGCGTGCCCGCAGTGCCACCCGGCGCGGCCGCGAGTTCGTCCCTCGTCGGGCGCGGGTGTGTTTCCTCCCCGTCCGCGCGTGCCCGGGCCGGGGCATCGGCGCTGGGGGTGCCACGGTGATCTGCAGACATCCTGAAGCCATCGTAAGTGAGCGGACGGGGTGTCATCGGGTGCGTCCTCTCGTGGAACCGGCCCACCTCGGGGTGGACCGCACGGCGGACCGGCATCCCGACACCGGCTGCCATCGCCCCGACAGTGACTTGCCGTCAATTCTGACACTTTTTGATGTCATTGCGACACCTGTTTACCGTCAGTGGGAGCGGCGACGGGCGGCCGCATGCGATTCCCGGATGCCGGACGAGCGTTAGGCTGACGCCCATGGCTAGTGCAGCTCAATGGCTCGAAGGCGCCCGTCCCCGCACCCTCCCGAATGCGATCGCCCCGGTGCTGGTCGGCACAGGTGCGGCCGCATCGATCGACGGCGCGGTCTGGTGGAAGGCGCTGCTGGCGCTGGTGGTGTCGCTGGCGCTGATCGTCGGCGTCAACTATGCCAACGACTATTCCGACGGGATCCGCGGCACCGACGACGAGCGGGTGGGACCGCTGCGGCTGGTCGGGTCGAAGGTGGCGAGCCCGGCGGCGGTGCGCGGCGCGGCCGTGACGAGCCTGACGATCGCCGCGGTGGTCGGCCTCGTGCTGGCGCTGACGACGGCCTGGTGGCTGCTGCTGGTCGGCGCGGCCTGCCTGGCCGGCGCCTGGTTCTACACCGGCGGCCGGAAACCCTACGGCTACAGCGGGTTCGGTGAGATCGCGGTCTTCGTGTTCTTCGGGCTGGTCGCAGTGCTGGGCACCGAATTCGTGCAGGCGGAGCGGGTCGACCGGTCCGGGATCGTCGGCGCGGTGGCGGTCGGCGCGTTCTCCAGCGCGGTGCTGGTCACCAACAACCTGCGCGACATCCCGACCGATACGGTGACCGGGAAGACCACCCTGGCCGTGAAACTCGGCGACCCGCGCACCCGGACGCTGCACCTGGTCCTGATGGTGGTGCCGTTCCTGGCCTCGCTCGGCCTGGTGGCTCGCACGCCGTGGGCGCTGGCCGGGCTGCTGGCGATCCCGCTCGCGATCCGGGCCAACAATCCGGTTCGCGGCGGGGCCGGGGGGCCGGGCCTGATCCCGTCGTTGCGCGACACCGGGCTGGCGATGCTGGTGTGGTCGATCCTCACCGCGCTGGCGCTCTGGCTGGGCTGAACACACCGGCGACTCGGCCGAACACACCGCCCGGCACGGCCGCGGCACGCCGGAGGCCCGGCACCCACGGGGTGCCGGGCCTCCGGGGTATCGTGCGATCAGCTCCGCTCCCGGTCGGGGACGAAGGCGCCCAGCACCCAGTTCACGAGGCTGATGATGATGCTGCCGAAGACCGCCGCCCAGAACCCGTGCACCCGCAGGCCGTAGTCGGTGGTCTCGGTGATCTTCGCGGTCAGCCACAGCATGAGGGCGTTGATCACCAGCAGGAACAGACCCAGGGTGAGCACCACCAGCGGCAGCGACAGCAGCTTGATCGCGGGCCGGACCAGCGCGTTCACCAGAGTGAACACCACCGCCACGGCGATCACGACCAGGATCTTGCCGGTGGTCCCGTTCTCCTCGGGGCTGATGAGTTCGATGTTGTGCACCCAGTGGGCGGCGAGCCAGATCGCGACAGCGGTGATGATCAAGCGGATCACGTGAACCATGGCGCCATGCTACGGCCGAATGCGGCCGCGGATCCGGTGCGAATTTCGCGATCCGCGACGCATACGGGACGACCATGACATCAAACCGTCCGGTCCAGCAAATCTTCTACAGCTTGTCGTAATTGGCGGCTTTCAGCCGTTCCTCCTAGTAGCTCAATTGTTGCTGAATTGGCTGCTCGGAGTACGCCGAGCAGGAGATGCCCGGCCTCGATACGGTTGCTGTGCCGAAGTAAAGTTTCCCGGATCGACAGCTCCAGAGCCTTTTTCGCATCCCTGGCGACCGGCGTGCGAAACCCGGGCCTACCGGACAACCACCCCCACCGGCCGTCCGGCTCCCGCGCCGGGACCCGGTCGAGGGCGTCCTCGCCGAAGGTGGCCGTCAGACTCTCGCGCACCGCGTCGAGGTCGATCCCGATGGAACGCAGTGCGGCAGCGTCCTCTTCACCCAGCGGATTACCCGAACTCCTGCGATACAGGGCTTTTCGGATCTCCTCGGCCTCCAGGCCGTGTTCGGTGAGCACCTCCCGCAGGCCGTCGTCCGCGTTGCGCACGACGCCGAGCAGCAGATGCTCGACATCCAGCGACGGCGACCGCAGCTCGCGCGCCTGCTCCGCCGCCGTCATGACCGATGCCCGGGTCGTCTCCGCGAATCGTTCGAACATCAGCGGATCCCGCCTCTCCGGTTGTACTTCTGATGGACCGCTTGGCGGCTGACCTCGAGGGCATCGGCGATCGCCTGCCAGGACCAGCCCTGCTGCCGGGCATTGGCCACCTGGATCGCCTCCAGCCGCTCGAGCAGCCGCCGTAGTGCCAGGACCGCGCGCAGCCCGACCTGGGGGTCGGGACTGCCGGCGGCGGTCGCCAGCGTGGTTGCTTCGCTCATGAGTGTCAATTTACGTTGACACCTTGGGTGGCGTCAACAAAAATTGACATCCGCGGCGCGCGAACGCCCGGGACGATCGGCGGGGCCTCAGGCCGGCCAGGTCCCGGTACGGGTGAATTCGGTCAGCACGGCCGCGGGCGCGGTCAGGTCCAGGCCCTGTGCGGCGGTCCAGGCATCGTCGAAATACGTTCCGGCGTAACGATCTCCGCCGTCGCAGAGCAGCGTCACGACGCTGCCGGTCCGGGACCGCGCGAGCATCTCGGCGATCAGGGCGAAGGCGCCCCACAGATTGGTCCCGGTGGAACCGCCCACGCGCCGGCCCAGCACGGTGCCGGCGTGCCGGGCCGCGGCGATCGAGGCGGCGTCGGGCACCTCGATCATCCGGTCCACCACCTGGCCGATGAACGACGGCTCGACCCGCGGCCGGCCGATGCCCTCGATCCGCGACGGCATACCGGTCTCGTACCCGGGATCGCCGGTCTCGTAGCCGCCGTAGAAGGCGGAATTCTCCGGATCGACCACCGCCAGCCGGGTGGCGTGCCGGCGATAGCGGATGTAGCGGCCGATGGTGGCGCTGGTGCCGCCCGTGCCCGCGCCGACGACGATCCAGTCGGGCACCGGATGATCCTCCAGCGCCAGCTGCTCGAAGATGGATTCGGCGATGTTGTTGTTGCCGCGCCAGTCGGTGGCGCGCTCGGCGTGGGTGAACTGGTCCATGTAGTGGCCGCCGCACTCGGCCGCCAGACGCGCTGCCTCCGTGTACATTTCGGGCGGGCGCCGGACCAGGTGACAGCGGCCCCCCTGCGCCTCGATCAGCGCGATCTTCTCGGCGGAGGTCCGCTCCGGGACCACCGCGACGAAATCCAGGCCCAGCAATTTCGCGAAGTACGCCTCACTGATCGCCGTCGAGCCCGACGAGGCCTCCACGATGGTGGTGCCCTCGGTCACCCAGCCGTTGCAGATCGCGTACAGGAACAGCGATCTCGCCAGCCGATGCTTGAGACTGCCGGTGGGATGGGTGGATTCGTCCTTCAGGTACAACTGCACGCCCCACTCCGGCGGCAGCGGGTACCGCAGCAGATGAGTGTCGGCACTGCGCTGGCTGTCGGCCTCGATCAGGCGTACCGCGTTGTCGACCCAGTCTCGGGGTGTACTGCGATCGCAGTACTTCACCCCTGTTCCTCGCCGCGCAGCCGCGCGCGCAGCTGGGCCTTGTCGGTGCGGCGCTTCTCGTCGACCGCTGTGATGCTCTCGTTGACGTTGGTCCGCAGTCGCTTGAAGGCCACCATCGAGACCGGCAACGCGATGAGAACCGCGAACAACAGCGCCACGATCAGCGGGATGTCCACCTTCAGCAAACGCCCCACACCAGCGATGAGGGCGGCGATCACGGCCACCAGCAGCAACCGGGCCACCGTGTACAGCGCCAGGTTGCGCGCCAACCGCCGGCCCGCCGATGCCGGGGCCCGGTCGGCGGCGGCGTCCTCGGGTCGGGATGCATCAGTCACGTGACCAGCCTAGGCGACCGCCCGCGGCGGGACCGACCGGCCCGGGGCGCCCACGGCCCCCGTTCGCTGGAATTTAGCTGGTCGATGGAACGTTGCACGGTAATAGCCGTACGTATATCCGATTTGTCTATTACTCCCCCTTTACCAACGTCAGACCGTTCGAACACCTGGGGGTATCGGTGCAACGATGTCGCTATCTGATGAGGGACTGTCGATTACGGAAAGGTTTGCGAATGACTGCGATCACCGCGGCGAGCCGCACTTTGGGTTCCGTCTCCGTCTCCGGCCAGGAGGCCCTTCTGACCCCGGGCCAAGTGGCGGCGCTGTTCCACGTCGATCCGAAGACCGTCACCCGTTGGGCACACGCCGGACGGCTGGGTTCGCTGCGTACGCCGGGCGGGCACCGTCGCTTCCGGGAGTCCGAGGTAATGCAGCTGTTGAAGTCGCTGACCACCGAAGCGACCAGGTCATAGCACTTATTTCGATGTTGCGGTGCCGCGGGTACGCACACGCATTACCCTCGATAACAGGAGGTGAGTGACGTGGCGTACCTGTTGGCACTCATCGCGATCGTGTCCGTCGCGGTGTTGTGCTGGAAAGCATTCGGACCGGAACGAGCGCGCCGCATCGGCGCCGGCCGAGCGCCTTCCCGGCGCAACCGGATAATCGGCCCGGACGACGACCCGGATTTTCTCTGGCGCATCTCGCGCCCGCGCCGTGACGGCGAGCCGGATTCCGATCATTGACCGTCGGTCTTCGAACGGTCCTGTCCCGCCGCGGCGCGCAGCACCGGTAGGTAGATGTCGTCCACGATCTCGACCAGGACCCCGTCCGAGATCGGTTGCGGGGCCAGCAACATCGCGTGCCGCAACAGCGTGATCGGCAGCGCGACGATGCGCGGAGTCGCGGCACCGGTTTCAGCGCCGTCAATCTGGCGGTCATGGCGGGCGCCTACCTCGACATCGCGCCCCGGGACATCCCGCACGCCGGCAGCATCACCCGCATCGTCCAGCAACTCGGTGGCGCGTTCGGGGCGGCGGTGCTCGCGGTGATCCTGCAACGGCAACTGGCAACCCACCTGGCAACCCATCCGGCCGCGTTCGCCCACTCGTTCCTGTGGGCGCTGGTCTTCTCCGCGATCGCCTTCGTCCCCGCCGTCCTGCTGCCCGGGCGATCCCGCGCGGAGACAGCGGCCCCTGCCGTCACGGTGCCGGAGTGATCGCCTCGCCGAGCCCGTGGTTCGGTGGCGACGACCCGCAGCCGTCGGCCGGGCCGCCGGTGCGCGCGGGACGGCCGCCCCTTGCCGCGGTGAACCGCGGACGCGATCGATGGTTTCGTTGTTTCGATGCGAAGGAGTTTCTCGTGCCCGTTCTGGTTGTCGGGACCGGTCGCCCGGCACCGGCGCCCGGCTCGAACAGGCGATCGCGGCGACGGCACGGTCGCGCGGGCGAGGGTCGAGGACCTGCTGCGGCCGGAGGCGCACGGCACGACCTTCGAACTGTACGACGGGCCGGTGATGCCGGAGTGGTACGCGGCGTTCACCGCTCTCACGGTGGACCGGAGTCGCTGCCGCACAGCGTTTCAGGGGCCGGATTCCGTCGTGGTCGTCACACCGCGGATCCGATCCGCGGTGTGCCGAGCCGACAGCATCCTCAACTGAGCGGAACATTCTGCCGCACAACGGAACTGTCGGCATCCGCGCTCGCTCCGCTCCGGATCGGCGCGACGGGATCGAGTTCCGACAGCGCGAAAAGAGCTGCGGTGGTGGCGGTTTCGGTGGCAGGTAGTAGTGGTAGCCGGACCGCGGGGGTGGCAATGCGGCCCTGCGCGGCCAGTACTGCCTTGAGCACCACGGGATTCGGTTCCGCGAACAGCGCCTGCGCGAGGGGGACGAGGCGGTTGCCGAGGGCACGGGCCCGGTCGAGGTCGCCGGTGCGCCAGGCGGCGATCAGGTCGGCGTACTCGGCGGGGGCGACGTTGGCGCAGGCCAGGATTGCGCCGGTGGCGCCGAGGGCCAGCAGTGGTGCGGTGTACAGGTCGTCGCCGGCCAGGATGTCGGTGCCGGTGGCGCGGGCCAGGAAGGCGATCACGGTCTCGTCGATCCCGCCGGCGGCCAGCTTGAATCCGGCGACGTTCGGCAATTCGGCTATCCGGCACAGGGTTTCGGCGCTCAGCGAGCGGCCGGTGCGGTACGGGATGTGGTAGACCACCAGCGGGACCGGGCTCGCGGCGGCCAGGTGCCGGAAGTGCTCGATCACACCCTCCTCCGACGGCCGCAGGTAGTACGGCACCACGCTGAGCACCGCGGACGCGCGCGGATCCACCGCGGCCAGATCGCGGGCCGAATCGGCCGTGCCGTTCGAACCCGCGCCGACGATCAGCGGCACCCCGCGCTCCAGGCAGATGCCCGCGCAGATGTCGAGCACCCGCTGCCGCTCCGCGGCCGTCAGCGTCACGGGTTCGCCGGTGGTGCCGAGGGCGACCAGACCGGCCGCCCCGGCGTCGAGCGCCTCGCCGGCCAGCCGCGCCAACGCCTCGCCGTCGACCTCGTCCGTCGCCGTGAACGGCGTGATCAGCGGAACATACAAACCCGTGAACCTCATGGACCCAGCGTGCGGCCCCGGAAACGGTAGGTCAATTACGCCTTTCTGCATTCGAGCATAAGATGGTCTGATGCTCGATGTCCGGCGGCTGCGCCTGCTCCGCGAACTGGCACACCGTGGCACCATCGCCGCCGTCGCCGAGGCGCTCACCTACACCGCGTCCGCGGTGTCCCAGCAGCTCACGGCGCTGGAGCGGGAGGCCGGTGTCCCGCTGCTGGAACGGACCGGCCGCAGCGTCGCGCTCACCCCCGCCGCGCTGCGCCTGGTGGAGCACACCGAGACCGTGCTCGCGGTGCTGGAACAGGCCGAGGCCGAATTATTCAGTGGCCGTGGCGAACTCGCGGGCACACTGCGCATCGGCGCCTTCGCCACCGCCGCGCACACCATCGTCGCGCCCGCGCTGGTGACGCTGAGCCGGGACCATCCCCGGCTGGAACTGCTCGTCACGGAGCTGGATCCGGCGGACACTCCCGCCGCGTTGCGCGCCGAGGCCCTGGATCTGGCCCTGGTCCAGGAGTACGACTACGTTCCGCGCGGTCCCGAGACCGGTCTGGACTCGGACCCGCTGCTCGAGGAGGTGGTCTATCTCGCCGCCCCGGCCGCCACCGAGGTCGCCGCCCATCGGGACTCCCCGTGGATCGCGGGGACCCCCGGCACGCTCTGCCATCTCATGACGATCCGCGCGTGCGAGGCCGCCGGTTTCACGCCGCGCGTCCGCCATCACACCGACGATTTCGGCACCGTCCTGGCCCTCGTGGCGGCCGGACAGGGCGTCGCCTTCGTGCCCGAACTGGGCGCCACCACGGTTCCCGGAGCGGTGACCCTCACCCCGCTGCCGATCCGCCGCCGTACCCGGCTCGCCTACCGCTCCGGCACGGGCTCTCATCCCGCCATCGCCGCCGCCCGCGCCGCCCTGCACGCCGTGACCGCCCCGGCGGCCCGGCAAACGATCAGCTGACGAGGCGCATACTGAAGAGATCCGTACGCAACCGGAGGTGATCATGCGCAAGCAGCAGAACTTGTCGCAGGACGCGCGCCGCAAGCAGGAGACCGAAGCGGCCGCCGCCCGGCGTCAGCACCGTAACGACCAGGAATCCGATCCAGCGTCCGACTCTCGCGGGATTCCCGGGACCGAACCGCCGCCCCCGCTCCGGGAGCCATTGCAGGGCAAGATCGATCGCGAACGCGCGGCAACCCCCGCCGCCGACCGGCGACTGTCCCACGACGAGGCCGCCGACGCCGCCCGGCTGGCCAATACCGAACTCGAGGAGCACCCGCTCTGACCGTCGGCCCGCCGCCGCCCGGGAGCTTCCCGGGCGACGACCGCCCGGCTCAGATCAGTTCCGGAACCCGCAGGTGGGCCAGCGCCAACTCGAATTCACCGGTATCCAGGATCTCGACCCCGGACCGCATGGTGCTGTTGTCGCGCACGGCGTCGGATATCGGGCGGGTGTGGTCCATCGCCTCGGCGCTGTCGAACGTCTCCGTCGCCACGCCCTTTCCGGCGGCCCGGTCGACCAGCAAACTCGCGCTGCAGAACCCCTCCAGCTGCTGGATCGCGGGCATCGCCTGATAGCTGTAGTTCTCGATGGCGGCGTCGACCCGCGCCGGATCGAGCCGGCCCCACGTCACCCGCACGCGGGCGCCCGGCCGGGAGCGGTGGTCCCGATGCATCATCGCGACCTCCCACTCCTCGATCCGCGCGCGGCCCCGGAACACCTCGTAGGCGGCCCGGTCGCGGATCACGCCGACCTCGCCCTCACTGTTCCGCATGGTTTCCGCGGACTCCCAGGCCGTGGTCGCGATGCACCGGCCCGACTCGCGGTCCACCAGCAGCGACAACCCGATACACCCGGGAATCCGGGTCACCGCGGGCAGTACTTCGTCCTGAACATAGGCGATACCGGCATCGATCGCCGACAGTTGCGCCTCGATGGTCGTCGAACGTGCGAACACGTTTCACCCCTAGTGGTCGGGGCAGCGCCCGGCCGCGCCGCCGGTACTTCCCAGCGTCCTCCGCCGGGTCCGTACCGGCAATACCGCGTTGCCGGGTGGTGACAGGAGCGATGCCGCCCATCCGCGACCCCCGCTCCGACGAATGGCACATCGACACGAAAGGAGGTGACCCATGACTCGGCTCCTCGGCCCCGGCCCCAACGGCCAGTCGAACAACGAGAACTGGAACGAATTCCCGACCGGCGACGGCGGCGACAGCGACGGCAGGAACTGAGCATCCCGATACACGCCGGTGACGCGGCGCCCGGTGCAGGACCGGCCGGGCGCCGGCGTAGACCCGTAGGAGCCCTCGCACCCGGAAGACGAATTCTCCGTTCACAATTCGGAAACAATCGAGGGTCGCGCGCGGCGGTTGCCCGCGATCAGCTGTCCGGAGAAACATTTCCACACAACATGTTTCACAGCACGGGCGGTGGCGGCGCCACCACCGGACAAGCCGATGTTCCACGAATCCGGCAGTGGGAATACTTGGGGTTTGCCGCTTCTCGACTTCCGCGTAGGCTGCGATTTCATGCAGATCGATGATCAACAGCTTGCCGACATTCCCGGTCTGGTCCGGGGAGAGCAGATCGATGTCGGCGAGGTGATGGTGCGCGTCGCGGCGCTCACCAAGCCCTCCTACTCGTACGATGACGTCTACGGCGAGTATTGCACCGTGCAGGGTTACATCGACTGCCCGCCGCAGGCCGCCTACGAATATCTGGCGAATATTCACAGCCTGTCCGAATGGACTTACAGCACCCGCGATTTCGAGCCGACCGAACTGCCCGGCGTGTATCAGGGCATCGATACGCTCGGGATCGATACCAAGATCTTCATGAAGGTCGTCACCAATGCGGAGGCGCTCACCGTCGACTACCACTGCGCCTGGGACCAGGGCAACGAACTCTGGATGATCTACCTGATGCGCGTGATCCCGGCCGAACTGGTCCTCAATCGCCCCGGCTGCGTGGTGACGTGGACCAACTGCCGGCATCCCTACTACAACGAGAACCCCCATCCGGAAATCGCTCCAGCGAACCGTCCGCAGTGGGTGGGCGACATGTGGGGCATTTTCGGGGCGGGCCACACGATGGAGCTGAACAACCTCAAGGCCATTCTCGAGTACCGGCACCGGAACAACCTGGCGTTCGGCCCGCATCTGCTCGACAGCTGACCACGCTTTCACGTTCACCACCCGCCATCGCGACGCCGAAAGCATTGGTGTTCCGTAACTTTCAGCGTCCAGCACTTGTATCAGCGCCCCGGAGGTGGTCGTATACGGGGATGGAAGACTGGCGGGTGGCGGATTATCTCGTGCGAGCGTGTGCCGAACTGGGTGTCCGGTACTTTTTCGGGGTGGACGGCGCGAATATCGAGGATGTCTACGATGCGGCGGCCCGCTCCGTCGCCGACGGCGGCGCCGACGTCCGAGGGGTCGTGGCCAAACACGAATTCGCCGCCGCGACGATGGCCGACGGGTACGCTCGCGCCACCGGGGGCCTCGGTGTGGTGGTCGCGACGTCCGGCGGTGGCGCGATGAATCTCGTTGCCGGGCTGGCGGAATCATTCACCTCGCAGGTGCCGGTGCTCGCGCTGGTCGGACAGCCGCCGCGCAGCCAGGAGGGGCAGGGCGCCTTCCAGGACACCAGCGGCCGGGCGGGCACCATCGACGCGGCGCGGCTGTTCGGCGCGGTGTCGCGGTACTGCGCGCGGGTGGAGCGGGCGGCGGATCTGCCGGAGCAGTTCGCGGCCGCGGTCGAGGCGGCGCGGGGTGGCGGACCGGCGGTCCTGTTGCTACCGAAGGATGTGCAGCGCGCCACGATCACGGCCACGCCACCGCAGACGGCGCCACCACCACCCGCTGTCGATCCGTCCGGTATCGCCGCCGTGGCCGCGGCGCTGGCCACGGCCCGGTCGACCGGCAAGGTCCTGGTGATCGCCGGTGATCAGGTGGGCCGTGACGACGCGCGCGGCGCATTGCGCGACCTGGCAACGGCATTGGATGCCGCGGTCGGGGTGACGCCGGACGGGAAGGACGTGTACGGACCGCGCGAACCCGGTTTCGCCGGTGTCGCGGGCACGATGGGTCACCCGGAACTGGTCCGGGCGGCAGGGTCGGCGGCACTGTGCCTGCTGGTCGGCACTCGATTGCCGGCGACCGCGCAGATCCCGCTCGGGGATGTACCGCTGGCCGGCATCGGCGCCTCGGCGCCCTATCGCCCCGCCGTCCACGCCACCGCCGCGGACCTGTCCGTGGCGTTGCCGCAACTCACTGCCGCGGTACGCCGAATCGAAAGCGGCGCAGTCGTTCCCGCCGAACACGTCACCGCCACGAGCCGGTTGCAGCCGCCCGTCGCGACCGGTCCCGGGTTGCGCTATCGCGAGGTCATGGAGCAGATTTCCGATCAGTTGCCAACCGGCAGTGCAGTTTTCGCCGATGCCGGCAATACCGGTGCCGCGGCGGTGCACCATCTCGAACTGCCCGCCGACGGCCGATTCGGGCTCGCACTGGGCATGGGCGGGATGGGTTACAGCTTCGGCGCCGCGATCGGCGCGGTGTTCGCCACCCGGCGGCCCACCTATGTCATCGCCGGTGACGGCTCATTCTTCATGCACGGCATGGAAATACATACCGCGATCGAACACGCCCTGCCGATCACGTTCATCATTTTGAACAACAACGCGCACGCGATGTGTGTGGTGCGGGAGCGGCTGTACTGCCGAAACAGCGACGGCCGCAACCGTTTCGAGCGTGCGATGCTGGCCGAGGGGATGGCGGCGATGTTCCCCGGGCTACCCTGCCACTCGGTGCGCGGGCCGGACGATCTCCGCGCCGCGCTGGCGGATTCCGGCACCGGCCCCCGATTCGTGGCGATCGACTGCGACCCCGACGAGGTTCCCCCGTTCGTGCCGTTCCTCGCCGACGGTGGGTAAGCGGGTCGCCCCGGCGCGCGGCGCCCGCGAATTCCACCGCGCCGGTCAGCCCCCGACGGCTGCCAGGCTCGTGATGACAGCGTCGTTGGCGGCGCTGTCCCCCACGGTTATCCGCATTCCCGTCGGATATTGCTTGACCATGATCTCCGCGCGATCGAATGCGCCGGTGATACGGCGGGCGTGCCCGACGTCGCGCAATGGGAGAAATACGTGGTTCGCGGAACTGGCGGGTACGTCGTAGCCCAGTCGCCGGAGCGCGCCCGAGAGCCGATCGCGTTCATTCGTGATGGCGCGGATACGCTCGTTCAATTCGTCCTCGGCCGCGTAACAGGCGTGCACGGCGATTTCGGCGAGGTTGTTCATGCCGTACGGCACCTGCCAATGCGCGATACGAGCCGCGAGATGGGGTGCGGCGACCGCATATCCGACCCGCAGGCCCGCCAGCCCGAATGCCTTCGAGAAAGTGCGGACCACGACCACGTTCGGGTACGCCGCCAGCAGGGTCGTGATATCGACACGCTGATCCGACGGGGCGAAATCGATATAGGCCTCGTCGAGTATCACCACGATCCGGGTGTCGATCAGATCGAGAAAAGCCACCAGTTCGTGCTGAGGCAACCGGGTGCCGGTCGGATTGTGCGGACTACACAGCACGACCACCCCGGTCCGCTCGTCGACCGCCGCGGCCATCGCGGCCAGATCCTGCGATCCGTCGGGCATCAGCGGAACGATCACCGGCCGGCCACCGACCGTTTCGGTCAGCAGCGGATAACCGTCGAAGGTCGGCCCCGCCAGCACCACCCGGACGGCGCCGGATCCTGCCGCCGCACGGCCGATCGTGGGGACGACCGCCTGCAGAATGTGCAGGATCACGCCGGTGGCGCCGGCGCCGACGACGATCTGCTCGGGCGGGCAACCGATTCGGCCCGCGATGAGCTGCGGCAGCCGGTGCGGCAGGAATTCCGGATAGCGATTCATCGAGGCGAGCGCCTCGGCGAGGGCCCGGTGCACCGAGGGCAATGGGCCGTAAGGGTTTTCGTTGAGCGCGAGCGGAAATCGTACGAAGTCGTGCGTGGTCAGCATGAGCCGTCGCGCGACGAGAGTCTGCCGTCCCAGCGCAGCGCCGCGGCGGCGGCGAAATCTCCGGCATGCGCGAAACCCGCGAACACGACCAGGGATCCGTCCGGAACCAGCCCGGAGGTGACCGCATGGTCGAAGGTCAACGGCATGCCGGCGCCGAACAGATTGCCGCACTCCTCGAAGGTGTCCGGGTGGCGTTCCGCGGGCAGCCCCAGCGAGTCCCGCCAGTTCTGCAGGAACTTCCGGTTGGGCTGATTGGTCACCAGCAGATCCACCTGGTCGGTCGCCACCCCGATGCGATCGCACACCGCGCGAGCGACTTCCGGGACGATCTCGTTGCCCCGGCTCAGCACCTTGCTGATACCGGCCTCGGTGAATCCGATCCGCAACTGGCCGGGGCCGGCCTCCCAGTGCTGTCGCGGCGGGACGGCGACCGACGTCATATCGCCGGCATATTGCGGCAGATGCCGCGTCTCGATGTCGAGGAGCGGGGATCGGTCCGATTTCACCAGCCAGGCGACGCCCGCACCGTCCCCGGGAATGGCGGCCTGGGCAAGCGGCCGCACCTGATCCTGGTCGAACACCCGTCCGGCGGTATTCGCGATGTTGACGATCAGGGCCGATCGTGCCCGGGTTCCCTGCAGAATCTCGCGCGCCAGTTTGATCGCGTGGATGAAACTGGCGCAGCCGCCGTTGTGCAGGTCGATAAGCCATTCCGGCACGATGCCGAAGCGGGCGGCGATCTCACCACCGTTGCCGACGAACCAGGTGTCGGGCAGCTGGGTGTGCACGATCAGGATGTCGACCTCGTCCAGCATGTTCGCTCCCTGCCGTTCGAGCATCGGAGCGATCGCCCGCTCGGCCATGTCGGCGGGGGTTTCGCCCGGCCGGACATGGTGGCGGAAGCGGGGTGGATTGAACATGACGGCGGAGCCGCTGTCCCCGGTCTCGTGGAACCGGGTGAAGTAATCAGCCGAAATAGGTTCTCCGGGCCGGTAACTGGAGACATCGGCCAGGCTGACAGTGACGGTCACGTCGATCATTATTCCAATCGGATACTGCTGGTTGAGCTACACGCTGTCGGGGTCCCCGAGCCGATCGAGCAGATGCTCGGTGAGGCCGAGGAGCAATCGTTTGCTGGAATCCCGGCTGCGGGCATCGCAATACCGCAGCGGCACCTGTTCATCGAGATCGAGCGCCGCCCGCAGGTCGGCGATGCGGTACCGGTGCGCGCCCTCGAAGTAGTTGACTCCCACCACGAACGGCAGATTCCGCTGTTCGAAGAAGTCGATGGCGGCGAACGACTGGTCGAGCCGCCGGACATCGACGAGGACCACCGCGCCGAGGGCTCCGGTCGCGAGTTCGTCCCAGAAGAACCAGAACCGTTCCTGTCCCGGCGTGCCGAACAGGTAGAGGATCAGGTTCGGGTTCACCGTGATGCGCCCGAAATCCAGTGCGACCGTGGTGTTCACCTTCGACTCCACACCGGACAGATCATCGACGCCGTCGCTCTTGTCGCTGATCAGCTCCTCGGTGGACATCGGCGCGATCTCGCTGACCGAACCGACCATGGTTGTCTTGCCCACGCCGAATCCTCCTGCGATGAGGATTTTCGCCGACGTGATCTTCGGCGGTGCCATGGTGTCAGAGTTTGAGAAGACCATCACGTATCGCCCTTATCAAATCGGCGGTTTCGCGGTTGCTGTTTTCTGCGGCGTGCTTCGCCTGCGCCGAGCTGATGGTCAGATAACCGTCCGCGATGAGATCACCTACCAGAATTCTGCTCACCCGCAAGGGCAATCCGAGTCTGGCAGAAATCTCCGCGATCGCTCGCGGCTTTCGAGTGATCGAGAAGATTCGCTGATACTCGTGTTCCATTTGGCGCAAACGGGCATCCTCGGTGCCCTCGACCGCGACCACGATCGTGATCATGCTCAGTTCGGGTGCGGAATCGTGGGTACGCCCGCGAGTGAACCCATACAGCCGGACCAGCGGACCGGCTGCATCGTCGTACCAGGAGTCCTTTTCGCGAACCATAGCGGTCGATCATCTGGTCACGTTGCTGTGGCGTGGTTTCGAGGAAAGCCACGTCCCCATGCGCTGGACCGTCAGATTCATCTCGTGCGCGACCAGACCCCAATCCGCGGTGGCCTCGCCGAGGACGGCGATCGAGGCATTCGCGCCCGCCGATGTGACGAACAGCATCGCCTCATCGAGCTCGACCATGACCTGTTGCAGATTGCCCGCCGCGAACAATCGTCCGGCGCTGGTCCCCAGGCTCTGCAACGCCGACGCCATCGCGCTGAACCGTTCGCCGTCCTCGCGCTCGATCTGGGCACAGTGGCCCAGCATCAGCCCGTCGTTGGACAGCATGATGACGTAGCGAACACCGTTCAGGCGCTCCGCCAGATCATCGAGGATCCAATTGAACTTGCCGTATTCTTCAGTCATTCCACTGTCCTTCGCCGTCGGTCGCCGCCTCCAGCCGAGACCCGGCGGGTACGCCTGAGCGACCGAGCTTCGTTCCGGCTTGTAGCGAGGTCCACAGGTCGGTGGGCCGTCCCTGCCCCGTCGGCCTGTCCCGTTGCCTGCCGATACTGGGATGGACATCCGGCGCCGGCGGCCGCGGGATCACCTGTGTCTGCCGCCTGCGCTGGGGTAGCGGCGGGCCGTCGTACGGCTGCGACTCGTGGCCGACACCGATCGGATCCTCGCCCCAGGCCTCTGCGGTGGTCTGGTTCCCGTAGGAAGCGATGGCGCCGACCGGTTCGGGCTCCGGAGCCATCGGGACCAGGACCGGCTCGCCGGGATCGTCCACCGGCGGCAATCCGGGCTGCTGCTGCCCGACGAGCTGGTGCGACCAGCGCCGCAGCTCACCCAGGTTGTCCTCGCCGGTTTCACCGAGCTCGGCCTGCGGGGCCGAATCGTCCTCGACGGTCTCATCGGAGACCAGGTCGTACGGGATTCGCACGACACTGCGGATACCGCCGAAATCGGATTCGGTCAATCGCACGGCGACGTCGTGCCGCTTCGCCAGCTGGGCGACCACGAACAGGCCCAGGCGTGGGTCGGTGGACAGCGCCTCGATGTTGAAGTCCGGCGGATTGGTCAGCGCCTCGTTGAACCGTGCCATCTCACCCTTGGTCAGGCCCACGCCCAGGTCGGAGATCGCGACGATCACCGCCGAACCGCCCAGGTCACCGGAGATCTCGACGCGGGTTCGCGGCGGCGAGAAGGTCGCGGCGTTGTCGATCAACTCGGCCAGCAGATGGATGAGGTCGGCCACCGCCGAACCGACGACCCGTACATCGGGCAGCCGGACGATGTGGACCCGCGGGTAGTGTTCGGTCTCGGTGACCGCGCTGCGAACCAACTCGTGGAGCGGCACCGGGTTGCGCCACTGCCTGCCGGGCTGTTCGCCGCCCAGGATCACCAGGTTCTCGGCATTGCGCCGCTCGCGGGTGGCGAGATTGTCGAACTCGAACAGCATCTTCAGCGTGTCCGGATCGTCGTGGCGATGCTCGGCGCGCTCCAACTGGCCCAGCAGCTGGTGCATGGTGACCTGGCTGCGGTGCGCGATGTTGACGAAGACCGCGCGGACACCCTGCCGGGTGTGCGCCTCGTTGACCGCGGCGGCGACGGCGGCCGTCTGCGCGCGGTTGAAGGCGTCGGCGACCTGGCCGATCTCGTCACGGCCGAAGTCGAGTTTGGGCAATTCCTTGTCCAGGTCGACGGATTCGGAGCGACCGAGCTGATCCATGATCTTCGGCAACCGGGTCTCGCTGACCTGGAGGGTTTCGGCCCGCAGCCGACGCAGGCGCCCGATCAGGCGCTGCGACAGGTACGCCGCGGCGAGGAACGCGATCAGCGACAGCGCCAGGGCGGCCGCGCCACCCTCGACGGACTGCCGGGACAGTCTGCTGCCCTCCTTGTCGGCCACCTCGCCGGCATAGCGCAGGTGCGAACTCCACATCCCGCGCAGCGTGCTGCCGACCTGATCGGCCGCGTCCTGCCACTCGGCGGCGGGGGGCATGGGCGCAGTCGCGGCGGAGTCGCCGGTCCCCGTGCTCTCGCTGCCGTTGCCGGAGGTTTCCGACGACGATCCCGTGGACGAGTTGCCGGTCCCGGTCTGCCCTGTGCCGGGCGAGGAGGCACCGGGCACCCCCTGCGACAGCGCGCCGGGCGGAGACGTTCTCGGGGAGGAGGTCTTCGGGGCAGAAGATCCGGGGGAGGCAACACCCGGCTGCGACGTACCCGGTGCGGTGACACCCGGCTGCGACACTCCCGGGCCGGCGTTGGGACCGGCGGCGTTCGGACCAGCGGTACCGGGACCGGCGGCGTTCGGGCCAGCGGTACCAGGACCGGCGGCGTTCGGACCGGAGGCACCCGGACCCGCGGCACCCGACGGCGCGGCGCCACCCGGATGCGCGGTGCCGGAGGAGGACCCGCCCGGGCCCGAGGCACCCGGAGCGGAACTACCCGGCCCCGCGGCAGTGGACGACGAACCACCCGGGCCCGAGGCTCCCGGCTCCGACGGAGCCGCGGCCTCGAGGTCGGCCGTCCGCCGGATCAGACCGGACTCGATGGTGCCCATCTGCAGCCACGCCGGGCTCGACACCAGCGCCTGATAGCTCGCCATCTCGCCCGGCGTCAGCTCGCCGATGCGATTGTCGAGTTCGTAGCGGTAGAAGCCGACCAGTTTGCTGTACTCCTCCTGCTGGGAAGGAGTGAAACCGCCGTGGAACGCGCCGGCCGCGGCGAGCGAACTACTGCGGGACATCGCCTCGGCCGTTTCGAACAGGCCGATCTCGGTGTCCTGTTCATTCGCCGCCTCGGGCACCTTCGCCGTGCGGGCAGCCAGCCGGCCCGCGACGATGACGGTTTGGATGACCTTGTTGTAGTAGCCGTAGACCTCGTCGATCTGAGCCGCGCCCAGATCGACTCGCTGCCGAATCAGCGGCAACTGGCCGAATGTGGCCTGCATTTGCACGACGGCATCGCCGACGGAACCGTGGAAGAGTTTGATCAAATCGTTACCGGCGGCCATCATCGTCGGAATGGACGCGTTGAGTCGCGCCCGTTCCGCCGGAAGGTCCCCGGCGACGGATTGGTCTCCCGCGAGTATGAGCATGCTCGTGCGGCGCTCGTTTTGCACGGCTTCCACGAAGTCGAGCGCCGGTCCGGCCGTGTGGTTGATCGCGGTTGACCACTCCTGGATGGAGTCGGCTTGTCGCAAGAAGTAACCGGCTGTGCCACCACCGACAATCAGTAGCGACGAGCTGGGTATGAGCGCTATCGCCAGAACGCGGAATCGCACGCTCGGCGTGATCTTGAACACGCGCTTGATGTTATACATCCTGATCACATCAATCGTTCCCATCCCTGAAAGGGATTGGGCTGTCGTCGGACTCGGTGATGACCGGCACGAGCTTACTCGTATGGTCGCGAAAATTAATGGCGTACGGGTGTTCCCGGACGGATCAATCGACGGTGCCGAGCGCGGCACGCTGCGTGCGCTCGAGCCAGCCGCGGAACAGTCGCGCCATCGGCAGGGCGGGCACGCCACCCAGTTCGTCCGGCCGGGCCACGGACAGCAGCCAAGCGGGCATGAATCGCAACGTCCACAGTGGCGCGGTCTTGCGCATGTGGGTCTCGAAACCTTTCCAGATCTTCGTGTCCAGCGCCGGGGCGAGGCGGCCGATCAGTTCGGTCTCCTCGTCCGCGGCGTGCGCCACGAGCCGTTCGTGCACGTCCATCGTGATGCGCGCCAGCTCTGCCGCGACATCGCCACCTGCACCCAATTCCAGTGCGGTGCGGTGCCATTCGGCCAGGAACTTGTCCAGCTCCTCGTGCTCCGCGGCGAGCAGGGCGATCGATGCCTCGTCGGCGCCGGCGCTGCGCAGCCGGGGCCAGAGGTACTCGTTCTCACCCTCGTGGTGGTGGTTGATCAGCGTGTGCACCTGATCGATGTAGCCGCTCAGTGCGGCGCCGCGCGTCGCGTCCGGGGCCTCGGCCAACCGCGTGGCGGCGGCGGCGATCCGCGGCATATCGGTCACCATCGCACGGTGTGCCAGCAACATCGTCTGATGCCCACTGGGCAAGCTGGAAAGGGAAGTGCTCACAGCAGCTCCTGGAGAATTCCGGGTGTAGTCACGCCCTGCGCAAGGAATTGCAGAGGGCGTCGAAAAACGTTGCGGAGCATAGCTTCTCGAAGAATTTCGTCGTCCGCACTCTCCGCTCGGTCGAATCAATGAGAGACATTAACCCAGCCTCCCGACGATCGCCACTCCAACGAACGAAACCGTTTGCCGATCATCGGCGCCCTCCGCGCGGGACCCCGGGCACGGCGGGTGCGCACTGTAACCGCTTGTCAACGCTGGGAACCCGGCCGTGGGGCGGCGTCGCTCGTTGCTCCATCGCAGCCCGATACCCGATGCCGCCGCAGTCGGCGCGACAGAAACGTCGACGCCGCTTGTGATCTCGTGACCTGCGCACCGGCCGACGGAGGCCGGGTCGCACCGCGCCGGGATTATCGATCAAGGCCCCTGGAAACCGTGACGGACGGTCAGGCAGCGAAGATCGGACCTGCTCTCGAAGATCTTGCAGCACTTGAGTATTCGGTTCGAGGTCACCCGATCGGCAGGTACGGATCCCCGCCGCACAGGGCGAGCCGATCACAATCGACGCAGCGCTTTGATCGAAAATCACTACTGCACAAAATCTCTCGGACAATTTGAAATCGGTCGAGGAAATGGATAACCGGATTCGCCGGACGAGTTTCCACGACACGACGAGAATGTTTGCACCCCAGCATCTGCCGTCATAAATATAGAACCGGCGCCCGCAACGGATCGGGCAGTGTCGGTTGCTACCGACTGGAAAGATGTTCCTTCACAACGGAATCGAGTCGGGCACAGGTGGGCCGGCCCAGCCGTTCGTGTTGCCGCTTCCACTGCGTCCGATCGAAGATCGTTTCCACATGGCATCTTACAGCGTTGTGGAGCCGTAAGATGTTGGTGCACTTGATTATTGACTGCGAATCCTTCGAACGTGCTGCTGTTCAGCCGGTCTCGGAGCGCGGCGTCGCAGCGCCTGCACGTGCCCGCCACCAGCGGTGCTGCTCAAAGACGAGATTGTCTCCAGCAGAAACAAGTTCACCGAACGATCACTCGAACGACCTGCACCAGAAACGCTTTCGTATAGAAGCTTCTGATCGCACCACTGGATGGGCGCACCGGTCCACCCATGGTTTCGCAATACGTATTGCACGCGGTCAGATCGCCGGCGAGCGGGGAGCCACGGATTGTCACCACCGACACACGAACAGCCGGTGAGCCCGGCCGAACACCGACATCGCGCGCGGCCTCGCCGCCGCCGGCGCATTGCCACCGCCGATCGTCGCGGGGCAGGCATGGCTGCTCGAGGCGCGGCTGCTGCCGGACTACGTCCTCGCGGACGGCCTCAGTTCAGCCCGGCGTAGCTGTGCAGGCCGCTGACCACGATGTTGATGATGAACAGGTTGAACAGCATCGCCACGAAACCGGCGATGTTGATCCACGCGGCCTTGGTCTCCCGCCAGCCCGAGGTCGCGCGGGCGTGCAGGTAAGCGGCGTAGATGACCCAGGCGATGAAGGAGACGGTCTCCTTGGGGTCCCAGCCCCAGAAGCGGCCCCAGGCGGATTCGGCCCAGATGGCGCCGAGGATGATGCCGGTGCCGAAGATCGGGAACCCGATGATGGTGGTGCGGTAGGCGAGCCGGTCCAGGGCGCGGGCATCGGGGAGGCGGCGCGCGATCGCACCCAGGACGGTGTCGGATTCCGACCCGGCGGGCTGGCGCAGGCGCAGCAGGAACAGCAGGCTCGCGACACCCGACACCAGGAAGACACCGCTGCCGATGCTGACCACCGTGACGTGGATCGGCAGCCAGTACGACTTCAGCGCGGGCACCACGGGCGCGGCTCCGGCGTACAGCACGGTGCCGGCCAGGAACATCAGGATCAGGACGGGGACCAGCAGGAACGACCACATGCCGCGGTAGCGCTGATCGCGCAACAGGATCACGCCGAGCAGGACGGCGGTGCCGGTGGCCATCGTCACGAACTCGTACATGTTGCCGAGCGGGAAACGGTGGGTCGCGAAGCCGCGCAGCACGATCGACACGATGTGCGAGGCCAGGCCGACGAACAGGACCGCGAACGCCATGTTGCCGAAGCGTTCCCCCAGCGGTCGCGCGGCCGGTCGCTCGACGCGGCCGGGCACCCCGGCGCCGGCGCCGACCAGCGCGGGTTCGCGCTCCTCGGCCCGGCGGGTGTAGGCGGTGGCGTACTGGACCAGCAGCAGCACGAACACCAGCACGTAGACGACGATCGCCGACTTGAACGCCAGATCGCTGTAACCGGCGATGTTCTCGTCGATCGGCATGGTCACTGCTCCCCGTTCTGCGTGCCGGACGGTGTGCTGTCGCCCAGAACCGAGCTGCGCAGGCGATCGAATTCGCCACCCCAGCCGGCCTGGTCGGTGCGGGCCAGCCCGCCCATTTCTACTACAGTACGTCGTTCATCATCACCGGTCACCTCCGGGTAGGCGCGCATCCACACCCGGCGGCGCTTGAGCAGCAGCGATACCAGCAGACCGGCCATCATCGTCACCGCGAACACCAGCACCCAGTCCTGCGCCGGATCGTGCGACACCTGCATGTTGGCGAACTGCTTCGCGCCGTCGAAGGTCACCTTGGTGCCGTCGGCCAGGGTCGCCGACTCGCCCGGCCGCAGGTTGACCCGCTGTTCCTTCGCGAGCCGGCCCTGTTTGACCATCTCCGGATCCAGCGCGAACAGCGACTGCGCGCGGCCGGTGTCGAGTCCGGTCTCGCCGCGATAGATGTCGATCGCCACCGCCGGATCGTTCATCGCCGGATACGACGAGGTCAGCAGGGTGCCGTGCAGCAGCGCGGTCGGCGCGAACAGGCCCTCGATCGCGATCTGGTGTTTGCGCCGCTCCTCCTCGGTGCCGAACATGCCGCCGGGCGGATCGAAGCGCATGACGCCGCTGGACAGGAAGGTCGCGGTGTCCTCGGGCAGCCACTGCACGGTCTCGGTGCGGGTCTGCCCGTTCGGGTAGGTGACCGTGAAGGTCGGCGCGTAACCGTGGCCCTGCAGGTAGACGCGGTCGCCCGCGACCCGCAGCGGATGATTCACCTGGATGGTCGTGTCGCGCCAGGTACCGGAGGTCAGATCCTTGCCGGACTGGTAGGAGATGTTCGCGGTGAACATCTCGGCCTGACCGTTGGGCAGGTAGTCGGCGCGGAAATCCTTGACCCGCACACACATCGGCGCCAAGCCAGTGCCGTCGTTGACATTGCCCGCCCGGAACGAGTCGAACACGGCGGGCGAGGTGGTGCAGAAGCCGGGGCCGTTGTCGGCGACCACGACCACGTTGCCCTCGTAGCCGAACAATTTTCCGACCGCGAAGGCCACCAGCAGCCCGACCAGCGACAGATGGAAGACCAGATTGCCGAACTCGCGGAAGTAGCCCTTCTCCGCCGAGAGCGTGAGCTCACCCTCGCGGGTGCCGGTCCGCTGGATCACCCGCCAGCCGCGCAACCGGCCGCGCGCGGTGCCGATCACCTCCGCCGGCGAGGTCTCGACCGTCGTCGCGAAATGGTGCGGCAGGCGACTCAGGTTGCGCGGCACCGCGACCGGCGGGGTGCGCAGCGCGCGGTAGTGGTCGAAGACGCGGGGCACGATGCAGCCCACCAGCGAAACGAACAACAGAACGTAGACGGCAGTGAACCAGGAACTGGAGAACACGCCGAACAGCTGCAGCCGATCCATCCAGTGCCCGAGGGTGGGCCGGTCGGCGATGTACTTGTCGACCTTCTGCGCGTTGAGACTGCGCTGCGGCAGCAGGGCGCCGGGGATCGCCGCCAGTGCCAGCAGGAACAACAGCACCAGCGCGGTGCGCATGTTGGTGAGGCCACGCCAGCTGTTGCGCAGCAGGGCCGGCACTCGCCGCCGCGGCGACGGGCCGGGGCGCGGGGAGGTCTCGGGAGCGGTGATGGTGGTGGTCATATCGGCAGAGTCGTTTCGGAGACGAAGGCATCGCGCACCCACCCGACGAACTGGTCCCACCACCCCGTCACCAGGGCGATACCGACCGCGACGAGCAGGATTCCCCCGATGACCTGGATGGTGCGCGAGTTGCGGCGCAGCCAGCCGACCCCGCGCAGCGCGCTGGCCGACCCGAACGCCAGGATCACGAACGGCAGGCCCAGGCCGAGGCAGTAGGCGACGATCAGGGCGACGCCCCGGGCCGCGGTGGCGCCCTGGGTGCCGGCCGACACGGCCATCACCCCGGACAGCGTCGGCCCGAGGCACGGCGTCCAGCCCAGCGCGAACACCGCGCCGAGCAGGGGCGCGCCGACGACACCGGTGAGCCGCCGCGGGTGCATGCGGGTGTCGCGCTGCAACGCCGGGACCAGGCCGAGGAACACCAGTCCCATCACGATGGTGACGACGCCGCCGATCCGCTGCAGCAGATCGCGGTTCACGTTCAGGGTCTGGATCACCCCGAACACCGTCGCCGACGCCAGCACGAACACCACGGTGAAACCGGCGACGAACAGTCCGGCCGCGCCGGCGACCCGCATCCGGCCCGTCCGCTCGGCCGTCGTGACCCGGCGGCCGGTCACCTCGCCCACCGTGACCGGCGGCGCCTCGGCGCCCACCAGCCCCGCCAGGTAGGACAGATATCCGGGGACCAGCGGCACGACACACGGCGACGCGAACGACACCAGCCCCGCCAGCACGCACGCCCCCAGCGCCAGCAGCAGCGGCCCGGTCGCCGCGGTCTGCTGGAACGAATCCCCCACCGAGGCCAGCACGGTCACCGTCATCGCCGCGACCCCCGGGCCCGGCGACCGCGGACACAGCGCTTCTCGTTCACGTCCCGGGCAGGCCGGGGAGCGAGGATGCGGCGCGGACGGTGTTCCCGCACCAGCAGCACAGACCGGGCACCGTCCTCGAACCGATCGCCCGGGACGGAGAACTCATCGGTGATCGGATCCGGGGACACATCCGGCCGCTCCGGACCGGCAGCCGAATGCGGGGAGACATCCGGCCGCTCCGGGCCGACCGCCGAATGCGGCGAGACGTCCGGCTGCGCGCCCGACATCGGCAAGACATTTCGCTGTTCCGGCCACACCCGCGGGTAGGCGGCGGCTCGCCCGGCCTGGACAGCCGAATCGCGCGGCGACGCGAGGTCACCGGACGAATCCCGGCACGACGCACCCACTGCCGACGAATTCCACATCGACGTGGCGCCGGCAGACGAACCCCGCGGCGGTGTGGCGTCGGCAGGCGAACCCGGCGCCGACATGACATCGGCGGCGGAACCCCCCGCCGACACGGCGTCAGCAGACGAACCCCGCGCCGACGTAGCGTCAGCGGACGTGTCCCCGAACGGCACGGTACCGGTGGACGAGTCTCCGACCGACGTGGTCTCGGACTGTGATCTCGGCAACGCCGCCTCGGGTGAGCCTTCCCGGCCGGCCGCGCCCGGAAGCTCCGGCGGGAGTTGCGGGGCACTGTCCGCGGGTGCCCAGGAGTCCGGTCGCAGCTCCGGCGGCAGGATGCTGGAACGCCGCGTCGCCGCCGTGAAACCGGTCGGGTATCGGTAGGCGCAGGGAGTGGCGCGCGGAGTCCTCATGACCGGTCCTCCGCGGCGATCCGGTCGATCACCGGCTGCAGGTCCTCGGCGAGCAACGTCCGGAGGAACACCGCGGCGACCCGGTGGTGCCGGTCCAGTATCAGCGTGGTGGGGATGACGCTGGTCGGGAACTTGCCGCCGAGAGCGAGCAGACTGCGCATCTCCGGGTCGTAGATCGACGGGTATCCGACGTGGAAGCTGGTGACGAAGTCCTGCGCCTTGTCCTGCTGCGGATCGCGCACGTTGATCCCGAGGAAGGCGACGCCGCGCGTCTTCGACTGCTCGTACACCTTCTCCAGCGCGGGCGCTTCGGCCCGGCACGGTCCGCACCACTGGCCCCAGACGTTCAGCACGACCACCTGGCCCGGGAAATCGTCCACGGAGACGGTCTTCCCGGCGGTCATCAGATCCGGGCCGGCCAGGGTGCCGATGGTGCCGCGCGCCGACGGCGGGTCGTAGGCGATCTCGGTCTTGCCGCCCGGCGAGACGAAATCGAAGGTGCCGCCCTGCGCGACCGCGTCCTTACCGCTGGAACACCCGGTCAGCGCCGCCAGCACCGCACAGCACAGCAACAGCGGCACCAGCAGCCGGGACCGCCGCGGGCCCCCGCGGTCACGCTCCGCGGCCTCCGGCCCCTGCCCGCTCACGCCCCGGTCACCGACGGGTCCGACGCGCCGGCCGGCTCGGAGTAGACGATGTCGATGAGGGTGTCGCCCTGGTACACCAGCGAGGTCAGCGAGGCCAGCGAGCACTGCCGCTGGCGCGGGTCGTGCCACAGCCGCTTGCCCTCGAGGAACCGGCGCAGCGTCCACACCGGCAGTTGATGCGACACCAGCACCGCCTCGTGGCCGATGGCCTCCGAGCGGGCCTTGTTCACGGCGGCCAGCATCCGGTGCGCGATCTGCAGATACGGTTCGCCCCAGGACGGGGTGAACGGGTCGCGCAGTTTCCACCAGTGCCGCGGCTTGCGCAACGCGCCGTCGCCGACCGATACCCGCAGGCCCTCGAAGGTGTTGCCCGCCTCGATCAGGTTCTCGTCGGTGCGGATCGCCAGGCCATGGTGCGACGCGACCGGGCCGGCGGTCTCCTGGGCGCGCTGCAGCGGCGAGGCGACCACGAGCGCGATGTCGTGGTCGGCCAGGGTGCGCGCGACCGCGGCCGCCTGCGATCGGCCGGTCACCGACAGGCTGAACCCGGGCAGCCGCCCGTACAGGATGCCGCGCGGATTGTGCACCTCACCGTGCCGCATGACGTGCACGATGGTCTCGGCCACCGCGGTGTCCCCGGGCAGCGTCGCGGCCGGATCGATCGGGGCGGTCCCGGCCGCACCGGCGGGTTCGGATCCGGCCCGGACAGCCGGGGCGATCTCTACGGGTCCGGACTGCTGCTCTGCGTCGCTCACGCGCGGGATCCTTCGGGTGTGGCGGCCGCGGCGGCCGCGGCGGCGGCCGGGAGGGCGGCGGCGATACGGTCGAATGCGTCCTCGTCGAGGGCCGCGGAGACGAACCACGTCTCGAACGCGCTCGGCGGCGGATAGACGCCGCGTTCCAGCAGCGCGTGGAAGAACGCCGGGAAACGCCAGGTCTCGCTGGCTTTGGCGGTGGCATAGTCGGTGACCGGGCGATCGGTGAAGAACACGCTCACCATAGTGCCCGCGAACTGGACGACGTGGGCCACGTCGGCGGCGGACAGCGCCGCCGTGATCAGCCCGCCCAGCCGCTGCGCGTTGCGGTCCAGCGCCGCGTAGACCGCGGTGTCCGCGGCCCGCAGCGTGGCCAGGCCCGCCGCGACCGCGACCGGATTCCCGGAGAGCGTGCCGGCCTGGTAGACCGGGCCGAGCGGGGCCAGCCGGTTCATGATCTCGGCGCTGCCGCCGAACGCGGCGGCCGGCAGGCCGCCGCTCATCACCTTGCCGAAGGTGTACAGGTCGCCCGCGACGCCGTCGATGCCGTACCAGCCGGCCGGACTCACCCGGAATCCGGTCATGACCTCGTCGATGATCAGCAGCGCGCCGTCGGCGGCGGTGAGCCGGCGCAGGCCGGCGTTGAAGCCCGGCGCGGGCGCCACCGTGCCCATGTTGCCCGCCGCGGCCTCGGTGATCACGGCCGCGATCTCACCGGGATGCGCCGCGAAGGCGGCGGCGACGGCGTCCAGGTCGTTGTAGGGCAGCACGATGGTGTCGGCGGCCTGCGCGCCGGTGACCCCCGGGGAGGTCGGCAGCCCCAGCGTCGCCACGCCGGAACCCGCGTCGGCGAGCAGCGCGTCGACGTGCCCGTGATAGCAGCCGGAGAACTTCACGATCTTGCTGCGGCCGGTGTAGCCGCGGGCCAGCCGGACCGCGCTCATGGTGGCCTCGGTGCCGGAGTTGACCAGCCGCACCCGCTGTACGGGCTCGACCCGGGCCGCGATGGCCTCGGCCAGGTCGATCTCCCCGGCGGTCGGCGCACCGAACGACAACCCGCCGGTCGCGGCCTGTCGCACCGCCTCCACCACGGCCGGATGACTGTGGCCGAGGATCATCGGGCCCCAGGAACACACCAGGTCGACGTATTCGTTGCCGTCGACGTCGGTCAGGGTGCAGCCCCGCGCCGACGCGATGAACCGGGGTGTGCCGCCGACCGACTTGAACGCCCGGACCGGCGAGTTCACCCCGCCGGGGATGATCGCGGCGGCGCGTTCGTACAGATGGGCGGAGACCGACACTGCGTCCTCGATGGCGCGCGGAGAAGAACTCACGGCTTCCAGTGTCTCAGTTCGGCCTCGGCGGATCGACGACAGGGTGTAGTGGTCCGGGTCACGGGTGTCCATCCCCCACGACAACACGCCGGATCGCTCTGGGCCGCAAATAGTTCGCTGTCAGATTGCTGGTGCGTACCCTCTGGGAAACCACAGGCTCATGTCGGGAGGGATTCATGCGCAGGATCATGCTCGGAGCAACCGGTGCCACCATCGCCGCGGGCGCGGTGCTGTACGGCGCCGGAACCGCCGCCGCGATCGTTCCGGTGGCGCAGCCCAACGACGCGCGCGTCGGCGTCCAACTCGACCACAGCGAGACGAAGGCGCTGGCCCAGGGCCCGCTGCCGGCCCTGATCGGCATGATCGTGCCCGCCGGGCGGGTGGGCGCGGGCCTGCATCAGGACACCCAGCTGTTCAAGGACGACCGCGGCGGGGTGCACGCCTCGCTGCGACAGGTGATCATGGAGGCCGCCGAGCACCCGGACGGCAGCGTCTCGTTCTTCCTGGACGTGCCCGGCAGCCACGGGCCGCGGGTCCTGGACATCTACCAGCGCTGGGAGTGAACCGGGCCGCGGCGGGGCCGGGATACCGCGCGGACCAGCAGGTCCAGCGCGAACAGTCCCGCCGCGGTCGCGAGCAGCACCGACAGGCCCAGCCACGAGCCGGAATAGTGGGTGGAGGTGAAGGCGGGCTGATCGCCGTCGGCCACGAAGGCGGTGTGCCGGACGCCCGCGTGCCAGGCGTACACCGCGGCGACCGAGAAGATCGCGAAGAACATGATGTCCACGGCGATCCACAGCCACCGCTTCACGGGGTCTCCTCCTCGCCGTCGCCGGTGCCGCCGCCCGCGGGTCGCAGGGCTGCGGCCAGTTCCGCGCGCAGCCGCCGGTGATCGCGCGCCCACGCCTGCACCAGGCTACCGTCGAGCAACTTGAGCCCGATGCCCCTGCGCCGCCGCGGCACTCCGGAGAGTTCGCCGAGCGCCCGCGCCGATTCCCATTCCTCGTCGTCCCAGCTGTCCGGATCCCGCTCGGGCAGCACCTCGGCGATGCGCTCCAGCGGCAGGACCTCGGTGCCCTCACGCAGCTCGGTGTCGGTGAGTTCGACACCGACGTGCCGACGACCGGCCACCACCTGCAGGGCGACGAATCCGGCCAGCAGCACCGCACAGAACGCGAGACCGAACCAGTGCACCCGGCTGTGCAGGCCCAGTTCCAGGAAGACCACCAGCAGGCAGAGGATCGGACCGTAGGCGACGCTGCGCCAGCGGGCGCCGGGTTCGGCGAACCGCACGACGTCGGCGTCGTGGGGATCGAGCTGGTCGCCGGTCACGGACGAATCAATGACTCATGCCCGGAAGCAGGAGAACGGCGAGGGTGAGCAGACCGAGCAGGATCAGCAGGCTGACCAAGAGGATGTCTCGCCGAAGGCTTTGCGGCTGCTGAATGACCACTCGCATCGTTGCCTCCGCTTCCCCGGAGCCTGCGATGCGACGCGATCCGAGAATCAACGCTGCGCCAACGGCTTCCGGTTCCCAAGTCCACTGTGACAACTTTCACGATACATCCCGGCCGGTCCGTGACAAATTCGGCGGGGTGGTTCACCGCCCGAGGGCCCGGAAGAACGCGTCGGATTCGCCTCTGCGGCAAAGGAATACGGCACCGGCGGCGAGCACCGCCTGCAAAATGGCGGCGGCGCCGGCGAGCAGCGCCGCGACCCCTTCGGAACTCAGCCCGAAGAGGGTGCCGACCGCGCCGAGCACCAGCACCGCGGCGGCCGCCTCGAGCAGTGTGCGCGCCCACAGCCGGCCGCGCCGCAACTGGTAGGCGATCGCCACCACCCCGACCGCGAGGCCCAGGCCGAAGACGACGATCACCACCTCCAGCAGGGTCACCACCAGTTCCACCTGTGCGAGCGAGGTCTGCGGCTGTTGTTCGCGCATCTGGTCGTACATCTGCCGGGCCAGGTCGTGCCGGTGCGTGAACCGGTCCACCGCATCGGCGATCAGCCGCAGCACCCCGAAGGCGGCTACGCCCCACCACAATTGCAAGGCGGTCCGGACATCGGCGGGCGCGGGCGGCCGCGGACCGCCGCCGCCGGGTACGGAAAAGCCGCCGGGGCCGGGAGCACCCGGACCGCCGGGGCCGGGCAGTGGCGGCGGGAACGGCGGATACGGCGGCGGTGGTCCAGGATTCACGACAGCCAGTGCGAGGCTTCGGTGGCCCAGTAGGTGAGCACCAGGTCGGCGCCCGCGCGGCGGATGCCGACCAGCGATTCCAGGATGGCCCCGCGGCGGTCGATCCAGCCCCGCTCGGCGGCGGCGGTGATCATCGCGTACTCGCCGGAGATCTGGTACGCCGCCACCGGCACGATCGAGCGGTCGGCCACCTCGCGCAGGATGTCGAGGTAGGACATGGCCGGCTTCACCATCACGATGTCGGCGCCCTCGGCCAGATCCAGCTCCAGCTCGCGGATCGCCTCCCGCCGATTGGCCGGGTCCTGCTGGTAGGTGCGGCGGTCGCCCTGCAGCGACGAGCCGACGGCCTCCCGGAACGGCCCGTAGAAGGCCGAGGCGTACTTCGCGGAGTAGGCCAGGATGCCGGTGTCGATCCGCCCGGCCGCATCGAGTCCGGCGCGGATCGCGCCGACCTGGCCGTCCATCATGCCGCTGGTGCCGAGCAGGTCCGCGCCGGCCTCCGCCTGCGCGAGCGCCATCTCGACGTAGCGCTCCAGCGTGGCGTCGTTGTCGACCGAGCCGTCGGCGGCCAGCACGCCGCAGTGCCCGTGATCGGTGAACTCGTCGAGACAGGTGTCGGCCATCACCACGGTGGCGTCGCCGACCTCCTCGGCCAGCGCGCGCAGCCCGCGATTCAGGATGCCGTCGGGATCGCTGGCGAGGCTGCCCGTGGCGTCCTTGTCCTCCGGCCGCGGCACCCCGAACAACATGAGCCCGCCGACCCCCGCCGTCACGGCCTCCCCCGCCGCCTTCCGCAGCGAATCCAGCGTGTGCTGGTAGACCCCCGGCATGGAACCGATTTCCCGCGGCTCGGCGAGCCCGTCGGCCACGAACATCGGCAACACCAGTTGCCTTGGCTGGAGCGTGGTTTCGGCGACGAGGCGACGCATGGCTGGGGTACGACGCAACCGCCGCGGGCGGTCCATTCCGGTCATAGTCGCACGATACGCCCGCGCCGACCGCCCGTCGCGCCCGGTACCGCCGTTCCACCGAGCGTGACGGACACCACCCGCCGACCATGATCGCGCCGGTCACGGGCACCATGGACACGGCCCGGTTCGCATCCTCGGGAGCGGTAGCGCGCGGACGCTGTCGCCGATGATGGAGCGAGCCGAACGGTGACGGAAGGCGGTGCGGATGCCCGATGCGGACGACCGGGAGGATCCGGCTCGACCGGATCCGGGGCCGGCCGTGCGGGCACTGCGTGCGATGGCCGAGCGCGGCGATCCGTCGGCGATGCGGATGCTGGCCCAGCGGTTGCTGGATGCTCGTGATTCGCACGAGGCGCAGATCTGGCTGAGTCGCGCGGCCGACCTCGGAAGTTCCGCCGCGATGGGCACATTGGGCGCGCTCGCCCGGCGGACCGGCCGGATCGCCGAGGCGGTCACCTGGCTCGAGCGCGGCGCGGCGGCCGGAAACGACGATGCCGCACAGCAACTCGGCATCCTGCACCTGGAACGCGGCGACGTCGCCCGCGCCGAACAGTGGTTGCGGCCCGCCGCCGAGGCCGGCCTTCCCGAGGCGATGTGCAACATGGGTGCGATCGCCGATCGCCGCGGCCACGATGCCGAAGCCGAACACTGGTACGAGCGAGCCGCCCGAGCGCACGAGCCGACGGCCATGCGCAACCTGGCCATCCGTCTGGCTCGCCGCGGCGAGAGCACAAGGGCCACAGAGCTTCTCGTCGATGCCGCCCGGCGTGGCCGCGCCGACGCGTTCGCGGTCCTCGGCACGATCCACCTGGACCGCGGCGACACCGAGGCCGGCGAACGGTGGCTACGACGCGGCATCGAGTCCGGCGATCCCGAGGCCATGACGCGACTGGCACTGCACCTGAGGAAAACCGCTGCGGCCGCGGCGGAATCCGAGCAACTCCTGGAGCGTGCCGCAGCCGCGGGTCATCCCCTCGCCCTCGAGATTTTGAACCGTTGAGGCCCGGACCTTCCGCATTGCCGGTGACGGCTGCGAACATCGGCGATCGAATCACCGACCGGGCCGCCGCTCGGAACGGAAGTCGCCGCACCGCCCTGTTGATGCGCACCGCAGCGGGTACTCCGGGTGCATCCGAGCAACTCCGCGGCCACCGGACGGGCCGCGACCGCAGCGCAAAGGTCTTCGCGGCCAGCGTTTTTGTCGGTACCCCGCGATAGAATCGAAGAAGTGTTCGAGGAGATCGTCCAGGATCTCCGTGACGAGGGGAGGGCTCGTGGCCACCGTCATCAGAAGTTCGCAGCGACCGGGTTCGGTTCGGCCGTACGGTTCGGCGAATCGCTCCGATTCCAGGATCGTCGAACCCTATCTGCCGCTGGAGAAGCGGAAGCTCCCGCCGGGCCGCCCGCGCTCGTGGTATGTCGCGCACAACCGCAGGCTGAAGGCGATGCGCCTGGCCATCGCGCTGCTGGATTCGGGCATCTACCGCGCCGACCTCGCCGACAACGAAACCATCCGCCGCACCGCCGATCTCGTCGGCATCCGGCCGCCGTCGGACAAGACGTGCCGCTTGGTCCGCGACCTCATGCGGGCGCGGCGCTGAGCAACGGCCCGCCGGGCCCAGCAGGCCCGGCGGTCACCGATTCGATGGTCCCACCATCGAATACGGCTCTGAGGCAGCGCCTTTCGGACTACCGGCGGCGGCTCTTCTTGCGCGGCGGGGGCAGCAGGCCCTCGGCGCGGAGGTGGGCCGCGTGCTCGGCGAGGGCGTCCACCAGGGCACCGACCTGGGCGTTCTCGGGCTGCACGTCCACGCGCAGGCCGAATTCGACGGCGGTCTCCGCGGTCTTCGGTCCGATGCAGGCCACGATCGTGCGGGCGTGCGGCTTACCGGCGATGCCAACCAGGTTCCGGACCGTCGAGGACGAGGTGAACAGGACGGCGTCGAAACCGCCGGTCTTGATCATCTCGCGGGTCTCCGCCGGGGGCGGCGAGGCGCGGACGGTGCGGTACGCGGTGACGTCGTCGATCTCCCAGCCGCGATCGCGCAGGCCCTCGGCGAGGGTTTCGGTCGCGATGTCCGCGCGGGGCAACAGCACTCGGTTCACCGGATCGAAGACGTCGTCGTACGGCGGGAAATCGGCCAGTAAACCCTCCGAGGACTGCTCACCGCTGGGGACCAGTTCCGGATTGATGCCGAACGAGCGCACCCGTTCGGCGGTGGCCTCGCCGACGCAGGCGATCTTCACGCCGGAGAAGGCGCGGGCGTCGAGGCCGAACTCGCCGAACTTCTCCCACACCGCGCGGACGGCGTTGGTGGAGGTGAAAACCACCCACTGGTAGCGGCCGTCCACCAGGCCCTTCACCGCGCGCTCCATCTGGGCGGGGCTGCGCGGCGGCTCGACGGCGATGGTCGGCACCTCCATCGGGATGGCGCCGTGCATCACGAGCTTCTCGCTCATCTCGCCGGCCTGCTCCTTGGTGCGCGGCACCAGGACGGTCCAGCCGTACAGCGCCCGCGACTCCCACCAGGACATCTTCGAGCGGCGCTCGACCTCCTTGCCGACCGTGACCACCAGCGGGCCGACCAGTTCGGAGGCGGCGGCGTTGAGCGTGGCCAGCGTGGCCTCGATGGTGCGCTGCTGCCGGGTGGTGCCGCGCACGGTCACCGCGACCGGGGTCTGCGGCGCCAGGCCGTGTTCGACCAGCGCGCTGGCGGTCTCGGCCAGGTGGCCGGAGGTGGCGTGCAGCACCAGCGGGCCGGGCGAGCCCGCCACCGAGGCCCAGTCGACCTCGCCGCGCACATCGACCTCGGTGTGGGTGGAACCCAGCGCGATGCCGGCATAGGAGGGCACGGTGGTGCCGGACGGCAGGCCGGGCAGCACCTCGAACGTCATGTGCGACCGGGTGACGGCGTTGACCTCGGCGATCACCGAATCGGTGGTCAGCGGGTCGCCGGACACCAGGCGCACCACGTCGGCGCCGTTGCGGGCCTCGGCGACCAGCGTCTTGGCGACCTCCGCCGGATCGCCCAGCGCGGGACGCACGTCGACGGGACGCTCGCCGTCCGGGCCGGGCTCCACGGCCGACCCGACCAGGGCCAGCACTCCCCGGTCGACGTCGGGATCGGTGAAGGCCAGCTCGGCGCGGCCCAGGACCTCACGGGCACGCACGGTGAGCAACGCCGGATCGCCCGGTCCCGACCCGACGAACAGGATCCGACCGAGGTGCTTCTTGGTGGTGGCTCGGCTCACGCTCATTGAGTGTTCTCCATTGGGCTGGGGTTGCTGAAGTCTGCGGGGGTGGTGGCGGCGTCACTCTGCGTGAGCAGGTCGCGCGCCCCCAGCTCCAAAAGCTCGCGCGCCAGGGACCGGCCCAGCCGCTCGGCGTCCGCGAGCGGTCCGACCGCCGATGCCCGGAGTACGTCCGAGCCGTCGATCGCCGCCGCGCATCCGCGCAGCGACAGTTCCTCGATGAGCCGATCGTCGTCGTCGTACGACTCGACAACCTCGGCCAATGCGCCGACCGCGGCGTTGCAGCCGCCCTCCAACTCGGCCAGCAGCGCGCGTTCGGCGACGATCGCGGCGCGGGTGGCCGGATCGTCGAGCGCCGCGAGCACCTCGATCAGGCCGGGATCGTCGCTGCGGCATTCGACGGCCAGCGCGCCCTGCGCGGGCGCGGGCAGCATCTGGACCGGTTCCAGGGCCTCGGTGACGGCTTCCAGCCGGCCGAGGCGGGACAGGCCGGCGCGCGCCACCACGACCGCGTCGAGTTCACCCTCGGCGACCTTGCGCAGCCGGGAGTCGACGTTGCCGCGCAGCGGCACCAGCTCCAATCCCAGGCCGAGCGCCCGCAACTGGGCGATCCGGCGCAGTGCGGAGGTGCCCACCCGCGCGCCGGCGGGCAGTTCGCCGAGGACCAGGCCGTCGCGGGCGACCAGCGCGTCGCGCGGATCCTCCCGCGGCGGAACGGCCGCGATCACGAAGCGGGGATCCTGCGCGGTCGGCAGGTCCTTGTAGGAGTGCACGATCAGGTCGATGGTCTCGGCGGCGAGCTCGTCACGCAGCGCGGTGGTGAACACGCCGATGCCGATCGCCTGGACGGGTTCGGCGGATTTGTCACCGGCGGTCTTGACGACCACCAGTTCGGCCTGCTGTCCCGCGGCGATCAGCGCGTCCCGGATCGTGCCGGCCTGGGTCAGCGCGAGCAGACTGCCACGCGTGCCGATCCGCCATGGGGCCGCGGCGGTGCCGCGCGTTTCAACGGCGGCGGTGCCGCGCGTTTCCACCGCGGCGGTGCCGCGCGGTTCAGCAGCGGCGGTGCCGCGCGATTCACCTGCGTCGGCGCCGCGTTTCCGCAACGTACCGACTCCACCGGGTTGCGACATGTCCTGCTCCTGCAAGCTCGACTCGCTCATGCTGTGTCCTTCTTCGGCATGGACGGAGGGCCTGCGTGGTCACGCTCCGCTTCCGCCTCCGGCCCTCGGCCGCTCATGCCGCGTCCGTCCCGGTTCGCCCGGCCCCGCGCAGCCTGTCCATCCGGTCCCGCATCCGACCGGTCATGCGTGATTCCCCTGCTCGTGGCCGGGGGTGAAATCGTCGGCCAGCTCGCCCAGCGCCGCGATCTCCATCGGCGCCGCGACCGCTTGTGCCGCACCGGGTTTCAGTTCGAACAGTTCCCGCAGCGCCTCCGCGTAACTGCCGCCGCCGGGGGTGGAGGCCAGCTGTTTCACCCGGACGGTCGGCGCGTGCAGCAGCTTGTCGACCACGCGGCGGACGGTCCGGGCAACCTCGTTGCGCTCGGTGGTGGCCAGGCCCGGCAGTCGCCCTTCCAGCCGCAGCAGTTCGGCCTCGACCACCTCGGCGGCGCGCTGCCGCAGCGCCGCCACTGTCGGCGTCACCTCCGCGACGCGCTGGCCGGACAGATACTTCGCGAGTTCCTCGGCGACGATGGCCCGCGCGGCGAGGGTGTCCGCGGCGGCCGCGCCGGCCGCCGGATCGCGCTGCAGGGTCTCCATGTCGATGACGGTCACATCGGGCAGGCCGGCGACGGTGGTGTCCACGTCGCGCGGCAGGCCCAGGTCGCAGACGACCAACTGCCGCCCGGCCCGCGCGGCCAGCGCCCGGTGGACGTCGGCCAGGGTGACGACCGTGCCGACCGCGCCGGTGCTGGTGAGCACCAGATCGGCCTCGGCCATCGCGGACACCAGCCCGGACAGTTCCCGCGCGGTGGCGGGTACGCCGTGCATGGTCTCGGCGGTGTGCGCGAGCCGTTGCGCGCGCTCCAGCGTGCGGTTGACCACGATGATCCGGCCGACCCCGGCGCGCGCCAGATGCGCCGCCGCCAGGCCGCCCATCGCGCCCGCGCCCACCACGACGGCGGTGCGGCCGGCGAGGTCGCCGAGGACCGCGCGGCCCCGGTCCAGCGCGACCGACACCACCGAGGCGCCGGCCGAGTCGATCCCGGTCTCGCTGTGTACCCGCTTGCCGACCCGCAGCGCGTTCTGGGCCAGTTCGTGCAGGGTGCGACCGGCCGCCTGCTGCGCGTCGGCGGCGGCGTACGCGGCGCGGATCTGACTGAGTACCTGCTGTTCGCCGACCACCAGCGAGTCCAGGCCGCTGGCCACCGCGAACAGGTGCTCGGCGGCGGCCTCGCTGTAGCGGACGTAGGCGTGCTTGGTGAGTTCCGGCAGCGGCAGCCCGGAATGCTTGGCGAGCAGATCACCGATCTCGGCGAGCCCGCCGTGGAAGGCGTCGACCACCGCGTAGATCTCCACCCGATTGCAGGTGGACACGATCATGGCCTCGGCGATGTGCCGCGAGGCGAGCATCCGATCGGTCAGCTTGGGCCGGTCGTCCTCGGTGACGGCTACCTTCTCCAGCACCGCGACGGGGGCACTGCGATGTGACACACCGACCAGAAGCACGCTCATGGTGCAACCACCGATCCCTTGTTGCTTGGCTCCGTTGCCGTTTGCCCGGCTTGTGCCGCCGCCGTGTGGACGGCCTGGCACATCGCGGCGGGGGCCCCGCCGCGGCCGTGTCCCGTATGGCCCGGGGACCAGGTGACGGGATGCACCGTCGCGCCCGCCAGGCTGCGCGTCACCGGTTCCGCGGTGACGTCGCCGGCGGTACGCGCCTGCTCGAAGGACAGCATCTGCAGTTCGACGGCCAGGTCCACGCGACGGACCTCGACGGCCGCCGAGGACTCCAGCGTGATCGAACAGAAGCTGAGGATGCTGCGCAACCCGGCGGCGACCAGATCGTCGCAGACCGCCTGCGCGGCGGCGTCCGGCACCGCGATGACCGCGATGGTGGGGGCCAGTTCGGCGACCGCGCCGGACAGTTCGGCGACGTCGCGGACGACCAGCCCGGTGATCGGCTCCCCGATCAGCGCCGGATCCTGATCGAAGACCCCGACCATGCTGAACCCCCGCCGCCGGAAGCCCCGGTAACCGATCAGCGCGCGGCCGAGATTGCCCGCGCCGATCAGGATCACCCGGTGCCCGTCGGACAGGCCGAGCGCCTCCTCGATGCGGCCGCGCAACCGGGCCACGTCGTATCCGACACCGCGGACTCCGTTGGGGCCCAGGAAGGAAAGATCCTTGCGCAGCTTGGCGGAACCGACACCCGCCGCGACAGCGAGTTCCTCACTCGATACGATGAGCACACCCTCGTCGGCGAGCGCGGCGAGTACACGGAGATAGGTAGCCAAGCGGGTCACCGTGGCCTGCGGAATATCCCGTTGCACGGTCAGAGCCCTGCCGGAGACACCACCTGGTGTCTCGTGCTGCTCTGTCACGTCGTTCGGCTCCTCGTCCGGCCGGGATAAGTGTCCGGTTTCGCATCTCCGCCGACGCCGGGACAGCGCCGGTGGCGATTCATCGGGGTTCAGGGTGCTCCGCTGCCCGAGGCGGGCGGCTTGCGTGCCACCACCGTAACCGCTTGTGAAGCCCTGCACAAAGTCGGTGAATTCGGTCACTCTCACGCGCGCTGTTCTTTTATTCGCATCCCCCGCTACGGCGCGCGTGGATGCCCGGTTGTGCCCGGATATTCAACCTCGGCCGTCACTGCGGCTGCCACCCAACGCGCCGGAGCCGGCCTCGGCCGGTGTGGGCGACGACACACTTCTCGATGTCGCCCGACGCGCTGTCGTCGATGTCGCCCGACGGAGTCGTCAATGCCGCAGATCCGCGCGCAGACGCGGTTCGTCCACGTCGAAGTAGCTGTGTTCCCGCCCGTCCAGCAAAACCACCGGCAGCCGGTCGCCGAACTCCGCACGCAGACTCGGATCGGTCGCCGCGGCCGCGTCGACGTCGACGGTGTTCGGTTCGATGCCGAAATCCGCGCAGATCACTCGCAGTTGTGTCAGCGCCGTGGTGCACAATCCACAACCGGGGCGAGTCAGCAGTGTCACCGAATGTGTCGAATTGGCCATGAGATCCATCATGCTGGACCATGGACGCGGGGCGACGAGCCCCCGCGCGAGGAGGTACTTGTGCCGGAACGATCGAAGGATGCGAGGACGGGGTTCATCGCGGGCAGGTTCGGCGAGTTCCCGGCGCGTTGGAGCCAGAGCTTGTCCGACCAGCTCACCCGCATCACCCGCAGTCCGTTCGGCCCGAGCGAGGAGGAGGTGCGGGCCAACCTCGCCGGTGAGGCGAGCGCCGACGCCGCGCTCGCTCTGCACGACGCCGAGCTGGCAGAATCCGGTACCACGGATTTCCTGCCGCCGCGGGATCTGACCGCGGCCGCGTTCTTCGATGTCGACAACACGATGGTGCAGGGCGCGTCCATCGTGCATTTCGCGCGCGGTCTGGCCGCACGGAAGTATTTCAAAACCGGCGACCTCATGGATATGGCCTGGAAACAGGTGAAATTCCGGGTCACCGGCCGGGAAAGCCAGGGCGACATGGCCAGCGGCAAGGAGAAGGCGCTCGCCTTCATCGCCGGGCGATCCACCGCGGAACTGGCCGCGCTCGGCGAGGAGATCTACGACGAGATCATCGCCGACAAGATCTGGCCCGGTACCCGGGCGCTGGCACAAATGCATCTGGACGCGGGCCAGCAGGTGTGGCTGGTCACCGCGACCCCCGTCGAACTGGCGCAGGTGATCGCGAAACGACTGGGGCTCACCGGCGCTCTGGGCACGGTCGCCGAGAGTGTGGACGGAATGTTCACCGGACGCCTGGTCGGTGACATCCTGCACGGTCTCGGCAAGGCGCACGCGGTGCGCGCGCTCGCCGTGCGCGAGGGTCTGAATTTGAAACGCTGCACCGCCTATTCCGACAGCCACAACGACATTCCGATGTTGTCGCTGGCCGGGACCGCGGTGGCGATCAACCCGGATTCCGATCTGCGCGAGGTCGCGAAGAATCGCGGCTGGGAGATCCGCGATTTCCGCACCGGCCGCAAGGCGGCGAAGATCGGCGTGCCGACCGCGCTGGCGCTGGGCGCCGCGGGCGGCGCGGCGGCGGCCGTGCTCACCCGCAGACGCGAGGCGCAGGACTGACCTGCGATCGACGCGCGGCCCGGTGCCTCGGCCGCCGAACGGTTCCGATGCTCAGCCGGTGAACGGATTCCCGCGCCGGGTGAGCAGGTGGTACAGCGTCTGCTGGATGTTCTCGCGGACCTGATCGGTGATCTCGAACATGGTCATCGGATCGTCCGCCTCCTCCGGCGCGTAACCGGAGGTCGGGATCGGCTCGCCGAACACGATGGTCCACTTCGACGGCAGCGGTACCAGGCCCAGCACGCCCAGATGCGGGAACAGCGGGGTGACCGGGAAGTACGGCAGGCCCAGCAGCCGGGCGAGCGGCTTCAGATCGCCGATCTTCGGATAGATCTCCTCCGCGCCGACGATCGCGCACGGCACGATCGGCACACCGGTCTTCACCGCCGCCGACACGAAGCCGCCACGACCGAATCGCTGCAGCTTGTACCGCTCGGCGTAGGGCTTGCCGATGCCCTTGAACCCCTCCGGGAACACCCCGGTCAGTTCGCCGGAGCGCAGCAGCCGTTCGGCGTCGGCGGGGCAGGCCAGGGTGTGGCCGGCCTTGCGGGCCAGTCCGCCGAGCACCGGGGTCTCGAACACCTTGTCGGCGGCCAGCAGTCGCAGCGGGCGGTGACCCGGATGCCGATCGTGCACGGCCACCTGCAGCATCAGCGCGTCCAGCGGCAGCACGCCGGCGTGATTGGCGACGATCAGCGCCGCACCGGTTTCCGGGAGATGCTCGACGCCCTGCACGTCCACTCGGAACCACAACTTCGACAACGGCCGCAGCGACGGCAGGATCACCGACTCCAGCAGATGGTCGTCGAGGCCGAACTCGTCCACCCGATAGTCGCCGGTGAGCCGGCGGCGGGCGAATTCGGCGGTGCCGCGGATACCGGCGGTCACGGCGTCGCGCACCCGATCCAGCCGCAGGTCCGGACCCGTCGGCGGCGGGGTGGCCGCGGCCCGGCGGGCCGCCAGCGAGGTGACCGAACCGGCCGCGGGTTCACCCACTCGGCGCCGGCCCGTCGCTCGCGGGCGCGTCCCGAAGTCCGCGTCTCGTAATCGGATCACCTTGGCCACGTCGTTCATTGGTCTGCTCCCGCTCCGGCCCCGACCAGGCCGAGAAGTGTCGATTCTGCAGCGTCGATCCAGCGCGGATCGATGACGGGTCGCAACGCTGCGCCCCCGACGAAGTCGTCGAACGCCTCCACGGTCGTCCAGCGCGGCTGGAAGCCGAACTCGGCGCGCATCCGGGTGGTGTCCAATCCGCACCCGTAATGGAAATAGTCGATCTGCTCCGCCGTGAAACCTCGCATCACCGGTCCCATGAGCGCCCGGCCGACGGTGCGGAACGCGGTGAAGGGCACCGGCACCTCGATCCGCCCGGCCCGGCGGATCGCCTGGGACAGGGTGAGCGCGCCGTCGCCGGCGACATTGAACGTACCGCCCGGTGCCCGCGACGCCGCGTGCACCAATGCCCCGATCGCATCCTGCTCGTGCAACAGTTGCATGCGCGGATCGCGGCCGAGAATGGTGGGCGTGACCGGAGATCGGAAAATCTCCATACCCCGATCGACCAGTCGCGGACCCACTATCGGCGGAAATCGTAATATTGCGGCGGCGATATCCGGGCGGCGACGCGCCAAGCCGCGAACGAATCCCTCGACATCGATCATGTCGCGCGCGAACGAACCGCTCGGCGGCGTACGCGCGCTCATTTCCTCGGTGAATTTAGCGGGATCTTTGGGGCCGCAACCGTAGACCGCCGACGACGAGCGGACCACCACCCGGCGCACGCTGGGCGACTTGCGGCAGACCGCCAGCAACTGCATCGCGCCGAACACGTTGTAATCCTTCATGGCCGCCCGGCCACCGCCCGCGGGCGGCCGCGACAACACCGCCGGATGGACCACGGTATCCACATCGTGACCGTCGATCACCTTGCGTATCAACGGGTTTCGGATATCGGACCGGATGAACTCGGCGCGGCCGAAGCTGCGCAGCAGATCCGGCGCGGGCGTCCTGGCGTCGACGGCGAGCACGCGTTCCACCGTGGGGTCGGCGGCGAGGGCGGCCACGACACTGCTGCCGAAGTAGCGGCTGGCGCCGGTCACCAGCACGACCTTCGACACATGTCCGTCCCGAGCACCAACACCCATGCCGGATCCCACCTGTGAGGCCCCCGTTTCCGCCATTTCCGCGTTCCAGGGTAACCGTACCCACCGCGCCGGAGAGACTATTAACCAGCTTCTTACGATCACTTCCGCCGCCGGAAAACGAAAAGCCCGCCACCGAACGGTGACGGGCCTCGACAGCGAACAGACCGTTACGCGCGTGTTGCGAGCGCGCCGGCCGGATACCGTGTTACTTGCCGAGTTTGCGACGCTGCACGCGGGTACGGCGAAGCAGCTTGCGGTGCTTCTTCTTCGACATCCGCTTACGGCGCTTCTTGATCACAGAACCCATGGGGCTGTTCCTCGCGTTCTCTCATCTCCTCGGCGCGCACGCCGGTTTACGTACGCCCAGTGCCCGCGCTCCCGGTGCCGGCCCCGAAAGAGGGGCACCGGCAGGCGAACACGACGGTGGTTCATGGTACCGGGCCGACCGTGGCCGAACGAAACGGCCCCGGCCTGCGCCGGGTGTCGGACGGCCGGCCCGGAGGGGCTAGCCGGCGTCGAAATACGACGTCTGCAGATAGTCGTGGACGGCCCGCGCGTGCACGCGGAACGACCTTCCCACCCGCACCGCGGGTAGTTCGCCGGAATGCACCAGCCGATACACCGTCATCTTCGATACCCGCATCAGATTCGCCACCTCGGCGACGGTGAGGAACTGGGTTCCCCCGCCGAGCAGGGGACCACTCGCAGAGCTGTTTCCAGACATCATTGCGCCACTGACCTCCGGCACGTCCGCGCCGCCGGCTTCCCCACCAGCGGAACAGACACGCACGTGCTCCTTGAAGCTTAGCGTTGCCCGTGGGATTACTGCGACGGGTGGGAGAAATAGGATTCGATCGCCATTCAGCTCTCGGTCGCTCCCAGTTCGGCCGAGCGCTGCCGCGCGGCCGCCAGGGCCTCCCAGAATGCCGACCGCACACCGGCCCGCTCGAGCTCGCGCAGCGCGGCGGCGGTGGTGCCGCCGGGAGAAGTGACACCGGCGCGCAACTCCGCGGGACCCTGCCCCGCCTCGGCCAGCAGCGCCGCCGACCCCAGCAGGGTCTGGACCACCAGACGGCTGGTCACATCGCGGCTGAGGCCCAGGCCCACGCCCGCGTCGATCATCGCCTCGGCGAGCAGGAACAGGTACGCCGGCCCCGAGCCGGACACCGCGGTCACGGCGTCCATCTGCGACTCGGCGACCGTGACCACCCGGCCCACCGTCTCCAGCAGCTCGGTGACCTGGCGCAGTTCGGCCTCCTTGGCGTAGCGGCCCGCGGCGATGGCGCTCATCCCCTGGCCGACCAGCATCGGCGAATTCGGCATGACCCGGACCACCGGGAATCCGGCGGGCAGCTTGGCCTCCAAATGGGCCGTGGTGATCCCCGCGGCCAGCGAGATCAGCAACTGATCGCGGTCGTCGTCCAGCCCCGCCTTCGCCAGATCGGTGAGAACGGCGTCGACATCCTGCGGTTTCACGGCGACAACCAGCAGATCGGCCGCATTCGCGGCATCGCCGACACTGTCGGTGACCCGGATACCGAAGCGATCGGCGAGGAACTCCGCGCGAACCGGCAACGGCTCCACCACGACCAGATCCTTGCCCGGCGTCCCGGCTTCCAGCAATCCGGCGATCAACGCCTCACCGATCCGCCCGCCGCCGATCACCGCAATTCTCGTCATGGCGTCCAAGGCTAGCGGGCTACCAGGACGACTGCGGCAACAGTGCCAGCTGGCGGCTCTGCACGACGACCGCGCCGGTGGCGTCGACCACCACCTGATCCTCATCGAACATCCGCGCACCGATCTGCTGGGCCGTGCAGATCACACGCAGCCAGCCGGCCGCCGGCCGGCGGCGCAGATAAGTGGTCAACTGCACGGTAGGCGCCCAGCCGAACCGGCCGAGGTTCATGGTCACCGGCGGGCTGATGTCCCCGGCCATCAGGGCGAACAACGCGGCGACCTCGTCGTCCTGCTCGTCGCCCGGCCGCGGCCGGATCCACAACCGCAGCCGCGGCTCACCCCGCTCGCCCGCGGCGAACCGCGCCCAATCCCGATCCATGGCCATAGCGGCCCCCTGCGCGACGTGCACGATATCGCCCATCGGCGCCTCCGCCCCGTAGGACAGGGCGTCGGCGGGCGGCACGGCGGGCATATCCGCGAAGGTCTCCGCGGCGTACAACGGCGGGGTGTCATCGAGCCGCCCGAAGGTGAAGGCGGTGTGCACCAGGGTGCGGTCCCCCTGCACAAGATCCGCCTCGACCAAACAGATCTGGCGACCGGCCTTACGCGTACGGACGCTGAACTCGACCTCCCCGGGATCCGGTGCGCCGAGAAAGTCCGTGCTGGCCGCGACCGGAAACATGTCCTGCGCGCCCGGCGCGGTGCCGCGCAACCAGCGGGTCGCCGCCGCAGCGCTCGCGGCAACCATCGTGCCACCGTGCAACTTAGGCCCGATGGTCCAGATGTCCTCGATGAACCCGCGGTAACGACCGGTCCCCGCAGTGTCGGACGGTAACTCGGTCACCGCGCAGACCCGGGCAAAGGGCGCCAAGTCGGCCTCGCGGGCCGCCGACTCCGCCTGGACGGTCACTTCGGTCACCGCTGCTCCTCTCACCCGGCCGACCACATCGGCCCATCTCCCGTACAGCGTATAAGCGACGTTCGCCGCCCGCAGATTCCCCCGGCCCAGATGAGGCCCGCACCACACCCCCGCCCCGAGAACACCCAGCACATCCCGCCGGCCCACAAGAGGCAACCACCACGCCCCCACCCCGTGCCACCCCGGTCACCAATACGCAGGCACAGCACGCCTGCTCACAACCCGCCCCGCCCCTGCACGAAGCGGGGAGATCACGACGAGAGGAACCCCGGTCACCCATACGCAGGCCAACCCGCCTATTCGCAACCCACCCCGATCCTGCGCGGAGCGCGGAGAGCACGACGGCAGGGGCTCCGGTAACCAATAAGTAGGGACAACCCGCCTGTTCACGGCCCAGCCCGATCCTGCAAGGAGCCGGGAGAGCAGGACGGCAGGGGGTCCGGTCACCAACACGCAGGGGCAACCCGCACGTTCACGACCCGCCCCGAGCCTGCACGGAGCAGGGAGAGCAGAACGGGAGGGGCTCCGGTCACAAATACGCAGGGGTAGCCCTCCTGTTCGCGGCCCGGCCCGATCCTGGACTGACGGAGGCGGGGGAGCGAAGCGGAGGAGCCGGAGGAGGGAAGGATCGGGCCCGCAGGGCCGCGAACCCGCCGCAGCGAAGCGGAGGCCAAAAACACAGCCCGTCACCCCCAAGCAGGCCCAACAATCATTTTCACCCCCGCCGAGCCCAGCAGACACCCCCGAACCGTCAGTGCCGCCGACCGGACTCCGCCGCCGGATGCACCCCGTCGAGATGCAGCCGGGCGAACGCCAGCGCACGATGCAGCATCGCCGCGCGCGTAGTCGTGGTCCGCGCGTTCTGCGTATTGACCTCCAAAATCACATGCCCCCGAAACCCGCTGCGCGCCAAATGTTCACAGATCTCGGCGCAAGGCTGAGTGCCGTCGCCGGGAATCAGATGCTCGTCGTGCGCAGCGCCGCGACCGTCGGCCAGATGCAGGTGTTCCAAACCGGAACCCATCCGCTCGGCCAGCTCCCGGGCGTTCACCCCCGCAGTGGAGGTGTGCGACAAATCCAGGGTGTAGTGCGCAAACCCGACATCGGTCGGATCATAGGACGGACTGAACGCGGTAACCGACAGTCCAGGCCCGCCCCGGCGCTCCAGCCGCGCGGCCCCGGACCCCCGCCCGAACAGGGTGTCCGCCCGCATAGGAAACATGTTCTCCACCGCGACCAGCACCCGGCTGCGCTCCTCGAGAGCCGCGACCTGCGCGGCGAAGCCCTCGGCGTAACGGCGCTGCCAGCGGAACGGCGGATGCACCACGACAGTCCGGGCACCGAGCTCCTCCGCCGTGCGCACGCTGCGCGCCAGCTTCGCGATCGGATCCGACCCCCAGACCCGTTGCGAGATCAGCAGACAGGGGGCGTGCACCGCCAGGACCGGCATCTCGTACCGCCGGGAATACTCTCGCACGACCGCGGTCTGCTGGCTGGCGGACTCCGCCCAGACCATCAACTCGACGCCGTCGTACCCGAGTTCGGCCGCGTAGCGGAAGGCGGCCTCGGTGTTCTCCGGATACACCGATGCCGTCGACAATCCGACCCGGATCGTCCCCACCAGGCTCTCCCCACTGCCGGCCCGGGCTCAGTTGGTACTGAGCAGGAAGGCCAGCGGTCCCAACGTCACGAAAATACCGACTACGACGGCGATCACCGTACTGGTGATGTCGTCGGTGCGGCGCAGTACCCGCACCAGCGCGACCAGGCCGAGGATCACGACCATGGCCAGTGCCAGGGCGACGAACGGGAACACGTCCCACATCTTCTCGAAGCCCTTGAACAGCAACATACCCGCCACGGCGGCCCCGACGGCCTGACCGCCGAGCACCATCCACTGTCTGCGGTTCGGATCCATAGATCCCGCGCGGGACCAGGAGCGACCTGCGGCCGGTCGGCGCCGGCGGGCGGGGCGATCGTCGTCCTCGTCATCCAGATCCGGGTCGTCGTCGAGATCCGGATCGTAGAAATCGTCCTCGTCCTCGAGCTCGTCGAGATCATCGAGCTCGTCGACCCGGACGGCCGTGGCACCCCGGCGCGCGCCACGCCCACCGCGAAGCGGCTCACCGCGCCGAGGCGGTTCCCGGTCCGGCTCACCGCGCCGGGATTCCCGTTCGGCGTCGGCGCGGATCAGATCCCCGGCCAGGGTCGGGCCGGACAGCAGTTGCTGATCGCGACCGGCCAGCGACCAGACCGCCGTCGGCGCGCCGGCCACCTCGTCGACCGGCGGCGGCGGTGGCAGAGGCGGCTCGGACTTGCCACGCCGACGACCATCGTCGCGGGTCGGCCATTCGGTACCCGGCGCCGGCCGTTCCGGAGACTTCCGGCGCCGCGCCGACCATTCCGGCAGATCGGGCTCACCGGGACCGGGATTAGGATTCGGCCCGCGCCGCGCCGAACGCGGCAGCTTGGAGGGATCGAGGAATTCGGTGCGCTCACCGGCCGGGTCGCGCCGCTGGTCGGGCGGGATCGGCGCGGCGCCCGGAACACCCCACGGCGAGGCCTGGGCATCGGGACGGCCCGGCGGAGCACCGGGCGGCCAAGCGGGGCCCGCCGCGGGTCGCGGGCCACCGGATCGCGGCCCGACGGCTGGACCTGGTCGACCGTCGGGACCGGGTCGACCATCAGGACCGGCCACCGCACCGGGTCGACCATCAGGACCGGGTCGACCATCGAGACCGGGACGACCCTCGGGCTTGGGCCGGGCATCCGGAACCGAGGGCGCCGCCTGATCGGGTGCACGCCGCAGCGCAGGCGGTTCGGCCGCCTCCCTGGCCGCACCGCGGAACGGCTGGACGTCGGCGGTGTCCTCTTCCTCACGCCGCCGGCGACGGCGGCCACCGCGCGTCGGCGGGGGCACGGTGCCCTCGAGCTCGGCCACCGACACCTGATCCGACAGCGGATCGATGCGTTCCTGACGCTCGCGACGGGCCCGGCGGCTCTCTTGGGGCGGCGCGGCCTCGGGACCCGCGAACGGATTGTGGCGCTCACCCTCGGCCGGACTCGGCGCCGCCGGATCGGGCCAGCCGAAGCTGCCGGGCTCGCGCAACGCGGAATCCGGCATGGCCGGCGCCTGGTAGCGCACGGGCTCGCGGTCGACCCCCCCGAAGGGCGGCGCGGCGGCGGGTGCCGCCCAGGATTCGGACGCCGGCCAGGGTTCCGCCGCGGGCGCGGACCAGCTTTCCGGCGCGGGCGCCGGCGACAGCGGGTCGTACAACGAGATCGGACCCGACAACGGCGAATACGCCTCGCCCGCCGGCGTGCGGGCGCCCGGCTCGGGGCTCTCGTCGACGTCGGGCGCGGCGTGCGAGGACGAACCCTCCTTGACGATGGGCAGGTCCCCGGTCAGCTCGTTGACCGAGATGCCACGGCCGCCGCGGCGGCGCCGCCCGCCGCCGCCGGACGAGGGCGAGCCCTTGCCGTTGCGCGCCAGCAGTTCGGCCACCGACAGCTGCGTGGAATCGTCACTCATCGCGACACCGTTTCGGTCGGTCCGGGGACACCCGCGGGCCGGCCGTTACCGGCGCCCGGTTCTCTGTCCAGGTCGGTATCCAGTTTGCGCAGGATCAGCCCTTCGCGCAGCGCCCACGGGCAGATTTCCAGGGTGTCCAGGGACAACGCCCGCATACTCGCCTCCGCGACCAACGCGCCGGCCACCAGTTGCTGCGACCGGTCGGAACTGACGCCTTCCAGCTCGGCCCGGTCGGCGGCCGTCATCCGGGAGATGAAGGCGATCAACTGCCGCAGGCCGGAACTGGTGAGAATACGCCGCACCCGAGGGCCCGCGGCCGAGGGGGCGGCACCGGTCAACCGGGCGAGCGAACGGAACGTCTTCGAGGTGCCCACCGCCAGATCGGGGCGGCCGGGAACCAGCAACTGCTTGGCGGGCAACACCAATTCGGCGTCCAGCCAGTCGCGCAGCACCGCCACCCGGCGCTTGCCCGGCGGGTCCTCGCGCAACCAGTCCCGGGTCAGCCGACCGGCGCCCAGTTGCAGCGACAGCGCCACGTCCGGCGCCTCGTCCGCGCCGTTGCTCATCTCCAGCGAACCGCCGCCGATGTCCAGATTGAGGATGCGGCCCGCGCTCCAGCCGTACCAGCGGCGCACCGCGAGGAAGGTCAGCCGGGCCTCGTCGGCGCCGGAGAGCACCCGCAGGTCGACCCCCGTCTCCCGGCGGACCAAGGCCAGCACCTCGTCGGAGTTGGTGGCCTCGCGCACCGCGGAGGTCGCGAACGGCATCAACTGCTCGCACCCGGAGGTCTGCGCGATGCTGGCGAATTCGGCGACCGTCTCGGTCAGCCGGGCGGCGCCCTCGGCCGTGATCCGGCCCTCGCCGTCCATGTTCTCCGCGAGCCGCAACGTCGACTTCGTCGAGCTCATAGGCGTGGGATGGCCACCCCGATGGGCGTCCACCACCAGCAGGTGGACGGTATTGCTTCCCACATCGAGCACTCCCAACCGCACAAGAACACGGTACTGGGTTGGGCGACGCCCGGGAGCGGGTAACCCGATAACCCCCGCAACCGCCACCACAGCGACAGAACTGTTAGCGTCTGCCGATGTGACGGAACGCGCATCCGCGAAGCGGCCGAAGCGGCCGCTACCAGCGGCGAAGATCGACCCGGCACCCGAGGTGGGGCTCGACTTCCCGCGGGAGTGGATCGAATTCACCGACCCGGACAACGACGAGCACACCATCGTCGCCGATCTGACCTGGCTGCTGTCCAGCTGGACCTGTGTCTTCGGCACGCCAGCATGCCAGGGAATCATCGCCGGCCGCCCGGACGACGGGTGCTGTTCGCACGGCGCCTTCCTCTGCGACACCGACGACCGCAAGAAGCTCCAGCGAGCTGTGAAACTGCTCACACCCGCGGAATGGCAACTGATCGACGAGGCCCGCGACGACGAGGGCCGGGTCCGTCCCAAGCTCTACCTGGAGAAGGACGAACTCGACGACGAGCCGGCGCTGCGCACCCGCCGCTACGACGGCGCCTGCATCTTCCTCAACCGCCCCGGTTTCGCCGGCGGCCCCGGCTGCGCCCTGCACGTGATGGCACTGCGCGAAGGCGTCGAACCCCTGACGGTCAAACCGGATGTGTGCTGGCAACTTCCGATCCGCCGCACCCAGGACTGGGTCGACCGCCCCGACGGCGTCCAGATCCTGCGCACCGTGGTGACCGAATACGACCGCCGCGGCTGGGGCCCCGGCGGCGAGGACCTGAACTGGTACTGCTCCGGCTCCCCCGACGCCCACACCGGCACCCGCCCGGTCTGGCAGTCCTACGCCCCCGAACTCATCGAACTCCTGGGCCAACCGGCCTACGACGAACTGGCCCGCCACTGCAAACGCCGCGAGGGCCTCGGCCTGATCGCCGTCCACCCCGCCACCGCGGCCGCCGAACAGAAATCGCCGACCTAGCCCCACTCCCCCAACCCCGTGGCACCATCGGCCGTCGAAACAAGCCGAAGGACAACGGAATACATCACCCGCCGCAGAGCTTGTAATCACCCGTGGGCGTACACCTCCTGCTGATCTCCGGCAGCACCCGACCGGGCTCGACCAACACAGCAGCCCTGCGCACCCTGCAACAGGTTGTCCCCCAAGGCATTTCGACCCACCTCTACAACGAGCTGACCACCCTCCCCGCGTTCGTCCCCGGCGACGGCCCATCCCCGCCACCGGTGGCCCGTTTACGCCAACTATTGGCCGAAGCCGACACTGTCCTCTTCTGCACCCCCGAATACGCGGGCCTGATCCCCGGCAGCCTGAAGAACCTCCTGGAGTGGACCGTCGGCACCGCCGACCTCCACACCAAACCGGTCGCCTGGCTCACGGTCGCCACCCCCGGCCGGGGCGACGGCGCCACAGCTTCCCTGCGCACCGTCCTCGGCTATGTAGGCGCCGACATCATCGCCCCCGCCTGCACCCGAATCCCCATCCTCAGCGCCGACGTATCCGAGGACGGCACAGTCCCGAACCCGGAAATCCGCACCCACCTGGCAACCCTCGCCGCCACACTGTCCGAAGCCCTGGCGCACCCCGAAGCAAAGCCGAGGCACCCACCGACCCCGTGAGCACCTGGGTAACTCCCCGGGAAACTCCCACCCGCGCGGCACCCACGCAAGACCTGTGACCAACCCCCGAGGCTCCGGACTTGTATGGCCTGAAACCCGGAGAGGCGGTCAAGCTTCCAGTTTGTAGCCCAGGCCTCGGACCGTGACCAGGTGTTCCGGCTTGGCCGGGTCCGCCTCGATCTTCGAGCGCAACCGCTTCACGTGCACGTCCAGGGTCTTGGTGTCACCGACATAGTCGGCGCCCCACACCCGGTCGATGAGCTGGCCGCGGGTCAGCACGCGACCGGAGTTGCGCAGCAGGTATTCGAGCAGGTCGAACTCCTTCAGCGGTAGCGTCACCGGCTTGCCGTTGACCTGCACGGTGTGCCGGTCCACGTCCATCCGCACGGGTCCGGCCTCGAGCACGCCGCTCTCGCTGGTGCCGTCCATCTCCTCGCCGGCGCCGCGGCGCAGCACCGCGCGGATGCGGGCGATCAGCTCCCGCGACGAGTACGGCTTGGTGACGTAGTCGTCCGCGCCGAGCTCCAGCCCGACCACCTTGTCGATCTCGCTGTCGCGCGCGGTCACCATGATCACCGGCACGCTGCTGCGGGTGCGCAGCTGCTTGCAGACGTCGGTACCGCTCATCCCGGGCAGCATCAGGTCGAGCAGCACGATGTCGGCCCCGGACCGATCGAATTCCGCCAGCGCGGACGGGCCGTCGCCGACCACGGTGACTTCGAACCCCTCCTTGCGCAGCAGGAACGCGAGCGGATCGGCCAGCGACTCTTCGTCCTCGACGATCAGCACACTCGTCATCGGGTTGCCTCCACACCGTTGGGTCTGGCCCGCGCCACGGGGCGCGCGCCGGTTTCCTTCTTTCCCGCCTGGATCGCGGCGGGACTCTTCTTCTCCACCGGGACGGTGGAGACCTGGTCTTCGGACTCGACAGCGGGTATACGCAGCGTGAACGTGGAGCCGGTGCCCAGTTTGCTCCAGAGGGCGATCTCGCCGTTGTGGTTCGCGGCCACGTGCTTGACGATAGCCAGTCCCAGCCCGGTGCCGCCGGTCGCCCGGGAGCGGGCCTTGTCGGCCCGGAAGAAGCGCTCGAAGACGCGCTCCTGGTCCTCCTTGGCGATGCCGATGCCGCGATCGGTGACGGCGATGTTCACGTAGCCACCGCGTAGCGACCGGCTCACCGACACGTGCGAGCCCTTCGGCGAGTAGTTGATGGCGTTCTCCACCAGATTCGACAGCGCGGTCACCAGCAGGGTGTCGTCGCCGAGGATCTCGAGACCGCTGTTGGCGTCGGTGCTGACGGTGATCCCGGCGGCCTCGGCGGCGGTCCGGGAGCGTTCGATGGCCGCGTTGACGACGGTGTCCACGTCGACGGTCTCGAGTTCCGGCAGTTTCTCCGCGCCCTGCAGCCGGGACAGCGCGATCAGTTCGGTGACCATCTTGCCCATCCGGCGGGATTCGGCGAGCAGGCGCTGACCGAAGTGCCGCACCGAATCGGGATCGTCCGCGGATTCCAGCAAGGCCTCCGCGAGCAGACTCATCGCGCCGACCGGGGTCTTCAACTCGTGGCTCACATTGGCGACGAAATCGCGCCGGGTCGCTTCCATCCGCGCCTGCTCGGAATCGTCGTCGCCGAACAGCACCACGAAGGTGGATTCCTCGCGCGACAGCGCGCGGGCCACGCCGCGCACCGCGATGCGGCTGCGGCCGGGCATCGGATTCTTCGCGGTCAGGTCGAAGTCGACGTCCTCGCCGGTGGCGAGCACCTTCTCCACCGCGGACCAGGCGCGTTCGTCCAGCAACCGGTCACGGACCAGGCCCAGTTCCTCGGCGCGCGGATTCACCAGCACGACGTCGCGATATTCGTCGACGACCGCGATTCCGCTCTCGGAGGCGAGCACGATCAGGTCCAGAACCTGGGACATGGTGAGTCCGGAATCCGCCTCCCGGCGCTGCGCCTGCCGGGCGTTCACATAGGGGATGAGCAGCCCGCCGACCGCGAGGCCGACAACGGCCGCGAGTACTGCCATCAGCACGGCCTCGGGAACGCTCACAATTGAATCGTACGGTCGCCGATGCGTTTCCCGAGCGGGGGTCCGCGAAGTTTCCCGCAGGTCACAGGTACTTATGCGGCCATTAGCCGGGCGTTTACGAAAAATTCTCCCCGAAAACCGGTTCCGGGTTTTCCCGACCCTCCGGCATCGACAATGGTGCCACCGGCACTTTTCGTTCCGGCACCGGGGATCTCACGACCGGGCGACGCCGACGTGAACGACACCCTATTGTGACCGGCGGTATCCGGTGATGCCTTCAGCCGGCTCGGATGTGATTTCCGACTCCGGGCCGCGCTCACCATCCCGGATCGCCGTTCACCGGCAGGTGCACGAAGCTCGGCGCGGCCGGATCCAGCAGCAGGTGCTGCGCCAGCAGACCGGTGTCGAGCAGCACCGGCAGCGGCGACAACCCCTTCGGGAAGGTGCTCGCGTACACGTCCACCCGCAGCCGGTGCCCGGGTTGCAGCACCGCGTGCGCGGCCGCGACCTCGATATCGATCGGGGTGGGCTGTCCGGGCACGGTCGGCTGCCGGGTGTCCAGCGAGAGGTCGGGCACCGGCGCGGTGTAGTCACCGTCGGGTGCGCGCCGGCTGCGGGATTCGTCGACGAGGCGCAGCGAGGCCGTCAGCTGTCCGGTGGTCAGCACCCGCGACTGCCCGTCGGGGGCCACGTCGTTGACCGAGACCAGCCAGAATCCGTCGGCGGCGTCCTGCACGGTGTTCAGATGTACCGCGATCGGCCCGGAGATCGTGGTCGGCGCGGCGACCGGGGCGCTGGTGAAGGTCAGGCCGTTCAACTCGTGGACGCGATCGTCCTCGGCGCAGCCGACCAGCACGCCCGCGAACCCGGCGGACTGCTGGGTCGTGTCGCGCGAGCAGAGGCCGGCCGGACCCGGTGCGACGGTGAGCATTCCGATCTCCGGATCGGGTGCGGGCCGCAACGATCCGTCGTGCACGCTGCCGCCGCCGGTCCCACCGGCCGCCGCGGACAGGTACATCCGGCGATACTCGGTGCCCGGCGCCGGGAAGGAGTCCAGGGTGACCCAGCCGCCACCCTCCTGTTTCACGGTGATCGGGCCGAAGCGGTCGATCCCGTTGTCGATTCCCTTCAGCCACTTGTCGAACCACGCCCGCTGCAGCACGTCCATCCGCGGCGGCAGGCCGGGCCGGCCGGACTCGTTGCCGTTGCTGATGTGGTAACCGTCACCCATCAGCAGCTGTTTCCGCCCGGGCGGCAACGGGATTCGGTCGTAGACGTCGGATTCGGACAGCACGAACAGGTCGTGCCAGCCGCCGGAGACGAAGGTGGGCACCGTGATCCGGGACGGATCGGTCTCCCACGCCTGCCGGGTCGCGCTCCCGGAACGCAGTAGGTCCTGCACCTTCGGATCCAGTTGCGCGATCTCCGGTGTGGTGAAGGCGTTGATCAGCGCGTCGACGAAGGTGAACGGGTCGGCGAGCCGGTCGGCCAGCCACTGCCCGTCGAACCGGCCCGCGAGCAGCGACCCTACGTCGGGAATCAGCTTGGTGCCGTTCACGAGTCCGAGCCAGGCGGGCATGAAGACCGTGCCGACCGCGCCGCCGGGCGCCACCAGATCGCGGAAGGGGTTGCGGCTCGGCACCACCGGGAAGATCGCCTTCAGCGCGGGCGGATTCTTCGCCGCCGCCTGCAATTCGTTCAGTCCCGAATAGGACACCCCGGACATCCCGATATCGCCGGTGGACCAGGGCTGATGCGAGGCCCAGTCGATCACCTCGAGCGTGTCCTGCTGTTCGCGGCCGCGCAGGATGTCCCAATCTCCTTGGGAGAACCCGGTTCCGCGCACGTCCACCACGACCTGGGTGTACCCGCCGCGGATCAGCTGCCGATCGACGCTGAAGTTACGGGGCAGGCCGCCGCCGAGCGATCGGGTCAGATCGGTGACCCCGGACAGCGGCGTCCCGGACAGATCGAGATCGCGGGTGAATCGGATCAGCGCGTCCGAGAATCCCGGAATGCTCAGCGCCGCATCGGCGAACGCGGAGATCAGTTTGGTGTAGGGCGTCAGGTTCAGGACGGTCGGCGTCGGTTCGGCGAGCGCGTGCCCGGCGGCGTCCGCGGGGTGATAGACGTTGGCCTTCAGCACCACGCCGTCGCTCATCCGGATCGGCACATCCCAGTCGACGGCGATCCCCGGATAAGGCTGCGGGCCGTCCTCGGCCGCGGCCCACTCCGGCCCGGCGGCGCCGCCGTCGGGCCCGGACGGATCCGGACCCGCGGCGGCGAGCGCCGACCACGGTGTCAGCACGGCGGCGGTCAGGGCCACCAGCGCCAGGCGAAACGACATCCGCATCGAAATCGCGTCCTCCCCACCGGAACAATTTTCCCGAATCTAGGGCCACCGGCTTTTACGGGGTACAGAACACGAGGGAATTGGGAGAACGAACAACGCACCGCACCACGGGTTTGCCCGGGACCATGAGAATTCCGGGACGCACGCCGTTGTGCATCCCGGATCCCCGGATTCCGCCCGGCACCCGGAGATGCGGACGGCCCGGTCCACTACCGCCGGTGTCCGGCGCACCCCCGCCGGGCCGGACACCGATCGTCGGCGCCGTCGCGGACGGCGCCGGAGAACTCACCAGCCGGTCTCGCCGCGCAGCGAGATGTTCACGTAGCTGGGCGCATCCGGATCCAGCCGCACGTGTTCGGGTCGCAGGCCGGTGTCCAGCAGCATCGGCGTGATCGGCAGGCCCTTCGGGAAGTTGCCCGCGAACACCGACACCCGCAACCGATGGCCCGGCTGCAGGACCGCGCTGGTGGCGGGCAGCGCGATGTCGAGCGTGGTCGGCTCGCCCGGCTCGGTGGGCTCCCGCTTGTCCAGCGAGGTGAAGGCGCGCGGATCGGTGTAGTCGCCGTTGTCCGACCGGGAGCTGTGCGCCTCGTCGACCTGCCGCAGCGAGGCCAGCAACTGCCCGGAGGACAGCACGGTCGAGCGGCCGTCGGGGGCGACGTCGTTCACGGTGACCACCCAGTAGCCGTCGGCGGCGTCCTGCACGGTCTCGAGGTGCGCCGCGATCGGGCCGGAGATGGTGGTCGGCCCGGTGACGGGATCGCTGGTGAAGGTGAGCGCGTTCGTCTCGGCGATCCGGGAATCCAGTGCGCAGCCGTCCAGCACCGACAGCAGGCCCATGGTCGCCTGCGCGGTGTCGTTGGAGCACAACATGGTCAGGCCCGGCGCGACGGTCAGCTGGGTCACCGCCGGATCGGCCGCACCGCTCAGCGACCCGTCGTACACACTCGCCGCGGTGCCACTTCCGTTGGCGGACAAGTACATCCGGCGATACCGGCCGGGCTCGTCCGCCGGCTCCGAGGCGCCGAAACCGCCCTGGGTCACCCAGCCGCCGCCCTGCTGCCGCAGCGTCACCGGCCCGTACCCGTCGATCCCGTTGTCGATTCCCTCGAGCCACTTGTCGAACCACGCGCGCTGCAGGACATCCAGCCGCGGCGGCAGACCGGGTTTGCCGGCCTCGCTGCCGGAGCTGACGTGGTAGGTGTTGCCCATCAGCAACTGTTTCCGCCCGGGCGGCAGCGGAATCGCGTCGTAGATCTTGGATTCCGAGTAGGTGAACAGGTCGTGCCAGCCGCCGACGACGAAGGTCGGCACCCGCACCGCACTCGGATCACCAAGCCACGCTTGCCGATCCGAGGTGACGTCGGTGAGCAGGTCGCGCACCCGCGGATCCAGATCCTCGATGCGGGTGCTGCTGTAGGCGCTCAGCAGCACGTCCAGGTAGGTGAACGGGTCGGCGACCCGGTCGGCCAGCCAGCGGGTGTCGAAGGTGCCGTTCGCCAGCGCCGACAGGTCGGGCGCCCACTTCAGGCCGTCGACCAGGCCCAGCCACAGCGGGATGAAGTTGAAGCCGAAGCCGCCGCCGGGCGCGAGCACATCGTCGACCAGATCGCTGCCGGGCACCACGGGGAAGATGGCGCGCAGCGCGGCCGGTTGCCGTTGCGCGGCCTGCAACTGGTTGATGCCCGAATAGGACATGCCGTTCATCCCGATCCGGCCGTCGGACCACGACTGGCCGGCGGCCCAGTCGATCACCTCGACCGAGTCCTGCTGTTCGCGGTCCCGCAGCATGTCCCATTCGCCCTGGGAGAAGCCGGTGCCGCGGACGTCGACCACCACCTGGGTGTAGCCGCCGCGGATCAGGTTGCGGTCGACGGCGAAGTTGCGCATCTCGCCGTTGCCGACGGCGTTGAGCAGATCGCCCAGGCCGGACATCGGGCTGCCGTCCAGATCGATGCTCCGGAAGAACTCCAGCAGCGAATCCGACAGGCCCGGCACCGACTGCAACTGGTCCGCGACGGCCGACAGCAGTTTCGTGTAGGGCGTCAGGTTCACGATCACGGGCGTCGGATCGCCGATCGGCCGACCCGCGGCGTCGGCGGGCCGGTACACATTCGCCTTCAGCACCACGCCGTCGCTCATGGTGATCGGGACGTCCCAGTCGATATGGATGTTCGGGTACTCCTGCGGCCCGTCCTCGGCGGCGGCCCAGCCGATTCCGGCGGCGCCGCCGTCCGGGCCCGCGGTCACCGGGGCCGCGGTCGCGACGGACGGGGTCACCGCGGTGGCGAGGAACGGAACCGCCACCGCCGCGGCGGTCGCCGCCACTGTGGCGCGCAACGCATGCTTCATCGAACGTGATCCATCTCTCGCCGAACGGGACGAACGAGAGTGTATCTACCGACCAGTAGGTTGCAAACAGCCGTTAGGGCAATCGGAGGGAAATTCTCTCATCACCTCACGACACCGAGGTTCCGCGTCGAGGCAAACTCGCAGGCACAGCGCACACACAGGTTGGCGCGCCGTCATACCCGCCCCGGCCGAGATGCGACAGGGGCCACAGAAAAGGCCGAACGGCACGACCGCGCCGTCCGGCCCCTCCGGATCAGAAGATACGGAAACCCGCGCCGACCCCGCCGTGTGCGTTGATATCGGCGAGTACCGCGTTGATGGTGGTCGCCACCTCCGGCTCGTGCACCAGGTCACCGGCGCCCTCACACATCGGCAGCTCGACACTGACCGGGCCGGCCTCGACATCGGCCGCGCCGATCACCATCCCGACCAGCCGATCACCGAGCAGCACCGGCGCACCCGAGTCACCGTGGTTGGCGCACACCTGACTACGGAAGAACACCGGATTCGACTCCCACACCAGCCCGCAGGTGTAACCCGTGGTCCGGCCGTTCTTGCAGGCGATGTCGCCGACCCGCGGCGGCGCGCCGACCCCGTTGATCACCGACTGCGCGACCTGCCGGGTGGGCGCCACACGGGCCGGATCGAACTGGATCACACCCCAGTCCCCGCCCGCGCTCTTGTTGGCGATCGTGCCGATCACCCCCGAACGCACCGACTCCTCGGCCAGGATCCGGGCGCCGACCTCACCGCAGTGTCCCGCCGTCAGACCCACCAGCCGATTGTTCGCGTCGAAGCCGACCGCGGTGATCGTGCAGGCCCCGATCGAATCCGGATCGTCGAGCTGCTCGACGAAGACCCCCGAACCGCCGCCGATCACCGCCGGTCCGTCCGCGGCGGCCGTCCCGGCCCCCGCCAGCACCGCCGCCCCCGTGCTCACCGACGCGGCCATCAGCACCAGTACCCGACGAACCGCCCGGGCCCGGTTTGCTGCACCCATGTGTCATTCCCTTTTCTGCTCACCCGGATCGCGTTCCGGGAAGGATTCCCTCGCGCGCCCAGCGCACGGCCGCCGGAACGCGAAATCCCCCTTGGCAGAAAGTATTTCAACGGTCACCGAGCGCTGAACGGGGCAACGTTACCAGCCCCGCACCGATCCGACCAGTGCGCGTTTCGTACTTGTGACCGAAATGCGAACGCGCCCCGGACGTCCGGGGCGCGTCGCGAAAAACGCTATTTGGCACCCTGATTGGCCACCGCGGCCGCGCCCGCGGCGGCGGCCTCCGGATCCAGATACTCGCCCGGGCCGACCGGTCGCAGATTCTCGTCGAGTTCGTAACGCAGCGGAATGCCGGTGGGGATGTTCAGGCCGGCGATGTCGTCGTCGGAGATGTCCTCCAGATGCTTCACCAGCGCGCGCAGCGAATTGCCGTGCGCCGCCACCAGAACGGTCTTTCCCGCGACGAGATCCCGGGAGATGGTCTCCGCCCAGTACGGAACCATCCGCGCGACAACGTCCTTCAGGCATTCGGTGGCGGGCACGTCGATATCGGCGTACCGCGGGTCACCGTCCTGGCTGTACTCCGAACCGGATTCGATCGGCGGCGGCGGAGTGTCGTAGCTGCGCCGCCACAACATGAACTGATCCTCGCCGTACTGATCGCGGACCTGTGCCTTGTTCTTGCCCTGCAACGCGCCGTAGTGCCGCTCGTTGAGCCGCCAGTCACGCACCACCGGGATCCAGTGCCGGTCGGCGGCGTCGAGCGCGAAGTTCGCGGTGCTGATCGCGCGGCGCAGCAGCGAGGTGTAGACGATGTCGGGCCGGATGCCCTTCTCCTTCAGCAGCTCACCGGCCCGCTTCCCCTCGGCGATGCCCTTCTCGGTCAGGCGCACGTCCACCCAGCCGGTGAACAGGTTCAGGGCATTCCATTCGCTCTCGCCGTGGCGCAGCAGCACGAGGGTGTAGGTCATGGCGCCATCCTCCCACGAGCAATTTCCGGCCGCCGATCCGATCCGCCCGCGCCGATCCAGCTCTCGCACGCGCCACCGATCGCCGGCGGCTGCTCCGCCGCACCCGGTCGCTATCGCCACCGGTGACCGGGTCCGGTCAGTCGGCCGCGCCGCTCGCCAATACCCCCGCACCGACCAACGTGGCGCCGCCGGAGATCTCGGACGCGATCACCCGCAATCCCCGCGTGAATGCGAGCCCGGCATGCTCGCGGATCGCGACCCGCATCGGATCCCACAGTGGCGCACCGGATTGCGCGAAGCCGCCGCCGATCACCACCCGATCGATGTCCAGCAGCGCCGCCGCCGACGAGATCGCCGTACCCAGGGCCGTTCCCGCCCGCCGCAGCGCCGCGACCGCCACCTCCTCACCAGCATGGGCCGCCCGCGCGAGTTCCACACCCGTACTCCCGGCCCACCCCTGCGCGCGGGCCCACCGCACCGAGGACATCCCACTGGCGACGGCCTCCACGCATCCGCGACCGCCACACGCACACGGAACGTCGAAGCCCGGCACCACGATGTGGCCGACGTGCCCGGCATTACCGGTGTTGCCCACCGCGACCCGGCCGTCCACCACGATGCCGCCCCCGATCCCGGACGAGACCGTCATCGCCATCCCGTTGCGCAGCCCCCGCAACCCGCCGACGTGCAGTTCGGCCAACGCCAGGCACGCGCCGTCCACAGCCAGCCGGACCACCGCCCCCGGAAACAGCTCGCCGACCGCCGCGACAACCGGAAATCCGCTGTGCCACTCCGGAATGTTCAGCGGCGCGACGACCCCCTCGGACACCCGTACCGGCCCGGCCGACCCGATGCCGACCGCGGTCACGTCCCGCCCGCCGGCCACCTCGCGCAGCAGTTCCCGGCAGGCCTCCCACACCCGCTCGGCCGGAACCGGCACCTGCCGAACCTGTTCCACCGTCTCGCCTCGCACCACACCGGCCGCGAACTTCGTCGCCCCGATGTCCAGCGCCAGCACCGTAGTCACGTCGCCCTCTCCTCACACCTGCCGGACCCGGCCGGACCGGTCCCGCTGCTCGCTACGCATTCTGCGCCCGCAGGTCCGACCCGCCGAGCCGAGCACCGAGGTCCGGCCGGTACTGCCACATCGACCACCGGTCGCCACGCCGGATACCGCGACACGGCCACGCCGGCCGGCGTTCTCGCTGATCCACGGGCAGGATTCCGCACGGGAGGACCCCTCCCGATTCGGCGGGCCCAATAGTCGCCCGCGGCCGCGTGACGCCGGTCAGCCGGCGAACTGTTCGCCGTCGAACCGGTCGACCGTGGTGAAATCCTCGACGGCCGCCCGCCGCAGGCGCGAGGGCTGCCGGACCGGGTGGCCGAGCGCGACCACCGCGGCCACCGCGAACTCGTCCGGAACGCCGAGCAGCGCCTTCACCTGCGGCTCGGAGCGGATCAGCATGGTGGTGATCACGCCACCGAGCCCGAACTCCCGGGCGGCGAGCAGCACACTCCACACGAACGGGTAGACCGAGGCGCCGCCGGCGAAGGTGTAGCGGTCGAAGTCCCGGTCCATCGCGGCGAGCGCGCGCTGATCGGCGAGCACCACCAGCAGTGCGGGCACCTCGTGCAGTTGCTCGGCGAAACCCTCGCGCGCCACCGGCCGCGCCTCGGCCAGCGCGCGGGTCTCGGCCTCGCGGTCGGTGATCGGGGCCCACGCCACCAGCCCGGCACGGCCGAGCGCCAGGTAGTCGTACCAGCCGACGAGATACAGGTCGCGCAGCGCGGCCCGCACCCGCGGATCCCGGACCACGATCGCCCGCCAGCCCTGCCGATTGCCACCGCTGGGCGCGAAGCGGGCGGTATCGAGAATCCGGTACAGGGTCTCGTCGGGCACCGGCTCGCCGGTGAAGTCCCGGATCGCCCCCGTCGTCCGCAGCGCGTCGCTCAACTCCATACCCCGAGCGTATCCAGCCCGAAGTTCGGCGATCGTCCGCTACTCCGATTCGGCCACGCGCGCCTGCGCGTCCTCGTCGTCCACGAGGTGCGCGAACGCCCGCAGGTTGCGCAGCGACTCGCCCCGGGAGACGCGCCAATCCCATTCCCGCCGAATGGCTCCCGCGAATCCGAGTTCCAGCAGCGTGTTGAAGTCGTCGTCGGTGGCCTGGAGGATCTGGCCGAGGATGCGGTCCAGTTCGTCCGCGCTCACCGCGGAAGTGGCGATGCGGCCCACCAGATAGATGTCGCCCATCTGGTCCAGCGCGTACGCCACCCCGTAGAGCCGGGCATTGCGCCGCAGCATGAACGAGTGCACGCCGTCGGCGTTCTCCTCCGGTTTACGGCAGACGAAGGATTCGAACCGCACCCCCGGCTCGCTCACGGTCAGCATGACCGGGGTGCGGTACTTACGCTCGCCGGGCAGGATCGCGACGAATGTCTCCGGGGTGTCCCGGCTGTATTCGATCTCGTGGTCGCGCAGCGTGTCCTCGATCAGCTGCGCGGTCTCCGCGGCGGACATCAGCGCATCACCCCGATCCGGCGTCGCCACAACGCGCGTGATCGGGCCTGACCGTCCGCGGCGCCGATCGCCAGCCGCGACGGCATCCCGCGGAAGTCCTGCAAGGCGTGCGAATAGCTGTCGAGCAGGCTCTCGGCGGTGTGCTCCCAGGAGAAGTTCGCGGCGTGCGTCACGGCCGCCGTACCCATCCGGCGCAACCGCGCCGGATCGTCCAGCAGCCGGCGCAGCGCGGCGGCCCACTCGGGCGCGCCGTGCCCCGGCACCAGCAGCCCGGACACCTCGTCCCGTACCGCGGTCCCCAGCCCGCCGACCCGCGCGGCCAGCACCGGCGTGCCGCTCGCCTGGGCCTCGATCGCCACCAGGCCGAACGACTCGTTGTAGCTCGGCACCGCCACCACATCGGCGGCCCGATACACCTGCACCAGCCGCTGCGGCGGCTGCGGCGGCAGGAAGGTCACCCGATCCGCGATGCCGAGGGTCGCGGCCAGCTCGATCAACGCGTCCGGCCGCTCGAGCCCGCTACCGGACGGACCACCGACGATCAGCACCCGCAACCGACGGTCCGGTTCGGTGCGCAACACCTCGGCGGCGGCGCGGACCAGCACATCCGGCGCCTTCAGCGGCTGGATCCGCCCGATGAACGCCACCACCTGCTCATCCCGTCGGATACCCAGTTCGGCGCGCGCGGCCGCGGAATCACCGGGCCGGTACCGGGTCAGATCGGCGCCCGGCAGCACGACATCGATGCGATCCGGATCGGCGCCGTACAGGTCCACCAGCTGCCGGGCCTCGTCGGCGGTGTTCACCACCAGCCGATCGGCCTCCGCGATGACCTGCTTCTCACCGATCTCCCGGGCGGCCGGCTCCGGCGTGTCGCCCTCGGCCAGATAGGCGTTCTTGACCGCCGCCAGGGTGTGCGCGGTGTGCACCAGCGGCACCCGCCAGCGGTCCCGCGCCAGCCAGCCCACCTGACCGGACAGCCAGTAGTGCGAGTGGACCAGGTCGTAGTGTCCCGGCAGATGCCGGGCCTCCTGCCGCAGCACCTCCGCGGCGAACGGGCACAGCTGGGTGGGCAGATCGTGTTTGTCCAGCCCCTCGAAGGGTCCGGCGACCACGTGCCGGACCAGCACCCCCGGCGCTGCCTCCACGACCGGTTCGTCGTTCGAGGAGGTCGCCCGGGTGAAGATCTCCACTTCGACGCCGCGCCGCGCCAGCTGAAGGGCGGTTTGCAGCACGTAGACGTTCATACCGCCCGCGTCGCCGGTACCCGGCTGGGCGAGGGGTGAGGTGTGCACCGACAACACGGCGATCCGATGGGGCCGTAGGTCCGGGCGTTGACTCACCCCTCCAGTGTGCACGGCCGATTCCCGCCCGTATCGCGCGCTCCGCCATCGAGTGACCGCCGTCACAAGCCCGCACCTGTCCGCCGACCCCGCTCCTGTGCGCTTGCCCACACCCCTGACAACGGTCCCCGCGACCCTCCGGTTCGACACATGTGGCCGCGATACCCACCCGGACCGTCCCGAAACCGGACGTCAACGAAACTGGTTGCCGCCCAACGGATCAACCGGTCGATTCGCCCGGTTCACGCGGAAGTGACTGCACCGGAATCGCTTCCGGTCGGCGGATCGGTAAAGGTGAAGCACGCCAGGTCATTCGGCTCCGGCCCCGCCACGGCCAGCGGCGCACCACCGGCCGACCAGAGGCCGGAGCCGCCACAGGTCCGGTCGAATCCGCCGCCGGTCGCTCCCGCGAACGCCGCGACGGCCACCCAGACACCGTGCGCGGCGGCCACCTGCGCGGCCCGCTCCACGTGCAGGCCGGCCTCGTGATCGGCGTGCACCACACCGGCGACATACCCGTCCATCCCCAGCGCGGCGGTGCGGGCCGCGTGCGCGGCGATCCTGGTGTCACGGCAGACCGCCAGGCCGAGCCGCCACCCGTCCACCTCCAGCACGGCAGGCACGCCCGGCCGGAACCGCCGGGCCTCGGTATCGGCGAGGTACACCTTGCGGTAGCCGACCCGCACCCCGGTTCCGTCCACCACCAGCACTCCGATCGCGGGCCCCGGCACCGGCGCACCGGCCAGAGCGACCGTCCCGACATCGGCGCAGGCGGCGACGAGCGGAAGCAGCCGCGGATCGTCCGGCCGCACCACGTCGGCGTCGAGTTCGTACCCGGTCAGCGACAATTCCGGAAACACGACGACCCGCGCCCGTGCCGCCCGCACGGCCGCCACATGGGCCCGCACATTCGCCGCCACGTCGTGCGCGACGCACTCCGGTTGTGCCACCGCGATCCGCAACGGTTCCCGCACGACGCCACCTCCCGCCCGGCCGGCGGCACATCCCGGCCAGCCGCAGCATCGCCACCCGAGGCTGCCGCACCCATCCTCCACAACGGAGGAAATCGGCGGCGCCCGGGCATTCAGCGACCGGGCAGCCCGTCGACGAATTCGGTGACCTCGGTGGCGAAGCGATCCGGATCCTCGATGAACAGCCCGTGCTGAGCGCCCGCCCAGAACGAGGTCCGCGAGTCCGGCACGGCCTCGGCGGTGTAGCGGCCGTTCTCCACGGGCACCACCGGGTCCTCGAGGCCGTGCAACACCAGGACCGGGATGTCGAGAGTCCGCAGCGTGCCGGTGTTGTCGACGGTGCGATACATCAGGGCCTTGCGGACGTGGGGCGGCGTCGAGAGGCTCCCGCCGAACAGGCGCTGCGCGTCGGGCCCCTTGTCGCGGCCGGGGCCGGTGTTGGCGTTGCCGAACGCCGCGAAGCCGCGCATGGCCTTACCGGCGCTCTCCTCGAACACATCCGGGATCGCCTTGCGCATCGCCGGCCCGGGCTCCGATCCCGGCACCCCACGCCCGATCCCGGCCTGCGAACCGGAGTACACGACGCCCGCCACCGAACCGGTGCCGTAGCGCGCCAGATAGTCGGTGAGCACGATGCCGCCGTAGGACCAGCCGAGCAGCACCGCGCCGGTCTCGATCCGCTCGCCGGCCAGCACGGCCGCGACGTCGGCGGCCCAGTTGCGCGGATCGTCGTACCCGGTCTCGGGAGCGCCGGAGTAGCCGTGGCCGCGCAGGTCGACCGCGATCACCCGGAACCGGGCCGCCAGCAGGCCGGCGGCCCGGCCCCAGCACGACAGGTTGCCCGACCACCCGTGCAACAGGACCAGCGGCCGCCCGTCCGCGGGACCGGTCACCCGGTACACGATCGCGGTCCCGTCCTCGCTCACGACTTCCCGAATCGACATGCGGTCAGGCTAGCGGCCGGTCGTGGCGGTGATCACCGCCGCCGATCGGACCGACCGCGACGCGCAGGTCCTAAGCTCTGCGCATGACCTCTCGCACCGCCGTCGTCACCGGCGCCAGTTCCGGAATCGGGGAAGCCACCGCACGACAGCTCGCCGCGCAGGGCTATCACGTCGTCGTCGGGGCCCGGCGGCAGGACCGGTTGCGGCGGCTCGCCGACGAGATCGGCGCGACGGCGCTGCCGCTGGACGTGACCGACGACGAGTCGGTGCGCGCCTTCACCGAGGCCGTCGACGGGGTGGATGTGCTGGTCAACAACGCGGGTGGCGCGCACGGACTGGCCCCGATCGCCGAGGCCGACCTGGACGACTGGCGCTGGATGTGGGAGACCAACGTGCTCGGCACGCTGCGGATCACCAAGGCGCTGCTGCCGAAGCTGATCTCATCCGGCGACGGCCTGATCGTCACCGTCACCTCGATCGCCGCGCTGACCACCTACGAGAACGGCGGCGGCTACACCTCCGCCAAGCACGCGCAGGGCGTGCTGCACCGCACGCTGCGCGACGAGCTGTTGGGGCAACCGGTGCGGTTGACCGAAATCGCCCCGGGCGCGGTCGAAACCGAATTCTCGCTGGTCCGGTTCGAGGGTGACGCCGAGAGGGCCGCCAAGGTCTACCAGGGCATCGATCCGCTGGTGGCGCAGGACATCGCCGAGATCATCGGCTTCGTGGCCGACCGCCCGGCGCGGGTGAACCTCGACCAGATCATCGTCAAGCCGCGCGACCAGGCGAGCGCCGGACGGTTCGCGCGCCGCGGCTGACCGGCGAAAACCGTTCGGAGCGTGTTCTTTCCGTCCTCACCTCGGTAGCATCCGAATCGTGCGATTCGGATTGTCCGTGCCGAACCTGGGCGAGTTCACCGATCCGCGGCGGGTCGCCGATCTGGCCCGCCGTGCGGAGGACACCGGCTGGGACGGGTTCTTCGTCTGGGACCACGTGGTTTTCGCCTACGGCCCGATCGAGACGGCCGACCCCTGGGTGCTGCTGACCCTGGTCGCCGCGTCCACCACGCGAATTCGGTTCGGCCCCATGGTCACTCCCGTCGCCCGCTACCGGCCGGGCCCGCTGGCCCGCAGCACGACGACCCTGGACCGAATGTCCGAGGGCCGCTTGGTGTTCGGCGCGGGCCTGGGATTCACCCTGCCCGCCGAATTCGGCACCTGGGGTGAATCGACCCGGCCACGCGAGGTCGCCGACCGGCTGGACGAGGGCCTGGCGGTCCTCACCGGACTCTGGTCCGGCGAGCGAGTGGACTTCCACGGCGAACACCTGACCGCCACCGACGTCGCCTTCCGCCCGACCCCGGTGCAACACCCCCGCCCACCGATCTGGATCGGCTGCGACTGGCCGAACCGCCGGCCGTTGCGCCGCGCGATTCGCTGGGACGGTGTCGCCCCCACGATGGTCGACCCCGCCGACGGCTCGTGGCGGCCCACCCCCGCCGCGGTCACCGACCTGGTCGCGGCGGTCGGCGAACTACGGGACAGCGACGCCCCGTTCGACGTGGTGATCACCGGCCGCACCCCCGATGCCGAGCCGGACGCGGCCCGCGACACCGTCGGCGCCATCGCGGCCGCCGGCGCCACCTGGTGGATCGAGGGCTTCCGCCCCGGCCCGGGTGAATACGACACGGCCGTCCGCCGCATCGAGGCGGGCCCGCCTCGCTGAACCCGGATCGCCACCGATCGCCCTGAGCCGACGGCGTAACGGCATCCGAGCCGGGGAACGGGATCTAGCGCCCGCCCACGGCCTGCGGCGGCAGCGGGGTCGCCGACACCGCCCCGCTCGGCTCACCGTGCAAGGCGGACAACGACTTCCAGGTGTCCCAGTCGATGGTCCAGTCGTAGATGTCGCCGTCGGCGGCCGACAGCGCGATCGACGTGCCGGTCACCTCGACCGGGTCGCCGTACAGCGCGGTCGGGAAGAACTTCTGCGCATCCTCGGTGCTGAGGTTGATGCAGCCGTTGGTGACGTTCGAATTACCTTGCGCGGACGCCGATTCCGGATTGGCGTGGATGAACTCGCCGTTGTTGGAGATGCGTACGGCCCAGCGTTCGCGAACATTGGTGTAGAACGGCGGATTCGACATCATGAAGTCCTCGTACTTCTCCGTCACCACGTGGATGCCGGAGCGCGTCACGTTGCGCGACTCGTTGCCCTCGCCGTAGCTGCACGCGAAATCGAAGACGATCGCGCCGTCCCGGACGACCTGCACGCGGTGGCTGGAGGCGATGCCCTTCACGATCTGACTGCGGCCGATCTTGAACTGCGAGGTGAGGTCGCCGTAGCCGTAGGCGCCGTCGCCGAGGTCGAGTCCGTACAGCTTCGCCCCGAAGGTCACCGCGGTGCCGGGCTGCCAGTAGTTGTGCGGCCGCCAGTGCGCGCGGGAGCCGCCGTTCTCGTCGGGCAGCCAGGCCCAGCCGCCCTCGGTCTCCGGCGAGGTGGTGACGGTGAGGGCCTTCTCCACCGCCGCCTTGTTCACGACGTGGCTCTTGAACTGGAGGATCAGCGGCGCCGCGATGCCGACCTCCTGGCCGTCACCGATGTTGATGGTCGCGGGTACGGACTGCTTCGGCGCCAGCGTGGTGAATTTGCCGGAGATCGAGACCGACTTCCCGTCGGTGCCGACCGCGCTGCCGTTCCACGAATAGGAGGCGTTGTAGCCGAGCGGCTCGGTGATCTTGTAGCTGGTGCGATCCGCGGACAGCTCGCCGGTGACCTCTTTACCGGCGGCATTGGTCAGCGCGATCTTGTCGATGTGCCCCTCGGACACGGTGGCGGTGACCGGCGCGACCGGGCTGATGTTGGCGCTGCCGTCACCGGGCTCCAGTTTGACCTTGACCGTCGGTCCGGCGGTGGTGGCGGGCGCGGCGGTGCCGGGGGTCGACTTACCGTTCGAGCAGGCCGCAGCCACCGCGGCCGTAGCGACGCCGGCTGCCCCCATCAACAGGGCACGACGACTCACAGCTGCTCGGGCGTTCATTTTCTCGAATCTACCGCGAAAAAATCCCGGCCCCGGCGGCCGACACCGTGGCAAATACCACGCTCTCAGACTGTAACGCCGACGGTCACCGGTTCGGGCACCAGCCGGACGCCGAAGCGCCGCTCCACTCCGTCGCGGACGGTCCGGGCGAGTTCGACCAGATCGGCGGCGGTGGCGGCGCCCCGATTGGTCAGCGCCAGCGTGTGTTTGGTGGACAACCGGGCGGGCGCGTCGGGGCCGGGGAAGCCTTTCGCGAAGCCCGCGCGCTCGATCAACCAGCCCGCGGAGAACTTCACACCGTCCGGCGCGGGGTAGGACGGGACTGTGACATCCCCCACATATGCGGCAATCGCGTCCAGAATCCGCTGCTCGGCAGATCGTGGCACCACCGGGTTGGTGAAGAACGAGCCCGCGCTCCAGGTGTCGTGGTCGGCCGGATCCAGGACCATGCCCTTTCCCGCCCGCAGCCGCAGCACCGCCGCCCGCACATCGGCGGCCGGCCGGGTCTCCCCTTCGGCGGCGTCGAGCGCGCGAGCCAGTTCGCCGTACCGCAGCGGCGCGCTGGCGCCGTCGGCCCGCAGCGCGAATTCCACCGCGAGCACCACCGCGGCCGAGCTGTGCTTGAGCACGGAGGTGCGATAGCCGAAGCCGAGTTCGGCGGGCTCGGCCCAGCGGATGTCGCCGGTGGCGCGGTCCAGCAGCCGCACCCGCCGGATGGTCTGCTCGACCTCGACACCGTAGGCGCCGACGTTCTGCACCGGCGTCGCGCCCGTGGAACCCGGAATCCCGGACAGGCATTCCAGGCCGCCGAGCCCGGCCGCGACGGTCGCGGCCACCACGGCGTCCCAGTCGGCCCCGGCCTCGGCCAGCACGTGATCGTCGCCGATCCGCACCTCGGTGGTGGCGATGCGCACCACCACCCCGCCGAATCCGCCGTCGCCGATCAGCAGATTGGAGCCGCCGGCCACCAGCAGCACCGGGATTCCGGCCGCGTCGAGGGCGCCGACGGCCGCCACCAGAGACTCGGTCGTGGCGCACTCGGCGACCGTCGCCGGACCACCCACCCGGAGCGTGGTCAACTCCGCCAGCGGCACCGAATCGCGCAGCCGCGCACCGGTTGCCGACAGCAACGCGCTGACGTCCTGGAACGACACCACCTGATGTGTACGCACGAATACAGACGGTAGCGTGTTGCCTCATGGCGACACCCCTGGCGTACACCGCTACCTACTCGCATTCGGCCGACGTGGTCCGTGCGGCAATCGCCTCGGAGCAGTACTGGAAGGACCGGCTCGCCGAGGTCGGCGGGCCCGGCGCCCGGCTCGAGTCGTTCGAACTGACCGGTGAGGTCCTGACGGTCCGGATGGTGCAGACCATCGCGGCGTCGGAGCTGCCGGGCTCGATCACGTCGGTGCGGCCCGGCGACATGATCATCCCGCGCACCGAGGTCTACACCGCCGGTTCGAACACCGGCACCTTCGAGGCGCACGTGGACGGCGCGCCCGCGGAGGTGAAGGGCACGGTCACCCTGACCGAGAACGGATCGGGCACCACCGCCACCGTCGAGGGTTCGGTGCATGTCGCGGTCCCGTTGTTCGGCAAGAAGATCGAGGCCGTGGTTGCCGAGAAGCTGCTGGAGCTACTGGCTTCCGAGGCCACCTTCACCGATACCTGGATCTCCCAGCACTGATCGCTCGTACCCGGCACTCCGGAACCGGATTGCCGACGCGGTCATAATACGGCCGCGGCGGAAGAGTCGTGAGTCACACCAAGTACCCTCAACGCCCATGACCCGCCGACTGAACTACTCAGCCCGCTTCCCGCTGCGCACCACGAAAGAGGTGTACGCGCTGCTGTCGGACCGCGCCTACTGGGATGCGCGGATGGAGGAGATGCGCAAGTACTCCCCCAACGAGGTGGTCTCCCTCGACGCGGGCGACAGCGGGGTGACGGTCGTGCTGGAACAGGTGCTGCCGCGGGTCATGCTGCCGGATCTGGCCCAGTCGATCCTGCGGCGGGACATGGTGATCACCCGGCGCGAGGTCTACGGCCCGTTCGGGCCCGAGGTGTTCGGTGAGTACGTCGCGGAGATCCCGGCCGGTCCGCCGGGCGGCCTGGGCGGCAGCATGCACCTGTTCGCCACCGACACCGGGTGCACGCTGCGGATCACCAATATCGCCACCGTGCAGATCCCGTTCCTGGGCGCCAGACTGGAGCAGCTGATGCTGGTCAGTCTCGTGGATCTGCTGCGAGCCGAAGCGGAGTTCACCAAGCAGTGGCTGGACGAGCACAACCCCCTTTCCTGAACGACGCCGACCCGGCCCGGGCCGTCGGCCGCAAGCCGGTCGGCAGCATCACCCGCGGCACCACCGGGGTGAACCGGCTGCGCCGCAGCGACCGCCGGCTGATCCACGACGAACTGGTGACCGATCGGCTGCGACGCGCGCCGGATCCGCTGGTCGTCGACCTCGGTTACGGCGCCAGCCCGGTGACCACGCTGGAACTGGCGGCCCGGTTGCGGCGGGTGCGGCCCGACGTCCGGGTGGTCGGCCTGGAGATCGACCCCGATCGGGTGGTGCCCGGCCGGGACGGGGTCCGGTTCGCGCGCGGCGGATTCGAACTGGCCGGGCTGCGCCCGATGCTGGTGCGCGCGTTCAACGTGCTGCGGCAGTATCCGGAGGAGGCGGTCGCCGGGGCCTGGGCCACCGTCCTCGGCAACCTCGCCCCGGACGGGCTGCTGGTCGACGGCACCTGCGACGAACTGGGCCGCCGCTGCGCCTGGGTGCTGCTGGATCGATCGGGTCCGCGGTCGCTGACGCTGGCCTGGGACCCGTTCACGGTGGACCGCCCCTCCGATGTGGCCGAGCGGCTGCCGAAGGCGTTGATCCACCGCAACATTCCCGGCGAACCGGTGCACGCGCTGCTCACCGCCGCCGACCGGGCCTGGGCCCGCGCCGCGCCGCTGGCCCCGTACGGGCCGCGGGAACGCTGGCGGGCGGCCGCGGATCTGTTGCGCGAGAACGGCTTTCCGGTACGGAACTATCGCCGTCGACTACGCGACTGTGTGCTCTCGGTGCCCTGGTCGGCGGTGGCGCCGAACCCGTCGTCAGGCCCGCGCCAGGGCCCGGCGTAATCGCGCGGCCGTCTGCGGCGGCAGGATCGCGGCCGCGTGCCGGATCTCGGCGCCGGCGCAACGGCGGATCGCGAGGGCGTCGGCGACCACCTCGGTCAGCGCGTCCTGCCCGATACCCGCCTCGGCGAGGTCGAGCACGGTCCGCACCGGAGTGGTGACCAGGAAGGTGCCCGCGGATTCCACGTCCCGGCCCTCCAGCGCGCGGCGCAGCACCACCAGCCCCGGCGCGCTGGGCAACCGCCCGTCGCCGGCCGACATGTGCACGAATCGCGGTCGCAACCGGCCCAGGCCGTGCAGTTCGGCGGCACTGTGATGGGAGACCGCGGCCGCGCCGTCGAACCACGCCGACCACATCGCGTACTCGTCCAGCGGGCCCGGTGGCCACTCCGTCATCCGCAGCAGGCCCACCCCGACCCGGATCACCGAGCCGTCGTCGAGTCCGGTGCGGATCCGGGCCTCGCACCGGGTGCGCCAGACCAGGCGGGTGGTGAAATATCCGGCATGCCGGCGGGCCAGCTGCCGCAACGCCCACCAGTCGGAGTCCGGGTCGCGATAGTCGTTCATAGCAGAATCGCCGGACATGTGATTCAGATTACTCGGCGTGGTATGGCCGCAGGCCGTAATCGGCCCGGACCGAGAATTTGGCCGTGCTCTCAGCCGCGCCACAGGGGTGACTCATGATTGCTCGGGAAGAATCGCGGACATGAGTTCGTACTCCGACGACGGCGCTGCTCCCACGGTCGCCATGGGTGGGCGTCCAGGTGGCTCCCACCTGCGCCGCAATCTCCTGATCGCGGGGGTGGTCGTCGTGCTCGTGGCGGTCGCCGCGCTGGTCGGCGCGGAGACCTATTACCGCAAGCACTACGCCGATTGCATCGCCGCCCAGGCGGAACACGACCTCGGCTCCAAGGTGACGGTGCATTTCGGTGCGAAACCGCTGCTGCTCACGGCGATAGATCATCGGGTCGGCTCCGTGACGATGAACAGCGACGACGCCAAGTTCGGCCCGGCGGTCGGCATGAAGGTGCACGCGAAGATCAACGACGTCCACCTGCTCGACCGGGGTGCGGACGTCGGCAGCAGCAGCGCCGACGTCACCTGGACCGACGAGGGCATCCAGCAGACCCTGAAGGGCATGGTCTCCGACGTGAAATCCGACGCGTCGACCGGCACGCTGACGGTGAAGGTGCTCGGCGGCCTGGCCGATCTGCAGCTGAAGCCGCAGATCGTCGGCAATCAGATCCAGGTCAACACCGCGTCGGCCTCGCTGCTCGGCATCGGCCTGCCCACCGATCTGGTCTCCGGCATCGTCGACGTGATGACCCAGAGCCTGCAGAACTATCCGCTGGACATGCATCCGACGGCCGTGCACGTCACCGACGACGGCCTGGCTGTGCAGCTGAGCGGCGGCGCGTCGCAGTTGCAGGTCGATCAGAACGCCGATACCCGCTGCTGAGCACCGAGCCGTACCGCGAATGCGGGCTCGGGCACTCCGTGTTCTGACGCCGGGCCGGGAAGGTGTCGGCCGCCGCCGAGCCGGGAAGGCGTCGGGTACAGCCGAGCCGAGAAGGTGCCGGGTACAGCCGAGCCGAGAAGGTGCCGGGTACAGCCGAGCCGAGAAGGTGCCGGGTACAGCCGAGCCGAGAAGGTGCCGGGTACAGCCGAGCCGGGAAGGTGCCGGGTACAGCCGAGCCGGGAAAAATGTTCGACACGGCCGAGCCCGGAGGCGCCCGCCGCGACCTACTCCGGGAACCCGGCCAGCACCTCGCGCGAGCGGGACAAGCCGAGCCGGGTGGCACCCGCGGCGATCAGCTCCGCCGCGGCGGCCGCGGTCCGGATCCCGCCGCTGGCCTTGACCCCGAGCTTCCCATTGACCGTCTCGGCCATCAGCCGCACCGCGTGCACGGACGCGCCACCCGCGGGATGAAATCCGGTGGATGTCTTCACGAAATCGGCCCCCGCGCGCCGCGCGGTGTGACACACCGCGACGATCGCCGCATCGGGCAGCGCCGCCGATTCGATGATCACCTTGAGCAGCGCCCGGTCGCCGATCGCCTCCCGCACCGTGATGATCTCGGCCAGCACCGCGTCGTAGTCGCCGGCCACCGCGGCGCCCACATCGATGACCATGTCGACCTCGTCGGCGCCCTGCTCGATCGCGAGTCGCGCCTCGGCGCCCTTGACCAGCGCGTGGTGCTTACCCGACGGGAATCCGGCGACGGTCGCCACAGCCAGGCCGGGCGCCCGCACGGGCAGCATCGACGGCGACAGGCACACCGCGAAGACGCCGAGCGCCCGGGCCTCGTCCACGGTCGCGGCCACGTCGGCCGGGGTGGCCTCGGGGGCGAGCAGGGTGTGGTCGATCAGCGCCGCCACCGCCCGCCGGGTGAGTTCGAGGGGGATGTCAGCCACGAGTGTGCAGTCTGGCACACGACGGCCGCGACGTTGCGGGCCGCCGGTCCCGGCGCGCACACTCGAAGCAACAAGCCGACAGCTGCACACCGCGAAGCACTCCCGGGCGGAAGGAGAGGTCATCGTGCTGATCCGGCGCGAACGGGCCGGCGACATCCTCTCCATCGATGCCGTGCACCGGGCCGCGTTCGCCCGCGCGTATCCCCGCGGCACGGCCGGCCGGCCGGCCCAGACCGATCCCGCAAAGGCCGATCCGGCGGCGATCGATCCAGCGGCGGTCGATCCGGCTGCGGCGGAGGCCGATCCGGCTGCGGCGGAGGCCGATCCGGCAGAGGTCGATCTGGTCCACCGGCTGCGCAGCGACGCCGGCTGGATGCCGACGTTGTCGCTGGTGGCGGAGTCGGCCGCCCGCGTCGTCGGGCACGTCTGCCTCACCCGCGCCGGGGTGGGCCGCTTCCCGGTACTGGCGCTGGGCCCGCTCGGCGTGCTGCCGGAACGCCAGGGTGCGGGCATCGGATCGGCCCTCGTGCACGCCGCGCTCGGCGCGGCCGACGCGCTGGACGAACCGCTGGTCGGCCTGCTCGGCAGCCTGGAGTACTACCCGCGCTTCGGCTTCCGGCCCGCCGCCCGGCTGGGCATCGTGCCCGACGAACCGGCCTGGGTGTCGCATTTCCAGGTGCGACCGCTCACCGCGCACGAGCCCGGGATGACGGGCGAGTTCCACTACGCCGAACCCTTCTATCGGCTGTAACCGCCATCCTGCGAGGATGGAGCGATGAGCTCCACTTCCGACGACCGGCGTTACGTGCTGACCCTCGGCTGCCCGGACCGCCCGGGCATCATCGCCCGGATCACCTCGTTCATCGCCGAGTTCGGTGGGTCGATCGTGGAGGCCGGATACCATTCCGACCGGGAGTCGGGCTGGTTCTTCACCCGCCAGGCCATCCTCGCGCCGACGGTGCCGTTCCCGCTCGACGAGCTGCGCGCGCGGTTCGCGGCGGTGGCGGCGGAGCTGAGCCCCGAGACGGACTGGCAGGTGCTGGATTCCGCCGCCCGCCGGCGCGCGGTGCTGCTGGTCAGCAAGGACGGTCACTGCCTGCACGACCTGCTGGGCCGGGCCGCGAGCGGCGAGCTACCGGCCACCATCGAGGCGGTCGTCGGCAACCACCCCGATCTGGCGGACATGACCCGGGCACACGGCGTCAAGTTCCATCACGTGCCCTTCCCCCGCGACCCCGCCGAGCGCGGCCCGGCGTTCGAGCAGGTCCGCGCGCTGGTCGACGCCCACGAACCGGATGCGGTGGTACTCGCCCGGTTCATGCAGGTGCTGCCCGCCGCACTGTGCGAACACTGGGCGGGCCGCGCGATCAACATCCACCACAGCTTCCTGCCGTCGTTCGTCGGCGCGCGGCCCTACCATCAGGCGTTCGCGCGCGGCGTGAAACTGATCGGCGCCACCTGCCACTACGTGACCCCGGAGCTGGACGCCGGCCCGATCATCGAACAGGACGTCACCCGCATCGACCACGCCGACACCGCCCGCGACATGGTCCGCCAGGGCCGCGACATCGAACGCGTCGTGCTGGCCCGCGGCCTGCGCTGGCACCTGGAGGGCCGGGTACTGGTCCACGGCCGCCGCACGGTCGTCTTCGACTGAGCGCGGCCCACCGGACCCACCACGCGGCAACGGCTTACCCGGCGGCCTGAAACTTGTTGCCGCTCATCATGTTTCATACCCAGGGCAGGATCCCGCACCGTATTCCGCGCCAGATGGGTGCGGGAACCTGCTCCGGGTACGACCCGGTGGATTCGCGCCCGCGACCGTCGTCAGGCGGTGGCCTCCGCGCCGCGATGCGCCGCGACCAGCACCCGTTCCAACTCCGCGTTGAATTCCGCGTACGCCTCGACATTGCCGAGATGTCCGGTGTGCAGCACCCGGTAGGCATCGAATGAGCCTGCCCGCGTGAGCATTTCGACCAACCGCCGGGAATGCACCGGCGGCGTGAGGTCGTCGCGATCACCGGCGATGACGGTGGTGGGCACGGTCAGGTTCTCCGCTGCCCGCCCGAGCGCGAGATCGCCCAGTAGCAGCCCGAACATCCCGCGCACCGTCGCCGGGCACGACCGCACGATCGACAGCGCGAAGTCGGCCACGTCCCCGGTGGACGCCAGCGTCATCACCTGCCGGCGAAAGGCCCAGCGCACCGGCGGAATCGGCGGGAACAGCAACTGCGCGGCCAGACCCCAGCGGCCCAGCCCCTGCGGCAGCGGGATCAGCCCGCGATTGAAGACCGGCAGCACCGTGGTCTCGGCGATCAGATTGCCGGGGGCGGTATTGGTCAGCACCACGGCCGAAGCCTGCTCGGCCACTCGCTCCGGATGCCGCGCCGCCCACGCCTGGATGGTCATCCCGCCGAGACTGTGCCCGACCAGCACCGCGCGCTGCCCGGGCCGCAACACCGCGGTCAGGACGGCGGCGAGATCGTCGGCGAGCAGTTCCGGCGTCGGCGGGACCGGGCCGAGATCGCTGCCGCCGTGGCCGCGCAGGTCGTAGGCGACCATGCGATAGTTCCCGGCGAACGCGTTGATCTGGGGGTTCCAGTACTCGAGGCAGCAGGTCCAGCCGTGCACCAGCACGACCACGTCCCCGTCGGCGGGCCCGTAGGCGTGGACTCGCAGGCGGGTGCCGTCGGCCGCGGTGACCGCGGTGGCCTCCGACGCGACGGCCGGTGGGTTGAACGCCGCGGTGGTGTAGCGACGCGTGCGCAGGCCCACTCGGTGGGCGCGCAACCGATCACGAATCCGATCCTGGATCGGCGAGAACACCGCCGGCATCCGAACACTCCCTTGTGCAACGAACTGTGTGTTACCTAATACAACAGTAACTTACTGACACAGTAACTTGCCCGGGCGATGCCGACCAGAGCGGACAACAGATCAGTGAACCCGCACAACGAACAGCGGCGGGCGCATGGGAGATACGACAAGTCCCCTTACCAGCGCGGGCCGCGCTGCACCTCGTCGACCTTGGGCCGCACGTCGGCGAGGTAGACGCCGGTGGCCACCACCGCGGCCAGGCCCAGCAGCCCGATCGCCGTCTCCGCCAGCACCAGGAAGGCCAGCGCCACCCCGAGGATGGTCAGCCAGATGGGCTTGGTCAGCTTGTCGACCGCGGTGAAAGCGTCGGACCGCTGCCGGACGGCATGGATGAGCGCGAAGATGGTCGCCCCTACGGCGGCGAGCCAGATCAGGGTGAGAACGCCATGAGTCAGGGACACGGCATCCATGATAGGAGCTTCCGCGAGTACGCCACCGCCTCCGCGCACGGGGATGCGCGGAGGCGGTGGGACGGATCCCGCGAAGGCGGTTACTGGTCGGCGGGCTTCCTGGGCGCGGCCTTCTTCGCCGAAGCCTTCTTGCCGGCCGCCCGCTCGGCGGCGGCCTGCACGGCCGCGGCATCGTCGGCGGCGGCCTGTTCGGCGGCGGCCTGCTCGGCGAGCACCTCGGTCTCGGTGGTCACCCCGACGACCTCGCCGTCGACGACCGGCACGACGTCCTCGCCCCGATCGGCCTCCTCGACCTGGCCGGTCCGGCCGCCCAGCAGGCCACCGACCTGCCCGGACACCTTGCCGAGCACGCCCTCGGCGCGGTGGACGACGTCGTTGTAGACGCCCTCGACCTGGCCGATGCGCTCCTCGACCCCCGGGGTGGCGCGCAGCCGGCCCACGGTGACCTCGCCGCGCTCGGCGAGCTCGGCGTACACGCCGAGGAACTGCTGGTAGTACTGGTCGGCCAGCTTGCGCAGCTCGTCCGGGCCGAACCGGTCGTTGAGCTCGGCGGTCAGCTTGCTGCGGGTCTCGGCCGAGCTCAGCTTGGCCGGGTTGTACCTCTCGCGCAGCTCGGCGATGTCCTCCGGCAGCCGCTGCCGCAGCGTCCCGATCTGCTCCTGGACATCCGCCGGCAGCGTGGACAGCCGCTCGCGGGCCTCCTCGACCCGGCCGCTGACATCGGTGCCGCCGGCACGGCCACGCACCTTGTCGACGACCTCGGTGACGGCGGCGTAGAGCGCGTCGCCGGCGCCGACGGTGGCGTACAGCGATTTGGTGACGGAAGGAGTGATGGTGTCGGTCATGATGTTTCGTTCTCCTGGCTGATGGGGCCAGGGCTCTCGACGGTTGCGCCGCCGTCAGGACTCTCGAAGGCGGCGCCGCCGCCGGAGTTCTCCCGGCGGAACGATTCGTAGATGTCCAGCAGGACCTGCTTCTGCCGTTCGGTGATCACGGTGTCGGCCAGCAAGGCGTCCCGCACCGGTCCGTGCGACCTCTGCTCGAGGAAGCCGGCCCGCATGTACAAGACCTCCGAGGACACCCGCAGACCCTTCGCGATCTGCGCGAGCACCTCGGCGGACGGATTGCGCAATCCGCGCTCGATCTGACTGAGATACGGATTGCTCACCCCCGCCAGCTGCGCGAGCTGACGCAGCGATACCTGAGCGGCTTCTCGCTGCGCCCGGATGAAGCCTCCGATGTCGTGTGCCGCGTTGGCTACGCGGCCCACCCGATCTCCGGCGACCGCGGACTGTTGTTCCGCGGATTCCCCGGTCGTCCGGTCGGAAACCTCGGGCTCCTGTGCCATGACTCACCTTCCGGCGGTTGTGCCGCCGATTCTAGGACAGGGTGCTAGCTCTTGCAAGCACTCCAGTTAGCACCCCGTGACATGGGGTGTCGCGTACCCGATCAGACGGCGAACACGAGGTGGGAGAGGGTGTAGATCACCAATCCGGCCAGCGAGCCGACCACCGTGCCGTTGATCCGGATGAACTGCAGATCCCGGCCCGCTTGCAACTCGATCTTGCTGCTGGCCTCGTCGGCGTCCCAGCGGGCGACGGTGTCGCTGATCAGCGTGGCGATCTCGGCGCCGTAGGTGACCACGAGATAGCGCACGCCGCGTTCCAGCCAGGAGTCCACCCGATCGCGCAGTTCCGCGTCGTCGGCCAGCCGGTCGCCGAGTTGCTGCACGTTCTCGGTGACCTTGCGGCGCAGGGTGCTGTTCGGGTCGTCGGCGGATTCCAGGATCATCCGCTTGGCCGCCCGCCAGGTGGCGCGGGCCATACCGGTGATCTCCTCGCGGCCCATGATCTCCGCCTTGACCCGCTCCGCTTTCTTGATCATCGCGGGATCGAACTGCAGATCGCGCGCGAATTCCTCGAGGAAACGGTTCACCGCGACCCGGACCTCGTGGTCGGGCTGCGAACGGATCTTCCAGGTGAATTCCACCAATTCCCGGTATATCCGTTCCGACAGCAGCACATTGACGAATTTCGGCGCCCAGTTGGGGGCGTCCCGCATCACGATGCGATCGAGGGTCTCCTGGCTGCCCAGCGCCCATTGGTGGGCGCGCTCGGCCAGCAGGTCCAGCAGCGCGGCCTGCCGGTTGTCGGCGAGCAGTTCGGCGAGCACCCGGCCGATCGGCGGTCCCCACTCCGGTTCCGCGATGCGCTTCACGATGGTCTGGTCGATGATCTGCTCGACGTCCTCGTCGCGCAGCGCGCCGACCACCGCGCGCAGAATCGTGGACGATTCCTCGGAAACCCGTGCGGCGTGCTGCGGATCGGCCATCCAGCGGCCCAGTCGCAGCGAGATCTGCGCGGAATTCACCTTGGCCGCGACGGTGTCGGACGAGAGGAAATTCGCCCGCACGAAATCGCCGAGCCCGGCGCCGAGTTGATCCTTCTTCTTCCGGATGATCGCGGTGTGCGGAATGGGCAGCCCGAGCGGATGCCGGAACAGCGCCGTCACCGCGAACCAGTCGGCCAGCGCGCCGACCATGCCGGCCTCGGACGCCGCGCGCACATAGCCCACCCAGGCGCCGGCGCCGTGCGCGCTCAGCCAGCTGCACAGCAGATAGATCACGGTCGCCGCCACCAGGAATCCGGTGGCGACGGTCTTCATCCGACGCAGATCGCGGCGCTTGCCGGCCTCGTCGAGCAATCCGGCGAACGAGTCCGGCGGCGGGGACGGTCGCCGCGGCGGCCCCGCGGCCACGGCGCGTGGCGGCGGCCCGGCGACGGCACCGGGCTCCACCAGTACGGGGCTGCTACCGGCTGAGTGCTCCATGATTCCATTCTGCTGGGTCGCGACGGCGGTATGCGCGCACGGCCACGCGACGGGAAGACGAACGGCGGCGAGGCCGAGGACTTAAGCTGGGAGTGCCCCATTGCCATCGGCTCTCCCATCGACGATAGGAGCCCGTCCTGTCCACCGAAGAACTCGTCGACGTGACGCGCACCCCGCCGGCGCGCGGCGGCCGGGTGGACGGCCGCAAGCGGCGCTGGCACCAGCACAAGATCGACCGGCGCGAAGAGCTGGTCGACGGCACCCTGTCGGCGATCCGCAAGCGCGGCGGCGACCTCGGCATGGACGAGATCGCGGCCGAGATCGGCGTCTCCAAAACGGTGCTCTATCGGTACTTCTCCGATAAGAACGATCTCACCCGCGCCACCATGGAACGGTTCATCGAGACCACCCTGATGCCGCGGATCTACGAGGCGATCAGCGAGGACCAGGACGACTACGAGCTGGTCCGCAACACCCTCGCCGCCTACGTGCACACCGTGGACGCCGATCCGGACGTGTACCGCTTCATCATGGGCAACACCTCCAGCACCGACAAGACCACGCTGGCCGACTTCGAGCGGTTGTTCGCCGATGTGGTGGCGGCGGTCCTGCAGGACAAGGCGTTCGATCGCGGCGTCTCCACCGAGGGCGTCATGCTGTGGGCGCACGTGCTGGTCGGCGGCGTCCAGCTCGCGGTGGACTGGTGGATCACCAACCGCACCATGTCCAAGGACGCGATGCTCGACCACCTGACCATGATGGCGTGGAGCGCCATCGAGGGCATGGTTCGCGCGGGCGGTTCGCCCGAGCGCTTCAACGCGGTCCCGCACCGCCTCCCCACCCCCGACGAGCAGCTGCCCTGACCGTTCACCCCGTATTCGTCCGGACCTGTCCGCGGACCGCCGATCTCGTTACCCTGATGATCGGTGAATCTGCCGGATTCCGGCCCAGGACGCGGGGAGACCGACGGTGAAGGACGCAGGGAAGCGGGCCGCCGACGCGGTTCCCACGTCCCGTTTGGCGCGCGGCACGAAACTCGGCGCGGTGGTCGCGGGCAACGTCCTTCGCGCGCAGCGCGCCCGGCGGTCGATGCGTGGCCGGTCCGAGGAGGTCCGGGCCCGGATGGCCGAGGAGTCGATGCTCCGCTCCACCGAGCAGATGGTCCTGGTGCTGGGCACCATGAAGGGCGTCGCGATGAAGCTCGGGCAGATGCTGTCCGTGCTGGATCTGGATCTGGTGCCACCGGAGCATCGCGAACGTTTCCAGCGCCGGCTGGCGGTGCTGCGCGACAGTGCGCCGAAAGTGTCCTTCGACACCATGCGCGCGGTCATCGAGGAGGATGCCGGCCGGCCGCTCACCAAGCTGTTCGCCGAATTCGAACCGGAACCGGTGGCGGCGGCCTCGATCGGCCAGGTCTACCGAGCGCGGTTGCACGACGGCCGCGAGGTCGCGGTGAAGGTGCAGTATCCCGGTATCGATCGCGCGGTCCGCGCGGATCTGCGGAATCTGACCATGTTCCGGCGGGTGCTGCAATCGGCGATGCCGTGGATCACCCCGGCGGTGCTGGACGAACTGCGGCTGAATCTGGAGAGCGAGCTCGACTACGTCGCCGAGGCGCGCACCCAGGCCGATATCGCCGATCTCTACGCCGACCATCCGTTCATCGCGGTGCCGCGCGCGTTCCCGGAGTTGTCCAGCGCGCACGTACTGGTCAGCGAATACTTTCCCGGCTGCGATTTCGCGCAGATCCAGCAACTGCCCGCCGCCGAGCGGGATCGGGTCGGCGAGATCGTCTACCGGTTCTACGTCGGTTCACTGTTCACCTTCTTCGAGTTCTGCGGGGATCCGCATCCGGGCAATCTGCTCCTCGGCGCGGACGGCCGGGTCGCCTTCCTCGATTTCGGGCTGTTCAACCGGATGAACCCCCGCGATGTCGGCTTCGAGGCCGAGGGCATCCGGGCCGCCGCCGAGGACCGCGCCGAGGATCTGCGGCAGTTGCTGATCGAGCGCGGCGTCATCGAGACGCCGGCGGAGGTCACCGCCGAGCAGGCCCTCGAGTACGTGCTGTCGGCCTCGGAATGGGTGGCGGTCGACGAGGAACTCACCATCACCCCGGAGCTCGCCAGCGGCGCCTTCCTGCTCGCGGTGGATCCCCGGGCCGGGGAGTACTCCGGGATGCGCCTGCAGAATCTGCCCGCCGAACACCTGTTCTCGCGGCGCGCCGACTTCCTCACCTTCGGTGTACTCGGCCAGCTCGGCGCCACCGCCAACTGGCATCGCATCGCCCGCGAGTGGCTCTACGGGGATCCGCCGGTCACGGAACTCGGCAAGGCCCACCACGCCTGGCTGGACCGGCGAGGCGGACGACCCGCGCCGCGCCGGTAGCCGATACGGTAGGTATCGGACAACGACGGCCGGATCTCGATCGCGGGCCGCGGCAGGCGACCGGATGGGAAATTCATGACTGACCGGGAATTCGACCTCGTGCTGTTCGGTGCGACGGGATTCGTGGGCGTACTGACGGCCGAGTATCTGGCCGAGGCCGCACCGGAGGGCGCCCGCGTCGCACTGGCGGGCCGGTCGCTCGACAAGCTGGCCCGGGTGCGGGCCGAACTGGGCGGCGTCGCTGCGGAATGGCCGCTGCTGCAAGCGGATTCGACCGATCAGCGCAGCCTCGACGAACTGGCCGCGCGGACCCGCGTGGTGGTCAGCACGGTCGGGCCGTACCTGCGCTACGGGCTGCCGCTGGTCCGCGCCTGCGCGCAGGCCGGCACCCACTACGCCGATCTCACCGGCGAGCCGCTGTTCGTCCGCGACTGCATCGATCAGGCGCAGGAGCGGGCCGTGGCGACCGGCGCGCGAATCGTGAATTCCTGTGGCTACGACTCGATCCCGTCGGATCTGAGCGTGTACCAGCTGTACCGCCGCACCGTCGCCGACAACACCGGCGAACTCACCGACACCACCCTGGTCGCCTGGCTGAAGGGCGGAATGAGCGGCGGCACCATCGATTCCGCGCGCGCCATGATGGAGGCGGTCGCCGCGGATCCGGGCAAGGCCCGGGTGCTGTCGCATCCGTATTCGCTGTCCCCGGATCCGGCGCTGGACCCGGAGGTGGGCCGGCAGACCGATCAGGCGCTGCAGCGGGCGTCGGCGATCGACGGCAGCCTCGACGGCTGGGTGTCGACGTTCGTGATGGCCGCGCACAACACCAAGATCGTGCGCCGCAGCAACGGCCTGCTGGGCTGGGTGTACGGCAAGAACTTCCGCTACCGCGAGGTGATGAGCGCGGGCCGGTCCCGGACCGCGCCGCTGGTGGCCGCCGGCATGGCGGGCGGCATCGTCGCCGCCACCGCCGCCGGCGCCGTGCTGTCGCGGGTGTCGGCCGGGCGGCGGCTGCTGGACCGGGTCCTGCCCTCGCCCGGCACCGGCCCGAGCGAGAAGGCCCGGCGCAGTGGCTGGTTCACCATGAAGACGTTCGCGCACACCACCTCCGGCGCCAAATACGTGGCCACCTTCGCGGGCGCCGGCGATCCGGGCTACCAGGCGACGTCGGTGCTGCTCGGCGAGTCCGGACTGTGCCTGGCCTACGACGACCTGCCGCCGCAGACAGGCATCCTGACCCCCGCGGCGGCGATGGGCGACGCGCTCACCGAGCGGCTGCGCGCGGCGGGGATGACCATCGAGGTCGAACGGGCCTGAACCCCGCGGCCGAAAGCGACCCGCAAGCTACAGCCCGCACGGCCCCGGCACCTAATCGCCGCGCGCGACCCGAGACACCGCCGTGCGGCCGAGATCTACCGCCGGGCGGTCCGAAACTGCGGCCGCGCGCGGCCCGGAAACTGCCGCCACGCGCGGGCCGAAAACTGCCGTCCGCCGGGCACTTCGGAGCCCATCGGGAACCCGAGGGGTTCCCCGCACCGCCGGGCTACGGTAGGGTGCCGGACCATCGGCGGTCGGGAAGGGGACCACACGGTGGCTATTCCGGAGATCGGGCAGCGAGCCGCGCGCGAACTGTATTCGGCGGCATTGGAATCCAACGGTGAGGCGATCCTCGAGATCGCTCCGGACGTGGCGCGGGACCTGGCCACGGCCTGTTCCCGGCTGGTCGACGACCTGCAGGCGGCGCGTCTGGACAGCCGGACCGACACCTTCGGCCCGGGCTTCGGCGCCCTGCCGTCCGGGCGGGCGCTGGCCCGCGGATTCTCCGGTAAGGCAAGTGAATTCGCCGACACCGTGACCGCGTTCCAGCAGGCCGCGCTGCTGCTCGAGGCGGCGTTCCTGGCCGCGGGCAAGCAGTTCGCGGAGGCCGAGGCGGCCGGCCACGCCGCGTTGCGACTGGTGGCCGGCGACGACGAGGCCCGGCGCTGACACCGCCGTCCGGCGGCGCGGAACACCGACGAAACCCATCGGCAGACAAGGACATCGGCGATGCGCCCGGACGGACCAGCGGAGAACACGGACGCACCGTACGTCCCCGACCGTGAGATATTCGGCGGCTACAGCCATCGGGAGATCTGGGAGCTCGTGCACGAGCGGCTCGACCCGGGTGCGATCGGCCAGGTGGCCGAAACCTGGCAGCGGCGCGGCGAATTGATCGATGAGGCGTTCCACGCCTTCGCGGCCGCCACCGACGCCGGCCTGGCGCGCTGGTCCGGCCGCACCCGCCAGGCCGCCCTGGAGGCGACCCGGCAGTTGCTGAGCCACGGCCTGGCCGCGGCCGACGCCTGCGCCGCCCTGCACCGCCTGCTCGCCGCGGATTCCGAAGCGGCACAGACGATCCGCGACGCGATCGCCGCGCCTCCCCCGCCCTATCTGCCGCTGGCGGATCCGGCCGCGGAGGCCGTGCACGGCGCCCGGCGCCGCGCCGAGTACGACCTGCGGGCCGCCACGACGCTGGCCGACGTCCGCGACGTCATGACCTACCGCTACAACCCGACGCTGCCCGCCTCCGGCGACAGCGTGCCCCGATTCGCCCCGCTGCCTCCGGATTCCGGCCCCGGCGAAGGGCCGCAACGGTGAGATGGACGCTGACCCCGGACGAATTCACCCACGTCTGGGCCTCGGAGACCGGGATGGATCGCCGGCCGTATCCGGTGAACATCACCCCCGCCGCCACCGTGCGCACCGAATCCGAGTACGCCGCACTGGGTCTGCGTTCCCGGTACGCGCGCAACACCGATCCCGACCTGACCGCCGCACTGATGCTGTGCGCCCGCGCCGACGCCACCACGATCACGGTCGCGGGCGAGCGCTCCGGCGATCCGGAACGGATCCTGGCCTTCGCGGCCGTCGTGCACAACCACGCCGGAATCCTGGTGGCCCGCACCGACACCGTCTCCGTCTCGGTGTGTCACGCCCGCGCGGTGGGGGAACGCCTGGTGACGGTGATCGGCTCCGCGCCGGCGGGCGTGCAGGGGCCGCTGCGGGAACCGCAGGACGCCGTGCTCGGTTCCGCCGGCCTCGCCCCCGACGGCAGCCCGGACGAGGGCACCGCCGCTCACTTCCGCCGCAAGCTGCGCTCCCCGGTGGACGCGCGCGGATTCCTCACCGTCACCATCGCTCCCGACGATCCGATGTCGCCGCCGACCCGGCACCGCACCTGGCTCGATTTCACCGGCGACGGCCGGTATCTGCTCACCACCGCCGCCGATCTGACCCTGACCCCGGTGTCGGATCTCGACTTCGCCGAGCAGTTGCTGCGGCTGGCCGGCATCGAATCGGCATCCCAGCCCTACCTCTGATCGGGCCGCCGAAACCGCCACAGCCGTCCCGTGGGCCGGATATAGTTGCTGTTGCTTCGCCTCCCAGCTCAGTGGGAGACTCGCCCCCGGCCTCGAATCCCCTTCGGGCCGGGGGCGTCCTGCGTTCCGGGCCGCGACGTTCATGCCCGCACCCCCGGTCGATACCGATGCGTCACCTGTGTGTTCCGATATCGCCCTCTCCCGTTCATACTGCCCCCATGGCAAAAACTAACTGGTCAGTTCCGGTGACCGAGGCGCTACGGGCAGAGGGCGTCCAGGTCGCCGAGTTCGACGCCAGCGCCACTCCGGGTTTCCGCCCCGACAAGAAGCTGGGTGCGAAGAAGACCGCGGAACTGCTGATCGAGCAGCGCCGCCCGGTGCTGGCCGATCTGCAGGAGAAGCTGTACGCCAATGGCCGCAGCGGTGATTCGCGCAGCGTGCTGCTGGTGTTGCAGGGTATGGACACCTCGGGCAAGGGCGGCATCGTGCGCCACGTGATCGGCTCGGTGGATCCGCAGGGCGTCGATCACGCCGCCTTCGGGGTGCCCACCGCCGAAGAGCGCCGCCACCACTACCTGTGGCGGGTTCGCCGGCAGTTGCCCCGGCCCGGGCAGCTCGGCGTATTCGATCGCTCGCACTACGAGGACGTGCTGGTCGTCCGCGTGCACGACATGGTGCCGCCGGAGGTGTGGCGCAAGCGCTTCGCCGAGATCAACACCTTCGAGCGCAAGGCCGCCGAGAGCGGCATCACGATCGTGAAGGTCGCCCTGCTGATCTCGCTCGAGGAACAGCGCAAACGACTCGAGCAGCGGCTGGACCGCCCCGAGAAGCACTGGAAGTTCAGCCCGAGCGATATCGACGAACGCGCCCACGTCGCCGCCTATCAGGAGGCGTACCAGGAGGTCTTCGATCTCACCGACACCGAGTACGCGCCCTGGTACGCGGTCCCGGCCGACAGCAAGTGGTATGCCCGGCTGGCGGTCACCGAACTGCTCATCGACGCCCTGGGGACGTTGAAACTCGACTGGCCCGCGGCCCACTTCGACGTCGAGGAGCAGCGCAAGCGACTGCGCAAGAGCTGAGTTCGCGCGCCGCGATGCCGCGCGCGCCGGACCGTCCGGCGGCAGTTCCCCGCTCACCCGTCTACGGGCCTGTTCTGCGTGTTCTCTCAGGTTGGGCAACCATGATGTGCCCGGGCGCGTCTGCGACCAACCGATCCCGAGCCCGTAGGATCGGCCCGGGCGCTACCCAGTGGTCCGGTGAGCACAGGAAGGCGTGGTGAACGCAACGGTGAGCAACAATCCGCGTGGGAAGAACTCGCTGGCGGCGGTGCGGGGGACCAACCGTTCGCGCACCATCGCCGTCCAGGTGGCGGTCGCGGTCGTGCTGATCGCGCTCATCGCCGGCATCGGCATCGGCATCGCGATGCACAAGTCGAACAGCAACGACGCCGGCCCCACCCCCGCGGTCACCGCCCCGCAGTCGTCCGGCGGCATCGGCGGCGCGATCACCGACAACGGCTCCATCCGGATCGGCAAGCCCGGCGCCAAGGTCACCGTGCGCGTCGTCGCCGATCTGCAGTGCCCGGCGTGCAAGGCGTTCGAGGCGGCCAACGGCCAGGTGATCGAGGACGAGGTGAACAACGGCACCGCGGCGGTCGAGTACAACATCATCGCCTTCCTCGACAAGATGTCCTCCGGCACCCGGTACTCCTCGCGCGCGGCCAACGCCGCCTACTGCGTCGCCGACGCCGACCCGTCGAAGTTCCTGCCCTGGCTGATCACGATGTACCAGAAGCAGCCGCCGGAGAACGGCACCGGCCTCACCGACGAGACCCTGGTCCAGATCGCGCAGGACGCCGGCTACACCGATCCGGCCACCGCGCAGTGCATCACCGACCACAGGTACGACAGCTACGTGCAGAAGGTCACCAAGGATGTGCTGAACAGCGGCATCCAGGCCACGCCGACCGTCTTCGTGAACGACAAGCAGATCGGCACCTCGGCCGAGTTGATGCAGAACGGCGGCCTGCGGGCCACCATCGAAGCGGCGGCCAAGTAACCGATGGCCGGCCCTGTCGCCGCACCCACGCGGTCCGCGTGGATCCTGCTGATCGGCTCGTTACTGGGCTGGATCGCCGCCGTCACCCTGACGTACGAGCGGTTCAAACTCTTCATGGATCCGAACTACAAGCCGTCGTGCAGCATCAACCCGATCCTGTCCTGCGGTTCGGTGATGGCGACCCATCAAGCCGCGGCGTTCGGCTTCCCGAATCCGCTGATCGGCGTGGTGGGGTTCTCGGTGGCCGTCACCCTCGCGGTGCTCGCGGTGGCCGGACAGGGCCTGCCGGCCTGGATCTGGGGTGGCCTGTGGATCGGTCTGGCGCTCGGCATCGGCTTCATCTGCTGGCTCATCTTCCAGAGCCTCTACCGCATCAACGCACTGTGCCCGTACTGCATGGTGGTGTGGGTGGTGACGCCCGCGCTGCTGGCGGTGGTCACCGACCAGTTGTGGGGCGACGCGCGCGGCCCGCTGCGGATCGTCGCCGAATGGCGCTGGACCGTCGTGGTCGTGTTCTACGCGGTGGTTCTGCTGCTGGTGTTCCTGCGCTTCCAGGACTACTGGACCTCGCTGTTCTGAGCCGGCTCAGCTGGGTGGCCCCGCGGCCAGCACGACCGCGACCGTGCGCCGCGAGCCGTTCGGGTCGGTGAGATCCAGATGTACGGTTTCGGCCGGTCGGTGCGTATTCAGCGCCGCCCGCAGGGCCTGCACCGAGCCCACGACCCGGCCGTCGATGCCGGTGATCACTTCACCCTCGGACACGCCGGCGGCGAACGCGGGCTGACCGTACAGGCTCACATCGACGCGTGCCCCGGCCGGACTGTCCGAGGTGACGACGCCCAGCGTCGCGGTCGGGCCGATGTGCACCGCGTCGGTGGGGGCGCCCGAACGGATCTGCCGCACCACGTTCATGGCCGTATCGATCGGCACGGCGTAGCCGCTGGCCCGGCCGGAGGCCCGGGACAGTTCCCCGGACGCCGCGGTCACCACCCCGACCACCGCGCCGTAGCGGTCCACCAGCGCGCCGCCGGACTGTCCGGCCATCACGGGCGCCGCCACCTCGATCAGGCCGGTCAGCGCCTTGCGGGACATGTCGGCGGCGTTGCGGGCCACGATCGAGGAGTCCAGCGCGGTGACCGAGCCGGTGAACGCGGTCGGGCTCCCGGTGCCGCCGGCGTTGCCGATGGCCACCAGTTCGTCGCCGAGCCGCAGCACCCCCGAACTCCCGATCCGGGCCACCGGCAGCCCGTGCGCGCCGGTCATCGCCAGCAGGGCGATATCGGCGTCGGCGTCGTAACCGATCACCGTCGCCGGGAACTCGGTGCCGGTACCCAGATCGCCGACCGTGATCGTGTCGGCGCCCTTGACCACGTGATGGCTGGTCAGCACCTCTCCGTCAGGCGTCAGCACGATGCCGGTACCCGCCGCGGCGACCCCGCTGGGCCGCAGCAGCACGTCGACGTTCACCAGATCCGGTTCGACGGTGTGCGCGACGGCGGTGGCGTCCATCGGCGGCAACGGCGGCCCGTACAGCGCCGCGGAGGCGCCGCGGGACTGGCCCGCCCAGTCCGGCAACTCCCCGCGGTAACCGAGAAACGCGGCCAAGGCCAGGACCACGACCAGCAACGCCGCGGCGGTCCGGACCGTCCCGCCCGGCCGCTCCGATTCACCGGTGAACCGTCGCTCGTCGTACCGTGGCTGGTACATGGCCACTCCCGCGGGTCTGCGCCGGTCGGGCTCGGCGAATGGATGTACCTTCCAACGTGCCCCGAGCCCGGCCGTTCGCGCAATACTTGTTTACTGCTGTGTTACACCACGTCTGCCACGTCGCCGGTGCGGTTCAGTTCACCGGCGTGAGCGCGGGCGGTTGCCAGGTGCCGTCCAGCGCTTCGGGTTTCGGCGCGTACAGTCGCATGCTCAGCGAGAACGTGCCGGTCGCGGGGATCGGCAGCCAATGCCCCGGCGCGACGTCCGGCCCCGGATCCTCGTGCTGTACCGCGATGGTCACCCGCCCGTCCGGGCCGGGCTCGACCGGGGTCTGATGCCCGACGGAATAGATCCCGGCCGGATTGTCCACCAGATAGTTGTCGGATCCGTACGCGGTGAGCGACCAGAACGCCGCCGTCGGCGGCAGCTGATCCCGTTCGAACCGGATCCGGTAGCGACGGGGGGTGCCGTCGGCGTCCGCGACGCCGAATGTGCTGGGGTACACCGCATCCTCGGCGAGGTTTGCGCCGAGCCCGACCTTGGCGGTGTAGGCACGCAGGTCGTAGTCGGTGCCGTAGGCGCCGACGTTGGTGGCGAAGATCCAGCCGTTCTCGTTCTTCGCCGCGGGATTGTGGTACTCCTGCAACCGTTTCTGCGCCGCGGCGATGCCCTGGTCGAGGGCGTCGGCCGGCTGTCCCTCGACCGTGCCGCCCGGCCGGACCCCGATCGCGGCGAACCGCTTCATCGCGATATCGTCCGCTGCCGCAGGCGGATTCGCGGCCAGCACCGCGCACATCCGGTCGAAGAAGGTGCGGCTGTTCATCCCACTGACCACCTTCGGCGGCGGGGTGCCGGTGGCCATGGTGGCGCCGGCGACCGGCGCGACCCGGCCCGCGGTCCAGGCGCTCAACGGCGCCAGCACGATCCGATCCTGCAAGGCGTGCACGGCGTCCAGATCCGCCGGACCGTTCACCTGGGTGCGGCCGATCATCCACACGGTCGCGGTGGGCATGTCGAGACGAGTCACGTTGTCCGGCAACGCCCCCGACCATCCCGGGCCGGCGATCGCGTAGGTGAACGTCGATTGCCCCTCCCGCACTCGAGGTTTCACATTGCTCGGGTTGTGCACGGTATTGGTCCAGGCATCCATCAGCTGCATCAGCCAGTACCGGTCCGGCCCCATGTCCGGCACCTGCAACACCATCGGTTCCGGCCGGAGATCCAGCCACGCACTGGTGTAGAGGGTGTCGAGGTTCATCCGCACCACACCGTGATCGGCGGCGGTCGGCAACGTGCGGGCGTGGAAGAGGGCATTCGGCGTGCCGCTCTGCTCGCGGGTCACATCCATCAGCACCAGCGGATAGCCGAAGACGTACGCCTCGGCGGCGACGGACACCGGATCGGCGGCAGTGGTGGTGCCGGTCGCGGAACTGTTCCCGGTCATGACCGGCGCGTTCTTCTTCTCCGCGTCCCCGCAGGCGCCGAGTCCCACACCCACCGCCAGCGCCGCGCCCGCACCGAACAACGAACGACGCGACAGCGCCACACCGAAACCCCTGTGCTGCATGCCTGCTCCTTCCGGATTCCGGCCCGTCGGTGGCCGCCACCGTACAGCTAACCGGAAACCGGCCGCCCGATCCGGCACCGACTCAGCTCGGCGACCGGCAACATCGCGCTCGGTTTCGTGGCCGTTGTGGCACTTGCGTCCGAATTCATGCGGCGGTAGGCATGGTGCCATGAGTACAGCTGCCGCATACGCCGTCAACTCCGCCGACGGCCGGTTCGAGAAGACCACGATCCAGCGCCGGGACCTGCTCCCGCACGACGTGCTGATCGACATCCGGTACTCGGGCATCTGCCACTCCGACATCCACACCGCGCGCAACGAATGGCACGGCACCCGCTACCCCTGCGTGCCCGGTCACGAGATCGCCGGCATCGTCGCCGAGGTCGGCTCGGCCGTCACCCGGCACAAGGTGGGCGACCGGGTCGGCGTCGGTGTCATGGTCGACTCCTGCGGCCGCTGCGAATTCTGTCTCGCCGGCGAGGAACAGTACTGCGCCAACGGCAACACCATGACCTACAACGGCGCCGTCCCCGAGGAACTCCAGGCCGGCGGCTACACCCTCGGCGGCTACTCGTCGCAGGTGGTGGTGACCGAGAACTTCGTCGTCAGCATCCCCGAGGGTCTGGGCCTGGACCAGGCCGCCCCACTGCTGTGCGCCGGCATCACCCTGTACTCACCACTGCGCTACTGGAACGCCGGTCCCGGCAAGCGAGTCGCCGTCGTCGGCATGGGCGGCCTCGGCCACGTCGGCGTGAAACTGGCGGCGGCGATGGGCGCCGAGGTCACCGTACTCAGCCAGTCGCTGAGCAAACAGGAGGACGGCCGCCGCTTCGGCGCCCGGCACTACTACGCCACCAGCGAGCGCCAGACCTTCAAGGACCTGCGCAACCACTTCGATCTGATCCTCAACACGGTCGCCGCCGACCTGCCGATCAACAACTACATGCGCCTGCTGAAGACCAACGGCACGCTGGTGATGCTCGGCCTCCCCGACAGCGCCCTCACGGTGCAGCCCTTCACCCTCAGCAACAACCGCCGCTCCCTGTCCGGCTCCACGATCGGCAGCGTCGCGGAAACCCAGGAAATGCTGAACTTCTGCGCCGAACACGGCATCGGCCCCGAGATCGAGACCATCACCGCCGACCGCATCGACGAGGCATACGACCGAGTGGTAGCCAGCGACGTCCGCTACCGCTTTGTCATTGATGCTGTAACTTTTTAGCCTCCGCTTCGCTCCGGCGGGTTCGCGGCCCCCCTAGTCTCGGTCCTTCCCTCCTCCGGTCAGTCGCTGCGCTCCCTCCCTCCGTCAGTCCAGGACCGAGACGGGCCGCGAACAACTTTGTGCGCCTTCAGGATTGGATGCCTTCGCGGTTGGGTCCACGGCTTCGCTCCCGAGTAGTGCTCGGCTCTGCACTTGGGCGGGCCGTGCCTGCCAGGCCGTGCCGTGCGAGGCCGGGCCTGCCCACGCCGGCAAGACGAGGGCCAGACCGGGTTGAGCCAGGCCGTGCCGGTCCGCAAACAACTTTGTGCGCCTTCAAGATTGGATGCCTTCGCGGTTCGGTCCACGGCTTCGCTCCCGAGCAGTGCTCGGCTCTGCACTTGGGCGGGCCGTGCCTGCCAGGCCGTGCCGTGCCAGGCACTGCCCGGCCCTGCCCACGCCGGGCAAGACCAGGGCCAGACCGGGTTGGGCCGGGCCGCGCCGGTCCCCGAACAACTTTGTGCGCCTTTGAGATTGGACGCCTCGCGGTTCGGTCCACAGCTTCGCTCTCGAGCAGTGCTCGGCTCTGCGTTTCGGACTGCGCTGCCCGTACCAGCTGTGCCAGGCTGCGCGCGCGGGGCTGGCCGTGCCCGTGCCGTGCCGTGCCGTGCCGTGCCGTGCCGTGCCGTGCCGTGAGGGAAGTCTCGACCTTTGCTGGGGTGTTCAGTAGCGCCAGCGGGTGCGGGTGATGATCTCCTCCGGGCTGAGGTCGGCGAGGGTGGCGATCTCGCCGCGGCGGACGGTGGCGATGGTGTCGATGAGGCCCGGGCCGAATGCGTTGCCCAGCACGGCATCCGCTTCCAGGGCGGCAACGGACTCGGCGAGGGTGGTGGGCAGTGCGTGGATCCCGGCGTCGGCGCGCTGTTGTGGGGTCAGCGCGCCGGGGTCGACGCCGACCGGGGTGGGCAGTCGCACCTCGTCGCCGAGCCCTGCCGCGCCGGCGGCGAGTACCCCGGCGAGCAGCAGGTACGGATTGGTGGTGGCGTCGAAGCACTTCACCTCGAAGTTCGCCGCCCGGTCCCGCTCACCGGCGCAGCCACCGACGTACCGCAACGCCGCCTCCCGATTCTCCCTGCCCCAGCACGCGTACATCCCCGCCCACTGCGACGGCTTCAACCGCAGATAGCTTGCGACGGAAGGGCATCCGACCGCCGTGAGGGCAGCCAGATGCCCGAGTACACCGGCCGCGAAATGTTCCCCGGCCTCGGTCAGCCCGAACGGACCGTCACCCCCGGACATGGCATTGACGCCGCCCCGCCACAGGCTCAGATGTACGTGGCCACCGTTTCCGACCGCATCGGGAACCACCTTGGGCGCGAACGAGACCCGCATATCGTGCGCTGCCGTGATCGCCCGCACGGTCTCCCGCACCAGCACCAGGGTGTCGGCGGCCCCCACCGGATCGGTTGCGGCGAAGGACACTTCGAACTGACCGGCCGCATACTCCGGATGCACCTGGTCGACGGCCACCCCACTGTCGCCCAGCGCGGTCATCACATCCCGCAGATAATCCGCCAGCCCCACCACCCTGGCCATCCCGTACGCCGGCGCCGTGGTCACCGGGACGAACCGATCGTCGGCGGTGGGCCGCCCGAGCACCCACTCCACCTCGAACGCCGCCCGCACCGACCACCCACCCTCCGCCAACTCCGCCACCTGCCGCCGCAGCAACAATCGCGAATCGTGCGGATGCGCACCCCCGTCCTGGTCGTACCGATCCGCCGGCGCCCAGGCCCACCCCGGCAACGCCGCCAACATCACCACGCGATCCAGATCCGGATGCAACCGCAGATCCCCCACCGGCCCACCCGCATACCGCCCCGCCACGATGCTGTCATCGGACAGATAGACGTCGAACACCGGCGAGGCCCCGATCCCCCACGCCGCGGCATGCGGAAACCGCTGCACCGGAACAGTTTTCACCCGAGTAATCCCCCCAGTATCGATCCACGTGACCGCCACCGCCACCACCCCCCGCTCCCGCAACTCCCCTGCGATCCCCTCGGCCCGCCGCCGCCACCGCTCCCGAATCCCCTCGGTCAAGGTCTGCCCACTGCCGCTCAACGCGCCGCCTCCGCATCGCTGTCTGATACCCGGACACACTGCATTCGTCGCCGAGCCCCACGACAGTGGGAACAACTTTCACCCGCGGAATGTGCTCAGATCGCGGGTGGGTTCTTCTGTTCCGTGCGGCGGCGGACGCGGCGGGCGGCGGCGACCAGGTTGCGGAGTGAGGGTTCCAGTTGCCAGTAGTGGCGGGTTTTCAGGCCGCCGTCGGGGTTGGCCCAGAGACGTTCGGGGGTGATGGCTTCGGCTGCGGCGGTGAGTAGTTCGTCCAGTTCGTCGATGTCGGGGATGCGGGCCGAACGGCTTTCGTACACACCGGGTCCCACGCCGTGGGAGAGGCCGTGGCCGTCGGCCGCGTCCTCCTTCAGGGCGTTCAGCACCCATTCGATCGAGCGGGTGGCGACGATCGCGGTGACGTCGGCGTCCAGTTCCTCGATCGCCTGGACGATCTCCGCGCGGCCGGAATAGGCGATGTGCGTGTGGATCTGGGTGTCCGCGCGCACGCCGGAGGTGGCGAGGCGGAAGGCGTTGACGGCCCAGCGCAGGTATTCGCGGCGGCCGCCGGTGCGCAGGGGCAGCAGTTCCCGGATCGACGGCTCGTCGACCTGGATGATCGCCACGCCGGCGCGCTCCAGGTCGGCCAGTTCGTCGCGGATGGCCAGCGCCACCTGGTCGGCGGTCTCGTACAGCGGCTGGTCCTGGCGGACGAAGGAGCGGGCCACCATCGTGACCGGGCCGGTGACGATGCCCTTCACCGGTTTGCCGGTGAGGGACTGCGCGTAGGTGATCCAGTCGACCGTCATCGGAGCCGGCCGGGACACATCGCCGTACAGGATCGGCGGGCGCACACAACGGGAGCCGTACACCTGCACCCAGCCGAAGTGGGTGGTGGCGAAGCCGTCCAGGAGTTCCGCGAAATACTGGACCATGTCGTTGCGCTCGTGTTCGCCGTGCACCAGCACGTCCAGGCCGATGTCCTCCTGCAACCGGATCGTCGATTCGATCTCGGCCTCGATCCGCTTGCGGTACTCGACCGTCGACAGCCGGCCCTCGCCGAGTTCGTAGCGCGCCTGCCGGATCGCGTCGGTCTGCGGGAAGGAGCCCAGCGTGGTGGCGGGCACCGGCGGGAGGTCGAGCCGTTCGCGTTGCGCGACCCGGCGCTGCGCGTACGGCTCGCGTTCCCGCATCTGCGGGGTGACCGCGTACACCCGTTGCCGCACAGCGTGTTTCTGCTTGAAGTGCACCTCGCGCGGCCGCTGCCGCCACCCCTGCGAGGGCCCCTCGGTGAGGGCCCGCGCCAGCGAAACCACTTCCAGCACTTTTTGTTTCGCGAAGGCGAGGCGGTCGGCCACATGGCCGTCGATGTCGTACTCGACGAGCAGGTCGTAGGGCACGTGCAACAGGGTGGAGCCGGTGGACACGACCAGATCGGGGCACACCTGCGACAGCTGGTGCAGGTACTGCAGCGTCACGTACCGGTCCGCGCGCCACACATTGGTGCCGCTGATCACGCCCGCGTACAACCGCTTTCGCCGGATCCCGGGTATCGCGGCCAATTCCTCCGGCCGGATCCGATGTGCGGCGAGGTCGAGGCCGATGGCCTCCACCGCGGTGCCCGCCAGGATGCGCACCGCCTCACCGAAATCACCGTACTGGCCGGTGACCAGGATTCGTGGCCGCAGCGGCGCGGTCGAAAGTCGTTGGTACACATCCTCGAACGCGGCGAGTTCGGCCGGCGTGCGATCACTGGTGAAGCAGGGCTCGTCCAGCTGCACACAGGTCGACCCACGCTTGGCGAGGATCTCGAGCAACTGTTCGTAGACCGGCAGCAGCCGATCCAGCAGGGCCAACCGGTCGAATTCGGTCTCACCGGGCACCCGCCCCGCCTTCGACAGCAGCAGCAACGACACCGGCCCCAGTATCACCGGCCGCAATTCGATCCCCGCCGCCAGCGCCCGATCGAACTCGTCGAGCAACGCCTCGGGATGCAGCGAGAACTCGGTATCGGCGTCCAACTCCGGCTGCCGGTAGTGGTAGGTGGAGTCGAACAACCGAACCAGTTCCAGCGGAGGCAGATCCGGCCGCCCCCGCGCCATCAGGAAGTAGAAGTCCAGCGGATGCAAATCGTCACGGTACGGTTCGAACCGCTTCGGCACCGCCCCGAACAACAGCGCGTTGTCGAGCACATGATCGTAAAAGGAGAAAGTGTTCCCCGGCACCTGAGTGAGCCCGGCCGCGTGCAACTCCGCGAACTGCGTCTCCTGAATCTCCCGCCCGGTCGCCAGCAACTTCTCGCGCGACAGTTCGCCGTGCCAGTAAGCCTCCAGCGCACGCTTGAGCTCCCGATGCGGCCCGATCCTCGGATACCCCAGGATGCTGGACCCGAAGCCATTCGCGACGTTGACCATGAGCGGACTCCTCTCAGCGCTGCGTTCCCGCGTCACCCGTTGCGCAGCTGGTCGCCGGCGCCTGATCCGGCGAGTTGGTGAAACCTGTTGTGCCGAGCCTGATCACGAACGAGACCACCTCGGTGCGAGTCTGACGAGCACCGTTCGCGGAGCGAAGCGAGGCAAATCTAATAACTGTAGAAGCCGGCGCCCGCCTTCTTGCCCAGCAGGCCCGCCTCGACCATGCGCATGAGCAGCGGCGGCGCCGAGTACAGCGGCTCCTTGAACTCGGCGTACATGGAATCGGCGATGGACTTCACGGTATCGAGCCCGACCAGGTCGGTCAGCGCCAGCGGGCCCATCGGGTGGGCACAGCCGAGCACCATCGCCTTGTCGACGTCCTCCTTGGTGGCGAAACCGGATTCGACCATCCGGATCGCCGACAGCAGATACGGCACCAGCAGCGCGTTCACCACGAAGCCGGACCGGTCGGCGGAGCGCACCACCTGCTTGCCGAGCACGGTGGCGGCGAACGTCTCCGCGCGTTCCTTCACCGCCGCACTGGTTTTCAGCGTGGTGACCAGCTCCACCAACGGCAGCACCGGCACCGGGTTGAAGAAGTGCATGCCGACCACGCGCTCGGGATTGGCGGTGGCCACCGCGATCTTCATGATCGGGATCGAGGAGGTGTTGGAGGCGAGCACGGCGTCCGGATCGGTGACCACCTTGTCCAGCTGCGCGAAGATCGAGGTCTTCACCTCCTCGTTCTCCACGACCGCCTCGACCACCAGCTGACGGTCGGCGAAGTCGCCGAGGTCGGAGGTGAAGCGCAGCCGCCAGGCGGTCTGCTCCCGCTCCCGTTCGGTGATCTTGCCGCTGGACACCCCGCGATCCAGCGACCGCAGGATGCGGGCCCGGCCGGCGGCGGCCAGTTCCCGGGTGGGTTCGAAGACGAGCACATCCACGTGCGCCCGGGCGCAGACCTCCGCGATGCCGGCGCCCATCTGTCCGGCGCCGACGATGCCGACGCGCTGAATCTTCTCGCTCATGTCCGCTCCTGCGTGATTCTCATTGGTGGCGGCGGTTTCTCAGGTGGTAGTGGCAAGGGCCGGGATCCAGGTGTGCAGCTGGATCCCGGCCCGAGCCGGCCGCCCACGGGGGGCGACGGCGGTTGTCCCGGATGCGAAACGGGACAGCCGCATTCTCAGTGGAACTGGCCTTCTTCGGTCGAGCCCTTCAGCGCCGCGGTCGAGGTGTTCGGGTCGACCGTGGTGGCGATGGTGTCGAAGTACCCGGCGCCGACCTCACGCTGGTGCTTGGTGGCGGTGTAACCGCGCTCCTCGGCGGCGAACTCGCGCTCCTGCAGCTCGACGTAGGCGCTCATGCCCTCGCGGGCGTAGCCGTAGGCCAGGTCGAACATGCTGTAGTTCAGCGCGTGGAAGCCGGCCAGGGTGATGAACTGGAACTTGAAGCCCATGGCGCCCAGCTCCCGCTGGAACTTCGCGATGGTCGCGTCGTCCAGGTGCTGCTTCCAGTTGAACGACGGCGAGCAGTTGTAGGACAGCAGCTGGTCGGGGAACTCGCTCTTGACCGACTCGGCGAACTTGCGGGCCAGCTCCAGGTCCGGGGTGCCGGTCTCCATCCAGATCAGGTCGGAGTAGGGCGCGTAGGCCTTGGCGCGGGCGATGCAGGGCTCGATGCCGTTGCGCAGGTGGTAGAAGCCCTCCGCGGTGCGCTCACCGGTGATGAATTCCTGGTCGCGCTCGTCGACATCGGAGGTGATCAGGGTGGCGGCCTCGGCGTCGGTGCGCGCGATGACCACGGTCGGGGTGTCGGCCACGTCGGCCGCCAGACGCGCGGAGGTCAGGGTGCGGATGTGCTGCGAGGTCGGGACCAGCACCTTGCCACCGAGGTGGCCGCATTTCTTCTCCGAGGCCAGCTGATCCTCCCAGTGGGTGCCGGCGGCGCCCGCGGCGATCATGGCCTTCTGCAGCTCGTAGACGTTGAGCGCGCCACCGAAGCCGGCTTCACCGTCGGCCACGATCGGGACCAGCCAGTTGTCGACCGAGGTGTCGCCCTCGACGCGGGCGATCTCGTCGGCGCGCAGCAGCGCGTTGTTGATCCGGCGGACCACGGACGGCACCGAGTTGGCCGGGTACAGCGACTGGTCCGGGTAGGTGTGGCCGGAGAGGTTCGCGTCACCGGCGACCTGCCAGCCGGAGAGGTAGATGGCCTTCAGGCCGGCGCGCACCTGCTGCACGGCCATGTTGCCGGTGAGGGCGCCGAGCGCGTTGATGTAGTCATCGCCGTTGACCTGCTCCCACAGGATCTCGGCGCCGCGACGAGCCAGCGTGTGCTCCTCGACGACCGAGCCCTGCAGCTTCACGACCTGCTCGGGCGTGTAGTTGCGGGTGATGCCCTTCCACCGCGGGTTGGTGTCCCAATCCTGCTGGATTTCCGCAGCGGTCTTGGGGGTGCCGACGTTCGACATCGTGACTCCTGGTTCTCGTCGTGCCCCATGTCCGAATCTCACGACCGCCGGTGCGGTTGCTGGGCGGTCGGCGCGGCGGCGCTGCCCTGGGTCCGGACTCTGCTGGAGCGGCAATTTGCAGGCTTGCTAGGCCCTTCTGTTGTACTTCCACACGATGGCACAGGAAAAAATGGCCGTCTACCTGTTACAAGTGTGAATACGAGCTAGCTTTGACGGCCCATCTGCCAATTCTGTGAAATTTGCGGATTGCTTGCCCGCCTCAAATCTACTCGCCGGTAGCCCTGACGTGCGGTTTTGCGTAACGGTCGTACTGTTTTCGTGACCGTCCGCGCCGCTCGATTTTCGCCGTCGAGGCTCGGCGATGTGAGGACGTTCACAGGCTGATCGTTCCATTTGGACTGTGCGCCACGCCACGATTGATCTCCCCTGGATTGTGCTCTGCGCACAATTCTAACCCGGTGCGCAAGCCCCTCCGCGGCACGAGGGACCGATTGGTCCGGTTCGGGGGCGAGACAGGCGATACTGAGCCCCGGAAACCTGCGTATTGAGGAGAACGATGCGGAAACTGTCGACCACCGCGGCCACGCTCGCGGCCGCGGCGCTGCTGGCCACCGGGGTATCGGCGCTGTCACCGACGGCGACGGCCGACCCCGGCACCCGGTCGGCGGCTGCCGACAACAGCGCCCAGGCGACCGCCGGCGGTGTCGCACAGTCCGTGGCCACGGACGGCGTCGCACAGTCCGTGGCCACGGACACCGGCACCCTGACCGAGGTCCTGCCGCTGGCACCCGCGGCCACCCTGCCCGGCTCGGCGGACGCGCACCGCATCCTCTACCGCACCACCACCGCGGGCGACGCCGCGACCGTGGCGAGCGCCGCCGTCTACTTCCCGCCCGGCCAGCCGCCGGCCGGCGGCTGGCCGGTCATCGCCTGGGCCCACGGGACCATCGGCCTGGCCGACGAATGCGCCTACAGCATCGCCGGGCCGGGCGCGGTCGAGCGCGACTGGGCCTACCTCGGCGCCTGGCTGAAACAGGGCTACGCGATCGTGGCCGCCGACTACGCCGGGCTCGGCACCGAGGGCGACCATCCGTACCTCAACGGCCGGGTGGAGGCCCACAACGTGGTCGACGCGGTGCAGGCCGCGACCGGACACTGGGACACCCTCTCGCATCGCTGGGTGGTCGTCGGCCAGTCGCAGGGCGCCGGCGCGGCGGTGACCACGGCGCGCTACGCCACCGAATTCGGCGGCCCAGGGCTGGACTACCGCGGCGCGGTCGCCACCGGCACCCCGGCCTACATCGAGGACGTGCTGGTCACCCTCGGCCCCGGCGTCCCGCCGGTGGCGCTGCCCGCCGGTGTCACCGCCTACACGCTGTACATCCTCAACGGGCTGCGCACCAGCTTCCCGGATCTGAACATCGACTCGTACCTGACGGAGACCGGCCGCTCCTGGGTCGACCGGGCGCACGACGAATGCCTGCTCCCGCTGGAGGAGGAGTTGCGGGCGCACAAGGTGGCCGGCGGCGACCTGTTCGCCCGTCCCCTGGCCGATCTCCCGAACGCGCACGCCCTGCTGCACGACTACCTGGGCCTGCCCGAGACCGGCTACGACCGCCCGCTGTTCCTGGGCCAGGGCCTCCAGGACACCGACGTGCTGACCCCCGAGACCCTGCGTTTCATCGGGGTACTGACCGCCAACGGCCAGCCGGTCACGGCGCGGACGTATCCGACCGACCACAGCGGCACCGTCAACGCCTCGCTGGTCGACTCGGTCCCGTTCGTACGCAACCTGTTCCGCTGAGCCCGCCGCCGGACCGGTCCCCGGGGGCCGGTCCGGCGCACGGAACACACTGCCCGCCAAGTACTCTCGCGGATCACTTGCGCTGTCGCCAACGACGAGACGATCCGCGACCGTCCATCACTGGTACCGCGGCAACAGGATTCGACCCGCGTCCGTCGTTTCGGAACCGGATGTGCCGCGCATCGAGCACTGCGGAGCGACAACCTCATCCGGTGCGCGTCGGTCACCGCCGCCCAGAAGGTGAATGTAACCCTCTGCGCTTCAGCGGTTTTCGTCGATGAGTGCCCAGATGCGATCCGCGGTCATCGGCAACTCGCGGGGCCGCACCCCGATCGCGTCCCGGATCGCGTTCGCCAGCGCGGGTGCGACCGGGTTGTACGGAGATTCGCTCATCGACTTGGCGCCGAGCGGGCCGAGCGCATCGCTGGTGTCGGCGAAGTACACCTCGGTGATCGGCAGGTCGGCGAGCTGCGGAATATGGTAGTGGCGCAGGGTTTTCGTGCGAACGATGCCCTGTTCCACCCGCATGTCCTCGTACAGCGCGCTGCCGACGGCCTGTGCCGCTCCCCCCTCGACCTGGCCACGGCACTGCCGCGGATCGAGGACGGTACCGGCGTCGGCGGCCTGCACCGACTGCAGGATCCGGACCTGCCCGGTCTCGGCGTGCACGGCGACCCGGACGGCGTGCACGTTGAACGACACCGAGCGTGGGCTGCCGTCGTGCTCGGCGGTGGCGCGCAACGGTCCGGCGGCCAGCAGTTCGCCCGCGGTGAGCAGCCGGTCTCCGCAGCGCACCCCGTCGGCCCCGAGGCTGCCGTCGCGACGGGCGAGAGCCGCGGCGCGAGCGAGGATCAGCTCCCGCAGGCGAGTGCACGCGGCGTGTACCGCCTTGCCCGCCACCACGATTCCGGTGGATCCGAAGGCGCCGGTGTCGTGTTCGGTGACATCGGTGTCGGCGTGCCGCAGGCGGATCCGGGAGACATCGGTGTGCAGCGCGGCCGCCGCCAGCCGGGCGTGCACGACCGTGCTGCCGTTACCGAATTCGGCTGTGCCCACGCGGATCTCGTAATCGCCGTCGCAGAGCAGCACCGCTTCGGCGGTGGCCCGGTGGCCGCGCGGCGGGATGGTGGCGATCATGGCGGCGGCCATCCCCTCGCCGACCAGCCAGCGTCCTTCCGGCGCCCGCACCCCGTTGCCGCGGCGCAGCGCCGCCTCGGCCAGATCCAGGCACTGGTCCAGACCGTAACTGCCGAAACCGAGATCGTCGTCCGGCGTGCAGGCGCCGCCGATCAGCTCGTCGCCGGGGACGACCACGTTGCGGCGGCGGAAGTCGAACGGGTCGATGCCCAGCCGCCGGGCCAGTTCGTCCATCGCGGATTCCAGCGCGAAACCGACCTGCCCGAGTCCGTAGCCGCGGAAGGCGCCCGACGGCAGGTTGTTGGTGTAGACCGCCCGCCCGTCGACCCGTTTGTGCGCGCACCGATACAGCGCGACCGACTCGCTGATCGAATGGAAAAGCACTCCGGCACTGTGGTTTCCGTAGGCGCCGGCGTCGGAGAGGACATCGACGGCGAGCGCGGTCAACCGGCCCGCCGCGTCGGCGCCGACAGTCACGGCCACCCGCATCGGATGCCGGCAGGGCGCGGAGGTGAACTGATCGGAGCGGGTGAACTCGTACCGCACCGGCTGCCCGGTGCGCAGCACCGCCAGCGCGACCAGGTCCTCGGTCAGCATCTCCTGTTTGGCGCCGAAGCCACCGCCGACGCGGGCGGCCAGCACTCGAATCCGATTGCGGGACAACGCGAATATCCGGCACAGCTCATCGCGCACCAGGAACGGCACCTGCGTGCTGGTGCGGATCACCAACCGGCCGGTGTCATCGATCCAGCCGACGCTGCCGTGCGTCTCCAGATGCACATGCTGCACCCGCGGGGTCCGCCACACACCCGTGACGACCTCCGCGGCGGCGGCCAGGCCGGCGTCGAGATCCCCCGTGCTGCCGTGCACCTCGGCGACGAGATTGCGCCCGGCATCGGCGATGCGGGACGTGCCGGGCTTGTCCCCGTGCAGTTTCGGCGCCTCCGGTCGCAGCGCCTCCCCCGGATCGAAGACCGCGGGCAGCGGCTCGTACTCGACCCGGATCGCGCGGCAGCCGGCACGAGCGAGGTCGAGCGTATCGGCCACCACCGCCGCGACCCGCTGCCCGGCGAAACGCACCACCCGATCGAGGATCACAGTGTCGTCCGGATCGTCCTCGCGCAGTTGATGCCGGGCGGTCGAGAAGGCGAAGGCCGGACCGTCGTCGGCGGTGAGCACCGCGCGCACGCCCGGAATCGCCTCGGCGGCGGTGGCATCGATCGAGACGATCCGCGCGTGCGGGTACGGGCTGGTGACCACCGCCAGATGCAGCGCCGCCGACGACGGCCCATCCACACTGTGGTCCGCCGCCGCCCCCGCCCGGCACGGCTCGGTGTCCAGGGTGAACGGCTCCGTGCCGGTGACGATCCGCATCGCCCGCGGCCCGGCCGGCTGCCGGGGCTCGTCGTCCGTGCCGAGCACAGCGGCCGCGATCGACCGGTAACCCGTGCAGCGGCACAGATTTCCCTTCAACCGATCCGGCAGTTCGGCCGCCGTCACCCCCGCGCGGTCGAGTTCGCTCGCGGTGACCACCATTCCCGCGGTGCAGTATCCGCACTGGAACGCGCCCGCCTCGGCGAACCGGCGCTGCACGGGATGTGGATCCTCGACGGTCCCGAGCCCCGCGGCGGTCGTGACACTGCGCCCCTCGGCCCGATAGGCGGGATAGAGGCAGGAATGCACCGCCGCGTCGTCGACCAGCACCGTGCACGCCCCGCAGTCCCCGGCGTCGCACCCCTTCTTGACCGCGAATCGCCCGTGCTCGCGCAACAGCGTGCGCAGGCACTGCCCGGGTCGTGGCTGCGCCTCGATCGCCCGACCGTCCACCTCGAACTTCACGACCGCACCTCCCCTAGATCGGCCAGCACCGCACGACCGAGCACCGTACAGACATGTCGCCGCCAGGCGGGCGTGCCGTGTGGATCGTCGAACCAGAGCCCCCGATCCAGATCCAGAATGGTTGCCGCCAATTCGCTATCATCCGGAACCGAGCCGAATTCGAGCACCACCGGCCGCACCGTCGCCGCGCTGAGCGTGATCGCACAACGCCCATCCGCATCGCGTCGCCCCATCACCACCGCACCGGAACGCCCCAACGGCGCCAAAGCCACCTTCCGAAAAGCGATGCGGGAGCGCAGCTTCGCCGCATCGAGCCGGATCGACCGAAGCACCTCCCCCGGTCGCAACACCGTCTGCCCCGGCCCGATGACGAACCGCGCCAACGGAATCGAACGCTCACCGCCATCCGGTGACCAGATCAGCGCGGTCCCGTCCAGCGCCACCAGCGCGGCCAGCACCGCTCCGGCCGGCAATCCGAGGCACACGTTGCCCCCGACCGTCGCCGCCCGCCGAATCTTGTACGACGCCACCAGCGCCCGGCAGGCGAGCGGAAACAATTGCACGGCAACCCATTCCGCGGGTATCCGCACCGAATCGGCACCCGGCTCGGCCGAGCCGGCGGTGGCGACGTCCCCCTGCCCGCGGTCGCACCGCTCCGCGGACTCGGCCGGTACGGCGTCCTGGGACAGTGGGCCGCCCCGGCCCGGCCGCGCGAGAGCTCCGGCCGACCGCGATCCATCCGCGCCCGGCACAAGCCGCGGATCAGCGCTACCGGGACGGGACGCCACCTCGTCGGCACCCCGGGTAGCGAACAGTTTCGCGGACTCGACCGGTGCGGACCGCGAATCGCCGCCGTCCGTCCGCTCCGCCGCTTCAGCGGTACTCCGGGTCCCGGCGTCGGGCCGCGCCACGCGACCGGAAGGAGGCTGCCCGATATCCGTTGTCATGGGCAGCGCGGCATCGGCAGCCGCGGTGGACGGGGCCACCGGCACGCCGGAAGAGGTCGTCACGCCCGGGGACGCTGCGGCGATCGGTGAGCCCATCATGGCCGTCATCGCCTCGGCGGCCTCGTCCAGTTCGGCGAGCGTGCAGGTGGCCGCTATCTCCAGACCGGCGGCGGTCACGACGAGCGCGGGCCAGTCCAGCGCGGTGATGTCGACCAGCCGATCCAGCCGGTCCTGCGGCTCCGAGAACAGCCAGGTGCCGCCGGCCAGTACCGCCGAATCCGGGCCCAGCGCATCGAGATCGGCGCGATTCCGGGCCACGATCACCTCGCGGATCGTGTCGAGATCCATCCGACCACCCGCTTTCCGCCGAGCCACAACCGAATCGGCGACCGGCCCGACCGGCCAGGTGCCGATTTCCACCTTAGAAGGCAATAGTTGCGCCGAGGTTGCGGAACGCTCCGACAGGTTGCGTCGGCGTTACCCGGTCGGGCAAAAATCTAGCATCGCTAGACATTCTTGCGGGCGAGATTTACAGTCGGTACATCAACTAGCGCTGCTAGATTTTCGAGCACACAGGAGACCGGACATGCTCACCACCATCGGCCAGATCGCCGCCGCCGTGGCCATCCTCGCGAACGCCGTCGTCTACGGCACCGATGCCTGCGCCGCGCTGATCATGCGCTCGTCCTACCGGAAACTCGATGATGCCGCCCTGACCACGGTGGCCGGTTGGGGTCACTACTACGGCGACCGCCGGATGCCGCCCTTCGGCATCGGTGGCGTCGTCGGCACCCTGGCGACCCTCGTCCTCGCGGCCGCCGCCGGACACGCCGGTGCGGCGATCGGCGCGGGTATCGCGCTCGTGGCGTTGCTGTCCTGGCTGGCGTTCTACGCCCGGGTGGCCAAGCCGATCAACACCGCGCAGAAGGAAGCCGCCCGCACCGGCATCATTCCGCCGAATGCCCGTGCCCTGCAAGACAAGTGGGACAGCATCCTCGGCTTCCGGGTCGGCCTGCAGGCTGTCGCGCTGGCCGGCCTGTGCGCCGCGCTGGCTTTGCTCTGAAACGCCGGACGCCGGACGCCATGGATCGGATGCGGGGATCGGCGCGAAATCGGCCCCACCGGCGAGCAACCAGCTCCATCGGTACCGGCAGCAACCACCGTGACCGACCACGGTGGTTGCACATCACTTCCACGGAAACCCTTGTGCCCTGCATACTCAGAATTTCGGCACCAGCGGCAGGCCGGTCCGGTCCACACCCACCGCCCGACCTGATCGCCGGTGCGGGACCGGTCAGCGCCCCCGCCGCTCGTTACTCCTGGACCGAGCCGAGTACAGGACCGGCGAGGTCGTCGACCAGCGCCGCGACATCGGCGGGCGTGGCGAGTTCCGCACGGCGCAGGACCAATTCGCGGCCGACGAGCAGGGCGTGCCGGGCCGCGGTCGCGTCGGGCAGACTGTCCAGGTCGGTGAGGTGGGCGTAGCCGATGATGCGGCGGATCAGTTCCGCGCCCGCGAAACCGAGCGAGTCCGCCCACACCCGGCGCAGGAATCGATCCAGGTAGGCATCGTCGAAGAAGGTGTCGGCACGCTGCGGCCACAGCCGGCGGAACTCCGTCTCGAAGGCCGCCCAGCTGCGCGCCAACTGGCCGGCGTGCTCGCCGACGGCACCGAGGACCCGCGCCCGGGATTCCGCCGCCACCAGGTTCCCCCAGTACAACCCGAGGTCGAAGCCGATCGGGCCGACGTAGGAGAACTCCGGATCGAACACCCGGACCACCTCCGCACCGGCCCGGTTGCCGACTATGATGCTGCCGGTGTGCAGATCGCCGTGCAGCAGCGCCTGCGCACCGGACATGAACAGGTGGCGCAGTTCGGCGATCTCGGTGCGCAGCGCCGCGTCGGCGCGGTAGGCCGCGGCCAGATCGGCGAGGTCGGGATGCCAATGGTTGTGCTCGTGCTCGAGGTAGGGCTCGGACAGCACCACGTCCTCGGTGATCTTGCAGAGTTCGGGATTCACCGATTCCGCCAGCAGCGCTTTACGTTCCGCCGACGTCATACCGAAATCGCTGGTGGCGAAGGACAATCGGGCCACGAACAGGCCGATCGCGTCGGACGCGCCACCGTAGCCGCCACCCTCGTTGAGCACGGTGCGCAGCACCCGCAGATCCGACATGTCCTCCATGACCAGGACGTAATCGGCCGGGTCGTAGCCGTGGACCACCGGGATCGTCTCCGGCGCCACCGCCGCCACCGCCCGGTAGGCGCGGGCCTCGGCGTCGGCTCGGGCGGGACTCAACGGCCACGAGGGCCCGGCGACGCGCACCCACGGGAGCGCCTGTTTCACGGCGAGACTCCAGCCGGCGCCGGTGGCGATGAACACCCGATTCAGATTGCCGTCGGACACCTCGTGCACCGCGACCTCGCCGGATCCGTCCCAGTGCCCGTGGTCACGGAGATAGCCGGGGATGTCGGCGGTTTCCAGCAGGCGGTGGCTCATGAGCGTCTTCCTCGCGACAGGGTGAAACTGAACACCAGCGCGATGATCAGCACCGCGCCCTCGACGACATCCTGCGTGTAGTAGGGCAATCCGGCGATGGTCAGCCCCGAGGAGATGATGCCGATCAGCACGGCGCCGAGCGCGGTGCCCCACGCGTTCGGCTTGCCGCGGCCGAGCACCGAGGTGCCGACCAGCGCGACCGCCACCGCCTCCAGCAGCTGCGAGGTCCCGGCGGACACGTCGCCCTGCCCGATCCGGGCGGCCAGGATCAGTCCGCCGATCGAGGCGAGCACCCCGGACAGCACGTACGCCAGCGCCCGGTACACCCCCACCCGGATACCGGCCAGCCGCGCCGCCTTCGGATTCGCGCCGATCGCGTACAGCACACGCCCCCACCGGGTCCGGGCCAGGAACACCCAGGCCGCGACGGTCAGCACCAGGAAGATCAGCACCGATACCGGGATCCCCGCGACGCTGCCCCGATCGATCTTCAGGAAGCCGGCGGTGAACTTGCCCGGCGCGGTGTGGCCGTCGGGCAGCGTCATCCCCGGGGAGATCGACTGCCCGTCCACCACAATGAGTTTCAGGCCCTGGATGACGAACATGGTGCCGAGCGTGGCCAGCATGTCCGGCACCTTCAGCGCCACGATCAGCAGCGCGTTGCCCAGTCCGGCAACCACACCGGCGGCCAGTACGACCAGGATCGCGATCGCGCCGACCTGGTTGTAGACCACCATCATCTTCGCCGCGACCGACACCGCGAGCCCGGCGACCGCGCCGACCGACATGTCCATGCCACCCACGGCCAGTGTCACCGTGACGCCGAGGCCGAGCAGGGCCGCGACCGAGACGTAGCGCAGGATGTCCAGCAACGTCGCCGAATTGCGGAAGGCCGGTTCGCTGGCGCTGAAGTAGGCGAACAGCGCGAGCGTCACCACGATGAACCCGTACTTGATCACGAGGTCACGCATCCGTCCCGGCACCGGCGCGGCGGTGGTGGTGGCAGGGGCGGGAAGCTCGGTGGCGGTCATCGCGGAACTTTCGATCGGATCGGGTTCGATGGCAGGAATTCCGGGTGCTTGCTCATACGGCGCTTCCCGCCAGAGCGGCGATCACCTGGGCACCGGCGATGTCGTAACCGTCCGCGCGGATCTCGCCGTCGGCCAGCACGATCACCCGGTCGGCGACCTCGAGCACCTCGTCCACATCGGCGGACAGCAGTAGCACCGCGGCGCCGTCGGCGGCCAGTTGCCTTGCCTGCCTGCCGATATCACGCCGAGCGCCGATGTCGACGCCGCGGAACGGCTCGTCCAGGATCAGCACCCGTGGCGGGTGCGCCAGCCAGCGCCCGACCACCACCTTCTGCTGATTCCCGCCGGACAACTCCTCGATGAGACTCGCCTCGCCGCGCGCGACGATGCCGAGCCGCTCGATGGTCCGGGTACCGAGATCGCGTTCCCGCCCCCGCCGGATCAGGCCGAACACATCGGACAATGCCCGCAGGAACGGCAGCGAGAGATTTTCCGCGATGGACCAATCCGGGATCAGCGCGTCGACGTGCCGATCCTCCGGGACGAGATGCACCCCGCGCGCGATGGCGTCGGCCGGATGCCGGGGCCGATACCGCGCACCGGCCAGTTCCAGCGTCCCCGCGCCGAACGGATCGGCGCCGAACAGCCCCCGCGCCAGCTCGGTCTTCCCCGCCCCGAGCAGCCCGACCACCCCGGTCACCTCACCGGCGCGAATGTCCAGATCCTGCGGCTGCCGCTCCGGCAGCAACGACACCCCGCGCAGCGACAGCACCACCGCACCACCACCCGGCCCGGCCGACTCCGGCCGCACCACCTCGGCGAGCCGCGAAACCACCTGCGCCGCATCAGCTTCCGTCGCCGCATCGACCGAGACCACGGCAGCACGAGCGCCGGGTACACCGCCCGGCGACCGTTCCTCCGGTGCCGAAACACTTTCCGCCACAGTGTTTCCACGTTCCAGCATGGCCCGCAACGCGGTGTCCCAGTCGAACGGCTTGGCCTGCTCGGTGATCAACCGGCCGTCCCGCAGCACCACCAAACGATCTGCCAGCGTGTCGATCTCGCCGAGCCGGTGCGATACGTACAGCACGGCGATCCCGTCGGCGCGCATCCGGTCGACGATCGTGAACAGCCGCCGCGCCTCGGCCGCCGACAGCGCGGCGGTGGGCTCGTCGAGGATCAGCAGCCGCGGCCGCGTCGACAGGGCCCGCGCGAGCAGCAGCAACTGCTGGTCGGAGATGCCCAGTTCCGCGACATCGCGACGCAATGTCCGCTCGCCCCAACCGAGTTCGAGCGTGGCCTGGATCTCGCGCGCGCGGGCCAGCACCTGCCGGGTGTCCAGCCACGGGTTGCCGCGGCCGGCCGCGATCCGCTCGAACACCAGATTCTCGGCGACCGACAGTCCGGGCACCACGCCGTCGGCGATGTGCTGATGGACGGTCTGCACACCCAGCTTCCGCGCCACGGCCGGACTGCGCAGCTCGACCGGCTCGCCGTCGATGGACACCTGCCCGGTGTGTTCCGGATACACCCCGGAGAGCACCTTGATCAGGGTGGACTTCCCGGCGCCGTTGGCGCCGAGCAGCGCGGTCACCGCACCGCCGGACACGTCCAGGGACACGTCCGCCAGCACCGGCTTCCCGCCGAAGGCCATTCCGACGCCGCGCAACGCGACCGCCGTCGCGATCATCAGAGCACTGCCCGCATCAGTAGGAGACGACCGGGATCCAGTTCGCCGCGCTCACCTGAGCCAGGTTGAGCTCCGGCAGCGCCTTGCGCAGCTGGTCCATGTTCGCGATCTTCTTCGACACCAGCAGATCCCGGGTGATCGCCACCGCGGGGAATTCGACGGTCTGCTTGTTCAGCTGACCCGCCAGCTGCAACGCGGCGGTGCGCACGACGGCCGCGCCGACCGCGGACGGATCGGTGCCGGCCGTCGCCACCCAGGGGCTGTTGTCGGCGGTGATGATCTGGATGTCGGCGTTGGACACGTCGGCGCCGACCACCTTCACCGAGCTCTCCAGATGCTTGTTCTGCACGGCGAGCGTCGCGCCCTTGGCCAGCTCGTCGTAGGGCGCGAAGATGCCCTTGACCTCGGGATGCTGGGTGAGCGCGGCATTGATCAGCGGCACGTTGTCGGTCACGGTGGAGTCGGTCACCTTGCCGACCTTGAACGCCTCGGTCCAGCCCTCGCCGCCCTTGGTCTGCTGCCACACGGTGTCGCGGCGGTCCAGCGGCGCGAAACCGGCGACGTTCACGTAGCCGACCGGCACGTTCTTGCCGACCGCGGACTCCAGCGCGCCGAGTGCGGCCTTCGCGATGTCCGCGTCGCTCTGCGTGGTGGTGATCACCTTCGGGTTGGTGGTGGCGACGTCGTAGCTCACCACGGTGATGCCCTTGGCCACGGCCTGATCGATCAGCGGCTCGATGGTCGCCGGGAAGCCGTGGTCGACGATGATGGCGGTCGCGCCGGAGTTGATCGCCTGGGACAGGTCGGTGGCCTGTTTGGCGTTGTCGGACTGCGCGTCGTAGACGGCCAGGTCGATGCCGAGGGCCTTGGCCTGCGCCTTGGCGCCGTTGCCCCACTGTTCGAAGTAGTCACCCGCACCGCTCTGCCGGACCAGCGCGACCTTCACCGCGCCCTTGTCGAACGGCGCCGGCTTCGGCCCGGTCGCCTGACCGACCGACGGGGCGCTGCTCCCGGTGTTGCCGGTGGTGGAATCGGACTGCGAGCAACCGGTGGCCAGCAGAGCGCAGGACAGCACGGCAGCGGCGGCGACCGCGGTGAAACGGGGCATGGTGGGGCTCCAGCAGAGAGAGGAACTGCGGTACGACGGGACCGCAGGGCCGGGGCGACGATCCGCCACCGGGAGGGACTCGCGAGGTCGATCAGGGCCGACGACAGCTGGCCGTGGTCGACCGCAGCAAATCCACGTACAGCCGGCGCGTCAACAAAAGCGCAGACATGATTGCGATCTTGCCTGGCAAACTGGACGGACGTCAAAGTTACCGGGCCCGCATCTCAATATATGGGATGATCCGACGTGTAGGCTGGCTCGCCGTGATCGTCACCCGAGGGTTCCGCAGCCGCGGCACCGACCGCGACCCGCGCCTGCCTCCCGGGCAGTACGACGCGGGGCAGTCGTGGCCGGTGCTGTCCGCGGAGGTGACGCCGGAGCTGTCCGCGGCCGACTGGACCCTCCGGATCGACGGCCTGGTCGCCACGCCTCGCACGTGGACGTGGGACGAGGCGCACGCGCTGCCGCGCTCCGAATACCGCGGCGACATCCATTGCGTCACCGGCTGGTCCCGATTCGGCGTCCGGTTCGCCGGCGTCGATCTCGACGAATTCCTCACCGCCGCAAGCCCGCTGCCGCGGGCCACCCATGTCCTGGCCCGGTCACACACCGGCTACACCACCAATCTCCCGCTGGCGGCGGTCCGCTCCGGCCGGGCCTGGATCGCCTGGGAGGCCGACGGACTCCCCCTGACCCCCGAGCACGGCGGCCCGGCCAGACTGCTGGTTCCGGGGCGGTACTTCTGGAAGAGCGCCAAGTGGATCACCGGCCTGCGGCTGCTCGATCACGACGAGCCCGGATTCTGGGAGCACAACGGCTATCACAACGAGGGCGATCCGTGGCGCGAGGAACGCTATGCCGGCGACTGAAACCTTCACCGTCCCACCGCGATTGGTGCCCAGCAACCGCGCCGCGGCGGACTTCCGCCCCGCGACCCTGATCGGCGTCCGGCCCGAGACCGCGACGATGTCCACCTTCCGCTTCGCGGTACCGGACTGGCCCGGACACGCACCCGGGCAGCACGTGATGGTGCGTCTCACCGCCGCCGACGGCTACACCGCGCAGCGCCACTATTCCCTGGCCTCCACCCCCGGCGACGCCGGGTACATCGAACTCACCGTCGACCACATGCCCGGCGGCGAGGTGTCCGGCCATCTGCACACCGTCGCGAAACCCGGTGACACCGTGGAGATCAAGGGCCCGCTGGGCGGCTTCTTCGCCTGGCCCGGCGACCGCCCGGCACTGCTGCTCGGCGGCGGCTCCGGCGTCGTCCCGCTGATGTCCATGCTGCGGCATCACCGCGAAGCCCGGCTGAGAGTTCCACTGCGCCTTGTTGTTTCGGTCCGCTCGCCGGAAAACCTGCCCTACTCGGGCGAATTCGGCGCGGAGACGACCGTGATATACACCCGCACCGAGGGCCGGCTACACGCCGGACACCTGAGGGCGGCGCTGGCCGAAACACCGACCGGCGGCTGGGAGGCCTACGTCTGCGGCGGCAACGGCTTCACCGAACACGCCTCCCGCCTGCTCGTGGCGGGCGGACAACCCCGCGACCGCGTCCGCGTCGAACGCTTCGGCTGACGGAACTCCCGAGCTTCAGCTGCCCCGATAGGTCGAATACGCGAAGGGCGACAACAACAACGGGATATGCAGATGCCGTTCGCCGGTGATGGTGAAGGCCACCGTGATCTCGGGATAGAAGGCGGAGACACCCTGCGCGGCGAAATAGGCGCCCGTCTCGAAGCGCAACCGGTGCACACCGGGAACGAGATCGTCGCCCAGACTCGGGATGCGGCCGTCGGCATCGGTCACGGCCGACGCCAGCATCACGATGCCGCTCGGCACCACCGCCGGATCACCGGGCGCCGCCGGATTCCCCGGCAGCCCGGCCGTCGCGCCCCCCGCGAGCGCGGTGGTCACGTCCTCCGCCGAGACGGCCGGCACGTCCCCGGCCGATACGGTCGTCACATCACCGGGCAGCCCGACCGTCGCACCCCCCGGCAGCCCTGCCGGCTGCCCGGTCGTCGCGTCCCCCGGGGGCGCGTCGGGGTCCGGCCCGAACAGGGTGACCGCGATTCCCGCGGCCGGAACGCCCCGGACGGCGTCCAGGACATGTGTGCTCAGCGTGCTCAACGTGGCTCCCCGGGGTCGGCGCCGAACAGCCGGCGCAGGCGAATGCGGTTGATCTGGGCCAGTTCCCCTCGCACGATACGTCGTTCCGTGGCCGGGTCGTTGCGCAATCGGGTCAGCAGGATCTCCAGCAGTTCCCCGGCCGATCGGCCGGTCGCGCGGACCAGGTACACATGGCCGAAGGTGGCCTCGTACTCGCGATTCCACGCGGCGAGCGCGGCGCGGACGTCCGCGCCGGCGTCGGCGACGCCGGCCTGTTCCCGCCGCGAAGACGGGTCGTCCGAACGGGTTCCGATGCGCGGATGACCGGCGAGCGCCCGGTCCAATTCGTTTTCGGACAGCTCGGCCAGCGCCGCGTCGGCCGCGCCGAGCACCGCCTCGACGGTGGCATAGGGGCGGCGCGCGGCCACCGCACGGGCCCAGGCCGGGGAGGAGCAACATTTCAGCAGCAGTTCGATCGCCACGGGCTCCGGCAGCGTGCCGAAGTCCTCGAGAGCGATCACATCGGTGGTCACTCGATCCAGCTTCGACGATCCCCGGCAGTGGTGCCACTCGGACAGCGAAGATCACGGATCTGGACTACCCTCGCCGCCATGACCCTCGGACGCTGCGACGGCATCGTACTCGCCGCCGGTGCGGGCACCCGATACGGACGACCCAAAGTGCTGGCGGCCGACGGTGACTGGCTGCGCTCGGCGGTCGCGGCGCTGCGCGACGGTGGTTGCGCCGAGGTGGTCGTGGTCCTGGGCGCCAGCGGCCCGGCGCGCGCCTCGGCGAGCGGTCGATGGCAGGTAAGCGAACAGCCCGCAATCGAACTTCCGGCGGGCGCGCGGCCGGTCTGGGCGGCGGACTGGGCGACCGGAATGTCGGCCTCGCTGCGGGCCGGCCTGCGCGCCCTGGCCGAGTCCGGTTCCGCCGCAGCGGCCTACGCGGCGATCATGCCGGTCGACACCCCGGACGTCGGGCCCGCCGTCGTCGCCCGGGTCCTCGCCGCCGCCCGCACCGCGTCCAGCGGGCTGGCCCGGGCGGTGTTCGGTGAAGCCCCCGGACATCCGGTGGTCATAGGACATGAACATTGGACAAACGTGATCGATTCCGCACGAGGAGATTCGGGCGCAAGGGCGTATCTGGACAAAAGACCGGATATGGTGGCCGTCACGTGCGACGATTTGGCGACGGGACGTGACCACGACTACCCGCACCTTCGTGCACAGTGATCGGGAGCCTGTGATGCGCGACATTCTCGAAGATATGATGCGGGTGTGGCAGAGCGGCCGAGTCGGCGGCCTGGCGACGCTCGTCCGCACCTTCGGCTCGTCTCCCTTACCGGTGGGCTCGGCGATGCTGGTGGACCCCGACGGCGGGGTGCACGGCACCGTGTCGGACGGCTGTTACGAGGCGGCGGTACTGGAGACGGCACGGATCGCCGCGGCCACCGGGCGGCGGGAGCTGCGGCGCTTCGATCCGACCTCCGGCCTGGAGGTGGGCACCGACTGCGGCACCATCGACGTGTTCGTGGAACCCTTCTCCCGCGGCCATTTCCCGGAGTTCCCGACCGTCGCGCAGGAGATCTTCGCGCACAAACCGGTCACGGTGTTCACCGTGGTGTGGCACACCGATCCGGAGGTCATCGGCCAGCACCTGGTCACCGAGCGCAAGCACAACACCGAACTGGTGTCGTTACCGGAGTCCGACATCTTCGTCCGCTCGTACACCGCGCCGCCGCGCATGATCATCTTCGGCGCCAACCCGTTCGCGTCGGCGCTCACCGTGCAGGCCCGGCTGCTCGGCTACCGGGTCACCGTGTGCGACGCGCGTGAGGCCTTCGCGTCGCCGCAGTCGTTCCCGGGCGCGGAGGTCGTGGTCGAATGGCCGCACCGGTACCTGAACGCGGAGGCCGCGGCCGGTCGCATCGACGGCTCGACCGCCCTGGTCCTGGTCTCCCAGGACCCCAAATTCGAGGTCCCCGTGCTGACGGTCGCGTTGCGGCTGCAGGACTTCGGTTATCTGGGTGCCCTGGGCTCCCGCAACGCCCACCTGCGGCGGATCGAGGCGCTGCGGGCCGGTGGATTCGACGATATGACCCTGGGCCGGCTGTGCGCGCCCGCCGGCCTCGACATCGGCGCGCACACCCCGATGGAGACCGCGATCGCGGTCGCCGCCGAGATGCTCGCCCTCCGGTCCCGCGCGACGGCCACCATGGCCGCCGCCTGATCAGCGCAATCGCCTGCCGTACAACGAAGTACGCGCCGGCTCGGTGACCGGCCCGTCCGGCAGCCGGGCGAAGGTGGCCGCGGCGTCGCCGCGGAACTCGTCGGCAGCCACCACCATCCGGAATTCCACCACGCCCCGCCGGACGATCGAAGGCTCCGCCCGATCCACCGTGTATTCGACGAATTTCCCGGCGATCTCGCCGCCGTCGGCCCGCCAGATCCCCATCCCGCCGCTGTCGCTGGTGCCGCGGTTGCCGAGATCCGGATTGGACTGCGCCATCGTGCCGTCGGCGTGAAAGGTCATGACGTGGTGCGGGAACGGCGCATCGGGCGCGGTCACCTCCCACACTCCGACGATCGGATGCGCCTGCGAGGTCACAGCCGGCACACCTCGGCCAGCGCCGCGACGCCCCGATCGATGGCCTCGATCGGTACCGCGGAGAAACTCAGCCGCAGGGTGTGGGCGTGGTCCGCGCCGCCGTCGGCATAGAAATGGCTGCCCGGCAGGAAGGCGACCCCGTGGTCGAGCGCGGCCGGCAACACCGCGCCGGCGTCGAAACCCGGCGGTCCCTCGACCCAGACGAACAACCCGCCGTCGGGAACGGTCCAGCGGAATTCCGGCCCGAGGTGTTCACCCAGCGCACCGGCGAGCCGGTCCAGTTTGGCCGCGTAGTGCTCGACCAGCCGTCGCCGGTGCGCCGCCCGCGTGGGCCCGCCGAGGAATTCCGCGGCGAGCGCCTGGGTGAAGGAGGACGTCTGCATGTCGATGCCCTGTTTGAGCACCAGCACATCGCGCAGCAACGCCGGCGGCAGCACCGTGATCCCGATCCGCAGCGCGGGCGCGACGGATTTCGACAGCGAGGTGAGGTAGGCGCAGAGCCCCGGCACGAACGAGGCCAGCGCGGGCACCTCGGTCCCGCGGTAGCGCAGTTCCGCGTAGACGTCGTCCTCGATCACCAGCGTCCGGTGCCGCCGGATCACCTCGGCCGTCCGCGCCCGGCGGTCGGCGGGCATGGTGCGGCCGGTCGGGTTGTGGAAGGTCGGCATCAGATAGACGAAGGCGGGCCGGTGCCGCCGGATCGCTTCGTCGAGCGCGTCGGGCAGCACCCCGGATTCGTCGCAGTCGACCCCGATCACGGTCGCGCCGTGACTGCGGAACAGCGTGACCGCCGGTCCGTGCGTAGGGGTCTCGACCAGTACCACGTCGCCGCGGTCGAGGGTCGCCAGGCAGATGTTGTGCAGGGCGCCGGACGCGCCGGTGGCGATGTGGATGTCGCCGATCGCGCAGTCGATTCCACGCTCGGACAACAGTTCCCGGGACAGTGCCTGCAATGCGGGCAGGCCGCCGGTGAGCCCGTACTGCAAGGCGGCCCGGCCCTGCCGGTCGAGCGCCGCCGCGGTGAGTCCGGCGATCGACTCGACCGGCAGCAGGGCCGGATCCGGCGCACCCGCCGCGAACGAGATCAGATCCGGCCAGCGCGCGGCGGCGGCGAACAGCTCATCGATCGGCCCGCTGCGCGTGGCCACGGCGGCGTGGCTGCGCTTGTGTTCGTTCACGCCGTGACCGCGAGTTCGGCGCGCAACCGCGCGGCGACCGCGGCGGCGGCCTCGTCGTGCTCCGGGGTCAGCACCACATCGTCGTTGAACTGCGGGTCGGTTCGCATCTCGACGGCGACGAGGTCGTCCGCGACACCGAGATTCACGGCGACGTGGACGACTCCTTCGGGGATGTAGATGAATTCGCCGGGACCGTGGAAGTACGGTTCCAGCTCGGGACCGATCAGCGTCGCCGCGTCGCCACGCAGGCAGAACACGACGATCTCACTGTGGGCGTGGTAGTGCGCCCGGGACATCCCGCCCGGCGGCATGTACACGGTACCGGCCGAAATCCCTTCGGCTCCACAGACTTCCGTGGTGATACACGGCGTGAGCCGTTGCCGCTGCGGACCGAACACTTCGGCGGTGTCGGCCGACCGCACCACCCGGACGGATTTGACCATCCGACTCATCTCACATCACTCGCAATCGCTCCGGCTCGGTGATTTCGCCCCGAACTATCGGGCATCCCTGCCACACAGACAATTCCCAGCTTCGGGAATGACGGGTGAACCGGAGACGAGCGCGCTGGTGGCGCGGCCACCGGGCCGAAAAAGGTGACGCATCATACATTTGCCGGAGGTCCGAACGCGGTACCACACCCCGAGGCCGGCTCGGGGTGCGTCCGCGATCCGATCAGCTCTTCAGCTCCGGATGCTCGGCGTAGACCTCTTTCAGCACGGACAGATCGAACAGCTGATCGGCCTTGATACTGATCTTCGCCTTGCCGAGGGCCTCGATGTTCTGCGTGACCAATTGATCGGTGATGGTGAACAACCCGTTGGCCTTCGTGTCGGCGGAGACGACCAGATCGTTCTGCGCCTTCGCCTCCGCGGTCTGCTCGGCGACCTCCAGATGCTGATCCTTGCCGTAGACCTCGGCGGCCAGCCGGGCCGATTCCGCCGGATTCGCGACGGCGTCCTTCCAGCCCTTGATCTCCGCGACCAGGAACGCCTTCAGCTTCTCGCGATCCTTGTCGATGGTCTCCTGCCGGACGGTCAGCGTCTCGGCCACCAGTGGCAGCCCGTAATCCGCGAACAGGAAGTTGGTGTTCTGGAAACCCTTGGCCGCCAGCGTGATCGGCTCGTTGGTCACGTAGCTGACCCAGCCGTCCACCTCACCGCTGGCCAGCGGTGTCGGATCGTATTGCGCCGGAACGATGGTGACGTCGCTGGGGGTGAGCCCGTTGGCCGACAGCAGCGCGCCGAACACCAGCTGGTTGCCGTCCTGCACGCCGATCTTGCGGCCCTTCATGTCCTGCGGCGACTTGATCGGCTTGGCCGCCGAGCTGACGATGCAGAAGGGGTTCTTCTGATAGGTGGTGCCCACGATCTTCGCCGGCAGGCCCTCCAGCACGGCCGGCGCGGTCAGCATCGGGGCCGACATGCCCAGCCAGACCTTCTTGGTGTCCAGACCGGCCTCCACCGTGGTGCCCGCCGCGCCACCGGCGATCAGATCGACCTTCCCGAAACCGGCGTCCTTGTAGTAGCCCTTGCTGTCGGCGAAGAACTCGCCGGCGAATTCGATGTTCTTCAACCAGGACAACTGGATCGCCACGGTTCCGAACTTCGAACCGTCGGCCGAGGTGCCGCCGCCACCGGACGAGGACGAGTTCCCGCATGCGGCAAGCACTCCGGCACCGCCTGCCACAGCTCCGGCGAGTACCGAGAAACGAAGGAAGGACCGACGGTCCACGGCGAACTTCTGGGCCGGCAAGGGGCCTGTCACGCGAGTCATGTCGGAAATGTAAGGTGTTTCGATTTCGGATACTTTGCTTTCGGTGCGACAGCTGTGTATCCCAGGTAAATGCATTGTTCCCGCGATGTAAAATTGTGTGCTGCAAGTAAACTCAGGACCGGCCCGCCTCCGGTCCGAACCGGGCCAGCACCAGGTTCTCCAGCACGCCGACGATCGCGTACAGCAGCACCGATACCAGCGTGACCAGCACGATCGAGGCCCACAGCTTGTTGTACTGGAAGCTCGCCACGGCCCGGATCATGCTGGAGCCCAGCCCCTTGCCGCTACCGAGCCACTCACCGAGCAGTGCGCCGATCAGCGCACCCGGCACCGAGATCCGGGCCGCCGCGAACACCGTCGGCAGCGCGGCCGGCACCGCGACCATGCGCAGCGCGGTCCAGCGCGAGCCACCGTAGACCGCGATCAGCTCGACGGCCTGCTGTGGCGCCCCGCGCAATCCGGTCATGATCAGCACCAGTGCCGGGAACAGCACGACGATGGCCGCCATGGTGGTCACCCCGCCCGGACCGCGCCCGCACACCAGCACGATGATCGGCGTGAGCGCCACCAGCGGCACCGACCTCAGCAACAGGGCCACCGGCATGAACGACCGCTCGGCGGCCGGCACGGTGACGAACAGCGCCGCCAGCGCCAGCGCCGCCAGCATGCCGACGCCGAACCCGAGAGCGGCATCCTGCAACGTGATCCGCAGATCGGCCAGGATCGCCTGCCGCGCGGTGTCGGCGGTCGGCCCGGTGATCAGATACCGCCACACGTCCGCGGGGGTCTTGCCCACCCGCGGCCCGACCTGTGGGAACGCCTTCAGGAAGACGGTCCAGATCACCCCCATGAGGATCACCGAGATCAACAGGGGGAAAAGGAATTTCGCGATTCTGCGCACCACGTTCACGCCCGTGCCTCCGCTCCGGTCCACGGCCGCAGCGCCCGGGCCAGCAGGCTCACCAGCAGATAACCCACGCCCGCCAGCGCCGCCGCGGCCAGCGCCATCCCCCAGGTGCGGGGCACGTTGTAGGAGTTCTGCGCGGCCGTCAGCGCCACCCCGATCCCGGTGTCCACACCGCCCAGATATTCACCGAGGATCGCGCCCAGCACCGCCGACGGCGCCGCGATCTTCAACGCCGCCAACGTGTTCGGCAGCGCCGCGATCAACTGCACCCGCCACAGCCGTTGCCAGCGGCCACCGCCGTAGGCGCGCACCAGATCCAGGCTGGTGCGATCGGCCGAGCGCAGCCCGGCCACCGTGCCCACCATGGTGGTGAAGAAGCAGTACATCCCCGCCAGGAACACCGTCGGCGTCCGGCCGCCGAAGACCACCAGGATGATCGGCCCCAGCGCCAGCAGCGGGGTGCAGTAACTCAGGATCGCCAGCTGGGTGGCCAGCGATTCGATCGGCGGTACCAGCAGCACGAGGACCGCCAGTCCGATGGCCAGCACGTTGCCCCACACGAACCCCTTCAGCGCGCCGAGCGCGGTGATCCGGAAGTTCGGGCCGTACAGTCCCCAGCCGTCGGTGTACATGGTGTGCAGCACCGTCCACGGACCGGGGATGGTGCCACCGGCGACCTTCAATTCGGCCAGCAGCCACCACAAGACGATCAGGGCCACGACACCGATCGCGCCACTGAGGCCCCGGCCCGCCCGCCCGTTCACCGGGCGCCGTCCAGCGATTCGGCCGTGGTGCCGTCGGCGGCCCCGGCATCCGGCGACTCTGCCCCCGTGCCGCCCGAGGTCCCGGCGGCGCTGCCGTCCTGCGGCGCCGCCCCGATGCCCTCGTCCGCGGCGATCACGTCCGGTGCCGCCGCGGCGATGTCCAGCGCCTCGGCATCACCCTCGATCCCCCCGTCGCCGTTGCGCCCGAACAGCAGTTCCGACAGATAGTCGTGCAACTTGTGGAATTCCGGCGTGCGCATCATCTCCGGCGTCCGCGGCCGCGGCAGGTCGATCTCCACCATCTGCACGACCCGCCCCGGCCGCGGGCTCATCACCGCGACCACGTCGGACAGGAAGACCGCCTCGGCGATGCCGTGCGTCACCATCAGGGTGGTGGCGGGCTTCTCGGTCCAGATCCGCAGCAGTTCCAGATTCAGCCGCTGCCGGGTCATGTCGTCGAGCGCGCCGAACGGTTCGTCCAGCAGCAGCACCGTCGGCTTGACCACCAGGGCCCGCGCGATCGAAACCCGTTGTCGCATACCGCCGGACAGCTGCGCTGGCTTGGCCTTCTCGAAGCCCTGCAGGCCGACCAGCTCGATCAACTCGGCAATCTCGGCCGGCTCCACCGGCAGCCCCGCGACCTGCAACGGCAGCTTGATATTGGATTCCACACTGCGCCACGGCAACAGCGCCGAATCCTGGAAGGCGATCCCGAACTCGTGGCGGCGGCGCAGCTCGGCCGGGGTGGAACCGTCGATGCGCGCCGTCCCGGCGGTCGGCGTCTCCAGACCGGCCAGAATGCGCAGCACCGTCGATTTCCCACAGCCCGAGGGCCCGAGCAGCGACAGAAAGGCGCCCTGATCGGTGTGCAGGTCGACCGAGTCCAGTGCCGGCACCGCGCGCCGACCCACCCGGAAGGTCTTGCTCAATCCGCTGATGTGAATGCCGGTGGCGGCGGCGGTTTCCGAACTCATCCCGTCACAGTAGGAGCACGTGGTTGCACCGGCATTGCGAATCGGCACACCAGGTTTCGCCGATGTTACGACCGTGTTCGGAACGGGCTACCAATCCTCGAACCAGTCCCGGGCGGCGGGCCGGAACATCAGCACGATCAGCCCGATCGAACCGGCCGGTCCCAGCCAGCCGGGCGGGTGACCCATCGTGATCGACGGGACGGTCCACGCCATGTTCAGGGCCGCCAGCCCGATCGCGCCGATCCGGATCCCGCTGCCGACCGCGCCGAAGGCCAGCGCCAGCAGGCCGAGCAGCCAGCTCGGCACGAAGGCCAGCGAGGTGACCAGCGCCGAGCGGGTACCGAACAGCCATCCGGCCGCGGCCGTGCACACGATCCCCATCAGCGCCAGGCCGAGCGCGAGTACCTGCGCCGAACGCACCGCGGCGGGCATCCGGCAGGCATCCATCCCACGCGCGACCGGATCGGGTCGAAACCCGTTGTCGGACATCCACCCTCCCATCTCGCCGGCGCGGCGCCACGCGGGAGGACACCGGCACGGACAGCGACATCGAGCGTTGGGGCACGAGCACCGGCCCGAGCTGCGCCGGGGCAGTCACACGGCCCGAGCGGACTGTAGCGTGCGGACCGACCGGTACGGGGACAACGCGCGCAAAACGCCCGCCGCCGATGGTTTGTCACAGCGGATTCGCAGAGATACGTGAAGCGTTTTCACAGTTTCGGTGGAGACAGTGTCAGGTGATCGGCGTGACCCCGCACAGCTCCGGGTGGTCGCGGCGTTCCGAAGTTCCGGACCGCCCTGTCGCCCCGGGCGGTCCGGTTTTCACTGCTCGCACCGCGAACGCGTTCCACCGTTCACGTCGCCAGCGCGACCGCGATCTCGGCATCGGTGCGGCCCTTGGTCTCCGGCACCCAGTGTGCGACGAAGCCCGTGCCGAGCAGGCAGACCACGGCGAACAGCCAGAACGTGCGGCCCTGGCCGATGCCGTGGATCAGGGGCAGGAACGATTGGCTGACGGTGAAATTGGCGAGCCAGTTCACCGTCGTGCACAGGCCCGTGCCGCGGGCCCGCATCGGCGGCGGCAGCAGTTCCGACACCAGCAGCCACACCACCGGGCCCGTGCCGATCGCGAAGGCGGCCACGAAGGCGAGCAGGCAGATCAGCGCGGTGACGCTGCCGCCGGGCAGGTCCCAGCGGAAGCTCGCGCCCAGCGGAATCAGCGCGATCGTCATGGCGACCGTCGAGATCAGCAGCAACGGCCGGCGGCCGGCACGATCGATCAGGGTGATCGACACCTCCGTCATCACCACGTTCAGCGCGCCGATGTAGACCGAGTACAGGATCGAATCGGTCGCCGCGAGCCCGGTCTGCTCGATGATGGTCGGCGCGAAGTACAGCACCGCGTTGATGCCGCAGAACTGTTGCAGGACACACAGGCCGGTGCCGAGGACGACCGCCCGCCGCACCGGCGACCGGAACAGCGCCCGCAGCGGTGGTTGCGGCGCGCCCTCACCGCGGCGGCGCAGCCACGCCGGCGATTCCGCGACGGTCGGCAGCGCGATCAGGAACAGCACCACCGCGATCAGGCCCGCGCCGAACATCCGGCGCCAGTCGCCGGACGCCGCGAAGGCCAGGTTGACCAGATAGGACACCAGCAACCCGAGGGTCACCATGAGCTGGTTGATCGAGCCGAGTCGCCCGCGGTGCGCGTCGTCGGCGATCTCGGACAGATAGCTGGGCACCACCGCCGAGGCCAGGCCCGCGGCGACGCCCTGGGCGACCCGCGAGAGCAGCAGCACGCCGACGTTCGGCGCGAACTGCGCCAGAACCAGGCCGAGGCCGAACAGCACGCCGGCGGCGAAGAGAGTGGGCTTGCGGCCGAAGCGGTCCGCGCACCGGCCCGCGATCAGCGCACCGGCGGCCGCGCCGAGCAGGAAGATGGCCACCACCGCGCCCTGCGCGCCGGTGCCGAGCCGGAATTCGCGGCCGAAGTACAGCTGGGCGCCCGCGACGACGCCACTGCAATAGCCGTAGAGGAAACAGGAGAATGCGGCGATCGTGCCCCACCGCAGCCGTTGCCGGTCGCTCGTTCGATCATCGGACACAGCCATTCGGCAAATATACGGCTATCAATACCATGATGCCGGGAAGAGCGGTTCGCACCGTGCGATCGCGAGCTTCCGGCCCCGACACCGGTTGCCCGCACGTCGGATGATCGACTTCCGGCTATTTTCCGAAGGCCGCGAACGTAATTCCGCGGCCGACCGGTCGGCACGCGCGGCCTACACCAGGTCGACGCGCACCCCGGCCGCGCGGATCTCGGCGACCGCAGCACGATCCGCCGCGGTGTCGGTGACCAGCACATCGATGTCCTCGATCGGGCAGATCCGGGCCAGTGCGGTGCGCCCGAGTTTGTCCGCGGTGGCCGCCACGATCACCCGATTCGCGCGCCGCACCATTTCCGCGTTGACGCCCGACTCGCCGAGATGGCGGCATTGCGCGCCGCCCGCCGCGGAGATCGCGTCGACACCGAGAACGAGGGTGTCCAAATGCAATTCGGCCAATGCGCGCTCCGCGAGCGGGCCGTGCAATTCGTAGGATTCCCGCCGTGCCATTCCACCGAGGCAGATCGTGCGCAGATGCGGCCGCAGCACCATTTCGCCGGCGATATTGAGGGCATTGGTCACAATCGTGGGCTGCCGGCCGGCGGAGGTGGGCAGGTCCGGCCGGCCGGCCAGCGCTCGCGCCACCGCCGTCGTGGTGGTGCCGCCGTTGAGCCCCACCACGGTCATGTCCACCAGCGCCGCGGCGTGTTCGGCGACACGTTGTTTCGCCTCGTCACCACCGCGGTAGCGAGCCGGCAGGTCGTAGGCCACGGCGGTGGCGACGATGCCGCCGTGGGTACGGGTGGCCAGTTGCTGATCGGCCAGTGCGGTGAAATCCCGGCGGATCGTGGCGGGCGAGACACCGAGCCGGTCCGCGGCCTCCTCCACCGACAATCGGCCGGTGTCGGCCAGCAGCGCCAGCAGGCGATTCCATCGTCGCGGCCGATCGGCGGGCGCGGTCATTTCACGCTGCCGGCGGTCAGACCGGCCACCAGGCGCTTCTCGATCAGTGCGAACAGGATGACGACGGGCACGATGCCGACGGTAGAGATCGCGAAGACGTATTGCCAAGCCGTGTCGTACTGCCCGATGAACTTGGTCAGCGCCACCGACAGCGGCTGATTCTCCGGCGTGGTCAGGATCACCAGGCTGGCCGCGAACTCGTTCCAGCAGGAGACGAAGGCGAAGATGGTGGCCGTGACGATGCCCGGCCACACCAGCGGCAGGCTCACCCGGGTGAGAATCTGCCACCGGCTCAGCCCGTCCAGGGCGGCCGCCTCCTCCAGTTCCACCGGTACGCCGCGGAAGAAGCTGTGCAGGATCCACACCGCGAACGAGAGATTGAACGCGCCGTCCACCAGGATCATGGCCAGCCAGGTGTCGTTGATACCGAGTGTGAAGAACTCCCGCAGCAGGCCGGTGACCAGCACGGTCGGCTGCAACATCTGGGTCACCAGCACCAGCCCCAGAAATGCCGCCTTGCCCGGGAACCGCCGCCGGGCGGTGTGGTACGCCGCCGGCACGGCGGCGGCCAGCACCAGCAGCGTGCCACCCACCGCGATCACCAGGGTGCTGACCAGGTTGAACGGCAGCGGGGTCTCCGGGGTGTGCCACACCGTGGCGTAGTTGTCCGGGCGCCACTGCTGGGGCAGATAGGTCGGCGGGATGCGCAGGATCTCGGCGCGCGGCTTCAGCGAACCCAGCACCATCACCAGATACGGCAGCAGGAACAGCGCGGCGAGCACCGCCCCGACGGCGGTCAGATCCCAGCGCCGGCGCCGCCGCCGATTTCCGGGCACGGTCACCGCGTCTCCTCCCCCGCCGGCCGGATCAGCTTCACGTAGACCGCGATGATCACCGCGATCAGCGCGAAGTTCAGCACGCTCATCGCCGCGGCGGTGGCGAGTTGCTGATTCTGCCGGATCAACTTGAATGTCAACGTGGTCGTGGTGTCGGCGTCGAAGCCCGCGATACTGCCGGTGAGCACCTGCAGGATCGGCAGCGAGTTGAACGCGTTGATCAGATTGATCACCGTCGCCACCGCCATCGCCGAACGCAGTTGCGGCAGTGTGAGATACCGGTATCGCTGCCACCCGGACGCCCCGTCGACCCGCCCGGCCTCGTCCACTTCCGCCGGAATCGCCTGCAGCCCGGCCAGAATCGTGTACGTGGTGAACGGGATCGACACGAACACGGCCACCCCGATCGCGACCAGGAATGCCGGGCCGGCCTGCTTCGTGAACCCGAAACCCCGGTGCAGCACCCCGATGTCGACGAGGAACCGGTTGGCGATGCCGACATCGGGATCGAGCAGGTAGTCGAACACCGTGGTGGTCATCACCACCGAGGCCGCCCACGGCACCAGGATCGCCAGCCGCACCGCGGTCCGGCCGGGAAAGTCCTTGTTCAGGAACTGCGCCAGCGCCGCCGACAGCACCAGGGTGATCACCACGACCGCCACCGTCCACACCAGGGTGTGCGCCAGGATGCGCGGTAATTCCGCCAGCGCGAACAACTTCCGGAAGTTGGCCCAGCCGGCGGCGCCGCGATCGGCGCCGTAGGCGCTCAGATCCCGGGTCGAGGTCCACAGCATGTACCCGGCCGGAAACCCGACGATCGCGGCGATGAGCACCAGCGCGGGGCCGACCCACGGCAGCGCGCGCAACGCCGCCGCGGCTCGGCTCGGGGTGCGGCTCAACTCGCCGCCTGCTGGATCTTCTGCAGCACCGCCGCGGGATCGGCGCCCTGGGTCACGGTGCCCAACTGCTGCCGGATAGCCCCCTGTACCGCACCCCATTTCGGGTTGTTACTGGGATAGAACCTCGCCGACGGCAGGATGGTCGCGAACGCCTTCGTCACCGGATCGTCCGCGAGGGCCTTCGCACCGGAGACGGTGATCGGGATGAAATGCTCACTGGAGACGAAGGCGGAATACACGGCGGGAGAATAGAAGTAGGTCAGGAATTTCTTGATCGCCTCCTGTTTCTTGCCGTCCTTCTTGAAGGCCATCAGATGATCGGCGACACCGAGTGTGGACGGATCGCCGGATTTCGTCGGCGAGGGCGCGGTCGTATATTTCAGCGCCGGATTCTTCTGCGCGATCTGGCCGATGGTCGGCGGCAGTCCCTCGATCATGCCGATCTTGCCCTGGATGAAGGCGTTGATCACGTCGGCGCGGTTGGTGGCGCCCGGATTCGGTTCCGTGGCACCGGCATCGGCGATCGCCTTCATCGCCTGCACGCCCTCGAGGTTCTGCGGGGTGTTCACGGTGATGCGGTCACCGTCGGACCAGTTACCGCCCGCGCCGAAGGTCCAGATGGAGGTCTCGCCCTGCGCCTCCTCGCTGCCCAGCGGCAGGCCGTAACCGGAGACCCCGTTGCCGAGCGCCTGGATCCGCTTCGCGTCGTCGGTCAGTTCCGCCCAGGTCTTCGGCGGTGCGGCGACCCCGGCCGCGGTGAACAGGTCGGTGTTGTAGAACAGAGTCCGCGCGGAGGCGAACAGCGGTAGCGCCCACTGGGTTCCGGTGATCGAGGCGTTCTTCGCGAAACCGGGCTGGATGTCGGCGATGACCGACGGATCCACCACATCCGCGGCGGGATAGAGCAATCCGTCGGTGGCGTAGGTGGAATAGGCGTCGATGTTGAGGATGTCCGGCGTCGTCGATTTCGACTGCAATTTGGTGCGCACCACATCGTTGATGGAGTCCCAGGACTCCGTCTGCAGCGTGACCTTGATGTCCGGGTTCTGCTTCGAGAAATCTCCGATGATCTTGTCCCACTCCGCTTTCGTGCCGTCGCTGTAGACCGGAGCGAGGAACGACAGCGTGTTCGGATCCGAATCGTCCGAGCCGCCACCGCCGAAGCCGCAGGAGGAGACGGCCAGTACCAGCCCGGTGGCCAGGATCAGCGACGAGAATGCGTCGCGGAGTGGGTGTTTCACGATCTGAGCCTTTCGGAGTGCACACCCGGCGATGCGAGGCGCGGATGCTGGAGCAGAGAATCGACTGGTCCGAATTTAACGCTTCACATGATCGAATGTGACTGTTTCGCCTGTAAATTTGACATGAACGATCACCGGGCCGATCCTGGTGACGTGTCGACCTCCGCCGATCGCGATCCCGCTCCCCATCTGGCCACCGAGGTGGCCACCCAGCCCGGCGACTGGGCGCGCGCCGCGGCGATCGCCGCCGAACATCGGGCGCTGCTGCCCGCCATCGGTGAGCGCTTGGCCGTGATCGGTTGCGGCACCTCATTGTTCATGTCCCGCGCGATCGCCGCGCGGCGCGAGTCCGCGGGCCTCGGTCCCACCGACGCCTGGCCCGCGGGCGAGGTGCGCCGGCACGACTACGACCGGTATCTGGTGATCTGCCGATCGGGCACCACCACCGAGGTGATCCGGGCGCTGCGCGCTCTCCCCGCCGGGGTCCCGCGCACCGTGATCTGTTCCAGCCCGGGCACGCCGGTGCTGGAGCTGGCCGATCCGATCCTGATCGACGAGGTCGACGAGCGGTCGGTGGTGCAGACCCGGTTCGCCACCACGACATTGGCGATCCTGCGCTGGCATCTCGGCGAGGATCTCACCCCGGTGATCGATCAGGCCCGCGCGGTATTGGCCGAGGATCCGGCCGTCGCGCTGGCCGAGGTCCGGCGGGCCGAGCAGATCAGTTTCGTGGGAATGGGTTTCGCCGCCGCGCTGGCCGAGGAGGCGGGCCTGAAGTTGCGCGAGTCCTGCCGGTCCTGGACCGAGGGCTATCTGGCCACCGAATACCGGCACGGTCCGATCAGCATCGCCGGTCCGGGCCGCGCGGTCTGGGCCCTCGGCCCGGTGCCTCCCGGCCTGGCCGACGATATCGCCGCCACCGGAGCACATTTCGAGCATCGCGATATCGACCCGATGGCCGACCTGGTGCGGGTGCACCGGCTGTGCCTGCTGCGCGCCGCGGATCTCGGCCTGGACCCGGATCACCCACGCGGCCTGAGCCGTTCGGTGATTCTCGGGTGACCGCCGGCCCGCCGGATCTGGTCCTCGCCGTCGACGTCGGCGGCACCACCACCAAGGCCGAGATCACCGACGCCGCGGGCACGGTCCTGACCACCGGCACGATCCCCACCCCGCACGGCCCCGCCGCCTTCGACGCGATCGAGGACCTCGGAGACCGATTGCTGACCGAACTGCCCGCCGCGCAACGGATCCGCGTGGACCGCGCCGCGGTGGTGCTGCCCGGCATCGTGGACCCGGTCGGCGCGCGAGCGGTGTTCAGCAGCAATATCGGCTGGCGCGACGTCCCGCTCGGCGACCGCTTCACCGCGCGCTGGCGCGTACCCGTCCTGCTGGAACACGATGTCACCGTGGCCGGTTGGGCCGAATGGCGGCACGGCGCGGGCCGTGGCCACGACAACGTCTGCGTCCTGATCCTCGGCACCGGCCTCGCCGGCATCCTCGCGGTGGCGGGCCGCCTGATCCGCAGCGGCCCCGGCGAGGCCGGCGAATACGGCCACATCCCGATCCGCCCGCACGACGGATTGCCCTGCCCCTGCGGCAACGTCGGCTGCGTCGAAACCGTGGCCGCCGGCGGCGCCATCGCCCGCGCCTACACCGCCCGCACCGGCCACGACATCCCCAGCGCCGCAACAGTCTTCGAGCGCGCCCCGCACGACCCGATCGCCCGCGCGGTGATCGACGACGCCGTCGACGCCCTCGCGACGGGCCTGCTCGGCATCCTGCACGCCACCCGGGTCGACCTGATCGTGCTCGGCGGCGGCCTCTCGGGCGCGGGCGACATCCTCACCACCGCCTTGCACACCGACCTGTCGCGACGACTCCGCGTCGTCCCGGTCCCCGCGGTCACGCTGGGCGCCTTCGGCATTCGCGCCGGTCTGATCGGCGCGGCCCACTACGCGCGCGCCGGAGCGCTGGAATGACGAGCGGCAACCGATCCAGCGGCGGCGGCCGGTCGGCGCGAGCCGGTGGCGGCGCCCCCGGACCACGCACCGACATCGCTCGCTCCGCCGTGGTGCACCGTGCCGACCACAGCGAACCACCGGGTCGGGCGAGCGACCCGCGTCGTGGGCACGGCACGCGGCGCCCGGAATGCTGTTTCGCGGTGTCCCGAGGGCATCCACCAGCGGCCGGCCGCAATCGCGTACTCGCCGCCGCCTGTCGGCCGTCCGGGATGGCGCGATGACCGACGATCGCGACATTCATCTCCGGGGCCGGATCGTCACCTCCGCCACGACCTTCGAGGACGGCGTGGTCTCGGTCCGTGGCACCCGTGTTCACGAGGTCCGCGACAGCGCGGAATGGGCTGCGCGGCACCGTGACCTGGTGCTACCGGAATTTCTCGGCACCGTGGTTCCTGGGCTGGTGGACATCCACAACCACGGCGGTCTCGGGCATCGGTTCGACACGATCGATGTCGAGGAGGCGCGAGCAGCAGCGGAATTCCATCACGCCCAGGGCACGACCAGCGTCGTCGCGAGCATCGTCACCGCGCCGGCTGTGGAGATGGTCGCGCAGACCGCCGCTCTGCGGGAACTGGCCACGGCGGGCCTGGTCGCGGGTATCCACGCCGAAGGCCCCTTTCTGTCCGAGACACGGTGCGGCGCACAGGATCCCCGTTTTCTGATCGATCCCGATCCCGAGTTGATCGCGCAGCTGGTGCGGGCCGCGGGCGGGTGGCTGCGGGTGATGACGCTCGCGCCGGAGCGTCCCGGATTCGACCACGCCGCAGCGCTGCTGGCGGAACACGGGGTGGTGGTGGCGCTCGGGCACAGCGATGCGAACTATCCGGTGTTCCGGGCCGCGCTGAGGCCCACCGGGACCGGGACGCTGGTCACCCATCTGGCCAACGGCATGCCGCCCCTGCACCATCGCGCGGCGGGACCCGTGGCCGCCGCCCTGGTGGCCGCCGCCGCGCGACAGGCCACCGTGGAACTCATCGGCGACGGGGTACACGTCGATTCCGGTTTCGGCACATTGGTTTTCGCCTCGGCGCCGGACCGGGTCGCGCTGATCACGGATGCGATGCAGGCCGCCGGGATGCCCGACGGCGATTATCGGCTCGGCCCGCAGACGGTCCGGGTGACCGGCGGGGTGGCGCGGATCGCGGGCGGTTCGATCGCCGGCGGCACCGCGACGCTGTTGCGCTGCCTGCGCTGGGCGGTGCGCGAATGCGGGGTGCCGCTGCCGGTGGCGGTCCGGGCGGCCACCGCGACGCCGGCCGCCGCGGCCGGATTGCCCGAGGTCGGCGACCTGCGGCCCGGAATGTTCGCCGACGCGCTGATTCTCGACGACGCGCTGGAGTTGCGGCGGGTGCTACGACGTGGACAGTGGTTGTCGTGATCCTCACCGTGACAATGAATCCGGCCTACGACACCACTTATCGGGTGGAGCGGCTGGAACGCGGCGTACAGCAACGGGTGCTGTCGGTGCAGCAACGCATCGGCGGCAAGGGCATCAATGTCAGCCGGGTGCTCAACCAGATCGGAAAGTACTCCCGGGCAACCGGGTTCGCCGATCACATGTTCGCCGCCGCGGCCGAGCTGGAACTGCCGGTGGATTTCGTGCACGCCCTGCCGTGGGTCCGCCGCACAGTGGTGATCAGCGAATCCGAGGACGGCAGCGCCACCGGACTGTGGGAACCCGGCCCCCGGGTGAGCGAGCTGCATTCGGTCGAGCAACTGCGCGTTCGGGTTTCGGGCCTGCTACCCGGCTCGGGCGGGCTGGTGGTGTCCGGTTCGATGCCGGGCGGCGTCACGCATTCCCTGCCGGCGGATCTGGCCCGGATCGCCGTGGCGGCGAACGTTCCGGTCATCTGCGATGTCGACGGCGCGGCGCTGCGGTACGCCGCCGAGGTGCCCGGCGTGGTGCTGATGCCCAGCCTGGACGAGCTGCGCGGCCTGGTCGGCGACGATGTGACCGGACCCGCCGACATTCCGGCCGCGGTCCAGCCGTTGATCGCCGCGGGGGTGCGGGCGCTGATCGCGACCCTCGGCGCGGACGGCATGGTCGCGGTCACCGCCGCCGGGGCTTGGTCGGCCACCCTGCCGGAACCGTTGGCGGGCAATTCGACCGGCGCCGGCGACGCCGCGGCCGCCGCGGTCATCGCGGCCCTGTCGGGCGGCGGCGCACCGGACTGGCCCGCCATCCTCGTCGACGCGGTCGCCACGTCCGCGGCGGCGGTGGTGATTCCGGTCGCGGGCGAGATCGATCGCTCGCTGCGGGAGCGGCTGACGCCGACGGTCACCGTCACCGAAATCCGTCCCGCCGCCCAGGAGGCCGCATCGCCGTGACCGAGACATCCGTGCCCGAGCTACTCGCGGCGGCCCGCCCCGGCGCGCTGGCCGCCTTCAACGTCATCACCCTGGAGCACGCGGAGGCCGTCGCCGCCGCCGCGGAATCGGCGAAACGTCCCGCGATCCTGCAGATCTCGGAGAACACCGTGCGGCATCACGGTGGCCTCGCCCCGCTCGCGCGGGCCTGCCGCCAGATCGCCGCCGACAGCTCCGCGGCGCTGGCGGTGCATCTGGACCACGCCACCACCGCCGAGCTGATCGAAGCCGCAGTGGCACTGGGCATCACGTCGGTCATGTACGACGGCTCCGCCCGCACCGATGCCGAGAACCGTTCCACCACAGTCACTGTCACCCGATGGTGTCATGCCCGCGGCGTCTTCGTGGAGGCCGAACTCGGCGCGGTCGGCGGCAAGGGCGGCGCCCACACTCCCGGTGTGCGCACCGATCCGGCCGAGGCGGCGGCCTTCGTGGCCGCCACCGGCGTGGACGCGCTGGCCGTGGCGGTCGGTTCCGAACACGCCATGCGGACCCGCGACGCCCGCCTCGACGACGCGCTGATCGGCCGGCTCGCGGCGAGCGTACCGGTGCCGCTGGTCCTGCACGGTTCCTCCGGCGTGCCCGACGCGGGCCTGCTCTCCGCGGTCCGGCACGGCATGTCCAAGATCAACCTCGCGACCCGGCTGAACATCGCGTTCACCGGCGCGGCGCGAGCGGTACTGACCGAGGACCCCGCCGCCACCGACCCCCGGCGATATCTCGCCCCGGCCCGCCGCGCCGTCCAGGCCGAGGTCGAGCATTTCCTGCGCCTGCTGGATCCGGCCGCGGCGACCGCCGCCTGATCCGGGCACCGAAGTTCGGGTGCGCCACCCGCGCCGGTTCCGATGCCGGACGGGCGAAACCCAAAGCCGCCGAGACTGATCGAGGAACGGGAGATGTGATGAGAAACCTCGTCGTATTCACCACTGTGATCGCGGGTGTGCTGGTGCCGATGGGTTCGGCTGCCGCGGAGTCCGTCTCGGCACCCGCCGCCGCGAGGGCGTCCGCCGTGGCCACCGGTTCCTCCTCCGAGGACGTGTTCTGCGCCGTTCTCCGATTCCTGAAGGGTGGCTGGGCAGGGCAGCCGGCCGACTGCTCGTTCTGATGAGTCGCAGGTCAGCGAATGTTGTTGCCGATCAGAAATATTGGACGTGCATCATCAGCTCCCGTGGAACCGCTCCCACCGAAACACCGCCTGCTGGATGCCTGCCGTGGCCTGCCGGTCGAGCACGGCCCGGACGCACACTTCGTGTTGCGCTGCGCCTGCCGCCTGGCCGAGTTGCACGAGCAGCGCATGGCCACCGAGCCGGGCACTGTCACCGAGATCGACCACGACCGCGCCCGGCTGGTCCACGACATCGATCGGTGGGTCGCGCGCGAGTTACCCACGGCGCACGGAGGCGCCCGCATGCACACCGAGACCGTCGGCACCGTGATCGACCGGCTCGCCCAGTTCTCGGCCCAGGCCTATTCCACGCTGCTCGGCGCGCCCGAGTGGATGGTGCACGATGCCTGGCGCCGCTTGTCGGAACTGGCGGTGGCCTACGAGGATCTGGCCACGGAGGTCTCGACCGGCGTCTGCCGCCTGCCCGACTTCAGCGGTCACCACGAATACGAGCGCGGCCCACGCGAATTGGAACATTGACCCTCGCGGCGCCGGCGAGGGAGAACACCGGGGGCCGCCGGCGCACCGGATGAGGAAGGACGGTGACGTCGGCGGCCCTCGAGCTGTCGGCGCCCCGGCGAGGGATGGACGGTACCGCCGACTTGGGGATGGCGGATCAGGGCAGTTGATCCGTGTCGGTTGCCCGACGCATTTCATCCTGCGCGCGGAACCTGAACAAGTCCGTGGACAGACCTGTGAACTGTCTGGCAGTCGCGCTCACTGTGCGCCGGGCTGCGGCGGGACGGCCGCGAGCCCCTCGGGCAGCAGGGCCCGGACCGCGTCGATGGTGTCCGCGTCGGCCGGCTCCCGGTCGGGCCGGTACCGCACGACCCGGGCGAAACGCAGCGCGACGCCGCCGGGATAGCGCGGGCTGACCTGCACGCCGTCGAGCGCGATCTCGACGACCAGCTCCGGCCACAGGTACACCGTGTGCTGATCCCGGGACCGCTCGTGCAGCGGGAATTCCGTGGTCTGCCACTGCAACAGCGCGTCGGTGAGACCCTTGAACGTCTTGCCGACCATGATCGGCTCGCCACCGGCCGGATCACGCGCGCCCAGATGCAGATTCGACAGATAGCCGGTGCGGCGGCCGTAACCCCATTCAGCGCCGAGCACCACCAGATCCAGGGTGTGGGTGGGTTTGATCTTCTGCCAGGTGCGGCCGCGCCGGCCCGCTGCGTAGGGCGCGGCCAGCGATTTGATCATGATGCCCTCGTGGCCCGCGGCCAGCGCGCCGTCGAAATATTCGGCGGCGGACTCGGCATCGGGATCGACCAGCGCCGGAATCGCGTGCCGCCGCGCCACTCGCAGCAGCGCGGCGCGCCGCTCCCGCAGCGGGGCGTCGAGGAAGTCGATGCCGTCCAGATGCAGGCAGTCGAAGAAGTACGGGTGCAGCAGCAGATCCCGGGCGGAGGTGATCTCCGGTGCGGCGCCGGGCTCCACGGTGGCGAACCGGCTCATCGTCTCCTGGAACGGGCGGGGCCGGCCGGAATCGGTGAGCGCCAGCGTCTCGCCGTCGAGTACCACGCTCTCGCACGGCAATTCGGCCACCAGCCGGACCAGTTCGGGCACCCCGGCGGTGATGTCGCGCAGCGTGCGGGTGAACACCCAGACCTGGGAACCCTTGCGATGCACCTGGATTCGGGCGCCGTCGAGTTTGTGCTCGACGCTGACATCACCGTCGAACTCGGCGAACGCGTCGTCGAGGGTGGCGCCCGGGGCCGCCAGCATGGGCTGGATCGGCCGCCCCACCTCGAGCCGGAACTCGGCCAGCGCCGCCGCGCCGCCGGTGAGCGCGGCCACCGCCGTGACCGGCAGCCGGCCGGACAGCATGGCGGCCCGGCGCACGGCTTCGACCGGCACCCCGGCGGCGACCGCGACCGCCTCCGTGACGATTGCCGCCAGCGCGCCCTGGCGCAGCTCGCCGGTCAGCAACCTGATCAGGAAATCGCGCTCGGCCGCCGTGGCCGCGGACAGCAACGTAGCCAGCAGCTCGCGGCGGCGGGCCGCCGATCGGTCGCCGTTGATCGACGCGAGTTCGGTGAGGGCGCTGTCGACCGCGGCGACGGTGAGCGTCGGCGTGCCGGCCGGCGTGACCTCGACCGCCGCCAGCGTGCGCCACCCGGCGCCGACCCGGCCCTGCGGCAGCTCCCCGGACACCCATGCCACGACCTGGGCGACCGCCTCCGGCCCGGCCCGGCCGACGAGAGCGGCCAGCGTCGCGATCTTGGCCTTCCGCGACCGGGTCGCGCGGACGTCCGCCGAGGCCGTCACCACCTCCGAGAGCAGCATGTGTCGACCGTAACGGCAGGGACCGACAGGTACCGCGGAACCGGCGTCGGCGCGGCCGTCGGATCGATGATGTGACATGTCGCGCACCCTTTTGTTAATTGATTCGTTGGCAAGCGTGCGAAACAATCCATAAACTGGACGAATGGCCAAAACTTATGTCGGCGCGCGATTACGTCAGCTGCGCACCGAACGAGGGCTGAGTCAGGTCCTGCTCGCCAAACAACTGGAGATCTCGGCGAGCTATCTGAACCAGATCGAGCACGATGTCCGGCCGCTCACCGTGCCGGTCCTGCTGCGCATCAGCGAGGTCTTCGGCGTCGATCCCACCTTCTTCTCCTCGCAGGACGACACCCGGCTGGTGGCGGAGCTGCAGGAGGTGGTGATGGATCAGGAGCTCGGTATCGAGGCCGACGCCCAGGAGGTCGCCGACATGGTCTCCGCGCATCCGGGCCTGGCCCGGGCCATGGTCAACATGCATCGGCGCTACCGCAACACGACCGCCCAGCTGGCCGCGGCCACCGAGGACCGCTTCGCCGACGGCAGCGGCACCGGCTCCATCTCCCGCCCGCACGAGGAGGTCCGCGACTTCTTCTACCAGCGGCAGAACTACATCCACGAATTGGACACGGCCGCCGAGGAACTCGCCGTCCGGATGCGCTTCCACGGCGGTGACGTCGTTCGCGAGATCGCGCGCCGGCTCGATTCCGCGCACGGGGTGCAGATCGTCGAGCGCATCGACCTCGGCGAGGGCGTGCTGCACCGCTTCGACCCCGAACAGCGGCGGCTGGAGATCGCCCCGCACCTCTCCGGGGGTCAGCGGGTGTTCAAACTCGCCGCCGAACTGGCCTATCTCGAACAGGGCGACCTGATCGAGAGATTGGTCGACGAGGCCAATTTCGCCTCCGAGGACACCCGGCGGCTGGCCCGGCTGGGTCTCGCCAATTATTTCGCCGCCGCGATCGTGCTGCCGTACAGCCAATTCCACGAAGTGGCGGAGGATTTCCGGTACGACATCGAACGATTGTCGTCCTTCTTCATGCAGAGTTACGAAACCATCTGCCATCGATTGTCCACGTTGCAGCGACCGAAACTGCGCGGCGTCCCGTTCTCCTTCGTCCGGGTCGACCGCGCCGGCAACATGTCGAAACGCCAGTCCGCCACCGGATTCCACTTCTCCTCCGCGGGCGGCACCTGCCCGTTGTGGAACGTCTACGAGACGTTCGCCTATCCGGGCCGGATCATGACCCAGATCGCCCAGATGCCCGACGGCCGCAACTATCTGTGGATCGCCCGGACCGTGGAACGCCGCGCCACCCGCTACGGCGAACCCAGCAAGACCTTCGCCATCGGCCTGGGATGCGAACTGCGACATGCCAATCGGGTGGTGTACGCCGACGGCCTGGATCTGGTCGAGCCGAAGGCCACCCCGATCGGCGCGGGCTGCCGGGTCTGCGAGCGCGCCAACTGCCCGCAACGCGCGTTCCCGCCACTGGGCAAATCGCTCGATATCAGCGAACACCGCAGCTCGATCTCGCCGTACGTGCTGCGCTGAATTTCCCGGCCGGAGCGATCCCGCGCACCCGGCCCCGGATCAATCCCGCACAGCCTGGCCCAGGCGGGTGAGTGCGAGCGCCTGCCGAGCTCTGGCGAGCACGTGATCACGGGAGCTGGTGATGTGCGCGAGCAACCCCACCAGCGCGGTGTCGAGATCCCCGGCGAGCAGGTGCTCCGCGATCCGGATGTGCTCGGTGGTCATCGCCGCTATCCGGTCGGCGGCGGGCACGTCCAGCGCGCGCACCGGCCGGACCCGGGCCTGCACCGTGGCGAGTGCCTCCACCAGCGAGGCGTTGCCCGCGGCGGCCAGCAGCGTGGCGTGGAACTGCTCGTCCGCGACGACCAGATCCGGGCCCGGGTCCGGGGTTCGCTCGGACCGGGCGCGCCACAGGTCCAGCTCGCGGCGCACCGCGAGCTGATCGTGCGTCGCGTTCCCGGCGATGACCCGCTGAATTCCCCTGCCCTCCAGAATCATCCGCAGTTCGAACAGATCCGCCAGTTGATCCAGCCGGGGCCGGTAGGGGTACAACCCGTCGGCGTGCCGCTCCAGCAGGCCGTCGGCGAGCAAGCGGGCCAGCGCCTCCCGCACCGGCGTGCGGGAGACCCCGTAGATGTCGGCGAGGCGTTCCTCGGCGAGCCGCTCCGACGGCGACATCGCCCCCGCGGACAGGTCTCGGAGCAACGAGCGGTAAACCTTCTCGCTCAACGAGTTTCGACCTTTGCGCGGCATCCGCGAATCCGGATCAGATCGCCATGGCCGCACGGACCTCGGTGGCGGCGTCGGAACCACCTGCCCCCGACGAGGTGATCCGCCCCGACCGCAGCACGTAGTAGCCTTGCGCCGCCTGCAGCGCGAACCCGATGTGCTGCTCCACCAGCAGCACGCTCAGGCCGCCCTTGCCGCCCGTGGTCCGCTGCGTGAGATCGATGATGGTGCGCTCGATCTCGGCCACCACCGACGGCTGGATGCCCTCGGTCGGCTCGTCCAGGATCAGCAGCCGCGGCTCGGTGATCAGCGCCCGCGCGATGGCCAGCTGTTGCCGCTGGCCGCCGGACAGTAGGCCCGCCTTCCGGGTCAGCAGTTCGCGCAACGCCGGGAACAGATCCAGCGCGTCATCGATCAGCGCCTTGCCGTTGCGGCGCCCGTCGGCGACCACCTGCAGATTCTCCGCGGTGGTGAGCTGCTGGAACGACTGCTGCCCCTGTGGCACATAGGCGATGCCGCGGCGCACCCGCCGCGACGGCGACAGCTTCGAGATCACCTCGTCGTCGAACCGGATCTGCCCGGACCGGACCGGAAGCAGTCCCACCACCGCGCGCAGCAGGGTGGTCTTGCCGGCGCCGTTGTGCCCCATGATCGCGGCCACCCCGTCGTCCGGAACGGTCAGCGACACACCGTGGATCACCTCGGTGCGACCGTATCCGGCATGGATGTCAACGAGTTCCAACATCGGCGACCTCCTCGGTCTCGGCGTAGATATCCCCGGCGGCGGCGGTGCCGAGGTAGACCTCCTGCACCTTGCGGTCGGCCTGGACGTGTTCCACGCTGCCCTCGCTGAGCACCCGGCCGCCGGCCAGCACCGTCACCGAATTCGCGAACGCCCGCATGAAATCCATGTCGTGCTCGACCACGATCACCACCCGGTCGGTACCGATGCGGCGCAACAGATTTCCGGTCTCCTCGCGCTCCTCGGCGCTCATGCCGGCCACCGGCTCGTCCAGCAGCAGCACCGAGGCGTTCTGCACCAGCAACATGCCGATCTCCAGCCACTGCTTCTGCCCGTGCGCGAGCACCCCGGCGGGCTTGTCCCGCAAGGCTTCCAGACCGGTGGTCTCCAGCGCCGCCTCGATACTCGGCAGCACCGATCGGCGCCGCCGCAGCAACGTGAGCGCGGAACGCCCCGCACCCGCGGCGATATCGAGATTCTGCAACACCGTCAACTGCTCGAACACGCTCGCGGTCTGGAACGTGCGACCGACCCCGAGCCGCGCGATCTGGTGCACCTTGCGGCCCAGCAGTTCCGAACCGGACTTCTGCGCCGACCCGCTCGCCGGGACCAGCCCGGTGATCGCGTCGATCAGCGTGGTCTTACCGGCCCCGTTGGGCCCGATCAGGAACCGCAGATCACCTTGCAGGACAGTCAGATCCACGTCGGTGACGGCCTTGAAGCCGTCGAAACTCACCGACAGACCGCGGATCTCCAGATACTCGCTGTCCCCCATCCGAACCGACGCCGGGGTCGGCCTGCCCGCTTCGGCCACCACCACCGGCTCGGCCACAGCGGCCGAATCGGTGTCCGCCGGCGCGGTCGCGTCCTCGGCCGGTTCCGGCACGGCCGGTTCCTCAGCCTCGGCCGCAGCAGGCTCGGCGCTGTCGATCACCGCGGCAGTCGGCTCCGCCGCGCGCTCGGCCACGACCGTTTCCGGCGCGGCAGCCTCGACAGTGTCGAGCTCCGCCGGAATCGGCTCCGCCGCAGCAGTACCGGCCGCGTCGTCGGCGCGGACGCCGTCGGACGCGGCGGGAACGGACTCGTCGCTCATCACGCCTCCACCTTCGCGGGATCAGTGGACTCGATCGGGGGCGTCGCCGTCGCTACCGGCAGCGGGACCGGAACGGCTTCGGCGAGGCCGGGCCGCACTCGCTCCAGCAGCCCGCGCAGCAGCGGCCCGAAGCCGGCCAGCCCGGCCGGGATGAAGCCGACCACCAGCACGAACAGCGCACCCTGAAGGTAGGTCCAGCCCGAGGGGAAGTGCTCCGAGAAACTGGTCTGTGCCCACGCCACACCGATCGCGCCCAGGACCGGGCCGAGCAGGGTGGTGCGGCCGCCGATGGCCACACCGATGAGGAACACGATCGAGGGCACCACCCCGATGTCCGCCGGGGAGATGATGCCGACGATCGGCGTGAACAACGCCCCCGCGATACCGGCGAAGAAGGCCGCCGCCACATAGGCGACGATCTTGATGTTGGCCGGGTCGTAGCCGAGGAACCGCACTCGCTCCTCCTGATCGCGCACCGCGACCAGCAGTTCCCCGTAGCGGCTGTGCATCAACTGCCGGGCGATGGCCACCACGATCAGCAGCGCCGCCGCGGCGATGAAGAACAACATCCGCCGGTTCACCGGATCGCTGAGCCGGAAACCGAAGAAGGCCCGGAAATCGCTGAGCCCGGTGAACCCGCCGATGGACTGCTGCCCGGTGAGCAGGATCGCCAGCGCCGCGACCAGCGCCTGCGACAGGATCGAGAAGTACGCGCCCTTGACCCGCCGCTTGAAGACACCGAAGCCGAGCAACGCCGCGACCAGTCCCGGCAGGATCAGGATCGCGAGGATCGCCACCGGCCCCGAGGCCATCGGCCGCCAGTACGCGGGCAGCGTGTCGATTCCGGAGATCTGCATGAACTCCGGGACGTCCTGGTGCAGCCGCGCCGCGTCCGCCAGTTGGAGATGCATCGCCATCAGGTACGCGCCGATACCGAAGAACACACCCTGGCCGAGCGTGAGCATTCCGCCTCGGCCCCAAGCCAATCCGATCCCGACCGCGACGATCGCGAAGCACAGGAACTTCGCCAGCAGATTCAGCCGGAAGTCGCTGAGGGCCGCCGGCGCCAGCACGAACAGCACGACCGCGGCGAGCGCGAACCCACCCACCGTGCGCAGCAACGGATTCCGCAACACACTCATGCCGCGTCCGCTCATGCCAGGCTCCTCGTCCGGACGGTGAACAGACCCTGTGGCCGGGCCTGCAGGAAGATGACGATCAGCACGAACACGATCACCTTCGCCACCGAGGCGGTGGTCGAGTACTCGATGAACGAATTCAGCAGTCCCAGACCGAAGGCCGCGAGCACCGTGCCCTTGATCTGCCCGAGCCCGCCGATGACCACGACGAGGAAGGCGTCGACGATGTAGCTCTGCCCGATGGTGGGGCTGGTCGAGCCGATCAGGGTCAGCGCCACGCCGGCCAGCGCGGCCAGCCCGGAGCCGATGAAGAACGTGCTCACATCGGTCAATCGGCTGGAGACACCGCTGGTTTCGGCGAGGCTGCGGTTCTGCACCACCGCCCGGATCCGCCGCCCCAACGGGGTGGTCTTCAGCACGGCGGCGAGGACCACCACCACGACGATCGCCAGCACCAGGATGAAGATCCGGGTCTTCGGCACCACGCTCCCGGCGATGCTCAGACCGCCGGTGAGCCAATGCGGCACCACCACGTTCTTCGCCGGGGCGCCGAAGATGTCGCGCACCACCTGTTGCAGGATCAGCCCGACGCCGAAGGTCACCAGCAGGGTGTCCATCGGCCGGTCGTACATCCAGCGGATCAACGTCATTTCCAGTACGGCGCCGAGTATCCCGCCGACCAGGAAGCCCACCGGCAGGGCCACGATCAGCGCGACACCGGCCGCGTGGATGACTTGTTCGACGACATAGGTGGTGTAGCAGCCGGCCATGATGAATTCGCCGTGCGCCATGTTGATGACGCCCATCTGTCCGAACGTCAGCGACAGACCCAGCGCGGCCAGCAACAGAACGGAGCCCAGACTCAGCCCGGTGAAGAGCTGTCCGATCGCCACTTCCATTGGGGTTACCTCGATTTCACTTCGTTCCGGTATGGGGCCGCCGGACCTGCCGGCGACCCCACACCGCCCCTCATCGACGGCTGTCGGTTACTTCAGGCCCTTGGCCCAGTCGTAGGACGTCAGGTACGGGTCCGGGATGATCGGCTTGCCGGAATCCCACACCGTGTAGATCAGGCCGTCCGGGTGGATCTCGCCGATCCGGGCGGTCTTGGTGATGTGGTGGTTGCTGCCGTTGACGGTCACCGTGCCCTCGGGGGCGTCGAAAGTGACTCCGTCGGCGGCCTTCTGGACATCGGCGACGGCGAACGACTTCGCCTTCTCGACCATGTTCTTCCACAGGTACACCGAGGTGTACGCGGCTTCCATCGGATCGGAGGTGGGCTTGCCCGCCCCGACCGCGGCCTGGTACGCCGCGACGAACGCCTTGTTCTGCGGGGTGTCGAGGGTCTCGTAGTAGTTCCAGGCGGTCAGCTGCCCGGCCAGGAACTGCGGGCCGATACCCGCGGCCTCCTCCTCGGCGATGGACACCGAAACCACCGGCATATCAGCGGCTTTCAGGCCGGCGTTGCCGTACTCGCGGAAGAAGGCGACGTTGGAGTCACCGTTGAGGGTGTTGAACACCGCTCCCGCCTTGGCATTCCGCACCTTGTTGACGATGGTGGAGAAGTCGGTCGAGCCCAGCGGCGCGTAGTCCTCGCCCTTGATCTCGATGCCGTTGGCCTGCGCGTACGCCTTGATCTCGCGGTTGGCGGTCTGCGGGAACACGTAGTCGCTGCCGACCAGGTAGAGGGACTTGATGCCCTTCTGCTTCAGGTAGTCCAGCGCCGGCACGATCTGCTGGTTGGTGGTGGCGCCGGTGTAGAAGATGTTCTTGCTGTCCTCCAGGCCCTCGTACTGCACCGGGTAGAACAGCAGCGAGTTCAGCGCCTCGAACTTCGGCTTCATCGCCTTGCGGCTGGCCGAGGTCCAGCCACCGAAAACGGCTGCGACACAGTCGGAGCTGACCAGCTTCTCGGCCTTCTCCGCGAACGTCTTCGGGTCCGACGCGCCGTCCTCGGCGACGATCTGGATCTTCTTGCCCAGCACCCCGCCCGCGGCGTTGATCTGATCCACCGCCAGCTTGGTGGAATTGGCCACCGTCACTTCGGAGATGGACATGGTGCCGGTGAGCGAGTGCAGTGAACCGATCTTGATGGTGTCCTTCGAGGTGTCCACGCAGGACTTGGCGGCCTCGCCGGAACCGGCATCGTCCTTGCTACCGCAACCGGCCACCAGCACGGCCGACAGTGCGAGTGCCGTCGGCACCGCCAGCAGACGGGCGGCACGGCGAACGTGACCGCGACGAGCGGCACGAGATACTGACATGGGCGGACCCTCTTCTCACTTCATCAGGTGCTCGGCGGCGCGCGTGCGCCGCCCGGACACGCTCGCCGCCCTCCGGCCGTTATCGGTATACCGGCCCGTTGTATACAGCGTTTGTATCCGTGCGACGAAGATTAGGTGGATTGTGTTGCGCGAGAATAACCCTGGATAACGCGCCGATGTCCGCCCGTGACGGTTGCATTGCCGATGTTTCCGGGAGATGAACGGTCCAATGGTATGCCGGAAAGGTATCGCCGGGCCGGTCACGAGGTTTGCAGGGCGAACGCTCCCTGCGACGAACCCGTCGAATCACCGACCGGAGGGGTCCGCTTTGTTACGGTGGGCCCATGGAGTCGACAGGGCCGCGGATCGCGCCGGGCCGGCTACGCGAACTGGGCCCGGTCAACTGGCTTGCCTGGCAGGCGCTCTCGCGGGCCGCCGGTACCCCCGACGCACATCTGTTCAGTACCCTCGGCCGCACCGGCGGCCTGTTCCGGGGCTGGCTGCACTACTCGGGCAAGTTGATGCCCGGCGGCCGTTTGCGCCGCTACGACAGCGAATTGGTGATCCTGCGGGTCGCCCACCTGCGGCACTGCGAGTACGAGACCGACCACCACATCCGCCTCGGCAAACGAGCCGGCGTCACCCAGGAGATCCTGGACCGCCTCCGCGAGGGCCCCGCGGCCGCGGGCTGGTCCGACCGGGAGCGCGCCCTGCTCACCGCCGTCGACCAACTGGTCGAGACCCGCGACCTGACCGACGCCACCTGGCAGACCCTGGCCGCCCACTACGACGAACGCCGCCTGATCGAAATCGTGCTGCTGGTCAACCAATACGAGGGCCTGGCGAGCACCATCACCGCCCTGCGCATCCAGACCGATCACTGAGCCCGGTTGGGCGGCACCGCCTTCCGATAGCCGATGCGCCAGCCCTGCGGTTCGCGCCGGAGCACGTCCTCGTAGGTGCCGGTGCCGGTCGAGCCGTCGGCCCCCACGGCCAACGCCTTCGAGCGCGCCCGCACCTCGTCACCGTCACGCCCGACCACCACGATATTGGTGACATGGTGCCCGATCGGATGCTCCTCGGCCTTCGCGGTGCGCACCACTTCCCGCATCGCCGCCAGCCCCCGGATCGTGCCGTATCCGAATCCACCCACGTCCATCACCACATCGTCGGTGAACACCTCACCGAGCCGATCCACGTCGCGATCGTCGACCACATGCCCGTGCAGCGCGATCACCTCGTGAATCGCGATCCGATCCGCCGCCGAAATATCAGAGTCCATGATCGAAGCCCTTCACTACAAGTGGGGAGTTCCCCGGTTATGTCCCCGCTAGGCTAACCGGGGAACTCCCCACTAAGCAAGATGTTGTCACCACCACGAAGGAGAGGCGTGCCCGACCGACCGAAACGCGCCGACGCGCGCCGCAACTACGACCTGGTACTGACCGCCGCCAAGGAGGTGTTCGGCGAGCTCGGCGTCTCCGCCCCCCTCGACGAGATCGCCCGCCGCGCCGGCGTCGGCAACGCCACGATGTACCGCCACTTCCCCACCCGCCGCGAACTGGTCATCGCCGTCTACGCCGACGAGGTCACCGCCCTCGCCGAACTGGGCCGAACCCTGGAGACCGAAACCTCGCCCGCCACAGCCCTGTTCACCTGGCTGCGCGCCTTCGTCACCCACGTCGCCACGAAACGCGAACTACCGCTGGCCATTCCCGACGACACGGACGGCCATCGCAGCACGCTGTACCGGGAGTGGCACGACACCATGCGCGCAGCCGCCGCCGAATTGCTCACCCGCGCACAGCGATCCGGTGAGATCCGACCGGACCTCGCCCTCGCCGACCTGCTCGCCTGCGCCACCGGAATCGGCCACGCCGCAGCGGACGACCACCAGGCCGACCGCCTGCTCACCATCCTCCGCCGGGGCATCACCGCCCCGGGATCCTGACCGCGATCGGCAGGCGCACCCGAGCGCATTCACCGACGGCACACACCGCGACCCCCACCGGTTTCGGCCCAGCCGGTTCGCGTCGACGACCGCGCCGCCCGGCCGACCACGCCGGGCAACCGGACTCAACCCTCCGTACCGGAGGCGCGGCGGCGTTTACGCGGCGCGGCGGAGCGGGCCGGTCGGGTGCGCATGTGGTCACGCACCCGCGTCATGATGTCGCCGAGGTGACGCAGATCCGCGCCGCTGAGCGGATCAATGAGCAGGCTGCGGACGAGTTCGACATGGCCGGGCAGGACGCGCGCGATGAGTGCCCGGCCCTCGCCGGTGAGCGTGACAGCGGTCGCGCGGTCGTCGTCCGGGTCGGGGCGGCGGGTGATCAGACCGGCCTTCTCCAGCAGCCCGGCCTGGTAGGTCAGGCCACTGCGGCTGTAGACCACACCGTCCGCCAGCTGAGTCATGGTCAGCGAACCGGCCGCGTCCGCCAACCGGGCCAGAAGCTGGAACTGCACGTAACTGATGCCACCCTCGGCGCGCAACTGCTGCTCGAGCTGATATTGGAGCAGGTTGACCGACTCCAGCAGCACGAAATAGGTGTTCAACTGCGCGGGTTCGAGCGGCTGAACCCCCTCGGCGGCCGGCTGCGTCTCGGACATCTCCCCAGCCTATGTCGGTGCGAATTCAAAGCATCACGACCGGACCACCGTGACGGTCGTCACATGCACATCCGGGATTACTTCGGATTCGAAGCAAGTTACCGTCAATATGCTTCGATTTCGAAGCAGTAGCGACAACCGAGGAGTGACCATGAAGGCAGTACGTTTCCACGCGTACGGCGACACCGACGTCCTGGTGTACGAGGAGGCCAAGCGTCCGGTAGCGGGCACGGGCCAGGTGGTGGTGCGGGTAACCGCGACCGCGTTCAACCCCGTGGACGCCGCGATCCGCGCGGGCTACCTGCGCGACGCGTTCCCGCTGACATTCCCGCACACCCCGGGCATCGATGTGGCCGGGGTGATCACCGAGGTCGGTGCGGGGGTCGACGGATGGCAACCCGGCGACGAGGTGGTGGCCTTCCTGCCGATGAACGAGCCCGGATCCGCCGCCGAGTACGTCCTCGCGCCGGCCGCGACGCTGGCCGCCGCACCGAAGAGCGTGGACCTGGCGGACGCCGCCGCCCTGCCGTCCGGGAGCCTGACGGCCCGGCAGTCCTTGTTCGAACACGCGGAGCTGAAGTCCGGACAGACCATCCTGATCAACGGTGCGGGTGGTTCGGTCGGCGGCTACGCCGTCCAGTTGGCCCACCGTGCCGGCGCCCTGGTGACCGCTACCGCCGGCCCGCGCAGCGCCGACCGAGTGCGCGCCTACGGCGCCGACCGCATCATCGACCACACCACCACCCCACTGCCCCAGGCTCTGGCCGGCAAACGCTTCGACGCCGTCCTCAATCTGGTTTCCACCACCCCGGAGGAGACCGCGGCCCTGGTGGACCTGGTCGCCGACGGCGGAGTGTTCGTCAGCGCCACCACCCCGTACACCGCGGATCCCGGCCGCAATGTGCGCACGGTACAGGTCTTCGTCCGCAGCGACGCCGACCGACTCACCGAACTGGTGCGACAGGTCGACACCGGCGACCTGAAAATTCATGTCGCCCAACGCCGCCCGCTGTCCGACCTGGCGGCCGTCCACGCGGAAGCGGCCGCCGGACGACTCCCCGGCAAGACGGTGCTGATCCCCTGACCCGTCACCCCGACCGCTCCGGCCACCGCCGGGACCCCCGACAGTCCGATACGGGTCCCGGCGGTCGCCGCGCACGGAGCCCGCGGCACGAGCCCGGTATATGCCGACCCGGCACCCAGCCTCACCGGCACCGGCGGAAGTACGGCACAACGCAATATCCCCGATCGAAGCCCTTGCCGCACAGCCGGTCCGGACCGGACACGGAGTTGGGCCCTCAGCCCGCCAGCGCGTCCCGGAACACGTCGGCGACCGGTGCCGAGGGCCGCCCGATCAGCTTGTGCAGATCGCCGGTCGCGTCATCGAGCCAGCCGTTCCGCAGCCCGGCGTCGGAGTCGGCCAGGATCTGCGCGAAACCTGCGGGCACACCGTTCTTTTCGAGCGCCTCGGCGTACTCCTCGGTGGAAAGATCCTGATAGCGAACGGTTTTGCCGGACACCTCCGAGATGACGGCCGCCAGCTCGGTGAGCGTGAGGTGCTCGTCACCGCCGAGTTCGTAGACGGCCCCGGCATGCCCGTCCTCCGACAGCACCACGGCGGCGGCCTCGGCGAAGTCGGCGCGGGTCGCCGCCGCCACCCGGCCGTCACCCGCGGCGCCGTAGAGCACGCCGCCCTGCAGCGCCGGTTCCAGCCCGCGCAGGTAGTTCTCCCAGTACCAGCCGTTGCGCAGGAACACATGCGGCACGCTCGACGCGGCGAGCGCCTCCTCGGTGGCGCGATGCTCGGCGGCCAGCAGCATCGGGTTCTCCGCGGCCCGCAGGATCCCGGTATACGCCACCAGTTCCACGCCGGCCCGCTCTGCGGCCCGGATCACATTGGTGTGCTGCGGAATTCGCTTACCAGGCTCACTCCCGGACACCAGCAGCAGCCGCCGCACCCCGGCCAGTGCCCGATCCAGCGATTCGACATCGTCGTAGTCCCCCTGCCGGACCTCGACCCCACGCTCGGCCAGATCGGCCACCTTGCCCGGATCGCGCACGATCGCGACGATCGGCCCGGCCCCCCGGCGCAGCAGCGACTCCACGACGAGACGGCCCAGTTGTCCACTGGCCCCGGTGACGGCAACGGTCATGACTTACCTCCAGCTCTACATACCGAACATCTGGCACTAACTATTAGTAAGTACTACAGATTCCCGCAGAACAAAGCAATAGGTAGCATCACTCCCATGGACAACGGGCACGACACCGCGGCGGAGTGCGCCGACCCGGGGTTGGAAGCCGACGTCTTCGCACGTAACTGCACCTCCCGCCCGGTTCTGCAGAACGTCGCGAGCCGCTGGGGAGTCCTCGCCCTGGTCGCACTCCTGGACGGCCCCTACCGCTTCAGCGCGCTGCGCCGCCGCGTCGACGGCGTCAGCGAACGCATGCTCTCCCAGACGTTGCAGACCCTCGAACGCGACGGCATGGTGCACCGCGAGGTCCAGCAGGCCATCCCGCCGCACGTCGAGTACACGCTGACCGACCTCGGAACCGAAGTGGCGCAACGCCTCGACGCCCTGATCCACGTCCTGGAATCCAACATGGACACGATCCGCGCCGCCCAATCCGCCTACCACCGCGACTGACCCGGCCACCCCGCTCGACTCTATCATCGGACTCTATCAATCGTGTGTCAGAGTGATAGAGTCTCGCGATAGAGTGAGAGAGTGCATCGACAGGGAGGGCGATGGAAACGGCCGCGCTGGTCACACTGATGCGGAAGATCGGCGGCGACCTGACCGAGGTCGAAGTGAAGTCCGCCGCAGGGGGGCTACCGAAGAACATCGCCGAGACCCTGAGCGCTTTCGCGAACGGAAATGGCGGGTTGATCCTGCTGGGCCTCGCCGAACAGGACGGCTTCACTCCCGCACCGGGATTCGACGCTGAGTCCATCCGCACCGCGCTCGCAGGCGCCTGCTCCGACCTCATGGATCCGCCTCTGCGGGTCCGGATCGATATAGAGGAATTCGAGGGCGCGCTGATCGTCGCCACCCAGATCCCCGAGCTCGACCCCGTGGATAAACCGTGTTTCGTCAAGGCGCGCGGCCATTACCAGGGCTCCTTCATCCGCAGCGGCGACGGCGACCGAAAACTCAGCCACTACGAGGTCACGCAACTACTGTCCAACCGAACACAACCGATCCATGACCTCGAACCGATCACCGATGCCGCACGCGCGGATCTGGACGACGATCTCGTAGCGCGTGTGGTCCGTCGCGCCAAGCAACGCCAACCGCGTGCGTTCGGGCACCTGGACATCGACGAGGCACTGATCCGGCTGAACGCGCTGACTATTGTCGGCGGTGTTGTGCGGCCCACTCTGAGCGGCCTGCTGTGTCTGGGAAGTTATCCACAGCAATTCTTCCCTCAGCTGTTCATCTCCGTGGTGGCGCTTCCCGGCTCGGAGATCGGCGAATTGTCCGCCGGCGGTGCCCGTTTCCTCGACAACGTCAGCCTCGACGGGCCGATACCGGTCATGCTGGCCGACGCGTCGGCAGCGCTGCAACGCAACATGCGTAAAGCAGCGGTGATCAACGGATTGTTCCGGGAAGATCGTTACGACTATCCCTTGGATGTCCTCCGTGAGCTGATCGTCAACGCCCTGATGCACCGCGACTACAGCCCGGGTGCGCGAGGCACACAGATCCAGATCGAGCTGTACCGCGATCGTCTCGTCGTCAAGAGTCCGGGTGGGTTGTACGGCAATGTGATCGGCCCGCTGCTCGGAACCGGCGAACAATCCTGCTCCTCGAGGAATGCCGCCCTGGCGAAATTGCTGTCGGATCTCCCCGCCGACACCACGGGTGATCACGCCGTCAGCGAGAATCGCGGCTCGGGATTGCCCACTGTCATGGCGACCTTGAGGCGGGCGGGCATGAGCCCAGCCGCATTCGACGTGGCACCCGGTCACGTTCATGTCACAGTTCCTCGGCATGCGCTGCTCGATATCGACACGATCGAATGGATCGGAAGTCTGGGTCTGGACGGCCTCACCGAGAAACAGCATCTCGCGCTGGCGATGATGCGCAGCACCGGACGGGTCACGAATGCGATGCTGCAAGCCTGGGGGATGGATCGCACTACCGCGAGATCCGCACTGAAGGATCTCGTCGACCGCGGTGTCGCCACCGCCACCGGTGGTCGTCGATATGCGAATTACCAGCTGACGGTCCCGACCGAGACCGCCCGGCCCGATCGACGATCGGAACCGGACTCGGCATCCGGAACCGACAACGACTTCGATGCGATCGTTCAGGCCATCCGAGCCGGGCACAATACGGCGAGATCGCTGGAAACCGCACTGGGTATGGGCTACCAGACCGTGCTGCGGCGTCTGCGAAAGTTGGTCGATGCCGGTGTGGTGGAACGGGAATTCGCTCGCAACAGCTCGCGCCAGCAATACCGTTTGCTCTGACCCGCACCCGATCGCTCGAACGGCGCAGTGCCTGTCGGCTCGATCCGCACCGCCCGTTCCACCCCACCGCGAGCGGCTCGCGCGCAGCGGCCGGCCGCTCACGGCTGCCGGGTCAGCTCACCGGTCGTGAGCGAGAAGTGGGAGCCGTCGGCGGCCACCCCGGCGGTGATCGTGTTCTGCCGGTGCCCGTCGGCGGCGGCCGACCAGAAGGTGCGGGTGACGCCGCCGCAGGACTGGGTCGGTGGGTCGAGTTCGGCGGTGTTGCCGTGCGCGTCGAAGGTCCAGTCACAGCCGTCCGGGGTGCGGGCGACGAGCGTGTCGCCGGGTCCGGGGCGGAATTCGAGGGTGCCGGTCACCGGGGTCGGCACGGTGACCGGGGTCGCACCGGTGACCTGGGCCAGGTTGATCAGGCGCGGCGCGTCGACCGGATCGAAGAGCCAGGTGCCGGCGAAGGCGCGGACGGTATCGTCGCGCCGGCCCGCGGCGGCGCGGGTGCGGCGGCCGTCGGCGAGCTCGAACGAGAAGGTCGCGCCGCCCTGATAGCTGTTGGCGTGCATGGTTTCTCGCTCGTGGTCACCGTCGGTCTCGACGCGCCAGCGGTCGATGTTGTACTCGGAATCGATGATGTGGTTGAAGCAGTGCTGGTCGGTGGTGGCCAATTCCATTGCCGCACCGTCGATCCGGAACCGCCAGGTGCAGCCCTGATCGGTGTGGCCGAGGATCTCACCGTTGTCGCCGTGGCTGAACACCACGGTCCCGATCTGCGGGAAGGTCGCCGGAAAACCGCCGAGGTCGAGGGTGGCGATATCGGTCATGGTGGCCCGGTCGGGCTGGTCGTAGTTCCAGACGCCGAGGTAGGGGGCGGCCGGGTCGGGGTCGGCGGTGGCGGCGCCGGGTGCGGCGAGGGCCAGCGCGACGGCGGCGACGGCGAGACGGACGATCGAACGGATCTGTGTGGTGTGGGTCATGTACACAGGACGAGAACGAGGAACCGGAAGTTACCGTGATTGTTCCGGTCCTCGCGGAGACTGTTCCCGGGCTCGCCGAGTGGTAACTTTCCGGCCCGCCGTCTCGTCCTGAACCATATGGACATGTCCCGCGAATTCACCGACACCTGGCGGGCCCACCGCATCCACCTCGTGGACCTGGCCTTCCGCATCCTCGGCGATATCGGTGCCGCCGAGGACGCGGTACAGGAGGCCTTCACCCGGCTGGCTCAGGCGCACGACATCGAGGACGAACGCGCCTGGCTGACCGTGGTGACCGGCCGGCTGTGCCTGGATCAGCTGCGCAGCGCGTGGCACCGGCACGAGAAACCCGCGGACCCGGCCGATCTCACCGCCGCCCTGCCGCTGCTGCCGGCACCGGTGCCGGATCCGGCCGACCGCGTCACCCTCGACGAGGAGGTCCAGCTCGCCCTGCTGGTGTTGTTGCAGCGGCTCGGGCCGGCCGAGCGGGTGGCCTTCATCCTGCACGACGTGTTCGGGCAGCCGTTCGAGCTGATCGCCGACACCCTCGGCCGGCCCGAGGGCACCTGCCGGCAACTGGCCCGGCGGGCCCGCGGCAAGATCTCGGACGCCGATCGGATATCGAAAGCCGTTGCCGCCGAACAGCATCGAGCTGTCACGGAACGTTTCATCGCCGCCTGCACCGGCGGCGACCTGGACGCGCTGGTCGCCGTCCTGCATCCCGACGCGTGGGGTCGCGCCTCGTTCGCCGCCGGCATCGGCCTGGAGCCGGTGGTCAGCCACGGCCCGCACGAGGTCGCGACGACCCTGCTGCCCTTCTACGGTCCCGACGTCACGATGGTGACCCACCCGCACAGCGACCGGCCCGCCGTCCTGGCCTACCGCGACCGCAGGTTGTTCGCCGTGCTGGTCCTCACCATCGCCGAGGAGCGGATCCTGCGTATCGAAGCGACCGTCGACCCCGCCTGAACGCGAACGCCCCGGGACGAACCGTCCCGGGGCGCCTCGGTGTTCCCGCGATCAGAAGTTGATCATGTGCCCGGCCAGACCGTGGATGGCCTCCTGCAGGGCCTCGCTCAGGGTCGGGTGGGTGTGGACGTTGCGGGCCAGCTCGTTGACCGTCAGGTCCCACTTCTGGGCCAGGGTCAGCTCGGGCAGCAGCTCCGAGACGTCGGGGCCGATCAGGTGCCCGCCGAGCAGTTCGCCGTACTTGGCGTCGGAGATCAGCTTCACGAAACCGGTCGCGTCGCCGAGGCCGTGCGCCTTGCCGTTGGCGGTGAACGGGAAGTTCGCGACCTTCACGTCGTAGCCCTCGTTGCGGGCCTGCTCCTCGGTGAGACCGAAGCTCGCGACCTGCGGCTGGCAGAAGGTGGCGCGCGGCATCATCCGATAGTCGCCCAGCGCCATCGTCTCCGCGCCCGCGATGGACTCGGCGGCCACCACGCCCTGCGCCTCGGCGACGTGCGCCAGCTGCAGTTTCGCGGTGACGTCGCCGATGGCGAAGATGTGCGGCACGTTGGTGCGCATGTAGTCGTCGATGGCGATGGCGCCGCGCTCGGTGAGCTGCACGCCGGTGGCCTCCAGTCCGTAGCCCTCGACCCGCGGCGCGAAACCGACCGCCTGCAGCACCTTGTCGACGGTGACCGTCTCCACGTTGCCGGACTTGTTGTCCTTGATGCTGACGGTGACCTTGGTGCCGTTGTCCTCGATGGACTGCACCGCGGCACCGGTGCTGATCGTGATGCCCAGCTTCTTGTACGCCTTGGTGATCTCCTTGGAGACGTCGGCGTCCTCGTTCGGCAGCGCGCGGTCGAGGAACTCGACGATCCGCACGTCGACGCCGTAGTTCTTCAGGACGTACCCGAACTCCATACCGATGGCGCCGGCGCCGACGATGAGGATCGAGCCCGGCAGCTCACGGGTGAGGATCTGCTCCTCGTAGGTGACCACGTTCTGCGACAGCGAGGTGCCCGGGAGCAGTTTGGTGATGGTGCCCGTGGCGATGATCACGTTGTCGAAGGTGACAGTCTCGGTGCCGCCCTTGCTCAGGTCGACCGAGAGGGTGTGCGGATCGACGAAGGTGCCCTTCCCGTCGAGCTCGTCGATCTTGTTCTTCTTCATCAGGAAGTGGACGCCCTTGACCCGGCCGTCGGCGACCTTGCGGCTGCGGTCGAACGCGGCGCCGAAGTCGAAGCTCGCCTCCCCGGAGATGCCGAACGTCTTCGCTTCCTTGGTGAAGATATGTGCCAGTTCCGCGTTGCGGAGCAGGGCCTTGGACGGAATGCACCCGACGTTCAGGCACACGCCGCCCCAGTATTTCTGCTCGACGATCGCTGTTCGCAGGCCGAGCTGAGCTGCGCGGATCGCGGCGACGTAACCGCCGGGACCAGCGCCGAGAACGACGACATCGTAGTGGGAAGTCACGGCTTCGAGCCTAACCCCGCCCCGGATCGGACATTCAGCCAACCTCCCCTACCGCGCGGTAGGACGACGCGAGGTGACCGACATGTCACCGGCGTCGGCCCGGTCGGCCACAATGGCAGGCATGACCGGCGTCGACGCGCAACAGACCGATCCATATCTCTGGCTCGAGGAGGTGACCGGGGACCGCGCCCTGGACTGGGCCCGCGCCCACAACGAGGTGGTGGTCGAGCACTTCGCCACCTCGGATCGGTTCTCCGGACTGGAGCATCGCATCCTCGACATGCTCGACACCGACACCCGCATCGCCTACCCGACCCGCCGGGGCAGCCGGCTGTACAACTTCTGGCGCGACGCCGAACATCCCAAAGGACTGTGGCGGCGCACCACATTCGAGGAGTACGCCACCGACGACCCGGCGTGGGAGGTGCTCATCGATCTCGACACGCTGGCCGCCGCCGAGGACGAGAACTGGGTGTGGGGCGGCGCGGCCGTGCTGCGTCCGGAACAGTCGCTGGCGCTGGTCAGCCTGTCCCGCGGCGGCGCCGACGCCAAGGTGATCCGCGAATTCGACATGGCCACCAAGCAGTTCCGGGAGCCGCCGAGCCCGGACGACGACACCGCCGACGGCTTCCACCTGCCCGAGGCGAAATCGCAGCTGCGCTGGATCGACGCCGACAGCGTCTATGTCGGAACCGATTTCGGCCCCGGCTCGCTCACCGATTCCGGCTATCCCCGCATCGTGAAACGCTGGCGCCGCGGCACCCCGCTGGAACAGGCCGAGACCGTGTTCGAGGGCGAGACCGGCGACGTGATGGTGTCCGCCGGATACGACCGGACCCCCGGCTACGAGCGGCATTACGTCGCCCGCGCCACCGACTTCTTCAACGAATCGGTGTACCTGCTCGAGGACGACGGCAGCCTCCGGTTCATCGACGTGCCCAGCGACGCTTCCGAATCCTGGTACAAGGACTGGATGCTGGTGCGGCTCAAGACCTCCTGGACTCCGGAGACGGGCGACGGCACAGCGGTCACCTATCCGGCGGGCGCCCTGCTGGCCATCGGCCTGGAGCGTTTCCTGTCCGGCGCACGGGATTTCGACGTCGTGTTCACCCCCGACGAGCACACCTCGCTGCACGGCTACGGCTGGACCGAGAACTATCTGGTACTCATCACCCTGGAGGACGTGCAGACCAAGCTGTACGTGGTCACCCCGGGCGACTGGCAGCGCTCGCCGCTCGCCGACGCCCCGCCGATGGCCACCACCAGTGTCATGAACCTCGATCCGCTCGAGGGCGGCGACGAATTCATGCTCATCTCCAGCGGTTTCACCACTCCGGGCACCCTGCTGGCCAGTTCGGTCGGCGGCGACACCACCCCGCTGAAGCAGGAGCCGAGCTTCTTCGACGCCGAGGGCATCGTCACCGAACAGTTCTTCGCCACCTCCGACGACGGCACGCAGGTGCCGTATTTCGTGATCCGGCACCGTGATCGCATCGGCACCCCGGGTCCGACGGTGATGTCCGGGTACGGCGGCTTCGAGGTGTCGCGCACCCCGGCCTACAGCGGCGCCTCCGGCATGGGCTGGCTGGAGCGCGGCGGCACCTGGGTGATGACCAACATCCGCGGCGGCGGCGAATACGGTCCGCAGTGGCACACCCAGGCGCAGAAGGCCGAACGCCATCGGGTGTACGAGGACTTCTCCGCCATCGCGAAAGATCTTGTCGCCCGGGGCATCACGACCGCCGCGCAGTTGGGTGCGGTGGGCGGCAGCAACGGCGGCCTGCTGATGGGCGTCATGCTGACCCGGTACCCGGAACTGTTCGGCGCCATCGTCTGTCAGGTCCCTCTGCTGGACATGAAGCGTTATCACCTGCTGCTGGCCGGCGCCTCGTGGATCGCCGAGTACGGCGACCCGGACAAGCCGGAGGAGTGGGAGTACATCAGCAAGTACTCGCCGTACCAGAACACCGACCCGGATCGGGCCTACCCGCCGATCCTGTTCACCACCTCCACCCGCGACGACCGCGTCCACCCCGGCCACGCCCGCAAGATGGCCGCGCTGCTGGAGGAACAGGGGCACACCGTCTGGTACCACGAGAACATCGAGGGCGGCCACGGCGGCGCGGCCGACAACAAGCAGATGGCGTTCCAGGCGGCGCTGATCTACGAGTTCTTCACGCAGAAGCTGCTCGACGAGCAGGCCCGCTGACGGCCCCTCCGCTTCACAGGTCGCGCAACCAGGTCTCCACCCGCGTGACCGTCGACCCCGGATCGGTGATCCATCCGTTGTGCCCCAGCCGATCCGGGTTGTGCCACTTGGTGATCCGGGCCCGGGGCAGCTTCGCCAGCAACTGGTCGGCGGAGGCCCGGGGGGCGAGCTCGTCGCCGCGCAAGGTGATCGACAGCACCGGCAGGGTCAGCCGGCCGATCCGCTCCTCGTAGTCGATGTCCGCGTCGACGGGGACGAATCGGCCGGTCCGGGCCAGCCGGGCCCAGTCGGAGATCAGCACCTTCGACTGCCGGCCGAACCCACCGGCCGTGATCCGATCACCGGGCCAGTACCCGAAGAGGTTGGCCGCCAGCGACACCACCGTCGGCCCCACCACCATCCCCGGCCCGGCGAGCCCCCGATAGCCGCGATGATGCGGGGTTCCGGAGGCGATCAGGATCAGTCCCCCGAGCCGGCCGCGGATCCGCGCCGCGTACATCATCCCCAGCTGACCGCCCAGGCTGTGCCCCAGGAGAATCGGCGTGCTCGCCGGAAACCGGTCCCGGATCGCCTGGAACATCGCCGGGAAATCGACGGCGACCAGCTCGTGATACCCGTACGCGCTCGACGGCCCGGCCGCCGGCCGGCTGTCGCCGTTGCCACGCAATTCCCCGATCGCCACATCGAATCCGCGCCCCGCCAACTCCCGCGCGAAATCGCCGTAATACAACCCCGGCACCCCCAGCCCCGGCATGATCACGACCGCCGCACGCGGTGAATCCGCCGTGATCGGATGCCGATGCGACCCACGCGCGGGCACCATCCGCACGGGAACGGTACTCCCGTCCGGCAACTGGATCGGCACAGTCTCCATGCGCCGCCACGCTACCGGGACGAGCCGCACCCTCTCGGCCCACGACACGGCCGGCTGTGACAACGCCTCACGAGTCCCAGCACCCGACCGACGGTAGGAACGGGCACCAAGGGCGTCGGCCTAGACCACCGGATCAGCCTGTTCGCTCGAACCAGCCACCGTCGGCGGCGTCAAAAGAGATTGCGCTTCGGCAGGTTTCACCACGCCCACCGACTCCGGTCCCGCGAGGGTGGTCGGCTCGACCGACTCGGCGAGCGATTCGGTGCGCGGCGGCTCCCGCACCACCGCGAGCAACTCCGATCCCTGCGCGTGACTCGACCCGATGGACTCGGGCAGCGTCCCGGTATGCGGTGACTCCCTCACCGCGGCCGCGTCGGCAGACACCGATCCCACCACGGCGACAGGCACAACGGAATCGGGCAGCGTCCCGGCGCGCGGCGACTCCATCGCAACAGCCGCGTCGGCAGACACCGTTCCCCCCGGAGCGACGGACGTAACGGACTCGGGCACCAACCCGGTACGCGGTGATTCCCTCACAGCAGCCGCGTCGGCAGACGCCGGTCCCATCACGGCGACAGACGTAACGGAATCGGGCAGCGACCCGGTACGCGGCGACTCCATCGCGGCGACCGGGTCGGCCGGTCCCGGTTCCGCGGTGCTGATCGGTGGGGCCGACTCGGCCGGCAGGTCGAGCGGCTGCTTGCCCGCCGCGCCCGAGTCAGGGAGAGTGCTTGTCGTACAGAGGGTCTGGAGCTCATCGAGGCCGGCTCGGGTGGCGATCGCGATGAGATGGTTGCCGGGGGTGAGGACGGTGTCGGGGGGTGACTGCCAGCTCGGTTCCACGCCGACGGCGCGCTGGACCGCCAGGACCCGGGTGCGGCCGGGCAGGGTGGCCGCGCGCATCGGGCGGCCCGCCAGGGCGGAGCCGGATTCCACCGGGAGTTCGGCGACCAGCAGGGTGGTCCGCTCGATCGTGAGCGTGGCGATCACCCGGCTCTCCACCAGCGCCGCCGCGAATTCCGGCGCGGCCAGCTGGAACACGCTGCGCGCCACGGCCTTCCGCAGACTGCGCTGGACCCGCTCGGCGAGGTCGTCGTCGGACAGCCGGATCACCACCCGCAGGTCGTCGCGGTAGGACTGGCCCAGCATGGCGGCCTCCAGATTCACCGCGTCACTGTTGGTGGCCAGCACCAGGGCCCGCGCACGGGCCACTCCGGCGGCGTGCAGCGAGTCCTCCCACGTGGCCTGGCCGTACACCACCGGTACGCCGAGCGAGCGGGCGAGTTGGGTGCCGCGCGCGTCCTCCTTGTGGTCCAGGGCGACCACCCGGACGCCCAGATCGCTGAGCTGCTCGACGATGCGCATGCCGACGTTGCCCAATCCGGCCACCACCACGTGGTTCTCGTACCGGGACGGGTCCGGGCGGGCCGACGCCGTCAGCTGCGCGCGCAGCACCCCGCCCACGACCAGGGCCGTCACCACCGGTGTCATCGCCAGGCCGATGAAGGTGACGGCCAGCTGCAACGTTTTGAACACCGGGCTCTTCTCCGGCTCCGAACCGGCGGCGCCGGCCGCGTCCAGCAGCGTCTCGTACACCGCTGCGCCCCAACCGGTTCCGGTCACCACCAGCAGACAGCAGCCGAGCGCCACCAGGCACGACATCACCAGCATCAGGCGAATCAGACTGTTGCGCATCAGATAACGGAACACGCCGAGCCAGCGACGACGCCGCTCCGGCGAATACGGCACCCGCGTCGCCAGTGCCAGTGTGCGGTCGGCCGGTTCGCCGGGGCCGACGAGTTCGACACCGTCCGGATTTTCCCGGATCCCGCAGATCACGGGATGAACAGAATCCGTCTCCGATTCGGTGACATAGAGCGTGCGTTCACCCAGCCGCAGATAGGTCACCGCCCGCTCGCCCAGCGCGGCGGCGATGAACGACGGCGCCGCCATTTCCGAGATCGACAGCACCACGCAGTCGGCGAACAATGTTCGGATTCGAAATCCCAGGCCGGTGTTGAACATTCGGATCACCAGCCGGATGCGCGGATTCATCTCGGATGCGCGCAACGCGGTATGGAAATTCTCGACATCGCCGTTGTCCAGCAAGGCCAGCGCACGTGCCTCGGCCACCCCGGCGTCCCGCAACGTGGCCTCGTCCGGCCGGGCGGCGAATACGACGCGCACCCGGTCCAATGCCCGCAACAGCCCGACCCACTCGTGATCCGGTCCGGGAACCACGGCCGTCACGGTGCCCTCGCCGTATCGCTCCAGCAATCGCACAGCCAGCTCGTGGACGAGCGGATTGCCACCGCACAGAACGAAATTCGGTACACCCGCCGCCGTCCCCACCGCTTCCATCCTGGTGATGCTACCGATCACTCAAGCACTGACGGCGCCGATGATCACGCGACGCAGGACCTGCGCCACGTCCGACAACGGCGGCCTGGGATCCGAACCGCTCCAGGCATCGACGACGTAGTTGACCGCACCGATGATCGCGAGCGAGCGCATCTCGTAATCGCCGGAAGGGATCTCACCGTGCCGAGCCGCGTCCTCGGCCGCACCGGCCAGCAAAGCGCCCCAGGCACGGCGCAATTCGAGCCGGAACTTCTCCACCTTGGGGCCCGCGCCGACGACTTCGACCAGCGCTACCCGCGCCTTGCGCGGATCCTGCCCGATCGACTCGATATAGGCCCGCACCGCCGCATCGATGGTCTCGACCGTGGCGCTGTCGGCATGCGCGGCCAGCGCCTGCGACACCGACTCCCGCGATGCCCGGTCGATCTGCTCGTACAACTCCAGCAGCAACGACTCCCGCCCGGTGAACTCCTCGTAGAACTGCCGCGAGGACAGTCCGGCATCTTTGCAGATGGCCCCCACCGAGCTGTTCGCGTAGCCGTCCCGCGCGAACACTGTGAGACCCGACTCCAGAAAACGCGCACGTCGCTGCCGCTGCCGGTCTTCTACGGGCTGTCCGGCGTACATCCTGCCCGTGTTCGTTTCCTGTGACATTGCGCCAGACAATACCGAAGGCCCCGATCCGGTTGTCAGGGATCGGGGCCTTCCTTTCCGGCTTCATGAGACTTCATCATTAGCCGAAAGTTGGCTGTATGACTTAACCTAACGCGGATGAGCCGGTGCCGAGTGCCGTCACCAAGTTGGCCGCTAAGTTGAGCAGGCTGACGATCGCATCCATTACGCACTTCTCTCTTCAGACCATCTGAATGAGATGATCACTAACTGTTTGCCACGCACACGCTACTTGCATACCTTCGACAAGGGAAGACCTTTTTTAATAATTCTCATAGTTTTTATTCGCGCGACATTGCACAAGCGCCCGATCGATCCACAGGATGCCCGTCGGCGCGCGTTCATCACACGACAAGAAGAATGATTGAGAGGAATTTCATAGACTAATTTCCGCGATTCGGGTTTACGCCGATGCATCGGGTATGCCCGCGAGTACGTCCGGCAGATCCGCGATCGAGTCGACGACATGGTCCGGCGGCGTCGACGCACCCACCAGCACGGCAGCGCGGAACTTCCCGGTCCGCACCAGCACGCCTGTCATCCCGATCCGTTGTGCCGCAAGAACATCCGAGTACAGATCGTCACCGACCATCACGAGATCGGTGGGCGGGCTGCCGATCAGCTCCGCGCAGGTGCGGAATCCGGTACCGGACGGCTTGCCCACCACCGTGATTCGCGCCCGCCCCGCCGCCTCCAGGCCCGGCAGATAGACACCGGTGTCGATCCGCAGCCCGTCGCCGGTGGCCCAGGTCGTCCCGCCCTGCATGGCGACCACGGGAACACCGTCCAGCATCAGCTCCACCACCCGGCTGAGGGCACGGTGGGTGAATTCCTCCCCGGCGCCACCGAGCACCACCACCTCCGGACGATCGTCGTCGCGCGATATTCCGGCCAGGTCCGCCTCGACATCGCCATGATTGAGCACCCAGGCCCGCGCCCCCGGATGCTCCACTCGCAGATAGGCGGCGGTCAGCCGGGCCGCGGTGACGATCTCCTCGTCCTCGACCTCGATCCCCGCCGCCCGCAACCGCTCCGCGATCCCCGCACAGGTGACCGAGGTGGTGTTCGTGAGAAAGGCCCGGCGCAGCCCGGCGGCCCGGATCCGGCGCAGCGTGGCGGCGGCCCCGGGAATCTCCCGCCAGGAGGTCACCAGCACTCCGTCGATGTCGTACAGGACGCCCGCCACACCCGGCATGCCCCGAGACTACCCGCGCCGGACCGGGCGGGATCGTGCCCGCGGCGGTCGTTCCCGGCAGCTACCTTCGCGCTTGCGACGCCGGCGCCCGGCCGCCGAGCCGCGGGACGACCTCGGTCGCGAACAGCTCGATCGAACGCAGCGTCTCCGCGTGACCCGGATCGACCGGATGCACCTGGATCATCAGTTCGGTGGCCCGGCTCAGCACGGTGTCCGCGGCCAGTTGCTCCGCGACGTCGTCCGGGGTACCGACCCAGCAGTCGCGCAACACCTCGGCAACGGTGTCGGCCCGCTCCGGACCGCCACCGTTGCGGCGCTGCCAGGCGAGGTGCCGGGCGGCGCCCCGCTCGGCCAGTGTCCGCGCCGACGCGCGGTCGTCGGCTACGAACACGCCACGCGACGCCCCGATCCGCGGGACGGCGCCGGCGGGCAGCGCGGCGAGATACGCGTCCACCATCGGCTCCTGGAGTTGCCGGAGCGTGGCGCCGGGCGAATCAGCCGCCCGCGGCTGCGACTTCGACAGCAGCAGACCGTCCCCGGCGGCGCCGGCCCGCTCGGCGCCGGACACCGAGAACGTCGCCTGCCACAGCCGCCGCGGCAACGTGCCGCCGGGCGGATTCAGCCGCCGGTCACCCAGCAGCGGCGCGCCCGACAGCGCGGCCCGCAGCCGATCCAGCTTCTCGGCATACACCCGCTGCCGCTGGGGTCCGGGCACCCCGAACAGATCGAACGCGTGCCCCGAGCCACCGGCGCCGAAGCCGAGTTCGAGCCGGCCGCCGGCCAGGGTGTCCAGCACGGACGCGTCCTCGGCCACCCGGATCGGGTCCTCCAGCGCCAGCGTGACGATCGCCGTACCCAGCCGCAGCCGCGGGAACCGGGCCGCGACGTGCGCGAGGAACACCAGGGGCGAGGGCAGGCCGCCCTCGTCCGGCTCCAGATGGTGTTGCGCCACCCAGGCCGTCTCGAAGCCGAGCCGCTCGGCGGCCGCGATCTGCTCCAGCGCATGCCGGAAGACCGTCGCCGCGTCCTCGTCGGCCGGGGAACGTACGAGCCGGGTGAACAGGCCCAGACGCTCGGGAATCCGTGCGGAGGTCACTGCACCGCCTTTCGGACGGGCGTCGCGAACGGCCGGATTCTCGATCAATTCGGACGCGGTACCGCGCAGGACGATCCCCGCGGCGCGTCACTCGGGGTGCGCGACCGAGCTCGGCCTGCTTGTTCGTCGATCAGGATAGCCAGACGTATCGGACCGGTTGGTCCCGGTCGGTCGTTGGTCGGCGCGATCGAGTTCCAGGTGCGTGGAATTACGCGCGCCGACGACCGGCGGGCCGGGCACCGACGCCCGGCAAACCGGCCTCGGGCCACGGATTCCGGGCGGCTCCGGTCTCGTTAGGATGACCGCCGTGCCCACCGGACCGTCCGTACCCGACCCGTCCCGGCCGGCGCCGCAGATCGCGGTCTGCGGCCCCCGCGACTGCACCGAGCCGGAGGCCGCCGCCGCCCGCGAGGCCGGTCGGCTACTGGCGCGGGCGGGCGCGGTGACGCTCTGCGGCGGTGGTTCCGGCGTCACGGCCGCGGTGGCCGAAGGCGCTTCCGGCGCAGGCGGTTTCGTTGTCGGCATCCGCCCCGACACCGACCGGGCAGCAGTGTGCGCGGGACTGTCCGCCGTGGTCTACACGAATATGGGCGAGGCCCGCAACGCGATCCTGGTCGCGTCGGCGGACGCGGTGATAGTGATCGGCGGATCCTGGGGCACCCTTTCGGAACTCGCGCTCGCCCGGCATCGGGATCTCCCGGTGATCACGCTGGGCGGCTGGTCGATCGTGGACGCCGACGGTGCTCCCGTCGCCACCGCTCACGCGGCGAGGACCGCGGCCGAGGCGGTCGAGTTCGCGCTCGCCGCCTCCGCCGCTCGGCTCGGCAATCGAAATCAGTAGTCGCACAACTCGATCCAGCCACCGGCAACGGGGCCTCCGACATCCCGCATGTACAGGCCCGCGCCCGAGACGTAGGGCACCGCCAACTCCAGGACACCGGCCCGATAGACAGCCCACTTGTTGTCGGCGCTCCGCAGCAGCGTCGCCTGCTCCCCGCCTTCCAGGAATCCGCTGAAACTGAAGCTGTGGCTTTCGCTTTCGATCACGCCGCGGTCGACGTAGGCGTATTGGTAGGTGTAGGCGTAGAAGTAGCCCCAGTCGTCCAGGGTTTCGGAACAGCTTCCGGAGGTCGAGGACGAGAACGACGCTTGCGCCGTCCCCGTCGACGCCCCCCACACGACAGCCAGCGACATCGCGGCCAGCAGTATCTTCCGCATAGCCGGAATGCTAGGGGCACAACCTTTTCGGCGACCTTACGATCCGCATAACGCGGCAGCGCCCCGGGACTCCTCGGCAGGGCACGCAGCGACGGTCAGCGCAGATCCAGGCCCGGGTACAGCGGATGCCGGGCGAGCAGTTCGGCCGAGCGGGCTCGCACCCGCTCGGCGACGCCGTCGGCCAGCGTGTAGCGGGCCTTGCCGGTCGGGGTCGTGGCCCGCAGCACGGTATCGAGGAGACCGGCTATCTCGTCCATACCCGTCGCGTCGACACCCCGGGTCGTCAACGCCGGCGTGCCGACGCGAATCCCGGTGGTGTACCAGGCGCCGTTCGGATCACGCGGAATCGCATTGCGATTCGTGACGATACCCGCGTCCAGCAAGGCGGATTCAGCCTGGCGCCCGGTCAACCCGTAACCGGAGACATCGATCAGCACCAGGTGGTTGTCGGTGCCGCCGGTGACCAGTCGAGCGCCCCGACGCAACAGCCCGTCGGCCAGCGCGCGGGCATTGTCGACCACCCGCTGCGCGTAATCCCGGAATTCCGGAACCCGCGCCTCGGCCAGTGCGACCGCTTTCGCCGCCATCACGTGCGGCAGCGGGCCACCGAGCACCATCGGACAGCCTCGGTCCACCTGATCCACCAGACCGGAATCGCACAACACCAGACCACCGCGCGGCCCGCGCAGCGATTTGTGGGTGGTGCTGGTGACGATATGCGCGTGCGGCACCGGATCCTCGTTGCCGGTGAACACCTTCCCGGCCACCAGCCCCGCGAAATGAGCCATGTCCACCATCAGCGTGGCACCCACCTCGTCGGCGATCTCCCGCATGATCGCGAAGTCGACGCGCCGGGGGTAGGCGGAGTAGCCCGCCACCAGGATCAACGGCCGGAACTCCCGGGCCGCCTCCCGCACCGCCGCGTAATCGAGCAGACCGGTCTCGGGGTCCGTACCGTAGCTGCGCTGATCGAACATCTTGCCGGAGATGTTGGGCCGGAACCCGTGAGTGAGGTGCCCACCGGCGTCCAGCGACATACCCAGCATGCGCTGATCGCCGAGTTCCCGTCGCAACGTCGCCCAGTCCGCCTCGGTGAGATCGTTGACCTGCCGCACCCCGGCCTGTTCGAGGGCGGGCACCTCGACCCGCTGCGCCAGCACGGCCCAGAACGCCACCAGATTCGCGTCGATACCCGAATGTGGTTGCACGTAGGCATGTTCCGCACCGAACAGCGCGCGGGCATGTTCCGCCGCGATCGACTCGACCGTGTCGACGTTGCGGCAGCCCGCGTAGAACCGCCGCCCGATCGTCCCTTCGGCGTACTTGTCGGACAGCCAATTACCCATCGCCAGTAGAACCGCGGGCGACGCGTAGTTCTCGCTGGCGATCAGCTTCAGCGACTCGCGCTGGTCGTCGAGTTCCTGCGCGATCGCGTCCGCGATGCGCGGCTCGACCGCGCGGACGACATCCAGACCGGATCGGAACGCTTCGGATTCGGACACCTTCGAGCCTCCTGTCGGTAGAGGCCCAGGCGCGCGGCAAGCACGGGGGCCGCTTCCCGATGGTCGATTCCATCCACAGGCGCCAGTCACGGCCCGGGACCACCATACCGCCGAACGCGTCATCAGGGGCGGCCAGGACCCTTCGCTGACCGGCGAGTCGGCGCCGGGCGTGCCACGGCGAATCTCAGCGGCCGCCGGGAATTCAGCGGCCGATACGTGCCAGCGTTCGTTCCGCTTCGGCGGCGATGGCGGCGACGATATCCGCGGCAGGCTCGATGTCGGCGACGAGGCCGACCGCCTGCCCCGCCCAGACGGGGATCACCGACACGTCGCCGCGCGCGGCCGCCTCTCGATACTCCCGCAGCGCCTCGGGGGAGCCGCGCAGTTCCTCATCGCGATCCCGCCAGCGCTCCAGAAACGCGTTGCGGAGCGTGCGGGCCGGATAGTTCGCGGGCCACGGCGCACCGCGAGCGATATCGAGTGTGCGATTGATCTCGGTATCTTCGCCGTCGGCAGCCAGGAGCGCCTTACCGATCTCCTCGGATACCAGGGCCTCCGGGCTCGCCTGGAAACGAGTGCCGATGAGCGCGCCCGCCGCACCGAGCGCGAGTGCCGCCGCGAGTCCGCGGCCGTCACCGATTCCGCCGGCGGCGAGCACCGGGATCGACCCGGCCAGATCGACCACGGCAGGAACGAAAGACATGGTGCCGATTGCCTTCTCACCGCTGTGCCCGCCCGCGTCGCCACCCTGGGCCACGATCACGTCGGCACCGAGATCGACGGCCCGCCGGGCCTCCTCCCGATCGGTCACCTGGAGGACCAGGAGCACGCCTGCCTCCCGCACCGGATCTGCGAACGGGGTGGGATCCCCGAACGACAGCATCACCGCCGCCGGTTCGTAGGACAGCGCGTCGGCGATGGCGGCCTCGGTGATCGCCCACGTCAGATATCCGATACCCCAGGGCTTCTCGGTCGCGGCACGAGCGATTCCGGCCTCGCGGCGCAACCATTCGCGGTCCCCGCGGCCGGCGCCGATCATGCCGAGCCCACCACCCTCGGAAACCGCGGCGGCCAATGCGCCGCCCGCCTCGCCGCCCATGGGGGCAGACACGATGGGATACCGGAGGCCGAGCTTCTCGGTGAAAACAGTCCGCAAGGTCACTCCTCGATTCTCCCGCCAGGCTCGTAAGAAGCGATCGCGGGGAGTCGAGTTTCTTATGAAGAAGCGACACAGATGTTTTGATATCTGTTGTCGTCGAATTGCACTGTGGACGCGAAAGACGGTTCCCGGCCGCGATGCGCTGGGAGCCGCCGGTACAGGTAACGGCCGCCGGCACACGTGCCGGCGGCCGTTCGTGTCTCCTCGTGGAACGAGTGAAGGAGACCCATCACTGGGTCCCCCTCGTCTACACGTGAAAAGCCGTGAGGGGGACCCGATCTCGGGTCCCCCTCACGGGAAATATGTTCCGGCGGTGTCCTACTCTCCCACACCCTGGCGAGTGCAGTACCATCGGCGCTGGCAGGCTTAGCTTCCGGGTTCGGAATGGGACCGGGCGTTTCCCCACCGCTATAACCGCCGTAACTCTA
>NZ_WEGI01000012.1 GCF_009604425.1 Nocardia aurantia | reverse complement strand
CTCACCCGTTCGCCGCTCGTGTACCCGAAGGCCTTACCGCTCGACTTGCATGTGTTAAGCACGCCGCCAGCGTTCGTCCTGAGCCAGGATCAAACTCTCCGTTGAAGACTCTCGAAACACCCCCAAAGGGTGAATCAAAAAAACTTTCAAAGGCCAGAGTCCGAAAACCCGACAAAAACAACGCCAGCTCAAAAGCTGACTAAATGCCCGACCCTCACACGGGGGTATGAGAAATCGGGACCAAAAAATTTGGCACTGACATTCATCGACACACTATTGAGTTCTCAAAGAACACACGCACAAACCAAACTCACCGGAATCAACCGGAGAGTCTCAGTAGGGCAACTTTTCAAGCTTAGCTCGATCCTCGGCGACTCGCCAAATCGGCTGGTCACGGGCTCGAACCATGTGATCTGTCAGGCGCTCATCGTCCGGCCTCGTTTCCCCTGTGCCTCTCGGCCCCGGGTTGGCGTCCGTGTCGCTCTGACTTCGAATAAGTTACGTGCCGCCGTAATCGATGTCAAATCGCCTGGTCAGATGCCGTTTTCAGCGCCTGCTTGCGACACCGACCCGCTCGATATCGGCGCCCAGGGCGCGCAGATTCTGCACGAAGTTCGGGTAACCACGATCGATGTGGAACACGTCGTGCACGTCGGTGACGCCGTCGGCGACGAGACCCGCCAGAACCAGGCCGGCGCCGGCCCGGATGTCCGACGACCACACCGGCGCGCTCGACAACCGCGGGATACCGCGGACCACCGCGTGATGTCCGTCCGTCCGCGCGTCGGCGCCCAGGCGGATCATCTCCTCCACGAAACGGAAGCGCGCCTCGAAGACGTTCTCGGTGATCATCGAGGTGCCGTCGGCGATCGCCGCCAGCCCGATGGCCATCGGCTGCAGATCCGTGGGAAATCCGGGGAACGGCAGGGTGGAGAAGTTCACCGCGCGCGGCCGTTCGGCCTGGATCACGCGAAAACCCTCGGGCTCGAAGGAGATTCGCGCGCCGGCCGACCGCAGCTTGTCCAGGACCAGCGACAGATGTTTGGGATTGATCCCCGTCACCCGGATGTCGCCGAGCGTCATGGCGGCGGCGATGCCCCAGGTGGCGGCGACGATGCGGTCGCCGATCACCCGATGCACGGTCGGCGAGAGCTTGCGTACTCCCTGGATGGTGAGCACCGAGGTGCCCGCGCCACTGATCCGCGCGCCCATCCGGGTCAGCATGGTGCAGAGATCGACGATGTCGGGTTCGCGCGCCGCATTGTCGATGACCGTCTCGCCCTCGGCGAGAACCGCCGCCATCAGGATGTTCTCGGTCGCGCCGACCGAGGGGAAGTCCAGCCGGATGCGCGCGCCCTGCAGCTCGTCGGCGCGGGCCACCACGCAGCCGTGCTCGATCTCGCTGGTCGCGCCGAGCAGTCGCAGGCCGGCCTGATGCATATCCAGCGGCCTCGACCCGATCGCGTCGCCGCCGGGTAGCGCGACCACCGCGCGCTTGCATCGGGCCATCAACGGACCGAGCACGCAGACCGAGGCGCGGAACTGCGTCACCGCGGGGAAGTCCGCGTGGTACTTCGGCTCGGCCGGCGTGGTGATGGTGACCACGGAGCCGTCGACGACGACATCACATCCCAGACCGCGCAACACCTCGGCCATCAGCGGCACGTCGAGGATGTCGGGGCAGTTGGTGATGGTCGTGGTGCCCTCGGTCAGCAGCGCGGCGGCCATCAACTTGAGGACGCTGTTCTTGGCGCCGCCCACCGCGACCTCGCCGACGAGCCGGCTGCCACCGGTGACCAGGAAACGTTCACTCACGGTCGTCAGCCTAATGGTCCGTGCCCGGGATAGGCGCTTGTCCGCCGGGATGCCAGAGGATGTCTCCGTCCGGATTCGCCACCCGGCCGAGGATGAACAACAGATCCGACAGGCGGTTCAGATATTTCGCGGGCAGCACGCTCGTGTCCTCCGGATGCGCGTCGATCGCCGACCAGGCCGACCGCTCGGCGCGCCGGGCCACCGTGCGCGCGGTGTGCAGCAGCGCGGCCAGTGCGGTCCCGCCGGGCAGGATGAACGAATTCAGCGGCGCCAGTTCGGCATTGAACTCGTCGCACCATTGCTCCAGCCGCTCGATGTACGGCTCGGTGATGCGTAGCGGCGGATGCTTCGGGTCGGCCACGACCGGCGTGGAGAGGTCTGCGCCGGCGTCGAACAGGTCGTTCTGCACCTGCCGTAGCACTTGTAGGATCGCCGGATTCGGTTGTCCCACTGCGATGGCCACCCCGATCGCGGCGTTCGTCTCGTCGCAGTCCGCGTAGGCGACCAGTCGGGGATCCGTCTTCGCGACGCGGGAGAAATCACTCAGACCGGTCGTGCCGTCGTCACCGGTGCGGGTGTAGATCCGGGTGAGATGGACGCTCATGGCTGACTCCTCGTCAACTCGGCCGCCGCCGGACGCGGTCGGACGGGCGGGATTCGACCCAGGATTGGAATGCCGCGAGCGATCCGCGGTCGAGTGCCAACTCGTAGCCGCCCGTACCGTCGGAAACCGCCGTCACGATGATCTCGTCGGTCATGATGTCGTATTCGTCGCCGACCGGGCCACGCCGCTCGCCGACCTCGATCCCGCGGCGCTGGATGGTGGAATCCGCGCCGAATTTCAAACTGGTGAGCTTGAAGAAGACCAGGCGGTCCTCCTCGTAGCGGATCAGGCCGTGCCGCCAGCCCTGTCCGCCCTTTGCCGGAAGCACCCGCAACAGTGCCGAGGTACCACCGCGTCGCAGCATGATGAACCGATAGATGGAAGCCAACGCCACACCGACGAGCAGCAGCACCAGAATGATCAGCAGCACCATCCCGGTCCGCAATCCAGGTCCGTCCCTTCGCCTCGACCCCTGTGCCGTCGCGGCGCCTGTCATCCCCTAACCAGGCGGCCTTGCGGCGAGTCTACAAACATGGGCCCCACCCGGAACGGGCGGTGGCCGAAAACGATGATGGCCCCGGGAAATTCCCGGGGCCATCGGTGTGCTCAAGCCGTCGCGGCCTCGACCGCCCGAACCCGGCCGCGGGCTTCCGCCTGCGCGTGCTCGGATGCGTTCGGGTCGGCCAGCACGGCGCGGGCCGCCTCGACATCGATGTCGCCGGCGAATTCCGCTGTCTCGGCGAGAATCCGGACCGTCGACGTCGCACTGCCGTCCCGAGTGACCGGAGCGACCGAGAAGAACCCGCCGTTGACGGCGGCGACGATGCGCTCGCCGTCGGTGCCGACGATGGTCACCGTGCCGCCCTCGACCAGCTGGCCGAGGACGGGCTCGTGGCCGGGCAGAATACCGATCTGCCCCTCCGTGGTCTGGGCGCCGACGAATGTCGCCTGCCCCGACCACAGCCGCCGCTCGATGGCGACCAGATCAACTGACATCTCCGCCATGGTGGACTACTTCCCGGCGATCTTCTTCGCGGCCGCCTCGACGTCGTCCAGGCCACCGCAGGAGTTGAACGCCTGCTCCGGCAGGTGATCGAATTCACCCTTGGTGACACGGTCGAAGTCGTCGATGGTCTGCTCCAGCGGCACGACCGAACCGACCTGACCGGTGAACTTCTCGGCCACGATGAAGTTCTGGCCGAGGAACTTCTCCAGACGACGCGCCCGGCCGACGAGGACCTTGTCCTCCTCGGAGAGCTCGTCCATGCCGAGGATGGCGATGATGTCCTGGAGTTCCTTGTACTTCTGCAGGATTCGCTTCACCTCGTTGGCGACGTCGAAGTGCCGCTGACCCAGGATCGAGGCCTCCAGGATGCGGGAGGTCGAGGTCAGCGGATCGACGGCCGGGTAGATGCCCTTCTGCGAGATCGGGCGGGAGAGCTCGGTCGTCGCGTCCAGGTGGGCGAAGGTGGTGGCCGGCGCCGGGTCGGTGTAGTCGTCGGCGGGCACGTAGATCGCCTGCATCGAGGTGATCGAGCGGCCGCGGGTCGAGGTGATCCGCTCCTGGAGCTGGCCCATCTCGTCCGCCAGGGTCGGCTGGTAACCGACGGCGGAAGGCATGCGGCCCAGCAGGGTCGACACCTCGGAACCGGCCTGGGTGAACCGGAAGATGTTGTCGATGAACAGCAGCACGTCCTGGTTCTGCACATCGCGGAAGTACTCCGCCATGGTCAGCGCCGAGAGGGCGACGCGCATACGCGTCCCCGGCGGCTCGTCCATCTGGCCGAAGACGAGGGCGGTGTCCGGGAGGACGCCCATCTCTTCCATTTCCAGGTGGAGGTCGGTGCCCTCACGGGTGCGCTCGCCGACGCCGGCGAACACGGAGGTACCGGAGAACTCCCGCGCGATACGGGTGATCATCTCCTGGATCAGCACGGTCTTGCCGACACCGGCGCCGCCGAACAGGCCGATCTTGCCGCCCTTGACGTACGGGGTGAGCAGGTCGATGACCTTGATGCCCGTCTCCAGGATCTCGGTCTTGCCCTCGAGCTGGTCGAAGGCCGGCGGCTGGCGGTGGATGCCCCACTGCTCGCCGTCGCGGCCGGTGCCCGGGGAGTCGAGGCAGTCACCGAGGGCGTTGAACACGTGGCCCTTGACGACATCGCCGACGGGAACCGAGATCGGCTTGCCGGTGTCGGACACCGGCACGCCGCGGATCAGGCCGTCGGTCGGCTGCATGGAGATGGTGCGAACGATGTTGTCGCCGAGGTGCTGCGCGACCTCGAGGGTCAGCGTCTTGGCCACCGAGGGCAGCGTGATGTCGACGTGCAGAGCGTTGTACAGCTCGGGAATGGCGCCACGCGGGAACTCCACGTCGACGACGGGGCCGATGACGCGGGCGACGCGGCCGGCGCCGGAACCCGCCCGGCTCGGGTTTTCTCGAGTAACAGCTGCGGTCATTGGTTCTCTTCCGTATCAGGCGGGTTGGCTAGTCGCTCGAACTCGAGGCCAGCGCGTTCGCGCCGCCGACGATTTCCGAAATTTCCTGGGTGATCTGGGCCTGCCGCACCGAGTTGGCCTGGCGGGTCAGCGAGGCCTGCATCTCGGTGGCGTTGTCGGTGGCCGCCTTCATCGCCGTCCGGCGCGCGGCCGACTCGGAGGCGGCGGCCTCCAGCAGCGACGCGTAGATCCGGGTGTTGATGTACTTCGGCAGCAGCGCACCGAGCAGCTTGTCGGCATCGGGCTCGAACTCGTACAGCGAGGACACCCGCGCGTTCGGGGAGTCCTGCAGCATGCCGTCGCCCAGGTCGAAGTTCTCGTCGACGTAGGTGACCTGGATCGGCGCCAGTCGACGCACCTCCGGCACCTGCGACAGCATGGACACGAACCGGGTGTAGACGATATGGATCTCGTCGACGCCCGCGATGGTCCCGGCGCCGTTCGGGAGCGGCACTTCGTTCTCGCCACCGGCCATGAACGACTGCACCAGATGTTCACAGGCGGCCGAGGCGTTGGTGTAGTGCGGCTCCTGCGAGAACCCGGTCCACGAACCGAACAGGTTCCGGCCGCGGAAGGTGTAGTACGTCAGGCCCTTCGCGCCCATCACGTACAGCACCGGCTCCTTGCCCTCGCCGCGAAGCGTGGTCATGAGCTCCTCGGCGCGGCGGAACACGTTCGAGTTGTAGCCGCCACACATACCGCGGTCGCTGCTGATGACCAGCACGGCCGCACGGGTCGGCTCGGGCCGCTCGATCAGCAGCGGATGGGTCAGGCTCTGCGAGGCGCTCGCCAGTTCGACGAGCACCTTGGTGATCTCCTCCGCGTACGGCTTCGCGGCGGCCACCCGGGCCTGGGCCTTGCTGATTCGCGAGGTCGCGATCAGCTCCTGGGCCTTGGTGATCTTCTTGATCGAGCTCACGCTACGAATGCGGGAGCGCAGTTCGCGCACGCTAGGCATCTCACACTCCCCTCATTCGTGCGTAGTGGATCGTCGGTCCCATGGGCGGCGTCGCCTACTTCTCGACGTGCTTGCGGGTGACGGCCAGCGACTCGACCTCTTCGTGGTCCAGTTCACCGGCGGCGGCCTCGTTCACGACCCGGCTGCCGTCGGAGGCGAGGAAGCCGTTCTTGAACTTGTCGGTCTCGGCCTTGATGAGGTCGGCCGACTCGCCCTCCAGCACCTTGCCGCCGGCGATCGCCTTGAAGGCGTCGGCCGCGTTGCGGTGCAGGTGATCCAGCAGATCGGCGTTGAACCGGCGGACGTCGCCGACCGGCACCGAATCGTAGAAACCGGCGTCGACCAGGTAGATCGAGACGATCTGGTCCTCGACCGAGACCGGCGAGTACTGGTTCTGCTTGAGCAGCTCGACCCAGCGCGCGCCACGCTCCAGCTGAGCCAGCGAGGCGGCGTCCAGATCGGAGGCGAAAGCGGAGAACGCCTCGAGCTCGCGGTAGGAGGCCAGCTCCAGACGCAGCGAACCGGCGACCTTCTTCATGCCCTTGGTCTGGGCGGCGCCCCCGACACGGGAGACCGAGGTGCCGACGTTGATCGCCGGGCGGACACCCTTGTTGAACAGGTCGGACTCGAGGAAGACCTGGCCGTCGGTGATCGAGATGACGTTGGTCGGGATGAACGCCGAGACGTCGTTGGCCTTGGTCTCGATGATCGGCAGCCCGGTCATCGAGCCCGCGCCCATCTCGTCGGACAGCTTCGCGCAACGCTCCAGCAGCCGGGAGTGCAGGTAGAAGACGTCACCCGGGTACGCCTCGCGGCCCGGCGGGCGGCGCAGCAGCAGCGAGATGGCGCGGTAGGCCTCGGCCTGCTTGGTCAGGTCGTCGAACACGATGAGGACGTGCTTGCCCTGGTACATCCAGTGCTGGCCGATGGCCGAGCCGGTGTAGGGGGCGAGCCACTTGAAGCCGGCGGAGTCGGAGGCCGGGGCCGCGACGATCGTGGTGTACTCCATGGCGCCGTGGGCCTCCAGCGCGGCCTTCACGCCCGCGATGGTGGAGCCCTTCTGGCCGATGGCGACGTAGATGCAGCGAACCTGCTTGGTCGGGTCGCCGGTCTCCCAGTTGGCCTTCTGGTTCAGGATGGCGTCGACGCAGACGGCGGTCTTGCCGGTCTTGCGGTCGCCGATGACCAGCTGGCGCTGGCCGCGGCCGATGGCGGTCAGGGCGTCGATGGCCGTGATGCCGGTGGCCAGCGGCTCGCCGACCGGCTGACGCTCCAGCACGGTCGCGGCCTGCAGCTCGAGCACGCGGCGCTCCTCGGCGGCGATGTCGCCGAGGCCGTCGATGGCCTGGCCGAGCGGATTGACCACGCGGCCGAGGAAGGCGTCGCCGACGGGCACCGAGAGCACGTCGCCGGTGCGACGGACCTGCTGGCCCTCCTCGATGGTGTCGAACTCACCCAGGATGACCGCACCGATCGAGGTGTCCTCGAGGTTCAGCGCGACACCCAGCACACCGCCCGGGAACTCGAGCAGTTCGTTGGCCATCGCCGACGGCAGGCCGCTGATGTGGGCGATACCGTCACCAGTGTCGGTGACGGTGCCGATCTCCTCGATGGAGGTCTCGGGCGTGTAGGACTGGGTGTAGCTCTCGATCGCGCTACGGATCTCATCGGTGGAGATCGTCAGCTCCGCCATGGTTGTTCCTGCTCTCGCTGTCTGGTCTGGATTGTCGGTAGGTTAGGCGCCGGTGCCGGTCGACCGCTAGGTCAGGGACTGCCGCAGGCGCTGCAGCCGGCCGAGGGCACTGCCGTCGATCACGTCGTCGCCGATGTGCACGACGACGCCGGCCAGCAAGCTCGGATCGACCTGTACGTGCACGGTGATCTGCTTGTCGTAGAGGCGCTGCAACGAGGCCGCCAACTGCTCCCGCTGCTGCTCGTTCAGGTCGACCGCCGCGCGCACGTGCGCGACGACCTGCTGCCGCAACGACGCCGCGAGATCGGACAGGTGATCGAACGCCGCGCCGATGTCACTGCGCCGGCGGCTCACGGCCTGCTCGGTCAGTTCCAGCGTGACGTCGCCCACCTTGCCGTGCAGCAGGCGCTCGATCAGGTCGCGCTTGGCCTGCGCGGCCTTGCCGCGGTCACCCAGTGCCTGTTCCAGATCGGGATTGGCCTCGACAATGCGGCTCAGCCGGAACAACTCGTCCTCGACCACGTCGAGGCGGCCGCGATCGGCCGCGGCGCGCAGCAGCGCCTCCTGGCCGAGCAGTTCCAGCGTGTCGACCAGGTCCCCGGTCCGGGACCAGTCCTCGGCGACGGCCGTCGTCAGCACGGCCTGGGTAGCCGCGCTGATCTTGCCGCCGAAAACGCGCTCGGCCAGTTCGGCACGCGCCGAACCGGCCACCGACTTATCCGCGAGCGCCACACGCAGCGAGCGCTGGTCGTCGAGAACGGCGACAACGGCGAACAATTCGGAACCCGTCGTGGCGGCGACGGTGTCGCTCCCGGCCAGTGCGGCCGAAAGAGCTTCCCTGGCTCGGGAACTCGCCTCACGGCTCGCTGCGTACATGCTTCCCACTTTCACTGTGTTGGTTTTACCTTCGCGAGGCGGCCTCCGTGGTCACTCCGCGTACCGTCTTCGGCCGCCGACCCGCTCAGGCGCACGTTACCTTCCGACTCCGATGCCGGCCTGCTCGTCCAATTCTGCGAGGAACCGATCGATCGACGCCGCCTGTTTGGCCGCATCCGACACAGATTGGCCAATGATCTTCTCGGCCAGATCGACCGCGGTGCGGCCGAGTTCGCCACGGAGCTCGGTGACGATCTGCTGCCGCTGCGCCTCGAGCTGGGAATGCCCGGCGGCGACGATGCGGTCGGCCTCGGCCTGTGCGTCGGCCTTCATCTGGGCGAGGATCTGCTGCCCCTGGGTGCGCGCGTCCTCACGGATGCGCGCCGCCTCGAGGCGGGCCTCGGCGAGCTGCTGCTTGTACAGCTCCAGCGTCTCCTGGGCCTGGGCTTGGGCGGCCTCGGCCTTGGCGATGCCGCCTTCGATCTTCTCCGAGCGCTCGTCGAGCACCTTCGTCAGCCGGGGGATGACGTATTTGAAGAAGACGAATCCGATGACGATGATGCAGACCGCCGACCAGAAGATGTCGTATGGCTCGGGAAGCAGAGGATTGTGGTCCGAAGACCCTTCCTCGGCCGCGAGCAGATACATCTCGTTCATGGCAATCAGAAGATGAAGCCGGCGACGAGGCCGATCAGGGCCAGCGCCTCGGTGAACGCGATGCCCAGGAACATGTTGGTCCGGATCTGGCCGGCCAGTTCGGGCTGACGGGCGAAGCCCTCGATCGCCTTACCGACGACGATGCCGACGCCGATGCCGGGGCCGATGGCCGCCAGGCCGTAACCGATCGCGCCGTAACCCGTCGACTTCGGCGCATTCTCGGCGAGAGTGGTGGCCACGTAGGAGAGGCTCATGAGTTTTCTTATCCCTTTCTGTTGCCCACCCGCCCGACGGCGTGTGGGTCAGTTCTTGTGCTGTCAGTGCGAGTCAGCGTGCTGCGCGAGACCGATGTACACAGCGGTCAGGAGCGCGAAGACGTAGGCCTGCAGAAAGATCACCAGCAGCTCGAAGAGCGTGAAGGCGAAGCCGCCGAGCAGCGAGAACGGGGACAGGCCCTTCATCCACGCGGCGCCGTCGAACAGGAAGAACTGCGTCGCGCTGAAGAACAGCACCAGCATGATGTGGCCGGCCAGCATGTTCGCCATCAGACGGACGGTCAGCGTGAACGGGCGCAGGACGAAGGTCGAGATGAACTCGATCGGAATCAGCAGCACGTGCATCGCGGGCGGCACATCGGGCACCACGATGGACGAGCGCATGTACTTCCAGAACCCGTACTTCTTGATACCGATGTAGTTGAACGCGACGTAGGCGATCACGGCCAGCACCAACGGCATACCGATACGCGCGTTGGAGGAGATGTTCAGGAACGGGATGACACCCGAGAAGTTCAGGAACAACACCGTGAAGAAGATGGTCGCGATCAGCGGGAAATACCGTTTGCCGGTTTCCTTGCCGAGGACCTCGTCGCAGATCTGCTCGCGGACGAACATCAAGCCGGATTCGGCGACGTTCTGTAGACCACGCGGAACGATCTGCGGCCGCCGGAAAGCGACCATGAGGATCGCGATCAGCACTGCCGACATGAGGATGCGAATGAGCATCAATCGGTCCAGCTCGAAGACCGTTCCCTGGAAGAGCACAGCCTTCGGGAAGAAGTCATCTAGGGACGGCGCGTGAAACTCGCCGGCCAAGGTGGTGACGCTCAGCGTTCTCTCCCGTGTTCGGGCCGCAAGCCATCGCTGACCTACGGTTCGATCGGACATTGACGATCTGGTGGTCGACTCGAGTCGGCTCGAAGTTCGTCAGCAGCTGTGCGGAGTTACCGCCCCTGGCGTCTGTACGTCGGCGACATCGTCGACGGTGCAGAGCCGAACCATGCAGGTCCGGCACGGCAGTAAGCATAACCTGCCGGTATCGATCGTAGGGGATCGACCCCGGGTTTCGTGTGCTTACGGTAAAGAGTTTACCAAGCTATCTACGACGCTGTGTAGGGGGTGCCCACAATCAAATTGTCGATCTTGATCGAGGGCATCCCGTCAGCTATCGACATACGGAACCCGTTGGCGCAGCAGGCCGTACGTTTCCGCACCCAGTACGATGAGCAACGCACCCACTACTGTCAGGAATAATGCGCCCCGGCTATAAAAGTCGAACTGTTTGAGGACCGCCACAACGATCACGACGACCAGAAGTTTGCCGACCCAGCTCGCAAGCATCACCATGCCCTGGACGCCGGTATCCATCGTCGCCGTGCGCAGCACCAGCAGGGCGGTGGCGAGGATGAAGAATCCGCCGATGGCCGCGCCGATCAGCGCTCCCCACAGCCCCGGCAGGCCGGCCACGATGCTCGCCACCACGGCCGAGACCACCACCAGCACGAGCAGCCCGGCCACGCCGTACCGCAGGGCGGCCCGCAGCGCCGAATCGTCCGCGCGGGGCGTGTTCGCGGGCGCCTGGCCCGGCTGCGGGTCGGGGTCGTGGGATTCGGCGTTCACGGCTGCCCACTGTACTCGACGCCGTCAGGGCCGCGTAGCGCTCGATTTGCTCCCGGTGTCGTAGCTCACGGCACGCGGTCGCGCGGAATCCGCCGGCGCAATCCGAGCGCCCCGCGCAACGACGGCACCGCCGTCACCAGCAGCGCGAAGAGCAGGCCCGCGGCGAGCAGCAGCAACACCAGCCGGCGATCCATCAGCGACGTACCGACTGCTCCGAATGCCAGGATTCCGACCCACATGTAGATCAGCAGCACCACGCGACGCTGGGAATGACCGATCTGCAACAGCCGATGATGCAGATGCATTTTGTCCGGCGTGGAGAAACTCACCCCGGCGCGCACCCGGCGCACGATGGCCAGCACCAGATCCAGGACCGGAATGAACATCACCGCGCCGACCAGGAACAGCGGCGACAGCAGGCCGACGATGTCGCGGGTGCCGTATCCCTGCAGCGGAATTCGACCGGAGGCGCCGGTGGAGATCGCCGCCAGCATCAGTCCGATGAGCATCGAGCCGGAATCACCCATGAATATCCGGGCCGGCTGGAAATTGTGTGGCAGAAATCCCAGGCAGGCCCCGGCGAGGGCGGCCGCGAGCAGTGCGGGCGGATAGGTGTCGGTGGATCCGCCCTGTTCGTAGAGCAAACCGATGGAGAAGACGAAAACCGCGACGGCCGCGATCAAACCCAGTCCGGCCGCGAGTCCGTCCATGCCGTCGACGAAATTCATCGCGTTGATCATGGTCACCGTGATCAGACCGGCGGCCAAACCGCCCTGCAACTGATCCAGCACCACCGTGGAGTTGGTGAAGGGGTTGTAGATCAGTACCCAGCTCAAACCCATCACGGCCATCACGCCCGCGGCCGTGATCTGGCCCACGAATTTCGTGAGCGCGTCCAATCCCCACCGATCGTCGATGATGCCGACCAGCACGATCAGCGTTCCGGCCACCAGCACCGCGGGGATATCCGGCGCGAAATCGAAACCCCGGCGCAGTGCCGGCAACTGGTGCGCGAACAGCACCGCCGCCACTATGCCGACGTACATGCCGACGCCGCCCATTCGCGGCGTCGGTTTGGTGTGCACATCGCGTTCCCGCGGGACGGCCACCGCGCCGAAGGCGATGGCGAGCACCCGCACCCCGCCGACCGCCAGCATGGTCACCACCGCCGAGATCAGCAGAACCAGCAACAGCTCGCGCAGCGGGACGACCGCGCCCTGACTGAACACCATCTACCAGGCCGTCACCGCGTCGGCTCCGCGGTCAGCTCGTCGGCCGGCATGCCCAGCACCTCCGCGACCTGTGCCACCGTGACCGCGCCGGCGCGCAGCACCCGTGGCCGGTCGCCGGTGAGGTCGATGATGGTCGAGGCGACCCCGTGCTCGGCCTTGCCGCCGTCCAGATACACGCCCACCAGCTCACCGAGCTGATCGCGGGCCTCGGCGACGGTGGCGGCGGCGGGCTGCCCGGACACGTTCGCGCTGGACACCGCCAGCGGGCCCACCTCACGCAACAACTCCAGGGCGACCGGATGCAGCGGCATCCGCAGCATCACCGTGCCGCGGGCGTCGCCGAGGTCCCAGGCCAGCGACGGCGCCTGCTGCACCACCAGGCTCAGCCCGCCCGGCCAGAACGCCCGGATCAGGTCGCGGGTCTGCTGCTGTACGTGGAACACCAGCCCGTCGATGGTGTTCCAGGACCCCACCAGCACCGGGACGGGCATGTCCCGGCCACGGCGCTTCGCCGCCAGCAGGGAGCTCACCGCGGCGGAGTCGAACGCATCCGCGGCCAGGCCGTACACGGTGTCGGTCGGGATGACGGCCAGCCGTCCGGATTTCAGCGTGGTCCGCGCGGCGGTCAGACCCGCGGATCGGGAATCGGGATCGGAGCAGTCGTAGACGATACTCACGGCGCAGAGTCTATTGCTTCGGCGCCGCCACGCGGGCGGCCGGGGCGATCGTTGCGGCTCCGGCGCCCCCGGCGCTCATCTGGTGAGCCGGCCCAGAAGCGAAGAGGCGCAGACCGTTCCGACGATCGCGGCCAGCACCAGCACGCCCAGGTCCAGCCAGAGCCGATATCCGGCGCCGACCAGCAGGCCGCGCAGCATCTCCACCTCGTAGCTCAGCGGGTTGACATGGCTGATCACCCGCAACCAGCCCGGCATGAGATCCAGCGGGTACAGCGCGTTCGAGGCGAAGAACAACGGCATGGTGATGGCCTGGCCGATCCCCATCAGCCGATCGCGCTGACCGACCAGCCCGGCGATGGTCATCGACAGGCAGGCGAAGAACGAGGCGCCCAGCATCACCGCGACCACCGCACCCAGCAACTTCAGCGGGTTGAGGGTCATGTGCACGCCCATCACCAGCGACAGCACCACGATGATCAGCACCTGGGCAACCGAACGCACCCCCGCGGCGAAGCATTTCCCGGCGATCAGCGCCGAGCGCGGGGTGGGGGTGACCATCAGCTTGTTCAGGATCCCGGCGTCCCGGTCCCAGATGATCTGGATGCCGTAGAAGATCGCGATGAACAGCGCGGACTGCGCGATGATGCCCGGCGCGAGGAAGTCCAGATAGGGCAGCGAACCGGTGGGGATGCTGCGCAGCCGCGAGAACGTGGTGCCGAAGATCAGCATCCACAACGCGGGCTGCACGGCCCGGGTGACCAGCTCGGTCCGGTCGTGCCGCAATTTCTGTAATTCGACCAGTGCGAATGTGCCGATCCGCGAGGCCAGCACGAGCAATCTCGCCGGGCCGTGCGGGGCGTGGCGCAGCGGCGGGTACTCAGCCGGCGCGCTGAGCGGTTCGACGGGTGCTTCGGACACCGCGCAGTCCTCCCTCGGAATCGTTCTCTTCGCCCAGGCCCGCGCCGGCGTAGTGCCGGAACACGTCCTCGAGCGTGGCCTCCGGGCCCAGGGCCGCCTTCAACGCGGCCGGCGCGCCCACCGCCTGCAGAACGCCCTTGTGCAGCAGCGCGATTCGATCGCACAGCACATCGGCTTCCGCCATGTAGTGGGTGGTCAGCAGCACGGTGGTGTGGAACCGGTCGCGCAGTTCGCGCACCCGGGCCCACACGCTGTCGCGGGCGATGGGGTCCAGGCCCACGGTCGGCTCGTCGAGGATGAGCAACGCGGGCCGGTTGACCAGCGCCTGCGCCAGCTCCAGCCGGCGCACCATGCCGCCGGAGTAGCCCGCGGCGAGGCGATCGGCCACATCCAGCAGGTCCATCGCGGCGAGCACCTCGTCGACCCGCTCGGCCCGCTCGGCGCGCGGCACGTCGAACAGCCGGGCGAACCAGGTGACGTTCTGCCGCCCGGTCAGCGTGCCCTCGATCGAGAGCTGTTGCGGCACATAACCGAGGTTGTAGCGGATGTCGGTGTCGCGCTTGCCGACCTCGAAGCCCAGCACCCGGACCGTGCCGGTCTGCACCGGCATCAAGGTGGCCAGCAGGCGGATGGTGGTGGTCTTGCCGGCGCCGTTGGGGCCGAGCAGGCCGAACACCTCACCGCGATCGATGCTCAGGTCCAGACCGTCGACGACGGCGTGCCCGCCGTAGCGGTGGGTCAGCCCGACACATTCGACGGCCGGGCGGGGGCCCGGTGAATCATGCGGGGCGACAGGGGAATCGGAGGTCACCGGCTCACCTCTCCTTGTTCGTGCTCGTGCAGCAGATCGGTCACCTTGTTCACCACCGCGAGGCCGCGGACCAGGTCGGCGCGCTCCTCGGCGGTCAGGTCACCGAGTGCCGCGGTGATGAATGTGTGCCGGCGCCTGCGGGTTTCGTCCATGAGCCGCTGCACCGGCGCCGGCAGGCTCAGCCGGGTGACCCGGCGGTCGGCCGGATCCTGTTCGCGCATCAGCAGATCCGCGTGGACGAGGGCCGTGACGAAGGTGGAGACGCTGTTGGCGGCCAGCCCCATCTCGGCGGCGGCGGCCTTCACCGAGATGCCCGGATTACGGCCCACCAGGCGCAGGAACTCCGCCTGCGAATCGCTGACCCCGGAGCGGTCGAACGACCGCCCCGCCAGCCGGGCCACCTGACGGCGGAACCGGCCGAACGACCCGAGCAGCGCGCCGACCAGTTCCGGATCGGCCGCGGCGGCGGATTCGGATCCCGGCGAGCGACTCACGCTGTCGATAATACCTCTGAACCAGAGGTAATTTCCAGCCGGAAAAAACCGCCACCGGCGGGCGGTGGCGGTTCCGATCAGGTCGTGGGCATGCGCCGGGCGGTGACGAACCGGGGCCTGCCCGCGAGATCGGGATGCTCGTCCACGTCCAGGAAGTCGTCGTGGACATCGAACAGATCGGCCACCCGGGAGCCGTGCGAATCGTCGTGCTCCACGGCCGTCACGCCGCCCGGCCGGAGCAGACGGGCGATCGTGCCGATCATCGGGCGGATCACGTCCAGGCCGTCCGGGCCGCCGAACAGGGCCAGATGCGGATCGTGGTCGATCACCTCGGGATCGAGCGCCGCGTCGGCGGGGACGTACGGCGGATTCGCCACCACCATGTCGACCCGGCCGTTCAGCTCGGCCAGCGTGCCGGGATCGGTGACATCACCCTCGTACAGCGCGATCGGCGCGTCACCGTCGGCGGCCAGCCGCTCGGAATTGCGCCGGGCCCACGTCAGGGCCGCCGGATCGAGCTCCACCGCGTGCACCAGCGCGTCGGGTCGAGCGTGCGCGATGGCCAGCGCCAGCGCGCCGGAACCCGTGCACAGATCGACCACGATCGGCCGATGGCCGCGCTCGGTCAGTTCGAGATGCGCCAGGGCCCACGCGAACAGCAACTCCGTCTCCGGCCGGGGCACGAACACGCCCGGTCCGACGCTGAGATCGACCTCGCCCATCGACGCCACCCCGGTCAGGTGCTGCAGCGGGATCCGGGCCGCGCGCCGCGCCACCAACTGCCGGTATTCGGCGAGTTGTGCCGGCGTCAGCATGGGAACCAGGGCCAGCCGGGTCCGCTCGACGCCCAGCACATGCGCGGCCAGCAACTCCGCGTCGGTGCACGGGCTGTGCACGCCGGCGGCGGCGAGGGTTTCGGTGGCTTCCACGACGGTGGTACGCAAGGGCACACGACTCACGGAATTCACTGTGCCCGACTCGACGGCAACGTCAGTCATGATTCGACCTCTTCCGGCAGTCCAGCACACCACACCCCGTCGGCCGGAGTGTCCGCGCTGGTGCGACATGTCGGCATGCTTCATACCGTCAACTGTGCGCCGTCGCGACCCGCAGCACAGCCCTCGGAGTCAACATCTCACAGACCTCTCACGGCGCTCTCATACAGCGTTCGTGCAGGTGGGAGGGATGCGTCTCACATTTTCGGGGTCATTCCGCGGCCAGTCGAGCGGCCCGGTCGGCCTCGCCGAGCGCGTTCAGCAGGGCGTCCAATTCACCGTCCAGGACCGCGTCCAGGTTGTGTGCCTTGAAGCCGATGCGATGGTCGGTGATCCGGTTCTCCGGGAAGTTGTAGGTACGAATGCGCTCGGATCGGTCGACCGTGCGGATCTGGCTCGCCCGCCCGGCCGCGGCCTCCGCGTCGGCCTGTTCCTCGGCCAGCAGCTGCAACCGCGCCGACAGCACCTGCATGGCCCGGATCTTGTTCTGCAGCTGCGAGCGCTCGTTCTGGCAGGTGACGACGATGCCGGTCGGCAGATGCGTGATGCGGACCGCCGAATCGGTGGTGTTGACGCCCTGACCGCCCTTGCCCGAGGACCGGTACACGTCGATACGCAGATCGGTTTCGTCGATCTGCACCTGCTCCACCTCGTCCGGCTCCGGGTAGATCAGCACGCCGGCGGCGGAGGTGTGGATGCGGCCCTGCGATTCGGTGACGGGCACCCGCTGCACGCGGTGCACGCCGCCTTCGAACTTCAACCGCGACCACACCCCGTCCCGGCTGGGTTCGCGACTCTTGACCGAGAGCGTCGCTTCCTTGTATCCGCCCAGGTCGGAGATGGTGGCGTCGAGGACCTCGACCTTCCAGCCGTGCTGTTCGGCGTAGCGGATGTACATCCGGGCCAAATCGGCGGCGAACAGCGCCGATTCCTCGCCGCCCTCGCCGGACTTCACCTCGAGCACGACATCGTCGGCGTCGTGCGCGTCGCGCGGGGCCAGCAGGTCGGTGAGCGCCTTCGACAGCTCCTCGACCTGTTCCTCCAGGCCCGGGATCTCGGCGGCGAAGGCCGAATCGTCGACGGCGAGCTCGCGCGCGGCGTCCAGATCGTCGCGCGCGGCCGAGAGCTTGGTGTAGGTGGACATGACCGGAGCGAGCTCGGCGAACCGCTTGCCGACACGCCGGGCCTCACCGGGGTTGTTGTGCAGCGCCGGATCGGCCAGCTGCGCCTCGAGCCCGGAGTATTCGGCCAGGATGTCGTCGATCGCGGACGGGGCCGTCTTGTCGGCCACTGCCACTCCTCCCAATCGGAAAAAGGCCCCGGAGAAGAAACTCAGAGGCCATTGATCGCACCCCGACATCTCGGGGTGCGAGTCTCAACTTACGAGCACCGTTCGCGGCCGGCTCGTCGTGCGGCGGTCGAAGCGCATGCGCGAAGCGCGAGTCTCGACCGCCGCACGACGAGCCTCCGGGGCCGCGAACCCGCGACGCCGGAGGCGGCGCCGAAGACTCAGCCTTCCTTCTTGGCAGCGCGCTTGCCGTAGCGAGCCTCGAAGCGGGCGACGCGGCCGCCGGTGTCGAGGATCTTCTGCTTGCCCGTGTAGAACGGGTGGCACTGCGAGCAGACCTCGACGGTGATGTGGCCCGACTCCTTGGTGCTGCGGGTCTCGAAGGTGTTGCCACAACCACAGACGACGGTTGTCGCCACATAGGTCGGGTGAATTCCTGCCTTCATGGGTGTCCTTTCGAAAATGGCCGCCGGGTCGCCCTCGATCGAGGACGTGAACCGGAGCCGACTAGGCGGGATGGTGTGGTGCGCGGGAACTCGGCCACCGCACGCAGATGCTTCGCGATATCCCGGATATCACGGACGCACCAGCGGACCAGTATGCCAGAGTGGCGCCCACGCTTCTGAAACACCTCCCCCGCTCCGGTTGTTCCCGGTCGGGACGGCCGTTCCCCCAGGAAGTACGGGCACGCGATCTTCCCAGATCTCGAGCCACGCTGAAGTCGAGTAGTCGGCTACTCAAGAATGTGAACAGCAGCGTTCATAGAGTCTCGTCTCATCGAGAACCGTGCGATCCCCGGAGGAAGGACAGCCGTGTATCGCCATGCCACAGGGGAGGTCCCCGCACCCGAACCCCGCGTCGCCCGCATTCCGTACCTCCGTGACCGTCGTCACCTCCCCGGCCACGGTGACCGCCGTCGGTCGATGCGCGTGCCGCCGAGAACGTGGCGCGCGACCGAACTGCTCGCCAGCGCGGTGTTCGCCGTGCTAACGCTGACCGTGGCGGCCGGCGCCTGCACCGCCTCCGGCGGCAGCCCGCCCGCGACCGTGGCCACCGGCCCCGCCGAGCCGCAGTTCCAGTTCACCGCCACCGCGACGCCGATGGGCGGGCTGGCCGGCGCGACCGCGGTGATCGTGTTCGTGCTGATCGTCGCGGCGGCCGCGATCGGCCTGATCTTCTACCGCCCGGGATCGGCCTCGTACCACCGCCCACGGACCCCGGAAACGCCGCAGCGGCCCCGCCGAGGCGGAGCCGCTGGGACGAGACCACGGCGGAGCCGTGAGTCGATGGCAACCGGGGACTACTCGTCCAGCGCGCCCGGAGCCGTCTTCGCGATCTGCATCAGGAACTCGACATTGCTCTTGGACTTCTTCAGGCGGTCGATCAGCAGATCGATGGCCTGATGCGAGTCCAGCCCGGACAGCACGCGCCGCAGCTTGTGGATCACCGCGGCCTCGTCGGGCGCCATCAGCAGGTCGTCGCGACGGGTACTGGACAGGTTGACGTCCACCGCCGGGAAGACGCGCCGCTCGGCGATCTTGCGATCGAGCTTGAGCTCGGCGTTGCCGGTGCCCTTGAACTCCTCGAAGATCACCGTGTCACCGGTCGAACCGGTCTCCACCAGCGCGGTGGCGATGATCGTCAGCGAGCCGCCGTTCTCGATGTTGCGGGCCGCGCCGAGGAACCGCTTGGGCGGATACAGCGCGGTCGAGTCGACACCACCGGAGAGGATGCGGCCCGAGGCGGGCGACGAGTTGTTGTACGCGCGACCCAGCCGGGTGATCGAGTCCAGCAGCACCACGACGTCCTGACCCATTTCCACCAGGCGCTTCGCCCGCTCGATGGCGAGCTCGGCGACCGAGGTGTGGTCGCTCGGCGGCCGGTCGAACGTGGACGCGATCACCTCGCCGCGCACGGAGCGCTGCATGTCGGTGACCTCTTCCGGACGTTCGTCGACCAGTACCACCATCAGGTAGCACTCGGGGTTGTTGGTCGCGATCGCGTTCGCGATGTCCTGCATGACCGTGGTCTTGCCCGCCTTCGGCGGCGACACGATCAGGGCGCGCTGCCCCTTGCCGATCGGCATGATCAGGTCGATGACCCGGGTGGTCAGCTTGTTGGGCTGGGTCTCCAGCCGCAACCGCTGGTTCGGGTACAGCGGGGTCAGCTTGTTGAACTCCGGCCGCCGCCGGGCCGCGTCGACATCGCTGCCGTTCACGGTGTCCAGGCGCACCAGCGGATCGAACTTCTGCCGCTGGTTGGCCTGTTCGCCGTCGCGGGGAGCGCGGACCGCGCCGGTGATGGCGTCACCGCGGCGCAGGCCGTTCTTGCGAACCAGGTTCATCGACACGTACACGTCGTTCTGACCGGCCAGGTAGCCGGAGGTGCGGACGAACGCGTAGTTGTCGAGCACGTCGAGAATGCCGGCGACCGGCTGCAGGACGTCGTCCTCGCGGATCTCGACCTCACCGCCGCCACGATTCTCGGTGCCGCCCTCGCGATCCCGGCCCCGCCGGCGCTCGCGGAAGCGACGACCCCGGCGGCCGCGGCCGTCCTCGTCGTCGCCGTCCCGATTGCGGTCGCGATCGCGATCGCGACCGCCGGTGCCGTTCTGGCCGGACTGACCCTGCGATGAGTTCTGCTGACCACCGGACTGCTGACCGCCGTTGGCCTGACCGTTCTGATTGCGCCGGCGCTCGCCCTCACCGTCGGACTTCGGCTCGGCGGCATTCTCGGTGCCCGACTCGGTTCCGGTCGCGGCGGCGGCACGCTGCTCGCGGCCGCTGCGGCGCTGCCGGCCCCGGCCACGCTGGTTGCCGTCACGGCCGTTGTCGTCGCCCGAATCAGCCGGGCGGGCAGCGGTTTCCGCCTCACCGGCGGGCGCGTGGTTCGCGACCGGCGGTTCGATGACGCTGTCCAGGGTGGGCTGCTCGGCCCGGGCCCGGCGCTCCCGCACGGGCTTGGCGGCGGGCTCGGCCTTCACGGCCGGTTCCGACTTCGCCGCGGGCTCGGTCTTCACCGCCGCGTCGGACTTCGCGGCCGGCGGCGCCTTCACTGCCGTCTCGGTCTTCGCCACCGGCGCCTCGGCCTTACCTCCGGCCTTCGCCTCACCACGACCACCGCGAACCGGCTTGCTCGGCGTAGTGGCCTGGTTTTCCTTGATGGCGGCGATCAGATCACCCTTGCGCATTCCGGAAGTGCCTCGGATACCGAGCTCTCCGGCAAGCGCGCGCAACTGCGGCAACAACATTCCAGTCAGCCCCGATCGTGCGACGTCGGTATGTTCGCTCATTTTCGCAATCTGTCCGGAGTCACTTTCGCGACCCGAGGGATTTTCATCGGTTTCCACCACGGGTGTCGCGAGCAGGTCCGTATCTGTCACGGAGATCCTTTCCTTCCCTCGACTTGCCGTGTGCTAACTCGAGGGTTCCGTCCCGAAGCCCGGTCACTGCGCCGAGCTCGGATGCCGTATCGCTGCCCCGCCGGACCGGCGGCTTCGCCACCGGTTCACGAAGGTGGGAGAGATCATTCCAGTGCTGCCTCGAGATTCGAGACACAACGCAGACAACAGTCGGCCGAATCGACCTGCCCTGTCTGCCTGCCTCGAGCCTGAGCGAGGAGCCTGCTGGAGCGATTGCCCAAATGAAGCACCGGCGTCTGACGCGCACGATGTACGGACTCGCCCAGGATAACTCCCACCGGTCCCACCTGCAAGGCAGGCACGCCGTCAATCCACCCGGACGCCGCCGGAGATCTCCGGATGCAATACCCGCAGGCCGTCGGCAGCGGCCAATTCTCGCAGGTCAGCGGGGAATTCCTCGGTGCTGAGGGCCAGGACGGTCGGTCCCGCGCCGGAGACCGTCGCGGCGATACCCGCCGACCGCAGCCGGCCGATCCACGCCGTCGTCAGCGGCAGCGCCGACGACCGGTACCCCTGGTGCAGCCGGTCCGCCGTGGCGGGCAACAGCAGGTCGGGGCGCTGGGTCAGCGCGACCACCGCGAGCGCGGACCGGCTCAGGTTGAACGCGGCGTCGCCGTGCGGCACCGTCTCGGGCAGCAGGCCACGGGTGTGCGCCGTCGAGGAGCGCTCCTCCGGCACGAGCACCGTCGCGCGCAGCGCCGGATGCGGATCGAGCCGGACCGCGCGGTAGCCGCGCATGTGGTGCCCCACCGCCACGTCACCGGCGGTCTCGCCCTCGGTCTCGGTCCACGACACCACGACACCACCCAGCACGCTGGCGGAGGCGTTGTCGGGATGCCCCTCGAACTCCGCAGCCAGTTGCACCAATTCGTCGGCGCTACAAGCCAGTTCGGCATCGAACTTGGCGGCCAGGCCGCGCCCGGCGGCCAATCCGCCCACCACCGCCGAGGCCGAGGAACCCAGCCCGCGTGAGTGCGGAATCACATTGCGGCACACCACATCCAGGCCGTCGGACCAGACACCGGCCGACTCCAGGCCCCTTTCGATCGCACGTACCACCAGATGTGAGGGCCCCCAGGGCACGTCGTCGGCGCCCTCACCCTCCACCCGGATCGTAAGCCCCGAATCGGTCGTGCGCACGACGATCTCGTCGTGGATACCCAGCGCCAGACCCAGTGAGTCGAAGCCAGGCCCGAGATTGGCGCTCGACGCGGGAACCCGTGCCGTCACGGTCAGACCCGGCGGCAGGGTCCGCGTCATCAACTGCTGGCCTTCGTGCGTCAACTCAGGCCAGCTCGAGCTCACGGGCCACGGCGACCGGATCCACGCCGATCGCCTGCACGTCCGGCATGCCCGCGAGCGCGGTGTCCGGATCCTTGAGCCCGTTGCCGGTCACCGTGCAGACCACGGTGAGCCCGGAGTCCAGCCAGCCCTCCGCGCGGGCGGCCAGCAGGCCCGCCACACTCGCCGCGGAGGCGGGTTCGACGAAGACGCCCTCGCTGCCCGCCACCAGGCGGTACGCGGCCAGGATCTCGTCGTCGGTGGCGGCCCGGAAGGCGCCGCCGGACTCCTCCTTGGCGGCGACCGCGCTGTTCCACGACGCCGGGGCGCCGATCCGGATGGCGGTGGCGATGGTCTCCGGATTGCTCACCGGCGCACCGTTGACCAGCGGCGCGGCGCCGGCGGCCTGCACACCCAGCATCCGCGGGCGGGCCGCGGCGATACCGTCGGCGTGGTACTCGCTGTAGCCCTTCCAGTACGCGGTGATGTTGCCGGCGTTGCCGACCGGCAGCGCGTGCACGTCCGGAGCCCTGCCGAGCGCGTCCACGATCTCGAACGCCGCCGTCTTCTGGCCCTCGATGCGCGCCGGGTTGACCGAGTTCACCAGGCCGACCTGCGGGAATTCGGAGGTCACCTTGCGGGCCAGCTCGAGGCAGTCGTCGAAGTTGCCCTGTACCTGGATGATCTTCGCGCCCAGCATGACCGCCTGGGCCAGCTTGCCCATCGCGATCTTGCCCTGCGGGATCAGCACCGCGCAGTGCATTCCGGCGCGGGTGGCGTAGGCGGCGGCCGACGCGGAGGTGTTGCCGGTGGAGGCGCAGAGCACGGCCTGCTGGCCGCGGGCCTTGGCATCGGTCATCGCCATCGTCATGCCGCGGTCCTTGAAGGAGCCGGTCGGGTTGGCGCCCTCGACTTTGAGATAGACCTCACACCCGGTGAGCTTCGACAGGTGCGGGGCCGGAACCAGCGGGGTGCCGCCCTCGAACAAGGTGACCGGCTCCCAATCGGCGCCGACCGCGAGCCGATCCCGGTAGGCGGCGATCAAGCCCGGCCAAGGCTTGTGGACCGCGGCGGACCGCGAATCCGTTACGGCGACAGCCGGTCCGGTGTTACTCATTCCTCGGTGCCTTCCAATCTCAGGACGCTGGTCACGGATGTGACGGACTCCAACTCGGCGAGCGCTGCCACGGTATCGGCCAGCGCCGACTCCTGTGCGTGGTGGGTGACCACCACCAAGCGCGCACCGGCGCCGTGGCCCTCCTGGCGCACGGTGGAGATGCTGACGCCGTGATCGGCGAATTCGCCGGCCACCGCCTGCAGCACGCCGGTACGGTCGGCGACCTGCAGATTCACGTGATAACGGGTGGGGGTGTCGCCGAACGGAGCGATCGGCAGCTCAGCATAGACCGATTCGCCGGGTGCGCGACCGCCGTAGAACTTGTTCCGGGCCGCCATCACCAGATCGCCCATCACCGCGGACGCGGTCGGCGCACCGCCGGCGCCCTGGCCGTAGAACATCAGCCGACCGGCGTTCTCCGCCTCCACGACCACCGCGTTGAACGCGCCGTCGACCGACGACAACGGGTGCTTCAGCGGGATCAGCGCGGGATACACCCGGACCGAGACCCGGTCCTTGCCCCCCTCGGCCACGGACAACTCACCGGGGATGCGCTCGCAGATGGCCAGTAGTTTCACCGTGCAGCCGACCGCCGCCGCGGTCTCCAGATCCTCGGCGGAGATCCGGGCGATGCCCTCGCGGTACACGTCGGCGGCGGTGACCCGGGTGTGGAACGCCAGCGAGGCGAGGATCGCGGCCTTGGCCGCGGCGTCGTAGCCCTCGACATCGGCGGTCGGGTCGGCCTCCGCGTAGCCGAGGCGGGTGGCCTCGGCCAGCGTGGCGTGGTAATCCGCGCCGGTCTCGGCCATCGCCGAGAGGATGAAGTTGGTGGTGCCGTTGACGATGCCGACGACCCGGTCGACCCGATCACCGGACAGCGACTGGATCAGCGGCCGCACCACCGGGATCGCGCCGGCGACCGCGGCCTCGAAGTACAGGTCCGCGCGGCTGCGCTCGGCGGCGGCGGCGAGTTCGCCGGTGTAGTCGGCCAGCAGCGCCTTGTTCGCCGTCACCACGGATTTACCGGCCCGCAGGGCGGCGCCGATCAGCGCGCGGGCGGGGTCGATACCGCCCATCACCTCGACGACCAGGTCGACGTCTTCGCGACCCACCAGGGCCTCGGCGTCGGTGGTGAGCAGTTCCGCCGGGATACCGCGGTCCACCCCCGTACGCCGGACCGCGACGCCGCGCAGCACCAGCGGCGCGCCGACGCGCTGCCGCATCTCCTCGGCGTGCTCGCGGAGGATCTTCACCACCTCGGTGCCGACGTTGCCCATCCCGAGCACCGCCACGCCGATCGGATGATCGGTCCCGAAAGCGCTGGTGCTCAGATGTTGTGGCACGACCGGGGCCCCTTCGTGGTGACGCTCCGCTACCGCCTCCGGGCCCTGACCGGTCATGCCTGTACCTCCAAGCTCAGCAGGTCCGCCACCGTCTCGCGGCGGAGGATCGGACGCGCACTGCCGTCGCGCACGGCCACGACGGCCGGGCGGGTCAGCAGGTTGTATCGGCTGGACATCGAGTAGCAGTAGGCGCCGGTCGCGGCGACCGCGATCAGGTCGCCCGGGCCGACATCGGCCGGCATCCAGGTATCACGGATGACGATGTCGCCACTCTCGCAATGCTTTCCGACCACTCGGGCGACGACCGGATCGGCCTCGCTGGACCGCGACACCAGCCGGCAGTCGTACTCGGCCTGGTACAGCGCGGGCCGGATGTTGTCGCTCATCCCGCCGTCGACGCTGACGTAACGCCGGCGCGCGCCGGCGTCGAGCGAGACGTCCTTGGTCGTGCCGACCTCGTAGAGGGTGACCGTGCCCGGCCCGGCGATGGCCCGGCCCGGCTCGACCGCGATCACCGGCGTCGGCAGCCCGGCGCGGGCCGCCTCCTCGGCGACGACGCGGCGCAGATTCGCCGCGAAATCGGCCAGCGGCGGCGGATCGTCGTTCGGCAGATACGAGATACCGAGCCCGCCACCGAGATCCAGGGTGTGGATCTGCGCGGTGCGCTCGACGCCGAACTTGTCGATGGCGTCGCGCAGCAGGCCCAGCATCCGCCGCGCCGAGATCTCGAAACCGTCGATATCGAAGATCTGCGAGCCGATGTGGCTGTGCAGGCCGACCAGGCGCAGGTTCTTCGCCTCGAACACCATGGCCAGCGCCTCCAGGGCGTCGCCACCGGCGATCGAGAAGCCGAACTTCTGATCCTCGTGCGCGGTCGAGATGTATTCGTGCGTATGGGCTTCCACGCCGACGGTGACCCGGACCAGGACGTCCTGCACCACACCGTGCCGCCCGGCGACCGCCTCCAGCCGCTCGATCTCGATCAGCGAGTCGACCACCACGTGACCGAGGCCGGCGGTGACCGCCTGCTCCAGTTCGGCGACGGATTTGTTGTTGCCGTGCAACGCGATTCGCGCGGCCGGGAAACCCGCGTGCAGTGCCACGGCCAGCTCGCCGCCGGAGCACACGTCCAGGTACAGGCCCTCGTCGCGCACCCAGCGGGCCACCTCGCCGCACAGGAAAGCCTTGGAGGCGTAATGAACTCGCGCGTTGTCACCGAACGCGCGGAGCATATCGCGGCAGCGCGACCGGAAGTCGTTCTCGTCGACCACGAACAGCGGCGTGCCGAACTCCTCGGCCAGCTCCGTGACCGGCACACCGGCCAGCTGGACCGTACCCGCGGCATCTCGAGAAGCGTTGCGCGGCCAGACATTCGACGGAAGATCGATCATCTGCGCCGGTTCGCCGGGCCGCTCGGGCAGATTCGGGGCGTGCGGGATCTCGGCATGCCGGGGTCCCGCCGGGTGCGCACTCACGGTCGGTCCTTTCTCTTCAGGCTCACATGCGTTCCGGGGCACCGACACCGAGCAGGCCGAGGCCGTTGGCCAGGACCTGCCGCGCGGCGCCCACCAGCTCCAGCCGGGCGGCGTTCACCGGGGTCACCGGGTCGTCGTCCTTCGGCAGGATGCGCAGCGTCTTGTTGGTCTGGAAACGGTGGTACGCGCCGGCCAGCTCCTCCAGATAGCGGGCGACGCGGTGCGGCTCGCGCAGCGCGGCGGCGCCGGCGACGATCGCCGGGTACTCGCCCAGGGTGCGGATCAGCTCGCCCTCCTCGTCGGCGGTCAGCAAGCTGTAATCGGCTGCGACACCGGCAAATTCGAACTCCGTGGCGTTCCGGGCCACGGCGCAGGTGCGGGCATGCGCGTATTGCACGTAGTACACCGGGTTCTCGTTGCTCTGCTTGGTCCACAGGTCCAGATCGATGTCGATGCCGGAGTTGACCGAGCTGCGCACCAGCGCGTACCGCGCGGCGTCGACGCCGATGATCTCGACCAGATCGTCCAGGGTGACGACGGTGCCGGCCCGCTTGCTCATCTTGACCGCGCGGCCGTCGCGGACCAGGTTCACCATCTGGCCGATCAGCACCTCGACGGTGTCCGGATCGTCGCCGAAGGCGGCCGCGGCGGCCTTCAGCCGGCCGATGTACCCGTGGTGGTCGGCGCCGAGCATGTAGATGCACAGGTCGAAGCCGCGCGAGCGCTTGTTCTGGAAGTAGGCGATGTCACCGGCGATGTAGGCGGAGGTGCCGTCGCTCTTGATGACCACGCGGTCCTTGTCGTCGCCGTACTCGGTGGAGGCCAGCCACCAGGCGCCGTCCTTCTCGTACAGCTTGCCCGATGTCTTCAGTTGCGCCACAGCCTGTTCCACCGCGCCGGAGGCGAACAGCGAGCTCTCGTTGAAGTAGACGTCGAAGTCGGTGCCGAACTCGTGCAGGGTCGCCTTGATGTGCGCGAACATCAGCTCGACACCCTCGCGGCGGAACAGCTCGTGCCGCTCACCGGCCGGCAGTTCCGGCGCCCGCGGATGCGCCGCGACGATCGTGCCCGCGATCTCCTCGATGTACGCGCCCGCGTAGCCGTCCTCCGGCGTCGGCTGCCCGGTCGCGGCGGCGACCAGCGAGTTGGCGAACCGGTCGATCTGCGCGCCGTTGTCGTTGAAGTAGTACTCCCGGGTGACGTCCGCGCCCTGCGCGGCCAGGATCCGGCCCAGCGCGTCGCCGACCGAGGCCCAGCGGGTACCGCCGAGGTGGATCGGCCCGGTCGGGTTCGCGGAGACGAACTCGAGGTTGATCTTCGTGCCGGCGAGCGCACCGCCGTTGCCGTACGCCGCGCCGGCCTCCCGGATCCGCGCCACGATCGCGCCCTGCGCGGCCGCGGCCAGCCGGATGTTCAGGAAGCCCGGCCCGGCGACCTCGGCGGTATCGATACCGTCGGCGGTGGCGAGCGCCTCGGCCAGCGCGGTGGCCAGTTCACGCGGGTTCAGGCCCGCTTTCTTGGCCACCTGCATGGCCAGGTTGGTGGCGTAGTCGCCGTGCTCGGGGTTGCGCGGGCGCTCCACTTTGACCTCGTCGGGCAGGACCGTGGGGTCCGATCCGCGTTCGACAAGCACCTTCGCGGCGGTCGCGCGAAGGAGATCTGCAAGGTCAGCTGGAGTCACGAGTCTCTATCCTATGGTCTGAGCAGGTGGGCGCCCGCAGCGGCCACCTCCCGGGCAACGGCCCGGGCACGGCCGGCAGCACCGGGTTGCCGCACCGCGGATTGTCCGAGCATTCCAGAGAGCACATTCGAGAGGCAGCACAGAAGCGATGCCGAACACCAGCGCCAAATCGGCCAAGGCGATTCGCGCCGCCGCGAAGTCGTCACCTGCGCGCAAGGCCGGCGGCGGCGGGGCCAAGTTACCCAACAAGCGTCAGATTCCCTGGCCGACGATCGGCGCCGCCGTGGTGATCATCGCGCTGATCGCCGCGCTGGCCGTGTACCTGGTGCCGATGTACCAGAAGAAGGCCGACGCGGAGAAGTTCACCCCGACCGCGCAGAAGAAGGATCCGTCGCTGCAGATCCCGGGCGTGGTCACCAAGGAGTACAAGGGCGCGCTGCACGTCAGCGCGACCCAGCGGGTCGCCTACGACCAGAGCCCGCCGTTCGGCGGTCCGCACGACGCCTCCTGGGCGGACTGCACCGGCAAGGTCTACGGCAAGGCCATCCGTACCGAGAACGCGGTACACGCGCTGGAACACGGCGCGGTCTGGATCGCCTACAACCCGGACAAGGTCGCAGGCGGCGCGCTCGACGAGCTGAAGCAGCAGGTGCAGGGCAAGCCCTACATGCTGATGTCGCCGTATCCGGGGCTCGATTCGGCGGTCTCGCTGCAGTCGTGGGGGCACCAGCTCAAGCTGAGCGACCCCGACGACAAGCGGGTCGGCGAGTTCATCAGCGCGCTGCGGCTGAACCAGTACGGCGTCTACCCCGAGGTGGGCGCGGACTGCGCGAATCCGACCTTCAACGTGGACAGTCCGCCGCCGTTCGATCCCACCCCGCCGGGCCCGACCGCGATCCCGATGGACGGTAAGGGCCTCAGCCAGGACCAGACCGAGCTCAGCGGCGGCGCCGGCGGCGGCATTCCGGGCCTGCCCGGTGGCATCCCCGGTCTGCCGGGCATGCCGGGTGTGCCCGGCGGCGTCCCCGGCCAGCCGGCGGCGCCCGCGCCCGCCCAGCCCGCGCCCGCCCAGCCCGCGCCCGCACAGCCCGGATCGAACCAGTAGATGACGGACGACGTCACGACCGCTGCCCCCGGCCACCCGGCCGGGCGGCAGCGGACCGCGCTGCTGATCCTCGCCGCGACCGGGCTGCTGCTGGCCGGTTTCGCGATCGGCCTCATCGCGCGGATCCCGTTGCAGGACAAGGGTGACGACGCCGCGCCCAGCGCGGTGGACGTCGGCTTCTGCCAGGACATGTCGGTGCACCACACCCAGGCGGTGCAGATGGCCGCGTTCGAGCTGTCCGGCGGTTCCGATCCGGACGTGAAGCGGCTCGCCTACGACATCGTGACCACCCAGCAGAACCAGGTGGGCCGGATGCAGGGCTGGCTGCAACTGTGGAGTAAGCCGCTGCTCGGCAACGGTCAGTACATGAGCTGGATGTCCGAGCCGATGAGCGAGCACGACCACGGCGCCTCGCACACCATGTCCGGTCCCGTCGCGACCATGCCCGGGATGGCGAGTGATCAGGAGATGGAGAAGCTGCGCACGTCGACCGGCGCCGCCGAGGACACCCTGTTCCTCCAGCTGATGCTGCGGCATCACCAGGGCGGCGTGCCGATGATCGACTATGGGATGAACCACGCCGTCACCGACGCCGTGCGCACCCTGGCCGGCAGCATGAGCGCCGGCCAGACCAGTGAGATGCAACTCATCTCCGGCATGCTCACCGCGCGCGGCGCCACTCCCCTGCCGATGAGCTGATCCCCAGGTCGGACCCGTTTTTTGGTACACGCCGCCGAGTACGATAGGCTTTCGAAGCCCGATCGGACGACGTGCGAACGATGTGACGAGCGGGTCCACCCAGCCCTCGTAGCTCAGGGGATAGAGCGCTTGCCTCCGGAGCAAGAGGCCGCAGGTTCGAATCCTGCCGAGGGCACAGGTGACAGCGGCCCGGGCCGGCGAGAGCCGGTCCGGGCCGCTTCTTTCGTCGCGGGCCGCGGGCGATCGCGCTCCGGAGCGGGCGCGTAGGTTCGAGGCACTATGGACGCTTTCTACCTCCCGGACCCGGCCGATCCGAACCGGTTCGAGTCGACGGAGCTCACCCGCGGGCCGTGGTCGCCGGACGCACAGCACGCCGGGCCGCCGTCCGCGCTGCTGGCCCACGTGCTGGAACGCTGCGAACCGCGGGAGGGCTTCCGGATCGGGCGGCTGGCGGTGGAGATCCTGGGCCCGGTCCCGATCGCGCCGCTGACCGCCGAGGCCCGCGTGCTGCGGCCCGGCCGCAACGTCGAACTGCTCACCGCCACACTGAGTTCCGACCGCGGCCCGGTGCTCACCGCACACGCCTGGCGGCTGCGCGCGGCGGATCCGGAACTCGATCTGCCGGCCGACGTGCTGCCGGCCGGTGCCCGGCCCGGTCCCGAAACCGTCACCGAGCGAACGCCGTTCCCGTCCGATCAGCCGATCGGCTTTCACACCGGTATCGATTACCGCTTCGTCGCCGGCTCCTTCCGGGAGGCCGGCCCGGCCGTGTGCTGGATCCGGTTGCGGTATCCGATCGTCGGAGGCACGGTGCCCAGCCCGCTGGAGCGCACCCTGGCCGCGGCGGATTCGGGCAACGGGATCAGCTCCGTATTGGACTGGGACCGTTATCTGTTCATCAACACCGATCTGACCGTCACCCTGCACCGGGAACCGGCCGGGGAATGGGTCTGCCTGGACGCGGCGACCTATCCGGAACGCACCGGCATCGGGCTCGCCGAATCGCGGTTGTTCGACGAGAAGGGCCCGATCGGCCGCGGCACCCAGACCCTGTACCTCGCACCACGCTGAGCGATCATGACCACCGCATCGCGCCGGCGGCTCCCGACCGGCAGCGACCGGGCAGATCGCGGAGCCCTCATCGCGCGACGCCCGGATCCGTTCCCGCGCAACATGTTCCGGTGAGAGATCAGGCAACGGGCGTAGAGGTCAGGTAGCGCTGCAGGGTCGGCGCGACCTCGGCCACCAGTTGCCCGGTGCTCAGCGCGACCACCGGCGGTATCCGTAACACGTACCGGCACAACGCGATTCCGAGCAGCTGCGTCACCATCAGCCCGGCCCGGCGGGGGGCGTCGGCCGGGTCGCCGACCCGCAGCACCGCCGGCATCACCTGCCCCGCGAACACCTGCCGGATCCGGTCGCCGACGACGTCGTCGGTGACCGCGGACCGCAGCAGCGTCTGCAGTACCTCGTCACCCGGCGGCGTCTCCCACAGCGTGAGGAAGTGCCGGATCACCAACTCGCCCAGCGTTTCCGGCGGAACCGTCGCCAGATCCGGGATGGCCAGATCGACATCGGCGGCGGCCGCGAACAGCCCCTCCTTGTTGCCGTAGTAGCGCATCACCATCGACGGATCGATACCCGCGTCCGCGGCGATGGCCCGGATGGTGGCCTTGCGATATCCGTCCTCGGCGAATCGCCGGCGCGCCGCCTCGAGGATGGCGGCGCGGGTGGCGTCGGAACGCCGCGCGGGGGACTCCGCGGCCGCGGAGATCGTCTCGGGACTCATGCCAACAACTGTAGGCCAACAACCGTTGACATCGCACCCGAGGCTGGCCTACCGTGAAGTCAACAAACGTTGGCCAACAGATGTTGGCAAACCCGAGGAGTCGTCGTGAGCACCATTCCCGCCACCGCATCCGTCGTCGTCGTGGGGGCCGGGCCGACCGGCCTCACCGCCGCGATCGCCCTCGCCGACGCCGGCGCCGACGTCGTCCTGCTGGACCGGCTCGCCGAGGGCGCCAACACTTCCCGGGCATGCGTGATCCATGCGCGCACGCTCGAGGTGCTCAGCGAGTTCGACGTCGCCGCCGAGCTGTGCGAACGGGGCCTCATCGTCCCGAATTTCAGCTTCCGCGACGGCAACCGGGTGCTGGCACACCTCTCGTTCGATCAGCTGCCGACGCCGTTCCCGTTCACCGTGATGCTCGGCCAGAACGACACCGAGTCCGTGCTGCTGCGGCGGCTGGAGCGGGCCGGCGGCCGGGTGCACCGGCCCTGCGAGGTCACCGGGATCACCCGGGACGACGCGGCCGTCACGGTCGAGTACCGCGACGGCGACGGCGCGCCCGGCACGATCCGCGCCGACTATGTGATCGGCGCGGACGGCATGCACAGCCCCACCCGGGAGGCCGCCGGCATCGGGTTCACCGGGGACAGCTACGCCGAGTCGTTCGTCCTCGCCGACGTCCGGATGAACTGGCCCGATCCCCGCACCGAGGCCACATTGACCCTCGCGCCGCAGGGCCTGGCCGTGGTCGCCCCGCTACCCGACGAGACCGGCGACCGCTACCGCGTCGTGGCGACTGTGGACACCACGCCGCCCGAGCATCCGGATCGCGACTTCGTCCAGGGCATCGTCGACGCCTGCCGTCCTGGTTCGGGCACGACGGTCACCGAGGTGACATGGAGCTCGCGGTTCCACGTCCATCACCGCCTCGCCGACCACTACCGGGCGGGCCGAATCTTCCTCGCCGGCGACGCCGCCCACGTGCACAGCCCGGCCGGCGGGCAGGGCATGAACACCGGGATCCAGGACGGCGCCGCCCTCGGCGGGCTGCTCGCGCGGGTACTGCGCGGCGAACCCGCGACCCTGCTCGACGAGTACGAGCGCACCCGGCGCCCGATCGCCCTCGGCGTGGTCGCCTTCACCGACCGGATGACCCGGCTCGCCACGATCCGGTCGACGACGGGACGCGCGTTGCGCAACACCGCGATCCGCACCGCGGCCCGCATCCCCGCCCTGCGCCGGGCCCAGGCCTACCGCCTGGCCGAACTCGGCGCGCGCTGACCCGTTCGGCCGCCGGATCCCGCCACCCGGTCAGCGGTAGCCGTAGGCGTGCCAGTTGCCGAGTACGCGGTCTCGGATCTCCGGCGGCCAACCGCTGTCGAAATTGCCCTTGACCGGTCGCCGGGAGGCCTCGAACAGGTCGGCGAGCAGGCAGTTGTAGATCACCTTGCCCGCTCGGTAGCTGTGCTGCTCCGCCTCGGACAGGTAGACCGACAGGGCTGCGGTGGGTTCGGCGGCGAAATGCACCTCACCGTGCTCGGGGTGGGCGCGAGTCGCGAACGCCCACACCACCTCGTTCACATCCGTGAGGTCGATGTCGTCCTCCACCAACAGAACCTTCGGCACGCCGAATCCCGCCTTGCCCGAGAACACCACCTCCCCCACCCGTTTCGCCAGTTCCGCGGACGAAATCGGTAGCGTCTCGTGCCAATCCGAGCGCGCCGCGACCAGTAGCCAGTGCAGCGCCGACTCGTAGGAGAACCAGGTGGCCGCGATCGGCAGACCGGCCTTGCGCAGCTGATACAGGAGCTCCGCCGCGTGCATGGTGCCGGTACCCGTATGGTCCTCCTCGACCGGCGGCCCGGCGGCCACCACCGGGAGGATCGCATTGTCGCGATGGGTGATGGCCGAGACGTGGAAGACCGGTTTCGGCGACCGCTCCAGCGCGTTGTAGCCCGGGTATTCGTTCATCGGGCCCTCGGGCACGGTCTCGTCGACGGCGATATGACCCTCGATCACGATCTCCGCGGTGGCCGGGACGAGCAGATCCACGGTCTCGGCCGGGACGACCTCGATACCCTCACCGAACAGCGCTCCGAGGAAATGGGATTCGTCCACGCCCTCGGGCAGCGGCATCGCACCCGCGTACGGGAGGCCGGGTTCGACCCCCAGAGCCAGCGCGATCGGCATCGGTTCGCCGCGCCGAGTCCACATGTCGCGGATAATCCCCAGGTGTTGTGGCCCCGGGATCAGGCAGGCGAGGGTGTCGCGGCCCGCGATCATCATCCGATTGATCGACCAGTTGGTCCACGACCCGTCGGGGGTGCGGGCGATGTTCATGCCGAAAGTCTGGATGTAGCGCCCGCCGTCGTTGCCGTGGATCAGCGGGGTGGGAAAGGCGAACAGGTCCACGTCATCGCCGCGGTGGATGTGCTGTTTACAGGGTGCGGACGACGCGTCCACCACCCGCGGTGGGATCCCGGCGCGGTCTCGGGCGGCGACGATCGCGGCCATGATGTCACGACCGGTCGCATCGTGGGACAGCCCGAGCGCCAACGCGATTCGCGCCAGCGGATGATGCGCTGCGGACAGCCCGCCGGGTGCGCCGAGCACCCGGAAGCCCGAATCCCGATAGCCTGTCACGGTTTCGAACAACGGCGCGGGCGCCCGCAGGTCGTAGGAGCGGCGGATGATCGCGCCGATCTCCAGATTCCAGTCGACCTCGCGGTCGACGCGTTGCAGTTCGCCCACCGCCGCCAGTTCGGCGACGAACTCACGCAGACTCTTCAAGTGCTTCAACGGATTCCTCACTCGCCCCAGCGGGGCATCTCCGGTACATCGATGTCCAGCAGATCCAGGGCCCGCCCGACGGTGTGATCCACGAGTTCGCCGATACCACCGGGCCGTAGATAGAACGCGGGCACCGGCGGCATGACGATGCCGCCCATCTCGGTGACAGCGATCATCGCGCGCAGATGACCGAGGGTCAGCGGGGTCTCGCGCACCATCAGCACCAGCCGGCGGCGCTCCTTCAACGTCACATCCGCCGCCCGGGTCAGCAGATTGTCGCCGTTGCCGTACGCGATCGCGGAGAGTGTGCGGATCGAGCACGGCGCCACCAGCATTCCGCCGGTCCGGAACGATCCGGAGGCGATCGCCGCGCCGATCTCGGCGGGCCGGTACGTCACATCCGCCATTGCCGCGAGATCTCTTGCGCTGAGCTCTGTTTCGTAGGCCCGGGTCTGCTGTCCGGCCGCGGTGACCACGAGATGGGTACGCACCCCGGCCTTCCGGGCCAGCTCCAATGCCCGGATGCCGTAGACGATTCCGGTGGCGCCGCTGATCCCCACGATCAATCGGCGCGATTGCTCCAGTGTTGCTTCGGACATCCACCCAGCGTCACAGACCGAACGCGCCCGCGGGAGGACGGTTCGCGCCCGCCACCGGACCGAACACGACAAGCAGCGGCGCCGGACCGGGAGCATACGATGGTGTCGTGTCCGAGCCGGCCCCCGCCTACAACGCGGTCCTGGCCCGCTGCGTCCTGACCACTGCGGGCGCGGGGCTGGATCCGCGGAAGCTGCTGCGCGAGGCCGACGTTCCCGTTTCCGTGCTCACCAGCGAGCACGGTCTGTTACCGAGCCGGGCCTATCTGCGGCTGTGGGAGCACGCTGAATTTCACCAGGAAGCACCGGATGTCGGGCTGCGGATCGCGAACACCTACCGGCACGGTCGATTCGAGATCTTCGACTATTTGTTCAGCACCGCGGCGACGGTGGGCGACGGTCTCGCCGCCGTCCGGGCCAACGGCGCGATGGCGACCAATCATCGGTACCGGCCCGGCCCGTCCGCCGACGGCGAGCACACCACCGTGCTGGAGTTGATCGACGGCGACGGCCGCGGCGCCGATCTCACGGTGCAGGCCGCCTACGCCAGTACTCTGGCGCGCATCCGGCACGTCACCGGAGCGGAGGTCAACTCGCACCGAATCACCTTGCGGCAGAGCCCTCCTCGTACCACCGGCGCATTCGTCGAGGCGTTCGGCACCACGCGCATCGAGTTCGGCGCACCGGTGGACAGTATGACCCTGCGCACCCGGGACCTGGCGTTACCGCTGCGCACCGCCGACCATCGGCTCGCCGATATCCTGCGCCGCTACGCGGCCTCGGTGCCCACGCCGCCGTTGCAGAACCGGACCTGGCCCGATCGGGTACAGCAGATCCTGACCGAACTGCTCCCGGCGGGCAACGCCACCCTCGCGACCGTGGCGCACCGGCTCGCCGTCAGCCCGCGCACGCTGCAGCGCCGGCTCGCCGACGCCGACACCGGCTGGCGACGCGAACTGGACCGGGCTCGCGACACGGCGCGACGCACCGCAGGACCGACCTCGTCGACGGCCCTGGCCCGGCGACTGGGCTACTCGGACACCCGTGCCCTGCGCCGGGCGGCGCACCGCTGGACATCGGAGCCGCCGGGCGATCACCGGCCCGGATGAACCGGCCCCCCGCTCACGCGCACTTCAGCTGGAAGCTTGCGATGCTCGTATTCCCCGGTGTGACATCGACTTTCACCGGCGACGGACTGCCCAGCATGCAACCGGACGGCACACCCGTGGCCGCCACCTGATAGCAGCCGCCGGGCAGATTGTGGGCGGCGGCGCCCTCGTGGCCCGCCGTGGTGAGGGTCGTCAGCGAGGCGCTGGAATCGCATTTCGACACCCCCACACCGAGACCGGAGGCCGGGAACTGCTCGGCTCCGGTGGTGGCCCGCACCTTCAGCGTCCCCTCGCCGACCGGCGGGCCGGCGCCTTCCTGGGGTGACGCCGCGTGCGCGGACCCCGAATCGTCGGACGCGTGCGAACACGCGGTCAGCGGCGTTGCCATTGCGGCACAGGCCAGCAGGGACAGGATGAACAGCGGGCGGCGCACCGGGCTCCTCTCCGTCGGGCGTGGGCGCTCCCGGCCCTCGCACGGCAACCACCCTAGGCGTTCGCGGCGACGACGCAAGGCAGCGCGACACGCGCGTGCCTTTCGTTCAGCGAGAGCCGTACGACGTCGGCGGCTCGATGCCCGCGGTGTTCGCCGTCGGGCTGTCGGCCGTCGACCACACCTGATGGCGACGCTGGGTCCGGCGCGGCACCGCCGGGGCGCGGTGGCGCCGGAGCGCGGTGGCACCGGGCGCGGTGGCACCGGGGCACGGTGGCGCCGGGCCGCGGTGGCACGGTGGCGCCTGGCCGCGGTGGCACGGTGGCGCCTGGCCGCGGTGGCACGGTGGCGCCTGGCCGCGGTGGCCGGCCATGCGCCAACTCACGCTGTTCCCGCATCCGAACCGCCGTCAGGCCAACCCCGCCTCGGTCACGAGCCGGTCGACCCGCGCGTCGTCCACGTTGCCCGGATCCAGCAGCGGCGCTCCGGGATCCAGCGGCGGCAGCGCCGGATCGGGCGGGATGTCCTCGGCGACCGGATATTCCAGTCCGGCCGCGTCCCGCGACAGTTGCTGCCCCGCCTGGCCGGTCACGAATCGCACGAATCGCTGTGCGGCGGAACGGTTCCGGCTCGACCTCAGGACTCCGGCACCGGAAACCGACACGAACGCACCGGGATCCGGCGACACGAACCGGTACAGCGCGGTGCGGCCGCTGTGCTCCGCGGCGGCCGATCGGTCGGTGCCGACGGCATCGGTGCCCGCCCGATCGCGGAACCAATGGTCGGCGAAGACCAGCGCGCCGTCGTATCGGCCGGTGTCGACACCGGCCATCGCCGCCCCCGGGCTCTGTGCCGCGACCACATCGGCCCGCACCCCGCGCAGCCACTCCCGGGTGACGTCTTCACCCTGCTGCGCCAGCACCGCCGCGACCATCGCCCGGAAATCCGCGCCGGCGGTGTCGGCGGCCCAGCGGCCGCGCCACTGCGGCTGCGCCAGCTCCAGCAGCGAAGCGGGCAACCGGTCGGCCGGCAGTTTCGCCGGGTCGTAGACGAAAGCCGCGGTGCGAGCGGCGATTCCGATCCAGTCGCCGTCGGCCGCGCGATACCGCTCGGGCACCTGGGCGAGGGTGTCCCGATCGAGGCCGGCGAACCGGCCGGCCCGGTCCACCCGGGCGACGGCCGGGGCGGCGGCGGCCAGGAACACATCGGCCGGCGAGTCCGGCCCCTCCGAGACGATCTGGTTCCCGAGATCGTTGTCGTCCCCGGACCGCAGCGTGACCGCGATTCCGGTGGCGGCCGTGAAGGCGCTCGCCCACGCCTGCGCCAGCGTCTCGTGCTCGCCGCTGTAGACCAGGATCCGGTCGTCGCCACCGGAGCCGGTACACGCCGTGGTCACCGCGAGCATCGCCAGAACCGCCGGCACCACGGCCGTCATCTTCCGTCGCACCGACATCACCGCGCCGTCCTTTCGAGCCGCTTCCGCATCTTCGGGTTCGGCTGACCAACGTACTGGGTAGCCCGCCGGGCGCGGATCGCGGTTAGCCTTGTCGCACCAGCGAGAACGGATCTGTGACATGAGCTGCTGTGGACCGACCCGGCGCCGGCTGCTCGGCGCACTCGCGACCACCGCCGCGGCGCTGCCGGTGCTGACGCTCACCGGCCCCGGCCCGGCGCGCGCCCGGGGCACGGTGATCGCGACCGATCTCGAGGTCGTCACCGTCACCGACACCACGGTGATCCTCACCTGGAGCACCCGTACCGTCGACGGGACGCCGGTGGCGGCCGACACCGAAGTCGCTGTGGCGCCGGCCGATTCGCCCGCCACACCGAGCCTCGGATATTCCGATCCGGAGCCGACGCCGTACCACTACGCCGAGATTCGTGGCCTGGAACCGGGGCGCGCCTACCGATTCGAGGCCCGTTCCGGCGGCGTACGCGCCGCGCCCGCCGCGAATCTGGTGACCGCGCGGCCCGGCACCCCCGAAACCCTCGGTGTGGTCACCACTCTGGTGCCGCCGCCCGGTAGGCACCTGCGCACCCTCGCGCTGTCCAACGACACGCACATCGGGGAAACGGTCGCCGGGCTGATCCGGCAGAACCTGCCGCCGGGCGTCAGCCAGGAGCCGGGCCTGCCGCCGTATCCGGAGGTCATGCTCGACGCCCTGCTCGACGATCTGCGCCGCCCCGACCGGGGCGTGCACCATCTCCTGGTAGCGGGCGACCTCACCGCCGAGGCCACCCCGGACCAGGTCGCCACGGTCCGGTCGCGACTGGACGGCTGGGGCGCCGCCGGACGGGACTGGTTCGCCGTGCGGGGCAACCACGACCGCCCGCACACCGGCGACGACTATCGCGCCTGTTCCCCGAATACCGATGCCGCCCATCACGATTGCTGGGGCGACCGGTTCGCGCCACGGGGATCGCTGACCGAGCACCGGGTGGGCGGGTTGCGGCTGCTCGGCCTCGACACCACCGAACTGGACATCGCCGGCGGCAGTATCGAGCCCGAGCAACTCGACCACCTGCGCACGCTGCTCGCCGACGAACCCGACCGTCCCACCGTCGTATTCGGCCATCACCCGGTCACCAGCGAATCCGGCGCCACCAACATGAGCGGGATGGATTTCATCCTGGACCGCGGCGACGCCGCCGCCCTGCAGTCGTTGTACCGCGCAGCGCCCGGCGTCTTCCTGCACCATTCCGGTCACAGCCACCGCAACCGCCGCACCCGTCCCGATCTGCCGATCCCGGTCGACTTCGTGGAAGTCGGTGCGGTGAAGGAATATCCGGGCGGGTACGCCATGGTGCGCCTGTACGAGGGCGGCTACATGCTGAACTTCCACAAGACCCGCACCGAGAACGCGAAACGCTGGAGCACCCGCAGCCGCGCCGAATACCTCGGCCTGGAACCGGAATACACCCTGGGTACCACCACCGACCGCAATTACGTGGTGACGCGCGATCTCTCGGGCCTCGCGGCCGCGTGAGGCGCGCCGCGCGGCCGGGTGTGTCGTCCCGCTGATCCGGATACCGCCCCCGTCGGACGGCAAACGTCGGCCGAGACGGCCGGCGCCGAGTTCACCGGTGGCAGGTATCCGGCACTGCGTCGCCTCCACTCCGGACACCATCGGCGTCCTTTCCTGAACGCGCGGACTGCAACCGCGTCCGGTGCCGATGTGGGGCTACGGATGGGCCTGCCGGGTGCGGATCCCCAAGGAGCAGCGGCATCGGCCCGAACCGGGTGTGGAGGACGACAACCGGTCACCGATACCGATCGGCCGGAGACGTCCCGCGGTGGGAGATATCGGCCGGATCGCACCCGGGTGACGGTTCTCGGAACCGCGGGATCGATGGCCACGTAGCCTGGACCGGGTGTGGAAGCGGGTGGTGGCAGTTGCCGCGATCGCGGTCGGACTCGCCGGGTGCGCGAGTTCCGGAGGCACGTCACCGACCGGATCCACTGGCACTGCCCCGGCGGCGCCGGCGCCGGCGGATATCGGGCTGTGCGGGTCCGAGGACGCCGACGACCTCGACCTGGCGCTGGGAGTGACCAGGCTGGAACAGATTTCGGCCGATCCGCTGCGATGCGCCTGGACCGGAGCCGGGGATCCGGCCACGTATCAGGTGGTGTTCGAATGGTTCCGTGGCAGTTCGCTGTCGGACCGGCGCGATCAGGTGGCCGGGCAGGTCAGCACGGTATCGGTGTCGGGCCGGCCCGGATTCGCCTGGTCGGCGCCGGGCTCCTGTGAGGTCGCCGTGGACTCCGGCGGACGGGACTTCGTGGACTGGACGCTGGCCGGGGCTGACGCCGCCCGGCAGTGCGCCGCATTGCAGCAGGTGGCCGCCGCGACCCTCGCGAAGGCGGGCTGACGGCATGCGCACAGCGGTACGACTCGGACTGGCGGCGGCGATCGTCGCCGCGCTCGCGGGCTGTACGAGCGGTCACCAGGACAGCCCGGTACGAGCCGCCGGCACTCCCGACCTGCTGGCGGGCTGCGGGCCACTGACCGACCGGGTCATCGCGGATCAGGTGCATGTGCCTCAGGTACGGCCGCAGACCCGGCCGACCGTATGCACCTGGACCGCCGATCTGCCCTCCGAAGACACCGTCGACCTCACCTATGCCTGGTTACGCGACGACACCCTGGCGCGCGACCTCCAGGTGGCGAACCGATTCGGTTATCGCACAGAGAAATTGGTGCTGATGAAGTTCGGCGGCATGTACTGGCGCGACCCGCGCGATCCGGGCAGCTGCGCGGTCACGACCGCCGACTCCGGCACGATCACCTGGTGGGTACAGAACAGAAGCCGTGCGGCAGAACCGGATCCGTGTGCCGCCGCGATGAGCCTGATGCGCGCCACCCTCTCCGTCGACGGGATCTGACGCCGGAACTACTTGGCGTCCACCGGCTTCGGCGGCGTACCCGCGACCTCCATCGGGCTCGGACCGGTCCCGCCGTGGGTGTTGCCGGGCGCCGAGGTGTGGTCCAGGACCAGCAGCCCGGCCACCGTGGCGCCGAGGGTGGCGGTAACCGCCGCGGCCGCAACGAGTTTGCGTTTGGAGACCCCGGTCCCGCCGGAGCGGACCGTCACCGGCTTCCCGGCGAAGCGCACACCCCGCACGCGCCGGGCCGAGGGCAGCTGGGTCGCCATCAGCACCGCGCCACGCGCGGAGACGAATTCGGGCTCCGGGTCGTAGATCGCCGGAAGGTCCAGCAGGGCCTCCACTTCGGCGCGGATGCCCGGGTTACGGGTACAGCCGCCCAGCAGCGCCACGGCCTGGGGCGTCACCCCGGTCTCCTCGATCAACTGCCGCACATAGGAGACCGAATGATGGATCCCGGCGGTGACCAGCTCGTGGAAATCGCTGCGCGTCAGCACGACTCGCGTATGCGTGCGCGGATCGGTGGCGGTGACCACCGGCGAGGCGGTGAGCGCCTCCTTGTACCCGCAACTGGTCGGCCGGTCGATGACGACCCCGTCGTGCGCCAGGCGCCAGCGCAGCAGTGCGTCGTGGCCGTCGCCGCCCACCACCGTGCTGTGCCGCCCGGCCAGGATGGCGTCGGTGCGGCAGTCGGCCTGGGTGACGGTGAGCCCGGAGGCGCCGAGGTCGTAGATCAGTACCGTGCCCTCGGCCGGAAGTTGTTCGGTGAACCTCAGATAGCGCAACTGCGCCAACGGCTCGTCGACGATCGTGAGCCTGCTGCGGCCGGCGGCGGCGCGAACGGCCTCCTCGTGCGTGGCACAGCGAGTGGTCACCGCGATACCCGTCACGAACTCGTCGCGGCTGGTCGCGGCCTCGCGCATCAGCTCGACGGCTTCGAAGACCGCTTCGTCGACACCGGCGCCGGACGGGCGCGGCACCGTGCAGTGATCGATGGGGGGGAGGTGTGGCTGATCGGAGTGCGTGAGCATTGCACGCGCACCCCCGGCACCTGCTGATACCCCGAGGACCAGCACCATGGCTCAATGGTGAACCTTTTGTGCCCCAATGCCAAGCACGTGCGCGGGAAAGTCGCTGGGTGGAAGCTCAATAGTTATCGGACGGGTATACGAGTCGGCGTGTCATGCCCAACGCGTCGGTGTGTCGCCGTTGTCGAAGTCCCCAGCGGCACGGCGGAATTCCGCGAGGAGGGTGAGCAGCAGCCGCAGCCGGTCCGGCGGTAGGCCGGGACGTGCGAAAACCTTCCCGTTCAGCTCGGCGGTCGCCTGCTCGACCAGATCTCTTCCCGCCCTGGTGATCTCGATCAACGTTGCCCGCCGATCGCTCGGATGTGGCACGCGCTTCACCAGATTCGCGGCCTCGAGGCGATCCACGGTGTTCGTCACACTTGTCGGATGCACCTGCAAGCGCGCGCTGGCGACCGCCATCGGCAGCGCGCCGGTGCGGCTGAAACTCAGCAGCATGAGCAACTCGTATCGGGAGAAGGTCAGTCCCGACGGGCGCAGCGCCTCGTCCACCCGGGCCATCATGATCTGCTGGGCGCGCACCAGCGAGGTGACCGCCGCCATCCCGTCGGCCACGTCGCCCCAGCCGTGTGCGGCCCACTGCCGGTGGGCCTCCTCGATCGGATCGAGCGGGAGTGGACGTGGTGTCGCCATACCGTGAGTCTATTGATTGCGATCACCGTGACCGCAATCCTCGGTATCGAGGACCTCGGCGGGCATGATCATGGAGACGATGCGGGCGTGGCCGAGTGGTGAGGTACCGGATTGCAAATCCGTTCACGTGGGTTCGAATCCCGCCGCTCGCTCTCGATCGGCGCACCGGTGCCGAGCGGATGAATCATGCCGCCCGGCACCGGTTTCGCCGGTTCAGCGGTTGGTGAACTTCGCGGCGCGCTTCTCCACGAAGGCCGCCATGCCTTCCTTCTGATCCTCGGTCGCGAACAGCGAGTGGAACACGCGGCGCTCGAACCGCAGCCCCTCGGACAGGGTGGTCTCGTAGGAGCGGTTGACCGACTCCTTGGCGATCAGCACCGACGGCAGCGACATGGACGCGATGGTCTCCGCCACCTCGAGCGCGGTCGGCAGCAGTTCGGCCGCCGGCACGATCCGCGCCACCAGCCCGGCGCGCTCGGCCTCCTCGGCGTCCATGGTGCGACCGGTCAGCACCAGATCCATCGCCTTCGCCTTGCCGACGGCCCGGGTCAGCCGCTGCGAACCGCCCATGCCGGGGATGATGCCGAGCTTGATCTCCGGCTGACCGAATTTCGCGGTGTCCGCGGCCAGCAGGATGTCGCACATCATCGCCAGCTCACAACCGCCGCCGAGCGCGAATCCGGCCACCGCCGCGATGATCGGCTTCCGGAACGCGGTGAACCGCTCCCAGCCCGCGAACTGATCGACCAGGAACATGTCCATATAGGACTTGGACGACATCTCCTTGATGTCGGCGCCGGCGGCGAACGCCTTCTCCGACCCGGTCAGGACGACCGCGCCGATCCCGTCGTCGGGCTCCAATTCGTCCAGCGCGGCACTGATATCGGTGAGCACCTGCGAGTTCAGCGCGTTCAGGGCCTTCGGCCGGTTCAGCGTGATGAGCGCGACGCGGCCCTTGCGCTCCAGCAGGATGGTCTCGAAATCGGTCACGGCTGCTCCTCCGATCGGGTGCGGACAGTCGTGACGATAGCCGAGGTGTCCGAATCCACCAGACCCAGTTCACCGTCGCCGAGCGCGAGGAAATACGAGTCGACCAATTCCGCGCTGACGTCGCCGAGCGCGGGCGGCAACCACTGCGGGCTGCGATCCTTGTCGATGACCTGGGCGCGGATCCCCTCACCGAGATCGTGGCTGCGCAGCGCCGCCACCGAGACCCGGAACTCGCGATTGAGCGTGTCGGCCAGCGTCGCGTCACCGCGGGCCGCACGCAGCGCCCGCAGCGTCACCTTCACCGCGGCCGGCGACTTGGCCAGAATGTCGGCGGCGGCCTGCCGGGCCTCGGGCGCCGGATGCGCTCGCAACCGCTCCACGATCTCCTCGGCTCCCCCGGCGGTGTAGCAGGCATCGATCCAATCCCGCTGCGCGAGCAGTTCGGACGGCGGCGCGGCCTCGGCGAACTTGGCGATCGCGACCTCCACCTCCGCACTACCGAGCGCGGCCAGCAGTGCCGGCAACCGATCCGACGGCACGTAGTGATCGGCGAACCCCGCCGCGATCGCGTCTCCCGCGCTCATCCGCCCCGCCGTCAGCCCCAGATGCGTGCCGACCTCGCCCGGCGCCCGCGACAGCAGATATGTCCCGCCCACATCCGGCACGAACCCGATCCCGGTCTCCGGCATCCCGACCGAGGACCGCTCGGTGACCACGCGATGGCTACCGTGCGCCGACACACCGACCCCGCCACCGAGCACCACCCCGTCCATGATCGCGACGTACGGCTTCGGATAGGCGGCGATCAGCGCGTTCAGCGTGTACTCGTCCCGCCAGAACTGCCCACTCGGCGAATCCGCCCCGCCCACACGGTCTTTCGCGTCCGCGTACATGCCGACGAGGTCGCCGCCGGCACACAGCCCGCGCTCCCCCGCCCCGGTCAGCACGACCGCCCGCACCTCGTCGTCACCGGCCCACTCCCGCAACGTCGCGAGCATCGCCCGCACCATCGCATGGTTCAGCGCGTTGATCGCCCGCGGCCGGTCGAGGGTGACAATCCCCAGCCCGTCCCGTTTCTCGATGAGCACATCGCCGGTCATCGCCACCCTCTTCCTACCGCGGGCAGGCGTGAACCGGCCACATTCTCACTGAATGAACAAATCTATAGTCGGATGTCCACGCATCACAGAGCCCTGTGAGATAGTCCATAGCCACCCAGCATGGTCAGAGCAGCGCAGAGAACACCTCGGTAGTGAGTCCGGCAACTCCATCCATGGACGTGGTCCCCGGTACGCGATGAAACTTCGCCGAGCCTAGCAATCACGCTGGTGTGGCCGGTAGCGGATTCTCGGGTTCGCACCCCTTCCCGGCAGCTCAGGGGCAGTGGGTGGCGATGGTGTGCAGGGTGGCGTGGTCGGCGGTGGTGACGGGGAGGTCGTAGCGGGTGGCGGTCGTGAGGTAGCGGCCCGCGTAGAAGCAGTGGTAGGCGCGGGCGGGTGGCAGCCAGTCGGCGGGGGTGCGGTCGCCCTTGTCCTCGTTGCTGCCGCCGTCGACGGCGAGCAGATTCACCTCGACGTCGTTCGCGAACCGGATACGTTGCGGCAGTGGCCAATTCGCGGCACCCAGATCCCAGGCGGCGGCCAGCGGGTAGATGTGGTCGATCTGCACGGCGCGGGGGCGGGCGCGGTCGAAGCCGATGCGGTGGCCGGTGTAGGGGTCGGCCAGGGTGCCGGTGAGCACGACGCAGTCGTGGCTGCCGGGCCGGAAGCGGACGGCCGTGAGCTGGGCGCCGAGGACGCGATTGCGCGCGTCGCAGTCGTGGACGCCGTCGGCCCAGGCGGGGCCGAAGACACAGAGTTGCGCGGCCTGGCAGCCACGGTCGTAACCGCCGGGGCGCGGGCGGCGCGGCACCACTCGCACCTGGGCGAGCAGGCCCTCCAGGTCGGCGCGGGTGGGGCTGCCGGGGGCGGGGGCCACCGGGGTGAGCTGGGCGCAGCCGGCCAGGAGCGCGGCGACCAGGACCGCGAGCACCCAGCGGCATGCCGGCGGCAGCGGGCGGCATGCCCGCGCGGTCCTCGATCCACCCCTGCTCGATCGCACGGACCACTTCTACCCGGGACGGCCGACAACTCCGGCCGCCCCGGTGTGTCCGTACGGCGGGTCGTTACAACCAGGCGCGAGCCAGCAGGTCGTCGGCGGGAAGTTCCGCATCCTGCGGCGGGTACCGCATGGCCTCCACGGATTCGGCGTGGACGCCGTCGTGGCCGATCAGCCAGGAACCACCCCGTTCCTCGCATTCGGCGATCTTCGCGAACGTGGTCAGCAGAAAGGTGATCGCCTGCCGCGGATCGCCGGTCCGCGCCAGCCGTTGCGATTCCCCCGGCCGGGACAGGTCCAGCCACACCCCGGACTGGCCGTCCAGCCGCATACCGACGATCTTCGCTGCGTCGACGAAGGTGAATTTGCGACGCTCCCACGGAGTCGTCGGCGTGAAACCCTGCTCGAGTACCTGGAGCAGAATTGTCATGATTCACTGCCCTCCCTGCTCGGCGCGACGCCGGCTGCGCCGCGAATTCGGGCTCGCCGGGAACACCCGGTCGCAGGACCGTTCAATGCCCGGAACAATCTTCAGTACAGTCGCATTACGCAAGCGAATGTGCCGCTCGCGCTTGACCAGCGGATATTTCAGTATGTTCCGCGCGCAGCCGGAAATAAAGGGGGGCGACGAATTCGTGGCTCATGGCCGGCATCGAATTACGGCAAGGTAATTCGGCCTGACGACGGCGGCCCGGCCGTTGCGCGGGCGGCGGCCGGTGCCAGGGATGTCGGTACCGGCTGATTTGATGGGCGGATGCTGCACGGGTTGTGGACGCCGGGGTCGGGCCTGCTCCTGTGGCGCGAGGGCGATTCCGGCGCCGCGATATCGGGCCCGCTCGGTGAGCTGCTGTCCTCGGCGCGGTTCCGGCATCGCGCACGGGTGCTGCGCCCGGCGGCCGAGGGGCCGATCGAGACGGAGGTGCCGGCGCACGCGCTGGCGCCCGAGCGGGCCACCGAGGTGCTGTTGCAGCGGTTGCCGCCCGCCGCGGTGGCCGCCGACCTGCGCTTTCTCGCACACGCCGCGCAGGGGGTGCAGCGCTGGGCGCGCGGCGGCCGGGTGGTACCCGAACTGACCAGGGCCGATGGGCAGTGGTGGGCGCGCTGGCGGCTGATCGGCGGGCAGCGGCAGCGGGCCTGGCTGGCCGAACTGGTCGCGGCGACCCCGCCCGCGCTGCGGGTGGCCGGTCGGCCCGCCGCGGTACTGGAGGATCTGGTCGCGGAGCTGACCGACCCGATCGTGCGGCGCGCGCTGGCGGAGTCCGCGCCGCCCCGGCGGTCCGCGCACGAGCTGATCGCGGCGCTGCTCGCCGACGCACCGGTCGAATCCGGATCGCACCGGGTCGCGACCGCGCTCGACCAGTGGCGGACCAGTCTCACCCTCGGCGAGCCGGAACTCGTACTGCGGCTGCTGGAACCGGAGGAGGATCCCGACGGCATCGTCGACGCCGACACGCTGTGGCGGCTGGAGGTCTGTCTGCGCGCGGAAGGTGAAGCACCGCAACCTGTTCCGCTGACCGGCGAACCGGCGATGCTGCGACTGGCCGGTGACAAGGTGACGGCGGCCGTCGCGGCGTACCCCCGGCTGCGTGATCTGCCGCGCGCGCCCGGCGGTATCGACTTCCTGCTCACCACCACCGGCGTGCAGGATCTGGTCGCGCACGGCGCACATGAATTACGCGGCGCCGGAGTACAACTCATGCTGCCGCGGGCGTGGCGGATCGTGGCGCCGAGCATGCGGTTGCGGGTGCAGAGCCCCGCCGCCACCGACAGCCTCGTAGGTCTGGGTGGATTGGTCTCCTACCGTTGGGAATTGGCGCTCGGCGACACCGTGCTGACCCCCGCCGAGATGGCGCGGCTGGTACAGGCGAAATCGGATCTGGTGCAGTTGCGCGGTGAATGGGTGCAGGCCGACCACGAGGTGCTCGCCGCCGCGGCCGCCTACCTCGGCGGCCGCACCGACGACCGGACCGGCACCATGGCGCAGCTGCTGGCCGAGGTGGCCGGATCCGAGGTGAAACGGGTACCGCTGGAGGAGGTCACCGCCACCGGCTGGGTGTCGGCGCTGCTCGACGCCGACCGCGCCGTGGAACCGATTCCGGCCCCGGCCGGCCTGCGGACCCAGTTGCGCCCGTATCAGTTACGCGGTCTGACCTGGCTGGCCACGATGAGCCGGATGGGTTGCGGCGGCATCCTGGCCGACGACATGGGCCTCGGCAAGACGGTGCAGGTACTGGCACTGCTGGTGCACGAGCGCGAGAAGCCCGAGGCCGCACCCGGTCCGACGCTGCTGGTGTGCCCGATGTCGGTGGTCGGCAACTGGCAGCGTGAGGCGCAGCGGTTCGCCCCCGAACTGCGGGTCGCGGTGCATCACGGCGCCGCCCGCCGCTCCGGCGCGGAATTCGATGCCGCCGTTGCCGATTCCGATCTGGTGATCACCACCTACGCGCTGCTGGCCCGCGATGTCGAGGAGCTGAAGCGGCAGGACTGGGGCCGGGTCGTACTCGACGAGGCACAGCACATCAAGAACGCCGCCACCCGGCAGGCCCGGGCCGCACGGGACATCCCGGCACGACATCGCCTGGCGCTCACCGGAACTCCGGTGGAGAACCGGTTGGAGGAGCTGCGGTCCATCATGGACTTCGCGGCCCCGTCGCTGCTGGGCAAGCCCTCACAGTTCCACGCCCGCTTCGCGATTCCGATCGAACGCGAACGCGACGAGAACGCCATCACCCGGTTGCGCACGGTGACCGGCCCGTTCGTGCTGCGCCGGGTGAAGACGGATCCGGCGGTCATCGCGGATCTGCCCGACAAGATCGAGATCGCGGTCCGCGCCAACCTCACCGTCGAACAGGCCGCGCTCTATCAGGCGGTGGTCGACGACATGGTGGCGAAGCTGAAAAGCACCAAGAGCGAGAGTATTTCGCGCAAGGGCACGGTGCTCGGCGCGCTGACCCGGCTGAAGCAGGTGTGCAACCACCCGGCCCATTACCTCGGCGACGGCTCGTCGGTGCTGCGCCGCGGGCAACATCGCTCCGGCAAGCTCGCCCTGGTGGAGGACGTGCTGGAGTCGGTGCTGGCCGACGGCGAGAAGGCATTGCTGTTCACCCAGTTCCGGGAGTTCGGCGAGCTGATCACGCCGTATCTCACCGAGCGCTTCGGCACCCGCATCCCGTTCCTGCACGGCGGGGTGTCGAAGAAGGGCCGCGACACCATGGTCGAGCGGTTCCAGGAGGAGGACGGTCCGCCGTTGATGTTGTTGTCGCTCAAGGCCGGCGGCACCGGACTGAACCTGACCGCCGCCAACCACGTCGTCCATCTGGACCGGTGGTGGAATCCGGCGGTCGAGAACCAGGCCACCGACCGCGCCTTCCGCATCGGCCAGCGCCGGGACGTCCAGGTGCGCAAACTGGTGTGCGTCGACACCGTCGAGGAACGGATCCACGACATGCTCGGCGGGAAACAGGAATTGGCGAACTTGACGGTGGGCACCGGCGAGAACTGGATCGGCGAGTTGAACAACGACGAGATCCGCACCCTGTTCGCACTGGGCTCGGAGGCGGTGGGGGAATGAGCGATCGGCAGCAGGTGGCGAAGGCGTGGGCTCCCGGGCGGCATGGAGGCATCGCCGCATGAGCCCGGTCGAGGATTACAGCAAGTACGGCAAGCGCATTCCGGTCCGCGGTGGCGTGCGGTCCCGCAGCCGCCGCGGCGCGTCCTTCGCGCGCAGTTGGTGGGGGCGCGCGTTTCTGGACGCGATCGAGCAGGTCGCCGATGCGGGCCGGCTGACCCGTGGCCGCGCCTACGCCCGCGCCGGCCAGGTGGTGAGCTATCACCTCGAGCCGGGCACCGTGGCCGCGGAGGTGCAGGGCAGCCAGCCCCGGCCGTTCACCGCGGTGCTGACGCTGCGGCAACTGCGCGACGAGCGCCTCGACGAGGTGATCGACCTGGTCCGCGCCACGCCGGGCATGCTCGCCCAGCTCGCCTCCGGCACCCTGCCGCCCGAACTGGGCCCGATGCTGCTGCCCGGCACGGCCGCCGAACTCGACTTCTCCTGCACCTGCCCGGATTCCGGCTGGCCCTGCAAACATGTCGCCGCGGTCTGCTACATCATCGGCGAACGCCTCGACGAGGAGCCCGCGGTGATGCTGACGCTGCGCGGCCTCGACCTGGACACCCTCATCGGCGGCGTCGAACGCGACAGCGGCCCCACCGTCTCCGACGACCTCTACGGCGAGAACATCACCCTGCCCGCCCTGCCCACCCCCGAATTCCGCACCGCCATAGACGATCTCGACCCGATCCCGCTGCGCCAGGCGCTGCGCGCGACCGCCGAGGACGAGCGGACCGCGGAGGCGGGCCTGCGCGATCTGCGCGCGATCTACCGTGCGCTGGAGGACCGGCCGTGACCTGCCGCGCGCCGGCGGCACAGCCGTGACCGATCCGCACGACGACCTCGGCGCCCCAGTGCCCGTCCGCCGCCCGGTGCGACGGGTGGTGTCGCTGGTCCCGTCGCTGACCGACGCCATCGCGGCGACCTGCCCGGAAGTTCTGATCGCCGCCACCGACTGGTGCACCCACCCGCCCGGCCTGGAGGTGGAACGGGTACGCGGCACCAAGAATCCGAACGTGCGCCGGATCGTCGCCCTCGCACCGGATCTGGTGGTCTGCAATCAGGAGGAGAATCGCCGATTGGACGTGGAACGGCTGCGTGCGGCGGGAATTCCGGTGTGGGTCACCAGGATCACCACGCTGGACGAAGCATTCACAGCTATGACGAACCTGTTCGGCACCGCACTCGCGGTCGAGCTTCCGGCCTGGCTGACCGAGGCGCAGCGCATCTGGTCCGCGCCGCCACCGGAACCCGCTGTGCGCGCGGTGATTCCGATCTGGCGCAACCCGTGGATGGTCGTCGGCCGCGACACCTTCACCGGCGACCTGGCCCGCCGCCTCGGCCTGCACCTGGTGCACGCCGATCGCCCCGACCGCTACCCGACCGTGCCCGAGGCCGAACTGACCGTGGACGTCGACCTGGCCGTCCTTCCGGACGAGCCGTACGTGTTCACGAAAACTGATGGCCCGGAAGCCTTTCCGGGGATACCCGTGGCACTCGTCGCCGGCCGCCTGCTCACCTGGTACGGCCCGTCGCTGGTCGTCGCCCGCACCGAACTGAGTGCCGCGCTCGGCCGGACGCCGGCCGACTAGAAATCATTCATGACACGCACGGCCCGGCGTCGATTCCGAAAGATGCTCTCGGCGTTGGCTTGTGCATGCCCGAAGCGACCACGGTTCCTCGAGCCCCGCGCTTCCCGGGACGAGTCAGTCGGCGACCGGTTTGCCGGTCGACGGATCGTACTGTTCTCCGTCATCGCCGACGAGCCGAGCGTTCATGCGGGCGGCCAACTGCGCGAGAGCGAGTATCGCGGCGTCGCTGTGCCCACTACCGTAGGAGATGATCCCGCCCTCGTACCACTGCAACGGAACGGTCGAGCCGTCCGGGACCTCGAGGTCGTACAGCGGCGCGATATCGGCGTCGCCGGGAGTGTGGACGGCGATACCGGAAGCAGTGGCAACGGCGTCCCACTCGGCGGCGGTGATCGGGGTCCGGAGACTTTCGTACCAGACGTCGGACCGAGTGATGTGCAGGTCGTACCCCATGTCGAACCCGTTCTACGAAACCACTACGCCCGGACGGCGGTAGCGCACAGTACCGACCCGAGGATAGCGCCGTCAGGCCAGTAGTTCGGCGTCGATCGCGTAGGCCCGTTGCGCGTTGGTGCGGAACACCTGGTCGAGTTCCAGGGCGCTGCCGCCGCGGTCGGCCAGGACGTCGACGACCACCTGCGCGCTGTTGGCGATGCTGGTGATCGGCTTGTCGATCGGGAAGTTCGAACCCCAGATCAGTCGCTGGGCGCCGAAGACGTCGAAGGCATGGTGCAGCAGTGGCGCGACCCGCTCCAGCAGGGCCGCGACCGGGGTCGGGTTACCGCGTACCGGGACCAGGTGGCCGAGGATCGGCATGGCCAGGCCGCTGACCTTGGCCAGCACGTTCGGCTGGGCCGCCAGCGCCGCGAGGTCCTCACGCCAGCGGCCGAACAATTCGTGGCGCGCGGCGGGATCGGCGCCGGTGGTGCGGCCGACCGGACCGAAGATGCCCGCCGGTGTCCCGAGGTGGTTCAGCACGATCGTCACCTCGGGGAATCGCTGCGCCAGCGCGGTCACCTCCGGCAGCTGATGCGAGTACACCCAGGCCTCGAACAGCAGCTCGCGGTCGGCGAGCACCCCGAATCCGTTCAGGAATGCGGAGGAGGTGAGTACGCCGGGATCCTCCGCGAAGGAGCGGACGCCGGGATCCGGATGATGGGCCACCATGGTGCGGATGCCGCGGACCAGCGGTGATGCCGATCGGTGCGCGTCGACCAGATCGGCGAAGCCGAGGCGGCTCGGGTCGCCGCCGCCGATCATCGCCCCGAGAGCGGGCGTGTCGACCCCGAACGGCAGGCTCGCCACCCAGCGCGTCTCGTCGGCCTTGGCGGCCGGCGCCCGCCCGGCCCATTCCACCTCGATGTGCACCAGCGCCTCCACGGGCACCTCGCCGGCGTCCGAACGGTAGTCGGCGGGCAGGTACGGGTGCAGATACGCGGTGGGGTCGGCGATGAACTCCCGATCCCGCCGCGGCGTCAGGCGGGCCGCGAAATCGGCCGGCAACGGCAGATACCGCAGCAGCTTGGCGGCGGCGCTGAACTCCCTGGGCGTCCCGAGCGGATCCCACTGATGGATGTGGGCGTCCACGACGCTGATTCCCGCGAGGTCCATACCGCCCCTTTCGTCCGGCTACCCGTCCGATCGGCGATTGTCACACGGCCCTGGGGCCGATCGCCGCAGGTCGGGCCGATCGATCGCTTCCGTACTGTCCAGCGTACGAGCGCCGGGCGGTGCGCGGACCGGTCAGACGTTGCGGCGGTACTGGCCTCCGACCGTGAAGAAGGCGTCGGTGACCTGCTGCAGGGTGCAGACGCGGGCGGCGTCCATCAGCACCTCGAACACGTTGTCGTCACTGCGGGCCGCGGCCTCCAGCCGGGCCAGGGCCGCGTGCGCCTCGTCGCGATGCTGCTGCCGGAAGTCCTGGGTGCGCCGCAGCTGGGACTGCTTCTCGGCCTCGGTGCCGCGGGCCAGTTCGAGTTCGCGGTGCTGCTCCCCGTGCGGATTGCGGAAGGTGTTGACGCCGATGATGGGCAGCGTGCCGTCGTGCTTGCGATGCTCGTACAGCATGGACTCGTCCTGGATGCGGCCGCGCTGGTAACCGGTCTCCATCGCGCCCAGCACACCGCCGCGTTCGGAGATCCGCTCGAATTCGGTAAGGACCGCCTCCTCGACCAGATCGGTCAGCTCCTCGATGACGAAACTGCCCTGCAGCGGATTCTCGTTGACCGCGAGACCCCACTCCTTGTTGATGATGAGCTGGATCGCCAGCGCGCGCCGCACCGACTCCTCGGTCGGCGTCGTGACCGCCTCGTCGTAGGCGTTGGTGTGCAGGCTGTTGCAGTTGTCGTAGATCGCGATCAGCGCCTGCAACGTGGTGCGAATGTCGTTGAAGCTCATCTCCTGTGCGTGCAGCGAGCGGCCGGAGGTCTGGATGTGGTACTTCAGCTTCTGCGAGCGTTCGTCGGCGCCGTACTTGTCGCGCATGGCGATCGCCCAGATGCGCCGCGCCACCCGGCCGATCACCGAGTACTCCGGATCCATGCCGTTGGAGAAGAAGAACGACAGGTTGGGCGCGAATTCGTCGATGTGCATCCCGCGCGCGAGATACGCCTCCACATAGGTGAATCCGTTGGCGAGCGTGAACGCGAGCTGACTGATCGGATTCGCGCCGGCCTCGGCGATGTGGTACCCGGAGATGGACACCGAGTAGAAGTTGCGAACGCCGTTGCGCACGAACCATTCCTGGATGTCGGCCATCATGCGCAGGCTGAACTCGGTGGAGAAGATACAGGTGTTCTGGCCCTGATCCTCCTTGAGGATGTCGGCCTGCACGGTGCCGCGTACGGTCGCCAGGGTCCGCGCGCGCAGCGCGACCGCCTCCTCAGCGGTCGGCGCGCGACCCTCGGATTCCGAGAACTGTTGCAGCGCTTGGTCGATGGCCGTGTTCAGGAAGAAGGCGAGCATGGTCGGCGCAGGACCGTTGATGGTCATCGACACCGAGGTGGTCGGCGCGGACAGATCGAATCCGTCGTAGAGCGCCTTCATATCGTCCAGCGAGGCCACCGAGACGCCGGAGGTGCCGACCTTGCCGTAGATGTCGGGCCGCTCGGCCGGATCGTGACCGTACAGGGTCACCGAATCGAACGCCGTGGACAGACGTTTCGCGTCGGAATGCTCGGACAGCACCCGGAACCGCCGGTTGGTGCGGAACGGATCGCCCTCGCCCGCGAACATCCGTGCCGGATCCTCGTTGTCCCGCTTGAACGGGAAAACCCCGGCGGTGAACGGGAATCGGCCCGGCAGATGCTCCGCGCGCAGGAACCGCAGCAGCTCACCGTGATCGGTGAAGCGCGGCAACGACACCCGCGGAATCGAACTGCCGGACAACGTGGTTCGCCGCAACGCGGTCCGCAACTCGCGATCGCGTACCCGCACCACCTGCTCCTCGCCGCGGTACGACTCGGCCAGCGCGGGCCAGCCGTCGAGCAGCGCGGCGTTACCGGGGGTCAGCTCCGAACGTGCCTGCGCCAGTAGCTTTCCCACCACCGACGCCGCGACCGCGGCCTCATCCACACCCGATGCGGACCCGGCCACCCCGAGCGAGCCGTCGCCGGTCACCCCCTGTCCGGCTGCGGATTCGACCGCCGCCGCAGAGCCATCGGCCGCCGACTGCCCCGCCGGATCGACCGCCACCGCGAAACCATCCGCCGCCGACTGCCCCGCAGGATCGACCGCCACTCGCGCGCCGTCGCCCGCCGCCGGCCCGCCGGGCGTTGCCGCCGGCCCGCCGCCGGCCGGCCGAGCCGTCGTCGGCCCGCTCCCATGCGTGGCGCCGAGTTCCGCGAGCACCGCGTCGAACCGCTGCACCCGCTGCGCTACGACCACCTGCCGGGCGGTCTCGGCGTGGTACCCGCGCACCGTGTCGGCGATCTCGGCGAGGTAGCGCACCCGCGCGGGCGGGATGAGCTGGGCGAACCGGGTCGAGGCCCGCACGTCCACTCGGGGCAGCGCACCTTGTTCCAGTGGCAGTCCGCGCTCGCCTAGCAGCCCGATCAGATGCTGGTACAGGGCCGTGACGCCGTCGTCGTTGAAGGTGGCCGCGCTGGTGCCGAATACCGGCATGTCCTCCGGCGCGGCGCCGAAGGCCTCGCGGTTGCGGATCAGCTGCCGCGACACGTCACGCAACGCGTCCGCGGCCCCGCGCCGTTCGAACTTGTTGATCGCGACGACGTCCGCGTAGTCCAGCATGTCGATCTTCTCGAGCTGGGAGGCGGCGCCGAATTCCGGGGTCATGACGTACAGCCCCACGTCGACGTGGTCGACGATCGCCGCGTCGCCCTGGCCGATGCCCGGCGTCTCCAGGATCACCAGGTCGTATCCGGCGGCCTTGCAGGCCAGGATCATCGCGTCGATATTGGTCGGCAGTTCGTGCGCGCCGCGAGTGGCCAGCGAGCGGAAATAGATGTGCTCGGCGTCCAGCGCGTTCATCCGGATACGGTCGCCGAGCAGCGCGCCGCCCCCGCGGCGGCGGGTGGGATCGACGGCCAGCACGGCCACCCGCAGTTTGTCCTGCTGATCGGTGCGCAGCCGGCGCACCAGTTCGTCGGTGAGCGAGGACTTGCCCGAACCGCCGGTGCCGGTGATGCCGAGTACCGGCACGGTCCGGCCGGCCGCCGCGGCGGTCAGCGCGGCGAGGTCGCCGGCGGGCAGCGTGTCCTGTTGCAGGCAGGTGAGGGTGCGGGCGAGCGCCGTGCGCTCCCCCGCGAGCGTCGCGTCCACCGCGGCCGGTCGCTGCGCGAGATCCACATCGCAGTCGCGGACGAGCTCGTTGATCATGCCGGGGAGGCCGAGCCGCTGGCCGTCCTCGGGAGAGAAGATCCGCACTCCCGCGTCGGCGAGCCGGGCGATCTCCGCCGGGACGATGACGCCGCCGCCCCCGCCGAAGATCCGCACGTGCCCGGCGCCGGCCTCGCGCAGCGCCGCCGCCAGGTATTCGAAGTATTCGACGTGCCCGCCCTGGTAGGAGCTGACTGCCACGCCCTGCACGTCCTCGGTGAGCACCGCGTCGACCACCTCGTGCACGGCCCGGTTGTGGCCGAGGTGGATCACCTCGGCGCCCTGGGCCTGCAGGATCCGCCGCATGATGTTGATCGCCGCGTCGTGCCCGTCGAAGAGTGCCGCCGAGGTCACGAAACGCACCGGATGCACCGGCACATGCAGGTCGGTCATGGTTACCTCCACACCGCGCATCAATTGCCATCCCAATAGTAGGACGTCAAAGTAAATCTAGTGCAGTCCCGGTCGGCACGCAATGCGCCACGAGTGCGAGCGTGGCGGGCCGCTATTGTCGGCCGGGTGACGACGCAGGACGACTACCCGGTGCTCTGGCCGGTCCCGACCCGGTGGGCCGACAACGACCACTACGGCCACGTGAACAACGTGACGTACTACTCGTACTTCGACACCGCGGTCAACGCCTGGCTGATGCACGCGACCGGCACCGACATCCGCGACCTGCCCGCGATCGGAGTGGTCGCCGAGACCTCCTGCAAGTTCCTCGGCTCGCTGAGCTTCCCGGACCGGCTGCGCGTCGGATTGCGCATCGCCCGCCTCGGCCGCTCCAGCATCACCTATGACCTGGCCATCTTCCGGGAGGACGGCGACCGGCTGGAATTGGCGGCTACCGGGTCGTTCGTGCATGTGTATGTCGATGAGCAGACGCGTACGCCGATCGAGATTCCATCCGTTATCCGGGGGGCTGCCGAAACGTTGTTGTAGTTTCGGTTTGGTTCGGCGGGTCTCGGGGCCGGCGTATCGAACAGGATTGTTGGGCCTGCTCATTGGTGACAGGCTGTGTTTTTGGCCTCCGCTTCGCTCCGGCGGGTTCGCGGCCCCCAAGTCTCGATCCTTCCCTCCTCCGGTCAGTCGCTGCGCTCCCTCCCTCCGTCGGTCCAGGATCGAGACGGGCCGCGAACAGGCGGGTTACCCCTGCGTATCGGTGACCGGACCCGGGGAGCGGGTTACGGCTGCGGGATGGTGACCGTGACACGGGGAGTAGGTCGGTGGGTACGGGTGGGGTCTGCTCAGACGCGGCCGAGGAGGGTCAGGGGGTCCTCCAGCAGCGACGCGACCGTCGACAGGAATCGGGACCCCAGTTCGCCGTCGATCATCCGGTGGTCGAAGCTCAGGCCCAGCGTCGTGACCCAGCGGACCGCCGGTTCGTCTCGGTACACCCATGGGCGCTTGCGGATGGAACCCAGGCACAGGATCGCGGCCTCCCCCGGATTCACCAGCGGCACACCGACATCCACACCGAATACGCCGACGTTGCTGATGGTGAAGGTGCCGCCCATCAGGTCCGCGGGGGTGGCGGAGCCGGATCGGGACATCTCGGCCACCCAGCCGATGTCGCGGCACAGATCGCGCAGGCTCAGCGTCTGTGCCTCTTTGACGTTCGGTACCAGCAGCCCGCGGTCGGTGGCCACGGCGATGCCCAGGTTCACGTAGTGCTTGGTGACGATCTCCCGGTTCTCCTCGTCCCAGAACGAGTTGATGTCCGGGAATTCCGCCATCGCCGCGAGTGCGGCCTTGGCGATCAGGGCCAGCGGCGTCAGGGTGAGGCCGCTGAACGAGGCCGTGTTGCGCAGATGGTCGAGCAGTTCCATCGACGCGGTGAAATCGGTGGTCACGAACGCGCTGGCCTGCGGGATGGTGTGCGAGCTGATCACCATCGCCGCGGCGGTGCGTTTGCGGACACCGCTGACCGGGATCCGGGTCTCGCGTTCGATCGGGGCCGGACGGGACGGACCGCCGTCCTCGGGGCGCATGGGCGGCGGCGCCGGAGCCGCCGCGCGGGCGTCCGGTTCGTCAGCGGTGCGGGCGCGATTCATCGGCTGGGACACCGGAACGGCCTGCCGCACGTCCTCCACGGTGACCGCGCCGCCCGGGCCGGAGCCCGCCACGACGGCGAGGTCGATGCCGAGTTCCCGGCCGAGTTTGCGGGCCGCCGGGGTGGCGGCCTGCCGGGTCGCGAATTCCGGGTAGGCGGGCAATTCGGCAGAGTCCGACCGGCCCGCCGGTGCAGCGTCCGACCGGCCCGCCGGTGTCGAATCCGACCGGCCCGTCCCGTCGGATCCGGCCCCGGGTGTGCGACCACGACGGGAGGTTGTCTCCTCCTCCGGGCCGTACCCGACCAGGACAGCGCGTCGTTGGCCGGAATCCGTTGTGGCACTGCTCGTTTCCTCGGTCGGCTCGGCGCGAGCGGCCCGCGACGCGACCGCGTCCGGTGACGACGGGCCGGGTGCCGCATCGTCGGCGGCCACCCGGATCAGCGGGGCGCCCACCGCGACCGTGTCGCCGGGTTCCGCGAGCAGTTCCACGACCTCCCCGGCGAACGGGCTCGGCAGCGCCACCTGCGCCTTCGCCGTCTCGACCTCGGCGATGGTCTGATTGAGCAGCACGGCGTCACCCACCGCCACGGCCCAGGAGATCAACTCCGCGTCGGCCAAGCCCTCACCGAGATCCGGGAGCCGGAACTCCAGGATCTGGCGACGGGCTTCCACCACACGGTTTTCCGAGTCGTTCGGCAAGGGGCACCTCTGTCTGAACGGGCGGTCGGACGGTGTCACGCAAACGTTCGATCGACCGCATCGAGGATGCGATCGGGGTCGGGCAGGTGGTGCCGTTCGAGCTTAGCGGGGGGATAGGGGATGTCGAAGCCACCGACGCGCAGGACCGGCGCCTCCAAGTAGTAGAAACAGCGCTCGCTGATCCGGGCGGCGATCTCCGCGCCCAGCCCCGCGAACACCGGCGCCTCGTGCGTGACGATCAACCGGCCGGTGCGCCGCACCGATTCCTCGACCGTGTCGAAGTCGATCGGCGACAGGCTGCGCAGATCGATCACCTCGAGTTCACGGCCCTCCCCCGCGGCGATCTCCGCCGCGGTCAGCGCGGTCCGGACCATGCCGCCGTAGGCCACCACCGTGGCGTCGGTGCCCGGCCGGCGTATTCGGGCGCGGTCCAGCGGGTACGGATCGGCGTCGAGCGCGTCGAGGTCGACCTCGGCCTTGTCCCAGTAGCGCCGCTTGGGTTCCAGGAAGATCACCGGATCCGGCAGCGAAATCGATTGGCGCACCATGAGATACGCGTCGGCGGGGGTGCTGGGCGACACCACCCGCAGGCCCGCGGTGTGCGCGAAGTACGCCTCCGGCGACTCGGAGTGGTGCTCCACCGCGCCGATCCCGCCGCCGAACGGGATCCGGACGGTCAGCGGCGCCGACACCGCACCGCCGGTGCGGTAGTGGATCTTCGCGACCTGGGCGACGATCTGGTCGAAGGCCGGATACACGAAACCGTCGAACTGGATCTCGCACACCGGCCGGTAACCCCGCAGCGCCATGCCGAAAGCCGTTCCGATGATGCCGGATTCGGCCAGCGGCGTGTCGATCACCCGGTTGTCGCCGAAGTCCTTCTGCAGCGAATCGGTCACCCGGAAGACACCGCCGAGCCGGCCGATGTCCTCGCCGAGCAGCACCACCTTCGGGTCGTCCTCCAGGGCCCGGCGCAGGCCCGTGTTCAGAGCGGCGGCGAACGTGATCATGACCGGACTCCCTCCAGATAGGCGGTGTACTGCCGGCGCTGTTCGTCGACGAGCGGATGCGGTGTCGCGTAGACGTGGTCGAACAGCGCCGCGGGTTCCGGATCGGACATGCCGATGGTGGCGGCGCGGACCAGTTCGCCCACGGCGTCCGCGTGGTCGCCGACCCGCTGTTCGAATTCGCCGTCCCAGTACCCCTCGCGCTCCAGCAACCGGCGCATCCGGTCGATCGGATCGCGGCGGCGCCACAGTTCCAGTTCCGCCGCGGTGCGATATCGGGTCGGATCGTCGGCGGTGGTGTGCGGGCCCATCCGATAGGTGATCGCCTCGATGAACGACGGCCCGCCGCCGGCCCGCGCCCGGGCCACCGCCTGCCGGGTCACCGCGAGCACGCCCAGCGCGTCGTTGCCGTCGACCCGCACCCCCGGCATGCCGTACCCGTAGGCGCGCCGCGCGATCGGCGTCGCGCTCTGCACCTGCACCGGTTCGCTGATCGCCCAGTGGTTGTTCTGGCAGAAGAACACCACCGGCGCACTCCACGAGGCCGCGAAACCCAGTGCCTCCGCGATATCGCCCTGGCTGGTGGCGCCGTCGCCGAAGTAGGCGACGACCGCGATCTCGGCGCCGTCGAGGTGCGCGGCGTAGGCGTAACCGGTGGCGTGCAGTCCCTGCGCGCCGACGACGATCGCCGGATTGGTCATGTTGATCGTGTCCGGTTCCCAGCAGAAGTGCGCGACCCCGCGCCACATCCGGGTGATCGCGGCCGGATCCACGCCGCGGCAGTAGGCCACCGCGGCCTCGCGGTAGCTGCAGAACACGTAATCGTCGGGGTTCAGGGCGTGTGCGGAACCGACCTGCGCGGCCTCCTGGCCCAGCAGCGGCGGCCACAGTCCGAGTTGTCCCTGCCGTTGCAGGGCGGTGGCCTCGGTGTCGATGCGGCGGGCGAGGACCATGTCCTCGTACATCTGCCGCAGCCGCTCGGGGCCGACGTCGGCGACCAGCGCGGCATGCTCGCGATCGAGCACGCGGCGACCGTCGGGCTGGACCAACTGCACCGGATAGGCGCTCGGGTCGGTCATGGTCATCGCCTCCTCGCCCGTCCGGGCGATCACGGGGCCCTGCGCGGGTGGCGCAGCGGCCGCCTCCGGGTCCGGCCGGGGTCGCCGGCCGTCGCGGTGCAATGGTGTCCTACACCACACAGCATCCACGATTGAGCGAAACGCGCAAGTACCAACCTTGTAACTGGGCAGAATGCGCGCCACGACCGGTAATGCGCCTGTCATACTGCGTAACATGTCCAGTGCAGAACAGGTCGGTACCGCGGTCGACGCGACGGATGCGCGGCTGTTGCTGGAGCTGGTCGCCAATCCCCGCGCCACCGGCGTGGAACTGGCCGCCCGGCTGGGTTTGTCCCGCAACACCGTGCAGGCCCGGCTGGCGCGCTGGGAATCGGCCGGGGTGCTGGCGAGTTTCGAACGCCGGGTCGACCCACGCGCGCTGGGATATCCGCTCGCCGCGTTCGTGTCGGTCGTGGTGGATCAGCACACGCTCGACGCCGTCGTCGCCGAATTGTCCCGGATCCCGGAGGTCACCGAGGTGTGCGGGCTCACCGGGCAGACCGACCTCACCGTCCGGGTGGTCGCCCGCGACGCCGACGACCTGTATCGGGTCGCGGGCCGGATCCTGGAGATCCGCGGCGTCGAGCGCACCAATATGGCCCTGGTGATGCAGCAGTTCGTCGGCCCCCGCACGGCCCCCCTGCTGGCCCGGGTGGCCGCCGACGGCGGTTCGCGCTGAACCCGTCCCGCCGAAAACGGACCACTTTCGCGCGATTGGCCGCTGACCGCGGCGACCAGGGTCGTCGACCATGACACGGTGAGCACCACCGCCGACGCCGAAACCCCCGGAACCTCGCCCCTCGAACCGGATGGTCCGGCGAGTGGCATATCGGATCGGCCTGCCGCAACGCGGCGGTCCCGTGAGCCCACGGCCGAGCCCGAGGACACATCTGCGGCGACAACTACCGAAACACTCTGGTCGACAGTCGAATCCGACGAGTCCGACCCATCCGCAGCCGACATCACCCGAACCGACCGGCCCACCAGCAAATTCGGCGAACCTGCCACCGGCGTCGACGGATTCGCGGCAATGACCGACGAAAACAGTTGGCCTACAGGACGATCCGGTGATCTGGTGCCCGGCGAACGCGACGGGGAGACGGCGGGCGAACCGGTGTGGCCCAGGGTCGGCGACGGCGCGCGAGGACATACCGCGCACGCGATCGGGGCCGGGGCGGTGGCGGCGCTGGTCGGGTTCACCAGTTCGTTCGCGGTCGTGCTGGCCGGGCTGACGAAGATGGGGGCGACACCGGCCCAGGCGGCTTCGGGGCTGACAGTCGTCTGCATCACGCAGGCGGTCGGAATGTTGTTGCTGGCCTGGCGTTTCCGAATTCCGGTCACGCTGGCCTGGTCGACGCCCGGTGCGGCGCTGCTGGCGAGTACCGGAGCGGTGGCCGGGGGCTGGGCCGCGGCGGTGGGCGCGTTCCTCGTGACCGGGGTGCTGATCGTGCTCACCGGATTCTGGGATCGGCTGGGCCGGTTGATCGCCGCGATCCCGGTCGAGATCGCGCAGGCGATGCTGGCCGGGGTACTGGTGCCGCTGTGCCTGGCGCCGGTGCGTTCGGTGACCGTCAGTCCGGCGGTCGTGGTGCCGGTGCTGGTCGTGTGGCTGGCGTTGCAACGGTTCGCGGCGTGCTGGGCGGTGCCGGCGGCCTTCGCGACGGCGGCGGTCGGCGTGGGCATCGATATCGCGGTCACGCATCGGCGCCTCGATCTCGCCGCGATGACGCCGCACGTGGAACTGTCCGCCCCGCACTGGACCTGGCAGGCGGTGATCGGCGTCGCGGTGCCGCTGTACATCGTGACCATGGCCGCGCAGAACATTCCCGGCACCGCGGTGCTGTCGTCGTTCGGCTACCGGGTGCCGTGGCGGGCCGCGATGACCACAACCGGGCTGGGCACCCTCGTCGGTGCGACCGCCGGCGGGCACGTGGTGAACCTGGCCGCGATCAGCGCCGCGCTCACCGCTGCGCCTGCCGCGCATCCGGATCCGCGCCGGCGGTGGATCGCCGCGTTCGGCACCGGGTGCACCTATCTGCTGATCGCGCCGGCCGCCGCCGCACTGGTGACGCTGGTCGCCGCGGCACCCAGGGGTGCGCTGGAAAGTGTTGCGGGCCTTGCCCTCCTGGCCACCCTGGCCGGTGCGCTGACCGCCGCGCTGGGGCCGGCCGAGCACCGCACCGCCGCCGCGGTGACCTTCCTGGTCTCGGCGTCGGCGATCACCATCGCGGGCATCGGGGCCGCGTTCTGGGCGCTGGCCGCCGGATTGCTCGTGCGGTGGGTGCTGGCGGCGCGGGCGACCGGAACGCCGGCCGCCGCGAATTCGCGGTAGCCGGCGCCGCAGATCCGGTCGCCGGGACCGGATCCGCACGGATCAGACCCCCAGGAAGGTGGTCAGATCCTTGATGAAACGCTCCTTGTCGCCCGGCACCATGGCCAGGCCGTGCGAGGCACCCTCGTACACGATGAGGCTGGCGTCCCGGATGATCTCGACCGCCTGCCGCGCGGTGCCATCGATCGGCACGATCTGATCGTCGTCGCCGTGCACGATCAGCGTGGGAATGTCGAACGTCTTCAGGTCGGCGGTGAAATCGTCCCAGCCGAAGGCGTCCACGCACTTCACGCCGGCCTGGATCGACTCGTGCATGGCCATGAACCAGAACGCGTCCCGGTTGCCCTGGGTGGCCTTGGAACCGCGCCGGTTCGCGCCGAAGAAGGTCTCGGACGTGTCCTTCCAGAACTGCGACCGCTCGGTGAGGATTCCGTTCTTGATCTGCTCGAGCGCGTCCTCGGGCACACCCGACGGATTGTCGGCGGTCTTCAGCATGTGCGGCGTGATCGCCGACAGCAGGACCGCCGAACGGACCCGCGCGGTGCCGTGCCGGCCGATGTAGCGGGCCAGTTCGCCGCCGCCCATCGAATGCGCGACCAGGGTGACGTCCCGCAGGTCGAGCTGCGTCATCAGATCGTTCAGATCGTCGGCGAAGGTGTCGAAGTCGTAACCCTCCCAGGGCTGACTCGACCGGCCATGGCCGCGCCGATCGTGGGCGATGCCACGGAAGCCGCTGTCGGCGACCGCCTTCATCTGGTCGTCCCAGGCATCGGCGGACAGCGGCCATCCGTGGATGAACACCACCGGGCGGCCCGAACCCCAGTCCTTGTAGTAGATCTCCACTCCGTCACGCGTCGTACACACAGGCATCGGAGAGCCTCCTTCTGCGCGGTTGCCGAGCGAATCCCGGATCATCGATCCGGACTGTCCGATCAAAGGTAGCTGTATGTTTGCTCTGCCGACAACCGGATCTTGTCCCATCGGTGACCCGGCCCGAGCCGGTACCGTCGAATCGGTGGACACGTCGACGCTCGCCCCCACCACCCGGTTCGCGCGCGCGGCCGTTTTCACGGTGTTCGGGCTGAACGGATTCACCCTGTCGATGTGGGTCGTGCACATTCCGGTGATCACCACGCGCACCGGGGTCTCGCACGCCACGCTGGGCATGCTGATCCTGCTGATGGCCGGCGGCGGCATTCTCGGCATGCAGGCCGCCGGGCCGGTCGCCGATCGAGTCGGCAGCCGGGCGATGGTCGCCGCCGCCGGAGTGTTCGTCGCCCTGGTGATCCTGATCCCGATCAACGCGACCGGCCCGGTGACGCTGGCGCTCGGGCTCGCGGCCCTGGGTATCGGCAACGGCGCGCTGGACGTGTCGATGAACAGTCAAGCGGTGCACGTGGAACGGCAGTACGGGCGGCCGATCATGTCCGCGTTCCACGCGCTGTTCTCCTGCGGCGGACTGGCCGGGTCGCTCGTCGGTGCGGCCGCGCTGCACGCCGGCGTAGACGCCCGGGTCACCGTCGCGGTCGTCGCGGCGGTCGCCCTGGTGCTCGTCATCGCCTGTGTCCCGAGGCTTCTCCCCCGCGACCGGCCGCATCCGGCCGAGGATGCCGCCCTGCTGGAGTCGGGTGCCGGACTCGAGACTGCGGACGTCCGATCCACGGCGACCGGCGCCGGTTCGGGCTCCGACGGCGCCGAGGCGTATGCCGGTTCCGGCGCCGCACCCGTGCGCGCTCGCCGGGATGTGCGAAAGGTGCTGGCGCTCGGGGCTATCGCGATCGCGTTCCTGATGACCGAGGGGGTGGCGAACGACTGGAGCACCCTGCAGGTGCACGAGCGATTGCACGTCTCCGACGCCGTCGCGGCCCTGGCCTTCGGCGCGTTCTCGACGACGATGACCATCGGGCGATTCGCCGCCGACCGGATCAACGGCCGGTTCGGGCGGGTGGCGCTGGTGCGCTGGGGCGCACTGCTCGCCGCGGCGGGACTGGGACTGATCGTCGGATCGGCATGGGTCCCGGTCACTCTGGCGGGCTGGGCGCTGCTGGGGGTCGGGCTGGCCGGCGGGGTACCCCAGATCTTCAGCGCCGCGGGCAATCTCGGGACCGAGACGGCGACCACCGATATGTCGCACGTGTTCACGCTCGGCTATCTCGGGTTCCTCGCCGGGCCGTCGGTGATCGGCTGGCTGGCGAAGTTCACCTCGCTGACCACCGCGCTGATCTTTCCGCTGGTCGCGATCCTGTTGTGCGCGTGGTTCGCGCGCATCGTCGCGACCCCGGAACCCTGACACGATCGCGCGGTTACAGTCGGGGCATGTTCGCCAACGAGCGGCAGGACCGCAGACTCGATCGCATCGAACGCAAGCTGGACGCGATCCTCGCGCACCTCGGCATCGCCGAGATCGACACGGAACACGTGGATGCGGAGTATCGGCCGCCGCGGCCGCTACCGGTCGAATTCGCCGGCGGCATGGCCGAAGTGGACGAACTGCTGGCCCAGGGCAAGAAGATTCACGCGATCAAGCGGTATCGCGAATTGCACCCCCGGGCCTCGCTGCGCGAGGCCAAGGACGCCGTGGAGGCCCGGGAGCCGCGAATCCGCTGATCAATTCAGCGCGCGATGTGCTTGTGCCGCACGCCGTTTCCGAAGGCCACCGCCGCCGCCCCCAGCGCGCCGATGCCGAGCAGCACGAAACTCAGGACGTACGCGTGCAATTGCGGCACGGTGGAGTGACCGATGGTGTACGCCGACAGGATCGAACCGGTGATGGCGCCGGCGATACTGCCGCCCGCGGTCCGGACCAGTGAGTTGATCCCGCTGGCGATGCTGCTCTCGCTCATCGCCACGTGCTGTACCGCCAGCGTGCCCAGCGCCGCGTAACCGATGCCGAACCCGATGCCCTGCAACACATTCGAGATGATCAGCTGGTACCCGTGGGTGTGGAAGAAGGCCAGCGACAGCGGCGCCAGCGCGGCGATGGCCGAGCCCAGCGCCAGCGTGTGCGCCGCGCCGATCCGGGCCGCGATGCGGCCGGTCCGGAACGAGAAGAAGGTCATCATGATCGTGCTGGGGATGCCGTACAGGCCGACGTCCAGCACCGTGCCGGACAGGCCGTACCCGACCTTGTCCGCCGGCGTCTCGACGAAATTCGAGATCAGCGAGAACGATCCGAACATCGCGAAACCGAGCAGCGCCGACGCGAGATTGGCCGACAGCGAGCGCGGCCCGACCAGCAGTGGCAGCCGCACCAGCGGCTGGGACACCTTGGTCTCGGCGAACACCCACACCGCGGTGAGCGCGACCGCCGCGACGAACAGCCCGATCACGGCGCCGGAACCCCAGCCCCAGTCCGGCCCCTCGCTGATCGCCAGCAGCAGGCAGGTCAGCAGTCCCGCGAGCAGACCGGCACCGATGAAATCGGGCCGGCCGCCGTGCCGGATACCGGTGTCGTGGGCCGACACACCGACCAGCACCGTGGACAGCAGCGCCATCGCCGCGGTGATCCAGAAGACCGGATGCGCACTGGTGGTGTGATTGGCGATGACACCGGTGACCAGCATGCCGATGGTGCCGCCGACGCCCATGGTGCCGCTCATCACGCCGATGGCGGTGGTCAGCCGCTGCGGCGGGAAGGTGTCGCGAATGATGCCGATCGCCAACGGGATCAGCGCCGACGACACACCCTGCAACGCCCGGCCGACGACGTAGATCGGGAGGGTGGAGGCGAGGGCGCAGATCACCGAGCCGACCAGCAGCAGACCCATGCACACCATCACCATGAGTTTCTTGCCGTACATGTCGCCGAACCGCGACAGCAGCGGCGTCGCGACCGCGCCGGTGAGCAGCGAGGCGGTGAACAGCCATGTCACGCCGGAGACGTTGGTGTGCAACTGCACGATCAGCCGCGGCAGCAGCGGAATCACCACGGTCTGCTGCAGCGAGACGACCAGGCCGGCGGCGCAGAGTGCGAACAGGGTCAGGCCGAGACGGGCCTTGGTACCGGCGTCGTCTGCGCCCGGGCCGGTCGCGTTCGCGCCGGCTCCGGGCCGGCCCTCGACGGTCGACGTCATCTGTATGTCCTCATCCTCGTCCCGAAAACGGGGTCCCCACATGGCCGGATCGGCGCGGCACCGCGTCGTGCGGCGGATCACGGCATACTTACCTAACTTAAGTAACTCGCCTCGTAGAATAACCCCATGCGCCGGGCTCCAGCTACCCCCGAAAACGATCTCGATGCGGACGAGGAGCCGCCCGCCCGGACGAGCGCCGACGCCGATCACATCGCGGAACTCGAACGCGCGCTGACCCGGATCGCACACATGCTCACCCGGGCCCGCCGCCACGACCGGACCGCCGCCGAGGCCGGCGTCGACGTCGACCGCGCGAACGTGCCGCTGCTACGGGTGCTCGCCGAGGCCGGCGAACCGTTGCGGCTCGGTGAGATCGCGGCCCGCCTGGACGTCGAGGCGCCGCACATCACCCGGCAGGTCCAGCGGCTGGAGCGCAGCGGATTCGTCACCCGGGTACCCGACCCCTGCGACCGCCGCGCGCAGCGGGTGCGCCTGACCACCGCCGGCGCGGATGCGGTCGACGCGATGCGCGCGGTCGGCCGCCGGGTCATCCGGGACTGCCTGGACGACTGGAACTCCGACGATCTGGCCGCGCTGGCCCGCCTCAACCACCGGATGGTCGACGACTTCCTCCGGCACGCCGACGATCCGCCCCCGGCCGCGCGCTGAACCGCTGCGCTCATCTCATCGGTGCGCGGACGTACCGTCCGACGGACATCGCGTTGCTCAGCGGGGGCCGACGCTGCCGTCGCGGCGCAGCGCCAGATCCGGCCACGGCGGCCGGCGCAGGACGGCGAGGGTGGCTATCACCGCGCTCAGCAGTCCGATCGTCTCGCCGAGGAGCGCGATGCGGGTGTTGTCCTCGGCCGCGGACCAGGTCACCTGGCCGCCGTGGACGACGAAGACCCCGATCGGGCGCATCCCCGGACGTAACCAGCCGCCCGGCGACGCGACCGTGATGATCGTGGATCCGTCGGCGGTCTCCACCGGCGTCCCGTAGACCGGCGCATCCTGTGCCACGCTCAACGGGCGGAAGAAGTCACGAATTGTCATGCTGATCCCCTCCTTCGGGCCGCACGACGGCGGCCGGAGCCGATCCTAGGACAGATTGGGCAGTCGGGGTGACAGGCAGGCCCCGACGCAGATCGGTTGCGGCACAAGGCGAGGGCCCCGTTCCATGACGAACGGGGCCCTCGCGCAGGTGTTCACAGTGCTTTGAGTTCCTCGGTGACGGCGCCGACGGACTTCTTGGCGTCGCCGAACAGCATCGAGGTGTGGTCGCTGTAGAACAGCGGGTTGTCGATGCCGGCGAAGCCGGAGTTCATCGAACGCTTCAGCACGATCACGCTCTTGGCCTGGTCGACGTTGAGTACCGGCATGCCGTAGATGGGGCTGGCGGCGTCCTCGCGGGCGGCCGGGTTGGTGACGTCGTTGGCGCCGATGACCAGGGCGACATCGGTGCGGCCGAATTCGCCGTTGATGTCGTCCATTTCCTTCATCGCGTCGTAGGAGACCTCGGCCTCGGCCAGCAGCACGTTCATGTGACCGGGCATGCGACCGGCGACCGGGTGGATCGCGTACTTGACCTCCACACCCTTGGCCTCCAGCAGCGACGCCATCTCCTTGACCGCGTGCTGGGCCTGCGCGACGGCCATACCGTAGCCCGGGACCACGATCACCTGGTTGGCGTAGGCCATCTGGATCGCGGCATCGGCGGCGGAGGTGGCCTTGGCCTGCTTCTGCTCGCCGTCACCGGCCGACGCGACCGCGCCGCCGCCACCGAACCCGCCGGCGACGATGGCCGGGATGGACCGGTTCATCGCCTTGGCCATCAGGTTGGTGAGGATGGTGCCGGACGCGCCGACGATCATGCCCGCCACGATCATCGCGGTGTTGTTCAACGCCAGACCGGCTGCTGCGGCGGACAATCCGGTCAGCGCGTTGAGCAGGGAGATGACCACCGGCATGTCGGCGCCGCCGATCGGCAGCACCACCATCAGGCCGAGGATCGCGGCCAGCACCAGCAGCAGCACCATCCACCAGCCGGACACACCGTCGCCGGTGGCGCCGACGCCGATCACGATCGCCGAGGCGACCGCGCCGGCGAACAGCAGAATGTTCAACGGCTGCTGCAGTTTCCCGATCCCGATCGGCTTACCGGGCAGGATCTCCTGCAGCTTGCCGAACGCGATCACCGAGCCCCAGAACGAGATCGACCCGATCACCGCGGCGAACAGCGACGCGATCACGATGTGCACGGTCGGCTGTTCCGGGATCCGCGAGAAGCCTTGGGTGTCCAGGAATTCCGACCACGCGATCAGCGCGACCGTACCGCCGCCGACGCCGTTGAACGCGGCCACCAGCTGCGGCATCGCCGTCATCTTGGTGAACCGGGCCGGCGGGACACCCAGCGCCACACCGACAACCAGGCCGGCGACGATGAGGATCCAGTTGTTCGTGTGCCGGATCGAGATGAACGTCGCGACCACCGCCAGCGCCATACCGACCGCGGCGATCTGGTTGCCGCGCACCGCCGTCTTCGGGCCGGTCAGGCCCATCAGACCGTAGATGAACAGCGCGAACGCGATGATGTAGAGAATGTTGACGAGATTGTCCATGGCTTACTTCCCCGCCTTCTCACCGGCGGAGTTGTCCTGCGCCGCAGGCTTCTTCGCTTTGAACATGCCCAGCATCCGGTCGGTGACCACGAAGCCACCGATCACGTTCAGGGTTCCGAACACGACGGCCACGAACAGGATGATCTGCTCCGCGATCGACGGATGCTCGATCTTGCCCAGCACCACCAGCGCGCCCAGCACCACGATCCCGTGAATCGCGTTGGTGCCCGACATCAACGGCGTGTGCAGGGTGTTGGGCACCTTCGAGATCACGGCGAAGCCGACGAACCCGGACAGCACCAGAATCGCGATATTCGCCAGCAACTCGGTGTACATCAGTTACCCGCCTTCGAATCGGGAGAAGCCGTGGAAGGGTCCGCAGCCGGAGCATCCACTGCGGCGGAATCGGCCGCCGCCGGAGCGGAATCGGTGACCGGAGCGTCCACCTGCGCGGGCGCCGGATCAGCCGCAGCCGGGGCAGCGGGAGCTTCGCGGTCGCGGGTGACGCACGAGTCGGCCAGCACCTGATCGCCGAAATCCGGTGCCAGCGCACCGTCTTTCAGCATCAACTCCAGCAGCGCCTGGATGTTCTTGGAGTACAGCTCCGACGCGTGCTCGGGCATCGTCGCCGGCAGGTTCAGCGGCGAGGCGATCGTGACACCGTGCTTGACCACCGTCTTACCCGGTTCGGTCAGCTCGCAGTTGCCCCCGGTCTCCCCGGCCAGATCCACGATCACGCTGCCGGGCTTCATACCCTCCACCGCCGCCGCGGTCACCAGCCGCGGCGCGGGACGACCCGGCACCAGCGCGGTGGTGATCACGACATCGAAACCCTTGATCGCGTTCTCCAACGCCAGCTGCTGCTGCGCCTTCTCGTCCTCGGTGAGCTCGCGGGCGTACCCGCCCTCACCGGCGGCTTCGATACCCAGATCCAGCCACTGCGCGCCCACCGACCGCACCTGATCGGCGACCTCCGGCCGCACGTCGTACCCGGTGGTCCGGCCGCCGAGGCGCTTCGCCGTCGCCAGCGCCTGCAACCCCGCGACACCCACGCCGAGAATCAGCACCGTCGCCGGCTTCACCGTCCCGGCCGCGGTGGTCAACATCGGGAAGAACCGCGTCGACTCCGACGCGGCGACCAGAACAGCCTTGTAACCGGAGACATTCGCCTGCGACGACAAGGCATCCATCACCTGCGCGCGCGAGATCCGCGGGATCGCCTCCACCGCGAACGCCTGCACACCGGCGGCCTTCAGCGCGCCGATCTTGGTGTCCGCGTTGCGCGGCGCGAGGAATCCGATGAGTGTCTGCCCCGCCGACAGTTTCGCGATCTCCGAGTCGTTCGGCGGAGCGACCTTCACGACCACCTCCGCCGACCACGGATCACCGAGCACCGCGCCCGCGGCCGTGTACGCCTCGTCCGGAATCAGCGCACCCAGGCCCGCACCCGGCTCCACGACGACCTCCACACCCTGCTTCACCAGGGCCGGAACGATCTTCGGTACCAACGCGACCCGGCGCTCGTCGGGATTGGACTCCCGAACCACACCGACACGCGTGCCGTGGGGAACGCTCTGCGTTGTCTCCACTGCTCATCTTCCTTACTCGTAACGGCCGAAGCTGGCCCCCACCTTCCGTGGTGGGCCGCCGCCGGTGGCCGATCGGGCGCTTCGGAACTTACTCTTCAGTAAGTTCGTGACGATTGTCGCAACTGTACCCGGCTGGCGGTGAGCCTAGCCGAGATCAACATCACATAGCCAAGTGAGGATTCTCCCAATTGCCCCCTATTCAGCATGACGTAGGACACACCTACGATGCCGTAGGGTTCGATCGGTGACGGGCTGTATTTTCTGCCGGATCGTGTCGGGCGACGCCCCCGCCACCGCGGTCCACGAGACCGACGCGCTGTACGCGTTTCTCGACATCCGCCCCATCGCACGCGGTCACACGCTGGTGATTCCCAAGCGGCACGCGACCGATCTCGACGAACTCGACCACGAGACCGGCGCCGTGATCTTCACCCTCGGACATCGCCTCGCAAAGGCCCTGCGCCGCAGCGAGCTCGGCGCCGACGGCGCCAATCTGCTGCTCAACGACGGCCGTTCGGCATTCCAGACCGTACCGCACGTGCACCTGCACGTGGTGCCCCGCCGTAGCGGCGACACGCTGGCCTTCGCAAAAGGTTTCCTGCTGCGCCGGCCGCACGAACCGGAATCCACCGCCGCGACGATCCGCGCGGGACTGGCGCGACTGGAAGGCGAACGCCCGTGACGACCGTCCCGATCGAACCCGCGACGATGACGACGGCCCTCATCGCGCAGTGGGCCGCATTGAGCCGGGCGGCAACCGGGCTGGACGAGCGGCAGTGGCGCACCGCGTCGCCGCTGCCCGGCTGGACCGTGTTCGACGTTCTGGCTCATGTGACCGCCATCGAGTCGATGCTGCTGGGCGAGCCGAATCCCGAGATCGGCGCCGCCGTGCGGTCACTGCCGCACGTGCGCAACGACATCGGCGCGCTCAACGAGGCCTGGCTGGACACGCTGCGGCCACTGACCGGCGCGCAACTGCTCGACCGGTTCGAGTCGGTGACCGCCTGCCGTGGAGCCGCGCTGGCGGCCCTCGGCGAGGCCGAATGGCAGCAGACCCTGCCGTCCCCGGTGGGTGTGGTCCCCTACGCGCGCTTCATGCGCACGCGCGTCTTCGACTGCTGGATGCACGAACTCGACATCACCGACGCGCTCGGCACCGAACCCGCCGGTGCGGAAGCCGCGCTACGCGCCGACCTGGGCCTCGACGAACTCACGGCCGGGCTGGGCCGCACGGTGGTCAAGCGCGGCGGCGCCCCCGACGGCAGCCGGCTGACCTTCGAACTCACCGGCGCGGACGCGCGGACCGTGCACATCCGGGTGGACGGACGAGCGGTGGTGGCGGAATCCCTGGACCGCCCGGCCGACGCGGTGATCCGCCTCGACACCCGGCTGTTCGCGCGCCTGTGCGGCGGCCGGGTCGACGCCGAGCCGGAACTCGACCGCATCGACGTATCCGGCAATCACGACCTCGCGCTGCGGATCGTCCGCAACCTGGCCTTCACCATCTGATGCGACTGTTCCTGTCCAGCTACCGGTTCGGGCGACACGAGGACCGATTCGCCTCGCTCGTCGGGACTCCCGGGCCGGTCGCCGTGATCCCGAACGCGTGCGACGCGTGGCCCGCCGCCTGGCAGGGAGCGGTGACCAGTGATCTGAAGCCGTTGCGGGATCGCGGTTTCCGGCCGGAAGTACTGGATCTGCGCGAATTCACCGGTCGCGAAGCCGAACTGGAGCGCACCCTCGCCCGGTTCCCGCTGATCTGGGTGCGCGGCGGCAACACCTTCGTGCTGCGAGCCCGATTCGCGCTCAGCGGTGCGGATCTCGTGCTGCCGCGGCTGCTCGCGGCGGATGCGCTCGCCTACGCCGGCTACAGCGCCGGCGCGTGCCTGCTCACCCCGGACCTGCACGGTATCGAGGCCGCCGACGATCCGGCCGAGGTGCGGCCGGCCTGTGGTATCGAAGCACGGTGGGACGGACTGGGATTGGTGGATCACCGGATCGTCCCGCACGTCGACTCGCCCGGCACCGATCCGGACGGGGTCTGCGACCGCATCGCCGATCGTCATCGCGCCGCGGGCATTCCGCACTGGGCCCTCACCGACGACGACGCGGTGGTGGTCGACGGCGACCGCCTGGAGGTTCTCACCGGCGACCGGTCCTGAAGGCCCACGTGCGGGCCTTCAGTGGATTCCGGCGGCGGGGTCGCCTTTCGCGGCCGTCTCGGCCGAGGTGGTGAGGTCGCCTTCGGCAGCGGACTCGGCCGGGGCGGCCAGGCGGCGCACCGCCTCCTTGATCACGGACCGCGCGCGCCCCGGATCGCCGTCCGGACCGAGCAGGAAGCCGCGCACCTGCGGGACCGCGGCGGGATAGTTGATCAGGCTCATCAGCAGCATGAGCACGTGCCCGGGCGGCAGATCCGCGCGAATCAGGCCGCGCTGCTGGGCCGAGTCGACCTTGACCTTCTTGTCCTGGTAGCGAGCGGTCCGGGTCTCGCCGGCGGAGGCGCCCTCCTGGCCGAGTTCGAGCGCCTCCCACATCAGCAGCCGCAGGAACTCCGGATGCGCGCGGTGATAGTCGATGTGCTGGTCGACCCACTTGTCCAGGTCGTCGATATCGGTGCTGACCGAGTCGGCCACGTGCACCATCGCCTTTTCCAGGACCTGGTGGAACAGCTGTTCCTTGTCGCCGAAATAGGCGTAGATCAGCTGTTTGTTGGCCTGCGCGTTGCGCGCGATGCGGTCGACGCGGGCGCCGGCGATCCCGTAGGCGGCGAACTCCTGGGTCGCCGCGTCGAAGATGCGGGCCTTGGTCGCCTCGGGGTCTCTCGGCGGCATGGCATCGATCGTAAACAACCAATCAGTTGACACGAATTCCGCGACTGGGGAATAGTTGCAACCAACCGGTTAGTTACAGACCTCGGAGCGGCCAACGCGACGACCGGAACCCGCCGGAGCGCAACGACCCGCGGCGGCAGGATGGTTGTCGACCCGGTCGACGCGTACCCGTCTCCACCCGGCGCAGTGTGGCGCCGTCCCGCCCAGCATCCACGTTCGGGAGCAAGACGTGTCAGTCATCGAAACCCGTTCCGTACCAATCATTCCCGTCAGAGCCCCGGCCGACGACGGCTTTCCCGCCCGCCACCAGGTGCTGCCCGTGGTACTCAGCGCCATGTTCATGGCGATGTTCGACTGGTTCGTGGTCAACGTCGCCGCCTCCTCCCTGCAACACGACCTGCACGCGGGCGAATCCGCGCTGGAACTGATCGTCGGCGGATACGGTTTCGCCTACGCGTCCGGGCTGATCACCGGCGGCCGGCTCGGCGACCTGCACGGTCACCGGCGGTTGTTCGTCCTCGGCATGCTGGCCTTCACCGCCGCCTCGCTGCTGTGCGGGCTCGCGCCGAACGCCTGGGCGCTGGTCGCCTTCCGCATCCTGCAGGGCGGCACCGCCGCGCTGATGGTGCCGCAGATGCTGGCACTGATCAACACCCTGTTCCCGGTCCGCGAAAGGCCGCGGGCCATGGCCGCTTTCGGGGCCACCATCGGCATCGGCGCGGTGTCGGGGCAGGTGCTCGGCGGAATCCTGTTGAACCTCGACCTGTTCGGCTGGGGCTGGCGCAGCATCTTCTACATCAATGTGCCGATCGGCCTGGCCGCCGCGGCGCTGGCCGCCCGCTGGCTGCCCGCGCATGAGCGGATCCAGCGACCCAAGCTGGATCCGGTTGGCGCACTGGGCTTCTCGGCGGCACTGGCGCTGCTGCTGGTGCCGATCACGCTGGGCCGGCCGGAGGGCTGGCCGCTGTGGACCTGGCTGTCGATGGTCGCCGCGGTGCCGGTCATGGCGCTCACCGTGGGTTACGAGCGGCGGCTCACCACCCGCGGCGGCGAACCGGTACTGGACATCGCGATGGTTCGCGCCCGCGGATTCGGCCTGGGACTGCTGATCGCGGGCGGCTATCTGACCTTCTTCGCCGGATTCATGTTGTGCCTCACCCTGTTCCTGCAGAACGGGCTCGGATTGTCGCCGCTGCAAGCGGGATTGGCGTTCGCGCCGCTGGGTGTGTGCTTCGCTAGCGGTTCGTTCTTCCTCGCACCACGGGTGGCGGCCCGGATCGGCACCCGGGTGATGGTGCTGGGCACCTGCACCAGCCTCACCGGACTGGCGATCACCCTGGCGGTGCTGCATTTCGGCGAACCGCATCTCGGCACCCTCGCGCTGATCCCCGGCATGATGATCGTCGGCACCGGCAACGGGCTCACCATTCCCTCGGTCGTGGGCGCGGTGCTCTCCTCGGGCATCCCCGCGCGGCAGGCCGGCATGGCCGCCGGGGTGCTGACCACCGCCCAGCAGTTCGGCAACGCGATCGGCGCCACCGTGCTGGGGGTGATCTTCTTCGCCGCCCTGGGCACCGGACAGCACGGCGGGCACTACGTCACCGCGATGGAGACCTCCGCACTCGGCGGGGCCCTCGTCCTGGCGATCGTGCTGGTGGCCGCGCTGGCGCTACCGCGTCCGGCGGCCGATCGCGACTGATCCCGCGTGAGCTCCCGGCGTCGGCCGGAACCCCGAGCACCCGGGTGCTCCGAGCGTTCCGGCCGATGCCGGGCGCTCGCGCGGCAGTGCAGAGCCGGACGGCCTGCGGCGAAGGCCCCTACAGGTAGAGACCGGTGCCGTGTTCCGGCCGTTCGCTGGCGACGGCGTGCAGGTCGCGCTCGCGCATCACCAGATACGCCTGGCCCTTGACCTCGACCTCGAACTGGTCGTCGGCGCTGAACAGCACCCGGTCCCCTACGCTCACCGCACGCACGTGCGAACCCACCCCACAGACGTCACCCCAGGTCAAACGCTTCGCGACCTGCGCGGTCGCCGGGATCAGGATGCCTCCGCTACTGCGCCGCTCCCCCTCTTCGGGAGATACGCGGACCATCACCCGATCGTGCAGCATCTGAATTTCGAGCTTCGAATCGGACACCGCGGCAGTGTAGCGCGGGGTACCGACTACGAAATCAAGCGCTCGCCCGCCGAGCCACCGCCCCATTCGCCGAGCCACCGCCGCCGGGTGAGGTCGTCGGCGGTTCCGAGCAGCACGTCGAGCAGCGCCCGCGGATCCTCGGTCCACTGCTGCCGCAAGTGCGCCACCACCTCGCGGCCGAACAGACCGGAACGGTCCACCGCCTCGACCCAGGACCGGATCTCCCCGTCGCGGATGTGTCCCAGCACCGTGGCATCGACCTCGTCGTCGGCGAACAGTCCCACCAGCAGATCCCGGATTCCGGGCGATTCCGTCCCCATGACGCAGGCATCCTTTCGTCGACCGCCCGCGCCGACTCCCCCGGCGCGCGGCAATCCGTCGTGCAGGGAGTGTGCCGCTTTTGCCGACTCGTCGCCAGTCGAGTTCGGCGGCACTCGCTACCGTTGACCCGTGCCTGTTGACGACAATGTTCGCGCCGAGGTGACCGCGGAGGCCGCCCGGTTCCGGTTGCGGGTGGCCGGGGAGGCGCTGCGCCTGTTCGCGGAGCAGGGTTACGAGGCGACCTCCGTCGACGAGATCGCGGAGGCGGCGGGCGTGTCGCGGCGGACCTTCTTCCGGCAGTTCCGTTCCAAGGAGGATGTGGTCTTCGCCGACCACGAAGCACAATTGGCGCAGGCTCGCGCGGATCTCGAAGCGGCACAGACGGATCCGTGGACCGCCGTCGGTGATGCGGTGGTCGGGGTGTTCGAGAGGTTCACGCGGACAAGGGAATTGGCCGCACAGCGATATCGGGTGGTGCGGCAGGTGCCGGCGCTGCGGGATCGCGAGATCGTGACGGTGTTCCGCTACGAGCGGCTGTTCACCGACTATCTGCGCGGCCGGTTGCCCCAGGCGCCGGATCTGGCGATGGTGCAGTTCAGCGCCGCGGTCACGGCCACCCACAACTATCTGCTGCGCCGGATGGTGCGCGGCGAGAGCGAGGCCACTGCGGCGGATCTGCGGACGGCCCTGGCCGCCGTCCCGCGTGGTGATCGCACGGCCGGCGAGATGGTGGTGGCGGTGTTCCCGCGCGACATGCCGCCGCGACAAGTGGCCGAGTTGCTGTCGGATCACCTGGATAGCCTGTGACGGCACCCACAGGTTCCTGAACACATTTCATGGCACTCAGTGCCACAGGCTCAGTACTGTTGTCCGCGCATGTGGTCGCCACCTGGCGGCGTATACTCGAATCGAATGGCACTCGGTGCCGACATGCTGGAGCTTCGCGTCGTCACGCGATCCGACCCACGACCAGGAGTGAACTCATGGCGGGCAACCCCGACTTCGGACTCTTTCAGCTGGACGACGTCCACCACGAGCTGCGCGCGGCCATCCGCGCCCTCTCCGAGAAGGAGATCGCGCCGTACGCCAAGGACGTCGACGGACAGGCGCGATTCCCGCAGGAGGCCCTGAACGCGCTGAACGCGGCCGGCTTCAACGCCGTGCACGTCCCGGAGGCGTACGGCGGCCAGGGCGCCGATTCGGTCGCCACCTGCATCGTGATCGAGGAGGTGGCCCGGGTCTGCGGCTCGTCCTCGCTGATCCCGGCGGTGAACAAGCTCGGCACCATGGGCCTGATCCTCAAGGGTTCCGAGGAGCTCAAGCAGCGGGTGCTGCCCGATATCGCCGGCGGCCTGATGGCCTCCTACGCGCTGTCCGAGCGCGAGGCCGGTTCCGACGCCGGCAGCATGCGCACCCGCGCCCGCCGTGACGGCGACGACTGGGTGATCAACGGCTCCAAGTGCTGGATCACCAACGGCGGCCAGTCCACCTGGTACACCGTCATGGCCGTCACCGACCCGGAGATGGGCGCCAACGGCATCTCCGCGTTCATGGTGCACAAGGACGACGAGGGCTTCGTCGTGGGCCCGCTGGAGCACAAGCTCGGCATCAAGGGCTCGCCGACCGCGGAGCTCTACTTCGAGAACTGCCGCGTCCCCGGCGACCGGATCATCGGCGCGGAGGGCACCGGCTTCAAGACGGCGCTGGAGACCCTCGATCACACCCGCCCGACCATCGGCGCGCAGGCCGTCGGCATCGCCCAGGGCGCCCTGGACGCCGCGCTCGCCTACACCAAGGACCGCAAGCAGTTCGGCACGGCCATCGCGGACTTCCAGAACACCCAGTTCATGCTCGCCGACATGGCGATGAAGGTCGAGGCCGCGCGGCTCATGGTCTACACCTCCGCGGCCCGCGCCGAGCGGGGCGAGAAGAACCTCGGTTTCATCTCCGCCGCCGCCAAGTGCTTCGCCTCCGATGTCGCCATGGAGGTCACCACCAACGCGGTGCAGTTGTTCGGCGGCGCCGGCTACACCACCGATTTCCCGGTGGAGCGAATGATGCGCGACGCCAAGATCACTCAGATCTACGAGGGCACCAACCAGATTCAACGCGTGGTGATGTCCCGGGCGCTGCTCAAGGGCTGATATCCGCTGCCAGAGTCGTTCTTGCATTTGACGTTTCATTCGCAATCGGGCGAATTAGGGTCTATGCATACGTGCGGCTCATAGCGCACTATTGATCCATGGCCGGAGTCGAGATCAACGACAGGTTCGTCCGGCGCACCCTCGACAACGGACGAATCGAAGAGGTTGCGTGGCAGGAGCTTTCGGAGGTTCGAATCATCAGCACGTCGGACGGCCCGTTCACCGACGTGGTGTTCTACGTGCTCATCGGCACCAAGGGGAACGGTTGCGTCGTGCCGCGTTCGGCGGCCGACAGCAAGTTCCTCGACCGGCTGCGGCAGTTACCGGGTTTCGACGGCAGTAAGGTTGCCCACGCCCTCGGCAGTGGTGTGAACCAGCGACTGTGGCGGCGGAATTAAGCCACCAGGTCGGCGTATTCGCGATGTTCCGCGATGAATTTCTCGACATACCAGCAGGTCGGTATTATCCCGAACCCATTGTCGCGGGCATCGCGCAACGCGAATTCGATCAGCTCCGCGGCGACGCCGCGACCGCGGAATTCCGGGAAGGTCAGCGTGTGCTGGAAATCCCGCACGGTGGTGTCGCCGACGGTGCGCTCGCTGTAGTCCGCGTAGCCGGCCAGCGTGTCATCGATGTGGATTTCGTACCTGGTGGCCGCGGCGTTGTGTTCGAGCCTGGTCGTCATGCTCGGCGGAACTCCTTGGTAGCGACAATTGTTCCGGTTACAGTACGGCCCCGGGATTGAGGATGCCCTGCGGGTCGAGGGCGCTCTTGATCAGGCGGGTCAGCGCCATCACGTCCGGGCCGACCTGATTCGGCAGCCACGCCTTCTTGAGGCGGCCGACACCGTGCTCGCCGGTGATGGTGCCGCCGAGGGCGATGGCCAGATCCATGATCTCACCGAAGGCTTGCTGGGCGCGCGCCGACTCGTCCGCGTCGGCGGGGTTGTAGACGATCAGCGGATGGGTGTTGCCGTCGCCGGCGTGCGCGATCACCGACACCAGCACCTCGCGGCGGCGGGCGATGCCCGCGATGCCGGTCACCAGCTCACCGAGTTTCGGCAGCGGCACCCCCACATCCTCGAGCAGGAGCGGCCCCTTGCGCTCCAGCGCCGGGATCGCGACCCGGCGGGCCACCGTGAACGCCTCACCCTCGGCCGGATCGTCGGTGGCGAAAACCTCTGTGGCCCCGGCCTTCTCGCACAGCGCCGCGATCTCGGCCACCTCCAGGCCGGCATGTTCACCGGGAGCGTCGGAGCGCGCGACCAGCAGGGCGGCGGCCTCGCGGTCCAGGCCCATCCGCAACTGGTCCTCGACCGCGTTGATCGCGACCGAATCCATGAACTCCAGCATCGACGGCCGCAGCCGCCCGGTGATCGCGAGGATCGCGTCACAGGCCGCCTCCAGCGTGGCGAACGACGCCACCACCGTGCTCTGCGGCGGCTGCGCGGGCAGCAACCGCAGCGTCAGCTCGGTGATGATGCCGAGGGTGCCCTCGCTGCCGACGAACAGTTTGGTCAGCGACAGCCCCGCCGAATCCTTCAACCGCGGACCACCCAGCCGCACCACGGTCCCGTCGGCGAGCACCACCTCCATGCCGAGCACGTAGTCGGTGGTGACCCCGTACTTCACGCAGCACAGGCCCCCGGCATTGGTGGCCGCGTTGCCGCCGATGGAACAGATCTCGAACGAGGACGGATCCGGCGGGTACCACAATCCGTGCTCCGCCACCGCCGCCTTGACCTCGGCGTTCAGCAGACCCGGCTGCGCCACCGCGGTCCGCGTCACCGGATCGACCGAGATGTCCCGCATCCGCTCGGTGCTCAGCAGCAACGCGCCGTCCTGCGCGGTGGCGCCGCCGGACAACCCGGTCCCCGCCCCGCGCGGCACGATCGCCACCCCGCGCTCGTGCGCCCACCGCACCACCGTGGCCACCTGCTCGGTATTCGCCGGCCGCACCAGCGCCGCCGGCGTCCCCGCCTCCGGATCCTGCGCCCGATCCTGCCGATACCCACCGAGAATGTCCGGATCGGTGACCACGACACCATCCGGCAGCAGCGCTGCCAGGGAATTCACGTCCACCATTGCAACCTACTAGCAGCAGCGTGTCCGCTTCACCTCCCCCGCGGTGACACCGCGCCCTCGCACCCGCATTTTCGTTTATTTCGATTGTTGCGTATGCTTCGAATAGGAGAGGAGAACCGCGATGGCCGGACCACAGACAGCCAAGCGTGCCGAACCCGGTGCGATCGATCCCGAGATCGCCGCACGCGCAGTGCGGCGCATCAAGGACTATCTGATGACACATCCGGACGAGGACTTGATCTCGGTCCTGGACGAGATCGACGGGAACGATCCTCTGGTCCTGCCACGCGAGGCGGTTACTCTGCTGGCATTCATCCTGGTGCAGGCCGCCGAAGGGCGCGGCGTGTCGGTGGTCCCGGCACATGCCGAACTGACCACTCAACAGGCTGCCGACATGCTGAACGTGTCGCGACCCTACATCGTCGGACTCCTCGAAGCGGGAGACATCCCGTTCAGATCGGTCGGCAGGCACCGTCGCATCAGGTTCGATGATCTCGAGGCGTACCAGCAGAGAAGCGAGGCGAAAAGCCGAACAGCTGCGGACGAGATCACCCGGCTCGGACAGGAATTCGGTATCTGATGGCATTCGTTGTCATCTACGATGCCAATGTCCTCTACGGAAATACCGTGCGGGACATCATGATTCGGGTGGCGAGGGCCGGCTTCGTACAGGCGAGGTGGAGACATCGAATCCTGGACGAGACACTCGGCAACCTGCACGCCAAGCGCCCCGATATTCCGGTCGAGAAGCTGGAAACGTTGCGTAGCAGGATCATCCACGCAGTCCCCGACTGCATCATCGAGGGCTACGAACCGCTGATCGAGGGATTGAAACTCCCCGACCCCGACGACCGGCACATCCTCGCCGCAGCGATCAAGAGTCGCGCCCAGGTAATCGCCACGTCGAATCTCCGGGATTTCCCGACGGAATCCCTGGCGCCGTGGCACATCGAGGCCAGGAGCCCCGATGATTTTCTGCTGGACCAGATCGAACTCGACGGTCGCGTTGTGTGGGCGTGCGTACAACAGATCGCCGACGCTCGGAACAATCCACCCGAAACAGTCGCGGACATCCTCGAGGCCCTCGAACGAGCAGGTCTCGTCGAGTCGGCCGCCGCACTTCGAGACGGGCGGATCTGACCCGGCTCAGCCGAGGAGGCGGGTGCGGAGGGCGTCGTCCTTTTCCAGGACCAGTTGCTCCAGGTCGGCCTGGAATTGTTCCATGCGGGCACGGAGGGTGGGGTCGGTGGCGGCGAGGATTCGGACCGCGAGCAGGCCCGCGTTGCGGGCGCCGCCGATGGAGACGGTGGCGACCGGGACGCCGGCGGGCATCTGCACGATCGACAGCAGGGAGTCCATGCCGTCGAGGTACTTCAGCGGGACCGGGACGCCGATCACGGGGAGCGCGGTGGCGGAGGCGACCATGCCGGGGAGGTGGGCGGCGCCGCCGGCGCCGGCGATGATCACCTGGAGGCCGCGGGTGGCGGCCGAGCGGGCGTAGTCGAGCATGCGCTGGGGGGTGCGGTGGGCGGAGACGACGCCTACCTCGAAGCGAATTCCGAACTCCGCCAAGGCTTCCGCGGCCGCTTCCATGGTCGGCCAGTCGGAGTCGCTGCCCATGATCAGGCCGACCTGGGGGCCGGGCGCGGAGCCGGCGGAGTGCCCCGCCGAACCGGGCGCGGTGTTGTCAGTGGCCATGGGGGTCCCATCCGTCGGTCCATACCGCGTGCGACATCCAGTGCGCCGCGCGCTCCGCCTTCTCGCGTACCTCGGCCACGTCGTCGCCGAGGATGTTGACGTGCCCGATCTTGCGTTTCGGGCGTTCGCCCTTGCCGTAGAGATGCACCCGGGCCTCCGGGAGGCGGGCGAACAGGTGGTGCAGGCGCTCGTCCATCGACATCTCGGGCGCCTCGGGGGCGCCGAGGATGTTCGCCATGACCGTCACCGGCGCCAAGGGGCGGGTGCTGCCCAGGGGGTAGTCCAGGACCGCGCGCAGGTGCTGTTCGAACTGGCCGGTGACGGCGCCGTCCATACCCCAGTGGCCGGAGTTGTGCGGGCGCATCGCCAGCTCGTTGACCAGCAGTTCACCGGAATGCGTCTCGAACAGTTCGACCGCCATCGCGCCGGTGACGCCCAACTCGCCGGCCAGCCGCAGGGCCAGGGCCTCCGCGTCGGTCGCCGCGGCGGCGGACAGGCCGGGGGCGGGGGCGATCACGACGGCGCACTGGCCCTCGCGCTGGACGGTCTCCACCACGGGCCACGCGGCGGCCTGGCCGAACGGGGAGCGGGCCACCATCGCCGACAGCTCGCGCTTCAGGTCGACCTTCTGTTCGGCCAGCAGGGTCACGCCGGCCGCCAGTTGCTCGGTGACCAGGCGCTCCGCCTCGGCGCGGTCGGCGATCATCCAGACGCCGCGGCCGTCGTAGCCGCCGCGCACCGCCTTCAGCACGAACGGCCAGCCGTGCTCGTCGCCGAAGCGGAGTGCGTCGGCCGGCGACTCGACCGCCACGAACGGCGGTTCCGGGACGCCCAGCTCGGCGAGTTTGCGGCGCATGGCCAGCTTGTCCTGGGCGTACACCAGGGCCCGCGGCGGCGGCTGGACGTTCACGCCCTCGGCGATCAGCACCTCGAGATGCTCGGTGGGCACGTGCTCGTGGTCGAAGGTCAGCGCATGCGAGCCGACCGCGGCCTTGCGCAGCGCCGCGAGGTCGGTGTGGGAGCCGAGCACCACCTCGGGCGAGACCTGGGCGGCGGGGTCGTCGGGATGCTCCGCCAGCACCCGCAGCGACTGGCCCAGCGCGACGGCAGCCTGGTGCGTCATCCGCGCCAGCTGGCCGCCACCGATCATGGTCACCGTCGGCATTCCCGACGAGTCGAAAGAACGAGCGCTCACGTCACACAATGTTGTCATCCCCGGCGGACGGGCCTGTCGACGGGGCAACCTCGGGCAATCGCCGCCCGTCCCGGTGTGGAACCGGTTCCGGTTCGACGGGGGCCGACGGGACCTCTCAGGCCGGAGGCATAAACTCGGCCCGTGTCATTCCTGGACAACGTGGTCAGTGTGTTGCCGCCGGCGGTGCGAGAGTTCGCCTACCGGCATCGCGAGCTGATCAAGTTCGCGATCGTCGGCGCCACCACGTTCGTCATCGACAGCGGCATCTTCTACCTGCTCAAGCTGACCGTCCTGTCCTCCAAGCCGATCACCGCGAAGATCATCTCCGGTGTCGTCGCGGTCATCGCGTCCTACATCCTGAACCGGGAGTGGTCGTTCAAGGGCCGCGGCGGCCGCGAGAAGCATCACGAGGCGCTGCTGTTCTTCGTGGTCAGCGGCATCGGTGTGCTGATCAGCAACATCCCGCTGTGGGCCTCGCGGTACGTGTTCGACCTTCAGGTCCCGCATGTCAGCCTGACCGCCGAGAACATCGCCGACTTCGTCAGCGCCTTCGTGATCGGCAACCTGCTGCAGATGGTGTTCCGATTCTGGTCGATGCGCCGCTGGGTGTTCCCGAACGAGATCGACACCCTGGTCGAGGAGATCGAGGGGCTCTACGAGGAGGAGCAGCTCGGCCACAGCTGAGCGCACCGTTTCGGGTGAGCACCCGCTCAGCGCGGTTCGTTGACGACGCCCGATCGCTGCGGGCCGGGCTTGCCGAGGAACACGCTGAACAGGGCCGGCCGCCGGCGTTGCAGCTCCAGGCGACCACCGTCCGCCTCGATCAACGCCCGGGCCAGCGCCAGACCCACACCGGTCGAGCCGGCGCCGGAGAAACCACGGTCGAAGATGTGCGGGGCCAGCTCGTCGCTGACGCCCTCGCCCTCGTCGGCGATCTCCACCGCCACCAGCGGCGCCAGATCCGGCCCGCCGTACACCGCGCGCACCGAGACCGTGCAATCACCGTCACCGTGCATCAGGGCGTTGTCCACCAGCACCGCCACCGCCTCGCGCAGCCGGGAACCGGTCACCGGGGCCCGCAGCAATGGGTCGCCGGAGAGCATCAGCATCCGGCCCGCCTCGCTGAACGGCAGCCGCCACTCCGAGATCACCTTGCGCAGTTCGGCCACCACCGGCACCGGATCGCGGTCGGCGGCGCCGTCGTCGCGGGAGGTCCGGACCAGTTCGTCGATGGCCGCGGTGAGCCGGTCGACCTGGGCCATCGCCTCCTCGGCCTCGTGCACCACGGCCGGGTCGCTGTGCGCCGACAGCTCGTCCAGCCGCAGCCGGACCGCGGTCAGGCGGCTGCGCAGCTGGTGGGAGACGTCGGCCACCAGGGCGTGCTCACGTTGCAACCGGCCCGCGATCTCGACCGTCGCCGAATCCAGCACGTCCGAGACCCGATCCAGTTCCGTGATGCCGTGCCGGCGGGAATCGGCGCGGAAATCGCCCTTGGCCAGCCGGGCGGCCCGCGCGGCCACATCGCGCAGCGGGTCGGCGACCCGGCGGGCGGTCACCACCGCGACCGCCGCGCCGGCGGCCAGCGACGCGAGCGCCACCAGGGCCACCGCGCCGACGGCCTGCCGCTGCATGTTGTGCATCTGCCCGGACGGGGCCTCCAGCCGCAGTGATCCGGAGGTGCCCATCGACAGCGACTCCACGATCGGATCGGGCACCCGCGACACCCCGGCGTCGATCCGCAGCGCCGCGTCCTCCGGCGTCGGATAGATGACCGTGAGCCGGCCGCCGGGCGGGATCAGCGGCCGCACCGACCGCAGGTCGAGGGTGCCGTGCACCAGGCCGTCGTCACGTTCCTGCGCGACGATCTCCACGGACATCCGGTCCAGGCGGGCGCGCAGATCGTTGCGGGTGATGTCGGCGACCCACTGCCAGGCCGTATAGGCCAGCGGGATGCCCAGCACCACCGTGGTCAGGGTCAATGCCGCCAGCATCGACAACAGGATTCGGCGGCGCATCTAGTCGGCGTTGAACCGGAAGCCGACACCCCGGACGGTGACGATGCGACGCTCGGCCACCGGGCCCTCGTCGCCGATCTTGCGGCGCAGCCAGGACATGTGCATGTCCAGGGTCTTGGAGCCGCGCAGATCCGCGTCGCCCCACACCTCGCGCAGGATGGTCTCCCGCGGCACCACCTGGCCGGCTCGGTCGATCAGCACCTTGAGCAGTTCGTACTCCTTGTTGGCGAGGTTCACCTCGTGGCCGTTGACCATCACCCGGCGCGCCTGCGGCTCGAGCCGGACACCGCCGATCTCCACCGCTTCGTCGCCGATTCCGCTGCGGCGCAGCAGCGCTCGCACCCGGGCCAGCAACTCGGCGAGCCGGAACGGCTTGCCGACATAGTCGTCGGCGCCCGCGTCGAGCCCGACGACGAAATCGACCTCGTCGGTGCGGGCGGTGAGCATGAGCACCGCCAGATCGGCGCCGCGCGCCCGCACCTGCCGGCACACCTCCAGCCCGTCCATGCCCGGCAGACCCAGATCCAGGATCAACAGGTCGTGCTCGCCCTCCAGCGCACGCTGCAGCACCGCGGGACCGAAGCTCTCCACGGTCACCGAATAGCCTTCGCGTCCCAGTGCCCGGGACAGCGGGGCGGCGATGGCCTCGTCGTCTTCGGCCAGCAGTACTGCGGTCACCGCTAAAGACTACTTACTCGGGTGGTGCCCGGTGTTCGATATGCCCTGTTGACCGCACCCGGTCACGGATGACCGGATCCGGTCACGCCCCGTGCTGGTGGCCCGTGCCCGGCGGCCGGTCGTAGCGCGGATCGACGCGATCCTGCTCGAAGACCTCGTGGTACAGCAGATTGTGCACCTGCATCACATCGGGGATGTCGTCGTACTCGAGCGGCTCGCCCGAGGCCGACTCGATGATGAGGGTACCGGTGCCCAGCAGCCGATCCGAGAGCCCGTTGCGGAACTGGACGCTGGTGATCCGATTCAGCGGGATGTCGATACCGGTGTGCGTGAACACCCCCTCACGCACCATCACGCGGCGGTCGGTCACGATGAAATGTGTTGACTTCCAATGCAACACCCGACCGAGCCCGCGCCACAACACGATTGCGGCCCACAGCACGACGATGACGATCAGTACCGCGTTGCGGCTGGCGCCCTCCAGATGTGGCCAGGCGGCGCCCCCGGCGAATCCGGCGATCGCGGTCGCCACGACGAAAGTGACCGCAGGCCAGAACAACATCTTCCAGTGCGGATGACGGTGCAGCAGCAACTGCTCGTCCGGCGCGAGCAGTTCCTCCGGATAACCCATGGAGAAACCCTACCGCGCGGGGCAGTGGAGTCGAAGGGCTCGAAGGTGCAAGAATGCCAGGCAGTTCTCTCGCTCGACTCGAGTTCGATCCACCTTTTCGGTTTCATCGATGTGCGACAGCGGAGGCACGTGTGACCAAGGAACTGACGCAGTTCGAGCTGCTCCGGGAGCTGGAACCGGTGGCCGAGCAACACCTGAACCGCCACCTGGAGATGGCCAAGGACTGGTACCCGCACGACTACGTCCCCTGGGACCAGGGCCGCAACTTCGCAGCGATGGGCGGAGTCGACTGGGAGCCTTCCCAGTCGAGGCTGAGCGAGATCGCGAAGGTCTCGCTGATCACCAACCTGCTCACCGAGGACAATCTGCCCGCCTACCATCGCGAGATCGCCGCGAACTTCACCCAGGACGGCGCCTGGGGCACGTGGGTGGGCCGGTGGACCGCCGAGGAGAACCGGCACGCCATCGTCATCCGCGACTACCTGACGGTGACCCGCGCGGTCGACCCGGTGGCGCTGGAACAGGCCCGGATGACCCATATGACCACGGGCGTACCGACTCCCACCGATCCGCGCTGGGGCGGGGTGCTGATGCAGGTCGCGTACGTGACCTTCCAGGAACTGGCGACCCGGCTCAGCCACCGCAACACCGGCAAGGTCTGCGACGACCCGATCGCCGATCACATGTTGCAGCGGGTGGCCGCCGACGAGAACCTGCACATGATCTTCTATCGCTCACTGACCGGCGCGGCGCTGGACCTGGTGCCGGATCGCATGATGGACGACATCAACTATCTGGTGCAGCGTTTCGAGATGCCGGGCCGCTCGATGCCCAACTTCCGCCGATACGCCATCATGATGGCCAAGCACGGGATCTACGATCCGCGCCAGCATCTGCAGGAGGTCATCGAACCGGTGCTGAAGCACTGGAACGTCTTCGACCGCACCGATTTCGGGCCGCGCGGCGAGCAGGCGCGCGACGAGCTCGCCGCTTACCTGGTGAAGCTGGACCAGGACGCCACCAAGTTCGAGGAGCAGCGCGACCGCATGCTCGCCCGGGAAGCCGCACGGGACATGCAGATCGCGTAGTACCGGCGCACCGGGGTCGTACCCGGTGCCCGGTACCGATCGAGGTCGGTACCCGGCGCGGAAATATAGCGACGCGGACGGTGCGTCAGTGTCCCGGGCAGCATGTCGATCGCCGATCCGCAGCCGGGTCGGCCCTGGACGCCGGGGCTGCGCACCGCTGCCCGGGCCGCCGTCCGGTCACCGATCCGTGCACCCGGGGCGGCTCGGAAACAGCGGCACGATCGCCCACCGGCGGCCGGGGTCAGTACTCGGCGCGCAGGTGGGTGACGTCGCCCGCGGAAACGGCGCGGTCGCCGATGCGCAGCCGGCCGTGCTCGTCGACGTCGGTGGCGATACCGGTGAGCACCTCACCGCCGGGCAGTTCGGCCCGCACGTCGGCACCCAATGTCACGCAGCGTTCGCGATAGGCCGCGGCGAGGGCGGTGGTGTCCCAGGACGCGTCCCGCCAGCCGGTGAACCGCCGCGCGAACTCGGCGAGGATGCCGAGCACGACCGCGGTCCGGTCCTCGTCCGGCGCACCGGCGAGGGTGAGCGAAGTGGCATGCGGCACAGGCAATTCCGCCTCGGTGAGGCTCACATTGAGCCCGATCCCGACCACGACAGCGGGAGTGGCCGCGCCCGTGGCGATTTCGGCGAGAATGCCCGCCACCTTCCGGCCGCCGATCAGAACATCGTTGGGCCACTTCAAATTCGCGTCCAAGTCGGTGACGCCGCGGATCGCGTCGACCACCGCGATGCCGGTCAGCAGCGGCAGCCAGCCGAGTACCTCCGGATCGATGTCGCCCAGGCGCAGCAGCACCGACATCGCGATCTGCGCCCGCGGCGGGCTCACCCAGGCCCGCTCGTGCCGCCCACGCCCGGCCTCCTGCGCCTCGGCGATCAGCACCTGCCGATCGGCCTCGGGGTCGGCGGACCGGATCACCAGGTCGGCGTTGGTCGAACCGGTCGACTCGACGACATCGACGCGGGTGAAGAATTCCAGTTCCGGCGATTCGGCGACCTCGCGCCGCAACCGGTCGACATCCAACGGGGGCCTCTGCATTCCCGCAGGCTACCCGCCCCGGCCCCACCGCCCGTTCCGGCGCCGCGGTGACGGCGCCGGAACCGGGCCGGTGATCAGCCGATCAGCTCGTACTCCGCTACCACATCCATCGGATCGGTCTCCCCTTCGTTGCCGGCCTCCCAGGGCCGCGGATCGAGAATCGTCGGCTCCGGTTCGACGGGCCGTCGGCTCTGCCAGGTGGCCGCCAGTGCCCGTTCGGCGTAGCTCCTGCCCCATGCCCACATATCGCACCCTCCCCAAGCGCCGTCTGTCGGACGACACCACAGTAGCCGACCGACCGGGCAGGGAGACAGCGCTTTTACGCATCTGAGAGTCGAAAAGTGTTCGGCCACAAGCGATATGCGACCCGTATTCGCGAAATCAGGCGGGCTGCAAGCCGAGTGCGCCCGCGACGAAGCGGCGGACGGCCGCGAGGCCCTCGTCCAGCGCGTTCTCGTACCCGGGGCGGGACCAGCCGGAGATCGTCACCGTGCCGCCGGGTTGCGGGGTGGCGCCGATCTCGGCGACCAGTTCGGCGGTGGTGGGAACGCAGACCGCCCAGGACAGATGGGTCTCGGCCGCCCATTCGCGGCCGCGGCGCTCGACGTAGCCGGGTTCGGTGACACCGCCCTCGGCGAGGGCCGGGCGGTCGTCGACCCGGTCGTCGGCGCGCAGCGCGCGCAGGTACCAGGAGCCGGCGTTGATCTCGATGGGTTCCACCCGATCAGTGTCCCCGGCGCTGCCGGCGCTCCCGCCGCCGGTACTCCCGCCGTTCCCGGCGGTGGTGCTCCCGGTCGTTGGGGCTGCGCCCGGCGCGAGCCAGCACGATGACCGGGATCAGCAGGAACCAGAACCACAGGTGGGTGGCGAGAAACAGCACCACGGCCAGCACGACCGCGATACCGACCGCGGGGACCACCACATCGGGCCGGGCGCCGCCGGGCCGCCGCATCGCCGGCGCGGCCGGAACCGGTTCCGCGACGACCGGTTCGGGCAGATCGACGAACACCTTCGCCAGGTCGCCGCGGGTGACCGCGGCGGCGACCACACCGGTGCGCTCGTCGAATTCCGTCACCGTCAGCCGCCCGGCCGCGAAATGGTCCGACAAGCGCCGCATGGCCTGCTCGCGCTCCGCGGTACCGATGCGGATATCCGGTGAATCTGCAGCCATACGACGAGATTACCGCCCGTCACCGAGTTTTTCCGGGGCGCGGCCGACCGCGGCCGGGCCGCTGTCACCGGGGACACACTGGTTGCGACCGGGGCGTCCCGACTACTGTCGGGGCCATGTTCCGGCAGTGTGGCACGGGTCGACCCGCAGTTTCCCCGACCGCTGCGCGGATCGTGACGGCGCCGGGAGACGGCCGGGGTGAGCGGGGGCGTTGATGGCGACGCGGCAGTTCGGGGACTACCGGCTGGAACGGCAGCTCGGACGGGGATCGGCAGGCGAGGTGTGGCTGGCGCGCGACCCCGCCGAGCGCGCCGTGGCGCTCAAGATCCTCTCCGTGACGGGCGCGGATCCCGACTATCGCCGCAGGTTCGACCGGGAGGCCCGAATCGGTTCCCGGCTCAGCAATCCACACGTGGTGCCGATCCTCGCCTTCGGTGAGGAGCAGGGCCGGCTGTTCCTGGCGATGGCCTACATTCCCGGCATCGACGTGGCGGCCCGCCTGCACGCCGGTCCACTGGGCGCCCCGGAGGCCGTCGATCTGGTGTCGCAGGTCGCCGATGCCCTCGACGCCGCGCACGCCGCCGATCTGATCCACCGGGACGTCAAGCCCGCCAACATTTTGGTGCACGCCGGCGGATTCGCCTACCTCATCGACTTCGGCATCGCCCGCGCCACCGACCAGCCCACCATCACCGCAACCGGTTTCACCGTCGGCACGCTGGCATACATGGCCCCCGAACGCTTCACCGGCCACGCCGACGCGAGTTCGGACATCTACGCACTGGCCTGTGTGCTGTACGAATGCCTCACGGCGCAACGCCCGTTCGGCGATACCGACGCGGCCCGACAACTCCACTCCCACCTGCACCAGACACCCCCGAGCGTGCACGCGACGGACCCCACCGTCCCCACTGCCCTGGACGCGGTCATCGCGCGCGGCATGGCGAAGAAGTCGAAGGACCGCTACCCCACCGCGGGAGAATTCGCGGCAGCGGCCCGCGCCGCGATCGGCATGCCCCACGCGGTCCCCCGCACCCCACCCGATCTGGACCGCGCCGCGGCCCCTCGCGAACAGCCGGGCCCCCGCCCCTCGACCCGCACCCCCTCCGCATCCGCCTCCGACCCGTCGAACCGGTCCGCGCCCGGAAACCGACCTCCGACCGGCAGCCCCGCTGAACCGACCCCCAGTTTGCCGAACTCGGGCGGATCCGCGGTCCCAGCCAGCGCCCGGCCTCCCGTCGGCAGGGCTCCGGAAGCGACTTCGAGCGCGTCGAACCCGATCCCCGTCGGACACCCGCCGCACCTCGGCGGCCCTGCGGAACAGGCTCGCAACCCGTCGAACCCGGGCCGAACCGGCGCCTCCGGCGGACCCCGGCCTCCCGTCGGCGCTCCATCGGGACCGGCCCGCAACGTGTCGAACCCGGTATCGCCCGGACCTCAGGCCGGCAGACCGTCCAGCGGGAATGCCCCGGAGCCGGTCCGCAGCACGCCGAATCCCGTCGGCACCTCCTTGCCGCCGAGCCGATCCGGTGGGCCCGGGTGGCCGCCTCCGGCGGCTGCTCCCGGCTTCGCGGCGCCGCCCCGCGGTGCGATGGCGCCCGGCGGTGCGGTGACGCCCGGCGGTGCGATGGCGCCCGGCGGTGCGATGGCGCCCGGCGGTGCGGTGACGCCCGGCGGTGCGATGGCGCCCGGCGGTGCGGTGACGCCCGGCGGTGCGGTGGCAGCCGGCGGTGCGGTGGCAGCCGGACCCCGGCCGACCGAGGTGCTGCCCGCCTCGGACCCGGCGCTGCCCGGCGGCTTCACCGGGCACTCCGCGGCGCTGGATCGGATCCAGCCGGATCGGGGCGGCCGCAGGATCAAACTCGCCGCGATCGGTGTAGGCACTCTGGTGGCGGTGCTGGCTCTCGTCGCGGTCATCACCGCGCTGGCATCCACGCTGGGCAGCCATCAGTCGCCCGCCGCGCCCAGTTCCACGACCTCCGCGCCGCGCACTGCGCCGAGAACCACCACCGCGGTCCCGACCACAGCGCCGCCCAGCACCACCCCGAAGCCGTTCCAGCTGCCGTCCCAGTTGCAGATCCCGGTCCCGCCCGGCTTCCCCACTCAGTTCCACATCCCCGGCCAGGGCGGGTAAGCCTCCGGTTCCACATCCCCGGCCAGCGCGGGTAAGCCTCCGGTTCCACATCCCCGGCCAGCGCGGGTAAGCCTCCGGTTCCACATCCCGGCCAGCGCGGGTGAGCCTCCGGTTCCACATCCCGGCCAAGGCGGGTAAGCCTCCGGTTCACCTGGGACACAAGGGAATCGACGGCCCGGCGGTCGGGAAGACGGCGTGGGCCCCGCACGCTCGGCAAGAGCGTGCGGGGCCCACGGACGGGTTTGTTTCGGCCTTACTTGATCTCGGCCAGCACGGTGCCCTGGGTGATGGCGGCGCCCGGCTGGACGGCCAGCCCGGTGACCACACCGGACTTGTGCGCGTTGACCGGGTTCTCCATCTTCATGGCCTCCAGCACCGCGATCAGGTCGCCGGCCTCGACCGACTGGCCCTCCTCGACGGCGACCTTCACCACGGTGCCCTGCATCGGCGCGGTGACCGCGTCACCGGACGCGGCGCCCATGCCGGCGCCACCGCGCTTGCGCGGCTTCGGCTTCTTGCGGATGGCGCCCGCGCCGTTGGCGGCACCGGCCGCCACACCGGCGCCCACGCTGAACTGCGACGGCAGCGACACCTCGAGGCGGCGGCCACCGACCTCGACCACCACAGTCTGGCGAGCGGACTCGTCGTCCTCGTCGATGGGCTCGGCGCCGGTGTACGGCGGGATCGGGTTGTCCCAGTCGGTCTCGATCCACTTGGTGTAGACGTCGAACTTGGTGCCGTCACCGATGTAGGCCGGGTTCTCGACGATGTGCCGGTGGAACGGCAGCACGGTGGCCAGGCCCTCGATGTGGTACTCGGCCAGCGCGCGACGCGACCGCTCCAGCGCCTGGGTGCGGGTCTCGCCCCACACGATCAGCTTGGCCAGCATGGAGTCGAACTGACCGCCGATGACGCTGCCCTCGACGACGCCGGAATCGACGCGCACGCCGGGGCCGGACGGCTCGCGGTACTCCTTCACCGGGCCCGGTGCGGGCAGGAAGTTGCGGCCCGCGTCCTCACCGTTGATCCGGAACTCGATCGCGTGCCCGCGCGGGGTCGGATCCTCCTTGATCTCCAGTTCCTCGCCGTTGGCGATCCGGAACTGCTGCCGCACCAGGTCGATGCCCGCGGTCTCCTCGGTGACCGGGTGCTCGACCTGCAGGCGGGTGTTGACCTCGAGGAAGGACACCGTCTCGCCCTGCACCAGGTACTCCACGGTGCCGGCGCCGTAGTAACCGGCCTCGCGGCAGATCCGCTTGGCGGACTCGTGGATCTTGGCGCGGACCTCGTCGCTCAGGAACGGGGCCGGGGCCTCCTCGACCAGTTTCTGGAACCGGCGCTGCAGGGAGCAGTCGCGGGTGCCGACCACGATTACGTTGCCGTGCTGGTCGGCCAGCACCTGCGCCTCGACGTGGCGGGCCTTGTCCAGGTACTGCTCCACGAAGCATTCGCCGCGGCCGAAGGCGGCGGTGGCCTCACGGGTGGCGGACTCGAACAGCTCGGGGATCTCCTCGATGGTGTGCGCGACCTTCATGCCGCGGCCGCCACCGCCGAAGGCGGCCTTGATCGCCACCGGGACGCCGAACTCCTTGGCGAAGTCGACCACCTCGGTCGCGTCCTTCACCGGATCCTTGGTGCCCGCGGCCATCGGCGCGCTCGCGCGCTCGGCGATGTGCCGCGCGGTGACCTTGTCACCGAGGTCGCGGATCGACTGCGGGGAGGGGCCGATCCAGATGAGGCCCGCGTCCAGCACGGCCTGCGCGAAATCCGCGTTCTCCGACAGGAACCCGTAGCCCGGGTGGATCGCGTCGGCGCCGGCCTTGGCGGCCGCGTCGAGGATCTTGTCGAACACGAGGTACGACTCGGCGGAGGTCTGGCCTCCGAGCGCGAACGCCTCATCGGCCAATCGCACGAACGGCGCCTCGGCATCCGGCTCGGCATACACCGCGACACTGGCGATCCCGGCATCCTTCGCTGCCCGGATCACACGCACCGCGATCTCACCCCGGTTGGCTACGAGGACCTTCGTGATCTGCGCGCTGGCATGGCTGGGCACTGAGCCTCCTGTGCTGTGGACATCTTTCGCTTCTCGCGAGTGTAGGCAGTCTGCCAACAAAGCCGGAACCCGGCTAGGGGCTACTGAGGAGTAGTCCCGAAGAGCGGGACGTGCGACAACTCAAACTCGCTGTGCCGCAATCGGCGTGGCGGCCGGTACACCGCCGGATTCGTGACCCCGCACAATCGGCGCGCCCACGGCGTTGCCCCACTCGGTCCAGGATCCGTCGTAGACCCGCACGGTGTCCAGTCCCAGAAGCGCGGTCAACACGAAACGGGTGTGCGCGGACCGCTCGCCGATCCGGCAGTACACGATCGTCCCGCCGTCGGCCGCCGCGAGTTGCGGGAGATACCAGCGATCCAGTTCGGCCCGGGAGCGGAATCGGCCGTCCGGGCCGACGGCCGTGGTCCACGGGATGTTCACCGCGGTCGGAATGTGCCCGGCACGCAGCGACTGTTCCTCGGGCCGATCGGCGATCCGCCCGAGCTCACCGGTGTACTCCTCCGCCGCGCGCACGTCGAGCAGGACGCCGGCTCCGCTCGCCAGCTGTTCCCGCACCTCGGACCGGAAGGCCCGGGCGCCGTGGTCGTCGCGCTCCAGCACCGGATACTCGCCGTATCCGGCCGGCGGCACCTCGAAGGTGGTGTCGCGTCCCTCGGAGATCCAGGCCTCCCGGCCGCCGTCGAGCAGCCGCACGTCCGCGTGCCCGAACAGGTCGAACACCCACAGCACCGCCGCGGCCGTCCCGTTCGCCTTGTCCCCGTAGACGACCACCGTGTCGTCGCGCCCGATGCCCTTCTCCCGCATCAGTTCGGCAAAACGCACGCCATCCACGACATCGCGCGTCCGCGGATCGGTAAGCTCGGCACGCCAGTCGATCTTGATGGCGCCGGGTACGTGACCGATGTCGTACAACAAGACGTCCTCATCGGATTCGACGATCCGCAATCCCGGCGCGCCGATGTTTGCCGACAGCCACTGTGTGGTTACTAGTCGTTGAGGATGTGCGTGCAGACCGAAGGAAGGATGAGGGTCCGGTGCGACGGACACGAGGTCGGTCCTTCCGAGGAGGCAGGGCGGTGATCAGCTGTCCCACCGATCGTAGGTGCGCACAAATACGAGAACTTGTTCCACACCACGAATCGGGTGAATGAGCGAATAAGTCGCAGCTTCATCCGATAAAGTCTCCCGGGAGGAGGGGTGAGCTATGTCCGATTCTTGGCCACGACGGCGCCTGCTTGCGATCCTGCGCGGCGCCAGCGAGCCTCTCGACGCCCAGGAATTGGCCCGGGTTACCGGACAGCATGTCACCACGGTCCGTTTTCACCTGGATGTTCTCACGCGTGAGTCGCTGGTCCGGCAGTTCCAGCAACCACCCCGCGGCCGGGGTCGCCCGCGCATCGGCTACAGCGCCGTGCAGCGATCGGTCGGCTACCAGGACCTGGCCCAGGTCCTCGCCGATCAACTGGGCAGCGACCCCCGGCGCCGCTCCGACGCGGCCGTCTCGGCAGGCCGGGCGTGGGGCGCCAAACTGGACACCATCGAGGAAGGCATCCAGAACCTCGAGGATGCCAAGGACGTGACCATCGCCGTCTCGTCGGAACTCGGATTCGCGCCGGAGCGAGATCCCGGCAACGACTCCGACCAGCAGGTCATGATCCGGCTCACCGCCTGCCCGCTGCGGGAGCTCGCCCGCACCCATTCCGAGGTGGTGTGCGGCGTGCACCTGGGTCTCATGCGCGAGGTGCTGGACCGCAACGGCGGCCGGGACGTGGTCAACGTCCGCCTGCATCCGTTCGTGGAGCCCGAGCTGTGCGTGGCCCGGCTGGAGGCGCTGGAGAGCTCACTGGTGCCGGCGGATTCCGCGGCCATCCCGGTGCCGGAGCCGCGGATCGCGGCGCCGACCGGATCCCGGGTGGGCCCGCAGCTGCGCGGGAACGATCCGAAGCTAGGCGCCGACCCACAGTTGCGGAACGCCGACACCCACGTCGCGCAGCAGCCGACGCAGTAGCGGCAGCCCGATACCGATCACGCTCGACGGATCGCCCTCGATCCGATCGACGAACCAGCCACCCAGGCCGTCCAGGGTGAAGGCGCCGGCCACCTGCAACGGTTCGCCGGTGGCGATGTAGGCGTCCAGTTCCTCCGGCTCGGGCTTCGCGAAGTGCACGGTGGTGCGGCTGCAGTCGTCGGCCGCACCGACCATCGAACCGCCCGCGATGCGCAGGACACAGTGCCCGGTGAGCAGATCGGCGCTGCGGCCGGCCATGGCCGACCAGCGGGCGCGCGCCACATCCGGGACGAGCGGCTTGCCCTGTAGTACCCCGTCGACGAGCAACATGGAATCGCAGCCGACGATCACGGCGTCGGCGAGGATATCGGCGCCCTCGCGGGCGAAGGCGGCCGCGACGGCCTCGGCCTTCGCCCGGGCCAGCGCCACCACGACCTGTTCCGGACCGGTGCCGGCGGGCAGCGCCGCCGCCACCGCGTCCTCATCGACGTCGGAGACCCGCACGAGGGGGCTCAGACCGGCCGACCGCAACACCTGCAGCCGCGCCGGGGACGCCGACGCGAGTACGAATGCACCCACGCGTCAGTCGCGCAGATGCGACACGAACGGATAGGCGTAGGGAGAGAAGCTCGAGGCGCCGCGATGCATGTACGAGGGGCGACCCCAGTTATCGATCGGACCCGATGCCACGGGCGCGGCGGAACCCGCGGCCATGGCGGCGGACAGCACACTGACCACGGCGGCGATCTCGTCGGCGGCCGGCGAGCCCTTGAGAATCCGGATGACGGGTCCCGCAGGCGATTCGGGTTCGGGTACCGCGGACTCGATCGTGTCGACGAGCTCGTCGACCGAAAGCTCCAGCTCAGCGGCCCTCAGCACCTCTTCGTCGGATACAGTCGTCACAGCGCCAGTTCCTCCTGTTCAGGCATCGCCGGGATTCGATCCCCGACGACTTTTCGGTCTGCGGGACCGGATGCTCCGAGCCCGCCTCCCGGGTAATTCGTCACGACCCTCGATGACGAGAGGCCGTTCTTACCATCTTCGTTCGGATGAGGCAATTCTGCGCGGTACGGTTTCACCGTCTTCTCAAGCTTCTCATGATCTTCTCAGAAGGCGCCACACCACACCTACGCATATCGCTCAAATCACAACGGGATGTTTCCGTGCTTCTTGGGCGGCAGCGACACCATCTTGCGCTCCAGCAGGCGCAGCGCGGAGACGATCTGCCCGCGGGTGTGCGACGGCGGGATGACGGCGTCGACATAACCACGCTCGGCGGCGACATACGGGTTCACCAGGGTGTCCTCGTATTCGTTCTGCAGTTCCAGGCGCAGCGCGTCGACGTCCGAACCCTCCTTGGCGGCCTGCTGCAGTTGCTTGCGGTAGACGAATCCGACCGCGCCGGAGGCGCCCATGACCGCGATCTGCGCGGTGGGCCACGCCAGGTTCACGTCGGCGCCCATGTGCTTGGAACCCATCACGTCGTAGGCGCCGCCGTACGCCTTACGGGTGATGATTGTGATCTTCCCCACAGTGGCCTCGCCGTAGGCGTAGAGCAGCTTGGCGCCGCGCCGGATGATGCCGTTGTACTCCTGGCCGGTACCCGGCAGGAAGCCCGGCACATCGACCAGGGTGATGATCGGGATGTTGAAGGCGTCGCAGGTGCGCACGAAGCGCGCGGCCTTCTCCGAGGCGTCGATATCGAGGCAGCCGGCGAACTGGGTGGGCTGGTTGGCCACGATGCCGATGCTGCGGCCGTCGATGCGGGCGAAGCCGACGATGACGTTCATCGCGCGCTCGGCCTGCACCTCCAGGAACTCGTCGTCGTCGACCAGCCGGCGGATCACCTCGTGCATGTCGTACGGCTGGTTCGGCGAGTCCGGGATGATCGTGTCGAGCTCGATGTCCTCGTCGGTGAGCGAGTCCTCGATGGCGCCGTCGATCGGGTCGGTGGCCGGGAAGCGCGGCGCCTCGGCGCGGTTGTTACTGGGCAGGTAGCCCAGCAGGTCCTTGACATAGTCCAGCGCGTCCTGCTCGCCGGAGGCGACGTAGTGCGCGACGCCCGACTTCACCATGTGGGTGTGGGCGCCGCCCAGCTCCTCCATGGTGACCTCTTCACCGGTGACGGTCTTGATCACGTCGGGACCGGTGACGAACATCTGGCTGGTCTGGTCGACCATGACGACGAAGTCGGTCAGCGCCGGGGAGTACACGTGCCCACCGGCGGCCGGGCCCATGATCAGCGAGATCTGCGGGATCACGCCGGAGGCCTGGATGTTGCGGTGGAAGATCTCGCCGTACAGGCCGAGCGAGACGACGCCCTCCTGGATCCGCGCGCCGGCGCCCTCGTTGATGCCGACCAGCGGGCGGCCGGTCTTCAGCGCGAGGTCCATGACCTTGACGATCTTCTCGCCGTAGACCTCGCCGAGCGAACCGCCGAAGACGGTGACATCCTGCGAGAAGATGCACACGTCGCGGCCGTCGATGGTGCCGTAACCGGTCACCACGCCGTCGCCGAGCGGGCGGTTGCTCTCCAGGCCGAAATTGACGCTGCGGTGGCGGGCCAGCGCGTCCAGCTCCACGAACGAGCCCTCGTCCAGCAGGGCCAGGATCCGCTCACGGGCGGTCATCTTGCCCTTGGCGTGCACCTTGTCGACGGCGGCCTCACCCATCGGGTGCTTGGCCTCTTCCAGCCGGTTCCGCAGATCGGCGAGCTTCCCTGCGGTGGTGTGGATATCGGGGGCGCCCGCCGAATCCGGCGAAGACTGCTGCTGGACACTCGTCATGTCCCGGAGTGTAGCCATCGTCGCCGATGTGCGGAATTCCAGTAGGGGCTACTCACGAGTACCACTATTGGCTACTCGCCAGTAGAAAACGGCTGGTGAAACCGGATTATCGCCAGCGTATCGCGGCGGGAACGCGACCCCGGGACGCCGTCCGATCGCGCCGGAAATCGGTGACGAATCCCATTGCGGGCGACCGGAATGTCGCCTCAGCGCATGACCCCGGTGTGGCCGGTCGAATACCGTCCCGGTTGCGGCCACACCGTCAGGCCGTGCGCGCCGCGGCCGACCGGGATGCGGGCCAGCAGCGTCCAGTCGACGACGTCGATCGCGTAGACCTCGCCGTTGTACCGGCCGGAGACCCAGAACACCCGCCCGTCGGCGGACAGATTGCCCATGTCCGGACTGCCGCCGTCGGGGATGAACCAGGTGCGCACGATCCGCTGCTGCGCGAAGTCCCAGACCGACAGGCTGCCCTCGCCGCGATTGGTGACGATCATCGCCGCGGAGTCGCGGGTGACGTAGAGGCCGTGCGTGCCCTTCCCGGTCTCGATGAATCCGGTGGGCTCGAAGGCGTGCGCGTCGACGGTGTAGACCCCGTCGGCCATCATGTCCGCGACGTAGAAGGTGGATCCGTCGGGTGCGAGCTTCACGTCCTGCGGCATGCCGCCGCGGCCACCGGGCAGGTCGATCATCTTCACCAGGTCCGCGCCGATCAGGTCGAGCACCGCCATCCGGCCGGAGAATTCGCAACTGGCCAGGGCGAACCGGCCGTCCGCGGTGAAGTCCAGGTGGTCGATGCCGGGGCAGTCCGGCGCCGCGATCGCGCCCATCTGTTCCCAGGTGTGCGGGTCGTAGAGGTCCACCGACCGATCCGCCTCGGCGACGACGAGAGCGAAGGCGCCGTCCGGCGTGAAGTACATGTTGTACGGATCGCGCACCGGCAGTGGTTCACCGGCCGGCTCGCCGGTGCGCGGATCGATGGGCAGCAGACTGCCGCCACCGATCGGCAGATCGTTGGTCACGTACAGCGTCTGCAGATCGTAGGACGGCACCACGTGCTGCGGTTCCCGGCCCTGCGAGGGATAGGTGTCGATCACCCGGAAGGTGTCGGGATCGATCACGGTCACGGTGTTCGATTCACTGTTCGGCACGTAGACCCGCGGCAAATGCCCCGCCACCGCCGGGGAGAGTTCGCGGTCGGCGGCGTAGACATCCGTCGGCGACAGCGGCGGCGGCATTCCGGGCAGCAGCGCGATCGCGGCCTGGGTGGCCGGGGCGGGAACCGCCGTGCCCGGCGCCGACGCCGGCGCGGTCTGCGCGTTCGGTGCGTGGCTGCCGGCCGAGCAGCCGGTGAGGAGGACAACCGCGAGGGCGAGTACCGAGCCGGTTCGGCGCGCGATCACGCGGCGCACCCACTCTCCGGCCCGTATCGGCGAGTCGACATGGCGCGAATAGTAGGTGTCGCAAAACCTTTGACAGCAACATCCGGGCGATGCCCAGCGTGCCATCGGATGAATTGATCGCCCCGGGACGTCCCCGGGGCGATTCCGTGCGGCCGCTCAGTGCGCGAGCGCGCGCAGCACCCGATCCAGGGCGTCGACCGCCTCGTCCAGTTCGTCCGTGGTGACCGTCAGCGGCGGCCGGAACCGGATACCGCGTGCGCCGGTGCCCAGCAGCAGCACTCGCTCACGCTGCCGCAGATCGGTCAGCACCACGTCCCGCTGGGTGGCCGAGGGCAGGGTGATCGCGCACAGCAGTCCGCGGCCCCGCGGTTCGCTGACGATGGCGTGCGCGCCGGCCAGTCCGGTGAGCCGATGCAACAGGTGCTCACCGAGCCGCGCGGCCCGCTCGGCGAGCTTCTCGCTCTCGATCACCTCCAGGATCCGCCGGGCGCGGACCATGTCGGCCAGGTTGCCGCCCCAGGTGGAGTTCAGCCGGGAACTGACGGCGAACACGTTGTCGGGCACCTCGTCGATGCGCCCGCCCGCCATGACGCCGCACACCTGGGTCTTCTTGCCGAAGGCCACCAGATCCGGGGTCACGCCGAGCTGCCGGTAGGCCCAGGCCGAGCCGGTGGCCGCGACGCCGGTCTGTACCTCGTCGAGCACGAACAGGGCGTCGTGCTCGTGACACAGCTCCTGCATGGCCTGCAGGAACTCCGGGCGCAGATGCCGGTCGCCGCCCTCGCCCTGGATCGGCTCGGCGATGAAACACGCTATGTCGTGCGGATTCTCGGTGAAGGCGACCCGCGCCTGGGTGAGCGCGTGCCGCTCGGCGGCCTCGATGTCGACGTTCTCACCGAGGAAGGGGGTGTCGATGCGCGGCCAGACGAATTTCGGGAACCGCGCGGTCTTGACCGGATCGGTGTTGGTCAGCGACATGGTGTAGCCCGATCGGCCGTGGAAGGCGCCGGTCAGGTGCAGCACCTTCGTGCCGAGTTCCGGTGGGCGGCCGTGTATCTCGTTGTGCCGGCTCTTCCAGTCGAAGGCGGCCTTCAGCGCGTTCTCGACCGCGAGCGCGCCGCCGTCGACGAAGAAGAGGTGCGGCAACCGGGGATCACCGAGCACGCGCGCGAAAGTGTCTACGAATCGGGCCATCTCGACGGTGTAGATGTCGGAGTTGCTGGGCTTGTTCAGCGCCGCGACGGTCAGCTCGTCGCGGAAATCCGCGTCGTCGGCCAGTGCGGGGTGGTTCATCCCCAGCGCGGACGACGCGAAGAAACCGAACATGTCCAGATACTCGGCGCCGTCGCGGGCGTCGACCAGGCGGCGGCCGCGCGAAGCGCGCAGATCCAGCACCAGATCGAACCCATCGGCGAGGATGTTCGCGGACAGGATCTCGTGAACCCGATCGGGGGTGACCGGCTGCTCGTCGGTAACCACCCCGGGTCGTTCCAGTTCGATGGTCACACCCGCAGACTACGCAAATTTTTACGCTAAAGCTACGGATGGCCGGATAAATTACGATCCAGCATCATCTGTCGTAGAATGTCTGCAGAATAATCGTGCTTCGGGTCCGCACGTTCGCGGTGGCGCGGATCTCCTGCAGCAGCTGTTCCAGATGCCGGGGCGAGGCCACCCGCACCAGCAGCATGTAGCTCTCGTCACCGGCCACCGAGTGGCATTCCTCGATGCCGGGGATGTGCTGCAGCAGAGCCGGGGCATCGTCCGGTTGCGACGGGTCGAGAGGAGTGATGGCGACGTATGCCGACAGGAGCTGTCCGAGCGCCTCGGGATCGACCTTCGCCGTATACCCTCGGATCACACCGCGCGCCTCCAGCCGACGTACCCGGGACTGCACCGCCGAGACCGACAACGTGGCCTTTTCCGCGAGATTGGAGAGGGTCGCGCGGCCGTCGGCCATCAGCTCGCGGATCAATAGTCGATCGATGTCGTCCAGAACGGGTTTCCCCGGCACGTCAGCCATCAGCGAAGGCTAGCTCAGACGGCCCGACTCGTGGCCGGAAATATTCCGCCGACCCCAGGAGCTGCCATGACCAACGTCTCCGTCCGCACCGGCGTCGCGGCGCCCGACACGACCGCACTGCGTGCTCGCGCCGAGCGGGCACTGCGCGCGCTCGGCGCCGAATTACCCTCCGGCGGAACACTGTCGGCCCGTACCCCGATCACCGGTGGTGAGCTCGCGACCCTGACCGGGTCCACTCCCGATCGGGTCGATGCCGCAGTCGACAAGGCCGCCAAGGCTTTTCGGTCGTGGCGGACCGTGCCGGCGCCCCGGCGCGCGGCGGTGGTGCGCCGGCTGGGCCGCCTGCTCGGCGAAAACCTCGGCGAGCTGGCCGAACTGGTGACGCTGGAGGCGGGCAAGATCGACGCCGAGGCCCGCGGCGAGGTGCAGGAGATGATCGATGTCTGCGAGTTCGCGGTCGGGCTGTCCCGTCAGCTGTACGGCGTCACCATGCCGTCCGAACGGCCGGGCCACCGGCTGCAGGAGACCTGGCATCCGCTGGGTGTGGTGGGGGTGATCTCGGCGTTCAACTTCCCGGTCGCGGTGTGGTCGTGGAATACCGCGATCGCGCTGGTCTGCGGCGACACCGTGGTCTGGAAGCCCTCGGAGACCACCTCGCTGACCGCGATCGCCTGTCACGCGCTACTGCGCCGGGCCGCGGCCGAGGAGGGCGCCGATCCGGAGATCCATCAACTGCTGCTCGGCGGCACCGAGGTGGGTGAACGGCTGGTCGACGACGAGCGGATCGCGCTGGTCAGCGCCACCGGATCGACCCGGATGGGCCGCGCGGTGGCACCGCGGGTGGCGGCCCGGTTCGGCCGCTGCCTGCTGGAGCTCGGCGGCAACAACGCCGCGATCGTCACCGCTTCCGCGGACCTCGAACTCGTCACCCGCGCAGTGGTTTTCGCCGCGGCCGGCACCGCCGGGCAGCGCTGTACCACCCTGCGGCGGCTGATCGCGCACCGGGACGTCGCGAATCGGCTCGCCGAACGCCTGACCGCCGCGTATCGGCAACTGCCGGTGGGTGATCCGCTCGATCCGGAAACACTGGTCGGCCCGCTGATCGACGGCCGGGCGTACGAGGCCATGCAGCGCGCGCTGGCGGCCGCGCGCCAGGACGGCGGCGAACTGCTCTGCGGCGGTGAGCGAGTGCCGGTGGCCGGGGACGATTCCTACTATGTGCGGCCGGCCATCGTGCGGATGCCCTCGCAGACCGCGATCGTCCGGGCGGAGACCTTCGCGCCGATCCTGTATCTGCTCGACTACACCGACCTCGACACCGCGATCGCCGTGCACAACGGTGTGCCGCAAGGACTCTCGTCGTCGATCTTCACCGGCGACCAGCGCGAGGCGGAGCGCTTCCTCGCCGCCGACGGCTCCGACTGCGGGATCGCCAACGTGAACATCGGCACCTCCGGGGCGGAGATCGGCGGCGCGTTCGGCGGTGAGAAGCACACCGGCGGCGGCCGCGAATCCGGCTCCGACTCCTGGAAGGCGTACATGCGCCGGGCCACCAACACGATCAACTACTCCCCCGATCTGCCGCTGGCACAGGGCATCACGTTCGGCTGAGCGGTCTCACACCGTCGCCCGGAAGTGCAGCGTCCAGTCGTGGCGGTAGTTCAGCCGGGTGACGCACATCGGCGGAATGTCGATGCGCCAGAACGATTTCGGCGGCGCGTCGAGGCTGACCAGCAGGGCGGCCCGGATCACCGCGGGGTGGGTGACGGCGATGGTGGGCACCCCCTCCGAAGCGATGTCGGTGAGCCAGTCCCGGGTCCGTTCGATCACGTCGACGACCGCCTCACCGCCGTGACCGCGGAACTTCGGATCGGTGAGCCAGGTGTAGAGCTCACCGCGGGGCACCGCCAGGAGCGGACCGCCGCGCCAGGCGCCGGCGTCCAGATCGCGTAACCGGTCGTCCGCCTCGCCGAGCAGGCCCAGCAGCGCCGCGGTCTCGATCGCGCGGCGCTCCGGTGCGGTGAGCACCCGGGCGGCGGGCAGTCGACCGCAGGCGGCGGCCGCGCGGCGACCTGCGTCGGTCAGCGGTTCGTCCACCGGAAATCGTGCTGTGCGCATCGCCTCGGTCATTCCGTGACTGACCAAATCGACTCGGAGCACCTTCTCCACGCCGGGAAGCGTACGGCCCGGGCCGGGCGCTCGTCCGGGGATTGCTCAGGCTTCGCTCGACTCGATATCCGGGCGGGGATATTTCTGTCGGTACCCCGGTGCAGACTGGGGGTCGTGCAGCAATTCTCCCGCGCGACCCAGGAGTGGTTCGACGGCGCCTTCCCCGCGCCGACGGCCGCTCAGCTGGGCGCGTGGCAGGCCATCGCCGCAGGTGAACACACCCTGGTCATCGCGCCGACCGGGTCCGGCAAGACCCTGTCCGCATTCCTGTGGGCGATCGACCGGCTGGCGGCCCGCGCGCCGGAGGAGAGTGCGCGGGGCACCTCGGTGCTCTACATCTCACCGTTGAAGGCCCTCGCGGTGGACGTCGAGCGCAATTTGCGCGCCCCGCTGGTCGGGGTCACCCAGACGGCGAAACGGCTGGGGGTACCGGCCCCGGAGATCAGCGTCGGCGTGCGCTCCGGCGATACCCCGGCGACCGCGCGGCGGGCCCTGCAGCGCAACCCGCCGGACATCCTCATCACCACCCCCGAATCGCTGTATCTCATGCTGACCTCGGCGGCGCGCGACACGCTGGCCACGGTCGGCACGGTGATCGTCGACGAGGTGCACGCCATCGCCGGGTCGAAACGCGGTGCGCACCTGGCTCTGTCGCTGGCCCGGCTGGATCTGCTGACCGAGCGGCCGGCCCAGCGGATCGGGCTGTCGGCCACCGTGCGGCCGCCGGAGGAGGTGGGCCGGTTCCTGGTCGGTCCCGCGCCGATCACGATCGTCGCGCCACCGGCCCCGAAGACCTTCGACCTCTCGGTCCGCGTGCCGATCCCCGACATGACCGAGCCGGATCCCGCGGGCGATTCCACCCAGCCGGGTTCCATCTGGCCACATGTCGATTCGGCGATCGTCGATCTGGTGCTCGACCATCGGTCCTCGATCGTGTTCGCCAACTCCCGCCGGCTCGCCGAGCGGCTCACGGCCCGGCTCAACGAGTCGTACGCCGAGCGGCTGGGAGTCGGCGAATCCGGCGAGCCCGCCGAGCCGGTCTCCCGGACCCACGCGCCGCCGGCCCAGCTGGGCGCGACCACCGAGGTGTCGCACGGCGCCGCTCCGCTGCTGGCCCGCGCGCATCACGGCTCGGTCAGCAAGGAACAGCGCGCGATCATCGAGGACGATCTGAAGACCGGGCGGCTGCGCTGTGTCGTCGCGACCAGTAGCCTGGAACTCGGGATCGACATGGGCGCGGTCGATCTGGTGGTACAGGTGGAGGCGCCGCCGTCGGTTGCCAGCGGGCTGCAGCGGGTCGGCCGGGCCGGACATCAGGTCGGCGAGATCTCGCGCGGGGTGATCTTCCCGAAGCACCGCACCGACGTGGTGCACTGCGCGGTGGCGTCGATGCGGATGACGGCCGGGCAGATCGAACGACTCGACGTGCCCGCGCACCCCCTGGACATCCTGGCCCAGCAGACCGTCGCCGCCTGTGCGCTGGAACCGATCGATGTCGACGCCTGGTTCGAGACCGTCCGCGGCACGGGCAGCTATGCGGCGCTGCCGCGTTCGGCCTACGAATCGGTGCTGGACCTGCTGTCGGGCCGCTATCCGTCCGACGAATTCGCCGAGTTGCGGCCGCGACTGGTGTGGGACCGCGACGCGGGCACCCTCGCCGGCCGCCCCGGGGCACAACGCCTCGCGGTCACCTCGGGCGGCGCGATCCCCGATCGCGGGCTGTTCCCTGTGTTCATGGTCGGCGAACGGGCTTCTCGCGTAGGCGAACTCGACGAGGAGATGGTCTACGAATCCCGGGTCGGCGACGTGTTCGCCCTCGGCGCCACCAGTTGGCGCATCGAGGAGATCACCCACGACCGCGTGCTGGTCTCCCCCGCGTTCGGGCTACCGGGACGATTACCGTTCTGGCACGGCGATTCCCTGGGCCGCCCCGCCGAATTGGGCGCCGCCCTCGGCGAATTCGTGCGAACCGCCGGGCAGGCGGTCGAGCGGGCCAAGGCCGCGGACGTCGACGCGCTGATCGAGCGGCTCGACACCGAGGCCGGAAGCTCCGCGCCGTTCGCCGAATCCGAAGCGCCGCAGCGGCCGTTCGGTACCGGCGCCGGAAAAAGCACGCCGGTGGGCGGATCGGACGCACCGAACCGCCGGAGCGCCGAAACCGAAGGTCCCGCATCGGACCTCCAGTCGCGCGCAACGAACCAGCGGACCGACAGCGAGGCCGCGGGCCCGACGGCGCATCCCCAGCCGGACGTGACGAACCAGGCGGACGGCGAAGTCGGGGGTCTCGCGCCCTTCCCCGCCGATGCGGCGGGCCGGCGGGATGACGCCGAAAGCCTTGCGCCACTTTCCGATTCGGACACACCGCACGAGCGCACCAACATCGAGGCCAGCGTCTTCGCGCCACCGATCGAATCACATGCGCCGAGTCGGCGGCGGCCCGGCGCGGCAGCGAAAGGCGCCGCACCGCGATCCGGTTCAGTTCGGGTGCCCCCACGCGCGGCCGGCGGTGACCTGGACCTGCTCGAGCAGGTGACCCGGGGCGCGGGACTGGACGCCTTCGCGACCTCGAATCTCGTTGCGCTGCTGCGTGAACAGCAGGCCGCCACCGGTCAGTTGCCGACCGATCGGACGCTGGTGGTGGAGCGCTTCCGGGACGAGTTGGGTGACTGGCGGCTGGTGCTGCACTCGCCGTACGGATTGCCGGTGCACGCACCGTGGGCACTGGCGGTCGGGTCGCGGCTGCGGGAACGGTTCGGGGTGGATGCGGCGCCGACCGCGTCCGACGACGGCATCGTGGTGCGGCTGCCCGACACCACCGACGATCCGCCGGGGCCGGAGCTGTTCGTGTTCGAGCCCGACGAGATCGATGAGATCGTCACCGAACAGGTCGGCAGCTCGGCGCTGTTCGCCTCCCGGTTCCGGGAGTGCGCGGCCCGGGCGCTGTTGCTGCCCCGCCGCGATCCCGGCCGACGGGCGCCCCTGTGGCAGCAGCGGCAGCGTGCGGCGCAACTGCTCGATGTGGCCCGCAAGTTCCCCGATTTCCCGATCCTGCTGGAGACCGTGCGGGAGTGCCTGCAGGACGTGTACGACCTGCCGTCGCTGCGTGAGCTGCTGGTCGGTATCGCCCGCCGCAAGCTGCGGCTGGTGACCGTGGAGACAGCAGCGCCCTCCCCGTTCGCCAACTCCCTGCTGTTCGACTACATCGGGCAGTTCATGTACGAGGGCGACAGCCCGCTGGCCGAACGACGAGCAGCCGCGCTGTCGCTGGATTCCGGGCTGCTCGCCGAACTGCTCGGCCGGGTCGAGCTGCGGGAGCTGCTCGATCCGGCGGTGCTGGAACTCACCGAAAACGAGTTGCAGCGTCTCACCCCCGAGCGGCAGGCCCGCGACGCCGAGGGCCTCGCCGATCTGCTGCGGCTGCTCGGCCCGCTGACCGCGGCGGAGGCGGCGCTGCGCTGTACCGAGGATCCGGCCCCCTGGTTCGCGGAGTTGGCGAAAGCCCGGCGCGCACTGGAGGTTTCGTTCGCCGGTGCGCGCTGGTGGGCCGCCGTGGAGGACGCGGCCCGGCTGCGGGACGCCCTCGGCGTACCACTGCCGATCGGCACCCCGGCGGCGTTCATCGAACCGGTCGCGGATCCGCTCGGCGACCTGGTCGGCCGCTACGCCCGCACCCACGGCCCGTTCGCGACGGAGGCGGTGGCCCGGCGTTTCGGCCTCGGCCCGGCGGTCGCCGCCACCGCCCTGCATCGCCTGGCCGCCGAGAAGCGGGTCGTGGAGGGCGAATTCACGCCCGGCACGAGCGGCGGCGAATGGTGCGACACGCAGGTGCTGCGCCGGCTGCGACGCCGGTCGCTGGCGGCCGCGCGCAAGGAGGTGGAGCCGGTCGCGACGGCGGCGCTGGCCCGGTTCCTGCCGGTCTGGCAGCACGTCGGCACCGGCGAGCTGCGCGGGGTCGACGGCGTCGCCACGGTGGTGGAACAGCTTGCGGGCGTGCCGATTCCGGCTTCGGCCTGGGAGTCGCTGATCCTGCCGTCACGAGTGCGCGACTACACCCCGGCCATGCTCGACGAACTGATGGCCACCGGCGAGGTGCTCTGGTCCGGCCACGGCTCGATCACCGCCAAGGACGGCTGGATCGCCCTGCATCCGGCCGAGCACGCCGGCTTCAGCCTCGCCCCGCCGGACGAGATCGACCTCACCGAGACCCAGATCGCACTACTGCTGGCGCTCGGCGCCACCATCGTCCCGAAAACCGCTGCCCCGCAGAATGATTCGCCCGCCGACCGGCAGGTCGTGCCGATGCCGGCCGGCGCGTACTTCTTCCGGCAATTGTCCGACGCGACCGGCCTGCTGGACGACACCGCGGTCGCGGCGGCGCTGTGGGACCTGGTCTGGGCCGGATACGTGTCCGGCGATACGTTCGCACCGGTCCGGGCGCTGCTGTCCGGCACCACACGCAGCACCACCGCGCATCGGGCCCCGCGACGCACCCCCCGCGGCCGGGCTTACCTGCCGCGCACCACCATGCCGACCCGGACCGGCCCGCCGACCGTCGCGGGCCGCTGGTCCCTGCTCCCGGAACGGGTGGCGGACAACACGATTCGCGCACACGCCACCGCCGACCTGCTGCTCGAACGGTACGGCGTGCTGACCCGGGGCCCCGTCCAGAGCGAGGGGGTACCGGGCGGATTCGCGCTGATGTACCGGGTGCTCACCGAATTCGAGGACCGCGGCCGATGCCGCCGCGGCTACTTCGTCGACTCCCTCGGCGGCGCACAGTTCTCCACCACCGACGTGGTCGACCGGCTGCGCTCGTTCGATGTCGAACGGCCCGAGCACGCCCCCGCCCCGGTGCTCGCCCTGGCCGCCTGCGATCCGGCCAACCCGTACGGCGCCGCCCTGCCCTGGCCGAAGGGCGCCCCCGAATCGGCGGGTCACCGTCCCGGCCGCAAGGCGGGCGCGATCGTCGTCCTGGTCGGCGGCGAACTGACCCTCTACCTCGAACGCGGCGGCAAGACCCTGCTCACCTTCACCGAGGACCCGCAGATCCGCACCGACGCCGCCACCGCACTCGCCGCCCTGGTCCACGACCGCCGCGTCGACGCACTGGTCATCGACCGCGTCGACGGCGAATCCGTCCACGGCAGCCCGTTCGCCCCCCTGCTCACCGCCGCCGGCTTCGCCAACACCCCCCGCGGCCTGCGCCTGCGCGGGCGGCCGTAGACCAAGAGCGGCCGGGTTTCGCGACCGGCAGATCCCGCACTCGATCATCACGGCCACCGCCGAACGATCCGGGTTGACGATCCCGCACTACGACCGCGATTGCGATCTGATTGCCGACCTGACCGGCCAAGCATGCGAACGGGTCCTCCCGCGCGGCACGATCGGCAGACATGCCACCGGACGACCACGCCGTCTCCGCCCATCTCACCCGGATGGTCGCATCACCTCCTCGAGTCGTGGCAGGACGCGGCGTTTCCAGCCACGCTCCATGGCGTTGCGGACCATCCGCTGCCGGCGGTCCGCGATGTCGAAACCGGTGTGCGTCAGCAACAGTCGGGTGCCCCGGCCCTGCGGCCACAGTGCCCAGTCGACGATCCACGGGGTGGGATGCGCGGCCCGCGAATAGGTCCAGCTGTACGTCAACTGCTCGAATGGCCTGGCAGCCAGCACTTCACAGGTCACCTCGTCGACCTCGGAGACGGCGGCGGTGAATCGGAAGCGGGTTCCGGCCGAGGGCTCGAAGCCGGTCGGCCGAAGCAGCCACCGCGCCAGCAGATCCGGCTCGGTCAAAGCGCGCCAGACTGCGACCGGCGGCCGGGGAAAGAAGTTGCCGAGCTCGACGGCGGCGGGATTCGACTGCGGGTCGGCGATCATCGGTACACCGTCCCGAGGTGGGCCGGCCGACCGGAGCTCAATTGGCCCCGCCGTCCTCGTATTCCGGCGTGTCGGTGAGTTGCGGCGTCTCGGCCGCCATCTTCTGGACGTAGGCGACCGCGTCGGCGACGGTTCGCAGATTCGCCAGATCCTCATCCGGGACCTTCACGCGATACTTGTCCTCCAGTTGTACGGCGATCTCGACCAGCGACAGCGAGTCGATGTCCAAGTCGTCGACGAAGGATTTGCCGACCATCACCTCCGACGGGTCGATACCGGTTACCTCCTCGATGATCTCCGCGATACCGGCGACGATTTCCTGCTGGGTGATTGGCACGGTTCACTCTTTCGCTGATTGGAATATGCACCCGCCGAAACCCTTTCGTGAATGCGAGGGCCGCGGCGGCGGTACCGGTACGCTAAGAGCTCCACCGGGGTGGAGGTTCTACACGTTGTGACGGACGACACACAGCCCAGCGCGCTCGTGAGCATCGGAGAGTTGGCGCGGCGCACCGGACTCGCGGTGCGCACGATCCGGTTCTATTGCGACGAGGGCATTCTGGAGTCCGGCCGCAGCGCCGGTGGGCATCGGATGTTCGAGGCCGGCAGCGCCACCGAGCGGCTGCTGCTGGTACGGCGGTTACGGGCCCTCGGCCTCGGGCTGGGTTCGATCACGGAGGTGCTGCGCGGAGAGCGCTCGATCGCCGAGACGGCCGCCGCTGAAAGTGACCGGCTCGACGTCGAATTCAGGTCCCTGGCATGGCGCCGGTCCGCGCTGCGGGCGGTCGCTGCGGCCGGTCCGGCACACCGAGCCGAACGGCTCGCACTACTGGCGGCCGCCGGAGACGGTACGGCGGCGCACGACTGCCTCCTGCGATTCTGGCGACGCATCCTGGCACCGATTTCCGGCAGCGATCTCGACATCTACCTGTACTGGAATGTCCCTGCGCCACTTGCGAATCCGACCGCAGACGAGGTCGTCGCCTATGCCGAGCTGGCCGCGATCGCCGCCGATCCGGATATGCACACGGCGGTGCGGCAACAACTCTGGCGCGGGCGCCCGGACCTGATCCGAGACCGGCGCGGTCTCTACGCCGAGGTGGGTGAGATCATGACGGAGGTGGCGGCACTCGTGGCGGACGGGGTGCCGCCGCGCGGCGGCGACGAACTCGATCGCTTCGTCGGCGCGCACGCGGATGCCCGCGGCGACCGTGATTCTACGCGCTTCCGCCGGCAATTGCTGACCGGAGCCACCGACACGGACCGGCGGATCCATCGCTACTGGGCGCTCACGGGCCGATTCCTCGGCCCGCGCGTCACGGTCGGGCGGGCCCACCACTGGGTCTTCAGCGCGCTGGTCCACAGCACAGCCGACCAGGCCCACCGCTGGTGACCTACGCCCCACCGGTCCGAAGCACACCCAGCTCGGCGGTTCGGCAGCACGGCAGCACGGCAGCACGGCAGCACGGCAGCACGGCAGCACGGCAGCACGGCAGCACGGCAGCACGGACGATCGCAACACACCCAGCGAGTGGCAGGCCCCACGCATCGTCCCGATCGACTACTACTGCGGCGGCGCGCGGCGAAGGCCGCGCGCCGGACGGCCGCGAGCTCGGCCGCCGGTCCGGTGGGTGAGGGCGGTTGTCTGCCCGGTGCTAGCGTCGGCGTATGCCCGAAGGTGACACCGTCTACCTTGCGGCGGCGCGGTTGCGGACGGCGCTGGCCGGTCGGGAGCTGGTTCGCACCGACTTCCGGGTGCCGCGCTATGCGACGCTGAATCTGCGGGGCGAGGTGGTCGAGAGTGTCGGCAGTTACGGGAAGCATCTGTTCGTCCGGACGCCTCGGGTCAGCATCCACACCCATCTGAAGATGGAGGGGGTGTGGCGGGTGTATCGGACCGGGCAGCGCTGGACGAAGCCGGGCTTCACGGCGCGGCTGATCCTGGGGGTCGAGGGCGCTGAGGCGGTGGGGTTCTCGCTCGGGCTGGTGGAGGTGTTGCCGCGGGCGGACGAGCATACCGCCACCGATCACCTCGGCCCGGATCTGCTGGGTCCGAATTGGGATGCGGCGGAAGCGGTTCGGCGTCTGAGTGCGGAGCCCGGGCGGCCGATCGGGCTGGCCTTGCTGGAGCAGCGCAATCTGGCGGGCATCGGGAACATCTATCGCAGTGAGATCTGCTATCTGCGGCGGGTGCACCCGGCGACCCCGGTCGGCGACGTCCCGGATCTGCCGGGGCTGGTCGACGAAGCACAGCGGGTGCTGACGAAAGCAGCGCATGAGCCCCCGTGGCGAGCACTGGCCTACGGACGCCAGCGGCAACCGTGCCGCCGCTGTGGCAACGGCATGGTCGTGCACCTGCTGGCGGATGATCACGCCGAGCGGGCCGAGCGCGGCATCTACTTCTGTCCCCACTGTCAACCGGCGCCATCGCGCGATTAGACCCGCGCGGGCTCGACGGCCGGTCGGGCGCGTGACGGGTGCGGATCCGCCGCTCAGGTGCAGGCTCCGTTCGCCGCAGCTGCCAGGGGAGCGCACGCATCCGTGAGGCATACGTCGGCGGCGGCAGCCACGTAGTCCGGCTAGCGGCTCCTCGCGCAATCGACCGTGCGATGAATCGCTGCGGGCACAGTCCGTGTACGGACTGGCCCAGCGACAGTACTGCGCACCGAAGGTCTTTGATCACCCATGTGGCCACGGCGCACGCGTACCGAGGTTCCGCATCCCGGTCGGCTCTCGCCGGGCCGGTTTCCCGTTGCGGCGACGCGGGCGGATCTCCGCTCGCGGACGACGACGCGGCGGGCCGCCCAGAGCTTCACCACGTTTCGTGGGCGGTGCGCTCGCGACGCACCCAGTCAGCGTCGGTAACGACGCGATGGGCCGCTCAGTGCTCCAACACATTTCACCGGCGGTGAGTTCCCGGCGCACCCAGTCGGCATCGGCAACGACGCGGCGGGCCACTCAGTGCTTCACCACGTTTCGCAGGGCGGTGAGCTCACAGCGCACCCAGTCAGCGGCGACAATCACGCGACGCGCCACTCAGCGCCCCACCACATTTCACAGGACGGTCAGCTCACAGCGCACCCAGTCAGCGGCGACAATCACACGGCGGGCCACTCAACGCCCCACCACATTTCACAGGACGGTCAGCTCACAGCGCACCCAGTCAGCGGCGACAATGACGCGACGCGCCACTCAGCGCCCCACCACATTTCGCAGGGCGGTGAGGTCTCGGCGCACCCATTCGGCGTCGACAATGACGCGACGGGCCGCTCAACGCTCCAACGCATTTCGCAGGGCGGTGAGGTCTCGGCGCACCCATTCGGCGTCGACAATGACGCGACGGGCCGCTCAACGCTCCAACGCATTTCGCAGGGTGGTGAGGTCTCGGCGTACCCAGTCAGCGTCGGTGGCGAAGCGTTCGTCGTCCATGTCCGGCTGGCGGAACAGGGTGAGGACGACCGTGGTGCCGGTGCCGTTGGGGATGGCCCGCAGGGGGATGTCGACATGGGTGCCGTCCGGGAAGCGGACGCGATGGTCGGCCACGCCGAGATCGTTCGCGGGGCTGAATCGGACGAAGGCCCGGCCCTGTGGCGCGACCGCGAGCCATTCGCCCGGCTCGGCGCCGCTGTCGGGGCCGGCGGGCTCCAGGCCGGAGGACAGGCCCGTCGCCCAGGACGGGAAGTTTCGCGGGTCCGCCAGGTAGGCCGCAACCTCGGGGAAGGGGCGGGCGATGGCCACGTCGAGGTGCAGTGTCGGGGCGATCGTCATGTCCTCACCCTAGCGGCGGCGTCCGACAGATCAGCTCTCCAGCCGCACCGGTTCGAGGATCTCCGGGCGCGGCTCGGGGGCGGCCACCCGCAGGGCGTCGGCCGAGATGTCGTCCGGTTGGGTCTGGGAACGGATCTCGGCGTCGACCCGCGCGGTGTAGGTGTCGATCTCGCGCCGGATCTCGGCCTCCTCCCAGCCGAGGACGGGGGCCACCAGGCGGGCCACCTCCTCGGCGCAGGCGACCCCGCGATGCGAGTACTCGATGGAGATGCGGGTGCGGCGGGCCAGGATGTCGTCCAGGTGCAGGGCGCCCTCGGCGGTCGCGGCGTACACCGCCTCCGCCCGCAGATAACTCGGGGCCTCCGTGATCGGTTGCAGCAGTTCGGGTTTGCCCGCGGACAGGTCGAGCACGTCGGTGATCAGCGCGCCGTACCGGTTGAGCAGGTGCTCCACCCGGTAGGGGTGGATGCCGTACTCCTCGGCGAGGTGCGGGGTCTGGTTGAGCAGCGCGAAGTAGCCGTCGGCGCCGAGCAGGGGCACCTTCTCGGTGATCGTGGGTGGCACCCGCTGTGGGATGTCCCGGGCCGCGGTGTCGACCGCGTCGTAGGCCATCACCCGGTAAGTGGTGTACTTGCCGCCGGCGATCGCCACCAGGCCCGGTGCGATGCGGGCGACCGCGTGCTCGCGGGACAACTTGGAGGTGTCGTCGTTTTCCCCGGCGAGCAGGGGGCGCAGGCCCGCGTAGACGCCGTGGATGTCGTCGTGGGTCAGCGGGGTGACCAGGACCTCGTTCACCCGGTCCAGCAGATAGTCGATATCGGCCTTGGTGGCGGCGGGGTGGGCGAGATCGAGATTCCAGTCGGTGTCGGTGGTGCCGACGATCCAATGGCTGGTGCCCCACGGGATCACGAACAGCACCGAGGTCGGGGTGCGCAGGATCAGCGCGGTGTCGCTGGCGATGCGGTCGCGCGGCACCACGATGTGCACGCCCTTGGAGGCGCGCACGTGGAAACGGCCGCGTTGCCGCGACAGCGCCTGGATCTCGTCGGTCCACACGCCGGTGGCGTTGATCACGACGTGGCCGCGCACCTCGGTGGTCCGGCCGTCCTCGCTGTCGCGGACCTTGACGCCCACCACCCGGTCGGCCTCGCGCAGGAACCCGACGACCTGGGTGGAGGTGCGGATCACCGCGCCGTACTGGGCGGCCGTGCGCACCACCGTCATGGTGTGCCGCGCGTCGTCGACCACCGTGTCGTAGTAGGTGACGCCGCCGACCAGCGCGTCGCGACGCAGGCCGGGCGCCAGCCGCAGTGCCCCGGACCTCGTCACATGATGTTGTCCCGGAACGGATTTCGCGCCGCCCATGGTGTCGTACAGCACCAGGCCGGATGCCACATAGGGCCGCTCCCAGCCGCGATGGGTCAGAGGGTAGAGGAAGCGCAGCGGCTTGACCAGGTGCGGAGCGAGGGTGGTGAGGCTCAGCTCGCGCTCGTGCAGTGCCTCGCGGACCAGGCCGAATTCCAGCTGCTCGAGGTAGCGCAGGCCGCCGTGGAACATCTTCGACGAGCGGCTGGACGTGCCCGACGCCAGATCCCGCGCCTCGACCAGCGCGACCTCCAGGCCGCGGGTGGCGGCGTCCAGGGCGATGCCCGCGCCGACCACGCCCGCGCCGATCACCACCACGTCGAAATGGTTCTTACCCAACCGATCCCAGGCCGCGGCCCGCTGTACCGGGCCCAGCTCGCCGAGCCGCTCGTTCGGACGCCGTTCGTTGGTCATGTGGTCGGCTCCTTCACCGCAACCGTGTCGATGCCGGGACAGCTCCCGCTTCCGCTCGCGTACAGACCTCGGGTACAGGCTAGGGGACCCGGGTGCGGGCGGCGCGGCAGCGGTGCCTCGGACCCCGTCCCGTTATCAACGAGTAACCGATCCGAGCGGCGAATATCGTCACTGCACGGTACCCCGGAACGCCGCCGGTCGCCGGGCGACCATGATCGCGAAACCTGCGGTGGGCCGCCCGAATTTAGTAGCCTGCACGGATGCAGCGCTGCGTGGCCGCCCTGGACCAGGGCACGACTTCGACCCGATGCATTCTCTTCGACCGATCGGGGCGCATCGCCGGCTCGGCGCAACGCGAGCACGAGCAACTGTTCCCGCGGCGCGGCCGGGTCGAGCACGATCCGCGAACCCTGTGGCGCAACACCGAATACGTCCTCGGCGCGGCCCTGGACGACGCCGGGTGCACCGCCGCCGACGTCGCCGCGGTGGGTATCACCAATCAGCGCGAGACCACCGTCGTGTGGGACCGCGCGACCGGCGAACCGGTGTACAACGCGATCGTGTGGCAGGACACCCGCACCGCCGCGCTCTGCGACGAACTCGCCGGATCGGCCGGGCCCGATCGCTTCGCCGACCGCACCGGACTGCCGCTGAGCACCTATTTCGCCGGGCCGAAGCTGCGCTGGATCCTGGACAACGTGCCCGGTGTGCGGCAGCGCGCCGAGGACGGCGAGTTGTGTTTCGGCACGATCGACAGCTGGGTCCTGTGGAACCTCACCGGACAGCACCTCACCGACGTGACCAACGCCTCCCGCACCATGCTCATGAATCTGCGTACCCTGCAATGGGATTCGGAGATCTGCGCCGAATTCGGGGTGCCGGAGAGTCTGTTGCCGGCGATCCGCAGTTCGTCGGAGGTGTACGCGGAGATCAATACCGGTCCGCTGCAAGGGGTTCCGGTCGCGGGGATCCTCGGCGACCAGCAGGCGGCCACCTTCGGCCAGGCGTGCCTGATCCCCGGCGAGGCCAAGAACACATACGGCACCGGCAATTTCATGCTGCTCAACACCGGCACCACCGTGGTGACGAGCCGGCACGGGCTGCTCACCACAGTGTGCTACCGGCTCGGCGATCAGGAGCCGGTGTACGCGCTGGAGGGATCGATCGCGGTCACCGGCTCGCTGGTGCAGTGGCTGCGCGACAATCTCGGCGTGATCGGCTCGGCCGACGAGATCGAGCCGCTGGCCCGCAGTGTCGACGACAACGGCGGGGCGTATTTCGTGCCGGCCTTCTCCGGGTTGTTCGCGCCGCGCTGGCGGCCGGACGCACGCGGGGTGATCGCCGGGCTCACCCGGTTCGTCACCAAGGGCCATCTGGCCCGAGCCGTGCTGGAGGCCACCGCGTTCCAGACTCGCGAGGTGATCGAGGCGATGCGGGCCGACGCCGAGACCCAGCGACTAGACCTGGAGCTGACCACTCTCAAGGTGGACGGCGGCATGGTCCGCAACGACCTTCTGATGCAGTTCCAGGCCGACATCCTCGACGTGCCGGTGGTGCGGCCGGTGATCACCGAGACCACGGCCCTCGGCGCCGCCTATGCCGCCGGGCTGGCCGTCGGCTTCTGGGCGGGCACCGACGAACTGCGGGCCAACTGGGCCGAGGACAAGACCTGGCAGCCGAGCATGGCCGCGGACGAACGCGAACGGCTCTACGCCGAATGGAACAAGGCGGTCGAGCGCACCTACGACTGGGCCGACGACTGACGGGACCGGACGAGCGGCGGCCGGACCCGGACAGGTCGACCGCCAAGCGGAGCGGAGCGTCGGCCGACCGGCCGGTGGCCCGGCGGATCACCGGACCGGCGGACCGGCCGATCACCGGACCGGCCGATCACCGGATCAGACGGTTGGCCGAGGCCGTCGACCGGCCAACCGGTAGGCCGGCAGGTCGGCCGACCGGTGGCCCGGTGGTTCAGCCGATCGCGCGGTGCAGCCGGTCGACGGCCTCGGCGAGGGTTTCCGGTTCGTCGGTGGTGAAGCACAGCCGCATGCTGTGGCGGTAGTCCGTCGAGACGGCGAACGCCGCGCCGGGGACGAACGCGACGCCGTGTTCGACCGCGCGCGGCAACAGCGCGGCGGTGTCGGTGCCGTCGGTGAAGTCGGCCCACACGAACATGCCGCCGGCCGCGTCGGTGCTCACGATCCGGTCGCCGAAGCGGGTGCGCAGTTCCGTCACCAGCGCCTTGGCTCGTTCACCGTAGCTACTGCGGACCGTGTTCACATGTGCGGCAAGCCATTCCGTGTCGGCGAGCAGGTCGGCGGTGATCTGCTGGGTCAGGGCCGAGCCGCAGAGGTCCGCGCCCTGTTTGAGCAGCTCCACGCCCCGGCACACCGCCGCCGGCGCGACCATCCAGCCCGCGCGCAGCGCCGGGGCCAGGATCTTCGAGGCGCTCGACAGCCGGATCACGTTGCGCGAGTAGGTCGCGACCGGATCCGGGACCGGCCGGTCGAACCAGAGCTCACCGTAGGGATCGTCCTCGATGACCCAGAAGTTGTGGCGCGCAGCGAGTTCCGCGAGGCCGGCGCGCCGCTGCGCGCTCATCGTGACACCACGAGGATTGTGGAAGTTGCTGACCGTGTGGACGAGTGCCGGGCGCTCGCCACGGGCGAGCAGGTCGGACAGCACGTCCACCCGCATGCCCTCGGCGTCCAGCGGCACCGCGACGATTCGCGCCCCCGCGGCCCGGAACACCTGCAGCGCACCGACATACGCCGGATCCTCGACCACGACCAGTGCGCCCGGATCCAGCAGCACCTCGGCCAGCAGCGACAGCGCCTGCTGCGAGCCGTGTGTGACGAAGACCTCCTCGACCGGCACCGGCCGGCCCAGGCGGGCCGACTCCCGGCCGGCCAGCACCTCGAGCAGCGGACCCCAACCGGCCGACTCGGTGTACTGGAGCCGGGCCCGCTCGCTCAGCGCCGCCTCCGTGGCCGCGGCGATCCGATCCAGCGGCATCAGCCGCGGGTCCGGCAGGCCGCCCGCCAGGCTGATGATGTCGCCGCGGGCGGTCAGTTTCAGCAGGTCACGGATCGCCGAACTCTGCAGTCCGTCGAGGCGGCTGGACAGCGGTGGGTACGCGAGCGACATGGAGACCTCCGGGACAGCGGGATGATCCACTGTCGCACGCCGCATTCATGGGATGAAACTACATTCTCATTCTATGAGATGAGGGGAATCTCTCAGCGCTCGTTGATCGCATAGATCAGGTTCTTGTTGTCCCGGACGACGGTGGACACCTGCTGGCGATACACCGTCGTGGTGCCGTCGGGCCGGTGTTCGGTCAGATCGACGTTGTACCTGTCACCGGCCAGCTGCTCCACCCGCAGACAGTAGGTGGTACCGCGCGGAATCTGCTCGTCGATGGCCTTCTGGATGATCTCGGGTGTCGACACGTTGGCGGCGTCCGGCGCCACGAAGGATCGGGCGACGGCCCCACTGCGCTCGGAGTAGAACCCGTGCTGGAAACCGAGGATCGCGGCGGTACCGGAATCGGTGCCGCCGGCGCCGTTGCCGATGGTGACGGCGCCGTCGACCCGGGACGGGCAGCTCAGCGCGGCCGAGAGCGGCGGGGTGGGCGGCACCGGGGCCGCGGTATGGGATCCGGAATTGCGGGTGAGCGCCAGGATGACCACGACCAAGCCGACGATCAGCACGATCGCCGCGGCCGCCAGGCCGATCGCGCGCCACGGTGTACGCCGCTTCGGCTTGCGGGTGGCGGCGGTGAGTGTGGCCGGGGCCAGCGCCTTGGCGAGCGTGTCGTCGTCCCACAGCGATCCGCCGCCGGTGCGGGGCGTGGCCGAGGACGCGGCCGGATAACCGGCCGCCGCCCGCCACCACGGCTCGTCCGCCGCCGTGCTCTCGCCCGCCTTCTCGGCGCTCGGCTTCGCGGCCGGCGATTCGGGCTTCTGCGCGGCCGCCGGGGCCTTCGGTGCGGCCGAAGACTCAGGGGCGGAACGGAATTGGCGAGTGGACTCGGTCCCGGCGGCCTCCGGCGACCGGAACTGCCGGGTAGCTTCGGTAGCACTGGAATCCGAGGCCGGCCGGAACTGCTGGGCCGCGCCTTCGGGCCGGATCTGGCGTGTGGACTCGGTCGCCGAGGAGTCCGGCGTGGGCCGGAACTGCCGGGTCGACTCGGTCGCTGCCGCATCCGGGGCCGGCCGAGATTGCTGGGCCGTGCCCGATACGGACGCCTCCGGAGCGGGACGGAACTGCTGGGCCGTTCCCGGCGCGGAAGCATCGGGAGCAGGACGAAACTGCTGAGCCGTGCCCGGCGCGGGCCGGAACTGCTGGGCGGTTCCCGGCGCGGAAGCCTCTGGGGCAGGACGGAACTGCTGGGCAGTCCCCGGTGCAGAAGCGTCCGGAGCAGTACGGAATTGCTGGGCAGTCCCCGGCGCAGAAGCGTCCGGAGCAGGACGAAACTGCTGAGCCCCCGGCGCGGAACCATCTGGCGCAGGACGGAACTGCTGAGCCGCCCCCGGCGCGGGAGCATCCTGGGCAGGACGGAACTGCTGAGTCGCCCCCGGCGCAGAAGCGTCCGGAGCAGGACGGAATTGCTGGGCCGTCCCCGGCGCGGGAGTGTCCGGCGGAGGACGGAATCGCTGCGTAGTCCCCGGCGCAGCCGATTCCGGCGCCGGACGGAACTGGCGGGTGGATTCGGGTGCCGGGGACTCCGGCCCGGGGCGGAACTGCCGGGTGGAGGGGTCGGTGGGCGGACGGTACGTCGGGGTGGGTTGTGGCGCAGCCGATTCCGGGGCGGGGCGGTACACGGCGGACGACGGCTGGGCGTGGGTGTGCGGATCGGCGGGCTGCCAGCCGATATTCGGCGTGTCCACCGGCGACCACCGCGGCAGCTCGCCGGTCGGTGGGCCGAACGCGTCCGTCGGCGGGCCGAAATTACCCTTCGCCGAGCCGGTTTCGGGCCTCGGCGGTCCGGACTCCGCATCGCCGCGATTCCGCGCGGGCGGAACCGACCCCTCGGAATCGTCGTTCTTCGAGTCGTCTGCGGAGACCATCACCCGTCACTTCCACCATGACACCAGCATGGGGCGGTCGACAACGACCGCCCCACCGTCGATTCGGACTATGCCGGACACGAGCCCGGTGTCAGTACTGGACGTCACCGCCGACCTGAGCGGTGACACCGGCGACGTCCACCGTCTGCGGACCGAGTTCACCCGCCGGGAGTCTACCAATCTGAGCGGCCGCATCGAGGGCTGCGATGCCACCCGGCTGCTGCCGGATCCAGCCCTCCACCGCCGCCTTGGCCAGATTGGCCTGGGTGGTGTCGATGAATGCCTCGTTGGTGACATCGTTGACGCCACTGTTGTGGGTGTAGGTGGTCACCTTGATCTTGTTCGCCTCGACGAACTCGACCGAGATACCGGCGTCACCGGAACCGTTCGGAGTGTTGTAGCCGACGGTGCCGACGTAGCCGTCCAGGTTGCTGAAGTGGTGGGTGTTGGCCACGTAGCCGGGCAGCACGGTGCCGCCGTCGGCGTTGGCCGCGACCTCGGTGTGCGGACCGGTGATGGTGACGACCGGCGCGGCCGGGGCGCCCTGCAGGCTCGGCGACGACCACTGGGTCTGCGGCTGCGCCGGCGCGCCCTGGGAACCGTTGCCCGCGAGGCTGTCCGAGCCGCCCTGGCCCGGCTGGGCCGGGCGCACGGTGCCGCCCTGCCCGGGCGGCGGGGCGAGCTGATCCGGCTGGTTCGAGTTCGGGCCGTTCTGGCCGGGAACGACGGCCGGCTGCACCGAGTTCGGGCCCTGATCCTTCTGACCCGGCACCGGCAGCGGCGCCACGCGTGGCGTGGTCACGCCGGGCTGGCTCGGACCGGCCAGGCCCTGCTCCGGATTGTTGGGGTTGTTCGGGTTGGTGACGCCCGGCTGCGGGGTCGTCACGCCGGGCTGCGGGGTGGTGACACCCGGCTGCGGCGTGGTGACGCCCGGCTGGCTCGGCGACGGAGTGGTGTTGCCCTGCGGCGGGGTGACAGTGCCGGGCTGCTGCGGCGCGTCCTGCGGCGGTTTGTTCGGCTGCGGCGACGGCGTGTTCGGCTGGGGCGACGGCGTGTTCTGCTGCGGCAGTTGCGAATTGTCGCTCGGCTGCGGCTGTACGGGGGTGGTGGGCGCGGCCGACTGATCGGTCGGATCCGCACCGGCGGGCGCGGCGAGGATGGTCGCCACGGCGGCCGCCGCGGCCAGCGGCAGCGATGTGGTCGCCATCGCCCGCTGCACCCGAGTGGGCTTACGGTGTTTCACTGCTCGTCCCTTTCCCGAGCCCGGCCGGCAACGCCGTCACGACGATCCGGCCGCTCTCCAGTTGTCCCTCATCGGACACCGGCCGCACCCTGCGGCGGCCCGGGCGATCGTCGCCGAATTCCGGTGGAGTGGAACGGGTCGAGCCCCCCACACACGAAATCTGCCAACGTTCACCCATTGGCATCACTGCGGGAAGTGAACCACACGAGGATGATTCCGGCAAGGCAGACGGAATGCCCTGCGGCGCAAGTCGCATCGCTCCAGGTAGCGCATATTCTCAGGGGTGGGGCGGCCTTCCAGTTCCGAGCGGAGCTCAGTCCAGATCGTCGTGACGCATCAACTGCCGGGCCGCCTCGGTGATCGATCCGGTCAGCGACGGATAGACCGAGAAGGTCTGCGCGAGATCGTTGACCGTCAGATTGTTCTGCACCGCCAGCGCGATCGGCAGGATCAGTTCGGAGGCGATCGGCGCGACCACCACACCGCCGATCACCACACCGGTGGCGGGACGGCAGAAGATCTTCACGAAACCGCGGCGCAGCCCCGACATCTTCGCCCGGGGGTTGGTGTTCAGCGGCAGCATCACCGTGCGGGCGGGCACCTCGCCGTTGTCGATGGCGGTCTGGCTGACCCCGACGGTCGCGATCTCGGGGCGGGTGAACACCGCGGACGCCACCGTCTTCAGGCGGATCGGCTGAACCCCTTCGCCGAGTGCGTGATACATCGCGATCCGGCCCTGCATGGCGGCCACCGAGGCCAGCGGCAGCAGGCCGGTGCAGTCGCCCGCGGCGTAGATGCCGGGCACCTGGGTCCGGGAGACCCGGTCCACCCGCAGATAGCCGCTCTTGTCGAGCCGGATGCCCAGCCGCTCGAGGCCCAGGTTGTCGGTGTTGGGGGTGGAACCGACCGTCATCAACGCGTGCGTGCCGGTGACCGTCCGGCCGTCGGACAGCTTGACCACGATCCCCTCCGCGGTGCGCTCGACCGCGTCGGCGCGGGCGTGCTTGACCAACTCCACCCCACGCTCGGCGAGCGCGTCCTCGAGCACCAGCGCGGCGTCGGCGTCCTCGCCGGGCAGCACGCGGTCGCGGCTCGAGACCAGTTTCACCTGCACGCCCATCTCGGTGTAGGCGGAGACGAATTCCGCACCGGTGACGCCGGACCCGACCACCACCAGGGTCTCCGGCAGTTCGCTGAGGTCGTACAGCTGGCGCCAGGTGAGGATGCGCTCGCCGTCCGGTTCGGCGCCGGGCAACACGCGCGGGCTCGCGCCGGTGGCGATCAGCACCACCTCGGCCTCGATGACCCGTTCCTGTCCGTCGAGCAGGCGGGCCAGCACCAGATGGGTGGCCAGGCCCGGAGCCTGGTCGATGATCTCGCCGCGACCGGACAGCAGCGTCACTCCGGCCGCCTGCAACTTGGACCGGATATCGGAGGACTGGGCCTGCGCGAGCGCCTTGACCCGGGCGTTGACCTCGGACAACCGCACCTGGGCCTGCGCGTGGTGCACGGTGATGCCCAGATCTCGCGCGCGGCGCAGATCGGTGCGGACACCGGTGGAGGTGATGAAGGTCTTGGACGGCACACAGTCCCACAACACGCAGGCGCCACCGACGCCGTCGCTGTCGATCACCGTGACCGACGCGCCGTGCTGGGCCGCCACCAGGGCCGCCTCGTAACCGGCGGGTCCGCCCCCGATGATGGCTATGCGGGACATGTTCTACCTCCGCTGTCGAGCTGTGCGGGCCGGGATCTCCGGGCCGCGAACAACGTTATCGGTCCTGGTCTCGCCCCGTTTGACCGCATCACCCGTTGTGATCGCGACAACAGTCTCTCCCGTGGGGGTCGATCGCGGGCCGCGGCAACCGACGTGCAACGCGATGGTGACAATTAATCTCAACCTTGCCGGGGGAGCCCGGCCGGTTGTTCGCTACGCTTTCCCAGTGCCGATATACGCCGCCTACGGGTCCAACATGGATCCCGAGCAGATGCTCAAGCGCTGTCCGCACTCCCCCGTGTACGGGACCGGATGGCTCGAGGGTTGGCGCCTGACCTTCGCCGGCGACGACATCGGCTGGGAGGGACCACTCGCGACGGTGGTCGAGGACCCCGGTTCTCGCGTATTCGTCGTGCTGTACGACGTCTCCGCGGAGGACGAGCAGAGCCTCGATCGCTGGGAGGGTTCGGATTTCGGTATCCACAGGAAAATCCGGCTACGCGTGACCCCGAATCCGGGCACCGGTACCGAACCGGTCCTGCCCTGGCTGTACGTGCTCGACGCCTACGAGGGCGGCCTGCCCTCCGCGCGCTACCTCGGGGTGATCGCCGACGCCGCCGAGAACGCCGGCGCCCCCAGCGAATACGCGCACGCGCTGCGTACCCGCAACAGCCGCAATGTCGGCCCGGGTACGTCCTACGGTCTGAGTTAGATCCGGACGCAGGCCGGCCCGGCGTCCGGAGATGTCCGGGGCCGGGCCGGGCCGGGCCGGCGCATTCCGGCGGACCGCAGCTCAGTCCTGTTGCCGCAGAACCAGATTCGACAGCACGCGGACACCCACACCGAGCGCGCGCTCGTCGATGTCGAAGGTCGGCTGGTGCAGGTCGAGCTGTTCGCCCTGGCCGGACCAGACGCCGAGGCGCGCCATCGCGCCGGGGGCCTCCTCCAGATACCAGGAGAAGTCCTCGCCGCCACCGGACTGCGCGGTGTCGGCCAGCGCCTCGGGGCCGAGGGTGCGCACGGCCTCCTCGAACATCCGCACGGCCTGCTCGTCGTTGACGACCGGCGGGACGCCGCGCTTGTAGTTCAGCTGGTACCGGACCCCGGTCGGGGCCAGCAGGCCCTCGACGATCTCCCGCACCAGCGGCTCCAGCAACGCCCAGGTGGTGTGATCGCCGGTGCGGACGGTGCCGGTCAGCATGCCGGTCTGCGGGATCGCGTTCGGCGCCTTGCCCGCCGACACCGCGCCCCACACCATCACGGTGCTGGTCCGCGGATCGACCCGGCGGCTCAGCAGGCCGGGCAGGCCGGTGATCACGGTGCCGATCGCGTACACCAGGTCGCTGGTCAGGTGCGGGCGCGAGGTGTGCCCGCCCGGCGAATCGAGTACGAGTTCCACCGTATCGGCCGCCGAGGTGATGGCGCCGACCCGCAGGCCGACCCGGCCGACCTCCAGCCGCGGATCGCAGTGCAGGGCGAACGCCTTCGACACGCCCGACATCGCACCCGCGGCGACCATATCGATCGCGCCGCCGGGCATGACCTCCTCGGCGTGCTGGAACATCAGCCGCACGCCGACCGGCAGATCGGGCATCTCGGCCAGCGCCAGCGCGGTGCCGAGCAGGATCGCGGTGTGCGCGTCGTGTCCGCAGGCGTGCGACACACCCGGGACAGTGGAAGCGAAGGACAGGCCGGTGTACTCCTGCAGGGGTAACGCGTCCATGTCGGCGCGCAGGCCGATACGCGGGGTGTCGGGGCCGATGTCACAGAGTAAGCCGGTGCCGCTGGGCAGTTTGCGCGGTTCGAGCCCGGCCTTGACCAGCCAGGTCTCGATGAATTCGGTGGTCGCGAACTCGGTCCGGGACAGTTCGGGATTGGCGTGCAGATGCCGCCGCCAGCCGATCAGATCCTCCGAGTGCTCGCTCAGCCACGCTTCCACTGCGTCCGTGCCGGTCCGGACGGACCGGCCGCTTGTGCTCACCGACGTTCCTCCTGTCGCGATGTTCTGCGAATCCTGTGCTCCGAGAGCCTGTCTCTGTGTAGTTGATCGCCCGCGATCTGGATCGCGGTACGTGCCAGCGCGGTGGCCCCGTCGAGGACCGCGAGGTCCGCGGAGGCGGTCACACATGCGGCCGCGAATTCGGGCTGGTGGGTCACCGCGCCACCGGCATCGATGCCGATGACCGGATGGATGCCCGGAATCACGTTGGTGACGTTTCCCATATCGGTACTACCCAGGGGCCGCGTTGCCGCGACCTCGTCGGCGAGCGGTGCCCGGCCGGTGCCGAGAATTTGCTCGCGATAAGCAAAGAGTAGCGCCGAATCGGGCGTGAGCTCCGTATACCGGGGAGCCAACGGCCGGATTTCATGGGTACATCCGGTAGCCAGTGCTCCCGCCTCGAAACAAGCCGACGCGCGTCGCGTCAGATCATCGAGAGCTGCGGAGTTGCCTGCGCGTAGGTAGTACAGCAGTTCCGCATGTCCGGGCACGATATTGGGGGCCACGCCGCCCGAAGCAACTATACCGTGCAGTTGCTGTCCGGGCTCGAGATGTTGTCGCAGCAAGCCGAGAGCCACCTGCGCGATGGTGGCGGCGTCCCCCGCGTTGCGGCCGCGTTCGGGGGCGGCGCTGGCGTGTGCCTCGCGACCTCGATAGGTCACCGATACATCGGCCAGGGCCAGCGATCGGGTGGCGACGATGTCGAACGGGCCGGGGTGAACCATCATCACCAGCGCGGCCGGGTCGAAGACGCCGCGCTCGAGCATCAGTACCTTGCCGCCGCCGCTCTCCTCAGCCGGGGTGCCGAACACCGTGACCGTGATCCCGCAGGCGTCGGCCACCTCCGCCAGGCCGAGCGCGGCGCCGACGGCGGCCGCGGCGATGATGTTGTGCCCGCAGGCGTGGCCGATCTCGGGCAGCGCGTCGTACTCCGCACACAGCCCGACGACCAGGTCGCCACTGCCGTAGCTCGCGGTGAACGCCGTCGGCAGGTCCGCGACCGGCGTCTCGATCGTGAATCCGCGCTCCCGCAGCGGCGCGAGAGCCTTTGCGACGCTGCGACTCTCATCGAAGGCCAGCTCGGGTTCAGCGTGGATGGCGTGCGACAGCCCGATCAACTCCGCCGAGGCCGCGGTGATGGCGGCATCGGCCCGCGTGGTCAGCCGCAGATCGGCCGCCGCCACCCGCGAATCCGCGGTGTCCGAGCCGGTGCTGTCACCACTGAGCGCGACCGGGGTCTCTTCGTGGTGACGCTGCGCTGCCGCCTCCGAGCCCTGACCACTCGCGCTGTATCGACTGGGCGCGATCGGGGGCTCTCCGTGGTGACGCTGCGCTGCCGCCTCCGAGCCCTGACCACTCGCGCTGTTTCCCTGCGGCATGGCACCCAGTGTTGCACTGCGAACGCGAGCGCGCCCGGTGGGCTATCCGATGGTGAACGCCATGTTCTCGGCCGTGGTGGGGACCGCCAGGCCCGCCAGCACCCGCTCGTGCAGATGCCGCTTGATCACCTGCAGGTTCGGCTTGCGGTTGCCCGCCAGCGCGGCCGCGCGGGTCACCGCGACGGACAGCAATTCAGCCGGGGTGGCGGTGTCGTCCACGATGCCGGCGGCCAGCGCGTCGGCGCCGGTGTAGCGGCGGCCGGTGGTCATCGCCTCCAGGGCGACCTGATTGGGCAGGCGCTCGACCAGCAGCGAATTCATGGCCGGGGTGAACCGCATGCCCAGATGTACCTCGGGCAGGCACCAGTACCCGCGGTCGCCGCGCATCACCCGGAAGTCGTGTGAGGTGGCCAGCATCGCGCCGGCGCCGAAGGCGTGGCCGTTGACCGCGGCCACCGTCGGCATCGGGAAGGTCAGCAACCGGCGGTAGAGCGCGTGCACCCGGTCCAGATACCAGTAGTGCTTGTCGACGTTGCCGAACAGCCAGTCGACGTCGAGACCGTTGGTGTAGAACTTGCCGGTCGAGACGGTGACCAGCGCCGCCGGTCCCTCCGACGCCTCGATCTCGTCCAGCGCCGCCTCGAACCGATCGAGCCAGTCGGGATGGAATCGGTTCTCGCTGTCGGTCTGCCCCTCTTCGCCGAGGTAGAGCACGAACACATCCCCGTCACGGGTCGAATACGGCATGACGCGAGCATAAGTTACCGGCGAGTCGGAACCGGCACCCGCATCAGATCCTCCGCGACGACCAGGTCGCCGTCGAAGTGCTTGCGGGCCTCCAGTCGGTGACCTTCCAGGTCGGCATAGCGCTGCGAGAAATGGGTCAGCACCAGCGTCCGCACCCCGGCCTCCCGCGCCACCTGCGCGGCCTGACCGGCGGTGAGGTGCCCGAACTCCCGGGCCAGATCGGCCTCGCCGTCCAGGAAGGTGGCCTCGATGACCAGCATGTCGGCCTCGGCGGCGAGTTCCTCGACGCCCTCGCACATCCGGGTGTCCATCACGAAGGCGAAGCGCTGGCCCCGCCGCACCGCCGAGACGTCGTCGAGGGTGACGGTACGGCCGTCGGGCGCGCGCACCACGCCCTCGCGCTGTAATCGGCCCACCACCGGACCGCCGAGCCCGAACTCCGCCAGCCGCTCCGGCAGCAGGCGGCGGCCGTCGGGTTCGGTGAGCCGATAGCCGAACGAGTCGATCCGATGCGACAGCCGCACCGCTTCCAGGTCGAACGCGGCCTCCGGCAGCGGGATCGGGCCACCGGTCACGTGATGCTCCCGCAGCCCCGGGAATTCCGGCACCACATCCCGCAGCCGGCGGTAGATGTCCACGCCGGAGGCGGGGAAGCAGACGTCGACCGGATGCTGCACCCGGTCCAGATTGAGCCGCGCGATGACGCCCGGCAGGCCCAGGACGTGGTCGCCGTGGAAATGGGTCAGGCAGATGGCGGTCACCCCGGTCACCGACACACCCGCGAAGAGCATCTGCCGCTGGGTGCCCTCGCCGGGATCGAACAGCAATCCGGCGCCGTCCCAGCGCAGCAGATAACCGTTGTGGTTGCGCTGTCGGGTCGGCACCTGACTGGCCGTCCCCAGCACCACGAGTTCACGCACGCCCCCATCCTGCCGCGTCCGGCCGCGAAACCCGGCGTGGGGACACGCGCCCGCACCGGACGGCCGGGTCGGCGACGGCCGCGGCGGAGGATTAGGGTGGGCCGCATGCTTGCCGAAGAGGCCGCCGCGGCGATCGCCGAACGTACGGGAGTCACGCGCCACCGGGCCGCGGTGGTGCTCGGATCGGGCTGGCAGGACGCGGCCACGGAGATCGGCACCCCGGCGGTGTCGCTGCCGATGGTGGAGGTGCCGGGGTTCGGATCGCCCACCGCACAGGGACATCAGGGCACGATCCACTCGGTCGCCGTCGGCGACACCCCGGTGCTGCTGCTGATGGGCCGCCGGCATCTGTACGAGGGCCAGGGCCCGGACCAGGTCGTGCACGGTGTGCGGACCGCGATCGCGGCGGGCGCCACCACGGTGCTGCTCACCAACGCCGCCGGCGGTATCCGGCCCGGCCTGCGGGTCGGTGAGCCGGTGCTGATCGCCGATCACCTCAACCTCACCGGCCGCAGCCCGCTCGCCGGCGCCGAATTCGTCGATCTGGTCGACACCTGGGACCCCGAACTGCGTTCGCTGGCAAGGGAAGTCGACCCGAGCCTGACCGAGGGCGTGTACGCGGGCCTGACCGGGCCGCAGTACGAGACCCCCGCCGAGATCCGCATGCTCGCCACCATCGGCGCCGATCTCGTCGGCATGTCGACCGTGCTGGAGGCCATCGCCTGCCGCGCCCTCGGCGTCCGGCTGCTGGGCATCTCGCTGGTGACCAACCTCGCGGCCGGCGTCACCGGCGCCCACCTCTCGCACGCCGAGGTCCTCGCCGAGGGCCACGCCGCCGCCCCCCGCCTCGGCAAACTGCTGCGCGGGGTGCTCGAGCGCCTGTAGGCATGCGAACCGCCGTTCCGAGGAGCCGTCCGCTGCGGGCACACACGGCCCATGGTTCGCGGACGAAGCCGGTCGGCGGATCCTCTTCCCCGGCAACATGATTCGGCCGGACCACGCCTCGCCTACGGGCGAAGGGCGCCGAGCGGTACGGGTGCCTTCTAGGAGGTATCGAGGCGGGCGGGACGGACGGCGGAAGAAGGGAATTATCGATGTTGCGATTCGGAACGGCCGGACTGCGCGGGCCGCTGCAGGACGGGCCGGACGGTATGAACGTCGATACTGTGGCGCGCGCGACCGCGGGACTGGCCGGGTGGTTGCGTGACCGGTGTCTCGGCGGCGGGCTGGTCGTGGTCGGTCGCGACGCACGGCACGGTTCCGCGGAATTCGCGACGGTGACGGCGGAAGTCCTTGCGGCTGCGGGCTTCACGGTGCTGCCGTTACCGCGGCCATTGCCCACTCCGGTGCTGGCGTTCGCGGTCCGGGAGCTGAAAGCCGTTGCGGGTGTGCAGATCACCGCATCGCACAACCCGGCGGCGGACAACGGCTACAAGGTGTACCTGGACGGCGGCGCACAGCTGATCCCGCCCGCGGACAGCGAGATCGAGGCGTGCATCGACGCCGTCCGCGACCCTGTCACCCGGGCCGATCCGCTGCCCACCGCGCCCTCCCCCACGATCGTGTCGCTGCCTCCGGCCGCCTCGGTCGCCGCCATCGGCGAGGAACTCGTGCGCCGCTATCTGGCCCGCATCACCGAACTGCCGCAACGGATCGGCGGTTCCGACGAGACGCCCGGGACGGACGACGGCGAACAGGACGCCGCGCTTTCGCGAAACGCCTCGGCGCGACACGGTCTTCGCATCGCGCTGACGCCGATGCACGGGGTAGGCGGGGATCTCGCGGTGGCCGCGCTGCGGGATGCCGGATTCACCGATGTCCGGGTGGTCGAGGAGCAGTTCGCGCCGGATCCGGACTTCCCGACGGTGCCGTTCCCCAATCCGGAGGAGCCGGGGGCATCGGATCTGCTGCTGGCGCTGGCCGAGCGGATCGGCGCGGACCTCGCGATCGCACTGGATCCGGACGCCGATCGGTGTGCGATCGGGGTACCGACGACGGACGGGTGGCGGATGTTGCGCGGCGACGAGACCGGGGTGCTGCTCGCCGATTACGTGCTGCGGGCGGCGGCGCCCGATTCGCTGGTCGCCACGACCATCGTGTCGTCGCGGCTGCTGAGCGCGCTCGCCGCCGCTCGTGGCGCCCGCTACGCCGAGACGCTGACCGGGTTCAAATGGCTCGCCCGGGCCGGGGACGGCCTGGTCTATGCCTACGAGGAAGCGATCGGGCACTGCGTGGACCCGACGGCCGTGCGGGACAAGGACGGCATCTCGGCGGCGGTGGCCGCCGCCGATCTGGTGGCCCGGCTCGCCGCCACGGGCCGGCGGCTGCCCGACGTGCTCGACGACTACGCGGTCGAATTCGGCCTGCACGCGGGCGATCAGGTCTCGTTGCGGCTCGCCGATCAGGAGGCTGCGGCGGCTGTCGTCGGCCGGTTGCGCGGCACGCCACCGCAGATCATCGCCGGTGTCCCGGTGACACATACCGACCTGCTGCGGGCGCGAGGCCGGATGCGCACGGACGCAGTGATATTCGACGGCCCGGGAATGCGTCTGGTGATCCGGCCGTCGGGTACCGAACCGAAGCTCAAATGCTATATCGAAGTGGTGCAGCCGGTTTCGGATCATGCGGCGCTGCCGGAGGCGAAACATCTTGCCGCGCAGCAGCTCTCCGAGATCAGAAAGTTCTGCGCCGAGCTCTGAGACGGACTTCACCCGGGATACTCGCAGCGTTCGTGCGCCGACCGGACGAACGGCAGGACGACGTCCAGGAATTCTTCGGGCGCGGAGGAGAAGGGCAGATGCCCGGTGTCCAGGACCGCGAGCCGGGCTCCGGGGATGAGCCGGGTGGTCGCCCGGCCGAGGTAGAGGGGTGCGACCGAATCGCGGCGGCCCCAGACGACCAGCGTGGGCGCCGTGATCCGCGCGGCGCGGACGGTCAGGTCGTAGTCCGGGTCGGCGAAGCTGCGCCACATCGCGGTGTAGGTCGCCCGGCCCCGCGCGGTGCCCAGGAACCGGAGGGTCCGCTCGGCGACGGACCGATCGTGCGCACCGGCGGGCCGCAGGTAGCCGCGCACGATCAGCGGCAGCAGCAGGCGGGAGACCGGGCGCGACGCGTAGATCCGGTAGTAGGCGCGGGTCAGCGGCGTCCGCTTCGCGAATCCGCCGGTGTTGACCAGGACCAGGCCGGCGACCCGCGCAGGCTCCTCGATCGCCAGGCGGGCCGCGGCGAATCCGCCGACCGAGTTGCCGATCAGCACCACCGGTTCGGGGCCGAGTCCGGCGACGAACTCGGCGAGTGCGTCGGCCAGTTTCGTGGCGGTGATCGGGTTCGCGGCGGTGACGCCGTGGCCGGGCCAATCGACCGCGATCACCCGATGCGCCCGGGACAGTGCCGGGACGATCGGGTCGAAGTCGTGGTGGTCGTGGGCGTTCGCGTGCAGCAGCAGTACCGGCGGCCCGTCTCCGGATTCCTCGTACGCCAGCTCCCCCGCCGACGTGTGCGCGATCCGCATCGCCTCTCACCGTCCTCTCGTCGAGTTTTCGCCGACCGATCGGTCACTCACTGACCGATCGGTCGGTTAAAATGGTAGCGTCGGGGCGAGCGGCGCACAAGCCGGATGCCGGGGCCGCCGCACCGCTCGGATAGGTTGATCGGCAATGAATCTCAGGCAGGACGCGGCGGCGCGCACCCGATCCGCACTGATCGACAGTGGCCTGCGCCTGGCCGAACGCGTCGGCCTGGCGGGGCTCAGCGTGAACGCGCTGGTCGAGGAGCTCGGGGTCGCCAAGGGCACGTTCTTCCACCACTTCGGCTCCCGGGCCGGATATCTGCTGGCCCTGCACCGGGAATTCCACGATCGGCTCGAGGCCGAGATCGCCGCCGCCATGGCCGGTGTCGCGCCCGGACGCGAGCGCCTATTGGCGGGGACCGCGGCCTATCTGGAGGCCTGCCTGCGCGACCGCGGGGTGAAGGCGCTGCTGCTGGAGGCGCGCGCGGAACCGCTGATCGCCGACGAGGTGAACGCCCGGAACGCCCACAACGCCGCGGTGGCCCGGCCGGATTTCGAGGCGCTGGGCCGGCCGCACCCGCACGAGGCGGCCCAGTTGTGGATCGGCATGATCGCCGAGGCCGCCCTGCTCGAACTGCACGCGGGCCGGCGCCGACCGGCCGTCCGGGCGGCGCTCGCCGACTATCTCCACGATCGCGAGGGGTGACCGGCCGGTCCGGATGGCTTGCCGCGCATGAATTCTGCGCGAATGTTCGATCGTTTCGATTCGGATCGCGCGCCGGTCGATGCGATCATGCCGAGGGTGAGCGAACTGCACTGCACCCATTGCGGAAGCGCCGGCCTGGAGGCCGGTCTGGTACAGGGCACCGGATTCGAGCCGGTCGTCAGCCGCTGGATCTCGGGCATCGGCGGCAGGTTGTTCGAACCGGCGGAGCGGCCGAGCTACGCGATCGACACCTATCGCTGCCCGGTCTGCCTGCACATCGAACTGTTCTCGCAGCCGACGCCGTTGCCGCTGGGCCCGCTGGACAAGCTGGAGCGGCAGCTGGACCGGCTGGGCGGACGACTGCGCGACCGCAACGAGCGTGAACGCGGCCGCAGCCGGCGGCTGCGCACGCCGCGGGCCGGGCGGCGCATCCTCCGGTCGGCCCGGCCGGAGACGGGACCGTCGGAGGCGGGCCCGAAGTGAACGCCGGGGCCGGAACCGGTTCAGCGCGGGCCGAACTGACGGTCGCCCGCGTCGCCGAGACCGGGCACGATGTAGGCGTCCGCGTTCAGGCCGGAATCTACGACGGCGGTGACCAGTCGAACCGGGTGGTCCGAATCTCGCAGGGCCGCAATGCCTTCCGGTGCGGACAGCACGCAGATCGCGGTGATGTCGGCGGCGCCGCGGGCCCGCAACCGGTCCAGGGTGTGCAGCATCGAACCGCCGGTGGCGAGCATCGGATCCAGCACGAACACCGGCACACCGGACAGATCGCGCGGCAGCGACTCCATGTAGGGCACGGGCTGGTGGCTGTCCTCGTCGCGCGCGATGCCGACGAACCCGACCCGCGACTGCGGCACCAGCGCACTGGCCGCCTCCACCATGCCGAGTCCGGCCCGCAGCACCGGAACCAGCAACGGCGGGTGCGACAGTCGCGTGCCCTGTGCGACGGCGACCGGCGTCGTCACCGGGAAGGTGGCGACCGGGGCGTCGCGCAGCGCCTCGTAGATCAGCAGGCCGGTCAGATCCCGCAGCGCGGCCCGGAACGCCGGGTTGGTGGTGCGTTCGTCCCGCAGGGTGGTCAGCAACGTGGCGGTCAGGGGATGATCCACGATGAGCGTGCGCATGGCCACACCATAGAGTCTGCGGAACGTGGGTGGCGTCCGGGGAAGTTTTCCGGTCGCACCGGAACCGGTGTGCGGGAGGGCGCGTCCAACCCGCTGAATGACGTACCCTGCCAATGGAACAGCACGATGGGGGATGTTGTATGGAGAAACTCTCGGTCGACACCCAGGGCGTCGCGACATACGGCGCCACCGCCACCGGTCTGGCCGGTGAGATGGGCTCCGCGGCGGCACATGCCGCGGCCGCCGATCCACTGCTGCTGGGCCCGATCCTCGGGCTGATCGGCGGCGATTTCGTCGACGCCTATCGCGCCGCCCACGCCGGGCACGTGGCAGCGATCGGCCAGCTGTCCGCGGTCCTCGGTTCGATGGGCACCGCCGCCACCGGCACGGCCGCCTCCTATGCCGAGTCGGAGCTCGAACACGCCGATGCCCTGCGCGCCGTCGAGGGAGAATTGACATGAGTCCGGTGCTCGATGTGGACGCGTTGACCAGGCCGATCACCGACCTGCTGGCCGGTTTCGGCACCGGGGTGCTGCCCGCCGGCGGCCCGGCGGACTCGCTACGGCAGTCCTCGGCGGCCGTCGACGGCGTCGAACAGGCCGGTCGGCAGAGCATCGATCAACTCGACGCGTCCTGGCAGGGTGGCGGCGGAGACGCCGCCACCGACAAGGCGATGCGGGTGCAGACCGCGGCGGCCACCATCTCCGATCGCGGCGTCACCATGGCCGACGTGGTGGGTCTCGCGGCCGCCTCGGTGCAGTCCGGCCAGCAGGAGATCGGCGCGGTGCTGCAGGATTTCGTGCAGTCGGTGAACGCGCTGGGGCCGGCCCTCGCGACCCCGGCGGGCATGGCCACGGCGGTGAACTCCGCCATCGACCATCTCGGCCGCGCGCTGGCGGTGGTGTCGCGGGTGCAATCCGACCTGGGCACGCATACGGCCTCGATGACCGATCTGGTTCCGCCGCCGCCCACTCCGCCGCCCGCGGGTGCGCCGACCGACCTGGCGGGCCTGGCCGCCGAGGGCGCCCGGCAGGCCGCCACGCTGCTCGGCGGCAGTGGCGGGGTCCTGAGCGGGCTGGTCGGTACGGGCGGCGCCGCCGTCGACGACCTGGTCGCCCGGGCCAACCCGGCGGCTCCGCTGAACCAGATGGCCGCGCCGCCACCGCTGTTGCCCGGCCATCCGGAGGCGGTGGCGATCTCGCTGCCGGACGGCAGTCAGGTGGTGGCCCCGAATCCGAAGGCCGCGACGGCGGTCGAGGCGGCGATCAGCGCCGTCGGCACCCCGTACGTGTGGGGCGGCAACACGCCCGGCGTGGGTCTGGATTGCAGCGGGCTGACCTCGTGGGCCTACGGTCAGGCCGGGGTGGATCTGCCCCGGATCGCCTCCGACCAGGGCGGTATGCCGGTCTCCGCCGGCGAGGTCATGCCCGGCGATCTGGCGGTCTGGGACGGCCACGTGGCGATGGTGGTCGGCAACGGCCAGATGGTGGAGGCCGGCAGTCCGGTGCGCATCGATCCGATCCGAACGGAGAACATGGGAATGGCGTTCCACGGCTTCTACAGGCCGACGGCGTGATGGAGCACACCGAATGAATTCCGAGCAGAAGCCGCCGATCCCGGCGGTGACGGTGGCGGTCAGCAGCAATCGGTCCGGCACGATCAGCGTGCGCGCCACCGATCAGGGCATGCCGGTCGAGATCAGCTTCGAGCGCAGCGAATACCGTTACGGCGCAAAGGCTCTGGCCGCCGAGATCCTGCGCCTGACGCAGCGGTCGGCGATCGTGGCCAAGGCCCGCCGCCGGGAACTGCTGGCCGAATCGGGTATGCCGACGGAACTGCTGGACAAACTGGGCCTGCCCACCCGGCAGTCCGCCGTGGACGAGCTGGACCGGATGGACGACGAGGACACCGGGCCCACGAGTTGGATGAGGCCGGTGTGAGCATCCGAACCGAAAGGGTTGCCCCATGAGCGCGGAGATGGACGCGCTGGTCGCCCAGGCGACCGAGAAGCTGGAGGCGCTGGAGGCGGCGCTGTTCGGGCTCAAGCAGGTGCGCGGCCGTTTCACCAGCGACGACGGTCTGGTGAGCGTGGAGGTCGACAGCGACGGGGCCCTGATCGACCTCGCCCTGGCCGAGTCGGTCAGCGGTCATACCCCCGCCGACGTGGGGCAACTCATCATCTGGGCGTGCCAGCAGGCCGCCACGGACGCCGGTCGGCAGCGGTCGGAAGTGGTTGCGACCCTCAACTCCGCGTTCGTTCCGCCCGCGGCGGGAAGCGTTGCGGGGCGGGCCGAATAGTGCCGCAGACGACGGCTCGATAGGCTTCCGGTCATGGCTTCTGGAGACATCGTCCCGATCGAGCTCGGCCTGACCGATGGCGACCTCGTCACCCTGTGGGCACCGCGCTGGCGGGACGGTGACGACGAGTGGGAGGCATTCCTCGGACACGAGGACGCGCTCTACGGATTCGAGTCGGTCGCGGAGCTCGCCGCGTTCATCCGCACCAGCGACGACAACGATCTGATCGACCATCCGGCCTGGAAGGTCGTGGCCGGATTGTCCGCCGCGGAGCTGGAACCGGAGGAGCAGTACGCCTTCGATCTGGTCGGCGCGCCGGAGCTCGCGGCGGGCGACCCGGATCCGGAGACCATCGCCGAGCTCGAGGAGACGCTCGACATGGTCCGGACCATCGGCGAGGTGTGCGAGCTCGAGGTGGTGACGAAGTTCTTCGGTTCGCATCCCGTGCTCGGCGCGCTGCCGGCGGGTGTGAACGCCTTCGTCGGCCGTGAGGGCCAGGAGCTGTGGGACCAGATCGGCGCGGCCATCGCCAAGGACTGGGACCAGGTCATCGACGCCATCGACTCGGTCGTGCAGACGCCGGAGGTGGACGCCGCGGCCGTCGCCGTCGCCGAGGCCGAGTTGCTGGCCGCCGAGGAGAACATCGTCGACGCCGAGGATGTCGCGGAATCCGAGGACGACAACGAGTTCGAACAGGTCGACCTGGATGCCGAGGACGAGGAGGAAGAGGAGACCTTCTGGAACCTCGTCGGCATCGACCCGGTGAAGATCATCACCTCCGACGGCACCTGGTTCACCTTGCGCTGCTATCTGGACGACGAACCGGTGTTCCTGGGCAGCGAGGGCAACATCACGATCTTCTCGTCCGAGCGCGCCCTGGCCCGCTACCTCGCCGACGACCACGACCACGACCTGGCCCGGGTGAGCACCTTCGAGGAGGTGCGCACCGCCGCCACCGACGGTTCGCTGGAGGTCGAGGTCACCGAGGAGAACGTCTACGTACTGCCCGGCCTCGCCGACGATCTGGCCGTCGGCCCGCGGCAGGTGGATGTCGACCAGCTCGACCTCGCGGTCGAATTGCTCACCGACGCAGCCGATTACGCCGGCGACGACGGGGTCGAGCAGGCGCTGGCCAAGTCCACCCCGCTGGGCTGGTACGTGTCGTACCTGCTGGAGCCGGACCCGAACCGGATGGCCCCGAGCCCGCCGTTCACCGCCGAGGCGGCCGGCTGGCGGGCCCTGGAGCAGGCGTTCGAGGCCCGGCTGCAGAAGAGCTGAGCCCCGCCGGTTCAGCCGATCAGCACAGCGTAGCCGGGCTTGATCACCTCGTCGATGAGGCGCAGCCGGTCCGGGAACGGGATGAAGGCGGACTTCATCGCGTTGATGGTGAATCGCTCCAGATCGCTCCAGCCGTAGCCGAAGGTCTCGACCAGCTTGAGCATCTCGCGGCTCATGTCTGTATCGCTCATCAACCGGTTGTCGGTGTTGACGGTGACCCGGAACCGCAACCGGGCCAGCAGGTCGAACGGGTGCTTGTCCAACGACGGCACCGCGCCGGTCTGCACATTGGACGACGGGCACAGTTCCAGCGGAATCCGTTTGTCCCGAACGTAATTGGCGACCAAGCCGAGGCGCAGCCCGCTGTGGTCGGGCACGGTGGTGCCCTCCGGCGCGGGAGTCGCCGCCGCGGCCGCGCCGTCGAAGATGTCGTCGGTGATCCGCACCCCGTGCCCGAGCCGATCGCAGCCGCAGAACGCCAGCGCCTCGTGGATCGAGGGCAGCCCGAACGCCTCGCCGGCGTGAATGGTGAAGTGCGCGTTGTTGGCTCGCATGTACTCGAACGCGTCGAGGTGCCGGGTGGGCGGATAACCGGCCTCGGCGCCGGCGATGTCGAAACCGCCCACGCCGCGCGGGCGGAACCGCACCGCCAATTCCGCGATCTCCAGTGAGCGCGCGGCATGCCGCATGGCGGTCAGCAGGCAGGTCATCCGGATCGGATTCCCGGCCGCGGCCGCGATCTCCTCACCTTCCCGGAATCCGGCGAGGGTGTGTTCGACCACCTCGTCGAGGGTGAGCCCGCGCTCCAGGTGCTGTTCGGGCGCGAACCGCACCTCCGCGTAGACCACGCCGTCGGCGGCCAGATCCTCGGCGGCCTCGCGAGCCACCCGGCGCAGGCCCTCGGGGGTCTGCATCACCGCGACGGTGTGGGCGAAGGTTTCCAGATATCGCTCCAGCGAGCCGCTGTCGGCGGCGTCGCGGAACCAGCGGCCGAGCGCGTCGGCATCGGTGGCCGGTAGCTGATCGTAGCCGCAGCCGGCGGCCAACTCGAGCACCGTGGCGGGTCGCAGTCCCCCGTCGAGATGGTCGTGCAGCACCGCCTTGGGCGCCCGGCGGATCGAGGCGAGAGTCAGAGGCGTCGGTCCAGTCATGTATTGACGCTAGCCGCATCGACGCGGGTGCGCAGGCAACTTTCCGTGTGTCCATCCTCTCGACGGCATGTCGTCGCTCGCCGTGTCCGGCGCGGTCATCTCGAGATTCGGTCCAGCACCAGCGGCGAGGGGGTGACCTCGGCCTCGCCGATCGTGTACGACGCGTGCAGCACCTCACAGGCGTCGCCGACGAGTTCCGGCCGGTCGGCGTGCAGGGTGTAGAGCGGTTGACCCGCCGCGACGCGGTCGCCGGGCCGCACGTGCACCTCGATCCCCGCGGCGTGGTCGATCGCGTCGCCCTGCCGCGCCCGGCCCGCGCCGAGCAGCCACGCCGCCCGGCCGACCCGCAGCGCGTCGACCCGGGCCACGATCCCGGCCCGCGGCGCCGAGATCTGTTCGCGCAGGCGCGCGGTGGGCAGGGCCGCGTCGGGCTCGCCGCCCTGGGCCCGGACCATGGCCCGCCAGCGATCCATGGCCCGGCCGTCGGCGAGCGCGTCCGCCGGGTCGACATCGTGAATTCCGGCCTGCGCCAACATCTCCCGGGCCAGCGCGAGGGTCAGCTCGACGACGTCGGCCGGGCCGTCGCCGGCCAGGACCTCGACCGACTCGGCCACCTCCAGGGCGTTGCCGACCGCGCGGCCCAGCGGGGCGTCCATCGCGGTGAGCAGCGCGACGGTGCGGACCCCGGAGTCGGCGCCCAATTCGACCATCGTGGCGGCCAACTCGCGGGCGGAGTCGAGATCCTTCATGAAGGCGCCGCTGCCCACCTTGACGTCGAGGACCAGGGCCGAGGTGCCCTCGGCGATCTTCTTGCTCATGATGGAACTGGCGATCAGCGGGATGGACTCGACGGTGCCGGTGACGTCGCGCAGGGCGTACAAGCGCTTGTCGGCGGGGGCCAGATCCGCCCCGGCCGCGCAGACCACCGCGCCGATCGCCGGATCGGCGAGGATCTCCCGCATCCGGTCCGGCGCGAGATCGGCCTGCCAGCCCGGAATCGACTCCAGCTTGTCCAGGGTGCCGCCGGTGTGGCCCAGGCCCCGGCCGGACAGCTGAGGCACCGCCGCCCCGCACGCGGCGACCAGCGGGGCCAGCGGCAGCGTGATCTTGTCGCCGACGCCGCCGGTGGAGTGCTTGTCCACGGTGGGCCGGTTCAACTCCGGGAAGGACATCCGCTGCCCCGAGGCGATCATCGCGGCGGTCCAGCGCGCGATCTCCCGGCGGGTCATCCCGCGCCACACGATGGCCATCGCCAGCGCCGCCATCTGCTCGTCGGCGACCGTGCCGCGGGTGTACGCGTCGATCACCCAATCGATCTGCGCATCGGACAGCTCACCGCCGTCACGTTTGGCCGTGATGACCGCCGTCGCCGATTGCTCGCTCGCCATGCGCACCACCCTTGCAGAACGGCATGCACCGCGCAGCCGTCGGTCGCACTCGCGCACTCGTTCCAGGAGAATCGCCGACCGACACGTCGGTTTCCCGCCACCCGGCGATGCCTTCCGGCTATTGCTGCCCGGCCGCCAGATCGTCGGGCCCGAAGGCGTCCGGCAGCAGTTCCCGCAGGGGCCGCGGGCCGCGCTTGTGATCGACGAGCAGATCCCCGCCGCCGTGCTCGTGGAGCAGCTGCCGGCAACGTCCGCACGGCATCAGAATTTCGCCGCGGGAATCGCATACGGCAACCGCCAGCAAACGCCCGCCTCCGGTCGCGTGGAGGTTACCGATGAGTACACATTCGGCACAGAGGCCCAGTCCGTATGAGATATTTTCCACATTGCAACCGGCCACAATTCGTCCCGTGGCAGTGACGCCCGCCGCGCCGACCGGAAACCTGGAGTAGGGCGCATAGGCATTGCGCATGATTTCGGATGCGTTGCGGCGCAAGGTATTCCAGTCGATTTCGGACATATCGGACCTCCGCGTGGACCTGTCTCGAGTAGCGATGGGGAGCCCGTTTCACGCCGGTGCGGTTGCCAGGCAAGGCAAACCTAACTCGCCTGATTACGACATAACGACAGGTACGCCGAATTAGTTCCGTGAAACGCCGAGGATTAGAGTTCTCGACAGATCGGTCCAGGTTCCCGGCGGCCGTCCGGCACTCAGGCCACCCGGGTCGAGGCTCCGGCTACGAACTGGTGTTCTCCGGAACCGCTAGCACTGGTGTTCACCGTGTTCACCGTGTTCACCGTGATCTCCGTGTTCCTCAGGGTAGCGGGATCGCGGAGCCCGCGCGCCGAAATCTGCGACCGCATCCGACTAGCCGGCTCGCCGGCGTGTCCATCGACGACGTTGGAGGCACCGCACTCTATGACGACCATCGAAGCTCCGGCGAGGCCGAAGCGGAAGTCCCTGTACCGCGGCGACCCGGGCATGTGGTCCTGGGCGCTGCACCGCATCACCGGCGTGGCGATCTTCTTCTTCCTGTTCGTCCACGTGCTCGACACCGCGCTGGTACGGGTGAGCCCGGACACCTACAACCGGGCGATCGAAACGTACAAGAACCCGATCGTCGCGCTGCTCGAGATGGGCCTGGTCGTGTGCGTGCTGTTCCACGCGCTCAACGGCCTGCGGCTGATCCTGGTCGACTTCTGGTCGAAGGGTGTCAAGTACCAGCGGCTGATGCTGTGGATCGTCCTGACGGTCTGGGTCCTGGTCGCGGCGGCCGGCGTCGGCCGGCAGTTCTTCTACCTGCTGACGGAGCACTGACATGACTGCACCTGTTCTCGGCAAGTCCTACGATCGGCCCGCCAGCCTGGATTCCCCGCGCGCTCCCCGCCGCGTCTCGGGCAACAACTTCGAGAAGTACGCGTGGCTGTTCATGCGCTTCTCCGGCCTGCTGCTGATCGTGCTGGTCTTCGGCCACATGACGATCATGCTGATGCTCGACGGCGGCGTGAAGCGGATCAACTTCGGCTTCGTGGCCGGCCGCTGGGCCAGCCCGTTCTGGCAGTTCTGGGATCTGACCATGCTGTGGCTGGCCCAGCTGCACGGCGGCAACGGCCTGCGCACGGTCATCGACGACTACGCCCGCAAGGACCAGACCCGGTTCTGGCTGAAGGCGCTGCTGGCCGTCGCCATGATCCTGATCATGGGCGTGGGCAGCTACGTCATCTTCACCTTCGACCCCAACATCAGCTAGGAGCAGGCCACCGCGATGAGCGAGCGAAGCGAAGGAACCATCGAAACCGGTGGGTCTCGTCCCGTCCAGGAACACCGGTACGACGTGGTGATCGTCGGCGCCGGTGGTGCGGGCATGCGCGCGGCGATCGAGGCCGGCCCCCGGGTGCGGACCGCCGTGCTCACCAAGCTGTACCCGACCCGCAGCCACACCGGCGCGGCCCAGGGCGGCATGTGCGCCGCGCTGGCCAACGTCGAAGAGGACAACTGGGAATGGCACACCTTCGACACGGTCAAGGGTGGTGACTACATCGTCGACCAGGACGCCGCCGAGATCATGGCCAAGGAGGCCATCGACGCGGTGCTCGATCTGGAGAAGATGGGCCTGCCGTTCAACCGGACCCCCGAGGGCCGCATCGACCAGCGGCGGTTCGGCGGCCACACCCGCGATCACGGCAAGGCGCCGGTCCGCCGCGCGTGCTACGCCGCCGACCGCACCGGCCACATGATCCTGCAGACGCTGTACCAGAACTGCGTCAAGCACGACGTGGAGTTCTACAACGAGTACTACGTGCTGGACCTGATGCTGACCGACACCGATCGCGGCCCGGTCGCGACCGGCGTGGTCGCGTACGAGCTGGCCACCGGTGATCTGCACGTGTTCCACGCCAAGGCGATCATCTTCGCCACCGGCGGTTCGGGACGCATGTACAAGACCACCTCCAACGCGCACACGCTGACCGGCGACGGCATGGCGATCGTGTTCCGCAAGGGCCTGCCGCTGGAGGACATGGAGTTCCACCAGTTCCATCCGACGGGCCTCGCCGGTCTGGGCATCCTCATCTCCGAGGCCGTGCGCGGCGAGGGCGGCATCCTCCGCAACTCCTCCGGCGAGCGGTTCATGGAGCGCTACGCCCCCACCATCAAGGATCTGGCGCCGCGCGACATCGTGGCCCGCTCGATGGTGCAGGAGGTCCGCGAGGGCCGCGGCGCGGGCCCGAACAAGGACTACGTGCTCATCGACGTGACGCACCTCGGGGAGGACGTGCTCGAGGAGAAGCTGCCCGACATCACCGAGTTCTCCCGCACCTACCTGGGCGTGGACCCGGTGAAGGAGCCGGTGCCGGTCATGCCGACCTGCCACTACGCGATGGGCGGCATCCCGACCCGCATCCGCGGCGAGGTGCTGCGCAACAACACCGACGTCGTCCCCGGCCTGTACGCGGCCGGCGAGTGCGCGTGCGTATCCGTGCACGGCGCCAACCGGCTCGGCACCAACTCGCTGCTGGACATCAACGTGTTCGGCCGGCGCGCGGGCATCGCCGCCGCCGAGTACGCCGAGCGGGCCGAGTTCACCGAACTGCCGGAGAATCCGGCGGGGATGGTGCAGAACTGGCTGGCCGGGCTGCTGTCCGACCACGGCAACGAGCGGGTCGCCGACATCCGCGCCGAAATGCAGATCGAGATGGACGACAAGGCGGGCGTGTTCCGCACCGAGGACAGCCTCAAGGAGATGCTGACCGTCATCCACGCGCTGAAGGAGCGGTACGGCCGGATCACGGTGCAGGACAAGGGCCGTCGCTACAACAGCGATCTGCTCGAGGCCGTCGAGCTGGGCTTCCTGCTGGAGCTGGCCGAGGTGACCGTGTTCGGCGCGCTGAACCGCCGGGAGTCGCGCGGCGGCCACGCCCGCGAGGACTACCCGAACCGCGACGACGTCAACTTCATGCGCCACACCATGGCGTACAAGCAGGTCGAGCCCGGCGCCCCGGCGAACCTCCTCGCCGAGATCCAGCTCGACTTCAAGCCGGTCGTGCAGACCCGTTACGAGCCGATGGAGCGTAAGTACTGATGACTGCCGTTGCCGAGACACCGCAGAAGGCCGCCCCGGTCCCGGACGGTTCCACCCTGATCACCGTCAAGATCGCCCGGTTCAACCCGGAGGACGGCCGCGGCGAGCGCTGGGAATCGTTCCAGGTGCCGGTGCTGCCGACCGACCGCTTCCTGAACGTGCTGATCTACATCAAGAGCTACCTCGACGGCACGCTCACCTTCCGCCGCTCCTGCGCCCACGGCGTCTGCGGTTCCGACGCCATGCGCATCAACGGCGTGAACCGGCTGGCGTGCAAGGTGCTCATGAAGGATCTGCTCCCGAAGAGCGGTAAGCCGCTGACCATGTCCGTCGAGCCGATCCGCGGCCTGCCCGTGGAGAAGGACCTCGTGGTGAACATGGAGCCGTTCTTCGACGCGTTCCGCGCGGTGAAGCCGTACCTGATCACCAGCGGCAACGAGCCGACCCGGGAGCGCATCCAGTCCCAGGCCGACCGGCACCGCTTCGACGACACCACCAAGTGCATCCTCTGCGCGTGCTGCACCACCTCGTGCCCGGTGTACTGGAACGACGGCAGCTATTTCGGCCCGGCCGCGATCGTGAACGCGCACCGCTTCATCTTCGACAGCCGCGACGAGGCCGCTCAGGAGCGCCTGGACATCCTCAACGACGTCGAGGGCGTCTGGCGCTGCCGCACCACCTTCAACTGCACCGACGCCTGCCCCCGCGGCATCCAGGTGACGAAGGCGATCACCGAGGTCAAGCGCGCGCTGCTGTTCGCCCGCTGATCCGGCGCCGAAAACCACGGGCCGCCTTCCCCTTTCGGGAAGGCGGCCCTTTTCGTGGCTCAATGCTCGTCGTCGTCGAACCGGTCGGTGATCAGGTCCGCGGCGATCACCGTCAGGCCGAGCAGGGTGCAGACCACGCCGAGGCCGGGCTGCCGGTCATCGACCCAGGACAGGGCCGCGGGGTGGGTACCGGTGACGTCCAGGATCACGAAGCCGACACCGAACAGGGTCAGCCAGCATCCGAAACGCACCACCGGACGATTGTCGTGGTTCGCGCCCGTTCCGGGGAGCTGTGCTGGGCAGTTTGCGCAGTTCGCGCGTGGTTCGTTGTCGGATGCGCCCCACAGTGCTTGCATCGAGTCATGTTCGAGGAGGCGCAGTTGTACTCGCCGGTCACCACGGGTACCGACGGTGTGCGGGTGCACCTGAGCGACGAGCATCCCGGCGTGCGTGACCCGGAGTACCGGGCCCGCCGCGACGCCATCGCCGCCCTGGCGCTCGACTACCGTCCTGGGCGTTCGCTGCCCCGCATCGACTACACCGACGAGGAGCACGAGGTCTGGCGGATTGTCTCCGCCGAGTTGCGGCGTAAGCACGCGCGCTACGCGGCCACCGAGGTGCTGGCCCACGAGGCGCGGCTACGGCTGCCGTCCGATCGGATCCCGCAACTGGACGAGGTGTCGGCGGCGTTGATGCCGCTGAGCGGGTTCCGGTACGTGCCGGCGGCGGGATTGGTGCCGCTGCGCGAGTTCTTCGGCTCGTTCGTGGATCGGATCTTTCACTCCACCCAGTACATTCGCCATCATTCGGCCCCGCTCTACACGCCCGAACCGGACGCGATCCACGAGATCATCGGGCACGCCGGTCAATTGGCGAGCCCGCGGTTCGCGGCGATCTACGCCGAGGTGGGTGCGGCGGTCGCGCGGCTGCGCACCGACGCGGCACTGCACTTCCTGGCCAACGTGTTCTGGTTCTCGATGGAGTTCGGCGTCGTCCGCGAGCACGGCGAGGTGCGGTGCTACGGCGCCGGGCTGCTGTCCTCGTACGGCGAGATCGGGGAGTTCCGGCGCGCCGAGCTGCGGCCGCTGAACATCGCGGAGATGGGCACCGCGGTGTACGACATCACGCACTATCAGCCGGTGCTGTACTGCGCGGAATCGATCGCCGAGCTCGAGGACGTGGTGGGCGGGTTCTTCGCGGCGATGACCGACGATTCCGTGCCGGCCGTCGCGCACTGACCGCTAGAGCGGCATCCCCGCCTGGAGGAACTCCAGGATCGCGACCATGCGATCGAGGTCGAGTTCGCCGCCGTCGGTCACGATCGTCAGCGCGCCGATCACCGCGCCCGAGAACGCTTGGACCTCGAGCGAATCGGCGGACCGGCCGGTGCGGCGGGCCACCAGCCCGGCCATCAACTCGCGAGTGCGATCGAGTTCGTAGATCATCGCGCCGCGCAGCTCGGGGACGCCGTAGACCAGCCGCACCCGTTCCTGTTCGAAGGCGAACTCCTCGGCGTTCAGCGAGTGATAGATGGCGGTCGCGGCGCGTTTGAACGCCTCCAGCGGGGACAGGTCCAGCGGTTGTTCCTCCAGCGCGCGGATCAGGATCGGGTCGAGGTCGTCGACCAGGACCACCTGTTCCTTGGACGGGAAGTACCGGAAGAACGTGCTCGGCGAGATATCGGACGCGGCGGCGATCTGCTCGACCGTGGTTTCCGCGTAGCCCCGCTCCCGGAACAACCGGAACGCCTCCATGCGGATGGTCCGGCGGGTCCGTTCCTTCTTGCGTTCCCGCAGGCTCATCCCGGACGGACCGGGATGAGCCTGCGGAGGCGCTGCCTTCGAGTCAGCCGACATGGACCGATTCTCCCGCATCCACCGGCTGCCCGGCGGCGGGCTTCGGCGATCGGGTGAAGACGGCGGCCAGGATCGCACCGGCGACGCAGAGGGCCGCGCAGACCCAGAGCATCAGGTCCATGCTGTCCACGAAGGCCGTCCGGACCTGGTCCAGCAGGGCGGCGTCGGACAACTTCCGCGCGACCGCGACACCGGCGTTGACGCCGTCGGAGATCGGGGCACGATCGTCATCGCCCAGGCCGGAGCGATAATGGGTGGCCAGCACGGTGCCCAGGATGGCGACGCCGATCGTGCCGCCGGCCTGCCGCAGCGCCTGCAGCAGGGCCGAACCGGTGCCGGCGCGCTGGGCGTCCAGTTCACCCATCGCCATGCCCATCGCGGCGGGCATCACCAGGCCCATGCCCGCGCCGAGCAGCGTGATCCAGACCGCCGTGTACCCGTAGCCGGTACCGGCGCTGGTCAGCGCGCCGAGCGCCAGGCCCGCGGCCAGGATCGCGAAGCCCAGGGGCAGCACCCCCCGCAGCCCGAGCCGGGGCAGCAGCCGGTCCGTGACGCGGGTGCCGACCAGCAGGCCCGCGATCAACGGCAGCAGACGCAGGCCGCTGCCCAGCGAGTCGACACCGAGCACCGCCTGGAAGTACTGCGGCACGGTGAAGAACAGCCCGAACATCGCGAAGTTGATGACGATCATATGGACTGTGCCCCAAGCGAATCCGCGATTGCGGAAGAGTCCGAGGTCGATCAGCGGATGCTCGGTGCGGCGCTGCCACGCCACGAATCCGGCCAGCACCGCCACCCCGGCGGCGACCACGCCCCAGCCGAGCCCGTCGCCCCAGCCCTGGCCGAGCCGGATGAAGCCGTAGGTGAGCCCGGTCATCCCGATCACCGACAGGACCACGCCGACCAGATCGATGCGGAAGGCCTGCGCGCTGCGCGATTCCGGCACCAGCGCGGCCACCGCGGCCAGGCCGATGATCACCAGCGGCACATTGATCAGGAACACCGAGCCCCACCAGAAGTCGCGCAGCAGATAGCCGCCCACGATCGGGCCCAGCGGCAGCCCGATGGCGGTCGAGGTGACCCAGATGGTCAGCGCCCGTTGCCGTTCCGCCGGTTCGGGAAACATGCTGGGCAGCACCGACATCGACAGCGGCATCATCGCCGCGGCGGCCACGCCGAGCACCGCGCGCGCGGCGATCAGCTCGGCGGCGGTGGTGGACAGCGCGCAGGCGGCGGAGGCGACGCCGAACAACGCCAGCGCGAACAACAGGAAACGCTTGCGGCCGTAGCGGTCGCCGAGCGCGCCCGCCGGGATCATCAGCGCGGCCAGCGCCAGCGTGTAGGCGGCGGTGAACCATTGCAGCGCAGCGGTATTCGCGTTCAGGTCGAGGGCCATGGTGGGGAGCGCCACGGTCAGCACCGTGGTGTCGAGGCCGATGGTGAGCATGGCCAGCGCCAGGGCTCCGAGGGCCAGCCAGCGAGGGCTCGGCATCTTCATGCTAGTTCCAATCATTTGGATGCTTCTCTTATATGGAAGAGTCTCTCGTTTTGCATTTACTGTCAACCGGCGGCGTGTCAATCAATGCGGGACAGCGGCGTGGCGGCCCGCGCTTTAAGCTCCAAGGCGATGAGCACCCGCACCCCTCGGCGCCGCCCCCGCCGACTACGCACGCTCGCCGCCGCGACACTGGTCGCCGGCATCTTCTGCGGCACGGCCGGGACCGGCCTCGATGTCGCGGTGGCCGGGGCACAGCCGGCGGCCACCCCGCCGTTCACCACGCCGAACACGGACGACTGCCCGAACAAGGTGTCGCCACCCCCGCCGATCGACACCTCCGAGGTGCCCGCGCCCGGTGATCCGGCCCCGACCCCGCTGCCGGTGCCGTCGCCGCCGATCGGCGGTCCCAAGCTGGGCCAGTGCGGTGTGGTGCTGCCGCCCGGCGTGCCGCCGGTGCCCGCCGAGATCTCCGCCACCGGCTGGGTGATCGCCGACCTGAACAGCGGCCGGGTGCTGGCCGCCAAGGACCCGCACGGCCGGTACCGGCCCGCCTCCACGATCAAGACGCTGCTCGCGATCGTCGCGCTGCGCAGCCTGGACCTGACCAAGGTGGTGACCGGCACCCAGGAGGACGCGAACGCGGAGGGCACCCGAGTCGGCATCGGGCCCGGCGGCCGCTACACCAACAAGCAGCTGATGCAGGCGCTGATCATGTGCTCCGGCAACGACGCCGCGCACGCCATCGCGATGCAACTCGGCGGCGTGGACGCCACGGTGGCGAAGATGCGCGCCGAGGCCGAGCGGCTGCACGCCATGGACACCCGCCCTGCCACCCCCGCGGGCCTGGACGGCCCGGGGATGAGTACCTCGCCGTACGATCTGGCGACGATCTTCCGCGAGGCGATGACCATCCCGACCTTCGCCGAGCTGATCCACACCGAGCAGGCCGACTTCCCCGGCTTCCCGGCCGACCCGAAGATCCCGGGCGACAAGGACCATCCCGGCTTCGTCATCGCCAACGACAACCGGCTGCTCTACGACTTCGACGGCGATCTGGGCGGCAAGACCGGCTTCACCGACGACGCGCGGCAGACCTTCGTCAACGCCGCCGAGCGTGGCGGCCGCCGCCTGGTCATCACGCTGCTGAAGGCCGACGTGCTGCCGATCCGGCCGCCGGAACAGGCCGCCCGCCTGCTGGAATGGGCCTTCGCCTTTCCGCCGGACGCCTACGTCGGATCGCTGCCGGACAGCAGCCGGTCCGGGAGCGCCAACCCGAGCGTGACGCTGGCCTCGCCGCCGCCGCACGACTCCGACCAGCCCGGCGACGAGGACACGCCGACCCACGACGATCTGCCCACCTACATCCTGGCGGGCGGGATCCTGGTGGCGCTGGGCCTGGTGATCGCGGCGTGGTGGGTGTCGGGCCGGGGGCGTCGCCGGCGCTGACGCCACCCGCGCCGCGATCGGATCGCGCTGATCCGAAATCTCGCGCCGCGGCCGCGGCGATGATGGAGTGGAGGAGCGCCGGGCGCCTGGTTGCCGCGCCCGGCGTCGAAACCGCCGGGCCGTTCATCCAGGATCCGGACCGGGACGGAATCGCTGCTGCCCCTTGCGATTCCGTGGGTGCACAGCCGGACGGCCGCCGTGCCCCGGATTTCCGGAGCGCGGCGGCCGTCCGCGTCGATCAGTTGTCTTCCGGGCTCACCAGGCACAACACGCGCGGGTTGGGCTGGAGGTAGACGATCGTGTCGTTCTCGGTGTAGTCCGCACCGCAGGCGGTCCGGGTGGTGGTGCCGTCGATGACGCGGTCGATCTTGATGTAGTTCGCAGTCCCGATCGAGCTGCCGGCGCCCGCCGCGGTGGCGCAGTCGACCTTCTTCGACGACGCCGACAACTTGTCGATGTTGACGCAATCACCTTGCTGCACATTGAGTTCCAGGCAGATCTTGGTGTTGCGGTGGCCGCCGGAGGTGGTCACCGACTCGTAGTCCGGGCCGGGGCAGGCGCCCGAACCGTCGGACACCGCCCCGACCTTGTACATGGTGGCGGGATCGCCGCAGGAGATCTTCGCGACCTTCACGTCGAAGGTGCTGCCGCTCAAGGCGACACAGTCGCCGACCTTCGCGGTGTTCATCGTGTCGTACGACTTGTCGCCACTGTGGCCGTGGTCGCGCAGCACGCCCCAGGCCACCGCGATCCCGATCACGACCAGAATGCCCACGATTCGCGCGATCCAGGCGCCGACCTTGGGCGATCGCCGCGGCGGCGGCGCGGCCGGATAGCCCCCTTGCGGCGGCGGGGCCTGCGGATAACCCGGCTGCGGTGGTGGCGCGTAGCCCGTGGGCGCCTGGGCAGGCGACTGCGGAACCTGTTGCCACTGCGGCCCGCCGGACCCCGACGGCGGATAGCCGGATGGAACTGTCATCGATCCCCTCGCTGGATTCGTCGTGGGCGCGGCGCTCGCTGCCGTCGCCTCACGAGTCGGCAACGCTACCGTGCTGGTCGGTCGTTCGCAATGCACCGAATGTCGCTTATGTGACAGTGCGCGAAGCGATTACGGCTCCGCGATCACCGCGATGCCCGGCGGGGCAATCGGGCCAGCAGACCCACCACCGCGCCCGCGCCGAACAGCGCCGCACCGGCCGACGGAGTGAGGCCGGCGCGGACCCGCGGCGAGATCACCACGGGAGTCGGATCGGGGGACGCCGGCTCGGGCGCGCCGTCCGCCGCCGTCGCCGCCCACGCGGTGGCGAACAGGATGATCCGGCTGGTGATGTTGGCGAACAGCATCAGGCCGATGATCGGGCCGAAGGCGACGCCGGCCGGGCTGGTCAGCACCCGCTTCAGATAGAAGGACGCGATCTGTTTCCAGATCTCGAAGGCGACGGCCGCGATCAGCGCCGCCTCCACCGCGCTGACCAGCCGCACCGGCTGCCGGGGCAGCCGGGCGATCACCCAGGCGAACACCGCCCAGGAGGCCAGCACCGCGGCCAGCAGCGAGGCGACCGTGAGCAGCACGTTCACGCCGGGCGCGTGGTCGAGACGGACCAGTCTCAGCAGGTCCCGCCCCAGTTCGCTGCCCGCCAGCGCGGACAGTCCGGCCGAGAGCAGGCTCGCCACCCCGAGACCCAGCAGCGCCAGCAGATCCGAGAACTTGGAACCGAACCAATTGCCCAGCGGCACAGGATGTTCCCACAACTCACCGAGGGCGGCCCGCAGATTCGCCATCCAGCCCAGCCCGGCGTAGCCGGCGCCCAGCAGGCCCAGCACGCCGACGCTGGTGCGGGATCGCACCGCCTCGTCGACGACATCGTTCAGCTGGCCGCCGAGCGAACCCGGGAAGTTCCGCACGATCCGGCTCTGCAACTCCGCGAGCAGATCCGGATTGCGCGACAGCACAAAACCGGCCACCGCGAAACCGACCATCAGCAGCGGGATCATCGCCAGCACGGTGTAATAGGTCAGACCGGCCGCGTAGTAGTCGGCGCGTTGCCGCTGGTAGCGGTTACCCGCGCGAACCACATGATCCAGCCAGGGCCGCTGCTGCACGAGGGCCGTGACCCGCGCGCGGAGCCTGCTCAACAACCCGACCTCCCGGAAACCTTCGGCCCCGCGGAGCGGCGTCACCGAGCCAGGAAACCCACCCGGTCGTACACCTGCGCGAGGGTGTTGCCGGCGATCTCCCGCGCGCGTTCCGCACCGGCGGCGAGGATGCGATCGAGTTCGCCCTGATCTGCCAGATACCCTCGTACCTTCGCCTGAAACGGCGTCACGAACTCCACCAGGGCATCGGCCACGTCGCTCTTGAGGTCACCGTACCCCTTGCCGGTGTAGTCCTGTTCCAGCGTCACGATCGGGGTGTCGGTCAGCGCGGACAGGATGACCAGCAGATTGCTGACCCCGGGTTTGGTCTCCGGGTCGTAGCGGATCTCGCGCTCGGTGTCGGTCACCGCGGAACGGATCTTCTTCGCCGACACCGCCGGATCGTCGAGCAGGCTGAGCAGGCCGGCGTCGCTGGCCGCCGACTTGCTCATCTTCGAGGTCGGATCCTGCAGGTCGTAGATCTTGGCGGTGCCGGAGACGATGTGCGCTTCCGGGACCACGAAGGTCTTCTTGTACCGGGTGTTGAACCGCTGGGCCAGGTTCCGGGTCAGCTCCAGGTGCTGACGCTGATCCTCGCCGACCGGGACCACATGCGGGCGGTAGAGCAGGATGTCGGCCGCCATCAGGACCGGGTAGGTGAACAGGCCGACGGTCGCGTTGTCCGCGCCCTGCTTCACGGACTTGTCCTTGAACTGCGTCATCCGGCTCGCCTCGCCGAAACCGGTCAGGCAGCTGAGCACCCAGGTGAGTTCGGCGTGCTCCGGGACCTGACTCTGTACGAACAGCGTGGACCGCTTCGGGTCGATACCCAGCGCCAGCAACTGGGCCGCGGAGACCCTGGTGCGGGCGCGCAACGCCTTCGGATCGTGCTGGACCGTGATGGCGTGCATGTCCGGGATGAAGTAGAGGGCGTCGAAGTCGTCCTGCAACGTCACCCAGTACTGGAGCGCGCCGAGATAGTTGCCGAGGTGGAAGGAATCACTGGTCGGCTGGATCCCGGACAGGACCCGCTGCTTGCGCTCGCCGGTGGGTGCAGGACTGGACATGCCCCGATCTTCCCATGACCCGGCAACGGGTTTTCCCGGGTGCCGGTCAGCGCTCGCTCTTGATCAGATGCAGCCGCGGCGGCGGCGCGGGCAGCCCGAAATAGTGCGCCAGCGCGGCGTTGAGCGCGTCCTGATCGGAGCGGTCGGCGACCCGCGGGGCCGGGGGCTCGAACACCGGCCGCGGCGCCGGTTCCGCGGGTTCCGGCACCGGCGCGGCGATGCCGGTGAGCAACTGCCGCAACGCCTCGTTGACGATGTGCTTCTTCGATCGGCCGCCGGCGCGAGCGGCCTGCTCGAGCAGTTCCACGACGTCGGAATCGAGAGTCACCGTCAGCCTCACGGCCACCATCCTCCCCGCGACCGGCCTCGGTTATGCGCGGATCGGCCGTCGATTGACGTATCTCACAGTCACACCGTCAAGGTCACGGCGCCCGCCGCGGGCGAGCTACCCTGCAACACCGCGCGATAGACCGCGTCCTTGCCGGACCAGTAGGCCGCGGCGTCCGAGGTGGCGGCGGTGAACCAGGGCAACTCCCCCGGCTCCTCGGCGAGCAACTCGCCCGAATCGCGGATCAGCGCCACGTATCCGGCGGCGGAACCCACGAATTCGTCCAGATCACGCAGACATTCGTCGAAGGCGTCCTTGTTCTCGCCGAAGTAGTACGGGAATTGGAAGGCGGCCGCGAACTCGTCGAAAACGCCTGCGAGCGTGCGCATCCTGGTGCCGCGCAACTCCCGGGCGACGTACCCGTCCGGAACCCGGTACCGCACCCCGCTGAACCGGCCCGCGTCGACCGCCAGCGCGCCCAGCGCCGGGGCGCGGCCATGGTCCGGCGACCCGGCGACGGCCGCGAACCGGGTGGACGGACCGGCCAGAAACTGCGCCAAGGTCATCGAAACGCTCGTCACCGCATCGCCTTCCGGCTCACCGCAACCAGGTGAACGTCTTGTAGTGGTCACCGGTGTAGTACGCGGAACCGTCGCTGCCGGTGATGATGCGTTCCGCGTCGCGGCTCTGCCCCGGTTTCTTCGGGTTCACGTCCCATTCCTGATAGGTGATCGCGTGGCCCGCGGAATCCTGCTGGGCCAGTTGGTTCCCCCGATTCATCCAGTGGTCACCGCCCTTGGTGCCCGGCGCGTTCGCGGAACCGGGCCAGCGGCCCGCGTCGATCTCGTCCAGCGTCCGGTAGACCCGGTCCGGGACACCCGCCAGGTGCGCGGTGATCGGCGCCGCCGACATGGTCCCGGCCGTGATCGCGGGCGCCGGTCCGGCCGACGGATTCGCCGAATGATGTTCGCCGCGGGCCACCAGCAATCCGGCCACCACCACGACCAGCAGCCCCAGCAGTGCGGCCGCGCTACGAAAACCCTTGCCGGAGAACTTCATCGGTACTGCACCGTCACCGGGGCGTGATCGGACCAGCGCAGCGCGTAACTGGGTGCGCGCTCCACCACCGCCTGCTTCGCCCGCTCGGCCACCGCGCCGCGGGCCAGCTGGTAATCGATGCGCCAGCCCGCGTCGTTGTCGTACGCGCGGCCGCGGTACGACCACCAGCTGTACGGTCCCGGGACGTCCGGGTGCAGTTTCCGGACGACGTCGACGTAGCCGGCGGCGAGGATCTCGTCGACCCAGGCCCGCTCGCCGGGCAGGAAGCCCGCGTTCTTCACGTTTCCCCTCCAGTTCTTGATATCGAGCTCGGTGTGCGCGACGTTCCAGTCGCCACTGATCACGAAGTCGCGCCGCTGTGCCTTCAGGTGCGCCCCCAGACCGGCGAGGAAGCGGTACTTCTCCTCCTGCAACGGCGTATCGGCCTCACCGGTGTGCACATACACACTGGCGATGGTCAATTCGTCGAATTCGGCCTCGACGTAGCGGCCCAGGCCGTCGAACTCCGTGCTGCCGAAGCCGATTCGCACCGCCCGCGGCTCCCGCCGGGACAGGATCGCGACACCGGCCCGGCCCTTCGCGCCGGGTTCCGCATGCGCCAGGTGCCAGCCCTGGGTCAGCGCCGGCGCCAGCGCCGCCCGGGTCTGCGCGTCGGTGGCCCGGGTCTCCTGCAGGCAGACCACATCGGCTTCGGTGGCCGCGAGCCATTCGAGCATCCCCTTGCCCGTTTTACCCGTCGCCGCGCGGATTCCGTTCACGTTGATGGTCGAGATGATGATGGGGGGCACCCTACGACCGTACAATGCAGGTCGGACACTTTTCCTGTGGACACCGCGGTCGCGCCACCGGATCGGCGCACACCAGGAAGGGGTCACGACAATGATGTCGCGTACCGCCGCCGCCCCCACTCCGATCTCCGCCCTGCACACCGGATCCGGCGATCCGCTGTTGCTGTTGCACGGGTTCATGCTCTCGCCGCACTGCTGGGAGCAAGTGGCGCAACGGATGTCGGGCACCTGCGAGGTGTTCGCACCGGCGCTCGCCGGGCACTGGGGCGGGCCCGAGCCGGAGACCCGCACCCTCGACGTGCGCATCCTGGCCGACCGGGTGGAACGGCAACTCGACGAATTGGGCTGGCGCAGCTGCCATATCGCGGGAAATTCGCTGGGTGGCTGGATCGGCTTCGAACTGGCGCGCCGCGGTCGCGCGCGCACGCTCACCGCGATCGCGCCGGCCGGCGGGTGGCACACGCCGTCACTGCTGCAACTACGGGTCGGACTGAAGTTCCTGTCGCTGCTGCCGATCGTGGAGTTGGGCAAATTACTCGGTTCCGGACTGCGATTCAGCCCGCCCGCACGGAGTTTCGCCGCGCTGGCGCTGAGCCATCGGACCACCGCGGTGCCGCGTGCGGCGGTGGAGGCGGCCATCGCCGCCGCCGTGCACTGCCCGGCGATGGTGCCGATGCTGCTCAAAGGCCTGCGCACACCCGGCGTCACGGACGTCGGGGCGCTGGAAACGCCGGTGCGCCTGCTGCTCTGCGAACACGACCGGGTGATCCCGAATCGCAGCTACGCCGAACTGTTCCTGCGGGAGCTGCCGGAATCCGCCGACCGCATCCTCGTGCACGGCGTGGGCCATGTGCCGATGCTGGAGGCACCGGACCGCGTCGCCACTCTCATCGCGGAACACATCTACGCCAGCCGCGGTCACCTACGCGCGGTGTGAACCCGCGCGCGACAACGGTTTTCCACACTCCCGAAGTTGTCCACAGGCTTCCACATCCGCCGGGCAATCCGATCGATAGCTGCCGGGCCGCCGACTACCTTGGTGCCCATGGGGAGTCCTACACATCACAGCCAGCGCCCGGGTCAACTCCGCGCGGACGTCGACGACCTGTACTACCTGGTCGCCGACACCAACGAATCGGCGCATCTCGCCCACGCCGCCATCCGGGGCCTGGACATGCGCCTGCACCGTCAGGCGAAGACCAACGGCCAGCAGTTCGGCATCCTGACCGCTACCCTGCGCCAGCACAGTCGCCGATTCGACGGGATCGACAAACGTCTCGACGGGATGGACGCGCGGTTCGACGGGATCGACAAACGTCTCGACGGGATGGACGCGCGGTTCGACGGGATCGACCAACGTCTCGACGGGATGAATGCGCAATTCGACGGGATCGACAGACGTCTCGACGGGATGAATGCGCGGTTCGACGGGATCGACCGGCAACTCGAACGGCTCGCCGTGCACCTCGATCAGCTCGTCGAGACCTTGTCCGGGCCGCCGCCCGTGGTGTGACAGGCCGGCGGGCCGGAAACAGTTCGGGCACCCGCGGCCACCGGGGACGGTGGGGGCGGGTGCCCGGGATCGACTCGCCGCACACCGACTGGTCGCATCGGACGGTGGGTGACGGGCCTGCGCGTCTCAGCGCAGCTCGCGCGCCAGGTTGGCGTCGAGCACACCGAGGAATTCCTCGGTGGTCAGGTAGCCCTGATCGCCGCCGACCAGCGACGCCAGGTCCTTCGTCATCTGGCCGTCCTCGACGGTCTTGATGACCACGTCCTCCAGGGTCTGGGCGAAGCCGATGACCTCGGGGGTGTTGTCCAGCTTGCCGCGGTGCGCCAGGCCCCGCGTCCACGCGAAGATCGAGGCGATCGGGTTGGTGGAGGTGGGCTTGCCCTGCTGATGCTGGCGGTAGTGCCGGGTCACGGTGCCGTGCGCGGCCTCGGCCTCGCAGGTCCGGCCGTCCGGGGTCAGCAGCACGGAGGTCATCAGGCCCAGCGAACCGAAGCCCTGCGCGACCGTGTCGGACTGCACGTCACCGTCGTAGTTCTTGCACGCCCAGACGTAGCCACCCTCCCACTTCAGCGAGGAGGCGACCATGTCGTCGATGAGCCGATGCTCGTAGGTGAGACCGGCCGCGTCGAACTGTGGCTTGAACTCGGCGTCGAAGACCTCCTGGAAGGTGTCCTTGAACATGCCGTCGTAGGCCTTCAGGATGGTGTTCTTCGTGGAGAGGTACACCGGGTAGTTCTGCTGCAGGCCGTAGTTGAACGACGCGCGGGCGAAGTCCTCGATGGACTGCTTGAAGTTGTACATACCCATCACGACGCCGCCGTCCTCCGGCATCTTCACGACCTCGTGGACGATCGGCTCACTGCCGTCCTCCGGGGTGAAGGTGACGGTGACGGTGCCCGCCTGATGCACCTTGAAGTCGGTGGCGCGGTACTGGTCGCCGAAGGCATGGCGGCCGATGATGATCGGCTTGGTCCAGCCCGGAACCAGTCGCGGAACGTTGGAGATGATGATCGGCGCGCGGAAGATGGTGCCGCCGAGGATGTTGCGGATGGTGCCGTTCGGCGAACGGTACATCTTCTTCAGGCCGAACTCCTCGACCCGGGCCTCGTCCGGCGTGATAGTCGCGCACTTGACGCCCACGCCGTGCTGCTTGATGGCGTTGGCCGCGTCGACGGTCACCTGGTCGTCGGTCTTGTCCCGGTACTCGATGCCGAGGTCGTAGTACTCGAGGTTCACGTCGAGGTACGGGTGGATCAGCTTGTCCTTGATGAACTGCCAGATGATCCGGGTCATCTCGTCGCCGTCGAGTTCGACGACGGTGCCTTCAACCTTGATCTTGGACATGGATCTTCGTGTCCTCCTAGGAAGGTGCTCCCATTGCACAGGCCAGGCGAACACGCTTGTGAGCGGACCCCGGCTGTTCAACGACAACGTATACGTCCCGCGCTGTCCACGAGACTTGCGGTGCTTAAACAAGACAAGCGTACTGGTGCGCTGTGTCTCACTTCCAGGGGGCGGTCCTTCCCGGGACCGGCCCATCGCCCCAGCGCGGTGGCGCAGGTCACGCATACTTCCATACCAAGTATGCATAACAGCGGCGGACGACCGTTCCGCCCGGGGTCGGGACGGTGGACGTCACACGGCGGTGCCGGGTGCCGCGAACCGGCACCCGGCACCGCCGGAGTGTGAGATATCAGACACCGACCGAGACGTGCTCGGCGCCCTCCAGCAGGTTCTCCGGCTTGTCCCGGATCATCAGCGCCACGATCACGATGGCCGCCGCGAAGAAGCCCGCCCCGATGTAGAAGGCCGCGTCGTAGCTGTGGATGGCCGCGCGGGCCGCGACGTTGTCGATGGCCGGGTGGTTGCGCGCGTAGCGCTCGGCGACCTGCACCGAGATGCTGGTCAGCAGGGCGGTGCCGATGGCGCCGCCGACCTGCTGAGCGGCGTTGAGCAGGGCGCTGGCCACGCCGGAGTCCTCGTCCTCGACCTGATGCAGGGCCGTGGTCTGCATCGAGACGAACAGCGCGCCCATGCCGAGGGCGATCAGCGAGATGGCCGGCAGCACGCTGGCGGCGAAACCGGCGCCGTAGTGCAACTGGGCCAGGTAGACCAGTCCGGCGATGCCCAGGATGCCGCCGGCGATCATCAGCGGCCGCGGACCGATGCGCGGCAGCAGCGTGCTGGTGATCCCGGCGGAGATGATGATGCCGATCGGGAACGGCAGGAACGCGACACCGGCCTTCAGCGAGCTGTACCCGAGGGTGACCTGCAGGTAGTAGCTCAGGTTGATGAACATGGCGAACATGGCGATCGGCACCAGCAGCGCCACCAGGTACGAACCGCCGCGATTGATCTCGCCGGGAATGTGCAAGGGCAGCAGCGGGCTGGCCGAACGCCGCTCGATCGCGACGAACGCCGCCAGCAGTGCGACACCGACGATCAGCAGCGCGAGCGTGCTCGACGCCAGCCAGCCGTCCTCGGCCGCGCGGCTGAAGCCGTACACGATCGAGATCAGGCCGAGGGTGACGGTCACCGCGCCCGGCACGTCGTAGCCACCGGTGTGCGGGGTGGGCACGTCCCGGATGACGAAGGCGAAGGCGCCGACGAGGGCCAGCAGCGCCACCGGGGTGTTGACCAGCAGGCACCAGCGCCAGTCGGCGTATTCGGTGAGCGCGCCGCCGACGATGAGGCCGATGGCCGCGCCACCGGCGGACACACCCGCGAAGGCACCGAAGGCCCGCGCCCGCTCGCGCGGTTCGGTGAAGGTCACCGAGACCAGCGACAGCGCCGCCGGGGCCAGCACGGCCGCGAATGCGCCCTGCAGGGCCCGGCCGGCGAACAGTTCGGCGGCGTTCTGGGCCAGCCCGGCCAGGGCCGAGGCGGCGGCGAAGCCGACCAGGCCGACGAGGAACATCCGGCGGCGGCCGAGGTAGTCGGCCAGGCGGCCGCCGAGCAGCAGCAGACCGCCGAAGATCAGCGTGTAGGCGGTGAGCATCCACTGCTTGTCGCCGTCGCTGATGTGCAGGTCACGCTGGGCGAAGGGCAATGAGATCGTGACGATGGTGGCGTCCAGCACCACCATCAGTTGAGCCAGGGCGAGCACGCCCAGAGCCCACCACCGAGTCGAGCGACCGCGCTCGGCGTCGGTGGCCGGGGATTCGTGTTCTGCGATCCCGAGGTCGGTCATGGGGGAGAACTCCTGAGTAGGAAGCAAGGTGAGGCCATCGTGTCACCGCAAGCCAAATGGCGTCAAGAGAAAAATGTCGCACTGCGACATTTGGCGACTCTGGTCATGAACTCGTAACACGGAGTTAGAATGCGTAGATGCTCGGCTCCTCCTCCTGTCAGCCCCGGGCCGGTCTGCGTGAACGCAAGAAGGAGCAGACCCGGCGCCGGATCATCGAAGTAGCGCTACAGCTCTGCGACAGTCAGGGCTTCGAGGCGACCACCGTCGAGCAGATCGCCGATGCCGCCGACGTCTCGCCCCGCACGGTGAACCGGTACTTCGAGCTCAAGGAGGACATCGTCCTCGCCCCGACCGAGGACTGGGGCCGGCGCGTCGCCGCCGAGTTGCGCAACCAGCCGATCACCGGCAACGAGCTGCTCGCGCTGCGCGATGCCCACCTCGCCGTGGCCGAACTCAGCACCACGGACGAGGCCCTGCCGTTCGCGTGGTTCCAGCAGATGCAGCGGATCATGCGCGCCAGCGCCGCGGTGCGCTCGCGCAGCATGGACTTCGTCGACACCAAGACCGCCGAGCTCAACGCGGCCATCGGCGAGCGGCTCGGGCTCGACGCCGAATCGCTGACCGTGCGCCTGATCGCCGCCACCTGGCACGCGATCATCCGCACCGGCATGGAATGCGACACCGCCCTGGCCGATTGCAAGCCGGCCGCGGCCAAGGACCTCATGATCCAGGCCGTGCAGGCGGCCTACGACGAATTCAAGCTGGTCTGCGCGCGGCCGATGGCCACCTCCGAGTAACCCCGGCGCAACCGTCTAACACCACCGGATCGCGATCCGATACCATCCAAGACAGGTCATGAGCGCCAGCGCCAAGCCCCGGCTCGCTGGTCGGCAACCCTCCAGTTGCGGTGGGGTGCTCCGGGTGATGACCCGGCTTCCGAGAAGACCGGGAGCAAGCGCGATGTCAGGAGCACCACCATGAGTAACCCCACTGCGCCCGATTTCGGCTGGTCGGCCGGCGTTTCGGGCGTTCGCCACCGCCTCGCTACCATCGAAGGGGTGCGTGACTTCTCGTTCGCTGCGGCATATTCCCGGTCCGGCGCGGTGGCGGCACGGTGACCGTGGACAGCGACGCACGGATCTCCCGACCCGCCGCGGCCGTGCTACCGCCCGCCGACGGCACCCTGGTCACCATTCCCGTGGGGGATGTCCGGCTGGAGACCGGGGCGGTCGTCCCCGACGCGATTCTCGCCGTACAACGCTGGGGTGAGCTGTCGCCGGACCTGGACAACGTGGTGCTCGTCGAGCACGCCCTCACCGGCGACTCGCACGTGGCCGGCGCGCCGGACGGCCTGCACGCGCTGCCGGGCTGGTGGGACGGGATCGTCGGACCGGGTGCCCCGCTGGATACCGACGAGTGGTGTGTGATCGCCACCAATGTGCTCGGCGGCTGCAAGGGCAGCACTGGGCCGGCGAGTCTCGCACCGGACGGAAAGCCCTGGGGCACAAGGTTTCCCGAGATCTCGATCCGCGATCAGGTGACCGCCGAGGTGGCGCTGGCCGACCTGCTGGGCATCGAGCGGGTGGCCGCGGTGGTCGGTGGCTCCATGGGCGGCATGCGGGTGCTGGAGTGGATGGTCGGGTATCCGCAGCGCGTCGGCGCGGCACTGATCCTGGCCGTCGGCGCGCGCGCGACCGCCGACCAGATCGGCACCCAGACCACCCAGATCGCGGCCATCACCGCCGACCCGGATTGGCAGGGTGGCGACTATCACGGCACCGGCCGCGCACCGCGGACCGGGATGGGTCTGGCCCGCCGCATCGCGCATCTCACCTATCGCACCGAATTCGAGCTGGATCATCGGTTCGAGAATCGGGCCCAGGACGACGAGGATCCCTGGAGCGGCGGTCGCTATGCCGTGCAGAGCTACCTGGAGCATCAGGCCGACAAACTGGTCGCCCGATTCGATCCGGCCACCTACGTCCTGCTCACCGAGGCGATGAACCGGCACGACGTGGGCCGTGGCCGCGGCGGCGTCGAGGCCGCGCTGGCGAGCACACCGGTGCCGTGCGTGGTGGGCGGTGTCGACTCCGATCGGCTGTACCCGCTGCGCACCCAGCAGGAGCTGGCGGATCTGCTGCCCGGTTGCCGTGGGCTGGAGGTCGTCCATTCCCGCGACGGGCACGACGGCTTCCTCACCGAGACCACCGCGGTCGGCAAGCTGCTGGTCCAGACAATGGACCTGGCCCGCTCCGCCCGGGGCGACACGGTCAGTCGACGCCCAGACTGCTGATCGTCGCGGCCAGCGTCACGATGGCGCCGCCGAGCACCGCGTAGGCCGCGATGTCGAAGGGCCTGCTGCGCACCGCCAGCAGGCCCACCCGGGCCGTCGGGACACACAACCGCAGCACGGCCGCCAGCAGGATCGCGCCCCCGACGAAGAACGCGCCGCGCCGCCACCGGTCCTGCGCGACGAACACGATCGCGACCACCAGCACTGCCACCACCAGCGACATCGGCAGGTGGGTGCGGAAGAACCGCCCGACTGCTGCGGAGCGCGACGGCAGGGTGGCAGGGGTCTCGGTCACGCTCCGATTCTCGCATTCCCGTTCGGATCGGGCCGGGTCGCTCGGCCGCGGAGCCGCCGGGGATACTTGCCCGCGTGCTTCATCTGGTGTTCTTCGAACCTCGCATACCACCGAACACGGGTAACGCGATCCGGCTGGCCGCCGGCACCGGATGTGGGCTGCATCTGATCGAACCCCTCGGATTCGATCTGTCCGAGCCGAAGCTGCGACGAGCCGGGCTGGACTACCACGATCTGGCGTCGGTGACGGTGCACCGGGATCTGGCGGCCGCCTGGGCGGCGATCGAACCGGGACGGGTGTTCGCGTTCACCGCGCACGCCACCCGGCGCTACACCGACGTCGAGTACCGCCGCGGCGACGCCCTGCTGTTCGGACCGGAACCGACCGGGCTGCCGGACGAGGTGCTGGCCGACGCCCGCGTCACCGAGGGGGTGCGGATCCCGATGCTGCCCGGCCGGCGCTCGATGAATCTGTCCAACGCGGCGGCGGTCGCCGTGTACGAGGCGTGGCGGCAACTGGGGTTCCCGGGTGGGCTGTGACGCCGATCGGAACCGCCCGTGCCGACGGTGATCCGGGTGGTCGTCAAGCCGAACAGCGGTAAGGGACCGCTGGTGCAGACGCTGGAGGACGGCATGCTGCGGGTGTACGTGCGTGCCCCGGCGGTCGAGGGTAAGGCCAACCGGGCGGCCGCGGAGGCGCTGGCCCGGCACTTCGGCGTACCCAAGAGCGCGGTGCGACTGACCGCCGGGGCCACCTCCCGGTTCAAGCGCTTCGAGATCGACGGCCTCACTCAGGGATAGGGCACACGGACGTCGAGCACGTCGTGTGCCAGTACCCGGATCTCGTCGTCGGCGGCCAAAACCAGCTCGCCGGCGTGCTCGGTGTGCACCCGATCCCGATCGCCGCGCCGCAACTGGACGGTGGCGGACGGCGTCAGCGCGAGGTGACGGAGCACATCGTCGCCACCGCGGCGCTCCCAGCCGGCACCGCGCCGGGACCAGACCATCGCGGCGCTCGGCCGATCCGGAGTACCCGGCTGCCACTGCAATCGGGCGACGGTCAGCTCCCCCGCGTCCCAGCGGACGTCGATCAGGACCGAGCAGCCGGTGTCCGGCGGCAGGTCGAGGCGCTCCGGCCGGGGCCCGGGCAACTCCATCCACAGCAATCGTGCGGCGCCGCAGGTCTTCCCGTCGCGCTGGTAGCCGGGCACGGCCAGCTCCCCACCCGACGGGTGCAACGCGACGCGATCGATCGCGGTGTTGACGCCGTCGACCCGGCCCAGGGGGCGCACGGCACCGGTTTCCGGGTCGGCCGAGAAGAGGTGCGTCAGGCCCCAGCTCGCGCCCGGCGGCGACTCGGTCTCGGCGAGCACCAGCGTCCGGTCGTCGGCGGCGAGCAGTCGGACGGCGCCCAGCAGATTGCCGGCGGCGATCGGGTCCGGCGGTGCCGGCAGCGATATCGTCACGCGCACAACCGGATTCGGTTCGTGAAGGTCGGCCTGGAGAAAGTCGCCAGGCGGCCGCCACCAGCCGACGGTCGTACCGTGCAACGGAAACACCCGATCGCAGCGGCAGTCGATCGAGCCCGGCAGCATCGCGCCACCGCGAGCCTCCACCGCCCGCACCGTGCCCGTGGCGTCCAACGCGTAGATGTGCGAATTGTCCCGGGTGAAACCGGCATCGGCGTAATGCCCCGGATGCCTGGCGACCACCCGATCCCGAGTCGCCAGTACAACCTCTGTCCCGGAACGGAACACGAACGAGCGCTCCGGCGGACCGGCGGCCACGCTGCCCCGCAACGCCACCGCCGAACCCGCGGCGACCGGAATCGGCAGCCGTAGCGCGCAACCGGTGGAGAACACCAGCCAGACGATCGCCGAAACCACGACAGCGCACCGGCCGCCCGCGAACCACCCGGCGGACAACGGATACAGCCGGCCGAGCGCCCGAGTGCCGATCATCCGAGCACCTCCAGCGCGCGCCGATAGAAGCTCTCCCGCTCGGCCAGGCCGTTGTAGCCCCCGTTGACGGCGGCGGTGACAGCGGAGAAATCACCCAGATCGGCGAGCGCGTTGATCGCCCGGGAATTCCAATACCATTGCGCGACACGGAATCCGATATCCGGCCGGGCCGCCGAACCCGGATCGCCCTCCAGATCCAGCCCGAGGGCGAGTCCGGCGTCGCGATAGTTGCCGCGGCCGGTCAGCTGAATCGGTCCGCGGCCGTGGAACAACGGGCCGTCGCCGGGCGCGGTGTTGCCGGCCGCCGCGTTCGGCTGCCCCGGGTCGTACTGCCTGAAATAGCCGTCGTCGCCGAATTCCTCGAAATATCGCAGCTGCCCGCTCTCGTGCGCCAGTTGCGCCAGAAATGCCGCCTGCCGCAACGGCGTGGTGATACCGCCCTCCAGCATGGCGGCGTTCAGCGCCGGCAGATATTCCGCCGCCCGCTCGAACGACAGATCCGGCATGATGGCCGTGAGCTGGTCCAGCGTGACACCGACGGCCGGGCCGGTCGCCGGACCGGTGTGCCACGCGGTCGCGGCGGCGATGCCGAACGTTCCGATGCCGCATTCGTCGGCGGCAGGAGGTTCCGCACCCGTCTCGTCCTGGTCACCGGGTTCGTCAGCGAATCGGTCGACGGCAGAGTCGTTCTCGGCACACACCGCTTCCTCCGGTGGCTCCGGACCGATGACTACCGATTCGTCGGGGTCGCCGGATCGGAGATCGATCGAATTCAGGTCGCCGGGTTCGACGTAGCCGGTGGCGTCGCGTTCGCCCTGCGCGGACCGGGACACCGCCATCACGCCGTCCGATTCGTCATCGAGTCCTGCCGGTCGGATGTCGTTGCCGCCGAACGGCTCCGGCGGGCGACCCGTCAGTGCATCCGACGTGTCCCCGGTACCGGACGAGCGATCGTCCTCGACCGCCGTTGTCCGCCCGGATATCTCGGCACCAGCGCCCGATCCTCCGGCGGCGACCGGGTCCAGCGCGGGCTCCGCATCGTCCGTTCGCTCGGCCGCCCGTGAGCCGTCGTTCTCCTCCGGATCCGCGACCTGCCCGGCGCCCGGCAATCCAGCAATACCGCGGGTGTCGCCGGCAGCCGGTGGCACGATGCTTCCGGATGTCCCGGTGGTGTCGAGCGCTGTGCCGGTATTCGAGAGTTCGGCAGCGGCAGGCGCACCGACCTCCTCCCCGGGGCCGGTCGTGCTCGTCGGGCCGGCGGAAGGCGGGGCGGGAGTGGTGGCACCGGCCTCCGGAGACTCACCGGCGGCGAGGTCGACCGCGGTATGGAGGCCGAACATGGCTGCCAGACAACGGAATTCGTTGCTCACACCGAGAATGGCGGCCCGGCCGCGGTCGGCGGCGCGGGTGACGGCGGTGAGCGCCTCGGCGAGCACCTCCGACCATTCGCCGGCGACGGCGGGGTGTTCGGCGGTGACGGTCCAGTCGTCGGCCACCGTACAGCCGGCCGCCTCGGCGTCGGCGGCGTAGTCGAGGGCGGCGAGGGCGGTGTAGTGCAGGTCGGTCAGAGCGCCGGCACCCCGGTCGCGCAGCGCCTCGAGCTGATCCCACAGCAGTTGGTTGCGGCGGTGCGCCGCCTCCACATGGTCCAGCACGGCGTCGTATGCCGTTCCCCGCCAGCCGCCACCGTCGAGGCGGCGACATTCCGCGCGCACCGCGCCGGACAGGCTTTCCATATCGCCCAGCGATCGGTCGAACAGGGCGCGCAGGCCGAGGGCGGCCTCGAGGGCCCGCCACGCCTCGATCACCGAGCGAGGCGGTGGCATTCGTGGAGGTGTCACCACCGCACCTCCAACCGGAGCAGCGCGCCCGCCCCCGCCCGGTCGGCGGCCGCGTAGCCCTCGACGGCGATCTCGGTGTGGTCGGCGAGCCGGGCGAACCATTGCGCGCTGCGCCGGACGAGATCGGCTGCGGCATCGGCGGATTCGCACCAGACTCCGGCCAGCGAGCTGTGCGGGACCAGATCGGCGACCAGCGCCTGCACCTCCCACGCCGTCTCGGCCGCGTTGTCGATCTCCCGGAAGGCACGCCGTGCCACCGCGCCGAACCGCCGTACCGCGTCGGCATCGACGCCGACGACACAGGTATCGGAGATATTCGAACCGGACATGCAACCCCCCTCGCGTTCTTCGAGTGGTGTTCGATGCCGCGACCGTAACCACCACCACCGACGGCTGTCACGAGCCTTCGCACAGCCGCACCCGTAGCGCGGCGACACTGCCGCGACGCACCGCAGAACGCGGTGCGGCTTCCCGAAGCGGGTGCGAGAGAATAAGAACCAATTGGTCTTTTCTGTGGACCCGGTACCCTCGCGTAGGACGGGGCCGCAGGTCCCACCGATGGGAGAGCGCAGGCATGATCAAGCGTTTCGCGACACTGCTGACGGCGGTGGCAGCGGTCGTGCTGATGGCCGGCGGGCAGGCCTGGGCCGGTCCGGTCACCATCCACGACGACTCGAAGGTGCTGGACGCCGGCCGGGTGACGGACGCGGGCAATGCCCTGCCGGATCCGGTCCAGGTCTTCACCACCGAGAAGTACGCCGACGACAACGCGTCCTTCGATCGGGAAGCGCAGTCCCACATCACCGGCGCGACCGACGTGGTGATCGCCATCAACACCAAGTCGCATCACCTCGCGATCCGCACCGGCAACAATTCGCACATCCGCGACACCAGCGCGGCGGGGAAGGCCTTCGGCAGCGCCTACGGCAACGGCGACTACACCGGCGCGACGGTCGCGGCCCTGGGCTCGCTGAACTCCGCGGTCGGTCAGGGCGCGCCGACCAAGGCGCCCGCGCATCCGCCGCAGGCGCAGCATCGCGGCAACCAGCACTCCGGGTTCAGCCTGTGGGGTCTGCTGTGCCCGATCCTGTTCGTGGTGCTGATCGTGGGCGGCATCATCGCGCTGATCCGCCGCCGCCGGGGCGGCGACGGTGGAAACAGCGGTGGCGGTGGCCTGTTCAACCGCGGCGGCCCGCAGGGCGGTTACGGCCAGCCCGGTTACGGCCAGCCCGGTTACGGTCCCGGCCCCTACGATCAGGGGTACGGCCAGGGCTACGGCGGACGTCCCGGCATGAGCCCCGGGATGGCCGGTGGCCTGGGCGCGGTCGGCGGTGTGGTCGGCGGCGGCCTGCTCGGCTACGAGCTGGGCAAGATGTCGGGTGAGCACGAGAATCACGGCGACTACGAGCGCGGTTACGAGTCCGGTTACCAAGCGGGCGACGATCAGCCCACCAACCAGGACTGGGGCGGTGGCGGCGGCGACTCCGATTTCGGCGGTGGCGGTAGTGATTTCGGTGGTAGCGGCGGCGACTTCGGTGGCGGCAGCGACAGCGACTTCTGATCCGAGCGGCTCGCACACGGTGTACGAGAGCCGACCTCCGCGCAGCGGCGTTGCGGCTGTCGTCGGCAGTCGGCCCGGCACCCAGCCTGTCCGCTGGCACCCAGCCTGTCCGCTGGCACCCAGCCTGTCCACCTGGCACCCAGCCTGTCCGCGCCCGACAGCCGACAGCCGACAGCCGACAGCCGAGATCGTATTGGCGTGTTGCGGTGGTTTGCTGGGTGATCTCAGGCGCACTCGCTGACTTTGCGGTGGGTCGCCGGATGGCCGATGCCTCGCGCGGATCAGCGGAAGTCGCGGGATTTGGCGGTGATTCGCAGGTCCAGGCGTTGCACGTGGTCGGCGAGGATGCTGACCGCGCCCTCCGCGTTCTGGACCCGGCCGCGGATCAGGAGGGCGGGGGCGCTCTGCAGGATGCGGCGGTACCGCGCCCACAATCCGGTGGAGCACACCACGTTCACCATGCCGGTCTCGTCCTCCAGGTTGAGGAAGGTCACTCCGGCCGCGGTGGCCGGGCGCTGCCGGTGGGTGACGGCCCCGCCCACCAGGACTCGCGCGCCGTCGGACTGGGCGAGCAGCCGGTCGGCGGGCAGCGCGCCCAGTGCGTTCAGGTGCGAGCGCAGGAATTCGGTCGGGTAGCTGTCCGGGGAGACGCCGGTCGCCCAGACGTCCGCGGCGGCCAGCTCCAGTTCGCTCATCCCGGGCAGGGTGGGCGCGGTGGTGGCCGCGCCGGTGCCCGGTAGCCGGTCCGGGCGCTCCCCCGCCGCGGCGCCCGCAGCCCACAGCGCCTCCCGCCGGGTCATCCCGAGGCTGCCGAGCGCACCGGCGGTGGCCAGTGATTCCGCTTGTGCCACCGTCAATTCCACTCGTCCGGTCAGATCCAGGAACGACGTGTAGGCCCCGGACGCCCGGGCCGTGACGATCCGTTCGGCCAGTTCGGTGCCGATGTGCCGCACCGATGCCAGCCCCAGCCGCACCTCGGCGCCCTGCCGTTCCAGCGTGGCGGCGGCGAGGCTGCGATTGATGTCGGGGCCGTGCACCGCCACCCCGTGCCGCCGGGCGTCGGCCACCAGCGACTGCGGCGAATAGAAACCCATCGGCTGCGCGTTGAGCAGTCCGGCGCAGAACGCCGCCGGGTGATGCAGCTTGAACCAGGAGGAGTAGAACACCAGCGAGGCGAAACTCTGCGAATGACTCTCGGGGAAGCCGAAATTCGCGAAGGCGTACACCTTCTCGTAGATGCGGTCGGCCAATTCGCCGGTGATGCCGTGCAATTCGCGCATCCCGGTGTAGAAGCGGTCACGCAGCCGGTTCATCCGCTCCGGTGACCGCTTGGATCCCATCGCCCGGCGCAGCTGATCCGCCTCGGCCGCACTGAATCCGGCGACGTCGACGGCCATCTGCATCAGCTGTTCCTGGAACAGCGGCACTCCCAGCGTGCGGCCCAGCGCGTTCTCCAGCGCGGGATGGTCGAAGTGCACCGGCTCGAGTTCGTTGCGCCGCCGGATGTAGGGGTGCACCGATCCACCCTGGATCGGCCCGGGCCGGATCAGCGCCACCTCCACGACCAGGTCGTAGAAGTTGCGCGGCCGCAGCCGCGGCAGCGTGGCCATCTGCGCCCGCGACTCCACCTGGAACACGCCCACCGAATCGGCCCGCGACAGCATCTCGTAGACCGCCGCCTCGCTCAGATCCAGCGCGTGCAGTTCCACGACCTCGCCGACGTGCTCACGGACCAGGTCGATCATGTAGTGCAGGGCCGACAGCATGCCCAGCCCGAGCAGGTCGAACTTCACCAGGCCCACGGCCGCGCAGTCGTCCTTGTCCCACTGCAGCACGCTGCGGCCGGGCATCCGGGCCCATTCGACCGGGCAGACATCGGCGATGGGCCGGTCGCAGATCACCATGCCGCCGGAGTGGATGCCCAGGTGCCGGGGCAGGCCCTCGAGCTCCCCCGCCAGCCGCAGCACCTCGGCGGGGATATCGGTGTGCTCCTCGGCGGCCACCCCGGTCCAGCGGCTGACCTGTTTGCTCCACGCGTCCTGCTGACCGGGCGAGAAGCCCAGGGCCCGCGCGGCGTCGCGCACCGCCGACTTGCCGCGATAGGTGATCACGTTCGCCACCTGCGCGGCGTACTCGCGACCGTATTTCTCGTAGACGTGCTGGATCGCCTCCTCGCGGCGATCGGATTCGATGTCGAGGTCGATATCCGGCGGACCGTCCCGTTCCGGTGACAGGAACCGCTCGAACAGCAGCTCGTTGGCCACCGGATCGACGTTGGTGATGCCGATCGCGTAGCAGACCGCGGAATTGGCCGCCGAACCCCGGCCCTGACACAGGATGCCGCGATCCTGGCAGAAGGCGACGATGTCGTGCACCACGAGGAAGTAGCCGGGGAAGTGGAGTTCGGCGATCACCCGCAGTTCGTGTTCCAGCTGCCGGTACGCCTTCGGATTCTCCTGGGGCGGTCCGTAGCGGCGGACGGCACCGCGGAAGGTGAGATCTCGCAGCCAGGAGGTCTCGTCGTGGCCGGCGGGCACCTCGAACGGCGGCAGTTGCGGCGCGATCAGCCGCAGGTCGAAGGCGCAGTCCCGGGCCAGGCCGGCGGCATTGGCGACCGCCTGCGGGCAGGCCGCGAACAGCCGGGCCATCTCCGCGCCCGAGCGCAGGTGCGCGCCACCGGTGGCGGGGAGCCAGCCGTCCATGTCGTCGAGGCTGCGCCGGGCCCGGATCGCGGCCAGCGCCATCGCCCGCCGGCGTTGCGCGGGCCCGGCGAAATGCGCGGCGGTGGTGGCGACCACCGGCAGCCCGGCCCGCTCGGCGAGGGCGGCCAGCCGCGCGTTGCGCTCGTCGTCGGCGGGGATGCCGTGCCGGGTGAGTTCCACGGCCACCCGGTCGCGGCCGAATCGGTCCACCAGATCTCCCAGGGCCGCGGCGGCCGCGGCGTCACCGTGCGAGAGTGCCTCGCGCACATGGCCTTTGCGGCATCCGGTGAGGATCTGCCAGTGCCCGCCGGCGGCCTCGGTGAGCCGATCCAGGTCGTAGCGCAGCACACCCTTCTCCCCGGCCACCATGTGCGCGGCCGACATCTCCCGCGCCAAGCGGCGGTAGCCCTCCTCGCCACGGGCCAGCACCAGCAGGTGCGGACCGGCGGGATCGGGTGCGCCGGTGCGAGGTTCGGATTCCGGCAGCGCCGACCCCAGCGACAGTTCGGCGCCGAACACCGTCGGCAGCCCCCATTCGGCCGCCGCCTCGGCGAAGCGCACCACCCCGTAGAACCCGTTGTGATCGGTGAGGGCCAGCGCCCCGAGGCCCAGCCGGACCGCCTCCTCCACCAGTTCCTCCGGCTGGCAGGCGCCGTCGAGGAAGCTGTAGGCGGAATGCGCGTGCAGTTCGGCGTACGGCACCACCGGCTCGTCGGGCGCCGGTCGCGCACCCGCCCGGTAAGCGTCGCGCTTGCGGGACCATGCCGGACCGTCGCCGCCGTCACCGGGCGGCAGTTCGCGACCGGGACGGCCGGACAGTACCCGTTCCATCTCCGCCCAGGTAGGCGGACCGTTTCCCCAGCCCATGCGCACCTCCGGCAAACCGATCGGTACTCTTCATAGTCGAACATGCATTCGACTGCAAGTACGGTGTGCCGCGATTGCCCGACTGTGACGCAGCACATTGGCATCGCAACTTACTTTGGAGTAAGTTGGTTCGAATCGAATCCGGGGCAAGGGAGCAACGATGTCCGACACCGCCGCCGAGCCGGGCTACGCGGCGCGCCGCCGCACCCGCCGGGATCTCACCGGTAAGCACGTCCTCATCACCGGTGCGTCTTCCGGGATCGGCCGGGCCGCGGCGATCGCCGTCGCCGCCCGGGGCGGCGTGGTGATCCTGCTCGCGCGCCGCGGCGACGAACTGGCGACCGTGGTCGACGAGATCACCGCCACCGGCGGCACGGCCTTCGGCTACCCCTGCGACGTCACCGACGCCGAGTCGGTCGAGCACACCGTGAAGGCCGTCCTCGACGAGCACGATCACGTCGACATGCTGGTCAACAACGCCGGCCGCTCGATCCGCCGCGCGGTGCACCGGTCGACCGACCGGCTGCACGACTTCGAGCGGACCATGGCGGTCAACTACTTCGGCGCGGTGCGGATGACGCTGGCGCTGCTGCCGCAGATGCGGGAGCGAAAATTCGGCCACGTGGTCAACATCTCCAGCGCCGGGGTGCAGGTCGCCACTCCCCGCTTCGCCGCCTACCTGGCCAGCAAGGCCGCCCTCGACAAGTTCGCCGAGGTGACCGCGGCCGAGATGCTCGCCGACAACGTCACCTTCACCACCATCCACATGCCGCTGGTCCGCACCCCGATGATCGCGCCGAGCGGCAAGCAGGGGCCCTCGCAGTCCCCGGAATGGGCCGCGGACACCGTCGTACGCGCGCTGACCGACCGACCCAAGCGCATCGATGTCCCGGTCGGCACGCTCGCCGAATACGGCAGCCTGTTCGCCCCGCGGCTCAAAGACCGCATCCTGCACCAGTACTACCGCGCGCTGCCCGACTCACCCGCCGCCAAGGGTGAAGTACCCGTGTCGGAAACCCTTGTCACACACCATAAACCGCATCGCGCCCCGTCCACCGCGGGCCGCGCGGCCCGCACCGCGCTGCGCCGGACCGTCAACCTGGTCCCGGGTATCCACTGGTAGATGCCGGGCCGAGTCGACGGGTACCCGGGCATCCATCGGCAGGCGCCGGACCAGAGCAACAATCCCCGAGCATCCATCGGCAGACACTGGATCGGAGCGACGATCCGGGCATCCATCGGCAGACTCGGGGCCAGCTCGGCGGCCTGAGCATCGGCCGACGTGCCTGGGATCAGGTCGACCGGAATCCACTGGCAGACGGGACCGGATCGACCGCGCCGGGCATCCGCTGGTCCATGTGGGACCCGGATCGACCGCCCTCGAGGCGTCCGCTGAGTAGTGCGCGGCCAGGCCGACTGTTTCTGGTCCATCGGTAGACACGGGATGGGGTCCCGCGCGAGTCGCCAGTGGCGGCGTGCGGTGTGCGAGCGGGTGCACCCCACCGGGTAGCCGTCCCGGGCATCCACCGTCGGTGCGGCTCAGGGCAATTCGCGGACGGCGTCGGCGACCACGGCCGACGCGGGTTTGGGGGCGGCACCGCAGCTGGCCTGACGCGGGGCGTAGGCGACGGTGCGGGCGGTGACCAGCCAGCGGCGGCCGTCACGATGGGCCACCTGGGCGGCACCGGCGAAAGTGGCCGGATCATCGGGCAATTCGGCCCCGGTCAGGGTGGGCAGGACATCGTCCGCGACGGCGGCTACCGTGAGATCGTCCGCAGCGGCCGGAACTCGTTCGCGCACAGCGATTTCCGCTACCTGTTCCACCGGTGAGCAACCGCTGCGGCCACGGAAGCCGGTCAGCGGGATCTCGCCTCGATCGGCGGCGGCCACCACCGCCACCGCGGCGTCCTCGTCGAGGCGGCCGAAGGTGAGGCCGCCGGGCAGCAGCACCATCGCGGGGGCGAAGCGATGACCGCCGGTGTGCGAGCACTCCCAGACCCGGTCCGGGTATTCGGCGGCGAGCCGCGCCGCGATCGGGCGGCCGAGCCGTGCGCAGCACTGGTCACGCTTGCCGTGGGTGCACACCAGGATCGGCGGAACCGGCACGGGCGCACCGAGTCCGGGCGCGGGGCCGTTCACCAGGTGCAGATCGAGGTCGAGCAGTTGCTTCAGGTCGGTGATCTCCAGTCGCTCGCACCAGGATCGCCCCGGATGCGAACTCGCCAGCAGTACCGTTCGGACACCGGTGAATTCGCCGCGGCCGGGCCGGCGGACAAGTGTCGGCCGGACCTTCGCGGCCTTCACCCGCGGGGCCAGCTCGGCCGTGATCTCCGGGCCCAGCACCTCGTCGCCGATCACATCCCGGCCCCAGGCACCGGGCTGCTCGACGCACAACCACCCGGTCACCCGCGTGGCGCTACCGGGCAGGGGGATGTCGACCGCGGCGGCGGCCGAACAGGACAAACCGCTGAACATTATTTCAGGATAGAACCGTCGCGGACCGGAAGATCTCCGGGCCACGGGCACCCGCCTCGGGACCTCAGTGGCCCAGGAAAGGCAGTGTGACGGTGGTGAATTCGCGGTAGCGGTCGCGGTGAATGCTGTGGCCGCAGGCGAAGGCGTCGATCGCGCAGTCGGGGACGGCGGCGCGGAACAACTCCAGTTTCGCTGGGTCGACCATGCCGCCGGGACCGCCGCGCAGGAACAGCGTGGCGGCGGTGATCTCGGAGATCCGCTCCCACCACTCCGGATTCGGCTTGCGGAACTGTTCCAGGGCGGTGCGGGTCATCGCGCGGTCGAAGGCCAGGACCGCGCGCGGATGCCGGAGCAGGCTGCTGGCGGCATGCCACAGTTCCGGCAGCGACGGGAACCGGCGGGTGAGGGTCACCTGCTCGTCGCCGGAACGCAGCGGCAGCGGCTGTTCCTCGATCACCAGGCGGCGTACCAGTGCGGGCCGTTCGATCGCGATACAGGAGACCGCGTAGCCGCCGAGCGAATGCCCGACCAGGTCGACCGTGGACAGTTCGAGGTGGTCGCACAGGCGCAGCAGGTCGGCGCCGAATTCGTCGAAGTGGTAGGAGTCGGTGTGCGCGCTGCGGCCGTGGCCGCGCAGATCCGGGACGATCACCCGACGGCCGGACCGCACCAGCCGGTCCGCGAACCGGTCCCAGGTGTGCCCGTCGCCGCCCATACCGTGCACCAGCAGCACCGGCACCCCGGACAACGGGTGCGGAACGACCGGCCGGCCGGAGTCGCGGTAGGCGATGGATACACCGCCCAGCGGCACCCGGATGACAGTCGACTCCACGTTTCGCCAGGGTACGGACACCGGCACGAGGGCGCCGCAGAATGTGCCGGGTGCCATAATCCGGGCCCGGTTCTCGTCGGACCGGAGTGGCAGGATGGGGACATGACGAACGGTTCCGACGACCGAGTTCCCGACCCGCAGGGCACGGTGCTCGGCATTCCGTACGACTGGCGAGTACCGACCGCGGCCCGGCTGCGCGCCCGGTGGTGGAATCCGGACGACAAGCGTCTGTTCACCCCGAGAGCCTTCGGCTGGGGGTACGACCTGAACTTCCATCGGCTGCTGCGTCCGCTGCGGAAGTAGGGCGTTCCGCGGGTGGCCGGCCTCCCGGGTCAGGGATTGCCGTCGGCGCGAATCTCGGTGAGCAGGGCACGAATTCGGGTTCTGGTGTGGCGGGCGGCATCGCGGCGGCGGCCGGGGAGTTTCGCGGTACACGTGCTCTCGCCTCACTCGTAGAGGCCCTCCACATGCCAGGCACGGTTGTAGCCGAGCAGCAGCAGCGTTCGCACGCTGTCGTCGAGCAGTACCTGGGCACGGACGAGACAGTCGGGGCGGGTGCCGCCCCACCACTGTTCGTCCAGTAGCCAGGGGCCTGCCCAGCCGGTCACCGACCAGTGCTTACGACCCCAGTGCAGGCGGGCCGGGACGGCGGTGAAATCGCCGCGGTCGGTCACCCATACCGGGGAGCTGTCGGCCGCCTCCAATCGCACGCCGGGATGGTCGACCAGCACCACGGCCGGTGCGGGTTCGGGCAGCCGGCCCGGCCAGGGCAGGTCCGGATCGGACCGGGGGCTCGGCTCGTCGCCGAGGGCGATCAGGGTGATGCGCTCGGCCGGGCCGCGGCCGCCGCTGAGCACTCCGACCTGCACGGCGGTTCCGCCCAGCAATCCCTGCACTCGAACCAGCGCGCGGCGGGCCCGCTCCTCGTTGTCGCCGGCCTCGCCCCACAGGCCCATCTGCAGAGCGGCGGTGGTGACGACTTCGATCGGTTCCAGTCGCAACACGGTGATCGGGGCCGGGCCGGGCCGATACGGCGGTGTTCCGGCCGATCGCGCACCGCGTTGCCGGACGCCGTGCCCGCGGTGGTGTTCTCCCGTCGCCCCGGCAGGGTTCTGCCCCGGCGCGAACGAACGAGGATCGCCCGGTGCGATACCGCGACCGTGCACCGCGCCGCCGGGATCCTCCTCCGGCGGCACTCCCCGCAGGGCACGCTGGGTGAGCCAGCCATCCAGCTGCCAGCGCACCCGGTCCGCGGTACCTTCGGGGGTCAGCGGTTCGGCACAGCGCCAGACTCTCGAAAGCTGTTCTCCAGCAGCAGTTTCCGCCGACACGATCAATCTGGTGCAGGCCACCGACGCACCGGCCAGGCGTTCGTGCAGCCGGGTGGCGAGCAGGCGGCCGGCGAAGGCGGCGGCATCGATCCGGTCGATCGGCGGATCGCAGGGGTACTCCACCGCGAGATCCGCCGCCGGAGGCGCCGCCGAAGGCGGGCGCTCGGGTTCGGCCCGGGCGCAGCGGTGGGCGCGGATCGCGTCGGCGCCGAACCGGGAACCGACCTCGGCCGGGCTCAGCGCGGCGAAGTCGCCGATGCGGCGCAGGCCCAGACGATGCAGGAGGTCCACCAGGTCGGCGCGTTCCGGGGCGGCGAGGCTCGGCTCGACGGCCAGCTCCGCGACCGGAAGCGGTGCCAGGAATCGCGGGCCCTCCCCCGGTGGCACGATCGTCGCGCGACGGGCGGCGATCACCGCGGTGGACAGTTCGTCGGCGATCCCGATCGCGCATTCCACCCCGGTGGCGGCGACGGCGTCGACCAGCCGCTCGGCCGCCGCCTCCTCGGATCCGAAGAATCGGGCAGCGCCGCGTGCGGCCAGCACCAGCAGACCGGGGCGCAGCACCTCCACTCCGGGCACGATCTCGGCCACGGCCGCCACCACCGGCTCGAACAATCGCGCGTCCCGATCCGGATCTGCCTGTGCCACATACAGTCCCGGGCAGCGCGCCTGCGCCTCCCGTCGCGTCAGGCCGCGTCGCACTCCCTCCGCCCGCGCCGTCGCCGTCCCCGCGACCACCCGGTTGGCGTGCAGCACCACCACCGGCCGGGTCGGCGGCACCTCGTCCACGGCCGCCGCCGCGACCGCGGGCCAGTCCGGGCACCACAACGCCAGCACCCGCGCCGCCCGCGACCGGGCCGCGCTCATCGCGCCGCCCCGACCGCGCACTCCAGCGACCTCGTGCGGGACGCCACCGCATTCGGACACCGTGCGCGCTCCGGGCACATCACACGGTACAGAAGTCCGGCTGATCCCGAACAGTTCAGTTGGACAGGGCATTCCGCACAAACCAGGTGGCGTACGCCATGCGATCGGCCCGGGCGGCCGACCGCATGCCCCGAGCATCCGGCAGAGCTGACCCCACCGGGGCATCCGGCACGCCAACGAACTCTCTTCGGGAGCGAAAAGTCCGGGTGTGCAGAGCATTTCATGCAACCTGCACGCCGCATGCAGCACGGCCCACCCGTATGTCCGGCAGCACATGCCGAACGACTCGCACAGGCCCGGCATCCCGTGCGGCGCGGATGATCCGCGCTCGCCGGTCTCGCATGATGCGATCGGACGCATCTCGGTCCGGGACCGTGGCCGGCACGGTCAGGAGACGGCATGGCGGGCGACCTCCGGGGATGGGGCGAAGGTCGAATCGGGTTCGGGGGCTTGCCATTCGACGCAGCCGTCGTGGGGGGTCAGGGCCAGGCGGCCGGTGCGGGGCGGGGTGGAGCGGCCGCGGACGCAGACGTTCAGGCGAACGGTCCGCAGACGGCCGGTGCCGCGGCCGATGCCCTCGTAGCCGTCGATCTCGGTGGCGATGCGCAGGGTGGGGCCGATCCAGGCGCCGCCGGTCACGACGAGGGTGGCCGCCTTGCTGCGGGCGCGGGCGGCGAGCACCCGGGTGCGAGCGGCCGGGACCGAGATGCCGCCGAGGTTGAGTACGACCAGATCCAGACCGTCCAGCAATACGGAGGCTATTTCCACGGGGTCCGGGCCCGGGTCGGGCACGACATACAGCCGGGACAGGTGTGCCCCCATCTCGGCCGTCGCGAGCAGGCCCAGCCGGGGCAGGCCGATCGCCGCGGCGTGACCACCGCTGCCGGTCACCGCGGCCAGCAGGCCGGCCAGCAACGAGCTCGCACCCGTGTACGCGACCACCGATCCGCGAGGTACGCCGCCGTCGGGCAGCAGGTCCACCAGGGCGGACGGCACCGGTAGCGACTCGGGGCGAGACGATCGCGGGGCCGGCGGACGAGTGACGGCACCCGCGCCGCGTGCGGGGATCGCGGCCATGCGGCGACGCAGGTCCGCCAGCCGTTCCAGTTTCCGTTCCTCGGCCGAACCCATCCAACGACCACCCATCTCTCATCGAATGGACTCCACCGCGATACCCGGACGAGTCGGATGACCATCGCCAGCATCTGTTCAGCTATCGATCATAGTCGAATATACGTTCGATACCACCCTCAGTAGAACCCCCACTTCGGTACGCGTCAAGATGCCGGGGGGCGGAAGCCGACTCCGGGTAACCGGGCCAGTCAGGATGGTTTTCGGCTATTCTCGCGCCGTGACCGAACGCGCTCGTCCCATCGTCGGCCCCGACTATCTCGTCGCCGGGCGCTACCGCCTCCAGTCGAAGCTCGGCGGCGGCGGTATGGGGGCGGTGTGGCTGGCGACCGATCGCCTGCTCAACCGCGAGGTCGCCATCAAGCAGGTGCTCACCACCGCCGGGCTCACCGACGCCGAGGCCGACGAGGTCCGCAACCGGATCGTGCACGAGGGCCGGGTCGCCGCCAAGCTGTCGCACGAGCACGCGATCGCCGTGTACGACGTGGTGCTCGAGGCGGGCGAGCCCTGGCTGGTGATGGAGTATCTGCCGTCGCGCAGCGTCGCGAAGGCGCTGGCCCTGGTCGAGGGGCTACCGCCGGTGGAGGTGGCCCAGATCGGCGCGCAGGTCGCCGACGCCCTGGCCGCCGCGCACGCCGTCGGGATCACCCACCGCGACATCAAGCCGGGCAACATCCTGGTCGCCGACCGCGGCGGTGAGGTGGGCAAGGCGAAGCTGTCCGACTTCGGTATCGCCGCCGGGGCCGGTGATCTGGCCGGTGAGCAGGAGGACATGATCACCGGCACCCCCGCCTACATGCCGCCGGAGGTCGCGCGCGGTGCGCAGCCGACCGCCGCCAGCGACGTGTACTCGCTCGGCGCCACGCTCTACACGGCCGTCGAGGGGCAGACGCCGTACGGGTTCGACGAGGACCAGAACGTGATCGTCACCCGCGCCGCGATGGCGCAGATCATCCCGCCGAGCCGCAGCGGGCCGCTCACCGAGGTGCTGCTGCACATGATGGAGCCGGCGCCGCAGCGCCGCCCGACCATGGCCGAGGCGCGCGACGAGATCCTCGCCGCGGCCTTCGGACCCGGCACCGGGCCTTATATTCTCGGCGCGCCGATCCGCACCGAGGACGGCACCATCCCGGCGTGGGCGGCGCGCAACTCGGCCGCCGGGCTGCGCAGCCCGCATTCGTCGCCGCTGCCCCGCCCGCCGCGCGCGGTCGCCCCGAGTGCGCCTGCCCCGCAACGCAATCCGGCACAACGCAAGCCCGCCAAGAGCGGCGGCATCGGGCTGGACAGTCTCGGGCCGAACGCCGGGCCGCTCGCCATCGCGGTCGGCCTGCTGATCGGACTGCTGATCATCATCGTGGTGCTGGTCGCTCTCTGACGGGGTCACATCGGTCGGCACAGCGCAGGCCGGTCGACACAGCGCCCAGTACAGGTGGGCCGCACCGAGAGGACAGCGCGGCCATGCCGGCCGAACCGTGCCAGCGAACCGTGCCAGTCGGATAGCGCCAGCCGCGCCAGCGAACCGAGTCAGTCGGATAGCGCCGGCCGGTACAGCCGGGGTCGCGGCGGCCGACGCAGCGCGCCGGGTCAGTCGATGCGGCGGCGGTGGGCCCAGCGGGTCAGGGCGTTGCGGTTGGACTGCTGGGTCTTGCGGAGCACGTTGGAGGCGTGGGTCTCGACGGTTTTCACCGAGATGAACAGGGTCTCGGCGATCTCCCGGTAGGTGTAGCCGCGGGCCAGCAGGCGCAGCACCTCGAGTTCCCGCGGGGTCAGCGAATCCAGTTCGGGGTCCAGTTGCGGCTCCGGGACCGGGGAGCGGCCGGTGAACGAGTCCAGGACGAATCCGGCCAGCCGCGGGCTGAACACCGCGTCACCGGCGGCCACGCGGCGGATGCCCTCGGCCAGTTCGGGACCGGAGATGGTCTTGGTGACGTAGCCTCGGGCGCCGGCGCGGATCACCGCGATCACGTCCTCCGCGGCGTCGGACACGCTGAGCGCCAGGCACACCGGGCCCGGGTCGATGCCCTGCAGCACCGCCACGCCGCCGCCATCGGGCATGTGCACATCCAGCAGCACCACGTCGGGGCGGGCGGTCTTGATCCCGGCGACAGCCTCCCCCACCCCGCCGGCCTCGCCGACCACCGCCATATCGGCTTCCCTGCTCAGCTCCGCCCGCACCCCGGACCGGAACACGGCGTGGTCGTCGACCAGAAAAACCCGGATGGACACTGTTCTCCCTCACTCGACGATCCCGGACACCCGACCGCGCTCTCCCGGAACCGAAACATCCTCGGCCGGTTCACCCTACCGACTCCGGGCCTGCCGCGACCGGCCTCGATCACTCCTGGTCCGCCTCGGCGGACTCGGCCGGGTCCTCGGAGTCGCTGCGCGGCAAGGTGATCCGGACCTCGGTACCACGGCCGGGCGCCGAGCGGATGTCGACCGAGCCGCCGCGGCGCTCGATGCGGGCCCGGATGGACTTGGCGACGCCGCGCCGGTCGGCGGGGACGGCCGCGAGGTCGAAACCGGTGCCGCGGTCGCGCACGAAGATGCTCACCTGCTCCGGCTCCACCTCCGCGAACAGGTCGATGGTCGGCACCCCGGCGTGTTTGGCCGCGTTCACCAGCGCCTCACGGGTGGCGCCGAGCAGGGCGGTGAAATGCTCCTTGGGCAGGCCGAATCCGGTATCGCCCGGATCCATCGAGACGTCGCCGACGGTCACCGGGGTGACCTTCACGCCGTGCTGGTCCTCCACCTCCCCGGCGATGGTGCGCAGCGCGGCGGCGAGGCTCGACTCGGCCGGCATCGAATCCTCGAACAGCCACTTGCGCAGCTCCCGCTCCTGGCTGCGGGCCAGCCTGGTGACCTCCTGCGGATCGCCGGCCTGCCGCTGGATCAGCGCGAGCGTCTGCAGGACGGAATCGTGCAGGTGGGAGGCGATCTCCTCGCGCTCCTCGTTGCGGATGCGGGCGGCGCGCTCGGAATTGAGCGCGCGCATCAGGCGCAGCCACAGCGGCACCGTCAGCAGCCCGACCCCGACCAGCGTGACGCCGACCGCGATCAACGCCGACCCCAGCGAGCTGAGATTGATCCGGGCCAGCACCACCACGCTCAGCCCGACCACGATCAGCGTGGCGCCGGACAGGATGCGCGTCCAGGTCAGGACGCCCGGTTTGGCGGGCAGCCCGAACATCGACCGCGGGCCCTCGGCGTCGAATTCGCGCCACACCAGCGCGGCGCCCACCGCGACCACCACGATCGGCCCGACCACGTGGGCCGCGGTGCCGTTGAACAGCCACGACATCGAGACGGCCAGGGCCAGCCCGAGCAGCACCAGCCCGACCGCCTGCCGCCGCTCGGACGCCGTCGGCGGGGGCGCGTCCGCACCGGCCGAGGTGAAGATCCACAACAGCCCGTAGGCGACAATGCCCGCCCCCATCAGCGCGGACAGCAGGACGAACGCCATCCGCACCTTGAACACGTCGATATCGAGGTGATCGGCGATCCCACCGGCCACGCCGCCGATCACCCGGCCCCCGGACCGGCGCACCAACCGCGGCGGCGGCGCGGGCACGACGCCGTGCGCGTCGAGGGCAGGTGTGGCCGGGAACATGCCTTCGATACTGGCACGGACCCCCGACAGCGACCATCGGGAACAACCCCGATTCGGGCCTCGGGGTGCGCCGCGCACCTGCTTCCGGCAGCGCCTCGGTATCGGTGCATCGGTCCAGACCGGACGATGCGTCCGGTACCCGGGCCCCGGACAGTGGCGCCGTGCGGTCGGCCGGGTGCCGTCACCCGGTCCCGGGGGCAACCGCCATCGGCCCGGGCATCGCTCCGCTGTCCGGACCGGACGGCGGCGGCGATATCCGCCGGATCCTCCGCGCCGGTCCGGAAAACTGCCCGCGGCGCCGTGACCGGCTGCGACGGCCCGGATCGCGATCCGGGCCGCACCGGCGGCCGCCCGACCGGAACACCATGGATTCCGGATCGTCGCTCATTCCGAAGCACTTGTCCCGCAAGGCTGTTCGACCGGAATCGCAAGGAAATCATTGGCCGGGGCTCAGACCTCCCGGCCAGGATGGGTGACGCGCCGCCTCCGGGAGGTCTCCGACCGCCGGGAGGGACGCAGATCGCGCGCTGTCGGCGCGCACCGATGGGGAGGGAATCAATGCACATCACGTCCGCGATCGCGATCGCCGCCACCACGGTCGGCCTCGTACTCGGCGCACCGGAGGCGTCGGCGGATACCGGGGTGTTCGCACCCCACGAGAACACCTATGTCACGACGGACGGGCTCACTTACACGGTGGGGCAGGCCGATTCGGCCGTCCACCCGATCGCGCCGCTGAACAACATGCCGACCAACCGGGAGGCATTCATGGAGGCCAGCTTCTACGGACGGGTCTCCGGCAGCGGCACCGGAACACTGCGGGCCGGATATTTCATCGCCTGCGCGGTCGACATCGATCTGATCTTCAGCGCCACCGCCGGGGTGTCGATGTCGCTGGGGGCGAACGCGGGGGTGTCGGCGTCGCCGGATCTGGTGTCGCCGGGCGTCGCGGCCTCGATCGGCCCGACCATCGCGGCCGGTGTCGGCCTGGACCTGTCGATCTCGCCCGGGGAGATCAAGGACGTCGTCATCGACCAGAAGACGCTGACCCCGGACCGGACCGGCACCGTCGTCAGCCACGACTTCCATCTGTGGGCACACCACTGCGGCGGCCCGGTGACGATCCGGCCGTACACCATGATCACGGTCAGCTCACCGGACACCGACGCCTCCGGCGCGGTCTTCGGTGATCCCATGGTCATCTGAGCGGGGGGATCGCGGCCGGTCACGACGATGTGACCGGACCGTGCCCAGGAGTTCAGGTCTCATTTCAGGGTTCACCCCGATGCAACCGGACCCCGGTCGTTCCACCATGAGATTCATGACCAGAGCGAACGGCTGGGCCGGGGGCACCGGTAGCCGGGCCGGATTCAACGAGCAACTCCAGCATCTGTGGCGAACCCGGCCCGTGCGCCGTCCGCGGCAAGGACCGGTCGCCGGCGTCGCCGTGGGCTTCGGGCGGCGCTACGGCGTCGATCCGGTACTGATCCGGATCGGCTTCGTGGTGTCGACGATCTTCGGCGGCGCGGGCATCGTGCTGTATCTGGCGGCATGGCTGTTGCTCCCGGCGACGGGCGATCAGGTGTCGCCGGCGCAGGGGCTGCTCGGCAAGGGCTACAGCGCGCAGTCCCCGGTCCGGACGATCGTGCTGCTCGTCGTGTTCGTGATCGCGCTCCTGACGATGGGGCCGGTCGGGGTGGGGCTCGGCGGCTCCGGACTGATCAGCTTCGCGCTGATGGTCGCCGCGTGGTGGTTGCTGTACCTGCGGCAGCCTCAGCCCCCCGCCGACGAGGTGGACTCCCTGGGGGTGAACACGATCGCGGCGACCGGCTATCCGGGCACCGCTTTCCCGGGCGGATCGCCGTGGGCGGCCGGCCCGTACGGGCCGTACACGACGCTGCCGGATCACTACGAGCCGGAGTCACCGGCCGGTGCCGCGGACAACCGGGTCACACCGGCCGCCGACGGGACCGGAGGCCGGGCGGCACCGATGACCGGCGCGACCGCCGGCCAGGTCACGCCGCTGACCGAGGCGACAGCCGGGCTGGGCACGCCGCTGACCGAGGCGACAGCCGGGCTGGGCACGCCGCTGACCGAGGCGACAGCCAGGCTGGGCACGCCGTCGGCCGACGCGACGGCCGACCGACACCCACCGATGGCCGACGCGGCGAGTGCGACAGCCGCAGGAATGGCCGATCCGGCGGACACCGACTTCGTACCCGGCGCCGCGGATCGCGTCGTCGATGCCCCCGCCGACGATCCGGTCCGGCCGGAAGGCGGCGGTTTCGCGAGGTCGACGGTCACCGAGGAATTCCCCGCGGGCCGCGGATCGACCGCCGGTCCGGACCGTTTCGGTCCGCGGCCACCGGGCTGGGACCCGCTCGGGGTCTCCCCGCTGGCCTGGAATCTCCCGGATCCGACGCCACCGCAGCCGGTCGCGACGGCGCCACGGCCACCGCGCTCGCGGCTCACCCCGATCGTCATCGGGAACGCCGTGCTCGCCGCCGCGATCGCGGGCGGGATCGCCGCCGCCGGGGTGGACTGGATGACCCCCGCCCGCATCGGCGCGGTGGCGCTGGCGGTGGTGGGCCTGGGCCTGATCATCGGCGCGTTCCTGCGGCGCGGCTACGGGCTGATCGTGCTGATTCCGCCGCTGGTCGGATTCGTCGCGCTGGCCTCGATCATCGGACCGGTGGAATTCGATCGCGGCGCCGTCGGCGAACACGCGTGGACGCCCACCTCGGCCGCCGAACTGGATCAGCCGTTCCGGATCAACGCCGGCAACGGCACGCTGGACCTGCGCTCGCTGGCGCTGACCGGGGACCAGACGGCGACCGCGCGGGTCCGGATGGGCAATCTGCGGGTCCTGGTCCCGGAGTCGATGCGGCTGGACACCACCTGCACGGTGAAACTCGCCGATCCGACCGACTGCCCGCAGGGCCCGACCGGACCCGCGACCGGACCGGTCCTGCATCTCGACATCGATGTACGCGCCGGAAACGTGGAGGTGAAACGTGGCTGATCAGAACCCGATCGACACCGATCCGTCGGAGACCGACACCCGCACCGGGCGCTCGCGCCGGGGACCGTCGTTCGCCCTGCTGCTGGCCGGTCTGCTGGCCGTGCTCGTCAGCGTCTGGGCCTTCATCGGGCCGGACGGCTGGCCGATCCATCCGGGCATCCCACTCGGCTGGATCGTGGTCGGCGCCGCCATCGTGGTCGGCTGCGGCATGGTGGTCTCACCCCGCCGGCGGCACTGACCCCACTCGCACGACGCCGAGGGCCCGGTCGCGATCGCGACCGGGCCCTCGGCGTCGTCACCGGCTCACTCCCATTCGATGGTCCCCGGGGGCTTGCTCGTCACATCGAGCACGACCCGGTTCACCTCCGCCACCTCGTTGGTGATCCGGGTGGAGATGCGTTCCAGGACGTCGTAGGGCAGCCGGGTCCAGTCCGCGGTCATCGCGTCCTCGCTGGACACCGGGCGCAGCACGATCGGGTGGCCGTAGGTGCGGCCGTCGCCCTGCACGCCGACCGAGCGCACGTCGGCCAGCAGCACGACCGGGCACTGCCAGATCTGACCGTCCAGGCCGGCCGCGGTCAGCTCCTCGCGGGCGATGGCGTCGGCCTGCCGCAGCGTCGCCAGCCGGTCGGCGGTCACCTCGCCGACGATACGGATGGCCAGGCCCGGACCCGGGAACGGCTGGCGGGCCACGATCTCCTCCGGCAGCCCCAGCTCGCGGCCGACCGCGCGCACCTCGTCCTTGAACAGCAGCCGCAGCGGCTCGACCAGTTCGAACTCCAGATCGTCGGGCAGGCCGCCGACGTTGTGATGGCTCTTGATGTTGGCGGTGCCGGTTCCGCCGCCGGACTCGACCACATCCGGGTAGAGAGTGCCCTGCACCAGGTACTCCACGATGGGACCGGCCGCTCCAACGTCCTCGGTGGTCAGCACGACCTCGGCGATCGCGTCCTCGAAGGACCGGATGAACTCCCGGCCGATGATCTTGCGCTTCTCCTCCGGATCGGTCACCCCCTTCAGTTCGCCCACGAACTTCTCGACCGCGTCGACGGTCACCAGCCGGGCGCCGGTCGCGGCGACGAAATCGCGTTGCACCTGCTCGCGCTCCCCCGCCCGCAGCAGGCCGTGATCGACGAACACACAGGTGAGCCGGTCACCGATGGCGCGCTGCACCAGCGCGGCCGCGACCGCGGAATCGACGCCGCCGGACAGGCCGCAGATCGCGTGCCCGTCGCCCACCTGCGCGCGCACCTGCTCGATCAGCGCGTCCGCGATATTGGCCGGGGTCCAGGCCGCGGGGATGCCCGCCACCTCGTGCAGGAACCGGCTGAGCACCTGCTGACCGTGCGGGGAATGCAGCACCTCGGGGTGATATTGCACACCGGCGAGCCGGCGCGCGCGGTCCTCGAACGCCGCCACCGGCGCGCCCACGCTGGTGGCGGTGACCTCGAAACCGGCCGGCGCGTCGGTGACCGCGTCGCCGTGGCTCATCCACACCGGCTGCACGGCCGGTAGCCCGCCGTGCAGGACGCCGCCGTCGACGCTCAGTTCGGTGCGGCCGTATTCGCGGGTGCCGGTGTTGGTGACCGTGCCGCCCAACGCCTGTGCCATGGCCTGGAAGCCGTAGCAGATGCCGAAGACCGGCACCTCCAGATCGAACAGCCGCGCGTCCAGCTGCGGCGCGCCCTCGGTGTACACGCTGGCCGGGCCACCGGACAGGATCACCGCGAGCGGCTGCCGCTCGGCGATCTCCTCGACGGTCGCGGTGTGCGGGATCACCTCGGAGTACACGCTGGCCTCACGCACCCGCCGCGCGATCAACTGCGCGTACTGCGCACCGAAATCGACGACGAGGACTGGTCGCTGGGTTTCTGCCACCGGGCCAGTTTAGTAAGGCCGTGCGGACCGTTCGCGCCGCGTCCGTCCGGCACCACGCGCGCACCCCGCGGCCGCGCCGGCTGTCATACCGTCCCGCTATCCTCGTGCTGTGCCATTCGCCCGTGCGATCGATGCCGAGATCCATTACGAGGACACCGGTGGCGACGGGCCCGTGGTGCTATTGGGGCACGAATTCTTCATGGACACAACGATGTTCGCGGCTCAGGTCACCGCGCTGACCCCCGATTTCCGGATCGTCACCTGGGATGCCCGCGGGCACGGCCGCACCCGCGACGAGGGGCTGCCGTTCACCTACTGGACCGCGGCCCGCGACGCCCTGACGGTGCTGGATCACCTCGGGGTGCAGCGCGCGGTGGTGGGCGGCTCGTCCCAGGGCGGGTTCAGCGCGCTGCGCACCGCCCTGCTGTCCCCGGACCGGGTGGCCGCGCTGGTCCTCATCGCGACGGAGGCGCATCCGGCCACCCCGCTGGAACGCGAGACCGCGCACCGCTTCCTGGACCGCTGGGCCGGGCCGGGCCCGCGCTATCTGCTGGCCGAGCATCTGGCCGGCCGGCTGATCGGCGACGACCCCTGGTACTGCACGATGTGGGCGCAGCGCTGGGTGACCCGCGATCCGCGGGCCACCGAGGCCGCCGCCAACTGCCTGCTCACCCGGGACGACATCCTCGAGCGGTTGTGCGAGATCGCCTGCCCCGCACTGGTGATCCATCCCTCCCGCGCCAGCGTCCCCCGCCGCAACGCGCTGGAACTCGCTCGGCGCCTGCGCGATTCCCGCTTCCTCGAGATCGACGGCGCCCACCAAGCGGTCACCATGACGCATCCGGCCGAGGTGAACGCCGCCCTGCACGCCTTTCTCACCGAACTGGCGCCGAGCAGCTGACGGGGCCGCCGACACCACGGTCCTCAGGATCACCACGGACCCCCGGGATCACCACGGACCCTCAGGATCACCACGGACCCTCAGGATCACCACGGACCCCCGGGATCACCACGGACCCCCGGGATCACCACGGACCCTCAGGATCACCACGGTCCCTTGGGATCGCAGCGCACCCGCCGACCGCTCACGGTCGACGCACACCTACCTGCGTCGAGGGCATGCCGATCACCCGACCGAAAGGCGCTGGCAGCTCGTGAGCGGGCCGGTCATATCGCCGCACGACAGATACGGGCATACCGACGGGTTGAGTCATGGAACGTCACGGGCGGGTCAGCGGACCGACAGGCCGACCTTCTGGAATTCCTTGAGTTCGCTGTAGCCGGCCTTCGCCATCGAACGGCGCAGGGCGCCCACGAGATTCACCGAACCCCATGGATCGCTCGCGGGACCGTAGAGCACCTGCTGCAGCGACGGGCGGTCCTCGTCGTCGGCGAACTGCAGCGGCACACCGCGCGGCAGCGAGGGGTGCGCGGCGGCGGTCGGCCAGTACCAGCCCCGGCCCGGGGCCTCGTGGGCCAGCGCCAGCGGCACGCCGAGCATGGCGGCATCGGCGCCGCAGGCGATGGCCTTGGCGAGCTGGCCGGAGGACACGATGTCGCCGTCCGCGATGACGTGCACGTAGCGGCCGCCGGTCTCGTCGAGGTAGTCGCGGCGCGCGGCGGCGGCGTCGGCGATCGCGGTGGCCATCGGCACGCCGATGCCGAGCACCTCGCCGGTGGTGGTCGAGCCGGGGGTGGAGCCGTAGCCGACGATCACCCCGGCCGCGCCGGTGCGCATCAGGTGCAGCGCGGTGCGGTGGTCGCTGACGCCGCCGGCCACCACGGGGATGTCGAGGTCGGCGATGAAGGTCTTCAGGTTCAGCGGTTCGGCGCCGGATTCCGCGGTGACGCCGTTGACGTGTTCGGCGGAGATGATGGTGCCGTGCACGACCAGCAGGTCGACCCCGGCCTGCACCAGCGCGGGGGTGAGGGCGCGCGCGTTCTGCGGGCTGACCCGCACAGCCACCGTGACCCCGGCCGTGCGCACCTGCGCCACCGCCGCGGCCAGCAGATCCGGCTGCATCGGCGCGGAGTGCAACTGTTGTAGCAGGGTGACCGCGGCGTCCGCGCCCTGCTTCTCCGCGACCTCGATCAGCTGATCTATCCGCGCGGAGACGTCGGCGTGCCGGGCCCACAGGCCCTCACCGTTGATCACGCCGAGCCCGCCGAGCCGGCCCAGTTCGACGGCGAACTCGGGTGACACCAGCGCGTCGGACGGGTGGGCGAGGACGGGAATGTCGAAGCGGTAGGCATCGAGCTGCCACGCCACCGACACCTGCTTCGAGGAGCGGGTCCGCCTGGAGGGAACGATGTCGACATCGTCCAGCTCGTAGGTCCGCCGGGCGGTCCGGCCCATGCCGATCTCGACCATGTCGCGCATCTGAATGTTCTCCTTGTTGTTTTCGACGTACACCACGCGACTGCGAGCCCGGACCCACGGCACGTGCCGTGGGCACGCGCCCGGCCGGACCCGCGTCGTCCCGGCGGTCCGCCGCGACATTCGCGACGGGCACATCCGGGCGTTCCGGTTCCGGTGCGTACCGCCGGAGTCCGGAACCTCCGGTGCCGCACGCGAACCCGGCCGGGATCACGAGCGGCGCCGGACCGGACCACGTGGTATCGGCGGAGTACCCGCAGGTACCGGCAGTTGTCAGCCGCGGCCAGTGTAGTTCGGGGCCTCCACGGTCATCGTGATGTCGTGGGGGTGACTCTCCTTCAGGCCCGCCGCGGTGATCTGCACGAACTGGGCCTCCTGCAGATCGGGAACGGTCCGGGAGCCGGTGTAGCCCATGGCCGCCCGCAATCCGCCGACCAGCTGGTGGATGACCTGGTTGACCGGGCCGCGGAACGGCACCCGGCCCTCGATACCCTCCGGCACCAGCTTGTCCTCGGCGAGGACGTCGTCCTGGAAGTAGCGGTCCTTCGAATATGACTTGGCCTGGCCGCGACCCTGCATGGCGCCCAGCGAGCCCATGCCGCGGTAACTCTTGAACTGCTTGCCGTTCATCAGGATCAGCTCGCCCGGCGACTCGGCGGTACCGGCCAGCAGCGAGCCGAGCATCACGGTGGACGCGCCCGCCGCGATGGCCTTGGCGACGTCGCCGGAGTACTGGATGCCGCCGTCGGCGATCACCGGCACCCCCGCGGCCTTGCACACGGAGACGGCCTCGAGGATCGCGGTGATCTGCGGCGCGCCGACACCGGCGACCACGCGGGTGGTGCAGATCGAGCCGGGGCCGACTCCGACCTTGACCGCGTCGGCGCCGGCCTCGACCAGCGCGGCCGCGCCCTCACGGGTGGCGATGTTGCCGCCGACGACCTGGATGCGTTCGCCCACTTCGGTCTTCAGCTTGGCCACCATCTGCAGCACCTGGGCCTGATGGCCGTGCGCGGTGTCGACGATGAGTACGTCGACCCCGGCGTCGCGCAGCGACATGGCCCGCGACCACGAATCCTCGCCGACGCCCACCGCGGCGCCGACCAGCAAGCGGCCGTCGCGGTCCTTGGTGGCATTCGGGAACTGGTCGGTCTTGACGAAGTCCTTGACGGTGATGAGGCCGCGCAGCTTGCCGTTGCCGTCGACGATGGGCAGCTTCTCCACCTTGTGCCGCCGCAGCAGGCCGAGCGCGGCCTCGGCGGTGACGCCCTCCTGCGCGGTGATCAGCGGGGCCTTCGTCATCACGTCGGCGACGCGGCGGTTCTGATCGACCTCGAAACGCATGTCGCGGTTGGTGATGATGCCGACCAGCGCGCCCTTCTCGTCCACCACCGGCAGACCGGAGATGCGGTAGCGCGCGCACATCGCGTCGACCTCGGCGAGCGTGTCGGTGGGGCGGCACGTCACCGGATCGGTGACCATACCGGCCTCGGACCGCTTCACCGTCTCGACGGCGGCCGCCTGATCCGCGGCGGACAGATTGCGATGCAACACGCCCATGCCGCCGGCGCGGGCCATCGCGATGGCCATCCGAGCCTCGGTGACGGTGTCCATCGCCGAGCTCACCAGCGGGGTGCGCAGCGTGATCTCGCGAGTCAGCCGACTGGAAGTGTCGACCGAACTGGGGATGAGATCCGAAGCGGCCGGCAGCAACAGCACGTCGTCGAACGTGAGGCCGAGCATGGCGATCTTGTTCGGATCGTCACCACCCGTATGCGGGCGGACGGCACGTTCGCCCGTCACGGGATCACTCATCGGAAAAAACCCCTCCTGAAATTGCAACCCGGCACCTGTGCGTCCATGGTATCGGCCTCGCACGGCGGGTGGTCCGGGGGCTCCGGACGACATCGGCCAACTGCGGGCAAACGCGACGCGCCGGAGTGTGACGTAGTCGACCGGCCGTCGTACCGGTCGGCGCGCACCTCGATAAACACAACGCAGCAAATTGGGGCCAGCGCTGGCGCACCACCCCCTGTTCTGCGTACCGTGGGATTGTGCGTGACCATCTACCACCTGGCCTGCCGCCGGATCCATTCGCCGGAGATCCCTCCGACCCGTCGGCCGCGCTCGATGCCATCGAGCCGGGGGAGCCGCTGGATCCTCATGAGCGCCTAGCGGTCGAAGAGGATCTCGCCGATCTCGCCGTATACGAGGCGCTGCTGGCGCATCGGGGTATCCGCGGACTCGTGGTCAGCTGCGAGGACTGCCGGCAGGACCACTACCACGACTGGGACATGCTGCGCGCCAACCTGCTTCAACTGCTGGTCGACGGCACGGTCCGCCCGCACGAGCCCGCCTACGATCCCACACCCGAGGCGTACGTCACGTGGGACTACTGCCGCGGCTACGCCGATGCCTCGATGAACGAGGCGCTGCACGGCGACGGTTTCGACGGATTCGACGCCTGAGCGCGACGGTCACCGAATCGGTCCGGGAAAAGTACGACCCGAAAAATACCGAGGGGCACGAAAATTGAAAACGGCCGCGAGAATTCGCGGCCGTTTTCGTTGTGTACGCGTCGTTGTGTACGGGTCGTTCCGGATGACGACGCTATTTGATCGTGCCCAGTCCGGCGCCGCCGATCGGCGGCAACTGGACGGTGGTCGGCGCGATCGGCGGCATCGTCGGATGCAGATGCGAATCCTCGCCGGAGGGCGCGACCGGCTTCACCGGCGTGTTCGGTGCGGGGCTGTTCTCGCCCGGCGTACTGCCGGTGCCGCCTCCGATGCTTCCCGGCTTGTCCGGCACGGGCGCCTCGCCGGGGGCGGTACTCGGCCCGGCCGGAGTGCCGCCCCCGGTCTCGGTGCCGCCACTACCGCCCGACTCGTGCCCGCCACCGGTCTCGTGCCCCGGATCGTGGCTGCCCGACGGCGAGGAGGGCTCGCTCGGCGGGCTGACCACGGTGGTGTGATCCGGCGGGAAGACCGACCCGCCGGGATTGCCGCCCGGGCCCGGGGAATCGGAATGTCCCGATCCGCCGTGACCGCCGGAGGTCTCCGAGCCGCCACCGGGCGACTGCGGCGCGAACCGCGGGTCGACGCTGGGCCGCCCGGAACCGCCCGGAGTGACCGGCTTCTCGTTGGCCGAGGTCGGCTCCTGCGAACCGGGCACGGTCTGCCGCGGCGGTATCACCGGGGTCAGGCCGGCGGCGATGTTCGGCGCCTGCTCCTGCAGTTTGGCCAGCAGCTGGTTGTACTTCTCCAGCAGATCCGACTTGCGCCCGTCGTCGTTGACCTGGGTGGCCGTGCTCGACGCGCTCTGCAGCAGCGCCTTGGCCTGCTCGGGCCGGTTCTGCGCGAGCAGATCCTGCGCCTTGGTCAGATCCTCGTCGGCGTGCTGGGCGATGGTGGTCTGCGCCTGTTCGCTGAACACCACCTCCTTCACCCGCCACAACGGATCACCGGGCTGCGCGCTGTAGGAGAACGCGGTCGTGCCACCGGCGATCACCGCGACCGCCGCCGCCGCACCCAGCAGCGGCCGGACCAGGCGCAGATTGCCGCGCCGGGCGCCGCCGACTCTGGTGTGCCGGGCGCCGATCTCCTGATTCACCGCCGCGAAGATGGTGTCCAGATCCGGTCCGGCCGGCATCGGCGACTCGACGATCTCCGCTCGCCAATTGGCGAGCAGGGCCGCGAGTTGATACTCCTCGGGGCTCTCGGTCGCGACGGTGCCGTCGCCGGCGATCGCGGTGATCAGAGCGTCGTCGCGGCGCACGGCCGCGATATCCACCGGACCGGTCCCACCGGATTCCGGATCGCCGGCCGAATCGGCATAGGGACCGCTGTTTCGCGATCCGCGCCGCGCCTTCCAGTCGCCCCGACCGCGCTCGCCATCCCTAGCCATACATTTCACCTGCCCTCGCCACTTGTGACTTCAGTTTCGCGAGCGCCCGATGTTGGGCCACTCGTATAGCTCCCGCCGTACTGCCCACGGCGACAGCGGTTTCCTCTGCCGACAAACCCATGACCAAACGCAGGATCAGGATCTCTCGATGTTTCTCGGGGAGCGTGGCCAGCAGATTGTTCATCTGCCGGCTCGTCTCCGATTCGAGAGCCCGTTGTTCCGGCCCGTGGTCGGTGGATATGACATCAGGTACTTCGGCCATCGAGTCCGACCTGTTACGGGCGGCGTTCCGATGGGCGTCGGCGACCTTGTGCGAAGCGATTCCGTATACGAAGGCCATGAACGGCCGCCCCTGGTCCTGATATCGGGGCAGGGCGGTCATCACGGCCAGACATACCTCCTGCGCGACGTCGTCCGCGGAGAGCTGCCCACGCTCCGCAGACCCGATCCGCGCGCGGCAGTAACGCACCACGAGCGGGCGGATGGTCTGTAGTACCTGGGCTAAAGCGGAACGATCGCCCTGCGCTGCAGCAGCGACGGCGCCGTCCAACTCCTCGCCCGTGTGCGTCATCGTCAGAGAGATTCCTGGCGTTACAAGTGGCACGGCCGTATCCCGACCGGTGCTTCCGCCGGTCGGGCGGAACGGTCCCAACAATAGCCGCTAACCCCCGGCACGAGGACATCATGGGTCATCGGAGAGAGCCCGGAATCTCAGGGGCAGTGCGCAATCCGCCCCCTCGTTCGGCAAGCGCCCGAGCGCAGTCGGCCGCCTCCGTAGCGGCTGCGTCCGCGTCCGCCGGGTCACCGAGGCCCGTACGCAGCATGGCGCAGGCCCACCGCAACGGCAGCAGTCCGTGCTCCCGGCATTCGGCGGTGACCCCCGCCGCCAGCGCTCGTGCCCGGTCGAGGTCGCCGCAGGCCGTGCTCGCGGCGGCGAGAAGTAGACGGGACTTGACACGATGCCGTACCGAGGGGACCGCGGCGGCGAGGTCGACCGCGGCCTCCGCGTGCCGCAGCGCGGCCGGCGCGGCCGCCGCGCCCAGGGGGGACGACAGCGCCGTCTCGGCGGCGACCCAGTGCCGGCGCAGCCGCGGCCGCCAGCTCCGCGTCCCGAGGCGCTGTAGTGGTGCCTGGCAACGTTCCAGCAGCCGGTCCGCGAGCATCGGATCGGCGCGGCCGAGCGCATCCGCGGCGAGCCCGGTCAACGCGTCGCACACGGCCGCGTCCCGGTGGAAATCGCCGGCGTGCGCGAGATCATTGCCGGAGTATTCCGCCGCCGGGAATTCATCTTCAGCGAATTCGGCCCGCGGGCCGGTCACCAGAACCAGCGCGCGGCCGTCGAGGCCGGCGGCCCGGACGTGCCAGCCCAACTGCCGCCACAGCGACGCCTCGGTGCTGGTGGCGAGCGAGCGGAGCACCGGATCGGCGGTCCGGCGGTGGACGTCGGCGACCGCCGCCCGCGCCGCGGCGTAGCGGCCCTGGCCGCCGAGCGCCACCGCGCGCAGCCAGGATTCGAGCGCGTCTGCGGGAGTGGGCAATTCGGCAGCAGCGAGGCCGGGCCGGGCACCGAAGGCGGCCTCGGCGAACACCCTGCGTTCCGGCCGCAGCCGCGTGACGCCGGGGAGGTGGAGGTGGAGCACGGTCGGCACCCTATCGGCGGTCGGCCGGGACGCGGGCGGGCACCCCGCTACCCAGAATTCTCACAGCATGTTTCGATCGCGTAAATCTCTGCCCGGCTACCGTCCAGCACAGATATCGAGAAAGTGTAATGCTTTTCGGATAATTAACCTCCGCGCCTCGATTCGGCCATCTGACGCGGGCGAGATCAATGCGAACAGTGTCGTTCGTCATATACCACACCGGCATGGTATGACCAAAGCCGTCGACGGCCCACCACCGGGAAATTGCGCGCGACCTGGCGATTTGTGACCGCACACAGTGATCGCGCAGCTCAGAGAGCGACTGGACAACCGTTCAGTATCACCAACACGGGCCAGGATGTAAATAGCCGAGCGGTTAAATCTCGGAGCCTCGTGAATTCCGATCGCCAACGGAGAAACTATTGACTGGATTTCGATACACGACATAACGTACGTCATCGCCGTCGTCGGCGCCGCTCGAAATTGCGGCTCCCGCGAACTGCGATCGCCGGGGCGCCCGGCGATTCGGTCCGAGCCCGATCTCGGCGCCGGTTCGTCCGGCCACACCCGGGTCCGGACAGACCGTTGCTTCACCAAGCACCGCTCGACAACGCCGACGAGCTCGCACCACAAGGAGTTCACATGCCCATGCCCACCCACCTTCCCGGTCCGAACGCGGATGTCTGGGACTGGCAGATGCGCGGTTCCTGTCGTGGCGTGGACTCGTCGGTCTTCTTCCATCCCGACGGCGAGCGTGGCCGCGCCCGTGCCCAGCGCGAGATGCGCGCCAAGGAGATCTGCCGGACCTGCCCGGTGCTGATGCAGTGCCGCAGCCACGCCCTGAAGGTCAGTGAGCCCTACGGCATCTGGGGTGGGATGTCGGAGACCGAGCGCGAGATGCACGCCCGCCGCAACCGCCGCCGCCTGGCCGTGTAACGCGGCGAAATTCCTCTTCGCCCCGGGCCATCCGCAACGCGGGGTGCGCCGAATGCCTAGCAAACAACCGGCCACTTCGGCGGCCGGATGCAGTGGGTCACGGCGTGTCTCCTGTCGAACACCCTCGGCGTGTTGGGAGGAATGTCCGAAAGCCACTGGTACGCAAGTGGTTTCCCGACACCCCAGCCGAGAGGAGGTTCCGGCGCCGCGCTACGGTGGTCGCCGATGACACAGATCGGAGCGTTGTGACAACGCGGCCGCCGGCCGCAGAGGGCGACTCGTTCCAGGGATCAATCGGGAGCGGACCGGTGGCGACACCGGGTAAAGACTCTGCGATCACGGCACGCGCAGCCGAAAGCATCGAACTCGCCGCACTTCTCGAACGCTGCGGGCAGTCGGATCAGCAGGCCTTCGCCGAGCTGTACGACCGCACCTGCGCCCGCGTGTTCGGTCTGGTGCTGCGCGTCCTACACGATCCCGGCTATGCCGAGGAGACCACCCAGGAGGTCTACCTCCAGATCTGGCGCACCGCGGCCAACTTCGACCCGGCCAAGGGCTCGGCGGTCACCTGGTTGATGACCCTCGCCCACCGCCGCGCGGTCGATCGGGTGCGCGCCGAACAGGCCCACGCCCAGCGCGAAGTGGCGTACGGCGTCAGCACATTGGGGAACGAGTTCGACGAGGTCACCGAAGAGGTCGGCCGGCGGCTCGAACAACAGGCGGTGCGGGCGGGACTGGCGGCGCTGACCGATACGCAGCGGGAGGCGATCTCGCTGGCGTATTTCGGCGGGCGCACATATGCCGAGGTGGCGACATATCTGGGCGTAGGGTTACCAACGGTCAAATCCCGCATCCGGGACGGTTTGACACGACTGAAGAAGAGTTTGGGAGTGACGTGAGATGAACGAAAGCCAGATCGATCTCGCGCACACGGTAGCGCTCGGGTCGATCGGCGACGAGGACCGGCGCGCGGTGGCGGAACTACTCGACAACGCGGATCCTGTGCTGCGCGCGGCCTTCACCCGGGAAGTGGAACGCACCCGGGAAGCTCTGACCGTGATCGCCTCCGCCGTGGCCACCGAGCCACCGGCGGCCCTGCGAGACCGGCTGCTCGCCGCGCTCCCACCCGTTTCCGGCCCGGGCCCCGCCGGCCCGGGCCGCTGACGCCACACGAGAACGACCGAGGGCCGGGCACATTCACTGATGTGCCCGGCCCCTCGGGTCTCGGGAACTGTCTCGGCATCGGCATGCCTCGGTCACCGGGTATCCGGACGCCCGGATCCCCGGCGCCGGTTCGCCCCGGGCCCGTCAGCGCCGGGGCGCCCCGGCAGCCCTTCAGCGCCGGAGCGCCCCGGTCACCACACGTTCGCCGTGACTAGTGCGCGTGGCCGTGGTGGCTGTCGGCCGGCTGCTCCTCCGGCTTGTCGACGATGGCACTCTCGGTGGTGAGCACCATGCGGGCGACCGAGACGGCGTTGAGGACCGCGGAGCGGGTGACCTTCACCGGATCCACCACGCCGTCGGTGACCAGGTCGCCGTAGGTCAGGGTGGCGGCGTTGAAGCCGTCCTTGCCCTCGGTGACCTTGGAGACCACGACCGCGCCGTCGACGCCGGCGTTGGCGGCGATCCAGTACAGCGGCGCCTGCAGCGCCAGCCGCACCACGTCGACACCCACGGCCGCGTCGCCGCTGAGCGAGTCGCGCAGCTCGACGAGCTTCGCGGCCGCCTGCACCAGCGCGGTGCCGCCGCCGGGCACGATGCCCTCCTCGACCGCGGCCTTGGCCGCGTTGACCGCGTCCTCGACGCGGTACTTGCGCTCCTTGAGCGCGGTCTCGGTGGCCGCGCCGACCTTGATCACCGCGACGCCGCCGGACAGCTTGGCCAGCCGCTCCTCCAGCTTCTCGCGGTCCCAGTCGGAATCGGTGTTCTCGATCTCGGCGCGCAGCTGCGCGATCCGGCCCTCGATGTCGGCCGGGGTGCCGGCGCCCTCGACGAGCGTGGTGGTGTCCTTGGTGACGACCACGCGACGGACCTGGCCGAGCTGGTCCAGGGTCGCCTCGCGCAGCGTGATGCCGAGGTCGGGCTCGATCACGGTGCCGCCGGTGACGACGGCCAGGTCCTGCAGGAACGCCTTGCGGCGGTCGCCGAAGTACGGCGCCTTCACCGCGATCACCTTGAGCGTCTTGCGGATCGCGTTGACCACCAGGGTGGACAGGGCCTCGCCCTCGATGTCCTCGGCGATGATCAGCACCGGCTTGGCCGATTCGGCGATCTTCTCCAGCAGCGGCAGGAAGTCCGGCAGCGAGGAGATCTTCTCGCGGTGCAGCAGGACGTAGGCCTCCTCGAAGATGGCCTCCTGCTTGTCCGGGTCGGTGACGAAGTAGGACGACAGGTAGCCCTTGTCGAACTGCACGCCCTCGGTGACGACGAGTTCGGTGTGCATCGTGGAGGATTCCTCCACGGTGACCACGCCGTCCTTGCCGACGGTGGTCAGCGCCTTGCCGACCATCTCGCCGATCTCCTCGTCGCGCGAGGACACGGTGGCGACCTGCGCGATGGCCTTCTCGCCGGAGACCGGCTGCGCGGCGGCCAGCAGGGCCTGCGAGACCGCGTCGGCGGCCTTGCTCATGCCCGAGCCCAGCGAGATCGGGTTGGCGCCGGCCGCGATGTTCTTGAGGCCGTTCTTGATCAGGGCCTGGGCCAGCACGGTCGCGGTGGTGGTGCCGTCGCCGGCCACGTCGTTGGTCTTGGTGGCGACGCTCTTCACCAGCTGCGCGCCCAGGTTCTCGAAGGGGTCCTCGAGGTCGATGTCACGGGCGATGGTGACGCCGTCGTTGGTGACCGCCGGGCCACCGAACGCCTTGGCGAGCACCACATGCCGGCCGCGCGGGCCGAGCGTGACCTTGACGGCGTCGGCGAGCTTGTCGACGCCGCGTTCCATTGCCCGACGAGCCTGCTCGTCGAACGCGATCTGCTTTGCCATGGGTGTGAAAGTCCGTCCCTGTCGGAAGAGATTGGATCGGGAATCGGCCGCCCGGCGGCCGGAAGACGTCTGCGCCGAAAGACCGCTGCCCCGATGCCCGCTCGTCTGCGGTCATCGGGGCAGCGGCTTGTCACGACCGGCCGGTCACTTGTTGACGACGGCCAGGATGTCGCGCGCCGACAGGATCAGGTACTCCTCGCCGTTGTACTTGATCTCGGTGCCGCCGTACTTGCTGTAGATGACGGTGTCGCCCTCCTGGACGTCCACCGGGATCCGCTTGGCGCCGGCTTCGTCCCAGCGACCGGGGCCGACGGCGACGACGGTGCCCTCCTGGGGCTTCTCCTTCGCCGTGTCGGGAATGACCAGGCCGGAGGCGGTCGTCGTCTCGGCCTCACCGGCCTGGACGAGGATCTTGTCCTCGAGCGGCTTGATGTTCACGCTCGCCACGTTGAGCCCTCCACTTTCAGGGGATGATGTGGTCGTCCGGGGCTGTTCCCCGGACTCACGGTTTCGGTCACGGTCGACTCCTGCGCATAGCCCCGTCGTCGCGGGTGCCGGAACCCTGCCCAGTAGTCGAGCTGGCATCTGAGCACATCCAGTGCCACTAGCACTCTATACATGAGAGTGCCAGCGCTCAAGGGCGGGTAGTGCTACCCGGAAAACTCGTCACGGGACACGGCAATTGATTCGAGAAATCTGTAACGTTCGGATAACGGATTGTGACAGTATGGACGACGGTCGGTGTGACGCCTGTTGTCACGCCGTGATGACCGATCAGCTCCACCAATCTGCTTCACCCCTGCACGCCTAGACGAGAGCAAAAGCAAGTGATCGTGGCTGGTCCCGACACCCGAACGGACGAGGGCTCAGCCGGATCCGGTGCCCGGGCCCATCGCCGACCCCGCGAGAAGCCCGTGCTGTCCGTTCGAGATGGTCGGCGACACCGTCACCATCCGCACGAAGGGAGGTGAACATGCGAACATCCCTCGGAATCTCCGCCGGCAACGAGGTCGTGTGCTCGGCCCTCGTCGCGACCGCGCCGCACGGCGCGCAGAGCTTCGACTACCGCGTCGTCTCGGCGGATATGGCGCATTCCGACCTCGGTGATCTGGTGGCGTCGTCGATCGAGCTGATGACCACCCAGCTACCGCGCGACTTCCCGTATCCGGTGCACGCCACCGGTTTCGGCGCCGCATCGGCCGAGGCGCCCGAACCGCCCGGCGCCATCGCCGTCGCCTATCGCGACCGCGAGCAGGAGATGGTGATCCGGTCGGCCATCGGCAAGCAGCGGCGCGATGTGAAGTTGATCTCGGAAAGCACTGCGGCACTGGCGTATCTGCGCCACACCGGGCTGCTCGACCGGTACCGGACCGTCGCCGTCATCGATCTCGGCGCCACCGGCATGACCATCACGGTCGCCGATCTGGTCGACGAGCACGTGCTGCGCACCGAGCGCAGCACGACCGTCAGCGGCAACGCGGTCGACGAGCTGATCTACCGGCATCTGCTGGACTGCCACTTCCTGCGCCGGGGCACCCGGCCCAACCGCGCGATGCTGATCAACCGCAGCCGCGCGGCCAAGGAGCATCTGTCCATCGCGCCCGCGGTCACCATCGACCATGTGGCCGGGCAGCCGCTGAAGCTCACCCGCGCCGATTTCGAGGAGCTGGTGGCCGATCTGCTGCGCGAGGCGGCCGGATTCGCCGGTGGCGTGTTCTCCCGCGCGCCGAAGTGGCCCGAGTCGGTCATCGTGATCGGCGGCGGCGCCAACATTCCCGCACTCGTCTCCGGGCTGAACCGGCTGCTCGACGTACCGGTCTCGACCCTGCCCGAGCCGGAGGCCGTGATCGCCAAGGGCGCCGCGCTGGTCGCCGACGACATGCAGCCGGACCACGCGGCCGCCGGATCGGGCATCGACGCCCCCGCGGCCACCTTCACCAAGCTGATCGGCACCCTGGCGGGCGCGGTCGTGGTGGTCGGCCTGGTCGTCGGGTACGGAGTGAAGGAGCTGGTCCCGACCAACCACGACGTCACCCCCGCCAATACCAGCAACACCGCCCAGTTGCCCACCACCACGGGCGGCTCCGCCCTCCCCTCTGCCACCAGCATCGGCCAGTCCCGCGAACCCGACCGGCGCAGCGGCACCGCGGTACCCGTCAATCCGGTTCCGACCACCTACGCCGGGCAACCGTCCGGCAGCCCGCAGCTGCGTCCCGACCCGAACCTGCCGCCCATCCCCCTGCCGGACCTCCCGCGCCTGCTCGGCCCCCTGCTGGGCGGCACGGTCGAACCGTCGCGCTCCCGTCTGCTGCCCGAGCCGACCACCCCGTCGCAGGACCCGGACTCGGAACCCGACCCGGAACACGCCTCGATGCCGGCGTCGGCCCGCCTCGACTCCAGCGGCTTCGATCTGCTGCTGCACCGGCACGGCTAGCGCCGACCGGTCGCGGACGGTATCGAGTCGGACGATATTCGGCTCACGCCTCACATCGAAGTCAAAATTCGCCATACAAATGATCGCCACGCGGTCCCGGCCCATCAGGTCGTCCTACGCTGGGCTGGTAATGGGCGTTCCACGGCTAGTGCGTTGGATGCCGGCCGTATCGACAGCCGTCGCGGCCCTCGGTCTCACGGCCCGTGATCGTGTGTGCATCGCGGCGGGCAGGCCGGCTGCCGGTGTCCTGAAAGGCTCACGCAGTCGCCATGATCCGCGATCCGGTGAGCGCGTCCCGTGTACCGGCACGAACCGCGGCGACCGTGCTGTGGCGACCCGCACGCGGCCGACCCGGCCGGTTCCGCAGCGGCACCTGCGGGCGCCGGATCGGATAACCGTGCGCTCGGCCTCCGCCGCCGTCCGCGACCTCCGACGGGAGGCGCTGTGGTGAACTTCTCCTTCGATCGCAGGGCCTTTCTGCGCGGCGCGGTGGCCGCGGGGGTGGGGGGTGCGGTGACCACCGCGTCCGCGGCCATTCCGGGCCCGGCGGTGGTGGCCGCGCCGGCGCAGCCGTTCCACGGCATGCACCAGGCCGGTATCGAGCAGGCCCCGGCTCCGGGGAGTCAGACCGTCTTCACCGCTTACGACGTCACCGTCCGGACGGTGGGTGAACTGGTGGATCTGCTGCGGGCGCTCACCGATCGGGCGCGGCGGCTCACCGGGGCGGCGGCGCCGGTCGATGTCGCCGCGCCGGCGCCCGACGACGGAGTGCTGGGCCCGGATCCGTGCCGCTCGATGCCGACCGTCACGGTGGGCTTCGGTGCGTCGCTGTTCGAGCGATTCGGGCTGGCCGGCCGGCGACCGGCCGCGCTGGCGCCGATGCCGGTCTTCCCGAACGACCGGCTGCAACCGGCCTGGTGTCACGGCGATCTGAGTGTGCAGTTGAACGCGGCGGACCTCGACACCTGTGTGCACGCGCTGCGTGACCTCGGGCGTGCCACTCGCGGAGGGATGCGGCCGCGCTGGCGGATCGACGGATTCGTCAACCCGCCGCGGCCGGACGGGAGCCCGCGCAATCTGCTGGGGTTCAAGGACGGCAGCGGCAATCCGACCAGGGCCGAGTTCGATCGGCTGATCTGGACCGGCGAGGATCCGGGACCGGCGTGGACCACCGGCGGCAGCTATCTGGTGATCCGGTTGATCCGCATGCTGGTGGAGTCCTGGGATCGCCTCGAGCGCGGCGGACAGGAACGTATTCTCGGCCGCGACCGGGACACCGGCGCTCCGCTCGACGGCGCTCGGGAGAGCGACGAACCGGACTACACCGAGGATCCCGAGGGGGTGTACACCCCGCTGAACTGCCACATCCGGCGGGCCAATCCGCGCACCCCGGACACCGTGGACAACCGGATCCTGCGGCGCGCCTTCAACTACGACCACGGTGTGGACGAGGAAGGCGATCTCGATCAGGGCCTGGTCTTCGTGTGCTACCAACGTGATCCGCGGCGGCAGTTCGAGGCGATCCAGCGACGGCTGGCGGACGAGCCGCTCACTTCCTACATCCGGCCGTTCGGTGGCGGCTATTTCTTCGTACCGCCCGGCGTGCGCGACGAATCCGATTTCTACGGGCGTGCGCTGGTCACCTGAGCGGTGCGGCCGGTGGCTACCGCTGGCTGGTGGAGACCGCGAGGCCGGGTTCGGTGGCCACGGTCAGGGCCGAGGGTTTCGCGCCGCCCGCGATGACGTGGGCGCCGAGCGTGGCGATCATGACGCCGTTGTCGGTGCACAGGCGGGGTTTCGGGACGCGCAGCCGCACACCCGCCGCCGCGCAGCGCTCCTCGGCCATCGAGCGGATGCGGGTGTTGGCGGTGGCGCCGCCGCCGAGGACCAGCGTGTCGATACCGAGGTCGGCGGTCGCGCGGATCGCCTTCATGGTGAGCACGTCGGCGACCGATTCCTGGAAGGACGCGGCGATGTCGGGGATCGGCAGTTCGGTGCCGTCGCGGCCGGCGGCCTCCACGTAGCGGGCGACCGCGGTCTTCAGTCCGGAGAAGGAGAAGTCGTAGCGCGGGTCGCGGGGGCCGGTCATGCCGCGCGGGAACGCGATCGCGCGCGGATCGCCGTGTGCCGCGGCCGCGTCCAGCGCCGGGCCGCCGGGATAGCCGAGGCCGAGCAGCCGGGCCACCTTGTCGAACGCCTCACCGGCCGCGTCGTCGACGGTGCTGCCGAGCTCGACGATCGGTTCGGCCAGGTCCGTGACCTGCAACAGGTGGGTGTGGCCGCCGGACACGAGCAGCGCGACGCACGGCGGCATCGGCCCGTGTTCGAGGGTGTCGACGGCGACGTGGCCGCCGAGGTGGTTCAGCGCGTACAGCGGGATGTCCCACGCCGCCGCATAGGCTTTCGCGGCCGCGACGCCGACCAGCAGCGCACCGGCGAGGCCGGGGCCGATGGTGACCGCCAGGGCATCGGGGCGCTCGACGCCCGCCGCCGCCAGCGCCCGCCGCATCGCCGGGACGATCGCCTCCAGATGCGCGCGGGAGGCGATCTCCGGGACCACCCCGCCGAACCGGGCGTGCTGGTCGACGCTGGAGGCCACCTCGTCGGCGAGCAGTTCGCAGGTGCCGTCGGCGTGCCGGCGGACGATGCCGACGCCGGTCTCGTCGCAGGAGCTCTCGATTCCCAGGACGATCATGCGAGCACCTCGTTCGGCTGGTCCCCGCCGGTCGGTCCGGGACGGAGCATCGTGTAGGCGTCGGCGCCGCTGGGCAGGTAGTAGTTCTTGCGCAGGCCGACGACGCGGAAACCGTGCTTCTCGTAGAGGGTGATGGCCGGCGTGTTGTCGGTGCGCACCTCCAGGAACACCGGCCCGCCGCGCTGCCCGGCCTCGGCCAGCAGCGCGCGCAGCAGCCGGGTTCCGATGCCGCCGCGGTGACAGTCCGGATCGACGCCGATCGTGTGCACCTCGGCCTCGGGGTGATCCAGCGTGCCGAGCAGCGCGATGCCCGCGTACCCGACCATCCGGCCGGAACCGTCGCGGGCCACCACGTAACGGTTGTACGGGCCGCTCAGCTCGGACCGGAACGCGGCCGCGGGCCACGGATCGTCCTCGGGGAACAGCGCCTGTTCGAGTTCCACACAGCGGTCGATGTCGGCCGGGCGCATCGGCTCGATCCGCACATCGGTGTCGCCGACCGGGCCGCTGGTCATCGGACGGCCTGATAGTTGCGCTCGACCGCGTCCGGGCGGCGCAGATACAACGGGGTCAGCGGTTCCGGGGTGGCGCGATCCAGCAGTTGCGTCGCGGCGCAGCGGACCAGCCCGGCCGGGGAGGGAGTCTCGACCGGAAGCACCGGCAGATCGAAGAAGTCGACGTGCGAGGCGGATCCGGCGATCGCCGTGGCCGAACCCGGATCCAGATCACCGGGACGGCACACCTCCGGGCCCCCGACGCGTACGCCGCCGGACCGGTAGCGGGCCCAGTACACCTCACGGCGGCGCGCATCGGTGACCACGAGCAGTTCGGTCGCCTCGGGCGCGCTGTCGCCGGTGGTCGCGGGGCGCACGTCGCGCCAGGCGTCGACCGCGATCGCGTCCAGGCTGCACACCCCGTACACCGGCAGGCCGAGCGCGTCACCGAAGGCGGCGGCGGTCGCCATGCCGACGCGCAGGCCGGTGAACGGGCCCGGGCCGATCCCGACCACGACGGCGTCCAGATCGGCGCGTGCGACGCGGGCGGTCTCGAAGCAGTCCAGGATCTGCGGGGTCAGTACCTCGTTGTGCGCACGCGCGTCGACCGTGACCCGGGAGGCGAGGGTGCGCGCCTGCGGCGCCGGTTCCCGATCCGCGTGCGGAGCGTGCGTCAGCTCCACCAGACCCGCCGTCACGGCGGGTGTCGCGGTGTCGACAGCGAGTACAAGCATGATGGCCCAACGATACCGGTACGTCATCGGCGTCCCACCGGCCGTACACCCGGCCCGGACGTCGTCAGACGGCGGCGACCCACTCCCAGGTGGCGGTGCGGACGTCGGAATCCGCGGCCCGGTGCAACCGCACCCGCAGATGCCGGTCGGTCAGATGTTCGGCGACTCCGAGACCCCATTCGATCACCACAACCGCGTCCTCCAGGTCGGTGTCCAGGTCGAGGGCGTCCAGTTCGTCCAGGTCGCCGCCGAGCCGGTAGGCGTCGACGTGCACCAGCGCGACCGCGCCGGGATGGGTGCCGGCGCGATGCTGCCGGGCGATGATGAACGTCGGCGAGCTGACCCGGCCCTGCACGCCGAGGCCCGCGGCGATGCCCCGGGTCAGCGCGGTCTTGCCGGCGCCGAGCGGGCCGTCCAGGATCACCAGATCACCGGCGGTCAGGTCGGCGGCCAGCTCCCGGCCCAATTCCTCGGTGTCGGCGACCGTCGGCAACGTGCGCTCGTCAGCCACGGGCGACCACGCCCTTCGCCGCCTCGACCAGGCCCGCGCGCACCGCGAGCCGATCCAGCGCGCCGTTCACCAGGTCCGGGCATTGCAGGTGCACCATGTGCGCGGCGTCGGTCACCCGGACCAGGTCGGCGTTCGGCAGGTCCCGGGCCAGCGCGCGGGAGTTGCCGAACGGGATGACCAGATCGTGCGCGCCGGCGAGGACCAGGCCGGGCAGCGCCGCCAGCCGCGGCAGCGCCGCCGACTCGTCGTGCAGCTCGACGGCCCGGGAGAAGGCCACCATCGTCTCGGTCGGCACCCGGTCGATCATCGAGGTGGTGAACCGCGACAGCGTCGGGCTGACCTCCCCGTGGAACGAACTCACGTGCAGGAACGGCCGCAGCAACTGCCGGGTGGTGGTCCGGCCCATCTGAACCAACGCGGGGGCGAGGTGGGCGGCCAGCCGCACCCCGTCCAGCGCGGGGCTGCGCAGCAGCTGGCCCACCCCGGTCGCGGTCACCTCGGCCGCCGCGGTGGACAGCAGCGCCACCGCCCGCACCCGGTCGACCACCGCCGCGGGCGCCTGCGCGACCGCGCCCAGCACCGCCATCCCGCCCATCGAATGCCCGATCAGCAGCAGCGGGCCGTCCGGCGCGACCTGCTCGATCACCGCGAGCAGATCCCGGCCGATCTGCGGCACGGTACAACTGCCCGGGGTCGGGGCGCCGGAGCGACCGTGCCCGCGCTGGTCGTAGAACACCAGGCGAACCTGTGGGCCCCACAGTCTTTCGAGATCGCGGCGCTGAAAGTGGAAGGACTCCATGCTGTTACAGAATCCGTGCACGAAAATGGCTGTGGCGGGCGCATTCTCCGGACCACAGCTCCGGAAGGCCAGCCGCACACCGTCCTCGGCGACCACGGTGCCGTCGGGGTCACGGTCCAGCAACAGGAAATCCTCGTCGCGCAGATCGTCACGGTTGGCGGGCCACCACACGCTGGCCCCCACCCGCCGCAGCGCATGCGCCCCGGCCAGCGCGCCCAGCACCGCCGCGGTCGCCGCGCCGCCGCGCAACGCCGTGGTCCATACCCGCTGCGACGACCCGGTCATCGCGCACCCCCCGCCTCGTTCCGGCCGCCTCGATAGCGACGCACCGCGCGCCCGCGCGGCGCGCAGACGATCTCGTAGTTGATCGTGCCCAGCAGATCGGCCCACTGCTGGGCGCGCGGATCGCCGGGCTCGGCGCCGAACAGCACCGCGGTGTCGCCCTCGGCCACCCCCGCCGCATTGTCGCCCAGATCGACCACGAGCTGATCCATGCACACCCGCCCGACGGCCGGATAGGCCGACTCGCCGATCCGGACCGAGATCCGGCCACCCAGCGCGCGCGGCACACCGTCCGCGTAACCAGCCGGGATGAGCGCGACCGTCGTGTCACATGGCGCCACCCATTCGTGCCCGTACGAGACGCCCTCGCCCCGGGCGACCGGTTTGACCAGCGCGACCCTGGCCCGGAACGTCATGGCCGGCCGCAGGCCGAAATCGGAGAACTCCGGAATCGGCGACTGGCCGTACACCGCGATACCGGGCCGCACCATGTCGAAGGCCAGATCCGGGCGGGTCAGCGTGGCCGCCGAATTCGACAGATGCGCCAACTCGGGCTGTAACCCATATTCCTTCGCCAGCGCGAGCGCCTCCACGAACCGCTCCCGCTGGGTGTCCAGCATCGGATGCCGAGGCTCGTCGGCGTGCGCGAGGTGCGAGAACACCGCCCGGAACCGGATAATTCCCGCCGCGACCAGCTCGCTCAGCGACGCGAACACCCGGGGCAGTTCCGCGGCCGGCACACCGTTGCGGTTCAGCCCGGTGTCGACCTTGACGGTCACGACCGCCGGACGGCCGACCGCCCGCGCGGCCCGAGCCACCCCGTCGAGATGCGCCACCGAGGAGATACCGATCTCGATGTCGGCGGCCACGGCCGCCGCGTAGTCGCTGTCCGAGGTGTTCAGCCAGCACAGAATCGGCGCGGTGATGCCACCCTCCCGCAGCAGCAGCGCCTCGGCGACCGTGGTGACCCCCAGCGCCGCCGCACCCGCCGCCAGCGCCGTCTCCGCCACCCGCAACGCACCGTGGTTGTAACCGTCGGCCTTCACGACCACCATCACGGCGGCATCACCGGCGTGCGCGCTCAACACCCGCACATTGTGCGCGATGGCGTCCAGGTCGACGACGATCTCCACCTGTGGATCGGGAGTGCTCACCACACCGATCCTGCCAGGGACCCGCCGCAACCCGTCGGACACCTCGAAATGCTCCGGGTAACGCGTCGCCCCACCGCAGCCTTCCACGAGCTCTCGACCGACCCGATCCGGTCGTGCGGCCCGGCCCGTCAGGCAGGTTCTGTCAGCTTCCACGTGACCGGGGTACCCGCCGAGCGGCGCGATGTGACAGCGAACCGGCAGCGGGACCGCCGCCCCGCGACGGGTGGGTTACCGACCGCCCCCAGGGAACAGATCCTGCCCGCCACGGCCACCGGGCTGCGCCCGCCAACCGCGTGCCGGCGTCGCCGGGGGCAGCGCCCGGCACGTCGAAGCGACGGCGACGCACCGCCGACCCCTTCCGGCGCGGGCAGCGCCCTGGTCTCTCGACGCGGGGTTCAGGCGCCGGTCTGGGCGCGGAGAGTGGCGATCGCGGGCCGGATGTGGTGGAGCAAGGGGGTGGCCGAGATCGGTGCGCCGCCGTCGTGGGCGTGGGCGGCCAGGTTGGCGGCGAGTGCGTGGACACGGGCGGCGGCCGCGGCCGCCCAGGCCGGTTCGCGACCGGCGGCGAGAAGGGCGCCGAGCACACCGGACAGGACGTCACCGGCACCGGCGGTAGCGGCCCACGAGCCGCCCGCCTCGTTGACCAGCACCGGGTGGCCCGGGGACGCCACGAGGGTGGCGCGCCCCTTGAGCAGAACGGTGAGCTGCCACTCGTCGGCGAGGGCACGGACGGCGGCGACCCGGTCCGGTCCGGGTTCGTGGCCGGTCAGACGGGCGAATTCACCGGCGTGCGGGGTGAGCACGGTCGGGGCCCGCCGACCGGTGACCAGTCGAGGTTCGGCGGCAAGCAGAGTGAGGCCGTCGGCATCGACAAGGACCGGCAGGTCGGTGGCGAGGACCTCGGCGAGGCGGTCCCGCGCGGCGGAGTCGGTGCCCGCGCCGGGCCCGTAGACCCACGCCTGCACCCGCCCGGACGTCGCGACGGTCTCAGCGGCGACGATCTCCGGCGCGTGTTCCAGCACCTGCGCCGAACCGGTTCCGATGTAGCGGACCATGCCCGAGGTCGCCGCCACCGCGCCGCCGGTGCACAACACCGCCGCACCCGGATACGCGGCGCTGCCGGCGCAGATGCCGACCACACCCTGGGTGTATTTGTCGTCATGGGCTCCGGGAACCGGCCAGTCCGCACCGACCCCGGCGGGGTCCAACGCCACCAGCGACGGCTCCGGCAACCGCAGCCCGATCGGGACCAGTTCGATCCGCCCGCACCAGGGCGCGGCCAGCGCGTGCACAGGTTTGCGAGCGCCGAAGGTGACGGTGACGTCCGCGCGAACCGCCGGACCGTCCACCGCCCCGGTATTCGGGTCGACACCGCTCGGCAGATCCGCCGCGACGATCGGAACCTCCACCGCCGCAACAAGTTCCGCAGCCCGAGGACGCAACGGCCCGCGTCCGGAGATACCGACGATCCCGTCCACCACCAGATCCGGCGTGCCCAGATCGGTTCGCACCCGACCGCCGCTACGCCGAAGCGCCGCAAGCCCTTTCGCATGCGCCCGCTCCGGCGACAACAGTATTGCCGACACCGCGACCCCCCGCCGCCGCAACATCGATCCGGCGAACAGCGCATCGCCGCCGTTGTCACCCGAACCGACCAGCAGCGTCACCGACCGTCCGGCCACTCCCCCGGTCCGCTCCCGCAATTCCGCCGCGACCACCTCGGCCAGCCCGTACGCGGCCCGCCGCATCGGCACCCCGTCCGCGACCCGAGTGAACAGCTCCGCCTCCGCGCCCCGCACCTCGTCGACGGTGAAATAGCCACGCACCAGTGTCATCGCTCTCCTAGCTGTGTTTTTGGCCTCCGCTTCGCTGCGGCGGGTTCGCGGCCCTGCGGGCCCGATCCTTCCCTCCTCGCTGTGTTTTTGGCCTCCGCTTCGCTCCGGCGGGTTCGCGGCCCTGCGGGCCCGATCCTTCCCTCCTCGCTGTGTTTTTGGCCTCCGCTTCGCTCCGGCGGGTTCGCGGCCCTGCGGGCCCGATCCTTCCCTCCTCCGGCTCCTCCGCTTCGCTCCCCCGCCTCCGTCAGTCCAGGATCGGACCGGGCCGCGAACAGGAGCGCTACCCCTGCGTATCAGTGACCGACACCCACGGTGCGGGTTACGGCTGCGGAACGGTGACCGCGTCCGAGGGGAGTGGGGTACGGACGGCTGCGGAAATGGTAACCGGGCCACGGGAACGGGGGACGTACCGGCTGCGGAACGGTGACCGGGCCACAGGGAGCGGGGTACGTAGGGCTGTGGAATGAAGGCTGGTCAAGGGTGATGTCACCAACAAGCAGGTCCAACACCAAATCCGCACCCACCCCCAAGCGCAGGCGTAACCCTCCACTTACCCGAATCAGTCACCAATCCGCAGGCGCAGGCGCGCCCCGCCCACCCCGACCGCCCACCGACCCGCAGGCACAGGTGAGGGCACGACGCCCCGCTCACCTGACCCTGGGACCGCTCTGCGGGCACAATCCTCCGGCCACCCCGGACCGGGTCACCAAAACACAGGCGTAAGCCTCCCGGTCGCCCCCGGTCACCGTTCCGCAGCCGTAACCCCCATCCTGGGTTTCGGTCACCGATACGCAGGCGTAGCCCTCCTGTTCGCGGCCCGGCCCGATCCTGGACTGACGGAGGCGGGGGAGCGAAGCGGAGGAGCCGGAGGAGGGAAGGATCGGGCCCGCAGGGCCGCGAACCCGCCGGAGCGAAGCGGAGGCCAAAAACACAGCCCGTCACCCCCAAGCAGGCCCAACACCAAGCCGCAACCCGCCGCGCTCCCGCACCCACGCCCCAATACAGCCCAGAAAACCATCCCCCGAACCACCCAACCAAAGCCGAGCCCAAAAACACCTCCCACTACGCTGACGCCCATGCAGATCGGTTCCCCTCGAGCGTCGGTGCGAGGCGGCCTCGCCGTGGCCCTCACAGCCATAGCCCTCACAACCAGCGCATGCGATACGGGAACAACAACATCCACACCGTCCACCACCCCGCCAGCAGGCTCACCAGCACCGAGCAGCCCACCACCCGGATCACCCCCAGCGCACACGTCGACGCTCACCGTGGACGTGAAGGACATGAAGTTCTCCCCCGCCACCCTCACAGTAAAAACCGGCGACACCGTGACCTGGAAGTTCGCCGACCGAGTCCCGCACGCCGTACAAGGCATCGGCGACGCCGCCATGGGCATCAACAGCCCGATCTTCACCAAGGGCGAATGGAGCTACACCTTCCCGGTCGCAGGCACCTACCGCTACCTCTGCCCGCTACACCCCGACATGCGCGGCACCGTCACCGTCCAATAAGCCCGGACAGCGCCCCGGCAAAACCCGTCGAGTACCCTGGACCGGCTGTTGCCTGTACCCGCGCACTCCAGGAGCCGTCCGTGAATTCCCCGTCTGCCGGTATCGAGGCCCGCGCCGGTGCGTCCGGGGGAAAGCTGGCCGAGGAAGTCGCCCGCAGGCGCACGTTCGCGGTGATCTCCCATCCGGACGCCGGTAAATCCACGCTCACCGAGGCGCTGGCACTGCACGCCAAGGTCATCTCCGAGGCCGGCGCGATCCACGGCAAAGCGGGCCGCAAGTCCACCGTCTCCGACTGGATGGAGATGGAGAAGGCGCGCGGCATCTCGGTCAGCTCGACCGCGCTGCAGTTCGAGTACGGCGACTGCGTGATCAACCTGGTCGACACCCCCGGCCACTCCGACTTCTCCGAGGACACCTACCGGGTGCTGACCGCCGTCGACGCCGCGGTCATGCTCATCGACGCCGCCAAGGGCCTCGAGCCGCAGACCCTGAAGCTGTTCCAGGTGGCCCGCGACCGGGGCATCCCGGTCATCACCGTGATCAACAAGTGGGACCGCCCGGGCCGGGCGCCGCTGGAACTGCTGGACGAGATCCTCGACCGGATCGGCCTCACCCCGACGCCACTGTTCCTGCCCGTCGGCATCGCGGGCGATTTCCGCGGACTGTTGCGGCGCGGACCCGCCGAATCCGAGGGCGCCCCCGCCGAATACATCCACTTCACCCGGACCGCCGGCGGCGCGACCATCGCCCCCGAGGAGCACTACACCCCCGAACAGGCCGCCGACCAGGAGGGCGAGGCCTGGACCACCGCCGCGGAGGAGAGCGAATTGCTGTCCGCCGCGGGCCAGGACCACGACCAGGAACTGTTCCTCGCCGGCCAGACCTCCCCGGTCATCTACGCGTCGGCGATGCTGAACTTCGGTGTGCGCCAGATCCTGGAGACGCTGATCGAACTGGCCCCGCCGCCCGGCCCGCGCGCCGATCTCGCGGGTACGCCGCGCGTACCGGCCGATCCGTTCAGCGCGGTCGTGTTCAAGGTGCAGGCCGGCATGGACGCCGCGCACCGGGACCGGCTGGCGTTCATGCGCATCGTGTCCGGCGAGTTCGAGCGCGGCATGGTCGTCACGCACGCGCAGACCGGGCGGCCGTTCGCCACCAAGTACGCGCTGACCGTGTTCGGCCGCGACCGCACCACCGTCGACACCGCCTACCCCGGCGACATCGTCGGCCTGGTGAACGCGACCGCGCTGGCGCCGGGACACACGCTGTTCTCGGACAAGAAGGTCGAGTTCCCCCCGATCCCGTCCTTCGCGCCGGAGCATTTCGCGACCCTGCGGGCCCGGACCGCCGACAAGTACAAGCAGTTCCGCAAGGCGATCGATCAGCTGGACTCCGAGGGCGTGGTGCAGGTGCTGCGCAACGACACCCGCGGCGACGCCTCACCGGTGCTGGCGGCGGTCGGTCCCATGCAGTTCGAGGTGGTCACCGCGCGCATGCTGACGGAGTTCAACGTCGAGACGCATCTGGACTTCCTGCCGTATCAGCTGGCCCGCCGCACCGACGCCACCTCGGCGCCGGAACTGGCCCGGCAGCGCGGCGTCGAGGTCTTCACCCGCACCGACGGCGCGATGCTCGCACTGTTCGGCGACAAGTGGCGGCTGCAGTACATCCAGAAGGAGATGCCGGCGCTGACGCTGGAGCCCCTGGTCGCCACCGCGGACTAACCCATGGTGCCGGTGGCGTCGTCGTCGATCGTCATGCCCGGTTCCCGGGCCTGCAGCCCCCAGCGGCTCGAGGTCAGTCGCAGGCTCGGCAGGTCCGACAGCGACAGCACCACCTCGTAGGTGCGTTCGTAGCCGGTGTGCGCGATCCGCCAGCGGCCGTCCTCGCACAGGACGTAGCGGTCGGTGTAGAACGCGGCCCCGTGCAACAGCATGTTGTGCCCGGGAATCAGGACCGTGTCGGCGAGATACCAGGTGCCCGTGGCGGTATCGCCGTCGATATCGATCTCCGGATGATCGCAGCGGTGCTCCGTCACGACATGTGGGCCGAGCGTATTTCGCATGAACGCCATGAACGCGTCACGCGACTCGAATTGCAGATACTCACTGTAGGTCGCGGTGACCTCGGGAATCATGGTGTCCGCGAACTCGTCCCACGACTTGGTGTCGAGGGACCGCAGATACCGGAACTTCAGCCGGCTGATCGCGGCGACGGCATCGGAGTCCATACCTCCACAATCCCATCGAAATTCGCGGATCTGCGCCGATCGGCGAATTTGTATCGAACTGCTACCGCCGCGGTAACCTCCGCGACCCGTAGCGTCGGCCCGCGACCGCGCTGCTAGGAACCGTTGATCGAGAAGCAGGTCTTGCAGAAGTCGTCGCCGAATTCGGTCAGCCGCAAACTTTTTCGCACGATCTTGGGTGCGCGGCCGGCCTTCTTCAGCGCCGCCTCGACCACGGGCTGCACCTCGAGCACCATGTAGCGGCTCAACAGCACCGGATCGTGCGAGGTGACCAGCAGTCCCAGCCGATTCAGGTTGATCAGGTACAGCCGGGCCCGATCCGGATAGCGCACCCCGGCCTGCTCCGGCACCGAGGTCAGATCGCCGGACACCAGTTCCGAGCCGATTCCCAAGGGCCGGTTGGTGCGAACGTCCACGGCCGGCTGCGGGCCGCTGAGCGCCATGAACCGCAGGATCCGTGCCTCGTCGGGAGCGATCTGATCGAGGATACGGTCGTAGGCGGGGTGCACGTCCTCGGTGAAGTAGACGTCCGCCGAGCGGGCCAGCAAGGCGTCGCCGCGGCGGCGCAGGTCGTCCAGTGAGGCGGAGCGGATATACCCGTTGCCGACGGTCTGCTGACCACTGCTACCGCCGCCGCCGTTGCTCGACGGGACGTAACTGACGATCTCCCGCACCGAACCCTCGGAGACCCCGAGCACGCTGCGCGCGATGGACTGCAGTGCGGCGCCGGTGCGTTCGGCGAGGTCTGCGGACGACTCGCCGTCGATGACCGCCTGGGTGAGCTGCTTGGTGACCTCGACGGTGGTGCCGACGGTCCACTGCCCACCCCGCACGGCGGTACCGACCGCGAGCCCCGCGGCCCGGAACGCGCCCCGGATCAGCCGGGCCTCGTTGCTGATCTGCCGCTGCTCGACGTCCGAACTGCGTTCCACGGCACGGGAACCGGGGCGGACCATTTCCCGTCCGGTCCTGTCGTCTGTCACTGATCCTCTCCGACTGTCACCAGATGAACCAATACGCCTACCCACATTCGGCCTGGAATCACCGGCCATTCTTCCCCACCGGATGTTCGGGATCGTGTTGCGCCGGTCCGGTGTGACCGAAGTCTCCCATCCCACCCGGCGCCACACGACGACAGGGCGGAAGTGGACCTATCGGCCCGGTTCACAGTAAGGTCCAGCTTCCCGGCGGGTACGTTGAGGTGCCGGTGGCGGCAGCGGGTTACCGGTCGGTCGGGCAGGAGGGTGTCGTGCTGGACAATGTTTTTCATATCCACCCGACCTGGTGGCTGGAGTTGATCACCATCCCGTTGTTCACCGGGATCATCGGCTACATCACCAACTGGACCGGTGTGCTGATGTTGTTCCGGCCGCTGCACTTCCACGGCTTCAAGTTGCTCGGTCTCCGATCGATGTTCCCGTTTCTGCCGAAACGAATCCAGGTGCTGCCGCTGTTGCAGTACGACGGCCGGATCGGCTGGCAGGGCATCGTGCCGTCGCGCGCCGACAAGATGGCGTCGATCGCCGTCGACAAGGGTCTGTCCAAACTGGGCAGCGTCGCCGACTTCTACCGCGAGCTCGAACCGGACGCGCTGGCCGAGCATCTGACCGAGATCGCCCAGGAGCAGATCCGCGACATCGTCGAGGAGATCGCCCGCCGCGAACATCCGCAACTCTGGTACAACCTGCCCTCGCCGGTGCGGGAGATGGTGCACGAGCGGGTCCGTCAGCAGCTGCCCGACGTACTGCGGGAGCTCACCGTGGAATTGGGCAGCAACATCGAACAGCTGCTGGACGTCAAGCAGATGGTGATCCGCTACTTCCAGTCCCGGCCGCAGATGGTGAACACCGTGTTCCAGGTGCTCGGCGCCAAGGAGCTGCGGTTCATGCAGAACTTCGGCTTCTACTTCGGCGCTCCGATGGGTCTACTGCTGGTGCTGGTGCTGCATCTGACCGGCTGGTCGACGCTGGTGGTGCTGCCGGTCGGCGGCGTGATCATCGGCTGGGTGGTGAACTGGATCGGGCTCAATCTGATCTTCGCACCCGCCTATCCCAAATGGTGGTGCCCGTGGCGCCAGGGGCTGCTGATCAAGCGGCAGCCGGAGATCACCGAGGGTTACGCGGAACTGGTGGCGACGCAGATCGTCACCATCGCCAACGTCGGCAACGAGCTGCTCGAGGGGCCTCGGTCCGACCGGACCATGCAGATTCTGGAGGACACGCTGCGGCCGGCCACCGACCGGGCGCTGGGCATCGCGCGCGGGCCGCTGCGACTGATGCTCGGCAATCGCGAATACGAGACGCTGCAGAACAGTTTCGCCGATCAGGCGAAGAGTCTGGCGCCGGTCGCCTTCGCCGATCCGGCCTTCAACGCCCGGCAGAGCGTTCAGGTCGGTCAGTTCATCGCGCGGCAGATGGCGGCGTTGTCGCCGCCGGACTTCGTGGAGATGCTGCGGTCGGCGATCAAACAGGACGAGTGGCTTTTGTTCGTCCACGGCGGTGTGCTCGGACTGATGGCCGGTTACGCTCATATCCTGATCTTCGGAACAGGAGTGGCGCCATGGCCGTGACCCAGGCGGATTCCGGCGACCCGGTCGAACCGGCCGGCTCCATAGCCCGGATTCCCGCTCGACGCACCGAGAATCGTTCTCCCGCAGCCGGAAATCCGGTCCGGGCGGCCGCCGGGATCGTGCAGGTGACGGTGTCCGCGGTGACCGAGGCCGCCGGCTGGGGCGTCGGTACCGCGCTCGGGGTGACCGGAACGGTGTTGCGCGGCAGCATCGCCGGCCGGCCACCGCGCGAGGTGCTGTCGGAAGCCGGTGAGCAGCTGCGGGATTCGGTGCGCCGCGCCCTCGGGGTGCCGACCGGGTCGCAGCGACCACTGCCCGAATCACCGACGTTGCGGCAACAGGGCGCCGAACTGCTGCGTCTGTCGGCGAGCGTGCACACCGATCCGGACGAGGAACATCCGGCCTACGCGCGCATGCTCACCGAGCTCACCCCGGACGAGGCTCGGATCCTGCGCCTGCTGTACCTCGACGGCGCGCAGCCGTCCCTGGACATCCGCTCCCGCCGGCCGCTGCGTCCCGGAATATCGCACGGCGAGTTCGGATTCACCCTGATCGCCGTCGACGCGGCGCTCTCGCAACCGGAACGGGTCGACCCCTATCTCACCAACCTCGGCCGCCTGGGCCTGATCACGGTCACACCGGATCCGCTGGGCAACCCGGCCCGATACCAACTGCTGGAATCCCAGCCCGAGGTGCGGAAAGTATTGCAACAGAACAGCTTCGGTACCAAGGTTCGACACCGCAGCATCACCCTCACCGCCTTCGGCAAGGATTTCGTGAGACGCTGCCTGCCGGTGGGGTGATTCGGCTGTATTTTCGGCCTCCGCTTCGCTCCGCCGGTGCGGCTACGACGTGGCGATCGCGACGAGTGCTGCGGTGAAGGGCTCGGGATCCAGATCGCCCCGTACGGCGAGTTGCTGACTGTAGGCGTGGCAGAGCGCGACGAAGGACTCGGAGATGCGGGCCGCGTGCGCCGGCGGATGGTCGGGCAGAAGTGCGCCGACCGCAGTGCGCATCTGTTCGAGCTGTGCCTCGACGAGAGCGGCCAGGCCCGGCGTGACGGCGGCCTCGGCGAAGATCTGCGCGACCAGCCGGGCATGCCCCTTCTCGCGTGCCAGTGTCCGGATGTGCTGCAGGAAGGCGTCGATGGCCTCGACGGTCAGTTCCGCCGGGAAGCCCTGGCTCGACTGAGCACAGATCGCCGCGACGATCTCGTCCTTGCTCGTGAAGTACCGGTAGATCGCGCCGTTGGACAGCCCGGAGGCCTTGACGAGGTCGGTCATGGATGTGCGCGCGAAGCCGTGGGTGGCGAAACGGGCGGAGGCCGCGTCGATGATCTGCTGTCGACGGGCGTCGCGGTGGGCCTGGCTTACCTTGGGCAAAAGAGAGTGACCAATCGTTTTTTATGCTAACGTCGCCGACATTGTCCCATACCGCAAGGAGATACACGTGCGTTACCAGGCCTTCGGACGGCAGAGCGGCCTGCGAGTCTCGGAGTACGTATTGGGTACAGCCAATTTCGGCACAACTCCCGCTTCGGCGGGGCTCGGCGGATCGAAGACGATATTCGAGTCGTTCGTCGCCGCCGGCGGGACCACCTTCGACGCCTCGAACATCTACCGGGATGGCGAGGCCGAAACCGTCCTGGGCGAACTGCTCGGACGTGAGCGCGACGACTACGTGGTGATCACCAAGTACACCGGGAGCAGGAGTTCGCACGTCCGTCCCGGCACTACCGGCAACAGCCGCAAGATCATGATCCGGTCCGTGGAGGAGAGCCTGCGACGACTGAAGACCGACTACGTCGACATCTTCATGCCGCACCTCCCCGACGGTGTCACTCCGATGCCGGAGATCCTGGCCGGCCTGGAAGACCTGATTCGGGCGGGAAAGATCCGATACGGCGGTCTGTCGAACTTCCCGGCCTGGCGGGTCGCGGGTGCGATGGCCGGCGTGGGGCAGACGGGGCGGATGCCGCTGATCGGAATCCAGACCGAGTACAGCCTGGCCGAACGCTCCGCCGAACGGGAACTCCTCCCCATGGCCCAGGCGCACGGGCTGGGCGTCGTGCTCTACTCCCCGCTGGCCGGTGGTCTGCTGACCGGCAAATATCGACGGGGTGAGACGGGACGTCTCAGCGGCCGGGCGAACGCCGACGATACCGGGAACAACGGTGCCGGGCAGCGTAGTTCGGTACTCGACGCAGTGCTGGCCGTAGCCGAGGAGATCGGTACCGGCCCGGTCCAGGTCGCGCTGGCCTGGCTGCGCGAACGCGCCGCGCGGGCCCGCACCTCGATGATCCCCATCGTGGGACCCCGTACCCCGGCCCAGCTCGACGGCTACCTCGACGCTCTGGACCTCGAGCTCGGCCAGAACCACTACCGAACGCTGGACGAGGCGAGCGCGATCCGGCTCGGGGCGCCTTACGACGACGTGGCCGCGGCGCTCGTTCACGGCGTCGACGGGGATCGGAGTCTCCTGGACGAATCCCTCCTGCCGGTGCTCTGAGACAGGCAGGCACCGGCTGCCGATCCGGGTCCACCCCGAGTCAGTGCGAGTTCGCGGTGATCGGAACGATGTCCCCCGATCCAGGGGACATAGTGACTAGTACGTCTACAATCGCAGTAGACCATGTGCGATGCCGGCGCAACCAGCCTGGCCGGACCGGAGGAGAAGATGGCCGCCGATGCCAACGAAGTCGTGACACGCAGCTCGTCGGGGTCGGCCACCCGAGCGCGCATCCTCGACGCGGCGAGCGAGTTGTTCTACAGCCGTGGCATCGGCGCGACCAGTGCCGACCGCATCATCGAGCGGGTCGGGATCACGAAGGTCACCTTCTACCGCCACTTCCGCACGAAGAGCGACCTCGTGGTCGCCTACCTCGAGCAGCAGGCATCCGCCGAATGCGAATGGATGCGGAGTGTCCATCGCGCGGGAGATCCCCTGGGTTCACTGCATGCGCTCGCCACCGGTATCGGCTCCGTGAGTTGCCGGCCCGGCTTCCGGGGTTGCGCGTTCATCAACGCCGCGGCGGAATTCGCCGATCCCGATGATCCTGTCCGAATGACCATCGACGCGCATCGCCGCTGGATGCTCGCGGAGTTCGCCGAGATCGCCGCGGAGGCGGGGGCCGGCGGAATCGATTCGGCCGCAAGGCAGTTGATGATCCTGCGCGACGGAGCGATGGTGAACGGATATCTCAACGAGCCGGCATCGGTCGCCGCCACTCTCGGTGCGGCGTTCACCTCGGTCATCACAGCGGCGATACCCGTGTGAACCCGGGCGATCCACAAGGGGCCCGAGCACCGTGACCCGGGAATCCTGTGTCATGCCGCGGCCTTTCGCAGGATGGTGGCGAGACGGCCGGCGGAGATCAGGAAGAAAATTCCGCCCAGCGCGGCGTAACCGGCGGCGCCCGTGATGTTCTCGGCTCCCCGCAGACCCTGGACCAGGAACCCGGCGCCGGCGAACACCGAAATGCCACCGGAGAGCATCTGCGCGACCTGACCGCCGGAGCGCCGGTTGCGGATGGCGGTGATGAGCTGAGGGATACCGGAACCGATGGCCCAAGCGCCCCAGACGGCGAGGGCAGCGGAAATTGCGATCGTCGACGCGACTCCGAGTGCGACCGCGACCGCGACGCTGACGACGGCATTGGTCCACGCGGAGTCCCGCGATCGCTGCGGTTCCTTCTCGGCGCGCAGCTGCCAGACCACCGCACCCGCGTCGAAGAGTGGGTAGATCACCAACAGGATCGTCAGGAGTGGGCCGCTCATCGCAGCCGTGGCGAAGACGAGTCCTGCCCAGGCGAAGGCAAAGGCGAAGCGAGTGAGGTACAGGCGACGCAGCGCCTTGGCGAATGTCGTATCGGCCATGGTGATGGTCGTGGTCATGGGGTGTCTCTTCCGGGGGCCAGGGTGTTCGGGGGGTGGGGTGGTCAGGCGACGGTGGTGGTCATCGTGACGGGAACGCTGCCGCGGGTGCCGACCGAGTACGGACACACCTCGCGCATCCCGGCAGTTGTATAGTAACTAGTACGTCTACATCAAGGTAGACGACTTCGTCTACCTGTGCAACAGAGTCGGCGTCGCCTACCGGAGAAGGGAGAAAGTGCCCCAAGCGGTGCTGTACGCCCGCGCAACCGGCAACCTCGTCGCCCATCCGGAACCGTTCGGCCAGAACGTCTTCGAGTGCCCGATCGAACTCGGACGGCCTCTTCGGCGGCACACCACCGACTGCCGGCGCCTCGAACAAGGTATGCGCGGAGATCGCGCGGGGTGGGACGCGCCCGGAACACCGTCCCCGCGGCCGGACACCAGTCAGCACCACCCGCAGTATCGCGAAACAGTGCCGGCCTTCACCTTCGAGTCCCCGGATCGAGCGGGCCCGGGCGGACGGCCGAACTAACCCAGTTCGTCGGCCAGTTCCAGCCAGCGTTCTTCGGTGGACTCCTTGTCGGCTCGGACCTGCTTCAGGTCGCCGCCGAGGGTGATCAACTTGTCCGGGTCGGAAGCTGCGTCGGCGAGGGCCGCATGCAGTTTCTGCTCACGTTCGGTCAGTTTCTCCAGGGCCCGTTCCAGTTTCGCGAGTTCCTTGCGGGCGGCTCGGTAGGTGGCGGAATCCGTGATGGTGGTGGTCGGTGCGGTGGTGGGGCGGCGCGCCGGTTCGGCGAGCGTGGCGCGCTTGCGCAGGTACTCCTCGATGCCGCCGGGGAGGTTGGTGAGGTTGCCGTCGCCGAAGAGGGCCCAGGTGGACTCGCAGATGCGCTCGATCAGGTAGCGGTCGTGGCTGATCACCACCATGGTGCCGGGCCAGCCGTCCAGCAGGTCCTCGAGTTGTTGCAGGGTGTCGATGTCGAGGTCGTTGGTGGGCTCGTCGAGCAGCAGCACGTTCGGTTCGGCCATCAGGATGCGGGTGAGCTGGAGTCGGCGGCGCTCACCGCCGGACAGGTCGCCCACCGGAGTGCGCTGTTTGGCCGGAGTGAAACCGAGTCGTTCGGCCAGTTGGCCTGCGCTGATCTCCTTGTCGCCGAGCATCATTCGCTCGGCCACGTCGGAGACCGCTTGTAGCACGCGCATATCGGTGGGCAGGTCGTCGAGTTCCTGTCGCAGCCAGCCGATCCGGACCGTCTGGCCCTGAATCCGCTTGCCCGCGGCGAGATTCGCGTCACCGGCCAGCGCGCGCAGCAGGGTGGTCTTGCCGGATCCGTTGACCCCGACCAGGCCGACCCGTTCGCCCGGCGCCAACCGCCAGGTGAGATCACGGACCAACTCCCGATGATCGGGGGTCTCCAGGGTGACGTCCTCCAGTTCGACCACCACCCGGCCCAGCCGCTTGCGGGCGAACGAGGCCAGCGAGACACTGTCGCGGGGCTCCGGTACGTCGGCGATCAGCGCCTCGGCGGCTTCTACCCGGTAGCGCGGTTTCGAGGTGCGGGCCTGCGGGCCGCGGCGCAGCCAGGCCAGTTCCTTGCGGGCCAGGTTGCGGCGGCGGGCCTCGGTGGCGTCGGCCTGCCGGGACCGCTCCGCCCTGGCGAAGATCCAGTCGTTGTAGCCGCCCTCGTAGCTCTCGACCGCACCGCCGACCACCTCCCAGGTTCGGGTGGCGACGGTGTCGAGGAACCAGCGATCGTGGGTGACCACGACCAGCGCGCTGCGGCGCGACAACAGGTGCGAGGCCAGCCACTGCACGCCCTCGACGTCGAGGTGGTTGGTGGGCTCGTCCAGCACCAGCAGGTCCAGGTCCCGCACCAGCGCGGCGGCCAGCGCCACCCGGCGGCGCTCGCCGCCGGAGAGGTTGGCGACCGGCGTGTCCATGCCCAGCCCGGCGATGCCGATGCCCTCGACCACGCCGCGGATGCGGGGATTCGCCGCCCACTCGTGCTCGGCGACGTCCGCCGCGAGCGCCTCGGCGTGCCGGTCCGCGGCCAGGCCCGCCAGCACCACCTCGCCGACCGTGGCGCCCTCCGGCAGCACACCGCGCTGGGTGACGACCGCCATCTGCAGATCGCCACGCCGGCTCACCCGGCCGGAATCGGGCGCTTCGATGCCGGTCAGTACCTCCAGCAACGTGGTCTTACCGCCTCCGTTGAGGCCGACGACACCGATCCGCTCGCCCTCCTGCACTCCGAGCGAGACGTCGTCCAGCAGCGGCGTGATACCGAAGCTCTTGTGGACCTGTTCCAGGTTGACCAGGTTCGCCATAACGCGCCGTCTGCCGCCTCTCTTGTGCTCGATACGCTCCGGGTTCGCGCGCCGATCGGCCTGTCGCGACCGGGCGCTCTCGCCGGGCGGGAACTACCAATATTCTCACGAAACCGATGGTGGTTCGGGCGCGCGGGGTGTCGCCGGGCGTGCGATCGGCAGGCGCCGGGTGGCGGCACACCGTTCGATGTGCGCCGGAGGCCGCATGACAGATCACAGCCGGAGGCCGACCACCGCGGTAGTGCGTGACCGGCTCCGCCTACGGCTTGTGCCGTTTCCGGTTGGTCCGGCGTGTGCCGTCCGACGTTCTGACTCGGTCGGGGCGACTCGGTCCAGGGCGACTCGGTCCGGGGCGTTACGAGCGGCAGCGCCAACCGTCGTGTCGCGGGTCGGCACGAACCGTGGCATCGCGTCTGTGTGCACGACCAGCGCTGTGGACCGGTTCCGGGGATTGACCCTCGCCGCCGGTGGCGTTGCCGATGACCCGGTTCCGGGGTCGGCCCTCGCCGCCGGTGGCATTGCCGATGACCCGGTTCCGGGGTCGGCCCTCGCCGCCGGTGGCATTGTCGATGACCCGGGCGACCGGTTCCGGGGGGTATCGGTCCTCAGCGCCGGTGGGCGTTGTCGATGACCCGAGCTCCGGGGACCGGGCCGTCGGCGGTGCGGACGCTGCGGCAGACGCCGGCGCCGGCGAGTTCGGCGGCGACCGATACGGCGCTTTCCTCGCTCTCGCAGAGGAACGCGCAGGTCGGGCCGGATCCCGAGACCAGACCGGCCAGCGCGCCGGCGGTGACACCCGCGCGGAGGGTGCGGCGTAGTTCGGGCTTCAGTGAGATGGCGGCCGATTGCAGATCGTTGCCGAGCAACGGGGCCAGTTGGGCGGGATCGCCGGAGGCCAGCGCCTGTAGCAGGGCTTGGGGCTCGCCCAACTCGGGCGGTTCGCCCTGCTCGCGTAATCGGTCCAGTTCGCGGAACACCGCCGGAGTGGACAGGCCGCCCTTGGCCAGCGCCAATACCCAGTGGAAAGTGTTGCGCGACAACACCGGGAGCAGTTGCTCGCCACGGCCGCGACCGAGCGCGGTGCCGCCGTACAACGCGAAGGGCACATCACTGCCCAGCCGCGCGGCCACCTCCGCCAACTCGTCGCGCGGCAGACCCAGATCCCACAGTTCGTTGAGGCCCACCAGCACGGCGGCGGCGTCGGCGCTGCCGCCCGCCATACCCCCGGCGACGGGGATGCCCTTGCGGATGGTGATCTCCACCAGCGGCGCCCGCCCGGCCAGATGCGCCATGCGAACGGCCGCCTGCCAGGCCAGATTCTCGCGATCCGTGGGTACCTCGGCGGCACCCTCCCCGGCCACCCGCACGGAGAGCACAGCGGCCGGTGCGACCGACACATCGTCGCTCAGCGACAATGCCTGGAAGACCGTGGTCAGGTCGTGATACCCGTCCGGGCGTAGCTCGCCCACGCCGAGGTGGAGATTCACCTTCGAAGGGGCTCGCACCACCACGGGACCGGGGACAACGGAAAGCACGAGCCATAAGGGTAGTTGGCGGGACCGACACCCGCCGCCACACCTGCCCCGCCCGGCCGAGCGGGCTGCGGGACCGCTTGCACGCAGGTACCCATGGGGGGTATCTTCGTGGCTGTACTCAGATACCCCCATACCGTATAGCGCGAGGAGTCCGTCATGGCCACCAGCACCTACACCGTCACCGGCATGACCTGTGGCCACTGCGTGGCGTCCGTCCGCAAGGAGATCGCGGGCATCCCCGGCGTCACCGCTGTCGACGTCGACCTCGAGAGCGGCCGCGTCCAGGTCGAATCCGCCGAAGCGATCGACACCGCGGCGGTTGTCGCCGCCGTCGACGAGGCCGGATACCGGCTCGCGGACGCGTGAGCAGTCCACGGTCGGCCACGACCGCACCGGGGCGGGCGTGACTCGGTATCGGCGGCTGCACAACGCCCCCACCTAGGCACCCCGCTGACGCACACCGAACACGGTGTGCGATGCCTGGGCACTGAGTCAGCCGGGCGGCAGAATCGTCGCGTCGGCCCGCTCCGCTCGACAGAACCCTTAACTCGGGTCGGACCGGCAGTACGGCTCATTTGTGACCGGCGGCCGCGGCACAGCGCGGGGCCGGGGTCCGGAACAGGCGCGGGACGGGGATCGAAGTGGGCGGCGCAGTGGAGCCGACGGCACAGCGAAGGAGGCAGGTATGAGTGATCGTTTGCGGCTCACCGTTTTCGGTGGCGGGCTCATGGTGATCTTCGCTGCGGCATTCGGCCTCGGCGCTCTGGTCGGCGACCCCGGTTCCCCCTCCCCCGCACTCGATACGCATTCCGTCGCCCCGGCAACGCCGGGGTCCACCGCCCCGGTGAGCCCGGGGCACGACCACGAAGGACATCGGCCGTGAGCGAGCGAGAGCCCGCCGCGCAGGTGATCGAACTCGACATCGGCGGCATGACCTGCGCCTCCTGCGCGGCGCGCATCGAGAAGAAGCTGAACCGGATCGAGGGCGTCACCGCGACGGTGAACTACGCCACCGAGAAGGCGGCCGTCGACCATCCGCCGGCTGTCACACCGCAGCAGTTGATCGACACCGTCGTAGCGACCGGTTACACCGCGGCCGTGCACACGCCGGCCGCCACTTCGCAGACGGTGGAGAACGCGCCGGAGTCGGCGGCCGATCGGCTGCGGCAGCGGCTGCTCGTCTGCCTGGCGCTGGCCGCGCCGGTGGTCCTCATGGCGATGGTCCCGGCATTGCAGTTCCGCAACTGGCAGTGGCTGTCGCTGACGCTCGCGGCGCCGGTGGTGGTCTGGGGTGGCGCCGGGTTCCATCGCGCGGCCTGGGTCAATCTGCGCCACGCGACGGCGACCATGGACACCCTGATCTCTCTGGGCACATTCTCGGCTTTCGCCTGGTCGCTCTACGCGCTGTTCCTCGGCGACGCGGGGATGCCGGGGATGCGGCACGGCTTCAGTTTCGCGGTCGATCGCGGCGCGGCCGCCTCCGACATCTACCTGGAGGTCGCGGCCGGGGTGATCGTATTCGTCCTCGCCGGAAGGTATTTCGAGGCGCGGGCCAAGGAACGTGCCGGATCCGCCCTGCGCGCCCTGCTGGAATTGGGCGCCAAGGACGTCGCGGTGCTGCGCGACGACCGCGAGGAACGAATTCCGGTGGAGCGCTTGCGGGTCGGCGACCGGTTCGTGGTCCGGCCCGGCGAGCGGGTGGCCACCGACGGCGTCGTCGACAGCGGTGCCTCGGCGGTCGACATGAGCCTGCTCACCGGCGAATCGGTACCGGTCGAGGTGGGTCCCGGCGATCCGGTCGTCGGCGCCACCGTGAACATCGGCGGCCTGCTGACCGTGCGCGCCACCCGGGTCGGCGCCGACACCCAGCTGGCGCGGATGGCGAAACTCGTCGAGCAGGCCCAGCACGGCAAGGCCCCGGTGCAGCGGCTGGCCGATCGCGTGGCCGGGGTGTTCGTGCCGATCGTGATCGCCCTGGCCGTGGCGACGCTGGGCTTCTGGCTGGGCACCGGCGTGGCCCCGACCACCGCGTTCGGCGCGGCGGTCGCGGTGCTGATCATCGCCTGTCCGTGTGCCCTCGGCCTGGCCACTCCGACCGCGCTGCTGGTCGGCACCGGCCGCGGCGCGCAACTGGGTGTCCTGATCAAGGGCCCGCAGGTACTGGAATCGACCCGGCGCGTCGACACGGTGGTGCTGGACAAGACCGGCACCGTCACCACCGGCACGATGTCCCTGGCCGAGGTGCTCCCGGTCGGTGATGTCACCGCCGACGATCTGCTGACGACCGCCGCGGCCGTCGAGCACGGCTCCGAACATCCGGTCGCGCGCGCGATCGTCACCGCGGCCACCGATCGCGGCCTGCCCCGGGAACCGGTGCGGCACTTCGTCAATCACGGCGGCAAAGGCGTGCAGGGCACGGTCGGCGGCCGCGAAGTGACCATCGGCCGCCCTGAACTACTGGACGAGCATTCGATCGCCCAGCCGCAGGCGGTGACCGCCGCCCGGACCGCCGCCGAATCCACCGGCCGGACCGCCGTTCTGGTCGCCTGGGACGGAACAGCCCGCGGCGTCCTGGTCCTCGCCGACGCGGTGAAACCGACCAGCGCCGAGGCGATCACCGAACTGCGCGCCCTCGGCCTCACCCCGATCCTCCTGACCGGCGACAACATCGCCACCGCGCGCACGGTCGCCGACCAGGTCGGCATCGAAAACGTGATCGCCGAGGTGCTGCCCGCCGGCAAGCTGGACGTGGTCAAGCAATTGCAGGACGAGGGCAAGGTGGTCGCCATGGTCGGCGACGGCGTCAACGACGCGGCCGCTCTGGCCCAGGCCGACCTGGGCCTGGCGATGGGCACGGGCACCGACGTCGCGATCGAGGCGGGCGACATCACCCTGGTCCGCGGCGACCTGCGCACCGTCGCCACCGCCATTCGCCTGTCCCGGCGCACCCTTGGCACGATCCGCTCGAACCTGTTCTGGGCCTTCGGCTACAACGTCGCCGCCATACCCCTGGCCGCCGCCGGCCTGCTGAACCCGATGCTCGCCGGCGCCGCCATGGCCTTGTCCAGCATCTTCGTCGTCACCAACAGCCTCCGCCTCCGCACCTTCCGCTGATCCCGACCGGGAGTCCCCCGCCGGCACATTCCCTCCCGGCAAGGACTGCCGTGCCACACCGACTCCCGAACACTCCGACCTTGACCCCACAGCGAGTCGGCTGATGGGAGCACCAGCGTCATGGACCGCGGGCACGCGGCTGGTCCGGTGACACATCCACCGCCTCTGATCGACCGGCTCGCCGTGTGCTCCGGACGCAACCCTCCGGGCCAGTCAGCTGAGGATGGCGAATGCATCACCGGACCGACTACCGCACACGGCCCAGATGCGAGTCGGCTGACGGAGGCCGGGGCTTCGCAAGCACCGGTAACGCGCAGATGGCAGGCGCAGGCAGCACATCGCACACAACAACACGCAGCATCTCGCACGCGGCACATCGCAACCGGGCAACCGGCGAGGTCGAGTCAGTCGGCGGAGCAGGGGAACCGTCGGGCCGGCCATGTGGACCCCGCACACGGCGAGAGCAGTGAGCTGAAAGGCAGAGGTGTGACCGGGGCCGACCATCCTCGTGTTCCCGGCCTGCGGTGGTACCGGCGTGAAACTCAGTGAGTGTCGGCGAGGCGGACGAAGGCGGCGGTGTCGAGGGTTTCGCCGCGGGCGGTGGGATCGATTCCGGCGGCGACGAGGCGCTGTTCGGCGGCGGCCGGGGAACCGGCCCAGCCGGCCAGGGCCGCGCGTAATGTCTTGCGGCGCTGGGCGAATGCCGCGTCGACCACGGCGAAGACCCGCTCCCGGTGCGCCGGTTCGAGGGACCAGGGTGCAGAGGGGTAGCGGTCGATGCGGACCAGACCGGATTCGACCTGCGGGACCGGCCAGAACACCTGGCGGCCGACGGCTCCCGCGCGCCGCACGGTGCCGAAGAACCCGGCCTTCACGCTCGGCACGCCGTAGATCCGGGATCCCGGCGCCGCCGACAGCCGGTCGGCGACCTCGGCCTGGACCATCACCAGTGCCGTTGTGAGGCAAGGCAATTCGGCCAGCAGGTGCAGCAGCACCGGCACCGCGACGTTGTAGGGCAGGTTGGCCACCAGCGCGGTCGGGGCGGCGGGCAGGTCCGCGGCGCGGACCCGCAGCGCGTCGGCCTCCACCACGGTCAGCCGCTCGGCGAGCCCGGGGGCGCGCTCGGCGATCGTCCCGGGCAGGTGGCCGGCCAGTATCGGGTCGATCTCGACGGCGATCACGCGGTCCACGACGTCCAGCAGGGCCAGCGTCAGCGAGCCGAGACCGGGGCCCACCTCGAGCACGCTGTCGTCGCGGCCGACGCCCGCGCTCGTCACGATCCGCCGCACGGTGTTGGCGTCGTGCACGAAGTTCTGGCCGAGTTGTTTGGTCGGCCGCACCCCGAACCGTTCGGACAGCACGCGGACCTCGGCCGGGCCGAGCAGTTCGGCCTGGCCGCGAGCGGCGGCGACGGATTCGGGCATGCCCGTCAAGGTATCAAGCACCCGTTCCGGCGGTTCGGGGGAATACCGCTACGAGCTACGGACGGCGGCGAGGAATTCGTCCAGTGCCGCCCGCATCTGCGGATTCCACTCGGTGTGCCCGCCGGTGCCGGGCACCACCCGGAAGGACACCCCGCCGGCGGTGAGCTCGGCGCACAACAGCGCGTGCAGCGGTGACGGCACGACCACATCGCCCGAATTCAGCAACAGCAGCACCGGCGCCGAGTATCCGCTGGTCGGCACGGCCATGTACGAGGCGACGGCAGCCCGGATCCGATCGTCGTCGAGGGGCCGCGCGAACAGGTCTCCGAGCGCCATCCCCGTGGCCCGGGCGCCGACGGCGGGCAGGCACAGCCCGCCCACCGCGTCGACTAGGTCCCGTCCGCGCGGGGTCAGATAGCTGTCGAGGCCGAGTTCCGGATGACTACTCCGCAACCCCGCCAGCATCATCGCGATCAATCCGGTGGTGTTGCCGGACAGCAGGGGCACATCCGGCAGACCCGGCCGGGCGGCGGTCACCAGTTTCTCCACGTCCGATTCCGGGTCGAACGCGACCACGCCACGAAAATCGAGGTCGGGAGCGGTGGTCTGTTGCAGATGGGCGGTGCCCAGCGCCGCCTGCCCGCCCTGTGATCCGCCGAACACCATCCAGGTGCGCGACAGTTCCGGATGGCTCTCCCGGGCGGCCCGGACCAGATCGATGGTCGCGGACGCCTCGGTCCGCAGCTCCAGGTACGGATGCGGTCCGGTGTCGAACCGCCCGAGCCCGAGATAATCCGGCGCCACGACGGCGAACCCCTGCGACAGCAGGTGCCGGAGGAATTCGTCCTGGCGGGTCGCTCCGGGGCCGGGGGTGGTGATGCCGCCGCAGTTCGCGGCCATGCCGGAGGTCCCATGGTCGTACGCCGCGATCGGCCAGCCACCGGCCGGCGCCGGGCCGGGCGGCAGGAACAGCGCCCCACTCGCTTCCACCGCCGACCCGTCCCAGGTGGTGGTCCGGTACTCGATGACGGAACCGCCGGAGGTCCCGTGCCAGCCGTCGGGCTGCGGGAGCACCGCGGTCGCCGTCCCGGCCGCTGGCGCGGCGGTCGCGGGGCCGCTCGATCCCGCCAGCGCCACTCCCGCCGTCATCGCCGTCGCGACCGCCAGCACTCGCCACCCGCCGGGCACCTGCATCGAACACCCCTAGTCCACCGCCGATACGATTTTGCGGCGGAGCGTACCCGGCATTCGTGAGAGATCGGTGAAATCGACCGGCATTCATGTGAATCGGGCGGCAGACTCCGCGGCCACCGGCTCCGTACGGTCCGGGCCGTCGAACCCCTTCGCGCACAGGGTGTCGGGCCCGACAATCTCGGCCGCCGAACTCCCTCGCGCACAAGGACGTCGGGCCGACAATCTCGGCCGCCGAGCCCTCTCGCGCACAGGGGCATCGGACTCGACGGTCTCCGCCGCCGAACCCCTTCGCGCACAGCGAAATCGGAGCCGAGTGCACGGGACGTGCGACAGTGGCCTACGGGCGCGGCGGCGTGGCCGTGATCCCCGCCAGGAAATCGTCCATCGCCGCCCACATCTGGTCGTTCAACTGGGTGTGCCGGTTGGCGCCGATGACGATCCGGGGACTCACGCCGCCGAGGACCATCTCCGCGGCCAGCACCGCGTGCAGCGGCGCCGGCACGATGGTGTCGGTCGCGTTGAGCAGCAACAGAACCGGCTCGTCGTAGCCGGAGGTCGGCACCTCCATGTAGTCGGCCAGCGCGTCGCGGAAGTCCTCGTCGCCGAGCGGGCGCGCCAGCAGCGAGCCGATCTTCATGCCCTCGGTGTGCGTAGCGATGTCGGACAGGCACAGCTTCTCGATCCCGTCGAGCAGCGTGCGGCCCTCGGGGGTCAGGTAGCTGTTCACGTTCAGATCGGGCCGGGCGGTGCGCAGCCCGGCGAGGATCATCGCGACGAATCCCGTTGTGGGACCGCTGAGCAGCGGGATATCCGGGGTGTCCGGGCCGCCGATCGCGATGATCAGCTTCTCCACGTCGGATTCCGGATCGTCGGCGACGACGCCGCGGAAATCGAGGTCGGGTGCGGTGGTCTGTTGCAGGTGGGCGGTGCCCAGCGCGGCCTGCCCACCCTGCGAGGCGCCGAACGCCGCCCAGGTGCGCGACAGTTGCGCATTCGCCGTGCGCGCGGCGCGGACCAGGTCGATCGTGGCCGCCGCCTCGGACCGGATCTCCAGATAGGGGTGCGGACCGGTGTCGAACCGGCCGAGGCCGACGTAGTCGGGCGCGACCACCGCGAAGCCCCGGGACAGGAAGTACTGCAGGAATTCGTCCTCCCGCTCCGACCCGTTGGCGGTGTCGGTGATGCCGCCGCAACGGGCGCCCATCCCGGTGGTGCCGTGGTCGTAGGCGACGATCGGCCAGCCCTGCGGCGGCGCCTTCCCCGGCGGGATGAACAGCGCCCCGCTGACATGCCGTGGACCGCCGTCCGAGCCCGAGGTCCAGTAGTCGATGATCGAGCCGTCGGCGATGCCGTGCCATCCGGGCGGCTGCGCGAACACCGCCGAGGTGGTACCCGGCAACGGAGCAGCTACGGCGGGGACGCTCGCGGCCGGGACAACCGTCACGGCCGTCCCACATCCGGCGATCACCGCCCAGGCCCCGATCTTGCGCTTCCACCTGCCCGGCATCGAACACCTCGTTTCGGTCGGCGGCAAAACCCCGGCGAAGGATAGCGGGCATCGGGGAGAAAGCGCGGAAAGTTCCCGATTCCGGACGCTCGACCGGGATGTCGTTGACGCCAATTGAAACTGGTTCTAGTTTCTGAGGGTTGGTGTCGCAGCGACGGAAGAGGCAGAGCGATGGAGAGCAGACACGACGGACGACGGGTGCTGGTCACGGGGGCGGGTTCGGGCATCGGCCGGGGCATCGTCCTCCGGATGCTCGCGGAGGGCGCCCGGGTCGTCGGCGGGGACATCGATGAGCAGGGCCTGAAGGGGACCGTCGAGGCCGCGGCGGACCACGCCGACCGGCTGCTGACCGTCGCCGTCGACATCTCCGATCAGGACTCCGCACAGGCCGCCTGCGGGACCGCCACCGACCATCTGGGCGGACTGGACGTGCTGGTCAACGCCGCGGGCATCATGCGCGCCGCGCGCACCCACGAAATGTCGCTGGACCTGTGGAACCAGGTCATCAACGTGAACCTGACCGGAACCTTCCTGATGTGCCGGGCCGCCCTGCCGCAGCTGTTGCAGTCCGATCACCCGGTGATCGTGAACTTCTCCTCCACCGCGGCGTTCGGCTCGAACCCGTACATGGCCGCCTACTCCGCCTCCAAGGGCGGGGTCAACGCGCTCACCCACTCGCTGGCCCTCGAGTACGTGAAGCAGGGCCTGCGCGCGGTGAACATCGTGCCGGGCGGCATCACCACCGGCATCACCGACAATCTGGCGCTGCCCGCCGACGCCGATTGGGGCCTGATGGCCAGGCTGACCGGCTGGATCAACGGCGGCGCGCTCGGCAATCCGGCCGATGTGGCGGGCGTGGTCGCGATGGTGACCTCGAAGGACGGCCGCTACATCACCGGCAGCGAGATCCGCGTGGACGGTGGCGCGCTGATGTAACGCATCATCCGATGCGGTCACATGTGCATCACCCGATGCCGAGGCGGCTCGTGCACGCCGGCCAGGCTCCCCAGCCCTGCCGGCCGCGGGTCACCTCGGCGATGGCGATCTGCTCCTCCCGGGTCGCCAGGTCGGCGCGCGGCGCGTAACGCAGTCCGCCCTGTCGCTCCCAGGTGCTCTGGTCGAACTGCACCCCGCCGAAATACCCGTTACCGGTGTTGATTCCCCAGTTGCCGCCGGATTCACAGCTGGCCAGCGCGTCCCACGTTCCCCCGTCGCGCACGGTCGGCACCTCGGTGCCGGGTTTGGCGCCGTGCCGGACCGTCTTGGGCTGGGCCGGCACGATCACCTTGTTGCCGACCGGATCCTTGCTCACCTCGTCGCCGTTCACGATCGAGACCGCGTAGGTGACGTCCTGAACCCCGGGAACCCCCGGATTCTCGACGACGGTCCGGCTCATGTTGAGGTCCGGATCGTCGATCTCGTTCTCCGGCGGGTCCAGCGGCTCCCGCTCCACCCGGTCCTCGATCCGCTTGCGGGTGACGGTGATCTTCATCCCCTCGGTCAGCGGCGTCCCCGGCCCCGGCACCACCGAGTCCTGATTGATCAGCGGCACGCCCTGCACGGTGAGCAGCTCACCGACGGTCGGCGCGGCCAGCCGCACATACTCGAACGTCCCGCCGTTGTCGGCCAGCTGCACCGTGCGCGGACTGGTCACGGCCAGTGCCGCACCCTGCAGCGGCAGCGGCGTCGGCCGCGACGGCGAGGTGAACACGTCGGCCGGAATCTTCAACTGCACCAGCGCATCCGCGACGGTGAAGGCGGTGGTCCACACCGTCTGCCGGTGGCCGTCGACGGTGAGCGCGACCTGCCGGGCCCGGTTGAACGTGATGGTCTCGCCGTCGGTGATCGAGGCGTTCCCGCCGGGATCGACGGCATCCCGCGAACCGAGGGCCAGCCCGGCGGACTTCAACGCGCCGCGTACGTCGCCGGACATGGTGATCTGGGTGATCCTCTCCCCGTCGACGACGAGCGTCACCGTCTTCTTGCTGACGATCGCCATCGACGCACCGGCGATGAGGGTGAGCAGCAATGCCGCAATCGCCGCGTACAACAACGGCGAACGAGAGGAGTTGATCCGCCGTAACGGCGACTTCATCAGGTACAACGACATGATAACAATACGGTCACGAAGGGGTCGGGGGCCGCCAACCACACTCCGTGGAACAGCCGGTTTCCGGATAACGAATTGATAGAGTCACCGCGCGTCGGTAACAATCAGCCGTCATCGTAATGAACCGCGCCCCGATCCGCATGTCGGATCGGGGCGTTCGTCCGTTCGGCGAAGTCGGACTAGATCCCGTACACCCGTTCGGCATTCGCGGTGAGGGTCTCCGCGAGTTCGCCGGGATCGCGATCGCGCAGCGCGGCGAGCGCGCGCACGGTGTAGGGCAGGCAGTAGGGCTCGTTGGGGGCGCCCCGGAACGGGTGCGGGGTCAGGAACGGCGCGTCGGTCTCCACCAGGAGCAATTCGTCCGGGACCAGCTTCGCCGCCTCGTGCAGCTCGTGCGCGTTCTTGAAGCTCACCGTGCCGGAGAAACTCAGCACGTACCCCTGCTCCACGCAGGCCAGCGCCATCGTCGCGTCCGAGGAGAAGCAGTGGAAGATCACCGTCTCCGGCGCGCCCTCGTCCAGCAGCACGGTCAGCAGGTCGAAATCGGCGTCGCGGTTGTGGATCATCAGCGGCTTGCCGACCCGCTTCGCCAGGTCGATGTGCCAGCGGAAACCGTCGACCTGATCCTCGACGTCGGCGCAGCCCTCCAGCTTGCCGGGCCAGTAGTAGTCCAGCCCGGTCTCCCCCACCGCCACCACCCGCGGATCGCTGGCCAGCCGCTCCAGCTCCCGCTTCGCCGCGTCGTCCAGCGCGTTCGCCCTCGTCGGATGCAGTGCGACGGCCGCGTACACCCGGGGATCCCAGTGCGCGGCCCGCACCGCGAACCCGGCGGCGGCCAGATCGTCCGCGATGGTCACCACCCGGCCGACCCCGACCGCGGCGGCCCGATCCAGCACCGCGGCAACCGATTCCGCGTCGGTGGCGCCGCAGGCGTCCAAGTGGGTGTGCGCGTCCACGAGCGGGGACAGCGGTTCCGGCGCCTCGGGCGCGGGTCGTTTACCGGCCATGATGTCGGAGGATATTCACGCGAGCGGTACGAGGCACGCCGACTACAGTAATGGGATCATGACTGCTGCCGAACGTCCCGCCTTCTACATCACCACGGCCATCGCCTACCCGAACGGCGTGCCACACATCGGGCATGCGTACGAGTACATCTCCTCCGATGCGCTCGCCCGGTTCAAGCGGCTCGACGGGTACGACGTGTTCTTCATGACCGGCACCGACGAGCACGGCCAGAAGATGCAGCAGACCGCCAACACCGAGGGCGTGCCGGTGGAGGAGCTGGCCCGGCGCAACTCGGACGTGTTCGAGGGCATGGACAAGGTCCTCGACATCTCCTACGACCGGTTCATCCGGACCACCGACGAGGACCACACCCGCGCGAGCATCGCCATCTGGGAGGCGATGCTCGCCGCCGGCGACATCTACCTCGGCACCTACGCGGGCTGGTACTCGGTGCGCGACGAGGCGTTCTACGCCGCGGAGGAGACCACCGTCCTCGACGACGGCACCCGGGTCGCCACCGAGACCCGCACGCCGGTGGAGTGGAGCGAGGAGTCCAACTACTTCTTCCGGCTGTCGAAGTACCAGGACGCGCTGCTGGACCTGTACGAGTCGCAGCCCGATTTCATCCTGCCCGCCACCCGGCGCAACGAGATCGTCAGCTATGTGAAGGCCGGGTTGAAGGATCTGTCCATCTCCCGCACCACCTTCGACTGGGGGGTGCCGGTGCCGGAGGATCCGCGGCACGTCATGTACGTGTGGGTGGACGCGCTCACCAACTACCTCACCGGCGTCGGCTACCCGGAGACGGATTCGGCTGCGTTCCAACGGTATTGGCCTGCCGATGTGCATATCATCGGTAAGGACATCACTCGCTTCCACACTGTGTACTGGCCGGCGTTCCTGCTGTCGGCGGGCATCGCGCTGCCGAAACGGGTGTTCGTGCACGGCTTTTTGTTCAACAAGGGCGAGAAGATGTCCAAATCGGTCGGCAACGTGGTCGATCCGATGGCGTTGGTCGACGCTTACGGTCTGGATCCGGTGCGGTTCTTCCTGTTGCGTGAGATCTCGTATGGACAGGACGGGTCCTATAGTCACGATGCGATCGTTGGGCGGATCAATGCCGATCTGGCCAACGAGTACGGGAACCTGGTGCAGCGCAGTCTGAAGATGGTTGCTCGCGACTTCGAGTCGGCGATTCCGGAACCCGGTGCGTTCACTGCCGACGATACCGAATTGCTCGATCGTGCTCGCGGGCTGCTCGATCGGTGCCGTGCCGAATTCGACCAGCAGCAGATGCATCTGGCGCTCGAGGCGATCTGGCTTACGCTCGGTGAGACCAATCGGTACTTTTCCGCGCAGCAGCCGTGGGCGTTGGCGAAGGCCGGGGAGAAGGGGCGTGAGGGGACTGTTCTTTATGTGACGCTGGAGGTATTGCGGATCGTGTCTATTTTGGCGCAGCCGGTGATTCCGGGGTCCGCGGGGAAGATTTTGGATTTGCTGGGGCAGACGGGGCGTAGCTTCGCGGATGTCGCGACTCCTCTGGTCGCGGGTACTTCGCTGCCGGAACCGGAAGTGGTTTTTCCGAAGTATTTGGAGCCCAAGGGCTGAGTTCCGGGTTTGCTCCGGTAGCGCGCGAGGCACAGTGCGGTGTTGGGCCTGCTTGGGGGTGACGGGCTGTGTTTTTTGGCCTCCGCTTCGCTCCGGCGGGTTCGCGGCCCTGCGGGCCCGATCCTTCCCTCCTCCGGCTCCTCCGCTTCGCTCCCCCGCCTCCGTCAGTCCAGGATCGGGCCGGGCCGCGAACAGGAGGGCTACCCCTGCGTATCGGTGACCGTATTCAGGGGGACGGGGTTACGGCTGCGGAAATGGTGACCGGGTCCTGGGGAGTGGAGTACACACGACTGCGGAAATGGTGACCGGGTCCCGGGGAACCGGGGTATACACGGCTGCGGAAATGGTGACCGGGTCCCGGGGAACCGGGGTATACACGGCTGCGGAAATGGTGACCGGGTCCCGGGGAACAGGGGTACGGGCGGCTGCGGAAATGGGGACGGGGTCGCGGGGAGTGGGGTACGTACGGCTGCGGAGTTATGGCCGGGTCACGGGACGGGGTATGTACGGCCGCGGAAGGGTGACCGGGTTCGGGTTGGTGCGCTTTTATGGGCGCGAGCCGGCGGTGGGGAGTGGGTCTGCGCGGCACTGGTCGGCTGCGTGGTCGGGTGTGCAGGGCTTCGGTTCGGGGTCGGCGAGGGGGTAGGGCGGCTGCTCGTTCTCGTGCGGTTCACAGCCGGACGGCTTCGCGCAGTTGATGTTCACGTCGAGCACTCGGGCGCCGGGGCCCTCGTCGCCTAGGTGGTCGTGGGGGTTCACCAGTCGGCAGCTGCCGAGGGAGAGGCAGCCGCAGCCGATGCAGCCGGTGAGGCTGTCGCGCAGGCGGATCAGCTGTTCGATGCGCTGGTCCAGATCCTCTTGCCAGGTGGTGGACAGGCGTTCCCAGTCCTTGCGGTTGGGGGTGCGGCCCTCCGGCAGGGTCTCCAGCGCCTTGCGGATCTCCGCGAGCGGAATCCCCACTCGCTGCGAGATTCGGATGAAGGCCACCCGCCGCAACGTCTCCCGGGCGTATCGTCGCTGATTACCGCTGGTGCGGCGGCTGGTGATGAGGCCCTCGCGCTCGTAGAAGTGCAGGGCGGAGACGGCGACCCCGCTGCGCTCGGACAGCTGCCCGGGGGTGAGTTCCTTCGCCTGCCACGGTTGTGGGGGTGTCATCGGCTCGTCCCCGTCCGGCGGGGTTCGCGGCGGTGTGCCGCCATCCCGCGTATCCGGTTCCGAGCTCTGGACATAACCTCAATATTACTCGAGGTTCGCCGGTCGGCCGGGCGTTTCGGACAAGCTGTGACATTCGACAAGCCGGTGCGTATCCGGGTATCAGCGGTTGTCACAACGAACAACGTGCGGGAACCGTGTGTGGTTCCCGCACCCAGCGAATTTCGTGCCAATGCGGCTTCGTGCCAGTACGGTCGGGTTCATGGGAACGAAGGCTGTGCCGCCGGCGCGACCGTTTTCCGTGACATCCGAGGTCGGTACGCTGCGGACCGTTCTGTTGCACCGGCCCGGGGACGAACTGCGGCGGCTCACCCCGCGCAACAACGATCAACTGCTGTTCGACGCCATCCCCTGGGTGGAGCGGGCCCAGCAGGAGCACGACATCTTCGCCGAGGTGCTGCGCGGCCGCGGCGTGGAGGTCCTGCTGCTGGCGGATCTGCTGGTGGAGACCCTCGCGGCCAGCGGCGCCGGGCGCAGCATGGGCATCACGGCCGCGGTCGACGCGCGGCGCATCGGCCATTCGCTGGCCAACGATCTGAAGGCCCACCTGCGCGGCGTCCCGGCGCCCGCGCTGGCCGGAATCCTCATGGCCGGCATGACCTTCGACGAACTGCCGTTCGGCTCCGACGCCGCCTCGCTCGTGCGGCGGATGCACCACGGCACCGATTTCGTCATCGATCCGCTGCCGAATCTGCTGTTCACCCGCGACTCCTCGTTCTGGGTCGGCCCGAAGGTCGCGATCACCTCGCTGGCGCTGCCCGCGCGGGCCCGCGAGACCTCGCTGACCGACCTCGTCTACGCGTTCCACCCGCGCTTCCTCGGTGTGCGGCGGGCCTACGAATCGCACACCGCCCCGATGGAGGGCGGTGACGTGCTGCTGCTCGCCCCCGGCGTGGTGGCCGTCGGGGTCGGCGAACGCACCTCACCGGCCGGTGCCGAGGCGCTGGCCCGCAGTCTCTTCGAGGACAATCTCGCCCACACCGTCCTGGTCGTCCCCATCGCCCAGAGCCGCGCGACCATGCATCTGGACACGGTGTGCACCATGGTGGATACCGACGCGGTGGTCATGTACCCGGCAGCGCAGGACTCGCTGCACGCCTTCACGATCCGCACAGAGGAGGACGGTACGGTCGGTATGCGTGGGCCGGACCCGTTTCTGCCGGCCGCGGCGCAGGCGATGGGCATCGACCGGCTCCGGGTGTTCGACACCGGTCGCGATCATGTCACCGCCGAACGAGAGCAGTGGGACGACGGCAACAACACCCTGGCGCTGGCGCCGGGCGTGGTCGTTGCCTACGAACGCAACGAGAACACGAACGCGCGCCTGTCCGATGCGGGTATCGAGGTACTGACGATCCCCGGCTCCGAACTCGGCTCCGGCCGGGGCGGCCCGCGCTGCCTGTCCTGTCCGTTGCTGCGCGACGAGGTATGAGGTGATGCTGGATATTCCGGTCGACCACAACAACGCGGCGGTTCCGCCGTACGAACAGCTGCGGCAGGGCATCATGGCCCGGGTCCGCTCCGGCGAGCTGACCGCCGGCACCAAGATCCCCACCGTGCGCGGGCTGGCGGCACAACTCGGGCTGGCGCCCAACACCGTCGCGCGCGCCTATCGCGAGCTGGAGCAGGACGGGGTGCTGGAGACCCGCGGCCGGCTCGGTTCCTTCATCGCCTCCACCGGCGACCCGACCCGCGATGCCGCCGGCCGGGCGGCCACCGAATACGTGGCCGTGATCCGGCGCCTGGGCCTCGACGACGAGGCCGCGATCGACTATCTGCGGCTCGCCCTGCGGGAGTAGTCACCGCCAGCTGGGCAACCACAGATGGTCGTGCCAGCTGTCGGTGGTGATCGGCAGGGCCGTGAGGATCGGCCACAGCCAGATGAAGTTCGCGATCACCAGCGCGAGATACAGGCACACCAGCAGCAAGCCGAGACTCTGCCGCTCGCTGGCCACCAGGAAGCGATGCCCGCCGGGTATGCGCAGGATCGGGGCCGGGCCGAGGATGTCGCCGAGCACCAGCGCGAGCCCCATCACCAGGAACGGCGCCATCGGTACCGCGTAGAAGTAGTACATCTGCCGGTCGAGGGTCAGGAACCACGGCAGCAGTCCGGCGCCGTAGCCGACCAGCATCGCGGCGTACCGCCAGTCCCGGCGGGTCGCGATCCGCCAGATTCCCCACGCCAGCATGGGCAGCGACAGCCACCAGATCGCCGGCGTGCCGATCAGCATGACCGCCTTGACGCACACCTGCTTGCCGCAGCCGGTGGAACCGGTGTCGGCGTAGTAGTACAGCATCGGCCGCAGGCTCATCGGCCACGACCAGGGCTTGGACTCCCACGGATGATGGTTGCCGGCCGAATTGGTCAGGCCCTCATGGAATTTCAGCGATTCGCCCTGGTTGTGCCACAGCGAGCGCAGCGCGTCGGGCACCCAGGACCAGGTGCCGCCGACCCCGACCGCATTGCCCACCGAATACCGGTCGTAGCCGTCCTCGCTCGCGTACCAGCCCGCGTAGGTCGCCAAATACACCAGCAGCGGAATCGCGACCAGCGCGTACAGCGCCGGCCCGACATCGCGGACCAACGTCCCCGCCCACGGCTGCGGCACCCGGTACCGCCGCCGCGCGGCGACATCGAACGCCACCGACATCAGCCCGAAGAACGCGATGAAGTACATCCCGGACCATTTGGTCCCGCAGGAGAGCCCGAGCAGCAATCCGGCGCCGAACCGCCACCAGCGCACCCCGAGCCGGGGGCCGTACGGGCTGAGCGTGCTGCGCCCCTCCGCGTACACCCGGGCCATCCGCCCCAGCACCTCGTCGCGGTCGACGATCAGGCAGCCGAACGCGCCCAGGACGAACAGCGCCTGGAAGATGTCGAGCATCCCGATCCGGGACGAGACGAAGGTCGTGCCGTCGGCGATCAGCAGGATGCCCGCGGCGCCGCCGAGCAGCGTGGACCGGGTCATCCGGCGGGTGATCCGGATGACCAGCGCGATGATCAGGCAGCCGGACAGCGCGGCGGTGAACCGCCAGCCCGTCGGTCCGTAGCCGAACATCGCCTCGCCGATGGCGATCATCTGCTTGCCCACCGGCGGGTGCACGATCAGCCCGTACGCCGGGTTGTCCTCCACCCCACCGCCGTGCAGCAGCTGCCAGGCCTGCGGCGCGTAGTGCTTCTCGTCGAAGACCGGGGTTTCGGCGTCGGTCGGATAGTTCAGATTGGTGAACCGGGTAACCGCCGCGATCACGGTCAGGAATATGGTGACCAGCCAGCCCCGCATCCGATCGTGCGGCCCGAAGTCGAGGGTGGGGCGCAGCGGCGCCGGACTGGACAAGGCCGGGCCCGCACCGATCGGCGGCCGAACGTCGGTCAGCTGGGTCACGCCCCCGATGGTATGTCGTGACAACACGACAGTTCGTATCGAGACGACAAAGACCAGCGGCCGTCGATACCGTGCGGTCGGCCGGATGTTCGGCACGACACCGCGCGCCGGGGCGGGCCACTGTGCGGGTGGTGCCGAGATCACGGCATCCACCCGAATCCGGCGACGTGCGCCGGCGGCCGATCGACGACGGAACCAGCCGTACCGATGGCAATCATGATGACCAGAGCGAAGCGAGTGGCCGAGGGGCCGAGCGGACGGCGGAGCGCAATCGTCCGGAGCGTTCGTCCGCACACGTATGTTCAAGTTGTGACAACTCGACGTCCGCAGGCAGCGGAGCATGACGGTAGCGACCACGTGTTCGTATCCGGCGAGCTCGGCCTCGGCGATCAGGTGCCGGACGCGACCGGAGAACATCCCGACGCGGAACCCCCGCTGGTACCTCCGCGGCCGGGCAGCAGTCACGGTGGCCGGCTGGTGCTGGCGGCGACACCGATGGGCGACGTGGGTGACGCGTCGCAGCGCCTACGGGCCACTCTGGCCACGGCCGATGTCGTCGCCGCCGAGGACACCCGCCGCACCCGGTCCCTGGCCAAGGCCCTGGACGTCACCATCACCGGCCGGGTCGTGAGCTTCTACGACCATGTGGAGGCCGCCCGGATCCCGCACCTGCTGGAGGAGATCGAAGGCGGCCGAACGGTCCTGCTGGTCACCGACGCCGGAATGCCGTCGGTCAGCGATCCCGGCTACCGGCTGGTCGCCGCCTGTGTAGCACACGGTCTCCCGGTCACCTGCCTGCCCGGCCCCTCGGCGGTGACCACCGCGCTGGCCCTGTCCGGCCTGCCGATGGAACGGTTCTGCTTCGACGGTTTCGCCCCGCGCAAATCCGGCCAGCGCCGGGAATGGCTGCGCACGCTGAGCACCGAACCCCGCGCGGTCGTCTTCTTCGAGGCCCCGCACCGCCTCGCCGACTGCCTGGCCGACGCCGCCGACGTCCTCGGCGGCGACCGCCGCGCCGCCGTCTGCCGCGAACTCACCAAGACCTACGAGGAGGTCGTCCGCGGCACCCTCGCCGAACTGGCGGAATGGGCCGTCGCCGGCGTCCGGGGCGAGATCACCGTGGTCCTGGCCGGCGCCGAACCGGTCGCGGCCGACCCCGCCGACCTCGTCGGCGAGGTGGAAACCCTGGTCGCCACCGGCATCCGCCTCAAGGACGCCTGCGCACAGGTCGCCGCCGGCACCGGCGCCTCCCGCCGCGAACTCTACGACGCCGTCCTCGCCGCCCGCACCGACTAGTCGGACTCCTGGCGGCGGCAGTCACGCGGAGGCGCCGCGGGAACTGTTCGAACTGAAACCCTTTGCGGCACAGTCGGTCACCGCGCCGCTGGAGATCGCGGCGAGCCGGCCGGCGATGTCACCACCTCGAGCGCACCCGCGCACCGGTCATCGCGATGGCGCCGCGGCGCCGAGTACCCCCGCCACAGCCGAACGCCGGCTGCTCGATCGGCGAATTCCGAGGGCCACTCGGCCTCGGCGGCGCGTCGCCGATCGCCCTGGTGAACCTCGCATCGGCTGGCGGTGCCCTCGATCGACCGCATCGGACCCGGGCCGGTACCGAGCGGATCGGCGATCCCGGACCGCCGAAACACCACGTCGGACTCGGGGCCGGTACCGAGCGGATCGGCGATCCCGGACCGCCGAAACATGGTCCGCCCGCGCCGTCACGGTCAGGACCGGCGGTCCACCAAGGCCCAGGACGCGGCGGCCGCAGCAGCGGACACGGCGGCAACCGACGGCCAGGCGCCAATTTTCTTGGCCAGTGGGTGCGACGCCCCCATCGCACCGGCCGACAATCCGGTCAGCGCCACCGCGCCGCCGACCCCGGCCACCTTCCGCCAGCGCGGCACTGCCGCCCCGACCGCCGCGATGAACACCAGCCCACCGAGCTGCCGCTTCTTCGTCGCCTGAGCGAGCGCGAAACCCCCGGTGAGTCCACTGGCGACCAGCAGCGACGTGGGAATCCGAGCCATCTGAAATACCTCCCGCACATGATCGAATCGAGCCGACCCGACCTTACGCGCCGCGGGTGACGCGCCCGCCGCCGCGACCCGCACCGCGTCGCCCGACCTCTTTCGGCCGGCCGTCCGCCACGCCCTCCCTCGATTCGCTCCAATGATGCTGCTACCCAGGCCGATCGGCCACGCGCCGCCGATACCGACTGGCCGACTGGCCGACTGGCCGACTGGCCGACTGTAATCTCAGGGGCCGACGACGTGCACCGCGTGTAGCCCGTGCACGCGAGCGCGACAAGTGGCCGGTCCCAGCGCAATTCGGAGCCCGCCGGCCCGGCCAGCGACATCGGTCCGCGGTCACCGCCTGATCCGTGACCGCAGCCGGTCCCCCCGGCCCGGCCGGAAACATCGGTCACCGCCTGATCCGTGACCCCAGCCGGTCCCGCCGACCCGGCCGGAAACATCGGTCACCGCCTGATCCGTAACCGCAGCCGGTCCCGCCGACCCGGCCGGAAACATCGGTCACCGCCTGATCCGTAACCGCAGCCAGTCCCCCGGCCCGGCCGGCGACATCGGTCACCGTCTGATCCGTGACCGCGGACCGGCATGCGCAGAGGACCGTCGCCCGGACTGCGCCGGCTCGTGCGCCGCAGCCGCCGGTATCTCGGTGGTCAGAGCTGTGAATGGGGATTCATGATGCGTTCCAGCGCACGGAGATCCGACTCGAGCGAGTAGAAGGCACGCCGGGCGATGGTGCGGTCGGCGGTGGTGGTGGTGCGGTCGGCGGCGGTGGTGTGGCCGGCGGCGACGAGTTGCGGTTAGTACCAGCGCAATACGAAGAAGGTGGCATCGTGATCACGAAATCGGTGGGTACCGATCGGGTGACCACGATGGCACGAACAGCGTTCCGCCCCAACCTTTTTCGCTCGACAAAGGCCCGGACCGGCCGTGAGGCGCGGCGCGCCACCCGGCTCAGCGCCGGCGGCCGTCGCCCAGGCCGTAGTAGAAGCGGTCGTTGGCCTTGCGCATCGCGAACTCGTACGGGAGCGCGAATTTGCGCGACACCCAGTAGCCGAACCGGACCTCGAACGAGGTGTGAATCATGAAGCGGTTGCGCTCGATCCCGCGCAGGATCAGGTCCGCGACGTGCTCCGGCGGGGCGGCGCGTTCCTGGAACCGGCGGACCCAGCGCTGCACCCGAGGGTCCTCGCGGTCGACGCCGGCGATCTCGACGGTCTGCACCAGATGGGTGTTCACCGCGCCGGGCACCACCAGGTGCACGGTGATGCCGTGCCGGGCCAGGTCGAAGCGCAGCACCTCGGACACCCCGCGCAGGCCGAACTTGCTGGCGCTGTAGGCGGCGTGCCAGGGCAGCGCCAGCAGACCGGCGGCCGAGGACACGTTGACCAGCGCGCCGCCGCGTCCGGCCCGGGTCATCGGCGGCACGAAGTTCTCGATCACGTGGATCGGGCCCATGAGGTTCACGTCGACCATCTGCCGCCAGTGCCGGTGCTCGAGATGCTCGACCGTGCCCCAGGCCGATACCCCGGCGATGTTCATCACCACGTCGAGGCTGCCGTGCCGGTCGTGGACGTCCTCGGCGAACGCGGTCACCGCGTCGTAATCGGTGATGTCGAGGGTGCGTTCGGCGAGTACCTTGCCGCCCGCTCGCTCGATCGATTCGACGGTGCCGGCCAGACCCGCGGCATCGATGTCGGTGAGCACGAGTTCCGCGCCGAGCCGAGCGGCGGCGAGGGCGGTGGCCCGCCCTATCCCGCTGGCCGCACCGGTGACGAGAGTCTTCTTGCCGCTGACGGATTTCAAGCGATCACGCACGCGTTCCTCGGGGGTCGTGGCGGCACCGGGACCTCTGCCCTGCCCGATGCCGGCGGAATTTCCACTACTGCCCAGGAGCATACGGCTTGAACAGCCCGCGCGGCCCGAAGGCGGCGCAGTTGCACCCGCTGCTCGCGCCGCCGAATTCCGATCCGTTCAGCCCGCTTGTGGCAGAGCACGGCGGAACAGCCGCTCCGATGGCGCCGGCCACGACGGACCAGCACCGGCCACCACCGACCCACCCGATCGCGGCGGCCGACACACACGCCGAGCGGCACGAACCACCCCACTCACGGCGACCCGACACCCCAAGCCCGGCACTTCGGACCCCCCCCTCACGGCGACCCGACACCCCAGGCCCGCCGCCACAGACCACCCTGCTCAAGGCGCCCGACACACCATGCCCGGCACCCCGGACCACCCCGTCGCGGCGGCCGACACCCATGCCCGGCATCCCGGACCACCCCTCACGGCGGCCCGACAACACAGGCCGGCACCTCGGACCAACCGCTCACGGCGGCCCGACAACCCAGACCCGCCGCCACGGACCACCCCACTCACGGCGACCCGACACCACGCCCCGCACCTCGGACCACACCGTCGCGGCGCCCCGACGCCCCATGCCCGGGGCGCTACGGACCACCCCCTCGCGGCACCCCGACACACCTCGGGCGGCACGGATCACCCGCGCCCGAGCACCGCCAGCATCCGGGCGACCGCGGTCGGCCACGGGAACTGCTCGGCGCGGCTGCGCGCGGCATGCCGTCGCCGGTCCGGGTGCAGGGCCAGCACCTCGTTCACCGCGTGCGCGAACGAGGCGGGATCGTTGTCGGCCACCGCGCCGCAGTCGGCCGTCACCATGTCCGCCAGCGCCGACGACCGGCTGGCCACCACCGGGGTGCCGGCGGCCAGCGCCTCCAGTGCCGCCAGCCCGAAGGTCTCGTGCGGGCCCGGCGCCAGCGAGACGTCCGCACTGGCCAGCAGCGTCGCCAGTGCCGTCCGATCCGCGACGAACCCGGTGAAGTGCACGGCCGGTCGCCCGTCCGGCAACGGGGTCAGCGACCGGGCCCGGCGCTGCAGCGATTCGCGGCGCGGCCCGTCGCCGACCACGATCAGGCGCGCGTCGGTGCCCTCGCGGTGCAGCGTGTCCAGGGCCTCGATGCTGCGATCGACCCGCTTCTCCACCGACAGCCGGCCACAGTGCACCAGCAGTGGATGATCGGTGCCGCCGAGTTCGGCGCGCAGCGAGCCGTCGCGGCGGTGCGGGTTGAACATGTCGAGGTCCACGCCCAGCGGCACCAGCGCCGCGTTCGGCGCGTCGATACGCTGGAACTCCTCCCGCGCGAATTCGGTGGTACAGACCACGATGTCGTAGTCCTGCGCGGTCCGGCGATTGGCGGCGTCGGCGGCGCGGCGGGCCAGCGGACCGGGCAGCACCTGGCCCAGCAGCCGGTCGAGCCGCTCGTGCGAGATCATCAGCCCGGTCACGTCCCGCCGCCGGGCCCACCGTCCGAAACCCCGCAGCGTCAACCGGTCCGAGACCTCCAGCGCGTCGGGCCGCAGCCCGGCGAGGACGTCCGCCACCCGGCGGGGATTCGCGGCCCGATATCCGCCGGTCCCGGGAATGCCGATCGCCGGCACGGTGATCCGCAGCACCCCGGTGTCGAGCACCTGTTCCGAACGCTTGGCGCCCGGAACGATCAGCACCACCTCATGCCCGGCCGCGGCGTAACCGGAGCCGAGATGATGCAGCGCGGTGCGAAGTCCGCCCGAACGCGGACCGTAGAAATTCGCGAGCTGCACGATGCGCACACGCACGAATGGTGCAAGGCCACCGAACCCGGCGGGTCAACGGGACGTGAATTCCCGTGGAAAGCTCACCGACCAGAAGGTTCGCGAGCGGGCGTCAGACCTTCGGGGCCCGGGACATGCCGGGCAGTTCCAGGTCGAGCGGAATGCGGCCGGCGGCCAGATGCGCCTCCACCTCGTCGGCGGGCAGCGGCCGGGCGATCAGGAAGCCCTGCGCTCGGTAACAGCCCAGGCCGACGAGCGTGCGGGCGGCGACCGCGGTCTCCACCCCCTCGCCGACCACCCCGAGCCCGAACGAACCGGCAAGTCCCACAATGGATTTCACAATGGCGAGATCGTCCGGATTGGCGCCCAGGCGCTGCACGAAACCGCGATCGATCTTCACCGCGTCCACCGGCAACGCCTTCAGATGCGACAGCGAGGAGTAGCCGGTGCCGAAATCGTCGATGGCGATCTGCACCCCCATCCGCTTGAGCCCGCGCAGCGTGACCTTGGTGCGGGCCAGATCCTGCACGACCACGTGCTCGGTGATCTCCAGGCACACCGAGCTGCCGTCGATGTCGTGCCGGCGCAGGATGTCCTCGATGTTCTCCACGAAGTCGAGGCTGACCAGCTGCACCGGCGACACGTTGATCCGGATCACCACATTGGAGGCCAGTCCGTGCCGCCGCCACTGTGCGAACTGCGCGCACGCGGTGCGGATCACCCAGCGGCCGAGTTCACCGGCCAGATTGGTGGCCTCCGCGACCTGCACGAACGCCCCCGGGGGTAGTAGGCCGCGGGTCGGGTGCTGCCAGCGCACGAGCGCCTCCAGCGCGACGATCCGGCCGGTCCGCAGGTCGACCTCGGGCTGGTAGTGCAATACCAGGGAGCCGTCGGCGACCGCCCCGCGCAGGTTCAACTCCACATCGTCCTGGAGTTCGAACTCCGCGCGCATGGCGTCGGTGAACACCGCCACGCCGTTGCCGCCGCGGGACTTCGCCGACAGCAGCGCGTGGTCGGCGCGGCGCAGCACGTCGGCGACGGTCGTCTCCCCCGGACTGCCGACCGCCACGCCGACACTGGCGCCGCGGCTGACCGACTCGCCGCCGACGGTGACCCGCCGGCCGATCAGCTGCTGCATCCGGGTCGCCTCCAGTTCGGCGGCGACGGCGTCCATCGGCTTGGCGGGCACGATGACGAATTCGTCACCACCGAGCCGGGCGATCATGTCCGCCGGATCGAGATGCTCGCGCAACCGCGCGGACAGGGTGCGGATGAAGTTGTCGCCGGCGGTGTGGCCGAGGAAGTCGTTCAGCGCCTTCAGCCGGTCCAGATCCAGGAAGAAGGCCGCAACCGGGCCCGGACTGCCGGCCTGCAGACGCTCCTCCATGTACTTCAGCAGCGCGCGCCGGTTCGCCAGGCCGGTCAGATCGTCGTGATCGGCGATGTAGCGCAGCCGCTCCTCGGCCACCACCCGCGCCTGCAACTGCGCGAACAGCGCCGCGATGGCCTTCAGGACGTTGAGCTCCCGGGTGCTCCAGGCTCGGTCGCCGGCCTTGATGAAACCGAGCACACCGGTGGACTCACCGCGCGACAGCAGCGGCACCGCCGCCGAGGTGACGTTCGGAATGCCGGTCGCCCGGCGGATCGTCGCCTGATAGTCGATGTCGGCCGAGGTGATCAGGAACGGCTCGGTGGCGTGCTCCAGCGCCTTGAAGACCGAATCGGCGTCCTCGAAATAGATGGTCTGCAACGGGTCCGGATCCGGCACCTCGACCCGGCGCGGCCATTCGGCGACCAGAACCGTGGCCCGGCGGTCCCGATCGGTGTGCCGGAGATAGCTGAAGTCGACGTCGAAGTACTCGATCAGCAGGGCCAGTACCCGCTCGGTCGCGGCGACCATGGTGGAGGCGTCGACTCCCATGAGCTCGGAGGCGACCTCCGTCACCAGTGAATCGAGCGTACGCCGAGGCACTCTGTCTCCGATCACGCTAGCCGCTGTGGTGCCACAACCACGGACGCCGCAAACTACGGACGGAAGCCGCTGCTGCCGCGTAGCTCAGGCGAAGCACCAATGCCATGGTCTCATGCTCGGGCACTCCCAGTAGATCGTTGAAACCGCTCTGGAGTGAGGTCAGTGTAACGGCGAAGTCGGACGAGATCGCGGTCAGTTCGCTGGGGCGTCGTGCGTACAGGAACACCGGCGACATCGGCTGTACCGCCAGACCCAGCCGCCCGGCCGCGATCCACAACCTCTGCACCGCCGCCCCGGCCTGTGCGTAGGCCCGCAGATCATCATCGCGACCGGGCGTCGGCATGGTCACGGCGATGATCGCGGCGGAGGACGCCATCCGGTCCCGGGTGTAGTCGCCGAGGGCCGCGCCGGCATTCCAGGAATGCAGTTCGGCGATGATGTCCGAACGTTTGCCGAGCTCCATCGCGGCCTGCTCGTCGGGGGCCAATTCGAGGCTGCGGACATCGATCCCGGTGTGCAGGTCCTCCTCGGGCCACCGCAGTTCGGCGAACATCTGCTGATGCAGATGCGGGGTGAGATAGCGGATCCGATCCGACTCGGCCAGCAACTCCGCGACAGCGGCGATCTCGTCGCGGGTGGTGACCGCGCGCACCCGGCCGCCCTCCGCCTCCGCCGCGGCGGACAGCTCGGCGAGCAGCGCCGGAGACAGCTCCACCCCGTTGCCCGGCTGCCGGTTGGTCTCGCGGGACAACGCCCCTGGATAGTCGGCGGCCAGTTCCGGATCGCTGCCGTCACCGAAGCGCAGGACCCCCGTCAGCGGCGCCCCGGCGTCGGTGATCAGCCGGTGCGGCCCGAGCAGCCCGTGGGCGGCGGCCGCGACCCGCGCGTTGTAGAGAGCGGCGCCGACGGCCACCGCACTGCCGCGATATCCGACGTCCATCGTCACCGAGTGCGCCGGGTCGAGCGCCACCGTCAGTTCGGCGGCATCCGCGTTCATCGTCCACGGCTGCACATTGCCGCCCGACGGAGCGCGCTGCGCGCAGGCCAGGATCCGGCCCACCGGATCGCCGGGATCGGGTTCGGCGGGCAGGCCGGGCGCCTCCGCCGCATCGAGTGGGGCCGGTTCGGCCGTCTCGTCGAGCAGCCGCTCCACATCGATGCGGACCCGCCCCGACGGCAGTTTGCCGCCCAGCCCGATCCGCCGGACGGCGTGCACGACGTTGCCGCTGCCGGCCAGCACCTCGCTGCCCAGTTGCGGCCAGCTGAGCAGGGTCTGGTCGACCTCGGCCATGCTCGCGCCCATCCGGGCCGAGATCTCCTTCGGATCCAGGATGCGGACCACGTACGGCGCCTTGTCCCGGCTGGACAGCCCGCGCAGGTCGGCCGCGGAGACATCGCCCATCAGGCCGTGCAGCGGCAGCCGGTCCGGTTCCAGGTCGAAGCGCTCGATGTCGAGCAGGCCGCGATCGCTGGTGTCCATCAGCACCGGGATGCGGTGGCGGCGTGCGCTTTCCCGGACCAGCACCTTGATGTCCAGCGAATCGCATTCCTCGACGAGGATCGACAATCCGCCCACGAACTCGTCCACGGTGGACGCGTCCACACCGGCCTCGAAGATTTCCACGGGCAGATACGGATCGAGTTCGGCAATTCGCCGGGCCGTCACCACGGCCTTGTTCACACCGATATCGAAGACCGTCGCCGGAATTCGATTCAGATTGGACAATTCGATGGTGTCGAAATCCGCCAGGCGTAACCGCCCGCAAACCCCTTCCAGCGCCAGCGCGTACGCGACGGAGTGACCGACGCTCTGCCCGACGACGCCGATCGACAGCGTCCGCAGCCGTTGCTGTTCGATCGCTGTGAGCTTGTTGCGGTTGCGGTCCAGCCGGACCGCGTGGAAGTCGGGCGCCGCGAGCAGCCCGACCAGCCGCTCCCGCCACGGGTAGTACACCCAGCGGCCGGCCTCGGCACCCATCGGATGTCCCGAACGCGCCGCGATCCGGGCGAGTTCGGCACGCAGCAGCGGCCGCAGGTCGGTGACCTCGATTTCCGGGCGCGCGCGCAACTCCGCGAGGGTGCGCGCGTCGGCGGGATCGGTTTCGTCCAGGATCGAGGGCCGGTACGTCGCGTACCGGTCGGGTGGAGTCGCCATCTCAGGAACGACCTCCGGGCTGGATGTGCCGTTCGCCCGGATCCAGCCCCAGCTCGCGCCATTCGGCGCGCAGCAGCGCGTACTGCGACGCGGTGGCGTGGGACCGGTAGGACTGCGCGTCCCACAGAACGGGAACCGTGCGATAGCGATCGTCGGGATAGGAGACGGCGGTCACCTCGGACATCGCCACCCCACCGGCACAGCGATGCCGCTCCACGGTGAACGTCGCCACCGTGCAGAATCCGTACGGAACGCCGAACAGCAACGGGCCGTGCGCGATACAACGCGAAACCGCCGCGGCCAGCGCGCCACGCTCCGGATGGTCGCGCGCCACCCAGGCGCCGCGAGCCTCCACCATGCCCGACCGGATCCGCTCCGCGACCACTCGCCGCAGGTAGGAGCCGCCGGGCTGATCGGCCCACGGCCGCAGCGAATCGACCTCGCCGACCTCGAGATACGGCCCCTGCAACCGGACTCCGGCGACCACCGCGCCGGTGCGGTCCACCGCGGTGCAGAACAGCGACGTGGTCAGGCCGTCGCGAGTCTGTTCGATGTCGAGCGCGCGCTCCACCCCGTAGTGGCGATAGGCGCGCAGCGCACCGTCGAGATAGCCCGCCCACAGGTCGGGCCGGGACGAGACGGTGGCGATGTGAAAGATGCATCCCGACTTGGCATCCCGGAAGCTGCTCGCCTCCGGACCGGGGTCAGCCGCCGGGTCGACCGCCATCGTATCGACAGTCATAATGATTTCCTACTCTGTAACTCACGCGGGCACATGCCCGCCCGGACCCGGCCGACCGGCCACGGGGGGCCGGATTCGTATGCGGGTCGCCTAGGCAGTATCCGCCATTCCGCTGGCGTTGACCAGATGTCCGGCAAATATTCCGAAACCTTGCCGAGGCGAGCAGATTTCAGCAAGACCACGGCGCGGTAGCGCGCAACAGGACAGAATGTTAAGACCAGTCGGTTCCAGCTTGGTTACCGGGGGGCTACCTAAATGAGAATGGAGATGAGCAACTCCACCTCGGAGACACCCCGCCAGATCTCGATTTCCTCGCGGTAGGCCCGGGTGATCTCGGCGGATGCGGTGGCGTCGTCGACCTGGGCCCAGACGTCCTCCACCGGATCGTGGTAGTCGCCGTTGGGCTCGAACCGGGCGTAGACCCCCTTGGGCACCCGGGCCAGTACGTCGCCGATCGGCACGGTGTCCGACGACGCGTAGTCGTACCCGATCAGCACGTTGTAGTTGCCCGCCGGATCCGGCACGTACACGGTGAACAGCGGCCGTCCCGCCGCGGTATCACCCTGGTCGCCCAGCTCCGTATCCCCCCGGTCACGCAGCCGATCCCGCAGGAACTCGATCAACTCCCCGTTGCTGACCTTGAAACTGGGCCGCACCCGCGGCACCACCAACCCCCCGAACACGGCCTCCGAACGCACCACGATGGAGTAGGTCATCGCGGCTCGACCGCCAGATACAGGTCGATCCGGTAGGCGTGCGGATAGAACTCGAAATCACCGGTGAAGCTCCGCCGGATCTGCCGATGCTCCTCGGCGTAGGAGATCTGCGTCCACAGATCGGTCATGATCTCGGGAAAGTTCCCGACCGAGGAGAACCGCGCATACGTCCCCTTGGGTAGCCGCGCCACGATATGCCCCCGCGTGACCGAGTCGAACGAGGCACATTCGTACCCCACGATCTGCGTGTTGTACGTGCTGAGATCAGCCGACCAGTCGGTGTAGGCGGTCGCCAGCGGCCCGCCGAGCTCCTGATGCAGCACCGCCGCCCAGGCCGCCTCCAGGTCGCGATCCCGCAATTCCCCGAGCGGCCGCTTCGGGCTACGCACCGGCAGGCCGGCGACCCATGTCTCGTCTCGCTCGATGATCTCGAACTGCATGGAAGGACTCTCTCGCACGAATCGTGTCGGCTCCGCGCAACGCGTCGCCACCTCGCCCGCCGGCCGTCCGGCCGGAACCGTCATGCTACCAACCCGCGCCGACCGGCATGACCGACAATCACCAGGTCGATCGCCCACCGACCCACACCCGGAACACCACACTCCGCACCGCACGACGTCGCACGTGCCGATGCCATCCCGCCACCGAGCCGAACACCACAGCGAACAAACAGCTACTGAATACCGCCTGTAACGGACATCGTAAGCGCACCCTCCCAGCACCCCTCCCGCTCCCCCTGTGATCGAATTCTCCCGTGCACCGCACCCTCGCCGAGCTGGAGGCGGCGCTGATCGATTGCCGCGCCTGCCCCCGCCTGGTCGCCTGGCGCGAACAGGTGGCCCGCGAGAAGCGCGCCGCCTTCCGCGACCAGACCTACTGGGGCCGCCCGGTCCCCGGCTTCGGCCCACCCGACGCCCGCATCCTGATAGTCGGCCTCGCCCCCGCCGCCCACGGCGCCAACCGCACCGGCCGCATGTTCACCGGCGACCGCAGCGGCGAAGTCCTCTACGCCGCCCTGCACGCCGTAGGCCTGGCCAACCACCCCACCGCCACCTCGATAGACGACGGCCTGCAATTATTCGGCACCCGCATCACCTCCCCCGTCCACTGCGCCCCACCCGACAACAAACCCACCCCCACCGAACGCGACACCTGCCGCCACTGGCTGGTAGACGAACTACACCTCCTCACCCCCACCCTCCGATCGGTAGTCGTCCTAGGCGCCTTCGGCTGGCAAGCCCTACTCCCCGTCCTAGCCGCCGCCGGCTGGACCATCCCCCGCCCCCGCCCCACCTTCACCCACGGCGCCCACTACACCCTCGAGCCCGTAGCTCCCCTGGAAACCCCGTTGGAGCTGTTCGGCTGCTACCACGTAAGCCAGCAGAACACCTTCACCGGCCGCCTCACCCCCCACATGGTCGAACAGGTCCTGACCCGGGCCAAAGCCGCCGCAGGCCTCCCCTGACCAGCCGATTCGGAGTCTCCCCAACCCACCTGCTACAGTTCACCAGCGTGGTTCGGCAACGTTCCACACGGGGCTATAGCGCAGTTGGTAGCGCGTCTCGTTCGCATCGAGAAGGTCAGGGGTTCGATTCCCCTTAGCTCCACCACGAAAAACGCCGCAGGTTATCGACCTGCGGCTTCTTTTTGTCTGCGAGCAATATTGTCGAGTTGGCAGCTGAGCTGCGAAAACAGTCCTGAGTGGTGGTTCGAACCCCCGAGGGGTTGTGAATTCAGAGTTTGATGTGGCTGTTGCGGCTCTTGATGTGTACTGGTGCTGTGTTGGCCTCGTTATAGATCTGGCCGCTCGGGTAGGTAGGGGCCCGCCGGTTTGGCTGTCGCTGCCGTTGGGTGTGTCGCCGGACTCATCTTCGTTTCTCTTTGGCGATGTTGATGATCGCCCGGCTGAGTCTCTGCACATCGGAGGGGTTCTTGAGCTCACTGGTTACGACGATGCGGTGTTTGCGTTTTCGGACATGCCAGCCTTTCTGTGAGCGGTGGTCATTGTCGCCTGCATCTGAGGTGGTCAGGTGGTCAGCTGCTGTTCCCAGTCGGCGAAGCGTTGCCGCATCGCTGCGATGGTGGCCGTGCTGACCCCGTAGGGGGTGAAGTCTCGGTCGGGTATCCGCTGCAGGTAGGACAGAGACTCGGCGAACATATTCGGGTCGAATCCGGGATTGTGTTCGGCGGCGATCGTGAGCAGTTGGTCGCGGGTGTAGCGTCCACTGACCAGGATCGCGTCGATGTCGAGGTAGTCCCGAGGTGCCCATCGGTTGAACAGGGCGTCCATTTTGCCGGCGACCGCGTCGTCGGGGTGAAGGACCGGGCCTACTTCCAGAATCACCGGAGATCGGGCTCGCCAGAAAACGCCGAGGTCGACCTTGGCGGCGTGCCCGTCCGGAAAGGTGACCGCCATCTGGACCAGATCGGGGGTACGCCGGACGACATCGACGGTAAGTTCCGCGCGCTCGAAGGCGGAGATCACATCGTCGGCCACTTCGCCTGGTGTGCCGCGGACGTCGGAGAACAGGTCGACATCCTCCGATGGCCGCGACCCCATGCCGTGCAACGCGACGGCATGACCGCCGCCGAGGACGAATCCGCGGTTGCCGACGACATGGAGTGCGATGCGTGCCAGCTCGTGTTGGCGAGGGTCCATCAGGCGGCGGCCCGCAGTTGCGGGAAGTGTTTTTCCCACAGGGCGCGGACGGGCCGTGCGGGCCGCATCTGGTTCCAGATCGCGGTCAGCAGCCGTCCGTTGACCAGTTCTCGCAGGTGTTGTTTGGTTCCTTCCTCGAGGACGATTTTGTACACCGCGGTGCGGTCGTATTCGTCTTCCAGATCGAACTCGGTGCGACCGCCCCAAGCCAGTTCGACCGGCAGCTCGAGCCCCCCGTGGTCCGGGCCGTGTAGCTCAGCCAGGGAGTCGACGACCTCATAGGGTTTGACCTCAGCAAAACTGAACGGTGTTGGAGTGTGCTCGGACATGTTCATAGTCTGCCGCAGGCGCCTTCGCAGGTAAACCGACCGGCTGTTGGATATTGTCGACGAAGGTCGGGATCCAGGCGCGGGCCACGCGCCCCTTCAAGGGATGCCGAGCCCTTTGCGTGGGTCCGGGGGCCGAGCCCGGTGTATCCGGGTGCACACTCAACCCTAGCCCTCGATTGATCATGCTGATCTGCGGTGGTGGTGTGCGGGAATGGCGAAGGGTGCTCTGAGCTGCGATAATTCGATTTGTCTAGGATCGAATTCGCTCCTGATTGCGGCCTGCCCCGCCAATGAGGCGTTGCCCTTTTGCACCCGCAGGGGGTGCGCGCTGTGCGGTCGGAAGAGCGATGCCCTGGTTTGTGCTGTGTTCCTCCAGTACCGCCTGAGGACATCACTCAGCTGCGGTTCTGGCCACGCCGACCCCACCCGCCGGATGCCGTACCAGGCGCTCGGGGCAGATTTCGGCTTCGATAGCCCCAGGAAGGCCATACCGGCCTGGCTCGCCCGCATATCCCACGTGGCCGGCAGCTGCTGAATCATGGTTTCCACGAGCACGGTGCTGTGGTCATGCATCCCGAAGTTCGTTGTCTGCATGGGGATTTCCGCCTCGGATGGGATTACGCCCTACATACTTGGCAAAGGGGATCGCCAGCTCCCATAAACGTTTTCGCACCGATCGGCAGTGCCCCACGATTTCCGGATCCATGGTCACGGCCATACCCGCAGGCCGACCTTTGCGGTCGACGAGGTTGAATCCAACCTGCTCGTCGTCGAACAACCACCAATCATCCGACGGCACGTCTCCGGCCAGATGGCGTGGCACGTATCGAATGTCCTCACCCACTGCGATATTGCCGGCGGTAATCGTGAGCAACCAGTGCTGGTAGTCCGAATGAGGCTGTGTCACCACCCGAGCCCGACTGATGTGCACGCCACGTGCGACCGTGTCGCGCATGAACCGAATCCAGGGCCGTGCGGCGTAGTCGTCCGCCATAGGTTCACCGTTCAAGAACCGGCGCAGTGGCTCGGAATCGGACGGCGTTGCGTAGGAGTCCCGCACTTCGAGATGGAAGGCGCTGTGCTGACAGGCACGGAACGGATCGTCAGCGTCGTCGCCGTGGAGTAGCAGCACCGTGGAAGGTCCTCTCTCGCTTCGGCACCTCGATGGCGGCTTCATTGTCGTTGTTTCAACGGGTCTTCATCCGTGACCGGATGCCCGGTCAGGGTGTTCGTCCCGCGCCCGGGATCCGTCAATCATGGCGGCGATGATGGTATCCGGCTCAGCGAGACCTGGCAGCAGTTCCAGTGCCGGATCCTGGTCCGCCAAGAGCAGAGCGGTCTCACTCTGAATTCGATGCCGGGGTGGCGGCGCTCACCGCGCAGCATGTCCAGGTACGAGATGAGTGGCAAGTATGGAGATGCCGGGCGGTGCCTGCCGCAGGTAAGGCCATAGGCCGTGGCAGTAGCGCGTGCTGGAGCGCCACGGATACACACAGGATCTCCACAATCAGGCCGGTTCATCTCCACATCCACCCCATAGGGTCGATGTCATGGAGGACAGCTTGCCGGGTGTCGGGCGGCGGATTCTGGTGGTGGAGGACGAGCCCACCATCGCCGAATCGGTGGCCGCCCGGTTGCGTGCCGAGGGGTTTGTCGTGGATCTCGCTCATGACGGGCCCGCCGCGGTGGTGGCCGCGGAGCGGTTCGGGCCGGATCTGGTGGTGCTGGATGTGATGCTGCCCGGTTTCGACGGGTTGGAGGTGTGCCGGCGGATCCAGGGGAGCCGGCCGGTGCCGGTGCTCATGCTCACCGCGCGCACCGACGAGACGGACGTGCTGGTCGGGCTCGGGGTCGGGGCGGACGACTACCTGACCAAGCCGTTTTCCATGCGGGTGCTCACCGCCCGGGTGCATGCGCTGCTACGGCGGGTCGAGCGCACCGCCGATCCGGGTGCGACGATCGTCGTGGGTGATCTGCGGATCGATGTCGATCAGCGTCGGGTGTGGCGTGCAGACCTCGAAACTCAGCTGACTCCACTGGAATTCGATCTGCTGGTGCAGCTGGCGCGGCGGCCGCGTACGGTGTCGACCCGCGAACGCCTGCTCAGTGAGGTGTGGGGGTGGACGGACGCGTCGGGCACCCGCGCGGTGGACTCACATGTGAAGGCGTTGCGCCGCAAGCTGGGCGCGAAGCTCATTCGCACGGTGCACGGTGTCGGTTACGCGCTGGAGGGGCCGTGAGTTCCGGGTGGCGTGGCCGGGCGGCTGCCCGGATGTCGGCACGGTTACCTCGGCCGCTGGATCGGATACCGTCGATCAAAGTGAAATTGGCCATCCTGATGGTGGTTTCGGGCGCGATCGCCTTCGGGTATTTCGCCTGGACCATCGGCTGGCTGCCGCAACGGACCACTCTCTATGCCACCGCCCTCGCTTTGGTGACCTCACAGTTCCTGGCCCACGGCATGACCCGGCCGTTGCGGGAGATGACCACCGCGGCCGGACGGATGGCCAAGGGGGACTACTCCCTTCGTGTCCGAGCCACCTCTCGCGACGAGGTCGGGCAACTGGCCGAGGCGTTCAATCGGATGGCCGCCGATCTTGCCGCCGCCGAGCAGCAGCGTCGTGACTTCATCGCCAACGTCTCGCACGAATTGCGCACTCCCATCACGGCATTGGGCGCGGTGCTGGAGAACCTGGTCGACGGTGTCGCCGAACCCGATCCGGCCACCCTACGCATCGCGCTCGTTCAGACCGAACGGCTCAGCCGGCTGGTCACCGAACTGCTCGCGTTGTCCAGCGTCGAAGCGGGCGCCGTGCGCCTGCGGCTGGAAAGCACTGCGTTGCAACCTCTCTTGCACGAGGTCGTCGCCGAGGCCGAGGTTCTGGCCGCCGCCGTCGACCGGCCGGTCCGCTTCACCACCGACATCTCCTCCCCGGACCTCACCGTGCGCGCCGACCGCGCCCGCCTGCATCAGGTCCTGCTCAATCTGCTGGACAACGCGACCCGGCACGGCCCGGCGAACGGCCGGGTCCACATCGAAGCCCGCACCCGGCCCGGCCAGGTTGTGATCGAGGTCCAGGACGAGGGCCCCGGCATCCCGGTCGCCGATCGGGCCCGCGTCTTCGAGCGTTTCAGCCGTGGTCGCACCGACAACGGCGGTACCGGTCTCGGCCTGGACATCGCTCGCTGGATCGTCGAACTGCACGGCGGCACCATCGCCGTCGCCGATCCGGGCTCCCGCATCCGCGTGAGCCTCCCCACCGGCTGAATCGACTCGATCAGGACGACCCAGCTCGGCTCGACCGCCGGGCCGGTCCCGCACACCTATGGAGATTCCATGTCCGACCTGATACCCCCGACCGCTTCCGAGGATTCGACCCCGGAACCCGGACGGCGACAACGAAAACGACCACCGGTCAATACCGTTCAGCGTATGACCGCTCGCCCGCGGTCCGGCTCCGCTGAGCCACAGCCGCCGAGTGTCGTGGCGGAATCGGCTCAGTATCCCACCGGGCCGGATCCGGCCGCGCGACCTTCCTCGGGACCGTTCGCCCCGATCCCCGGTACCGGTTACCCGCCTTACTCGTCCGGTCCTCGATACCCGAGAACTGCAGCGCCGCAGCGTGTCCCACGCCGGTCGGAGTGGGTGCCGATGCCGCGTGGGGCGATGTCGGCCGTACTCGTCGCCGGACTCGCCGCGGTGCTGTTCGTTCCACTGAATCGCCCTGGAATCGGCTGGCTGCTGGCCGGTTCGACGATCGCAGGCGTGGTTTACCTGGTCGACCGCAAGGCGCGTCGCGCGACAGCACAGACGAAGGACGTCGACTCAGCCAGTGCAAGCGTCGATGCGGTAACCGACAGGCCCGGCGGCGGGTACAGCCCGGCCGAGCCGGGCGCGGCGCCGGTGGCCGGGAGCTGCCGCAACGAACGGAATTCTCCGGTCGATGCAACGAGTGTGACTGCGCCGCAGATCGATACGCGCGGGAAGCGCCGATCGGCATCGGCGTGGTGGATCGCGATCGCAGTGTGCCTGCTGGCTGTCGGGGCATTCCGGGCGGCGGAGTGGTTGTTCGTGCTGTGTCTGCTGGGGGCCGGGGTCGCCGGGTCGTTGGCGGTGGTGCGCCGATCGGTCCACGGGCTGATGTTCGACATGTTCGCGGTGCCGGTGTCGGCGTTGCGGTCGGTGCCGTGGCTGTACCGCGGGGTGCGGCGCGTGCGGGAGCGGCGTGTGTCGACGACGCAGCGGGTGGGATGGTCGGTGGCGGCGGCAGTCGCGATTCTCGCGATCTTCGTACCGCTCCTGGCCGGCGCCGATGCCGTGTTCGCCAGGCTGGTGCGATACGTCACGCCGACATTCGATGCCGATACTCCGGTGCGGTGGGTCTTCGTATTCAGCGCGGCGGCGCTGTGCACGGCCGGTGCGATGTATCTACTGGCGGGGCCGCCGCGGCCCGCCGGCGAGACGGATTCCGTTGCGGGACTGCTGGTTCGGCGGCGATGGTCGCGGCTGGAATGGGGGCTGCCGCTGGGAACCCTGACCGCGGTGTTCGTACTCTTCGTGGCGACGCAATTGGCGGCGCTGTTCGGCGGAAGCGATTATGTGCAGCGCACCGCGGAACTGACCTACGCGGAATACGCCCGCCGCGGGTTCTGGCAGTTGTCGGCGGTCAGCCTGCTGGCGCTCGGCGTGATCGCGGCCGTACAGGCTTGGGCCGCACAGGAATCGACGCGGGATCGGCGGTGGCTGCGGATCGGGGTCGCGGCGGTGAGCGTGTTGACGCTGGTGATCGTGGCCTCGGCCCTGCACCGCATGTGGACCTATCAGCAGGCGTACGGATTCACCGTATTGCGTTTGCTGGTGGAGGTTTTCGAGCTGTGGATCGGTCTGGTGTACCTGCTGGTGCTGGCCGCGCTGGTACGGCTGCGCCGGAGTTGGGTGCCGCGTGCCGCGGTGAGTGCGGCGGCGGTGACCCTGTTGGGACTGGCCCTGGTGAATCCCGAACGTCTTGTCGCCGAGCGCAATATCGATCGCTGGCTGTCCGGCACGACCGTCGAACTCGGTACCGGTGCCGGCCCCCGCGGGATCGAGCGAACTCTCGATATCCACTATCTGAGCACGTTGTCGCCGGATGCTCTACCGGCTGTCGAACGACTGCCCGAACCTCAGCGCGGCAGAATCGCCGCCGCGATCCGAGCCGATATGGGTGACGAGGACAACTGGCAGGGTTGGAACCGGTCGCGGTCGGCCGCGCGCTGAGCGCAGGCCCGTAATCGCTCGACGCGGCGCGCACTTTCAGGCTCGGAGGATGGCGGCCACAGCGGCGGACTTTCAGTTCTCCGGCTGGATTTTTCCCGCTTCGGGAGCAGACGAGGTCGGTGCGAACCCCGGTGCCGACGGGAATTCGAACGTCGGAAAGGTCGGGGGCTGCGGGACAGCCGGGAGCGAGGGAAACCCGAATACCGGGGGGAACACCGGCGTCGGTGGCGCGGTCTGATCCGCTGTCGATTTGTGTTCCGGATGCGACGGCGGCATCGGGACGATCGTGGTGGCGCGTTGGCCGCCGGGCGCGACCGATGATGTCGGAGAGAGGGATTCGGAGGGCAATGCGGGATCCGGCGACGGCGGGAGGGTCGGCGGCATCGGGTACGTGGAGGATTCCGGATCGGTGATCTGGACCGACTCGATCAGGTGCCGGCCGTCGACGGTGACCGTCCGGACCTGTTCGGAGTACACGTGGGTGGCCCCGTCGGGGTGATATTCGGCTGTGGCGACGACGTAGACATTGTCGCGGATCTGCTGGATCCGTACGCAGTGAACCGTGCCGGGCGGGATCGCGTGATCGATGTCGTCCTGGATCCGGTTCGCCGACAACGATTTTCGCGCTTCCGGCGTGACGAAGGTCAGGGCGGCGACCGCGTCGCGTTCGGTGTAGTAGGCGTACTGATAGCCGAGGATGGCGCCGGTGTCACTGGTGACGTCGCCCGGACCGTTACCGGTGGTCACCGAATCCTGCTTCGCGTCGGAGCAATTCGACGGTGCGGGCGGGAAAGAGGCAGGGACCGTGGTGGGTTCGGCGATCGGGGAGCGGGAACGCACACCGCCGAACACGACCATGGCGCCCACGATCGCCGCCGCGGCCAGGACGAGACCGATGCGGCCGACCCAGAACCAGGGGTCCTGTTTCGGGGGGCGGGGTGTGTTGTTCGGGGACAGTGCCGGATCGGGCCATTTGTCGGTGTCGGCGAGGTTGGGCAGCGTGACTCCGAGCAACAGTGCCAGGACACGCTGGCCCAGTGGATATCCCGCGTCTGCGGGGATCGTCGTCGGTTTCGTCGCGCGGTCGGCGCCGAACAGGATGCCGAACACTCTGCGAGGCAACGATTCAGTGTTCATCGACGACCACCGGTTGCGGCATCAGCGCGGGATCGACCGGCGCCGGGATCGCCTGGATGGGCAGGATCGGCTGTGCCGGAGCCGGGTCCGCACCCGTCGTGCCGCGGCGACGGCTGACCGCCTTGGAAATCGGCCTCGCCCGTCCCAGTTGTTCGAGAAACGCCGGGGCCGTACAGCCGAGCGTCACGGCCACCGAGGGGCCGCTGATCTGCTGGGTGGCGGCGAAAAGCGCACTGACACCGGCGCCCAGCGCTATCCGCAGAATTCCGACCAGCACAATGGCGGGCAGATCGAGATATTTGACCAGCTTCGGCGGGTTCTTCCGCACGAGGCCCGCGGGTGTCTGCCGCGCCCGCTGCCACTCGTTCGCCTTGTTGTATACCGCAAGCAGCTGCATCAAGGACCCACCGCCGGCTCCGAATGCCGCCAATTCCCATGTCTGCACGCCTGGTTTCCCTCCGCGAATCATCCCCGTGCCCGCCCTCATCTTGGTACAGAACCATTCGGGTGTCTCGCGAACAACCTGAGAACGATTCGTTCAGAGTGAAAATTACTTGTGCGGTCATTGATTCGGCTAAGAATCAACACGTGCGGTAGGCGTCCCGCTCCGAGAAAATCCGCATACCGATGTGTTGTATCGGGCGAAACCGGGACGAAAGCTCGATATCGCTCGAACGCAATGTGTTCGTGCCGAGCACGATCGGAGGCACGGCAGGTCCGGCCTTCGGCAGGCTCCGATCCCCGCCGCAGTGCTGCTGCGCCTGCCCGCGTACGCATACTGTTCTTCCCTTCCCCGAAGAATCCGATGCTGTAGATGTCGGCCGGCGGTCCCGCCCCGTTTCGGTCCGGAGTCGGGTAACACTGCACGGCGCAGCTGATCCCGCCGGTATCGGGGCGCCCGAACCGGAATTTCCGGATATTCGGGGCTCGCCAGTGCGCCACACAGCCCTGCACTGATCGGTTGACGACCATCAGTCGCTGTCCGGACGGCAAAGTCGGCGGCTCTGGCTAATCTGGGGTCATGTCGTACCCGTACCCGGGGCCACCGCCCGGCGGAACCACACCGCCCGTGATCGGGTGGGACGTCGCGGTGTCGGTGTGCCTGTTGGTCGTATCGTTCCTGGGCTGCTCGATGGTGACCCTTGCCGGGTTGTTCCTGTTCGCGTTCGCCGACTACTGCCCGCCCGAGACCTGTCATCCCGATCGGGCGGTGACGTGGCTCGGGCTGGGGCTGGCGCTGTCGGCGGTGGCGCTCGTCATCGGCTCAGTGGCCGTGACGGTTTCGGTGACTCGCCGGCGAATCTCGTGGCCGGTGGCCGTGATCGTCACGGTGGTGTGTGTGATCGGGTGCGGGGCCGGGATCGTGGGCGAGTTCACCTCGCTGTCGTAGGCGGACATACATGTTGCGGCCGAACGGTATCGATACCGTTCGGCCGCAACATGTTCGGTGGGGACGAACTACACCGGCACGCCGCCGTACGTGCGACGCCACTTCGCCTCGAAGAAGGACAGGATGCCGAAGGCGATCAGGCCGAGTGCGACGGCGAGCAGCAGCCACGGGCCCAGGAAGGTGTGGGCGAATCCGGCCAGTACGCCGTCGAGGCCCTTCGCGGCGTCGGGGTCGTAGGTCACGGCGGCGTCCACCAGGGCGATGCCGATGCCGGCGACGATCACACCGCGTGCGACATAACCGAATCGGCCCAGCGCGACGACCGCGTCCTGGGTGGACGCCGGCATCCAGCCCATGCGCAGGTCGTCGACGAACTCGGCGCGGAAACCGCGCAGGGCCGACACCACGCCGGCGGCCGCGATGATGATACCCGCCACGGTGAGCAGCACGTAGCCGCCGTTCCAGCTCAGCACTTCCGCGCTGACGTCTCGGGGGGCGGCGTCGCTGGACGGGGGTGTGCGGCCGTCGCGGACGAACCACAGCGTGCTGAAAAAGACGATGGCGTAGGCGATTCCGACGCCGAGGCGGAACAGCCGCTGGCCCGCGCTGACGTGCACGCCGGGCGTGGCCGCCTGCACCAGGCGCCAGATCGCCAGGCCCGCGAAGGCGATCACGAGCAGCCAGAGCAGCACGTAGCCCAGCGGATGGGCGGCGATGGCTTCGAGGGCGCCGCGGCGGTCGGGGGTGTGCCGGCCGATGCCCAGCGCCATCATCACCGCGATGACACCGACCACCACATACACCACGCCCCGGGCGACCAGCCCTGCGCGAGCGAGCATTTCGACGCCGCCGGTGGAGCCGACCCGTCGCCGGGCGCCCCAGGAGCGCTCGCCGCCCCAGCGCCGGGAGGACCGGTAATCCCGGTCGCGGCCGTAGTATCTGCCACCACGACGCCGATATCCGCGTCTCGTTCCGATGATGCTCATCGCCGATCACCCTTTCCCTCGGTCATCGGGTCAATAGCCGCTTCTCCCTTGCTCAAACGGGCGGGCGCGTCGATTCGGAGGAAAGACAGGTCATCCCCCTCGACACCGGTACGCCGGCGCAACGGAGCGCGAATCTGGCTGTCATCCACGGCTATTCGGTGACCGAGCTGCGGAAAGTCGCCTGCCGCTCACCTTTCGATACGAGGACGAATGCCCGGACGGGCGTCGGCGAAGCGCCGGGGTTCCTCCAGAGGGCCCGTGTGCCCGCTGTTCTCCAGAATGATCAGGCGTGAATCGGGAATCAGTTCATGCAATTCCCAGGCCCAGCGCGGGCCGCGGATCACATCGTGGCGGCCCACGATCACCAGCGTCGGCACGGTCGAATTCGGGAGGTCGTCGCGGTCGTCGATGAGGTCCGGGGACAGGCCGGAGATGAAGGTCGCCCGCAAACCGTCGCGGAAGGAGTCCCAAGTTGTTCGTCACCCCAGTAGTCGGCGAAATAGGAGGGGAGGATTCCGCGCGCCACCGCGAGGGTCTGCACGTCGCTGGAAATATGCCGCATGGCGTCGAATGCGGCCAGTACGCCAGCCAATTCAGGTATTCCCAGTGGATGCCGGGGCCGCCCGGATGGGCCAGGCAGACAGGTCCGCCGCCGTACACGTGGTGTCGCTGGACGATGCCGTCCGAGTCGACGGTGTGGGCGCCGGGGTGAGCGCGGACATCACGCGGCCTGTAGCGGGACGGCGAACGACTTGCGCAACGAGGACGGCCCGACCAGCGGCAGCAACGCCGCCAGGAGTTTGCCCTTCAACGCCTGCGGGGTGCGGACCAGTTCGACCTCGACTCGGGAGCCGTCGCCCTCGGGAACGGCGTGGAAAGTCCAGCCGCCGCCGGCGCCGAACAGTTTGGAATCCAGGGTGGTGATCGTCACGGTGTCGCCGGCCGGATCCCAGCGGTAGCGGGCGCGTTCCCAGGCGGCGGCGGTGCCCTCGGTGACCTCGGCCCAGTTGTCGCCGCGGTCGTGGACGACGAAATGTTCCGCGTCGATGCTGGGCCACACGTCGGGGCGGGCCGGGCCGAAGTCGGTCAGGACCTGCACGACCTCGGCGGGAGTCAGGGTGGAGGTGAAGTGGAAACGTACGGTAGCCATGCGATGACTCTCGCCCGTGCGGGGGGTGCGCCGAATCTGTCGGTTGACGCTGCCGTGACGTAATCCTGCTTCGGTAGGGTCGCGATCGGTCCCGTCGACCGTCGCGAGGCCGGGAGGAGAGCGCCGCTCATGCGGATGTTCGGACGAGACACCGAGCTGAAGGATCTGGCCGCGCTCGTGGACGGCCCCGGCGATCGCAGCGGCATCCTGATCGAGGGTGAGCCGGGGATCGGCAAGTCGGCGCTCGTCGACGAGGCGGTCGCCGCGGCGGCCATCGCAGGCCTGCGGGCGCTGCGGACAGCGGGGGCGGAAACCGAGCACGGCCTCGCCTACGCCGGGTTGCAGCGGCTGCTGTATCCGCTGCGCCGCGGGTTCGACGCGCTGCCGGCGCGGCAGTTCGACGCGCTGTCGGCCGCCCTGGGGACGTCGGAGACCGACGGGGAGCCGAGTCTGCACCTGGTGGCGCTCGCCGCCCTGACGCTGTTGTCCGATACCGCCGCCGAACGGCCGCTGCTGGTCGTCGCCGAGGACGTGCACTGGCTCGATCCGGCCAGCGCCGAGGTACTCGCCTTCGTCGCCCGCCGGATCGACTCCGAACCCGTCGCCGTGCTCGCCACGCTGCGCGCCGGGACGAGCTCACCGCTGCGCGCGGCCGGGCTGACCCTCCTGCCGCTCGGTCCGCTGTCCGACGACGACGCGGCCGCGTTGCTGGGCAGCGTCGCGCGGGACCTGCCGGATCCGGTCCGCCGGCGGGTGCTGGCCGAGGCGCACGGCAATCCGCTGGCCCTGACCGAACTTCCCACGGCCGCAGCCGATCTCACCGACCCCACCTCGACGCTCCCGTTGACCGAACGCCTCGAACGGGCCTTCTCGGCGCGCGGCGCGGCGCTGCCCGGGCGCACCCGAGCGGCGTTGCTGGTCGCGGCGCTCGACGACGGCGACTCGATCATCGAGATACTCTCTGCCGCAAAGGTTCTGCTGGGATCCGAGGTGGATGCCGAGATCCTCGAGCCCGCCGTGACGGCCCGGCTGATCGACATCGACGCCGGCACAGTGACTTTCCGGCATCCCCTGATCCGGTCGGCGCTGGCGTCGGCGGCGCCGCCGGTGAACGCCGGCGCGCGCACCGGGCGCTCGCCGGATCGCTCGCCGACTTCCCGGATCGGCAGGTGTGGCACCGTGCGGCGGGAACCGACGGAACCGACGAAGCGGTGGCCGCCGCGCTCGAGGCGGCGGCCGAGCGGTCCAAGTATCGGGGTGGCACGGTCACCGCGCTGGAACGGGCCGCGGCCCTCAGCGACAACCCCGCGCGGCGCGCGGATCGCCTGCTGCGCGCCGCCGAACTGGCCGTCGACCACGGCCGCCGGGACCGGGCCGAACAGCTGGTCGGCGCCGCGCACGCACTCCCCCTCACCCCCGCGCAGGACGCCACCGCGAACTGGCTGCTCAGCGGGTTCGAGGACGGAGTGCGCGAAAGTCCTTCGCGTGTCGGCGAGTTGACCGCGCTCACCGCCAACGTCGCGGCCGCCGGATATCCCGATGCCGCACTGCGGATCCTGTGGGGTGCGGCCATGCGGTGCTTCTGGATCGATCCGGGCGAGCAGACGAGGCACGCGCTGCTCGACGTCTCGGACAGCTTCCGGCTTCCCGACGACGATCCGCGCAAGATCGCCGTCGACGCGCTGGTGGCGCCGTTCGACCGCGGGGCGCGGATCCTGGACCGGCTGCGCGCGCTGGCCGCGACGACGGGCCGCGATCCCGAGGTCGATCGGTTCCTCGGCAGCGCGGCCTTCCAGGTCGGCGCCTTCGACCTCGCGGCGCAGTTCACCGCGGCCGCCGTGCCCGGATTCCGGTCCTCGGGGCGGCTGGGCCTGCTGGCCCGAGCGCTCTCGATCAACGCCTGGAGCCTCACCCGGCTCGGCGATCTGGCCGCCGCCACTCCCGTGCTGGCCGAGGCCGCGACGTTCTGCCGGGAGACCGGGCAGCCGTTCATGTACGGCTCGGCCGTGGCCGCGCAGGCCGAGATCGCCGCGCTGCGTGGGGATTACGAGCAGGCCGCGCTGCTCGCGGCGGACGCCGAGCGGATCGGACTGTCCGCGGGGGCGCGTCCGGTACTGGCGACCGCGCAGCTCGCCCGCGGGCTGATCGCGCTCGGGGAGGGCCGATTCGACGACGCCTGCAGCGATCTGGCCCGCATCCACGACCCGCGCGATCCGTCGTATTCGCCGGTGCTGCGGGCGTATTTCCTCACCGAACTCGCCGAGGCCGCGGTCCGCGCCGGGCAGACCGAGATGCTGGCGGCGCTGGTGCGGGATCTGGAACCGGTGGCGGCGATCACCCCGTCGCCGGCCTTGCACATCGGAATGCGTTATGCCCGAGCGGTTCTCGCGAAGGATTCGGCCGAGGAGCTGTTCGCGGCCGCACTCGGCGCGGATCTCACCGGCTGGCCCGCCGAACGCGGCCGCCTGCACCTGGCGTACGGCGAATGGCTGCGGCGGCAGCGCCGGATCGTGGAGTCCCGCACCCAATTGCGCACGGCCCGCGAGCTTTTCGACGCCCTGGGGTTCGTCGCGTGGAGCGAGCGGGCCCGGCTGGAACTGCGCAGCGCGGGCGAATCCAGCCCGAACCGGGATCCGGACGCACGCGAACGGCTCACCCCGCACGAACTGAGCATCGCGCAGCTGGCGGCGCAGGGGCTGACCAACCGGGAGATCGGGCAACGGCTGTATCTGTCGCACCGGACGGTCAGCACTCATCTGCACCGCATCTTCCCGAAGCTGGGCATCAGTTCGCGCGGCGATCTCGCGGCGGTGCTGCCCGCCGGGCCCGGCACGGCCGTCTGATCCGGGCGCGACGCACCGACACCGATTACGTCATTCGACGGACGCGTGCGGCGTCGCGCGCTCATAGCGTCGGGGCATGGACATCAGCAGACGATTATTCGGTGGCGCGATCGCGGCCGGCACCGCGGGCCTGGCGGCCTCGCTGGCCGCGTGCGCGGCGGATTCGAGCACCCCGGCCGCCCCGGCCACGACAGTCGCCGGTGCGGCCCTGCGCACCGGATCCGGCGCCAACACCACCCTGGGCCCGATCAAACAGGTCGACGCCGGTGTCCTCCGGGTCGCGTACGCCGAATTCGGGCCGGCCACCGGTCAGCCGGTCGTCCTGCTGCACGGCTGGCCCTACGACGCCTACAGCTACGCCGACGTCGGCCCGATCCTGGCCGGCGCCGGGTACCGGGTGCTGGTGCCGTTCCTGCGCGGCTACGGTCAGACCACCTTCCTGTCCCCGCAGACCGTGCGCAACGGGCAGCAGGCGGCGATCGCGCGCGACATCGTCGATTTCCTGGACGCGCTGCACATCGACCAGGCGGTCTTCGGCGGATACGACTGGGGCGCACGCACTGTCGACATCATCGCCGCCCTGTGGCCGCAGCGGGTCAAGGCGCTGGTCGCGGTGAGCGGATACCTCATCACCCAGCAGGCCGCGCAACAACAACCACTGCCGCCGCAGGCCGAACTCGGCTGGTGGTACCAGTACTACTTCGCCACCGAACGCGGCCGCCTCGGATACACCCGCAACCGGCACGACTTCAACAAACTCATCTGGCGCACCGCCTCCCCGGCCTGGAACTTCGACGACGCCACCTACGACCGCAGCGCCGCCGCCTTCGACAATCCGGACCACGTCGACATCGTCATCTCCAACTACCGGTGGCGGCTGAGCCTGGCCCCGGGCGAGCCGCAGTACGACGCCTACGAGCAGCAACTCGCCGCCGCACCGGCGATCACCGTGCCCACCATCACGCTGAGCAGCGATTTCGACGGCGCGGCGAAGGACGGTGCGGCGTACCGCGCCAAGTTCACCGGCAGGTACGAGCATCGTGTCCTCGACGGCATCGGGCACAACGTGCCGCAGGAGGCTCCGAAACCGTTCGCGCAGGCGATCATCGACGCCGATCGTCTCTGAATCGGCGGTCACCCAACCGATCTCCGGAGCCGGGCATGCGGGGTGCCCGGCTCCGGCGCGATCACAGCTCGGAACGCTGCCGCAACGTGCCGTCCCGATCGAGTTCCAGCACGGTATCGATCCCGATCCGCCGCAGGAACGGATGATCGTGGCTGACAACGAGAATCCCGCCCCGATAGTCGGCGAGCGCGTCGACGAGTTGATCGACGCTGCCGATGTCGAGATTGTTGGTGGGCTCGTCGAGGATCAGCAGCTGTGCCGGCGGATCGGCGAACAGCAAGCGCGCCAACGACACCCGGAAGCGTTCCCCGCCGGACAGCGTCGAGACCGGCCGCTCCACCGCACTGCCGCGCAGCAGCAGCCGGGCCAGATGGTTGCGGATCGCGGCCGGCGAGGTGGCGGGGGCCACCGCGGCGACATTGGCCAGCGCACCGGCGTTCTCGTCGAGACCGTCCAGCCGTTGCGGCAGATACCCCACCCGGTCGGTGAACAGAGTGGCCCGTCCCGGATCCCGCCCGCTCATCAGCGTCTCGAGCAGCGTCGACTTACCCGCCCCGTTGGGCCCCACCAGCGCAACATGTTCCGGCCCCTGGATGACGAACGTCCGCGCACCGTCGCCCAATTCCGCGAGCCGACGGCTGCGCGGCACATCCGGATCGGGCAGATCGAGACGAATGTGCTCGTCCTCCCGCACCCGCGCGGCAGTCGCGTCCACGACATCCTGGGCCGCACGAACTTTCGCATCGAGTGTGGACCGCATCGCCCCCGCCGAACCCTGCGCCCGGCTGGCCCGGTTCCCCGCGAGGATCCGCGGAATCCCACCGTCGCGCTGGGTGGACCGCGCGGTGCGCTCCCGCCGGGCGAGCTTGGTCTCGGCCTCCACCCGCTGGCGCTTCTCCACCTTCAACGCCTGTTCGGCGGTGCGCGCCGCCTGCGCGGCCGCCGCCTGCTCCTGCTCGACGTGCTGTTTCCACGCGCTGTACGGCCCGCCGAACACCTCCAGCGTCCCGCCGCGCAACTCGGCCGTGGCATCCATGTGCTCCAGTAGTTCGAGATCGTGGCTCACCACCACCAGGGCGCCGGGCCACGAGTCCACGAATCCGGTGAGTTTCGAACGGGTTTCGCGGTCGAGGTTGTTGGTCGGCTCGTCGAGCAGGGTGATCGGCGTACGCCGCACCCGCAGGCCCGTGATCGCGACCAGTACGGCCTCCCCGCCGGAGATCTCCCCCACCCGCCGATCCAGATCCGCTGCGCCGAAACCGATCTCGTGCAAAGCCTCCTCCGCCCGGGATTCGATGTCCCAGTCGTCGCCGATCGTCTCGAAATGCCCGGCGCCGGTCTCCCCGGATTCGATCGCACGCAGGGCGGCCCGTTTGCCCGCGATACCGAGCAGGTCGGCGATGGTGGCCTCGCGGCCGAGGGTCAGCGTCTGCGGCAGATACCCCACCTCACCGCTGGTCTCGATCCGCCCCGACCCGGGCGTGAGAATCCCCGCGATCAACCGCAGCAACGTCGATTTCCCGGCCCCGTTGCGCCCGATCAGACCGGTACGCCCGGCGGACAGCGTCCCGCTGAGCCCGGACAGCGCCACCGTTCCGTCGGGCCAGTCGAATGACAGATTCCGCAGAACGATCGCAGAGGGTATGGACATGGACATGATTCGTCGACTCTTTCCTGCTCGCGAACGAGCGGCCGCACGTATCGCGCCGGGTCACGACGACCGCGAGCGCGCATGATTTCGGACGATGCGGAACGGAAGAAGGCGAGACGACTCGGCCCGTCGAGGACACCGAGCAGAATGTGCGATGAGGAAACGCCGCCTTCGACCGGGCGGCTAGATTATGTCGACTTCCTCGATGAGCACGAGGCCACCCTACCAGCGGCGAGTCGCGACCGGCCGCGGCGCATCCTCGATCGAACCGGTCTGTGTGATGGTGCTCGCGGTGCACGCGACGGCGAGGCTACCCGCGGCCACCACGGCCCGAATCGCGGCGATCACCCGTGCACCCACTCGGCCGCCTGCCATAACGATGTCCTTTCCGGGAACGCGCAGCGCTGTCACAACCCACTGTGCTCGCAGGGTCGGCACTATCGCATCCGTCCGATGACGCGACCGTGACGTAGTTGCCGACATCACCGATCGAGGCCCGGGTGATCCGCCACTCGGCCAGGGCTACGACACCGGGACCTGCGACGTCGCCGATCCTTTCGTCCACCGTCCGCCGGCGGACCGACGACGGTCACCCGGCAGATCAGCGCTGGTGCATCCGGCAGATCCACGGCAGCACCCCCGGCAGATCCACGAACCGGGTACACCGGGCGGGCTGCGATCGGAGCCGCGTCGGAGTGAGCTCGTCCCGGCATGGCTAGGGCATCGGGGCCGACCATTCGACCTCGGGCCAATCGGTGCCGGCGGCGGGGTGGCCCAGGACGGTGTGGGTGAGGAAGTCGGATACCAGGCCGCGGGTGATGGCGGCGGCTCGTTCGGGTGGGAGGGTGCCGCACAGTTCGACCGGGCCGCCGAGGTGGGGGAGGTCGGTGGGGGTGTAGTGCTCGCCGTCGCGGACCATCGCCACGCTGAAGGGGCCGGGAGTGTGGTGGCCGAACGAGATCCACGAGGCGTCGACCATGGAGCCGTAGCCGACGAGTAGCACCGGGCGGTCGAGGCCGGTGCGTTCGACCGCGGATCCGTCGTGCCAGCCGGCGGATCCGTCCAGCACGACGACCGCGCGGATTCTCGGGTCCTCGGCGGCGGCCGATACGGCGGTATAGCCGCCGTAGCTGTGGCCGAGCATGGCGATTCGAGTGGGGTCGATCAGGTCGCCGATCATCGGGAGTTCGGCGAATCGGTCCAGGACCGTGCGTGCGTCGGCTACTCGGGCGGCGAGACGCTCGCGCATGTAGGCGTCGGTCATCTTCGGTGGATTTCCGAGAACTACTCGGCCGCTGGGAAATTCGACGGCCGGTGATTCGGCGGTGTGGTCCGTGACGACCACGGCCCAGCCGCGGGAGGCTAAGTCGGCGGCCAGGCCGGACAGGATCCAGCGCGGGGTGCCGAGGCCGGGTGACATCAGCAGGACCGGGAGCCGGCCGAGGGTGGTGTCCGCGGGTACGTCTTCGGCCGCGGGCGCCGCGGCGCCGATGGCCGCCACGGCCGAGATCGGGGAGTGCAGCCAGGTCGCGGCCTGGCCCGCGAGCCGGATGTCGGCATCGGGGCCGCTCGCGGGGATGTACGAGGTGGGCTCCCCCGGCTGTGCCGCCGGATACCAGGCCGAGACCATGATCGCCCGCTCGTCGTCGCCCACCTGGGCGTCTATCCGGCCGACGGGGTGCGGGCCGGTCGGAGCGGGCACCGGCGACGGGCTCACCGCGACCGGATGGCAGGCGAATCCGCCCGGCCCGCACAGGGTGTCGGCGCGGGCCGGGCTCGCGAAGCAAGCCGCGCCGACCACGACGGCGGCAGCGCTCGACAGCAGTCGAGCGATCATCGGTACCTCCCACGACGTTCCGGGCTGCGGTCGGCGACGCACCGGACCGGGTGACCGCGGTCGGCGCGAGGCCGTTCTCGCGGGTCGCCGGATACCGCAGTATGCCAGGCACTTCCGGCATATGCCCCACCAGCCCTGAAATCCGGGGCGGACCCGTCACGGTTCCCCGCGAGGTGGGACCGGACTGTGCGGCGCCACCGAATCCGCTGCCGCAGTGACGGATTGCGTGGTTCAGCGGTCGAAGGCGGCGGTGAACAGGGGCCAGGAGTCGTGCAGGTCCTGTTGCCAGTAGCCCCAGGAGTGGGTGCCCAGGGTGCGGAAGACGAAGGTGGCGGGGATGTTCAGGTCGGCCAGGCGCGACTGGAAGGCGTGGGAACACTGGTTGGTGACCGCGTCCAGGACGCCTCCGGAGGTGAGCTGGGCGATCAATTTGCCCGCGTTGCCGTCGATGCCGGGGCCGTCGAGGGTGTCCAGCGGGCCCGCCAGGCCGGTGCCGGAGGAGACGTATATGGCGGTGCCGCGCAAGCGATCCGCGTGCAGGTAGGGGTCGTTGGCGGCCCAGGCCGGGTTGCCGAAGGGGCCCCACATGTTCACGGTGTTGCCGGCCCAGCGGGTGACCACCGCGGCCACGAAGACCTCGCCCGCGGGGGTGCTGGTCTGGGCGCAGCCGCTGTAGGAGCCGATGGCCCGGTAGAGGCCGGGGGCGGCGAGGGCCAGTTGGAAGACCGAGGTGCCGGCCATGGAGATGCCGGCGATCGCGTTGGCGCCGCTGCCGTGGAACGTCGAGTCGATCACGGCGGGCAGTTCGCGGGTGAGGAAGGTGGTCCAGCGCTGGCGGCCCAGGACGGGGTCGTCGGTCTGCCAGTCGGTGAAATAGCTGCCGCGGCCGCCCATCGGGATCACGACGGTGGCCTGTTTGCCGGCGAAGAAGTCGGCGACGTCGGTCTGCTGGGTCCAGCTGGAGCCGTCGGTGCCGCCGTTGGCGCCGTTCAGCAGGTACAGCACCGGTGCGGGCTTCGAATCGTCGAGCGCGCGAAGCACTTTCACGGTGATGGTGCTGTTCATCGCGGCCGAGTACACCTGGATGTCGACCATCCGGCCGGGACCCTCCGCGATACCGGTGAGGCGGGAGCCGTCGACGGCGGGGCGGGCGGCGGCGGTGAGTTCGGCGATCGGCGGGAGGTCGGGGTCGGCGCTCGCGGTGGCCGCGCCGGTGAGGGCGAGGGCGAGCAGCGGGGCCAGCAGTGTGCCGTATCGGCCGCGAATATGTATGCCCACCTGCGCCTCCCGGAATCCGGTCCGATTCCACGGCGACGGTACCGCCGGATATCGAAGGGCGACAGGGGGCCTCGCGCAGGATTGGATTTCGTGCCGTGGCGTCGGCGGCGGGCTGGAAATGTTCACATAATTCGCTCGCGGCCATGGCCGGAGATCCGGTGACCGGCGTTCACTGATAACCCGGCTGCCGGTGCCGTCCGGTCGTCGACCGCCGCGGTCGGTCTCCGGCAGCTGTGCATCCGCTGTGAATCGAGGGAACTCATGGTCAATTTCGGCTTCTTCGACGACTGGCATCCACAGCCGGGCCGGCTCACCGGCTGGAGCGTGTCGCCACGGGCACGGGAGGCGATGGCGGCCGCACCGGTACATCCGGCGCCGCCGACGTACCAACAGCAGGAATATCTGCGCACCACACACCGCACCGCCCGGACCGGGCGCCGGGCGTCGCGGTTGTGCATGGTCTCGTTCGACATCCCGGGCGAACCGGATCTGGCGGCGATGACCCGGGCCGTCACCGCGTTCGTGCGCCGCCACGACACCTTCGCGAGCCGATTCGTGGTCGGGGACGACGAGCGCGTGGTCCGGCACGTGGTCGACTCCGCGGCGATCGAACTGGTCCCGGCCGATCACGGTGAATTCACCGGCACCGAGGCTCTGCGCCGTCACGTTCAGGACACGACACCCGATGCGCTGCACTGGGATTGCTTCAGCTTCGGGGTGATCGCGCGCGCGGAATCCTGCACCGTGTACGCGGCGGTCGATCACCTGCACACCGACGGCGTCGCACAGGCGCTGACCTGCATGGACCTGCTGATGCTCTACGGTGGCGAATTGTCCGGCGCGCCTGCGCCGTTGGCTCCCGTGGACGGGCATCTGGACTACTGCCTGCGCGAGCGCGCCGACAACACCCGGCTGACCGCGCGGTCGCCGGAGGTGGACACCTGGCTGAAACTGTTGCGGCGCAACGGCGGCGACATGCCGACCTTCCCGCTGTATCTGGGCCCGCCCGGGGCCGCCGGCTACAACCGCGGCGCCCAGGTGACGATGCCGCTGTTCACCGAGGCCGACGCGTTGCGCTTCGAGCAGGCCTGCGAGGACCGCGGCGGCCGCTTCGTCGGCGGGCTGTTCGCGGCGCTGGCCCTCGCCGAGGCCGAATTGACCGGTAACGACTGGCATTTCGTGCTCACCCCGGCCAACACGCGCCGCACTCCGGGCGAGAACGGTTCGGTCGGCTACTTCACCAATCTGGTGCCGGTCGCCTTCGACGTGCCCGCCGACGCCAGCTTCGCCACCCTGGTCGCGGACGCGCAGGACGCCGCCGACCGGGCCCGCACCCTGGCCGACGTGTCACCGCACCGGGTGCTCGAGCTCGCCCCACCCGATCTGGGGATCCACGTCCAGCCCGGATGGGTGGCGATGATGCTGTCCTACGTCGACGTCCGGAAGATCGCGGGCGCGGACATGTTCGACCGGATCAACGGCGGCATGTTCGCCAACCGGGCCGCCGCGAACGAGGTGTACGTGTGGGTCAACCGGTTCCTCGACGTGACCCAGCTGAGCCTGCTGTTCCCCGATACCGACGAGGCGCACGAATCGATCGAGCGCTACATCAAGACGCTGACCTCGATCATCACCACCGTCGCCGGCGACGGTGACTACGCGCTGCCTGCCGGCGCCTGATCGTGGCCGTCGAGGACACCACCGCCCGGCACGCCTGGGGAGCGCTGGCGGCGTGCCTGCTCGCGGTGTTCGTGCAGATGCTGGACCTCACCATCGTCAATACCGCGTTGCCGGAGCTGACCCGGGATCTGTCGGCCACCGGCACGGTACAGCTGCTGGTGGTGACCGTCTACGGACTGGCCTTCGCCTGCACCCTGCTGACCGCCGCCCGGCTCGGCGAGCGGTTCGGGCGGCGGCGGCTGTTCCTGCTCGGCATGACGATGTTCACGGTGGCCTCACTGGGCTGCGGACTCGCCGGTACCCCACTGGAATTGGTGGCCGGCCGCACCGCGCAGGGCATGGGCGCCGCCGCGATGGCGGCACAGACCATCGCGATCATGACCGCGGCGTTCGCACTTCGGCAGCGCCCATTGGTGTTCGGCATCTACGGCGCGGTCGCCGGGCTGGCGGGGCTGGCCGGGCCGCTCCTCGGCGGTGCGATCGTCGCGGCGAATCCGTTCGAATGGGGCTGGCGGGCAATCTTTCTCCTGAACCTGCCGATCGGCGCGGCCGCACTGGTCGTTGCGGCACGGTACCTACGTGCCGACAGTGACCGGGAGACCGCGGCGTGCAGTCGCCGCATTTCCGATGACCGGCCTGGCTTGCCCGGTAACAGCTCTGCCCAGCGTAAGCATCCGGACCTGTTGCCGAAGCGCAGTTTTCAGCGTGCTGCCGGTGTGCGGCGCCGGACCCGGCTCGGCGGGAACCTCGCGCGGGATCAATTCCCGGATTCGTCCCACTTCGAGGAGGCCGACGGCGTCGACCGAGACGAACACGCTGCCGGGATCGTCCGGACGTTGTCCCACTGCCTCGTTCGAACAGTCGAAGCGGACGGTACGAATCGCACCGAACCCGAACGGGCGGCGACGGTCACGGACGAGGCCGGTCACGACCGCGGGCGCGGGGGAATTCCGATCGATCGGCTCGGCGTGGCACTGTCCACGGCCGGGCTGCTGGCGGTGTTGTTTCCGCTGACGACCGGGCAGCAGGCCGGGTGGCCGCCGGTGACGGTCGCGGTGCTGATCGCCGGTGTGGTGGTGCTGTGCGGATTCGCCTGGCAGCAGCGGTGGGTCGCGCGACGGGGTGGGGCGCCGCTCGTGACGGCCGAGGTGTTCGGTGATCGCGGGTTCGGGATCGGGTCGGTGCTGCTGTTGATGTTCTACGGGCTGTTCGCGGCGTTGCTGCTGACGGTGTCGGTGACCGCACAGTCCGGGCTGGGGTTCTCGGCGTGGCAGACCGGCCGGCTGATGCTGCCGTTCGCACTGGGGGCGCTGGCCGCGGCACTCACCTCACCGATCCTGGTGGCCCGCTGCGGTTCTCGTGCGCTGACCATCGGGATCACGTTGTTCGCCGCGGCGACAGCACAGTTGGCGCTCACGATCCGTCCGTCCGCCGGGGGTATCGGTACGCACGCCTCGAGTTGGCCGATACTTCTGGCCGGGGTCGGGATGGGCTGGTTCGCCGCTCCCCTGCCCGCCGTCATGGTGGCGAGGCTGGGTGAGCGGTCGACCGGTGTCGCTTCCGGGCTCGCGCCGACTGTGCAACAGCTCGGCAGCGCGATCGGCGCGGCGGCGCTGGGGAGTGTGTTCTTCGGCGGGGTCGCGGCCGGTTCCGGTGTCCCGCACGCCGAAACCGTTCTCGCGCAACATCTCGCCGCCGCCGATGCGCCTCCGGACGCCCGCGCCGACACTGTCGGCCGATTCGGCGAGTGTGCGCGGGCCGCGTTCGCCGCGCCGGAACACACACTCGCCGCGCGAGGTTGCGCCGCGGGGGATGCGGCCGTCTCGGCAACGGCCACGGCACAGACCTACCTCTCGGCATGCGTCACCGTGTTGTGGATCATCGCCGCCGTCGCCGTCCTGCTCACGGCGCTGACCTGGGCGTTGCCCCGGCACCCCGGAATACCCCAATGAGCGGAGCGGAGTCGCGCTGCGGCGCAACCGAATCGGATCGCTACACCGGACAGCCCGCCCCGGTGCGCGGGAAAACCACACCGAGTATTGCCGAACGACGAAATCCGTTGCGGCGCAGTTCTGCTACAAGTTCCGGGAAGGCAACCGGCGAGATTGCAGGACAACGCATTTCGCCGAAAATTTCGGCTATCCGCAGCGGTGAGGACAGCGAGGGCTGCGGCGGTCACATCGACGGCAGCCATGTCGACGGCAGCCACGATGACAGCAGCCACGTCGACGGCAGCCACGATGACAGCGGCCACGTCGACGGCAGCCACGATGACAGCGGCCACGTCGACGGCAGCCACGATGACAGCGGCCACGTCGACGGCAGCCACGATGACAGCGGCCACGTCGACGGCAGCAACGACGACGGCGGCGAGGCGATCGAAGAGGCTGCCGGGCAGCGTTCTTCGCCGAGGAGACCGGTCGCTGTCGCGGACGAGCCCGCGACCGCGACCGTGGCACCACGAGCGGATTCCGGCGGCTTCGCCTGGGGGCCGGTGGCACTGATCGCGGGCGTGACCACGGTCGTGCTGCTCACTCGCAGTGCCCGTTACGACTATTTCGGTGACGAATTGTACTTCCTCGCGGCCGGAAGGCATCTCGGCGCGGGCTATGCCGATCAGGGACCGCTCGTACCGCTGCTGGCGCGGTCGGCGGCCGCTCTCGCACCGGGATCGCTGGTGGCGCTGCGGCTTCCGTCGATCATCGCGGCGGTGGCCGGTGTGGTGCTGGCCGCCGCGACCGCGCGCGAATTCGGCGGTGGGCGGCGCGCACAATGGCTGGCGGCGGCCGCCTACGCCACCGGCCCGTATCTGATCACGCAGGCGGCGAGTCTCTCGACGTTCGCCCTCGACAGCACCGCCGGGGCGGCGGTGATCTGGCTGCTGGTGCGCTGGACGCGAGTCCGCCGGGATCATCTGCTACTGGTAGCGGGCGCCGTGATCGCGATCGATGTGCAGGTGAAACTGTTGATCCTCGTCCTCGGCGCGGGCCTGGCGGCGGCCGCGCTGCTGACCGGTCCACGAGATCTGCTGCGCCGGAGTGCTTTCTGGGCCGGTGCGACGATCGTCGTGGTCGCCACCGTCCCCGGGATCCGATGGCAGCGGCAGCACGGTTGGCCGCAGTCGGCGATGGGCGCGATCATCCGGGACGAACAACGGGCCGCCACCGGCGGAGTGGCGGGACTGCCGGTGCAGTGGGTGATCCTCGCGGGCCTCCTCGGCGGGTTGCTGGCATTGCCTGGGCTGTGGGTGTTGTTGTGGCGGAGCGACTTCCGGCCGTATCGATTCGCCGGGATCGCGACACTACTCCAGGCATTGTTCGTGGTCGCCGTAGGCGGGCGGCCCTACTATGTGACGGCCTGCTTTCCGGCACTCTTCGCGGCCGGCGCGGTGACCGTGGCCACTCTGTGGCCGCGGACGACACCGAGCGCCGAGGCCCCGTCGCCGTTGCCGACGATGCGGAAGACGCGGTTACCGGCGATGCGGAAGACGCTCCGGATCGCGGGAGTCGCGGTGATCGCGATCTCTGTGGCGATCTCGGCAACCGTGACAGTGGCGCTACCGCAACCGATCTCGCGCCTGCACCGGCCCACCGGCACCCAGGCCGAATTGTCCGCCCGCATGCGCACTTTCGGCACCACCGGATGGACCGCGCTGGTCGACGCCGTCGACCGCGCCTATGCGGAGCTGCCGGCGGCCGACCGCGCCGACGCCGTGGTGGTCGCGCAAACCTACTGGCAGGCAGCCGCGATCGACATGCTGGGTACGCGACCACCGGTGTTCAGCCCGAATCGCGGCTACGCCTATTTCGGTGCGCCACCGTTGAATACGCGAACCGTCCTGTATGTGACCGCGGGCGACACCCCGGCCCCGGACGCCGTGTTCGAGGCGGCCCGTCCGGTGACCCGGCTGAACGATCCGCTCGGCTTCCCCGGCATCGATCGCGGAATCACGGTGTGGCGCTGTGATCGGCCGCGGCGACCGTGGCCGGTCCTGTGGCGGGAGCTCAGCACCCTCGTCCTCGATCCGGGGCTCCGATCCGCCCCGAATTCCCCTGCATCGGAGGGATATCCATCATGACCATGGTCCACGAGACACCCACCTGGTTCACCCGGCCGTGGTCCGTTCCCGAGCTCGTCGAGCGCAAGGGACGGCGACAGGTGTCGGTGGTGTTGCCGGCGCTCGACGAGGAAGCGACCGTGGGAGAGGTGGTCGCGTCCATTCGTCCGCTGGTCGGTACGCTGGTCGACGAATTGCTGGTCATCGACTCCGGTTCCACCGACGACACCGTCGCGGTGGCCCGTGCGGCCGGCGCCACCGTGCGTACCCGGGAGCAGGCGTTACCGCACTTGCCGCCGGTGCCGGGCAAGGGTGAGGTGCTGTGGCGGTCGCTCGCGGTGGCCCGCGGCGACCTCATCGTGTTCGTCGATTCCGATCTGGTCGCGCCCGATCCGAGATTCGTGCCGGCCCTGCTGGCCCCCTTGCTGTTCGAGGACGAGGTGCGGCTGGTGAAGGGTTTCTATCGGCGGCCGCTGCGGACCGGCGGATCCGACCAGGCCGACGGCGGCGGCCGGGTCACGCAACTCGTCGCGCGGCCGCTGCTGGCGGCCCTGGCGCCCGAACTGGCCGAGATCGTGCAGCCGCTCGGCGGCGAATATGCCGCCACCCGTGCGCTGCTCACCGATATCCCGTTCGCGCCGGGCTATGGGGTCGAGATCGGCGTCCTCCTGGATTGCTGGCAGCGCCACGGCATCTCGGCGATCGCGGAGGTCGACCTCGGCACCCGCCGGCACCGCAACCGACCGAACCACGAATTGGCCGTGATGAGCCGGCAGGTCGTCGCCACCCTGCTCGACCGGCTCGGCATCCGCGACTCGGGTCGCGGTCTGTCCCAGTTCATTCCGTCGGGGGACGGCTGGCTTCGCGTGGTCAGCGAGGTCGGCCGCGCCGATCGGCCGCCGATGCGGCTGCTGGACGATTCCGCGGCCGTCGGCCGGACCGATCACGGCCCGGCGGACCCCCGGTTCGGCATACATTCGATGAGTTGAAGCGATGGAGGGTCGGATGTCTGTTTCCCGCGCGACCGGGCCGGGCCGTGCCCGCGCGACCGCCGCGACGCCGCCGCTGCTCGCGGCGACGGTGGTGCGCGAACTGGTCGGGGAGATCGTCGGCGATCGGATCGGCGGCCGGGCCCGCGCTGATCTGACCCTGCTGGTGAACATCTGCGCGGGCGAACTCGGCCGGGTGCTGTGCGCGCGAGCGCCGGTCAGCGCGGCCGCGCTGGCCCGGATCGAGAATGTGGCGGCGCGCTGGGCGCAGCTGGACCTGCCGGTGGACCTGCTGCAACGCGCCGTGCACGCCGGGATCGGGACGGCGTTCCAGCAGCTCGCGCCCACCCTGGCCTGGTCGACCGTCCGGACCGTGCGCGGCAACGGGCTCGTGCTGATCGACATCGTCCGGACGATGTCGACCGCGGTGTCGCGCGGCTACGTCCGGGAGATCCGGGCGCTCGCCGGGGAGCAGCGGGCGGTCGTCCAGACGGTGACCGCGCGGCTGCTCGCCGGCAACGTGGCCGGCGCCTCCACCTCCGGCGATATCGAGATCGCGGACGGCTACCGGGTGCTGGCGGTCGCGCTCGGCCAGCATCCCGACGAGCAGGATCACCGGCTGGACGCCCGAGTCGTCGCGAGGCGCAAGCTGCGGCGGGTGCAGGCCGACCTCGCGACCGCCGGGCCGGGTGTGCTGACGCAGCTCAGCGTGGACGGCGGCACCCTGCTGCTCCCCCTGGACGAGACGACCGGCGACCCGGACGATCTGGTGGCGCGGCTGACCCGCGCCGCGGCCGCGCCGGTCACCGTCGCGATGGCCGACGCCGATCGGGACCGGATCCCGCAGGCCGTCGAATTGGCCCACGAACTGCTCGATCTCGCGGTGCGCCTGGGGCGCGGCGCGGGCCTGTACCGCTTCGAGGATCTCGCCTGCGAATACCAACTGGGCCGGCCCGGCACGGCGAACGAGAAGATCCGCTCGGTGCTCGCGCCATTGCAGACCGAACCCGAATTGGAGCGCATGCTGGGCGAATTCCTGGCGGCCGGCGGGCGGGTGGCCACCGCGCAGCGGCTCGGCGTGCCGGTCGGCGTGCTGCGCCGGCGGCTGGCCCGGATCACCGAGCTGACCGGGCTCGATCCCGCCCGGGCGACGGACCTCTGGTATCTGCGCTCCAGCGTGATCGCCCGCGCGATCCACCGCACAGCGCACGGCGGCGGTGCCGCCCAAGTGCTCGGCAGCGGTGCCGCCCAGGTATACGGCAGCGGTGCCGCCCATATGCACGGCGGCGGTGCCGCCCGGATCCACGGCGACGATCCGGATTCCGAGCTGGATGCGGCGGTGTGAGTCAAGCGCAGCCCGCTGACGATCAGCGCGCGGATGCGCGCCGGATCGGCTGCGGGGTCGATCCGCCGCAACGCACTGACCTGCCACAGCACATCCACAGGATCGAGCCCCGATTTCAGGTCGCCGGACCATACCCCCGAGCAGAGCGGTGTGCCGTTCGCCGTGACGACGGGCACGTACGCCTTGTCCGTGTGGCTGCCGCCGGTGGCGCGCAGGACCTCGACCACACCATATCCAATTGCGGCATAACGGAATACCTCGTCGACCACCGGTCCCCGGCCCGCTCAGCGATCGCGTTGCGGGGCCGCCGGGCCCTGCGCCGGTGCGTCTCACCGCGACGCCGACCGTGCGGCGGTCAACCGGCGAGATCGACGCGCCGGGATACGCGGCCGCCGCGACGGGTGCAGGTGCTCATGATCGCGCTGCTCCGCGTGCCGGCGGTCGGACAATGGACGTCCGTGCGACGGCGATTCCGGATTCCGCGAGAATCGTAGGATGAACGTTCCCGTTTCGTTGCGCCTCGCGGCCGAGTTGGTGCCGGCCGACGCGCGCAGCGAGGCCGGGTTGTCGGTCGCGGATGTCCACGAATATCTCCGGTTCGGCGAATGGGAGCTGGCGCTCGGCATTCTCCAGGAGTTCGAGGGCCTGCGCTGGCAGTCCGCCGAATACTGGAACCTGCTCGCCGGGGTCGCGCAACAGCTGTCACTGTTGCACGATTCCGATTGGTGCCGCTGGCGAGCGGCCGAAACCCGTTGCGGCACTGTCATTCGCGCCGATCTACGGCTGTTGCCGCCCGAGTCCGGCGGCCGCCGGATCGCGATCCCGGGCTCGGGGCTGCGGCCGATGTGGGCGACCGGCGACGAGACCGTCGGCCTGCGCCTCGCCCAGATCCGGGTCGAGTTCGCTCCCGAGATCCCGGTGGGCGGGCGCGGGACGATCCGGTTGCTGCCGCTCACGCCGGACGCCTGGCGGCATCTGCGGCCGGGCGATGTGATCACCATGCACGAGCAGCGGCCGCCGCTGGGTACCGCGACCATCATCGAGGTCCAGCGGCGCTGATCAGCCTCGCGGCCGCACGCTGAAGTACCCGGTCACCGTGCCTTGGTACTGGACCCCGCCGGGCGCGATCGAGCCCACCATCTCCAGGGTGTCGACCGGCAGGCCGACGCCGACGGGCTGTTCGGTCTCGAGGGCTCCGGTGGCCGCGTCGATCACCGCGTAGTCGTAACCGTCCAGCGGTGTCGCCGCGGCGCCCGAGGTGTGCCGGGTGAAGGTGTAGATCCTGCCGTCGGCCGTGGACAGCCGCGGCACCGCCGCCGAGGGCACCGTATTGTTCCAGCGGACCGTGCAACCCGCGCCGGAATCGTCGACATCGACCCTGGTCATGCCACCGGTGAAGGGTGCGGACGCCGGATCACTGGGTCCGACCGCGCCGGCCGGATACGGATAGCCGTATGTTCCGGCCACGATCACGGTGTCGCCGATGCCGATCGGCGAGTTCTCGGTGCCGCTGGGTCCCGGCGGCAGCACCGCGACCGAGCAGATCGGCTCGCCGGTCGCCGTCGAGTAGACCAGCAGATGTTCCTGCGGCACCGCGTTGTCGGTGATCGCGACGTACTCCGATCCGGTGCGCGGCCCGAAGAAGGTCGGGGTGGCGCCGGTACCCGCGCTGAGCTGACCGGGTTTGCGCGCGGGACCGCGGTCGTAGGCCTGCCGCCAGCGGATCGAGGGCGTCCCGGCGGCATCGGTGTTCAGCAGATACAGCGCGTGATCGGTGGCCACGGCGACGCCACCGGCCGCGGCGGCGATGCTGTTCTCCACCAGCTCCCCGTCGCCGATCTGCCGGGCGGCCGGGTCACCGCCGAGCGAGACGGCGGCAATTCCACCGTCGGCCCGCAGCACCGCGACGGTGCCGTGTTCGGTGGCCAGCCAGATCGCGCCGGTCCGGTCCGGTGTCGCCGACGAGACGGCGTCACCCGCCGGCACGATCGAGGCGGTCGGCGCGGTGTGGTCGATGTACAGCCGCCAGGCGCCGTCGGGGCCGCGGTCGTGGCCGATCCATTCCAGGTTGCCCGCCCCGTCGACGGTCACCAGCCGGTCCCGGTTGTCGAGGAAGGCGTACACCCCGCCGAGTACCGTGCCGCCGCCGGTGCGGGTGGGCAGCGAGGCCAGCGGCGCGCCCCCGGCCGGATCCAGCAGGAAGGCGGTCGGGATGCGGGTCGTGAGCAGCGTGCACAACGCCACCGGCAGGCCGTCCGACCCGACCAGGATGGTGGGACACGCGCCGCCGATCGGATGGAAGCTCGCGTCGACCGGGCCGGTGCCCGGGCCCGGCAACGGCGTGGTGTCGGACGCCTCGGCATCGCCGTGCATGGTCGCGGTACCCGCCGGGCCCAGCCACGGATTCGGCGGCGCCGCGGGCCCGAACGATTCCGCCGCCGCCGGTCCCGCCGCCAGCAGGACCGCGAACGCGGCTCCCAGCACACTCCGCGTCAACCCGTGCACACCGATTCCTCTCCACCGGCGATCACCCCGCACGTGGTCCGAGCGGGGTGATCGAATCCGGATGTCAGAGTACAAAATCGCCCGAATTCCGGCAGAACGGGCCTCAGCGCCGGAAGATCACCCATTTCATGGCGGAATACATGAACGCGGCCTCGCCGGCGCCGGCCAGAATGCGGGCGAGGTGGTACTCCACGCCGACCGCCGTCAAGACGCTGGATACGCCGAGGATGAAGGCCAGATAGTTGATCACCACCGCCGCGACGTACACGGCCAGCTGTGGCACCACCGCGGCGTGCGAGCGGAAGTTCAGCGCCCGGTTCAGTACATAACTCAGGCCGAAGGCGACCGCGTACCCGCCGGTGATCGCGACCGGCAGCGGCACCACGCCGTGCAGCAGGGTGAGCACCAGCAGGTCCACCGCGAAGGTACCGCCGTTGATGAACGCGAAGCCCAGAAAGGTCGGCGCGACAACGGTATTCAACCCGAACGGCAGTCTGGCCACCACCGCGGCACAGGCCTGGTGGAACCGGGCCGCCAGCCGCGCCGCGGCGGTTTCGGGTTCGATCCGCACCTCGTCACGCTGCCACCGGCAGGTGTCCGTGCGGTTATCGAACAGCGAAATCCCGGTTCCCCGACGATGCATCACGCCACGTTGACGCGGCAGGCGGGACAGTTGTCGACGGTCAGCGCCGGGTGCGGATGGCCGAGGTCGATGAGTCTGGTCCAGCAGTAGCGCTTCATATCGCAGCCGTCGAGCGTGCACTCGGAATGCCGTCTGTTCAGTTCGCCGTGCATCTGCGCGGGTGTGAGCCCGTGGCCCGGCCACTGGTGGAACACTGGATTGTCCATATACACCCTCCCTTTCGCACACCATCGACGATCGGCACGAGAACCCTTGTGCGACATGATGCAACACAGTCGGGGGCGATGGACCGATTTCGCCGCGAAGCGCGCTCTGACGGTGGCGGCCGAAATGCGCGCGGACGTCCGTCAGAGCCGGCCGGGCGCGGACTGCTCGCCGGACGCGGACCGGCGCGCGGCCAATTGGATCTCCAGTAGCAACCGATCGGCATCGGATTCCAGATCGATGCCCATCAATTCGGCCGCGCGGCGGATCCGGTAGCGCAGGGTGTTGGGGTGGATGCCGAGATCGGCTGCGGCGGAACGCACATCGCCGTAGCGGCGCAGATAGGCATCGAGGCTCGCCCGCAGCCGGCCGGAGTTCCGGCGATCGTGGTCCATCAACAGGTCCACCCGTGGATCCCGCAGGTCCGGCCGCTCGCCGACGGCGGCGAGGATCTCGGCGAGCAGCACGGTGGTGCGCGAACGCGCGAGCGTGGTGACCGGTTCCGCGTCCGGCAGTTCGGTCGTGTGGTCGAGCACCCGGTCCGCCTCGGCGCGCGCCCGCGCGACATCGGCGAGCCCGTCGACCGGAGCCGCGATCGCGCCGCGCAGTTCCAGGCCGAAGTGCTCGCCGAGCCGGCCGATCACCTGCCGGGCCCAGGAGGCCACCCGGTCCACCGAATGATGTTCCGGGAACAGCACATACAGCCGCGGGCCGATCATGGTGGTCAGGCAGTCCTGCCGGAACGCGCTGGCGTGCAGCCGCAGGGTCACGATCACGCGCTGCATCAGCTCGTCGTCCTCGCCCGCGCCGGCGCATCGGCCGAAGCCCACGACCGCCGCGGGCCCGTCCGGCGTGACGCCGAAGTGGTGCGCGAACGCCGCGACGTCGACGCCGCCGCCGTGCGCGCCGAACAACCGCTGGATCAGCAGCGCGTCGCTGGTCGGGGCGCGCCGGGCCCGCCAGATCACCCGCGCGGCGATGGAGGCGGCGCCGCGCAGGGTGTGCGGGCTGTCGGCGTCGAGCGGTTCACCGCCCTCCTGCACCCAGATGGTGCCGAGGACCGCCGGTGCGCGCCCGCCCTGGCGGCCCGGCTCCCGGATGCCGATGGCGATCCGCCGCCGGGTCTCCCACTCCGGCTGCGGCGGCACTTCGATGGTGTCACCGGAGTTGCGCAGCCGATCGAACACGCCCTCGCGTTGCAACCAGCGCATATAACCGGACGGACCCTGCCGGCCCAGTACCGACAACCGCCGCACCGGATCCGCGACGGCCGCGTTGTCCGCCGAATAGGCCAGCACCCGGAACTGGTCGTCCTCGATGCTGACCAGCCCGCGAGTGGACGCCGCCACCGACTGGGCCAGTCCGAACAGGTCGGTGTCGAGCGCCGGCGGCTGCTCCGCGCCGGTCCGGCCCGCGTTGTGCCCGGTGATGCGGTCGATCAGCGAGTACACCATCTCCCAGCGGGCCTGCGGATGCACCGCGACCACGGCCACCCCCGCGCCCGCCGCGGCGGCCCGCAACTCCGCGCTCACCGACTTGGAGAACAGCACCCGCGGCCGGTCGGCGGCCGGGCAGTCGCGCGCGAGCGCGCACAACCAGTCCGTCGCCTCCCGGTCGCCGACGCCGACCTGCAGATACGCCTCCGCGAGCGGTTGCCCGGGCGGTAGATCCATCACGAGATCGCCCGCGTCCAGGAAGGCCACCTGGTCGACCACGACCTCGTCGCCCTGCGGCGCGTCGACCAGCGTGGCCACCGAGTTGGTCAGCGACGACAACAACTCGGACAGGGACAGGAACCTTGACACCCTTTCATTCAACTGGACAGAGACACGCCCCGCAATTCGTGCGATCGGACAACCCGATGAGTGCCCGGAGGGTGTTTCCTGGCAGGCATGGACGCGATCACCACGGTCCCCGTACCGGCCAACGAACCCGTGCATTCGTACGCTCCCGGGACGCCCGAGCGAACCCGGCTCCGGGCAGCGATCACCACCCTCGCCGCCGAACCGATCGAATTACCGCACGTCATCGGCGGTCGCCCGCGCCGCGGTTCCGGCGCGCGGGTCGATGTCGTGCAACCCCACCGCCACGCCGCCGTGCTCGGCACGGTGTCCGTGGCCGAACCCGCCGACGCGCACGCCGCCGTCACCGCCGCGATGGCCGCCGCACCGGCCTGGCGGGAGCTGCCCTTCGACGAGCGGGCCGCGGTCTTCCTGCGCGCCGCCGATCTGCTGGCCGGGCCGTGGCGGGAGACCATCGCCGCCGCCACCATGCTGGGGCAGTCCAAATCGCCGTATCAGGCGGAGATCGACGCGCCCTGCGAGCTGGTCGATTTCTGGCGTTTCAACGTGCACTTCGCCCGGCAGATCCTGGCCGGGCAGCCGATGTCGTCGCCCGGCGTGTGGAACCGGACCGACCACCGGCCGCTGGAGGGTTTCGTCTACGCCGTCACCCCGTTCAACTTCACCGCGATCGCCGGCAACCTGCCGACCGCTCCCGCGCTGATGGGCAACACCGTGGTGTGGAAGCCGTCGATCACCCAGGCGGTGGCGGCGCATCACACGATGCGGCTGCTGGAGGCGGCCGGACTGCCGCCGGGGGTGATCAATCTGGTGCACGGGCACGGTCCCGAGGTCTCGGCGGTGGTGCTCGACGATCCGCGGCTGGCCGGGATCCACTTCACCGGCTCCACCGCCACCTTCCAGCAGCTGTGGCGGGAGGTCGGGAACCGGATCGACCGCTACGACGGTTATCCGCGGCTGGTGGGCGAGACCGGTGGCAAGGATTTCGTGCTCGCGCACGCCTCGGCGGATCCGGAGGCGCTGATCACCGCGCTGGTCCGGGGCGCCTACGAATATCAGGGACAGAAGTGCTCGGCGGCCTCGCGTGCCTTCGTCCCGAAATCGCTGTGGAGCCGGATCGGCGGCGAGGTGGTCGACCGGATCGCCGCGCTGAGCTACGGCGATGTCACGGATTTCGGTAATTTCGGCGGCGCGGTGATCGACCGCCGGTCGTTCGAGCGGAATGTGGCGGCCATCGACCGGGCCAAGGCGACCGCGAGCCTGACCATCGCGACCGGCGGCAGCTGCGACGACCGGATCGGCTGGTTCGTCGAACCCACGCTGCTGATCGGCGAGGACCCCACCGACGAGGCGTTCCGCACCGAGTACTTCGGGCCGATCCTGTCGCTGCACGTCTACGACGACGATCGGCCGGGCGCCTTCGCGGAGGTGCTGGGCCTGGTGGACAGCGGGTCGAAGTACGCGCTCACCGGCGCGATCCTGGCCCGGGATCGGTCGGCGATCGATACGGCAAGCGCCGCACTGCGTTTCACCGCCGGAAACTTCTACGTGAACGACAAGCCGACCGGCGCGGTGGTCGGTCAGCAACCCTTCGGTGGCGCCCGCGCCTCCGGCACCAACGACAAGGCCGGATCCCCGCTGAACCTGCTGCGCTGGGTGTCGCCGCGGTCGATCAAGGAGACCTTCGTGCCGGCGACCACCGACGGCTATCCGCATCAGGAACCCGACACCGGGGACCCGCGATGAGCGCGGCGGGAGTGCTGTCGCATCCGCTGCGGCCGCTGCTGCTGACCGCCGCCCGGTCGCAGCGCCTGGAACGGGGACTGACCCGGATGCCCGCGACCCGGCGGGTGGTCGATCGGTTCGTGGCCGGCGCGACCCGCGACAGCGCGCTGCCCGCGGTCCGGGAGTTATTGCGGCAGAACAAGTTCGTGTCGATCGACTATCTCGGCGAGGACACCACCGAGCCGGCGCAGGCCCGGCGGGTGGTGGACCAGTACCTGGCGTTGATCGAGGTACTGGCCGGACTGCCGGCGCCGGACAGCGAGGCGACGGCGCGGCCCCTGGAGGTGTCGCTGAAGCTGTCCGCGCTCGGGCAGGCGCTGCCCGGCGACGGGCACGCGGTGGCGCTCGGCAACGCCCGGATCGTCGCGGCGGCCGCGGACGCCGTCGGCCTGTGGGTGACCGTCGACGCGGAGAACCACACCACCACCGATTCCACGTTGTCGATCGTGCGTGAACTGCGGCAGCACCATCCGGAGACCGTCGGCACGGTACTGCAGGCCTACCTGCTGCGCACCGAGGCGGACTGCCACGCCTTCGCCGCCGAGGGCGCGCGAATCCGGTTGTGCAAGGGCGCCTATCGGGAACCGGAGTCGGTCGCGTTCCAGCGGCCCGCGGAGGTGTCCGCCTCGTATCTGCGCTGCCTGCGAATCCTGATGGCGGGCAAGGGGTATCCGATGGTCGCCACCCACGACCCGGAGATGATCGAGACGGCGGCGCTGCTGGCCACCGCGGCCGGCCGCGGCCGCGACGAGTTCGAATTCCAGATGCTCTACGGGGTCCGGCCCGCCGAACAGGATCGGCTGGTGCGACTGGGACAACGGATGCGGGTGTACGTCCCGTTCGGCGACCAGTGGTACGGCTACCTGGTCCGCCGGATGGCCGAACGCCCGGCGAATCTGTCGTTCTTCCTCCGGGCGGCCACCGCGCAGGACTGATCCGATACGTAATATCGGCGAAACCTGCCGCAATATAACGAAATACCCGGCACATATTCCGGGCACAACCGAAAAATGTTTCGCCGCACACGAGTTCACGCTCGACCGAGGGGCCCGGTTTCGACCGGGCCCCTCGTTTCGTACTCTGGGCACAGTGGGCGCACAGGTCCCGGAACTCGAAAGACGTTCCGGCGTCGTTCATCCGAACGATTCGCAGATCGGAAATCTATGTCCGGCCGGACATGCGGCCGTGGGGAATGTTGTTCGGGAAAACAGAATCCCCGGCCGTTCCGCCGCTTATGGTCCGTGCATCGTTCGTACCTCAGGAGGAAACTGTGCACACCAGGAATGTGGCCCGAGTGGGCGTGCCGCTGCTGGCCGTGTGCCTCGCGCTCGCGGCATGCGGTTCCCGAGACGAGCACGGGGCCGGCGACTCCGGCGGTGGCACCGTGCTGAAGATCGGGTTCGACGCGCCGCTGACCGGCGATCTGTCCGCCGTCGGCCTCGGGTTGCAGCACTCGGCCCAGCTCGCCGTCGACAAGGCCAACAAGGACGGCCTGGTGCCGGGTGTGAAGTTCCAGTTGGTCGCCAAGGACGATCAGGCGCAGGCCAGTATCGGGCAGCAGAACGCGGCGGCCTTCGCCGCCGATTCCGCGGTGGTCGGTGTTGTGGCTTCGTACAACTCGTCGGTGGCGCAGTCGATGATCCCGACCCTCGACAGCGCCGACCTGGTCCAGGTGTCGCCCGCCAACACCAATCCCAGTCTCACCCAGGGCGCGAACTACACCACCGCGAAGGCCCGGCCGCACAAGAACTACTTCCGCACGATCCCGACCGACGCGCTCGAGGCGCCGGCGGTCGCGATCTACACTCACGACACGCTGAAGCTCACCAAGGTCGCCGTGGTCGACGACGGCAAGGTGTACGGGCAGGGCGTGGTACAGAACTTCACCGACAAGTTCACCGCGCTCGGCGGCCAGATCGTCACCAAACAGCAGGTCAGCGATGCCGCGGTCGACTATTCGGCGGTCGTGAACGACATCAAGAATTCCGGCGCGCAGGCCGTGCTGTTCGGCGGCGAGTACCCCCAGGCCGGGCCGCTGTCCAAGCAGCTGAAGGCGGCCGGGGTGAACATCCCGCTGCTCGGCTGCGACGCGGTGTACGACGAGCAGTACATCAAGCTGGCCGGGCCCGCCGCCGAGGGCGACGACGTCGTCACCGCGGGCGCGCCGATCGGCAAGACCGCCGAGCAGCAGGGGTTCATCGACGCGTACAAGGCCGCCGGATTCGCCGAGCCGTACGGCATCTTCGGCCCGTACTCCTACGACGCCACCACCGCGATCCTGCAGGGCGTCAAGGCGGCGACCGCGGCCAACGGCGGCAAGGTGCCCGGCCGCGCCGCGATCGAAGCGGCTGTGCAACAGGTGAATTTCCCGGGCCTGACCGGAACGGTGGCATTCGACCAGTACGGCGACACCACGAACCGCACCATGGTGATGAACACCGTCAAGGACGGCAAGTGGACGACCGTGGGCACGGTCGCGCAGTGAACCCCGCACCCGATCACGCAGTCGGCCCGGTGCGCGGTCGCGCGGCCGGTGCCGCACACGGTCGGGCGCTGATCGGCCGCCTGCCGGCCGGCCGCTGAGCCGGATCCCGTCGCGCCCGCCGGTGCGGCGGGATCCGGCTGTCCGCGAACGTTTCTCGATCCACGGAGGACCACCCCTTGAGCACCACCGAGCTGTTACAGCTCCTGACCGGCGGCGTCGTCCTCGGCGCCCTGTACGGCCTGATCGCGGTCGGCTACACGATGGTGTACGGCATCGCGGGCCTGATCAACTTCGCGCACGGTGAGATCTTCATGCTCGGCGGTTTCGGCGCGCTGTTCGTGTACACCTGGGTGCCCGCACTGCACCACGCCGGTCTCTGGCTGGTGCTGCCGATCCTGCTGATAGCCGGTGTCTGCGTATCGGTTTCGGTCGCGCTGACCGCCGAGCGACTGGCCTACCGGCCGCTGCGGCACGCGCCGCGGCTGGCGCCGCTGATCACCGCGATCGGCCTGTCGATCGCGTTGCAGCAGTTGACCTTCCTGTTCTATCCGGGCAAGAATGCCGCGGGGAAGGCGGCTTTCGGCGCCTCCCAGCCGCAGGTGTTCCCGCAATTGCCCGGCAGCCCGATCCATCTGGGCGGCATCGTGATCCAGCGTGCGGACGTGGTGACGGTGGTGCTGGCGGCGATATGCATGGCGGCGCTGGCCTGGTTCGTGGCCCGCACCCGGCTGGGCCGGGCGATGCGGGCGACGGCGCTGGACCCTGACGCCGCCCGGCTGATGGGCATCGACACCGACCGGCTCATCGCACTGGCCTTCGCGATCGGCGCGGCACTCGCGGCGGTGGCCGCCCTGGCGCAGGGCCTGAAGTACGGGCAGGTCAGCTTCGGGATGGGCTTCATCGCCGGGCTGAAGGCGTTCACCGCCGCCGTGCTCGGCGGGATCGGCAGTGTGCAGGGCGCCATGCTCGGCGGACTGCTGCTCGGCGTGGTCGAATCGCTGGCCGCCGGCGGTCTCGGGCACATCCACGCGGTGGCGCAGTTCGGCGGCGGCGCGTGGAGCGACGTCTGGGCCTTCGTGGTCCTGATCGTGGTGCTGCTGGTGCGGCCGCAGGGCCTCGTCGGCACCTCGGCGGGAGATCGCGCATGAAGCGAATCAGGTTCTCCCGCTTCGGGTTACCACCCCGGCTGGGTTACGGACTGATATTCGGTGGCGCAGGCGTGGCGCTCGGCTCCACCTTCACCGCCTGGACCTGGACCCGCCGCTTCCCCGGCAACCTCACCGTGACCGGATATCCCGGTGGCAACCAGTTGATCACCCTCGCGGCGGCGCTGGTGGTACTGATCTTCGCACTGGGCGCGATCGGAGTGCCGGTGCTCCGAGCGCTGGCGCCACGCGGTTTCGAGCGGCCGCTACGCGCGCTCACCCTCGCGCTGGCCGCGTCGACCTGGTACACACTCCTGGCCATCGCCGTCGAACTGGGCGGACTGGCCAACTGGGAGCCGGGTGCCGCCGTCGCGGGAATCGGCACACTCCTCACCGTGGCAGGCGCATTCGGGCTACCGACCGAGCAGCGAACCACAACCGCAGCACGACAACCGAACTCGGACACGGCGCGATCGCGGACATCGGCCGCGCCACGGCAACGAGCGGAGGCCGCGCTTGGGCGACCGGCGGCAGCAGAATCGCGGCAAGAGACGGAAGCCGGACCGGTACGACAGATATCGGCCCTGCCGTGGCGCCGGACGGTGATCATCGAGTTGGCAACCGTCTTCGGCGTGGTTCTGGTCGCCATGGTGTTGTTCGACTACGGGCTCGACACCGACAGCACCGAGGCGTTCCTCGCGTACGCGCTCGCTGTCGGGTTCGCCGGGTGGGCACTGGTCCGGGCCGGGCTGACCGAGCGGTTCAGCGCGCTGACTGCCAGGCATCGGAGGGCGACCGGCCTGGCGACCGTGGTGGCCGCGGTGGTCTTCGTGGTCCTCCAGAACGACGACACCTACACCACGACGGCGGACAATATCCTCGTCTTCGGTACCGCCGCACTGGGTCTCAACATCGTCGTCGGGCTCACCGGGTTACTGGATCTGGGATACGTCGCGTTCCTCGGCGTCGGCGCCTACACCGCGGCACTGGTGTCCGGGTCGGCGTTCTCCCGGTTCGCGCACGTCACACTGCCGTTCTGGGGTGCGGCGCTGCTCGGCACGGTGGTCGCGGTGATCTTCGGCGTCCTGATCGGCGCGCCGACGCTGCGGCTGCGCGGCGACTACCTGGCGATCGTCACGCTCGGCTTCGGCGAGATCTTCCGGATCACCGTGAACAACCTCAACGGCGTCTCCGGGCCGGATCTCACCAACGGTCCCAACGGAATTCCGGCGATCCCGGATCTGGACCTGTTCGGCTGGGACTTCGGGAAATCGCATCATGTTCTCGGCATCACGCTCACTCGGTTCGGCAACTACTACCTGCTGCTGGTGGCGCTGATCGCCGTGGTCGCGCTGATCTACGCGCACGTGCGCAACTCCCGGATCGGCCGGGCCTGGGTGGCCATCCGCGAGGACGAGATGGCCGCGGCGGCCATGGGCATCAACGGTTTCCGGCTCAAACTGCTGGCGTTCGGGCTCGGCGCGAGCCTCGCCGGGCTCGCGGGCACGATTCAGGCGCACGTGACGACCACGGCCACGCCGGATCAGTACCAGTTCGCCGGGACCGCACCGCCGAATTCGGCGTTCTTGCTGGCCGCCGTCGTGCTCGGCGGCATGGGCACGATCAGCGGCCCGCTGCTCGGCGCCGCCGTGCTGTATCTGGTGCCGGAGAAATTGCAGTTCTTCGAGAACAAACAGCTGCTGTTGTTCGCGATCACCCTGATCCTGATGATGCGGTTCCGGCCAGAGGGCCTGGTGCCGGATCGCCGGCGCAGCATGGAATTCCACGAGGACCAGATCGCGGAGGAACAGGCCCGTGAGGCCGTCGCGGCGGAGGAGCGACAGGCCGGCACGCCCGGGAAGCACACGGAGGTGATGGCATGACGGCGGCGACCGCTCCGGTGCTGGAGGCGCGGGGGGTGACCATGCGGTTCGGCGGGCTCACCGCGGTCGAGAACGTGGACCTGACCGTCGGCCCTGGCGAGATCGTGGGCCTGATCGGCCCGAACGGCGCCGGGAAGACCACCTTCTTCAACTGTCTCAGCGGCCTGTACCGGCCGAGCTCCGGGCAGGTCCTGGTCGGTGGCGTACCGCTGCCGCCGCGACCGCACGCCGCGGCCCGCGCCGGACTGGCCCGCACCTTCCAGAACATCCGGCTGTTCCCGAACATGACCGTCACCGAAAATGTGATGGTGGGCAACCACATTCGCACTCGGCAAGGGCTGTTCTCGGCGATCGGGTACGGACCGCGGTACCGGCACACCGAAAAGGCCACGCGCACACTGGCTCGCGAACTACTGGATTTCGCGGGCATCCACCAGCACGCCGAATCACCGGCTCGCAGCCTGCCCTACGGGGATCAACGCCGGCTGGAGGTCGCCCGCGCACTGGCCTCGGACCCGTCGGTCCTGCTGCTGGACGAGCCGACCGCCGGGATGAATCCGGCCGAGACGCGGCAGATGCGAGACCTGGTGCTGGCCATCCGGGATCGCGGCGTCTCGGTCCTGGTGATCGAGCACGACATGCGCTTCGTCTTCGGGCTCTGCGACTGCGTGGTGGTCCTCATCAACGGCCGGAAGTTGTTGCAGGGCAATGCCGAACAGGTGCAGGCCGACGAACGGGTGATCGAGGCGTACCTCGGGACGCCGGCCTCGGCCGACCGAGAAGGCCCCGCCGCGCCGGCCGGCTCGGCCGAGGCGGAGAACACTGCCGACGCCGACGATGCCGATACGGCACACCCGCACGGCAATCCCGCACCGACTGCCGGAGAGGAGGGCTGAGATGGCACTGCTACAGGTCGAGGACCTGCACGTCGCCTACGGCGCGGTCACCGCGGTCAAGGGGATCAGTTTCGAGGTGGACGCGGGTGAGATCGTCACCCTGATCGGCGCGAACGGCGCGGGTAAGACCACCACGCTGCGCACGCTGTCCGGCCTGCAACGGCCGGAGGCGGGCACGATCCGGTTCGACGGCCGGCCGATCCACGGCCGGCCCGCGCACGAGATCGTGGCGCTCGGGCTGGCCCACTCTCCCGAGGGGCGGCACGTCTTCCGCGATCTCACCATCGAGGACAACTTGCGGCTCGGCGCCTTCCTGCGGCGGGACCGGGAGATCGACGCGGATATCGCGCACGTCTACGAGATGTTCCCGATCCTCGGCGAGCGTCGCACCCAGGCGGCGGGCACCCTGTCCGGTGGCGAACAGCAGATGCTCGCCATCGGCCGCGCGTTGCTCAGCCGCCCGAAACTGCTGATGCTCGACGAACCCTCACTGGGCCTGTCCCCGCTGATGTCCGCGCGCATTCTCGAGACGGTCGATTCGCTGCGCGCCGCCGGCACGACCATCCTGTTGGTGGAGCAGAACGCACACGCCGCCCTGTCCCTGGCCGACCGCGGTTACGTCCTGGAGATCGGCCGGATCACGGTGTCGGGCAGCGGAACCGAACTGCTCGCCGACACCCGGGTCCGCAGCGCCTATCTCGGAGAGGACTGAGCGATGCCGCGGGATGGATACCCGCCGGATCCGATTGCCGGGCAGCCGGACTCGGCGATCGCGGGCCGAACAAGCCTGCGCTGAAGCCGGATTCGGGCCGGCTCGAGTCGTCCGGGTCCGGCCGTGCCGATGAGGGGACGGCCGGACCCGGATCGAACACGAGGCGGCTCAGCCGATCCGGATCTCCGGACCCGGCACGAAATCCGGGTCCACCTGGTCGGCGTATTCCGCGCCTGCCCAGGCGTTGGCGTTGCGGAGGTGGAATTCGACCGCCTGGCGCTGGTATTCGTTCCAGTCCCGCACGACGAAGTCCAGTTCCGCGCGAACGGTGTTGAGCGCGTCCAGGTTCTGCGGTTCCAGGTCGTGGATCGGCCGGATCTCCCCGCGTTCGGCGGCCCGCACGTGCCCGGAACGGCCGATCCAGCACAGCAGGTCGTCGCCGACCTGTTCGCGCAGGAACGCCAGATCGTCTTCGTCGCAGACCTTGTTGCCGACCACCGCGATCCGGATGCCGAAATCCTTGGCGTAGCCGAGGTATTGGCGATACACCCCGACGCTGCGCAGGGTCGGCTCGCAGACCAGTGCGGTGAGATCGAAGCGGGTGAACAGGCCGGAGGCGAATGCGTCGGCCCCGGCGGTCATGTCGACCACCACGTATTCGCCGGGCCCGTCGACCAAATGGTTGAGCAGCATCTCCGCCGCGCCGACCTTGGAGTGGTAGCAGGACACCCCGAGGTCCTCGTCGGCGAACGGCCCGGTCACCATCAGCCGCGCGCCACCGACCTCGCGCAGACAGGCGGTATAGATCGGATTGGGTTCCGGCACCCCGATCAGCCGCGAGCCGCGGCCGGGCGGGGTGGTCTTGAGCATCGCGCTCGCGGTCGCGATCCGCGGATTGTCACCGCGCAGGTAGTCCTTGATCAGCGGCAGATGCTCGCCGAGGGTCGGCAGCGTCACCGCCTCCTCCTCGTCGGCGCCCAGGGCCGCCGCGAGGTGCTGATTGATGTCGGCGTCGATCGCCAGGACCGGTGCGCCCTGCGCGACCAGCTGCCGGACGAACAACGACGACAGCGTCGTCTTCCCACTACCACCCTTGCCGACGAAGGCGATCTTCACCGCCGCGTACCCCTTCCCAGTTGGAAACGATTTTCGTATTCAAACTCGGCGTCACTGTAGCCGGTCGGAACCCCCGTCGACGACACCACCCCGGGTACACCGGATCGATCCTGGGCAGTTGCCCAAACCCTCGAGGCCGCGCGATAGTATGATGCTCGCCATAGGAGAATGAGATTCTCAGAACAGTCCGAACCCGGAGGCTTTCGTGTCCCAGAGTGACCTGCCCTACCAGCTCTTCGACGCCGACAATCACCTGTACGAACCGCCGGAGGCGCTGACCAAGTTCCTGCCGAAGAAGTACGCGAACGCGGTCAAGTACGTCCAGGTCGACGGTCGGACGAAGATCGCGATTCGTGGCCACATCAGCGAGTACATCCCCAACCCGACCTTCGAGGTCGTCGCCGCCCCGGGCGCGATGGAGGAGTACTTCAAGAACGGCAACCCGGAGGGCAAGAGCCGCCGGGAGATCTTCGGCAAGCCGATCAAGGCGACCCCGGCGTTCCGCGAGCCCGCGCCGCGCCTGGAGCTGATGAACGAGCTGCAGATCGATCGCGCGCTGATGTTCCCGACCCTCGCCAGCCTGCTCGAGGAGCGGATGAAGGACGACCCGGAGCTGATCCACGCGGTCGTGCACGCCCTCAACGAGTGGCTGTACGAGACCTGGTCCTTCAACTACGAGAACCGTATCTTCACCGTGCCGGTGATCAGCCTGCCGATCGTCGACAAGGCGATCGAGGAGCTGGAGTGGGTCGTCGAGCGCGGCGCCAAGGCGATCCTGGTGCGGCCCGCGCCGGTGCCCGGCTTCCGCGGCACCCGCTCGTTCGCGCTGCCGGAGTTCGACCCGTTCTGGAAGCGCGCGGTCGAGCTCGACGTGCTCATCACCATGCACTCCTCGGACAGCGGCTACGCCCGCTACGCCGCGGAGTGGGACGGCGGCAACCAGGAGATGCTGCCGTTCGTCACCAACGTCTTCAAGATGATGAACGAGTGGGCCCCGATCCGCGACGCGGTCGCCTCGTGGGTATGCCACGGCGCCCTGTTCCGCCACCCGGACCTGAAGTTCGCCGTCATCGAGAACGGCGCGACCTGGGTGCCCGGCCTGTTCGAGCAGCTGGCCGCCGTCTACAAGAAGGCCCCGGAGGGCTTCGGCTTCCAGGATCCGGTCGCCGCGCTCAAGAAGGCCCTCTACATCTCCCCGTTCTGGGAGGAGGACCTGGGCGCGCTGGCCGACCTGCTCGGCGCCGATCACGTGCTGTTCGGTTCCGACTACCCGCACCCGGAGGGCCTGGCCGAGCCGACCCGCTACATCCACGAGCTCAAGGACCTGCCCGAGGCGGACCAGGCCCTGATCATGGGCGGCAACTTGGCTCGCCTGCTGAAGGTCTAGTGAGGACGCATGGATATCAATGATCTGATCCTGGTGAGCATCGACGACCACGTCGTCGAGCCGCCGGACATGTTCAAGAATCACACTCCGGCCAAGCTGGCCGACGTGATGCCGCGGGTCATCGTCGACGACCAGGGTGTCGACCGCTGGATGTACCGGGGCAACCCGGTCGGCGTGACCGGCCTGAACGCGGTCGTCTCCTGGCCGCCGGAGGAGTGGGACCACAACCCCGCCGGCTACGCCGAGATGCGCCCTGGCGTGTACGACATCCACGAGCGCGTGCGGGACATGAACGCCAACGGCGTACTCGCCTCGATGTGCTTCCCGACGTACGCGGGCTTCAGCGCCGGACATCTCGCGAAGGTCAAGGACGAGATCACCGTCCAGATCATCCAGCTCTACAACGACTGGCACGTCGACGAGTGGTGCGGGGCCTACCCGGGCCGGTTCATCCCGCTGGGCATCATCCCGCTGTGGGATCCGCAGCTGGCCGTCGCGGAGATCGAGCGGCTCGCCTCGAAGGGCTGCCGTTCGGTGTCGATGCCGGAGCTGCCGCATCTCGAGGGGCTGCCCAGCTACTTCGACATGAACTACTGGGGCCCGGTGTTCCAGGCGCTGCAGGACAACCACACGGTGATGAACCTGCACATCGGAATGGGTTTCGGCGCACTGCGTCTCGCCCCCGACGCGCCGATCGACAACCTGATGTGCCTGGCGCCCACGGTTTCCCAGATCACCGTGCAGGATCTGTTGTGGGGCCCGGCTTTCCGGACCTATCCGGGCCTGAAGATCGCGCTGTCCGAGGGCGGCATCGGGTGGATCCCGTTCTTCCTGGATCGCTCCGATCGCCACTACACCAACCAGAAGTGGCTGCGCCGCGACTTCGGCGGCAAGCTGCCCAGCGAGGTGTTCCGCGAGCACGTGATGGCCTGCTACGTCACCGATCCCACCGCGCTCACCTACCGCGACAAGGTCGGGATGGACATCATCGCGTGGGAATGCGACTTCCCGCACTCGGATTCGCTGTGGCCGGATGCCCCGGAGTTCGTGCTCAACGAGCTGAACGCCGCCGGCGCCTCGGACGAGGACATCAACAAGATCACGTGGGAGAACGCCTGCCGCTTCCTGGAGTGGGATCCGTTCGCGCACATCCCGAAGGAACAGGCCACCGTGGGCGCGCTGCGCGCCCAGGCGACCGACGTCGACCTGTCGATCCGCTCCCGCCGGGAGTGGGCGGCGATGTACGCCGAGCGCGTCGCGAGCTGACCGATCCCCCGACGGCCCCGGCACCCAGGTGGTGCCGGGGCCGTCGCCGTATCCCGTCCATGTCATTCGCCCGAATCCGGAGAATCATCTTTTGTATTTCACCGGAAGAATGATGTTACATAAATGCAATGGCGCGGTCCGCAGTAATTCCCCGCTATTGATCGGCGCTGATTTGCGGTCTACCGTGGAATGCGTTGTACCGGTCTGTTCTATGAGTTCCGAATACCTTCCGGAAGGAGGAGATGCGGAGTGCAGAACAGCAGCACGGATCGACGTTTGGCCAGGATCGCTGTCGCCGGTCTCATGGTCGTTCTCCCTATGGTCGCGACCGCGGCGCCACTGATCGCCCAACCGCCGCCGCCGTATCCGGGCATGCCCGGACCGCCGCCGCCACCGCCCCCGAGGCCGTGTAGTGGCAGCGGAGGCAGCATGTGCTGACCGAAACCGCATTTCCATCGCACGACGAGGTGTATCGGATGGAGAGGAGTTTGATGTGAGCTCGACGACCAGTATCAAGCGGCGCCTGGCACGTACGGCGTTCGCCGGTTTCGTAGTTCTCGCGCCGGTCACGGCGCTGGCCGCCCCGGTGCTGGCAGTGCCCGTGAGCCAGGGTGACGAACAGTACATCGACGGCATGCGCCACGACGGCCCGCCTCCGGGCAGCTGTAGCGGTAGCGGCGGCAGCAACGGCGGCTGCTACTACAACGTCGTCGTGCCCCCGCCGGAATAAGCACACGACATCGAACGCCCGGTCCATCACCGATGGACCGGGCGTTCCGCCGTCCGATCAGGGGAGATCGGGCAGCCAGTGCCCGTGGAAACCGGCCGGCACCCGGCACGGCAGCCGCACCGACGCCACCTCGGCGAGCCCTGTGGCGTCGAGCACCCGCAGCTCGGCTCCGTCCGAGCCGGACACCAGCGACAACAACCACCCGTCGTCCTCGGCGGCACCGGGCTCCGCCGCCGGAACGAAGACCGCCTCCCCCGCCCGGCCGCCCGCGGAATATCGGGCGACGGCCCCGCGGGCGAGATCATATTTCACGATTTCGGTATCGGCGACGGCATAGATATAACGACCGGGCAAACCGGTCCGCAAATCGTTTATGGTAGGAAATTCCACCGATAGCTCGTCTAGTTTCTCCTCGGCGACCCGAGTATCATCAGTGCCAATCCCACCAATTGTCCAGCGGTGTAGAACCGGACCGTTTTCCGCGTTCGCCGGGGCGTCGTACGGCCCCGGCGCGGCTGAATTTTCCGCGCCGGACCAGAATCGCTCGAACGATTCCCTCGAATATCGGACCGCGTCCACGACTACCACCCCGCCGGGGCGCTCGTGCGCGTTGCCGACATGGAACACGTAGCACGGATCCACCTCGTACCAGGTGACCGCGCCGCCGGCTTTCGGCATCACCCCGAGCCGGGCGCCGTAGCCGTCGTCCCAGCCGTACGGCATCCCGCCGCGTGCGGCCCGGACCGGGTCGAACACGACCGGCAGGTCCAGCCACACCACATAATTCTCGGTGATGGCGAAATCGTGCATCATCGTCGGTCCCGGCACCTCGACCACCCGGCTGTGCACCAGCTCGCCGGCCGCCGACAACCGGTGGTAGGTGAGATACGGCTCGGCGAACCCGTACCCGAAGAAGTGCAACTCACCCGTGACGGGATCCGCCTTCGGGTGCGCGGTCATCGCGGTGGTGAGCCGGCCGCCGAAATCGCATGCCCCGACCGTCCCCAGCTCCGCGTCCACCTCGTACGGCAGCCCGTTCTCGACCAGCGCGTACAGCCGGCCGGCATGCCGGATCACGTTGGTATTGGCCGCGTTCGCGGCCCGGTCCACGGTGAGATCGGGCCGGAGGAAGGGCGCCCCCGAGGTGAATCTACTGGTCCGCACCCACCGGTTGCGATACCACTCGGCCCGCCCGCCGCGCAGCCGCACCCCGTGCAACATCCCGTCGCCGAGGAACCAGTGCCCCGGATCGGCGCCGGTCCGCGGATTGGGCCCGTTGCGCACGTAGCGACCGGTCAATTCGGGTGGCAAGGCTCCCTCGACCGGCAGGTCGAAGGCCTCGAGTTCGTCGGGAACGGGTGCGAGGTCACCCCGCAGGTACTCGGGCAGTTCGTGCACGGTCATCGAATTCCAGTCAGACGTTCCACTATGGCATGTCAATCGTAGAACCTCTCATAGAGACCTGTCAATAGTGGAATATCTGCGCCCAGTCCCGCCCGGTCGGTACCGTCTCCGGAACCCCCTGTAGCGCAACCGAATACAAACCTTGTAACCTGGAATGCACAGGCACCGGGGAGGATTCATGAAGAAGTTGATCCTGGCGACCCTGACGATCATCGTGCTCTGGTCGACCATCGACTACAGCCGCACAGCGGGCCACCTCGGCATCCCCATCCTGATCGGCGTGGTCGGCGCCCTGCTGCTGGCCAACCTCGCGACGCAATAGCCCACCCGGTCACCGGGTCTCACCTCGCCGGACTCGCGGCACCGTGTGCGGCAGTTCGGAACCGCCTGGCCGCGGCGGGCGGAATGCTATCGTCGGTCCATCCGACCCGGTGAGTCGTAGAGAAGGGGGCGAACATGCGGGCGGGTTTCGCGGTCACGATGGTGACAACGGCTCTGGTCGTAGGCGCGGCGGCGGGATGTGGATCGTCGGGTTCAGGCGGCGAGACGAGTCCGAGCGGCCGAAGCACCTCAGCGACAACGACTCTCGCCGCGCAAGCGCCCACGGGATTCGATCCGTGTCACGACATTCCGACATCCGTGCTGGACTCGGAGGGGCTCGACCACAAGGCGACCAATGCGGACTCGGATGGTTCGGGCGGCGCGAAGTGGCGCGGCTGCATCTACGCTGCGGCAGACGGCTACGGCGCCTCCATCCGCACAACGAACATCACGCTGCCCATGGTGCGGTCCAACATCGGCTTCGCAGTCGCTGGCGAGATGGTCATAGGTGACCGTCGGGCGCTCAGCTATCACGATGTCGATCAACCGGATCATCGGGCCTTCTGTCTGCTGAACCTGGAGATGAAGGGGGGCAGCCTCGAGATCTCCATCGACAACCCCGCATCGAGCAGAAAAACGGGGCGGCTCGAGAGTTGCGACATCGCGAAAGGGCTGGCGACCAAGCTAGCGCCACTCATCGCGTCAGGAACCTGAAAAGTAGTTGCCCTCAACATGTTCGGGCGAGATCGAGTAGGAGGCAGCGTACGTGAGTGATGACGCTACACCCGGAGGCCCACTCGCTGAGCTCATTGCCGATGCGCAAAAAGGTCTCCTCAGCGTGCACCTCAGCGATGATGTACGCGTCAACGCAGAGGAATTCGCTTACATCGAGCGAGACTGTGAAGCGTTCAAAACCGAGATCAGGCGATTACAGACGATCGCCACGAACATATCCAACCAGAAGCGCTGGGGCCTCGGCGAGGACCAGGCCGTGCTCACTTCGGCGAAACTGGTTGTTCGCCGCTTCAGATCGAAAGCTGCGGTGGTCGATTCCTCCAGCGACTCGTCCAACAACGTGCACGACACTCTCGAGCAGCACTATCGGATCGTCGACGATCTCCAGCAACTACATCGCGCGATCGCCCAGCGATACATCCAGGCCGATCAGGAGTTCGCCGCGCGCTACAACGAGTTGATGGCGAACATGCCCACCAGCCCGGTCGGCGCGGAGGACCGCTGACTACGCCGTCACCGTCGTCCGGAGCGAACGGGGTCGGCGGCTCGGGGCCCCATCTTCTACAAGACCAGTAGGCTGGCTTCGAGAGTGTTTCCGGTGAAAGGGGCGAACGCGTGGCGGGTTCGATGTTCAGCGTGTTCGGGCGAATGATCGCGTTGCCCGGTCGGCGTGACGAGGTGATCGCGTTGATCAAGGAATCGGCGCTGGCAGCGGGCGACGACAGCGGTTTGCTCACCTACACCGTCAACACCGCGCTGGACGACCCGGATGCGCTCTGGGTGACGGAGCTGTGGATCGACCAGGAAGCTCACGACACGGCCACCCGTTCCGACCCGGTCACCGAGGTGACCCAGCGTTTCCTCGAACTCCTGGCCGAGCAACCCGCGGGCTTCTACGGCCATGCCGTCCACGTCCAGGACCGAATGCCCGACGGTTCACGCTGACGGCAGGCCACAATGCACGCCATGGCATCAGCGGTTCTCGTAGGCCGCGGCACGCAGACGTTCCAGCGTCCGTTCGATCCACGACGTGAGCAGTGCGGTGATCTCCTCCGGAGTGGCGGGGCGGATCGACGCATGTTCCCGAGTGCGCTGTTGTAGGTAACGGCCGTCGCCGACCAGATCCAGCCACTGTGCGGCATACCGCGGCGCGGTCGGGCCGTGTTGTGCGCCGGTGCGCAGCATGACACTCCCCCCACCCGCGGCCGGCCGGTCGAACCTGCGCCGGAACCGCTCCGCGGCCTCGTTCCGCGCGGGATTCGCGAGAACCTCGGGTCGCAGATCATCGATGTGGAAGGTGTCCGGCTTCCCGCCTCCCGCCGGGAAGGCAGGCAGCAGACGCGCCGTGCGCATGGGCAGCAGGTCCGGGCGAAAAAGCCGACAGCGAATCGTTCCCTCGACACCCGCGGCGACCGTCTGCGACAGCAGCACCGCGTGATACGCGGTACGGCCGCCCACCATTCGATATTCCTGCTGCTCGCCGTCGCCCAATACGGTTGAGACACCGATGATTTCGATGAGAAGGTCGGCGGCGGCGAGCGTGTGCAGCGCGAGCTGGATCAGTTCGGTCTCGTCGGCGTCGTAGTGGCGGCGCACCGATCGCCGGTGCGCCGCCACCTCGCCGTTGGTCCGGAAGCGGCTGAGATACCCCAGGGGAAACGGGAACCGATCATCGGCATCGCTTGTCCACAACGCCGCGAAATCGTCCGGCTCCCAAGTCCATTCGGACATCACTCACCGCCCGGCTGCTCACTCACGGGCGGCTCGTCGTCCTCGGTGCCGATCACCCCGTCCTGCAACGTCTTCGGCTCCGGGCCGAGCAGTTCGGCGGCATTCTCCCCGGTACGCAACCACTCCGGGAGCCGGCGAGTCCGTTCGTCCTCCTCCGAGCGCGCCCTTCCCCCGGGCATCCCCACACCCGGCACGCCCGCGGCACCTCCCCCGCGCAGCGCGGACCCGCGCGCAGTCGTGGCCGGCGCACCTCCGACGCCCGGCACACTGCGCCCCCGCGCGGCAACCTCCGGAGCGGCGAGCCCCGGACCGGCAACCCCGGGCCCGGCGAAGCCCGGGCCGCCGGTTCCGAGTCCACCGCCAGGACCGCCCGACCACGTCCCGGCTCTCGAACCACCGAGCCCGCTCACCGAGTCGCCGGGCGAGCCCGGCGCCTCGATCCCGGCCGCCCGAGTCGAGGGCAGATCCGATCCGGCGCTCGCGAGACGGTCCGCGGCAGCTCCCGGATCGGCCGGCGAATTCGAGGCACCGGCAGGCACCGCCCCGTCCGATGGGACAGGCGAATCCTGCTCCCGGTCAACGCTTTCGGGTCCTCGGGACTCGTCCGGCCGAACCACATCCGCCCCCGGCCGAACGACCGCACCATCCCCGTCGCGCCCGCCCGGACCGGAACCGCTGTCCGGCAACGTGAACAGCGGAGCGGCCGGGCTCACCGGTGTCGGCAGGACGGGAATCTCCCCGTCGACCCGCCCGAACGGCGTCACGTAATTGGTCCCCATCACCCGCTGCGCCTCGTCGCGGGCATGGTCGATCTTGGACTTGGCGTGCGACCCGGACAGCGGACCGACCGTCCACCCCTTGTAATCCCACGCCGGAACGGTCGAAACCGGCTCCGGCAGTTTGGTTCTGGTGTCGTTGATCGACTCCACCGCCGCGCCTACCCGATCGGCCAGCGCCTGCAACGCCGGAGTCAGGTCATGCGCGCGGGCAACGTAATTGGCGATCGCCTCCCGCGACGCCTGCGCGGCGGGCCCGTCCCAGGCCGACGCGCTGGAACGCAGGATGCGCGCACCGAAATCCCGCACCGCGTCGCTCCACCCGGTGGCGATCTTCCGATAGCTCTCCCCCGCGTTGTGCGCATCGGTGGTGTCCAGCGGATGAAACGCGCGGTAGATGTCCCAGTGCGAGAGACTCTTCGGATTCTCCCCGCCGTTGCCGATGCTCGGCCGCTCATTCTCGATCGACATTCGCCCACCCCGTCCGATCCCGATCGGCCTCGTGGCGTGCACGACCACGAGCCCGCCCCTGACACATCCGGCCGCGCCGATTTTACAACAATCGAACGGAGCGAAAGTGAGCCGCTCGAATCACCCGATCGGATGAACCCGGATCAGCCGAGACTGCGACGGCCGGCACGAGCCGCGAAAGCGTCGAGGGCGTCGAGTATTTCGCGCGCCTGCCACATCCGGTTCCGGCGCTTGCCGGTGAATTCGGTGAGCACACCTGCGTCCACGAGAGGGTCGAGCGCTCGAACGGCGTTCGAGGGAGGGAGATCCAGTTCTCGCGCGATCGTCTCGGCGTCGAGAACAGGCAGGCGCAGTGCGAGATCGGCGATTCGCCAAGCCGTGGCCTGCGGCCGAGCATTCACGGCCGCAGCCCATTCTCGCCGGATCTCGATGACCTCGGAGACGAGAAGGCGAGCGTTGGTCAATGCCGCGAAAGTGGCTTCCGCCATCCTGGTCACGATCGGAACCGGGTCGCCGTTCCGGTAGGCGGTCAAGGCGGCGAAGTAGGTGGTGACATCGGTGAGCAGACCCGCCGCGATCGGCACCGTCACGTTCCGGGTCAGTTGCCGGGTACGCAGCATCGAATGGATCAGGGCCCGGCCGGTCCGACCGTTGCCGTCCGTGAAGGGATGCACGGTTTCGAAATGCGCGTGGGCCAGCGCGGCATGGACCAAGATCGGGATGTCGTCCCGTCTGGTGAAGGCCATCAGGTCGGCCATCGCGGCGGGTACCCGGTCGTGATGCGGTGGCACGAACTCGGCGCCGTGCGGGCCGAAGTTGTCGCCTCCGATCCAGACTTGCCGGGTTCGCCACTGTCCGGCGGCGGGTTCATGTCCGGTCATCAACGCAGCGTGCACGGCGAGGACGAGATCCTCGTCGAGGCTGTCGCTCAGATCTATCGCCGTCTGCATGGCGTGCACATTGCCGATGATCTCCACCGCATTGCGCTGGTCGGTGGCGCCGAGTTCGGCCAGGGCAATGGCTTTTGCGCCCGAAGTCAGATTTTCGATACGCGATGACGATGACGATTCGGAACGCAGCAGGACCGCACCGAACGGTGCCACCATCGCACCCGCCTCGGCGTCGAAGCGAGCGATATCGATCGACGCCTCCTCGGCTGCCGCCAGCACCGCGCTCGGCAGAACGACCCGCTGTCGCGCGATCAGCGGCACCGTTGCCGCCCGGTAGGGCCCGCGATGACGCTCCCGCACCCGTCGTGACACCAACTCGGCGGGAAGCGTAGGAACCCAGAGATATTCCTCCCACTGGACCTTCGGCCACACGTCAACTGATGACATTAACGGCCAGTATACTCACTTTTGGCAAAAGTGAGTATAAGAGTCCTCGCGATGCTCAGCGCTTCCCGTCGATCCGGCGGGGCAACTGCCACGGGTTGGCCTCCTGGAGGGCCGGGGGGAGGAATTCGTCGGGGAAGTCCTGCCAGGCGACGGGGCGCAGAAAGCGGTCGATGGCGGCGGTGCCCATGGAGGTGAAGGTGGGTGCGGTGGTGGCGGGGTAGGGGCCGCCGTGCTGCTGGGCCCAGGACAGCGTGATGCCGGTGGGCCAGCCGTTCCAGATCAGGCGGCCGGCCAGCCGGGTCAGGGTGGGGAGCAGGGCGTGCACGGTGTCGGCCTCGTCGCGTTCGGCGTGCACGGTGGCAGTCAAGCCGGGGTCGAGTTCCTCCAGGACCGAACGCAATTCGCCGATGTCGCGATATTCGATCACGATCGAGGCCGGGCCGAAGCACTCCCGGCCCAGGGTGTCGGGCGCGAAATCGGCGGCGGCGACCTTCAGCAGGGTCGGGAGGTAGGCGTCGGCGCCCCATTCCGTGGCCGCCAGCACGGTCACGGCGGGGTGGTCGTCGAGGCGGGTGACGCCGGAGCGGAAGCCGGCGGCGATGCGATCGTTCAGCATCTGTTGCGCCGGAACGGCTTTCACGGCGGCGGTCAGGGCCTCGTCCAGTCCGTGGCCGGCGGGGAGCAGCAGCAGGCCCGGTTTGGTGCAGAACTGGCCCGCGCCGAGGGTGAACGAGCCGACGTAACCGGTGGCGATCTCGGGACCACGGGCCGCGACCGCGCCGGGGGTCACGACCACCGGGTTCACGCTGCCCAGCTCGCCGTAGAACGGGATCGGGCGGGGGCGGGCGTTGGCGATGTCGAACAGGGCGCGCCCACCGGCCTCCGAACCGGTGAACGAGGCCGCCTCGACGCCGGGATGCCGCAGCGCGACGGCGCCCGCCTCGACGCCGTAGATGTTCTCGAAGGTGCCCGCGGGCGCGCCGGCGCCGGTCAGCGCGGCCACGAGGAGGTCGCGGACCCGCGCGGACAGCCGGGGGTGCCCGGGATGGGCCTTCAGCACCACGGGACAACCCGCCGCCAGCGCCGCCGCGGTGTCGTGGCCGGCGACGCTCAGGGTCAGCGGGAAGTTGCTCGCCGCGAACACCAGGACCGGGCCGATCGGTACCACCGTGCGGCGGATGTCCGGTCGCGGGCCCATCGGCCAGGCCGGGTCGGCGTGATCGACTGTGGCGCGCAGGAATTCGCCGTCGGTGAGCACCTCCGCGAACAGTCGCAGCTGGAAGACGGTGCGCACCAACTCGCCACGCAGCCGGGGCTGTGCGGGGAGGTGGGTTTCGGCGGCGGCCAGTTCGATCAGTTCGCCGGCGGCGGCGTCCAGGGCGTCGGCGGCGGCGTGCAGCCAGGCGGCGCGTTCGGCCGGGGTGGTGCGGGCCAGTTCCGCGGCGGCCGCGACGGCGGCGGTGACGATCCGGTCGATCTCGGCGGGATCGGTTTCGGCGGGCAGTTCGGTCACGTTCTCCTCCATCGGTCAGGCCCGGATCTCGTGGTCGGCGACGGTCCAGGCTCGCGCTTGATCACTCAGCGTCACACCGAGTCCCGGCCGGGGGGACAGGTGCATGCGGCCGTCGCTGATCTCCAGCCGCTCCTCGAACAGCGGGTCGAACCATTCGAAGTGTTCCACCCAGGGCTCCAGCGGATACGCGGCGGCCAGGTGCACGTGCACCTCCATCACGAAATGCGGTGCGAGTTGCAGATTTTCGCGCGAGGCCAGTGACATGACCTCGAGGAAGCGGGTGATGCCGCCGACCCGGGGGGCATCCGGCTGCACGATATCCACTCCGGCGCGGATCAATTCCGCGTGCTCGGCGACGCTGGTGAGCATCTCGCCGGTGGCGATCGGGGTGTCGAAGGTGCGGGCCAGTTTCGCGTGGCCCGCGAAATCGTAGGCGTCCAACGGTTCTTCGATCCACACCAGGTTCAGCGGCTCGAAGGCGCGGCACATCCGTTGCGCGGTGGGACGGTCCCACTGCTGGTTGGCGTCGACCATCAACGGCACCGCGTCGCCGATCTTCTCGCGGACCGCGGTGACCCGGGCCAGGTCGACGCGATGGTCGGGATGGCCGACCTTGATCTTGATGCCGCCGATGCCGTTCGCGACCGATTCGGTGGCCCGGTCCAGGACCTCCTCGATCGGCGCGTTCAGGAAGCCACCGGAGGTGTTGTAGGTGCGGACCGAATCCCGGTGCGCGCCCAGCAGTTTCGCCAGCGGCAGGCCGGCGCGTTTCGCCTTCAGATCCCAGAGGGCGACGTCGAAGGCGGCGATGGCCTGCACCGACAGGCCACTACGGCCCACCGAGGCGCCCGCCCACATCAGCTTGTCCCAGATCTTGGCGATATCGCTCGGGTCCTCGCCGAGCAGGACCGGGGCGATCTCCCGCGCGTGCGCGAATTGGCCGGGGCCGCCGGCCCGTTTGGAATAGCTCACGCCGATGCCCTCGAGCCCGGCCTCGGTGCGGATCTCCGCGAACAGCACCGCGACCTCGGTCATCGGCCGCTGCCGGCCGGTGAGCACCTTGGCGTCGCTGATTCCGGTGGGTAGCGGCAGCATGACCGAGGAGATCTGCACGCCGGTGATCCGGTCCAGTACCGGGGATGCGATGGTCATCGGAAAGTCCCTCTCAGGCAACGGCTTTGATGAGTTCCGTCAGGTCGGCGAGCTCACCGGGGGTGAGATCGGTCAGCGGCGGGCGGACCGGCCCGGCGGGCCGGCCCACGGCGGTCAGCCCGGCCTTGATGATCGACACCGCATAACCCGGCCGGCGGTCGCGGATGTCCAGATAGGGCAGCACGAAGGTGCGCAGCGCCGCGTAGACGGCCTCGCGGTCGTGCGCGCGCACCGCGTCGTAGAACCGCAGCGCGAACTCCGGCACGAAGTTGAAGATCGCCGAAGAGTATGTGGTGACGCCCATTTCGGTATACGGCAGGGCAAAGGTCTCCGCGGTCGGCAGCCCGCCGATGTAGGTGAGCCGCTCCCCCATCCGGGCATGGACCCGGGTCATGGTCTCGATGTTGCCGACGCCGTCCTTGTAGCCGATCAGATTCGGGCAGCGGTCGGCCATCCGGGCCACGGTGATGTCGTCGATCTTGGCGTTGGCGCGGCTGTAGACGATGACGCCGAGCGAGGTCGCCGCGCACACGGCCGCGACGTGTTCGAGCAGTCCGTCGGGCCCGGCCTCCGTGAGGTACGGCGGCATCAGCAGGATGCCGTCGGCGCCGGCGGCCTCGGCGTTGCGGGTCTGCTCGACCGCGACGGCGGTGCCGGCGGTGGCGGGCGCGATCACCGGCACCCGGCCGGCGATCTCGGCGACCGCCGCCCGCACCACCGCATCGATCTCGGCGGTGGTCAGCGAGAAGCCCTCGCCCGTGCCGCCGGCCGCGAACAGTCCGGCCACGTCGTAGCCGGCCAGCCAGCCGATGTGCTCCCGATAGGCGGCCTCGTCGAACCGCAGTTCGGCGTCGAAGTGCGTGACCGGGAACGACAACAGGCCACGGCCCAGTGCCGGGCCGAGGTCCGCGGCGGATATCTGTGACACGGGTATTCCTTTCTGACACAAGGTTTCCGGGGCGACGGGCCGCTCAGGAGTCCGGCCACGTCTCCAGCAGATCGATGACGCGCCGCAGGGCCGGATTGGCCGGGCGCCGCCGCCAGACGGCGTACAGCTCGGCATGCTCGCGCACGCCGGTGAGCGGGCGATACCGCACCCCGTCCGGATGCAGATGCCCGGCGGTCTCCGGGACCAGCGCCAGGCCGCGACCGGCCGACACCAGGGCCAGCATCGTGTGCACTTGGGTGAGCCGGTCGGCGGTGTCGTAGGAGATCCCGGCCAGGGTCCGCGCCGTCAACTCGGCGAAATAGCGTGCGGGGCCGGGCGCGTACACCAGCAGTCGCTCACCCTCGAGCTCCCGGATCGCCAGCGGCCCGGAGGCCGCCAGCCGGTGCGACTCCGGTACGGCGAGCACCAGCGGTTCGCGGTGCACCAGCCGGCCGTCGAACTCGACCCGGTCGAACGGCGGCCGGGCCAGCGCCAGATCCAGTCTGCCGCTGGCCAGTTCGCCGAACTGCTCGGCGCTGACCTGTTCGCCGAGGGTGAGTTCCACCTCGGGCAGCGCGTTGCTGATCTGGTTGAGGAAGCCACCCAGGAAACCGAAGCCCGCGGTGGCGGTGAAGCCGATGCGGACGGTTCCCGTGTGGCCCGCGGCCACCAGCCGGGCGGTGCCGGGCGCGGCCTCCGCGAGGGCCAGCAGCCGCCGGGCCTCGGCGAGGAACGCCTCGCCGGCCGGGGTCAGCACCACCTGGCGCTGGGTGCGGTCCAGCAGCAGCACGCCGATATCGCGTTCCAGTTTCTGGATCTGCCGGCTCAGCGGCGGCTGGGTCATCTGCAGGCGTTCGGCCGCGCGCCGGAAGTTGCCCTCCTCGGCGACCACGACGAAACCACGCACCTGTTCCAGGGACAACATGGAGGACAGCTTGCCGTGGTCGGTCACGACGCCAGGTTAGAGCCCTCTACTGATACCGGTCCAACATCAATTGGGCATCACACAATGCCGAACAGGTATCACACGACAGTTCATAAATGTGAATACTTTCCAGCAAGAGATCCGTGCCGGAAAGGAATGTCATGCAGAGCCCGGATCGGCGAACCGCCGACGACCCGATCCCGCACCCGGAGGAGTCCGCGACCGGGGTGAAGTCGGCCCGTCGCACGATCACCCTGCTCGAGGTCTTCGCCGCACACCGGTCCTGGCTGTCGCTGGCCGAGATGCACGAGGCCACCGGATTCCCGCGGTCCAGCCTGCACGGACTGCTGCGCACCCTGCACGACGCCGGCTGGATCGAGGCCGACGAGGCCGGCACCCGGTTCCGGCTCGGCGTCCGGGCCCTGATCTGCGGTACCGCCTATCTGGACCGTGATCCCGCGCTCCCCTACGTGATCGAGATGCTGGAACGGCTGCGCGAGGACACCGGATTCACCGTCCACTACGCCCGGCTGGCCGGCGCCGAGGTCGTCTACCTGGAGACCCGGGAATCGCATCGGTCCGGGCACCTGATCTCCCGGGTCGGCCGCACCCTGCCCGCGCACGCCACCGCCCTCGGCAAGGCGCTGCTCGCGGAACTGGCCGACGCCGAACTGGCCGACCTGCTGCCGCCGCGCTTCGAGGCACTGACCGGTGCCACCGTCACCGACCGCGACACGCTGTACGGCGAACTCGGCGTGGTGCGCGAACGCGGCTACGCGACCGAGCGGGGCGAGGGCACCGCCGGCGTGGCCTGCGCGGCCGCGGCCGTGCCGTACCGGATCCCGGCCACCGACGCGGTCAGCTGCTCGATGCCCGCCGACCACGTGTCCGAGAGCGAGCAGCACCGCATCGGCGCCGTGCTGCACACCGCCGCCGCCGATCTCGCCAGGCAGCTCCGACGCGCCGGAATTCGTTGACCCACAAGTTTTCTCATCAACCGACGGCCCGCCGTGGCGGTCGGGCAACAGCGAGGAGTATCCATGTCGAACCAACGCGTGCTCATCACCGGCGCGGCCGGGATCGTCGGGCGGCTGATGCGGCCGCGGCTGGCCCGCCCGGATCGGGTGCTACGGCTGCTGGACATCCAGCCGATCGAACCGGCGGCCCCCGGTGAACAGGTGGAGATCGTCCATGGGTCCGTCACCGATCCAGCGGCGATGACCGCCGCCTGCCGCGATGCCGACGCCCTGATCCACCTCGGCGGGATCGCCCGCGAGGACAGCTGGGAGCGCATCCTCGACGTCAACATCGACGGCACGCGCACCGTGCTGGAGGCCGCCCGAGCGGCCGGGGTGCCGCGCGTCGTGCTGGCCTCCAGCAATCACGCGGTGGGCTTCCGCACGATCGGCGAAGCCGGGCCGGACGGGCTGCCGGCCGATTCCAGCCCCCGGCCGGACACCTACTACGGGGTCAGCAAGGCGGTCGTCGAGGCGCTGGGCAGCCTCTACCACTCGCGCTTCGGCATGGACGTGACCTGCCTGCGCATCGGCACCTGTTTCGAGCGACCGGCCGACGTGCGGGGGCTGTCCACCTGGCTGTCCCCCGACGACTGCGCCCGGCTGCTGGAGGCCGCGCTCGCGGTGGAACAGCCCGGTTACCGGGTGGTCTGGGGTGTTTCGGCCAACACCCGCGCAGTCGTATCGTCGCGCGAGGGGGAGGCGATCGGCTATCACGCCCACGACGACGCCGAGCGATTCGCCGGCGACGTGAACGGCACGCTGCCGGATCTTCTGGGCGGCGGCTTCTGCGAGATCGAACTGGGCCGGGCCGACCCGCTCTGATCCGCACCGTCCTCGGGTGTCGTGGCCGTCCGGTGGCTCCGCTTGTTCACATATATGAACGCATTACTCGATACCGAATGAGTATCAGAGAAGTTATTGCCTTCACCATTTGGGCATGTGACCCTGAGCACACCGTTTCGGCTCTAAGGAAAGCAAGACCATGCAGCAGTCGGCAACGACGCCCGCGCGGCAGCGACGGATCAGCGTCTCCTATCTGTACTTCTTCGGAGCGTTGGGAGGCATCCTCTTCGGCTACGACCTCGGTGTCATCTCCGGTGTTCTGTTGTTCATCAAACCGCTGTGGCACCTCGACTCGTTCGCCCAGGGCGTGGTCGGCGGTTCACTGGCGGCGGGCGCGGTGATCGGCGCCCTGTTCGCCGGCCGGCTGGCCGACCGGTACGGCCGCCGGCCCACGATCATGGTGGCCGCGGTGGTCTTCACCGTCGCCGTACTGGGCTGCGCGTTCGCACCCAACTATCCGGCGATGGTGGTGGCCCGGTTCGTCACCGGCATCGCGGTCGGCATCTCGTCGGCCACCGTGCCGACCTACCTGTCCGAACTCGCGCCCACCCGGGTGCGCGGCGCGTTGTCCACGCTCAATCAGCTGATGATCGTGTCCGGCATCCTGATCGCCTACATCGTCGACTGGGCGCTGTCCGACGCGGGCAACTGGCGGCTGATGTTCGGCCTGGCCGCCGTGCCGGCCGTGATCCTGTTCGCCGGCCTGTTCAGCCTGCCGGAGACCCCGCGCTGGCTGCTGAAGACCGGTCGCGAGGCGGAGGCCCGCGCGGTCCTCGAACAGACCCACCGCACCGCCGACACCGAAGCCGAGATGGCGAGCATCCGCGCGGTCATCCAGCTCGACACCGAACAGCGCGGCCGGCTGCGCGACCTCACGACCAAGTGGGCCCGGCCCGCCCTGGTGGTAGCGCTGATCTTGGCCATCGGACAGCAGTTCTCCGGCACCAACGCGGTGAACCTGTACGCGCCGACCATGTTCAAGCAACTCGGCCTGGCCACCAGCAGTTCGCTGCTCGCCTCGATCATCATGGGCACGGTGAAGCTGATCTTCACCGCCTGGGTGTTCCTGATGGTCGACCGCTGGGGCCGCAAGCCACTGCTGCTGCTCGGCAACGTGATCATGGCCCTGTCGCTGCTCACGCTGGGCGTGGCCGTGATGACCATGGGCAAGGGTACGGGCACCGGCCTCGTGACCCTGATCGTGCTGAACCTGTACTGGGTCGGCTACGAACTGGGCTGGGGCGCGGTGGTCTGGGTGATGATCGCCGAGATCTTCCCGCTGAAGATCCGCGGTATCGGCACCGGCACCGCCAGCACGGTGCTGTGGGCGGCGACCTTCGCCATCACCTTCCTGTTCCCGGTGATGAACGACCATCTCGGCCTGAGCTGGTCGGCCTGGATCTTCGCGGCGGTCAGCGTGGTGCTGTTCGTGCTGGTGCGGCGGTTCGTCCCGGAGACCAAGGGCCGCAGCCTGGAGGAGATCGAACTGGATCTGCGGGCCCGCGCCGGGCAGCACGTCGGATAGCGAGGACGGACGAATGACGGTCGTGGCCTATGTGTCCAACGCCGACAGCGGCGACATCTCGGTGCTGCGTCTCGGCGCCGACGGCACGCTCGACGCGGTGCAGACCCGGCCCGCCGGCGGCACGGTGATGCCGCTGGCGGTCGGGCCCGGCCGTCACCACCTGTACGCCGCGCTGCGATCGGAGCCCTGGTCGGTCGCCTGCTTCGACATCGACACCGCCACCGGGGAATTGGCCCCGCTCGCGACGGTGCCGCTGCCGGCCGACACGGCCTACCTGTCCACCGATCGCACCGGGCGCTACCTGTTCGGCGCCTCCTACACCGGAAACATCGTGTCGGTGAACGCGATCGGGCCGGACGGTGTCGTCGCGCCGGACCCGGTCGCGGTGCTGCCGACACCGCCGCACGCACATTCGATCGTGGTAGCGCCGGACAACCGGCACCTGTTCGCGGCGGTCCTGGGTGGTGACGCGGTGTTGCAGTTCCGGTTCGATCCGCAGACCGGGGTGCTCACGCCGAACGACCCGGCTTTCGTGTCCACCCTGCCCGGCGCCGGGCCCCGGCACCTGGTGTTCCATCCCGGCGGGAGGTTCGTCTACGTCGCCGACGAACTCGACGGCACGGTCGGCGGCTACGAATTCGATTCCGGCACCGGTCAACTCGTGCCGCTGGACACGATTTCCGTACTGCCCGACGGTGTCTCGCAGCCATGGACCGCGGAACTGCGGCTCACCCCGGACGGCCGGTTGCTCTACGTCTCCGATCGCACGTCGAGCACGCTCGCCGGATTCCGGGTGGATGCGACCACCGGCGCCCTGAAACTGTTGGGACACACCGAAACCGAGGCCTGCCCGCGCGGATTCGACATCGACCCCGGCGGCCGTTTCCTGCTCGCGGCAGGTCAGCAGTCGGACGCCCTGACCGTGCACGCGATCGACGCGGATTCCGGTGCGCTGCGACCACTGGGCCGATACCCGGTCGGCCGCAACCCGAACTGGGTGCAGATCGTCGAGCTCCCCTCGGTCCCGGAGCCCGGCTGACACCGATCCGCGCCGGATCACGGACCCGGCGCCGGGCCCGAGCGCCGCTCACCCGCTCCGGTCGTCCGCCACGCACCACCCGGCCCGCACGGTCCCCGCGAAACAACGCGGTCCGGGGTGACCGTCTCCCGCCGACTCGGCCACCGCCGGATCGGCGGGAGACGCGCGTGTGCCGATACCGTGTGGATGGACCACCGGAACGCCGATGGACCACCGGATTCGACTCAGGAGGCGACATGTCCGATCGGGAGGTGCGGCTGGCGGCGGGCCCGGCCCGGCTGACAGTGGACCTGGACACCGGACGGATCGCCGAGTTCCGGCTCGGCGACACCGGGTTGCTGCACACCGGACCACGTTTCGGCAGCTTCCCGATGGCGCCCTGGTGTGGGCGGATGCGCGACGGTGTCCTGCACTGGGCCGGCGCCGACCACCACCTGCCCCGCAACGCCGAACCGCACGCCATCCACGGCACCGTGCGCGACAAGCCCTGGCAGGTGGTCCTGTCCACCGACGCGGAAGTCGTACTCGCCCAGGACCTGACCGAGCCGTGGCCGTTCCCGGGACGGGTGACCCAGTCGATCACCCTCGGCGCCGACACCGCCGAATTCACCATGACCGTCGAGGCGTTCGCGGATCCGTTCCCGGCCCAGGTCGGCTGGCACCCGTGGTTCAACCGCCGGTTGACCGCCGACGGACCGGGCGTCGAGATCGACTTCGCCCCCGCCTGGCAGGAGGAACGCGGCGCCGACTACCTGCCCGACGGCAATCGGATCACCCCGCCACCCGGCCCGTGGGACGACTGCTTCGGCATGCCCGGCGGGGTGGACGTCACCCTGACCTGGCCCGGCGCCATCGAACTCGTCGTCAGCAGCCCGCTGGAATGGGTCGTCGTCTTCGACCAGCCCGCGGAGACCGTCTGCGTCGAACCGGAATCCGGCCCACCGAACGGCCTGAACACCGCTCCTCTGGAGGTCCGGAAGGACCGGCCACTGATCGGCGAAATGATCTGGCGCTGGCGGACTCTCGACTGATCACTCGAGCACGAACGGCCGGACTCGCCCGTTCCCCGGCTGCACCGCGAATTTCCGCCTCCAGCAGACCTTCCCGGAGGCCGGGGCAGCGGTGAGCGCTACTCCCCTGCCGCGCGGCGGATCTCCGCCTCGAGGGCTCGTTCCCGGAGCGCCCGTGCGGCCGCCGCGTTGTAGGGGTCCAGGTGGTCGAACGCCGGATCCTCGTCGTCGACGTCCAGGACGACCGCCCGGCGCCGCAGATCGCGCGCGGCCTCACGGTCCAGGGCCGGACGCTCCGCGCCGGGCAGTGCAGCGGTCCCCGCGGTCTCGACCAGCTCGACCTCGCGCCCCCGGGACAACCGGGCGGCGCGGCGGCGGCGGATATCCGCTTCCAGGCGCACCTGCCGGCGTAGATAGCCGAGGTAGACGACCAGGATCAGCAGCGAGGCCACACAACCCGACCAGAGTGTCGGCGCCGCCACCGAGGCGAACGCCCCGAACAGCAGGGCGCTCAGCACCAGGGCGATCGCGGTGCGCTGCCGGAAGCGGTAGCGCGCGGCGCGGGCGACGGCATCCGCCTCCGGGTCGTAACCGCCGCGACCGCGCCGGGTCGGGACGAAATCCTCGCGGCCGGCGGCGTTCTCGGCGACGAGGTCGTCGAGGCGCGCCGGGGGTCTGGCGAGGGTACCGGTCGTCTGTGGCGCGTGGTCCCGCCCTGGCCGATCGACGTCCTCGGTGACGGGGTTGACGGGCTCATCGGCCGGCGTCGTCATCCGATCCTCCGCATCATCGCCGTGGGGAAGCTTTCTCTGCGCCCGGGTCGGCACCCGCTTCGTGCCGCCGCGATGCAGGACCCGGGTGGCCAGTGCGACATCGGTCGTGCGCCGGATACGCGGATGTCGGCCGGCGAGCATAGGGAACAGCACGAAAACCCAGAGCACGACCAATCCGATCCACAAGATCGAATTCGGCATCGCGCTCCCACCTCCGTCCCGACCGACCGTTGTCCCTGCGACGGCAGCTGCACTGTGGCAGCGAACGCGCACCACCGACGTGGGTAGGCTATTTCGCCGCAGGTGAAATACCCCGCAGGCGCGCGGTAACTTTTTGCCACCGCTTCGGCGCGCCGGATTCGCCGCAATCGCCCGGCGTCCCGGAAACACCGTTCCGCCTGCGCTTTCCCGGCGCGGCCCGCGATGCACTCGGATCGGATGTTCAGGGCAGCGAGATCCGTCCCGAGCGGGCCAACCGCTCCACGAACGAGCCCTCGACCTCCTCGAGGGTGAGCGCGACGAGCAGGTGGTCACGCCAGTCACCGTCGACGTCGAGATACCGGCGCAGCAGGCCCTCCTCGCGGAAACCCACGTTGCGCAACACCGATTGGCTGCGATGGTTCTCCGGCCGCACCGTCGCCTCGACCCGATGCAGGCCGACCGGCCCGAAACAGTGGTCCAGTCCCAGTGCCAGTGCCGCGGTCGCGACCCCGTGGCCGCCGACCTCCTGGGCCACCCAGTAGCCGATCCAGGCCGACCGCAGCGCGCCGCGCACGATGTTGCCGATGGTCAGCTGCCCGCTGAAGGCGCCGTCCACCTCGATCACCAGCGGGATCATCGCGCCGTGCCGCGCTTCGGCTTTCAGGCTCGACCACAGCGACGGCCAGTTGGAGGCATGGTTACGCGCCTCCCAGGTGCCGCGGCCGGTCGGCTCCCACGGCTCCAGATGATGCCGGTCCCGGATCCGGATCCGGGCCCATGCCGCCGCGTCCCGCAGCCGGATCGGCCGCATGGTGACCGTTTGCCCGGAGGCGACGCGCACCGGCCCCAGATGAGCGGGCCAGCCCGGATGCTGCGCGGCCCGGAATACGTTCATGTCCACCGATCACCCGCGCTGGGCGAGAAAAGCGACCCGGACCTCGTCACCGGTGCGAACCTCGGTGATCTCCGGATCGACGACGATCAAACTGTTGGCCTCGGCCAGGGTCGACAGTAGATGGGCCGACCCGTTCACGCCGAGTGGTTGGACGAGATATTCCGCGGTCTGCTCGTCGCGCATGAGTTGCGCGCGCAGATAACCACGCCGCCCTTCCACCGAGGTGATCGGCATGATCGTGCGAGCCCGCACGATCCGGCGCATCGGGTGCCGGCGACCGAGGGCGATCCGGATCAACGGCCGCACCATCACCTCGAAGACCACCAGGGCCCCGACCGGATTGGACGGCAGCAGGAACGTGGGCACCTCGTCGCGGCCGAGCCGCCCGAAACCCTGCACCGAGCCGGGATGCATGGCGACACGGGCGATTTCGAGCTCACCGAGCCCGGTCAGCGCCCCGCGGATCTGCTCGGAGGCCCAGCCGCCGACCCCGCCCGCGATGACCACCACTTCCGATCGGACCAATTGGCCCTCGACCACATCGCGTAACCGCTCCGGATCGGCGCTGACGATGCCGACCCGGTTCACGTCCGCGCCCGCGTCCCGGGCGGCGGCGGCCAGCGCGTACGAATTCACGTCGTACACCTGCCCAGGACCGGGGGTGCGATCGATATCGATCAACTCCTCGCCGATCGAGATCACCGACAACCGCGGCCGCGGATGCACCAGCACCTTGTCGCGGCCCACCGCGGCCAGCAGACCCACCTGAGCGGCGCCGATGATGGTGCCGGCCCGCACCGCCACGTCGCCGGACTGCACGTCGTCGCCGGCGCGGCGGACGTAGTCGCCGGACTGGACCGCCTCGTACACCGCGATGCGCGCCCGGCCGGCGTCGGTGTACTCCACCGGCAGCACCGCGTCGGCCAGCGTCGGCAGCGGCGCGCCGGTGTCGACCCGCACGGTCTGCCTCGGCTGCAACCGAATCGGCTGCCGCGACCCCGCGGCCACCTCGCCGACCACCGGCAGCGTGATCTCGACCGGATCGCCGTCGTCGTCCAGCACATCCACCCCGGCGCCGGACACGTCGACGCTGCGCACGGCGTACCCGTCGATCGCCGCCTGGTCGAATCCGGGCAGCGGCCGTTCGGTCACGACGTCCTCGGCGCACAGCAGACCCTGGGCCTCGGAGATCGCGACCCGCACCGGCCGCGGGGCGACGGCCGCCGCGGTCACCTTGATCTGCTGATCCTCCACCGAGCGCATGCAGCCCTTCCTGTTGTTCAGTGTCCTACCCACCGATCGGACCGCGCCCGGCCGTTCGCTACGACGTGGTCAGCTGCGGATTCCAGTCGGGAGCGAGCCGCCGGGTCAGCCACTCGCGCAGGGCGGGACCGTATTCGTCTCGCTCCAAGGCGAAATCGACCGCAGCACGAAGATAACCGCCCGGGTTGCCCAGGTCGTGGCGCGACCCACGGTGGACCACCACATGGACCGGATGACCGTCCGCGATCAGCAGGCCGATGGCATCGGTGAGCTGCAATTCCCCGCCGGCGCCCGGCTCGATCCGGCGCAGCGCGTCGAACACCGCGCGGTCGAGCAGATACCGCCCCGCCGCCGCGTAGGTCGACGGCGCGTCCGCCATCGCCGGCTTCTCGACCATGCCGTTGACCCGCAACACATTCGGGTCGGCGCCGCCGTCCACCGGCGCGACGTCGAAGACGCCGTAGGCGCTCACCTCGTCCTTGGGCACGTCGATCGCGCACAGCACGGTGCCGCCGTGCTCGCGGCGCACCCGGCCCATCTCCTCCAGCACACCGCACGGCAGGACCAGATCGTCGGGCAGCAGCACCGCGATCGCGTCCTCGCCCGGATCGAGCACCGCCTCCGCCTGCGCGACCGCGTGACCCAGTCCGAGCGGCTCCTCCTGCACCACCGAACTCACGTTCAGCAGGCCGGGCGCCTTGCGCACCTTCTCCAGCAGATGGAACTTGCCGCGCTCGGCGAGCGTGCTCTCCAGCACCAGATCCTCGACGAAATGCGCCACCACGCCGTCCTTCCCGGGCGAGGTGACGATCACCAGGCGGTCGGCGCCGGACTCGGCGGCCTCGGCGGCGACCAATTCGATGCCGGGCGTGTCGACCACCGGCAACAGCTCTTTGGGCACGGTCTTGGTCGCCGGCAGGAACCGGGTCCCGAGACCGGCCGCGGGCACCACGGCGGTCCGGAAACCGGACCGCCCGGACTGCGTCTCATCCGCCCCGGCACCAGCTGTCATAAGGCACACCCTATCTATCGATGTCATCGGCCGAACCGATGTCACATCCGGCTCCGCACCGCTAGAAGAGTATGCGGCGAGCACATCGGCGGCGCGGCGAACGAGAGGCAACCGGTTGTCGCTTCCACCGCAGCGATGCCCGTTTTGCGCGGTGCGGAAACCTGGCAAACATCCGCCACACCCCGCGGGCCGGGCCCCGCGCGAGCCGCACACCGGCGAGAACGCCTATCGTGGTCGGAGTGAGCAGCGGGACGACACCGCATTCCGGCCGAGCCGAGCGGCCGTCGAGCGAACTCGGCCGGCTCCCCCACAGCCACCGTCCGGACGCCCACCTCGCGCATCCGGATGATCCTCACCTGCCCCCCGGCCCGCCGGGCGAGAGCCGGGCCGGCATCGTCGCGGCCCCGTCGGTGCGGCGGTACGTCACCGAGTCCGGTGGGCAGCGTCCGGCTCGGCAGGACGAACGGGCGGCGATGGGTCACGATCGGGAGATGCGGCCCGGTACGGACGACGGTGACAAGCGGTGGTGGCGGACAGAGCTGATCGCCCTGCGCGCGGCGTTGCCTCCCGAGGTGCGCGCGGCCGAGGCGGCGGCGCTGGCGGGCGCGATGGCCGATCTGGTCGATCGGCCGGGAGCGTGGGTGGCCGGGTACGTCCCGGTGAGGACGGAACCCGGCTCGCTCGCGATGCTGGACGCGCTGCGGGCGGCCGGAGCCCGGGTGCTGTTGCCGCTGACCGGCCCGCCGGGTCCGTTGGACTGGGCGGAATATCGCGGTCCGGACCACCTGTGCCGGGCTCGCTACGGGTTGCTGGAGCCGGACGGCCCGGCTTTGTCCCCGGCCGCGATCGAGCGGGCGGCGGCGATCCTGGTGCCCGCGCTGGCGGTGGACCGGCGAGGAGTGCGGCTGGGCCGCGGTGCGGGCTACTACGACCGCACGCTGGCCGCGGCGACCACCACGGCACGGCTGATCGCCGTGGTCCGCGACGACGAACTGGTGGATCGGCTCCCGGAGGAGTCCCACGATCGGCGCATGGGCTGGGCGCTCACCCCGGGTGGCCTGCACCGGCTGGCCGAGGGTGAGCCGAGTGGCCCACCGGGAATCGTGCGGTGAACGACGCTGTTGGTAAAGTTGGCACTGTCGGCTGTAGAGTGCCAAACCGACGGAGACTGTGGAGGTTCAAGTGCCTACTTACTCGTACCAGTGCACGCAGTGCGGCGATAAGTTCGACATCGTGCAGTCCTTCTCGGACGATGCTCTGACCACCTGCGAGAAGTGCGACGGCAAGCTACGCAAGCTCTTCAACTCGGTCGGCATCGTGTTCAAGGGCAGTGGTTTCTACCGCACCGACAGCCGCAACGGCTCCTCGTCGGCCACCGAGCCCGCGAAGTCCAGCTCCGACTCCTCGTCCTCCTCGTCGAGCTCCTCCGACTCCTCGTCGAGCAGCTCGTCGTCATCGAGCACATCCTCGGCCGGCAGCAGCGGCAGCACCTCGGCGGCGAGCCCCGCGGTCGCCTGACGCCGGCTGTCGCCCGGCCGACCGTGTTCGCGCGCCGGCCGCGGTGTCCCCGGGTGGTCTCGTCATCGCCGCCGACGCCCGAACGCCCGCCGGCGGCATGTCCGGCGGCGGTCAGCGGCGCCACCGCAGGCCGGCCGCTGCTTCACGGACTACCCGGTTTCCACAACCTCCAGATTTTCCACAGGGCATTGCCGACCTCCTATTTCGTGGCGTGATCCGATCGGTGCCGGCCGTAGCGTGCCGGGGGTGAAGCGACTTCGTCTCGATACCGTTCGCCGCCGTGCCCGGCGATCCGCCGGCATGGACCTCGGCCGCGGGCCACGCTGGGATCTGTCCGATCGCTGGCGTTCGTCGCGGCCGAGATGGGCCGACATCGCATTCGCCCGCCGGATGCTCGCAATGGTTTTCGCGGTGCTCGCCGCCGTGCTCGCGGTCCGGGGCGATCCTGCCGCGGGACATCTCGAGGTAGTGGTGGCGGCACGCGACCTACCGCCGGGGCAGCGACTCACGGACGCGGATGTGATCCAGGCGGCGCGCCCGGTCGACATGCTGCCGGCCGGCGCGATCCGGGATTCGGCGGCCGTCCTCGGCAGCACTCTCGGCACCGCCGTGCGGGCCGGGGAGATTCTCACCGATCTGCGGGTGGTCGGGCCGCGGCTGGCGTCCGCCGCCGCTGGTACGCCCGAGGCCCGGATCGTGGCCATCCGACCGGCCGACCCGGCGGTCGCCGAGGTACTCCGGCCCGGTGATCGCGTGGATGTCATCGCCGCCGCGGAGGACGATCAGCCCCGGGCGGGGCCGCCGCCGCGGCCGCTGGCCACCGATGCCGCGGTCGTGCTGGTCACCGGCGGCGAGGGCGGGCGCGGCCGGGAGCGGATGGTGCTGCTGGCGCTCGACGCGGCCCGCGCACCGGCGGTCGCCGCCGCGTCGCTGCGCACCGCCATGGCCCTGATCGTCCGTTAAAGTACCCGACGTCGCATTAACCAAGAATTTGCCATCGGCTGCACCGGCCCGAGAGAGGAGCCGCAATGTTGAAGGGATTCAAGGATTTCCTGCTACGCGGGAACGTGATCGACCTGGCGGTCGCGGTCGTCATGGGCACTGCCTTCGTCGCGATCGTCACCGCGTTCAGCTCCGGGATCATCAATCCATTGCTCGCGGTGTTCGGCGGCACCGGTGAGCTCGGCCTGGGTTTCCGGCTCATCTCCGACAAGCCCGCGACCTTCATCGCCGCCGGCCCGATCATCACCGCGCTGCTGAATTTCCTGGTGATCGCCGCGCTCATCTACGGCCTGGTGGTGCTTCCGGCCAACAAGGCCAGGACGCGCTGGGGCGGTGGCATTCCCGACGGCGCCACCGACAACGAACTGCTGCACCAGATCCGGGACCTGCTCGCCGACGAGCGCGCGAGCAAGGATCGGAACTGAACGGGCGCAACGGCTCTCGCGTTCACCGGACAGCACGAGGGCCCGGTGCGTACACCGGGCCCTCGGCCACCGAGATCGCGCGCCGGCTCGGCCGGTGCGCTGCCCGGCCGGAAACCGGCCGGGCACAACGGAATTCGGAACTCAGCCCAGGCTGAAGGGCTGGCCCCACAGGGTGATCCAGGACTGGACGTGAGCAGTCGAGATCTCCGCGGTCACGAACGAGCGCGCCTGCGCGTAACCGGCGCAGCCGGTCAGGCCGATCGTCTCGTCCGCCCAGGCCACCGAGGCGTCGTTGCCCTTGAAGGCGTTGTACGTCTTGTGGCTGTCGGCACCGAAGTCGTCGGCGCGCTCGATGTCGAGCACGTAGAACGACTGCGCCTGGCCCGGTCCCAGGGTCAGGTTGGCGCCGCCGTCGGCGGACGCGCTCGGCGTCACCGACTGACCGCTGCTCCAGTCGGCGCCGACGGTCGGGCCGCCGCTCACGCCGCCGCCGGAGATGTCGACCTGGCAGCCCACCACGTAACCGGGGTAGATGTTGCCGCCCACATCGCCGTCCACGCCGGAGATGTTGATGTGCGCGGTGGCCGAGGCCCACGAGTTGCGGTGCAGCGGAGTCGAACCCATCGACGGGTTGATGGTGGCCGACTCGCCGTCGATCCAGACGTGCACCACGGTGCCGTCGGACAGGGTGCGAGTGAGGTCGCCGCCCGGCAGCGGCACGAAGGTGTCGGCGTTGGCCGCACCGGTGGAGAACAAGCCGAGCGCGGCGGTAGCGACGGCACCGACACCGGCAGCACGCGCCATGGTCTTGCGAATATTCATGTTTGAAGTCCCTCTAGGGTGAGATCGCTTACGCGGGAATGGGTTTGGCGGATTCGACCTACGTCAGCCGATGGAGAAGGGCTGCCCGTAGAGGGTGGTCTTCGAGTAGTGATCGCCGATGACCTCGACGACGGTGTACGAGCGCGCTTGCGCGTACCCGGCACAACCCTGGACCTGAATCTCCGCATCCTGGTATTCCACGGAGTAAGTGCCCGCAGACGGAACGTCCTTCACGTCGATCATCACGAACTTCACCTCGCCGGGGCCGAGGTTCAGGCCAACCGAGCCGGAAACGCTTGCGCTGGTGGCGCTCAGGCTGCCGGACAGACCCGCCGAGATGGCGTCGCTGGCGATGTTCACCTGGCAGCCGACGATGTAGCCGGTGCTGATGTTCGAGGCCAGGTGGGTGGACGAATTGTTGGACCCGTTGGAATTGCTCGGGCCGTTCCAGCCGCCCGGGGTGGCATCCGGGGCGTTCGGGATATCGGCGACGGAGCTACCCGAGACCCACACGACGCGGCCGGCACCATTGGCCGCCAGCGACGGAGAGATCAGGGCATGCTCGCCGGTCCGGGTGATGACAACGCCGTCAGGACCGAGCTTCTGGCCGTCCGGCAACGGCACGAAGGTATCGGCATTGGCAGCACCCGTGGAAAACAGGCCGAAGGCGACAGCAACAGCCGCGCCGATGCCCGCGAGTTGGGCACCACGACGCAGACCGTTGGTACGGTTCTCGCTCATACTTCCCCTCATCAGGTTTCTTACAGTCAGCCCTCGACCATCGGGGGCTGAAAAGATAGTGGTTCTGTCACAGAGCCCAGCACAGTCTGTCGCCAAGTTGTTGCCGGCACGTAACCGACGACAAATTTCGTGCTAACTGGCAAGCCGACTGCCGACGGACCCGGGCCAGTGTTCCGTCGAGTCGGCGCGAACGCCCTCCTGTGCCCTGAGAACCACTTGTGACACAGCCCAAGCGTGGACATTAAACGGCCCGGCAACAACCTGACAACGTAAGCTGTCGTAAATAAGATGTGATCTAAATCACACTACAATTCCGGGACATCTCACCGAAATAGCACAACCGCTGTGAACAGCGGGAAAGAACCGGCGGTGGCAACCGCCCGGCGCTCGTCGTGTCGAGATTCACGTCATCCGGCAATGACGTGCGGTGTGGCCTCAATGCCCCCCGTGATGTGGTGGTACCTGGGAACGCAGCCAGTCGTCCGAGGAGGCCGGGGGCTCGCCGTCGTGCCCCCGTTCGTCGGAAGTGGTTTGCGGCAAGGTCTCTCCGAAGATCCGCGCCAATCGCGCGGAATCCCGCCCGCCCTTCGTGCCGCTCCCCGATTCGCGCCGGGCGGTGGGTTCCTCCCGGCTCGAGTCGGCAGCGGCCCGATCGGTCATTCCTCCAGCCCGGACAATTCGTCGATGACCTTCGAGGCGAGCGGGCCGAGGGTTGCCATGCCGTCGCGCACCGCGGCGCGGGTGCCGGGCAGGTTCACCACCAGCGTGCTGCCGGAAACCCCGGCCAGGCCGCGCGACAATCCCGCGTCCAGCGAACCGGCCGCCAAACCGGACGCCCGCAGCGCCTCGCTGATGCCGGGCAGTTCCCGATCGAGCACCTCAGCCGTGACCTCGGGAGTGACGTCGCGCGGGGACATACCCGTGCCACCGACCGAGATGACCAGATCCACCCCGCCGATGACCGCGGTGTTGAGCGCGTTGCGAATCTCGACCTCATCGTTGGCGACGGAGACCGACGCGTCGACCAGAAAGCCTGCCTCGGTGAGCAACTCGGTCACCAACGGGCCTAGCGAGTCCACTCCTCCATGAGCGGTTCGATCGTCGACGACCACGACAAGGGCACGGCCCGCCACGGAGGCATCAGGTTCCATGGTGCCAACCGTAGCGTGCTCCGTCCGCTCGGCGATCTCCGCTCGGTGCTTCACGAGCCGCAGCGTCCGAGGCCGGCGATTCATCGACCACCCCCGTCGGCGGGCGCCGCGCCGAGGACCACATCGACGGTCTTCGGGTTCTGGCCGTTGCCGTCGGTGTAGGTCACCTTCACCTTGTCACCGGGCTGATGCGAGCGGACCGCCGCGATCAGCGCGTTACCGGAGTCGATGATCTGATCCTCGACCTTGGTGACGATCACGCCGCCGGGAATCCCGGCCTTGGCGGCGGGGCCGTCGGGGGTGATGTCCAGGATGCGGGCGCCGTTGGCGTCGTCGATGGCCCGCACCGACATTCCGATCTGGGCGTAGGTGGCGTGCCCGGTCTTGCTGAGCTGATCGGCCACCCGGCGGGCCTGGTCGACCGGGATCGCGAAGCCCAGGCCGATCGAACCGCTCTGCGCGCTGTTGGAATCCAGCCCGCCCGCGCCCAGAGTCGCGATGGCCGTGTTGATTCCGATCAACTTGCCGTTCAGGTCCACCAGCGCGCCGCCGGAGTTACCGGGGTTGATCGGCGCATCGGTCTGCACCGCGGAGATGACGGTGCCCTGCCCGCCGGACTCGCCGCTGGTGGACACAGGCCGGTTCAGCGCGGACACGATGCCGGTGGTCACGGTGCCGGCCAGGCCGAGCGGCGAGCCGATCGCCACCACCGACTGGCCGACCTGCAGTTCCTTCGAGTTGCCGAGATCGATCGGGGTCAGATTCGATTTGTTCGCCACCTTGATGACCGCCAGATCCGAGACCGGATCGACGCCCACGACGGTGGCCGGCGACGAGGTGCCGTCGCTGAACTGCACATTCATCTTGGCGTTCGGCCCGGCGCCGCTGGCGACGTGATTGTTGGTGAGGATCATGCCGTCCGTGGAGAGGACGACCCCGGAGCCCTCCCCCTCGGCCTTGCTGCTCGATACGCGGATCATCACCACGCTGGGCAGCACCTTCTGCGCGACCGCGGGAATGGTCCCCGCTGGCGCATTTGTGACACCCCCACCCTTCGGCGGCGGGACATCGAGCGCGTTGGTGACCACGCCACCGGAGGAGTGTGCGGACCTCGTCGCGAGGGTGCCGACCGCACCGCCGACGCCACCGGCGACCAGCGCCAGGGCCACCGCGCCCGCCACCAGACCGGCCCGGCCGCGCTTCGGCGGCGCCGCGTACGGCTGCGGACCCGATCCCGGATATCCGGGATCGATGGGCCCGTGCCCGCCCGGAACCCCCGGCCCGCCCGGTCCGCCCGCCGGACCGTATCCGTACGGGTACGGCGGTATCGGGGCCGTCCGGCCCGTCGCCGGCTCGTACGGCGGCGTGACCGCGTACTGCGCAGTACTGCCGGGCACCGGATGCGCCGTGCCCGACCACGGCATCGGCTTCGTCCCGGACTGCGGTTCCTGCGGACCGGCCTGCGCTTGGTGCGGCATACCCGGACGGGGATCCTCGGTCATATTTCTCGTTTCTCCTCGAGTCTGTCGCCCAGCTTGGTGACAACGACTGAGAGCGGACTGAGACGCTACTATCAGTTCTCCGAGACTGCCGGTGGAGAACCTTCACCCGGCAGTACGATACGGACCAGCGCACCACCACGATCGGATGTGTCGATTGTGATCGTTCCCCCGTGTTTCGTCACCACTTGTTTGACAATCGCAAGCCCGAGGCCCGAGCCCGGCATCGACCGTGACGCGGTCGTGCGGTAGAAGCGCTCGAACACCAGCTCCCGTTCGGCCGGCGGGATACCCGGCCCGGCGTCGCCGACGGCGAATTCCAGCAATCCCGGCCCGGTCTCCCGCATGGTGGCCCGGACCTGCTCCCCCGCCGGACTCCATTTCGCCGCATTGTCGAGCACGTTCAGGACCGCCCGCTCCAATCCGGCCTCGTGCCCGTAGACGAACCACGGCCGCAGTTCGGCGGTGAATTCGACGCCCGAGCGCCGCCGCCGCACCCGTTCCAGCGCGCGTTCGGCCACCTCACCCAGGTCGACCTGCTCGTAGACGTCCTCGGGGGCGTCCTCGCGGGCGAGGTCCACCAGGTCGCCGACCAGCGTCGACAACTCCTCGATCTGCGCCACGACATCGGTGCGCAACTCGGCCATGTCCTCGTCGGGAAGTCGCGGCGCGCCGGGCCGGCTGGAGGCGATCAGCAGTTCCATATTGGTCCGCAGCGAGGTCAGCGGGGTACGCAGCTCGTGGCCGGCGTCGGCGACCAGGCGCCGCTGCCGTTCCCGAGATTCGGCCAGGGCCCGCAGCATCGAGTTGAAACTCTCGGTCAGCCGGGCCAGTTCGTCGTCGCCGGTGACCGGGATCGGGGTCAGATCGTCGGTGCGGGCCACCCGTTCGGTGGCCGCGGTCAGTCGCCCGATCGGCCGTAAACCGGTGCGGCCCACCGCCGTTCCCGCCGCGGCGGCGACCACCACACCGCAGCCGCCGACCACGAACAGCAGCCACGCCAGCCGGTCCAGCACCTCCTGGGTGGGCTGCAACCGTTGCGAGATCACAAGGGTCGCACCGGTTTTCATCCGTTCGGCGAGCACCCGCTGATCGTGCGAGGTGCGCAGCGAGGAGACCAGCTCGCCGTGCGCGACGGCCCATTCCGCGGCGCCCAGCGGCGGATCGGTCTGCTGCGGAGGCACATACCACTGCTCGCTGTTCGGATAGATCAGCGCGACGCCGATGTCGTTGGAGTACAGGCTGCCGATCTGCAGCATCGGCATGAACCCGTAGCTGTCGAGGTTGTTGCTGATCATCACCGTGGCGCGGGCGCGCAGCTGATTGTCGACGTCGGCGTACAGCGCCCGCGCGACCATGGTGTAGGCGGTGATCGAGGTCAGCGCGACCGCGATCAGCACCACGGTCGCGGCCAGCAGCGTCACTCGCCAGCGCAGCGACACCGAACTGGTCAGCGGCGTGGGCGGGCGCATCTCGGCCCCGCCGTGCGGATGACCGTCGGGCCCGTATCCCGCGTGCCCGCCGTGCCCGTTGTGCGCACCATGATTTCCGTGCCCGATACCGAGCCCGGCGATGACCGGCTGCCGTGGAACCGTCCGGCCCACGTCAATACCTCACGACGAAACGGGGAGTGACGAGGCTCACGGCGGAGTCTCCCGCAGGACGTATCCGACCCCGCGCACGGTATGAATCAAGCGGGCCTCGCCCTCCGCCTCGGTCTTGCGCCGCAGATAACCGATGTACACTTCCAGCGCATTACCCGAGGTGGGAAAGTCGTACCCCCAGACCTCCTCCAGGATCCGGCCGCGAGTGAGTACCCGGCGCGGGTTGGCCATGAGCATCTCCAGCAACGAGAACTCGGTGCGGGTGAGGCTGATCGACCGCTCGCCGCGGGAAACTTCGCGGGTCACCGGATCCAGGGACAGATCGGCGAATTGCATAGCCTCCGAGATCTCCGCGAGATCACCGGTGGCGGTGCGGCGCAACAGGGCCCGGAGCCGGGCGAGCAATTCTTCCAGAGCGAACGGTTTCGGGAGATAGTCGTCGGCGCCGGCGTCCAGACCGGCGACCCGCTCCGAGACCGAGTCACGAGCGGTCAGGACCAATATCGGCAGGTCGTCGCCGGTACTGCGCAGCCGCCGGCACACCTCGAGTCCGTCCAGTCGCGGCATCATCACGTCGAGTACGAGCGCATCGGGCCGCTGACCGGCCACCTTGTCCAGCGCGTCGACCCCGTCGACCGCCAAATCGACGGAGTAGCCGTTGAACGTCAGCGACCGGCGCAGCGATTCCCGGACCGCGCGGTCGTCGTCGACTACCAGAATGCGCATGACGTCCAGTCTGACCGTGCCGACTGAGAGTCCACTGAGAAGCGCACTTGCGACACGCCACACATTCCCTGAGCGGTGACCTGCGATTATTCCCGAGAGCGATCGGTCTGATGTTGGCGTGAATGCGAAAGTCGTTGCGCCGACCTGGTATTCGAAATCCCACACCCCGAGCGCTCGGATTGCCGTCCCGGACCGCGCACGGTATGTTACCTGCGATAAAAGACGACCTCTAGTTGGTTCTCAACCCTTTGACCCGACCAGTCAATAGATCACGGCCGTCCGCTTTCAAATCCGACGTGGGATGAACTGAGGCGGCTGGGTTTTCGTCAGGGTAGCGGGTTGGAACCGGAGGCAATACGCGAGCGGAGGCGACGGAAGCGGGATGGGCACAGCACCGCGGCGATGGCAGACGAGTCTGTCCAACCTGTCCGTGACGAGCAAGGTCGGCATCGTGCTGCTCCTACCGGTCGTCTTGGCTTCGATCTTCGCGGTCCTCCGCATCAACGACGGATTGAGCAAGATCTCCGAGTTGAACGCGGCGGCCGAGCAGGTCAAGATCATTCGCCCGATGCTGGTGTTCGGTCAGGCGACCGAACAACTGGGTCTCACGGCGATGGCGGATCAGGGCGCAGGAAACGATGCGGCACTGGACAAGGTGTCGGCCCACTTCGACCAGGCCGCGGCCGACCTCGACACCGCACTGCGGACGGTTCGGGCCGACAGCCAGGTCAGTACGGAATTGTCGGCGGCCGTCTCGGCCGGCCGAACCATGCGCAGCGGATTGCGTTCCAGCCCGCCGAATGTCATCGGCCAGCAGATGGACGACGTCGCAGCGCACATCCTCGGCGCGATCAACCGATCGCCGTCCGCCGAGGAGGCCACGATCGAGCGGACCTTCCTCCAGCTCGGTACCACGATGACCGGCCGGCGCCTGCTGATGAATCAGTACATGCTCGCCGGCGCGATCGAGGCCGCCCCGGCCATGCGCGGCCAGCTGCTGGTCGCGCTCGGCGGTGAGATGGTCATGATCGCCCAGTACCAGCAGCTGGAGCCGACCAACGCGATCGGCGAGGACAAGTTGATGGGGGCCGCGCAGGCCCGGATGGCCGCGTACGGCCAGACCGCCGTCGATCAGGCGGGGGGCTCGGCCTCGCTGCAGGCCAGCCTCGAGGCCTACAACCAGATCGACAGCCACCTGGTCGATTCCATCGACAGCCGCCTGGCGGCGCGGACCACGACCGCGCACTCCAGCGTGCTGCGTGACGTCGCGGTCGTGATCGCGATGCTGCTCGCCGGTCTCGCTCTCGCCCTGGCGGTCGCCCGCTCGCTGGTCGTGCCGGTGCGCCGACTGCGAAGCGGCGCACTGCAGGTCGCGCACGTCGACCTGCCCCAGGAGCTGGAGGTGGTGCGCGACGGTGGCGACACCCCGGAGATCACCCCGATCGACGTCAACACCACCGAGGAAGTCGGTCAGCTCGCCCGAGCCGTCGACGACATCCACCGCGTGGCCCTGCATCTCGCCGCCGAACAGGCCCGTCTGCGCCTGCAGATCGGCAACATGTTCGAGACGCTCTCCCGCCGCAGCCAGTCGCTGGTCGAACAGCAGCTGACGCTGATCGAGGAACTCGAACGCGACGAGGACGATTCGGAGCGGCTGCAGAGCCTGTTCCGCCTCGACCACATGGCCACCCGCATGCGCCGTAACGGTGACAACCTGCTGGTGCTCGCCGGTACCGCGCTGCGCCGCGGTCATCTGCCGCCGGTCGCGCTCTCGGACATGTTGTGGAGCGCGGTCTCCCAGGTGGAGGACTACCAGCGGGTCGAGATCGGCGCGGTGCCGGACGGCATCGTCGCCGGTGAGCCTGCGGTCGACATCGAGCACCTGCTGGCCGAGCTGATCGACAACGCGCTGCGCTACTCGCCGCCGAGCACTCCGGTGGCGGTGTCGGTGGCCCGGGCCGTCGACGGCGGCTACCTGATCGAGATCACCGACCGCGGTCTGGGCATGTCCAGCGAGGATCTGCGCGGGATCAACGAGCGGCTCGCCTCCGGTGGCGAGGTCAACATCGAAACCGCCCGCCGCATGGGTCTTTTCGTGGTCGGCCGGCTCGCACAGCGGCACAGCATCACGGTCAGCATGCGCCGCACCTCGACGATGGCCCAGCAGCCGGGCATCACGGCGAGCGTGCACCTGCCCGGCAGCCTGGTCTCGCCGGTGCCGGACAACGCGCCCGCGCCGCAGCCGATCACCTCCGCGTACCCGGCCCCGGTGGCCGCCCTCCCGGCAGCCGAGCAGCCGCGAGTGCTCACCGCGGTGCCGAACACTCCGGAGCCCGTCCCGGCGGCACCCGCCGCGTTCGGCATGACCAGCGGGACAACCAGTGCCGGGCTCCCGCAGCGCCGGCCCGCCGGTCCGGTCAGCGACATCCCGGCGCCGCAGATCACCCGGCTGACGCCGGTCGGTGAGACCACCGCACCGCAACCGGTCGGCCGCTTCGGCGGGGCTCCGGCGCCCACGGCCGACACCGGATTCTTCACCCCGGTGGTGGATCCGGAGGGCCGCCCGTCCCCGGGCTGGGCGCCGCCGTCGCGGGCGGCCGAGCCGCCCATCGACATCTGGGCCGAGGCCGAGGACTACCCGCCCGCACCGCCGGAACCGCCGCGCATGCCGGAACCGCCGCGAGCGCCCGAACCGGCGCCCATCGAGCGGACCACGGTGATGGCGGCCGCCCGGCCGGCATATCCGGGCATGCAACAGCAGCAGGGGGGCCGGACCGCAGCTCCGGCCGCGCAAGGGGGTCTGCGTCCGGTCGGACGTGAGGCACCGACACCGATCTATCAACGAATGGTCTCGGAGTGGCTGGTGGAACCGTCACAGAACAGTCCCGCGGAGGTCTGGACGTCACCCGCCGACGCCGGCTGGGCGGCGGCGGCGGACGCGAGCAGCCCGTCCGCGTCCAATCACACCGTCGGCGGGCTGCCGATCCGGCAACCCGGCGCGCAACTGGTTCCGGGCGGTCTGGCCCCGGCCACCGACAACAGCAACCCGGATCCCGACGAGATCCGCAACAACTTGTCCAGGCATCTGAGCGGTGTCCGCAGCGGGCGGGCCAACGCGCAGAACAACGACGGAGGCCCCGCATGAGCAACACCTCGCAGAGCACCACCGACGAGAACCTGAACTGGCTGGTCACGCGCTTCACCCGGGACGTACCCGGGGTCTCGCACGCTGTTCTGGTCTCCGCGGACGGCCTGCTGCAGGCCACCAGCCCGCATCTGCCGTCGGATCGCGCCGAACAACTCGCGGCCGTCACCGCCGGGCTCGCCAGCCTGTCGGCCGGCGCGGCGCAATTGTTCAACGGCGGCAAGGTGATGCAGTCGATCGTCGACATGCAGCGCGGCTACCTGCTGGTGATGAGCGTCGGCAACGGTTCGCACCTGGCGGTGCTGGCCAACAAGGCGCACGACATCGGCCGCATCGGCTACGAGATGGCACTGCTGGTCGACCGGGTCGGGTCGGTGGTCCAGGCCACCGCCCGAACAGCGGTCTGAGCGTGCGATGTCCAGCTCCTTCGGGTCCGGGTCCGGCCGGCCAACCACACGTGTACGTCCCTATGCCCTGACCTCCGGCCGCACCGAGCCGGTGGTGGATCTCCCGATGGAGGCGGTGGTGGAGACACTGCCGTACGCCAACCAGTTCGACTGGCCGGCGGGCGATGTCCGCACCGACATCCTGCGGCTGGGGTCGTCGCGGTTGTCGGTGGCGGAGATCGCGGCACACCTGCAGCGGCCGCTGGGCATGGTCCGGGTGGTGATCGGCGACCTCGTGGTCGCCGGAACCCTGCGGGTGCACACGACGCTGAGCGAGGACGCGAGCTTCGACGAGCGTCGATCTTTGATGGAGAGGACCCTGCGTGGACTCCGTGCGCTCTGACATCCCGGGCAGAACCTCCGGCCCGAGCTATTCGAACCCTCCCGTTTCGCACCCGAATTCGTCGGTGCCCTACCAGAATTCGCCAATGCCCTATCAGACATCGCCCGCGCCCTACCCGAATACGGCGCCGCCCCACCCGAATTCCGGGTCCGGCTACCAGAATCCCGCCGGACCCCGGCAAGCCGCCCCGGAACCCGACGCCCGCACCGCCTCCACCAAGATCGTGGTGGCCGGCGGGTTCGGCGTGGGCAAGACGACGTTCGTGGGAACGGTCTCGGAGATCGTGCCGCTGCGCACCGAGGCGATGGTGACCGGCGTCTCCGACGGCGTCGACGATCTGTCCGCCACCCCGACCAAGCAGACCACCACGGTCGCAATGGATTTCGGCCGCATCATGCTGCCGGGCAACCTGACCCTCTACCTGTTCGGGACGCCCGGGCAGAAGCGGTTCTGGTTCATGTGGGACGACCTCATCCGCGGCGCGATCGGCGCCGTGGTGCTGGTGGACACCCGCCGGATCGAGGACAGCTTCGCCGCGGTCGACTTCTTCGAGGCCCGCAACCTGCCGTTCCTGGTCGCGGTCAACCGCTTCCCGGACGCACCGCGGTTCCCGGAATCCGAACTGCGGCAGGCGCTCTCGGTGCGTGCCGGAGTTCCGATGATGGAGGTCGACGCCCGCAACCCGATGGAGGTGCGGCGATCGCTCGCGACCGTCACCGAGTACGCGATCAAACGACTGACCGCCCAGCAGCGGGAGGCGGATACGGTCCGGCGGGGATGACGAACCGATGACCTACTTCACGATGGGGTACTGGGTACTCGGTCTCGCGATCGCGGTGTCGCTGGCGGGTGCGGTGGTCGGGTTCGCGTGCGTCCGGCAGTCGACGATGTCGGTGACGGTGCACTTCCGGATGGTCTGGCTGACCGCGGGCGCGGTGTCGATCGGCGGGGTCGGCATCTGGCTCGCGGTGTACGTGAACATGCTGGGCATGGGCGCGCCGACCGGTGTCGTCCGCTACGACCTCGCCCGCACCGTCGGGAGCGCGATCCTGGCGATCGTGTCGATCCTGGCGGGGCTGTTGCTGGCCGGCCGGGAGATCCGGTCGGGGAAGCTGATCACCGCGGGCGTCGTGACCGGCGTGGGCATCGGCGTGACGCACTATCTGGCGCTGAGCGCCATCCGGGTGCAGGGCACGGTGCAGGTGTCGGTGGCGGCCACCGTCGAAGTGATCGTCGTGGCGATCGTCATCGCGGCCGGTGTGCTCTGGGTACCGCTGCGGATCTACTCGTTCGGCCTGCTCACCGCCGCCGCGGCGGTGGTCGCGCTGGCGGTGACGGGTATGCACTACCTCGGCATGCTCGGGGTCGGCGTGCACGTCGACCGGGCGGCGGCGGCGCCGACCGGCGAGGATCTGTTCACGCTGTTCGTGCCGGTGTTCGTCCTGGGCACCCTGTCCCTGGCGGTGCCGATCACCGCGGTGCTGGTGGCGCCGGACCGGGCCGCCCGGGTGGTGGCCCGGACCCGCGTGGCCACGCCGCCGCGGCCCCGCAAGCCGAAGCCGACGCGCACCCCGACTCCGATCGGCTGATTCGCGCGCACCCGGGAACCACAGCCGGGCAAGGACTTCCGGGCCGGTCGCACATCTCGTGCGACCGGCCCGAATCACGTTGTGCCCTAACCGAATTCGCCGACGCGCACGTTGGTGTCGATGAGCCCGAAGACCTCGCCCTGGGGCGCCGACACGATGGCCATCCGGCCGGCCGGCGAGTCGGCGGCCGGCATCAGCACGCCGGCGCCGAGTTCGGTGGCCCGGGCCACGCCGGCGTCCACGTCGTCGAACTGGAACCAGGTCAGCCAGTAGCTGGGCATCGGGTCGCCCGGCATCAGGGTGTCGTCGTTCATCCCGCCCGCGGCGTCCTTTCCGCCGGGCACGGTGAACATCGCGTACCGCATCGACTGCCCGTCACCGATATCGGCGTAGGTGTAGCCGAAGACGTCGGCGTAGAACGTCTTCGCGGCGTCGAGGTCGCGGGTGTGCAGTTCGTTCCAGGTGTAGGCGCCGTGCTCGTTGAACACCTCGGCGCCGTGGTGGTCACGCGCCTGCCAGCCCGAGAACACGCCACCGGTGGTGTCGGCCGCGACCACCATCCGCCCGGCGCCGAGCACGTCGAACGGCGGCGCGAGCACCTGACCGCCGGCCGCGGTGATCTTCCCGGCGAGCGCGTCGGCGTCGGCGGTGGCGAAGTGGGTGGTCCAGACCGAGGGCATCCCGGGCTGCTGTTTGGGGCCGATGCCGGCCGCCGAACGACCGTTGCGGTCCGCCATCAGGTAGCCGCCACCCTCCTCCCCGGTACCGCTGATCTCCCAGCCGAACAGGCCGGTGTAGAACTCGCCGGCCTTGGCCGGATCGTCGACCTGGCAGTCCACCCAGCAAGGGGTGCCCTCCGGCCAGGTGGTGTCGCGTACGGGCATGGAATCGTCTCCGTTCGTCCGAGGGTTGCCTGCGCCAGGATGTGACGGCCCGCGACGGGATGGGACGTACGACCGCCCACAACGACGCGAATTCGCCTGTGGCCGTGCGACGGTCCGTTTCCGTGACGTACCGGAAGCGAGGCGTTCGCATCGACCGGGTTCAGTCGATCAGAGGGGTCCGACACGTTTCGGCGATCCGCCACCGAGCGAGCGAGATACCGATGTACGAAGGCGAAGCGCGCCGAATGTGCTCGGACACAGGTGAATCCGATGGTCTGGAGCGGCGGCGATCGGTGGCGATGAGCGGGTTCTCCCGGAGCCGGGAGAACCCGCCCTCGCGCACGAGCATATCGGCGGAAGAACACGAAGTCATCACTTCGGGGATCTTTTTCGATACACCGGGGCCGTCCCGGTCCCGGTCGCCGGCGAGGCGCGGTCCGGTACCATGGTTCGATCGGGGCGCCACGGGTGAGCTGCCCGTATTCCCCTCGAACGAGTTGGTGGACCGCCGGAAACCGAGTAAGGACGCTGACATGGCCGTGAAGCGCGCACCGTCGAAGAAGGCCCGTGCCGAGCAGGGGCGCCGCCCGAAGAAGAACCCGCTGATCGCCGCCGGTGTCGAGACGGTGGACTACAAGGATGTGAACCTGCTGCGCACGTTCATCTCCGATCGCGGAAAGATCCGTAGCCGCCGGGTCACCGGGCTCACCCCGCAGCAGCAGCGGCAGGTCGCGGTGGCGGTCAAGAACGCGCGCGAGATGGCGCTGCTGCCGTTCACCAGCCGATAGGTTCCGGGCATTCCGCTGGCCCGCCGCGGACCGGCGGCGGGCTCGCCCGCCGGCCGCGGACTCCCGCTACGGAATCGTCAGCACCTGGCCGGGCGTCACCGAATCCGGATCGGAAAGCCCACTGGCGGAGACGATCTCGGTGAAGCGGTGGCCGTCGCCGTAGAAGCGCTCGGCGATCGCCCACAACGTGTCCCCGTCGGCGACGGTATAGGTCCGGGCTTCCATGGGGGTGTCGGTGTGCGTACCCGCCGACCACATCATGCCGCCGTCCCGGCCGTACAGCACCACGTCGCGGTCCGGCTGCACGACCAGCCGGTCGGCCTCCCGGCCCGGGGTGTCGGTCGCCCACGCGGGAGCGCCGTCCTCCTTGTACAGCACGAAGTTTCCGTCGGATTGCAGGAGGGCGCGCGTGACCCCCTGCCCGTGTGTCTGGGTCGCCCAGACGACGGTGCCGTCGGGCTCGCAGAGCACCAGATTGCCGTCGGGCTGCAGGGTCATCGTGTACGCCCCACCGTGCAGGGACTGTCCGAGACCGAGTTCCTCACCTACGTGCAGCATGTCACCCACAGGAACATCCTTTCGGGAGAAGGTCGACGGGCCGGGCCGACTTCGGCGTCGTTCCCGAACCATACGACCTGACCACAGCGCTCCCGCCGATCGTTGCCGAAAGTTCACTGCACCGGGCGAACTCGGTCGCCGCGACCGCGGGGACCATTGCCGATAGGCTCTGCAGATCATGATCTCGATCCGGTCCGCATGCGTCCTCGCCGCCGTGACCCTGTCGATGGGGGTGGTGTCGGGGTGCGGGCACTCCGGCGACGCCGGACCCGGTTCCGATTCGGCCGCCACCTCCGGGAGCGCGGCGATCACGCCGACCGAGCAGGCTCAACCCCAGTTCGGCCGCCGTTTCACCGCGAATCCGGCGATCGTGAATCCCCGGCCGATCGCGTTCGACAGCTGGAGCCGGGTGGGCGACGATCGGATCGCGGTGAACTTCCGGATCGGCTCGCCGGACTGCAACGGTGTCGACGTCACCACCACGGAGACCGGCGGCGCCGTCACCGTCGCGCTGCGCGCGGGCACGTTGCCGGAGGCGCTCGGCCGAATGTGCACCATGATCGAGGCGTTCGGAACACTCGAGGTGCAATTGGCCCGGCCACTCGGTAACCGGAAAGTCAACGCTTCGACATAGGTTGCGCGTAGAATGATTCGCTCACGACCGACAATCGAATAGACAATCTACGTACGCGATACCACGAAAACGTTCCGGCCGTGTTCGCATCGTGCGAAATCCGATCATTCACTCGCGATGAAACCTCTCATCGCGAGTACTACATGTGACGTTCGTCACACACGCGCTTACTCTGCGGTTATAGCATTGTGATCTGACACAAGACTACTTAGGTAGTGATACGTTTGTTGCCACAAGTGTGAAATCTATCCTCGCAGGGGGTGGAAAATGCCAGAACTAGCCGGCATCTCCATGATTGGCAGTTACCGCCCCGAGAGGGTGGTGACCACCGAGGAATTAGCCTCCGATTTGGGGGTGGACGAAGAGTGGATAATCACGCGCACCGGAATCCGGGAGCGTCGTTTCGCGAACAGCCGTGAGACCGTCACCTACATGGCGACGGCTGCCGCGCATTCCGCGTTGAAAGCCGTCGACATGGACGCCCGGGAAATAGATGTCGTGATACTCACGACATCCACCTTCCTGGCCCAGACACCGGCCGGCGCGGCGATCGTGGCCGCCGAACTCGGTTGTCACCGGCCCGGCGCCTTCGATATCTCCGCGGGCTGCGCCGGATACGCCCACGGCATCGGCCAGGCGGCGGCGCTGGTCAATTCCGGGCAGGCCGACAACGTGCTGGTCATCGGCTCGGAGAAGATGAGCAACAACGTGGAGCCGGGCGATCGGTCGGTATTGCCGATCTTCGGTGACGGCGCGGGCGCGGCGATCGTCAACCGGAGCAGTGCGGGACATATTCGACGGACGGTGTGGGGCAGTCTCGGCGAATATTCCGACATGATCCGGCAGGAAACGTCCTGGGAACAGTTCCGGGCGAATCCGGACGCGAATTCGCAGCCGTACGTCAAGATGAACGGCACCGAGGTCTTCCGCTGGGCGACCACCGCCGTTCCGGAAATCGTCGCCGAGGTCGCGAAGGCGGCGGGCGTCACGCTCGCGGAGATCGAGGTCTTCGTTCCGCACCAGGCCAATGCCCGCATCATCGACGCGGTGGCGCGCCGGCTCGGCTGGGACGACGGCTCGGTCGTGGTCGCCGACGACGTGCGCCGCACCGGCAACACCTCCGCCGCCGCGTTGCCGCTGGCCATCGACGATCTGGTCCTGTCCGGCCGCGCCACACCCGGGCAGCTGGCGCTGCAGGTCTCCTTCGGAGCCGGGCTCTCCTACGCGGGCCAGGTATTCGAGCTGCCGCCGGTGGCCGAGGCGGCGTAGCCGTCGGAAAATCCAGGAAGATGGTGTTTCCGCATGTCCGCAACCTCCTTCTCCAGCTACGACGAGCCACTCGGACCGCGCGCCGGCCGCTATTTCGGTGACGGCTACCAGAAGGTCGAGCAGCAGCTCACCGGTCTGCGCCTGAACCGTTCCAACCAGCCGGGCGCCACCCACTCCGGGACGGGACGGCTGGTCTACCCCGCCGATTGGTCCCGCAAGCGCGGCGGCGAACTCGTTCCTCACGTCAGCAGCCTCGACACGCTGACCCTTGCCGCCACGATGTGCGATGCGGCGCTCACCCACACCCGCGATCTGAGCCCCGCCGAGGCGGCGCGCACCTGGGTGCGGCACGTCACCGTCCGGGCCGGCACCGCACCGCACGAGGATCTCGACAACATCCCGGTCGAGATCGAGGTCACGTCGGTGTCCGAGGACGAGGACGCGAGCGACCGGACCGACTCGGAGACCACGTTCAAATTCCGGGTGGGCGCGCTGATCGGCAGTCTGACCCTCGCCCACGTGCCGGGTTCCGGCCCGGTCGCGCTACCCGGCGTGGATCACGCCGAGTCGCTCGAGGCGATCTTCGGGCCGAAGCCGCACCACTTCCTGCACGGGCTGAAGCGGCACTCCCTCTCCGCGACCGATCTGGTCATCGACGAGGCCGCCACCCGGATCACCGGCCGGCATCGGATCACCATGGACGGCGACCGGCAGTACTCGGGCGCGGAGTCGTCGTACCCAGGTTCCTCCTCGATCGTCGACATCGTGGTCGGGGCCGCTCAGCTGTCCCAGGTCCTGCTCTACCGGCTGGACGATCTGGACCGCGCGCGCAGCAACACGTTGTGGATGCGCAAGCTGGAGATCAACGTCTCGGGCCCGGATCGCCCGACCACCGAGGCGTTCGACGGGACCGCCGAGGTTCGCCGGGTCTCGATCGTCAACCGCGGCGGGCACCGATGGCGCAGCGCCGACATGACGATCAAGGAATTCAACGGGATGGTCGGCTCCTGCCTGCTCGCGCATCAGTTGCCGGACTGACGACCACGTCACCGGCCGGGATCGAGTTGCGGCCAGTCGCCTTCGACGCCGCACCCGTAGCCGAGCGCGCACTGCGACAGGGCCGCCAATCCCGGATCGTCCACGGCGTGCGCGGGTGCGTTCATGGCGAGCAGCGCGTTGAGCAGCATGCCGTTGGCGATGAACTGCTGGGCCCGTTCCGGGGCGCATCCGGTGCGGGTCACCAGCAGGTTGTACAACGACGAGACGAAGCCGCGGGCCGCCGCCGCGACCTGCGGCGACGCCGCCGCCGCGCTGAAACCCTGCAGCAGCACCATCAGCACGTCCCGGTCGGCGACGAGCGTGTTGTACACCGCGCCGAGCCGATCCCAGACATCCGGCGCGCTCGCCGCCGCCGGGTCCGCCAATTCGGCATCGAACGCCGTCAGCAGCGCGCGTACCGCTCGGTCGAAAACTTCCAGGAACAGTTCGGACTTGCTGCCGAACATCCGGACGACATACGGCTGGGAAACACCGGCCTCCAGCGCCACCACATCGGTGCTGGTACCGGCGAAACCGCCCCTCGAAAATGCTCGCCCGGCGGCCTCGAGAATCTTCTCGCGGCGTTCGGCCGCGCTCAGCCTCGCCTTCATGTTGACAAGTTATCACTTGATTACTAATCTTTCCACGAGCTTCGAGACCGCCATACGAGGACCTTGATGAAGGATTCACCAGAGCTACGGTTGGCAGTAACCGGAGCTTCACCGGACGGCAAGTACACGGTAACCACCGCATTGTCCCTGGCCACCGGTGTCCCACGCATCTCGGTACCGTCCGAAAGTATTGCACCGAGCACCGAAAGGCGCCTGGGAGATACCGTCGAGACCCCGATACGGGCATTCGAGGCGCGGGTCGATTCGGAAGCACGCGCCGGCACCGCATTCATTTCCGACGGATCGGTTCTGCACGAGTGGGCGGCGGCCGAGTCGTTACGCCGCGGGCGGCACCGGCGGGAATGGCTGTGGCATCCCGGGAGCTTCCCGTTCCGAAAGTTCGAAGAAAGTTTCCTGGCCGCGCACGCGAGCATTGTCCGCCGGCATGCGTGCGTGGCCTACGACGCCGTGGTACATCTCCGCCCGGAGCCGGCGGAGACCGACGGCGACTATGCGGCATCGCAGTTGACGGATCGCATCCTGGTCGACGCGCTGTATCCACTGCCGATCCCGTTTCTGATCGTGGGCGGCCCCGCCGAGCGGATCCTCGCGCGGATCACGAATCTCTTCGCACTGCCCCTGCGGATGCCGTTGTCCGAGGCGTTGTCGACCGCTTCGCAGTCCGAGGCATTGTCGACCGCTTCGGACGAAACCTGGCAGGACGACTTCCCGACGCAGCAATTCTCGATGAAGGAAACAGCGTGACAGTAAGTGATTCCCGGGCGAATGCGCCCCAGCCGGAGGGCCGGCTCTCGGACAACGCGGTATGGACACTCGTGGTGGTCTCGGTCGCCACGTTCATGCTGATGCTGGACCTCACCGTGGTGAACGTCGCTCTCCCCGATATCCGCAAGTCCTTCGATTCGTCCTTCTCCGCGTTGCAGTGGGTGCTGGACGCGTACGCGCTGGGCCTGGCCGCCATTCTGCTGGCCGCCGGATCGCTCGCCGACCGGATCGGCCGCAAGAAGGTCTTCGACGTCGGCCTGGTCGTCTTCGTGATCGCCTCGCTGGTCTGCGGTCTCGCCCAGAACGACCTCACCCTGATCCTGGCGCGGTTCGTGCAGGGCCTCGGCGGCGCGATCCTGTTCGCGGTCGGCCCGGCGCTGATCGGTAACGAGTTCCACGGCAAGCAGCGCGGGATGGCGTTCGGCGTGTTCGGCGGCGTGGCGGGCCTGGCCATCGCGTTCGGCCCGCTGATCGGTGGCGGCCTCGCGGAATCGGCCGGCTGGCGCTGGATCTTCCTGATCAACATCCCGCTGACCCTGGCCGCGCTGGCCGTCGGCTACACCAAGGTGCGCGAATCCCGCGGCACCACACCGCCGCCGGTGGACTGGTCGGGCATGGTCACCTTCTCCGCAGGCCTGTTCTTCCTGGTACTCGCCTTCATGCGCGGCCAGGCCGACGGCTGGACCAGCGCGCAGATCATCGCCTACTTCGTGATCGCGATCGTGTTGCTGATCGTCTTCGCGGGGCTCCAGATCAGCCGCCCGGGACGGGCCATGTTCGATCTCACGCTGTTCCGCAACCGCACCTTCAACGGCCTGTCGATCGTCACGGCACTGTGCGCGATCGCGGTGATGTCGGCCCTGTTCCTGCTCATCTCCTACGTGCAGAACGTGCTCGGCTACTCCGCCTTCGGCGCGGGCGTGCGGCTGCTGCCGCTGACCATCCTCATGTTCGTCGCCGCGGCGGCCTCCGGCAGCCTGGTCGCGAAGGTCGCGCCGAGCGTGATCATCGGCGGCTCCCAGTTGTTCATCACCGCCGGCCTGGCGTGCGTGCTGTTCGTCAGCGACCACTCCGGCTGGACCGCGCTGATCCCGGCCATGGCGCTGATCGGCATCGGGATGGGTATGTTCTCCACGCCGCGTGGCGCTTTCGCGATCGCGGTCACCACCCCCGATAAGTCGGGTATGGCCTCCGGTGTGAACGAGACCTTCCAGCAGTCCGGTCTCGCGGTGGGTATCGCCGCCCTCGGCGCCTACTTCCAGAACCGGGTGAACGCCGCGTACAACAGCACCGACATCGCGGCGCAATTGCACGACAAGGCGCCGGGACTCGGCGATGTGATCTCCGCCGGCGGCGGGCGCGAGGCCGCGCAGAGCCTGCCCGCGCAGGCGGCCGAGCAGTTCCAGCACGCCGCCACCTCGGCCTACGTCAGCGGCCTGCACCACATGATGGCGGTCGCGGCCGTGATCGCCGCGATCTCCGCGGTGGTCGGCGTATTCCTCCTGCGCCGCTCCGATCTGGACGAGTCCGCCCTCGCCAATCCCGGTGTGCCACCGGAAGCCGCCGCCGATCCGGTCCGGGGCGTGTCGGCGCACTGAGCGAGACGACGATGTCCACTCCCCGCCCCCAGCGCACCCGGTTCGCCTTCACCGACGTGGACCACACCCTGCTGCGGATCAGCACCCTGCATCACTTCGCCGAATTCTTCTTCGACGCCACCGGGCGCAACCCGGTGCTGGAGGCGAATCGGGCGCGGATGCAGCGGCTGGCCGAATCGGGTGCGACCCGGGAAACGCTGAACATCGAGTACTACCGGCTGTGGGCGGGGATTTCGGTGGCGGAGGTGGAGACCGCCGCCGGGGGCTGGCACGAACTGATCCGGGCGCATCAGCACTACCGGGCGCCGGTCGTCGCCCGATTGCGCGCCCTGGCGGCCGACGGCGTGCGGACGGTCCTGGTATCCGGCTCGTTCGCCGCCTGCCTGCGCCCGATCGCCGGCGAGATGGGCGGTGCGACACCGGCGCCGCTGTTGTGCACCGAACTCGAGGAGCGCGACGGCCGCTACACCGGCGAGGTGCGGCGCTCCCTGATCGGCGCCGCCAAACGCACCGCCGTCGAGACGTTCGTGGCCGGTTACCCCGGCCACGATCTCGCCGGTGACTACGGCTTCGGCGACCACGTCAGCGACGTCGCGATCCTGGAGCGGGTGGGCCATCCGGCGGTGGTGCCGGTCGATCCGGCCCTGGAACACCTGGCCCGCCGCCGCGGCTGGGAAGTGCTGACCGACCCGGCCGCCTGACGGCCATTCTTCGAAGGCAGGAGATCGACCGTGTACCTGGTGGACGGGAAGCAGCGCGAGAGCATCAAACTGGCCATCTCCGGCACCTACTCGACCGGCAAGAGCACCACCACGGAAGCGCTGTCGATCCTCACCGGCATCCCGCGGACCCACGCGCTCACCTCGCGGGAACTGCTCGTGGATCTGGTTCCGGGAAAGACCGTGATGGAACTCAACTCGATCGAACTGCTGCAACTGGGCCTGCGGCGGTTCGAGGAGCGGGTACACAACGAATCCCGGGCCGGCTCCTTCATCTCCGACGGCTCGGTCGTGCACGAATGGGTGTACGGCGTGGCGCGGATGCGGGTCGGCATCAATCCCGGTGCGGGCCTTCCCCTTCGGATCGTCAAGTCGATCGCCGGAATCGGCCGCAAGGCGCCCGTGAACGAGTTCACCGACATCTTCGGCGACATCTCCAAGGCCCGCGCCGCCCGCCTCTACGACGCGTATGTCCATCTGCCCGTGGAGTTTCCGATGAAGGCCGACGGGCACCGGCCCGTGTCCGAACCGTTCCGGAAACTGTCGGACGTGACGCTGCTGCAGGTGATCAAGGACCTCGGCGTGCCGTACGAGGTCGTCGGCGGCACCGTCGAGGAACGACTGACCAAGATCATCGAACTGTTCGAGCTGCCCACCGTGATGTCGGTGGCGGAGGCGGTCGCCGAGGCGCGGGGCCGGGTCTCCTCGGCCACCAAGGTGCTCGAGGAGGACGACCGCTTCAAGGCCGCGCAACGCAAGAAGTCGCTGACCAAGCGGCTGGCGTACGCCATGCGCTACTGACCACCCCGAAGCCCCGGGGGCCGGAATGAGTCGGGGTCCGGCACCTGGACGACGAGGCCCTGCACGGATTCCGCAGACCCGTGCAGGGCCTCGGCCCTCTCCGCGGTCCGCCGGGAATTGGCCGGAATTCGACTGATACGTTCCCGATTTCCGCAGCGATGAGATAGCGGGAACGGGGACATGTCGGAGGTCGTCCTCGCCGCCCGAGCGAGACCCGGGGGCCGGGATGAAGGGCGGCCCGGCACCTGGATGAAAAGAGGCCCTGCACGACCGTGTCGTGCAGGGCCTCCCGCGTCGCCGCGCTCAGTGCGTTCGTTTCGCTGCGCTCAGTGCGTTCGTTTCGCTGCGCTCAGTGCGCGAGTCTCGCTGCGCTCAGTGCGCGAAGTGCCGGGAACCGGTGAGGTACAACGTGACTCCGGCCTCGCGGCACAGCTCGACGGTGTCCTTGTCACGGATCGAACCACCCGGATGCACGATCGCGCGCACCCCGGCCGTGATCAGGATCTGCGGGCCGTCGGAGAACGGGAAGAAGGCGTCGGAGGCCGCGACCGCGCCCTTGGCCCGATCGCCGGCGCGCTCCACCGCGAGCCGGCAGGAGTCGACCCGGTTCACCTGGCCCATGCCCACTCCGACCGCGGCGCCGGCGTCGGCCAGCAGGATCGCGTTCGACTTCACGGCACGGCAGGCGCGCCAAGCGAATTCGAGGTCACGCAGGGTGGCCTCGTCGGCCGCCTCGCCCGCGGCCAGGGTCCAGTTCGCGGCATCGTCGCCCGCGGCCTGGAGGGTGTCGCGGTCCTGCAACAGCGCGCCGCCGGAGATCGGGCGCAACTCCGCGCCGCGCCGCTGCGCGGGCTCGGCCACCAGCACGCGCACGTTCTTCTTGCGCTGCAACACCTCCACCGCGCCGTTGGCGTAGCCGGGCGCCACCACGACCTCGGTGAAGATCTCGGCCACCTGCTCGGCCATCTCGACCGACACCTCGCGGTTGGCGGCGATGACACCGCCGTAGGCCGACACCGGGTCCGTCGCGTGGGCCTTGCGATGTGCCTCGGCGATATCGGCGCCCACGGCGATGCCGCACGGGTTGGCGTGCTTGACCACCGCCACCGCGGGATCGGCGAAGTCGTAGGCGGCGCGCCAGGCGGCATCGGCGTCGGTGTAGTTGTTGTACGACATCTCCTTGCCGTGCAACTGCTTCGCCTGCGCGAGACCCGCCGGGCCGCCCTCGGCGCGGTACAGCGCGGCCGCCTGATGCGGGTTCTCACCGTAGCGGAGCACGTCGGCGCGATTCCAGGTGGCGCCGACCCAGTCCGGGAACTGTTGCGCGGCTTCGGCTTCCGGCTCGGCGGCCGGGGCTGCGACGTTGGTCATCCAGCTCGCGACAGCCACGTCGTAACTTGCGGTGTGCTGGAAAGCCTTGGCGGCCAACGCCGTCCGCTCGGGCAGTGTGAAACCGCCCTGCCGCACCGCGTCGAGCGCCCGGTCGTAGTCGCCGCTGGAGACCACCACCGCCACCGACGGATGGTTCTTGGCCGCAGCGCGCACCATCGACGGGCCGCCGATGTCGATCTGCTCGACGCACTCGTCGATGCTGGCCCCGCTCGCCACGGTCTGCGTGAACGGGTAGAGGTTCACCACCACCAGCCCGAACGGCCGCACGTCCAGTTCGGCGAGTTGATCGGCGTGCTCCCGCTTGCGCAGGTCGGCGAGGATGCCGGCGTGCACGCGCGGGTGCAGGGTCTTCACCCGGCCGTCGAGGGTCTCGGGGAAGCCGGTCAGCTCCTCCACCTTGGTCACCGGGATGCCGGCCTCGGCGATGCGGGCCGCCGTCGAACCGGTCGAGACCAATTCCACGCCCGCGGCGTGCAATCCGGTGGCCAGCTCCACCAGTCCGGTCTTGTCGTAGACGCTCACCAGCGCCCGGGTGATGGGGGTCCGTTCGCCGCGTTCACTCACCGCAGAACTCGCTCATCTGGGATAACTGCCTTTCGTCCGTCGGAGACAATGCCTCGGGTGGCGACGGCGGCGACCACCTCGGCCAGCAGCCGCCGCTCCACCACCTTGATCCGCTCGTGCAGGGACGCCTCGTCGTCGTCGGGCAGCACCGGCACCGCCTCCTGCGCGAGGATCGGCCCGGTGTCGACGCCGGCGTCGACCAGCATCACGGTGGTTCCGGTGACCCGCACCCCGTAGGCGAGGGCGTCCCGCACCCCGTGCGCGCCCGCGAAAGACGGCAGCAGCGCGGGGTGGGTGTTGATGATCCGGCCGCCGAACCGGGCCAGGAATTCGGGACCGAGCAGCTTCATGAAACCGGCCAGCACCACCAGATCCGGCCGGTACGCGGCGACGGCCTCGGTCAGCGCGACATCCCAGGCGGTCCGGTCGGGATACGCCCCGAGCGCCACCTCGAAGTGCGGAATACCCGCCGCGTCGGCATGACCGGTGGCCGGGCAGGGCCGGTCGACACCGAGGGCGACGACACGCGCCGGATAACCGTCGCCTGCGGTCGCTTCGACGAGAGCGTGCAGCAGCGAACCGGTGCCCGAGGCGAGGACGACGACGGTCGCGGGTGCCGTCGGCGGCACCGAGTGGGCGGGCGAGGTCGTCAGCGCTCTACTCCCTGTATGTGTTCGGCTGCGGGATCGTGGCGATCGTGCTACCGCCACGTCCAGCCTATCGAGCGCCCCTACCGTCCTCGTCGGGCAGGTCCGTCTCCACCACCTCGGCGTCCAGGATCTCGTCCGCGTCGTCCGGCCGGGCCGGGTGCACGACGACCGGCCGCCCGTCCGTGCCGAACTCGTCGTCGTCCTCGAATTCAGCCTCGTGGTAGCCGGTTTCGTCGTCCTCGTACCGGGCCGACCCGGGCTCCGCCGGATCGTGATCGTCGGCGTAGCCGTCGTCCTCGTCGTCGTACCCGTCGTCGTCGTACCCGTCGTCGGCGTAGTCGTCGTATTCGTCGCCGGCCGCCTCGTCGTCGAGCGGGAGACCTTCCTCCAGCAGCTCGCCGTCGACCTCCACCTCCAGGTCGGGGCCGTCGTGCATGCGATAGCCGTCGTCGTAGGCGTGCTCGAAGTTACTGAAGTCATCGGCGGGCCGGCTGGCCGGGGCGAGGCCGAACCGTCGCGCCACCACCATGCCCGCGTAACCGGCCACCGCGAACCAGGCGAAGGCCAGCCCGGCCGACAGCAGCGTCCCGGCCCCGATCGTGCCGAAGGTACCGGCCACGCCCCCGGCCAGCGCCGCGAGCAGTGTCAGCAGCAGCGCCGCGACGCCCGCCGCCGTGAGCGTGGTCCACGGCGCCGTGGCCCGGTCGAAACCGAGCTCGAACCGGCTGGCGTCCCAGATCACTCGCGCGCAGTCCACTCCCGCGAGTACGCCGACGACGATCGGGATCAGCAGCAGCACGGGCCACCAGCCGGCCGCGGGTCCCGGCGGCACGGCCGCCAGTACCGGCAACGCCGGCATCGGGCCGCCGGTGATGCCGAACAGGTCCAGCGATCCGACCCCGACGTTCACATTCGCCCCGAGCAGCACGCAGGCCGCGTCGATCACCACGTTCGGCAGATAGGCCAGCGACAGTCCGGTCAGCCCGAGCGCACCCGCGGTATTGCCCGCGGCGTGGTAGGTGTCGCCGACCCGGGACCAGTTGGCGAGGAACGAGACGAGGGTGACCGCGGCGCTCGCCACCAGCAGCCGCCAGACCGACCGCAGGCCCACCCGCGCCCCCGGCAGCGCCCAGCCCGGCAGGGCCGCCATCAGTTCCCGGCGCGGCCGCGGAAAGGAGAACCAGCGGCCCGCGATGCCGACCGCCGCGGCCACCAGATGCAGGCCCGCCACCCAGCCGAACGCGGTGAGCGTATGCGGCGGCTGCAACGCCACCGCCGCGGTGGCGTCCTCGGCCACGGCCAGGCAGACCGCGGTGATCAGCAGCGGCCCAGCCAGTGCCGCCGCCACGATCCAGCCGAGATCCGCACGCGTGCAATCGGTTTCGACCGCCCGAGCACTGTCGCGCATGGTCAGCCACAACACCAGCGCGGTGGGCAGCAGCGGCAGCACCCCGAGTTCGGTGTGACCGACCACCAGGGGAACCTGGTGCACCTCGAGCCAGCCCGCCGCGATCGCACCCGAAACCCCGGTCAGACCGCTGTCGGCGGCCAGCAGCGTGCCGATCACCACTATCACGATCGCCACCATGGTGAAACTCGACGATCGCGCCGCGACGACGAGCAGTACCCGCGCCCGCTGCGGGCTCAACGAGCCGAACACCGGATCCTGGATCGCCGCCCGCCGACGTGCCGCATCGCGCCGCGCACCGCCGGAACGGTTCTGCCGCAAGCTGTCCCATCGAGTCGGAGTCGATCTCATGAAGCCCCCAGCCAGAATCTCACCACGACACACCAGCGTGGCAGCTTCCCCGATCCCCGCAAGTCAGGCGCGCCGACCGATCCCGCGGTCACCCCGGCCCTCCGTTCCCTACAACACTTTCCGGTCCGGTACGGGCAACCCACCCGGTCTTGTCGCCAGCTTCTGCGAGCCGGCGCGACACACCACCCGGCGACTCGGCAACGGGCCGTGGGTCTCCGTCACCGCGCGGACAGCAACCTGATGTCGCTGGACAGCTCGCCCGGCGGTACCGGCCTGGTCGGCTACAGCGACCCATTCGGCGGCCGGCCGAAGGCACCGCGGATCGGCCGCCGGGGTACGAGTCGCCCGGTCACCGAACCGGCCGGCAGCCCGTACGCCGAGAGCCGTGGTGCGCGACCTACTACTTGTCGTCCTCCGGACGGAAGGCCCGGGTGGCGTCGGCGGCGGGATCGGCGTTCTGCTCGCCGCCGAACGGCTTGACCGAACCGCTCTGGCCGGACTGCGCGCTCTGGCCGGCCTGCGCGGTCTGACCGGCCGACGAGCCCTGGCCGTAGCCCGCGCCGCCGTACGGCGAGGCCGACGGCAGCGAGCCGAAGTGCTGGGTCGCGGCCTCCTCGCCGGTGGCCGGCTGCTGCCGCTGCTGCGCCGCGGTGCCGAAACCGACGGTGGGCTGCTGGCCGTAGCCCTGCTGCTGACCGTACGCGGGCTGGCCGTACCCGGCGGGCTGCCCGTAGGGCTGCTGGCCGTACTGCTGCTGCCCGTACGGGGCCTGCTGGCCGTACTGCTGCTGACCCGGCTGTTGACCGCCGTAGGACGGCTGCTGGCCGTACTGGCCGTAGGGCGAGGCCTGGCCGGGCTGGCCCTGGCCGTACTGCGGCGCCGAACCGTACGACGGCGGCTGTTGCGGGTATCCGCCGCCCGGGCCGCCGAACCCGCCCTGCGGCGCGGCCGGCTTGGGCGCGGGGGCCGACACCACACCCGACTCGAGCAGCAGGGCGAAGACCGCCACGCCCGCCTGCACGAGCGACAGAATGATCAACGCCCAGGCCGCCCCGGCCAGGCTCAATCCGGGCTGCAGATCCAGCCCCTGGAACAGGACCGCCAGGAATCCGGCCACCGACCCGGCCGCAACCACGGCATGATTGCCGTTCTGCTTGGGCAGCAACGAGATTCCGGCCACCAGACCGGCGAAGAGCAGGATGACCACGGCGGCGAAGCCGCCCTGCTGGAACAGGTCCCGGTCGGTGGTCATGCTGCTGCGGGCGCTCGCGAGGTCGAAGGATTCGAACTTCAGGAAGCCGAGCAGGAAGTTGACGATGCCCAGCACGGTGACGCCGATGGTGAGGTAGAACGGCAGGCCCTTGACGCCGGTCGCGGCCGATCCCGCGGAGCCGCCGGCGGCCGATCCCGCTCCGCCCGGACCCGGCGCGGACGCGCCCGTGTGGATCGCTCCGGCGCCGGTCGGCTGCTGACCGTAGCCCTGCGCGGACGAGGGTCCCGGCGTCGGTCCGCTGTACCCAGATCCCCCGGTCGGGTATGACATGTCGTCGTCTCCTTGTCGAGTCCATCGTGGTCTGCGCGCTGAACGCGCTCTCGACGCTACTGCACGCAGACCTCCCGGTCACGGCCACCGAAGCGGCATGATCGGCCCGGAATGTCACACTCGCCGCGCTGACCTGCCGATTCACGATCTCTGAGAAGAGTGTGCGAACCAACTGGGAAGGCCGCCCCCGGCGATCGGAAGGCGGCCCTCGGGTGTGCGATCGGAGATCAGGCGCTGACGGCGGCCTTCTCCAGGATCTCGCGGGCCAGGGCGGCGGTCTCGGACGGCGTCTTACCGACCTTCACGCCCGCGGCCTCGAGGGCCTCCTTCTTGCCCTGCGCGGTGCCCGCGCCGCTGGAGACGATGGCGCCGGCGTGGCCCATGGTCTTGCCCTCGGGCGCGGTGAAGCCGGCGACGTAGCCGACGACCGGCTTGGTCACGTTGGCCTGGATGTAGGCCGCGGCACGCTCCTCGGCGTCGCCGCCGATCTCGCCGATCATGACGATGATCTTGGTCTCCGGATCCTTCTCGAACGCCTCGATGGCGTCGATGTGGGTGGTGCCGATGACCGGGTCGCCGCCGATGCCGATGGCGGTGGAGAAACCGAAGTCCCGCAGCTCGTACATCATCTGGTAGGTCAGGGTGCCGGACTTGGAGACCAGGCCGACCGGGCCCTTGCCGGTGATGTTGTTCGGGGTGATGCCGACCAGCGACTCGCCCGGGGTGATGATGCCGGGGCAGTTCGGGCCGATGATCCGGGTCTTCTGACCCTTCTCGACGTTGTAGGCCCACGCGTACGCGGAGTCCTGCACCGGGATGCCCTCGGTGATGACCACCAGCAGCGGGATCTCCGCGTCGATGGCCTCGATGATGGCGTCCTTGGAGAACGCCGGCGGCACGAACGCGATCGAGGTGTCGGCGCCGGTCTGCGCGATGGCCTCGGCGACGGACGCGAACACGGGCAGCTCGACGGTGTTGCCCTCGGCGTCCACATGCGACACGGTGGTGCCGGCCTTGCGGGCGTTGACGCCGCCGACGACGTTGGTGCCGGCCTTCAGCATCAGCGCGGTGTGCTTGGTGCCCTCGCCGCCGGTGATGCCCTGGACGATGACCTTGTTGTCCTTGTTCAGGAAGATGGACATGTTCTTCGCGTTCCTTACTTGGCCGCAGCCAGTTCGGCGGCCTTGTCGGCGCCTTCGTCCATGGTCTGCGCGATGGTCACCAGCGGGTGGTTGGCATCGGCGAGGATCTTGCGGCCGAGCTCGACGTTGTTGCCGTCGAGACGCACCACCAACGGCTTGGTCGCGTTGTCGCCCAGGATCTCCAGGGCCTTCACGATGCCGTTCGCGACGGCGTCACAGGAGGTGATACCGCCGAACACGTTCACGAACACGCTCTTGACCTGGGAGTCGCCCAGGATGACGTCGAGGCCGTTGGCCATCACGGTGGCCGAGGCGCCGCCACCGATGTCGAGGAAGTTGGCGGGCTTCACGCCGCCGTGGTTCTCGCCCGCGTAGGCGACGACGTCCAGCGTGGACATGACCAGACCGGCGCCGTTGCCGATGATGCCGACCTCACCGTCGAGCTTGACGTAGTTGAGGTCGTGCTCCTTGGCCTTGAGCTCCAGCGGGTCGGTCGCGTCGATGTCGGCGAACTCGAGGTGCTGCGGGTGGCGGAACTCGGCGTTCGCGTCCAGGGTCACCTTGCCGTCGAGGGCGAGGATCTCGTTGTCGGGGGTGCGCACCAGCGGGTTGACCTCGACCAGGGTGGCGTCCTCACCGACGAAGGTCTCCCACAACTTCTGGATGGTGACCGCGGCGGTGTCGAGGATGTCGGCCGGGAGGTGGCCCTGCTCGGCGATGGAACGCGCGAACGCCAGGTCCACACCCTTCACCGCGTCGACCGGGACCTTGGCGAGCATCTCGGGCTTCTGAACGGCGACCTCTTCGATCTCCATGCCGCCCTCGACCGAGCACATGGCCATGTAGGTCCGGTTGGAGCGGTCGAGCAGGAACGAGATGTAGTACTCGGCGGCGATGTCCTTGGCCTCGGCGACCAGGACCTTCTTGGTGATGTGGCCCTTGATGTCGAGGCCCAGGATGTTCTTCGCGTGCTCGTAGGCGTCGTCCGGGGTGGCGGCGTACTTCACGCCACCGGCCTTACCACGCCCACCGACCTTGACCTGCGACTTGATCATCACCGGCTTGCCGATTTCGGTCGCGATCGCACGGGCTTCCTCCGCCGAGTCGGTGACCCGGCCTTCCGACGAAGGCACTCCGTGCTTCACGAAGAGCTCCTTCGCCTGATATTCGAAGAGATCCATGTACTCACCGTCTCGTCTGCGTTGTTGTGACAACGACTTCTGTTGGCGGCCCGTCGTCGGAGGCGGGTCGGATCGGACTTTAATCAGCGACATGGATGGGAAATCAGCCACATACATGCTAAGTGGCGCAGGTCACGGGGCCATCGGCGGGAGGGAGTTTCCGCTGGCCATCGCTACCGGCGAGTAGGTCCGCTCAGACGCGGCTGGTAGAACTGGGGAAGTTCGACTCGGCCGATGTCTACTACGCCTGGTAGTGGAAGAGTTCGCGCGTGATGCCCCCCACACACAGTGATATTCCGGTTTGTTACCGTGATCAATCTCACATGCTTGAATGGAGGGGTCGTAGCGCTTGCCGCCCTGCAATCGTTTCGTTACCGTCGAAGCGATTGATGTCACAACGCGGTCACGACAAGGGTGTCGTACCGGGTCCGGGAGCGCTGTTCGATGCACCGCCGAGCCCGTAACACCACACCAGATTTTCGGACACGAGAGGACGGCAGGCTTGACGCAGTACCGCGTTCCGCAGGTAGCGAGCCGCCAGACAGCGAGCCGCGCAGCGGGCGAACCGTCCCCCTCGAACCACCCTCGATTCACAGGACTGCGCCGATGAGCTCCCGCCCCCTTCAGCCCGTCCATCGAGCACAGTCCGCCCGGCGTTATCGCGGTGACGGAGAATCCTTCGACAGCCACCCTTACTTCGGTGGCGCGGAATCCTTCGGTGGCGCCCCCGCGCAGTCCTACGGCGCCCCCGCCGCGGCCGACCGGAACGCCTGGTCCCCCGCCGAGAATCCCGCCGGCCCGGACTCCGGCAGCTGGAACGCCTGGGACACCTACGATCCCGCCGCCACCGGCCACGAGGACTACGAGTACGCGGCCGTCGATCAGCCCTTCGAACTCGACCGGCTCGATCCCGACCACCGCCCCGGCGACGGCCTCGGTGGCGGCCGCGCGAGCCGGCGCTCCGGCGCGCATCGCACCCCCGCCCCGCCCGCCTCGCTCAAGGGCCGGGCCGCCGTGGTGGCGGTCGCCGCCGGCGCGGTGGTCGCGGCCGGCCAGGCCGAGATGGCCTCCTCCGGTGGGCACCACACCTCCGCCGCCGACTACGAGGCGGGGGGCCAGCACCACGAGATCGCCGCGCAGGCGCTCAGCGTCACCGACGCCGGCGCCGCCGACGCGCAGTCCCCGCAGGTGCTCAACGCCGCGCCCGCCGCCGATGTCAGTCAGTTCCAGGACATCCTGCAGCACGGGCAGCAGTTCGCCGCCGACCTCGCCGCCATCGAAGACGCGAAGCTGCGGCCCCTCTACTCCAAGTTCGCCAACGGCACCTTCACCTCCGGTTTCGGAACCCGTTGGGGCGCCGAGCATCTCGGTGTCGACATCGCCGCACCGATCGGCACCCCGATCTACGCCGTCGAGGACGGCACCGTGATCGACGCCGGGCCCGCCTCCGGTTTCGGTATGTGGGTGCGGCTCAAGCACGACGACGGCACCGTCACGGTCTACGGCCACGTCGACACCGCGGTCGTCTCCGTCGGTCAGCGGGTCATGGCCGGCGATCAGATCGCCACCGTCGGCAACCGCGGCTTCTCCACCGGCCCGCACTGCCATTTCGAGGTGTGGCTCAACGGAAACGACAAGGTCGACCCGCTCCCCTGGCTGGCCTCGCGCGGTATCTCCCTGGGCGTCGAACGCGATTGAGCCCGCGGCCGCCCGTCTCGCGGCGGCCCGCGCCACCCCGCTCGTTCGTGTCTGTCGGTGCTCGCCGGTAGCGTGGATGGGCGATGGAAACGACGGTGGTTGATACGGATCAGCAGACACGCGACGCCCGGCGCGAGGACCGTGCCCGAGAGGCCCAGGAACGCGCCGACCGGCTACTGGAGGGGCTCAACCCGCAGCAGCGGTCCGCGGTCGTGCACACCGGCTCACCGCTGCTCATCGTGGCGGGCGCGGGTTCCGGCAAGACGGCCGTCCTGACCCGGCGCATCGCCTATCTGCTCGCCGCACGCGGCGTCACCCCCGGCCAGATCCTGGCCATCACCTTCACCAACAAGGCCGCCGCCGAGATGCGCGAGCGTGTCGCCGGGCTGATCGGCCCGCGCGCCGCGAGCATGTGGGTGTCGACGTTCCACTCCAGCTGCGTCCGCATCCTCCGCACCCAGTCCGCACTCCTGCCGGGCCTGAATTCCAACTTCTCCATCTACGACGCCGACGACTCCCGCCGGCTGCTCGCGATGATCGGCCGCGACCTCGATCTGGACGCCAAGAAGTACACGCCCCGGCTGCTGGCCACCGCCATCTCCAACCTCAAGAACGAACTCGTCGACCCGCCGCAGGCCGCCGCCGACGCCGAGTCCGACGAGAGCGAGCTGCCGCGCATCGTCGCCCGGGTCTACGGCGAGTACCAGCGCCGGCTGCGCGCGGCCAACGCCCTGGACTTCGACGATCTGATCGGCGAGACGGTCGCGCTGCTGCAGAACCATCCGCCGGTCGCCGAGTACTACCGCCGCCGCTTCCGGCACGTCCTGGTCGACGAGTACCAGGACACCAACCACGCCCAGTACGTGCTGGTCCGCGAACTCGTCGGTCATCACACCACCGATTCCGAGGTGGAGCCCAGCGAGCTGTGCGTGGTCGGCGACGCGGACCAGTCCATCTACGCCTTCCGCGGCGCCACCATCCGCAACATCGAGGAGTTCGAGCGCGACTTCCCCGATGCGGAAACCATTCTGCTGGAACAGAATTACCGCTCCACCCAGCACATCCTGTCCGCGGCCAACGCGCTCATCTCGCGCAACGAGGGCCGGCGCGACAAGCGGCTGTGGACCGATTCCGGTGACGGCGACCTGATCACCGGATACGTGGCCGACAACGAGCACGACGAGGCCGCGTTCGTGGCCCGCGAGATCGACCGGCTGGTCGACGGCGGCGACTACAACTACAACGAGGTGGCGGTCTTCTACCGCACCAACAACAACTCCCGGGCCCTGGAGGAGATCTTCATCCGGATGGGCCTGCCGTACAAGGTGGTCGGCGGCGTCCGCTTCTACGAGCGCAAGGAGGTGCGCGACATCGTCGCGTATCTGCGGGTGCTGGAGAATCCGGACGACGCGGTGAGCCTGCGGCGCATCCTCAACACCCCCCGCCGCGGCATCGGCGACCGGGCCGAGGCCTGCGTGGCCGTGCACGCCGAACAGCGCGACATCGGATTCGCGCAGGCGCTGCGGGAGGCCGCCGACGGCAAGGTCGCGCTGCTCAACACCCGCGCGCAGCGGGCCATCGCGGGCTTCGTGGACCTGCTCGACGAGATCCGCGCCGCGGGTGACGGCGACGATCTCGACTTCCCCGATGTGGGCAACGTGGTGGAGGCCGTCCTCGACCGCACCGGATATCGCGGCGAGTTGGAGGCGTCCGACGATCCGCAGGACGGCGCCCGCCTCGACAACCTGAACGAATTGGTCAGCGTGGCTCGCGAATTCAGTTCCGAGGCCCGCAACGACGTCGAGGCCGCCCGGGCCGAGGGCCTGGTGCCGGAGGCCGGCGAGGGCGAGCCGGATCCGGGCTCGCTGGCCGCCTTCCTGGAACGGGTCTCCCTGGTCGCGGACTCCGACCAGCTCCCCGACGAGGGCTCCGGCGTGGTCACGCTGATGACCCTGCACACCGCCAAGGGCCTGGAATTCCCGGTGGTGTTCGTGACCGGCTGGGAGGACGGTCAGTTCCCGCACATGCGGGCCCTGGGCGATCCGACCGAACTGGCCGAAGAACGTCGTCTGGCGTATGTGGGCCTCACCCGGGCGCGCCGGCGCCTGTATCTGACCCGGGCGGTGATCCGCTCGGGCTGGGGGCAGCCCGTGTCCAATCCGGAATCGCGCTTCCTCCAGGAGATTCCGCAGCACCTGATCGACTGGCAGCGGCTCGAGCCCGCGGCGTCCCCGGGCAGCCGCGGGTTCCGGCGCCGCGGCGAGGACGACGGCGGGGAACGGGACTGGACCCGCGGCGACAGCTGGTCCGCCGGCCCACGGCCCGGCGTCCGCGGCGAGGGCGAACGCCGTCCCGCCCCCTCGGCCGTGCCGAAGCGCAACAACGTTGGCCTGGTCCTGGCCGTCGGCGACCGGGTCAGCGACGACAAATACGGTCTGGGCCGGGTGGTCGCGGTCGAGGGACTCGGCCCGGTGGCGACGGTCACCATCGACTTCGGCAGCGCCGGCACCATCCGCCTCATCCCGCAGTACAGTCGCACTCTGGTGAAGTTGTGAGCGATCACTCGCGAAGTGTTTTGCATTGGTACGTACGCGTGGCAGACTGGCCACATGTCCAGCGCTCATCCAGATCCTGCTGTCCGGCCGGCCCTCGACGCATTCGGGTCGCCGTTCCTGCAGATGAGCGCGCACTGACGGGGGATAATACGAGACCTACCGGGTCAGTTTCACGGTGTAGGAACCGGTCGTAACGGGTGGCGTCCGCCTGCCGATCGAAGTTCTGACACGAGGAGAGAAAGTATGAGCACCTCTACCGAACCGCTGGAGCAACCGGCGACGGGGTCCGACTCGTCGCTGCCCACCAGCGAGGCGGACATCGACAAACTCCGCAAGGAGATCGACCGGCTCGATGCCGAGATCCTCGCCGCCGTCAAGCGGCGCACCGAGATCTCGCGATTGATCGGCCGCACCCGGATGGCCAACGGCGGCCCGCGTCTCGTGCACTCTCGCGAGATGAAGGTGCTGGAGCGCTTCAGCGAGTTGGGCCAGGAGGGCCACACGCTGGCCATGCTGCTGCTGCGACTGGGTCGCGGGCGACTCGGCCACTAGCACCGAACGATCAGCCGGAATCCCCCGGACATACGACCGCCCCGGGCACGCGAGCCACGGGGCGGTCGTATGTCCGGCGCCGGCCCCGATTACGGCAGGGCGATGTACTTGGTGGACAGATACTCGTCGATGCCCTCGTAGCCGCCCTCGCGGCCGAAGCCCGACTCCTTCACCCCGCCGAAGGGCGCGGCCGGATCGGAGATGACGCCGCGGTTGACGCCTACCATGCCGCTTTCCAGCCCCTCCGCGACCCGCAGGGCGCGGTTCAGGTCCCGGGTGTACACGTAGGCGACCAGACCGTATTCGGTGTCGTTGGCGGCGGCCAGGCCCTCCTCCTCGGTGTCGAAACCGACGATCGGGGCGACCGGGCCGAACACCTCCTCGCGCAGGATGCGGGCGCCGGCGGGCACCTCGGTGAGGATCGTGGCCGGATAGTAGTAACCGGCGCCACCCGGCGCCTTACCGCCGAGCGCGACGGTCGCACCCTGTGCGGTGGCGTCGTCGACCAGCTCGCTGACGGTGTCCAGCTGCTCCTGGTTGATCAGCGGGCCGAGCGTGGTCTCGGGATCGGCGCCCGGGCCCAGCTTGACCGCCTGCATCGCCGTCACCAGCTTCTCGGTGAATTCGGCGCGGACCGCGTTGTGCACGTGGAACCGGTTCGCGGCGGTGCACGCCTCGCCGCCGTTGCGCAGTTTCGCCAGCATGGCGCCGGCCACCGCCGCGTCCACGTCGGCGTCATCGAACACCACGAACGGCGCGTTGCCGCCGAGTTCCATCGAGGTGCGCAGCAGATTGTGCGCGGACTTCTCGACCAGCATCTTCCCGACCGGGGTCGAGCCGGTGAAGGTGAGCTTGCGCAGCCGCGAATCCCGCACCAGCGCGTCGGTGATCGCGCCGGACCGCTTCGAGGTGACCACCGACAGCACGCCCGCCGGCAGCCCGGCCTCGCTGCACAGCCGGGCCAGCAGCAACATGGTCAGCGGGGTCGCCGAGGCGGGTTTCACGATCATGGTGCAGCCGGCCGCGAGCGCTGGCCCGATCTTGCGAGTGCCCATCGCCAGCGGGAAGTTCCACGGGGTGATCGCCAGGCACGGCCCGACCGGCTGCTTGTGGACCACGATGCGGCCCGTGCCGGACGGCGCGGACTGGTACCGGCCGTGGACGCGCACGGCCTCCTCGCTGAACCAGCGGAAGAATTCGGCGCCGTAGCGCACCTCGTTGCGGCTCTCCGGCAGCGCCTTGCCCATCTCCAGGGTCATCAGCAGGGCGAAGTCCTCGGTACGGGCGACGATCGCCTCGTAGACGGCCCGCAGGATCTCGGCGCGCTCACGGGCCGGGGTGGCGGCCCATTCGGCCTGGACCGCCGCCGCCGCGTCGAGGGCGCGCACCGCGTCCTCCGGCGTGGCGTCCGCCACGTGGGTGATCGGCTCGCCGGTGGCGGGGTTCTCCACGGCGAAGGTGGCGCCGCCGGTGGCATCCACCGGCCCGCCGATCCAGAGTTGCGTGGGTACGGAATCGAGGAGTTCGCGTTCGGACACCATGATTTCAGCCTATGCCGCCGACCCCCGCCCGGTGTCCGAGTAGTACCCATTGCGCGCAATGCCCCATGTCGAAACGGCAGGGCGGCATGTCGTCCCGGCATCGGCCCCGGCCACGGCCCGCGAGCTCGCCGGTTACCGGCCGGTCCGGCCGGGCGGGTCCCTGCGCGCCGGGCCCGGCGCCGGTAGGGTCGGGACTTGTGAGCAGCGACATCACCGCCACGGCGGCCTGGCAGAAACTTCGCGATCACCACGCCGCCCTCGCCGATCGGCACCTGCGGGAGTTCTTCGCCGCCGATCCGGAACGCGGCCGCGAGCTGACCGTCTCGGTCGCGGACCTGCGCATCGACTACAGCAAGCATCGCGTCACGCGTGAAACCCTGGATCTGCTGGTCGAATTGGCCGAGGCGGCCGGAGTGACCGCACGGCGCGACGAGATGTTCGCCGGGGCCCACATCAACACCTCCGAGGACCGCGCGGTCGGCCATGTCGCGCTGCGGCTCCCGGCGGGCGAGTCCATGACCATCGACGGCGCCGACGCGGGCGCCGAGGTGCACGAAGTCCTGCGCCGGATGGGCGAATTCACCGATTCGGTGCGCTCCGGCGAGTGGCGCGGCGCGACCGGTGCGCGGATCACCACGGTGGTGAACATCGGGATCGGCGGGTCGGATCTGGGCCCCGTGATGGTCCATCAGGCGTTGCGGCACTACGCCGACGCGGGTATCGACGCCCGCTTCGTGTCGAACATCGACCCGGCCGATCTGACCGCGAAACTCGCCGGCCTCGACCCGGCCGCGACACTGTTCGTCATCTCCTCCAAGACCTTCTCGACGCTGGAGACGCTGACCAACGCCACCGCCGCCCGGCGCTGGATCGTCGCCGCGCTCGGCGAGGACGCGGTGGCGAAGCATTTCGTCGCGGTGTCCACCAATGCCGAGCGGGTGGCCGCCTTCGGTATCGACACCGCCAACATGTTCGGCTTCTGGGACTGGGTCGGCGGCCGTTACTCGGTCGATTCGGCGATCGGCCTGTCGGTGATGGCGGTCGTCGGCAAGGAGCGGTTCGCCGAGTTCCTCGCCGGAATGCACGCCGTGGACCGGCATTTCGCCACCGCGCCGCTGCACGGGAACGCACCCGTGCTGCTCGCCCTGCTCGGCGTCTGGTACTCGAACTTCTTCGGCGCGCAGTCCCGCGCGGTGCTGCCGTATTCGAACGATCTGGCGCGCTTCCCGGCCTATCTGCAGCAGTTGACGATGGAGTCGAACGGCAAATCCGTTCGCGCGGACGGCAGTCCGGTCACCACCAGCACCGGTGAGATCTTCTGGGGCGAGCCCGGCACCAACGGCCAGCACGCCTTCTATCAGCTGCTGCACCAGGGCACCCGGTTGATCCCCGCCGATTTCCTCGGATTCGCCCGTCCCACCGACGATCTGCCCACCCGCGATGGCACCGGCAGCATGCACGACATCCTGATGAGCAACCTGTTCGCGCAGACCAAGGTGCTGGCCTTCGGCAAGACCGCCGAGGAGATCGCCGCCGAGGGCACCGCCCCGGAACTGGTGCCGCACAAGGTGATGCCCGGCAACCGCCCCACCACGACGATCCTCGCGCCGCAGCTGACCCCGTCGGTGGTCGGGCAGCTGATCGCCCTGTACGAGCACCAGGTGTTCGTGGAGGGTGCGATCTGGGGCATCGACAGCTTCGACCAGTGGGGCGTGGAGCTGGGCAAGCAACAGGCCCTGGCGCTGGAGCCGCTGCTCACCTCACCGGAAGAGCCCGCCTCCCAAGGCGATTCGTCGACCGACGCCCTGATCCACTGGTACCGCGACAACCGCTGACCGTCGACGGAGCGCAGCCTAACCGAGCAGATCGGTGAACGCTTCGTCCAGAGTCGGATACCGGAATCGGAAGCCGGTGTGCGGCAACACTTCCGAGGTGGCGTGGCGGCCGGTGAGCCCGAGCATCGGGTCGGTGCGCAAAAAGATCGCGCCGACCCGCAGCAGTGGCGCCGGTGTCGGCGGGGCCGGAGGCCGATGCAGATGCCGCCGGAGCGCGGCCATCAACTCCCGGTTGCGCACGGGAAAGTCCGTGGCGGCCACCAGAACTCCGTCCGGCAGCCGGATCCCGGGATCGAGCCCGAGCGCGGCACGCACCAGCGCCAGCCAGTCCGTGACGTGGATCCAGCTGAACCACTGATCCCCCGGGCCCACCCGGCCACCGAGCCCGGCCCGGGTCAGCCCGGCCAACCGGCGCAGCGCGGGCGACTCCGGATCGAGCACGATCGAAGTGCGCAGGATCGTCCGGTGCGCGGCGTTCGCCCCTTCGAAGGCCGCCTCCCACGGCTGCGCGACCCCGGTCATCTGAGGCAGGCCGACCGGCAACGGGGTCGATTCCGTGCACCGGACCTCCCCCATGTCCGACCAGATCGCGGTGGTGCTCGCCTGTATCCAGTAATCGATCGGCCGCTCCAGGCGCGCCGCGGCCGCGACCAACGCGGACGTGGAATCGACTCGGCTGCTGCGCAATTCGTCGATATTACGCACGGTGGGCGGGCAATCCACCAGTTTCCCGGCCAGATTGATCACCGCCGTCCGGCCCGGCCCGCGCAGCACCTCGGCCCAGTCGCCGACACTGCGACCGTCCCAGCACACTTGGAAGAACGGCAGTTCCGGATGCGCCCGCCGGGTCAGGATGGTCACCCGATGCCCACGGCAGGTCAGATCCGCCGCGATCCGGCGGCCCAGAGCCCCGGTGCCACCGGCGATCACGACGTTCAGCGGATCACCGGCAGCCGTTTGCGCCACCGGTCGCAACTCGATACCGGCCAGCCGGGCCAGCCGGACGAACCCCAGCGCGGTCCCGCGCACCAGCCGATCGCCGATGATCCGCCGGAACATCGGCGCCGAGGCTCCCTCGAGCGTGACCGCCTGCGTCACCTCGGTACCGCCGTCGCGGGCGGCCAACGTCCACGAAATGCGCAGTGTCCCAGCTGGTTCGGGTTGTTCGATCACCAGTTCCCGGGCGGGCTCGTACGAGGTGATCACGAACGGCTTCGCGAGCCGCTCGTGGACAATCGCCGAAACCCGCCCGGCCGGAACATAGTCGCCGGTGACACCCACCGCGGGGGGTGCGTGCAGGTCGACCGAGGCCACCACCGGATTCCACTCCGGCCATCGCGTGAGATCCCCGAGGACCCGCCACAATCGCTCCGCCGGAAGTGCCATGAACTGCGTGTACGACGTCGTACCTGCCATGATTCAGACGCTAGACCTCCACGCCGGACAACAGGTACGTGTCGCTGCTCACCGGGCCGGCCGCACCGCCCCGAGCAGCGCGCACGATGCCGGTGAGCAGTGCCACACCGGCATCGTGCCGACGACGAACGCCAGCCGATGCCGATCGCGGCCGCAGCCGATCCCGTCCATGTCCGCGAACGCCGAACCGTCGCACCGGAATGCGTCAGCGCACCAGAGCATTGAGCATCGGGTACACCTCTGTCACACCCAGGCCCCCGGCCACGACCGGATCACCGTCGCGCAGTGCCAGGGCATCCGCGTGGGCGCCGACCTCCACCACCGCCAGTCCCCATACCCCGGCGGGATCTCCCACCGGCCCGTAGACGACCGCCACGCCGTCCTTCAAGCGCTTCTGCCAATACGCGAAATGCTCGTTCATGACCGAGGATTCGGCGTCGCTGAGATCGGCCGGGAAATCCGGCCGATGCGGAACGAACTTCAACACGAAGTAGGCCATGCGCCACGCTAACCCACGCGACCTTGTGCCGAGCCGCACCACGACCACCCGGGTAGACGAGATTCAGCACACCGACCGGCAGGCGACCCGGCTCGCACATCACGACCAACCGGGGCCCACCGACGATCTCCAGACCGATTGCACCCCGCGACGAGTCACCGTCGGATGTCGGCCCCGGCCGAGGTTCGTGATGGCGTCGGTGCCGACCGGCAGTGATATCGACGGCGACCCCCAGTCGCTGCCGAGTCGGCTGTTCGGCGCCATCGCGGCAGCTGATCGACCGTTTCGCACCGCCGATCCGAGACCACAACCGGCCGGGCCGGTGCTCGACGACTCCCGTGCCGGATGGCAGCTGCGGGCATCACACCACCCGAACCGGCCTCAGATATGGGCCCGATCGAGGATCGTGGTGGTGTCGGTGCCGGCCGGGAGGGTGCCGAAGGCGATGCCCCAGTCGCCGCCGAGTCGGCTGGCGCAGAAGGCATCCGCGATCGCGGCGTGGCCGTGGCGGACCAGTTGCGCGCCCTGGAGTACCAGGGCCATGAGCTCCACGACCCGGCGGGCCCGGAACTCGATGTCGCCGAGGTCGGTGAGCTCCTTGCCGATCCGGTCGATCGCGTCGTCGAGATGGCGGTTGCCACCGCGGGCGCGGGACACCTCATCGAAGTAGGCCTCCACGCTCTCGGGCTGACGGGCCATGGCGCGCAAGGCATCCAGGGCGGCCACGTTGCCGGAGCCCTCCCAGATCGACATCAGTGGCGATTCCCGGAACAGTCGCGGCATGCCCGAATCCTCGACATAACCGTTGCCGCCCAAGCATTCCAGGGCCTCGGCGGCGTGCACGGGGGCCCGTTTGCAGACCCAGTACTTGGTGATCGCCAGCGCGATCCGGCGCAGCGCCGCCTCGGCCGGATCGTGCGCGGCCCGGTCGGTGGCGCCGGCCAGGCGCATCATCGCGACAGTCGCGGCCTCCGATTCGACGACCAGATCGGCGATCACGTTGCGCATCGCGGGTTGGTCGATCAGATTGGCGCCGAACGCCTTCCGGTGCCGGGCATGGTGGGCGGCATGCCGCACCGCGACCCGCATGCCGGTGGCCGACCCGATCACACAGTCGAGCCTGGTCATGTTCACCATCTCGATGATGGTCTTCACACCCGCGCCCTCGTGGCCGACCAGCCAGCCGACGGCGTCCTCGTACTCGATCTCCGAGGAGGCGTTGGACTTGTTGCCCAGCTTGTCCTTGAGCCGTTGCAGCCGAAGGGCATTGCGGGTGCCGTCGGGCAGCACTCGCGGCAGCAGGAAGCAGGACAGGCCGCCGGGGGCCTGGGCCAGGGTCAGGAACAGGTCCGACATCGGCGCCGAGGTGAACCACTTGTGGCCGACGATCCGGTAGGTGCCGTCGGATTGTGGTGTGGCGGTGGTGGTGTTGGCGCGCACATCGGAGCCGCCCTGCTTCTCCGTCATCGACATACCGGCGATCAGGCCGGTTTTCGACGTCGGCTCGCGGAGGCCGAAATCGTAACTGCGCGAACCCAGCAGCGGTTCGTACCGCGCGGACAGCTCCCGGTTGTGCCGCAGCGCGGGGACCACCGCGTAGGTCATCGAGATCGGGCACATGTGACCGGCGTCGGCGATCCCCCACGTGTAGAACTTGGCGGCGCGCGCGGTGTGCGCGCCCGCCCGCTCGTCCAGCCACGGTGAACCGTGCAGCCCGTGGCCGACGGCGACCTCCATCAGCCGATGCCAGTACGGGTGGAACTCCACCTCGTCGATGCGGTTGCCGTACCGGTCGTGCGTGTGCAGCACCGGCGGGTACGCGTTGGCGAGCCGGCCCCAGTCCTGGACCTCGGCGCTGCCTGCCAGCACGCCCAGCTCCCGGACCTCGGCCTCGGCCCAGCCCGCGCCCTCGCGGTGCAGCGCGGCCAGCAGCGCCGGATTGTCCGAGTAGTCGAACGGGACGATCGGCGGAACCTGATTGAACACTTCGTGAGTCGGCACCCTTGCCTCCTATCGGTCGTGCCCGGGCCGCGCGCGCCCCGGAGCGATTCGCTCGTACTCGCCGGATCCCGTCGCGCCGACCGCGCGCAGGGCGAAAGCGACCATCTCGGCCACGACCCGGTCGGCGCCCGCCGAGTCCGGATCGTCGTCGGATCGTTGCGACAGCGGGCCGACCATCACCTCGGCGATGGCGCCGACCAGCGCCGCCGCGCTGATCCACGGGTCCTGACCGGCGATGTCGCCGTCGGCCATCCCGGCGCGGATGGCCGCCTCGAAGCTCTGCGCGAACACCTGGCGGTAGTGCAGCCGCTGCGCGTCGACCGCGGCATCGACCGGCTCGGCGAGCATCGCGTAGGCCAGCCGCGGATTCTTCAGCGCGCGGCCGGCGAAGGTCTCGACCCCGGCGATCAGCCGCTCCACCGCGGCCCCCTCGGCGGTGACCACGGACACCACCGCCACCTCCCGCTCGACCACCTGCCGGAACACCGCGCCCACCAGGTCGGACTTGCCCGCGAAGTGGCCGTAGACGGTGCCGGTGGCCACCCCGGCCTCCGCCGCGACCGCGGCCATCGACAGCCCGGCGTAGCCGGACCGGGCGAGCACCGACACCGCCGCACGCACGATCTGCTGCTGCTGCGCGTCGAGACGAGCCTGCACGGCGGGGGTCCGGCGATATGCCATACAAGTAGTGAACATCAATTCATTTCTTGACGCAAGGCCCGGAACACGACGTATGGTCGATCCGGAAGGCCCGGGCAGTGGCCGCGGGCGCCGAACCGGCAAAGGGGACGTGCGTGAGCGATCAGAGGCCGGAAGCGGCCGCGGAGCGTCGGCACGAATTCCCGGCCGCCCCCGGCCGGGCCCGCGACCGCGAGCCGCACGACCCCGCCACGACCGGATCCACCCACCCATCCGATGAACCCGGCACCGCCGACGACCAGGCGGCGACGCCACCCGGCCCTACCGACACCGATCCGGCGGCGGCGCGACCCAGCTCCGCCGGCACCGGCCCGGCGGCGGCGCGACCCGGCCTTACCAATACCGGCCCAGCGGCGGCGCGACCCGGCCCTACCGATGCCGATCCGGCGGCGGCGCGACCCGGCCCTACCGGTGCCGATCCGGCGGCGGTACGGCCCGGCCCTACCGGTGCCGATCCGGCGGCGGTACGGCCCGGCTCTACCGGCACCGGCCCAGCGGCGGTACGGCCCGGCCCTACCAGTGCCGGCCCGGCGGCGGCACGACTCGGCCCTACCGATGCCGATCCGGCGGTGGCCCGGCCCAGCTCCGCCGGCACCGGCCCGGCGGCGGCGCGACCTGGCTCCGCGGACGCCGAGACCCCCAGTGTGCGCATCGAACGCAACGGCCCAGTGTTCACGGTCGTCCTCGATCGTCCGCAAGCGCGCAACGCCGTCGACGGACCGACTGCCCGGGCGCTGGCCGACGCCTTCCGGGAATTCGACGCCGACCCGGACGCCGCGGTCGCGGTGCTGTGGGGAGCCGGTGGCACTTTCTGCGCCGGCGCCGACCTGAAGGCGATAGGCACCGAACAGTCCAACCGGGTGGCCGAGGACGGTGACGGCCCGATGGGCCCGACCCGGATGCGGCTGTCCAAACCGGTCATCGCCGCCGTCTCCGGTTACGCGGTGGCCGGCGGCCTGGAGTTGGCGCTCTGGTGCGATCTGCGAGTCGCCGAGCAGGACAGCACCTTCGGCGTGTTCTGCCGCCGCTGGGGTGTTCCGCTGATCGACGGCGGCACCGTCCGGCTGCCCCGCATCGTCGGCGAGGGCCGCGCGATGGACATGATCCTCACCGGCCGGGCGGTCGGCGCCACCGAGGCATTGCAGATGGGCCTGGTGAACCGCGTGGTACCCGACGGCGAATCCCGAAGCGCCGCAGAGGATCTCGCCGCCGATCTGGCCACCCTGCCACAGACCTGCATGCGCTCGGACCGCCTGTCCGCCCTGGAAGCGGTCGGCAAGGACGAGCCGGCCGCGATCCGGAACGAACTACGCCACGGCATCTCGGCACTGGCGGACGCCGAAGGCGCCCTCGCCGGCGCCCGCCGCTTCGCCGCCGGCGCCGGACGCGGCGGACGCCCCGCCTGATCCGATCGGGCACGAAGACCACATCCCTTGCCACCGCTCGCTCGGCGCCGCTCGAGCGAGCGAGCGGCTCGCTCGGCGCCGCTCGAGCACGGCAGCTCCCGACCACGCGCACACCGCCCCGCACGATCCGATGGAATCCGGTTGCCACCTTCGGAACGACGTACGCCGCGGAAATCGGTGCGGCCGCAGGTTCGCCGGAAAGTGATCTGCATAGCTCGGCATTCGGCCCACATCGCTTCGGCCCCGGCCCCGGCGCCGGGCGGGGCGGCCGCCGGGTCTGATCGGAATCGGGCACTATGACCTCGTGCCCGCCATCGCTCGGCTCCACACAACGCGGCTTCACGTGACCGCGCGGCTGGTTCCCGCGCGCTCGCGTCGGCTTGCACAGCGTTCCCCACGACTCGGCACGGTTGCCGACTGCGGAATTCAGGTATACGCCCGGATGCCCGGGGCAGCGCGGCTGCGTCGCCGGCTCCGAGCCGGACCACCGAACCGCATTCCGGCGATCGACCCGAGCCGGATTCCGACGAGGCCGAACCGCGCACTCGGCGAACATCGCTGGGCCGGATGCCGTTGTCCCGCAACAGACGGACTGGGCGGCGCGGATGAGTGAGCGAGGTCGGGTGGATCGGCTCGGTGTGGTCGACGAGATCTTCCTCCGCACGCATCGGGGCATGGGCACACCGATTGTGCTGCAAGGGGTGTGGCGGACCGATGATCCGGTGGAACCCGAACTCCTCGAGCGGGTGTACGAGGCCTTGCGCCGAGGTCCACTGGGACGGCGCGTGATTCGCGCCCGGGTGCCCGGCGCGCGACGGCGGTGGCAACCGACCGTGGCCGCACACCCACTGACTGTCGCACCTACGCCCGTCTCCGCGAGCACACTGCTCGACTGGGCGAATACCCAAGGAGCCGACCTGGATCCGGAATACGGTCCGGGCTGGCGACTGGCGGCGACACCGGTCGACGACGGCGGCACCGCCGTCTCCTTGACCTGTTCACACGTCCTGGCCGACGGCCGCGGACTCATTTACGCGATCGACGCGGCCATAACCGAATCCACCGCCGGTCCAGCCGCGGACGCATCCCTCCCTGCCGCGACCTCCAGCGCATCCCGCCGTCCGGTTACCGACGGTGCATCCACGCCGGCCTTCGCCCCAGGCACATCCGACCCGATCGCCATGGCCAGCGAATCCGGTCCTGCCGCAACTACGATCGCATCCACCTCGCCGGTAACCACAACCACACCCGAACCGGACGCCGCCCCAGCCACTCCCAACCCTGCCGCCCCCACAACCGCACCCGAACCGGACGGAGCCCCAGCCACTCCCAGCTTTGCCGCTCCCACAACCGCACCCGAACCGGACGAAGCCCCAGCCACTCCCAGCTTTGCCGCTCCCACAACCGCACCCGAACCGGACGAAGCCCCAGCCACTCCCAGCCCCGCCACCCCCTCAGGCGCATCCGAACCGGCCACGACCACGGGCGCACAGCCCGAGGACTACCGGAAACTCGAAGTCGCTGCCGGGCAGTCCGATTGGGCGGATGCGCGACGCCAGTGGTCGATCGTGCTGGGGGGCACGATCGCGGCGCTGCGCCGGGGCATCCCTTCCGCCCCGGCCGCGCCCGACGTACGAACGTCCACAGCGCTGGTCGCTACAAACGACGCGGTCGTGACGGTCCCGGCCGCCGAATGGGACCGTGTCACCGCCGAATCCGGCGGCACGGCGAACAGCCTGTTCGTCCATGTCGTCGCGAAGATGTTGTGGTACAGCGGTTTCCCCGAGCCGACGATCACCGCGAGCGTCCCGGTCGATACCCGTGACGAGCCCCGAGTGGACAACGATCTGTCGGTCACCGAGGTGGCGATCACCCGCGCCGACACCCCTGCCACGGTGCGGGCGAAATGCCGTGCCGCCTACGAGCGCCGGATGACCGGGCCCGGCGGCCTGCCCGAGGAGATCCTGCAGGTGGTCCCGGATCGACTGGCGTACCGCCTGTCCCGTGGCGCGGGCGAACGCGACATCCTCTGCTCCAATCTCGGCGTACTTCCCGACTCGCTGCGATGGCTGGGCCAGCACCGGTGCCGGGGTGTGGCCGCCCGGGCGATCCATCCGGGCCTGCGACCCGAAACCCTGCCCCGCACAAGGCTGTCGGCCTACCTGTCCCGCCTGGGCGACACCTACACACTCGCCCTCGTCGCGCTCGACCCGGCGTTGTTTCCGTCCCGTTCCGGGCCGGCGGCCGGTGCCCGCGCCACACTCTCGGGTCTGGGCCTCACCGCCACCGAATGGTGACGACCGTGCCCGCGTTGCGGCAAGCCGCGTCACCATCCGATGACGGAATCGGTTGCACGACAGGACAGTGCACGAATCCGCGGCGGCGCCCGGTCCGGCCGTAGGCCCGACCTGGCCGAGAACTCCTGCGGGACAACCTGCCCCATCCGATAGCCGGTCAGGCGACCGGCGCCCGCGCCGGCACCCGGACCAGCACGTGGTCCGGGGTCTCGATCCCGGCGGCCAGATCGGCGGACGGGATCGGCGGCTCCCACACCTGCCGCAGCGGCAGCACGCCCGCCCACGCCGGTCCGTCCAGGTCGTCGGCGTCGTCGCCGGGACCGCCGGAACGAGCCTTCACCGACGCCTCGGTGAGATCGAGGGACAGGACCAGCGTCGCGGCGAGTTCCTTGCGGCTCGGCGGGCGGACGGTGTCCCAGGCGCCGGGGGCGGCGTGTTCGACGACGGTGCGCAGGGCGTGCAGCCGCTCGTCCGGGTCGGTGACCTCGACCGGCCGGCCGTGGATCACCGCCGACCGGTAGTTCATCGAGAAGTGCATGGCCGACCGCGCGTACACCAGCCCGTCGACCACTGTGACCGCCACCGACACGTCGCCGGTCATCGCCGCGCGCAGATTTCCGGCGCCGGTGGACCCGTGCAGGTAGAGGGTGTCGCCCGAGCGGCCGAAGATGGTGGGGAGGACCACCGGCGCGCCGTGCAGGACCACTCCGAGGTGGCAGAGGAGCGCGGCATCGAGGACCGCGTCCAGGGCGGCGCGATCGGTGGCGGAGCGGTCACGATAGCGCGTGACGGTGCTGCGCGGGGTCGGCGAGAGCGGAGGACGGGACACAGGTGACTCGGTCATATGTCCACAATGTGTGGTCCAATGGGACTGCAAAAGAGCCAATTCTCAGCAAATACGAAGGTCCACTTCCATGAGCGATCCCTGGGACGACGTGCCGATCACGCTCGACCGTAGCGCGAACACCCCGCTGTCGGTACAGATCGCCGACGGAGTGCGGTCCGCCGCCGCCATCGGGCGGCTGCGCGCCGGTGACCGCTTGATGTCCTCCCGGACCCTGGCGACCAGGCTCGGCGTCAGTCGCACGGTGGTGACCGCGGCCTACGACCAGTTGCATGCCGAGGGCTGGCTGACCAGCCGCCGCGGTTCCGGCACCTTCCTCACCTCCGCACCCGCGGCGACCGTCGAGCAACCATCGGAGGCGGACGAGGTCACGCTCGCGGATCTGCTCGACCTCGGCCCGGGCGCGCCGTGCGTGGAGGTCATCGACCGGGCCGCGTGGCGCCGCGCCTGGTGGTCCGCGGGTCATCGCAGTCCGGTGGTGCGCAAGGATCGCGCGGGCGATCCGGAGTACCGGGCCGCGGTCGCCGAACATCTGCTGCGGCATCGCGGGCTGTCGGCGGGCAGCAACACCGTGGTACTCGCCACCGCGGGCAGCAGTGCGGCGGTCGGCGAACTGGCGGCCGTGGGGCTGCGGCCCGGTGACCGGGTCGCCGTGGAGGATCCCGGTTATCAGCGGGCCGTGGGCGCCCTGCGGGCCGCGGGGGCCCGGGTCCTGCCGATCCCGGTGGACGGCGACGGGCTCCGCGTCGATCTGCTGCCGCCGGACATCAAAGCCGTGTATTGCACTCCGGCCCATCAATTTCCGCTGGGCAGCCGGATGCCGGCCCAGCGCCGCACCGAGCTGATCGAGTTCGCCCGCCGGCACGGCGCCCTGGTCATCGAGGACGACTACGACGGCGAGTTGCGCTACGACAGCGAGCCGCTGCCGCTGCTGGCCACCCTGGCCCCCGACGTGGTGGTCCACTTGGGCACCACCTCCAAGATCCTCTCGCCGGTCCTGGGCGCGGGCTGGCTCGTCGCGCCCCCCGACATCGCGAAATCGGTGCTCTCCCATCGCGAATCCACCGGCACCGGACCGGCGCCGGCCGGTCAGCAGGTGGTGGTCGAACTGGCCCACAACGGCGACCTGGCCCGGCACCTGCGGCGACTACGCCGCGCGATGCCCGACCGCCGGGCCCTGGTGGTCGGCGAACTGCGCCTGCACGGCCTGGAGGTGGTGGGCGACGACGCCGGCTCGCACGTCGTGGTGCCGCTGCCCTCGACCGCCGACGAACAGCGGGTGACCGCGGCCGCCCATCGGCGCGGCGTCCACCTCGACGGCCTGGCCCGGCACCATTCCGGGCCGCAGCAGCACTTCGGGATCGCGCTGGGTTACGCGGCGCTGCCGCGCGAGGAACTGGCGGTCGCGGTGCGGATCGCGGTGGAGTGCCTGACGGCACGGTAGGCGCGCCGGGATCCGTGGACACCACGGTCGTAGCATGGTCCGCATGACCGAACAGGACGTACTCGCGCGGATTCAGGATCTGGTGGCCCAGGAGCACGCGCTCCGGACCAAGGCCGGGTCCGGGCAGCTCGATCCGGAGCAGGAGCGGGCCCGCCTCGCGGAGCTCGAGGTCGCGCTGGATCAGTGCTGGGACCTGCTGCGTCAGCGCCGCGCCCGGCTCGACCAGGGCACGGACCCGGACGAGGCCCAGGCCAACTCCGCCAAGCAGGTCGAGGGATACCTGCAGTAACAGTTACCATCGGGGGATGGTGGCTACCGAAGTCCGCACCGCCGGCGGCGTGGTCCGCGGTGTCGCGGGCCGCCGCGTGTTGCGCTGGCGGTCCATTCCCTACGCGGCTCCGCCGATCGGCGAATTGCGTTTGCGCGCACCACAACCGGTGCAGCCCTGGTCCGGCGTGCGGGACGCCGCCGAATTCGGCAGTGTCGCACCGCAACACTGGGTCGGCGCGCGGATCGGCCCGCGGCAGGTACTGCCCATCGGCGAGGACTGCCTGACGCTGAACATCAGCGCGCCGCCGAACCCGTCACCCACCCCGCGGCCGGTGCTGGTGTTCATTCACGGCGGCGGGTACACCTTCGGAACCGGTTCGCTCCGACTGTATTCCGGTGCCCGGCTGGCACTGCGCGGCGACGTGATCGTGGTCTCGATCAACTACCGGCTCGGCGCCCTCGGCTATCTCGATTTCACCGAGTTCTCCACCGCCGCACGGCCCTTCGACTCCAACCTAGGGTTGCGCGATCAGGTCGCGGCGCTGGAATGGGTGCAGCGCAACATCGAAGCGTTCGGCGGCGATCCGGGCAACGTCACCGTCTTCGGCGAATCGGCCGGCGCGCACGCGGTGGTGACCCTGCTGGCGACCCCGGCCGCGGCGGGCCTGTTCCATCGGGCCATCGCGCAGAGCGCCCCCGCGGACTGGATCCTGAACACCGTGGAGTCCCGCACATTCGCCCGCCGGGTCCTCGAAAAGCTCGATGTCGCACCGGAAGACGCGGCATCGGCACTGACGTCGGTGGGCACCGACCAGTTGCGGCACGCGATGGAACGCGTTCTCGGCAAGGTGTTGCGGCATCAACCGGGCAGCTTCCCGATCGCGCCGGTCGTCGACGGCGATTTCCTGCCCCGGCCGCCGCTGGTGGCCATCGACGACGGCGACGCGCACGCGGTGCCGCTGATCATCGGCACCAACCGCGACGAGGCGACGCTGTTCAAGCGGTTCGATCCGTCGCTGCCGACCACCCCCGAACAACTGCGGCAGGCCCTCGCCCGCTGTGGCGACGACAACGAGAACCGGATCGTCGCCGCCTACCCGGGCTATCCGAAGGCGAAGGTCGCGGTCCGGATGGGCGGCGATTTCACGTTCTGGCGGCCCTCGATCGCGGTGGCCCAGGGCCACAGCCGGTACGCGCCGACCTACATGTACCGGATGGACTACGCGCCACCGGCGGCTCGCCTGGCCGGCCTGAACGCCACCCACGCGCTGGAATTGATCCCGGTGTTCGGGGCCGTGGACAGCGCGGTGGGCCGCAGCTTCTGCGCCACCGGCGGCTACCGGCGCTGGCTCTCGGTACAGAACGAGTTCCAGCAGAACTGGCTGTCGTTCGCCCGCACCGGCGCACCGCTACCGAACTGGCCGCAGTACACCGAGCAGCGCCGCGCCACGCGGATCATCGACGCCCCCGCCCGGGTCGAGGTGGATCCGGAGACCGCCCGGCGGATCGCCTGGGAGGGCATCCGCGTCCCCGCGATGAGCTGATCTACTTCAACAACCGCGACATGCGCCGGTCGGCGAGGATCTTGCCCCCGGTCTGACAGGTCGGGCAGTACTGGAACGACTTGTCGGTGTAGGCGACCTCACGAATGGTGTCACCGCACACCGGACAGGCGAGCCCCGGCCGCGCGTGCACCTGCAAGCCGGACCGCTTCTCCCCCTTCAACCGCGCGGCGTCCTGCCCGACCGACCGGTTCACCGCGTCCGTGAGCACCGTCCGCATCGCCTCGTACAACTGCGCGGTCTTCTCGGCCCCGAGGGTGCTCGAGGTGGCGAACGGCGACAGCTTCGCCGCGTGCAAAATCTCGTCCGAGTAGGCGTTGCCGATGCCCGCGATCACCGTCTGATCGGCGAGCACCGTCTTCAACCGCTGCGAGGTGGCGCCCAGCCGCTCCGCGAACTCGTCTTCGGAGATCTCCAGCGCGTCGGGCCCGAGCCGCGCGATCTGCGGGATCTGCGCCGGATCCGGCACGACCCACACCGCCAGCCGCTTCTTCGTGCCCGCCTCGGTCAGATCGAACGCCGGCGTCGACCCCTCCGGCGTGAAGAAGTGCACCCGCAACGCCAACGGCCCCTTCCCCGGCTTGGGCGGATGGGGACTCGGTTCGTCGAGCCACCGCAACCACCCACCCCGCGAAAGGTGCGTGATCAGCCACAACCCCCCGCATTCCAGCCCCAGATACTTCCCCCAGTGCCCCGCCCCCGTGACATCCCGCCCCGACAACGCCGTGATCGGCGGATCGAAGGTCTTGAGCACACTCAACGCCGCCACATCGATCCGCCCCACGACCGCTCCCACCGCGTGCTCCGCGAGGAACCGCTCGAGCGCGACGATCTCGGGTAACTCGGGCAATGGACATCCTCCTACATCCCTGGGACTCCCGATAACCACCTCTGACCAGCGGTAAAGCGGCCCCAAGCCAGGGTAGCTGTTCCCGGCAGCTCCCGCGTGCTCCCGTCAAAATGACGGCGAAAATGACGACACATCCCCGCTGGCCCACTCGCTCAGGGGGACCACCGGACCCACGCAGCCGCCGATAGAATCTTCATGATTATCCCGGAAAGCATTTTAATTTCAGCCGGCCTAGCGAAGAACAGTGCCACCTAAATGAACCAACACCCGAAAGGGGTAACTGGCGGAGACGGAGGCGGCTGGTGACTTGCTGCACTGTAGGGGTGCCCTCCCTGCCTATTCTACGACCGGACATACAGTCCGATTAGTCTGCCTCACGCCGGGGTAAGTCGGCAGTGTGACGGACGGGATCCGAACCCGTATCTCCCCCGTCGGGGCGTTTGGCCGTTCAACTACCATCACGGCCTACTGCATCCCTTCTCGGTAACGCAGTAAACAGCTCCCCCACCGGGATTCGAACCGGAGTTACCGGAATCAAGGCTCCGGCGAGTTGCCATGATTGGACCATGAGGGAATGCTCTGGCAATCCTCATTTTGGCTTCCTTCACTGATCGCTGCCATGGATGCTGCCGGCGGAGGACGGTGGTACCGGCGGGCGAATACCAGGAACCCTGACAGGCAAGGGGTCTAGACAACTGCGATTGCTAGAATGTACGCAACAACAGCAGGGGGCGATCATGACTTCGAAAGATCCGCATGCTCGATTGAACGCAGAGGAACTGCGCACACTAGCGTCGATCGAGGCTGCTTTGCACGTACGAACCCCATATCGTCCCACCCCTCAGGCACCGCCCGGACAGCGCAGTCCGGGAAACCGAGGAAGGGCTAACATGAAGCGCCGCCTCGACTCTGGTGGATCACGTTCAGGGGTGCAGAGCGGACAGGCAGTCCGCAAGCCAGCGGATGAGGACTGGACGAGGCACCCGATAGCCGTGAGCTTCGCGAGTGCCTTCTTCAAGTGGCTATTCACCAATCTATCTGACTCAAACTAACTACATCGACGTTCGCTTCACACAGTGCACAGCCTGCGGCCCATGCACTTGGACTCGCATCACTACTCCACGCACGATCATCCAAGACCGTCGGCGCGATCACCGCGGCCGTCCAGTCAAAGCCTCGCCACCAACATCAAGATAGCCACCACTCCACCGTAACCTCGGTGATCTCACAAGAGCAGGTCGATAGGTTCCGAGACTCTGGCGTACCGGATAGAGTCGCATGCTGGCGGCCCGACGTGCAGGCACGCGGAGAACCGCAACCCCCGAGCCGATACACCCAAGTCCCACTTTTGGACGGTCTCCACGCGCACCGTGTTCAATGCGGCGTTAAGCAGCTCGGCCTAATCCGGTGCGCATTGGGCAGCGAAGAAAGTCAGGCGCTCGCATCAGGCAGATTGGCCGAACCTATAATCAGGCGGAATCGCCAAAACCGAAACCCGAACGTGGAGATCGAACTGCCAGTTTATTTCACCCCGGACGGTCACACTGCCGACCTGAGGAACTACGTTGTTGACGGTCGTTATCGCCGAGCCCAGTATCGGCTGCCCGCTTGTGTCTATCTGCGTGATCGATGCGAACGCCAAGGCTTCTGCCGGGAGGTCGTCGATGTAGATCGTCACAGCGAATCCATGATGTCCGACATACTCAACGGATTTCGCAATCGGTCGAACGAAGGCCATGCCTTGCCTCCTGCTTCAATTTGTTGCGTCATGGTGGATACAGCAGTTGGCTGCTTGTCGGTCCACTCGGATTGTTGCAACGTAGAGCAGTCGTATTGCACTCAGTGACCGAAGATGTAACCGAAACGATCATTATGGCGCTGTCACAGCGGGCCGGGTGTGCGGCACCTGCGGCAACCGCAATCTCGCTGTGTCTTCACGGCATGGCATTTCGAGCACACCGCTTGCATGTTGGAGTCACCGTCAGTCCCGCCGGCCGCCACATTCCGGATGTGATCCAGCTCGGTCGTGGTCTGCCGGCAACTCGGGTGGCGGAGCTGACATGACCGAGTCGAGCGTCGGTCGCCGCGGTATCGGTCGATGTATTCAGCGCAGCGTGCAGTTGCGCCACCGAATCGGCAACCGCAGTCGCCACGTTGGTGGCGGTGCCCTGGAGCGCAACCAACGCATCGGCATTCACCGGATCGCCGCTGGCGCCGGCCTTCTGGATATCGGCGATGGCGGTCGCCAGGTCGTCCACAAAGGTCTCCTGACTGCTCGCGATCTGTGCTAGCGAACTGGCAATCGCGGTGACTGCGTCGTTGTTGGTGCCCTGAGTAGCCATGAAACTTCCGATCAGCTCGATGAGGAATGCGCCAGGGCGGCAGCGGGCCGGAGATCCGGCCCATGTTGGAGTCGAGAAAGGCCCGCCAGATCACAGAACGCTCGACAGCGCGCTGGAGCCGGTGATCATCGCCTTCGGCACGGCGAAGTCATCGGCGGTCACGACGGACAGCAGCAGGGACAGAGCGGTATCCCACATGGCGATCTCTCTTCGTTCAGTGGTGACGCGGGGTGCGTCGGGCTGGAAGGTGCGTCAGGGCATCCGGCCATGGCGCCGATGGGCTCGAGGCCGTCCACCGCGGTCTCGCGGAACCGTGTGCGCTTCGCCGGCCGTCGTCGAGGAGGGCCCGCAGCGTCACAGCAGGTCGGGCAGGGCCGACGTCGAAGGGATCGAGTTCCTATCCCGTACGGCGTGGCAGGCGTTATGGCGTTCCGATGGGGGTGGTTGCGCATTGGGGGCCTCCCCACCCAGTGCGCATGCTTCGCTCTCGGTGGGCCAGGTTCGGGCCGGCGGAAGGGTAGCTGCGGGCCTGGGTGCGTTGGTGGCAGCGATTTCGCGAAGACGTGCAATGGGATCGAGCATGAGCTATGTCCGGAGGTTGTGGGTAAGGTCCGGGTTTACGAGTCTCTCGCGCGCTGCTTGTGGCGTGGCTGTCGGTGTCGACCAAACTCTTAACAACAAAAGTGACTGATCATGAGACGACTGCTGGTTTCGATGTGGTGTGATCTACCACAGTAGCGTTGAGATCGAGGGCGGTGGGGAATGAGTAGGCATGCAGCATCCGAGGAAGAGTCGCAGCCGGAGGCAGCAGAAGAGCCGACTAAGTGGTCGCAAACCTTCAGACACTGGTCAATTACAACGACGATTTCTATTGTTAGTGCTGTTGTGGGCATAACCGGCTTGCTTGCGACGTTAGTAATAAATTGGGATAAGCTATTCGACCCAGCACCGTCCATGTCGATGAAGCATGATGTTTTTTTAAAGCTGCCATATGGCAAGCAGTTGGATATATGTGTGCCATTTTTAAAGCCTCGCGTTGATGGATTCTTTGCCAGGTGGCGACAAGACATAACGGATCGCGCAAAGGGAACACCCTATGAGACTTTCATTCCATCCGGGGGTATAGCAAAGCTCGATGACCCAAACCCCGTGGGGCAATCGATTCTAAATTTATATTACACGGTACTTGACGCGGCCAGGAAGGCCGGGGATACCGATCTTGGAATGAACATGGTCAGCTGCATAAACCCTAGCGACACTGGCGTGATCGAAAACGTAGTAGCCAGTGGCGGAGTTGATTCACCACACGCGGCGATACCGGTCACGGCCGAGACGAGAATTTATTACAATGCAGTCTTTGCCGGCAAGCCGGTCGGCGCCAGCCCGAGCAAGATTGTCCAGCTCCGGTTTCCACAGAATTATTTTTTGGAATATCAATTCTCGATCGTGTCCGGATTTAGTGGTCATGAGAATAGAATGTGGGCGCTTACTCGCGGCATCAGGCAGGGTGATTCAAACTGGATAGATGATCTTAGCGCTTGGTAACAAGCAGGCTAAGTTGCCTGAGGTCGCGTTGGGAAATGGTTATTTCCGATTCACCGCGAGCGCCCTTCGATGGCTCTCCGTGGATGGTGTTTGCGAACAGTGGGCGAACGTTGCACCAAGTGAGCGCTGTTTGCATTCAGGGGCTACTGCACTCGCTGTCCTCGCCTGGTGCATCGCTTCGCTCGGCATAAGGAATGGTGCCATCGGTGATGCGCGCAACGATTCAACAACTCCCTGTCCGGACACCCGTCCAATAGCGCCTGATCTGCCTAAAGGATGTTTAATGATCTTGGTCGCATACGCCGGGACGGAGTCGCAGGGTCCATGCGGTTCATGCAATCCGCAGCTCAGCCGTAAGCCGTTTTCATGACGCCCTGCCAACGACAGACCTCACGACGTACGATGACGTGGGTGCGCGGGCGGAGATGAGAGGGCATCATGGCCGACGAACGGGCGATTATAGTGGCAGTTATCGGTTTCTGCGGAGTAATCGGCTCCGCAATAATTCTGACTCAATGTTCGCACCAAGCCAGTCCGTCGTCGAGCGTCTCCATAGTTGTCCCCACTTTTTCAGCCCCGCTTATTTCCAACACTCCGCCCACAAGCACAACATATCCTGCAACGCCCACCTCTTCCCAACCGTCTGTGACCACAGCACCGGTTGCAGAACCAAAAAGCTGGGGGTTGACCGGTGTGAGCCTCGCACTTGCGACAATTGGGTTGGTAATATCTGCGATCCTCGTCGTTATTGGTCTCAGCTATCTCTTCAATCGTATGGGATAGCAAAACTGGCGTGGCAACAATTCCAATACAAATACGGCCCGAACCAGGCTGCCTCGGACCGGACCGTTCCCCGCATAGGGCCTCGGCCGGGCTCGATGTTCTGCCTGATCCATCGCGCACCATGCACGGTCTGACTCAACAGCTGCTCCAACCGGTCCCGGCGTGGTCCCGGATCGCGTGTTCGAATCCGTCGCTCTTCCGTTTCTCAGGGCTTGGCATTCGGGCCGTCCCCACACCGCGCCGTCGCGGAACTGGAAGCTGTCCGGCTCGAGCATCGCCGCGGCCGGGAAGCGGTGTCTCAGCGCGTCGCGGGCGGTTCTGTCCCGCGGAGCAGATAGATGTCCATGATCCAGCCCTTCGATTCCCGAAGTTCGTTGCGCCGCCGCATGATCCGGCCCTCCACTGCCCGCAGCGGCCCCTCGATCAATTCCTCGTCGGGCAGTCCGAGGTAGGCCGCCCACCAGATGTGCAGATCGTCGCCGGGGACCGTGGTGAACGAACATTCGCCGTCGAGCATCACCAGCGTCGACTCGCCCGCGCGGACCCCCTCCTCACGCAACCGGCGGCCGGTGGTGATGTGCAGCGGTTCGCCGATGTCGTGCAGCACGATACGATGCCGGGCGGCCAGCGCCTGCGCGCTGGTGATCCCGGGGATCACCTCGTGGTCGAAACTCACCACCCCGCGCGCCAGCACCCGGTCGACCAGCCGCAGGATGCTGTCGTACAGCGCCGGATCGCCCCACACCAGGATCGCGCCGACCCCGTCGACGGCCGCGAACTCGGCCGCCAGCAGGTCGGCCCGGCGGTCGTGCCAGTCGGTGACCGCGTCCCGATAGGCCGCATCGGCGCCCGTGGCGGCGATCGCGCGGTCACGCGGCGGATCCTCGATCGTGACCACCCGGTAGTCGTGATCGACGTGCGCGGCGAGGATCGCGGTGCGGACGTCCAGCAACTCCTGTTTCCGCTCCCCCTTACCGATGACGAAGAACACGTCGGCGCGCCGCATGGCCTCGATGGCCTGCACCGTCACCTGCCGGGGGTCGCCCGCCCCGATTCCGATCACATAAAGCTTCCGCACACTGCGTAAGCTTGCCAGCCATGGGAGATGCCGGAATTCCCCCCGCCGCCGACACCCAGTACGAGGACCTGCTGCGCCTCGTGCTCGACAGCGGTACCGAGAAGTCCGATCGCACCGGAACCGGTACCCGCAGCGTGTTCGGGCACCAGCTGCGCTACGACCTGTCGGCCGGGTTCCCGTTGATCACCACCAAGAAGGTGCATCTGAAGTCGATCGTCTACGAGTTGCTGTGGTTCCTGCGCGGCGACTCCAACGTGGCGTGGCTGCACGAGCACGGGGTGACCATCTGGGACGAATGGGCCGATCGCAACGGCGAACTGGGCCCGGTGTACGGGGTGCAGTGGCGGTCCTGGCCCACCCCGGACGGCACCCACATCGACCAGATCTCCCAGGTCCTGCAGACCCTGCGCACCGACCCGGATTCCCGGCGCATGCTGGTCTCGGCGTGGAACGTGGCCGATCTGGACCGGATGGCCCTGGCGCCCTGCCACGCGCTGTTCCAGTTCTACGTCGCCGACGGGAAGCTGTCCTGCCAGCTGTACCAGCGCAGCGCCGACCTGTTCCTCGGTGTGCCCTTCAACATCGCCAGCTACGCGCTGCTCACCCACATGGTGGCGCAGCAGACGGAACTCGAACCCGGCGATTTCGTCTGGACCGGCGGGGACTGCCACATCTACGACAATCACGTCGGCCAGGTGCGCGAGCAGTTGTCCCGGGAGCCCTATCCGTTCCCGCAGCTGCATCTGCGCCCGGCGCCGACCCTGTTCGACTACGCGTACGAGGACGTCGAGATCGACGGATATCGGCACCACCCGGCGATCAAGGCTCCGGTGGCGGTCTGACATGCGGGTCGGGCTGATCTGGGCGCAGACCACCGACGGTGTGATCGGCGCCGGCAACACCATTCCGTGGCGCCTGCCGGAGGATTCCGCGCATTTCAAGAACCTCACCTGGGGCCATCCGGTCGTGATGGGCCGGCGCACCTGGGATTCGCTCCCGGACCGGTTCCGGCCGTTGCCGGGCCGCCGCAACATCGTGATCACCCGGCAACCCGACTGGGCGGCCGACGGCGCCGAACGCGCGGATTCGCTCGAATCCGCCCTTGCCCTCGCCGATACCGACAACGTGTGGGTGGCCGGCGGCGGCGAGATCTACCGCGCGGCGCTGGGGCGGGCCACCGAACTGCACGTGACCGAGGTCGACGCCGATATCGCCGGCGACGCGTACGCCCCTGCGATCGGCCCGGACTGGCGTGCCGAGGACGGCCCGTGGACGACCTCCCGGACCGGCCTGCGCTACCGATTCCGCCGCTACACCCGCTGACCCGCCCGGCGCGGCGGAATCGGCGGAACCGGCGCATCCGCGACGATCGGCACGAAACTGCCGCCGGAAAACGATCGAACGGGCGCGACCGGTCCGGCATACTCACGATTGTTCAGCGCCACACACGACTTTCGCGGCGCCACCGGGCGTGCCGCCGCACACGGAGGCTGCCCCATGGACAAGAAATCACTGACCGCGGTGGCTCGCCAGCAGTTGAAACTGGCCGCGGGCGCCAGCAGTGGCCGCAGTTCGCAGACCCTCTACGGCGGGCACACGCACTCCCTGCGGCAGACCGTCATCGCCCTCACCGCCGGCCAGAGCCTGGCCGAGCACGACACTCCGGGCGAGGCCACGCTCCAGGTGATCAGCGGCACGCTGATCCTGATCAGCGGGGCGAACGAATGGAAGGGCTCCCCCGGTGACCTGCTGGTGCTGCCGGCGGCCCGGCACAGCGTGAAGGCCCTGGACGACGTGGCCTTCCTGCTCACCGTCGCGAAATAGCGCACCTCACGATTTCGCTTCCGCCGGTGGCGAACACGTGACCGTGCGGGACGACCGGCGGACGGCCATCGTAGGCTGTTGATCATGTCTGTTTCGCAGCCGATTCTCCATCCGCTGACCCGCGCTGCGATCTTCCTGGTCCTCACCGTCGACGAGGGCGGCGAGCCGGTCGTGCGCGATCTGCTCGCCGATCTGCCCGGGCTGCGCCGCTCGATCGGTTTCCGGCTGCCCGGCACCGACCTGTCCTGCGCGGTGAGCATCGGCTCGGCGGCCTGGGATCGACTGTTCGCCGGGCCGCGACCGGCCCGGTTGCACGAATTTCCCGGCTACGCGGGGCCCCGCCACCGTGCCCCGGTCACGCCGGGCGATCTGCTGTTCCACATCAAGGCCGAATCGCAGGACGCCTGTTTCGAACTCGCCATGACCATCGGCGACCGGCTGCGCGGCGCGGCCACGATCGTGGACGAAACCGTCGGATTCCGCTATTTCGAACAGCGGGATCTGCTCGGTTTCGTCGACGGCACCGAGAATCCGGAAGGCGACGATGCCGCCGCGGCGGCCCTGATCGGCGCCGAGGATCCCGATTTCGCCGGTGGCAGTTATGTGATCGTGCAGAAATATCTGCACGATCTGGACGCCTGGAACGCGCTGTCCGTCGAGGAACAGGAACGGGTCATCGGCCGCACCAAACTCGGTGATTTCGAGCTGTCCGACGAGGACAAACCGGCCGATTCGCACGTCGCGGTCAACACCGTCAACGATTCCGACGGCAATCAACTCCAGATCGTTCGCGCCAACATGCCCTTCGGCAGCGTCCGCGAGGGCATGTTCGGCACGTACTACGTCGCCTACGCGGCCACCCCCGACGTCACCGAACAGATGCTGACCCGCATGTTCCTCGGCAGCGACGAGGCGGCGTACGACCGCATCCTGGATTTCTCGACCGCCGTCACCGGCACGCTGTTCTTCACGCCCCCGGCCGGATTCCTCGATTCGCTTCCGGCCGCACCAGCGGCCGCCACCACCCCGGTGGCGGCCGGACCGGCCGGACCGGCCGACGACGGAAGTCTCGGCATCGGCACCCTGCGAAGGAGCTCGATATGAACAACCTGCACCGCGAACTGGCCCCGATCAGCGGCGCCGCCTGGTCCGCGATCGAGGAAGAGGCGAGCCGGACGTTCAAGCGGCACATCGCCGGACGTCGCGTGGTCGATCTGTCCGGCCCGCACGGTTACGACTATTCGGCGGTGGGCCTCGGCCGTACCGCCGCCATCGACGAGCCGGCCGACGGCGTCCTCGCCCGGCAGCGCAAGGTGGCTCCCCTGGTCGAGTTGCGCGTCCCGTTCACCCTGTCGCGCGAGGAGATCGACGACGTCGAACGCGGCGCCCAGGACACCGATCTGGAGCCGGTGAAGCAGGCCGCGAAGAAGATCGCCTTCGCCGAGGACCACGCGGTCTTCGAGGGTTACGCGGCGGCCGGCATCACCGGTATCCGCGCGGCCGCCTCCAACGCCCCCATCACTGTTCCCACCGACACCCGCCAGATCCCGGAGGCGATCGCGCAATCGGTGACCGCGTTGCGCCTGGCCGGCGTCGGCGGCCCGTATTCGGTGCTACTGTCCGCGGATCTGTACACCGCGGTCAGCGAGGCCACCGAACACGGCTACCCGATCCGCACCCATATCGAGCGCCTCATCCCGGACGGCGAGATCATCTGGGCCCCCGCCATCGACGGCGCCTTCGTCCTCTCCACACGCGGCGGAGACTTCGATCTGCGACTGGGACAGGATCTTTCGATCGGCTACCTGACCCACGACGCCGAGACCGTGCAGCTGTACTTCCAGGAGACCCTGACCTTCCTGGTGTACACCTCGGAGGCCGCGGTTCCGCTGCGGGCGTGACCTACTCGTAAACATTCGCTCGTACCACCTTGCCGCCGCGCGGTTTTCACCGCGCGGCGTTTTCGTGTCCGCTGTCGACCGCACCCACGCGGCGAATGACGCCCGCGTTCGGCGACCCCCGAATTCACCCGCTCGGCCCCCTGCCCGATACTGCTCCGGTAGCGGAGAATCGAAGGACCACCGGTGCATCCGTTATGCGAACTTCGTTGTCCGCGAACGGATCACAGAACGAAAGGAAACTGGGCGGTCGGCTCTTTTTCGCCGTCGCCCTCCTCTTCGGGCAATTCGAGCGAAAGGGAGTCGGCCGTGATAACTTCGCGTCGCATCGCCGCTGCGAGAACAAGTCAAGATTCGCCGATGTGGCATGCCAACGATGAGCGATGAGGGGGGCGGCCTTCGATGAGGATTCAGCCACGTCGGCAGATCTTGAACATCTGGAGTTCGTTGCTGGCCGCGTGCTATCGCGACGACAAGTGGCAGTGGGGCGGCCGCGACGGTTCCAACTCGATCAGTGACGCCGAGCAGCTGCTCTGCCTACTGTACCCGGCCACGGAGATTCCCAGTTTCGCCCTGGACGATCCGGACACCATCCCCGACGACATCGCCGAGGTACTGCGGCCGCTGGGGCGGATGCGGCAGGTCGGCATCAAGCTCGTCGACATCCTCGACGATTACCTGGATCGGTACACCAAGGCCGACGGCCGCCCGGACTTCTCGGCCGGGAGCTACCTGCGCTCGACAGCGCCGGGCGGCCCCACCGACGAACAGCGCGAACTCGATGTGGTCGACTCCTACTCGATGTCGCTGACCCTGTGCCTCGCGGCATTGAAATATCTTCGCGCACTGCGGTTCTGGGCGAGCAGCCGACCGACGCAGAACGAGCGGAACAAACTCGACAACCGGATCTCGGATGTGGAGGACCGGATCAAGGTCCGCCTCACCGCGGCGATGATCGGTCTGGTGCGCAGCTTCGTCGTGCAGTCGGTGGATCCCGATTCCGAGACCGGCCGGGCGATGCTGACCATGTTCAACCAGACCGGCGCGGAGCCCGACGCGGTGCTCGCCGGTGTCGCCCAACGGCTCGAGCGCGTCCGGGTTCGGCTGCGCCGGGACGTCACGCTGAACGCCACGCCCGACGCGGACCTCGAGGACGAGGGCCTGCTGTTCGAATGTGGTTGGAGCTGGGGCATCGTCACCGACGCCGCGGGGCTCGAAGAGGAATTCGGCGCCGCGCCGATCGCGACCGACGAGGGATACGCCGCCCCACGGCCGTACCTCTACTTCACCGTGACCGCCCTCGACGGCATCAACGACCTCACCTCCGCCCGGACCCGCGAACTCGACCTGCTGGATCCACAGCAACGCCGATTGGCCGAAGCGCTCCAGCTCCGCGGCGATCTGGCGCAGCGGTATTGGTCGGCGATGGCCCGGTACGGCGGCGGCCGCTGGCCCCTGGAAGACATACCGTGGCGCACCTCCGACGGCGAGGAGTCGGACTACTTCAGTCTCTGCGTATCGGCCGTGCTGATTCAGGACCTGATCAACCGCGAGGCCAGCGACGACGACCTCACCAGGGCCACACTGATTTTCGACGAGCTGGCCCGCCGGGGCCGGATAATCCGGCGGCTGACGGAGGAGGACTACGCACGCGAGTTGCACATTCCCGGTGTGCGACTGTCGCTGGTCGGTTCCGGCACCGCCGAACTCGGCGACGACATGGTTCTGAACTGGCGAGTGTCGGACTACGCGCCGGTGCTGCTCAAGCGCACCCTGCAAGCGGCCCAGCTCTCCGGCACTCTGACCACCCGGGATCGACTGCTGGAACTGGCCCAGGCGACCATGGACCATCTGGAGTTGCGGGCCTTCACCAGGGGACCCGCCCGCGGCCTGTGGGACGACGCGGACCGGGTCTTCACGGTCGTGCGACCGGGCCAGGTCGAGCCCCAGACCTCCAACGGAACCCAGCAGCCGTCCTGGTATCTGACCGAACGCATCGTCGAATGCCTCGTCGCCGCCGACAGCTCCTTCCGCCAGCCGCCACTGCGTTCCGCCACCTCGGCGGTGCGTTCACTGGAACTGCTCAACGAGGCGGAACATCTGCTCAATCAACGATTCCTGAGTTTGAGCGAGGAGGACAACACGCCGAATCGCACCGCTCTGGAAAACGTGGAGAAACAGCTACAGCGCGCCCGGAAACTGATCGACGAACGCCCCGGCACCGCACACAGCCTGTGTGCCGAGGCGTTGCGCTCGCTGGACGAACTCGATTTCGCCAGCCTCGACGCGATGAGGAGTGAATAGCCGGATGCTGGTTTTCTCGACATCGGACAAGGGCGGCACCGGCCGGTCGGTGACCAGTAGCAATATCGCCTACCGGTTGAGCCTGAAGGGGCAGAACGTCGCCTACCTCGACTTCGATTTCGGTTCGCCGACCTCGGGAGCACTGTTCGATATCAATCGGGTGGACCGCGGCACGCCCGACAAGGACGGTCTGCACAACTATCTGACCAGCGTGAACAGCACGGTCAATTCGCACAATGTCCGCACCGAGACCAACCGCGAGGAGTTGCGGGCGCCACGGCACCCGTATCGGCTGGTGTTGTTCCCCGGCGACCGCGGCGGCGGCGAATTCACCTCCGTCGACGACAAACTGGTGAAACGGTGCGTCGAACTGCTCGTGACGTGTGAGCAGGAATTCGATGTGACCTTCGTCGACCTGTCGGCCGGCCGGTCCGCGGCCCTGGAGATCGTGCTCGGTGCCATGGCCGCGCCCCAGCTCGCCCCGGTGGTGGCGCGGTGGCTGGTCTTCCATCGCTGGACCCGGCAACATATCCTCGCGGCGAACGGCCTGGTACACGGCCCGAACGGGTTACTGGAGACCGGTGGCCGGTGCGGGCACGACACGGGCCGGCTACTGGAGTCCGTGCGCTTCATCCGCACCGCGGTGCCCTCGATGAAGGAGTCGCCGGGCGTCGGCAGGGGCCCGCAGTGGGCCTGGCTGCGCCGGCAGAACGAGGCGTTGGAGACACTTGCGAAGACGAATCGGCTCGGATTCAGCGTCATGTTGGGTAAGACCCCTATGGAGCCGGTGTTGCAATGGCGCGAACAGGTGATCCTCGACGCCGATGTCGCCGCGAAGATCGCCAATCAGGAAACCGTCGATGCCTTCACGGAATTGGCGACCGGTCTCACCGATGACGCGACGTGGGAGAGGGTCTACTGACATGAACGAGAGTGCGGTCTACAGCGAGACGACCGACCGGGTGCGGGTCGCCGGGGTCGAGCTCTCTCACCTGTCGATCGAGGCCGGCCATTTCTACATGAAGGATCTGATCAACGGCGAGGACGCCATCCGCGCGCAGTTCCAGCGGGTCGCCCGGTTGATCGACCTGTATGTGGAGGACGCGAAGGCGACCTTCGGTCCGTCCGCGCGGGTGAGTACCTGCTTCCTGATCGACGACTATTTCGGGCCGGGTACCAACCCCAACGCCATCCTCCACAAGATCCTCGGCATCGCTCACGAATGCGGCCTGCGCATCGACTATCTGGCCCGGGAGGCCGGCTGCTGGGAATCCCCGACCTACGACGACGGCATCCCCACCGGGCAGCAGATCGGGCTGGCAGAGATGATCTCCCGCTGGGTCGTCGCGGAGCCGCTGGAGAACACCACCGGCCGCCGGCCGCCGGATGTGGAGTCCGGCTGGTTGTGCAACGGCCAGCGGTCCTCGGATTTCGAGGCCACCCAGGCCATGCAGGTGACGCAATATCGTCCGCCGGAGGAACTCGGCCGGCGCGAGCATTCGGTGTTCCTCGACGTCGAGATGTGGAACACCCAGGTGGGCAAGGACGGTGAGGAACTCACCCGCTGGTCGTGCCCGTATCTCGCGGCGGTCTGGCAACTGCTGCGGCTGGGCATGGTGCGCTACGAGGGCCGTGCGGTGGTCCAGCCACAACCGTGGGATCTGGTCGGCAGACCGCCGGAGCCGCCGCGCGGTACGCCCGAACACGCGGAACAACAGGCACGCCGGCCGCAGCCGTGGGATCAGGACATCGCCTGGCCGGACACCTGGTGGGAGATGCCGGCGGTGATCCAGCTCGAACCGGACGCCAAACCCTTCGCCGCCTATCGGGCGCTGTCGATCCTGCCGCAGGATTATCTGAAGATCGAACACGCGGTACGCACCATCCTCGACCATGTCGACATCGACCAGGAGGTTCTGCAACTGACCATCGGTCGCGGTGCGGGCGAACAGATCATCGTCCCCAGCGAGGTCGGCAAACGCCTCACCCACGTATTCCTCGACGAGGTCGGCAAGGGCGCCATCGCTCCGATTCGCGGGGTGTGACATGTCCTCAGCCCTGGTTTGCGCGGCCGAGCCCGTCGTGAGCGTGCTCGGCGAGATCCACACCTGCCTGCTGCCCTCGCGCGGCGTGCTGGATACGTCCGCGGTCGTGGAACTGCTCGGCACCGTGAAGCCCGGCAGCACGGTGACCTCGCGGGAACGCCCAGTGCCGCTTGCCGTTTCACCCAGCCGGGTGGAAGGTGTCGACTGCCTGCTGATCCCGGCGTCGGGCAAGCAGGTGCACATCATCGGCACCGTGGCCTCCCACGTGGTCGTGGTGGGCGGGCGAATCCTGCAGAGCTCCACGGTGTCCCGGGTGGTGCCGGCGAACAGCCGTGCGCGCCGTCCGTGGTCGCACTACCTGAGCGTGCCGGGAACCGTGGAGGTGGTCAGCAAACTCGGCGCCGACGCCGGGGCCCGGCTCGCCGACGGATTCCTGGGGCAGGGCGGCGGCGGTGACCGGCTCGACCTCGCGTCGATCAGTCAGCGGATGTCCACCTCGGTGCGGGTGGATCCACGGCTGGATCAGGGCGTGCCCTTCCGGGCCGGTACCACGCGGCTGCGCTGGGCGGTCGAGATCGGCACGCCGGGCGAGCGGCCCGGCTTCGTCTTCCGGCTCGACACCGACAGCCGGCGCTCGGTGCGGCTGATCGTGCCCGAGTCGGAAGTGACTGCGGCACAGCGCTTCTGCGAGGACCTTGCGGTCCACGACTGGCTGCTGACCACGATCGGGCAGGTGGCCGATCGGTTCGGCCCGGCCGATCAGGAGGTGGGCCGGTTGCTCGATCAACTGGCCCCGATCCTGGAACAGCTTGCCCCACTGTGGATGCCGGGCGCGCACACGCCCGCGGCGCTGCGCCGATCGTGGGACCGGCTCGAGGCGGATCCGGGCTTCACCCGGCAGTGGACCGCGCGGGTCGGCCAGCTGCGCGACCGGATGTCGACCGCGACGCTGCACGCCCTGCGCAATTCCAAGATCAGCAGCAGCGACTGGTGATCAGGTCCGGAACCAGCGCCGCACCATCAGGGCGAAGAACACCGAGGTGGTGAGGGTGCCCGCGTAGGCCTCGACGACGAACACGAACCGCTCGGCTCCCTCGAGTCCGGCGGTGTCGCCTGGGCCCAACGGGTTCAGGAAGTTGATGCAGCAGTCGTACACGATGAGCAGCGTCGGCTGGTCGGACAGCGCGCGTACGACCGCCGCGCAGGCGGCGACCTGTACGAACACCCAGATCAGGATCCGGTACGGCCGATAACCGTAGCCGCACAACAGATCCGGGAGATAGCCGCCGATCCGGCGGAACCGCACCGGCTGCGCCCGGCGCCGGGAGCGGGCCAGGTTCAGGCTGCACCGGTCCTCCCCGTCGGAGTCCTCGTCCTGGCGGTACAGGCTGCCGCCGCGGCGAAAGGCCAGGGCCGCGTGACCCGGCAGCAGAACCGACAGCGCGGTACCCAGCCGCTCGTACACCTCGGCGAGCTGACGATTCTGCGTGCGGCTCAACCGAAGTGGCCCTCGATACTCGACCTCGGCGGCCAGCAGGGCCGCGAGCAGTTCGGGCGACACCGCGATCCGCTGCGCGGACCGCGGGATGGTCGCATAGATGCGGCCGAACACCAGACTGTCGCTGTTCCGCCGGATGCTCGGCGGATCATATTGCACGACAAGCGATTCCACATTCCGATTGAGGGAGTCGAGCAGTTCCTGCTCACCGGCACGGCGCCGCAGCGCCAAGGGCTCGGCCAGGAACTGATCCACCTCGGCGGCATAGGCCGTGGCCCGCCGCGCCGCCCGGGTCGACATCGAACGGACGAACGGCGACTGCTGCTGTTCATCCACCATGAGCATCCCCGCGTTCGGCCCCGGCGGTCCGGAGCCCTCTCCACGATAGCAACGGGGTACGACCGATAAGACATAGTTTCCCGCGTACGGCAAGTCCGCAGATCGCCGGGCGGCGAACGGAATCCGCGACGCGGTACTGTGGCGGTACGCCGTGTTGCCGCGGCGGTTCAGGCGGGGAGGCAAGCTTATGGTGGGCAGGCGGATCGCGCTGCTCGTCGCGAACGACACATATTATTCGCCGGGAATTCCGCAGTTGTCCGCGCCGGTTTCGGACGCGACGGAACTCCAGGAATTGCTGCGCAATCCGGAGGTGGGGGCCTTCGGACCGGTCGAGCTGCTGATCAACGAGTCGAAGGCGGAGATCGAGCGCAGCGCCGAACGGCTGTTCCGGCACGCCGAGCCCGAGGACATGGTGATGTTCTATTTCTCGGGGCACGGAATTCGGCGGGGCCACAATCTCTATCTGGCCGCCAGCAACACGGATTCGGATCTGCTGAGCAGTTCGGCCGTGTCCTCGTCGTTCATCAAGGATCTCATCCGGGAATCGCCGGCCGCCACGAAGTTCATCGTGCTCGATTGTTGCTACAGCGGCGCATTTCTCGGCGACGACGTGCTCAAGGGCGTCTCGGCGCTGGATATCGTCGGTAACGAGCTGGCCTCCGGTAAGGGAATCTGCGTACTGATGGCGTCGAATTCGGTGCAGGCGGCCGAGGACGGGAAACGCGGCGGCGCACCGCGTTCGACGCCCCTGTCGATGTTCACGGGGGCCGTGGTGTCCGGGATCCGCACGCTGGCGGCCGCCCGCACCGGCGCGGTGAGCACCCACGACCTGTGGCAGTACATCGCCAAGGAGGTCGGCGCCCGCGCGGCGAATCAGACGCCCGAGCACTACTGCGTGGCCTCCGAGGAGATCCACATCGCCCGGGCCCGGCGATCACCGGCGAATCTCGCCGACAGCCTCGTGCCGGTGCCGCTGGGCGGACTGCTCGGTCATCTGGAGCACATACCCGGCGGTGGATTACGAGCCGAGGATTGGTGGCGCACAAGGCCGTTGGATGTCCCCTTCGGGCGGCAGCAGGAGCCCGGGGGCACCGCGGGCGCGATCGCGACGATCGATTTCGCCGGGCCCCGCAACGGCCTGCTCCTCGTCGGCCGCGCCGGGTCCGGCAAGAGCACCCTGCTGCGCACGCTGGCGGCATCGCTCGCGCTGACCCATTCGCCGGCCGACGCGCGCATCCACGTCCTGGAATCCGACAATCGGCTCGGCTCGATTCGGGGGCTGCCGAGCATCGGCAGCGTGGCGAGCATCGCGGGAGCCGACGACGGATCCGAAGCGGCCGTCGAGGCCCTGGTGGAGGATCTGATCGATGAGATCCGCAACCGGCGCAGGCTGTACCGGCTCCATCACATCGCCTCCCCGACCGAGTTGCGCCATCGGCGGCCGCTCCCGGACGAGGGACCCGTACCGGACCTGTTCCTGTTCGTGGATCGCTGGAGCGCCTTCGCGCGGCAGTGGCCGGCTCTGGTGCCGACGGTGCAGGAGATCGCCGACACCGGCCCGGAATACGCCGTGCACCTGGTCACCACTGCCCGGAACTGGACCGAGGTGCCCGACTGGATGGCCGAGTCGCTGGCCAACCGCATCGAACTGCGGCTGTTCCGGCCGGGTGATTCCCGGGTCGACATCGACCGTGCCGCACTGCTGCCCGAACAGCCCGGCTGGGCGCTGACCGGATCCACGACCGTACGGGTCGCGCTGCCCGGCATCCGGCCGATTCCGCCGGGCGCGGCGCGGGAGGCCGACCTGCCCGACGGCGCCGAGGATCTGGTCGCCCGGTTCGTGTCCGCGGGCAGCGCCCGGCAATCGCTCGAACTCGATCTGTACGCCGATTTCGTGCATCTGCATCAGCTGACCGATCCGGATATCCGGCGACGATGGCGGGACGCGCCGGCCACCGGCCTGCGCGTTCCGATCGGCGTCACCTACACCGGGGATCCGGTCGAATTGGACATCGGACCGGCCACCGACGCGGGGGCGGGCCCGCACGGGCTGGTGGTCGGCGCGATCGGGTCGGGCAAATCGGAACTGCTGCGCACGATCGTGCTGGGCCTCGCGCTGACCTATCCTCCGGATCGGGTGAACTTCCTGCTCATCGATGCCGCCGGCGACGCGACCTTCGAACCGCTGGCGACACTGCCGCACGTCGCGGGCCGGATCCACGACATCGACCAGGACCCGTCCCTGCTGGACCGTTTGCAGGATGTGGTGGAGCGCGAGATCGAGCGCCGCCGGCAGCTGGTGCGGAGCGCCGCGGGCTGCACCACGCGAGCCGAGTACGAGCGGGCCAGGGCGGGCGGCGCCGCGCTGGAACCGTTGCCTGCCCTGGTGATCGTCATCGACGAGTTCGTCGAGCTGCTGGCCGGCGGTTCCCTGTTCGTGGGAGCCCTGATCGAGGTCGGCCGGCGTGGCCGCTCGCTGGGCATGCACCTGCTGCTGGGCACCTACCAGCCCGACGAGGTGCTGCTGCGCACCCTGGACAAGTACCTGTCGTACCGGATCGTGCTCCGCACCTTCTCCGACGAGGAGTCCCGATTCGTGCTCGGCAGTCCCGATGCCAACTACCTGCCCAGCACACCGGGGCACGGCTATCTGCGGACCACCACCGGCGCCACCACCCGCTTCCGCTCCGCGTCCACCGCACGCCCGGGGCCGCCCACCACCGACGACGCCGAGCCGGTCGATCTGCTGCTGCTGGAATCGCTGGTGGCGGCCGTGGACCGGCTCGGCGTGCCCGGCGTCTACCGAATGTGGCAGCCGCCGTTGCTCACCTCCCCCACCGTGGGAATGCTTCTGCAGGAGGAGAATTCGCCACGATCAGCCAATCGCAGCCACCTGCGGCTGCCGATCGGCTGGGTCGACCGGCCGCGCGAGCATCGCCGGGAGGTGCTGACCGTCGACCTGTCCGGCGACAGCGGACACGTCACCGTCGTGGGCGGGCCACGGTCGGGCAAGTCCACCGCGGTACGCAGTCTGATCCTCTCCGCCGCCGCGACCCACACCCCTGAACAGGTCCAGTTCTACTGCCTCGATTTCGGCGGCGCCCTGGCCGCGCTCGGTGAACTGCCGCATGTGGGCTCGGTGGCGGGCCGCGCCGACGTCGACCGGATCCGCCGCATCATCGCCGAACTGACGGCCCTGGTCACCCGCCGGGAACGATACTTCCGGGAGCTGGGCATCACCTCGATGGCCGAATTCCGCCGGCGCCGTGCCACGCTCGGACCGGTGGACGGCGACGAGCACGGTGACGTGTTCCTCGTCGTCGACGGCTTCGACACCCTCCGCAAGGACTTCCCCGCCCTGGAGCAGCCGGTGAGCCACCTTGCCGCACAGGGCATCCCGCACGGCATTCACCTCCTCACGACGATGTCGCCGTGGTGTCGCGGCGGCCCGGGCCCGCAGAATGCCGTCCGCCTCGAACTGTGGCTCGGCGATCCGGCCGATTCCGAACTGGACCGCCAGGCCGCCGGTCTGGTCCCACCGGACCGGCCCGGGCGCGGCCTGTCGCCGGAAAAACTCCAGATGTTGATCGCACTGCCCCGCCTCGACGCCGACGGCGACGCGCACCGCCTGCCCCAGGGCCTCGCCGCCGCGGTCGAGGATCTGCGCAAGGACTACCGTTCCCGGCAGGCGCCGCCGATCCGGCTGCTGCCGGACCGGATCACGCACGAGCACGTACTCGACCTGGCCCGCGGCCAGGGCCTCGAACAGGACGCCACCCATCTGATCCTCGGCTTGGGCGAGACCGAATTGGGGCCGGTGGCATGGGATTTCGATGAGTATCCGCATCTGCTCGCGTTCGCCGATCCGGGGGCCGGCAAGACCACGCTGCTCCGCACGCTGCTTCTGGGCATCGCCGAGAACTCGCCGCCCGATCGGGCCCGCATCCTGTTGATCGACTACCGCCGCACGCTGTTCGGTGTGGTGGAACAGCCACTGCTGCAAGCCTATTGCGCGACCGCGTCCGCCGTACCCCAGGCGGTCGCCACACTCGCCGGCCAACTGGACGCACGTGTCCCAGGCCCGGAGATCCCGGCCGCCCGCCTGCCCGACCGCGATTGGTGGTCCGGACCCGAAATCTACGTCGTGGTGGACGATTACGAACTGGTGGTGGCCGACGGCCGCGACCCGCTGGAGCCGTTGCTGCGGTTCCTGCCGATGGCCCACGACATCGGCCTGCATCTGATCGTCGCCCGCGCGCACGCGGGCCTGGCCCGCGCCCGCTACGAACGCGTTCTGGGCCGCCTGTGGGACATTTCGGCCGGCGCCATAGTCATGAGCGCGGCCGGCGACGAGGGCCGCCTGTTCGGCGACCTCCACACCACCACCCTCCCACCCGGCCGCGGCACCCTGACCAGCCGCCTCCGCGAACCCGAACGTATCCAGATCACCGACCGTTCGAGCCGATGAGGTTGCGGGCGAGCCGGTTTCGACGATGTGAACCGGCGATCGGGCTACAGTGAGCGGCAGGCCGAGCGGCCGGTGACACGAGGGGGAAGACAGTGGCCGAGGTGTTGTTCATTCTCGCGGCGGACGGGCGCGACGACGAACGTCTGAACCGGCTGGCGGAGGAGCTGGCGCGGGATCTGCGGGAGATTCCGGGGGTGGCCGTCACGTCCGCCACCTCGCCCGTGGTGCCCGGCACCAAATCCGGAATCGCCCTGGCCATCGGGCAATTGGCGGTATCGGGCGGCGCGCTGAGTGCGGCGGCACTGGTGATCCGCGGCATCGTCGAACAGTTCCTGAACCGGAACCGGGCGACCTCGGTGACGGTGCGCAACGGCGACCGGGAGGTCACCATCGAACGCCCCACCGACACCCAGGTCGACGAGATCGTCGATCAACTGCGGGATCTGCTCGCGAAATGAATCCGCGGGCCATCGACGCGGTGATCGCCGCCGACGCCGGGATTCGCGCGGAGACGGTGATCGCCGTCATCGGCGACGCGGAATGGGATGTCGAGGCCGGTGTGTCGGCCGGGCGGGCCTTTCGGTCCCCGCCCTGGTAGCGGGGACACCCGGCCGTAACACCTCGCCGGGACGGTGTCCACCCGACCGAGTAGCGTGATCACCCGGTACGCAGGAGGACGTGATGAGGATGGTGCGTGCGGGGGTGGTGCCCGGGTGGCGGGCGCTGCTCTACAGCTGTCTGGGTGTGCTGGTGGCCGTGGGTGTGTGCGCGGTGATCGTGGTCGTGTTCGGGCTGAACCGGGTGTTCACCGGGCTGGGGGCCGGGGCCGCCGGGGGGATCGCGCTGCTGGTCGTGCTGTTCGGGCGGGATGTCATCGTGCTCACCGAGCGGGCCATCTATCGGCGGACGCCGTGGGCGGAATCCAGCATCGACTGGGACCGCGTGGTGGCGGGCCGCTTCGCGATGGACGAGCGGGACCGCTGGTCGCTGGCGCTGGATCTCAGCGGCGGTGACGAGCGGCACGGTGAACTGGTGTTGCTGACCATACCGCCGGTGGTGCGGCCGATTTCGAATCCGTACGAACAACGCAAGCGGGAGCAGGTGCTGGAGATCCGGAGAATGTTGCGCTACAAGCGAATTCCGGTCACCATCCTTCCGGAGATCGCCCGTGCGCTGCAACAACATTGGAAACTCGCTCCGCCGTCCACTCGCTGAACGACATCGAAAGGCCATGGCAGTCCCGATGATTCGCACCGCCGCGCTCGCGCACATCCGGGATCGGCGCCTGTTGCAGGCGCGATCGGCAGGCAAGGGCGTGTTCTACATGGCCGGCGGGAAACTCGATCCGGGGGAATCCGCCGTGCAGGCCCTGCATCGGGAGGTGCGGGAGGAGTTGGGCGTCGAGGTCACGACGGCCGCCGAGCTGGGGGTGTTCGAATGCGAGGCGTACGGGCACGCGCCGGGAACCGGCCTGCACATGACCTGCTTCACGGCCGATCTGACCGGTGAGCCGCACGCGACCGGCGAGATCGCGGAACTGCGTTATTTCACCGTCGGGGAATACGCCGCGATGTCCGAGGTGGCGCCGGGGTCGATGCTGGTGTTCCGGCGACTGCACGAACTCGATCTGATCGACTGGTAGCCGCCGGTCAGGATTCGGCGCCGGAATCCTTCGCCTCGCGCTCGGATTCGGGTGCGGTCTCCGAGGCACCGCTCGGCGCTTCGCTCGCCGATTCGATGTCGCCGGAATCGGTCTCCACCGGTTCGGCGGCGGCATGGCGTCCCACCGTCTGGACCGTGTCCACCGCGGACTCGTCGGCATCCTCCGACGACTCGGCGACCGCGTCCTCCGTCGTCCCATTGTCCGACGTAACTGTCTCTGCCGCAACGGTTTCCGTCAAACCCGGCACTGCCGTAGCCGCTTCCGGCGACGCCGTCTCCTCGATCACCGTCGCCGTCGCGGTATCGGCCGTCGCTGTTTCCGAGGCTGCGATCTCGGTCTCCGTCACCGCCACCACGTCGGCCTCGGTGGTCCCCTCGCCCTCGGATGTCTCCGCCGGCGATTTCGCCGCCGCGCCCCCGGCGACGACCTGCCCGGCCGCCGCGAGACCCCGGCGAACCGGCCGGAACTCCCAGGTGGGCGCCGGGATCCGGGCCGCCGCGAGCAGGCCGATCAGCAGCACGATCGCCCCGGTGAGCAGGCTGGTGCGGGTGGCGTCGGTGAAGGCGTGCGACAGAGCCGACACGATCGCGTCGGCGCCGCCGTGCCGCCGCAGGTCGGGGATGGCGATGCCGGCGGAGTCCCGGGTCGCCTCGGCGAGCCGGGTGCCGGTCACGCGCGGCATGTGGATCAGGTCGAGACGGTGGGACAGATCCTTGGACAACGCGATCGACAGCGCCCCGCCCAGGACCGCGGTGCCGAGCGCGGCGCCGATCTGCAATGCCGTCGACTGGGTCGCACCGGCCGGACCGCCCTGGCCCGGCGGCACCTTGGACAACACGATCCGGGGCAGTCGCGCTCCGACGAGTCCGAGCCCGAAGCCGTAGCAGAGCAGCAGCACAGCAACCCACCACCCGGACAACCGCGTGCTCAGCACCAGGCCGAGCACCGCGACCGCGATCACGTCGATGGTGAGCCCGAGCCGCACGGTACGCACCGCGCCGCACCACCGGGCAACCGCGTCGGACCACCGGGCGGCGACCAACGCGCCGAGCGCGGCGGCCGAGAGCACCGCGCCCGCGCGCAGTGTCGTCATGTTCAGCACGTTCACCAGATACAGCGGCAAGACGAACAGCAGGCCGAAATTGGTGATCGCGATCAGCAGTGTCACCAGCGCGCCCCACCGGAAACCCGGCAGCCGCAACAGGTTCGGGTCGACCAGCGCCGGTCGCCGCGCCCGCAACCGGTGCCGCTCCCACAGCACGAACAGCAGGCAGAGCAACAGGCCGACCACCAGCAGCACCGGCGTCGGCGACATCGTCGCCCGGGTCGACCAGGTGAGGCCGAGAATCGGGAAATCGCGCAACGGCCGCCACCAGCCGAACGTCGGGCCCTGGATCAGCCCGAACATCACCAGGCCGAATCCCGCGCCGCCGAGCAGGAATCCGTCCACGTCCAGGTCGAGGGCCTCGTCGCGGCCGGTGATGTCCGGCACCCACAGGATCAGCAGCACCAGCGCGATCAGCCCGACCGGCACGTTCACCAGGAAGACCCAGGTCCAGCCGAACGAGGTGGACAGCCAGCCGCCGAGCAGCGGTCCCGCCACCGCGACCGCGACGAGCAACGCCCCCGCACCGGCCCGCCGCCGGCGATAGCGCGCGTTCGCGATCGAGTACACGCCGGGCAGGATCGCGGCGGCCGCGACCCCCTGCACGATCCGGCCCCAGATCAGCGTGGACGGCGCGTGCGCGACGGCGGCGAGCACGCTGCCGAGCATCAGCAGCACCAGCCCGGCGGCGATGATGGTGCGCCGGCCGTACCGGTGGCCGAGTCGCTCACCGGTGATCAGCAGCGCCGCGAACACGATCGCGTAGACACCGTTGACCCATTGCGCCTGGGCGAAATTCAGATGGAGCTTGCCGATGATCACCGGCAGGGCGGCGCCCACGAGGGTGCCGTCGAGGACCACGAGCGCCAACGCGAGCGCGAGCGCGCTGAGGGCGAGCGAGCGCCCACGGGCCGTACGGGCCGGTTCGAGCTCCACGTTCGTCATTGATTGCTCCGTCGACTGGAGTTGGCGGGTTTCGGGTGAGTCTAACGGCACGTTTGCCCGAATTTTGCGACATACCACTCGGCGGGCGATATAAGGTCACTGCCCGACCGCATGATTCGGCTTCGTACCATCCTCGTCACTGCGATCCGACCCGATCGGACACCTCGAGAATTCGATAGCCGATCAATTGCCGATAGCCTGAAAGGCGGCATTCGCGATCGCCGTGGCCGAGAGACCGAGGCACACACTCGTCTCACCGGGCATGCGGCGGAGCTACCCGCATCGCCGACGATGCGACGCGCCGCAACCCAGGATTGCCCGGACCCGCTCAGGACCGTCCGAGCACATCCAGCAGCTCCGCGGCGGCGGTGGCGATCTCGTCCGGATCGCCGCGATATCCGAGGAGGTGCAGCACCGCCCGGGGAATCAGATGTTCCGCGTATTCGGGGGCGCTGCCGTCGTCGGAGCGGATGTTGATGACCGTCTCCACCAACCGGAACGGCAGGACGTACGCGCCGGGCACCGCGTCGGTCCCGGCCTGCGCCTGCGCGGCGAGACGCTCGTAGTGCCCGCGCAGTTCGTCGCGGCGCAGCCGGAACTGCTCGAACCGCGGGGAACGCAGTTCCGGAAGGAGGTACAGCGCACCGAGATTCCAGCGGGAGGTGCACAGCTGGCGAGCGTCGAACAGGGCCAGCGCGTACAGCCGGACCAGGGCCGGTTCCGGCCGGTCGCTCAGCTGCCCGCCCAGTTCCAGTGCCGCGCCGACCGTTTCGCCCAGCAGCGCGTCGAGGATGTCGTCCTTCGCGGCGAAGTGATGGTAGAGCGACGCCTGCCGAATACCCACCGCGTCGGCGATGCCGCGGGTGGAGGTGCTGGCGTAGCCGTTGGTGGTGAACAGTTCGGCCGCGGCATCGAGAATCTCCGCGCGCGGCGTCTGCCCCTGCCTGCGGCGGGGCTCGAGGCGCGGGCGGCCGGGTCCGAGGTGCGTCACGCTTCTCATTCTTACCCGTAGCGGCGGCGCCACCGCCACGCCCGACCGCCCGGCCGACCAGCGGTGAGAGATTTCTGTCATCCGACAGAAACTCCGGTAACGCAGAAGTTACGGAGAGTCTCGAGACGGATACATCGGCGTCACCGGAACCGCGATCCGGGTTGGAAAACTTTCAGTCGACAGATATTGGCCGCAGCCGAAGGAATCCCGCCATGGCCACGACCCTCACCCCGCCCGCTCACCGCACCGACGATGCCGACCTGCAGACATTCGGCTATCAGCCGGTCCTGCATCGCAAGCTCGGACGCTACGCCTCCTTCGCGGCCGGTTTCTCCTTCGTCTCGATCCTGACGACGATCTTCCAGTTCTTCGGTTTCGGCTACAGCTTCGGCGGCGCGGCCTTCTTCTGGACCTGGCCGATCGTGTTCGCCGGACAGTTCCTGGTGGCGTTGAACTTCGCCGAACTGGCCGCGCGCTACCCGATCTCGGGCTGTATCTATCAGTGGTCGCGGCGACTGGCCGGCGAGGTGGTCGGCTGGTTCGCGGGCTGGCAGATGATCGTCGCGCAGATCGTCACCGCCGCCGCGGCCGCGATCGCGCTGCAGGTGGTGCTGCCCTCGATCTGGTCCGGATTCCAGCTGGTCGGCGGCGACACCGCGCTGGCGACCACCTCCGGCGCGACCAACGCGGTGATCCTGGGCAGCCTCCTTCTGGTGATGACCACGCTGATCAATGTCCTCGGCATCGACTGGATGTCGCGGATCAACTCGATCGGCGTCACCGTCGAGATCGTCGGCGTGATCGCGGTGATCGCGCTGTTCTTCACGCACGCCGATCGCGGGCCCGGTGTGGTCCTGCACACCGAAGGCGCCGCGGCCGGGCCGTATTGGGCCGCGTTCCTGGTGTCGGGCCTGATGGCCGCCTACGTGATGGTCGGATTCGATTCCGCCGGTGAGCTTTCCGAGGAGACCAAGGATCCGCGCCGGGTCGCGCCCCGGACCATCCTCACCGCCCTGGCCGCCTCCGGGATCGGCGGCGGCCTGATGCTGCTGGCCGCCCTGCTCGCCGCGCCGAGCCTGGACGACGGGCACCTGGCGACCGAAGGGCTCGCGTATGTGATCGAGGCCAAGCTCGCCACCCCTGTCGGCAAGGTGGTGCTGTGCTGCGTCGCGATCGCGATCACGGTGTGCACGTTGGCGATCCAGACCGCCGGCTCCCGGCTGATGTTCTCGATGGCCCGTGACGGCCGGCTGCCGTTCGCGAAGCAGCTCGGTCACGTGCATCCGCGGTTCGGCACCCCGGTGTGGCCGTCGGTGGTGATCGGCGTGCTGTCCATCGCGCTGCTGCTGCTGAATCTCGGCAACGCCGCGGTGTTCACCGTGCTGGGCAGCGTCACCATCGTGATGCTCTATCTCGCTTACGTTTTCGTGACGGTGCCGCTGCTGGTGCGCCGGGTGAAGGGCTGGCCCGCCGACGAGGTCGCCACCGACGGGTCCGAGGGGAAGCTGTTCGGCCTGGGCCGGTTCGGGATCCCGATCAACGCGCTGGCGGTGCTGTGGGGCATCGCGATGGCGGTGAATCTGGCCTGGCCGCGCGGCGAGGTGTACGACCCGAGCGGCGGCAGCTGGTGGATGCTCTGGGCCGCACCGTTGTTCGTCGCCCTGACCCTGCTGGTCGGCGCGGCCGTGCACCGAGTCCTCGGCAACCGCAGCTCCGGGATCGAAACTCCCTCCCCCGCACCACAGCTCGCCTGACCCGCATCCGCACCACGGGTGGTGGCCACTGCCGGGGCCACCACCCGTTGTCGCGTTTCCGGGCCGGTCGCGATAATTCCTGTCACACGACAGGAATATCCGCAACGCAGTCGTAACACGAATCGGCGCGATGGATACATCGGCGTCACCATCGGAACCGCCCGATCGGGAAAACTGTCAAGTGACAGGAAATCGCCACCGCGTACCGCCGCCCGCACGAACGGAGTCACCCGTGACAGCGACCGCAGACACCACCGGCGCCCGCGCCCATGCCCGCGCCCAGGCCGCCGCCGCGACCGGCAGCGTCCCGGACCTGCCCACGGATGCCGACCCCGCCGCGATCACCTTCGCGCAGCGCGTGCCGGCCGGCGGTTACACCACCGTCGTACTGGGCCGCGGCACGCGCGTCCGGCTCGGCGATCCCGGCGGCACGGCCTGCGCGCACCTGTTGCTGCTGCGCGCCGAATCCCCCTGGGAGCGACTGAATGTCGCCGACACGGTGAAGGTGCCGTGGCAGGCCTACCTCACCGCCGGACATCCACTGCTGTCGGACCAGGGCCGGGTACTGGCCACCGTGATCGCCGACAGCTCGGCCCACCACGACGCCCTGTGCGGACCGAGCCCGGCCGCCCGGCAGGCACTGCGGCTCGCGGGCGCGAAACATGGCCTGGAGCCCCGGGATATCGGCCCGACGGTGTCGTTCTTTCGCGGTGTCCGGGTGGAGCCGGACGGCGGACTGGTCGCCACCGGTGGCGCGGGCGCGGGCGCGGCGGTGGACCTGCTCGTGCACCTGCCCGTGACCCTGCTGGTCGCCAACGCCGAACATCCCCTGGACCCCACGCCCGCAACGGATCTCGACGTCGTCGCCTGGTCCGCCCCGGACGAGCTCACCCGCGTCCACAACACCGACCCGGAATACCGGCGGGCCGTGGAGAACACCGAACAGGCCTGGAACGCCGCCCGCACCCTGGAGGTACTCGCGTGACCACCGTGACCCGCACCGTCGTGAGCGACGAGATCGTCCCCGCCCGCGCCCCCTGGTCGGCGGTGATCCGCGCCGGTCAGCACCTGGAGATCATCGATCTGCACGGCAATCAGGCCGTCGACTGCCTGCTGTACTCCGCCGCCGACCACACCGACCGCTACAGCGCGCAGGCCACGATCGCCGCGCAGCGCAACATCTTCCTCACCACCGGCAGCGTCCTGCTCACCGACACCGGCATCCCGCTGATGACCGTCGTCGCCGACGAGGTCGGCAACCACGACACCGTCGCCGGCGCCTGCTCGCAGGAGTCGAACACCCTCCGCTACGGGCACCACACCCGTCACCAGCACGCCTGCGTGGAGAACTTCCTCACCGCCGCCCTGCGATGGGGCCTGGGCAAACGCGATCTGGTGTCGAACATCAACTGGTTCATGAACGTTCCGGTCGAGGCCGACGGCACCCTGGGCATCGTCGACGGCCTGTCGGCCCCCGGCAAGAAGGTCACCCTCCAGGCCGAGATCGACACCCTCGTCCTGGTCTCCAACTGCCCGCAGATCAACAACCCCTGCAACGGTTTCGACCCGACACCGGTCCGCATGGTGGTCACGCGAGGAGGCCCGACACCATGACCGATAGCACCGCACTCGGCGCCGCCGGACGGCTCCTGCACTCCCGCCGCCACACTACCGGCCCCAACCACCGCCCGGCCGCCACCCCACTCGAACTTCCTCAGGCCCCCGTGCCGGACATCGGCACACCGTCGCCGCAACCACTGCCGGACAACGGTTTCGGTGCCACCGCCCCGGCAGGACCCACGGCCGTCGAAACGACCGCCGACGTCGACAGCCGCGCGGGCGCGCAGGGGGCGCCGGCGGACGTGAAAGCGGGCCCGGCCGCGCAGACCCTCGCCGCAGCGGTGGGCACCGGCGCGGGCGTCACCGAGTCTGCGAGCCGGCGCTCGGCGGACCCGTTGCCGGACAACGGAATCGCCGGCCTGTGCGAGGTGGTGCGGCCCGGGATGCTCACGACCGTGCAGGACTGGCCCGGGCGGGTCGGGCTGTGGCACGTCGGGGTGCCGCCGTCTGGGCCGATGGACGACCTGTCGTTCCGGCTCGGCAACCGGGCGCTCGGAAATGCCGAGGGCGCAGCGGGTCTGGAGTGCACGCTCGGCGGACCGGCGCTGCGCTTCGATCGTGCGACCCGGGTGTGCGTGACCGGCGCGCCGGTGCCGGTCACCGTGAACGGGCTGCCGGTGCCGCAGTGGCGGACCGTCGAGATCCCGGCGGGCGGCGTGCTGGATGTCGGGTCCGTGCGCGGGCCCGGCATGCGCTGTTACGTGCTGTTCGCCGGTGGTCTCGCGGTACCCGAATATCTCGGCAGCGCTTCGACTTTCACGCTCGGCAAGTTCGGCGGTGGTACCGGTCGCGCGCTGGCCGCCGGTGACGAGCTGGCGATCGGCGCCCCGGGCGAGGGCGCCGCAGGAGTGCCCTCGGACGATCAGCCGGTGTTCACCCGGCGCTGGGAGCTGGCGGTCACCGAGGGCCCGCACGGCGCACCGGAGTTCTTCACCCGCAACGACTTCGACACCATCCTGGGCACCGACTACGAGGTGCACTTCAATTCCGATCGCACCGGCGTGCGGCTGATCGGCCCGAAGCCGCAGTGGGCGCGCACCGACGGCGGCGAGGCGGGAATGCATCCGTCGAACATCCACGACACCGCGTACACCGTCGGCGCACTCGACTTCACCGGCGACACACCGATCCTGCTGGGTCCGGACGGGCCGAGCCTGGGCGGATTCGTCTGCCCCGTGACGGTCGTCGCGGCGGAACGCTGGAAGCTGGGTCAGCTCACCCCCGGCGACCGGGTGCGTTTCGTGCCGGTCCGCGCCGAGCGCGCCGCCTCGCTGCGGGCGCTGGGACCGGAACGCCGTGCGGGCTGGCCGATCGTGCTGTCCGCCGGCGGCGACGGCGACGACGGCGTGCTGGCCCGCGCCGAGACCCCCGACGGCACCGCGGTGACCTACCGCCGGGCCGGCAACGACGGCGTCCTCGTCGAATACGGCGATATGACACTGGATCTGGAGTTGCGGGCCCGCGTGCAGGCATTGCACGAACAGTTGCTGCGACAGGCCGACCCGGACATTACCGAACTCACCCCGGGGATCCGGTCGCTACAGATACGCACCGATCCCGACCGCTTACCGACCGGCAGACTGCTGGACCTGCTCGCCGAAACGCAAGCGCTCCTCCCAGGCACCGACGAACTGGTGGTGCCGAGCCGGACCGTACATCTGCCGCTGTCCTGGGACGACCCGGCCACCCGCGAGGCGATCACCCGATACATGCACGGCGTGCGCGCGGACGCGCCCTGGTGCCCCTGGAACATCGAATTCATCCGCCGGGCAAACGGTCTCGCCTCGGTACAGGACGTGTACGACACCGTCTTCGACGCCGAATACCTGGTGCTCGGCCTCGGCGACGTATACCTGGGCGCGCCGGTCGCCACCCCCACCGACCCCCGGCACCGGCTGGTCACCACCAAGTACAACCCGGCCCGAACCTGGACTCCCGAGAACGCGGTCGGTATCGGCGGCGCCTACCTCTGCATCTACGGCATGGAGGGTCCGGGCGGCTACCAGTTCGTCGGCCGCACCACCCAGGTCTGGAACCACCGTTCCTCCGGCACGGGTGAAGACCCGTGGCTGCTGCGGTATTTCGACCGCATCCGCTGGTATCCGGTCTCGGCGGCCGAATTGCTGGACCTGCGCGCCGATTTCGCGGCCGGCAAGTGCGACCTCCGCACCACCGACGGCGAGTTCCGCCTCGCCGACTACCGCCGATTCCTCACCGACAACGCCGACTCGATCACGAATTTCCGCACCCGCCAATCGGAAGCCTTCCGCACCGAACTGGATTCGTGGCGAGCCGCCGGAGAACTGGCGGACCGCGATGCCTGATCGCGGCGCGAAATCCGGTCTCGGGCGCAACGTTTTCGCGGCATTCCGCGCCCGTCGCCGGGGACCGCATCGCATCGCATCGAACTCGGTACGGCCCGAGCGGAATCGGCGAATCGCAATGTACGACATCGGGAGCCGCCCCGAGGGCGACACTTTCCGGCCGATCACGGTGCCGGACCGCGATGCCGGCAGTCGTTGCAGGCAAATACTTTATGGGGCAATTCGCGCGGCTGCGGCAGACCGCGGCGGCACGAACCAGCGACGATCGACCGACGAGGAGAGCAGACGATGAGCATATGGATCCATCGGCGGCCCGAGGCCGAGGTCGACGCCGAGAGCGCGGCGGCGACCGGGCCGCTGGCCGGATTGCGGCTGGCGGTAAAGGATAACGTCGATGTCGCCGGAATCCCCACCACCGCAGGATGTCCCGAATTCGCTTATACGCCGGAGCGGGACGCCGCAGCGGTGGCGGCGCTGCGGGCGGCGGGTGCCGTGGTGACCGGTAAGACCAACCTGGACCAGTTCGCCACGGGCCTGGTCGGGACGCGCTCGCCGTACGGTCCGGTGCCCGATGTGCGCCGCCCCGAATACGTCTCCGGCGGTTCGAGTTCCGGCTCGGCCGTCGCCGTGGCGTCCGCTGCGGCGGATATCGCGATCGGGACCGACACCGCGGGTTCGGGCCGGGTCCCCGCCGCCTTCCAGGGCATCGTCGGCATCAAGCCGACCGTCGGGGTGGTGTCGGCCGCAGGAGTGGTGCCCGCCTGCCGGTCCTACGACTGCGTGACGATCTTCGCCCGCGATCTGTCCACCGCCAACCGCGCCATGTCGGCGTTGGCCACCGGTGCCACCGGCCGGCCCTGGCCCGCGGATACACCGCTCGCCGCGCCACCGGAACCCGTTGTGGCCGTGTTCGACTCGCTGCCGGAACTCGATGAGCCGAACCTCCGCGCGTTCGAGGCGGTGGTGTCGGCACTGCGGGAACAGGGCGCACGTGTCGTGACCGTCGACCCGGAACCGTTCCTGGCCGCCGCGCGGCTGCTCTACGGCGGCGCGCTGGTCGCCGAAAGATATTCTGCGGTAGGCACATTCGTCGACGCACACCCGGAGGCCGTGGACCCCACGGTCCGGGCGATCATCCAGGGCGCCCGCGACCTGCCCGCGCACCGCCTGGTATCGGACCTGGCCGAATTGGAGCGATTGCGAGCCGCGGCGATGGCCGCACTGGCGGACGCCGATGTGCTGCTCACCCCGACCGCCCCCAGCCAGCCGACGATCGCCGAGGTGGCCGCCGACCCGGTCGGCGCGAATTCCCGCGTCGGCACCTACACCAACTTCTGCAATCTGTTCGACCTGTGCGCGGTCGCGGTACCGGCCGGAACGGCGGGCGAGGCACAGTTCGGCGTCACCGTCTTCGCCCGAGCCTTCGCCGATGCGGTGGCCCTGGACGTCGCGGCACGAATCCCGAACGGCGGCAACGAACTCGAGGATCCGATCGAACGAGCATGGCCGCTGGACGTGGCGGCCGTACAGGAACTGGTCGTCTTCGGCGCCCACCTGCGCGGCCAGCCGCTGGAACGTCAGCTCACCGAACTCGGCGCTCGCTGGGCCGGTTCGGTACAGACCGCACCTCGCTACCGCCTCGGCGCGCTCGACACCGTCCCACCCAAACCGGCGGTCACCCGGGTACCGGACGGCGAGATCGGCGTCGCGGTGGCCGGAGAACGCTGGTTGCTGTCCCCCGCGGCCCTCGGCCGATTCCTCGCCGCACTACCCGCCCCCATGCAACTCGGTGCCGTCGAACTCGCCGACGGTACCTGGCACACCGGCTTCACCTGCGACGGAGCGGCCGCCGCCGTAGCCAAGGACATCAGCGAATACGGCGGCTGGAAGGCCGCACGGGCCGCCGGGGCAATCGGCTGACCGCCGGCGACCGGCCGGACCGGCCCCGATGCCGTCAGACGACAGACGGCAGACGATTCGTGGGCATGCCATCTCAGCCATTCTGCTTCTGTTCGATTTCACCGTTACCGCTTGCGGTGCACCAGAATCCGCGCACCAGGTCGAACGCGGCGTCGAGTCGGGCGGGAGTTTCGGTGAGGCCGCCAGCCGTTTCGGGGTAGGTGTGGATCCAGCTCGGCGGTGGCTCGGGCAGCCGGTCGGGGACCTCGTGTGTCGCCCGTACCGCGAAGACATGCCGTACGGCATCGACTACGAATGTGTCTGGTAGCAAGCCGCTTTCGATGAGCAAGACCAGATCCACCAGGTCCTTGACTCTGGTGTTCGGTCGGTCACCGTAATCCCGAGTGAAGGCGTGCAGCTTTTCGGCGAAGTGCTGGCGGCGGTCCACGGCCTCGATGTCACGGGGCGGAGTTCCGGCGAAACCCAGGGTGTTGGGCAGCGGAAGCCGCTCGGTGAGGACGATTTCCTCTCCACGTGCGACGACGTCAATGCGTATGGTCGCAAAGGTCCTACCCGCCAGGCGCGCCTCGACCGAATAGCGCCAACCACCCCGGCCTGCGGTGTCAGCGTTCAGATCGAACGGCGGCGACACCTGAAAGAGAAATCCGTCCCCGTCCTCGTCCACAGCGAGTCCGTCGATGAGGCGTTCCCGTACCGCGGGGCCGTCGAGTAGCGGTTCGCCGTCCGGACAGGCCGCGAAGTCCATATCTTTGGTCATACGCGCCCTGTCACGCAGGCGGAACTCCATCACCGCCCCACCTTTGAGGACCCAGCCGGTTGCCCGATCGGCGGAGAGACGGGCCGCGACCCGATCGAAAACGACGAGGCGACGCCTCCTGGCCAAATCTGTAGCGGTGTCGGCTGCCTGCTGTTTCAGCCGGACCTCGAGAGCCCTGCGGAGCGCAGTCGCGTCACGATAGCGATCGGTCACGACGCCGCCCGGAGCGCCCGCTCGATACCGAGTTCTGCTCGCGCACCCGACCGCTGGGCCGTATGCAGGAGGCGTCGCCGGGTGGCCAGCCCACGCTCCAAGGCCTCGGCGACGGCAGAGTCCACTATGTCCTGATCCACCTGCGCGGCCGCGCACTCGATGATGGCCCGGATCGGCGTGGTCACGCGGTAGCCGTCCCGCTGCTCGATCTCTTCCTGAACGAGTTCAGCCCGGTGAAGGACCACTGCATCGTGCTTCCGACGAAAACCGGGAGGGACAGTGAGATGGATGCGCGAGGGGTTGGCTGTGCCCAGCTCATGGACCGACAAGGCCGTGGTGTGAGAAAGGATCGCGCGCCCTTTACTCCACAGATACCACCGAACCAGGTCATCGTCCTGGGTTCCAGGTAGCAGATCGAACTCGCGGAAGCGGTAGATCGCCCGGTCCACGACCGCCCAGTTGCCGTGCTGCGCGTGGTACCGCTGGGCCTGATACGAGTATCCGGCCTCGAGCGCCTGAGCCGCTGTGAAGTAGCCACGCTGCCCAGCGGCGGTGCGCCAGAGGGCACCTCTGATCTCCCTACGGTCGCTGGGCACGCTCTCGGCCCATCGTCGTCGGAGATCTGAAACTAAGTTTTAGTTTCTGCATGATCAGCAGCATACAACTAAAGTTTTCTTTGTACTTATGCATTCCCGGAGCCTGCCACGCACGACTCCTGCCGCAGTGCGGATTTCACCACTCGAAGCTCGCTCTGTCGTCAGTCCGACACCCGCGCCGCGTCCGGGAAGGTCGCGTCCCGTAGGACGCGCAGCGCGCAGCTCATGGCGGCGCGCTGCTCGTCGCTCAGCACGCCGATGAACCATTCGTCGAGCACCGCGAGATACTCCGGCAGCACCGCTGCGATCCGGGCCGCGCCGGCGGCGGTGAGGACCGCGTAGAAACTGCGGCGGTCGAGCGGATCGGGTTCGCGGCGGGCCAATCCGTTGCGTTCGAGCCGGTCGACCAGGCGAGTGGCGCCGCTGGTCGACATCCGGCCCTGGGCGGCCAGATCGGTCATGCGCAGCCGGTAGCGCCGCGATCGGCTCAGCCGCATCAGCACCGTGAAGTCCGACACCGACAGCCCGTGGGAGGTCCAGACCGGTTCGAGTTTGTTCCGGATTCCGTTCGTGGCCTCGAACAACAGGCCGATCTCGGTGAGCCGAGGGTCGTCGAACAGGTCCGCGACGCCCATGTCCTCAGCACTCATGTCCCCAGCCTAGCTGATCATTGCGAGCGGGATAGTTGACACGAGGAATATCTGACTTCTATCTTTGCTGTGCGGATATTCCTCGCATCAACTATCTGGAGGCTGTCATGACATCCACCTGGCTCGCCGGATTCCGGTCCGCGGTGATCAGCCCGTACGAAGCGATACAGCTGACCGTCCCGCGCGGATTCGATGATCAGACGGTGCGGCAGGTGCTGCACCTCGCCGGTGGTGGCACGCGGCTGCGCGTGCACCTCAGCAATCGATACGGCCGCACGCCGCTGGTGATCGGCGCCGCCCGGATCGCGCTGCGCAAGTCCGGGGCCGAGATCGCCGCCGAGACCGGCACCGTGCTGCGATTCGCCGGGGCCGAGCGCCTCACCCTGGCGCCCGGAGCCGAGATCGTCAGCGACGCGGTGGATCTCGCCACGTCGGCGGGCGACGATCTGGCCCTGAGCCTGTATCTGCCCGAGGCCACCGAGCTCGCGACCTCCAGCCACAAGCCGATGGAATTCGGTTATGTGACCGCCGGTGACCGCACCGCGGACCCGGACCTGCCGGGGGCGGAGGTGATCGAATCACGGTTCTATGTCACGGGTGTCGACGTGCTGGCCGAGGCGGGCACGCCGGTGGTCGTGGCCTTCGGCGACTCGTGGTTCGAGGGTTCCGGCACCACCACCGGGGCCAACCGCCGTTCGGTGGACGCGCTCGGCGAGCGGCTGACCCGAGGCTGGATCGTCAACCAGGGCATCGCCGGAAATCGGCTGCTGACCGACGAGGTCGGCGAGCGCGGGCTGGGCCGGTTCGACCGCGATGTGCTCGCGACGCCCGGCGTCACCGATGTGGTGCTGAATCTCGGCGTCAACGATCTCGCCCTGAACGGCGCCGCGCCGGCCGCGGAACTGATCGCCGGATACCGCGAACTGGCCCGGCGCGCCCACCAGGCGGGACTTCGGGTGTACGCCGACACCATCGGGCCGTTCGCGGGGGTGATCTACCCCGGTGTCGAGGTCGAGGCCGCGCTGCCGATCCGGCGTGAGGTCAACGAATGGCTGAGGGGCACCGATGTTTTCGACGCCGTCTTCGATATCGCCACCGCGGTGGCCGATCCGGCGCGGCCCGACTTCATCCGGTCCGATCTGGACTACGGCGACGGCCTGCACCTCAACGACGAGGGCGCCCGGGCGATGGCGGAGGCCATGCGAATCCCGTTGGCGCGTTGAGTTTCTCAGCGCATCGAGGCCGCCCGGGCATCGATCCAGCCGGCCACGTCGACGGCGAACGACCGGCACAGCCAGGCGCTCAGGCCGGGGTCGTCGACCCGGGTGAGCAGTTCCTGCGCGACGGTGAGCCCGTGCGCGGTGCCCGCCGCGACGCCGCGGCCGCGCAGGCCCGTGCCCTGCAACGCCGCGTCGAGCCGCGGGATCTGGCCCGGATAGAGCGCGGTCAGCGTGGTGTGCGCGGCGACCGCGACGGCCGCCTCCGGGGAGGCGCCGACCGGCGCGGAGGGCACCCCGGTCAGATAGGTGGCATGGGTGGCCCGCACAGCGCTCACATGAGCGTCGTGCATCGCCACCCGGGCGATCGCCAGCGCCCGCGAGGCACCGGACCCGCCTTCGATGTGGTTGCCCGCCAGGCGTTCCGACTCCAGCGCCACGGCGTCCCAATACAGAATCTGGTCCATCACTTCCTACTCGAGGGCCCCGATCGAGGCCCCATCGACCTGCTGTGACGCCTTCGAGCATCCCCGCGACCGCACCGGAAGTCGGCAGTACCGCGCTACCCGTTCCCCTCGGTGACACGTACCACTCGAATCGAGTAGTAACAGGACGCGCCCGCGAGCGATAGCCTACCGCTATCGAATTCGGGACACCGCGGGCCCGGATCAGCAGGTGAAAGGCCGAGGGCCGGTGCGGATCAGGTGATCCGCACCGGCCCTCGGCCCTGTCTGCGGGCTATTCGGCGACGATGACCCGGACGTCCGCACCGGCGGCGGCGGTCGGTTCACCGGCCACGACGAACCAGTGGGTGACCTCTCCCTCGGCCAGATCGTCCGCGACCTCGCCGTCCGGCAGCACCGACAGCGCACCCGCGGTGGCGACCGCCAGGAATTCGGCCACGGCGGCCGGTCCCGCGGATTCCGTGGTGTACGTGGTCGATTCGTAGTCGATGCCGTGCTCCGCGCGCAGCGCGTCGGCGCGATCGAGCGCCTCCTCCTGGTTCAGGGTGAGCCAGGAGCCGGTGGCCTCGCGCACCACGAAGGCCGGATGTTCCTCGTGCAGCGGGCGAACCCGATCGGCGTAGGACACCGGATGTGCCGGTGTCGCAGCCAGTTCCGTCTGCATCTTCGGATCGCTCGGTACCAGCCAGCGCACCGAGCTCGCGGCCGGCTCCTGGGTGATGCCGAATCCGGCTCCCGCGGCGATGATCTCGCCGAACGTCAGCCCGTTGGCGAACAGGGCCGCCGCACCGGCCTTCTGCACGGCCCACAGCGCGACCGTCGCGTCCAGCGAGCGCGGCAGTGCGACGGCGACGATGTCGCCGGGGCCGACGCCGCGACTGATCAGCACCCGGGCCAGCTGTGAGGACCGGGAATCGACCGTGCTGTAAGCGATCTCGGCGCCACCACCCTCGCCGGGCGCCAGCAGCGCCGGCGCCTGCGGATCCTCCTCGACGACGGCCGCGAGGGCCTTCGCCACCGTGCGCGCGCCGACCCGCACCGGTTCCGGCGCGGTCTCGGCGCCGGTCACCCCGGAATCGGCCAGGATCCGGGCCCGTTCGGCGTGGTCGAGGATGTCGATGGCACCGACCGGGGTCGCCGGATCCGCGAGCAGCGCCTCCAGCACCCGGATCATCCGGGCCGCCAGGGTCCGCACCTCCTCGGCGGTGAATCGGCTGGTCAGGTACTTCCAGGTCAGCTCGATGCTGTTGTCGGCGGTGACCAGCAGCGTCAGCGGGTAGTGGGTGCCGTCGTTGACGCCCACACCGGTGACCGACATGCCGTCGATGGCGCTGGCCGCGGCGATCGCGTCCTTGTCCATCGGATACGACTCGAACACCAGCAGGGTGTCGAATTGCGCTCCGGCACCGGCGATCCGCTGGATCTCGGTGAGACCGACATGGTGGTGGTCGAGCAGGTCGGCCTGCTCGTGCTGCAGTCGTTGCAGCAGATCGGCGACCGACAGCCGGTCGTCCACCCGCACCCGCACCGGCAGCGTGTTGATGAACAGGCCCACCATGGATTCCACCCCGGGCAGCTCGGCCGGGCGACCGGAGACGGTGGCGCCGAACACCACGTTGTCGCGGCCGGTGAGGCGGCCGATCAGCACGCCCCACGCGGCCTGCACCAGCGTGTTCACCGTGACACCGAGTTCCGCGGCGTGCTTGGCGAGCCGGCGGGTGCGGTCCACGTCGAGCTCGACCGACACCTTGCCGGTCTCGTAGTGCTCGGCGGTGCGGGCCGTCGGCGCCAGGATGGTCGGCTCGTCCACGCCGGCGAGCGCATTCGACCACGCCCGCAACGATTCCTGCCGGTCCCGGCCGGCGAGCCAGCTCAGGAAGTTCCGGTAGGAGGCCACCCGCGGCAGCGCGGACCGATCACCGTGCACCGCGTACAGCACGAGCATGTCCCGCATCAGCAGCGGCATCGACCAGCCGTCGAGCAGGATGTGGTGGGTGGTGATGGCCAGATGCCACTGCTCGGATCCGCTGCGGTACAGCGTGAATCGCAGCTGCGGGGCGACGGCCAGGTCGAAGTGCCGCTCCCGGTCGGCCGCGACTTGCCGTTGCAGCGCCGGAAGCCGTTGTGCCTCCGGCAGATTCGTGAGATCCACCTCGTACCAGGGCGCTTCCAGCCGGTCCAGCACCACCTGTGCGGGCCGCCCGTCCGCATCGGTGACGAAGGCGGTGCGCAGGTTCGGGTAGCGGTCCAGCAGGCTCTGCGCCGCCACCCGCAGCCGGGCCACGTCCAGCGTGCCACCGAGATCGACGACCGCCTGCATGGTGTAGACGTCGACGGTCGACTGGGTCAGCTGGGCGTGGAACAGCAGGCCGGATTGCAGCGGCGACAGCGGCCACACATCCGTCAGCGTCGGGTAGGCCCGCTCCCACTCGTCGATATCCGACTGTGTGACCTGCAGCAGCGGCAGATCCGACGGGGTGCGGCCGCCCGCGTCGGGCCGCTGCGCGTGCCGCGCCAGGGCGGTCAGCGCGTCGACCCAGGCATCGGCGAACTCCTGCACGCGTTCCCGGGTCAGCAGACCGGTCGGGAAGGCGAACGAGGCACCGAGTTCCGGGCCGTCCGGCCCGTCGGTGACGATCGCGTTGATGTCGAGCGTCGCGTTGGCGGGCATGTCCGGATCCATGTCGGCGTCCAGCTGCCCCAGGTCGGCCACCGGCGCCCAGCCCAGTTCGGCGAGCTGCGCGGACATCTCGTCCGCGTCCGCCGCCGCACCCGCGCCGGTGGAGACCCGGCCCAGGTAGTTGAAGCTGATCTGACCGGCCCCGCCGACCCGATCCGCGGTCTCCGGGTTGAGGTGGCGCAGCATGCCGTAGCCGAGTCCCTTGTCGGGCACGGCGAGCAGTTGCTCCTTCACCGATTTCACGATGTCGCCGAGCGCTTTTCCGCCCGCGAACGCGTCGCGGAGGTCGGCGCCGGCGAGGTCCAGGCGCACCGGGTAGGCGCTGGTGAACCAGCCGACGGTCCGGGACAGGTCCGCCCCGGGGACGACCTCCTCCTCGCGGCCGTGGCCCTCGAGTTTGACCAGCGTTGCGCCACCGGCGGTTTCGCCGCGCCAGCGGCTCACCGCCAGCGCCAGCGCGGACAGCAGGCCGTCGTTGACACCACCGCGGTAGAGGCCGGGGATCGCGGTCAGGACCGCGTCGGTCACCGATGCGGGCAGGGTCACCTGTATCCGGTCGAGGGTGGCGAACGTGTCGACGGCCGGATCGAAGGCCCGCGAACCCAGCACGGGATCCGGGGTCTGCGAAACCTGCTGCCAGAATGGCAGTTCCGCGACCCGTGCCGGTTCGGCCGCGGCGTCGACCAGGGCGTGGGCCCAGCGGCGCAGCGAGGTGCCGGTCGGTTGCAGGCTCACCGGCTGACCGGCGGACAGCTGCGACCAGGCGATCGCGAAGTCCGGGATCAGGATGCGCCAGGACACGCCGTCGATCGCGAAGTGGTGTCCGACGACCAGCAGCACGTCGCGTCGCTCACCGTCGAAGGCGAACCAGACGAATTGCAGCATCACCGCATTCGCGGGATCCAGCCGCCCGAGCGCGGCGTCGTATTCGGCACCGGCCCGCCGCGTCAGTTCGGCCTCATCGATGTCACCGGGCAGTTCCACCCGGTGCACGAGCGCGTCGACGTCGACCGCCCCCGGCTCGAGCGTTTCGAATACCCACCCGTCGGACGTGTTGCCGCGCAACCGCGCTCGCAGCGCGTCGTGATGGTCGATCACGGCCGCGAGCGTGCCGACCAGCGTCGGCCGGTCGATGCCCTCGGGCACCCGCAGCGCCATCGTCTGCGAGAACCTCTGGTACGACGACCCTTCGGCGAGGATCGACGCCAGGATCGGCGTCAACGGGATGTCGCCGACGCCGCCGCCGGGCAGTTCCGCGAGTGTCCGCTGTGTCGATTCCCCGCCGCGTGTGGCGATGTCGGCGAGTGCGGCGATGCTGCGTCGTTCGAAGACGTCGCGGGGGGTGAAGACGATGCCGCGGGCTTTGGCGCGGGAGACCAGTTGGATGGACAGGATGGAGTCGCCGCCGAGGGCGAAGAAGGAGTCGTCCAACCCGATCTGGTCGGTGCCGAGGACCTCGGCGAAGACCTGGGCGAGGATGGTCTCGATCTCGGTGGCCGGGGCCCGGTATTCGCGGGCGGCGATCACCGGTTCGGGCAGGGCGCGGCGGTCGAGTTTGCCGACGGGGGTCAGGGGGATCTGGTCGAGGACGGTGATCGCGGCGGGCACCATGTGCGGCGGCAGGATCGCCGCGACGTGGTCGGTGAGCTCGGTGATGTCGAGGGTGTGCCCGGCGACCGGTGTCACGTAGGAGGCGAGGATCGTGGCGCCGGCGGTGGTGTCGCGGCCCATGGTGAACGCGAAGTCCACGTCGGGATGCCGGGACAGGACGGCGTCGATCTCGCCGAGTTCGATCCGGAACCCGCGGATCTTCACCTGGAAATCGCTGCGCCCCACATAATCCAGCTCCCACGACCGCGCGACCGCGTCGGTGGTCGTGGCGGTGGTGTGATGATCCGGCTTCGGATACCAGCGCACCACGTCACCGGTGCGATACATCCGCGCACCGTCGAGGCTGTACGGGTTGGCCACGAACCGCTCCGCGGTCAGCCCGAACCGCTGATGGTAGCCCCGCGCCACCGCACCACCGGCGAGATACAGCTCGCCCGCGACACCCGGCGGGACCGGGTTGAGCCGGTTGTCCAGCACCAGTGCGGACATGCCGTGTACCGGGGTGCCGACGGTGATGTGGTCACCGGGGTACAGGCGGGCGTAGGTGGAGATGATCGTGGTTTCCGTCGGCCCGTACGCGTTGAAGTACTTGCGGCCCGGCTGCCACTTCGCCAGCAACTCCGGTGTGGTCACATCACCACCGACCGAGGTGACCAGCAACTGTGCCTGGTCGTCGGGGTCCATGGTGCCCAGCACGGCCGGGGTGATGATCGTGTGGGTCACCTGTTCTGCCCGCAGCAGCTCCGCGAGATCGCTGCCGCCGATGATCTCCGGTGGTGTGATGACCAGGGTGGCGCCGATGTAGAAGGCGCACACCCATTCCAGCACCGACGGGTCGAAACTCGGTGAGCAGATGTGCAGGAACCGGTGATGCGGTTCCAGCCCGTACAACCCGGTCGCGACATCGGCCAGGCCACCCAGGCCCGCGTGGGTGACGGTGACACCCTTGGGTTTACCGGTCGACCCCGACGTGTAGATCACATACGCGGGATGGCTCATCCGCAACGGCGTCAACCGGTCCGCGTCCGTGATCGGCGCGGAAGACATGGCCGCGCAGGCGATGTCGGTGGCCGGGTCGTCGAGGACCAGCCAGTCCACCTCGGCCGGCAACCCGTCGACATGGGTGGCGGCGGTGATCCCGAGGACCGCCGCGGAGTCGGTGAGCATGTGCCGCACCCGATCCGCGGGATAAGCCGGGTCGACCGGGATGTGCGCGCCACCGGCTTTCGTGATCGCCAGCACCGCGAGCACCATCTCGAACGAGCGTGGCAGCGACACCGCCACCAGCTTCTCCGGACCCACACCACGCCCGATCAGCACCCGCGCCAACCGCGACGACAAGTCATCGAGCTCACCGTAGGTGACCGAACGACCGTTGTACCGCACCGCGAGTCGATCGCGGCCCAGTTTGAGGCCCTCGGTCATGAGGTCCGGCAGCAGGCCGGTGGCCATGACGTCGTCGCCGTGGACCTCGGTGAGCAGCCGGTATTCGTCGTCGGACAGCAGCGGCAGGTCACCGACCGCCGTCTCCGGTTCGGCGACGATGCCTTCGAGCAGGCGGGTGAACCGCTGCGCGAACACCTCGACGGTGGATTCGTCGAACAGATCACGGGCATAAGAGAATTCGGCGTACATGCCGTTCTCGGCATCACCGGATTCCCGGATCGTCAGCGACAGATCGAACTTGGCGGTGTCGACATCGAAATCGACGGCGCTGACCCGCAATCCGGGCAGTTCGAAGGTGCTCTCCGGCAGGTTCTCGAAGGACAGTGCGACCTGGAACAGCGGTGTGCGGGCGGTGGACCGCTCCGGGTTCACCAACTCCACCAACCGCTCGAACGGAATATCCGCATGCGCGAACGCCGCCAGATCACCATCCTTGGTCGCCGCCACCAACTGCTCGAACGACTCCCCACCGGACACCCGACTCCGCAACACCA
>NZ_WEGI01000011.1 GCF_009604425.1 Nocardia aurantia | reverse complement strand
CCCGCGCCGCCGCGATCGCCCGCGCCTTGTTCCCCGTCAACTCCAACACCGACGCCGACGGACCCACAAACGTGATCCCCGCCTCCACACACGCCGCCGCCAAATCCGGATTCTCCGACAGAAACCCATAACCGGGGTAGATCGCGTCCGCCCCCGCGCTCGTGGCGGCCTCCAGAATCTCCGGAATCGACAGGTACGCGCGGACCGGATGGCCGGGCGTCCCGATCTGGTACGACTCGTCGGCCTTGAGCCGATGCACCGAGTTGCGATCCTCGTACGGGAACACCGCGACGGTGCCGACACCGAGTTCGTAGGCGGCGCGGAACGCGCGGATCGCGATTTCCCCACGGTTGGCGACCAGAACTTTGGAGAACATTGGTCAAAGGTACCCGGACGCCCGCGCTACCCGGACGTGGAAGCCCCGCACGGTCGTCCGGCGAGCGCTCGCGGGTAGCAGCTAATCGGTGGACACGGTTTACCGAAAATGCGCTGACCCACGGGCTACACTGCCTCCACACCGGGGTGAGACGTACGCCACACCTCCCCGATTCGCACTCTACACAGACCGCACATATCGCGTGACGCTGTGGAACAGCAGATGTTTTTGGCCCTCTCCGGTAGGTATTGCAATGTTTGCGAAGAACTCCGGGTAGCATCTCGGCGTGCGCAAGATGTATGCGGGAGCGAGGCTGCGGCGATTGCGCGAGGAGCGGCGAATGACGCAGGCCGCCCTGGCCAAGAGCCTCGACCTGTCCCCCAGCTATCTCAATCAGTTGGAGCGCGATCAGCGGCCGCTCACCATTCCGGTGCTGCTCAAGCTCAACTCGACCTTCGATCTGGACGTGCAGTTCTTCGCCGCCGACTCGGATGCCCGGCTCGTGTCGGACCTGCACGAGGTCCTGGTGGAGGCCGCCGGCGGCACCGCGCCGCCCGCCGCCGAGGTGGAGGATCTGGCCACCCGGCTACCCGAGGTCGCCAAGACGATCGTGGCGATGCACCGCCGGCTCCGAGCCGCCACCGACCAGCTCGATCTGCTGTCGTCGAAGGTCGCCACCCCCACCGGCGCGCCCGGGGTGCCGATGCCGTACGAGGACGTGCGGGACTTCTTCTACGACCACCACAACCACATCGCCCCGCTCGACCACGCCGCCGAGCGGCTGTTCGAGGAGTGCGGGCTGTCGATCGGCTCGCTGGACCGCCAGCTCGCCCGGATCGCCGAGGAACGCGCGGGCGTCACCGTGCTGGTCCGCGGCGACGGCGCCGATCCGGCCATCCCGAAACGGGACTACCAGCCCGAGACCCGCACCCTCACGCTGGCCCGGCGGCTGCGCCCCGGCCAGCGCGCCTTCCAGATCGCGACCACCCTCGCCTTCCTGTTGTACGGCCCGCAACTGGACGAGGTGCTCAACGAGACTCCGTCGCTGACCGGTGAATCGCGGCAACTCGCCCGCGTGGGCCTGGCCAACTACTTCGCCGGCGCGCTGGTACTGCCCTACGGTCGATTCCTGCGTTCGGCGGAAGAACTGCACTACGACATCGACCTGCTCGGCCTGCGTTTCGAGGTGGGCTTCGAAACGGTCTGCCACCGGCTGAGCACCCTGCAGCGACAGGGCCAGCGCGGGGTGCCGTTCTTCTTCGTGCGCACCGACCGCGCGGGCAACATCTCGAAACGCCAGTCCGCCACCGCATTCCACTTCTCCCGGGTCGGCGGCAGTTGCCCCCTGTGGGTGGTCCACGAGGCGTTCGCGAATCCCGGCCGCATCCTCACCCAGGTGGCCGCCATGCCCGACGGCCGCCGCTACCTGTGGATCGCCCGCACCACCAACCCGGCCCCGCACGCATTCGGCACGGCGAGCAAGGAATTCGCCATCGGCCTGGGCTGCGACATCGAATACGCCGACCGCCTGGCCTATTCCAAGGGCCTGCAACTGGACGATCCGGCCGCGGTGGTCCCGATCGGCGCGGGCTGCAAGGTCTGCGAGCGGTCCTCCTGTCAGCAGCGCGCCTTCCCCCAGATCGGCCGCTCCCTCGCCGTGGTCGAGAACACCTCGATCGACCTCCCCTACCCCCACACCGTGCGCTGAAATATCCGCGCCGGACGCGAATCCGGCGGCCGGACAACCGTTCCCGATCGGCCGCGGTGCGGCGGCCCGAGGCCGACGGCCGTGGCCCGGCTGCCCGAATTCGCCGGAAGCTCACCGAGCCGATCGCGTCGCTCCGGCGGAAGCCGCTACGACGCAACCGATCCCGGCCCACTGCACGATGCTCATCGGCTGCCCGAGCACCACCAGGCCGGCGCCGGCCGCCACGGCCGGTTCGAGACTCATCAGGATGCCGAACACCCGCGGCGGAATCCGCCGCAGCGCTTCGAGTTCCACCGAATACGGCAGCACCGACGACAGCAGCGCCACGCCCAGCCCGGCGGCCAGTACCGCCGGCCGCAACAGCTCGGGCCCGATCGCGACGATCCCGACCGGCAGCGTGACGAGTCCGCCGACCGCCATGGCCAGCGCCAAACCCCCTCCGCCACTGGTCTGCTCACCCAGCTTCGCACTCAGCAGGATGTACCCCGCCCAGCACGCACCGGCCGCGGCCGCGAACGCCACCCCCGTCCACGCCACCGGACCGTCCGACCGTACGAGGAACAGCACTCCGGCCCCGGCCAGCAGCGCCCACACCGGATCGAACCACCGCCGCGACCCGGCCAGCGCCACCGCCAGCGGCCCCAGGAATTCGATGGTGACCGCCATCCCGAGCGGAATCCGGTCCAGCGCAAGGTAGAAGGTGACGTTCATGGTCGCCAGCACCGTGCCGTACCCGAGCACCACCGGCAGCGCCCGCCACCCCACCCGCAGCGATCGCCGCCACATCACCAGCAGAACCAGCCCGGCGAAGGACAACCGCAGACCCACCGCCCCCACCGGCCCGGTCAGCGCGAACAACTGCTTCGCCACCGCCGCCCCGACCTGCGTGCTCACGATCCCCGCCAGCACCAGCGCGGTCGGCGGCACCCCACCGACCCGCTGCCGCGCACTCCGCGAGGACCACAGCGGCAGTACGGCTTTCCCTCGCCAACGGAGATCGATCGCCACCATCGAGCTCCCCTTCCCGCCGAGGACTTCACCACCGTCCGGAAGCATCCCACACCCGTCCCGCCACCCGTGGCGAGCCACCGGCCGATCCGCTGTGCCGGGCCTACGATTTGGCCAAATACTCCAGGCGTTCCGAGTCGACGGCGGCATTCATCATCGTGGCCAGCCCGGGATGGCGGGTGAGGCCCGGATCGGCCGCCACCACGTCCCGCGCCACGTCCTGCGCGGCGGTGATGACCTCCAGGTCGTCCAGCAACGACAGCAGGCGTAGGCTGCGCGCGGTTCCGGACTGCGCGGACCCGAGCACGTCACCCTCACGGCGCTGCCGCAGATCCAGGATGGACAGCTCGAACCCGTCGAGGGTCCCGGCCACGGCCTCCAGGCGGGCCATGGCGGTGCCCATCGCGGAGGATTCGGTGATCAGCAGGCACAGGCCGGGATGTTCGCCACGACCGACGCGCCCGCGGAGCTGGTGCAGCTGACTGACGCCGAACCGGTCGGCGTCGACGATCACCATCACGGTCGCGTTCGGGACGTCCACGCCGACCTCGACGACGGTGGTACACACCAGCACGTCCACCTCGCCGGCGTTGAACGCCCGCATCACCTGGTCCTTCTCGTCGGCGGGCAGGCGGCCGTGCAGCAGGCCCACCCGCAACCCGGCCAGCGCCCCGGCGCGTAGCGTCTCGTAGACGTCGACGGCCGCGTGGGTGGTCGGCGCCTCCTTCTCCTCGGGCGACTTGCCCTTGTGGCCCTTGCCCTTCGCGCCCTCTTCCTCGCCGTCGCCGATCCGCGAGCACACCACGTACGCCTGCCGGCCGGCCGCGACCTCCTCCCGGATCCGCTCCCAGGCGCGATCGACCCAGGTCGGATGTTGTTTGGCGGGAACGACTCTGGTGCTGATCGGGGACCTGCCGCGCGGCAGTTCGGTGAGCGTCGAGGTCTCCAGATCGCCGAGGGTGGTCATCGCGATGGTGCGCGGGATGGGCGTCGCGGTCATCACCAGCAGATGCGGGCTGATGCCGTTCTTCGACTTGGCGCGCAACGCATCCCGCTGCTCGACACCGAACCGGTGCTGCTCGTCGACGATCACCATGCCGAGGTCGTGGAATTCGACGTTGTCCTGGATCAGGGCGTGGGTACCGATCACGATGCCGGCCTCACCGGTCATCGCGTCCAGCAGCGCGGCCTTCTTCTCCTTCGCCGACATGGACCCGGTCACGAGCACGACCTTGGTGGCGTGCTCGGCGGCGCCCAGCTCCCCGCCCGCACCGAGCTCGCCGAGCATCCCGCGCAACGACCGATAGTGCTGTGCCGCCAGCACTTCCGTCGGCGCCAGCAGGGCGCACTGCCGGCCCGCGTCCACCACCTGCAGCATGGCGTGCAGGGCGACGATGGTCTTACCGGAACCGACCTCGCCCTGGAGCAGCCGGTGCATCGGATGCGGTCGCGACAGATCGTCGGAGATCTCGCCGATCACCTTCCGCTGTCCCGCGGTCAGCTCGAACGGCAGCCGATGCTCGAAATCGGCTGCGATGCCGTCGGTCCGGGGCGGGCACGCGCGCGCGGTGCGTCCACCCATCTCGTGCCGCCGTTCCGCGAGCACCAGTTGCAGGGCCAGCGCCTCGTCGAAACGCAAACGCTCCCTTGCCTCTTCGATGTCGGATTTCCGCTCCGGGAGGTGGATCAGCCGCAACGCGTCCGAGACCGCCAGCAGCCCGCGCTCGGCGCGCAGATCCGCGGGCAGCGGATCGTCGATCGGATCGAGCTGATCCAGTACCTGCCGCACGCAGGCCAGCACATCCCAGCTCTGCACCTTCGCGGTCGCCGGATACACCGGGATGTACTCCCGCTCGAAGAACGAGACGTCCACGCCCTCCGTGCCTTTCGCGCTCTCGGCCAGCCCGCGCAGCGCGCCCCCGCCGCGCACGTCGGTGAGGTTCTCCACCGATTCCCCCGCCGCGGGCAGGATCAGGTAGGAGGGATGCGACAGGTTCCACCGATCGGGCCGCCAGTAGTGCACCGTCCCGGACATCATCGCCCGGACGCCCTGCTTGACGAGATAGTTCACCTTGTCGCCGTTGAAGAACGTGATCTCGATCGGTTTCCCGGCGCCGGTGTCCAGATCCACCCGCAGCAGCCGGCCGCGCCGCTGCCGCATCGGTTTCAGCTCGGTCTTGCTCACCGTGCCGATCACCGTGATGTGCGCGCCCTCCTCCGGAGCCTCCTCGGCCAGCGGCTGCCCCTGGGTCGCGTAACGCACCGGATAGTGCCGTAACAGGTCCTCCACGGTGGTCATGTCGAAGGATTCGCCCAGCTGGTCGGCCGCCTTCGTGCCCAGCACGTGGTCCAGCCGGTCCCGCAGTGTCGCCATCGGTCTATTCCACCCCGATCTGGATGAGGTCCATCGGCTGCCCCCCGTCGTAGACGACGACCTCCACACCCGGGTAGGTCGCGGTGATGTGCCCGGACAGTTCGTCTCCCAGCCCGGCGGGCGAGTCCGCCCCCACCAGCAGCGTGACCAGTTCGCCACCCAGCCCCAGCATCCGGTCGAGCAGCGTGCGCGCCGCGGCCCGCACGTCCGGATCGATGACCACCACGTCGTGCCCGACCAGCCCCAGTCCGTCGCCCCGCGCACAGGTGCCGACGATGGTCAGCGCTCGTTCCGCCGCCACCCGCACCGCTCCCCACCGCGTGCCGGCCGCCGCCTCGGACATGGCGAACACGTCGTCGACCGCGGTGCGCTGCGCATCGTGCACGGACAGCGCCGCCAGCCCCTGCACCATCGCACCGCTCGGCAGCATCAGCACCTCCCGTCGCGGCTGCGCCGGGTCGGTGCCGCGCGCGGCGACACTCACGGTGACCAGCTCGTGTGCGGGCAGCGCCCCGTTGGCCAGTACCAGCACCTCGCGGTACGGCATCGCCAGGATCGCGGTGAGCAGCGAGTCGGCCGTCACGCCGCCGTCGAGCACCACGGCCCCCGCGTCCTCGAACAACTGCGCCGCCCCCGGCCCGAACGCGACGGTCAGGATGCCCCGATCGGCCGAGTCGACCGCCACCGGCCCGGACTCCAGCCCCTCGATCCGGATGTCCCGCAGCGTCCCGGCGGCCAGACCCGCCTCCACCGCCGCACCCGCGTCGGCGGTGTGCACATGCGCCGACCAGGTCCCGGACCCGTCGCCGACCACCACGACGGAGTCGCCGAGCCTCGCGAGATCCCGCCGCAACCCCGCGATCCGCTCCTCGTCCGTACCCGACAGCACGTACATCACCTCGTACCGCGGCACCGCCGCGCCGAGGCCCCCCTCGGTCTGCGACGCCGCCACCCTCGCCCGCTCCCGCCCGTCACCGCCGACCACCTGCTCGGAGCCCGCGCGGCCCGCCTCCGTAATCCCCAACTCGCGCAACGCATTCCCCGCACCGCGACCATCCGGGCTGATCGCCGACCGGCCGGACGCAGGACTCGGTCCGCGATCGTCGGCGCCGGCGGCGGACCCACCGGCACCCCGGACATTCGCACCGATCCCGGGCGAACGCCCGACCTCGCCCTCACCAAGACCGTCCGCACTGATCACCGGCCCGTGCGCGACATCACCATCCGCTCCGGTCGCGGGCTCGCTCGGCGCGGCCGCTTCGGTTCGGTCACTCGCGTCGATCGCGCACCGCTCCGCAGCGCCGCTCTGCCGACGATCACGATCACCGGACGCGCTCGTCCCCACAGCGCCGGGCCGTATCGAATCCACGAGCGCCGCACCCGTCGAACCCGGGAGCGCCGCACCGGTCGGATTCGCGAGGGCCGTGCCCGTCGAATCCGCGAGGGCCGCACCGGTCGGACCCGTAAGCGTCGCACCCGTCAAATCCATAAGCGCCGCACCCGTCGAATCCGCGAGCGTCGCACCGGTCGAATCCGTAAGGGCCGCACCGGTGTCCGTCACGGCCGAATTCCCGATGCGCGTCGGGTCCGCAACGCCGGCGGCGGCGAGTTCCGCATCGGAACGCTCGCGCGATGAACTTGCCGCGCCGAACCGCCCGCCCGGTGCACGGAAACCGGCCGGGTATCGCGGCCGCTCCACCTGCTGCCCGGTCGTGACCGCCACCAGCGCGTCCAACAGCACCAGCAGTCCGCGCGCCCCGGCGTCGACCACCCCGGCGGTGCGCAGTACATCCAACTGGGACGGCGTCTCCCCCAACGCTTTTGCCGCACCGCCCGCAGCGGCCGTCGCCACCTCGCCGAGCGTCGCGTCCGCGGCGCACTCGGCGGCCCGGTCCGCGGCGGCGTCGAGCACGGTCAGCATGGTCCCCTCGATGGGGTCGCTCAACGCCGTACGCACCAGAATTCCGGCTCGCCGCAACGCATTTCGAAGCTCGTCAGCGGAGAACGAATCCCCCGCTGCCGCATCCGCGAACCCACGCAACACCTGCGACAGGATGATGCCGGAGTTACCCCGCGCGCCGACCGTCGCCGCCCGCGCCATCGCTCCGGCCACCTCGCCGACCGAGACCGCCACGGCGACGCCACCCACCCCGTCGTCGACGGTTGTGCCGGTACCCGAGACCACACCGCCGTCCTGAGCGGGTCCGTCCGCGTGCGGACCGCTTCCGCCGACCGGGTCCGCGGCACTGCCGTCCACAGCGACCGCCGGCGAACCGCCGGCCTCGGCGTTCGCCGGTGCCCCGGCGCGGACATCCAGGTCGCCCCGGGCCGCCGACCGAACGGCCGGCGCGGGCCGGCCGGCCGACGCGAGTGAATCGCCCCCGCACCCCACTCCGCCCGCCGAATCGGACGTGCCGCCGACCGGTCCGCTCGCACCCGCGCGATCGCGCACCGCCGAGAGCACCGCCTCCCCCGCCGCGACCGCCGTGCGCATGGTGGACAGCAGGTTCGTGCCGGTGTCGGCGTCCGGGACCGGGAAGACGTTCAGGGCGTTGATCTCGTCGCGGTGCCGTTCCAGCCCGTCCAGACAGAGGTGACCCCACCGCACGAGCGCCGCACCGTCGAGCGCCTCCCGGACCCCGGGCAACCGTCACCGTCCTTCCAGTCGCTGGGCAGGTTCCGCTCCTGCACGCGCACCGAGCCATATTTCCCCGCCAGCGTAGTCGCCCGCACCGACACCGCCGGGACACACCGGTCCGGCGGAGCGGGTATACACCTCCGGCACGGAGCGAATACCCAGGTCGGAGGGCGATTGGACAGCGGAGACAGCCGACCGCTAACCTTGCAGGGTTGCCTGACGCGACCTTGTTCTTTCCTGGCGGAGAGCGGTCGCGGGTGCCGGTGGTCACGTCGGCGGGCATTGACGATAAGGTTTCCGGACAGGCTGTCGGTACGACAGCGGTCCCCCATGACATGAAGGAGCTCGCGACTATGGCTGCCGTCTGCGACGTATGCGGCAAGGGCCCCGGCTTCGGTAAGTCGGTTTCGCACTCGCACCGGCGCACCAACCGTCGCTGGAACCCGAACATCCAGACCGTTCGTGCACAGGTCGCGCCGGGCAACACCCGCCGCACCAACGTCTGCACCTCCTGCCTGAAGGCCGGCAAGGTCGTTCGGGGCTGAGTGCCCGCACCGGCCGACCGGTCGCGGTGACGCACCGATCCGGCCGAACAGAATATTTTCACGAAGCCCCGGCGCACCTGAGGTGCGCCGGGGCTTCGTCGTCACAGTGACGAGGGATTCATGACCGCTCCGGCCTGGCGCCTCGTCCCGCTGACACCCGCCACGGCGACTCCGGATCTGGTGCACAGCCTGGCCGAATGTCACATCGCCTGCTGGCGCGAGTCCTACCGGGATCTGGTCCCGGCGCACGTCCTGGCCGCCTTCGACGTCGATCGGCGGGCCGACCAATGGGAACGCCGCCTGCACGGCCCCGGATCGACCGTCGTCGCGGTCGCCGGCGCGGCCACCGTCATCGGATTCGCCGAGCGCGGCCCCGCGCGCGACGACCCGCCCACCGCGCCGGTGGAACTGAGTGCGATGTACGTGCGCGCCGCGTTCCACGGCGCCGGTGTGGCCCACGATCTGATCCGCGCGGTCCTCGACACCCACACCGATATGTCGCTGTGGGTGTTCGAGGAGAATCCGCGCGCGCGGACCTTCTATCGCAAATACGAATTCGAACCGGACGGAACCCGCAAGGTCGAGGACTTCACCCTCGCCTCGCAGATCCGCATGGTGCGGCTCAGTTCGAGCCGTTGATGCAGTCCAGACCGCCCGCGGCACTGACACTCTGGAACAGGCACACGAACCGGGACGTGACGCCGGACGAGATCGAGGACGATCCCGTCTGCGGGTCGTACAGCGCCACCACCGGCGCCGCGGACTCCTCGGTGTCCTGGGTGGCCGGTGTCAACGGCACCGGCGAAGCTCCTGCCACCGCCGGGGTGCCGAGGATGGCCGCTCCGGCAGCGACGCTGAGCACGGCTGTCCGCACGGACTTGATCTGCATGCATCTACTCCTGACTCGCTCGAACCTCTTCACCCCGTCACGGCAAACGCCAATCGACCGGGGCGGCACCCAATGTACCGAGCAACTCGTTGGTCCGGGAGAACGGCCTCGATCCGAAAAACCCGCGAGACGCGGACAACGGTGAGGGATGGGCCGATTCGAGGTAGGGAACGGAACCCAGCATCGGCTTCAAAGTCGAAGCGTCACGGCCCCACAGAATTGCGACCATCGGCTGGTCACGGGCCACCAGCGCGCGAATCGCCTGTTCCGTCACCGCCTCCCAGCCCTTGCCGCGATGCGACGCGGGCTGGCCCGGCTGCACCGTCAGCACCCGATTCAGCAGCAGCACACCCTGATCCGACCACGGCGACAGATCACCGCAGGTAGGGGTCGGAAATCCGAGATCCTTGGAATATTCCGAGAATATGTTGGCAAGACTCCGTGGCACCGGCGAAACATCGGGCGCGACCGAGAAACTCAGACCCATCGCGTGCCCCGGCGTGGGGTACGGATCCTGGCCGACGATCAGCACGCGCACCTTGTCGAACGGCCGCTGGAAAGCCCGCAGTACGTTGTCCCCGTTGGGGAAATAGCCGCGCCCGGCAGCGTTCTCGGCGCGTAAGAACTCGCCCATCGCGGCAACGCGGTCGGCCACCGGCGCCAACGCCTCGGCCCAGCCCGTATCGATGATTTCCGGCAGTGGTTTTACGCCCATGAGCGCACAACATATCGTGGCCCGGGATCGCGTGCGGGATCACCCCGACGTGAACGACTCCCAGCCGGCCGAACCGGTCCGGCGGACCCCGTCGACGGTGATCCCGGCACCCTCGCCGACCTGCCCGACCGCGACCCATCCCGGCGGAAGATCAAGTCCCGCACGGAATGTGGCCGCGAAGCCGTGATCCTCACCGCCGGTGAGCGCCCAGTCCAGCGGATCGGCGCCCAGCGCCCGCGCGACCGGCTCCAGCGCCGGGTCCACCAGCATGCGGGAGTCGAGATCGACGGCGACACCGGAGGATTCGGCGATATGCCCGAGATCCGCGAGCAGACCGTCGGAGACGTCGGTGAGCGCGGAGATCTCCGCGACCGCGGGCAGGCCGAGCACCGCCTGGTACGGTGGCCGTGGAACCCGATGCGCGGCAACCACTTCCGCGAACAGCTCCCGATCCGCGCCGCCGGCCAGCACCGCCAGCCCGGCCGCCGACCATCCCAGCCGCCCCGCCACCGCGACGACATCACCCACCCGTGCCCCGGACCGCAGCACCGGCGCCCGCGACAGCGGATCACCGAACGCGGTGATCGAAACGACCAGCAACGGACTGCGCACCACATCGCCGCCCGCGATCGACCCGCCCGCCCGCGCCGCCTCGGCCCACATCCCGTCGACCAGCCCGTCCACCAGCTCCACCGGGGTGTCCGCCGGACAACCCAGTGCGACGACGAACGCGCTCGGCCGGGCGCCCATCGCGACCACGTCGGCGGCGTTCTGCGCGATCGCCTTGGCGCCGATATCGGCGGGGGCCGACCAGTCCAGCCGGAAATGCCGGTCCTGCACCAGCATGTCGGTGGTGACGACGTAACGCCCGGCGGGCGCCGCCAGGATCGCGGCGTCGTCCCCGGGCCCGAGCAACACCCCCGGCGCCTGCGTACGACCGGCGTTCATCCGCGCGATGAGCGCGAACTCCCCTAGCTCGCGCACCGTGCGCGGGCTGCTGTCCGTGATGACGAGCTCCTCTCCTGCCCCGGTCCCCTCCCGGGGCCGAGTCGACGGCACGACGCTACCGCGCGAACCTCACCACACAGCCACGCGCGCCACCGTGACGGACCCGTTCGCTACCCTCGGACCCGGAAATCCACCAGATCCGCGCCGGACCCCGCCGGCCCGGCCCGGCGCGAGCGGAGACGAACCACCGGATGAGCAGCGAGACGGAGCAGCCGACCCCCGAGCCCCGGCGCACCCCGGCCCCCGCCGGTGATTCCACCCACCCCACGGGCACCGACAGCTCCGCCACCACGCCTCCACCCGCCCACGACGCCGTGCCGACCGCACAATCGGCAACCTCCCCCGCGCCGTCCCCGGGCGCGGAACCCGACGCGGCCGCCACCACGGACACCGACTCGCCGGCACCCCGTACCGAGCCGCCGCACCGCTCCTCCCCCGCCCTGATCGCCACCGCGATCGCCCTGCCGGTCGCCCTGGTGGCAGCGGTCCTGGTGCTGGCGGTGCTCGCGCGCCAGAATCCGGCGCACGGGCCGCTCGCGCTGGGTTCGGTGCCCGCACCGGCGGCGACCGGACCGGCCTGCACCACCCTGCTGCCCGCCCTGCCCGCCACGCTCGGCGACTACCACCACGCCGACCTCGCCGAACCCGCACCGCCCGCCACCGTGGCCTGGCAGTCCGCCGACGGCGACCCGATCGTGTTGCGCTGCGGCCTGGACCGCCCGCAGGAATTCGACAAGGCCGCCGCCCTGCAGGTGGTCGACAATGTCACCTGGTTCGCGCTGCGGGACCCGGCCGCGAACACGTCCTCGGGCACCTACTTCGCCGTCGACCGCGGCACCTACATCGCCCTGACGCTGCCGGATCACGCCGGACCGACACCGCTGCAAGAGATTTCGGACACGATCGCCAAGGTGTTGCCGGCCCGCCCGATCGACCCGGGCCCACTACCCAACTGACCACTCGGAGCTGTCGGCAACCCACCACCGGTTCACCGCCCGGCGGCCACAGCTGCCTGTCTGCCCGCGCCGACCACCACCCACCGGTTCACGACGGCACGCAATTCGGGCTGTCGAATCGGCCTGCGGCTCACCGCTGCCCGGCGCTCGAGCGCCTCGGCCACACCTGCCCAGGGGCTCACACCGGCGCGGTCACAGCTGCCTGGCGCTGCCGCACCGGCAACCGGCACCCCCACCGGCCCCGGTCACCATGGCGTGCCCGAACCACCCGCTGCTCCCCGCCGACTGCCCGCTCACAGCGGCCGCAACCGCGCCCGGCCGGCCCGCAGATCGATCTCCGGACCCCCGGGCGTCCCGTCGCCCGGATTCTCCCGATGCATGAGCACCGCCTGTCGCTGCTCGAACTCGTACCGCTTGCCGGAGTTGAACATCACGTCGAACTGCTCGAATCCGATCGCCGAGGCGGCCCGCCCGTCCTGCTCCCGCATCCACGGCAAGGCGGTACGGCCGGTCACCTTGCGGTAGGCGATATCCGCACACGACACCGCGATGATCAGCAGCGCCAGACCGGGAATCGTCATCGCCACCAACACCCCGCCGAGCGTACCCGCGGGCCGGATCGGGCGAAGCTAACGCAGACCGGTGCCGCGGGCCAGCGCGGTCTCGATCAGCGTCGTGACCAGGGTGCGGTTGTCGATCCCGGTGGCCTCCCACATCCGCGGATACTGCGAGATAGAGGTGAACCCCGGCATGGTGTTGATCTCGTTCAGCACCGGACCGGATTCGGTGACGAAGAAGTCGACCCGGGCCAAGCCCTGGCAGTCCAGCGCGGTGAACGCCTGCACGGCCAGTTCCCGGATCTGCTCGGTGAGGTCGTCGTCGAGTTTGGCCGGAATGTCGAACTCGCAGACGTCGTCCAGGTATTTGGTCTCGAAGTCGTAGAACGCGGGCGCGGCCCCGGGGTCGGTATCGGCGTCGGGCATCCGGATCTCGGAGATCATGCTGGCCTCGACCCGGCCGTCCGGGAATTCCAGCACCCCGCATTCCACCTCGCGGCCGACGATCGCCGCCTCCACGATCACCTTCGGATCGTGCCGGCGCGCCTCGGCGAGCGCGGCGTCGAAGGCCGCCCAGTCGTCGACCTTGGTGATCCCGATCGAGGAGCCGCCCCGGGCCGGTTTGACGAACACCGGCAGCCCGAGCCGCCGCCGGTCCGGCTCGGCGAGCGTGTCGACGCCGGGTCGCAGCACCACGTAGTCGCCGATCGGCAGCCCCTCGCAGGCCATCAGTTTCTTCATGAACTCCTTGTCCATCCCGGCGGCGCTGGCCAGCACGCCGGGACCGACATAGGGGACGCCCGCGAGTTCCAGCAGACCCTGCAGGGTGCCGTCCTCCCCGTAGGGGCCGTGCAGGACCGGGAACACGACGTCGACCGCGCCGAACCCGGCGGTCTCGATCGCGTCGAGTCCGATCGGTACCAGCGCGGCGCCGGAACTGCCCGGATCGGCGGTCAGCGCCAGCACGGTGCCGGTGTGGTCGACCGACGGCAGGCTGCGCTCGGCGATGACCAGCTCACGGGGATCGGAACCGCTGAGCACCCAGACGCCCTCACGCGTGATGCCGATCTGCACCACGTCGAAGCGCTCCGGGTCGAGGCTGCGCAGCACGTTGCCCGCCGACACGCACGACACCGTGTGCTCGCTGCTACGACCGCCGAAAACCACGGCCACCCGGATCCGCTCACTCATGCCCAAACCGTACCCGGCGTTCAGGTCACCGAATCAGCCGTGGCGCGCCGAACGTCCCATTCGCGCCCGATCCGGTATGCGCTATTCGGGCTTGATCCGGCGGCCCAGCAACCATCCGACCATGTCCGAAACCGAGGCGCCCTCGTGGCAGACCTGGTGGACGGCGGTGGTCAGCGGCATCTCGACGCCGTGCCGTTCGGCGAGCGTGCGGATCGAGGTGCAGGATTTGACGCCCTCCGCGACCTGCCCGTGGGTGGCCTGCTGCGCGGCCTCCATGCCCCCGCCCGCTCCGAGCACCTGCCCGAACGACCGGTTCCGCGACAGCGGCGAGGTACAGGTGGCGACCAGGTCGCCCACCCCGGCGAGCCCGGCCAGCGTGACGGGGTTGGCCCCCAGCGCCGAGCCCAGCCGCATGATCTCGGCCAGCCCGCGGGTGATGATGCTGGCGATCGAGTTGTCGCCGAGGCCCATTCCGGCGGCGATCCCGCAGGCCAGCGCGATCACGTTCTTGCAGGCCCCGCCGATCTCGCAGCCGATCACGTCGGTGTTGGTGTAGGGCCGGAAGTAGTTGCCGGCGCAGGCGTGCTGGACGGCCTCGGCCCGCGCGGCGTCGGCGCAGGCGACCACCGACGCGGCGGGTTGCCGGGCGGCGATCTCCCGGGCCAGGTTCGGGCCGGACAGCACCGCGACCCGCCCGACGTGGGCGCCGGTGACCTCGGCGATCACCTGACTCATCCGCAGCAGGGTGCCGGTCTCGATGCCCTTGGCGAGGCTGAGCAGCGTCGCGTCGGGGCCGATGTCGGCCCGCCAGGCGCCGAGATTCTCCCGCAGTGTCTGCGACGGCACCGCCAGCACCACGATGTCCGCGCCGTCGAGGGCGGCCCGATGGTCGTCGGTGGCGGCGATCCCGGTGAGATCGACCTCGGGCAGATAGCCGGGATTGCGATGCTCGGTCGCCAGGGCCTTCGCCACCTCCGGTCGCCGCGCCCACATGGTCACCTCGGTGCCCGCGTCGTACAACACCTTCGCGAATGCCGTGCCCCACGACCCCGCGCCCATCACTGCCGCCCTTGTCACCAGGCCACTATGCCACCCGGCACGGGGGTCTCGAGGCCGGAGTCGCGTACCGGTGGGACTATGGGTCACATGTGTCCGGAAGCCGTCCACGCCGTGATCGCGGTGAAATATCTCGATCACGCGAAGAGCCGTCTCGCCGACCGGTTGCCGCCGGGTGACCGGTCCCGTCTGGTGCTGGCGATGCTGTCGGACACGGTCACCGCCGCAGTCGCCGCGGGTCTGGCCTCGGTCACCGTGGTCACCCCCGATCCGGCGGTCGCCGCGGCGGTGCGTCCGCTCGGCGCGGACACTCATCCGGATCCTGCGGTCCCGGGTGATCCGGACGGTCTCAACACCGCCCTGGCGGCGGTGGCCGCGGCCGTGCGCGACCAGCACGGCCCGGTGAATCTGCTTGCCCTGCAAGCGGACCTGCCGGCCCTGCACCCGGAGGAGCTGATCGACATGCTGGTCACGGCGCCCGCGCAGGGCCGCGCGGTCGTGGTCGACCACGCGGGCGAGGGCACCACCGCCCTGCTCGTCCGGGACGGAACCGCCCCGCTGGCACCGCTTTTCGGCGCCCGCTCGGCACAACGTCACATCGCCTCGGGCGCAAAGGATCTGGCCGGGGACTGGCCGGGCCTGCGATTGGACGTCGACACCGCGGCCGATCTGGCCGCGGCCGCGGCGCTCGGGGTGGGACCGGCCACCACCGCGGTCCTGCGCGAAATCGGATGGTCACCGATTGTCGATGAAGATGTCATCCGGAAGTATCCGGTGCGGACACGTGTCTGCTAGATGATTGCCAGGCGGGCAAGAATTGCCCAGCGCGGGGCGAATTGCCCGATTGACGACGTACGCTGTCTACTCGGGTGCCGACCTGGCCACCACCGGAGTGAGTCGTAAGGATTGAGCGTGAGCGATACGGAAACCGTCCCGCAGCGGCCCCGACTACCAGTTGCGCCACCGGCCGCCACGCCCGCAGCCTCCGCCACCGAGCTGGCGCAATTGCCGCCGGATCGCTATGTCAATCGCGAACTGAGCTGGCTCGATTTCAACGCGCGCGTGCTGGCCCTGGCGGAGGCCGAATCGGAGCCGCTGCTCGAGCGCGCGAAGTTCCTCGCGATCTTCGCGTCCAACCTGGACGAGTTCTACATGGTCCGGGTCGCCGGGCTCAAGCGCCGCGCCGAGGCCGGGCTGTCGGTGCGCTCGGCGGACGGCCTGTCCCCCACCGAGCAACTGGGCCTGATCGCGGCCCGCGCGCAGGATCTGGCGGTGCAGCACGCCCGCGTCTTCCTCGATCAGGTGCGGCCCGCGATGTCCGCCGAGGGAATCGAGATCATCGGCTGGCACGATCTGGATCCCGACGAGCGCCTCCGGATGTCCGGATATTTCCAGGACCAGGTGTTCCCGGTGCTGACCCCGCTGGCAGTCGACCCGGCGCACCCGTTCCCCTACATCAGCGGCCTGAGCCTGAACCTGGCCGTGACCGTGCGCGACTCCGATACCGGCGGTGAGCATTTCGCGCGGGTGAAGGTGCCCGACAACGTGGACCGGTTCGTCCGGGTGCGCCGTCCCGGCACCGAGCCCGGATCGCGTCCCGGCTACGAGGCCGCGCGCACCGACAGCGAGGGCGCGCTCGGCACCACGCGGGCCTTCCTGCCGATGGAGGACCTGATCGCCGCTCACCTCGATCAGCTGTTCCCGGGAATGGATGTGGTGGAACATCATTCGTTCCGCATCACCCGCAACGCCGACTTCGAGGTGGACGAGGACCGCGACGAGGATCTGCTACAGGCCCTCGAACGTGAACTGGCCCGCCGGCGCTTCGGATCGCCGGTGCGCCTGGAGGTCTCGGACGACATGACCGAGCACATGCTCGATCTGCTGTTGCGCGAACTCGACGTCGACCCGGCCGACGTGATCCAGGTGCCCGGCCTGCTGGACCTGTCCTGCCTGTGGCAGGTGTACGGCGTGGACCGCCCGCTGCTCAAGGACGCGCCCTACGTCCCGGCCACCCCGGCGGCGTTCGGGGAGCGCGAGACCCCGCGCAACGTGTTCGCCGCCCTGCGCGAAGGTGATGTGCTGGTACATCATCCGTACGATTCGTTCTCCACCAGCGTGCAGCGTTTCATCGAGCAGGCCGCGGCCGACCCGCAGGTGCTGGCGATCAAGCAGACCCTGTACCGCACCTCCGGCGACTCCCCCATCGTCAACGCGCTCATCGACGCGGCCGAGGCGGGCAAGCAGGTCGTCGCGCTGGTCGAGATCAAGGCCCGCTTCGACGAGCAGGCCAACATCAAGTGGGCCCGACAGCTGGAACAGGCCGGCGTCCACGTGGTCTACGGTCTCATCGGCCTGAAGACGCACTGCAAGACCTGCCTGGTGGTGCGCCGCGAGGGCGCCACCATCCGCCGGTACTGCCACATCGGCACCGGCAACTACAACCCGAAGACGGCCCGGCTGTACGAGGACATCGGATTGCTCACCGCCGCACCGGAGATCGGCGCGGACCTCACCGACCTGTTCAACTCTCTGACCGGATATTCGCGAAAGGCCAACTACCGCAACCTGTTGGTGGCGCCGTCGAGTGTGCGGACCGGCATCATCGAACGCGTCCGGCGTGAGACGGAACTGGCGGCGCAGGGCCTGCCGGCCCGAATTCGGTTGAAGTGCAACTCGATCGTCGACGAGCAGATCATCGACTCGCTGTACCGCGCCTCCCAGGCCGGGGTCCCGGTGCAGATCGTGGTGCGCGGCATCTGCGGACTGCGGCCCGGCGTCCCCGGGATGAGCGAGAACATCGAGGTGCGTTCGATTCTCGGCCGCTACCTGGAACATTCGCGGGTGCTGCACTTCCAGGCCCAGGACGAGTTCTGGATCGGCAGCGCGGATATGATGCACCGCAACCTGGATCGCCGGGTCGAGGTCATGGCCCAGGTGAAGGATCCGAAGCTGCGCGACCGGCTGACGGAGATGTTCGATTCGGCGCTGTACCCCTCCACCCGCTGCTGGGTGCTGCAGGCCGACGGCAGCTGGCAGGCCAGCCCGCTGCCGGAGGACGGCATCGACCAGGTCCGTGACCACCAGGAGTTCCTGATGCGGCTGCGGCGACCGGACCAACCGTGAGTCGTTCGGGCGCACAGGCTTCCGAACACATCTGGTTCTCCGACCGCCGCGTGACCCCGAACGTGCTCGCCGCGGGCGGGGTCGTGTGGCGGCAGCGACCGGACCGCACCGTCGAGGTGGCGGTGGTGCACCGGCCGAAGTACGACGACTGGTCGCTGCCGAAGGGCAAGCTCGTCGCGGGCGAGACGCCGATGGTGGCCGCGGTCCGGGAGGTCCGCGAGGAGACTGGGCTGTCGTGCCGGCTGGGCCGATATCTCGGGCATGTCACGTATCCCGTGACGGGACACCGCAAGTTGAAGCGGGTCGACTACTGGTCGGCCCAGCCCACCGGCGGCCAGTTCGCCGCCAATCCGGAGGTCGACGAACTGCGCTGGTACCCGGTCGATCAGGTGATGGACCAGCTGTCCTATCCGATGGATCGCCACATCCTGCGCAACTTCCTGCGGCTGCCCCCGGAGACGGCCACCCTGCTGGTGGTCCGGCACGCGAAGGCCGGTCGCCGCAACCACTTCGCGGGTCCGGACTGGCAGCGGCCGCTGGACAAGGCGGGCCGCGCCCGCGCCGAGGTGCTGACCGCGAGCCTGCGGGCCTTCGGGGCGGCCGAGGTACATTCGGCGCCGCCGTTGCGCTGCCGGCAGACGGTCGCGCCGCTGGCGCGCGAACTGGGCATCGGCATCGTGCTGGAACCGCAACTGTCCGAGACGGGTTACGCGGAGGCGCCGCAGGCGGCGCTGGCGCGGGCCCGTTATCTGGCGTCGCCGGATCGGGTCCGGGTGATCTGCAGTCAGGGCAAGGTGATTCCCGACCTGTTACACCGCTGGGCCGAAAACGACGGTCTCACATTGCCACCGGCGCGTAACCACAAGGGCAGCCTGTGGGTGCTGTCGATAACGAACGGGCGACTGATGGCGGCCGACCACGTGGACCGCGCACTGCACGTGGATAACGACTGAATCACGCCCGCCCGCAGCGGTTGTCGCGGTTCGGTCACGAGCTTGTGCCGACAACCCAAGTCGCACACCGACACTCGGGACACGAAAAAGGCTCCCCGGCACGCGGTGCCCGAGGAGCCGTTTCGTGTTCGAGACCTAGCGAGTCCGCTTGGCGGCGGCCTTCTTCGCGGGAGCCTTCTTGGCCGCGGTCTTCTTGGCGGTGACGGTCTTCTTGGCCACGGCCTTGGCCGGAGCCGCCTTCTTCACGACCGCCTTCTTGACGGCGACGGTCTTCTTGGCGGCCGGAGCCTTCTTGGCGGGAGCCTTCTTGGCCGGCGCCTTGGTGGCGGCCTTCTTGGCGGCCACGGTCTTCTTGGCGACCGTCTTCTTGGCGGCGGTCTTGCGAGCCGTCGTCTTCTTGGCGGCGCCCGACACCGGCGCGGCAACACCGCGTTTGACGGCGGGACCCACCGCCGCGATCTTCTGCTTGCCGGCGATGATCGCCTTGAACTGCGCGCCCGGACGGAAAGCGGGCACCGAAGTCGGCTTCACCTTGACAGTTTCGCCGGTGCGGGGGTTGCGAGCGACCCGGGCGGCGCGCTTGCGCTGCTCGAACACACCGAAACCGGTGATGGTCACGCTCTGTCCCTTGTTCACCGCGCGCACGATCGTGTCGACAATCTGCTCGACTGCCGCAGTGGCCGTGCGCCTGTCAGTACCCAACTTTTCGGTCAGAACGTCGATCAGTTCCGCCTTGTTCATTGAATCCTCCGCAGACTAATGGCCCGTCGTCGGACCGACTAGGTACCACGGTAAACCCTCAATGGGCAAGAGTCTATGTGCCACGCCAAATTTCATGTGGCGTGGCACACGTCCAGCAACCCGGTTTGGTAGCTCTCAGCTAACGACCGGGACCCATTACGCGGGCGAATTAGCCGCCGGAATGGTGATCGGTTTCCAACCCGGCCTTGCCTTTTCGAACCGGTCGATGGCCTCTTCCCGGCGGAGGGTCAGCCCGATGTCGTCCAGCCCCTCCAGCAGCCGCCACCGCGTGTAGTCGTCAATATCGAACGGCAACACGGTGGTTCCGGCCGTCACGGAGCGCTGCTGCAGGTCCACGATCAATTCGAGACCGGGCTGTTCCTCGAGCAACTTCCAGAGCATTTCGACATCATGTTGTGACATCTGGGCGGCCACCAGCCCGCCCTTCCCCGCGTTGCCCCGGAAGATGTCCGCGAAGCGGGACGAGATCACAACCCGGAAACCGTAGTCCATCAGGGCCCATACGGCGTGCTCGCGTGAGGAGCCCGTACCGAAATCCGGACCCGCCACCAGGACCGAGCCGCGGTTGTAGGGCTCCACGTTCAGAATGAAGTGCGGATCCGACCGCCAGGCCGCGAACAGCCCGTCCTCGAATCCTGTTCGCGTGACACGCTTGAGATACACCGCGGGGATGATCTGATCGGTGTCGACGTTGGATCGGCGCAACGGAACGCCGATCCCCTTGTGTACCTTGAACGCTTCCATGAGTACTCCCGAAGTCTCGTGGTGGGTGGGCGGATCAGTTCAGATCCGCAGGTGAGGACAGGGTTCCGCGGATCGCCGTGGCCGCCGCGACCAACGGCGAAACCAGATGTGTACGGCCACCTTTGCCCTGCCGGCCCTCGAAGTTGCGGTTCGATGTCGAGGCGCAGCGTTCACCGGGTTCGAGCTGATCCGGGTTCATTCCCAGGCACATCGAGCAGCCGGCCTGCCGCCACTGCGCCCCGGCGGCGGTGAAGATCTCGCCCAGCCCCTCGGATTCCGCCTGTGCGCGAACCCGCATGGAGCCCGGCACGATCAGCATCCGGACCCCGTCGGCCACCTTGCGGTCCCGCAGCACGTCGGCCACGGCCCGCAGATCCTCGATGCGGCCGTTGGTGCACGACCCCACGAACACCGCGTCGACCCGCACGTCGCGCAGTGGCGTACCGGGCGTCAAGTCCATGTAGCGCAGCGCCTTCTCCGCGGAGTCGCGCGTGTTCTCGTCGGCGATCTCCGCCGGATCGGGCACCGCGGCGCCCAGCGGCGCGCCCTGGCCCGGATTGGTGCCCCAGGTGACGAAGGGGCTCAGCGCGGTCGCATCGATGTGCACCTCGGCGTCGAATGTCGCGCCCTCGTCGGTCTTCAGCGCGTCCCACGCCGCCACGGCGGCGTCCCAGTCGGCGCCCTGCGGGGCGTGCGGGCGGCCCTTCAGGAATTCGTAGGTGGTCTCGTCGGGGGCGATCATCCCGGCCCGCGCGCCGGCCTCGATCGACATATTGCACATGGTCATCCGCGCCTCCATCGACATGGCGCGCACGGCCTCGCCGCGATATTCGAGCACGTAACCCTGACCGCCGCCGGTGCCGATCTTCGCGATCACCGCGAGAATGACGTCCTTGCTGGTCACACCGTCCGGCAGCGCGCCGTCGATGGTGATGGCCATGGTCTTGAACGGCCGCAGCGACAGCGTCTGGGTGGCGAGCACGTGCTCGACCTCGCTCGTGCCGATACCCATCGCCAGCGCGCCGAACGCGCCGTGGGTCGAGGTGTGCGAATCACCGCAGACCACCGTGGTTCCCGGCTGGGTCAGGCCCAGCTGCGGGCCGACCACGTGCACGATGCCCTGCTCGATATCGCCCATCGGGTACAGCCGCACGCCGAATTCGGCGCAATTGCGCCGCAACGTCTCCACCTGCAGGCGGGAGATCGGATCGGCGATCGGCTGGTCGATGTCGACGGTCGGGACGTTGTGGTCCTCGGTCGCGATGGTGAGGTCCGTCCGGCGCACCGGACGACCCGCCGCGCGCAGGCCGTCGAACGCCTGCGGGCTGGTCACCTCGTGCACCAGATGCAGGTCGATGTAGATCAGATCGGGGTCGTCACCCTCGCCGCGCACCACGACGTGCTGGTCCCAGACCTTCTCCGCCAAGGTACGTGGCCGATCGGCCGTCTCCGCCATGTCCGCTCACCTTCCGGTAGACAGCCGCCGCGCCGGGGCTGGCGGCGCGACGACACTTCCTGTTTTCGAGCTCCTCGCCGACCGGGGAGGCCGGACCTGCGATTCGCCGCTTGTAATCTCAGAGTATGAGATCTTAATATCGTTCTATGAGACAGCATAGCGGCATCGGGGTACTCGACAAAGCCATGGCCGTACTCCGGGCGGTGGCCGAGCAGCCCTGCGGACTCAACGAGCTGTGCACCCGCACCGGACTGCCTCGCGCCACCGCACATCGCCTGGCCGTGGGCCTGGAGGTGCACCGGATGCTCGCCCGCGACGCCGCCGGCCAGTGGCGCCCGGGGCCCGCGCTGTCGGAACTGGCCAGCACCGCCGGGGATCCCCTGCTGGACGCGGCCGCCGCCGTGCTGCCCCGGCTGCGCGAGATCACCGGGGAGAGTGTGCAGATCTACCGCCGCGACGGCCACTCGCGGGTGTGCCTGGCCGCGGTGGAACCCGCCTCGGGCCTGCGCGACACCGTCCCGGTCGGCGCGCGCCTGCCGCTGACCGCGGGCTCGGCCGCCAAGGTGCTGCTGGCCTGGGCCGATCCCGACCTGCAGCAGGCGGTGCTGGCCGACGCGGTGTTCGGCGAACGCGCCCTGGCCGAGGTGCGGCGGCGCGGCTGGGCGCAGAGCGCCGCGGAGCGCGCGGCGGGCGTGGCGAGCGTCTCCGCACCGGTCCGGGACTCGGCGGGGGCCGTGGTTGCCGCGGTCTCGGTCTCCGGGCCGATCGATCGGATGGGCCGGCGGCCCGGCGCGCGCTGGGCGGCGGATCTGGTGGCGGCGGCGGACGCGCTGCACAAGCGGCTGTAACCGGTTTCACGTTCTCGCGTACGCCGTAAAGTACAGTCGGCGCATGGGAGCGAATCAACGCGCACAGATCGTCATGGACGAGTCCGAGATCGGGGATTTCCTCGGCTCTTCCCGCATTCTCACGCTGGCCACCGTGGGCAAATCGGGCCTGCCGCACCTGACCGCGATGTGGTACGGCCTGGTGGACGGCGAGATCTGGCTGGAGACGAAGGCGAAGTCGCAGAAGGCGGTCAACCTGCGCCGCGATCCCCGGGTGACGGTGCTGGTCGAGGCCGGCGACAGCTACGACCAGCTGCGCGGGGTCTCGATCGAGGGCCGCGCGGAGATCGTCGACGATCCGGAGGCCCTGTTCCGGGTGGGGGTCAGCGTCTGGGAGCGCTACACCGCGCCGTACACCGAAGAGTCCCGGCCGCTGGTCGAGGCCATGCTGAACAAGCGGGTCGCGGTCCGGCTGGTGGCCGAGCGGACGCGCAGCTGGGACCACCGCAAGCTCGGTATGCCCGCGATGCCGCCGGGCGGCAGCACCTGGCCGCGACAGGACTGAGCGGCCGCGGCATCCGGTAGCCGCGGCACCGGAATCGCCACGGCGCCACTGCTTCGATACGAGAAAGGCCCTCCGGCAATTGCCGGAGGGCCTCTTTCGAGTAGTCCCGACGGGATTTGAACCCGCGCTACCGCCTTGAGAGGGCGGCGTCCTAGGCCGCTAGACGACGGGACCAGGATTTTGGAGATAACTCCAAAGCTGGGGTACCAGGACTCGAACCTAGAACGGCTGAACCAGAATCAGCTGTGTTGCCAATTACACCATACCCCAATAACCGGACCCTCGGCCGCTCCCTCGTGGGGGCTTCCGACCTCGTTTCCGGCCGAGGAGAAGACTACCAAAGAGATCCGGGTGTTATACAAATCGTGTGGTCAGAGGGGTTGTTTTGCTGGGTCTTCGGCCTCCGCTTCGCTCCCCCGCCTCCGTCGGTCCAGGACCGGGCCGGGCCGCGAACGCGGCGGTGGGCCCGCCCGGACGACACCCGCGCCTAGAGCGCGGCGGTGAGGACCGAGGCGGCCCGCAGGCGGTCCATGGTGATCTCCCGGCCCAGCAGTTCCAGCGACTCGTACAGCGGCGGGCTGATGTGCGATCCGGTCACCGCGACCCGCACCGGCGCGAAGGCTTTGCGCGGTTTGAGCCCCAGATCGTCCACCAGTGCCGTTTTCAGCACATCCTCGAGCCGGGGCGCGGTCCACTCGGAAAGGCCCTCCAGCGCCGCGATGGCGGCCTGCAACACCGGCGCCGCATCCGGTCCGAGATTCTTTTCCGCCGCCGCCGGATCCACCGTGAACTCGGTTTCCGGGCGGAACAGGAACTTCAGCAGGTCCCAGGCATCGGCCAGCACCACGATACGGGTCTGCACCAACTCCGCCGCGGCGGCGAAAACCTTCTCGTCCACCTCCGCGCCGATGTGCCCGTGCTCGGTGAGGTACTCGCGCAGCCGCCGGGTGAAATCACCCGGATCCAGCAAACGAATGTGCTCGGCGTTGAGAGCGTCCGCCTTCTTCTGGTCGAAGCGGGCGGGATTCGAATTCACTTTCGATATGTCGAAGGCCTCGACCATCTCGGCCATCGAGAAGACGTCGTGGTCGTCGGCGAGGCTCCAGCCGAGCAAAGCCAGGTAATTCAGCAAACCCTCAGGGATGAATCCCCGGTCGCGATGCAGGAACAGATTCGACTCGGGATCGCGCTTGGACAACTTCTTGTTGCCCTGCCCCATCACGAACGGCAGGTGACCGAACTGCGGGGTGAACTCGGAAACGCCGATCCGCTGCAACGCCTCGTGCAACGCGATCTGCCGCGGCGTGGACGACAACAGATCCTCGCCACGCAACACGTGGGTGATCCGCATCATCGCGTCGTCGACCGGATTGACCAGCGTGTACAGCGGATCACCGGTGCCGCGGGTGAGCGCGTAGTCGGGCACCACCCCGGCCTTGAAGGTGGTCTCGCCGCGCACCAGATCGCGCCAGGTGATGTCGCGATCGGGCATCCGCAACCGGATCACCACCGGCCGCCCCTCGGCCTTGTACGCGGCCACCCGCTCCGCGGACAACTCGCGATCGAAGTTGTCGTAGCCGAGTTTCGGGTCGCGACCGGCGGCCCGATGCCGGGCCTCGACTTCCTCTGGTGTGGAGAAGGATTCGTAGGCCTCCCCCGCCTCGAGCAAGCGCCGCACCACATCCCGGTGGATGTCACGGCGCAGCGACTGCCGGTACGGGCCGAACGAGCCGCCGATCTCCGGCCCCTCGTCCCAGGTGAGGCCGAGCCAGCGCAGCGCGTCCAGCAGGGCGCGGTACGACTCCTCCGAATCCCGTGCGGCATCGGTGTCTTCGATGCGGAAGACGAACGCGCCGCCGAAGTGGCGGGCGAACGCCCAGTTGAACAGCGCCGTCCGGATCAGACCGACATGCGGGGTGCCGGTCGGTGACGGACAGAAGCGAACTCTGACGTCGGTCATGTCTGCCCTCCTCGATCAGCGTTTGGCGGCAACGGGATTGGTCAGGGTACCGATACCCTCGACCGTCACGGAAACGGTTTGCCCATCTTTCATCGGTCCTACACCTTCCGGGGTGCCGGTGAGGATCACGTCACCGGGAAGCAACGTCATGACCGCGGATATCCATTCGATCTGCTTCGGAATGTCGTGCAGCAGAAGGGACGTCCGGCTGCGCTGGCGGACCTCGCCGTCGAGTTCGGTGACGAGTTCGAGATCCGAGGGATCCAGGTCGGTTTCGATCCACGGGCCGAGCGGGCAGAAGGTGTCGTGGCCCTTGCCACGGGTCCACTGCCCGTCGTGCCGCTGCTGGTCACGGGCGGTGACGTCGTTGGCGACGGTGTACCCGAGGATCACGTCCTGGGCGCGCTGCGCCGGCACGTCCCGGCACGGGCGGCCGATCACCACGGCCAGCTCGCCTTCGTAGTCCACCTGAGACGAACTGGGCGGCAACAGGATCGGCGAGTTCGGGTTGTTGATCGAAGTACTCGGCTTGATGAAGATCACCGGATCCGCCGGCGCCTCCCCACCCATCTCGCGGGCGTGCGCGGCGTAGTTCTTGCCGATGCAGACCACCTTGCTGGCCAGGATCGGCGCGAGCAACCGGACGTCCGCCAGCGGCCAGCTGCGACCGGTGAACGTGGGTGTGCCGAACGGGTGATCGGCGATTTCACGGGCGATCGTCTGGGCATCGGATCCCTCGATGCTGACGAACGCGAGCCCATCCGGGCTGGCTACACGACCTAGACGCATGGCTCGCAGTCTATCCACCTGCCCTGATACGCCGGACCACCCGGTCTGCGGCGGTACCGCGCGTCGCCGGATCGGGCGAGGGGATATCGGTTGCGCCGGGGGTGTACGGTTGGCCTCGTGTTCAAGGAGTAAGACTTGAATCCCAATATATGAGATGCAGAGGTGAGCAGATGACCGCCGTGACCACGATCAGCGTGACCCGCCGGTGGAGCATGCTCGGCCTCGGCGTGTTCGCACAGGGTTCCAGCGCCGTGATCGTCAACGGCACCCCGTTCCTGTTGCCCGCCTTGACCGATCGCGGAATGCCTTTGGCCACAGCGGGTCTGCTGGTCTCCATGCCGACCGTGGGCCTGGTGTGCACCCTGATCGCCTGGGGCTACGTGGTGGACCGGTTCGGCGAACGCGCCGCGCTGGTGGCCGGGCCCGCGCTGACCTGCGCCGCCGGCGCCGGAGCGGCGGCGTCCATGGCGGCGTACCCGGCCGGGCACACCGTCCCGGGGTCGGGCTATGTCCTGCTGGGCGCGCTGCTGTTCCTGGCCGGACTGGGCGCGGGCAGCACCAACGGGGCCAGCGGCCGGGTGATCGTGGGCTGGTTCCCCGCCGATCAGCGTGGCCTGGCGATGGGGATCCGGCAGACCGCGCAGCCGCTGGGGGTGGCCGTCGGCGCTCTGACGATCCCGGCCGTCGCTGCGGCACACGGGTTTTCCGCCGCGATCCTGATCCCCGCGACGATGGCCGGGGTGGCGGCGATCGGCTGCCTGCTCGGCATCGCCGACCCGCCGCGGCCCGCGCCCGCCGACGACGCCCGCCCCGCCAATCCCTATCGCGGCGACGGCACGTTGTGGCGCATCCACCTGGTGTCGGTGCTGCTGGTGATCCCGCAGTCCACGGTGTGGACCTTCGCGCTGCTGTGGCTGCACCGCGACGCGCACCTGTCCCTGACCGCGGCGGGCGCCGTGGTCACCGGCACCCAGCTGCTGGGCGCCGCGGGCCGCATCGGCGCGGGCGCCTGGTCGGACCGGGTGGGCAGCCGGCTGCGGCCGTTGCGCACGGTGGCCGTCGCGGCGGTGTTCTCGATGGCGGGCCTGGCCCTGACCGCCTGGCTGCACTGGTGGTGGCTCGCGCTGCCCATCCTGGCGGTGGCATCGGTGATCACGGTGGCGGACAACGGTTTGGCCTTCACCGCCGTCGCCGAGATCGCCGGACCCTATTGGAGCGGACGCGGTCTGGGCATCCAGAACACCGGCCAGAACCTGGCCGCCGCGGCCATCGCCCCGGTGTTCGGCGCCCTGATCACCGCGGCGGGCTTCCCGTCGGCCTACCTGGCCGCCGCCCTCCTGGCGGCCGCCGCCGTCCCGCTGGTGCCGCGGGACCGCTCCCGCGTCCCCGCGGCGGCCTGACCCGCCGACCGTCACACGCCCGCTCGCGCAGCCGTATTCGAGCGGGGGTGTGGCCGGCTCCGCGCCCGCCGCGAGGCACCGGCTAACGCCGAGCGAGCGCCCCCGGCGGATGCCACGAGTTCGCTGGGCCCCGAAAATCTCTTTCCGGGACACCCGGATCGCAGCCCCGGAACCGGGTGCGCCCGGACGAGAACGTCACCCCGGCGCAACAAATCCGAGATCCGATCGATTCAGATGCCCACGAGTAGAGGAGAACTCGGTGCGCGGCAGCCGGCCGATCGATCACCCGGATCGACGGTGGCGTCCGAACCATGTTGGTATCGACCACATCCGGCACCCGGGGCACGAGCTCCCCGGCCGCCCGGCACCCGGGGAAGTTTCGGTACCCAAACGGTTGGAGCTACAAACATATTCTCGCATACCGGATGCCCTCGGATGCATTGCCCCCCTTGCTCATCCCGCACCCGGGCTTCGATCGTCAACCGAACCGGTGATACCTCGCGAGCATGACAAAGCGGCATACACGGAGTACGAAACCTACTCGGAGATAAGGATTTCTACGCCCGGCAGATGCCGGGGCGGCGGGCGGATCAGAACTCGGCGAGTACTGCGGGATCGAAGTTCACCCGAAAGGTCTTGTCCGCCTCGATATCTGCGATGAACTCGTTACCCTCGGACACGACCGGCAGCCAATGGTAGGTCGGACCGTCCAGGACGGCCCGATGGACCCGGACCGCGGGATGCGGCTCGACCATCCAGTACTGCGGGATACCGAGTGCTGCATATTCACGGACCTTGCGCACCCGGTCCGTACGCTCACTACCGCTGCCGGGCGAGATCACCTCGACGACGAGCAGGATCTCGGTGCCGGGGATGAGCCCCGGCGATGCGTCCACGATCGACGCCCGTGCCACCTCGCTGGGCACTACGAACACATCCGGCTTGCGCACCCCGGCCGGCGTGCTCACTTCCCACTCCCCGCCATCCAGCACGACCATCGGGCGACCCGCCGCTGCCGCCTCGATGATCCGGGCCAGCCTCCGCCCGATCCAATGGTGTCGAGCCCCCGCCGCCACCTCGATCAACCACCCGTCCTCGAGCTCGAACCCCTTGCCGTCCTCCGGCATCTCGTGCAGATCCAGCACAGTGTAGGGGCCGAATCCTGCGGTGGAGGTTGCCTGCTCCGCCGTCATAGCGCCTCCGATGTCGTGCTGTCGATCACCCGTCACACGTCGCGAACGGTACACGGCCCGACGTGTATCCACCGATGCTATCCGAGCAGGTCAGCGGCCCGTCACCGCGCGCGCCGCCAGGCCTGTGGACGGACCGTGAACGCCGCACGGTACGGTTCCTGCGCGTTTCGTGGTTCTTGCTCTGCCGTCGATCGGTACACCCGAGTAGGAGGGCGATGTCGAAGTTCACGCGTTCGGTCCTCGCGGCCCTGGCGGTCGCGATTCCCTTGTTCGGTCCGGCCCCGGCGCATGCCGACGAGCCGACGTTGATCATGCTCGGCAACCGCGACGAGCAGCACCCGCACGATCACCGCCGGGCCGGGTGATCTCGTGCGGGTGCTGCTCGTCGGCGGGCACGACGCGCAGGGGTCCTGGGTATGGGACACACCGGTTTCGGCGGATCCGGCGGTGTTGCGGCACAGCGGCGGGCGAGGGCCGCGGGCGGGCGCGGCGGAGTCGATCTTCACCGTGGTCGGGCCGGGGCGCGGCACGCTGGTCAGTGCCCGCACCTGTGCCCCGGATCCGGGGACGGACTGCCCGGATCCGGTGCCGTGGCAGGTCACCATCGTCGCGGAATGAGCGGCCGGAGTCCCGGCGTCACCCGCGCATGAGCGAAAGGCCCTGCACCCGAACGATTGTCGAGTGCAGGGCCCGGAGCGCCGATCAGACGGCGGCGGCGATCCGATCGCCGATCGCCACCGTGGAGGCGGCGCCGGAGCGCGTGGCCAGATCCTTCGCGACCGCGGATTCGATGCGGGCGGCCGCCTCGGTCGCGCCGAGATGGTTCAGCAGCAGCGAGACCGACAGGATCGCCGCGGTCGGGTCGGCCTTCGACCGACCCGCGATATCCGGCGCGCTGCCGTGCACCGGTTCGAACATGCTCGGGTTGACGCCCGAGGCGTCGATGTTGCCCGAGGCGGCCAGGCCGATCCCACCGGAGACGGCCGCGGCGAGGTCGGTGATGATGTCGCCGAACAGGTTGTCGGTGACGATCACGTCGAATCGGCCCGGATCGTTCACCATGTGGATGGTCGCGGCGTCGATGTGCTGATACGCGACCTGCACATCCGGATATTCGGTACCGACCTGTTCGACGGTCCGCAGCCACAGCGAGCCGGCGAAGGTGAGCACGTTGGTCTTGTGCACCAGGGTCAGATGCCGCCGCCGCGCCTGCGCCTTGTCGAACGCGTACCGCACGACCCGCTCGACACCGAAGCGCGTGTTGGTGCTGACCTCGGTGGCCACCTCGTGCGGGGTCTCCACGCGGATGGCGCCGCCGGTGCCCGTGTAGGGGCCCTCGGTGCCCTCACGCACGACGACGAAGTCGATGTCGGGGTCGCCGCGCAGCGGGCTGGTCACGCCGGGGTACAGCTTCGACGGCCGCAGGTTCACGTGATGGTCGAGCGCGAACCGGGTGCGCAGCAGCAGACCGCGCTCCAGCACGCCGCTGGGCACCGACGGATCGCCGATCGCGCCGAGCAGGATCGCGTCGTGCTGCCGCAGCTCCGGCAGCACCGAATCGGGCAGGATCTCGCCGGTCGCGTGGTACCGCTTGGCGCCGAGGTCGTACTCGGTCTTCGTCACACCGGGCACGACCACGTCGAGCACCTTGAGGGCCTCGCCGATGACCTCGGGACCGATACCGTCACCAGCGATGACAGCCAGCTTCATAGACCATTGCTCCATTCGTTCGTACGGCTCGGACCCACACCGCGTCATCCGCCGGAATCCGCCACCGGGCGGCCGCCGCGCACGCGGCCGGACCGCCGCCGTGCGGACTCGACCGGCTCACCGCCATCGCGGCGGTAGGTGCGCACCTGGGCCCGGTGCTTCTCAACGCACCCTATCCGGTCCGGCGCCGGGTGCCGCCACCAGGGCGAATCGCTCCCGCATACCGAGATGCCGTCGAATCCCGATGCGACTCGGCTGTTTCGGACGGCGACCCGACCCGAGTTCCGGCACCGGCGGCCGCACAGTCGGCAGGCGACAGGACCGATTGCGGCGCACGGCATCCGACCGTGCGTCACGTACGGCTCAGCATTCGAACCATGCCCCGTGGCACGGCACTCAGACCGCGTGCCGGATACGGCTCCGCATTCGGGCCATGCCCCGTGTGCGGCACGGCATCCGGGGCAGGCGCCGCGTGCGGCACGGCATCCGGGGCAGGCGCCGCGTGCGGCACGGCATCCGGGGCAGGCGCCGCGTGCGGCACGGCATCCGGGGCAGGCGCCGCGTGCGGCATGGCATCCGGGCCGGGCCCCGCGTGCGGCACGGCATCCGGGGCAGGCGCCGCGTGCGGCACGGCATCCGGGCCGGGCCCCGCGTGCGGCACGGCATCCGGGCCGGGCACCGTGTGCGGCACGGCATCCGGGCCGGGCCCCGTGTGCGGCACGGCATCCGGGCCGGGCCCCGCGTGCGGCACGGCATCCGGGCCGGGCCCCGCGTGCGGCACGGCATCCGGGCCGGGCCCCGCGTGCGGCACGGCATCCGGGCCGGGCCCCGCGTGCGGCACGGCATCCGGGCCGGGCACCGCGGACAGCTCAGCTCGGGTCGTACAGCTCAGCTCAGGTCGACCTGGGCGACCCGGGCGGCGCCGACGACCTCGGCGATCGCGGCCCGCACCTCGGCCGGGACCGGCTCGGCGACGCGGAGCACGACGGTGGCGCCCTCCTTGTCGACGTCCTGGGTCAGCTGCGCGGCCAGGATGTCGATGCCGGCCTCACCCAGCTTGGTGCCGATCTTGCCGAGCGCACCCGGGCGGTCGTCGTAGTTGAGGATGGCCAGATTCAGGCCCTCTGCCCGCAGATCGTAGTTGCGGCCGTTGATGTTCACGATCTTCTGCACCTGCTCGGGCTCGGTCAGCGCACCGGCCACGTTCAGGGTGCGGCCGTCGCCGAACACGGCGCGCAGATCGACCAGGCTGCGGTGGCTCGGGCTCTCCGACACCGAGGTGACGGTGGCCTCGATGCCGCGCTCCTTGGCCATCGCCGGCGCGTTGACGAAGGTGACCTGATCCTCGACCAACGCCGAGAAGATCCCACGCAGCGCCGAGAGTTCCAGCACCGCAACATCTTCCGAGGACAGCTCGCCGCGCACCTGAACCTCGACACTGACCGGCAGCTCCTCGGACAGCCCGCCCAGCAGCACGCCCTGCTTGCGCACGATCTCCAGCCACGGGGCGACCTCTTCGCCGACCGCGCCGCCGGTCACGTTCACCGCGCCCGGCACGAACTCGCCGGCCAGCGCCAGCAGCACCGACCGCGCGACATCGGTGCCCGCGCGGTCCTGCGCCTCGGAGGTCGACGCGCCCAGATGCGGGGTGACCACGACCTCCGGCAGCTCGAACAGCGGGCTGTCGGTGCACGGCTCGGTCTCGAACACGTCGATGCCGGCGGCCCGCACGTGACCGGACCGGATCGAATCGGCCAGGGCGGCCTCGTCGATCAGGCCACCGCGCGCGGCGTTGACGATGATCACACCCGGCTTGGTCAGCGCCAGCTTCTCCGCGGACAGCAGGCCCTTGGTCTCCGGGGTCTTCGGCAGGTGCACCGAGATGAGGTCGGCGCGCTGCAGCAACTCGTCCAGCGACAGCAGCTCGATGCCGAGCTGGGCCGCGCGGGCCGGCGACACGTACGGGTCGTACGCGACGATCTTGGTCTCGAACGCGGCCAGGCGGGCGGCGAACAGCTGGCCGATGCGGCCGAGGCCGATCACGCCGACGGTCTTGCCGAAGATCTCGACACCGTTGAACTTGCTGCGCTTCCAGGTGTGCTCGCGCAGGGTGGCGTCGGCCGCCGGGATCTGCCGCGCGGCGGCCAGCAGCAGCGAGACCGCGTGCTCCGCGGCGGTGTGGATGTTCGAGGTGGGGGCGTTGACGACCATGACGCCGCGCTCGGTGGCCGCGGGCACGTCGACGTTGTCGAGGCCGACTCCGGCGCGCGCGACGATCTTCAGCTTCCGGCCCGCCTCCAGCACCTCGGCATCGACCGTGGTCGCCGACCGCACCAGCAGCGCGTCGGCCTCCGGCACGGCGGCCAGCAGCTCGGGACGATTCGGGCCGTCGACCCAGCGAACCTCGACTCCGTCACCGAGCGCATCGACGGTCGACTGGGCGAGCTTGTCGGCGATCAGAACAACAGGACGGCCATTCTGGCTCACTGTGGGGCACTCCTGGGAAGAGGGGATCGGCAGTTACCGCCGCCCAGCTTAGTGGGCGAGCTCGAGCCGATCGGCTCCACCCGTCAGCCGCACCCCTTTCGCGAAGAATTCGCAGGCCGGAGCCCTCAATCAGATTCGGCATCGCACCCCTTGCCGACTTTCGCACCCCATGGACCCGGTTCGGCGCGCGCCCTCCAAGGCCGTGACATCGACCACCCGGGTCCCGCACCATCGTCCTCTGTACCCGCACGGCGGACACCGACATACCCGCACGGCGGACACCGGCCGGCGTAGTGGCACCGGCCGCCCGGACGTCGGTCACCCGGCCGGACGCCACCTATCGGCAGCCATGGCCCGACCGCACGGCCTGTGCGGCCTCGCGGCGGTGTCGGCGGCGCGATCGTTGCGTGGCTACCGCACGTGAAGCGAACCGCCCGCCTCCGACCGGCAAGCCGCCCGGGACAGCGAACGATCACGCGCCGCAGACGATTTCGTGCCGCGCGGGGAACATCGCGGTGAACGCGTGAACCCATGACGTCGGGCCCGTGCCGGTGGCGCGAAACCTTCGCGAACAGCGGCATTCTGCCTGGATACGGCCGGTTTCCGCGGGCATTTTCGAAGTATGCCCCTCGACCGGCGCACCTTCTCGGCACTGCTGGCCTCCGGACTCACGGCCGTCTTCGCCGACGCCGTACTGCCGAACGCGAGGGCGGTGACCGGCGATCCGGCGCCGGACGCCGCCCATCCCGAACCGATCCACAGGGATGCGATGAACAAGGTCGCGGTGATCGGCATCGACGGCTGCCTGTACACCGAACTGCTCGCCGCGGTCACCCCGAATCTGCGACGTCTCGCGGCCGAGGGCACGTTGAGCCGCTATTCGCTCGCCCCGCACACGACGATCTCGTGCCCGTCCTGGTCGGCGGCCCTGACCGGCTACTGGGACACCCGCACCGGCATCTGCGACAACGACGGTACCTGCCGCCCCGAGGTCTTCGCGACCTACCCGACCGTCTTCCACCGCGTCAAAACCGCTGCACCGCAACGTAAGACGGCGTCCATCGCGACGTGGGACACGATCAGCACGATCGCCCGCAGCGGCGAACCGCACGCCGATCTGATCGTCACCGCCGGCGCCAATCGGTACGGCACATACGGCTGCGAGGCCGACGTCGACACCGAGACCGCGGCGGCCACGGTGGCCGCGATCACCGCCGGCACCGACCTGGTGTTCACCCACTTCGATCAGGTCGACATCGCCGGTCACACCCTGCGCGCGGCCAACCCGCAGGCGTACCGGGACGCGATCAGCCGGGTCGACGTCCTGGTCGGCGGCATCGTCGACGCGGTCGACGCACGCGCCCGTGACCACGGCGAGCACTGGACGATCCTGGTCACCACCGATCACGGCCACAAACCGGAAGGCGGCCACGGCGGCCAGACCGCTTACGAGACAGCCAGTTTCGTGATCGCGCGCGGACCGGACTTCGCGGCGGGCCGCCGGTACAACGGCTACTCGCTGGTCGACCTGACCCCGACCGTACTGGACCTGTTCGGCCTGCCACCGGCCCCCGAACTGGACGGAAAGTCGTTGCGCGCCGGAGGTTCCGGCGATCCCTCCCAGCCGATCCCGAATACTCCGGTCATCGGCCGGGTCGCCGATCCGGCCCGTCTCGCAGCCCTGCCGGTCCCCGCCGACACCGGCTGCATCATCGGTACAGCGTGACCGCCGACCCGAAGGCCCGCGAGTTTCCCGATTCCCTTGCGGCCCATGACCGGTCGCTGCCGCTCGGCGGCGGTCATACCGTGACCGTTGTCGCGCACGATGATCTCGTACGGCGGTTCCTCGGCCACCCGGACAGTTTCCGGCGAGGGTCACACCCCACGGCAGGATCACCTCGACCACGGTCGGGTCGGCGTCGTAGGAGTTGGCGATGAGTTCCATGATTCGGATCTCCGCCCCGATCGGGCAGCCGCCGCTCAGCTACCGCTGAGCGCCATCCTCGTCCGTGGCGTTGACCAGGGCCTGAACAGTGGCCCACCAGCCCGTCACAACCCGGTCCCGGCGCCGGGCGTACATCTCGAATCGGTTACCGACCGGTCCGGACAACGCAGCGGGCCCCGCGCCGAATGGCGCGGGGCCCGCTGACAAAGTCGTGGGACCGCCTGTCAGGCGATCACGCGGACGCCCTGGGCCTGCGGGCCCTTCTGGCCCTGCCCGATCTCGAACTCCACACGCTGTCCCTCATCGAGGGAGCGGAAGCCCGAGCCCGCCACGGCCGAATAGTGCACGAACACATCCGGGCCGCCGTTTTCCTGAGCGATGAAGCCGAAGCCCTTCTCGCTGTTGAACCACTTCACTACGCCTTGCGCCATTTCATACCTTCTGTAGACGAGCTCGGCCGACCAACCTTCCGGGCGACCCAGTCTCGATGTACCCAGAATGCCACGGGAGAGACCACATCCGCCACAAGTCCCCTCCACAGTGGTGGTTGCCGCGGGGCTGCGGTGTACCCATTACCGCTTCCACCAGGCACTCGTTATCATATCGTGATTGCCATCACGCCGACCTGTGAGAATTCTCCGAGAAGGCTGTGCGCGGCACGCGGTAAAAGGTCCACCGGAGAAGCGACGGGCCCCGGACGGCATCCGCCCGGGGCCCGTGCACGGTCGCGTCAAGCGACCATCGTGCGAGCTCAGTGCCCGAAAGAGCCCGTCGAGAGGGTGTTGACCAGGCCACCGAAGGCCGCACCCAGGGTGTTGAACACTCCGTTCACGGCGGCGCTTCCGGTGTCGATGATAACGGGAATCATGAAATACCTTTCGATCGTGCTACCCAGTCGAACTGGCTGGCACCCGGTGTATCTCGGCGCGATAAATTCACGTTAACCAGAATTGCGGAGAAGTGACCCACGCGACAAAATTGCGCGGGTTGTGTGATGCGACACACTATAGACCGGGCATAACGAACACATCGACAGCCTCGGGGCCCGCCTTGGCCCGCCGGACCTCGAACCGCACCCGCTGCCCGGCCACCAGCGAACGGAACCCCTCCCCGACGACCGCGTTGTACTCGACGAAGACGTCCGGTCCGCCGTCGTCCGCGGCGATGAACCCGAAACCCTTCTTGCTGTCGAACCACTTGACCGTGCCGTGTGCCATTCGCCCTTGCCTTCGCCGTCAGCGATAACGCCGCTGTGCCCGTTTTCCGGCCTCGTAATCGTCCCGGCCGGAGAGATGTTCGGGCACGCCGACCTCCCACCAGGAGCCGGTGTCGGTCCAGGTCGCCGGTTGGGTGCGGACCACCACCACCGCGGGCCGGGATCCGGTGCGGGCGGCCACCCGTGCCTGCGCGTACGCCTCGTGGAATCCGACCAGCTCGTCGGCGGTGAATACGGCGCAACCGAGCGAATGCGCGTGCGCGGCGAAATCCACCCGCGGCGGCACGGGATGATTGGTACGGCAGTCGGCGTAGAAGTTGTTGAACGGCACGCCGCCCTGCCCCTCCTGCAACCGCGCGATCACCGCGTACCCGCCGTTGTCACAGACCACCGCGACCATCGGATGCCCGGCGAAGGCCGCGGAGAACAGTTCCGAGTTCGACATCAGATACGAGCCGTCGCCGAGCATCGTGGTGACCAGCCCCCGGCGATGCGCGATCGCCGCACCCCAGGCGCCGGCGATCTCGTATCCCATACACGAGAAACCGTATTCGACGTCCATGGTCGGCTCGCCCCCGGTGGCGCGCCAGCCGCCGACCACCTCGCCGGGCAGGCCGCCGGCCGCGGTGATCACGTAGTCACCGGAACCGCTGAGATCGTTGACGGCGCCGACGATCTGGGCGTAACTGGGCAGCCCCGCCGCCGGCGCCCGCAACTTGTCGACGTACCCGTCCCATTCCGCGCGCAGCTCGGCCGCGCGGTCGGTCCACTGCCGATCGGCCTCCCAGCCGTCGAGCAGTCCCGGCAGATCCTGCAGCGCCGCATCGGCATCCGCGACCACGGCCAGCGAACCGTGCTTCACCGCGTCGAATCCGGCCGCGTTGATACTGATCAACCGGGCCTCGGGCGCGAACACCGTCCACGACGCGGTCGTGAAGTCCTGCAACCGGGTTCCCACCGCGAGCACCAGATCCGCCTCGGCGGCAAGGGTGTTCGCCGACCTCGATCCGGTGATGCCCAGCGGCCCGGCGTACAGCGGATGATCGTGCGGCACCAGGGTGCGCCCGGCGGTGGTCTCGGTGATCGGAATGCCGTGCCACTGTGCGAATTCCAGCGCCCGCGGCCCGGCTCCGGAGTAGCGCACACCGCCGCCGAGCACCAGCAGCGGCCGATCGGACGCCCGCAGTGCGGCCGCCGCCATGGCGAGCCGGGTGCGATCGGGGCGCGGCCGCGCGACGGTGTGCACGACCGGCTCGAACAGCGATTCCGGGAAGTCGAAGACCTCCGCCTGCACATCCTGCGGCAGGGCCAGCGTCACCGGTCCGGCGTCGGCGGGATCGGTGAGCACCCGCGCCACCTGCGGTAGCGCCGCGAGCAGCTGCTCGGGCCGGGTGATCCGGTCGAAATAGCGGCTGACGGGACGGAACGCGTCGTTGACGGTGGCGGTGCCGTCACCGAAGTGCTCCACCTGTTGCAGCACCGGGTCCGGCGCCCGGCCGACGAACGTGTCGCCCGGAAGCAGCAGCAGCGGAAGCCGATTCGCGTGCGCCACCCCGGCGGCGGTGACCATGTTCAGCGCGCCGGGCCCGATCGAGGAGGTGGCCACCCCCACCTGCCGGCGATGCGCCGCCTTCGCCAGCCCGACCGCCGCCAGCGCCATGCCCTGCTCGGTGTGCCCGCGCCACACCGGGATCAGATCGCTGCGCTCCTGCAGCGCGGTACCCAGCCCCAGCACGTTGCCGTGCCCGAAGATCGCGAAAACCGCTGGGAACAGCGGGACCTCACGTCCGTCCAGGGTTTCGGAGTGCTGCGCGATCAGCCAGGCCACCAGCGCTTGCGCAGTTGTCAGTTCCATCTCGATCGCCCCTCGTGCTCCGTAACGGGTTCCGTGAAATCGACAGTGGGGTGGGTGTTCACCGCACCCGGCCGGCGTGACCGGTGACCGGACAACGCGGGTCGGCCGCGAGGCCGTCCCAGCTGCCTCGCACCCAGCCGTGGGCGGGATCGTCGCAGAAGGCCATCGAGCGCTGCGGCGCCGGACCGGCCAGCACGTTCAGGTAGTACATCGGATATCCGGGCGCCGCGACGCAGGGACCGTGGTAGCCGCGCGGGATCAGGAAGACGTCGCCGTCGCGGACCGCGACGTTCTCGTCCAGCGACCCGTCGGCGGTGTAGGTGCGGTGCAGGCCGAAACCCGTTGGCGAGGGCGTGATCCCGTCGGGCCCGGCGATCCGGAAGTAGTAGATCTCCTCGTTGACCACCTCGCACTCGGTCGCCCGATCGTGCTTGTGCGGTGGATACGACGACCAGTTGCCGTCCGGGGTGATCAGTTCGCAGGCGTTGAGTTTGTCGGCGTGCTCCCACACCCCGGGCACCCCGAAGTTGGTGACCTGCCGGGTGGCCCGGCCCGCACCGCGCACCTCCACCGGAACCTGTTCGGCGGGACCGTATCTCGGCTCGAGCCGGCGCGCACACCGCGCCATCGGTAGGGCGATCTCGGCATCGGCCGCGGTGGTGAGCGCCACCTCCGCGTCGCGCGGCACGTACGCGAAATCCGTCACGCGCGTGAACACCGAATCGCGCCCGGCCAATTCGAACACCTGCCCGTCCACCCGTACCGCGCAACCACCGGCCAGCGGCAGCACGAACGCCTCGTGCTCCCCAGTGTGCACGATACGTTGCTGCCCGGCTGCCAATCGCAGCACACGCAACCCGGTATAGGTCCATCCGGCCCGTTCCGGCGTCAACAGCACCGGATCGCCGCCGTCGGCCAGGGTTCCGGCCGGTCGATGCAACGAACTCATATCGGCCTCGCCTCCCTGCTGCGATCACGGTGGGCCCAAACCCGTTGCGGCCTGGACATTTCGGAACCCGCTCGCGGCGGTCCGGGCCGCCGCCACGGGGCCCGCCGCCACTGCGGATTCCGCCCGCGAGCGTACCCGGCGCACCGGTCCTCCGCCGCCGGGCGGGAACGGCAGCCCCGGCGTTGCCACGTCCCCGATCCGATCGCCACAATCCTCACGCCCCCAGCAGCCTCGCCGCCGCGGTGACGGCTCCCGCGACGTCGCCGTCCGGCGGATACAGCAGACTGCGGCCGACGACGAGTCCGCGCACCACATCGTGACCGAGCGCCCCGCCCCACGCGGCCAGATCGACCGCCGGATCACCGGAGGGCGCGCCACCGAGCAGCAGCACCGGCAGTGTGGTCGCGTCGAGAACCGAGATGTCCTCCGGCGCCGGTATTTTCAGCCAGGTGTGCGCGCTGGTGACCCCCAGCCCGGACGCGACGGTGACGGCGCGCTGCAAGGCGGCCGAATCCTTGTGCATCACCAGCGATCCCGCGTGGTCGCGACGGTACGGCAGCGGCTCCACCATCGCCATGAGCCCGTGCGCGGCCAGCTCCGACACCGCCCGGGCACAGGCGTGCAACGTCGGAATGGTCCGAGCGTCCGAATCCACCAGCCGCAGCAGCATTTTGCCGCCGTCGAGCCGGAATCGCACCAGCGATTCGGCGTCGTAGCCGGTGAACCGATCGTCGATCTCCCAGTCCGCACCCGCCAGCCCGCCACGGTTCATCGAGCCGATCACGATTCTGTCGTCCAGCGCCCCGAGCAACAACAGTTCCTCGACCACATCCGGCGAACCGAGCACCCCGTCCACCGCCGGATTGTCGAGCGCGATCAGCAAGCGCTCCAGCAATGTTCGCCGATCCGCCATCGCCGTGCGATCCGCGCCGACTCCCAGCGCACCGCGCGCGGGATGATCCGCGGCGAGCAGGAACAGGGTGCCCCGCCCGGACAACAGCCGCGAACGCCGCCGCCGATCCGTGTACGCCCGCCGCACCGCCTCCGGCTCCTCCACCCGCACCCGCAGCAACTCCCGCCACCGCTCGTCGGTCAGGTACACCACACCTCCTCGGCTCGACCGAATTGTTCTCCTGCACATCGACTCACACCGCATCCCGGTGCGGCCCGGGCCGCCCGTTCCGTACCGGCGTCCCGGGCATCTCCGGAGCGCCCGTTCCGTGCCGGCCGACCCGGGCGTCTCCGGACCGCCATTCCGTACCGGCCGACCCGAGCGTCTCCGAACCACCCGCTCCTTGCGGCCGACCCGAGCGTCTCCGAACCACCCGCTCCGTACCGGCCGACCCGAGCATCTCCGAACCACCCGTTCCTTGCTGGCCGACCCGAGCATCTCCGGACCACCCGCTCCGTACCGGCCGACCCGAGCATCTCCGAACCACCCGCTCCTTGCGGCCGACCCGGGCATCGTGTCGCTGCGCCACGCCGAATCCGGGCCGTCCAGGTATGCGCTGCTGCGGCATCGGCCGGCGCTGCTCAGCTGCCGGACCTTCGCCCAGCCCGGGTCGGCGCGATTTTCGCAACATACCGTCGTCACACCGGCAACGAGCAGTCGGCTGCCGTACCCGGCGACCGGCCGGGGCGGTCCCACCGGCGGCCCGATCACAGTCGGTCCACTCGTCGGCCGGAGTTGCCGATCTCGGCATCGCCATGGAGAGCGGCCCGGAAGACTCGACCGCCGATCGCACCCGCGGCCCGATCACAGCGAGGACAGCCCGCCCGCCCGACTGCTGCGTCGAGCCGCTCACTCGCACAGCAGGTTCTCGATCTCGGCGGTGGTGGGCATGGCGTCGGCGCAGGCCAGTCGCGAAGCGACCAGTGCCCCGGCCGCATTCGCGTAGATGGCGATGCGGTGCGGATCCCAGCCGGCGAGCAGCCCGTGGATCAGCGCACCACCGAAGCCGTCCCCGGCGCCGAGTCCGCACACCACCTCGACCCGGCACGGCGGCACCGTCCAGCGTTCCGATTCGGTGGCGACCAGGACGCCGTCCGCGCCGCGCTTCACCACCGCCAGTTGTATCCCGCGCGCGAGCAGCCGGTCGGCGGCGGCGTCCGGATCGGCGGTGCCGACGGCCACCTGCATCTCGGTCCGGTTGCCGACCACGACGGTCACATGGTCGATCATCGCCCCGATCTCCCGCCCGGCGGTCCCGACATCCGGCCAGAACATCGGCCGATAGTCGATATCGAGCACGGTGTGGGTGCGCCGCGCACGGCGACGCAACACCTCGTGCTGGGTGCCGCGCGCCGGTTCGGCGCTGACACCGGTGCCGGTGACCCACAGCAGCGGCACGTCGTCCACCACCTCCCACGGCACATCCGCCGGGGTGAGGGTGAGATCGGGGGCGATCGGCGCGCGATAGAACAACAGCGGCGGATCGGCCGGCGGATTCAGTTCGCAGAACACCACGGGGGTCTGCAGATTCGGCGCGGTCGCCACATGGTCGGGCGAAACCCCGAACTCCCGCAACGCGATTCGCACATAGTCGCCGAACCCGTCGGGCCCGACCTTCGTCAGCACCGCGGTCCGCCGCCCGAGCCGCGCGGCGGCGACGGCGACGTTGGTGGCGGTGCCGCCCAGCGATTTGGCGAAGGTCCGCACCTCCGCCAGCCGCACCCCGCTCTGCTCCGGGTACAGATCAACCCCGACCCGCCCGATGGTCAAAGCCTCCGGCAACCCACCGAATCCGCCGGGCGAAGTGCCGAATCCGCCGGGCGTCCCATCGGCGCCCGGAATCCCGCCAGGTCCGCTCACGGCCGCACCACCCGCTGCAATTCATGTTGCAGCGCTTCGAGTTCCGCTCCGCCGGCCATCTGCCGGGTCAGCTCGTTTACGTCGATCTCGGACTTCCGGTAGGACCCCGTCACCGTCCCGCGCTCGAGCAGCACGAACCGATCACCAACCGGATACGCGTGATGCGGGTTGTGCGTGATGAGTATGACCCCCAGCCCCCGGTCGCGCGCCTGCACAACGTAGCGCAACACCACCCCGGCCTGTTTCACCCCCAGCGCCGCGGTCGGTTCGTCCAGGATCAGCACCTTCGCCCCATAGTGGACCGCCCGGGCGACCGCCACGCACTGCCGCTGGCCCCCGGACAGCGTGCCCACCGGCTGTTCCAGATCGTCGAGCTCGATCCCCATGTCCGACAACGCGTTCCGTGTGGTGCGCAGCGCCCGCGCGCGGTCGAGCAGCCGGATCGGCCCGATCCCCCGGGTCGGCTCGGCGCCGAGCACGAAGTTGCGCCACACGCTCATCAGCGGTACCACCGCCAGATCTTGGTATACCGTGGCGATCCCGCGGTCCAGCGCCTCGCGCGGCGAGGCGAACCGCACCGCCTCGCCGCCGACCCGCAGTTCGCCGGTGTCGTGCCGGTGCACCCCCGCGAGGATCTTGATCAGCGTCGACTTCCCCGCGCCGTTGTCACCGAGCACGCAAGTGACCTCACCGGGTTCGACCACCATCGACACGTCCCGCAGCGCCACCACGCCGCCGTAACTCTTTCCGACACCGATCGTTTCGATCAGCGGGCTCATCGGCGCACCCTTTCGGCTCGCTTCGCGAAGGCGTTGTTCACCAGCACCGCCGCCAGCAGCAGCACGCCGAGGAACAGCATGAACCAGTCGTTGTTCCAGCGCGCGAACACGATTCCCTGCCGCGCCATCCCGAAGATCAGCGCGCCGAGCGACGCCCCGATCACCGAACCGAACCCGCCGGTGAGCAGACAGCCACCGACCACCGCCGCGATGATGTACTGGAACTCCAGTCCCACACCCTGATTCGCCTGGACACCGGCGAATCGCAGGACGTTCATCGACCCGACGATCCACGCCGCGCCCGCCGTGGTCATGAACAACAGGATCTTCGTCCACACCGCCGGCACGCCGACCGCCCGCGCGGACGGCAACGATCCGCCCACGGCGAAGGTCCAGTTGCCGAACCGGGTGCGCAGCAACACGACCGCCGCGATCGCGGTCAGCCCGAGCCACCACAGCACCGAGGACTGGTACCGGGTGCCGCCGATGTCCACGGTGGACGCGAATACCGAACCGGCCGAGGAATATCCGGCCGCGGACCGCATCCCGGAGACCTGCACGGTGCCGGTGATCTGCCGCGTCACCCCGAGATTGATCCCTTGCAGCGCAAGGAAGGTCCCGAGCGTGACGATGAAACTCGGCAGCCCCGTGCGCATCACGAGCCAGCCGTTGAGCGCGCCGACCGCCAGCGCGAACAGCAGCGACACCCCCAGCGCGGGCCACACGTTCCAGCCCCAGCGCGTCGCGAGCAGCGCGGTGACCAGCGCGGTGGACGCGGTCATCACGCCGGCCGACAGATCGAACTCGCCGCCGATCATCAGCAGTGCCACCGCGACCGCCATGATCCCCAGCGTGGACGCGTCGTCGAGCCAGGTGGCGACACCGAGCGCACTGAGGAATCTGCCGGTGGTCAGCGAGAAGAACGCGAAGACCAGCAGCGCCCCGAGCGCGGCGCCGATCTCCGGCCGCACCAGCAGCCGATACGGCAGGCCACGCGGCGGCGGTGTCGCTGTGCCGCCCGGCGGCGGTGTCGCTGTGCCGCCTCCCGGCGGTGTCTCGGCGTCGGCCATGGTCGCCGGCTTCCCGCGCCTCAGCGGGTGCCCTGGCCGATGAGTGTGGCGATGGCGTCGACGTTGCTCTTGTCCACGAACGCCGGCCCGGTCTGGATCGGGGTGCCGCCGCCGACGGTGTTGGCGTTCGACTTGTACAGCCGCAGCAGCACGATCGGCAGATACCCCTGCTCGTACTGCTGCTGATCGATCGCGAACAGCAGCGTGCCCGCCCGCAGCGCGTCGACCACGTCACTGTTGAGGTCGAAGGTGGCGACCGCGGCCTTGGAATGCGCCTCCCCGGCCCCCGCCACCGCCCGCGCGGCGATCTGCGAGTTCAGCGTGAGCACGGCGTCGATCGCCGGATCGGACTCGAGCGCGCCCTTGATCCGGGCCTGCGCGTCGGTCGGATTGTTGATGTCGACCTGAAGCGTGGTGGTGACGCCGAAGCCGGTGGTCGCCCCCGCGCAGCGCTGCGCGGCGCCGATGTTGCCCGCCTCGTGGATCACGCAGAGCAGCTTGGTCTTTCCGGCCGCCTTCAGCCGCTTGCCGGCCTGCTGCCCGGCCAGCTCCTCGCTCTGCCCGATATGCCCGATCGCACCGAGCGCGACGCTGGCCGATTCGCCGGAGTTGATGGTGACCACGGGGATTCCGGCGGTCACGGCGTTGCGCACCGACGTCTGCAATGCCTGCGGATTGGCCATCGACACCACCAGCCCGTCGACGTGCTGGGCCACCGCGTTGTCGATGAGCTTGGCCTGTTGGGCGGGATCGCCGGAAGCCTGATAGTCGACGTGCACGCCGAGATCCTTGCCCGCGGTCTCGGCGCCGTTCTTCACCACGTTCCAGAACGCGTCGCCGGCGCTGCCGTGGGTGACCACGGCGACATTGCGCAGCGCGCCCGCGGCCGTCGGCGCCGGGGACGGAGTCCCGGTCTGCGCCGTGGGAGTCTCGGAGGCGGGTCCGCTGCACGCCGCCAGCATCGCGGCGACGGCGATCCAGGGGACGAGGCGCCGCGCGGAGCGCAGTGGCGTGCGATGTCCCGCGCGACGCGGTGGCACGAGACGTCGCAGGCGGCGCGGTGTCGACTTCGTTGTCATGATTTTCCTGCTCTCCTAGCGATATTCCAGTGGCCGGAGGCCACGGTGCCGCCGATCCGGCGACAGATATCGCAGGCTGCGCTCGGCGTCACGACTCGGACCGGACGCGGTGTCGCCGGGCGACAGCGTCGTGTCCTGTTCGATCACGTACCAGCCGCGGTATCCGGCGGCCTCGGTGGCCGCCACGATGGCGGCGATGTCGACATCGCCCGCGCCCAGCGGGGGATACAGGCCGCGCCGCACTGCCCGGCTGTATTCGATTCGGCCGCAGCGGATCTCGTCGGCGAGGTCGCGCCGCACATCCTTGAGGTGCAGGTGTCCGATGCGATCGGCCCAGCGCCGGGCCAGCGCGACCGGATCGGCGCCGCCGACGAGCAGATGCCCGGTGTCGAGGCACAGATCGACATCGCTGCCGGCCAGGAAGCGCTCGACCTCGGCGGCGGTCTCCACGTGGGTGCCGACGTGCGGATGCAGGACCACGCGCAATCCGTGCACCCCGGCCAGATCGCGGACCGCCGCGGCGGCGTCGAGCAGGGACCGCCAGCCCGCGGCGTCGAGCGGGACGCGGGAGTCGTAACCGGGCGTACCGGTGGCGGCGGCCAGGACCAGCACCTCGGCGCCCGCGGCGGCGTACAGCGCGGCGGTGCGGCCCGCGATGTCCAGCACCCGGTCACGATCGTCGTGCAGCGGCAACGCCAGAAATCCGCCGACCGCGGTGAGGCCGTACCGGGCCAGCATGGCCCGCCGCGCGCCCGGATCCTCGGGCAGATATCCGGGCGGCCCGAACTCGGTGGCCGTGAAACCCAGCGCCGACATCTCGGCCAGCACGGTGTGCGCGTCGAGTACGTGGCCCCAGCCGGGGACCTCGCACACTCCCCAGGAGATCGGCGCGGCGGCGATGCGGAGCGGATGCGGCGGTTCGATCATCGGAATCTCCGGCCTGTCGATGCCAACTGACATATCCCCGTCGTTGGAGCGCTCCAACTATGTAACCTGGATCACGCCGGTGTCAAGGGTCGGCGCGGCCGCGACAATCCGGTTCTCACCTGCGAAAACAGCTTCCCACCTGGTGGAATTCGGAAAACCGATTTGCGCGCTTCGCCCGATTGGAGCGCTCTATTGAGCGGCTTGCCGACGGCCGGTAGCGTGACCGCCGACGGCACCGCAGCACAGGAGAGGTCATCCCGATGACGCGACCGACGATGGAGGACGTGGCCACTCGCGCCGGCGTCTCCCGCGCGCTGGTCTCGCTCGTCATGCGCGGATCGCCGAAGGTCAGCGACCATCGCCGCCGCGCGGTGCTGACCGCCGCCGCGGAACTCGGCTACCAGCCGCACGCCATGGCCCGCTCACTGGCCAGCCGGACCTCCAGCATCGTCGGCGTCCTGGTCTCCGACCTGCACAACACGTTCTTCGCCGACGTGGTCGAGGGCATGGACGCCGCCGCCGCGACGGCAGGACTGGAACTGATCCTCACCACCGGCCACCGCAATCCCGCCCGCGAACGCGACGCGCTGCACAGCCTGCTCGGCTTCCGGCCCGGCGGGACCATCCTGCTGTCGCCGGTCCTGCCCGCGGCGGCCATCCGGCAGGCCGCCGATCGCTGCCCGGTGGTGCTGGTGTCGCGCACGTCGAGCGCGCCGACCGTCGACACCGTCAACGACGACGGCGAATCCGGCGTCGCGCTGGCCGTGGAACACCTTGTCGCACTGGGACATCGGCGCATCGTGCACCTCGACGGCGGCGCCGCCCACACCGCGGCGCCGCGCCGCAAGGGCTATCTGGCGGCGATGCGCCGGCACGGCCTGGAGCCCATGGTGATCCCCAGCGAGCACACCGACGCGGCCGGCGGCGCCGCGGTGCGACGGCTGCTGAAGCTGTTCTCCCCCGGCGACTTTCCCACCGCGCTGGTGTGCGGCAACGACTTCAACGCGGTCGGGGCGATGTCGGCCCTGGAGGAGGCGGGACTGCTTGTCCCGCAGGATGTCTCGGTGGTCGGCTACGACAACTCGTCGCTGGCCGCGCTGCGGCACGTCGCGCTGACGACCGTCGACCAGCCGCGGCTGGAGATCGGCCGCCTCGCGGTCACCGCACTGGTCGAACGGCTGCGCGCCGAGCGCACCCGGCCGGTGCGGCACCGGGTGCCGCCCGCCCTGGTGGTCCGCGCCACCACGGCCGCACCGACCCGCTGAACCGTTGCACCGCAAGCCATTCGAGTCCGCCACGAACAGGAGCGCACATGACGATGAGGCTGGGTCTCGCCGGTACGGGCCGCATCGGCGCCGCGCACGCGCGGACGCTGCGGGATCTGCCGGGCGTCGGGGCGGTGGTGCTGACCGATGTCGACGGCGCGCGGGCCCGCGCCACCGCGGCCGAACTCGGCGTCGACGTCGCCCCCGATCTGGACGCCCTGCTCGCCGCCGGCATCGACGCCCTGGTGGTCACCAGCGCCACCGATTCGCATCCGGCCCTCATCGTCGCCGCGGTCGACCACGGTATCCCGGTGTTCTGCGAGAAACCGGTCGCCGCCGACATCGACGGGACGCTGGCGGTACTGCGGCACGTCGAGCGCGCACAGGTACCCGTGCAGGTCGGTTTCCAGCGTCGCTTCGACGCGGGCTATCGCGCGGCCCGCGCGGCGGTGCTCGCCGGGGAACTGGGCCGGGTGCATTCGCTGCGCGCCACCACGCTGGATCCCGCACCCCCGCCCGCAGACTATCTCCCCCGCTCCGGCGGCATCTTCCGGGACTGCGGCGTCCACGATTTCGACATCATCCGCTGGGTCACCGGCCGCGAGGTGACGGAGGTCTTCGCGACCGGCTCCGATCGCGGCGACCCGTCCTTCGCCGCCGCCGGGGACGTCGATACCGCCGCGGTCCTGCTGCGCCTCGACGACGACACGCTCGCGACGGTGTCCCTGGGCCGCTACAACGGTGGTGGTTACGACGTCCGCTTGGAGGTACTGGGTTCCCGCGCCAACGCGGTGGCCGGCCTCGACGACCGCACCCCGCTGCGCTCGGTGGAACCGGGTGGGGTGGCGCCGGACCGGCCCTGGCCCGGTTTCCTGGAGCGGTTCGCGGCCGCCTACACCACGGAGTTGCGCGCCTTCCTCGCCGTCGCGGCGGGCGAGCGCGCGAATCCGTGCGGGACCGCCGACGCGCTCGAGGCGTTCTACATCGCCGAGGCGTGCGAACGGTCCAGGCGCGAGCACCGCGTGGTATCGGTGGCCGAGGTGCGCCGCTGAACGGGCCGCTCCGGTGTCGAGGGCGGGCAGTCGGACCCGAGCGCCGGCGATCGACAGGTGGGCTCTAGGCCCCGGCGGCGGTCCGCAGAACCGGTTCCAGCACAGGCCGTTTCGCGACGGCGTCGTCGCCCGAGGAGATGCCGCGCACCCGGCGCACCAGCCACGGCCAGAGCACGGCCACGAACCAGGCGATTTCGCGATAGGTGGCCCGAATCCGGCTCATCCGCAACGGTTCCGGCAGCGGATCGGCCCAGCTGTGGTCGGCGCCGTCGAGCCCCAGCGCCTCGGCGGCGGCCAGTGCGAAGCGCTCGTGCCCGAGCGGCGTGCCGTGCACCCGATCGGTCGCCCACACCCGCGGGTCGAGCATCGAGCGGGCCGAGAACAGATCTACCAGTCGCAGGTCGTAGCGCTCGGCGCAGAGCCGGATCCGCTCGTTGACCCGATCCACCCGCTCGGCGATGAACCGTGCCGCCGGAATGATCCGCCGCACGTCCGGGAACGTCGTGGTGATCACCGTGATCCCCGCCTCGACCAGGCGGGCGTACATCTTCTCCATCTCGTCGAGCGCCTCGTCCATATCCGAGGTGAGCGCCATGACGTCGTTCATCCCGACGCAGATACCGACCAGATCCGGGTCCATCCCCAGCGCCGTGTCGAGTTGTTCGGCCCGGACCTCGGCGATCCGGCGCGCGCGTACGGCCAGATTCGCGTACAGCACCTCCGGATTGTCCTCGGCCAGTCGGTACGCGAGCCGATCGGCCCAGCCCACCAGCCCGCGCCGGTCGTCCCCGTCCCACAACCCCTCGGTCTGGCTGTCCCCCATCGCAACGAATCGACTGAAAAGCATCCCAGCATTGTGTGCCGATTGCTCATCCGGTGCACAACCACGATCCGAACCAGGGTTGTGCACCGGGAAACGTGCGGTTGAACACATCGCGTGCGGCCGGTGCCGGGCCGGACCCGCCCAGCGGGGCGCGCCTACCCGCCGGACCAGGGCTTTCCCGGTAGATTCGGACGCGATCGACCTGCCTTGCCCCGGTTGCGCACGCATCCGACCCCGCGACGGCGAGAGGAGATCCATGATCGGCACCGTCGGCCGGATCACATCGGCGGCACTGCTCGCGACGGCCCTGCCGGTGCTCGCGGTCACACCCGCACCGGCCGTGGCCGACGGTCCCGAGATCGTCGGCCTGCAGACCGGCGACGACGGCCGCACCATCATGGTGGCCCCCGGCGACGAGATCCACGTCCGGTTCTTCGCCCGCCACAACGAACACGAGACCTGGATCTGGGACGTCCCCACCACCGGCCGGCCGGACGTGCTGTACCAGACCCACAGCACCACCGAATCCAACGGTGACAGCTCCGCGACCTATCTGGTGGTCGGCCAGGGCCTCGGCGACCTGACCGCGCATCGCCGTTGCGGCGCCGAGGAGGGCCACCACTGCCCGCCGGTGACGCTGCCGTGGAAGGTCCTGGTCTTCGTGCGGTGACCGGCCGTCACAACCAGCCGTCGAGTCCGGCCAGAAATCCGTCGAAATCGTCGTTGTGGATGACGTGGCCGGTGTCGGCGACGGTACGGACTTCGAAACCGCGCGTTGCCAATTCGGCCGCCCGGTCCGGCGGGACGGTGAGGCTGGGATCGGCCAGCAACAGCAGCGCCGGGGTTCGCGGTGGCGCGGGGTCGTAGCCCGGGAAGCCGTCCACCACATCCAGAGTCGCGGTGTCCCAGTGCGACAGCGCGTCCAGTTTCAGCTGCCAGACCTCCGGCGCCCAGCGCGGATTCGCCGCCCGCACCTCGTCGAGAGTCCAGTCCTTTTGCGCACGAAAGGCTTTCACTATCGCCTGGTGGCCCGGGAGCCAGGCCGGATCCTCGTACACCACGCGCGCGGGCCGCACCCGGTCGACGATCGTGGCGAGGACGAGCCCGCCCAGCGAATGCCCCAGCGCCAGATCGGGTTCCGCCGGGATCGCCGCCGCCACCGCGTCGGCGACCGCGTCCAGCCGGTAGCCGGACGCCCGGGGGCTGGCGCCGTGACCGGGTAGATCCGGCGCGTAGACGTGGTAGCCGCGATCGGCCAGGGCGGGACCGGCCCGCCACCAGCTGGTCGATTCCGCGGTCAGCCCGTGGATCAGCACGGCGGTCCGGTCGCCGTCACCCCATTCGCGCATGTTCAGGTCCGACATCGGTTCTCCTGGTTCAGGTTCCGTGATCCGCCCATGCGGCGGCCAGCAGCGGCGCCAGCAGCCCCGGGAATCGGGCGTCGAGTTCGTTGCGGCGCAGCGTGATCCAGCGGTGCCGGCCGTCCTGCCGAGTCCTGGTGAGCCCGGCCACCCGCAGCACGCGGAAGTGGTGCGACATACTCGCCGCGGTGATGCCGAATTCGAACGAGACGCAGGGCCGCTCGTCCCCGTCGGCCAGCAGCGCCACGATCCCGAGCCGCACCGGATCGGCCAATGCGTCCAGCACCGTGACCAGGTCGATACCACCGATCGGTGGATGGTCCAGGCCGCGCACCAGGTCAGAATATTCGATTATTAGCCAATCATCTAATCGAGGCACTGAGTGTGCCCGCACCCAGGCGATCGGTCCGCGGACCTGCGCGGCGCGCAGTTGCCGGCGCGGTCTCGACGGCGCCCGGCCCGATCACGACGAGATCGCCCCGGCACTGAAGTAGCGGTAATCCCGTATCGGCTACTCATTGAGCGCCGAAACAGCGGTTAGTCTGTTTGCTGACTATTTGCCCTTCGGACAGGAGTCATCAATGCCGCCGCTCGCCGCCTCACCGGGACCTCGGGTACTGCTCGCGATCGTCGCCGCGGCAACGGCCGGCGCCTGCTCCTCCGGCGGCGGCGACGGCGGTGCCTCCACCACCTCGGCGATCGCCGGGACCGCCGGCGCCACGGACACGAAGACCGGCGCCGCGCCCTCCACCACCTTCAGCGGCGGCCGCCTGTTCGATCCATGCTCGGACCTCGGCGACAAGACGCTGCGCAAGGCCGGCCTGGATCCGAAGACCAAGGGCGTCGACGACACCCAGAGCGACGTCTGGCTGGTATGTCACTGGAAGCCGACGGATTCCGACAAGTACGTGGTGTCGGTGCTGTCCACCACCCGCACGCTCGCGCAGGGCCGCGAGAACGCCACCGTCACCGACTACAAGGACGTGAAGATCGGCCCCCGCTCCGGCTTCACCGCCGTCGCCATCGACCCTGATCACCTGCGCTGCTACGCCGCCATGCCGGCCGCCCAGGGCATGTTCGAGGTGCTGGTGGTGTGGCGGGCCGACGTCAAGGCCGGTGCCGGCGACCTGCCGCCCTGCAAGACCGCGGTCAAGTACGCCACCGCACTGGAGCCCGATCTGCCCAAGTGACAACGGATTCCGCCACACCCGGCCGACGACCTCCGCGGCCACCCGGATCGGCTCGGGTTCCGGCCGAGCCGACCGATGCGCGAATGCGGATGTGACCACAGCCCTTGCCATCCGGACCCGCCGCGGGCGACCATACCCCCATGAGTAAGGTAACCCTAACTACGATTCTCCCGCTGCCCGCCACCACCGCGTGCGCCCTCGCCCGCACCCCCGAACTGTTCGAATACGTGGTCCACCCGTTCCTCACGACGCCGAATCTCCGCTTCCCGCAACACCTCGAACCGGGCGCCGAGCACTCCGCGCGGCTGTGGTGGTTCGGCGCCGTCCCCTCGTGGCGGCACCATCTCCGGCTGATCGAGTTGTCCCCCACCGAGATTCGCACCGAGGAACGAGGTGGTCCGGTCCACACCTGGAACCATCGTCTGACCTTCGAACCCCTCACCGCCACCAGTTGCCGCTACACCGACGAGGTCGAGATCGACGACGGTGTCCGCGGTTTCGGCACCCGGGTGTTCGTGCACCTCATGTTCCGCTGGCGGCATCGCCGGTGGCAGGCGCTGGCCCGGGTCCTGGCCGGCGGGGCACTCGAAATCCGGCCGGTGGCCTGACCGGGATCAGCCCGCCCCGACCTCGCTGCGCACGAAACCGCCGATCGCCCGGACGCTGTCGAGGAACTGCGCGGGGAACACGATGGTGGAGTTGTGCTCGACCGAGATCTCCGACAGCACTTGCAGATTCCGCAGCTGCAACGCGATCGGATGCGCGGCGATCACATCCGCCGCCTCCGCGAGTTTCGCCACCGACAGGGCCTCCCCCTCGGCGGCGATGATCTTCGCCCGCTTCTCCCGCTCCGCCTCGGCCTCCCGGGCCATCGCCCGCTTCAGCGACTCCGGCAGCTCGATGTCCTTGAGCTCCACCATTTCCACGAGCACGCCCCACTTCTCGGTCGTGGCGTCGAGGATCTCCTTGATCCGCTCGTTGAGCTGCTCGGTCTCGGACAGCACATGATCGAGCGTCGTGCGGCCGATCACGTTCCGCACGGTGGTCTGCGCGATCTGATCGATGGCCTGCCGCACATCCTCGATCGCCACCAGCGACAGCGCGGCGTCGACACAACGGTAGTAGGCCACCGCGGCGAGCGCGATCGACACGTTGTCCCGGGTGATCACCTGCTGCGACGCGATCGGCATCGTCACCGTCCGCATGCTCACCTTCTGCATGCGATCGACGAGCGGGAACATGAACCGCAGCCCCGGCTCCCGCACCGATTGGACCTTCCCGAGCCGGAATACGACACCTTTCTCGTATTGCCGCACGATCGCGACGATGTCGTTCGTCATCTCTGGCCGCCCTCTTTCCGCATCCCGAAACGGCACTCGCGGCCCGGCCGGGCCGTGCCGCGGCACAGCGTAATCGGCGGTTTCACCAGCCGCGACCCGAATTCGTGCCGACCGCTCGGCAGCTACGGGGACGGGTCACTCCGGGGCGGAATCCGGCTCCGGCGCAGGTGCTTTCCCGGTGGCCTCGGCAGGCTTCGTGGACCCGGCCGAGCCGGGGGCCTTACCCGGCTCCGCGGACTCGGCGGACTGCGCAGGTGTGGCGGGCCCAGCGAACTTCGCGGTTTCAGCGGACGTCCTGGTTTCAGCGGACGTCGTGGGGTCGGTGGCCTTCGCCGCCTCAGCGGACTCGGCAGGCACGCCGGGGCCGGCAGACGCGACGGACTCTCCGGACGCAGCCAGCCGCCGCGACTGCGCAGCTTCACCGGGTTGGGTAGCTTCGCCGGGTTGGGTAGCTTTCGCCGCCTCACGAACGGAAGTTGTTCCGTCGGAAACCGATTCGGGAGCGTTCGCGCCGGCAGTACTCGGCGCGGCAACTGCCCGATCACCCTTCGCGCCACTTCGCCGCCGCAGCAGTCGCCGCACGCTCCAGACGATTGTGCCGAGTACCAGCAGGAAGACCACCCACGGCAACGCGTTCCCGGTCGCCTTCAATGCTGCCAGCAGCGAATGCCAGCCCGCGACCACGCGATCCCAGTAATTGTCCGGCTGCGACCACGGCGGCTCGTCGGTACTCAAGTCAATGGTCAAGGTGGACAACGATATCTGCTCGTCCAAATTTCGCTTACGCGCGGTGAGACTGTCCAGATCGCCCTGCCGCGAGGATAATGCGTTCTCGGCGGCAATGAGATCCGAGATGTTGGCCGCGCTCGTGACCAGCGCCCGCAACCGGTCCACCGACGCCTGCAACGCCTTGATCCGCGCGTCGAGATCCTGCCACTGCATGGTGACGTCCTCGCGGTTGGTGGTCACGCTCGTGACCCGCCCGTCCGCCTTCAGCCCCGCGAGGAACGAGTCCGTCTTGTCGGACGGTATCCGAACCGTCAGTTCCGCATGGGCTTTCGTCCCGCCGATCCCCGGTTGTTCGGCGCGGCTGTCGATCCGGCCGTCGGCAGCGCGCACCTGGTCCGCGACCTTCGCGGCCGCGCCGATCGGGTCCGCGGTGGTGATGGCGACATTGCCGGTCACGACCTCCTTGCGGTCGGTCACCTTCTCGGTGGCGCCGTCGCCCTGTGCGGGCGCCGGCGCCGCGGGCCCCTGCTCCCGCATCACCGGCGGCGCACCGGGTCCCGGCCCGACACTGTAGGAACGCGCGGAATCACCGGAGTGTGTGGATCCCCCACAACCCGCGAGCAGTCCCACCCCCAGCAAGCCTGCCAGCAGCACAGCGAGCATCCTCATGCACGCAGCGTACTGTGCGCGAGGAATGCGTAGAGGCCGTCTTCGCCACGCCGACCCGGTGGATGCGCCCTATGCCGGCCGATTGCCGGAACGCCCCGCCACGGAGACAGCCGAGGACCGGATGCGCGGCACGACTGCTCGAATCCTCGCGGCCGGAAGCGAATCCGTCCCCGCGGCCGAGATCCCGGAATCGGGCAGTCGCCTTCCGCGGAAAACCCTGCCGCCCAGCCGATCCGTGGCACCATCGAAGCGCCCGCCCGCAGAAAGGCAGTCGAAATTCGAGAGAAGCCCCGGCACAGCGTATCCCGATGCCGGACCCGATAGGCCGTTCGATCGCCCGCGCGATCGAGCACATCGCCGGCCGTCTGGCAGAGGACCTTTCGGCCGCCGGTGACAACCTGGCCACCGGTTACGACCGAGTCCAGCGCATCGTCGGCCGCATGGTCCGGGGTGCCCGCGACGCCGAACGGGACACCGCCGCAATCGAGAACGCGGCCGAGCGGTTGGCCACAGCCCGCTCCGCCCCGCTCACCGCGACCCCGAGACCGGATCCGGAAGCGCTCTACAACGGCGCCCGCCTCTGGCAGTGCGAGCAGATTTTCCCCCGCGCGTTTCGCTCGGACGTCCCCGCCGGCGAAGCCGGATACATCCGCACCGCGGCGCACAGCACCGCCGAAGGCGTGGTCTATCTGACCGACAGCACCGAGATCGCCGACGTCTACGGCACGATCACGAGCTGGACCGACGTCCGCGACGGCCTGCCGCGGTTCCATCCCGCCGGAATGGTGCTGGGCATCGACAAGAGCCGAGTCACCGCGGAATGGATGGCCGCAGAGGAACATTCGGCGAGAACCCTCGTCGAGGGCGTCAGCGACCGCGTGCTGACGACCACCGGCCGCATCGACACGTCCGCCGTGACCAGCGCGCGTTTCGTCCTCTACCGCGACATCGTCGACAACCCCCAATTGACCATGGTGGCCGACGGATTCCCCGGCTTCGAGGGCCTGACCCAAGCCCAGCTGCACGATCCCGCACTCATCGCCGAACGCCTCGAGGCGGTCGCCGATGCCGTGCGAAGGCAGTATCCGGACATCGACGTATCCGTCGGCACGAGCGGCCTCCCCCGCGACGAGGCGGTCAGATTGTTCGAGGCCACCTGACCGGTCAGCCGGTGGGCGTCTGCTCGGCGAGGATGGCCGTCGCCCGGTCGAGGAATTCGCAGAACCGCTCGTGCTCCTCCGGGGTGAATCGCTCGGTGAGAGCCCGTTCGAGCACGATGACCTCGCGATACGCCCGATCGAGCAGCTCGCGACCCGCCGGGGTGAGCGCGGTGATGAGGACCTTGGCGTGCACCGGCGAAGGCGTGCGGTCGACCAGTCCCTTGTTCTGCATCCCGGTCAGCACGGTCGCCATGCTCTGCTGGGTGACGCCGGTCGCGCGCGCCAGCTGAGCGCCGGACATGGCGTCCTCGCGGGAGAGCGTCAGCAGCACCGTGTATTGGGTCATGGTCAGCCCGTAACCGCGCAGGACCGCCTCGTGATGCCCCATCAGCGCCTGCTCGGCGCGGCGGATGCGGGTGCAGACGTATTCCTCGACAGGCACGTCGACCATGTAACAACTCCCTGAGTTGACTCAACCATCTGAGACTGGTTAGGTTCCTGATTATCAGGATACTGAGTCAACCCAGAAAGTTGTATGTGATGAAGGCTGCTGTGCTGGACACCGACGACACATTCCGGATCTCGGAGATCGCCGAGCCCGAACCCGGTCCCGGCGAGGTGGCGATCCGCGTCGCCTACGCCGGAGTGCAGTACGGCGACGTACTGGTACGCGCCGGCCACTTCCCGATCCCCCGCCCGTTCGTGCCCGGCTTCGAGGCCGCCGGCGAGATCGTCGCGGTGGGCGCGGACGTTGCCGGGAACCGGATCGGCGAACAGGTCGTCGCCCTGGTCGGCGGCGGCGCCTACGCGGAGATCGTGACCGCACCCGCCGCGCTGGCGATCCGCGCCGCCGGCGTGAACCCGCGCACCGCAGCGGGATTCGGCTGGGTGACACCGACCGCCTACGACCTGATCACGACGGTCACCGCCGTCCACCCCGGCGACCGCGTGCTCATCCACGCCGCCGCCGGCGGCGTCGGATCATCGGCCGGACAGTTCGCGGCCGCCGCGGGCGCGGCACGAATCGTCGGGATCGTCGGCAACAGCGGCCAACTCGACTACGCGCGCCGATTCGGGTACCACGAGGTGCTGACCCGGGAACAGTTCCCGGATGCGTTGCGCGCGGACACCTTCGACGTGATCCTCGACCCGATCGGCGGACCGACCCGCCTCGCGAACCTGGACCGCCTGGCTCCCCACGGCCGAATCGCGGTCTACGGCAACATTGCCACGTTCGACCCGGTGCAGGTGTCCGTCAACGATCTACTGGCACAGGGTAAATCACTGCTGACCTACAACAGCAACCTGGCCGCGCAGACCCACCCGCAGCGACTCGCGGAGAGCGCGGCGCGCGCCATGGCACTGGTCGCCGACGGATCGGTGCGCATCGACATCACCGCCGAATACACCCTCGCCGACGTGGAAACCGCGATCGCGAATCTGGCCGACGGTGTGACACAGGGTAAGAGCATCGTCCGCATCGGATGAGTCCCGCTCGGTGATCCGGGGGACCCGCACCGCGCGCACTTTGCTCGTCGACGTCGTCGATATCGTCATCGGAAATGTTCCAGATATCTGCATGCTCGGCGACGACCCGAAGCGTCGCCTTCGCCCGCCCACCGATGAGAATCGACGGATACGGCCGTTGCACGGGTTTCGGATTATCGAATGCCGGAAGTCCTTCCACGACTACACTCGCCTTACCGAAACGGACGAACAACCCATCCTGAACCAACGGGTCGCGACCGATTCCGACGATAACCGAGAGGTCGGTAGCATTCGACCCGCGATCTGCGAAAATAGCACCCGCACAGCGACTCCCGAGCGATACTGATATCGCTCGGGGAGTTCGCGATCACCTTCCGCGAACAGTTTCAAGGAGACCAGAGAGTCCGGACGGAGGGCCACCATGGCCACCTACATCATCTCTTCGCACGGCGAGGCGAATTTCGATCGCGAGACGATCGTGCCGGCCAATGTCAGCGTCAATTTCTACACGCCCTTCGGGAAATGCCTGTCGAACCAGGAAGGGTTCCTCCTGCAGAGCGCGATCGTCAACCCGAATCATCTGAACGCCAACGCGATCATCCAGAAATATCCCGCCAAGGCGCTCTGGAACGGACCGGTTCAGAAGGCACCCGAATTGTCGCTGACCGCCGACTGGAACGGCGACTTCAAGTCGGGAATCGTGCACGCCGAACAGAATCGGATCCTCGAGGTCATCGGAAGGAACAAGCTGCTCACGCTGACCGGAGCGCTGATCACCATCGCCAAGGACGCGGCGGCCCTCAATCAGCCGGCGGTGGTCCACTGCCTGTTCTGCCTGGCCTGACGGCAGATCGGCGCGGCGGGGCCGTACCCCGCCGCGCCGCATCGATGCGGTTCGATCGACCACCCTTCCGCCCGACACCCCACTGTCGAACCGAGGTGCCCACTCATCCCGATCACCGCGACCCATCATCGGCAGTCGCAAACGGTTTCGATTCGACACGCCGAAAGCACTGGTAGAGCGATCTTTTCGCTAGCGTGTCCGATTCGCGATCCCATAGAATTAGCTCATGTGTTCGAGCCTGGAAGCTGTCGCCGACCCCGCCGCGGAAGCCAACATCCGCGCCTTGGAGGACGCCGCCGCCCAGGTATCGACCCTCACGACCGGGCTGTGGTCAAACCGGGACCGCCTGACTCTGATCCGACGGGTGGAGGCAGTAGTACGGATGCTCCCCGCCGCCAGCCTGGAGTGGACCGCGCAGATGCGCGAGCAGTGGTCGAATGCGGAGTTCCCGGCCAACAACCTGGTGGACACCCTCGCCGACACACTGCGTATCACCCCCGCCGAAGCCCGAGCCCGCTGGCGAGCCGCCGAAGATCTGGCGCCCCGCATCGGAATGACCGGCGAGAGCCTTCAGCCGCTGCTGCCGGAGACCGCCACCGCCTACCGCGAAGGTGCACTGGCCCCAGCGCACGTCACCATCATCCGGGATGCGATGCGCCGATTACCGGCGGTGGTCGATGCCACGGAACGCGCAGAAGCCGAAGCCATGCTGGCGGGCCTCGCTCGAGAGATGCGGCCCGACTATCTGCGCAAGGTCACCGATCAGCTCGATACGATAGTGAACCCGGACGGCACGTTCACGGATTCGGATCGAGCGCGCCGACGAACCTTCACAATGGGCCGCCAGGGCCCGGACCTGATGACCAAGTGCACGATGGTCGTCGACCCGGAAACCCGCGCCCTGCTCGAGGCGATCTTCGCCAAGTGGGCCAAGCCCGGCGTCCTGAACCCCGACGACGCGACCCCGGTCGCCAACGATGAACCGGATGAGGCTGCGGTACAACGAGATTCGCGTAGCGCCGGGCAGCGTCAGCACGACGCGGTCAAAGCAGCCTTGCGAAACTGCGTCGCCTCCGGCGAGCTCGGTCAGCATCGCGGTTTACCGACAACGGTGATCGTGTCGATGAGCCTGCAAGAGCTGGAGGACGCCGTCGCCCAGGTCGCGCCCGGAGCCCGGATCGACACCGGTCGCGGAACAGGCACAGTCTCCGGTCCGCCGGTAATCACCGGCGGCGGCGCGCTGATCTCCATCGGCGACGCCTTACGCCTGGCATCACACGCGCACCACTACCTCGCCCTGTTCGACCACCACGACGGCCGCCCCCTCTACCTCGGCCGTAGCAAGCGCATCGCCACCGCCGACCAGCGAATAGTGTTGCACGCCCGCGACATCGGCTGCACCTTCCCCGGCTGCACCAAACCCGGGTTCCTCTGCCAGGTACACCATCGGACCGAGTGGGCGGCTGGTGGCACGACCGATGCCGACCAGTTGACCTTCGTGTGCGAACCCCACCACCAACAGGCGGGCACCGACTCAACCACATGGCAAGCCGACCCCGTCGCGCCCGGGCAACCGAATGCCGGTCGCACACAATGGATCCCGCCGGTCCACATCGATCCGGCCCGGCGTCCGCGGGTCAATAGGTACCACCACCCTGGTGAATACTTTGCGCCTACCAGCGAACCGGCCTCCCGAAAACACGTCTGAACGGCCTCGCTCACCGCCCCGTCCCCGACGGGCCGGGCAGTGGGGCGTGCCCACAATTTGTGTGCTATCACTCGACCTGAAATCGAGCACTCATACTATTTTGCATCGATTGCCAGAGCAGCAGCGACGAGGTTTTCGAAAGCGTCGGCCAGTTTCCCCATCTCCACATTGAGATTATCAGCACCCAGATCGATCCGGTAATCGGCCACCAGAATCTCGCCGACAGTTCCGAGTAAGTACAATCCGGCGTGGTCGATATGTGATGCAGGCCTGATTGTCATAGCGACTGGGCTGACATATTTTGTGGCGTATACAATGACTTGCTCCAAATCGGACCGCGAGATATATTCGGTTACTGGCTTATATTTCATGTCAGCAACTATGGGTTTCCATCCATCCGGCAGTCCGACGACGATATCCGGTGTCGTTTTAGGCTTTTTCTCAGTCGTAGTAACCATTCGATACGGCTTCTCCAGCACATCCATCCAGTTTGCACTATCGGAATAAAGTGACATGCTTACACTACGAGAATTCCCGTCCAGGATCGAGATTCGATTGCGAGCTGGTGTAGGGCCTTCGCGAATCCGGCTGGCGAATATCGTGGCCAGACTTACTCGAACGAACTGCTCGAACAGTTTCTCCATCTCTATGACGATCGACGGGATTCTGAGATTTTCCCGGTCCGGCAGATCTGCCAGATCGAACCCTAGCTCGTCCAGTACTGCGACAGATAGATCAAGAGCTTCTCGATAATAGGTTCGAGATTCGGGAATGCGGATATGGGCAGTTCTGGCGAGTTCCCTAAATTGGACTGTACTACGTTTCGGAATCGTTACACCCTGGAAGAGATGTATCGCATTCGTAAGCCGCGCCGACCTTCTGCGCTCGTCCGGAGTGCGGCCCGCGCCCTGTTTCTTTTTTGTTGCAATCGAGCCGGACTGAAACTTACCGAGTTGAACAAGCGCGCTCTTGATGACTTTGTTTGGGAGATTATCGATCGACCGTTCATACCAACTAAATTGCGCTACATGACCAGAACCTCGAGCGACGTGCCGAGAGAGTGTCGCGCCGATATCGATTCGCCCGTGCGGAAAAGACGACTCGGCATCCTTTCTTTCGTATGCACGAATTAGCCCCTTTTGTCGGATAGGATCAATTGCAGCCAGAAGTGCGTCGATCATCACCTCACGCATCCATACTTCACTTTTGTCCGACGCCGGATATTCACGCAAAATATCTAAAGCGATCTTCGACCCTCCGGTGACCGTTACCATATGAGTAAGATTGGCTATAGGAAATCTGGGCTCCACCTTCAGGTAACGATCATGTGTTACAGGGTAGATACCCACGAAAGCTTGTGGCTGCAAGCGTAGAGTGTTGTCTTTAAAATCTACCTTGACATATCTCTTTGCTGCCTCCGGTAGAAGTTGCAAATTACCAATGGGGTCTATAAAGTCTTCCACTGCCACTTCTGGATATCCATACTCAACAGCGGGTATTAGATTTTTCGAAGGTACCGCCCGACCGCCCACGTAGGTCATGGCCGTCAGCTTCCGGATTCTTCTGAACCAGACGACCTAAAAATTCGACGCCATCGACTCTCAGCTTCTTCTCGATGTTCCGGATCGAATTTAAATACGCGCCTGATGTGATGTTCGAGTTGGTAGTCCCAAAGTTCTTGCAAAGATTCCAGATCCTCGACATGAAAGAAGAATCCATGCCCGATTTCTGCCTCGGGTACGTCTCTCGCCATTTCATTGACTCTGGAGACCCATCGGACCACATCGCGTACGACCGAATCAGCAAGAATTCCGGAGGACAGTTTCCTTTCGAGCGCTTCGCGATCATATCCGATCTTCATCTGGGCAAAACGACGATCGAATGCAATATCGAGCATCTCGGCGCCCAGATCGACCGGATTCATCGTGGCGATCAGCAACATATTCGAGGGTACAGAAAACTCGTCACCAGACGGAAGCAGGAAGGTGAGACCGCGTTTTGCGCGGTCGATATATGTGAAGGCCTCTCCAAAAACCCTGGCAGTATCTGCTCGGTTGATCTCGTCGATAACCATCACATACGCTTGGGACGGATACTTCCGCGCTTCTGTAGCGATCTGCTTGAACAACCCCGGCCGGTATCCGAATCCACCCTTTTCGAGCGACGGGCGATAGCCTTCCATAAAGTCTTCGAACTGATAGGAAGGATGAAACTGAACATAGGCTTGACGCGATCGATCGTTGTCTGTCAGAAAATCGGCGGCCTGAGACGCGAACCATGACTTTCCAGAGCCTGTCGGCCCCGTAAGAATCAGGCCGCCGTAGCGCCGAAGCAGCGAAACAATCGTCACGAGCCGCGAGTCTTCGGCTTTGTCCAGATCGATCGATTCATGCCATTGCATCGCAGATCCCCACTTGTCCCTGCTTTTGGACGCTATTTCCTCGGACGCAATTTCGGAGTTCTCGACCCATTTACGCCAGGCCGCCGGGCAACCGTCCGACAGTGTCGATTTGCCGGCGATCAAAGCATCGATCCATTGCCTAGATACGTGCGGTGTGTCCAAAATCGTGAATCTCGCTCGATAATTTCGTACGATCCCCCTTTTCCCCTCGATCACAATCTCAACGAGATCCCCTAGCTCGGGTCCATTGGGTGCCCCGGGCACAGCGAGGCCCCTGAATCTCACAATCGGCCCTTTGTCGCTGACTCGTTCGAAATAAAAGAACGGGGGAACTCCAGCACGGTCCGAAACATTACCGGCAGCTGCTGCGAAGGAATTTTTGAAAATAAGATTCCCGTAGAGATTGGTATCCAGCAGATCACGCGCAGGATCACGATTATCGCCGAAATATGTCAGAGTTCCGGTCCGCTCATCCAAAAAATCCGGCCAGTCGGGTTCATTGCGTGTGGAGTACAACGCAACCAACCTGGCGATACCTCTCGAAAGTTGTCCTCGTCCTCGGATCCCTCCTTGAACACCGACGCGCAGCATCCGACTCAGAGGGTCGACACTACGACCTGGAGTAATACTGCCGTACAGCTGCCCCACATGTAGGTCGGTTGTCGCAAGATCCTCAACGGGTACAGCGTCCTTGTCCTCTGGCATTCGAGAATCCTATACGGCATCCAGCAGATTCGAATATTCATTTTTCGGAATCTCGGATGGTCTTCCCATCCTCGAGGCGGACCAGGCTGGTCGACTGAGAGCGACGCATGTAGATCGGCAAAATAAAAGACTCGCCGAGGCTCGTAGCCTCAGCGAGTCTTTTGTTGCACGTCGGTCCGGGTTCGATGCCGGAACGACGAAACCCCTACACGGTCTCGGTGATCGGCCGGTCCACCCAGCTCATCAGCCCCCGCAGCTTGGCGCCGGTGACCTCGATCGGGTGCTCCGCGTTCTTCTTCCGCAACCCCTCCAGCTCCTTGTTGCCGCCCTCGACGTTGGCGACCAGGTGCTTGACGAAGGTGCCGTCCTGGATGTCGCGGAGGATATCCTTCATGCGCTCCTTGGTGCCGGCGTCGATGACGCGCGGGCCCGACAGGTAGCCGCCGAATTCGGCGGTGTCGGAGACCGAGTAGTTCATGCGGGCGATGCCACCCTCGTACATGAGGTCGACGATCAGCTTCAGTTCGTGCAGGACCTCGAAGTAGGCCATCTCGGGGGCGTAGCCGGCCTCGACCATGACCTCGAAACCGGTCTTCACCAGTTCCTCGGTGCCGCCGCACAATACGGCCTGCTCGCCGAACAGGTCGGTCTCGGTCTCTTCCTTGAAGGTGGTCTTGATGACGCCGGCGCGGGTGCCGCCGATACCCTTCGCGTAGGACAGGGCCAGGGCCTGGCCCTCGCCCTTCGGGTCCTGGTCGACGGCGATCAGGGCGGGGACGCCCTTGCCGTCGACGAACTGGCGGCGGACCAGGTGGCCCGGGCCCTTCGGGGCGACCATGGCGACCGTGACGTTGGCCGGCGCCTTGATCAGGCCGAAGTGGATGTTCAGGCCGTGGCCGAAGAACAGGGCGTCGCCGTCCTTCAGGTTGGGCTCGACATCGTTGCGGAAGATCTCGGCCTGCGCGGTGTCGGGGGCCAGCAGCATGATGACGTCGGCCCATTCGGCGACGGCCGCGGGGGTGTCGACGGTGAGGCCGGCTTCCTCGGCCTTCGGGCGGGACTTCGAGCCTTCCTTGAGGCCGATGCGGACCTCGACACCCGAGTCGCGCAGGCTCAGCGAGTGCGCGTGACCCTGGGAGCCGTAGCCGATGACGGCAACCTTGCGGCCCTGGATGATCGACAGGTCGGCATCGTCGTCGTAGAACATCTCGACTGCCACTTTGTGTACGTCCTCTCTAGACAAGTTTCACTTTTGTTCGGATCGAACCCCACGCCGCGGGCGGGTGCCGCCGTCGATCCGGGTAACTCTAACGGGTTGCGGTGATGGACTTGGGGCCGCGTCCCACGGCCACCACGCCGGACTGCACGATCTCGCGGATGCCGTACGGTTCCAGCATGCGCAGCAGCGCGTCGAGTTTGGACCGGGTTCCGGTCGCCTCGACGGTGAGGGCGTCCGGCGACACGTCGATCACCTTCGCCCGGAACAGGCCGACCGCCTCGATGACCTGGGTCCGGACGCTGGCGTCGGCGCGGACCTTCACCAGGATCAGTTCGCGGGCCACCGAGTTGTCGGCGTCCTGTTCCACGATCTTGATCACGTTGACCAGCTTGTTGAGCTGTTTGGTGACCTGTTCCAGCGGCAGGTCCTCGACCGTCACGACGATCGTCATGCGGGAGATCTCGGGGACCTCGGTGGCGCCGACCGCGAGCGACTCGATGTTGAAGCCGCGGCGGGAGAACAGGCTCGCGACACGCGCGAGCACACCGGGCTTGTCCTCCACGAGCACGCTCAGGGTGTGGGTGGTGCTCATTCGTTCTCGCCCTTCTGCGAAGCGCGTTCGTGCGCGGCCAGGGTGGCCTTCTCGTGGGACATCGCCTCGTGGATCACGGCCGGCTCCGACGCCTGCTCGTCGTCGTCGAACAGCGGGCGGATGCCGCGGGCAGCCATGATCTCGTCGTTCGAGGTGCCGGCGGCGACCATCGGCCACACCTGGGCGTCCTTGCCGACGATGAAGTCGATCACGACGGGACGGTCGTTGATGGACTGCGCCTCGCGGATCGCGGCCTCGACGTCCTCCTCCTTCTCGACTCGGATGCCGTGGCAGCCGAGGGCTTCCGCGAGCTTCACGAAGTCGGGGATGCGGAGGGTGTGGGTGCCGAGATCGGTGTTGGAGTACCGCTGCTCGTAGAACAGGGTCTGCCATTGCCGGACCATGCCGAGGTTGCCGTTGTTGATCAGGGCGACCTTGATCGGGACGCCCTCGACGGCGCAGGTGGCCAGTTCCTGGTTGGTCATCTGGAAGCAGCCGTCGCCGTCGATGGCCCACACCTCGCGGTCGGGGGCGCCCATCTTCGCGCCCATCGCGGCGGGCACGGCGTAGCCCATGGTGCCGAGACCACCGGAATTCAGCCAGGTGCGGGGCTTCTCGTACTTGACGAACTGGGCGGCCCACATCTGATGCTGGCCGACGCCGGCGCAGTAGATCGCGTCCGGTCCGGCCATTTCGCCGAGCTTCTCGATGACGTATTCCGGGGACAGCGAGCCGTCGCTGGGGGCGGTCCAGCCCAGCGGGTAGCGGTCGCGCACGCCGCCGAGGTAGGACCACCATTCGGTCAGGTCCAGCAGGGCGGGAGCGGAGCCTGCGGAGCGACCCGAAGACACAGCGCCGGCGGCGGCCGGATCGGACTTCAGGGTTTCGATCAGTTCGCTGATCACCTCGCGGCAGTCGCCCACGATCGGGACGTCGGCGTGGCGGTTCTTGCCGATCTCGGCGGGGTCGATGTCGGCGTGGATCACCTTGGCGTTCGGGGCGAACGAATCCAGCTGGCCCGTCACGCGGTCGTCGAAACGGGCGCCGAGGGTGATCAGCAGGTCCGACTTCTGAAGGGCCGCAACGGCTCCCACGGTCCCGTGCATTCCGGGCATACCCATGTTGAGGGTATGGCTGTCGGGGAAGGCGCCGCGGGCCATCAGGGTGGTGACGACCGGGATGCCGGTCAGTTCGGCCAGCTCCAGCAACTCGGGGGCGGCCTCGGCCTTGATGACGCCACCGCCGACGTACAGGACCGGCGATTTCGCGTCGAGGATCAACCGGGCGGCCTCGCGCACCTGCTTGCCGTGCGGCTTGGTCACCGGACGGTAGCCGGGCAGTCGCAGTTCCGGCGGCCAGGTGAAGGTGGTCTGGGCCTGCAGGACGTCCTTGGGGATGTCGACCAGGACCGCGCCCGGGCGGCCGGTGGCGGCCAGATAGAAGGCCTCGGCGATCATCCGCGGGATGTCGAGCGGGTCCTTGACCAGGAAGTTGTGCTTGGTCACCGGCATGGTGATGCCGGAGATGTCGGCCTCCTGGAAGGCATCGGTGCCGATCAGGCTGCGGCCGACCTGGCCGGTGATGGCGACCAGCGGCACCGAATCCATCTGAGCGTCGGCGATCGGGGTGACCAGATTGGTCGCGCCGGGACCGGATGTGGCCATACACACACCGACGCGGCCGGTTGCCTGCGCGTAGCCGGTGGCGGCGTGGCCGGCGCCCTGCTCGTGCCGGACCAGCACGTGGCGGACCCGGGTGGAATCGAAGAGCGGGTCGTAGACGGGGAGAATCGCACCACCAGGAATGCCGAAGACCGTGTCGACGCCGAGCTCCTCGAGGGATCGGACTACCGACTGCGCGCCGGAGACCCGCTCCGGCGGGACCTGTCGGCGATTTCCGGATGCGGCGGCAGCCGCGGGGGTCGGCTGGGCCGAGGGCGCGGGCCTGCGGGCCGCGGGCCCGGGCCGGGCGGTAGGTGCGCTCACCGTTGTGGTTCCTTACCTGCTTGTTGATCTCGAGTCCACGGAAATGTCCTGAACACAAAAAAGCCCCCGTCAGCCAAGGCTGATCGAGGGTGGCGCGTCGCAGTTACGAGCTGGATGGAATCTAGCTCAGCGCTGGACGCGCCGGCCGATTACGAGGAGCTCGTTTCGATTCACGCGCACGACGGTATGTGTGGGTGAGCCGAAGAGTCAAATTACTTGACACGCGTGTCCCATTATGTGAGACGGGGCGGTTGCCTTGGTCTGTTCTCCGTGATGCGAGGATGGGGGTGTGTCCTCGTCGCATCGGTCCGTGCCACCTGCTCGATCGTCCCACACGTCCGCCGCCGGGCCGGATACGGGTCGGGTGATCCGCATGCCCAGGCTCGGTCATCTCGGGGTGTTCGTGCTGCTGTTCTGCGTCGCCTTCGCGTTCTTCGGATGGCCGCGGGTGCTGTGGATCCTGTTCGTGATCCCGATCGGGGTCTCGCTGTGGATCGAGCGCAGCCGGACCACGGTGTCGGCCTCCGGGCTGGATCTGCGCACCCTGTTCGGGTCGCGGCACGTGGAGTGGGAGCGGATCCGCGGGCTGCGCATTCCGACACGGGGGTGGGTGCGCGCGCATCTCGACGACGATTCCGAGGTTGGGCTGCCCGCCGTCGACTACGGCCGGTTGCGGGATCTGGTCGAGGCGTCCGGGGGGCGGATTCCGGATCCGTTCGCGCAGCCGGACGAGCCGGACGACCACGGCGACGGGATATCCGGCTCTGCCGCGGGCGACAGCGCGGCGGCCGGCACCGCTACCGGCGCGCGGAGCGAAGTCCCCGCCGACGACAGCGAACGGGCTGGTGAATACGCCGACGACAGCGAACGGGCTGATGTCCCGGCCGACGACAGCGAACGGGCTGATGAACCCGCCGACGACAGCGAACGGCCTGGCACCGCCGGGGGAACCGACAGCCACTGATCCCGGAGCGCCGCCGCACAGTGAGTTCGCACACCCGAGACGGGTGCGGAACCGGACAAGCGGTGCGATGACGGCGATACCGTGAGAAATCCGCGGCGGGAGCGGGAACAAAATGGCATCCTCGAAGGGCTGACAAGCGATATCCGTACGATTGCCGCCCAGGTGCCCATCCGGCACGACGGGCGGCACGGCGACCGATCGCGAATCCGAACCCGGCCGCCACCGGCGCATCCGCCTGATCTCCGCGGGAGTACCGTGGAGACGCCGCCGAGACACTCGGCTCAGTCGCCGGCAGCCTCCAGCGACCGGTCCCGGATCGCACCGGGACGAGGACATCCGACCGAGGACCCATACTCATGCCACCGCTTCGTTCACGCACCACCACCGCCGGACGCAACGCCGCGGGCGCTCGCGCGCTCTGGCGGGCCACCGGCCTCACCGACTCCGACTTCGGGAAGCCGATCGTCGCCATCGCGAACTCGTACACCCAGTTCGTCCCCGGCCACGTGCATCTGAAGGACGTCGGCGAGATCGTGGCGGGCGCCGTACGGGCGGCCGGCGGCGTCCCGCGCGAATTCCACACCATCGCCGTCGACGACGGCATCGCGATGGGCCACGGCGGCATGCTCTACTCGCTGCCCAGCCGTGAGATCATCGCCGATTCCGTCGAATACATGGCCAACGCGCACACCGCCGACGCGCTGGTGTGTATCTCCAACTGCGACAAGATCACTCCCGGCATGCTGAACGCCGCCATGCGGCTCAACATCCCGGTCGTTTTCGTCTCCGGCGGGCCGATGGAGGCCGGTAAGGCGGTCGTGGTCGGCGGTGTCGCGCAGGCGCCCACCGATCTGATCACCGCGATCTCGGCCAGCGCTTCCGGCAATGTCACCGACGAGGGCCTGGACGAGGTCGAGCGCAGCGCCTGCCCGACCTGTGGGTCCTGTTCCGGCATGTTCACCGCCAACTCGATGAACTGCCTCACCGAGGCGCTGGGTCTGGCGTTGCCGGGCAACGGGTCCACGCTCGCCACCCATGCCGCGCGGCGGGCGCTGTTCGAGCGGGCCGGTACCACCATCGTCGAGCTTGCCAACCGCTGGTACCGCGACGAGGACGCGTCGGCGCTGCCGCGGAACATCGCCAATGCCAAGGCCTTCCGCAACGCGATGGCACTGGATGTCGCGATGGGCGGCTCCACCAACACGGTGCTGCACACCCTGGCCGCGGCCCAGGAGGGTGAGATCGACTTCGATCTCGGAACCATCGACGAGATCTCGCGCCGGGTGCCGTGCCTGTCGAAGGTCTCCCCCAACTCCGATTACCACATGGAGGACGTGCACCGGGCCGGCGGCATCCCGGCCATCCTCGGTGAGTTGCGCCGCGGCGGGCTGCTGGAGACCGACGTCACCACCGTGCACACCCGCACCCTCGAGGACTGGCTGGACGCCTGGGACATCCGCTCCGGCAAGGCCTCCGACGAGGCGCTGGAGCTGTTCCACGCGGCGCCGGGCGGGGTGCGCACGGTGGTGCCGTTCTCCACGGAGAACCGCTGGTCGTCGCTGGACACCGACGCCGCGAAGGGGTGCATCCGCGATATCGCGCACGCCTACACGGTCGAGGGCGGATTGTGTGTGCTGCGCGGCAATATCGCGGTGGACGGCGCGATCCTCAAGACCGCGGGTATCGACGAGGACCTGTTCACCTTCGAGGGGCCGGCCGTGGTGCTGGAATCCCAGGAGGCGGCGGTGTCGGCGATCCTGGGCAAGAAGATCCAGCCCGGCGACGTGATCGTCATCCGCTACGAAGGACCCTCGGGCGGTCCCGGGATGCAGGAGATGTTGCATCCCACCGCATTCCTGAAGGGTGCGGGCCTCGGTAAGGTGTGCGCGTTGATCACCGACGGGCGTTTCTCCGGTGGAACTTCCGGTCTGTCGATCGGGCACATCTCACCCGAGGCGGCCAGCGGTGGGACCATCGGGCTCATCGAAGACGGCGACCGGGTTCGCATCGATGTGCACACGCGGGCCCTCGAATTGCTCGTTTCCGACGCGGTTCTCGCCGAGCGGCGCGCGAAGATGGATGCGTCCGAACGGCCGTGGCAGCCGGCGCATCGTGATCGGCCGATCACGATGGCGCTGCGGGCCTATGCCGCGCTGGCGACCTCCGCGGACAAGGGCGCCGTGCGGCGGGTGCCGTAGCTTTTCGAGCGGCGAAAGCCCGGGGCCCGCAACGGGTTCCGGGCTTTTCCGGTCAGCGGTCCGGTTGCGGGCGGACGGTGAGGATCTGCTCGGCGTGGCCGACCGGGCCGTGTATGTCGTGCAGGACGGTGCTGGTCAGGCCCTGTCCGGTGGCGCCGAACGTGACGCTGGTGTCGAGCCCGGTCCACGGGCCTTCCGGCTGGCGGTAGAGATGGACGGTCAGGTCCAGGTTGGGGAACATCCACTTCGTCGGTTCCTGCCGGACCGCGATGCCGTTGGCGGTGTCGACCAGGGCGATATACGCGGCCAGCGGGCTCACCGGCTCACCGGCGAGCAGGTGCACGGGGGTGGACACCCAGGCGGTGGTGCGGCCGGGCTGGGGTGGGCCGACCGGGCGGGTGTCCAGGGAGGCGATGTAGCCACCGGGCCAGACCGAGGTCAGCGGCCACGGCGTCAGGGTCTCCGGATCCGGCAGGCGGGGCGGCTCGCCACCCGCGACGCTGCCGGTGTCCTCGGCGGTCATCAACCAGGCACGGGCCGTGACGGTGGCGCGACCGCCGATCGTCGCGGTGGCCTGCACCAGTTCGATGGTGCGGCCGGGACGCACGATGTCGACCCGAATGTCGAACTCCGCGAACGCGATCGCGCCGAGGATGTCGAAGGTGAGACGGCCGATCAGTAGTTCCGGCCGGTGTTCACGGGCCCTGATGCGCTCGATCTCGTGCACGATCAGCCCGCCGAGCGGGCTGAAATGCTGCTCATCGGTGGACCAGGCCCCGCCGACGTGCCGGGTGGGCGCGAACCGGTCGTCGCCCACCCGCTCGAAGTAGCTCGACTCGGGTCCTGTGATGGTCACCGGAAACGCCCTTTCTCTCGTCCGGGCGGAAACCGGTCTCAGTGGAACGGATTACCGCCGTGCAGGTAGAACCAGGATCCCAGAGCGGCCGCGACGCCCAGCACCAGGCAGGCGAACGAGCCCCAGGACGGGCGGGTGGCCCAGCCGCGACCGCGGTCGAAGGACCAGCGGCCGGGGCCGGTGAGGATCAGCACCGCCGCGGCGGCGGCCAGCAGCGATTCCACCTCGACCTGCTTGTACTCGATGCCGTGGGCCATGCTCTGCTTCCACAGCCAGGCGTCGGTGATGGTGGCGACCACCGCACCCGCGGCCAGTGGCGTCGCCAGGCCCAGCACGATCAGCGCGCCGCCGCCGACCTCGGCGCCGCTGAGCAGCGACGAGGCGACGTCGACATGCTTCCAGCCGCCGTGTTCCATCGCACGGCGGATCCCGTCCATGCCGGGGCCGTCGAACCATCCGGTCAGCTTCTGCAGGCCGTGGTAGAGGAAGCTCAGGCCGACCAGCAGACGCAGCGCGAACAGACCGAAATCTGTCGTGCCGCGGCTGTATTCGGGAAGATTGGCACGGCGCAACCGGACGGTCTCGGCCGACGGGGTGGGCGCGGGCGGAATGCTGGCGTACGAGTAGGAGGGGGTAGCCATTTCGGGGGATCCGATCTCACCGACGGTGGGGACCTCGGGGTCGAGGCCCAACTCGTCCTCGGTGCGGGCCAGGGGCGTACCGAACACCGGTAACTTTCCCGTGGGCGCATCGAAGGGACTGCGTGCCGTCTGGCCGATCGCTGTGGTTGCTCCCGGGTGTCCGGGGGCGTTGTTCGGCGCGGTGGCGTTCGACTTGTCGGTCACTCCAGTCAGGGTATGTCGGCCCGCGGAACTCCGCTGCCCCCAGTGGCGGCGTGTCCGCGCCACACGCGGGGCCGACCGACCCCTGCGAGCGCTCGTGGACAACCTTCCGTAACGTCTGAACCATGAGTTTGGTTGTCGCCGGCCGCATCGTTTCGATCCTGGCCGTCACCGCCGGTCTGGTGGTCGGCTGTGCCCGGTTCGACGAATCCGCCTCCAAACCGTTCACCCCCGCGCCGACCATCGAGCCCGAGGGAATGGGGCCGACCTCGCCGCAGGCGCCGACCACCACCAAACGTCCGCCCGGACCGTGCGAGGATCCGGATCCGGCGGTCATCGCCAGCTGTGTGAACGATCCGACCGGGCTGATCCCGCTGCCCGACGGGCTCAGCGGGCTGGTCGCCGAGCGGTCCACCGGGAAGATCTTCCTGATCGATACCCAGGATCCGGGGCCGTGGCCCAACTATCTGAAGCAGATCGGCCAGGTGGATGTGGACGCGTCCGGCGACGGCGGGCTCAACGACATCGCGCTCTCGCCCAGTTACAACGAGGACCATCTGCTCTACGCGTACATCACCACGCCCAGCGACAACCGGGTGGTGCGGATCGGCGCCGACGGGGTGCCGAAGCCGATCCTGACCGGAATTCCCAAGGGCGGCAGCGGGAATCACGGGTCCATTCTGTTCACGGATCCGGACAAGCTGATGGTGCTCACCGGTGATGCGGGCAATCCCGCGGGCGCGAACGATCAGGGTTCGCTGGGGGGCAAGTTGCTGCGGATCGACTCACCGCGGACCGGATCGACGGCGGCGCCGCAGGTGCTGGTGTCGGGGATCGGGACCGCGGGGGCGGTGTGCCAGGGTGATCAGGGGAATCTGTGGTTCACCGACCGGACCGCGGTGGAGGACCGGTTGCAGCGGCTCGCCCCGACCGGCACCGTGACCAGCGCGTGGACCTGGCCGGATCATCCCGGCGTGGCCGGGTGTGCGGCCGGATCCGATTTCGTCGCGGTCGCGATGACGAACGCGCGCGGGGTGTCGTTCGCGAAGACCGAGAAGGACACGTACGCGATCACGTCCGCGCCCTCGCTGCTGTACCAGGACAAGTGGGGGCGGATCAACGGCGCCGCACCCGGGCCGAACGGGACCATCTGGGTGGATACGGTCAACAAGGTGGGTGGTCAGCCGACGCCGACCGACGACCGGGTGGTGGTCATCGCGCCTTCGGGCGGGAACGGCGGACGGGAGTAGGGCCGGGCGCTGCCGGGATTCGAGTCCTCGGTGATCGCGGACCGGGTCGTAGACGTACGACCGGTCGCTCTTGCTGCTCACCCATGTTCCTGCTGAGGGGGGTCGCCATGGCCCGGGTCGTCGAACGGACGGCCGGACACCTCAGCGGAGGCCGTGGACACCACCCAGCCGAAACGGGTAGGCGGTGGCCCCGGATTCGGAGGTCGGTGCGCGTGTTCGACGGGTAGCGGTGCGCGCCCCGGCTCGGGCGAACTCGTGGGGCAGACCGCCCGCCCGGCGGATGAATCGCACCGCCGGAGTCGTCGTGTTGCGGGTTTTGTCGATTGTGGTGGCCCGCACCCGGTTTCGGTGAACCGGGTGCGGGCCGGGCTCAGGCGACTCCGCAGGCGGCGAGGACCAGTTCGCGGACGCGGGCCGCGTCGGCCTGGCCACGGGTGGCCTTCATGACGTCGCCGACGATCTTGCCCGCGGCCTGCACCTTGCCGGAGCGGATCTTGTCGGCGATGTCCGGGTTGGCGGTCAGGGCCTTGTCGACCTCGGACTGCAGGGCGGAATCGTCGGAGACCATGCCGAGGCCCTTGGCCTCGACGATCTCGGCCGGGCTGCCCTCACCGGCGAGCACGAAATCGACGACCTGCTTGGCGACCTTGTTGTTGATGGTCTTCGCCTCCACCAGGGCGGCGACCTCGGCGACCTGCTTCGGGGTGATCGGCAGCTCGTCGAGGGCGACCTCGCGTTCCTTCGCCTTCTCGGTGAGGTAGGCGACCCACCAGGAGCGGGCGGCGTCGACCGAGGCGCCGGCGTCGACGGTGGCGATGATCAGGTCGAGGGCGCCCGCGTTGATCAGGTCGCGGAACACCTCGCCGGAGAGGTTCCAGTCGGCCTGGATGCGGGCGCGGCGCAGCCACGGGTATTCGGGGATGGTGGCGCGCAACTCCTCGACCCAGGCGGGGTCGGGCGCGATCGGCTCCAGATCGGGCTCCGGGAAGTAGCGGTAGTCCTCGGCGGTCTCCTTGCGGCGGCCCGGTGAGGTGGAGCTGTCGGCCTCGTGGAAGTGCCTGGTCTCCTGCACGATCGTGCCGCCGCCGGCGAGTACCGCGGCCTGGCGGCGCATTTCGAAGCGCACCGCGACCTCGACGCTCTTCAGCGAGTTGACGTTCTTCGTCTCGGTGCGGGTGCCGAATACGCTCGCGCCCTTGGGCATCAGCGAGACGTTGGCGTCGCAGCGCAGCGAGCCCTGTTCCATCTTGACGTCGGAGACGTCGAGCGACTTCAGCAGATCGCGCAGGGCGGTGACGTACGCGCGGGCGACCTCGGGGGCGCGCTCGCCGGCGCCGGTGATCGGCTTGGTGACGATCTCGATGAGCGGGACGCCGGCCCGGTTGTAGTCGAGCAGGGAGTGGCTGGCGCCGTGGATGCGGCCGGTGGCGCCGCCCACGTGCACCGACTTGCCGGTGTCCTCCTCCATGTGGGCGCGCTCAATCTCGACGCGGAAGGTGCTGCCGTCGTCGAGGACGACCTCCAGGTAGCCGTTCTGCGCGATCGGCTCGTCGTACTGGCTGATCTGGTAGTTCTTCGGCTGGTCCGGGTAGAAGTAGTTCTTCCGGGCGAACCGGCCCCACGGGGTGATCGAGCAGTTGAGGGCGAGGCCGATGCGGATCGCCGATTCGACGGCCTTCTGGTTCACGACCGGCAGCGAACCCGGCAGGCCCAGGCACACCGGGCACACCTGGGTGTTCGGCTCGGCGCCGAAGGCGGTGGGGCAGCCGCAGAACATCTTGGTCGCGGTGCCCAGCTCGACGTGGACCTCCATGCCCAGCACCGGCTCGTACCGGTCGATGACGTCGGCATAGTCCATCAAGTCCACCGTGGGTGCAGTCATGCCGACAAGTTTAGGGAAAACCTCCGACAGTCGAATTTCCGGAGGGTTACTCCCCGCGCACGTAGCGCAGGGACGCGGCCACCGCCTCCATGTCGACCCGCAGGCTGGGGTCGAGATCGGCGGGCTGCTGGTCGCGGATCTCCTGGAATTCCACGATGCCGTCGAGGTAGGAGTGCCTGCGGCCGGAGCGGATCAGCTCGTGCCGCAGGTAGTCCGGGAGCGAGAGACCGGCGGCGCGGGCGCGCTTGCCCATTTTCACCACGACGTCGTCGGGCAGATCGGTGATCTCGAAATCGGCCATGCCCCACGATAACCGGGGGCGGGTGCGTGCGCATCGGGTTCCGGTGCGGCGCCGACGGATCCCCCTCCCCCGCGACCCCGCAGCATGTGTGCACACGCAGTCGCGAGGACGGCCCTCACCCGGCGGGCCGGGTGAGGGCTCCCCTCCTGGCCCGCGGTCAGTCGGCGGCGATCGCCTCCACGATGGGGAGGCGGGCGGCGCGGACCGCGGGCGGGATCGAGCCGAGCAGTGCCAGGATCAGCGCGGCGGTGGCGTAGATCAGGAGCATCGGGCCCGGGTGGTAGGTGACGTCGATGGTCATGGCGTGCCCGAGGGCCAGGGTCGCGAGGTAGTGCACGGCGGCGCCGACCGCCGCACCCAGTGCGGCGCCGGTACATCCGATGCCGACGGCCTCGGTGAGTACGGTCCGCAACAGGAAGCGACGGCTGATTCCCATCGCGCGCAGCACGCCGAGTTCGCGGCGGCGTTCCAGCACCGAGAGCATCAGCGTGTTCAGCAGGGCGACGGTCGAGACCAGCACCACGATCCACAGGATGGACCCGGACAGGGCCGTGCCCTGGCGGACGCCCTCGGAGACGGCGGCCACCGCGTCGCGGCCGCCGGCGAGGAAGGCGCCTGGCGGCAGTACGGCGCGAATCGCGGCGAAGGTCGTGGCCGGGTCGGCGCCGGGGGCGAAATTGATGCCGAGGATGGTCTCGCCGGGGCGGGCATACCACTGCCGCAGGACGTCCAGATCCAGCACCACGGTGCCGGTGATCGCCGAGAAGTACGGGATCACCTGCAGTACCCGCACGGTGTGGACGCCGGTCGGGGTGGGCAGGTCGAGAGGCGAACCCTCCCGGACGTGCAGATCGCGCGCGACGTCGCGAGAGACGACCACCCCCGAGCCGGACGACATCGCTTCCACCACACCGGGTTTCAGGCCGTCGATGAGCGAGGATGGTGAGCCGTGCTCGTAGGCCTGCAGCATGACCCGGCCCCGGCCGAGGGTCGCGAAGGCCATCTGCGCCGAACCGACGTCGGTGACGCCCGGGACCGCCGCGATGCGCGCCTTCAGGTCGGCCGGGAGGACCGGGCCGGTGGGATACGAGGCCATGGGCGTGGGACTGACGAAGGCGTCGCGGCGGGCCAGATCGGCGTAACCCGCGGTCGCCGCGTCGACCAGGTTGCCGGAAGCGCCGCCCATCGCCACCGTCGCGCTGACGCCGATCATCACCGTCATCGCGGTGGCCCACACCCGGCGTGGGGCCCGTTCGATCGTGGTGGCGCCGAGCGCGCCGGGAGCGCCGAAGATTCGCGCCACCGCGGCGGCGAGCGCGACGATCGGCCCGGTCGCGGCGAAGCAGAGCACCAGCGCCGCGGCGATCGACAACGAGATCGCGGCCAGCGAGTAGCGGCCCAGATCGGCGCGGGCGATGCCGATCGCCGCGGTGACCATGAGCAGGCCGAGAACGACTGCCGCCCAGCGCAACAACGGGTTCACCGCGTCCGCCTTGGAGACGCCGACGGGAGCCAGGGCCTCGATGGGCTGCACCTTGTAGATCTGCCGGGCGGCGATCGCCGACGCCGTCACGCTGGCCGCCACACAGGCCGCGATCGCCGCCGGTACGGCGTAGCCGGGCACCAGGTAGTCGATGTGGGTCTGCACCGAGGCGATCATCGCGGCCGGGATCCGGGCGATCGTCAACCGGCCGGTGAGTATTCCCGCCACGGCGCCGAGCGCGCCGCCGACCAGGCCGAGCAGGGCCGCCTCGGCGATCAGGTCGCGGACCATCGGGCTCCGGCGGCCGCCCATCGCGCGCAGCAGCGACAACGTCGGACGGCGTTGTGCCACAGCCATACTCATCGCGTTGTAGATGAGGAATCCGGAGACGATCAGCGCCGCCGCGGAGGCCATCGTGGTGGAGTACCGGACCAACTGGATGGCTCCGCCGGCCTGCGCGGTCCTCAGACCCGGCTCGGCCACGACCGCGCGGCCGTTCACCAGGGTGGTCAGCGCGGTGCGCAACCGGGCCACATCGGTGCCGGCGACGGGCACGATCTCGATCGAGTCCAATGTTCCGGCGCGGCCCGCGATCTGTTGTGCGACCGGCAGGGTGGCGACGATGATGTGGCCGCCGTCGAGCCGCCGGGAGGTGGCGTCGTCGAGGACGCCCGCGACGGTCACCGCGGTGGTACCGAGATGGAAGCGGTCGCCCACGGCATATCCGAGGGCCGACCCGGTCAGTACGCCGTTCGGGGTGCTCAGCAGGCGCACCGCCTGGGCCCGGAGCGGTGCGTCGAGAGAACTGCCCAGCGCGGCGACGCTTGCGTCGGCGCCGACGAGCAGGGTGGGCTCGTCGCCGGAGGCGAGTTGCGCCCGGAGCATCGGCACTGCTGCCTCGATGCCCGGCACGGCGCGTACCTGTGCCAGCATGCGCTGGTCGAATCCGTCGTCGGTGATCCCGGAGATCTCCAGTTCGGCTCTGCCGCCGAGACTCTTGGTGAGCATGTCCACCGAACCGGTCACCGAACCCGCGATGCTGAATACGGAGACCAGCAGTCCGGCGGACACGGCCATCACCACGAGGGCGATGACCGTGCGGCCGCGATGGACCACGAGTTCACCGAGGTTGAACAGCCGCAGCCGATCCCATGCCGCGCGCATCACGAGGTCCGGGCATGCTCGTCGTGCGCGAGCGCGGTGCTCGGGGCGGGCTCGTCGTGCGCGAGCTCGGCGCTCTCGGCAGGCTCGTCGCGCGCAAGATCAGCGCCCTGGGCAGGCTCGTCGCGCGCAAGATCGACGCTTCGGGCGTGCTCGTGGTGCACGAGCCCCATGCTTCGGGCAGGCTTCACACCTCGGGCAGGCTGGTCGTGCGCGAGCCCCACACTCCCTGCGGGCTCGTCGTTCCCGATCGAAACTGGTTCGGGCACAAGGCTTTCTGGTTCGGAGGCGAGGTCTTCCGGTTCGGAGGCGAGGTCTTCCGGTTCGGGCGCAGGGCGTTCCGTCAAGAGTGACAGGGCGGGCGGCGCGTCGGCCTTGCGGGCTCGTGGCCCGGCGGCACGCTCCCGGCCTGTCCGCTCCTGCGCGCCGATGCGGCCGTCGCGGAGGGTGATCACGCGGTCGCAGTATTCGACCGCGCTCATGTCGTGCGTGACCATGACGACCGAATTGCCCTGTGCGGCGATGTCGCCCAGCAATTCGAGGATCGCGGCGCCGGTGGCCGAGTCCAGGTTGCCTGTCGGCTCATCGGCGAGGATGAGCGGCGGGTCCATGATCAGTGCGCGAGCCACGGCGACCCGCTGCATCTGGCCGCCGGACAGCTCGGAGGGGCGATGGTGCGCACGGTCGGCGAGGCCGACCAGATCGAGCAACTCGAGGGCGCGCGGCTTCGCCCGGCGAAGCCCGGTGCCGTCCAGCAGTTTCGGGACGGCGACGTTCTCCCAGGCCGAGAGCGTGGGTAGCAGATTGAAGAACTGGAATACGAAACCCACCCGATGCCGGCGGAATTCGGACTGGCGGTCGTCGTCGAGATCGGCGATCTCCTCGCCGCGGAACCGGATGGAACCGGAATCCGGGCAGTCGAGCGCGCCGAGCAGATGGAGCAAGGTGCTCTTACCGGACCCGGACGGGCCCACGATCGCGGTGAATTCGCCCGATTCGATGCGCAGGCCGACCCGGTCGAGCGCGCGAACGACCTGTCCGCCCACCCGATATTCCTTGACGACGTCGATCAGTTCCAACATGGTTGTGCCCCCGGCCCTCTCACCGCACCAGTACGCGGTCCGGCCGCCGCACGCGCTCGTGGTGTGCGTCGAGTATCGCGCGTAGTACCGGTTGCTCGGCGGCCAACTGCACATAGCTCTCCGCAGACGACCGTCCCTCGATCAGCGCCAGATCGGACTTGGCGCGCAGGTGGTTGTCCCACCGGTACTGCAACGCGGCCATGATCCCGGCCGGGCCGCCGAACAGTCGATCCGTGTCCGGAAGGCCGTGCAGCAGCTTCGGATCGGCCGGGTCGACCGCACCGCGCGCGAGCACCGTACCGATGATCGCGGTGCGTGCGTGCAGATCTGCCCAGGTCATCACTTCACCCCTCTCCCTGTGTATTCGGTTTCGCCCCATTCGCCCGGCGCGCCGGGCGCCGACTGCTCGGCAATCACGCTACGGATCCGCCGGCCCCGAAACCTCGTGCCGTGGACGAGACTTTGTCTCCTACCGGAGTAGGAGGTGCGCCCCGATCCGGGAACGATGAACCCGGCGGATCCGATCGCTAGCCTGGAGACATGGAGGTGCTCCGCGTCATCATGTTCGCCGCGTCGGCGGCGCTGTCGGCTCGTGCAGCCTGGCAGATCGTAGTCGGGTGGCAGCACGGCAAGCAGCGCCTCCTCGATTTCATGCGAGATCCCAGCGGGGCGTTCCACCGGCATGTGGAGGAGATGCCGCTGGACTACCCGCCGTCGGTGATCCTGGTAGCGGATCTGACGCTGGCGATCGCCTCGATCGCGGCGGTCGCGCAACGGCACTCATACTTCCCGAGTCTCGTGCCGCTCCTGGCGATCCTGCTGGTGATCTTCACCTATCCGATACTCACCGTGTTCGGGGTGCAGCCGCGGCCGATTCCGCTGTCGCTCATCGGCCTGGTCTCCGAGGGGTTGTTCCTGCTGCAGCCGGTGCCGCTGGACGCCTCGCCGTTCGTGCTGGTGGTGATCGCCGGCGAGGTCGCGGCCATCGGGCCGAAGCACATCAGCCTGCCGTTCACGGCCGCGGCGCTGGCCGAACTCGTGGTGTTCCACATGGTCGGTCCCGGGATCGACGCACTGGCCAGCTATCTGATCGCCGTCGTGCTCGGCGCCATGGTCGGCATCATGATGCAGTACCAGCGCCTGTATCTGTACCAGGAGCGGGAGAACCAGACCATCCGGACCGCGCAGGCCGCCGACGAGGAGCGGCATCGCATCGCCCGTGAGGTTCACGACGTCATCGCCCATTCGCTGAGCATCACGCTGCTGCATCTCACCGCCGCGCGGCATTCCCTGCAAACCGATCGCGACGTCGACGAGGCCGTCGACGCCCTGGTCGACGCCGAACGGCTGGGGCGGCAGGCGATGGCCGACATCCGCCGCACGGTGGGACTGCTCGGCGAGCGGCCGTCGCCGGTCACACCGGAACCCTCCCTGGACGATGTCACCGATCTGGTCGACGATTTCGTGCGCGCCGGGCTGGAGGTCGACTTCCAGCTCACCGGGGACAGCCGGATCGTCCCGGCGACAACGGGTCTCGCGCTGTATCGGATCACCCAGGAATCCTTGGCCAACGTCGCCAAACACGCCCGCGGCGCCGCGGTGACCTTGCGCATCACCGTGTCGGCGGCGGAGGCGACCGTCACCATCGACAACACGGTGCCCGGCTGGCAGGTGATACGGCGCGGCGGCGGAATGGGCATCGCGGGCATGCGGCAGCGGGCCAATCTGCTCGGCGGCACGCTGTCGGCCGGACCGGCGAGCGGCAGCTGGCACGTGGCCGCCCGTATTCCGCTCGGCAAGCCGGGCCTGTCCTGCGCACCCACCGGTCAGGACGACCCGCTGCGGCTGGTGCGGGACGCGTTCAGCTCCGTGACGCGCAAATTCCAGGAGAGCGTGTGATCGGCGATGGTGCGGGAGAGACCGACACGATCGCCGTCCTAGTCGTCGACGATCAGGAACTGGTCCGCGGCGGATTGCGGCGCATCCTGCGGCGCCGGGACGGCTTCGTCGTCACCGAATGCTCCGACGGCGACGAGGTGCCCGCAGCGGTGGCCGCGCAACGCCCGGATGTCGTTCTGATGGATCTGCGCATGAAACGGGTCGGCGGTATCGACGCGACCGAGCGGCTGCGGGCCGGTGAGCAGGCTCCCCCGGTGCTCGTGCTCACCACCTTCGACGACGACCATCTACTGTCGGGCGCGTTGCGGGCCGGGGCGGCCGGTTTCATCCTCAAGGACTCCCCCGCCGAGGACCTCATCCGGGCCGTTCGCACGGTCGCCGGCGGCGATTCCTGGCTGGACCCGTCGGTCACGGGCAGAGTGCTGTCCACCTACCGCTCCGCGCGCCCCGCGGCGACCCGGCGTGACGACCATCTCAACGAGCTGACGGCCCGTGAGCTGGACGTTCTCACGCTGATCGGCCGCGGACGTGTCAATACAGAAATCGCTGCCGAACTGGGTATCTCCGAAGTGACCGTAAAGAGCCACGTGGGACACATCTTCGGGAAGCTGGGGTTACGAGATCGATCCGCCGCAATCGTGTTCGCATTTGACCACGGTGTCGTCGCACCGGGAGAATCTGCAGATTGAGGGGCAGGCACCCCGGTGGGCCACCGGGCAAGGGTGACGCACCCTGCCCACGACGATGGAGGTTTCACCGGTGAACGCACCGCGATCACGGGCCGGCACGCAGTTCGGTCCGTATGAGCTGCGCTCACTGCTCGGCAGGGGCACAGTGGGCGAGGTCTACGAGGCCTACGACACCGAGCAGGACCGTGTCGTAGCCCTGAAATTGCTGTCCGCGGAACTCACCCATGACCTGGCCTATCGGCAGCGATTCCTGCAGGAATCCCGAAAAGCCGCGCAATTGGGACATCCGCATATCGTGCCGATCAACGGGGTCGGCGAAATGAACCACGTTCTGTACGTGGACATGCTGCTGGTTCGCCCGGGTAGCTTGCGTGCGCTGCTCCAGCGGGAAGCGCCGCTGGATCCGGTGCGGGCGGTGAACATCGTCTATCAGGTGGCGACGGCCCTGGACACCGCGCATGCCGCCGGGCTCGTGCACCGGGACGTGAAGCCGAGCAACATTCTGGTCACCGCGACCGACGACGTCTACCTCACCGACTTCGGTGTCGCCGGTACGGACGGCGAGACCGGCAACGCGCGTGGGGCCACGGCCCTGAACTCCTACCTGTACATGGCGCCGGAGGGGTTCGACGCCGGACCGGTGAGCGGGCACGCCGACACCTATGCCCTCGCGGGAATTCTGCACGAATGCCTCACCGGCACAACGCCGTTCCCGGCGCGCAGTCGCAGCGAGCTGATCCGCGCGCATCTCTCGGAGCCACCGCCGCGAGCGAGCTTGCAGCGCAGGGAGATTCCCGCCGCGGTGGACGCGGTGATCGCGCACGCCATGGAGAAGAAGCCGACCGATCGCTACGGCAGCACCGGCGAGTTCGCGGGCGCCGCCCGGGCTGCCGTGGGTCTACCCGGTCAGCCGCTGGATGTGGACGACGACGTTGTGTCACAGCAACTTTCGGAGTCCGCGGCACCGGAGGCGAATCAGCCGGCCACGTCGGAACAGTCCTCGTTGCCGGCACCGCCGCGACTCGCTCCGCTACCTGGCGCGGATTCGCCTCCCGGCGAGATCATTCCGCCACAGAAGCTGTTCAATCCGTCGACGACCTATCTGCCCTCCAGTTGGGGGCGGGCCGCGGTCGAGCAGACCTCCTTCCAGCCGTTCGGGCCGACCGGGCCGACGATTCCGGCACAATTCCGCGCGCGCGGTCAGAAGGGCAAGCGCACCGGTCAATCCGAGTCGGGACCGGGGACCGGGCGCTACCCCAGCATCGGGACGGGGCAGCCCGTCGGGCCCGGGACCGGGCAATATCCGGCCACGGGTACCGGGCCGGGCACTGCGCAGCACCCGGCCGGGACTGTCGCGGGGCAGACGTCCGCCGGGCCCGGATCGGCGGGCGGGCCGGGGACCGGGAGCTTCGCCGGCGGTGCCGCGGGCGGGTCGGACACTTCGGGGCGAAACCCCGGTACACCGGGGACGCGGAACGGGGTCGGCGGGTCGGCGGCCGCGGATCCCGGTCGGTCCCCGGACGCTGGGAACGGCGCATTTACGACGGGATCCCAGGTGGGCAGGTCCGGCACGGGGCAGTATCCGGTGACCTCCGGCGGTGAGCAGCCCGATGCGGGACGTACACCCGGCGGGTTCCCGCCGGGCACCGGTCGGCATCCCACCGCCACGGGGACCGGGCAGTTTCCCATGCCCGGCACGCCAGGGGCGGGACCGTTTCCTGCCACGCCCGGCGCGATGGGGACCGGGCGATTCCCCACGGCAGGCACGCCGGGGGCCGGACAATCTCCCGGCACGCCGGGGCAAGCGGGCAGGCCGAACACCGGACAATTTCCCGCTGCACCCGGACAGGCCGGTGGGGCGCACAGTGGACCGTCCCCCACCACACCCGGGCAGGCCGGTCGGCCGCACACTGGGCAGTTTCCGGCGGCAGCGGGGCAACCGGGTGGGCCGAACGCCGGGCAGTCCCCCACGACAGCGGGGCAACCGGGTCGGCCGAACGCCGGGCAGTCCCCCACGACAGCGGGGCAACCGGGTCGGCCGAACGCCGGGCAGTCCCCCACGACATCTGGACAGCCGGGTCGGCCGAACGCCGGGCAGTCCCCCACGACATCCAAACAATCCGGTCGGCCGAACGCCGGGCAGCCTCCCTCCACAGCCGGACAACCGGGTCGGCCGAGTACCGGGCAGTTTCCCCTCGTGCCCGGGGCAGGACAGCCGACTGGGGCCGGGCCGAAGAGCGGGCAGTTCCCGATCATCGGGCAGGGTGGTGCCGGGGGCCGGACGCCGGGTGGCCCGCGCGCGGGACAGGATCCGAAAAGGCCGGAAGAATCGCAGGATTCGGCGGCTGCCGCGAATCCCGCTGCGGGTCAACCGGACTCGCGGCCGGTCAGTGATCCGCAGTCGCGGAGTTACACCACTACCGGCACGCTGCGCATCATCCCGCCGTCCGATCCGGACGCCGAGACGAACACCGGTAATGATCTGCCGGTGATCCGGCCCACCGATCCGACCTCGGTGCGGCCCGGCGAATCGCAGTTCACTCCGCTTCCGCCGCTGCCGCAGCGCAAGGGGGGTGCGGACCCATCGGCACAGTCTCCGGGCGCCGCCAGCACCGGTGGTTTCGGCCGGGCTGCCGGTGATCAGCCGGTGAGCGATGTGCCCCGGTATGGTTCAGCCGCCGAAAGTGGTTCTAATGCAGCGGGAGTGGGTGGATCCGGATTCACCGCGCCGGGGGCGGAACCGATCGATCGCGGCGGGTATCAGCCGACCGCGGGGAACAGCGCCGCCGATCGGCCGTTCGATCTCGGGGTCGCGGCGGGCGGCGGTTACGCGGCGGGGGACGAACCGTCCGGTGCGGCCGGGTGGAGGTCTGCCGACGAATCCGCTGGTCCGTATTCGCGTGGCACGGGCGGTGATACAGGTGATCGGGGCTCGGCGCCCGGGTACGGGACCGGCGCAAGCTCGCCGCAGTATCCAGGGGAAGGCTCGAGTGGGATTCCCGGTGATCGGGGCTCGGCGCCTGCATACCGGACCGGCGCAAGCTCGCCGCAGTACCCCGGAGGAGGCTCGGGCGGTATTCCAGGTGACCGAGTTGTGGCGCCCGGATACCGCACCGGCGCGGACTCGCCGCAATTTCCCGGAGAAGGCGCGGGCGATTACCCCGGCCGCGACGCGGGCGCCTACCCCCGCAGCGGTGTCGGCGACCACTCCGGCGGTGGGACAGGCGATTACCCGGGCCGCGAGGCTGGCAGCTACCCCAGTAGGACTGGCGATCACCCCGACGACTACTCCGGCAGTAGGGCAGGTGATTACCCCGACAGCTACTCCGGCAGTAGGGCAGGCGATCACCCCGACGACTACCCCAGCAGTAGGACAGGCGGTTACTCGGGCAGCGACGCTGGCGACTACCTGAGCGGGACAGGCGATTACCCGGGCCGCGGCGCCGGCGACTATTCCGGCAGCGGCGCGGGCGATTACCCCGGCAGCGGTGATCACCCCGTGCGAGGCGCGGGTGGATATGCGCGCGGGGACGCGTATCCGGGTGCGGGCGGGGAACGTCCCGGGTATCCGCCGGCGCGGCGGCCTGGCGAGGATGATGGCGGCTACGATCCCGCGACCGCCTATGCGCCGCAGGCGAATCGGCCCGAGAATGAGCAGCCGGCGCCGGATCATTCGGCCACGGAATACATTCCGCACCCGGGGCTCGATCGTTATTCGCTCGAGGCGGACGACGGCGAGCCGCACGGGTATGGGCTGTTGTCGGGGTATGACCACGATCTCGGTTATCCCGCAGCGGATTCCGGTTACGATCCGGCCACCGAGTATGTGCCACAGTCGGGTGAATATGGTTCGTATCAGGAGGAATACGACGATTACTACGGCTACGGTGACGAGTACGGCGATTACGAGCAGCCGCGCAAGAAGCGATCGGCGGTGACGGCCGTGGTGCTGTTCGCCCTCGGGCTCGCGCTGGCGGCGGTGGTGGGTGTGGTCGCCTGGCATCTGCTGGACGTGTCGGGTTCGTCCCGGACGCCGGCCGCGGACACCGCCGCGCCGACCAGTGCCGTCGACCCCGGCACCGGCGGCCCGTCCACCTCCGGCGGTACCTCCGCCAAATCGACCACGTCGGCCTCCGGCGCGCCGGCGTCGCTGCCGTCGACCGCCACGGTCTGCTCGAACTCGTCCGGTTCGGGAGCGCAGGGCAAGTTCACGAAGGCGGCGACCGGATCCACGGCGACCACCTGTGCCTTCGCGGAGGCCGTGCGCAAGGCCTACGCGCAGGCGGCGGCCGGATCGAGTTCGCCCGCCACCATCTCCGCGACCAGTCCGGTCACCGGCCGGTCGTACACCATGAACTGCACCGCCAAGGGGGAGCTCGTCACCTGTACCGGCGGTGAGAACGCGGTGGTCTATGTCTACTGACTCGAACCCTCTCCGGCGCACCGGGTTCCGGGTGGTCCTGTTGTTCGTCGCCACGCTGGCCGCCCTGGTGTCGTGCACCGCGCAGGCGGGTGTGCCGATGCCCGCGGATCTGGGACCGACCGCGTCGCCGCAGCCCACCGGCGCGCCGCAGGCCGACACCGTCACACGGACGCTCGCCGCCGATTTCGCCGCGATGCAGGGCGACCTGCACGGATCGGTGGGGATCGCGTTGCTGCCGGTGGGTGGCCGCCAGATGACCACGCTCGGCAACTGGACCACGGGCGTGGCCTGGTCCACGATCAAGGTGCCGCTGGCGCTCGCGGCGCTGCGGCTGGATGCCACCGGTCTCGCCGACAGCGCGGCCGCGGCGATCACCGCCTCCGACAACGACGCCGCACAGGCGCTGTGGGACGCGCTCGGCGGCGGGGAGCAGGCGGCCGACGCGGTGGAGGCCGTGCTGCGGGAGACCGGGGACGGCACCACCGATATCGCCGATCGGCACAACCCGACCGCGCGCGAGTCGGTGGACGACCAGATGTCGTTCGGTGCGACGGTCTGGTCGCTGGTCGATCAGGCGCGTTTCGCCAGCAAACTGCCGTGCCTGGATCACGCCGCGCCGGTGATGACTCTGATGGGCGAGATCACCGCCAGCCAGAGCTACGGGCTGGGCGGATTTCCCGGCGCCGAGTTCAAGGGCGGCTGGGGACCCGACGACGACACCGGCAACTATCTCGTGCGGCAGTTCGGGCTGTTGCCCACTCGCGCCGGACAGGTCGCGGTATCGATTGCGGCACAGCCGGATTCGGGTAGTTTCGACGACGCGACCGCGATGCTCGACCAGGTGTCGGCGCTGCTGGCCCGCCATCAGCGGGAACTCGGCGGTGGCCGGTGCCCGGGGTGAGCCGGTCGGCCGACCAGCCGGTCCCCATTTGACCCGGGCCCGCAGACAGCACAGAATGCCTCGACTACAGGTGGAAGCGGCTTACCACCTCGAGATGTTGGAGGTGAACCGGTGCATGCACCACGCGCGCGACTGGTCGAGGCCCACCCGGTATCGCCCGGTGCGATGACGACGGACCGCGGGTCCGGCCGGTATCGCGCCGCGCGCCTGCTGGGCGCCGCCGCCTGCATTGCGCTGGCCGCGGCGTGCTCCGGCAACTCCGTGGCACCCATGGTGAGCCCGTCGTCGGAGGCGGCCGCCAAACCGGTGACCACCGGCTCGGTGGTGGCGGCGCTGCCCGGCACGCTGGCCGCCGACTTCATGAGCTTGCAGGCGAACCTGAACGGCCACGCGGGGCTGGCGATCATGCCGGTCGGCGGGGATCAGATGGTCACCCTGGGCGACTGGACCACCGGACCGGCCTGGGCGACGATGAAGGTTCCACTGGCGCTCGCGGTGCAGGCCGCCAACAGCGGCACCATCACACCCTCGATGACGACGGTCATGACCGAATCGGACAATTCGTCCGGCGACGTGCTGTGGCAGGCGCTGGGTTCGGCGGACGCGGCCGCGAAGGCGGTCACCGCCGTGCTGCGGCAGGGCGGTGACCAGAAGACCACGGTGTCCTCGTCGCGGACCCGCGCGGATCTTCCGCCGTATCTGCAGACCGGCTGGGCGTTGACCGATCAGCTGCGGTTCGTGTCCCATATCCCGTGCCTGCCCAATGCGGATGCCATGCTCGCGCTGATGATCAAGGTCGCGTGGAATCAGCAGTGGGGCCTGGCGAAGCTGGACAACACCCAGTTCAAGAGCGGCTGGGGCACGGACACCAACGGCAACTATCTGATCAGGCAGTTCGGCATCATCACCACGTCGTCCGGTCAGGTCGCGGTCGCGATTGCGGCACAGGCGAATTCGGGCACGCTCGACGCCGGCACCCAGATCGTGACGAAGGTGTCGGATCTGGTGTCGAAGCATCTCGACGAGCAGGTCGGCGGAACCTGCGCGAAGGGGCGCTGACTCGGCGCGTCACATACCTGCTCGCGCGGCGCGCCGGGGACACCCGGGGGCGAGGCTGCGCGGTTCGCCGCGGCCCGGCAAGATAGGCGGTATGCGCATCGGAGTCTTGACCGGCGGTGGCGACTGCCCCGGACTGAATGCCGTCATCCGCGCGATCGTTCGCACCGCGAACGGTCGATACGGTGATGCGGTCGTCGGCTTCCAGGACGGCTGGCGCGGTCTTCTCGAGGACCGCAAGATCAACATCCACAACGACGACCGCACCGACAGACTCCTGACCAAGGGCGGCACCATGCTCGGCACCGCCCGGACCAACCCGGACGTACTGCGCGCGGGCCTGGGCCGGATCAAGCGGACCCTCGACGACAACGGCGTGGAGGCGCTCATCCCGATCGGCGGCGAGGGCACCCTGACCGCCGCCAGCTGGCTCGCCGACGAGGGCGTCCCGGTGGTCGGCGTCCCGAAGACCATCGACAACGACATCGATTGCACCGACACCACTTTCGGGCACGACACCGCTGTCACCATCGCCACCGACGCGATCGATCGGCTGCACACCACCGCCGAATCGCATCAGCGCGTGATGCTGGTCGAGGTGATGGGCCGGCACGCCGGGTGGATCGCGATGAACTCCGGCATCGCCGCCGGCGCGCATCTCACGCTGCTGCCCGAGGTGCCGTTCGATGTGGACGATGTCTGCACGATGATCAAACGCCGCTTCCAGCGCGGGGATTCGCATTTCATCTGTGTGGTCGCCGAGGGCGCGAAGCCGGTGGAGGGCTCGTTCCACCTCCGCGAGGGCGGTATCGACGAGTTCGGGCACGAACGGTTCACCGGCGTCGCGCACCAGCTGGGCGTGGAGATCGAACGGCGGATCGGCAAGGAGGTCCGCACGACGGTGCTCGGGCACGTGCAGCGCGGCGGCACGCCGACCTCGTTCGACCGGGTGCTCGCGACCCGGTTCGGTGTGCACGCCGCGGAGGCGGTGCACCACGGCCGGTTCGGGCAGATGGTGTCGCTGCGCGGCACCTCGATCGATCTGGTGCCGCTGTCGGAGGCCACCAAGCAGCTGAAGCTGGTCCCGGAGAACCGCTACGAGGAGGCCGCCGCCTTCTTCGGCTGATCCACGGCTGTCGGGTCATTCACGATCGGCGGCTCACCCGCGGCCATCGGCTCACCTGCCGCCATCGGCTCACCCGCGACCGCCGGCCGACCCGCGACCGCCGGCTGATCCACGGCGCGGGCGCGGCGGGTGCGGTAGCGGACGAGCGCCCACAGCAGCAACGCCTCCGCGAGGGCCGTGAACACCGTGAGAAACTGGCTGAAGTAGCTGGCCAGCACGTTCACCACGGTCAGCGACACCACGTCGGACCAGATGCCGAGGCGCACACCGAGTTCCACCCGGCCGCGCAACCAGGCGACCGCCGCGGCGCCGAATCCGGCCACGACCACCACCTGGCCGACGGCGGCGATGCCCAGGCCGGTCAGCGCCTTCCAGCCGCGGCCGGAGGTGATGTCGAGCATCCGGTCCAATTCGTTCCAGGCTGGATGCCATCCGGCGATGACCACGGCGCCGAGCACCAGCCGCAGCAGCGACCACACCGCGTGCGCGATCATCACCGTGATCAGGCCGGTGCGCAGCGCCGGCAGCGGCAGCAGGGCCGCTTCCAGCCGGCGGCCCAGCGCGGCCAGGCGATGGCCGACCGGCGGTTCGGTATCGCAGGGCACCTCGTCCAGATAGGTGGTGAGGGCCGTGACCAGCACGCGCTGCTGCGGTCCGCACCGGACCGGATCGATCCGGGCCAGTTCGGCGCGCAGCAGATCGCGTCGCGCGGTGCTGATCTCGTCGCCGATCGACTGGCCGATCTCGGTGATCACCGCGGCCAGCGCAAGTTCCGGGGTCTCCCCGCGCCGCCGGGCCGTGTACCGGGCGACGGCGACCACCAGCAGGAAGGCGAGGTAGATGATCGGCGCGGCGAGCGGGAAGAAGTAGTTGTTGTTGGCGGTGATGAACTTGCCCACCTCATCGATGAACAGGCCCAGCCCGACCCCGGCCAGCAGCGCGGCCCAGATCATCGCGGTCCGGCCGGAGGACAGCAGCAGCAACAGGCAGGAGATCACCAGCAGCAGGCCGCCGAACAGCGCATGCGCGATGTGGTAGGTGGCGCCGCCGATCTTCGGATAGCCCGAGGCCATCAGGTAGAGCCGGGTGATCACCACGGTGATCCCGAAGGCCACCGCCATCAACGTGACCCAGCGGCCGGCCTCGGGGCGCCACTGCACCTTGGTCGTCTGTGAACCGAACACGGTTCACGATGGCACACCCGCGCCGAATGTGGGCGCGATGGCGCACATTCGCCGTGGTGAGCGGTATCAGACTGCGGCGGAGCGGAATTCGGCGGCGTGATCGGCGGCCCATTGCGCGAAGGTGCGAGCGGGTCTGCCGGTCACCGATTCCGAGGTCGGGCCGACCGGCACCGGGCCGTCGCCGCCGGCGGCCCACATGTCGAGGACCGGGCGGAACAGGAACTGTGCCGCCTGCTCGTAGCTGATCCGCTCGATGCGCAGCGGCCGGCCGGTGGCCTCGGCCAGCAGTTCCACCATCCGCCGGATCGACAGCGACTCCGGGCCGGTCAAAGGGTAGATCTTGCCGGCGTGGCCCGGCTCGGTCAGGCTGGTGACCGCGGCGTCGGCGAGATCGGCCTCGTGGATGGGATTCTGCTGTGCCTCCGGGAAGGGCAGCCGCACGACGTCGTCCGCGCCGGACAGCCACATGCGCGCGTTGCCGGCGAAGGCGCCCGGCCGCAGGATGGTCAGGGGCAGACCGGCCTCCTGCCACGGTCGCTCGACCGCCAGGTGCCGATCACCGATGGGATTGCCCGGGGTCTCCGCGGCCACCGAGGAGAGCAGCGTGATGTGCTGCACGCCTGCGGCTTTCGCGGCGGCGATGAGGGCGTCGATGCCGTCGTGGGCGGCGTACAGGAAGGCGCGTTCGATGCCGTCGAACGCGGCGGTGGCGGAATCCGGATCGGCGGGGTCGAGCCCGAGCACCGGCACGCCGCCGGGCAGGGTGGCGGCGTCGGGCCGGGAACTGGTGGCGCGCACCGATTCTCCGGCCGCGAGCAGGGACGCGATGACGGCGCGGCCGACCTGGCCGCGGGCGCCGGTGACGAGGTAGGTCACTGGACTTCTCCTTCTTCGATCGTCGATGGGCCGAACCGAGTGATCATGCGCTGCAACTGTTCCGCGTAGCGCTGCTCGAATTCGGGTGTGCGCGCATCGGTTCCGAACAATTCGCGCACGGTGCCGGGCAGCAGCAGCGGAGCCATGACCATGGCCTCCACCGCCAGCCGGACCGAGGCCGGGTCCAGCTCGGCGGCGATCTCACCGCGCTGTTGCCGTTGTTCGGTGGCGGCCAGATCGTCGGGGGCGGCCGGATCGGGCTCCGGGGCCTCGTCGGACAGGCCGCGCCACATCAGCATTCGCGCGCCGCGCGGGTCGGCGAGCGCGTGTCGCAGGTACCGCACGGCCAGCTCGCCGAGCGGCAGGTCCGGATCGGCGAATTCCGATTCCCGTTGCAGCCAGCGCTGTTGCAACGCACGGTACAGGCCGGCCTTTCCGCCGAAGTAGTAGGTGATGAGCTGTTTGTTCACCCCGGCCCGGGTCGCGATGTCGCCGACCCGGGCGCCCGCGTAACCGCGTGCGGAGAATTCGTCGAAGGCGGCGTCGAGCAGACAGCGCTTGGTGCGCTCGGCATCGCGGATACGGGCGTCGGATTCGGGGGTCCGATGGGCGGGCACGGGGCCAGCCTAGCAAGTAATTTTACAAACGGATAATAAATTTAGACGGATGGATGACAACCGAGGCGAGCGGCGAAAATGCCGACGGATCAGTGCGTTTCGCGTGGGATCAGAACAGGTGTGTGAGGCTGTGCCGGGGCGTCACCGGCTGGTCGTGCTCGTGATCGCCGGAGCCGGGCAGGATGACGAGAACCACGATGCCCACCAGAACCAGCAGGACGGCCAGCCCCAACAGGATCCACGCCAGCGGCCGCGCCGAGCGCGCCGGAACGGGTTGCGGCCCGGCCGGATTCGGCGGAAAACCGACCTGCTGCGGGTAGGGGCCCGGTGGCGGGAAGGCCGGGGCGGGATCGGCCGCGCGCCCGCGCGGCGACGCCGGACCGACCGGCAGCGGGACGGAACCGGCCGGCGGTGGCACCGTTGCTGCCAGGAGCACGGGGCCCGCCGGGGCCGGTGGATAGGACCGGCGGACCGTCAGGTCCGCCGAGCCGCTCGAATCATCCTGGGGCGCAGGGGCTTCGGGCTCGATCGGTTCCGGGATGACCACCGGGACCGGGGCGCCGAACGGGGCCGGATTCACCACGATCGGCTGCGGTATCGGCGTGGGTGCGGTGAGCGCGTGCCGGGCGGCCGCCGCGAATTCCGCGCAGCTGCCGTAGCGGTCGCCCGGGCGCTTGGCCAGGCCGCGGGCGAGGACCGGATCCATCGCGGGCGACAGGCCCGCCCGGCGCATACTCGCCGGCGGCACCGCCAGTTGCAGGTGCCCGTGGATCACCTCGGAGGGATCGGGCGAATCGAACGGGCCGGTCGCGGTCAGCAGCCAGTACAGCGCGCACGCGAGGGCGTACTGATCGGAGCGGTTGTCCAGGGCCTGCCCCGTCATCTGCTCCGGTGACGCGTAGGCGAGGGTCGCTGTGAACATGCCCGCCTGGGTCAGGTGCGTGGAATCCTCACGCAGCCGGGCGATTCCGAAATCGGTGAGGAAGACCCGCTCGCCTTTACCGGCGCCGGAGCGGGCCAGCATGATGTTGGCGGGCTTGACGTCCCGATGCAGCACGCCCCGACCGTGCGCGTAATCCAGTGCGGCGGCGACACCTTCGATGATCTGCACCGCCCGCTCGAGCGGCAGGGTGTGCGGGTGCACGCTGGCCGCGTCGACGCCGTCGACGTACTGCATGCACATCCACAGCTGATCGGCCTCGGCGCCGCGGTCGTACACGGCGACGATGTTCGGGTGGTCCAGCTGCGCGGCGAGATCCGCCTCGCGCTCGAACCGCGCGCGAATCTCCGCGTCCGCGAACAACTCCGGATTGAGCAGCTTCAACGCCGTGAGCCTCGGCAGGCGTGGATGCCGGGCCAGATACACCGAGCCCATCCCGCCCTGCCCGAGCAGTCGCTCGATGGTGAACCCGGCGAAGACGTCACCGCTACGCAACAACCTACGGTCCCCCTTCCGGTGACGTCCAAGCTCGAAATCCTAGCCGATCCCGCCCCCGGGACCGTAGCCGGTCAGGCGAAGCGGAGGATCGACAACAGTCCGGCGATCAGGCAGTACACCGCGAACGGCATCAGGGTCCGGGTCTTGAAGAACCGCTCCAGGAATCGGACCGCGAACCACGCGGCGAGGCCGGCCACGATCGCACCCACGATCGACTGCCCGATGATGTCGTGGCCCTGCGGGCCCGCCAGCGTCGGCAGCTTCAGCACACCGGCGGCGAGGATCACCGGGGTCGCGAGCAGGAAGGCGAATTTGGCCGTGTCCTCGTGGTCCAGTCCGCGCAGCAGGCCGCCGACCATAGTCAGACCGGACCGGCTGAAACCGGCCAGCAGCGCACCGGATTGGGCGAAGCCGATACCCAGCGCGTCCTTCCAGGTCAGATGCGCGAGGCGTTCGCCGGACTCGGACCGGATCTCCTCCTCGACGCTGACCCCGCGGGCCTGCGCCGCCTCCCGCGCCTCGTCCTCTGCGAACTTGCGGCCGTATTCGGCGAGGCTGGGCGCGTTGCGGCGGCGCAGGCCCTCACCGACGATCAGCACGACGCCGTTGAGCATCAGGAAGATGCTCGCGAAGATCGGTTTGGCGAACATCGTCCGCAGCGGATGTTCCAGCAGCAGACCGAGAATGCCGACCGGGATGGTGGCGAGGATGATCAGCCACGCCAGCCGCTCGGTCGAGGTCTCGATGGAACGGTGCCGCAGCGTGGCGAAGAACGCGACGATGATGTCGCGCCAATCCCGCCAGTAGTAGATGAGCAGCGCGATCGCCGTGGCGACGTGCAGGGCCACCACGAACGCGAGATACGGTGTGCCATGGTCGGAATCGCCCTCGGTGACCAGCTCCTGCCAGGAGCCGCCGATCCAGGCGGGCACCAGAACCGAGTGACCGAGGCTCGAGATGGGGAACAATTCGGTGACGCCTTGCAGGGCACCGATCACGATGGCTTGGATGTAGGTGAGCATCGGTGACGAGTCTCCCACGCGCGAATTCGGAACATCCGCTCACCCGGCCGACGCCGACGGGTGGCGGCGTCGCCGACAGCGCCTGTGGTATACCGGTTCACCCAGGTCAGAGCCGAGAACGGGAGAAGGGTGGCATGGAGAAACCCACCGACCGGGTCGAGTTCGAATGCATGCTACTCGGCCGCTACGCCCTCAACCAGCGGTATCGGCGCGACGGGACGCCGATCCTGGACCGCAGCGCCTACCTGTTGCTGAGCCGGCTGGAGCTGGAGGGGCCGATGTCGATCGGGCAACTCAGCGACGCGTTCCATCTCGATGCCTCGACGCTGAACCGGCAGACCGCGGCGCTGTTGCGCGGTGGTCTGGTCGAGCGGATCGCCGATCCCGACGGTGGCGTGGCACGCAAGTTCCGGATCAGCGCCGCCGGGGAGAGGCGGCTCGACGACGAGCGCACCACCAATATCGGGGCGCTCACCGATCTGATGGACGACTGGGCGCCGGCGGATGTCACGGCCTTCGCGGATTATCTGCAGCGGCTCAACAGCCGGATCGAGGATCGCGCGGGGCAACCCTGGCCGCGGCCCGGGGTGCCGGTCGATCAGCCGGGTGTCACCAGTCCGGATTCGTAGGCCAGCACCACCGCTTGGGCCCGGTCGCGCAGATTCAGCTTCGAGAAGACCTTGGAGACATGGGTTTTCACCGTCTGCTCGGCGACGAACAGGGCCGCGGCGATCTCCGCGTTGGACATGCCGGTGGCGACCAGCTCCAGCACCTCGCGTTCCCGGGGGGTCAGCGCGTTCAGCGCGGGCGCGGCGACGGGGCGGGCCCGGCGGCGGGTCACGTCGTCGATGAGGCGGCGGGTGACCGTCGGCGCCAGCAGGGCCTGGCCGTCGGCCACCACCCGGACGGCTCGGACCAGTTCCTCCGCCGGCGCGTCCTTCAGCAGGAATCCGCTGGCTCCGGCGCGCAGGGCCTCGTACACGTAGTCGTCGATGTCGAAGGTGGTGAGCATCAGCACCCGGACGGGCGGATCGAATCCGGCGGCGAGGATGGTGCGGGCGGCTTCCAGGCCGTTCATCTCGGGCATGCGGACGTCCATCAGGACCACATCGGGACGGAGCCGTCGGGCCTCGGCGACCGCGACCACACCGTTGGGTGCGTCGCCGACGACGCTGATATCGGATTGCGCGGCGAGCAGCGCCCCGAAGCCCTGCCGCACCATCGCCTGATCGTCGGCTATCAACACGGTGATCGGCACGCACTACCTCGCTGGAACGGGGACGCAGGGACTCTCAGTGTGGCACGGGGGTCGAGGGCCGCCGCCGCGCGGACCATCCGGACGAAACGGGTGACGCCGGGCCGGTAGTGCCGATAGCCGCGCCGGTCGGCGGGTGGGCCGAACTCTGCAGGGACAGGTCGTGATCGTGGTGGACGATCAGGAGGCAGGTGCGCCCCGGCAATGCGCACCAGGCCGGGGTGGGTCGGAGCCACTCCGTGCGGCCGCACTCATCTGCCGGGCGGCTGAACCGAACTCATGCCGGATCACCCCGTTCTTCCAGCGGACGAACTGCCGACGGCACGGACGGACCAGCAGTCCCCGTGACCGAGGCGGGTCGACTCGTCCGGTATCGAGCCGATGGCCCATCCGAGTCGATCATCGGTTCGGCAACGCTGTGATCGGACGGCGGCAGGATCGGTGGCCGTGGCCGGGTCGGCTTTCGCGGGCTGTCATGCGAGGACGGCCGTGGGTGTCATCGGGCCGGTTGCCGGGAGGGTGAAAGCGGCCGACAGCGGCAGGGTGGCTCGGACCTCGAAGCCGCCGTCGGGGCGCGGGGCGGCGTGGAAGGTGCCGCCGAAGGCGGCCGCGCGGGCCTGCATGCCGGCGATGCCGGTGCCGGGGGCGCCGATCGTGGCGGGGACCGTGCCGGGCTCGTTCGCCACCGTGAGTTGCACGATGCCGGCGCGTACTGCCAGGCCCACGTGGACGGCGGTGCCGGGGGCGTGCCGCGACGCGTTCGACAGCGATTCCTGCGCGATGCGATACAGGGCGAGGCCGACGGTGTCCGGGACCTCCGACAGGGGGCCGTCGACCGTCCAGTCGATGGTTACGCCGGCCCGGCGGGCGCCGGCGAGCAGGTCGAGCAGGTCGACGGCCGTGGGTTGCGGGGCGTGGTCGGCGAGCTGGCCGTCGCTGCGCAGCAGGCCGAGCATGCCGCGGATCTCGTTCAGCGCGGAGCGGGCGGAGGCGCCGATGGATTCGAATTCGGCCACGGCGGCCGGGGACAGCTCGCCCACTCGGTAGGGGGCGGTCTGGGCCTGGACCACGACCATCGACATGTGGTGGGCGACGACATCGTGCAGGTCGCGGGCGATGCGGGCCTTCTCCTCCAGGATCGCGCGGCGCGCCCGCTCCAGCTCGTTCTCCTCCTCGCGCTCGACCAACGCCCGGCGGGACAGCACCAGCCAGCGGACCAGTAGGCCGAACGCGACCAGGCCGGTCATGGCCAGTGGCCACGCCAGGCCGGCGGAGCCGAGGCCGTCCTGGCGGGCCATCGCGGTGCCGAACAGCACCGCGGAGGCGCCCCAGCCGATCAGCACCAGGCGGATGTCGGCGCGCACCGCCGTGCAGAACAGCAGCGCGAACAGGGCCAGGATGTGCACTACCTGGAACGGCAGGTGCTGATCCGGCTGGTTCGGGATGATCAGCGCGATCCCGGCCGCCGACGCGGCGGAGATGGCCCAGCCGAGGCCGGGGTTGACCCGGATCAGCGCGAACGGGAACGCCGCGAGGCCGGCGATGAACGGCTGGGCCGCCGCGGGCACCTGGTGGGTGAGGTGCAGCGTCGGCCAGGCGACCGCGAAGAAGATGCCGGTGACCAGCGCGGTCATGCCGTCGAGCAGCCATCTGCGCCGATTGTGGTCGCGCACGGTGGCGACCGCCTGCCGCCCGAGGTGCGCCCTGCGGGTCCTGTCACGACTTGCCATTCCTCGAGAGTACGAATCGCGAGGCGAGCCGTCTTCATACCCACGGGCCAAATCACACCCCTACCCCGGTATGAGATCGGGCTCTTCGGTCCCTCCTGTCGGCGAGCGGCGAATCCGTCGCGAGCGGGAGGTGGGATTCGGGATCCGATTCCTAGCGTCGGCTGCCATGAGCGACACCACTCGACGGCGCGTCCGCTGCGTGCTCGGCTCCGCCGCCGTCCTGACGATGCTGACCACGACCGCCGTTGCGGCGCCGGTAGGGGCGGCCACGGTTCCGTCCGGCGGCGCGGCCGTGCCCGAGAACCCGTCCGCCCGAGTGGCGGTGCTGAATCTGACCGGCGCACAGCCGGATTCGGCGACACTGCCGGACGACTTCGCCGTGAGCGCCGGATATGTGCCGGGGATCCGGGACGGGCTGCTGGTCGATCCGAGCGGCGACTGCTCCTCGCCGGTCCCGCTGCCCGCCGATTTCACCGTGGCCTGCCAGGCCCACGACCTCGGCTACGACCTGTTGCGATACGCCTACGACCACGGCGAACCGCTCGGGCCGTGGGCCCGGCAGGCCGTCGACGCCGGCTTCGGACGGCATCTGCACACGATCTGCGCGGGCCGCGCCGATACGGTGAGCCGGCTCGGGTGCGATCTCGTGGCCACGACCGCCGACACGGCGGTCGACCTGAACTCGCGGCGGCAGAATTACGCGACTCCGCTGCCGGAGAACCTGTTCGGGCATCAGCTGTCCGGAAACTCCTCGGGGACAGAGCTTCTGCGGTTGATGGGGCTCGCCTTCGCGCTGGGTGCGCTGGCGGGTGGGCTCACCCTCGCCGGGCGCAGAATTGCCGGTCGTCTGCGGAGGAAGGGTGAGAGGGGCGGACGGCTGCCGCTCCCTTCACAGACCGGTCCTTTTCCCCTCGGGGCGTTCCGGACCGGGACACGGTCGGCCGGCGCGCGGCGGCTGTCCGCGCCCGGGGCCGCCGGGCGCTGGTCGGCGGCCCCCGGATCCGATGCCGTCCGGCTCCGCGCCGACCGGGCGGATACCGTGGACCTCGATATTTCTCGTTCGGGGACAATCGAATTGGATGTTCGCCAGCCGAGCGCCGACGGCTCGATCACCTTCCGGCCGGTCACCGGCCTGCTCGGCACAGCCGTGAACCCGAACGAGCGGGAGAACTCCGGACGGCAGGCCGCCGAGTCGGGAGGCGGCGGATCCGTCCCGGCACGGGCGAGCGTCGGAATCTCGGATTCCGCTCGGCCACAGGCGAGTCGGCCGAACGCCAGCCAACCGACCGCCGCTCGGTCGAGTGTCGTCGCATCCGTCGCGGCCGAACCGGATGCCACCGGACGCGAGGCCGGCCCGCGCACGCTGGTGGCTGCTCGGCTCAACGACCCCGCCGCCGCAACCGGCACAGTTGCAACGGCAGCGGTCGAGGACGAGAGCGGCCCGCACGCGCTGGGGGCCGCTCGGTTCGACCACCGCGCCACCGGATCCGGCACAGGCGGGCCGGTAGCCGTCGGGGACCAAGCCGGCCCGCGCACGCCGGGGGCCGCTCGGCTGCACGACCCCGCCGCCGAAACCGGCACAGCCGCAACGGCAGCGGTCGGGGACGAGGGCGGCCCGCACGCGGTGGGGGCCGCGTGGTTCGACTATCGCGCCGCCGAAACCGGCACAGGCAGGACGGTAGCGGACGAGGACGAGGCTGGACCGCGCGCATTGCGGGCCGCGAGGTTCCGCGCCGGGTCGTTCGGCTCTGCGGCCGCCGGGCCCGACGTGGCGTGGTGAGGTAGACATGTTCTCGGGCAGAGACTTTCGAGTGTCCCGACGAATCCCCCTGCGGTATCCGCGGATCGGGACCTCGGCGGCGGTGGCGGTCGGGGTGGTCGTGTCGTTGGCGCCGGGGTTGTTGCCCCGCACGTCGACCGCGCAGGGGTTGTTGACGGGGCTGCTGGTGGCCGTGTCGCTCGCGTTCGCGGGTGGTGTGCGAAAAGTGTTGTCGCGGTATATGTCCGGGGGTGGCGTATCGGACCGGTGGCGGGGTCCGGCGGTCGCGGTCGGGGTCGTCGCCGTCGGCGCGGCCGTGGCGCACGCTCAGCATTGGCAGAACGCGCTGCGTGCGGCGATGGGGCTGCCCGATATCGATGGCTGGTACTGGCCTCGGTGTCTGAGCGGGGCCGCGCTCGACGTGGGGCTGCTGGCCGGGATCGGGCTGGGGGTTCGGTGGGTGTGGCGGCGGCTCGGGCCCGCTCGGGGGGTCGGGCTCGTGGTGGTGGCGGTGCTGGCCGCGCAGTTCGTTCTCCTGCCGACGGTGGCGCAGTGGCGGCAGTCGGCCTATGCGGCGGCCAACGCGGCGATGGATCCGGCTGTGGTGCAGCCGGTTTCCTCGGCTCGGTCGGGTAGTGCGGTGTCGGCGGTCAGCTGGCCGTCGCTGGGTGCGGAGGGCAGGAAGTTCGTGGCGGGAGCGCCGAACCGGTCCGTGCGGGTGTATGTCGGTCTCGAGTCCGCCGCGGACCTGAATGCGCGAGTGGAGCTGGCGATTCGGGAACTCGAGCGTTCGGGCGGACTGACCCGCGGCAACCTGGTCGTGGTGGTGCCCACCGGATCCGGGTGGATCGATGCGCGCGCGGCGGCGGGGTTGGACGAGCGGTTCGCCGGCGATGTCGCGCTGGTCGGCTTGCAGTATTCGGAGGCGCCCAGCTGGGCGACGTTCGTGTTCGGCCGGAAGGCCGCCGAGACCTCGGCGCGGGCGCTGTTCGCGGCCGTCGAGCGGCGATTGGACGAGTTGCCGGTCCGGCCGAAACTCTATGTCTACGGGCAGAGTCTGGGGGCGGCGGCGGGTAGCGCGGTCTTCGGCGGGAACGCTGAGCAGGTGCGCCGGATCTGTGCCGCGGTGTGGGCCGGGCCGCCGGCCAACCGAGTACACCGCGCGAGCGCGACGGTACTGGCCAACTCCTCCGACCCTGTAGTGCGCTGGTCACCCCGATTGCTGTGGCATGCACCGGACCTCGCCGGGACTCGGCTCGATGCGCCGCTGCCCCAATGGCTTCCGGTGATCAGTTTCGTGCAGACGTCGGTGGACCTGCTCGGTGCGCTGGGGCCGACCCCGGGCCACGGCCACCGGTACGGCACCGATCAGGGGACCGCGATGGGGAGTTGCTGACGGAGTACAAGTCGAGCGCCCGCACACATGAGGCGGCACGGATACTCCCCCCGTCAATTCCGGGACCGAGGTCGCAGGCCGTCGAGAATGTTCCGGCGATGTGCGCCGAGAGCGGTACGCGCGAAACGGGTTTCGGCGGGCACCTGAGGTACCCGCCGAAACCGTTGCCGGGTCAGGAGATCGGGCCGCGGGCCGCTTCGTAGGAGGCGCCCACCCGGTACAGGCGGTCGTCGGCGAGGGCGGGGGCCATGATCTGGAGGCCGACCGGCATGCCGTCGTCCTCGCTGAGGCCGGACGGGACCGACATCGCGCAGTGACCGGCCAGGTTGGTCGGCAGGGTGCACAGGTCGGACAGGTACATCGCCAGCGGGTCGTCGACCTTCTCGCCCAGCTTCCACGGGGTGAACGGGCTGGTCGGGGAGACCAGGACGTCGACCTGTTCGTAGGCGCGGTCGAAATCCTGGGCGATGAGGGTGCGCACCTTCAGCGCCTGGCCGTAGAACGCGTCGTAGTAGCCGGCCGAGAGGGCGTAGGTGCCGATCATGATGCGGCGCTTGACCTCCGGGCCGAAGCCCGCCTCGCGGGTGGCGGCCATCACCTGCTCGGCGCTGTGCTGACCGTCGTCGGCGACGCGCAGGCCGTAACGCATCGCGTCGAAGCGGGCCAGGTTGGACGACACCTCGCTGGGCAGGATCAGGTAGTACGCGGGCAGGGCGTGCTCGAAGTGCGGGCAGGACACCTCGATGACGTCGGCGCCCAGATCCTTCAGCGTCGCGACCGCGGCGTCGAAGGAGGAGATGACGCCCGGCTGATAGCTGTCGGAGTGCAGCTCCTTCACGACGCCGACCTTGATGCCGCTCAGATCGGCGCGGGCGCCCTCGCGGGCCGCGGCCACCACGTCGGGCACGGGGACGTCGCGGGAGGTGGAGTCCTTGCGGTCGTATCCGGCGATCACCTGGTGCAGCAGCGCGGTGTCGAGCACGGTGCGGCCGCAGGGGCCGCCCTGGTCGAGCGAGGAGGCGCAGGCCACCAGGCCGTAGCGGGAGACCGTGCCGTAGGTGGGCTTGGTACCGACCGTGGCCGTGACGGCGGCGGGCTGCCGGATGGAACCGCCGGTGTCGGTGCCGATCGCCAGCGGCGCCTGGTACGAGGCCAGGGCGGCGGCGGAACCACCGCCGGAGCCGCCGGGGATGCGGTCGTGGTCCCACGGGTTGCGGGTGGGGCCGAAGGCCGAGTTCTCCGTCGACGAGCCCATGGCGAACTCGTCGAGGTTGGTCTTGCCCAGGATGGGGATGCCGGCCGCGCGCAGCTTGGTGGTGACCGTCGCGTCGTAGGGCGGGACCCAGCCCTCCAGGATCTTGGAGGCGCAGGTGGTGGGCATGTCGGTGGTGGTGAAGATGTCCTTCAGCGCCAGCGGCACACCGGCCAGCGGGGAGGCCACGGTACCGGCGGCGATCTCGCGGTCGACCTCGGCGGCGGCGGCGAGCGCCCGGTCGCCGGCCACGTGCAGGAACGCGTGCAGCTCGCCGTCGACTGCGGCGATGCGGTCCAGATGCGCCTGGGTGACCTCGGCCGAGGACACCTCGCGGGTGTGGATCTTCTCCGCGAGTTCGGCGGCGGAGAGTGTGGTCAGCTCGGTCATTCGCCCTCCCCCAGGATCTGCGGAACCAGGAACCGCTGCTCGTCGACCGCCGGCGCGCCGGACAGCGCCTCGCCGGGGGACAGGCACGGCTCGACCATGTCGGGCCGGGTCACGTTCGTGGTGGGATTCGGCGACGCGGTGGCCGGGACATCGGCGGCGACCTGCGAGATGACCTGGACGTGGCTGAGGATCGAATCCAGCTGCCCCGCATACAGGTCGAGCTCTTCGTCGGTCAGGGCGAGCCGGGACAACCGGGCGAGGTGTGCGACCTCGTCGCGGGAGATGGCGGGCACCGCGGGGACCCCTTTCGGCAGATTGAGGTACTGATCCGCCCCGCGGCGACCGAGTGGCCGTCGAGCGGGACGGATACAGCCTAGCGAGTCCGTCGGACAACCCGCGCACAGGAGGCGGGCGTACGGGCACAATTACGGGTGTCGGCCGTCTCCTCGGCCGCCCGCGCGCTTCGGCTCGAATGTCCGAGGCGGTGGGTGTAAGTATTGCGAGACTCGGGTATCCGACCAGGGCCCGGTTGCACCAGAAAGGAAGGAACGCACGTGTCATATCTGCTTCGCGTGCAACTTCCGGATCGCCCAGGAAGTCTCGGCTCACTCGCTCTCGCGCTGGGCGGCGTCGGCGCCGACATCCTGTCGCTGGACGTGGTCGAACGCGGCGCCGGATTCGCCATCGACGATCTGGTGGTCGAAGTGCCGCCCGGCGCCCTGCCCGACACCCTGATCACCGCCGCCGAATCGCTGGCCGACGTGCACGTGGATTCGCTACGGCCGTACTCCGGGATGCTGGACACCCATCGTGAGCTGGAGCTCATCGATCAGGTCGCCGGCGCCCGCGACGATCGGCTGCAGGTGCTGGTCGACGGGGTGCCGCGGGTGCTCCGGGTCGGCTGGTGCACGGTCGTCGACATCGGGTCGCAGGGGGCCTACCGGGTCGTCGGCAGCCCGAGCGCCCCGGAGACGCAGGCCGCCTCGGCGCCGTGGATGCCGCTCGAGAAGCCGATGGTGCTCGACGGCGAGGCCGACTGGGTGCCGCAGATCTGGAAGGACATGGACACCAAGCTGGCGGCCGCCCCGCTCGCCAACACCGGCAAGGTGCTGCTGCTGGGCCGGCCGGGTGGTCCGGACTTCCGGCCGTCGGAGGTCGCCCGGCTGGGTTATCTCGCCGGCATCATCGCCACGGTCCTCGGCTGACTTCGAGCAACACGTGTCATCCTCCCGATTTGCGGAAGTTGACCGGATCAGATCGGCGCCAGCCGCATGACCGTGAGCGGTTTTCCGGAGCCGGTGTACCAATCTCGTTCAGGGACATGGACGAAGCCGATCCGTTCGTAGATGCGCCGCGCGTCGGCCATGGTCGGCATGGTGGTCAGGACGACCGCCGGATAGCCGGCCCTCCGCGCGGTGTCGAGGACCGCCCCGACCAGAGCGCTTCCCACTCCCCTGCCGCGCGCGATCTTCGCGACGGCGAGCATCCGGAATTCCAGTTCGCCCGGCCGCGCGATGTCGGCGTACGGGGTGCCCGGCTCGACGACGGTGAGCGAACCGAGCAGTTCGCCGTGGCGCACCGCGACCAGTACGTCGGCTGCCTGTGCCCGGGTCTCGGTGTCGAGCAACGTCGAGAGATACGGACTGTCCGGATCGACGTGCCCCTCCCCCAGATACACCGAGACGGTCAGCGCCCCGATCTCCCCGTATTCCGCCGGCTGCGCCGGCCGGATGTCGAACCTGTTCTCGCCTGAACCCACGCTTCGATACTGCCCAGGCGCGGCGGTGACCGGCCACCCGGGTCGGCATGCGCGCATCGGGGCACGCGATATCACGTGGAGCAGCCTGCTGAGCAGGCGTGGCCCCGGGCCCCGACGCGACCCCCGGATCCGTTCCTCGGATACGGCTGGGCAGCAGTGCGCGGGCTACTGGGCCGGGTCGGCGGCGCCCGCCTCGCCGGTTTCCGCCGTGGCGGGCGACACCGCTTCCGGGCCCGACTCCAGGAGTAATCGGAACCCGTCCTCGTCGAGGATCGGGACGCCCAGCTCCTCGGCCTTGGCGGCTTTGGTGCCCGGGGCCTCGCCGATGACCACGAAGGCCGTCTTCTTCGAGACCGAACCGGCGGCCTTGCCGCCGCGGACCAGGATCGCCTCCTTCGCCTCGTCGCGGGAGAAGCCCTGCAACGAGCCCGTGACCACGATCGACAGGCCCTCGAGGGTGCGATCGATGGAGGCGTCGCGTTCGTCGGCCATCCGCACACCGGCCGCGCGCCACTTCTCGACGATGACGCGATGCCACTCGACCGTGAACCACTCCACGACCGCGGCGGCGATGGTGGGGCCGACCCCGTCGACGTCGGCCAGTTCCTCGACCGAGGCGGCCTCGATGCGGGCCATCTCGCCGAATTCCGCGGCCAGGGCGCGGGCCGCGGTGGGGCCGACATGCCGGATGGACAGGGCGACCAGCACCCGCCACAGGGCGCGGTCCTTGGCGGCGTCGAGGTTCTGCAGCAGTCGCTTACCGTTGGCGGACAGGCTGCCGTTCTTGTTGGTGAACAGCGTGGTGCCGAGCAGTTTCTCCTCGGTGAGGTCGAACAGGTCGCCCTCGTCGCCGATGACGCCGGATTTCAGCAGGTCGATCGCGGCCTCGTAGCCGAGCGCCTCGATGTCGAAGGCGCCACGACCGGCGACGTGAAACACGCGCTCCCGCAACTGCGCCGGGCAGAATTGCTGATTGGGACAGCGGATGTCGGCGTCACCCTCCTTCTCCGGGGCCAGTTCGGTGCCGCATTCCGGACAGTGCGTGGGCATCACGAAGGCGCGTTCGGTGCCGTCGCGGACGTCGACCACCGGGCCGAGCACCTCGGGGATGACGTCGCCGGCCTTGCGGATGGTGACGGTGTCGCCGATGAGCACGCCCTTGCGGCCGACCTCGGCGGCGTTGTGCAGGGTGGCCATCGAGACCGTGGAACCGGCGACGGTGACCGGTTCCATCACCGCGAACGGCGTGACGCGGCCGGTGCGGCCGACGTTGACCTGGATGTCCAGCAACCGGGTGGTGGCCTCCTCCGGCGGGTACTTGTAGGCGATGGCCCAGCGCGGCGCGCGGGAGGTGGCGCCGAGGCGGCGTTGCAGCGAGAATTCGTCGACCTTGATCACCTGGCCGTCGATCTCGTGCTCGATGTCGTGCCGGTGCTCGCCCCACCAGCGGATCCGCTCGAGGACGGCGTCGGCGCCCCGAACCCGCCGCGTGTGTTCGGAGACCGGCAGGCCCCAGGCCGCCAGCGCGCGGTACGCCTCGTGCTGGGACTCGGGGGCGAAGCCCACCATCCGGCCGAAACCGTGGCAGATCATGTGCAGCGGCCGCCGCGCGGTGACCGCCGGATCCTTCTGGCGCAGCGAACCGGCCGCGGTGTTGCGCGGATTCGCGTACGGCGGTTTACCTTCCGCGACGATGGCGGCGTTGAGCTCCTCGAAATCGGCGACCCGGAAGTAGACCTCGCCGCGCACCTCCAGCAGCTCCGGGATCGGGAACTCGTCGCTCACGCTGAGCTGGGCCGGGATGTCGCCGATGGCGCGGGCGTTGAGCGTGACGTCCTCACCGGTGCGGCCGTCGCCGCGGGTGGCGCCGCGGACCAGGCGGCCGTGCTCATAGACCAGGTTCAGCGCGACCCCATCGATCTTCACCTCGCAGACGTAGTGGATGTCGGTGCCCGTCTCGGCTTCGACGCGGCTGATCCACGTCCGCATATCTGCCTCGTCGAACACGTTGTCCAGCGACATCATCCGCTCGAGGTGGTCGACCGCGGTGAACTCGGTGGCGAAGCCGCCGCCGACCAGCTGGGTGGGCGAATCGGGGGTGCGCAGGTCCGGGTGGGCCTCCTCCAGCGCCTCCAAACGCCGCAGCAGCGCGTCGAATTCGCCGTCGGAGATGATCGGCGCATCGCGGACGTAGTAGCGGAACTGGTGATCGCGCACCTCTTCCGCCAGCTGTTGCCACTGGGTCCGCTCGTCGCCCGTCGCGGGCCGGATCTCGATCCCCGATTCGCTCACGCAGGCAGATTAGCCCAGCCCACCGACATATCCCGGCGGCTGTTCCCGCACGTCGTGGCGTATCCGGCCGGTCGGGAACAGTCCACCGGCACGGGCCGTTGCAGCCGGTATGGAACTCGATGCCGCACTGGATTTCGCCCGCACCACGCCGCGTTCGGTGCTCACCACGCTCCGCCGCAACGGTCGTCCGCAACTGTCGAACGTCACTCATGCCATCGACGACGCGGGGGTCGTCCGGATCTCGATCACGGCCGATCGCGCCAAGTACCACAATCTGCGCCGGGAGCCGTGGGCCGCGCTGCACGTGACGAGCGCCGACTTCTGGCAGTACGCGGTCCTGGAGGGTCCGGTGGAGCTGACCCCGCCCGCGGCGGAGCTCGACGACGCCACCGTCGAGGAGTTGATCGCCTACTATCGGGCGGCCAGTGGCGAGCATCCGGACTGGGACGACTACCGGCGGGCCATGGTCGCGGATCGCCGTGCGGTGGTGCGGATTCGGCCGGATCACGCGTACGGCATGCTGCCCTGAGCGATCCGGCGGTGGCCCGGAGAACGATCCGGGCTACTTCGCTCCCGGGCCGCCGGGCAGGGTGTCGCCGGTCTCCAGCAGCGTCTTGAGGTTGGCGAGGATGTGCGGCCAGCCGCCGCTGACCGCGCTCAGCAGGCCGCTGCCGGGCGCGAAATTGTCGTGCACCACAGTCAGTTTCACCGATTCGCCCTGCGGTTCGAGCTCGAAGGTGACCCGCGAGCGGGGTTCCCGGGCCCAGGCCGCCACCTGCTCGGGGTCCAAGTCCATCGCGGAGGCGAATTCGGGTGTGAAGGTGTGCCAGGTGTACGAGAGTTTCCGGTAGGGATCGGATTCCAGCACCTGCTGCTCGGGATCCTTTCCGGTCCAATTCTTCTCGTGCCACACCAGCTCCGAGCCGGGGCGCCAGTCGGTGTCGAAACTCGCGCCCCAGTAGCGCCGGGTGAACGCCGGTTCGGTCAGCGCCCGCCAGAGTTGTTCCGCGGTGGTGCGGATGTAGGTGGTGTAGACGAATTCGTTGCTCATGGTCGCGCTCTCCAATGCGGTCTTCAGGTCGGCGAGGGCGTGCACCCGCCGGTGGTCGTAGTGGTGGATCCAGCGGTCGGAGATGGCGTTGATGGGTTCGGCGTTCAGGTAGTGCAGTTTCTCCCGGCCCCGGCGGCGGGTGGTCACCAGATTCGCCGCCTCCAGCACCGCGAGATGTTTGCTGACCGCCTGCCTGGTCAGGCGGAGGCCCACGCACAGCTGCGCCAGGGTCTGACCGTTGTGCGCGTTCAGACTGTCCAGCAGGAGCCGGCGGCTGGGGTCGGCCAGTGCCTTGAACACCTCGTCCATCGGACCATCCTCCATATGCAACCCTTCAGTTGCATATGCCTACCATAGGCAACTAAAAGGTTGCGTGTCAAGGCTCGCATCCGGCCTCGCGAAACGGCAGGATGGCGGGGTGTTGCGCAGCTTCCAGGTGACGAATCATCGGTTCCTGGCCGGACCGCAGGAACTGCGGCCGGTCGGCAACCGGTCCGGTGCGCTGCCCGCACCCGTGACGGCGATCCGGGGCGCGGTCGCCACCGGCAAGTCCAGCCTCGTCGACGCCCTCGCCCATATGCGGGACGCGGTGCTGAACTCGGTGTCCGGCTGGGATCCGTACGCGGGGCCGGTCCGCGCGCCGCATCTCGGATTCGCCGACCGCCCTTCGGAATTCGCCGTCACCTTCGTCGCCGAGGGGGTGCCCTACAGTTACGGATTCCGGCTCGACCGGGCCGACGTCGTCGAGGAATGGCTGCACACCAGCCCGCATCAGCGCAAGCGGGTGGTGTTCGAGCGTTCCGGGGAGCAGATCCGGATCGGCGCGCAATTCGATTCGGCCCGTTACGGTATCGGCGCACTGACGCCGCTGGTCCGGCCGAACGCGCTGCTGCTCGGGCTCGCCGGGCAGTTGCACGCCGAGGCGCTGACACCGGCGCATCGCTGGTTCGCCGATCGCCTCGACGTGGTGGGCGGGGCCGGTGATCCGCGGGAGATCGAGCATCGGCTCGGCAGCCATCTGTCGCGGTCGGCCGAGCACGCCGCGCGGTTGCTGACGCTGCTGCGGGGGGCCGACCTGGGTGTCGAGGACATCCTCGTGCCGGCGCCGGATCCGATGTACGCCGACTATCTGCGCGAGCTCGACGGGGAGATCGCCGTCGCCACCAAGGAGGCCGACGCCTGCCTGACCACGCCGGGGCATGCCGTCGAGCTGGAGCACAGCCACGGGCTGACCCCGGCCGCGCTGAATCGGGAGTTGGCCAATCTGCGGGCCGCCCGCGACACGCTCTACGCCCGGATGGCCGACCGCCGCGGCGTCGGCGTGAGCCTGGTGCACACCGGCGTGGACACCGCGATCGATGTGGCGGCGGAATCGACCTCGACGCTGGCGCTGCTGCGGCTGCTGCCCGCCGTGCTGGACGCGCTGGACATCGGTCGGGTGCTCGTCGTCGACGATCTCGACCTGCACCTGCCCACGGACGTCGCCGCCCGGCTGATCGCGATGTTCACCGAACCGGACACCAATCCCCGTGGCGCACAACTGATCTACACCACACGCGCGGAGCCCGCGGCGGCCCGGCACACCTCGGTATGGTCGCTGCACCGGACCGAATCGGGCACCGGCGAACTCGTCGCGCGCTGAGCCCGGCGGCGCCCGCCTAGCATGGAGGCATGCTGCTACAGATCGGTTTCATCGTGGTGCTGGCGGGTGTGGTGATCGTGCTGATCACCCGATACCGCGGCGGGCCGAGGGCCGGGGCCGGGTGGCGGGGCGCGCCGCAACTGGAGAGCGGCACGCTGTACGTCACCGGGGTCAGTCCGCGACCGGCCGGACAGGGCGAGGAATTCGTGACGCTCACCGGGAACGTCTCCGGGCCCACGGTCGCGAACGAGACCGTGTACGGCCGGTTCGTCTGGGACGTCAACCAGTGGCCATCCCCCGGCGATCAACTGCCGGTCGCCTACCCACCGGGCAAGCCGGACCGGTGGCAGTTGAGCCATCCCGGAGCGCGGCCGCTGTTCGGCAGCTGAACCGGCCCGGTGCGGCGTGGCCGAACCCGCGAGCAGCCGCTCGCCGGATTCAGCCTGCGCTCGCCTGCTCGAGGGCGCGCACGTCCTCCTCGTCGAGGATCAGCTGTGCCGCCGCACCCAGTTCCCGCAACTGCTCGACCGAGGTGGCCGAGGCGATCGGCGCGGTGATGCCGGGGCGGGTCAGTTGCCAGGCGACGGCGACCGTCGCGGGCGAGACGGTGTGTTTGTCGGCGACCGCGTCCAGCGCGGACAGGATGCCGAGGCCGCGCGGGTTCAGGTATTTCGGCACGGTGCGCGCGCCGCGGGGGCTCTTGCCGAGGTCGGCCTCGGAGCGGTACTTGCCACTGAGGAAGCCGGAGGCCAGCGGGCGGTAGGTGACCACGCCGAGCTTCAGGTCGGCCACCACCGGTGCCAGGTCGGTCTCGTAGTCGGCGCGGTCGTACAGGTTGTACTCGGGCTGGACCGCCGCGTAGGCGGGCAGGCCGGTGCGGGCGCTGATCTCGGCGGCCTCGCGCAACCGGGCGCCGCTGAAGTTCGAGGCGGCGATCGCGCGGACCTTGCCCTGTTCGATCAGCGTCTGGTAGGCGCCGAGGGTCTCCTCTTGCGGGGTCTCGGCGTCGTCGCGGTGCGAGTAGTAGAGGTCGATGTGGTCGGTTCGCAAGCGGCGCAGCGAATCCTCCGCGGCGCGCAGGATGTTCTTCCGTGACAGGCCCGGACGGTCCGGCATGCCGCCGACCTTCGTCGCGATCACCACGGAGTCGCGTTTGCCGGAACGCTGGAACCAGCGGCCGATGATCTCCTCGGATTCGCCGCCCGAATTGCCCGGCACCCAGGCCGAATACACGTCGGCGGAGTCCACGGAGTTGATGCCGGCGTCGGCGAGCGCGTCCAGCAGCGCGAACGAGGCGCTCTCGTCCACCGTCCAGCCGAACACGTTGCCGCCGAACACGATCGGCGAGATCTGCAGACTCGACGTTCCCAGTGATCGCAACGACATCGGTTGCACTCCTTCCGAATTCGGAATTCGATTCGTCCCATCATTGCATCCGGGTCGCGCTCCGGCAGGACCGAACTATTCGAAGGTCAGCGACTCCGGTTCCTCGGTGTAGGCGCGGGCGACGTCGGCGGCCAGCGCGAGGGTACGGCGGGCCCAGGTCAGCGGGGCGGCGCCGAGGCCGCAGGCCGGGGTGATCAGCACGCGTTCGGCGAGCAGGCGGCGCGGGAAGCCCAGACGGTCGATCAGCCGGACACCGGGTTCGGCCATGTCCCGCCAGGTCGGCGGCCGCGCCGGGGCGGTGGTCGGAATCAGGCCGAGCGCCACGAACTTTCCGTTGTCCAGTAGTTCGCCGATGCCGTCCAGATCGGCGGTGCCGACGGTGGCGAGGTCGAAACCCACCGCGGCGGCGGCGCTGTCGCGCAGGAAACCCAGGGCGGGTCGATCGGCGCAGGTGTGCACCAGCACGGGTCCGGTCTGCGCGGCCACGACCGTGTCGAGCAGGTGCAGCGCCTCGGGTTCGGGCAGGGCGCGCACCGTGTTCAGAACGCTTGCGCCGGTGAGGGTTCCGGCCAGCACGTGCGACAGCGACGGTTCGTCCAGCTGAACGACGACGGAGGTGTTCAGGCGTTTCGCGACCTCGGCGGCGTGCCGGGCCACGCCCTCCGCGAGCGACTCCGAAAGATCGCGCACCGCACCGGGATCGGTGAGCAGGCGGTGCCCGTTGACCAGTTCGACCTGAGCGGCGAGCGTCAGCGGGCCCGCGGCCTGCACCTTCACCGGGCGGCCGGAACCACCGAGACCCGCTGTCTCCCAGGCTTCTTCGAGAGCATCCAGATCGGTGCGGAGCAGGTCGCGGGCGCGGCGGGAGAGCACGCCGGGCCGCGCGGCCAGCCGGTAGCCGCGGGTGGAGGTGTCGAAGCGGAGGTCGACCAGCAGCGCGGAGGCACGGCCGACCAGATCCGAACCCGGTCCGCGGCCGGGCAATTCGACCAGATGCGGTAGCTCGCCGAGTTCGCCGACGATGGTGGCGGCGGCCTCCCGGGCGTCGGTGCCGGGCCAGGAGCCGACCGCGGTCGCGATCCCGCCGCGCAGCAGCGCGGATTCCGTTGTCACGTCGTCGACCTCACTCATTTGCGTTCACCTGACCGGAAAACGCCGCAGTACAACGGCTTCCGGCGAAATCCGCATACCAGTCCGGGAAGGCCGACAGGTCCGGCAGCGTCACGTCGGCGCCGTAGGCGCTCAGCGCCACGAGATCGAAGGATCCCGTCGCCACCCCCACCGCGACCGCGCCGGCGGCCCGGGCGGCGTCGATGTCACCGGTGTGGTCACCGACGTAGGCGGCGGCGCCGAACCGGCGCAGCGACTCGCCCTTGCCCGCGCCGAACACCCCGCCCACGACCTCCTCGACCGGCAGGCCGAGGAATCGGACAGTCCGCTCGGTATCGGCCTCGTTCTTCCCGGAGACGACGATCACCCGGCCGCCCGCCGCCCGGACCGCGGCGATCGCGGCCGCGGCGCCGGGCATCGCGGTGGTCACCGGGATCGCCACGTCGCGATACATCGCGCGGTAGCGGTCGGCCATCGCCGCGACCCGCTCCGGCGGGAACCAGTACCCGATCTCCACCTCGAGCGGCGGCCCGATCCGCGACACCACCGCGTCGGTGTCGATCGGCACCCCGGTCTCGGCGGACAGCAGGCGATAGACGGCGGCGATCCCGGCCCGGCTGTCGGCCAGCGTCAGATCGAGGTCGAAACCGATCGCGGGGGCCGTCACCGGGAACTGTCCGTCAGTGCCCGCTCGGTGCCGCTGATGGTTCCGCTGCCGATCACCGCGTCGCCGGCCGGGTCCGGTCGGTACAGCACCACGGCCTGACCGCGGGCCACGCCCGTCAACGGCTCACGCAGCCGGACCACCAGGCCGCCGTCGGCCGCCTGCGCCACCGCCGGGGCGGTGCCGCCGTGCGCGCGCACCTGCGCCACGCACTCGATCGGGCCCCGCGGGGCCGTACCGGAGGTCCAGATCGCGCGGTCGGCGCGCACGGCCTCGACCCGGAGCTCCTCGGCGGTGCCGATCCGGACCGTGCCGGTGCCGGGATCGATGTCGGTGACGTAGCGCGGGCGGCCGTCGGCGGCCGGGCCCGGCAGGCCCAGGCCCTTGCGCTGGCCGATGGTGAAACCGTGCACACCCTCGTGCTCGCCGAGCCGCTGCCCGTCCGAGTCGACGATCGCACCGGGCCGGACCCCGATCCGCGCACCCAGGAAGGCCCGGGTGTCGCCGGACGGGATGAAGCAGATGTCGTGCGAATCCGGCTTGTTCGCCACCGCCAGGCCCCGCTCGGCGGCCTCGGCGCGGATCCGCGGCTTCGGGGTGTCGCCGATCGGGAACATCGCCCGGGTCAGCTGATCGGCGGTGAGCACGGCGAGCACATAGGACTGGTCCTTGTCGCCGTCGACGGCCCGGCGCAGCACCCCGTCCGCCAGGCGGGCGTAGTGACCGGTGACGACGGCGTCGAAGCCGAGCGCGACCGCGCGGTCGGCCAGCGCCGAGAACTTGATCTTCTCGTTGCAGCGCAGGCACGGATTCGGGGTCTCGCCGGCGGCGTAGGAGGCGACGAAGTCGTCGATCACGTCCTCCTTGAACCGATCCGCGAAATCCCAGACGTAGAACGGGATTCCGAGCACGTCCGCGGCCCGGCGGGCATCGCCGGCGTCCTCCTTGGAACAGCAGCCGCGCGATCCGGTGCGCAGTGTCCCCGGCGACGCCGACAACGCCAGATGCACACCGACCACCTCGTGTCCGGCATCGACCGCGCGTGCGGCCGCCACGGCGGAATCGACGCCGCCGCTCATCGCAGCGAGCACTCTCACCGGCTTCCCTCCTGTGTCAACTGGTGCCGATCGCCTGGCCCTTCCTGATCACGCCCGCCGCGCCGGGAACCGGCCCCGGCCAAGCCCGCGGCGCGGGCCCGCTCCACCACCTGCGGCAGCACCGCCAACAACCGGTCCACATCGGCCCGAGTCGAGGTGTGCCCCAACGAGAATCGCAGCGAACCGCGCGCGGTGCGGGCATCGACGCCCATCGCCAGCAGTACGTGACTGGGCGCGGCGACACCCGCCGTGCAGGCCGAACCGGTGGAACATTCGATCCCGGCGGCGTCGAGCAGCATCAGCAGCGAATCGCCCTCGCAGCCGGGAAAGGTGAAGTGCGCGTTGCCCGGCAGCCGGCCCGCGCCCTCGGGACCGTTGAGCACCGTATCGGGCACCTCGGCCCGCACCCCGGCGATCAGGGTGTCCCGCAGCGACAGCAATTCGACCGTGCGCGTGGACATCTCGGCGACGGTGCGGCCCAGCGCGGCCGCCAGGCCGACGGCGGCCGGTACGTCCGAGGTGCCCGACCGCAGATCACGCTCGTGGCCCCCACCGTGCAGCAGCGGCACGCAACCCACCTGCCGCCCCAGCAACAGCACGCCGACCCCGTGCGGCCCGCCGACCTTGTGGCCCGCGAAACTGGCCGCCGCCAGCCCGCTCCCACCGAAGTCGATGGGCAGCTGCGCCGCGGCCTGCACCCCGTCGCTGTGCATCGGGACATCGAATTCCTGTGCGACCGCGGCCAATTCGGCGACCTGCTGGATCGTGCCGACCTCGTTGTTCGCCCACATGACGGTGACCAGCGCGACCTCATCGGCATGCGCGGCCAGCGCCGCCCGCAGCGTGCCCGGCGACACCACCCCGTCCCGATCGACGTCGAGCAGGGTCACCCGGGCGCCCTCGTGCTGCTCCAGCCACTCGACGGCGTCCAGCACCGCATGGTGTTCGATACCGCTGACCAGGATGCGGGTGCGCCGCGGATCGTCGTCGCGCCGGGCCCAGTAGAGGCCCTTGACGGCGAGGTTGTCGCTCTCGGTGCCGCCCGAGGTGAAGATCACCTCCGAGGGCCGCGCCCCCAGATCGGCCGCGATGGACTCGCGCGCCTCCTCCAGCATCCGGCGCGCGGTCCGCCCCGACCCGTGCAACGACGACGCGTTACCGGCGACACGCAGGGCGTCCGCCATAGCCTCGACCGCGGCGGGGTACATCGGTGTCGTGGCCGCGTGATCGAGGTAGACCGTCTGGGGCACCGCACCGACCGCACCCGGAAAAGCCGACTTCATGACCAATGAACCCTATCCCACGATGACCTGCGTGTTCCTGGGGTATCCCCCCGCTGGCTCGATTCGCACCACCAGGTGCAAGCCGCTGTGGGTGCGACGGTATTCCCACGACCCCCGCGCACGAGCATCGACCTGCGCAGCGGCACGGGCCTGCCGTCCCTCCACGGGATGGGTGTACACGTTCAGGGGGGTGGTGTTGTGGTCCGCTCCACAGCGGCCGCCGGCGGATCGTCACCGGCTGCCCGTGGTGTGCATGGGTGGATCACGCGGAGCTGGACATCATGACCGGCCGCGTCTGGGCAGTCTTGCACCAAGGCGCTGTACCTCACCTGGCTTGCGGACGCCTATCTCGATGCCGGAGCCGACGCTGACGCTCTGGCAAACGTTCGCGAGGCATGTGCACTGGCCGGCGGCGATCGCTCGACCGCTTCAGCACGACCGCTGGTACGAGTACGCGAGGTCGCGCAACGGTGCGTGGCGGCCGTGAACGGCGGCACCTGCCTCGCGTGCAAAGAGTCCTGGCCGCAAGAGGACCTTCCGTGGCTCGCCCGTTTGGTAGGCGCTCCACTCCCCGAGGAAATTCTCGGCGCGAGACTCCTCTGGTTCTGGCTCGCTCGTCAGCCCGCGTTACTCGTCATGGGTTCAGCCAAACGACCCTGGTTGCTCCACCGAGGTTGCTGACGCAGCTGTTGACCATGCCGCCGATGTTCCAGTTGGTCGCTGCCTGCCACCACCAGCTGACAAGGCTGTTCGCATCCCCGGTGTCCAATGACCGTAGGGGCGAAATGTCCCAGTTGTAATCCCGAGACCCAGGCGTGAACGTGCCGTTGAGGTGGCCCTGAGTCGCCCAGGCGTAGGCGGTGCCGCTTTGAGCCTTGACTACAATCGCAAGGGCGACATTGTAGTTGCCGGCTCCCGAGTCATGGAAATGTCCAGAGAATCTACTACCCCCAGCGCCAAAGACAGTCAAAGCCCCCCATCCGCCGACCGGCACGCCCGAATGGAAGACGATAGGCCCGGTGTTCAGCGTGGTCTCACCGTGCGCGCGCGTGACGAATTGGCTCGGTTCACTCGACTCACGATCCGCCGATATTTCGGATCCCCCACTTACCAAGGAAACGCCCTCGGCAGTGAGCTTTACTTCGTACGTGCTAGTGACGTCTACATCAGCGACACTCATAGCGTCTCCTCATGTTGAGATGTTGAGCATGCGTCACAAACTTTTGCAATGGCCGATTAAAAAATTTTAGCCCTCGCTTCCCGCTCGCGTCTACCCGTCGTGAGGGTTGCCCTTGCCCTTTCGGGCGAGTTCCGGTAAGGCGCGCCATATCGGCAGCGACGACGGCCCGCTTACCGTTGGGGAGGCTGTAGCGGATCTTGAAGCCCTTGAAGTAGGCGAGCTGGGTCCGGGTGTGAGAAGACGATTCACCTTCCGTCTCGACCGCCGTCGTTCGGCGGGAAGAGAAAAGTTTCTCTTTTTCACTGCTTTTGTCGACTTGGTCCCTTGTCAGGTGTTTCGTTTCCTGACAGCGCGCTCCAGCGCTGGGCGATGATCCGTATCAGTGCGGGGTACACCAACAGGTGCCGGAAGGGTTTGAGGAAGGCCATGACCGCGCGCACCGGTAGTGGCGCGCCGTTGGGAAAATCATTGTCGTGAACGGCCGAGATAAGTCGAGGGAAGTCGTCGGGTCCGCCGGGTGTCGGCAATGCCCAGACGTCTTCGATCTCGAAGTCGGGCGCGATCTCGTGGATTCGCCACGGTATTTCGCTGTGAGCGGCGCGCGGCAGGCGCGTCGTGCCTACGGAAAGGATCATCGTGTCGCCTATCCGGGAGATCCGACTGCTCTTCGACAGTCGAGGATGGCGAACCGCCACGACCCGTCGGCCGACGGGCGGGCGACGGCCGTCGTCGTTCCGGTCGGCGAGATCCGGGCGCCGGTCGGCAACGTCGCCTCGAGGTTCCAATCAACGATGATCAGGGCCGTGTCGCCCCCGATCAGGGTAGACTTGGGCTTGTTGGTCAGGTGAGCCCGAGTCGCGACCGTCTGGACCGTCTCGGCGCGCAGCGCCTCATGGCCGGTGATGACTTTGCCGCTGAAGGTGTGCATCGTCGCGTCCGGGTGGAACAGCTCGAGGACGGCGTCGGCGTCCCCAACGTTGAGGGCGTCCGCGTACGCGAACGGGAGGCGGGCCGGATCAACGATCCGGGTGTCGACAGCTTTCTCGGAGTTCACGACTGACTCACTCCTCGTTTCGATCCGGGATCCCCGGAGCCGGCACGACCACCTCGCAGAAGGCCGGGTCGACCAGCCGCACCGATTCTACCTTCCGGCTCACTCCCGCCGGCCCATGCCCGACCCACGAGTGATCTCGACTCGAGCCCGTTCCGGGGTCCCGGCAATCGTCGAAAAGCAATGCGTACGTGTGATGTCGGTGTCAGGGTGGCGCTCTCGACTATCGCCGATCGTGGTCATTCGGAATATGCGCTACCCGGGTGCTCGCGGTTGCGGGCGCAGGCGCTCGGCGATCCTGTCCGGGGTGGCACGAATTCCCTCATCACGTTGGAGTCCGTCGCGGACCGGGTCCGCGACGGACTCCAAAGGTCAGCCGGCGACCAGACAGAACGGGTGACCGGCCGGATCCAGCAGCACCCGCCACCGGTCGCCGCCCGGCTGCTGGTCCGGCCTGACCGCGCCGAGTCCCAACGCCGACTTCTCCGCAGCGTCGAGGTCCTCGACGCGAAGGTCCAGGTGTAACTGCTGCGGCACGTCCTGACCGGGCCACCGCGGGGCCCGGTATCCGTCGACCCGTTGGAAGCCCAGGTCGCAACCCGAACCATCGGTCAGGGCGACGAACTCGTCAGCGGCATAGCCGAGTTGCATGCCTGTCAGCTCTTGGTAGAACCGGGCCAGAGCCCGAGGATCGGCGCAGTCCAGAGTCACGCCTCGCAGCGTGGCGATCGGCATCGTCCACTCCTTGGTCATCCACGTTCGCGGGCCGCGCGGCGGCCGCAGGTAGTCATCCAACCGCACTGCGGTGGCCCGGCTCCACTCCTTTTCGGGCGGCGGACAGCGCTCGTCTCGGGCTGGGTCGTGTGCGCCGTTGCACCACCATCCGCTGGGAGGACCCGGGCGACGGCCAGCGGGACGCGCGTGGTGGGCGCGAAGCCGAGACTGCGGAAGCGCTGCGGCGAGTTGGGCTGTCCTGCAACTCATCCGGCGTACACGTCGCAATTCACTCGTCGTCGGTGGATATGGGCGCGCGTGAACGGCGACAGGCGGGCCACATCGAAGCAGCGGCTCAGGCTTGTGTGGAAGATCTTGAAATCTGTTGTCAAGGAATCGGTCTCGGTAGCCGGAGATCGAGCAACTGCAGCGATGGGTCTTCACCGTCGCGACCCGCAAGCTCAGCGAGCAGGCCCGCCGGGAAGCAAGACTCTCGCGAGAGGCAGGACAGTGGCAGACGGACACGGATCGGACGGCCCGCGACTCCGATCCGGTCCACACCCACGCGGTGGCCCGGTTCACCGTCGACGAGATCATGAGACTGCCGACGAATCAGCGCATCGCTCGTTGCTTCGGGCGCACTGGGCCGCGTACGACGCAGACGCGCGGCCGGGAGTGCGCCCCATCGCTTCGTGGGAACCGGATGCGCACCACCGGCCGTCGTTCAGGCCCGGGTGTAGCCGCCATCGGCGAAGAGTTCGGCGCCGGTGACGAACGACGAGGCGTCCGAAGCCAGGAAGAGGGCGGCCTCGGCGATTTCCTCGGCGTCGGCCAGCCGCCCCAACGGCACGACGGCTTCGGCGAACTGGTCGACGCCCGGCCCCGCGGCGGCCAGCAGGCCAGGGGTCCGCGTGGGTCCCGGGCTGAGCACGTTGACCCGGAATCGGCGCTCCCGCGACTGCCGGGCCCAGTTGTGCACGAGGTTGCTCACCGCCGCCTTCGAAGCGCTGTAGACCTCGAGTTGCTCATTGGGCCGCACGCTGTTGCTCGAGCCGACGACCAGGATGGAGGCGTTCTCCGCCAGCAGCGGAAGCGCCTTCTGAACAGTGAACAGTGGGCCCTTGACGTTGACGGCGAGCGTCAGGTCGACGTTCGCCTCGGTGTGGGCGCCGAGCGCGGCGTCCGCGACGATTCCCGCGTTGGCAACCAGCACGTCGATGCGTCCGGCCTCCTCGCGAACTCGCGCGTAGAGCGTGTCCAGGTCGGCCAGGACCGAGACGTCGGATCGTACGCCGGTGGCCGCAGGGCCCATCTCCTTGACTGCCGCTTCGAGGCGGCCGATGTCCCGGCCGGTCACGAAGACCCGTGCGCCCTCCCGGACGAAGCGGTGGGCGATGGCCAGCCCGATCCCGCTGGTCCCTCCGGTGATCACGGCCACCTTCTCCTGTAGCACGCCTTGCATGTCGAACCCTTCAGTTATGGAATGGATCGTCCATAACATAGGCAGTAATGGACGATTGAGTCAAGAATGGATAGTCTGAGATCATGGCCAGGCCACGCGCATTCGACGAACGCCAAGTCCTGAATCGGGCCCGGGAACAGTTCTGGGCTACCGGCTATGCAGGAACCCGGATGGACGACATCGCCCAGGCGACCGGCCTGGGTAAGGGCAGCCTGTACGGCGCATTCGGCGACAAGGGCAAGCTGTTCCATCGCGTGTTCGGCGACTGGTGCACCGCAGTCGTCGAGGTGGCCGAAGGGCGGCTGGCAGGTGGCCCGGACGCAGAGGCCTTGGCCCGGCTGTCGGGATACGTGCACCTCATGGCGGAGAACACCGCCTCCGACACCGAGCGCCGCGGGTGCCTGTTGGCCAAGGGCGCGGCGGAACTGGCCCAGCGCGATCCGACGGTTGCCGGACGGTCGGCCGAGACCATGACGGCACTGCTGACGCTGCTGCGGAAGGAGATCAGCGCCGCCCAGCGCCACGGCGACATCGATAGCGCTGCGGATCCGGAGCGGCTGGCGGCACTGCTGCTGACGGTGGTCCGCGGTATCGAGGCGGTAGGCAAGGCCGGCCTGGCCCCGGAGACGCTGCGGAACATCGCAGACACCGCACTGGCGGTCCTGCCCATGCCCGAGGGGCAGAAACGCCTCGCAACCGGGCACAGTCCGGGCCGCGAGAACCAACTCGGTGCCATCACGGCCAGATGATCCGCCGGACAGCACTCAGAGGGTGTTTCCGGCCTGCGCGCTGTGACATCCTGGTGGGGTTGTGGGGGCATCGCCCGGATCCGGTGGTCGGCAGAAGCGGGACACGATGGTGGCGAGACGGATCACGACGGCGGCGGGTGTCGATTTCTCGGTCGAGGTTGAAGGCGTCGGGGCGCCGTTGGTACTCGTCGCCGGGGCAGGAGGGAACCGGTCGACGTGGGATCCGGTGTGGCCGCAGCTGAGTTCGATCCGCCGATCGGTCCGGTACGACTTGCGTGGTTGCGGCGCTTCGACCGACCGCACCACCGGCGCATTCCGTCACGCCGACGATCTGGCCGCGCTGCTCGATCACCTCGGTATCGAGCGCGCCACCGTCGCGGGAGTTTCGATGGGTGGACGGATCGCGCTCGATTTCGCGCTCGATCACCCCGGCCGAATCGACCGGCTGGTATTGATCAGCCCGAATGTGGCCGGCTGGGACTGGTCACCGGAGTGGGAGCACCACTGGCGGCAACTCACCACCGCGGCGCACGAGGGAATGCTCGACCGGGCTCGCGACCTGTGGTGGCGCCATCCGCTGTTCGCGACGGCCCGCCGCGACCCCACACTGGCGGCACGTCTGCGGGCCGACATCGCCGCGGACAACTGCCGTGCCTGGCTCGACGCGGACCGCGAGACACCACCACAGCAACCGCACGTCGAGCGCCTGGCCGAACTGACCGTGCCGGTGCTGCTGATCACCGGCAGCGACGATCTGAACGACCTGCGGGTCATCGCCGAAATCCTCACCGCGATGGTCGCAGATCTGCGGCGCGTCGATCTGACCGACACCGGTCATCTCACACACTGGGAACGGCCCGCCGACACGATCCACGCCATCGTCACCTTCCTGTCCGACACCGACATCCGTTCCGCTGATTCCGGTTAGACACCGACGGGCACCTCCACGACGGTACGGACGAGCTACACGGCGTTCGGCACAAACCGAACATCATGCAGCACAACCGGATTCGACGCAGCCGATTGCGCTGACGACCTGCTCGGCAGCGTGGTCGCCTATCGGTCGGCCTGGAATACCGGGGAACGATTCCGGTCAGGCGCTACTGCGTCCGCCGATGAATTCGGGCGGCCGGCGCCGTCTCATCGGTGACTCGACGAAAGGACGAATTCGTGCAAATCCTGGCGCGCCTGTGCATGACCGCTGACGGCTATGTGACGACGCCGGACGGCTGGCCGCCCCAGGTCATCGATCCGGTGCACGGTCCGGGCAGTCACGGCATCGCCGACTTCCTGAAGACCTGCGAGGCCGCCCTGATGGGTCGCACCACCTTCGAGCCCGCGCTGACCGCCGATCGCTGGCCGTGGCCGGACCTGGAGGTCTTCGTGCTCGGCTCGCACCGGCCCGAGGGCACTCCCGACGATGTGACCGTCGACGACGATCCGGAGCGGCTGCTGGCGAAGATCCGCGCGGCCAATCGCGGGGGCGATGTCCATCTCATCGGCGGTCCCGGCACGATCGAGACCTACCGCGCCCTCGGTGTTCTCGACAAACTCGAACTCGTGGTCCTGCCGTTCCTCGTCGGCAGCGGCATGCGCCTGACCGATTCGCTGAGTTCACAGACCGGTCTGGAATTCGAGAGTTCGCGGCCGTTGGACGGCGGTGCGGTGGAGATCGTCTATCGAGTGCTGCCGCACCACTGACAGGTTCGGTGGCTCGTGCGCGTGGCCGGTGATCATGTCGGCCAGGTATCGGACAGGGTGTATCCGGTCGGGAACGGGTCGGCGGGATCCACGGCGAGCGGTCCAGGCGTCACGACCACCGCGTTACGCGCGGTCAGCACTCCCTCGATCCGGGACAAACTCGGTCTAGGTGATTCCGGCGAATTCCGGGTTCTCCGGGTGTACGACCGGAATCTGCTGGGCTGCTGACGTTTTCAGCACTCGCCCGAGATCGCAGAGATCACGGGTCTCGACGGGGGTGAGCCGCAGGCCCAATTGCTGGGCGTCTACGAGCACGTAGGCCATCCTGTCTTCGCGGACGTCGTGTACAACACCCGCCCGGGGTGTGGGACAAGGGCTTCGCCACGGAGCACCGGCACGCCCAGTGCCCGGGACGAACTCACCGCACCACGACGGTGCGCCCCTCATCGAGGTCGCCGGCGCGTATATGTTCGGACCGACCCACCGACCATCACCTACCGCCCCGAGGAGATCCGATGCCGAAGATTCTGTTCGTCATGACCGGCGCCGACCACTGGACGCTCGCCGATGGTTCCCAGCATCCGACCGGCTACTGGGGTGAGGAATTCGTCGCTCCGTACGAGGCCTTCACCGGGGCCGGCCACCAGGTCGTGGTCGCGACGCCCGGCGGTGTCGTGCCGACGGTCGACAAGAACAGCCTTGCACCACAGGTGAACGGCGGACCCGACGGAGCAGCGCGGATCACCGCGGCGGTGCAGACAATCGGCGAGTTGCAGCACCCCATCCGGCTCGAGGACGTCCGGCTCGCCGACTATGCCGCGGTGTTCTACCCCGGCGGCCACGGCCCGATGGAAGACCTCGCGGTGAATGCCGATTCGGCGCGGCTGCTGACCGACACGCTGAACTCCGGCAAACCACTCGCCATCGTCTGCCACGCCCCGGCCGCACTACTCGCCACCGCCGACGCCGACGGCGTTTCGCCGTTCGCCGGATACCGGCTGACCGGGTTCACCAACGCCGAAGAGGCCCAGGTGGGGTTCGCCGACAAGGCCAAATGGCTGCTCCAAGACCGTTTGGTCGCCCTGGGCACCAATTTCCGGGAGGGCGCGCCGTGGGAACCCCACCTGGAGCAGGATCGCAATCTCTACACCGGTCAGAACCCGGCCTCGTCGGGCCCCTTGGCGAATGAGGTCGTCAGCGCGCTCCAGTGAACCCTGTGCCCGGGGCGGCCCGTCCGGAAATCTCGCCGGTCGGCACGGTGCCCACCACGGGTAATGTAAGCAACGTACACATTGCCGGTCGCCAGGCCGCCCTACTACCCTCGACCCGCTACCTCGAGTATTGCGGCCACCGCCGAATCGACCCGTTCGGTCACGACCTTCGGCGACGAAGCATCCCACTTGCCGTCGAGGTGCAAGAAGGCGAGCCCGTGCACCAGCGCCCAGACCGCAATCGCCATCGGCTCCGGATCGACATCCGGAAATACTTGCCGCACAAGCGATTCGACATACTCGTTGATCGCCTCCGCAGCCGCGGCACGCTCGGGATCGGTCGGATCGCAGGGTTCGGCGAACATCACCCGGAACATCCCGGGACGCGTCAGAGCGGACCGGACGTACGCGTTCGCCACGGCAGCCAGGCCTTCGGGCGTGGCCTGCGCGGGGTGGGCCGCAGCCATCTGTTCGGCCAGTTCCCGATAGCCCACCGCCGCAACCGCGGACAGCAGCGCATCGCGGTCGGCGAAATGGCGGTAGGGCGCCGCGGTGGACACCCCCGCCCGCCGCGCCGCCGCGCGCAACGACAGTTCGGCGACCCCGCCCTCGGGAGGAGAATTTCGCACCACGGTCGTTCGGGACGAGATCGAACTGAATCGCCACGAGGTCGCCGGACCACCGAAACGCAAGTCTTCGCACCGGTACTACAGGAGGTACGAGAATATGACCAGAGTGTTGTTCGTGGTCTCGGCCGCGGACCGCTGGACCTTGAACGACGGCACAATCCATCCCTCGGGATACTGGGCAGAAGAGGTCGCGGTCCCCTACCGGATCTTCTTTGAAGCCGGCTGGGACATCACGGTGACCACGCCCGGGGGAAAGGCACCGACGCTCGACCAGCGCAGCCTCGGCCTCACCGCCGGTATGCCTTGGAAACTCCGGGCGGTGAAGAATTATCTCGACGGTATCCATGATGTCCTCGCACACCCGGTAGCGCTGGACACCGTCGATCCGGACTCCTTCGACGTGGTGTTCTATCCCGGCGGCCATGGCCCGATGGAGGATCTCGCCTACGACGCGACCTCCGGCGCGCTGCTGACGAAACGATTGGCCTCCGGAAAGCCGCTCGCCCTGCTCTGCCACGCACCGGCCGCGATTCTGGCCGCGACCACACCCGACGGCAACTCGCCCTTCGCCGGCTACCGGATGACCGGACTGTCCAATCGCGAGGAACTGCTGAACCGGTTCGCCAGGAAGGCACCCTGGCTCCTCGAAGACAAGCTGAAAGAGGCGGGCGTCGACTATTCGAAGGCCCGAATTCCGTTGCGGCCCCATCTCGTTGTCGATCGAAATCTGTACACCGGGCAGAATCCGCAGTCCTCGGAGAAATTGGCCGAGCGGCTGGTCGCCGATGTCGGCGCGAATTCGACGAAATAGATCGAGCACCGATCGGCGGACGCTCCCACCGGCACGGCGCGGCCTGATTCCGCGCCGTCCATATTGTCAGCATCCGTTCCGCGGCAGTGGATCACGGACACCGGCAGCGTCGAGCAGAATGGTGGCGGTTTCGATGGACAGACCGTCGAGAGGGTGGGCTTGAACAACCGACCTGGCGCTGGCCCCGTCGAAGACGAGGGTCAGCCGGCGGGCGAGGAGGTCGGGGTCGTGCGCGCCGGCGCGCTCCGCCTCGTACCGGAAGAATGCGGTGAGCCCGTCCTTGTGCCGGCGGGCGACCACGCTTGCCGGATGTTCGGGCGATTTGAGCTGGACCGCCGCCGCCACATACGGACAGCCGCGAAACTGCTGGATCGGCTCGAGGTGCTCCAGTTGTTCGAAGACGTGCAGTATCCGCTCGCGCGGTGACCGATTGTCGTCGTCGGGCGGTAGCAGGGCGGCCCGATAATCCGGCGCGACGCCTTCCAGGCTCGCGGCCACGAGTTCGTCCTTGCTGTTGAACAGCTTGTACATCGATCTCTTGGAGACGCCGGCGGCTCTGCACAACGTGTCGACCCCGATGTGGACGCCCTGTTCGTGGAACAGCCGCGCGGCGGCGGCGAGCAACCGCTCGCGCGGCGACGCGGCGTCAACGGGTGCCCCGGGCGGTGTCGGATACGTCATGAAACCGACACTACCCATTCCCTTGCGCCATGGAAACCGATCTGTTTACTCTTGTGGAAACAGATCGGTTTCCTCGAAGGGGTTGTGCGTATGACCAGCATCAAAGATTCGGTAGCACTCGTCACCGGCGGCAGCCGTGGCATCGGCAGCGCGCTCGTGGACGAACTCCGGGTGCGTGGCGCCGCGAAGATCTACGCCACCGCACGCGATCCGCGAACCATCGCTCATCCGGACGTGATTCCCCTCGCGCTGGAACTCACGGATCCGGACGCGGCGGCGGCGCTGGCAGATCAGGCGCCGGACGTGACGATCCTGTTCAACAATGCCGGGACCTCGCTGGGCTCCTCGTTCCTGGACTCACCGATCGCCGAGGTCCGCCGCGAATTCGACATCAACTTCTTCGGACCGCTGTCCGTCGTCCGCGCGTTCGCCCCGGTCCTGGAACGCAACGGCGGCGGCCACATCCTCACCGTTCACTCCGTGCTCTCGTGGCTCGCCGTCCCGGGCAGCGATGCCTACGGCGCGTCCAAGGCCGCGCTGTGGTCACAGACCAACTCCCTGCGACTCGCCTTGCGCCCGAGCGGAATACGCGTCACCGGCCTGCACGTCGGCTACGTCGACACCGACTTGACCGCGGGACTCGATGTTCCCAAGACCTCGCCGCACAGCGTCGCGGCGCAAGCGCTCGACGGTATCGAAGCCGATGTGCTGGAAGTCCTCGCCGACGACCTGACACGGCAGGTCAAGGCCGGCCTCGCCGCCGACCCGGCGGTCCTCTATCCGCAAACCGTAACCAGCAGCTAGTCACAGGAGTTCGCCATGAGCACAACACAGCCCGTCGCCATCGTTTCCGGCGCATCCTCCGGTATCGGAAGAGCGGCCGCACTCACGTTGGCGGGCAACGGATTCCGGGTGATCGGAACCAGCCGCCACACCGCGAAACCTCCCCCGGCCGGGGAAGTGACCTACCTCGATCTCGACGTCACCGAGGACGATTCGGTGGCCACGCTCGTCGCGGAGGTCATCGCGCGATTCGGCCGCATCGACGTCCTGGTCAACAACGCCGGGATCGGCGCGGCCGGCGCGGCCGAAGAAAGCTCGGTGGCGCAGGCGCGCGGCGTCTTCGACATCAACGTCTTCGGCATCATCCGCATGACCAACGCCGTCCTACCGCACCTGCGCTCCCAGGGCAGCGGCCGCATCGTCAACATCTCCTCCGTCATCGGGATCATTCCGCAGCCCTACATGGCCGTTTATGCGGCCTCGAAGCACGCGGTCGAGGGCTACACCGAATCGCTGGATCACGAGGTCCGCGAATACGGCCTACGCGCCCTGCTCGTCGAACCCGCTTGGACCAGTACCGCTTTCGACGCCAACAGCGTGCAGCCCGACCGGCCGCTGGACGTCTACGCCACGCATCGGCGAATCTTCGCGGAGTACATGGCCGACGCGGTCGAGAGCGGCGACGACCCTGCTCTGGTGGCCGAGGCGATCCTCGCCGCCGCCACCGACACCAAGCCCAGACTGCGTTACCCCGTGGGCCGAACCGCTCGGGTCGGCACCATGCGCCGGCTGGTCCCCGCCCGCATGTTCGACCAGCAACTGCGCAAACTCAATCGGCTACCCGCCTGACAACCCACACCGACCATATTTCCCCGAGGCGCCACCGTCGACGAACTCCGCACCTGGGCCGACGTCGCCGGGACAGCCTGCGACCTCCCGACGAGACCCTCGGTCCTCAGCGAGCTATCGAGATGGCGAAGGGTGCGAACCCGCTGGATCGGATCACGGGCGGGACGAACAGGATTGCGGCTTCGGTGGCCCGCGCGGTCTCGATCCCGCCGAGGTCGGTGATCCACTCCCGGTGCCAGCCGAGATCGGCGAGGATCCCCGCGACGATCTGCTTGGCCGGCGGGGCGTCACCGGAGAGAAACACCGTCGGTGCCTGGGTGAGGACGGTGGGCGCGGTCATCACCGAGTACAACATCGTGTTGAGCGTCTTGACCACGCGTGTCTCGGGCAGGGCCTGCTGGAGTTGTTCCGCGAGGCTCGATCCGGGGTAGAGCAGGGCCGCGGGCAGTCCGTCCGGTCCGTCGACGGTGGCGTTGGAGACGTCGACGAGGATGGTGCCGCGCAGGGCATCGCGCAGGGCGGTGAGCCGGTCGAGCGAGCCCGCGCCGGGGGTGGCGTTGATGACGATCTGTGCCGAGCGCGCGGCGTCGGCGACGGCAGAGCGGTCGGGGGCGGTGACGTCGTGGCCTGCCCGGGTGAGGGCGGTGGCCAGGCCGCCGCCGACGCGGCCACGGCCGAGGATGGTGATCTTCATGGGGGTGCTCGCTTTCGCGGTCGGTGTTCGGTGGGTCAGCGGGAGAGTGTGGTGACGGCGGCGGCGTGCACGCCGGGCGCGGTGGCGAGGAAGCTGTCGCTGTCGGGGGTCCACGGCCGTCCGTCGGTGGTGGAGATCCGGCCGCCGGCTTCGGTGACGAGCAGGGCACCGGGGAGCAGGTCGGCGCGGGCGCCGGCGAATTGCCAGAAGGCGTCGATACGACCGGCGGCCACGTTCGCCAGATGCAGGGTGGCGGGCACGGCGACCCGCACGACGAGCGCGTCGAGGAACATCTCGGTGATCGAGGCGCCGACGCGGCGCACGACCTTCTCGTCCTCGTCCGGTCGCGCCTGGCTCGTGGCGACGATGCCGAGCCGCAGATCGGTTGTCGCCGAGACGCGCAGCGGGCGGTCGTCGAGGTGGGCGCCGGCGCCGGTGAGCGCGGTGTAGGTGTCGCCGGTCAGCGGCAGGTGGACAACGGTGAGTACGGGCTGGTTGTCGCGTACGAGGGTGGCGGTGACCGCCCATTCCGGCAGACCGTGCAGGTGGTTGACGTTGCCTTCGGCCGGATCCACGACCCACCATTCACCGCCGGGCAGTGCCCCGCCGTCCAATTCCTCCTCGACCCAGCCCGCGCCGGGGCGCAGCGCGTGCAGGCGGGGGCGCAGCAGGTCGGCGACGGTGTCGTCGTTGACGGCGAGGGCGCGCACGAGTTCCTCGCGGGTCCGGTAGGTGACGACGTCGCCGAAACGGTCCCGCAGGGCCGAACCCGCTGTGCGGACGGCGATCTCGGTCTGGGTGAGCAGTTCGGCGTCGGTGGCGGCACTGCTGGGCAGGGTGGGTTCGGGCATGGCGGTGCTCCTTGGCTGTGGAGGGGATTGATCGGCCGGGCGGGCGGGAACCTCTGGTTCTCCCGTGGTCTTTCTACGACGGTAGGACCGGCTATCGTTAACAGCAAGTGCATGTAGAACACGGATAAGATGACTGTCATGCAATTGGATTTGAATCTGCTCGCGGCGCTGGACGCCCTCCTCGAGGAAGGCAGCGTGGCGGGCGCGGCAGATCGGCTGCATGTCACGGCTCCGGCGATGAGCCGCAGTCTGGGCCGGATCCGGCGCACGACAGGCGATCAGATCCTGGTCCGCACGGGCCGCACGATGACTCCGACGCCGTACGCGCTCGCCGTCCGCGAGCAGGTGCACGACCTGTTGCAGCAGGTCCGGGGCGTGCTGGCGCCGAGCCGCGCACTGGACCTCTCGACCCTCGAACGCACCTTCACGCTGCGCTGGCACGACGCACTCGTCGCCCTGAGCGGTCCGGCGCTGCTCGATGCCGTGCGGGCGCAGGCACCGGGAGCGCGGCTGCGTTTCATCGCGGAATCGAGTATCGACACCTCCGAATTACGTCGCGGTGAGGTCGATCTCGCCGCCGACGCGGACCGCCCGGCCGCGCGCGAGATCCGCGCCGAACGAGTCGCCGAGACACGGCATGTCGTCATTGTGCGGCAAGGACATTCGCTCACCACCGGTGAAACCGTCACTGCCGCAATGTATGCCGCAGCCGAGCACCTCACCGTCTCGAGGCGCGGACGACTGACCAACCTGCTCGACGACGCGCTCGCCCGTCTCGACCTCACCCGCCGCGTGGTGGCGACCGTGCCCACCGAGCGCGCGGCGTTCGAGTTCGTGCGTGGCAGCGACCTCGTTGTCACGGCGCCGGAATCGACAGCGCGGTCGGCTGTTTCGGACCTCGGGCTGGTGCTGCTGCCACTTCCGCTCGACGTGCCTCCTGCCGCGGTCCACCTGTCCTGGCATCAGCGCTACGACACCGACCCCGCCCACGCCTGGCTGCGTGACCTCGCCCGGAACGCGTTGGCGGGCGCGATGGCGAGGCCGGTATCCACCGCCGGCAGCGCAGCGAAAGACAGGACTGAACCGTCTGCGTGACAACCATTTTCCCCGGATGCCATCGAGGGACGAGCGGAACACAAGTTCCGGCTTCGAGTCGGACCGGCAGCGCCTCGGTGGCCATGTCGGATGTCCGGTTCGGGGTGGTGGACATGGTCCCGGCATCACCCCTTTACCTGCGACGGGAGGAGCCGCCGGAGCCCTCGAATCGACAAAACCGATCCAGACCCCCCTGGCGATCGTGGAGCCGGGAGAGGAGACTCCAAGGTGAGGTAATGCGACGCTTGTAGTTGCGCTCTGTGGTGGGTTGTGACGCGAAATATGTTGCGTGCCACATTTTGATATCGGCCACAGCGCCGCTGTCTCGTCGTCTGCTCAGCGAAACGATTTCATTCGGTCGGTCGCTCACATCTAGCCGCTTATGGGCCCTGGCCGGGCAATATCCGGAATGCCGCATGTCAGGGAGTGTCGAGATGAAAGCACTTGTCTATGACGGGCCCCGTGAGGTCCATGTGAAGGATGTGCCGGATGCGAGGATCGAGCAGCCGACCGACGTGCTGGTGAAGATCACCAGCACCAACATTTGCGGGTCGGATCTGCACATGTACGAGGGCCGCACCGATCTGGAGCCCGGGATGGTCCTCGGTCACGAGAATCTGGGGATCGTCGCGGAGGTGGGCGATGCGGTGGTCAAGGTCGCCACCGGGGACCGGGTGTGTCTGCCGTTCAACATCGGTTGCGGTTTCTGCCGCAACTGCGAGGAAGGGTTGACCGCGTTCTGCCTGACGGTGCACCCGGATCCGGCGATGGCAGGCGCGGCCTTCGGTTTCGCCGGGATGGGGCCGTTCTGGGGCGGACAGGCGGAGTATCTGCGGGTGCCATTCGGTGACTTCAACTGTCTGCGACTGCCCGAGGACGCCCAGGACAAGGAAACCGACTACGTGATGCTTTCCGATATCTTCCCCACCGGATGGCACTGCACCCGCTTGGCCGACATGCGACCCGGCGATTCGGTGGTCGTCTACGGAGCCGGGCCGGTCGGCCTGATGGCGGCGTACTCGGCGATGATCCAGGGCGCGAGTCAGGTGATGGTCGTCGACCGTCACCCCGACCGGCTGCGGCTGGCCGAGCGGATCGGGGCCACACCCATCGACGACTCCCGCGGCGACCCGGTCGAGCAGGTCCTCGACGCGACCGGCGGGCACGGCGCCGACAAGGGTTGTGAGTGTGTCGGGTACCAGGCGCACGATCCGCAGGGTCACGAGGACGCCGCGATGACGATGAACCGGCTCGTCGATTCGGTGCGCTTCACCGGGCACATCGGCGTGGTCGGCATCTTCCTGCCCCAGGACCGCAACGCCTCCGACGAACTCGAGCGCAAGGGCAAGATCGCCTTCGACATGGGAAAATTCTGGTTCAAGGGGCAGAAGGTCGGTACCGGACAGGCCAACGTCAAGCATTACAACCGGCAACTGCGTGACCTGATCCACCAGGGCCGGGCCACACCGTCCTGGATCGTCTCCCATGAGCTCCCGCTGGCCGAGGCCGAATCCGGCTATCAGCATTTCGATGCGCGCGACGACGGATGGACCAAGGTCGTACTGCATCCGTGAGGCTCCGACCGAGAGGAGTACAGCGATGACGATGGCATTGCGGACCGGGACAGGTGCGTCATGACGGTGAACCAGACCTCGGTGTCTCTCGACGATGCGCAGCGGGTGATCGCCGCCGGCCGGGCCAAAGCCGCCGAGATCGAGTCGCCGTCGAATATCGCGGTGGTCGATGCCGGCGGCAACCTCGTCGCCCATGTGCGGATGGACGGCGCGTGGATCGCCAGCATCGACATCTCGATCGACAAGGCATTCACCGCGCGAGCGCTGGACATCTCGACCGCGGACCTCGCGGCCGATGCGGGGCCGGGCGGGCAGTTCTACGGGATACACACCTCCAACGGTGGGCGCATCATGATCTTCGCCGGCGGTGTGCCGCTGCGGCGCGACGGCCGGGTCGTCGGCGCGGTCGGTGTCAGCGGCGGCACCGGGGAGCAGGACAAGGCCGTCGCCGAGGCGGCCGTTGCGGCCATGTGACCACCCGTTATAACTGAGCGATTGCTTAGTCAAAGTTCATCGGCCGGCGGCCGGGGGTCCGGCGCCGGGGGCGGCATTTCGAATCGGCGCAGGTAGCGTTCGACCAGCGCCAGCATCGACGCGTGCCCGCCCGCGATGCCGAGGGTGCTCTCGAGGACGAGGGTGCGGCCGATGGAGGCGATGAGCACCGACATCGCATCCGGGGGGAACGCGGCGGTGTCGAGGCCGTGCTGCCGCATGACGAGAGTGAGTGCGGTGACCTGGATGTCGCGGTAGCGTTCGCCGGCGGCGGCGAGTTCGGCGCGAATCTCCTTGCGGTGGTTGGCCAGAGCCATGAACTCCAGCAACAGCCGGGTACCGCGCGGGTCGAAGGTCTGCTCCCACAACGCCTGCAGCGGCTGATCGGAGGCCAGCGCGGCGCGCAGGCGTTCGAGGTTGAGCTCGGTACCGCGGCGGAACACCGCGAGGTACAGGTCATCCATGCTCGGAAAGTGATAGTGCAGCAGCGGCGCCTTGACACCGGCCCGGGCGGCCACCCGCCGCGACGTCGCCGCCGCGTAGCCCTCCTCGAGCATGATCTGAGCGGTCGCCTCCATCAGCACACGGCGCGTCTCACCGGCGGCAACCGCACGCTTGCTCGGAGCTGGCATTCGAAGTCCTGTTCTGCCGGTCGGACGCGGTGGAGCATTGTGACCTCTTGACGTGGCACGACGTCGATGTTACTCATGTACCAGCCCGAATCACTGTGCGATCGCTCAGTAAGGGTGGCTCTGCCGTCCGACATCGGGCGAGGGGCGATCGAGTGAACCGGAGGGATCGACCGTGAGCATCACCGTCACCCCGTTGTCGGACTCCATCGGCGTCGAAGTCCGCGGGCTGACCGGCGCGCAGCTGGTCGACCCGGCAGTCGCCGGGCAATGCACGCACCTGCTGCACCGGCACGGCGTCGTGGTCTACCGCGAGGCCGCCGTCGGCGAACCGGACCTGGTCGCGTTCAGCCGGCTGCTCGGCGAGGTCGTCGTCGCGCCCCACGGCGGGCTCGCCGACCATCCCGAGATCTCCCCGGTCACGCTGGATCCCGCCAAGAGCACGCTGGCCGACTACCGGCGCAGCACCTTCCACTGGCACACCGACGGGCTCACCGACGACGTCCCGCAGAAGGCGACCCTGCTGATCGCCCGCGAAACCGCCGCCGACGGCGGCGACACCGAATTCGCGAACACCTACGCCGCCCACGAGGCGCTGCCCGAAGCCGAGCAGGCGCGACTGAGCACGCTCCGGGTCGTCCACAGTTTCGCGGCCTCGCAACGGCTGATCCATCCCGACCCCACCGCGAGACAACAGGCGCAGTGGGATCGGATTCCCGCGCGGGAACATCCCCTGGTCTGGAACCGGCCCGACGGGCGGCGGTCGCTGCTGATCGGCGCCACCGCCGCGGAAGTGGTCGGCATGTCACCGGCCGAGGGCCGCGAGCTGCTCGACGACATCCTCGGCTGGACCACCCGGCCCCGGTTCGTGCTGCGCCACTCATGGCACGTCGGAGACCTCGTGGTCTGGGACAACACCGGCCTGCTGCACCGCGCGCTGCCCTACGAACCGACCTCGCGGCGGCTGATGCACCGCACCACCCTCGTCGGCGAGGAGAAGGTCGCATGATCGCCCCGATGGCATCAGAACTGCGGCCGCGCAACGACACTCGCGTGCTCCCCGGCGAGGGCGCCGACGGTGGCAGGACGATCTGAGATGGCACGCATCCCCCCGCTCCCGATCCGGGAATGGCCCGCCGAGATGCGCGACGCGCTCGCCGCCATGGACCCGCCCGAGCCGCGGCATCCGCCGGCGCTCAAGCAGGACCGGCCCATGGCGCGAAACACGCTGGGCACCTTCGCCCACCACCCGGCGCTGGCACGGGCCTTCTTCACCTTCAACGGGCACGTACTGCGGGCCACCACCCTGTCCGAACGGCAGCGCGAACTGCTGATCATGCGGGTCGCGCTACTCCGCAAGTCCGGCTACGAATGGGTGCAGCACCTGTTCATGGCCCGCGACGCCGGACTGTCCGACGAGGAGGTCTCCCGCATCGCCTACGGGCCCGACGCCCCGTTCTGGGATCCACTGGACGCCGCGCTGCTGCGTGCCACCGACGAACTCATCGACGACGGGGCGATCGGCGAAACCACCTGGGCCGTCCTGGCTTCGGCGCTGGACGCCAGACAACTGCTCGACGTCATCTTCACCGTCAGCGCCTACGACGCGATCGCCAGGATGTTCAAATCCGTCGAGGTCGAGATGGACGACGACCTGCCCGAGCTGACCGCGCGCGCCAACCGGAAACAGTTGCCCCACAACGGCGCTGAGATCACCCACTGAACTCGCGTGCGGTGCGACGGATCGGGGGACGGCACTGCCGGGGACCGCCGGCGAGGCCGTCGGCGCGCACCGGGTCTCACTTGCCGCTGTACACGGGAAATACGCTGTGGTCGCCGTAGTCCCGGGCTCGCATGTGTCGCAGGAGGTCCATATCGTCGTCGGTGAGAACGAAGTCGACCTGGGCGTTGCTGCGCATGTGGTCGGGGTTGGCGGTCTTCGGCAGCGAGACGGTTCCGAGTTGCAGGGTGTAGGCGATGCACAGCTGCGGCACGGTCACGCCGTAGCGGTCGGCCATCGCCCGGACGTCCGGGTTCTTCAGGATCTCCCCGTGTGCGATCGGTGAGTAGGCCTCCACCACGATGTTCCGGCTCTCGCAGTAGGCGATGAGGTCCAGCGGGGTGTTGCCGGCGTGGACGAGCAACTGGTTCACCTGGGGGGCGACCGTGGCTTCCCGGGAGATGTTCTCCAGGTCGTGCTGCTCGAAATTGGAGACACCGATCGACCGGAGTTTGCCGGCCCGATGAGCGTCCTCCAGCGCACGCCAGGCCTCGCGGTTGCCCTCGGCGTAGTCACCGCCGCGGAAATCGTCCCAGGGCTGGGGGCTGTGGATCAGCATCAGATCGACGTAATCCAGCCCCAGCCTGGCCAGGGAACCGTCGATCGCGGCGACCGCGCGGTCGTAGTCCTTGATCTCGGCCGCCAGCTTGGTGGACACGAACAGGTCGCCGCGGGGGACGCCGCTGGTGCGGACCCCCTCCCCCACTCCTCGCTCGTTGCCGTAGGCCTGCGCGGTGTCGATATTGCGGTAGCCGATCGCGACGGCCTCGGTCACCGCGGCGGCGGCCTTGTCGTCGTCGATGAACCAGGTGCCCAGGCCCAGCTTCGGGATGGGTAGCCCGTTCGACAGCGTGTACGTTTCGGTCAGAATCATGACGTCCGCACTCCTTCGCCTCGTGGTGTGGCCCGCCCCTACCGGCAGCCGAGTACCCACGATGGCGGCGGGTACCGATCCGCCGGTCCGATCGACACCGCCTCGGCTGTCCGCGGTCAGTCGAGATCGGCGAGTTTGCGTCGCAGTACCGTCTGCTCGCGGGTGTTGCCGCACAGTCGCAGGGCGCGTTCCAGTTCGGCGCGTGCCTGGCCGGTGCGGCCGAGGCGGAGGAGCAATTCGCCGCGGACGCTGGGCAACAGGTGTGAGTGCGACAGTGTCCCGGCGGCCGTCAGTTCGTCCACGATCGGCAGCGCCGCGGCCGGTCCGTGCGCCATGGAGACCGCCACCGCGCGGTTGAGGTCGACGACCGGTGACGGTGCGAGCCGGCCGAGCACCTCGTAGAGCAGCACGATCCGTTCCCAGTTCGTCGCGTCGACCGACGTGGCGACCGCGTGGCATTCGGCGATCGCCGCCTGCACCCCGTAGGCGCCGAGGCCCCGGCCGATCCGCTGGGCGCGGGTCAGGGCGGCTCGGCCCCGGCGGATCGCGCTGCGGTCCCAGCGGCGGCGGTCCTGGTGTTCCAGCAGCACCGGTTCACCGTCCGGTCCGGTGCGGGACGGGAAGCGCGCCGCGGTCAGCTCCAGCAGCGCCAGCAGGCCGAACGCCTCGGCCTCGTCGGGCACCAGGCGGGTCAGCACTCGCGCGAGGCGCCGGGCCTCGCCGGCCAGGTCGAGCCGGATCAGATCGTCACCGGACGTGGCCGACGATCCTTCGGTGAAGATCAGGTAGACCACGCTGAGGACCGTGCCGGTCCGCTCGGCCCGCTCGGCGGCGGTGGGCACCGCGAACGGTACCCGGGCCGCCGCGAGGGTCTTCTTCGCCCGGGTGATCCGGGCCTGCACGGTGGCGGTCGGGATCAGGAACGCCTTGGCGATCTCGTCGCTGGTCAGACCGCCGACGACGCGCAGGGTGAGCGCCACCCGCGCCTCCCGCGACAGCACGGGGTGGCAGCAGAGGAACATCGACGCGAGCACGTCGTCGTCGATCCGATCCGGGTCCCACAGCACGTCCTCGGCGGCGCGGACCGGATCGGCGCTCGCGTTGCCGGCGGCGAGGCCGCCCTCGCCCAGGTCGTGGGCGAGGGCGGCATACCGTTCGTCGCGGGCGGACCGCCGGCGGAACGCATCGATCGCGCGGCGCCGGCCCACGGTCAGCAACCATCCGGCCGGGTTGCCGGGCACGCCGTCCCGCGGCCAGGTCACCAGCGCCTCCGCGAAGGCCTCCTGGGCGAGGTCCTCGGCGAGCGCGAAGTCGCCCGTGTAGCGCGCCAGGGCGCCGACGATCCGGGCGGATTCGATCCGCCAGACGGCCGCGACCGCGTCCCGGCCGGTGTGGTCCGACATCGCGGCGGCGCTCAGAGCTGGCCGGTCGCCTCCCGCCAGGCCCGTTCTTTCCGGATCCACTCGTTGTCCTGCGGGAACTCGTCGATGCTGGTGACCCGGCGGATCTCGCACTTGGAGCCCGGGCCGGCCAGCGGCGCCCGCTTCGCCCACTCCACGGCCTCTTCCTTCGAGGCGACCTCGACGATCCAGTAACCGCCGAAGAGTTCCTTGGTCTCGCCGTACGGCCCGTCGGTGACCACCGGCGGCTGGGACGAATAGTCGACGACCACTCCCTCGGTGGCGGCGTCCAGGCCTTCGGCGGCGACGAGGACGCCCGCCTGGATCATCTCGTCGTTGAACCGCCCCATCGACTCGACGATCTCGCCGAAGTCGACGTTCTGGAACGCCTCGAACGACTCGTCGGTGGCTCGCATGATCAACATGTACTTCACGGTTTCCGCTCCCACTCTGTCCGGATCCCTTGTTCGGACCCTCTCATCCCTGGGTCGAACGACGGCGCCGCCGATCGACACGTCCGCCGAGGAATTCTTCCGGCAACCTACATCGCGCCGCGGCCGCTACTCGGCAGCGACCGTTGACTGCGTGTGGATCGAGGGTCACGCTCGAACGGTAGGACCGAGATCACCGCTGTCACCGAAGGAGGGATCGACCGATGCCTGGTGAACATTTGTCCGAGGAACCTCAGGCGGAACGCGGCCCGGAGGGCTCACGGGACACCGGGGCCGATACTCCCGGCGGCGGGCCGGCGGATCGCCCGGCGGGCACGATCGATGAGGAGGAAACGACCTCGTCACACGATCGAGAACCGGCCCCCGGCACGGTCGGCACCACCGGCACCGAAACGCCCGGAGACGCCGAACCGGCCGTGCCGCCCTACGAGGGACGCACCGGCGCCGACCGGTAGCGCGGCGGGTCTCAGCGCACGCGGACGCTGTCCAGGGTTCGCGTCACGAAGTCCGCGAGCACGCCGTCGCGGTTCGCCCAGTCGTGCATGGTCGTCAGCAGGGCATACAGGCCCAGGAGGAAGAACACCGCGCTGTTCATCGGGGTCACCTGCGCGGAGACCTCTCCGCGCTCCTGCGCGGCCGCGATCTCGCGGGCGATCAGCACGATGACGGCATGATTCGCGCTCTCGTCGACCGGTGGCCTGCTCTGGGAGAAGTGCAGCGCCAGCAGATCCCGGAACAGGACCTGGCCGAGCCGCTGCTCCAGGGCCAGCACCAGCCGGACCGTCTCCGCCAGGATCGCTCCCAGGTCCCGGTGCCGGTTGGCGAATCGGTTGAGCTGGGCCGCGATTCGATCCTCCTCCCGATTCTCCACCTCGAACAGCACGTGTTCCTTGGTGGGGAAGTGGAAGAAGAATGTTCCGTGGGCCACCCCCGCGGCGGCGACGATGGCACCCACGTCCGCCTCGGCGATGCCGGCCCGCTTGAACTCGGCCATCGCGGCGCCGAGCAGACGTTCGCGAGTCTGCATGCGCTTGACCTCGCGCACCGACGGACCGTCCACCACCATCGCCGCTATCCGATCTCCGTGTGGACCGAGCCGGTCCGCGGGTTGTGCTTCGCACAGTATCGCGCGGGGGCCCGGCGGCACTGTGCTGGGTACCGTCGCCGGCGGCCCCTACTTCGGTGCTCCGTGCTGGGCGGCTTCGCGGGCGGCACGGTCGTTGTGGATGCGGACCAGTTCGCGGAAACCGAGCCGGTGGTAGCCGGGGGTCGGCTGGACACCCCACTGGTCCTGGGCCTTGTTCTTGGCCTGCGCACCCTCGGGCGGCCCGAATATCGGGTAGGGGACCTGGCATTCCTGGGTGTCGTCGGAGTACTGGATCTTGCGCAGTTCGCTACAGATCTGGGTGAGGCTCAGCGTCGGGTAGCCGTAGTAGACGGCCATGAACGGCAGGGTGAACGCGCCTTCGATGACGAGGGCGACCAGGCAGATCAGGGTGACCCGCTGGATCCATCTGTGCATGTTCGCGTACACCGGGCTGGTTCCGGCCGGTAGGTCCTGGGCCGCAGTGTCTTTCGTGGTGGGTGAGGTGGTCACGGCAGTGCTCCCGGGGGTGTCAGTCGGTGAAGATTTCGCGGTTGACCGTGTGCAGGTACGGGATCGCCAGGAATGGGCTGATGTAGAAGATGTCGTAGAGCCACCAGCCGACGACCGGGAAGATCGTGCCGTGGTATCGGACGTCCGCGTACATGGTCATGTTGAAGACGTAGGCGCACCAGATCACGATGCCCATCCAGCAGGTGATGATCATCCACTGCCGGCCCCAGCTCTTCATCTGGAGGAACCCGATCGCGGCGGCGACGCGCATCGAGAACACGGTGAGGATCAATCCGTACACATAGGACTTCTCGCCGGGGCCCGCGGCGCCGCCGACCCACAGCTCGTTGTAGTGCCAGAAGTAGCCGCCGTCGAACATGTTTCCCCAGCCGACCAGCAGCACCCGGCTGAGCAGGGTGTGGTTGCCGATCATGTCCATCGCCCAGCCCAGGCTGTTGAGGCAGCCGTCGATGAGGACGAGGTAGCCCAGCAGGGTGACGATCATCGGCCGTACCGACAATCCGGCCCGCAGGGCGCGGCGCTGTAATACGACGCCGCGCAGGAAGATCGGCAGCCCGAGGATGCCCGGCGCCCACATGCCCATCAACGCGGCGCCGGTGATCATCCATTTGTCGGCGGCGCGTTGCGCGCGGCGGGATTCGTCCTCGTGTTCGTCGAGGGCTGACGCGGGTACGGTCCCGGGTGGCGCGATGTCTTGTTTCGCGTTGCGGCGGTGCAGGTTCGGGAGGTTCACAGGTCCCACCAGCCTCGGGCGAAGGACATGTACAGCTGGATGCCGAACATCGTCAGCAGGAAGCCGTAGATGACGATCTGCAGGACGATGAGCGCTCGCTTCCGGTCCCGTTCTTGTCGGTCCATGTCGAATTCCTTTCTCGCAGTTCAGGAGATGGCCGGCGCATCGGCGGAGCGCAATGCGGCGGCGGCGATTTCGCGGAGCCCGTCGGTGATCGCCCCGTCGGTGCTCAGGGGGGCCAGGACGCAGGCTTCGGCGGCTTCGAATTCGGTTGCGCCGGAGACGATCAGGTGGGCGGCTGTCACCAGTACCCGGGTCGAGGGTGGTTCGAAGTGGAAGGCTCGATCCGCGGCGCGGACGGCGTTGGCGCACCGCACGAGTCGCTGCGCGACCGCGAGCGGGACACCGGTTTCCGTGGCGACGGTCTCGGCTTCCGCCGCCGGCGGGAGGTAGGTCATCGCGAGGGTGACGAACCGTTGCCGGAACGAGGGTTTGAGCTCCTTGAGCGAGCCGCGGTATGCCGGGTTGTAGGAACACACCAGCATGAATGTGTCCGGGGCGGTGACGATTTCGCCGGCCCGGTCCAGATACAGCGTGCGCCGGTGGTCGGTCAGGGAATGCAGGACCGCCAGCGAATCGTGGCGGGCCTCCACCACCTCGTCGAGATAGCAGATCGCGCCGGCTTTCACCGCGCGGGTCAGGGGTCCGTCGGTCCAGACCACATCGCCGCCGGTGACCATGAAGCGGCCGACGAGATCGGAACTGGTCAGGTCGTCGTGGCAGCTGACGGTGACCAGTGGCCGTCGCAGGGTCGCCGCCATGTGCTCGACGAACCGGGTTTTCCCGCACCCGGTGGGGCCGGTCAGCATGACCGGCGCGCCGCGGTGGAACGCGTGCTCGAACAGGGCCGGTTCGTTACCGTGGGCTCGGTAGGCGCCGGTCCGCCGGGCCGTGTCGGGTTCGGTGGTCATGGCCTCTCGGTCCTGTCGTGATCGGTGGTCATGGCGTCGCGGTCCGGTCGGGTTCGGTGGTCATGGCGTCTCGGCTGTGTCGGGTTCGGCGATCATGCGGCGACCAGTTCGCGGTGGACGTGGGCGAGCACCCGCGGCAATTCGTCCACGCGCCGGATGCGCCGGGAACGTAAGGGGCCGAACACTTCCGGCAGCGGGTCGACCCGGACCGGACCGACGCCGATGTAGTAGACGCACACGCCCGCCTCGGCCGCTTCCTCGACCGCGTGGGCGGCGTCGGCCCAGGCGTAGCGGCCCTCGTAGCCCTCGTCGGAGATCAGCCCGTCGCCGATGACGATCAGCAGCCGACGTCGCGCGGGCTGCGCCAGCAGCCGGGCGGTGAGGTGCCGCAGCGGTGCGCCCAGCCGGGTGTAGCCGCCGGTGACCAGGCCCTGCGCACCGGGCGGCACGAAACGCCGGTCGGTGAAGTCCACGAGGCACCGCACCTCGACCCGATGCCGGGTGTTGCCGGTGAACACGAAGACACCGTGCCGCTCCCGCGCCACCGTCATCGCCCGCGACAACGCGTCGGCGCAGGCCAGTTCCAGCCGGAAGGCCGCCCCGCCCCGCGCACCCAGCGATGAGCTGCCGTCCAGCAGCAGCGCGGTCGTGACGTCCCGGCCGGCGGGCAGCAGATCACGAAATACTCTGGGCTGGGCCGCTTTTCCGGTCATCACGGCGATGTGGTGATCGACGTACCGGTCCACGTCGAGGTCGGCGCCGTCCTCGAGCCCGCCGGTCACGGCCCGGTGGGTGGGCTGCTCGAACCAGCCGCGCAGGTCGGCCGGGACCGTGGTGCGCTCGGGAACGTGGCCGGTGTGCGGGCGTTCCACGACCGCGACATGGTCGCGCAGGAAGCGTCCGGTCCACGCGTTCCACTCCGGGTACGGGATGCCGGGCCGGCGGTCGGGGGTGACCTCGACATCGTCGTCGTCCGGGCGGCTCGGCGGTGGCAGATTCGGGTTGGGGACGCCGCCGTCCCCGCCGACCGGCACCGAATACGGCCGGGGGCGACGCCTGAGCCGGCTGGTCCACGGCAGGCGACCGTAATTGCGCCGCAACCGCTCCAGCGATCCCGCCGCGGCCGGGTACGCCGACGGCAACCCGCCGAGCAGCGGATGCGGAACCGGCGGATTGCCGGAGCCGGCCAGGGCGATCGCGTGATCGAGCATCGTCGCGGCGTCCGTGTCCGCGGCCGTGGGTTCCAGATCGGGTACGGCCCTGCGTAGTTCGTCGAACAGTCCGGGCCAGGTCGACGCGATCCAGCCGAGCGCGACACCGGCCTCGACCCGGACCAGCGCGCGCGATTCCCGGGCCGACAGCGTATCGAGCCGGTAACCGGCAACCCGTTCCTTCGACGGTGAACATTGCAGCGCCACAGCACATGTCACCAGCCGGCGGGGCCACTCCGGCGGATACGGAACACTGACCGAAGTCAGCGTCTTGTCGAGACCGAACCGCCGGCGCGGCCCGGTGACCAGCCGGGCGCCGCGGCGCCGGCCCTCCCCGAACGCCGCGGCGGTGAGTGCGCAGCTGCGCTCCAGGACCAGCGCGTCGGCCGTGGCGGGGCCGGTCACGACGCGCCACCGTGGACGGGCGACGTCCGGCTCAGAAGGTGCCCAGTTTGCTGAACATCCAATACCAGAACCCGATGATCAGGGCGGTACCGCCGTACGCGGCGATGTACCGGACACCTTCCCACAGCCATAACATGCTCGGACCTCCTCGGTGACGGGTTGCGACGGGATACGGACGCGGCCTCGGACGGCGGTGCGGCCGGGCGGCCGGAGACCCAGATGATCATGCGCGCCTTGCTCTTTCGTGTCCGCGACCGACACCGCGTGGTCGCCGTGCGGGTCGCGTCCTCTCGACTGCCAGTTGTAGAACACGATACTGACTCAAGTCAATGGTTTATGACCTGATCTGGCGAACTTGTGTCGAGATATGTTGTCGTACAGTCGATTTGGATGCACATTGAATGATTCAGCGGACATGAAGTAGTATCCAGTCAGTCGATGGGAGACCGAGCCGCAGTCGTGGCGAGCCGCAGGTTCCCCCGGCGGCGGGATGTCCCGGCCGGAGGCGCGGGGACCACAGGCCAGACAGGAGGTTGCCGTGACCGACCGACTCCTCGGCAGAGTGGCGTTGGTGACCGGCGCGGCGCGCGGTCAGGGCCGCGCGCACGCGGTCCGGCTGGCCGGCGAGGGGGCCGACATTCTGGCCGTCGATCTCGCCGGTCCGCTGCCGCCCGCGGTGCCCTACGATTCCGCCACCCCCGACGACCTCGACGAGACGGCGAAACTCGTCGAAGCCACCGGCGGGCGGATCCGGACCGCCGTAGCGGACACCCGCGATCTCGACGCCCTGCGTGCGGCCGTCGACGCGGCCGTCGCCGACTGGGGCCGGCTCGACATCATCGTCGCCAACGCGGGCATCGCCATTCCGCAAACCTGGGACGCCATCACCGCCGAGACCTTCCGCGACACGATGGACATCAATGTCACCGGGACCTGGAACACGATCGCCGCGGGCGCGCAGCACATCATCGACGCCGGCCGGGGTGGCTCGATCATCCTGATCAGCTCGTCCGCGGGAATGAAGGTGCAGCCGTTCATGGTGCACTACACCGCGAGCAAACACGCGATCACCGGGATGGCGCGCGCCCTGGCCGCCGAGCTCGGCCGGCACGACATCCGGGTCAACAGCGTCCATCCGGGACCGGTCAACACCCCGATGGGCAGCGGCGACATGGCGGCCGCCATCAGCCGCGCGCTGGAGACCTTCCCGCGACTGGCCCACATGAACACGCCGTTCCTGTCCGGATGGGTGTCCGAGCCGGAGGACGTCGCGGACGCGGTCTGCTGGCTGGCCTCCGACGAATCGCGCTACGTCACCGCGGCGCAGATACCCGTCGACCAGGGCGCTGCCCAGTATTGATCGGCCGTGCTCACCCGGCATTCCGTCGTCGGCGGCGGACCCGTCGAGCGCGGCGGCGCGGCTCGCCGGGCAGTCGATGAGCCGCGTCACGCGGGGCGATCCGGACCGCCCGGACATCCGGGTTTACGGTGTATCGGTGAGATCGACGTCACCAGTCCCGGCACGCGGCGGTCCGCCCGCTGTCGAAATGGTTCGGCGATGATGTCCGCGGCAGCCGGCGGCCCGTTCCGCCATCCGGCCTTCTTCTATCGAAGTCCGGACGAATACGTCAGCGGCACAGTGGCTTTCGTCCGTGCGGGCCTGGCCGCCGGGGAGCCGGTGGCCGTATCGGTGCCGCCCGCCAATCTGGCGCTGCTGCGCGCCGAGCTGGGGGGCGACGCGGCGTCGGTCCGGATGCTCGACATGACCGTCGAAGGACGCAATCCGGGGCGGATCATCCCCGGGGTGTTGTGCGCCTTCGCCGACCGGCAGGCCGGCGGCCGGGTGCGCATCATCGGCGAGCCCATCTGGGCCGGGCGGTCGCCGATGGAGTATCCGGCGTGTGCGCAGCACGAGGCGCTGATCAACGCGGCGTTCCAGGGGCGGGAGGTCACCATCCTGTGCCCGTACGATCTGACGGCCCTGCCCGCGCACATGGTCGAGGACGCCTGGGCCACCCACCCGACGGTGATCGGGCCCGACGGCGAAATCGTCAGTGCCGCATACGATCCCGATCGGATCGTGGACACGTACAACCGGCCGTTGCCGGATCCGCCGGCGACCGCGGTCGTGCTCGCGTTCGACGGGGGCACGCTGGCGGGGGCGCGGCGCCGCGCGGCGGATTTCGCGCGCGACGCCGGAATGGGCGAGCGGCGGATCGCCGAGGTGGAGCTGATCGTCGGCGAGGCGACCGCCAACTCCGTGGTCCACGCCGCCGGCGGCGGCACGCTCGAATTGTGGAGTGCCGACGCGCACCTGCACTGCCGGATCCGCGACGGCGGGCATATCGCCGACCCGCTGGCCGGGCGGCTGCCCGCGTCCCTGACCACGCCGGGCGGGCGTGGTCTGCTGCTGATCAACCATCTCGCCGATCTGGTGCGGATCCACACCCGGCCGGCGGGGACGACGCTGCACGTCCAGATGGCACTGAGCTGATCAACCCGCGGCGGTGCCGCCCGATCAGCCCGGCGGCGGGCTGTCGCCCAGCCCCACCTGGATGCCCACCACGCAGGTGTCGTCGTCGGCGTCGGCGTCGCTGTGGGCGAGCAGGTGGTCCAGGCACTGGTCGAGTGTTCCCCGGAAGCGGGCCGCATCGGCGAGCAACTTGTCCACGCACTCATCGATCGGCCGGTCCCGGCGCTCGATCAGGCCGTCGGTGTAGAGCAGGAGGATGTCGTCGGGCTGCAACTGGATCTCGGCCTCCTGATACGTCGCCTCCTCCACGGCGCCGAGCAGGATCCCGTCCAGGGCGGGCAGGGCGCCGGCGCTGCCGGACCGGATCAGCACCGGCGGGAGATGACCGGCCCGCGCCCACCGCAGCACCCGGGTCTGCGGGTCGTAGAGGCCGCAGACGGCCGTCGCGAAGATGTGGTCGGTCAGGGACCGCGCCACCGAGTTGAGCCAGGTCAGCATCTGCCCCGGACCGGCGCCGGTGGCGGCGAGACCGCGCAGGGCGTTGCGCAGCACGACCATGCCGGTGGCGGCCTCGAGACCGTGCCCGGTGATATCGCCGACGGAGATCATGATCTGCTTGGAGGGCAGCACGATCGCGTCGTACCAATCGCCGCCGACCGTGTAGTCCTGCTCGGACGGCTGATAGCGGACCGCGATGCGCAAGCCGAACGCGTCGATGGCCGGGGTCGCGGCGGGCATGATCGCCTGTTGCAACTGCCGGGCCAGCCGGCTCTGTTCGGCGGCGTGCTGTTCGGTGTGGGCGAGCCGGTCCTGACTGGCCGACAGGGCGGCCTCGGTCCAGTGCTGGGCGGAGATGTCCTGGTAGGCGCCCCGGACACCGAGCAGATGACCGGCTCCGTCGACGATCGGTTCCGCGATGATGCGGATGTGCCTGGTCTCTCCGTTGGGCCGGACCAGGCGGAACGCGGCCGACGCGGCGCGGCGGTAGCGCAACAGGGTCCGCAGCAGCCGCTTCACGTCCTCGACGTCGTCGTCGTGGACGTGGCCCGGCAGCTGGGCCAGCGGGATCGGTGCGGCGCCCCGGGGCAGTCCGTGCAGCGTGTACAGCTCGGCGCTCCAGGTGATGTCGCCGGTGGCCGCGTTCTCCTCGAAACCGCCGACGCGACCGAGCCGCTGCGCGTGCTGCAACAGGGCGGCCAGCCGGGCGGTCTCGTCCTCGATGCGCCACACCACCAGCACCGCGTCGCGATGCCGGCCGATGCTGAGGGCGGCGGAGACGGTGAGCGGGATCCGGTCGACCAGTTCGGTCAGCGACACCCGGTCGGCGCGGTAGGTCTCGCCCGTGGCGAAGACGTGCTCGATCAGCTCGAACAGCCGGCCCTCGCCCGCGGCCAGGGGGTACGCCTCGAACAGCGACGCGCCCTGGATCAGGCCGCCGGGGCGGCCCGCCGGATCGATGAAACACCGGTTGACGTGCCGGATCCGGAAGTCGGTCACGCTGCCCTCGGCGCCGAGCTCGGGTATCAGCACGAGGGCCGGATCGAACAGGCCGTCGGCGAGCCGGGTCAGGTCGGCGACGTCCCGGTGATCGGGCGAGTTCCAGGGGGCGGGATCGGGTTCCAGGGTGTGCGCGCACAGTTCCGCCAGCGCCTCCAGTTGCCGCTGCACCCGCGGCGGCTGCGGCTCGATCGGATGCGGCCAGCACACCTCCAGCACACCGATCAGCTTGCCGCCGGTCCCGGCGGGGATCGCCGCCCGGCCGCCGTCCCGGCCGCCGATCGACGGCAGGCCCGACTCCGCCAGATTGTCGATCCACTGGGTGTTCCGCCGCATCAGCGCCTGCCGGGCCGGGGTCGACACGCCCGGTGGCACGTACCGCCAGCGCTCGGCCTCCTGCGGGTCGATGCCCGCGAAACCGGTCAGCGTCAGCGAGGCGTCGGCGCCTGCGGACCACAGCGCCACGGCGGTGCCCCCCAGCGGGGCCACGGCGTGTTCCAGGACGGACCGGGCGACGCGCTGCGCGTCGCCGGCCGCCAGCAGTCCGCTCTCGGCGGTCCGCAGTTGCACGGGCGTCACGGACCGGCCCGGTGTGGTGGTGCGCAGCAGGAATTCGTCCACCACCGCGCTGACCTGGTCCTGCGCGGTCTGGTTGACCAGATCGGCGGCCAGTTCCAGCGGGGTGACGCCCGCCTGCCCGGCCAGCGCGTCGAGTTGCCGGGCGGCCTCCGACGGCCCGCACCGCAACCGCTCGATCAGCAACCCCTTGGCCATCTCGATCAGCGCGCGGCCGTCCGCGGTGGCCTGGGCCTCCCGGATCTCGCCGCGCAGCCGTTCCACGGTCGCGGCGAGGCGGCTGACCGCCGGTGGTTCGGGGCCGTCCGGCGCGGGGCCGGCGGCGATATCGGGGTCGGTCATCACGCGCCCAGCCACTGCTGGATGCACGCGAGCAGCACGTCCGCGTCCACCGGTTTGGTGACGTAGTCGTTGGCGCCGGAGGCCAGACTCTTCTCCCGGTCGCCGAGCATCGCCTTGGCTGTCACGGCGATGATCGGCAGGCCCTCGTAGCGCGGCATCGAACGGATCTTCGCGGTCGCGGTGTAGCCGTCCATCTCGGGCATCATGACGTCCATCAGGACCAGGTCGGTCTCCGGATGGTCGAGCAGGGTGTCGATGCCCTCGCGCCCGTTCTCCGCGTGCAGCACGGTCACGCCCTGGAGTTCGAGAATGCTGCTGAGCGCGAACAGGTTCCGGGCGTCGTCGTCGACGAGCAGCACCGTGCGACCGGCGAGCCTGCCCTCGGCGCGTTGCGGCGCGGGGTCGGGGGCCTGCTCGCCGCGCACCAGCGGCAGGACGTCGCCGGGCGCCTCGGCGGTGATGTGCAGCGCGATGCGTTCCCGCAGTTCGTCCAGGCTGGACAGCAGTTCCAGGGGGTGGCCCTCCGCCCGTTGCCGCAGCAGGTGTTCCTGTTCCGCGTCGAGCCGGCGGTTGTTGTGGCCGAGCACGGGCACCGTGCTCAGCGCCGCGTCGCCGTCCATGGTCTCCAGCAGGCGCAGGGCGGCGAGGTCGGGCATGTCCAGTTCCAGGACGACGCAGTGGAACGCCTCCGCGGCCATCGCCGCCGCGGCCTCCTGCACCCCGATCACGGTGACGACCTGGACGGGTCCGCGCGGGTCGGTGCGGTCGGCGAGGTCGGCCACCGCACTCTGCGCGACCAGGGACAGCAGGCCCTGGGGGCGCTCCTCGACGACCAGCAGCCGGCGCGGCTGCTGCGGCGCGGCGGGGGGCGCGGGATGTTCGGCGGACCGGTGCGGCAGCGCGTTCGGGGCGTCCACCGGCGGCAGGTCGTGGAAGTCCGGCCGGGCCACCGGCAGGTAGAACGTGAACGTGCTGCCCTTGCCGAGCGTGCTCTGCGCGGTGATGGCGCCGCCGAGCAGGTAGGCGATCTCCCGGCTGATCGACAGGCCCAGGCCGGTGCCGCCGTATTTGCGGCTCGTGGTGCCGTCGGCCTGCTGGAACGCGCCGAAGATGGAGTCCAGCTGGTGTTCGGCGATCCCGATCCCGGTGTCGATCACGCGGAAGGCGATCGCCGGGCCGTGGCGGCGGGCCGCGGGCGGCAGCTCACCGGCCGGCGCGGGCTCGATGCGCAACTCCACGGAACCGGTCTCGGTGAATTTCACCGCGTTGGACAGCAGGTTGCGCAGCACCTGCCGCAACCGCGAATCGTCGGTGAGCAGTTCGATCGGCAGGCCGGGCGCGGTGGTGACCCGGAAGCCGAGACTCTTCTGCGTGGTCATCGGCCGGAACGTGGCCTCCACGTAGTCCAGCAGCTTGCGCAGCGGCACCGACTCCGGCGAGACGTCCATCTTGCCCGCCTCGACCTTGGACAGGTCGAGGATGTCGTTGATCAGTTGCAGCAGATCCGAACCCGCCGAATGGATGATGCCCGCGTACTCGACCTGCTTCGGGGTCAGGTTGCGGCTCGGGTTCTGGGCCAGCAGCTGTGCCAGGATCAGCAGGCTGTTCAGCGGGGTGCGCAGCTCGTGGCTCATGTTCGCCAGGAATTCCGACTTGTACTTCGAGGCCAGCGCGAGCTCCTGGGCGCGGGTCTCCAGTTCCTGGCGGGCCTGCTCGATCTCCAGGTTCTTGGCCTCGATATCGCGGTTCTGGGTGGCCAGCAGCGCCGCCTTCTCCTCCAGTTCCGCGTTGGACCGCTGCAGTTCGTCCTGCTGCACCTGCAGTTCCTCCGAGCGGGCCTGCAACTCGGTGGTCAGCCGGCGCGACTCGTCGAGCAGTTCGTCGGTGCGCGCGTTGGCGACGATGGTGTTCACGTTGACCCCGACCGTCTCCATCAACTGATCGAGGAAGTCCCGGTGGGTGCCGGTGAACCGGTGCAGCGACGCCAGTTCGATCACGCCGAGGACCTGGTCCTCGACCACCATCGGCAGCACGAGCAGGTTGACCGGCACGGTCCGGCCCAGCCCGGAGGAGATGGTGATGTAGTCGCCCGGCACGTCGTCCACGGCGATCGTGCGGCGGCTGCGGGCCGCCTGCCCGACCAGGGACTGACCGAACGCCAGGCGCGGCGTGCCGGCCGGTTCGTCCGGACTGCCGTAGGAGCTGATCAGGCGCAACTCGGGTTGTTCCGCGGTGTCGTCGGCCAGATAGAAGGCGCCGAACTGCGCGGAGACCAGCGGCACCAGCTCGTCCATGATCAGCTCCGCGACCACGTTCAGGTCGCGCTGGCCCTGCATCAGGCCGGAGATGAGGGCGAGGTTGGTCTTCAGCCAGTCCTGGTCGCGGTTGGCCCGGGTGGTCTCGCGCAGCGATTCCACCATCGCGTTGATGTTGTCCTTGAGCTCGGAGACCTCGCCGGACGCCTCGACGGTGATCGAGCGGGTCAGGTCGCCCTCGGCGACGGCGCTGGTGACCTCGGCGATCGCGCGGACCTGCCGGGTGAGGTTGCCGGCGAGCTCGTTCACGTTCTCGGTCAGCCGCTTCCAGGTGCCGGAGACGCCCTCGACCTCCGCCTGGCCGCCGAGCCGGCCCTCGGACCCGACCTCGCGCGCGACGCGGGTGACCTCGGCCGCGAAGGCGGACAGCTGGTCGACCATCGTGTTGATCGTGGTCTTCAGCGCGAGGATCTCACCGCGGGCGTCCACATCGATCTTGCGGGTCAGATCGCCCTGCGCGACCGCCGTCGTGACCTGGGCGATGTTGCGGACCTGGTTGGTCAGGTTGTTCGCCATCGAGTTGACGTTGTCGGTCAGGTCCTTCCAGGTCCCGGCCACGTTCGGCACCCGCGCCTGGCCGCCGAGGATGCCCTCGGTGCCGACCTCGCGGGCGACACGGGTGACCTCGTCGGCGAACGCGGACAGCGTGTCGACCATCGTGTTGATCACCCCGGCCAGCGCCGCGACCTCGCCCTTCGCCTCGACCGTGATCTTCTGGCTCAGATCGCCGCGGGCGACCGCGGCCGCGACCTGCGCGATCGAGCGCACCTGACCGGTCAGGTTGGACGCCATGACGTTGACGTTGTCGGTCAGGTCCTTCCAGGTGCCCGACACCCCGCGGACCGTCGCCTGGCCACCGAGATTGCCCTCGGTGCCGACCTCACGGGCGACGCGGGTGACCTCGTCCGCGAACGACGACAGCTGGTCGACCATCGTGTTGATGGTCTCCTTCAGCTCCAGGATCTCGCCGCGGGCGTCGACCCGGATCTTCTGGGTCAGATCGCCGCGGGCGACCGCCGTGGTGACCTGGGCGATCGAGCGGACCTGCGCCGTCAGGTTGTCGGCCATCACGTTGACCGATTCGGTGAGGTCCTTCCAGGTGCCGGACACGCCCTTCACGTCGGCCTGGCCGCCGAGCCGGCCCTCGGTGCCCACCTCGCGGGAGACGCGGGTGACCTCGTCCGCGAACGACGACAGCTGGTCGACCATCGTGTTGATCGTGTTCTTGAGCTCGAGGATCTCGCCCCGGGCGTCGACGGTGATGTTCTGGGTCAGATCGCCGCGCGCGACGGCCGTGGCGACCTGGGCGATCGAGCGCACCTGACCGGTCAGGTTGGAGGCCATGACGTTGACCGACTCGGTCAGGTCCCGCCAGGTGCCGGAGACGCCCTTCACATCCGCCTGGCCGCCGAGCATGCCCTCGGTGCCCACCTCGCGGGAAACGCGGGTGACCTCGTCCGCGAACGAGGACAGCTGGTCGACCATCGTGTTGATCGTGGTCTTCAGCGCGAGGATCTCACCGCGGGCGTCCACGTCGATCTTGCGGGTCAGATCACCCTGCGCGACCGCCGTGGTGACCTGGGCGATATTGCGCACCTGCGAGGTCAGGTTGCCGGCCATGAAGTTCACCGAGTCGGTGAGATCGCGCCACACCCCGCCGACGCCCGGCACCTCGGCCTGACCGCCGAGCCGGCCCTCCGAGCCGACCTCGCGCGCGACGCGGGTGACCTCCGAGGTGAACTGCGACAACTGGTCGACCGTCCCGTTGAACACGGTGGCGATCTCACCGAGCAATCCGTCCGCGTCCGTCGGCAGCCGCATGCCGAAATCCCCGTCGCGGACCGCCGTCAAACCCGCCAGCAGTTGATGGAGTTCGGCCTGTCCCGCAACCGCGGCAGCCTCCTCCGAGGTGGCCGGCATCGCGGCCGCCGTCGTGTCCGTCATCGTCACCCTTGCCTCGAAACACATCCGACACGGGCGGCTACCCACTGAACCGGCCACGAAACATGACCATCCCGTGACTGCGGACGGTACACCGGCGAGACCCTCCCGTCAGGCACGGACCACCTGATCACCCCGGCAGGAACGACAACCGCACCTGCCGGACCGGGTTGTCGACATTGACATCGACCATCGCCACCGACTGCCAGGTGCCCAGCGCCATCTCGCCCGCCAGCACCGGGACCGTCGCGTAGGGCGCGATCAGCGCGGGCATCACATGGGAGCGGCCGTGGCCGGGGGAACCGTGCGCGTGCCGCCAGCGATCGTCGGCGGGCAGCAGGTCACCGAGCGCGGCGAGGAGGTCGCCGTCACTGCCCGCACCGAGCTCGATCAGGGCGATGCCCGCCGTGGCGTGCGGCACGAAGACATGCAACAGGCCGTCCCGGCCGGCCGCCGCCTCCCGCAGGAAGGCCGAACAGTGCGGGGTGAGGTCGTGGACGGTCTCGCGGGAACCGGTCTTCACGTCGATCAGCGTGCTCTGCATGGGCACCATCGTCCCCCGCGCACCCCGCTCAGTCGGAACTCTCGTGATTCTCGAGGCCGACGGCGGCGAGCAGTTCGCGGCGATCGCGGGCCAGCGGACGCTCGTCGCTGTGCAGGGCACCCATCAGATCGGCCAATCCGTCGGCGATGGCGTTGAGTTTCTGCTGCATCGCGGCGTCGGAGCGTTTCTGGGTGTTCTGCAACAGCGCCACCAGCAGGAACGTGATGATCGTGGTGAGGGTGTTGATGATCAGCTGCCAGGTGTCGAGATCGGTGAGGGTCAACGTGGGCGCCCACACCACCACGATGAGCACGCACAGGCAGAAGAACCAGGCCTGCGAGACGTGGTCGCCGACGGCGGTCGCGAAGCGATCGAAGATCGACGGGGTGCCCGCCTCCGACGGCATGATCGGATGTTGGGGATGAGCATCGTTGCCGGACATCGCGACTCCTGAGACTCGGCGGGACGTGCGGTGGATACCCCGCGCCGGGTCCAGGAAACCGGACCGGGTGGTTGCCAGAGGATTCTCACGAAAGCTGGTTATCTTCTCGCCGTGCGAAAGTTATTGCGTCCGTTGTCGGTGGTCGCGGGTGTGTGCGCGGTGCTGCCGGCCACCGCCCTGGCCGGGCCGCCGCCCACGCTGACCGCCGGCGTCGCGGCCTACACCGTCGATGTGAATGTGCCGGACGGGAATCCGGGCACGAAGGTGTTCTACTCCGAGGGGCTCAGTGCCGCCGCGGTACTGCCGAAAGCCCTGGCGGAGGCCGCTTCGGTGCTGCCCGGAGCGAAACCGGCGAATGTCATCGCCGACAAGGACGGGCACGTGGTGTGGCGCTACGAACCCCCGGCGGGGCAGGACGTCAGCAACTTCCGTACCCAGACCTATCAGGGCCACAAGGTGCTCACCTGGTGGCAGGGCACCACCGGGATCGGGCACGGCAGCGGCGCCGACTACATCGCCGACGAGCACTACGACATCATCGCCACGCTCACCCCGGGCGAGGGCTACACCTCGGATGTGCACGAGTTCCGGCTGACGCCCGACGGGCGCGCGCTGATCACCTCGTACCGCGAGGTGCCCGCCGATCTCACCGCGATCGGCGGCCCGGCCGACGGGACGGTGCTGGACACCGTCGCCTCGATCGTCGACGTGGCGTCCGGGAACGTGTTGTTCCGCTGGAGCGCGCTGGATCACGTGCCGCTCACGGACACCCGGGTGCCGAAGCCGCAGACCCCGGGCTCGGCGACGGATCCCTATCACATGAACTCGATCGCCCTGGATCCGCAGGGGAATCTGGTGATCTCGATGCGCGACACCTCCACGGTGTACGACGTGGACGTGCACACCGGCGACATCCGGTGGCAGCTCGGCGGGGCGCATTCGACGTTCGAGCTCGGGCCCGGCATCGGGTTCGCGTATCAGCACGACGCGGAATTCGCCGACGACACCACGCTGCGGCTGTTCGCCAACAACTCCGCGGAGCCGACCAGCTCGCTCGGGCCGTCGAGCGTCGAGTGGATCCATCTCGACTTCGCCGCCCGGCGGGCGGCGCTGGTGCGCGACCAGCCGCATCCCCAGCAGCTCACCGCCTACGCGATGGGCAACGCGCAGGGGCTGCCCGATGGCAGCACCCTCGTCGGCTGGGGGACGGCCTCGCACATCTCCGAGTTCTCCGCGTCCGGGCAGATGCTGTACGACGCGCGCCTGCCCTCGGGCACCTATCGGGCCTATCTCGACGCCTGGCCCTGACCGGGCCGGTTCCTCGGAACATATTGTGCCGCCCACCGGAACGATTCACCCGGTGGGCGGTACAGTATGTGCTAACTGGACTACAAACGTTTCGTTCAGCGAAACGCGAATCCGAGGACTGTCGACTGTGACAATCAAGAGTACCGCCGGGCGCAGGCCCGCACCGGCGGCCGACAACGCCGGAACCGAGGCCGCGGCCCGGGTGGCGGATGTCCTGCTGCTGTTCACCGGGGGCCCCCGCTACCTCGGGGTGAGCGCGATCAGCCGCGAGCTGGGCCTGTCGAAGGCGGTGGTGTACCGCATCCTGCAATCGCTGGTCTCGCGGGACGTGCTCGCCACCGACGACGGGATCTCCGGATATCGGCTGGGCGCGGCCGCGGCCGCGCTGGGCGCCAGTGCGCTGCGGCGCTTCGACGCGCGGACGGTCGCCACGCCGGTGCTGCGGCGCTTGCGCGACGAGACCAGCGAGACGACCACGCTGTCCGGCCTGGTCGGTGACGAACGCGTCTACCTCGACCAGTTCGAGAGCCCGCGCGAGATCAAGATGACCGTCGAACTCGGCCGCCGCTTCCCGCTGCACGCGGGCTCCTCGGGCAAGGTGATCCTCGCGTTCCTGCCCGAGGAGCGACGGGAGACGCTGCTGCACCGGCCGCTGGATTCGCTGACCGACAACACCATCACCGACGAGGCGACGCTGCGCGCGGCGCTCGCGGAGGCCATCCGCGAGGGGGTGGCCGTCTCGCTCGGCGAGCGGCAGGCGGGCGCGGGGTCGGTCGCGGCGCCGCTGTTCGGACCGGGCGGCGAGGTGCAGGGGTCGATCAGCATCTGCGGCCCGCAGTACCGGTTCACGCCGGAGGTGATCGAGCACTACCGCGCGCTGATCCGCGCCGCCGCCGAGGAGATCCGGACCAACTGGAGCTGGCTGCGGGACCGGCCCGGCCGGGACTGACGGTTTCCCGGCTGCGGCCTACCGGTCGCGGTAGGCCTCCAGCAGCCGCAACCAGACCTCGCTGATCGTCGGGAACGACGGCACCGCGTGCCAGAGCCGGTCGACGGGCACCTCACCGGTGATCGCGATCGTCGCCGAGTGCACCAGTTCCGCGACGCCCGGCCCGGCGAAGGTGGCGCCGAGGATCACCCGGCGTTCCGGATCGATCAGGACCCGGGCGCGGCCCCGATACTCGGGTTCGTACTGCGCGGCGCCCGCCACGGCGCCGATGTCGTAGTCGACCACGTCCACCGCGCGCCCGGCCTCGGCGGCGTCGGCCGTGGTGAGACCGACCGCCGCGATCTCCGGATCGGTGAACACGACCTGCGGCACCGCCTCGGCGTCGGCGGTCCCGGTGTGCCGGCCCCAGCGGCCGGTGTCCAGCGACTCCCCCTGCGCGCGAGCGGCGATCACCGCGCCGGCGATCCGCGCCTGGTACTTGCCCTGATGAGTCAGCAGCGCACGGTGATTCACGTCGCCGACCGCGTACAGCCAGTCGCCGTCGACGTCGGTCACCGTGTAGGAGTCGTCGGTGGGCAGCCATCCGCCCGGGGTCAGGCCGACGGACTCCAGGCCGAGGTCCGCCGTGCGGGGCGCGCGACCCGTCGCGAGCAGCAGTTCGTCGGCGACGAGCCGGCTGCCGTCGGCGAGGGTGAGGTGGACGGCGTCGTCGGCGCCGCGCTCGGCGGCGGTGATCGTGGTGTTGAAATGCAGTTGCACTCCCGCCGCCAGCAGCCGTTCGGCCACCAGATCCGCGGCGAAGTCCTCGACCCGGCCCAGCAGCCGCGACGCGCGGGCGACGAGCGTGACCTGCGCGCCCAGGGCCTGCCAGGCGGTGGCCATCTCGGTGGCCACCACCCCGGCCCCGAGGATCGCCAGCCGGCCCGGCACCGCGTGCGCGCTCGTGGCCTCGCGACTCGTCCACGGCCGCACCGCGTCCAGGCCCGGCAGCGGCGGCAGGGCCGCGCTCGTGCCGGTGCACACGACCACCGCGTGCCGCGCCGCCAGCAGTACGGTGTCACCCTCCGGGGTGCGGACGCTGACCCGCCGGGGCCCGTCGAGCCGTCCGTGCCCCCGCACGAGATCGACCTTCACCGATTCGAGCCATTCGACCTGACTGTCGTCCTTCCAGTCGGAGACCATGCGGTCGCGATGCCGCAGCACCGCCGCCGCGTCGAGCGGCCCGGTCACCACACTGCCGACGCCCGGGAATCCGGTCGCCTCGCGATACAGCAACGCGGGCCGCAGCAGCGCCTTGCTGGGTTCGCAAGCCCAGTACGAACATTCGCCGCCGACCAGTTCGGATTCGACGATCACGGTGGAGAGCCCGGCGGCACGGGTCCGGTCGGCGACGTTCTCGCCGACCGGACCCGCCCCGATCACCACGACGTCGTAGCTGCGAATTTCGTTGTCGGACACGGTTTCACCTTCCGGTTGTCGGATCAGCGGCCGGGTGCCCGCTGGGTGATCTCCTGCAGGAACCAGCCGTTGCCGTCCGGATCGTCGATGCAGCCCTTGCAGGCTACCCGGCACGGCGGCCGCCACACCCGTCCCGAGGATCAGCGCCCGCGACGCACGAACTGCCCGATCGGGTTGCCGACCACCTTGCCGTCGGCGAACACCTGGTGGCCGCGGACGAAGGTGTCGGTGACCTTCGCGGTCATGTCGAAGCCCTCGAACGGGGTGTACTCCTGGGTGGATTCCGAGTCGGCGGCGCGGACGGTCCACTGCACGTTCGGGTCGACCAGCGCGATGTCGGCGTCGTAGCCCTCGGCGATGGTGCCCTTGTTCCGCAGGCCGTAGCGCTGAGCCGGGTTGGCGGACAACAGCTTCGCGATCCGCTGCAGCGACAGGCCGCGCTTGGTGCCCTCGCCGACCAGGCCGGGCAGCAGGTACTCGGCGCCGCCGAAACCGGACTTGGCGAGGAAGACGTCGCCGCGGTCGGCGCCGAACTTCAGCTCGTCCCGGCAGCAGGCGTGATCGCTGACGACCCAGTCGATATCGCCGGCCAGCATGTGCCGCCACAGGGCCTCGACGTCCTCGCGCTCGCGCAGCGGCGGGTTCACCTTGCCGCCGATGCCGACGGCGGTGTCCACATCGGCGAGGAGGTGGCCGATGGTGACCTCACGGCGGAAGTCGATGTGCGGGAACGCCTTCTGCATGGTGAGCGCGGCCGACAGCGCCTTCTCGGAGGACAGGTGCAACAGGTTGATGTTCGGCAGCTGGGTCTCGTGCGCGAGGTACGAGGCGATGGTGACCGCCAGGCCCTCCGAATGCGGCGGGCGCGAGGCGCTGTAGGCGCGCAGACCGGTGAGCGAGCCGTCCTGTTCGACCAGCTTGGTGTAGGCGGTCATGATCTCCGCGGTCTCGCAGTGCAGCGACAGCGAGATGTGCGGCGCGTACTCGGTGAGGATCTCGCGGGCCTTCTGCACGCCGCGCATGACGAACTCGAAGTGCGCGATGTCGTAGCGCTCGTCCGGCGGGATCATCAGGAAATCGCTCTGGCTGGTCGACCGGCCGTGCAGGCCGTGGCTGCCGTAGAACATGAAGATCTTGAACGACGTGACGCCGAATTCCTCGACCAGGAACGGGATCTCCTCGATGTGCTGCGCGCTCATCGGGGCCAGGTGGTAGGCGTAGTCGACGTAGGCGTTGCCCTCGGACAGGCTCAGCACCTCGGGGAAGAAGTCCCGGTAGCTGCCGCCCTTGTTCAGGTAGTACTGGCCGGTGCGCATGTAGGTCAGCGAGGTGGTGACGCCGCCCTGCGCGCTGGCCCGGCTCTCGGTGCGGGTGTCCTCGGACAGCTCGTTGTAGATGCCCCAGTGCTGGTGCGCGTCCACCACACCCGGGAAGGCCAGCAGGCCGCGGCCGTCGACCACCCGGGCCGCGTCGTCGGCGGGCAGGTCCGCGGCCACCCGGACGATCTTGCCGTCGTTCACCGCGATGTCGAGCAGCGCCGGCTGCGCGGTGTCGGGGTCCTCGGGCCGCACGACCCGGACATTCTTGATGAGCAGTTCGGTTGTAGCCATGTCAGTCGAATCCTTCGCGTGAAATTCAGGCCGTCCGGCGAGCGACGTCGCCCGCGGCCAGGTAAGCCAGCCCGAAGGCCGGTAGGAGCCCGTTACCGGGCAAATATCCGGCGGCGCCGTGACCGGAGATGCTCGCCGCGGCGCCACCCGCGGCGTACAGGCCGGGAATCGGCCGGTCCTCGGCGTCGACCACGGTGGCGTGCTCGTCCACGAGCAGCCCACCCTGGGTGTGGAACAGCGCGGGCACCACCCGCACCGCGGCGTATCGACCGTCGAGCGGCCGCTCCCAGTTGGTGCGGCCGTACGGGTCCGGCTGCTCGCCGCGCGCGATCGCCTGCGCGGCAGCGAGTTCCGCGACCAGCGCGTCGGCGGGCAACCCGGTCGCCGCCGCCAGTTCGGTCGCGTCGTCGGCCCACACCACGGCCCCGGAGGCGACCACGTTCCGGAAGTCCTGGAACGCCTGGCACTGCTCGAAGATGGTCTCGTCCAGCACGATCCAGCCGGTCGCGCCCGGACGGGCCGCCAGTTCCGCGGCATACTCGGAGTAGCCGCGCGTCTCGTTGCCGAAGCGGTGACCGGTCGTATCGACCAGCACCGCGCCGTGGATGATCGTCGCCCAGCCGAGCAGGGTGCCCGCGCTCGCCGACACCGCGCCGTGCCCCTGGTACGCATCCAGGAAACCCGTTGCGGCGCCCAGCTTCTCGCCGATCCGCAGCGCATCGCCGAGCGACCGGTCGCTACCCTGGTAGAGCGCCTCCGCGATCTCCGGCAGATACCGCCGCACCAGATCGCGATCCGCGCCGAAACCGTTGGTGGCCAACAGGACCGCGCGGGTCGGGATCTCCTCCTCGGTACCGTCCGGATACCGGACCACCGCCGCGCGCACCCCCTCGGCATCGGTGAGCACGTCGACCAGCGTTGCGGGCACGAGCATCTCGATGTTCTCGTGCTCGGCGACCCGGCGGGCGAGATGATCGATGACGCCCGACCCGTGCCGGCCCTCGATCGAATGGCAGCGTGGCACCGCGTGACCCGGATAGTTGAAGTCGGTCACCAGCGACAGCGGCAGCCCGACCGAATCGTGCAGCCACTCCACCAGTTCCGCGCTCACCCCGGCGAGCGTGCGCGACAACCGCGGCTCGGCCTGATTCTTGGTCTTGGCCATGATGTCGGCGACGAAGGTCTCCGGCGAATCCTCGATCCCCGCCTCCCGCTGCCAGCGCGAACCCGCGCCGGGGAACATCGCGGTCGACATGGAGGTGTTGTTGCCGCGCCGGAAATGCTCGCTCGCCTCGACGACCAGGACGCTCAACCCCAGCTCGGCAGCGCGCAGCGCACCGGCGAGACCGCCACCGGCCCCGGCGACGATCAGATCTGGCCCGTCACTCATCGATGCTCGCCTCCGTTGCGGCACAACTACTCGGCATCACGCCTCCTCGACGGCGAGGAGGCGCAGCGCCAGCTCGGTCGGGTCGACGATGCGAGCGGGCAGGTCGGCGGGTTCGACGTCGACGGCCGAGCAGCCGTTGATGACGGCGGTCGCACCTTGTTCGGCGAGGTCGCGGACGGCCTCGCCGAGCGCCCGGTTCCAGACGTCGGTGTCGGCGATCGCGCTGAACGGGAGGTCCAGGACACGGCTACCGGCGTAATGGGCGCTCAGGCCGTAATCGGCGATGCGCTTGTCGAATTCGGCGGCGATGGCCTCGTTGCGGACGACCGCGCCGAAGCGGATTCCCTTGCCCGCCAAATGGGTCGCGGACAGTTTGAGCAGACCGTGCACCGGAACGTCGGTCTCGGAGACGGTGTCGGGGACCGCCGGATCCAGGACGCAGTCCGGGAAGGCGAGGTCGAAATCCGTTCCGGCCGTGGCCAGTACGGCCGCCACCTCGCGCTCGGAGGCCCGCACGGATTCGCCCGTGTCCAGCGACGTCGGCGCTGCCTCCCCGACGTCGCGGAGTTCGATCCGCAGGCCGGGTGGCGCGAGCCGGTCGTAGCGGTCCTGCCGGCGCCGGATCTCCTCCGGCGGCAGGTGGATGGGCGTCACCGCGAAGGCACGCATCAGTTCGTCTCCTTCTCTTCCTCTTCCGTACCGCCCAGCCCGCGCAGTGCGTCGCCGACGCGGGGCAGGCCGGGCAGGTCGTGACTCAGCGCGACCGCGCGGTCCACGAATTCGGGCTGCCCGGGCAGCCAACCCTTCAGCAGGGCGATCACGTCCTGTTCGCTCAGTGGGTGATGATCGGCGTCGCCGATCGGGTTCGGCACCTCCCGGACCAGCGTGCTGCCGTCGGCGAACCGGACCGTGGCCCGCACCGCGCGCTCGGCGGGCAGCCTGGCCGTGAGATCGTCGGCCGCCACCAGCCGCACCCGGCGGGCCAGCTCCCGCACGGCCGGATCGTCGAGCGCACTGTCCGGGCCGACCGTGCCGGTCAGCGCCGCGGTGGCGACCACGAACGGCGTGGAGAACATGGCCGACAACCGGTTCGACCACTCGGTCCCGGTCAGACCGGCCCCGAGCGCATGGCTCTCCACCAGGATCCCGGTGATGCCGTCGGTCCGGAATCCGGGCTCGCCACGCAGATCCAGCAGCGCGTCGGCCGCCGGATGGGTGAACGAGCACGACGCGTGCCGCTTGAAATAACCCCGGGTGATGTCCCAGCGCACCCCGAGTTCGTCGGTGAGCTGCGCCGAATCGAACTGTCCCAGCAGCGTTCCCAGCGACAGCGCGGCCGTGCCGGTGTTGCGGGCCATGCCCGCCGCCGCCATCCGCGCGGCCGCCAGCCCGGACATCGCCGAAGCCCCCATCCACGCGTTGCGCACCGGATTACCGTCGGTCGCCGAATCGAAATGGCCCGCGATCGCCATCCCCGCACCGGTATCGATCGCCGCGGCCGTGGCCTCGGCCGAAAGTCCCAGCAGCCGAGCACATCCGGCCGCAGACCCGGCGACACCCCAGTTCCCGTGCGGGTGCACACCCGCCCGCGCGCTGGTGGCCCGCCCGAATCGGGACGCCACCTCATAGGCGGCGAGCAGCGCGGCAGCCGTGTCGGCGCCGGTGCTGTCCAGTTCTGCAGCCAGCGCCAGCACGGCCGGGAACCCGTGCGCGGCCGGATGCCCCTTGGCGAACTTGTTGCCCTCGTCCAACTCCAGCGAGACCAGGGCCATGGCATTGAGCCAGGCGGCGGCATCGGTGGCGACCGTCCGACCGGCTCCGACCAGCGGCGCCGAACCGGCCGGAGCACGCCAAACCTTCCGCAGCGCACCATGTTCCGGCAACGAAGCACCGACCGCCGTCACGCCGAGCACATCGAGCAGTACCAGCGAGAGCCGGTCGATCACCTCGGCGGGAACGGCCCCGGCATCCAGCCCGGAGACCCAGGCACCCAGCGCCGCGGTCGCGGTGGCGGTACCGGGCGTCGCGGCACCCGCGGCCTTCGAAACCGCCGGCCCCGAACCCGATTCGGACTGCGAAGCACCGCCCGACCGGGCACTGCCGACCGCAGGCGCTGCCATACCGGCGGATTCGTCGCGTGAAGCTGCGGCGGCGCCCACCGCGGACGCATCGGTGACCGGTTCCGGACCCGATCGGACCAGCCCGGCGCGGGAGACGGCGAGCGCCCCGGCAGCTGCGCCGAAAGCGGCTGCCGCACCGGCGGATTCGCCGGTCGTTGTCCCGGCGACCCTGGCATCGTGCGCGGATTCGGAATTCACAGGCCCAGATACGCCTTTCGCACTCGGGGATCGTCGGCCAGTTCACTGCCGGTGCCCTGCAACACGATGGACCCGCTCTCCAGCACATAGGCCCGATCGGCAATGGCCAGCGCCTGTTTCGCGTTCTGCTCGACCAGCAGCACCGACACCCCGGTGTCCCGGATGCGTTGCACGGCCTCGAGCATCAACCAGGTCAGCTTCGGGGACAGGCCGGTGGACGGTTCGTCGAGCATCAGCAGTTTCGGGCCCGCCATCAGCGCGCGGCCGATCGCGAGCATCTGCTGCTGGCCGCCGGAGAAGGTCTCCGCGACGGTGGTGCGGCGTTCCGAGAGGATCTCGAACAGCGAATACACCTCGGCGAGGGACCGTTCGGCCTGTTCGGCGGTGCGGGTCCAGGCGCCCATCCGCAGGTTCTCCTCGACGGTCAGCGTGCCGAACAGCGCGCGATCCTCGGGGACGTGGACCAGGCCCGCGCGGACCAGTTCGTCGGGGCGGCGGCCGGCGGTCACCGCCCCGTCGAAGGTGATCGTGCCGGACAGCGGCGCGATCTGGCCGCAGATGCTGCGCAGCGTGGTGGTCTTGCCCGCGCCGTTCGCGCCGACCAGGGCCACGATCTCGCCCGCGCCGACGCGCAGGTCGATCTCGTGCAGGATCTGCATCCGGCCGTAGCCGGCGGACAGGCGCTCAAGCGTCAGCATGGGTCGGCTCCTCACCGAGATAGGCGTCGATGACCCGGGGATCGCTGGTGACCTCTTCGGGCGAGCCGACCGCGAGCACCCGGCCCTGGTCGAGAACCAGCACCCGGTCCGCGAGGCGCATGACCGCGGCCATGATGTGCTCGATGAACAGCAGGGTCACACCTTCCTGTTCGCGCAGCGAGGCGAGCAGGTCGAGGACCGGTTCGCGTTCGGCGGGGACCAGGCCCGCGAGCACCTCGTCCAGCAGCAGCACCTTGGGCCGGGACGCCAGCGCGCGGGCCAGTTCCAGGCGTTTGAGCCCGGCCGTGGGCAGTTCGGTGGAGACGCGGTAGGCCCACGGGCCGAGGCCCACCCGATCCACCACGTCCAGGGCGTGTTCGCGCAGCTTGCGGGCGCCGAGCCGGTGATGCTGCGCGGCGAGGCTCACGTTCTCCAGCACGGTCATGCTGCCGAACGGCCGCATCAGCTGGAAGGTGCGGACCATGCCCGCCCGCGCGATCTTCTCCGGCGCGGCGCCGGTGACGTCGCGACCGGCGAACGAGACCCGGCCGGTGTCCGGGCGGATCGCCCCGGCGACCACGTTGAACAGCGTGGTCTTACCGGCGCCGTTGGGGCCGATGATGCCGAGGATCTCGCCCTCGGCGACGTGGAAGTCCACGTCGGACAGTGCCCGCAGGCCCCGGAACGCCTTGCCGACCCCGTCGACCTGCACGATGCTCATCGCCGCCACCTCGCCGCGATCGTTCCGACAATTCCCTTCGGCAGCAGCCGGACGATCAGGATCAGCAGCACCGCGTACAGCGCCACGTCCAGCCCGCTGCGGCCCTTCAGGAAGTCCAGGAAATCCGGCGGGGTGCGCAGCAGCGTGGCCGTCACGTCGGTCAGCGAACCGATGATGATCGCGCCGAGGATCGGTCCCCAGATGGTGCCGATGCCGCCGATCACGACCGGCACGATCGCCTGGATCGACACGGCCGACCCGAACCCGAGATCCGGGTTCACGAACAGGTAGTACTGCGTGTAGAAGGCGCCCGCGACCGCGGTGATCGCGGCGGACAGCCCCACGGTCATCAGCTTGTAGCGCAGCACCGGGGTGCCCAGCGCCGCGGCGGCCAGTTCGTCGTCGCGGATCGCGGTGACGTAGCGGCCGGCCCGCGAGTGCAGGAAGGCGATGCTGACCGCGACCGCGGCCCCGGCCAGCGCCAGCGCCACCCAGAAGTAGGCGTGCGAATCGGCCGGGAACTGGAGTTTCCACAGCGAGGAACCCTGGATCAGCGGGACGCTGAAGCCGACCGACTTGTTGGCGAACTTGCTGCTGGTCACGATCAGCCGCAGCATCTCGGCGAAGGCGAACGTGGCCAGCGCGAAGTACGCGCCCTGCAACTTGTAGCGGAACGAGAAGTAGCCGATTATCACGGCCACCGCGGCGGCCACCGCCATGCCGGCCAGCATCCCGATCCACGGCGAGACGTTGTGCTTCACCAGCAGATACGCGCTGGTGTAGGCGCCCACCCCGAAGTAGGCCGCGTGGCCGAAGCTGAACATGCCGCCGAAGCCGCTCATGATGTTCCAGCCGACGGCCATCAGCGCGAAGATCAGGATCCGCACCGCGACCGCGCCTTGGGCCGAGGGCAGGATCGCGGGCAGCGGGATGGCGAGCAGCACCAGCACGGCGAGGATCGCGAACTGCCGGTTGGCGGGCCGCAGCGGCGGCGCCTTGACCGAGGCGTGCGCCGGACCGGCGATGGTGATCGCACTCGGCGTCGTCGTGGCCGTACTCATGAGGTCTTCCTTCCGAACAGTCCCTGCGGGCGGAGGAAGAGCACCAGCACGAACACCACGAACACACCCAGCAGCGAGCTCTGGCCGCCGAGGTAGATGGTGGTGAGCTGCTCGACCAGGCCGATCAGCAGGCCACCGATCAGGGCGCCGACCACGTTGCCCATCCCGCCGAGCACCACCACCACGAACGCGGTGATGTTGAACTGCTCGCCGAGGGTGGGCGACACCGTGACCAGCGGTCCGGCCAGTGCGGCCGCGGCACCGGCGCACGCGGTGCCGATCGCGAAGGTCACCATGTGGATGCGCCGGACGTTGATGCCCACCAGCTGCGCACCGGTGCCGTTCGCGGCGACCGCGCGGATCGCCGTGCCCAGCCGGGTCCGGCGCAGCAACCAGAACAGCACCCCGCCCAGGGCGATCGCGCCGAGGAAGGCGTACAGCCGCGATCCGGCGACGACCGCGCCGAACAACGAGAACTGGAACTCGCCGGGCAGCTTGATGCTCTTGGGCTCGGCGCCGAAGAACATCAGCAGACCGTTCTCCAGCAACAGCGACAGACCCAACGTGATCAGCAGCTGATTCTCCAGAGAGCGGGCACCGCTACCGGACAGCAAGCCACGATAGACGATCGCGCCGACCAGGAACAACGCGGGGGTCGCGATCAGCAGGGTGAGATACGGATGCATCCCGGTGCTGTCCACCAGCCCGAACGAGATGAACATGGCGACGGCCAGCAGAGCGCCGTGCGCGAAGTTCACGATGTCGAGCACGCCGAAGATCAGCGTGAGGCCCATCGCGATCAGTCCGTACAGACCGCCGGTCAGGATGCCGGTGACCACCGACTGCCAGACCACCAGTCCGCTGTGCGAGCGCAACAGCGCCACCACGATCGCGAGGACGAGGACCACTACGACCACGCCGGCGCGGCCTAGGAAGGAACGGTCCACCGCGAAACGGCGGGCCGGGGGCGCGGTGTCGGGATCGACCACCGCCTGTGCTGTCTGGATATCGCTCATGGCCGCCATGTCACCTGGTATTCGGGCCGGGATTCGGCCTTCTCGGGGGGATACACCTGCTTCACCTGCCCGGCCTGGACCTGCATCAGGACCGGTGCGGCGTTGCTGTTGTCGCCGTTGCCGGCGAATGCGATCGGACCTTTGCCCACGGTCAGGGGTGCGACCTGATTCGCGGCGATCGCGTCGCGCACCTTCTCGGTGTCGGTGCTGCCGGCCTTCTCGACCGCCTGCGCGATCACCTGGACCGCGTCGTAGGACAGCACCGCGCCGGTCCGCATCGGATCACCGAAGGTGCGCTGGTACTGCTCGCGCAGGGCGGTGGTCGGCGGGTTGGTCGCGTCGTAATGGTAATTCGTGTTGAAGTACAGGTCGCCGAGCGCTCCCGCGTCGGAGACGAACTTCGGCTGATCGTAGGCGCCGTTGGTGACGCCCCACACCGCGGACAGGTCCGGCTTCACCGAGGCGATCGCCTTCGCCGCCAGCAGGCTGTCGCGGTAGTAGCCGGCGATCGCCAGCACATCCGCGCCCGAGGCCTTGACCTGCGTGATCTGTGCGGTGAGGTCGCTGACGCTGGCCGCGTCGTAGCTGATGTTCGGACCCAGCGCGATGCCGAGCTGCTGTGCGGCGGCATTGAACGCGTCGGCCGCGCCGCTGCCGAAATCGCTCTGCTCGTGCAGGAAGGCGACCTTGTGCACCGGCTTACCGGACTGCTCGGACACCTGCTTCAGGTACTGGGCCGCGGCCGTCGCGATCACCTTGCTGCCCGGCTGCACGCGGAACACGTACCGGTAGCCGTGGGCGAAGATGGTGTCGCTGGCGGTCACGTCCATCACGAACGGCACCCGGTTGCGCTCGGCGACCACGGAGACGTTCGTGCTCACCGCGCTCTGGTAGGTGCCGACCAGGCCGACCGCGCCGGCCGAGATCAGCCGCTGCGCCTCGCTCTGGCCGATGTCGGCCTTGCCCTGGGTGTCGCCGGTGACCAGCTCGACCTTGCGGCCGCCGAGGGATTTGATCCCCCCGGCCGCGTTGATCGCGTCGACCGCCAGCTGCGCACCCCGGCGCATCTGCAGGCCGTCGACCGCGTTGGACCCGCTGACCGGATGCAGCGCCCCGATCTTGACCGGGCCCTTGTCGCGCTGGCCGGCCGCGCCGGCGGCCCCCATCGGGGCCGACCCCCCGCACCCGGCCACGATCGCGAGCAATGCGCACGCGCCGAGCGCGACGATGAGCTTTCGCGCGGACATGTCACCTCGTTCCGATTAGAGAAACGTTCTGTCTGATGCGGGCTATCGTGACACCCGTCTCGCCCCAGGTCAATATTTCCTCGTAACTTGACGTACACGCACTATCAGTGCGAACTTGGTGAACAGCCGGGGACCGTCGCCCCGAAACCTGAAGTTCACAATCGTTCCTCTTGGCGAAACGACGGAGATTGCCGGTGGGACGCCAGAAAGGCAGGTACTCCCATGGCGGGCGCATTGTCCGGGATCCGGGTGCTGGACACGGCCACCCTGTTCGCGGGTCCGCTGGCGGCCACGATGCTCGGCGACTACGGCGCCGAGGTCGTCAAGATCGAACACCCCGCAGGCGACCCGGTCCGCAGCCACGGCGCGCAGCGCGACGGCGTCGGCCTGTGGTGGAAGATGCTGGGCCGCAACAAGAAAGCCATCACCCTCTATCTCGGTTCGCCCGAGGGCCAGGAGATCTTCCGCAGGCTCGTCGCCGACGCGGACGTGGTGATCGAGAACTTCCGTCCCGGCACCCTGGAACGCTGGGGCCTCGGCTACGAACAGCTGCGCGAGATCAACCCCGGCCTGGTTCTCGCGCGCGTCACCGGATTCGGCCAGATCGGCCCGTACGCCAAGCGACCCGGCTTCGGCACCCTCGCCGAGGCGATGAGCGGGTTCGCCGCGATCAGCGGTGAGCCGGACGGCCCGCCGATGCTGCCGCCGTTCGGCCTCGCCGACGGAATCGCAGCGCTGACAACGGCTTTCGCCGTCATGACGGCCCTGCGCGCCCGCGAGCAGACCGGCCACGGGCAGGTCGTCGACCTCGCCATCATCGAACCGATCCTGACCCTGCTCGGCCCGCAGGTCATCGCCTACGACCAGCTCGGTCAGTTGCAGCCGCGCACCGGCAACCGGTCCACCAACAACGCGCCGCGCAACACCTACCGCACCCGCGACGACAGCTGGGTGGCGATCTCCACCAGCGCGCAGTCGATCGCGGAGCGGGTCATGCGCCTGGTCGGGCGCCCGGAGTTCATCGATGAACCGTGGTTCGCCACCGGCGCGCAGCGCGCCGAGCACGCCGACGAACTCGACGAGGCGGTCGGTTCCTGGATCGCCGCCCGCGACCGGGACGAGGTGGTGAAGGCGTTCGAGGAGGCCCAGGCCGCGGTCGCCCCGATCTACAACGCCGCGGACGTGATGGCCGACCCGCAGTACGCGGCGCTGGGCACCATCGCCACCGTGCAGGACGACGAACTCGGCCCGGTCAAGATGCAGAACGTGCTGTTCCGGCTGTCGGAGACGCCGGGCGCGATCACCTCGGCCGGCGCGCCCCTGAGCGCGCACACCGCCGAGATCCTCGGCCACTACGGGGTCGACGAGGCCGAATTGGCGCGACTGCGCGACAAGGGCGTCGTCAAGTGACGCCCCGCAGCTGGCTCTACGTCCCCGGTGACCGGGCGGACCGGATCGGCAAGGCCCTCGCCGGGCCCGCCGACGCGGTGATCCTCGATCTCGAGGATGCGGTGTCGGCGGCGGACAAGGACATCGCGCGGCGCAACGTGCTGGCGGCGCTGGCCGCCGGGCATCCGGCGTACGTGCGGATGAACGCTCCGGACAGCGCGGTCGGCCAGGCCGATCTGCGCGCGCTGGCCGACGCTCCCGGAGCGCTCGCCGGGGTCCGGGTCCCCAAATCCGAGGACCCCGGCGAGTTGCGCCGGGTGGCCGACACGCTCGGCGTGCCGGTCTACCCGGTGCTCGAATCCGCGCTCGGTGTCGAGCGCGCGCTCGACCTCGCGACCGCGCACCCGATGGTCGCCGGAATCTCGCTCGGCGAGGCCGATCTGGCCGCCGACCTGCGGGTCGCCGGCGGTGAGGCGCTGAGCTGGCCGCGGTCGCGGATCGTGGTCGCCGCCCGCGCGGCCGGGCTGCCCAGCCCGGTGCAGAGCGTCTGGACCGCGGTGCGCGATCTGGACGGACTGCGCGCGAGCACGGCCGCGGGCCGCCGGGCCGGTTTCTTCGGCCGGTCGGTGATCCACCCCGCGCAGATCCCGGTCGTGCACGAGGTGTGCGCGCCGGATCCGGCCGAGACGTCCTGGGCCCGTGAGCTGATCGAGGGGCTCGCGGCGTCCAGGGCCGCGTTCGTCGACCGCAACGGACAGTTCGTCGACGCCGCGATCGTCGCCCGCGCCCGCTGGGTGCTGGAGATCGCCGACGCCACCGAGCCGCAGGACAGACACGACGAGAACATCCAGGAAGGTCATCTCCTATGACACGCACCCAGGACCCGCTGCTGGCGGCGGTATCGGGCGGAGTCCGGCTCATCGAGCTCGGCCAGCCGTTCTTCACCGGAATGCCGTGCTCCCCGAACCATCCGGGCTTCCGGATGACGCTGATCCGCCGGCACGGCGACATGCAGCGGCCCGACGGCGGTTCGGCGGCGAACGAGATCATCGTGACCGGCGGGCACGTCGGCACCCACATCGACGCGCTGTCGCACGTCAGCCACTGCGGCAAGCTGCACGGCGACGTCGACGCGGCCGAGGCCCAGCTCGGCGGCGCGTTCAAGACCCACGGCGCGGAGAACCTGCCCGGCCTGCTGCGCCGCGCGGTGCTGCTGGATGTGGCCGCGGTGCACGGCGTTCCGACCCTGGACCCCGGATACGGCGTCACCGCCGCGGATCTGGACGCGGCGGCCGAACTCGCCGGGGCCGAACCGGGTCCCGGCGACGTGGCGCTGATCCGCACCGGCTGGGCCCGCAACTTCGGCGACCCGGCCGCCTACATGGGCAAGGATTCCGGCGTCCCGGGCGCGAATGTCGAAGCGGCACAATGGCTCGCCTCCCGCGGCATCGTCGCCACCGGCGCGGACACCACCGCCTACGAGCAGATCCCCGCCGGCGCCGGGCACGCCGTGCTGCCCGTGCACCGAGTCCTGCTGGTGGAGTCGGGCATCTTCATCATGGAACACCTGAACCTGGAGGAAATCGCCGAATCCGGCGTGCGGGAGTTCGTCTTCCTGCTCGCCCCCCTCCGCATCGTCGGCGGCACCGGCTCCCCGATCCGCCCGCTCGCGGCGGTGTCGGCGCATACCCACGGAGGCTCTCGGTCATGACACAGGCGAGTGGTACGACGCGGACGATCGTGCAGCGACTGGCCGAATTCGCCACGGACGTGCGGGCGAACGGCCTCGCGCCGGAACTGCGGGCCGATGCCGCCCGCCGGGTGCTGGACGTGCTCGGCAACAGCCTGGCCGCGACCTCGGAGAAGCCCGGACAGGCCGTCGGCGAGCTGGTCCGCGAGTGGGGCGGCTCCGGCCGTGCCACCGCGATCGGGTCCGGCGATCGGCTGCCCGAGCCGAGCGCCGCGCTGGTCAACGGAACCCTCGCGCACTCACTGGATTTCGACGACACGCATCTGCCGTCGGTGCTGCACCCGTCGGCCTCCGTCGTACCGGCGGCGCTCGCGGTGGCCGAGGCGCGCGGCGCTTCCGGGGCCGCGCTACTGGATGCCATCGGCGTCGGCGTCGAGATCACCGTGCGGCTCGGCATGGCCGGATACGATGAGGCACTGGGCAATTCGGTGTTCTTCGAACGTGGGCTGCACGCGACCGCGATCTGCGGCGCACTGGGCGCGGCGGTGGCCTGCGCCATGCTGTCCGGCGTCGACGAAGCCGGTATCGCCGACACCCTCGGTATCGCGTCGAGCATGGGTTCCGGTCTGCTGGAAGCGAACCGGACCGGCGGCACGGTCAAGCGGGTGCACTGCGGCTGGGCCGCGCACGCGGCGGTGACCGCGGCGGGCATGGCGCGCTTCGGGATCACCGGCCCGCCGACCGTGCTGGAGGGCAGATTCGGTCTGCTGCAAGCGTTCTGCGGCGACCAATCCGATCCCGACGCGATCACGCGCGGCCTCGGCGAGCAGTGGGAACTGCCCGGCATCTTCTTCAAGCCCTACCCGTGCAACCACTTCACGCACGCGGGCATCGACGCCGCCCGCGCGCTGCGGGCCCAGGGCGTCACCGCCGCCGACATCGAATCGCTCGAATTGGGCGCGCCCACCGCGGTATTGCGCACGATCGGCGAACCGCGCGCGGACAAGATCCACCCCAGCTCCGGCTATCACGCCGCCTTCTCCGGCCCCTACACGGTCGCGGCGGCGCTGCTCGGCGGCGGCGGGCTCGGCCTGTTCCACGACGATTTCACCGATGCGGCCGCGGCCGATCCGGAACGGCTCGCGCTGGCGGCCAAGGTGACCTGCGTTCCGGACGCGCGCTGCGACGAGATCTTCCCGCACCAGTTCCCCGCGGTCCTGCGGGCCACCCTGCGTGACGGCCGGGTGCTGGAGGAGCGCGTCGACGCCAATCGCGGCGGCGCGGCGAACCCGCTGTCCGCCGAGGAACTGGCGACGAAGTTCCGCCTCAACGCGACCCGCGTGGTCTCCACGGAGACCGCCGACCGGATCACCGCACTCACCTACGGTCTCGCGGAACTGACGGATCTGTCCGAACTCACCGGTCTGCTGCACGCCTGATCGGTATCTGCCACCGATCGACGAGGATCGGTGTACCGGGGTGGAGGGCTCGAACCTTCGGGCCCTCTACCGCCGGATGTCCGAAACAGGCTGTGCGAGCGGCACTTCGGACCCAGGCCACGCCACCACCACCCTCGCACCGCCGCGCCGCGACCACTCCGACACCCCTGCGCGGCAACAGATTCGGCGGTTGCTCACACCTCCAGTCGATACGCCAGGACCACGGTCCGATCCCGTGGCAGACCGAAGTAGCCGGCGGCGTCGGCGGCGAGGTACGAGGTCGCGATGAAAAGCCGTTTGCGCCAGCGCATCATGGTCCGGGCCGGACCGGGACTCAGCTCGATGGTGGACAGGAAGTACGAGGCCTCCTCGAGATCCAGCGGTCCGTCGGTGGCGGCCGGATCGACCCCCGCCAGCGCCTTGGGCACGTCCGGCGTCTCCAGATAGCCGTAGCGGGCGGTGACGTGCGCGATCCGGTCGTGGGCCGGGCCCAGGTGTTCGACCACGAGTCGGTCCGCGTCCGGCACCCGTGGCACCGGCCGCACCTCCAGCGCCAGGATCACGATGTGCTCGTGCCGGGCGTGCGCGTGTTCGGCCATGGCGCGCAAGGCCAGTGGCGCGGTGTGCTTGTCCCGATCCAGGTAGATCGCGGTCCCCGGCACGCTCGCCGTGGGCGGGCTCCCGGCGACCAACTGCTCGACGAACCGGTGCAGCGGCCCCTCTCGCCGGATCCGTTGTGCGGCAACGAGTTCCCGCCCACGCTGCCAGGTGGTGAGGACCACGAAGACGGCCGCGGCGATCAGCAGCGGCACCCAGCCACCGTGCGCGAACTTGGTGAGGTTGGCGGCGAGGAACAGCAGGTCCACGGTGAGCAGCGGCGCCGCGCCCACCACGATCAGCCACCGCGGCACGTTCCACCGCGCCCGCGCCAGGAAGAAGAACAACAGGGTCGTGATGGTGATGGTGCCCGTCACCGCCATCCCGAAGGCGTAGGCCAGCGCGCCCGAACTGCGGAACGCGAACACCAGGGTCAGCACCGCGACCAGCAGCAGCCAGTTGACCCACGGCACGTAGATCCGGCCCGGCCGCGACGCCGAGGTGTGCGTGATCCGCAGCCGGGGCAGGTATCCCAGCCGGGCCGCCTGCGACGCGACGGAATACGCGCCGGTGATCACGGCCTGCGCGGCGATCACCGTGGCCGCGGTGGCCAGCAGCACCACCGGCAGCCGGGCCCACGCGGGCGCGAGCAGGAAGAACGGGCTGCTCGCGTGCGCGGGATCGTCCAGGATCAGCGCGCCCTGACCGAGATAGCTCAGCGTGCACGCCGGGAACACCAGCACCAGCCACGCGCGGGTGATCGATCGCCGCCCGAAATGGCCCATATCGGCGTACAGCGCCTCGGCCCCGGTCACCGCGAGCACGATCGCCGCCAGCGCGAAGAACGCCGCACCGAAGTGCCCGGCGAGGAACCGGACCGCGCAGACCGGTGACAGCGCCGTGAGAATGCCCGGCCGCCGGGTGATTCCGGCGATCCCGCAGGCGCCGATCGTCACGAACCACGCGATCATGATCGGCCCGAACAGCCGCCCCACCGCACCGGTCCCCCACCGCTGCACCAGGAACAGCGCGACGATGATCACGACGGTGATCGGCACCACGAACCCGCCGAACCCGGGCCGGATCACCTTCACCCCCTCCACGGCGGACAGCACCGAGATCGCCGGGGTGATCATGCTGTCGCCGAAGAACAGTGCGGCGCCGAAGATTCCGAGCGCGGCCAGCACGGCGATCAGCCGCCGCCCGTGTCCCGCGCCCCACCGGCGCACGAGCGTGATCAGGGCCATGATCCCGCCCTCGCCGTCGTTGTCGGCGCGCATCGCGAGCAGCACGTAGGTCAGCGTGACGATGATCGTGACCGACCAGAACACCAGGGAGACAACGCCGTACACCTCGTCGGCGCCTGCCCGCAGCGGATGCGGATCATCGGGATCGAACACCGACTGCAGGGTGTAGATCGGACTGGTCCCGATATCGCCGAACACCACCCCCAGCGCCCCCACCGCCGGACCCCACCGGGCGGTGTCGCGCACCCGCGCCCCGGCGGTCCGGCGGACCGTGAACGCCGGGCCACCGCCGACCGTCCCGTGCACCTCGACCATCGGCCCGCTCCTCACGAAACTCGTTGCGCCGCGGACCGTCCGATCGCTCGGGCGCGGGTCCGCGACCGGAAGCGCACGAGGGAATGTGCGCGAATATCGGGGAAATACCGCCGGATTCGACGACTATTCCCCGGGACGGCCGCCTCCCGCGGGTCATCCCCCGTTCCGGGCCGCCGCGCCGCATTCCCACCGGCGATTCGCGCCGAGCGACTGTGCCGGCAGCGCGCACCGAGCAACGCCCGCGCCCCCGGAACCAACGTTCCGGGGGCGCGGGCGTGAACGCGCTGTCGGCCGGCCCTCAGGCCACCGTCGACAACTCCCGCGGATTCACCGCCTGCTCGCGCAGGCTGGCCAGCGTGCGCGAGAGCAGTCGCGAGACCTGCATCTGCGAGACGCCGATCTCACGCGCGATCTCGGCCTGCGTCTTGCCGTCGCCGTAACGCATGATCAGGATGCGGCGTTCGCGCTCGGGCAGCGCCGCCAGCAGCGGGCCCGCGGTCAGCGTCTCCTCGACCAGGTTGTAGCCGTTGTCCTCGACCGCCAGCCGCTCCAGCTGCGAGACGGGCCGGTCGCCCTCGTCGCCCGTGCCGGAGTCGGTGTCCAGGGAATCGGTGGTGTAGCAGTTGCTCGCGATCAGCGCCTGGGTGACCTCACCGGGCTCGATCCCGAGCTCGTCGGCCAGCTGCTGCGCGGTGGGCGAATGCCCCAGCCGCTGGGACAGCTCCGGGACCACGGTGGACAGCCGCTGCTGGATCTCCTTGATCCGCCGCGGCACCCGCACCGCCCAGGTGCTGTCGCGGAAGTACCGCCGCACCTCACCCATGATCGTCGGCACCGCGAACGACAGGAACGGCGCGCCGTTGCCGGGGTCGAAGCGGTCGACGGCCAGGATCACGCCGACCGCGGCGATCTGGGCCAGGTCGTCGAAGTCGACGCCACGGCCACTGTAACGACGAGCGATGTGTTCACCCAGCGGCAGGCACTTGGCGATGATCTCCGACCGCAACCGCGCGTGCTCGGCACCGCCGGCGGGAAGATCCGCCAGTTCCTTCAGCCAGGGCTCGATGTCGTCGTATGAATCGCCCTTGCTCTTGACGCCGACTGCCGTTCCGGTGCGAGCCGCGTATTCACTTGACATAACCAATTCCTCACTATGGGATCCGCAGATTCCGTGTACTGGTTCGTTACCCAGCCCTCGGCAGCCGAATCTCTCCCTGTGACGAGCGACACAGATCATTTCGGCCGGGGCCGCCGGACCAGGCGTTTTTCCCGGCAGCGTTCCCGTGCCGGCCGCCGTCGCATCCCGACCGTCGGCGAAGGCCGCGAATACCCCTCCTTCCCGGCCCGAAACGCCGCACCGCGCGATGCCGCCCCGATGTGTTCCGTTCGACAGCCGATCGCGTCCGGCGCCACGCGTTTCGGCGGGACCGCGCGGGGCACCCGTCCCTCGGAAGGCGCGACCACCCCGAAGGAGCAACTTTCGATGACCTCACCCGCGATGACCGACCTCTCTCCCGCCCCGGCCCGGCCGGGTCCACCCGACGCGATCCTCGACAAGATCGACTGGCCCGGCGTACTGCTGCTGTTGCTCGGTGTCGCGGCCCTCGGCTGGACCGTCACCGGCGGCGCCGGGCCGCGCATCCTGGGCGGTTCCGTGGCCACGGTCGTCGCGCTGGTGGCGGGATTCGGCTGGATGGTCGCCGAGTACACCCGGGTCCGTGCCGAACGAGGAGGCCGACAGTGAATCGAATCCGAACCGGTGCCGCCGCGGCGGCCGCGCTGGCCGTCGTCACGCTGCTGGTCGGCGGCTGCGACAAGGCGAAAGAGGCCGTCAACAAGGGCGGTGACACCCCTTGCTCCGAGTTCACCGCGCAGGATCAGGACAAGCAGCGCGTGACCGTCCGCAAATATCTCCAGAACGACACCAAGGTCACCGAGACTCCGTCCCCCGATACTGTCGACGGCGCCATCGGGGCCATCTCACTCATGTGCCGGGCCCAGGCGAACCCGGACACCCCGATCCGGAACGCCGATCTGTCCGGCATCCTGATCCCGAAGAAATAGCACCTCACGGTTGGCATAACCGGCCGAAACGGGAGGTCCCGGGACGTTTGCTGCGCGTGCGACACAACATCGGATACGATCTGACTGCCCCGTGGTCCAGAAACCGGCCGCGGGGCAGTACTTTGCGCTCTGCGCATCGCGGGTGATGGGAGTCCATGCGTTGCCGAATCCGGCAAACCGCGAGCCGGTGTCCGACGGAGACCGTCCACGGGACGGAATCCAGGCCGCGTCGACACCCACTCGAGCCGATGTGCTGCTGATCGAGGACGATCCCGCCGACGCGCTCCTGGTCGAGGCGCTCGTCGAGGACGGGGACCTCGGCATCCGGCTGGACTGGGTCCGATCGGTCTCCGAGGGGGTCGAATACCTGCGCGACCGGACCCCCGACTGTGTGCTGCTGGATCTGAACCTGCCCGACGCGCAGGGCTTGGAGGCCCTGGGCCAGGTGCGAGCCGTCTCGGACGCGGCCGTCGTGGTCCTCACCGGCCTGGACGAGAAGCTCATCGGCCTGGCCGCGATGGCGGCCGGCGGTCAGGACTACCTCGTCAAGGGCCGGGTCGAGCCCGATCTGTTCGACCGCGCGGTCCGCTACGCCATCCAGCGCAAGCAGGCCGAACGGACCAGCGTGGCCCTCCAGGCCAGTCAGCTGCGGGCGGAGGAGAACGCTCGCCTGGAGCGCGGTCTGCTGCCCACGCCACTCCTGCGGCCCGGCAGCGGGGTAGCCGTCGTCCCGCGCTATCGACCCGGCCGTGCCCACGCCCTGCTGGGCGGCGACTTCTACGACGTGGTCGAGGACCACGACGGCACGGTGCACGCGGTGATCGGCGACGTGTCCGGGCACGGCCCGGACGCCGCGGCCACCGGCGTGGCGCTGCGGCTGGCGTGGCGTACGTTGGTACTGAGCGGCGTCACCGGAATTCGCCAGCTCCGGCTCATGGAGAAGGTACTGCTGGCCGAACGCTCCGACCGGCAGACATTCGCCACCGCGACCACCCTCACCCTCTCCCCCGCGGAACACACGGCCACGGTGTTGCGCGCGGGCCACCCCGGCGCCCTGATGCGCTCGGCCACGGGCTGGGACTGGGTCGAGGTGCCCGGCGGACCGGCCCTGGGCTTCGCGATCGGCTCCGGCGACGAGACGACCTGGCCCGAGACCACGCTCGTGCTACCCGAGGACGCGGCGCTGACCCTGTTCACGGACGGATTGTTCGAGGGCTTCGTCGACGAGTCCCGGGACCGGCTCGGCGAGGAGGGCCTGCTCGCGCTGGCCCGTACGGTCGGATCCGTGGGCCCGGACGAGTTCCTGGACACGCTGATCGACCGGGTCGAGGGCCTCGCGGCCACGGCCGGCGGACTCGACGACGACGTCGCGCTCCTCTATCTCTACTGGCAACGACACCAGGCGGCACCATGACGGCAGACGAACCACGTGTTCCGCGCAATCCGGCCGGTCGGCTCACCACCAGCGCCTGGTTCCAGGCAGTGCTGGGCGCGATGATTCTCGTGGTCGTCGTGGGGGCCGTGCTGGGCGAACGGGTGATCACGGGCACCTCCAGCGCCAGCGATCAGCTGCTCGACCGCTCGCTGCCCGCGCAGCGGGAGGCCTTGCAGTTCCAATCCGCACTGGTCGATCAGGAGACCGGCGTCCGCGGCTTCGTGATCACCGGGCAGCAGCAGTTCCTGGATCCCTACAACCAGGGCGTCACCGCCGAACGCGACTCGGCGCAGCACCTGCGGCAGCTGCTGTCCGGCGAACCGCGTCTGCTCGCCGACCTCGACGACATCGAGCAGGCGGTCGACCGGTGGCGCACGACATATGTGCAGCCCCTCCTCACCACGCCCGCGGCGACCCGTCCCCAGGGCGACACCGACACGATCCAGGGCAAGAAGGATTTCGACAACATCCGCGCCCTGTTCGAACGACAGAACCAGCACCTGAGCGACTCGGTCGCCGCCGACTCCGCGGACCTGCGGCATGCGCGCACCGTGCGCGACGGCATCCTGCTGGCCTTGCTGGCGCTCTACCTGGCGACCGGATTCATCCTGCTGGCCCTGGTCCGGCGGCTGGTGGTGCGCCCGCTGGCGGCGCTCACCGCCTCCTCACGCCGGGTCTCGGCCGGCGACTTCACCTCCCACATCGACGCGCACGGCCCGGCCGATATCGCCGCGGTCGCCGTCGCGGTGGAGGAGATGCGCCGGCGCATCGTCGCGGAACTCGAATCCGCCCGCCTGCAGGAGACGCGGCTGCAGGAGCAGAAGACCTCTTTGCACGCGCAGTCCGTCGAATTGCGCCGCTCCAACGCAGAATTGGAGCAGTTCGCCTACGTCGCCTCGCACGATCTGCAGGAACCGTTGCGCAAGGTCGCCTCGTTCTGCCAGTTGCTGGAGAAGCGATACGGCGACAAGCTCGACGATCGGGCCACGCAGTACATCACCTACGCGGTCGACGGCGCCAAACGGATGCAGGTGCTGATCAACGATCTGCTGTCCTTCTCCCGGGTGGGCCGGATGGCCGACGACACCGTGCCGGTGGAGCTGGCCCAGCCGCTCGGCCGCGCCCTGACCAACCTCGCGACCGCGATCGACGACAGCGGCGCGCGGGTGAGCCTGCCCGACGATCTGCCGCGCATCGAGGGCGTGCCGGTCCTGCTGACGATGTTGTGGCAGAACCTGATCGGCAACGCGCTCAAGTTCCGGGCCCCGAACCGCGTCCCGGAGATCCGCATCTCCGCCGCGCCGGCCGAGGACGAACCCGGCTGGCGATTCGTGGTGGAGGACAACGGAATCGGCATCGAACCGCAGTACGTCGAGAAGGTGTTCGTGATCTTCCAGCGCCTGCACAACCGCGACGAATACGGCGGCACCGGCATCGGCCTGGCCATGGCGAAGAAGATCGTCGAGCACCACGGCGGCCGGATCTGGGTCGACACCGAATACTCCCCCGGCACACGCATATGCTTCACCCTGGTCGGGTCGACGCCGGCGCCCGAGAACGAGAACAGCACCGCTCTCCCCGACGACAGCGAAGGACCGCGCCCATGATCAGTTCCGCCCAGCCGATCGACATCCTCCTGGTGGAGGACGATCCCGCCGACGAGTTGATGACGCGAGAGGCGTTCCAGGACAACAAGATCGGCAACACGCTGCACGTCTGCACGGACGGCGCCGAGGCGCTGGACTTCCTGTACCGGCAGGGCCCCTACGCCGAAGCCCCCCGCCCGGATCTGATCCTGCTCGACCTCAATCTGCCCAAGTACGACGGCCGGGACGTGCTGGCCCGGATCAAGGCGGATCCGGATCTGGCCTCCATCCCAGTGGTGGTGCTCACCACGTCGGCGGCCGAGGAGGACATCCTGCGCAGTTACGCGCTGCACGCCAACGCGTACGTCACCAAGCCGGTCGACCTGGATCAGTTCGTGGCGGCGATCAAGCAGATCGACGACTTCTTCGTCCAGGTCGTGCGGTTGCCGCCGCGGCGCTGACCGCGCCGCGGCTCGGGCAACGTCAGACGGTCCCCGGACCGGCGGTCAGGGCCTGATCCAGCGAATCGAACAGGGCCAGGACCTTGTCCAGCCCGGTGACCTCGAGCGGCCGGCGCACCTGCGGTGACACCACCACGCGCAGCTGTCCGGCGTCCGCCTGCGCGGCCTTCAACTTCTCGGAAGCGGCGAGCAGCACGCTGAGTCCCACCGAACCCATGAAATCGACCCCGGACAGGTCGACGATCGGTGCGGTGACGCCCGCTCCGACAGCCTCGAGCGCAGCGCTCAACTGCGGTGCGGAGGTGATGTCGATCTCCCCCTCGGCCGCGACCACGACGGTGTCACCCTCGTGGCGCTGCGACACGGTCAGCAGTTGCGAAACTCCGCCGTCGCTCACGGTCACTTCCTCCTCTGTCGTTCCCGGCCGTCTTGCCGTTCGATCTTCGCCGATTCGGCATTCGCCCGGGAACGGCTTACCCGTTTTCGTCTCGCCGAATCACCGACTCGGCCCCCGTTTTCGGTCGCATAACCCGGCACCGCAAGGGTATGTCTCCGAAAGTGCAGAGGTTTCCGAAAGTCGGGCAGAGAGGACAGTGCAGGATGCCAACTGCGCGCACGCGATCGGTGGACTCCCCGGCTCCCCTTCGGCTCACCTTTCCCGCGCAGGCATCCGCACTCGCCCCGTTGCGACGTGCGCTGCGGCAATGGCTGACCCAAGCGGGTCTGAATGCCGAGCGCACCGCTGATATGGTACTGGCCGTGACCGAGGCGTGCACGAACGCCGTGGAACACGCCTACGGCCCGGAACCGGGCACGATCCGCGTCGATGCCGACCTGCTCGGCGACGAACTGCGCATCGTGATCGTCGACGGCGGGCACTGGAAGACGACCAGCGACAGTGCGGACAATCTCCGGGGCCGCGGCCTCGCGATCATGCGTGCGGTGGTCCCCGACACTTCCATCTCGACCAGTCCGGCGGGCACCACGGTCGAGCTCCGGTCCCACCGCTGACGGCAATTCCGGCCCCACCGCCGACAGCAGCTCCGGTCCCACCGTTGACAGAAAATCCGGCCCCACCGCTGACAGAAACTCAGGCCCCACCGTTGACAGCAGCTCCGGTCCCACCGGTGCGAGCAACTCCGGCCCCACCGCCGACAGCGCGGCCCGCGCCGAGGACGGTGAAATTCGCCCGGTGCGCGGCATCGCGCCGCCGGGATCACTACCCACAGTCAGCGGTCACCGGGGCCGCTCAGAACTCGTCCACATCGCGCTGCCGCCCGAAGCGCACGGTGACCGGATAGCCACCCAGTCCCTCGTCGTACGGCTCGCAGCTCGCTTCCATCCAGTCGGTCAGCGCGGCCACGATGTGCCGGCCGAAGCTGTCGTCCTCCAACGCGTCCTCGGTGCGCGACACCAGCGACACCCGGACCTCGGCCCCGCGCGCGTCGTAGCGCAGCTCGCATTCGAGTTCGCGGCCCGGATCGGCGGCCAGCATCAGCGCGGTGGCGACCTCGTCCAAGGCGACCCGGACATCGGTCACCACGTCGAGGGTGAAATCCGCGGTGAGCAGCACGGTCTCGGCGACCGCCCGCAACATCGCCAGCTGTGACACCACCGCCGGCACGCGCACCCGGAATTCGCCGAGATAGGCCGGCCCACCCTCTTCCGCGTCCTCCGAGCCCCCGGCGGGAAACTCCGCCGTGCTGTCGTGTTCCGCCCCATTGCCACCCACCGGACCGACGCTGCGCAGCCGGCCTCGGCCGGCGCCGCCACGTCGCGGTGACCTCCGCGTGTTGTCCACCACCCGATCACAACCTGTTCTGTCCGTCCCGTTTTCCCGAGACGTACCCATCGGGTATCCAGGAAAACGGCCAACGGTCTGCGAAATTCGCCCGACGACAACGATCTCGTCCGATCGTACGGTTACCGCCCGGCACCTGTGCTACCGGGCCGTCACCGGCATGTCACCCCGGATCACCGCCGGCGACGTTCCGTCGCGCCGTCTCCGGCAGAGCAGCATTCCCCGACCATCGCCGACAACGTCCCACCGGCGGTTTCCGACGACGACGGACCCACGGCCGTCCCCCACCCCGTGGTAGCCGAACCCGGCCATGTCCGCCGGGGCCGACCCTGGGTGCCGAACCCGGCCACGTCCGCCGGAGCCGACCCTGGGTGCCGAACCCCGCCACGTCCGCCGGAGCCGACCCTGGGTGCCGAACCCCGCCACGTCCGCCGGAGCCGACCCCGTGGGTGCCGGACCCGGCCACGACCGCCGGTCAGCCGATCCCGGCGACCCCGGCGCGGTCGGGCACGATCGCGCGGGTCGGGCCGCTGCCGACGGCCGTGGCGTGCGCGTCGATATCGAGCACTTCCTCGCCCCGCATGGCCTGCTCGCACCGGCGGGCCAGCTCGTGGCGATCGGCGCCCGGCTGCTCGATCGGCAACAGTGTGATCTCCGCCACTACCCCCCTGGAGCGCAGCACACGCCGCGCCGAGTCCAGGAAGGTGTCGTCACCGACGAACCCGGGAACGGTGGTGAGTTCCCCCGCGGCGTCCAGGTAGCGCATCCGGACCGGCTGCACCGGCGCACCGGAGTCGACCGCGGACTGGAACAGCGCCGGGCGCAGTGAACCGTGCGCGCGGCCGCACCAGGTGGTGCCCTCCGGGAACATGCCGACCCGCTCGCCGGCGGCCAGCCGTTCCGACATCACCGCGATCACCTCGGGCAGTTGCCGCAGCCGCTCCCGATGGATGGGAATCACGCGCATGATCCGGGCCAGCCCGCCGAGCATCGGCCATTCGATCAGATCGCCGCGGGCGACGAATCCCATCGGATCCATCGCCGCCAGTGCCACCACGTCGGTCCAGCCGACGTGGGCGGACACCACCAGCAGGCCGCGCCGATCCCGGGACCGCCGGCCGCGGCGACCGGCGGGCGTCGCGGACTCGCCGCGCAGATCGATGATTCGCAGGCGAAAGCCGCAGGCGCGCAACAGCATCCGGGCGCCGCGGCGGTGCATGCGTTCCCGCAGCGGGCGCGGGGTCAGCAGGTTCGCCGCCGGGAAACCGGCGAGCAGCCCGGCAACGGCGGCGATCCGCGCCACCATCCGCAGCCGGCCGGCCTGCGGGCGGACGTCCACGCAGCTGGGGACGCACGGACTGACCGGCATCCAGGCGTGCACCGGCGCCGCCGGCGGACAGGCGAGCCCGGAAGTATCGGGAGACATCAAGGCGGGCATGGCGTTTCCGTCCGTCCTCGTAAGTACCGGGTTATCGGCCGTCGAAGTTGTTCGCGGCCGACTGCAACCGCTCCAGGTAGCGGCGGTTGATGGTGTCCAGGCCCAGCAGCACCACGAAATCGGCGACGCCGAAATCGGGATCGTGCGCGGGCTCGCCGCAGATCCAGGCGCCGAGCCGGAGGTAGCCGCGCAGCAGGGGCGGCAGCTTCGGCCGGGCCGGCGGCGTCAGTTCGTCGAGGGTGCGGCCGTCGACCATGACCGGATTGTGCGGACGGGCCCAGCGCGCCGGATCGGCGGCGTGCTTGGCGAGCACGAGATCCCGGACGCCGCGCACGTTCGCGCCGATCGGGTCGGCCGGGCTCTCCTGCATGGGCACCGACGCGCAACCCATTACCCAGTCGTAGCCGGTGAGCTGGATGTAGTGCAGGATGCCGGCCCACATCAGGGTGACCACGGATCCGTTGCGATGCTCGGGTACCACGCAGGCGCGGCCCATCTCGACGATCCGCTGCCCTTCCGGGTCCATCGCGGTGAGATCGAATTCGGTCGCCGTGTAGTAGCCACCGGCCGCCACGACCTTGTCCGGCGGCAGCATCCGATAGCAGCCGACGAACTCGTCGGTGGCGTTGTCGCGCACCAGGAGATGGTCGCAGTGCTCGTCGAACCGATCGGCGTCGAGCCCGTCGGGGCTGTCGGGGATGTCGAACCCGGGCTCCCCCTTGAACACCCGGTACCGCAGCCCCTGCGCGGCCCGCCGATGCTCGAGATCGGACGATACGACCAGGGAGTACTGTGAGCGTTCCGTGCCCGGTGCGACCGGGGCGGGCGCCGCGGGCGACGACGGCGGGAGCAGGCTGGGGTATGACACTGCCGGTGTTGTCATGACCTGATGAAGCCAGTCCGAATCGGCCCCGGGGCAACCTCCGAGTGTCGTCCCGATGCCAGTCCGGTGAACGAGACAGCGGTCACACGCGGCGTTCACCCACATGATGCCCGGCGTTCGCTCAGCGACCGGAAGGGGCCGCTGCCGAACGCGATCCGAGCCGGCGACGGTGGCTCGCCGGCGGTGGGCGCCGGTCAGCCCGCCGAGGGCAGGCTCTCCCCCTGGACCAGTTCGATGTCGAGGTCGATCTTCACCGTGGTACCCACGACCGCGACGCCGACCCGCACCATGGCGTTGTAGTCCATGGCGAAGTTCTCGCGGTGCAGGAGGGTTTCGGCGTGGAAGGCGGCGCGGGTGCCGCCGTACAGATCCGGGCCGCAGCCGCCGTAGGTGAGGTCGAGCTCGATCGGGCGCCGACGGCCGTGCAGGTCGAGTTCGCCCGCCATCACCCAGGTTTCGCTGCCGGTGCGACGTAAACCGTTGCCGGTGAACGAGATCAGCGGATGGTGCTCCACATCCAGGAAGTCCGCGGACCGCAGGTGGTCGTCGCGCATCCGCACCCCGGTATCGATGCTCGCGGCCTTGATCTCCGCGTAACCCGTGGAGTGCTCGAAGGTTTCGGCGATGTCGAGCCGGCCGCCGACCTCCGCGAACCGCCCCCGGATACTCGCGATGCCCATGTGCCGCGCCGTCGCCACCACCGTGGAGTGCTCCGGATCGATCGTCCACGGGCCCGGCGGCGGCAGCGCGATCGCGGTCGCCTCCGGCACCAGCCGCAGCTCGCCGAGTACGCCGCCGCCGTCGGCGCCGATGCGGGCGATCCGGGCCTCCGGCTGATATCCGGGCGCGGTGACCACCGCGGTGTGCATCCCCGGCGGCAGCGGCCCGGTGGCCGCGGCACCGGAGGCGTCGGCGACGACGCGGACCAGCTGGCGGCCCTCGAGATCGGTGACGGTCAGCACCGCGTCCGGGATCGGCCAGCCGTTGGGGGTGCGAATCTGCACATCGAGACCGGTCACTGCATATCCTCCGTCTGGTCGTAACCCAGTCGTACGTTGTGGTCGAATTCGCCCGACGCCAGCGTCACCCGGCTGGTCACGGGCGGATAGCCGCGCGCGACCACGCGATAACTGCCCTCGGACAGGTCGGGCACCAGGTAACGGCCGTCCGCGTCGGTGCGGGCACTGCCCACCGTCGCGCCCGACTCGTCGAGCACGCTCACCCAGGCGTCCGGCACCGGGCGCCCGTCGGCGGAGACCTCGCCGGTCAGCGCCGCCAGCGAGCCCAGTTCGATGTCGTAGTGCAGTACCCCGGAGTCCGGCACCGACAGGGTGGCCGCGGCGGGCCGCAGCCGCGGGGCGACCGCGACCAGGGTGTAGACCCCGGCCACCATGCCCGGGTAGGAGTATTCGCCAGCGGATCCGCTGACGGTAGCCCCGATCACCTCGCCGCGCATATCGGTCAGGGTGACCGTGGCGCCGGGCACCGGTTCGCCGTCCCCGGCGCGGCGCACCACCCCGGACAGCTCGCCGGAGCCGTGCAGGGTGACCTCCACCCGCAGCGGGCCCAGGTCGACGGCGAGATTCAGCGCGGTCGGCTGATACCCACCGGCCGACACGATCAGCACGTAGTTGCCGGGCGCGGGCTGTTCCAGGCCGAAGGCGCCGTCGCGATCCCCTCGGGCCCGCGAAACCTGGTGTCCGCGTTGATCGATCAGCGTGAGTACCGCGCCCGCGACCGGCACGCCGTCGGCGCGCAGCACCCGGCCGGCGAGATCGCCGCCGGCCCCGGCGGGCGGCGCCGCCGGGAGCATCGCCACCGCCCCGGCCGGATCGGCGGCGGGCCGCTGCCCGGCGCCGGCGAACCCGTTGCCGTTGGCCAGCGCCGCCTTCAGGCCGCTGCTCAGCGCGGCGTACCGCGCCTGTTCGGCGGCGGTCGCGGTATCGACGGCGAGCATCGGCTCGGGTGCGGAGATCGCTTGCGCGGCACCGAGATAGACCTGATCCTCGGCCCACTCGGGGTCGTCGGCCGGGGTCGGCTCGGCCGGCTTCGCCACGGGGTCCAGCAAGGGGATCTCCTTCATGAACAGCAGCACCACACAGGCCAGGAGCGCCACGCCCGACGTCGAGTACAGCACAACGTGCAGCGAATCGGTGAAGCCGATCAGGATGGGATCGCGCACCGTGGCCGGCAGCGCGTCGATCACCGACGTATTCGCCTGCAGGTCACCGAGTCTCGCGGCATCGAAGCCGGGCGGCAGCATCCCGCCGAAGGCCGCGAGGATCTTGTGCGGCAGCTGGTTGAACAGGATGGTCAGGAACACCGCGACACCCAGCGTGCCGCCCACCTGGCGGAAGAACGTGGAGGAGGCGGTCGAGACGCCCATGTCCGACCGGGGTCCCGCGTTCTGCGCGGCGATGGTGAGCGTCTGCATGCAGCAGCCCAGCCCGAACCCCAGCAGCACGGCGATCAGCAGCGGTTCCCACAGCGGACTGTCGTAGGCCACCTGCGCGTACAGCAGCGCCCCGGCCGCGATGACGGCCGTCCCGGTGACCGGCAGGATCTTGTACCGCCCGGTGCGCCGCACCACCTGGCCGCTCATCAGCGAGCCGACCACGATGCCCGCCACCATCGGCAGCATCAGCAGGCCCGCCTTGGTCGGCGAGAAACCGCGCACCACTTGCAGATACAGCGGCACCATGCTCAGCGAGCCGAACATCGCGATCCCGACGATGAAGCCGCCCACGATGGTCACGGTGAAGGTGGCATTCCGGAACAGCCGCAACGGGATCAGCGCCGCGTCCTTCATCAGCGCCTCGGCGACGAGGAACAGCACCAGCCCGGCCGCGCCGATCCCGAAGCACAGCAACGCCTTCGACGAGGCCCAGCCCCACGCGCGGCCCTGTTCGGCCACGATCAGCAGCGGCACCACGCAGATCGTCAGCGCCACCGCGCCGTACCAGTCGACCCGCACCTGCCGGCGCTCGTGCGTCAGGTTCAGCACCCGGGCGACCACGATCAGGGCGAGGATGCCGACCGGCACGTTGACCAGGAACACCCAGCGCCAGCCGTCGAGCCCCCAGAGCTTGTCGTAGCCGGAGAACAGCCCGCCCAGCACCGGCCCCAGCACGGTCGAGCCGCCGAAGACCATCATGAAATAGCCCTGGTACCTGGCCCGTTCGCGGGCCGGCACGATATCGCCGATGATGGTGAGCACCAACGACATCAGGCCACCGGCGCCGAGTCCCTGGAAGGCGCGGTACCCGGCCAGCTCGTACATCGAGCCCGCGAAGGTGCAGGCCGCCGATCCGGCCACGAAGATGGTGATCGCCGCGAGGAAGAACGGCTTGCGCCCGTAGATGTCGGCGAGTTTGCCGTACAGCGGGGTGCTGATCGTCGACGTGATCAGATAGGCGGTGGTGGCCCAGGCCTGCTGGTCGAAACCGTGCAGGCTGTTGGCGATTCGCACGATCGCGACACTGACGATGTTCTGGTCCAGTGCGGCGAGGAACATTCCCAGCAACAGCCCGGACAGAATGGTCAGGATCTGGCGGTGCGACAGCGCCGGGGGCGCGCTCGCGGCCGATGAGTCGATACTCGGTGTCGTCATGAAAGTTGATGCCCTGTTCGGTACGGCTACGCCGTGGTCGACAGTCCGCCGAGCGTGGCGCCGAATTATTTACTTAGCTTCTACAATTACTTGATTGCGGAAACTATACATACCCGGGACAAGTGTCCAGCAACCGCGGGGGATACTACAGCGGATTGCTCGGATCGCGTTCGGGGAGCGGACGTTCAGCGATGGGAGGCCGCGCCGACGGATTACGGACCCGGCGCTTGGCAGACTCGTACACCTGTACGGTCTCGGCGGCGACGACATCCCAGGAGAAGTCGGCGGTGAGGCGGGCGCGGGCCGCGCGGGCCCGGTCCTGGGTGGCCACCGGATCGTCGAGGACCGCGCACACCGCGTCGACCAGCCCGTTCACGTCGGCGGGCGCGAACGAGGCGCCGGTGACGCCGTCCACGACCAGTTCACCGAGACCGCCGGCGGTCGAGGTCACCAGCGGGGTGCCGGCGGCGGCCGCCTCCAGGGCCACGATCCCGAACGGCTCGTACCGGCTCGGCAGCACGATCGCGTCGGCGCCGTGCAGCCAGCCCAGCAGTTCGGCGTGGTCCAGCCGGCCGACGAAATTCACCGCGCGGGCCACCCGATGCACCCGGGCGCGCTCCTGCAGCCAATCGAATTGTGTTCCGACACCGGCGATCGTGAGCGTGGTGCCCGGATGCGCGCGCCGGATGCGGGGCAGCGCGGCGATCGCGTCCTGGATCCCCTTCTCGTACTCCAGCCGACCGACGTACAACAACCGCGGCGGCTCGGAGCGCGGGCCGCGCTCGCGAAAGGTCCACGCCCCCACGTCGATTCCGTTGCGGATCACCGAAACCCGCGCCAGCCCCGGCCCGTACAGCCGCTCGACCTCGTCCTGCATCGAGGCCGAACAGGCGATGAGCGCGTCGGAATCGCGGGCCAGCCACCATTCCACCGAATGCACCTGGCGGTTGACCCGGCCGGACACCCAGCCGCTGTGCCGCCCCGCCTCGGTGGCGTGGATCGTGGAAACCAATGGTACGTCGTAGTATTCGGCCAGCGTGATCGCCGAATGCGCCACCAGCCAGTCGTGCGCGTGCACGACCTCGGGGGTCCAGCCGTCGGCGATGCCCGGCTTGCTGAGCGCGATCCCGGCGCGCACCATCGCGTGGCCCATGGCCAGCGTCCACGCCAGCATGTCCTCGCCGAAGTCGAAACAGGGCGGATCCTCGGCGACGGCGACCACCAGCACGCCGTCCTCGATGAAGGAATGGGTCGGATGGGTGGAGGCGTCGGTGCCCATCGGCCGCCGCGCCAGCACCACCACCTCGTGCCCCGCCGCCGCCAGTTCCGTGGCGAGGTGGTGCACATGCCGCCCCAGCCCCCCGACGACCACGGGCGGATATTCCCACGACACCATCAGAATTCTCATGCTGGTCCCTCCGCCCGCGTCGGGGCGGTTGCCTCCGCCCGGGTCGGGCCGGTTGCCTCCGCCCTTGTCGGGCCGATTGCCTCCGCCCGCGTCGGGCCGATCGACTCCGCCCGCGTCGGGCCGATACTTTCCGCCCGGGCCGGGCCCATCGGCGCCGTGCCTACGGAAGCTACCGTCTCGCGGCCAACCACGCGAGGAGTAACCGAGCCGAGCCGGCGGGCGTCCAGCGCGGGGAACACACCGTCGGCGATCGCCCACCCGTCGGCCAGTTCCCGCGCCCGCGCGGTGTGCCCGGCGGCCAGCGCGCCGGCCAGCTCCCGCACCGCGTGCGCGTGCTGGTGGGCCCGGTCCCGGGCGTAATCGGCGGCGGAGTCCTTGCTGACCATGAAGGCCCAGTCGCTGGACACGGTCAGGATCGCCTCGCGCAACAGCTGATCGGCCACCCGGTCGCGCAGGCCGGCGCGGCCGGTCTCGGCGGCGTGCTTGTCCAGGGTGTCCAGCGCCAGCCGCACCACGTCGGCGTTGAGGTCCACCAGATCGCGCACCTGGTCACCGGCCCACACCCGCCAGTCCTTACCGGACCCCCAGGACGAGTCGGCCAGCGGGATCGGCTGTCCCACATACCCGTCCGCGCGCGCGTCGGCGAGGGTGCCGACGGTGACCCCGGCCTCGGGCAGGGCCCGCAGCACCTGTTCGAGCCACTGCGGGCCCTCGTGCCACCAGTGCCCGAACAGTTCGGTGTCGAAGGCGGCCACCACGAGCGCGGGCCGGCCGAGCCGTTCGGATTCGTCCCGCAGCCGCCGCCGGACGGTTTCGACGAAATCGGCGACATCGCGGCGCACCGTCTCGGCGGCGAGGCCGGGATCGTAGGGCGCCTTGTCCGGGCCCGCGACATGCTTGCCGGTGACCCGTGCCGGTTTCAGGCCGGTGGCGTGGTCGTAGTGATGAAAATCACGGTAGGCGCCGTGGCCCGGATAGCCCGATTTCGGCGACCAGACCCGATAGCTGACCTGGAGATCGCGCCCGAACGCCACCACGCCGGAATCCCACACCGGGCGGCCCAGTGCGGTGTCGCCGCGCAGCGCGGGACCGTCGACCATGAAATGGGTCACACCGGCCGTGGCGTAGCCGGATTCCATGCCGGGGGTGAAGCCGCATTCCGGCGCCCAGATCCCACCGGGGGTGTATCCCCAGCGGTACCGGGCATCGGCCAGGCCCTCGGTGAGTTGGAAGGCGCGCAGGCGCGGATCCAGCAGCGGCTGAAAGGGATGCGCCAGCGGGCCACCCAGCAGTTCGATCGTGCCGGCCTCGACCAGGCGCCGCCACACCGGCGAACCGCCGTGCCGCCAATGCTTTTCGAAGTCGGCGAGCGCCTGCGCCGCCTGCCGGTGCTCGTACCGGCCGAGCGCGACCTCGCCCGCGGCGGCGGCCTCGTCGGCGCGCAGTTGCCAGTTGCCGAGCCAGTGGTGCATGCCCGCGAGGCAGTGCGGATCGTCGAGCTGGGCCGCCAGCACCGGCGTGACGCCGAAGCTCAGCAGCCGCGAACGTCCTTCGGCCGCAAGCCTTCCCAGCATCCGGGCGAGCGGGATGTAGGTGGCCGCCCAGGACTGGTACAGCCACTCCTCACCGACCGGCCACCGCCCGTGCCGGGCCAGCCAGGGCAGATGCGAGTGCAGGACCAGCGCGAACCGGCCCGGTACGGGCCCGGCTGCCGTCACGGCTTCACCGCGCAGGCCACCAGGTCGAGGCTCGCGTCGATATCCGCGCCGATCAGCTCGAAATCGCCGGTGCGCACGGCCGCGACGTCGGCGGCCAGTTCCGCGGGCCACGGCTCACCGGCCAGCGCGCGCTCGATCTGCGCGTCGATCAGCGATCCGCCCCACTTCGCGTCCAGCGCCGCCAAGCGCGGGCCGTGGTGCACGCCGTCCATCGACTCGATCCGGAAACCGGCCTCCCGCAACAGTTCCGAGAGTTCGGCCGCGTTCAGCTCGCGGGTGTGGAACGGGTTGAGCGGGGTGTCGCGGCCCGGCGAGAAGGTGATCCGGTTCGGCGTGCTGATCAGCAGCCGGCCGCCCGGCCGCAGCACCCGCAGGCATTCGCGCAGGAAGGCAGGCTGATCCCAGAGATGTTCGATCACCTGGAAATTCACCACCACGTCCACGCCGGCGGTGGCCAGCGGCAGATCGGCGAGGTTGCCCCGCACCATCGCCACCCGCGGGTACGCCGCGCGGACGTGCGCGGCGGCGGCGATGTCGTAGTCCAGCCCGAGCACCGCCGTGGCGACCTCGGCGATCATGTTCGCGCCGTAGCCCTCTCCCGCGCCCGCCTCCAGCACGATCCGTCCGGCGCAGCGGTCCAGCAAGCGCGCGTAGACGATCTCGTGGCGGCGGAACCAGTAGTTCTCCTCCGGGATGCCCGGCACGGTCCGCTCGCCGGTGAGCGGCAGCGGTTCGATCGGCATGCCCGGCGCCGACGCCGGTGGGGAATAAGAGAGAGCCTCGCTCATCCTGCCGACGTTAGCGGTTGCCTTTATCACAACTGCCGCCCGACCCGGTCATGCCGAACATCACGCGCTAAGTTACCCTTGAGTAACTTAGCGTGGGGTAATGTCCGCAGAGAGCTGAACCAAGCCACACCGTGGACGTACGGCGATACCGATCGTGCGACCCCATCCACGTGCACACCGAACAGGAGGTCGACGCAGACCAATGCCGAACATCGTCGTACTGATCAAGCAAGTGCCCGATACCTGGTCCGAGCGCAAGCTCACCGATGGTGACTACACCCTCGATCGCGAGGCCGCCGACGCCATCCTCGACGAGATCAACGAGCGGTCCGTCGAATCCGCGCTGCAGATCAAGGAAGCACAGGGCGGCGAGGTCACGGTCCTCGCCATGGGCCCGGAGCGGACCACCGAGGCCATCCGCAAGGCGCTGTCGATGGGCGCCGACAAGGCGATCCACATCAAGGACGACGCCATCCACGGTTCCGATGTCGTGCAGACCGCGTGGGTGCTGGCCGGCGCGCTGGGCCAGGTCGAGGGTGTCGAACTGGTCATCGCCGGCAACGAGGCCACCGACGGCCGCGGCGGCGCCGTGCCCGCGATCATCGCGGAGTACCTGGGCATCCCGCAGCTGACCCACCTGCGCAAACTCACCGTCGACGGCGACAAGGTCACCGGCGAGCGCGAGACCGACGAGGGCGTGTTCAGCCTCGAGGCCACCCTGCCCGCGATCGTGTCGGTCAACGAGAAGATCAACGAGCCGCGGTTCCCGTCCTTCAAGGGCATCATGGCCGCGAAGAAGAAGGAAGTTCAGGTGTTCACCCTGGCCGACCTGGGCATCGACCCGTCGACCGTGGGTGTGGGCAACGCGGGAACGGCCGTCACCGGCGTGACCCCGAAGCCGCCGCGCACCGCCGGTCAGAAGTCCGCGGACGAGGGTGAGGGCGGCAATCAGATCGCTCAGTACCTGGTGTCCCAGAAGATCATCTGACACCGGCCCACCGACTTCGACGAACGTCCAGGAGAACAGAAATGGCTGAAGTACTCGTGCTCGTCGAGCACGCCGACGGCGCCCTCAAGAAGATCACCAACCAGCTGCTGACCGCCGCCCGCACCCTCGGCTCCCCCGCCGCGGTCGTGACCGGCGCGGCCGGCACCGGCGACAAGCTGGCCGACGCGCTGACCGCCGCCGGCGCCGAGAAGATCTACATCGCCGAATCCGACGATATCGAAGGCTTCCTCGTCACCCCCAAGGTCGACGTCCTGGCCGGCCTGGTGGAGTCCGCCTCCCCCGCCGCCGTGCTGGTCGCCGCCACCGCCGAGGGCAAGGAGGTGTCCGGTCGCCTGGCCGCGCGCATCGGCTCCGGCCTGCTGGTCGACGTCATCGGCATCGAGGCCGACGGCACCGCCAAGCACTCCATCTTCGGTGGCGCGTTCACCGTGGACGCCAAGGCCACCGGCGACGTGCCGGTGATCTCGGTGCGCCCGGGCGCGATCGAGGCGGTCGCCGAGGCCGGCGCCGGCGAGAAGGTCCCCGTCGAGGTGCCCGCCCAGGAAGAGGGCGTCACCAAGGTCGTCAACAAGCAGCCCGTGGTGGTCGGCGGCCGCCCCGAGCTCACCGAGGCCGCGATCGTGGTCTCCGGTGGCCGCGGCGTCGGCAGCGAGGACAACTTCCACAAGGTGATCGAGCCGCTGGCCGATTCGCTCGGCGCCGCGGTGGGCGCGTCCCGTGCCGCCGTCGACTCCGGCTACTACCCGGGCCAGTTCCAGGTCGGCCAGACCGGTAAGACGGTCTCGCCGCAACTGTATGTGGCACTGGGCATTTCGGGCGCCATCCAGCACCGGGCCGGCATGCAGACCTCGAAGACCATCGTCTCCGTCAACAAGGACGAGGAGGCGCCGATCTTCGAGATCACCGATTTCGGCATCGTGGGCGACCTGTTCAACGTCGGGCCGCAGCTGACCGAGGCGGTCAAGAACCACAAGGGCTGAATCCGGCAACCTGTAAAGGTAGCCAGCAACCGGTAGCCGGCAAACGGAGACCCCAGTCGAATTCGACTGGGGTCTCCGGCATTTCCGGACTTCCGGTACATCTCCGGACGTCACGGACTTACGGCCGTCTGGCTGAAAATCGACATACCAAGCGGTACATAACGTTTCGGTAGCTGTCTGCTCGATTTGCTGATAACGTCAGGGCTCATCGAATACCCGAGCCGGTTCCTCGGCAGGTAAGTACAAGAAGTGAATCTTCCTGTCCGGTATACCCGATTCGAGCGTTTGCACATGGCGGCGCAGTACCCGGCGCCGCCGACCCCTCCGAAGGATCCCGACCGCACGGTCGGCGAGTTGAGGAAAGGACAGGCGACCGGTCCGCCGGCAACGTGGATACCTGATGAATCAGACTACCGCCGTTACGATTTCGTGGATTCTAGGCGCATGCCTGGTACTGGCCGTCGCGGCCGCGCTCTACGCGTCGTACTACGCTGCACGGCAGTACGACCGCGCCGAGGCGGCCCGACGGGCCCTACAGACGCGCGCGGAAGAGTTCGAACATTTCACCGGCAGCACGATGCGCTACATCTCCGACTCCGCCCGCCGCGGCGAGACGCCGTTGGAGAAGCCCGTCGTCAGCACCGACCCCGACTTCGCCCATGCGCTACATCGCTTGGCGGACAACTATGTTCACGATATTCATCGGGTCCGCGCGGAGACCAGGGAGCTGACCCTGCGCGAGGCCGAGAGCGAGACCAGGGCGGCGGTGGCCCGCACCGAGCAGGCCGTCCGCGGCGACGTGGAGACCAGCGCCCGGGACGCGACCGGCGGCGCCGTGCGCGCCTTCGGCACCTCGGTGGTGAGCATCGGCGCCGACGTGAGCCAGGTGGTGAGCGTCGCGCTGCGCAAGCACCGCAGTGACGCGGTCTACGAGACGCTCATCCACATCGATCACAGCGTGCAGCAGATGATCCATCTCGCGCAGTCGTACGTGATCGTCTGTGGCGGTCTGCCCGGCCGGCGCTGGCCGCGGCAGCTGCTCACCGACGTGGTCGGCGGCGCGATCGGCCGAGTCCGGGAGTACACCCGGGTGCGCCCGCAGCAGCTCGACCGGATCGTCGTCAGCCGCGCGGTGGAACCGCTGGTGCACACGCTGGCCACGTTGCTGGACAACGCACTTCGGTATTCGCCGCCGAACTCCTATGTCGACGTCAGCTTCCAGGAGGGCCACCACGGCGTCACGATCCTGATCGACGACGCCGGCGTGCGGATGAACGCCGACCAGCTGGAGGAGACACGGGAGGTGCTGTCCGGCGAGCGGGTGGTCGACGTGCTCCATCTCGGACTCACCCCGCGAGTCGGGTTCCCGGGTGTCGCCGCACTGGCGCGGCGCTACGGGTTCACCGTTCATATCGACGGGCCCAATGCCTACGGGGGCATGCGTGCCATGGTGTTCGTTCCGGAGGCACTGCTGACTCCCCAGGAGTCGCCGGTTCCCACTCCGGAGGTCGCGACCCGCGAGGCGAGGGGCTCGGGACAGGAGCCGACCATCATCGAGCCCGAGACGGCCCCACAGAACGTTCCCGAAAGCACCAACGGCGGCCTGCCGCGCCGGCGCCGCCGGGCGGCGGCGCTGACCGCCGTACCCCACACTCCGGAGGTCTCGGGCGGATACGCGGAGGACGAGGGCCGTTCCGGCGGCGCCGAAACCCTCCCCCGTCCGGAGATCGCCGCGGAGTGGCGCATCGGCTCCCAGACCGGTCGCGCAGCCGCATACGAACACACCGAAGGATGACATCCTGATGGGTACACCTGGTTCTGCTGTTTTCGATACCAACAAACTGTCCTGGACACTCGACGAGCTCAACGTCCCCGGCGTTCGGTTCTCGGTACTGCTGTCCGAGGACGGGCTACGGATCGCGCACACCGGTGACATCACCGTCGATGACGCCGAACGCTTCTCGGCGGCGGCATCGGGCCTGCGCTCCCTGGGCAAGGCGCTCGGCGAATTCTGTGGTTCGACCGATACCGTCCGCCAGAACATGACCGAGTACGACGGCGGCATGATCTTCATCACGGCGGCCGGTCAGGGTGCGCTGCTGGGCGTTTCCACCACGATCGAGGTGGACGTCAGCCTGGTCGCGCACCGGATGAACGAACTCGCGGTGCGGGTCGGCCGCGAACTCGGTAGCTTGCCCCGGAAGGGGTGACCCCTCCCATGAACACCCCGTGGAGCGATCCCGATCTGGTCCGGGCCTATGTGCGAACGGGTGGGCGATCACGTCCCACCCGCGACATCGATCTCGTGACGCTGGTGACGGCGGCACTGGACCCGGCGGCCAACGCCACTCCCGATGCCCGGCGCGTGATGAGCGTCTGCGATCGGCGGGGTGCGCTGTCCATCGCCGAGATCGCCGCCTACCTCGACCAACCGCCGTCCGTGGTGAAGATCATCGCGTCCGATCTGCTGGACAGCGGTCATCTGACCATTCCCACTCCGGTCGATCACCTGCCGGAGGCCGCTTTGCTCGAGGAGGTACTGAATGGGCTCCGCGCTCTCGCCGTCTGAGCGCGCCGAGGTGGTGCCGCAACGCACCGTCGAATACGTGCCCGCGACTGTCACCCGTTCCGTGAAGCTGCTCGTCGCGGGCAATTTCGGAGTCGGCAAGACCACCTTCGTCAGCAGCGTGTCGGAGATCAAGCCGCTGCGGACCGAGGAGACCATCACCGAGGCCAGCATCGGCGTCGACGACATGGCCCATCTGCACGAGAAGTCGACCACCACCGTCGCCATGGATTTCGGGCGGATCACGCTGAATCAGCGGACCGTGCTGTACCTGTTCGGCACCCCCGGTCAGCAGCGCTTCCTGCCGCTGTGGGAGGAGTTGGCGCGGGGCGCGCTCGGCGCGCTCGTCCTGGTCGACACCCGGCGCCTCGACAAGGCCGACGAGGTGCTGGCCCATCTCGAGGAGCGGGGCGTGCCGTTCGCGGTGGCGGTCAACGAGTTCGACACGGCCCGCCGCTTCCCGCTGGACGACATCCGCGATGCGCTGGACCTGGAACAAACCACCCCGCTGATCAGCGTGGACGCCCGCGACCGCCGCACCTGCCTGCAGTCGCTGATCACTCTCGTCGAATTCCTGTTTCGTCGTCTGGAGCCCCATTCGTGACACAACACCCGGTAGACGATCGCCCGGTGCACCTCGACTCGCCCGGAGGCACCGCCGGTCCGCGCGTGCCGCTCTACACCCCCGAGTTCGCCGCCGATCCGCACGCCGCCTACGCGGAGATGCGCCACCGTTACGGCCCGCTGGTGCCGGTCGATCTCGCCCCCGGCGTCCCGGCGACGCTGGTCGTCGGTTACCGGACCGCGGTGCGAATCCTCAACGATCCCGACCACTTTCCCGCCGACCCGCGCATCTGGCAGAAGAACGCGCCGGCGGACTCGCCGATCATGGCGATGCTGGAATGGCGCCCGAACGCGTTGCGCAGCGCGGGAATCGAGCACGCGCGGTACCGCAAGGTCAACACCCACGCGCTCGACGGCGTCGACCTGCACGCCCTGCACGCCACCATCGAGCGGCTGGCCGTCCCGCTGATCAACCGGTTCTGTGAGAGCGGCAGCGCCGAACTGATCGCGGACTACGCCTTCCCGCTGACGTTCGCCGTGTTCAACGCCATGCTGGGCTGCCCGGACGAGCTCGGCGAGCGGATCGCGTCGAGTATCGCGATGGTGTACGAGGGTGTGCCCGAGGGCGGCGATCTGCTCACCGCGGCGCTGATGGAGCTCGTGAACCTGAAACGCGCTCATCCGGGTAACGACGTCGCCACCCGGCTGATGCAGCATTCGGCCAATCTCGACGACGCCGAACTGGCCAATCAGATCGTCACCCTCTACGGCGCGGGCACCGAGCCGGAGCAGAACCTCATCACCAACACCCTGCTGCTCATCCTCACCGACGACCGCTTCGCCGGGCGCGGCTGGCACGGACGCAGTCTGTCCATCTCGGACGCGCTGAACGAATTGCTGTTCACCGACCCGCCGATCTCCAACTTCAGCGTGTCCTACCCGCGGCAGCCGGTGTTCATCGAGGGGCAGTGGCTGCCGGCGCATCATCCGGTGGTCATCAGCCTGTCGGCGGCCAACACCGACCCCGAGGTCGGCGCCCGCGCGCACACCGGGAACCGATCGCATCTGGCCTGGAGCGCCGGCCCGCACGCGTGTCCCGCGCGTTCGATGTCGTACGTGATCGCGCACGACGCCATCGAGCAGTTGCTCGATGCCATCCCCGAGCCGCACCTCGCGGTGCCAGCCGCCGAATTGACCTGGCGGCCGGGACCTTTCCACCGTTCGCTGACCGCGCTGCCGATCACGTTCCCGAAGTCGCCGCCGCTGACGGTATGAGTCGCCGCCCCTGACGGCATGCCACCGGTCCCCGGAAATCGTTCCACCGGAACGTTTCCGGGGACCGCCCCGTCTCAGGCCACGCCGACGCCGGCCAGGTACGACCGCAGCGCCGTCAGCCGCCGCTGCCTCGGCTCGACGGCGACCGACTGCGGCGCGCTGATCTGCACCCGCAGCCGGCCCTGGAAGATGTTGACGAAATACAGTGTGGTGCCGGGTGTCTCGGCCAGGCCGACGGTGCCGGGCCGCCGCGGCCGGTGATAGATCGTGGCGTGGAAATCCTCGAATTCCAGGCCGTCCGGCACCGGGGGCGGCACGATCGTCTGCCAGTTGGTGGTCAGCACCGCGCCGGGGCCGTGCCCGGATATCGCGCCGAAGGCCTCCGGCAGCCGCAGGGCCGAATCCCGGACGGTGCCGTCGACCAGTTCGGCGCGCAGATTGTCGGCGAAGGCCCGGGCGATGTCCACCTGATCGGTGACCCCGGCCGGGGGCCGGAATCGGCCGATGCCCAGGACGGCCGTGCCCGCGGTGACCGGCGTCGGCGGCCTGGTCACCGCGCGCATGTTCATCGGATAGTGGAAGCGGATGCCGTCCGGGGACAGGCCCAGGCAGTCCGCCTCGGCCCGGACGATCGCGGCCGTCACCAGGCTGTTGACCGTCACCAGTTCGCGTTTCGCGATCTCGACCAGATGCTCGGTCTCCGCAGCCGTCAGGCGCAGCGACAGGATGTTCGGCACCGAACCGGCGGCGACCGGTTCCGGCGCGCGCGGCGCCGATCCGGTCCGCCGCTCGGGGGGCCGGCCGGACAGCAGTTCCTCGGCCGAGGCCGGGAACTCGTGCGGCACGACCATGAAGGTGCGGTTCTCCGTCAGATCGGTGTAGTACGACCACATCTGGGCCAGCATCGCCGAGGCCGACAGGGCGTCGGCGATGCAGTGGTGCACGAGCAGGGTCACCACCGCGCGGCGGCCGTCGCGGACCACGTACAGGCCCGCGAGGGCGTTCTCCGGATCCGGGTCGGCCCCGGCCAGCGGCTCGTCGAGCCGGCCGTCGCGGACGGACGCGGCGAGCCGGGGACCGGGAGCGGGCGCAACCAGGTTGTGGCCGTGGCCGTCCCAGCTCAGACAGGCGGTGAGTACCGGATGACTGTCGAGCAGCGCGTCGAACGCGTCCGCCAGGGTGTCGGTGTCGAGCGTGCCGACCGTCCGCAGGGACAGCCCGATGTACTCGCCGAACCCGACGAACATCTCCTCGCTCGGCGCGAGCTGCCTGATCTTCGAACCGTGTTGGGCCGCAACGGTGCTCATTGTCCGCCGTTCGCCTCGCGCAGGCCTCCGATTTGGGTCACCAGGTCCGACAGGCTCTGCGCGGGCGGCACCGCCGCCGTCATCAGGGTGACACCGAACATGTGCTCGAGCTGGGTGACGGCACGGAGTTGCTTGATCGAATCCGCCCCCTCGATGTGCAGCAGAAGGGTCTCCGGTTCGAGAGCATCGGCGGGGACGTCGAATTCCCGGGAGATCACCTCGACGACGGACTTCCACAGTTCGTCGGTCCGCAACGATTGACTGGTCATGGTTCCCTACTTCTCGCGTGATTTTCTCGGTGACGTCTCTAGGCGGGCGCGGCGGTGGCGTACCGGCTGCGCACCAGGGACCGCTGCCATTTCCCGCTGGTGGTACGGGGAATCGAGCCCGGCTCCAGCATCGCGACGCGGATCGCGCCCGCGCCCACCCCGAGCGCGTCGACGACCACCGCGCGGATCTGCCGCTCGACCGCGGGTGCCCGCTGCGGGTCGTCGCATTCGGCCGCGACCAGGATGTGCTCGGTCTCCGCGTCGTGGACCGCGACGGCCACGCAGCGCCGGCGGTGGACGCCGGGCACGCTGCGCGCCACCTCCTCGACGTCCTGCGGAAACAGGTTGTGCCCGTTGACGATGATCATCTCCTTGGCCCGGCCGGCGATGAAAAGCTCACCGTCGTCGACGAATCCGAGATCACCGGTGCGCAGCCAGCCCTCGTCGAACAGCGCCGCCGTCGCCGCCGGCTCGTTCAGATAGCCGGTGGTCAGATTGGGTCCCCGCAGCTGGATCTCGCCGAGTTCACCCGGACCGGCGGCCCCGGCCGGACCCATGATCCGCAGGGACATGCCCGGCAGCGGAGAGCCCAGCGCGACAACGGCTTTCGCTGCGGCCGAGGCCGGATCGACCGGGGCGGCCAGCCGCCGGTCGGCGAGGATGTCCCGATCGACGTGCAGCACGCGCGGCGCGCGGCCCGGAACCCGGAGCGTGACAGCGAGGGTCGCCTCCGCCATGCCGAAACACGGGTACATCACCCCCGGGCCGACCCCCCAGGGCGCCAGCGCGTCGGCGAACCGCCGGATCGTGGCCTCCCGGATCGGCTCCGCGCCGTTGAACGCCAGCCGCCAGGCGCTCAGGTCCACCGGTGCGGACATCCGGTCCACCGTCCTGATCACCAGGTCGTAGGCGAAGTCGGGCCCGGAGGTGATCGTGCCGCGGTGCTCGGCGAGGTAGGTCAGGTAGCCGGCGGGGTCCCGGACGAACGACAGCGGGCTGTGGACGTGCACGTCCGCGCCGGCCAGCGTCAGGGCCAGCGGCGCGAACAGGCCCATGTCGTGGTAGTGCGGAACCCATTGCACCAGAACATCTTCCGGGCCGATTCCGGCGGCGGTCGCCAGCCCGTGCGCATGCGCGAGCACGGCCGCGTGGGTCAGCACGACGCCCTTGGGATTTCCGGTACTGCCGGAGGTGAACTGGATCACCGCGGGTGAGCCGGGTGCGACGTCCGGCAGCCCCGCGGTTCCGCCCCCGTCCAGTTCGCGCGGTGTCCAGCAGGTCAGCCCCGGGTGCCGGGCCCGCAGCGCGGTGCCCAGATCGGCCAGATCCGGTTCGACGATCAGATGCCGGATGCCCGCGGCCTCGATGATCCGGGCGTAGCCGGCCACCTCGGTGTCGAGGTCACCACGCACCGGCCGCAGGGCCAGGGCGGTGGCGGCGGCGCCGGCGGCCATCACGCCGATCATGCTCTGCCAGATGTTCGTTCCGGGAATCGCCAATACCGCGACCACGTCGCCGGGACCCACTCCCGCCGCCCGCAGTGCGCGCGCGACGCGAAATCCGCCCTCGCACATATCGATCAGCGTCGTCTCCGCTCGAATCTGCGGGAAATACCAGTGCGACCGGTCGGATTTCCGGGCCGCCGCGGCGAGCGCATCGGGAATGGTCATATCCGCGAACGGATCGTGGTCCGGGCGTGGCGACGACACGACAGTCATGGGTGGTCATCCCTTTCACTTGCGGCGGGGTTCCGCCACGACTTCGAGTCGGGTGAATGTCCGGACGACGCTGGAATTCTCACGCTGCGGCGGAGCGGCGAGGCGCACACTGTCGTAACGTTGTGCCAGTGCCCGGAAGGCGGCCTCGGCGACGGTCAGCGCGAAAGCGGCTCCCACACAACGGTGTGTTCCGGTGCTGAACGAGAGAATTCGCCGCGGATCCACGCCGCCGGTGCGGAAACGGTCCGCGCGGAAAGTGTCCGGCTCGGGGAAATGCGCCGGATCCCGGCCGAGCGCGCCGTAACAGACCAGGACAGTGGTGTCCTGCGGAATACGCATACCGTTCAGGGTCGTGTCGGCGACCGCGAACCGGGTGCCGAGCTGGACGGGCGGGTCGTACCGGACGATCTCCTGGACGAAGGAGGCGAGCAGCGCGTCGTCGGTGCGCAACCGCGGGAGCAGGCCGGGCTGCTCGCACAGGGCCGCGATCCCGGCGCCGAGCAGGGATACGGTCGTGACGGCCCCCGCCGCGAACAGGAAGGCGATGGTGCCGGCCAGACCGTCCTCGTCCTCGGCCGGCCAATCCCGGGCGAGCTCCGCGACGATGCCACCGCCGCCGTGCCGCTGCCCGGGCAGCATCCGGTTCCGGATGTACGCGTCCAGCTGCTCCGCTTTGGTATTCGCCGCCGCCAATCCGGGGTCGGGCGGATTGTGCGGGTTGTAGGCGAAACCGGCGGAGTCCAGTAGCGAGAACACGAACGGTATGTCCGACGGTGGGATGCCGCAGAGCTCGGCGATGACGGCGTTCGGAATCGTGGTGAACGAGTGCGTGGCATCGGCGATGCCGTCCTGTTCCCGCGGCTCCAGATCGGCGCCCGCAGCGGCGTGGCGCTCGAACAGCGATCGCAGCGCCACGACATTGGCGCCGGTGAACATTCGCAACAGCAATCGCCGGGCGCGCAGATTGTCCGGCGGATTCTGGTACAGCAGAATGTTGTACAACGCGACGACCGCCGGATGATCACGCCAGCCCGCCAGTGCCCGGTCCGCATAATCCTTGTCGGGCACGTGAAAGCGCCGCGGATCGAGCAGGACCTCCGAGCACGCCTCGTATCCGGTCACCAGGACACTGCGGGAACTGATCGGATAGACCGGCGAATGTTCGCGCAGCGCCGCGTAGGAGCGGTGCGGATCGACCCAGCCGGACGGTGTGAACAAATCCAGAAGGGCATTGGTGGCAGCGAATTCGACCACGGGCGCCCGGGTTTCGAGCATGCGGTCCGGGGTTGTCGAGCTCATGGCGGTGATCCCCAATCGGTAATCGGTCTCGATCCACCTGGGGACAGAGCTCTGCCCTCGTAGCGGCGATCGAGAAGTAAATCGAATACGGCCGAAGTTTCCCAGCCGTGTAATCGAACCTCCTTGGCACCACCGTTATTCGGATGAGCGGGACCGATCCTGATGATGGCGCGACAAAACAAACTCCTTGCGCAACAATGCCTTTCTGGCCGAATCCCTGCGGTCCATGACAGACCCGGGGACAGCATAGCACGACACGCCCGCAACAAGTGGTGCGGCCGTACAGTTTTCGCGCAGCATCCGGCGAGCGACCGAGTCGCTACCCGGTTCCGGCCGGAATCTGAAACACACTGCACCGCAAGTATTTCGGCTCATCCGAGCGACATTCGGAATACCGTCACCCACTCCGGGAAACCATCTTCCCCGGATGCGTTCCCTCCCTGACCACTCGATCAGGGGTCTCGACTCCGGCCATCTGTTCAGACTCAAACAACATGCGCTGTAGGCACTTTCGCCGCCGCCTCGGATCCGGACGCGACGCTGCCGTTCGGCGGCACAGGCGCCGAGATCGGACCGCCTCCGGCCTGCCCCCGATTCCGGGGGCGCCGTCCGCACGCGATCTGCCGCGCGCCCGATCCGGCGCCGCGCACCCCGCCCGATCCGCCGGATGTCGCAATCGTGCTACTTGTCCGCAATCGAGGATCAGGCGCCCGCCCGCCGCGCGCCCCGGCCGCCGCATCCGCCCGCACCCCTTCTCCGGTCGTACGGACCGCTCATCGATCCCTACGGACTTTGTCCCGCACCCAACGTTCGCCGATCCATGGACCACCGACCGGCAGGCGGCTGTGCTACCGGGCCCGAGTGAGCGACGGCGGGAACGACCGTAGATTTCACGAAACGGACACATTTGAAGTGTTAAGGTTTCAAAATGGGGTGCCGCGGGCCCCGACCCGCCCGGAAAGGAACAGCGCCATGCGAGTTCTCGCTGTCACCCTGATCACCGGAGCCCTGCTCTCCGGTGTGCTGACGATCGACGCGTCGGCCGCGCCCCCGGTCCCGATCGCCGCCGGACTGCCGTTGACGGCGGAATACCCTGACGCGGAACAGATCACGATCGGCAGCGGCTCGAGCGCCACCCCGGCGATCCCGTTCAGCCTGCCCGGCGCGCTCGTCACCGGCTCCGCGACCGAATCGGCCGGCCTGCGCTGGCTGGGCTGGTGCTACACGGTGGGCGCCTGCGGGGTGCGCTGACATCTATTCCGGCGCGGCGGATTCGCCGGGCCCCGGCTCGTCGGTCGGGGGGTCGGCGCGCACACCTTGCAAGGTGGTCAGCAGCGTGTCCAGGATCGGTGACGGCCGGGCGTCGGTGCGCAGCACCGCGGAGACCGGCACCCGCAGCGGCCGCCCGGCCAGCCGCAGTGTCGCGATGCCCTCGGTGGCGCTGTCGGCATAGAGGATGGTCCACGCGTCGGGCCGGTTGACCAACTCCATCGTCGCGGTGTGATCCGGCGGGATCGGCGGGCCGTAGGCCGGGCGGCCGGGCAGATAGGCGGCGCGCACGATGTTGTGCAGCAGGATCTGTTCCTGCTCCGGCGGGAGCAACAGTGGATAACCGCCGAGATCGGCGAGCGTCACATTCTCGCGGCCGACCAACGGGTGGGCCGTCGACACGGCGATCACGAGGTTCTCCACCCACAGTTTCCGGACCGTCAGACCGGGGTGATCGACGCTGCCGCGGATGAGAGCCATATCACAGTCACCGTCCGCGACGGCCGCGATGCGCTGCCGGAACGGCTTGATGACGAACTCGATCTCGGCCCCCGGATGGGCGGCCCGCGCGGCGGCGATGGCCGACAGCGACCGGGTTGCGAAGGACATGTTCGCAGCCAGGCGAATTCGCGGGCCGGATGCTCGCACAGCTGCGCGGATCGCCGATTCCAGGCTGAGCATCTGTTTGGCAAGGGGAAGTAGCCGGGTGGTCGCGTCGGTGGGAACCACGGACCTGGTGGAGCGCTCGAACAGCTGTGTGCCAAGATCGTGCTCGAGCCGAGCGATCTGATGACTGATAGCTGATTGCGATATGAAACACCGCGCGGCGGCCCGGCTGAAGCTGAGTTCCTCGCACACCGCGACGAAGTAAGCGAGCTGCCGGAGTTCCATCGAGATCTCCATTCATGAACGATCTAGATAAGAGTCATCTGAATTATGCGCCCTGACCCGCGGAACAGCCAGATTCGGAATCGCGTTTACTAATGGCAGAAGGAGGAGGTCATAGTGGACGAGGATCTGCGGGTCCAGCACGACATCGAGACCACCGATGTGGTCATCGTAGGGTCGGGCTTCGGCGGACTCGCCGCAGCGAAGCAATTGAGCAAATCGAGGGTGAACTACGTCCTGATCTCGAGCACGCCGGAACACCTGTTCCAGCCACTGCTCTATCAGGTTGCCACGGGCGTGCTCCCCTCCGGCGACATCGCGCCGCCGATCGCCGACATCCTGGACGGCCGCCGGCACCGCAACGCCGACGTACGGCTGGGCACCGTCGTCGATCTCGACGCGGACGCCGCCGTGCTCACCTACGACACACCCGAGGGGCCGCGCCGGATCCGGTACTCCTCGCTGATCGCCGCCACCGGCGCGAGCCAATCCTATTTCGGCCGTGACGATTTCGCCGAGAAGACCTATTCCCTGAAGACCATCGCCGATGCCGAGCGGCTGCGCGCGCAGATCAAGCGCGCGTTCGACGAGGCCGCGCACGCCGACGCGGAGACCCGCAAGCGGCTGCTGAGCTTCGTCGTCGTGGGCGCCGGGCCGACCGGCGTCGAGGTCGCGGGTCAGCTGAAGGAACTGTCGAAACGGCACTACCACGAGGACGTCTCGGTCACCCTGGTCGAGGGCGCGGGCGCGGTGCTGCCCCCGTTCGGCGGCAGCCTGTCCGAGTACGCGCTGAAGTCGTTGAGCGGCAACGGTGTCGACGTCCTGCTGGACACCTTCGTCACCGACATCGACGCCGGCAAGGTCACCGTCAAGAGCAAGGACGGCGTGGAACGGCTGATCGCGGCCGAGACCGTGGTCTGGTCGGCGGGCGTGCAGGCCGGTGGCTTCGCGAAGCTGCTGGCCGAGGTCACCGGCTGCGCGACCGACCGCGCGGGCCGGCTGCTCATCAACCAGGACTGCACGGTCGGCGGCCATGCCGACATCTACGCCATCGGCGATATGACGTCGCTGAACGGCTACCCGGGCCAGTCGCCGACCGCGATGCAGGAGGGCCGGCACGTCGCCGACATCATCCGCCGCAAGAAGCAGCCGGGCACCCCGTTCCGGTACAAGGACAAGGGTTCGATGGCGGTGATCAGCCGATTCAGCGCGGTCACCAAGCTCAGCGACAAGCTGAAGTTCACCGGCACCCTGGCATGGCTCACCTGGCTGGCGGTGCACCTGTTCTACCTGGTCGGGTTCCGCAACCGGTTCGTCGCCGTGCTGTCCTGGCTGGTGGCGTTCATCGGTACCGGGCGACCCGGATTCCAGGAGGCCGACCGGCAGGCGCAGGCGGTCCCGATACCGCAGCAACGCGCGGCCTGACCGCATTCGCCCGCCTACGAGGCCCTCCGAACCGGATCGGTGCGGAGGGCCTCGCCCTATTTGCCACTCCCACACGGCAGTCGGCCGCGCGCCTCCGGCACGGTCGTGCCGCGCATGCCCGGCAGGGCCACTGCCGCACCCCCCGCGCGGCCGTGGCTACACCCCCGCGCGGCCATCGCTGCACATATCCGACATCGCAGTTGGGCGCGCGCCCTCGCACGGCAGTTATCTGCGCTTCCCAGTGCGGTGTGCCTACGCGCTCCCTCGCGGCCGAGTCGGCGTCCCCCGCACACCCGTTGTCTACTTGTCCAGGGCGCGAGGCTACGCGGCGCGGCCCACCTCGGCGGCCGTGGTCGCCATCGCGAAGAACTCCTCGGCCAGTTCGTCCGGATGCACCCGCGGGACCTCGTTCGGCTCGACCGTCGCGAAATGTCCCGAGTCGAACAGGGTCTGGGCCGCGCTGCGCTCGATCAAGCGGCTGATGAGCAGGCTGCCGACCCGTACCCCGCGGTCCCGCACCTGTTGATCGATCGCGTGCAGATAGTTGAGCAGGCCGGAACTCGGCACACTCACACTCGCCAGCGCGGCCTGCGTCTCCCGTACCGCGATGCCCTGCGCGATCAGCACCGCGCCGGAGCCGCGCTCGAGCATGCCGGGCAGCAGCGCGTGCGTGATGCGGACCGGGGTCAGTAGATGCAGCGGCAGCCAGGTACGCAGCGTGTCCACGTCCAGTGACAGCGCGTCGACCGGCAGCCGCGCGACGTCGCCCGGACTGTAGAGCGCCACGTCCGGAACCCCGTGACGGCCTTGCAGTTCCGCCAGCGCGGCGTCGACCTGCGCGTCGTCGGCGAGGTCCGCGTACAGGACGTCGGCGGTGACGCCGTCGGCGGTGAGGGCCGCGCGCAACTGTTCCAGCGTGTCCTTGTTCCGCGCCGTCAGCGTCACCGAATAGCCGGCGCGGCCGAAGCGGCGGGCCGCCGACAGGCCGAGGGCGGGACCGGCGCCGAACAGTGCCAGGTGGGGCATGTGATGTCCTTCCAAAGTCGAGAGGGTACTCAAGTTGAGTATGCTCTCGAGATAGCGTCACGTCGAGTCGGAGGGCGAAGATGCGCGCGTTCCCGGACGCGCTCGGCGAGTCGCGGCGTCCGCACGTAAGATGCTGCGATCGAAGGAGTTTCGGGTGCACGGGCATCCGGTTCCGCGATCAGGGGGTCCAGTCATGGGCGATCGGGATTTTCCCGCGGGCGAATTCGGCGCCAACGGGCCGTCCGCCGCTCGCATCTACCACTACCTGCTGTCCGGGGAGCCGATCCTCGAGGTCGACCGGCTGCACGCGGAGCACCTGACACGGATCGCTCCGCACGGTGGCGTACTGGCACAACACAATCGGAACTTTCTGCAGCGCGCGGTCACCTACATGGCCGAGCGGGGGGTGCGGCAGTTCCTCGACATCGGGTCCGGGCTGCCGACGGCCGGCAACACGCACGAGGTGGCGCGCGCCGTCGCACCGGACAGCCGGGTGGTCTACGTCGACTACGACCTGGAGGCGGTGCACCGCTCCCACGACCTGCTGGCCGCGCAGGGCGCGCTGGGCAGTGCGACTGTGCTGGAGGCCGACCTGCGCGATCCGAAGTACATCCTCGACCATCCGGATGTCGCGCGGCTGATCAGCCACGACCTGCCGGTGGGGCTGCTGGTCGTCGCGGTGTGGCATTTCGTGCCCGATTCGGATCGGCCGCTGGAGGTCATGGCGACATTGCGCGAATGGCTGCCGCCCGGCAGCTGTGTCGCCATGAGTCACCTGTCGCTGGACGATGTCGATCCGGATTTCCGCGCGCGGGCGGTCGCCGGCATGGCGGAGTACAACCGGGTGGTGACCGATCAGGCGACGCCGCGCACCCGGGCGGCGTTCACGGAGTTCTTCGACGGCTTCGCACTGGTCGAGCCCGGGGTGGTGTACGCGCCTGACTGGCGGCCCACCACCGCACCCGATTTGCGGCCCGCCGCCGTACCCGATTTGCGGCCCGCCGCCGCACCCGATTTGCGGCCCGCCGCCGCACCCGACCCGGCCGACGTGGCGCGGCAGGGCATCTTCGCGGGGGTCGCGATCAAGCCCTGATCGGCCGGTCGTCCGGCGCCGGCGGCTCGGGGGCATTGTTAGGCTGGGAAGATGGTGGATCTCGCGCCGCGACCGCGACGCCGCGACGCCCGGGACAATCGGGACAAGGTACTCAGCGCGGCGCGGCGACGATTCGCCGCCGACGGCCTCGACGCCTCCCTGAACGCGGTGGCCCGCGACGCTGGTGTCAGCATCGGCACCCTGTACAACCACTTCCCCACCCGCGCCGAACTGATCGACGAGACCCAGCTGGACCGGGTCGAGGAGTCGGTGCGCAGCGCCGAGGCGGCGCTGCGGGCCGCGGACCCGTGGACCGGGCTGACGCAGCACCTGACCACGATGGCCGAATTACAGGCCGCCGATCGGGGTTTCACCGATGTCTGCGTGCGGCCGCTGCCCGCGGGCAGCCGGATCGAGGCCGCGAAACACCGTGGCCAGGAACTGTTCCGCGAGCTGATCGCCCGGGTCCAGGCGGCCGGGGTGCTGCGGCCGGATGTCGACGTCACCGATATCGGGCTGCTGTTGTGGTCGGTGGTGCGCGCCACCGAAGGGGTGCGGCCGCAGGCCCCCGAGGCGTGGCGGCGGCATGTGGCGATCCTGCTCGACGGCCTGCGCACCGCCGCGGCGCACCCCCTGCCCGGACAGCCGCTGGATCCCGAGATCCTGCGCGTGGCAATGGAATCCGGCCGCTGAGCCCACTCATGCCTTCTCCGCGACGACGGGGATCTGCACCGCGTCGACGGCCTCGTGCACCTGGGCGCAATCGGCGGTCGTCAGGCCCGCGAGAGCGTCCGCCACGGCATCGCGGCAGGCGGTGAGCAGGGTGGCTGCCAAGGCCGGATAGTCGGCGCTGGGATAGAGCTGGGTCTGCACGGTCCAGTACAACGCCGCGGCCTTGACCAGGCCGAGGCCGCGTACCGTCCGGCCGTTGAAGGTGTCCCCGTCGGTGATCAGATAGGCCAGCTTGTTGCCCACACCGCTGTTGGTGTGCACGCCGCCGCGGTCCGGTACCCGGTTGCGGTCGGAATAGACGGCCGGCTGCCAGCCCGGCCCGCGGTACACCTCCGGCTGATGCCCGGGTCCCGAACGCGGCGAACGCATATCGCGGATCACCCCCACCTCGGTGCCGTTGCCGACCTTCCAGCGGTCCTCCGGCGCGTGCGGGATCCGTTCGGTGGTCAGTTCGGTGAACTCGCCGAAGACGTCGGACATGGATTCGTTGATCGCGCCGGATTCGTTGAGATAGTCGAGCCCGCTGGTCTTCTCGGTGACGCCGTGCGTGAGTTCGTGCGCCACCACATCGATCGCGACCACCGGTGCGCCGATCACGAAGCCCACGCCCTCGGCCCAGTAGGCGTTGCGATACGGGCAGGCCACCACGCACACCCGCACCACCGACCGCAGCGCGGGGCCGTTGCGGTCGTGGGCGTCGATCCCGATGAGATCGGTCAAGCTGTCCAGGCCGGTGTAGCGGTGATAGAAGACGTCGGTGTCGCCGATCCAGTCGTAGACCTCGTTCGCGTCGTCCTCGTCGGTGACCGGCGGACCGCCTTCCGTGCGCACCACCGGATAGCTGCCGGGCCCGCCGCAGGGGATGTCGAGGCGCAACTCGTCGCCGCCGGAATCGGCGTCGCAGATCACCCGGATCAGATCCTCCGCCGTCTGCCAGGCGTCGAGCACCGTCCGGGAGTCGGTGGCGTCGACGAACACCCGCCACCCGCGGTCGCCGACGGCGAGATCGAACCGGTAGGCCGGGCGCGCGACGTGCTCGCTGCGGCCGCTGCCGGACAGACCCGGGTCGTACCAGACCGAGCTCTCGGACCGCACCCGCACCGCGGCCGCCTCGGCGCGGGCCAGTTCGGCGGTGCGGTCCAAGGCGGCCGACCGGGCCGCCGCGGTCGGGGCCGGAGCCTCGGCCGGGAACCGGCCCAGGAGTTGTTCGGCGAGTGCGCCGGTGACCGAGAGCAGGGCGCCGTCGGCCTTCAGCGCCATCGCGACGCCGCCACCGTAGACCGGCACCGCGTCGACCGACTGGGTCAGGCGCACCGTGGTTCCCGTGCCGCGCCGCGACACCCGCTGGACCGCCAGATCGGCGGCCGGCCGGGAACCGAACACCTGCGCGACATCCGGTGCGTGGGCCACCGCCGCGCGGCTCGGATCGGCGGCGCCGCCGGGCGCCGGCACCGGCGCGTCGGGCACGACCTGGCGGACCGATCCGCCGGAGTTGCGATGAATCGTCTTGGGGCTGTTCACCAGTGAGGGTGGCGGCTGCGCCACCACGGTGACGGCCGGGACCGCCATCAGAGCCAGAACGAGACTCGCCACCACCGCTGGACGTACGAACATGCCAGAGCCTCCCGTGCCGGTCGCCATAGCAGACGCGTATCGAACAGTACTGTCGGGTGCCCCGATTCCCTGGCATCTCGATTCCGGCCGCGCCCGGCGGCCGGTCCCCTACAGCTTCGCCAGCACCTTCTGCACCGTGAGCCAGGTGCGCGTGGTGATGTCCTTGCCGTACATGCGTTCCAGCCACGCCATATGGCTCGGCGTGCTCCCGCCCTTCGAGTTGTCGATGACGGCGAACACCGCCCGCGCGGCGGCGTCGTATCCGAGGATCTCGATGACGGGAGCCAGCTCCGCCGGCAGCGGCCGCGACGGTGCGCCCGGCGCATCGCTCTTCACGAAGGTGACGGTGAGATAGCTGCCGCGACCGTGGGTGCGCTCACCGAAGGGTGCGGAGTCGACCAGTTCCCGCAACTCGTCGCGACTGCGGATCAGCGTGCCGCCGGCGATGCCCAACTCGGACGTCAATGCCTTCTGGATACGCGATTCCAGTGCGGGAACATCGGTTTCGGTACTGCCGAAGACGATGTTCCCACTGGTCAGTACCGAGCCGACGGATTCGAAACCCAGACCGGTGAAGACCTCGCGCAACTTCTCGCCGCGCATATTCGGATTGGTCGGCATGATCCCGCGGAGCAGGGCGGCGTAGCGAATCATGCGGCCGACCGTACCGGTTGCCACCGACAAGCTCCGGCCGCCCGACCCGGAAGTGTGTGCGGATGTTCAGCGCGCGGCGGTTCCGGCCTTCTTGCGCGCGATGTCCGCCAGCGCCGCCTCGTGCCGGGCCCGCTCGTCGGCCGCCTCGTCCCAGGCCTGCTTGCGGTTCTTCACCACTCTGGCCGGTGCCCCCACCGCGATGCCGAAGTCCGGGATGTCGCCGCGCACCACGGCGTGCGCGCCGAGCACGCAACCGCGCCCGACCCGGGTGCCGCGCAACACGGTCACCTTCGCCGCGATCCAGGTGTCCGGACCGATGCGGACCGGGCTCTTCACGATGCCCTGATCCTTGATCGGCATCGTGACATCGTCCATCCGATGGTCGAAATCGCAGATGTAGCACCAGTCGGCGACCAGGGTCGACTCCCCGATCTCGATGTCGAGGTAGGTGTTGACCACGTTGTCCTTGCCGAACACCACCTTGTCGCCGATGCGCAGCGAACCTTCGTGGCAGCGAATGGCGTTGCCGTCACCGATGTGCACCCACCGGCCGATCTCCATACGGGCCAACTCAGGGGTGGCGTGCACCTCGACCCGGCGGCCCAGGAACACCATGCCGCGCAGGACGATGTGCGGGTTGGCCAGCCGGAACTTCGCCAGCCGCCAGTAGCGCACCAGATACCACGGCGTGTACGCGCGGTTGGCGAGCACCCACCGCAGTGACGCCGCGGTCAGGAATCGGGCCTGTTCCGGATCCCGCCGACGCGAACCCCGCCAGCGTGCGCGCAACGGTGCGCCCCACATGCTCGTCACGAACTGCTCCTCGTGTCCTCGGGCGACCGTATCTTGTTCCGCGGCGTCCTTCCGCGGTGCCGACCGTGAGCTATCAGGGTACGTTCGCCGCACCCGCGAACGCTCCCCGCCCTCGTGACGCCGGGAAATCCGGCGAACCGGTTTCCGGGCGAGGCAGGCGGTCACGGTGTCGGCCGGAGGGGTTAGGGTCATGCAGGCCCGTACCAGCAGAGGGGAGCACAGTCAGGTGCGTCACAGCAGCCGGCGACCCGAGCACAGCGAGCACGACCGGCGTGCAGGGGATACGGAGGGATCGAGCGCGGCGGCGCGCAGTGTCGGCGCCCGCGCTCGGATGTCGTTGCGCCGAAAGGCTTTCCGGGTAGCGCTGCTCGGCACGCTCGGACTGCTGGCCCTCACCGCGTGCAGCGGCGGCCGCGAGGATCTGTCGGTCGGGCCGGGCAAGGGCTGGCCCTCGGCGTTCCACGACTCCCGCAACAGCGCCACCAGCCCGGTGTCCGGTTCCCGCCACCTCACGCTCGGCTGGTCGCGGCCCATCGGCGGGCCGGTCATGTCGGCGGCCACCGTGGGCGCCCAGGGGCAGGTCTTCGTCACCACCCGCACCGGCAACGACTGCACCGGCAATCCGGGCATCACCGGATCCGTCTTCTCCTTCCAGATGCTCAGCGGCCGCAAGCGCTTCTGCAACGTGCTCGGGCCGGACGCGATCGCCACCACCTCGGCGGTCGACGGCGCCTCCAACGTGTACCTCGGCGACAACGGCGGCGTGAACTCGTTCACCCAGATGGGTCAGCCGCGCTGGCGCACCCCGGTGGCCGGTGTCCCGGTATCGGTGCAGTTCACCGGCGACGGCCGGGTACTCACGGTCAGCCAGCTGGGCCAGATCGACGTGCTCGACCGGCAGACCGGCGACCGCGTCGCCGCCACCTATCAGGCGCTGGGCGAGCCCGACTACATGAAACTGCCCGATCTGCCGCGCCCCCCGGACGGCCAGGGCATCGACGACTGCGCCTTCGGCTGGCCGCACTGCCCGGTCGCCAACGTGTCGGCGGTCGACCCGGGCTCGGGCCGGTTCTACGTCACCGTGTGGCGCCCCGGCTCGGCCACGGCGTCGCTGGCGGCTCTGCGCTACGCGGACAAGACGATTCGCCAGGACTGGAGCGCCGACCTGCTCACCGAGGGCAGCGCCACCAGCCCCACCCTCTCCCCCGACGGCAAGACCGTCTACGTCGGCGACAATGCGGGCCAACTGCTCGCCGTCGACGCGGGCGACGGCCACCGGAAATGGGCCCAGCCACTGGGCTTCGCACCGATGGGCGCGATCTCGGCCGCCGACGGCCTCCTGATCCCCGGCGGTGACGACGGCCACCTGGTGGCCCTGCGCGACCGCGGCGACACCGTCGACATCGCCTGGGAGCGCAAGGATCTACAGATCCGCGGCCGTCCGGTACAGACCGCCGGCGACACCGGCTACGTGGTCGCCGCCATCGGCACCGGCCTGAACCTGGTCACCTTCGACACCCGCACCGGCGCCACCGTGGCCTCCGCCGTCCTGCCCGACGCCCAGGGCACCACGGTGGGCACCGCGATCGGCGCCGAGGGCGAGGTCGTGGTCACCACCCGCATCGGCGAGGTGTACGCCTTCAAGCCGGAGAAGTAGCCGCGGGCGGCGTCGCACACCGCGCCGACCGCTCCTGGTGCGGACACGACCGGCATCCGTGTGCGACGGACCCGCACGCCACCGGCGGGGATCCGCCACGGCACGAGACCGGAACCGACGTCCGGCCGGTGCTGTTCCCCGGCGGGACGAAGCCCCGATCAGCGTGTGACCGAAGGAGTTTCGCAGAGGAACACCGTCGGCGTCGCCCCGATCCGCGTCACGACCAGAGTGAGCGGGGTACCGCCGCGCGGCCGCAGCCGGGCCCGCAACGCGTCCGGATCGAGATCCACACCGCGCGTGAGGATTTCCAGTGGACCGCAGTCGCGGCGTTGCAACTCCGCCCGCAACGCCTTCTCCCGGAAGTCGAGCCGGTCGAGAATCCGGAACCCCCGCACCCTGTCCGGCACCCGATCCCCGGTGAGATAGGCGATGCGCGGATCCAGTTGCCACAGGCCGTGTCTCGCGGCATAGTGCCGAACCAGCCCGGCCCGCACCACCGCCCCGTCCGGATCGACGATCCAGTCCCCGGGCTCCCGCTCCGGAATGTCGTCCGGCTCGGCATCGGTGATCGTCCAGCCCGGCCCATTCGTACTCAGCACCGACGCCCGGCGCGTCACCCCCGGCGTAGCGAGCCCGGCCGACCACAGACACGCCTCCCGCACCGACCCGTCCAGCGACACCACTTCGACCTCCCCGTGCCACCGCATCCCCCCGAGTCCGTCCGAGCTCCGCCCGGCACCCCGCCCCCGTCCGCTCCCGCCCGGACCGCCCCGAGCGCCACGCCGCCGGGACTCCCGGCCGCCCCCGCTGCCCTCGGCTCCGGGCAGTGGCGAAACGCCACCGCCGGAGCCACCCTCCCCCGCTCCGCGTACCGATGCCGCATCGCCGGACCCGAAAGTCCCGCCCTCCGGCCGTACTCCGCCATCGCCGGGCCGGACCTCAGCGGCGTGCGGAGCCGGCCCCGTCCCGCTGTAGTCCTGTTCGGCCGCAGGTGTTCTCGCGCCGACTCCGGGCACGCCACCCGGTGCGCCGGATCGGCCGGGCACGCCCACCAGGAAGCTGTCGAAGTCGATACCCGGCGCGCACTTCACCACGAGGTCCCGGCCCGCATACGCCTCGATCAGATCCGGCAGCGGCGGTTGCAGTTTCGCCGGATCGTAGGTCCGGCGGCCGTCCGCGCGCCGGGCCGGATCGGCGATCACCACGGTCCCGATGCTGCACGGCGCCAGCGCGTCCGCGCGCGCGAGCAGCACGTTCGACGCACCGCCGAGATTGTGCGCCGCCATCGCCAGCCGCACCCCGTCCAGATCACTACCCAGTACCGACGGGCAAACCTGTTGCAGCGCAGCCAGTTCCGCACCGACGGAACAGGTCACGTCGTGCACCGCCCGCCCGGCCAGCCGGCGCGCCCGATGCGCGGCCACCACCGTCGGCGTCGCCTGCTGCAACGCGTCGTCGTCGAACAGCCAATGTTCGGCCCCCGGCAGCTTCACCGCGGCCCGCCGCCGCAGCCGCACCGTCTCCACCAGCACCCCGGCCCGCTCCCCGAAGTCCCGCCGCACCCGCTCGAGGTCGCGCACCAGACTGGCGGCGGTCAGCGGCAATTCGTCCACCGCAGCGAGCGCCGCTACCCCCTCCTGGCCACCCAGGTACCCGACATCCGCTCGCGAGAACCGATAGCCCATCACCCTTCCCTCCGACCCGGATCCTGCGGCCCGATACGCCACCGCGAAACGGTCGCACCGCACCGACCGTAATTCCCCTCGACGCCTCGATATCGGCTGCCGTGCGCGACAACAGGCACCGTTCGCCGCCCTCGGCGGAACCGAATCGTCCACAGTGCGCCTGGCACGAGAATGCCACTGTCACACGACATACGAACGCGGCCCCGGGAGCGCGCCACCCGAATCTCGACGAGAGCATCGCCACCGGACGTACGCATCCGGTAAGCCTGCGGAGTCCGTGAACGCACGGCCACAGCGCTTTCGGTCGTGTGCGGAAATCCGGCCCACCTGCCGGGGGCACGCAGTCACCACGCCCGGCACGGCCTGCTGCCGCCCCGGCGCCGGCGGTGTGCCGGAATCAGCACCGCCGCACCGGGTTACGTCGTCGCCCACCGGGCACGCGCGGTCACGATGTGCCGCACGGCCCCGGCCTACCGGCCCGAAGCGCCCGGCTTCACACCCGTGAGCATGGCGTTGTAGAAGAACTGCCGGGGAACGACGCGGCGCATGACATTCTCGTCCAGCCAGCTCAGGCCCAGCCAGGCGCGGTACATCACCATGCGGTAGCGCCAGGTGAGTTTCTCGTCGGGCACCGCCGCCTCGAAGGTGCGCACCGGCCAGCCCCACAGCGCCGCCGCGAACTCCTCGGTCTCGGCGTGCACGTCGACCGCGCCGGCCCGGGTCGCCATGCCCTCGAGGTCGGCCGGATCGAAGGTGTGCAGGTCGACGACCGCCTCCAGCGCCGCCGCGCGCGAAGACTCGTCGAGCTCCTCCTGCGGCCGCCGCCAGCCCTGCAGGAACGGCAGTTTGGTGATCTCGGTGGTGACCTTCCAGGTGGCCTGGCCCAGTCTGCGCGCGTACCGGTTGCCGATGGTGGTCGGCTCACCGGCGAAGACGAAGCGGCCGCCCGGCTTCAGCACCCGCAGGCATTCCTTCAGCGCCAGCTCCACGTCCGGAATGTGGTGCAGCACAGCGTGTCCGACCACGAGGTCGAAGGTCTCGTCCTCGTAGGGGATGGTCTCCGCGTCGGCGACGCGACCGTCCACGTCGAGGCCCAGGCGCTGCGCGTTGCGGGTGGCGACCCGCACCATGCCCGGGGACAGATCGGTGACCGAGCCCGATTTCGCGATGCCGGACTGCATCAGGTTCAGCAGGAAGAAACCGGTGCCGCAGCCGAGTTCCAGCGCCCGCTCGTACGGCAACACCGCATTCGGCGCCACCGCGTCGAAACGCCCCCGCGCGTAGGCGATACAGCGCTCGTCGTAGGAGATCGACCACTTGTCGTCGTAGGTTTCGGCCTCCCAGTCGTGATACAGCACCTGGGCGAGCTTGTTGTCGGCGAGGGCGGCCTGTACCTGTGCTTCGGTGGCGTGCGGGTTGGGCGCGGGATCGTCGGGGCGTCCGGTCATGGTGGCCAACCTTACTCGAGGGTCAAAATCGCCGCTGTCAGCGACCCGAGAAATCCGCGGAGCCGGGACCGTCGGCCAAATAAGAACGTGTTCCTATGCTGCGGTCGGCGGTCGCGAACAGCTCCGCCCACTCCACGCGGGCCCGTTCGGCACCGTGCGGACCGGCCTCGAACACCCGCTTGGCGGCGGCCAGCGCGAGCCGCGGGCCGCCGACGAAACGCCGGGCCCACCGCAGTGCGGCGAGGTATACGTCGTCGGGCGCGACCACCTCGTCGACCAGGCCCAGCGCCGCGGCCTCGTCCGGTCCGACGAACCGGCCGGTGTACACCAGATCCTTCGCCGCGGCGGGCCCGATCAGCAGGCTCAGGCGGCGGATTCCGGCCGGCGGCAGCAGTCCGGCGCGGATCTGCGGCAGGCCCAGTTTGACGTTGTCGCCGATGATGCGCCGATCGGCCCCCAACGCCAGCTCCAGACCGGCGCCGAGGCAGTAACCGCTGATCGCCGCCACCGTCGGCTGCGGCAGGCGGGCCAGGCAGCCGAGGGCGGACTGGACGTCGCCGGCCATCGCGCGCGCCTGCTCGACGGTCAGCCGGGCCGCCTCGGCGAGGTCGTCACCCGCGCTGAACACCCGCTCGTCGCCGTACACCACGACCGCGGCGATCGACTCGTCCTCCCCCAGCGCGCGTGCGGCGCCGGCCAGTTCGAACGCCAGCTGCGCGTCGATCAGGTTCGTCGGCGGCCGCGCGAACCGCAGCACGGCGATTCCGGCCTCGGGCCGTTGCACGCTCACATATTCGGCGTTCGCCGCCGACTGGTGTCCGGCGTTCGCCGCCGACTGGTGTCCGGCGTTCGCCGCCGGCTGGTGTCCGACGCTCGCCGCCGGCTCGGTGATCACGGTCTACTACTACCAGCGCCGGTGTGCCGCGGGCAGATCGGCGTAGTACGCGTCGCAGTCGGGGAACACCAGGCGGATCCGATCACCACCCCGCTCGAGCACCGGCAGTACCGTTTCGATATCGCGGTCGGCGGCGAAAAGGTCTGCGGCGGAAGCGAATCCGTGGAGTGTGCGCAACTGGGTCCAGGTCGGCCCGAGCAGTTCGTCGGCGCCGGCCCGCCAGCTGTCCAGGACGGCCGCGGGCGTGGCCCACCGCACCTCGCTGGCCTCGGAGGTGGCGCCGTCGGCCCGCTGCCCCGCGGGCAGCATCGCCACGAAGAAGTGGGTGTCGTAGCGCCGCGGCGAGATCTCGGGGGTGATCCAGTTGGCCCAGGGCCGCAACAGGTCCGCGCGCAGCACCAGCCGCTCCCGGGACAGGAATTCGCCGAGCGTCAGCTCGCGGCGCACCAACTGCTCCCGCACCGCGCTGTGGGTCTCGGCCTCGGTCACGACGGTATCGGCGGTCGGTCCCGCCAGCAGCACGCCGCACTCCTCGAACAGCTCCCGTACCGCCGCGCACACCAGCGCCCGCGCTCGATCCTCGCCGACGCCGAAACGCTCGCCCCACCACGCCGCGTCCGGCCCGGCCCAGCCGATATCGGCCACACTGTCCGACACGTCCACCCCGCCGCCCGGAAACACGGTCACCCCGGCGGCGAACGCCATCCCGTCGACCCGCCGCTGCAGAAACACCTCGGGCCCCGACGCGCCGTCCCGGACCAGAATCACGGTGGAGGCGTCCTTGGGCGCCGCCGGCGATTCCGCCCCGGCAATGATCTCACTCACCTTCGCACCATAACCGCCGCACGATCCGGCGCGAGGAGGCCCCTACCGGCTGCGGTGGCGGCCGAAGCGGTGCGAGCGGCGGGCGAAGTACCGGCCGTCGATGCGGTTGAGGGCGATCGACTGGTGGAACGCCTCGCTGAGGTTCTCCGCGGTCAGCACGTCCTCGAGCAGGCCCTGCGCGACGACGCTGCCCTCCTTGAGCAGCAGGCCGTGGGTGAAGCCCGGCGGGATCTCCTCGACGTGGTGGGTGACCAGCACGGTGGCGGGCGAGTCCGGGTCGGCGGCCAGATCGCCGAGTTTCTCCACCAGTTCCTCGCGCCCGCCCAGATCGAGGCCGGCGGCGGGCTCGTCGAGCAGCAGCAGTTCCGGATCGGTCATCAGGGCCCGCGCGATCAGGACCCGCTTGCGCTCGCCCTCGGAGAGGGTGCCGTAGGCGCGATCGGAAAGATGTTCGGCGCCCAGGCTTTCCAGCATGTCGACCGCGCGGTCGACGTCGACGTCCTCGTAGCGTTCGCGCCAGCGCCCGAGCACCGCGTAACCGGCGGAAACCACCAGGTCGCTGACCTTCTCGTCCAGCGGCACCCGCGCGGCCACCGCGGCCGACGAGAGACCGATGCGCGGACGTAGCTCGTTGATGTCGACGCGGCCCAGCTTCTCGCCGAGCAGCATGGCGACGCCCGAGGTGGGGTGCATCTCGGCGGCGGCCATGCGTAGCAGGGAGGTCTTGCCGGCGCCGTTGGGGCCCAGCACAACCCAGCGTTCGTCCAGCTCCACCTGCCAGGTCACCGGACCGACCAGGGTGTGGCCCGAACGCCGGACGGTGACCTCGTTGAAATCTATGAGTAGATCGGGATCCGGTTGCGGCACGGGGTACATCTTTGCCGACCCGTCCGGTCCATCGTCAACTCGGTCGGTTCGCGTGGTCTGTGTCATCGGTGACTCTCGGGCGGAATGGATGTCGTGTCACTGTCGGGTACTTCGAGCGGGTGCGCGGCCGGTACCGCGATCACCGTCATGGAACCGGGTGCGACCTCGGTGAACCCGGCGTCGCGGACCGCGACGGCGGTGCCTTCGGGCACCCGATCGCACAGGGCCGCCCAGTGTTCGCCGGCGGCGTCACGCACCGAGCACCGGAAGCCACGCCGGGACCAGGCGAACGCCTCGTCCACCGGGAGCGCCCCCGCGAGCAACATACTCGCGTGCCCCACCTGTGCGGCGGCCTTTCCGACCGTCATCCCCAGATCCGCGTTCACCCACAGCACGGGCAGCGCCGGATCCGGCGGACCCGGCTGGTCGGATTCCAGTTCGGTGCCGCCGATCTGCAACCGGCGGATTCGCGGATCGATGGCGCCGACAGGCCCGGGAACCAGCGCCCGCGCCCGCGCGCCGTCCGTCTCCACGGTCACCCCGTCGGCCTCCCCGGCGGCCGTCCACTGCGCCCCTCGCGCACGCCGGGCCACCTTGCGAATCCGGGACCGCTTCCAGGTCAGATACCGCTGCTCCCATTCCCCACCGGGACCGACCCGAGGATCCAGGCACAGCGCGACCGCGGCCGACGCGGCGGCGGCGAGCAACGCGCTGCGCACCGGCACGTCACCGTTCTTGGGCATGTACAAGACCATCTGCATGGCCTGCACGAGTGCGGGATCGTCGGGATCGCCACCGCCGCCGTAACCGGTCGCGAGTTCGGCGTGCCGGACGGCGAATTCCGCCCGTTCGTCGGCGGCCACGCCGAGGGACACCCTGCCCGCCGGCCCCGCACCCGGGACGACATCGGTGGTCGCCGGCACCGCATTTCCACCCGACGCACTCTCGGGCTCGGCACCTCCGGCCGAGGAAGTCGGCCCAGCCGGAGCGTCCGAAACCACCTCCATCGCAACATCTCCGGTTGCGGCGACCGCCGGGGTGGCCGGAACCTCCTCCGCCACGGCATTTTCGGTCGAGGCGTCCTCCGTCACAGCGTCCCGCGCGGCGACGGGCTCGAGCACAGTCGAAATGCCCTGCACCTCAACGTCTTCGGTTGCGGTGACCGAAGCGGCGGACGCACCCGGTCGCACCACACCGTCGGCCGACGACGCGGCTTCGGCGCAGCGGCGGGACGGCGCCCCGTGCGCCGGGTCCGCCGGTGATCCGCCGGGCGACGCGGCGTGACGGGTGTCGGATTCCGATGAGCCCATCAGCGCAGCGGCACCCGGCGCAGCAGGCCGTCGCGGGCGTCGGCCGCCTCCACCTCTTCGCGGGTCACGCCGAGGATGAACAGCACGGCGTCCAGGAACGGGTGCGACAGCGCCGCGTCGGCGACCTCGCGCAGCGCGGGCTTGGCGTTGAAGGCGATGCCGAGGCCCGCGGCGTTGAGCATGTCGATGTCGTTGGCGCCGTCGCCGACCGCGACGGTCTGTTCCATCGGCACCCCCGCGTCGGCGGCGAACCGGCGCAGCGCGACCGCCTTCCCGGGCCGGTCGACGATCTCGCCGATCACCTTGCCGGTCAGCTTGCCGTCCACCACCTCGAGGGTGTTGGCCTGCACGAAATCCAGCTCCAGTTCGTGCGCGAGCGGCTCGATCACCTGGCGGAAGCCGCCGGAGACGACCCCGCACCGGAAACCGAGCCGGCGCAGCGTCCGGATCGTGGTGCGGGCCCCCGGGGTCAGCTCGATCGTGTCGGCGACCTCGTCGATGACCGTGGCGTCCAGCCCGGCCAGCGTAGCCACCCGCTGCCGCAGCGATTCGGCGAAATCCAGTTCCCCGCGCATCGCGGCCTCGGTGACCCGGCGTACCTCGTCCTCGACCCCGGCGTGCGCCGCCAGCATCTCGATCACCTCACCCTGGATCAGGGTGGAGTCCACGTCGAACACGATCAGCCGCTTGGCCCGCCGGGCCAGTCCCGCGCGCTCGACCGCCACGTCGACGTTGCGCCGCGCGGCCACCTCGGCCAGCCCGGTGCGCAACCGGGTCTCGGCCTCCGGACTGCCGGACGGCACGGTGATCATCAGTTCCAGGCCGGTGACCGGATAGTCGGCGATCCCGCGGATCGCGTCGATGTTCACGCCCTGTCCCGCCAGCTCGCGGGCGATCGAACTGAACGCCTTCGCGGTGACCGGACTGCCCAGCACCACCACCGCATGGGTCGACAACCGGGCGCCGGCGACGGAATTCGCGCCGATCTCGACCGCGACCTCCATGCCGACGGTCGCCATGGCGTCCTCGAGCTGATCCTGCAGATCCTCCGGGTCGGCGGGCGAGGTCACCAGCACGCCGAGGGTGAGGCGGCCGCGGATCACGACCTGCTCGACGTCCAGCAGATCGACTCCGTGCCGCGACAGCGCCGCCAGCAGTACCGACGTCACACCCGGCTTGTCGGGGCCGGTGACGGTGACCAGCACGGTCGTCTCGGGCTCGGCCAAGTCTGGAACTCCGTTTCTCGCGAACTCGCCCCGCGCGCGGGGGCACGTCGGCCCGGTCATTCTGTCAGCCGCGCGACCGCACCGGGTCACCGGGCAGCGCCTCGAGACGGACGGACGACCGGTCCGTAAAACAGCGCGGCGGCCGTCCGAAGACGACCGCCGCGAGGGCCTTGCGGGTGCTAGCTCAGCACCTTCTCCGACTCGTGCAGCTGATGCGACTTGCTGCCCCAGCCCACATGGGCCTCGGCGCGCATCCGCTCCACCATGTGCGGGTAGTGCAACTCGAACGCCGGACGCTCGGACCGGATCCGCGGCAGCTCGTAGAAGTTGTGCCGCGGCGGCGGGCAGGTGGTGGCCCACTCCAGCGAGTTGCCGTAACCCCACGGATCGTCGACCGTCACGACCTCACCGTACCGGTAGCTCTTGAACACGTTCCAGATGAACGGCAGGGTCGAGGCGCCCAGCACGAACGCGCCGATCGTGGAGATGGTGTTCAGCGTGGTGAAACCGTCGGTCGGCAGGTAGTCGGCGTACCGGCGCGGCATACCCTGCGCGCCCAGCCAGTGCTGCACCAGGAAGGTGGTGTGGAAGCCGACCATCGTCGCCCAGAAATGCCACTTGCCCAGGCGCTCGTCCATCATGCGGCCGGTCATCTTCGGGAACCAGAAGTAGATGCCCGCGAAGGTGGCGAACACGATCGTGCCGAAGAGCACGTAGTGGAAGTGCGCGACCACGAAGTAGGTGTCGGACACGTGGAAGTCCAGCGGCGGGCTCGCCAGGATGACGCCGGACAGACCACCGAAGAGGAAGGTCACGAGGAAGCCGACCGAGAACAGCATCGGTGTCTCGAAGGTCAGCTGACCTCGCCACATCGTGCCGATCCAGTTGAAGAACTTCACGCCGGTCGGGACCGCGATGAGGAACGTCATGAAGGAGAAGTACGGCAGCAGCACCGCGCCGGTCGCGTACATGTGGTGCGCCCACACCGCGATCGACAGCGCCGCGATGCCCAGTGTCGCGTACACCAGCGTGGTGTAGCCGAAGATCGGCTTGCGGCTGAAGACCGGGAAGACCTCCGACACGATGCCGAAGAACGGCAGCGCGATGATGTACACCTCGGGGTGGCCGAAGTACCAGAACAGATGCTGGTACAGCAGCGTGCCGCCGGTCGCCGGATCGTAGATGTGGCCGCCCAGGTGCCGGTCGTAGGCCAGCGCCATCAGCGCGGCGGTCAGCAGCGGGAAGGCCAGCAGCACGAGCACGCTGGTCACGGCGATGTTCCAGGTGAAGATCGGCATCCGGAACAGCGTCATACCCGGGCAGCGGAGGCAGACCACGGTGGTGAGCATGTTCACGCCGCCGAGGATGGTGCCCAGACCGGAGACGGCCAGGCCCAGGATCCACAGGTCACCGCCGACCCCGGGCGAGTGCACGATGTCCGAGAGCGGGGTGTACGCGGTCCAGCCGAAGTCCGCGGCGCCGCCGGGGGTGATGAAACCCGCGGTCGCCATGGTGGCGCCGAACAGGTACAGCCAGTAGCTGAAGGCGTTCAAGCGCGGGAACGCCACGTCGGGGGCGCCGATCTGCAGCGGCAGCACGATGTTGGCGAAGCCGAACACGATCGCGGTCGCGTAGAAGAGCAGCATGATCGTGCCGTGCATGGTGAACAGCTGGTTGAACTGCTCCGGCGACAGGAACTGCAAGCCCGGGCGGGCGAGTTCGGCGCGCATGAGCAGCGCCATCAGGCCGCCGATCATGAAGAAGGACATCGCCGTCACCAGGTACATCACACCGAGGACCTTGGGATCGGTCGTGGTGACGCACTTGTAGATGAACGAACCCTTCGGACCCAGACGCTGCGGATACGGCCGAGTCGCTTCCAACGTGGGGACTGGCTGAGGCTCTACAGCAGTCACTGATCCTCCTGACGGTCGGCTTGCGCTACGACAGATCGTAAACCGTGCTGCCGCAAGCCTCCCGCCGGGTCCTACTCTGTGTCGTAATTGGGTGTCACCGGGTCCGCGTGTACCCTCCCCCGCATGCCGGTGATCGAGGTCGACCACACCCGAAACACTCGAGCGCGCAACAGCACCCGCCGCGGGGCCACCGCCGGCGCGGCCCTCGCGGTGCTGGTCTCGGGAGTGCTGGCCGGTTGCGCCGGCGGTACCACCGACGCCGAGAGTTCGATCGTCCGCACTACCACCAATGTCGCCGGCGCGGCCGTGGTGGGTATCGAGCGCGACACCCGCCAGGCCTGCCCACTGCCCACCGCCCCCGACAAACCGGGCGCCGACCCGCAGCGCATCGTGGTCCTGGACACCGCCGCCCTGGACGCGGTCTGCGCGCTGGGCCTGTGGGAACGAGTGGCCGGCGCGGCCACCCTCTCCGGCCCGTCCCCGCAACCGGCCTACCTCGGCACGGGCCTGGCCAAGGCCCCCGGCGTGGGCACGGTCGGCAGCCCCGACCCCGCGAAGATCGCCGACCTGCACCCCGACCTGATCCTCGGCAGCACAGGCGACGGCGACCGGTCCGCCCTGCAAGCCGTCGCGCCCACCGTCCTGGTCGACCCCGGCGCCGACTGGCAGGACCGCTTCACCGCATACGCGACGGCCCTGGGCCGCGGCGCGGCCGGCGCGAAGGCCCTCGACGACTACCGCACCACCGCCCGCGAAACCGGCTACGCGATCGCCGCCAACTTCTCGCAGGCCTCGGTGATTCGCTTCACCGACAAGGACATTCAGGTCCAGGGTGACGACACGTTCGCCGCCGCCGTCCTCACCGACACCGGCGTGCAGCGCCCCGTCGCGCAACGCGGACACTCCTTTTCGGTCACCGCCCTCGGCACCGACACCGAACGCGCGAAGGTCGAAGGCGACCTCATCTACCTGATGTTCGACGGCACCCCCGGCCGCGAACACGCCGAATCCGTTATGCACAGCAAGGATTGGAAGAAGCTCGGCGCCGTCGCCGACCGCCGCGAATTCGCCGTCGACGACACCATCTGGCACGGCTCCGGCATCACCGCCGCCCGCGCGATCCTGGAAGATCTGCGCCGCACCCTCAACGGCTACGTCACCGACTGATTCCGATCGCCCCCGGGTTGCCGAACTCCTGGGATGATCACTCGAATCTCATTGGCACCAGGGGTGTTTCAGGGTAGGTAGGGGTTCACCCGGATTCCCGATTTCAGGGTGCCGCCCGCAGCGCCGCCGATCCTACGATCGAGCCGACCTCATCGGACGCTGCCTGCGACGGAGACCTCATGTCCGCTCCCCCTGCCCCCGATTCGACCACCCTGGCGAGCCGCCTGGCACGCATCCCCGGCGGCCGCCGCACGAAATGGATCGTGCTGGCCGCGTGGCTGATCGCCATCGTCGCCCTCGGCGGCTTCGCCGGAAAACTGAACGGCGCCGAGAAGAACGACAACATCCAATGGCTGCCCGGCGCAGCCGAATCCACCCAGGCGTACCAACTCGGCCAGCGCTTCGGCGGCGCCGACGAGGTCCCGGTCGTCTTCGTCTACGAACGCGCCGCCGGCCTCACCGACACCGACCGCGCGGTGGCCGCCGCCGACACGGCCCGCTTCGCCCAGGTCCCCGGCGTGGCCGCCGCCTCGATAGTGGGCCCGGTCCCCTCGAAGGACGGCCAGGCCATGGAGGTCCTGGTCCCGATCCCGGTGGGCCACGGCGGCTGGGACACCATCGGCGCCACGGTAGGCAAACTGAAGGACGCCGCCGGCCCCCATCCACCCGGTTTGTCGATGCTCCCCACCGGCCCCGCCGGCTACGGGGCCGAATTCTCCGCGGCCTTCAAGGGAATCGACGGCACCCTCCTGTACGCGACCGCCGCCGTGGTGATCGTCATCCTGCTGCTCACCTACGGCCCGATGCTGTGGATCCTGCCCCTGATCGCGGCGGGCGGAGCCCTGTCGGTGGCGATGAGCGCCGTCTACAGCGCGACGGGAATGGGCCTCACCGTCACCGCCCAGAGCGCCGGCATCCTCACCATCCTGGTCTTCGGCGCCGGAACCGACTACGCCCTCCTGCTGATAGCCCGCTACCGCGAGGAACTCCGCCGCCACGAGGACAAACACGAGGCCATGGCGGTGGCCCTGCACCGAGCCGGCCCCGCGATCCTCGCCAGCGGCACCACGGTGATCATCGCGATGCTGGTTCTCCTTGTGGCAGAACTGAATTCGACCAAGGGCGTCGGCCCGGTCTGCGCGATCGGCGTAGCCGTGGCCCTCCTGGCGATGCTGACCCTGCTGCCCGCCCTCATGGTGATCCCCGGCCGCTGGATCTTCTGGCCCCGCCACCCGAACTTCGGCACCGCGGACCACACCGCCACCGGAATCTGGTCCCGCATGGGCGACTTCATCGCCGGCCGCCCCCGCGCGGTCTGGATCGGCACCGGCGCGGCCCTGCTGGCCCTGTCCTTCGGCGTCACCGGCCTGCACAACACCGGCATCGCCAACCAGGACGCGTTCACCAAAACCACCGACGCCGTCCGCGGAAACGAAGCCCTGGCAAGACATTTCGACCTGGGCACCGGCTCCCCGGTAATCGTGATAGCGAAAACGGCCAGACTACAAGAGGTCTCGTCCGCCATAGCCGCCACCCCCGGCGTCACCGCCCCCTCGGCGGCCCACACCAGCGGCGACCTGATGCAGATCCAGGCCACCCTCACCGACGCCCCCGACAGCCCCGCCGCCGGCGCCACCATCGACCGCCTACGCACCACCCTCCACACCATCGAGGGCGCCGACGCGAAAGTCGGTGGCGACACCGCGATCCGGACCGATATCGAACGAGCCTCGTCACACGACAACCGAGTAGTGGTCCCGCTGGTCCTGCTCGTGGTGATGGCCATCCTGATGCTGCTCCTGCGCTCCCTCCTGGCCCCCGTCCTGCTCACCCTGACGGTGGTCCTGTCCTTCTTCGCCGCCCTCGGCCTGAGCACCCTGGTGTTCCACGCCGCCGGCTTCCACGGCGCCGACCCCGCACTCCCCTTGCTGGCCTTCGTCTTCCTGGTAGCCCTGGGCATCGACTACAACATCTTCCTGATGTCGAGAGTCCATGAAGAAGCCAAGACCCACGGCACCCGCCGCGGCGCCCGCACCGGCCTCTCCGCCACCGGCGGCGTGATCACCTCCGCCGGCCTGGTCCTCGCAGGCACCTTCGCGGTCTTCGCCACCATGCCGATGGTCGCCTTCGCCGAAGTAGGCCTGGTCATCATGATCGGCGTCCTCCTGGACACCCTGATAGTCCGCTCGATCCTCGTCACAGCCCTCAACCTCGACCTCGGCGACCGAATCTGGTGGCCCAGCCCCCTCTCCCGCCGCCGGGACCCGGACCCGGAACGAGAACCGGTCCCGGCCCTGAACTGATCCGGTCCACACCGGCAGAGGCTCTCCGTGCCCGCACGGAGAGCCTCTGCATTCTCGTGACCGGTTGTCCCACAAAGCGATCCACCGACCCGCCATTGATCGGAAATCTTATCATCACCATAAAGACGATAAGCGCCCATAATATGATGCACATCACGATATAGCCGGTTATCGTCAGAATACTGAGGATAAGAGTCGACCAGGTTCGGACAGACCGACGGGCACACCCACGTCACCGGGCAGGCGAGCGAAGCTCATCCCGCCGCTCGCTGATCATCCGTTGCAGCCGCCGCGTCGCCTTCTCGTCGAAGCCGATGTCCGAGACCCGGTCGATATACGGTTCGGCGGCATCGACGATACGCGCCAGACCGCGTTGGACAGCGCGCTCGGCGACACCGAGACGCGCAGCGGCATCGATCCACCACCGGTAGGCCAGTTTCCCGTCCCGGCCGTACAGCGACAGGGCCATGGGATCACTCCAGGACAGATAGGGCTGAGTCGTCAACAGGTCGTAAGCCGGCGTCACCTCCCACACCCCGTCGGGCTTCTGCCCGATGGAGAGATTCTTTCCATGCAGGTCACCGTTCCCGATCAGGTAACTGAAGGCTGCGATCTCCAACATCCGGACGATCGCCAGCGGGTAGGACCCGCCGCCGGCGGTCACCGCGTCGGCAAGAGCTTTCATCGCTTCCTGCAAGGAGATTCGATACTTCGCGGCCGGATACCGTCCGCTGACCTGACATGCGTCCTCTTGGGCCAACTTTCGGACACCGTTGCGTTCGACGATTCGATCGAAGCGATCGACGAACAGGGCGGTGCGCCTGCGACCGTCGGCCGCGAGCTGGTGACGCGGAACCCGAATCCCACAGGCCGCCGCCATGTCGAGGAAGAAGTTCTCGTTCTCCACCAGGCACGGATGGTCCGGCGGATTGAGCTTCAGAATGGCCGGCCCACGGGTGGTCGCCACCGGCGTGGAGATCATCTGCGCGGAGACCTTGACCTGCACACCGGGCAGTCCCGCACGGTCGACACCCCCGGCGTCGGCCGAAGTCGCCTGGGAGAACAGTGATTCGAAGTCCGCCTCGGCGGTGTCGGCGCCATCGAACATCGGCACCGGGTCCGCCGGTCGGCTACCGGCCGGAACCACCTGCACATCACCGATCGTGTCCGTGCCGACCGCGAGCAAGAGGCTGAAGTGATCATCCTCGCTCGTGCGCGCCGCAGTCGTGATCGCACTGAGCCGCAACCCTTCCGGCAGCAGTCCGGCGAAGAACGGCGGCACCGAACCTCCGCTGGCCGAATACCGGCCGGCCCGCTTGGGCAGGGTGAATGCCACCGGTGGCGCCGACGAATCGGCCAGATAGGCGTCGGAGTACGCGAATTCGACGACCTCACCGGCCCGCCGGAGCTGTCCGGCAAGGAGCCCGGCCTTGTACACATCCGCCGCATCGATCGCCCGCAGTGAACCCAGATCCGGAAAAGCGGTCATCGGCGAGCGCTCCGATCGGTACCGAGATCAGCCGCGCCAGCCGGAAGTACCGTCGCGGACGCCTGCGACATGGCGACGAGCGTGGAGCCGAGGGCGTCCAATACGCGAAGCGTGACATCGAGCGTCGGTGAGATCCGGCCAGCCTCGACATTACGGACGGTCGAGATGCTGACGTCCGCCAGATCCGCGAGGTCGAGTTGCGTCAACCCGAGAGCGTGCCGACGTTTCGCCACGAACTCCGCGAATTCGGTCAGCGGCCCGACATCCGTTCTGGCCCGCCGACGAGGCTGAGGCCGAGTCACCCGATCACCTCCCTGCACGAACGACTGACACGAAATACGACGAATTCGAGTCAGGCTATCACTCTCCTGGCAACGATAAGCGTTGACATAGTGACCCCAGTCACAAAATCCGCGCTTAACAGCACAATAACAGCGATAGCCCGCGCGGCCCACCTCTCGAACCGCCCCCATGATCACCTGCGCCGAGTGATCCACCAGACGCCGGCCAGGATCGTCACGCTGAACAGCAACAGCCCACCACCCAGTTCGGCGATGAGGCCGACCCGGCCCGGCAGACTGAGCGCGCCACTGAGGGTCACGTTGAGGGAACCGACCGCGAAGGCGATCATCGCGGCGAACAGAGCCACCATCTCGATGGAACGGTACTGGTTGCGCTGGGTCGAATCGGCCAGCTCCCGCAGCTCCGCCCGGTACCGCTCGGTCAGAGCGGCGACTTCTCGGCCGTGTTGCGCTGCGGCCGTACGCATCTCGTCGGCATGTCGCGCGCTGATCCGCTCGTAGGTGATCATCTGCTCCTCGAGCCGATACTGCTGCTGCAACAGGTCGTAACTGACCCGCCACCCCACCCGGGGCAGTTTCCGCAGTGCCGCGCCGATGCTGTCGAGCGCGGCATCGTAATCACCACACAGCCGCTGCCCGATCGCCAGCCGATAAGCGAAGATGTGATCGTCCGGATACAGTGCCACCGCCTCCGCGGCATGCGTGCGCAAAAGCTCACCGCGCCCGGCGAATTCGACACTGATCGCCACCCCGTTCAACGCGACGTCCACCGCCTCCCTGGTGCGACCCGGCGCCTGCCACGCCGTCTCGAACAGCGACCGCGCGTGCTCGGCCGTGATCCGCCTGCTACCGAACGCCGCCAGCGCCCGCAGCGCGACGAAAAGCGGCTTGTCCCAATAACTGTGGCTGATCGACACCGACAACGGCGAGGACTCCAGGAACTGCGCCAGTTCGTCGAAAGCGTAATCGGCACGCAGCTTCCCGGCGTGATACAGCGTCGCGAAGTAGGCGCGCTCACCGGTGCGATCGGCGGCGATGATATCGGCGGTGGCGTCGGCGATCTCCCCCGCCGAATCCACGGTGTCCCGGGTGATGAACGCGTAACCCATCGCCCACTTCTCCCGCACCGCCTCCGCATGATCGGCCGCGACGTGCTCCGTCAGCCACCCCGCACAGTCCACAGCCGTGTACAACGACGGCGAATCCCGAAACCGCAAGTTCCAGTACCGATCCGCACAGATCAGATACGGATCGGTCGCGAAATCCGCGGAAGGAACGGTGAACTGCGGCTCGACCCCCTCGGCAACATACCCGCGCGCCAGCCGATCGCAATCACTGTCCAACTTGCGCGATCCGGACACCGCGAGTGCGGCCAGCGCTCGTTCCACCGATGCGTGATCCATCCCGACCCCTGCCCTCCGATGCCAACGCCGTCGCTGCCTGCTTACCACACCCCGCGCCACGATGATCATGACAATGGCAGACTGACCGCCATGCGGGTCGAGGTCATCACAGCGGTACACGATGCCTACGCCCATTTCCTCTCCGCAGCATGGAAATCCCTACGCGCCCAAACCCATCCGGACTGGCGCTGGCTGGTCCAGATCGACGGCCCCGAGGCCGCCGCCCTGCCCGCACTCGTCGCCTGCGGCGCCGCCGGCGACCCCCGAGTCGAGGTGGCCGCCAACGGAATCCGGGTCGGCCCCGCCGTCACCCGCAACGTCGCCCTCGGCCGCACCCACGCCTCCCTGATCCAGAACCTGGACGCCGACGACGAACTCGAACCCGACGCCCTCACCGCCCTGTCCTCCGCGCTCCAGCAACACCCCACCGCGGGCTTCGCCGCCGGCCCGGCCCGCGACCTCCTCAACTCCGGATCACTGGTGGACTTCCCGATCCCCCTCCCGCCCGGATTCACCACTCGCGGAACCATATTCGAATACTGGACCACCCACGAACGGCTACCGATCCACCCGGCCGGCGTGATGTGGCAGCGCAACCTCCTGCTCACCTGCGGCGGCTGGGCCGGCCTGGAAGGCATGGAGGACACCGCGCTCCTCCTGTCGGCCTCGGCGCTGGCCCCCGCCGCGCTCCTCGACACCGTCACGTTGCGCTACCGCCGTCACCGCGCGCAGCGCTCCAAAAAAACCACGGATTTCGAGGGGGGGGGGGGAGTCATTTACGGCTGATTCACCAGCGCTGCCGCACTTTACTGACGGGACCGGTCTGGGCGGCACCACACCAGCCGTGAGGTCGTCGATACCCTCGCCGGCTCATCACCAGAGCCGCTGCCAGGTCGAGACCAGCGAGATGACCTGGCGTCGCTGACGAATACCGATGCATCGAGCACCGCACGGCCGGGAACCACTCCGGTAACACCCACGCCGCGTCACCGGCCGATCCGGATCAACTACCAGCCGCTGTCCCGCCAAGCGGAAGTGCTGTCGAGTTCCTCGTAGGCATCCTGCTCCCGCACCGCACGAGTGGGCGCCGGTTCCGGATCTGTACCCGTGAAGGTGAAGATTGCCGCGACCCGCGAATCGTCCCGCAGCTCCATCAGCGCACTCTCGGCCCGAAAGTCTTTGTCCGCGACAGCGGCCCGGTACGCGGCGAGCACTGACCCCGCATCGGGAGTCGACACCGACAGCAACCGATTCTCGCTGTCCACGACCACCTGCACACCCTGGACGACACCGACGCCCCGAACCTGCTCCAACGCCCGCCCGGCTCGCTGCACCTTGCTACCGAGTTGCTCGGAATCATTGCCTGACAACGGTATTCATTCCCTTCCACCGTGTAGCCGGGTCATGACGAAACGTTCGATCCGGGTAAAGTGCGGAACAGCGACCTACAGTCGCTCATCGCGTGGGCTGCCCCGAGGACGGCGGCTCAGCCGTGCCGGTCTGAGACTTCACCGCTGCGGGCAACCGGCAACCGGTGCTGCTGCTGATGACGGCACTGCCGTTGCTACCGACCGACAAGTTCGTACCTTCAGCGCTGTAGAAACGGGCATCGTGATCACCGGGCTTGTCGACCATCGACTCGCTGTTGGTAGCACCCAGACCGGCAGCCAGTTCCCGAGCACGAGCAACTACCGCCGGCCACACCGCATCCGGAATATCAGCAGAACCAACGAAATTCCGCAGGAATACCTTCTGCCCTTGCGTTCGATCGTAGGGGGGATCGCAATCGGCCGGCGATCGCTCATCCATCCAGGTCCACGCCAGGCCCGGAATTAACGAACTCATATACGATGCGAGCTCTTCGACTACCCGCTCGACCTGCCCCTCAGTCTCTTCCAGTGTGGGCAACGGGACGAGTTGCCCTGCCGCTTTCGAGGTCTCGGCAGGCCCTGTCGCCTTGTACGGATCATCGAGCATCTCACCACATCCTGTTGCCATGAGTATCAGGACTGCCATCATTGTCGCGGTCACATATTTACCCATACGGTTCATTCGGTCACCTAGGAAGTCAGCCAGTGGACGATTTCGTGCGCATATCGTTCGGAAACTTCGAGCGGGCCACCACCAGGGTTCACCTGAATCGGCCGGTCAGCCCCGGATACCACGGCGGCGATGTTCCAGCCCGACGTTCGTAACTGGTTGTTGCCGCCCACTCGCGGATATTGGGAATGTCCCACCGATTCTTCTCGATGCACCCCGTCGCTGGTGATCGTGGCACCAGTCTCCAGATGCGTGAACGCCGAAATATTGTCCGGGCTGGGACCGAAAGCATTGAAATGAGCCACGGGATCGCCGTGCGCGCTCATCTCATACAGGTGACCGGGCCGCAGTCCGAGTTGCTCGGGCACCGATCTGTCCACCACATCTGGGAGGCCGGCCAGCAACGGGGCGTGAGACGTCGAGACATCCAATCCAGGAGAACCGTAGACAGCGAGATCATCGACAGGATGCCGGCCAGGCTCCTGCAACGCCAGACCTGTCATCAACGAACCGTACGAATGCCCAACAGCAGTCAAATGCATACTCCCATCATGAGCGGCCCCCAGCCCGTCATAGAACGACGCCAACTTCGGGGCACCCCGACGAGCCATCCCATCATCGGCCACATCGACATAATCTCCTGGATGGTCTAGACCGGCCTGCGGCAGATCCGCACCAATCCACGCAATACTTGCCACTTGCTGACTCTGTCGTGGATCGCCCTGCGGTAGCCTGCGAAGCTGGCTCTGCGCGACTTGTCTGATATTGGCAGCTTCGCCAACCATGTTCCCCAGTGAGTTGCCGACACTGGTATTCAGTCCACCGGCGGACACGGAAACATTCGCCGAAAGGTCCGGATTCCCAATGCCAACCGCCGCGTGCGTCATGGCACCACTTTGCGTGTCCAACAATAGAAGCATCCGATCCGGCTTGTTCCCGATTGTGTCCTGAATCGCCTGCAAGTCCCGCTGCTTGCCTGCGACCGCCGGGTCTCCGGCTCGGGCGCGGGCGAGTTCGTCGTCGAGTTTGATGCGATTGTAGTGGTCCCGATCGGTGGCGGGCAGGCCATTGCGATTACCGAGGTACTGGTCGTGCTGCCACAGAGCGTCCTTCTCCGCAGGTGTCAAGGTGTCCCAGAAGTCGTGCAGCGCTGCAGGATCGGCCGGTAGCTGGGCGGTGCCGTCGAGTATGGCCTGCACCCGGCCGGCCGGTGGTGGTGCGGCGTCGGGGTGCTGCTCGTACGCATCGAGGTCGCGCAGGCTGGTAGTGATCGCTTGTGCCGCTGTGGTTTCGGTCTCACCGAACTGGGTCAGCAAGTGTTTCACGCGTACCTGGAGACTGTCGGCCTGAGCTTGCAGGATCTGCTGGACCAGCACCGCGGTCATCGGACTGCCCTGACCGTTGACCCCGAGGGGGACTTTCGGCGCGGTCACATTCCCATCCTCGTCCACGGTCATCCCGGCGTCCGGTATCTCGTGGTCGACGATCGGCAACAGCGCGGACCTCGTCGCATCCAGTTGCGCACCATAGGAGTTGTACCGGTCGGCCAGCGTCAGCAGCGCCGACCCGATGTGGTTCACCGCCAGATCGGCCGCCAGCGCGCGGGCGGCCTCCGCGGCCTTCGCACCGGCGCCACGCCACCCCGCCCCGATCCGGGCGATTCGCTCTCGGCGGTTGGCTGCTGGCCCGCAGCGACGGAACCATCACCCCGGGCATCCATGCCCTCGCCGTCCTCGCCCCGGCGACCGCACACGGCGCGCCGGTGCCGGCCCCCATCCACCGCTGGCCGGAATCCGGCACGGTCTGACAATCACACCCGATTCACTTGGAGCACACCATGATCCGCACCATCACCACCATCCTCGGCGCCCTCACCGCCACCGCTCTCGCAGCCGGCCCGGCCCATGCCGACCCGCGAACCTGGCTCAACGAAGGCACCCAGGTCGTCGGCACCGACGTCCTGCCGGGCCTCTACCACACCGACGGCCCCCTCTCGAACGACCACGGCTACTGCTTCATCACCTGGCTGCCCTACCTCGGCGCCCGCGATTCCGCGGCCACCGACATCCAGTCCTACGACGGACCAGGCTACGTCCGGCTGGAAGCCGGCGAGGTCATCGAGGTGGACGGCTGCGCCTGGGTTCACGAGAATTACCATCCCTGAACAGCACCGGAGGACCGGGGTGGTAGTAGCGGGGGCGGTTGTAGTTCATACTGAAGCACGGTCCACGATCATCTCGGTCCACCAGCCGACTACGACGCGAACGAGGAGTCTCGGGCATGTCATTCCCACCCGATATCACCTCAGCACTGTCGGGGGTTACTCCATCGCAGCTCCGAAACTGGCGTCGGGGTCCGTCCCCGCTGCTCGTCCCCGAGCACGGAGTTCGTCCAACGCTGTACTCCTTCCGCGATGTGGTCGCCCTCCGCACAATGGCGAAGCTACGCGGTGAAGTATCGCTACAGAAGGTCCGCAGAGCGTTCCGGTCGTTGAAAAACCTGGACCTGACCGATCACCCGTCCCGGTACAAACTGGTGACCGATCATGACTCGATTTTCCTGGTCGAGGACGACGGCGCGACCGACCTGGTTCGCCGACCGGGCCAGCAAGTGCTGGTCGAACTCGATGATGTGCTGGCGCCATTCATCAATCTCCGCAAGGAGAGGGTCGTCGACTTCCGGCGGCCGCGGCCACACTTGCAAGTCCGCGAGGCTCGAGCAGGCGGTTGGCCGACCATTGCCGACACTCGGGTGCCGTTCGACACCATCGCTCGCCTGGTTGCCGGTGGCGATATAGACCCGTCCGAGGTCAAGCGGTTTTATCCGGGGGTAGACGCTGAGGCGGTGGCCGACGCCGTGAGCTTCCAGCAGCAGATCGAGAGAATCGGCGGCCATACCGCGTGAAGTTCTTCCTCGACGAAAATCTCGACCAGACGTTGCCCAAGCACCTCGAATCGATCTTCACGAGCAAGAAGCGCGAACAGCCGCATGAGTTCATAGGCGTGAAGAACATCGACGCCAAAGGTGTGGCGGATGTTGCTCTGTTCCCGTTGGCCGCGCAGGCGAGGGTGAATGTCTTTGTCACTGGCGACATCAACCAGATGAAACGGCCGCTCGAGCGCCGGGCGTGCCGTGATGCCGGCCTGCACTGGCTCGGTGTCCATTTGGAGACCAAGGCTCGCGGCTACCATGTCCTCGCCGGTCCAGCCGCGGCCTTGATCCATGGGTTGCCGTTCGTACTGGACAGGCTCGAGCAGTCGACTCAGCCCCAGTTGTTCCTGTTGCGGAAGCTTGAACGAAATTTCACGCAGGCATTCAAGTTGACGGAAGATCTATAGCTCGAGTAATCGAGTCGAATTGTTACGGCCACGGCGCTGCTGCTGTGGCCGCTAATTCAGTTTCGAGGTTCAATCGGTTTTCGAAGCTCCATCTCCCACTGATATTGAGTATGCAGGCATAAATCGCGACTGCCAATTGGCCAAGCCTGCACGGATAGTCCGATCATCGTCTTCCGTGAAGTCCGGCGGGGCATCATCACATCCTGGCACATCTCCAACAAAAAGCCTTCCATGCCCCGCAGTCACCACCAGACGTGACTGGGGATTCAGCCCGAGTTCGAACGACAAACTCGAACCACTGACCCGGCAATTAGAAGTCAGGATTATATGCGAATACCAACCGGACCGTCTATTTCCCCGCCATTCGAGGTGCTCGATCGACTCGAATGCGATAATGGCGGCATTCCCCTCATCGACGTGAAGCGCTCCGCGGCAATCCAATAAAATCCATACGACACCTGCCGCGACCTCGTACAAAATGTCGAGCACCTGCGCCTCCAGAAGGCCATCATCCTCTTCCAGAGGGTTGAAATCCAGTGCCGTATCCGCGATCATGCTCGGATCAGCCATCTGCTCGCGAAGGAAAGTCATGAGATTCACTTCGTAAAACTCCGATGCCACCAAGGACTAGATTTCGGCCCGAGGTATGGCCGCAACTCATCGAGAACCTGAGTGGCCTGAACGACCACGCCGTTCGGATCTGGGCACAACAGCGAGAGTCACATGCGAGAGTCCGACACATGAGCGTCGTGGCCGAGGTGGTCTGCTCCCCGGAAAGCGCCAACACGCATGCCAACCGCGCGGCGATGCGACGACGAACGGTCCGGTTCGGGGACCGATCGATCGTCTGCGAGTGGCATGCCAAGCTGGAGCCGACCCGGAACCGCGTTCACTTCGCCATCGAGGAGGACAGGGTCTACATCGGGTTGTTCGTGGACCACTTGCCGACCTGAGGCGGAGGATCGGCGGCACCTTCGGCCAGATCCGCCATCAACTCACGCAGCACCGACTCCTCGTGCAGATCCCGCCCCGTCGATCTGTGCACTTCTGCCAGCGAATCTCCCTCGCCCGCACCGAAATACCCGATGTAGGTGCCGATATCGAAACGCCACGGTTCGGCCTCGGGCGCAGCCGTCCGCACGGTATCCACGATGACGAATCCCGCCGTGTCGATATCCGCCCGTACCCATACCTCGATGCCCGCGTCGGCGGCGCCGGCGATCAGGTCCAAGGCGGCCAGGGCCGGCACCCCATCGGTGCAGATCAGCGGCGCACAGCGCTCCCCCAACTCGTCCGCCGCGGCCTCGACGACAGTCGGGTTCTCGCATACGTAAATCCGCGTCGGTAACGGCTCGAAATGCCACGGTTGCAACAGGTCCCGCAGCGTCAGCCAGACCGGGGCGCCGGGCCGGGTACCAGCGGTGATGTCCAGCGGCAGGTTCAAGGTCAGCACCCGGGACGACACCGTATCGCAGCGGACGCCGGCAGCCGACCACACCGCGCGCCATTCGCGCCCGGGACGAGCCGGCCGCGCGATACCGGTCTTCACCGCGATGAGCCGGGCCACCGCTCGCCCCAGTTCGGTGTCGTAGTCCAGGGCGTGCGCGTCGTGGGTGACGGTGGCCGCCAATTGTGCCAGCCGCAACGACGGTCCCTCCCAAGGCAATCGGGCCCACACCGCCGCCACTCGTTCCGCCAGTCCGGCGGCCCGCCCGCTGCCGGGCTTGGGGATGCTCCGATCGGCCAGCCAGCGCTCGGTCACCTCGGGCGGAACCCCGGCGGCATCGAGTATTTCCAGGACCCGCGTGCTTTCCTGTTGCGCTGCCAGATGTTCGGCATCCCGGGTCTCTCGGCGATCGACCAATGGCTCACCGTCGAGCGTCTCGACGAACGGCCGCACGGTGTACCCGTGGCCGGCGAGCCCGGAGGCCAACGCGTACAAGGTGACCGGCCGACGGGACACCTCCCATGCCGTCCCCAGCAGCCGCCCCACCTGCCGGCGCTCGTCGGAAGACAATGTGACACTGAGGCTCCCGCGATCCAGTCGACCACCGCGCTGGGCCCGCCGGCGGACGGCGTCGAGCACCCTGGCCGGCCCGGGCAGCGCCGCCCAGTCCCGGAGGCCCTGCGGCACCGGCTTATTCATCGCCGAGTCCGAACAGTCCCTCGTCCGGCGCCACCGCGCCGGCGACGAACCCCAGCCGTTCGACGTCGAGGGTGGTCAGTGTCCCGCCGCACCACAGGTACGGAAGCACATCCACCCCCGGCAGGTGCCGTTCGCGAGCCAGGTCGTACACCGCGACCGCCGGTACGGTCTCGTAATTGCACCATTCGTCGTGGGCGGTCAGCATGATGTCGAGTTCGAAGTCGACGGTCAGGCCCATGAAGGAGGCCTTGATCTGGGTGTCCACCCCGGTCATCGCCTCGTCCAGCCACACCCACCGGGGCGCGTGCGCGACCGCGGCGTCGTAGGCGACGACAGCGGCGGCGAACAGCGGCTGGGACAGCAGCACCACCTTCTCACCGCCGGATTTCGCCCCGTGCCGGGCCGCGTCGAACAGCGACCATCGACTGGTCGATCCCGGCCGGTACTGCAGCGTGATCTTCAGCCAGCCGCGGTAGTCGAGCGCTCGCGTGAGCTGCTGTTTCCAGTCCGCGACGCCTTCGGCCGCAGCGTCGCTGCGGGCCTGATCTATCTTGCGGGACAAGAACTCTCGCACCATCTCCTGCCGCTCCGGCGACAACTCGGCGTACCCCTGGCCGAGGGCGCCGACGACGGCCTCCGCGTCCGGGTCGGACGGGTCCGCTTCGCACACCACCCGTACCGCGTGCCCCTGCCTGGTCGGATGGGAGACGAGATGCGTGTTGATGTTGGCGAAAGTGCGAGTGGTGTAGTCCAAGCGGTCCTTCAGATGTTCGATGAAGGTCGAACCGAGCAGGGTCGCGAGTACCCGCTGCTGCTCCGCGTCGTAGCTCTCCCGTTGTCCCCGAACCAGTTCCGCCAGGGTATCGGCGGCATCGGGTGGCAGCTCGAAGCCGTGCGCGGCATCGCTGTGGATCTCCACCCGGGGCAGCGTGTCGTCCTCGTCGAGTACCCGCGCGTCCTGCGACGGCAGCAGTGCCTGCCGGAGCTCCTCGAGCTTCTGCACGCAGGCGCCCCAGGCCCTGGACTGATCGGCCTCCTCGGCCTTCACCTCGATCGTGCGGCGGATCGCGGCCGCGAGTTCCCGCGCCGACTGCACCACGCGGCGTTGCGGCAGTTCCAATTCCAGGGTGCGCGCCAGCCCCGCGTCGACCGCCTCCCAGAGCGCGGTCATCGCCGCATCGCGCCGCTGCTCGGCCTCCGCGCGCCGCTGCTCATGGCTTTCGAGCACATTCTCGGCGGTCAGCTGCGCGGACTGGGCCTTGATCAAATGCTCGGAATGGGATTCGATCTGTTCGGCGAGGCTCGCGCGCTGCTGTTCGAGGTCCTTCTTGCGGTCGAGTTGCTGACGGGCACCGGTGCCGAGGGATTGTTCCGCGGTGCCGAGTCTGACTTCCGACTGGCGCAACCGGGTGGCGGCGGCGTCCCGTTCGGCTTGCACGGCCCGGAGGGCGTCGAGTCGGTCCTGATGGGCGGCCAGCACATCGGCGAGTGCGTCCTCCAGCCAGCGCAGTTTGTCGAGGGCATGCCGATAATCGGTCAGGTGATTGCCGAATCCGGTCAGCGCGTGCTGCTGGACGTCGAGGTCGGTCAGCCGGAAACCGTGCGTGCCGGCGTAGTCGGCGAATGCGGCTCGCGCATTGTCCAATCGGCTCAGATCGGTGTTGTGGATGCTCTCCGCGGTGGTGAGTGCCGCGGTGTGCGCCAGCCGCGATCGGCAGCGTTCCGCCCACCGACTGACCGCGTCGAACACGGTGCGTTCGCCTGCCAGCGGAACGGTGCGGGCTTCCATGTCCAATCGTGCCAGTGCGGTGTTCGCGGCGCCGAGCTGCTCGTCGAGCTCCTCGATCCGCCGATCCAGTTCGGCCACTTCGCTTTCCAGCTGCGCGATGAGCCGCGCTCGTGCCGCCGCCCGTGCCGCCGCGCCGAGGTATGCGGCCGGAGTCCGGGCGGCGGATCGGCCGGTCAGTCCACCGAGCCGCCAACTTCCGTCCGCGGCATACCAATCGCCGTCCGCCGCCGCATCGGCGCGCTCGCGCCAGCCGAAACCGGCCAGAATCCGCGCGACGACCCCGGCGGATACCCCACCGGCCGAAACCGGCTCCAGGACCGACGACAGATTCGGCCCGGCGGCCGGATCACCGATCGGCACAACGATATCCGTCGATGCGAAGTCGATCGATCCGTCCGGCGAGATCCAGGCGTCCAGCAGTCCGGAACCGGCCAGCGCGGCCTCCAGCACCGAGAGCGCCGAAACATCCAGGCTCGCTGCCGGATTCACCAGGCGCCACAGCGGTGCACCACGGCTCTCGGTGAGTGCGGGCCGGTGTCGCCGCTGCCACGACACCGGCTCGGGAGGCTCGGACTCCGTACTCCGCCGGGCGGTTTCCAGCCGTGCTGCCACAGCCGCCCGGTCGGTTGCCACGGGCGCCCGCTCGAGCCGGATCGCTTCGGCCCGCTCGGTCCAGGTCTTCCGGAACACCGCGATATGTGCGCGCATGGCCTCGGTCACCGACGGTGGCTGCGCCGGGCTCGTGCCCTCGTCGTCGATGACGGTCATGTCCGCGATCAGGTCGTACCACCGGCCGGGCAGCTCGCCGGCACAGACCGCCACCGACGCCTCGGCCGCCCACGCCCGCACCTGCTCGGTGAGGGTTTCGGCGGCCTGCCGGACCTCGTTGCCGGCCCGATCCTCGGCCGCGGTGGCCTCGTGCAACACCGCGGCCGCCGATTCGACGGCCTGCGCGGACCGGTCGGCCCGCCGTCGCTCCTCGGCCTGCTGCCGATCCAGCTTCCGGAGTTGCTCGAAACGCTCGGTCCTGGAATGGTATTCGCCGTGCAGGGCATCGGCATCGCGGCCCGGCAGATGCCGCGCGAGCGCTCCCGCCAGCCCGGCCCCGTCCGCCGTGCCGGTCAGCAGTTGTGCCACGCTGTCGACTTCGGCGCCGGCCCGGACGGTCTCGTCCTGTGCGGCCGTGGCCCGGTCCCGGGCCTTGCGCTCCGCGTCCCGCTCCCGCTGCTCCCGAGACGCGATCACCGTCATCTGCGAACGCAGCGCGGCACTTTCACGACGCAGGCTTTCCACCCGCCCCGCGGCCGTGACCGCATCCTGGTATGCCTGGGATTCCAGCAGTTCCTGCAATGCCGCGTCGGCGTCGGTGTGCGCGGACTTGACCTGCACCAATACCGTTCGCGTCGAATCCAATTCGGCGCGAGCCCGCTCGACCTGCCCTTCGGCCGTCTTCTTGTCCGCGGTGGTGCGGTCCAGTTGGGTGGTGGCACCGGCCATCTCGTCCGCCCGGCGGCGCAACACCACTCGCGTCCAAGGCCGCCAGCCGGACCGGACGAACGCGGCTATCGCGGTGGCGGCATCCTCGGTGCGCTGCATCGCAGACCGCAGCTGTTCGAGATGCTCCCAGCCATCGGCGAGCTGATCGACTTCGTGAGTGGCCAACGGCGGCAGCGCATCCCGCAGAGTGGCGGCCAGGCTGGCGGGGTTGAGCCGCTCGCCCAGTTTCGGCTTGCGGAGCTGTTTGAGGAGTTCCGTGAGGTTGTCGTACGACTCGGGCGCCAGTCCGAACAGCTCGTCGGCCAGCCGGGCCCGGTAAGCGGCGGCGCTCGGCGGCATGGTGATCCCGTCGAGTTTCTTCAGATCCTTCTGCTCGATCGCCCGCCCGTCGCCGATCAGCCGGAAATCCGGTCCCAGCCGCAATCGGGTGACGAAATGCCAGGTGCTCACCGGCGTGGACCCGGTGCCGGCCCGAGCCGACGCGCCGAGGCCACAGGTGAAGAAATGCTCGGTCCCGTCGTCGTCGCGGCGGCCGAACTCCACCCAGGCGTAGCCGAGGCCCGCGTCCGCGGGTGGCCGCGGATCGTCACCGTCCCCAGTGGGCAGCAGGTTGAACCGCATGGTCCGATGCTGGGAACCGAACGGGTCCAGTACCGACGGTGCGATCTCGCCACGCAGCAGCATCAGGGTGGTCAGCTCCAGCACCTTGGTCTTGCCGGCGCCGTTCCCGCCGCGCAGCACCAAACGTCCATCGGCGAACCAGAATTCGGCGTCGTCGTACTCCCACAGGTTCGCGATGCCGACCCGCAGCGGCTGCCAGCGGGTCCGGGCCGGCGCCGGCAGCCCGCCGTTCTGCGCGGCCCACAACCAGGCTGCCTCATCCTGCAGACCAGCGCGGTCCAGCGTCCCGGTCACGGTGCGTCCTCCAATCGAGCGGTCATCGCCACGACGCGCGGATCGCGGTACCGGGCGGCGATCGGGGTGAGCTGCCATCGGTCCGGCCCCGAGCCCGGGCGGATCAGATCCAGTGCCCGCAGCAGTTCCAGCGCCCGCTCCCGCCGGGCGGTGTCGGACACGATCTCGGCGGTGATCGACTTGGGGTGCCGCACCGAGACCTCCGTCACCGCCGCGGTCAGATCCGCCTCGCTCACCGTATCCGTGTCGTCGCGGCGCCGGTACAGTTCGTCGAGCACCATCAAACTGACGAAGTCGATCGCCCGCAACCGCGGGAACGGCAGGTCGGTGTCGGCCTCGTCGGCGGCGATCAACGCCAGCCCCTCCGCCCGCTGCTCGACCACCCAGCCGGTCATCTCGGTGCACCAGGCCACAATTCGGCTGCGCTGCCGGATCAGATACGCCCGCTGCGCCTCGGTCAGGTCGCCGTACAGGCACACCGGCAGTTCCAGTATCCGCCGCATCACCGAAAACCGTTCGGCGCCTTCGGTGATCGCCGGACCGCGGGTACCCAGGGCCGCCGCGAACGCGGCCGGATCGATCATGCGCAGCAACATCTCTCGCCGCACCTCGTAGGTGCCGCCGATCTTGTCGACCCGGCGCGCCCACCCGTCGCGCTGTTCGTCCCCACCGGTATCGGCGGGCGCCAGCGCGCCGGTCGACAGCAGCAGCTTCACCGCCGCCGCGAACAGTTTCCGCTCGGCGAACCGATCCGGATCGTAGGCGGTGAGTCCGGCGTCGTCGCGGCCCGTCAGCACCCGCACCCGATCCGACAGGTCCTGGGTGGTGGTGATGTCCTCGGCGTCCTCGGCCGCCGCCGCGGCCAGCAGCGCCAGCACCAGCGCCCGCCGCGGCGGCAACTCGACGCGGCGCGGCGCGATCACCGTGTCCCCCAACGGTAATCGGAACAGCCGGGCGCCGGTGTCGGTGACGACCAGCCGGTAGCCGAGCCGGGAGCTGAACCAGTGGGACAGCTCCGGCCGATGCCCCGGATGTCGCACCAGGCCGAACAGTTCCGGGTCCCGGCGCCGATCGAGCACCGGCTGGGCGAGCAATCCCACGAATGCACGCCGCCGGTCAACCTCGTCCCTGGTCCCGCCCATGTACTGAACGATAGCCCGCGGCTAGGACAGTGCCGGTTCGAGCTCGAAGAACCAGTCCCGGGTGACGAACCGGCCCCCGGCGGTCTCGAGGGTGGTGGTCGCACCGCCGGGCGGTCCCGTCAAGGTGATCTGCCAGCGCCCGTCCTCGGTCACGGCGATCCGCCGCGGTTCACCGTGGCGGGCCCGCGCGACCGCGAGGAAATCCAGCAGCACCTCCAGTTGCGGTTCGGTCAACGGCGCCCACGTGGACATCGAAGTGCCGGAGCGCGTTCGCAACTCCGCTTCGGCCGCCAGTCGCTGCGCCCGCGCCGCGGATCGGGCCCGGCGTGCGGCCGCCCGACCGGCCGAATTGTCGATTGCCTTGGTGCGCTTGCCGACTGCCGCGCGATGTCCGTGCTCACGGAACCGCGCGGTGATCGGAGCCGGTTCCGCGTCGGCCCACGCCACCGCGTGTTCGTCGGCGCCTTCGGCGGGGACCAGAAGATGCCGGGCCGAGAAGACACCCACCGCGGTATCCCACATCCGCCACGCGGACTCGTCGTCCGGGGCGCGTTCGATCGAGCGTGCGAGCGCCAGCAATTCGCTGCGCCGGGTGAGCGCGCCACCGGTGTCCATGAGGATGTGCATGTTTCGCGCCCAGGGCGCCACCAGATCGCGCAGCTGCCGCCGCAGGCGGCGGGCCTGACCGTCGCCGCCGGCGAACCAGCCGCGCAGCGCCGTCCAGGTGCCCACCCAGCGCCGTACCTGTGGTTCGACGATCGCGTCGGCCGCGTCCGGCGGCAGCGCGCCCCGCACACAGGTCCGCCAGATCTGTTCGGAGAGAAGCGGTTCCAGCTCGTCGATCAAGGCCGCCACGGTCGGGGTGTAGATGTCGACCTGCTCACCCCACATGCCGACATAGGATTGCAAAGTGCGCCACAGTATTTCCTGCTTGCCGGGATCCGGCGCGCCGGACAGCGCGTGCGCCAGACTGCGCTGCCACGTCCGCGCCGCCACCGCCATACCGTGTTGCAGGGTGATGATCTGCTGATATTCAGCGGCCGCCGCCGGAAATCGCCGCTCCCGCACGGCAACCGCGAACTGGTGCAACCGGTCGTGGATCGCCCGCGGTGCGAGGGTCAGATCCGCCGCCGCATCCTCGTCGGATCCCAATTCCTGGGTCCAGAACGCGTGCAACCGGGCGGCGACCGGAGTCAACTGGAAGCGATCCCGCCGGCGCAGGAAGTCCTCCCCGGTGCGCGCCGGTTCCTGCCACCGGGTCAGGACGCCCCAGTTCACCAGACTGTCCAGCCGTCCGTCCAGCGGGAACACCTCATCCCGCACCAGGCGATCGGCCACGGCCGATTCGACGCGCTCACCCAGCCAGGCCCGCAGCCGTGCCCCGATCTCGTCGAACGACATCCCGGTCAGACTGGTGTCCTGAGCCTCCAGCATCACCTCGACGATCGCGCGATACTGGGCCGCGAATCGCGACGTCAGGTAGGCCGGAACCAGCTCCTGACCCGGTAGATACGCCGCCCACGGATCGGTACCGGCCGCTTCGGTCGTCTCGTCGCCCGCCGTCATACCGGCCAACCTTACCGAGTCGGAATTCCCAGGTCCTCGTCCATTGGGGCATCCCGATCATCGCTCCGGCCCGAGTCGCACCGGTAGACGCTCGAGCCGGCGGAAGGTGACACTGCGACGCCAGGGACCTCACCGCGGCTTACCGGGTGAGGAGTAGGCGGTGACCTCCGCCGACGCCGTGCGACCCGTCGCAACGGATGTCATCGGCGCCGGCGCCGGACCGGGACGCCTGCTCGGTCGACCTGTTTCAGAATTCCCAGTCCTCGTCTTCGGTGTTCACGGCCTTGCCGATGACATAGGAACTGCCCGACCCCGAGAAGAAGTCGTGGTTCTCGTCCGCATTGGGCGAAAGCGCCGACAGGATCGCCGGATTCACATCCGTCTCGTCCTTCGGGAACAACCCCTCGTACCCGAGGTTCATCAACGCCTTGTTCGCGTTGTACCGCAGGAACTTCTTGACGTCCTCGGTGAGCCCGACCTCGTCGTAGAGATCCTGCGTGTACTCCACTTCGTTCTCGTACAGTTCGAACAGCAACTCGAACGTGTAGTTCTTCAGCTCATCGCGCTCGGCCTGGGTGAGCGGCTCCAGCCCCTTCTGGTACTTGTACCCGATGTAGTACCCGTGCACGGCCTCGTCGCGGATGATCAGCCGGATCAGATCGGCGGTGTTGGTGAGCTTGGCCCGCGAGGACCAATACATCGGCAGATAGAACCCGGAATAGAACAGGAAGCTCTCCAGCAGCGTGGAGGCCACCTTGCGCTTCAGCGGCTCGTCGCCCCGGTAGTACTCGAGGACGATCTCGGCCTTGCGCTGCAGATTGCGGTTCTCCTCCGACCAGCGGAACGCGTCGTCGATCTCGCGGGTGGAGCACAGCGTGGAGAAGATCGAGCTGTAGCTCTTGGCGTGCACCGACTCCATGAACGCGATGTTGGTGAGCACCGCCTCCTCGTGCGGCGTCAGCGCGTCCGGAATCAGGCTGACCGCGCCGACCGTCCCCTGAATCGTGTCGAGCAGGGTGAGCCCCGTGAACACCCGCATGGTCAACTGCTTCTCGTTGGCCGTCAACGTGTTCCACGACGGAATGTCGTTGGACACCGGCACCTTCTCGGGCAGCCAGAAGTTACCCACGAGCCGATCCCAGACCTCGGCGTCCTTCTCGTCGGTCACACGATTCCAGTTGATCGCAGACACCCGGTCGATCAGCTTCACGCCCGCTCACTCACCCTTCTACCTCGCCCATTCGTCATCGGGAAACACTACTACTGGTGTACGACAACGACCTACAGCACAACACCTTGTGTCTTCACACCATTCTCCTCCGAACGGAGGAAGGTGGCGACCGCCCGGACCGGCGGGCCGTCAGGACCCCAGCGTCGCCAGGACGGCGGCCTCCGCGACCGGCCAGGTCGGCGTCGGCATCACCCACTCGGGCGCCGGCTCGGTCTGGAGACCGAACCAGAACAGATGCGGCACCAGCCCGTGTAGCGCGCGATGCACATCGAGCCGGTCATCGATCATATGAGTGATCCCGAGGTCGGCACAGTGCACCGCCTTGTCCTTGCGGGCCCGACAGAACCGTACATGATCGCGCGGTACCCCCGTGGCACCGTAGAAATCGTGGTGATCGAGCCACTGCCGGGTCCGCTCCTCGATCCGCGGCCCGCACTTGGAGATGACCCACGCCCCGTCGAACAGCGGCACCAGCCGGGCCAGCGCCTCGAACGCCCCCGCACTCGGCGGACTGCTCAGCGCCTCCTCGGCCCCACCGGACAGGAACACCGTGTCCTCACCCCCCGGCTCTGCCGCCGCCCCCTGGACAACCCGGCCGAAATCGATCCCCAGCCGGTATCGCGAAACTCTCTTCATCACCACTCAGCATGCCGCCGGCCGACATCGGGTTCCACCGATTTACCACCGACTGCATGTGTTACATTTTGCGTTACACTGACGTATGGGAACGCTCAATGTACGCACCGACGAAGCCATGGAAATCGCGCTGGACAAACTCACCGCGGGCACCGATCGGACCCGTTCGGAGGCAGTTCGCTACGCCCTACTGCGCACCTACAAGGAACTGCTGCTCCAGCAAGCGACCGATGACGCCGAGCGGCTGGCGGTAGATCAGGACGATCAAGCCGAGATGCTGGCAATCCAGCGGTTCATGGGCGTTGCATGATCTTCAGAGGGGCGATCTACGAGATCAAAGCGCTGCCCGGCGCGCGCGGACACGAGCAGCAAGGCCATCGGTACGCGGTGATCATCCAATCGGACCGTTTCCCTTCCAGCACCGTCATCGTCGCGATGACGTCGACCAGCGCAGGGCCGGCCGTATACCGGCCGGTCATCGAGTTCGACGGCACGCAGACCCGCATTCTCACCGATCAGACCTTCGCTGTTGCCCCCGAACGACTCGGCGCGTTCAAAGGAAGTCTGGATGGAACCGAACTGGCCGAACTGGATCGGGCACTGATGCTGAAGCTGGGACTGTTCTGACCGGATGCGGGTGATCGAAGCGCCACCGGGCACCCGCTGACATGGTCTGCCATCGAAAGCGTCCGCACAGAATCAGCCGTTAATATCCCGGCCCGCCGACCCGAATACCACATCGAGCAAGCCTGGTCGTCCGGCTCTCGACACAGACTGTCCCGCAACAAGATCAACCAGCGCGCGCAGTCTGCGATCACAACCGGACGCCGAGCGATTCACCAGGACGATGAGGTGGGATGTGGCAATGAACGAGCAGCGGCACCGGACCGCGATGAACGGCACGGCCCGATCGGCGACCCGCTCCGGCGCGGCGACCACCTCTCGGCCGGAGGCGATGGATCTGTTCGCGCGCAGCCGCTGGTTTCCCGCGCTCGGTGAACGGACGCGCACGCTGCTCGTGGTGCTCGGCTTCCTGGTCGACACGGCCCTGCACGCGGCGGTCGCGGCCGGAGTCTGGTTCGCCGCCTCCGCACACTCCCTCGGCAGCCAGCCGGCCATCGTGTGCGCCGTACTCGCTTGGGTGGCGGTCTCGTTCGCGCACCGGACATTCTTCCAGCGCCTGACCTACACCACCATCGGCAAGGCCGTGTTCGGGCTGCGCCTGCACAATCCCGGCGACTATCCGATCACCCTCTGGCAGTTGATCAAATTCTGGTTCTGCGCGGTGTTCATCTGCCTGGCGAACGTCGCCGACGTGTTGCCCTGACACACAGCACACGCGACGGCCGACAACCGCACAGGGTGCCTCCGACACGGAAACACCCTGTGCGACAACAACTTCTAGAGCATGCAGCTCACGCAACCCTCGACTTCGGTCCCCTCCAGCGCCATCTGCCGGATGCGGATGTAGTACAGCGTCTTGATTCCCTTGCGCCAGGCGTAGATCTGCGCCTTGTTGACCTCGCGGGTGGTGGCGGTGTCCTGGAAGAACAGCGTCAGCGACAGGCCCTGGTCCACGTGCTGGGTGGCCGCGGCGTACGTGTCGATGATCTTCTCGTAGCCGATTTCGTATGCGTCCTCGAAGTATTCGAGGTTGTCGTTGGTCATGTAGGGCGCCGGATAGTAGACCCGGCCGATCTTGCCCTCCTTGCGGATCTCGATCTTCGACGCCACCGGGTGAATCGAGCTGGTGGAGTTGTTGATGTAGGAGATCGAGCCGGTCGGCGGGACGGCCTGCAGATTCTGGTTGTAGATACCGTGTTCCATCACCGAGGCTCGCAGTTCGCGCCAGTCGTCCTGGGTCGGGATGCGCACCCCGGCATCAGCGAACAGTTGCCGGATCCGGTCGGTCGCCGGCTCCCAGACCTGTTCGGTGTACTTGTCGAAGTACTGCCCGCTGGCGTACTTCGAATTCTCGAAACCGCCGAAGGCGCGGCCGCGTTCGATCGCCAGCCGGTTGGAGGCGCGGATCGCGTGGTAGGCGATCGTGTAGAAGTACATGTTGGTGAAGTCGACGCCCTCGGTGGATCCGTAGTGGATCCGCTCGCGGGCCAGGTACCCGTGCAGGTTCATCTGGCCGAGGCCGATGGCGTGGGATTCGTTGTTGCCCTGTTCGATCGACGGCACCGAGTGGATGTGGGTCTGGTCCGACACCGCGGTGAGCGCGCGGATCGCGGTCTCCACCGAATGGCCGAAATCCGGCGAGTCCATGGTCTGGGCGATGTTCAGCGAGCCCAGATTGCAGGAGATGTCCTTGCCGACCTTCGCGTAGGACAGGTCGTCGTTGTAGATCGACGGCGTGGAGACCTGCAGGATCTCCGAGCACAGGTTGGAGTGGGTGATCTTGCCCGCCACCGGATTCGCCCGGTTCACCGTGTCCTCGAACATGATGTACGGGTAGCCCGACTCGAACTGCAGCTCGGCCAGCGTCTGGAAGAACTCGCGCGCCTTGATCTTGGTCTTGCGAATCCGCTTGTCGTCCACCATCTCGTGGTACTTCTCGGTGACGTCGACGTCGGCGAACGGCTTGCCGTAGATGCGCTCCACGTCGTACGGCGAGAACAGGTACATATCCTCGTTCTTGCGAGCCAGCTCGAAGGTGATGTCCGGGATGACCACACCGAGCGACAGGGTCTTGATGCGGATCTTCTCGTCCGCGTTCTCCCGCTTGGTGTCGAGGAAGCGATAGATGTCGGGGTGGTGCGCGTGCAGGTACACCGCGCCCGCGCCCTGGCGCGCGCCGAGCTGGTTGGCGTAGGAGAACGAGTCCTCCAGCAGCTTCATGATCGGGATGACGCCCGAGGACTGATTCTCGATCTTCTTGATCGGCGCCCCGTGCTCGCGAATGTTGCTGAGCAGCAACGCGACTCCGCCGCCGCGCTTGGACAGCTGCAGCGCGGAGTTGATGGAGCGCCCGATGGACTCCATGTTGTCCTCGATGCGCAGCAGGAAGCAATTGTGCACGACGGTGCCACGAATCGAATACGTGTGTGTGCCTTCGACATGGAGGTTGTACACCTGTTCTGGGGCCTCGGCCGTGCGTTCGATCGCGCGAACACCGTAGACGTGACGGCCGTGCACCACCTGGAAGGTGCTGCGCTTCGTGCCTTTACGACCGGTGTAGTTGTGCAGGTTCTTACCGATGTCGTAGATGAAGTCCTCGTTCGTACCGGGCAGCCCGGGCACGAACACCTGCCCGGTCGGATTTCCGGCTTGGTTCAGGTAGGTACGAACAACCGACATGATGCCCAGCCGCCGCAGGATCAGCTGAACTTGGTCGACCAGTTCCGGGTTCACCAGATCGAGCACCATCCCCCCGGTCGTGCTGCACCCGTCCCCTCTGAACAGCCCTGCCAGCAGGCCGCGCTGGAAGTCTTCGTTCGCGGTTAGTACGTAGTGCGGGAGACGCTTGGCGTTGTAGCCGGTTCCCGCCAGCGACAACAGCAGCGACGCCACGGCCTGACTGTTACAGACCATCCGGGTGGAATGATCCGAGTGGTTGGTGTGCAGGGACAGATCGACACCGAACACCTGCTTGAAGGCCATACCGAGTTCGACATGGTATTCGACCTCGTGCGCACCGAGGGTGAAGTGAACGCCGTTCGGCCGCAAGTCCGCAACACCCGATCGCTTGGACACATGCCCTTCGGCGACGTACCAGCCGAGGATCAAGCCCAGCTCGTAGGACTCCTCGACGTAGCGGTTGACCGCAACGAAGCGCCGGCTGTGCCGCTGCTTGTTCCGATGCTTCGCATCCACATTCACCTTGTGGATCAGACCGTCCACCTCTTCGTGGAGACCCTCACCGACATGATCCATGAGATCGAGGACGCGACGCGGCCGCTCGTCCAGTGGCGCCGTGGTCACGATGAAGTCGGACGGGTGTACGTCCTGTGCGGCCAGCCACACGAAACCGCGGAAGGGATCGGCGCCGTCACCATCGATCAGCGTTTCGACCTCGCGCGTCGTCCAGACCAGAATGGGATGCTCCGGGGTGCAGAGCAGCGGCTCTTTGTGGCCGAAGTGCGAAATCGATACCAGTGCTTGATCATTCGAATTCTCAACGAGCGTCTCCACGGTCGCGTAGGACCCATCGTGGGAGAGCACCCGGTCGCCGGGCCGCAACGTCTCGATGGCGCGCGGCCCCTCCGGCGTGTCCACCGGGGTGCCCGCCGGGAAACAGGAAACCGGCTCGCCGCGCTGCTGCTTGCCCGAGTTGAGGAAGGTCGGGGTCGCGGGCTGGAAACGACCGGAGATGATCTCCTCGACCAGCTCCTGCGCCAGCTTCTCGTCGCCGTCGGCGAGGGTCAGCGCGACCATGCAGACGCGGTCCTCGAACCGCTCCAGGTAGCGCTTGCCGTCGAACGTCTTGAGCGTGTACGAGGTGTAGTACTTGAACGCGCCGAGGAAGGTCGGGAACCGGAACTTCTTCGCGTACGCCTGCTGGAACAGCTTCTTCACGAACGGCCGGCTGTACTTGTCCAGTACCTCGGCCTCGTAGTAGTTCTCCCGGACCAGGTAGTCGAGCTTCTCGTCCAGGTTGTGGAAGAAGACGGTGTTCTGGTTGACGTGCTGCAGGAAGTACTGACGGGCCGCGGCGATGTCCTTGTCGAACTGGATCTCGCCGTTCGGGCCGTACAGATTGAGCATCGCGTTGAGGGCGTGGTAGTCGAGGCCCTCGGTGGACGCCTCACTACTGACCTGACGCTCTAGGCGGGCCGTCTTTCCGGCCGGTGCTGTGGTCGTTGCCAAAACAATCCCAATCCCTCTCGGACGCGCTCGACGTCCTCCGCGGTTCCCATGAGTTCGAAGCGATACAGGTACGGCACCCCGCACTTGCGGGAGATGACCTCTCCCGCATAGCAGTACGTCTCACCGAAGTTGGTGTTGCCGGCCGCGATGATGCCGCGCAGCAACGCACGATTGTGTGGATCGTTGAGGAACTTCGCCACCTGCCTGGGGACGAACTCCTTGTCGGATCGGTTGCCCCCCAGCACATGCCGGCCGCCACCGTAGGTGGGGCAGATCAGCACATAGGGCTCGTCGACCCGAAGCGAGTCGGCGGTGTGGAGCGGGATACGAAGCGCCGGGAGACCCAGCCGCTCGACGAAACGATGCGTGTTCTCGGAGGCGCTCGAGAAGTAGACCAGCGGCCCCTCCCCGCCCGTGCGAGGCAGATCGGTGTCGATCATCGCAGCCGCACCCCTTCCCGGCCGCCCGCTCGCCTGGAGCGGGCAGCGATTCAGGCCACCAGAGCGGCCAGGGACTTGATGCGGTCCGGCCGGAAGCCGGACCAGTGCTCGTCGCCGGCGACGACGACCGGGGCCTGCAGGTAACCCAGCGCCATCACGTAGTCACGCGCGTCGGGATTCTCCGAGATGTCGATGACCTCGTAGTCGACGCCGACCTTGTCCAGCGCGCGGTAGGTGGCATTGCACTGGACACACGCGGGCTTGGTGTAAACGGTGACGGTCATGAGTATCCCTCTCTGTTCATCCTCGACCCGATGCGACCTTGCAGTGCACGACTGAGCAGATCCGTGTGGTGCTGCGCGTGCCCCGGAAAGAACGACAGCATCGGGAGGTGTCCAGCCAACGCCGGGCGCATACCGCCACCGGACCGGCCAGGGCCCGGCTCTGCCGGATTCCCTGCCGTGACCGGCACGGAATCCGCGTCGCCTTTCGGTGGTCGAGACACTACACCTAGTGGCCGACAGATTCATACGACACGACATGTAGCGAGTCACACGGATGGAATTCGCCCGTGGCAAGTACCTGGACAGACGATCCCGCAACTCGACACGACAGTGGTGCAGATCACGATTTCACACGACAGTTCCTTCTCAGCAAACCCATCTCTCCCATTCGTCACAGTGATCCCATCCATCCCGGAAGCACCGGGGACCCCTCGGATCACCGAAAAGGGCCCGCCCCCGGCGCGGTGCGACGGGGGCGGGCCCTGGAACCCGGAGCGCTCCGGGGCGGCTGACGGATCAGGCGGCGATCCGAGCAGTCCGCTCGACCAGCTCGCGGACCGCACCGGCGAGCTCGGCGATGGCCTCGGCGTCCTGGCTCGGCACGGCTTCGGCGAACCGCTGGCCGATGGTGCCGAAGTGCACGGTGGCCTCCTCCACGACGACCGCGCCGGCGATGCCGAGCGCCTTCACCGTGTCGGCGTGCGCCCACTTGGCGGCGTTCGAGCTGATCGACGCGCTGATCACCGCGGCGGGCGTGCCCTTGATCGCGCCGACACCGTACGGCCGCGAGGCCCAGTCGATGACGTTCTTCAGCGCGGCCGGGATGGTGCCGTTGTACTCGGGCACGAACAGCAGCAGCGCGTCCGCGGCGGCGACGGCCTCGCGCAGGGCGACGGCCGCGGCGGGCACCCGGCCCTCGACATCGAGGTCCTCGTTGTAGAAAGGAATATCGCCGAGGCCCTCGTAGATGCTCACCTCCACGCCCGACGGGGCGGTCTGCGCCGCGGCCTCGGCGAGTTGCCGATTGATCGACGCGGCACGCAGGCTGCCGACGAGCGCGAGAATGCGAGTCTGGGACATTGACAATTCCTCCTGAAGCGGTGTTGCGGCGGGTGACGCCTGTACGACAGGATAACCGGACCATGGTCCGCTTTCATTCCGACCCCAGAGGATGCCAGTCGTGAGCCGCGACACAGCCGATCCGTCCGATCCGTGTACCGAGAACCACGGCACCGCGCTGCCGTTCCAGCTCCCGATCGAGCCGGTCTCGGTGGACGCGCCCGGTTCCGATCTCATTCCGGGCCTGTCGGTCCTCGGGCATCCGGAGCGCAGCGACGCCGCCCGCAACCGGCAACTGCTACTCGACGCCGCCGAGCAACTGGTCCGCGAGGAGGGCGCCGACGCGGTCACCATGGACGCGGTGGCCAAGCGCGCCGGCGTCGGCAAGGGCACCGTGTTCCGCCGGTTCGGCAACCGCGCCGGCCTGATGCTCGCGCTGCTGGACCAATCCGATCGGAAGATCCAGGCCGCCTACATGTTCGGGCCACCACCACTGGGTCCCGACGCGCCGCCGCTGACCCGGCTGATCGCGTTCGGCCGCGCCCGGATGGCCCTCATCCAGGTCGAGGGCGAACTCCGGCGGGCCGCCGACCGCGGCACCCACGCCAGCGCGCCCTACAACATCGCCAAAACCCATGTGGCACTGCTGCTCCGGCAGGCCGGCGCGCGCGGCGACGTCCCGCTGCTGGCCGACACCCTGCTCGCGAGCCTGGACGCGGCCCTGGTCCTGCACCAGATCCGGGTCCTCGGCTACACCCCGGAACAGATCGAGAACCACTGGGAACACCTGGTCCGCGCGATCGTCGCCGCGTGACCGTACGGCCTCATCCGCCCGCGAACGGCGGCAGCACGTCGACCCGGGCCGTGAGCACGGCGGCGTCGTCGCGGGTCAGCTCGTCGTCGATGAGGAAGGCGCACACCTTGAGCATCGGGTCCAGACCGGGCCCGTAGGTCCCGGTGAGGACGCGGCGCAGATCGGCGACGGTGGCCTCGGCGGGCAGGTCGAGACGTTCGCTCGCCTTGCCGACCGCGTCGGCGATGGCGGCGAAATAGCGGATCTCAACCACCGATTGCTCCCATCGTTCGTTCCGGCGGCACGAATCCCGCGGCGCCGATGCCGTGGCCGGCCCACTTGTTCCACATCGCGCCCCGCCAGACGGCGGCCACCTCGGCGTCGGAGGCGCCCGTGCGCAACAGGCTGCGCAGATCGTATTCCTGGTCGCTGAACAGACAGGACCGCACCATCCCGTCGGCGGTCAGCCGGGTACGGTCGCAGTCGCCGCAGAACGAGCGGGTGACCGAGGCGATGATGCCGACCGTGGCGGGCCCGCCGTCGACCAGCCAGGTCTCCGCCGGCGCGGACGGGTCCGAGCGGCCGATCGGCTCGAGCGCGAAGCGGGCGCCGAGCACGTCCAGCAGTTCGGCGGCGGTGATCATGTTCGCGCGGGCCCACTCGTGATCGGCGTCCAGCGGCATCTCCTCGATGAACCGCAGCTCACACCCCTCGTCGAGACACCAGCGCAGCAGATCGGCTGCGCCGGAAAGGGTTTCGCGCATCAGGACCGCGTTCACCTTGACCGGCGCCAGCCCGGCCGCGTGCGCGGCGCGGATACCGGCCTGCACGGAGGTCAGCCGGTCGCGGCGGGTCAGCCGGGCGAATCCGGCGCGGTCCACGGTGTCCAGCGAGACGTTGACCCGGCGCAACCCGGCCGCCGCGAGGCCGCGCACCCGGTGTTCCAGCCCGACGGCGTTGGTGGTCATCGCCAGCGGCGTGCCCGGCACCGCCGCGCGGCAGCCCCCGATGATCTCCTCCAGATCGCGGCGCATCAACGGCTCGCCGCCGGTGAACCGGACCTCGCGCACCCCGAGCTCGCGCACCGCCAGCGTGACCAGCCGGACGATCTCCGCGGCCGACAGCAACTCGTCGGCCGGGATGGCGGGCAGGCCCTCCTCCGGCATGCAGTAGGTACACCGCAGCGAACACTTCTCGGTGATCGACACCCGCAGATCCCGCGCGACCCGGCCGAACTTGTCGACCAGCTCGGGTGTGTCGGGCCGGCCGTCGAGCGTGGGACGTCCGCCCCGCACGGCGGGAAGCCCCATGAGAACGACGGTCATCCGCCCATTATGTCCACTCCGCGATCTCACGCCCACCCGGCCACCACCGGTGAGCAGGGCCGCCGGCGGGCCGATCAGGCGGCCGATCGGCCCATTTCGCCGAGGGTGCGGCGGCATTCACAGAATTGGTCCGCAACTCCGGAAATTCCCGGCAGCCGATCGGCATCGATATCCGGACCCCGCCGGCCGGACCCGCTCGGCGCCCCGGCGGACGCACCGTCGGCGGAGCGGTGACCGGTCGGAACCGCGCCCCCCACCGTTAGGCTGGCCGCATGAATACCCGGCCCGCACCCGCTTCGGCGTGGTCCGTCGAAGCGCATCGCGATCGCGTCGAGCAACTGTTGCGCCCACTGGCCTGGCGCGAGATCGATCGGGTCCCGATGACCGCGGCGCTGGGCCGGCGGCTGGCCGCGGACGTGGTCGCGCCGGTGGATCTGCCGGTGTTCCGCAATTCGGCGATGGACGGATACGCGGTGCGGTCCGCATCGCTGGCGACGGTGCCGGTCACGCTGCCGCTGGCGGGTGTGATCGCGGCCGGCGATCACGGCGGCACGCCGCTGCCGGACGGCGCCGCGCTGAAGATCATGACCGGTGCGCCGCTGCCCCCGGGCGCCGACTGCGTGGTCCCGGTCGAGGACACCGTCACCGACGGCGTCACGGTGACGATCGAACAGGCCCGCGCCACCGGCGATTTCGTTCGCGAGCCGGGTACCGACGTCCGGACCGGCGATCTCCTGGTGGCGGCCGGGACGCTGGTCGCGCCCCGGCACATCGCGGTGCTGGCCGCGGTGGGACTCACCACGGTGCCGGTGTTCCGGCCGGTGCACGCGGCCGTGCTCACCACCGGCGACGAACTGGTGCCCGCGGGCACGCCGCTGGGCCCCGGGCAGATCTACGACTCCAACGGGATCGCCCTGGCCGCGGCGCTCGCCGCCAACGGCGTCGAGGTGGTGTCGATCGAGCACAGCCGCGACGACGCCGCATCTTTCCGGGAACAGCTCACCGCCGCAACGGAATCCGCGGATGTGGTGTTCACCTCCGGCGGCGTGTCCAAGGGTGACTTCGAGGTGGTCAAGGACGTCCTGGCCACCCTGGGCGGCGAATTCGGTTCCGTGGCCATGCAACCCGGCGGTCCGCAGGGCCTGAGCGTGATCGGCGGAGTGCCGGTGCTGAGCTTCCCGGGCAATCCGGTGAGCACCCTGGTGTCGTTCGAGGTGTTCGCGCGGCCGATCCTGCGCGAGCTCGCGGGCCTGCCCGCGATTCCCGGATACGCTGTGCCGCTGCGTGTGCCGGTGCGGTCGCCGGCCGGGCGGCGGCAGTTCCTCCGCGGTCGGCTGGAATCCGGTGGGGTGACACTGGTTTCGGGGCCCGGATCACATCTGATCGCCGCGATGGCGCAGGCCGACGTCCTGATCGACATACCCGCGGCCGCCACCGAACTGGCCGCGGGCACGACTGTGGAAGTGCGGGAACTATGAGCGAGCAGACCGGCGATCCCCGGTTGTCCCATGTGGATTCGGAGGGCCGTGCCCGGATGGTCGACGTGAGCGCCAAGGCCGACACCGTGCGGACCGCGCTCGCCGCCGGCATCCTGCGCACCACGGCGCGGGTGGTGGAACTGGTCCGCGCCGACGACATGCCCAAGGCCGATGTGCTGGCCACGGCCCGGCTGGCGGGCATCATGGGCGCGAAGAAGACCTCGGAACTGATCCCGCTGTGTCATCAGCTGGCGCTGTCGTCGGTCGACATCCACTTCGGTTTCACCGCCGACGCCATCACCATCGAGGCGACCGCGAAGACCAAGGGCCCCACCGGCGTCGAGATGGAGGCCCTCACCGCCGTCGCCGTCGCCGGGCTCACCCTGCACGACATGGTCAAGGCGATCGACCCGGCCGCCGTGCTCGACGGCGTCCGCCTGCTCACCAAAGATGGTGGCAAGCACGGACATTGGGAACGGGAGCAGTCGGCCTTCCAGCCGCCCACGACATCCGACACCGAACCGGCGCACACCCCCAGCGGCAGCCCGGATCCCGCCGCCGCCCAGCCTGTTCCCGGCGAATCGGCCTCTCCACGAACGGATTCGACCGGCCCGTCGACGCCGGGCGACGAGCCGCCCCGGCACGAACACCGCCACGAGGGGACGCCGCACGAGCACGGCCACGGGCGGCCCGCCCCCGAACCACCCGCCGGCACGCCCGAACCGGACGGTTCCGCCGAGTCCGCGGACGAGCCGCCGCGCGCCGCCGTGCTGGTGGCGTCGACCGGCACGGCCGCCGGCACCCGCCTCGACACCACCGGCCCGGTGCTGGTCGACTGGCTGCGCGGCCGCGGCTTCATGGTGCGCGGACCGCTGGTCTACCCGGACGCCGAGATCGCCAACGGGCTGGCGGACGCGCTGACCGGCACCCCCGCCCTCGTGATCACCACCGGCGGAACCGGCGCCTCCCCCACCGACGCCACCCCGGAGGCGACATTGGCCGTGCTCGACCGGGAGTTGCCGGGTGTGGCCGAGGCGATCCGCCGCTTCGGCGCCGAGAAGTTCCCGCTGGCGGCCCTCAGTCGCGGCGCGGCGGGACTCGTGGGACGCTCGGTGGTGATCAATCTGCCCGGTTCCCCGGGTGGCGTCCGTGACGGTATCGCGGTGCTCGAGCCACTGCTCGAACATCTGCTGGCCCAGGTGGCCGGAGGAGGTAGGCATGACTGACACCCTGTCGCCCGTGCGGCTGACCCGGATCGACGAACGGCCGCTGGACCCGGCCGAGGTCGAACGGGCGGTCAGCGGGCCGGAATACGGCGCTGTGGTGGTGTTCACCGGCAAGGTCCGCGATCACGACAGCGGGCAGCCGGTCTCGGCGCTGGAGTACTCGGCGCATCCGCAGGCCGAACAGTTCCTGCACCGGGTGTGCGCCGAGGTGGCCCGCGAGTCCGGGCTGCCGGTCGCGGTCGCGCATCGGGTGGGCGCGCTGACCATCGGCGATCTGGCGGTCGTGGCCGCGGTCGCCGCGCCGCACCGGGCCGAGGCGTTCACCACCTGCGCCGCGCTGATCGATCGGATCAAGCACGAGGTCCCGATCTGGAAACGGCAGCAGTTCGCCGACGGTATGTCCGAATGGGTCAACGCCTGCGGGCACTGATCACGGAATGCGAAACCGGTTGTCCCGTCCGCGTGGCGCGGCCATCATCGGAACATGGTCACCGGAAACCAGGGGGTCACCCTCACCCCGCGCATGAACTGGATCCTCGGCTACGCGGAGGCTGTCGCCCGGGAGCGCGGCCACGCCGAGGCCGGCGCCGACCACCTGCAACTGGCCGTCCTGCGCGATCCGGTCGCGGTGCCCACCCAGGTACTGGGCCGGCTCGGCGGCGACCGCGAGCGGCTCGCAGAACTGGTGAGCGCGGCGCTCGGCGCGGCGGGCTACCGGATGAGCGCCGATCGGTTCGCGATGCTGCGGGCCGCGGGCGATATCGCGAGCGAGTTCGGTCACGATCACATCGGCGTCGAACATCTGCAACTGGCGATCCTGCGCCTGCCCGACTGCGCGGCCGTCCGCGAACTCGCCGCCGCCGGACTGTCGGCGGACACCTTCGCCGCGGAGCTCGCCGCCGCGATCCGCGCCTACGCCTGAGCGGTGCCGCGGTCCAGATTCCGCTCGATCCGGCGCAACGCGTCCAGCACGGCGACCCGTTCGGCCGCGGTGAATCCCGCGAGCGCGCGCTCGGTGAGCTGCGCACCGGCCTCCTCGATGCGATGTTCCAGTTCCCGGCCACGGTCGGTCAGATGCAGGCACACCAGGCGGCGATCGGTCGGATGCGGCGCGCGGCGCACCAGTCCCGCGGCCTCCATCCGGGTGGTCGCCCGGGTCACGGTCGGGGTGGCCAGGCCCAGCCGTCTGGCGACCTCGCCCGGCGCCAGGCCGTCCTCGGCCCACAGGCAGCGCAGGATGAACTGCTGGCCCTCGTAGACGCCGTGCTCGGCATAGGCGGCGGCCGCCGCGACGGCCAGGGCGTGCTTGGCCGACCAGAAGGCGGTCTGGAAATCGTCGTCGCTCATGGTTCGTCCAGCGTAGAACCACCGTCGGCGCAACCGATCACGAACGGATCGGTCGCACCGGCGTCCACTCGTGTTGCCGCTGGGCGCGAGCGTCGGCGAAACGGTCGCGGGAGCATTCGGTAATCGTTACAGTATGCCGATGTTCAAGGCGAGGACCGGCGGGGTACGCACCCGCATACTCGTGATCGCGTTCGTCCCGAGCCTGGCGCTGCTGAGCATCGGTGTCGGCACGGCGGGTTATCTGTACTCGGAGAGCCGCGACTCCCACGACTGGCTGGCGGTGCTGGGTGGCACCAACACGATCGGCGGCCCCCTGGTGGACGCGTTCCAGCAGGAGCGGATGCAGTCAATGTGGTTACCGTCCGGTCAGGGAGATCCGGCCGCGCTGGCCCAGGCCCGGCAGAAGGTGGACGACGCGCTGCGCGCGGTCGCCCCCGTGCAGCAGATGGTCAACAGCAACGCCTACGGCAAGCGCGCCTCCTACGCGGAGGAGGGTTTCAACACCCTGACCGCGTCGATGCCCCGGATGCGGGCTGCCGTCGACGCCGGGATGATGCCCCCGGACAACGTCTACGGCGTGTTCAACCAGATCCTGGACGGTGTCGAGAGCAGCGGCACCGGTGTGGTGAAGGACGCGCCCAATCCGGCGATCACGCTGGAGATGCAGCACGGGCTGCAGTTGCTGCTGGCGCTGGAATCGCTGTCGCGCAGCATCGCACTGACCGGTGTCGTGCTCGGCGGCACGCCCCTGCCGCCGGCGCTCGCGGACGACTACCGCAACCAGGTCGGCTTCTATCGCACCGAGATGCCGCCGCTGACCACGCAATTGATCGGGACCGACAACGACGTCGCCAAGGCGATCGTGAGTTCCCCGGCCTGGCAACGCCTGGCGGCGATGGAGGAATGGGTCATCAACCCGCCCCTCACGAAATCCGGTGCGGTGCAACCGCCGCCGATGTCGATCGCCGAGTGGCGCGCGGCCGCGACCGATGTCTCCACCCGCATCCTGCAGTTGTGGGAGGAGGAGAGCGTCAAGACCAACAAGGCGGCGCTGGACGCGGTGAACCGGACCTCGCGCAATGCCGCGCTGGCCGGCGGTGGCGCGCTGGCGATCTCGGTACTGGCCTTCGTGATCGCGGTTCTGCTGGCGAACCGGCTGATCGGCCGGCTGCAGCGGCTGCGGACCCAGACCCTCGCGCTGGCCGAGCAGCAACTGCCGGATGTGACCCGTCGGCTCGCCGCGGGTGAGCAGTTCGACACCGCCACGCTGTCCGCGCATCTGGACTTCGGCAGCGACGAGGTCGGTCAGGTGGCCCGGGCCTTCACCCAGGCGCACAACGCCGCGATCGGCGCGGCCGTCACCGAGGCGCGGACCCGGGAGGGCGTGCGCGCGGTCTTCCTGAACATCGCGCACCGCAGCCAGGTGGTGGTGCACCGGCTGCTGGAGATCCTCGACGAGGCCGAGTCGCAGCAGGAGGATCCGGCGACCCTGGACACCCTGTTCCGGCTCGATCACCTGGCCACCCGCGAGCGCCGCAACGCGGAGAATCTGATCATTCTCGGCGGCGGGGTGCCGGGCCGGCAGTGGCGCCGGCCGGTGCCGCTGGTGGAGGTGGTGCGCAGCGCGGTCGGCGAAACCCTCGACTACGTCCGGGTGCACGCCTCCCGGATGCCCGAGGCGCACGTGATCGGCGCGGTGGTCGCCGACCTCATCCATCTGCTCGCGGAGCTGGTCGACAACGCCACCTCCTTCTCGCCGCCGCAGTCGAACGTGACCGTCACCGGTGCCACGGCGGGCCGGGGCGTGGTGCTCGAGATCATCGACCAGGGTGTGGGGATGCAACCCGCGGACATGGAGCGGATCAACGGGATGCTGTCCGAGCCACCGGATTTCGGCGTCGCGGCGCTGACGTCCGATTCCCGGCTTGGCCTGTTCGTGGTGGCCCAGCTGGCCGGGCGGCACGGTATCTCGGTGCGGCTCGCCGACTCCGACTACGGCGGCGTGCGCGCCATCGTGCTCATCCCGATGTCGCTGGTCGCGGCGCCGGACACCGTGGCCGTCGATCATCTGCCGGATCGGTTCACCCGCATCCCCGATCCCCCGGCCACCGGCGAGTTCCCGGCCCTCGCGCCGTCCTGGCCGATGGCCGCCACCGCGGCCACCACCACGGGACGGCACGCGGTACCGGGCTCACCGCAATCCGCGGCGCGCACCGGCCGCACGGAGTACCCGACCCGGCCGGCGTTGCCGAGGCGGCGCAAACAGGCCAGCCTCGCGCCGGAACTCGCCGAGCCCCGGAGCACCGAAGGCGATGCGCAACAGCCACGCTCGGCCGAGCAGACCCGTAATCTCTTCACCGCCATAGACAATGGAACCAGGCAAGGGCGGCGGGAGATCTCGTCCCGTCCCCGCGGAGAACAGGAAGGCGAAGGTGACCTCTTCCAACGCAGGTGATCTGGACTGGCTGCTCGACGATCTCGTCGATCGCCTGGCAGGAGTGCGATTCGCGGTGGTGCATTCCACCGACGGGCTGTTGCTGGGCCGGTGCACGTCGATGAGCCGGGAGGACGCGGAGCACTTCGCCGCGATGTCGGCGACGCTGTACGGGCTGGCGCGGTCGGCGGGCAACCGGTTCGACGGCGGCGGCGTGCGGCAGGCCGTGGTCGAGCTGGACCGGGCGGTGCTGTTCGTGACCTCGGCCGGCGACAACGCGTGTATCGCCCTGCAGGCCAGCGAATCCGCGAACGTGGGGATGGTGGCGTACGAGATGAATCTGACGGTGGCGCGAGTGGGCCAGCACCTGTCGACGGATGCGCGCAACAATCTGCCCGACCATGTGGAGCCCCGGTCGTCATGACGCGCTTCGGTCGGCCGTGGTTCGACGACGAGGCGGGCCCCTTGGTCCGCCCGTACGCGGTCACCCGTGGCCGCACCCTCGGGTCGGGCCGGGAACTGGACATGTTGACGCTCGTGGTGACCAGATCGTCGACGGTCCCGTTGCGGCGGCCCGAGCCCGAGTACCCGGAGATCCTCCGGCTGTGTCACATACCGCAGTCGGTGGCCGAGGTCTCGGCGGTGCTGCGCCTGCCGTTGGCGGTGACGAAGATCCTGGTGGGTGATCTCATCAACGACGGGCATCTGAACTTCCGGGCGCCCGCCGGCGCCGACACCGGCCCCCTGGACCTGTCGATGTTGCGCTCCGTCCTCGACGGAATCCGGAAGCTGTAGCGCGGCAACCCGAATCGGCCTCCCCCGGCGCATCCTCCCCGCTTCGCGTTGATTTTGTTAGCCGACTCACGATACGATCGATGTCCGGCTAACGACAAGAGGACGCACTCCATGAAAATCGGTGTCAGCTTCGCCAACTTCTCTTTTCCACTTCCCGTCGCCGAATTCGCCGCCACCGTCGGCGATCTCGCCCGGCAGGCCGACGACGCCGGCTTCGACAGCCTCTGGGTGATGGACCACTTCTTTCAGATCCGGGTCACCGGCGAACCACCGGAAGCGCCGATGCCCGAGGCATACACGACGCTCGGCTTCCTCGCCGGTCGCACCGACCGCATCCGGCTCGGCACCCTCGTCACCTCGGTGGCGTACCGGCATCCCGGCGTGCTGCTGAAATCCGCCACCACCCTCGACGTATGGAGCGGCGGCAGAACATATTTCGGCGTCGGCGCGGGGGCGCCGTTCAATCCGGTACCGCAGGGTCCGGGCACCGGCTTCGAGGCCGAGGGCCTCGGCATCCCCTTCCCGCCACTGGCCCGGCGGTTCGAACAGCTCGAGGAGGTGCTCCAGATCGCCCACCAGATGTGGTCCGGCGACGAAACCCCGTACGCCGGAACGCATTACCAGCTGCCCCGGCCGCTGAACTCGCCGAATTCGGTCCAGCGCCCGCATCCGCCGATCCTGGTGGCGGGCAGCGGTGAGCAGAAGACCCTGCGCCTGGTCGCCCGTTACGCCGACGCCTGCAATCTGTTCGACCTCCCGGGCACCGGCTACGCCGACAACCTGACCCACAAGCTCGACGTGCTCCGCAAGCACTGCGCCGACCTCGGCCGCGACTACGACACGATCGAGAAGACCGTCGCCTCGCACATCGACACCGACGGCGACCGCGGCGAATTCCTCGCCCACATGCGCGATCTCGCCCGTCTCGGCCTCGACCACGTGCTGCTGTCCCCGCCGGGACCGTGGACCCGCGCCCGCCTGACCACCCTGGCCGAACTGCTGCCGGAACTCCACGCCCTCTGATCGCCCCGATCGTGCGGCAGCCCGATAATTTTCGGGTCACAGTGTCAGGGGTGTGCCGTGCTCCGGGACGGCCACCGCACAGCTCGGAGGTGCCAGTTGCCGCAGCAATTGGTGGTGGAGCAGGCGGTGGACCGGGGCGAGACCCGCCTCGTGGATGGGGACGGCCGTGCGAGGGGCGAGCGCGCGGAGGTAATCGATCGCTTCGCCGATCTTCATCCAGGGGCCGCCTACCGGGATGAGGACCGTGTCGACGGTCCCGGCCGGCGGGATCGCGGTGAGGTCGTCGCCCGGGTGCAGTAGGCGGCCATCGATGAGGTAGCCGTTGTTGGCCATCGCGGGCAGGCCGGGGTGGATGCAGGCGTGCTCGCCACCGAGCACGTCGACCCGGACGCCGCCGATTCGGATTCGGTCGCCGGGTGCGGTCGCGCGGGCGTCGAAGCCGGAGTCGGTCAGGGTGGCGGCGGTTTCGGGGTCTCCGACGAGGACGGCGTCGCGGTTGTGGGTGAGCAGGGTTGCGAGGCGGTCGATGTCGAGGTGGTCGGGATGACGGTGGGTGACGAGGACGGCCGTGAGATCGCGGAGATCCTCGAAACCGGTTGCGTAGGTGCCGGGATCGATCAGGATTCGGATTTCCGCGGCGCGAGTGGATATTTCGGCCAGTACACAGGCGTGGCCGTAGTGGGTGAGGTTCATTCCGGTCGGTGCTCCGGAAGATTCGGGTTCGAGTGCGCTGCGCCCGGGAGCGTGCGGTGTGCGCGGGTCGCGGTTCTGACCAGGTAGCGCCATCCCGCGTCCAGCTGTGCCGGATTCCAGATCTGATCTCGCTTGAATCGGGTTTCCGATTCGTCCGACCATCGCAGCGGGCCGCCGGCGGCCACAGCCGAAAGCTGTGTGCGGCAAGCGCGTTCGAGCAGGACGGCGTACATGACGGCGGTGGCGGGATCGGGGCCGACGGTGACCGCGCCATGGTTGGGGATCAGGATGGCGGAGGCATCGCCGAGGTCGCGGGCCAGAGACCGCCCGAGTTCACGGGTCGCGATCAGGGCGCCGGTGCGGGTGAATCTCGGTAGTTGCGGGTGGGTGAAGGGGACCGCGTCATGGGAGATCGGCAGCAAAGGGGTGTCCAGGGACGCGAACGCGGCGAGGGCAGGGGCGTGGGTGTGTACGACGCAACCGACATCCGCACGGCGGGACATGATCTCGGTGTGGATCGGGAATTCGATGTGGCGCCGTCCCGCGCCGTCGAGTACCGCGCCGTCGGGGGCGACGAGGAGTACTCGGTCGGCGTCCACCTCCTCGAATCCCCAGGTCGCCGCTTTCATCCAGACGCCCTTGCCGTCCGGGTCACGGATCGAGGCGTGGCCCCACACCATGTCGGTCAGGCCGGCGGCGGCGAGGGCTCCACTGGCTCGCACCACGTCGTGCACTGTGTCGTTCATCGATGTCTCCGGCGGATCGGGCGTCACTCGTACCATGCCTCGGCGGCCGGGTGGAGCCGGAGATCGGAGACGAGGCCGGGGCGGACGGCGGTGTACGAGATGCCCATGGCGTTGTCGAGGAACTCCGGCCGGTTGAGGGCACGCAGGATGGCGCGGACCAGTTCGGGGTCGGTATCGGCGCGTCCGTAGATGTACTGGTGACGCCAGCCGAGGGTCGGTTTGTCGGAATCGACTCCGAGGAACAGGCGTTCGGGAATGCTGACCCGTTGTGCCCCGAATTCGCGCCGGACAGTATCGAGGGCTTCGTCCTCCAGGGTGAGGAATGTGAGGTCCCGCAGGACAGACAGGGCAGTGGTCCAGGGGGACGCCAGGTTGACGAACATGAAGACCCCGTTGGCGAGACCGGTGGCGGATTGATGGCGGGTGTATTCGGCGAGCTGACTCTCGGTCTCGTTGGAGACCCAGCGCGCGGGCAGGCCGTCGCCGGGGTCGTCGTGCCGCAGTCCGCGGGCATACGGCGGGGGGTCGTCGCCGCCCCAGCTCCTGATGTCGTCGGTCGACAGGCCGTGCAGTTCCAGGATTCGTTCGCCCCAGGCGCGCAGCAGTTGGTCGGCCGGCGGCATGATGGGTTTCCAGGGGAATTTCGCCTCGCCCAGTTGCCGCAGGGTCTCGACGCCGGACGTGCGGTCGACCGCCGCGACCAGCCAGGTGGGCAGATTCACCGCGGCGATGACGCGCAGGTCCGGGTCGCGGAGGTCGGCGAGCGGGCCACGCCGGTGCTGGGCCCAGTCGACGAACGGGGGCATCGTCACGCCGATCTCGCATTCGCCGGCGGAGACCGCCCGGACGTTGAGATGGTCGTAGCGGGTCCAGTCGAGATCGAGCACGATGTCGTCGACGGCGAGCACCTTGCGCAGGCTCGCCGCCACCTCCCACCACAGCGATCCGGCAAGGCTTGCAGCGGTTTTCACGGTTCTGGTCATGTTGATGTCCTTATCGGCGCTGCTGGTCGGTCGCGTACGCCTCGTACGCGGCGGTGAGGGTCAACGGCCGGACGACGTCCACGTTCAGCAGATACGTGGTGAAGCGCGCCGGTCGCTCGGGTTGGCTGAACGGGTTGGCGTCCGGACCGTGGTGGGCGCCTTGCGGATTGACGTAGAGCAGGCCGCTCCGGTGTGCGGTGGCGCCCTCGTCTTCGCTGCCCAGGATGAACGACACTTCGTCGTAGTCGACGTTGCGATGGTAGGGCGGCACGAAGGAGGAATCGGGGTCGCTCTGCATCGGGCGGGGCGTGAACGTGCAGATCCAGCAGCCGGGTGCGTCGAACGTCGCATATCCGCTGGGCGGGATGTCGAGGCGTTCGGCGGAGATGGACCGGATGTCGCGGATGTTGAGCCTGAACGGTGCGACGGTGCCCTGCCAGCCGACCACGTCCATCGGGTCGAACGGATAGAAGATCGACGACAGCCGGCCGGTCTGCTCGACCACCACCTCCCATTCGCCGGACTCGTCGCCACGGGCCGGATCGGGTTCCGGCGTCTCGAGCACACCGAAGTCGAACGGGACGTACTGCCCGAGCACGCCGCGCTCCGGGAATCCGATCGGGCCGGTGGTCCGTACGACGTAGAACAGATTGTCCGTGGTCTCGGGGACCATTCGGTAGGTGACGGCCTTCGGAACGACCAGGTAGTCGCCCTCGCCGAAGCGGAGCGGGCCGAAATCGGTGCGCAGCACTCCCCTGCCGCGTTGAACGAAGATCAGTTCGTCGCCGTCGGCGTTACGGTAGTGGAACGGCATCGGTTCCGACCGGTGGGAGACGGCGACCGCGACGTCCTCGTTGAACATCAGCACGGTCGGGAGTGCCCGGGGGTCGGTGCGATCGGGCAGATCCATGACATTCGTATCCGCCACGGTGTTCCGGAACGGTCCCTCGATCCGGGTCCACGCCGTCGCCGGGTGCCGGCGGTACAACATCGCCTGGTCGCCGGCGAAGCCGTGGCGGCTGTACTGGTCCTCGTAGGTTCCCTCGGGCCGTTGCGCTTGCCCCTGCCGGGAGACCACGCCTTTCGATTCTCGGAACACGCCCATCCGCTCCACTCCTCGCCCCGATCGGCTTCGATCCTTGTGCCGCAATGCAGAACTTTTGTTCTTCTATGCGGACTAGTCAATCACGAAGGCCATCGCATTCGGACTAAATTCTTCACAGCAGAAATTCAGTTCTGCCCAGCGGACATTTCGGCCACGTCAGGCCGGCATGATCGCTCGGGGAGGCGACCACCTCGGTTCCGCAACGCAGACACGTGGTGCGATACCGTTCCATGGTGAAGAACGGATCGCCGCAGGCCGGCCACGGAACCGCCCGGCCGAAGTATCCGGTGGGGTCGGTGGACAGCGCGTTGCGGTTGCTGCTGCTGGTCAGCAGTCGGCCCGAGATCCGGCTGTCGGACGCCGGCCGGGAACTCGGGATCGGGCGGTCGACAGCACATCGGCTGATGCAGATGCTGGAGTTCTACGGGTTCGCCGCCCAGGATCCGCGGACCCGTGCGTACCGGCCCGGTCCGGCACTCGCCAACGCCGGCCTGCAACTCGTTTCCAGCGTCGATCTGCGCGAGACGGCGCGACCACACCTCGAGATGCTGGCATCCGGCGTCCGGGAGACGGTGTATCTCCAGTCGCTGCGCCGCGATGGGCTGGTGATCTGCCTCGACTCGGTGGAGGGCCCGCGATCGCTGCGGGTCGGGGCGCGCACCGGCGAGACGATGCCCGCGCACGCCACCGCGGGCGGCCGGGTGCTGCTGGCCGCCCTGCCGGACGCGACCGTCGAGAAACTGCTGCCGAATTCGGTGCTGCCCGGTTTCACCGAACACACGATCACAGACCGTGACGCGTTGCTGCGGGAGCTGACCGAGGTCCGGAAGCGCGGCTACGGCGTCTCGGTCGGCGAGCTGGAATCCGACATCGGCGGAGTCGGGGTCGCGATCCGGGATCCGATGGGACGGACCCACCTCGCGGTGGCCGTGGCCGTACCGTGCACCCGCCTCACGGACGCCGACGAGCCGGTGATCGCCACAGCCGCGGGCGAGTGCGCCGATCGGATCAGCGCGGCGCTCGGCGCCTGATCCCGTCGTCGTCGCGGACTGAGCGACCCGACCCACGATCGTCAAATACCGGAAACGATCGGCTGATTCACTGGGAGGATCGTTTGCCGACAATTTGTTCGATCGACGCGGAGGTGGCCATCGATGGGTGTGCTGGACGAGCCGGGGGTTTTCGACGTCACGGATCCGGTCGGGATCTGCTGGCACTACCAGATGTACGGCTACGCCGTGGTGCGCGGACTGCTCACCGAGGCCGAGGTGGACACGGTCGAGGCCGAATGCGTGGACGCGCAGCGCCGGGTGATGGCCGGGGAGTTGCCGAAGCGCTACGGCTCCACCATGTTCCTCGACGACGCCACGAAGGCCGAGGCGTTCGCGAACTACGTCGAGCACATCACGGAACTGTCCCCGGCGGTGCGGCGAGCGGTCACCGAGACCCGGCTGGTCGCGCTGATCCGGCAGGTGCTCGGCGAGAACCTCTGGCTGGGCGCGGATCGCAGCGCCGGGATCGTCTACCAGGACGCCCGGCCGGGCCGGGAATCCGGGTACACCCGCATCGGCTGGCATTCGGACTGGCAGTCCGCGCCGAGTCTGGACATCTGGCCCGCAACGGCTTTCACGATCCACATCGATGCGACCAGTCCGCAGAACGGTTTCCTGCGGGTGGTGCCCGGCAGCCACCTGTGGGCCACGCCCGCGCCCTACCGCAACATCAACAACGTCGAGGTGCCCGCCACCGCCCGGCCCGCCGGGGGCCGCACCGCGACCCCGCCACCGTTCCCGATGCCGTTGGGATTCGAGAAGATTCGCGGCGAGGTCCCGGTCTACGCCGAACGCGGCGACGTGCTGCTGCACGATGCCTACCTGTGGCATTCCGCGGCCCGCGCCACCGACGACGACACCACCCGGCGGCACGTCCGCGGCGGCTGGTTCACCGGCACGGAACCGGCGCCGGAACTCGCGGACGAGTTCATCAAGAACGCGGCGCGCTGAACTCGAGCGCAGCCGGGCGGTGCGGGGCGGGCGCCCGGACGCGGTAGCGAGCAGGCGCCGCCGTTCGCCCGTCCGGCCCGCGCCACCGTGCGGCGGACGGGACGGCGCTAGCCCTGCGCGGCCCGGACCCGGGCGGCCTCGCGCTCGGCGTGGGGGTTGCTGCGGCCCTGCCGCGAGCCCGCCAGTTTCGCCGCGATGTGGTCGCGCACCACGATCGGCTCGTACGCCGAGCCGTCCGCGCCGATGTGATCCGGCAGGGTGGCGATCACCGCGTCGACGTTGCCGTCGTGGAAGAAGGCCGCGGACCGGCGGCGGCGCACCGTGCCGTCCACGATCGGCGGCCGCACCCGGTGCAGCGTGGACAACCATCGGTCGTTGGTGAGCCGGGCGGTCAGATCGCCCAGATTCACCAGCAGCGCACCGGGTTCCGGCGACACGTCGTGCCAGCGGCCGTCGGCGCCGAGCACCTGCAGCCCCGCCACCCGATCAGCCCACAGCACGGTGACGATGCCGAAGTCGGTGTGCTCCCCCATGCCGGTCGGCTCGCCGGTCACGGTGGTGTGCTCGGGCAGCGCGTAGTTGTTCATCCGCAGGACGTCGATCGAGTGATCGGTCAGCCGCGCGAAGAAGTCCGGCGGGAGATCCAGTGCCGCGGCGAAGATCCGGGTCAGGGTGCGGGCCACCCGGCCGGCGTGCTCGAAATAGCCGCGCACCGCCGGCTCGAAGCCAGGCAGCTCCGGCCACACGTTGATCCCGTAGTCGGCCTCGGACAGGTCCAGGCCCGGGAACGAGCGCGCCTCCGCGCCGACGTTGAACGCCTCGAAGAAGTCGTTCGCCCCGGCGGATTCGATCCCGAGGCTCAGGCTCAGCGCCTCGCTCTTCGGCGGGCTGTACCCGCGATTGGCGCCGGCGACCCGGTACGAATTCTTGAATTCGGCCGGGCTGCCGAAGAATTCGTCGATCGCCCCGGCGAGCCCGGCCTGCACCGCGTCGGGGATGCCGTGCCCGAGGATCTGCACGAAGCCGATCCGGCCGCACGCGTCATCGATCTCCCGCGCGACCCGGGCCCGATCCTCGTCGGCGCCCCCGGCGACGAAGGGGGTGATGTCCACCACGGGCACGTCGAACGGTTCGGGCGATGTCGGCATGTGCCCAGGGTAGGTCCGCGGGGGCCGCCGGGTCTTTGTCCGGAAGACCGAAACGCCGCGCGGCCGGAGCACCGGATTCGTCGTTCGTACAGATCCGCTCGAACCGTGCGTCCGGCACAGTGGAGGATGTGACCGATTCGACCGGCAAGATCGTCCTCGGCGCCGACCGGTACGGCAAGGCCGAGAACCGGGTGGTGCGCATCTATCGCGACACGCCCCGGCACGAGATTCGTGACCTCAACGTATCGTCGTGCCTGCGTGGTGATTTCGCGGCGGCCTACACCGTCGGCGATCAGAGTTCCGTGCTGCCCACCGATTCGCAGAAGCAGACGATCTACACCTACGCGAAGACCCACGGGGACGGCAGCATCGAGGAGTACGGGCTGGCGCTGGCCCGGCACTTCGTCGACGACATCGCGCCGGTGCAGTCGGCCCGCATCGAGATCGAGGAGTACGCCTGGGAGCGGGTGATCGCCGGCGGCCGCCCGCACGAGCACACCTGGACCCGGCGCGGCCCGGAGGTGCGGATCGCGGCGATCACCGTGGCGGGCAGCGGCGCCGAGCGCCGCGAATGGGTGATCGGCGGCGTCCGGGATCTGGTGATCCTCAAGTCCACCGGCTCGGAGTTCGCGGGCTTCCTCACCGACGAGTTCACCGTCCTCGAACCCACGCGGGACCGGGTGATGGCGACCAGCCTGGTGGCCCGGTGGCGCTTCACCACACCGCCGGACGACTGGGACGCCACCCACGCCGGCATCCGCGCCGCGCTGGTCGAGCGGTTCGCGCTGCTGCACTCGAAGGCGTTGCAGCAGACGCTGTTCGACATGGGCCGCACCGTGCTCGAGGCGTATCCGTGCCTCGCCGAGATCCGGCTGTCCGCGCCGAACAAGCACCACTTCGCGTACGACCTGGCACGTTTCGGCGTCGACAGCACCGACGAGGTGTTCCACGCCGACGACCGCCCGTACGGCCTGATCGAGGCGACGGTACGGCGCGAGGACGCACCCGACGCCGGAATCGCCTGGGACACCTACACGGGGGCGGTCTGATCGCGAGCGCGCACGGCGAGGAACAGGTCCAGCCGATCGTCCAGCCGGCCCAGATCCCGGCCGGTCAGCTCCTCGACCCGCCCGATGCGATAGCGAACGGTGTTGAGGTGCAAATGCATTCGATCGGCGGCCTGCCGCCACGATCCGGCACAGCCGAGGAAGACCTCCAAGGTCTCCAGCAGTCCGGCGCCGGTGCGCCGGTCGTAGTCCACGACCGGGCCCAGCACCCGCTCGGCGAACCGGCGCTGCAGTTCGCCGGGCACCGCGGTGAGCAGGCCGAAGGCCGAATCCACATCCGCGACACGGACATTCACCGGACCCTCGCCGCCGACGGACGCGGCCGCCGCGGCGGCGGCCACCGCACCGGCGGCGGATTCGCCCGCGCGGCACACGCTCACCCCGGCCCGCACCACCGCCCCGGCCAGCACCGGGGTCAGCCGCTCCAGCCGGCGGCGCAGCACCGCGGCGACCTCCTGTTCCGCACCGGTTACCCAGGCGGCGACCCGGCCGGCCGGATCGACGGTGGTCTGCGCCGCCGGCAGGACGTCGTGCAGCAGGGCGCGGACCGTGTCCCGGCCCGGCGCCGACGAAACACCTTCCACCGCATCATTGTTCACGGGCGGGACGACATCCAGCACCACCGCGAGCACCGGGCCCGGCGGCGGTTCGGCCCGCATCCGATCGCTCATCTCCCAGGACAGCCGCAACTGCTCGGCGTGGCGCATCCGGTACAGCTCGGCGACGGCCGCCAGATCGGCCGCCGCCCCGTCCGGCTCGAGTTCGCCGTGCTCGTCGCGAACGACCAGGTACCACAGCGTGATCCGATCGCCGAGCCGCCCGCCGACCGGCCACACCGCGTATCCGTCGCGCAGGGTCAGCGGCAACCGGTACGCGCCGGCGGCAGCGGTGATCACGTGGTCGGTCACCTCGTCGTCCGGCGCGCCCGCGCCCGCCACCACGGTGCCGGTCGAGGTGAGCAGCCAGGCCCGCACGCCGCAGTCGCGCGCGAATTCGCCCACCAGCGCGTCGATGTCGCGACCGTCGGCCACCGCGGTCAGCAGCCGCCGCTGCCGGGCCAGCCCGGATTTCACCCGGCGCAACCGGGTTTCGGCGTTGCGCTCGGCGAGATGCTCGATGATCCGGCTGAACGGCAGGCTCTCCGGCACCTCCAGCAGCGGCAGTCCGTGCCGCGCGCAGGCGCCGACCACATCCTCGGGCACGTGCCCGTACAGCGACTGCCCGGCGGCCACCGCCACCGCGCCCGCCGCGGCGAGCAGTCCGATGTAGTGCGCGCTGTCGTCCGCTTCGCGCCGCCACACCAGTCCGGTGCAGACCAGCGCGCCCGGCGTCACGAACGGTAGCGGATCGGGCATATCGGTGACACAGATACGGGCCACGGCCCGGTCGAGCGCCACGGGCTGCGCGTGCCGCAGCCGTAACGACAACGGTTCCTCCAGCATGTCCCGCACCAGCACGGCACACCTCCGGTCCCTCGGTACAACGTGCCGTCACCGTAGAACCGCGGTATTTCACCCGTATTTCCGCCGGATCACGCTGGGGTCCGCAGACCGGCTACGCCGTCGTTACCGATCGATCAGGTCGGACGTACCGTCCGGTACGGAATCCTCCTCGACGGTCGGCTCGGCGGGCTCCCGCGGCACGTAGCGCCAGACATCCAGCAGGGACCGCTCGTCGAGCGGCTCCGGTCCCGGATGCTCGGTGGCCCGCAATTCCGCGACGACCGCGGTCGTGTCCAGGCCGGATCCGATCAGTACCAGGGTCGTCGTCACCTCGCCCCCGGGAACGGGCTCGAATACGAGATGCCGCCCCACCAGATGCACCAGGAACCGGTTCGGGTCCCCCGCGGCGGCGAACCGCACCCAGCCCTTGGCCCGGAACACGCCGGCCGGCGGCGCGGACAGCAAGGCGAGCAAGCGTGCGGGATCCAGCCCGGCGGCCGTCGTGAACGTCACGGTCTGGTAATCGTCGTGCAGGTGCCGGTGGCCGTCCACGTCGTGATCGTGCTCGTCGGCCAGCAACTCGTCGAAGCTGAGCTGTTCGGCGACCGTCGTGGCGGCCCGCTCCGGTGGATCGAACAGCAGCCGGGTATCGATCCGCCCGAACGAGGTGGCGTGTACCGGTACGCCGCCGACCAGATCGCCGATCCGCCGCCGCACCTCGGCCAGCCGCGCGGCCGGCACCCGGTCGGCCTTGTTGATCACCACCAGATCAGCCAGCCGCAGGTGCTCGGCGAGTTCCGGATGCCGGCCCAGGGTGTCGTCGACGTGCTCGGCGTCGACGACCTCCAGCAGGCCGCCGTAACACAGCCGCGGATCGTCGCTGCTCAGCACCATGCGGATCAGATTGCCCGGTTCGGCCAGGCCGCTCGCCTCGACCACGATCACGTCGATCCGCTGCCGCGGATCGGCGAGCCGGTCGAACATCTCGCCGAGTTCGCCGACGTCGACCGCGCAGCACACGCACCCGTTGCCCAGCGACACCATCGCGTCGACCTGCCCGGCGACCAGCAGCGCGTCGATGTTGACGGCCCCGAAGTCGTTGACCACCACGCCGATTCGCGCCTCCCGCTGCCGGAGCAGGTGGTTGAGCAGTGTAGTCTTCCCCGCTCCCAGGAACCCGGCCACCACCACCACAGGAATCGGACGCCGCATCCGCACCACCCTAGTGGCCCGCCGCGACCCGCTTCCACGGCACACCGCCGGAAACGGGTCGCGCCCCGCACCCGGTGTGGGTGCGGGGCGCGACGGCCGTGCGTTACTTGTTGGGGGCCAGCAGGGTGGCCACCAGGGTGTAGGCCAGGTTGATCAACTCGGAACTCACCATCGAGTTGTCCATGCCCAGATTCTTCGCCAGCGGCAGCAGCAACTGGACGACCGTGCCGACCAGCGAGTCGGCCATCCCGCCGTTGCCGGGCCCGGTCTGCGGGAACGCCCCCGCCGGGCCGGACTGGCCGGGCAGCGTGCGGTTTCCGGTGGACGGGCCGTTCGGCGCCGACTGCGACCCCGGCGCGCCCTGATACCCCGGGCTACCGGGATATTGCGGCATCCCGAACGTGCCCGGCGGATACCCCTGCAATCCGCTCGACGCGCCCGGAGTACCGGGCTGAATCCCCGCGGTTCCCGGCTGCGCACCCACAGTACCCGGCTGCGCACCCGCAGTACCCGGCTGCGCGCCTGGAGTGCCCGGCTGCGCGCCCGGAGTGCCCGGCTGGAAACCCGGTGTTCCGGGCTGAATTCCCGGCGTCCCCGGCTGGACACCGGATGTGCCCGGCTGTGCGCCGGATGCACCCGGCGCGACTCCCGCCGGGTCCGGTTGCGCGCCCGGAGTACCGGGCTGAATTCCCGCGGTCCCCGGCGACATCTCCGGCGCACCCGGCTGCGCCGCCGGACTACCCTGCTGGATTCCGTAGGCGCCCGGTGAACTCGGCGCCAGCGGCGCCTCCGCCTCCCGGGTCATCGAACCGGGTGTCGACACGGGCATCCGGACCGGCGGCCCGAGTGGCGCCGGAGCGGCCGGCTCGGGCGCGGCGTTCGCACCCGCCGGAGCCACCGCACCCGGCGCCGCCGCCTCGGGAGCGACCGCGCCGGAACCCTGCGCAGCCGGCACCTCCTGCGGCGAAACAGCTTGCGGTGCAGCCGGTTCCGGAGCCACACCGGCCGGCGCACCACCCTGCGGCGCAACGGCTTCCGGCGTAGACGCTTCCGGAGCCGCGTTCCGCATTCCCGCAGTCTCGGGCATACCACCCTGCGGCGCAACAGCTTCCGGCGCAGACGCCTCCGGAGCCGCGTTCCGCGTCCCCGCAGTCTCGGGCATACCACCCTGCGGCGCAACAGCTTCCGGCGCAGACGCCTCCGGAGCCGCATTCTGCGGCCCGACAGCCTCGGGCGCGGTGCCCGGCCGCGCATCCGAGTTCGTCGCACCCTCCGGAGCGGCGCCACCCTCCGGAGTGTTCGAACCCGGTGCGGCGCCCGGGTTCTCACCGGGTGCGCGGTTCATCGCCGGAGCCACGCCGCCCGGCCGGGTGGCGTCCGGATGCGTGGCGTCGGCGTTGCCCGACTGTCCCGCACCTTCGGTGCGCGCGGGCGCGCCGCCGGTCATACCCAGCAGATATCCGGCCAGGCCCGTGGTGATGACCACGGCGTGCTTCAGCTGCCCCTCCGGCGATTCCAGCAGTTTCGCGTCGTCGGCGTTGCCGCCGTTGCCCATCTCGACGAACACGTCCGGCACCCGGGTGAGCGCCGGTCCGGCGATATCGCCGCGGGTCTGCAACCCGTCGACGACACCGGCGTAGTTGGCCGGCTCGAAACCGGCTTGGACGTACGCGTCCCGCATCGCCCGCGACGCGGCCAGACCCGCCCCGGACTGCACCTGGTCGGCCACCGAATCCGGGACCGGCAACTGCGGCACGATCAGGTGGAAGCCGTGATCCTCCGCGGGCGCGCTGTCGGCGTGGATACTGATCGCGATGTCGGCGCCCGACCGATTGGCCGCGGCGGCGCGTTCGTCGACGCAGCCGCCCCAGCCGGTGTCGTCCGGACGGCTGAGCACGACCTTCGCCCCGAGCGCTTCCAGCGACTGCTTGACCAGCTGCGCCACGTTCCAGTTGACGGTGTGCTCCGGCACGCCGTTCATCGTCGTCATGCCGGTGGTCTGGCATGCCTTGGTGCCGCCGCGGCCGTCGTCGACCGGGCGGTTGAGATCCTCGGTGTGGTTGGGACCCTGATGGCCGGGGTCCAGGAATACGGTCTTGCCGGTCAGTTTGGCCGCGATACCCGGGGCTTCCGGGGATGCGGCCGATTCGGCCGCCGGGAACAGCCCGACGGAGACGGCGACGGCCGCGGCCGTGGTGGCACAGCGCAGACCGGCCTTGGTGATGCTTGGTTGCTTCATGTTCGGACGGCGCACCCGGAGCGGGGCGCCCCTCCTTCCCACTAGTAACACCAAACCCAGCGGCTCACTGTGGCAACAACAGCACCAAAAGACAACCGACCAACCGCTCCGTTATCGAACAGTTACCGTCAGCCGAGCGAATTCAGCCGTGCACGATCTGGTCGCCCTCGACCCGGACCGGCCGCGTATCCAGCGGCCGGGACGCCGGCCCCGCGGCCACGGTGCCGTCGAGATGGAACGAGCTGTTGTGGCACGGGCATTTGATCAAACCATCGGCAACCTGATTGACCAGACAGCCGAGATGCGTGCACCGTGACGAGAATCCGAGGAACGACCCCGCCGCGGGCTGGGTCACCACCGTGTCACCGACGATAACGCCGCCACCCACCGGCACATCGGCGGTCCGGGCCAGCCCGGTCGCCGGCTGTTGCGTCGGCATCGGATGCGGCGCCGCCGGCTGCGACGAGCCGGCGGGCGGCGCGGCCGGCGAATCGCCCCCGCCGCAGGCGGTGACCAGGCCGAGCGTCGCCGCGGCGGCACCGGCGCCGGCGAGGGCGGTGCGGCGGTCGAGCGAGCCCGTGCCGTCGATGCGGTCGATGAACCGAGTCATGAGTGACCTTCCTTGCTCCACGCGAGCGGCGCCCGCGCGGGCGCCCCACCCAGGCAACGATGCCAGAGGGAAAGCGGTTCAGCGATGGCGCGTTCCGGTCGCGGGAGCGTGAACGGGCGCGCGCCGCAACGACTGGAGCGCGTAGTGCACCCGGGTCTTCACGGTGCCGACCGGAACACCGAGGTCCTCGGCCACGTCGCGGTACGGCCGATCGCGCAGGATCACCTGCACCACCGCGTGCCGCTGCGGATCGGGCAACCGCGCCAGCAGTTCGTCGACCAGTAGACCGTCCGCCACGGCATCGGCGAAATCCGGCCGGGCCCACCGTGATTCGGCCCCGTCGGCGAGGTCGTCCCAGCCGGTTTCCGGCGGCCGCACCGCCCGCATCCGGACGATGTCGATGAGCACGTTGCGCTCGATGGACGACAGCCAGGTACGCATGCTGCCGAGCATCGGGTCGTAGGTGGCGCAGGCGCGCCAGGCCCGCAGCAATGTCTCCTGCACGGCGTGTTCGGCCAGGCCGGCGTCGCCGAGCCGCTGGAACGCCCGCCAGTGCAGCAGCCCCTGTTCGGCGGCCAGGACCGTGGCGAGCCCGGCCTCGGTGCACAATCGCGCGCACCTGGGACCGCAGATCGGCGAATGAAGTTGTTGGATCGGAACACTCATGTCCGCAATATCGCGAGGCGCGCGCGAAAGGCATCACCGCGCGGCCTGGGACGGTGACCGATCGGCGGCCCCGGACATGGTGACCGCGCACCGATTCCCCCGACTCGGCCGTGCGCGCGCGGCGATTCTGTTAGACCGGACGGACGGCGGATTCGACATCCGCCGGTCCGAACGCGGAGCAGCCGAAATCGGCGGCCTCGCACACTATCCGGAGGAGGACCGCCGTGCGCGGACGGACGCTCGTCACCGCCGGGACCGTGGCCGCCACGGTCACCGTGCTCGGAACCGCCCTCGCGGGCGCCGATCCGGGGACGGCGATCCCCGGCGACGGCCTGTATCGGGTCGGTACCGATATCGCGCCGGGGATCTACCAGTCCGCCGGATCCCCGGACCCGGCGTCGGGGTGTTTCTGGCAGCGGCTGTGGCATGTGGCCGAGCCGGGCGACGCGACCGATCCGAACCATTACGTCGTCGCCGCCGATTGGACCCATGTCACCCCGGTCCGGGTGCTGATCAGGCCGACCGACGTCGCGTTCCGCACCACGAACTGCGGCGCCTGGGTCGCGGTGCCGCCGCCGCCCGCGTCCGGTTCGTCCGGTCCCGGCACGCCGTACGGCACCGAGTACTGATAGCCGGGGCCACCCGGCCGATACCGGTCCCGGCATCGGCACCGGCGATCCGGGCCGGGCTGGGCCGGGCTGGGCCGGGCTGGGCCGGGCTGGGCCGGGCTGGGCCGGGCTGGGCCGGGCCATGTTAGCGCTAACATTCATCGTGTAGTGTCCGCGTGGTGATCACCACCAGGCATGCACTGGCCGATGGCCGGGAGATCCTGTACTTCGACGAGACGCCGGTGACGAGGGTGGCGACCGACCGTCGCGATCTCCCGCACACCACCACCGCCTCCGAGACCCGGTTCGATCCCCTGCTCGGCGAATGGGTGGTCTTCGCCTCGCACCGGCAGACCCGGACCTTCCTGCCGCCGGCCGACCTGTGCCCGCTGTGCCCGTCCACCCCGGAGCGCGCGACCGAGATCCCCGAATCCGACTACCAGGTGGCGGTTTTCGAGAATCGCTTCCCGTCGTTGTCGACCACCGTGACGAAAGTCGATGCGACAGTAGAAGGTTCACCGCTGACACCGCTGCGCGAGGGGTTCGGCCGCTGCGAGGTGGTCTGCTTCACCAGCGATCACGATTCGTCCTTCGCGCGGCTGGATCCGGCGCGGGCCCGGCTGGTGCTCGACGTGTGGGCGCACCGCAGCGCGGAGCTGGCCGAGATCGACGGCGTCGCACAGGTCTTCTGCTTCGAGAACCACGGCGAGGAGATCGGGGTGACGCTGTCGCATCCGCACGGGCAGATCTACGCCTACCCGTTCGTCACGCCGCGGGTCGCGAAGATCTCGGAGAACCTCGCGCGGCACCGGAAGGCGCACGGCGGCAATCTGTTCGAGGATCTGCTCACCACCGAGCGGGCGAGCGGCCGGCGGGTGGTGGCGGCCAACGCCGAGTGGACGGCCTTCGTGCCGCCGTTCGCGCGCTGGCCCTACGAGGTGCAGCTGTATCCACACCGCCGGGTGGCCGACATCCCCGATCTCGACGACGCGCAGCGCGAGGGCTTCGCCGCGCTGTATCTGGACGTACAGCGGCGCTTCGCGCACCGCTTCGACACCCCGATGCCCTACATCGCCGCGTGGAACCAGGCGCCGACGGTGAGATCCGGTGCACCGCGCGCGGAGTGGTGGCTGCACCTGCAACTGTTCTCGATCCGCCGCGCGGCCGGGAAGCTGAAGTATCTGGCCGGCTCGGAGTCCGGCATGAACGTCTTCATCAGCGACACCACCCCGGAGACCGTGGCGGCCGAGCTGCGGGAGGTGACCGCGTGAGCGGGGAGTGGGTGGCGCCGGGCCGGGTCAACATCATCGGCGAGCACACCGACTACAACGGCGGCTACGCGCTGCCGATCGCCCTGCCGCACGTGGTGACCTGCCGTGCCGCAACGACTTCCGACGGCCTGGTGCGAGTGTCGTCGCGGCAGCATCCCGGCGAGCGGATCGAACTGCCCGTCGCCGGACTGGCCGAGGCCCAGGTGTCCGGCTGGGCCCGCTATCCCCTGGGGGTGGTGCACGAATACGTCCGCCGCGGGCACCGGATCACCGGCCTCACCGTGGAACTCGACGGCGCGGTGCCGGTCGGCGCGGGCCTGTCGTCCTCGGCGGCGGTGGAATGTTCGGTGGCCGTGGCGATCCGGGACCTGTTCGACCTGCCGGTCACCGCCGCGGATCTCATCGACATCGGCCGGACCGCGGAGAATTCGTACGTGGGCGCGGCCACCGGCACCCTGGACCAGTCCGCCTCGGTGCTGTGCACCGCCGGGCATGCCCTGTTCCTCGATTTCGGGGCGGGCGAGCACGCGCAGGTGCCGTTCGACCTCACCGCCTCCGGGCTGGAACTGCTTGTGGTGGACACGAATACGCCACATCAGCTGGTGGACGGCGACTACGGCGAGCGCCGGCGGGAATGCGAGGCCGCCGCCGCCGCGCTGGGCGTGCCGGAGCTGAGCGCGATCACCGATCCCGCCGACGTGGCGCGGATCGGCGACCCGGTGCTGCGCCGCCGCGCACGGCACATCGTCTCCGAGAACGCGCGGGTACTCGCGGTCGTGTCGATGTTGCGCGAGGGCCGCGATCCGCGTGCCATCGGCCCGATCCTCACGGCCGGACACGCCTCGCTGCGCGACGATTTCGCGATCTCGACCCGGCAACTGGACAGCGCGGTGGCGGCGGCGCTGGCCGCGGGCGCGCACGGGGCACGGATGGTCGGCGGCGGATTCGGCGGCAGCGTCATCGCGTTGACCGATGCCGACCGGACCGGACATATCGAATCCGGAATCACCCGGATGTTCCACACGGAAGGTTTTTCACCGCCCCGAGCCTTCGTCGCCGTTCCCTCCGAAGGAGCGCACCGGGTGTCGTGAGCCCGTTTCAGTGACCGAATTCACACCTGTCGGCGACATCGTCGCGAACGCTTTTGTATCGCAACATACCGAAACCCGCTGCGAATTCAGCGAATTGTCTTCGGCCGCATGCACTCACGGATGCAAGCCCGTATGCACGTGCACCTCTACGGCTTACGAAAATTTCGGCTCATTTCCAGCTATCTGAATCAATAACGCCCCATGGGAACAGAAGCAGCGCACTGTCAGTCCGAGCAATGATCTAGCAATGCAGACGAACAGGATCAACGGCACACAACGGCCGAGGTTGAAGGTACCCGGTTCGGCCTCCTGGTTTGCAAATCTCGCAAATAGGGGTACCGCTGCGGCGAAACGGGACCGTACCGTGGAGCACGATTAGCCCGGCTATCCGCGGGAATATCCCTGTCGATAATCGTCGCCGGCTGATCCCCAGGGGGATTCGATCGGTTCCAACGGATTCCGGCCTGGCAGCGTCGCCCGCATACAGTCACCAATCACCTCGGAGGTACCGATGATCGACCAGAATGCGACTCGCGCCGTGGATCTCGACTGGCGCAAGTCGAGTTTCAGTGGACCGGACGGTAACTGCGTCGAATGCGCCGAGTTGCCCGGCGGCGGCGTGGCCGTCCGCAACAGCAACAACCCGGAGGCCGGCACCCTCGAGTTCACCCGCGCGGAGCTCTCGGCCTGGATCCTCGGCTGCCGCGCCGGCGAATTCGACTACCTGGCCTGACCCCCGGTAACCGCGCACCGGGCAGTGGGGCACGCCGCCCGGATCGCGACGATTACCTGAGAGGTCATGGATCGAGCCTGCCCTGGTAGGGCAGGCTCGATCCATGACCGACAACCCGCTACCCGACCACGAGGGCACGGCCCTGTTCCACCGCACCATGCCCTTCACCGCCCGCCTCGGCGTCGAGGTCCTCGCACACGGCGCGGACCTGGTGCGCAGCCAGCTGGCCTGGTCGGCCGACCTGTGCACGCTCGGCGACGCCCTGCACGGCGGCGCGCTGATGTCGCTGGCCGACGCGACCGCCGCGGTGTGCGCGTTCCTCAATCTGCCGGAGGGCGCGCAGGGCACCACCACCGTCGAATCCAAGACGAACTTCCTGCGTGCCGTCCGATCCGGGTACGCCGTCGCGACCGCCCGTCCCCTGCACGCCGGACGCCGATTCGTGGTCGTGGAGACCGAGATTCGCGACAACACGGACGCGCTGGTCGCCAAGACGACCCAGACTCAGGCGGTATTACCGTGACCCGCCGCGGAATGCGCACGCCCGGTGCCGCGTTGGACGTGGCCATGACGGATCGGGTACTGCGATGACGGCGATCGATGGAACGGTGGCACTGGGATTCGAGCCGGTGCGCGACGCTTTCGCGGCGAATTTCGACAAGGCCGGCGAGGTGGGCGCCGCGGTCGCGGTGTATCGCGACGGGCAACCGGTGGTGGATCTGTGGGGCGGACAGGCCGATCCCGCCACCGGCCGGCCCTGGCAACGCGACACCCTGCAATTGGTGTACTCCGCCACCAAGGCGGTCACCGCGGCCGCGGCCCATCTGCTCGCGCAGCGCGGTGAACTGGACCTCGACGCACCGGTGGCCCGGTACTGGCCGGAATTCGCCGCCGCCGGGAAGGCCGGAATCCCGGTGCGCCAGTTGCTGTCCCATCGCGCCGGGCTGCCGGCGCTCGATCGCCCGGTCCCGCTGGCCGACGCGCTGGCCTGGGATCCGATGGTCGCGGCCCTGGCCGCGCAGCGTCCCCTGTGGGAGCCGGGCACCGCGCACGGTTACCACGGCCGTACTTTCGGCTGGCTGGTCGGTGAGGTGATCCGCCGGGTGTCGGGCCGGTCGCCGGGTCGCTTCGTGGCCGAGGAGATCGCGGGCCCGCACGGCATCGACTTTTTCATCGGACTACCGGACACCGAGCGGAAGCGGGTGAGCCGCTTGGTCTTCGCGCCGCAACCGGACTACTCCGCGATCCCGATCGACGAGATCCCGGAGTCGCTGCGTCCGCTCCTGGCGGCCGCCCGGGATCCGGAATCCCTGTCCAGTCGGGCGTTCTCGGTGACCGACCCGCCGAATCCGGATTTCGACTCGGCCGAGGTGCAGGCCGCGGAGATCCCGGCCAGCAACGGTATCGGCACCGCGCGCGGCCTGGCCCGGTTCTACGCGACGCTGATCGGCGAGGTGGACGGGCGTCGGCTGCTGACCGCCGGCACCCTCGCCGACGCCACCCGCGAACAGGCCGCGGGCACCGATGCGGTGATCCTGCTGCCGAGCCGGTACGCCTCCGGATTCATGCTGCCCACAGCGGAATTCCCCCTCGGCGGCCCGGCCTCGTTCGGCCACCCGGGACGCGGCGGCGCACTGGGCTTCGCCGACCCGGCCCGCGGGCTGGCCTTCGGTTACGTCACCAACTACATCGTGGAGGGCAGCTTGGATCCACGCGCCGCCGACCTGGTCGCGGCGGTGAACACGGCCTGGGACTGAGTCTTCCGGCTACACGGTCACCCGGAGCCGGTCCGCGCGCAGCCGCGCCACCGCCCGCGCGAACTCGCCCGGACGGGCGGCGGCGACCCTGTCCACCTCCGCGATCGTGTCGACGTCGGTGAGCGTCGGTAACCGCCGCAGCCGGCATCCGTAGCGGCGCAGGGCCGCACCGGTGAGCTCACCGGTGCGGGCGGTCGACATGGGCACCGTGACCAGGATGCTCGCCGCCGCCGGATCGGTGAGCCCCAGCGCCCACCAGCCGCCGTCGGTCGCCGGGCCGAGCACCGTGTCGCCACTGGTCAGCAGCCGGGTCGCGCACGCGGCCAGCAGATCCGGACCGGCCTGCGGGGTGTCCATCCCGATCTGCAGCACCGGACGGCCCAGGTAGGACGCGTCCGCGTGCGCACCGGCCAGCCGCTCGCCGAAACTGCCCTCCGACTGCGGGACCACCTCGAAATCGGCCAGCGCCGCGCCGATCTCGTCGGCCCGCTCGGCCCGCTCGAGATCGCCGGTCCACGAGACCATCCGATGCCGCACGCCGCTGCCGCGCACCGCCGCCAGGGTGTCCAGCAGCGCCGCCGCCGCCAGTCCCGCCGCCTCCTGCGGCGAGAACGGCGGGGTCAGACGGGTTTTCGCGAATCCGGCGATGGGCGCCTTGGCGATCACGAGCAGGGTGGCATCGATCGGCGTCACAGCACACTCCAGAAGTCCCGCACGGCGCCGACGGTGCCACGCACCGAACCGGAGACCTTCGAGACCCCGTGCGTGCGTGGCCGATAGCGGACGTCCCGCTCCACCACTGCCCAGCCCGCCCGTGCGGCGCCGAGCAGCAACGCCAGCGGGTAGCCGGATCTGGGGTGCAGCGGCCCGAGCGCGAGCAACCGCTCCCGGCGCAGCACCCGCACGGCGGCGAGGTCGTGGATCGGCAGGCCGTGGCGGCGGCGCAGCACAGCGGCCAGGACCGCGTTGCCCGCCCGGGCGTGCCACGGCCAGGCGCCGCGCGCGACGGCCCGGCGCCGGCCCGCGACCATGTCCACGCCGGGCACCAATTCGCTTGCCAACATGGGGATCTCGCCGGGATCCAGGGAACCGTCCCCGTCCAGCACCGCCACCAGTTCGGTGTCCGCCGCGCGGATCCCGGCGTGCACGGCCGAACCGTATCCCGGCGTCGGCTCGGTCACCACGGTCGCACCGGCCGCGCTCGCCACCGCCGCGGTGCCGTCGGTGGAGGCATTGTCGACGACGATCACCCGGTATCCCGGTGGCACGGCGGCCAGCACCCCCGGCAACGCACCCGCCTCGTTGTGGCACGGAATCACCAGGGTGATGTCCCGCGCCTCGTGTGTCTCGGTCACGGCATCGACCGTAGGGCCGCGAGGCCGCGCCGGACCCCTGCGACGCGGTGACGAAAGTATGACGGGAACAGCACCATTCGACGCGGGCGGTCCGGAAGGCGGCGGAGGTGGACTCCTCGGCCGGACAACCCGCCACACCATGCCGAGCCGCGCGGGGACGAGGCACGGCCATGCCCAGATAACCCCTTGCTCGGTCGGCAACCACAACTTCCTCGGTGCCCGGTGCGCGGCATCGCCTCCCGGCCGCCGTCGGGAACACCAGCGCGATCGAGCCGAGACCACCTGGATCGCGAGCGGGGCCGCCCCGCTCCGATCGGATTCGACAGGCGGCCCGCGCCGTCCGCGAATGCTCCGGACCGACCGCAGCGGTACGGGTCTCTGGCTCGTCGACCGCCCGGCATACGGTCGACCGGCCCGGTGACGAAAGTGTGACAACCCGGTCGGGTGTGCCGATCGCCGGGGGTCCGCCGAGGGCCGCGGCCTATCGTGAAGCCCGTGCAGCAGGCGGTCGTCACCGAAAATCCCCGGCGTGCCCGCGGTATCGCGGCGTGGACGTGCGCCGGGGTCGCGGCGCTGCTGGTCGTAGTGGCGTTCGCGCTGCCTCAGCTGCGGGGCCCGGAGTGGGGCCGGCACCTCTACGCGGCCGCGGCCCCGATCTTCGGCATCTGGGGTCCGCACGTCGGCTGGGGTACCGGACCGGCGGTCGCGATCGCGGTGGCGGTCGTGCTGTTCGGACCGGATCTGGCGCGGCGGCTGCCCTGGCGGCGGCTGCTGACAGTGTCCTGGCTGACCTCGGTGGCGTGGACGTTCGCGCTGGCGATGGTCGACGGCTGGCAGGTCGGTTTCGCCGGAAGGCTCACCCGCCGGCACGAATACCTGTGGGAGGTCGGCGGAGTCCGGGACATCGGTGCCATGTTGCGGGGATTCTCCGGGCGGATCCTGGATTTCCGGCCCGACTCGTGGACGACACACGTCTCCGGCCATCCACCCGGCGCGCTGCTGACCTTCGTGCTGCTGGACCGGCTCGGCCTCCGCGGCGGCGCCTGGGCCGCGTGGCTGTGCGTGCTCGTCGGGGCCAGTGCGGTGGCGGCCGTGGCGGTCGCGCTGGACGCGCTCGGCGCGGCCGATCGCGCCCGGGCGGCGCTGCCTTTCCTGGTTCTCGCGCCCGCCGCGGTCTGGGTCGGGGTGTCGGCCGACGGATTCTTCGCCGGGGTCACGGCGTGGGCGGTGGCGCTGCTGGCCGTCGCCACCCGGCAGCGGCCGGGATGGCCGGTGGTCGCGCTGGTCTCGGGGCTGCTCTTCGGCTACGGCCTGTACCTCAATTACGGCCTGACGCTCATGGTGGTCCCGGCGGCGATGGTCCTGGCGGCGCGGGGTTTCCGCCCGGCGGCCCCGGCGCTGATCGGGGTGGCCCTGGTGGTGGCGGCGTTCACCGCGGCCGGATTCTCCTGGCTCGACGGCTATCACCTTGTGGTGCAACGGTATTACCAAGGTATCGCCTCAGAGCGGCCGTACTCCTATTGGGTGTGGGGCAATCTGGCGGCCACCGTCTGCGCGGTCGGCCTCGCGACCGCCGCCGCGCTGCCCGAAGTCGTTCGCGGGGTGGGTCTTCCGGCGATCACGAGCCGTGCCGGACTGATAGGGCGGTGGCGCGCCGCGGTCGATCCGGCGGCCCTGCTCGCGGCGGCGGGGCTGCTCGCCATCGCGGCGGCCGACATCAGCGGGCTCAGCAAAGCGGAGACCGAACGGATCTGGCTGCCGTTCGACGTCTGGCTGCTGGCGGCCACCGCGCTGCTGCCCCGGCGCGCGGCCAGCTGGTGGCTCGCCGTGCAGGCGGTCGCCGCCCTGCTGCTCAACCATCTGCTGGCGACGAACTGGTGACGGCGATGCGGATCCTGGTGGCCGACGACGACCCCGTGGTACGGGAGGTGGTCCGGCGCTATCTGGAGCTGGACGGCCTCACCGTGGTGGAGGCGGGCGACGGCCCCGACGCCGCGGACATCCTGTCGCGCAACGAGATCGATCTCGCCGTCCTGGACGTGATGATGCCGCCGCCGGACGGTGTGGAGCTGTGCCGCATCGTCCGCGCCGGCCCGCATCCGCAGATCCCGATCATCCTGCTGACCGCGCTCGGCGAGGAGGAGGATCGGGTGGTGGGCCTGCTGGCCGGGGCCGATGATTATGTCGTGAAACCGTTCAGCCCACGGGAACTGGCGTTGCGGGTGGCCTCGGTCCTGCGGCGCGCCGCGCAGGCCCGGCCCGGTCCGGAACGCGTGATCCGCAGCGGCGACGTCGAATTGCGGCCCGAGGCTCAGGCAGTGCTGGTCGGCGACCGGCGCGTCGAGCTCACCGCGCGCGAATTCGATCTGCTCACCTTCCTGATCGGCCATCCGCACCAGGTGTTCAGCCGTGACGAACTGCTGGAACGGGTGTGGGGCTGGACCTTCGGCGACCATTCGACCGTCACCGTGCACGTGAAGCGGCTGCGCGCGAAACTCGGCGCCGCCCACCGGATCGAGACCGTCTGGGGCCGCGGCTACGCCTGGGGCCGGCCGGGGACGGGGGCCGGCGATGCCGCATGACATCCCCGCCCTGATCTGTTACGCGCTCGCCGGATCGGTACCGGTCACGGCACTGGGCGCGCTCGCGATGCGGATCACCCACAACCGGAGTCTCACCACCAGCATGGTCGTGCTGGTGCTGATCCCGACCCTGGCGACGCTCGCCGGCCTGATCGCGGTGAGCGGGCTGATGTTCACCCACGAACTGGAGCGAAGCGCCATCGTCCTCGCGGTGGTGACGGCGGTCGCGGTGCCGGCGGCGATCGTGCTGGGCCGGGCTCAGGCCCGGAAGACGGTGTGGCAGCGGCAGATGCGAGAACAGGAGCGGGCCGCCGAGCAGTCCCGGCGGGAACTGGTGGCCTGGGTCAGCCACGATCTGCGGACCCCGCTGGCGGGCATCCTCGCCATGAGCGAGGCCATCGCCGACGGTGTCGTCGACCGGCCCGAAACCCTGGAACGCTATGCGCAGCAGATCGTTCGGGAAACCCACCGGCTGTCGGCCATGGTGGACGACCTGTTCGAGATGTCGAAGATCAACTCCGGCGCCCTGCGCCTCACCCTCGAACCGGTGGACCTGCGGGAACTGATCGACGAGGTCGCCGCCACCACCGGGCCGTCGGCGGAACGCGCCCGGATCCGGCTGTCCGCCCGGCAGCCGGCGGCGCCGATCCCGGTGTGCGGCAACGACCGCGCCCTCACCCGCGTGATCACCAACCTGGTCGCCAACGCCATCGAGCACACCCCGCCGGGCGGCCGCATCGATGTCGTCACCGGCAGCGCCGACGGATACGCCTGGGCCCGCGTCGACGACACCGGCCCGGGCATCGCGCCCGCCGATCTGCCCCGCATCTTCGAGGTCGCCTACCGCGGCAGCGCCGCCCGCTCCCCCGCCGCCACCGGCATCGGCAGCAACAGCGGCATGGGCCTGGCGATCGCGGCCGGGCTGATGCGGGCCCACCAGGGCGAGATCACCGCCCACAACCGAGAGGTCGGCTGCCGCTTCGAGATCCGGCTCCCGCTAGTCTCGGATGACAGCACGGCCGACCGCCGGGTGTCGCCCGTCCACCCGAACGAAGTGCAGACCGGCTGAACGCCCGGACGGCCGATCCGTCACCGCCACTGCGGCGCGCCGACCGCTGCGACGGAACGCAATGGGGCGGTGGCGAATTCGGCGAGACCATCGGCGGGGTGCACGGCGGCGGTGAAATCCAGCAGCGCGCGGGCCCGCTCGGGCGAGGCGACGATGTGCCGCACGTCCCCGGGCCGGTATCGACCGGTGACGACCGGTGGTGTGCCGCCGTGTGCCCGGGCGAGCAGCTCGGCGACCTCCAGAATGCTGATCGGGACACCGGAGGAGATGTTCAGCGCGGCGAATCCGGGCAGCGGGCGGTGCACGGCGGCGAGATTGGCGGCGGCGACGTCGCGGACGTGCACGAAATCCCGCATCTGGCCGCCGTCTTCGAACACCCGCGGCGCGCCACCGGCGGCCAGTGCCGAGCGGAAGATCGCGGCGACTCCGGAATACGGCGTGTCCCTGGGCATTCCGTCGCCGTAGACATTGTGGTACCGGAGGGCGGTCACCGATCCGCCGGTGGCCGCGGCCCAGGCACCCGCGTAGTTCTCCTGGGCCAGTTTGCCGGCCGCGTACAGGCTGCGCGGCGACAGCCGGCTGTCCTCGTCGATCGCCGCCCAGCGCAGCGGCCGGCCGGTTCCCGGGTGGAGATGGTCGAAGCAACCCGCGTCGAGATCCGCGCGGCGGCGCGGAACGGGCTCCACCGCAGCGGAATTCGCGTCGACATACCGCCCCTCGCCGTAGACCACCATCGAGGACGCGAGGACCAGCCGCCGTACCCCGGCCGCCGCCATCGCCGCGAGCAGCACCGCGGTGCCGAGGTCGTTGTGACTGGCGTACGCGGGCGCGTCGGCGGCGTCGACGCCCGCGCCGACCACCGCCGCCTGATGGCAGACCACATCGACGCCGCGTAACAGCCGCGCCATCGCCTCGGGTTCGCGCACGTCGGCACGGTGCACCCCCTCCGGCGGGCTCGCCGCCGGTCCGTGCGCGGCGGCGAGCATCAGATCCGCCGCGACCACCTCGTCACCGGCCTCGGACAGCGCGCGCCGGATGTGCGACCCGATGAAACCGGCGGCGCCGGTGAGCAATACCCGCACGGCTCAGCAGCCCGCGATATCGGAGGGATTCATGCCCGGAATCCTCCCCGAATCACGGGTCCGCACAGCCACGAAACGCCGTCGGCGGCCGCGAGGTCAGACTTCCGTCACAAACCGCCGGCTCACCACCCCACCATCAACTCGCTCGGCCCGCGCACGAGCAACCCTGTCTTCCAAGGGATTTCATCCGGCGGTACCGCCAGATGCAGCGCGGGGAAGCGGCGCAGCAGCGAACTCAACGCGACCTGTAGTTCCACGCGCGCCAGCTGGGCGCCGAGACAATGGTGCGCGCCGTGCCCGAAGGCCACGTGCACGCTGGTCTCCCGGGTGAGGTCCAGCCGCTCGGAATCGGCGAAGACCGCGTCGTCCCGATTGGCCGACTGGATGCTCGCGAACACCGCCTCGCCGGCCCGTACGGTGACGCCCCCGAGTTCGACGTCCTCGGTCGCCACCCGGGCGAAGGCGGCGCCGCTGCCGAGCTGCACGTAGCGCAGCAACTCCTCCACCGCGGCGGGCACCAGATCCGGCCGCCGCAGCAGCAGTTCCCACCGATCCGGATCGCTGAGCAGCACATAGGCGAAGTTGGCGATCTGGTTGGCGGTGGTCTCGTGGCCCGCGATCAGAATGGTGACGCCGAGGTTGACCAGCTCCGCCTCGCTGAGCCGGTCCTCGTTGTCGCGCGCGGCGACCAGTGCGCCGTACAGATCGTCGGTGGGGGTGGCGCGCCGCCGGGCGACCAGTTCGGTCAGATAGTCCTCGAGCGCCGCCCGGGCCGCGCGAATCTGCGCCAGCGAGTACGCGGTCGTGGCCATCACGGTGTCGGAGAAGTCCCGGAACCGATGGTGTTCCTCGGGCGGGACACCGAGCATCTCGCAGATCACCGTGACCGGCAGCGGCAGCGCCAGCCCCCTGACCAGATCGGCCGGCGCGCCGGTGCGTTCGACGGTGTCGAGCAGGCCGTCGGCGATCTGCTGTGCGCGGGGCCGCAATTCGGCCACACGGCGCGCCGTGAACGCCTTCGACACCAGCTTGCGCAGCCGGGTGTGTTCCGGCGGATCCATGCTGAGCAGTGAATTCGCCCGCGCGGGTTCGGGTGTGGAACGCGGAATGTCGTCGCGGCCGACGGTCACGGCGCGGCTGAATCGGGGGTCGGCGAGCACCCGCTTGACATCCGCGTAGCGGGTGACCAGCCAGCCGTCGCCGCCGTAGGGCAACCGGATGCGCGAAACCGGTTCCTCCCGGCGGAGTGTCGCGAACAGTGGATGGATCTCGAGTCGAACCGGCTCGCCGAACGGGTACTGGCGAACCTCGGTGGGGGCGGTCATACGGTCTCCCTGGTCGTCACGGACGGTGGGTTCCCTGCCGGAGAAAATCCTTACTCCAGCTAAAGTATTACTCCCGCCTGCCACTGTCAACGATCGAAACACATTATGAAAAGCCATCTTTCACGTCGAAGAGCATCAAACTGCTTCGTTCACACAGGCTTTCATTCACAGCGTGCAGACCGGTCGGACCGACAGCTACCGCGGCGCAGCCGCGGCCCGGAGACCGGCCGTACCCTTGACGACGCCGCGAGCTGCACCGATCGGCGGCACGGGGGCTCGGCAGCCGGGCGCGACCGGAGGCCCGGGAGTTACCACGAAAAACGCCCGTCGCGGATGCGGCGGGCGTTCCCGGGACGACGGGGATCAGAGTTCGGCGATCCGCGGTACCAGATCGGCGACGCGCTCGACATATTCGATCGGATCGCCGTCCGGCATCAGATCCAGCTGCGTGATACCCAGTCCGGCAAGGGCTTCCGCACCGACCAGGAAGGCATCCGGATCATCGAACACCGGGCCCATGTACAGGGCCGTCTTGCGGATGGCGTCGTAGTCGCGGCCCTCCGCGTCGCAATGCTTGCGCAGCACGTCGAGCTTCGCGGACACCTCGTCGGGCGTCGTGGCGAACAGGTTGCACGCGTCGGCGTAGCGCGCCACCAGCAGCAGGGTCTTCTTCTCTCCACCACCGCCGATGAGGATCGGCGGCCGCGGCCGGGTCAGCGGGGCGGGTACGCACAGCGTCTCCGCCAGCTGGTAGTGCCGGCCCTCGTACGGCCCGTTGTCGTCGCTCCACATCTGCAGGCAGATCTGCAGCGTCTCCTCGAGTCGTTCGAACCGCTCGGCCACCGGCACCACGGGGACGCCGAGGCCGACCTGTTCCCGCTCGTACCAGGACGCGCCGATGCCGAGGTGTGCCCGGCCGCCGGACAGCACGTCCAGCGTCGTGACGATCTTCGCCAGCAAACCCGGGTGGCGATACATGACGCCGGTGACGAGCACGCCGAGCTCGATCCGCTCGGTCAGCGCGGCCACATAGCCGAGGGTGGTGTAGGCCTCCAGCATGGGCTCGTCGGCCGTGCCGCGAAGCTCCATCTGGAAGTAGTGGTCCATCACGGTGAACCCGGCGAATCCCGCCTGCTCGGCGTCGCGCGCGGTGGCGCCGAGCGTGGTGGCGATCCGGGCGGGATCGGACGGATGGGAGAAGTTCCAGTAGTGCAGGCTCAGGTCCATGGGGTAGCTCCTCGCGTGGAGATGGCAGGCCTTGTCGATCTTCACCCTAATCCGGCGCCCGCCGCAGGCCCGAACCGCCTACCGCCGGTCGCGGCCGGATTCCGTCTTGTCATCGTAATCGGCTCGGGCGGTTGCAATCTCGCCGATATGGGTGTACGCCCACCCCCGTAGTACGGCGACCGCCTCGCACAGGCTGCGGCCCAGCGGAGTGAGCGTGTACTCGACGGTGGCCGGAACCGTCGGATACACCCGCCGCGTCACGATGCCGTCCCGCTCGAGCCCGCGCAGCGTCTGGGTCAGCATCTTCTGCGTGATGCCCTCGATGCGCCGGCGCAACTCGGAGAACCGCCAGGTGCCGGGTTCGAGCGCGAGCAGCACGCCCGCACCTCGATGGTGACACGCTGATTCCGGCCACGATCGCGGCCACCCGCCGCTCGCGGGCCTCACCGCACTGCGGCTCGCTACGCCGGCCGGGTGCTGTTCGGCCAGTGAGCATTCGCCGCGACTGCCGAAAACGGTTCGGCGACAGCATGACCCGGGAACCGGCCCGGCGGACACCCGCCGGGCCGGCCCTCAGCGCGGCGTGATGCGCCCCGCCTCGACCAGCACCCGGTAGGCCGTCGCCTTGCGCGCGCACTCGGCGACCGTGCATTCCAGATGTTCCTGCATGGTGCGGTGGGCCTCCGGAACATCCGGAGTGTGATCCGGCGCGCTGTGCGGGATCAACAGCACCGGCGGGGCGAGCGCCGGGGCCGCGATCTCGGCGAGGATGCGCTGCCGGATCTCCGAGACGGTACGTCCGGACGAAATATGTTGCGGGCGGCGGCTCATCGCCACCGAACTCGAGACGCCGATCAGGACGAGAGCGGCGCCGAAGATCTGCCAGCCGATCATCGGATGTCCTCACAACCTTTGCCGTGTGTCGAAAGTTCTTCCTGTCGTGGGTGTTACAGATGTGCCGGCATCAGGTGCACCGACACGTCCGCGACGGCTACCCGGGCCGCCACGATTCGACCGGCCGACTCCCTTCCCGTGGAGTCGTCGGAGGTCCAGATGCTCGCGGCCGGGCCGCACGGATCGTTGATCAGCGCGAGCGCCGCCTCGGCGGATTCGACCCGCATCACCGGCAGTACCGGGCCCAGGGTCTGTTGGGTCAGCACGCTCATGGTGGGTTCGACGTCGGCCAGCACGGTCGGCTCGAACACGTGGTCGCGCCCGGATCCGCCGATCCGCAGCGACGCGCCCTTGGCACGGGCGTCGCGCACCTGTTCGTGGACGCGCCGCACATGCGCCGACGAGGTCATCACCTCCGAGTACTCGCCGGGCTCGGGGGTCCAGCCCGCCACCTCGGCGGTCAGCCGCTCGACGAACGCTTCGTAGCAGGCGGATTCGACGAAGATCCGCTCGATGCTGTGACAGTTCTGCCCGCAATCGGACAGGCCGCCGAGCGCGATCCCCGCGGCCGCGCGATCCAGGTCGGCGTCGGCGAGGACCAGTGCCGCCGATTTGCCGCCGAGTTCCAGCCGGCACGGCACCAGCCGCGCGGCGGTCCGCAGCGCGACCATCTTCCCCGTCTCCGGCGATCCGGTGAAGTGCACGTAGTCGACCGTGTCGACGAGGGCCGGGCCGGCATCGCGGCCGACCACGAAGTCCAGCACCGGCGGCGCGCCCAGTTCGGCCCAGCCGCCGACCAGCGCGCGCACCGTCAGCGGCGTGAGCGACGACGGCTTCACCAGCACGGCCGACCCGGTCAGCAGCGCCGGGATCGCGTCGAACACGGTGACCGCCAACGGATGTGCCCACGGCGCGACGACGCCCACCACCGGGCACGACCGATAGGCGATCGCCAGATGCGAGGAGACCGTCGGCAGCGCGTGCGGCCGCAACCGTTGCCCGTGCAGGAATTCGGCCCCGTGGGTGCGGTGGTAATCGAGGGCGTCGAGGCACAGCCGGAACTCGCGCATCGCCGCAGCAACCGACTTTCCGGTCTCCGCGGCGAACAGGTCGACCAGTCGCTGCCGGTTGGCTGCGAGCCAGTCGCGGAACTGCGTGACCCATCGCGTGCGGCCGACGACGCCCATACCGCGCCAGTCGATCTGGGCCGCGCGCAGGCCGGTGACCAGGGTCCGGACCCGCTCGGGGGTGTGCATCGGCAACGTGCCGAGCACGCGCCCGTCGCCGGGGGCGGACACGGTGATCCAGGCGTTCCTGACAGCGGGCGATGGCGTGAACGGCATGCGTCTACTCACTCCGGGTGCGGGGAAAGAGGTACTGCCGCACCATGTCCGGGTCGTCCGGATCCGGACTCCCGGTGCGTCGGCAGCACCGGACATGGTGTGACACAGAGAAACCGTATGGCTAATCAACATCCGGCAACCAGTGTGCATTGGGACAGAAATCTGTGGATTTGGGACCGCGCTCAGCAAACTTACCGCGACGAGAGCGTACCGCGAATGTGACATGAGCACAGCGGATTCCCGGCGAAGCATGCGCGGAGTCTGCGACCATTTGCGGGTGGACGATGCCACGATCACCAATCCGTCCGCTCGCCTGCGCTCCATCGCCGGCGCAGCGCTGTTGGTCGAGTTCGCGGAGTCGCGGGGTCTCGCCGCGTCCGCGATCCTGCGCGGCACGGCGATTCCCGAGGATTTGCTGCGAGATCCGCACGGTGAGATCACCTACGCGCAGGAACTCACCCTGCTGCGCAACCTCGTCGAGGGGGTCGACGACGAACCGGGCCTGGGACTCATGGCCGGACTGATGTGTCACCCACCGTCACTGGGCGTGCTGGGTTTCGCGGTGATGTCCAGTCCGACGGTGCGGCACGCGGCGGAGGTCGCCCTGCGCTACGGCGACATGTGGTTCACCTTCGCGCCGCACCGGCTGGAGGAACAGGGCGACCTGTTCCGGGTGGTCCGCGACGACACCGTCCTGCCACCGGAACTGCGCCGCTTCGCCCTCGAACGCGACGTGGCCGCGATCTCGACCATCCAGCAGGACATCATGCAGATGCGGCTGCCGATGCTGGCGGTGCAGGTGACTGTCGGCGCGCACCCGATCTACGAGATGTTCGCCACCCTGCTCGGCGTCGAGACCATCGAATTCGACTCCCGCCGAACGGTTCTGACCGGAAAGCGGGCCACCCTGGATCTGCCGCTGCCGAGCGGTAACATCGCCACCGCCCGGTTCTACGAGCAGCAGTGCGTGGATCTGATCCAGCGGCGGCGCAGCCGCGACGGGGTCAGCGGCCGGGTGCGCGAACTGCTGATCCGCCGCGGCGGCATCGCCGATCAGGCGCACGTCGCCGCCGATCTCGACCTGTCGGTCCGGACGCTGCGCCGCCGGCTCGCCGACGAGGGCACCACCTATCGCGAACTGTCCAGCGAGACAATCGGAATGCTCGCCGAGGAGCTGCTCACCGCCGGGCTCACGGTGGAACACGTCGCGGGCCGGCTCGGTTACTCCAGCACCTCGGCGTTCACCGCGGCGTTCCGGGCGTGGAAAGGCCAGTCCCCCGGGCATTTCGCGCGCCGGCACCGCGGCCGGGTGACCGACCGGGTGTAGCGCGGGGCCGGGATTTCCGGGACACGGCCACCGGGACTCTGCGACCATGGGCCGCATGGACGATGCCGGGGCACTGGATCGATCCGCCCGCTCACGCTCGGTGAGCGGCGCGGCCCTGCTCGTGGACTTCGCCGAATCCCGGGGCCTGACGGCCGAAACGATACTGCGCGACACCGGAATTCACCCGAACCGGCTGCGCGACGACGATGTCGGGATCACCTACGGCCAGGAGATCACGCTGCTGCGCAACGTGGTTCACGGCGTGCACGACGAACCGGGCCTGGGCCTGATGGCCGGGATGATGTGTCATCCCACCCGGCTGGGCGTGCTCGGCTTCGCGATCATGACCAGTCCGACCATGCGGCACGCGGCCGAGGTCGGGCTGCGCTACGGCGACAGCTGGGTCACCTACGGCACGCACCGGTTCGAGCTGCGCGGCGCCGAGTACCGGATCACCCGCGACGACAGCATGGTGCCGCCCGATCTGCGCAGGTTCGCGCTGGAACACGATTTCGCGGCGATCGCCACCGTCACCCAGGACATGATGCAGACCCGGCTCCCGCTGGTGCGGGCGCGGGTCACGATCGAAGCCCACCCGATCTACGAGATGTTCGCCACCCTGCTCGGCGTCGACCGGCTGGACTTCGGCGCCGAGCAGTCGGCCCTGATCGGCCGCGCGAGCACGCTCGACCAGCCGCTGCCGCAGGGCAGCGCCGCCACCGCCCGGTTCTACGAACAGCAGTGCGCGGACATCCTGCAGCGCCGGCGCGGCCGGGTGGGGATGAGCGACCGGGTACGGCAGTTGCTGATCCGCCGCGGCGGGGTCGCCGACCAGAACCGGATCGCCGCCGATCTCGACCTGTCGGTCCGCACCCTCCGCCGCCGGCTCGCCGACGAGGGCACCACCTACCGCGAGCTGTCCAACGAGACCATCGGCATGCTCGCCGAGGAACTGCTCACCGCGGGGCTCACCGTCGAACACGTCGCCACCCGGCTCGGCTATTCCAGCGTGTCCGCCTTCGCCGCCGCCTTCCGCACCTGGAAGGGCCAGTCCCCGGGGCACTTCGCCCGGCTGCACCGCGGGCGGGTCACCTCCGGAGTATGACCGTGACCGGCCCGAGATTGATTGAATTGATACTGGCGAACTGTTCGCTACCCCATGATCTCGAATTAGTGTTCCGGTATGACAACCAGCAATCATGCAGCCGACACGATGTACGAGGGGCCGTTGCACTCGTTGGCCCGCAGCGCCTGGGAGTCGCTGCTCATCATCGGCGTCCTGGCGGTGGCCCTGGGCATCATGGCCCTGGTCTGGCCCGGCCCGACACTGGTGGTCGCCGGAATCCTGTTCGGCATCTACCTGCTGGTCTCCGGCGTATTGCAGCTGGTCGCCGCGTTCGGGCCGCACGTCAGCGCGGGCTGGCGGGTGTTGTCGCTGGTCAGCGGAATCCTGTCGTTCATCCTGGCGTTCTTCAGCTTCCGTGAGATCGGCAACTCCATCGTGCTGCTGGCCCTCTGGGTCGGTATCAGCTGGCTGTTCCGCGGCATCACCGTGGCGGCGGGCAGCATCGAGTCGCCGCGCGGCCTGCCCGGCCGCGGCTGGGCGATCTTCTACGGCGCCATGCTGATCATCGGCGGCGTCGCGCTGGTGATCTGGCCGATCCACGCGATCACGACGCTCACCCTGGTGGCCGGCTGGTGGCTGATCATCATGGGCATCCTGGAGGTCGTCTACGCCTTCCAGGTCCGCAACGGCGCCAAGGCCGTGGCCGGCCGGTTGTAGATGGACCGGATCCTGCAGGTCGGGATGGCCTATCAGGGGTCCCGCACGCTGCTCAGTGCCGTCGAGCTCGATGTGTTCACCGCACTGTCGGACGGTCCGCTGCCACTGGACGCGTTGCGCGACTGGGTGGGCCTGCACCCGCGCGGGGCGCGTGACTTCCTCGACTCGCTCGTCGCGCTGGGCATGCTGCACCGCAACGGCGGTATCTACAGCAACACCACCGAGACCGGCCGGTACCTCAACCGGAAGTCGGAGGACTACATCGGCGGCTATCTGGAGATGACGGCCACCCGCAGCTACGGTCACTGGGGTCATCTCACCGAGGCGCTGCGCACCGGCCGGCCGCAGAACGAGATCCGCACCGGCGGCGACTTCTTCGAAACCCTCTACCGCGACAGCCGCGCGCTGCGCGGTTTCCTGCAGGCGATGACCGGGCTGTCGCGGCCCAGCGCCACCGCGCTCGCGGCCGGATTCCCGTGGGAGGAGCGCGACACCGTCGCCGACATCGGCACGGCGCAGGGCGAATTCCTGCGCATCGTGCTGAACGAGCATCCGCGGCTGCGCGGCATCGGATTCGACCTGCCGATCGTGGAACCGATCTTCGCCGAACACCTGGCCCGGCTCGCGGAGCGGACCGCGTTCGTCGCGGGCGACTTCCTCGGCGATCCGCTGCCCGCCGCCGACGTGCTGGTCTTCGGCCACATCCTGCACGGCTGGGACCTCGACACGAAGCGAATGCTGTTGCGCAAGGCGTACGAGGCGCTGCCCGAGGGCGGATCGGTGATCGTGTACGGCTCGCTCGTCGACGACGGGCGCCGCACCAACACCCATGCCCTGCTCAGCAGCCTCACCATGCTCATCGAGACGCCGGCCGGCGGCGAGCACACCCCCTCCGAATGCCGGAACTGGATGGCGGAGGCGGGATTCGGGGCCGTCTACACCCAGCGACTGACCGGCACCGAGTCGATGGTGTGCGGCACCAAACTCACCCGCGCCCGCGCGGCGCACGACGCCGGGCGGGCCGCGTTCACGGATCCGGGCCGGCCGGGCGCCGACCGCGGGTAGCCGCCGGTTCGACCGGATGCCGGCAGCCGCGGCCCGGCAAATGGAATCCTCTCGTTCAGCTGTTGTTTTTATAAAACATTTGCAATTCCTTGGTGATCGGATGGCGCCCGCAAAAGCGCGGTCCGGCCCGGTCGGAACGCTGCGCCGTCCGAGGCATCGAATGATGTCCGAATTTCGCCGAAGGTTCGCCTGGTCCGAGCCGAGGATATCCGGCAATTCACAGCTTCGACAGCTCTCGGCACATCCGACGACGTCGACGCGGCATCGATAATTTCGGCGACCGACACCCGGCAATGTTAGCCGCGAGATGGCCGAAAGCGCCGAACGGACATCCGGGGAAGCAGATTCAAGATCAACCAAACAAAGATCAAAAGCATTGCTACACAATGACCTTCCGATGTGTATGCTAACCATCAATCACGACCCCCACTACGAGGTGGGTTCTACGGCGAGGCGGTGTCCCAAGTGAACCTGGACCGGATCCGATTGCGCCGCGCGGCCTATATAGCGGTCGCCTTCGGCGTTCTGGCACTGGTTGCCACAGGTCCGCTGCACCGATTGTTACTCGGTGTCTTCCTTTGCGCCGGACTCGGGTTGGGTTGGCTCAACGCCAATCTCACCTATCGGACGGTCACCCGCATCACGCGTTCGGAAGCACCCAGTAAACAGGCCCTGCTGGCGACTACCGCATTCCGCCTGCTCGGCCTCACCGCCCTGGCCATCGTGGTCGGAATCCTGGCACGGCCCGACGGCATCGGAATCTTCTTCGGTGTGGCCGTCTTCCAAGTGATCATGGTCCTCCAGACCGTCGTGCCCGAACTGAAAGCGCTGCGCGAACTGTCATGACGATCCTCGCTGTTCCCCTGGCCCGGACGACCGGATCGGTCGCCGTCCTCGCCGATACGAAGATTCATGTCGGCGAACACGCGACCGCGCATTTCCTCGGACTGGAGTTCGATCTCGACACCATCGTGTCGACCGCCGTCGCCGCCGCGATCGTGATCGCGCTGGCATTGTTCCTGCGCGCGAAGATCACCTCCGGTGTGCCCAACGGCGTGCAATTGTTCTTCGAAACCGTCACCGTGCAGATGCGTGATCAGGTGGAGAGCGCGATCGGGCTGCGAGTGGCGCCGTACGCGCTGCCGCTCGCGGTCACGCTGTTCACCTTCATCCTGCTGTCGAACTGGTTGTCGGTATTGCCCATGCAATACGGCTCCGGCGAATTCATCGCGCCGCCGGCCTCCGACGTGAACTTCGTGTACGCGCTGGCGTTGTTCGTCTTCGTGTTCTATCAGGGCGCGGGTATCGCACGACGCGGTCCGATCACCCATTTCAAACTGCTGCTGAAGGGCCACACCGGCTGGGGACCGATGGTGTTCATCAACGTCATCGAGGAGATCGCCAAGCCGCTGTCGCTGTCGCTGCGATTGTTCGGAAACATGTTCGCCGGTGGCGTCATGATCTCGGTGATCACGCTGTTTCCGTTCTGGATCAGCTGGGGCCCGAATGCGATCTGGAAGTTGTTCGACATGTTCGTCGGCTTCATCCAGGCATTCATCTTCTCCTTGCTGACCGTCCTCTACTTCAGCCAGTCCATGGCGCTGGAGCACGAAAACCACTGACCGGCGAGCCGGGCGGTGAACCATTGACCGGCAACGGTCGGGGCAACTGCGTTCGAGAACAGGAAGTGAAAAATGGCAGACGCAACTACGGCGGCCATCGTCCAGGGTGCACTCATCGGTGGTGGCCTGATCATGGCGGGCGGCGCCATCGGCGCGGGTATCGGTGACGGCCTCGCCGGCGCGGCGCTGATCAACGGGGTCACCCGGCAGCCGGAGGCCGAGGGCAAGTTGCGCGGCAACTTCTTCCTCACCGTCGGTCTGGTCGAGGCGGCGTACTTCATCAACCTCGCCTTCATGGCATTGTTCGTATTCGCCACTCCCGGTAAGTAACTCGATCATGCCGCCCCGCACAGATGTGGCAGCCGAGGGGAACTTCCTCGTCCCCAACGGCACCTTCTTCGCCGAACTGATCATCTTCGTGATCGTGCTCGGAGTCATCTGGTTCATCGTGGTGCCGCCGATCCGCAAGGTATTGGCGGACCGCGAGGAACGGGTCGCCGCGACCGCGGCGAACACCAAGGAAGCCAAGGATGTGTTCGCCGAAGCCGACGAGCGCTACCAGACGGCCCTGACCAAGGCCCGCGCCGAAGCGGCCGAAATCCGTAACGAGGCCCGCGCCGAAGGCCGGGCCATTCTCGAAGAATTGCGCAACGAAGCGCAGCAGCAAGCCGACGAGATCGTCGCCGAATCCGCGGCGCAATTGCGCGCCCAGGCCGATCAGGTGTCCGCGGAGCTGCGCGAGGCCGTGGAACCGCTCGCTCAAACCCTGGCCGACCGCGTGGTCGGCGGCGATCGGCACGCAGGCACCGGCGCCGGACACCAGACAGGACGGGCCTCGTCATGACCTACACTCCCGGCGTGCTCGCCGAGGACGGATACCACATCACCATCCAGTGGTCGGTATTCCTCAGCCAGCTGGTCGGTTTCGCGGTCATCATCGCGTTGATCGTGAAATACGTCGTGCCACCGTTGCAGAAGATGATGGCCAAGAGCCAGGAGACGGTGCGCAAGCAGCTGGAGGAGAGCGAGCAGGCGGCGACGCGACTGGAGCAGGCCAAGGCGGCCTACGACAGCGCGCTCGCCGAGGCGCAGGCCGAGCTCGAGCGCATGCGCGAGGACGCCCGGGAGGACGCCACCCGCATCATCGAGCAGATGCGCGAGGCCGCGCAGACGGAGGTCGAACGCGTCCGCAAACAGGGCCGCGACCAGATCACCGTCCTGCGCCGCCAGCTCATGCGCGACCTCGAGGCCGACCTGGCCGCCGCCATGCTGGCCTGCACCGAGGAGAAGGTCCAGGAGCAGGTGGCCAGCCCCGAGGCCGTGAACGAGAGCATCGAGAAGTTCCTCGACGACCTCGAAACCCTCGCCAACGCCTCCCCCGCCGTCCGCCGCTGGGCCCTGTCCCGCTGGAACTGACCCGGCCGCAACGGTTCTCGACCATCCGCGCCCCGGCACTGCGCACAGTGCCGGGGCGCGGTGCCTTCCGCTCCGGCACCGCACGACCTGTCGGCTGCGCCGGCGCCGGCGCCGCGTCGGCTGCGCGGGACGGCGCCGGCGATCGGCCGATCAGGCCCGGTCGTGGAGAGTGATGTGATAGCCGTCGGGATCGGCGAAGGTGAACGTCCGGCCGAACGGGCCGTCGATCGGTGCGGCGACGATGGTATGACCGTGGTCGACGAGAGCATCGTGAACGGCCTGGACATCCGTGGCGTGGAACCAGATCGCGGCGCCGATGCCGGGCCGGGCAGCGGAGGCGAGGTCGGTGCCGGGAACGACGTCGCGGAGTGCGAACGCGATCGGCTTCGTCTCGAAGACGACGGCGTGCGGAGGTCCGGTCCGCGAGCGGACGAGGCCGAGGTACTGCTCGTAGAACGCCTGTGCGGCGTCGAGGTCGCGCACTTGGAGCGAGATGAAGTCGGGTCCGGTAGCCGGCATGGCGGCACTCCTTCCTTTGTGTCAGTTTTCTGACACAAACCACTATATGTCAGAATACTGACATGAGTGGAGACGGGGTCGACCTCGAGACGTCGGTGGCCTATCTGCTGAAGGAGGCGTCGAGCGTGCTGCGCACGGCCATGGAGGAGGTGCTGCGGCCGCTCGGAATGAGCGTGACGCACTACTCCTGCCTCGAGTTGCTGGCGCAACGGCCGGGCTTGTCGAACTCCGAGCTCGCGCGGGGCGCGTTCGTGACCCGGCAGTCGATGAACGTACTGCTCCGGACCCTGGAACGGGAGGGCCACGTGACCAGGCCCACGGAGGCGCCCGTCGGGAAGGTTCTCCCCGTCCGGCTCACGCCGCGCGGACGGCGGAGCCTCGAGAAGGCGACCGTGGCGGTCCGGTCCGTCGAACTCGCAATGCTGGCCGGCTTGACCGAGACCGAGCAGTCGACAGCATTCCGCCTCTTGCGCAGCATGATCCATTCCCTGCGCGACGGCGCACAGCCTGTTCCCCGGCCGCGCGGCACACCCGCTGTCGACCATCCCGGAAAAGGCGTAGCGAGCCGCACACTTCGGCCCTAGCCTCACCACGGTGGCGAATGCGATCGGTGACGAGGTCGGACGACGGCGGATGCGGTCGGGCCTGATGTGGGCGACGGTCTCCGCCGCGGCCTTCGGCCTCTCCGGTGTGCTCGCCCGCGCCCTGATCGACGCCGGCTGGAGCGCCGGCGGTGCGGTGACGGCCCGGGTGGTCGTGGCGGCCGTGGCCCTGCTGCCGATCGCCGTGATTCGACTGCACGGCAGTTGGAACCTGCTGCGCCGCAACCTTTCCCTCCTCGGCGGCTACGGACTGATCGCCGTCGCCGGCACCCAGCTGGCCTTCTTCGAAGCGGTGGCGCACCTGCCGGTCGGCGTGGCACTGCTGATCGTCTTCGCCTCACCGATCGCCGTGGTGGCATGGCTGTGGGCCCGCGACCGGCAGCGCCCCACCCCTGCGACCATGATCGGCACGATCTGCGGGCTCGGCGGCCTGGTGCTGGTGGTCGACGTGGGCAGCGGCAACGTCGCCTGGTCCGGCGTCGCCTGGGCCCTGGCCGCCATGCTGGGTTCGGTCGTCTACTACCTGCTGTCCGCCCGCGACGACGGCGAACTACCGGGAATCGTGCTGGCGGCCGGGGGTCTCGTGGTCGGCGCACTCGTCCTGTCGATCGCCGGAGCCACCGGCGTCCTCGCCCTGCACGGATCTGCGGATCCAGCGCGATTCCGTGGCTTCACCACCCCCTGGTGGACGGTGGTCCTGGTGCTCGGCATCGTCACCACCGCCCTCGCCTACGTCTCCGGGATAGCCGCCACCCGCCGACTCGGCGCCCGACTGGCCTCCTTCACCGGCCTGTGCGAGGTGGCCGCCGCCCCGCTGCTGGCCTGGGCCCTGCTCGGCCAGCCGGTCCGATTCCTCCAATTGCTCGGCGGCGCGATGATTCTCATCGGCGTCGCCGTGGTCCGCAGCGATCGGTAACGACGTCGGCCGATCCCTGCGGATGACTACTACCTGAAGGTGTTCTTCGGAGACGTACCGTCGACTCTATCCGGCAAGGTTGCGGATCTACGCAAAGATTTCAAGCGTTATATTAGGAAACTCACCGAGACTCAAGAGCAACTGCCATTGTTCGACGAGCTCCCGGAAGCTTCAAAAACCGTGCCTAGCAAGACAATTCCATCAGCCGTTGGCGGCTACCAGGTCTTCATCGTGCATGGTCATGATGAGCTGGCGAAGGAATCCGTCGCTCGGTTCTTGCACGACCTTCTCGGCCGTCCGCCGGTAATCCTGCACGAGCAGGCTGACCTGGGGCGCACCATCATCGAGAAGTTCGAAGCACATGCCGCTCAAGCTGCGGCTGCGATCGTGCTACTCACCGCTGATGACAAGGGCGCTGCCAAGGATGCCGTCGACCTCAACGCACGTGCTCGACAGAACGTGATCCTGGAGCTTGGATTTTTCATCGGAACGCTCGGTCGCGCTCGCACCATCATCCTTCACGACCCAGGGGTCGAGCTTCCCAGTGATCTTCTCGGTGTGATCTACATCAGGCGCGACCCTGAACGTAACTGGCGTTCTAGGGTTGCCAAGGAACTGCGCGAAGGTGCGAAGCTGAACTGCAACATGGACGCTCTGACGAGGTGACTGCTGGCTGTGCCGCCTATTCCAAGCGGCACAGTGCACAACGATCAGTGCAGCTCAGGAACCTTGTCAAGCAACCGCTTGGTTTCTGCCGACGGTTTAGAAAGCCATACCGTTCCTTCCACCGCACGAATCGCCCCGGCCGGCCCTCCGGTCTTCCGCCCGCGATGGGAAGCGCGCCGACGCCGACTGCACACCCCTGGTAGACAGTACTTTCACCTCGGCCTACACCGGTCCAGCGCGAAGTGTCTGCCTCCGCGCGAGGGCGATGAATCACGTGCGGCCGCTGTGCGGGTGCCAGCCGAGGCCGCCGCGCAGCACACTGCTCGAACTGAGCATGCCGCCTCCGGTATCGACACTGCCGAACCGGTAGATCACCGGCATCCGCCCCGCCGTGTTCAACATCGGTGTGGCATAACCTCCACTCCGAACCCGCTCGCCGATCGCCGGTGCCACCACGTGATTCCGAACCGACAGGTAGTACCACATCGCCGCACCCACGACTCCGCCCGCGAGGCCCGCGGCGGCATAATTCAGGGCGCTGTCGTCGTCCCCGGGGAAGTTCTCGTCAGCGTCGTCGCATTCGCTGTCGTCCACCCGTGTGCCGTTGACGGCATCCGCGCACACGGCCGCGAAATCCACATCCTCGGCCTGCGCCGAAGTCGTCGTGGTTCGTGCCGGAATCGTCGTGGTCCGCGTCGTGGTCGGAGCGGGTGCGGACGTGGTGCTCATGTTCTGCGGCACCGTGCTCGCGATCGTGGCGACCACCGGCGTCGGTTGCGATTCGGTCCGCTCCGGCGGTGCCGGCAATCCACAACTCGTACTCAGATACACACCCGCAACCGCCGGGACCAGAATCAGTACGGGCACCACGCCACGCTTTCGGTATTCGACCATCTGGACGACTCATCCCCGTTTCGATCGGGATACAAAACGGGACAATCATTCTCCGCCACAGAAGGTTTGGCAATACCGCAACCACAAAATGCCTACTAATGCACGAGAAAGCTCGTTCACAGAGTCCGATCCGTCCGGTTTCGCGCCCCGCTGATCGAACCGACCCTTCCGTACGTTGTGGAGCGCCTACGATAACGAGAATTCGAGCCGGGTTTTCCGCAGCGTTCAATGTGATGCACTCGCACGGCATTCGGGCATTCGGTTACGGCAGCACTACCGATATCCCCGGCGCAGCAAGAACTTCGCGCCGGCGTCGAAGCCTTCGACGTCCAGCACTTCGAAATCGAAGGCGTCGGCGAGATGGTCTGTGAGGTCGAAAGCGGCGCAGACCGCGAGCGCGTCCTCGATCTGGCGGGGTGTGACGCCGGTGGACAGGACCGCGCGCATGTCGTCGGCGGTGACCGTTCCCTCCCGGACCAGCGTGCCGAGCATCCGGAGCGTCGCGCGCAGGCCCTCCTCGAGGGGGGCCGTATCCGGATCGGCCAGTGCGGCTGCGACTTTCGCACTGTCGCCGTATGCGCGGCTCGCGGTCGCCGTATGGGCTCCGACGCAGAAGGCGGTGTCGTTCACCGTGGACACGTAGGCCGCCATCAACTCCCGGTCGGCGACCGACCAGTCGGAGGGGCCGCGCATCGCCTCGTGGGTGAAGGCCTTCGCGCGCTCGCCGTAGAACTCGGGCCGATAGAAGACCAGTTTGGCGGCGTCCGGCATCGGATGGCCGGAGAACAATCGGACCATGGCGAACAGCAGCTTCGTGCCGCGGCGATAGCCGTGATCGAGTACGCGGGGGCGCATCAGCGACGCTCCCCGGTCGCCGCGGCCAGGGCCGCCAGCCCCGCGTCGTACAGCCGGGTCGCGCGGCCGACCGCCGCGCACACGACCAGCTCGAACAGCTGATCCTCCGTGTGACCGGCGGCCGCGGCGGCGGCGAAATCCGCGTCGGTGATCAGCGCCGGGCCGGTGACGACCTTGCCGATCAGCACATCGATCGGCGCGGGGAGAGCCGTGTCGCCGAATGCCGCGGCACGCAACTCCGGCGAGGCCGTACCCGGCCCGTGCAAGACCTGCTCCACCAACGCTCGGTGCGCTGCTCGTTTCGCGTCCGGATCAGACATGTGCCCTCCGTCTCCCTCCAGCCCGGTCACCCGTTTCCGCCTGCCCCGGCCGGCCACCATCCCGGACCGGGTAGGACGCACTCTCAGGGGGGCAATGTACCCGCAGGCACCGACAGCAACGGACAATCCGCACCGCCGCGAATCCGGGCACGAACCGCGGCTGCGGCTCTCCACCCGCACACTCGAATTCGCCGTACGGGCTCGGCCGACACGCCTCTCCGTTGGGAACCGACCGCCATATTCCCGCATATGATTGCCAGTCGATAGCTGAATGGATCTGTTCCTAGTGTCGAGCCAGCATCTCTTTGCTTCGAGGACAGGATCAGGTATGCGACGTGCGCTCGTTGTCGTCGCGGCACCGGCCGCGGCAAGCATGCTCGTCCTGGGCGTGGGGGCCGGTCCCGGATCAGGTCGTGCCCAGGCACCCGGGGCCGAGATATTCGGTACGGGAATCCATCTGACGGCAGCGGTGGACAGCATCGGGGTGAACCCGCCCGGTGACCGGACGCCGAACCCGATGCCCTTCTCGCATGCTGTGCAGACGTCCGGGACCTACTCGGTGACCGTGTCGGGTGACCGGATCACGTCCGGTCAGGCGGTCGCGGGGTTCATCCTCGGGTGTGCGGTCAATCTGGCGAACGGCTTCCCGGTCGGACTCGAGCCCAATCAGGGGTTGAGCCTCGGTTTTGCCCCGACGTTCGACACCCCGGCCGACGGGACCGCACCGACCGTCACTCTCGGGCCCGCCGTCGTCGGGATCCTCGGCCTGACCGAGGACCTCATGGTGACCTTGGCGCCCGGCCAGGTCACCGTCGCGACGTCGGTGACGGCCAATCTGGACGACAAGACCACCTTCCCGTACCACATCACGTTCAACAATTCCGCGTTGAATGTCGCGCAGTGCGTAACCCCGGTTTCGGCCGTCCCCTTCGTCACCACCACCGTGAGCAACTCCCAGGGGACGGTGCAGACCACCGCTTACAGCGACCAGTTCGTCTTCTGAGACCCGCAGACGCAGAAACTCGCGGTTCATGAACAGCCGGTCGCACCGTGCGAGGAACCGTCACGATGGTCTCGGAATTCGACCATCGACGAAGGAACCGACAATCATGTGCGACTCCGTCTACCGGGAACGCTCTCACCTCGTGGCGCACCTCGCCGCCCTCTATCCCAGTGTGCGCGTTCATGATCCGGAGGAACCCGACGCGCCGACCGTCGTGACGGTCCGCTTGCCGTCCGGGCCGGCCGGCTGGCACATCAGAAACTGCGACCTCCACCTCTTCGAGCATGTTCCGCCGGGCGACAACCGCTACGACGGCTACGACACCGCGGAGAAGTACCGCCGCCTGGACGAGGCGACGAGGTTGCTGGCGAGCCGGAGGCCGCCTCCGTGGTGACAGCCGCCGATCCGGGTCGATCGGCGGCAGGAATCTCCGTCCGGCACGACTCACCGCCCGTGAGCTCCGGCTCACCGCCGGTCGACTGCGTTATCGTGCAGGTCGAATCGCTTTTTGCTCACAATTTGCCTGCTGCGGTGCGTCAGATCCGGAAGGAGACGACTGTGGTTCATCGGGTGATCGAGCCGGGCGGTCCGCCGTTGGTGGCCGGACGCGGGTGGTGGGCGGTGTTCATGGGTCTGGGGTCGGTCGTCACCACGATCGGGGTGGCGTTGCTCAGCCGCGGCGGCGATCCGGCCGGACCGTCGGCGGCGGCCGTCGCGTCGGGGCTGCTCGCCGCCGGGGCTCTGGAGATATTCGGTTGTCGCGCAGGTGGTTTCGGGGTCGGGCTGGAGCTCGTCACGGGGGCCGCGGTGATCGCGCTCTGGCCGGATCTCACCGCCGATCCGCTGGCGTTGCTGGCCGGGGCGGTCCTGGTCGTCGTGGGCCTGACCCGGCTGGCGGCCACCGTGACGACCACGAATCCCCGCACCGGTGACGGTTTCGTGGTCGCGGTCGTCTCGGCGGCGATCGCCCTGGCCACCGGGCTGGCATTGGTGTATCGGCCCGAGGCCGTCGAGGTGCCGCCGGCGGTCCCGCTCAGCATCTGGCTGATGCTGCAGGGATTTCGCGACGTGTCCTTCGGACGCACGCTGCGCGCGGGCTGAGCCGGGGCACCTCGACGATCCGGGCTACTTCACCGGGTCCGCACCGTGCAGTTCCGACAGGCTCTGTTGCACGAGTTGCTCGTGCCGCTCGGCGTCCTCGCGGGCGCGCCGCGGGCTCCACCGGCCGGACATCACGAAGATGAACGGCACGAACAGCAGCTCGGCCGCGAAGCAGACCCACCACCAGACCTGCCACTGCCGCGGATTGTCGTGTTGAGCCTTCTTGACGTCGGCGCTGTGCTCGGCCAGATAGGCCAGATCCTCCGGCGGCACCGGATTCGTGCTCAGCTGCCGCAACCGCGCCGCCGCACTGCTCGGATCGGCGGCCACGCCGGCCTTCACCAGCTGCTGGACCGCCGCCGCACCGGCCGCCGCATCCGTCGGATTCGCCTTCAGCGCGGCCAGGGTCTGCGGCGACACCGCCGAGATGGTGGCCACCTGCTGCGGATACTCCTCGACGATCGCCGAGATCCGCGACCCCTGGTCGACCAGTGTGGAGGCCGCCGTCGCCACGAAGGTGAACGCGAACAGCGACACCGTGACCACGATTCGCACGATCCAGCCCCAGATCGCCAGACCGGTGGCCGTGGCGGCGGGGTTGTGCTTCTCGACGGTCTCGGTGAAGGCCGCCATCCAGGCGCAGTACGCCAGGCCCAGGCCGATCGCGCTGATCGTCATCACCAGGGCGAACTGGTAATACGTGGTGCCCGGATGGGTGGCCAGCGCCGCGAAGATCCCGGTGGCGACCAGATTGATCACCGCGCCGATGACCATGAACGGCTTGCGCACCCGGATCTTGTCGGACAGCACGCCGGCGATCAGCAGCGTGACCGCGTCCGCCACCCAGTACCAGTTGGCCAGCGCGTTGGCCCGCGCCTCGGAGTAACCGAAGACGGTGACGAAGTAGATGACGAAGAACCCGACGGCGATGTAGTAGAAGAACAGGAACATGCTGACGCCGAAGGCCGGGCCGAGGATGTCCAGTTTCAGCAGCCTCCGCCACTGATTCTGCAGGGCCTCTTCGACATTCAGGCCCTTCGCGCGGGCCTCGATCAACTCCCGGTCCCGCATGCTGACCATCAGCTGATCGCGCAGCCGCGGCGACAGTTCGCGCAATCCGAAGAACGCGATCACCGCGACCACGAATCCGACGATGCCGCAGACATAGAACTGGAAGCGCCACTCCGTGTGCGAGTCCAGGGTGTGGCTGGAGACCTCGGTGACCACCAGACTGCCGAGCACCGGGCCCATGGTCCAGAAGCTCATCGCCGAGGCCCGCCCCAGCTGGGGTGAGAAGTCCCGGATCAGCGCCGGGGTGGCGACCAGCATGATGCCCTCGACGATGCTCAGCAGCGCGAACAGCACGTAGTACCACCCGATGCCGTGCGCGTTGGGCAGGCCGAACAGCACGATGGCCGCGGTGATGAACAGGCCGAAGACGACGAGATTCGCCCGGCCCCAGCGGTCGGCGAGACCGGCGGTCAGCGAGCCGAAGGCGCCGACCAGGTTGCCGACCACCGACACCATCACGAATTGGGTGAAGCTGAATCCCAGATCACCGATGATCTTGGTCGCGACAGCGCCCGGCACGTACAACTCGTAGTACAGGACGATGGTGGCGAGCACGGTGATCGCCAGATAGGTGTAGCGGGGAAGGGTGTCCGGGTAGTGCGGAAGCGCGCGTCGCCAGATCCAGTCGGCGGGGCGGTGGACGGAGGGGTCGGCATCCGGAGTGGGTGCGATCTGATCGAGCACAGGTACCTCGCTCAAAGGGCCGGCGATACGGACCGGCCACGACCGAGATCTGCGCAGATCCATACCACTGACCACCGAATGTGATTCAGAGCACAAAAGGTAACCAAACATGAATCCGGCGTCAAGTCTCAGTTTTCGCCGACCTGGCCGGTCCGAACGGCTTTCCGGGTAGGACCGCCGAAGTTGACATCGGATTCAAGTACACTTGGCCGGGCTCGAACGGACCCGCCGAGAGAGGATCGTGGGATGCGGATCAACGACAGCGTCGCCGTCGTCACCGGCGCGGCGGGCGGCATCGGCGCCGCCGTCGCGCAACGACTGCTGGAGCACGGCGGCAAGGTCGCGCTGAGCGACATCGCCGCCGACCGGCTCGCCGCGACCGTCGCCGGCCTGGCGGACCGGTTCCCCGGCCGGGTGCTCGGCCGGCCCGGCGACGCCGCCGACGAGTCCGACCTGATCGCGCTGATCGACTCCGCGACAACGACTCTGGGCCCGGTCGAGCTGTTCTTCGCGAACGCCGGTGTGGGCGGCGGCCCGGGTCTCGCGGCCACCGACGCGCAGTGGGAACAGGCGCTGAACATCAACCTGATGGCGCACGTCCGCGCCGCGCGGCTGCTGGTGCCGGGGTGGCTGGAGCGCGGCAGCGGATATTTCGTCGGCACCGCCTCCGCCGCCGGCCTGCTCACCCAGATCGGGTCCGCGACCTACTCCGCCTCCAAGCACGCGGCGGTCGGCTTCGCCGAATGGCTCGCGGTCACCTACGGCGACCGCGGCGTCCGGGTCAGCTGCCTGTGCCCGATGGGCGTGGACACCGCGCTGCTCACCGGCTTCGGCGCCGACGAGGCCGCCGACACCAGGCTGGCCGCCCGCGCGGTCACCGGGGCGGGAAAAGTCTTGCAGCCCTTGGATGTCGCCGATCTGGTGATCGAGGCCGTCGGGGACGAGCGGTTCCTGATCCTGCCCCACCCCGAGGTCGGGGAATTCCTGCGGCGCAAGACATCCGACCACGACCGCTGGATCCACGGTATGCAGCGTTACCGCACCACGCTGGAATCCTGACCAGGAGAGGACCTTTCGATGGACATCTTCACGCCGTCCGATCGCTCGCTGAAGTACCAGCACGAACTGCTGGCCTTCATGGACGAGCAGGTGTACCCGGCCGAGCCGGTCTACGAGGAGCAGATGGCCGCCTCCGGCGACCCGCACCACCACCCGCGCATCCTCGAGGATCTCAAGGCCGAGGCCCGCCGCCGCGGCCTGTGGAACCTCTTCCACCCGCATCCGCAGTGGGGTCCGGGCCTGTCCAATCTGGAGTACGCGCCGCTGGCCGAGATCATGGGCCACAGTCCGGCACTGGCCCCGGAGGCGTGCAACTGCGCCGCCCCCGACACCGGCAACATGGAGGTGTTCACCCTCTTCGGCACCGCGGCCCATCACGAGCGCTGGCTGCAGCCGCTGCTGGAGGGCGAGATCCGCTCGGCGTTCGCGATGACCGAGCCGGGCGTCGCCAGCTCCGATGCCACCAACATCGAGATGCGCATGCGCCGCGACGGCGACCACTACGTGCTCAACGGCCGGAAGTGGTTCGCGTCCAACGCGATGCACAAGAACTGCAGGGTGCTCATCGTGATGGGCAAGACCGATCCGGACGCCCCGAAGCACCGGCAGCAGTCGATGATGGTGGTACCGATCGACGCCCCCGGCGTCACCGTGGTGCGGAACCTGCCGGTGTTCGGTTACCGCGATCGCGAGGGCCACGCGGAGATCACCTTCGAGGACGTGCGGGTACCGGTCGAAGACGTGCTGAAGGGCGAGGGCGAGGGTTTCGCGATCAGCCAGGCCCGGCTCGGCCCCGGCCGCATCCACCACTGCATGCGCGCCATCGGCATGGCCGAACGCGCCCTCGAATTGCTGTGCGCGCGAGCCGAATCCCGAACCACGTTCGGGCAGAAGATCAGTGACCGCGCCAACATCCAGGACTGGATCGCGGAGGCCCGCATCGATATCGAACAGGCCCGGCTGCTGACCCTGAAGGCCGCGTGGATGATGGACACCGTCGGCAACAAGGCCGCCCAGGTGGAGATCGCCGCGATCAAGGTCGCCGCGCCGAACATGGCGCTGCGCATCGTCGATCGCGCCATCCAGGTGTACGGCGGCGCCGGCGTCACCGAGGACTTCCCGCTGGCCAGCATGTACGCGCACCTGCGCACGCTGCGGCTGGCCGACGGCCCGGACGAAGTGCACAAGCGCTCCATCGCGCGCGCCGAACTCGGTAAGGTGCGAGCCAAGGCCGCGCCGGCGGGTGCGGGCGCCTGAGGAGTATGCGTATGCCGTCCGACAACCCGGTGACCGAATCGCCGGCCGTGATCCGTCCCGGCGACACGGGATTCGAGATCGATCAGGCGGAATTCAGCGCCTGGCTGGACACGCTCGGCCTGGCGTGCACCGCTCCGGTGCAGGCCGTCCGGGTCGGGGTCGGCCAATCCAACCTGACCTTCCGGATCACCGATGCCCAAGGGCGGCAATGGATTCTGCGCCGTCCCCCGCTGGGTCACCTGCTGGCCTCGGCGCACGACGTGGCCCGCGAGGCCCGCGTGATGGCGGCGCTGGCCCCCACCGACGTGCCGGTGCCGCGGATCCACGACGTACGGCACGAGGGCGAGGTGGCGCTGGTGCTGATGGAATGCGTGGACGGCCTGGTACTCGACCGGCCCGCACCGGCGGAACAACTGACCCCCGCACTGCGGCACGCCGTCGGCACGTCCCTGATCGGCACGCTGGCCCGCATCCACGCGGTCGACCTGACCGCCACCGGACTCGACACCCTGGCCAGTCATTCCTCCTATGCCGCACGGCAACTCAAACGCTGGCCCGCGCAATGGGAGAAGTCGAAGACCCGGGATCTGCCGGTACTCGACCGGCTCACCGCGCGGCTGCGCGCGGCGGTCCCCGAACAACGCGAATTGTCGCTGGTGCACGGCGATTACAACCTGCGCAACGTGATCGTCTCGCCGGACACCGGTGAGCTCACGGCCGTACTGGACTGGGAGTTGTGCACACTCGGCGACCCGCTCGCCGACGTCGGCAGCCTGCTCGCCTACTGGCCGCGGCCCGGCGAACCCTCGATCCCGGGCGTGGATCTGTGCCTGCTGCCGGGCTTCCCGCCGCGCGAGGAACTGATCGACCGATACCTCGAGATCACCGGCCGCGACCGGAAGGCGTTGGCGTTCTGGCATTCCCTGGGCCTGTGGAAGCTGGGCATCATCGCCGAGGGCGTCCTGCGCCGCGCCCTGGACAATCCGCGCAACCGGGCCCAGTCCGGCACGCCGACCACCGATCTGGTGGACGAGCTCATCGGCCTCGCCGATCGGGTCGCCGCCGACGCGGGAATCTGAGCCGGCGGTGCCGGCGGGCGGCGATAGTGTGAGAACAAGCACTTGTTGGGTTACTGTTCCGCAAGTTGCCGGATTGTAACCTGAAAGGGTAATCATCGCAGGAGGATTCCCGTGGCGCAGACCGAGCATTCCGAGCCGTACTTCACCGAGAAGGACGGCGCGCTGCTACCGGCGCCGCATGCGCGCAGCTGGTGGACGCCGGGCATGCTGCACGGCCGGCTGCTCGCGGGACTGCTCGCCCGAGCGCTGGAGCGGGCGCATTCCGGCGAGGATCTGCACTTCGCGCGCCTGACCGTCGACATGTTCCGCAACGCGCCGATGGAGCCGCTGCGGGCCACGACCGAGCGGGTGCGGGAGGGCCGCCGCATCCGGGTGGCCGACGCGGTGCTGCACTCGTCCGTCGGCCCGGTCGCCCGCGCCTCCGCGGTGCTGCTGCGCCGCGGGGAGCAACCGACCGGTTTCGTGCCGAACGTGCCCGAGTGGAATGCGCCGCCGCCGGATCAGTTGCCGGACACCATGAAACCCGAATTCCCGATCCAGATGTTCGATGCGGAGAACAACCCCATCCACTACTGGGGCGACAGCGGCACGCTGCGCCGCCGGATCTGGGTGCACGAATTCTCCCCGTTGGTTGCCGGGGAGTCGCTGTCACCCTTCGTCCGCGCCGCACTGGCCGCCGATGCCGCCAGCCCGATGACACATGCCGCGAAGAAACTGGAATTCATCAACGCCGACTACACCCTGCTGCTGAGCCGGCTGCCCATGACAGATGTGGTCGGCCTGGAATCCGGCGGCCACATCAGCGAGGACGGCATCGCCGTCGGCCACGCCACGGTCTACGACATCGCGGGCGCCATCGGCCACTGCACCACCACGGCTCTGGCCAACACACGCACCACCGGCAAGCATCCGAAGGCCGCACCCTGACCGCGTGCTCACCCTCATCGATGAGCACGCGGATCCGGATGCGGCCGACGCGTTCCCGGGTCAGGCCGGTAGATCGACCAGCCCCGCCAGCCGTGCGTGGTGCGCCGCCGCGGTGCCGTAGGCGATCTGATCGGCCTTGGCCCGCTTGAGATACAGGTGCGCCGGATGCTCCCAGGTCATCCCGATACCGCCGTGCAACTGGACGGCCTCCTCCGCGGCGAGCACCGCGGTGTCGGAGCAGTACGCCTGGGCCAGCGCCGCCGCGACCGAACTGTCCGGATCCTGCTCCGCGAGCGTCGCGGCGGCGTAACGCGCTGCGGCACGGGCGGATTCGACCCGGACGAACACATCGGCCAGCCGGTGCTTGACGGCCTGGAAACCGCCCACGACCCGGCCGAACTGCTTGCGCACCTTGAGATATTCGACCGTGGCGTCCAGGCACCACTGCGCGACGCCGACCTGCTCCGAAGCCAGCAGCGCCGCACCGGTTTCCAGCGCGCGCTCCACCGCGTCCCGGGCGGCGTCGCCCTCGGCGAGCAGCGTGCCCTCGGCGCCGGCGAACGTGAGATCCGCGATCGGCCGGGACATGTCGAGCGACACCACCGGCGCGATCCGCGCCCGGTCGGCCGGGACGGCGTACAGCCGCGGCCCGTCCGCGCCGGTGGCCGGGACGAGCAGCACGCCCGCGCCGAGTGCGCCTGCGACGGAACGGATCTCGCCGGTGAGGCGGCCGTCCGCGGCAGCGGTGACGGTGGGCGCGATCGTGGTGGCCGGCAGCGGCGTCGCCAGCGCGGCGATCGTGCCGTCCGCGACCTCGGCGGCGAGATCCCGGGCCCCGGCGGCGAGCAGGGCGGTCACCGCGACCACCGAACTGGTCAGGAACGGCACCGGCGCGACCGCGGCGCCCAGTTCCTCCAGCACCACCGCGGCCTCGCGGGCGGTCGCCCCGGCGCCGCCGAGATCCTCCGGCACGAGCAGACCGGCGAGGCCCACCTCCGCCGAGAGTGTCCGCCACAGACCGGGATCCGCCTCGGCGCCGTCGTACAGCGCCGCCACCTGCGGCGCGGACAGCTTGCGCGACAACACCGATCGCACCGAGGCGCGCAACGCCTCCTCGACATCGGTGTACAGCAGATCCACATCCGCACCCGGCGGGACTGTGCTCATCGGCCCGACTCCTTCCACGACATCATGTGCCCGCCGGCGGTTGCGTTGCGCGCGGGGACCATCGGCGCACCGCGGCGGAAGTTCCGCGAAATCGGCTGTCCGCCAACGGATACTCGGCTCATCGGGGCAGATCCTTCCACGGGATCCCCTTGTCGCCGCGCGGTTCCGGGGGCAGGCCCAGTACGCGCTCGCCGACGATGTTGCGCAGCACCTCCGAGGTGCCGCCCTCGATCGAGTTGCCCTTCGCGCGCAGATAGCGGTATCCGGCGTCGCGGCCGATCATGTCGACCTTCTCCGGCCGCCGCAGCGTCCAGTCGCCGTAGCGCAGCCCGTCCTCGCCGAGCAGTTCCAGTTCCAGGCCGCTGAGCTGCTGGGCCAGCCGGGCGAAGGTCAGCTTCAGCGCCGAGCCCTCGGGCCCGGGGCGGCCCGCGGCCAGCTTCTGCCGCAGCCGGGCGCCGGTCAGCCGCGCGACCTCCGCCTCGACCCACAAATTCAGCAGGCGCACATGCAGTTCCGGGTCGCGCAGTTCGGGACGCTCGCGCCAGGTACGAGAGACCGGGCCGATCATGCCGCCCTCGCGGGGAATCGCGATGCCGCCGATGGCGACCCGCTCGCTCATCAGCGTCGCGTTGGCCACCTCCCAGCCCTGGCCGACCGCACCGAGCCGGTTCGCGTCGGGAATCCGCACGTCGGTGAGGAACACCTCGTTGAACTCGGCCTCACCGGTGATCTGCCGCAGCGGCCGCACGTCGACGCCGGGATCGGTCATATCGCAGAGGAAGTAGCTCAGGCCCGCGTGCTTGACCGCGTCCGGATCCGAGCGGGCCAGCAGGATGGCGAACCGCGCGTTCTGCGCGCCGGAGGTCCACACCTTCTGGCCGTTGACGACCCAGTCGTCGCCGTCGCGGACCGCGCGGGTGGCGACGCCGGCCAGGTCCGAGCCCGCGCCCGGCTCACTGAACAGCTGGCACCAGATCTCCTCGCAGGTGAAAAGCGGTCGCAGATAACGCTTCTGCTGCTCCTCGGTGCCGTAGGCCAGGATCGTCGGCGCGGCCATGCCGAGGCCGATCGGGTTGCGGCCGCCGTCGGTGTCCGGCGCGCCGGCCGCGGCCAGCAGCGAGTTCACGTGGTTCTGTAGTTCGCGGGCCAGACCCAGCCCGCCCAGACCGACCGGGAAATGCACCCAGGCCAGCCCGGCGTCGAATCGGGCCCGCAGGAATTCCACGGTCCCGGTGCTCGCCGGATCGTGCTCGGCGAGCAGCTTCGCGACCCGGGTCTCGATCTCGTCGATACCGGTCATTCACACACCACCTGTCAGGGTCACGCCGCCGTCGACGACCACGACCTGGCCGGTGAGCCACGCCGCGTCGTCGGAGGCGAGGAAGGCCGCGACGCTGCCGATGTCCTCCGGCACGCCGAGCCGTCGCAACGGATAATGACGGGCCACCTCGTCCTCGTGGCCCTCGTAGAGCGCGGTCGCGAACTTGGTCTTGACCACGGCCGGCGCGATGGCGTTCACCCGGACCTTCGGCCCGAGTTCCACGGCCAGCTCCTGGGTCAGGTGTACCAGCATGGCCTTGGTCGCGCCGTAGAAGGCGATGCCGGGCGCGGGTTTCAGGCCCGCGACCGAGGCGACGTTGACGACCGCGCCGCCGTGCTCGCCCTGCCACGCCCTGTGCGCGACCTGCACCCAGGAGATCGCGGACAGGCAGTTCACCTCGACGGTCTTGCGGGCCGCCCCCAGGTCCAGTTCCAGCAGCGGCCCGTAGACCGGGTTGATGCCGGCGTTGTTGACCAGCACGTCGAGCGAACCGAAGGCGGCGATCGTGCGCTCGATCGCCTCGGCCCGATGGTCGGGGTCGTCGGCGCGGCCCGCGACCGCGAGCGCGTGCTCCGGGCCACCCAGTTCGGCGACCGCCTCGTCCAGCGCCTCCGGCTTGCGCGCGGTGACGCAGACCCGGGCGCCCTCGTCGACCAGCCGCTGCGCGATCGCCAGCCCGATGCCCCGGCTGGCGCCGGTCACGATCGCCGTCTTCCCCTCGAATCGCCCCAACGTCCGACCCATCGAATACCGCCCTTCCCGCTGTGGTTCGCTCGCGCGCACGACCAGACTCCCCAAATCCGAACCCGACGTCAAGTTCATCGCCGCGCGGGCCGCGCGTCAACCGGCCCACCACAGTGGTAGCAGCCGGACGCGCTCAGCGGGCGGGACTCAGCCCCAACGTGTTGAACCAGATCCGGTTCAGCCCGGTCAGCAGGCGCTCGAACGCGATGCCCTCCCCCTGGACGAACACCATGTAGGCCATCCGGCTGGTCATCGTCGACAGCGACAGCGCGGTCACCCACGGATCCAGATCGGCTTCCACGCTCCCCGCGGCCTGCAGCGACCGGATCAGCGCCGCATTGCGCTCGCCGAACGCCTTGGCCCGATCGAACCGGATGGTCCGGAACTGCTCGTCGACCTGCGCCACCTGCTCCAGCACCGCCATCAGCCGATGATTGCGCTGATAGGCGAGCAGATATTCACGGTTCGCGGCCTCGATCAGCAGCCGGGGATCGTCGACACCGGAGCGCTGCCGGATGTGCGGATGCAGCATCTCCTCCCGCAACTGCTCGACGACCTCGGCGAACACCTCTTCCTTGCTGTCGAAATAGGTGTAGAACGACCCGGCGGCCACCCCCGCGGCCTTCGAGATGTCGCTGATCCGGGCATCGAGATAACCGTCGCGCTCGAACACCTCACGCGCCGCCGTCACCAGCGCACCGCGCGTGCGCATCCCCCGCTTGCTACGGGGAACCAGCTTCCCGGATTGCTCCTCGGTCACCTCTTGCGCACTCACCGTCCCGCTCGCTGGCCCCGGCGACCCTCGCCGGTGCGGAGGATATCAACAAGCCCCCATGACATCACCAGGTCAGCGATGCTACGCCCGCGACGACCGGATCGTGCGGGCATCGAGTGCTATCCGAATGCCGGATCGACGAGGATCACGTCGAGGGTGCGCGGGCCGTGCACGCCCTCGACGCGGTTCAGTTCGATATCGCTGGTGGCGCTCGGGCCGCTGACGAAGGTCAGTGGGCGCGTCGGGTCGAGGGCGCGGAACGCCTGCGGCACGGTGTCGACGATGTCGGCGGCGCGCACTACGCAGATGTGGCGGTCCGGGACCAGGGTCAGGGCGCGGCGGCCCTGCGCCGGGCCGGCGTCCAGGACGATGGTGCCGGTGGCGGCGATGCCGAGGCGGCTGCCGGTCAGGACGGCGTCGGCGGCGTCCAGCTCGGTCACCGACAGCGGGCGGGGATCGCCGTCGAGCACGAGCGTGGTTCGCGGACGCCAGCTCTCGGGCAGGTCGGCCGGGGCGACGACCGTGGCAACGGGCGACAGGAGGCCGGTCACGAGGTCGGCGATCCCGGATTCGGTGGTGCGGTAGACCTGCGCCCGGTAGTCGGCGACCATGGCGGCGAATCGCGCCACGTCGCCCGGGCCGCACCGTGGGGCGTGCTCATAGTCACGCGGAATCTGCACGGGCGCAATACTTCCCGCGGCGTGGATGCGCGCGAGGATCTCCGCGCGGGCGTCGGAGGCCATCAGCGGCTCCCGGCGCGAGTGGTCGAAGCGGGCTTCGCCCGGCGATCTCGGAGTGGCAGTCCCGGATCCGCACGAATACGGGGTGCGTGGTCTGCGACCCGGCCGATGCCGGGCGACCTGGTCGAAACCCTCGGTGACGGCACCCGGACTCGTCCGGAACCCGCCGCATACGATGTCGGAATACGCTGTGCCGCCGTCATTCTCGCTCCTCGTGGGTACGTGCCCACCATTGCCGGAAGGTCTCCTTCGGGGGCAGCGGGAGGTCGCGGCTGGTGGTCCATTTCGAGCCCGGATAGGGCAGGGTGGTGATGCGGCCGCGCATCCGGCCCAGCAGGCGGGCGAGTTTCGTGGCGCGTTCCGCGGCGGCGAAGCGCGACGGCGAGGCCATCATCGCGCTCGCGGCCTTCATCGCGAGGTCTTGAGGACCGGGCAGGCCACCCCGATGCGCGTCGATGTCCTTCGCGCGCAGATGGACCAGGATGCTCGGGATGTCGATGCGGACGGGGCAGGCGTCGAAGCACGCGCCGCACAACGTGGAGGCGTACGGCAGCGACGCGTTCGGGTCGTCCGGCCCGGTGACCCCGGTGAGCTGGGGGCTGAGGATCGCGCCGATCGGGCCCGGATACACCGAGCCGTAGGCGTGGCCGCCGACGCGTTCGTACACCGGGCACACGTTCAGGCAGGCGCTGCACCGGATGCAGTGCAGCGCGGGGCGTCCCGTCTCGTCGGCGAGGACGCGGGTGCGGCCGTTGTCGAGCAGGATCACGTGCACCCGCTGTGGTCCGTCGCCGGGATGCACGCCGGTCCACATCGAGGTGTAGGGGTTCATCCGCTCGGCCGTGGAGGAGCGTGGCAGCAGCTGCATGAACACCTCCAGGTCGGTGAACGTGGGAACCAGTTTCTCGATGCCCAGCACCGTGATCAGCGTCTCCGGCAGCGTCAGGCACATCCGGCCGTTGCCCTCGGATTCGACGACCGCGAGCGTACCCGTCTCGGCCACACCGAAATTCGCGCCGCTGATCGCCACCTTCGCGGTGAGGAACTTGTGCCGCAGATAGGTCCGGGCCGCGGTCGCCAGGGCGCGCGGATCGTCGGAGACGGCCGGGTCGACACCCGGCATCTCCCGGAGGAAGATCTCCCGGATCTCGGCCCGGTTGCGGTGGATGGCGGGCACCAGGAAATGGCTCGGGGTGTCGTGTCCGAGTTGCACGATCAGTTCGGCGAGATCGGTTTCGTACGCGGTGATCCCGTGTTCGGCCAGGTGCTCGTTGAGCCCGATCTCCTGGGTCGCCATGGATTTCACCTTCACCACCTCGGTGCTGCCGGTGGCCCGGATCAGCTCGGTGGCGATGCGGTTCGCCTCGGCGGCGTCGCGCGCCCAGTGCACCGTCCCGCCGCGCGCGGTGACGTTGGCCTCGAACTGTTCCAGCAGCTCCGGAAGTCGTTGCAGCACCGACGCCTTCAGCGCGCTACCGGCCGCGCGCAGCTGCTCCCAGTCCGGGACCTCGGCCACCGCCGCGGACCGCTTGGCGCGGATCGTCGCCGTGGCCGCACCCAGATTGGCCCGCAACTGGCTGTCGCCCAGCGCTTTCCGGGCCGCCGCCGGGAACGACTGCGCGCCACGCAGATTACCGCCGTCCGGCGGCGGACCCGGTGTCCCGAGGAAAGTGCTCTTCACGACCGGGCGACCTCCTGTTCCGTCGCCGCGAGGATCTCGGCGAGGTGGACGGTGCGGATTCCGCTGCGCAGCCGGGACAGTCCACCGCCGATGTGCATCAGGCAGGAGGAGTCGCCGGCGGTGCAGACCTCGGCGCCGCTGCGCTGCACCGTGCTCATCTTGTCGGCAAGCATCGCGGTGGAGACGTCGGAATTCTTCAGCGCGAAGGTGCCGCCGAAACCGCAACACGATTCCGCCGCGGGCAGTTCCAGCAGCGTCAGGCCGCGCACCGCCCGCAGCAGGCGCAGCGGTTTGTCACCGACCCGCAGCATCCGCAGCGAATGACAGGTGGGGTGATAGGTGACCCGGTGCGGGTAGTACGCGCCGACATCGGTGACGCCGAGCACGTCGACCAGCAGTTCCGACAGTTCGTAGGTCCGCGCCGCGATCGCCGCGGCCCGCGCGGCCAGACCGTCGTCGCCGGCGCGGCGGGCCACCATCGCGTGCTGATGCCGCACCGAGCCCACGCACGAGCCGGAGGGCGCCACCGCCGCATCCCAGGATTCGCCCTCGAACGCCGCCACATGGTTGCGGACCAGCGGCACGGCCTCCGCGAGATAGCCGGTGTTGACGTGCATCTGACCGCAGCAGGTCTGCCCGGCCAGGAACACCACGTCGTGACCGAGGCGTTCCAGCAGGCGGACCGTCGCGGTCGCCGCCTGCGGGAACAGCGCGTCCGCCAGACAGGTGGCGAACAGGGCGATGCGCATGGACTCTCCCGCCGATCGGATGTGGTCCGACCACGGTAGCACTATGGTCGGACCACTGTGACACTATGGTCCGACCACAAGGTAAGCTGCCGGGGTGCGAACCCACGAAGTCGTCCTGCAGCGAATCGAGTCGGACCTCGCGGCCGGGCGGCTGGTCGTGGGCGGCAGGCTGCCCGCCGAACGGGCCCTGGCCGAGGAGCTCGGGGTCGGCCGCTCATCGGTGCGCGAGGCGCTGCGCGTGCTGGAGGCGATGGGCGTGGTGCGCACCTCCGCCGGCTCCGGCCCGGACGCCGGCGCGATCGTCGCCGCCGATCCGGCCGCCTCCATCGGCACCGCGCTGCGGTTGCACGTCGCCACCCACACGCTGCCGGTGCGCGATCTCGTGCAGACCCGGATCCTGTTGGAGACCTGGGCTGTTCGCGAGGCGGCCTTCCGGGCGGCGGGCAATCCGCTGCCGGAGGTCGACGCACTGCTCGACGCGATGGACGATCCGGCGCTCAGTCCCGATCAATTCCACCGCCTCGACGCGGATCTGCACGTCGCGCTGACCGGGCTGGCGGGCAATGTGCTCATCGAGGCGATGATGTCCTCGCTGCGCGAGGCGATCCACGGTTACGTGATGGCGGCGGTGTCGCGACTGTCGGACTGGCCCGCCGTCGCCGCCGAACTGCGCCGCGAACACCGCGAGATCGTCGCCGCGATCCGCCGCGGCCACGGCGCCAAGGCCGCCGAACTGGTGCAGGTGCACATCGCCGGATTCCACGCGCTGGTGGATCCGGGCGCCTGAGTTGCGCGCGAATTGCCACGTACACCATCGATTTCGATGAACCATGCTCGAAAGACGTTGCGGCCGAGTCGCTTCGCCACGACTTGGCGCGGCGTGACACGCGAGCTGCTTGCACGGTCCGGCGGCGGTCCGTAGCGTCGATGAGGTGGTCGATGCCGTGATCGAAACGCTGGGGGACGACTTCTTCACCGAGCCGCAGGCCTACTATCGGCGGTGGCGGGAACGGGGTCCGGTGCGCCACGTGCGCTTCCCGGACGGTATCCCCCGCTGGATCATCGTCGGCTACCCGGAAGGCCGGGCGGCGCTGTCGGATCCGCGACTGCGCAAGGACGCCACGGAATTGATCGAGGTGTTCCGCCGCAAACGACCGGATCAGCATGTCGACTTTCGAGAGTCGATGCTGACCGCGCATATGCTCAACGCCGACCCACCGGATCACACCCGCCTGCGCAAGCTGGTCAGCAAGGCGTTCGCGCCACGGCAGGTCGCGGCCCTGCGGCCGCGCATCGAGCAGATCACCGCCGAGCTGCTGGACCGGTTCGACGGCCGCGACCGCGTCGACCTGCTGGAAGAGTTCGCGATACCACTGCCCGTCACCGTGATCTGCGAGGTGCTGGGGGTCGGCCTCGGCGACCGGGACTCCTTCCGCGCCTGGACCGCCACCCTGCTCGGTATCGGCGGCCGCTCCCCCGACACCACGGACGCGGCCGAGCAGATGACGCGGTACATGCGGAATTTGGTGCAGCACAAGCTTTCTCATCCTGCCGACGATCTGCTGTCGACGATCCTCGAGCCCGGCGAGGACGGCGATCGGCTCACCGAGGCCGAATCGGTCGCCATGGCCTTCCTGCTGCTGGTCGCGGGTCACGAGACGACCGTGAACCTGATCGGCAACGGCGTCCTGGCGCTGCTGCGCGACGAAACCCGCTGGGCGGCACTGTGTGCCGATCCGGCCCGGATACCGGTCGCGGTGGAGGAGTTCCTGCGTTTCGACGGCCCGGTGAACGTCTCCACCCTGCGATTCACCACCGAGCCGGTGGCGATCGGCGGTACCGAGATCCCGGCGGGCGAACTGGTCCAGGTCGCGCTGTCCGGCGCCAACCGCGATCCAGCCCAGTTTCCGGCCGGAGACGATCTGGATCTCGAAGGCGACGCCACCGGCCATCTGGCCTTCGGTCACGGCATCCACTACTGCGTCGGTGCGCCACTCGCGCGGCTGGAAGCAGTGGTCGCGTTCGACGCCCTGCTGCGACGGTTCCCGCGACTGCGGCTCGCCACCGACCGGACAGCGCTGCGTTACTACCGATCCACCCTGATCCGCGGCCTGACCGAACTGCCGGTGCTACTGGGGAATTGACACTCATGGGTGTCCGCCTCTCGAAAGCTGCCCGTCAGGTCAGCGATCGGGGCTGACCTCGGATGAATTCGGCCGACACGGCGGATTCCCGCGATCTGTCGCGAGTGTGAAATTTGTTTCCTTCGATCCGACCGGGCAGCATACCCGTAGCATCGGTCCGGCGTCCGGGATCTCGCTGGTTGCGCTCAGGGAGAACGGAACTATCGCCGCGACGGCAACCGGTTCCTACCGTGGTGCCGGACCACCTGCCATCAGCTCGCCGGCCGGCAGGCCGCACCCACACGCCATCAGGAGCCAGCGATGACCGAAGCCGCCGAACCGATCGACCCCACGGCCGCATGGAGTTTCGAGACCAAGCAGATCCACGTGGGCCAGACCCCCGACGGGACCACCAGCGCCCGTGCGCTGCCCATCTACCAGACGACCTCGTACACCTTCCGCGACACCACCCACGCCGCGGCGCTGTTCGGGCTGGCGGAGCCGGGCAACATCTACACCCGCATCGCCAACCCCACCCAGGACGCGGTCGAGCAGCGGGTCGCGGCGCTGGAGGGGGGCGTCGCGGCCCTGTTCCTGTCCTCCGGTCAGGCGGCGGAGACCTTCGCGATCCTCAACCTCGCGGGCAGCGGCGACCACATCGTGTCCAGCCCCAAGCTGTACGGCGGCACCTACAACCTGTTCCACTACACCCTGCCGAAGCTCGGCATCGAGGTCTCGTTCGTGGACGACCCCGACGATCTCGGCCAGTGGCGCGCGGCGATCCGGCCGAACACCAAGGCGCTGTTCGGCGAGACGGTGTCCAACCCGCAGAACCACATCCTCGATCTGCCCGGCATCGCCGAGGTGGCGCACGCGGCCGGCGTGCCGCTGATCGTCGACAACACGGTGCCGACGCCGTATCTGATCCAGCCGCTGGCCCACGGCGCCGATATCGTCGTGCACTCGGCCACGAAGTACCTGGGCGGGCACGGCGCCGCGATCGCGGGCGTCATCGTCGACGGCGGCACCTTCGACTGGACGGTGCGCGACGAGAACGGCGAGCCGCGCTTCCCCGGCTTCGTCGTCCCGGATCCCAGCTACCACGGTGTCGTGTACGCCGACCTCGGCGCGCCGGCGTTCGCGCTGAAGGCCCGGGTGCAGTTGCTGCGCGACCTCGGCTCGGCCATCGCGCCGTTCAACGCGTTCCTGATCAGCCAGGGCCTCGAGACGCTGAGCCTGCGGGTCGAACGGCACGTGCAGAACGCGCAAGCGGTGGCGGCGTTCCTGGCGGAACGGCCCGACGTCACGACCGTCTACTACGCGGGCCTCGAGTCCTCACCCTGGTACGAACGCGGGCGGCAGCTGGCGCCCAAGGGTGTCGGCGCGGTGATCGGTTTCGAGCTGGCCGGCGGCGTGGACGCGGGCAAGCGGTTCGTGGAGGCCCTCACCCTGCACAGCCACGTCGCCAACATCGGCGATGTGCGGTCGCTGGTGATCCATCCGGCGTCGACCACGCATTCGCAGCTGACCCCGGAGGAGCAGGCGGCCTCGGGCGTGACGCCGGGCCTGGTGCGGCTCGCGGTCGGCATCGAGGGTATCGAGGACATTCTCGACGATCTGCGGGCCGGTTTCGCCGCGGCCGCGCAGTAACGAGCAGGGGTGGATCCCGCGGTCCCTGAATGGATCCACCCCGGACGCCCGGCTGCCCGCACCGAACGGGCGGCTGGGCGTCGTCGCGCCGGGCGCGGCGCATCCGGCCCGGCTCACCGCGCGCTCCAGCCGCCGTCCATCACGTACGACGCCCCGGTCACCATGCCGGCGTGCGCCGAGGCCAGCCAGACCACCAGCGCCGCAACCTCTTCCGGCTCGATGAGGCGCTTGATGGCGCTTTCGGTGAGCAGTACCCGCTCCAGCACCTGCTGCTCCGGAATCCCGTGCGCCGCAGCCTGTTCGGCGATCTGCTTATCCACCAGCGGCGTTCGCACATAGCCGGGATTCACGCAATTGCTGGTGACCCCGTGTACGCCGCCCTCCAGGGCCGTCACCTTGGACAGCCCCTCCAGTGCGTGTTTGGCGGTCACGTACGCGGACTTGAACTCCGAGGCGCGCAGCCCGTGCACCGAGGAGATGTTCACGACCCGCCCGAAGCCCTGCCCGTACATGTGCGGCAGGGCGGCCCGGATCAACAGGAACGGCGCTTCCACCATGAGCGCCAGCATGTTCCGGAATCGCGCGGGCGGGAACTGTTCCAGCGGGCTGACGGTCTGCACCCCCGCGTTGTTGACCAGGATGTCCACCTCCAGCCGCAGCTCCTCCAGGTCCGCCACGTCGAGCAGGTCCACCTCCCACGGCCTTCCGCCGATCTCCCGGGCCACGGCCGCCGCGGCGGCGCCGTCGATGTCGGCGACCGTGACGGCGACCCCGGCGGCGGCGAGCGCGCGGGCGCAGGCCGCCCCGATCCCGCTGCCGCCGCCGGTCACCAGCGCGGAACGTCCGGTCGTCGCGGTCATTTCGCGACGGCCGCGGTGAATTCGGCCGGAGCGGGCTCGATCCGGTCCAGCGCCGCCAGATCCGCGCCCCGGGTCTCCCGCGCGAATCCCACGGCCACCAGCGTCACGGCCGCGGCGCCGGCGAGATACCAGGCGATCGGCACCGACGTCTTGTAGGTGTCCAGCAGTTTCACCGCGATGATCGGCGCCAGCGAACCCGCGACGATCGAGGTCACCTGATAGCCCAGGGACACACCGGAATACCGCATCCGGGTCGGGAACATCTCGGCCATGATGGCCGGTTGCGGCGCGTACATGAAGGCGTGGAACACCAGTCCGACGATGATCGCGGCCATGATGACCGGCTTGTGCCCGCTGTCCATCATCGGGAACGCGAAGAAGCCCCACGTGGCGGTGGTCAGCGCCCCGAACAGATAGACCGGCCGCCGCCCGATCCGATCCGACAGCCTGCCCGCCAGCGGAATCACGACGAAATGCACGGCGTGCGCGGCCAGCAGCCACCACAGGATCGTCTTGGTGTCGGCCTTCACGTGCACCTTCAGATACGTGATCGAGAACGTGACCACCAGGTAATACATGATGTTCTCGCCGAACCGCAGCCCCATCGCGGTGAACACCCCGCGCGGATACCGCCGCAGCACCTCCAGCGCACTGAACGAGGCCTCCCGGATCCGCTCCGCATCCCGTTGCGCCGCAACGAAGATCGGCGCGTCGGTGACCTTGGTGCGGACGTAGTAGCCGATCAGCACCACCACCGCCGACAACCAGAACGCCACCCGCCAGCCCCAGGTGAGGAACGCCGCGTCCGACAGCGTGGAGGTCAGGACCAGCAGCACGACGGTCGCGAGCATGTTGCCCGCCGGCACCCCCGCCTGCGGCCAGCTCGCCCAGAACCCCCGGCCCCGGGCGGGACTGTGCTCGGCGACCAGCAGCACCGCACCACCCCATTCGCCGCCGACGGCGAATCCCTGCAGGAACCGCAGGATCACCAGCAGCGCCGGCGCGAGAAAGCCGACCTGGTGATACGTCGGCAGGCACCCCATCAGGAAGGTGGAGACACCCACCAGCACCAGGCTGACCTGCAACAGCGATTTGCGCCCGTACCGATCGCCGAAGTGCCCGAACACGATTCCGCCGATCGGCCGGGCCGCGAACCCGATCGCGTAGGTGATGAACGCGTCCAGCACCGCGTCCAGATCGCTGCCGCCCTTCGCGAAGAACACCTTGCTGAACACCAGCGTCGCCGCCGTGCCGTAGAGGAAGAACTCATACCATTCGACGACCGTCCCGGCCATCGAGGCGGCCACCACCGTCCGCAGCCCGCGGGTGCCGGAATCGTCCGCCCGCGCCGCGTTGCGCACCCTCATCAGTCACTCCTTCTCGACCGGGAGTCACGCCGCGAAGATGTGACGCCTCCCACATTTCCTGGTCGGATCCGAGTATCGGTGCAGATATATGCCGGTCACAATGCCCAATTCCGCACCGGTTCCCTGCGAAAATGCAGATGTGATCACCAGCCCCACCCCGGCCCGCCGCCCCAGCCCCGACGACCTCCTGGTCCTGCTCGCGGTGGGCCGCACCGGCCGATTCGTCTCCGCCGCAGAGGAACTCGGCATCAACCACACCACCATCTCCCGCCGCGTCGCCGCCCTGGAACAGGCCCTCGGCGGCCGGGTCCTGACCCGCGTCACCGGCGGCTGGGAGCTCACCGACCTGGGTCGCGAGGCGCTGGCCGCGGCCGAGGCCGTCGACGCCGCGGTCCGCTCCCTGGCCACCGACGCCACCGGCGCCCGCATCCTCGAGGGCGTGGTCCGCATCTCCGCCACCGACGGCTTCAGCGCCTACATCGCCGCCCCCGCCGCGGCCGGCGTCCAGCGCCGCCACCCCCGGGTCGCGGTCGAGATCATCACCGCCACCCGCCGGGCCTCCACCCAGCGCTCCGGCCTGGATCTCGAAGTGGTCGTGGGCCGCCCCAAGGTCCACCGCGCGATCGCGACCCCCCTGGGCGACTACTGCCTCGGCCTCTACGGCTCCCGCGACTACCTGGCCGACCACCCCGCCCCCACCGGCATCGACGACCTCGGCCGCCACCCCCTGGTCTACTTCATCGAGTCGATGCTCCAGGTGGACGACCTCGACCTGGCCTCCAGCTTCGCCCCCGCCATGCGCGAATCCGTCTCGTCCACCAACGTTTTCGTCCACGTCGAGGCCACCCGCGCCGCCGCCGGCCTGGGCCTGCTCCCCTGCTTCATGGCCGACCGCCACCCCGACCTGATCCGAGTCCTCCCCACCGAGGTGGCCGTCCGCCTCACCTACTGGCTCGTGGGCCGGCCCGAAACCCTCCGCCGCCCCGAGGTTTCCACCGTCGTCGACGCCCTCCACACGACCGTCGCCGAACAGCGCAACGCCCTGCTCGGCATCACCGCGTGATTCGTTGCCACATCAGGACTCGGTGGTGAGCCGCGGTCGGACGCAACGGATCACGCTGCCAGCGTTTCGTAGAAGGCGAGGTGGGCGGTGGCGGCCCGGTCCCAGTCGTAGCTGCGGGCGAGGTTGCGGCCGTAGATGATTCGGGTGGGGTCGGGGTGGAGGGCGCGGGACATGGCGACGGCCGCGGCGGGTGGGGTGTCGGCGTAGTCGACGGTGTCGGCGAACACCTCGCGCAGGACGGGGAGATCTCGTGCTACGACCGGGATTCCGGCCGCAAGGGCTTCCATCGCGGCGAGGCCGAAGCCCTCCTTCGCGGACAGGAACGGGAGCATGGTGGCGGCGGCCAGCAGCGTGGGCAGGTCGGAGTGCGGGACGGGGCCGAGGACGATCGGGTGCAGGCCGAGTTCGGTGGCACAGGTGTCGAATCGGGACCGGTAGTCGCGGTAGTCGAAGAGGGTCTCGCCGCCGGCGAAGACCAGCTCGAGGTCCGGGTGGTTTCGGGTCAGCAGAGCGAACGCCTCCAGCAGGTCCAGGCTGCCCTTGCGGGGTTCGATGCCGCCGACTGCGAGCACGTAGCGGCCCAGGCGTTCTCGCCAGGCGGCGCGGGCGGGGGCGGCCGTCGGGGCGGCCGCGGCGGCGAAGCGGTCGTATTCGACACCGTTGGGAATCACGGTGGGGCGCAGGCCCCAGCCCGCCTCGACCTCCGCGGCGACCGCGGCCGAGACGCAGATCCGCGCGTACGGCTGCACCACCGCGCGCTCGTGGCAGCGGGCCAGTTCGGGGGTGGTGAAGTGGTCCAGGTGGTGGATGGTGCGGACACAGTGCGGGACGGCGTTGGCGCTGATGCAGTCCTGGGCGTGCGCGACGTCGTAGTCGTTGCCGGGGAAGGCGTTGTGCAGCAGACTGATCGAGCGGAGGATGCGGGGGCCGACCGGTTCGTCCTCGATCGGCGGGAAGGGGACCACGCGCACCGTCACCGCCGGATCCACCGGGCGGAAGAACGCGTCGTCGCCACCGCGGCCCAGCGTCCACACCGTCACGTCCGCACCGGCGCGGGCCAGCGCCTCGGCCAGGTTCAGGGTGTGCACCACCCCACCCCGGGGTTTCGTGGAGTAGGTGAGCAGCGCGATGCGCATCAGTGGATCCCCTTCTCGCGCAACAGGTTGTGATAGGCGTCGGTGCGGCGCTCCGCCAGGTGACGCAGCACCCGCCGGGCCCGGGCGATCTCGGCGTCGACGTCCAGGTCCACGACCGCGAGGCCGCCCTTGGACCAGGTGCGGGCCAGAATCTCCCCGCCGGGCCCGACCACCTTCGCCTGTCCGAGGAAGCGCAGATTGCCGGTCACGCCGGTCTGATTCGACGACACCAGCACCACCTGGTTCTCGGCGGCGCGGGCCTGATCGTAGAGGTCGAACAGGCGGGCCTGGCGGTCGTTGGGCATCCGGGAGGCGCGATCGGTGATGCTCGCGGGCCACGCCGACAGCGCCGCCACGATCCGGGCGCCGTCCAGGGCCAGGGTGCGGGCCGACTCCGGGAAGGTCTTGTCGTAGTCGATCAGCATGCCCAACCGGCCGACGGGAGTATCGAAGGCGGAGAACCGATCCCCCGCGGCGTAGGCCAGATGCTCACCGGCCGGCTGGTGCACCTTGCGATGGCGGCCCAGCACCCCGTCGCCGGACAGGCAGACCGCCGCGTTGTAGCGCAGGTCGCCCGCCCGCTCGGCGTAGCCGGCGCACACCACCATCGCGCCGGCGGTGCGGCACAGCAGCCGGATCTCCGGACCGTCCGGATCGATCGCCTCCGGGCCCGAGGCCGGATCCGGATGGCGCAGATCGCCGATGTAGCCACCGAGCGTGGCGTCCGGCAACACCAGCAGGTCCACGCCGTCGGCCGCCAGTCGCTCGATGATGGCGGCCAGTTTGTCCAGCGAGCGCGCGATATCGGCGCCGAAATGGGCTGCGACGGCGGCGATCCGGATCACGGTCATCCCGGTGCGCCTCAGGCGGCGGCGGTTTCGCGGGCGAGGACCGCGATCCGGTCGGCGAGATGTCCGGCGTCGCGGGCGATCGCGGCGAACCGGCCGGAGCCCCACGTGTGCAGCCAGGGCAACCCCAGGAAGTAGAGCCCGGGAACGGCCGTCACGCCCCGGTGGTGGCACGGATGTCCCGCGCCGTCGAAGACACTCGCGCGCAGCCACCGGTAATCGGTCCGGAAGCCCACCGACCACAGCACCGTCGTGATATCGCATGCGGCGAGGTCGATCTCGGTGATCTCCCGCTCCGGCCGCCACACCGGCACGTACCGCTGCTCGACGGGCGCGTCGATGCCGGACCGGGCGATATAGGCGTCGATCGAGTCCTTGATCCCGTCCGCGACGGCATCGGCGGCGTCCAGGGACCGTTCCAGCGTCGGCGCGAAATGTGCCCGGCCGCTGTGGAAGTCGGCCATCCGCCCGTACAGGGACATGCCCTCGAGGGCGAATCGGCGCAGGTCGATGTCACGGCCGCCGTCGCGGCCGGTGACGTAGTGGTTGGTGTTCTCCCGGCGCGCCAGGCCACCGGGCTGTTCCTGGACGGGAATGTCGTAGTGGCCCATGTCCTGTAGCCACGCCACGCAGTCCCGGCCGCGGTAGAACCGCGCCACCCGCGGCGCGTCACCGGCGGCCAGATGGACCCGCCGTCCCGCCAGATGCAGATCCTCGGCGATCTGCGCCCCCGACTGCCCGGTCCCGACCACCAGGACCGCGCCGGGCGGCAGCGCCGCCGCGCTGCGGTACTGCGCGGAGTGCAGCTGGGTGACCGTGGCGGGCAGCCGCTCCGCGAACCTCGGCACGGTCGGCACGTGGTAACCACCGACCGCGACCACCACCTGATCGCAATGCACCGGCCCCGTGGCGGTTTCGACGTCGAACCCGTCGGCGGCCGGCGTCACCGCGGTGACCTCGGTGTGCTCGCGCACGGGCGGGTCGAAGGTGCCGGCGTAACCACGCACCCAGCGATAGACCTCGTCGCGCGGCATGAAACCGTCCGGATCCGGCCCCTCGTACCGGTAGCCGGGCAGCACGCACTGCCAGTTCGGTGTCACGAGAGTGAAGTTGTCCCAACGACTGTCGCGCCATTCGTGGGCGACGGTGTCCCGCTCGAGCACCACGTGATCGATGCCCCGGTCGACCAGGTGCCGGCTCATCGCCAGCCCGGCCTGACCGGCGCCGATCACCACCACCCGCCGATGCTCAGGCATGAGCGGTCTCCCGTTCCGGTCGGCCCACCACGCCGTAACGCTGGACGACGCTGCCGTACACCTCGGGCCGGCGGTCGCGCAGGTTGTACATGCCGCCGTCGCGGGCGAGTCGCAACGCCTCCGCGACATCGACGGCGGCCGTGGCCAATCCGGGCTCCGTGCCGGTGGTGGCGAGCACGTCGCCGCCCGGTCCGACGATCTTCGCGCTGCACACGAAGCGCAGCGAACCGAACCGGCCCGCCTGATTCGACGCGATCCAGATCACCTGGTTCTCCACCGCGCGGGCCCGATCGAAGATGTCGAACCGCTGGGTCCAGCGATCGTCCTCGAGCCGCTCGGCGGCGGCGGTGCGGGCGGTCGGCCAGGCCGACACCGAGGCGATGATCTCGGCGCCGTCCAGCGCCAGACCGCGCGCGGCCTCCGGGAAGGCCTTGTCGTAACAGATCTGCATGCCCATCCGGCCGATCGGGGTGTCGAACGCCCGGAATTCGGAACCCGCCGCATAGCAGAGGTTTTCGCCGAGCGGCTGATGCACCTTGCGGTAGGAGCCGAGGATGCCGTCGCCGGTGAGGGTGACCGCGGCGTTGTACCGGGTGTCGCCGTCCGCCTCGCAGAAACCGAGGGTCACGACGAGATCCCCGGCGAGGGCGGCGATCCGGCGCAGTTCCGGTCCGTCCAGGTTCAATGCCGGTGGCAGGCTGCGCAACCGGCGCTGCCGCGCCTCCTCGCTCTCGTCGGTGCCGCCGAGGCTGGTCAGATAGCCGCCGAGGCAGGCCTCGGGCAGGACCAGCAGCCGGCTGCCGCGGGCGCGCGCCTCGTCGATCAGGGCGCCGATGGTCCGATAGCACTGTTCCAGATCGCGGCCGAATTCGGCGGCGGCGACGGAGATGACGGTCTCGCTCATGATTCTCCCAATCCGGTGACGGTGCCGGGCACCGCGTCGGTGACGGCCCCGTCGGGCCAGCGCAAGACGACTCCCGGTGTGGCGGTCAAGGTTCCGCACACCGCCGAGGTCGCCGGTCCGGGGTCGGCGATGCGCGCGCCGGGGTGATCGGCGGTGAGCATCGCGAAACCCGGGAAGCAGGTGAGCCAATCGGCCGTTCCGGCGCCGACGGGCCGCGGGACGCGGGCCACCTCCACCTCGGCCCCGACTCCGGACGCCTCGGCCAGCATGCCGGCGGTACCGGCCAGCCCGGCCATGCTGACATCCTTGGCGGCGGCGGGCGCGGTGGCGGCGACGAAACCGCCCAGGGCGCGCAGTTCGGCGCCGCTGCGGGATGTCGTCGAATCCCATTGGCGTCCTTGGTATCCCGGTCGCCAGCGACCGCCGAGGTCGGCGGTCACGCGCAGTTCGTGGCCCGCCCGGCCGCCACCGCCGGGAATCGGCCGCGCGGTGCGGCCGAGTGCGGTGACCGACAGCGCGGCGGACACGCCGAGCTGGGTGTGACCGCCGAGCACCGGCACGTCCCAGGCTCGTGCGGCCTCGGCCAGCCCGCGCAGGATCCGGGTCAGCAGCGAATCGGTCGGCGCACCCACCGCGTCCAGCAGCCCGACCGGTGCCGCGCCCATCGCCGCGAGATCGTTGAGGTTGACCAGCACCGCACACCAACCGGCCCATTCCGGGTCACGTTCCACCATGGCGGGAACGATCGCGTCGCAGGCCGCGATCAGGTCCGTGCCGGGCACCGGCGCTCCGTCGTCACCGCGGAAACCACTGCCGCCCAGTGCCATCGGATGCCGGTTCAGCACCGCGAGGGCGGGACCGAGCGCGGCCTTGGTGGCGTGGGCCAGCCGCCGGATCCGGTCGATCGGCCACCGCATCCGCACATGTGGCGTCGCGCCGATCACACAGTCGCCCAGGCGATTCCAGCCCAGACGCGCGAACATCGGCTCGTGCGCCGCCTGGACGGTCGCCTCGAAGCGCAGGACGCCACCGGCCTCGGCGTGCGCACAGGCGGCGCGCACCAGGGCGGGACCGAGCCCGTGGGTGCGACGGGCCGGATCCACCACCAACCGGCTGCCGGTCCACCAGCCCAGATCCGGGTCGGTCGCCGGAGCCAGGCGCACCCCGCCGAGGATCGTGCCGTCGGCGGTGGCCGCGACCAGCACGACCGTGCGCGGGTCATCGTCCAGGTCGTCGGCATCGCTGCCGGCGAACAGGCCCTGTTCGACGACGAAGGCCGACCGGCGCAGGGCCCGGTAGGCGGCCAGGTCCCGGCCGTCGGCGGACCGGATCAGATAGCCCGGGGCAGCCGCGACCGTCTGCCCGGCCAGCAGGCAGCGATCGACCTGCGGCGCTCGTGGCCTATCCAGACCCGCACCCCACCAGGCTGTTTCACCGGAAGTGGCGAATCGCGCGGCCGGCATGTCAACCTCCCAGACTCGGCAGGACGCTGCACGCTCCGCAGGCCGCACAGCCGGCCTTCTGCCCACTGCCCGCCATCCCGGCGCGGCGCAACGCCAGCGCCACCCGCTCGGTCACCTCGGCCAGCAGCTCCGCCGGTGGCCCCTGCGCGCCGTCGACGACAGCGGCGAGGGTGCCCGCCAGCGGGCGGAACGGCACCACGAACGGGTACACCCCCATCGCGATGAGTTCCTCTGCGCCGGAGACCAACTCGTCGGGATCCTCACCGAGCCCGACGAGCAGATAGGTGGACACCTGGTTGCGGCCGAACAGCCGCACCGCCTCGGCCCAGGCCGCCCGGTATTCCGACAGCGGCACCGTGGATTTGCCCGGCATCCACCGGGCGCGCACCCGGTCGTCCAGCGATTCCACGTGAATGCCGATGGAATCGGCTCCGGCGGAACGCAATTCGGACAGCGCGGCCGGATCGCCGGGCGGTTCGCACTGCACCTGGATCGGCAGATCCGGTACCGCCGCGCGGACCGCGCGGACACACCGGGCCAGATGCCGTGCGCCCCGGTCTTTTCCGGCAGAGGTACCGGTGGTCATCACCATCTGCCGTACCCCGTCGAGCCGGACCGCCGCCGCGGCCACCTCGGCCAACTGCTCCGGCCGTTTCACCGCGACGGTGTTGCCCGCGGCCAGCGACTCCTCGATGGAACAGAACCGGCAGCGCTGGTCCGCGGCGTAGCGGATACACGTCTGAACCACGGTGGTGGCCAGCACATCCGCGCCGTGCAGCCGGGCGATCTGCTCGTAGGCGACGCCGTCGGCGGTGCGCAGATCGTAGAAGCGCGGGCGGCGTACCGGTTCGACGGCGATGCCGAGGTCCGCGCCGTCGAGCAGCAGCCGGTCGCCGCGGATCTCGTAGGGGCTGTCGGCCCGGATCGGCAGTGCCGCACCGATTCCGCCGATCAGCACGTGGCCGTCGTCGCTCGGCCCGGCGCCGGCGCGCCGCCGCACCGGTACCTCGACGCGTATTCCGCGCAGCGCCAGATCCACGCGGGTGGACACCTCGGTCATCGCCGGTGTCCCTACACCTGATAGGTGGAGTTGATGATGGCGCCCTTGCGGGCGTAGTGGATCAGCGCGTCCTGCACGTCCAGCGGGTGGGCCGGGACCACGCCCTCGATCAGGTCTTCCTCGCGCGCGCCGTGCAGCGCCAGGCCGAATCGGCACGCGAACACCGTGCCGCCCTCCTTGATGAACGTGCTCAACGCGTCGTTGATGTTCTGCTCGCCCGGGAATCCGGCGTCGCCGGTGGTGGGGAAGCCGCGGTTGGCGATGCAGTTGATCGCGCCCGGACCGTAGAAGTAGATGGCGGACTCGAAACCCTTGCGCAGCGCGCGGGTCGCCTGCAGGACCGCCACGAAACTCACCGACGATTCGTGCGCGATGCCGTGCACCAGGGTGAAATAGGTCTCGCCGGCCTCGGCCCGATAGTCCGGGAAGATCTTGGTACCGCCGTAGATGTTGGTACCCTTCGGCAGCGCCGGATGCGGAATCTCCGCAAGGGATTTCGCGATATTCGCCTCGATCTGCTGATCGATGTCGGCGGTCGGCTCGGCGGGTGCGGACATGTCGTCACTCCTGAACGGGTTGCGAGGATGGGGCCCGATCCGGCTGCCGCCGGGTCCGGCGATGCATCCAGTGCACGCCCGCCGCGTTTCCGGATGGTCACGTCCGGAATAATTGGCGATAGCCGGGAGTTCACCGCCGTGATGATCTCGGAGATGCTCGTAATTCGTTGCGGCACAATAATTACGATCGAATCCGGCAGGTTCCGCCGATCGTCGCGACCGGTTCGATCCGGCGACGGGGAAATCATCGTTCTGGGCTTTCCCCGGAAGCGGTTAACAATCGACGAGGCCGAATCGGCGCGGCGTCACACGGCCGTAACCGGCTCGTCGCGGGCGGCGGGAACCCGAAAATGGTATCCATGCGGATTATCTGTAATGGATATAATGGGCGGCATGACCGCCATGGCATCGTCGCGCACCGAACCCGATCTCTCCTACCTGCTGGACCGAACCAGCCATGTGCTGCGGACCAGGATGGCGGCGGCCCTGGCCGAGATCGGCCTCACCGCGCGGATGCACTGCGCGCTCGTGCACGCGCTGGAGGAGGAACGGACCCAGATCCAGCTCGCCGAGATCGGGGACATGGACAAGACCACCATGGTCAACACCATCGACGCCCTGGAACAGGCGGGCCTCGCGGCGCGGAAACCGTCCAGCACCGACCGGCGGGCCCGCATCGTCGCGGTCACCGCGAAGGGCCGGCGGGTGGCCGAGCAGAGCCGGCGCATCGTCGACGGCGTGCATCGCGCGGCGCTGGAGTCACTGCCCGCCGACGAACGCACCGTGATGCTCCGGGCACTGACCCGCCTCACCGAAGGCGAACTGGCCACCCCCGTCGAATCCCCGGTCGCCGCCCGCCGCGCACGCCAGTCGTCACGGTGAGCCCGGCCGTCCGTAGTGGCGCTTCCACCACATCGGCCCGCACAGCGCCGCCGGACACCGGTCGCCGGCCGACCGCGATCATGGTCGGCCGGGCGTCCCGCTCGGATCAGCGGCCGGCGTGCGCGGCTTCCCCGTCGGCGGCGGCCACGGCCGATCCCGATCCGGCAACCGTCGTCTCCGCGACCGGCAGGTCCGCGACCCGAGCGGACGCGGCGGGCTTCGGGCGACGCAGGAGGGTGAGGGTGACCACCAGCGCGGCGGCCAGCAGGCCGGTGGCGAGTGTGAACGCCGCGCGATAGCCGCTGGTGAGCGCCTCGGCGGAGGTCGCGCCGCCCGCCAGGGCGCCGGCGGTCCGGGAGGCCGCCACGGTGGACAGCACCGCGACGCCCAGCGCCATGCCGATCTGCTGGGTGGTGTTGAACAACCCGCCCGCGAGTCCGGCGTCGGCCTCGCTCGCGGCCGACATCCCGAGCGTGGCCAGCGCCGGGAGCACGAGCCCGCCTCCGGCGATCAGTACCATCGTGGGCAGCAGATCGGTGAGGTAGGTGGCGTGCACCGGTAGCCGGGTCAGCAACGCCAGCGCGCCCGCGAGGAGCACCAGCCCGGTCACGAGCACCGCACGGGGGCCGAACCGGGTGTTGAGCCGAGCCGAAAGCATCAGCGACACACCGCCGATCGCCACCGCGGCGGGCAGCATGGCCAGGCCGGTGGCGGTCGCGCCGTACCCCAGCACCTTCTGCATGAACAGCGCCACCATGATCTGGAAGCCGAACATGCCCGACAGCGCGAGCATCTGGATCAGGTTCGCGCCGACGACGGTGCGCGAGCGGAAGATTCGCAACGGCAGCAGCGGGGTCCGGGCCCGCGACTGACGGAACACGAAACCGGCCAGCAGCACCACCGACACCGCGGCCAGGATCAGGGTCCGCGCCGACGCCCACCCGTGGTCGGCGATGCCGACGACGGTGTAGATCCCCAGCATCAGACCGCCGGTGACCAGCACCGCACCCAGCACATCGGCACCCGCGCGCACCCCGACGCCCCGATCCCGCGGCAGCACCCGCACCGCGGCGGCGACGGTGACGACCCCGATCGGGACGTTGATGAAGAAGATCCAGTGCCAGCTCAGGGTATCGGTGAGGACGCCGCCCAGCACCTGTCCGATCGAGGCGCCCGCGGCCCCGGTGGAGCTGAAAACCCCGATGGCGGTGGCTCTTTCGCGCGCCTCGGTGAACACCGTGACCAGGATTCCCAGCACCACGGCCGTCGCCAGGGCACTGCCGGCCCCCTGCAGGAACCGCGCCGCGATCAGCCAGCCCGGCCCGCTCGCCACACCGGCCAGCACCGACGCGGCCGTGAAGACCACGTTGCCCGCGATGAAGACGGTCCGGCGGCCGATCAGATCGCCCGCCCGCCCGGCCAGCAACAGCAGCCCGCCGAACGCGATCAGATACGCGTTCACGGTCCAACTCAGTTGCGCCGGAGCGAATCCCAGATCCTGTTGGATCGCGGGCATCGCCACGGTGACGATGCTGCCGTCGAGGATCGTCATCAGCGCTGACGCGGACAACACCACCAGCGCGGCAAGTTTGGGAACCGACATCGTGCACTCCCGTCTGTTCAGGTCCCGGAGGAACAAGAACGAGACTAGCGGATAGTTTCGTTACAGACAATCCGCAAGAGAACTGTGAGGTGGGCGGCCGATCCGAGCGACGCCGGCCGTCCCGCACATCCGGAAACCTGGCGCGTGGCCGGAAACCGCTGGTCCGATCGCCGTCGACACGCCGGGGAAAAGCCACCGAAAAGTCGGCACGTGCGCCTGAAATCGAACCGCGTGCCGGCATATGCACGCTCTTTTCGGGTTCGCCACGAATTCACTTCGGCACTCGATCACCGCGGCGCTCCGAAAAATTCCATGTACCCGAGGCCCTCATCGGGCCGGCGCGCCAATTGCGCGCGGTCCGAGCACTTTCGAAGATTCGAAAATCGATGTGCGCGCGCACATCCGGATGCAATATCGCGGACCAACTCGTATCCTGGCTCTCGCGGCGCTTTCGCATCTTGCATGGGGGATGTCATGAATCGGCTGCAGATCATCGGCGACAGCGATCTCGCTGTGCGATTACTCGTGCCCGGACAGCGCTGGGGCTGGGAATTCACGCCGCCACAACGGATCGCGCCGAATCCGCTACGGTCCCGCGAACCGCTCTGGACCGACGCACCGCCACCGGCACAGCTCATCCGGCTGCAACAGGGCCTGCGGCGGGCACCCCTCGTACTGGCGGCGGGAATATTCCTGGCGGTATGGGCCACGGTCGCCCTCGCCGCCTGGAAGTCGTCACTGTGGTTCGTCGCGCTGCCCGGTGGAATCGCGTTGTCCGCCGCATGGCCGATGTGGATCGTGCTGCGACATTGGGCGATTCACCAGCAATTCCGTACCGCCGAATCACAACGCCGTGCCCGCTATCATCGCGCACACGAGCATTGGGCCCGGCAGGTCGCGGAACAGGAGCGCCGGGATCTGGCGCGAGCCGCCACGACGACATTGTGGTATCCGCTGATGTTGCGCCCCGAATCGCGCCGGGTGGAGATATTCGGCGGCACCGTCGACGGCTGGATCAGCTTGCTCGCCACGGCCGGAACAGGACCCCTCGCAGAGGTCACGGGCATCATGGTGCTCGATTTCACCGAGCACCGGGTCGCCACGGGCCTGGCCGCGATGTGGCGTGCCATCGGGCAGCTCCCCGCGTCGGCGGAATTCGGTGACGCGCCCGCGCGGCTGAATCCGCTGGCGGGACTGACCGCTGCCGAGATCGGTGAACTGATCGCCGTCACCGTCGAATCGGACCGGAGCGCCGACGCGGCCCGGGGCCTGCGCGCCGAACTCGTCGAACGGGTCGCGCAGTGCCTCGCCGGGCCCGTCACCCTCCCCCGGCTCGCCGCCGGCCTGCGCATGTTGCGCCGCCTGGACCCGGGCCCGGCCCTGTCCGGCGCGGAAACACGTTGCCTCACCGAACAACTCGGCCGGATCGACTGGTCCGAGCCGGTGCGCGAGGAACTCCGGCTGCTCGGCGGACTGCTCGACCTGCTCGCCACCGCACCACCGTCCGACGCCACCGCGGAGATCCGCTGGCCCCCTGCGGGCCTGCACGTCTACAGCACGACCTCGATCAATCCACGCCGCAAGAACCTGCTGGACCGGCTGCTGTTCCATCGGACGGCACACAGTCTGCACGGCGCCGGCTCCGCCGCCGGGGCCACGCTGATCATCGCCGGCGCCGACGGATTCGGCGTCGCCGAGTTGGAACGGCTCGCACGGCAGGCCCGGCGGATCGGCATCCGGCTGGTCACGATGATCGAGCACCTGCGCGGCGATCTGATCCAACTGCTCGGCGCCGCCGACGGCGCCTCGATCCTCATGCGGCTCGGCAACGCCGCGGAGGCGGCGGCCGCGGCGGAATTCGTCGGCCGCGGTCACCGATTCGTCCTGTCCCAGTTGACCGATCAGTACGGCCGCGGTGTGACCGACGGATATTCCGACACCACCGGGGATTCGACCACCACCTCACACACCGGCGGCTACTCCGCCGGCGCGGCGAGCGTGTCCGACTCGTGGTCGCACAACTGGTCGTCGACCGTGAACTGGTCGGAGTCCACCTCGCTGTCCACCGGCCGCACCGTCGCGCGCGCGTACGAGTACGTCATCGAACCGGTCACCTTCCAATCGCTGCCGCCCACCGCGCTCGTGCTGGTCGAGACCGGCCGTACCGGCCGGCGGGTGGTCGCCGGTGACTGCAATCCCGGTATCACCCTGCTGGAACGGGTCTCGCCCCGCCCGCGAGCGGCCTGAGGACAGCGCATGATTCCGTTGCGGCACTACCGCTTCCACCAGGTACTGACCATCCCCACCGCACCCGGCGAGCATCCCGCCGCACGATCCGGTCACCTGTTCGCCGCGTTGGTCGCGGCACACGACCGGCTCACACCCGGCGCCGGCATCGCGGTGGCCTGGGAGCGTCCCGGCCCGGAACATCGGCTCCGGGTGCTCCTCGGCGGCGCTCCCCGATTCCCCTGGGCCGAAAGCGAATCCACCGAACCGGTACCGATCCGCTATCCACCCGGCAGCACGGCGATCGCCGTGGATTCCGCGGCGGTGGTGGCGAACTGGGCCGCACTGCCGAACTGGTTGCGCTGCCCGGCCCGGATCGACGCGCTGTGGTCACCGCACGAGGCCACTCCGCCCGCGCGAGGGTGCTTCGAGGACCACATCGCCCACGTGCCCGGCGAATTCGTCTGGCTGGTGATCGCCGAACCGGCAGCCGCAGCCGAGGTCGACGGCGAGTTGGCGGATCTGGCCGCCCGGCTCCCCCGGCTGCGAGCCCGCGAACACACCGAGATCGACCGGATTGCGCTGCACCGCGACGAGTTCCGCTACCGGGAACTGGTCCGCGCACAGTCGGCCGGTCTGTGGTCGGTCCACGTGCTCGTCGGCGGGCGCGAGCCGGACCGCACCCGCTCGGCCGCCGCGTTGCTCTGCGGCGCCGCGGATCTCGACCGGCTGCCCTATGTGCTGCGCCCGACCGGAGCCACCGGCACGCTCGCCGAGATCCACGACAGCGCAACGGATTCCACCGCGGAATTCCGCAGTCCGTTCCTGGCCGGCACCGAGGTGGTCGCGGCCCTGGCCCGGCCGCCCCATCGTGAACTGCCCGGAATCCGGGCCGTGGATCCGGTCCGCTTCGACGTCACCCCGGAACGCGACGACGGCATCCCGCTGGGCGAGGTACTCGACGAGGCCGATCGCCGGGTGGGCCCCTTCCGCATCGGCCTCGACACGATCAACCGCCACGGCTTCGTCGCGGGCGCGACCGGATCGGGCAAATCGCAGACCGTGCGGCATCTGCTGGAAGGTCTCGCCGCCGAACAGGTTCCGTGGCTGGTGATCGAACCGGCCAAGGCCGAGTACGCGGGTATGGCCGGCCGGCTCACCGGCGTACCGACAGCGGCGATCCGGCCCGGCGCCGGCGACGAGGTCCCGGTCGGACTCGGACCGCTGGAACCGGAACCCGGCTTCCCGTTGCAGACCCACATCGACCTGATCCGCGCGCTGTTCCTGGCGGCCTTCGACGCGGTCGACCCGTTCCCGCAGGTGCTCGCGCACGCGCTGACCCGCTGCTACACCGATCTCGGCTGGGACACCGTCCTCGGCGAGCCCGTACGCGACGACGTCCGGCCGCGCTATCCCACCCTCGCCGACCTCCAGGCGACCGCGCTGGCGGTGGTCGAGGGCATCGGATACGGCCGTGAGGTGGCCGACAACGTCCGGGGATTCATCACCGTCCGGATCGGCGCCCTGCGCCTCGGCACCCCCGGCCGTTTCTTCGAGGCCACGTACCCGCTCGACATCGGTGAACTGCTGCGGCGCAACACGGTTTTCGAGCTCGAGGACATCGGCAACGACGCCGACAAGGCATTCTTCATCGGTGTCGTCCTCATCCGCCTGGCGGAGCACCTACGGGTACATCGGCACAGCGGCAACGGATTACGCCATGTCCTGGTGATCGAGGAGGCGCATCGGCTGCTGCGCCGGGCCGAGCCCGGCTCGATGACCGCGCACGCCGTCGAACTGTTCACCGCGCTGCTGGCCGAGATCCGCGCCTACGGCGAGGGCATCGTGGTCGTCGAGCAGATTCCGGCGAAGATCGCGGTCGACGTCGTCAAGAACACCGCGTACAAGATCATGCATCGGCTCCCGGCCGCCGACGACCGCGCCGTCGTCGGCGCCACCATGAATCTGGCCGAGGATCAAGCGCGCCATGTGGTTTCGCTGATACCGGGCCACGCCGTCGTGTTCACCGACGGTATGGACCGGCCGGTGCGGGTCGCGGTGCCGCTGGGACAGCACCGCGAGGATCCGGCACGCGCGGTCCGCACGGTCGCCGTCACCGGAACCTCCCCCGCCGCACCACTGCTGCTGCGAGATCTGCACCGCGCCCGCCGGATCGCCGACGACGCGCGGCTGAATCTCTGGCTCGAACTCGTCCTGCTGGCCCATCTGGTGGGCCGGCCCTGGCCCCGGCCGACCGAGCGCTGGCGAACGGCCGTGACCAATCGCTACCCGCCGCGACTGCTCGCGGCCGCGATCCAGCACGGATTCCACGCCGCCGTCGAACGCCGTTACGCCGGACTGTGCGCGTACTACCAGCCCGAACATCTCGTCGAACATCTCCGGCACGCCGCCACCGCCGCGCTCGCCGGCGCCACCGACCTCTGCCCCGACGACGAAACACAGTGGCAGGCCGGCCGTTTCCGCTGGGCCGATGTGGTGAGCGACCTGCACCAGGCCGATTCGAACTACCAAGGCCCGCATCCGAACACAGATTCCTGGCGACAGCGCGGCCTGGACCTGCCGGGCGCGACCGTGGGAGAGCAATCGGCCGCCCTGTACGCCCATCCGGACAACTGGGTCGACCCGGCCATCGTCACCGGGCCCCGCCCGACCACGCTCGCACTCGCCCTGACCCGGCTGAGCCTCGCCCCCGACACCGAGCAACGGCTGCGCGACGCCACCACCCATCTGTCTCCCGGCCACCGCTGGCCGCTGGCCCTGCTGGCCGAACCCGGCCGGAGCCCGGCATGAGCATCGAACCCCGCGACCGGCCGGAAAACTCACCGTCGCAGTCGAAACCGGACGCGCCGGCGCCGAGGGTCGATGCCGCGAACCTGCTCGACCCGGCCGCACCCCTCTCCGGCCATCCCACTCCGCCCGAGAACCGCGGCCACCCAGCATCATTCGACGGCCCGGACTCACCCGGGACCGATCGACCGAGCCGGGCGGGGACCGACGACCCCGACCGCCCGGCAGCCGGTCTGCCCGGCTCACTCGACGCCGATCATCCCGCCTACCCTTGGGTCCCGCCCGACATCGATCGGCCGGCCGCACCCGACGTCGATGATTCCGTCGCACCCGGGACCGGCGATTCCGCGATGCCCGAGACCACCACGCCGGGCGCCGCCGCTTCGCCATCGCCCCGTGCCCACGGCCCGACACCGGCCGAAACCGGTAACCAGGGCCGCGCCGAAATCGACCGCCCGGCCGCACAGAGCACCGGCGACACCGGCACACCGGACGCCGACGCACCTCCCTCGCCCGAGCCCCGCGGCCCGGACGCCGGCAGTTCCCGTGTGCCCGGCCCCGGTGACCCGACCCGCCCCGAGATCGACGATCCGGCCCCCTCCGCGGCCGACGGTCGCGCAGCTGCCGATCCACCGCGACCGGCCGACAGCGCCGTCCGGCCCACGACCGACGATCCGATCCCGGCCGAGGCCGGCACGCGAAATCCGTTCGGCGACAGCGGTGGACCCGACCGCATCACCGGCGGTACCGATGCCCGGCCCGATGCCGTGACCGAATTCGCCGCCGCCGTGGAGCGAGCCGGCGCGTTCGCGGACCGCCTCCGCGGATCGGTCGACGCGCCGCCGGACCTACGGGAACGCGCGGTGACGACCGTGCTCGACCGTTACGGCATCCGCACGCCGGAGGAGCGCGCCGCGGTGGAACAGGTCCACAACGTGATCACGGAACACCTTGCGCCACTGGTCACGTACGGCACGGTGAAGATTCTGGAGGCGGCACGCGCGGCGGTGGCCGAACATCCCGACACCCGCGTGGTTTTCGTCGGCCGGGACGGACATTCACCGGCATTGGCGGCCCAGCAACTCGACCCCGAATTCTTTCGCCGGCACTGCACGGAGGTCACCGTCTCCCGGCGCCTGGCCGACGCCTCGCTGCAAGACCTCGAACGGCATTCCGGCCGGACCTTTCCCGAGGTGGAGGTGTTCCGGGGCGCACGCGATCAGGTGGATCCGGGCGACATCCCGGGCACCCGAGCACAGCTGACGAACTACCTGGAAGACCGCGGCGTACCCGTGGCCACCCCCGGCAGCCGAATCCTGTTGATCGACACCAGTTATCGCGGCACCGTTCAGGAGCTGCTCTCCGCCCAGTACCCCGATGTGCACTTCGAGGGGCACTACCTGTTCCACGCCGAATCGCCGGACGATCCGCATCCGGGCAGCAAAACCGGCCACCTGCTGCACATCTCGGCGGACGGGACGAGGACGACCGACGAGTTCGCGACGGTCTTCTCCCGGAAGGACGAGGTTCTCACCATCGAGCACATGCTGCGCGGCCCGCTGTCCAAAGCGGTTCGATTCGACGACCTGGGACGGCCGGAACAGCGCCTGGAAGCACCCGTCGCGGGGCTGGATCCCGCGGCTACGGCCCCGATCTACCGGAGCGAGGCGGTGCGGCTGGCCGCACTCGACATCGCGCAGATCGCGGTCGCCCAGCACTCCCGGCAGGTCGCCGACAGCCGGGCCGCCGGGCTCCCGTGGCGTCCGGACCTGTCCGCCGCCGCCGCTCGCGCAGCCGGCCAGGTGCGATCATGGAGCGAGGGCCACGACACTGTCGATCCCGCGCTCCGCACTGTGCTGGATTCGTTCGTCCGACGCTCCGCCCGGCCTCCGGCCGGGGAGTGAGCGGACGTCAGAGAGTTGCAGAGCCGAACCGACCTGTCGGAAGGAATCCACCATGGGTGATATCGAGGACGAGGCGAACGAGCCCCGCGAGCCGATCGGGTCCGCCTGGTCGTCGCTGCTGGGCTTCGCCGACCGCTACCGCGCGCTCGGCTTCGGCCCGCTCGCCGACCAACTGCGCGGCGAGGGTCCGCCGCTACCACCCCTGCGCGGTACCCCGGTCATCATCGACACCGACATCGGCGGCGACCCCGACGACGCGATCGCGGTGACCTGCGCGGCCCGCGCCGTGCCGGAGCTGGCCCTGGTCCTCACCGCGGACGAGAACGGCGGCCGGCGGGCACGTTTCGCGCGCCACCTGCTCGATCTCCTCGACCGGACCGAGGTGCCGGTGGTCGCCGGGGCCGACCTCGGCAACACCCGGTACTACTGCGTCGAGGACCTGATCCCGGCGGAAGTACCCGCCCAGCCGCACGATCCGGTGGCCGCCGTGCACGCGGTCTGCGCCACGACCGACGGCCCGGTGCGCTGGGTCGGTATGGGGCCGCTGAGCAATCTCGCCCGAATCCTCGACACCGCACCGGAATTGGCGCCACGCCTGGTGGTCACCCAAATGGGCGGGGCCATCGCCTATCGCGATCCGACCAAGGCGGAGCACAACTTCCGGCTCGATCCCGCCGCGGCACGCTTCGTGGTCGGCCGTGCCGTCCACCTCTTCCTGCTGCTCTCCGACACGACGTTCACACCGGAGATCGAAATCGCCCGGGACAGTGAGCTGTACAAACGGCTCGCCACCGGTGACGCCCCGCCATGGGCCCGCCTGCTCACCGCGCATCTCGACAACTGGTTCGACCGGTTCTATCCCGGTACCAGACAACATGATCCACTCACCCTGACCGCCGCCCTGCAACTGCCGTTCGTGGATTTCGCGCGGCGCGCGGTGCTGCTCGACGACGACGCGCGCATGACATCGGACCCCGGCGGTCGAACGGTCCGGACCTCGGCACGCGCCGACTACGCGGCCTTCCGCGCGTGGCTCGCCGCACAACTCGATTACTGACCGGCCGCCGGTCACCTCGACCTCGGCCGACGCCACACGACCCATCCGATCACCAGCGAATTCACCACGACGGCAACGATCACCGTCGCGGTGCCGACGCTGCGCCACCAGGCCGAACCCTGCCTACGGTGTCGTCCCATCGCTGTCTCCCCCGTGCCTTTCGTGTGAACGAATGCCGCCCGCGGGCTCGCTCGAACAACCCGGTGCCGGATATGAACGACGCTACGCCGAGCGAATCGGAAAACAGGGGCCGAAGTTGGCGCGCACGGGACGACAGCCGATTCCCCGTAGCCGATCCGGGCGCGTCCGGGCCATGATCTACCCATGTCCACTTCCCGTGCCGCGACAGCACTGCACAAGGCCCTGGAGAATCACGCCCGAACCCAGCGAAAACTGACCGCGGCCAGCATGATCGGTGACGGTAGTGACGTCCTGAGCGCCCTCACCGGCAGACCGGTCACGCACGACGAGCGATTGCGGCTGGCGCCGTGGGTGGTGCAGCAGTTACAGCGGCAGATCGCCCAGATCGCGGATCCGGCGGATCGCCGGATCGCGCAGATGGTCTTGGCGGCGACCCGGGAATTCGAGGACCTGAACGTCGAACAGCGCAAACAGTACGTCTGCGACCGGCGTGCGGAACTCAGCCGCGAGCTGTACAAGAAGCACCGGATCGGGGTGCTGGCCGAACTCGCGGCCGGGTTGGAGCTCGCATATCTCGCGATCAGCGCACCCACGGTCTTCGTCGGGGGCAGCTACACCGACCCGGGCTGGCACGCGATCGCGGAAGGCGTGGGACGCGCGCTGGCCGGGAAGCCCGTCCGGCTGGTCGCGGCGCTCTGCGACCCGGGTATCCGCGTCTGTTACGGCCTCGAGAAGGCCCGCATCGCCGGGAATTCGTACGTGCTGCCCCGAACGAAGCTGTTCGGACGGCCCGATTCGGCCCGTCGTGCCGAGCAACCCTACGGCGCGCGCGAATATCTCACCGGCACCAGGGAGTCCGTCCGCACCCACCTGATGGCCGGGTCGGATCTGGTCCTGCTGTTCGGGGGTGGTCCGGGTACCGAGGCGGAGGCGCGCCTCGCCGAGCAGGCCGGGAAACCGGTGGTGCCACTGGGATTCACCCGCGGCACCGCCGGCGAGTACTGGCGGTCACACCACGACCCGGTCGATCCGGACAGTTATCAGGAGCTCGGCGACCCGGACCCGCAGACCGCGGTGGATGCGGCCGTGCGGCTGATCACCCGGCATCTGCTGCCGATGGGGTGACGAACCCACGACCGGCAGCAGGACTTCCGTGCTCTCACCCCCGCCGCGGCGGCTGCGCGCGCGGCAGTTCCGGCCCGATCGCCACCAGGCTGCCGGGCCGGCGGCCGCGGCCCCAGCCGATCTCGCGGCGGTAGCGGCCGACCTGGTCCTCCGGGATCTCCTCGTCCGGCGCCAGGGGCGTCACCCGGGGCGCCACGTAGAGGGCGTCGGCGGGGCAGTACGCCTCGCACATGAAGCAGGTCTGGCAGTCGGATTGCCTTGCGATGACCGGGATCCCGCTGTCGGTGCGGTCGAACACCGAGGTGGGGCAGACGTCCACGCACTTGTCGCAGGCGATGCAGTCGGCCGCGCGAACCAGTTCGATCATCACGCCACCGCCGCGAGGGCGTCCGCGGCCGCCCAGACCCGATCGGTGCCACCGGACAGGATGTGGTGGCACTGCGCCGGGTCCTGATCGGGGTGATCCTCGCGCTTGCTCATGCCGCGGGATTCGGTGCGGTACAGCGCGGATTCGTACATCAGCCGGCCGACCGCGGTGACCGCGGCGGCCGAGCGGGCGCGCACCCGATCGGCGCCGGAGGCTCCGGACAGGTTGCGTACCACCAGATCCCACAGCAGGTCGAGCCGGTCCCGGGACAGCAGCAGGCGGTCGCCGTGGCGGAGGTAGTTCTTCTCCAGCGGCAGCAGTTCCGCCTGAGCCCCGGCCAGCACGTCGGCGGAGCGCAGGGTGCCGGTGCCCTCCGGGCGCAGCCCGGCCCGCCCGGCGCCGCGCACCGCGGCCGGATCCGGACGGCCGCCGCGGCGGGCGAAGGCGGCGGCGCCCCGGCCGGCCCAGCTGCCCGACGACATCGCCCAGGCCGAATTGTGGCTGCCGCCACCGGTGAACCCGCCGCAGATGCGTTCCCGGGTCGCGACGTCGCCCGCGGCGTACAGGCCGGGGACGGTGGTCGCGCAGTCGTCGCCGACGACATCGAGGCCACCCGTGCCGCGTACGGTGCCCTCCGCCAGCAGGTCCACCTCGAAGCGATCGGTGAACGGGTCGATGCCCCGGCGATCGAACTGCAGGAAGAAGTTCGGCTGGCCGAGACGCATCTGCCGTCGCACGGTCTCGTCGGCGCGGTCGAGTTGCGCGAAAACCGGTTCCGTCAACAGAGTTCGCGCGATGACCGACCGGCCCCGCTGTGAGCCCGCGCCCTCGAGCACCCGGCCGTCGGCGTGGAAGAAGGTGGCGTAGCCGTAGTACGCGGTCTTGGTGACGGTCGAGCCCTTCGGCGCGATGCCGTAGGCGTTGGAGAACTCCATGCCCGAGAAGCGCGCTCCCACTTCGGCGGCCATCAGCGCGCCGTCCCCCGTGTCGACGTCGGTGCCCAGCGCGTGGGACAGGAAGGCGCAGCCGCCGCTGGCCAGCACCACCGCGCCCGCGGTGATCCGGTAGTCGCGATCCGCCGCACGCTGCCATCCGGCGGCGCCGCGGACCACACCGTCGGCGTCGACCAGAAGTTCCAGCGCCGGTGCGTGATCGCGGATCTCCACGCCGAGCCGGCGCACCCACGCCCGCATCCGGCGCATGTACTCCGGGCCCTGCACGCCGGTGCGGATCTGCGCGCCGGTCTCCGGATCCACCGGGAACGGGTAGCGGCCCTCGGTCGCGAGCCGATTCATGTTGGCGTAGGTCTGATCCAGGACCCGATCCATCCAATGATGCTCGGCCAGAAAGCCGCCCAGCGCCTCGCGGCTCGCCTTGGCGGCGGCGCGCGCCGACGGCTCCGGCGCCACGTACCAGACGCCGGTGCCCGCCGGGGCGGTCGTGCCGCTGGCGCCGCAGTAACCCTTGTCGACGAGGATCACCTCGGCCCCGGCCTCGCGGGCATGGATCGCGGCCCAGCAGGCCGCGGGTCCGCCGCCGATCACCAGGACGTCGGTACTGGCGTGCAGGTATTCGCTCATCGGTGTCGCTCCTGTCGATGGTCCGAACCCGGTCCCGGTGCGCGCCCGGAACCGGAGTACTCGCGGCGGGCCCGCCCACCCGCCGCACGGGTGGACGGGCGCGCCGGAAGGTCAGTTCCCCGCGAACCGCTCGCCGACGATCGGCTCCGACACCCGGCCGTCCACGCCGACCGGTACGTCACCCTCGAGCGTGGTCCGGTACAGCACCCGGTTCACGCCGTCGCCGAGGTGTCCCAGATCGCCCGGGGCCAGGTGCGCGGTGGCGCGGTTGTCCCAGAACGCCACATGACCCGGCTCCCACCGGAATCGGACGGTGTAGACCGGATCGGCCAGTTCGGCGAACAACAGTTCCAGCAGGGCGTCGCTCTGCCGCGCCGACAACCCGAGGATGCGAGTGGTGAAACCCGGATTCACGAACAGGATTCGCTCGCCGGTCACCGGATGCACCCGGACGACCGAATGTTCGGTGGCCAACGGCGCCGCCGCGACCTTCCTGGCGTAATCGCTGTTCGTGTCCCACTGCGGCCGGCGACCGCCGAAGCGGTGCTCGGCGCGCAGTCCGTCGAGGAAGTTCCGCAGTGACTGCGGCAGATTCGCGTAGACCGCCGCCAGATTGGTCCACTGGGTGTCGCCACCGCGCACCGGGACCTCGTGCGCCCGCAGGATCGACGCCGCGGGCGGGTTGATCAGTGGCGAGATGTCGGTGTGCCAATAGTTGGTGTAGCTGAACTTCTTGACGCCGAAACGCTTCTCGTAGATCCGGCTGTCGATCGCGAGGATCTCCGGATGTTCGGTGGGCGCGTCGTCGTCGTACGGATGCGAGGGGGTGACCTTGCCGAACCGGCGCGCGAACGCGACCTGTTCGGCGTGGCCGACGTGCTGCTGCCCGCGGAAGAACAGCACCTTGTATTCGTGCAGGGCCGCGGTGATCTCGGCGACCTGCGCCTCGGAGAGTTCGGCGGCGAGATCCACGCCGGAGACGTCGGCGCCGGTGTGACCGGCGACCGGCGTGAATTCGATTGTGCGCGTCAGTGGTTCGTTGACGGCGGTCATGGTGGCTCCTTCGGTGGGTTCCGGTGGACTGCTTCGGAACGGCTCAGGCGGTCGCGGGGACCGCGTCGGCGAAACGGTTCGGCACGGGCGCGAGCCCGTAGTGCCCGCGCAGCGTGGTGGCGGTGTACTCGGTGCGGAACAGCCCGCGCCGCTGCAGGATCGGCACCACGCGCTCGACGAAGTCGGTGAGCCCGCCGGGCAGATACGGCGGCATGATGTTGAAACCGTCCGCGGCGCCGCCCCGGAACCAGGTCTCCAGATCGTCGGCGATCTGCTCGGGCGTGCCGGCGAGCGTGCGGTGTCCGCGGCCGCCGCCGAGTTCGCCGATCAGCTGCCGGACCGTGAGCTCCCGACCTGCGGCCAGCTGCTTCACCAGTGTGAAGCGGCTCTTCTGGCCCTCGACGGCGCTCTCGTCCGGCAGCGGCGGCAGCGGCCGATCCAGTGGATAGGCGGTCAGATCGAGCCCCAGCATGGTCGACAGCTGCCGCAGCGCGTAGTCCGGGGAGATCAGGCCGGTGAATTCTTGTTGCAGGGCGACGGCTTCGGCCTCGGTGTCGGCGATGAACGGCACCAGGCCCGGCAGCACCTTCAAGTCGCCCTCGGCGCGGCCGTGGCGCGCGAGCCGGTCCTTGAGGTCCCGGTAGAACGCCTGCCCCTCGGCGAGGGTCTGCTGCGCGGTGAACACCGCCTCCGCGTGCCGCGCGGCGAATTCCTTACCGTCCTCGGACGACCCGGCCTGCACCAGCAGCGGGCGGCCCTGCGGACTGCGCGGCGAGTTCAGCGGCCCCCGCACCCGGAACCGCTCGCCGGCGTAGTCGACGGCGTGCACCTTGCCGGGATCGGCGAACACGCCCTCGTCCGCGTCCAGCACCAGGGCGCCGGGTTCCCAACTGTCCCAGAGCTGTTCGGCGACATCGACGAATTCCTCGGCACGGGCGTACCGGCGCGCGTGCTCCGGGATGGCGTCGTAGCCGAAATTGAACGCCTCGGCCTCGGTGCCCGAGGTGACGATGTTCCAGCCGGCCCGCCCGTTGCTGAGGTGATCCAGCGAGGCGAAAGCCCGGGCCAGCGCGTACGGCTCGTGATAGGAGGTGGACGCGGTGGCGATCAGGCCGATCTTCTCGGTGACCGGGGCGATCGCCGACAACAGGGTGATCGGCTCGAAGACCGTGTGCACGTTGCGCTTCACGTACGCGCCCACGGCGAGGTTGTCGGCGAAGAAGATGGAGTCGAGCCGCCCGCGTTCGGCGATCCGGGCGAGCTCCTGGTAGTGCGCGACGTCGAGCACCCGGTGCGCCTCGGTCCGCGGATGCCGCCAGGCGGCCTCGTGGTGGCCGACGCCCATCAGAAAGGCGTTGATGTGCAGGGTGTTGTTGTCGTGTGTCATCGGAGTCGAACGTCCTTCGTGAAGTGGTTGCCGGAGGCCGGGCGAGCGCGGATCTAGCTGCGCCAGCGGGACAGGCGGCGTTCGATGCCGACCAGTACGGCGTTGAACAGCAGGCCCACCAGCGAGATCGCGAGGATGCCGGCGTACATCTGCGGGATCTGGAAGTTCTGCTGGGCGGCGGTGATGAGGTAGCCCAATCCGGCTCGGGCGCCGACCATCTCGGCCGCGATCAGCACCAGGATCGAGGCGGCGGCCGCCATCCGCACACCGGTGAAGATGGATGGCACCGAGGCCGGCAGGATCACCTTCGCGAACAGGCGCAAGGGTGAGAAGCCGAGGGAGACAGCGGATTTCACCAGCAGCGGATCGACGGTGCGGACACCGTTGATGGTGTTCAGCAGGATCGGGAAGAACGCGGCGTACACCACCAGCGCGATCTTCGAGGTCTCGCCGATGCCGAGGATCAGCACGAACACCGGTAGCAGGGCCAGTGCGGCGGTGTTGCGGAACAATTCGAGCAGCGGATTGAGGAATTCGGCGATCGGCTTGTACCAGGCGATGGCGACGCCGACCGGTACCGCCACCACGACCGCGAGGGCGAAACCGACCACCGAGCGGGCGAGGCTCGCCTCGACGTGCTCGGCCATCTCGCCGCTGCGCACCAGATCCACGAACGCGCCGAGCACCGTCGACAGCGGTGGCAGGAACACCTCGTCGACCAGGCCCAGCCGCGGCGACGCCTCCCAGATGCCGGCGAACACCGCGATCACGATCAGCGGCTTGACGATTCGCCACAACAGCCGGCCTGCGAAGGCGGCGGCGACGCGGACGACCGACCGCGACCGGATGTCCCGGTCCGCGGAATCGGGCACCGGCACGGCGCCTCCGGCCGCGGCAACGGTATCGGCCGCAGCAACGGTATCGGCTACAGCGACAGTGTCAGCCGCGGCGACGGTATCGGCCGGTGCGGCGGCGCCTGACCGCGCGGCGGTCACCGGCGCGGCGACGGCGGTCCGGACGGCCGTGGTCGCCGAGCTCGCGGTCTCCGACCTGTCGGCCTCGGCCGCCCTCGGAATGATCTGAACAACACTGGACATGGAATTCCTCCGTCACTGTCCGGACGCGCCGGTCCGGGCCGATATCGCCACGCGCTCGAGCCCCTGGGCCCGGGTCACCTCGCTCTGCAGCAGCGTCCAGATCTCGTGCCGCAGCCGGCGGAACTGCTCACTGGACCGGATATCGTCACCGTCCCGGTCGATGTCGATGTCCACCACGGCCTTGATCCGGCCCGGCCGCGAGGTCAGCACGGCCACGCGCTGACCCAGATACACGGCCTCGTCGATACCGTGGGTGATGAACAGGATCGTCTTGCCCGTGGTCTGCCAGATCCGCAAAAGCTCGTCCTGCAACGATTCCCGGGTCTGCGCGTCCAGCGCCGCGAAGGGCTCGTCCATCAGCAGGACCTCGGGATCGAAGGCCAGGCTGCGAGCGATCGCGACCCGCTGCTTCATCCCGCCGGACAGCTCGTGCGGATAGCGGTCACCGAAACCGCCGAGCCCCACCAGTTCCAGGTAGTCGTCCGCGACGGCCCGACGCTGCTTCCGGCGGATTCCCTTGGCCTCCAAGCCGAATTCGATGTTGGCCCGCGCGGTGCGCCACGGCAGCAACGCGTACTGCTGGAAGACGACGCCCCGATCCAGCCCGGGGCCGGTGATCGGCCGCCCGTCCAGCAGGATCTGCCCGCTGCTCGGCGCCGTCAGCCCGCCGAGCAGGTCCAGCAGGGTCGACTTCCCGGATCCGCTCGGCCCGACCAGCACCAGGAATTCGCCGGTACGCAATTCCAGCGTCACGTCCCGCAGTGCGGCGAGGGCGCCACCGGATCGGCCGCGGGCGGCGAATTCCTTACCGACCCCGGAGATCGACAGTTTCACTTGCGTTGTCGCTGTGGTCATTTCGCTGCCTCCCCGGTCGGACCGGCGTCGGGTTTGTAGGTGCCGTTTGCGTAGGGGTTGTACTGATTGGTGTACAGGTCGGTGGCCCGGTATTTGCCTTGCGGCAGTTCACCGTTGCGGACGAGCCAGTCGATCCAGATCTGGATCTCCTTGTCGGCGATCACTCCGCCCGGCGCGGGGATACCGGTGCTGCGATACCACTTCAGCAGGTCGAGATTCTCGTTGCGGCCGCGCTTGCTGATGATGTCGGTGAAGCGGGCGACCACCTGGTCGCGCGGGGTGACCTGGGCCCAGCGGATCGCGCGGGCGGTGCCCTGGACGAAATCCCGCACGGCGTCCTGGTGCGCGGCGATGTAATCCTTGCGGAAAACGTAGGTGCCGTAGTCGAACTGACCGAACAGATCCTTGTCCGTGTACAGCGAATGGATACCGCCGCGCGCGACCGCGGTCTCCCGGAAGACGCTGCCCAGCGCGGCGACGTCGATCTGTCCCTTGCGCAGGGCCTCCTCGGTGCTGACCGGCGGCAGCACGACCAGCTGTACCTGCTTGATCTCCGGCTCGCTGAGCCCCTGCTGATGCAGCCATTCCCGGGTGATGAACTCGTGGTGGGCGCCGAGGGTGTTCACCCCGACCTTCTTGCCGATGAGGTCGCGAGCGCTCTTGATACCGGAATCGTCACGCACGAAATATCCGGTGAACGAGTCCTGGTCCGCGCCGTAGGAGGACAGGACCGAGGTGATCGGCGCACCGCCGGCGGACAATTTGACCACCGCGCCGTTGAAGGCGCTGCCGAATTCGATCTGTTTCGTGGCGGCGGCCTGGATATTGGCCGGGCCGCTGGTGGTGTCGCCTTCCCAGTGCAATTGTATCTTCGAGAAGTAACCCAGATCCGCGGCCAATTCGAAGGCGCCGACCTGACCGGTCGAGCCCTGGTAGCGAAGGATCGACTTGCCGTCCGCCGTGGCGCCCGAGCCGCCTTTGCCACACGCCGCGACGGTCCCGGCGATCAGGCACAGCGTCAACAGTGCGTAGAGCGTTCGGTACAACCGCTTTTTACGTGTGGATTTTATCGGATTCTCCAGCATGCCTGTTCCTGATATATGCGGACGACTGCGGCGAACAACTCGCCGCTGAATCAATCGTGCTGGCGGATCGGCCGCCGGGCAATACGCTTTTCACGCTGTGGAAATCAGCGTGATTTTAATTACTCGGAAGTGTGCGCCGCGGCCTCGGCGTGAAAATACGGACTCAGCCGGCCCGCCAGTTGCCGCATGGCCGGCACCACCGTCCGGACCAGTTCGTCGTTGAGCCGCACCGACCGGGCCTGGACGCTCAACGCGCCCCACACCTGCCGATCCGCGCTCAGGATGGGCACGGCCACCGACCGCACCGGCTCGGCCGCGTCGATCTCCTCCACCGCGAACCCGGTCCGGCGCACGCCGTGCAGGCTCTGGCGCACCGGCGCCGGCATCCGGTCGCCCGGGGCGAACGCCAGCATGGCCCGCCCCGCCGCGCTGGCGTACAGCGGCCGCCGCGCCGTCTGAACCTGATTGGCGCAGAACCACACCGGCGGCCGCGCCTGCAGAACCGACACCGACTCGGCGCGATCGGCGACGTTGAGGTTCACCGTGATCCGGATGCCGGCGGCGAGCGCGTACACATGTGGGGCCACGGCCTCGATCCCGGCCTGCGCCACGGTGTCGAAACCCAGTCGCGCCAGCGCCGGTCCGGCCAGATCGGCCAGCCCGCTACCCACCCGGTACCGGTCCGTGCCCAGATCCTGCTCCAGCAGACCACCCCGGACCAGGGCCTGCGCCAGCCGATGCGTCGTACTCACCGGCAGCCGGGCGCGCTGGGCCAGCTCGCTCACCGACAGCTCCGGATCCGTTCCCGCGAAGCAGTTCAGCACGTGGAGCGCCCGATCCACCGCCTGTGTTCCCGACCTCGGCTGCTCGCTCATGGCATCCTCCTCAGGTTCCGCCTCCAGGGAACTATCGGACGACACCGGATTCGCCACAAGGATTCGGCGCACCGCGATTCCGTGCCACCGCGGGCGGTTCAGCCGCTCAGGGGCCGCACCGCGGTGAATCGCACCGGCAGCGAGGTCATCCCGCTGAGGAACGGTGACGGCCGGCGCACCAAGGTCTCGGGCTCGACGGCCAGGTCGATGTCCGGCAACCGGTCCAGCAGCACCTCGATACCGGTCCGCGCGATCGTCTCGGCCATCTGTTGTGCGCCGTAGGGGCAACGGTATTCGCCGTGTCCGAACGCGAAATGCGCGCTGTTGCCGATGCTCGACGGCTCGACCCCGGTGTACTGCCGCACCTCCGGATCGGAATTGGCGGCGGCCAGGCCGAGCAGCAGCATGTCGCCCGCGCGAATCACCTTGTCGCCCAGCCGAGTATCGCGCGCCGCCCAGCGACCCGCGAGGATCTGCGTGGGGGTCTCCTCCCACAGCACCTCGTTCATCGCCTGGCCGATACTGCGCCGGCCGCCGCCGAAGGCGCTGGCGAACCGGTCGTCGGTGAGCATCAGCCGCATCGAGTGCACCAGCCAGTCGGCGGTGGTGATGTGCCCGGCGAACAGCACCGACATCAGCGTCAGGCCGCACGCCTCCTCGGTGTAGGTGCCCTGCTGCAACAGAGCGGTCGCCAGATCCGGGCCCGGCCGGTCGCGCTTGTGGATGATCAACTGCCGCATGCTCTCCGCCAGCCGGCCGTACGCCTGCATGGAGTCGGCGCCGGCATCGCCGATGACCTCCATCGAGCGCAGCAGTTCCAGGCCCTCGGCGTCCGGCAGGCCGATCAGGCGGGCCAGCGCCAGCACCGGCAGGGGTTCGGCGAACGCGCCGACCAGATCCGCGGTGCCACGACCGCAGAAACTGTCGATCAGCCGGTCGGACAGTTCCTCACAGTCACGCCGCAGCGCGAACGCGTCCATGGTCTCCAGCGCCGCGTCGAGATTGGCCTGCTGCGCGCGGTGCGTGTTGTCGGCGAGCGCCGGGGACGGCGAGATCGGGAGGATGGGCAGCAGCGGCCAGTCCGGCGGCACGTTCGGCCACTGGTTCCACAGCGCCGCGTCCCGGGGATAGAGTTCGGGATCGCTGGTGACCTGGTGCAATTCGCGGTAACCGATGACCAGCCAGGCGGGCAGGCCGCCGGGCAGCTCCACCGGCACCACCGCACCGTGTCCGCGCCGCATCTCGCGATACAGCCCTCGGGGATCGTTCAGGAAGCGCGGGCCGAACAGCGGAATCGGAGCCGGGTCCGAATCGACCGACGCTACGGGTTCGAGCACACGCACACGCTATTCGAAAGCTATCCGAATCGTAAGAGCAATGGCGATATCCGGCACACCGATCGGTACGCCGGACCACCGTATCGGCGAAATCAGCTCAAGTGCACCGGAAATGCCACGATGTCGTTCTGCGTCATCACCGGCAGATTCCGGATCTCGGCCACCGGCACCGCCAGTCGCAGCCCCGGGAAACGCTCGAACAACGCCGGCAGGGCCACATTGCCCTCCAGCCGCGACAGGCCGGCGCCCGGGCACACGTGCGGCCCGTATCCGAAGGCCAAGTGCCGGTTGGCACTCGGACGCTCGATGTCGAATTCGTCGGCGTCGGCGCCGTGCACGGCGGTGTCGCGGCCGATCGCGCGATACGACATCACCACGCCCTCGCCCTTCTCGATCACCGCGTCCCCCACCGGAATGTCCTCGGTGGCGAAACGCATCAGCAGATGCGTCGACGGGCTCTCGTACCGCAGCGTCTCCTCCACGGCCTGCTTCCAGTCCGCGTCGCCGGCCCGCAGCAGCGCCAGCTGCTCCGGGCGGATCAGCAAGGCGCGCACCGCATTCAGGATGAGGCTGACCGTCGTCTCGTGCCCGGCGGCCACCAGCGCCTTCAGATTGCCGAGGACCTCCTCCTCGGTCAGCCGGTCGCCGCCGTCGTCGGCGAAGATGAGCGCGGACAGCAGATCGTCACCGGGCTGCGCGGTCCGCTTGCGGATCAGATCCAGGTAGTAGTCGTCCAGTTCGGCGATGATCCGCAGCCGTTCGTCCTGCGGGGTCAGCACCGAGAAGAACTTCTTGTAGGACTCCAGCAGCATCGGATGGTCGACGCGGTCGACGCCGAGCAACTCGCCCACCACCCGCATCGGCAGCGGATAGGCGAACAGCTGCTTCAGATCCACCACCGCACCGTCGCGCCCGGCCTCGGCCAGATCGTCGAGAAGCTCGTCGGTGAGCCGGGCCACGGTGGGACGCAACAGTTCCAGCCGCCGCGGCGACAGCGCCTGGGTGGTCTTGATCCGCAGCCGCCGATGCTCGGGCCCGTCGACGGTGAACATCGAACGGCCGGCGTCGACCATGCCGATCAGCGGCCATTCGTAGGTGACCGCGCCCGACTGCCACAGGCTCCAGGCGTTGATGTCCTTCACCAGGCGGCTGTCCACCAGCAGTTGCCGGGCCAGCGTGTGGTCGGTGACGGTCAGCGCGGGGGCGCCCAGCAGATCGATCCGGGCCACCGCGCCGGCGGCCCGCAGTCGCGCGGTCTCGCCGGGCAGATCCCCGACCATCGGATCGATCGAGATGGTGTCGCCGAACGGGCATTTCGAGCTCACGATAGACCTCCGAGCGGACGGACTGCGGTGAAACGGACTGGTAGTGAGGTCATTCCGCCCTGGAATACCGAGGGCCGCCGCGCCAGCGTCGCCTCCGACACCCCGAGCTGGATGTCGGGCAGCCGGTCCAGCAACACCTCGATGCCGGTCCGCGCGATGATCTCGCCGATCTGCTGCGCGGGGAAGGGGCACCGGTATTCGCCGTAGCTGAAACCGAAGTGGGCGTTGTTGCCCGTGTAGGCCGCCTGCTGACGGTCGTCCAGGTTCTGCCGGATGTGCGGGTCGGTGTTGGCGCCGGCCAGGCCCAGCAGCAGCATGTCGCCGGACCGGATCACCTTCTCCGCGAGCCGGGTGTCGCGGGATGCCCAGCGCCCGGCCAGGATCTGGGACGGCACGTCGTCCCACAGCACTTCGTTCATCGCCTGCGCGATGCTGTTGCGCCCGCCGCCGAAGGCCGCCGCGAAACGATCCTGGACCAGCATGAGCCGCACCGAGTTGCCGATCCAGTCCGCCGTCGTCAGATGTCCGGCCGCCAGGATCGCCATCAGATCCAGCGCGTACTCCTCGTCGGTGAACGGGATCGGATGCTGCATCATCCGGCTCGTCACGTCGTTGCCCGGCCGGTTGCGCCGGGCGGCGACCAGCTTCTGGGTGTGCTCGCCGAACCGCTGATGGGCGAGGATGGCGTCCGCGCCGCCGTCGGCGAGCGTCTTCATCGTCCAGGCCAGGTCCGGGATGTCCTCGTCGGCGACGCCGACGATCCGGCCGATCGCGTACACCGGCAGCGGCTCGGCGTAGGACGCGATCAGGTCCGCCTCACCGCGGCCGCAGAACAGGTCGATCAGCCGATCGGCCAATTCCTCGGTGATGCGGCGCAATTCGAACGGATCCACCGCCTCCAGCGCGGGCTCCACCATCGTCACGTGCCGCCGGTGCTCGGCGCCGGCGCTGAAATAGATCGACGGCATCGGCTGCCCCACCATCGGCAGCAGCGGCCAGTCCGGCGGGATGTTGGGCCACTGGTTCCACAGCGCCACGTTCCGCGGGAACAGCTCGGGATCGCTGAGCACCTGGTGCAATTCGCGATAGCCGATCACCAGCCAGGCCGGGATGCCGCCGGGCAGCTCCACCGACACCACCGGTCCGTGCTCCCGGCGCATCTGGCCGTACAGCTGGTGCGGATCGGTGTGGAAGACGGGGCCGGACAGCGATACCGGCGGCCGCGACGCGACCGGGCAGCCACCGGCGTGATTCGAGGCGGCATCGGGTGCGCTCACGAGACTACCTCCGGACCGAGTTGGTATGCCGGGCCCAGGGCCTGGGCCGTCTGTTCCCGCAGCCGCGTGGCGCCCCGGAACAGGTGCTCCACCAAGGCGATCAGGATCTGCTTGCACGAATCCCGGGACCGCGCATCGCAATCGATCAGCGGCACCTGCGGATCCAGGTCCAGCGCGTCGCGGATGTCGGCCAGCGTCTGGGTCGCGCCACCGAAGTTGTTGCGCGCCACCACGAACGGGATCTTCTGGTGCTCGAGACGATCGATGGAGTACCAGGAGTCGGCGATGCGCCGCTGGTCGACCAGGACGATCGCGCCCAGCGCGCCGGTGAACAGCCGGTCCCACAGAAACCAGAATCGTTCCTGCCCCGGCGCTCCGAACAGGTACAGCACGTGCTCGGCGTCGATGGTGATCCGGCCGAAGTCGAAAGCCACTGTGGTGGTGGCTTTTCCGGGCACCGCGGACAGATCGTCGATACCCACGCCGACGTTGGTCATCGTCGCCTCGGTGTCCAGCGGGCGGATCTCGCTGACCGCGCGCACCAGAGTGGTCTTGCCGACGCCGAAGCCGCCGATCACGACGATCTTCAGGCCCCGGCTGGCCGTGCTGAGCAACGGCGCCTCGGCCCGCGCGGGCCGGGGGTCAAAGGTTGCGGAGTCCAACGAGCACCTTCTCGAGCATGGCGGTGTCGAACAGCGAATTCTGCTGCGCACCGGGGCCGGTGTGGCCGGTCTTCGGATGTCGCACGGTGATCTTCCCGGCGAGCAACAGGTCGGAGAGCAGGACCATGGTGATGCCGACCGGCAACCGCAGTTCCGCCGCGATCTCCACCACCGCGGTGGGGGCGCGGCACATTCCGAGGATCTTCACCTGTTCGGACGGCATACCCGGCACCGGATCGCATTCGCTCACCACGAGCGTGACCAGATCGAAGGCATCGGTGTCCGGGCGGCTGCGGCCGCCGGTCAGCGTGTACAGCCGATCCGGAGCGTCGTCGCGACCGGGCCTCGTCACGATACGATCTCGCCCTCGGCCCGGGGCGGTGCGGCCAGGTGCTCGCTGAGTTGCTCGACCAGTTCGCGCATGTTGTGGCCGACCAGGCCCGCGTCCGCCTCCTCCGCCGCCACCACCGCGATGTGGGCGCCCTGGCCCGCCTCGACGATGAACAGGATGCCGCCGTAGAACTCCGTCATCGATTGACGGACACCGCTGCGGCCGTTACCGAATTCGGCGGAGGCGCCGTGCGCGAGGCTCTGGATGCCGGCCGAGATGGCCGCCAGCTGATCGGCCTTGTCGATCGACAATTCCGGCGTGTGACAGATTTTCAGCCCGTCACTGGACAACAGCAGCGCGTGCCGCGTCTCCGGGGTGCGGTCCAGCAACTGCTCGAGCAGCCAGCTGAGCTGAGAGGTGGCGGATGTCGTCATCAATCGTTCTCCACGGCGACAGAGGGGGATACGGTGGCCGCGGCGTCGATGTCGCGACCGGTCACCGCGCGCTGGAATGCTCCGAGCGCATCGGGCCGGGCGGGAGGCGGCGTCTGCGTCGCGTTCTCGGTTCCGGCGGGGCCGGACAGACCGTCCGGATGTACGGCGGCGAGCGTGCTGCCGCGGCGCCGCTTCGGCAGCCGGGCGTCCTCGGCCACCGGCAGCTGCGCCGTGGTGGTGGCGGAGATCGGCTCGGCCGCAACGGTTCCCGCGGCCGGGCGCGGAGCGGCCGCGACCGTGACTCCGGCGGCGGGCAGCGCCAGCACGGTGGTCGCGCCGGGGGTGCGATCCAGGCGGGCGGTCAGCTCACGCGGCACCACGACGACCACGGCGGTGCCGCCGATCGCCGACGGCCGATAGGACACGGTCAGAGAGTGTTTGCGCGCCAGGTGGCCGACGACCGCGAGGCCCAGCCGGGTTCCGGTCAGCGAGGAGAGGTCCCGGCCGCCCACGGTCTCGCCGGAGACGGCGTGCTCGGCGCGGCGCAGCGCGGACTCGCTCATCACGAGACCGCTGTCCTCGATCGTGACCACCACGCCCGCAGGCACTTCCGCGGCGTACACGTGCACCTCGGTGGTCGGCGGCGAGAAGTTGCAGGCGTTGTCGATCAGTTCGGCCAGCGCGTGCATCACGCCCTCGGCGGCGTGGCCGAGCACCGCGACATCCGCGACCGCGCGCAACCGGACGCGCTGATAGCCCGCGACCCGGCCCATCGCGCCACGCAGGATCGATTCCATCGCAATGGGTTTCGCCCAGCGCCGACCGGACCGGGCGCCGCTGAGGACGGCCACACTGTCGGCCAGCCGCCCCGCCTGCGCGGTGCGATGGTCCAGTTCCAGCAGATCGGCGAGCACCGCGGGATCCCCGTGCCGGTGCTCCATCTCGCGCAGTTCGGCGAGCATGCTGGTCATCATCGCCTGCATACGGCCCGCGGCGCTGGCGAAGGACGCCACGGCCGCGGAGCGCCGATTCTCGTTCTGCTGCGCCTCGCGGGCGTAGTGCGCGACGTTCTCGTCGGCGGCCGCCAGGCGGGTCGCCATATCGATCGCGGTGGTCTGGGCCGAGCGCTCGGAGTCGATCCGGTAGCGCTCGGCGTCGACGCGCGCGAGATCGGCGTCCCGGCGCGCCTGGTCGACCACGATCCGCGCCTGGTCGATACCCTCGCGGTACCAGGCGGCCTCGGCGCGGGCGCGCCCGGCCTCGACAGCATTGTGTACGGCCAGACCGATGCTGACCGAGATGATGATCGCCGCCGCGCCGAGACCGACGCCGAGGGGGATCCGGAGATTTGCCGGGGAGATGAGAACCGACCACACCGCAATACTCGCCGTCACGATCGTGACGCCCAGTACTACCGGAACGGTCGGATTCCGCCGCTGCGCTACGGCACTGCGACGTTCATCCTCCGGCGGATTCGATGACTGTGACACCTTCCGCACTTCCACACTCGCCAAGGGAAATGGCACAGCCTCCCCGGACCTATCCGCAACTCAGGGGTAACCCAAACGAGCGGACCGACAAGCAGTTTCGAGCCGCGGATGAGCATAGCCAGTCCGGCACACCCGCGCCAGTCGGCCAGAGTCGAGTACCCCCGAGCAATATCGGGCAAACGCTTCCCAGCTGCGGCAACCAGCCGTGCCGCGCAATTCGGCGAGCCGCGCCGGCGCGTTCAGCGGGCCGCGGGCCAGCCGGCCCCGGTGCGGGCCAGGTCCAGTTCGCGGGCCGTCGGCGCGCGACCGTGATCGGTGTGACCGCCGATCACGATGGCGGCCAGCAGATGTCCGGTGCGCAGCGCCGCGGCCAGGCTCGCCCCGCCGCGCCGGGCCGCCAGGTAACCCGCGGCGAAGGCGTCGCCGGCGCCGATCGGCTCGACGACCGCGGTGGGCAGCGGCGGCACGTCGACGCGGTCGGCGCCGCGGAAGGCGCTGGCGCGGCGCGGCCCGTCCTTGACGATCAATTCGGTGACGCCGGGCAGCAACGCGCGAATGTCCGCGGGCTCGTGCACATCCCAGAGCAGGGCCGCCTCGTCGAGACCCGCCAGTACGATGTCGGCCCGTTCGGCGAGCGCCAGCAGGATCGGGCCGGCGTCGGCCGGATGCCACAGCGCCGGACGGTAATTCAGATCGAACGAGGCGGTGGCGCCGGGTGCGGACAGCAATTCGGTCACCAGGTCCCGGCACGGCGGCGACAGCGCCGCCGTGATGCCGGTGACGTGGATGTGCCCGACCCCGTCCCGCGCCGCGTCCGGCAGTCGCGCGAGAACCGAGGCGGCCGAATCCTTCCGGTAATAACGCACCGCCCCGGCCGGATCCTTCAGATACAGACCGGTCGGGCGATCCGGGTCGACCTCGAGGAATCGGGCGTCCACGCCGGCGGCGGTGAGCACCGCGGACACCCGGCGGCCGAACGGGTCGTCGCCCACCCGCCCGGCGAACCGGCTCGGCACCCCCAGGTGCGCCAGGCCGACCGCGACGTTGACCTCCGCACCGCCGACGGCCACCGACAACGTCTCGGCGTCCCGGAGGCCGGTCGCGGCGGGCGGGGTCAGCGCGATCAGCGGCTCCCCCACGCACAGCACCGTGCCCGGCGCCGGTGCGGTGATCACGGTGCGCCCGCGGGGAATTCCGCCGCCGCCAAGGCCGCCGCCACCGCGTGCAGGGCCAGGCCCTGACCCCACGGCTGCTGTACATCGTCACGAATCACGCTGTAGCCGAACGGGATCAGTTGCAGCACCGTACCGGCGCTGACCCGGGTGAGGGTACCGGCGGCGTCGACGTAGGCCAGCGCACCGGCGACCGCCCGCCAACCGGCGGCACGGATCTCGGCCGGGCAGCCGGGCAGGACGGCCGCCGCGCGCAACATCGCGGCGCCGATCCCGGCGGCGGCCGAGGTCTCCAGAATTCCGGCGTTCTCGGGTTGGTCGTCGACGAGCACACTCCACACGCCGTGCTCCGGCTGCCGCGCGGCGAGCGCGCGCAACTGCCGGGTGAGCACCCCGGCGACCGCCGTTCGCTGCGCGCGATCCACCGGAACCCGGCCGCGGGCGGCCACTTCCAGGAATTCGACCGCCGCGAGGGCGCACCAGGCGTTGCCGCGTCCCCAGAAGCACGGAATCGTCTCGCCGCGATGGGATCCGTGCGCGAACAGCCCGGTGACCGGATCCTGCAGGATCTCGGCGTGGGCGAGCAGTTGTTCGCCGAACCACCGCACCGGCTCCGGGTCGCCGAGTTGCTCGCCCAGGTGCCCGAGGAACACACCGGCCATGAACGTGGTGTCGGCCCACACCCCGCCCGGCCAGTGTTCCAGCGCCCCGTTCGGCGCCCGCGTCGCGGCGGGCGACTCCCGGAACCATCGGCCCAGTGCCACCGCCGATTCGGCGAGATCCGGGTACTCGGCGGCGGCGAGCACCGCCGCGGCGCCGGGGGCGAGGTTGTTCACATGGGTCACCTCGATCCCGGTATCCCATTGGCGCCGAAGCCAATCCACCACCTCGGGCGGTACCGGCGCGCCACGGGCCCGCGCGAATCGCAGCATGCCCAGCAGGCACACCCCCTCCCCCCAGAACCAGGCGGGCAGTCCCACCGCCCAGGTGCGCCGCACCAGCCGCTCGCCGATCCGGATCAGTCGCGGCGCGGACAGTTCCGGCAACGGCGGCAGCGGCGGCGCGGCCCGGCGGGCGGAGGACGGATCAGCGGCGGACATCTGCCGCCCCGGATTCGATTGCGGGCACACCGCTCTCGGGTTCGAGGCGACGCCCGGCGGCGAGATCCAGCACCAGCCGATGCCCCGCCCACCCGGCCGTCAGCCGCGGCGCGCCGAACGGCAGGCACACCGCCGGATTGTCCAGGTGCGGCGGCTCGCCCGGCACACCGTCCACGAGTTCCAGTGCGGGCGAACCGTTCACGGTGAAGGCGCCCGGCCACGAGAGCGCCAGCGCGCGGCCGTCGCGCGCCCGCCACGAGACCGTCCCGGCGCCGAACCCGGGTTCGGCGAGCGCGGCCGCGAACTCCTCGAACGATCCGTCGGACGCGGCCTGCCCGACCGTGGCCACGAAGGCGCGGCCGTCGCCGCGGGGCAGCCACGCCTGGCCGGCCTCGTCGCCCGCCCGGACCGGCTCGAACCCACCGGCGGCCGCGACGGCGACATACCCGTCGCCGACCGCACCGGCCAGCCACGATCCGCGGGCGACCCAGCGGTCCAGATGCGGTGTGGGGAACCACAGATGGGTGCCGAACCGGTCGTGCGCCGGAATCCGGTGCAGCACCAGGACGGTGTCGCGGTGCTGGTGCGCGCGGGGCAGGACACGCTGCCCGGCCCAGGCATTCGGCCGTGCCGACGAGGACGTGCTGTCGGCGGCGGCATGGGTGGCGAACACCTGGACCTCCGGCCCGAGGGTCGCGCCCCAGATGTGCTCCTGCAGACCGGGCAGGCCACTGCGGTAGTCCTGCACGCTGGACAGCATGGCCGCCGGGTGCGCCACACCCGCAGATCCGAGCGGTACGGCCGGTCCAGCAGATCGTGGTGCGACCGGTAGTCACCGCGATACACCTGCCGCCCTTCCCATTCCGCCGGTGGCTCGGTGGCGATCGCGCGGATCACCTCGGGCATCCGGTAACAGGTCGCGGTCGCCAGGGCGGTCGCCGGGAGCACGGCCGAGTTCAGCGCGCCCGCGCCCCACAGCGTCCACATGATGGGCGCGGTCTCCTCGAATCGCGACGATCGCAGGGTCGGCACGTAGGAGCGGCCGTGCGCGGCGCCGTGCACCCCGCGCCAGGAGTTCGCGGCCAGCGTCAGTAAAGTCTTGTCCAGCAACGCTTCCGCCTGCCGGCGCAGTCCGTCGTCGGCGGCGAACTCGATCCAGGAGACCAGGGCCAGGGAGTCGATGGCCAGATAGGCGTTGGAGTCGAACTCGCTGAAACCGCCGGTGAGCTTGCGCCGCAGCCACTCGGCGGCCAGTGTGCGGCCGTGGTCGGCGTGCCGCCGGCCCGGCCGGCCGGCGTTGCCGAACCTCTCGTCCGGGAACAGCTCACCGATCAGGGTCTCCGCGGTGTGCCACACGAACTGGTGGTTCTCGGTGAAGTAACACATGGCGTCCAGACCGGGCTGGTCGATCCAGTACTTGAAGCCCAGCAGCGCGCGGCGCACCCGATCCCGTTGCGCCACGGGCCATCGCGTGTCGCCTAGCCGATGCCACAGATGCACCAGTCCGATCGCCTCGAAATCGGCGCAGTCGCTGCGGGATTCGATCATCCGCAGCGCCGGGGCCAGATCCGCCTCGTCCGGAACGGTTCCGGGACACAGCGCGTGCCGGGCCAGGGCCCGTGCGACCCCGGGCACTCCGGATGCGACGTGCCGCAGCAGTTCCCGCCGCCGGCACGCCGCATCCGTCCCGTCGGGCTCCGGCCGAAACTCGGCGGGCACCCGCGCCACCCGCAGCCGGCGCAACACCGGCGTACCCGGAACACGTACTGTCAGAGTCGTTTCCCCGGTCGTAAGCATCGAGGCGGCGGTCTCGGCGTCCCCGGCAGTCTCGGCGTCCCCGACGGTCTGAGCGCCCCCGGCGGTCTCGGCAGTCTCGGCGGACTCGGCGTCCCCGACGGTCTCAGCGCCCCCGGCGGTCTCGGCAATCTCGGCGGACTCAGCGCCCCCGACGGTCTCAGCACCCCCGGCGGTCTCGGCAATCTCGGCGGACTCGGCGTCCCCGACGGTCTCAGTACCCCCGGCGGTCTCGGCAATCTCGGCGGACTCGGCGCCCCCGACGGTCTCAGCACCCCCGGCAGTCTCGACGGTCTCAGCGTCCCCGACGGTTTCGACGTCCCCGGCGGTTTCAGCGATCCGCGCGGTGAGCGCGGTCAACGGCACCGCCGCGCGGCCGCCGTCGAGCCGCACCTCGCGCGCGTGGTCGTCGAGTTCGACCACCAGCCGCACCCCGGCGGGACCGGTCAGCGTGACGGTGCCGCCGGTGACGGCCCATGGCGTCACCGCGATCGCGTCCAGGACGGTTTCGGCGGCGGCACAGCGATTCTCGTCGGCGCCCGGCGACGGGATCAGCACCCGCACCGGCAGGCCCTCGATCCGCAGGCTCGCCACGTGACGGCACTCCCGGAAGGCGACCTGCCAGGCGACCAGATGGACCGCGGTCCGCCCGGAACGCAGTCGCACCCGCACGCGCAGCGTATCCGGCTCCATATAGGTGAAATCCGTTGTGGTACCGATACATTCGCCGTCGACGAACACCGCGATCGGGCCGGTGCAGGCGACCTCCAGCACCCGGTACTCGGGCTGGTCGACCTCCAGCACGGTCGCCGCGATCGCCTGCCGGTACTCGGGGGTGAAACAGAACTCGCTCCAGTCCAGCAGGCCGTCGGTCCCGGCGTGCGCGCGCCGCCAGGCGGCACGCCGGAGTTCCCCGTCCGCGCGCAGTTGCCACGCGATGTCACCGCCCTCCACCACGACCGGCAGCGGCTGGGCCAGATACAGCGGATGCCGCTGGTGGAGGCGCTGTTTCAGCGGCGCCACATCCGGCCCGTTGGTCAGCACCCAGCGACCGTCCTCGCCCCACGGGCTTCCGTCCGGCGACAGCACCTCGCCGAGGTCGTCGCAGGGGATCGACCACGCCGGGCTGACCAGCCAGTCGCGGACGAAGCCGTGCTCGTCGAGCGGGTGCGACGAGCGCTCGCCCGCCGCGAGATCGGGGAGGTAGCGGCTCATTTCGCGGCTCCGCTCACCGGGCCGCAGATGTTCCGGCCGCGGGCGCCGGTTCGGTCCTCGCGGCCGGCGCTGGGCGCGCGGGCCGAGATCGACTCCGGCGCAACCACTCCCGCCGGCCCGACACCGAACCTCATCGTCCTGATCCGCATCGGTACCGCTCCTTGCCTGGTGGCGGGTCGCGGCCCGCCACTGCGCGGCGTTCGTGCCTTGCCGCTGTCGTGCTCGGTACGGCATACTCCTCCCGCGTCCTCTGGGAGGGAAAGCACTTTCCGCCTGACGGGAAAGATGAAGGAGCAGTACGTGGCCGACGTCCGCTATGCCACCAGCCCGGTCGAAATGGCCACCCTGTCGCCGGAGGAGTTGCGCGCGCGCTTCCTGGTGACCGATCTGTTCGCCGAGGGCGAGGTTCGATTCACGCTGTCGCATCACGACCGGTTGCTCATCGGTGGCGCGGTGCCCGCCGGGGGCGAACTCACCCTCACGCCGCCGCCGGAACTGCGCGCCGAACGGCTCTGCGACCGACGCGAATTGGGCATCGTGACGCTGTCCGGCACCGGAACCGTCACCGCGGGCGAGCGGCGTTTCGCGGTCCGGGCCGAGGACATCGTCTACGTCGGCCAGGGCACGGCATCCGTCACGGTCGCCGGCGACGCGGTCTTCTACATCGTCTCCGCCCCCGCCCACCGGCCGCTTCCGACCAGCCTGATCACCCGCGACGAGGCCGAGACCCACCGCATCGGCGATCCGGGCAAGGCCAGCGAGCGCACCCTCCGCAAATACGTCCACGAGGACGGCGTGCGGTCGTGCGAATTGGCCTTGGGCATCACGACTCTCGAACCGGGCAGCGTGTGGAACACCATGCCGTGCCACACCCACGATCGGCGCACCGAGATCTACCTGTACTTCGACCTGGATCGGGCGGAGCGCGTGGTGCACCTGTGCGGGCAGCCCGCCCGCACCCGCAGCATCATCGTCGCCGACCGGCAGGCGGTGATCAGCCCGCCGTGGTCGGTGCACACCGGCGCCGGCACCGCCCCCTACCGCTTCGTCTGGTCGACCGCCGGCGAGAACCTCGCCTACACCGACATGGATTTCGTCGCCACCGCGGATCTGGCGTGAGCGGTCAGGGGCCGGAGACGGCAGCGGAGCGTCACTACGCAGGCCCCCCGAGCACGCCCAATGGACACAGCGTGAGCGGTCAGGGGCCGGAGGCGGCAGCGGACTCCGATCCGTTCCGGATCGACGGGCAGTGGGCCGTCGTCACCGGCGCGCGCACCGGTATCGGCCGCGCCGCGGCCCTGGCGCTGGCGCGCGCCGGCGCGAATGTGGTGCTGTGGGGCCGGGATCGGGCGGGTCTCACAGAGGTCGCCGCGGAGGTCCGGGCCCTGGGCCGCGAATGCGACACCGTCGGTGCGGATCTCACCGATCCGGCCGGGGCCGAATCCGTCGCCACCGAATTGGCCGCCCGCCGCCGCATCGACCTGCTGGTCAACAACGCGGGCATCATCAGCCGCGGCCCGGCCGCGGAGGTGTCGCTGACCGAGTGGCGGCGCGTACTGGGCGTGAATCTCGATGCGGCCTTTCTGCTCTCCCGCTGTTTCGGCACCGCGATGCTGGCACGCGGCAGCGGCCGGATCGTGAACATCGCCTCGCTGCTGTCGTTCCAGGGCGGCGTCAACGTCGCCTCCTACACCGCGAGCAAGCACGGCGTCGCGGGCCTCACCAAGGCGCTGGCCACCGAGTGGGCGGGCGCGGGGGTCGGGGTGAACGCGATCGCCCCCGGTTACATCGCGACCGGCAACACGGCGCCGCTGCGGGCCGACCCCGAGCGCAATCGCGCCATCTCCGAACGGATTCCGGCCGGCCGCTGGGGCGAGCCCGGCGATCTGGCCGGCGCGGTGGTGTTCCTCTGCTCCCCGGCCGCGGCCTACGTGCACGGGCACGTACTGGTCGTGGACGGCGGCTGGACGGCCCGATGACCTCCCCCGCGAGCTCCGTCGCCGCGCCGTCCCCCAGTGCCGTCGCGAAGGTGGTGCTGGTACTGGAGGCGCTGTCGAGTGTCCACGGCGTCAGCGAGATCAGCCGCGGCACCGGGCTGCCCACGTCGACGGTGCACCGCATTCTGCAGGAACTGGTGGGGCTCGGCTGGGTCCGCGTCGACGCCGACCGCCGCTACCTGCCGGGCGTGCGCCTGCTGTCGCTGGCCGGGCAATCGGCGAGCATCCCGCAGATCGTCCGGCCCGTCCTGCAACGGCTGTGCACCGAGACCGGTCACACGATCCACTTCGCCCTGCTGTCCGGCGACGAGGCGGTGTACGTCGACAAGCTCGAGGGTGACCGCGCCTACGCCATGCGGTCCCGGGTCGGCCTGTCGATCCCCCTGCACTGCACCGCGATCGGTAAGTCCATCCTGGCGGCATTGCCGAAACCCGAACTGCGCACGCGACTTTCGCGCCTTCCGCTCACCGCCATGACGCCGCGGACCATCACCGATCCGGATCTGCTGGTCGCGCATCTGGAACAGGTGGGTGCGCGCGGATATTCGGTCGACGACGAGGAGAACGAGGAGCACACCCGCTGTCTCGGCGCCGCCGTGCTGGACCATCACGGCGCGCCGATCGGGGGTATCAGCGTCTCGGCGCTGACCTTCGACCTCGATCGCGCCAAGGTCCGGACCTGCGCCCCGCTGCTGCTCGCGGCCGCGCGGGAGGCATCCCAGGCGCTCGGCCTGCCCGCTCGCCGCGACTGATTCGCGGCGTTTCCCGGGTTCCTCGGGCAGTATCCCGCGAGTTAGGCTGTCCGGGTTGTTCTTCCGGATCGGAGGCGGGCGTGGGCTGGTTCAACCGACGGCAGCGGCGCGATCCGGGGACGGACCCGCGCGATTCCGCGTTCTCGTTCCTCTCCGCGGACGAGGGCAGGCGTTTCCGCGCGACCATGCGGGAAGTGCTGGCGGAGCGCGGCATCGAGGGCGTGGTGTCCGAGACGCATCTGACCACCATGGACGGCGCCCAGCTCGGCTTCTACAACATCGCGGCCTACTGCCACAGCTACGGCGGCGATCCGGGATCCTGGCCCGCCCTGATCCGCGAGCACCTCGATCGGCTGCTGCGCGAACACCATTCGGACCCACTGGATCTGCCCCACGACGAACTGCTGCCGACCGTGTTCCCTCGCGTCGTCCCGGACTTCCAGATGCAGTACCGGGACGAGTTCCGCTACGGGCCCGAGGTGGCCGAGGGACTGTGGGTGGTGCTGGCCATCGACCGGCCCGACACCGTCACCACCATGCCGGACACCGCCATCGCGGAACTCGGCGGCTTCGACCGGCTGTGGCCGCGCGCCATGGAAAACCTGCGCGCCCTGCCGATTCCGGCCCATCACACCTTCGGGCGGCAGTCCGGCGGCTGGTTCCACGCGATGGTCGACGATTCGTACTTCACCGCCTCCCGGGTGCTGATCCTGGACGAGTTGCTCACCCGCATGGAGGTGCCGTTCGGCGACGACGGTGTGCTGGTGACGATGCCGAACCGGACCCAGTTGGTGTTCCGCCCCCTCGACGGCAGCCGCTTCGCCACGGCCGTCCACGACATGACCGACTTCACCATCCGCGGTTACGTCGACACTCCGGGCCTGGTCAGCCCGCACCTGTATTGGTGGCGGCACGGCGAGCTGACCCAGCTCACGCAGCACGAGGACGACCGGATCACCTTCGACCTGCCGGAGGACTTCCGCGAACTGCTCGACCGCTACGGGGAATGAGCCGAGGGATTCCGCCCGGCGGGGCCACGTTCAGCCGACCGCTTCCTCGGCCGGCTCGGGCAGTGCCTCGCGCATGGACAGCGGGGTCGGCTTCGGGCGCCGCGGTTCCCGCACGCCGCCGTGGCCCTCGTCGCGGGTGAGCCAGACCTGCACGATGGACCGGGCCGGCACCCGGGCGCCGGATTCGGGGCTCTGATCGGTCACGAGCCAGCCGACCTCGGTGCGATCCGGTGTGGGCAGGTCGGGTACGGCGCTCACCGCGGCGAGGCCGACCTTGTCCAGCGCCGCGTAGGCCTCGATCCAGCTCTTGCCGATCACGTTGGGCACGGTGACCGCCGATCTGCGCCGTTCCCGGGCGGCTTTCAGCGGCACCGCGGCCACCTCCCGCGCCGCCTGCTCCGTCGCGATCGTCTGATCCAGATCGTGCCAGCGCTCCCAGGCGGACTGCCGCGTCACACCGAGATAGGTCGCGACCTCCGTCCAGCTCTGGCCGTATTCCCGGGCGGCGCGCACGGCTTGGAGTTCCATCTGGTCCAATGCCCTGCGCACCGTGACGACCTCGTCCAGGGCGGCCAGTGCCTCCGCCCCGGTCGACGGCCCCGTGCGCCGGGCGATGAGCCGCTTCCACGCCGCGTTACCGTCGCTCCACCTGTTGCTGTCTCCCATGTTCGACAGGCTAGCCTGACAGCGCGGATCGGACACTACGCCCAGGGTGAACAGCGAGATCGCTACGGCGCCAGTCGATCCGCCAGCAACTGGGCCAGATGCACACCGCGGCGATCGGTGAGATCGGCCAGCTGGGTACGACAGGAGAAGCCGTCCGCCAGGATCGGATCCTCCGGGCCGGCCGCCGCCACCGCGGGCAGCAGCCGGCTCCCGGCCACTGCCACCGAGACCTCGTAGTGCCCCTTCTCGACCCCGAAATTGCCTGCGAGACCGCAACATCCACCGACGCGCCGCACCTCGGCCCCGGCGGCGCGCAGGAAATTCTCGTCGGTGCTCCAGCCCATGACGGCATGGTGATGACAGTGCGGCTGCGCCACGATCGACATCCCGGTCAAAGATGGCGGCTGCCAGCCGCGTTCGGTGAGCAACTCCGCGAGGGTGCGGGTGGCCGCGGCGACCGGGGCGGCCGAATCGCCCAGCAGCTCCACGGCGTCCGACCGCAGCACCCCTACGCAGGACGGCTCCATCCCGACGATCGGAATGCCGGAATCCGCTTGCCGCGCAAGGCTTTCGATGGTCCGGCCGAGAATCTTCCGCGCGGCGGTGAGCTGGCCGGTGGTGATCCAGGTGAGCGCGCAGCACTGTCGCGCGGCGCCGAGTCGCGGACGGTAGCCCGCCGCCTCCAGCACCCGGACTGTCGCGCGTCCCACGTCGGGGGCGAAATTATCGGTGAACGAATCGACGAACAGCAGCACCGGATCACCGGTCGCCGCACGTTCGGATGCGGTGGCCGCGAACCAGGACCGGAATGTGCGGGGGGCGAACGGCGGGATGCCTCGGCGGGAGTCGACCCCGGCGGCCGCCAGCACCGCGCGGCTCACCCCCGGAATCCGCATGGCCGCGTTGACCGTTCGCGGTGCGAGGGCAGCGAGCCGGGCCCAGCGCGGCAGCCGTCCGAGCGAATAGTGCGAGGCGGGCCGGAGCCGGCCGCGATAGGTCTGGTACAGCACCTCGGACTTGTAGGCTGCCATGTCGACCCCGGTGGGACAGTCCGACCGGCATCCCTTGCAGGACAGGCACAGATCCAGCGCCTCGTGCACCTCCGCCGCGCGCCAGCCACCGGTCACGGCGCCGCCGTTGACCATCTCCTGCAGGATGCGGGCGCGGCCGCGGGTGGAATCCTTCTCCTCGCCCGTGGCCAGGTAGGACGGGCACATCACCCCGCTGGTGCCGGTGTTGTCGGCGCGGCACTTGCCGACGCCGGTGCAGCGATGCACGGCCCGGGTGAAATCGCCGTCGTCCTCGGGATACGCGAAGGCCAGATCGCGGCGCACCGACGGCGCCGCCGGCACCCGCAGATCGGCGTCGACCGGCCGGGGGTCCACCAGCACACCGGGATTGAGCACGTTCCCCGGATCGAAGACCTGCTTCACCGCCGCGAACAGCCGGATCGCGTCCGGGGAGTACATCATCGGCAGCAGCGCGCTGCGGGCCCGGCCGTCGCCGTGCTCCCCGGACAGCGATCCGCCGTACCCGGCCACGAGTTCGGCCGCGGCGGTGAGGAATTCCCGGAAGACCGCGGTACCGCCGGGCCGATCCAGCGGCAGGTCGAGCCGAATGTGCAGGCACCCGTCGCCGAAATGCCCGTAGGGCAGGCCGGTCACCGCGAAATCGCGCATCAGCGCGTCGAAGTCGCGCAGGTACGCGCCGAGCCGGTGTGGCGGCACCGCCGCGTCCTCCCACCCGGCATGGGCGGGCAACCCGGCGGGGCTGCGCGCGGACAGGCCCGCGCCGTCCTCCCGGATCCGCCACAACCGGGCGGCCTGCGCGGCATCGGTGACCACCCGGCTGTCCAGTGCCCCGACGGATCCGGCCGTTCGTGCGGCGCGGTCGAGCACCTCGGCCCGATCGTCCCCCGCGATCTCGACGAACAGCCAGGCCGCCCCGGCCGGCAGTGGCGGCACCGCGCCGGGCCCGCGGCGCTGCCGCAGCACGTCGACGATGCGGGAGTCGATCCCCTCGCAGGCGGTCGGCGCGAACGCCAGCACCGCGGGCGCGGCGTCGCCGGCCGTCGCGATATCCGGATACCCCAGCGCCACCAGCACCCGATGCGCGGGATCGCCGACCAGCCGCACGGTCGCCCCGGTCACCACCGCCAGCGTGCCCTCGCTGCCGACGAGCATCCGCGCGACGTCGAATCCCTTCTCCGGCAACAGATTATCCAGCGCATAGCCGGACACCTGACGCCCGAAACGACCCAGCTCGGTGCGTATGGTGGCCAGTCCGCCCCGGGTCACCCGATGCAGATCCGCGAGCAGTCCCGCGCCGGGTTCGGTGCGCCCGGCGGTGAGCCGCAGCGGCACACCGGTTCCGGCGATCACGTGCAGTTCGGCGATGTTGTCGGAGGTGCGCCCGTACCCGAGCGCGCGGTTGCCGCAGGCGTTGTTCCCGATCATCCCGCCGATCGTGCAGCGGGTGTACGACGACGGATCCGGCCCGAACCGCAGTCCGTGCGGTGCGGCCGCCCGTTGCAGAACCGCCTGCACCACACCGGGTTCCACCACCGCAGTGCGCGCCTCGGCATCGATCGACACCACCCGGTTGAGGTATCGCCCGAAATCCACCACCACCCCGGCCCCGACCGCGTTACCCGCGATCGAGGTGCCGCCGCCCCGCGAGGTCAGCGGTACCCCCTCGGCGCGGCACACCGCCAGCACCGCCGCCACCTCGTGGACATGCCGCGGCCGCACGACGGCCTGCGGCAGCACCCGATACAGCGAGGCGTCCGAGGAGTAGGCGGCCCGCGTGGTCCCGTCGGTCAGCACCTCCCCCGCCCCGGAGCGGCGCAACCGGTCGGCCAGCGAGGCAGTAGCGATCATTCGTAGCATGCTACACCCTCGTAGCATGCTACGATCGCCGCATGGCTGACGGCGAGCTCGACCTCGGTCCCCTCCCGCCCGCCACCGGCCGGCGCATGGAGCAGGCGATCACCGCGGTCCGCGCCGCCATCGACACCGGCCGTATGCGCCCCGGCGTCAAGTACTCCGTCTATCAACTGGCCGACGCCCTGAACATGTCCCGCACCCCCGTCCGCGAGGCGCTGCTCCGCCTGGAGGAGGTCGGCGTCATCAAATTCGAAGCGCGCCAGGGCTTCCGGATCCTGCTACCGCAACCCCACGAGATCGCCGAGATCTTCGCCGTCCGCCTGGCCCTGGAGGTCCCGGCCGCCCGCCGGGCCGCCACCGCGCCCACCCCGGACCTGCCGCGCGCCCTCGCGGCCCACCGGGCGCGGATGCGCTCGGCGGCCCGCGCCGGCGACGAATCCACCTTCGCCCGCGCCGATTTCGACCTCCACGACCTCATCCTCGCCGCCGCGGGCAACGCCCGATCCCGCGCGATCGTCGCCGCCCTGCGCGAGACCACCCGCCTGCTCGGCGCCTCCACCGCCGACACCACCCGCACCCTCACCGATATCGACGACGAGCACACCCCGATCGTCACCGCCGTCTCGGCCGGCGACCCCGAAGCCGCCGCCGAGACCATGCGCACCCACCTGATCACCACCGGCCGCCTGCTGGTCCACCAGGCCGCCCACGCCTGCTCCGGCGTCGACCCGGAAACCATCTGGACCTCCCTCATCGAATAGCCGGCGGGCCCCGGGGTCGGCGAACCCCGCGCGGAACAGCCATCGTCCGGCAACGAGCCGACCGTCCGAGCTCGTTGACAATGTGGTGCAGGTCACCTAGATTGACGCTTCGATCAACGAACGGTCCAGCACCGGGGGAACGGGAATGTCGGCAACCGGCTCGACACGCAGGACGGTGTTGCGTGCGACCGGGCTGGGGGCCGCGGTCTTCGCGGCCGCTTGTACCGGCTTCTCGACCACCGGCAACGGGTCGATGATCTTCCTCTCCACCCAGTTCCGCCCCACCGACGAGGTCGAGCGTTTCCGGGCGCTGCTGGCGCGGACCGCGCCCGGGGTCGCCTACGTGACCATCGAGGAGAGTCCGTTCGCGAATCGGATTCGCACCCAGGTGTCGGCGGGGTCGAACCGGATCGGGATGGTCGGGGGCCTGCACGGTGATCTCGCGCCGCTCGCGCCGGACTATCTGCAGGATCTCACCGGCCTGATCGCCGACCTCGGTCCGCGCGGGTGGTCACCGGACCATCTTCGGCTCGCGCGAGCGGGCACCGACCGGACCTGGTACATCCCCTGGGCCACCGCGACCTACCTACTCGCCGCGCATTCCGACGCGCTGGCGCACCTGCCGCCGGGGGTCGATCCCGAGGCCCTGACCTACGACCGACTCCTGGACTGGGCCGTCGCGGCGCGCCGGGCCAACGGGAACCGGCCGATGCTCGGGCTGCCCGCGGGACCGAAAGGGTTGCTGCACAGGTTCACACAGGGATATCTGCTGCCCTCGTTCACCGCCGGGCAGATCACCACCTTCCGGTCGGCGGAGGCGGTCACGGCATGGCAGTACTTCCGCGAGCTGTGGGCCAACTGCGCGCCCGCGAGCACCACCTACGACTTCATGCAGGAACCGCTGGCGTCCGGGGAGGTTCGGATGGCATGGGACCATGTGGTGCGCCTCGCGCAGGCGCCGCAGCGGGATCCGCAGAACTGGCGAATGTTCCCCGCACCGCGCGGTCCGAAGGGGCTCGGGTACATGGCGGTGCTGCTGGGACTGGGGATTCCGAAGCACGGGCCGGAACCCGAACTGGCGCAACGCACCATCTCCGCGTTCAGCCAGCCCGCCGCGCAGATCGAGCTGTTGCGGTCGAACGGCTTCTTCCCCGCCGTCGGCGCCGCGATCCCCGGCGATCTGCCGCCGGCGGTGCGGCTCGAGGCGGACGCGGTGCGCCGCCAGCAGCAGGCGCCGGGCACGATCGTCTCGCTGCCACCGGTCGGGCTCGGACAGCGCGAGGGTGAGGTGAGCAAGGTCTTCCAGGACACCTTCCGGGCGATCGTGCTGGGCGGGGCCGATATTCGCAACACCCTCGACCAGCAGGCCAAAGTCCTCCAGGGCATCCTCGACGATCTGAAGGTGCCGTGCTGGGCCCCCGATCCGCCCGCCGCACGCTGCCGGGTGGTGTGAGCGATGACCCTGCGCACCCGGACCCCGTGGCTACTGCTGCTCCCCTCGATCGTGCTGCTGCTGGCCCTGTTCGGCTGGCCGCTCGTACAAGCGGTGCTGCAGGCGTTCCGCGATGATCACGGTGTCACCACCGGCAACTTCTCCCGGCTGTTCCACGACCCGTATTTTCTTCCCGCACTGCGCAATACGCTGCTGCTGATCGTGATCGTGGTGCCGATCCAGCTGGTGCTGGCGGTCGCGATGACGCTGCTCGTGCAGGCGCGGCCGCGGTTCCTCGCCGGCCACTTCTATCTCTGGTGCCTGCCGCTGGCGATCTCGGAACTGGCGGCGGGCCTGGTGTGGTTGTCCGTCTTCGGCAATCGGGGCTATCTGAACTCGCTGCTGGTCCGGCTCGGCCTCAGCCACGACGGCGTGCAGTGGCTGGGGTATCAGCACACCTGGACCATGCTGCTGGCCGTGGTGATCGCCGAGGTCTGGCGCGCCACCTCGCTGGTGTTCGTCATCGTGGTGGCCGGGGTGCAGCTGATCCCGCGCGACTACGACGAGGCCGCACAGGTTTTCGGCGCGAATCTGTGGCAGCGGCTGCGGCACGTCACGCTGCCGCTGCTGGCGCCGAGCCTGCAGGTGGCGCTGATCCTGCGAACGATACTGGCGCTGCAGGCCTTCGCCGTCGCGCAGGCCCTGACCGGCCGTGATTTCCCGCTGCTGGTCGGCGAGACCTACCAGTGGTACTCGAATCTGCAGAATCCGGCCGTCGCGAGTGCCGTATCCCTGGTGGTACTGGCGATTTCGCTGATCACCGCCGTGCTGTACCTGCGGACCGTCCGATCACCGGAGCAGGCCGGATGACCGCCGCGCTGCCGCCGATCGACCGCCGCCCGCTGCGCCGCCGCCGGTGGCGCGCGGCCGGGGTGCAGTTCGCCTGCGTCCTGGTGTCGGCGTTCATGGTGGTGCCGATCGTGCTGATCGCGCTGGCGGCCTTCTCCTCGCGGGACAGCATCGACGCCTACCCGAAAACCCTGATCCCCCGGCAGTTCTCGACCGAGACGCTGTCCTCGTTCTTCCACGCCACCGGAACCTTTCCGGCCCTGGGCAATTCGATCCTGGCCGGGTTGTACACGGTGTTCTGGTCGCTGGTGATCGGCGCGCCCGCCGGATACGCGCTGGCGCGCTACGCCTTCCGCGGCAAGGACGCCTACCGGCTGTTCGTGCTGCTGGTGCGGGCGCTGCCGATCGTGGTGCTGTCCGTGCCGCTGGCCACCGTGTTCCTGCGGCTGCGGCTCGACGACACGGTGCTGGCCGTGACGCTGGTGCACACCGTGCTGGCGCTGCCGACCACCGTGCTCATCACCGCCGGCATCTTCGTCGCGGTGCCCACGGACCTGGAGGAGGCGGCGCAGGTGTTCGGGTGCAGCCGCCGGCGCGCCGCGTGGCAGGTGGTGGTGCCGCTCGCGCTGCCGGGCCTGGCCGCCTCGGCGATCTTCACCTTCGTGCTGTCCTGGAACGAGATCCTGGGCGCCACCGTCGTGACCCTCGGCCACCGCACACTGCCGGCCCAGGTGCTCACCGCGCTCGGCGAGGCGTCCACGCCCTATCGGTTCGCGGGCGGTTTCGCGTTGATCGTCCCGGCGCTGGTGTTCATTCTCGTGATACGCCGCTATCTGCTGAACATGTGGGGCACGACGCTGCGATGAGGGATGTGCGATGGCCGAGTTGATCCTGCGCGACCTGGTGAAGACCTACCCGGGCGGCAACGGCCGCGCCACCGACACGGTGTCGCTGGAGGTCGCCGACGGTGAATTCATGGTGCTGCTGGGCCCTTCCGGCTGCGGCAAGACCACGCTGCTGCGCATGATCGCCGGGCTGGAGGTGCCCGACGCCGGGCAGATCGTGCTCGGTGGCCGCGACGTCACCTATCTGGAACCGCGGCGGCGCAACCTGTCCATGGTGTTCCAGTCGTACGCGGTGTTCCCGAACAAGAAGGTCGCCGCCAACATCGGCTTCGGCCTCCGGGTGCGCGGCGTGCCCGCCGACGAGATCCGGCGCAAGGTGGCGTGGGCGGCCGAATTGCTGCAGCTGACACCGTATCTGGATCGCTATCCGGCGAAACTGTCCGGCGGGCAACGGCAACGGGTCGCGGTGGCGCGCGCCATCGTCACCGACGCCGACCTGCTGCTGATGGACGAGCCGCTGTCGAATCTGGACGCGTTGCTGCGCATGTCCTTTCGCGCCGAGCTGAAGAAGCTCGTGGCCGAACTCGGCATCACCACCGTCTACGTCACCCACGACCAGGTGGAGGCGCTGTCGCTGGGCCACCGGATCGCCGTCATGCGCGAGGGCGACATCGTGCAGACCGGCGCACCGGCCGAGGTCTACGACAATCCGGCGACCGAATTCGTCGGCGGCTTCCTCGGCAGCCCGCCGATGAACTTCCTGACCGGCACGGTCGCGCCCGCGGAGTACGGACCGCGACTGGACCTCGGCGGCCAGTCGCTGGCGCTGCCCGAGGGGCTGGCCTCCTTCGACGGCCGCGAGTTGCGGCTCGGCATCCGGCCGGAGGCGCTGGAGGTGGTCGAGGCGGGCTCCGATCCGGTGCTGCGCGCCGATCTGCAGGTCGTCGAGCCGCTGGGGGCCTCGACGCTGCTGACCACCGCGGTCGCGGGCCAGGTGGTGAAGGTGCACACCGCGGCCGGCTTCCGCGCCGAACCCGGCGACACCCTCACCCTGCGGGTTCCGCCGCACGCGTGCCGCTGGTACGACCCCGGATCGGGCACGTTGTTGCCGACCGCATGATCATGGCGGCATATTGTGAGAATCTTGTTCTCCGAGGAACAGAGTAAGGATCTCACATGTCGGACAGCCCGATCATCGCCATCGTCGCCCTGCGCGTGAAGTCCGGTGCGGCCGCCGCCGCCCGGGACACGCTCGCGAAGTCCATCCCCGACACCCGGGCCTTCCCCGGCTGCCTGAACGTCACGCTGCTGGCCGACGCCGCCGACGAGCACCGGATCACCCTCATCGAGGAATGGGCCAGCCTGGAGCACGACCGGGCCTACCGGAAGTGGCGAGCCGGCGAGGGCGCGGTGCCGGGCATGGCCGACCTGTTCGAGGGCATCCCGCAGTTCAGCCACCACACCCGCATCGGCGAGTAGCGGGCAGCGCGATGGACGGCACAGCGGAACAGACCCGCCCCTGGACCCAGGACGAACTGCTGCGGTTGATGGACGTACAACCGCAGGGTGACGGCATCTTCAGCGCCCCGGCCCACGGCCCCACCGCGCGCGACGTCGTGGAGGCCGGGCAGATGCTCGGCGCGACCGTGGTGGCCGCCGCGAAACAGGTCCCGGGCCAGCGCGTGGTCTCCGCGTCCATGATCTTCTCCCGGGCCGCCGCGCACTCGCGGCCGCTGACCGTGCACCTGGACCCGGTCCGCACCGGCCGCACCTTCAGCACGCTGGAAGTCCAAGTGCGGCAACAGGATACCCAGCGCTGCTCGGGTGTGGTGCTGCTCGACGCGGACGCCGCCGATCTGATCCGCGGGTCGATCGCGATGCCGGAGGTGGATCCGCCGGACCGGTTGCGTTCGCACGACGTGCCCGGCGCGGTGGTGGACGGCCGCGACATCCGGGTCGTCGACGACGCCTACGACCACGACCCGGACCGGATCGGACCGCCGGAGTTGTTCGTGTGGACCAGGTTTCGAGACGCGCCCGCGCACGAGTACCTGCACCAGGCGCTGCTGACCCAGTCCACCACGCACTGGACCGTGGCCGCGGCGATGCGCCCGCACAGCGGGATCGGCGAGTCGATGGCGCATCGGAGCGTCTCGACCGGAATCACGATGACCACCGTGACGTTCCACGATACGGCGGATGTCTCGACGTGGCTGCTGTACGCCACCCGTGCCACCTATGCCGGCCGTGGCCAGGCCCAGAGCGACGGCCACGTGTTCGACGTGGACGGCCGACTGGTGGCCTCGTACAGCGTGCACGCCATGATTCGGGGCCTGCTGCCACGCAACGGCGCCACCTCCGGTGGCGACACCCTGCTCTGACCACAGGAGGCAAGCATGACCAACGACCGGCCCTCGGGCTTCGTCGACTGGCCGGACTACTACATCGACGTCCGGCGCGTGCGCAATCTGATCCGGGTGACCCACGAGGGAGCGGTGGTCGCCGAGACCACCGGGGCGCTGCTGGTGGCCGAACAGGATCACGGCATCGTGTTCTACATTCCCGCCGACGACGTGCGGTTCGACCTGCTCACCCCGGACGACGACACGACAAGCCGCTGCCCGTTCAAGGGCGACGCGAAGTATTGGCGGCGCCCGGAGAGCACCGAGCCGATCGCCTGGGAGTACACCGACCCGTATCCGGAGGTGGCGGCGATCCGCGGCCACCTCGGCTTCTATCAGGATCGGACCACCCTCGAGGTGGGCGTGGCGGTACCCGCCGTCAGCGGGCGCCCCCAGCCGAAACCGGCGGCCGCCGCGCACTGAACACGAAACGCTTGGACGGCTGCGGTGTTCGATGAAGGGGATACCGAACACCACAGCCGCACCGGCAAGGATAGCCGCCCGGCGCGCGCACGTCACCATCGGGCCGATACCCGGGGATGCATCGAAAAACACAGATACACAGTACTTTTCGACACAGTTATCGAATCGGCGCTGGTAGCGGACATTCATCCTGACGTGCGGCGATCCGGACCACCCGCCGCCCGCGCCGATTCCGGCAGCTCCCGGAAGGCCGCCGCGACCGCCAGCAGCCAGGCGAGTTCGCCGTCGAAACCGGGTCGTGGCGGCTCCCGGAAGGTGGCGCCGGCGCCGCCCACCGCACCCGCCGCGCGCCGTCGCAGGGCGGCCGCGATGCGCGCGGCTTCCGTTGCCGCCGAACGCTTCTCCGCGGACGACCGCGCACCGGCCGGCAGCCGTTCGGCGTGATCGCCGTCCGCCGGGTCCAGATACGGTTGCAGACGGAGCAGCGCGTCGCGGATCTCGATCACCCGGCGGTACCGCACATCCCGCAGGCCCCGGCCGAGCTCCGTTGGGCCGCCGCCCGTCTCGGGCAGTTCCGCGCCCAGCGCCGACCGCAGCGGTTCCAGCCGGGGCAGTGCGCGCGCCTGGGTCACGGCGGTGATCGCCTGCGGGATCAGTGACGGGCACAGGTAGCCGATCAGCATGATCGTCGCGCCGAGCCCGGCGAATGCCGGTGCGATCTGAATGCTCAGCCGGTGCAGCGGAACTCCGGCCCAGGCCCCGGCCAGCGCCACCGCCTTGCCGATGCCGTAGCCGAGTGCGACGGTCGAGCCCACGGCCAGCAGCCGCAGTCCCCGCCACAGCCACACCTGCTCCCGCACCTGGCCGAGCCAGGTGCGGCACAACAGGATCAGGCGGATCAGTCCACCGCTGTAGGCGCCCAGATAGACCGTCAGGAACGCGGTCACCAGCGGCTGCGTGCCGTAGTGGTCGTCGAAATCGGTGGCGTGCGAACGGTCGTGCACCGGCGCCAGCGCGAACAGCACGGCCAGCGTCACCGCGACGGCGACGATCACCAGCAGCACCGGCCGGCCGCGCAACGGCGGACGATCCTCGGGCGCCACCAGATACGCGGCCCATACCAGCTGGGCCAGCACCGCCGTCGCGATCGCCGCGTACACGATCGGGGTGGCCAGGTTCTCGACGCCGCTCCACCGGCCGAGCCGATCGTAGATCGGCGGCACCGCGGCCCCGAAACCCACTGCCGCGCACAGGATCGCGACGGCCACCGCCCAGCGGGCCGGGCTGGGGTCGCGGGCGGCGAGCAGCAGCCGCCAGCCGAAGGTGAGCAGGGCCAGCGTTCCGATACCGCCGTAGGCGAGCGCGAATCCCATGGCGTCAGGCGGGCCCCGGGCCGAGGGTATCGAGCAGGCTGCCCAGCTCCGGCGGCGCGGTGTCCGGCAGCACCCATTCCGGCCGGGCCGCCCATTCCGTGATGTGGTGGGCCATCAGCAGATCCGCGATGCGCTCGGCCTCCCGCTCCTCCGACTCGGACGAGCAGGACCGGCCCAGCATCCGCTCCACCACCGCCGGGTCGATGTGCGGGGCGAGCAGCCGGGCCGCGGCCGGCCCGGTGACCGTGACCGGGCGATGCCCGGCCAGCAGGTGCCCGAATTCGTGGCACACGATGTGATCCTGGTGCATCCGCGTCGTATCGCGCTGGTAGGCGATGAAGTCGATGTCGGCGGTGATCAGCAGTCCACCCGACAGTCCGGCCGGCGGCAGCGGTTCGGGCCGCAGCCGCAACGGCCGGCCGCGCCGCCGGGCCAGCGCCTCGGCCAGCCGGCCGACCGAAAAACGTTGCGGCAGGCCGAGTATGCCGAGCTCACGGCGCAACCGCCGATGATCCATCACCGAATTCCCACCCCCGAGGCTCTGCCACGCCGCGATCCGCATATCAGCCGTCGCCGTCGCGCTCGGCCTCGATCCGCCGCAGCACGTCGAACATCGCCGCGACGGCTTCGGCCCGCACCGTACCGTGCGCGAGCCCGTCCCGCAGCACCAGCTCCAGCGCGGCGCCGTCGCCTTTTCCCTTGAGCGCGTTGATCAATGCCAGTTCCCGGCCGCGTTCGGCCGCCAGTTCCGGATTGGTCAGCGGGTCGAGACTGTCCAGTCCGAAGTAGGCGCGCAGCGCCTCCAGCGTCTCGAACGACGGATTCACCGCCTGCCCGGTCCGCAGTTTCCACAGATAGTTGGCCGACAGCCCGAATCCGGTCTCGCGCAGGATGTTCTCCGCCAGCGCCCGATGGGTGATCTCGACCGTGCGGCCGTCGCGTTCGGCGGGCGGATGCATCGCGCCGATCAGAGTGTTCAGCGCATACGTGAACGGATGCTCGTGGGACGCAATCATCGGCGATCTTGTCTCCTGCAGTTGACAGGCTCCGTGGCACAGATCATATACTCATCGGCGACTTCGCGAGGTCGCGTCGACGGCGGTTGCCCCCGAAGGGGAGGGCATCGGCCGTGAGAGGTCGGCGCACGGTACGCGGAGCAAGGGGTGGGGCGATCGAAGACGCTCGCCCCTCCCGTCCGGCCGGAAAGTTCTCCGCCACAGCGGATTCCGTGTTCTCCGAGCCTCAGCCGACCTTCACCGGCAGCGTGAGCGGGCCGCGGTGCCGGAATCCGGACCGCCACGGCACCTGGTCGGCGGTGGCGCGCAGACCCGGCCACTGCGCGTAGATCTGCTCCAATACCGCCGTGGTGACGGTCCGCACCAATGCCGTACCGACACAGGCGTGCGCGCCCAGACCCAAGCCGAGATGCGCGTTCGGGCCCCGGCGATGATCCGGCTCCTCCGGGCGCGCGAAACGGTCCGGATCGTGGTTGGCCGCGGCCAGGCACAGCAGCACGGTCTCCCCCGCGCGCACCCGGTAGCCACCGAGGTCCAGATCCGTGACCGCGAACCGCGGCCCCGCCAGCACCTGCGGCGACTGATGGCGCACCAGTTCGTCGACCACCGCGCCGTCCGGGCCGAGCGCGCCCACCAGCGCCGGCCACTGCGAGAACGTCAGCACCGCACCGGAAATCAGATCCGCGAGCACCTCGTACCAGACGAACAGCAGGTAGAACAGCAGGCCCGCGAGCTGCCCGGAATCGAGTCCGGCCGCGGTCCGCCCGGTGCCCACCAGACGCCCCAGGACCGTGTCGTCCCCTGCCGCGCGCGCGTGTTCCAGTGTGCCCGTGATGATCCGGCCCATCGTGGCCAGAGTGTCGCGGGCGCGCAGCGTCCCGTCGGGGCGCAGCGTCGAATTCGCCCAATTCAGCAGGGCTTCGCGCTCAGCGGCGGCCAACCCCAGCAGGTCGCCGAGCACCGCCGCCGGCAGCGGCACGGCCACCCGCTCCACGAAATCGAATTCGTCCTCCCGCACCGCCGCCAGACACCGGCGCACCAGATCGCCTGCGGGCTCGGCCCATTCGCCCGTCCGCCGCGGCTGCAACGCTCCCACGACGGTCCGGCGCAAGCGGGCGAGATCCTCCGCATCGCTGCTCTGGAACACGTCCAGCGGAGCAGGCACCGCGAAACCCCGATAGTCGTTGCCCTGCGCGAAACGGAGATTTGTCGACAACCGCTCGTCCAGCAGCCCGGCCCGCACCTGATCGAAGCGGGTCACCAGCCACGCCGGCGGCCCGTCCGGGGTGGCCACCCGATGCACGCCGCCGTCCTCGCGCAGGTGCGCCAGCACCGGCCACGGATCGCGCGCGAACTCCTCGTCGAAAATGGTCAGCACCAAGCCATCATGGCCGTTGCCGCATCCCTGTGCACGGCCGGATCCGCGCACACCCACGGCCGCCCAACAACTTTCACGCCCTCAGCTGCGCCGGAACTCCGTCGCGCGCACTCCCGTGACGGAGTTCCCGGACCTGCCGTGATCAGGCGGGAGGATTCACGTCGGATGCCGGCACCTGCCGACCACGACGGCGTGCGGTGGCGCCTCAGGCCGTCAGTTCGCCGAGCAGGGCGACGGTCCGATCGCGTTCCGCCGCGTCGCCGAGCCCGGATCGGCTGATCCACAGTTCGGTGGCCCCGGACTCGGCGTAGGCGCGCAACCCGGCGGCCACCTGTTCCTCGGAACCGATCAGCGCGAGATCGGCGGCGTGAGCGACATTTTCGCGATCGAGTGCGGCGCGGTAGGACGGGATGCCCTCGTAGAAGCCGAGTGCCGCCACCGCTTGTTCCCGGAGTTCGGCGGCGCGGTCGGTGACCAGCGCGACCACCCCGGCGACCACCTGCGGCGGACGGGCTCGCGCGGGCCGCGCGCGCTCGAGGCTCGGCACGATATGCGATGCCAGCGTGCGCGGGCCGGTGAGGAACGGCAGCACGCCGTCGGCCAGCTCGCCCGTGACCCGCAGCGCCTGCGGGCTCAGCGCCGCCACCAGTAGCGGAACGTGCTGTCCGCCATGGACGGTCGTCGGCGAGGTGGGCCGCGCGCGCAGCCGCTCGCCGTCGATGTCGGCCCCGCCCTCCTCGATCAGCTGCCGCAGCGCGGTGAGGTATTCCCGCAGGCGCCGAATCGGTTTCGGCTCGCGGACGCCGTAGACCGTCTCCTCGATGGCGGCCGCGCCGAGGCCGAGGCCGAGCCGGAATCGGCCCCGCGACGCGGCCTGCACGGTCTGCGCCTGCGCGGCGACCACGACCGGATGCCGGGGATTGATCGGCACCACCGAGGTGCCCACGCCGATCCCGTCCACCGCCTGTGCCACCACGCCGGCCAGCACCAGCGAATCCAGGTCGAACCGCTGTCCGAACCACACCGAGCGCACCCCCGCGGCCCGCGCGGCCGTCACCTGGTCGATCACGTCCGTGACGTCGTTGGCCGCCCCCGGCTCGGGCCACAGGGCCACACCGATCGGAATTCCGATACCCATGGCCGCCACGGTAGCCCGGTCCGGGGCCGGAGCCCCGGATTGCGACCATCCCGATCGGAACGATCGACAACCCGCGAAACAGCGGCTATGGCAACGGCTTCCGGGGTCCCGCGGCACCGCTCTTGTCCCGGCCGCGACCCTGTAGTACCGTCCAGACAGGTGTCCAACATGGTGTCGACAGGCACGTACGGAGGGTTCGAGCGATGACGTTGGTCCGGCCGCGACAGGTTTCCGGCGGCGAACACGAACACGGCCACCTGGAGGAATTCCGGACCGATCCGATCGCGCTGATGCACCGGGTGCGGACGGAGTGCGGGGACGTCGGCTCGTTCCGGCTGGCGGACAAGGACGTCATCCTGCTGTCGGGCGCCGAGGCCAACGAGTTCTTCTTCCGCTCCACCGACGAGGACCTCGACCAGAGCGCCGCCTACCCGTTCATGAAGCCGATCTTCGGCGAGGGCGTGGTGTTCGACGCCAGCCCCGAACGCCGCAAGGAGATGCTGCACAACCAGGCGTTGCGCGGTGATTTCATGCGCGGGCACGCGGAGACCATCGCCCGCGAGGTGAACCGGATGATCGCGGGCTGGGACGATTCCGGCGAGATCGACCTGCTCGAGTTCTTCGCCGAGCTCACCATCTACACCTCCTCGGCCTGCCTGATCGGCGTGAAGTTCCGCGAGGAGCTCGACGGCCGGTTCGCGCACCTCTACCACGAGCTCGAACAGGGCACCGACGCGCTGTGCTACGTCGACCCGTACGCCCCCATCGACAGCTTCCGCCGCCGCGACGAGGCGCGCGCGCAGCTGGTCGACCTGGTGCAGGGCATCATGAACGACCGCATCGCGAATCCGCCCGCGGGCAAGGCGGATCGGGACATGCTCGACGTCCTGGTGTCGATCCGGGACGAGGAGGGCGGGCTGCGGTTCTCCGCCAGCGAGGTGACCGGGATCTTCATCTCGATGATGTTCGCGGGCCACCACACCACCTCCGGTACCGCCGCCTGGACGGTGATCGAGTTGCTGCGCAATCCGGAGGTGCTCGCGCAGGTGACCGCGGAGCTCGACGAGCTCTACGCGGACGGGCAGGACGTGAGTTTCCATGCGCTGCGCCAGATTCCGCAGCTGGACGCGGTGGTCAAGGAGACCCTGCGGCTGCACCCGCCGCTGATCATCCTGATGCGGGTGGCCCGGGACGAGTTCGAGGTGTGCGGAAACCGCATCGCCCCCGGCGATCTCGTGGCCGCCACGCCCGCGATCTCCAATCGCCTGCCGGAGGATTTCCCGGATCCGGAGAACTTCGATCCGGGGCGTTATCTCGATCCGCGGCAGGAGGACCTCACCAATCGCTGGACCTGGATCCCGTTCGGGGCGGGCCGGCATCGCTGCGTGGGCGCCGCCTTCGCGCAGATGCAGTTGAAGGCGATCTTCTCGATCCTGCTGCGCGATTGGGAGTTCGAGATGGCCCAGCCATCCGACAGCTACCGCAACGACCACTCGAAGATGGTGGTGCAGTTGCAGCAGCCGTGCACGGTCCGCTATCGGCGCCGGGTGCGCTGACCGGATCCGGTGATCAGCTTTCCGGGCCGCCCTCGGGTGCCCGCGGGACCGGACGCGGAGTGACCCGGATCACGCCGCGGTCCAGATCCAGCGATTCGATCTCGAACGGCTGATCGCCGGTACCGGCGTCCTCCTGGCTCTCCTTGCGGATCTTCGGCCCCGGAAAGAGCTCACCGATCTGTCCCATACGTCCACGGTACGTGCCCGCATCGGCCGGCCGCGGGGCGATCGTGACAGAAACTTGTTCGTCGCTATTGACGGGCATCCGGGTCCGGATGTTATAAATTTAGGCGAGGCTTACCTCGTGAAGACGAGCCTAACCTCGCCAAGCTGCCCACTGATGCGCTTCGAGGCCCGCCATGTACGTCTGTATCTGCAACGCCGTCACCGAATCGGACGTGCACGACTGCGTCGCCGCCGGCGCCTGCACGACCGGACAGGTCAAGCGGGCCTGCGGGTGGAAGCCCGGTTGCGGCAGTTGCACGACCCGTTTGGCCCAGATGGTGCGCGACGCTCGGAGCAACAGCCCGGTGGAAACCACCGCCGCCTGATCGAGACACACACAGCCGTATACCGCTAGTCATCGTGGCTTGTGCCACGATGACTAGTCATGGAAGGCGACAAGGAAATCCTCACGCTGCTCAACGAGCAGCTGACCGCCGAACTGACGGCGATCAACCAGTACTTCCTGCACGCCAAGATGCAGGAGAACTGGGGTTTCACCCGGCTGGCGAAGCACACCCGGCACGAATCCATCGACGAGATGAAGCATGCGGAGACGCTGACCGACCGCATCCTCTTCCTCGAGGGTCTGCCGAACTACCAGAAGCTCAACATGCTGCGCATCGGGCAGACCGTGCCCGAGCAGCTGAAGGCCGATCTGCAGGTCGAGATGGAAGCCGTGGAACGGCTGCGGCGCGGCATCGACCTGATGCGCTCCCGCGGCGACGTCACCTCCGCCCGCATCTTCGAGGAGATCCTCGCGGACGAGGAGAGCCACGTCGACTATCTGGAGACCGAACTCGATCTCATCGAGAAGCTGGGTGAACCGCTGTACCTGCAGCGCTACACCAAGGCCGACGACGACTGACCGATCGCGACGAGCGAAGCTGTCACCGCGCCGCCGGTGACAGCATTGTCGCCGGAGAAATCCGCCGAAGAACCTCTGCCACGGGTGCATGTCTTGCATCATGCACATCGTGTGTAGTAGCCATATAGTTAGGGTTGCTCAGCAGAGGGAAGTACCAGCCATGGCCATGCCCGTATCGACGGCCCGTCCTCGCGCCCTCATGACGGTGCTCGTGCTCGCGGGAATCACCGCGTCGCTCACGCAGACCCTCGTGGTCCCCCTGCTGGGCCAGCTACCGCAGATCCTGCACACCAGTACGTCGAACGCCACCTGGGTGGTCACGGTGACGCTGCTGGTCAGCGCGGTCACCAATCCCGTGGCCGGGCGGCTGGGCGATCTGTACGGCAAGCGGCGGATCCTGCTCGTCTCCGTCGCCCTGCTCATCGCCGGCGCGGTGGTCTGCGCGCTGGCGACCTCGCTCGTGCCGATGATCATCGGCCGCAGCCTGCAGGGCATGGGGTCGGGCATCGTCGCGCTCGGCATCAGCGCGTTGCGCGATCTGCTGCCGCCCGAACGGGTCGGCTCCGCGATCGCCCTGATCAGCTCCTCGCTCGGCGTCGGTGCGGCGCTGGGGCTGCCGCTCGCGGCGACCGTGATGGAGAACAGCAGCTGGCGCGTATTGTTCTGGGGCCTGGCCGGTTTGGCGGCGGTGATCGGCGTCCTGATCGTCCTCATGGTCCCGGCCACCGACACCGGCGATCCCGAGGGGCGTTTCGACCCGCTCGGCGCGCTCGGCCTGGGCACCGGTCTGGTGACGCTGCTGCTGGCCGTCTCCAAGGGCGCGTTGTGGGGCTGGACCAGCCGATCCATCCTGACCCTGATCGCGGTGGGCGTCGTCTCGCTGGGGCTGTGGGCCTGGTGGGAACTGCGCACCCGCTATCCGCTGGTCGACCTGCGCACCACCGGACGACCGCAGGTGCTGCTGACCAATGCCGCCTCGTTCGTGGTCGCGATGGGCATGTACGCGCAGGCGCTGCTGATCCCGCAGTTGCTGCAACTGCCCGTGGCCACGGGATACGGTCTGGGACAGTCGATGATGACGATGGGCCTGTGGATGGCGCCCAACGGCATCATGATGGTGCTGATGTCGCCGGTGAGCGCGCGACTGTCCGCGGCGCGCGGACCCAAGACGACCCTGCTGGTCGGCTGCCTGATCATCGCGACCGGCTACGCGGCCTCGACGGTGATGCTCGCCCACACCTGGACGCTGCTGATCGTCACCATGATCATCTACACCGGCGTGGCCTTCTCCTACGGCGCCATGCCCGCGCTGATCATGGCGGCGGTGCCACACTCGGAAACGGCCGCCGCCAACGGTTTCAACACACTCATGCGGGCCGCGGGCACCTCGGTGTCGGCGGCGGTGATCGGCGCGGTGCTGGCCCAGATGAGCACGAACTACCACGGCCACAGCATCCCCACCTCGGCGGGATTCCACACCGGACTGCTGATCGGCTGCGGCGTCGCACTGCTGGCCGGCGCGATCACCGCCGCCATCCCGGTCCGCAGCCGCTTCGAGGATTCCGAACCGGAGCCCCAGCCCGCCACCCCGGCACCGGCCGCCCTGCCGGTCGAATCCTGAAGGCGCTCAGGACACCACGCGCGGCCATGGATAGAACGCCAGGTGCAGCAGCAGGATCACCAGCAGCGCCAAGAGTACCGCGGCCAGCGGATGCGCCCGGCGCTCCAGATAGCCGACCGTGCGAAACAGCGTGGGAAACGGCACTTCTCGCGCCCGGAACGCGGCCAGCAGACTCGGCACGACCACCCACATCACCGCGATCGCCCCGTACAGCACATAGGCCCCGGCGTAGGTGCCCGGATACATCACCCGGGCGCCGACGGCGAACCCCACCCCCAGCACCAGCGTGGCGATCGCCGCGACCAGATAGCCGCCCATCCCCCGATAGCGGACCGCGCCCGGGTCCGGTGTCATCCGCCCGTTGGCCGTGACCTGCCGCCCGCCGACCACGCCCGACTGCTCCGGGTTCGTGATCAGCTGCGGCACAGCGTAATAGGCGAGCACGACGATCACGAACACCACGACCAGCCGCACCCAGGAGTGCTGCGTCTCCAGATGACCGATGGTCGCGGAGATCGTCGGCAGGTCCGCCACCCGGAACACCGCGATCAACTCCGGCACCAGGATCACCGCCCCGGCCAGGCCCCACATGAGATATCCCCAGAACTCCGCCGACCGCCCACCCGCCCCGGGCGTCACGGCAACCGCTTCCGTCATGGAATCGGTCTACCACTGTGGGGCGACACCGGCACGACTTCCGCCGGCCGCACCGGCGGCGAGCGGGGTCCGTCGCCGCACCGGCGAGCGCGGTCCGGCTGACCGTTCCGACGTTCGGCCGGACGATGTCCCGGCGCGTACAGCCGGAGAGGGTGCCGCGCGGCGACCCGCTCGACCGGCGAGCCGAGCGGGTCGCCGGCGCTCAGTGTGCGGGAGCGGTCAGGTCGTAGACCGCGACGCCGTCCACGGTGGTGGCGGTGTAGTGCTGCTGCACCCAGGCGGTGATCTTCGCGCTCTCGGTGTCGCGGTCGTTGCCGAAACCGCGGCTGCCACCGAGGAAGTAGTGGATCCGGCCCTGCGCCACGTACTCCTGGAACTTCGCCAGGGTCGGCGCCGGGTCGCCACCGCTGAATCCGCCGATCGACATCACCGGGACGTCGCTGTCCAACTGATAGGAGTTGGCCGAGTGCGAGGAGACGGCCGCTCCTGCCCAGGTGTAGGAACCGGCGTTCTCCTGCAACATCGCGACGACCCGCTCACTGGGCTGCGCGCCGAAGCCGCCACCGGGGCCCTGCGGACCCGCGTTACCTCCGCCCGGCGCACCGGGATTCGCGCCACCGCCGTTCGCATTCGGGTTCGCGGCACCACTCGGTCCCGGGTTCGCGGCGCCACCGTTCGGGCCGGGCGCCACCTGGTCTCCGTTGCCACCGGGACGATTCGGTGCGCCTGATCCGTTGGCGCCGTTGCCATTTCCGTCGGCGTCGCCCGTGCGGCCCGTACCGTTCGGTGCCCCCGGCCCGCCCTGACCGGGGCGATTCGCTCCGCCGTCGCGCGGACCGCCGAAGCCGCCCCGGCCCGGCACCCGCGGTCCGGCCGAGGTGCCGCCGCCACCGTGCCCGACCGCCACCGTGTCCGCGGTGTAGGCGATCTGCCCGGCGAGGCCGACGAACATCGCCGCCAGCGCCGCGATCACGGCGGCCCGGCCGCACAGCGGCGCGAGCATCGCCGCGGTCGCCACCACGCCGACGACCAGGACGGTCCAGCGCAGCCACGGGAAGAAGGCCGGCGTGCGGGACAGGATCGACCAGGCCGTCGCCACGGTCAGGGCCACGCTCAGCGCCAGTGTCGCTCGCACCCAAGGCTTTTCGCGTTCGCGCCACAGCAGCGCGCTGCCGCCGCCGATCAGCGCCGCGACCGCCGGCGCGAGCGTCATCGTGTAGTAGGAGTGGAAGATTCCGGTCATGTAGCTGAAGACCAGGCCGGACACCAGCAGCCAGCCGCCCCACAGCAGCAGTGCCGCGCGCTGGTCATCGGTCCGTGAATATCGGTGCACCGCAGCCGGACCGGAGGTGCGGCGACCGCGCAGTACCAGGCCCGCCACCAGCAGCACCAGCGCCGCCGGGATCAGCCAGGTGATCTGACCGGCCAGTTCGGGCTGGAACAGCCGGGTGATTCCCGGAGTCCCGGAGCGGGGTCCACCGTCCTCGGAGTTGAGCCGTTGCAGGCCGTTGTAGCCGAGGGTCAGATCCAGGACCGAATTGTCCTCCGAGCCACCGATGTACGGCCGGGAGCCGGCCGGCCACAGCTGCGCGATCAGCACCCACCAACCGGCGCCGACCAGCAGACCCGCACCGGCGGCGCACAATTGGCCGATCCGGACCCCGAACCGCCGCGGCCCGGCGACCAGATACGCCAGCGCCAGACCGGGAACCACCAGCATCACCTGCAACTGCTTGGCCAGGAAACCGAATCCGACGATCAGGCCGGTGAGTGCCAGCCACCGCCAGCGTCCGCCGGCCAGCGCCCGGGTCATCGCCCAGGCCGCGGCGACGATCAGGAAGGTCAGCATCGCGTCGGGATTGTTGAACCGGAACATCAACGCCGCCACCGGAGTCAGCGCCAGCACCAGGCCCGCGAGCAGACCCGCGCCGGGCCCGAACGGCCGCCGCACGGTGGCCCACAGCAGCGCCACCGACGCGATGCCGAGCAGCGCCTCGGGCAGCAGCATGCTGAAGCTGCTGAACCCGAACAGCCTGGCGGACAACTCCATCGGCCACAACGACAGTGGTGTCTTGTCGACGGTGACGATGTTGCCGGGGTCCAGTGACCCGAAGAAGAACGCCTTCCAGGACCGGGCGCCGGATTGCACGGCCGCCGCGTAGAACTCGTTCGCCCACCCGGCCGCGGTCAGCTTCCAGAAGTAGGCGACCGCGGTGCCGATCAGCAGCAGGGCCAGGCCGGGTAGTTCCCAGCGCGGGCGGGAGGCGGGGGCCGGGAGCGCCGTGTCGGGCGGCACGTCGGCTCGCGTGACAGTCTCGGTCATGAGGCCGATTCTCGGCGGCGTCACTTCGGCCCGCCTGGGGTGTCGCTGGGAATGAGCTGTGAGCGCATCCGGGCCTCTGAACAGGGCATACCTCACATGCTCGGGCTGCCGCGCACCCGTTATGCTGCGACCATCGCCGGGCCGGCCCGCCGCGGGCCACCGTATTCGTCACCGGAACATGTCGCGCGTCTGCCGGGTCGTCGATCACGGCGACGAGAGCCGGAGAGGAAACCGTTCGGATGAGCGTGCAGATGGACGCAGTGGCCGTGTACATGCGGATGACGACGCAGCGCCGGATGAACACCCCGCAGCGCGCCCGGGAGCGCATCGCCGCGCCGAAGGGTTCGGCCCTTCCACCGGCCCGGCTGCGCGGCCGCCACCGGGTGGAACGGCGGACGGAGGGCGGCTTCACCTGCTACACGATCACGCCCCGGAATCGCAGCGTCGAACGCAGCGCCCTGTACCTGCACGGCGGCGGCTACATCTCCGAGATCGTCCGCCAGCACTGGGCGCTGATCGCGCAGCTGGCCGACGCGGGTGTGCGGGTCGAGGTGCCGATCTACGGGCTGGCGCCGCGGCACGGCTACCGGGAGGCCTACGAGTTCCTGACCGCGGTCTACCGCCGTTCCGCGACCGCGCCCGACGCCATCCCGATGACGATCCTCGGGGATTCCGCAGGTGGCGGGCTCGCGCTCGGTTTCACCCAGACCCTGCCCCGGTTGCAGCTGCCGCCGCCGGCGCGCCTGGTCCTGATCGCGCCGTGGCTGGATCTGACCCTCGCCAATCCGGACGCCGCCTCGATCCGCGACCCCTGGCTCAGCCGCACCGGCCTGCTCGCCGCGGGCACGGCGTGGGCCGGGGGCGACGACCTCGCCGACCCGCGCCTGAGCCCGATCAACGGCCCGCTGTCCGCGTTGCCGCCCACCGATGTGTACATCGGCACGCGGGATCTGTTCTATCCTGACGCGCTGCTGCTGCGGCAACGCGCCGCCAACGTCTCCGTGACCGTGTGCCAGGGCGCGATCCACGTGTATCCGCTGGTCCCGGTCCCGGAGGGCCGGGCCGCGGCGCGCACGATCGTGGAGACCGTCGCGCGGGGCTGACCGCCTAGGGCGCGCAGGCCCGCGCGGCGGTCAGCACCATGTCGACGACGGTGTCGGAGTAGCCGCCGCGCACCGATTTCCGTTCGAAGTGGGCGCGGTAGATCACCGGGGCCATCAGCAGATCGATCAACAGCCCGACGTCGGTGTCCGGTGGCAGCTCACCACGGTCGACGCCGCGGCGCAGCACCCGTTCGTAGGTGCCGCGGGCGTCGGCGACCGATTTCCGGCGCACCTCGTCGAGTTCCGGCTCGCGGGTGGCCGCGTCGAGGAACGAGGCGAACACCCGGCCGCTGTCGCGGCTGGACACGTAGCTGACCAGCTGCCGCACCAGCACCAGCAGGTCCTCCCGCAGTGAGCCGGTGTCCGGTTCGTCCACCGGCCGCTGGATCGAGGTGATCGCGGCGTGTACCAGCTGGGCTCTGGAACCCCAGCGCCGATAGATGGTCGCCTTGCTGACGCCGGCCGCGGCGGCCACGGTGTCGACGGCCAGACCGTCGACCCCGTGTTCGGCCAGGATGTCGATCGTCGCGCGCAGGATCAGTTCCTCCGAGGCGAGCGGGCGCGGCACATGCGGTCCTTTCGACGGGCTGACGAGCACTGCACGGGCGACGGTCCGCGTCGTTCCCGGAACGTACGGTCAGAAGGTACCGATGCCGGCGGCCTCGTTGCGTTCGCGCCATTGGGTTTTCGACATCCGGGTGACGTCGACGTCGGTGGCCGCGGCGCGCAGGGCCCCGACGGTGGCCTGCTCTTTCGGGGTGTGCCGGAACGGGTCCCAGTCGAAGAACCGGCAGGCGTTCTGCCAGGTGATCCGGTGGATCTCGTCCGGGGTCACCTTCGCCTCCTGGAATTCCGCCCACGCGTATTCCGGGGATTCGGGCCAGGTGGTGTCGGTGTGCGGGTAGTCGCATTCCCAGGCGATGATGTCGGTGCCGATCCGGTCGCGCAGCAGCAGCCCCGACGGGTCGGTGATGTAGCAGGCCAGGATGTGTTCCTTGAACACCTCGCTGGGTAGTTTGCCGCCGAAGTCGTTGCCGCCGTGCAGCCAGGCCTGGTTGGTGAAGTGCCGGTCGATGCGATCGTAGTAGAAGGGGATCCAGCCGATCCCGCCCTCGGACAACGCGACCCGCAACGTCGGGAACTTCCGCAGGGTCGGGCCGAACAGCAGGTCCTGGGCGGTGATCGCGGAGATCTGGCACGCCAGCACCATCAGGTGGTCGATCGGGGCCTCGTCGGGGCGTTTGATCACGTCGAACCCGGCGCCGATGTGCAGGGACAGGACCATGTTCTCCTCGCACAACGCTTCCAGCATCGGATCCCAGTGCCCGGACAGGAAACTCGGGAACCCCTGCACGTGCGGGGTCTCCAGGAAACTGATCGACCGGCAGCCCTTGCGGGCGAGGCGGCGGACCTCGGCGACGGCGAGGTCCACGTCCCACATCGGGACGATGCCCAGCGGGATGAACCGGCCCGGGTAGGTGCCGCACCATTCGTCTATCGCCCAGTCGTTGTAGGCCTGCAGCATGACCAGCGCGAGTTCCTTGTCGCGCGCCTCGTGGAAGGTGCGGGCGTTGAATCCGGCCATGGTGGGGAAGCACATCGAGGCCAGGACGCCGTTGGCGTTCATGTCCCGGACCCGTTCGTGCACATCGAAACAACCCGGCCGCAGTTCGCTGTAGGCGCCGGGGTTGAAACCCCACTCCTCCTTCGGCCAGCCGACCGTCGCGGCCATCCCGAACGGCGTGGAGGTGGCCTCGCCCTGGAACACCCACTCGTCCACGCCGTTCGCGTTGCGGACGACCTTGGGCGCGTCGTCCTTCCATTTCGCCGGGACGTGGTTGGCGTACATGGTGGGCGGTTCGATCATGTGGTCATCGATACTGACCAGAATCATGTCCTCGAGATTCACGACAACTCCTTCGAGGTTTCGGCGATACGAGAGCGGGTCGACGGAAAGGGGATGACCGTGGCCGACACAGCGGCACGGTGGAACTGCTCGACCCGATCGACCCGGCGCGCGCCGGCCCCGACCGCGACGAGCGCTTGAGCTTTGAAAGCCATTGCGGCGGAACTCAATCGGTACTCGAACGGATCCTGGTCGGCGCTGTGGCCGGCATTCCACAACCGGACCTCGGTGCGGCCGCGATCCCGGGCGGCGCCGACGAGGTCGCGAACCTGCGGATCCGCCCGGTACAGCGCGGCGTCGACGGCCAGCGCCTGCGGGCCCGGCTCGAGCGCGACGTCGAGCCGGTGCAACCCGGCGACCTGGGTACCGAGGATGCGCAGCGACCGGCGATTGCCGCGCTCGGCGACCAGCGCGTACACCATCCAGCCCGCCATCACCTGGTCGAACAGCCACCCACCCGCGTACCGGACAACCTGTTCGGGATCGTGCGCGACGACCACCAGGCGGTGCCGCAGCCCGCACCGGCGGTCGGGCGGGGTGGAGGTGGTGGTGGCCGGGCGCATGGTGGAACTCCCTTCGGCTGCGCGGCGATCAGGCGACGATGCCGCGAACCTTCAGATCCACGACGGTATCCCAGTCCAGGCCCAGGTCGGCCAGGATCGCGTCACCGTGCTCGTTGAACTCCGGCGCGCGGCCGGGCACCGGGGGCTGTTCGCCGTACTGGACGGGCGCGGCGGCCATCCGGAACGGGGTGCCGGAGGCCGTACGGCATTCCTGCACATAGCCGTTGGCGACCACCTGGGGATCCGACGGCAGCTCCAGCGTGGTCTGCACCACCGTCCACTGACCGCTGAAACCGGCGAGCGCGGTACGCCATTCGTCCAGGGGACGCGACGCGAAGACCTCGTTGAGGATTTCGACCGCCTCGGTGCAGTTCTGTTGCAGCCCCGCATGATCGGCGAAGCGCGGATCGGTGGCCAGATCCGGCCGGCCGATCAGCTCGCACGCCTCGGCCCAGTACCGGCCCGCCTGCAGGCAGCACAGCGACAGCCAGCGGCCGTCCTGGGTGAGGTAGTTCCCGACCAGCGGGTTCAGCCGGGCGCGGCCCTCCGGCGGCGGCATCCACGGCACGTCCATCAGCAGCGACAGCGCCACCGCCTGGCCCATCGCCCAGATGCCGGTGCCCAGCAACGAGACATCCACGGTGGTGGCCTCGCCGGTGCGTTCCCGATGGAACAGCGCGCCCATGATGCCGCCGGCGATGGTCATGCCGCCGATGGAATCGCCGAAGCCGGGCGCCGGCGGGCTGGGCACGTGACCGTACGACGGCTGGGCCATCGCCATCCCGACGCCCGGCCGCGCCCAGAACGCGAGCGAGTCGTAGGAACCGGCGTCGGCCTCCGGGCCCTTGTCGCCCTGTCCGGTGCCGCGCACGTAGATGATGTTCGGGTTGTGCTCGCGGATGGTGTCCACGTCGATCTGCAACTTCTGCCGCACCCGGGGCAGCTTGTTGGTCAGGAACACGTCGGCGGTGGCCGCCAGCCGGTAGAGGATCGCCCGGCCCTCGTCGGAGTTCAGGTCCAGCCCCAGGCTCTTCTTGCCGCGATTGGAGTGCTCCAGCAGGACGTGGACGTCGGAGGGAATGTTCACCACACCGGTCGCGCCGAGCCCGCGCATCGCGTCGCCGCGCTCCACGTGCTCGATCTTGATCACTTCGGCGCCCCAGTCGGCCAGCAGGGCCGACGCCGCGGGGACGAAGGTGTGCTCGGCGACTTCGAGGATGCGCACACCCTGCATGACTTCGGTCATCTATGACCACCCATCGGACTTTCGAGACGAGACTGTCTCGTTTACTTTCGCCGTCCGCGGACATATAGTCAAGACCACGGCAGTGCTCGGGCGCGCTCCCCCGGCCTGTCGAATATTACTGTCTTCCAATGCTTTTCGCGGATCTCGAACCGGCCGCGGAGCGGCGGGGAACAATCGCGGTCCGGCCGCAGAAACGGGAGAGAGCAATGCAGCTGGAGGGATCCTCCGCTCTGGTGGTCGGCGGGGCCGGTGGCTTCGGCGCGGCCACCGTGCGGCGGCTGGCCGAGGCGGGAGCGCACGTCGTGATCGCCGACCTCAACGACGAGCGCGGTAAGGCCCTGGCCGCCGAGCTCGGCGGCGCCGATTACGTGCGCACCGATGTGACCAGCGACGATTCGGTACGCGAGGCCATCGCCGCCGCCACCTCCGCGGCTCCGCTGCGTACCGTGGTGATCGTGCACGGCGGGCCGGTGGCCGCCCGGCGCATCGTCAATCGCGCCGGCGAGCCCTATTCGGCGGACATCTTCGCCCGGACCCTGGACATCTATCTCACCGGCACCTACCGGGTGCTGAGCCTGACCGCCGCGGCGATGACCGCCAACGAGCCGCTGGATTCCGGGCAGCGCGGCGTGATCATCGCGACCGCGAGCATCGCGGGCTTCGAAGGTCAGGTGGGACAGAGCGACTACTCGGCGGCCAAGGGCGGCGTCATCGGCCTGACCCTCACCGCCGCGCGCGACCTGGCGCCGACCGGTATCCGCGTCATGACGATCGCCCCCGGCACCTTCTACACGCCTGCCTACGGTCCGGACGAGGCCGCGGTGCAGGCGAAATGGGGACCTTCGGTCCCGAACCCGAAGCGCATGGGCAGTGCCGACGAATACGCGCGGCTCGCCCTGCACATCGCGGAGAACGACTATCTGAACGGCACCGTGATCCGTATCGACGGCGCGCTGCGGTTCAACATCTGAGACTTGCGGGAGTTGTGGGCCGATGTTGTGGGAGTTGAGTGCCGACCAGGAGTTCTTCCGGGATACCACCGCGAAGTTCCTGGCCGAACAGGTGCCGGTGGAGGCGATCCGGCGGCGGCGTCACGAGACGGACGGCTTCGACGCCGAATACTGGCGTCGCGGTGCGGATCTGGGCTGGACCTCGCTGCTGGTCGGCGAGGAGGCCGGCGGCGGCAGTATCAGCGGTGACCCGGTGGTCGACCTGACGCTGATCGCGTACGAGTTCGGCCGTACCGCCGCGCCCGGGCCGCTGCTGTCGGCCAACGTGGTGGCCGCCGCGTTGAGCGAGGCCGGATCGCATCCGGACGTGGTGGCGGAGATCCTGTCGGGCGCCGCGGTCGCCGGCTGGGCGCACGCCGAGCCGCGCGGCGGTATCGGCGCGGTCGGCCTCCGGATCCGGGTCGACGGCTCGGAGCTGGTGCTCGACGGGGTGAAGCGCCCGGTCGAGGCCGCGGCGCAGGCGCGATACCTGCTGGTGAGCGGCCGTACCGGCGCCGGGCTCACCCAGGTGCTGGTGCCCGCCGACGCCGCGGGCGTCTCGATCTCCGCACTCCAGACGGTCGATCTGACCGGCCGCTTCGGCACGGTGACCTTCGACGGCGTCCGGGTCCCGATCGATGCGGCCGTCGGCGAGATCGGCGGCGCGGCAACGCAACTGGAGCGTCAGCTGCAACTGGCACTGGCGATCCAGGCGGCCGAGACCGTCGGCGCGATGCAGCGCGGCTTCGACATGACCGTCGAATGGGCCACGGACCGTTACTCGTTCGGCCGGCCGCTGGCCTCCTACCAGGCCATCAAACACCGGTTCGCCGACCTGAAGTCGTGGCTGGAGGCCTCGCACGCGATCGCCGACGCCGCGGCCGCCGCCGTCTCCGCGCGGGCCGGCAATGCGGGCGAACTGGTCAGCGTCGCGAAGGCGTACATCGGCGAATACGGCCTGGAACTGTTGCAGGACTGCGTACAGCTGCACGGCGGCATCGGCCTGACCTTCGAGCACGATCTGCATCTGTTCCTGCGCCGCGCCACCGTCGATCGCGCGCTGTACGGCACCCCGGCACAGCACCGGGCGCGGATCGCGCAATTCGTCATCGAACGGGAAGGTAGGGCGGCATGAACGGTCAAGGGCCGAAGGCGGTAGCGGAGCGTCACCACGCAGGCCCTCCGCTCATGCCGAATGGACAGGGCATGAACGGTCAAGGGCCGAAGGCGGTAGCGGAGCGTCACCACGCAGGCCCTCCGTCCATGCCGAAGGGAGAAACAGCGTGAGCGTCGATTTATCGGATATCGCGGCCGTGGCCGAGGATGTCGAGAGTTTCCGGGCGCGGGCCCGCGAGTGGATCCGCGGCAATCTCGGCCCGTTCCGGCCCGAGACCGCGATGGGTCTGAGAAGCGTTCCGGCGGAAGAGGAATTGGCGTCGGTCGCCTACGACCGGCAGTTGCAGCGGAAGGTGTACGACGCCGGGTTCGCGGGCATCGCCATTCCCCGCGAATACGGCGGCCTCGGCCTGACCGCCGCCCACCAGCGGGCGTTCAACGAGGAGCTGGCCGGGTACGAATGCGCGACCCGCTTCCAGATCCCGACCATGTGCCCTTGTGCCGCAGTGCTTCTCGACTTCGGCACCGAGGAGCAGAAGCAGCGGCACATCCCCGCGATGCTGCGCGGGGAGGAGATCTGGATGCAGTTCCTCTCCGAGCCGTCCGGCGGCTCCGACGTGGCGGGCGCGCTGACCAGCGCGGTCCGCGACGGCGACGAGTGGGTGCTCAACGGCTCCAAGGTGTGGACCACCGGCGCCTGGTGGTCGGACTGGGCGCTGTGCCTGGCCCGCACCAACTGGGACGCGCCGAAACACCGCGGCCTGTCGGTGTTCATCCTGCCGATCAAGCAGGCCGGCGTCGACGTGCACCAGATCGAGATGCTCAACGGCGCCAAGGACTTCTGCCAGGAATTCCTCACCGACGTCCGGGTGCCGGACACCGACCGGGTCGGCGCCGTCGACGACGGCTGGACGGTGGTGACGCGCTGGATGTTCCACGAGCGCACCCTGTTCAACTCGCCGTACGTCACCTATCCGCAGGGTCAGGTGCACACGGTCGCCGACGCCTCGCCCGCCGACATCGCCCGCGACGCCGGGGTTCTCGACGATCCGCGGGCCCGGGACCTGATCGGGGAGGCCCGGACGCTGGACGTCGTCGGTGACGCGCTCATGCAGCGCATCGCGGGCGGGATGCGGTCCGGCCGGATTTCCGACCAGTCCGCCGCCATCGGCCGCCTGTATCGCGGTATCGCCGGAACCCGCACGGCGACCATCAAATTCGACCTCGCCGGCCCGGACGCGGCCGCCTGGTCCGATGACGACGGCGGAATCTCGCAGTCGGGCAACGGTTTCCTGATGCGTCAGACCGCCTGCATCGGCGGCGGCACCACCGAGATGGCCCGCAACGTGATCAGCGAGCGGGTGCTCGGATTCCCCCGGGAGCAGCTGCCCGATCGCAACGTGCCGTTCCGGGAGGTACCGCGCGGCGGATCTCGATAGGGCGACATCGGGTACAAATCGGGCTCGGCGGGCGTACTATCAGAAAAAAGGATTGCTGTCAATTAGCTATCGGATCGCACTTTCCAGGTACGCCAGGATAGAGGTGCAGCCATGGCCCGGAAATCGTCGGCTCTGCGGCGTTGTTGCCTCGCCGCCGGGGTGGTGGGCGCCCTTCTGGGGCCGATAGCGGGCCCGCACGCGGTGGCCACGCTCACCGCATGCGGGGATTGTGTGGTCAGCCTGCCCGTCGGGCCCGGCATCCCGGGTATTCCGGGTGGTCCCGGTGGCGGTGGCAATCCCGACGAGGATCGCGGTAACCGCTCCGGGAACGACACCTTCCCGCGTGGCTTGCACATCTTCCCCGGCGTCACGCCCGACCCCCTGAATCTGCGGCCGCCGTCGAACAGCATTCCGGGCGGGATGACCCAGCAGCCGCCGATCGCGAACCTGCCGTCGTACAACGAGCCGGTATACGACGAGTTCGACTCCGAGTAGCCGGCGGTACCACGGGTCAGTCGAACTCCCGATGATGATCCAGCCACCAGCGGGCGATGTCGGCCCGCCGGGCGAACCAGACACCCTCGCGCGCCAGGGCGTGGTCGAGGAAGTCGCGGACGGCCCGGGCCCGTCCCGGCATCCCGGCCCAGCGCCCGTGCAGGCCGATGGTCATCATCCGGGGACGGGTCGCGCCCTCCTCCCACAGATCGTCGAAACCCATTGCCAGGTATCGGGTGAACGAGGTCGGATCCGCGTAACCCGGGAAGGCGAACCGCATGTCGTTGAAGGTCAGCGAATACGGCACCACCAGATGGGAACCCGCGGCGGTCTCGGTGAAATAGGGCAGATCGTCGTTGTACGCGTCGGAGTCGTACAGGAATCCGCCCTCGGCGGCCACCAGTTCCCGGGTGTGCACCGACGGCGTGCACCGCGAATGCCAGCCGACCGGCCTGGAGCCACAAGCACTCTCGATATCCGCGACCGCCCGCGCGATATGCTCGCGTTCCTCGGCCGGCGACAGCCGCCAGGGCTCCTCCCAGCGCCAGCCGTGCGCCATCGGCTCGTGCCCGGCCTCGGCGATGTACTTGCCGATCTCCGGATTCTCCAGCAGCGCACGGCCACAGCAGTTGAACGTGGCGGGTAGCCCGTACTCGTCCAGGATGCGCGCCAGTCGCCAAGTGCCGGAACGGCTCTCGTATTCGAAGCTGGACTCGACGCACAGGTCCCGGATACCGGGCCTGGTGGGGTTGATGGCGACGCCGAACTCTCCCACCGCTTCCCGGCGGCCGTCGCCGGCGGCGAAACTGTACTCGGCCCCGGCCTCGTAGTTGATCACCAGGCTGACCGCGATCCGCGCGCCGTCGGGCCACCGCACCCGCGGGGGCACCCGGCCGTAGCCGACGAAATCCCGGCGCGGCCCCAGTTCCTCAGGCATACACGGCCTCCCGTTCGACTCCGGCGTTCGCCCGGTTCGCCACCACGTAGGCGCCGGCGGCGAGCACGGCGCCCAGTGCCCACGAGAACGGCGCCGCCTGATGCCAGGCCGGGATCAGCGCGACCGGGATCGCGGCGACCGCGCCGATCGCGGCCGACGCCATGGCTCGCGGATTGACCCCGCGCCGATACCAGTACCGGCCCTCGCCCTCGATGTAGAGGTCCGCGACGACGACCGCGCCCCGGCGCACCAGGTAGTAGTCGGTGGCGATGACCCCGAACAGCGGGCCGAGCAGCGCGCCGAGCCCGCCGATGAAGTAGTCGACCACCACCGGGCTCGAGTACAGCGCCCACGGGCACACCAGCACCGATCCGACCGCCGCGATCAGGCCGCCGCGCTCGAAGGTGATGTAGCGGGGTGCGATGTTGGAGAAGTCGAACGCCGGTGACACCACGTTCGCCGCGACGTTCACGCCGACGGTGGCCGCGGTGAACACGATGGTCGCGAAGATCAGCACCGGCGTGTTGTCCAGCCGCTGCACGAGCTGGATCGGGTCGGTGATCGCCGTGCCGAACAGCTTCGCGCTACCGGTGGTGACCACCGCGACGGTGACCGCGAAGACCAGGAAGTTCACCGGCAGCCCCCACAGATTCGCCCGCCGCATGGATCGCGGGCTCGGGCTGGACCGGGTGAAATCGCTGATGTTGAGCAGGAAGGTTCCGAAGAAGGACACGATCAGGGCCACGATCGACGCGAACGCGAGCACCGCCGAACCGCCGTGCACCCGCTCGGCGGACACCTCCACTCCCGGCGCGCCGCCGGTGCGCACGAGCACCCAGCCGAGCAGCACGAACATCACCGCGTACACCGCCGGACCGGCCCAGTTCTGATACCTGCGCACCGCCTCCATGCCGTGCCGCACCACGAGCAGTTGCAGCGCCCACAGCAGCATGAACGAGCACCAGCCGAGCGCCGACAACCCGAGCACGTGCGTCCGGTTCCAGGAGGCCAGCCCCGGGGCCAGCCGCAGCGCCAGCGCCGATACCGCCACCGAGCCCAGATAGGTCTGCACCCCGTACCAGAACACCGCGAGCACGCCGCGCACCAGCGCGGGCAGATTGGCGCCGAAGACGCCGAAGCTGATCCGCGCCACGACCGGATACGGCACCCCGGTGCGCTGCCCGATCGCGCCGCTGAGATTCATCAGCACGTAGACGACGGCCAGGGCCACGGCCATCGCGGCGAGCACCAGCCACATGCTCAGGCCGCGGAAGAAGAAGCCGATGGCGAAGGTGTAGGCGCCGACGTTGTGCAGCACCGACATCCACAGCGCGAAGACGCTGTACCCGTTCCAGTCCCGGGTGGTGGCCGGCGCGAGATCCGGATTGTGCAGCCGAGGGCTGATCGGTGGTGGTTCGGACATGACGACTCCTCGATGATCAGCCGGTGAGCCCGGCTTCGACGTACTGCTGGAAATCCCGCACCGCGGCGACATCGGCGGCGGTGAATCGGTGCGGACGGTCCTGGATGTGCACGGAGATGGTGCCGACGGTCCGGCCCGCGCGGCGGATCGGCGCCAGCACCTGCGCGTAGACCCGCATCTCCTCGATCAGCGACCGCGGCGGCCGGATCGGATGGGTCCGGGTGTCGGTTTGGATGAGGATTTCACCGGTCTCGACCAGGTGCCGGTAGGTGGGATAGCCGGCCGGATCGATCGGGGTGCCGGTTCGCATCGAGAGCACCCCGGGCGCCAGTTCCTCGGCGACCAGGGCCGGGAATCCGGCCGCGTCGGCGAGCCGCAGGGTGACCCGGTCGGCCCCGGTCGCGGACAACAGCCGGCGGCATCCGTCGGCGTATTCGGCGGTCACGCGAGAACCCCACGCTCGCACCGGTTCCGCGACCGCCGGGCGGCCGTGCGGCGCCGATCCGGGACACCGGCGTGTGCCGGAAAAGCCGATACCGCCGAACAATTCGGCCGCGGAAATTCCGGTGAAGTATTCGCCGTCCGGGTGTCGCCGGAATCGGGCCGATACTCGCCCGAAACGATTTCAGGACACTGCAATTCGCCCGGCCGGATCGCCGATTCACGGACACTACGGGATATTCGCACGGAAGAATCCGGCATGGGCCGGGCGGCCTCGGCGAATACCATTTCCGCCCCGGCGCGGACGACGTCGATCGCTGCCATGAAGTGCCTCCTCCGTGCTCGTCCGATCGCTCCGATGTCGATATTCTGGGAATACCGCGACATCGAAGTCAACGAATGCGGACGTATACTTCGCGAGGTATACACAGCCGGAAACGCCGCCGAAACACCGGCGGTGCGAGGTATTAGCACGAGCGTGTTACCACTGATTCATGGCGTCACCGACAACGGTTCCGGGGCATGCGCAACTGCCCCCGGTCCCACCCCGCGTGCAGAACATGTTGCGGCAGTGCGGCCCCGGCCTGCCGCCGCTGCGGGAACGGGTGCGCGATGTGCTGCGCGACTGGATCGCCGTCGGCCGGCTCACGCCGGGCATGCGCCTGTTCGAACAGGATCTGGCTGTGGCGCTGGGCATCTCGCGGGTGCCGGTGCGGGAGGCGATCCGCCTTCTGGAGGCGGAGGGGTACGTGACCGTGCGCGGCCGTCAGGTCCGGGTGCGGGCCTTGGATCCCGCCTCGGTGGCGCACCTGTTCGACGTGTGCGAGACCCTCGAGGCGCTGGCGGCGCGGCAGGCAGCCGAGCAGATCACCCCGGCCGGTGCGCTGCGGCTGCGTGAGGTGCTGGAGTTGGGCCGGACCCGGCTGGCGACCGGCGGCTTCCCGATCTCCGACGGCGGCAATATGGCTCTGCACGAAGAGATTTCACGCCTGGCGGGGAACGAGGTGCTCGACGGCGTGCTCGCGCCGTTGCGCGGGCGGGTGCAGTTCCTGTTGCGGCACGGCAGCGAGCACGACCGCATCGAGACCGAGCACGCCGCGATCGCCGCGGCCATCGCGAACGGCGATCCGGAACTCGCCGCGGAACTGTCCGCCGCGCATATGCGGGCCACGCGTCGTGAGGTCCTGGCCGATCTGCCGTGGTGAGCGACGAAGCCCGTCGTGTCCGGCGGTCGAGGACCGAGCCCGCGGCTGAGGGTCCAGCGCGCGGCGGAGGCAGATCGCCGGACCGCCGGAGAATGCGGCGAGCGGGGCCGCCGGGCGACCCCGCTCATCGGTGGGTTACGACTGCGCGGTGGCCTGCCGGCGCGGCAGCTTCCAGCCCGGCCGCGGGAAGTGGCAGGTGTAGCCGTCCGGGTAGCGCTGCAGGTAGTCCTGATGCTCCGGCTCGGCCGGCCAGAACGGCACCGCCGGGCTCACCTCGGTGACCACCTTGCCCGGCCACAGGCCGGAGGCGTCCACGTCGGCGATGGTGTCCAGCGCCACCCGCTTCTGCTCGTCGTCGAGATAGAAGATCTCCGAGCGGTAGCTGGTGCCGATGTCGTTACCCTGCCGGTTCTTCGTGGTCGGGTCGTGGATCTGGAAGAAGAACTCCAGCAGCGCCCGGTAATCGGTCCGCGCCGGGTCGTAGGTGATCTCCACGGCCTCCGCATGGCCCGGGTGGTTGCGATAGGTGGGGTGATCGTTGCGGCCACCGGTGTAGCCGACCTCGGTCGACACCACTCCGGGCTGCTTGCGGATCAGATCCTCCACACCCCAGAAGCACCCACCGGCCAGGATCGCCTTCCGCGTTTCGGTCACGCTTCCTCCTTCACGAACACGTTCCGTCGACTCCTGCTACAACTCGTTCCGGAGCGGAAAAGTTCCGCGGAGACGGTGATCACGACCGGCTCAGCGGCGAGTCGGGCACCGTGTGCAGATGCCGCGCGGATTCGATGTCGATGTACGCGGCCAGCGGCAGCGTTTCCGCCGACAACACGTTCGCCTTCATCATCCGCAGCACGAACGCCGGACGGGCGGCCAGTTCGCGGGCCAGCGCGGCCACCTCGTCGTGGAAGGTCTCCGGATCGAACAGCCGGGTGACCAGGCCCTGCTCGTGCGCCTCGCCGGCGGTGAACTTGCCCGGGAACAACAGCATTTCGCGGGTACGGCCGCCGCCGACCGCGTGCAGCAGCGACCAGACCAGCCCCATATCGCCGGAGATCCCGACGTCGAGGAAGGCCGTGTGAACCGGGCGCGGGTCGTCGCCCAGCGGAAGTCGCACGCGGTGGCCCAGCCCATCGCCGCACCGGCGCAGCCGCCGTCGATCGCGGCGATGGTGACCTGCGGCATGGTGTGCAGCAGGGTCGCCGCGTGATAGCTGGGCCCGAGCCGCCGCAAGGTGGCCGCCCCGGCGGAATCGCCGCTACCACCGATGTCCGCGCCGACCGAGAAGTCGGCGCCCGCGCCGCGTAACACCACGACCTGCGCGTCACCGGCGGCCAACTCGCGCAGCGCGCGGTGGAGCTGCTCGCACATCGCGATCGTGACGCCGTTGCGGCGCTGCGGCCGGTCGAGCGTCACCACCGCCACCGCGCCCTGTCGCTCGACCGATACCTCGGAAAACTCAGCCATGCCCATCCTGCCCACGAGAACCTTGATCTCTACAACAAGAATAACGTTCTGGACGATTTTCCGGGCTTCGCCGCCCTCTGCGCCCGATGTCTACTACGCTCGGTCGTAGAATTCCGGCGACGGAAGGACCCGGCACATGCTCCCTCCTCGAGACCGATCCCGCACCACGTTGCGCGCGGTGACAGTCGTCTTCGCGACAGCCCTGCTCGTGCACGGCGCCGATCATCTACGGCGTGGCATGAACACGGTGTCGACCCTGGTCATGACGCTCGGCACCATCCAGTTCACGCTGGCGGTGGTCGTCGTCGCTCTGGTGTTCACCGGCTACCGGCACGCCCCGGTCGCCGCCACGATCGTCGGATTCGTCAGCGCCGCCGGTTTTTTCGTGGTACACCTACTTCCCGACTGGTTCGGCCCGTTGAGCGACAGCTTCATCGATGCGCCCGCCGCGCGGCGCGTCACCGGGTTCTCTTGGTTCGCAGCGATTTTCGAGATACTGGCAGATATCGCGATCGGCATCGCCGGACTGCGGGCGGCCCGGGCGGCATCCCGGGCCGCGCCCGTCGGCTGACGAGAAGGAGCAGGCACAGTGGCCGGACTGATCTATTCGGCGATCGCCTCACTGGACGGCTACATCGAGGACGCGCAGGGCGAATTCGACTGGGCCGCACCGGACGACGAGGTGCTCGCCGCCGTCAACGAGATCGAGCGCCCGATCGGCACCTACCTGTACGGCCGCCGGATGTACGAGACAATGCGCTACTGGGAGACCGCTCCCACCGGCGCCGACCGTCCCGCCCTGGAGACCGAGTTCACCCGGATCTGGCGGCAGGCCGACAAGATCGTGTATTCCCGTACGCTGCAATCGGTTTCGACCGAAAGGACCCGGCTCGAGCCCACTTTCGACCCGCGCGCGATCACCGGGCTGAAGCAGTCCGCCGACCGCGACCTCAGCGTGGGTGGGGCCGATCTCGCCCGCCGGGCCCTCGCCGCGAACCTGGTCGACGAGATCCACCTGTTCCTCGGCCCGATCCTGGTCGGCGGCGGCAAACGGGCACTGCCCGAGGGCGTCTCGATCAGCCTGGAACTGTTGTCGGAGCGGCGCTTCGACTCTGGCGTCGTGCACCTGCACTATCGAGTGCGCTCCTGAGCCGGCCGATCCGATCGCACTGACGCCGCGGATATCGGACTCGTTCCGGGAGCATCGGTTCCATGGGCAGGCGGCCCCGCTCAGGCGCCGACGTAGGCCGCCAGATGTTCGCCGGTCAGGGTCGAGCGGGCCGCGACCAGATCGGCGGGGGTGCCCTCGAACACGATCCGGCCGCCGTCGTGACCGGCGCCGGGCCCGAGATCGATGATCCAGTCGGCGTGCGCCATGACCGCCTGATGATGTTCGACCACGATCACCGACTTGCCGGAGTCGACCAGCCGGTCCAGCAGGCCCAGCAACTGTTCGACATCGGCGAGGTGCAGGCCGGTGGTCGGCTCGTCCAGGACGTAGACGCCGCCCTTGTCGCCCATGTGGGTGGCGAGTTTCAGGCGCTGCCGCTCACCGCCGGACAGCGTGGTCAGCGGCTGACCCAGCCGCAGGTAGCCGAGCCCGACATCGGCGAGCCGCGCCACGATCGCGTGCGCGGCGGGCAGGCGCGCCTCGCCGGCGCCGAAGAATCCGGCCGCCTCGTCCACCGACATCGCGAGCACCTCGCTGATGTCGCGCCCGCCGAAGTGGTAGTCGAGCACCGCGGCCTGGAACCGCTTGCCCTCGCACTCCTCACACATGGTCGCCACCCCGGCCATCATCGCCAGATCGGTGTAGATGACCCCCGCGCCGTTGCAGGTCGGGCATGCGCCCTCCGAATTGGCGCTGAACAGAGCGGGTTTCACGCCGTTGGCCTTGGCGAACGCCTTGCGGATCGGTTCCAGCAGCCCGGTGTAGGTGGCGGGATTGCTGCGCCGCGAACCGCGGATGGGGCTCTGGTCCACCGACACCACGCCCGCGCCGCCGGGCACCGAGCCGTGCACCAGCGAACTCTTGCCCGAACCCGCCACACCCGTCACCACGCACAGCACGCCGAGCGGGATGTCGACGTCCACCGCGCGCAGATTGTGGGTGGTGGCGCCGCGAATCTCCAACGCGCCCTTGCCCTTGCGCACCTTCGGCTTCAGCGCCGCGCGGTCGTCGAAATGTCTGCCGGTGATGGTGCCGCTGCCGCGCAGCCCGTCGACGGTGCCCTCGAAGCACACCGTGCCACCCGCGCTGCCCGCGCCGGGACCGAGATCGACGATGTGGTCGGCGATCACGATGGTCTCCGGCTTGTGCTCGACGACCAGCACCGTATTTCCCTTGTCCCGCAAGCGGAGCAGCAGTTCGTTCATCCGCTGGATGTCGTGCGGGTGCAGCCCGGTGGTGGGCTCGTCGAACACATAGGTGACATCGGTGAGCGAGGACCCGAGATGGCCGACCATCTTGACCCGCTGCGCCTCACCGCCGGACAACGTGCCCGCGGGCCGGTCCAGCGACAGGTAGCCCAGCCCGATCTCGACGAACGAGTCGAGCGTGCCGCGCAGCGTCGTCAGCAGCGGCGCCACCGACGGCTCGTCGAGCCCGCGCACCCAGGCGGCCAGATCGCTGATCTGCATCGCGCACGCGTCGGCGATGCTGATGCCCTCGATCTTCGAGGACCGCGCCGCCTCGCTCAGCCGGGTGCCGTCGCAGTCGGGGCAGGTGGTGAAGGTGACCGCGCGCTCCACGAAGGCCCGGATGTGCGGCTGCATGCCTTCCTTGTCCTTGGCGAGCATCGACCGCTCGATCCGCGGGATCAACCCCTCGTACGTCATGTTGATCCCCGCGATCTTCATCCGGGTCGGCTCGTGCCGCAGGAAGTCGTGCAGTTCCTTCTTGGTGTACTTGCGGATCGGCTTGTCCGGATCGACGAAACCCGACTCGCGGTACAGCCGCAGATTCCAGCCGCCGGCGGTGTAGCCGGGCACGGTGATCGCGCCCTCGTTCAACGACTTCGAATCGTCGTAGAGCTGGGCGAGGTCGATGTCGGTGACCGAACCGCGGCCCTCGCAGCGCGGGCACATGCCGCCGGTGATGCTGAAACTACGGCGCTCCCTGACCTTCTCGCCGTGCTTCTCCACCGTGACCGCGCCGGCCCCGCTGATGGAGGCGACGTTGAAGGAGAACGCCTGCGACGAGCCGATGTGCGGTTTCCCCAAGCGGCTGAACAGAATTCGCAGCATCGCGTTGGCGTCGGTGGCGGTGCCGACCGTGGAGCGCGGATCGGCGCCCATGCGCTGCTGGTCGACGATGATGGCCGTGGTCAGCCCCTCGAGCACGTCCACATCGGGCCGGGCCAGCGTCGGCATGAAACCCTGCACGAAGGCGCTGTACGTCTCGTTGATCAGCCGCTGCGACTCCGCGGCGATGGTGCCGAACACCAGGGAGCTCTTACCCGAGCCGGACACCCCGGTGAACACCGTCAGCCGCCGCTTCGGGATCTCGATGCTGACATCCGCGAGGTTGTTCACCCGCGCGCCGTGGACGCGGATGAGGTCGTGGCTGTCGGCGAGGTGGGACTCGGGCGACGCGGTGTTCCCCTTGGTGGCCGTGCTCATCATCTCTCCATCTGTCTGCTCGGGCGGGGGGCCGCTCGCGGCCCCTGCGGCGGCACTCCGGCTCGATCCATCGGGCCCACCCTAGGCCGTGACCCGGACACATTCTGCCGCCGGAAGGTGTCCGCGCAGGTCACGGCCGTCGACTCAGTTGACCTCGTTGATCCGGATCAGATTGCCCGCCGGATCGCGGAACGCCGCGTCGCGCACCCCGTACGGCTGGTCGGTGGGCTCCTGCACCACATCGGCGCCGCCGGCCTGCAGGGCGTCGAAGGTGGCGTCGAGGTCGGGCACCGCGAGGGTGATGCGACCGTAGGTGCCCTTCGCCATCATCTCGGTGATGGTGCCGCGCTCGGCCTCGGTGACGCCGGGATCGGCGGCCGGCGGATACAGCACGATCGCGGTGCCGGGCTGACCGGCCGGGCCCACGGTGATCCAGTGCATGCCGTTGTAGCCGACGTCGTTGCGCACCTCGAAACCGAGCAGATCGCGATAGAAGGCCAGCGTGGCCTTCGGGTCCTCGTGCGGGAGGAAGGTCGAGTGAATGGTGATGTCCATGCCGACGACGCTAGGCGCGGCCGCCCGGCCTGCGCTTCTCGATTCCTGATCGGTTCGGCCGTGCCCGCGGCGGGGCACGGCCGGCCCCGGTCAGGCGTCCCGCTCCGGCCGGTAGGTGTGCAGGGCGAGGGTGTGCCCGATCGCGCGGGTCGCGACGAGCCGCAGCGGCCGGGTCGCGGGCCCGATCCGGTCGAACCAGCGCTCACCCGCTCCGAGCAGGTACGGGAAGGTGGTCAGCCGCAGTTCGTCGACGAGGTCGTGCGCCAGCAGCGCCTGCACCAGCTCCCGGCTGCCGTAGACCACGATCTCCCCGTCGATCCGCCGCCTCATATCCGAAACCTCCTCCACCACTTCACCTTTCACCACCTCCACGTGATTCCAGTCGGGCCCGTCCAGGGCCGCGGAGGCCACGACGTACTTCGGCAGTTCGCGCAGCCGGTCCGCCCAGTCGCCCGGCCTCGCCGCCCACCGGGCGGCGAACCATTCGTAGGTGCGGCGACCCAGCAGCAGCGCCGCGGCGTCGCGCGCCTCCGCGTACTCGATCGCGGACCATTCCTCCCGGTCCGCGCCGGTGAAGTGGGTGAACCAGCCACCGAGCGCGAAGCCTTCCTCACCGGTCGGATCCTGCACCACCCCGTCGAGGGTGACGTTCTCGCTGACGATGATCTTTCCCATGCCGATCTCCTTCGTGGTTGTGGTCCTACGACAAGGCAGAAACCGGCGGGCCCGGAAAATGGTCGGCGCGCGACCGACCGATTCGCGGTCCGGCCGGTGTCCGTATATCAGTAGTCCGAACAGGAAGAGGTGACACAGGATGGTGACCGGTGAGTTGCTGCCGCGGGCCCGGGCCGGCGACGGCGAGGCGTTCCGGCAGCTGACCGAGCCGTTCCGGCGGGAACTGCAGGTGCACTGCTATCGCATGCTCGGCTCCTTCCAGGATGCCGAGGACGCGTTGCAGGACACGCTGCTGGCCGCGTGGCAGGCGCTGGACGGATTCGAGGGACGAGCCTCGCTGCGCACCTGGCTCTACCGGATCGCCACCAACCGGTGCCTCAACGCGCGCCGCGCCGCGAGCCGGCGCCCGGCCAAGCAGTGGGACATCCCGCACATCGAGCCACCCGAGCCGACCGGGCTCGGCGACATCGTCTGGCTGGAACCGTTTCCCGACGCGCTGCTCGCGGGCCCGGAGACCGGATACGAACAGCACGAGGCGGTTTCGCTGGCGTTCGTGACCGCACTGCAGGTGCTGCCGCCGCGGCAGGTCGCGGTCCTGATCCTGCGCGACGTGCTCGACTTCCGGGCCGGCGAGGTGGCCGAAATGCTCGACGCCAGTGTGGAATCCGTCAACAGCGCGCTCAAACGCGCTCGCACCGGGCTGAAACGGAGGCTGCGTGCGTCCGATCCCCCGCCCGCCGACTCCCCCGCGGAGCACGCGATCGCCGAGAAGTTCACTCGGGCATGGGAATCCGCCGATCTCGCGGCGCTGTTGGCGTTGCTGACCGACGACGTCTTCATCTCGATGCCGCCGATGCCGCTGGAATACGAGGGCCGAGCGGCGGCCGAGCGGTTCTGCGGCGCGATCCTGAACGGCGGCAGGCGATTCGACCTCGTGCCGACCCGTGCCAACGGTCAGTCCGCGTTCGGCACCTACCTGCGCGGCGCGACCGGGGTCCGGCACGGCACCGGGCTCTATGTGCTCACGCTGTCCGGTGATCGGATCAGCGGGATGGCCCGGTTCGAGAACACGGTGCTGCCGTGGTTCGGACTGCCCCGATCACTGCCGCAGCGGTGACGAATCAGCCTCGGCCGTGCCGGGATTCGTAGGCGGCTCGTTCGGCCGCGGCCCGTTCGCGTTCGCCGGCGTCGGCGAGTTCGGGGTCCAGACCGTGCGCGATCAGCCGATGACGCCGGTACACGTACATGAGCGCGATCGTGAAGTAGATCAGCGGCACGTACAGCAGTGCCATCATCGCGAGGCCGATCCACAGTGGGCCGGGTACCAGGAGGAACAGGCACAGCACCGGCAGGATCGGCACCATGAATCGCAGCATGTACCGGCGGCCGGCGCCGGGGCCGGTCAGGTCCCGCAGTACCCAGTCCGACATCGACGGCGGCAGTGTCGCCCCGAAGATGTAGCGCACCCGCTGTATCGGGTTCGGGCGGTGACCAGTCATCTCCACTCCTAGTTCTCCGAGACCGGAAGATCCACGGGCACAGCGTGTTCACGCCCGGCCGAACGGAGCGCGGCCTGGTTGACCCGGGTGAGGACCGTGCGCAGTTCCTCGAGGTCCGCCAGGCTCACCCCCAGCCGCTCGACCACCGCGGGCGGGATCCGCTCGGCCTGCCGCCGCAGCGCGCGGCCGTCGCCGGTGAGATCGATGAGCAGGGTGCGCTCGTCGCGCGGATCGCGCCGGCGGGTGATGTAGCCGGCGGACTCGAGCCGCTTCAGCAGCGGCGACAGCGTCGGCGAATCGAGCTGGACGGCCTCGGCGATGGCCTTGACCGACATGGGCGCCTCACCCCACAGGGCCAGCATGACCAGGTACTGCGGATGGGTCAGCCCCATGGGCTCCAGCAGCGGCCGGTAGACCGCCAGCACCGACCGGTTGGCCACCGCCAGCGCGAAGCACACCTGCTTCTCCAGCCGCAGCGGATCGCCGAGCTCCATCGCACCTCCCGTCGTCATGGCCAACATACCGCACTAATAGTTAGTGCGCAAACAGTTAGCGCCCACACGAGCGGTCGCCCGGCTTGCCCCGGCGCCGACCTGCTCGGCGCCGGTCCGGCTGGATCCAGCGCGGCGAGGTGTGGACCACCCAGCCGGCGGCTACGCGATCGGCAGCCACCTGCCGCCGGCCCGGATCGCCACCATCCGGGCGTGGGTGTCCCGCAGCGCCGACTCGCTCACCGCCTGTCGGCGATCAGTGGAACGACCGCGAGCACGTCGGCGCGGCGCTGCGTGAGATCGACGAGGCGCCGGCCCTGGCGGAGGTAACCGGCGGACTCGTTCGGGCGCAGCTCAGTTCACCGGATGCGCGCAGCAGCCCGCCGGCTCCGCGCGCAGCGTGATGCCGGTGTCGGCGGCGCCGCCGATCTGCGCCAGCCAGCCCGGCGCGGCCGTTTCGCCGCCGGTGTACTCGTCGTGCCAGTTCCACCATTCGTACGGCGGCGTCTGCGGATACCCCGCGGGCGAGTCCTCCCACGACTCCTGCCGCCCGAGGGCGGTGATGTCGAGGTAGTCCCAGGTGCCGCCCATCATCTCGTCACCGCGGCTGTTGACGAAATACGTACGGTAGACGGTCTTCTCGTCCCGGATGAAGGCATTGGTGCCGTGCCATTCGTCGACCCCGAAGTCGGCGTCGAACCCGTCGGTGAGGGTGTACCACGGCATCGTCCAGCCCATCCGGTCCTTCACCCGCGCGATATCCGATTGCGGTGCGCGCGAGGCGAAGACGAGCGTCGTGTCGCGCGCGTTGAGGTGCGCGAGATGGGCCACCTGATCGGCGATCATCGAGCAGCCGCGGCACGGATGCTCGGGCCACCCGAACACACCCGGTTCGAAGAAGGCCCGGTAGAGGATCAGCTGCCGCCGCCCCTGGAACAGGTCGAGCAGGCTCGCGGCGCCCGCCGGCCCCTCGAACACGTACGGCTGCTCGATCGGCAGCCACGGCATCCGCCGGCGCTCGGCCGCCAATGCGTCACGGGCGCGGGTCATCTCCTTCTCCCGGTCGAGCAGGCGCAGCCGCGCCGCCTCCCACTCGGCCCGATCGACGATGTCCGGAATCTTCACGGTCGTTCCTCCTCTGCCGTTGCCGCCCGGTCGAGATGATCTCGCAACGCCCCGAGCGGACCGTCCCAGTCGCGCGCCAGCGCGGCCAGGAACTGCTGTGCCACTTGCATGGGCGCGGAATGCACCCGATACCGCACCCGCCGCCGCTCCCCCGGTTCCGCGATCACCAGACCGGCCTCCGACAACAAGGTCAGATGTTTGGTGATCGCCTGCCGGGAGATGGGCAGTCGGGCCGCCAGATCCGTTGCGGTGGAAGGCCCTTCGGCAGCCAGCGCGGCGAGGATCGCCCGCCGGCTGGGATCGGCCAGGGCAACGAAGACCTGTTCGGCGATCGCCTCGGAATCAGGCCGCATCGAGATGCGCGGCCAGCTTGCCGAGTTCGTTCCCCCACCCCTGCGTATTGGACTCGTGCGCCTTCTCGTACACCTCGTCGGGCAACTGCGCGAATCCGGACTCCACCACCGTCAGCCTGGTCCCGGCCGCCACCGGTTCGAGCGTGAACTCGACATAGGTCCGGCGCGGATCGTCCTCCGCCAAACCCATGATCTGCCAGGTGTATCCGAATACCCGCGGCTCCTCGACACGCTCCACGCGCATCCGCACCGCGAACCCCTCCTTCCACGCCAGCCGGGCCGGGCCGCCGGGCCGCAGGTCGATCTCCGCCTCGTCCCCGAACCACGTCCCCAGCCCCTCCGCCGTGGTCAGCGCCCGCCACACCCGCGCCGGCGCATGCGCCAGCTCCACGGTCCGCTCGATCCGATCCGGGAATCCCATGAGAACCTCCATTGAGTAGCAACCTGCCGGTTGCAATAGTATTGCAACCGACAGGTTGCGTCAACGGAGTGCGAGCGGGCCGAATCACGGTGGACCGCACCGCCTGTCGTCAGCGGGCGAGAACGGTGGCGGCCCGGGCGCGGGCGTAAGCGATCACGTCTTCGGCGTAGGCGGCGTCGGCCGCGCCGAAGTGGTGGCGCACGTGGTCGAAGGCGTCGTCCAGCTCGGGACCGGGGCCGCGGTCGGCGAGCAGGATCGCGATGGCCTCCCACTCGCCGGCCCGGGGGTCGGGAACGGCGAGCAGTTCATCGAGATAGCGGCCGGGTTCGAGCAGGCGCAGGGCGCGGCGGGCGTAGGCGTGCACCCGGCGGGGCAGGTCGGCGCGGACGGCATCGATATCGGCCTGCAGCACATGGCCGCCGGGCTGGTCCGGGTCCAGCCGCACCGACCACAGGCCGGTCAGATCCGCGGGCAGGCCGTGGTCGGTGAGCAGGCCGGGGCCGGTGGCCGACTCCGGCGGAACGGGTGGCAGGCCGCGTTTCTCGTTGCGCCGGTTGCAGTACGCCCACCAGGCGGCCGGGGTGGCGCCGAGGCTCAGGCCGAACTCGAGCACCTGCTGCCCGCCGGTCCAGGTGCGGAACGTACGAGTCCTGCCGACCATGGCCAGCCCCTCCGGCTCCAGCCGGACCCAGGTGGGCTCGGCGCCGTGAAATCCGTACGACTGCAGCAGTTTCTCCAACTCGCGTAGTACGCGGCGCAGCGCCGGCTCCGGTCTGACCATCCCCGCAGATTAGCGGTGGTCACCGACAGGATGCCGCGACGGCCCCGGCGGCGGGAACGATGTCCCGCGTCGATTATTCACCTGGCGGGAAAAATTTCCCGAAACGCCCTCGCGCGACCGCGCGGCGGGTGTAAGCAGGAAGCCGAACCGGCGAGCACCGCAGCACCGCCGGACCGCAAGTGAACGAGGTTATCGATGCCATCGACCCCCTATCGCGTCGTCCAGTGGACGACCGGCAATGTCGGCAAGAGTTCCGTACAGGCGCTGGCCGCGCACCGGGATATCGAACTGGTCGGCTGCTTCGCCTGGTCGGCCGACAAGGTCGGCCGCGACGCCGGCGAGCTGGCCGGAATCGATTCGGTGGGAGTAACCGCCACCGACGATGTCGACGCCCTGCTGGCGCTGAAGCCGGATTGCGTCGTCTACAACCCGATGTGGTTCAACGTGGATGAACTGGTCCGCATCCTGTCCTCGGGCGCGAACGTCGTGGCGACCGCCGCCTTCATCACCGGCCACAACCTGGGCGACGACCGGGAGCGGCTCCAGGAGGCCTGCCGGCTCGGCGGGTCGACCCTGTTCGGCTCCGGCAGTAGCCCGGGTTTCGCCCAGTTGCTGGCGATCGTCTCGGCGAACGCCTGCGACCGGGTGGACAAGGTCACCATCGCCGAATCGGCCGACACCACCTTCTACGACTCCCCGGAGACCGAGAAGCCGGTCGGCTTCGGCCGGCCGATCGACGACCCGGGTCTGCAGGAGGCGGCGGCCAAGGGCACCGTGGTGTTCGCCGAGGCGGTGCGCCTGCTGGCCGACGCGCTCGGCGTCGAACTGGACGATATCCGTTGCGTCGCCGAATTCGCCCAGACCACCGAGGATCTCGATCTCGGCTCGTGGACGATCGGAAAGGGTTGCGTCGCAGGGTCGTTCATCAGCTGGCAGGGCCTGGTCGGCGACGAGGTCGTGATCGATCTCAACTTCCGCTGGCGCAAGGGCCAGACGCTGGAACCGGATTGGAAGCTCGACGGCGACGGCTGGAAGATCACCATCGACGGCCGCCCGACGGTGACCACCAGCGTCGGATTCCTCCCGCCGCCGGACTTCCAGGCCCAGACCATCGCCGACTTCATGGTGCTCGGCCACATCCTGACCGCGATGCCGCCCATCCACGCCATCCCGGCGGTGGTCGCCGCCGCGCCGGGCATCGCGACCTATGCCGATCTGCCGCTGCCGCTGCCGCGCGGAATCCTGCGGCAGCGCTGATCCGGGCCGTTTGTAGGCTGAGCGGGTGAGCAGTGGATATCCACCCGGCCGGGAGGCGCCCGCGGGTGCCCGCGGCCGGGGCCGGCCCAGCAAGATCAACCGGGACCGCATCGTCGCGGCCGCGCGCGAGCTGGCGCCGGAGAAGCTCACCATGCAAGCCGTCGCCGATTCGCTCGGTGTCGACCGCAAGGCGCTCAACTATTACGTCTGCGACCGGGAGGGCCTGCTCGAACTGGTCGCGCTGGACGCCTTCGAATCCGAGATCGGCCGCGTCGACCTGCCGGCGCACGCCGACTGGCGGCAGGTGCTGCGCTCCTACGCGACCGCGACGAAGGAGGCGTTCACCCGGGTCGGCGTGCTGATCTCCTATGTGCGGTTCGACGGCGTGACCGATACGGCGGCCCTGCGGGTGGTCGAGCGGATCGTCGAGTCGCTGACCGCGGCCGGCTTCGATGTCGACGATGCCGGGCGGGCGATCACCCTGGTGTCCGCCGTCGCCCACGCCGCCGCCCGCGAGGCGATGACGGTCGCCGCGGGCCGCGTCGATCCGCAGGCGGAGAACGTCCTGAACGCATTGGAAACCGCACCGCCGGAACAGTTTCCGCTGTTGCGGCGACTGGCCGCCGGGCGCCGGGCGCCGGTCCGGCCGGACGAGCAGTTCCGCTTCGACGTGGAGGTGATCGTCGCGGGTCTGGAGCGGCAACTGCCCTGAGCCGCCGGGTCAGCCGCCGCTCTCGGCGCGCCGCGTGATCTGGGCCGCCAGTTCCTCGGCCGAGACCGCGGTGACGACCGTCTCGGAGTCGTCGACGTCGACCAGATAACGCCCGCCCGCCCGGGTGTCGAGCTCCACATCGAACCAGGTGAGATGCGCTGCCGGACGGAGCTGTTCGCGCGGGCCGCGTTCGATGCGCAGATAGCCCTCCGCCGAGCGCGGTGCGCGCAGCAGCGCGCGCACGCGTTCCTCGACGGAGCGTTGCGCCATATCGTCGCGCAGCCACGAACCGGCCGGCCCCTCGCCGCGTACCCGGGGCGTGGGAGCGGTCATGGACCCCGCCGCACCGGCGGCGACCGGCGGCAGGGTCGCGGCGAGATGTCCGCCGAGGTGCCCGGGGCGGGTGACGACCAGGCGGAGATCTCCCCCGGAATCCGCCGCGGTACCGGGTTTCTGGGACAGCACGACACCGAGGTCCCCGGACGCGGCGCCGAGGGCGCGCAACCGCACGTCGGAGTGGTGGAACCGTCCCCAGGACACGATCCGCAGGTCGGGGTCGGCCAGCGCACGCAACGGCCCCGTGAGATCCGGATCGCCGTGCCGGGGGTACCGGACGCTCACCTCGGCGCGGTATCGCGCGTATTCGGCTGTGGTGGAGGGTGTTTCGAGGATGCTGATCGGGAACGGCACCGCGTCCGCGCCGGTCTCCGCTTCCCAGACCCAGGCGAACTCGTCCGGCGTGAAATTCCAGGAGCTACGAGGATTCACCGACCACCGCACAACACCCCCTCGACGAACACGGCATCCGCGGAAGCGGGGCCGGATGCCTGTCCCCGGAGGATAACACGACAATCGGTCCCACCCGATGGGCCGAGGATCTCGAGCCGAGGACTCACCGCTGCGGCGGCGGCCGACCGTCGACGCGCCGGAACCGCTGCGGCACAGGAAAACCCAGCACCTGTTCCCACGCTCGGGAGTCGTGCGTCGATCATGGACCGATATCATGGAGACCGGTTTTCCGGTTTCGGATGGTTCGACAGGCGGTCGTTCGGTGTCAGAGAATGGCGAGGATCCGGCGCTGCCGCAACCGGATCCGAGTAACCCGGCGAATCCGATCGCGGCCATGTTGCCCGTGGTGGGCGCGGTGTTGCGCGGCCTCACCGGCGGCAATCCGGACAATCCGCTGTCCGCGGTGCCGGATACCCTGCAACAGTTGGCCGCCACCTACGGCAGCGGCGCCGCGGCGGTTCCCCCGGGGGCGGAAACCCCGGTGGCGCCGGATATCCGGGTCACCGGCATCGAGCCGGGGGCAGGCGGCGCACCCGCGGCGCTGGCCGCTACCCAGGCCGGGCACAGCGATACCGCGACGGCCTACGGGGACATCGACAATCGCCTGACGAATCAGCTCGACGGTCTCGCCGATCACAGCAACACCGGCCGGACCGCCATGGACACGCTGGCCCGGGATCTTACCGATCGGCTGACCGGATTGGGGGTCACCGCCGACACCCCGGCCGGGCGACAGCAGATGCAGGACACGCTCGGCACGGCGCTGCGGGGCGCCCAGGATCTGGTGACCGGATCCAGCGCCGCGATGGATCAGGCCGCGGCGGCCATCGACAAGCTCGCCGACGAGTTCCGGCACGGCCGGTCCGACCGGAACGACGCTCCCGCACCGGAACCCGCCGCGCCGCCGGCCGACGGTCCGCCGGATCCGGACGGCACTCCCGCCGGAAAGGCGGTGCAGGCGGCGCTCACCGAGGTCGGGAAGCCGTACGTGTACGGGTCGATGGGACCGAATTCCTTCGATTGTTCCGGCCTCACGCACTACGCCGCCGACGCCGCGGGGGTCGACATCCCGCGCACCGCCGCAGACCAGTATCGGCAACTCGACCGGATCGAGACCGATTCCATCCAGCCGGGCGATCTCATTTTCCCGGCCGCGCAATTCAACGGCGGATATCCGACGCACGTCATGCTCTACGTCGGCGACGGGCAGTGCGTCGAGGCGCCGACCGCGGGCCAGAACGTCCACGTGGTCGCACTACCGGCGAATTTTCACGCCTCGCGCTGGGCGAGTTGATCCGCGGCGCGGGAGGCGGCGAGGACCATGTCCACCACGGAATCGGCGTAACCGCCGCGCACCGATTTCCGTTCGAAATGCGCGCGATAGATCACCGGCGCCATCAGCAGATCGATCATGAGATCGGTTTCGGCCGCGGCCGGTAATTCGCCCCGGTCGATACCGCGGCGCAGCACCCGCTCGTACATGTCGCGCGCGTCGGCCATCGACTTCTTCCGCAGCACTTCGAGTTCCGGCTCCCGGGCCGCCGCGTCGACGAAGGAGGCGAACACCCGTCCACTGTCGCGCCTGGACACGTAGGAAGCCAACTGCCGCAACAACGTCAGCAGATCGTCGCGCATCGACCCGGTGTCCGGATCCACCAGCGGGCGCTGCAGCGAGGTGATCGCCGCGTGCACCAACTGCGCTCGCGAACCCCACCGGCGGTAGATCGTGGCCTTGCTCACCCCGGCGGTCGCGGCGACCGTGTCCACCGCGAGACCGTCGATACCGTGCTCGGCCAGAATGTCGATCGTCGCACGCAGAATCAATTCCTCCGAAGCGAGCGGACGCGGCACGGGCACTCCTTCCGGTGGAATCGGCCGAAACGGTGGAGAAACGAAACAGTGTCGTTTATTGTAGGCGACCGTTTGCCGCCCACCCGGCCGCGACGGCGTGACCTTCACCATTGTCCCCGATTGCGTTCCCGCGGTATGCCGAATCCGCAATGATACGATACGGTTTCGTTCACTTTCGTACGGAGGGGCCGGGATGGATCTCGGACTGGCGGGCGCGACGGCGGTCGTGCAAGGCGGCACCCAGGGTATGGGGCTCGCCGCGGCGGAATGCTTCGCGGCGGACGGCGCGAAGGTGGCCGTACTGGCCCGCACTCCGGCCACACTCGACAAGACGGTCACCCGGCTGCTCGAACTCGGCGCGGCGGACGCGGTCGCGTTGCGCGCCGACCTGACCCGTCCCGAGGAGGTGATCGCGGCCTTCGACACCGTGCGCGAGCGCTGGGGCGAACTCAACATCCTGGTCAATGCCGCCGGACCGCACACCGGCGGCGGCTTCGAGGATCTCACCGACGAGGACTGGCTGGCCGCGATCGATCTCGGGGTGCTCGGCATGGTCCGGTGTGTGCGGGCGGCGCTGCCGCTACTGCGGCGCGCGGAATGGGCACGGATCGTGAACATCTCGGCCCATTCGACGAAACGGCAGACCGAGTCGCTGATCGCCTACACGGCCGCCAAGGCGATGGTCACGAGCATCACCAAGAACCTCTCGCTGACCCTGGCGAAGGACGAAATCCTGGTCAATACGGTCTCTCCCGGCAGTTTCGCCTCCGAGGGGCTGCAACGCTGGGCCCGCGGCGCCGGTATCGATCCGACCGATCTGCGCGCGATCATGCGCGGAATAGCCGAGAACTTCGGCCATCCCGCGCATCTGCCGCGCGCGGGCGATCCCGCCGAGATCGGCGCGGTGATCGCGTTCACCGCCTCCCGGCGCAACACCTACATGACCGGAGCCGACATCAACGTCGACGGAGGCTCCGACTTCTGCTGAGCGGCAACGGCTCTCGGATCAGTCGCGCGCGGCGACCTGCGGCGCGCCACGCAGCACCGAGGCCAGCGCGGCGATCAGCGTCATGATCGCGGACGCGCCGAACACGATCAACAGGCCATGATGGAACGGTCCCGACACCAGCGCCGGGAAGAACCGCTTGCCGGTGAGGGTGTCGGCATCGGCGGCGGGCAGCGTGTGCAGCACACCGGTGGAGCCGAGCAGATGCGCGATCGGATTGCTGCCCAGGAATGTGGAGAACAGTGTGCTGACCGGCGGTAGCGCGGCGACGTCCGCGGCGGTGCCGGCGGGCACGCCGTGGTCGCGCAGCCCCGCGGACAGGGTGCCGGGCAAGGTGCCGGCCAGGCCGGTGATCATCAGCGAGAACGCGAGGCCGATCGACATCGCGGTCCCGGAGTTCTGGAAGGTCGCGCGCATACCCGAAGCGACACCGCGATATTCGGGCGCGACGCTGCCCATGATCGCGGAAGTGTTGGGCGCGGCGAACATTCCGTGCCCCAGCCCGGCCAGCAGCAGTACCGCCGCGAAGGCCCAATAGGGGAAATCGACCGGGAGCGCGAGCAATCCGAGGAAGGCCGCCGACACCAGCAGCAATCCGGTGGTGGCGAACAGCCGCGCGCCGAAGCGATCCGACAGATAACCGGAGATCGGCCCGCCGAACAGGAATCCGAACGTCAAGGGCAGCATGAAGATTCCGGCCCACAACGGGGTGTCCTCGTACTCGTAACCGTGCAGCGGGAGCCAGATGCCCTGCAACCACATGATCAGCATGAACTGCAGGCTGCCGCGCGCGATCGAGGTCAGCAGGGCCGCAAGGTTTCCCGCGGCGAACGCGCGCACCCGGAACAGCGCCAGCCGGAACATCGGCTCGGCGACCCGGGTCTCGGCGAAACAGAAGACACCCAGCATCGCCACGCCGCCGATCAGGGCGGCGAGCACGTACGGGTTGGTCCAGCCGGTCGAATGGCCACCGTGCGGCTGGATGCCGTAGGTGATCCCGATCAGCAGCGCACTGGTTCCGGCGGTGAAGGTGGCGTTGCCGATCCAGTCGATCCGGCCGGGCCGGCGCTCGCCGATCTCCCGCAGGCTGCGATACGACCACACCGTGCCGATCACCCCGATGGGCACGCTCACCCAGAACACCGCCCGCCAGTCGACGGCCGCCAGCACACCACCGAGCAGCAGCCCGAGGAACTGCCCGGCCAGCGCGGTGATCTGGTTGATACCCAACGCCATACCGCGCTGCCTGGCCGGGAAGGCGTCGGTGAGGATGGCCGCCGAATTCGCGGTCAGCATCGCGCCGCCGAAGGCCTGCACGATCCGGAAACCGATCAGCCACATCGCGCCGTGCCCGCCGGTGAACGGATCCACCGACAGCGCCAGCGAAGCCAGCGCGAAGATGCTGAATCCCATGTTGTACATGCGAACTCGGCCGAACATGTCACCGAGCCGGCCGAGCACGACCACCAGCACCGCCGACACCAGCAGGTAGCCGAGCATCATCCACATCAGATAGCCGATGTTGCCCGGCGCCAGCGGATCCAGGCCGATCCCCCGGAAGATCGATGGCAGGGCGATGATGACGATCGACGAGTCGATCGTCGCGATCAGCACGCCCAGCGTGGTATTCGACAACGCCACCCATTTGTACCGGTCGCCGGTCGGGCGACCGGCGACCTTCTCATCCACGATCTGCATCTGCTCACCGTCACAATCGTTCCGCGAGCCGATCCAGCAGCGGCATCGCCGCTTCGAGGACTTGCCGTTCGGCCGCGCTGAATTCACTCTCGATGGCGTCGGCCAGATACCGCGCCGACTCCGAACGCCGATCGGCGATCAGCCCGCGCCCGGCGGGTTCGATCGACACCACGGCCCGACGGCCGTCGGACAGGTCCGGCCGCCGGGTGATCAGGCCGCGCTCCTCCAGCGCGGCCAGGGTCACCGCCATGGCCTGCGGCCGAACCCCTTCCGCGGCCGCCAGCACGGTGGGAGAGCTCGCGCCCTCCCGATCCAGCCTGGCGAGCACGGACATCTCGGACAGCGCCAAACCACTCGCACCGGCCTTGGCCTGCCGCAACTTACGCGCGATCCGGCCGACCGCCAGCCGCAACCGCACCGCGGTCGCACCGGCATCCGCCCCGGACCCACTCGTTACCACGGGTACTTACATTAGATTAATAAACTCGCGATAACTACCCTGGGTAACGATCTACCCCCTTGGCGGACGGGTCCGGCGCTGCTAGCGTGAAAATAGAATTGATTTCAGTCTTCTCGTGAGGTGGTGGCATGACCTCGATGCTGACGGGCGATGCCGGATCGCCGGCGGTGGCACTGCCGCCGTCGATGATCGAGCGGATCACGCTGATCATGGATCTGTTCGAGCGGCCGCACACCCGGCGCACGCTGGAGCAGGTGTGCCGCAGTACCGGGCTGCCACGCTCGACCGCGTACCGGATCCTCGAACAGTTGGTGCGGTTGCGGTGGCTGGATCGCACCGATATCGGTTATCGGCTCGGCAGCCGGGCGCTCGGGCTCGGGGGGCGCGAGATCGGGCACAGCACACTGCGGGTCGCGGCCGCGCCGGTCCTGCAGGACCTCGCGCTGCGCACCGAACTCGTGGTGCACCTGGCCGTGCTGGACGGGCCCGACATCTACTACCTGGACAAGGTGGGCGGTCGGTCGGCGGTCGACGTGCCCTCGCGGGTCGGCGGCCGGGTGCCGGCGCACTGCACCGCGCTGGGCAAGGCGATGCTCGCCTGGGTGCCGCCGGAACGGGTGGAGGCACAGCTGCGCGGGATGCTGCTGCGCTGCACGCCCCGCAGCATCGGCGAATTCGGTGTCCTGCACCGGGAATTGAACCGGATCCGGGGCGCGCACGGGCTGACTTTCGAACGGGGCGAATGCTTTCCGGGGATCGGCTGCGTGAGCATGGCGGTCCGCAACACCGATGGGCCGGTCGGCGCGCTGTCGGTGGTCGGGACCGCCGACGCCGCGCTGGAACGGGTCGCGCCGCTGGTGGCGGAGGCGGCGCGCACCGTGGCCGACGCCCTGTACGTCGAATCCCGCCGGCCCGCCGAACGGCCCTCGGTCGCATCCTGATCCACCATCGGCGGGCCGCTCGCGGCGGCAGCGGTACTGTCGTTCCGCACGGCCGGAACGCACGACCGTGGCCGAGCCCGGCCGCATCGGACGAAAAGGACTCGCGCAGTGGCCCGAATCGCCGAAACCCGCCCGCCCGCCGCGCCCGTCTCGCGACAGCAGGTGCAGCGGCGCGAGCGCATTCTCGACGCGGCCGCCGCCCTCGGCGCCGGCGCGGACTACGACCGCGTGCAGATGCTGGACGTCGCCAAGCGGGCCGGGGTCGCGATCGGCACGCTGTACCGGTACTTCCCGTCCAAATCCCATTTGTTCTCAGCGGTTTTCGAGCAGCGCATCAGCGCCTTCGTGGGCGCCGAATGGTCGTCGCCCACCGGCGATCCGGTCGCGGACGTCGGCGAGAATCTGGTGGCGCTCAGTCGCGAATTGTTGCGCACCCCACGGCTGTGCGGGGCCATGATGCAGGCCGTCGCGGCCGGATACGTCAGCGGCGACGAGGGCGTGACACCGCGACTGGCGTTGGTGCGGGCCGTGATCGAGACGCTCGGCCGCGCACCCGACGAGGTCGACCTCGGTGTCATCCGCCTGCTCACCTACAGCTGGTGGGGCGTGCTGGTGTCCTGGCTCAGCCACAAGATCGCCCCCGCCGAAGCCGAGGCCGACGTACGCCTGGCCGCGCAACTGATCCTCGCCGCGTACGCCGGCGACGAGTGAACTGTCCTCCGCCGACCAGCTATCGAAAATTTGTTCGACTCGAGGTACTGTTCCGGATCGTGTCAGAACCGGCGCGGATACCCGACGCATATCAGCAGATAGACCAGGTGAGACGGCAACTCGTCGAGGCCGCGGCCTTCTCGAAGCACCTCACGCCCGACGCACTCGAGCACCTCGCGGGCACCCTGGCCACGGGGCTGCGGCTGATCGCCGACCACACCACGGCATCGCCCGTCCGGTACTCCGGCGGCGGCCACAAGCACGCCGGATTCCTGCGCTATCGGTTGCGTTGAGCTCACGTAACTGTTGAGCCCGCCGTCGGCATACCAGTATGTTGTCGGCGGACACGGCGGTGTCCGCCCCGACAACGAATGGAACCTGATGAAATCCGTGTGCCTGGTGAGCATCCTGTCCGCGACCGCGCTGTGGGCCGCCGTGCCGATCGCGGCCGCCCAGAGCCCCGCCTATCAGCCCTGCGCCGACAACGATGCCGTCCAGGCCGCCGGCTACGACCCGGCCAGCCGCGAGGATCTGGCCACCACCGCCACCTCGAGCGGCTGCGTCTTCCTCAACGAACAGGGCAACCGGATGACGCTGCTGTCCGACGGCAAGTCCTGGGAGGACGAGATCAATGTCGGCACCAGCGGCAACATTCACGCCACCCCGATCGACCCCCTCGCCGGCCACCAGGCCGTGCGGGTCGACGGCCCGGGCCTGCCCAACAGCTGCATCGTCGTCGTGAAGACCGCCGACCGTCCCTTCGAGGTCCGGCTCGACTCCTACGGCGACATCTGCGGCCAGACCATCAACGCCGCGAGCAAGTTCGCCCCCTCGCTGTAGCGATTCCGACGCGGGCCCGGTCACTCGGAGCCGGGCCCGCTGTGACGTAATCGTGTCGCTTGGATCTGCGGCGACCGGGTATCGCCACATCGACCGCGACGCGGCCGCGGGTCTCGCGCGTGATCCCCGCCGGTGACGGTCGACCACTCGGGTGCGACGTTGCGCCCTGCCGAGCGCCGGCGCTCGGCACTGCTCGACAGAGACGACGTACCCGGCCGCCAGCGGGTCGACTGTGACAGGACTCCGAGATGACATCAGCGAAGCGCAACAGGTTCACCATGTTCCCGAGTCCGCGGCGGACCGTCCGGGCCTGGCGCAACCCGCTCATGCCGGCCGGTTACCGCATCCGGTACGCACTGCGCGTACTCCTGCTGATCATCGCCGTGGCCGCGATACCCGCCGCGGTGACGGTGGGCACGAACCAGTACCACCGCCTCACCGCGAACGCCGACCGCGAACGCGCGGGCCTGCACGAGGTCGTCGCCGTCACCGACGTCGGCTCCTCGCTCCTGAGCCCCGAAAACCTTGTCGCATCGGCACATTGGAGCTACAACGACGTCCCGCACACCGGGATCGTCCCGGTGCAGTCGGCCAGGCACCTCAACGATCCGATCCCGATCCTGGTGAACGCCGACGGGGATCGCGTCACACCGCCGTCGACCCGATCGCAGAACCTCGGGGACGCCGTGCTGACCGCCCTCTTCGCCTACGGCGCCGTCGTCCTGGCATTGACGCTGACGCTCTGGGGCGCCGACCATCTGATCAACCGGCACCGTTACCGGCTCTGGAGCCGGGAATGGCAACTGCTGGCGAGCGACCGGCGCTGGAACCTCCCCGCGCCGTGAGGAGCCGGTGCCGATAACGGATTGGGGCGCTGCGCATTTCACCGTACGACGGACCGCCGAGGCGGTACGCTGCCACCACGACCGGTGGCCCACGCGGGGGAGCGCAGTGAATCGGCAGAAGAGATACCAGCGGCAGTATCAACTGGCGGCCACCGAGGCGATGCGGGCACAGGCCCAACTCGCGGCCGCCCAGGCCGCGGGGCTGCGGCAACAGCAATACCACCAGGCCATGGCGGTCCGGCAGCAGCAATACCGGCAACACGTCGCCTACCTCCGGGCCCAGGCCGACGCCGCCCCGATCACCTGCGACAGCTGCGGCCGGGAGAACACGCCCCGATCGGCGAAATGCGAAGGCTGCGCGGCACATCTGGAACCCAACCGCCCCGTCCTGCCCCCGCCCTGGACCCCACCGCAACGCCGATCCGCGTGGCAATCCTTCAAGGCCCTACCGAAATTCGTCCGGATCGGCGCCTACACCCTGGTCCTCCTGGTGCTGCTCCTCTTCGTGATCGCCGTCGCCACCGCGCCGAAGTCCTCGACCGCGTCCGCGGCCCACGACCGAGCTGTCCAGGCCTGCAACGAGATCGACGCCGCCCTCCGCCCCACCCCCGCCGACCCCCGCACCGCGATCCGGAACAGCGGCGCCGCCACCGACGCCTCGATCGCCGGGAACGAAGACCCGGCCTACGCGAAGCTCTACACCGACATCTCCGCCTACACCGGCGGCTCCCCCGTCGGCCTCGCCGCCATCCAGGTCGAGTGCCAGCAGATCACGGACGCACCCGCACCGCCGCGCTGAGCGGACCAGCTCACTGGGCCGGCACTTCCCTCCACAACGACTTTTATCGAGCGACTTCTCCCGTGGTGTCAAGAATTCAGGGCCGAATGCCCCGGAGGGGGGTGAGGTAGTGACTTCCGAAAACAACGTATATGACGTAGGCCCCTGGTCAGGACGGACGCCGAGTTCAGCTCGCTACCGGTCTTCTGGTCGCGCGAGCGCCTGGACTTGGAGACGGTTGCACATGTCGATTTCCTCTTGGTGTCATTGGGTCGCCGGGGACGGAGGATGCGTGCGGGTTTGGGCCGCAGTGGCAGGCCATCGTCGGCGGTGGCATTCTCGGCTTCTGCGACATCCGGTAGAAAGAGGCAACGGACAGGTACTCGCCTGCGTTCTACCCGTCTTGACGCCGCCCAACGCCATGACAGACCGATCACCGATATAGCTGACGAGTACAAGGCGACCCGCCCTCGTCGGGGTTGCTTGCCATGGTCCGGCCTCCGCGGTACAGGGGATCACAGCCGGATCCAGGCCATGGGTGAGTAGCCTAAGAGCTCCTATCGGGTTCGATTGCTGAGTCGTCGCCAGCAGATGAGGGAGGCGCCGAGGTTGAGGAAGCCTTCGTGGATGTCTGTGCGGCGTTCCCAGCGGACGGCCAGCCGCCGGTACTGGTGGAG
>NZ_WEGI01000010.1 GCF_009604425.1 Nocardia aurantia | reverse complement strand
ACCCACCGCCCCCCGACTCGCCCGGTCCCGCGCCCCGCAGCCGGTCCGCCCCCGGGCAGACCCGCCCGGTTCCGCATGTCGTAAGGAGTCGCACGCCGAAACGACCTGGGGAGAATCTCTGCGAACCGCCCGGACATCCGTCGCCGGCGAGCGGATGTCATACCGCGAATTTCGCGACGGCTCGCGGAGTCACCGGGGTGAAGAGGTTGACCAGGTTGCCGTCCGGATCACGGAACAACAGCGACCGGTTTCCCCACGGCAGCGTCGTGGGCTCGGTGACGAAATCCTCGACCACGTCCCGCAACCGCCGGTACTCGGCGTCGACGTCAGCGACCAGGAATTCGATGATGGCAGTGTGGTTGTCGGCCGGCCGCACGCTACCCGCCGCGAAAAGCGCCACAGTGCGCGAGCTTCCGATCGCGAGCGCGCCGGCCGACGTGCCGATTTCGGCGAAATCCGGTGTAGCCCACGATGCTTCGATACCGGTCACATGCTCGTAGAAGCCGGCCAACCGCTGGATGTCATCGGTGATCAGGCGGATCGAGACGAGCTTCATGGTCTGCTCCCTGCTGTCGGAGGCGGCGGAAGTCCCGCCGCCGCACACCACGGTAGATTCCATACCGGACAGATTCCGCCCGGTATGGATGCGAGAATTTCCCGATGACACGCCCCACCGCCCGAGTGCTGGCCCTGCTCGAGCTGTTACAGACCGGCGGCACCCACACTGTCGGCGAACTCGCCGGACGACTGTCGGTCGACGAACGCACCGTCAGGCGCTACGTCACCCACCTCACCGACCTGGACATCCCCGTCCGATCCGTGCGAGGCCGCTACGGCGGCTATCGGCTCGCCCCCGGCTACCGAATGCCGCCGCTGATGCTCACCGACGACGAGGCAGTGGCGGTTCTGCTCGGGCTCCTCACCACCCGCCGCACCGACCGTTCGTCAGCCTCCGCCCGCGCAGCAGACAGCGCGACAGCCAAACTCCGCCGCGTCCTGCCCGCCCGCCTCACGGCCCGGCTGGACGCACTGATCGACACCGCCGAGTTCACCACCGGCACCCAGCCGGAAGCCCCGGCCGAGACCGCCATCCTGCTCCCGCTCGCCGAAGCCACCCGAGCGCACCGGCCCATCGCGATCGACTACACCGACCGGAACAAGCACCCCAGCAAACGGACCGTCCACCCCTACGGCCTCGTCGACCACGCCGGCCGGTGGTACCTGACCGGACACGACAACGACAGCGACGAACCGCGCCGATTCCGGGTCGACCGCATCACAGCGGTGACCACACTCCCCGGAACATTCACTCCGCCGGCCGGATTCGAACCGGCCGCCGATCTGCTGTCCGCACTGGCCACAGCGCCCTACCGGCACGACACATCGATCCGGGTGCAGGGCACCCTCGCTCAGATCCGCCCCCTCCTCCCCGCCACCCTCGCGACCGTGCACGAGATCGATCCACCGCCCTCCACCCCCGACCCATGGGTCCGGGTCCGAATCCGAGCCGAAAACCTCGACTGGATACCCCCACTCCTCGCCGGCCTGAACCGCCCGTTCGTCATCGAACACCCCGACACCCTCAAAGACGCCGCACGCACCCTGGCCCACCGCCTCACCACAGCCGCCGACGCGGACGACCGGAGCGCCTAACCCTTCGCAACCCGGTGACGCCGCAGCAGAATTCGACTGCTCGCGAAACCGATTGTGCCCGCCCGGCATCCGCTCGTGCCGAACCACGGTCCGGTCCGGGCTGTGCACCACGCGGACGGCGAGTAAGGTTGACTGGTTCCGTATGTCGCTCGGGCACAAGCGCTGGGGGTCTTCATGTCGGAGCTGGGACGACCTGGCTGGGTGCTCGCCGACCGCTACCGGTTGATCGAGAAGCTGGGCAGTGGCGGATTCGGGACGGTCTGGAAAGCGCGCGACCAGCTGTTGCGTGTCGATGTCGCCGTGAAGGAAGTGCTGCTCCCGCAGGCCGAATCGAGTACGGAGCACGCCGAGCGGGTCGCGCGAGCCGAACGCGAGGCCCGTAATGCCGCACGGCTGCGCGACCATCCGAACATCGTCGGTGTCCTCGATGTGGTCACCGACGGCGTGACGCCGTGGATCGTCATGCGCCTGGTGGCCGGCCGATCCCTGAAGCAACGACTCGACAGCGACGGGCCGATGACCGTCGCGGATGCCACCACCATCGCCACCGCGTTGTTGCGGGCGCTGCGGGCAGCCCACGAGGCCGGCGTGGTCCACCGCGACGTCAAGCCGGCCGACATCATGCTCGCCACCGATCGCGAAGTTCTGCTCACGGATTTCGGAACCGCCCGCCACCATTCCGATCACACGCTCACCGCCAAGGAAACGATCATCGGCTCGTTCGAATACATGGCGCCCGAACGTATCGACGGCGAGGGCACGCCGGCCGGTGACCTGTACTCGCTCGGCGTCACGCTCTACCACACAGTGGAGGGAGTTTCCCCGTTCCACCGCGACACCATTCACGGCACGATGAAAGCCGTGATGTTCGAGGCGGCTCCCCCGCCCGCACGCGCCGGGCACCTGATCCGGCTCATCACCCGGCTGATGGACAAACAGCCGGAGCTACGCCCCTCGATCCCCGAAGCACTGACACTGCTCGCGCCCCGGACGCCGCCCGCTCCGAAACCGAAAGCCCCCGTGGAGAATTCGCAAACACCGGGAGCCGGCCGCAGACGTGGCGAAGTCGGCCGGTTACTGGCCCGGGCCCGCGACCACCAAAAGCGCGGCGACATAGGCGAAGCCGAACGGCTGCTCCGCCAGGCCGCGGCGATGAACGACGCCCTCGCCATGTCCTTCCTCGCCCGACTTCTCGAAAACCGAGGCGCCCGCACCGAATCCGAACGCTGGTACCGGCAAGCAGCCGAGAGCGGCGAAACGCTGTCGATGCTGACCCTGGGCCACATGTGCGTGAAGTCGGGCGATCTCGGCCAAGCCGCCTACTGGTACCGCCGCTACGTCGACCACGGCCACATCCTCGGAAAGGTCCACCTCGCAACGGTTCACGAGGCCCAGGGCGAAACCGACCGAGCCGAACGCCTCTACCGCGAGGTGGAACAGGACGGCGACATGGTCGCCCTGAAAGCCCTCGGCGACCAATGGAAATCCGCGGGCCGCACCGACGCCGCCAAACGCGTATACCTCAAATCCGCCCGAGCCGGCTACGCCCCCGCGAAGGCAGCCCTCGAAAGCCTCACCCCACGTTAGCCCTCTCGTGCCGGAAACGCAGCACACCGGCACTCGCCGCGGGCGATGACCATAGCGGATCACCTGACCCCGGGTCCGGGTCTCGGCACCGACACCTACCGGACGGGCTGCACCTACACCATCGCCATCACCGGAGATCCCGGCGACCAGGTTGTCCGGGTCAAGGATCAGGTGTACCGCAACGGCGCCTGGGATCACGCCGCGACCGGTACGTTCGGCCCGGTCAGCGCGGTGGCCGCTCGGACAGCACGACGGTAATGTCCGGACGTCATGCGTCTTCTCACGAAACCCGAGATCCGAGAAATGCTGAGTTCGGATATCGTCGCACATCTCTCGACGATCGACTCGCAGGGATATCCCCACGTCACCCCGATCTGGTTCCTCTGGGCGGACGGATACGTCCAGCTGACCAGCTGTCCGGGTCGGCCGCATCTGGACAGAATCACGCGAAATCCCAAGGTGGGGTTGGTGATAGACATCGAGGCCGAGTTGCGGGGCGACGGGCAGCGGCCGAATCGGCAGGTCCGGCTCATCGGGGACGCCACCGTTTCGGTCGATCCCGATGAGATCTGGACTCGGCGAATCCGGGCCAAGTACATCGACAGCACCATCGCCCCTGGCGCGGCCGAACTCACTGCGAGGCAAGGGAGACGATTGATCACTATCACTCCGCGCAAGGTCACCGCCGTGGCCAGCGTGTAGAGGAGCCGCCACTACCGTGAACAACTCCCCCGGTCGGTGGTCCGAGGCCGACGGTGCTCGTTCACCATGTATCCCAATGCAGTACCTGGTCTCGCGGGATGCGTTGGGCGGGGCGGAAATCGGTGCCGATCGTGTAGGCCAATGGGATGAAGGCGGCGAGCATCACCTTGTCGTAGGGGACGTGGAGGATGTCGGCCAGTTCGCGTTCGAGCGGGGCCTGCGCGGTGGTCCATACGGTGCCGAGGCCGCGGGCTCGGGCGGCGAGCATGAAACTCCAGACGGCCGGGAGGATGGATCCCCAGGTGCCGGCCTGTTCGCTGACGGTGGCCCCGTCGGTGCGGCCCTCGACGGCGGGGATGACGATGGCCGGTACTCGGTGGATGTGTTCGTAGAGGTGGTCCAGCCCGGCGGCGATCCGGGGCCAGGAACCGTGGGCGTTGATGCGCTGCAGGTCGCGTGAGGTCAGCGGTGTGCCCTCGGCGAGGTGGACGGCTCTGCGGTAGAGGTCGGCGACGGCGGCGCGCTGGGCGGGGTCGGTGACGACCAGGAAGTGCCAGCGTTGCCGGTTTCGGCCGGTGGGCGCCTGGGTGGCGAGGTCCGCGCATTCCTCGATCAGGCGACGGGGTACGGGTCTCGACAGGTCGAGACGTCTGCGTACCGCTCGGGTGGTGGACAGGACCTCGTCGGCGGACAGGTTCAGCGACATCGGGGTTCCTCTCGGATCGGAGCGCACTCCGTCTGCTTCGGAATCATCTGTTGCAAGATTATTTATGACCATACGGTTATCGATGATCGGCTGTCAAACGATCTGCACACAGACGATCGTGGTAGATTTCCGGCATGGCCACCAGGACCGATGCGCGCGAACCGGATTCCTTCCTTCCCCGGCTCGCGGCGGAGCGTCCGGATATCGCCTTGTGTCGCGCCTCGGCGGTCGTCGCCCGGGCCGCGGAGACCGCAGCCGCGGACAGCGGTCTGGGCGTGGGGCATCACCTGGTGTTGAAGATGCTCGCCGCGGTCGGGCCGTGTTCGCAGCAGGTTCTCGCCGCCGAGTTGCGGATCGATCGCAGCGTCATGGTCGGCATCGCCGACAACCTGGAGGAGTCGGGTTACGTTCGCCGCGAACGTGATCCGGCCGACCGGCGGGCCTACGCGGTCACGATCACCCCGCCCGGCCGGCGGGCGCTCGTCCGCGCGGAGAAGGCTGTTCCCGAGTTCCTGGACCGGACGTTCGGCGCGCTCACCCGCGCCGAGCGCGACCGGTTGACCGTACTGCTGGGCAAACTGCTGTTCGCCGGGTGAGAACCCCACGCCGGCCGTGCGACCGACCCCGCCGTCTGCGGACCGCCGGGTGGCGCGGACCGGCTCGAACGGCGCCGGGTCCGATGATCAGGTCGATTCGGCGGCGCGGGTGCGGGTGGCGGTGGGGGTCTCGCCGGTGTGCCGGCGGTAGATACGCCGGAAGGCCGCCGGGTCGGCGTAACCCACTGCGGCGGCGATCGTGTCGACCGGCTCGCGGGTGGTGGTGAGCAGGGTCGTGGCCTGCCCGACTCGCAGGCGATGCACGTACTCCGTGGGGGACACACCGAGCTGGTCGCGGATGCGCCGCGCCAGGGTGCGGGGCGAAACCGCTGCGGCCCTGGCCAATTCGCCGAGCGAGAGTTGCCGGTTCAGGTTGGCGTGCACATGTTGCTGGATCGCGCGCACCACCGGGTCGGTACCCCGTAGATGCTCGAGGACCATGTACCGCGATTGGGACATGCGTGCGTCGAGCACCAGGTAGCGGGCCACCCGCTCGGCGAGGGCGCCGCCGCCGAGCCGGGCGATCAGGGTCAGCAGCAGGTCGGTGTGGGCGAAAGCCGCACCGGCGGTGAGTACTTCGCCGCTGTCGACGACCATGCGGCCGGCGTGCACGGTGATGTCGGGAAAGCGGCGGGCGAACAGGGGCGCCAGCCACCAGGTGGTGGTGGCGGCGCGGCCGGACAGTAGCCCGGTGGCGGCGAGGACGAAGGTGGCCGAGCAGGAGGCTGCCACCGTCGTGCCGGAATCGGCTGCCCGCCGGATGATTTCGACAGCCCGCACCGTTTCGGGCCGGGCCAGGAGTTTGCTCACCAGTGCTTCGTCGGTGGCGGACGGGCCGGGTATCACCAGGATGTCGCGGGGACCGAATTCGAGTGAGCCGAACGGGGTTTCGGTGTCGACGCCGATGCGCCGTCCGGTGCCGGATCGGACGGGTGAGCCGTCGAGGGATACCACGCGCTGTCGCAGCGGGGCGCCGGGCAGGTCGCCGGCGAGTGCGGCGGCCGTGCCGACGATGTCGACTCCCAGGCCGAGCGCGCCCTCGAGCACACCGTCCAGCCCCAGGTGAGTGATCATGTGGCGAGAATAGACCGAACAGTGGCGATATCGCCACTGTCGCACTCCCGGCCTACTGCGCGAAGGTTCGTGGGTGCAGCAATCTCTCCCGGCGGACTCCCGCGACGACGACCTCGCCGACTTCGCCTCCCGATCCATCACGCTCGACGGGGTCACGCGCACCGTGTACACGGCAGGCGCCGGACCGGCGGTCGTCGTGATGGCGGAGATGCCGGGCATCAGTCCGGATGTGGCGCGATTCGCCCGCTGGGTGCGTGACGCCGGGCTCACCGTCTACCTGCCCGCACTGTTCGGCCGCGACGGCGCCTACCCCGAGGCCGAGGCCGGCGCCGAGGTGTTCCGGCGCGCCTGTGTCAGCGCGGAATTCCGTGCCTTCGGCGCGGGGAAGTCCAGTCCGGTGGCGGTGTGGCTGCGGGCGCTGGCCGCACTCGCGCACCGCGAGTGCGGTGGCCGGGGCGTCGGGGCGTTGGGTATGTGCTTCACCGGCAATTTCGCGCTCACCATGATGCTCGAGCCCCCGACGCTGGCGCCGGTCCTGTGCCAGCCGTCGCTGCCGCTGGACGAGCCCGGCGGGCTGGAGATCTCGGCCGGCGAGCTGGCGGCGGTGCGGGAGCGGCTCGAGCGAGAGGATCTCGTGGTGCGGGCCTATCGTTTCGAGGGCGACCGCTTCTGCACCGGACAGCGTTTCGCCGCCTACGCCGCCGCACTGGGCCCGCGCTTCGAGGCACGGGTGCTGCCCGCCGAGGCCGCGAATCCCGCTCCCCCGCCGTTCTTCTCGCAGATCGTCGGCTGCCCGCACAGCGTGGTCACCGCGCACCTGATCGATGCGGCGGGTGAGCCGACAGTCGCAGCGCGTGACGAGATCATCGCCTTCCTCGTGGCACGGCTCACCGGGACCGAGGTTCCTTCGCGGTGACGCTGCGCCGGCGGCACACCCGGCCAGCACGACCATCGCCGCGGCCACGAAGGACCGAATCAGAGGCGCGCGGCGGCCGCGTCGAGGAATTCGGTGATCTCGTCGCCGAAAACGGTGTCGCCACGCAGGTATTCGACACTCAACTGCACCAGATCCTGGCCGAGCCGGGTCGGTGTGCGGAAGTCGGCCATGAAGGTCTCGAAGTCGTCCACGTCCTCGGTGCAGCGGACCACCGCGCGGAGGTAGAAGGACAGTGCGACGGGCGCGCGCACCGCCCGCAACATGCCGTCGCACTGCTCCAGCCGATCCCGGCCCAGATTGTGGATCAGCTGCCCGAAACCGCCGTTGTTCACCTGGTAGTCGAAATCCGCGGCCAGCACGGTCAGGTAGACCAGGTCCCGGTCCGATGCGTCGAGCCGGTCGGCGTCGTCGATCAGTTCCGCCGCCCGTTGGCCGAGCCCTCGCAGCCGCTCGTGGTACACGCTCACGGCGCCCACCCTAGCCGCCGCCGGGTAAGCGGCACAGCGCATTCGGCGCGCGGACGACAATGGCCGGAACCGGCGGAAGGCGATTCAGCCGGGCAGGTGCTCCGGAATCTCGAACAGTTTCGCCAGCGCGGGGTCGGTGAACACCACGTTGACCGCCACCAGGCCGTCGATGACGGTGAAGACCTGCAGCGAATGGAATTCGTGGCCGCCGCTCGGCACGGACGCGTAGGCGGCCAGCGCCGGCTGGCCGTTGGCGGTGAGATGCCGCATGCGCCAATCGGTTCCGCGCATCGCGTACACCCGTTCCATGAACCGGCCGTAATCGGCGCTGCCGCGGTACCACAGCGGCACGGGCGGCATCTCCATGATCGCGTCGGCGGTGACCAGCCGCACCAGCGCGGGCACGTCCGCCGCCTCGAAAGCCTGTGCGTAGCGGTGGATCACCTCTCGCACCCGCGGATCGTCGGGTTCACTGATCCGCTCCGGGGCGGGCAGCCCGGTCAGGGCCGCGCGGGCACGCTGCAGCGCGCTGTTCACCGCCGGGACCGTGGTCTCCAGCTGCCGGGCGACCTCGGCCGCGCTGAATTCCAGTACCTCACGCAGGATCAGCACGGCCCGCTGCCGCGCGGGCAATACCTGCATGGCCGCCACCAGCGCCAGGCGCAGATCGGTCGTAATCTCGAACCGAGTGTCGGGATACGGCTGCAACCACGGAATATCCAGCGCCGGACGGAGTTCCGCGCCCGTGTCGTCCGACGGCTGACCCAGCCCCGAGGGCAGCGCCCGTCGCGCGCGCCCCTCGAGGGCGGTGAGGCAGGCATTGGTGGCTATCCGGTACAGCCACGTCCGCACCGACGCGCGCGTGCTGTCGTACCGGTCCCGGGACCGCCACGCGCGCAGCATGGTCTCCTGCACCACGTCCTCGGCCTCGTGCACCGAGCCCAGCATCCGGTAGCAGTACGCCACCAGCTCACCCCGGTAGGGCTCGAACTCCGTCGACACCCGCATATCGAAGCATCTCCGGCGCTCCAGGGCCAGCAACGAACGCCGGAAATCGGCGGTGGTTACATGGTGTCGTGCGCGTCTCCGGCGACGACCGGCTCGCCGCACCGGTCGAAAGGGGCTCGATGCGTGACGAATTGATCGCCTGGCTCACCGATGTCCGGTCCGATCACGACTGGACGCACGCCACCGTCCGGCGGGGCTGTTTCCACGACGTGGCGGTCACGGGCTCCGTGGTCGCGCGCGTGTCGCGGCACGGTTCGCAACCGGAACGCACCGCGCGCGAGCACGCCACGCTCACCGCCGTCGCCGCGGCGAACGTCCCCGTCGAGCATCCGAGACCCCTGTCCGGCGTCATCGACCGCGCGGACCGTTCGGCGACACTGGTCACCGTGGCGCCCGGATATGAACGGCCGCAACCGGATTGGCACCTCGTCGGCGAGGACCTCGGCGCGCTGCTGCGTGCCCTGCACGAAACCGCCGTCGGGCCGATGCCCGCGCCACGGAGTTGGTGCGGCGGCGCGCGGTGGCCGGATATCGTGGCGGACTCCGTGATTCCGGAACTCCCGGACGATTGCGCGAGTGCCGCAGGCCGGGTGGTCACGAACATCCTGACCGTGGAGGCGCCGGCGACCGGTTTCGTGCACGGCGACTTCGGCCCGCACAATATCCTTTGGCGTGGCACGGAGATTCGCTCGCTCATCGACTTCGACCACAGTTGCGTCGGCGATCCGGCCATCGACTACGCGTCATTGATCAGCTTCTACGGCGCCGCCGCGGTCGGCACCCTCACCCCGGACGCCGCCCTGCTCGACCGGGCGTTACACCATCGTGCCGGATTCACCCTGCAATTGGCCGCGGCGGCCGTACTGGTCGGCGACGAAGGCCTGTTCCGACATGCGATCGGCAACTTCGGATCCCGGCTGCGGGCGGGTACCTTGCACGATCCGGGCGGCAGCACGCCGGCCCGATGGTGGCCACCTACCGAATCCGGTACAGCAGTTCGGAGTTGAGGCGGCGGACGAGGGCGCGCAGGCGGTCGCGGGTGGCGGACGCGGGGTCGGCGAGGCGCAGTTGGAGCAGTTCCCGGCCGGAGGCCTGGAGCACCCGGGCGGTGTACTCCGGGTCCTCGAGGTCCGGGTTGATCCGCAGGAGCTGGCCGACGAAGTACTCGCAGACCACCGCTTGCGAGACGGCCAGGCGTTCGTAGAGTTCGGGCGGCGCGCCCTGGGGCGGGAAGAGGAACAGTCGCCAGGTCTCGGGGTGGGCGTCGACGGCGCTCAGCACGCCGTCGAAGGCCCGCAGCAGGGGGTCGGCGCCGGGTTCGGGGTCGTCGTCCGCGATCGCGGCGGCGAATTGTGTTGCCGCTCTGGCTGCCTCGCGGTCGATCAACGCCACGAACAGTCCGGGGAGGTCACCGAACTGCTGGTAGAGCAGCGAGCGGTTCACGCCCGCCGTGGCCGCGATGCGGTGCGGGGTCGCCGCGTGGAAGCCCGCCGCGGCGATGATCGTATGGGCCACATCGAGAATCTGCTCGCGGCGGGCCTCGGCGGTCATCCGTCGGCGGTGCTGCGAGTCCATGCTTGACAGCATAACTAACACTGCGTGAGTATCTTACTAACACCTTGTTAGTTGGAGGATGCGGTGACAACGCACTACCCCACGCTCGCACAACGTGTCCGCAGTCAGCGTGAGCTGCAGCCGGATCTCTACGGGGACATGGATTTCGACAAACGGCCGTACCGGCTGGCGACGGAGCCGGACGCCCCGTCGGCCCTGCCGCGCTGGGTCGCCGCCCGGGAACCGCTGCTGGCCGACGAGCGGATCACCGAATTGATCTCGACGGCAACGATGCTGGGCGACACCGTCGCCGATCCGCTCGCGGCGCTGACCGCCGTCCACAGCGTCACCGAGCTCATCGCGATGGTCCGGCTCGCCTGCCGCGAAGGCGTCGGGGCCGTGACCGACGCTCCGCCGGAACTGGTGGCGTTCATCGCCGCCATGGAGGCGACGCCGGAGTGGGTCGACGCCGATCTGGTCCGGGCCGGCGCGCGGCAGGCCCGCATCGACGCGGCGCTGCTGGCGCCGTTCGTGACCCGGGGCGCGTTCATCGCCACGTTCACCAATACCTATGCGGCACTGCCGATGGCGCTGACCGGCGCGTTGTCGGGGCGGCGGGCGGCGCGGCGGGTGAACGAGACGGCGAGCTTCTTCGCCGTCACCACCCTGCCCGGCGCGCTGGATCGTTACGGCCCCGGATTCGAGGCGGCGGCCATGGTGCGGCTGATGCATTCGATGGTGCGCTACAACGCACTCCGGCGCACCGATCGCTGGGACCCCGGCATCTACGGCATGCCGGTCCCGCAGGTGGACCAGATGCCCGCCGGGATGATCAACCTCTACCTGCTCGCGATCCGCGCGCGCCGGCAGGGGCGCACCGAATTCGACGAAATCGAGCGTTCGGTGGTCGAATTCGGCCGCTATCGCTGCTTCCTGCTCGGCCTGCCCGAGGAACTGCTGCCCACCACGGCGGCGGGCATCATCGAGGTGTTCCATGCCCGGGCCGCGCTGCTGCGCGACGGGTTCGACGATGCGACCTGCGGCGAACTGGTCCGATCGACCATGGACGCCTATCTTCGTCCCGGCCGCACCCGCTTCGACCGGATCGCCGACGCGGTCGAGAAGAGTTGGAGCAGAGCGGCTTTCATTCTGGCATTCTGCAACGGCAACCGGAAGTCGGCGCGCGCCATGGGCGTCACCATCGGCGCCACCGACATCGCGCGGATCGCGGCGACGGCCCCGTTCGTCCTCGGGCGGTTCCTGGCGGTGCGGGCCGTGGACCGCCGGCTGCCCGGACTGCGATGGGCCATCGACCGCTACACCACGCGGCTCGCCGAACACCGTCTGGTGACCTACGGCAACGCCGAATACCTCACCGACGCACGTCAGTACAGCACCGCCGGCTGAGCCGGATTCGCCGTCCCGGCCCGGGCGCTCGTTCAGTCCCGATCCGGAAGCCCCGGAAGCCGTTGTATCCGAAAGGGAAACACCCGATCGGGTGCGGCGGCCTCGATCGCCTGCTTCATGTCGACGATCCCGAACCCGGTGCGCCGCCGCACCGCCGGAGCCGCACTGTCGGGGAGGATGTCGGTCGTCCAGACCAGCCGCGCCCGGTCCCCCGCGTCGTACACCTCGAACGTGGCGTGGTGGCGGTCCAGCGCCGGGCGCGCACCGTCGACGACGCCGTAGGCCAGCCGCCGCGCCGCATCATCGACGGTGACGATCAGTTCCCGGACCACATGGCCGTCCGGAAAGGTCAGGAACCGTTCGACACCCTCGATCCGGGTATCGACCACCCGGCCCGGTAGTAACCGCCGGTGCACGGCGCCGACATCGCTGATCACATCCCAGACGTGCTGCGGCGACGCATCGATCACTATCTCGTGGCGGATGGTCGCCATATCGACGCAAACTCCCTCGTTCCGGACAACACCATCAACCTATCCGATCGCCGGACCGGGATCATCGAGGCCGTCTCACCCGCACCCGTCGCGATGGAGGCTGAATTCGACTGTGGTGGCGGCGTTTCTGGGTGCGCCCGCGCCGCGGTGCGGAACGGCGGTCGCGCCCTCGGGTGGCGGTCCCGGCGTGGCGTCGAAGACCCGGACGGATTCGTCCCGGCGATCGAGCCACCAGCCCACGGTCCGGCAGCGCCCCCACAACCGGCCCTCGAACCCGCCCCCGGTCTGCGGGAGGGTCACGCCGTGCGCGTCGTGCAGATGCCGGAGAACCCGGGCGGCGACGTCGGCGTCGGGGGTACCGTCGGTGCTGCCCACGGCGAAGGTTCTCGTGCAGAACGGTCCCGACAGGGTGTAGGCGCACCGGATCGAATCCGAGCGGACCTCCAGACCGGCCGGGAGCGGGAGCAGCTGGTTCGCATTCGGTACCGGCGGTTGCGCGCCACCGTGACCGCCGGGCCCGTCGACGATTCCGGAGTCGATCGCCACCATCCACAGCACGCCGAGCAGGCCGCCCGCACAACCCAGCACCGTGAAGATCTCGCCCGCCCGGGTGCGGACCGCGGGCCCGGCGGCCGATCTCCGGTCGGCGACGAGTCCCGCCGTCAGGACGGCGAGCCCGGTGAGCATCAGCAGCACCTCGACACTGTCCCGGCAGTACCGCAACGGCCAGGCCAGGAAGGACACCACCAGCTCCACCGCGAGGATCGCCGCCAGGATCAGGCCGGTGCGCGGCCGGGCTCGCCGCGATCGGGTCGCGAGGATCCAGCAGGCCAGCGGGACGAAGAAGAGGGCTCGGACCACGCCGAGCAGTCTAGGAGCGCGACGGCCGCAACCTCGGCGAGGACGCGCGAGCCGGCGGTCGCGCGGTACGACCGACATCCGGTTTCGATCCGGTGCGGCCGGGCATCCCGTCCGGGACAGACCATCCGGTGCGCGGGAATTCGTCACGGCGCCAGCGGAACTCGGCCATCCGGGACGGCGGACATCCTGCGCCGAGCCGAGTTCGGGATAGTCTGCGAACACCCCCGTTCGCAAGGGGTGAGCGAAAGCGTAAGTGACAGAGGCAGTTTCAGATTCCCGTCCCGAGGGACGGTGCGAACAGGAGTGTTCATGCGAGTACGAACCATTCTCGGCGCGGCCGTGGCCGCGACGGGCCTGGCGGTCGCCGGTGGGGCCGTCGCCGGGGCGTCGCCGCTGCGGGCGGCGGATCTCCAGGTCGATCCGGGACCGTACCTGGTGGGCGACACGGCCTACTTCAGCGCCGGCAGCGCCGACTGCGCGATCCACTCGGACGGCAGCGTGGGCTGCGACATGCCCCCCGGGGTCGCGCACTGGTACGACATTCTGCCCGTCACCGACCTGGCGATCGACATCCCGTTCCTGCCCGCGCATCCCGAGTGGATCCAGCACGGCCGGCCGGGCAGCCCGTCACTTCCCTCGGACGCCAACGGATACAACAGCACGATCTCCTACGCCGGGGCCAGCTGCAACGGCGGCGGCCGGGGCGCGATCAGCTGCACCTCGAGGGGGCACTCCTTCAGCTTCGGCTGGTCGGGCACCCAGGTCAGCTGACCCGGACGCTCAGCCCAGCCGGGTGACGCGGCGCGCGGCGGCCAGGTCCTGTTCGATGCCCCGGGCGGCGGCCCGCAGGTGCGGGACCAGGTCGCCGCGGATCTCCTCGACACCGCGCCGGGAGGCGTGGGTGGAGATGTTGATCGCGGCGATCACCGCGCCGGCGCTGTCCCGGACCGGAGCGGCCACCGAGCGCAGGCCCGCCTCCAGTTCCTGATCGACCAGCGAATATCCCTGCACCCGAACCTTTTCCAGCTCGGCGCGCAGCTGCGCCGGTTCGGTGACGGTGTTGGAGGTGAGGCCGGCCAGCGGGGTGGCCGCCAGATAGTCGTCCAGCTCCGTAGGGGTCAGGCCCGCCAGCAGCACATGACCCATCGAGGTGGCGTAGGCCGGGAACCGGGTGCCGATGTTGATGCTGACGGTCATGATCCGCGACACCGCGACCCGGGCCACGTACACCACGTCCGGACCGTCGAGCACCGACACCGAACTCGATTCGTGGACCTCGGCGGACAACCGCTCCAGATGTGGCTGGGCCACTTCCGGCAGCGTCATGCTGGACAGGTAGGAGTAGCCGAGTTCCAGCACCTTCGCCGTCAGCGAGAACCGCTTCCCGTCGGTGCGGACATAGCCGAGATCGTTGAGCGTCAACAGGAATCGGCGGGCGGCGGCCCGGGTGAGGCCGGTCAGGCGGGCCACATCCGAGAGGGTCAGATCCGGGTGTTCCGCGTCGAAGGCCCGGATGACCGCGAGGCCGCGCTCCAGGGACTGCACATAGTGCGCGCCACGTCCGCCGTCGTCGTCACTCGGGTTGTCCGGCTCGGTGCTCGTCATCCTCATCCTCCTCGGCCGGGTGTACGCGCGCGGCCTCGTCCCCCAACTCGGCCAGCACCTGCTGGCCGATGGCGAACGCGGCGTTCGCGGCCGGCACACCCGCGTAGGCCCCGGTGTGCAGCAGCACCTCGGCGATCTCCGCGGCGGTCAGTCCGTTGTGGACGGCCGCACGCACGTGCATCCCGATCTCTTCGTGCCGCCCGAGGGCGGTGAGCACCGCCAGGGTAACGCAACTGCGGGTGCGGCGATCCAGGCCCTCCCGCGTCCAGATCGAGCCCCACACCGATTCGGTGATGTACTCCTGGAAGGGCCGGGTGAACTCCGTGGTCCGGGCGACGGCCCGATCCACGTGGGCGTGCCCGAGCACCTCGCGGCGCACCCGCATACCCTCGTCGGCGCTGCTGCTCACGAATTCTCCTTCAGGTGGCCGAGAATCAGGTCGCTGACCGCGTCCGCCGATTCGGCGGTGGCCAGATGCGCTCCGGGCGAGACGATCTCGAACCGGGCGCCCGCGATGCCCGCGGCGATGCGGCGGCCGTGCTCCGGCGGCGTCGCCGGATCCTCCGCACCGGACATCACCAGGGTGGGGGCGGTGATGTCCGGCAACCGGCCGGCGATGTCCATGTGCTGGATCGCGGTGCAGCAGGCGGCATATCCCCGCGCCGGCGTCGCGGCCACCATATCCTCGAACCAGCGGATCCGGTCCGGGTGGGCGGCCCGCCACGCCGGGGTGAACCAGCGTCGCACGACGGCCTCGGTGATCGCCCGCATGCCCTGGGCGCGTACGGTCGCCGCGCGCTCCGCCCAGCTCTGCGCCGGTCCCAGCGCGGCGGAGGTGCAGCACAGGCTCAGCGTTCGGATCCGTTGCGGCGCATGCTCCCCCAGCCACATGCCGACCATGCCGCCCAGCGACAGGCCGACCATGTGCGCGGTCTCCACATTCAGCCGGTCGAGCAGCGCGATCACGTCGGCGCCGAGATCACCCAGCGTGTACGGACCCGGCGGCACGGGCGAATCCCCGTGTCCCCGATGGTCGTAACGCACGACCCGGTAACCCGCGGCGGTCAGCGCGCGCGCCTGCGGCTCCCACATCCGCAGATCGCTGCCCAGCGATCCGGACAGCACCACGGGCGCGCCTCCGGCCGGGCCCTCCACCACGTGATGTACGGCGACGCCGCTCATCCGTCCACATCCTCTCCCCCGCTCGCGCGAATGTCGTTCCAGTGCCGCAGCATTCGCGTGACGAACGCCTCGGCCGACCCGAGATAACCGGCGGGATCGAGCAGTTCGCCGATCCGGCCGCGGCTCAGATACCTTCCGACCGTGTCGTCGGCGGCCAGCAGGCCGGCCAGGTCGCCCGCGCCGGCCAGGGCGGCGCGGCAGCAGGCGGCGACGGCGTCACCGGCGGCCTGCCGGCCCACCGCGCCGTCGGAGGCCGCGAGCACCTCGACGGCGACGTTCTCCGCCAGCAGCAGTCCACCCGTGCGGTCGAGGTTGGCGCGCATGCGATCCGGATCCACCCGCAGCCGGTCCAGGCTCACGCGCAGCGAATGCACCGCGGAACCGGTGGTGCGCAACAATTCCCGATACGGCCGCCACTCGGCGTGCCAGGAGCCGACGGCCCGCTGATGTTCGTGGGCGGCCGCCGCCAGCAGGTCGGCGACCAGGCCCGGCGCCTGCCCGGCCGCGCCGGCGGCCAGCACCGCCGCGACCGGATTGCGCTTGTGCGGCATGGTCGACGAGCCGCCGGTACCGGGCGGGCCCTCCTCGGACACCTCCGCCACCTCGGTCTGCGCGAGCAGCGCGATATCGCGGGCGATCTTCGCGACCGCACCGCACGTCTGCCCCAGCGCACCGGCGACCTCGGCGATCCGGCCGCGCTCGGTGTGCCACGGCAGCAGCGGCGCGGCGAGCCCGAGCCGGTCCGCGAGCCGGTCCGATACCTCGATCCCGTTGTCGCCCAGGGCCGCCAGCGTGCCGACCGCACCGCCGAACTGGACTGCGAGCCGGTCCGTGCGGACCGTGACGAGCCGCTGCCGGGCAGCCAGGATGCCGCTGAGCCAGCCGGCCGCGGTGAGCCCGAACGTGATCGGCGGCGCCTGCTGCAGCAGGCTGCGGCCCGCCAGCACGGTGGCCGTGTGGGTCTGCGCCAGGTCGGCCAAGCGCGCGGCCACGGCCCGCAGGTCCGCGTCGAGCACGCCCAGCGCGCGGGCGGTCACCAGCATCGCGGCGGTGTCCACGACATCCTGGCTGGTCGCGCCGAGGTGGACGTAGCCGGCCGCCTCGCCACCGACCCGATCGGTCAGCGCGCGGACCAGCGGCCCGGCCGGATTGCCGATGCCCGCCGCCTGCGCGCCCAGCTCGCCGATGTCGTACAGCTCTGCGCGGCACTGCTTTTCGATCGCCGCGGCGGCCGCCGCGGGGATCAGCCCGGCGGCGGCCTGAGCCCACGCGAGCGCGCTCTCGAAGTCGAGCATGGCCTGCACCCAGGCCGGGTCGGCGACCGCGGCGGCCACCGGTCCGGCGGCGAGGACGCCGTCGAACAGGCCGCGCGCCGCCGGATCAGACATCGAAGAAGACCGTCTCGCCGGCACCCTGCAGATGCACGTCGAAGCGGTAACCGCCGGGCTCGGCCGTCGCGATCAACGTCGAACGGCGTTCCGCCGGAACCGAACTCAGCACCGGATCGGCCGCGTTGGCGGCCTCGTTCTCGGGGAAGTACAGGCGGGTCACCACCCGGTGCAGCATACCCCGGGCGAACACCGACACATCGAGGTGCGGCGCCTGCGCGCCCTGCGGGCCGGGCACCACCCCCGGATGCACCGTGTGGATGGAATATTCGCCGAGCCGGGTGTCGCTGCGGCCGAAACCCCGGAAACCGGGCACCCGCCCGCGCGGATCGTCCGGATGGTCGAACCGCCCGTCCGGATCGGCCTGCCAGGTCTCGATCAGCGCGTCCGGGATCCGTTGTCCCGCACCGTCGAACACCTCGCCGCGGATCCAGAACGCGCCCGCGGCGCCCTCCGGAGCCACGTAGTGACCGTAGCGGTCCCAGTCCAGTCCGATGTGCAGGTACGGGCCGACCGTCTGCGACGGTGTCGCCGGCAGCTGTTCAGTCATGGTGCGGCTCCTCGAACGGGGTGGCGGCGCGGCCACGCAGCACGATGTCGAACTCGTAGGCCAGCGCCCAGTTCGGCTTGGTGCGCTCCAGGCTGAACCGCGAGATCAGCCGGGGCCGAGCGGCTTCGGGGATCGAGTTGAAGATCGGGTCCTGGAAGAACAGCGGATCGCCGGGGAAGTACATCTGGGTGACCAGCCGCTGCGGGAAGGCGCGGCCGAACACCGAGAAGTGGATGTGGGCCGGCCGCCACGCGTTGTGGTGATTACCCCACGGATACGCGCCGGGCTGGATCGAGACGAACTCGTACCGGCCCTGCTTGTCGGTGAGCGTGCGCCCGACGCCGTCGAAGTTCGGGTCCAGCGGCGCGTCCCAGCGGTCGCCGAGGTGCCGATAGCGGCCCGCCGCGTTGGCCTGCCAGATCTCGATCAGCGAATCCGGGATCGGGCGGCCGTCGCCGTCGAGCAGCCGGCCGAACACGATGATCTTCTGCCCGATCGGGTCGGCGCGATGCCGGAAGGTCAGGTCGTGGTCGCCGGGGCGCACCAGGTCGCTGCCCAGCACCGGCCCGGTGATCTCGGTGAGGCCGTGCGGCAGCATGAGCAGCGGCTGTTTCGGATGCCGCAGCGCCGTCGACTTGTATCCCGGAAAGTCCAGCGGCGGATGGGTTTCCGGCGGATCCGGGCGGTAACCGGGGACGACCGGGGTGTCCCCGACGGTCGGGTCGTCGCTCACTGCGCCTCCAATACCACGGCAAGGCCCTGCCCGACGCCGATGCACAGCGCCGCCAGCCCCCATCGGCTGCCGCGCCGCCGCATCTCGCGGGCGAGCTGGATGATCACGCGACCGCCGGACGCGCCGAGCGGATGCCCGATCGCGATCGCGCCGCCGTTGACGTTGACGAGCTCCGGATCCAGTTCCTTCCAATCGGCCAGGCAGGCCAGCGACTGTGCGGCGAACGCCTCGTTCAATTCCACGACTCCCACGTCGCCCCAGCCGATTCCGGCCCGCGCCAGCGCGAGTTCGGCCGCGCGCACCGGACCGATGCCGAACACGTCGGGGTCCACACCGGCCGCGCCGCGCCCGGCGATGCGGGCCAGCGGCGCGCGACCGAGCCGCCCGGCGAGGGCCTCGTCGCCGAGCAGCAACGCCGAGGCGCCGTCGTTCAGCGGTGAGGCGTTCCCGGCGGTGACGGTGCCGTCGGCGCGGAACGACGGCCGCAGGCCGGCCAGCGTCTCGACCGTGGTGCCGGGCCGCAGCGATTCGTCGCGGGCCAGGTCCGTGCCGGGGACGGCCACCACATGGTCGTCGTAGAAGCCGTCCTGCCACGCCCGCGCGGTCAGCCGGTGACTGCGGGCGGCGAACGCGTCCTGCTCGGCGCGGCCGATTCCGTAACGGCCCGCGAGGATTTCGGTGCTCTCGCCCAGCGACACCGTCCATTGCGCGGGCATGGCCGGGTTCACCAGCCGCCAGCCGAGGGTGGTCGAGTGCAGGGTCTCGTTGCCGGCCGGAAAAGCCTTGGCGGGCTTGGGCATCACCCAGGGCGCGCGGCTCATCGATTCCACTCCGCCGACGACCACCGTTGTGGCGTCGCCGGTTTCGATCAGCCGGGAGCCGGACATGAGGGCGTCCATGCCGGATCCGCACAGCCGGTTGACGGTGGTACCGGGCACCGAGGTCGGCCAGCCCGCCAGCAGCGCGGCCATCCGGGCCACGTTGCGGTTGTCCTCGCCGGCCTGGTTGGCGGCGCCGAACACCACCTCGTCCACGAGGCCGGGATCGAGGCCGGTGCGCTCGGCGAGGGTCCGCAGGACGTGCGCGGCGAGGTCGTCGGGCCGCACGCCGGACAGTCCGCCGGCGTAGCGGCCGAACGGGGTCCGCAGGCCGTCGTACAGGTAGGCGGCGGTCATGATCGGGCCTTCAATTCGCGCAGCGTCGTCAGTTCGGCGGCGGTCGGGGCGGCGGAGACGGTCAGGTCGGCGGCGACCTTCAGGTCCCAGCCGGTGGCCGCCCGGACCTGGTCCACGGTGACGCCGGGATGCACGGCATGCAGGGTCAGTTCGCCGGTCTCGTCCGGGCGCATCACGCCCAGATCGGTGATGACCAGGGTGGGCCCGGCGCCACGCATACCAAGCCGCTCGCGTTCGCCGTCGCCGCGGCCGTGGCCCAGCGAGGTGACGAAGTCGACCCGGTCGACGAACGACCGATGCGACTGCCGGACCACCACGAACACCTCGCCGCAGGAGGCGGCGATCTCCGGCGCGCCACCGGCGCCGGGCAGCCGCACCTTCGGATGCGCGTAGTCGCCGATGACGGTGGTGTTGATGTTGCCGTACTTGTCGATCTGCGCGGCGCCGAGGAATCCGACGTCGACCCGGCCGGGCTGCAGCCAATAGTTGAACACCTCGGGCACGCTGATCACGGCGTCGGCGGTCTCGGCCAGCACCCCGTCGCCGATCGAGGCGGGCAGCCGGTCCGGCTTGGAGCCGAGGGTGCCCGATTCGTAGATCAGCACCAGGTCGGGCGCGTGCGTGGTGCGGGCCAGATTCGCCGCGGTGGACGGCAGGCCGATCCCGACGAAGCAGATCTGCCCGTCGCCGAGGGCGCGGGCGGCCGCCACGGTCATCATCTCGTCGGAGGTGTACTGCCGGTCCGGCACGGAATTCTCCACTGTGGTCACGGTCGGACTCCGATCCGTTCGGGGGCGGCGTAGACGTGCTCGTCGAGCCAGCGGGTGAACTCGGCACGGTCGCGGCCGATCGGATCCCACGCGGTGTAATACGCGTTGTCGCGCTCGGAGTAGCCCTGCGCGTAGGAGGGATGGGCGCCGCCGGGCACGGCGGCCACGGCGGTCACCGCCCAGGACGGCAGCACGATAGCGCCGGGCACCGGGGTCAGCTCGTCGACGATCTCCTCCACGGTGATCAGGCTGCGCTTCGCCGCCAGCACGGCCTCCTTCTGCACCCCGACCAGGCCCCAGAGCTGCACGTTGCCCTTCCGGTCGGCGCGCTGGGCGTGCACGATCGACACGTCCGGATTCAGCGCCGGCACCGCCATGAGCTCCTCGCCGGTGAACGGGCAGGTGATCGGTTTGACGGTGTCGGTGACGGTCGGCAGGTCGGTGCCCACGTACCCGCGCAGCACCGCGAACGGCAGTCCCGAGGCGCCGGCGACATAGCGGTTGGCCATGCCGGCGTGACTGTGTTCCTCGATCTCCAGCGGGACCGGCCAGGAGTGCTGCACCGCGTCCCGGAACCGGTGCAGCGAGCCGACGCCCGGATTCCCGCCCCAGGAGAAGATCAGTTTGCGCGCGCATCCGGCGCCGATCATCTGGTCGTAGACGATGTCCGGAGTCATCCGGACCAGCGTCAGATCGCGCCGGCGCTGCCGGATGATCTCCTGTCCGGCGGCCACCGGAATCAGATGGGTGAAGCCTTCCAGCGCGACGGTGTCCCCGTCGTGCACCAGTTCGGCCACCGCTTCCGCCAAGGACATGATCCTGGCCACGAACGCTCCTTCGTTCCCTGCTCGCCCGAACTCACCGCCCGGCCCGCACACCCGAAAGAGACCGTGTCCCAACCGGATTCGACGCACCGGCGGCCGGGTGCCCAACGGCTCCCACGGCCACGATCACGACGCCCGGCCCGGCCGGACAACCGCTCATCGGCGACTCCGCAACCACAATGTTCGGTATGCGTACAACTGGTTGCTATACGAACATCGTAGGCCGATCCGGCGCGTGACTCAAGTCGCTCTCATCGATATCCGACATCGACACCGGAGATATCCACGGTGGACGACGCGCTCACATCAGCGATCACAGTGACCGGCGTCACTTCCAGAGTAACCGGCCGCCCGCGCACAAATGTGCGGCTTGCGAACCCGGGCGGCGCGCGGACGAACACCGGATGGTCCACGGCAGCGACCACCGCTACCCGCCCGCGTATGCCGTCGGCCGGAGGTTCTCGATCGCTCCTGGAAAGTGTGCTGCGGCAACGGTTTTGGCGATCGGCACCACTGCGAACGCCGCGGCACTGGTGGATCGCACGTGGTGACGGGGCCCTCAGTCGACCTCGGGCAGTGGGCGGGAGCACAGATCCTCGGCGTCGGCGTCCGGTAATCCCAAGCCGCGCAACACCTGCCGGGTGATCGCGTCGGTGGTCTCGGCGACGTCCCGGTCGGGCCGGGACAGCAGCAACTGCGCGAGCGACAGGGAGGCGCCGACGATGACCCCGGCGGCCAGTTCGACGTCGTGGACATCGAAACGTCCCGCCGCGACCGCCTCCCGGATATCCCTGGTGGCCCGCGGCACCAGGCCGTGATCCGACAGCAGGAGTTCGGTGCCGCGGCGCAGGACGACCAGGGTCAGTTCGTGATGGCGGCGATAGAGATGCCCGGTCATCCGGAAACTCTGCGTGAACGCCTCCGCGGGATCCTCGATCCGGGCCGTCAGATCGTCCATCAGCGCACCGTGAGCCTCCAGGACCTCGTCCACGGCCGCGTCGAACAACTCCTCCTTGGTGGCGAAGTGGTTGTAGAAGGAGCCGTTTCCGACATCGGCGGTCGACGTGATCTCGAGGACCGACACGTTCGTCCGGCCCTCGGCGAGCAGTTTCTGCCCGGCCTTGATCAAGGCCGCCCGGGTATGGGCCTTCCGCCGCTCGGTGCGACTGAGGCCGTCGCGAACCACCACGTCAACCACCTGCTTCCGTCGCACTCGATTGGAGAATAGATCAGGCTACCACTGACGATTTCGTCACATTACCCATTGACTGACGATCACGTCGGATGTGACGATGTCGTCACCTACGTATCGAGGGGAATGCGATGAGCACGTTCGAGGACGTACACCACGGACTGCACGCCGAGACCGGAGCGCTGCCCGGCGAGCATCCGGGGCGGCATCCGAATCCGATCGTCAAAGTCCTGGACCTGGCCTGGCTGGAATTCGAGAAGCCCGATCTGATGCGCACCGCGGCGTTCGCCGCGGGCTTCGGCTTCACTCCCGTTCTGCACACCGCCGACGAACTGCACCTGCGGGGCACGCACGCGGGCTCGCCCTGCGTGATCGTGCGCCGGGCGAGCCGCTCGGCGTTCCTCGGCCCGGCGTTCCGGGCCGAAACCCTCGACGACGTCCGGCGATTCGCCGAGGCCATCGGCGTGGGCGTCGAACCACTGCCGGACACTCTGGGCGGGGTGTCCGCGACCACCCGCGACCCCAGCGGCGCACGCGTCCGGATCGTCGGCGGCGTCACCGACCATCCCGCCCTACCGGCGCAAGCGATCTGGACCGAGCACAACACGGGCGACCGGGTCGCGCGGATCAACCGGGGTCAGCGGGCCCCTCGCGAACCCGCGCTGATCGAGCGCCTCGGACATGTTGTGCTGCAATCCGATCGGTACCTCGAGACGCTCAACTGGTACCTCGCGCACCTCGGATTGATCGTGAGCGATTTCCTCTACTATCCCGGGCAGCGCGAACGTGGCCCCGTGATGAGTTTCCTCCGCTGCGATCGCGGCGACACCCCGTCCGATCACCACACCCTCGCGGTGATGCTCGGCCCGGCCAACCGCTACGTCCACTCGGCGTATCAGGTCCGCGACCTCGATGTGCTGGCGGCCGGCGGAGAATACCTGCGGGAGCAGGGATATCGCCGCTCGTGGGGCATCGGCCGGCATATCCAGGGCAGTCAGATCTTCGACTATTGGCGGGATCCGGACGGCCTGCTGGTCGAGCACTTCACCGACGGTGATCGCTTCGACAGTTCGGTCGACACCGGGTGGGCGCCGATGAGCGCGTCCGGGCTGGCCCAGTGGGGGCCGCCCGCGACCGCCGACTTCCTCGGCACTCCCCCGAGCCGGCGGTCATTGGGCGAGCTGCGATCGATCGTGTCCGCATTGCGTTCCGCCGACAACGAATTCGATGTCGCGCGGCTACGGGGATTCCTGAAGGTGGCCAACTCGTGAGCCTGTCGGTCCTCCGCACCCGGGACCGTTGGTGGGTACAGCTGCCCGGGGGCGCCCGCGAAATCGCCACGGCCGCGACCACGACCGCCGAACTACTGGCCGATCGCGCCGCGATCGCCGCGGCGGCCGCGGGAACGGGCCCGCTGACCGATCCCGCCACCCTGACACTGCTGTCGCCGGTCACCGCACCCTGCCGGGTCATCGCCCAGATGACGAATTACACGTCACACGTGCGGGATTCGGGCATGAACCCGGACACCGTCCCGCTCACTTTCTTCCGCAAGGCCTCGGGTTCGATCAGCGGTCCCCACGACGACGTCGTCAAACCCCCGCACGTCACGCTGCTCGACTACGAGGTGGAGATCGGGCTCGTGTTCGGGCAGCCGATCGAGGTCGGCACGAACATCGAGCCCGCCGACCTGCCCCGGCTGATCGCGGGCCTGGTGATCACCGACGACATCTCCGCCCGCGACGTGCAACTGCCGAAAACCCAGTTCTACGAAGCGAAGTCGTATCCGACCTTCACCCCGGCCGGTCCGGTCCTGGTCCTGCTCGAGGACGGCGACCTCGACCGCTTCACCGACCTCCGGCTGACCCTGCGGGTCAACGGTGAGATCCGCCAGGACTCGACGGTCGCCGACATGATCCACCCGCCGCTGGACGCGCTGCGCACACTGTCCCGGTTCCAGCGGGTCGACCCCGGCGACCTCCTGCTCACCGGCACACCGGGCGGCACCGCACTGGTCGCCCCACCGAAACCGGTCGAGATCATCGGCGCCCTGCTGCCGCCACACCTCAAGTGGAAGGCATTCTTCCGCCGCCAGGCCGCCAATCCCCGCTATCTGCAGGATGGCGACATCATCGAGGCCACGATCGCCACCGCCGACGGATGCCTGGACCTCGGAATCCAGCGCACCCCGGTGCGGTACGCATGACGGTGCCGTCCGGCGAGGACGACGCGTCGGCGGCCAGCCCCGAAAGAGACACCGGTGCAACGGAACTCGCCGCACACCGGCCCGTGGTCATCCTCGGCGCGGGCCCCACCGGGCTCACCGCCGCGGCACTGCTCGCCGACCGCGGTGTCGAATGCCTCGTACTGGACCGCTGGGACGGCGTGTATCCGCAGCCACGCGCCGTGCATCTCGACGACGAGGTCCATCGGATCCTCGGAATGCTGGGCGTGGCAGCGGAATTCGCCGAGATCTCGCGCCCCGGCAGGGGTCTGCGGCTGCTCGACGCCCGGCACCGGGTGCTCGCGGAGTTCTCGCGCGCGACCACGTCGGGCCGGCACGGGTTTCCGGCGGCGTCGATGTTCGACCAGCCCGATTTGGAGCGGCTGCTGCGTCGTGCGGTGGCGCGGCGTTCCCGGATCACGCTGCGATCCGGGGTCGAGGTGGAACGGGTTGCGCACGAGCGTGATCGCGTCGCCGTCTCGATGGTCGACCGGCACACCGGCGATCGCGAGGTGGTGCGCGCCCGCTTCGTCCTGGGAGCCGACGGCGCCAACAGCATCGTCCGCCGCTGCATCGGAAGCCGCTGGGAGGAAATGGGATTCACCCAGCGGTGGCTGGTCGTCGACATCGGGACGCCGCTCGACCTTGAGCAGTGGGAGGGCGTCCAGCAGGTGTGCGACTCGCATCGGGCCGCCACCTTCATGCGCATCGGGGCGGCCCGGTACCGCTGGGAATTCCAGTTGCGCGCCGGCGAATCGGTCACGGACTTCGACACCCCGGACAGACTCGATCCGCTGATCCGGCCCTGGCTCGGCGACACGCCCACGGCGGAGCTCGACCTGATCCGGGCCGCGGAGTACACCTTCCGGGCCTGCGTCGCGGATCGCTGGCGCGACCGCCGCATCCTGTTGCTCGGCGACGCCGCCCATCTCACGCCGCCGTTCATCGGCCAGGGACTGGGATCGGGGATGCGTGATGCCGCCAACCTGGCGTGGAAGCTGGCCGGGGTGCTGCACGGCGATCTGCCGGAGGACTCGCTCGACAGCTATCAGACCGAACGCAAGCCGCACGCGGCCGCGCTGATCCGGCTCGCGGTCGGCATGGGCGGCACGATGACTCGTGGCGGGGTGACCGGCGACCGATTGCGGAGACTCGCGGTGCCGCTGCTGGCCCGGTTGCCGGGATTCGCGGCGATGGTCACCGACAGCGCGACTCCGCCGCTGTCCCCGTCGATGTTCGTCCGTCCCGGGTCGGCGGCCGCGCTGCCCGGCCGGAGCAGTCGCCCGGCCGGCACCCTGTGCCCCAACGTCCCGATCGAGCCCGGTGGTGAGCGACTGGACCGGCTCGGTCCCCGGTTCCTCGTGCTGACCCTCGATTCACCGAGCGCCGCACAGGGATTCGAGATCACCCGCCGCGGTGCGGTTGTCGTGCACGTCCCCACGGACAGCGAATCGGGTGACTGGCTGCGTGAGCACAACATTCGGGCCGCGCTCATCAGGCCGGACCGGACCGTGATGGCAGCCGGGATGTCGGTGGCGGCGGTCTACACCCACCTGCCGAGCCTGCCTGATCGCCTTGCCGCCACGCCCGCACATCCGTCCTGATCGGGCGACGATTGCCGCGCGGGCACTTCCCGTTCGCCGGACACGCGGCGCGGTCCGGTGGGGGCCGGCCGTCGCCGATCCGTAGCGATGTTCAAGCGCGCAGGTCGTCGGTGAGCGCGCGACGGCCCGCGATCAGATACTCCCGGAACCGATCACGATCCGCCGCGTCGAGGCCGGAAAGCATCCGTTCTTCCAATTGGGCCACCAGCGGGTTGTATTCGACCAGAAAAGCACGACCCGCTGCCGTGAGGCTGATCAGCAGCCGACGGCGGTTGGCCGGATCGGCGGACCGCTCGATGAGCCCGTGCCGCTCCAGCGCCCCGACCAGATCCGAGGTCGACTGGGCCCGCACGAACGACGCCCGCGCCAGGTCCGCCGCCGACATCGTCCGCCGCCGTTCCAGCACGGTCAGCGCGGTGTACTGCAACGCGGTCACACCGGACGGTTTCAGCACCGCGTCGAGTTGCGCGCGCGTGGCCAGTTCGAGCCGCTTGATCAGGTACAGCAGCAATGCCGCGCTGGGCTCGGAGGATGCGGTCACCCCGTCATTGAACCAAACCGGACCCCGGCCCCCGGTCCCGCAGCGCGGCGGAAGCGATCGGGGACCGGCAACGCCTGGGTGGCCGGTCGTCGGGGGGATCGCCGCCTATTTCGCGCCGCGACTGGTGAAGTCGAAGGATCCGCCGTCGATTCCCCAGGAGATGACCTTTTCCGGGCGGATGCGGATGACTGCGCGCTCCTGCGGCGGGAACGGCGGCTCCTGGTCGTCGAGCGCCTCGGCCGTGCCGCGCACCTCGATGCCGCGAATCACGTACGGCTCCAACGAAACCTGCTGATCGACGACGAACGACACCCGGCTGCCCGCCTCGACGTTCCGGTACTTCCGGCTGGCGCGCATCCGCATACCGCCGATGTCGATCGTGCCGTCGGCGTTCACCCGGTAGCTGGTCGGGTTGTTCTGCACGACACCGTCGGGCGACACCGTGGCCAGCCGCCCGATCCCGGCCTCCGCGAGAAACTGCTGCTCGTTGCTGGTGAAGGTCATGTCGGTTCTCCTCGTTCCGTCCCAGATCTAGCGTTGCTAGAAGCTGTAATGACGGTAGCACCAAGTCGCTATATTGTCTAGCGTTGCTAGATTTCGCCCTCCATCTCCGGTTCGCGCTCGAATCAGCAATGCGCACAAGCGGTCAGGCGGGACAGCCACTACAGCCCCGGCTCGTCCGGGACAGAATGGGGCGGTAACCGATCTCGAGGAGACTTCATGACGGTCCGTCGCTTGGATCACACCGGCATCGTGGTCGAGGATCTCGCGGCGGCGGTCGCGTTCTTCGTCGAGCTGGGTCTGGAGGTGGAGGGTGAGGCGACCGTCGGGGGGCCGTGGGCCGACGAACTCCTCGCACTGGACGGCGTCCTGGCCGACATGGTCGTCGTGCGGACCCCGGACGGCCATGGCCGGGTCGAACTCTCGACGTTCCGCTCCCCGGCCCAGGCCGCGGCGCCGAACGCACCGGTGAACGCGCCGGGCGTGCCGCGCCTGACCTTCGTCGTCGATGATGTCGACGACGTCCTGCGCCGGCTGCGCGCCCACGGCGCCGAACTGGTGGGCGCGGTCGCCCGATACGAGGATGTCTGCCGGTACGGCTACGTCCGGGGCCCTGCCGGCGTCATCATCGGGCTGGTCGAGGAACTCGGCTGAACAGCGGCCGCTGCGGGCCTACCAGCTGTTCCAGTGGGTGAGCTGGTCGGCCGGGAGGCGTTTCGCCGGGCGGAAGTCGGTGCCCTGGGTGTAGGCGATCGGGAACAATCCGCCCTGGCTGTACTTGTCGAACGGGATGCCGAGCAGGTCGGCGGCCCGCTTCTCGCCGTCGCCGACGAGATGGAGGGTCGTCCACGCCGAGCCCAGTCCGCGCGAACGCAACGCCAGCATGAAGCTCCAGACCGCCGGCAGCAGCGAGCCCCAGAAACCCGCGCTCGACACACCGGGGGTGTTCTCCGCCCGGCCCTTCAGGCACGGGATCAGCATCACCGGGACCTCGTGGAGGTGGTCGTTGAGGTACCTGGCCGAGTCCTGCACGCGGGGGCGGCTCAGGTCGCGCTCGTCGCCGAATTCGGGCTTCGGCGCGTCGAGGTACGGGGTGGCGTAGGTCCGGTAGATGTCGGCCAGTGCCTTCTTGCGCTCGGCGTCCTCGACGAAAACCCACTGCCACCCTTGGGAATTCGAACCCGACGGCGCCTGCAGCGCCAGATCGAGACACTCCAGCAGCACCTCGCGCGGCACCGGGCGCTCGAGGTCCAGCCGCTTACGCACCGAACGGGTGGTGGTCAACACGTCGTCGACGGACAGATTCAGCGCGTTCCCGACTGTCATTCCTCGTCCTCTCCGGGCTGCCACCGTCGAACAACCTCGAGGGTCCAGTATGGCCGGGCGGCCGCACCGATGAATTCCGGGTCGATCCGCGGTCGATATCTCCGGAACCGACGACAGGCAGGAGTACCGGCATGACGAAGCCGTTTCGATTCGGGGTTGTCGCCCCGCTGCGCACCGATGTGCCGGCATGGCTCGACCGGGCCCGCCGGATCGCCGACAGCGGGTACTCGACGCTGTTGGTGCCCGATTTTCCGCTGACCCAGCCGGCGCCCGGACCCATGCTGGCCACCGTCGCGGCGCGCACCGACCTGCGGGTGGGGACCTGGGTGTACGCCTCGCCCCTGCGTCCGGCGTGGCTGACCGCGTGGGAGGCGCACTCGCTGTCGCTGCTCACCGGCGGCCGCTTCGAGATGGGCCTCGGCACCGGCCGGCCGGGAATCGAGGATGAGCTGCGCGACAAGGGAATTCCCGGCGTGCCGCCGCCGAATGGGCGGCTGGCGCAGCTGCGGGAGACCGTCGAGCGGCTGCGTGAACTCGACGGTCCCGATCGGCACACGCCCGTGGCGATGGCCGTGTTCGGGCCCAAGGCCCGGGCGCTGGCGGCCGAGGTCGCGGACACGGTCACGTTGGCGCTGGGCGATCAGCCGCGGGGCGAGGTCGAGCTCTTGACGCGCGACTTCCGGACCACCGGAAACGTCGAACTCGCGCTCGCGGTGCCGGTCATCGGTGACGCCGTCGCACCCTACATGGCGCCTCCGGACACCGACCCGGCCGCACTGCGCGCCGCGGACGCGCTGACCGTGCTCCCGGACGACCCGGCGGCCGCCGCCGAGGAGATCCAGCGGCGGCGGGAGGAGATCGGCTTCTCCTACTTCGTCTTCGGCGCCGACTTCGCCGAACGGTTCGCTCCGGTGGTCGCCGAGCTCGCCGGACGTTGACCGACCTCGCCGGGCCGACGGCCGTCCGATCCCGGGAATGCCGTGATCACCGGCGTTGTTGCGACAGGGGTTTGCGGCCGAGGCTCAGCGCGGAAAGGGACGTGTTCCATGTCATACGATTCGATCGGTTCGCTGGTGACCCTCGATGGTTTGTTCGGCGAGTTCCGGGTGGGATCCCTGCGACTGCGCAACCGATTCGCGATGGCTCCCATGACGCGGGGCAAGTCACCGGAAGGGATCCCGAACGACGAGAACGTCGGCTATTACCGCGCGCGGGCCGCCGGCGGAGTAGGCCTGATCATCACCGAGGGCACCTACATCCGCGGTCCGGCGGCCGGGCCCTCCGCTGAGGTGCCGCGCTTCTACGGCGAGGACAGTGCTGCCGGTTGGCGTGCCGTGGTCGACGCCGTCCACGCCGAGGGCGCCGCCATCGTGCCGCAGCTGTGGCATCTGGGGGTGGCCCGAGGCGATGAACCCGCCTTCGAGCCCGGGACGCCGTCGGTGAGCCCGTCCGGTGTCGACCACGCCGGGCAGGCGGTCGGACGCCCGCTCACCACCGCCGATCTGGCAGCGCTCGTCGACTCGTATGTCGAATCCGCCGTCCTGGCACGGCAATTGGGCTTCGACGGAATCGAATTGCACGGTGCCCACGGCTACCTCCTCGACCAGTTCTTATGGGCCGCAACGAATCAGCGTTCGGACCGATACAACGGCGCGGCGCGCGACCGGGCCGCGTTCCCGGCGCGGGTGGTCGCCGCGGTGCGTGCGGCGGTCGGCCCCGATTTCCCGATCATCTACCGCTTCTCGCAGTGGAAGGGTGTCGACTACACCGCCCGGATCGCCGAATCCCCCAGCGAACTCGAACAATTGCTGATGCCGCTGGCCGACGCCGGCGTCGACATCTTCCACACCTCGCTGCGACGGCACTGGCTGCCCGAATTCACCGACCACGCAACCGATTCCAGCCTCGCCGGCTGGACCAAGAAGATCACCGGCCTGCCGGTGATCACCGTGGGCTCGGTCGGGGTGGACAGCGTCTTCCGCGGCGACCGCATCGACGAGAGCCAGGCCGACCGCTTCCGCATCCTGCGGGAACAGTTCGAACGCGGCGAATTCGACATCGTCGCCCTCGGCCGCGCACTGCTCGCCGACCCGCAATGGGTCGACAAGTTCCGCACCGGCCGCCTCGCCGACATCACCCCGTTCCGCGTCGCCCCCCGGTAGGCACCGCCGATCCGTGCCGGGCGAAGGACGGCGCATGCCTAGTGCAGAGCGGGGAACCAGGTGGGGATGGTGTCGCGGACGAAGGAGCTGATGCATTCGATGGTGGGGCCGGAGAGGATTTCGCCGACGAAATAGAGGCCGTCGCGGCCCTGGATGGCTTCGACCCGGTCGAACCAGCCCTCGCGCAGGGCTTCCGCACTGGGGTAGGCGGGCCATTCGGCGATGGTCTCGGCGAGGAGTTCCGGTTCGCGGAACAGGAACAGGGTGTCCGCGGCGATGGCCCAGGCTTCGGCGTCGGTGATCGAGGTGTCGGAGTTGCTGAAGCACACCCAGTTCCGGCCGGGGTGTTGTTTGTTGGCCGCGGTGATGCGGTGTAGCGCTTGACCGGGATCGGTGTCGGTGTAGCTGCCGTAGGGGTCGATCACCCAGAAGCCCAGTGGCTCAGGGGAATCGGGTCGGCGGGGGAAGGCGATCGGTTCCACGCCCGCCCGGATCAGGTAGCTGCGGGTCCAGGCGCGCGGGCAGTGGCGTTCGGCGAAGAGGTCGTGGATATCGCCGGTGGGGAACACATCCCGGATCTGGGACGGGCGGCCGGTCATGACGACGCGGGCATAGATCCGTTCGCGCTCGCGGCCGTCCGCGCGCCAGGTGACCCGGATCGCCTCGGGCCCAACGGGTTCGATCCGGGTCACGGTCGAGCGCAGGGCGATGTCGAGTCGCAGGTCGTCGGCGACGCGCCGCAGCAGGCTGCGGAATCCCTGCGGGAAGCCGAGACTGACCGGGCGGCGGGAGCCGATCTGCGCCACCAGCGACGGCGGCATGCGTCGCAGCAGGGCCTCGCGGTCCGCGGGATACAAGCGCAGCATCATCTTGGCCAGTTGCGAGACGTGGCCGTTGATGTGCGCGTTGATGTTCACGACGGTCTCGGCGGGCTGGCGCGGGCGGCGCATGTTGGCGTACAGCACCAGGCCCTGGAGGATCTCACCGACGAGCGGCGCGTGCCGGGCGCGGTAGCTCTCCCAGGTCTCGCCGGGGATCCGGTCGAACGCCAAGCCGCGTATGCCCGCTCCGGTCCGCTCCCGGCGCGCTCGTTCGATGATGGTCCACGCCTGGGCCAGTTGGTCGGCGGCCTGCTCCGCGGTGAGGGTGGACAGGAGCGGGACGAAGTGCGGCGGGACGGCCGGTTCCGGTTCGCCGGACGGCGACCGGGCGACGAAGTGCAGGATCTCGGGCTGGGTGGGGACGGGGTGCCTGGTGATCACGTCGTGGATGGCGGTGTCGGCCATGTCCGCGCCGAAATCCTGTTGCACGATGAGATGCGCTTGGAAATCGTAGATTTCACCGTCGACCTCGGCCGTCCGGCACAGTCCGCCGAGTTCCGGCGACGCCTCGAGGATCTCGACATTGCGGTAGCCCTGGTCGTGCAGCTTCGCGGCCGTGAGGATACCGCTCTGTCCTGCCCCGACTACACAGATCGGCGCCCCATGGTCCACCGCGCCTCCTCGCTCGATGCCCGGCCCTCAGTATGGGCGCGAATCATCGCGCGCACAGCGGAATTCGCCGCACGCCGGTGACGACCCGAGGTCGCGGACCGGACTCGGCCGGTAGGTCGCGAATCCGGGAGGGCCGCCTCAGAACTTGCCGGTGTGGTGTTCGATCCGATGCCCCAGCCGGGCGGCGAATTCGGTGACGAACTCGTCGGTGAGGGGCGGCCAGCCCCAGAAGTCGAAGGCCAGGGCGCCCAGGGCGAAGTTGTCCGCCCATTTCCACGCGGTGATGGGGCTCGCGGTCGCGCAGGAGGGGCAGACCGCCTCGCCGGCGCCGGTGTGCTTCCATGCCCCGATCGCGTCCGAGAACGGTTGCCAGACAGCGGGATCGGCCTCCCACTGTTGCGGGTAGTCGATGATCACGGTGGTCGCCCCGCAGTGCGGGCACACCGCGGCGGACGGTTCGACGGCACCTTGGCCGGCGTAGTGGTCGTGGCGGCCGACGATGACGGCGACGGGGCCGGGGATCCAGTCCGATCCCCATTCACGGGTGATCCGCGCCCACTCCGGGCCCGGCAGGTATCCTTCGTCGACCTGGAGGCTGTACATCGCGTCACCCGAGGTCTCCCGCGACAGCAACCGCGCCGACACCATCCAGTCGACCATTCGCTCGGCCAGTGCGCCCGCGTCGGCCGCGGTCACCTCGAGATCGACGATTCGCTCGAAAAAATCACCCATACCCGGCATCCTGCCATCGGGGACCGACACCCCCCGTCACCGGTGACGGTGTCGAAAGCCGGAGGTGGCGTCCCGGGTTCACGATCGGCGCCGGTTACCGCCGGGTGGCGGGATCCGGTCCGGGTTTGCGGCCGTGGATCATCGAGGTCGGGCCGATCAGGTGACAGGACCGGATGTCGACGAAACCGGCGTCCCGGAGCCAGGTTTCGCATTCGGGGAGGGTGGCCTCGAAGCCGCCGCGCATCTCCAGCATGATGTTGAGGCTGGACAGGCGGCTCAGCAGGTTGTCGCGGCGGCGGGGGTCGATCATGGCGTCGTAGACGAGGACCGCGCCGCCGGGCGGGAGTGCGGCGTAGGCCTTGGCGAGCAGGTCGCGGCGGACGGATTCACCGTAACCGTGCAGGATGTGGCCGAAGGACACGACGTCGGCGCCGGGCAGCGGTTCGTGGAACATGTCGCCGGGGATGAACAGCAGGCGGTCGGCGAGATCGTAGGACTCGACGTATTCGCGGAAGATCGGCTCGACCGCCGCCAGGTCGTAACCGGCGCCCGTGAGGTGCGGGTGGGTCAGGGCGAGGCGGACCGGCAGCGCGCCCTGGGCGCATCCGATATCGACGAAGGTCCGGAATCTGCGCCACGGGAATCGGGCCGCGATCAGCATCGCCTCACCGGTGGCGATGCCCGTCATGCCGGTGAGGAAATCGCGCAGCGCGGCGGGATCGCGATAGAGCGTGGAGAAGAATTCGTTGCCGCCGCGTTCCTCGCCCGCCTCCGGAATGCCCGTGCGCAGCAGATCGCCCAGGCCCGACCACAGCGTGTACAGCCGTTTGCCCGACAATTCCAGCAGGCCGCCCACGTAGTTCGGGCCGGCGGGGCGCAGGAACAGCGCGGCCGCGCGGGAATTGGTGTAGCGGCCGGAACGGCCGCGGCGCAGCAGGCCCAGGTCGACGAGGGCGTCGAGGAACGGGCCGGCCGCCCGGGGATGCCAGCCCAGCCGCTCACAGAGTTCGTGCTTGGAGCGCCGCCCGGCCGCCAGCTCGGTGAACAGGCCGAATTCGACCGCGGTGAGGACCACCTGCGACGCGGTGAACGCCGTCCCGGCCCGCACGATCTCCTCCGGATCCGCGAGGCGGCGCAGCAGCGCACCGCCGACCCGGCTCTGGAACAGTTTCATGACCAGTTTCTCGCGGCGGAGGTTCACGCCGCCGCGGACCTCGGATTCGGCCGCGCTCCCGGAATACGACACCGTTCTCGCCCCTCACTGGCCGCCCGGCGGCCGCCTCGGACAGCGGATTGATCGGTCACAGGCTGGGTGAAAACTGCTCGCAGACGCTACCCGATCGGCGCGCCGGCGCGACCTCGACGGCACCGATCGAGCCGGAACCGAGCATTTCCCGATGCCCCGCCGCCGGACGCTCCGACGGGTTCGTGCCCCGGCCGGGACTGTCCCGGGGCCCTGCTCGGGCGGATCGCCCCGATCACGCGCACATCGGGGCCGTAGCCGGTGGACCGATTCGGCACGACCGCCGACCGGTCGGGGGCGCCGGCCGATCGGGACGGTGTCCAGCTCGTCCTCCCGGTCGCGTAGGCGCGCTCCGATCCCTTCGCCCGCGTTCAGGCGGTGACCACGACGCGGACGCGGGCGAGGTTGTCGACGCGGGCGAAGTGGTCGTCCGGATCGCCGTGGGGGTGCGTGGAGACCCGGACGGTGACGAAATATTTTCCAGGCTCTCCGAATACGTGGTTCCGCTCGACCTCCACCGTTGTGCCCGAAGCGAATTCGCTGTGCTCGGTGAAATCTCCGGTGCCGTCGAAGTCCCAGGCGAGATCCACGATCCGCCCTGCGCCGGGCGGGGTTTCGGCGATCGCGTGCAACCGGATCGGCCGGCCCACTCTCGTGTCCGCACGCTCGCCGCCGTCGGCGGTGAGCGCGACGACGGGCTGCACCCCGAGCCGGTCGGCGGCGCTGGCCGGAACATGTACCTGCCCGTCGTCGACGGTGTATCGCGTGGTCGCGGCGGGCGGCCGGCCGGTTTCGACCCACGCGCTGAGCTGCCGCAGCGCCTGATGCAGGACGCCGAGGTAGGTGACGGTGCGGGTCGGATGCTCCTGGCGTTCGTCGTCGCCGTGCAGCGCGTGGTCGACGTACCAGAGCCGGAAGTGGTCGTCGGTCCGATCGCCGAGGTGTTCCCGCACCCGCTCCCGGTACCAGTCGGCCTGCCACGGGAACGCCTCGCGGTCCAGCAGGCAGGCCACCACGATCATCTTGCCGGTGAACCGCCCGGTCGGCAGGTGCCCGGAGGCGGCCGCGGTGAACAGCGGGCCGAGCAGCAGCGGCCGTTGCGGGTATCGCGGCGTGCCGTCGGCCGCGCGGAACTGGTCCCACACGGCGTAGGTCGCGTCGGGGACCTGGTGCCGGTGATAGGTCTGGGCGGCGAGGAAGCCGCTGTTGTCGATCTCGACGGTGTCGCCGGGTGCGAGCCCGGCCAGCCCACCGGCGTGGTCGGGTGCATCGAGAACCGCTGTGTCGCCGTGGAATTCGGTGATGGTCACACGAGTGCCCGCCGCCGCACCCGTTCGCACGACGAGGTCGGCGCCTTGCGCGGGGGCACAACCGGAGATGCCGGGCACGTCGACAGCCACGATCGCGTCCGCGTCCCCGGCCGGGCCCTTGAACGCGTCGTCGACGCCACCGCGCGGTGTCCCCGCGGCCTGATGCTCGGGGATGCCGCGGGCCCGGGCCTGCGCGCGGGTCAGGGCTCCGGTGGTCCGGCAGCGGTGCCGCACCCGGTCGCGGTGCACCGAGGCGGCGGGATCGGCGCCCGCGTATCCCGGGGTGCTCCAGAAATCCGCCGAGTAGGCCGGATCGACCAGCAGCACATGCGGATACAGCGTGCCGAAGGCGTGGAATCCCATGGTGCGGTGGCCGAACCAGGACCGGGTCGGGAAACCCATCCGGGTCACCTCGGCCAGGGCGGCGCGCTGTTCCTCGGTGAGGCCGTCGTCGATCGGCCGGTCCGAACCGGCGTCGGCGGCGTCGGCGATCCCGTCGAGCCGCTCGCGCAGGATCCGCTGGGCGTGCATGCGGACGGTGAACACGTTGGGAATCGCCATCGGACTGCCGATCACGTACGGCACGAACCCGTCCCACATTCCCGCGGTGCTCTCCGCGCCGCCGATGGTCCGGTAGCCGCCGCCGCTGCCGCCGTACGCGTAACCGTAGACGCGGCGCTCCCCGTACAGCCGCCGCGCCACGACCCGGGAGTATTGCGCCACAGCGGCATTCGCGCGGTAGGCGGTGACGGTCGGATCGGTCGCGCCGCCGGGCGTCGCGGGGCTGCCGCCCCCGTTCGTCTCCACGAAGTACGCGCCGGAGGCGAACGCGAATCCGATCTTGTCCTCCCGGCCGGTCGCGTGCGGGGCGAGATTCTCGCTGTCCGGGACCGGGGTGATGTGCTGGAAGAACCGCCCCTGATAGTCCTCGGCCGGTGGGAAGTACAGCGAGAAGCGTGTGTCGGTGCCGGTGAACCCGCCGTGGACGTACCGGTGCGGTACCGGTTCCGTGCGCCACTCGTCCGTGTCGAGGTAGGGCTCGGCGAAATCCGGATCGATCGGGTGCTGCTCCACGGGTCTCCTCGACGGGGTCGAAATTCGAGCATGCATGTGTTCGAAGTACATGTACGACGTGCGATTGGACCCATTGAAGCGCAGCATCGGCACGAAAACCAGACTTTACTCAGAATTGGTGATGCGTAGAGTCGGTGGCGTGTCGACAGCCCCCGCCCGCAACCGCGGCAACTACGCCAGGACCGCCGAGCGCCGGCAGACGATCGCGCGGGCGGTCCTCGACCTCGTGCTCGAGAAGGGGCACGGCGGGGTGACCACCGCCGAGACCGCCGCCCGCGCCGGCATCAGCGAGGCGACGGTCCTCTACCACTTCCCCAGCCGCGACCATCTGCTGGTGGCGGCGCTGCGCCGGGTCTTCGAGGAGGACGACGAACGCCTGTCGGCCGGGCTGACGGCGCTGGATCTGGACCGGCTGCGCACGTACGCCACCGGCGGCCCGCGCGAGATCACGCTGCTGTACACGACTTTGGCGGGTCACGCCGGCACTCCCGGCCATCCCGCCCGCGAATTCTTCCTCGAGCACTACGCCGAGGCGCGCGACCGCTGGACCGCGATCATCGCCGCGCGGCAGCGGGACGGCCTGGCGCACCCCGGGCTCGATCCGGCCGAGACCGCGCGGCAGTTCCTGGCCACCTGGGACGGCCTGCGGGCCCAGTGGCTGATCGATCCCGCCTTCGACCTGGGCGACTCGCTGATCTCCGCGTTCCGCCGCCTCACCGGGCAGAACTGGATGGAGGTCAGGGACCTGCTGCTGGAGCGCGGCACCGGTCTCTGACCTCCGCCCGGATCAGTGCGCTTCCGCCGCGATCGGCCGGAAACCTTTGACCAGCAACCAGATTCCGAGCGACAGCTCCCACAGCGCGATCGGCAGCGCGGCGACGGCGGCGATCGGCGTACCCTGCGCGTAGGCGCCGAACAGGCTCGCGACATCGGAGGCCAGCAGCAGCGGCGCGCCGACGAGTCCGAGCAGCGGAATCACGCGCGGCACCAGGCCCGAGCGGTACAGCACCGTCCCCAGCAGCAGAGCGTTGGCGACCGGCATGAGACTCTGCCCGAACAGGAACGTCGCGTCGTGCACGGCCACCAGCGCGCGGCCCGCGGTGACCAGCGCGGCCGGATCCGCACCGCCGTCGTGCCGCAGCGTGACGATCGACCACAGCGTCACGACCCCGACGAGGATCAGGCCCGCCTCCAGCAGGCGCGTGCCCACGAATCCGACGGCCGCCGTCTCGCTGTAGCGCCGCGTCACCGGGAACAAGGCGACGGCGGTGCCCGCGCACGCGAACGCCAGCACCACCTCGAGGAGCGTCCCCCACAGCACGCCACCCGAATCTCCCGCGCCGAGCACGAAATCCGTGTGATGCAGCACCGGCTCGTACAGCGCGAGCGTGGGTATCGAGGTGAGAAACGTGAGCAGGTACAGCGCGCCGGCGGCGAACGCGTTGTACCGCAGGGTGTCTCCGGTCGGTCGGGGGGCTGCTGCGAGTGCGGTGGTACCCATGGCGAACTCTCTGCGAGATGAGGTGTACGACGTACACCTTCGATGCGGCCAAGGCTAAGGTGTACGCTGTCCACCTGTCAAGTCCGACGACCCGCGCCGGAGAGGATCACGAGTGGTTCGGCCAGCCGACGAGCAGACATCCGGCCGCCCGGCCGCGGGGAAGGCCGAGCGTCCCCGGCGTACTCCCCTCAACCGCGAGCGGGTCCTGCGCGCGGCCGTGGCGCTCGCCGACGAGACCGGCCTGGACGGGGTGAGCATGCGCCGGCTGGCCCAGCATCTCGGGGTCGTCCCGATGGCCCTGTACAAACACGTCGCCGACAAGGAGGAACTGCTCGACGGCATGGTCGATCTCGTCGTCACCGAATTCACCGCTCCCCCAGCGGATTCGGACTGGCGCGACGGCGTCCGGCAATACGTGCTGTCGGCGCGGCGCACGGTCCTGCGCCACCCGTGGGCGCGGCCGGCGATCGAAACCCGCACGCGCCGAACGCCGATCGTCCTCGCGTACATGGACGCGGTGGCCGGGCTGTTCCTCGGCGGCGGATTCTCGGCGGATCTGACCCATCATGTGATGCACGCACTGGGCAACCGCATCTGGGGTTTCAGCCCGGAACTGTTCGACGAGTCCGGCGACGAGTCGGCGCCGCCGCCCGACCCACAGGTACAGGCGGCCGCGATGGCCGAGTTCGGCCGCCACTATCCGCACATCCTGGCGATCGCGACGGTCGCGACCGGCGGGGATCTCGGCGCCGTCGGCCAGGGCTGCGACGAGCAGTTCGAATTCGAATTCGCGCTCGATCTCCTCCTCGACGGCGCCGATCGACTGCACCGCCGGGGGTGGAAGTCACACGCCCCCAGCGCCTCTCATACCGCCGGCTGAGCCGTTCCGAGGCGAGCGGCCGAGGCGGGGTGCCTGACCCCGGCCCTCAGCGCCGCGCGGCGACCCCCGAGATCGACTTGGTGTCCAGATAGGCATCGATCCCCTCGGGCCCGAATTCGCGGCCGATGCCGCTGGCCTTCACCCCGCCGAAGGGCGCGAACGGATCCATGCTGTAGGCCGCGTTGATACCGAGGGTGCCGGTACGGATCTCCCGGGCCAGCGCGACACCACGCTCGTTGTCCGCCGTCCAGATCGAGCCCGACAGGCCGTACTCGCTCGCGTTGGCGACGGCGGCCGCGTCCCGGTCGTCGGTGTACGGGATCGCGGTGAGGACGGGACCGAAGATCTCCTCCCGCGCGATCCGCATGGCCGGATCGACATCCGTGAACAGGGTGGGCCGGATGTACCAGCCCCGGTCGAGCCCGGACGGGAGGTCGCTGCCGCCGGCCACGATCCGCGCGCCCTCGCGCCGGCCGGTCTCCAGATAGTCGCGCACCCGGACTTGCTGGCGCTGCGCGACCAGTGGGCCGACCTGGGTGCCCGGATCGACCGGGTCGGCGACGGCGAGACCGTCGACGGTGGCGGCCAGCGCGTCGAGATATTCGTGATACCGGCTGCGCGGCAACAGGATCCGCGTCTGCGCGACGCACGCCTGGCCGCTGTTCATCAGGCCCGCGACGATCATGCCGTCGGCGACGGCGGCCGGATCGGCGTCGTCGAGGACGACCGCGGCGGACTTGCCACCGAGCTCCAGATTCACCTTCCTCAGGGCGGCCCCGCACGCCGCGGCGACCTGCCGCCCGGCGGCGGTGGACCCGGTGAAGGAGACCTTGTCGACACCGGGATGGCCGACCAGATACGCACCGATCTCCCGGCCCGCGGGCAGCACGCTGACCACCCCGGGTGGCAGGCCCACCTCGTCCAGCAGGTCGGCCATCAGGTAGGCGTCCAGTGGCGTCTCCGGCGACGGTTTGAGCACGACGGTGCATCCGGCCAGCAGCGCGGGCACGAGCTTCACCACGGTGAGGAACATCGGCATGTTCCACGGGATGATCGCCGCGACGACCCCGACCGGCTCCTTGCGCACCAGGATGTCCGAACCGAGGAATCCCGGCCGCGCCTGCTCCCACGGGACGCGCTCGGCGACGGCCGCGAACGCGTCGATCAGCACACCGGGCAACCGGGCGTGCGCCGACCGCGAAAAGGTGATCGGCGCACCCATTTCCGCGGTGATCAGCTGCGCGAGCTCCTCCTGACGCGGCTTGTAGCGCTCGGCGAGCGTCCGGACGATCCGGATCCGCTCGGCCGGATCGAGCCGGGGCCACGGCCCGTGGTCGAACGCCGCCCGCGCGGCGGTGACCGCGCGGTCGACGTCGGCCCGGGTGGGCTCCGGCACCCGGGCGATGACCTGCTCGGTATGCGGCGAGACGACCTCGATCGTGCCGGTGCCCGCCGGTGCCTCCCAGCGGCCGCCGATGTAGAGGTGGTGGCGGGTCAGCATCGTCGTCCCGGGAATCGGTTGTGGCGTAGCGGATTCGGCACAGGTCGTTTCCTTCAGGCGAGGACGGGTGAGCGGGTCAGGGCGTTCTTGTGGACGCGGCCGTCCTTCATGACGAAGCGCACGTCCTGGAGCAGGGTGATGTCGGTCGTCGGATCGCCGGGGACGGCGATGATGTCGGCCAGCAGGCCCGGCGCCAGGCGGCCGCGGTCGTCGACGTCGAGCAGGTCGGCGCTGGTGAGCGTGGCGGCGCGGATGGCCTGCAACGGCGTCATGCCGCGATCGACCATGGCCCACAGTTCCTTCGCGTTGTCGCCGTGCGGGACGGCGGGCGCGTCGGTGCCACAGGCGATCTTCACTCCGGCCGCGATGGCCTTGGTCAGCATCGCGCGGGCCTTCGGGAACACCTCGGCGGCCTTCTGCTGAAGGGCCGGTGCGGCTTTCGAGACGTCCAGCCCCTCGGACAGGTAGCTGGTCGGCACCAGGAAGGTGCCGTGCTCGACCATCATCGCGATGGTGTCGTCGGTTGCCAGCGACCCGTGCTCGATGCAGTCCACGCCGGCGCGGATGCACGCCCGGATCCCGGCGTCACCGTGCGCGTGGGCGGCCACCCGGACGCCCGCGCGGTGCGCCTCGTCGACGATCGCGGCGAGTTCCTCGTCGGAGTACTGTTGCGCGCCCGCGACGGTGCCGTGCGACATCACCCCGCCGGAGGCGGAGATCTTGATCACCCCGGCGCCGTATTTGATCTGGTAGCGGACGCATTCGCGCACCTGCGGGACGCCGTTGGCGCGGCCCTCCTCCACGCTCAGCGGCATGATGTGCGGGGCCAGCCGCTGGAACATGGTCGGGTCGAGGTGCCCGCCGGTCGGGGTGATCGCGTGCCCGGCCCCGACGATCCGCGGTCCCTCGACCCAGCCCTGTTCGATGGCCCGGCCCAGATCGACGTCGAGCAGATACCCCCCGGTCTTCACCATGAGCCCGAGATTGCGGACCGTGGTGAAACCGGCGTGCAACGTGGTACGGGCGTTCACCGTGCCGCGCAGGGTCCGGTAGACGGGGTCGTCCTGCACGCCGTGCATCGGGTTGGGCAGCCCGGTGGGGTTGTCCGGCCCGCCGATGAGCAGGTTGATCTCCATGTCCATCAGGCCGGGCAGCAGGGTGACGTCACCGAGGTCGATCACGGTGGCCGACGGCGGGATCGCCGGCTCCGGCGCGACCGAGGTGATCCGATTGCCCTCGACCACGATCGTTGCGGGAGAACGTACTTCGCCGGACTCGACGTCGAGCAGGCGGGCCGCGCGCAGCACGGTGATCGGTGCGGTCACGGCAGCGGCTCGATCACGCAGTCGAGGGTCGCCGCACCCGAATCCGGCACGCGCGGCTGGCTCCACACCTCGACGGGGAAGGACACCATGATCATCGAATACAGCAGGTACAGCAGGTTCAGCGCGTCCTCGGGCTGCTCGTCGAGCGGGAACCGGTCGCAGTATTCCATCGCCGCGTCGGCGCGCGGCGTGATCGCGTCGTAGAAACTCTGCATCTCGGCCATCGAGCTGGCCAGCCGCCGGGCATACCGCTCGGGTTCGGTGGGCAGGCACCAGGTTTCGGCGAAGGGCTCCAGGTCGGCGAATTCGGCCGGCAACAGGGTGGTGCTCATCGCTTCGTCACCTCCAGATCGCCACCGAGGTAATCGGTGACCCAGTCGCCGGCGACCTTGTGCAGGTGCCGCAGCAGGATCTCCTGGTCGTTGAGCGGAAATGCCTCCACCACACGGGATTCGAGCATGGTCTGGGTGGCCTCCAGGGTATTGCCGTCCTGCAGCGCGTATTCCTTGAACGTGACCGCCGCCATCTCGTGGGCGACGCGTTCGCGGATGGTCCGGGCGGGCGGGAAGTACAGATTGCCCTCGAACACGTGGGTGTTGTACGAGGTCGGCCAATAGTGGTACGTGAGATACCAGCCACCGGACCAGATCAGGATCACGAAGTTCGGGAACAGCTGGAAGGAGTCCAGCCCCCACGGATCGCATTTCGCGGGATTCAGGCCCACCGGCATCGGGCCGAGATCCGGTGCGTCCCACGGCCCGAACAGTCCGCTGCGAGTGATGTCCTCCATCGGCTTGCGCATCTCGGAGTCCAGTTCCCAGGTGACCACGCCGGAGGTGCTGACCAGCCGGTGGGGCCCGTCGAGCCGGTAGAGCGGCGCCTCGAAACCGGCCTGCGCGGCGGCGGCGGAATACTTTGCGGGACTTTGTTTTCCGTGCAGGACCGGCGCGTGATAGAACTCCTGGAACGCGTCCATGTACAGCTTCCAGTTGGCGCCGACCTCGCTGCGGTAGTGCCAGCGCTCGGTGAGCCGATCGAACGGGTAGCCGTCCAGGTCGGTGATCATCGGGCCGAGGAACTCGTGCAGGGTCTGCCGGGGGCTCGGATCGAGGTTGACGAAAATGAATCCCGACCAGACGTCGCAGGCGACCGGCACCAGGCCGTAGGAATCCTTGTCCAGATCGAAGAATTCGCCCTCCTGCTGAACGAACTTCAGCGCACCGTCGATGTCGTAGCGCCAGCCGTGGTACTTGCAGGTGAACTGCCGGCAGGTGCCCGCGACCTCCTCGTTCGGAAAGTCGTTCCACACCAGCTTGTTCCCGCGATGACGGCAGATGTTGTGGAACGCCCGCACACTGCCGTCACTCTGGCGGACGACGATCACCGAGGTCCGGGCGATCCGGATCTCCTTGGTGAAATAGCTTCCGGTGCGCGGCAATTGCTCGACACGACCGACATTGAGCCAGGCGCGCTTGAAGATCGCCTCCCGCTCCAGGTCGTAGAACTCCGGCGAGATCGAGTCGGCGTACGACATCGGGGCGGTGCCGAGTTCGGCGTAGTGCTGCGTCCAGCTGCCCTCGGGTGGTTTGGGCCAGCGAGCCATGATGAAATCTCCTGTGATCTACGACTATTGGATGGGTTCGTCACCGAGGACGGTGGTGCGCAGCATTTCTCGCGGCGAGTTCGGTTCGTAGGGAGCGGCGCGATGGATGACACCGCGGTTGTCCCAGATCACGGTGTCGCCCACGGTCCATTCGTGCCGATACACCCGGTCCGGGGCGGTGCAGCGGTCGAGCAGTCCGTCCAGCAGCGCGCGGCTCGCGGTCGGCTCCATGCCCACCACATGGTCGGTGGAGGCGCCGAGCACCAGCGAGCGGCGTCCGGTGGTGTGCGTCCAGACGAGCGGATGTTCCTTGGACGGCCGCCGATGCCAGGCCGCCAGCTGTTCCGGCGTCGGGTCCGGGGTCACCAGCCGTTGCGAGGCCTCCAGCGAGTGCAGCACCCGCAAGGTGGCGAACCGGGTCTTCTCGTCGTCGCTGAGATCGTCGTACGCGGCGTAGGTAGAGGCGAATTCGGTTTCGCCGCCGGTCTCCGCGACCGCGTGCGCCGAGAGCACCGTGGCCTTCTGCGGGTAGGCGTCGTCCTCCGGGGTGCAGCCGTCGATATGCCAGTCGAAGGTGGCCCGCAGATAGCTCGCCGACGAGTTCTTCGCGGTGTCCAGGCTGACCCGGTAGATCCCGCTGACCGGGTGATGCCCCGGCGAGGTGTCGAGATCGCCGAGGTGCCGGCAGAACTCGACCTGCGTTTCCGCGTCCAGGTGCAGGCCCCGGAACAACAGCACCCCATGGGTTTCCAGTGCTTCCAGGATCGCGCCCGGCACGGTCGGATCGGTCAGCAGCCGGTCGGTGTCCACGTCGGTGATCTCGGCGCCGACGTCGCGGCCGAGCTTCTCGAGGGTGATGGTCACGGCAGTGGCTCCCTGATGCGTGCGAGTTCCGCGTCGGCGCTGTCGGTCGGCGCGGGCTGATGGAAGATCTCGACGGCCATGGCCACCATCACGAGCGAATACACCAGCCACAGCAGGTGGGTGGCGTCCTCGGGCAGGTCGTCGAGCGGGAATTTGTCGCAGTATTCGATGGCCTCGTCGAGCCGGGGGAAGAACGCGTCGTAGAACTCGATCATCTCCGGCATCTCGGAATTGCGCCGCCGATCCCACCGTTCGCTTTCGGTGGGCAGGCACCAGATTCGCGCGTACGGCTCGAGGTCGGCGTAGGCCGGGGGCAGCAGGCGTCCGCTCGTCATGCCCGCACCTCCACGCGCTCGGCGCGATAGGCGTCCACCCATTCCGCGACCGTCTTGTGGAAGTGGCGCACCAGGATCTCCTGATCGCCGAGTGGATATTCGGTGATGCCCGCGGTGCTGTAGGCGGCCTCCAGCGCGGTCTGCGTCCCGTTCAGCATGCCCGCGTCCTGCAGGGCGAATTCCTTGAACACCACCGAGGAGACCTCGTGCTCGACGCGTTCGCGCACCGTGCGGGCCGGCTGGTAGCACAGCATGCCCTCGAAGTGGTGGCTGTTGTAGGAGGTGGGCCAGTAGCGGTACAGCAGATACCAGCCGCGGTAGATGAGGATCTCGATGTTCGGGAAGATCTGGAAATTGTCGATACCCCAGGGCTCGACCTTGCCGGGGTTCAGTCCGGGCGGCATCTCACCCTCGAGTTCCGGGGATTGCCACGGGCCCACCAGCCCACTGCGGGTGACCCGTTCGATGGGATACATGTATTCCGCGGGCAGCGTCCAGCGCCGGGGGCCGGCGGTCGACGTCACCCGGTGCGGGCCGTCGAGCTGGAAATGCGCACAGGTGAATCCGTTCTCGGGTTTGCGCACCGCGGACGGCACCTGCTGCGTATGCAGCGCCGGAACGTGGTAGTACTCCTGGAACGCGTCGGCGAACAGCTTCCAGTTGCTGCGATTGTCGGCCGAGAATTCGTACCACTCGGTCATCTTGTCGAACGGATAACCGTCGAGGGCGGTGATCATCGGGCCGAGGAATTCGCGCAGCGTCTGCCGCGGGGCCGGGTCCAGATTGACGAAGACGAATCCCGCCCACACGTCGCAGGCGACCGGCACCAGCCCGGTGGAATCCTTGTCCAAGTCGAAGAATTCGCCCTCCTGCTGGACGAAGTTCAGGGTGCCGTCGAGGTTGTAGCGCCAGCCGTGGTACTTGCAGGTGAACTGCCGGCAGGTGCCCGCGACCTCCTCGTTCGGGAAGTCGTTCCACACCAGCTTGTTCCCGCGATGACGGCAGATGTTGTGGAACGCCCGCACACTGCCGTCACTCTGGCGGACGACGATCACCGAGGTCCGGGCGATCCGGATCTCCTTGGTGAAATAGCTTCCGGTGCGCGGCAATTGCTCGACACGACCGACATTGAGCCAGGCGCGCTTGAAGATCGCCTCCCGCTCCAGGTCGTAGAACTCCGGGGACACCGAATCCTCGAACGAGATCGGGCCGGTGCCCAGATCCGGATAGTGTTGGGTCCAGCTGCCTTCGGCGGGTTTGGGCCATCCGCTCACGGTCGAACCTCCGTTTCCGGTGAAGCGGGTCGGTCACCCGGACCGATGTCCGGGTCGGGTTGCAGTGCGACGCTGTTGAACACCAGCGCCAGGCACAGGTAGGAACCGGCGACGAACAGCAGTTCCAGGAGTTGACGGGCGTCGAAATGCCCGGACAGTTCGGCCCAGGTGCGATCCCCGAGGCGATGTCCGTCGAGCAGTTCGTCGGTGGCGACGAGCAGCAGCACTTCGACCGGCGACAGGGCCGGGCCGCCGGCGGGCGCGCCGATCGCGTCGATCTGCGCGGCGGACAGGCCCAGTCGGGTCCCGATCCGCACGTGCTGATGCCACTCGTAGTCGGAGCCGGTACGGGCCGCGACGCGCAGGATCACCAGTTCGCGCAGCAGCGGATCCAGCGCGGGTTCCTGGAGCAGGACCCCGTTGTAGGACAGCCAGGCCGCGGCCAGTTCCGGGTGATGGCCGAGGACACCGAGCACGTTCGGCATGCGGGGCGCGTCGGGCGCGCCGGACAGGTACCGGTCGGCGAGCCCCACGCGGCCGCGCAGCAGTGCCCGGGCGTCCTCGTCCCACTGCTCGGGCGGCAGCGGGGCGAGCCGGGGTACCGAGGTGGTCATATGACCGAGCCGCCGTTCACGCCGAGTACCTGCCCGGTGATGTATCCGGCCTGTTCCGAGCACAGGAACACCACCGCCGCGGCGATGTCCTCGCCGGTGCCGAGGTGCCCGACCGGGATCGCCTTGGCCATGACCTCGTTGTCCGGCAGATTCCCGGCGGCCTGCGAGTTCCGCGACATCGGGGTGTCGATTCCCGACGGCGGAATCGTGTTCACCGTGATGCCGCGCGAAGCGTATTCGCGCGCAAGACCTTTCGTCATCGCCACGACCGCGCCCTTGGAGGCGGTGTAATGGATCATGCCCGGCGAGCCGCGCTGCGCGCTGGAGGACGAGATCGTCACGATCCGGCCCCAGCCGCCCGCGAGCATGTCCGGGATCGACGCCTGGACGCAGTGGAAGGTGCCGTGCAGATTCACGTCGATCACCCGATGCCAGGCCTCGTCGGTGATCTCGGTGAACGGCGCGAAACCGACCAGTCCCGCACTGGTGACCATGATCTGGACCGGGCCGAATTCGGCGTGCACCTTGCGCAGCGCCTCGTGCACGGCCGCGCGGTCGGTCACGTCCACCTCGGCGGCCGTGGCGGTACCGCCCGCGGCCCGGATCTCCTCCGCCACACGTTCGGCGGCGGCGCCGTCGATGTCCCAGACGGCGACCCGATCGCCGATCCCGGCCAGTGCGTGGCAGATCGACAGTCCCATGCCGGACGCGCCGCCGGTGATCACCGCGACCCGGCCGGCAGCACGCTCCGCGGGTGCGCCGGGCGCGCCGGCGCCCGGAGTCGGACTGTTCATGGTTGTTCTCCCTCTACTCGTAGACCACGTGCACGACCGGGCTGGTCGGGAACGCCTGGCAGGTCAGCACCCACCCGTCGGCCACCTCGTCCTCGCCGAGCGCGTCGTTGTGGCGCATCCGCGCGCTGCCGCGGACGATCCGGGCGATGCAGGTCGCGCAGCTGCCCGCCTCGCAGGAGGACGGCGGCGCCACGCCCAGCGCGCGGGCGGTCTGCAACAGCGTCGAACCGGCGCGGTGTGCGCCGCTGACCCGGCGGCGGCCGTATCGCACCGTCACCTCGGCGGCGGTGACCTCCTGCGGCGCAATGGGTTCGGGACCGTTCGGCGTGCCGAACCGCTCGATGTGCACGCGCGCCCGATCGGCGCCGCGCTCCCCGAGCACCGCCTCGACCAGGTCCATGAACGGCTCCGGGCCACAGACGAAATATTCGGCGTCCGTGGCGTTTTCGAGCACGCCACGGATCCGGCCGGCATCGACCAGGCCGGATTCGGCGTCGTGGTGCCAGGTGATCGTGAGCCGCCCGCCGCTGCCCTCGGCCAGTTCGGCCAGCTGCCGCGCGAAGATCACCGAGGCCCGGTCGCGATTGGCGTACAGCAATCGCACCCGGCGAGAGGTGGTGGCCAGCACGGTTTTCAGCACGGCGAACACCGGGGTGATCCCGCTGCCGCCGGCGAAGGCGACGAGATCGCCGCCGCCGTCCCGCAGGACGAACACCCCCGCCGGAACCGTCACCTCGACCTCGTCGCCGACCGCGAGCGTGTCGATCAGCCGGTTGGACACCAGGCCACCACGGACTCGTTTCACGGTGACCTGCAACGGATCTCCCACCGCCGGCGCCGACGACATCGAGTACGACCGGTAGTGCTCGGCACCGTCGACCGTCACCCGGAAGGTGAGGAACTGCCCGGCCCGGTAGTCGAAGCGCTCGCGCACCGCGGCGGGCACCGCGAGGACGTAGGAACGCGCGTCCGCGGTCTCGGTGACCACCTCGGCGATCCGCGCCCGGTGCCAGCCGCGCACCGGCGCGGCGCCGGTGGCCGCCGAGGCGATCTCAGCCGAGGCCACGGCCCACCGCCCCACGCGGCCGGACCGGCGACCTCCGTCGCGAGGTTGTCGGCGAAAGTTCCATGTGCACACCACATTCCTGGTCCGCCGCGCACCGGGCCCATCGGCCGTGCGCACCACATCGGGACCGTTCGGAGAGCGACGCTCTCAAACTTAACCGGGTGATTAATTAATCGAGTGATTAAGGTTATACGGGAGGCCGTTCGCGGCTGTCAAGGGTCCGCATCGTCGCTGGTCACGAGATGTCTTGCGACGCAAGCAGGCTCATCGGGACCCCGGATGACCCGTTCGGAATGCCCCGTGGCCCCCGCGGCCGGGCCGGGAAATGAGACAATGCCTGTCTGCGGCGAAGGCTCTCGCCACGTACACATCGGGAGGCACCACATGAGCCGGAGCCGCGGAGACGACGCCGAGAACCCCACCACCCGCACCGCGTTACTCGACGCGGCCGAGCGGATCATGATGGACGAGGGGTATGCGGCGGTCAGTTCGCGGCGCCTCGGCAATACGGTCGGGGTCAACCCGGCGCTGGTCTACTACTACTTCGAGAACATGGACAATCTGTTCATCGAATTGTTCCGGCGCGGCGCCGATCGCAGTTATCAGCGCCAGCTCGACGCACTCACCTCACCCCAGCCGCTGTGGTCGTTGTGGGAGGCGATCCACGATCGCTCGCACACCGCGCTGACCATGGAGTTCGTCGCACTGGCGAATCATCGGAAGGCCATCCGGGCCGAAATATCGGATTCCTCCAGGAAATTCCGCAAACTGCAACTCGACGCGGTCGGCAGGATTCTCGACGGATACGGAGTGCGATCCGAGACCCGCACCCCGGAGACGATCGTGCTGACCATGTCGAGCATTTCGCGTTTCCTGCGCATCGAGGAAGCCTTCGATGTCGACGCCGGGCACCGTCAGGTCATCGATCTGGTCGAGGTATTCCTGCGGGAGGTCGAGGGCGAACGGCGGCCCGATCCGCCGGCCTGAGCGCCCGGGCGGTCACTCACCGCCGGTCGTGGCCGGCACCTCGGAGAATCGCACGGAGTGCGCGACGGCGGTGACCCGCAGACCGTCGGGGCCGGGTTCGATCGCGGTCAGCTGCGCCCCGAGCGGCAGCTGCCGCAGCGGGACCACGAAGGTCAGCATGCTCTGCACCATCGACAGGGAGAGCGTGGGCCCGCCTGCCGCCGACTGGACCGAGACCGGAGTGATCCGGATGCCGTCGGTCACCGGCGCGACGGTGACGATCACCGTCGCGGGCACCTGGACGCCCTCCACCGGGAACGTCCCGATGACCCGCAGTCCTTCCGGCGCGTAGGACAGCGACTCCACCTCCTTCGACGCGAAGCCCCGCACGGTGTCGTAGGGCACCAGCGCCTTCGCCGCCGCCTGCGCGGCGACGAAATTCGAGGTGCGGTCGTGCAGCACGTCGTCCAGCGGCGCCGACACGTCGGTGAGCGTGATGTCGAGGTCGTGGACGGTGATGTTCTCCCCGCTCCAATCGCCGACCCGGATCCCGATGTCGTGATAGGTGCCTTCGACGGCCTGCGTCAGGAACGGGAAGCCGTTGATCGCGACCCGCGGTTGCTGGGTGAGCTCGTACTCTCCGGCGATCTTGCGGCCGATCTCGTTCTGCGTCACCACGACCGCGACCCGGTCGCCGACGACCAGCCCGATCGCCAGTACGACGATCAGAATCAGCAATGCGCGCATACACTCACCCGTTCGGCCATCCCACCATCATGGCGTGGGCCGGCACCGATCGCCGGCGCCGACCCACCCGGCATTGGCGGGGTGCCCGCCCACGCGGGCCGTAATCGTCCTATTCGAGCAGGACGGTGAAGTGGCGGACGAATCCGGACAGGCCGGGCAGCGGGCGCGGGGTGGTCCACTCGCCGAGCAGATCGGTGGTGACGGTGTCGCTGTAGACGTAGTGGCCCTGCACGGGGTTGTCCAGGTTGTAGGCGTCCAGGTAGATCCGCCAGCGGCCGTCGGGCAGCGGGATCACGCACTGACCCTCGCGGGGATCGCCGGCACCGGCGCCGCCCCACTGCGCCCAGTTGCCGGTCCGCACGAAAACGTAAGGGCCCGCGAGCTTCTCGGCTACCGCCACCTCGATGTTCTTGGTCGTCTCGTTCTTGACGAAGGCGTGATAGCGGCCCCGGACCAGCCGCATCGTGGTGTCGATGTAGCCGCTGGTGCCCGGGGCCGGCGTGATGCCGATCAACGGGGTGGGCGTACTCCACTGCGGCCGGTCCAGTGCGGTGTCGAGCGCGGACATCAGGTGCGGCCGGAAACCGGTGCCGTCGTTGAGGCTCACGATGACGTGCACGCGATTGTCGCGGTCGACGAACCATTCCGGCGCCCAGCTGTTCGTGATCCCGGGCAGCGGCATCGTGTACTCGTACAGGAACGTCCAGGCGAGCCGATCCGCGCTCCGGGCGAAGCCGATGGTGTCGCCGTCCCACGCGGTCGTGTACGTGAGGTAGTAGGCGCCGTCGGTGTGGCGGAACGCGCTGGGGTCGCGGCACAGACCCCGCCGGTCGGTGGGCGCGGTCGCCGGGGTGTCCTCGGGGTCGGCGTCCGGCGGCCGGTACGCGGCCCGCCGGACCAGCGAGAAATGCGTGGCATCGACGGATTCGTAGACCCACATGTCGGTCTGGCTGTCGTTCGTGAAGGCGGTCATGGTGTACCGAACCGGCGTCACCGCGCCCCCGACGTGCTTCGTAACCATCGCGCTCAATGGTAGCCCGGTGGCCAGCGCGAGGATCGACCTGCGGGACAGCCGACTCGATGTCATACGCAGAGTATTCAACGATCGAATGCCGAAAAATTGCTGACGCACCAGAATCGGTTTCCGACCGTGATGTGGCGTCCGCGGCCGCCGCCCCGCAGGTGTCCGCCCGCCCCGCCAGGGTGGGGTCGACCTGACCCTGGGGTGCCTGGTCGCGCCGCTGTCGTGGCCGCAGACTCGAGTTGCCGGACAACGAGTCCGGCATTCTTCGGCGGAGGAGAGCCACAATGTTCGCGAATCGTGCGCGGGGTGCGGTCCTGGCGATGGCGGTGGTCGCCGGCGCCCTGGCCGGTACCACGGCGGTCCAGGCGGGGAACACCGTCGGGCGGGCCGATCCGGTCGCCGCGCTGCCGGCGGCCTCCGGCACCTACGACCACCGGTGGCAGGGCCACGACCGGGCCATGTCGCTCTACTACGACGGCCTGGGCACCATCACGTTGTACGACGGGGCCGTCGACAGCGAGCAGTGGAACCTGACATGGGTTCGCGACGACGACACGAGCGTCCTGATCACGCTCCGGGACCGGACCGCGATCACCGGCAACGGCCTCGGTGGCGCGCTCGGCACCGGCACGTACTGGCGCGCCGGGCTGGTCACCGCGCCCGACAACCAGGTCACCGTGCTGCACTTCACCCGCGGCACCCAGGCGATGAGCGATCCGGACGCCGGCTACTTCTGGTGCGCCCCCGACACCTACGGCAACAGCGCGCTCTGCGGCGCCTGATCCGTGACGCCGTCCGGGCATCGCGAGATGCCCGGACGGGCCTGTGTCACATGGTGAATCGCCTCGTGTATCGCTTCGTGTCGGGTAGCTCACCGGACCGCGGGCCCGGTTCGAGCCGACGCCGCCGCCGGGCCCGCAACCATCGTTGCGCCCGGAATGCGATCCAGCCCAACAGGAACAGCAGGAGCAGGATCGCGACGAACGCCACCACCGGCACGGCCAGCGCCAGCACCGTGAGCACCAGCGCGGTACCGTCCTCGGCGGTCGACACCACCGGATTGCCCACGCCCGCGGTCGTTCCCGTGACGAACGGCCGGGCCACCGTCCGCCCGGCGTGCACGCTGCCCGCGACGACGGCCCCGATGACCGCCGTGACCACGGGCGGCAGGTGCGACGACAGGCTGGTGTCGGCGGTGAACAGGATCGCCCCGGAGGTCGGCGCGATCACCGTCCCGACCGCGTGCAGCGCCGAATCCAGCACGGGCACTTTGTCGCCCACGAGATCGATGACGAGCAGCGCGGCGATGCCGAGCAGCACGGGTGTCGAGGACATCCACCCGTAGGAACTGCCCAGATCGATCCACCCGGCCCGAGCCGCCACGCCCACCACCAGCAAGGGCAGCCAGGCGTTGAGCCCCGCCGCTCCCGACAACCCGAAGGCGCCGAGCACCGCGCCGACGGCCGCTGAGATATCCATACGACCAGTGTGCCGTCGGAGTCCGACATGTGAGGTCCGAGCACGGGTGACGTCGCGAACACGCACCCGCCGGGAATCGGCGCACGGCCCCGATCAGGACAGGGCAGCCGTGCCCGCGTCGGCCGGTGCCGCCATTCCGATGGGCGTCGGGTGGGGGGGGGAATTCCCTTGCCCGCCGCCGGGTCCGCCGCCGCTACGGCGCGGGCAGGGCGCGCAGGGTGGCGACCACACCGCCGTCGACGAGAAGGTCTGTGCCGGTGACGAATCCGGCGCGCGGGTCGAGCAGGAATTCGGCCGCCGCGGCGATGTCGTCGGGGGTGCCGAGCCGCTTCGCCGGTGACATGTCCAGCAGCGCACGCATATTCGCGCCGGATTCGCCGGCCAGCTCCTGCCGGCCCATGGGGGTGGAGATCACGCCGGGGCTGATCGAGTTGATCCGGGCGCCGCGAGCGCCCCAGGCGCCGGCCGCCGCCTGGACCCGCAGCAGGTTGGCCTGCTTCGCCAGCGAGTACGCCAGACCCGGGTTGTCCACCGCGGTGACCACGGGCAGCGTCAGCAGGTCCGCGGCGGGCGCGGTGGCGAGTTGCTTCGACTGTTCGGCGGACAGCAGGCCGGGCGCCATGTGGCCCGCCATGCTGGCGATGACGACGCCCGCGCCGCCGGGCGCCACTACATTCGCGAATTCGTCCAGCACCACGGCGACGCCGAGCAGGTCCACGTGCAGGATGCGGTCGACCGGCGCCTGGGTCGGGGACAGGCCGGCGGTGTGCGCGACGTGGGTGAGGCGGCCGAGCGCGGCGGACGCCTCGGCCAGCGCCCGCACCGACGCCACGTCGGAGACGTCCACCACCCGGGTGGTGACGTCGTGACCCTCGCCACTCAGCAGCGCGCCGGCCGCGTCCAGCGTGGCGGCGCTGAAATCCGCCAGCACCAGCCTGCGGCCACTGCCGATCCGCCGCGCGATCGCCTGGCCCATGCCGCCGACACCGATGACGACGGCAACGTCCTTGTCCATCGCAACTCCTGTCCATGCTCGTGATACTCGACTCGATTTACGAGACTTTTTGTATCGTAATTGCGACGCTACACCGATGCGCGCCGATCGGTCACTAGGCTTCCCCTCCGTGCCAGGGACCCGACGTGGACGGCCGCGCAGCGCGCAGGCCCATCGAGCCGTACTCGAGGCCGCGCGCGATTTGCTGTCCGCCGGTCACTACGAGCAGATGACGATGGACGCGATCGCGGCGCGCGCGGGCGTCGGCAAGCAGACCGTGTACCGGTGGTGGCGGTCCCGGGCCGAGGTCGTCGCGGAGGCAGCCCTCGGCGGATATCTCGTCCTCGAATCACCCGCTCCGGCCGATACCGGTGATATCGCCGCCGACCTGGGTGAATGGCTGGGCATCCATTTCCAGCGACTGGCCGAGCCGGGCACCGAGGCCATGATCCGCGGGCTCGCCGCGGCGGCCGCCGACAGCGACACCGATGCCGAACGGCTCTACGCGCACCTGACCGGCCCGACCCGGCAGCACCTCACCGAGCGGCTGAGCGCCGGGGTCGCCGCGGGCGAGCTCCGCGCCGACGCCGATCTCGGCACCCTGGCCGAATCGGTGATCGGCGCACTGCTGTACCGGGTGCTGACCCGGCGCTCCGCCACCCGCGCCGACGCCGAATCGCTGATCGATCTGCTGTTGCGCGGGGCCGCCGCCGGATGACCCTAGAGCACACGCTCGAACACGGCCGCGAGCCCCTGGCCGCCGCCGATGCACATGGTCTCGAGGCCGTAGCGCTGCTCCCGGTGGTGGAGTTCGCGGGCGAGGGTGGCGAGCATACGAGTTCCGGTGGCGCCCACCGGATGTCCGAGCGAGATGCCGGAACCGTGCACGTTGGTGCGCTCGAGATCCGCTTCACCGAATTTCCACTCGCGCAGCACGGCGAGCGCCTGGGCCGCGAAGGCCTCGTTGAGTTCGACGAGATCCATGTCGGCCAGCGACAATTCGGCCCGTTGCAGCGCCGCGGCGGTCGCGGGCACCGGGCCCAGCCCCATGAGCGCCGGCGGTACGCCGGCCACGGCCCAGGACACCAGGCGGACCAGCGGGGTCAGGCCGAGTTCGGTGGCGCGTTCGCGGGTGGTGACCACGCAGAGGGCGGCGGCGTCGTTCTGGCCGCTGGCATTGCCGGCGGTGACGGTCGACTCCGGATCCAGTTCGGCGCGTACCGGTTTCAGGCGGGCCAGCGATTCGAGGGTGGTGTCGGCGCGGGGATGCTCGTCGGTGACGATCTCCGTGGCGCGGCCGCGGGTGGTGACCGTGACGGGGACGATCTGCTCGCCCGTCGCGCCGGTCGCGGCGGCCGCCACGGCCCGGCGATGCGACTCCAGGGCCAGGCGGTCCTGTTCCTCGCGGCCGATGTGGTACTGGCGGCGCAGATTCTCGGCGGTCTCCAGCATGCCGCCGGGCACCGGATAGCGCACGCCGCCCGCGGTCTCCCGGCCCCGGACCAGGCTGTCGTGCACCCGCACGCCGGTGCGGGCGCCGCCCCAGCGCATATCGGCGGAATGGAACACCGCGTTGCTCATGCTCTCGGCGCCGCCGGCGATGACGAGATCGCTTGCGCCGCTGCCCACCTGGAGCACCGCGTTGATCACCGACTGCAGACCGGAGCCGCACCGGCGGTCGACCTGCATACCGCCGGCGGTGACCGGCAGGCCCGCGTCCAGCGCCACCACCCGGCCGATCGCGGGGGCCTCGGCGCTGGGGTAGCAGTGCCCGAGCACGACGTCCTCGACGACCTCCGGCGCGAGGCCGGTGCGCTCCAGCAGGCCCCGCAGCGCCGCCACGCCGAGTTCGACCGCGGTGAGCCCGGCGAGCACGCCGCCGTACCGGCCGATCGGGGTGCGGACAGGTTCGCAGATCACGACCTCACGCATGAACCTCTTCTTCCGTGCGCGACAAGCGTTTTCCCAGCAGATTCCGACTGTATCATCTAGATGTTTTGGACCACGATCGAGCGAGGAGAGCCGCCGCATGACCAGCGAGGCCCTGACCGAACAGGATTTCCGCGACATCCTGGCGCAGACCCGGACCTTCGTCCGCACGGTGGTGATGCCGCGGGAGACGGAGATCGCCGAGGCGGACCGGGTGCCCGGCGACATCGTCGACCGGGCCCGGGCCATGGGCCTGTTCGGCTACGCGCTGCCGCAGCGGTGGGGTGGGCTGGGGCTCGATCTGGCCCAGGACGTGGAGCTGGCGATGGAACTCGGCTACACCAGCCTGGCGCTGCGGTCGCTGTTCGGCACCAACAACGGCATCGCCGGCCAGGTCCTGGTCGGCTTCGGCACCCCGGAACAGCAACGGCGCTGGTTGCGGCCGATGGCCGACGGCGAGGTGGTGGCCTCCTTCGCGCTGACCGAGCCCGGCGCCGGGTCGAATCCGGCGGCCCTGCGCACCACGGCCCGCCGCGACGGCGACGACTGGATCATCGACGGCGACAAGCGCTTCATCACCAACGCGCCGGTCGCCGGCCTGTTCGTGGTGTTCGCCCGCACCCGGCCCGCCGACACGGAGGGGCCGGGCATCGCGGTGTTCCTGGTCCCGGCGGACACGCCCGGTCTCACGGTCGGGCCGCACGATCGCAAGATGGGACAGGAGGGCGCGTGGACCGCCGAGGTCGCCTTCCAGAACGTCCGGGTCGGCGGCGACGCCCTGGTCGGCGACAGCGCCGACGTCGGGTACCGCGCGGCGATGAGCTCGCTGGCGCGCGGCCGGGTGCACATCGCGGCGCTCGCCGTCGGGACCGCGCAGCGCGCACTGGACGAGTCGGTGGCCTACGCCGCCGCGGCGACCCAGGGTGGTACGCCGCTCGGCGAATTCCAGCTCGTGCAGGCGATGCTCGCGGACATGTACACCGGCATCACCGCCGGGCGGGCGCTGGTGCGCGACGCGGCCCGCACCTGGGTCACCGAGGAGGACCGGCGCCTGGCACCCTCGGCGGCGAAGCTGTTCTGCACCGAGATGGCCGGGCGGGTGGCCGATCTCGCGGTGCAGGTGCACGGCGGGTCCGGGTACATGCGCGGCACCGCGGTCGAGCGGATCTACCGCGACGTGCGGCTGCTGCGGATCTACGAGGGCACCAGCGAGATCCAGCGGCTCATCCTCGGCGGCGGGCTGGTGGCGCGGGCCCGGCGCCCGCGCTGAGCGGAAACCGCTGTGCCGCTTCCGCTCCGAAGCGCCGGCCCGGCTGTTAATGTTTAGATGTTTCGAAACCCAGGCCGGGCACGGGTAGCTCGTCCGGCGAAGGGAGTACGGCCATGACGGAGCCGGTCAGCCACGCACGGCGGATTCGGGAACGGGCAGCGGCACATCCGGGGCAACCGGTGTACCGGCACATCGCGGCGGACGGTGCGGAACCGGTCTTCGACTGGCGCTGGCTGGATCGCCGTTCCGATCAGGTCGCCGGTGCGCTCGCCGAACGCGGTCTGGGACACGGTGATCGGCTCGGACTCGCGCTCCGCAACTCCCCGCAGTTCGTGCTGAGCGTGTTCGCGGCGTGGAAGCTCGGCGCCGTCCCGGTGCCGATGCGCTGGGATCTGCCGGATTGGGAACTGGACCGGGTCCGCGAGGTGGTCCGGCCCGCAGTCCATCTGGACCGGGGCGAGCTGCCGTGGCTGGACGGCACCGCCGGCCGGGAGCCGGTCGCATTGCCCGACATCGTGTCCCCGCACACGCACGGTATCTGCAGCAGCGGCGCGACGGGGACGCCGAAGGTGATCATGGGCACCAGCCCCTCGGTGTGCGGGCCGCACTACAACCGGCCGCTCGCCGATGTGTGGCAACGGGTTCCGCCCATCCCGAGCCCGCAGACCATCCTGGTGCTGGCGCCGATGTATCACATCAACGCCTTCTCCACATTGAACAATCTGCTCGGCGGCGACCGGCTGGTGGTGCTGGAGCGGTTCGACGCGGCCCGCGTCGTCGACGTGATCGAGCGCTACCGTGTCTCCACCTTCACCGCGACCCCGATCATGTTGCAGCGCATCGCCGATGTGCCCGGCATCGAGCGCCGGGATCTGTCGAGCATCGAATGGATCATGCAGGGCGCGGCGCCGATGCCGGCCTCGCTGACCCGGCGCTGGTGCGAACTGGTCGGCCCGGAGAAGATCATCATGGCCTACGGCTCCAGCGAGGGCGTCGGCATCACCGCGATCCGCGGCGACGAGTGGCTCACTCATCCGGGCAGTGTCGGCCGCGGGATCTGGGGCACCGAGGTGCGGGTGCTCGACGACGCGGGCGCGAGTGTGCCGGACGGGCAGCTCGGCGAGATCTTCCTGCGCATGCCCGGCAGCGACCGGGCCCGATACCTCGGCGCCACACCGCAACTCACGCCGACGCCGGACGGCTTCCGATCCATCGGCGATCTCGGGCATCTCGACGCCGACGGTTTCCTCTACCTCGCCGACCGGCGGGCGGATCTGATCGTCAGCGGCGGCGCGAACATCTTTCCGGCCGAGGTGGAAACGGCGCTGATCGATCATCCGAAGGTGGCCGATGTGGTGGTCATCGGCCTTCGGGACGAGCAGTGGGGCCGGCGGGTGCACGCGCTGATCCAGCCGGCCGACGCCGCCGATCCCCCCGGCCTCGCCGAGATCCGGGCCTTCGCCAAGAGCCGGCTGGCCGCCTACAAGGTGCCCAAGAGCATCGAGATCGTCGAGACGATCCCGCGCAGCGAGGCGACCAAGGTCAACCGCGGCCGCCTGCTGGCGGCACGCGGCGGCTGAGCGCGGCGATCACGACTTCGGTTCGGCCAGCGCGGCTTTCATGTCGTCGAGGAGCATGAGGATCGGCACACCGGTCTCGCTGAGCGCGTGGCCGTGGCCGGTCTGGTGGATGTCGAAGACCGACTGCACCGCGGAGTAGAAGCCCTGGATGTCGAGGGTCTGGTTGACCGCGCGCTTGGCCTGCCGCAGCGCGAACGGATGCTTGCCGGCGATGGCGGTGGCCAATTCCCGTACCGCCGTGCGCAACTCGTCGAGCGGTACCACGCGGTTGACCATGCCGAACCGCTCCGCCTCGGCGGCGGTCAGCGAGCTCGCGGTGAACAGCAGCTCCTTGGCCTTGCGGGCCCCCAGTTCCCAGGTGTGGCCGTGGTATTCGACGCCGCCGATACCCATGTTGACCACCGGGTCGGAGAACACCGCGTTGTCGGCGGCCACGATGAGATCGCACGGCCAGCACAGCAGCAGACCGCCCGAGATGCACACGCCCTGCACGGCCGCGATGGACGGCTTGGGCACATTGCGCCAGCGCAGGGAGTACTCGAGGAAACGGCGCGATTCGAAGGCGTAGATGTCGGCCAGCGTGGTCTTCGACGGCCCCGCGCCCACCGCCTTGATGTCGTGCCCGGCGGAGAAGTGTTTCCCGTTGGCCTGCAGCACGATCACCCGGACCTCGGGATCGTCGGCCGCCCGCTGCCAGGCCGCGTCGAGCTCGTCGAGCAGCGCGGGGTTCTGCGCGTTCGCGGCCTCGGGACGGTTCAAGGTGATGGTGGCGATGCGGTCACTGGCGTCGTACTCGACGTAGGTGTTGCTCACGGGCACGCTCCCTGTGCTCTGGTGCGCTGGATGCTAGCAGAAACATCTATATATTATGGGAGATATGAGCAAGCACAACGGCCGGGGCGGGCCGGTCGAGGTGCCGCAGAAGATCGCCGCGCGGCTCCGGACCGCGATCGTCTCCGGCGAACTGCCCGACGGCGAAAGACTGGGCCACGAACCGGATCTCGTGCAACGGTTCGGCGTCTCGCGCCCGACGCTGCGGGAGGCGCTGCGGATCCTGGAGGCGGAGGGGCTGATCACCGTCGCGCGCGGGCTGCGCGGCGGCGTCTTCGTGCACCGGCCCGATCAGCGGGCCACCGCCCGGTCGGCCGCGCTCGTGCTGCAGGCGCGCAACGTCTCGCTGGCCGACGTGTTCGAGGCCCGATCGCTGATCGAGCCGCTGGCGGTGAAGGCCCTTGCCGCCAAACGCAATCGGCGCCACGGCGTGGAGGAGCTGCGTGCGCTGATCGACGCCGAGGAGGCGGTGATCGGCGATCCGGTCGCGTTCGCGGCCGCCGGCACCGCCTTCCACGCGCGGCTGGTCGCACTCGGCGGCAACCAGACGGTGAGCGTACTCACCGAGATGCTCGACGAGGTGGTGACCCGCGCGGTCTCCGCCGTGGGCGGTTCCGCCGACACGGCCGGATCGCTGACGGTACGCCGCCGCGGGCTGCGGTCCCAGCGCCGGCTGCTGGAATTGATCGAGGTCGGGGCCGGCACCGAGGCGGTCGAGCACTGGCAGGCGCACATGGCGGTGGTGGGCCGGGTCCTGCTCGGCCAGGAGGCCGCCACGGTGGTGGACCTGATGCACCACTACCGATGAGCGGTCCCGGGTCCGGAAACATCTAGATGTTATGCGCGAGTGGATATGCGGCGAGGTGGCGCGTATCAGCCGAAACGTAACCAACCAACTGTTCGATAATGGGATGCAGCTAACACGGCGAGGGACACCACGGCTGGTCGTCGCGGTCATATGATGATCGGAACATTTATCCCGCGGAAGGAGTCCCGTGCCCAGGCCGTCCCGGCGCGACGAAGTATACGCAACAGCCGCACGCATCATTCGCCAGCAGGGATACAGCGCTGCGACAATGGATTCCATCGCCGACGCGGTCGGGCTCAACAAGGGCACGCTGTACCACTACTACCCGTCGAAGAGCGCGATCCTGTTCGAACTGCTGTCCGTGCAGATCGAGGCGACGCTGAAGCTGATCGGGCGGGTGCCCAAGGAGGGCACCGCGACGGAGCGGATGCGTGAGCTGATCGCGCTGCAGGTCGATCATGTCGCGACCCGGCACGACGAACTGGTGGTGTTCTTCCAGGAACTGCCCTGGATCGATCAGCATCTGCCCGAGGCGCAGGCCGCCGATATCCATCGCGGGGTCGACAAGTACGAGCGCTTCACGAAGCAGTTGCTGCGTGCCGGGGTGCGCACGGGCGAGTTCCGTGAACTCGACGTCGACGCCGTATTGTATTCCGTGATCGGCATTCTGGCCTACGTGCCCAACTGGTTTCGCCCCTCGACCGCGAAGGCGCAGGCCACGCTGGTCGGGGAGCTCACCGATTTCATCATGGGCGGCATCGTCACGAAGTGATGCCGGGCCCTCACCACGCTCGGTGGGGTGACTCCCGCCGCAGGGCGTCGTTCAGCTCGCGCAACCGGTTCGCGCGCCTGCCCGAACGCAGCTGCATCGCCTTGGCCCGCCGGAAGTGGTGGTGCAGAACATGTTCCACCGTGGTACCGACCCCGCCGTGGATCTGGGCGGCGGTCAGGACGATCTCCACGTAGGAGCGGCCCGCGACGAAGGTGGCCAGGGCCGCGAGGGTTCCGTCGCGCTCCGGCCCCGCGAGGCTCGCCACCGCCTCGTCGTAGGCGAGCCGCGCGGCGTCCGCGGCGATCGCCATGCGGGCCAGATGGTGCCGCACGGCCTGGAATCCGCCGATCGGCTGTCCGAACTGCACCCGCTCACCGGCGTAGCGGACCGAGAACTCCAGGACCGCCTCGCAGCCGCCGACCATCACCGCCGCGCGCAGCAGATTCGCCGCGGCCGTCGCGAATTCCGCATCGGCGGAGGTGATCTCGGTTCCGAGCAGATACCGCGGCGGGATCGTCAGGCCGGCCGGATCGAAGCGGGCCGACCGTTCGTTGTCGACGCTGCGCACCGGCGTGATCCGGTCGGCGATCAGGTCGCGGGGAAGCGCGGCGCAGCACCAGGACGGCGAATCCGATTCGCCCGCAGCGCTGTTCGCGGTCACCGGCAGGAGCAGGACCACGGTCTCGCTCTGCGCCGGCCACTCCACCACGACCGGTGGGCCGGACAGGAGCAGGGCGCCGGACGGCGACACCTCGGCACGGACCGGGCGATCCGCGGGCGCGACCAGCGTGTGCGGCACGCCGTCGGCGATCCGGGTCAGGATCGGATCCGCCCGTTCCGGGGGCGCGACCGCCGTCAGGACGGTGGCGGCCCGCATCGTCGCGAGCCACGGGGAGGCGAACGCCGCGCGGCCGAACTCGATCGCGACCGCCGCCACGGCCGCGATGCCGGCGCCGGCCCCGCCGACCCGTTCGGGCAGGCCCAGCGAGGTCCATCCGAGGTCGACGAACCGTTGCCAGCGCTCGGTGTCGTAGCCGGTGGCGGACTGCTCCTGCTGGTTCAGGTAGGTGTTGTCGACGAATCCGGCGAAGAACTCCCGGGCCGTGGCGGCCAGCAGGGCAATTTCGCGATCGTCGTCCGCGGCCGTCACAGCGGCCAGTGCGGTGTCGGTCATTTCGGCATCCCCAGTCCACGCGTCGCGATGATGTCCAGCTGAATCTCGTTGGTACCGCCCCCGAATCGCCACACCGGCGACGACCGCAGACCGCGCTCCAGATGCCCGTGCGCGGGCGCGAATTCGGAGCCGTGGGCGATCGTGCCGTCCTCGCCGATCAGGTCCAGGCCGAGATCGCAGATCCGCTGGCGTAATTCGCCCCACCAGATCTTGTTCATCGACGCCTCGGCGTACGGCACCCGGCCCGCCGCCAGCATCCGGGCACCACGCATCGCGAACATCCGGCACAGCTCCACGTCCACGGCGAGTTCACCGACGGTCGCCTGCAACGCGTGCGCCTCGGCGGTATCGCCGTCGAGCAGTTCCGCGGCGGCGGCCCACTCGGTGAGTTGCCGCAGTTCCCAACGTGGTTCGTTGTGGTAGAACATCCGCTCGAAGTTCAGCGCGGCCGTGATCGCCGACCAGCCCTGGTCCTGCGCGCCCACCAGACCGCTCGCCGGGATCCGGACGTCGTCGAGGAACACCGCGTTGGTGCGCTCACCGCCCTGGGTGATGATCGGCCGAATCGTGATGCCCGGCACGTTCATCGGCGTGATCAGCAGGCTCACCCCGCGATGCCGGGAATCCGGGCCGCCGGTGCGGACCGCCAGCCACAGATGCGTCGCCACCGAGGCGCCGGTGGTCCAGATCTTCTGGCCGTTGACGATGTACTCGTCACCGTCGCGAACGGCCTTGGTACGCAACGACGCCAGGTCACTGCCGGCGTCGGGCTCGCTGTAGCCGATCGCGAATTCCAGTTCACCGGCCAGGATCCGCGGGAGATACTCCGCCTTCTGCGCGGGGCTGCCCAGGCGGATCAGCACCGGGCCGATCGCATTGAGCGTCAGCAGCCCGTTGGGCAACCGCCGATCGTAGAGTTCCTCGGCGAACAACCACTGCTCGATCGCCGACAGGCCACGGCCACCGTACTCGCGCGGCCACGACACCCCCAGCCAGCCATCGGCCCCCAGCCGGCGCAGAAACCGCCGGCCGTGCTCACGCGGCTGCATCGGATCCTCGATGTTCTCCGCGCGCGTCGCCTCGATCAGGCCGGCATCGAGGGTGTCCAGATAGTCGCGCAATTCGCGGAGAAATCCCCGCTGCGCCGGGCTCAATAGGGCGTTCACGCAGATCCTCTCGCCGGTACGGCCGGAACTCAGGCTATTCCGGCCCGATCGCGGTAGTCAACCATACGGTTGATTTAAGTTTCGCCGGTCACCCGGCGGGTCAGCCGGACCAGCGCCGCCCGGGTCTCGGGATCGTCGAACAGCGCCAGCTGCGCGACATATTCGGCGCGCAGCTGCTCGGCCAGCGTGCTGTCCATCGAGCGCCGCAGCAGCCGTTTGTTCCACTGCAGGCCCCGCGACGGCTGCGCCGCGATCCGCTCCGCGGTCTCCAGCGCACGGTCGAGCAGCTGCTCGTCGTCCACGGTCTCCGAGACCAAGCGCAGTTCACGGGCCTCGGCGCTGCCGACCAGCCGGCCGCCGAACAGCAGTTCCGCGGCCACCGACATACCGGTCACCCGCGGCAGCAGATAGCTGAGCCCGAGCTCCGACGCCAGGCCCGCGGGCGCGAAACCCGTTCCCAGCCTTGCCGATCGCGCGGCGATCCGGATGTCGTGCAGCAGCGCGACCGCCAGCCCACCACCCACGGCCGCGCCGTTGATCGCGGCGAGGGTCGGTTTCTCCAGCGCCCACATCCGCGCCGCCCAGCGGCCCGCGTTGCCGATCTCGTCCAGCACCCGGCCGTCCGGCGACAGCTCCGGCAGCCCCTTGTCCCCGCCGATCAGATCGCTGAGCAGCAGATCACGAGCGGGCAGATGGGCGACGGCCGCGAAATCGCGGACATCGGCGCCGACACAGAAGGCGTCGCCGGTACCGGTGGTCACCACGACCCGGATGCCGTCGTCGCGGCCCGCCTCGTCGAAAGCGGCCGACAGGTCGCGAAACATGCTGCCGCCCACAGCATTATGACGCTGCGGACGGTTGAGCGTCAGCAGCAGCACCGCGCCGTGCCGCTCGACGAGCACGTCCGGTCCGGGCGGCGCGGCGGGTTCCCGGGCGCGCGGCGCGGTCTCCAGCGCGGTGGGTGCGGTCTCCAGCGCGGCGGCCGTGGACCGCTCCGGCACAGCACCCACCGGCGACTGCGACTCGGCGGCCGTCGACCGCTCCGGCACAGCACCCACCGGCGACTGCGACGCGCCAGCGGTCGACCGCTCCGGCACACCACCCACCGGCGACTGCCGCGCGGCGGCCGTCGATCGATCCGGCACAGCACCCACAGGCAGCTGCGGCGCGGCGGCCGTCGATCGATCCGGGTCAGCACCGGGGAGCTGCGGCGCGCCGGCCCGTGACGGGTCGGTGACCGGCGGTCCCGGCACGACGGGGTCCGGCGCGCTCATAGGGTCGACCTCGCTGCGGGCGCTGCGGCCGAGGATTCCGTGCCCGATTCCGCGATCGACCCGAGTTCCCGCAATGCGCCGATCTCGGCGGCGTTCAGACCCCATTCCCGCAGGACCGCGCCGGTGTGCTGACCCGGATGCGGGGCGGGGCCGGCGATGCCGGCCGGGGTGCGGCCGAAGTGCGGGGCGGCGGCGGGCTGGGTCCGGCCGTGGCATTCGGTGAAGGTGCCGCGGGCCCGATTGTGCGGATGCCGCGGCGCCTCCCAGGGCGACAGCACCGGGGCGAAACACGCCTCCCGGCCTTCGAGCAGCGCACACCATTCGTCGCGGGTGCGAGTGCGGAAGATCTCGGTCAGCCGGGCACGCAGGATCGGCCAGTACTCGGGGTCGTTCTGCGCGTCCAGCGGCTCGTCGCCGAGACCGAGCAGCGTCAGCAGGTTCCGGTAGAACTGCGGCTCGATCGCGCCGACGGAAACCCAACGGCCGTCCGATGTTTCGTAGACGTCGTAGAAGGGCGCACCGGAATCGAGCAGGTTGGCGCCACGTTCCTCGGTCCAGCCGCCGGTGTCGCGCAGCCCGTACACGAAGCCGTTGAGCAGGGCGGCGCCGTCGACCATCGCGGTGTCCACCACCTGGCCGCGACCGGATCCGGCCCGCTCCGCCAGGGCCGCGCAGATGCCCAGGGCCAGCAGCATCCCGCCGCCACCGAAGTCACCCACGTAGGTCAGCGGGGGCACCGGCCGCTCGCCGCTGCGGCCGATCGACCACAGGTTGCCGGACAACGCGAGGTAGTTGATGTCGTGGCCGGCGTGCGGGGCGTACGGCCCCTCCCGCCCCCAGCCGGTGACGCGGCCGTAGATCAACCGCGGATTGCGCTCGAGACACACCTCGGGCCCCAGGCCCACGCGCTCGGTCACCCCGGGCCGGAACCCCTCGATCAGCACATCCGCCCGCTCGACCAGGCGCAGAAGGAGTTCCACGCCGGACGGCGCCTTCAGGTCGACCGCGATCGACCGGCGGCCCCGCGACAGCACGTCCGCCGGCGGGTCCGTCGGATCGGCGTCCGTCACACTCGAGGGCCGGTCGACCCGGACCACCTCGGCGCCGAAATCGCTGAGCAGCATGGCGCAGAACGGTCCCGGCCCCAGACCCTGCAACTCGAGCACGCGCACGCCGGACAGCGGCCCGCGCGGCGCCGATTCTCCCGGGCTCACATCCATCACGACGTCCCTCGCTCCGACATTGCCTGCCGCGACGGCAAGCCGAGTCATTATCAACCAAATGGTTGAGTACAAGCAAGCGTGGATCAGCACGCCGATCGATACCACCGGTGCACCGGCCGGATGCCACCACCCCGGACGTTTCCGCGTCGCCCGCGCCATCCGGCTCGGTCCCGCGCCGGGGATCTCCGCCGGTCGTCGAGCAGCTCCGCTCCGCGCCGGGGATCGCCGTCGGCCGCCGAGCAGGTCGGTGGCCGACAGCGCCGCCTACCGGATTCGGCGCGGGGTCAACGACTCTCCGGCGTTCCCATGCCGATCGGCATCCCGTCGACCAGTTGATCCAGCATCTCCACGATGCCGAGGCCGTGGCGGCCGTCGGTCGTGGTGAACTCGTAGGAGGAGTAGCCGATCCGGGTTACCGCGTGGCTGCCGTCCGGGCCGGGAGTGACGTGCCGCAGCGGGACGAACTGCTCCGGCGCGCGGGCGGTCCCGGTGAGGTGCAGCGGCCCGAGCTCGCAGGTAACCTCCCGGCCGAAGCCGTCGGGGGTCCAGGTCACGCGCAGGTCGGTCAGCTGCGCCTCGGCCGTCACGCCGCCGGCGGTGGTCGCGGCCGTGCGGACCACCGCGCCGTCCTGGCGACCGACCTCCAGCGCCATCACCGCCTCCCCGTCGCCGAGAACGGCGGTGATCCACCGGTGGTAACGCAGCCCGGACCAGTCCCGCGGTCCCCACGAGTGGTCGCGCAACCCGCCGCCCCGCACGGCGATGCTCCGATCATCCACGCGCAGTGTCCCTTCCAGCCGGGTGAACTGCTCATAGTGCCCGAGCGCCAGCGACTTCTCGACCACCCGGTCGGGATCGTCACCACTGGTCCCGAACGAGACTCCCGCGCCGGTGACCGACAACTCGAGCCGCACTTGCACCCGTGGCGCACCCCGCAGCGCGGGCCCCGGATCGGCCAGCGCGCGCGGATCGTCGAACACCGACATCGGCCCGGCGAAGGTGATCCGTTGCCGCCGATGCGGTTCGTCGATGTCGATGGTCAGCGATCCCGCCGTGAACGCGTCCGGCACCGGATCGGTCTCGCGGCCGAAGGCCACCAGCGTCCGCCCCTCCGGCAGGAAGATCAGCACGGAAGTCTGTGCCGCGGAACGGTTCTGCTGCACCGCCACCCGAACCCAGCCCACCACACCGGATTCCGCCGAGGCGAAGTTGTAGTAGGTGCTCTCGTTGTAGGCGGAGGTGTCGTCCGGCACGTGCCGGAACTCGTGCTCCGGTCCGATCGTCTCGGCGAACATCGACACGGGTGCCCCTTTCCGGTCGCGGCGCCCGCGCCGCGAACACCGCTGTCACCGACCGTCCGGTCGATCACGCACGATCGCCGCGAGCCGCGACCACCGCCCTCAACGTAGCGAACATCCACCCCCGCGCACCACCACCGGGCCCGACCGTGGTTCCCGTGGCGCGGTTGATCCACAGCGTTCTCGCCGGGCGCGGTGGCCCTCAGGATCCCGGTGCGTCGCGGAAGGCCGCCACGTGTGCGCCGAAGCACCGGGACGGAAGGTGCGGGGGCAGAATCACGTTGCCGGTCACCGTCATCGGTGGCCGGAGCGGGATGGCTCGGATCCGAGGCGAGGTCACCTCGCGGGCCTGATCGGCCGGCAGCACGGTCCAGCTACCCGGGTCGGAGCCGATCTCGATGATCGTGTCCCGCGGCGTCCCGGCCGGTCTGCCGGTCGGCGTGTCGATTCCCGCATCCCGCAACGCCGTGCTCACCGCGTCGTGCGCGAACGGGTCCTGGCGGCGCGGCGGCATACGCAGCGCACTGCGGCTCAGATCGTCCGCGCCGACATCCGGGCGGTCGGCGGCGGGATGACGCCGGGACACCACCGCCATCAGCGCCTCCCGCCACGCCGGCAGCACCCGCAGCCCCGGCGCCACGACCGGGCCCCGGGCCAGCGTCATATCGATGTCACCCTGCCGCAACGCATTCAGGCGGGCGGTGATCGGCAGGTCGACGAGGGCGACCTCGAAATTCGAATCACGGTGCAGCGCTTCGATACCGCGCTCGAGGCGCACGGCGAATCCGGCGGCGGTGCCGATCCGCATCGTGCCCGCGGAATCGGCGGCGACCACCCGGACCTGTTCGACGGCCGCCAGCGCGTCCCGGGCCGCGCCCAGTACCCGATGCCCGGCCCCGGTGAGCCGGACCCGGCGCGGTGACCGATCGAACAGCTGGACGCCCAATTCCCGTTCCAGCAGGGCGATCCGGCGGCTCACCGCGGGCTGGGCCAGATGCAGCCGTTCGGCGGCGCGCCCGAAGTGCAACTCCTCGGCGACGGTGACGAAGCACCGGAGCGCTTGCAGCTCCATCCCGCGCCTCCACACCCGCTACCTGCGACGATGCCGCGAGCTTATCACTGCGCAGGCATTTCCGGTCTGGTTGGATCGTCCACCTGCCGGTGAACTGTGCCTATGCCAATCTCAACGGGAGTACTCGGCGCGCATCTGCGCGAGCACGAGGTGTCGCCGGAACGGGCCGGACTGCTCGAGCAACTGGGCTACGACACGCTCTGGCTGGACGCCTCGCCCCCGGCCGATCTCACGCTGGTGGAGCGGTTGCTCGATGCCACGACCCGCCTGACGCTCGGCACCAGCGTCGTGAACGCCTGGGTCGCGGACGCGGACACCGTCGCCGCCTCGTATCACCGGATCGCCGCCGCCCATCCGGACCGTTTCCTGCTCGGCGTGGGCATCGGCCATCGCGAGGTGCACACCGAATACGCCTCGCCCTACGACGTTCTGGCGTCCTACCTCGACCGGCTGACCGGAAACGGTGTACCCGCCGATCGGATCGTCGTGGGGGCATTGGGCCCGAGGATGCTCCGGCTCGCCCGGGACCGCGCCGCGGGAGCCGTCCCGTGCATGGTCACGCCGGATCACACCCGGCGGGCACGAGAGCTGCTCGGGCCCGGAAAGCTGTTGCTGCCCGGCCATTTCGCGATCGTGGACACCGACGCCGCACGGGTCCGCACCGCCGCGCGCTCGGCGCCGCCGGGCACCGGGCTACGGGTCGTCAACTACGCCACCAATTTTCGCAGGCTCGGCTTCACCGATGACGATCTCGACGATCACGGCAGCGATCGCCTCATCGACGCACTGGTCGCCCACGGCGACGCCGCCACCGTCGCCACCCGGCTGCGGGAACATCTTCACGCCGGCGCGGACCACATCGGGATCTACCCGATCGCCGACGGCGATCCGATCAACGTCCTGGCCGCGGTCGCCGACGCCGTGCATACGGTCCGATAACCCGCAGCCCGGCCGCTCCGCCGGCTTCGAGTCGGCCTCGGTGTTCATCGCGTCCAGTCTCGTTGCCGGACTTCGCGTTGACTGGGGCGCGGGGCGATCCGGTTGGTGTGCGGCCGCAGCAGGGCAGCGGCTACAGCTTCTACGAGGATCACGTCGCGCAACTTCTCGACGAAGCCGTCCACCACGGTGCAACCTGCGCCTCGGGCTCGCCGACCGGCCAGAGATCGCCGGCCGACATCCCGCGCACCAACCCATCCGGGAGACCGGCATCAATAGGACTGTGGCAGTGCGGATTCCGGTTCATCCGATGGCGTCGGTCCTCCGGCCGTCCCGTGGTGCGGGCGCGGCGGCGAGGACGGCGAGGGCGGCCAGCACGGCGGCGAGCGCGAGGAGTCCGGCGTTGAGGGTGGTGGCGACGGCGACAGCACCGACGAGCAGCGGGCCGCCTGCGTCGCCGAGTTCGCGGCCGATTTCGGCGGCGCCCATGGTCTGGCCGAGCCGTTCCGGTGGTGTGGTGGCGGCCAGGTACGCGAACCCGATCGGTGTCACCAGCCCTGTCCCCGCGCCGATCACGAACGATGCGACCAGCACTGCGGCGATCCCGGGGACCACGGTCGCCGAGGCCATGCCGATTCCGGCCAGGACCAGCCCCGCCGCCATGGTTGCGCCGTCGTGCAGTCGCCCGGCATCGCGAGCGCGACCGACGGGCGGCTGGACGAGCGCGGCGGTGGCGGCCAGCAGCGACACCGCCGCACCGGTGGCCAGTGGACCGAGGCCGTGGCGGGCCCCGAGCACGGGGAGAAACCCGATCCCGACCGCCAGGGCGGCGGTCGACCCGGCGAGAGCGGCGGTGGGGCGCAGGAAGTGTGCGCTGCCCAGGCGCCGGGCCAGATCCAGCACGGTCTGGCGGGCGCGCGGTAACGCGGGGACGGCGGGAACGGCGATCGCCGCCCAGCCGACGACAGCGACGGCGAGACAGGCGAGCACGGCGAACAGCAGGTTGTAGCCGCCGATCGTGATCGCGACACCGCCGAGCAGGGGGCCGAGGGTGTAGCCGAGTCCTTTCCAGGCGCCGTACCCGCCGAACGCGCGGCCGTGACCACCGCTGGGGGTCAGCCGCGCCACCATCGCGCCCGCCGCCGGCGAGAACGCCGCCGCGGCAGCCCCTTGACCGAGACGGGCGAACCCGACGAGGGCGGGGTTGCCCGCGAGTACGAATGCCGCCGACGCGACCGCGAAGGCGATCAGGCCGCCCAGCAGCACGGGGCGCGGGCCGATGCGGTCGGCCAGCGTGCCGAACACGGGTTTGAGCAACACTTCCGCGCCGTCGTAGACAGCCAGCAGCAGACCCAGGGTCAGCAGACTCGCATGCCCGGAACCGGTGTAGCCGCCGAGACTGGCCGCGATGCTGTGCGCGCCGAACGCGGTGACGAACCCGGCCGCGTACAGCGGCAGCAGCCGCGCCCGTGGCACGACGGCCCGTACAGCTGGTGGTGTACTCATCGTGAGTTTCCCTGAACGACAGTCGATTGCGCGGGCGCGGTGATCAGGATCCGCATCGGGGTACGGGCGATCCGGCCGAGCAGCCATCGCAGCACGGGCCGAGACAACCAGAATCCGGCCAAGCTCACGACCGCGCCCAGCCCCAGCCCGGCGAGCACGTCCTGGGGGTAGTGGGCGGCGATGTAGACACGGGTGAAAGCCATCAGCAGCGCCGCCAGCGTCGCCAGGACGCCCAGGCGCCGGTCCACCAGCCACAGACCCGCCGCGACCGCGCCGGCCATCATCGCGTGGTCGCTGGGGAACGACCCGTCGGTGTTGCAGTGCAACACCACGATGTCGTGCAGGGCGTTGCACGGGCGGGTTTCGTTCACCGCGCTCGAGATCGGCTGGTTGATCGCCAGCGCGGCGAGCGCACCGATCGGCGCCCACACGGCTGCGGTCATTTTCTCCGTGCTTGCGGGCCGACGGGCGATCCACCACCCGGCGACCAGCAGGATCGCGAAGAGCACGATGCCGTAGTTCGCATAGCCGGACATGATCGGGTGCAGCCACGGCGTATTGCGAGCGAAGTCGTTGATATCGAGAAAGATTCGCGTATCGAGGTTCATCGATCGGTTCCCGGTCTCTCGGCGGTCACATCTGGTGCAGGGCCGCGAAGACCCGTTCGGTGTAGTCGGCCAACCGGCCTGCGCAGTGCTCGAGCTGCGCAGCGGCCTCGGCGGCGGCCGGGGCGGTGAACACGTCGCGGGCCTTGATATCGCGATGCCAGCGGCGCAGCCGTTCCAGGCTGTGTTCCTCCTCCTCCAACTCGGCCATCGTGAACTTGGCGATGCCGATCTCCTTGTCGATCTCGGCGTCGAAACGGGCGCACTCGGTGAGGAACTCCGCCCACTCCTCGCCGCGCTCAGCGGTGAACAACCCCTCCAACCGGGCTGCGTCGGCCTCGGCGCGCCCGGCCGCCTCCAGGACCAGCACCTCGCCCTCCCCACGGCGCGCCAGCTCGATGACCCGGGCGACCCCGTCGGCGAACACCGCGACATCGGGCACTACCCACACGCCCTGACCGATCTGCAACGCACCGACCCGGCGCAGCTCCCGCCACACGGCCACCCGATGCCGCGACGGCTCGGCCGGTATCCGCACGACCAGCACCTGCCACCGCACACGTCGCTTACCTGTCACGCTGGGCAATGTAACAGCCGTTACCTCACTCGCGGTACTCGGCTGTCGGCGTCACCGCCCGGCGGCCGCGTGGTGGTGCAGTTTCGCCAGGAAGCGGCTCAGGTGTGGATCGGTGTCGGGTAGTGTGCCGGGGTCGAGATCCCACCAACGGCCGCCGTCGAACTCGGCCGGGTCGAGACTGTAGCTCCGATCGCGGTGCCCGCGAGCGACGTACCAGAAGCTGACGTCCGTGTGGGGTTGCGGCAGTGTCACGGGGGTGACGGTCAGCAGCAGTGGCCCGTCGCCGACGACATCGAATTCGGGGTGAATTCCCAGTTCCTCCAAGGCTTCCCGGCGCGCGGCGGCCGGCGGGGGCTCGCCGGGGTCGACGTGACCACCCATTGGCAGGTGCAGGCCCGACTTCCGGTGCACGCCGAGGAACACGCCCCGGTCGACCGGATCGACCAGGACGACGTAGGCGACCAGGTGCGTGGCCGGGACGGCGGGCGGGACGCGGCGGTAGATGTCGTCGGTGGACGCCAGCCATGCCAGCGTCCGATCGATGTGCTCCTGCTCCAACGGATCCCAAGGGGTGATCGAGGCGACGAGGTCGGCGATCGCGGCGGTGGCCGGGTGCATGGCGCCGCACGCTACCTCAATGGTCCGACAGGAACGGCGTGGCCGGTCAGGCGCCCGGGTGGCGAGCGACGCGCAGGAGGTCCCGGTTGAGGCGGCCGATGACGTCCTGGGGAATTTCCTTGGGGCAGGCGGCGGTGCATTCGCCGGTGTTGGTGCAGCCGCCGAAGCCGAGGGCGTCGTGGGCGGCGATCATGCCGGCGGCGCGCGTGTAGCGTTCCGGTTGGCCTTGCGGGAGCAGGGCGAGGTGGGTGGCCTTGGCGGCGGTGAACAGCATGCCGGAACCGTTGGGGCAGGCCGCGACACACGCGCCGCAGCCGATGCATTCGGCGGCCTGGAAGGCGCGGTCGGCGTCGGGTTTGGGGACGGGGATCGAATGCGCTTCGGGAGCGGTGCCGGTCGGGGCGGTGATGTAGCCGCCGGCGCGGATGATCTCGTCGAAGGCCGAGCGATCCACGACCAGGTCCTTGACGACCGGAAAAGCCCCGGCGCGCCACGGTTCCACCGTGATGGTGCGGCCGTCGGCGAATTTCCGCATATGCAGTTGGCAGGTGGTGGTGGCCTGTTCGGGGCCGTGCGGGGCGCCGTCGATGACCAATGAGCACATGCCGCAGATGCCTTCGCGGCAGTCGTGGTCGAAGGCGATCGGTTCCTCGCCGATGCCGGCGAGGTGTTCGTTGAGGACGTCGAGCATTTCGAGGAACGAAGCGTCCGGGGAGATTTCGATCGGGTAGTCGACCAGCCGGCCGCGGTGTTCCGGGCTCCGCTGGCGCCAGATGCGCAGGGTGAATTTCACGCGCGTCGCCTCTCTATGTGTAGGAACGGGTTGTCGGGTGGGCGTATTCGAATTCCAGGGCCTCCTTGTGGAGGGTCGGGGGCAGGCCGGGACCGTTCCATTCCCAGGCCGCGACGTAGGCGAAATTCTCGTCGTCGCGGGCGGCCTCGCCGTCCGCGGTCTGTGATTCGGCGCGGAAATGACCGCCGGCGGATTCGGCCCGGTGCAGGGCGTCGATCACCATGAGTTCGGCCAGTTCCAGGAAATCGGCGACCCGGCCCGCGCGTTCGAGGGATTGGTTGAGGTCCGTGCCGGAGCCGGGCACGTCGACGCGGGACCAGAATTCCGCGCGGAGGGCGGGGACGAGTTCCGCGGCCTTCCGCAGGCCCGCCTCGGTGCGCTCCATACCGCAGTATTCCCACATGATGTGGCCGAGCCGGCGGTGGAAATGGTCGGCGGTGCGGTCGCCGCGGACGGACAGCAGCCGATCGATCGTCGCGGTGACCCGATTCTCCGCCGCCTCGATCGCGGTCGCGGGAATCTCGGCCGCGGTCGCGCGGGCCAGATAATCGCCGATCGTGGTGGGCAGCACGAAATATCCGTCGGCGAGGCCCTGCATGAGCGCCGAGGCGCCCAGCCGGTTGGCGCCGTGGTCGGAGAAATTCGCCTCGCCGATGACGAACAGTCCGGGAACGGTGGATTGCAGGTCGTAGTCGACCCACAGGCCGCCCATCGTGTAGTGCACAGCGGGGTAGATGCGCATGGGCACCCGATACGGATTCTCCCCGGTGATCCGCTCGTACATGGTGAAGAGGTTGGCGTACTTGGCTTTCACGGCCTCGGGGCCGAGCCGGGTCATCGCCTCGGCGAAATCGAGATAGACGCCGAGGCCGCCCGGGCCGACGCCCCGGCCCTCGTCGCAGACGTTCTTCGCCGCGCGGGAGGCGATGTCGCGCGGGACCAGGTTGCCGTAGGCGGGATAGCGGCGTTCCAGGAAATAGTCGCGCTCGCGCTCGGGGATATCGGCGGGCGGGCGATCGTCGCCGGGCCTGTCGGGTACCCATACCCGGCCGTCGTTGCGCAGCGACTCCGACATGAGCGTCAGCTTGGATTGATGGTCGCCCGAGGGCGGAATACAGGTCGGGTGGATCTGGGTGAAACACGGATTCGCGAAATACGCGCCGTGCCGGTGCGCGCGCCAGGCGGCGGTGATGTTCGAACCCATGGCGTTGGTCGACAGGAAGTAGATGTTGGCGTATCCGCCGGTGGCCAGCACGACCGCGTCCGCGGTGTGGGAGACGATCGCGCCGGTGACCAGATCGCGCACGACCACGCCCCGCGCCACGCCGTCGGCGATGATCAGATCGAGCATCTCGTGCCGCGCGTGCAGTTCGACGGTGCCCGCGTCGACCTGCCGCATCAGGGCCTGGTAGGCGCCCAGCAGCAACTGCTGCCCGGTCTGGCCGCGGGCGTAGAAGGTACGGGAAACCTGTGTGCCGCCGAAGGATCGGTTGTCGAGCAGCCCGCCGTACTCCCGGGCGAACGGAACACCCTGCGCCACACACTGATCGATGATCCGCGTCGAGATCTCCGCGAGCCGGTGCACATTCGACTCCCGCGCGCGGTAGTCCCCGCCCTTGATCGTGTCGTGGAACAGCCGGTACACGCTGTCGCCGTCGTTGCGATAGTTCTTCGCCGCGTTGATCCCGCCCTGCGCGGCGATCGAATGGGCCCGGCGCGGGGAGTCCTGGAAACAGAACTGGAGCACCCGGTAGCCCTGCTCGCCCAGGGTCGCGGCGGCCGAGCCGCCCGCGAGACCGGTACCGACGACGATGATCGTCTTCCGGCGCTTGTTCGCCGGATTGACCAGCTTGGCCTCGAATGTCCTTGTGGTCCAGCGATTCTCGATGGGCCCGCCCGGCGCCTTGGTGTCGGCGAGCGGCGCGCCGGTGAGATAGGGGTTGTGCGTGATCATTTCACCCATCCGAATGTGACGGCGATCGGAACGGCCAGGAAGCCGGCGACCAGGACGATCGAGACGACCGCCGCGAGCAGGTCGTAGGCGGCGTAACTGCGACGGCTCGCGAGGCCGAGAGTCTGGAAGGCGCTGCGGATCCCGTGCCGCAGATGCAGTCCGACCATGACCACGGCGGCGACGTAGAACACGGTGACGTACCAGCGGCCGGGCGCGAAGTCGGCGACGACCGCGGTGTACGGAGTTCCGTTGCCGCCCAGCGGGTTCACCGCGCCGAAGGTCAGGTCGAGCAGATGCCAGATCAGGAACAGCGCGATGACGACGCCGCCGTACCGCATCGTGTGGACGGCGTATCCGTGCGCACGCGATCGCCGGCGCACCGCGTATCGGACGGGCCGGGCGCGGCGGGCCGCGCGGGCGAGGGTCACCGCCGACCACACGTGCAGGACCACACTGACGGTGAGCCCGATCTCGAGCAGCGAGAGGAACCACCGGCGCGGCAGCGCCGGCTCACCGATCGTCCGCAGCCAGGACGCGTAACCGTCGAACTCGGCCGGGCCGAGGAATACCTTCAGATTCCCGAACGCGTGCGCGATCAGAAACAACACGAGAATGCCACCGGTCACCGCCATGACGGCCTTCCTGCCGACCGTGGAGCGGTACACCGCGGGGAGTGCCGTAACCATGCCCGGAAACTACGTCCGGCCGGTTCCGGACGTCCAAGTCCGTTCCGGACTGGTCACGATGACCGCAGGCTATCGAGCGAGCTGCGCCATCATTTACTACATTCGGTAGGAATTTCGGTCCGTGAGAGTTTTCACACGCACCCGAATTTCCCGCCGTTCTACCGGATTCGAAATTGCGACCGGGGAAAAACCGGTTCTAGGCTGTGGACGTGCAGTTGCAGCAGTTGTCGTATTTCCTGGCCGTGGCGCGGGCCCGGCACTTCACCCGGGCGGCCGACACGCTGCGCGTCGCACAGCCGTCCCTGTCCAAGCAGATCCGGGCGCTGGAGACCGAACTGGGAGCCCCGCTGTTCAGCCGCGCCCGCGGCAACATCACCCTGACGCCGGCGGGTGAGGCCCTGCTGCCGCTCGCCGAACGGATCCTCGCGGATGTGGACACCGCACGGCTCGAGGTGCAGGAGTTGATCGGGCTGCGCCGCGGCCGGCTACGCGTGGGCGCCACCCCCTCGCTGTGTTCCGGCCTGCTGGCGGATGCGCTGCGGCGGTTCCACGACGCCCATCCCGGTATCGAGTTGATGGTCGAGGAGGGCGGCTCCCGCGATCTGGTGCGCGAGCTCACCCGCGGCGCCCTCGACCTGGCCCTGGTGATCCTGCCCCTGGCCGACGGCACACCACTGGCGACGACGCCGATCCTGCGCGAGGACCTGGTCGTCGCCGCGCGCCACGACGACTCGCTCCCGAGCCGCCTGACCATCACCGACCTCCGTGATCGGCCGCTGGTCATGTTCCGCCCCGGCTACGACCTCCGCGAGGCGACCATCGCCGCCTGCCGGCACGCCGGCTTCCAGCCGCGCCTGGCCGTCGAGGGCGGCGAGATGGACGCGGTCCTGCGCTTCGTCGAGGCGGGCCTCGGCGTGGCGGTGGTACCCAGCATGGTGCTGGCGGGCCACCCCGCCCTGCGCGGCAGCCCCCTCGCCCTGGACACCGCCCGGGATACGCGCACCCTCCACCGCCTCGTCGCGCTCGCCCACCGCAAGGACGTCGCACCCACCCACGCCGCCACCGCCTTCCGCGAGACGCTCGAAGCCCACGTCCGCGCCGCGGCCGGCGACCACTCCCTGCCCGCCGGGGTCGAACCCCTGCTCGCCGGATCGGGAAGCCCGGTGTGAGACAGCGTCTCATCTCCTTTACCGACCCTCTGGTTGATATCAGACCACGCCGTATCGATCTGTCGCGGTCCTCGTCCGACCCGCACACTGCCTGATACACAGCGTTTTCTGTACCGGCTCGTGCGGGCGCGACGCGAGGGCGAGTGTGGCCGGAATTCTCGTTTCCCCTCAAACCGACTACATGGTTGGCAAAATGGCGGATGTCAGCAGCACTACCGATGAAGGTGGGACGGATGGTCGAGCCGAGCCATTGGAACTTCGCCGACTTCTGGGAGATGGTCGCGGAGGAGCTGCCGGGGGCGCCCGCGCAGCGGCAGGGCGAGCGGGTGTTCACGTGGGCCGAATTCGACCGCCGGGCAGACGGTCTTGCGGCCGCGCTGCTCGACGGGCGGGCCGCTCGGGACGATCGGGTCGCGCTGTGCCTGCGGAACTCGCCCGAGTATCTCGAGGTGATGTTCGCCGCCACCAAGATCGGTATTCCCGCGGTCAACACCAACTATCGGTACCGGCGGGACGAGCTGCTGTATCTGTGGCGCAACGCCGACATCACGGCGGTGGTGTTCCACGGGGCGTTCACCGAGCAGGTCGGGGAGGTGCGGGCCGAGTTGCCGGCGGTGCGGAGCTGGATCCATGTCGACGACGGGACCGCCGTGTGCCCGGCCTGGGCGATTCCGTACGAGCAGGCGGCGGGAAGCGCTGCGGGGCAGACCCGGTCGAGGTGGGGGCGCAGTGGGGAGGATCTGTTCCTGCTGTACACGGGAGGGACCACCGGGATGCCGAAGGGGGTGATGTGGCGGCAGTACGACATCTTCATGCAGTTGAATTCCGTCGGTCCCCCGTCGTATCCGATCGAGGACGGGATTCCCGGGATGCGGAGGTTCATCACGGAGCCGGGGCGTACCCATGTCTCCGCGAGTCCGATGATGCACGGGACGGGCCTGTTCGGTGGTTATCTGACGCTCAACGACGGGGGATGCGTGATCTCGTTGCGGGGGCACGGATTCGACCCGGTGGAGTTGCTCGACACCGTGCACGGGCTGCGGGTGCGCAGTCTCGCCATGGTCGGGGACGCGTTCGGGCGGCCGATTCTGGAGACCATGGCGCGGGAGCCGGGGCGGTGGGACATCTCGTGCCTGGGGAATCTGCTCTCGTCGGGCGCGTTTCTCAGTGATGCGGTGAAAGCCGGTCTGCTGGAACAGTGTCCGTCGCTGACCATCGTGGACGGGTTCTCCTCCTCGGAGGGGTTCGGGATGGGGTGGTCGATATCGACCAAGGACGATGTGGCGACCACCGCGCGTTTCGAGATCGGACCCCACGCCGCCGTGCTCGACGACGAATTGCGGCCTGTCACACCGGGTTCGGGGGTGGTCGGCCGGCTCGCCGTGGGGAATCGGGTGCCGCTGGGCTACTACAAGGACGAGGAGAAGTCCGCCGCCACCTTCGTCACCGTCGACGGGGTGCGGATGGCGTTGCCCGGTGATCGCGCGATCGTCGAGGCGGACGGGAGAATTCAGCTGCTGGGCCGGGATTCGTTGTGTATCAACAGCGCCGGGGAGAAGATCTACACCGAGGAGGTGGAGGCGGTGCTGCTCGGGCATCCGGACGTGGCCGACGCCCTCGTCGTCGGCGTGCCGGATCCGCAATGAGGACAAGCGGTCTGCGCGGTTGTCGCGCCGGTGGGCGCGGCGGAGCCGACTCCGGCGGAGCTGATCGCGCACGTGAAGTCGCGGCTGGCGGGGTACAAGGCGCCGAAGTCGATCGCCGTGGTGGCTACGGTGCCGCGCTCCCCCAACGGCAAGGCCGACTATCCACGCGCTCGCGAGATCGCGGAGGGCACGCACCGCGGCACCACTCCCGCCGCCTGACCCGCGAGATCGCGGCGGCCACACCCCGGAACCACTCCCGCCGCCCGACCCGCGAGATCGCGGCGGCCACACCCCGGAAATACTCCTGCTACCTGACCCGCGAGCCCGCGGCGGCGGCCGTTGCGGACCGAGGGCGCATCGCACGGGCCAGCTCGCGGGCGGCACGGGCGGGCGGACGCGGGCAGCGCCGGATTCAGGCGACCGGATCCCTTGCGGGGCCGCGACGTTCGTCACGCGGCACCACCAGGCCCTGTGCCTCCAGGTCCGCGACCGTGGGCCCGGCGCCCTCTGCGCGCAGCACGTGCTTCATCACGCGGCCCAGCGCGTTCACCGGGAGTTCGGCGCGTACGTCGAGATAGCGCGGAATCGCGAAGTAGGGCACCCGATCCCGCAGGAAGTCGAACAGGTCGGCGGCGGTGAGAGCCTGGTCCGGGTGCAGCACCACACAGGCCTTGATGTCGTCGTCGCCGAGTGGGGCGGGGACCGCGCAGACGGCGACGTCGGCGACCGCGGGGTGGGCGCGGATGACCTGTTCCAGTTGCAGGGAGGACACGTTCTCGCCGCGGCGGCGCAGCACATCCTTCTTGCGGTCGACGAAGTGCAGGTACCCGCCGACATCGAGGTAGCCGAAATCACCGGTGTGGTGCCAGAGGCTCTGCCAGGCCGACACCGTTTCGGCGGGCTTGTTCCAGTAGCCCTGGAAGGTGGCGTTCGGGATTCGAGGACGGACCACGATCTCACCCGAGCGTCCGGCGGGCAGGATCTCGTCGTTCTCGTCGACGACGCGGACGTCGACCGCGGGGGCGGTCAGTCCGGCGGAAGCGCGGACCCGGGCGCCGTCGACGGCGCTGGCCGAGATCGGCACGCATTCGGTCTGGCCGTACCCCTCCGACATCACCGGGGTGGCGAAGCGGCGTTCGAATTCCGCCTGCCGATCCTCGGGTAACGGGACCCAGGAGGCGAGCCGGAAGCGGGAGGTCGCGTCGTCGGGATGCGGCGGTTGCTCCAGGATGGCCTGAGCCATCACGCCGACGCCGACCAGCATGGTCGCGCCGGCCGCGCGGGCGTCGGCCATGAAGGTGGCGGCGTGGAATTCGGGGGCGACGACGATGTCGGCGTCGTTCACCAGCGCCGACATGAAGGCCACCATCTGCCCGCTGGAGTGGAACAGCGGGAACGCCGTGTACACGCGGTCGCCGGGTCGCACCCAGCCGCGCTCGCCGTACGAACGGCCGACCGTGACGTAGTAGCCGGTGCTGAGCATGCAGCCCTTCGGCAGCGCGGTGGTTCCGGAGGTGTACAGGATCGCCAGCAGGTCCGACGGATTCGCTTGCCGCGGAGTCCATTCCGCATCGCCGGCCGCGAGCACAGCGGCGTAGGAGACCGTGCCGGTGGCCGGCGTGTCCAGCAGCACCACCTGCTCGATCCCGGTCTCGCCGAGCAGCGGCGCCGCGGAGGCGTACCCGAGTTCGTCGGCCACGAGGATCCGGGCCCCGCAGTCGGCGAGCTGGTACCGCAGGAATTCACCGCGCAGCCAGTAGTTCAGCGGCACCTGCACCGCGCCGAGTTTCGCGGTGGCGATGAGCAGTTCGATCATCTCCGGGCGGTTCGGCACGATCAGCGCGATCCGGTCGCCGGGCCGCACGCCGAGGGCGGCGAGACCGGCGGCCAGCCGATCGGTCCGCCGGTCGATTTCGGCGAAAGTGACCGGGCCACTGCCACAGTCCGCGATCGGAGCGTCCGGCGTCCGCCGCACCCGCTCCCGGAACACTTCGTCGACGGTCGCAGCCATCATGTCGATCCGATCTTGCCCGCGGCTGCCACGTCGCATCCGCTCCTCGATGATATTTCCGATCCCGGCCGGTCGGTCGGGAATCAGCCGGCCTGCTGTCCCCCGCCGGCACCCGGCGCCGACTCGCCGTCGGGCCCGAAGTAGAACTGCTTCGACCAGCGCCGGAACGAGGCATAGGCCTCGGCCTCCCGCCCCGCGAACGGCGGATGCTCCACGTAGCGCTGGTTCTCCCAGATCTTGAAGTCGTGCCGGATCTGGCCCTTCTGGAAGGTGATCATCTTGCCCGCCTTGCCGGTCGGCTCGGGCCCGGAGTCGCCCGGTTCCCGGCTCGCGGTGATGGTGTCGAACAGTTCCGAGTGCTCGGCGTCGACCGGGGTGGTGGCGGTCAGCTGCGAGGTGACGAAGTCGCCGAGTGTGAACCGCGCGTTGGACAGCCCCAGACCCCAAGCCTCCGTTTCGATCTCGCCCTCCACCGGGCCGTCCGGGGTGAGCCAGGTCTTGGCCTTGTGCGCGCCGAACAGGAAGCTGATCCGGGTGCGCAGGTAGTGCTCCTTCTCCTCCCAGGTGATGGGGTTGCCGGCGCGACCGGCGCCGTGCACGAAGGGGAAGTGCTCGAAATCCGGGGTGTTCTCCACCGGCGACTGCGGGATGATCTTCCGGATACCGATGTGGTCGGCGCCCTGCGGGAAGATCGGGTAGAAGTTCTCCTCGTCGAGGAATTCGGTGATGCCCGGCCATTCCCAGAACGGTTCGCGACCGAAGGCGTCGTACCAGGTGAGCAGGAGCCCGGCGACCTCTCGGGTCGGCCAGGATTCGATCCTGACTCGCCGGTTGGCTTCGGGGTCGTAGGGAATCGTTCCCAGGGATCCGTCGGTGCGCCAGCGCCAGCCGTGGAACGGGCATTCGATGCAGTCGTCCACGACGGTGCCGCCGTAGCCGAGGTGGGCGCCCAGATGCGGGCAGTAGGCGTCCAGCAGCGCCAACCTGCCCGCCTCGGTGCGGAACAGCACCAGTTCGCGGTCGAAGTACCGGACCGGCCGGACCTCGCCGGGTTGCAGCTCCGCCGAATAGCCGATCTGGTACCAGCCGGTCGGGAACACCTCGTATGGCCAGTCTCGCATGCCGCGGTTCTCCTTCGGCGACTTGATCGATCCCACGTAATCGACCATTTGGTTGGGTAAGATCTGACCCGACCATACTCGACGTATGGGATTACCGGAAGCGAAAGGATGCCGGGATGCTCTGTCCCGCGACGTACGCCGCCGCGACCCCCGACCGGCCGGCGGCCGTGCTGGCCGACACCGGTGAGGTCCTCACCTACGCCGAGCTCGAGGATCGGTCGATCCGCCTCGCCGGCGCGTTGCGGGCGGCCGGGCTGCGGCCCGGCGACGTGCTGGCGCTGCTCACCGAGAACACGCTGCGCGCCTTCGAGGTCTATTGGGCGGCACTGCGTTCCGGGCTGTACCTGACCGCGATCAACCGCTCCCTGACCGCGGACGAGGCCGCCTACATCGTCGGCGACTCCGGCGCCGCCGCGATCGTGGTCTCCGGCGCCACGCCCGAGATCGCCTCGGTCGCAGCGACTCTGGTCGATCGCACGCCGTCGCTCCGGCTGCGGCTGGCCTACGACGGCGAGGTCGCCGGTCACGAGTCCTACGAGCGGACCCTCGCGGCGGCCTCGCCGGTGCGGCCGGCGGACGAGCCGCACGGCGTGCCGATGTTGTATTCCTCGGGCACCACGGGCTTTCCGAAGGGCGTCCGGCCGGATCTGCCGCCGTACCGGCTCGGGGATCCGCGCGGCGAGCCGATGGTGGGGCTGCTGCGACGCTATTTCGGTATCGGCACCGACACCGTGTACCTCTCCCCGGCGCCGCTGTATCACGCGGCGCCGCTGCGCTGGTCGGGTTCGGTACAGGCGCTCGGCGGCACTGTGGTGGTGATGCGGCGGTTCGACGCGGAGGCCGCCCTGCGCGCGATCGAGCGGTGGCGGGTCACCCACGGTCAGTTCGTGCCGACCATGCTGGTGCGAATGTTGCGGCTGCCGGCGGAGATTCGCGCGGCGCACGACGTGTCCTCGCTGCGCTGCGCCGTGCACGCCGCCGCGCCCTGCCCGGTGGAGGTCAAGCAGCGGATGATCGACTGGTGGGGACCGGTGCTGTACGAGTACTACTCCAACACCGAGGGCAACTGCATGACGATGGTCGACAGCGCCACCTGGCTGGAGCGGCCCGGTACCGTGGGCAGGCCCATCCTCGGCGTCCTGCACATCTGCGACGACGACGGCCGCGAACTGCCCGCCCGGCACATCGGCACGGTGTACGGCGACCGCCCGGACCACCACGTCGTCTACCACAACGATCCCGAGAAGAGCGCCGCCGCACGGCATCCCGAGCGTCCGACCTGGACCACCGCGGGCGATGTCGGCTTCGTCGACGAGGACGGGTATCTCTATCTCACCGATCGCAAGTCGTTCACGATCATCTCCGGCGGCGTCAACATCTATCCGCAGGAGGTCGAGAACGCGCTCGTGCTGCATCCGGCGATCTTCGACGTGGCCGTGATCGGGCTGCCCGACGAGGCGATGGGCGAATCCGTCACGGCCTTCGTGCAACCCGCCGCGGGGACGGAGCCCGGGCCCGAATTGGCCGCGCAGATCATCGAATTCACCCGCGGCCGGATCGCCCACTACAAGGCTCCGCGCGCGGTGCATTTCGTCGACAGCCTGCCCCGCACGGAGACCGGGAAACTGCTCAAACGGGAACTGCGGGCCCGCTACGTCACCGAGAGGTGAACGGCGGCAACGGGTTCCGGCCGGGCACGCCGGCCGGACCGTCAGCCCAGGTAGACCGACTGGGTGTGCCGGAACGACGCCAGCCCCTCGGGGCCCAGTTCCCGGCCGATGCCACTGTCCTTGATGCCACCGAACGGGCTGTGGTGGTCGATGTTGTAGAAGTTCACGCCGACCGTGCCGGTGCGGACCCGGGTGGCGACCGCGCGGGCCCGCTCCGGATCCGCGCTCCACACGGTGCCGCCGAGGCCGTACGCGGAGTCGTTGGCGAGTCGGATCGCGTCGTCCTCGTCGTCGTAGGGGATCACCGCGAGCACCGGGCCGAAGATCTCCTCCCGCGCGATCACCGCGTCGTTGGCGACATCCGCGAACACCGTCGGGGCGACGTACCAGCCCTTGTCCAGGCCTTCCGGGCGGCCGCCGCCGGCCACCAGCCGGGCCTCGTCGCGGCCCTTCGCGATGTAGCCCTCCACCCGTTCGCGCTGCCGCGCGGAGACCAGCGGGCCCAGGATGTTGCCCGGATCGAACGGGTCGCCGACCGGCAGCATGCCGACCAGTCCGGCGAAGGCGTCGACCACCTCGCCGTACCGGCTGCGCGGCGCGAGCACGCGGGTGCCGAGCATGCAGGTCTGCCCGCTGTTGACCAGCGTGCAGGTGAACATCTTCCCGACCTCGGTCGCGAGATCGACGTCGTCGAGCACGATGGTCGCCGACTTACCGCCCAGCTCCAGGGTCACCGGGCGCAGCAACCGGCCGCAGGTCTCGGCGATGCTCCGCCCCGCCCGGGTGGACCCGGTGAACGCGACCTTGTCCACGTCCGGATGTTCGACCAGCGCCGCACCGGTTTCCGGGCCGCCGGTGACGATGTTGAACACCCCGGGCGGAATCCCGGCGGCGGTGGCGGCCTCGACGACCACGTAGGCGTCCAGCGTGGTCTCCGGGGCCGGTTTCAGCACCACCGTGTTGCCCGCCGCCAGGGCGGGAGCCAGTTTGTAGAAGGTCAGCGTCTGCGGGAAGTTCCAGGGCACGATCGCGGCGACCACGCCGATCGGCACGTGCCGCACCACCGTCGTGCCGCCGGTCATCGAGGGACGTTCGGTCTCGACCGGAGTATCGCGCAACAGGCCCGCGTAGTAGCGGGTCAGCATGCCGGGGAAGACCGCCTCCGACGCCGAGGAGATGGTGATCGGCATCCCGTTCTGGCCGGTGACCAGCCGGGCGATCTCCGAACCGCGTTCGTCGAGCGCGTCGGCGAACCGATCCAGCACGGCCGCACGGCGTTCCGGTTCCCAGTGCGCCCAGCCGGCCGGATCGTCGAAGGCCCGGCGCGCGGCCGCGACCGCCGCGCCGACATCCTCCACCGCACCGACCGGCGCGGTCGCGAGCGTCTCCTCGGTGGACGCCGAGACGATCTCGTAGCGTCGCGGGCCGCGGGCCCTGATCCATTCACCGTCGATGAAGACGGTGTCGCTGTCCCGATCCATATCGCATCCCTCGTCGATTGCCGCCCGGGTCGCCCGCGGGCGCGTGGCGCCGGCCCCGACCGCAGTATCGCAGCCGCGCGGGCCGGCCAGGTCAGACTTCGGGCAGTTGCATACTGTCGCCGGGCAGGATCCAGGTACTCGCGTCCATGATGGTGCCGAGGTGGGTGGCGATGTCCTCCACCGTCGCCTCCGGATTGCGGTAGCCGGGGGTCTCGACGATCAGGTTCCGCGCGTAGCGGCCCGCCGACGCGAAGAAGATCTCCCCTGTCGCCGAACAGGTTTCGTGACAGAGGTAGGCGACCATCGGAGCCACCTTCTCCGGGGCCATCGCCGTGTGCAGATGTTCGGGCAGCAGCTTCGCGGTCATCGCGGTCGCGGCGCCGGGCGACACGATGTTGACGTTGATTCCGGAGCGGGCGCCCTCGATGGCCAGCGTGCGGCCGAGTCCGACCATCGCCGATTTCGCGGAGGCGTAGTTGGCCTGGCCCGCGTTGCCGAACAGGCCCGCGACCGAGGTGGTCAGCACCACCCGCCCGTAACCGCCCGCGCGCAGCACCGGCCACGCCGCCTTGGTGACCGCGAGTGTCCCGTACAGGTGCACGCCGTGCACGGCCGCGAGTTCCTCCTCGGACAGTTTCGCGAAGGAACGGTCGCGCAGGATGCCCGCGTTGTTGATCAGGATGTCGGCTCGGCCGAAGGCGTCGAGGGCGGTGCGGACCACCGCCTCCCCCGCACCCGCGTCGGCGACCGAGGCGTCGACCGCCACTGCGGCGCCACCCGCCTCGGTGATCTCGGCGCACAACCGGCCCGCCGGCGTGCACCCGGCCTCGTCGCGCACCTCGATGTCGTTGGCGACGATCCGCGCGCCGCGCGCGGCCAGCAGCCGGGCGTATGCCCGGCCGAGCCCGCCCCCCGCCCCGGTGATGATCGCGACCCGGTCGTCGAAACGTAGCTGATCCGGCACAGACACCTCCGCCCGCGGGCGCCGCGCGCCACGCAAATTCCCGCTGTAGCCAACCGGTTCGTCGATTTCAGAACATAACCGGTCGCTTCGCCGAAACTATAGCCCACCAAGCGGTTGGGTTGGAACCGTTCGCCGGGACGTTCAGTCCTCGGGATCGGCCCGCGGCGGAAGCACCGGCTCGGTATCCGGATGCTGTCCCCGCTCGATCTGCCGTCCCCGGGCGATCTCGGCGTCGACCTGCGCCCCGAGCAGGATCGCGACATTGGTGAGCCACAACCAGATCAGCAGCACGACCGCGCCCGCGAGCGACCCGTACACCTTGTTGTAGGAGCCGAAATGGCTGACGTACACGGTGAATCCGACCGAGGCGAGCACCCAGACGACCACCGCCAGCACGGATCCCGGTGTCAGCCAACGGAACCCGAGCTGACGCGCATTGGGCGCGGCCCAGTAGAGCAGCGCGACGAGAAAGGTCACCACGACGACCAGCACCGGCCATTTGGCGATGTTCCACACCGCGACAGCCGCACTGCCCCACCCGATCCAGTCGCCGACCCGCCGCGCGAGCGATCCGGTGAGCGACACGACGGCGGCGGTCACCGTGACCAGCACCAGGACCACGACGGTCAACCCGATCCGCAGCGGGAAGGTCTGCCAGGCCGGCCGCCCCTCACCGGTGCCGTAGATCGCGTTCACCGCGCGCATGAAGGCACCCAGATAGCTGGACGCCGACCACAACGCACTCGCGATGCCGACCACCGCGACCACCCCGGCGAACGACCGCGCCCCCTGCAACTGATGCACCGCGTCGATGAGCAGACTGGTGCCGCTCCCCGGCCCGATGCGGCGAATCGTGTCGATGAGCGAGTCGGTGGCCCCGCGCCCGAGCGCGCTCAGCAACCCGGTGAGCACGATCAACCCCGGAAACAGCGACAGCACACTGTAATAGGTCAGCGCCGCGGCCCAATCCATGACGTTGTTGTCCTGGAACCGCCGCACCGACCGGCGCAGCACCCCCCACCATGTGCCGCGGGACAGATCGGCGGGGCCGGACGGCGGCGACGACGGCTCCACCTCGACCGGACTGTCCGCGCGCTGCGATTCGGCGATGTGTGCGTTCATCCCTGTCCTCTCCGCGGCCCGTCCTACCTGCCGCCGGGCGGGGACCACCGCCCGGCTCGGCTCACACCCGCAATACCCGCTACCGACGCCGCGACACCACCGAGCATCCCGGCGCCGCGGCCCGCGCGCATCTGCTCGAGGCAGCCGGTATTCGCGTTCGCACCGAATCATTCACTACAGTGCTTCCCGAAATTGCCACGGCGCATCGTCACGATTCGCAAGGGGAGACACTGGAATCGGACGACATACCCCGGTTGCGCCGCGAGGCCCTGTCGGCGGCGGGCACCGGGCGGCGATGGGCCCCAATGCGGTTCTGTTGCGCGAGGGCGAGCGCTCCGGCCATGTCCTGTTCCTGGAGACAGGCGAGGTGAAGGTCACCTCGTCGGCCGCGAGTGGCAAACAGGCGCTGCTGGCCATCCGGGGACCGGGCGACCTGCTCGGTGAGTTCTCCGCCATCGACGGCAGGCCACGGTCGGCCACCGTCACGGCGGTCTCCGAGGTGACTGCGATCGTGGTGCCGGGCAAGGCTTTTCGCGAACTTCTCATCGGCGACGGCGCGACCACCTTCGGCCTTCTGCGGCTGGTGGTCGGCCGGCTCCGCGAAGCCGACGTCCAGCGCTTGGACTTCGGCGCCTACACCGTGACGGAGCGGCTGGCCCGGTTGCTGCTCGACTACGCCGGCCGATACGGCCGGACGGCCGGCGACAGCGTGCGCATCACCTTGTCACTGTCGCAGACCGAGCTGGCCGATGCGACGGGCGCGTCGCGGGAAATGGTGGCCAAGGCGCTGAAGCGACTGCGCGAGGCGGGCGCGGTCCGGACCGGTCGCCGCTGGGTCGAACTACTACGGCCCGACATTCTGGCCGAACTCGCCGGAAATCTGCCGAGTGTGCATTCGGACGCAGACCGCGACCGGGATCACCGATAAACCTGTCGTCGCAAGTCACAACGTCGCGAAGGAAAACCATGACCGAAACCGTGTACCGAACCATCGTCATCGTGGACGTGGAGGGCTCCAGCACGCGGAACAATGTGCAACTCGGTGAGCTACGGTCTGCGCTGTACCGGGTCCTGCACGACTCGCTGCCGTCCGCCGAGGTCGTCACGCCCCCGCGCGACGGCGATCGCGGCGACGGCGTCATGCTGATCTTCACGCTGCCGGTCCTGGATGTTCTCGACGGAATCATCGGGGATCTGTTCGCCGCCGTCCGCCGGTACAACAACGATGTCGGGCCGCTGGACTGGATGCGCGTGCGGGTGGCCGTCCACGAAGGGTACGTCGGCCGGGACGAGAACGGCCCGTTCAGTGACGCGTTGACCGCCACGTTCCGGATGAACGACGCCCGGACACTGAAGCAGACCCTGAAGAACGCCGCGCGGGCCGACGGCGCACTGGCGGTCTCGGATACGGTGTACCAGAACGTGATTCGTCACGGCTACCGTGCCACGGTCACACCGGCCGAATACCGCGACGCACTCATCGCCACGACCGAAGGATCGGTGCGGATCTGGATTCGGGTGCCGGGGTACCCGAATCCGCCGATTCCCACCGACAAATCGAAGACCGTTGTGCCGGTGGATGATCACACCGACAGGCCGAAGCATGCGCGCGACGACGTCAATGCGTACAACCTGATCGTCGGCGATGTCCGGGCCCGCACGATCATCGGCCGCGACAATGTGGGCGGACAGGTATGAGCGAACCGCACGCCGAGCATCCGGCCGGGGACGCTCCTGTCGGCGTTGCGCCGACCGGCAGCATCCCCGGCCCGGGACTCGCGACCGCCGGGGAGGCCGGCGCGGACGGGGATCTGCTGCAGGAATCCCTCGTCGCCGCCGATCTGCTTTCCGACGCGATCGGCTCCATGCGGGGCCGCCTGGTCGGTTCCGGGGGCATCGTCCGAGCCAACAACATCATTCTCGGCGATGCGACGGTCGGGACCCTTGTGGGCCGCGACCATCTGGCCGGGGCCCCGGGACGACGCATCGTCCCCAGCGGTGCGGTCTCCACCGGGCTGCTCGCACAGCTCGCGGGCACGTTCGCCGCACCGGCGGTGTTCGAGCAGATGTGCCACCGGCTGCGCACCGAATCACTGGTTCTGCTGCGAGCGCCGTCCGGCTGGGGACGAACGGCAACGGCACTGCGCGCACTGGACCGGGAATCCGGAGCGGGCGTACACAAACTCAATCCCGACGTACAGTTGCGTTCGCTCGACATCGAGCTCACCCCGGATCTCGGATATCTGCTGGAATCATCGGGCGCCGCGCAGATGCTGCGATCCAGCTCCTATCACCTCGAACAGCTGAGCCACACGCTGGCCGCACGGGATTGCCGGATGGTCGTCGTGCTGGACGACACCACGGAATTGCCCGCCGAAATCGGCCGATTCGTGCTCGACGGTGGCGAGCCGGCCGACGCGATTCGTGTGGTCGGCGCTCACCTGCACGAAGAATCGACGGAACTGCTGTCGGATCCCGCCGTACGGCAACTGCTGGCCGGCATGGCCCAGATCCGGCCGCCGGCTCGCGCTCTCGTCCTGCTCGCCGCAGAACTGGCCGAGGTGTCCGCGGGCAGGGCCGTTCTGGCGGATGTCGTCGAACGGCACTCCGCGGCGGACGACGATCGCTTCCGAGACTGGTTCGACAACGAACTCGACACGGAGACACGAGCTTTCGTTATCGCCGTCGCGGTGTTCCACCGAATGCCGCTGAACTTCGTGTCCGCCGCGGGCCGCACGTTGCACGAGTTTGTCGGGCACGCGGAGGAACCCGACGAGAAGAAGCGCTCGCGATCGATCTTCGGGTCGCCGATCAGCCGGCTGCTCGATTCCGCACGGGCCGAATCGTTCACGGCCGACGAGGAAACCGACTACGGCCGGATCCCGGCGCGAGCGGTGCGGTTCCTCGATGAGCGGTACCCTGAACGAGTTCTCGACTACGTGTGGCGGGAATACCATGCCGCGCACCATCCAATCCGAGAATGGTTGCGCGAGTTCGGTGGAAGTCCCGATCTCGCCGTGTGCGCGCACGCCGGGGTTGCCGTGGGCCTGCTGTCGGCCTCCGAATTCGAGCGCGCTCGCGAACTGCTGATCGAACCGTGGGCTCTCAGCGGAAATCGGCACGAGCGGTTCGCGGCGATCGGCGCACTGCAGCTTCCCTGTCTCCGGCCGGAACTCGCGCCGCCGATCCTGAACATGATCAGAGCCTGGATGGGCCGGGACCAGCCGCTGCCGCTCCGGACGGCAGCGACCGAGGCGCTGGGGACCGCGATCGGTCAGACGATGCCGGATCGCTCCATCACCTTGCTGCGCCGGGCGGCTCGCAGCACCGAGGCGTCGCTGCGCCAGGCTGCCTCCTACAGTCTGGTTCAGCTGTTCTGGTCACCGGGCCTGACCGAACGCGCCCTGCGCGAACTCGAGAGCTGGACCCGATCCGACAAATACTTGTTGCGCGACACCGGCTTTCGATGCACCCTCGATCTGAGCCGATACAAGGGCATCGACACGCCGCACAGCACCGCAACATGGCCGTTGCCGGTCTGGCTCGCCGAGGCCACCGCCCACCGCGAAACGGTCGTCACCCTTTTCGCTCGCCTGTTGACTGCCCCGGTTCACATGCCCGCGGCCTACGACGAGATCCGCCGGTGGGTCGGGATCGCCGAGCGGGACCATGGGCTGTGCGGGCCGCTGGGCAGTCTCCTGATCGATCTCGGAACTGCCATCGACGACCCGGAAACGCTGCCCTACCACCTGTCCGCATGGGCCGACGAACCACGCGGGCCACGGCGGGCCGTCGCGGAACTGCTCGAAACGATTGCTGCGAAGGAGAAATCCGCATGAGCGCGAACGGTCGATCCGACCTGCTCCAATATGCGCGTATGACCTGGGCCGACTGGTGGAAGTTCCGGCCGGTGTCGGGCGGGCACTGGGTCACCGTGACCATGGACGCCGCCGGCGAACTGCGGCCCATCGATCGACGACCCACCACCTTCATCAATCTCCCCACCGGGGTGTACTGGGTCGACACCTCGATACATCACGCGTCACTCCGGTTGGAGTTGCCGGCCGCGGAGGGTGTGCTCAACTTCCTCGCCGACGTCGATCTGTCGTGGCGGATCGTGAACCCGGTGCAAGCCGTGCAGGATCGGGTTGTGAACGGCGAGAACATCTACCGGCCATTCGTCGAACACGAACTGCGAGTACGGAGCCGCAGGTTCGAAGCCGCCCGCTTCACGGAGGCGGAGGAACACGTCAACAACACCTTCGTGGTACGTCCGGTCGAATTGCCCTGCGGGGCAGCGCTGCTCAACTGCAAGGTCAGGCTGCGGCCGGAGCCGGACACGTTCGGCCATCTCAAACAGCGCATCTTCGACGCGCGGGCCGCGGAACACCGTGCCGCGGAGAACCGGGCACAGTTGAACGCGGTGCGACTCACCATGCAGGAGAACGAGGCCGAGCACGGCCTCGCCAGCCAGAGCGCGAGATTCGAGCACGAACTCGCCGCGCTCGCCGAGCGGAACCGCCTCGAACTCGAACAAGCGGGAATCGCTCATTACGCGAAAACTCTCCAGGACGGCGGTATCGAGATGCTCCTCGCGCTTCGGCTGGCGTCCGGCCGCACCGATGTCGACGACGTGATACAGATGGTGATGACCGAGCGGAAGGTGGATCTGGATACCGCGAAGGGAATCGTGGAAGCACTGCTGGGCCAGCGTCTCTACAACAAGCGCGATGTAGCGCCACTCATGGCCGGGGTGAGCGCGGTGATCCAGAAACAGGTCAAGCATCCTCCGCTCGGAGCTCCGACGCCGGAGCCGGCGAGGCAACTCACCGGGTCGAACCCCGTATCGGACGCGGACGAATCCGACGATGCGGATGACGATTCCGACGATCCGGCCTGAACCCGGTCGAGTCCGAACCGCGGCTGCGACTCTCGATTTCGAGTCGCAGCCGCTCGTTCACCGACCGGGGATCAGCAGGGATGCCGGGAACCACACGAGGAACAGCACCACACTCGCCGCGCTCCAGCGCAGCGCGACGGCGAAGCGACGGTACTTGCGGCGTGCGATTCCGGCCAGCAGCGCCGCCTGCCTCCAGGCGTCGTCGGCGAGGGCCGGCACCACCGGGCGGCGGAGAATCTCCGGGGGCAGGCTCGGAAAGCCGAACCAGTTGCCAGGTCCGGCGCCGCGCAGGTTCGGCCACAGGGTGGCGGCGAGGTACACCATGCAGACCAGCAGGACGACTTCCAGGACGGCGGTCATCGCAGTGGCCGGTACGGTCGCTCGAGCCCGGGGGGTCGAGATCAGGCCCGTCAGCACGAATCCGTTGACGGTCAGCAGCAGGCCCACCTTCGCGTCGGCCGCCATGATGATGCGGTTGATCTCGGAGATGGTCCGCAATGCGGCAGCGAGGTCGTCTGCCGGCGCGAGTCGTCGTGTCCCGAATATCCTGAATTTCATCGCTTCAGCACAACAGTGCCGGATGCCGGTCTCCAGGTCTTAGTGCACACACCGGTGGATCGGCTGTCGCGCAACGGTATCGGCAGATATCACCTGGGGAAGTTGGCCGGGAGGTGTTTGATGCCGTGGACGAAGGTGTTGCGGAGCCAGGTGGGGGCGCCGATCTCGACGTTCGGGGTGCGGGTGAGGAGTTCGTGGAAGAGGGTTCTCAGTTGGGTCTTGGCCACGTGGCTGCCGAGGCAGTAGTGGACGCCGCCGCCGCCGAAACCGAGGTGGGGGTTGGGGTTTCGGGTGATGTCGAAGGTGCCGGGGCGGTCGAAGACGGCGGCGTCGCGGTTGCCGGAGCAGTAGAACAGGGCGACCTTGTCGCCGGCTCGGATCTTCGAGCCGCGAATCTCGGTGTCGGTCACGGCGGTTCGGGAGAAGTCCATAACGGGGGTGGACCAGCGGACGAATTCGTCCACGGCGGGGCCGATTCGGGTGTCCCAGTCGGCGAGGAGGCGGTCGCGCTGGTCCCGGTTCCGGTCCAGGGCGAGCATGGCGTGGGAGGTGGTCTGTTTGGTGGTGTCGTTGCCCGCGGAGGAGAGCAGGATCATGAAGGCGCCGATCTGATCGTTGGTCAGGCGATGACCGTCGACCTCCGCCTGCACGATGTTGGTCATCAGGTCTTCTTCGGGCCTGCGGCGGCGGGCCTCGGCGATCTCGATGGCGGCGTTGCGGAGCAGTTCCACCTGGGCGATCATGACCGTCAGGGTGTCCTGGTCGGTGCTGATCGCCTCTTCGCCCGCGCCGAACAGGGTTTCGGCGGCCTGCCGGACCGGTTCGCGGTCGGCGGGGGCGATGCCGATCATGTCCGAGACCGTGTACATCGGGAGCAGGCTGGAACAGGCCGTGACGAAATCGACCTCGCCGGCGCCGACCAGGGTGTCGACGATGTCCTTCGCGTTGCGTTCGATCTGGTGCTGGATCCGGTTGACCTGGCGGGGGGTGAACGCGGCGCTGATCAGCTTCCGGAAGATGGTGTGTTCCGGCGGGTCCATGGTCAGGAAGAACGACATCGCGATCTGCGGCTCCTTGGGCATGGGGCTCACGGCGACGCCCTCGGCGGAGGAGAACAGTTCGGGATGTTTGCTGACGTGGACGATGTCCTGATGGGTGGTCGCGGCCCAGAAACCCGCCTCGGTGTACGGGAAGTCGGCGGGCAGCGGGGGGTGCCAGGTGGGGCCGGGTTCGGCGCGCAGGCGCGCGAAGCTGCGTTCGCGTTCGTCGAAAGGCTTGTCCCAGAACGCCTTCGAGGAGATGTCCACGTCGTGTTCGGGCCGGGTCGCGGTGGTCACGGATGCACTCCCTGGGGTCGGTGGTCGGTCAGCAGGACCGGTTTGACGGTCGTGCCGGCGCGCGCGTCCGCTTCGGCCTTGTCGATGTCCTCGAAAGGATAGGTGCGGATCAGCGTGTCGAAGGGGAAGCGGCCGCGCTGCCACAGGTCGATCAGGCGCGGGATGAAGACCTGCGGGACGGCGCCGCCCTCGAGCAGGTAGGACATCGAGCGGCCGCCGCCGAGCAGGTAGGGGCTCAGGGTGATCTCCTCCAGGCCCACGCCGACCAGGCCGCAGAAGCCGCGCACCTGCAGCACGCTCAGCGCGGTGAGGATCACCGCGGGGACGGCGGTGGTCTCGAACGAGTAGTTCACGCCGCCACCGGTCAGGGACCTGATCGCCTCGGCCACACCGGGATCGGCGCCGTCGAGGGCCGCGGTCGCGCCGAGTTCCAGCGCCAGTTCCCGGCGCGCGGGGTTGATGTCGACGGCGACGATGTGCGCGGCGCCGGCCAGGGCCGCGGCCATGACGGCCGACAGTCCGACCGCGCCCGCGCCGAAGACGGCGATGCTGTCGCCGGGGCGGACGTTCATCGACAGCAGGACCGCGCCGGCGCCGGTCTGCACGCCACATCCCAACGGGCCCAGCAACTCCAGGGGAAGGTCCGGGTCCACCCGCACGATGTTGCGGACCGTGGCGAGGGCGTGCGTGGCGAAACTCGACTGCGCGAACCAGCGGGCCGCGATCTGCTCACCGCTCGCCGACACCGCGCCCGCGGAGCCGTCCAGCCGCCGGGCCGAGGTGTTCGCGACGTCGAAATGGTGGCAGTAGGAGGGTTCACCGGTGTGGCAGCGGGCGCACGCGCCGCAGGATTCGTAGCTGAGCACCACGTGGTCGCCCGGCCGCACGGTGGTCACGCCCGCGCCCACGGCCTCCACCACGCCCGCGCCCTCGTGCCCGGTCACCATGGGCAGCGGGAAGATTCCCGGCGGCAGCAGGCGCGGGATGAGGTCGGTGTGGCACATGCCGGCGCCGGTGACGCGGACGAGCACCTCGTCGGCTCGCGGGTCGTCGAGTTCGATGTCCTCGAAGGAATAGGGGGCCGCGGGGTCCCGCAGCACTGCGGCGTGAGTACGCATGGTCGTCCCGGTTCCCGGCGAGCCGGCCCCGCCGTCCTATAACCCACCAATTGGTTGGTTACGAACCATAGCAGTGCGCCGCGGGGCCGTCAACGTCCGGATGGGGCCCGCGAACACCTTCGCGGGCAACCGAACTGGGCTGGCCGGAGGCCGCCAGCACCAGCTTCGCCCGTTCGATCAGGGCGTCCAGGCCGAGCTCGAAGGTGCGGTCCCGGACCGGGTCGAGGCTGTAACCGGCGCCGGTCAGGCGGGCCAGGTGCGGGCTGTCCCGCTCGTCGATCGCGGGCCGGGTGGTCGCGGTGGCGGCGTCGAGTGCCCCGCGGCGCTGCAGCATCGCGAATCCCCGGCTGTGCGTGGAGAGCGTGAAATAGGTCTCCAGCGCGGCCTCGGGGGTGAAACCGGCGTCGACCAGCGACGCGATGATGGCCTCGAGGCGTTGGTAGGCAACGCGATTCGGGCCCGCCCCGTAGTCGGAGGTGTGCATGATCAGCAGATCGCACAGGACAGGGTTGTCGCGGAACAGGTCCCGCATCGTCATGAAATGGCTGCGCAGCCGCTCGTACCAGGGTCCGGTGCCGGTGAACGGCAGCGCGATCTCGTACTGGGCGAGGGCCCGGTCGCGCATCGCCTCCAGCAGTTGTTCCTTGCTGCGGAAGTACCAGTAGATGCTGGTGACGCCGACGTCGAGACGCCGGGCCAGGGCCGGCATGCTCAGCTTCTCCACCGAGACCTCGGCGGCGAGGGCGTAGGCCCCGTTGACGATCTCCTCGGCCGTGATCGAGCCGCGTTCGCGGCGCTGCCGCCGCGGCTGGCCGGCCGTCTTCGTTGTCCTGGCCATGTCAGACCGGCAGCGGTTCGCCGCGGCCACGCCGGGGCCGGCCGGCGATCCGGAAGGTCTCCACCTCGGCGATCGGGCGCGCGGGATCCGCGATCGCGGCCATCGCGCGGGCCTTGAACGCGCGGGCCGCGCGGCTCGGGGCGTGCTGGGCGGCGGTGGTCCGGCTGCCCAGTTCGTCGGGCAGATCCTCACCCCAGAGGGTGACCTCGTGCCCGCCGCGGCCCAGGCAGCTCAGCGCCCAGTCGTGCACGCGCTCCTCGGTCGCGCACACGGTGGCCGACAGCGCGTAGGACTGCGGCACCACGCGGGCCCGGCGGATCGCCATCGCGTCGCGCAGGTCCACCACCCGGGCGCCGAGGATCCGCAGCGGACGCGGATCGCTGAGGTCGGGGGCGAGCACCGTCACGTCCCAGCCGGCCATCACCCGGTCGAACAGCCAGCCGCCGGCGACGTTCACCAGGTCGGCGGTGCTGTGGGTGACCACGGCCATGCGGTAGCGCAGGACGTGCCGGCGAGCGTGTTCGATCGAGCGGTCGAGCGGCAGTACCCCCGGCACACCCCAGCCGCTCGGGTCCGGTGACAGAACGGACATGGAACCCTCCATTCGCTCGGAAATCCGACGTTCGAGCGCGGCCACGGCACGCGCTGAGCCGAATATACGGTAAGGGCTTCCGATAATGGACGAATCGGTAGAAATCGCTGATGGAGAACCGATTTCGAACCTTCGGCGACGGCCGCCGGTCCGTGCCGCCGAACGCTCGCGGCAGTTCCCGTACCCCTTGCGGAAAAGCCTTACGATACGGTATTCGATATAGTGAGCGCCGTCACGATCCGAGACCCCGGCGGGGCCGGATCGGCGTCCGTCCCGGCGCCCACCGACAGCAGGAAGTGATACCAGCGATGCCCGTCATCGACGTCAACGGCGGCCAGGTCGTCTACGAAATCTTGGGCGACACAGGGCAATTGATCGTCCTGACGCCGGGCGGCCGGTTCGGCAAAGACTACCGCGGGGTGCGCCCGCTCGCCGAGCGACTCGTCGCGGGCGGTCATCGGGTCCTGCTCTGGGACCGGCCCAACTGCGGCGCCTCCGACGTCCAGTTCTTCGGGCCCAGCGAGTCCCATATGCGCGCGGACACGCTGCACGGCCTGCTGACCGCACTGGAGTCGGGCCCGGTCGTACTCGCCGGCGGTTCCGGCGGTGCCCGGGACTCGATGATCACCGCGATCCGGTACCCGGAACTGGTCACGAAGCTGGTGCTGTGGAACATCGTCGGCGGCATCCCGGGTCTGTTCACGCTCAGCTGGGTGTACATCATGCCGACCATTTCGGCGTTGCGCGCCAAGGGAATCGAGGGCCTGCTCACCGTGCCCGAGTGGAAGCAGCGCATCCAGGACAACCCGCGCAACCGGGAGCGGCTGCTGGCACTGGACGAGGCCGAGTTCACCCGGCTGACCCTGCGCTGGCTGCAGGCGTACGTACCCACCCCGGGCCAGACCATCGCCGGCCTGAACGACGACCTGCTCGCCGACATCCGGGTGCCGACCCGCATCATCCGCGGCGGCGGCAACGATCCCGATCATCCCCGGCGCACCTCGCTGGAGGTGAGCTGCCTGATCCCGGACGCGGAGGTCGTCGACCCGCCCTGGGCCGAGGACGCCTGGGAGCAGTCGATCAAGGCGCAGGGCCGCGGCGAGGACGTCGGCATCTTCGACACCTGGATCCTCGCCGCCCCGACCATCCTGGAATTCGTCGACCGAGCCTGATCCGCCCCCGAGAGGACCACGCATGACCATCGAGAACCTGCTGCCGGACGACGAGCGGCCCGGCTACCACTTCGACCGCCACACTCCCGAGTACCGGCACCGGTTCGAGGACATCACCCACGAGATGCACGACGGCTGCCCGGTCGCGTGGACCGAGACCTACGGCGGTCACTGGGTGGCCGCGGGCAACCGCGAGGTGTTCGAACTCGCCCGCTGCCCTTGGGTTTCCAACGATCGCGACGTCAAGGGCGAACGCCGCGGCTACCAGGGCATCACCATCCCGTCCGGCGAGGCCGCGATGCCGATCCGCAACGGCATCCTCGAGATGGACGGCGACGAGCACCGGATCTACCGTTCGGTCCTCAACCCCTACCTCTCCCCCGCCGCGGTGAATCGCTGGATTCCCTTCGTGGACGAGGTGATCCGCGCCTGCCTCGACGACCGGATCGAATCCGGCCGCATCGACTTCGTCGACGACCTCGCCAACATCGTGCCCGCGGTGCTCACCCTCGGCATGCTCGGAATCCCGTTGCACAAGTGGGCGATCTACAACGAACCGGCCCACGCCTCGGTCTACACCCCGCCGGATTCCCCCGACATGGAACGAGTCCTGCAACTGCACATGACGATGGGCATGGACCTCATCGCCAATCTCCAGGAGATCCGCGAGAATCCGCGGCCCGGTCTCATCGACGCGCTGGCCCGCATGCGGGTCGACGGCGAGCGGCCCGACGAGATGGACCTGCTCGGCCAGATGGGGCTGCTGATCGGCGGCGGCTTCGACACCACCACCGCGCTGACCGCGCACTCGCTGGAGTGGCTGTCGCAGCATCCCGAAGACCGCGAAATCCTCTCCCGCGAACGGGATCTGCTGCTCAACTCGGCCACCGAGGAATTCCTGCGCTACTTCACCCCGGCCCCCGGCGACGGCCGCACCATCTCCGAGGACTGCGAGCTGGCCGGGCAAAGGTTCCGGGAGGGCGAGCGGCTGTGGCTGTCGTGGGCGATGGCCAACCGCGACCCCCGGGTCTTCGAGGAACCCGACTCGGTGATCCTGGACCGGAAGGGCAACCGCCACTACAGTTTCGGGCTCGGCATCCACCGCTGCATCGGATCCAACGTGGCCCGCGCGGTGTTCAAGCGGATGCTCACCGCGGTACTCGACCGGATGCCCGACTACGTCTGCGATCCCGCCGGCACGGTGCACTACGACACGATCGGCGTCATCCAGGGCATGCGGAAGCTGCCGGCCACCTTCACCCCCGGCCCGCGGATCGGCGCGGGTCTCGACGAGACCCTGGACCGATTGCAGCGCATGGTCGACGAGCAGCGGCTCGCGGCGCCGATCACGGAGGGCCGGAACGGAACCGAGTGAGGTCGTCCGACCGGAACCGGTGCACGATCAGCGCCGACGCGAGCAGCCACAGCCCCGACACGTGGTTCGGGTCGACGCCGGTGATCGACAGGATGCGCTTGAGCCGGTAGTCGATGGTGTTCGGATGGATGTGCAGTTCCTCCGCGGCGCGGCGGCGGTTCAGGTTGTGACGGAGAAAGCCGGCCAGCGTCTCGAGCAGTTCGGGATGGGCGGTCAGCGGATCGATCAGCGCGACCAGGCGGTCGCGGGCGGGCCCCGGCCGGGTCAGCTGATATTCCATCGCGATGTCCTGGAGGCGGTACAGCCGGGGCGGAAGATCCAGGCGCAGCACGATATCCAGTAGTTCGTCGGCGCGGTCGGCCCCGGCGCCGACCTCCGCCACCGGCGCCTCGACGACGGTCGCGGTCAGCGCGGCGTCGGCGACCGTGGTCAGTTCGCCGATCAGGTCGTCGATTCCGGCCGCGTCGAACACGGTGGCGGGCAACAGGAGTGTGCCCCCGTCCGGACCGAGCAGCGAGAGCGGTTCCGCGTCACAGCGTTTCGCCAGGGCGCGATGCAGCAGCCGCAGCCGGGCGCGACCGGCCCGCCGGTCGTGCTGATGCGGAATGCCTACGGACAGTATGTGATACGCCGAGTCGAGGTGAATGCCGCGTTCGCGCGCGACCGCCGCCGGACGGGCCCCGTCGATGAGCGCGGCGGCGAGGAACCGGGCGTCGCGCTGACCGTCGGAATCGGGCAGGTCCGCGACGTACGCGGCCGACACCACCCGGGTGACCCGGCCGAGCAGGTCGAGGTCGGCGAGCGCGCGGCCGAGGGCGGGCGCCCCCGGCTGCGGCGGCAGTGCGGCACACAGCATTTCCGAGAAGACGTCGTGCACGGCGTGGTGCACCGCGTCGATCGGGACCCCGGCCCGCGCCCAGCGTTCCACGATGTCGCGCAGGCGGCCCATCAGCTGCTCGGTCGCGCGCTGCGAGGTGGCGGCGGCCAGATCGGAGCACAGTTGGGTCACCGAGGCCTGGAGCGCGACCGGCGAACGCGGGGTGCGGTGCCGGGCGGGCACCGGCGCGCCGGGATAGGGGCGGATCACCATGCCCTCCGATCGGAGCGTGGCGTGGATGGTGACCGTCGACTCGGACATCCGGTCTCCTCCCTCGGGCGGTGCTGCCGAATCGGGCACCCGCCCCACGCCGACGCTGGCATGTTAACTACGATTCCTTAAAATGTACCATGCTGTACTGGCTATTTGATGAGCTATGTTTGCCTTCGTTCCGATGACGGATCGGTCGCGGCCGGCACCGGTCCGACGAGCGCGGCGAGTCGATCGAGTGCTTCGCCGAGCTGCTCGCGCCCGTGCTGCTCCAGCGCCTTCGACACGTAGCCGGTGAGGAACGGCCCGCGGAAATCACCCCCGGCGGTGAGCTCCGTGCCACCGGCCACCGGGCGCAGCAGATAGGTGAATTCACAAGCGGTACTGGCTTTTCCGCGACCGGACAACACCATCAGATTCGGCTCCGCGGCGGCCGAGACGGTCCACCGCACCTCGCCGGTCACGCCGAGCAGCGTCACCGTGGACACCAGCGACGCGCCCGAGTACAGCCGCTCCGGCGGTTCACCGACGAAATCCCGATGGAAACCGGACCATCGGGCCCAGGTGGCCGGCCGCGCGATGGCGTCGAACAGACCCTCCACCGCCGCCGGCAGGTGTTTGGTGATGGCGATACTTCCCATGACGCTCTCCTCGTGGCGCACGGCGATCGCCCACCGGCGCCGCGATGCCCCGGAGCGGGGACGTGCCGCTCGCATTAAGTTAATGCTCATTCTAGCAGCGGCCGCCGCCTCGTCCGGCGGCGGCGCCACGCGGCCCGGCTCAGCCGACCTCGGCCTCGTACAGGTTGCGCCGCATCAGCTTCCCGGTCGCGTTGCGGGGTAGTTCGGTCAGGAAGATCACGTCGCGGGGCACCTTGTGCCGGGCCAGGTGGGCCTTGACGTAGTCGCGGACCTCCTGTTCCTCGAGGGTGATCCCCTCGGCGGGAACCACGAAGGCGCGCAACCGCTTACCGAAATCGCGGTCGTCGACGCCGATCACGGCCGCCTCCAGCACGTCCGGGCGTTCGACGAGCAGGTTCTCCACCTCGAGCGGGTAGACGTTCTCACCGCCGGAGACGATCATGTCGTCGTCCCGGCCGTCGATGAAAAGCCTTCCGTCGGAATCGAAGTGGCCGACATCACCGCTGCACAGCAGTCCGTCGACGATCTCCTTGTGGCCACCGTCGGTGTATCCGGCGAAGCTCAGGCCGCTGGAGACGAAGATGGTGCCGACCCGGTCCGGTTCGGTGATCCGGCGGCGCCGCTCGTCGTAGAGGGCCACCCGGCAGCCGACCGGCGGGCGGCCCACCGTCCCGGGCGCGGCGCGCAGATCCTCCGGGGTGGCCACGGCGGCGACGGCCACCTCCGTCGACGCGTAGAGGTTGTAGAGCACGTCACCGAACGCCTCCGCGGCGCGGCGGCCCAGATCCGGCGACAGCGACGACCCGGCCGCGAAGATCACCTCCAGCGACGACGTGTCGTATTCGGCCAGCACGTCGTCGCCGAGGTCGACGATGCGCTGCAGCATCGTCGGCACCAGCACGAGCGTCTTCGCGCGGTATCTCGCGATGTCGGCCAGCACCCGGCGGGCGTCGAAACGCCCCTGCTGGAAGACGATCGCGTTGCCCAGCGCCCAGCCCAGGCTGAACTGGGACAACCCGGTGCCGTGGAAGATCGGCGCCGCCATGATGACGGTGTCGGCCTCCGGGAACGGGATCCGGTCCAGGAACTGCGCGGACAGCAAAGGCGAAACCTTGTCCCGCGGAGCGCCTTTCGGCATGCCCGTGGTGCCGCTGGTGAGGATCACGACGCCGCCCGGCCGGTCCGGGGTGGGCAGCTCGCCCGCGGGATGCGCGGCGATCAGCTTGTCGACGGTCGGCACCGGCGCCGGATCGACCGAGGGATCCGGCACCCAGGTGAGCACGCGCGGCACCGAATCCGGCACCGCGGCCGCCGTCACCAGGAACTCCTCGTCCAGCAGCAGTGCGCCGACCTGTTCGCGCTCGGCCACCGCGGCGAGCTGCGGACCGGCGAATCCGGTGTTCATCAGCACCACCCGCGCGCCGAGTTTGCCGCCCGCCAGCAGGGTCAGCACCATGCCGCGATGGTCGCGGCACAGGGCGGCCACCACCGCGCCGGGCCCGATCCCGAGCGCGGTCAGACCGTGGGCCAGCGCGTTCGATTGCTCGTCGAGCTCGTCGAAGGTGAGCTCGCCGTGCGCGTCGACGATCGCGACCGATCCGCCGGCGCGGCGCCGGGCCTGCCGCAGCACGGTGACGAACGGGCCGTAGGCGGCCGCGTCGCGCATCGTGCGCACTATCTCCGCCGGGCGGCGCACCGGATCGATCATCCCGCGCCGGCGCAACACACCGGCCGCGGCCCACGAATCGGATACCGAGCGTGCGGCCTCCGACAGCTTCTTCCTCAACATGCACCCCTGGGTCCAACTCGACGGTGAGCGGACCGGCGCCGCCTCGCGCCGCCGGCCCATCACCCAGATCTCCGCAACATCCGAAGCCTATCCCACGACCAGAATTTCCGTTAACTTATCGGCGCATCCGGGGCATTGCGCCCCGGTCGCCGCTCTGAGAATATGAAACGTAAACCATCTCAACTAATCGCGGAGGAGACATGCCCGACCGCGCCCCCACCGCGCCCCGGCCCGGTACCACCGACGCCGCCACGGACCGCCGCCACCGCTACATGTCCGGCCCGGCCGCCCTGCTCGGCGGCCCCGCCAACGTGATCATGCAACTCGGACTCCCGCCCGTCGGCCGCGGCATCATCGAGAGCACCGTCACCAGCGGGCGGTTCGACCTGCATCCCCGCAAGCGGGGCAAGACGACGCTCACCTATCTCGCGGTCGCGCTGCTCGGCACCGACGAGGACCGCGACGCCTTCCGCGCCGCGGTCGACACCTCGCACCGCCACGTGCGCTCCACCGAGCGGAGTCCGGTCCGCTACAACGCCTTCGACCCGCGGCTGCAGCTGTGGGTCGCGGCCTGCCTCTACCGCGGCACCGCCGACTCCGTCGCCCTGCTGTTCGGCGGGATCGACGAGCACGACGCCGAGGAGATGTACGCCGACTGCGCCCGATTCGGGACCACGCTGCAGGTCCGCGCCGATATGTGGCCGGCCGACCGCGACGCGTTCCGGGAGTACTGGGACTCGATGCTCGCCGAGATCTCCTTCGACGACGAGGTGCGCCGCTACCTGCTCGATCAGGTCGTCGACCTCGGTCCCTACCACCCGATCCAGCGGGTGGCGTTCCGGCGGATCAACCGGTTCTTCACGACCGGCTATCTGCCGCAACAGTTCCGCGACGAACTCGGCCTGGACTGGGGGCCGCGGCGGCAGCGGGCGTTCGAGCTCGTCATGCGCTCGATCGGCCGTGCCACGGCGGTGCTGCCGACGAGCTGGCGCCTGTACCCGTTCGAGGGCTACCTGAACGATATGCGCGAGCGGCGTGCCCAGGGCAAGAACCTGGTCTGAACGCGGATGTACCGCGATGCGGCGGATTTGCGGGCCGAACGGCACACACCGGGAGGCCGGACCCGGCGTGGACGGCCGCGTCGTCCGGCTCTAACCTGGCAGCCGTGACAGGATCCGCCGACGGCAGCGCGGCCGGCAAGTTGAGCTCGGCCAGAACGCATTTCGCGGATTCTCTGACCGAGCTGTTCGCCGCCGCCGGAAATCCGACCCTGGATCAGGTCTTCCGGGCCACCCGCTCCCGCTTCCCGGCCGCCCGGCGGCTGCCGCCGGTCCAGCGGATCAGCGACTGGCGATCCGGGCGGGCGGTGCCCGCCCGGTTCGCCTCCTTCGAACCGGTCCTCGACACGCTCACCGCACTGGCCCGGCAGCACGGCACCGCCGCGGGCTCGCGGTTGGTGAATCGCATCGCGTGGCAACGGCTCTGGAACGAGGCCAACGCCGAGGCCCGCAGCGACCGCGCCCCGGAACAGCCGCTGCGCGCGTCACCGCTGCCGCTGCCGCGACCGGCCGTCACCGACACCCTCCCGCGCGATATCGACACCCTGATCGGGCGCGAGCCCGAACTCCAGCGCATCCTCGACCTCGCGGCCACCGGCCCGGCGGTGTCGATCTACACCATCGACGGGATGCCCGGCGTCGGCAAGACCGCGCTGGCCACCCGGGCCGCGCACCGGCTGGCCGAGCGCTATCCGGACGGCCGCTTCTTCGTCAACCTGCACGCGCACACCTCCGGGCACAGCGCGGCCACTCCGACCGAGGTGCTGGCCGGACTGCTCACCGATCTCGGCGTGGATCCGCGCAATGTGCCCGACACCCTGGAGAGCCGCCGCAACATGTGGCGAAATCAGGTGGCGGGCAAGCGAATTCTGCTCGTCCTCGACGACGCCCGGGACCACGATCAGGTGGAGCCGCTGCTGCCCAACGGGCCCGGCTGCCTGACGCTGATCACCAGCCGGCGGCGGCTGGTCGCGCTCGACGGCTCGCTGCCGCTGGCGCTGGACACCCTGGACCCGGAGAAGGCCGCCGAACTGTTCGCCACGCTGGCGCGCCGGCCCGCCTCCGACGGCGACGGCGCCGCGATGGCCGACATCGCGCGGCTGTGCGGTTACCTCCCGCTGGCGATCGTGCTGCTCGCCGGGCGGCTGGCCCACCACACGGCCTGGACCATTCCCGAGGCCGCCGCCGATTTCGCCGCCGCGCAGGACCGGCTGTCCGAACTCGAGGCCGGGGAGCGCGCGGTCCGGGCGGCGTTCACGATGTCCTACCGCGACCTGCCGCCGCACCGGCAGCGGCTGTTCCGGCTGCTGAGCGCGCACCCCGGCCCCGATATCGACAGTTACGCGGCCGCGGTGCTGGCCGGCAGCACCGAGACCGAGGCGCGCCGCGAACTGGAGGTGCTGTTCACCGACCATCTGATCGAGGAACCCGCCCGCGGCCGCTACCGGATGCACGATCTGCTGCGCGAATACGCGCGGGCGCTACCCGGAGGCGACGACGACGAGCACCGCGCCGCCGTCGACCGGCTGCTGGACCACTATCAGCGCACCGGCGAACGGGCCAACTGGTTCCTGGTCGGCGGGCCACGGCCACAGCCGGGCACCGGCGAGCCGGAATCCGACGCGGCCCCACGGTTCACCACCGCGGCGGCGGCGCTGACCTGGATGCGGGCCGAGCGCGGCAATCTGCTGTCCTGCCTGGAATACGGTGCGGCGCACCATCAACCGGCCCGGGTGATCGGATTGACCAGCGCGCTGGCCGGATTGCTGCGCCTGGACGGCCCCTGGCCGCTGGCCATCCGGCTGCACCGCCGGGCGGCCACCCACGCCGAACACAGCGACGATCGGGTCGGCCAGGCCGCCGCGCTGCTGGACCTCGGCACCGTCCGCTACGCCACCGGCGACTACCCGGGCACCGAGAGCCTGGCCCGGCAGGCGCTGGCGGTGTACCGCGGGCTCGGCGAGCGGGCCGGCGAGGCGCGCTGCCTGAGCATCCTCGGCCGATTGGGTTACGCCACCGGCGATTACCCCGGCACCGCGGATCTGATGCGCCGGGCGCTGGCCATCTATCAGGAGGTCGGCGACGGGCTCGGCGAGGCGTACGCGCTCATCGGGCTGGGCGTGGTGCGCTACGCCACCGGCGACTATCCGGGCACCGTCAGCCTGGTCGAGCAGGCGCTCGGGGTGTTCCAGGAGATCGACGACCGCTCGGGCGAGGCGTACGCGCTCAACGAGCTCGGCGTCGTGCACTACGCCACCGGCGATTACGCGGGCGCCGTCACGGCACTCGAACAGGCCCGGGCACTCTCGCGGGAGATCGACGACCGGTTCGGCATCGCCTACGCCCTCAACGATCTGGTCGCGGTGCGCTTCGCGATGGGCGACTATCCCGGCGCCGCGGAACTGACGACGGTAGCGCTGCGCAACTACCGGGAGGTCGGCGACCGCTGGGGCGAGGCGTACGCGCTGAGCAATCTGGGCCGGGTCAGCTACGCCACCGGCGACTGCTCCGACGCCTCGGTCCAGATGGGCCGGGCGCTGGCCATGTTCGAGGACATCGGCGACCGGGTCGGGCAGGCCTACGTGCTCAGCGACCTCGGGTTGGTCCGCTACTCCACCGGCGACTACTCCGGCGCGGTCGACCGGATGGAACAGGCGCTGGCGATCTTCCTGGACATCGGTGACCGGGTGGGCCAGGCGTACACGCTGATCGAACTGGGTCTGCTGGCGTACGCCGACGGCGGATATCCACGCGCCGACGAGCGAATGCAGCAGGCGCTCACCATCTTCCGCGAGATCGGCGACCGGGTCGGGCAGGCCTACGCCCTCAGCGGCCTCGGCCGCCTGAGCTACGTCACCGACGACGTCCCCGGCGGCATCGATCGGCTGCAGCAGGCGCTGGGCATCTTCCGCGAGATCGGCGACCGGGTCGGGCAGGCCTACGCGCTGAGCAGCCTCGGCCGGTTGCGGTATGCCAGCGGTGATCTCGCGGGCACCGATACCCTCGTGCACCAGGCGAAGTCGATCTTCGAGGAGATCGGCGACCGGTTCGGCCACGCGTTCAGCCTCGCGGGGCTGACCCTGTTGCACGGCGCCGCAGACGATTTCGTCGCCGCGACGGGATACGCGCAGCAGGCCCTGGCGATCTTCCGCGAGATCGGCGACCGGGTCAGTCAGGGCTACACCTTCATCGGGCTCGGGCTGCTGCGCTATCAGGCCGGCGACTACGCGGGCGCGGCCGAACTGGTGCAACAGGCGCCGATGATCTTCCGGGAGATCGGCGACCGGCTCGGCGAGGCGTACGCCTTCATGGGGCTCGGGCTCGTGCGCTACAAGGTCGGCGACTACTCCGGCGGCACGGACCTGGTGCAGCAGGCGCTGGCGATCTTCCGCGACGTCGGCGAACGTCCCGGGCAGACCGAGATGCTGGACCGGATCAGCAATCTGTGGGACGAGTACAGCCCGCCGCAGAATCCGGTCGCCTCCTACATCGATACGGTGCGCCTGGTCCGCGAGATCCAGATCCGGTGGAAGCGGCGCCGGGTGTGGCGGGACCTGCCAGTGCCCGTCACACCCCGGTGACCGCCGGTCACGCCCCGCCGGCCGCCGCACCCTCGCGGTCCCGTCGCCAGATCCGGTGCTGCTCACCGAGTTCGGTGACCGGCTCGTCGTCGTACAGCCACTCCCGCGCGATCCGATGCCAGTTCGCGGTGGCCCGCAACTGGCCGAGGGTGCCGAAGGTCATGAAATCGGCTCGGCGGGAGAACAGATGCTCCGGCGGCAGATTCTGCCGCCGCATGCCGGCGAACTCCGCCAGCCGCGGATCGATCGCCATCAGGAACGCGCCGGAGGCCAGATCCGGGGTGATCGGCAGCGGTTCGTCGACCAGGCACCATTCCGAGGCCGCGAGCACGTACTCGTAGCACTCCTGCGCGGTCACCCCGGCGGCGTCGTCGATGACGCCCCGGTCGACCATGAGCCGGTACAGGTCGTCGTGCCGGTCCTCGGCCGCCGCGCGCAGACAGGCCACCTCGAAGGCCATGTGCCCCTTGTCCATTCGCTTGTACAGGCCGAAGTCGAGGAAAGCCAGCCGGCCGTCCGGGCGCAGCACCAGATTGCCCGGATGCGGGTCGCCGCAGAACTCGCCGAGCTCGTACAGCGAGCCGATGTAGAAGCGGTAGACGATCTCGCCGAGGCGGTCGCGCTCGGCGTCCGGCAGCGCCCGCACGGTCTCGAACGGCATCCCATCGCAGAACTCGGTGACCAGCACGTGGGCGCTGCCGAGTTCCGGGAACGCGCGTGGCACCGAGATGAACGGATGACCGGTGAACAGGTCCGCCACCTGCCGCTGGGTCCGGGCCTCGGTGGTGTAGTCCAGTTCGTTCAGCACGGTCGAGCGGAACTCGTCCAGCACCGCGACGGTGAAGCCGGGCAGGAATTGCGCGATCAGGAAGCGCAGCATGCCGATGTTGCGCAGATCCGCGCGGACGGCCGCGTCGATGCCCGGATACTGCACCTTCACCGCGACGTCGGTCCCGTCGTGCAGCCGGGCCCGGTAGACCTGCCCGATCGAGGCCGCGGCGACCGGTTCCGGATCGAACTCCGCGAACAGCTTCTCCAGCGGTGCGCCGCGTTCCTCCTCGACGACCCGGCGCATCGTCGCGAAGTCGACCGCCGGCGCCCCGTCGCGCAGCACCGCCAACCGGGTCTGGAACGATTCGCGCTGGTCCGGCGGCACCAGGTCCAGATCCAGCATGGACAGGAACTGGCCGAGCTTCATGGCCAGGCCCTTCATATCGCCGAGCACCACGACCAGCTGTTCGGCCATCTTCACGGTCGACTCGTCGGCCAGCCGCTCGCGCGCCGCCGCCGAGCGGCCGATCATCGACAGCCGGGTGCGCCGCTTGCGCACGGCCTGCGCCGCCACCACAGCACCCAGCCGTGAGCCCCGGACCAGCCGGGACGTGGCGACCGGCTTCGCGGCCGACGCCGCGGCGCCCTCGGCTTCCGCGGGGACTTCGAGCCGGTCCATATCGCACCTCCGCGCCGAACCTATCACTGCCCGCCGAAGGGCAAGCCGTCGAGGAACATTCGCAGCACCGCGTCGAACTCGCCTCGGCGCAGGGCACATTCGCGCACCTCCGGATGCCCGATCCGGCACCAGATCAGCCGGGCGGCGGTCTCGTCCTCGACGACGAAAACGTCCCAGGGATCGAAGGATTCGGTGCGCGGCCCGACGAACAACGGCCAGTAGAGCCGGCCGTCGGCATCGATCTGTTCCTCGGTGCGCTCGTTGTCGGTGAACAGGGCGTCGGTGACGATCCGCACCACGTCGGCGGCGGGCACGGCCATCAGGTCGGGATGGCGGCGGCGGCCGGCGCGCGCCGCGATCCGATCGGTCGCGACGGCGGCTGCCACGATCGAGATCGCCGGATCGTAGCGGCCCACCGGATCGCCCCCGCACCACCACCGGAGGTGGCCGGGCAGCCGATCCGGTCGCTCCGGGTCGACCGCATCCAGCTCGTATTCGATTCCGAACCGGCTCCGGTCCCCGACCAGCATTCCGTCTTCCTCCCTGGCAGCTGTACCGGCTCACCGTAGGAGACCGGGCCGGCCGGCCCGGACCGGCCGCGCGGCGGATCCGCACGTCGGACCCTTTCCGGTCCGGAAAATCGGGGTCCGCTCCGGAACGGGCATGTTTCGCCCGCCGATCGGGCCGGTCCGGCGGGTCCGGGATCCGGTCCGGCCGCCGATGTCCGGGATGTTCCGGTCCGGATCACCGGATCGATGCCGTGACCAGTGTCTTTCCTGTGAACAACGGATCGTGGCTGTCGCCGCGACCGGATCGCCGCCTACGGTCGAGACGTCGATGGGCACCACGGAGGGGAGTCATCGACAGCGGCTCGGTGGCGATCGGAGGGGACGCCATCGAGAGGGTCCCGCCCCGGCGTTCCGGGGCGGGACCTTTCGCTTTCACCGGCCCCGAACACGGAGAAGCCGTGCCCAGGCCCGTCGGCCTGAGCACGGCTGTCCCCGGAATCCGGTCCCGCCGGGATCAGGGAGGAGGAGGCGGGCAGCCCGGACATCCGGGTCCGGGATTACGGCGGGGGCATCGCCGGGGCCCGGAGCGGGTGGGGTGGTGGTGGTACGAAGCCGGGAGGTGGCGGGCCCTCGTGCCAGCCACGGTTCTCCGGCGGGCCGTCGCGCCACCACGGATCGTCCGGCGGGCCCTCACCCCAGCCGGGATCGTCCGGGCCGTCCCGCCACCGGTCGGCATCCGGTGGCGGCGGACCGTCGAACCGGTCGTCGCCGGGGGGCGGAGGGAACCAGGGCGGGCCCGGCGGCGGCGGGGGCTGCGCACCGGCGGCGGGGAGCACGGACAGGGCGGGGGCCAGCGCGAGCAGGGCTGCCACCGCGAACACCGTCCGGCGGATACGACGGTCCAGCGTCTTCACGGTCCTCCTCTCGGGGGCCGTTCCGAGTACGGCCGCCCCATCGATCATGTGACCGGAGGGGCCCCGCTGTCGCTGAAAGTTAGCCAACTGAGACGAGCGACCGCCGTGTCGCGGTTGCGACCGGCGACCGCTCGATATCTCAGGCCGGGAACGCGTATTCGACGCCGCTGAGCCGGGTGCAGATCTCCCACAGCCGCGCGCCGGTGGCCGGATCCGACGCCACCGGGCCCGGATCGCGGGCGGCCGGATAGCCGCGCATGTTCCGGAGGCGGTCCGGACAGAAGAACTCGCCGCCGCGGACCTCGGGATCCACGGCCGCCCGCAGTGTGTTCAGCGCGCCCCGCTCGGCGGATATGGCCAGCGGTGCGGTGAAGCGGCGCATCGTCTTCGAGCCCATGAAGCCGACGAAGCCGCCGGTGTTGACGCCGAAGTCGGTGTTCGCGCCGCCGGGATGTGCCGCGGTCACAAGGGTTTTGGCGTCCGCGGCGGTCAACCGGCGCTGAAGTTCCAGAGCGAACACCAGATTGGCCAGCTTGGATTGCGCGTACGCCTTCCAGCGCCCGTAACCGCGCCGGGCGTAGTCCAGATCGTCGAGATCCAGTTCGTCCATGCCCGAGACGTTGCTGCTGACCATGACGATTCGGCCGGCCGGTGCGGCCAGCACCCGGTCCAGCAGCAGTCCGGTGAACGCGAACGGCCCCAGCTGATTGGTGGCGAACGTGCGATCGACGCCCTCGACGAGCGACAGTTCACCGAACGCGGCCCCGGCGTTGTTGATCAGGAGGTCGATCCGGGCCAGCCGCTCCCGCAGTTCCTCCGCCGCGGCGCGGATCGAGCCGGCGTCGGCCAGATCCAGCCGGACCGAACTCAATTCGGCGTCCGGCGCGGTGAGCCGGATCGCCTCGGCCGCCGCGGTGGCCCGCTCCGGATTCCGGCAGGCCAGCACCACGTGCGCGCCGCGCTCCGCGAGCATCCGCGCGGTCTCGAATCCGAGCCCGGAATTGGCGCCCGTCACCACCACCGATCGGCCGCGCTGATCCGGTATCTCGGCTGCAGTCCATCTCGCCCTGGACCCGACCATGTCACTCCCTCCGAAAATCATGCCGCCCAAGTATTTCCAGTGACCTGAGACACTGCAAGTAGTCGAGCGGAATCCGCCGGGGCGGGCGGCTTCGCCGCCTGTTCCGATCGGATACGGTTCCGGTCCGAGGGTGCGCCGCCGGGCCTGCGCCGCGCTCAGCCGTTGCTGTACACGCGCTCAGGAGTGACGAGCAGCACAGTGCGACGCTCCGCGAGCATCACCCGGTCGTACTCGTCCCAATCGTCGTGCGTGCCACCGGCGGCGGTGAACACCTCGCGCAGCAACAACCGCAGCCCCTCCGCGTCGACGCCGGGCGCCGGATCGTCCGGACCGGCGATCCAGACCGGGCCCTCGACCGTCGCCCACTGCCAACCGGCGTGGGCGACGATCGTCGCACGCGGCCGGGCACGCAGATTCGCCAGTTTGCGGCTGGTTCCGAACACCACCAGCCCGACGACGTCCGCGCCGGTACCGGGATGCCGCAGCACACCGACATTGACCAGCGTCGACTGAATCGTGTTGTCGGCGCGCAGGGTCGAGACCACACAGAGGCCGTTGCTCCGGTCGGCCAGCCGGGCGAAATCCGCGAGATCGGTCACAGCCGGAGTCTACGTGCCGGCAACCCCGGCGGACGGAGCCCTACAGGTCGGTCCCGCCGTCCTCGGTGGCCGCCGAGTCGAGCAGCGGGCCCGCCGGTTCGTCCCAGCGGTCGAGGAAGACGGACTCCGCCAGCGGGCGGCGGCGGACCGGGCCGAAGCCGCCGCGTGGCCAGCCGACCACGACGTGCCCGGCGACGATCCAGTTGTCCGGCACCCCGACGGCGGTGCGCAGCAATGCCTCGCCCCCGTAGGAGGCCCAGCTGGTCAGGCAGGCGCCCAGCCCGCAGGCCCGCGCGGCCAGCAGGAAGTTCTGCACGGCCGGGAAGATCGAGCCGCCGAGCAACAGCTCCGACGCCGTGCTGAACCGTTCCTGGGTGAACAGCACCGAGGTGAATTCGCCTGCCCGGTCGTGCAATTCGTAGACCGCGCGATCGTTGCGGGCCCGGCGGCCGGGGTCGGCCGGATCCGGCCGGGTCATCCCGTAGACCGGCTCGATGATCTGCAATGCCTCGGCCGCGGCGCGCGCGACGACGGCCCGCAGCTCCGGCGAGCGCAGCACCACGAACCGCCGGGCCTGGGCGTTGGCCCCGGACGGCGCCCACGTGGCCGCCCGCAGGCAGCGGGTCAGGGTGGCGTCGTCGACCGGCTCGTCGGTGAAGCGGCGGATCGAGCGGGCGGTGGACATCACCTCCCAGACGTCCGCCGCGGAATCTCCGGGCACGTCGTGCGTGCCGGTCGTGCGCATGCTGATCGCGGTCGCCGAGCCGCGTTCGTCCGAAACCGTCACCGGTGTTCACCTTCCCGTCCCGCAACCCGCACGCCGACATTACCTCGTGCGTGCGGGCGCGGGCACCGGGCGCTACAGGTATCCGCCGACCACCGGGGCCGGCGGCAGCGCCTGGATGCGGGCGTGGTCGTCCCGGGCCTCGATGAGCTCCGCGAGCGTCATGCCGTCCGGCCCGACGGCGGGCCGCGGCCGATCGCCGAGTTCCCGGTCCAGCCAGGCCACCGCCTCCGGGTGCGAGAGCCGGCCCACCTCGAGCTGCGCGAGGCAGCGGCCGGGGCGGATCACCGCGGGGTGCAGCCGGGACAGGTTCTCGTTGGTGGTGATCGCCACCAGTACGTCGCGGCCCTGGCCCAGCATGCCGTCGGTGAGGTTCAGCAGCCGCGACAGGCCCTGGCCGGTGGACTCCTTCGCCGAGCCGCGGATCAGCTCGTCGCAGTCCTCCAGGACCAGCAGCCGCCAGCGCCGCTTCTCCTCGTCGTAGGTGTCGACGCCGATGGCGACCTCCATGAGGTAACCGGTGTCGGCGAACAGCGCCTCGGGATCGAGCACGCAGTCGACCTGGCACCAGTCCGACCACTCCCGGGCCAGGGCGCGCAGGGCGGAGGTCTTGCCGGTGCCCGGCGGGCCGTGCAGCAGGAGCAGCCGCGCGCTGACGTCGCCGGGCCGCAGCGACATCAGCTGACGCATGGCCGCGGCCACGCCGGTGGCGTAGTTGCCCGCGATCTCGGCCCAGCCCGCGGCGGTGATGGTGCGCTCCCGCCGGTTCGGGCCGCGCGACCCGGCGTGCCAGAAGCCCATGGACACCTGACTGTCGTCGACTTCCGGTGCGGCCGTGGCATTCTCGGAGCACGCGGCGATCACCTCACGCGCCAGCTCCTCGCTGACGGCACAGACGTGCAGCATCGCGTCGCCACCGGACCGGCGCAGGCTGCGCAGCGTCCAGCCGTCGCCGCTGGCCAGCAGGGTGCGGGTGCCGCCGTCCTCGCTGGTGCGCAGCACGCGCGCGCCCTCGGGGCACAGCGGCGCGTCCGGTTTGACGTGCGAGAGGTCGGCGGAGCGGGCGTGCGGCTGCTCGCCGCTGAGGTACGGCGCGAGGCCGAGCGCGTCGATGACGTCGCGCGGCGAGTCGCTGTCGTCGACGTGCATCACCCACGACAGCGGCCCGGCCGACGCCGCCGCGGGCTCGTCGCGCCCGACCAGCCGGAGACGGTCCTGGGGATTCGTGGTCATCCTTCGATGATCGACGCGAGATCGGCTCGGGTCCAGTGATTTTCGGCCGGATCAGCTCCGGTCCGGCCCGAGCAGCCGGGCGGTCAGGGCGAGCACGCCCGCGCGGTGGCGGGGGCCGGAGATCGCCGCGGTGATCTCCGGGCGCAGGCACGCGAACACGGCCAGGGCCAGGAATTCCGCGTCGGCCTCCGGTGCCGCCTCGGCGATCAGCTCGGCGAGCAGCGCCTGCCACGGACCCCAGGTGCGGGCGTGGCAGCCCTCGGGCAGGGCGCGCAGCAGCGGCTGCAACCCGGAGCAGAGGTCGAAGACGGCGGCGACGTAGGCGACGATCCGGTCACCCGCCGGGACGGCGGTATCGGCGGCGATGTCGCGGGCCCGGTCCCAGGCGCGGCAGGTCCGGTCGTCGAACACCGCCCGGATGAGGCCCTCGCGGTCGGTGAACCGGCGGAACAGGGTGCCCTTGCCGACGGCGGCGGCCGCGGCGATCTCGTCCATCGAGACGTCGACCCGCTGTTCCTCGCAGATCAGGCGACCGGCCACCGCGAGGATCGCGGTGCGGTTGCGTTCGGCGTCGGCACGCATCGGGCCCTCCGGTCGACACAAGCGGACTGACAGTCCGTATCATAGCGGGTGCACGTCTCTCCTGCCGGAAGGCCGTTCCGTATGCCCATCGCCCTGTCCATCCTCGATCTCGCGTCGATCGCGCCCGGGGAGACCGCGCGCGACAGCTTCGACAACAGCGTCGCGATCGCCCGCGCCGCCGAGCGCGGCGGTTATCGCCGCGTCTGGTACGCCGAGCACCACAACATGAACACCATCGCCTCCAGCGCGACCAGCGTGCTGATCGGTTACGTGGCGGCCAACACCGACACGATCCGGCTCGGCGCGGGCGGCATCATGCTGCCGAACCATTCGCCGCTGGTGATCGCCGAACAGTTCGGCACGCTGGAGACGCTGTTCCCCGGCCGGATCGACCTCGGACTCGGCCGGGCCCCCGGAAGCGACCAGAAGACCATGCTCGCGCTGCGCCGCGACCACGCGTCGGCGGACTCGTTCCCCCGCGACGTGCTGGAATTGCAGGGCTATCTGACCGGACGGTCCCGGATACCGGGTGTGCGCGCGGTACCGCAGGCGCCGGAGGCGGTGCCGCTGTACATCCTCGGCTCATCGCTGTTCGGCGCGCAGCTCGCCGCCCAGCTGGGCCTGCCGTACGCCTTCGCCTCGCACTTCGCGCCGGACGCGCTGCACCAGGCGGTGGAGATCTACCGCGAGCGGTTCCAGCCGTCGGATCAGCTGGCCGAGCCGTACGTGATGGCCGCGGCGAACGTGTTCGCCGCGGCCGACGCCGAGGACGCGCGGCAGCAGCGGGCCGTCGCCTATCGGGCGCGGGCCCGGAGCATGATCTCCCGCGGCGCTGCCGACGTGCGGTTCACCGACGACGAGATCGACGCGTTCCTGGCGTCGCCGAACGGCAGCCAGCTCGCCGCGATGATGAAGTACACCGCCGCCGGCACCCCCGGCGAGGTCCGCGACTTCCTCACGAAGTTCGCGGCCGGCATCGGCGCCGACGAGCTCATTCTCGCCCACCACGCCTCGGCTCTCGCGGACCGGGTGCGGTCGGTCGAACTCGTCGGCGCGGCCTTCGAGCTAACCGCGGTCGACCACGAGCGCGGTGGTGTTGTCGGTTCCGCCGGCGCGTAACGCGCTGTCCACCAACGCTTCCGCCGCGGCCGCCGGGCCGGTCGAGTCGCTCAGGACGGATTTCACCGTCGCCATGTCGATCGGCTTGTGCACGCCGTCGGTACACAGCAGCAGCCGGCCGGTGCTCGAGCCGGTGGCCGCGTGGCCGACGGCGCCGGGCCGGACGGTCCGGGCCGAGGTGGTCACCAGGTGGTCCATCCGGGCCGCGGGATGGTGTCCGTAGGTGCGCAGATATTCGCCGACGGTGTGGTCGGTGGTGATCTGGTGCAGCACCCGCCCGTTCCAGCGGTAGGCGCGGCAGTCGCCCACCCACGCGATATCGATGCGGCCGTCGGCCCGGCCGGCCGCCGGCAGGACCGCCACGACCAGCACCGCGTCGGCCTCGTCCTGCGGATACTGGCGGCGCAGTTCCTGTTGCGCGGCCAGGATGCCGGCCCGCGCGCCGCGCCGCGCCCCGGTCTGCGCCGCGACCGCGGCCACGGTCCGGGCCGCCCGCACGGCCAGCAGATGATTGCCCACCCCGTCGGCGACCACGAACGCGCTGCGGCCCATCGCGGCGTCCGTGTACGCCGCCACCGCGTCCGCGTTCAGTGACCGCCCGCCGCGGCGGCTCACCGACTCACCGGTGATCCCCACCATCCGCAACAGCTCGCGGCGGGTGATGGCGACCGTCATGTCGTCGAGTTCCGGTTCGTCCCCCGGCTCCTGCCCCACGCTGTTCAGCACGCCCTCCAGTTCACCTCAGCACCGGCGCATTTCGAGTCGGAGCCAGCCGTGCAGTTGCTGTGAATACTGACACGGAAACGTCACGGTCCGCCCGGAAACGGGCCGTGCGCGCGGGGACCGGAACGCCGTGGGGGCGGTGGCTATCGTCCGGCGACGAAGGTTTGGCGAAGGGTGCCGACGCCCTCGATCCAGCTGTCGAGGGTCTCGCCGGGCTGCAGGAAACGCTGCGGCTCACGGCTCATGCCGACGCCGGCCGGGGTGCCGGTGAAGATCACGTCGCCGGGCAGCAGAACCACGGTGTGCGACAACCGCGAGAGCAGTTCCGGCACCGGGAACAGCAGATCACCGGTGCGGGCCTTCTGCACCTCCTGGCCGTCGATCGCGCAGCCGAGCTCGAGATCGTCGCGGTCGGCCAGTTCGTCCGGGGTGACCAGCCACGGCCCCTGCGGGGCGAAGCCGGGGAAGGACTTGCCCAGGCCGAATTGCGCTGCGGGACCACGGAACTGCGAGATCCGCTCGGAGAGGTCCTGGCCCGCGGTGACGCCCGCGAGGGCCGGCCAGACCTGCTCGGGATCGGCCCGGTGCAGCTCACGACCGACGATGACGACGAGCTCGACCTCCCAGTCCACATGACCGCCCACGGGCAGGACGACGGTGCTGTCGGGTCCGCTGAAGGCGGACACGTACTTGGTGAACACCGGCGGCAACTGCTCGGGCACGGCGAAACCGGTCTCCGCCACATGGTCCCGATAGTTCAGCCCGACCGCGAACACCTGACGTGGCGCCGGTGAGGGAGCGCCCAGGAGCGCCCGGTTCAGCGGAAAGGCATGCGTGTGCAGCGCATCCGGGGCCAACGTCGCCGCCCATTCCCGGAACCGGCCCCAGTTCTGGTAGATCTGGCCGAGGTCCGGGCCGAAACGGCCGCCGGACACCGCCGCGATCTCCGCGGCCTGGTGATCGCCGTCCTCCCCACCGAGCACGAACACACCCCGGCCGGCCAGATTCGCAATACGCATGAAATCGGTTCTCCTCGGACTGGACAAGATCCTCCATCGTACAGGCGAATATGGGACAATCCACCCGCTGTCCAGCGAAGGAAGTTCATGGTGCAAGGCGACGCATTCCATCCCGACCTGCGCGGAGCCGCGCGCTGGCTGCCGCGCAGCCCGGTGAACAAGCGCTCACTTCCTGTGGTGCGGGCGCTCAGCGGACTGGCGTCGCGCCGCGTCCCGCGCGATGTGCGGGTGGAACCGGCGGGCGACATCACCGTGCGGGTGTACCGGCCGCCCACCGCGCCGGCCCGCTCCCCCGGCCTGCTGTGGATCCACGGCGGTGGGTACGTGATCGGTAGTGCGGCACAGGACGATTGGTTGTGCCGGCACTTCGCCCGCGAACTCGGCATCGTGGTGGTTTCCGCCGACTATCGGCTGGCGCCCGAACATCCGTTCCCGGTCCCGTTGCACGACTGCCACGACGCGCTGGCTTGGATGGCCCGGCAGCCCGATATCGATGCCGAGCGGATCGCGATCGGCGGGGCCAGCGCCGGTGGTGGACTGGCCGCCGCGCTGGCGCTGCTCGCGCACGAGCGCGGCGAGGTGCGACCGGTGTTCCAGCTGCTGGCCTACCCGATGATCGACGATCGCACCGTGCTGCGCACCGATCTCGACGAATCGCACTTCCGGCTGTGGAACAACAAGGCCAACGCCTTCGGCTGGCAGTCCTATACCGGGTTGGCGCCGGGCTCACCGTCGATCAGCGGCCTCGCCGCGCCGGCGCGGTATGAGGACCTGTCGGGGCTGCCGCCGGCTTGGATCGGCGTGGGTAGCCTGGATTTGTTTCATGATGAGGATCTTGCCTACGCTAAGCGGCTGGCGGACAGCGGGATCGCGTGTGAGACCCTCGTTGTTGACGGGGCCTTTCATGGTTTCGATGAGGTATTTGCGAAAACCGGTGTGGCGAAGGGCTTCCGGACCGCCCAGGTTGCCGCCCTCGCCGCTGCGCTGTGATCTTGGCTTCCGCTTCGCTGCGGCGGGGTTGCGGGGCCCTCGTCTCGGTTGTTCCTTCCTCGGTCGGTAGCCGTGCTTTCTCGCTCAGTTCAGGATCGGGGCGGGGCGCGAACTTGCTTGTCGGGCCTGCTTGTCGGTGACAGGCTGTGTTTTTGGCCTCCGCTTCGCTCCGGCGGGTTCGCGGCCCCCCTAGTCTCGATCCTTCCCTCCTCCGGTCAGTCGCTGCGCTCCCTCCCTCCGTCAGTCCAGGATCGAGACGGGCCGCGAACAGGCGTGTTGGGCCTGCGAATTGGTGACCGGCGCATTTTCGGTCTTCGCTTCGCTTCGGCGGGTTCGCCAGCGGGTGCTGGGCGGAAGTTCAGCCGCGCAACAACATTCGGCAGAGGTGGTCTGCTCGGCGGGTGGTTTCGGGTTGGCGATAATGGGGGGTGAGGTTCAGGGTTGCGGCGCAGGCTGTTTCGAGGGAGATTCGGTGGCCTGCGGAGACGTAGACCGGTTTGACGGCGGTGCGGGTGCGGAGGGCTCGGCCTACGAGTTCGCCGTCGATCGTGATGTCGGCGGTCGCGCCGCGTTCGGGGGCGGGGTCGGCGCCGTCGCCCCAGCGGGTTTTCGCGACGCCGGCGGTCGGCACGCCGGTCAGCAGGCCGAGGTGGCAGGCCAGGCCGAAGCGGCGCGGGTGGGCGAGGCCTTGGCCGTCGCAGATCAGCAGGTCGGGGGTGGTGGTCAGTTGGCGTAGGGCGGCGATTGTGGTGGGGAGTTCGCGGAAGGCCAGTAGGCCCGGTACGTACGGGAAGGTGGTGTGGCCCCGGGCGGTCGCCGTGTCGACCTGATCCAGGGTCGTGGCGTTCAGGACCACCACGGCGGCTACGACGTTGCCCGCGTCGTCGTAGGCGGAGTCGAGGCCGGCGATCGTGCCGAAGTGTGGCGGGGCGGGGTCGTGCGGCTCTACCAGCGCGCGCAGGCGTTGTTGCAGCGCTACGGCGGCGGCCGGATCGGCGGGTAGTTCTGCGGCGAGTTGTTCGTCGATCACCATCGTCGGTAAGGTTACAATCGGGTCGACGTGCCCTACGGGAGCAGGCGGTCGAAAGTACGATCGAGCGTGTGAGATCCATCTGGAAGGGCTCCATCGCATTCGGGCTGGTGAACGTCCCGGTGAAGGTGTACACCGCCACCGAGGATCACGACATCCGGTTCCATCAGGTGCACGCCAAGGACGGCGGGCGGATCAAATACGACCGGGTGTGCACCGTCTGCGGCCAATCCGTGCAGTACGCCGACATCGACAAGGCGTACGAGTCGCCCGAGGGCGACAAGGTGGTGCTCACCGACGAGGATTTCGCGAAGCTGCCGGTCGCCGAGAAGCACGAGATTCCGGTGTTGCAGTTCGTGCCCTCCGATCAGATCGATCCGATCCTGTTCGACAAGAGTTATTACCTGGAGCCGGATTCCACCATGCCGAAGGCGTATGTGCTGCTCGCGACGACGCTCGATCAGGTGGATCGGGTCGCACTGGTCAATTTCACGCTGCGGCAGAAGACCCGGCTCGCCGCGCTGCGGGTGCGCGACGGCGTCCTGGTGCTCCAGACGCTGCTGTGGCCGGACGAGGTGCGCGCGGCCGATTTCGAATCGCTCGACGGGGTGGCCGCGCCGCGGTCGCAGGAGATCGCGATGGCCGAGACACTGGTCGACAGCATGTCCGACGACTTCGATCCGAGCCTGTACAAGGACGAATACCAGATCGAGTTGAAGAAGATGCTCGATGAGGCAATCGAATCCGGTTCCGGCACGGTGACCCGGTACGAGGAGGCGCCGGCTCCGGAGATGGACGCCGAGGTCGTCGATCTGGTCGCCGCGTTGCAGCGCAGCCTGGAGGCCACCGGCCGCCGCGGCGAGACCGCGCCCGCCGCCGAGCAGCCGAAGAAAAAAGCCACCAAATCTGCGGCGGCGGCGAAATCCACGTCGGGTAAATCCACCGCCGCGAAATCCACCGCCAAGAAGACCGCCGCCAAGAAAACGACCGCGAAGGCCCCGGCCAAATCCACCGGGCGGCAGACTCGCAAGGGCGCGTGAGGTTTTCGCGCCCTCCGGCATCGGCGCGGTTATCCCGCGGCGGCGCGGTCCCGGCCCTCACGGAAGAATTCGAGCAGGCTCTCGACCGTCGGGACCGCCGAGCGCGGCCGTATCGCGCCGAACGAGGCATTCCAGAACTCGCCCGCGCGCGGGGTCCACGGGCCGACGTAGGCGTACGGGCCCGGATTGCTCCAATCACCCGGCGACACACCGTAATTCACCTGTTCCACCGCCACGGACAGGTCGAAGTGCTCCGGCCACAGGGTGGGTGGCTGTTCGGCGAAGCGGCGCAGCGCGGTGTCGCCGACGGCGAACCAGTCGTGGATCGACGCCAGCGCGTCGGCGTCCAGGGCGAACGCCTCCGCCGGGTCGAGACCGGTGCCGTCTGTGTAGAGCCCCGGCGGCGGGGCCACCGCATCGAAACCGGCCTGCCGGGCGACCTCGGCGAAACTGCCGGTCAGCGGCACTCGGCCCTCCGCCCAGACCAGCTCCGAACCGAGCACGGAGACCGGCCATTTCGTGCCGGCGAAGCCGCCGAGCACGATCCGCATCCGGATGGTGCCGAACCGGCGGTACTGCGGCCCGGCGACGAGCAACTCCGATACCGCGTGCAGCCCGAACCGGGTGTCCTCGTAGGTGATGTCGTCCACCGGACCATCATCGCGGCTCGATCGAATACCCGGAAATCGAATACCCATCGCGCGCCGATTCACGGCAATGCGGCAATCCGTGAGCTTCGACCGCCCCTGCGGCGGCGAGTCGGTGATACTTGGCAGCGAGTTCACATCTGCCGCACAGTTGCGTCACACGTCGGACTCCGGCGGCACGGTCGCCGCCGGTGTCCCACGAACTTCGGAGGAAATACAGATGAGCAACCCATCCGAGCCGAGCGATCCGAACGCAGCGCCGCAGCAGGGTCAGCAGCCCACCCCGGGATACGGGCATCCGCAGCCCGGTTACGGCGATTCCGGTGGCTGGAGCCAGCCCGGATCTCCGAGCGGGCAACCGTACGGCCAGGACAGCGGGTCGCAGCCGCTGCAGCCGCCGTACAGCGGCCAGCCGTACACCGGGCAACAGCCGTACGGCCAGCCGTCCTACCCGGGGCAGCAACCGTACGGGCAGCCGCCGTACACCGGTCAGCAACCCTACGGCGGTCAGCCCGGGTACGGCGCCCAACCGGGTTACAGCGGCCAGCCGGGCTACGGCGGCCAGCCGGGTTACGGGGAGCAGCCGGGCTACGGGAGCCAGCCCGGTTACGGGGCCGCTTCGCAGCCGGGCTATGGGGCCGCTTCGCAGCCGGGTTACCCGCCGCCCGCGCCCGCCTACGGCTATCCGCCGAGCGGCGGCTACACACCGTACGGGGCGCCCGCGCTGCCGTATGCCAGCTGGTTCCTGCGCGTGGGCGGCCGGCTGATCGACGGCCTCGCGGCCTTCGTCCCCGCAGCCGTCCTCTACGCGATCGCCTTCGCCATCGGCAGCAGTTCGATGAGCTGCAGCACCGACGAGGACGGGGTGTATCAGTGCAGCGGTGGCGGCCTGTCCGTGATCGGCATCATCTTCGCGCTGCTGGGCTGGCTGACGGCGTTCGGCGTCACCCTGTACCTGATCTACCTGGAGGGCAAGACGGGACAGACCTGGGGTAAGCGGGTCGTCGGCATCAGCCTCGTGCGCGAGGCCGACGGTCGGTACCTCGGCTTCGGTATGTCCCTCGTCCGCCAGCTCGCGCACTTCGTCGACGGAATCGCTTGCTACATCGGCTATCTGTGGCCATTGTGGGACGAGAAGCGGCAGACCTTCGCCGACAAGATCTGCAGCACCGTGGTGATCAAGACCAACTCGTAGGCCGCGCGGCCAGGGTTTCGTTCAGCGCAATCGCAAGCCTTGCCGGGGCCCGTGCGCTCCCGTGTGATGGTCGAGTTCACGTTTCGACGATCACGCGGGAGCACGAGTGAAATTTCGACGGGTACCGGCGATTTCGGTCCTCGCCCTGGCCGCCGTCCTCGGCCTCACGGCATGCGGCGGCAGTGGCGGCTCGTCGTCCTCGGACACCGTGATCCGGATCGGGACCACCGACCGGAACTCGGCCTGGGACACGTTCGAACAGGTCGCGAAGCGCAACGGAATCACGTTGCGGACCACCAACTTCACCGACTACAAGACGCCGAATCTCGCGCTGGCGCAGAAACAGATCGACATCAACCTGTTCCAGCATCTTCAGTTCCTGGGCCAGTACGACGTGTCGAACAACGACACCATCACCCCGATCGGGTCCACGTACATCGTTCCGCTGGCGCTGTATTCGAAGAAGCACAAGGCCCTCGCCGAGATCCCCGCCGGCGGCGAGATCGCGGTCCCGAACGACCCGACCAATCTGGCCCGCGGGCTGAACGTGCTGGCCGCGGCGGGACTGGTGAAGTTCACCGGGACACCCTCCCAGCCGACCGCCGCCGACGTCGACAAGGCCGCCAGCAAGGTGCGGGTGACCACGGTCGACGCCACCCAGACGGCGCTGTCGCTGAACTCGGTCGACGGCTCGATCATCAACAACACCTTCCTCGAACGGGCCGGCATCGACCCGCATTCGGCGCTGTACGCGGACGATCCGAACAATCCGGCCGCCGAGCCGTACATCAACGTGCTCGCGGTCCGCGCGGCGGACAAGGCCGATCCGACACTGCTGAAGCTGGTGGACGTCTTCCACGACCCGGAGGTGCAGAAGGCGTGGGCCGAGGCCACCAAGGGCAGTGGTATCGAGGTCAAGCGCCCGCAGGCCGACCTGGAGCAGATCCTGGCCCGGGTCGAGCAGGGCCTCCGAGATCACAAGTGAGCGCGGCCGACGACGCCGCCGACCGCCGCTCCGCCGCGCCCGCTGTCGAATTCCGTTCCGTCGGTAAGACCTTCACGGTGGGACGGACCACCACGACGGCGCTGGCCGATATCGATCTGCGCATCGAGCGCGGTGAGATCTTCGGCATCATCGGCTACTCCGGGGCGGGCAAGAGCACGCTGGTGCGGCTGATCAACGGACTGGAGAAGCCGACCACCGGCGAGGTGCTCGTCGGCGGGCAGCCGATCACCGGGATCCCGGAGGCGCGGGTGCGACGGCTGCGGCTGGACATCGGCATGGTGTTCCAGCAGTTCAACCTGTTCCGTTCCCGCACCGCCGCCGGCAACGTCGAGTATCCGCTGCGGGTGGCGGGCTGGCCGCGGGCGAAACGCAAAGCGCGCGTGGCGGAGTTGCTGGAGTTCGTCGGCCTGTCCGACAAGGCGCGCAGCTATCCGGATCAGTTGTCCGGCGGGCAGAAGCAACGGGTCGGCATCGCCCGCGCGCTGGCCACCTCGCCGGCGTTGCTGCTCGCCGACGAGGCCACCTCCGCCCTCGATCCGGAGACCACCGGTGAGGTACTCCGGTTGCTGCGCAAGGTCAACGCCGAACTCGGGGTCACCATCGTGGTGATTACCCACGAGATGGACGTGATCCGCGCGGTCGCCGACCGGGTCGCGGTGCTCGCCGAGGGACGCGTCGTCGAATTGGCCGGCACCTTCGACGTTTTCGCGCATCCGCAGGCCGCGCCGACGAAGTCGTTCGTGGCCTCCGTGCTGCGCAACCGCCCCTCCGAGGCGGAACTGCGGCGGCTGCGCACGACCCACCCGGGCCGGCTGGTGACCGTCGACATCGCCGACGGGCGCGGTGTCGGCGCCGCGCTCGCGGCCGCCGCCGTCGCGGGGGTGCGGTTCGAGGTGGTGTACGGCGGGGTGAGCGCGTTGCAGGACCGCACCTTCGGCAGCATCACCTTCGCCCTGGACGGGCCGCAGGCCGCGGTGGACCGGGCGGTCGCCGAGCTGACCGCGGCCACCGTCACGATCGAGGCGTGAGAGAGGCTGCCGTGCAGACGAATTGGGACCAACTCCGGCCGGTTCTGTGGGAGGCCGTCGGTACCAGCATCTATCTCGTCCTGCTCACCTTCGTGGTGGGCGGGGTGCTCGGGCTGGCCCTGGGCACCGCGCTCTACAGCACCCGCCGGGGCGGCCTGCTGGCGAACGCGCCGATCCACCTGCTGCTCAACGTGATCGTGAACGTGGTGCGGCCGATCCCGTTCATCATCCTGCTGGCCGCACTGGGCCCGGTGACGCTGAAGGTGGTCGGCACCACCATCGGCACCGACGCGGCCGCCTTCGTGATGATCGTGGCGGCCTCGTTCGGCATCGCGCGGATCGTCGAGCAGAACCTGGTGACGGTGGACCCGGGCGTGATCGAGGCGGCCCGGTCGATGGGGGCCGGGCCGCTTCGCATCATCGCCACGCTGCTGATCCCGGAGGCGTTGGGCCCCTTGGTACTCGGCTACACCTTCGTGATCATCGCGATCGTCGACATGTCGGCGATGGCGGGCACCGTGGGTGGTGGCGGTCTCGGCGATTTCGCGCTCGTGTACGGATACCAGCGGTTCGACTGGCAGGTCACCCTGGTCGCCACGCTGATCATCGTCGCCGGGGTGCAGGGCGTGCAGTTCGCGGGGAACTACCTGGCGCGGAAGGTATTGCGCCGCTGAGGTTCCGGCACCGATACGATAGGGTCGAAGGCGCATCACCCCCCGAGGGGCGCACCGCCCCGGTAGCAGCGGAAGTTCGCCCGAGTATGCCAGTCGCCCCGCCGGCGAAGTTCGCCGTCACCATCGCGCCACCGCTGGAATACCAGCACCGCGAGGCGTTCCGGGAGGTCGCCGAGAGCATCCATTTCGCGCTGCTGCGACTGGGTTTCGACAGCGTGCTGTCCGACGATCCGGCGCTGCCGGGGCGGCGGCACATCGTCTTCGGCAGTAATACGTTCTCGTGGTGGAACATTCGGATACCCGACGACGCCATCCTGGTCAATCTGGAGCAGATCTACCCGGGGTCGCGATGGGTCACCGAGGAACTGCTCGCGACGTTCCGCCGACATGTGGTGTGGGACTACAGCCTCCGCAACATCGCGACACTGCGCGCGCTCGGGGTGCCGGACGTCCGCCATGTCCCGATCGGCCATGTCCCGGAGCTGGAACGGATTCCGGCCGTTGCCGAACCGGATATCGACGTCCTCGTCGTCGGCTCGCTCAACCGGCATCGGCTCGATCCGGTGGACGAACTACGCCGGCTCGGCGTGAACGCGCAGGCGCGTTTCGGGGTGTACGGCGCCGCGCGCGACGCCCTGTACGCACGCGCGAAAATCGTACTGAACACACACTTCTACGACACCAAGATCTTCGAGGCCGTCCGGGTGTCGTATCTGCTGATCAATGGGGTATTCGTCGTCTCCGAGACGTGCGTCGACACCGAGGAGGCGGAGCTGTTCGCGTCGGCGGTGGCCTTCACCGGCTATCGGAGTGTGGTCTCGACCTGTCTGCACTACCTCGGCAATCCCGCCGAGCGGGCCGCGCGGATCGAGACGGGCCGCACGCTCATGCGCGCACGGCCGGCTACCCGATTCGTCGCGGCCGCGCTCGCGGAACTCGGCGCGAGCGCGCCGCCGGACCGGCGCGCCGCTCTCGATTCCCGGTTGTGAGCAACCACTCGGACCGAATTCTGCTTCCGCACAACCAATCTCCGGCGTAGAGCCGGGAGTCAGTGTCCGGAGGGGGGCGCCACGGCCGCGACCCCGCCCCACACCGCCCGCGCTCCCGAGTCGCCCACCCGGTACACCTGCACCACCGCCGCCGCGCTCGCGACGAGGGTCAGCACGATGACGGCACCGGCCAGGAGCCGGCCCACCGGCCGCCGCCCTTCGCGCACGTGCAGCAGGACCAGCAGCAGGGCGGCGATTGCCAGCGCCGCTGTGAAATAGATCATGGTGTCACCGAGATCGGCATGCGTGCGCACCTCCGGCGACGGACCGACCCGCTGCTCCAGCCACTCCCCCGCCTGGGTGGTGATCGGGGTCAGCACCAGCGTCACCACGGCCAGCACCCCCACCAGCCATACCAGTCGCCGCCGCGCCGCCGGCCATACCGCGCACAGGCCGGCAAGCACGGCCGTCAGCGGTACCAGCACGACGATCACATGCACCAGCAGCGCATGGACCGGTAATCCGTCGATCGTGGACATCGGCTCTCTCCTCGCCCGCGGCGCCGAACTTCGGCACTCACTGTGTCACACACGGTTTCGGAAGCGCCACGGTTCGATGCCGGTGAGCCGGCTACTGCGTCGCCCGCTCCATGAGCTGCCGCGGCGTCAGGTCGCTGAGCAACCGCATGTGCACTTCGGCGTCGAAGACCTCGACGTGGTCGGCGGCGAGCGACCCGCCGAGGGCCGGGGCGGGGACGAAACCGTAGAGGGTATCGGCCGCGACCGGGCCCAGCCGGGGCAGCACCTGATCGAAGATCCCGGCGCCGTCCTCGTCCGGAACATCCATGTTCTCGCGGTTCTGTGCCAGGAAACCGGCGTACATCGCCATCTCCGTGGTGGATTCGTCCCGCACCTGGCGGGGGCTGGGCTTGTACATCAGCCAGCCGAGATAGGGCAGCACGGTGAGGCTGAATCCGGTGCTGTTGCTCCACAGCTTCATTCGCCCGAAGGCCGAGCGGGTCACCGCGATCCACGAATCGGGGCCGGTGGGCAGTTCGAGGCCGGCCGTCCACACGTCGACCGCCGGCTGCCAGGCCACCGGGTCGCAGATCCACCACCGGCCGTTGTCGAACCCGGAGAAGCCGAATTCGAACCAGATGTCGAGCAGGGCGGGCGGTGCGATACCCCGGAACTGTTCGAAACGCTCCGTCGGCGTTTCGGCCCGGAAAGTCGGCTGCCCCCAGTTCCGGACGATGGCCTCGGTGATGCGCGACATGGTCAGCCGACTCTCCATCTCACGTTCATTAGTTTGTTGCCCTCACCGGATCTGCTCAACAGCTCGGCATAGCTACGGAGATCGGCCCGGACCTGCTTCCACTGACTTCCCAGCGACGAGTTTACATACTTGTCGCCCATGCTCCAGCTGCCGTCGGGGAGGACGCCGATCCGGTCCGCGCCACCGCCGGCCAGATCCTGTTCGTGCAGTGCGCGCATCTTGGCCATCTCGGCAGCGACCTGCTGCTGAGCGTACTCCTCCGGGGACCCGTCCAACTCGCCCCGGCCGTCCTTCTCCAACGCCTCGTAGAGTTTCCGCTCGTACAACTCCTCCGCGTACTCTTCGCGGGCTACCCGCTGCGCGGTACCGACCCGCTGAACGTTCTGCCAGTTGTCCAGAACCTCCTGGGACGACAGCCGATTCACGCCGTCCAGCTGACGGTCGACCTGCCAGCGATAGTCGCCCAGCTTGTTCACGGTGCCCGGCGTGGTCCCTTCCTTGAAATTCAGGGTGACCATCCGCTCGGCCCGCTCCGTCAATTCGCCGGAATTGTTCACGCCCACTGCCACATTCTCGGGATCAGCAGCCCACCGCGATCCGGAGTTTCCCGCCCCTATCGCTTCCCATTTGCTTCCGTCGGCGGTGTTGACAGGATGCAGTTGACCGCCTTTGACGATGAATGTCTGCTCCGGATACGCCTTCTCGGGGGCGATGCTCGTGATCCGGGCCATGGCCGCGCCGCGTTCCTCGGCGGCCACAGTTTCGCGGAGACCATGCGCGAGTGGCGCGGAGCTTTCCTCGATGGCCTCCGACGCGACCCGGCCGACGCGCTCGATGACCGCGGCCACCCGAGTGCGCGTCAGTTCCCACGCGGCGCCCAGCGCGCCCCCCTCGCTCATTCGAGCGAACGGTGCTCCGGCGCACCAACCCCCAAGACGCACAAGGCGATTCGGACCGTCCCCACCGACTTCCCCTCGTCGCTGTCAGTCGGCTCAGAATACCGTCGCACAACCGATCACGAGGAGCCCCGAATTCCCACGGCCGACAGGTCAAGCGGGACGGTGAACCAAAACCCAACCCCCCCGTTCGCGGCCCGTCTCGGTCCTGGACTGACGGAGGGAGGGAGGGAGCGCAGCGACTGACCGGAGGAGGGAAGGACCGAGACCAGGGGGGCCGCGAACCCGCCGGAGCGAAGCGGAGGCCAAAAATACAGCCTGTCACCGACAAGCAGGCCCAACACCGTTATTCCCGCACCACCGCCGCCCCGAACCAACGAAGCCGGGGACGAGGCGAACAGTCCTACACAGTGAACCCCAAAGCCCGCAACTGTTCCCGCCCGTCCTCGGTGATCTTGTCCGGCCCCCAAGGCGGCATCCAGACCCAATTGATCTTCAAATCCTCGACCAGCCCGCTGCGAACCAGAGCATTACGGGACTGATCCTCGATCACATCCGTCAACGGGCAAGCCGCGGACGTGAGCGTCATGTCCAGCATCGCGGTATTGCCCTCGACGCGCAGATCGTAGACCAGCCCGAGATCGACCACGTTGATACCCAGTTCGGGGTCGACGACGTCCCGCATCGCCTCCTCGAGATCCTCCAGCTGCTTCAACTCCTCCGCCGAGAGCTGCACCGGCGCGGCGGGCACGCCGGCCTCCTCGGCAGTCTCCGCCATATCCGTCTCGGGAGTGTTCGTCTCGCTCATGCCTGCGTCTCCCCGCTGCTCATCGGAGCCTTCGTTTCCTGGTCGGTTACCCGGATCACGGCGTCCTTGAACGCCATCCACCCCAGCAGGGCGCACTTCACCCGCGCCGGGTACTTCGCGACGCCGGCGAACGCGATGCCGTCGCCGAGCAGCTCCTCGTCACCCTCGCTCGCACCGCGACTCGTGATCATCTCGTTGAACGCGTCGACCGACTTCAGCGCCTGCTGCACCGGCAACCCCACCACCTGGTCGGTGAGGACCGAAGTCGCGGCCTGACTGATCGAGCACCCCTGCCCGTCGTAGGAGACGTCGGCGACATCGCCGTTGCCGTCGATGTGCACCCGCAGGGTCACCTCGTCACCGCAGGTCGGGTTGACGTGATGCACCTCGGCCTCGTACGGCTCCCGCAGGCCGCGGCCGTGCGGGTGCTTGTAGTGATCGAGGATCACTTCCTGATACATCTGCTCCAAGCGCATATCTATGCAACCCCGAAGAACTCTCGGGTCTTCCGCACCGCGGCGACCAGCTGATCCACTTCCCCCAGCGTGTTGTACACGGCGAAGGAGGCGCGGGCGGTCGCGGCGATACCGAAGTATCGGTGCAGCGGCCAGGCGCAGTGGTGGCCGACCCGGATCGCGACGCCCTGATCGTCGAGCACCTGCCCCACGTCGTGCGCGTGCACACCGTCGACCACGAACGACACCGCGCCGCCCCGGTCCACGTTCTCGGTCGGGCCGATGATCCGCACGCCGTCGATCGCGCCCAGCCCCTCGAGCGCGGCGCCGACCAGCGAATGTTCGTGCGCGGCAACGTTGTCCATACCGAGATCGGTGAGATACCGCACCGCGGCGGCCAATCCGACCACCTGCGAGATCATCTGCGACCCGGCCTCGAACCGCTGCGGCGGTGGGGCGTAGGTGCTGTGATCCATGTAGACAGTCTCGATCATGGAGCCGCCGGTGATGAACGGAGGAGTGTCCTCCAGCAGCTCACGACGGCCGTACAGGATGCCGACGCCGGACGGCCCGAGCATCTTGTGCCCGGAGAACGCGGCGAAATCGACACCCAGCGCGCGCAGATCCACCGGCTGGTGCGGCACCGACTGACAGGCGTCCAGCACCACGAGCGCGCCGACTTCCTTTGCCCGCCGGACCAATTCGGCCACGTCGGCGACCGCGCCGGTCACGTTGGACTGATGGCTGAACGCGACCACCTTCGTGCGCGGCGACAGATCCAGTGAATCCAGGTCGATGCGGCCGTCGTCGGTGACCTTGTACCACTTCAGGGTGGCGCCGGTGCGGCGCGCGGTCTCCTGCCAGGGCACCAGGTTCGCGTGATGCTCCAGTTCGGTGATCACGATCTCGTCGCCGGGGCCGACCCGGTGCGGGAAGCGGTCGTCGGAGAAGGCGTACGCCACCAGGTTCAGCGATTCGGTCGCGTTCTTGGTGTAGACGATCTCGTCGGCGCCGACGCCGACGAAGCCCGCGATGGTCGCGCGCGCCGCCTCGTACGCCTCGTTGGCCTCCTCGGCCAGCTGATGCGCGCTGCGGTGCACGGCCGCGTTGTGCTCCAGCAGGAACGACCGCTCGGCGTCGAGCACCTGGAGCGGACGCTGCGCGGTGGCGCCGGAATCCAGGTACGCCAACGGTTTTCCGTCACGCACCGTCCGGCCCAGGATCGGGAAGTCGGCCCGGATCCGGGCCACGTCGAGCACGTGCCGAGATTCCGACACTGCGGTCATGTCAGGCTCCTACCACGGAGGAGGTGAAGCGCACGTAGCCGTTGGCGTCGAGTTCCTCGGCCAGCTCGGCGCCGCCCTCGGCGACGATGCGGCCGCCGACGAACACGTGCACGAACTCCGGCTGGATGTAGCGCAGGATGCGGGTGTAGTGCGTGATGAGCAGGATGCCGCCGTTCTCCCGCTCCTTGTAGCGGTTGACGCCCTCGGAGACGATGCGCAGCGCGTCGACGTCCAGGCCGGAGTCGGTCTCGTCGAGGATGGCGATCTTCGGCTTCAGCAGGCCGAGCTGCAGCACCTCGTGCCGCTTCTTCTCGCCGCCGGAGAAACCCTCGTTGACGCTGCGCTCGGCGAAGGCCGGATCGATCTCCAGTTCGGACATCGACTCCTTCACCTCCTTGACCCAGTGCCGCAGCTTGGGGGCCTCGCCGCGCACGGCGGTGACGGCGGTGCGCAGGAAGTTCGACGTGGAGACGCCGGGCACCTCGACCGGGTACTGCATGGCGAGGAACAGCCCGGCGCGGGCCCGCTCGTCCACCGACATCGCCAGCACGTCCTCGCCGTCCAGGGTGATCGAGCCCTGGGTGACGATGTACTTCGGGTGGCCCGCGATCGCGTAGGACAGCGTCGACTTGCCGGAACCGTTGGGGCCCATGATGGCGTGCGTCTCACCGGATTTCACGGTGAGGTTCACACCGTTGAGGATCCGGATCGGCTCGGCGGTCGGGTCCGGGTTGGCGACCTCGGCGTGCAGGTCCTTGATTTCGAGGGTTGTCATGAAAGTCCTTCTGAGGGCTGTGGTTTCGGGATCAGGCGCCGACCGCGGCGAGCTCGGCCTCGACGGCCGCCTCCAGCCGCTCCCGGACCTCGGGTACCGCGATCTTCTGGATGATCTCGTGGAAGAAGCCGCGCACCACCAGACGTCGCGCGACATCCTCCGGAATGCCGCGGGCGCGCAGGTAGAACAGCTGCTCGTCGTCGAAACGGCCGGTGGCCGAGGCGTGCCCGGCGCCGACGATCTCGCCGGTCTCGATCTCCAGGTTCGGCACCGAATCGGCGCGCGCGCCGTCGGTCAGCACCAGGTTGCGGTTGGCCTCGTAGGTGTCGGTGCCCTCGGCGGCCGCGCGGATGAGGACGTCGCCCACCCATACGGTGTGCGCGTCCGCCCGGTCGGAATGCGGATCTCCTTGCAGCGCACCCTTATACAGCACGTTCGACTTGCAGTGCGGGACCGCGTGGTCGATCAGCAGCCGCTGCTCGAAATGCTGGCCGTCGTCGGCGAAGTAGAGCCCCAGCAGTTCGGCGTCGCCCCCGGGACCGGCGTAGCGCACGGTCGCGGTGAGACGCACCAGGTCGCCGCCGAGGGTGACGTCGGTGTGCCGCAGCACGGCGTCGCGGCCCAGCACGGCGTGGTGCGCGGTGACGTGCACGGCGTCGTCGGCCCAGTCCTGGATCGCCACCGCGGTCAGCTTCGCGCTGTCGCCGAGCACGAATTCCACGTTCTCCGCGTAGGTTCCGCTGCCGCGCTGATCGATCACCACGGTGGCGACGGCGAAGTTGGCGAGCCGGATCTGCAGGTGGCCGTAGGCGACCCGGTCCGCGCCGGGGCCGGTGACGGTGATCGCGACCGGCTCGGCGACCTCGGTCTCCGTGCCGACGGAGACGATCGTCGCCCGTTCGAAGCTCGAATAGGCCTGGGCGGCAACGCGATCGGTCGGGGCACCGGCCGCGCCGAGGCGTCCGTCGGCGCGCTCGACCGTCTCGACGGTCACACCGTCGGTGGCCGTGACCTCGACGGTCGCGGCGCCGTCCGCGGCTGCGCTGCCGTCGTGCAGGCCGCGCAGCCGGCGCAGCGGGGTGAACCGCCACGACTCGTCGTGCGAGACGGGCACCTCGAAGGCGGTCACGTCGAACGAGGCGAACAGCTCACCCTTGTTGATCGCCGGCATCCGGGCCTCCCCGGCCGCCGCGATCCGGTCGGCCACGGCCGCGATCTCGTCGGCTCCCGCCGATACGCTCGCAAGCTTGCTCACTAGCCGACCGCTCCTTCCATCTGCAGCTCGATCAGGCGGTTCAGCTCGAGCGCGTACTCCATGGGCAGTTCCTTGGCGATGGGCTCGACGAAGCCGCGCACCACCATCGCCATCGCCTCGTCCTCGGTGAGGCCGCGGCTCATCAGATAGAACAGCTGATCGTCGGAGATCTTCGAGACCGTGGCCTCGTGACCCATCGTGACGTCGTCCTCGCGGATGTCGACGTACGGGTAGGTGTCCGAGCGGCTGATCGTATCCACCAACAGCGCATCGCATTTCACGGTCGACCGGGAGCCGTGGGCGCCCTTGTTGACCTGGACCAGGCCACGATAGGAGGCCCGGCCGCCGCCGCGCGCCACCGACTTCGACACGATGGTCGAGGAGGTGTTCGGCGCCAGGTGCAGCATCTTCGCACCGGTGTCCTGGTGCTGGCCCTCACCGGCGAACGCCACCGAGAGCACCTCGCCCTTGGCGTGCTCGCCGGTCATCCAGACCGCGGGGTACTTCATGGTGACCTTGGATCCGATGTTGCCGTCGATCCACTCCATGGTCGCGCCCGCGCTCGCCTTGGCCCGCTTGGTGACCAGGTTGTACACGTTGTTCGACCAGTTCTGGATGGTCGTGTAGCGGCAGCGGCCGCCGTCCTTGACGATGATCTCGACCACCGCGGAGTGCAGCGAATCCGACTTGTAGACCGGCGCGGTGCAACCCTCGACGTAGTGCACGTAGGCGCCCTCGTCGACGATGATCAGGGTCCGCTCGAACTGGCCCATGTTCTCGGTGTTGATCCGGAAGTAGGCCTGCAGCGGGATGTCGACCTGCACACCCGGCGGCACGTAGATGAACGAGCCGCCCGACCACACCGCGGTGTTCAGCGCGGAGAACTTGTTGTCGCCGGCGGGGATCACCGAGCCGAAGTACTGCTGGAAGATCTCCGGATGCTCCTTGAGACCGGTGTCGGTGTCGAGGAAGATCACGCCCTGCTTCTCCAGATCCTCGCGGATCTGGTGGTACACGACCTCCGACTCGTACTGCGCCGCGACACCGGCGATCAGCCGCTGCTTCTCCGCCTCCGGGATGCCCAGCCGGTCGTAGGTGTTCTTGATGTCCTCGGGGAGGTCTTCCCAGCTCTCGGCCTGCTTCTCGGTGGAGCGCACGAAGTACTTGATGTTGTCGAAGTCGATGCCCTCGAGGTTGGAACCCCAGGACGGCATCGGCTTGCGACCGAAGATGCGCAGTGCCTTCAGACGGATGTCCAGCATCCAGGACGGCTCGTTCTTCTTGGCCGAGATGTCGCGGACGACGTCCTCGGACAGGCCGCGCTTGGCCGCGGCGCCGGCGGCATCGGAGTCCGCCCAGCCGTAGCCGTAGGTGCCCAGGGACGCGAGGGTCTCTTCCTGGGTGAGGGGCGCGACGGGTGCGCCCGGATCCTGGCCTGCCGTGGTCGTGGTCGTCATTCGGCACTCCTTCCGGAGTCGAGTGGAGATGCCACCGCGGGCTGAGCGGTGGCTTTCTTGCTCCTGCTGTGCTTATCGGGCATGAGCGGGGGGTCTGCGTGGTGATGCTTCGCTGCCGCCTCCGACCCCTGACCGCTCATGCCGGGAGGCGGCAGGAGCAGGGGGACGTGCGTGGTGCAGGCGCAGTCGCCGTTGGCGATGGTCGCCAGGCGCTGCACGTGGGTGCCGAGCAGTTCGCGGAACGCCTCCAGCTCGGCGGTGCACAACTCCGGGAATTCCTCGGCGACGTGCGAGACCGGGCAGTGGTGCTGGCAGATCTGCACACCCGCGCCGACGGTCCGGGTGGAGGCGGCGAAACCGGCGTCGCTGAACGCGCCGGCGATCTCCTCCGCCTTGTCCCGGGTGGCCTCGGGGGTGTGCCGGGCCAGCTTGTCGATCCCGGCGACGATGGTGCCGACCCGTTTGCGGGCGAATTCCATGATCGCCGAATCGCCGCCGACCTCGCGAAGCTGCCGCATGGCCGCGCCCGCCAGATCGTCGTAGGCGTGGCCCAGCCGGCCGCGGCCCGCGGCGGTGAGCTGGTACTGCTTGGCGGGACGGCCGCGGCCCTTCTGCTGCCAGGCCGCGGATCGGGCGGCCCGAGCCTCCCCGGACTCGATGAGCGCGTCCAGATGACGCCGCACACCGGCCGGCGCCAGGCCGAGCTGCTCGCCGATCGCCGTCGCCGTGATGGGGCCCTGTTCCAGCAGCACCCGGATGATCGCCGCCCGGGTGTGCCCCTCGTTCGCGGGCACGGCAGCGGACCGGGCGCCCTCCGGGCGCCCGGAATCTACCTGCTCATTCGGCAAACCCACGGTTTTCACAACACCAGTGTGGCGGAATTCCTTCCCGCAATCCAGTAAGGGTGACCTGACCCGCTCCCGATGCGCGGAACCGGCACCGGCGGCCATTAGTCTGCTGTCGTGGCATTCGAGGGCGCGCGGCGCAGACTCATCGATGGCGGGCGCCGGGCTCTCGGGCTCGACGTCGCGACCACCGACCACATCACCCTCGCCTCCTTACACCACGTCGAGGCCGACGTACCCGAGCTCGACCCGCGCGAACTCGCCCAATTCCGGCGGATCCGGCTGCTCGGCGCCACCGGCACGGTACTCATCGCGATCAGCGCGCTGGGGGTGGCCGCGCAGCCGGTGTTGCAGAATCCGGTGTCCGGGGTGCGGGTGATCGGGGTGTTCGCGCGCTGGCAGACCTCCTCACTGGCGCTGTCGATGATCGGCACCGTCCTGGTGGTGATGGCGTGGCTGCTGCTCGGCCGGTTCGCGGTCGGCGGGTTCGGCGCGGCGCCGCTGCACCGGCTGACCCGCTCGCAGCTGGACCGCACGCTGCTGCTGTGGATCCTGCCGCTGTCGGTCGCGCCGCCGCTGTACTCCACCGACGTCTACTCGTACCTCGCGCAGAGCGAGATCGCCCGGCGCGGCATGGACCCGTACGTCGTGGGCCCGGCCAGCGGGCTGGGTGTCGGCAACATCCTGACCATGAACGTGCCGAACATCTGGCGCGAGACACCCGCGCCCTACGGGCCGCTGATCCTCTGGATCGGCCGCGGCATCGCCCAGATCACCGGCGACAACATCATTTTCGGGGTGTGGGCGCATCGGCTGCTGGCCCTCGGCGGGGTCGCGCTGATCGTGTGGGCGCTGCCGCGGCTGTCGCGGCGCTGCGGGGTGGCGCCGGTGAGCGCGCTGTGGCTCGGCGCGGCCAATCCGCTGGTGCTGTTCCACCTGGTCGCGGGCGTGCACAACGACGCGCTGATGCTCGGGCTGATGCTCGCGGGCATCGAGTTCTGCCTGCGCGGCATCCGGGACCGGCCCGGACCCTTCGACCGGCGGGCCTGGGGGTTGCTGATCTTCGGGGTGGTGGTCATCACCCTGTCGTCGACGGTGAAGTTCACCGGGATCATCGCGCTGGGCTTCGTCGGCATGGCCCTGGCCCGGCGCTGGGGACCGGGGCTGCGGCCGATCCTGGCCTCGGCGGCGACCCTCGGCGGGCTCGCGGTCGCCACCACGCTGTTCGTCAGTCTCGCCAGTGGCCTCGGCTTCGGCTGGATCTACACGCTGAACACCGCCGGCGCGGTGCGCAGCTGGATGTCGCTGCCGACCGCGATCGGGATCATCACCGGATTCGGCGGGGTGCTGCTGGGTCTCGGCGACCACACCACCGCGCTGCTGTTCATCACCCGGCCGATCGCGGGCGCGGTCGCGGCCTTCGTGACGCTGCGGATGCTCATCGCCACCTGGACCGGGCGGCTGCCCGCGGTGGGGGCGCTCGGCGTCTCGCTCGCGGCGATCGTGCTGCTGTTCCCGGTGGTGCAGCCCTGGTATCTGCTGTGGGCGATCGTGCCGCTGGCCGCGTGGGCCACCACCAAGGCGTTCCGGGTCCCGGCGGTCGCCTTCTCGGCGGTGGTGAGCGTGATGCTGATGCCGCGCGGCGCCGACTACGGCGTCTTCCAGATCATCGAGGCGGCGGTCGCCGTGGTGATCGTGTCGCTGGCGTTCATCGTGTGGACGCGCAACCGGTTGCCGTGGCGCGCGACGCCGGGGGTGTCTGCTCCGTCACAGCAGCCCGCGACATACGGTGTGGGCTCGTGAGTGTTGCTTCGCACCCGGCCGTGCGCATCGACGCGGTCGTGAAACGCTTCGGCGACACCACCGCGGTCGACGGCATCAGCTTCGAGGTGCAGCGGGCCGAGGTGCTCGCGCTGCTGGGCCCCAACGGTGCGGGCAAGACCACCACCGTCGAGATGTGCGAGGGCTTCCTCTCCCCCGACGCGGGCAGCGTCCGGGTGCTCGGACTGGATCCGATCTCCGACTCCGACCGGCTGCGGCCGCGCATCGGCGTGATGCTGCAGGGCGGCGGCGCGTATCCCGGCTCCCGGGCCGGGGAGATGCTCGACCTGGTCGCCGCGTACGCCGCCGATCCGCTGGATCCGGACTGGCTGCTGGCCACCCTGGGCCTGCGGGACGCCCGCCGCACCCCGTACCGCCGGTTGTCCGGCGGGCAGCAGCAGCGGCTGGCGCTGGCCTGTGCGCTGGTCGGGCGGCCGGAACTGGTGTTCCTCGACGAGCCGACCGCCGGGATGGACGCGCAGGCGCGGCACCTGGTGTGGGAGCTGATCGACGCGCTGCGCAGCGACGGGGTGAGCGTGCTGCTCACCACCCACCTGATGGACGAGGCCGAGCAGCTGGCCGACCGGCTGGTCATCATCGACCACGGCCGGGTGGTGGCCGCCGGCACTCCCGCCGAGGTGACCTCCACCGGCGCCGAGGGCCAGCTGCGCTTCACCGCGCCACCGAAACTCACCCTCGACCTGCTGGAAGCCGCACTGCCCGAAGGGTTCTCGCCGCGCGAGACCTCGCCGGGCGCCTACCTGCTGGAGGGTGACATCACCCCGCAGGTGCTTGCGACCGTGACCGCCTGGTGCGCGCGAATCGACGTGCTGCCCAGCGATATCCGCATCGACCAGCGCCGCCTCGAGGACGTCTTCCTCGAACTGACCGGACGGGAGTTGCGGAGTTGACCGACGCGGCAGCACGTTTCGCACCCGGCACCTTCCGCCCGGACCCGCGTCCGGCGACGCGGACGGCGATGCTGGCCGCGCAGACGCGGATGGAGCTGATCCTGTTGCTGCGCAACGGGGAACAGCTGCTGCTCACCATGTTCATCCCGATCACGCTGCTGATCGGGCTCACCCTGCTGCCGTTGAGCGGCAGTCTCGGCTCCCATCATCGGGTGGACCGGATCGTGCCGGCGATGATGATGCTGGCGATCATGTCGACCGGATTCACCGGGCAGGCCATCGCGGTCGGTTTCGACCGCCGTTACGGCGCGCTGAAACGCTTGGGCGCCACGGCATTACCGCGCTGGGGCATCGTCGGCGGCAAATGCGCGGCGGTGCTGATCGTGGTGGTGCTGCAATCGGTGGTGCTGGGACTGATCGGGGTCGCGCTGGGCTGGCGGCCGTCGATCACCGGACTGCTGTTCGGGGCGGTCGTGATCGCGCTGGGCACGGCCACGTTCACGGCACTGGGCCTGCTGCTCGGCGGCACGCTGAAGGCCGAGATCGTGCTGGCGCTGGCCAACATTCTGTGGTTCGTGCTGCTCGGGGTCGGCAGCCTGGTGGTGACCGCGGACAACATGCCGACCGCGGTCACCGTGATCGCGCGGCTGATCCCCTCCGGCGCGCTGGCCCAGGCGCTCGACCAGGCGCTGCACACGTCGGTCGACTGGTACGGACTGGTGGTGCTGCTGGTGTGGGGCGCGGGGGCCGGATACCTCGCCACCCGCTGGTTCCGCTTCGACTGACCCGCTGTCAGCCCTGCTGCGGGACCGTTCGCGGCGGTACCAGCACCGGACGGGCGTCGGCGGGCTCGCGGCGGTCGGCCCAGCGGGTCGTGGCCACCGTGATCGACAGCAGCAGCATCACATACGCGGTGAGCAGGACCGGATGGTCCGCGGTCAGCTGCTTCAGCATCGGCATCGTGCCACCGAACAGGGTGACGACGGCCGTGTAGGGCAGCGCCTCGGCCGTCACCCGGTAGCGAGCGGGTACCAGTCCGGCCAGCACCGCGGGCATGGTCGCGACCATCCCGGCCATGATCAGATGACTCGCCAGGACCACGATCCAGTAGCCCGGCACGCCGCCGTGATCCAGGCAGTACAGCAACGGCCCGATCGCGACCGTCATCACTGTCGCCGCGGACGACAGCAGCCGTGCGCAGCCGACCCGATCGCCGAGCCGGCCGAACAGCGGCAGCGCGACCACGTTCACCAGCGACGCCGTACTGGTCGCGAGCAGTACCTGGGTGTCGTCCAGATGCAGGAGGGTGATCGCGTACGCCGTCGGCACCGCCGACCAGAGGTAGAAGGACGCGGCCGCGCCGATGGTCACGCCGGCGACGGACAGCATCGGCACGGCCAGCGACCGCCGGGCGGACCACCACGAATAGGCTTGGTGCCGCCGCAGTTCGAACTCCCCCGACTCGGCCAGCCCGCCCCGCAACGCCGCGAACAGCATCGACGCGAGCGCCCCCACCAGGAACGGGATCCGCCAGCCGCCGGCCGCCATACCGTCCGGGCCCAGCGCCAGCACCAGCCCGAGCACCAGCAGGTTCGCGACGATTCCGCCGATGCAGGCGGCGGTCGCCAGCAGGGCCGCGCCGGCGCCGCGACGCTGCTGCGGGGTCATCTCGTACATGTAGCTGTGGCCGAGCGGCGTCTCCCCGCCGAACGAGAATCCCAGCAGCGTCCGCCAGAGCAACACCAGGATCGGGGCCGCCACCCCGACCGTCGTGCCCGACGGGGTCAGCGCCATCCCGAGCGCCGCGATCCCGGCGCCGGCCAGGCACAACCGCATCGCCGGTCGCCGGCCGCGGGTGTCGGCGTAGCGGCCCAGCACCAGGCCACCGAGCGGGCGGGTGAGGAATCCGGCCGCGAACACCGCGAAGCCGGAGAACAACGCGTGCTGTGGGTCACCGCCGAAGAACGACGGTCCGAAATAGCAGAGCAACAGCGGATACAACCCCCAGTCGTACGCCTCCAGGCCGAAACCGGCGCATACGGCGAGCAGTCGAATCCGAGACATCGGGCCACCCTTCTACGAGGGACGCCACCTCCCGCACGCGGCGCCGGACGAGGAAACGAGGTCGGGCGGCTGCGCAGACGGACGCGCAGCGTGGACGTCGGAAGCGGTGGAACGCCCGGCCCCCGGGCTCCGGGCACGGGATCGTGAGCGAGGACTCGGTCACCGATGTCGCCACGCTAGCGAACGACTCGTCAGCTATCGATCAGCTATTCTCCGATGTTCACCGAACCGTGATCGCCCGGACGGCGCACGATCCGGCGGTCCGGCCGAAATCGAGCCAGCACCACCATTTTCTGCGATCCGGTAGACCGCGCGTACGAGATCCGCGACACGATCGCGGCAGGACAGATGTCGAGGCACAGCAACCTTCAGTCATCGGACCGGCACCACCCGGACCCGGATCGGTCGGCGGGACTCGGCAGACTGTTCGGATGCCTTCCGCTCGACCCACCGCGGACCAGCTCGCCGCGGCGACCTCGGCGACGCTCATCGATGTGATCGCTCCGGATCTGCGTGTGCTGTTCTGCGGGATCAATCCCGGCTTGTGGTCGGGCGCCACCGGCCATCACTTCGCCCGGCCCGGCAATCGGTTCTGGCCCGCGCTGCACCGATCCGGATTCACGCCCAGGCAGTTGCGTCCCGACGAGCAGGAGGAGTTGCTCGAGTTCGGGCTCGGCATCACCAACGTCGTGCCGCGCACCACCGCCCGCGCCGACGAACTCACCGCCGAGGAGTTCCGCGCGGGCGGCCGAGCCCTGATCGAACGCGTCACGCGATATCGCCCGCGCGTCCTCGCGGTGCTCGGGCTCGGCGCCTATCGGACCGCGTTCGGGCGCCCACGGACGACCGTCGGCCGCCAATCGGAATCCATCGGCGACACCGAGGTCTGGGTACTCCCCAACCCGAGCGGCCTCAACGCGCACTACACCCCCGCCGCGCTCGCCGACAAGTTCCGCATCCTGCGCGAGGCGGTCGATCACCCGGCCTGATCGCGCCGGACCCTCACCGGTTTTGCACTCACTGCACATTCGCACCGCCTGCCGCCGATGCGCCTTTCGGCAAGGCGCAGGCGCAGTGGCATCCGACCGTGGCGGCAAGACCGAGGTGCTCGTGGGCCGGCGCGATCCCGCGCGGGCATTGCGAGGCCGCTCGCGCACAGCCCGCCGCCATCGGATCCTGCTTCCGGTCCGCCGCGAATCGACTCCGGCGTCGGTGGCCGGATGTGGCACGTTCGGCGAAATGGCACGCAGTGCAACTAACGACGGCGTGTAGTAGGCCGCGCGCGGCCGGGACGATGTACCGGACTACCATCGTCACGTGCTGTCACGCGCCCTCTTGCGAATCGTCGACCTGCTGCCGCTGCCGTCGCTGCGGGTGCAGCGGATCCTCGCCGCGTTCGCCGTGCTGACCCAGGCCGGGATCTCGGTGACCGGGGCGATCGTGCGGGTCACATCGTCCGGGCTGGGGTGCCCTACCTGGCCGCAGTGCTTCCCAGGCAGTTTCACCCCGGTACCGCACGCCGAGGTGCCCTTCTGGCATCAGACCGTCGAATTCTCCAACCGGCTGCTCACCTTCGCGGTGACGTTGTCCGCGGCGCTGGTGGTGCTCGCGGTGATCCGCGCGCGGCGGCGGCGCGAGGTGGTCGGATACGCGTGGCTGATGCCGGGCGGCACTGTGCTGCAGGCCGTCATCGGTGGCATCACCGTCCGCACCGGCCTGCTGTGGTGGACCGTCTCGATCCACCTGCTCGTCTCGATGCTGATGGTGTGGCTGGCCACGCTGCTGTACGCGAAGGTCGGCGAGCCCGACGACGGCGTCGACGTGCCGCAGGTCCCGAGCCCGCTGCGGTGGCTCACGGCACTCAGCGCCGTCCTGCTGGCCGGGGTGCTGGTGGCCGGAACCCTGGTGACCGGCGCCGGTCCGCACGCCGGGGACAAGAGCGCCGACAAGCCGGTCGCCCGCCTCCAGGTGGAGATCGTGACGCTGGTCCACGCGCACGCCGAACTGCTGGTCGCCTACCTGTGCCTGCTGATCGGCCTCGGCTTCGGCCTGGCCGCCGTCGGCACCACCCGCGCGATCCGCACCCGGCTCACGGTGCTGGTGATCCTGGTCTGCGCCCAGGGCCTCATCGGCCTCGTCCAGTACTTCACCCACGTCCCTGCGGCCCTGGTCGCCTGCCACGTCGGCGGCGCCGCGGCCTGCACCGCCGCCACCGCCGCGGTCTGGTCGGCCATGCGCACCCGCGAACGCGTCACCGCGCCGACCCGGACCCCGGTCGCCCGCCCGGCCTGATCCGCGCCTCCGGCCGACACCCCTCGCCCTGACTACCCCGGGCGGCAGGCCGATTCGCTGGGCTCGGGTGATTCTCGATGCCGAACGTGCCGGGCGGCGCCGCGCAACCGGCAAGGCCGGCGTATTCGAATCCCGTGAATACCCACGAGTCGGCCCGATGGTTTCCTCACGCGTCGTGGATTATCGAGCCGGAGAACTGCATGGTGATCGCGGTGGCATTGGACAGGTCGACTCTCGACGGGTTGATCGTGACGTTCCATGCGGCGAACGGGGTCGGTTCGAAGTAGCCGTAGCTCACTTCGCGGTCGACTGCGCCATCGACCGCCACGTAGCCGTAGGTGCTGTTGTCGAAGGTCCAGTCGGGGGAGCCGATTTTCTTGGGGGACACCCGGTACTCGAAGATGCGATTCAGCGGCTTGCTGGTGAATTGGTAGGTCTTTTCCCGGTCGCGGTCGAGGTAGCCGCCCTGCGTTCCGATCTGCACTCTGACCGATGTGCCGTGGCGCAGTGCGGCGTTCTCTATCCATACCCTCACCCGTGTGAGGCGGACTCGCCCGAAGTCGGCGAACTCGTCGGTCTCCAGGGGGATTGTGAAGCAGGCGGTACCGGTTTTCTTGAATTCGGCGAATATCTCGGGCGCGGTTCTGTCGTCGATGATGAATCTCTTGTCGGAGAGAATCTGTGGCGGTCGGAAGAAGCGCTCGAGGGCCGTGGCGGAGTCCATGGTGATGTTGGTCAGGTCGGTCAGTCCGGCCGCGAGTTGCCCGACGTCGTCGAGAATGCGCGGGCGAACGACCGAGGGCGCGAGAGCCCAGTAGAAGTACGAGGCCCGGTAACCCTGCAACGCGGTGAACAGTGAGCTTTTCATGTCGAGGTAGCGCCGGTACAAGCGCTGCATCAACGCAGGCATCGGCGCTTGACCCTCGACCAGGGAACGCACGTACTTCTCCAGCTGCTGTTGCTCCTGCTCGGCCAACTTTTTCTGCAGGCTGACCGAGGCGTATTGCTGACCTGCCGCGACCGCCGCCACCTGGGCGGTGGCCAATCCCTGGCCGTAGATGGCGACAGCGTCGACAGCGAGTGCGAGGTTTTTGGCGTACCCGATGCCCTCCTGGATCGGGCCGGCGAGCATGGCTTCGGTGTTCTGCCGGTAGATCTGCCATTGGTAGATCGCGGTGAGGTCCGCCCCGTCGGTGTCGAGGTTCGTCTTTCTGAGCTTGTCCGCGCGGTTCTCCGCGTCGTGGAAGCTCTCGACCGCGGCGACGATCTCCATGGACAGGACGTAGACCTTCTGCAGCACCTCCGCGATCTTCTCGAGTTGGTCCATGCAGTCCGCGAGGCTCTTGGCCAGGTCCGCGAGCTCACTCCCGGCCCTGGCGGCGGCTTCGACCGCTTGCACTCCCTTGATCGCGGAGCCCGCGGCGGCGGCGCCTGCGGCGGGGTCACCGACGAGCATTCCGGCGATCCCGACACCGAAGGTGATGATCGCGGTGCCGAGCGTGATGGTCGTCTCGAGGATCTTTTTCTGTTTCCACTCGGGTACCCCGACCTGCTCGAAGTCGATCTGCAGGTCACCGGCGACGCGCTGGGCCTTCTCCAGCTGGTGCTGCGCGGCGGTGACTGCGGCAGTCGCGTTCTCGAAGTTGGTTTTCGCCTGAGCGAGCAGCCGGGTGGTGAAGCGGGTCTCGTGGATTTTGTTCGCCAGCAAGGTCTCGGCGAGCTGAACGAAGTTGTCGGTGACGACCTTCTGGGTACCGAGGGCCTGGTAGTCGGCCTCGTATTGCTCGGCCTGGGCGACGAATGCCTTCGCCAGTTCGGTGTAGACCTGCCGGCTCAGGTACGGGACGAAGATCGCGCCGTCGGACTCCGCGTGCATCTGCGCGGTGAGCAGGGTCAGCAGCGAGGAACTGCGCAGGAACACATCCAGCAGGTCGGGGTGGTGCCCCGACCAGTTCTTCAGCCACGTCAGCTGGCGCAGTGCCAGCTGCGGGTGGGTGTCGTAGATCAGGGCGGCCACGAGGAATTCGGTGCGCAACGCCTGGTGCAGATAGTCCACGGACTGTGGTGCGACACCCATGGATCGGTCCAGAGAGCTCTGGACCGGGTTGCCGCCGCCACATTTGATCCATACGCCACCCGCCGGTGGCGCAGCTTCGATGACGGGCAGGGCGATGTCGCCGGAGGCGGTCACCGCCTCGCCCTGCACGCTGCCGGCCAACTCGTCGCAGAAAAGCACGAATCGGGCACCATGGTTGTCGCGAAAGTCCAGCGTGACCTTCAGTCGCTCGTCGCTCTGCACCCGCCGCGCCTGAATCCACAACACCATGTCGCGAAGGCGCCATGAGGTCCCGGCGGGGACATTCACGACGTCGGCGATCAGCATCACCAGCGGAGGGTCGAAACCCGAACTCCGCAACGCGGTTCGAACCTCGCTCAGATCGAGGTACATCGCGCGGAACACGGCGTGGTTGGCGTCGATCTCCGTGGCCGACGCGCAGGGCACGCGGCCTTCGCGTTCGAGTTCCTCGTAGAGCCTGCGCCATTCGTAGGACTGCGTCGAGCCGTACACGGCGGACCCCTCTATACGCCTACGAGGATTTCGTTCGGTGTGATGAGGGTCGCCAGCCTCCACGCCTCCAAGGTCAACTGGTCCACAGCGGTGGGCGGCTGCTCGGTGACGAAAGCGTTCACCCGGAACTTGTCGGCCTCGTCCGCTACCGCGGCCCAGTCGCGGATGGCCGCGTCGACGCCGCAGTCCATGATGATCGGCGAAACCTTCTCGATGTTGGTGTCGATCAGTGTGCGGACAGCCGCGAGGTCATTCGAGATGGCCCCCCACACACCCTCGATCTTCTGGATCACCGGCATGGCGCTTGCCAGGTCCTTACCGATCACCGTGGAACTGTTGTGAGCGGACCAGACCGCGTGCATCAGGATCACATTGGCAGCCGCATCCGCCTCCAACGATTTGATCTTCTCCTTGAGGGCGTCTATCTCGCGCAGGGCCGCGGTGGCATCCGAGCCGTATATGCCGGCCACCACTGCCGCGGCGACCAACCCGGCCGGTCCGAGCCACGCGTACGTCGGCGTGGTCGCGGCCACCACGACATCATGGTTATATCTTTCGTTCGCCGCCTTCAGGGCGTCCCTGTTCTTTTTGAGCTTATTCGCGATATCGACTGCCGCCTTGCTGGTTGCGCCGTACTTCTCATCGTAGTAGGCGACCAGGCCGGATTTGCCGTCTACGCCCAGCATCGTCGTCTTGTCGGACTCGATATTCTTCGCGAATTCAGTGATTTGCCTGCCGACGTCGGACGCTTTCTGCACCCGCGAGTCGGCCTCTCGCTTCAACTGGTCGAGAATCGCTGCCAGTTTGGCTTTTGCATGCTGGTCGTTCGGCTTGCTCACCAGCGAGTCCGCCAAATCTTTGATGGCCGGATAATAGACGGGCGGCATGGTCGAACCGTACTCGTGGATATCGCTGGCCAGGCTGATCGCGGCAGGGTATATCGCGTCTTGCCAACGCGTGGCGTTACCGTGGATCGCACGGTAGGCGTTGATCAACTTGGTGAAGTCCGACAGGTCGGTGGGTGCACCTGTGCCCAGGGAGTTCCGGAACTCGGTCTGTGTCGTCGGGAGGACGGAAGCTTCTTTGGCGTATGTCTGGATACTGATCCACTCGGCCCGGCTCAGCACGAAGCTTGCCCTACCCTGCTCGCTCGCTCCGGCCAATCCACGGGGCCCGATATCGAAGTTGGTCATCGAATGTCCTTTCGGTCGATGTGACACACGAATGAGGACTTCCCGGAGAGCTCGATGGATTACGCGATGGCCGCACCGAAAGCAAAAGGACAGCAGCGATTCAGATCGGTGCAGCATTACTCGATCGCGGGCACGGGCGTTGCGGGGGACCTTTGCGCGTGCGCGGTGCTCACCGCCACGGCCGCAGATGTACAGGCATCCCACAAAGTATGAGCGATCCGCCCACGGTCCCGGTCTCGAACGCACATCGGTGCGGCAGCGATCAAGAGCCGCCGAGATGACAGCCGCAGCGGGACTCGTCGTGTCGCTCAGGCCGGAGCCGACCACACCCGGCTCGACGGGGACCCGGGTCGGCGGAGTTCGGCGGCACGCTCACCGGTGCGGATTCAGCGCGCCGAGGGCTCGGGACGCACAGCTTTTCTCCGGGCGGGCAGGACGCTGTACGAACGCAGGACGCCGTCGGCGACCAGGGCGACGATGCCGGCCTTGATCAGGTCGCCGGGGACGAACACCATGCCGGACGAGAACGCCTTGTGCAGGGAGATGCCGGTGTTGGCTGACAGCCACGGGATGCCGACGGCGTACACCACGGCGATGCCGCCGACGACCGCCGCGACGAACAACACCACGACGCGCAGCCAGCGGGTGGTCAGCCGCCAGGCCCACAGCTGGGCGATGGCGCCGGTCACGAGCGCGCCGGGCAGCCAGCCGACCAGGTAGCCAGCCGTGGGCCCGGCGAAGACGCCGAGTCCGCCGCGGCCGCCGGACAACACCGGCAGGCCCGCCGCGGTGAGCAGCGCGACCAGGGCGCAGGCCAGCATGCCGCGCACCGAGCCCAGGATCGCGCCGGCCAGCATGACGCCGAGCGTCTGCATCGTGATCGGTACGGCGATGAAGCCGACGCTGATCGGCGGGATCAGGCCCAGCGCGACGATGATCGCCGCGAACAGCGCGACGAGGACGACATCGCGGGTGGCGACGCGATCGGCCGGTCGGTTCACGAATATTTCTCCTCGGTACGGTCCGCTGCGGCGGGCTCGGGCGGATAACAGCGCGCGTCGACGGCCGCGGCCACGTCGTCGGCGGATTTCAGGGTGCGGACGAGCAGCGGCACCAGCAGGGCGACCGGGTTGGCGTGCAGGCCACGGGCCCGCTGCGCCTCGCGGATGTCGAGGAAGTGCCGGTGCACCTCCGGCACGAAACGCAGTACCAGGGCGATGCTCAGGCCGATCCGCTCGGTATTGCGCACCCCGACGTACCGGAGCAGACCCGCGAGGCGCTCGAACAGGTCCAGCACCTGGATCGGCGGGGTGGTCAGGGTGACCGCCAGGGCGAGCAGCAGGACGGCGAGCAGCCGCGACAACGTCAGCAGCGCGGTGTGCAGATCCTGCAACACGGCAGTGAGTGCGAAGAAGCAGCCCAGCATCCACACCAGCGGGGTGAGCCGGGCGCGCAACGTCCGCCACGGCATCCGGCACGACAGCAGGATCAGCGCCGCGACCACGGCCGCCGCGGCCGCCACCGGCAGGGAATCGACCAGGAACAATCCGATGCCCGCGACGAACAGCGCCGCGAACTTCGGCCCGGCCGGCAGTCGATGCGGGATCGTCGTCCCGGATACGTACAGGCCGTCGTTCACGAACAGTGCTCCCGATACCAGCGGATCGCGTCGGCCGGCGAGCTGTCGCACGCGATCGTGCCCTCGTGCACGACCAGCACCCGGTCGTAGCCGCCCAGTAGATCGAGGTCGTGGGTGACGACGATCGCGGCCTGCGGCATGGTGTCGATGACCGTGCGCAGGCGGTTGCGGTTGCGCAGGTCCAGCATGGTGGTGGGTTCGTCGAACACGACCAGTTCCGGCCGCATCACCAGCACCGACGCCAGCGCGACCAATTGTTTCTCGCCACCGCTGAGCGAATGGCTCTGCCGCTCGGCCAGGCCGGCGATGCCGTATTCGTCCAGCGCGGCGCGTACCCGTGCCGGGATTTCCTTCCGGGGCAGCCCGAGATTCTTCAGGCCGAACGCCATGTCCTCGGCGACGATCGGGAAGACGATCTGATTGTCCGGATTCTGGAAGACGAAGCCGACCTTGGCCCGCACCCGGCGACCGGCGGTCCGGGTGTCCAGTCCGTCCACGCGGACCCTGCCGGTATCGGGCAGCACCAGTCCGTTCAGCAGCCGGGCCAGGGTGCTCTTCCCCGAGCCGTTCTGTCCGATGACGCCGATGCGCCGCTCCGTCAGCCGCAGGTCGACGCGACTCAGCACGCTGTGGCCGTCGTAGTCGACGGCCACGTCCTCCAGCTCGATCACCGGAACAGACCGCCGGGCGGGAGGACGGACAGGGACATACGAGCGCATTTCCTTCATCGGGACCGGCCGCGCGCTACCGCCGGGCGGATTGCGATGCGGCACAGCGTGATTCACTGGACAACCAGTTGATCATACCTGCCGGTCCGTCGGCGCCGGCGGCCGGGGCGCCGAATCGGCGCAGCGTACGGCCCGATCCACGGTTTCGCGACAGGACGGATTCCGGCGATAATCCTGTCATGCCGACCTATGCGTACCGCTGCCGCGAGTGCACCGACACCTTCGAACTGCGGCGGCCGATGAGCGAGGCCGGCGCGCCGGCATCCTGCCCGGACGGGCACACCGACACGGTGAAACTGCTGACCACCTTCGCCCTGACCGGGTCCGGCGCTCCCTCCCCCGCACCGGCCCCCACCGGCGGTGGCGGGTGTTGCGGTGGAGGCTGCTGCGCGTAATCGGGTCGGAGCCGTACCCGGGCCGGCCATACGGACAGTTGCGGCCCCAGCTACTCCGCCCGACCACCCGCGTGATCAGTCCGGCGTACCCACGTGCAGCGGTTGCCACGACAGACCGAACCGTTCACCGTCGGGATGATGCGGGCCGAGGACTGCACGGCCCGCTCGGCCGGTCGTGGTCGTCGCGGCCGGAGCGACCATTTCGGCACCGCACCCGTGGGCAAGGCCGTGGTGAGGTCGCCGCGCCGACCGTCCCGGCACCGTGGGTGCGGCCGATGGCGTGCCGGGATCGCTGGGTTCAGGCCCGGCGCTCGGCGATCACCGCGCGGCTGTCGCCGACGAACCTGGTTCGCGGCGCGGCGATGCCGAGGCTCTGCGAGGTCTCGTACAGGGCGTGATCGGCGGTGACGGTCCAGCCGTGCCCGGCGAGGATCGCGGCCATCTCGCGGGTGGTCCAGGTCGAGATGTGCGGTTCGTTCGCCAGGGGATCGCGGTCGCCGGACATCACACTGTAGAAGCGCATACCGAGCCGGCCGATCGCGGCCAGACGCGAGGGCAGCGGGTAGGTCGCGATCAGCCGACTGCCCGGCGCGGAGCACGCACCCACCGCTGCCAGGGTCGAATCCACTTGTGCCGCAGTGAGATACGGCAGCACTCCCTCCCAGATCCAGGTGCTGGGCAGTGCGGCGTCGTAGCCGGCGGCCACGAGCGCCGGGCCGAGTTCGTCGCGGCCGAATTCGACCGGCACCCAGCGCAATTCCTTCGCGACGGGGGTGAGATCGCCGGCCCGCTCGCGCTTGTCCTGTTGCGAGGCGGGCTGATCCACCTCGTAGACGACGACATCGCCCAGGCCGGGTAGCCGCCAGGCTCGTCCGTCGAGGCCCGCGCCGAGGATCACCAGTTGTGTGGTGGGCCGGTCCGCGACGGCCTCGTCGATCAGCACCGTGCGGGTGGCCAGGACCGCCGCGGTGGCGTTGAGCATCTCGTATTCCATGCGGGGACGCATGCCCTGCGGGACCGTGCCGGCCCGCGCCCGCTCGACCGCCGCCCGCTCGTCGTCGTGCAGGAATCGTTGCGCCACCGGATCACTGAACCGGCCCGTCGCCAATCGGCCGTCGGCCACCGCACGCCCCTGGCACACCAGTATCGCGGTGCGGCTCGCTTGCTTGTCCGCCATGACGGCCCATTATGGTCGGCCGGCGGGCCGCGGGCAGATCAACGCTCGTTGCGCGCCTTGGGGAATCGGCTCTGCCGGGCGACCCAGCCGGCCATCCGGGCCCAGTGCCCGCGGCCCGGGGTGGCCTTCGCGCTCAGCTCGCGGCCCCACTCCTCGGTCTCCGTGACATCCGGCACCGCCGCCACGATCGCCTTCGCCTCGGCGAGATCGGCGGCGAACTGGTCTCCGAGGATGCCGTCCGCGCCGACCAGGGTGATCCGGACGCCGATCCGCCCGGTCGGCTGCAGGACGGCCGTGGCCGAACCGCCGTGCTCGGCAACGAACTTGCGCACCGCGGCGACGGTGGCGGACGACGGCTTCGCGGGAGCCTCGGTAGCAGTCATGGGCCGAAGTTTACCAACGGGTAATCGGCGGCCCCACCGCGCGGGCGCCGCGGCGGCCGGAGTGCGCCGGTGTAGAAATAGGACCCATGCGCGCCATCCAGGTATCCGAGCAGGGCGGTCCCGAGGTTCTCGACTATGTCGAGTTGCCCGATCCGCGGCCCGGCCCGGGGCAGTTGCTGGTCGACCTCGAGGCGGCGGGTGTCAACTTCATCGACACCTATATCCGCGCCGGGATCTATCCGCAGGAGGTGCCCTACGTTCCCGGCGCCGAGGGCACCGGCGTGGTGGCCGAGGTCGGGTCCGGCGTGAGCGGTTTCGCGGTCGGCGACCGGGTGGCGTGGGCGTCGGCGCCCGGGAGTTACGCGGAACGGGTCGTGGTGGCCGCCGAGGTGGCGATCCCGGTTCCCGCCGGCGTCGAGGCGCCGGTCGCGGCCTCCGCGCTGCTGCAGGGGATGACGGCGCATTATCTGTGCGAGACGATCTACCGGCCGCAGCCGGGCGAGACCGTGCTGGTGCACGCGGGGGCCGGCGGCGTCGGGCTGATCCTCACCCAGTTGCTCGCCACCCGCGGGATCCGGGTGATCACCACCGTCTCCACCGACGAGAAGGAGACGCTGTCGCGGCACGCGGGGGCGGCCGAGGTGCTGCGGTACGGCGACGATCTGGCCGCGCGGGTCCGTGCGCTGACCGGGGGCGAGGGTGTGGCCGCCGTCTACGACGGCGTGGGCGCGTCCACCTTCGACGCCAGTCTCGATTCGCTGCGCGTCCGCGGGATGCTCGCGCTGTTCGGCGCGGCCAGCGGTCCGGTGCCGCCGGTCGATCCGCAGCGGCTAAATCGCGGCGGCTCGCTGTTCCTGACCCGCCCGACGCTGGTCCACTACACCCGCACCCGCGACGAATTGCTTTGGCGCGCAGGCGATATCTTCGACGCGCTGGCGACGGGCGGGCTGCGGATCCGGGTCGGCGCCGAATATCCGCTGGCGGAAGCCGCACAGGCGCACCGCGATCTGGAGGCCCGCAAGACCACGGGCTCGATCGTGTTGCTGCCCTGAGTGTTTCAGTAATCGCGACCGGTGAGGCCGCGGTAGATGAACCGGGTCAGATCCTCGACCGCCTGTTCGTCGGTGATCTCCAGCACGCCCTCACGCATCGACTGGAGCAGGCCGTCGACCGCGGCGAACATCATGGTCAGCCCGGCCTCGGGGGAGCCCGGCAGCCGTAGTCCCGCCGCGGGTATGTAGGCCATGTGGCCGATGATCTCGTCGCGCTGCTCGACGGCGAACGCCCGCATGATCGCCGCGAACTCGTCGTTGACCAGCGCGGCCTGACTCATCGCGCGCAGTACCGCCCAGTTGCGGCGGGCGAACCGCCAGTACCCCTCGACGTGGAAACGGATCGCCTCGGGATCGGTGAAATCCTCCCGGTGTTCCGGCCGTGCGGCGTTCTCGTCTCCCTCGGCGGCGAGGTCCTGCAGCAGCGCGCGCAGGAGATCCTCCTTGCTCGCGAAGTGGTTGTAGAACGACCCGGCGGCCCGGCCCGCGGCGGCGGTGATGTCGGTGATCTTGGTGTTCAGGTAGCCGCGTTCGGCGAACACCTCCCGCGCCGCGTCCTTCAGCGCCTGCTCGGTCTCGGCCGACCGCTCCTTGCGGCGCCCGCGCCGGTCACCACCCGCTCCCGCATCCGCGTCGGTCATCACCACCTCCTTGACAGCGCAGAGTAGCAATCCACATACTGAATCAATATTCACTGAATATTGATTCATAGTTGGAGGCACGACCATGTCACTCCCGGTCCTCATCGCCGGCGGCGGTCCCACCGGTGTCGCGCTCGCCATCGACCTGGCCCGCCGCGGCGTCGCGGTCCGCATCGTGGAGCGCGACGACACGCACTTCCAGGGCTCCCGCGGTGACGGGATCCAGCCCCGCACGCTCGAGGTGTTCGACGATCTGGGGGTACTCGACGCGGTGCTCGCCGCCGGTTCGAACCAGCCGCTGATGCGGGCCTATCTGGGCGGGCAGTTCGCCGGAGAGCGGCGGATGAGCGATCTGCGCGAGCCCACTCCCGCTGTGCCGTACCCGAATCCGTGGGTGCTCGGCCAGTCCGAGACCGAGCGGATCCTGCGCGACCGGCTCGGCGAATTCGGCGTCGTGGTCGAATTGTCCACCGCCGTCACCGATTTCACCCAGGACGCGGACGGGGTGACGGTCACCCTGCGCGGCCCCGACGGGCCGGCCACGGTACGCGCCGACTATCTCGTCGGCGCCGACGGCGGCGGCAGCACCGTCCGCAAGACGCTCGGGGTCCCGTTCGAGGGCGAGACCGACGAATCACTGCGCATCCTGCTCGGCGATGTCACCGCCGACGGGCTGGATCACGACTACGGCTACTGGTTCGCCGAGCCGGACGCGATGATGGCGGGCATCGGCCTGAGCCCGCTGCCGGGCGGGACGTTGTTCCAATTCTCCGCCCCACTGGCCGATTCGATCGAACCGACCCGGGAAGCGTTGCAGCAGTTCCTGAATCGGCTCTCGCACCGCGACGACATCGTACTCGGCGAACCGGTGTGGTCGACGATCTGGCGGCCGAACATCCGCCTGGCCCAGCGCTTCCGGGTGGGCCGGGTGTTCCTCGCCGGCGATGCCGCGCACGTCCATCCGCCCACCGGCGGGCAGGGGATGAACACCGGCGTCCAGGACGCGTACAACCTGGGGTGGAAGCTGGCCGCCGCCCTCGGTGGCGATCCGGCCGCCCTGGACAGCTACGAGCCGGAGCGGCGCACGGTCGCCGTCCGGGTATTGGGGATCGCCACCGGCCTGCTCGAAAAGGCCGTCGCCGGAGACGAAGACGCGATGCGCCGCGGCACCGAGACGCATCAGCTCGACATCACCTACCGGGCCCCGGACGCCGGCGGCCGATCGGTCGCGGGCGACCGCGCCCCGGACGCGCCGTTGCGCGGCGCCGACGGGTCGGAGTTGCGTCTGTTCGACCTGTTCAGGGGACCGCACGCCACCCTGTTGGGCTTCGGCGCGCCGGCCGGAACCCCGGCCGACGCCGACGTCCGGGCGTTCTCGATCATGTCCGCCGCGGACCCGAATCCCGATGGCCACCTGGTTGCGGTGGACGATCACGCGTTCGCCGCCTATGCCGCCGCCGACGGCACCCGGATCCTGGTGCGGCCCGACGGCCACATCGCGTGGCGGACCGACGCGGCCGTGACATCGACTGCCGCACATCACCGTCCGGCCGATTGAGCCATTGGTCGGCGGCGCCGCACGCACCGGATGCGTTGCGGCGCCGCATATCACCGTGAATGTCCGCCCCGGATGCTCCACGGTTGCCCGGAATGCCGGATGATCTTGCTGCCGCACAAGCCGATTCGCCCGCTCGGTCGTTTTCGGCGTACGGTTGTCGACGGTGCCGGCGCAGGTAACCGGCGGAGACGCATCCGGTCAGGGGTTGATCAGCATGTTGGTGAAGGTTCGCAACGACGACCCGGCACGGCTGTCCAGCACCGAGCGCACGGTGGTCGCCTGGCTACAGACCTGGCGCGACGCCCGCGCCCTGGCCGGCATCGCGGTGTTCAAGGCGCGCGGCACCGATCTCATCGTGTTCACGCCGGAGGCCTGCGTGGTGGTGGCGATCAAGTCGTTCACCGAGCGGGCCACCGGCACGTTGCGCTGCGGCGCCGACCAGCCGTGGACCCTGGAGGGCCGGATCGCGCCCCTGGAGGGCGTAGAGAACGGCAACGAGCCGATCGAGGAGATCATCACCCGCACCGGCGAGATCGCCCGGCTGCTGCGGTCCGCCCCGGGACGCGAGCAGTCGAACATCAGCGGCGTCGTGCTGGTGGTCCCCCAGTTCGGTAGCCGGATCACCCTCGACCGGGGCGACCTGCCCGACGGTATCGACGTGGTGCGCGGTGACGGTCCGTCCTCGCTGCGCTCGTACATCATGCGGGCTTCCGCCGACAATCCCGGCTCGTGGGACGCCGCGCAGGTGGGCCAGGCGCTCGGTGTCCTCGGCTTCGCCGCCGCGGCCACCTTCGCCGAACTCACCGAGGAGGGGTTCCCGGCCCCCGCCGCCGACCGCACCCCGCCACTACCACAATCCGGCACCGGCACACCGGCATTCGCCCCTGCCCCCCAGCCCGCCTGGGCCAGCCAGCCCGCCTGGGCCGGCCACCCCGCCCCGGCCGCCGGACCCCCGCCCACGCCACCCGGCTACCCCGCCGGCCAGCCGTTCCAGGCCACCGGCCCCCTACCCCAGTCCGCGAATCCCGCCGGAGCACCACCCCTCGGCCCCGACGGTCAGCCGATCAGCGCCGCCGGGCAACCGCTCGGTCTGGGAGGACAACCACCCGGTCCCGGCGGGCAACCACTCGGACCCGGCGGGCAACCACTCGGTGCCAGCGGCCAACCAATGGGGCCAGGGGGTCCACCGCTCGGCCCCGGCGGCCAACAAGTGGGTTCCGGCGCGCAACCCCTGGGTCCCGGCGGACAACCGCTCGGCCCCGGGGGCCCACCACTCGGACCCGGAGGACAACCGGTAGGTCCCGGTGGGCAACCGCTCGGCCCCGGAGGGCAGCCACTCAGCCCTAGCGGCCAACCGCTCGGTGCCGGCGGCCAACAAGTGGGGCCAGGCGGTCAACCGCTCGGCCCCGGCGGCCGACAAGTGGGTCCCGGAGGACAACCATTGGGTCCCGGGGGCCAACCGCTCAGCCCAGGCAGCCAACCACTCGGACCCGGCGGGCAACCACTCAGCCCTGGCGACCAACCGCTCGGTGCGGGAGGCCAGCCATTGGGCTCCGGCGGCCAACCATTGGGTTCCAGCGGGCAACCGCTCGGGCCTGGCGGACAACCGTCGCAGCCGCACAGCCCGGGCGGCCAACCACAGCAATTCGGATATGTCGGCTCTCCGCAACAGCCGATCGGACCGGCTGGTCCCGCGTCGCAACCGGTCGGCGCCGGTGGCGTGCCGCCGCAACCGACCGGCCCCGGGAGCCCACAGCCGCCCGGGACGCCACCGCAGGGCACCGCAGGCGTGTCACATGCCGCTCCGCTACCGCCGACCGGCGCCGGCCCATACCCCACCCCGCCCCACGGTTCCGGGCCCGCCGGGGCGCCGATCCCCGTGCCGGGCGGTCCGGCGCAGACCGCGCACACGCCCCAATACGGCCAGCCCGCAACGGATTTCGCGGCGTCACCGCAAGATCCGAACACACCGCACGCCGGGCAGGACCCGCAGCGCTACTCGATTCCGTTCGAGCCGCGCCCGGCCGCCCGCCCGCGCCGCCGGTTGGGCAGCGTCGCTCCCTTGGTCCTGCTGGTGCTGCTGGTGGTCGTTCTCGGGCTCGTCGCGATGTGCGGTGGCGGCGGCCACAAGTCCACCGACGGCAACACCGGTCCCGCCGGCAATCACGGTCCCGCTCTCACCACGGGCCGCCCCACCGGCGCTCCCCCGCCGCCGGCGACCCCGACCGAGCTGACCGTCCCCTCGGCCGCCCCCGGACGCGCCTGTTTCCCCTTGCAACCGAACTGCTGAACCGGTTGATGCCCCGGGGGTGTTCTCCGGGGCATCGCCGCCAAGGTCGTCCGCCTCAGCCGGTAACCGGTTCGCGCCGAGCCGGTTACCGAACCCGCCCGCTCTCGCTGCGGCCCGTCCTTCCGGCAATCACGGATCCGTGCCCACCACGGCCCGGTCGTCGGGGCAGCTCCCCTGGAACCCGTCATCCGAGCGGGATGCCCGTCCCTTCCGCCAGCGCCGACCGCGCCTGTTCACCGGCAATCGAACTGTCGACCCTGCCCGGGGAGCTTCCCGTGGCATCACGGCCACCGGAGTCGTCCGCCGAGGCGGGAAACCGGTTCGCGCCGAACCGATTACGCGGACCCGTTCGCAAGGGGCTCGAAATCCCATGTCCTGCACCCGTAGACGACCCGATCCGCGGCCCCCGTGCCGCTGTCGTTGAACACCCCGTACTCGGTGACGATCGCATGGGGATTGTTCTGTGCGATCTCGGGCAGCGTCGCGGTGGCCGACTGCCCGCCGGCGAGCCCCTGGATCGGCTGCGTCGACCACCAGCGGCCTCCGACCAGATCGTCGCTGGTCGCCCAATTCGCCGCGCCCACATCACCGTTCGCCGGTGGCCACCAGACGAGGGTGGTGAAACCGCTGCGATCGGTGTCCGTGCGATCCGCCAGGCGAAGCCGCAACTGGAAGCTGACGTACTGGCCCTGATGCATGAATCCGAGATTCTGCGGGCCGGCGGCGAGGTCCGACAGCCGGGTGTTGATGCCGGGATGGAAGTAGTTCGTCCGGCCGCCCGGCGGAGCGTACATGTCGAGATATCCGGTACCGGAGGCCTGCGTGCCCTCGGCGTACCGCGGCGCCCTGCCGTCGAGCGGGAACCACAGCGACGTGGAGAGCGGTGACACGGTGGTGTGACCGCAGGGAAATCCCGGCGGAAGCCCCTCGGCGGAGTCCGCGCCGCTCTCTTCCGCCCAGGCCGGAACGCCGAATGCGATCACTGCCGCCGCGGCGGCCAGGAGCACAGCGCTGCTCGATCGAACACCACGAAGAACCATCGACGACTCCTCACACTGTTGCGCGGATGTCGCGTGCCGCCACCTCCGCACGCGAAAAGCCCGATGCTGCGGAGTGATTCGACGGCGTGCCCGAACAGCCGCTACCGGTTGTTGTCGTGAGCACTCGAACGGCAGCCGGTCGGGTGCCGACCGCTGGCATCGATCCGGGCATACGGTCGGTATGTCCGGGTCGTGCAGCGCAGTTTTACCGGCGCGGACCGGGAGCCGCCGTCACCGTGCCGACGGTTCGCCGATTCGTTATCGGCGAAACCCACGGGGAATCTAGAACAGCGGGTGCCAGCCCAGCACGGAATCGACCGCCAGACCGCAGAAGACGACGGCGAGATAGTTGTTGGACTGCAGGAACAGTCGCAGCGGTTTGACCGATTCGCCCCGGCGGACACCGGAATACAGCTGATGGGCCATCAGCAGGAACCACGCGCCCGCCACGATCGCCACGGCCGTGTAGATCACACCGGTGGCCGGGATCAGCGCCAGCGTGGCCGCGACGGTGAGCCAGGTGTAGATGACGATCTGCTTGGTCACGACCTGCTCGGTGGCGACCACCGGCAGCATCGGCACACCGGCCGCCCGGTAGTCCTCCTTGTAGCGCATGGCCAGCGCCCAGGTGTGGGGCGGCGTCCAGAAGAAGATCACCAGGAACAGCGCGAGCGCGGGCCACCCGATCGTGCCCGTCACCGCGGCCCAGCCGACCAGGACCGGCATACAGCCCGCCGCGCCGCCCCACACCACGTTCTGCGAGGTGCGGCGCTTCAGGCCGAGGGTGTACACGAAGACGTAGAACAGGATGGTCGCGACCACGAGCGCACCGGACAGCAGATTGGCCTGCCACCACAGCCACGCGAACGAGCCGAGCCCGAGCGTCACGCCGAACACGAAGGCGTGCGAGGTCGGCACCGCCGCGCGGGCCAGCGGCCGCCGCGACGTGCGCTTCATCACCTTGTCGATATCGGCGTCGGCGACGCAGTTGAGCGTGTTGGCGCTGGCGGCGCCCATCCAGCCGCCGAACAGCGTGGCCAGGATCAGCCGGATGTCGACGTGCCCGCGGTGCGCGAGCAACATCGTCGGGATCGTGGCGACCAGCAGCAACTCGATGACGCGCGGCTTGGTGAGCGCGATGTACGCGAGCACCCGGCGGGTCAGCGTCGCGATCGGGCCGGAGCCGGTGACACGGTCGCTCAGCACGGGAGCGGAGGAGCCATGTGCACCACCCGGCTGTTGCCCAATCCGCACTGTTTCTCCTCGCAGGTGGTGCCTCGATCCGGTATAGGAACGAGCAGCGCGCACGCGTCCGGCGCGGCTACTACTACAAGGGATGGTAGACCCACGCGTTCCGCGCTCCCGAATCGGCGGGCACGTAACGGCGACATTGCGGACGACACGGGCGGTTCGCATGGGCGGGTTCGGTTATCCCGCCGACCGGGGGCGCTCTAGGGTGGTAGGTGCACCCCCAACCGCATAGACGTTGTCGAATAAGGTCAGGAGAACCCCGGTCGTGTCAGTCACAGACGACATCCGAGCCCTCACCCAGCCGCACCATCCGGTCGACTGGAGCGATCTGGACACCAGAGCAGTCAACACGGTGCGGGTGCTCGCCGCCGACTCGGTGCAGAAGGCCGGCAACGGTCATCCGGGCACCGCGATGAGCCTCGCGCCGCTCGCGTACACGCTGTACCAGCGGGTGATGAACATCGACCCGAGCGATCCGGACTGGACCGGCCGCGATCGGTTCGTGCTGTCCTGCGGCCACTCCAGCCTCACCCAGTACATCCAGCTGTACCTGGCCGGTTTCGGCCTGGAGCTGGAAGATCTGCAGAATCTGCGGCAGTGGGGTTCGCTGACCCCGGGCCACCCCGAGCATCGTCACACCAAGGGCGTCGAGATCACCACCGGCCCGCTGGGCCAGGGTCTGGCCTCCGCCGTCGGTATGGCCATGGCCGCCCGCCGCGAGCGCGGCCTGTTCGATCCCGCGACCCCGGCGGGCCGTAGCCCGTTCGACCACTTCATCTATGTGATCGCCTCCGACGGCGACATCGAGGAGGGTGTCACCTCCGAGGCGTCGTCGCTGGCCGGCACCCAGCAGCTGGGCAATCTCGTCGTGGTCTACGACGACAACCGGATCTCCATCGAGGACGACACCCGCATCGCGCTCAGCGAGGACACCGCCGAGCGGTACCGCGCCTACGGCTGGCACGTCCAGGTGGTCGAGGGCGGCGAGAACGTGGCCGGTATCGAGGCCGCGATCGAGGCCGCCAAGGCCGTCGCCGACAAGCCGTCGTTCATCCTGCTGCGCACCATCATCGGCTATCCGTCGCCGAACAAGATGAACACCGGCATGGCCCACGGCGCGGCGCTCGGCGCCGACGAGGTGGCGGCCGTCAAGAAGGTGCTGGGGTTCGATCCGGAGCGGACCTTCGAGGTCGATCCGGCCGTCATCGAACACACCCGGGGCACCGCCGCGGCTCGCGCGAAGGCCGGCCGCGACGCCTGGCAGGAGCAGTTCGACGCCTGGGCCCAGGCCAATCCGGAGAACAAGGAACTGTTCGACCGGCTGACCGCGCGCCGGCTGCCCGAGGGCTGGACCGGGGCGCTGCCGTCCTGGGAGCCGGATCCGAAGGGCACCTCGACCCGTAAGGCGTCCGGCAAGGTGCTGGCCGCGCTGGCGCCGGTGCTGCCCGAATTGTGGGGCGGCTCGGCCGATCTCGCGGAATCCAACAACACCACGATGCCGGGCGTGCCCAGTTTCGGCCCGGAGTCCATCTCCACCAGCACCTGGAAGGCCGAACCCTACGGCCGCACACTGCATTTCGGTGTGCGCGAGCACGCGATGGGCTCGATCCTCAACGGCATCGCGTTGCACGGTCCGACCCGCCCGTACGGCGGCACGTTCCTGGTGTTCTCCGACTACATGCGCCCGGCGGTCCGGCTGGCCGCGCTGATGCGCATCCCGGCGGTCTACGTGTGGACCCACGACTCGATCGGCCTCGGCGAGGACGGCCCCACCCATCAGCCGATCGAGCATCTGGCCGCGCTGCGGGCCATCCCCGGCCTGAACGTGGTCCGGCCCGGCGACGCCAACGAGGCGGCGTACGCGTGGCGCACGATCCTGGAAATCGAGAGCGGCGACCATCATTCGCCGTATTCGGTATCCGAGATGCCGCACATCGACGGCCCGTCCGCGCTGGCGCTGACCCGTCAGGATCTGCCGATCTTCGAGGGCACCAGCTTCGAGGGTGTCCGCCGCGGCGGGTATGTCATGGCCGAGTCGTCCACCGCCACACCGCAGATCATCCTGATCGCGACCGGTTCCGAGTTGCAGATCGCCATGGAGGCGCGGACTAAGCTGGAGGAGCAGGGCATCGGCGCCCGCGTGGTATCCATGCCGTGTGTGGAGTGGTTCGACACCCAGGACCGCGCCTACCGCGAGAAGGTGTTGCCGCCGTCGGTCCGGGCGCGTGTCGTGGTCGAGGCGGGTATCGCGATGCCGTGGCACCGTTTCGCCGGAGACGCCGGCGAGATCGTGTCGATCGAGCATTTCGGCGCCTCGGCTCCCTACCAGGTCCTGTTCCGGGAGTTCGGCTTCACGACGGAACATGTCGTGGACGCCGCGCAGCGCTCACTCGACAACGTGAAGGGATAACCGATCATGGCTCAGAACGAGAACCTCGCCGCGCTCTCCGCGGCCGGGGTGTCCGTGTGGCTGGACGACCTGTCCCGCGACCGGATCCAGTCCGGAAACCTCGCCGATCTGATCGCCACCCGCAGCGTCGTCGGCGTCACCACCAACCCGACGATCTTCCAGGGCGCGCTGAGCAAGGGCCACGCGTACGACGGCCAGCTGAAGGATCTCACCGCGCAGGGCGCCGACGCCGACGCGGCGATCCGCACCATCACCACCGACGACGTGCGCGCCGCCTGCGATGTGTTCGCGGACGTGTTCGACGCCACCAACGGCGTCGACGGCCGGGTCTCGATCGAGGTCGACCCGCGCCTGGCGTTCGACACCGACAAGACGGTGGCCCAGGCGATCGAGCTGTGGAAGATCGTCGACCGGCCCAATCTGTTCATCAAGATCCCGGCCACCGAGGCGGGCCTGCCGGCCATCACCCGGGTGCTCACCGAGGGCATCAGCGTCAACGTCACGCTGATCTTCTCCGTCGAGCGGTACCTGTCGGTGATGGGCGCCTACCTCGACGGCGTCCGCAACGCGTCGCTCGGCGGCCACGACATCGGCAAGATCCACTCGGTCGCCTCGTTCTTCGTGTCCCGGGTGGACACCGAGATCGATGCCCGGCTGGAGAAGATCGGCACCCCGGAGGCGCTGGAGCTGCGCGGCCAGGCCGGTGTGGCCAACGCGCGGCTCGCCTACGAGGCGTACCGGGACGTGTTCGTCGACGGCAAGCACATCTCGACCTTCCAGTACCTGCACGCCAACGGCGGCGCCAACCGGCAGCGGCCGCTGTGGGCGTCCACCGGCGTGAAGAACCCGGACTACTCGGACACCCTGTACGTCACCGAGCTGGCCGCGCCGAACACGGTGAACACCATGCCGGAGAAGACCCTCGAGGCGGTCGCCGACCACGGCGTCGTGCACGGTGACGCGGTCAGCGGCACCGCCGAGGAGTCGCAGCGGGTGTTCGACCGGCTCGCCGCCGTCGGGGTCGACATCACCGATGTCTTCGTGGTGCTCGAGCGCGAGGGTGTCGACAAGTTCGTGAAATCCTGGGACGAGTTGCTGGAGGCGACCACGACCGCCCTCTCCGACACCAGCGCGGGGAGCAAATAGCCCGATGGCCGGCGAGCAGTCGACGGCCGTTCCGGTGAATCCGCTGCGCGAAGAGCGCGATCAGCGGCTTCCCCGGATCGCGGGGCCGTGCAGTGTGGTGATCTTCGGGGTCACCGGTGACCTGTCGCGCAAGAAGCTGATGCCGGCCATCTACGACCTCGTGAACCGGGGGCTGCTGCCCCCGGCCTTCGCGCTGGTCGGATTCGCCCGGCGCGAGTACAGCCACGAGGATTTCGCGCAGATCGTGCTGGAATCCGTGAAGGCGCACGCGCGCACCGAGTTCCGGCAGGAGGTGTGGGACCAGCTGTCGGAGGGCATCCGGTTCGTCCAGGGCACCTTCGAGGACGACGCGGCGTTCTCCCAGCTGGCGTCGACGTTGAAGCAGCTGGACCACGATCGGGGCACCGGCGGCAATCACGCCTTCTACCTGTCCATTCCGCCGAACGCGTTCCCGGTTGTGCTGCAACAGCTTTCGCGCACCGGACTGGCGGCGGCCACGGAACCCGAACCGGGGCACGCGAAGCCGTGGCGCCGGGTGGTGATCGAGAAGCCGTTCGGCCACGACCTGAAGAGTGCGAAGGAACTCAACGCTCTGGTGAACCGGACCTTCCCGGAGGAGACGGTCTTCCGCATCGATCACTATCTGGGCAAGGAGACGGTGCAGAACCTGCTGGCGCTGCGCTTCGCCAACGAGCTGTTCCAGCCGATCTGGAACTCCAACTACGTCGACCACGTCCAGATCACGATGGCCGAGGACATCGGATTGGGCGGCCGCGCAGGCTATTACGACGGCATCGGCGCCGCGCGCGACGTGATCCAGAACCACCTGTTGCAACTGCTGGCGCTGACCACGATGGAGGATCCGGTCAGCTTCCAGCCCAAGCAGTTGCAGATCGAGAAGATCAAGGTGTTCTCGGCGCTGAAACTGGTCGAGCCGCTGGACGAGACCACCGCGCGCGGGCAGTACACCGAGGGCTGGCAGGGCAGCGAGCACGTGGTCGGGCTGCTCGACGAGGAGGGTTTCGACCCGCAGTCGCGCACCGAGACCTACGCCGCGATCACGCTCAACGTCGACACCCGGCGCTGGGCCGGGGTGCCGTTCTATCTGCGCACGGGTAAGCGCCTGGGCCGCCGCGTCACCGAGATCGCGATCATGTTCAAGCGCGCGCCGCATCTGCCGTTCGATCAGGTCATGACCGAGGAGCTGGGGCAGAACGCCCTGGTCATCCGGGTGCAGCCGGACGAGGGCATCACGCTGCGGTTCGGCTCCAAGGTGCCGGGCTCCAGCATGGAGGTCCGCGACGTGAACATGGACTTCAGCTACGGCGCCTCGTTCACCGAATCCTCGCCGGAGGCCTACGAACGGCTGATCCTGGACGTGCTGCTCGGGGTGCCGTCGCTGTTCCCGGTCAACGAGGAGGTCGAATTGTCCTGGCGGATACTCGATCCCGTGATCGAGCACTGGGCCGCCGGCGGCAAGCCCGACCCGTACGAGTCGGGCACCTGGGGCCCGAAATCCGCAGACGAGATGCTCGCCCGCACCGGGCGCGAATGGCGGCGGCCGTGATAGTCGACATGCCCGACACCACCACCCAGGCGGTCGCCAAACGCCTGGTCAGCCTGCGCGACGCCAACGGCGTCGTCACCCAGGGCCGGGTGCTGACGCTCGTGGTGTGCACGCTGGACAGTTCCGAGGCCGAGGACGCCATCGAGGCGGCCAACGACTCCAGCCGCGAACATCCCTCACGGGTGATCGTGCTGGCCCGCGGCGACCGGTTCGCCGACACCAAACTCGACGCCCAGATCCGGGTCGGCGGCGACGCCGGCGCGGCCGAGGTGATCGTGCTGCGGTTGCAGGGCGAGCTGATCAACCACGAGAACAGCGTGGTGATCCCGTTCCTGCTGCCCGATGTGCCGGTGGTGGCCTGGTGGCCGCGCGGCGCGCCGAAGTATCCGGCCGAGGACGCGGTGGGCAAACTCGCCACCCGGCGCATCACCGACGCGACCTTCGCCACCGATCCGCAAGCGACCATCAAGAAGCGGCTGGCCTCCTACGCGCCCGGTGACACGGATCTGGCGTGGAGCCGGATCACCTACTGGCGGGCTCTGCTGGCCGCGGCGCTGGACGATCCGCCGTACGACCCGGTGGAGTCGGTGACGGTGTCCGGCCTCTACGAGGAACCGGCCCTGGACGTGCTGGCCGGTTGGCTCGCCGCCCGGCTGGAATGCCCCGTATACCGCAAGACCGGCGACCTGAAGGTGGAATTGCACCGCGCGTCGGTCTCGATCGCGATCTCCCGGCCGCAGACCGGCCGCACCGCGACGCTGGAACGCACCGGCGAGCCCAACGCACGGTTCGCCCTGGCCCGCCGCGAGACCAAGGACTGCCTGGCCGAGGAACTGCGCCGGCTCGATGCCGACGAGGTGTACGCCGAGGCCCTGGCCGGCATCGAAAAGGTGATCTATGACTGAGCGGATCGTCGAGATCCATTCCGGCACAGACGATCTGGTGGCGGCCGCGGCGGCCCGCCTCGTCGCGGTGGTCACCGCGGCGCAGCGGGCCCGAGGCTCCGCCTCGGTGGTGCTCACCGGCGGCGGCACCGGCATCGGCCTGCTCGAGGTGGTGCGCAAATCACCCGGCGAGATCGACTGGTCCCGGCTGGACGTGTTCTGGGGCGACGAACGGTTCGTTCCCGCAGGCGACGCCGAGCGCAACGACTTGCAGGCCCGGCAGGCGCTGCTGGACCATGTGCCGGTGGACCCGTCCCGGGTGCATCCGGTCGCGACCTCCGACGGCGAATATCCCGATCCGATCGAGGCCGCCGCCGAGTACTCGGCGCTGGTGCACGCGCACCTCGCCGAGCACGGCGCCTTCGATCTGCACCTGCTCGGCATGGGCGGCGAGGGCCACGTGAACTCGCTGTTCCCCGATACCGACGCGACCCGCGAGGACCACGAACTGGTTGTGGCGGTGACGAATTCGCCGAAACCGCCGCCGGTCCGGGTCACCTTGACCCTGCCCGCGATCCGCCGCACCCGCCACGTGGTGCTCGTGGTGGGTGGCGCGGCCAAGGCCGAGGCGGTCGCCGGCGCGCTGGCCGGAGCCGCGCCGATCGACATCCCGGCCGCGGGTGCCGCGGGCAGCGAAACCACCACCTGGCTGCTCGACGAGGCCGCGGCGGCTCAGCTGCCCCGCTGACGGCGGGCCGCCCGGCTACGGCCGCCCGGCTACGGCCGCCCGGCTACGGCCGCCCGGCTACGGCCGCCCACCCGGCGGGTGGGCGGCCGGTCTGCATCGTCGGCGGCCACCGTCTCCGAACACGTGCGAAAATCGTTGCGGCGGTGGCTGGTCGGCTCAGGCGCTCGGCGCGGCGACGGGCGGGCCGACCAGGTCCGCCACTGCGGCGAGCAGGAAGTCGTTGACCGCACCGGTGCGTTCCAGTTGGACGAGATGCCCTGCGCCGGTCACCTTTTCGACAGCGCGCAGGTCGGCGAGGTGCGCCCGCATGACGGCGAGCGGGTCGCGGCCGCTGAAACCCGCCATGTCCGGGTCGTTCTCGCCGTAGAGGAAGTGGACGGGCACGGTCACGGTGGCAGGCAGGTCGGCGGACAGTTCCCAGTTGCGGTCCAGCGCCCGGTACCAGGCGAGGCCGCCGGTGAAGCCGGTGCGCTCGAATTCGGTGGCGAGATAGTCGAATTCGGAGACGGTCAGCCAGTTCCACGGTAGCGCGGGCGCCTTCGGGAGCACGTCCAGGTAGCCGAGGCCGGGCGGGTTCTGCCAGGTGTCCAGATAGTGATAGTCGGCGCTCAGCGCGTAGTACACGTTGGCGAGGAATTCCCGTGGGCGCGCGGCCAGTTCGGCATCGGCCACCCCAGGCTCCTGAAAGTACGACAGGTGCAGGAAGTGCCGTTCGGCGGCCTTGGTCCAGTAGCTCGACGGCGGCTTCGGGGCGCGCGGCGAGTACGGGTTGTTCGCAACGATCACCCCGGCCACACGATCCGGGGCCCGCAACGCCAGTTCCCACACCAGTTGCGCGCCGAAGTCCAGGCCGACGAACACCGCGCGGTCGGCGCCGAGGGCATCGAGCAACCCGAGGAGATCCCCGATCACGGCGACGTTGGTGTGCGCGTCCACCCCGTCCGGCGCCTCCGTGCGGCCGTAGCCGCGCAGGTCCGGCGCGATGGCGTGGTATCCGGCAGCCCCGATCGTCGCCAACTGCCGGTGCCAGATGAACCAGCCGTGCGGGAACCCGTGACAGAAGATCACCGGGTATCCGCTCCCCCACTCGGCGATATGCAGCCGAATTCCGTTGGTGTCGACGAACCGATGCGTCGGGGTCACCGCGCCTCCAATGACTAGAACGTGTTCTTATTTCACGGTAATGTCCCGGAGTCGTGAACGGAACACTTTCCGGCCGGGTCGCGGTCGTCACGGGAGCCAGCCGCGGCATCGGCAAGGGCATCGCACTGGAATTGGGGGCGGCGGGCGCGACCGTCTACGTCACCGGCCGCACCGCCACCGCCGGCCGGTTGCCCGGCACGGTCCTCGACACCGCCGCGGCGGTGGACGAACTCGGCGGCATCGGAGTGCCGTTCGTCTGTGATCACCGCGACGACGAGGCGGTCGCCGGGCTGTTCGCCGCGATCGGCGCGGAACACGGCCGGCTGGACGTCCTGGTCAACAACGTCTACAACTCCCCCGCCTCCGCCCGCTGGCTCGGCAGGCCGTTCTGGGAGGTGCCACCGAAGGCGTGGGACGAGAGCTTCGACATCGGCGTCCGATCCCATTATGTGGCAGCGCATTTCGCGGCACCGCTGCTGATCGAATCCGGCGGCCTGATCGTGAACGTCTCCTCCCCCGGCGCGGCGCGCTACACCCACAACGCGGTCTACGGGGTCGCGAAGACGGCCGTCGACCGGCTCACCGCCGACCTGGCACACGATCTGCGCGACACCCGCGCCACCGCCGTCTCACTGTGGCCCGGAATCGTGGATACCGAACTGCTACAACTGATTCCGGCCGACGCGACCGGACACCGGCACATCACCCTCCCCGGCGAGGGCACCTTCGACCTGGCCGACGCCCAGTCACCCCGCTTCGCAGGCCGTGCGGTGGTGGCACTGGCTACGGCCCCGGACCGCCACACCCGCGCCGGAAACTCCTGGCGGACAGCCGAACTGGCACGCGACTACGGATTCACAGACCTAAACGGCACCATCCACGAGGCCGAACCCCACGCACGGTGACTCCCAGAGGGACTGCGGTCACCAATAAGCAGGCCCGACCCCGTTGTTCGCGGCCCGTCTCGATCCTGGACCGACGGAGGCGGGGGAGCGAAGCGGAGGAGCCGGAGGAGGGAAGGATCGAGACTCAGGGGCCGCGAACCCGCCGGAGCGAAGCGGAGGCCAAAAACACAGCCTGTCACCACCAAGCAGGCAAACAACGAGCCCCCCGGGCGCAGCGGAAGCTATAGTAGCCGCATGACTGCCGGGTCGGCTAACCGCCGTACACAGACAGGTTCCCCGGCCGCGCGTTGAGCGCGGCGCGGGCGCGAGGCCCGCCCTCCACGCATTCCCTCTGCGTTGCAGATGTTTCCAGGGATTGCGAAGGAGGTGAAATCAATGTCCTCTCATGAGATGTCGCCTGCCCGTTGGCAGGAGTTCCAGGATCAGCACGGGGTCGGCGCTCTGGTCGACGCGACCGTGGTGTCGGTGGTTCCGTTCGGCGCGTTCGTCGAGGTCGCTCCCGGAATCCACGGTCTGCTGCACCAGGATTCGTGGGTCGTGCCGCCGAATGTCGGTGATCGGCTGCCCGTGCGGATCGCCGAATGGGGCCCGCCGCGGCTGAGCGTCGTGCCGGCGCCGTGATCCGGTGACACGCGTGTGGGGCCGGGTTCAGGCCGGCCCCACACGCGGTCGAGCGTAGTCGCCGCGGCTCAGGAGAACTTGATCTGGAAACCGATGCCGAGGATCGAGATGACCCAGATCAGGCCCACGAACACGGTGATGCGGTCGAGGTTCTTCTCCACCACGGTCGAGCCGGAGAGGCTGGCCTGCACGCCACCGCCGAAGAGGCTGGACAGACCGCCGCCCTTCGCCCGGTGCAACAGCACCAGCAGCACCAGCAGCACACTGGTGATCACCAGCAGGATGTCCAGGAACATGCGCATGCCCGACAGTCTAAACGGCCCCCGGCGGCGTTCCGAATCAGCCGTGGCCGGGGCGGCGGCGCGGCGGTCCGGCCGCCCTCCCGGTGATCGTTAGGATCGGCCCATGTCGGCTCCCGTGCTGCGTGTGCTCCCCCTGCTGGCCGTCGCGGCGCTGGCCGCCTGTTCCTCGCACCACGCGACCACCGGCGACCCCATGGGCCGCTCGTTCGTCTCCACCGGGATCAGCGGGACCCCGATCCCCGGCGGCGGGCCGCTGACCCTGGCCTTCGCCGACGGCCGGGTGACCGCCGACGCCGGATGCAACACCAGCACCGGTGCGGCCCGGTTCGACGAGGACACGCTCGTGGTGACGGATCTGGCCACCACCCTGCTCGGCTGCACCTCCGGCAAGTCCGGCGCCGACGACTGGCAGACCGGGTTGCTGCGGTCCTCCCCGACGTGGAAGCTGGATCGCAACACCCTCACCCTGACCGGCAACAACAGCATCGTCACGCTGAAGGACAAGAAAATCGTCGAACCCGACCGCTCGCTCACCGGCACCGCCTGGGTCGTCACCACCCTGATCCAGCCGCAGGGCCTGGTGCGCACCGCGACGCTCGATCAGGTCCGGCCGACACTCACCATCGCCGCCGACGGCGCGGTCACCGGTTCCGCCGGCTGCAACCGCCTGACCGGCACCGCGGATTTGCCCGACAACGGCGGCTCGGACGTCACCTTCCACCTCGCCACCACCCGGATGGCCTGCGCCGACGACGTGATGCAACTGGAGGGCCAGGTCTTGCAGGCGCTGGACGGCCACACCACCGCCACCGTCGACGGCAACACCCTCACCCTCCGCAATCCCGGCAACGGCACCGGCCTGGTGCTGCGAGCGGAATGAACACCACTTCCGGCCGACCCGGGCAGCCGGGATGACGTCGGGTCCGGACACCGCCCTCGATCATCGCTTCCGGGCCGCGGTCACCGCCGCGGTGCCCGGCCCGACCGGCGACCGGCCCGGCGGTCCCGACTACCTCACCCTGTTCGACGCCCAGGTCACCAGCCGGCAGCTGGATCTCGCCGCGCGCCGCCTGACCGCCGCGGGCCGTGGCTTCTACAGCATCGGATCGTCTGGCCACGAGGGCAACGTCGCGCTCGCCGCCGCGACCCGGGTCACCGATCCGGCGCTGCTGCACTACCGGTCCGGCGCGTTCTACGTGCACCGCTGCGATCGCGTACCCGGCCAGGACCCGATCCGCGACGTGCTACGCGGCGTGGTCGCCGCCGCGACGGACCCGATCTCCGGCGGCCGGCACAAGGTGTTCGGCAACGCCGCCGCGGCGATCATCCCGCAGACCTCCACGATCGCCTCGCACCTGCCCCGCGCGGTCGGCCTGGCCTTCGCATTGGACCGGGCGACCCGGCTGGGCCGCTTCACCCCGTGGCCCACCGACGCCGTGGTGCTGTGCAGCTTCGGCGACGCGTCCGCCAACCACAGCACCGCCGCGGGCGCGATCAACGCCGCCGTGCACACCGCGTATCAGCGCTTGCCGATGCCGATCCTGTTCGTCTGCGAGGACAACGGTCTCGGCATCAGCGTTCCCACCCCACCCGGCTGGATCGAGCAGGCCTACGGAAACCGGCCCGGGTTGCGATATTTCACCGCGGACGGCTCGAATCTGCCGGAGGCCCTGGCAGTTTCGACCGAGGCGGTGGAATGCGTGCGCGCCACCCGCCGCCCGGTCTTCCTGCGGCTCCGCACGGTCCGCCTGCTCGGGCACGCCGGATCGGACCTCGAATCGGCATACCGGCGCGCCTCCGACATCGCCGACGACCTCGACGACGATCCGGTGACCGCAACCGGCCGGATGCTGGTCACCGCCGGAATCGCCACCGCCACAGAAGTTCTCGCCCGCTACGACGCGATCGCCGCCGTGGTGGACCGGACCGCCGGGCAGGTCGCGACGGAGCCGAAGCTGACCTCGGCGGCGGCCGTCGTCGCCCCGCTGGCGCCGAGCCACCCCGAACTGGTCGACGCGGACGCCCGGCGACCGGGCCCACTACCCGGCAGCATCCCCGAAATCGCCTCCGGCACTGCCCGACCTCGCGTCGACAACCCGGGGATGGGCGCCGGGGCCGGCGGCCGGCCGGTGCGGTCGACGCTCGCCCAGGCGATCAATGTCACGCTCGGTGAGCTGCTGGCCCGAGACGACGACGTCCTCGTGTTCGGTGAGGATGTCGGGCGCAAGGGGGGTGTCTACGGGGTGACCAAGGGTTTGCAGAAATCCTTCGGCGCGCGAAGGGTTTTCGACACCCTGCTGGACGAACAGAGCCTGCTCGGTGTCGCGCTCGGGACGGGCCTCGCCGGGTTCGTGCCGATCCCGGAGATCCAGTATCTGGCCTACGTCCACAACGCGATGGACCAGATCCGCGGCGAGGCAGCCACTCTGCGGTTTTTCTCCGACGGCCGCTTCCGCAACCCGATGGTCGTGCGCATCGCCGCCTACGCCTATCAGCGCGGGTTCGGGGGCCACTTCCACAACGACGATTCCGTGGCGGCACTGCGGGACATCCCCGGGCTGCTGATCGCCTCCCCGGCCCGAGCCGACGATGCCGCCGCGATGCTGCGGACCTGCGTGTCCGCGGCGCGGGTGGACGGCCGGGTGTGCCTGTTCCTGGAGCCGATCGCCCTGTACCACACCCGCGATCTGCACCGTCCCGGCGACGATGCCTGGCTGGCGTCCCCCGATACCGCTCCCGCACCGCTGGGTCGCGCCCGAATCCACGGCGACGGAACCGATCTCACGATCGTCACCTTCGCCAACGGTGTCCCGATGAGTCTGCGGGCGGCCGCGAAGCTAGCCGGCCGGGGACTACACGCCCGGGTGCTGGATCTGCGCTGGCTGACCCCGCTGCCCGTCGACGACCTGCTGGAACATGCCCACAGCACGGGCCGCGTCCTGATCGCCGACGAAACCCGCCGCAGCGGTGGGGTTTCCGAATCGGTGGTCGCGGCACTCCTCGACGGTGGCTTCACCGGCCCGATCGCTCGCGTCACCAGCGCCGACAGTTTCGTCCCGCTCGGCCCGGCCGCGGCCACCGTCCTGTTGTCCGAGCACCGGATCGAGGATGCCGCCGAGCGGTTGGCCGCCCGGTGATCGCGCCGGTCGTCACCGTGCAGCACGCGACGCCGGCACCGAGTGACCCACCCGGGCACGGAGATTCGGCCGGTGACGGAAGATCAGTCCAGATTCAGCAAGCGGCGGGCGTTGCCGCTCAGGAACTTCGGCCAGACGTCGTCGCGGAAGGGTACGTGCGGCATGTCGGTGAAGATGCGCTCCAGCGACAGGCCCATCGGGAAGTAGCCGCCGTAGAGGATCTTGTCGGCGCCGCGGGTGTTGGCGTAGTCGAGGATGGCCTTGGGGTAGTACTTCGGCGCGAAGGCGGAGGTAGAGTAGTACAGGTTGGGCCATTTCAGCATCAACTTCACCGCCAGGTCCTCCCACGGTTCGCACCCGTGGCGGGTGACGAACACCAAGTCGGGGAAGTCGTACATCACCGGATCGATGCGCGACACCTCCTGCACGGCGTATTTCAGGCGGGGGCCGGGGATTCCGGCCGTGCAGAAGATCGGGATGCCGAAGTCCACACACGTCTGGTACACCGGGTACATCTTCGGGTCGTCGATCGCCACCTGCGGAAAGGTCCCGGCGGGAAAGACACTCGCGGCCCGGACACCGAATTCCTCGTATTCCCGGCGCAATCGACGCACGCTGCCGGAGACGTCGTTGGGATCGTCGATGCTGCCGGTGGGCACGAACCGGTCCGGGTGCCGTTTCAGCGCCAGGCGGGACAGTTCGTCACCGCAGCCGATCACGCCGATCTCGATGCCGTACCGGTCCATCTCGCGCAGGGTCACCGACACCGGGTCGGTGGTGGGCAGATCCTTCGGCACCTCCTTGAACATGTACTCGACGGGGAACTCCATCGCGTCGGATCCGCTGTCGCGGGTCTGTTTGCGGATGAAGTCGTACTGCCCGAATCCCTCGTGCGGGAAGCCGATCATGGTGTCCACGATCGGTATGCCGGTGGGCATTGCCACAGTGCCTCCTCTGCTCGGAATGTGTTGCACCCGCGACTGTTTCAGGCAGGGCGCCGGGTCGCGAGGAACCAGCCGTTGTCCTTCATGACGGCCTCGCACTGCGCCTGGGTGTAGTCGAAGTTCCGCAGATCCTTCAGATAGGTGGCCGGTTCGGCCAGGCCCTCGACATGCGGATAGTCCGAGCCCATCAGGATGTGGTCGGCGCCCAGCAGTTCCAGCAGCGCGCCGAGTTCCTCCTCGTAGTAGGGCGAGACCCAGACGTGCCGCTTGAACGTCTCCCGGGGATCCTCCGGATACAGTTGCGGCACTTGGCCGTACGATTTGGTGAGCTTGTCGAACAGGTGGAACACCCATTCCGAGCCCGTCTCGATGGTCGCGATGCGCAGGTTCGGGAAGCGGTGGAACAGGCCGAGCGACAGGTGGCTGGCGAGGGTGTCGTGCACCGGATTCGCCGACACCAGGCTGCGGAAGGCGTTGGCGCGGAACGCTTCCGTGAAGTCGCTCTCGCCCCAGTCGCGAAGGTATCTGGTGTACAGCGTCTCTCCGCCGTGGTACAGCACCGTGATCCCGGAATCGTTCGCCAGCCGCCAGAATTCGTCGAACATCGGGTCCGCCGGCGCCCGCGAGCCCGCCGCGGTGGTGACCGGTCCGCTGACCATCACCACGAAGCGGGCATCCTGTTCCAGCGCCCAGGTCAGCTCCCGCGCCGCGTTGCCCGGATCGGCGAGGGTGATATACGGCGCGGCGAAGATCCGGTCCCGGTAGGCGAATCCCCAATCCTCGGCGAGCCAGCGGTTGAAGGCGCGGAACGCGGCCAGCAGGGCGGGCTGGTCACCGGCGAGGGCCTGTTCCATCCCGACGCCGAGGGTGGGCAGGAAGATCGCGGCCGCCATCCCCTGCCGATCCATCACCGCGAGCCGGGCGTCCCGGTCGCGGTACTCCGCGCGGATCGGCTCCAGCGCACCGAACAACGTCTTCGGATCCGCCCCCTGCGGATTGCGGCCGCGGAAGTATTCGTCGAGCACGCCGGGCGCGGCGACCGGATCGAAGGTCGGATTCGGGATGAACTTGTTGATCCGGCCGCCGACCAGTAACCGCTGCTTACCGTCGACCTGCGCCCACTGCATCGCGCGCTTGCGATATTCCGGCTCCAGATGACGGGTGAACGCGTCCAGCGCCTCGTAATAGTGGTTGTCGCAGTCGAAGTAGCGGAACGGCAGTTCGGTGCTCATGCAACAAAACTAGAACCCGATTCCTGTTTTCACAAGGGCAGGAACCCGCGACGTACCGAAACATCTTGTGTCCGAATAGGTTCCGTTCGCGCTAGCCGAGCGCGGCGCGCAGGCGTGGTTCGACCAGATCGATGAAGCGGTCGGCCAGCCGGTACACGTCGGCCATCGGCCGCCCACCGTGGATCACCGCGTCCGACAACATGGTGCTGATCACCGACCACAACATGGCCGCGGTGTCCCGGTCGTGGCCGGGGCCGAGGGCGGCGAAATCGGCGGTCAGCCAGCCCTGCGCGGTGCGGCCGAAGTCGGAGAGCAGCGCGCGGGCCTGCGGATCGGCGGTGCTCTGCAGCGACACCTGCACCTTGTACAGCCGCGGCTGCCGCTCGAACGCGCGGATCACCCGGCGCATCCGCACCCGGATCCGTTCCACCGGATCGAGTCCGGCCGACCGGGCGTCGAACGAGCGGCTCGCGGGTTCCGCCCAGGATTGCAGGACCGCGGCGTACAGATGCTCCTTGGAGGAGAAGTAGCGGTAGAGGGTGCCCAGCGCGACGCCCGCCGACTGGGCGACATCGCGGATCTGGACCTGCTCGTACTCCGAATCGGCCAGGGCGGCGAGGGCGGCGTCGATGATCTGGCGCCGCCGGGCCAGTTGCCAGGCCGGCATGTCCTCCGGCGACCGCCCGCCGGCCGTACCCTGTGCCTGCTGAACCATGCTCGCTTTCCGATCGGGCCGTCGCGCTGCCGCTGCGGAACTCTACCCGGCCCGCCAGGGATCCATCGTCACGGTACGGAATTCCGCCGGGCCCCGGAACGGACACGGCCCGGCACTTCACGAGTGCCGGGCCGTCTCCGAAACATGCTGTCGCTCAGGGCAGCGGGCCGCCCGCGGCGATCGCCGAGAGGGTGGCGAACTCGTCGCCCTTCAGCGACGCGCCGCCGACGAGCGCGCCGTCGATATCGGTCTGCGCGACCAGTTCGCCGACGTTCTTCGCGTTCACCGAGCCGCCGTAGAGGATGCGGACACCGCCTGCCACCTCCGCGCCGACCAGGTCGGTGAGCTCCTTGCGCAGTGCGCCGCACACCTCCTGCGCGTCGGCGGGGGTCGCCACGCGACCGGTGCCGATCGCCCAGACCGGCTCGTAGGCGATCACGGTCTTCGACACCTCCTCCGGGCTCAGGCCCTTCAGGGAGCCGCGCAACTGTTCCAGGTTGTAGGCGACGTGGGTCTGCGCCTCCCGGACACCGAGGCCCTCACCGATGCAGACGATGGGGGTCATCCCGTTCTTCAGCACCTGCTTGGCCTTGGCGAGCACGATCGCATCGTCCTCGTTGTGGTACTGGCGGCGCTCCGAGTGACCGACCACCACGAACGAGCAGCCGAGCTTCGCGAGCATCGGAGCGCTGATCTCCCCGGTGTAGGCGCCGGAGTTGTGCACCGACACGTCCTGCGCACCGAAGGTGATGCGCAGCCGGTCGCCCTCCACCAGCGTCTGCACGCTGCGGATGTCGGTGAACGGCGGGATCACCGTGACATCCACCTTGTCGAAATACTTGTCCGGCAACGCGAATGCGATCTTCTGCACCAGAGCGATGGCCTCGAGATGATTGAGGTTCATCTTCCAGTTGCCGGCGATCAAGGGCTTGCGTGCCACCCGTCAGTCCTCCAGAATCGCGATGCCGGGCAGTTCCTTGCCCTCCAGATATTCCAGCGAGGCGCCGCCACCGGTGGAGATGTGCGAGAAGCCGTCCTCGGGCAGGCCCAGCGTGCGCACGGCCGCGGCCGAGTCGCCACCGCCGACCACGGTGAAAGCGCCCTTCTCGGTGGCCTTCACGATGGCCTCGGCCACGCCGCGGGTACCGGCGGCGAACTTCTCGAACTCGAACACACCCATCGGGCCGTTCCAGAAGATCGTCCGCGCCTCGGTCAGCAGCGCACCGAACCGGGACACCGATTCGGGACCGATGTCCAGGCCGGACCAGCCCTCGGGAATCTCGTTGGCGGGCACCACCTTCGACTCCGCGTCGGCGGCGAACTCGTCCGCCACCACGATGTCCCACGGCAGGTGGATGACATCGGCGTAGGTGTCCAGCAGCTTCTTGCAGGTGTCGACCATCTCCGCCTGCAACAGCGAGCCGCCGACCGGAAGCCCTTGGGCCGCAAGGAAGGTGAAGCACATGCCGCCGCCGATGACCAGCGTGTCGACCTTCGGCGCGAGCGCCTCGATGACCGCCAGCTTGTCCGACACCTTCGAGCCGCCCAGCACGACCGCGTACGGCCGCTCGGTATCGCTGGTCAGCTTGCGCAGCACCTCGACCTCGGCCGCGACCAGGCTGCCGGCGTAGTGCGGCAGCAGTTTCGCGACGTCGTACACCGACGCCTGCTTCCGGTGCACGACACCGAAGCCGTCGGACACGAACGCGCCGTCGTCGCCGACCAGCTCGACCAGCGCGGCGGCGAGTTTGCCCCGCTCGGCCTCGTCCTTGCTGGTCTCGCGCGGATCGAACCGGATGTTCTCCAGCAGCAGCACGTCACCGTCGGTGAGGCCCTCGGACCGCGCGAGCGCGTCCTGACCCACCACGTCGCCGGCGAGCTGCACGTTGCGGCCCAGCTCCTCCGCCAGCCGCGCGGCCACCGGGGCCAGCGACAGCTTCGGGTCGGGCTCGCCCTTCGGACGGCCCAGGTGGGCCGTGACGATCACCTTGGCGCCGGCCTCGGCCAGCGCCGCGATGGTCGGCGCGGAGGCCACGATCCGGCCCGCGTCGGTGATCACGCCGTTGTCGAGGGGGACGTTCAGGTCGGAGCGCACCAGCACGCCCCGGCCCTCGACCCCCTCGGCCAGCAGATCCTGAAGTGTCTTCACCGCCATGACGACTACAGCGACTTGCCGACGAGACCGATGAGGTCGGCCAGGCGGTTGGAGTAGCCCCACTCGTTGTCGTACCAGGAGTACACCTTGACCTGATCGTCGATGACCTTGGTCAGCGGCGCGTCGAAGATCGACGAGTGCGGATCGGTCACGATGTCGCTGGAGACGATCGGATCGGTGCTGTACTTCAGGATGCCCTTCAGCGGGCCCTCGGCGGCGGCCTTGAACGCGGCGTTGATATCCGCGACCGACGCCTTCTTGGCCAGGTCCGCGGTGAGGTCGGTGATCGAGCCCGTGGGGATCGGCACCCGCAGCGAGTAGCCGTCGAGCTTGCCGTTGAGCTCCGGCAGCACCAGGCCGATCGCCTTCGCGGCGCCGGTGCTGGTCGGCACGATGTTCAGCGCGGCGGCACGGGCGCGGCGCAGATCCTTGTGCGGGCCGTCCTGCAGGTTCTGATCCTGGGTGTACGCGTGAATCGTGGTCATCAGGCCCTTGACGATGCCGAACTCGTCGTTCAGCACCTTGGCCAGCGGACCGAGGCAGTTGGTGGTGCAGGAGGCATTGGAGATGATGTTCTGGCTGCCGTCGTACTTCTCGTGGTTGACGCCCATCACGATGGTGATGTCCTCGTCGGTGGCCGGCGCGGAGATGATGACCTTCTTGGCGCCCGCGGACAGGTGGCCCTTGGCCTTCGCGGCGTTGGTGAAGATACCGGTGGACTCGACGACGACGTCCACGCCCAGGTCGCCCCACGGCAGCGCCGACGGGCCCTCCTTGATGGCCAGCGCGGTGATCCGCTGGTCACCGACGACGATGGTGTCGTCGCCGTCCAGCGAGACATCCTGCGGCAGGCGGCCCAGGATCGAGTCGTACTTGAGCAGCGTCGCCAGCGTGGCGTTGTCGGTCAGGTCGTTGACGGCGACGATCTCGATGTCCGTCGTGCCGAGGGCTTTCTGCGCCTCGACCGCCCTGAAGAAGTTTCGCCCGATACGGCCGAAGCCGTTGATCCCAACCCGGACAGTCACGTTTTCGCTCCTCAGCTTTCAAGCGGATTCGTTGCGTTGCCAATCCCACCCTAATGCCCGGCTTTTGCATCACTGACATGCCCCTGGTCACTGTGAACAGCCACCAGCGGACAGGTCACGATCGAATAACGGTCACCTGCCGGTCGGTACGCTCGCCCGAATTGTCAGGCGTCTTCCAGCAACTCGGCGGTCACCGCCGACTCGGTATCGGGAATACCGAGTTCCTTGGCCCGCCGGTCGGCCATGGACAGCAGCCGGCGAATGCGGCCCGCGACAGCGTCCTTCGTCATCGGCGGCTCGGCCAGCTGGCCCAGCTCCTCCAGCGACGCCTGCCGGTGCAGCACCCGCAGCCGGCCGGCGGCGGCCAGATGGTCCGGCACATCGTCGCCGAGAATCTCCAGTGCGCGTTCGACCCGCGCGGCGGCGGCCACCGCGGCCCGCGCCGAGCGCCGCAGATTGGCGTCGTCGAAATTGGCCAGCCGGTTGGCGGTGGCCCGCACCTCGCGGCGCATCCGCCGCTCCTCCCAGGTCAGACGCGTGTCCTGGGCGCCCATCCGGGTCAGCAGCGCGCCGATCGCCTCGCCGTCGCGCACCACCACGCGGTCGGTGCCGCGCACCTCGCGCGCCTTCGCCGAGATACCCAGGCGCCGGGCCGCGCCCACGAGGGCCAGCGCGGCCTCCGGGCCGGGGCAGCTGACCTCGAGGGCCGACGAGCGGCCCGGCTCGGTGAGCGATCCGTGCGCGAGAAACGCTCCGCGCCAAGCGGCTTCGGCGTCGGCGATGCTGCCGCCGACCACCTGTGCGGGCAGCCCGCGGACCGGCCGGCCGCGCACGTCGAGCAGCCCGGTCTGGCGGGCCAGCGCCTCGCCCTCCTTGGACACCCGCACCACGTACCGGGATGTCTTGCGCAAACCACCCGCACCCAGCACGTGCACGTCCGAGCCGTAGCCGTACAGCTCGAAGATCTCCCGGCGCAACCGGCGCGCGATGGATCCCATGTCCACCTCGGCTTCGACGATCACCCGGCCGCCGACGATGTGCAGGCCGCCGGCGAAGCGCAATAGGGCCGAGAGCTCGGCCTTGCGCGAACTCACCTGCGACACGCTGAGGCGGCTCAGCTCGTCTTTCACCTCGGCTGTCATCGCCACGAGACCCGCTCCTTTCCACCCGACGCCGACTGCACGTGCCGGCCCATGTGCCGTCCTTCGACTCGAAGCTCTGACTTGTCCGACCGGGGTAGCCCGATCACCTGATCCAGTGCGGCGGCTAGCTTTCCGGGGTGGTGCCGGTCCGTCCCAGCCTCGGCGACATCGGCAAAGGTTACTCGCGCACGCAGCTGTTCGGCAGCTCTTGCCACATGTTCGCGTTCCCTACCCGCCGGTACGTTGCCGGCGTCCACCACGACCTGATCAACCGCGAAATCCGGTGCGTGCTGGGACAATACATGCAGATGCCGCTCCGCGGAGAATCCGGCTGTCTCCCCCGGTTCCGCGGCGAGGTTGAGTACCAGGATTTTTCGGGCGCGAGTGTGCACCAGCGCGTCGTGCAATTCGGGCACCAGCACATGCGGGATCACACTCGTGAACCACGAACCCGGGCCCAGCACAACCACATCGGCGCGCGCGATGGCGGCGGTGGCCTGCGGAATGGCCGGCGGATCGGACGGGATCAACCGCACCCGCCGCACCTTGCCCGGCGTGGTCGCGACCGCCACCTGCCCGCGGATGCACCGGCTGACCCGCGGATCGGCCTCCAGGCCGGACACGTCGGCCTCGATGATCAGCGGCGTCGGCGACATCGGCAGCACCCGGCCGGTGCAGCCCAGCAGGCGGGCCGCCTCGTCCAGCGCGGCCACCGGATCGCCGAGCACGTCGGTCAGGCCGGCCAGGATCAGGTTGCCCACCGAATGCCCGGCCAGCGCGCCGGTGCCGCCGAAGCGATGCTGCATGGTCCGGGCCCACAGCCCCTCGGTGTCGTCGGCGAGCGCCGCCAGCGCCATCCGCAGGTCGCCGGGCGGCAGCATGCCCAGCTCGGCGCGCAGCCGGCCGGACGAGCCGCCGTCGTCGGCGACCGTCACGACCGCGGTGATCTCCCTGGTCAGCCGTCGCGCGGCGGTCAGGGTGGCATACAGCCCGTGCCCCCCGCCGAGCGCGACCAGGGCCGGCCCGCCGGCGGGATCGTCCGCCGCGGTCTCGTTCCGATCGGTCATTCGCGCCCCAGATCCCGATGTACCACCCGCACCACATCGGCGGGCCCGGCGTCGCCGGCCGCACCCAGCAGCTCGCCGAGCGCCTCCGCGAGCGCCACGCTGCGGTGCTTACCGCCCGTGCAGCCCACTGCCACGGTCATGTATCGCTTCCCCTCTTGGCGGTACCCGTCGGTCGTCAGATCCAGCAGATGACGGCAGGTCCGCAGATAGTCGTCGGCGCCCGGACGGGACAGCACGTATTCACTGACCACGGCGTCCTGTCCGGTGAGTTCACGCAGTTCCGGTACCCAATGCGGATTGGGCAGGAAACGCACATCAAACACCATGTCGGCGTCCAGTGGTACTCCGTACTTGAAACCGAACGATTGGATTGTGAGCTGCAGCGCGGTGGGCGTGCCGTCGCCGTACGCCTCCTCCAGTTTGCGATGCAGCTGATGCACGGACAGCGCGGTCGTGTCGATCACCACGTCGGCGGCCGTCTTCACCGACGCCAGCCTGGTCCGCTCGGCGGCCAGGCCCGCCGACAACGTGCCGTCGGCGCTCTCGCTCTGCAACGGATGCCGCCGCCGCGCGAAGCCGAACCGGCGGATCAGCACATCGTCGGAGGCCTCCAGGAACAGCACCCGGGTCCGCACCCCGGCGCCCCGCAGTTGTTCGAGTACCGCCGACAGATCGCCGGTGAAGAACCGGCTGCGCACGTCCATCACCAGGGCGAACTTGCGGATGGGCGGATCGGCCGACTGCCCCAGCTCGACCATCCGGCCGATCAGATCGGGGGGCAGGTTGTCGGCGACGTACCAGCCCAGATCCTCCAGGACCCGGGCCGCGGTACCGCGCCCCGCGCCCGACAGCCCGGTCACGATCACCACCTCGACCGGCCGGTCGGCATTCACGACCGGTTGGGACCGGCCAGCCGGGGACCCGCGGTCCACGGCACTGCTGCTCGATTCGACGCTTGTCATGTCCTACCGGATCCGTCCCTGCCTGTCACTGTTGCCGATTCTCGCCGCGCCGTGCACGCCTGGGATTGCCCCGGGCGTGTCGTCCCGAACATCCTCGCACCCCGACCCGGTCACGTGTTCGATCCACGCGGCCGGGCAACGGGGCCGTCACCGTATCAACCTGCCGGAAACATCAACCTGCTGGAAAACACACCGGGTGCGCCGCGCTACTCCGCGTTGCGGGCCGACAGCTCCCCGTTGAGGGCGGACAGGACCGCCTTCGCCGTCGCCACGCCGATGCCGGGCACCTCCGTGATCTGCTCCACCGTAGCGTCCTTGAGCCGCGCGACCGAGCCGAAATGAGTGACCAGTGCGGTGCGCCGCGATTCCCCGAGGCCGGGCACCTCGTCCAGCACCGACGCCGTCATCCGCCGCGACCGTTTGCTGCGATGGAAGGTGATGGCGAACCGGTGCGCCTCGTCCCGGACGCGTTGCAGCAGGTAGAGGGACTCGCTGTTGCGCGGCATGATCACCGGATCGGGCTCGTTCGGCACCCACACCTCCTCCAGCCGCTTCGCCAGGCCGATCACCGCGACGTCGGTGATGCCGAGTTCGTCGAGCACCTCGGAAGCGGCGTTGACCTGCGGCGCGCCACCGTCGACCACGTACAGATTCGGCGGATAGGAGAATTTGCGCGGCTTGCCCGTCTTCGGGTCGATCCCGGGCAGCGCGGACGGATCATCGACGTGTTCGGCTTCGAGCGTGTCGAGGTCGCGCCGCAGCCGCGCGAACCGCCGCCGGGTGACCTCGGCGATGCTCGCCACGTCGTCGGAACGGCCGCCGCCGGCCGCCTCCTTGATGGTGTAGTGCCGGTACTCGGACTTGCGGGCCAGACCGTCCTCGAACACCACCAGCGAGGCGACCACATCGGTGCCCTGCACGTGGCTGATGTCGACACATTCGATGCGCAGGGGCGCGCTGTCGAGTTCGAGCGCGTCCTGAATACCTTGCAGCGCGGCCGATCTGGCGGTCAGATCGCCGGCGCGCTTGAGCTTGTGCTGGGCCAGCGCCTCCATCGCGTTGCGCTGCACGGTCTCCATCAGCGCCTTCTTGTCGCCGCGCTGCGGCACCCGCAGGTGCACGCCCGCGCCGCGCAGCCGCGACAACCAGTCCTGCAACTGGGCCGAATCGGCGGGCAGCGCCGGAACCAGCACCTCGCGCGGCACCACCGTGGCCGGGCTCTCCCCCTGTTCGGCCGAGTCGTCGTCGACCAGCGCGGCCTGCTCGCCGTAGAACTGGGTGAGGAACTGCTCCACCAGCGCCGCCAGTTCGGCGGTACCCGCCCGCGCCGGCTCCGCCGACTCGGCAGCGGTCTGCCCGACCGCGTCCGTCCGCGAAACCTCCTGTCCCCCAATGCCTATCGCCGAGGCATTGGCCTCCGCAGCAGCCGCCTCCGGACCCACCTGCCCGGCAAGATCTGTTTCCGTGCCGGCCTGCCCGGCAAGGCCGACTCCGGACCCGACCTGTTCGGCAACCTCGGAACCGACCTGTCCGGCGGTGCCGCTCTCGGCACCAGCCTGCCCAGCGACAATGACCTCGGCACCAGTCTGCTGGGAAACCACCGTGGCAGGCCCAGCCTGCGCAGGCTCCGCTGCCGGCGCGTCCCCGGGGGCGGTCGGGCCGGTCCGACCGGGAACGCCGACCTCCGGGGCGGTCCGATCGCGCACTGCCGCAGCAGGCCCGGCCTCCCCTATCGACACGTCCCGACCGGCGGTTTCCGACTCTGCGGCTGGGGCCTCGGGCTCGTCGCCCGTGGTCCCGGACCAGCTCATGTCGAGCGCGTCGCCCGATTTGTCGACCACCCAGCCGCGCTGGCCGCGCACGCGGCCGTCGCGCACGTGGAAGATCTGTACCGCGGCCTCGAGTTCGTCGGTGGCGAAGGCGATCACGTCGGCGTCGGTGCCGGTGCCGAGCACGACCGCCTGCTTCTCCAGGGCGCGCTTCAGCGCTTGGACGTCGTCACGCAGGCGGGCGGCGGATTCGAAGTCGAGGTCCTCGGCCGCGGCCTGCATGCGGCGCTCGAGGTCGCGGACCATACGATCGGTCTTGCCGGAGAGGAAGTCGCAGAAGTCCTCGGCGATGCGGCGATGCTCCGCCGCGCTGACCCGGCCGATGCACGGCGCCGAGCATTTGTCGATGTAGCCGAGCAGGCAGGGACGGCCGATCTGGTTGTGCCGCTTGAAGACTCCGGCGGAACAGGTGCGCACGGGAAACACCCGCAGCAGCAGGTCGACCGTCTCGCGGATGGCCCAGGCGTGCGCGTACGGGCCGAAATAGCGGACACCCTTCTTGCGCGCGCCCCGGTAGACGAATACGCGCGGATATTCCTCGTTCATGCTCACCGCGAGCATGGGGTAGGTCTTGTCGTCGCGGTACCGGACGTTGAACCGCGGATCGAACTCCTTGATCCAGTTGTATTCCAGCTGAAGCGCTTCCACCTCGGTGGACACCACGGTCCACTCCACCGAGGCGGCGGAGGTGACCATCTGGCGGGTGCGCGGATGCAGTGCGGAGATGTCCGCGAAATAGGAATTCAGGCGGCTGCGCAGACTCTTCGCCTTGCCGACATAGATCACCTGCCCGCGTGCGTCCCGGAATTTGTAGACGCCGGGGTCGACGGGGATCGTGCCCGGTGCGGGCCGGTAGGTCGCGGGATCTGCCACGGCAACCAGGTTAACGATCGGCACCGACAGCCGACGCCACCCGACCGCCGGCCACGCTCGCGCGCACCCGCCCCGCGCCGGCCGCGATCGCCTCGCACAGCGCCCGCTCCGGATCGGTCGGGACGCGGTGCCGCCGGACCAGGACGAATTCCAGCTCCCCGAGCGAGGGCAGACCCGGATCGTCGACCGCGAAAACGTCTGCGGGAAGCAGGCTTTCGGCGTGCACGATCACACCGAGCCCGGCCAGCACCGCGGCCCGCAGGCCCAGCTGACTGTCGCTGACACAGGTCACCCGCCACGGCCGGCCCGCACGTTCCAACGCGCGCAGCGCGGTGAGCCGGGTGAGGCTCGGCGGCGGATAGGTCACCAGCGGCACCGGATCCTCGAAACCGGTCGCGCCGCGACGACCGGCCCACACCAGCCGGTCCCGCCACAGCAACTCGCCGTGCTGCTCGCCGGGCAGCCGCTTGCCCACCATCAGGTCCAGCTCGCCCGCCGCCATCCGGGTCTTGAGGTTCTCGCTGAGGCCGACGGTCAGCTCCAGATCGACCCCGGGGTGGGTGCGCTGGAATTCCAGCAGGACGTCGGGCAGTTCGCGGCCCACCACGTCGTCGGAGGCGCCCAGCCGGATCAGCCCGGTCGGCCGGGATCCGGTGAAGTGCCGCTCGGCCTGCTCCTGGGCCTCCAGGATGGTGCGCGCGAAACCGACCATGGCGGCGCCGTCGGCGGTGAGGGCCAGATTGCGGGTGTCGCGGCGGAACAGTTCCCGCCCGGCGGCCTGCTCCAACCGGGCCACCTGCCCGCTCACCGTGGACTGCCGCAGACCCAGCAGCCGGCCCGCGGCGGTGAATCCCCCCGCCCGTTCGACTGCCAGAAAAGTGCGCAGCAACTCGGGATCGAACATATTCATCATGATAGTCGTTCAGAGTTATCGCTTCGAACGACTTCCTCGATCAGTTGCTCCCGGCATACCGTACTCGGGTGAATCTGCTCGCGAAGCTCCGCATCGAACCGTTCATGCTCGGCATCCTGGCCAGCCTGGCGGTCGGCGCGCTCCTGCCCGCGTCCGGCGCGGCCGCCGACGTGCTGGACTGGGCGACGAAGATCGCGATCGCGCTGTTGTTCTTCCTGTACGGCGCCCGCCTGCAGCCGCGGGAGGCGCTCGACGGCCTGCGGCACTGGCGGTTGCACACCACCGTGCTGGCCGCGACCTATCTGCTGTTCCCGCTGATCGGGCTGGCGCTGCGCATCCTGGTTCCCTCGGTGCTCACCGACGACCTGTACACCGGCGTGCTGTACCTGTGCCTGCTGCCGTCCACCGTGCAGTCCTCGATCGCGTTCACCTCGGTGGCGCGCGGGAACGTCGCCGGCGCGGTGGTCAGCGCGTCGCTGTCGAATCTGCTCGGCGTGTTCGTGACGCCGCTGCTGGTCGTGCTGCTGATGCACACCACCGGCGACGTGCACGTCTCCGGCGGGCAGGTGCTGACCATCGTGGTGCAGCTGCTGGTGCCGTTCTTCGTCGGCCAAGCGCTGCGCCCCTGGCTGGGCTGGTTGATGCGGCACAAGTCGGTGACCAAGACGGTCGACCGCGGTTCCATCTACCTGGTCGTCTACTCGGCGTTCAGCGCGAGCATGACCGAGCACATCTGGCACGGGCTGTCGGTCTGGCGGATCCTGGCGGTCGCGCTGGTGTGCGCGATCATGCTGTCGGTGGTCCTGGGCATCACCACCACCGCCGGGCGGCTGCTCGGGTTCTCCTGGCCGGATCGCATCGTCATCACCTTCTGCGGCTCCAAGAAGAGCCTGGCCACCGGCCTGCCGATGGCGACGGTGTTGTTCGCGGGACACCCCGTGGGCCTGATCGTGTTGCCGCTCATGATCTTCCATCAGATCCAACTACTCACCTGCGCCTGGCTGGCCGGCCGATGGGGGCGGGACGCCGAAGCGGCCGAACTGCCGCGGCCCGAGGAGGAACCGACCACCGCGCCCGCCTGACCGCGGCATCGCGCGGATCCGGAAGTGTCAGTGCGCCAACGGGAAATCGTCGTCGCCTCCCGGACCGGCGGGGACGATCGGCAACACGATCGCGGACGGATGGTCGGCATCGTGCAGGATGGTCTGGGTCGCGCCGAGCACGTTCGCGCTCTGCCCGAACGGTTCGCCGGTGTTGGGATTCGGCGCGTACTGCGGGAAGTCGCTGCTCGAGATCTCCAGCCGCAGCCGGTAACCCGCCTTCACCAGGTAACTCGTCGGCCAGATCCGGATCGTGTACTGGTACGGGCGATTCGGCTCGATCGGCGTCGGACGCTCGAGGCCGTCCCGGAACGCCGTGCGCAGGATGCCGTTGTTCAGATTCTCGGTGCCGCCGTCCGGGGCCACCGCGACCAGCTTCGCCGTGAAGTCGGTGTCGATCGCCGTCGACGCGGCCCACAGGGTCACCGAGATCGGCCCGGTGACCTCGGTATCGGCGGCCATCGCCGCGGTGGTGTAGGTGAGCACGTCACTGCGCTGTTCGACGACGCCTTGGTCGTAGGGCCCCTGCGGGCCACTGGCCGACGCGCAGCAGGAGTGCCCGCCCGCGCTCGGAACGGGGTTCTGGGGGTCGTAGTAATAGGTGTCCGGCGGCTGCGGCGCCGTCGGCGCGGTGGTGGTCAACGCCCCGGCGCGCCCCATGACCGCCGGTGACCCCGAGCCGGAGAGGTAGTAACTGGTGGATCGGGTGCCCGGCAGCGGCCACGCGTCGGCGGTCTTCCAGGTGTTCGAGCCACGCAGGAAGTAGTCGACGACCGGCTTACCAGTGGCGACCTTGTTGTCCACGCCCTTCAGGAAGTGGTCGAACCACTTCAGCATGAGATCGTTCACGGGACTGTCGCCGGCTGCTCCGGCCGACGCCAGCAACGGCGTGGACAGCCCGGTATCGGCTCGGCCCCAGCCGATGTGGTCCCAGGGACCGATCACCAGGCGCTGATCGGCGCGGGCCTCCGGGGTGCCGCCGTGCTGCACCATACCGGTGAAGTTCTCGATACCCCCGGCGAGGAAGGCGTCGTACCAGCCCTCGATATCGAGCACCGGGACGTGCACGTTCGCATACCGGTCCCGGATGCTCCACTGCTTCCAGTAGTCGTCGCGGGCGGAATGCCGGATCCAGTCGAAATACCACGGCGCGACCGCCGGATCACCCGGATGCATCGGCGGAAACTGCTGGTACGGACGGTAATTCAGCCAGCGGGTGGCCTGGGCGGTGTCGGCCTCCAGCTGTTTCGCGGTGGCGGTGTCGCCGCGGTTGGTGGCCGCGCTCGCGCCGATGGTCCCCATCGCCCACGGTTCGACGAACGCCAGCCGGAATTCGCCGCCGTCGTAGGTCCAGCCGTCGTAGTAGTCGGAGGAGGTGTTCGCGGGCACGATGGTGGTCAGGTGCGGCGGGGTGGCAGTGGCCGCGAGCCACTGGGTGGCCCCGACATAGGACGAGCCGTACATGCCGACCTTGCCGTTGGTGCCGGGCAACGCCGCCGCCCATTCGACTGTGTCGTAGCCGTCGGCGCCGTCGTTGGCGAATTCGGCGAAGGTGCCGCCGGACGCTCCTTGGCCTCGAATATCCTGCACGACAACGAGATAGCAGTGCGACGCGAACCAGTCCGGCGACTGGTAGCGGTACGGCTGGATCTGCGCGGCGGCCTTGCCGTACTGGGTGCGCATGAGGATCACCGGCACCTTGTCGCCGGTCTGCGGCCGGTACACGTCGGCCTTCAGCACCACCCCGTCGCGCATGGCCGCCGGGACGTTCTCCTGCTTGCTCACCGCGCACGGCCCGCGACCACCGGCAGGCGGCCAGGCGGCCGGGGTCACGGGCGCCTGGGACCCCTGCGGGACCGGCGGGGTACTGCCCGCGCACCCGCTCAGCACCGACGCGAGCACCGCGAGGCCGGCAACCATCCGGCCAACCCCACTGCGCCCCATCCCGATTCGCGCCATGCCGCGACGGTAGCACCGAGCCCCGTTCCGCAGCCAGGAAATTCGGCACGAAAGGGGTGCGAACCGAATCTCGCCGATCGAGTCAGGTGCGGGTGGTGAAGGTCGCCATCATCGACATGTCCTCGTGCTCCAGGTTGTGGCAGTGCAGGACGTAGCGGCCCGGGAAGTCGGTGAAACGCACCGCGATCTCGGCGATCTGGGCGGCCTCCAGATAGAGGGTGTCCTTCCAGCCCGCGTCGGCCGGGCGCGGTGGCCCGCCGTTGCGGGACAGCACCCGGAACTGGTTGAGGTGCAGGTGAATCGGATGATCGAGATCGGTGACCAGCCGCCAGATCTCGGTGTCGCCCAGCCGCGGCCGGGCGATCGGCTCGGACGGAGAATAGGCGCGGCCGTTGATCATCCAGCCGTGCGGGCTTCCGGCATCGCGGCGAGCGAATCGGAACGTGCGCGTGACCGCGGCCGAACCCGGTGCGGGCGTGGCGGATTCGGTGAGCACGTCGGGGATCACCGTGGTGTCCGCGACCCGGTCGGTGACCGCGAAACGCATGACGCGGTCGGTGGTTCCGGTTCCGAGGTCGTTGTGGACGGTCACCCGGTCCCCGACCGCGCAGCCGGTGAAGTCGACGATCACGTCGTATCGCTCGCCGGGCGCGATGGTCAGTTCGCCGACCCGCTGTGGCCGGTCCAGCAGCCCGCCGTCGGAACCGATCTGCACGAAATGACCGTCGCCACGCGGCATGTCGATACGCAACCGATAGACCCGGGCATTGGAGCCGTTGAGCAGCCGGAGCCGGTATTTCGCGGTGCTCACGCGATGTTCGGGCCAGGGCACCCCGTTGACCAGGATCACGTCGCCGAGCGCACCACGGGTGAACTTGCCCGTCACTCCGGCGGTGTGCAGGCCCGAGGGGTCGGCCGCCGGATATTTCAGGGCGCCGGTGGCATCGAATGCCCGGTCGGCCAGCATGAGTGGCAGATCGCGTGCTCCGGCAGGGAGCCCGAGCCGACGCTCGGCCTCGTCGGTGACCAGGTGGAAACCCGCGAGCCCGCGCCAGACCGCGGCACCGGTGAAGTCCATCCGGTGATCGTGGTACCACAGCGCCGCGGCGGGCTGCCCGGCCGGATAGACGTAGTCGCGCTCACCGATCATGATGTGCGCCAGAGCATCTCGTTCCATGCGCATACCCGCGTGATCCGGGCCGTCCGCACCCGCGCGGATACCCGCCATACCGGATCCGCCTGCCGCCTCGGGCACGGTCGCCGGATCCGATCCACCCGCCCGGCCCGGCACGCCGCTCACCCGCGAATCGCCCGCCATGTCCGGCATATCGGCCGGATTCGATGTGCCCACCGGGTACAGCAGGTCGGTCGGGTAACCGTCGGAGTCCCCGGGCACATGCCCACCGTGCAGATGCACGACGACCGGCACGGGCAACTCGTTGCGGTGGGTGACCACCGTCCGGCGGTCACGCGCCGATATCACCGTCGGCCCCGGAAAGCTTCCGCCGTAGGTCCACATCGGCGTCGAATATCCCGGCAGCACAGTGATATTCGTCGCTCGCTGGACGATCCGGTAGTAGTCGGTCGTCTCGTCCCGCGCGACCGGTGCGAGCACCGGCGGCAGCACCAGCGGAAGGGTGAACGGCTCGGGTAGCCGTGCGTCGCTGGTCAGATGGACCCGGTCGGCGGGTGTGTCCGCGTACCACTCCCACGCGCCCAGCGCGCCGGCCACCACCGATACCGCCGCCCCGCGCAGCATCCCGCGCCGCGACAGTCGAAGCGCCCCAGGGGTTCCCCGATTCTTGCCGATACCGCCGGCTTCGACCGGGTCGCCACCGGGACCGGCCGCCCGGGCGCCGGCCCGCGACTCGCCGTCGCTCATGCCCGCGCTCCGGCCGGTTCCCGCCATGTCTGCCCGACCTGCCCCAGCAGACCACCGATGAGCAGAACCCCCACCGGCACATGCACGGCGACGATCGATCGGGTCCCGGTCGTCATCTGGATCGCCGTCAGCGCGATGAGACCGAGGCCGATGAGGACCGGCCGCGCCGCGCCGCCCCCGAATCGCCACGCGACAGCGAAAGCGATTGTCTCGGTGAGGATTCCGACTGCCAGCACGATGCCGTTGAGCATATGCGAATCCAGCCCGTCGTAGCTGCCCGCGAGCAGCCTGCCGGCGAACACCGCCTGCGCGAGCCCGTCGAGTGCGACGACGACGGCGAGTGCCCGCAGCAGCGACGGCCAGATCCGGGACCCTGCGCGCTCCGCAGTGGTCATCACGATCACCCCAATAGTTCAGATTTATGAATAGTTCAGAAGTCTGAACTTGTATGCTGATGCTGTCAAGACCGTTTCGACAGGAGGTAGCGCGTGGCCGACGCGGACGACATCGCGGAGTTCCGATCGCTGGTACCGCTGCTGTCGGCATACCTGCGGCGAGCCCACAGCGATATGCCGCCCGAACTGCAACAGCTGTTCGAATCGGCGGGCCTGGGCCCGCGACACGGCGCGGTGCTGTCGTTCGTGCTGTCCTCCGGGCCCGTCAGCGTCGGCGACGTGGCGCGGCAGCTGAGCCTCGGTCTCACGAACGCCAGTCAGCTCGCCGGCGACCTGACCCGGGCGGGCTGGCTGCACCGCGAGTCCGACCCGGCCGACCACCGCCGCACCCTCCTGACCGTGGCGCCGGAACACCGCCGGACGGTCACGAAATTCCTCGACCGCCGCTCGGCCCCCCTGGCCCGCGCGGTCCGGCGCCTGACCCCCGGCGAACTCGCCGGTTTCCGCGCCGGCCTCACCGCCTGGGTCGAGGAGATCGCCGCCCTGGATTGAGCCGGCACCGAGGGCGACGACCCCTCGGTGACTACATCAGACCGGAGGCAGTACGAATCCGGCAGCGGCCAGCGTCACCAATCGCTCGATCAACTCCGGTCGACCGGGGACGTATTCGGCCGCGACGGCGATCCCGGCCGCGAGTGCGAGCAGGTCCCCGGAGGTCGTCCCGTCACGCAGCACGCCGGACTGCCGGGCCCGGTCGACGAGGGCGTCGATCCCGGCGGTCATCTCGACGCAGGCCGCGTGCAGGGCCGAGCCCTCGTCGTGGACGGCGGCGAGCACGGAGGTGGGCAGCCCGCGGTAGGTCAGGGATCCGGTGGCGAGCCGGGTCAGCCACGCGATCAGGGCCGCACCCGGCGACGGGTCGGCGAGCAGGTGCCGCGCCGTTTCGCTCAGGTCGTGCAGCGCGTCCGCGAACAGCGCCTCCAGCAGCGCCTGGCGGTCCGGGAAGTGCCGGTAGAGAGTGCCGATGCCCACGCCGGCCCGGCGGGCGACGTCCCGCAGGGACGCGTCGACGCCGTGTTCGGCGAACACCTCGCGGGCGGTCTCCAGCAGCCGGGCGCGGTTGTCCAGGGCGTCGGACCGGCGGGCCCGGCGCGGTTCGGTAGACGCGTCGATGGCGCACACACCTTTCCCGTTGCGTTCCGGAGCGGTGCTCCGTATAGTTCGGAGCACCGCTCCGAATAGTAATCGATCGAGAGGAACCCCATGCCGAAGGACCTGACCGACTGGCACGCCACGGTCGGCGGATTCGTCGCGCGACCGCGCTTCGAGGAGTACTCACGGAAGTACGCCGATCACTTCGCGATGACCCGGGAGGACGGAATCCTGGAGTTGCGCATGCACACCGACGGCGGGCCCGCGCAGTTCGGCTTCGCGGCGCACAACGCCTGGGGGCAGGCGTGGCAGGAGATCGGCAACGATCCCGACAACGAGGTGCTGATCCTGACCGGCACCGGCGACCAGTGGATCGCCACCGACGATCTGGCGCCGGAGGACCGCGACCTCGGCGAGCTGATGCCCATGGCCCCGCCGCCGGACTTCGCCTACGAGCACACCTATTACGACGCGATCAAACTGCTGGAGAACATGGTCTTCGGCATCGACATCCCCACCATCGCGGCGCTCAACGGCCCGAGCCCGGCGCACACCGAGTTCGCCCTGCTGTGCGACATCACCCTGGCCGCCGAGCACGCCACCATCCTGGACCCGCACTTCCCCTCCGGGGTCGTGCCCGGAGACGGACTACAGCTCACCCTGCAGGAGACGCTCGGCACCAAACGCGCCGCCTACCACCTGTACACCGCGGACCCGATCGATGCGCCGACCGCTCTCGAACTCGGTCTCGTGAACGAGGTTCTGCCGCTGCCGGATCTGCTGCCCCGCGCCTGGGAGATCGCGCGCACCATCATGCGCCAGCCGCGCGCCGCCCGGCGGTTCACCCACGCCGTCGCCCAGCGCCCGTGGAAGCGCCGCCTCGTCCAGGACCTGGGTTTCGGCCTGGCCCACGAGATGGCCGGCATCTCCGCCGACCGCCGCTTCGGCTAGCGCTCACCCCATCCCACAGGCTGACACACCTACCTCAGTCCTGTTGCCGCTGAGCCACTTCCGGCCGTTCGCCCATCGAACTCATCCGGGCACGGCCGAATCACCCTGCGGCGCGGGCGAGTTCGGCGGCGAGGTTGCCGCGTTCCCCGACCACCACATGGTCCAGCTCCAGCCAATCCGCCATGGCGCGCAGTGCCGCGGCCAGCTCGGACGCGACGCGGGGATCGTCGCGTCCGGGTTCGGCGAAGGCTGCGGGGACCAGCAGACGGCCGGTGGCGCGTTCGGCCCGCAGATCGACGCGGCCGACGAGTTCACCGTCCAGCAGGAACGGGAAGACGTAATACCCGTGTACCCGTTTGGGTTCCGGTGTGTAGATCTCGATGCGGTAGTGGAAGTCGAAGATGCGCTCGGTGCGGGGGCGGTAGAAGATCAGCGGGTCGAACGGGCACAGCAGCGCCGAACCCGTGACCGCGCGGGGCGTGCGCGCACCGGGCCGCAGGTAGGCGAGCCGGTCCCACCCGGCGACCTGCACGGGTTCCAGCTCGCCCGCGTCGACCAGGTCGGCGATCGCAGGCGCGGTCTGCTCGCGCCGGAGCCGGTAGTAGTCACGCAGATCGGGTTCGGTGGCGACGCCGAGCGCGTCGGCCGCGCGGCGCACGAGTTCCCGGACGGCGTCCGGCTCGTCCACCTCACGGGCCAGGGCCTCGGGTGGCAGCACCCGCTCGGTGAGGTCGTAGTAGCGCTGGAAGCCGACGCGTTTGTCGACCGACAGCTCTCCGGTGGCGAACAACAGCTCGCACACCACCTTGGTGTCGCTGTAGTTCCAGCCCCAATGATCCTTGCTGCGCGGACGATCGAGCTCCAGATGTTTCTCCACCTCACCGGCGGTGCTGGCCCCGAACTCGCCGATCACCTCGAGCACGTCCTTCGGCAACCGGGGACTGTGTTCCAGCACCCGCTTCGCTCCGCCCCACCGGCCGTGCCGGTAGTGGGCCATCCGCCAGCGCATCAACGGCCAATCCTCGACCGGGATCAGCGCCGCCTCGTGGGCCCAGTACTCCACGAGCCGGCGCGGCCGACGCGAGTCGTGGCTCCAGGCCAGTTCGTCGAGCAGGCCCCGGTCGTAGCCGCCGACGCGGCTGAAGACCGGCGCGTAGTGCGCCCGCACCACCGCGGCCACCGAATCCAGTTGCAACAGCTGGGTTCGCTCCAGAACTCGTTGCAGGACACGGCGATTCACCGTGGCGGGATGCGCCGCGGCGAAACCCTGTGCGGCGAGGGCGGTCCGGCGGGCGCCGGCGGTGGTCATGGTACGCACTTCAGCACCTTCTCACGGACCACCGACAGATTTCGTCGCGGACCGCACGACAACGCAGGACCCTCAGCGCGGAGTCCGCGCCGCCGCTCGCCCGGCGGCCCGGCCGGAGAAGATGCAACCGCCGAGGAATGTGCCCTCCAGCGCGTTGTATCCGTGCACCCCGCCGCCGCCGAAACCGGCGACCTCACCGGCGGCGTACAGGCCGGGGAACGGCTCGCCGTCGGCGCGGATCACGCGGGAGTCGAGGTCGGTCTGCAGGCCGCCCAGCGTCTTTCGGGTCAGGATGTTGAGCCGCACCCCGATCAGCGGGCCGTGCGCCGGATCGAGGATCCGGTGCGGCGGGACGACCCGCAGCTTCTCGCCCAGCGAGCGGCGGGCATTGGTGATCGCCATCAGCTGCGCGTCCTTGGAGAACTTGTTGGTCACCTCGCGATCGCGGGCGACGATCTGCCGTTCGATCGCCGCGACATCCAGCTGCGGACCACGCGCGATCTTGTTCATCCCCGCGATCAGCTCGGGCAGCGAATCGGCGACGACGAAGTCCACTCCGTGCTGTTTGAACGCCTCCACCGGGCCGGGAGCGCCCTTGGCGACCCGGCTGCGCAGGGTGAACTTGAGATCCTTGCCGGTGATGTCGGGATTCTGCTCGGATCCCGACAGCGCGAACTCCTTCGCGATGATCGACTGGTTCAGGACGAACCACGAGTAGTCGTAGCCGGTCGAAAGGATTTCGCGCATCGTCGCATTGGTGTCGAAACCCGGGAAACACGGTGCGGCCAAGCGCTTTCCGTTGGCATCGAACCACAGCGAGGACGGACCGGGGATGATCCGGATGGCGTGGTCGGGCCAGATCGGATCCCAGTTGTGGATGCCTTCCGTGTAGTGCCACATGCGATCCCGGTTCACGATCCGGCCCCCGGCGGCCTCGGTGATGCCGAGCATCCGGCCGTCGACATGGGCGGGCACGCCCGAGATCATCGTCTCCGGGCAGGGTCCGAGCCGGTCGGCAGGCCAGTTCTTCCGGATCAGGTCGTGGTTGTGGCCGATGCCGCCGGAGGTCACGATCGTCGCCGGAGCCCGGATCTCGAACTCTCCCACCATCGTTCGCGACGAGGCGTGGCCGCGCTCCAGGTCGGTGGGTTCCAGTACGCCGCCGCGCACGCCGGCGACCGCGCCGTCCTCGACGATCAGTTCGTCCACCCGGTGCCGGAACGCGAATTCGACCAGCCCGCGCCGCTCGGCCGCCAGCACCGGTTCCAGGAACACCCGGACCACCTCGGGCCCGGTCCCCCAGGTCAGATGGAAGCGGGGCACGGAGTTGCCGTGGCCGTCGGCCGCGCCACCGCCGCGCTCGGCCCAGCCCACCAGCGGCGTCACCCGCAGGCCGAGATCGTGCAGGTACTGCCGTTTCTCGGTGGCCGCGAACTCGACGTAGGCCCGCGCCCACTGCCGGGCCCAGTGATCCTCGTCGTCACGGTCGAAGCCTGCCGAACCCTGCCAGTCCTGCCAGGCCAGCTCGAAGGAGTCCTTCACGCCGACCCGCCGCTGCTCGGGGCTGTCCACGAAGAACAGCCCGCCCAGGGACCAGAAGGCCTGGCCACCGAGGTTGTTGCGATTCTCCTGGTCGAGCACGAGCACCTTCCGCCCGGCCCGGGTCAGCTCGTAGGTCGCGACGAGGCCGGCCAGCCCGGCTCCGACGACGACGACATCCGGCTGCGACGACGGAGCCACGGATCCTCCTCCACACTGGGACGAACGGATACATTCATGTATCGAGTGGTGTCAACCTAGCAGACCCGCGCGGCGCTCGTAATCCGCAGCGAGATCCCGCAAGGCCGCCGCACAGTCGCCGGTATAGCTCGGACCGTGCATGATCGCCAGTGTGGTGGGTGCGAGATCCGCCAGCGCGTGCAGCGCGGCCGGGACGGCGGGCCCGATCGAGGTGGCATGGAAGACGTCCTCGGCACGGCCGGCGGGCCCGACCACGTCCGACTCGGTCAGCGCCGGGCCGGGACCGATCTGGGTCATGAAATCACCGCACAGCAGCACACGGGTCGTCTCGTCGTAGAGCACCCGCGCCTCCCAGTTGTGCGGGGCGTGCGGGGTATCGATGTGCCGCACCCGGTGGCCGCCGACGTCGATGATCTCACCGTCGGCGAGGTGCCGCGGCGGCCGGTCGGCCAGGTCGTCCAGCGATACGAGACAACCCAGTTCACCGTGTGCCACCTGAGCCTGCGGCGCGGCCGCCAGGAACATGTTCATGGCACCGGCCTCATCCGCCTCGACGTGCCCGAAGGTGATCCAGCGCAGGCTTTCCACCGGCAGCACGCGGGCGATCTGCTCGGTGACCGCGGGGAACAGCCACCGCATGCCGCAGTGGAACAGCAGCGGTTCCGCCCCGCCGATCAGGAACTGGTTGTAGGTGAAACCGGTGGGGCCCACCTCGGGCACGAAGGTGGAGATGCGATAGATGCCGTCGGCGATTTCGTCCGTGCGAATGTCCACAGGGGCCTCCCTCTGGCGCCCGGCGACCACTCGGTTCCGATACCGGCGAAGCGCGTGGTCACCGCCGGATGGTGTCTTCACACGGTACCCGCCGCCGACGATCCGGACAGTGCCGCGGCGGCACCGCCCGGGCCGGGGGCTCAGCCCACGCCGTGCTCGCGCAGCGCCGTCGCCAGGGCGTCGCGCCGCTCTCCGGTCGGCGACGGCTCGACCAAAGCGAAGCGGCATCCGAATGTCGTTGCCACACCGTCGTTCTCGGGGCTGTCGCCGACCATCAGCACGCGTTCCGGGGACACCCCCAGCTGCTCGAAGGTCCAGTCGAAGATGCCGCGGTCCGGCTTCATCGAGCCGATCTCGAAGGACAGCGCGAAGGCGGCCACGTACCGATCCCAGTCGTGCGCGGCGAACGCCGGCCGCAGATCGAAGGCGATATTGCTCACCACGGCCGCCGGAATGCGGTGGGAATCCAGGCGTTTCAATACCGCGCCGGTGTCCGGGTAGGGCGTCCACGCCAGCGGGTCGACCAGCCGGGAGTACAACCGGCCTGCCTGCGGCCCGGCGACCCCGGACTGGCGCAGCACCTCGCGATACGCCTCCTCGTGCAGCTCCGGGGCCAGATCACGATGGTCCCAGGCGTACTGCTCGCGGGCGTCGAATACGAGTGTCTGGGTGGGATGGGTGAGGTGGTGCAGCAACTCCGCCGCCCGCGCCGCGTCGAACGGCTCACCGATATCGGACACCAGGTCCGCGGTCCACGTCTCGTCCGGCTCCAGCCGGAACAGGGTTCCCGAGAAATCGAACAGCACGGCCTCGATGGTCACCGGGCCAGCCTACCCGGCTCCATCCGGCCGACCACGTCACACTGCCGGTTACCCATCAGCTTGTCTGAGGAGTTTGCTACGGTGGCGTCCATGGTCGACTCTCCCATCCTCCAGGTCACCGGCGTCGATTTCGTGCGCGGCGGCGCCGCGATCCTCAGCGCGATCGCGCTGACGGTCCGGCCCGGCGAGCACTGGGCGCTGCTCGGACCGAACGGCGCCGGGAAGACCACGCTGCTGAAGATGGTCGGCGCGTACGAGCATCCGACGCGCGGCGCCGTCGAGGTGCTCGGCCATCGCCTGGGCCGGGTCGACATGCGCGAATTGCGTACGGCCATCGGACATGTCGACCCCCGGCACAATCCGCCGTACCCGCTGACGGCTCACGAGGTGGTGCTCACCGGCCTCACCAACACCCCCGACCTGAAGCAGCGCTGGAGCCCGGCCGCCGCCGACATCGCCGAGGCGGACCGCCTGATCGATCTGCTCGGCCTCACCCGCCGCCGCGACGCCCGCTGGCCGACCATGTCCCAGGGCGAGCGGGGCCGCGCCCTGATCGCCCGCGCGCTGATGCCGAAACCGCGCCTGCTGCTGCTCGACGAGCCGGCCACGGGCCTGGACGTGGGCGGCCGCGAACAACTGATCGAGCGGATCGACCGCCTCCAGGCCGCCCATCCGGAACTGGCCTCGGTCCTGGTCACCCACCACCTGGAGGAACTGCCGCCCGGCACCACCCACGCCATGCTGCTGCGACAGGGCCGCACGGTCGCCCAGGGTCCCGTCGACAAGGTCCTGACCAGCGACAACATCAGCGACTGCTTCGACCACCCGATCCGCCTCACGCGCACCGACGGCCGCTGGCAGGTCCGCAGTGGCGGCGACAGCGTCGGCGCCCGCCCCTGATCACCTTCGGCCGCGCCGCGACAGCTCGCGGCTCACCTTCGGCCGGTCGTCCGGGTCCGCGACAGCTCACGGCCCCGACCACCGGCATCCACGCATCCGCGTCCGGGCGCTCACGAGCCCTTGCTCGGCCCCCGCTGACGCATGACCGAACGCCTGTCCGGGCAGACCCGATCGTCCCGGGCCGCGTCGGCACACCGACGACTCGAGGTCGACGCGCTGTATTCACCGCGCGCAGGGCAACAGCGGCAGCCGAACGGTGCGCTCGACCGCGTCGGCAGCCTCGCTCCGACACGCTCGCAGGCGGTCTCGTGTCGGACTTCAATATTCCCGCACACGTATATACGTCAAGACGTATATTGGGAACGTGGCCACCGATCCGTTCGCTGTCGTCGCCGAACCGCAGCGGCGGCGGATCCTCGAACAGCTGCGCGGGGGGCATGCCACGGTCGGCGAGCTCGTCGACCGGCTCGCGCTCCCGCAGCCGACGGTGTCGAAGCATCTCAAGGTCTTGCGTGATTCCGGCTTCGTCACCTGTGAGGTCGCCGCGCAGAAACGTGTCTATCGCCTGGCCCCGGGGCCGTTCGAGCAGCTCGACAGCTGGCTGCTGCCGTATCTACGGCTGTGGAACCACCATCTCGACGCCCTGGGCCACCATCTAGCCCGGAAGGACGCCACCTCATGACCACCCGCCCGTATCACCCCAGCCCCTTGCAGCACGTCGAACTCGTCGAGGAGGGTGGCCGCTGGTCGCTCGTCTTCACCCGGGATTTCCCGCACGATCGGGAGACGGTCTGGGCGGCACTGACCGAGCCGGATGAGTTGCGCGAATGGGCGCCGTACACCGCCGACCGTTCGCTCGGCGCCACCGGACCCGTCACCCTCGTCATGTCCGACGGACCGCACCGGCAGGAACTCCCGGGCGAGGTCGGCATCGCGGATCGGCCCGAGTTGCTCGAATTCACTTGGGGCACGGATGTTCTCCGCTGGGAGCTGACCGAGTACGGCGCCGGCACCCGGCTGCGGCTGACCCACCATCTGCCCGACCGGGCGGTCGCCGGGATGATGGCCGCGGGCTGGCATCTGTGCCTGGACGTGGCCGCCACCCTGCTCGACGGCACGCCGATCGGCCCGATCGTCGGCGCGGCGGCCATGGACCACGGCTGGCCGGAGCTCAACGAGCAGTACTCGCGGCGGCTCGGTGTGGAAACGCGGCAACCGCCGCTGGGCCCGTAACCGCTACTCCTCCTTCTCCACCGGGAGGTTGGCGACCACCGGGAAGTCGCCGGTGTAACCCTCGCGCTCCCGCGCGATGGCCAGCACCCGGCGCCGCGCCACGAACCAGCCGACGATCAGTGCCGGGACGATGAGCACCAGGCTGGCGACGGTCCAGGTGCCCACGGGATGATCGAACGCCATGAGCACCAGCACGACCGCCAGGAACACCAGCGTCGCGATACCGGTGTAGGGCGCGCCGAACATCCGGAACGCCGGCCGTTCCACCTCACCGCGCCGCCACCGCGACCACAGCCGCAACTGGCACAGCACGATCGTGGCCCACGAGGCCAGAATTCCCAGCGACGCCACATTGAGCACGATCTCGAAGGCCCGCGCCGGAACGAGGTAGTTCAGCCAGATGCCGAACAACGCGATGACGCTGGTGAGCAGGATGCCGCCGTAGGGCACCCCGCGGCTGTTCATCACGCCGGTGAACTTCGGCGCGCTGCCGTTCATCGACATCGACCGCAGGATCCGCCCGGTCGAGTACAGACCGGCGTTCAGGCTGGACAGCGCCGCGGTCAGCACCACGAAGTTCATCACCGAACCGGCGTGCCCCACACCGAGTTTCGAAAAGAAGGTGACGAAGGGACTCACCGACGCCGAATAGCTGGTGTAGGGCAGCAACAACGCCAGCAGCACCAGCGAGCCGACGTAGAACACCGCGATCCGGAAGATCACGGAATTGATCGCCCGCGGCATGATCCGCTGCGGATCGGCCGTCTCCCCCGCCGCGGTGCCGACCATTTCCACTGCGGCATAGGCGAACACCACGCCGGAGGTGACCGTGACCAACGGCAGCACTCCGGTCGGGAACAGGCCGCCCGAGGCGGAGACCATACCGAATCCGGTTTCGGCGTCCTGAATCCGGAAGCGCCCCACCAGGAATATCGTGCCGACGAGCAGAAAGCCCACCAGGGCCACCACTTTCACCAGCGCGGCCCAGAATTCCAGCTCGCCGAACCATTTCACGGAGACGAGATTCACGCTCAGCACGACGCACAGCGCGATCAGCGCCAGCAGCCACTGCGCCACCGGCCGGAACGCGGCCCAGTAGTGCAGATAGGTGGCGATCGCCGTGGTGTCGACGATGCCGGTCATCGACCAGTTCAGGAAATACATCCAGCCGGCGACGAAAGCCGCCTTCTCCCCATAGAATTCGCGCGCGTAGGAGACGAACGACCCGGACGAGGGCCGGTGCAGCACCAGCTCGCCGAGCGCCCGGAGGATGAAGAAGACGAATACGCCACAGACCGCGTACACCACGAACAACCCCGGTCCGGCCTGCGCCAGGCGGCCCCCGGCGCCGAGGAACAGGCCGGTGCCGATCGCGCCGCCGATGGCGATCATCTGGAGTTGCCGGGGTTTGAGGCTCTTGTGGTAGCCGCTGTCCTCGCTGTCGAGAAAGGTGTTGCGCCGCATATCGGTCATTCGCGTCCGATCCTTCGCCTCGCCGGACGGCCTTGCGGGCCACCGGAATCGCCGATCAGAAACCGCACTGCACGAACTTCGAACCACACGCCGTAGAACCGCCGGCGGCGCCGCCACCTCCACCGGCCGCCGCACCCTCGAATGTACTGGCAGCCGGTGACAATCCGCGCCGTTCGCTCGGAACAACCGGTGCGGGATGCGGAAAAGGCGACCTTTCGCCCGGAAGCGCGGCTCACCACCGGCGGGAGGCGGCTACAGTCCCCTGCATGCGCCGCACTCGACATCTCTGGTCCGGCGCAACCATCGCGGTACTACTGACCGCGGGGTTGCTGACCGGCTGTTCCCCGACCTCCTCCGACAACTCGGCGCAGGCGTGCGCCCAGGCGCCCAACGGGACCCCCGTCACGGCGGGCGCGCCCACCGCGACCGGTGGCAACATCGCCACCAATCCCGAGATCGCCACCGGCTTCCGCAGCAATATGACGCCGGTGCGCACCCGCACCTTCGCGGCCGCCACCGCCAATCCGCTGTCCACCGAGGCCGCCTGCAAGGTGCTGGCCGCGGGCGGTACCGCCGCCGACGCCCTCGTCGCCGCACAGATGGTGCTGGGCCTGGTGGAGCCGCAGGCCTCGGGCATCGGCGGTGGCGCGTTCCTGCTCTACTACGACGCGGGGCGCAAGACCGTCGACGCCTACGACGGCCGCGAGACCGCCCCCGCCTCGGCCACCGAGAACTACCTGCGCTGGATCAGCGACGCGGATCGCACGGTGCCGCAACCGAATGCGCGGGCCAGCGGCCGATCCATCGGGGTGCCCGGCGTCCTGCGGCTGCTCGGGGCGGCCCACGACGACCACGGCAAGCAGCCGTGGAAGGATCTGTTCGATCCCGCGATCACGATGGCCGACCACGGCTTCCGGATCAGCCCGCGGATGGCCGGCCAGATCGCCGACTCGGCGAAGGATCTGGCCCGCGACGACAACGCCAAGGCCTACTTCCTGCAGCCCGACGGCACCGGGAAACCGGCCGGCACCACGCTCACCAATCCGGCCATGGTCAAGACGCTCGGCGCCGTCGCCACCGACGGCCCGCAGGCGTTCTACACCGGCGCCATCGCCCAGGACATCGTCGACGCCACCACGACCGCCGCCGGCGGCCGCACCCCCGGCCAGCTCACCCTCGCCGATCTGGCCGGGTACCAGGCCAAGAAGCGCACCGCGATCTGCACCGACTACCGCAGCCACGAGATCTGCGGGATGCCCGGCCCGTCGTCCGGTGGCATCGCGGTCGCGGCCACGCTCGGCATCCTGCAGAATTTCGATCTGTCCGCACTGCCCCCGGACAATCTCGACCGCAACGGCGGTAAACCGAAAGCCCGTGCGGTACATCTGATCTCGGAGGCCGAGCGGCTCGCGTACGCCGACCGCGACAAGTACGTGGCCGATCCCGATTTCGTGCCGCTGCCCGGTAATTCGCCGGATACGCTGCTCGGCGGTGATTATCTGAAGAAGCGCGCCGCGCTGATCAATCCCGACCACAGCATGGGTACCGCGCAGCCCGGCGATTTCGGCCCGGTCCCGGTCGGCGCCGGTCCGCAGCAGCCCGAGCACGGCACCAGTCACCTGTCGATCGTCGATCAATACGGCAATGCCGCGAGCATGACCACGACCGTCGAATCGGCGTTCGGATCGTTCCACATCGTCGACGGCTTCGTGCTCAACAACCAGCTCACCGACTTCGCCGCCAATCCGCAGGCCCCGGACGGCGCGCCGGTGGCCAACCGGGTGCAGGCGGGCAAGCGGCCGCGCAGCTCGATGAGCCCGACGCTGGTCTTCGACCGCAATCCGGACGGTTCGCGCGGACAGCTGTCGGCCGTGGTGGGCTCCCCCGGTGGGTCGGTGATCATCCAGTTCGTGGTGAAAACCCTGGTGGGCCTGCTGGATTGGCATCTCGACCCGCAGCAGGCGGTGTCCCAGATCGACTTCGGCGCGAGCAACACCGCGGTCACCGGCCTGGGCGGCGAGCATCCCGCGATCGATGCCACCGCCAACGGTGATCACGACGCCCTCGTGCAGCAGCTACGCGCGATGGGGCACCAGGTGTCCGTCGATCAGCAGTCCAGCGGGCTCAGCGCGTTGAAGCGGGAGCCCGACGGCTGGATCGGCGGCGCCGATCCGCGCCGCGAGGGCGCCGTCATGGGCGATACGAAGTAGACCGGCCGGGGCGCGGTGCCACCGCGCCCCGGTTCTCCGTCAGTTGCCGAGTGCGGCAGTGTATTTCGCGCCGAGCTCACGGAAGCGGTCCAGTGCTCGCGCCGCGTGCTCACCGTCGTTGGCGCGGATCGCCAGCATCGGCACATACTCGTCACCGGCGAGTTCCAGTCGCGCCCAGGCCTTCTTGTCCGGGAACGACACCCCGCGGATGTCCTGCCAGCGGAACTCGCTGTCGCCGAACGCATTCCGCACCACGACCCCTTCGGGCCCGACCTGCACCCGGGGCCGGGTGAGCAGCAGCACCGCCGCCGCGAGCAGCCAGCCGAACAGGATCACCGCGATCTGATCCGCGGCGCGGAAGTTCACCCCGGTCGAGCTGTGCGCCGACAGCACGCCCGCGACGGTGAACACGATCGCGATCACGGCCGAGACGATCCGGGCGGTCAGCACGGAACGGCGTGGGCGGATCTCCAGATCCCACCGGCCGGACGGCGCCTCGGACGATCGCGCTCCGGCCGCGGGCCCCCGTTTCCAGATCCGAACGACGGGCGCCACCGGCTCACACCACCTGACGCAGGGCCCGCAGGGTCAGGGCGGCGTCCAGCGCGGCGGCGCACGCCTGCTCGCCCTTGTCCTCGGCGGAACCGGGCAGCCCGGCCCGGTCCAGCGCCTGGTGTTCGGTGTTCACGGTCAGCACGCCGTTGGTCACCGGGGTGCTCTCGTCGAGCGACACCCGGGTCAGGCCCGTGGTCACCGCGTCGCACACGTACTCGAAATGCGGTGTCTCACCACGGATCACGACGCCCAGCGCCACCACCGCGTCGTGACTGCGCGCCAGCGCCTGCGCGACGACCGGGAGTTCCATCGCGCCGGCGCAGCGGACCACGGTGATCTGCTCGACCCCGGCCTGCCGGGCCACCCGCTCGGCGTTGGCCAGCAGGGTGTCGCAGATCGTGGCGTGCCAGCGTGACGCGACGATGCCCAGACGCAGGTCCTTGGCCTCGTCCAGGCTGAATTCCGGTACTCCCGCACCGCTCACGGGTGTTCGCCTTTCTCTGTGGACTGCTGCCGGGGGCTCGGTGCGCCCACGCTCACTGCGCGGTCTCGCCGAGGTCCAGATCGTCGAGACCGACCAGGTCGTGGCCCATGCGGTCACGCTTGGTACGCAGATAACGCAGATTCTCGGGAGTGGCCCGCACCGGCATCGGCACCCGTTCGGTGATGCTCAGGCCGTAGCCGTCGAGGCCGACCCGCTTGGCCGGGTTGTTGGTGAGCAGGCGCATCGAGCGGATGCCCAGATCCACCAGGATCTGCGCGCCGGTGCCGTAGTCGCGGGCGTCGGCGGGCAGTCCGAGCTGGATGTTGGCATCGACGGTGTCGTGGCCGGAGTCCTGCAGCTGGTAGGCCTGCAATTTGTGCATCAGCCCGATGCCGCGGCCCTCGTGACCGCGCATGTACAGCACGACGCCGCGGCCCTCCTTGGCGACCATCTCCAGGGCCGCGTGCAGCTGCGGCCCGCAGTCGCAGCGCAGCGAACCGAACACGTCGCCGGTGAGGCATTCCGAATGCACCCGGACCAGCACGTTCTCGCCGCCGTCGACGCCCAGGTCGCCGAGGACCAGCGCCACGTGCTCGACCTCGTCGTAGATGCTCTTGTAGCCCACCGCGCGGAATTCCCCGTAGCCGGTCGGGATGCGGGCCTCCGCGATGCGCTCGATCTGCTTCTCGTTGCGGCGGCGCCAGGCGATCATGTCGGCGATGGAGATCAGCGCGAGCTCGTGCTCGTCGGCGAAGACCCGCAACTCCTCGGTGCGGGCCATATCGCCCTCGTTCTTCTGGCTGACGATCTCGCAGATCACGCCGGCGGGCTGGAGACCGGCCAGCCGGGCCAGATCGACCGCGGCCTCGGTGTGGCCGGGCCGGCGCAGCACGCCGCCGTCCTTGGCGCGCAGCGGGACGACGTGGCCGGGGCGGGTGAAGTCCTGGGGCACGGCCTTCGGATCGGCCAGCAGCCGCATGGTGGTCGCGCGGTCGGCGCCGGAGATGCCGGTGCTCACGCCCTCGCGGGCGTCCACGGAGACGGTGTAGGCGGTGCCGTGCTTGTCCTGGTTGATGCCGTACATGGGCGGGAGGCCGAGCCGGTCGCAATCGGACCCCAGCAGCGGCACGCAGATGTAGCCGGACGTGTAGCGGATCATGAACGCCACCAGTTCGGGAGTGGCCTTCTCCGCGGCGAAGATGAGGTCGCCCTCGTTCTCCCGGCCCTCGTCGTCCACCACGACGACCGGTTTACCGGCCGCGATGTCGGCGACTGCACGCTCGATGCTGTCGAACCTGGTCACGTCTGCTGTGCTCCATCTTCCATTCGGTGGCCCTTCAACACTACGGCGTGTCGGCCGGGGTACGGCGGCCGCCCGTACCGGGTTTACGTCACACCCGGGCGGCTTCGCACCGGGTGTGATGCGCTCAACCGCGCTGCGTGAGCCGCTCGACGTATTTGGCGATGATGTCGGCCTCGAGGTTCACCGTGGCCCCGACCGGCGCGGTGCCGAGGGTGGTCAGCTCGCGGGTGGTCGGGATGAGCGAGACCTCGAACCAGTCGCGGTGACCGGGTTCGCCGGCCTCGTCCACGCCGAGACCGGAGACGGTCAGCGAGATGCCGTCGACCGTGACGGACCCCTTCTCCACGACGTAGCGCGCCAGCGCGTCGGGCAGGGCGATGCGGACGACCTCCCAGTTCTCCTGCGGATCGCGGGAGACGATCGTGCCCGTGCCGTCCACATGCCCCTGCACGATGTGGCCGCCGAGGCGGCTGTTCACCGCCGCGGCCCGTTCCAGATTGACCTTCGAGCCCACATCGAGCTTGCCGATCCCGGAGCGGTTGAGGGTCTCCCCCATCACGTCGGTGGTGAAACTGTCGCCGCCGACCACGTCGACCACGGTCAGGCAGACGCCGTTGACCGCGATCGAGTCGCCGTGCCCGGCATCGGAGGTGACGAGTTTGCCGCGGATCGTGAGCCGGGACGCGTCGGCCAGCCGCTCGACCGCGACGATCTCGCCGAGTTCTTCGACGATGCCTGTGAACATTCCGTTCTCCTGTCACCCGATGCCCGTGCCGCGTACGACCGCGATCACCAGCGCCAACCACCCCGGCCATCGGTGCTATTCCCATCGGCCCGGCGGGCCCAGCGTAACGACGCCCGATCGGGGCACGAGACATCGCCGCCGGTGAGTGGGACGGTACTCGCCCCGACCCGCGGCCCGGAACCGGGCGGAAAACGGGTCGAGGAGCGGAAGCAGCGGCGGCGAGCCCGAAATACATTCCTGTAATTTCTCGGGTTTGCCCGCACGATTCCGGAATTACCGGATCATTCGGACTTCAACGAATCGAACATTCGGTTTTTATTTACGAGCAACCGGATTTTCACCCGAGCGTCGGCAGTCCACCATGTGGTTGTACCCACCCCGCGACCCACCCACACACGACGCTTGCGCCCCGCGCGAAGCGGACGCAATATTGTTATGGAGTTGATTTTTCCCGCGTCGGAATTTGCCGATGAACCGCAACGACAGATGGGGGTTACGACGTTGACCACGGTGCTCGATTCGATACTCGAAGTTCGCTGTGTCCAGTACCGCCGCGAATTTCATCTGCCCGCCTCGATCGACGCGGGGTCACGTCACATCCTGCTCGACGTCGGTGGCCCGTACGGCGCCATCACGATGCCGGCCGAACTCGGCGAACGCGTCCAGGACCGGCTGGCCCGGGCCGATCTGACCGGCCCGGTGATCCACCATCCGCGCGCCCGCCGCTGGACCTTCATCACCAGCGCCTGCCGGCCCGACGTTCTCACCGCATCCGTATCCGCGGAACTGTTCCGGCTGTACGCCACGGTCGCCTGCGCCGGCAGCCAGGTGGTACTCCCGTCCGCCGACGACGAGCGCACCGGTTATCGCACCTGGGTGCAGGCACCCGGAAACGCCGATCGGGTGCCGCCGCTGGCCGTGGTCATCGAGGCCACCCGGGCCGCCGGCGGCCGCGCGCACGCCGTCCGCTGACATCGCCCGGGCGCACGCCCCTCGCTACCGTGCGGTCTGCGTGGCAGCGGCCGCCGCCGCGACCCGGCGCAGCTTCTCCACCGTCGCCGCCCGATCGGGTGTGCCGTACACCGACGAACCGGCGACGAAGCAGTCGACACCGGCCTCCGCGGCCTGCTCGATGGTGTCCATGTTGATGCCGCCGTCGATTTCGATCAGCAAGCGCAACTCGCCCGCGTCGACCAACCGGCGCACCGCCCGCGCCTTCGCCAGCACCTCCGGGATGAACGACTGCCCGCCGAAACCCGGCTCGACACTCATCACCAGCAGCGTGTCGAACTCGCGCAAGATCTCCAGATAGGGCTCGATCGGGGTACCCGGCTTGACCGACAGCCCCGCCTTCGCGCCCGCCGCCCGGATGTCGCGCGCCACCGCGATCGGATCGTCGGCCGCCTCCGCGTGGAAGGTGACATTGTGCGCGCCGGCCTCCGCGTACGGCGGCGCCCAGCGCGCCGGATCATCGATCATCAGATGGCAGTCCATCGGGATGTCGGTCGCCTTCAGCAGACTCTGCACCACGGGCAGGCCGAGCGTGAGATTCGGGACGAAGTGGTTGTCCATCACGTCGACATGAACCCAGTCCGCCCCCTCGACCGCACGCACCTCGTCGGCGAGGCGGGCGAAATCGGCGGACAGAATGGACGGCGCGATCATCGGCGACGGACGATGGAAGTCGGACTGAGGGAGGGACACAGCGCGAAGTGTACTGGCAGGCCGCAAATCCGCTACAACCCGATTGTCGCCGACTTTATTGGGTAGCCTTCTCAGGGTGATCAACATTTCGGCGGAACAGGGGTTGCGCGGCACCCCGGTGGAGATCGGCGTCGCTGCCACCGTGTCACAGTTGCCCATCGTGCGCGGGCTCGCCGAAACACTCGTGCTGCTCAGCGATTTCACGCTGGACGAGGTGGCCGACATCCGGCTCGCGGTCGATGAGGCGTGCTCGACCCTCATCGCCGTCGCCGCCGCCGACACCACCCTGCAGTGCCGATTCACGGTCGGCGACAAGGATCTCCTGGTGCGCGTCACCGGAGTCGCCGGTGCGGCGGGCCTACCCGACCAGCGCAGTTTCGGCTGGCATGTGTTGCGGACCTTGACCGACGAGGTCACGGCCACCCAGGACCCCTACGATCCGGCGGTCTCCGGTTATCCGACGACCGTGGAGTTCCGGCGGGTCCGGGGGAAGGCGTAGTGGCCGGCAACTCCCCCGGCGAGAAGACCGAGCTCGAACCGCAGACCGAGGACCCGCAGACCGCCGAGGACCCGCGCGCCGAGCCCGAGGAGTCCGCCGAGGAGACCACCGACGAGAGCGAGATCGACGAGGTCGCCGCCGCGGTCACCGAATACGACGATGTCACAGCGCTTTTCGAGGAAATGGCGGCCGCCGCCGAGGATCCGCAACGGCGCGCGAGGGTCCGCAACGAGCTGATCCATCGGTGCATCCCGCTGGCCGACCACATCGCGCGCAAGTTCTCCGGCCGTGGTGAGCCGTTCGACGATCTGACCCAGGTCGCCCGGGTCGGGCTGGTGCACGCCGTCGACCGGTTCGATCTGTCGCGCGGATCGAACTTCCTGTCGTTCGCGGTGCCGACCATCATGGGCGAGGTGCGGCGGTACTTCCGCGACAACACCTGGGCGATGCGGGTACCGCGCCGGGTCAAGGAGACCCATCTGCGGATCGGCTCGGCCGTCGACGCTCTGTCGCAGACGCTGGGCCGGTCCCCCACCGCCAAGGAGATCGCCGCCGAACTGGGTATCGACGCGGACGAGGTGACGCAGGCGGTGATCGCCGGAAACGCCTACCAGCCCAGCTCGATCGATGCGGTCTCCACCGGGCGCGACACCGAGGCATCGCTGCTGGACACCCTCGGCGAGGAGGAATCCCAGTTCGATCGGGTGGAGGAGTACGTGGCGATCCGGCCGTTGCTGGCCGGCCTGCCGGAGCGGGAACGCCGCATCCTCACCATGCGATTCTTCGAGTCGATGACCCAGACCCAGATCGCGGCGCAGATGGGGATCTCGCAGATGCACGTCTCCCGCATCCTCGCCAAGACGCTGGCCCGATTACGCGAGCAGTCCGCTCGGGAGTAACCGAACGCGGGCTGCCTCCGGCCGTCATGACAGACTGGACACACTGTCTGCGAGTGAAGGGACCCGGTGTGAAGCAGTTGCCGTTCGATTCGCTGTATCGGCACGGATTCGCGCGCGTGGCCCTCGCCGTCCCGGCGATCCGGGTCGCCGACCCGGCCTACAACGCCGAACACACCCTGCAGCTGGCCCGGCAGGCCGCCGCGGACGGCGCCGTGCTCACCGTCTTCCCGGAGCTCGGGCTGTCCAGCTACACCGCCGACGACCTGTTCCACCAGGACGCCCTCGACGACGCCGTGCAGGCGGCGCTGGAGCGGGTGATCGCCGAGAGCGCCGAGATCGACTCGGTGCTGCTGGTCGGCGCTCCCGTGCGGGCGCAGGGCCGGCTGTTCAACTGCGGCATCGCGATCGATCGAGGCCGGGTGCTCGGCGCCACCGCCAAGAGTTATCTGCCGAACTACCGCGAATTCTACGAGAAGCGGCAGTTCGCCGCCGCCCGCGAATCGCTCGAGGACCACATCACCATCGCCGGGCAGCGGGTGCCCTTCGGCACCGATCTGCTGTTCGAGGCGAGCAACCTCGACGGCTTCGTCTTCCACATGGAGATCTGCGAGGACGGCTGGGTTCCCGTGACGCCCAGCGCTTTCGCGGCCCTGGCCGGGGCCACGGTGCTGGTGAACCTCTCGGCGAGCAACATCGTCGTCGGCAAGGCCGACTACCGGCGTCAGCTGTGTTCCTCGCACTCCGCGCGATTCGTCGCCGCCTACCTGTATTCCGCTGCGGGACATGGGGAATCGACAACGGATATGGCCTGGGATGGTCAGGCGCTGGTCTGCGAGAACGGCGACATCGTCGCCGAGGGTGAACGTTTCACCGATCACCCGCAGCTGGTGACCGCCGATCTGGACCTGCGCCGGCTGTCCGCCGACCGGTTGCGGATGACCAGCTTCGCCGACAATGTGCACGACCATCGCGAGCGGCTGACCCGGCTGCGGCGCGTCCCCGTCGAGCTGCCGATACCGGCCGAGGCCGTTCCGCTGCGCCGCGAAATCCCGCGCTTCCCTTATGTTCCCGCGAATCCCGCGGTGCGCAACGAACGCTGCGCCGAGGTGCACCACATCCAGGTGGAGGGCCTCAGCACCCGGCTCGCGGCGACCGGGTCGAAGCGAGTGGTGATCGGCGTCTCCGGCGGCCTGGACTCCACGCTGGCGCTGATCGTCGCGGTGAAGACCATGGACCGGCTGGGGCTGCCGCGGGCGAATGTGCTGGCCTACACCATGCCCGGTTTCGCGACCAGCAAGCGCACCCTCAACGACGCGCACCAGTTGATGCGGACGCTGGGCGTGTCGGCGCACGAGATCGACATCCGGCCCTCGGCCACCCAGATGCTGCGCGATCTGGAACATCCTGCGGCCGAAGGGGTTCCGCAGTACGACATCGCCTACGAGAACGTGCAGGCGGGCGAGCGCACCTCACATCTGTTCCGGCTGGCCAATCAGCACGAGGCGATCGTGATCGGCACCGGCGACCTCAGCGAACTCGCCCTCGGCTGGTGCACTTTCGGCGTCGGCGACCACATGGCGCACTACAGCGTCAACGCCTCGGTCCCGAAGACGCTGATCAAGTACCTGATCGCCTGGACGATCGACACCGGCGAACTGGGCCCCGAGGCCGGCGCGGTGCTGTCCTCGATCCTCACCACCGAGATCTCCCCCGAGCTGATCCCGGCCGGCGACGGCGACGAGGAGGCTCCGGGGCAGAGTTCCGAGGCCACCGTCGGCCCGTACGAGTTGCAGGATTTCCACCTGTACTTCCTGCTGCGCTTCGGCTATCTGCCCAGCCGCATCGCCTACCTCGCGCAGCACGCCTGGTCGGATCGCTCCCGCGGCCGCTGGCCGGATCTGATCCCGGTCGCGGACCGGCACGAATACGATCTGCCGACGATCAAGCACTGGCTGGCCCAGTTCCTGCGCCGGTTCGTGCAGACCAGTCAGTTCAAGCGGTCCACGCTGCCGAACGCGCCGAAGGTCGGTTCCGGCGGTTCACTGTCGCCGCGCGGTGATTGGCGCGCCCCCAGCGACGCGGTGGCGACGGCCTGGCTGGCCGAACTCGAGCGCAACGTCCCGGACCGCTGACGGCGGGCTCTCGCACGCCGCGGTCACGCCGCGACGCCGGGGCCGGGCTCAGTTCACCGCGACCGGTTGTCCGCCGGTCATCTCGACCAGTTCGGCGAACGTGGTGGCGAAGACGGTGTGCGGATGCCCGGCCGCCGCCCACACCTCGGTGTGACCGGCCAGCGTCTCGTCGACCAGCGTCCGGATCGGCGCGGGGTGGCCGACGGGTGCGACCCCGCCGATCACCTGCCCGGTGTGCGTGCGCACGAAAGCGGGCTTGGCACGGGCGATTTCGGCCACCCCGAGGCGTTCGGCGAGCTTCCCGGTGTCGACCCGATGCGCCCCGCTGGTCAGCACCAGCAGTGGGGCGCCGGCCACCTCGAAGATCAGGCTGTTGGCGATCGCCGCGACCGGGCAGCCCAGCTGCTCGGCCGCCGCGGCCGCGGTCGGCGCGGTCTCCGGCAGCACCCGCACCCGCGGCTCGATTCCGGCAGTGCGCAGCGCCTCGGCAACCGCGAGAACGTTGGGATGACTGGCGATCTCGTCCATTCGCAGCATCGTAGCCATCGGCCGCGTCCCGGCCGCACCCGGTCAGCCCGGAGCACGCCGGCGGGCACGGACGATGCCGGTGACCAGCTCCCCCGCCGGACCCGTCAACCGCCGCGGCGGACGCCAGACCGCCCGCAACGTCCGCGGCAGATCGAGCCCGTCGACCGGGACCGCGCACAGTTCCCCGCGCGCCAGCTGATCGTCCACGGCCAGGCTGCTGACCACCGCCGGACCGACCCCGGCCAGCACACTCGTCCGGATCGCGGCGGCACTGCCCAACTCCAGCAACGGTTCCGCGCGCGGATACTCGGCCAGGGCGATGTCGAGCGTGCTGCGCGTGCCCGAACCCGGTTCGCGCACCACCAGTGGCGTCGCCGCCAACTCCGCGACGGTCAGCGGACGACGACGCCGCGCCCACCGATGCGCCGGGTCGACGATCACCACGAGCCGGTCGCCCGCGACCGTCGCACTGTGCAAAGCCCTTGGCACCGCAGGACTCTCGACGAACCCCAGATCACACTCCCCCGCCGCGAGCCGCTCGAACACCTCCCGTGAATTACGCATCTGCAAGTGGATACGCACCCTGGGATGGCTGCGCCGGAACTCCCCCAGCCACCCCGGCAGCAGACATTCCGCGACCGTCATGCTCGCGAACACGGTGAGCTCGGCCTCCTGATCGGTGCGCAGCGCCGCCGCCGCGTCCAGCAGCCGATCCACATCCGCCAGCACCTGCCGCGCCCAGTGCACGATCACCCCACCCGCGGCGGTCATCCGCGACCCGCGCGGACTCCGCTCCACCAGCGCCACCCCGAGCCTGCGTTCCCACACCCGCACCGCCCGGCTCGCGTTCGGCTGCGCCATCCCCACCGCCCGCGCCGCGGCCCCGAGGCTGCCGTGATCGTCGATGGCGACCAGCAACGCGAGCAGGGTCAGGTCGGGACGCTCGGAGGTCATGTCCTCAGCATATGGAACCACGTCATCCCATATCACCAAAATATGCCCCCATAGCCGTTCACCGCCTACCGCGAGCGCCTACCGCCGGACAAGGTCGACTGATGACCGCCACCCCACGCCGCCCCGGACTCCGCCCACCTCTCCTCCGGCGCGCACCGGCACCGCGATCGGCGAGCGGCACCGCGGCCACAGCACACCCTCCGGATTCCGGGCCGCCCGCGTCCCAACCCACCCGGCCCCGGAATCCCGAGTCACCGGCATCAGAATCGACGGCAACCACAGTCCGCCGACCGCCCGCGTCGCGGCCGCCATTGTTCCGGCGCACCGGGGCACTGAAACCGGGATTGGCGGCGGCCACCGCGGTCACTGGGCTGAGCCTGCTGGTGAACCATTTCCTACCGGCACTCAGCCCGCTGCTGGTAGCCATCGCCGTCGGCGCTGTCACCGCGAATATTGTTGCGCTTCCACAACATTGGACACCCGGCCTGCAATTCTCGGCGAAACGGCTACTGCGCGCCGGAGTCGCGCTGCTCGGCTTCCAGGTCACCTTCCGCGACGTATTCGGGCTCGGCCCAGCGGTATTGGCGGTCGTGGTGACGATCGTCGCCGGCGGTATCGCGGGCACCCTGCTGATGGGCCGCGCACTCGGCCTGAGCCCGGCACAACGCTTGCTGATCGCCTGCGGCTTCTCCATCTGTGGCGCGGCCGCGGCCGCCGCCGTCGGTGAGGTGGTCGACGCGGACGAAGAGGATCTGGTCACCACCGTCGCGCTGGTGGTCGTGTTCGGCACTCTCCTGATCGCCGGCATTCCGCTCGCGGCGCACTCCCTCGGCCTGAATCCTCACGCCAGTGGCGTATGGGCTGGAGGTGCTGTTCACGAGGTCGCTCAAGTGGTGGCGACCGGGAGCGCCTTGGGCGGCGGCGCGCTGACTGTCGCGGTCGTCGTGAAACTCGCCCGCGTCATCCTGCTGGCACCGGTACTCGTGCTGATCGGCCGCCGCGTCCGGCGCTACGATTCGGCGGCCGACGCGGTGCGCGGCGCAGCGGGACATGGTCGATCGCGGACCGACGTGGCCGACCCCGGCACCCCCCGCACCGCGGACGGCCGTCCCTCGATGCCCCACCGCCGAATTCCCTTGATCCCCCTCTTCGTCGTTGCCTTCCTGCTCTGCGCAGCGCTCCGGACCACCGATCTCGTCCCCTCGGCAGTCCTCGCCACAACCAAAACGATCCAGACCGTCCTACTGACCGCCGCCATGTTCGCCCTCGGCTCCGGCGTCCGAATTTCGGCCTTGCGCCGAGTCGGCCCCCGCCCGGTCGTCCTCGCCGCACTCTCGACAGTCTGGGTGACCGGCCTCGCCCTGACCGGCGCAATCCTGACCGGAAACTGAGCCGACCGCGAATCGACGCCAAGGGGTGGCGGCGGAATCCGCCGCCACCCCGATCGATACGCGACCATGATCCGATGGTCGAGCTACTTGTGCTGGTCAACGGACTTCCCGGCTCGGGCAAGTCGACCTTGGGCCGTGCGCTGGCGCGGACGATGGATGCGCAGCTACTCGCCAAGGACACCGTCAAGGAGATTCTCGCGAACTGCCTCGACAACACCGCGGAGCTACCTGCCCTCGGCGGAATCGCGATGGACACCATATGGGCTCTGGCACAGTCGCTGTCGGGCACCGTCATCGTCGACTCGTGGTGGTTCCGGCCGCGCGACCTCGATTTCGCTCGGTCCGGAATCCGGAGAACCGGGGCATCTCGCGCCGTCGAGATCTGGTGCGAGGTTCCTGCCGCCACAGCCCGTACTCGCTATGCGAGCCGGCGGCGCGACCCGGCCGTCTACTCTGACGCGCAGCGACTAGTGAAGGACTGGGACACGTGGGCAGCCCACGCCGCGCCGCTCCGACTCACAGCGACCCTGATGGTCGACACCAGCGGCCCGGTCGATTGCACTCGTCTCGCCGAACGGCTCCGGATCGCGGCCGGACCGCCCAGCACCGGCCAGGTGCCGCCTACAGCAGATCTGCGATCATCCGGCACCGGCGACGGCCCAGGCGCCGCTGCGGTGCGCGCGACCCGCGACCGTCCGGTGCACTGACCGCATGAGGTGATGCTGGATATTCCGGTCGACCACAACAACGCGGCGGTTCCGCCGTACGAACAGCTGCGGCAGGGCATCAGTCCTTCGGCAACGAAACGCTCGCCCTGCCGGCATTCGCACACTGGGCCGGATCGCTCATCCGATCCGGTCGCTCACTCCGGTTTGCGGAGTGCGGCGACGAACATGGCGTCGGTGCCGTGGCGGTGGGGCCAGAGCTGGGCGGCGGGGCCGTCGCCGAGATCCGGGACATCGGGGATCAGGGTTCGGGTGTCGAGTTGTTCGGCGGCGGTGCGGCGGACCGTATCGCTCACCACCGCAACGGTTTCCGATAGGTGGGGGGAACAGGTGGAGTAGACGACGACGCCGCCGGGGCGCAGCAGATCGTATGCGGCGGTGAGTAGTTCGCGCTGGAGGACGGTGAGGTCGCGGACGTCGGCGGGGGTTCGGCGCCAGCGGGCCTCGGGGCGGCGGCGCAGCGCGCCGAGGCCGGTGCAGGGGGCGTCGACCAGGATTCGGTCGTAGCCGGGGGTGAGTCCGCTGTCGCGGCCGTCGGTGACGTGGACGGTCACAGGCATGTCGCGGGTTGCCTTGCGGACCAGTTCGGCGCGGTGTTCCGCCGGTTCTACGGCGTCGACGTGGTAACCGTCGATGCCGGCGAGCGCGCCCAGCAGCGCGGTCTTGCCGCCGGGGCCGGCGCACAGGTCCAGCCAGCGGCCGGTGTCGGGGCCGAGCAGGGGTGCTCGGGTCAGGGCCAGGGCCACCAGTTGGCTGCCCTCGTCCTGTACGGCGGCCATGCCGTCGCGTACCGGCTCCAATTTGCCGGGGTCGCCGCCTTCCAGATAGACCGCGTACGGGGACCAGCGGCCTTCCTCACCACCGGTGACCAGGGCCAGTTCCTCCGCGGTGATCTCGCCGGGGCGGGCCACCAGGTGCACGACCGGGCGTTCGTCGTCGGCGGCGAGCAGGTCGCGCAGTTCTCCGGCCCGCGCGCCGAGCGCGTCCGCGAACGCCTGCGCGATCCAGACGGGGTGCGCGTATTCGAAGGCCAAGTGCCCCAGCGGGTCTCGTGGCGCGAGCTTGTCGACCCATTCCTCGGTGGTCCGTTCGGCGGCTCGGCGCAGCACCGCGTTCACGAAACCGGCCTTGCCGGTGCCGGATTCGGACCGCACCAGATCCACGGACGTGTCGACCGCGGCATGCGCGCCGACGCGGGTGCGCAGCAACTGGTAGACGCCGAGTCGCAGGACGTCCAGCAACGGGCCGTCGATCTCCTCGACGGGACGGCCCGCGCAATCGGCGATCACGGCGTCGAGCAGGCCGAGTGATCGGCTGGCGCCGTATGCCAATTCGGTCGCGAATGCCGCGTCGCGACCCGCCAGCCGTTGTTCCCGGAGCAGGCTCGGCAGGACGAGATTCGCGTAGGCGTCCCGTTCCCGCACCGCGCGCAACACATCTCGGGCCACCTCACGGGGAGCGTCCACCGATGTCGATCGGCTGCCGCGAGTGCGCTTGCCGGATGCGGACTCCCGGCGTCCATCGCCCTTGGTCGGTCCGGTGCCGGAGCCGCGGGGGCCCGCGGCAGATCGTCCGTCGGGGGCGCCGCGGTCCGAGCCGTCTCGGGACCGGGCGTCGAAGTCGTTGCGCGACTTCCCGTCCCGCGCGGAATCGGCGCCAGGGCGAGTGCGCCCTCGGCGCGAACCGCGCGGCTCGCCACCGGAATCGCCGGGCCGGGGACCGCGGCCGGAAGCGGCCCCGTTCTTTCCGCCGGTCCCCGGCCGCCCGGAAGCACGACGATCCGAATCGCGCCGGTCTCCACGGCCGGGGTCGTCGGACGAGTCGGTGACTTTGCGCCACTTGTCGTTTCGACCGGAATCTGCGAAACCACTCGTCCGCGCACGATCGGATCCGCGGCCCGGGTCGGAATCGCCCGCACGCCGAACATCCCCGGATTTCGCCCGGGTGTCACGATCGGCCCCTGCGCGTCGAACGGGTTCGCCGGTAACCTGCCAGTCGTCCCCGAAGGTTGCTCCGCCGCCACGACTGGACCCACCCGCTTCGGGACCGGCATCGCGGCGGAAGGATCCCTCACCAGTACCACGACCCGAGTCCTCTCGGCGGAAGGATCCGTCACCGGTCCCGCGACGCGCATCCCCTCGACGGGACGCCGCGTCACCGGTACCGCGACGCGCATCGCCTCGGAATGCCTGCTCGCCACCGCGCCGGGCATCGTCGCGGCGGAATGACCTGTCGTCGGTACCGCCACGCGAATTCTCTCGACGGAATGTGCTGTCCTCGGTACCAGGTCGCGTATCACCAGTGCGTGAGCCCCTGTCGCCGGCATCACGCCGCGCATCGCCTCGGAAGGCCCGGTCGTCGGTGCCGCGCCGCTCGTCCTCGCGGCGGCTGCGGTCGGCGGGTCCGCCACCGGAACGAGAAGCGTTGCGCGAGTTGCTATTCGCGTTTCCGGCGCGGGAACCGCCGGCACGGTCGTCGCGTCGCCCGCGTTCGGGGGGTGTCACTCGACCACCGCGCCCGGCTCGAGGCGGGCGCCGCGGGCCCAGTCGAGGGCCGGCATCATCCGTTTGCCCTGGGGCTGAACCTGATCCAGGCGGACCGCGGTGGTGGCGGTGCCGACGAAGACGCCGGACTTGCGGACCTCGATCGTGCGCGCGGGCAGGGTCTCCTCGACGAGTTCCACCGGGCCGAGTTTGAGGCGTTTACCGTCGACCTCGGTCCAGGCGCCGGGAGCGGGGGTGACGGCGCGGATACGGCGGCCGATCGCCAGCGCGGGCTGATCCCAGCGGATGTGGCCGGTTTCGGCATCGAGTTTGGGGGCGTAGGAGACACCGTCGGGACTCTGCGGAACTGGTTGCAGCACACCGTCTTCGATGCCGTCCATGGTCGACTCGAGCAGGTGCGCACCGGTGGCGGCCAGCCGATCGAGCAGTACGCCCGCGGTGTCGGTGACGGCGATCTTCTCGGTGACGACGCCGAACACCGGGCCGGTGTCGAGGCCCTTCTCGATCTGGAAGGTGGAGGCACCGGTGAATTCGTCACCGGCGAGCACGGCCGCCTGGACCGGCGCCGCGCCACGCCACGCGGGCAGCAGCGAGAAGTGCAGGTTCACCCAACCGTGAGTGGGGATGTCGAGCAGGCGCTGCGGCAGCAGTGCGCCGTAGGCCACCACCGGACAGCAGTCCGGGGCGAGATCGGTGAGCGCCGCGACGAATTCCGGTTCGGACGGCTTCTGCGGGGTGAACACCGGGATGCCGTGCTCGTCGGCGAGCAGGCCGACCGGCGAGCGGGTGACCCTGCGGCCACGGCCCGCGACGGCGTCGGGACGGGTGACGACCGCGACCACCTCGTGGCGCGACGAATCGAGCAGCCGCTGCAACGACGGGACGGCGGGTTCCGGGGTGCCGGCGAAGACCAGACGCATCAGCGGCCCCGCCCGGAGATCGCGGCCTCGCGGGTGGCCGCGACTTCCGCGGCCGACATCACGGTCTTGCCGGCGGCGAACCACGACGACTCCCGCACCGCGCGCATCGCGCCCTTGCGGGTGGTCTGGTCGAGTCGCTGTAGATACAGCACGCCGTCCAGATGGTCGGTCTCGTGCTGCACGCAGCGCGCGAGCAGGTCGGACGCGTCGAATTCGACGGGCTCGCCCTCGGGGTCGACACCGCGCGCGACGACCCGCATAGCCCGGGTGACGTCGTAGCGCAGGCCGGGGATCGACAGGCAGCCCTCCGGGCCGGTCTGCTGTTCCTCGCCGACCACCTCGAAAGTCGGGTTGACCAGTGCTCCGGCGGCGCCGGCGCTCGACGCCCGGCCGTCGCGGCGGGTGTCGTACACGAACACGCGCAGCCCGACGCCGATCTGCGGCGCCGCCATGCCGACACCACCGCTGCCGTGCATGGTGTCGGTGAGGTCGCCCACCAGCTGGCGGAGTTCCCGGTCGAACGCGGTGACCTCGTCGGCACGAGCACGCAGGACGGGATCGCCGAACAGGCGAACGGGCTGGATGGTCACGGCGATCTCCCCGGACGAGCGAACAAGTTGTTTCATTTTACGGGTCCGGAAGACCCCACCCCGTCCGGTCCCGATCCGGTCTCCGGCAGGTGCGAGGCGATGACGACCTCGGGGATCTCGGTACCCAGCGGTACGGGCTCGCACTTCGGCTGCGGGGCGTGCGCCGGGTCGAGCGCGCCGAGCACCAACTGCCGCACGTACGGGTCGTAGACCATGTGGAAGTGCCCGGTCAGGTCGACCGGGCACCGCTGCTGCAGCACGATGTTCTCGGCGCCGGGACCCCGCAGGGCGATGTTCTCGAACGGCTGGATCATCTCGTCGACGCGGCTGCCGATGGTGGTGTACTGCACACCCGGCACGGTGTCGCCGCCGTCGTTCAGCTCCCGCATGAACGGTGAGCCGGCGGCCTGCTGCCGCACCGCGGTCGAGGTGACGTGCGCCGCGATCCACCACAGCGGCGGCACCGCGTTCGCCAGCGGGACCAGTCCGTACAGAATGCCGCCGTAGGTGGGCGAGGCCACCCCGACCCACCGGTCCACCCGGGCCGCCCCGCCGAGCTTGTTGACGTAGTACCTGGTCACCACGGCGCCCTGGGAAAAGCCGACCAGATCCGCCTTCTTCGCGCCGGTGACCGCGAGCACCTGGTCGACGAATGTGGCGAGTTGCCGCCCCGAGAGATGGATGTCGCCGGTACCGAAGCTGGTGCCGCCGGGCTCACCACCGTAATTCAGGACGAACACACAGAATCCGGCCTGCGCCAGTTCCGGGCCGACGGCCGCCCAGTCGGCGTAAGCGGTCGAACCGCTGCCGTGCGCCAGCACCACGGGTTCCGGGTGCGCGGCGCTCGGCTTGCAGTGAAAGTTGTTGGTGCCCTGCGGTGTCGCGTTCGGGTGGTCGGCCAGGTACCGCGCCGCGCCGAGATGTTCGGACTGCGGCGGGCCGGGCTCGGTCGGGATCACCGGCGGGCGGTACTCGCCGGATCCGTCCGGATCCGCGACCGCGACCGCGGCGGAGAGCAGTACTGCGCAACTCACCGCGATCGCGGCCGCGACTCCTCGTTGTGACCGGCGCCAACCGCGCCGCCCCCGAATTTGTGCCATCTCCCGATCATCGCGTATGCCCAATGGAAATACGCGGTGGGACACGGCCTTTCGTCACGATTGCTGGTCGGTGACATCGTCGGCCAGGATCCGGTAGATCGAGCGCCGCGCTTCGGTGAGCACCTCGGCCGCCTTGGCCGCCTGCTCCGGCGAGCCCGCCCGCGCGACCTGCGCGACCGCACCCATCAGTTGATGTACCTGCCCACGCAGGTCCAGGGCCTGATCGCCGACGCCGGCACGCACGTCCTGCCACGGATCGCCGAGATCCTCGCGATTCTCCTGGAGGTAGGTGCCGCCCTCCTCGGTGAGCTTGGCGGTCTTGCGCCCGGCCACCTTGTCGATGATCACCAGCCCTTCGTCCTCGAGCTGGGACAGTGCCGGGTAGATCGAGCCGGGGCTCGGCCGCCAGACATCGTCACTGCGCTCGCGGATCTGCTGGATGAGCTCGTATCCGTGCATCGGACGCTCCTGCAACAGCAGGAGGATGGCCGCGCGGACATCACCGCGCCGCCCTCGGCCACCACGCCCGCGGCCTCGGCCGAAGTGCCCGCCACCGCCCGGACCGAACCCGGGTCCGAAGTCGGGGCCGAACGGGCCGCCGAATCCCGGACCGAAACCGCGGTGATCCCGCGGATGCCGGCGGAAGTGCTCCCGCCCGCCCGGTCGCGGACCACGCCCACGACCACGAATGCTCTTGTTTCCCATGTCTTCCATGGAGTGCCTCCTGAGGCTTTGTTCTTACGATTACATTGTCGACGATATATCGGCAATGCATCTACCGCAAGTGCCTCAGCGAGGTGATCCATGACACGAGCCGACCGCGCACAATGATCCGATGCCGCTCGAGCCGACGATCCGCACCGCAACCCCGCCGACTACGACGCCGTCATCGCCGTGGCGGACGACCGGTGGGGCCGTCCGATCGCCCCGGCGCTCCCCCGCCTGTTCCTGGACCATTTCGCCGGCACCAGCCTGATCGCCGAATCCGCCGACGGCCCGATCGCGGACGACAACGGCCCCGGCACCCCGATGACGACCTTCGAACGGCCGCTATCCCCATGTGGATCTACGAATCCCCTTCGGCGACAAGCCTTTCCAACTCCGCTATCTTGTGCGCGAGCGACTCGTCCGCGGATTCCGCCGGCGTCTCCCGCCGCCGCAAACCCACCCCACCGGCCATCGGCCCGACCCGCCCTTGCTGCTCCACCAACCACCTACCGCAAACACATCGCAAATATCGCGTGGTGCCGCGCGACGAGATGAGCATCGGCGATGGCCAGGCACAGGACGGGCAGATGGCGGACATACCCCCAGCCTGGGTGCTATCGGCCACTACTACAAACATGCGAACGGCGCGGCGCGCGAATTTTCGGCAGCCCACCCCCACTGACAATTGTCTGGATGCTCCGAATTAGCTACCTATCGGCAACTTGCGAGAGGTGGACCACTCCCCGAGAAGCATTTCCTCGATCGACGAAGCTCCGACAAATCGCCGTGACAGTACCCGCAGACCGTCTACATCTGCCGAACGGACTATCTGGATCAGAGAGTCCGGGAGCAGCCCGAACTTGTACGACAGCATATCGAGCAGTTGATCCATCTGCCCTTCGACATATCCCTCGGCCCAGCCCTCGATGAACCCCTCGATCCACCACTCCTGTTGAACCCATCCCATGTCCCGGAACCGGTCTGTCGAGTTCATCCGTTGCCTACTCGGCGACTACGTCATCGATCGAGGTCGCGAAAATGAACCGTCGCGACAGATCGCGAAGCGTGGCTGCGTCCGCCCCGCGCACCCTCCGAAGCACACGTTCGGACAGCGGGCCGAACTTGACGGACAGCTGATCGATCAGAAGATTGGCGCCCCCCTCGGCACGCAAGTCGTCAGCGATGGTCATCATGGCCTCCTTCGCGCTCGGCCCGATCCGTTCGAATACCGGCTGCAATGTGTCCGCGTCGGTCCTGCCGACAGTGAAAATGTACGCCAACAACCGGCTCAGCTGATCTGAAGTGAGATCCCGCAGGAGCTCCTCCAGTAGCGAGAGTACCTGGTCGAGATGGGTGTGCCGCGGGGCGTTCCGCAACATGACCAGCACCATCGAAAGCGCTGCGGGTTTTCGCTGGAGCAGTTGCTGCACGTCCAACGCGTTCACGTCGTCGAGCAGGAAGCGCATCCTCGGCAGGTGGTCGCCCAGGAGGTCGCGCACGTCCGGATCGATGTCGAGGACGTCGCCGAGGTCGACCGGCTCGGTCCAGCGCGCGCCGTCGGCGGAGACGTGGACGACCATCGGGATCACCAGGGGTAGGCGCGTCACCGGTGGGCGGTCCTTCTTGTGATCTTCCAAGTACCGGTTCCAGATGGCCACCAAGTACTCGGTGATGCGAAACGCCATCAGCGGGTCCTGGCTGCTCTGATGCTCGATGAGGAGGTACACGAACGCGTCGCGAGCGGCAAAGCGGGTGCGGAACAGGATGTCGCTGTAGCGGGACCGTAGCTCGGCCGGGACGAAGCTGACCGACTGGCGGTCCAGCACCGTCAAGTCCAACTGCTCGAGCATCTCCGCGGACAGGACTGCGCGGACTTGGCCTGCGGCTACCTCCGGATCCGACAGCTCGGCCCGGAAGTAGGCATCGTGCGGGTTGCTCGGTTTCTCCCCCATACCGGGCAAAGTACCGGCGTCCTCGCGGCGGTGCCAGAATTTTTTCGAAACCTCGATGTGAAAGCTTTGTGCAGCAGGCTTTTACGGCGTGGCGACACGCCGTCAGCCGATGTCGACCGGGTCGATCTGGACGCGCAGCGGGGCGCCGTCGCGGTGGGTGCTGCGGACGGCTTGGGCGGCGGTGAGGGCTCTGGACAGGGCCGCGCCGGCGGAGCGATCCACGCGGAGGATCATGCGTTCGACCTCACCGGGAGAATCGCCGGAGGAGAACGGTTTCCGGGCGCCCGGGGGCAGCGGGACCGGGCCGAGCAGTTCCACTCCGTCGGGAAGCTTTGCCTCGCTGAGCAATTCGGTGACGGAATCGGTGGTGCCGTCTACGGCGGCCAGGCGCACGGCCGGGGGGAAGCGGACCTCGGTGCGGGCGTCGAGTTCGAGATCGGCGTGGCCGATCGGGTCCCAGCGGACCAGTGCCTGGACGGTCGGCAGTGACGGCTCGGCCATGACGATCACCTGGCCGGTCGGCCGCACCAGGGTCGCGGCCGACAGCCAGCGGCGCAGCGCGTCCTCGGCGGCGCGCAGGTCGGCTCGGCCCAGCAGCGCCCAGCCGTCGAGCAGCAGCGCGACGCCGTATCCGCCAGGAGCCGACGGCTCGGCGCCGATGGTCGACACCACCACCTGCGGTCCGTCCGGGACCTCGTCCAGGACTTCGGCGCCGCCGGAGCCTCTGATCGGGATCCCCGGGAAGGCCCGGCCCAGCTCCTCGGCGGTGCGGGCGGCGCCGATCACGGTCCCGCGCAGGACCCGCGACCCGCAGGTCGAGCAGCGGAAGGCTGCCTCCACCTTGCCGCACCACCGGCAACTCGGGCTGTGTGCGACCGCGCCGGATTCCTTGCGGGACAAGGTGATTCCTAGCTCACGGGCCGACCCCGGGTGAACCGACCGGATCGCGCCCGGGCCGGGCTCGTCCGGTCGTGCGGATTCTCGCGGGGCGGATTCGTGGAGAGCAGCGGCCGCGGCGGCACCGCGCCGCTGCGCACGCGCGCCGACGGCACGCCGATCGCCGGATCCGGTGTGCGGGTCGTTACCGTCGGGCAGCGCCAGCGGACCGTTGCAGTGCCGGCAGCGGGCGGGGGTCCGGCATTTCGAGCAGGCCAGCGCCGGCACGTAGCCGCGGCGCGGAACCTGTACGAGCACAGGCATTCCCGCGGACAGCGCGCGGCGGGCAGCGGTGAACGCGACGCCGGGGATCCGCACCGCCCGGGCCACCGGATCCCGCTCGAGCGCCACGTCGGTGTCGCCGGGAGCGCTGATCCGGGGCGCGTGCTCCCGCACCACGGATCGGTCGGCGATCAGATCGTGCGCCCATCCGGTCCGGACCGCGGCCTGGATCTCGGCGGTGCGCGCGAATCCGCCCGCGACGAAGGCCGCGCCGGACTCGTGTATCCGCAGCATCGCCACTTCGCGCGCATGGGGATACGGCGCGCGCGGCTCGGCGAAGGTGTCGTCGCCGTCGTCCCAGATCATGATCAGGCCCAGATCCCGGGCGGGCGCGAACACCGCGCTGCGGGTGCCGACGACGATCCGCGCGGTCCCGCGCAGAATCGCCAGCCACCGGCGATATCGCGCCGCGGGGCCGAGCCCGGCCGCCAAGCCGACCGCCTTGTCTCCCACGAGATTCGTGCACGCGGCCAGCACCCGGTCCAGATCCCGCTGATCCGGCACCATCACGATCACACTGCGCCCCGCCGCGACCGTCACCGCCGCCAGCTCCGCGAGCCGCGCTGCCCAATCCTCACCGGGCAACGCCTGCCACGCCGCGCGCGGTCCCTTCCCCTGGGCCAGCGCCCCGATGAACGACATCCCGTGCCGATACCGCCCCCACGCATCGAAGCGCGAAAGGTCAACGGCGACAACATCTGTTGGCTCATTCTCAGGCCGGTCGGCGGCATCTTCGCGCATCGGCCGATCGCCGGTATCGCGCCGCTCGTGCGGTGCGTTCCCAGCTGCCGTCCCCGGCGAGTCGACCGGCTCGCGCGCTGCATCGACGTCACCGGAGCGGGCTCGACTGCTCGCAGTGCCGGAATCGTCGTGCCCTGTCGCACCTCGGTGGCCGACCACATATTCGTGGCCGCCCGGACCATCACGCTCGACCGGGCTCGGTGTCCGATCGCGACCGACCGGATCACCTCGGCCCGCGGCCTCGGCACCGACTTCGATGTGTGCGCTGCCGCCCAGTGGATTTTTCGCGGATCGCACCGAGGTGTCCGGCTCGGTGTCGTCGAGGACCCCGGCGGCCGAGTGATCATTGTCATCGATCTGTGCAGCATCGGGCCGGGCCTGATACACCGGCTCCGCCGGACCGATTGGTCCGGCATCGGCATCGGCGGAATTGTGGTGCCGCCCATCGTCGAATGCCCCGACCGGCTCGCCCACTCCGTGCGCCGGGCCGGCTCCGCTGACCGAATCATCGTGCGGCGCTGCTGATTCCATCCGAACCGGCACGTTCATATCCGGCGATCCGGAATCCACCGAAACCGGATTCGGCTCAGGATCTCGGTCCGAAGTGCTGTCGGAGTCGGCGTCCGGTGTCGGAGCGACCGACTCCGAGTCCGTCCCCACACCGGACGGCTCGGCCGCGACATCGCCCGCCGCACCACCATCCGACGCCGGAAGCGCTTGTTTCCCACGCTTTTTCGGCGGCTTGTTCGGATCCTCCGCCTCGGTTCGCGCATGCCGGGGCGGGATGGCCAGGCGGAGGACGTCGGCTCGGGTGCCGGCGTAACGGGCGGCCACGGCGGTGACCAGGCGGAGGATGTCGGGGGTGAGGACGCGTTCGCCGGAGACGACGCGGTCCAGGGGCATCAGGCGGCCGGTGTGGTCGGTGTGGTCGAGGCGTTCCAGGAGGTAGCCGTCGACGAGGCGGCCGGAGAAACGGACACGGACGCGCACGCCGGGCTGGGCGAGCGCGTCCATGTCGGGGGGAACGAGATAGTCGAAATCGCGGTCCAGGTGGGCCGGTTCGAGCAGGGGCAGCACCCGGGCGATCGGCTGCGAGACGGTGGCGGCAGGCCCGGTGGCCGGTGCGGTCGCGGCGGATCCGCGACCGGCACCACCGGGCACTGCCTCCGTCACATCAGCGTCCGGCGGCGGCGCGCAGCTTCTCGGCGCGGTCGGTGCGCTCCCACGGCAGGTCGACGTCGGTGCGGCCGAAGTGGCCGTACGCGGCGGTCGGGGCGTAGATGGGACGCAACAGGTCCAGGTCGCGGATGATCGCGCCGGGCCGCAGGTCGAAGACCTCGCTGATGGCGGCGGAGATCTGGTCGGGGTCGACCTTTTCGGTGCCGAAGGTCTCCACGAACAGGCCGACCGGGGCGGCCTTGCCGATGGCGTACGCGACCTGCACCTCGGTGCGGTCGGCCAGGTCGGCGGCGACCACGTTCTTGGCGACCCAGCGCATGGCGTACGCGGCCGAGCGGTCCACCTTCGACGGATCCTTGCCGGAGAACGCGCCGCCACCGTGGCGGGCCATGCCGCCGTAGGTGTCGACGATGATCTTGCGGCCGGTGAGGCCGGCGTCGCCCATCGGGCCGCCCAGCACGAACTTGCCGGTGGGGTTGACCAGCAGTCGCACGTTCGAGGTGTCCAGCGGGTTCGGCAGGGCCAGTTCGGCCAGCACCGATTCCAGGACCTTCTCGCGGATGTCGGGAGCGAGCAGGTTGTCGAGGTCGATGTCGGCGGCGTGCTGGGTGGACACGACCACCGTGTCCAGCCGAACCGGGATCGCGCCGTCGTACTCGATGGTGACCTGGGTCTTGCCGTCGGGCCGCAGGTACGGCAGCACACCGGACTTGCGGACCTCGGTCAGCCGGCGGGCCAGCCGATGCGCGAGCGCGATCGGCAGCGGCATCAGCTCCGGGGTCTCCTTGGTGGCGTAGCCGAACATGAGGCCCTGGTCGCCCGCGCCCTGCTGCTCGATCTCGTCGTCGGAACCGCCGACGCGGGACTCGTGCGACTTGTCCACGCCCTGCGCGATATCGGGCGACTGCGCGCCGATCGCGATGTTCACTCCGCACGACGAACCGTCGAATCCCTTGGCCGAGGAGTCGTATCCGATCTCCAGGACCTTCTCGCGGACGATGGTGGGGATGTCGGCGTAGGCCTCGGTGGTCACCTCGCCGGCGACGTGCACCTGGCCGGTGGTGACCATGGTCTCCACCGCGACGCGGCTGCGGTGATCCTCGCGGAGCAGTGCGTCGAGGATGGAATCGCTGATGGCATCACAGATCTTGTCCGGATGACCTTCGGTCACGGACTCACTCGTGAAAAGCCGGCTACCGGACTTGGGCACAGTTATTCCCTCTCCTCAACGGATACTTCGCTCGGGTCGCAACGGTAGCGGCACTGCGCCACCGCACAACCCTTCAGATCAGAATATTCCAAACCACCGACAGTGGGTACGCTGTACGCACCACTATTCCACACCATCGTCGGTGGGGTACACGGCACGCGCACGTTCAATCGCTACCGGGCACTACGGCGTGTCGATGGGGATTGCCACCGCGACCGCCGGACGGCCTCGACCGCACCGGGACTCGCGACGGGTACCGCTCAGCGCAGCAGCGGTCCCAGTGCATCCAGCACTCGGCTGGCCAGCAGCGCCTTCGATCCGTGATCGAGGGCCTGTTCGGTGCCGTCGGCGCCGAGCAGCCAGCCGTCGTTGTGGTCGACCTCGAAGGCCCGGCCCTCACCGACGGCGTTGACCACCAACAGATCACAGCCCTTGCGCTTCAGTTTGGCCCGGGCGTGGGTGAGTACGTCGCCGTGCTCGTCGCCGGTCTCGGCGGCGAAGCCGACGATCGCGGTGCCCGGCAGCTTGCCGTCGTGGCGCGCCTGGACCAGACCCGCGAGGATGTCGCGATTCTTGGTCAGCTCGATCGACTGGGGTTCGCCGGAACCCTTCTTGATCTTCGCGGCGGCCACGTGCACCGGCCTGAAATCGGCCACCGCCGCGGCCATGATCACCGCGTCCGCGCCGACGGCGTGCTTGTCGACCGCGACCCCGAGCTGCTCGGCGGTGGTGACCCGCACCAACTCGACGGCGGCCGGCGGCTCCAGGCCGACGGTGTTGCCGGCGATCAGCGTCACCTGCGCACCGCGCTGGGCGGCCAGCCGGGCGACCGCGTACCCCTGTTTACCGGAGCTGCGATTGCCCAGGAAGCGCACGGGGTCCATCGGTTCCCGGGTGCCACCGGCGGACACCACGACGCGGCGGCCCTCCAGATCGCGCGGGATCGCATCGGCTCTTTCGAGCAGCAGCGAGGCCAGACCGAAGATCTCCTCGGGTTCCGGCAGCCGGCCCGCACCGGTATCGGCGCCGGTCAGGCGGCCGGAGGCGGGTTCGATCACGGTCGCGCCGCGCGCCCGCAGCGTGCGCACGTTGGCGGCGGTGGCCGGGTGCTCCCACATCTCGGTGTGCATCGCGGGGGCGAACAACACCGGACATCGGGCGGTGAGCAGGGTCGCGGTGAGCAGGTCGTCGGCGCGGCCCATGGCCGCGCGGGCCATCAGGTCGGCCGTCGCGGGCGCGATGACCACGAGATCGGCCTCCTGGCCCAGGCGTACATGCGGCACCTCGGGCACATCGGTGAACACATCCGTGTGCACCGGATTGCCCGACAGCGCCTCGAAGGTGGCCCGGCCGACGAACTGCAGTGCCGACTCGGTCGGAATCACCCGGACATCGTGCCCGGTCTCGGTGAATTTCCGGACCAGCGAGCAGGCCTTGTACGCGGCGATCCCGCCGCCCACACCGACTACGATCCGCATCTGATCAAGCCTTTTCGATCGCAGGTGGCGGCGGCGTCACCTGGGCGCCGCCGCGCGCGGAGTCACTCGCCTTCGGAGTGCTCGAGCAGGTCGGCGTGGATCTCACGCATGGCCACCGACAGCGGCTTCTCCTGGAGACCCGGCTCGACCAGCGGCCCGACGTACTCGAGGATGCCGTCGCCGAGCTGGTTGTAATAGTCGTTGATCTGACGCGCGCGCTTGGCGGCGTAGATGACCAGCGCGTACTTCGACGACGTGCGCTCGAGCAGCTCATCGATCGGCGGGTTGGTCAGGCCGACCGGGGTGTCGTACGCGGGCACGGTCTTGGTGTCGGTCACTCGGGAGACTCCTGGGGTTAGTTCCGGTGGTGGCTCGAATTTGTGCTAACGAACAACGATACCAATTGCTCACAGGCACTGGTCAGGTCGTTGTTCACGATCACGATGTCGAACTCGTCACATGCCGCGAGCTCGGTCCTCGCCGTCTGCAACCGGCGTTCGATCACCTCGGGGGATTCGGTGCCGCGGCCGGTCAGCCGCTCGACCAGAACGTCCCAGCTGGGCGGGGCCAGAAACACGTGCAGTGCCTCCGGCATGGTGGTACGGATCGAGCGGGCCCCCGCCAGGTCCACCTCGATCAGGACCGGTTTACCGGCCGCGATCGCGGTCCGGACCGGGGCGGCCGGGGTACCCGACCGCTGCAGGCCGCCGTGGATGTCGGCCCATTCGAGCAGATCCCCCTGTTCGATCATGGCGTCGAACTCGGCCCTGGTCACGAACCGGTAATCGCGGCCGTCGACCTCTCCGGGCCGCGGGGCCCGGGTAGTGGCCGACACACTGAACACCAGTTCCGGCAGTCGCTCGCGAACGCAGCGAACAACTGTCGACTTCCCGACGGCCGAGGGGCCGACCAGTACCACCAGTCGACCCTTCTGCGTGTGTCCGACCACTCTCGGCTCAGGCCGTGAAGTCGAATTTGGCCAGCAGCGCTTTGCGCTGCCGGTCACCGAGGCCACGCAGGCGCCGGGTCGGCGCGATCTCGAGCTCGCTCATGATCTCCGCCGCCTTGACCTTGCCCACCTTCGGCAGGGCCTCCAACAGCGCCGACACCTTCATCTTCCCGAGAACCTCATCGGTCTCGGCGTCCTTCAGGACCGTCTTCAGGTCGGTGCCGCCACGCTTCAAGCGCTCCTTGAGCTCTGCCCGAGCGCGGCGAGCGGCAGCCGCCTTCTCCAAAGCAGCGGCGCGCTGCTCGTCGGTCAGCTGGGGAAGGGCCACTGGGTTCCTCCGTCTCATCGTTCATTGCATGATCTACCACCGGTAACCCGGCGGTCTCAGCGACCGTACCCACGCCGCTTGCCGATTGCGAACCCACCCCCCAGGTCAGCGACGGATTCCGGGCGTGTCAGGAGGCGGTGCGAGGGCCGTGGGGGCCCGTCCGCGATCGTCGCGCGGATCCGCTCGCCCGCACCCTCCACGACCCTGTGACCTGGCCTTTTCCGCTGGGCGAGAGGGCGGATGACAGGAGCGGCGGCGGTCCGGATCCGGTCGTGATCGAGCTGTTATCGCGCGACCTGGAACTTTCTTGAATTCCTCGGCGTGTCGCGCTTTTTCGCCTCTGCGTGTCGCGGTCCGGGACCCCCGCGCGGAGCTTCGCGGAGCCCGCGCCGCACGACCGCCGGAGAGGTTCTCAATAGCGACCGAAAGGCCCACTGACGCCTGAAAACACATCCGTGTAGTTCGTGGTGCCGGGAGGCGTCCGGTGCCGCTCAGCGGGCCGATTTTGAAAACGGACCAGTCGGGATGTATCGAAGGTATGGCGAACGTGCCCGAGAGCACACCCGGCAGCCGACCGTCCGGCCCGGCACATCGACTCCGAAAGGAACGGATCGGACGTACCCGCTGGGGCTACTCGTACGGGAAAGCGAATCCGGCCGCGAGGTCACGCACCCGCTGCCGCAGGGCACTCACCGCCGGACCGGCCTCGAGCACCTCGCGGGAGACGCTCGGCAGCACCGCCGGCAGCACCTCCGGCGGGACCAGCGACCGGATCGACTCCGATCCCCCGCCCTGGGCACCGACGCCCGGCATCAGGATCGGGCCGTTGAGCCGGCTCAGGTCCGGCGCCACCGCCAGGGTCGCGCCGACCACCACTCCGACCGAGCCGAACTCCGGGCCGGCATTGCGCGCCGCGGCGGCGTCGACCATGGTCTGGGCGAGGGTGCGGCCGTCGGCGGCCACGGTGTTCTGTAACGCGGCCGCCTCCGGATTCGAGGTGGCCGCCAGGACGAACACGCCCCGGTGATCGGCCTCGGCGAGGTCCAGCGCCGGGGCCAGCGAACCGAAGCCGAGATACGGCGACGCGGTGATCGCGTCGACGGCCAGCGGCCCGTCGCCGAGCCAAGCCTCGGCGTACGCGGCCATGGTGGAACCGATGTCACCGCGCTTGACGTCGGCGAGCACCAGCGTGTCCAGCGAGCGCAACGCGGCGATCGTGGACTCCAGGACCGCGAACCCGGCGGACCCGTAGGTCTCGAAGAACGCCGCTTGCGGCTTCACCAACGCCACCTGGCCGCCGAACGCCGCCACGCAGACGTCGGCGAACCGCTTCAACCCGTCGGCATCCGCGCTGAACCCCCACGCGCGCAACAGCGCCGGGTGCGGGTCGATGCCGACGCACAACGGCCCGTATTCGGCCATGGCGTGGCGCAGCCGGACACCGAACGGCTTCACTGCTGATCCGCCGCGGACCCGGCCACCGCCAGTTCGCGCTCGGTTTCCGTGTCTGCCTCGGGTTCCGGTTCGATGGGCGCGGGGATCCGGCTGATCGGCGGCGTGGCCCGGAAGCCGACGGCGCCGTAACTGCCGAACCCGCCGGCCTTCCGCAGACCGCGGATATCGCCGCCACCGCGCGGGGTCACCTCGATCGGCATCGGCACCACCGCGGTGTCGATCGCCCGCCGTCGCGGCTTCACCCGTCCGGCCCCCACGGGCCGAGCCCCTGCACCAAACCCGATGGCTCCCACCGTAATTCTCTCCCGTCGTGTTGCTGTCGGCGTCCGCGACGCCGGTCTTCCGTTCGAACGTGTCCGAAGCCCCTGCGTGGTTACGCCGGGCTCGCGCCTCGGGATTCATCGGTCACGTCAGCGCGCAGCACGGCATGCAACTCCTGGAGGGAGCGCACACCGATACCGCCGTTTATTGTGGCCTCGATACCCTGTACGGCCGCAGCCGCACCCTGCACCGTGGTGATGCACGGAATGTTCGCACCCACCGCGGCGGTCCGGATCTCGTAGCCGTCGACCCGAGGTCCGGAGTTCCCGTAGGGGGTATTGAACACGATGTCGATATCACCATCCTTGATCTGATCTACGATCGAGGGACCAAGAATGTCCGATGTCGTGTCGGCGCGGTGAATATCCGAGGCCGTGTTGTCGCGCTCGTCCGTCGCTTCCGGATCGGAGTGCTTCCGCACAGTCTGGCACGGGATACCGTTGCGCCGGAGCATTTCGGCGGTGCCCTCGGTAGCCAGGATACGGAAGCCCAGATCGTGCAGGCGCTTCACCGGGAAGACCATCGCGCGCTTGTCCCGGTTGGCGATCGACACGAACACCGTGCCCTCGGTGGGCAGCGACCCGTAGGCCGCTGTCTGGCTCTTGGCGAAGGCGGTGCCGAAATCGGCGTCGATGCCCATGACCTCGCCGGTGGACTTCATCTCCGGCGACAGCAGCGAGTCGATGCCGGAGCCGTCGGGGCGGCGGAAGCGATGGAACGGCAGGACAGCCTCCTTGACCGCGACGGGCGCGTCGAGCGGGGCGTGGCCGCCGTCACCCTCGGCGGGGAGCATGCCCTCCTTGCGCAGTTCGGCGATGGTGGCGCCGAGCATGATCCGGGCCGCGGCCTTCGCCAGCGGTACCGCCGTCGCCTTCGACACAAAGGGCACCGTGCGGCTGGCGCGCGGATTGGCCTCCAGCACGTACAGCACGTCGTCCTTCAGCGCGTACTGCACATTGAGCAGACCACGCACCCCGATGCCCTTGGCGAGGGCGGTCGTGGACCGGCGCACGGACTCGATGTCGCTGCGCCCCAACGTGATCGGTGGCAGCGCGCACGCGGAGTCACCGGAGTGGATACCGGCCTCCTCGATATGTTCCATGACCCCGGCGAGGTAGACCTCGTCACCGTCACACAGCGCGTCGACGTCGATCTCGATGGCGTCCTCCAGGAACCGGTCGACCAGCACCGGATGCTCCGGCGACACGTCGGTGGCGCGGGAGATGTAGCCCTCCAGCGAGGATTCGTCGTAGACGATCTCCATACCGCGGCCGCCGAGCACGTACGACGGCCGGACCAGCACCGGATAGCCGATGTCGGTGGCGATCTTCTTCGCCTGCGCGAAGGTGGTCGCGGTGCCGTACTTCGGCGCGGGGAGGCCGGCCGTGGTCAGCACCTGACCGAATTCGCCGCGGTCCTCGGCCAGGTCGATCGCGGCCGCGGAGGTGCCGACCACCGGCACACCGGCGTCGGTCAGCCGCTGCGCCAGGCCCAGCGGGGTCTGGCCGCCGAGTTGCACGATGACGCCCTCGACGGTGCCGGACTCCTGCTCGGCGTGGAACACCTCGAGCACGTCCTCGAAGGTCAGCGGCTCGAAGTAGAGGCGGTCGGCGGTGTCGTAGTCGGTGGAGACGGTCTCCGGGTTGCAGTTGACCATCACCGTCTCGTAGCCCGCGTCCGACAGCGTCTGCGCGGCGTGCACACACGAGTAGTCGAATTCGATGCCCTGGCCGATGCGGTTCGGGCCGGAGCCGAGGATGATCACCTTCGCACGCTCGGGCTGCGGCGCCACCTCGGATTCCGCGGCCGGATCCAGCTCGTACGCCGAGTAGTGGTACGGGGTACGGGCCTCGAATTCGGCGGCACAGGTGTCGACGGTCTTGTACACCGGGCGGATGTCGAGCCGGTGCCGCAGCGCGCGCACGCCGTCCTCACCCGCCAATTCCGGTCGCAGCGCGGCGATCTGGCGATCGGACAGGCCGTGGTGCTTCGCGGTGCGCAGCAGCGGCTCGTCCAGGACCGGCGCGTCGAGCACCTCGCGGCGCAGGTCCACCAGGCTCTCGACCTCGGCGACGAACCACGGGTCGATCCCGGACGCCTCGGCCACCTGCTCGACCGTCGCGCCCAGGCGCAGCGCGCGTTCCACCTGGTAGATGCGGCCCTCGGTGGGGGTGGTCAGGTCGAGGAGGATGTCCTGCACATCGGTCCAGCGGCCGTCCGGCTGCGTCCAGAAGCCCGCGGCCTTGGTCTCCAGCGAGCGCAGCACCTTGCCGAGCGCCTCGGTGAAGTTGCGGCCCAGGCTCATCGCCTCGCCGACCGACTTCATCGTGGTGGTCAGCGTCGGGTCGGCGCCGGGGAACTTCTCGAACGCGAACCGCGGCGCCTTCACCACGACGTAGTCGAGGGTCGGCTCGAAACAGGCCGGCGTCTCCTTGGTGATGTCGTTGACGATCTCGTCCAGCGTGTAGCCGATGGCCAGCTTCGCGGCGATCTTCGCGATCGGGAAACCCGTTGCCTTGGAAGCCAATGCGGACGACCGCGACACTCGCGGGTTCATCTCGATGACGATCAGGCGGCCGTCGCTCGGATCGACCGCGAACTGGATGTTGCAGCCGCCGGTGTCGACGCCGACCTCACGCAGGATCGCGATGCCGAGATCGCGCATCTTCTGGTACTCGCGATCGGTGAGGGTCATCGCGGGGGCGACGGTCATCGAGTCGCCGGTGTGCACGCCCATCGGGTCGACGTTCTCGATCGAGCACACGATCACCACGTTGTCGCGGCGGTCGCGCATCAGCTCGAGCTCGAATTCCTTCCAGCCCAGGATGGATTCCTCGATGAGCACGTTCGCCGTCGGCGAGGCCGCGAGGCCGCCGCCGGCGATGCGATCCAGGTCGACGTCGTCGTAGGCCATCCCGGAGCCCAGTCCGCCCATGGTGAACGACGGGCGCACGACCACCGGGAAGCCGAGTTCGGCGACCGTCTCGCGGACCTCGTCCATGGTGTGGCAGACCCGCGAGCGGGCGCTCTCGCCGCCGACCTTCGCGACGATGTCCTTGAACTTCTGCCGGTCCTCACCGCGCTGGATGGCGTCGAAGTCGGCGCCGATCATCTCGACGCCGTACTTCGCCAGGGTGCCGCGCTCGTGCAGCGCGACCGCGGTGTTCAGCGCGGTCTGGCCGCCCAGGGTGGCGAGGATCGCGTCGGGGCGCTCCTTGTCGATGATCTTCTCGACGTATTCCGCGGTGATCGGCTCGACGTAGGTGGCGTCGGCGAACTCCGGGTCGGTCATGATCGTGGCCGGATTCGAGTTGACCAGCGTCACCCGCAGGCCCTCGGCCCGCAGCACCCGGCACGCCTGGGTGCCGGAGTAGTCGAATTCGCAGGCCTGGCCGATGACGATCGGGCCGGAGCCGATCACCAGGATGTGGCGGAGGTCTTCGCGGCGAGGCATCAGGAATCCTCCAGAAGGTCGGCGAAACGGTCGAACAGGTAGGCGGCGTCGTGCGGGCCGGCGGCGGCCTCGGGGTGGTACTGCACGGAGAAGGCCCGGCCGTCCACCAGCCGCACGCCCTCGACGGTGCCGTCGTTGGCGCAGGTGTGGCTGACCTCGGCGGTGCCGAACGGGGTGTCGAAGCGTTGTCCCGCTTCACCTTCCAGCGCGAAGCCGTGGTTCTGCGCGGTGATCGAGACCTGCCCGGTGGCATGGTCGACGACCGGCACGTTGATGCCGCGGTGGCCGAATTTCATCTTGTACGTGGACAATCCGAGCGCGCGGCCGAGGATCTGGTTGCCGAAGCAGATGCCGAACAGCGGAATGCCCTCGCCGAGAACGGCTTTCGTGAGCGCGACGGCATCGTCCTGGGTGGCCGGGTCGCCGGGGCCGTTGGACAGGAACACGCCGTCCGGATTCAGCTCCCGCACCCCGTCCAGGGTGATGCCCGAGGGCACCACGTGCACCCGGACGCCGCGCTGCGCGAACATCCGCGGGGTGTTGGTCTTGATGCCGAGATCGACGGCGACCACGGTGAACCGATGCTCGCCCTCGGGTTCGACGGTGTATCCGCCGGGCGTGGTCACCTCGGCGGCCAGGTCGGCGCCGAGCATCGCGGACTGGCCGGTGACGCGGGCGACCAGTTCCTCGACCGGAGCGTCGGCGGCCTCGCCGCTGAAGATGCCCGCCTTCATCGAACCGCGGGTGCGCAGGTGCCGCACCAGGGCGCGGGTGTCGATACCGGCGATGCCCACCACCCGCTGCCGCTCGAGTTCCGCGGGCAGGGTGGTGGTGGCGCGCCAGTTCGAGGCGCGCCGCGCGGGGTCGCGCACCGCGTAGCCGGCGACCCAGATCCGCTTCGACTCGTCGTCTTCGTCGTTCCAGCCGGTGTTGCCGATCTGCGGGGCGGTGGCCACCACGATCTGCCGGTGGTAACTGGGATCGGTCAGGGTCTCCTGATATCCGGTCATCGCGGTGCAGAACACCGCCTCGCCCAGCGTCTCACCCGTGGCGCCGTAGGCCGAACCGCGGAACACCCGGCCGTCCTCCAGCACCATCAGCGCGGTCGCGCTCATTGGTCGTCTCCGTTCGTCGTACCGGTGTGGGCGCCCGTCCAGGCCGGGTACACCGCCTTGTCGTCGCCGCGGAACCCGGTGTCCACCTCGGTTCCCGTCGGCAGCTTCCAGCGAATGACCAGCACACCATCTTCTGTCATGACCTTGCCCGCGTGGCCGCGCTCGGTCCGCACCGCCGTGATGGCTTCCGCCGGAATCCAGATCGGCGAGGCGCCGTCGCGCTCCAGCAGTACGCCGCGCTCGAACCGGGTCAGCTCCGCGGTCGCGCGGAAACCCAGGTCTCCCACCACAACTCGGTTCTGCCAGCTCGGCGCGAGCGTCGTGCCGGTGTAGAGGCCGGTGGTCGGCTCCAGGACCTGCGCGCCGGGTTCGGCGGGCACCTGCGGCAGTTCACCGACGGCGTCCGCCTGGCGTGCGCCGCGCTTGCGCCACGAGCGGGACATTCCCCACAGGATCAGCGCGAACAGCGCGAGCAGCAGGAGAACCAGCAGGGTCCGTTCCATTACGACTGTCCTCCCGTCCGGGCGCCGGTACCGATGCGGACCGACCCGTCCCGGGCGGTGAGCCGGCCGCGCAGGAAGGTGGCCGTCACCCGCCCCGGCAGGGTCATCGCCTCGTACGGCGTGTTCTTCGAGATGCTGGCCAGGTCGGCGGACCGCACCGTCCACTCGGCCTCGGGGTCGACCAGCACCAGGTTGGCCGGCTCACCCACGGCGAGTGGCCGGCCCTGATCGTCCAGACCCGCGATGCGGGCCGGATTCTCGCTCATCACGCGGGCCACCCCACGCCAGTCCAGCAGGCCGGGGCGGACCATGGTGTCCACCACGATCGACAGCGCGGTCTCCAGGCCGAGCATGCCCGGCCGGGCCGCCGCGAATTCGCAGCACTTGTCCTGTTCGGCGTGCGGGGCGTGATCGGTGGCGACGCAGTCGACGGTCCCGTCGGCCAGTGCCTGCCGCAGCGCGGCCACGTCGGCGGCCTCGCGCAGCGGCGGGTTCACCTTGTTCACCGCGTCGTAGGTCTCGAGCCGCGAGTCGTCCAGCAGCAGATGATGCGGGGTGACCTCGGCGGTGATCGAGATCCCTTGTGCCTTCGCCCATTTCAGGATCTCGACGGTACCGGCGGTGGAGGCGTGGCAGATGTGCACGCGGGCGCCGGCGTCGCGGGCCAGCAGTGCGTCGCGGGCGACGATCGACTCCTCGGCCGCGCGCGGCCAGCCGGCCAGGCCGAGCCGGGACGCGTTCGGGCCCTCGTGCGCCACCGCGCCCTCGGTCAGCCGGGGCTCCTCGGCGTGCTGGGCGATCAGCACGCCCAGCGAGTTCGCGTATTCCAGCGCGCGGCGCATGATCAGCGGGTCGTGCACGCACCGGCCGTCGTCGGAGAACAACCGGACCCCGGCCTCGCCGGCGGCCATGGTGCCCATCTCGGCCAGCTGCTTGCCGGCCAGCCCCACGGTGACCGCGCCGACCGGGTGCACGTCGACGAGGCCGACCTCGCGGCCGCGGCGCCACACATGGTCGGTGACCACCGGGTTGTCGGCGACCGGGCTGGTGTTGGCCATCGCGAACACCGCCGTGTAACCGCCGAGAGCCGCTGCGGCGGAACCGGATTCGATGGTCTCGGTGTCCTCGCGGCCGGGCTCGCGCAGATGGGTGTGCAGGTCCACGAAGCCGGGCAGCAGGATCTGCCCGGCGCCGTCGATCGTCTCCACGCCGGCCTCGGCCGCGAGATCCGGTCCGAGCGCGCGGATCTCACCCTCGGCGAGCAGCACGTCGATCGGCTCACCTTCGCCGTAGAGCCGGACGTTCCGGATCAACGTTGTCATGCGGTGACTTTCTCGCACGATCGAGGGGCCTCCGTGGTGACGCTCCGCTGCCGCCTCCGGCCCTGACCCGCTCATGCGACGACCTCCTCGGCACCGGCGAGCAGGCGGAACAGCACCGCCATGCGCATATGCACGCCGTTGTTGACCTGTTGCAGCACAGCGGCTTTCGGTGAGTCGGCGACCGCCGAGGCGATCTCCATGCCGCGCAGCATCGGGCCGGGGTGCAGCACCACCGCCTCCTCGGGCAGCAGCGCGAGGCGACGCTCGTTGAGGCCGTAGCGGATCGAATACTCACGGGCCGACGGGAAGAAGCCGCCGTTCATCCGCTCGGCCTGCACGCGCAGCATCATCACCGCGTCCGCGCCGGGCAGTTCGGCGTCCAGCGAGTCCGAGATCCGCACCGGCCAGTGACCCACGCCGACCGGCAGCAGGGTGCGCGGTGCGACCAGGGTCACCTCGGCGCCGAGGATGTTCAGCAGGAACGCATTCGAGCGCGCGACCCGGCTGTGCAGGATGTCGCCGACGATGACGATCCGCTTGCCCTCGAGCGAGCCCAGTCGCTGCCGCAGGGTCAGCGCGTCCAGCAGCGCCTGGGTCGGATGTTCGTGCATGCCGTCACCGGCGTTCACCACCGCCGGGCCGTTGCCCGCGAAACCGCTGGAGCCGCTGGGCATTTCGGCGAACCAGCGGGCGATCTGGTGTGCGGCGCCGGAGGCCGGGTGCCGGACCACCAGCGCGTCGGCGCCGGCGGCGTGCAGGGTCAGCGCGGTGTCGCGCAGCGATTCCCCTTTGGACACCGAGGAACTGGAGGCGCTGACGTTGATCACGTCGGCGCTCATCCATTTGCCCGCGACCTCGAACGAGACCCGGGTGCGGGTGGAGTTCTCGAAGAAGACCGTCATCACGGTGCGGCCGCGCAGGGTGGGCAGCTTGCGCACCTCGCGGCCGAGCAGCGCCTGCTCGAACCGTTCGGCGTCGTCGAGCAGCCGGGTCGCGGCATCGCGATCGAGGTCGGTCACCGACAGCAGATGCCTCACTGCTCGTCCCCCTGGTGCAGGTAGACGCCGTCGCGGCCGTCGTGTTCGGTCAGCAGTACGGAGATGTCCTCGCTGCGGGAGGTGGGCACGTTCTTGCCGACGTAGTCGGCGCGGATCGGCAGTTCGCGGTGGCCGCGGTCGATCAGCACGGCCAGTTGCACCGAGCGCGGGCGGCCGAGGTCGCGCAGGCCGTCGAGCGCGGAACGCACACTGCGGCCGGAGAACAGCACGTCGTCGACGAGGACGACCAGGGCGTTCTCGATGCCGCCCTCGGGGACCTGGGTGCGCTCCAGCGGGCGATGCGGGCGATTGCGCAGATCGTCGCGATAGAGGGTGATGTCCAGCGAGCCGAGCGCCGGTCGCACCCCGGAGAACTCCTCGATCCGGTCGGTGAGCCGGGCGGCCAGCGAGGTGCCGCGGGTCGGGATGCCGATCAGCACCACGCGCGGCGCCGCGGGATCGCCCGCGTCGAGCGCGGTCTTCTCGATGATCTGATGGGCCATGCGGGCCACGGTGCGGCTCACGTCCTGCGCCGACAACAACTCGCGCCCGGTCCGGATCCACTCCGGATCGTGTCGCTGCGAGTATTCGGGCACGGCCATGCCGACCTCCTTCCCCGCCTCACGGGACGGTCCGTTAAAGGATGTCTGTTCGGCTGAGCAGCCTAGCAGCGCCGAGATCCGGTGCTGCGCCCGGTCCCCCGCTCCACGACCGATCCGGCGAATGACCGGCTACAGCACCGCGATGTCGTCATACACTGTAAATACGACCCTTTCCTGTGTCATGCTCGATGTCGTGAGCAATGCGAATGGGTTCACGGATCCGACGCCGCTGGCCTTCCGGGCCGCCGACGGTATCCGACTCGCCGGAGAAAGCTGGGGACCCGAGGACGGCCCGCTGGCGGTATTCCTGCACGGTGGCGGCCAGACCCGGCATTCCTGGAAGGACACCGGCGCGGCCCTGGCCAAGGTCGGGCTGCGCGCGGTGCTGCTGGACGCGCGCGGGCACGGCGACAGCGACTGGGCGCCGGACGGGAACTACAGCCGGGAGGCGCAGGCCGCCGACCTGCTGGGCGTCCTCGCCGAACTCGGCCGCCCGGCGATTCTGGTCGGCGCGAGCATGGGCGGCCTGACCGGCCTGCTCGCCACCACCCTGCCCGGCGGGGCACGGATCGCCGGACTCGTGCTGGTCGACGTGGTGCCGCGCCCGGAGCGCAAGGGTATCGACCGGGTGCTGAACTTCCTGACGGGCAGTCCGGAGGGCTTCGCCACCCTGGAGGAGGCCGCCGACGCGGTCGCCGAATATCTGCCGCACCGGCCGCGGCCGCGCAGCCCGGAAGGGTTGCGGCGCAATCTGCGTCAGCGCGACGGCCGGTGGTACTGGCACTGGGATCCGGCGATGATGCAGCGACCCGAACGGCCGGAGGATCTGGACCTCAACGCCGACGAACTGGAGGCAGCGGCCCGCGAACTCACCATCCCGGTGCTGCTGGTCCGCGGCCGGCTCTCCGACGTGGTCGGCGAGGACAGCGTCGCCGCGTTCCGGGCCCTGGTCCCCCACCTGGAGTACGTCGAGATCGCCGGGGCCGCGCACACCGCCGCCAGCGACGTGAACGACCAATTCACCGACGCCGTCGTCGATTTCGTGCGCGCGCACATCCCGCCCGGCGCCTGACGATCCGCCCGGTGCCCGGATAGTGGTCAATCCAGATTGAACAATCCAGATTGAACAATCTCGGTTGTCTATCTATCGTGGAGTCATGGATTCCACGCAGACCGTCTCCGAATCGGCCGTCCGGGCGGCCCGCGAGCTGCGGGTGCTGATCAGCCGGCTGCGGCGGCGCTTCCTGGAGGCCTCCGACAGCCACGAGCTCACCCCCTCGCAGATGTCGGTGCTGAGCCGGTTGAAGAAGCGCGGCGACAGCACCGCCAGCGACCTGGCCACCGCCGAACGGGTACGTCCGCAGGCCGTCGCCGCCACCCTCGCCGTGCTCGACGAGCGCGGATTCGTCGAACGCCACACCGACCCCGCCGACCGCCGCCGCCAGGTGGTGTCACTGACCCGGGCCGGCCGCGACCTCCTCGACGACCGCGGGCAGGCCGGGCAGGAATGGTTGTCCGCCGCCTTGCAGGAGCACTTCACCGAGGCCGAACGGGCCACCGTGCTGGACGCTCTGGCGATCCTGGAGAGGCTGACCTCGGAATGACGGCCACGCTGGAGCGGTTCGGCCGCAGGTTCCGGCGACCGGCGCAGGCCGACGGCTTCGACCGGCGCCTGATCGTCCCGATGATCGTCTCGTCGGTGCTCAATCCGGTGAACTCCTCGATCCTGGCGGTGTCGCTGGTGCCGATCGGGATCGCGTTCGGCGCGCCACCGGCGCAGACCGCCTGGCTGGTGTCGGCACTGTACCTGGCGACGGCGATCGGCCAGCCGGTGGTCGGCCGGCTGATCGACCTGTACGGGCCGCGGCGGCTGTATCTCGCCGGCGCCGCGCTGACCGGAATCGCCGGGCTGCTGGGCCTGCTGGCGCCGGCGCTGTGGGTGCTGGTGCCGGCCCGGGTGATCCTCGGTTTCGGTACCTGCGCGGGCTATCCCGCCTCGATGTACCTGATCCGCAGCGAATCCGAGCGGACCGGCCGTGACAGTCCGGCGACCGTGCTGACCGCGCTGTCGATCGCCAGCCAGACCGTCATCGTGCTCGGTCCCACCGCGGGCGGCCTGCTGGTCCACCTGGGCGGCTGGCGCGCCACCTTCGCCGTCAACATCCCGCTGGCGCTGGCCTGCCTCGCGCTCGGCACCCGGCGACTGCCCCGGACCCCTCCCGCCCGGCGGGGCAGCCGCTCGGGTCTGGACGCTCCCGGAATCGCGCTGTTCACGGTGACGCTCGTCGCCCTGTTGTTGTTCCTGATGGAACCCGCTGTGGCGCACTGGTATCTGCCGGTACTGGCGGTGGTGGCGCTGGCCGCGCTGGTGGTGCGGGAACTGCGCACGGCCGAGCCGTTCGTGGACGTGCGCCTGCTCGGCGGCAACCTCCCCCTGGTGGCCACCTACGTCCGCGGCACCCTGTCCGCCCTGATCGCCTATTGCTTTCTGTACGGCTTCACCCAGTGGCTCGAGGACGGCCGCGGGCTGTCGGCGGCCACCGCCGGCCTCGTGCTGCTGCCGATGTCGCTGGCCGGGATCGGCGTCGCGGCACTCACCGGGCGGCGCAAGGGAATTCGCGGCAAACTGGTGGTCGGCGCGATCGCGCAGATCGCCGCCGCGTGCCTGCTGCTGACCGTGCACACGTCGACCACCGTCTGGGTGCTGGTGGCGGCGGTGTGCATCATGGGAATCCCGCAGGGGCTCAACAATCTCGCGATCCAGAACGCCGTCTACTACCAGGCCGAGCCCGACCGCATGGCCTCCTCGGCCGGACTACTGCGCACCTTCGTGTATCTCGGCGCCATCGGCTCGGCGGCGGCCGGCGGCGCACTGCTGACCCGCCCGGCGGGAACCGCCGCACTGCACCACCTTTCGCAGTTCATGCTCATCGCGGCGGTGCTGTTCCTGGTCCTGACACTGGCGGACCGCTCGCTGGGGCGGGTGGGCCGATCCGAGGCGGCCGGGCGCTCCTGAGTCGTCGCCACCGAACTCGGGCGCGATCGCGGCATCGACTCGTGGACGGGTTCCGATCGGAGTCGGCTACGGGCTCAGGCGAGGGATGCCGCCAAGCGGTCGGCGGCACCGACGATCGCCGTCGCCTCGCCGAGCCGACGACCTCGCAGTGCCTCCCACACCGCGCCGGCCTGCGTCCGGCGGCGCGCCCGTTCGATATCCACTTCTGCTGCCTCGCAATAGATCTCGAGCAATCGATGGAGGGAAGGACCGGGATCCGCCGAATTCAGCAGCGGGCCGAAGCGTGGACTGAACAGCACGGTGAAGGCGTCGTGGGCCGGGTCGCCGACACACACTTTCGGGTCGATCGCGAGCCAGTCCTCGCGTTCGGCGGCGAGCACGTTGGCATCGTGAAGATCACCGTGCACCAGCGTATTCGGTTGGTCCGGGCCGAGTTCGGCGATGGTCGCCAGCGCCGCGTCCACGACGTGGTCCGGCAGCGGCCGGCCCAGAGTGGCGGAGTCGGCCCGGATCTCGTCCGCCCAACCCGCGACGACGTCGGACAGCAGCGGAAATCCCGGAGGCGCGGTGACGGCCAGCCGCCGGGCCAGCGCGCCCTGGATCGCGACCGCCCGCTCCGGATCGGCGATGTCGGCGAGTGTGCGGGTCGTGGCGCGCTCCAGCAGCATCGCCCCCCGATCGTCGTCACGGTCGTACAACCGCACCGCGCCGGCACCGTTCCACGCCGCGAACGCGGCCGGTTCGTGAATGTTCCAGGGACGCGGGAGCGACACTTTCAGCACCGCCGGTGGCCGGTCTCGACGCCGCACCGGGATCACGAGCCCGACCCGGCCGTGCCGCACCGGCCCGTCGGGGACACCGGACCAACGCTCGAGCAGTTCGCCGACCAGGCCGGGCAACGCCTCGATCCAGGAACGGCCCACCGCGCCCGCATCGGCGGCCACGCTCCGCGCGAACTGCTCCGGGACCACGATCACGAGTCGACAGCCTATGCCGCCGAGCAGGGAAAGCCACTAGTTTGCTACTGGAACATATGTTCGATGATCGGTAGATTGGCCGCATGCCGAGGACGCTTCAGGGATCGCTGTTCGACTGTCCCGACGAGGGACGGGCCGGGGAGGCCGTGCCCGGGGCGTTGGACGGGGTGCGGCGCACGCAGCTGGGTGCGGGTGCCTGGGTCGATGTGTTGCCGGCGTGGCTGACCGGGGCGGACGCGCTGTTCGAGCGGCTGGTGACGCGGGTGCCGTGGCGGGCCGATCGGCGGCCGATGTACGACCGGGTGGTGGATGTGCCACGGCTGCAACGGTTCTACGACGAGGACGAGCCGCTGCCGGATCCGGCGCTCGACGCGGCGCGGGCCGCGTTGAGTACCCGTTACGCCACGGAGCTCGGCGAGCCGTTCCGGACGGTCGGGCTGTGCTGGTACCGCGACGGCAACGACAGTGTCGCGTGGCACGGCGACACCATCGGCCGCGGGGCGCGGTTCGACACGATGGTCGCGATCGTTTCCGTCGGCGCGCCGCGGGGGCTGGCGCTGCGGCCGCGTGGCGGGGGCGCCGCTGTGCGGTACCAGCTCGGGCACGGTGATCTGCTGGTGATGGGCGGGTCGTGCCAGCGCACCTGGGAGCACGCGGTGCCGAAGACCCGGCGGCCGGTGGGGCCGCGGATCAGCATCCAGTTCCGGCCGCGGGGGGTGCGGTGAACACCTGGTGGAACAGGTCGGCGCCGTGGGCCTCCGGGCTGGGCGCGCCCGGTGTCATCCGGTAGGTGCGGGTGCCGTCGACGGCGCGTCCGGCGCGCAGGAACAGGTCCGCCGGGCGGTCCTCGGCGGCGCGGGCGGCGGCGAATTCGTGCAGATGCGTGACGAAGACAACCGTCACCCCGGCGTCCACCAGGCCCGCGAGCAACGGACCGGCGATCCGCGCGGCGTCGCGCTCACCGGTGGAGGCGAAGGACTCGTTGCACAGCAGTAGTCCGCCGGGGGTGATCCGGTCGACGACGCGGCTCATCGCCGCCAGTTCCTCCGCGAGCCGGCCCCGGGTCAGCGTGCGGTCCTCCTCCGGCGCGAAGTGGGTGAAGACGCCGGTGCGCAGCGGGGCGGCGAATTCGTCGGCGGTTACGAAAAGGCCTGCCTGCGCCATGATCTGGGCGAGGCCGACGCTGCGCAGGAATGTGGTCTTGCCGCCATTGTTGGCGCCGGTGACGACGAGCAGCGTGCGGTCGGCGGCCGATACGTCGACGCCGGTCACGGGCTCCCCGGTCGTGCACAGGCCGACGTCGCGCAGGCCCGTGCAGCGCAGACCGGGTGATCCGGCCGGCAGTACGACCGGCACGCACATCGGCACACCGGCCCGTTCCAGGCGCTGCCGGAGCGTGTGAGCGCCGAGGTAGAAGGCCAGTTCGGTGCGCAGTCGCAGGAAGAAGTCGCCGATGTCGTCGGCGGCCCGGCTGACCACATCGGCGACCGCTTCCAGGGCCCGGCCGCGGAACCTGGTCAGCGCGGTGGTGCCGTTCTCGAAATCGTCGATCGCCTCGAAGGCGCCGGTCCGGCGGCGCAGGCCGCGCGGACGCGAGCGCGGCGGGGGGTGCAGGATCGGATCCACCGGTTTGTTGCCCGGCCCGAGCGCCACGCCGACGTGCATCCCGTGTTCGAAATCCAAGGCGGACAGGTGGTTCGAGATCTCGTCGAGGTACTCGTCCGGGAGGGTGGCACGTACTCGGGCGCACAGGTCGGACAGGCCGGCGGATCGGAAATGGGCTGCGACACTGTCACATTCGGCGCGCAGGCGACGCAGCAGGGTCGTCAGTTCCGTGATCGGCTGGAGCGCCAGCAGCAGTTTTCCACTCGGGCGACTGCCGCGGCCGATCGTCCAGCGTCGCACTTCGGTTGCCGCGCAGGCGATGTCGTACAGGTTCCGGATCCGGTCCGGATGTGCGCAGCAGTCGGCGAACACCGCTTGGCGGTACCGGACGGTCGCCGCGTCGGCGGCGATCGCGGTCAGGCCGGTCCGGGCGGCGGCCAGCAGCACCGGGTCACCGCCGGCCATGGCGGCGCAGACGGCGTCCAGGCCCAGGTCGGCGGCGACCGTGTCACCGAGTGACGTGGTCGCGACGGGGCCGCCCGGCGAGTGCCGGAGGTGGGGTCTCATCCGGTGACCCTCGCAGTGACCGCCGCGTAGGTCAGGCCGTATCGGTGCGCGAGCGCCGCCGCCTGCGGTTGCCCGTCGGCCGGGCGCCGTTCCAGGCGGTAGGTGCGGCGGGCCGGATCCTCGGGGTCGACCCCGGCGACCAGGCCGACCGTCGCCGGGCCCTCGGCGAGACCCTCGAGGAAGGTGACGAAGACCGTGACCGCCCCGAGCGCGACGATCCGGCCGAGCACCTCCCCGGCGATGCGCAGGCCGTCGGCGGTGGTGGTCGACGCGAAACTCTCGTTCAGCAGGATCACGCTGCGGCCGGTGGCGGCGGCGAGGGTGTCGCGTACCGCGGTCAGCTCGCGCAGCAGTCGGCCGCTCCGGTCGTCGGCGGCGTCGGCGCGTTCGAAATGGGTGAACATCCGGTCCGGCAGCGGCAGCCGCGCCTCGGACGCGGGTACCGGGCAGCCCAGCGCGGCCAGATACACGAGTTGTCCCACGGCGCGGGCGAAGGTGGTCTTGCCGCCGGAGTTCGGGCCGGTCACCAGCAGGATGCGTTCGGCATCATCGAGCCGGAAGTCGTTGCACACCAGCGGTTTCCGCTCGGCCACGCATTTCAGCGCGAGCGCCAGGTCGAAGGCGCCGCTGACGCGGGGGCGGTCGACGTCCACGGTCACCCGCGGCAGCGTCATCGCGCGGTCGTCACCGGTCACGCGTTCTGCCACCGCGAGATAGCGCAGATAGAAATGGATTTCGCGATCGAAGCGGATGACGCCGGGATCGGCGAAATCCTCGTGCTCGCGTGCGAACCGGTCGAGCAGCCGGAACGGCGCCGGGAACAGCTCCACGACCCGGTCCAGCACCTGCGTCTCGAACGGATCCGGGTCGGCGCGATCCGGCGCGGACCTCAGGCCCGGTTCGCCGGATCCGAAGCGGCGGAACAGGTTCGCGATGGTCTCCGCGTAATCCGGCTCGCCACCGCATGTTCCGACCTCGACCGTCCGGTCCTGGATCCGGACCGCGAAACGCACGCCGCCCAGGGCGTTCTCGGTCGCCTCGACGTCCGCGGCGAGCCGGGTGAAATCGGCGCCGCCGGTCAGTTCGCGCAGATAGTCGTGCCAGCCGGTGAGCGCGCGCGAGGTCAGCGCCGATCCGGCCAGGTCGTCGCGCAGCCGGGTCACCGCGCGCACGTATTCCGCCGCGGCATCGAGCAACCAGCGGGCGCGTTGCCGTGTGTGGCGCTGGTCGGCGGCGCGCTTCGTGAGATCGCGCATCCGCCACAGCGCGACGGCGAATTCGTCGAACACCCGGTAGGTGGCGGGCGAGGCCAGGTCGGCGAACACCTCCTGGCGGTAGTGGACCGCGTCGAGATCGCACAGCGGCCGCCGCAGCCACTCGGTCAGCCGGTAGGGATCGAGATCGCCGGCCACCGCGGCGATGATCCGATCCAGATGCAGATCGGCCCGCACCCGGTCGGCGAGCATCGTCTCCGCGATCGGCGCGGATCGCGGCTGCCACAGCACACTGTGATACTCCATCGTCCTCAGGATGCCGCGCGCGTCCGGTCCTGTCGATCCATCGACGTCCGCGAGGCCTCCTCGGTCCGGCGCGCGTGCCACCGGAACTGCGGCGATGCCGGCGGTGGCGCCGCCCCGCGGCCGACGGAGATGTCATATCGGACTGGTACATTGACGCCATGAGCACTCCGGGGGCGGGAATTCTGGCTGTGATGCCGTTGCACGCGATCAGCGAGGTGCACGGCGAGGAGGGCCTGCGGCAACGGCTCGAGATCGAGCAGGAGAAGCTCCCGCGGCCGGATCGGGTCGAGGCCGCGCTGGAGTTGGCCGCCGACCTGCACCGCGACGATCGGTACGGCCGCGAACCGTATGTGAACCATCTGCTCCGGGTCGCGATCCGCATCATCAGCCACTACGAGGTGCGCGACACCGATGTCGCGGTGGCGGGCCTGCTGCACGACGCGGTGGAGGATCACGCACCCGAATTGGCCGGTGCGCGTGCGGGTTCCGAGACCGACGCGGCACTGGCCGAGATGAGCGAGCGGTTCGGCCCCCGGGTCGCCGGGCTGATCGCCTCGGTCACCAATCCGCCGCGCGACCCCGCCGTCGACAAACACGTCCAGTACCGCGCGCACATCGCGAGCAGTCTCGGCCGCGATCCGTGGGCGCGGGTGGTGAAGCTGTCCGACTTCACCGACAACGGGGTCGGCATCCTCTACGCCACCGAACCCGCGATGCATCATCTGGCCACCAAGTACCGGCCGATGACCCCGATCTACCGCGATCTGGTGAACCGCGCCGACACACCGCTGTCCGAGCACGTCAAACAACATATTCGCGACCAGTTGGAGCTGGCCGAGGAACGTTTCAGCGCCATCCTCGACACGAAGTAGGCCGACCTGAGCACCACCGAACTGCCGTTCATCGACGAACACCGGATCACGGTGCCGGCTTCCGCCGCGGCCGTGTGGGCGGCCTTGTCCGACTGGATCATTCACACGGGCCCGGGGACGAACCCGTTCTTCGCGAGCCTGGTCGGCGCCCGGCCTCGGTCGGGCGGTGGCACCCTGCCCGAACTCGGCGCCACCGTCCCCGGTTTCGCGGTGACCGAGTCCGTACCGGACGATCGGCTCACGCTGGCGGGCAGGCATCGGTTCTCCCGCTACGAGTTGAGCTTTCGCCTCGCGGCCGGGCCGGACGGCACGATCCTCTCCGCCCGTTCGTCGGCGGCGTTCCCGGGACCGCAGGGTCTCGCCTACCGGATGCTGGTCATCGGATCCGGTGCGCACCGGATGATCGTGCGGCGGATGCTGCGCGACATCGCGGGCCGAGCCTGAACGGTCAGCGCACCCGGTCCTCGCACGGGACGGGGGCGGGTAGCCGGCCCTCGAAGAACCAGGACGGTGGTACTCCCATGAGGGCGCGGAAGTCCGCGGTCATGTGTGACTGATCGTAGTAGCCCTCGTCGGCGGCCAGATGCGCCAGCGGTCCGGCGTCCGGTCCGATCAGCAGCCGGCGGACCCGCGCGATGCGCGCGAAGTGCTTGGGCGACAAGCCGATTCCGGTCGTGAACAGATTGCGCAGCTGACGCTCGCTCACCGCCAGCCGGGCGGCCACCTCCGACACGCCGGCCCGGTCGGCGACCAGCGCGGTGGCGGCCGCGGCCAGGACGGCGCGGTGCGATCGGGCGGCCGGATCATCCGACATACGCGGTGGCAGTTCATGTTCCAGCACGGTCAGGACAGCGCCCGGTTCGGTGTGCAGCAGCCGCTCGGTGAATTCCGCGAGCGGGCCGACGAATTCGGCCAGCGGCACGACGCGGTCGGTCATCTCTCCGGCGGGCACGCCGAGCAGCGGACGCACCGCGCCCGGCGCGATCCGCAGCCGCAGGCACGACGCGGGGGCCTTCGCGGCGTAGTAGGCAGCCCGCGTACGTGGACCGATCACCATGGCATCGCGGCGATCCGGCGCCTGGCGGCGCAGCACCACCGTCGTCGCCACGCTCGGCGCGTGGGTGAACGAGTCGGGCAGCGTCGCGTGGTCCGGGATACGACCGGCCGCCGCGAACCACGGGCGCAGCCGCGCGGGAACGTCGACCGGCTGTTCGTAGGTTTCGGCCGGGCGGGTGGGGCCGAGGACGCGGATGGTCACCGCATCCACTGTAGCGACCGCCGGCCGCGCGCGGGCGTGCCGATTTTTCCTATCACCGCAGGTTGTCGCCACGGCACGCTGCTCACATGATTCTGGTGACGGGTGCTACGGGCACCATCGGTAGCGAACTGGTCCGGCAGTTGGCGGAACGCGGTGAACGGGTGCGGGCGCTGACCCGGAACCCGGGCACGGCGACTTTTCCGGACGGGGTCGAGGTGGTCGGAGGCGACTACGCCGACCGTGACACGCTGGCCGCGGCGATGGCGGGGGCGGAAGCCGCCTTCCTGGTCGGGGTGTTCGGGCCGCACGCCAACGCCGATACGGACCTCGTCGAGGCCGCGCGTGCCGCCGGGGTGCGCCGGGCCGTCAAACTCTCGGCGATCGGCACCGGCGACCCCGAACTCGGCTGGATCGGAACCTGGCATCACACCGGGGAACAGGCGCTGCGGGACAGCGGCCTGACGTGGACCATCCTGCGCCCCAGCGCATTCGCCACCAACTCGCTGGCCTGGGCGGACGAGATCCGGCGCGGCGAACCGGTGCCGAGCCGCACCGGGGAGGGTGCCCAGGGCGTGATCGACCCTCGGGACGTCGCGGCTGTCGCGGTGCGCGCGCTGGTCTCGGACGCGCACGCCGGGCAGGTCCACACCCTCACCGGACCCGCCGCCCTGTCCGAATACGACCAGGCCGCGGTCCTCGGCGCGGCTCTCGGCCGGGAGGTGAAGGTGGTCGACCTGTCCGACACCGAGATCCGTGCCCGGATGTCCGCCGCCGGGATGCCGTCCGGCTACATCGACGGCGTCCAGCAGGGCACCGCGTTCATCCGCGCGGGCCGCAATGCGACGGTCACGGACGACGTCCGCGAGATCCTCGGCCGCCCGCCCCGCACCTACGCCGAATGGGTCGCCGACCACCTCGACGCGTTCACCGCACCGGCCGACTGAGCCGCGACCCCGGGCGATCCACCGACGGTGGGATACCCCATCCGGGGAACATGGAAGGCGCTCACCGGCAACGGAAATCGACCACTCCGGCCTCTCGGTGCAGACGCCGACAGGCCGGACTCATGAACCATCCGGACTCCGCACACGCGCTGTATCGGCTCGAATCGGCACGCTCGCACCGGCCCGGATCGCGTTGGGTGGGTCAGCCGGAAGGCCGGCGGGCGAAGTCCGGGGCGTGTTCGGGGCGGATGCCGCGGGCGACCAGGTAGGCGGGCAGGCTCCGGATCACCGGGAGGCTGCGGAAAATCTTCAGCGGCAACGGGATTCGTTCGAACGTGGAGACGTCCAGTGCCCCGGAGAGGCTGGGCTCGATGCCGAAGCGGTGAACGAGGCGTTGCATGTTCTGGGTCACCATCGTCGGGACGATGCGGCGACGCTGGACGCGGGCGAGATCGGAATCGGAAATCTTGTGCGACAACAGTTTCGGAGCCAGGAGGCGGGCTGCGGCCACGGCGTCCTGGACAGCCAGGTTGATGCCGACACCGCCGATCGGGGACATGGCGTGGGCGGCGTCGCCGAGGCACAGCAGGCCGTCGGCGTGCCAGCGGTGCAGCCGGTCGAGCTTCACGTCGAGTAGTTTGACGTCGTCCCAGCCGCGCACGGCGTCGGCACGGTCGGCCAGCCAGGGGACGACCGCGATCATGGTGCGCATGACGTCGGCGACCGGCGCCCGGCGCAGTACCGCGTCGGCGCCCTTGCGGATAACGGTGGCACACTGCCAGTAGTCGCCGCGGTCCAGCAGCAGGGCGAAACGGTTGGCGATGACCATCCACACGGCGCCCGCGGGGTCGGTCTCGTTGCGCGGGAAGCGGAACCACCACACGTCCATCGGCGTGGTCCATTGTTTCGGCTCTAGCCCGGCGGCCCTGCGCAGGATCGAGGTGCGGCCGTCGCAGGCGACGGTCAGGTCGGCGTGGATCTCGCCGGTGGCGCCGTCCTTCGTGCGGTAGCGCACGCCGGTGATCCGGTCACCCGACCGGATCAGGCCGGTGGCCTCGGTGTTCATCCGCAGCCGGAAGGTCGGCTCGGCGGATGCGGCGCGGGTCAGCAGGTTCAGCAGATCCCATTGCGGGACCATCGCGATGTACTTGTGCCTGCCCGGGAGCCGGCCGAGCGTGGCGATGCGGACCATCCGGCCGCGGATCGGCAACTGGATATCGGTCATGCGCCGGGCGGGCAGCTTCGCGAACTCCTCGCCGAGACCCAGCTCGTCGAGCAGGTCGAGGGTGGTGGGATGCACGGTGTCGCCGCGGAAGTCGCGCAGGAAGTCGGCGTGCTTCTCCAGGACGGTGACCTCGACGCCGGCCCGGGCCAGCAGCAGGCCGAGCACCACGCCCGCCGGGCCGCCGCCCGCCACGAGACATGTCGTCCGTTCCATTCGGCGGCCTCCCGTCCGGGTCCGGCGGTTGTCGCGTCGATGCTATCGCCGCTCCGGCGGAAAACCGCGTGTCGCGGTCACGCGCCGTTCTCGCGGCGCAGGATGAAGAAGTACGGCTCCCGCAGACCTCGCAGATCCATGACGCCGAGCAGCGTGTCGTCGTCCACCCAGCGGAACATGTCGATGATCGGCAGATGGTCGTACACCATTGCGGCGCTGACCTTTCCGCGGAATTCGAGGTCGCGCAGCCGGGCCCGGGGCGCGCGGGCGCGCAGCACCGGCCGCAGCAACGGCAGCGCGGCCCGGGTCAGCCGCAGGGCCGCGGGCGGGATCCGGCCCGCGAGCCCGAGCGGGGCCCGGCGGGGATCGACCGGGAACACCACCTTGTCCGGACCGGCGAACAGCAGCGGCTGCACATTGTCGGCGTCGTCGAATTGCTTTCCGTACCAACCGGAATCGACCAGCACCCCGCCCCAGGGATGACCTGTGTCCAATTCGCTGCCGCGCCAGCGGCCGCCGACGACCTGCGCGACGGGCACCGGGGGCAGGCTGTCGAACAGCTCCCACGCCTGATCGGGCGTGCAGCCGCCCTCCTGCAGTTCCCGCAATCGCACGGTACCGGGCACCGCGTCCTCCTCGGCAGTGAGAGCTCGACATTGAGAGCAAAAGCTCCAATTCGTCTCACCTTATCGCAGTGCGGGTGGCGGCTCGACCGGTCCGCGCCACTTGACCTCGAGTGCGCTCGAGGTACGAGGATCGGCAGCGGTCCGGTACCGCCCAGGCGGATGCCCTCGCCGCGTTCCCGTACACCCCGCGGCGAGGGCCCGGACCGCCGCGGCGCTTGCGTGTCCGTGTCGGTGCGCGCGGTTAGGCTGGTCGGGTGCAGACCAGCCTGCTGTCGCATGTCTCGGCCGCCAACGACCTGACGGCCCGATGGTGCGCCGCCACCGGATCCGGCGATTTCGTGCTGTCGGGATGCGGCGTGTGGCCGCTGCTCGGACTGCTGGCGAGCGCCGCCGACGAGCCTGCGCGGGCCGAATTGGCCGCTGCGACCGGATTGCCCGCCGCCGATGCGCGGGCCGGGGCGCTGCGCCTGCTCGAATCGCTGTCGGCCGCCGAATCGGTGGCGGGAGCGCTCGGGCTGTGGGTGCGTCGCGATGTCGAATTGCGGCCGGAGTGGGCGGGCGCGCTGCCGGCGGGCACGATCGAGCCGCTCACCGGCCAGTCGGCCCTGGACGACTGGGCCGCGCGGCACACCGCGGGCCTGATCCCCCGTTTTCCGCTGACTCTCACCCCCGAGACCGCGATGCTGCTCGCCACCGCCGTGGTCGCTCGCACCGCGTGGTCCGATCCGTTCCACGACGATGTGCTGGAGCCGGTTTCGGGCCCGTGGCGCGGACATCGCGGGCCCGGTCTGGCCCGCTACTCGAAACAACTCGGCGACGCCGCGCTGCTAGGCGGTTCCGATCCGGTCACTCGCGTGGTGGTGCGCGGCAACGGCGATCTTGATGTCCATCTGCTGCTCGGCGACGGCCCGCCCGGCGAGGTCCTGGGCGCCGGTTTCGGCGCGCTCGACGGCACCGTCGGGATACGAGCCGACCTGCCCGTCGGCACGCACGGGCCGGGACTGACGGTCGAGGCCACCCGCGCCATGTCGGATACGCTGCGAATCCAGTTGCCGCCCTTCGAGATCCGCTCGTCTCACGACCTGCTCGCCGATCCCGGGTTGTTCGGGCTGCACACCGCCACCGACCACACCCGCGGCCATTTTCCCGCGGTGTCCGCCACTCCGCTCGCGGTCGACTCGGCCACCCAGAGCGCACTGGCCCGGTTCACCCGCGAGGGGTTCGAGGCCGCCGCCGTCACCGCTGTCGCGTTCGCCGTCGCCGCAGCCCTGTTCCCACCGCGCCGCACCGTCGAGATCGCGGTCGCTTTCGACCGGCCGTTCGGCTTCCTGGCAGTACACCGCCCCACCGGGCTCGTCGTGGTCGCGGGATGGGTCGAGCAGCCGCCGACCTGAGCTCGTGGCGGTCGCAACCCGGGTCGGGCGACCGATGGTCCGAGCCACCAGCCGGCCCGCCCGGGTGGCCCGGAGGCCGAGTGCCATGCGGCCCAGCCCAATGTGGTTCGGCGAACACCCCGCGAACGACCTGTGCCGGATCGGCTTGCGAAGATGGTGAAGTGTCCGAGCAGCTCGACTCCCCCGTCGCGTCCCCTGCCGAACCCCGATCCCGGTGGCGCATCGGGCTGTTGGACGGGATCCGGCTGGGACTGCTCGTCGCCGGCGGGCTCTGCGTGGCGACGGGACTGCTGCCCAGGGCGGACGCGGCGGCGAACATGCGCCGGATCGGGCCGCTGCTGCTGTTTCTCGGCAGCGTGATCGTACTGGCCGAATTATCCCGGCAGGCAAGGGTTTTCGATGTGATCGCGCATCGGCTCGCGATCATCGGACGCGGCCACTATCCGGTGCTGTTCCTGTTGTGCGTGCTGTTCGCGGCGACGACCACGACGGTGCTCAATCTCGACACCACCGCAGTGCTGCTGACCCCGGTGATGCTGGCGCTCGCGGTACCGGCGCGCATTCCGCCGCTGCCGCTGGCGATGACGACGCTCTGGCTGGCGAATACCGCGAGTTTGCTGCTGCCCGTGTCGAATCTGACGAATCTGCTCGCCGCCGACCGGGTCGGGCTCGACGGCGCCGGTTTCGCGCATGCGATGTGGCTGCCGCAGGTGGCGTCGATCGGGGTCACCATGCTGTGCCTGTGGCTGTGGTACTGGCGGCGGGGCCGGCGCGGGGCGGACCGGTATCTGCCGCCGGAACCGGTGCGTCCCGCGAACGGCCGGGAGCGAGCGCTGCTGTCTCTGACCGCCGGCGCCTGCGTGCTGTTCATCGCCGCGATTCCGATCGTCGGCGATCGGATCGGTATCGCGGCCACCGTCGCCGCGCTCATCGCGGTCGTGGCGTTCGCCTGCCTGGACCGCTCGGCGCTGCGCTGGTCGCTGATCCCGTGGCGGCTGCTGGTGTTCGTGGTCGGGTTGTTCCTGGTGGTGCCGACCCTCGGGCGGCTCGGGTTGTCACACCTGATGCACGATCTCATCGGCACCGATCCGGGGACCGCGGGCGCCTTCCGGGCGGCGGCGTCCGGCGCGGGACTGGCCAATATCGCCAACAATCTGCCCGCTTACACCGCCGGTGAGGCGGTGATTCCGGCGGCGAATCACACACAGTTGCTGGCACTTCTGATCGGCACGAACGTCGGATCGGTACTCACGCCGTGGGCGTCGCTGGCGACCCTGCTGTGCCTGGAGTTCTGCCGTACGCACGGGGTGCGGGTACCGATGCGCCGTTTCCTGCTCAGCGGCGCGATGCTGGCGGTGCTCGCCACCGGCGCCGCGACCGCGGCTCTGTTGTGGTGACCGGGTCTACTGCTGGCCGGGCTTCAGGGTCAGGAACAGGCCGTGTGCCTCGGCGCAGAGGCGGTCGCCGTCGTGCAGGGTGCCGCGGACGAAGATCTTGCGGCCGTCGCGCCGCTCGGTCCAGGCACGCGCGGACAATTCCGTGTTCAGCGGCGTGATCGAGCGGTAGTCGACGGTCAGCGACGCGGTGCGCGTGGGTGACGCGCCCTGGAGGGAGGCGATCGTGCCGAGCAGCGTGTCGAAGGCCAGCGCGATGTGCCCGCCGTGCGCGGCGGCGTTACCTCCCAGATGGAATGTGTCGAAGGTGAGCCGGGCCTGCACGGTGTCGTTGTCCGCGTGATCGATGAAGAACGGCGGCAGCGTGATGTTTCCGTTCGCCGGCAGATCGCGGCGAACCCAGCCGGGCAGCGACCATTCGTCGACGACCGTGCCGTCCAGCAGATCATTGAGTTCCTTGAGCCGGGCGATGGCCTCGAGCGCCTGCTCGTCCGAGGGGCAGGACAGCCGCACCCGGTCCATCAGTCCGCGTACCTGCGCGATGTACTCCCCGAAGTGGGGACCGCCGCGGGGGTCGATCGGGCTCGCCGGATCCGTCGGCATCGGCCGGAAACCACCCTCATGGTGTTCCCTGCTGGGCAATGCGTCGGCCGGATTCTCAGTCATGAAATCGACGTTATCGCCCAGCATCCCGGATAACCGCATCCACGTGGCGGACTGTGAGCACTGTTACCCGCCCGCACCGACCTGCGCGGTCAGGGACGCACGACGGACTCCACGAGTTGCACCATGGCCGCCCGCGCGCGGTCCTTCGCGCCGGAACGGGCCAGATGCGGCAGCAACTCCCCGCCCAGCGGCGCCATCAGCAGCCTGCCGACCATTTGAGCGTCGAGGTCCGGGCGAACCTGCCGCAACAGATCGGTGACGTGCGCGTCCCAGAAGGCGTGCAGTTCCTCGGCGTCCTCGTGCGGGGGCATCGCCCGGTAGGCCAGCATGAGTTCGGCGTTGTCGGTCACGAGATCGGTGAACTCCGCGAAGAAGGCCACCAGCCGATCCCGCGGTGGCGCACCGGGTCCCAGCGGTGGCGGGCCCTGCTCGACCGCCTTACGCAAGGTGCGGGCGTGCTCGCCGACGAGTTCCAGCAACAATCCGGCACGGCTGCCGAAGCGATGGAAGATGGTCCCCTTCCCGACACCCGCGGTCGCGGCGACGCGGTCCATCGTGACGGCGGCCGCACCGTGTTCGGCAAGCAATGCCGCCGTCGCATCCAGAATGGCCCGCCGGTTCCGCGCGGCATCCGCGCGCTCCTTCGGCCGCTCTCCGGCCATGTCACCACCCTTCTTGACAATGTTGACCGACGGTCCATATCGTAGGGCCGCCAAACTTGACCGCTAGTCCACTTATGGAGATGTCATGCAAGCAGTCGTCATGCTCGAACCCGGCGCACCCGAAGTTCTGGTCGCGCGGGAGGTCGCCGATCCGCATCCGGGCCCCGGCGAAATCCTGGTCGAGACCACGGCGGTACCGGTGCTGTACCCGGAGACCCTGCTGCGCTCCGGAGCGTTCCCGCTGCCGGTGCCGATGCCCGTGGTGTTCGGATTCCAGGCCGCGGGCGTCGTCACCGGACTCGGGCCGGGGACCGATCCCGCCCTGCGCGGCGCGCGCGTGGTGGCAGCCACCGCCGGACTCGGCGGTTACGCCGAAAAAGTTTGCGTACCAGCCGAATTCGCGACCATCATTCCCGACGGGCTGGATACCGACGCCGCCGCGGCGGTACTGATGGGCGGTTCCGTCGCGCTGCCGCTGCTGGAGGCGGCGAACTTGCGCGGCACCGAGACCGTGCTCGTGCAGGCGGCCGCGGCCGGAGTCGGGGGCAGCCTCACCCAACTCGCGAAGCGCTTCGGCGCCGCGCATGTCATCGCCACGGCGGGCGGGGCGGACAAGGGCGATCGCGCGCGCGAACTCGGCGCGGACCAGGTCCTCGATCACAACGATCCCGACTGGCCGGATCGGCTGCGAGAAGTACTGGGCGAGAAGACGATCGATGTCGTGTTCGATGCCGTCGGCGGCGAGCCGGCGGGCCGGCTGCTCGCCCTGCTCACACCCGCCACCGGCCGCATGCTCGGCTACGGGCAGCTGTCCGGCGGCCCGGCCGCGGTGACGGCCGCGGATCTGATGGTCGCGGGGCTCACCTACACCGGCTGCGCCGGCCCCGCATGGCTGAGCCGGGTCGCGGCGGCCCGCCCGCGAGCCCTCGAACTGGCCGCCGCGGGTGCGCTGCGTCCGATGCTCGGGCCCGTGCTCCCACTGGATCAGGCCGCGCGGGCGCATCGGCTGGTCGAACAGCGAGCCACCGCCGGGACCGTCATCCTGCGGCCGGAACACGCTGGCGCATAGCGTATTTCGCCACGCGGCCGGGTATCGCCGCGGACGGCTCAGCCGGTGATCTCCCACTCGAAGACTACGAGTTCGGAGGCGCCCGTGGTGTGGATCGGGTCGGTGGCGACCAATTCCCTTGCGGCATCGAGATTGTCGGCGAGGATCACGTAGGCGCCGCCGGTGCCGTCGGTGAAACGGCCGGTGCAGTCCAGATTTCCGGCGGCCCGCACCTCGTCCAGCCAGTCCCGGTGCGGCTCGGTGACCTCATCGGTCCAGTCGGGGGTGCGCAGTGCCAGCACCAGGTATTTGTACATCTACACCTCACCGTCCGGGCGCGGAACCGCGCGAGTGGCGGCCGCGGCGGCACGCACCTGCGGCGCCACCTCCACGACCCGGCCGAGCACACCGTTGACGAAGCTCGGGGAGTCGTCCGTGGACAACTCCTTGGCCAATTCCACCGCCTCGTCGACGGCGACCACCGGCGGCACGTCGGCCGCGTGGAACAGTTCCCACACCGCCACCCGCAGGATGGCGCGATCGACGGCGGGCAGTCGCGGCAGCGTCCAGTCCTGCAGATACGACTCGATGGCGCCGTCCACGCGGTCGAGGTCGTCGGCGACGCCCTCGACCAGCGTGCGGGTGTACGGATTCACGGGCGCGACGGTGTCGTCCGTGGCGGCCAGCCGCACCCGCTCCTCGATCAGATCGGCGGGGTCGACGTCCCGGGCCTCGGCCTCGAACAGGAGGTCCACCGCGCGACGCCTGGCCTTGTGCCGGGCGCCGAGCTTCTTGTGCGGGGACTTCCGATCGCCCCCGGGCTGGTCGGTCACCGGATCAGGCGTTGACGCGGCCGAGGTAGCTGCCGTCACGCGAGTCGATCTTCAGCTTGTCGCCCTCGTTGATGAACAGCGGAACCTGCACCTCGGCGCCCGTCTCCAGGGTGGCCGGCTTGGTGCCGGCGCTGGAACGGTCGCCCTGGAGGCCCGGCTCGGTGTGCGAGACCTTGAGCTCCACGGTGACCGGGAGCTCCACGTACAGCACCTCGCCCTCGTTGGTCGCGACCTGGACCTGCATGTTCTCCAGGAGGAAGCCGGAGGCCTTGCCGATGGTCTGCTGACCGATGCTGATCTGGTCGAACGTGTCGCCATCCATGAAGATGTAGTCCGCACCGTCGTGGTACAGGTAGGTCATGTCGCGGCGGTCGACATTGGCGATCTCCACCTTCACGCCGGCGTTGAAGGTCTTGTCGACCACCTTGCCGGAGATGACGTTCTTCAGCTTCGTCCGCACGAACGCAGGACCCTTACCCGGCTTGACGTGCTGGAACTCGATAATCTGCTGAAGCTGATTGTCGATGCGCAGCACGATGCCGTTCTTGAAGTCACTGGTGTCCGCCACTGTCCTCGGGTCTCCTGTTCGTAGCAACCGGCGTCAATCGACGACGGTCAGATCTTTGCTGGTGAGCGTGAGCAGCTCGGGTCCCCCCTCGCGAACCACGAGCGTATCCTCGATCCGGACGCCGCCGCGGCCGGGGAAATACACACCTGGCTCGACGGTGACCGCCACGCCTCCGAGGAGTGTACCCGTGCCGGTTTTGGCGATGCCCGGCGCTTCGTGGATCTGCAGACCCACCCCGTGACCGAGGCCGTGCACGAACAGATCGCCGTGACCGGCGCGTTCGATGACGGTCCGGGCGGCACTGTCGACCTCCGCGCACGGCACGCCCGGGCGCAGCGATTCCCGGCCCGCCCGCTGCGCCTCGTACACCAGCGCGTACACGTCCCGTTGCCAGTCGGCGGCGGCGCCGAGCACGAACGTGCGGGTCATGTCCGAGTGGTAGCCGCCCACCACCGCGCCGAAGTCGAACTTCACGAAATCGCCGGTGGCCAGCACGGCATCGGTGGGCCGGTGATGCGGGACGGCCGAGTTGGCGCCGGCCGCGACGATCGTCTCGAACGACACGGCCTCCGCGCCGTGCTCGAACATCAGCCACTCCAGCTCACGGGCCACCTCCCGCTCGGTACGCCCGGGACGCAGGCCACCGCGGTCGAGCAGGGCCGCGAGCCCCGCGTCGGCGGCGGCGCAGGCCGCCCGTAACCGGCCCACCTCGTACGGATCCTTGACCATCCGCAACTGCTCGACCAGGCCGGGCGCCGGCACCAGTTGCAGGCCACCGGCCTGTTCCAGCAGAGCGCGGTGCTGATCGACGGTGACGACGTGACTCTCGAAACCGATCCGGCCGACCTGCCACTCCCCCGCCAGCTCGACGAGGCGGCGGGCGCAGGCGCGCGCGATCTCGGCCCGCAGATCCGGAACCTGTTCACCGACCTGGGTGGCGTAGCGGCCGTCGGTGCAGATCATCGTCCGCTCCTCGATGCCGTCCCAGGAATGGACCAGCAGTGCCGCGTTGGATCCCGTGAACCCGGTGAGGTACCGGATGTTGATCAGATCGGTCACCAGCAGGGCATCCGCCCCGGCCTCCACCAGCAGGTCGCGCAATGCGGCCCGGCGAGCGGCGTAGTTGGGGCGCCAGGCGCCCTGATCGGCACACATGTACTCCACGCTACCGCCGTCATGTCACGAACAATTGACAACGATCGGCTGTTCACATCTCCGAAGTTGTCCACATTTTCCGATCGCACCCTCTTTTCCGCAGGCGGAACGGCCACGCTGGAGTCATGTCCGCCACCTCCGTCTCCGTTGTCTCCGCCCGCGTCCTGCTGACCGCGTGGTGCGCACTGCTCGCCGTCATCGATCTGCGTACCCGGCGCCTGCCCAATCCGCTGACCGCCGCGGGCGCGGTCGCGGTCCTGGGTTATGCGGCGGGCACCGGGCGCCTGCTGCCCGCCCTCGTCGGCGCACTGCTGCTGGCGGGCCCGTATCTCGTTGTGCACCTTGCGGTTCCGGCCGCGTTCGGGGCCGGCGACGTGAAGCTCGCGGTCGGGCTCGGCGCCGCGGCCGCGCTGGGCGGGGCCGGTGCGTGGGTCTGGTCGGCGCTGGGAGCGCCGGTGCTCACGGCCCTGGCCGGCGTCGCGAGACCCCGCGGGCCGCGCGCGCTGCCGCACGGCCCGGCCATGTGCGTGTGCACCCTGGCCGCGCTCGGGTGGGCATCGTGAAATGCGCACGCGGCGGCCGGATGCGCCTCGATGCCGCCCGCATCCACGGTGGTCATGGCGCTGCGCGCGGCCGCGGCGCGCATCCCGCCGGGCCATGTGTCGGGTCACCCGCGTTGACATGGAAAGATGGATGCGTGTTGCGCTGGATTACTGCTGGAGAATCCCATGGTCCCGCCCTCGTCGCCATCCTCGAAGGAATGGCCGCCGGGGTCGAGGTGACCTCCGCCGACATCGCCGCGCAACTGGCGCGCCGACGTCTGGGCTACGGCCGCGGCGCCCGGATGAAGTTCGAGGCCGACCAGGTGAGCATCCTCGGCGGCGTCCGCCACGGTCGCACGATGGGCGGTCCCGTCGCCATCCAGATCGGCAACACCGAGTGGCCCAAGTGGACCCAGGTCATGTCCGCCGACCCGATCGACCCGGCCGAACTGGCCGAGTTGGCGCGCAATGCCCCGCTCACCCGGCCGCGACCCGGTCACGCCGACTACGCCGGCATGCTCAAGTACGGCTTCGACGACGCCCGGCCGGTGCTGGAGCGGGCCAGCGCCCGCGAGACCGCTTCTCGCGTCGCTCTCGGCACGGTCGCACGGCAGTTCCTGCGGCAGGCGCTCGGCGCCGAGGTGCTCTCGCATGTGGTGTCGATCGGCGGCGCCGCGGCCACCGCCGGGCTGGTGCCCGGCGCCGACGATCTGGCAGCGATCGACGAATCGCCGGTGCGCGCCTTCGACAAGGAGGCCGAGGCGGCGATGATCGCCGAGATCGAGGCCGCCAAGAAGGACGGCGACACCCTGGGCGGCGTGGTCGAGGTGGTCGTGACCGGCCTGCCGATCGGGCTGGGCTCGTTCACCAGCGGCGAGAACCGCCTCGACTCGCGGCTGGCCGCGGCCCTGATGGGCATCCAGGCGATCAAGGGCGTCGAGGTGGGCGACGGTTTCGAGACCGCCCGCCGCCGCGGCAGCCAGGCCCACGACGAGATGCGGCCCGGTCCCGACGGCGTGCTGCGTTCCACCAACCGGGCCGGTGGCCTGGAGGGCGGCATGACCAACGGCGAGGCGCTGCGGGTGCGGGCCGCCATGAAGCCGATCTCCACCGTGCCGCGCGCCCTGGCTACCGTCGACATGGCCACCGGCGACGAGGCCGTCGCCATCCATCAGCGGTCCGACGTGTGCGCGGTGCCGGCCGCCGGCGTCGTCGCCGAGGCGATGGTCGCGCTGGTCGTCGCGCAGGCCGTGCTGGAGAAGTTCGGCGGGGATTCGCTGCAGGAGACCGTCGGCAACATCGACGGCTACCTGAAGCGGATCGCCGCCCGCCCGCATCACGCGGGCCCGGTCGTGCAGGAGGCGTAGTTGATCGTGCAGACCGACCCGCGCCGTCCGTGCGTGGTTCTGGTCGGGCCGCCCGGAGCGGGCAAGTCGACGATCGGCCGCAAGCTGGCCAAGGAACTCGGGGTCGACCTGTTCGACACCGACGCCGGGATCGAGGCCGAGACCGGACGGACCATCCCGGATATCTTCGCCACCGACGGTGAGCCGGAATTCCGGCGCATCGAGGAACGCATCGTCCGGCGTGCGATTCTCGCCGAGCGCGGCATCGTCTCGCTCGGCGGTGGCGCCATCCTCTCCGACGCCACCCGCGACCTGCTGCGCGGGCGCACTGTCGTGTACCTGGAGATCAGCATCGCCGAGGGCCTGCGCCGCACCGGCGGGAACAACAACCGGCCCCTGCTGGCCGGAGACGACCCGGGCGAGAAGTACCGCGCGCTGATGCGCCATCGGCGGCCCCTGTACCGCGAGGTCGCCTCCGTCCGCGTCCGCACCGACGGCCGCAGCCCCAGCCGCGTGGTACGGCACATCCTGGCGAAACTCGACCTCGAATCCATCGTCCCCACCACCGAACCGGAACCGGAAACCCCCCGGACCTCGCGTTCCCGCCCACGCCGCCGCTCCCGCACCACGGACCAGGGAAGCGCCCCCGCCGGCACCCCCACCACCGGCACACCCGACGCCACAGCCACGCCGCCCCCCGGCGAATCCCCTACCGGCATCCCCACCACCAAACGCCGCCGCCGAGGCGGCCGCCGCGCACGCGGCGCCAGGACCCGTACCGTCACCGACCCCACCACCTCGCCCGGCGACACCGCCACGGCCGCAACCGAATCCGGCGACGGCACACAGCGACCCGGTCGGGCTCCAAGATCCACCGGCACCGCGGCAGAGTCTCCCGGCAACCCCGCAGCCAACCGGACCACGGCAGAGTCCGCCGCCGCCGAAGCCGGCCGGACCACGCCCCCACCCGTCGGCACTGCGCCGGCTCGCCCCGTCACGACGTCGCCTGTCGATGGCACCACTTCCGGCAACGCCACCTCGGACGACCGCCGGTCGGACGCCTCGCGGTTCGGCGCCTCGAGCGACTCCCCCCAGCCGGTGGCACACGCATCCGCTGCCGAGCCGACAGTCTCGAATCACGATGCCTCGACGGCGAATACCCATGCCGAAGTGCGAAACACCCGCTCCGGCAGCCGGTCTCGCCGGAGCCGGAACCGCCGTCTGGCGCCCGCGGCCGTCTTGTCGGCGCTGGCGCACGGCTCGGAGGCGCAGCCGACTGCCGCCGCAGGGGAGGCCCCAAGCCCGACCAGCTCCGGTGGCACTGGGCGGCGATCGCAGCGACGGACCGCCCGGCGGCCATCGGGGCCGCCTGCCGCACCATCGGATTCGGCCACGCCGTCGACTTCAGCCACGCCGTCGGATTCGACCACGCCATCGGATTCGACCGCACCGTCGGCTTCGACCGCCCCCTCGGCGACCGCCACGCCGTCAGCTTCGACCGCTCCCTCGGCGACCGCCACGCCGTCAGCTTCGACCGCCCCCTCAGCTTCAGCCCCGCCATCAGCTTCCGCCGACCCCTCAACTTCCGCCGCTCCCTCGGCTTCCACCCCGCCATCAGCTTCCGCCGAACCCTCAACTTCCGCCGCTCCCTCGGCTTCCACCCCGCCATCAGCTTCCGCCGAACCCTCAACTTCAGCCCCGCCATCGGCTCCGGCCGACCCCTCAACTTCCGCCGCTCCCTCGGCTTCCGCCCCGCCATCAGCTTCGGCCGGTCCCTCGGCGACCGCCACGCTGTCAGCTTCGGCCGCCCCCTCAGCTTCAACCCCGCCATCAGCTTCAGCCCCGCCATCGGCTTCGGCCGATCCCTCAACTTCCGCCGCTTCCTCGGTTTCAGCCCCGACTTCGGCTTCGGAGTCTGGTGATACCGGTGCGGTCTCGAAACAGGTTGTCCGGCAGGACGAGTCGCCCGGGGCGCAGCGCGGCCGGGCCAATTCCCCATCATCCCCAGCAGAATCGGAGCCGCACGCCCATGAGTGAGCCGACCCGCATCGAGGTCCGCACCGCACAGCCGTATCCGGTGATCATCGGGCGCGGTCTGCTGGGCGACCTCGTCGACCAGGTGACCGGCCAGCGCGGGGTGCGCACAGTCGCGATCTTCCATCAGCCGCCGCTCACCGAGACCGCCGAAGTTGTACGACAGGCGTTGGTGGACAAGGGTGTCGACGCGCACCGGATCGAGATCCCGGATGCCGAGGCGGGTAAGGAACTGCCGGTCGCCGGCTACTGCTGGGAGGTGCTCGGGCGGATCGGACTGACCCGGCAGGACGTCGTCGTGAGCCTCGGCGGCGGGGCGGCCACCGACCTGACCGGTTTCGTCGCGGCCACCTGGATGCGCGGCGTCAAGGTCGTGCACGTGCCCACCACGCTCCTGGCGATGGTCGACGCGGCCGTCGGCGGCAAGACCGGTATCAACACCGATGCGGGCAAGAATCTGGTCGGCTGCTTCCACGAGCCGTCGGCGGTGCTGGTGGACCTGGCGACGCTGGAGACGGTGCCGCGCAACGAGATCGTCGCGGGTATGGCCGAGATCATCAAGACCGGATTCATCGCCGATCCGGTGATCCTGGATCTGATCGAGCGGGACCCGCAGGCGGCGCTCGATCCCGCCGGTGATGTACTGCCGGAACTGATCCGCCGCTCGATCCAGGTGAAGGCCGACGTGGTCGCCGCGGATCTCAAGGAGTCCAGCCTGCGCGAGATCCTGAACTACGGCCACACCCTCGGCCATGCGGTGGAGCGCCGCGAGCGCTACCGCTGGCGGCACGGGGCCGCCGTCTCGGTGGGACTGGTGTTCGCCGCGGAACTGGGCCGGCTGGCCGGGCGGCTCGACGATGCCACCGCCGACCGCCATCGCAGCATCCTCACCAGCGTCGGCCTGCCGGTCAGCTACGACGCGGACGCGCTGCCGCAACTGCTCGACACCATGCAGACCGACAAGAAGACCCGCGCGGGCGTACTGCGCTTCGTCGTGCTGGACGGTCTCGCCAAACCGGGTCGCCTCGAGGGCCCGGACCCGAGCCTGCTCGCCGCCGCCTACGCCACCATAGGCCGCGATGCGACCCCCGAGAGCGGCGCGATCCTGCTGTAGGCCCCGACGGCGCCCGCAGCCGCCGCCGTTCCGCACGGCGGCAGCTGACGATCGCCGCCGGTTCGGACCTGTCCGGCCAACGCTTCGCGTTGTTGCGGGCGAGCGGCGCTGACGAGCTCGAATGCGACACTCGCCTCGAAGGCCGCGCTCGAGTAAGGCGGGCACCGGCGTAACACAACCATCCGCATGGGCGGACCCGCGCGGCTGCGCCTGCGATCACGTAGCGGCCGCGGCCACCCGCACGGTCACCCAGCAGCCGGGGCGCCTGCGCGATCAAGCCACAGCCGCGCCACCCGCGATCAAGCCATAGCCGCAGCACCCGTGCGGGCACGCAGCAGCCGGGCACCCGTGCGATCAAGCCGCAGCGGCAGCACCCGTGCGGTGTTCACGGCCGGCCAGGAAGCGGCCGAGGGCGACGCCAGCCATGGCGGGGACGAAGATCAGCAGCACGATGAAGGATGCGCCGGCGGTCAGTTCGAAGAGGAGACCGTTGCCGCCCAGGTCCAGTTTGGGGAGTAGGTCGAGTATCCAGGCGACCAGGCCGCTGCCCAGGCCGCCGGCGACGCCCGCCTTCAACCAGCGGACGGTGAGGTCCGCGCCGCCGCGCTCGGGGTCGGGATTGGCCTGACGGTCGCCGCGGCCGTCGGCCAGGCCCCAGGCCGCGACGGCCAGGACGATGACCGCCAGGCACAGGATGCGCAGCCACGAGCCCTCGGTCGGCCAGTAGATCATGGCGAAACCCAGCAGGGTACGCAGCACCACCACCAGCACACCGAACGCCGTCGCACGCAACACCCACGCACCCATGTCGACCACCCTAACCCGTACCTGCCGAAGAAATCCGAGAAACAGTAACCGGTTACAGGAACGCGACCGGTACCGGACTCCCGAAACAATACAAACCATTCGGCCTTTTGGTTGAGCGCGCCGGTAACGGACACACTGACCGCAGCGCCGGGAAATTCTCGGCGGAGGGAGGAGGAACATGTCCACGACCATCGCCCGGCTCACCGTCGCGGTTCTGCTCGGTGCGCTGATCGTCTTGGGTGGCAACGGAATTCGTCACACCACGCTCGCCGTGAACGAATGCCACGAGGGATTCTGCGAGGACTCGCCGAAGGTGCCCGTGGTGGTGCCGGGCAGCAGCGCCACGGTTCCGGTCGCCGGGTGGCAGCGTCTGCTGTCCACCGGCAGCGCCGGCTGACGAGCCGGCTCAGGCGTCGAGGGCCGCGGCCATCGCGGCCTTCGGCGCCGGCTGCCCGGTGAACTGTTCCACCTGCCGGTACGCCTGGTTGAGCAACATGTCCAGGCCGCTGACCACCGTGTGGCCGGCCCGCCGTACCGCCTCTGCCAGCGGTGTCGGCCACGGATCGTAGATGGCGTCCAGCACGACCGGCGCGGCGGCGACCGCGTCCACCACCGCGGCGACCCCGGCGGACGGCACGGTGCTGACCGCGGCGTCGGCGGCGGCCGCGGCCGCACGGACCGTTTCGGCGTCGAAACCGATCAGGGTCGTCTCGAACCCCAGGCGCTCGGCCAGGTCCAGAGTGGTCGCGGCCCGACCGGCGTCCCGGGCCACCACGGTGACCGCCCGCGCACCCAGGTCGGCGAGCGCGAGCAGCGCCGGGCGGGCGGTACCGCCGGCGCCGAGCAGTACCGCGCTGTCGATCTTCTCGACGCCACCCTCCTGCAGCGCACCCCGCACACCGTCGATGTCGGTGCAGTCCGCACGCCAGCCGGCGGCGGTGCGGACCAGGGTGTTCACAGAGCCGGCCAGCAACGCCCGTTCGGTGTGCTCGCCGGCGTACTCCAGGGCCGCCACCTTGCCGGGCATGGTCACCGACAGGCCGATCCATTCCGGGCCGAGCCCGTCCACCAGCCCCGGCAACTGCTCGCCGGTGCATTCGATGCGTTCGTAGGTCCAGTCCAGGCCGAGCGCTCGATATGCGGCGAGATGTAGTTGCGGCGAGCGGGAATGCGCGATCGGACTGCCGAGTACGGCTGCACGGCGACCGTGCAGCACGCCGCCGTCCACCGCGGCGGGCCGCTTAACGTCCACCGCGGCGGGCCGCTTATCGTCCACCGCGGCGGGCCGCTTATCGTCCACTGCGGCGGGCCGCTTATCGTCCACTGCGGCGGGCCGCCTATCGTCCACTGTCCAGGATTCCGCTCTGCCGGGCGCGTTCGATATTGCGCAGGTGTTCGCTGTAACTGTCGGTGAACAGGGTGGTGCCCTGCTTGTCGACGGTGACGAAATACAACCATGGCCCGGGCGCGGGGTTCTCGACGGCCCGCAGGGCCTCCAGCGACGGCGACGAGATCGGTGTCGCCGGCAGGCCGGACATGGCGTATGTGTTCCAGGGAGTCCGTTTCGCCCGGTCACTGTCGGTGGTCGCGACCTCCGTGCGGTCGAGCGAATAGTTGACCGTCGAATCGAACTGCAGCGGCTGGTTGACCGCGAGCCGGTTCACGATGACCCGCGCGACCTTCGACATGTCGGCCGGCAACGCCTCCCGTTCGACCAGCGACGCCGCGGTGAGCGCCTGATACGGGTTCAGGCCGTTGCCACCGTTTCCGGCGCTCAGCCCGGTCGACTCGTAGCCGTGCGCGCTCACGGTCACCAGCTGCGCGATGATCTGCGCGGGTGTGCCGCTGGGATCGAAATCCCAGGTGCCGACGGCGATCAGGCCCTCCAGCTGCCGGCTGTGGTCCGGCGCCTGCCGCACCGAGTCCATCGCCCAGGCCGGCACCCCGAGCCCGGCCGGATCGCCCGCGCCGGCGGCGTCCAGTTGCTCGTAGGTGACGCACTTCCGATCGGCGTTCGTGCCGATGCAGCTGGCGTCGGCGATCTTGCGGTAGATGCCCTCCATCCGCGCGCCCGTGTTGACGTCGTTGGAGTCGTGCAGCTGGCGTCCGCTGGACACCACCACGTTGCCGACCCGGGCGTTCTTGTCCACCAGCGCGGCGGCCGCGTCGACGCCCTTGCTGTGCGAGGGCACCGCGTAGAAGCCCGGCTGCACCGACTTCATCTCGGTGTTGCGCACGGCCGCCTCGTAGAAGGCGCCCGTGCTGGCGACAACGCCCTTCGTGAGCATGGTCTTGGCGATCTGCTGGGAGGTGTCGCCCGGTTGCACCTGGACGACCACCAGCGGGCCCGCGGGTCCCGAGAAGTCCTCGGGCCCACCGAATTTCCCGCTGACGAACTTGTAACCGGCATAGCCGCCCGCGGCGACGAACAGCACCGCGATCAGGCCGCCGAGCAGAACGATGTTGCGCCGGCGGCGTTTCCGTTCGGCCGCGCGACGGGACGCCGCCCGGGAACTGCGACTGCCGCGTCCGCCGCCCGACTTGGAACGCTTCCCCGGCCGGGCGGAGGCCGTCCGGGTGCGCGATGACGGTGTGGTGACCACGGGCAAATTCTCGTCCGTATCGTACGGATCGTCCGTATAACGCGGAATTACGGTCGTGTCGTCATCCTCGTAGACGTCGTACGGCCGGTCCGCACGATCGCGAGCCGCGCGGGCGGCCCGGCCGGTCCCCCGGCGGCGGGTGGCGTCCGGCTGCTCCCGGCCGCGGGCGACCGCAGGCGACTCGCCGGTGCCCGGCGGCGGCGCGGCGGCCCGGCGCCCGCGCGACACCGGCGTCGTCGCGCGATGGGTCAGCGGGACGTCACGACCGGGAACCTCGTGGCCCGGCGCCTCGTAGTCGCCGTAATCGTTCTCGTAGTCGTCGTATTCGTCGTCCGGATCCGCATAGCCGGGCGCGGCGTGGCCCCCGTCGGGCCGGGCGGGCACGGCATACGCCGGATTCGCAACGGGATACGCCGGATCCGGGTGGCCCGGCGCGGTGTATCCGGGATCGGCGTGCGCCGGTGCGGCATGGCTCGGGTCCGCCGCTGCCGGGTACCCCGGACCCGCGGGTGTCGCATAGCCGGGATCCGAGTGGCGGACCGCCGGACGGTCGGCCTCGGCGTGGCGCGGTGCGGCGTAGTCGGCACGACGCGGCGCGGCATGGTCGGCACCGGAGCGACGCGGCGCGACGTAGCCGACATCGGCGCCACTCGGCGCTGAATAGCCGGGCTCCGGGTAGCCGGATGCGGCGGCACCCGGGTCCGGGTAGCCGGATGCGACGGCACCCGGGTCCGCGTAGCCGGATACCGCGGCACCAGGGTCCGCGTAGCCGAGGTCCGGATAGTCGCGGCTCGGGTAGCCGGACTCGTCGTAGAGGTAATCGTCGTCGTCGGACACCGCCGCGTGCCGCGCTCGGCGGCGGGTCGGCACCGGCGGGGCCTCGTCTCCCCAGTCCTGGTCCTCGCGCCGGTATCGGCGCGCCTCGGTCTCCTGGTGGATACGCTCTTCGGCCCGGCTCCAGCGGTCGCTCATTCGAGCACCTCGCCGCGTCCGTCACCGGCCGACCTCAACACCGCACTCCGTTCGTCCAACCAGCCCTGCAGGATCGCGACAGCGGCCGCCTGGTCGATCATCCGCCGCTGGCCACGTGTGCGAACGCCGCTCTCCCGCAACGCACGTGCAGCTGACACGGTAGTCAAACGTTCGTCGGAAAGTCGTATGGGCAGCTGGGGTAAAAGCTCTCGCAAACGCTTGGCGAAATCGACGGCGAACCGCGCTGACGTGCCGTTCTCACCCCGAAGCGTCCGAGGAAGGCCGACGACCACCTCGACGGCCTCATATTCCAGCACAATTTCAGCTATCCGCGCGAGATCGGGTGCGCTCGCGCCTTTTCCGCCGCCGGCCCGCCCGGCCCCGCCCTTACCGCCTCCCGGCCGCACCACGGTCTCCACCGGGGTCGCCAGGATCCCGTCCGGGTCACTGGCGGCGACACCGATGCGGACGGTGCCCACATCGATGCCGATCCGCCTGCCACGGCCGGGATCGGTTGCGGCACTGGGTCGGTCGCTACCCACTCGGGCAGGGTCGGACGACGACTCCGAGTGCTCGGAACTGTCCATCAGGCGGCGAGCTCGGCCACCCGTGCGCGCACCGCGGCCAGTCCGGCCGGTATCCCCGCGGGATCCGCACCCGCGCCCTGGGCCATCTCCGGTTTGCCGCCACCCCGTCCGGCGATACTGGGCCCGAAGCTGCCGACCAGATCGCCGGCCTTCAGCCCCAGCTCCTGCGCGGACTTGTTGACGGTGACGACGAACGGCACCTTGCCGTCGGCGTTGCCGAGCAACACCACCACGGCCGGCTCACTGCCGAACCGGCCCCGGATGTCGGTGGCCAGCGTCCGCAGATCGCCGGCGCCGACGCCCTCCGGCGCGGCCGCGGCGACCAGCAGCACCCGGCCGACCCGCTCCGCGTCGTCGACGTACTTCGCGGCCCGCGCGAGCACGGCCGCCACCTTGGTGCGCTCGAGTTCCTTCTCGGCGACCTTCAGCCGCTCCACGAGCTGCTCGACGCGGCCGGGCACCTCCTCCGAGGGCACCTTCAGCGCGGACGCGACACCGGCGAGCAGCGCGCGTTCCTTGGCCAGGTACTGGTACGAGTCCAGCCCGACGAACGCCTCGACGCGGCGCACACCCGAACCGACCGACGACTCGCCCAGCACCGTGATCGGGCCGATCTGCGAGGAGTGCCCGACGTGGGTGCCGCCGCACAGCTCCATCGAGAACGGGCCGCCGATCTCCACGACGCGGACCTCGTCGCCGTAGTTCTCGCCGAAGAGGGCCATCGCGCCCATCTTCTTGGCCTTGTCCAGATCGGTGACGAAGGTGTTGACCGGGAAGTCGGCGCCGACGGCGTCGTTGGACACCGCCTCGATGTCGGCCTTCTGCGCCTCCGACAGCTGGCCCTGCCAGTTGAAGTCGAAGCGCAGGTAGCCGGGCTTGTTCATGGAGCCGGCCTGCACCGCGTTCGGCCCGAGCACCTGCCGCAGCGCGGCGTGCACCATGTGGGTGCCGGAGTGGCCCTGGGTGGCGCCGCGCCGCCAGGCCGGATCCACCTGGGCGAGCACCGCGTCGCCCTCGGTGATCTGCCCCTGTTCGACGGTCGACTTGTGCACCCACAGCTGTTTGGCGATCTTCTGCACGTCGTTGACGCGCAGCTTCAGCCCACCGGCGGTGATGCTGCCGCGGTCGGCGATCTGGCCGCCGGCCTCGGCGTACAGCGGGCTGCGGTCGAGGATCACCTCGACGTCCTGGCCCGCCTGCGCGACGGGGACCCGCACGCCGTCGGCGATCAGGGCGAGCACCGTGGCCTCGGAGGTCAGCTCGTCGAAACCGGTGAACTCGGTCGGCCCGCGATCGACGAACTCCTTGTAGATGGTCAGGTCGGCGTGCGCGTGCTTGCGCGACTGCGCGTCCTCCTTGGCGCGCTGCCGCTGCTCGGCCATGAGTTCCCGGAAACCGGCCTCGTCGACCTCGAGACCGGCCTCGGCGGCCATCTCCAGGGTGAGGTCGATCGGGAAGCCGTAGGTGTCGTGCAGGGTGAACGCGTCGGTGCCGGAGATGCGCTTGCCGCCGGTGGTCCGGACCTCGTCGACGGTCTCGTCGAACAGCTTGGTACCGGTGGACAGCGTCTTCAGGAAGGCGGTCTCCTCGCCCACGGACACGTTCTCGATGCGCCGGAAGTCGGTGCCCAGCTCCGGGTACGACGGCGCCATCAAGTCGCTGACGATCTTCACGAACTCCGCCATGACCGGCCGTTCGGCGCCGAGCAGCCGGGCCGAGCGCACGATCCGGCGCAGCAGTCGGCGCAACACGTAGCCACGGCCGTCGTTGCCGGGGTTGACGCCGTCGGCGATCAGCATGGCCGCGCTGCGGGCGTGGTCGGCGATGACCCGGAAGCGCACGTCGTCGGCATGGTTCACGCCGTACGACTTACCGGTCAGCTCCTCGGCCTTGGTGATGATCGGGCGTAGCAGATCGGTCTCGTAGACGTTGTCGACGCCCTGCAGCAGGAAGGCGACGCGCTCGACGCCCATGCCGGTGTCGATGTTCTTCTTCGGCAGCGGGCCGAGGATCTCGAAATTGTCCTTGCCGCGGCCCTCGCCCCGCTCGTTCTGCATGAAGACGAGGTTCCAGATCTCCAGGTACCGATCCTCGTCGGCCTCCGGGCCACCGTCGCGGCCGTATTCGGGCCCGCGGTCGAAGTAGATCTCCGAACAGGGACCGCACGGTCCGGGAATGCCCATGGACCAGTAGTTGTCGGCCATGCCCCGGCGCTGGATGCGCTCGGACGGCACGCCGAGCGCCAGCCAGATCTGCTCGGCCTCGTCGTCGTCGAGATACACAGTGACCCACAGCTTTTCGGGATCGAACCCGTAACCGCCGTCCGCCACCGGCTTGGTCAGCAGCGACCAGGCCAGTTCGATGGCCCCGCGCTTGAAGTAGTCGCCGAAGCTGAAATTGCCGGCCATCTGGAAGAACGTGTTGTGCCGGGTGGTGATGCCGACGTTCTCGATGTCGAGGGTGCGCACGCACTTCTGGACGCTGGTCGCCGTGCTGAACGGCGGTGTCTGCTGACCGAGGAAGTACGGGACGAACTGGACCATGCCCGCGTTGACGAACAGCAGGTTCGGGTCGGCCAGGATCAGCGAAGCACTCGGTACCTCGGTGTGTCCGGCACGGACGAAATGGTCCAGGAAGCGCCGTCGAATCTCGTGGGTCTGCACGAACATCAAGCCTACCGGGCGCGGTCCACCCGGTTTTACGCGGCAGGAACTACTTTCCCCGTACGATGCGGCGCAGCTTGGTCACCCGCGGACCGACCTCCCTTTCGTAGCCGTGGTCGGTCGGACGGTAGTAATCGGTGCCCACCAACTCGTCGGGCGGGTACTGCTGGGGCAGCACGCCGTCGGGGTGATCGTGCGGGTATCGGTAGCCCTGGGCGTTGCCGAGCGCGGCCGCGCCGGCGTAATGCCCGTCACGGAGATGCGGCGGCACGGCCCCGGCCTTCCCCGCGCGGATGTCGGCGAGGGCCGCGCCGATGGCGGCCGGTACCGCACCCGATTTCGGGGCTGTGGCGATGTGGATGGTGGCGTGGGTGAGCGCGAGCTGCGCCTCGGGCATGCCGACGAGCTGGACCACCTGCGCGGCGGCCACAGCCGTCTGCAGCGCGGTGGGATCGGCCATGCCGACCTCCTCGCTGGCCTGGATCATCAACCGCCGGGCGATGAACCGGGGATCCTCGCCGGCGCTGATCATCCGGGCCAGGTAGTGCAGCGCGGCATCGACATCGGAGCCGCGCAGCGATTTGATGAACGCGCTGATCACGTCGTAGTGCTGGTCGCCCGCGCGGTCGTAGCGCACCGCCGCCTTGTCGACGCTGGCCTCCACCAGATCGACGTCGACCGTGCCGTCCAGGGACGATTCCGCGGACGCCTCCAGCGCCGTCAGCGAACGCCGGGCATCTCCCCCGGCGATGCGGACGATGTGGTCCAGCGCGGCCTCGGTGATCGTGTAAGCGCCGCCCAGACCCCGCGGGTCGGCGGTCGCGCGCCGCAGCACCTCGCGAATGTCGTTGTCGGACAACGATTGCAGTTGCAGCACCAGGGACCGGGACAGCAGCGGGGACACCACCGAGAAGGACGGGTTCTCGGTGGTCGCGCCGACCAGCAGCACCACCCGGTTCTCCACCGCGGCCAGCAGCGCGTCCTGCTGGGTCTTGGAGAACCGGTGCACCTCGTCGATGAACAGCACGGTCTGCTCCCCGGCGAGCAGGCGGCGGCGGGCCACGTCGATGACCGCGCGCACCTCCTTCACCCCGGCGGACAACGCCGACAACGCCTCGAACCGGCGGCCGGTGGCCTGCGAGATCAGCGAGGCCAGGGTGGTCTTGCCGGTGCCCGGCGGCCCGTACAGCAGCACCGACGCCGCGCCCGAACCGTCGATCAGCCGCCGCAGCGGCGAGCCCGGGCCGAGCAGGTGCCGCTGCCCGACCACCTCGTCGAGGCTGCGCGGCCGCATCCGCACCGCCAGCGGGGCGAGCCGGTCGGCGGATTCGCCCATCCGGAAATCGGCGCCACCGCCCTCGGTTCCCCCGGACGATTCGCCCGGAGTGTCGAAAAGACCCTCGCTCACGCGGTCGACGGTACCGCCGTTGTCCGACAACTCCGCCACGCACCGGCTATCTTTCCTTCGGAAACCGGGTCGCCACCGGGCGATCCTCAGGACGAAATCGCGGAGTATGACGGTCATCGACGACAGCATTCCCACCGGACGCGGCCTTCTCGACCGACTGGTCGACGATGCCGGTCGCAGGCTTCTGAAACTCCCCCAGGGCACCAACGACTACACGATCACCCGGGACCTGCGGATTCCCACCCGCGACGGGGTGGAACTGGCCGCCGATCTGTACCGGCCGCTGGACGATCCGATCGGGACGGTGCTGATGCGCGGACCCTACGGCCGCGGTCTCGCGATGACACTCGCCTCCGCCCGGCCGTACGCGGCGCACGGATATCAGGTGCTGTTCGTGTCCAGCCGCGGCACCTTCGGTTCGGGCGGCACCTTCCAGCCGGCCCGCACCGAGGCCGAGGACGGGCAGGACGTGCTGTTCTGGATGTACAAGCAGGACTGGTACACGGGCTCGTTCGCCACCGTCGGCGCGTCGTATCTGGGCTTCACGCAGTGGGCGCTGCTGTCGGACACGCCGGTGCAGCCGGCCGCCGCGGTGATCGTGATGGCGCCGCACGACTTCAGCCGGTACCACTGGGGTACCGGGGCGTTCAATCTGGACATGCTCACCTGGAGCGAGGTGATCGCGCATCAGGAGGAATCGGGCGCGCGCAATCCGCTGCGCCGGCTCCGCGCCCTCCGCGCGCTGCGCAAGGTGCAGAACGGGCTGCCGCTGGCCGACGTCGCGGAGCGGCACTTCCAGGGTGCGGCGCCGTGGTATCGCGACATCGTCACCCATCCCGACCTGTCGGATCCGTACTGGGCGCCCATCCAGCGTCGCGACGCGCTGGACAAGGTCACCGCGCCGGTGCTGCTGATCGGCGGCTGGCAGGACATCTTCCTGGAGCAGACGATCCGGCAGTACACCCGGCTGCAGGAACGCGACGTCGACGTGGCGCTGACCGTCGGGCCGTGGACCCACCTGGACATGGCGACCAAGGCCGCCGGCCTGATCGCCACCCAGACCCTGGAGTGGCTGGACGAACATCTCGCCGGCCGCGAGGAGCCGAACCGGAAGGCGCCGATCCAGGTGTACGCCACCGGCGTGGACGAGTGGCGCGAGGACCTGGAGGTCTGGCCGCCGGCCACCGAGGAGTTCGAGCTGTACCTCGGCCCGGCCCGCACCCTGATCGAGGAGCCGTCCCGGAATCCGGCGACGCCCGCGACCTTCACCTTCGATCCGTCGGCGCCGACACCCACCGTCGGCGGGCCGCTGATGCGCGGCGGCGGCTATCGCGACGACGCCAGACTGGCCGGCCGCCACGACGTCCTCGCCTTCACCGGCGATCTGCTCACCGAGGACGTGCAGGTGTTCGGCACGCCGGTCGTCGACCTCGACCACAGCACCGACAATCCGCACGCCGACCTGTTCGTCCGGCTCAGCGATGTGGACCGTCAGGGCCGCTCCACGAGTATCACCGAGGGTTACGTGCGGCTCGATCCGGAACGCGAGGAGGGCCCGGTCGTGGTCCGGATGCGCCCGACGGCCCATCGGTTCGAGGCCGGGCACCGGATCCGGCTGATCGTGGCGGGCGGTTCCCATCCGCAGTTCGCGCGCAACCTGGGCACGGGCGAGAATCCGGGTACCGGCTCCGAACTGCGGCCCTCGACGCACACCATCCAGTACGACGCGCAGCACCCGTCCTGCCTGGTGTTGCCGATCGTGAGCTGAAACGGCCCGGTGCCGGCCGGACGACCGGCACCGGGCCGCGGTGCTCGAAATGGGACGCGTGCTACGCCGGATCCGGCGGCACGGTCATTCTTCCCAGTACTCCTCCAGCGTCGCCGAGACGTGTTCGGCGAAGTCGCCCAGCGGGTCGTCGCCGGTGCAGCGGGCGTCCTCGGCGAGCGCGGCCCAGCGGTTGATCAGCGCGGCCGACCGCGGGATCGACAGCCCGTGCTCGCGGGCGGCGGCGATCCGGGCGTGATCGGCCGGCAGGAACCAGTAGGTGGTCAGCCAGACCCAGATCAGCCGGGCCTCGAGGATCCGCTCGGCCAGCATGTCGTCGTCCATGAGGGCGGGCCAGACGCCGACCACCTCGGAACGCCACGCCTCGATGATCTGGCGGCTGCGTTCGCGGGACAGCTCGAAATCGCACAGGCAGCCTGGGAACGACACCAGCGCGTACGCGATGTCCAGGGTGGCGTCGCGGAAACCGCCCCACTCGTAGTCGAGGAACCGCGCGCCCTCGTCGTTGAGGATCACATTGTCCGGGCACAGGTCGGACGGGCTGAAGGCCCGGAACCGACCGGCCGAGAAGAGCCGGTTGCCACGGACGATGCGCTCGGCGATCTCGCCGGGCACCTCGATGCCGAGTTCACGCTGCAACAACCGCGGCACCTCGGTGACGGCGGATTCCGCCTGCTCGGCGATGCCGTCGAGGCGCTGCACCACGGCGGCGCGGCGCAGCAGCGCGACGAAGTCCTCCTCGCGGCCCATCGTCGCCGCGTGCATGCGGCCCAGCGCCTGCGCGAACGCCATCAGGGCGTTGCGGCGGGTCGGATCCGAACCGGTCTGCAACACCTGGGTCAGGGACGTGTTCTCGCCCAGGTCGCTGAGGATGAGCAGGCGGTCGGGGCGGCTGTGTGCCAGCAGGTAGGCGCCGGGGCGATGTTCGCTCGACAGCGCGGTGGTGAACTGGTACGACACCGCCTCGCGTAGGAACGCCGAATCGAGGCTCGCCACGCCGGGAGCCAGGCCGCCGATTCGACGGTCGTCACCTGCCCCGCGGGCCTGCTTCACGATCAAGGTCCGGGGAAGTGAAAAGGAGTTCTCCGCTACACGCACGCGAAGTACGGTCGTTCTGCCACTGCCACTGAGCTCGATCGGATCACTCAGTTTTACCGGAGCACCCATTCGCTTTGTGAGCAACTGTTGTGCCGCGGACACGACTTCGGCGGCGCGTTCGGCCAATAGTGCGGTCATCGAGTCCCAAGGTACTCGCATGTGGTCACTTTCAGCGAGCGGTTACGCAACCTTTCGCGCGTCGCCCGGCGTGTCATTGTCACCGTCAGGCTACCGCCGCGGCAGGCTGATCGCAGCGGCTCCCGGGGTACGTCGACACCCGCGCGGCTTGCTTGACACAATCGGAAGGGTCCGGTTGTGTCGACCGCAACTGCTGTGCGCCACACCATAACCCGGGTGATCCGAAAGGCTCGCGACGATGACCGACAGCCCGCACTCCGCATCCGGCGATCAGCCCGCGGAGGGTGGTGAACACAGACACCCCGCACCGGCGGGAGGGCATCAGCAAACCGGTCCGTCGGAAAGCGGCCACACTCGGCCCGATTTGCCGGGTTCTGTCGAACATTCCCAGCTCAGCGGTACCGGAACCGGACAGTACGGCACCCTGCCCCCGGCCGGTGCCGCACCCGCGCATCCCGTGGGGCCGGCCGGGGGCGCGCCGATCCCGCCCGCTCCCGGCGGACGTGGGCAGATGCCGCCGGCCGGCGCCGGCGGCGCCCCGATCCCGGCCGCCGGGGCTCCGATCGGGAGTGCCGGTCCCGGTGGCGGCGCGCCGATACCCCCCGTCGGCGGCGCGCCGATCCACGGAACCGCCCAACCGGTGTACGGGCCGCCCGGTTCCGGCCCCGAACAGGGCGGATATCCGGGCGGGGAGTACCCGGGTTCCTATCCTCCGGCCGGTTCGTACCCGCCTGGTTCGTACCCGCCTGGTTCGTACCCGCCCGGGGGTCATCCGGCCGGGGGTTACCCGCAGGGCGGCTACCCGACCGGCGAGTATCCGCAGGGCGCGTACCCGGGCGACTACCAGCAGGGCGGCTGGGCCCCGGCGGGCGCGGGCGCCACCGCGCCGATGTACGGGCCGGCCTCGTACGGCACCGACTACGGCGCCGGCCGGGCACTCGGCTACGGCTGGGATCGCTTCCGCGCCAACGCGATTCCGTGGGTGGCGGTGACACTCGTCGGCTTCGCCACGTATCTGGCCGTGACACTGGTGATCCGGGTCGGCGACGTGCAGTCGCTGCCGGCGCTGTTGCTGCTCTTCCTGATCGCCGCCGTGGTGGTATGGCTGTTGCAGGCGGCCATGATTCGCGGTGCGCTACTCGAAACCGACGGCACACCACCGGATTTCCAGTCCTTCTTCGGATTCGTCAACGCGGGCAACGTCCTCCTGACGGCCCTGCTGGTCTTCGTGCTCGCGACCATCGCGGCGGCCCTGTGCATCCTGCCGGCGCTGATCGTCGGCTTCCTGTGCATGTTCTCGCTGCACTTCGTGATCGATCAGGATCTCGGCCCGTTCGACGCGATCAAGGCCAGCGCCCGCCTCGTGATCGCCCATGTCGGGCCACTGCTGCTGCTGGCGGTGTCGGTGGCGGCGCTCACGTTCCTCGCCTGCCTGCTCTGCGGCATCGGACTGCTGGTGGTCGGCCCGCTCACCGCCATCGGCGTCACCTACTCCTACCGGCTGCTCAGCGGCGGGCTGGTGGTGTAACGCGAACCGCCCGGATGCCGAGCGGCATCCGGGCGGTTCGCGAGGGTTGGACGGCTACTCGGCGTCCTTCGATCCGGGCGCCTTGCCGACCTTGTCGTCCTTGCGCAGCGGTTTCCCGTCCGGGCCGAGTACGACGTCCAGCCCGGCCTCCTTGCGCTGCTGCGCGGTGATCGGGGTGGGCGCATCGGTCAGCGGGTCGACGCCGCCACCGGACTTCGGGAAAGCGATCACCTCGCGGATCGAGTCCACCCCGGCCAGCAGCGCCACGATCCGGTCCCAGCCGAAGGCGATGCCGCCCATCGGCGGCGCGCCGTAGGAGAACGCGTCCAGCAGGAAGCCGAACTTGTCCTGCGCCTCGTCGTGGCCGATACCCATGACGGAGAACACACGTTCCTGCACGTCCCGGCGGTGGATACGGATCGAACCGCCGCCGATCTCGTTGCCGTTGCAGACGATGTCGTAGGCGTACGCGAGCGCCGAACCCGGATCGGTGTCGAAATTGTCCAGCGACTCCGGCTTCGGCGAGGTGAACGCGTGATGCACCGCCGTCCAGGCCGAATACCCAAGAGCCACATCGCCACTCGCGGTGGCGTCGGCGGCCGGCTCGAACATCGGGGCGTCCACGATCCACACGAACGCCCAGGCGTTCTCATCGATCAGGCCGCAGCGCCGGGCGATCTCGCCGCGCGCGGCGCCCAGCAACGCGCGACCGGTCTTGGCGTCGCCGGCGGCGAAGAAGACGCAGTCGCCCGGCTCGGCGCCGACGTACTTCGCCAGTCCCTCCCGCTCGGCGTCGCTGAGGTTCTTGGCGACCGGGCCGCCGAGCGTGCCGTCCTCGTTGATCAGGATGTACGCCAGGCCCTTGGCGCCGCGCTGCTTGGCCCACTCCTGCCAGGCGTCGAGCTGGCGCCGCGGCTGGCTCGCGCCGCCGGGCATCACGACCGCGCCCACGTACGGCGACTGGAACACCCGGAAGGGGGTGTCGGCGAAGTATTCCGCCATCTCGGTGATCTCGATGCCGAACCGCAGGTCCGGCTTGTCGGAGCCGTAGCGGCGCATCGCCTCCGCGTAGGTCATGTGCGGGATCGGCGCCGGGATCTCGTATCCGACCAGCTTCCACAGCCCGGCGAGGATGTCCTCGGCGAGCAGGATCACGTCCTCCTGCTCGACGAAGCTCATCTCGATGTCGAGCTGGGTGAACTCCGGCTGCCGGTCGGCGCGGAAGTCCTCGTCGCGGTAGCAGCGGGCGATCTGGTAGTACCGCTCGACGCCGCCGACCATCAGCAACTGCTTGAACAGCTGCGGCGACTGCGGCAGCGCGTAGAAGTTGCCCGGCTGCAGACGGGCGGGCACCAGGAAGTCGCGGGCGCCCTCGGGCGTGGACCTGGTCATGGTCGGGGTCTCGACCTCGACGAACGCGTGCCGGGCCAGCACCTCGCGAGCGGCGGCGTTGACCTTCGACCGCAGCCGGATCGCGTGCGCCGGGCCCTCCCGGCGCAGGTCCAGGTAGCGATACTTGAGGCGGGCCTCCTCGCCGGGCTGCTCGTCGAGCTGGAACGGCAGCGGGGCGCTCTCGTTGAGCACCTCCAGCGCGGTGACGTTCACCTCGATCGCACCGGTCGGCAGGTTCGGATTCTCGCTGCCCTCCGGCCGGGCCTCGACCACGCCGGTGACCTTCACGCAGTACTCGACCCGCAGCCGGTGCGCCTGCTCGGCGGGGGCGCCCTCCCGGAACACCGCCTGCGAGACCCCCGACGCATCGCGCAGATCGATGAAGATCACGCCACCGTGGTCTCGCCGCCGGGCCACCCAACCGGTGAGGGTGACGGTCGAACCGGCGTGCTCGCTGCGAAGCGAGCCGGCCAAGTGGGTGCGCAGCACGGGATTCCTTTCGACGGCTCGGTCGCGCCGGCGGACGGCGGCCGGCGCGCCTTCATCGTAGAGAGACACGTCCGGGGGATGGAAACCGATATCCGTCTCGCCGTGCCAAGCTGTAGAGGGCGAGGCCGGAGGCAGCGGTCCCGCCGGTACCTGATGGGCGACCGCCGGCCGTGGCGAGAGGGTAGCGATGACCTTCAACGAGGGAATGCAGATCGATCCGGATCGGGTCGGGAGCGGCGGTCCGGGCACCGGCGGCATGATCGCGCTCGGCGGTGGCGCCGGTGGCCTGATCCTGCTGGTCCTGGCGCTGTTGTTCGGTGGCGACCCCGGCTCGCTGCTGGGTCAGTTCACCGGCGCGCAGAACAAGCCGCCCGCCGCGATGAGCAACCTGCCATCGCACTGCAAGACGGGCGCGGACGCCAACAAGTACGTCGACTGCCGGGTGGCGCTCACCGCGCAGAGCCTGGACGCGGTCTGGGCCACCGAACTCCCGAAGCAGACCGGCCGCAACTACGTGAAGCCGGCCGTCACGCTGTTCAGCGGCTCGGTCGGCACCGGATGCGGTAACGCGTCGAGCGCGGTCGGGCCGTTCTACTGCCCGGCCGACCGCACCGCCTACTTCGACACCAGCTTCTTCCAGGAACTCGTCACCAAGTTCGGCGCCAGCGGCGGCCCGCTGGCGCAGGAGTATGTGGTGGCCCACGAGGTCGGCCACCACATCCAGAACCTGCTGGGCGACTCCGGCCGATCGCAGCGCGATCCGCGTGGGCCGCAATCGGGTTCGGTCCGCACCGAACTGCAGGCGGACTGCTATGCGGGCCTGTGGGCCTCCTACGCCGACAAGCTGCCCGCCCCGGGCAGCAACCAGCCGTTCCTGAAGCCGTTGACGGACAAGGACATTCAGGACGCGCTGTCGGCCGCCTCGGCCGTCGGCGACGACCGTATCCAGAAGGCGGCCACCGGCCGGGTCAATCCGGAGTCCTGGACGCACGGCGCTGCCAATCAGCGCCGGGCCTGGTTCCTGGCCGGATACCAGTCCGGTCAGGTCCGCGCCTGCGACACCTTCTCCGCGGCCGACCTGAACAATCCGCCGTCCGTGCGCAACTGAGCACGCCGACGCGGTACGTCGCCGAACTGCCGGCCCGGTGCGAAACCGGACAGTTCGGCCGCGCGCTGCGGCGGCCTCGTTCAGGCGACGGTCCAGGTCTCCTTGCCGGACAACAGGTTCTGCAGGGAGTTCGGACCGACCGGCTTGCGCTCCCGGGCGATTTCCGACTGCGCCCGCACCCCGTCGTCGTAGGTGGGTCGCGAGGCGCTGCGGAAGATGCCGACCGGCACGTGCGTCAGCTCCTGATCCGACAGCCGGGACAGCGCGTAGGCGTATTCCGGATCGTCGGTGTAGGCGTCGTGCACCACGATGTCGGCCTCGGCGACGGAGTCGGCGCGCACCACCTCGACCCCGAACCCGTTGCGCACCACCGCGAATTCACCGTCGGCGCCGAATCGGATCGGCCGGCCGTGGCTCAGGCGGATCAGATGCGATTCCGCGTTCTCGCGGCGCAGCACGTCGAACGAGCCGTCGTTGTAGATCGGGCAGTCCTGCAAAATTTCCACAAAGGCGGTGCCCCGGTGGGTCGCGGCGGCCTGGAGTACCTCCGTGAGTCCGGCGCGGTCGGAATCCAGGGCGCGGGCCGCGAAGGTGGCCTCGGCGCCCAGCGCCACCGAGAGCGTGTTGAACGGATGGTCGACCGAGCCCATCGGGGTCGACTTGGTGATCTTGCCGGGTTCCGACGTCGGCGAGTACTGCCCCTTGGTGAGTCCGTAGATCCGGTTGTTGAACAACAGGATCGTCATGTTCACGTTGCGGCGCAGGGCGTGGATCAGGTGGTTGCCGCCGATGGACAGCGCGTCGCCGTCACCGGTGACCACCCAGACCGACAGGTCGGGCCGGGTGACGGCGAGACCGGTCGCGATGGCCGGGGCGCGGCCGTGGATGGAGTGGACGCCGTACGCGTCGAGGTAGTACGGGAAGCGGCTGGAGCAGCCGATGCCCGAGACGAACATCAGATTCTCGCGGCGCAGACCGAGGTCCGCGAGGAAACTCCGCACGGTGGCGAGGATGACGTAATCGCCGCAGCCCGGGCACCACCGCACCTCCTGATCGGAGGTGTACTCCTTGACCTTCTGCGGACCCTCGGCGGCGGGTACCCCGGACAGCCCGGTGAGGCCGAGATCGGTTCCGACCAGCGAGGTTTCGATGATGGTCATCAGTTTCCCCCTGTCTGTGACACGGTGGTGCGATAGGTTGCCCGGGCCCGCGCGGCGAACGCCTTGTCCTGTTCCAGTTCCGCGATGGTGCCGTCGAGCGCGGCATCGATGACGCCGACGAGTTCCTGGGCCGAGAAGGCGGTGCCCGCGACCTTCGTCCAGGGCCGGACGTCGACCAGGTAGCGGGCCCGCAGCAGCATGGACAGCTGGCCGTTGTTCATCTCCGGCGCGACGACCACGCGATACCGCCGCAACACATCACCGGTGTTGGCGGGCAACGGATTCAGATGCCGCAGATGCGCCTGCGCGACCGGCACGCCCCGGCGGCGGGCCCGCCGGCAGGCCTCACCGATCGGCCCGTAGGAGCTGCCCCAGCCGATGATCAGCAGTTCGGCCGCGCCGGAGGGATCGTCGACCTCGAGGTCGGGCACGGTGATCCCGTCGATCTTGGCCTGCCGCAACCGGACCATGAGTTCGTGATTGGCCGGATCGTAGGAGATGTTGCCGCTGCCGTCGGCCTTCTCCAGCCCGCCGATGCGGTGCGCGAGCCCCTTGGTGCCGGGTACCGCCAGCGGGCGGGCCAGCGTCTCGGGATCGCGGGCGTAGGGCTGGAAGTCGACGGCCTCCCCCGGTTCGCCCTCGAAGGCCGGGTCGATGCGCGGCAGGTCGCCGACGACCGGAATCGCCCACGGCTCCGAACCGTTCGCGATCGCGCCGTCGGACAGCAGCAGCACCGGAGTGCGGTAGGTCAGCGCGATCCGGGCCGCCTCGACCGCCGCCGCGAAACAGTCCGCCGGCGAGCGTGGCGCCACCACGGCGACCGGCGACTCACCGTTGCGGCCGTAGAGCGCCTGCAGCAGATCGGCCTGCTCGGTCTTGGTCGGCAGGCCGGTGGACGGGCCGCCGCGCTGCACATCCACGACGATCAGCGGCAGTTCGGTCATCACCGCCAGGCCGATGGTCTCGCTCTTGAGCGCCAGGCCGGGGCCGGAGGTGCTGGTGACCCCGAGCGACCCGCCGAGCGAGGCACCCAGCGCCGCACCGATTCCGGCGATCTCGTCCTCCGCCTGGAAGGTCGTGACGCCGAAGTTCTTGTGCTTGCTCAGCTCGTGCAGGATGTCGGAGGCCGGGGTGATCGGGTACGTGCCCAGGAACACCGGCAGACCGGACAGCTGCCCCGCGGCGACCAGGCCGTAGGCCAGCGCGGTATTGCCGGTGATCTGCCGGTAGGTGCCGGGCGGCAGCGCGGCGGGCGCGATCTCGTAGGTGGTGGCGAACGCCTCGGTGGTCTCGCCGTAGTTCCAGCCGGCCCGGAAGGCCAGGATGTTCGCCTCCGCGATGGCCGGTGTGGCCGCGAACTTCTCGCGCATGAACTGCTCGGTGCCGCCGATCGGCCGCCCGTACATCCAGGACAGCAGCCCGAGTGCGAACATGTTCTTGGCGCGCTGGCCGTCCTTCTTGCCGACCCCGGTCGACTCGGTCGCGCCCAGCGTCAGCGAGGTCATCGGCACCTGGTGCACCACGAAATCCGCCAATGTGCCGTCGGCCAGCGGATCGGCGCCGTAACCGACCTTGGCGAGGGTGCGCTTGGTGAACTCGTCGGTGTTGACGATGATCGTCGCGCCGCGGGCCAGATCGGCCATATTGGCCTTCAGCGCAGCGGGATTCATCGCGACCAGCACATCCGGCTGGTCGCCCGCGGTGAGGATGTCGTAGTCCGCGATCTGGATCTGGAAGGACGACACGCCCGGCAGTGTGCCCTGTGGCGCGCGGATCTCGGCCGGGAAGTTGGGCTGCGTGGCGAGGTCGTTGCCGAATGCGGCCGCCTCGTGGGTGAACCGGTCACCGGTCAGCTGCATACCGTCACCGGAATCGCCGGCGAACCGGATGACGACCTTCTCCAGCTTCTCGATACTGCCCATGCGCCCGCATCACTTCCTCTGAGTCGGCCACTCGCCTGGTCTGCGATACCACACGCCAAGTTACTCCGCTCGCACCGGGACACACCCGAGTTGCCACGCTACGACGCGATTCAGACTGTGAATAACGACAATTGCGATTCGCCTTGCGCGACCGGTACCGGGCGTGCATCGGATTCCGTTGGACGCGTGGACCGTAGCGCGTACCGGTCCAGCAGCGGGTCGATGCGATCCCGCAGCCACCCGGAATACTCCGGTGTGACATACGCCCCACGACCGTACAACTGCCGATAACGCCGCAGCAGCGCCGGGTGCGCGGCGGTGAGCCACTCCAGGAACCAGCCGCGTGTACTGCCGCGCAGGTGCATCGGGATCGCGACGGCACTCGCCGCGCCGGCCGCCGCGATGGACCCGAACAATTCCTCCAGGTGCGCGGTGCCGTCGGTGAGATACGGAACGATCGGGGCCGCCATCACATTCACGGCGAATCCGGCGTCGGCCAGGGCCCGCACCAGCTCCAGCCGGGCCCGGGGGCTCGGCGTACCCGCCTCTAGGCCGCGGTGCAGGTCGAGGTCGAGGATCGCGATCGAGACCGCGAGCCGCACCGGCACCGCGGCGGCGGCCGCCCGCAACAACGGCAGATCGCGGCGCAACAGCGTGCCCTTGGTCAGGATGGAGAACGGCGTGCCGGAATCGGCCAGCGCCCGGATGATTCCGGGCATCAGCCGATAACGGCCCTCGGCCCGCTGATACGGATCGGTGTTCGTGCCCAGCGCGACCGGTTCCCGGCGCCAGGACCGCCGGGCCAGTTCGCGCCGCAGCACCGCGCCGACATTGGTCTTCACCACGATCTGGGAATCGAAATCGCGACCGGCGTCGAGATCCAGATATTCGTGGGTACTGCGGGCGAAACAGTATGTGCAGGCGTGCGAACAGCCGCGCATGGTGTTGACGGTCCAGTCGAACGGCACGCCGGAACTCGCCGGCACCTTGTTCAGCGCGCTCTTGCACAACACCTCGTGGAAGGTGACGCCCTCGAATTCCGGTGTGCGCACGGTGCGCACGAACCCGGCCCGCTCCAGGCCGGGTAGAGCGCCGTCGTCGGCGTTCAGGCTCTGCCGCTGCCACCGCATCCGACCATTCGAACAGGTGTTCTAAGCCCTGTCAAGCACTCGCACCCGCGCGGTCGGCGAGATCCCCGTTGTAGAAGGCGATCAGATCGCGCACGGTGTCGGCGGTCGGCCGGGGCCGGTAGCCCAGTTCGGCGCGGGCCTTGGCGCCGTCGACCACGGGCGCGGCCAGCAGCGCGCCCATCGCCGCGCGCGACACCCGATCGCTGCCGAACAGCTTGCCGATCGGCTCCAGCACCGGGATCGCGGCCGAGATCACCTTCGCCGGAATCGCGAACGCCGGGCCGCGCTTGCCGTTGCCGGCGGCCGCCAGCCTGGTCAGCTCCAGCATCGAGACCATCTCGCCGGTGAGCAGGTAGTTCTCGCCGGTGCGGCCGTGTTCGGCGGCCAGCAGCAGGCCGTCGGCGACATCCCGCACATCGACCAGGTCGAATCCGCCGCCGATCATCACCGGGATGAGCCCGCGGGCCGCGTCGCGCAGGGTGGTGTTGATCCGCGAGCCGGTGTGGTCGATCGGCCCGTACACGCCGGTCGGATTGCAGATCACCGCGTCGAGTCCGGCGTCGATCACGGTGCGCAGTTCGACCTCGCCCTGCCACTTCGAGCGGTCGTAGACCGGCAGATTCGCGGCTGTCGACCGCGCCGAGCTCTCATCGATCCGGCCGCCGCAGCTGTACTGGTCGAACGAGTGGATCGAGCTGGTGTGCACGAAGCGGCGCACGCCGACCTCGCGCGCGGCCTCCGCGACCACCCGCACCCCCTCGGTGTTCACCCGCCAGGCCAGATCGTGCCGATGGGCGAGAGTGATCACCGCGACCAGGTGATAGACCACCTCCGCACCCGCGAGCGCCGCGCGCATCGACACCGGATCCAGTACGTCAGCGGAGATCCAGTCGATGTTGGGGTCCACGGCGCCGGTGGGACGGACCCGGTCGATAGCGGTCACCTCGTGACCACGCTCCACCAATCGGTGGAGCAGGTTCGTACCCAGGAACCCGGCTGCGCCGGTGACTGCGACCTTCATGCAAACGAGAATATAGAACTTGTTCTAATTTGCAACAAGTTCTAATTTTGTTCTCAGGTGGGCGATTCGAAGGGTCGAAACCTGTCGGGCCCGTCGGTTATATTGAGGCCCAGCCACACCCGAGTGCCCCGGAGCAACACTGCCCGGTCCGGGTTGCTCGAGGTTATCGTTCGCGAATCCCGGCAGCCGGGCGGACAATGTCAGGACCGAGCACAGATGGGGGAACACCGATGGCCGATCTCTCGGTGGAAACCACGGCGGTGCGCGAATTCGCCGCCACCAACCAGGGTGTCGCCGCGGACATCGCGGGCACCGCGAATTACGACGCCACCCAGCACATCGTCGCCATGACTCCGGTCTTCGGCCTCATCGGCGCCGACTATCTCGCGATGTTCGCCGCCGCGCAGGTCCTGCACGCGCACGATGTCAACGATCTGTCCGCCAAGGTCGACCACATCGGCAAGGCGGCATTCGGCACCGCGGCGACCTTCGACGACGCGGACGGCTCGCTGGCCGGCGCACTCGGCGCCATCGGCGAGCAGATCGGGGGCTGAGCAATGGATTCCGGATACGACACCGGTGTGATCGGCGCGCAGGCCGAGCCCCTCCCGGTTCAGCAACTGATCACCGCGGGCGGCACCCTCGGCCCGATGCTCGAGCTGGAACTGCCGCAGTGGCCCGACGACATGCTCCCGCCTGATCCACCCGCATTCGCGGTGGCGCACAAGGAGTTCGAGGAGGCCGATACCTCGGCGCTCCTCGGCACGCACCCCGCCGGTCCCGGCGGATCCACACCGGCCGACATCGACGAATTCGACGATCCCCTGCTCGGCGCCACGCACCCGACCGGCCTCGGCGGGCCCACGCCGACGGACACCGTCGGACCCGGCGACCCGCACATCGCGCGCGGCGACACACCGGAGTTACTCGCCGATGCCCACGACACGATATTCCCCGCACTGAATCCACTTGCGGGAGCGACACATTCGACCGAACAACGCCGAACCGTGCCACACCCCCCCGGCGCGGCGCATGCGGCCGCCGCGGCCCTCGGTTCGGCCCAGCCGTTCGGTATGCCCGCCGCTCCCGGTGCGGCTGCGCCGTCGTTCGGATCCGTCCCGGGCGGCTCTGCCCAGCCGTTCGACATCACCTCGGCGACGATCGGCGCGGCGCAACAGTTCGGCACCATCCCGGCCTCCGTCGGCACGGCGGCGTACAACACCACCCCCGCCGGCCTCGATGCGGCACACGCGGCGACCACCTCCGCCGTCGGCGCGACCTCGTCTGCGGCTCCTGCGGTCGCCGCCTCACACAGCGCGGCCGGCGGCGCCTCGGCGGCCGCCGCGACCCCGGCGGTCGCTCCGGCGCTCCCGCCGGATCCGGTCGGCGCCCTGCTGCACGGGCTGGCGCTGCCCGCCGTGCCCGGCGCCGACGCCCTGCTCAAACCGTTCCTCGATCTGCTGAGCGGCTTCGGGACCGGCGTCCTCGGCGCGGTCAACCCGGCCTCGATCATCGGCCAGGGCTCCCAGGTCATCCAGGCCGCGATGCAGGTCGGCGCGGGCGCGTTCAAGACCGTCGACCAGGTGTGGCAGGGCAAGTCCGCACGCAGCGCCCAGGAGGCCGGTCAGCGGGCCCAGGCGCAGGGGCAGGACACGAGCCAGCGCGGCCTGGACATCTCGCAGCTGACCGAACAGGCCGCCGGCGTGATCCAGCGCGGCAACGTCCAGCTGACCGCGATCGCCCAGGCCTTCGCGGCCGAGGCCACCGCGCTCGCGCCCGTCGTGTTCACCCCGCCGGGGCAGGCCACGCTCATCACCACCGCCACCGAGTCGCTCGGCCAAGCGGTATCGATCGTCAATGCCACCCGCGCCGAATTGTCCGGCTACACAGCCCAATTGGCGGGCGTCGTGCAACAGCTGACCGGCGCCGACGCCGCCACTCTCAACGATGCGGCCCAGGCGGCCGCCCAGAACATCGGCCAGCCGATGCTGGACGAGGCGCAGCAGATCCTCTCCGGCGACAACGCCCGCACGGTCGGCCTCGGCAGCGACTCGCTCGGTTCCCGCCTCGGCACCGGAGACGCCACCGTCGCCGCGGGCTACGGCGGCTACAACGGAGCTCACCCCGGCTCTTACGGCGGCCTCGGATCCTACGGCGGCGGCGGATATTCCGGCGGCGTGGGCGGCGGCGGAGGCGGCGCTCACCCCGGCGGCCCCGGCGGCTCGGTCCCCGGCCTGCGTCCCGCCGCCGGTGTCTCCGCCGTCCCGTTCGGTCCGGGCATGCCCGGGGCACCGGGCCAGGGCGCGGGCGGCGGCGGTTTCCTCGGCGCGCCCGGCGCGGCCGCCCAGCGCGACAACGAGGACCAGAAGTCCCGCACGGTGCAGCCGTATCACAGCGCCACCGGCAACAGCGACCTCACCGGCTCCCTCGGCGAGACCACCCCCGAGGTGATCGGCCAGACCCACCAGGACGAGATCATCTACGAATACGAGAACGACCGGCTCTGACCACGAGCCGAATCGCTCGCCGAGTCGGCCGGGGGGTATCGTCCGCCGGTTTCCAGTTTCCGGTCGGCAGCCGGTTTCCGGTCGGCAGCCGCGGTCGGCCCGCGGCCTCCTCGGACGAGCCACCGCCCTTCAGGTTCGTCGCGATCTCGACTTCGCCCGGACGCGGTCGCCGCGGCCGTTGCAGATGTCGTACCGAGGCCGATGGCGTCGTCCTCGAGCGCTGCCCGACATCCTCCCTCAGAACCCCGTTCCGCGCGGACCCGCGGCAGATCCACGTGTCTCGGTCGGGGGAAACTGTGCCGGGGTGGTGGGGTGGCCGCTAGCATCGCGGAGAGAACTAGAATCTGTTCTAGTTTTTCGCGATTTCGAGAGGACTGCACCGATGCGCTTCACCTACGCAGAGGCGATGACTGATCCCGCGCACTACATTCCGCTGGCGCAGGCCGCCGAGGCGGCCGGGTTCCACAGCATGTCGATCGCCGACAGCATCGCCTATCCGGCCGAGTCGGATTCCACGTATCCGTACACGCCGGACGGGTCGCGGGAGTTCCTCGACGGCAAGCCGTTCATCGAGGCGTTCGTGCTGTCCGCGGCGCTGGCCGCCGCGACGACCCGGTTGCGGTTCACGCCGTTCGTGATCAAGCTGCCGATCCGGCCGCCGGTGCTGGTGGCGAAGCAGACCGCGTCGCTGGCGTATCTGAGCGGCAACCGGTTCGGGCTCGGGGTGGGGATCAGCCCGTGGCCGGAGGATTTCGACATCATGGGCGTGCCGTTCGCCAAGCGCGGCAAGCGGATGGACGAGTGCATCGAGGTGGTGCGCGGGCTGTGCGGCGGCGAGTATTTCGAGTACCACGGCGAGTTCTACGACTTCCCGAAGATCAAGATCACGCCGGCGCCCACGCAGCCGGTGCCGATCCTGATCGGCGGGCACAGCGAGGCGGCGCTGCGGCGCGCGGCCCGGCTCGGCGACGGCTGGATGCACGCCGGCGGCGATCCCGCCGACCTCGATCGGATGCTCGCCCGGCTCACGGAACTGCTGCCCGAGCGGGAGAGCACCCTCCCGTTCGAGATCCACGTCGCCTCCGTGGACGCCTACACCACCGACGGCATCAAGCGGCTGGAGGACAAGGGCGTCACCGACGTGATCGTCGGCTTCCGCTACCCGTACGTAGCGGGCGAGGACACCGAGCCGCTGGCCAAGAAGATCGCGCACCTCGAACGCTACGGGAATTCCGTCATCGCGAAGTGCTGACGGTTGCTCGCCGCACGGGAGAGCCGCGCCGTTCGGCCGACCACGCTGTCGATGATCGGACGAACGGCGCGATGATCGGGCGGAACCGGTACCCCGCCCCTTGGCCACCTGACACTCCGGCCATGTTGGCACCCCGGCACCCGGGCACCCCGGCCACGTTGGCACCCCGGCCACGTTGGCACCCCGGCCACTTGGCATCCCGGCACGCCGACACCCCGGCCACCTTGGCACCCGGGCACCCCGGCCACCTTGGCATCCCGGCACCCCGGCCACCTTGGCATCCCGGCACCCCGGCCACCCCGGCACCCCGGCCACGTCGGCATCCCGGCACCCCGGCCACGTCGGCATCCCGGCACCCCGGCCACGTCGGCATCCCGGCACCCCGGCCACGTCGGCATCCCGGCACCCCGGCCACGTCGGCACCCCGGCCACCCCGGCCACCTTGGCACCCCGGCACCCCGACCACCTTGGCACCCCGGCACCCCGGCCACCTTGGCACCCGAGCACCCGGGTACCCCCGGCCCCTTGGCCACCTGACACTCCGGCCCACCTTGGCACCCGGGCACCCAGGCCACCCCCGGCACTCCGGCACCCGGCCAACTTGGCACCCGGCCATCCCCGGCACCCCGGGCCATCCCGGCCATCCCTGGCACCCCGGGCCATCCCGGCCATCCCTGGCACCCCGGCTGCCGCCGGAGGCCGTGTCCCGGTCCGCTCGGGCCGCCCCTCAGGGATGCTTGGCGAAGCCCAGGCCGATGACCGCCTCGCGCTCGGATTCCAGTTCCGCGACGCTGGCGTCGATGCGCTCGCGGGAGAATTCGTCGATCTCCAGGCCGGGCACGATGGTGTACTCCCCCGCCGCGCAGGTGACCGGGAACGAGCTGATCAGGCCCTCCGGCACGCCGTAGGAGCCGTCGGACGGCACGGCCATCGACACCCAGTCGCCGGGAGCGGTGCCCAGGGTCCAGTCGCGGATGTGATCGATCGCGGCCGCCGCGGCGCTCGCCGCCGACGACGCGCCGCGCGCCTCGATGATCGCGGTACCGCGGCGCTGGACGGTGGGGATGAACTCGTCACGCACCCAGGCCGGATCGCCGACCGCCCCGGCGGCCGGACGGCCCGCGACGGTGGCGTGTCCCAGATCGGGATACTGGGTGGCGGAGTGGTTGCCCCACACCGTGATTCGCGCGATGTCCGCGGCCGCGGCGCCGGTGCGGCGGGCCAGCTGTGCGATGGCGCGGTTGTGGTCGAGGCGGGTCAGCGCGGTGAAGCGTTCCGCCGGCACCTCGGGCGCGTTGCTCATCGCGATGAAGGCGTTCGTGTTGGCCGGGTTGCCGACGACCAGGACCCGCACGTCGTCGGCGGCGCTGGCGCTGATCGCGGCGCCCTGATCGGTGAAGATCGGGCCGTTGGCGGCCAGCAGGTCGGCGCGCTCCATCCGGGCGGTGCGGGGGCGGGCGCCCACCAGCACCGCGACGTTCGCGCCGGAGAAGCCGTCCCACGGATCGTCGCTGATGTCGACCGACTCCAGCAGCGGGAAGGCGCAGTCCTCCAGTTCCATCGCCACACCCTCCAGCGCCTGGACCGCGGCCGGAATCTCCAATAGCCGCAATCGAACCGGGGTGTCGGGTCCGAGCATGTCTCCGGCGGCGATCCGGAAGAGCAGCCCGTAGGCGATCTGGCCGGCACCACCGGTCACGGTGACGGTGACGGGAGTCCGGGCGACAACACTCACGAAAACTCCTAGCGATCCGAGTACGTTGCGGGCTCGCGCCGGCCGGACCACGGTCGCGCCGCGGCGGCCCGGGCTCGTCCCGAGGGCCTGTCGACCTCACCCTAATCCTGTTCACCGCCGTGGACGCCGGCCAGTGAGGAAGACGACACCCGGCCCGCGCGACAATGCCGCAAATCGGGCGAAATTCGACGAAAACTGTTGACCCGTACCGGTTTTCGCGTTACCGAAGCGTTATCCGGGACCGCCCCGGGTCAGCCCAGCGCGGCGATGTCGCGATCGCTGAGCACCACCGGCTGCACGCTGTCGCGGGAGCGGACCGACCGCACCGCCCGGTACAGCGGGCGTTCCTCGAGCACCGCGTCGCGGGCCTCGGCCCGCAACTGGCCGACCAGCACGTCCGACACCGCCAGCGCGGCGGCCAGCGGACTAGCGGCCAGCGCGTCCGCCAGCCGGCGCAGGCCGAGGATATGCAGTTCGCGGCCGCTGCCGGCATCGGTGTACATCGCCAGCGGCACCACCTGCCGGGCACCGCCCGCGGTGACGCGCAACACGATCCGCGACAACCGGCCGGGGAAGATCAGGATCTCGACCCCGGTGGCCTCGGCGACGTCCAGCCGCCGGCTGCCGAAGATCGTACGGGCCCGGATGACGGTGCCCGCCAGCCAGATTCGGCGCCGCTGCACCGCCAGCGCGTACAGGGCGGTGGGTGCGCCGAGCACCACACCGGCGACGACCGCGATCGGCCACGGCACCGCGAGCGCCAGCAACAGGCCCATCACGATGCCGATCCCGATCGCGGCCAGCGACAATCGCCGCAGCATCGGCGTGTACATCTCGGGCGCGATGAGATCCAGGCCGATCGGTTGCGGCGGTTCGGGTTTCGGTTCGTCGGTCACGCGTCCCACTCGTCCGTTCCGGGTCGACAGCCGGGCAACCGCCGGGCCGCACTCGAATTGCGCAGTGCGACACGACAGTTGGTGGCCCAGTGACCGTACTACCGATCCGCCGCGAGCGCGGCCGAGACCGTGGTCACGGCCTCGTCGATCGGGATCTGCCGTTGCTCGCCGGTGGCCAGATCCTTCAGGCCGATCTCACCCTCGGTGAGGTCGCGGTCGCCGAGGACCAGCGCGTACGTGGCGCCCGAACGGTCGGCGGCCTTCATCGCGCCCTTCACGCCACGGCCGCCGTAGGCGAGGTCGACCCGGACACCCGCCGAGCGCAACTGCGCGGCCAGCACCACCAGGCGCTGTTTCGCCGCGTCGCCGAGCGGGACGCCGAAGACGTCCACCCGGGCCGGACCGGCCGCGGCCTTGCCCTCCGCGGCGAGGGCCAGGATCGTGCGGTCGACGCCGAGCCCGAAGCCGATCCCGGACAGCGGCTGCCCGCCGAGCTCGGCCATCAGCCCGTCGTAGCGCCCGCCGCCGCCGATCCCGGACTGCGCCCCCAGGCCGTCGTGCACGAATTCGAACGTGGTCTTGGTGTAGTAGTCCAGCCCGCGGACCATCCGCGGGTTGACCACGTACGGCACACCCAGCGCGTCCAGATATCCGAGCACCTGCTCGAAGTGCGTCTTCGCCGACTCGGACAGGTGGTCGATCATCAGCGGCGCGTCCGCGGTCATCTCCTTGACCTCGGGCCGCTTGTCGTCGAGTACCCGCAGCGGGTTGATCTCGGCGCGGCGCCGGGTCTCCTCGTCCAGCGGCAGGCGGAACAGGAACTCCTGCAACAGTTCCCGATACTGCGGCCGGCAGGTGTCGTCGCCCAGGGAGGTGACCTCGAGCCGGAACCCGGCCAGGCCCAGCGACCGGAACCCGGCATCGGCCACGGCGATGACCTCGGCGTCCAGCGCCGGATCGTCGACCCCGATGGCCTCGACGCCCACCTGCTGCAACTGCCGGTAGCGGCCCGCCTGCGGCCGCTCGTAGCGGAAGAACGGGCCCGCGTAGCAGAGCTTCACCGGCAGCTGGCCGCGATCGAGGCCGTGCTCGATGACCGCGCGCATGACGCCGGCCGTGCCCTCCGGCCGCAATGTGACGCTGCGTTCACCGCGATCGGCGAACGTGTACATCTCCTTGCTGACCACATCGGTGGACTCGCCGACGCCGCGGGCGAACAGCGCCGTGTCCTCGAAGATCGGCAGCTCCACATGTCCGTATCCGGCCAGTCGCGCGGTGCGCACCAGCCCGTCGCGCACGGCGACGAACTCGGCGGAGGCGGGCGGCAGATAGTCCGGGACACCCTTCGGGGCGGTGAAGCTGCTGGTCTTGGTCACGATCGTCCAGTCTCCCCTACCGCCGTACCTCGAGTCCAACCGGTTGTGAGCGCGCCGTCTCGGGCTCTCCTCAGGAAGTGATGGCAGACTCTTACGCCGGAGCTCGCGACCGCGATGCCGCAAGTGGTGCCACGACGGAGGGCGGCGCCACGACACAGAAAGGGATCTGGTAGTGCCGAGCAACGAGCAACGACGGGCGGCAGCGAAACGGAAGCTGGAACGGCGATTGGAGCGGCAGGCCGAACGGGCCCGCAAGCGCAAACAGCTCACCATCGCCGGATCGGTCGTCGGCGTCGTGGTCGTGATCGCGGCAGGTGTCGGGATCTATTTTCTGACCAAGGGCGACAGCGACAAGACCACCGCGGCGCCCGACGCGTCGCTGTCGAGCACGCCACAGGTCGCGCCCCCGGCGGCACCGAAGCCGAAGGCCGCGACGGTCGCCTGCACCTACACCGACGCCGGCCCGGCCGCCAAGCCGGCCACCAAGCCGGAGAAGACCGAGGTGTCCACCCAGGACTCGCCCAAGGTGAGCATCGACACCAGCCAGGGCCCCATCGGCATCACCCTGAACGCCGCCGCGTCGCCCTGCACGGCGAACAGCTTCGCGAGCCTCGTGCAGCAGGGCTTCTACAACGGCGCGCCCTGCCACCGGCTGAGCACGCAGGGCCTGAAGATGTTGCAGTGCGGCGATCCCTCGGGCACCGGAAAGGGCGGTCCCGGTTACCAGTTCGCCAACGAGTACCCGACCGACCAGTTCGCCCAAGGTGATCCGGCGCTGCAGAATCCGGTCAGCTATCAGCGCGGCGTCGTCGCGATGGCCAACGCGGGACCCGACACCAACGGCAGCCAGTTCTTCCTGATGTTCGGCGATTCCCAACTCCCGCCGCAGTACACGATTTTCGGCACCGTCGACGAGCCCGGCCTGGCCACCCTCGACAAGATCGCCGCGGGCGGCGACGACGAATCGATGGCAACCACCGCCGGCGGCGGCAAACCGAACCTGCCGGTCACCTTCGAATCGGCCCGAATCGGCTGACCCGGTACATCTTTCACGCGACCGGCCCGGTGCATCGCACCGGGCCGGTCGCGGCTTCCCGCCGTGTTCGCCCGACATGCCCGGTGGCACTGGCACAGGACGTCCGGTTGCGGCATCCTGTTTCCGGAGAAGATCCGGCGCTCCGCCCGGGACGCCGGAAATGTGAGTTATATGTATTCGTTGCACGGTTCGAGTAAGGATCGCCTCCGTTCCCGCTGTAACCTCGTAGAACGAGGTACAACGTCGCTCGGCGACCGGCACGATCATTCATAGCGTTCACTGCGACTCGGGGAGCAGGCAATGGCCGAGGAACTCGACGACATCGGCCGCGAAACCGCGGCGTTGATGAAGCAAATGTTGCAGCTCGCGACCTTGGTCGCGCTGCGTACCCGCGAGCGGGGCCAGAAGGAAGCCGAGGCCCGCGTCAAGGTCACCGAGCAGCGCATCAAGGACGCCAAGGAACTCGCCCTGCGCGAGGCGCGCGAGTCCAAGGCCAAGGATCCGCGCAACGTGGAGCTCACCCGGATGCTGGACCGTCCGCCGCTCGAGCGGCCGGGCGTGTCGCTGGAACGGGACCGGTTCGCCGCCGAGGCCAGCGCGGCCCGCGGTGAGGCACAGGCGGCAGCAGCCGCCGCACCGGCCGTCCGGTACGACTCTGCGGAGCGCCGTACGGCTCTCGCCGCCCACCTCACCAAGATCGGTGTCGCACCGGAACTCCGCCAGATCCGGATGCTGATGGAGGTCGGTCAGGCCCAGCCCGCCTCCGAGGCCGTGCGTTCCGTGCCCGACGACAACGAGCGACTGGCCAAGCGCCTGCGCGAACAGGAACTGGCCCGTCAGCGCGGGCTCGAGCGCAGCCGCTGAGAAACGGTGTCCCGGAGTGGGTTTCGCGGCGGAAACCCACTCGGCGCCACCCGCACCGAGCCGCCCACGGCCACCCGGTCCGAGTCACTCGCGGCTGTTGGCCCGAGCCGCCCAGGGCTATTCGATCCGAGCCGGCCGCGGCTGTTCAGTCCGAGCCGCCCGCGACTGTCCGGTCCGGACCGCCCCGCCGCTGTGAGGCGTCCCGGTCGACGACGTACTTGTCCCGATCGTCCAGATCCGCGAACATCTCCGGTTGCGCGATAGTGGTCGGCAGCGGCCCCAGCAGCGACTTGTGCCCTTGCCGCACACTGCAATACCGGAACGGCCCACGCGGATCCAGGAGGACGGCCATGTGCGGATCGGCGTGCTCGTTGAACCATTCGCTCAAACCGGTCTCCGCCACCTGGCGGTAGCGCTCCCAGGCCCGCCAGGTGGCGTCGAGTCGCGCGACCGCCTCGGTGTGCTCCCACCACGACGGGCACCACACACTGTCCGTGGTGTCGCTGACCTGCCGCTGATACAGCAGGCTGAGGTAGTTCTCGACGAACTCGACCGCGGACTTGTATGCCGTGCCGGCGCCCTCGATGTCCTGGAACATCCCTTTCGGTGGCTGCGTCAGGATGAGCGGCGACAACAGCTCCTGATGCCCCTTGCGCACACCGCAGTACTTGAACGGCCCGTTCGCGTCGAACAGCTTGGCCATGTGCCGATCGGCGTGGTCCAGGAACCAGATACTCAGCCCCGTACGCGGATTGCGGCGGTAGTGTTCCCACGCCCGCCACAGGGCCTCCATCCGGATGACCGCCTCGGTGTGTTTCCACCACTCCGGGCACCAGACCGCATCGGTCGTGTCGGTGACCTGGCGCTGATAGATCTGGACCAGATACCCCTCGACGAACGCGGCGACATTCGGGTAGTACGTGGGCAATTGCTCCGGCTCGGTCACAGGGGCCGGACCTCCTCGGGCTGTCCGTGCTGCTGGGGCTGACCATAGTAGGGCTCGGCCGGAGCGGCGGGCTCCTCCGGGGTGTTCGCCGTGATCAGTTCACGCTGGGCGATCAGATCGTTCATGTCCGTCCGGTGCGGGCGAGCCGGGTTGTGGCGTTCGATCGAGCGGCGTACGGCGTCAGCGTACTCCCCCTCCCACCACGGCACGGTGCGTACCAGCACCGCGGGCGCACCGGAGGTGAACACGATGACCCGGCCGCGTGGCAGCGTCACCAGCGCGTTCACGTTGAAGGTGCGCGAGGAGCTCAGCGACCGCGAATAACTCTTGCCGCCCTTCGACTCCGACATCGACTGCGAGATGACCTCGTAGTCGCCGATGGCCTCGGACCGATCGGTGAGGAAGTGAGTGTCGTCGATACCGCTGCCGATGACCTTGATGTTGGCCGCCGACCACAACGCCTCCATCCCGGCCGCGCCCCAGCACCGCACGCCCTGCGCCCACGACTGCAACACCGTCATCACCACGATGCCGCGAGAACCGAAGTGGCTGTACTGCTTCGGCAGATCCTTCCAGCGCACCACGTTCGCGGCCTCGTCCAGCACCGCCAGCAACGGGACCGGCAACCGGCCGCCGTAGGAGCGCGACGCGCGGCGCATCGCCACGTCGATGATGGCCTCGGTCAGCGCGCTGACCAGCGGGCCCGCCGAACCGCGGCCCTCCAGCGACAGGCTGTAGAGCGTGCCGTTGTCCTCGATGAAATTCAGTTCGTCGAACGGGATCCGGGTGACGGTGCCGCCGTCGCGCAGCGCGGTGGTGCCCGGGATCACCCAGTCGTGCACGTTGGACAGCTTCAGGCAGCGCACCATCTTCTTGGCGGTGCCGAAAATGCCACTGCGGGTACGCGGATCGACGTTGTACTGCGCGGACAGACCGGAGGCACTGAGGGTGAAGTGCTCACCCGCGGCACGCAACACCTCGACCGGTTCCGGGTCGAGCGGATTGGTGACCCACTCCCACACCTGTGTGATCGGCTTGCCGTAGACGGCGGCGGCCAGGAACAGGCCGGCCAGCAGATCCTCGGCCTCGGGATCGAAGAAGGAGTCGCCGCCGGCGTCGGAGCCGCTGTCGGCGTCGGCGAAGTGGCCCGCGAGCCGGGCGGCGCGCATCTCGGCGCCCTCGTGCCGGGGGTCGACCCAGGTCAGCGGATCCCAGTACCACCGGGGCTCCTCCCCCGCGACACCGGTCGGGTCGAACACGAACACCGGAGAACCCTTGGCCTCCCGCACATCCCGGGTCGCGTCGACCACGTCGCGCTTGTTGGAGGTGACGAGCACCGGCCCGATCGCCGACAGGATCGCCGGGATCACCCGCGAGGTCGACTTACCCTGCCGCGGTCCCCAGATGTCGATGTGCAGATCCTCGTAGGATCCGTAGAGCATGGTGCCGTCGGCCACCGAGATGCCGATCGGCACACCGGGTTCGTCGTCCTCGCCGAGGTTCTGGCCGAGTTGCGTGGCCTTCTCCCGCGCACCCGCCGCGGTGAGCGCCGCGATGGCGCTGCCGCTGCCCATGTGCTCGGCCTTGGCGTCGACGGGCAGCTTGCCCTTGCCGGCCCGCTTCTTCTTCTCCTTGCGCCAGACCCGGTACGCCACATAGGCCGCGATGACCAGCAGCACGATCGCGGTGGACGCCAGCGGCCAATGGATCTGCCCCTTGACCAACTGGATCACGGTGGCGATCGGGTTGATGGGGATGTTCTGCTTGGTCACCGACAGCGCGTTGCCGAGGTGCAGGGCCACCCACAGGGTGCCGAACGTGGCGAAACCGATGTACACCAAGATGAGCTGGTGATCCGGACCCGGAACGGCCGGGTCCTGCAGCTTTTTCGCCATCTGGAACCTCCTGTGGTGGTTCGAACTGTGTTCTGTTGCCGCTCAGCGGAATCCGTCGAGCCGCCAGCCGTCCGTGGTGCGGACGACGGTGGCGATGACCGTCGCCGGCGGCAACGGCTCGCGCCGCCCGTCGGGATGGACGACGGTCTGCTCTATTCCGATCTTGTACTGCTGATGGTCCGGATCGCCGACGGGCGCCTTCTCTCCGGACGCGAAGGTGAAGGCCTCGACGTGCGCGCCCTCCCGGCCCCAATCCGCCCACTGCAGCGAGGGTTTCGGGGTGTCGACACCGGTCGGCGGGGTGTCCAGGGTGCGGATCAGGCTCGGCCCCAGCCACTTCCGGGCCCGGGCCAGCGACGCACCCGGGGCCTCCGTCGCCGGATTCCAGGTGTAGACCTGCTGCAACGCCGCCACCGCGACCCCGTCCGGCGTGCTCGGATCCGGCGCGGGCACCGCCGCCAACTGGCGGGTGGTGGAGGCGGGTGGCTCGGCCGGCGATCCGGATTCGCCCGAGCCGCACGCGGCAGCCGACAGCGTGACACTCGCCATCAGCATCACCCCCAGGATCGTGCGTTGTGCCGTCACCTTCCAGGCTATCCGGCCGGACCGACACCTCACAGCATCCTCCGCAATCGCGCGTCGCCGGGCACCGGAACCTCGCTCACGCCGGAGGGGTCCGCGGACCGGATCATCATGCCCTCACCGACGTACACGCCGACCTCCGCCGGGCCGCGTCTCCCGAACCGCGAGAACACCAGATCGCCCGGCTGCGCACGGCTCATCGGCACCTCTCCGCCTGCCTCCCACTGCTGTTCGGCGGTCCGCGGCAGCGTGACCGTGCCGGCCGAGGCGGCGAAGACCGCCGCCGAGGTGAGGCCCGGCCCGTCCAGCCCGCCGCCGGTCGGTCCCTCCGGGCCGCCGCCGCCCCAGACGTACGGGGTGCCCAGATACTGTTGCGCGGCCGCCAGGATCTCCTGGCCGCCGGACCGGCCGTCCGGCTCGAACCGGCCCATCGATCCCGGCGCCCGGTACTGCGGCTCCATCGCGAGGATGTTCGCCACGTAGGGCTGGGTCTCGGAGAGGTGCGCGGGCACCTGGTTCGGCATTCCGCCGGAGGCCAGCACCGCCCCCTCGCCCGCGTTGTAGGCCGCCAGCGCCAGCGGCACCACGTCGCCGTGCACCTTGCCCTCACCGATCCAGTGCTCGATGCGGTGCGCCAGCGAGCACATGTACCGGCCCTGCGCGATGATCGCGTCGCCGTCGTCCCAGAGGCTCGCGGTGCCGTTGCCCTCGACGTCGAGCAGATACGGCTTGCCGTCGTCGGGATCGATGGACATCGCGGTGCCGGGCAGGAACTGGGCCAGACCCTGCGCACCGGCCGGGGAGGTCAGCCCGCGCCGGAAGCCGGACTCCTGCCGGCCCTGGGCGGCCAGGATCGAGGGCGTGATCTCGGGGCACAGCGATCCGGCCCGCCGATACCACAGCTCCAGTTCCGGGGGCACCTTGCCCGCGGCGAGCGCGCCACCGGCGGTGCCGAAACCACGGGCGCACAACGGGTTCGCCGAGAACGGCCAGGCGCCCGACGACTCCGGCGTGGGTGCGCCGTCCAGCCACGGCAGCGGATCGATCTGGTGCCCGCCGGCGAACCGGCCACCCGGCACGATCTCGAAATGCAAATGGGCGCCGGTGGATTCACCCGCCGAGCCGACCGTGCCGATCAGTTCGCCGGCGTGCACCTGCTGCCCGGCGCGCACCCGGACCCCGCTGTCCCACTCGTGCCCGTACACCGCGGAGAACGGCCGGCCGTTGACGTCCACCGAGTCGATCACGATCCAGTTGCCGAAGCCGGTCGCGGCGCCCGCCGCCACCACGGTGCCGTCGGCGACCGAATAGATCGGGGTGCCGTCCGGGGCGGCCAGGTCGACCCCGAGATGGGTTCCGCCGCGCGCGCCGAACGGATCGGAGATGAAGAACGAGCCCTGCGGCAGCGGCCAGCTGCGCCGGATCGGGCCCAGGCCGGAGGCCGCCGCGGCGGTCCGGGTGATCGCCGAATTCGTCGCCGCCGCAGGCACATTCGCGACGCCGGGCGCGGGGGCGCTCGGGGCGGTGGCGGTCCCGGAGCCCTCGGCGCGCACGGACGACGGCGTGCCCCCCGACGGCTGCGCGGTGGTGGGGGTGACCGTCGGCTGGTCGGCGCACTGGTCCTCGACCGCGGGCAGCACGATCACCACGACGAGGACGATGAGCGCGACCACGGTGCCCATGCCGATCCACAGCAGCGATTTCGCGCTCACCGCGCCCCCGGCGAGTCGGCACGGCGGATCACCGCGCGAGAGGCGACCGGATCGGCCCCGCTGCGGAACGCACGGATTGTCGCGGTAGGGGTCGCACAGATTGTCGCGGTCCGGGTTGCAGCGTGGGTTGCACGGATTGCCCCTGTGCGGGCCGCACGGATCGTCCCTGTCCGGGTCGCACGAATAGTCACGGTGCGGGTCGCACGGATCATGTGTGGTGTTCGGCTTCGTTCAGGGATTCGACGAGGGTGCGGTTCATCTCGGCGGCGGCCGCCAGTTGCTGCTGCAACAACGCCACCTTGCGCCGTAACGCCGCGGCGTCCATCCGGTCCAGGCCCGGCTCCTCCGCGGCCCGGACCCAGTTGCGCACGGAATTGGTGTGCACGCCGATCTGTTCGGCCACCACGCGGCACGCCTCCGATTCGCTGCGCAGCGTTCCGGTCAGCGCGAGCACCTGTTCGACCGCCGCCTCCCGGACCCGCGGCGACACTCTTCGATAGGATCTGTGCGGCATCATGCGACGTTCCCCTCGTCTCCGCCGGGGCCTGCCGTGCCGTCGTCCCCGCCGGTGGGTTCACCGTCCACCCCGTAATCGACGAGACTCTCACCGGTTCCGCCGAACTCGCTGAACCGCTGATTGGTCTCGTGGATTCCGCTCTCCTGCTCGGAGGGGGTGAACTCCATGTGGAACGGGATCCCCGGCCGCCGATCCTCGCCGACCTTCAACAGGAATTTGCCGGTGCCGGGCGCCGGCGGCCGGGCCTGGCCCGGTTTGAGGGCCTCACCCGTCAACGCCTGCGGCGCGGACCATCCGGTGACCATCTCCTCCTCCGCGGAGGTGAACGGCACCGTCGAGTCGAGGCGCTTGATCTCCTCGGGCGGCAGCGCGCCGAAGATCTTGGCGCGCGCGCGTTCCAGGAAGCCGAGCGCCTTCGCGATCGCGGCCTCCGAGCCGAGCGACTGCAGATCCTTGATGGTGTGGCTGATCATGATCAGCGAAGTGGCGATCGCGCGCTGCAGACGGGTCAGCTCGTCGACGCGGTCGACCATGAAGTCGCCCAGCCCGAGCACCTGCCACAGCTCGTCCATCACGACCTGGAAGTAGCGCTGCGGGCCCATATCGGCGTCGGCGAGCACGTGCGCGGCCTCCACCGAGGCGAAACCGTCGGCCCAGCAGGCCAGCATCACGGCGGCTTTCAGCTTCTTGTCGCCGCTGGGGATGTGCGAGACGTCGATGCACACCGCGACCGCCGACGTATCGATCGGCGTCGTGGTCTGCCCGTTGAACACCGCCCCGAACGGACCCTGGGTGAGCGCGCGCAGCGACCGCCGCAGGTTCTTGATGGCTTCCTGGTACTCGTCCGGATTGTCGGCGCCCGCGTCGAGCATCAACTCGTCGCCGCCGTCGATGATCACCTCGAGCAGGTGTTCCATGATCGGCGGCCGGTCCGGGGTGTAGCCGCTGCCCTCACGGTAGAGGATGCGCAGGGCGGTGGAGATCAGGGTCTCCTCGAAATCGGCGACCCGGGCACCGCGCACCAGTTCCACCAGGCCCGCGACCAGGGTGACCTGGCGGGCGCGCAATTCCTGAATCACCTGGACCTGCAACGCGGGAAGGTCGTCCAGCATCGGCACGATGGAGCCGAGTACGCCCGCGGCCAGCGGATTGACCTTGCCGTGCCCGTAACCGAGGTCGATGACCTGGCCGCCGACCATCTCCACCAGGCGCCGGTAGTCGGGTTTGACGTCGGCAAGGATCAGCGGCGTGATGCCCTGCGCGACACCGCCGAGCACGATCCGGCGCACCAGCGACGATTTGCCGAAACCGTTGAGTCCCAGCACGAACAGGCTCGGCGCGGTGATGAAACTGCCGCGCATGAACCAGTTCATCGGATCGAAGCAGACCGGCGCGCCGGTGTGCAGATGGGAGCCGAGCGGGGTGCCGATCAGCGGCGCGCCGGCGCCGACCGACCACGGCCACAGGCCCGCGACCTGCGCGGTGGTAGCGCGATACTCGACCGGGCGGCCGACCACGTTCATCCGGCCGCCGCCCTCGCCGGTGTAACCGCGATCGGTGAGTTGCAGTGTCTCCCGGTCGAAGTCGTCCTCGACCACGGCCTCGGTGCGGGCCAGCGCGTTGACCCGGCGCAGATCGTCGGTGCGGAGCCGGAACGCCGCCCAGCCCGCCCGCAGACCGCTGCGCTCGCGGGCCACGGCCTCCAGCTGGGCACGGGTGATGTCATCGAGCAGGGGCGGCCCCTGCTTCTTCTGCTTGGCGGGCTTGCGTTTCGGCCGGTCGCCCGGCGCCGGGGCGCCCGAGTCGCGGCCGGCGCGGCCCTCCGCGCGGCCGGCCTGGCCGGCGGAAAGTCCGATGCGGCCCTGTTTCTTCCGGCCGGGATCGGCGTCGAGCTGACCGTAGGGCTTGTGCTCCACGCGTGGGACGTTCGGTGGCAGGCTGCGATTGCCGGTGTCCCGGCCCTCCCCGCCCGTGCCGCCGCGCCCGGTACGCCGCTCACCGGCGCGCCCGCCCGCGGAACCTGTTGCACGGCGCGAACTTTCGCCGGCTGCGGCGCGGCGGCCCTGGCGTTGGTCGGCCGTCTCCTCTGCACCCTTGCGGCGCTGGGTGTTTCGCGGGCCGTCAGCGCTCGCCGCCGCCCGCTCGCCATCGTCGTCGCGGCGCGCGGGCAACCGGCGATGCGCCGGGGCATCGGGGTCCGCGGAGCCGCGGCGACCCACGGCGGTGCCGCCCGAACGCGACCCGGCCCGGGTGTCCCCACCGCCCGAGCCACCACGTACGGCCGGCTCGTCGCCGGATCGCGAACCACCGCGCACAGCATTCGCACCGGTGCCGAAAGCACCACGCACCGCCGGGTTCTCACCGGTATCGAAAGCACCACGCGCAGCCCGCCCGGCGCCGGTGTCGAGAGCGCCACGCTCAGCAGGACTCACACCGCCGTCACGAGCACCGCGCTCGGCCCGGCCGGCATCCGTCTCGAAAGCACCGCGCGCAGCATGACCCTCGCCGCCGTCACGGGCACTGCGCTCCACACGGCCGGCACCCGTCTCGAAAGCACCCCGCGCAGCATGACCCTCGCCACTGTCGCGGGCACTGCGCTCCGCACGGCCGGTGCCCGTGTCGAAAGCATCACGCGCGGCGGGACTCGCACCGCCGTCACGGGCACTGCGATCCGCACGGTCGGCGCCCGTCTCGAAAGCATCACGCGCGGCATGACTCGCGCCGCGGTCACGGGCACTGCGCTCCACACGGCCGGTACCAGTGTCGAAAGCACCACGCGCGGCATGACTCTCGCCGCCGTCACGGGCACTGCGCTCGGTAGCCGTCTCGAAAGCACCACGCGCGGCGGGACTCTCGCCGCCGTCGCGGGCACTGCGCTCCACACGGCCGGTACCAGTGTCGAAAGCACCACGCGCGGCATGACTCTCGCCGCCGTCACGGGCACTGCGCTCGGTAGCCGTCTCGAAAGCACCACGTGCAGTGAGACTCTCACCGGTGTCGCGGGCGGTGCCGGTGGTGCGGTGATGCTCGCCGTCGATGGTGGCATGTCCGGTAGGCGGGGGCGTGCCGGCGTCCCGGCGCGGGCGGGCCGAGGCGGCGGGTGGCTCGTGTGCTGCGGGCTTGCGCCGCGCTCGGTCTCCGGCGGCCGCCTCGCTGCTGACGGCGAAACCCGTTGCGGGATCTACGGGTTCGACGGCGGCTGCGGTCGCCGGGCGCCGGGCGGGGCGGATCGGGGCGTCGTCCCAGTCGGCGGGTTGTCCAGCGCGCGGCTCACCCGGCGTGTAGGACTCGATCGCCCAGCTCTCCTCGCCGTCGCGCTGCGGTGCGCGCCGCGGCGGCGACGGGTTCTCCGGATCGACGACCCGTTCGCTGTAGCGTGGGGGTTCGCCGCGGTACCGGACCGGCGGCTCGCCGAACTCACTCGCCATGATCGATCACCCCGCCAAGGCCTTGGGAATTGTCGCGTGTTCCGGGAGGATCACCCCGCACCCGAGCGACGCCGCGAACGCGGCGGCCTGGTAGCGGTAGCAACGCCGGATCCTCAAGCGCGCCTGGGTCGACAGGTCGCGCGTGATCGCCTCCACGCGCGGCAGGTCGCCGCGCAGGGGTTCGGTGATGGTCACCAGCACGCCGAACCGGGTCACGCCGTGGCCGCGGGCCTGCTCCTCGCGGGCCTGCTGGGTGGCGCCGACCCGCAGCGTGGCCGCGGCGGAGACGACGCCGCGTTCGCTCTGCTGGGCCACCAGCGCGTTCTTGTAGTCGTCGTCGACGATCTCGGCGGCGTCGGCGGCCGAGTGCGGGCGGTACACGATGGCGATCCGCTTGCGCGGCACCTCCGGATTCGGGGCCAGCAGCCGCTGCAGCACCCGCTCGTCGACCGCGCCCTCGGGGGCCATGTCCATCTCCCAGGTGACCGAGCGGCCACCGTCGTGCAGGAAGTGGTCCCAGCGCTCCTCGTGCGAGATCGGACCGGCGTCCGCCCAGTCGAGGCCGTGGCCGCCGGGCTCGCCGACGGCGACCTCCAGATCCGCCTGTGCGGCCGGATCGTAACTGCGGCGGATGAAGGCGATCACCTCGTCGGCCGACATCGGCTGCGAGCGGACGCCCGCCTCGGCCAGCGCCGCGCAGATGCCGGGCAGCCGGCGGCCGATCTCGACGGCCTCCTCGGCCGGATTCTTGCGGCGCTCGGCGGTGGTGGCCTTGAACGTGATCGCCACCCGCGGCAGCAATTGCACTCGCTCCTGCGGCAATTCGGTCGCCAGTTCGTACATCACCTGCTGCGCCAGCGGGGGCGCGTCCGGGTGGGTGATCGTGGCGACCTCGGTCAGCAGCCGGTTGCCGGTCTCCGGCACGGTGTCGATCACCGGCACCACCGCGATGATGTCGGAGGTCTGCCCGAGCGAGGCCAGGAAGGTACCCCAGGCGGACACCCAGCGATCGATGACCGGCTGGTCCACCGCCTCGTGCCCCTGCGGCCAGGCCCGCAGAACCACGGTGTACTGGGCGAATTGGGGCAGGTGGATCATGCCGAAGCTGTAGCCGCCCGCGTCGATGCCCTCGTAGAGCTTGGACGGCGCCATCAGGCCCGGCAGCCGGGCCACGCCACCGGGAATGCGCGAGAACCGGCCGCCCCGATAGACGTGCTCGCCGTTGCTGCGTCCCCGCAACCAATGGAACATCATCAATCCCGTCTCGTAGCCGGAGCGGCCCCCCGTCCGCCACACCAGTGGAACCATCACGACCGTGCCGACACCCGCGACGAAGAACGCCGGTTTGGGACCGGCCACCAGCGCGGTCAGCAGGGCGGTGATCACCACGACGAAGCCGAGGACGGTCTCCCCCCACCGCAGGCCGAAAAGGCCTGCGCTGCGGGGCTTCTGCCACAAACCGTACGAGCGGTGCTCGTACCCGTCGGTCGTCGTCATCGCGGAATGGTGCTCCTACCGAGGTCGGGTGCGCGGTTCGCCCAGCGGTCGCCGGCGACGTCGCCCGCCGAGGAGTCGGCCCGGTTCATGCCGGCTCCGGCGGCGCGGGCGGTACTGGTGATCCGGGTCATCGCCCGGGACGCGCCGGATGCTACTGCGCTGGTGGCCGCCGCACCGGCAGGACGCGCGGCCGCGCCGGCCCCGCCACCCGCGGGACCACGCGGCGGAACGCCCGGTCCGGGACCGCCACCGCCACGCGGGCCGGCCGCGCCGCCCGGCGGCCGGGGGCCGCCACCGCGGCCGCCGACGTAACCGGGCTGGCCGGCCGCGGCCGCGGCGCGCACGCCGACGGCCTTGGTGCCGACCGCGCCCAGCGCCGCCGCGCCCAGCAGCAGGCCGCCGGTGGCGTTGAGGCCGGAGCCGCCGCTGCCGACGATCGCCACCGCCGGGGTCACCAGGCGCATCAGCGCCGGCAGCACGAAGGCCACAGTGCCCAGCAGGACCAGCGCCACCAGCATCCGCTGCGCCTGATCGGCGTCGGGGATACCCGAGGTCGGGTTGCTCTGGTCGGTGTAGCCGACGGTCACGAAGGCGATCATGTACACGATCGCCGCCACCGGTTTCCACAGCATGAAGGCGATGATCCAGCTGAGCAGCTTGGGATACGCCGATCTACCCGTGCTGGTGCCGCCCGCGGCCGCCACCAGCGGCAGCACCCCGGCGGCGACCACCAGCATGCCCTGCCGGACGATCGCCAGGACGATCTGCGCCAGCGCGCCGAGCAGGCCGACGATCGCGATGATCAACACCAGGCCCGGCGAGAACGCCTGCAGCTTGGACGTTTTCACCATCATCTCGGCGATGTCCTTGGCGTTGCCGTTGGTGGCGTCCTGGATCACCCAGGAGGAGAAGCGATCCGAGGCCTGCGTCCCGGCGACGATCACGGCGCCGAGCATCCACGAACTGAACACCACCCGGGCGAACATCCGGAACGATTCCGCCGCCTCGCTCAGGGCGGCGCCGCGTCTGGCCTCGGCGAGTCTGCCGCCGGTGAGGATCACCGAGACGATCAACAGGAGTATCTGGGCCTGGTACGTGTAGTCGTTGATCTTGCGGAACAGATTGCCCGCGTCGCTTATTCGCTCGTTGGGCACCTTCATCCAGAAGGTGAGCCCGAGGATCAGCGCCTGGCCGAGGCCGCTCATGAGCGAATCGACCACCTTGCCGAAGGTGGAGTCCCAGGCCTTGTCCCGCACGGCCGTCGCGGCCTCACCCGGATGGGTGGCGGCGTTGCCCGCCTTGCAGGCGGCGGAGGCGGCGTCGCCGAGCGTGATGCCCGGTACCCCGATACCGTCCAGGTCGTCGTGTAATTCGTTGCACGCCTGGTCGAAACCGTAGGTTTGTCCGTAAGCCACCGTCGGCGTCGCGACCATGACGGTGAATACCACCGCCAGGATCGTCATGATGCGCCTCAACATGGTCGCCCCTCTCACCATTTGGTCCACCCAGCCAGGGAATCCACGTATTCCGTCTGGGCACTGCGGGATTCGGTCGGCTTGAGCCGCCAGTCCCCGCCGTCCCAGACCATGACCAGCCGGATGGCCGCCCACAACTGCTTGCCGTCGTTGATCGGCCCACGCGCGGCCAGCCGCACGATCGCCATGTCGTCGGCGTAGTTCTCGATCTGGAACGCGTCCGGCGCCACCAGATATCGCGTCACCCGCTCCGGCTGCTGATCGGGCAGCTTGCCGTCGGTGCGGGCCTTGTCGTACGCGGCGATCTGCGGCGCGGACGCCCGCACCTGCCGCACGTACAGGTCCCGGTCGGCCGGGCGGGCGTTGAAGCGGTAGGTGATCTGCGCGGCGGCCAGCACGGCCCCCTGCGGGGTGTGCGAATACCCGACCGCCAGACCGTTGTCGATGCGGGCGGGACCGTCGCTGGTGGAGAACGGCACCGACGCGCCGTACACCCGTTGCCAGCCGCGCGGATCCGTCGTGCCCGCCGGCGCCGCGGTCAGCCAGTCGCCGTCGGTCGGCTTGTGCTGGGTGGCCGAATCCTGCAGCAGCGGTTGGCCGTCCGGATTGTTCGGGACGTCCACCCGGCGGCCGAACAGGTCGACCTGCGGATCGGCGAATCCGGTCGCGCCGCTGCCGGCCACCGGCGCCGGCGCGGGCTCAGCGTGCTTCGGGCCCGAACCGCCGTGGCCGATCCACACGTACACGCCCGCGACCACGATCAGCGCGAGGATCGCGCCGGAGGCGATCATCCCGAACGAGATGCCGCGCTCCTCGTCGACTTTCGCGCGGCCCGTGCCTTTCTCGCTCATGTCGTGTCTCCGATCCCGGTCACTGGGGCAGGAAGGCCAGTGCGATGGCGCTCGCCGAGCTCGCCACGATCGCGCCGAGCAGGCTCATGAGGATGCCGTGCGTGGCGTTGTTGATCGCCATGTCGTCCCGGAACGCCGACCACAACTTGCCCGCCGAGATGATCAGCCAGGCCAGGCACAACAGCAGCACGCACCACAGCAGCCAGTCGATGAGCTGCATGATCGGCGCGATGACCTCGGCCGGCATCGGCTTGTAGGCAAACACCATCGCCGTGGCCCTCAGGATCCGATCACCGCGTTCATGATCGTGCCGGCACTCGTCGCGACGATGCCCCCGATCATCGCGCCCGCCACCATCTTCGGCGATTCCAGGCCGCCACCGGTCCACTTCTCCCACGCGAACCTGCCTCCGGCGTAGGTGATTCCGAGCACGCCGGACAGGAGTACGAACCAGGTGAAGTAGCGCACCAGTTTGAGCAGTTTGTCCGACGCGGGCGGCGCCTCCGGGGTCGGATTCCCGACTTGGGCGAGCACAACGCCGTACGTCTCGTGCACAGCGGCCAGGATGGTACTCATGGGGTGTCCTCTTCATCGAAATGCGAACTCGCGTTTACTTTTTCCCGGATAAGGGCAACGATTTCGGCGCCGAGGGTGTCCACGTCGTGCGGAACGTCCTCCAGCGGATCCAGCTTGCGCTTCTTCTGTTGCGGCGGAGGATCACTGGGCGACCAGACCGGCAGCTGCTCCGGCTCGACCAGGGTCCATTCCTCGTACCAGGGCACCTGCCAGACATGGCCGGCCAGCGAGGACACCACGTCTCGGTAACGGCGGATCTCGACGGGCAAGCGGCCCGGACGCGCGGCGACGGTGATCAGTCCCAGCACCTCGCTCGGTCCGGCCAGCCCGGCGTGGTGCTGGCGCAACAGGTCGTGAGCACGGGTGAGCCCGACGATGGTCTCGCGGGCCACCAGCACCACGAAGGGGGATTCGCGGTCGAACACTCCCGGCCAGCGACGGTGCGAATCCGCCGCGGGCGCGAGCACATGTGCGAGAGTACTTGTTCCGGCGCCGCCGTGGACACCCAGCAACCAGACCAGCGGCGCGCGACCGGCCCCCGGGACCGGACGCTCCCACATCGGGGCGCGGCGGTGCTCGGGCGGGGCGACAACTCCTGCCGCAGGCGGGGTTTCGGGAGAGCGACGGTCATTCATGATCGCGGTCATGATGCCACCCCGGCCAGCAACATGCGATATGCCCTGCGCGTGCCCGCCGCGAGTGCGTTGTGCCGCACCAGTTCCCCGCGGGCCAGATGCGGATCCCACGGTATCTCACGGATATCCCGCACCCAGCCGGTGAGATGTTCCCGCAAATGTTCCGCGACCGGCGATTCCGGGCCCGGCGCCTGGTGCGAGACCACGATCGTGGTGTCTCCCACGATGCCGCCGCCCTGCCCCTCGGCGTGCCCGCCGAACTCGTCGTCGAGCCATTCCAGCGTGACCCGCAGCCGGTTCGCCGCGTCGGCGCGCGCCGGAATCGCCAGTACCAGAGCGATATCCGCGTCCTCGAGCAGTGGCCGTAACTGGCGCGCGGTGATCGGGCTGCCGCCGTCGTACACCGCGGTGCAGCCGGCGTCGGCGATCGCGCGCGCGACGGTCAGGTAGGTCGCGCGGCGGCGCAGCGGGGCCGAATCGCGCCACAGCAGGCCGATTCCGGAGGTGGCCCGGGACAGGCATTCCTTCAGCGGGGCCGGTTCGTCGTCGCCGCGGCCGTAGAGCCAGGCCTGCAGGCTGATCGGGTTCAGCTGTTCGTCGGCGCCGCGCAGGGCCAGATCACTGCCCGCGCCGGTGGCGTCGACGGCGACCGTCTGCTCCCCGGTGGCGCCCAGTTCGCCGGCGATGCCGAGCGCGGTCGTCGTCGTGCCGGCGCCGCCGCACCCGCCGACGACGAGGATCGGCCGGGGCCGGGCGGCGGCGTCGGAATCGTCGTCGCGGCCGCGCAACCGCACCACGGGGGCCTTCGCGCTGTCCCGCTCACCCGATCCGGGCGCCTCGTCGAGCCATTGGCTCCAGTCCTCTGCCATCGTCCCAGCTCTCCTCTTACCCGGCCGTGATTCCCGTGATCAGGGTGCGGCCGTCGACGACCGTGGTGGTGACGGTCTGCTTGTCGTAGGTGGTCGGGGCGGCGCCGGGCCGGCGCTCGGTCACCTGCACCGAGTACTTCGCGGCATCGAGCGTGACCACCCACACGCAGTAACCGGTACCGGCCGGGACGGAGTCGATGCCGCGCTGGATCACCGCCGCCGGCGACACCGCGGCACCGGGGGCCACCACCCGCCAGGCCCGCTCGGCGGAACGTTCGACGTAGTAGGAGTGCTGGAACCACATGATCGCGTCGGGCCCGGTGTCGGTACCGCCGGGCTCGGTGCCCCGCATCACCGTCGGGCGCTGCTCGGTCGGGCAATCACCGGCGGTCTCCGCACCCGCGGGCGACCCGGCGGCCGGTGCGGCCGGCCCGGACGACCGGGCGAGCACCCGGCCGGACTGCACCACGTAGACGGCGGCCCCGCCGAGGGCACCGAGCAACACCACGGCAACCGCGCCGGTGAGAAGGCGGCGCGACCGTTTCGGCCGGACGTGGTCGCGCAGCGTGCGGGGCGCGGTCGCCGCGCCCGGGCCCTCGCGGCGACCCCGCGCGCCCCGGCGGCGCCGCGCGTTCGATGTGCGCCGGACGGCCGCCGCGTCGGCCCGGGCCGAGGCCTCGGCGCGCGCCGCCGCGTCGTCCCCGTCGGCAGTGTCTTCCTCGTCGTCCTGGTCGTCCTCGTCGTCGCGCCACAGCGGCACCAGATCCGCGCCGGGGCGATCGTCGTCGTCCTCGTCGCGTTCGACCACCCAATCGGCCCAGCCGCCGACGAATTCGCTGCGCCTGCCGACCGGCTGGTCCGGGAACGGGACGTCGAACGGCTCCGGTTCGGTGTCGCGGATGTAGTGCGGGAACCGTGGCGCGCCGTCGTCGGCGACGACCGGGACGGGCGGCGCGGTCCGCTCGGACCGGCCCGCCGCCCGCGCCGCGCCGGTGGGCGGCTCCATCGCCGGATACCAGCGCCGCAGATCTTTGTACGACTTCAACATTCCCCCACTCCCGCGGAACCGGGCACGTCGTCAGACATCGTCGGACCCTCTCGGCGATCAGTTCGTGGAGATCGGGTAGTAGCAGTCGACCGAACCGGCGGGTCGCGGCCCCGGCGCGCCGGCGATGGCGGCGGCGCGGAGACCTCTCCCGAATGGAAATTGTCCCGGACCCGAGGGGTTCGGCGAACACGACGCGCCGGGCGATAGAACGGAGTTTCCGAAAACCGGGTACGCACCATGGCGACACACGGCAACATGTACCGACACCGTCGGCGTGTCACCCCCCACGCGCATGGCCGGCATGCCGGACCCCCTTCACCAGTTGTGGTCAACAGTTCGGAGGGCCGGAAACCGCGGCGACCCGTTGCAGCGATCGGTCGGTGGATTCGAGTTGTCGCAGTCGTCACGCAAGCCCCGAAACGCCATAGACCGTAACAGAATAGACGCCCGATCGCAGGCGTACGACGGGGTGTCACCCCGGCTGGATCGGGAAATCCGGTTCGACACAGCACATTTCGGGAGAGTAGCTAACTGTCGGCGAATATCGGTCGTAATCCGTTCGGAGTGAAGAGAACTCGTGTAGCGGTTACCCGATCCCCGAACCCGGTGCCCCCGCGGCGTTTCCGGACCCCGCGCACCGCAACCACGGGATCGCCGCCGATCCGGGCCGGCGGCGACGGGGGCGCCGCGAGGGGCGGACCGGCGCCCCGGCAGACTGGCCGGGTGAACGATCGACCGATCATCGCCGTCGCCTGCGCGTTCGCCGGAGCGCTGCTGTTCGCCGTCGCCGCGGTGGCGCAACAGCGGGCGGCGGCCGACGTCCCCGCGGGCGAGGCGCTGCTGGCCCGGCTGATCCGCAACCCGCGGTGGTGGGCCGGTCTGATCGGCGACGCCGGCGGATTCGGCTTCCAGGTCGCGGCGCTCGCGTTCGGCTCGGTGCTGGTGGTGCAGCCGATCCTGGTGACCGCGCTGGTGTTCGCGCTGCCGCTGGCCGCGCATTACAGCGGCCGGCGGGTGACCCCGATGATGTGGGCGCAGGCCGCCGCCCTCTCGGTGGCGCTCGCGGTGTTCCTGGTCGTCGGCGACCCCACCGAGGGCGTCTCCGACGTGGCCGGGCGGCACTGGGTGCTGCCGATGGGGCTGATGCTGGCGGCGATCGGGATCGCCGTCACGGTGGCGTCCACGTTCCGCGTTCCGGCGGTCCAGGCCCTGCTGCTCGGCGCCTCGGCGGGCCTGTTGTTCGGACTTTCGTCGGCGCTCACCGAGTACGTCATGCAGCAGTTCGATCGCGGCCTGCCGGCCGTACTGACGGGCTGGCAGTTGTACGCCGTGATCGCGACGGGCCTGCTCGGCCTGTATCTGCAGCAGCGCGGCTACCAGGTCGGGCCGCTGGCGGCCTCGTTCCCCGCGTTCACCGTCGCCGAGCCGCTGGGCGCGGCGATCATCGGCATGACCGTGCTACAGGAACGGCTGCGCAGCGGGCCGCTCGGCACCGTCTTCGTCGTGCTCGCGGTGCTGGTGATGTGTGTGGAGGCGGTCCGGCTCTCCCGAGAGCAGGCCGGCGCGCACGCCACGGACGAATCCCCGGCCGAGGTGCCGTGACGCTCAGGCGGCCGAGGTGACGCGGTAGACGTCGTAGACGCCCTCCACGTTGCGCACCACGTTCAGCAGGTGGCCCAGATGTTTCGGGTCGCCCATCTCGAAGGTGAACTTGCTGATCGCCACCCGGTCGCCGGAGGTCATGACCGAGGCCGACAGGATGTTCACCCGCTCGTCGGCCAGCACCTTGGTGACGTCGGACAGCAACCGGGTGCGGTCCAGCGCCTCGATCTGGATCGCCACCAGGAACACCGACGACGGCGACGGCGCCCACCTGACCTCGATGATCCGCTCGGCCTGCGACTGCAGCGAGTCGGCGTTGGTGCAGTCGGTGCGGTGCACGCTGACCGAACCGCCGCGGGTGACGAAACCCATGATCTCGTCGCCGGGCACCGGGGTGCAGCACTTCGCGAGCTTGGCGACCGTGCCCGGAGCGCCCGGGATCTCCACGCCGGCGTCGCCGAGGGTGCGCTGCCGCGACGGCAGCGTGGACGGGGTGCTGCGCTCGGCGAGTTCGTTCTCCACGTCGCCGACGCCGCCGAGTTGGGTGACCAGCCGCTGCACCACGTGGTGCGCGGACACCTGGCTCTCGCCGACAGCCGTATACAGCGCCGAGATGTCGGCGTAGTGCAGCTCGTGCGCCAGCGCGGTCATCGCGTCGACACCCATCAGGCGATGCAGCGGCAGACCGGTACGCCGGACCTCCTTGCTGATCGCGTCCTTGCCCGCCTCCAGCGCCTCCTCACGGCGCTCCTTGGCGAACCACTGCCGGATCTTGGCCTTCGCCCGCGGGGAGACCACGAAGTTCTGCCAGTCGCGGCTGGGACCGGCGTTCTGGGCCTTCGAGGTGAAGATCTCGACGACCTCGCCGTTCTCCAGCTGGCGTTCCAGCGCGACCAGGCGGCCGTTGACCCGGGCGCCGATGCACTTGTGCCCGACCTCGGTGTGCACCGCGTACGCGAAATCGACCGGGGTCGACTTCTGCGGCAGCGTGATGACATCGCCCTTCGGGGTGAACACGAAGATCTCCGGCGACTTCAGGTCGAAACGCAGCGACTCCAGGAACTCGGCCGGGTCCGCGGCCTCCCGCTGCCAGTCCAGCAGCTGCCGCATCCAGGCCATGTCGTCGACCTCGGCGATATCGCCGGAGTGCTTACCCCTGGTCTCCTTGTAGCGCCAGTGCGCCGCGATGCCGAACTCGGCCGTCCGGTGCATCTCCTGGGTGCGGATCTGCACCTCCAGCGGCTTGCCGTCCGGGCCGACCACGGTGGTGTGCAGCGACTGGTAGACCCCGTAGCGCGGCTGCGCGATGTAGTCCTTGAACCGGCCCGCCATCGGCTGCCACAGCGAGTGCACCACGCCGACCGCGGCGTAACAGTCGCGCACCTCGTCGCAGAGGATGCGGATACCCACCAGGTCGTGGATGTCGTCGAAGTCCTTACCCTTGACGATCATCTTCTGGTAGATCGACCAGTAGTGCTTCGGGCGGCCCTCGACCACCGCGGTGATGCGGCTCGATTGCAGCGTGTTGACGATCTCCGCGCGCACCCGGGCCAGATAGGTGTCGCGCGAGGGCGCGCGGTCGGCCACCAGGCGGACGATCTCGTCGTACTTCTTGGGATGCAGGATGGCGAAGGCCAGATCCTCGAGCTCCCACTTGACCGTGGCCATACCGAGCCGATGTGCCAGCGGCGCAATGACTTCCAGGGTTTCGCGGGCCTTCTTGGCCTGCTTCTCCGGCGGCAGGAAGCGCATCGTGCGCATGTTGTGCAGGCGGTCGGCGACCTTGATGACCAGCACCCGCGGATCGCGGGCCATGGCGATGATCATCTTGCGGATGGTCTCGGCCTCGGCCGCGGAGCCCAGGTTGACCTTTTGCAGCTTGGTGACGCCGTCGACCAGGTGCGCGACCTCCTGACCGAACTCGTCGGTCAGCTCCTCCAGCGTGTAGCCGGTGTCCTCGACCGTGTCGTGCAACAGGGCCGCGGTCAGGGTGGTGGTGTCCATGCCCAGCTCGGCGAGGATGTTGGCGACCGCCAGCGGATGGGTGATGTACGGATCGCCGGACTTGCGGAACTGATGGGCGTGCCGCTCGTCGGCCACGTCGAAGGCGCGTTGCAGCAATTGCAGATTGGCCTTCGGGTACAGCTCACGATGCACGGTGGCCAGCGGCTCCAGCACCGGCTTGACCGCCGCGATACCGCGCTGACCGGTCATCCGGCGGGCCAGCCGGGCCCGCACCCGCCGCGACGCCGAGGTGGGGACGGCGGCGGGACTGCCGGGCTGGCGCATGGGCATGTTGCGTGGTGTGGGCGCGCTCGCGTCGGGGGTACCGGCAGCCGCATCGGAGGCGTCACTACCGGTCGATTGCCCGGCATTCGCCTGCTCCAGATGCTGTGTCATGCCACCACCTCTCCCGACGCGATCGGACCACCCTATCCGACCGGTCCAACTGCTCAGACCACAACTTTAGTCCCGCCGGGCGACAACCGCGGAGCCGCGCCACCACCTGAGGTTTGCCGCGTCGTCACCGGGCGTTCGGCGGTATGCCGGCGGCAGGCGTCCGGCGATCGGCCGCGCGTGCGCCGGTGCGGCGCCGATCTCCTGACGCCTCCGGACCGCCGACAGTATGCTGGGGTCGCGAGCACGGCGAGGGGTCACGCGGATGCCATTGGAATCAGGATCGGTCTTCGCCGGTCACACCATCGAACGTGTGCTCGGCGTCGGCGGGATGGGGGTGGTGTACCTGGCGCGGCATCCGCGCCTGGAACGGTCGATCGCCCTGAAAGTGTTGAGCACCAACGTCAGTGAGGACGGCCGGGTACGCGCCCGGTTCGAGCGCGAGGCCCTGCTGGCGGCCCGGCTGGACCATCCCGACATCGTGCCGGTCTACGACCGCAGCGGCCCGGAATCCGACACGCTGTGGATCTCCATGAAACACGTGCCGGGCGGTGACGTCGCGCAGTTGCTGGCCCGCTCCGGCGGACCGCTGCCGCCGCCGCGCGCGGTGCGGCTGATCACCGGCGCCGCATACGGTTTGGACTACGCGCATCAGCACGGGGTACTGCACCGCGACGTGAAACCCGCGAACATCCTGGTCGAGCAGGACGAGCGCGGCCAGGAACGCGCGGTACTCACCGATTTCGGCATCGCCCGCGCCTTCGACGAGGCCGAGACGACGACCGGCACCACCGCCTCCTTCGCCTACGTCGCACCGGAACGGCTGCGCGGCGAGCCGGTGGAGACCCGTGCCGACGTCTACTCGCTCGGCTGCACCCTGTACGAGATGCTCACCGGCAGTACGCCTTTCCCGCGCGCGAGTCCGGGCGCCATGATCGCGGCCCATCTGAACGAGCAACCGCCGCGGCCCTCGCTCGTCCGTCCCGGCCTGCCGCCCGGATTCGACGCCGTGATCGCGACCGCGCTGGCCAAGCGGCCCGCCGACCGGTTTCCCACCTGCGTCGCCCTCGCCGAAGCCGCGGCGCGGGTGATGGACGAGGCGCAACGCCGGACCACGGTGAATCCCCGTCCGGGGCCGCCCTTTCCGTCCCAGCCGCAGCCGCAGCCGCAGCCGATCGTGCCCCCGCCGGGGCCGCACACCGGTCCCCCACCCGGCCGGCACACCGGCCCTCCGCCCGGGCCGCACACGGGTATCCCGCCGGGGCCGTACCCCGGCCCCCAGCCGGGTCCGCATACCGGACCTCCGCCCTATCCGCCTGTGCCGCAACCCTATCCGCCGCAGCGCTCCGGCCGGGGTCGCATCGTCGCGGTCGCGATGCTGATGGTGGTCCTCGCCGTCGGCGGTGTCCTCACCGGCGTATATCTCAGTCGCCGTCACCACATCGATCCGATCGCCGTCACCACGACCACGCCACCGGCCGCCACCCCCGGTATCCAGTTGCTCGACGACGGGGTCCGCATCGGAGTCGCCAACGCGCCCACCACGATCGACATGTTCAACGAGCCGATCTGCCCGCCGTGCGGCAAACTCCTGACGAACTACTCCCCCGACATCCAGAGCGGTATCGACTCGGGCCGGCTCGCGGTCCGATTCCATCTGCTGCATTTCCTGGACGACAGTTCGGCCAGCCGCAACTATTCCACCCGCGCCGTCGCCGCCACCCGCTGTGTGGCCCAATCCGGTGACGCCATGGTGTATCTGAAGACCTATCAGGGGCTGTTCACCCCGGCCTTCCAACCGGCGGAGAACGGCCGGACCGATCACACCGATCTCGAACTGGCCCAACTGGCCCGCAGTGTCGGCGCCTCGTCCGCCACGACCGACTGCATCACCTCCGGCCGGCTGATGGATCTCGCGCGCGCCACCGCCGACCAGGGCGAGGACAAACTCGATCAGCTCGAACCGGCCGGCTTCTCCACCCCCGCGGTCTTCCAGGGCACCGTGAAGGTCGACACCGGCCGATCCGACTGGGTCACCCGGCTGAACTGAGTTGCGGCTCAGCCGATCCGGTTCAGAAACGGCACCAGGTGGGCGAGATATCCGGTGCGGTCGCGGCTCCACAGGTCGTGCCCGGCGCCGGTGACGGTCGCGATCTCGACCGACGGCAGGGCGGCCCGCCAGCGGTCCGCGAGGTCGTCGGTCACGATCGTGCTCGGCCGGTCACCGCGCAGAACCAGGACGGGACAACGGAGTTCGGTCAGCCGATCCCACAGCGGCACCTCCACGCTCTCGGCCGCGACCGCCCGGACCACGTGCTCCGGCATGCGGTCGGCGACCGTCCGGCCCCGGATCCGCATGCGCAGTTGGTGTTCCACGACCGATTCGGGCAAACCGACGTGGCGGGCCTGATAGTCGCCGACGACCAGGCCCGCCACGGCGTCCGGGCGTTCCAGCGCGTAACCGAGGGCATAGGACGAACCGCGGGAGAACGCCACCAGGACCGGCCGGCGCAGCCCGAGCGTGTCGGCCACCGCGCGGAGATCGCCGATGTGGTCCGCCCACGCGTATCCGGTGGCCGGCGCGTCGCTGCGGCCCCGGCCGCGCACATCCACGACGACAACCCGGCGGCCGCGCAGCCGTCCCGACAACCAGCCGTATTCCGTTGCGTGTTCACCCATTCCGGGAATCACGAGGACCGGCGGCCGGGCCGATTCCCGGTGGTTGTCCAGCACGTGCAGTGCGATGTCGCCGCTGCCGACGAAAACCGATGCCATGTCGCCGGATTCGAGTTCGCCCCAATCGGCCACGGCCACCTCCTCGTCCACCGGATCCGAACCATACCGCCCGCCGGTCCCTCGCATCGCCGGTCCCGGATCAGGCGGAGACGGTCGGCGCGTCGTCCGGCTCGAGCGCCAGATCCTCGAGTTCGCGCTGCGCCCAGAACAACCGGCCGGAGTATTCCATCGGATTCGCGCACGCGGCGAAGTACGTCAGCACCCGGGCGGGAACCGACATCGGTACCGCCACACTGGTGTCGAGACCCGATTCGCGGGCGCGCCACTCGACGATCTCGGTGGCCACCAGGCCCGGCATCAGGCCGATGACGGCGATGTTCCATTGCGCGAGTTCGGGAGCCAGGACGTTGCCGAGCCGGTCCAGGGCCCGCTTGCTGGCGTAGTAACCCGGCACGGCGAGGCTGAAGTCGCCGACCTTCTCGAGTTTCGGCGGCTCCTCCGGCAGCCGGAACACCTCGCCGCTGCCGGTGGTGACGTTGAGGATGCGGCCACCACCGCGGGCCCGCATGATCGGGGTCACCAACTGCATGAGCGTGAACGGCGCGTGCACGTTCACATCGAACTGGTAGAGCCAGTCCGCGCGCGACAGCTCCAGGAACGGGGTCGACCAGAACTCGCCGGCGGTGGCCGCGGCGTTGTTGACCAGGATGTCCACCCCACCGAACCGGTCGACCGCGGCCGCCACCAGCCCACCCAGGGCCGCCTCGTCGGCCAGATCGGTCGGCACCGCGATTCCCTCGGCGCCCAATTCCTCGATCTGCGTAAGGGTTTCGTGCACGGTGCCGGGGAGGGTGCCCCCGGTTTCGGTGGTACGCGCGGCCAGCACCAGCCGCGCACCCCGGCGCGCGAAGTCGAGGGCGGCCTGGCGGCCGATACCCCGGCTCGCCCCGGTGACGAGCACGACCTTCCCGGCCAGATCCAGTTCCTGTTGTCGCTCCACGGCGCACCGACCTTTCCCATGTTTTTGAACTGAGTTCAAAAACTACTGTAGCGACGGCGCCGCTCCCCCGGAAGACTTCGGACCGATTCGCCCGCGGCCGGTGGCGCCGCCGGCCGCGCGGGACTGCGTATCATTGCGCTGGTGCCGCCCGCCCGACCTGCCGCCCAGCCGCGCCAGCGCGCCACGCTGGGCAACACCCGCTCGCGGGAGACCCGGCAGGCCCTCGTCCGCGCCGCCCTGCGGCTGTGGGCCGAGGGAGATTTCGATCAGGCGTACGAGGCCAGTTCGGCGGCGGACATCGCGCGCGCCGCGGGAGTCAGCAAGGGCACCTTCTACTTCCATTTCGCGGGCAAGGAGGACATCCTCCGGGAGATGGCCGGTGCGACGGCCCACGCCATGCTCGACCGCATCGAGGCCGGGATCCGCGAGGGCGTCCCGCTGCACACACTGACCGAACAGGTCATGGCCGCCACGGCCGACCGGATCGCCCGCGGTCCCCGGGCCGCCGCGGTCAAGGCGGGCCTGCTCGGCTACGAATCCCGAAGCGGCGACGTCACTCTGGCCGGGCCCCGGCTCGGCGCCGCCTTCCGGGCCCTGGTCGACTACGGCAAAGGGACCGGCGATCTGGCCGCCGCGATCGACGCGGAGGAAACGGCCGCGATGCTCACCGCCGTGACGATGGAGGCGATCATCCGCTGGGGCGCGAGCGACCGCCCCCGGACGTGGTTGCACCGCACCCTCCGCGACCGCACGCGGGTGGTCCTGACCGGCGTGACGCACACCGCCGCGGACTGACATCGCGCCGCCGGCGCGGCACACTGGCAGGATGTCGCACCCGGCGCTGCGCGCGCGTCCCCGGTGGCAGCGGACCCGGGATCCGAACTTCCCGAGCGTCGCGCTGGTCGACGGCCACTGGTGGGTGCTGCGGATCAACTGCTTTCCCGATCACCCGCTCTGGACGCTGTTCATCGACGGCGAGCGGGCCTTCGACATCGATGACGCGCCGCCGGAATGGGGTGAGCCCGCCGCCCGCTCCGCCGGGGTTCTCGACATCGTCACGGTCGGCCGGATTCTCGGGCCGATCCGGACCTTCGTCGCCTACGGCAGCGAGATCGGCGACCCCTGCGACAATCCGTTCTGCTGCGGGTGATCCTCACCGGGCTCGCTCGCGCGCCGTCTCCAGCACCGTCAGGGTCTCGAGCGCGTCCCGGGGATCGACCGGGACGGGAGCGCCGTCACACAGCGCGTCCGCCATCGCCCGATAGAAGGCGGGATAGTCACCGGGTTCGGTGCGGAGCGGCTCGACGTGATCCTCGGTACCGAGCCGTCCCCACTGTGCGGATTCGACTGTGCCCCAAGGCTTTCCGTCCCCGGGGCGGCGTCCCGCCCGCAGGTCGGCCTCCTGCGGATCGAGACCTTCGACGACATAGGCGTTCTCGGACCCCAGCACCCGGAATCGCGGACCGGCTTGTCCGGCAACAGCACTCATCCACAGCTGGGATCGGACCCCGCCGGCGTGGGTGAGCGCGAGGAAGGCGTCGTCGTCGGCCGCCACACCGGGCCGCCGGCGGTCGAGTTCGCAGTAGACGTCGGTGACCGGCCCGAACAGCGTGAGCGCCTGATCCACCAGATGACTGCCGAGATCGTAGAGGTAACCCGCGCCCTCGGCGGCGCCACCCACCTCGCGCCACCCGCCCTTCACCACCGGCCGCCAGCGCTCCATCCGGGATTCGAACCGCCGCACCTCGCCCAGGCGACCGTCCTCGACCAGCCGGCGCACGGTACGGAAGTCGCTGTCCCAGCGGCGATTCTGGAACACCGACAGGGCGACGCCCGCCGCGTCGGCGGCAGCGATCAGCGCACGCGCCTCGGCGGTGGTGACCGTGAACGGCTTGTCCACCACCACCGGCAGGCCGGCCTCGATCGCCTGCCGGGCGATCGGCGCGTGCGTCGTGTTGGGGGTGGCGACCACTACCAGATCGATCCGGCCCGGATCGGCGAGCAACTCCTCCGCCGACGCCGCGACCCACACGTCCGGATGTTCGCGCCGCGCCGCGGCCGCGCGCTCGGCCGAGGAGGTCACCACCGCGGCCACCCGCATCCGCGGTTCGGCGGCGATCAGCGGGGCGTGGAACACCGCGCCGGCCAGACCGTATCCGATCACACCCACCCGAATGTGCGTCACGCGCAAGCCCTTTCACCGATGGTCAGCTCATCCTCGGGCACGCCGCACCGAGATCGCGACCACCCGGTTCCGGCGCCCGCCGTAACCGGCGGCGGCCACGAATTCGCACTATAGAGCAGCCGTCCCCGCCGGCCGCGCAGCAATCGGACCCCCGGCCTCCAACACTCCAGTTCCTCCCCCGCAGCGCAGCGCCCCGCCCCGCAACATCTCCGCGCCCCGGAGTGCAGCGGCGCCTTACAGCGCAACATCTCCGCGCCCCGCAGCACAGCGGCGCCCTACAGCGCAACATCTCCGCGCCCCGCAACGCAGCGGCGCCCTACAGCGCAACATCTCCGCGCCCCGCAACGCAGCGGCGCCCTACAGCGCAACATCTCCGCGCCCCGCAACGCAGCGTCACCCTACAGCGCAACATCTCCGCGCCCCGCAACGCAGCGGCGCCCTACAGCGCAACATCTCCGCGCCCCGCAACGCAGCGTCACCCTACAGCGCAACATCTCCGCGCCCGCAGCGCAGGCTCCCGCCCCGCGCGCAATATCGCCGGGCCCGGAGCGCAGCATCACAGCCCACAGCGTCTTACTTCCGAACCGCAGCGCCGCACGACCGCCCGCGCAGCACTCCAGCGCTCAGCGCCGCACTACCGCCCAGCAGTGTCCGCAATCCCCTTCTGTGGCAAAGCAATCAGCCTTCCGCGCGGTGCTCCCGCCGCGACGGCGCTGTGCTCCGAGCTCTCAGCGCCGCACGGCCGCCCGGCAACTCAGCGGAATCGGCCGCGGTCGATCACTCCCCCGGTCCGCCGGTCACCGCGCGGCCGACGATCCGGCCGAAGGCCAGGGCCGGGGTGAGGCACATGCCGGAGCAGAACGCGTTGCCGTTGACGGCGGCCGAGCCGATGACCTCACCGATCGCGTACAGGCCCGGGATCACCGAACCGTCGGCGCGGCGGACCCGAAGCTGTTCGTCCACATCGACTCCCGCGAAGGTGATCAGGGTGACGGGGTGATTCTCGATCGCGTAGAACGGGGGCTCGGCGATCGGGGCCGGCAGCTGCCGGCGGCCGAACGCGGGGTCGTGACCGGCGGCGACACCCGCGTTGTAGGCGGCCACCTCCTCGGTCAGGCCGGTCGGTGAGATTCCGGCGCGGCGCGCCAGGTCCACGAGATCGGCGGCGCGGTGCAGGCCGCGCCGCCGACCGCAGGCGGCGTGCAGTTCCGCGGGAGTCCAGCCGTGCACCATCGGATGCGATTCGCGCAGCGCGCGGGCATCGAACACCATCCAGAAGGTCATGTCCGCGATGCCGGTGAGCGCGCGTTCCTTGCGGTCGATGCTCGGTTCGTCCTCGGCGATCCAGCGGCGACCGGCGCTGTCGACGTAGATCTCCCACGGTGGCCGTTCCGGGGCGACCAGGTGCGGGCGATGGGTCCAGTCCACCCGGGGGTCGTCGCCCGCCGGGGGCAGCCCGCCGAAAGTGGGCAGGTACCGGCCGAGACCTTGCAATCCGGCGCCGGCCCGGCGGGCCAGCAGCAGCCCCTCGCCGGTCGAGGTCGGGGCGGCGGAGGTGGTCAGCGGCGCGCCTTCCAGTTCGGCGAAAAGCTCCGGCGCGAAACCGAATCCGCCGGTCGCCAGGACCACCGCCGGTGCGCGATGGGACGATTCGGCGGTGCGGACCCCGATCACCGTGCGGTCGTTGACGATCAGGTCCGTGACGGCGGTGGCGCAGCGCACCGTCACCCGTCCGTTCGCGACCTGTGGGTCCAGCGACCGCCGCAGCGCGGCGAGCACGGCCGGGCCGCCCGGCGTCGCCTCCGCGTGCACGGTGCGCGGGATCGTGTACGGCTCGTGCCCGTACACGATCCGGGGGGTATTCGGATCCGGCGAGAAACCTTCTGCCAGCAACCATTCCAGCACGGCCGGTTGCTCGGCCAGTGACAGCCGGGTGAGGTCGGCGCGGCCGGTGCCGCCGCTGATCCGCACGATGTCCGCGAAGTGCAGCTCCGGATCGTCCTCGATACCGCGCGCCCGTTGCAGCGAGAACCCGCCCGCCGACAGGTGACCGCCGGAATACGGTAGCGCGCCGCCGATCTCGTCCGCCGCTTCGAGCAGCAGCACGCGCCCGCCCGCCGCACCGGCCGTGACCGCGCACGCGATTCCGGCGGGGCCGGCCCCCACCACGATCGCATCCCAGGCCGTCGCGTCCACGGATACATTGTTTCCCTCGGCGTAACACCCCGCAAGCCGAGCGGGCGCCGCGACAGGTCCGCTACCCTGCTGCGGCATGACCGTCCTCCGCTCGCTGTTGCTGTTCGCGCTCGCGGCGCTGGCCGAGATCGGCGGTGCGTGGCTGGTGTGGCAGGGCTGGCGCGAGCATCGCGGCGTGCTGTGGATCGCGGCCGGGATTGTCGCGCTCGGCGCCTACGGGTTCGTGGCGACCTTCCAGCCCGATGCCCATTTCGGGCGGATCCTCGCCGCGTACGGCGGCATCTTCGTGGCCGGATCGCTGGTCTGGGGCATGGTCGCGGACAAATTCCGCCCGGACCGCTTCGACCTGATCGGCGCGGCCCTCTGCCTGGCCGGCGTGGCGGTGATCATGTACGCCCCGCGCGGGTGATCGGACGCGCCGTGCTCACGCGTGCGGGCCGGTGAGTTCCCGGTAGTAGAAGTACATCGGTTCGGCGGCATCGGGTTCGATGTTCCGGAAGCCGTGGGCCTCGTAGAAACGGCGGGTGTCGGCGTCCTCGCCGTCGACGTTGATCTGGAGTTCCTCGGCGCCGCGGGCGCGGGCCAGTTCGCAGGTGGCCACCAGGAGGGCGTGGCCGATCCGGCGGTTGCGCAGGGCGGGGCGGACGTACAGCTCCTCCAGCAGCGCCACCGGCCCGTCGGTCCACACCGCGGGGCGGAAGGAGACGACCGCGACGCCGGTCGCCGGGTCGCCGCTCAGCAGGGCGACCAGGTCACCCCCGGCAAGGGTGCGGCGCAGGCGAGCCGCGAGGGACTCGACTCCCGGTGTGGGCGAGTCGAATTCGCGATTGAAATCATCCAGCAGGGTGGCGACGAGAGCCGCGTCGGAGGCGTCGGCCGTACGGATCCGATGATCCCGCTCGTGTCCGGTCATCCGCACAGCCTCGCAGCCGGCCGGTCACGACGGCAACGCCGCCGGCCGCGGTTCAGGCGATCCGGAACACCGGGAAGCCGGGTGCGATACCCGCCAGCTCCGCGTCCGTGGCGTCCTTGGTGATCCCCTCGAAGAAGCGGCCCACCTCCCAGCCCCATTTCTTCAGGTACAGCCGCAGCACCGGCACCTTGTCCGCGTCGGCGACCTCGACGGCGGTGAAGGGCTCGGTCGAGCGGCCCAGGCGCAACTCGCCCGATCCGCTCGCGCGGAGGTTGCGCACCCACTGTGTATTGCCGCGAGGCGCCACCAGGTAGCGGTCGCCCTCGGCGTCGACCAGCAGGTTCACCATCGTGGTCCGCCACTCCCCGGACTTGCGCCCGCGGACGGCCAGCAGCCGCGAGCCCGCGACGCTGATGCCGAGGCGGGGCAGCCAGTTGGCGAGCCGGTTGAAGATCGGATCGAAACCGGCGGGGGCGATGTGGCGGTCGGCGATGGCGTTCATGACTACTCCTCACTTTTGAGAGCGGCGCTCTCTGTTCATGAACCAGTCTGCACCCCCGAGAGCCCTTCGGTCAAGAGCAGTGCTCACTTTTCGTCGGCGGAATTCAGAACGCGGCGCCGGCTTCCCGCACTTCGGCCAGCGTCCGCCGCGCGACGGCGCCGAACTCCTCCCCGCCGGGGGTATCGGTCCAGTGCTCGTAGGCGATCGTCATCGCCAGCGCGCCCAGCTCCGCCGCGGCGCGGGCGGTCAGGGCCGCGACGCCGCGGCGCTCGAGGGCGGCGCGCATCGCCTCGGTGAGCCCGATTCCCTTGAGCGCCTCCCGTTCCCGCAGTTCGGGATGGGCGAGGATCACCGCCCGCCGGCGCGCGCCGAACGCGCGGCGCTCGGCGTGGAACACGTCGCGCCCGACGGCATCCAGAGCGTGCGCGATCGCGGCCGAGGGCGGCGAACCCGCGGGCGCCGCCGCGATCCCGTCGGCGAGCAGCCCGGCCATGGCGTCCCCGCCGAACAGCACTTCCCGCTTGTCGGGGAAGTGGCGGAAGAAGGTGCTCTTGGTCAGCCCCGCACGCTCCGCGATCCCGACCACCGTGGTCGCCTCGTACCCGCGCTCCTCGAACAGCTCGAGCGCGGCCAGCACCAGCCGCTCGGAGGCGTTCGGTTGCCAGCGGGCCATCCGGTCAGGATACGGCACCAGGTCCCGTCACCTGGTGCCGTTCCGGGCCCCGCACGAGTCCGGTCTCGCTCCACCGGGTCCGCACAGTCGAGCGAATTTCGCTGACACCATGCGGTTTCCGCGCGGTCATCATCGCGGTACAGCGCGAGTGTCCCTCGCCACACCGGTGCGGAATTCTTGTTTACATAGAACCGATAGGGTTCGTTTCCACCGGATGAATTCTTCGCCATTTCCCTTACCACGGTGTGTTTTTCGCGTTTCCGATCTTGACAGAGCGGGCCGCTGTCACAGATCGTCTGCGCAAACCGACTCTCTACATACAGGGAATGCCGATGCGATCGTCCGGATCGACCGACACCCGGATCCCCCGACGCCGAATCCTGCGCGGGATAACCACTCTGGCCGCGGCGGCCACCGCCTCGGCGGTCGTTCCGCGCCGCGCGGCCGCCGCGCCGGCCGGTAGCCGGGTGGCGGTGTTCGGCGCCGGCCCCGGCGGCATGAGCGTGGCACACGAATTGGCGGAGCGCGGATTTCGGGTCGATGTCTACGAGCGACTGGCCCGGCTGGGCGGCGGGGTGCGGTCCTTCGTGACCCCGGGCGGCGGCAGCGACGGCCGGCCCTCGCTGCCGAACACCTGCGGCGGCCATTTCTTCCTGCCCGGCTATGCGGCGATGCCGGATCTGTTGCGGCGCATACCGACCGGTGACGGACGGCAGGTGATCGATCGGCTGACGGTGTCCTCGCACGACGTGATGGCGGGCGGGATCGGCCTGAACGGCACGCTGCTCGGTCTCGGTGTGCCGACCTCGCCGGAGTCGCTGCGCGATTTCTCGCTCGACCGGGTGCTGCACTCGGTGCGGGGCTTGCTCGCCGACCGCCCCGGCACCCGGCCGACCGACGCCGAACTGCTGGCCGGCAAGATCGCCGCCTGGGTCACCAGCGGCGACCTGCGCCGGGCCGGGCAGCTGGAGTTCATCGACCTGGAGAACGGGTTCTTCCGGGCGGATCGGCTCTCGCCGACCGCGCACACCCTGATCCGGGATCTGTGCCAGACCACCTCCACCGACTCCCCCACCCGCGGCCTGAACGCGCTGACCCTCCTGACCTCGCTGGTCGACCAGAACCTGCACCTGGCCGCCGGCCGGATCACCGCGGCCGCGCCCGGTCGCACGCCGAAGATCCTCATGGACGGCCCGGAGACCGAGGTCTGGTTCGACCCGTGGGCCCGCCACCTGGAGAGCCTCGGCGCGACCTTCCACACCGGCCGCACCCTCACCGAGATCGGCTTCGACGACGGCCGGATCACCGGCGCCACCGTGCGGGACGACAACGGCGCGCGGTCCCGGGTGGAGGCGGACTGGTTCGTGCTGGCGATGCCACCGGACCGGCTCGCTCCGCTGCTCGGCCCGGCGCTGCGCACGGCGGATCCCGGCCTGACCGGCATCGACCGGCTGGACCTGTCGGTGGAATCCGGGTTCGAGCTGTTCTTCCGCGACCCGATCGGCACGCTCGGCGGCCAGGTCACCAATCGCGACGTCGACCGCGACTGGCTGCTGACCGTGGTCGGGCTGTCCGAGATCTGGAACCTGGACCTGAGCGAGTACGGCGACGGCCGGGCCCGCGGGATGATCTCAGTGGAGTTCAACAACCATCCCTACTACAACTCGCCGGGCCCCACCTTCCGCAAACCGATCAAGGACCTCGGTTACGACGAGGCCTTCGCCGAGATCCGCCGACAACTCGTGGACGGCTTCCCCGGCGGCGAAAAGCTTTTCGCCGCAGACAATTTCCTGGGCTGGCGGCCGCACCCCACCCTGAACTGGGACCCGCGCGGCGGCTGGACCGTACCGGATCTGCGCACCGCCTCCGCGCCCGGCACCACCGGATTCTTCCCGCCGCAGGCCGGCCGGATTCCGAACCTGTTCCTGGTCGGCGGGCACACCGCGACCCCGTTCGGCCTGGACTGCATGGAATCGGCCGCGTACTCGGCGAAGGTCGCCACCAACGCACTGCTCGAACGGGCCGGCGCGGACGCGCCGCCGGCCGCCCTGCCCCGCACCGGACCGGCCCCGGAACTGCGGCAACTGCACGAACAGGACGACGCGCGGTTCCGCGCCGGACTACCCAACATATTCGACACCGTCGCGCCGGCCGGTATGCCGTGATCCACCGAAATCCCTTGCGCAGAAACGGAAGTACCACAGCGATGACCCGTGCCCGCTACCCCTTCGCCGTCTTCGGCGCGGCGCTGCTGACCCTGGCCTGCGTCACCTCCACGCAGGTCGCGACCGCGGACCAGCCCATCCCCGAATGGCAGAAGTACGAACCGCGCGCCTACGACAGCTCCGGGCGCCAGCCCGCGGGACATCCGCTGCGCGTGGCCACCCCGGCCGACTCGAACCTGGCGGCGCACGACGGAGATCTCGTCGCCTCCTGGTGGTTGCTCAAGGACCCGCACGACCCGCGGCAGTCACTGATCCTGCTGGAGGTCGAGGCCGGCTGGCAACAGCCCCGGCGGATCGGGCAGAGCGGGGACGTCACCTGGCTGCTGCTGGACGAGAAGAACGCGGACACAGCGCAATTCCCTTTCGGCAACGGCATTCTCGATCCCTCGCACGGACTGCCGGCGGGCGCGACCCGGGAGACCGTGCGGATCGACGGGGAGCCGGGACTGCGCGGCGACAACTTCGCGATCGACCATTCGCCGGAGTCGGACGGCTGGCGGGTGCGGGCCCGCGGCGCGAGCGCGGCCGCCGAGTTCTCGGTCGACGACGTCGTCCCGGGCTCCTACGGCCCCTACTACGGGCCGGGCGGCGCGCTGGAGGCCACCAACATCGCCCCGGTGGCCAACAGCCGGGTCACCGGGACGGCCCGGCTCGGCGACCGGGTCTACGACCTGGACGGCTGGCGGGCCCAGTACTGGCGGATGAACTTTCCCGCCGTCGCCGACACCCAGTTGCACCCCGGCACCGCCTGGGGCGGCTGGGAATGGGTGCACACCTTCGAACCCGACGGCGGATACAGCGAATTCCAGGGCATCATCGACGCGGCCGGGGTGTTCCGGGGCTACATGGTCGACGGCCGGCCGGGCGACATCCGGATCTGCGATCGGGTCGACGTGCGCTTCGACGACTACCGGTGGGGCCGAGCCATGTACGGCGACCCCACCGCGCCGTTCCAGCGGTACACGATCCCCGGCGAGATCACGCTGACCTGCGCGCCCGGCCAGGGCCCGGAGATGACGAAGACCTTCCACCCGGACAGCACGGACTACTTCGACGCCGCGCACTTCGCCTACACCGAGATGCCGGTGCACACCGTGCCGGGCTCGATGGGCAGTTACGAGCACATCCGGTTCGACACGTACCGGGCGGAGAAGTACCGCGAGGGCGCCGGGAGGTGATCCGGATCCGCGGGTAGAGTGATGGGACCAAGTACCGTCACCGTGCGGTCCGGAGTGGAGGTCCCATCATGAGCCGAGCCGTCGTCTACGAAAGCTTCGGCGGTCCCGAAGTGCTGGAGGTGCGCGAGGTTCCGGAGCCGCACGCCGGTCCGGGCGAGGTCCGCATCCGCGTCATGGCGGCCGGACTGAACCCGATGGACTGGATCGTCGCCGCCACCCCGCAGGCCGCCGCCGCGTTCGGCGTCACCGTGCCCGCCGGCTTCGGCTTCGACTTCGCCGGTGTGATCGACGAGATCGGAACCGGCACAACCGGTTTCACCGTGGGTACGCGAGTGTACGGCGGCGCGATGGCGAAGGCCGCGGCCGATCACCTGATCCTGCCGATCCCGCCCACCCAGCCCGATGCCCTGTTCCGCACCCCGGACGGCATCACCGACGAGGTGGCGGCGACCCTGCCGGTCGCGGGGATGACCGCCGCCGCCGCGCTCACCGCGATCGGCCTGCGGTCGGGCGACACCGTCCTGATCGGCGGCGCCGCCGGTGGTGTGGGGGTCTTCGCCGTGCAACTGGCGACACTCGCGGGCGCCCGCGTGATCGGCACAGCCGGCCCGGACACCGTCGACTTCCTCCGCGAACTGGGCGCCGAACCGGTCGCTTACGGTCCTGGCCTGGCCGACCGGGTCTGGGCAACGGCCCCCGGCGGCATCACCGCCGCGGCCGACCTGTTCGGCACCGAGACCGCCGAAACAGCTCTCGCCCTGGGCATTCCACCCGAACGCATCGTCACGATCGCCGCCGGCCCCAACCCACCCGGCGGCGTACGCGCCACCGGCGGCAGCCAGGCTGGCCCCGACGACCTGCGCCGGATCACCGACGCCATCCGCAGCGGCGCACTGACCGTCCCGATCGCCGCCACCTTCCCCCTCGAGCGGATCGCCGACGCCGTCACCCTCCAGGCGGGCCGCCACATCCACGGCAAGATCGTGATCACCGTCTGAGCCCGGCCCACAGCGCCCGCGCAGCCCCGACAAGGTCACTCGGTACTGGCGCCGCTCACGGCGGGATCATCGGTTGCGCGACGACTGAGCGTCCCGGTCGGCTTCGGCGCCGACCGCCGACAGGTCGCGACCGTCACGTTCGGGGGCGGGGCGTGGGGGCGTGTCATGAGAAGGGCCGGTGTGGGTGGCCGGCGGCGCCCATTGCTCGGGCATCGCGCGCTTCCGTTCACCGGGTTCGTCGGGCGAATCACGCAGGCGCGGATCGACGGTGACCGGTCGTGTCCACGGGGTCACCGGGCCGTCGTCGCCGGAATCCTTGTCCGCCATATCCTTTCGGCCTGCCGCCGCTACCCAGCTGACGTTCGTGCGCCTGGACCCGGACCGTTCACCTGCCGACACGCGCCCGCCGGATCCGGCCCGCCGGTCCTCGGTCGGCGCCACACCCACGCCGGGCCGGTCCGGGGCGGCATCCCGGTGGCCGCCGCCGGCCCGCCGTTGTTCCGGTGCGGTCACCGAAAGCCTTGCTCCGGAACGGTTCCCGGCATCGGGGGCACGCTCGGCGGGGGCCGCCCGACCGGCATCCGGTCCGGGCGCGCCGGAACGATGCCCGGGGGCGCCCTGCCCGCCGCCGACGCGCTGCTCACTTCCGAATTCGGGCAGGTGCGACGTGCTCGTCGCGGAGCGTTTCGCCGTGGGTGCACGCTCGGCATCTGTTCGCCGGTCGCCGCGCGTCGCATCCGATTTTCCGGCGCCGGTGCGTGTTTCGTCGGAATCCGCGCGGGGTCGCATCGCGTCCGGCTTTCCCGGATCGGGACGATCGGCGGTGGCGCGGCGATCGGCGGAATCGGCTCGCCTGTTGGCGGTCGCGTCCGGTTTTCCGGTGCCGGTCCGTGTTTCGTCGGTATTCGCGCGAGTTCGCGTCGCGTCCGACTTTCCCGGTTCCGGATGATCGGCCGTGGTCCGCCGGGCGGCGGACGGCTCGTCGGGAGCTCCCCGGGAAGCCGTTCCCGGGTTGGTCGACAGCGGCGAGAACACTTGGGCGGCAGCGCTGTCGGGGGTGCTGACCGCGCCGCCCACCAGGTCGGCGTCGCCGGGACCGTCGGCCGGATCGGGGGTGACGACACCGTCGAATCCGGCGACGCCCGCCCGGGTGTCCGCTCCGGCGACACCGCCGCGAGAACGCTCACGCCGGGACGCGCCCATGGTGGCGTTGGACGCCGCGCCGAGGCCGGCCATCGCGCCGGCGGCGGCACTCTCCAGGCCCGCGAGGCCGGACAGACCGGCGGTCGGCGACGCCATGGCACTACCGGCGGACACGGCGGCCGCACCGGGACCGGCCGCGTACGCCGCGCCGCCGGGGTCGGCCGTCGCGGCGATGGGACCAACCGCTGTCGCGGCGGCGCCGGGATCGGCCGGAATCGACGTGGCATCGAAATCGGTTCGGCCACCCGGGAATACGGAGTCGCCGGGGGCGGCGGTGTCTCCCGGGGCGGCGACCTCGGGGGGAGCCACCGTCGTGTCGAAGGTGGGGGCGGTGACCTCGGGGGGAGCCACGGTCGCGTCGGAGGTGGAGGCGCCGGCATCCGCAGGCGCAGCGGCCGCGCCGGGCGAGGCGGCATCGAAGGGGGTACCGGCGGTGGCCGGCGCCTGCGCGGATGCCCCCGACGGACCACCGGCGGACGGGTCGGCGGCGGCCGGTGCCGCGGCGGCCGGTGCGGCCGTGCTGTGCGGATCCCAGCGTCGCAGCAGGTTCTCGAACTGCTCGGCGTGCGGACGAGCGGCGTCCGCCACCGCCGACGCCGAACTCTGGGCCACCCGACGCACCTGGTCGCGGATCTCGTCGACGATGGCGTCCACGTCCGCGCGCTCGTCGCCGGAGCCACGATCGGCGCCCGACGCCTGCTGTCGTTGCCGGGCGGCGGTGACGGTGTCGATCCGCCGGACCGCCTCCTCGTACAGGTCGAGGATCTTGTGCCGGGTACGGGCGGTGATGCTCACGAAATCGTCGAGCATCTCGGTCAGCGCGTACAGCGCGCCACCGAGTTCGCGCAGATCACCGGTGCGGGTGTCCATCGCCTCCCGGATCGAGCTGAGGCTGCGACTGGACACCACGGCCTCGTCGAAGCGGCGGCACGCCTGCTCCGCGGGACCGTGGTCGAAGGTGTCGGCGGCGGTGCGCACCGAGGACGCCAGATGCTCCCACTGCCGCTGGGGCCAGTGGTCGCCGACGATCAGCGACCAGTACGGGCCCTGTCCGGGTTCCGGCACGGCTGGACGCTCGTCAGGGGATGAGGCCGGCGCCCATGGACAGGTTGAACATCTCCTGAGTCCCCTCGGGGGTCTCGTAGATGGACTGCCGGCGTGGCGCCGCCGCGGGTGCGGGCATCTCGGGCGCGGCGTGCGTGATGCCGCGCCCGGCCTGCTCGTCCATCTCCGCCAGCCGGTCGCCCACGCCGCGCACCGCGTCGGCGTAGCCCGCACCGTAGTCGGAGGGAGGTGCGTAGGCGGCGCCGTCCAGCGCCGGGATCACCGCGGTCAACTGGCCGATCACCGCGTCGTCGACCGGGCTCGGGACCGGGCCCGTCGTCGCGCTGTTCCGCAGTTCGCCGACAGCTGCCTGGAAGACACCCCAGGCGTTCTGGACGCCCTGGTCGAAGGCCAGCGCGGCCTCGTGCGCAGCATCCGTATCGGCGTGGAAGAGGTCGGTCATGCTGTCAATCCGTCCTTCGGAAGCGGTATCGGAGCACTGCCTACTATCCGGCATCCCCGGTGCTGGGAACCGAGTCGATCCGTTCGGAGCGATATCGCCGTTGTCCGGGCTCGACGCGCGGAAACACGCCCGGCACAATGAAATCCGCCCGTTTCAGGGCGTCGGGGGCGGGCAAGCTACGGATATGAGCACACGCTACACATACCGCGGACCCGCCACTGCTGCGGGTATCGTGAGCGCCGTCGGTGGAATCTTCGCACTCGTCGAAGCCGTCTACATCCTGATGCTGCTGTTGCACGCGAATCAGGGAAACGGATTCTTCCGTTTCATCAAATCGCTGGCCGAACCGCTGGCACTCTTCTTCCCCGGATTGTTCACCCTCGACAACGAGAATCTGAACATCATCCTCAACTACGGCCTGGCCGCGATCTTCTGGTTGATCGTGACCGGCATCATCGCCCGATTGGTGGCTCGGATCTAGCCCGGCCGATTCCGACCGACTCGGTGCGATCCTGGCTCAGTGTTCGCGCGGAGTGAGGAACTCCAGCCTGTGGTGGTGGAGAAATTCGAAGGCCGGTGCCCAGTGTCCGGTGAACACGTCGTCCTCGCGGCCGACCGTGCGCACCGACGGGTCACCCGACCTCGGATCCGCACACACCACCCTGGCCTCGTGACGACCCCCACTCACGGGGCCGGTGTCGAGATCGACCGTGCCGTCGGCACCGACCGGCTGCCACGGCATATCGATGCCGGCCCCCGCGATACGGCACACGTGACCGGCCTTCTCGCCGGTCACGTGTGCTGTCACGGTATGCCCGCCGTGCACGGCGGCCGAGGGCGACGCCGACGCGGTCGCGGCACCGACGACGAGGACGGCGCCGACTGCGCACCCGAGCCCCACAGTGATCCGGTTCATGACGAACCGAGCTTACCGACCGACATACAGCGACGACAACCAGTAGTACCTACCGGCGGACGATCGATGTCAGAGGATAGTCGCCCTGCCGCGCACGGCCGTTGAGGAAACTCAGCTCCAGCACCACCGCCGCGGCCACCACCTGTGCCCCCGCCGATGCGAACAGTTCCGCGGCCGCGGCCAGCGTCCCGCCGGTGGCCAGCACATCGTCCAGCAGCAGCACCCGCCGGCCCGCCAGATCGATCCCGTCGGCCGGGATCTCCAGCGCCGCCGAACCGTATTCCAGCGTGTATTCCCGCGAGAGCACCGGCGGCGGCAGCTTCCCCGCCTTGCGCACCGCCACCACGCCCGTGCCGCGAACGGCCGCCACACCCGCACCGAGCAGGAATCCCCGGGCGTCGACCCCGGCCACCAGATCCGCGTCGGCGGCGACATCTCCGAGATGGTCGATCACCGCGTGGAAGCCGACGGCATCCGCGAACACCGGTGTCAGATCGGCGAAACGCACACCGGGGGTCGGGAAGTCGTCGTGCCAGCGGGTCAAGCGCTCGACGGCCTCTGCTGCCCGGGTGGACCGCTCCCCGGCGGTCTCCGCCGTCTCCGTCATCGTGTGTTTGCTCATCCGCGCCCACTCCTCATCCCAAATGCTCACCGCTGCAACACCCAGCGGTCCATGTTCCAGCCCGCACCGGCCTTGGTGGGGCTCACGATCCCGTTCAGCAGGCCGGCACCGAAGGCGACGGTGCGCGGTGTGGCGAACAATGGCACCGACGGCATGTCGGTCCACAGCAGATTCTCGGCTTCGGTGTCCGCGCTGAGGACGTCCGCCGAAAAGTCGTCCGCCGCAAGCTGATCGGTGAGCGAATCGTACCGGCCGTTACTGTAGTGGCCGAAATTCAGGCCCTGACCACTGTGCAGCGACACCGTAGCGCCCACTCCCGTGGACGATCCGGACGGACCGGGCGCGCCCGCGGTGCCGCCGAGGACCGCGTCCACCTTGTCGCCGAGTTCAGTGGGTGTGAAATCCGGTGCGCCCGCGTCGACCACGGTGATACCCGCGGCCTTGCAGGCGTCGGCGATCGTCGCGACCGTCTGCGCGCGACGGTCATCGGGCGCCAGATACCCGATGCGCACGGTCGGATTCGCGCCCAGCGCCCGGGACTGCCCGGCGGCGGCCGCGTCGCCGTTGCGATACTTCTCCGCCGCATTCGTCACGATCGGGTAGTACAGCGAATCCGGCTGCACAATACGGGAATTGAGCGTTCCGGAACCCAGGCCGGACTTCACGTCGAAGCCCGGATGACCGAACCTGTCGTACAGCGACTGCCGCGGCAGGCACAGCGCGAAACCCCGCCGGGCGTCGGCGGAACCGAACACCCCGCTCGTGGCCAGCACCAGCTGCTCGGCCCCGCGGCTGGGCACCTGCTGGGCCGAGAATCCGCTCAGGCTCAGGTCTTTCACCGAACCGGCGCCGATGTCGACGACCGCGACCGCCTTGTCGGCCAGCTTCTTGCGCAGGTCGATGTTCTTCGGCAGCAGCACGATTCGCGCGGTACGGGCCGAATTGCCCCACCAGCGTTCGTTCTTCACCAGCACGATGCCGTCGGTGTCGCCGACGGACTCGATCCGGTAGGGGCCCGAGGAGGGGAAGACCTTGGGATCGGCCGTGCCCTGCTTCAGATCCCAGCCGGTGTTCCAGAACTGCGCGAGCTTCTCCAGCACCGCCTGATCGCCGCTCTGCACGGCCTTCACCACGTCCGGCACCCCGGCGGCCTGGGCCGCCACGTGCGCGGGCATCAGATCGGAGGCGGTGAACAGCGTCTGCCAGGCCAGGAAGTGCCGCTCGGGCCGGAAGGTCACCGTGGCGCTCTTGGCGCCGGGCTGGCAGTCCACCCGCTCGATGTCCGCATAGCCCGCGGTACTGGCCGCGTCGAACATCGGGGCGCCGCCGGGGCGGGTGAACCGGCCGCTGCGCGCGGCCCATTCCAGCACCATGTCGTCACAGCTGGTCGGCACGCCGTCGGAGTAGACACCGTCCGGATTGAGCCGGTACTGGATGGTCTGGGAATCGCCGGGCACCTGTTTGGCCGTGCCGTAATCGGTGTCGGCGATCGGCTGGCCGTCCGGGCCGGTGTAGAAGAACCCGGTCAGCACCCGGGGGAACAACGCCGCGGCGCCACCGCTGACACCGAGCGTGCTCCCGCCGTTGTAGGTGGCCGGCAGCGCGTCCACCGCGTAACCGATGGAGGGCACCTGATCCTTGCCGGAACACGCGGCGAGCAGCCCGGCGGCGAGCGTGCCCGCCGCCAGTACCGCCCACACCCGGCGACTCGTACGGCGCGCTCGCCGCCCCCACCCCATGCTCAGTTCCTTCTCTTGGTCCGTTTCCCGCTGGGCCTGGCACCCGGTCTCGGCACGGCGGGCGCCTCCGCGCTCGCGCTGCGGGCGCTGGCCGCGGTGGCGCGCTCGGCGGCCAGGGCGCCGATCCGGGCGTTGGCCACCCCGGCCCGCTTCGAGAGCACCTTCCTGGTGTGCGCGGCGACCGGGCCGTACCGCTCCTTGATCGACACCAGCAGCGGCACCGCGAAGAAGATCGACGTGTAGGCGCCGACGATCATGCCGACCAGCTGCACCAGCGCCAGATCCTTCAGCGTGCCGACGCCGAGCAGCCACACCGCGATCACCAGCATCGCGACGATCGGGAGGATGCCGATGATCGTCGTGTTGATCGACCGCATCAGCGTCTGGTTGGCGGCCAGATTCGCCTGCTCGCCGTAGGTGCGCCGACTCAGATGCAGCACGCCGCGGGTGTTCTCCTCGACCTTGTCGAAGACAACCACGTTGTCGTACAGCACGAAACCGAGGATGGTCAGCAGGCCGATCACCGCCGCCGGGGTGACCTCGAATCCGACCAGCGAATAGATGCCCGCGATGATGACCAGGTTGAAGAACAGCGAGGCGATCGAGGCGAAGGCCATGTCGCGCTCGAACCGGATCGCGATGTAGATCATGGTCAGCAACACGAACACGACCAGCGCGATGATCGCCTTCCGCGTGACCTCACCACCCCAGGTGGAGCTGATCTCGGCGATGCTGATCGTGTTGCGGCTCACCGTGCCGCTCGAGTCCTTCGGATGGAAGGCCTCGAACAGCGCGTCCTGCACCTTCTGCGGATCGTTGCCGGTCAGGGTGTCGGAGCGGATCTCGATCGCCGCGGCCGATCCCGCGCCGACGCGCTGGGTGGCGACCGGCTTGTGCCCGATGGCCTGCGCGTACACGTCCTCCACCTGCGAGGTGGTGACCGTGCCGTTGGTCGGCATCTGGATGCGGGTGCCGCCGACGAAGTCGATGCCGAGGGTGAACCAGCGCAGGCCGATGCTCAGCAGCGAGATCACCAGCAGCGCCGCCGCCAGCCCGTAGTAGAACCGGCGCCGGCTGACGATCCGGAAACCACCCGTGCCGGTGTAGAGCCGCTCGAAGAAGCCGTGATGCGGGCCCTCATCGATCGGCTCGTCGACCGCGGCGTCGTCGAGGACCGGAGTGGAGTTGCTCATTACGCTTCCTTCCCCGCCGGCACGCGGGCGCCGGCCTTGCGTTCGCGGCCGATCTGCTGCACGGCGCCGAGACCGTTGACCGAGGGCTTCGCGAAGAACGGCGACCGCGAGGCCATCATCATCAGCGGCGCGGTGACCAGATAGAGCACGATCACGTCGAGGACGGTGGTCAGGCCGAGGGTGAACGCGAAGCCCTTCACCTGTCCGGCGGCCAGGATGTAGAGGACCACGGAGGCGATCAGGCTGACCGTCTTACCCGACAGGTTGGTGCGCTGCGCGCGGGCCCAGCCGCGCGGCACCGCCGAGCGGAAGCTGCGGCCCTCGCGCATCTCGTCCTTGATGCGTTCGAAGAACACCACGAACGAGTCGGCGGTCATACCGATACCGATGATCAGACCCGCGATACCGGCGAGATCCAGCGTGAAGTGGATCCACCGGCCCAGCAGCACGATGATGCCGTACACCGCGAAACCCGAAGCGACGAGCGAGAATCCGGCCAGGAAGCCGAGCATCCGGTAGTAGGCCAGGCAGTACAGCAGCACGGCGATCAGGCCGATGCCGCCCGCGATCAGGCCCGCGTGCAGCGACGACAGGCCCAGGGTGGCCGACACCGTCTCGGCCTCGGAGGTCGCGAACGACAGCGGCAGCGAACCGTACTTGAGTGTGTTGGCCAGTTCCTTGGCCTGGGTCTGGGTGAACTTGCCGGAGATCTCGGTGTTGCCGCCGACCTGACCGGCCGCCTGCACCTGCGGGGCGCTGACCACCTGCGAGTCCAGGGTGAAGGCCAGCTGCTTCTGGTAGTAGTCCGAGGTCAGCTGACCCCAGGTCTTGGCGCCGCCGGACTTGAAGGTCACGTCGACCACCCACTGCGACGACTGCTGATTCAGGTTCGCGGTGGCGCCGTCGATCTCCTGGCCGTCGAGCTTGCTCTTGTCGAGCAGGTACACGCCGGTGCCGTCGGTCGAGCAGGCGACCAGCGGCAGGTTCGGATCGTCGTTGCCTGCCAGCGGATCCGGCTTGGTGCAGTCCAGCGACTGCATGGCCAGCGCCTGGATCTGCGGATCGGTGCTCTGCCGCAGCGTCTTCGCGTCGGCGATCTCCTTCTGCGCGCGCTGCTGCGGGTTCAGGTCGCCGGCCGGCGCGGGCGTGGCGGGAGTGGCCGGGGCGCCGGACGTCGGAGCCGGGGCGGCGGGCGCGGTGCTCGCCGCCGGAGCGGGTTCCTCGGGAGCCGGGGCCGGTTCGGGGGCCTGCGCGGGGAAGACACGATTCTGGGCCGCGGGGCCGGCGCTGTCGTCGGGCACGGCCTCGGTGGGCGGCGCGTCGGCGGCCGGTCCCGCGACCTGCGGAGCCTGAGCGGGCGCCGCGGCGGGCGGAGCCGGAACGGGGGCCGCGGCGGGCGCGGGCTGCTCGCCGGGCGCGGGCGCCGGCTGATCCAGCGGCGGGGCGGCACCGGGAGCGGGCGCCTCGGTGGCCGGTTGCTGCGGCGGGGTCTGCTGCTGCGGCGCGGTGCCGGCGCTCTTCTGCGCGGCGCCGGACTGCAGGACCGGCCGGACGTACAGCTTCGCGGTGGTGGCCAGCGACTTGGCCTGCTGGCCGTCCTCGCCGGGCACCGTGATCACGACATTGTCGCCGTCGACCCGAACCTCCGACCCGGAGACGCCGAGACCGTTGACCCGCGACTCGATGATCTGCTGGGCCTTCTTCAGGCTGTCCTGGCTCGGCTTACCGCCGTCGGGGGTGCGGGCGGTCAGGGTCACGCGGGTGCCGCCCTGCAGGTCGATGCCGAGCTTGGCCTGCGGAGAGTTGTCCGCAGTGAAGAAGATCAGCGCGTAGATCAACGCCACGAGCGCCGCGTAGACGCCGATCAGTCGCAGCGGATGCCCCTGTCCCTTGGAAGGTGGCACAGTCGTTTCTCCTAGGCGGGTCGTCGGTGGAACGTGCGGACACGCTACAGCGCCGTCGCACCACTCGGGAGGGGTGCGCCGGCGCTGTCGCGGATCAGTCCTTGGTCAGCCGGGTGGGGTCCTCGGCCGCGTCGCCCGACGCGGCGCCCTCGGCGGACCCGCCGGTGCCGTTGGTCGTGGTCGTACCGTCGGTCGCCGCGGCGGTGCCGTTCGCGGACTCGGCCGCGGCGGTGCCGTTCGCGGACTCCGCCCGGCCGGCGGCGGGCTCCACCGCGGTGCCGTCGGTCGTCTCCACGGCGGTGTCGCCGGCGAGGCCGGCCTCCGTGGCCGCGAGCGGCTCGGCGTCGACGGGCTCGTCGGCGTCGGTCACCACGGCCGCGTCGGCGTCCTCGGTGCGGACGTCACGGATCGCGGCGCGCAGCCAGGTGGTGACGACATCCTCGGCGATCTCCAGATCGACCGTGGTGTCGTCGGCCTCGACCACGGTGCCAAGCAGCCCCGACGTGGTGGTGACGCGGTCGCCGACCTTCAGACCCGCCTGCAAGGTGTTGACCTTCTCCGCCTCGCGCTTCTGGCGGCGGACGCCGAGAAACATCGGCACGAGCAGGGCTACCAGTAGCAGCGGAAACAGCAGTTCCATCGTCGTCGTCGGTCCCTAGTCTGTGGGGGTGGTCTGAGTGCGTACCCCCACAGTCTGCCAGCAACTACGGGTCCTGCCACATTCGCACGCCTGGAGTTCGCAGAATTGTCGGCGGTCCGGGCCTTCGCACCCGATTCGTCCGACTCGGAACAGTTGTTTCGCGCCTATCGGACACCGATCCGGCCGTAGGCGTAATCGTCGAGCGGAAAGCTCACCGCCTCGCGATGCGTCGTCACAGTGCTGTTCGGACGCAACAGCGCGGCCTCGCCGTGCTGATTGAAGTAGTAGCTGCGCGCGGTGGCGCAACTGCCCGCGTAGAACACCGACGAGCCGAGTTTCTCGGTGACGTAGTCGAGGAATCGGGTGTTGGCCGCCTCGGTCACCTCGAACACCCGCTCGCCGCGCCGGGACAGCTCCCCGAACAATCGGCCCATGTGCTTCATCTGCGCCTCGATGGTCGTGAAATACGACAGGCCGCTGTACGAGTACGGGCTGTTCAGCGAGAGGAAGTTCGGGAAGTGCGGGACCGTGATGCCCTCGTACGCCTGGAAACGGTTGTCGCGCCAGAACTTTCCGAGGTTGACCCCGTCCCGGCCGATGATCTCGAAGGCCGGGAAGTTGACGTCCCAGAGGTTGAATCCGGTGGCGAGGATCAGCGTATCGATCTCCGTCTTGCGCCCGTCGGCGGTGACGATGCCGTCCGCCTCCAGGTGGTCGATGGCGTTCGTCTCCAGTCGCACGTGCGGCGCGTTGAAGGTCCGGAAGTAGGTGTTGGAGAAGGTGGGCCGCTTACAGCCGAAGTCGTAGTGCGGGGTGAGTTTGCGGCGGGTCTCCGCGTCGCGGACCTGCGCGCGCAGGTGCGCCTTCGCCAGCAGCGCCGCCGCGCGATTGCCGAGCCGGGCCTGCTTGTAGTGCAGTACGCCGGTCACCATGAGCAGTTCCAGCGCCGCGGTGTTGACCAGCCGGGCCGCCTTCTGTGTGACCGGAGCGCGCGCGAACAGCCGCTGCACGGCCTCGGGAATCGCGGTGTCGACCTTCGGCACCACCCAGATCGGGGTGCGCTGGAAGACCGTCAGCGCCGCCGCCTGCCCGGCCACCTCCGGCACCAGCTGTACCGCCGTGGCGCCGGTGCCGATGATCGCCGCGCGGCGGTCGCGCAGGTCGTGGTCGTCGTCCCACGCGGTGGTGTGCAGGATCCGCCCACGGAAGGATTCGATACCCGGGAACGGCGGGGTGTAGGGCTGGGACAGGAACCCGGTCGCGGTGAGCAGGTAACGGGCGGTGAGGGTTTCGGCGCTCCCCCGCGCCGGTTCGTCGACCGTGACCACCCAGTGCTGCTGATCCTCGTCCCACCGCGCGCCGGAGACGTTGCGGCCGAACCGCATTCGCCCGATCAGGCCGTACTTGTCCGCGACGTGCCGCGCGTACCGCTTCAGCTCCACGCCGGGCGCGAACAGCCGCGACCAGTACGGATTCGGTTCGAACGAATAGGAATACGTGACCGAGGCGATGTCCACGGCCAGCCCGGGATAGCGGTTGACGTGCCAGGTCCCGCCGAGATCGTTCTCCCGTTCCAGGATCAGGTAATCGCGCAGGCCGAGCCGGTCCAGCTGGATGCCGGCGCCCATCCCGCCGAATCCGGCGCCGACCACGATCGCATCGTACTGAGGTGCCACGACGAACCTCCCCGCTACTCGAAGTATCCGTTACAGGATGACACACTATTCTGCCCCGAGCGCACCGGCAATATGCGGAAACCGGCCCGGCCGGCGCTCAGCCGGCCGATCGGTTGCGACAATAGGCCGGTGACTCCCCACGAAGTGCGACGGATGCGGTTCGGCCGGGCGCCGATCGGGCATCGCGGCTACGACGCCGCCGAGGTGGACGCGTTCCTGGAGTCGGTGGCCCGGGCACTCGGTGGGCACGCCGGTCTGTCTGCCGCCGCGATCCGCGGTGCCGAATTCCGGACCGCGCCACTGGGTCATCGCGGCTACGACCGCGACGAGGTCGACGAATTCCTCGACCAGGCGTGTGCGGAACTGGAATTCGCCCGACGCGGCGCGATCCGGCCCGCGGACGAGCGGACGGTGCTGACCTCGGCGGACGTGCAGCGCACCCAGTTCTCCGGTCCGCCGTTCGGACATGCCGGCTACGCCGCCGACGAGGTCGACAGCTTCCTCGACCGGGTCGCCGCCGCCCTGGCCCACATCGGCCCCAGCGGGCTGACCGGCACCGACGTCCGCACGGTGAATTTCGGCCTGGCCCACGCGGGTACGGCCGCGTACCGGATCGATGAGGTGGACGCGTTCCTCGAGGTCGTGGCGCGGGCGCTGCCGGTGGCGTGAGCGGGTCCGGGTCGACAAGGTGAGCGCGTTACCCGGCCCGGTGACGCGGCACCTGCCGGTGACTCCAACGACACGGTGAGCGCGTTGCCCGACCCGAGGTGGCGCGGCGCTGCCTGTGACTCGGGCGGCCCCGGACCGGCGAGATTGATGTGGACACCGAAGCGGGTGGCGGCGCGGTCGATGACGCGACCGGCCGAACGCGGGCGCGTCGGCCCGCTACGACCCGTCGAACAGGTCCAGGGTGGGGTGTGGTTCGCGGCCGCGGACCTCGATCGAGCCGAACACGAGGTCCGGCGGCGGGACGAGGCCCAGGTGTTCCCAGGCGGCGGCGGTCGCTACCCGGCCGCGGGGAGTGCGGGCGATCATGCCCGCGCGCACCAGGAACGGCTCGCACACCTCCTCGACGGTGGTCGCCTCCTCCCCCACCGCGACGGCCAGCGTCGACACGCCCACCGGTCCGCCGCCGAAACTGCGCACCAGGGCACCGAGCACCGCGCGGTCGAGCCGGTCCAGGCCGAGGCCGTCCACGTCGTACACGGCCAGCGCGGCCCCCGCGATCTCGCGGGTGACCCGGCCGTCGGCGCGCACCTCGGCGTAGTCGCGGACCCGGCGCAGCAGCCGGTTCGCGATGCGCGGCGTGCCCCGGGAGCGGCCGGCGATCTCGGCGGCGGCCTCGGTGTCGATGCGGATCTCGAGGATGCGCGCCGAACGCAACAGGATGTGCCGCAGTTCCTCGGGTTCGTAGAAGTCCATGTGGCCGGTGAAGCCGAACCGGTCGCGCAGCGGGCCGGTCAGCGCGCCGGATCGGGTGGTCGCGCCGACCAGGGTGAACGGCGCGATCTCCAGCGGGATCGAGGTCGCCCCCGGCCCCTTGCCGACCACCACGTCGACGCGGAAGTCCTCCATCGCGAGATACAGCATCTCCTCGGCCGGGCGCGCCATGCGATGGATCTCGTCGATGAACAGCACGTCGCCCTCGACCAGATTGCTCAGCATGGCCGCCAGATCGCCGGCCCGCTCCAGCGCCGGGCCGGACGTGATCCGCAGGGCGGAGCCGAGTTCCCCAGCGATGATCATCGCCATACTGGTCTTGCCGAGCCCGGGCGGGCCGGACAGCAGCACGTGATCCGGGGTTCCGCCACGGAGTTTCGCGCCGCGCAGCACCAGCGCGAGTTGCTCGCGGACCCGGGGCTGGCCGATGAAGTCGTCCAGCGACTTCGGGCGCAACCCCGCCTCCACCTCGCCGTCGGAGTTGAGATAGGCCGGGGTGACCGGAGATTCGGCGTCGTCGTCGTAGCCGGGCAGGTCGGGATCGTCGGAAGTGGTCACGCCGGACTACCGATTCTTGCCCAGCAGGCCCAGGGCCGCCCGCAGCGCCTTCGAGGTGCCCAGATCCGGATCCTCGGTGAGGACCGCGTCGACCGCCGGTTCGGCCTGCCGCACCGGGAATCCGAGTCCGATGAGCGCCTCCACCACCTGATCGCGCACCGGGGTGACCACCGCCGCGGGACCCGCGCCCGGCGGACCCGATTGCACCGGAACGAGATTCACCTTGTCGCGCAGTTCGACCACCATCCGCTCGGCGCCCCGCTTACCGATCCCCGGCACCCGGGTCAGCGCCGCGATGTTGCCCTCCGCCAACGCCTTTCGCAACGACTCCGGCTCCAGCACCGCCAGCACCGCCATCGCCAGCCGGGGGCCGACCCCGGAGACTGTCTGCAACAGGCCGAACAGGTCGCGCGCCTCGGTGTCGGCGAAACCGAACAGCGTCATCGAATCCTCGCGGACGATCATCGCGGTGCAGAGCCGCGCCTCCTCGCCGCGGGTGAGACCGGCCAGGGTCGCGGGCGTGGCGTTGAGCCGGTAGCCGACGCCGGCGGCCTCGAGCACCACATGGTCGAGCCCGATCTCGAGCACCTCACCGCGTACCGACGCGATCACCCCAGCACCGCCTTCCGTTGCTTGTCCACCCGTTCCAGGTATTTGCGCTGCGCCGCCGCGGCCTGGGCCTCGGCTTTGGCCATCCGATCCAGCATCGGCGCTCGCCAGCAGTGGCAGATCGCCAGTGCGAGCGCGTCGGCCGCATCGGCGGGTTTCGGCGCGGTCGCCAAGCCTAGGATGCGCGTCACCATCGCGGTCACCTGGGCCTTGTCCGCGGAGCCGTTACCGGTGACGGCGGCCTTCACCTGGCTGGGGGTGTGGAAGGCGACCGGGATCTCCCGGCGGGCCGCCGCGAGCGCGATGACGCCGCCGGCCTGTGCGGTGGCCATCGCCGTGCGCACGTTGTGCTGGGAGAACACCCGCTCGATGGCGACCGCCTCGGGCCGGTGCCGGTCCATCCACTCCTCGGCCGCGTCGGCGACCAACAACAACCGTTGCGGCAGCGCCATTTCCGGCGGTGTGCGGATCACGTCGACCGCGACCGCGGTGACCTGCCGTCCCAGCGCGCCGTCGACGATGCTCACGCCGCACCGGGTGAGCCCGGGGTCGACACCCATCACCCGCACGTAAGCACCCCTGTCGAGTTCGCGAACAGTTGTTCGAAGTCTAGCGGAGGCGGCGGGCCGTCCGGACCATCGACACGGATCCCGGCGGCCCCTCCGCACCCGCACATCGCGACCACCCGAGGTGCGGCGTCAGGCTCGCAGCCGGGAAGCGAAGGCGTCGTGGGCATCCGGGGTGAACAGCACGAAACGCACCTCGGCGACGTCGGTTCCGGCGTCCCGCACGGTCTCGATCGCGATCCGGGCGCCGTCGTCGATCGGCCAGCCGTAGACCCCGGTCGAGATCGCCGGGAAAGCGACCGTCCGCGCCCCCAATTCGTCCGCGACGCGCAGGGATTCGCGATAGCAGGAGGCCAGCAGCGCCGACCGGTCCTCGCGCGCCGACCACACCGGCCCGACGGTGTGAATCACCCAGCGCGCGGGCAGCTTTCCGGCGGTGGTGGCCACCGCGCGGCCCGTCGGCAGGCCGTCCCGGAGATCGGTCGCGCGCAATTCCCGGCAGGCGGCGAGGATTTCGGGCCCACCCCGGCGGTGGATCGCACCGTCCACCCCGCCCCCACCGAGCAACCCCGAATTCGCCGCGTTGACCACGGCATCCACCTGCTGTTCGGTGATGTCCCCATGCACCAGCACCAGTTCCGGCATACGGCGATTCTCGCACCGCGCGAGCGTGCGACCGCGCGCACCCGGCCTCATGAGTCGCCCATCGGCGTACGGCCGAGACGGAAGGAGCGACCGGAGGTCCCGTCTGCCGTCGACCGGTCGGCCGGGCCACACCTCCCGGAACCGTTGCGAACCCGACCGGTTCGCACGCCGGTGCGACGCCGACGGTCGGGCCGCCCCTCGGAACCCGTTGCGGCCGTCGCCGATTCGCACGAACCGGTGCCACGACGACAGTAGCGTCACCTCTCGCAACCCGTTGCGGCCGTCGCCGATTCACACAAACCAGTGCTCCGCCGACAGTAGCGTCACTTCTCGGAACCCGTTGCGGCCGTCGCCGATTCGCACGAACCGGTGCCACGACGACAGTAGCGTCACTTCTCGGAACGCGTTTCGGCCGCGGCCGATTCGCGCAAGCCGGTGAGCAGCAGGTTCAGGCCGAAGAGGTACTGGTCGACACCGCAGGACCGGACCCGGATCAGTTCCGGCGCGAGATCGGCGATCATCGGATGGGCCTGCGGCGAGAGCCGGGGCATTTCGCCGGGTTCGTGCGCCGCGGCCCGTACCCGGCCCAGCGCCGCACCGAAGGTGTACTGCAGCAACACCACGTAGCCGCGCGCGGTGCATTCCCGGTCCAGACCCGCGCCCCGCAGCTGCCGGACGATGAATTCCAGTGCGGCCGTGGCGGTATCGGCGAACTCGTCGTCGCCGTGCATCCCGGTGGCCAGTACCCGCATGACCGCGGGCCGCTCGACCAGCAGGCCGTACAGCGCGGTGCAGCACGCGCGGACCTGTTCCTCCCAGTCGCCCTCGACCGCGGGCGGATGGAAGCTGTCGAGCACCCGATCGCGGGCGGCCTGCAGGATCTCGTCCTTACCGCGGAAGTACGTGTAGAGGGTCATCGTGCCCACGCCGAGCTCCGCGGCGAGCGTGCGCATGGACAGTTCCTCCGCCGTGGTGGTGTCGAGCAGGTGCAGCGCCGCGTCGACGATCCGGTCGGCGCTGAGCGTGTTGCGCGTCGCTCGGCGGCGGGATGCGGCTGGGGTCACTCCGTGCTCCTGGGAACGGGATGGTTGCGATTCGGTGAACAGTCTGCTGGTATGTTGGTCCGTACTGCGTACGGTACATCGTACGCCAACCGCGAAGCGGAGGTCAGCGGAATGATCGAGCCCATCCGGTCCTCCCTGTCTCGATATCGGGCGCATCTCGGTGAGATCGCCCTGCTGCTGTCGCTCTACATCGCCTACGACGGCACCCGGTTCCTGGTCCGGGGCGGTCAGGACGTGGCCGACCGGAACGGGCAGGTCGTGCAGCGCGTCGAGGACCGGCTGGGTCTGCGGCCCGAGCACTGGCTGAACAACCTGGTCGCCGACCGGGCCTGGCTCGGTATTCCGGCCGACTACGCCTACGCCACCCTGCACTACGTGGTGACCGCGGCCGTGCTGATCTGGCTGTGGCGGGCGCATCGGCCCGCCTACCGGCGCGGCCGCACCCAGCTCGCGCTGGCCACCGTCGCCGGGCTGGCCGGATTCGTGTTCTTCCCGACCGCGCCGCCGCGACTGCTGACCGGCGGCGGATACGTCGACGTGATGTCCGAGCACGCCGCGGCCGGCTGGTGGGACGACGACGCCAGCGCGCCGCGCGGATTCGGCTCGATCACCAACGAATTCGCCGCGATGCCCAGCCTGCACGTCGGCTGGGCGGTGTGGTGCGGGCTGCTGGTCTTCCGGCACGCCCGGCACCGGTGGGTCCGGGCCCTGGGCGCGGCCTACCCGGTCCTGATCGTGCTGGTGGTCGTCGGCACCGCCAACCACTACCTGCTGGACGGCATCGCCGGAACCGCCCTGATCCTGCTGGCGGGCTGGGCCGCCACCCCGTACCTGCGCTGGTTCGACGCGACAACCGTCCGGTTGCGCGCGCTGCCGGCTCGCGTGGGTGCACAGCTGCCCGTGGAACAACCCACCGCGAGGCCCGCGACCGCCGTCCCCAGCAGATACCTCGCCCCGGCCCACGGCACATATGCTGTGCCACAAGGACATTCCGCACCTGAAGGTATCGCGTACGCCGTCGCCACCGGCCGCCCTGTCCCGGCCGCAACCACCGGCCGCCCTGCCCCGGCCGCCGTCCCCACCGGGCACCCTGCCCCGGCCGCCGCCACCGGGCACCCTGCCCCGGCCGCCGCCACCACCGGCCGCGCCACAACGGCCGCTGCGGCCCCCGGACGCCCCGCCTCGGCTTCGCGCACCACGCGACATCCGGCCGACCTCCCCGGCGGGCTCCCCGCGAGCGGGCGGCCCGCGCCGACGGTCCTCGCGGCCGCTCGGCATCCCATCGCGATCCCCGCGCTGACCGCCCTCGCCACGGGGCTGCGCGCGGCCGGGGCGGTGATGGTGCCGCCGCTGGGCGCGGAACCTCAGCGAAAATCCGCGTAACCGACCCGTGACCGGCATGCCGGTCGCGCCGCGTGCGCCGATCTCGCCGACCCGCAAGGCTGCCTGGTCGTCGAAGATCTCGAACCGCACCCCGACCGCGCGCCGCACCCTCGCCACGCGATCGAACGGATGACAGCGCGCCCGCGCGACACCGGGCACCACGATCAGGAAGACGCGACACCCGAGCACCACGATCGGGAAGAACAGTGGCACCCAGGCACCACGATCGGGAGGACAGTGGCGCCCGGGCACCACGATCGGGAAGAACAGTGGCAGCCGGAGGCCCTGCCACGGAAAGCGAACCCCCGGCAAGGCCGACCGACCGGTCCGTCTTCGTGCGGAAATCGGCGCCATACCCCGGTAGATTTCTCGCCGACGTGCCCACCTCCGACCGGCGCGTCGAAGGGAGACGGCCGTGCGCGGCATCTGGTGGGAGACGGACCGCTGGCGGGAGCGCCTGCGCACGAATCTCTGGTTCGTGCCGACCCTCGTGGTGCTGGTCGCCATGCTGATCTTCGCGGTCACGCTCACCCTCGATCGCGCGGCCGCGAACGGCGCCTTCCAGATTCCGCCCTGGGTTATCGGCGGCACGCCGGACGCGGCCCGGCAGGTGCTCACCGCGATCGCGGCCGCGATCATCACCGTGGTCGGCGTGGTCTTCTCGATCACCATCGTGGCGCTGACGCTGGCCTCCACCCAGTTCGGTCCGCGCATGCTGCGCAACTTCATCCGCGATCGCGGCACCCAGCTAACCCTGGGAACCTTCGTCGCGACCTTCGTCTACGCCATCGCCGTGCTGGTGGTGCTCGGGCCGGACTTCGTGCCGCACATCGGCGTCACCGTGTCGATCGCCTCGATGGTGCTGGATCTGGCGGTGCTGATCTATTTCATCAACCACATCGCGATGCAGATCCAGCTGCCGAACGTGATCGCCGACATCGCCCGCGACGTCAACCTGGCCGTGGACGCCAACCGGGACCTGTCCCCCACCACCGCCGCGCAGGGCCCGTCGACCGCCGAACTGCTCACCCTGCTCGACGAATCCGGCGGCGTGGTGCGGACGACCAGCAGCGGTTATCTGCAGTACATCCGCTACGAGCGACTGGTCCGGCTGGCGGCGGCCGCCGACGCCGTCGTCCATCTGCCCTACCGTCCCGGCCATTTCCTCACCGAGGGACAGGTGGTGGCCACGGTGTGGCCGGCCGACGCGGCCGACCGGATCGCCGAGAACTTCGCCCGCGGGCACGTCACCGGGTCGACACGCAGTCTGGTGCAGGACATCTCGTTCGGCATCGACCAGCTGGTGGAGATCGCCCTGCGCGCCCTGGGCTCCTCGACCAACGACATCTTCACCGCACTGGCCTGCATCGACTGGCTCGGTGACTGCCTGTCCCGGATCGCGGTCGCCTGGGATCCGGTACCCGTGCGGCGGGATCGGCTCGGGCGGATCCGGGTGATCGCCTCTCAGGTCAGCTACGAACGACTGGTGCAGCGCGCGTTCGAGAAGATCCGCCAGGCCGGCCGCGGCGACACCGCCGTGATGATCCGGCTGCTCGACGCGCTGACCCGGATCTCCGACAGCACCACCGATCCCGGGCGCCGCCGGGTGCTGCTCGACCAGGCCGCCATGATCGAACGGCAGATCGACGACACCATCCCCGAACCCGCCGACCGCGCCGACGTCCGGCGGCGTTGCCGGATGTTCCACGCCGCCGCCTCATCCGGACTCGGCGACACGCCGGACGGAACGAACGCCGAATCCGCCACGATCGCGCTCGGATAGGGGGCGATCCACCGGACTCGGAGCGGATTCACAGCCGGCGTTCAAGAAAAGGATCGAGGATTACGATCGTGTTTCTAGCGCCGATGGACGTACCGACGACGCCGCTGCCCACCACGAGCGTCGCCCCGCCCCCGCCCCCACAGCTTCCGTCGGCGAACCTCCACCCCTACGGAGGTTTCCACCGCGGGCTGTCGCTGCTGCACGGCTGGCTCCCGCTGACCATCGAACTGGTCGCGCTCGCGCTGTTGATCATCGCGATCGTGCGGCCGAGCCGGCAATGGTGGCTGATCCGCGTGCCGATCGCCCTGGTGATCGCCGTGGCGGCGGGCCTGGCTGGCCTCTACTACATGAACGAACAGGGGCTGGCCTCCGATCCGGCGCCGCCGCTGCTGTGGGTGTGTGTGGGCGCCACCGCCGCCGCGATCGCGATCGCCGTGCTCGGCTGGCCGCGCGCCCGCTGGTGGTACCGGGTCGTCGCCATCCTGGCGGTGCCGGTGACGGCGGCCAGCGCGGCCGTCGTCCTCAACCAGTGGGTGGGCTACTACCCGAGCGTGCAGTCGGCCTGGAACGCCGTGACCGCCGGCCCGCTGCCGCATCAGACCGCGCTCGACGCGCTCGCCGGCATGCGTGACACGAACCCGAAGACCGGTGTCGTGGTGCCGGTGGACATCCCCACCAGCGGTAGTCACTTCCCGCATCGTACCGAGGACGTCTATCTGCCGCCGGCCTGGTTCGCCGGCCCGAATCCGCCGAAACTGCCGGTCGTGATGATGATCGCCGGCGAGTTCAACACCCCTGGGGACTGGTTGCGCAGCGGCCAGATCATGCCCGATATCGACAAGTTCACCGCCGCCAACAACGGGCAGGCGCCGATCATGGTGTTCATCGACTCCAGCGGGTCGTTCAACAACGACACCGAATGCGTCAACGGGCCGCGCGGCGACGCCGCCGACCACCTCACCAAGGACGTCCCGTCGTACGTGGAACAGAAGTTCGGCGCGTCCGCCGACCCGGCCAACTGGGCGGTGATCGGCTGGTCGATGGGCGGCACCTGCGCGATCGACCTGACCGTCATGCATCCGGAACTGTTCCACACCTTCGTCGACATCGCCGGGGACATCGGCCCGGTGTCGGGCAACAAGGAGCAGACCGTCAAGCGGCTGTTCGGCGGCGACGCCGCCGCCTGGGATGCCTTCGATCCGGTGACCGTGATGCAGAAGCACGGCCCGTACACGGGGGTCGCCGGCCTGTTCGACGATCTGACCCCGCCCAAGCGGATGACCGACGGCAAGACCACCGACGGCAAGACGCCGGACTTCCGGATGCCGAAGGTGTCCGAGGATCAGGTGGGCTTCGGCGGCCAGGACGGCGTCATGGACACCGGCGAGGTCGGGGCGGCCGAGAAGCTGTGCGAGACCGGGCACCAGGTCGGCATCGAGTGCACGATCCACACCACCGAGGGCGGCCACACCTGGCAGTTCGCCTCCGCGGCGTTCCGCTCGTCACTGCCGTGGGTGACGGCCCGCGTCGGCCTGCCGGTCCCCGTGACGCAGTGACTCGTGGGTGCGGCCGCGCCGCACCGGGCGGCTCAGTGCGACTGCCGGATTCGCGCCGCGGGCCGGTCCCGGTGGTCCCAGGCCACCAGGATGTCCGGCTCGGCCGCGGCCTCGCGCCGATGCCGCAGCAACGCCTCGACGGTGAAGGCGGTCGCCGGATCCGCCGCGCGGCGCAGCGCCCCCTCGGACAACCGGAGTTCGACCGTCAGATCGAAATCCAGGCCCCGGCCAAGCAGCATCGGCCCGGCCACTAGGAGCACCGTATCGCCGTTCGCCGCAACGGTTCTCGCGCGGGCTGAGCGGTCGGTGCGCTCGTCCCAGAGCGCGGGCAGCCAGCGGTCGTCTCGCCGGAGTGCTTGCAGCACTTCCCGATCCAGTCCGGCGTAATCGAACCAGGCTGTCCGGTAGGACATCTCGTCGCGGCCGAACTCGTAACGCAGGGAGGCGGGCCGGACGAAATCGTGCAGCGACACCACCGCGGCGGCCCGGCCGCGGGCGCGCAACCGGTCCGCGATCCCGCCCGCGAAGACCACCGGATCGGCCGCGTCGGCGCCCTCGATCGCCACCACGGCGTGGCCGGTCCGGACGGCCGCGCGCTCGGTGACCAGGTCGAGGAGGGCGTCGGCGGTGATGGCGATGAACTCGGGCACCGATCCATCATGTCCGATTCGCCGTGCCGTAGCGTGAGCCGGACCGGCAAGGGCGTGAGCCGGACCGGCAAGGGAAGGACGAGACATGGCCACGATCGAGGAGGCGTTGGAGATCGAGCGCCTGGAGCGGGACATCTTCCGCGGCGCGTCGGTCGCGACCCAGTTGCCCCGAACCTTCGGCGGACAGGTTGCCGGGCAGGCGCTGGTCTCCGCGGTCCGGACCGTCGAACCCCGCTTCGAGGTGCACTCCCTGCACGGGTACTTCCTCCGGCCCGGCAACCCCGCCGAACGCACCGTCTTCCTCGTCGAACGCATCCGCGACGGCCGCTCGTTCAGCACCCGCCGCGTCACCGGCGTGCAGAACGGCGAGGCGATCTTCACCATGTCGGCCTCCTTCCACGTCGGCGACGAGGGGCCGAACCATCAGGACACGATGCCGAATGTTCCCGGGCCGCAAGATATTTCGGAGGACAGCGCGGGCTGGAGCGAGGAGCGCGCGTGGCGGATGCGGGAATGGGAGCACTGGGACATCCGGTCCATCCCGGCCGCGGAGGTGTCGCACCACTCCAGTCTCGCCGCGCAGCAACAGATCTGGTTCCGTTACCGGCACCCGCTGCCCAACGACCCGCTGTTCCACGTCTGCACCCTCGCGTACATGAGCGACATGTCGCTGCTGAGCAGTTCGCTTGTGCCGCACCCGGACGCGCACACCCAGACCGCCTCGCTGGATCACGCCATGTGGTTCCTGCGCCCGTTCCGCGCGGACGAATGGCTGCTGTACGACCAGTTCTCCCCCTCCGCGGGCTGGGGCCGCGGCCTCACCGGCGGTCGCATCTTCACACAGAACGGCGAACTGGTCGCCTCCGTGGTCCAGGAGGGCATGATCCGGTACCGGCGCGAACTCTGATGTGACCGGGAGCACAGCCGACGGGCGCGGAAAAGGCGGGCACAGCCTGCTCGTATCCTGTTTTCGTGACACCGACGATCGGCGTGCTCGGCCTGCAGGGCGATGTGCGCGAGCATTTCCACGCGCTGGCCGAATGCGGCGCGCAGGCGGTGACCGTGCGCCGGGCCGCCGAACTGGCGAAGATCGACGGCATCGTGCTGCCCGGCGGCGAGTCGACCACCATCAGCAAACTGCTGCAGGTGTTCGAACTGCTGGAACCGCTGCGGCAGCGGCTGCGCGCCGGCATGCCCGCCTTCGGCTCATGCGCGGGCATGATCATGCTGGCCACCGAGGTGCTCGACACCCGGCCCGACATGCGGACCCTGGAGGGCATCGATATGACGGTGCGGCGCAACGCCTTCGGCCGCCAGGTCGACTCCTTCGAGACCGATCTGGACGTCACCGCATTCGACGACGGGCCCGTCCGGGCCGTGTTCATCCGGGCGCCCTGGGTGGAGCGGGCCGGCGAGGGCGTCGAGGTCCTGGCCCGCGTGCCGGACGGCCCGTTCGCGGGCCGTATCGTGGCGGTGCGGCAGGGCGCCGTGCTGGCCACCTCGTTCCATCCCGAGGTGACCGGTGACCTGCGGTTCCACCGCCTGTTCGTGGATTCGATCGTCCGGGGCGGGGTCGGCGCGCCCCGGTAGCACCGCCCCATCCGGCCGGGACAGTAGACTGGCACAGTTGTCTGCCCGGACTTCGAGCAACCGACGTGAGGAAGTAGGGAATGAGCGGCCACTCCAAATGGGCCACCACCAAGCACAAGAAGGCCGGCATCGATGCCAAGCGCGGCAAGCTCTTCGCCAAGCTGATCAAGAACATCGAGGTCGCGGCCCGTACTGGCGGTGGTGATCCTGGAGGAAACCCGACGCTGTACGACGCCATCCAGAAGGCGCGCAAGAGCTCGGTGCCGCTGGACAACATCGAGCGCGCCCGCAAGCGCGGCGGCGGCGAGGAAGCCGGCGGCGCCGACTGGCAGACCATCATGTACGAGGGCTACGGCCCCGGCGGCGTGGCGGTGCTGGTCGAATGCCTCACCGACAACCGCAACCGCGCCGCCGGCGAGGTTCGCGTGGCGGTCACCCGCAACGGCGGCAACATGGCCGACCCTGGTTCGGTGTCGTACCTGTTCGGCCGCAAGGGCGTCGTCACCCTGGAGAAGAACGGTCTCTCCGAGGACGATGTGCTCGGCGCGGTCCTCGACGCCGGCGCCGAGGAGGTCAACGATCTCGGCGAGGAGTTCGAGATCATCTCCGACCCCAGCGATCTGATCGCCGTGCGCACCGCACTGCAGGACGCCGGAATCGACTACGACTCCGCCGAATCCGGCTTCCAGCCCTCGGTCTCGGTCACCGCCGACGCCGAGCTGGCCCGCAAGGTGTTCAAACTCGTCGATGCCCTGGAAGACTGCGACGACGTGCAGAACGTGTACACGAACGTCGATGTGTCCGACGAGATTCTGGCGGAGCTCGACGCGTAGTCCGCCCGGGTTTCTCGCACCGACGGTGAAGGCCGCCTCTCCGAGAGAGGCGGCCTTCACCGTCCGCCCGCACGCTCACCGTCCGGTCCAGCCGTATTTCGGCCGTGCAGGACAGAGATGCGAGTGATCGAGGGCTGCGGCAACCGGATTCGGCCGCCGTCGGGAGGGCGGACGACGCGGTCTCCGACCGATTTCCGGGCCGGCTTTCCTGCCCGAAGGTGCTGGGCAGCAGCGCCGGGGTGTCGATCGGCGGCGAGATCGTGGTCGGATCCTGCCGCGCCGGAACGCCTAGTCGACGGTGAGGACCAATTTGCCTACGGTGCGGCCGGTTTCGCCGAGAGCGTGCGCCTTCGCGGCCTCGGACAGCGGGTACACCCCGGCGATGGTGGGGCGTAGCGCGCCGGATTCGGCGAGGTCGGTGAGTGCCGCCATGCCCGCGTGATCGGCTTCCACCAGAAGGGTTTCGGCGCGCTTGCCCGCTCGCTCGGCGGCTTCGCGGAGTTTGCCGCCGTCGTCCCGGGCGCGCAGGGTGACCACCAGGCCGCCGGGCCGCAGCGTGGCGATCGAGCGGATCGCGTTCTCGATGTCGATCGCGTCCAGCACGACATCGACATCGTGCACAGTGTCCGCGAAATCCACGGTGCGGTAGTCGATCACCTCGTCGGCGCCGATACCGCGCAGGAATTCGTGGTTGGCGGCGCTCGCGGTGCCGATCACGTACGCGCCCAGCGACTTCGCGATCTGCACCGCGAAGTGGCCGACCCCACCGGCCGCGGCGTGGATCAGAATCCGTTGCCCCGCTTGCAGATCGGCGGTGTCGACCAGCGCCTGCCGGGCCGTCAGCGCGGCCAGCGGGATCGCCGCGGCCTGCGCGTGGTCGAGGTTGCGCGGTTTACGGGCGAAGGCGCGGGTCGGCCCGACCACGTATTCGGCGGCGGCGCCGTGGCCGTGCGGGTAGGGCAGCATGCCGAACACCTCGTCGCCGGGCCGGAACAGCGTGACGCCGACGCCGGTCGCGGCGACCACGCCGGAGACGTCCCAGCCGAGTACATACGGCGGCGCTGGCAGGAACAGGCCCGCGCGGGCGCGGTGCGCCCAGTCGGTCGGGTTGAGGGCGGTGGCGCGCACCCGGACCAGGATCTCGCTCGGGCCGGGTTTCGGTACGGGCAGTCGGATCTCGTGCAGTACCTCCGGTCCGCCGAGGGCGTCCTGGCCGATGGCGCGCATGGTGTCCGGAATCGGGTTCGTGGTCATGAATCCAGCATGCCGCCGGGCGCGCCGCCGGGAAATGGCATGATCGCCACTCTTCGATAGGATCGTGCCATGCGTGTTACCGAACCCCATCGCGTCGTGGTGCTGGCGCTCGACGGCGTGTACCCGTTCGAGCTCGGCATCCCGACCCGGGTGTTCGGCTCGGCCGACGGGCGATACGAGGTCCGCACCTGTTCGGTCGACGGCCGGCCGGTCCGGTCGGGGGCCGACTTCGACATCGCGGTCCGGCACGACGCCGCGGTACTGGAAACCGCGGACACCGTGGTGATTCCGCCCTGCGATATCGAAGCGATCCTGGAAAACGGCCTGCCGGAGCCGGTTTCGGCCGCCCTCGCGCGAATCCCGGTCGGCGCCAGGCTGGTATCCATCTGCACCGGCGCCGCCGTGGTCGCCGCGGCCGGGCTGCTGGACGGCCGCCCGGCGACCACGCACTGGAACGCCACCGACCGTTTCCGCACCGCGTTCCCCCGCGTCCGATTGGATCCGGACGTGCTGTACGTCGACGACGGCACCCTGCTGACCTCGGCGGGCGCGGCCGCCGGGGTCGACCTCTGCCTGCACCTGATCCGGCTCGACCACGGCAGCGAGGTCGCCAATACCGTGGCCCGCCGGTGTGTGGTGCCGCCGTGGCGCGACGGCGGCCAGGCGCAGTACATCGAGCAACCCGTACCGCGGACCACATCGGCCGGTACCGGCGCGGCCCGCGACTGGGCCCTGCGGCATCTGAATCTTCCGCTGACACTGGACGATCTGGCCCGCCGCGCCGGGATGAGCGGCCGCACCTTCGCCCGCCGCTTCCGCGACGAGGTCGGCGAGAGCCCCGGCCGCTGGCTCATCCAGCAACGCCTGTTCCGCGCCCGCGAACTGCTGGAATCCACCGATCTGCCGATCGACCGGGTCGCCGCCGAGGTCGGCTTCGCCACCGGCGCCTCCCTCCGGCAGCATCTGCACGAGGCGATCGGCGTCTCCCCGCTGACCTACCGGCGCACCTTCCGCGCGGGTTCCGCGCCCGCGCCGAAGGTCCGGACTGCGATGACCTCCTGAGCGAAACATCAGTATTCCCACAGTGATTCGCAGGCCTGCCGGCGGGACAGGTCCGGGTGAGCGCGGCCGACCGGGAGCCTCGGCCGACCCGCCGAGCACAACGGCCGCCCCACCGAAAGATGGGGCGGCCGTTAGAGATTCAGGCGCTCACCGGCCGGACCGGAGGAAATCCCCCGCTCACCAGCCGCGCTCGGCCAGCCGATGCGGCTCCGCGATCTCCTCGACGTTGATGCCGACCATCGCCTCGCCCAGGCCGCGCGACACCTTCGCCAGCACGTCCGGATCGTCGTAGAAGGTGGTGGCCTTGACGATGGCGGCGGCTCGCTGCGCCGGATTGCCCGACTTGAAGATGCCGGAGCCGACGAACACGCCCTCGGCGCCCAGCTGCATCATCATCGCGGCGTCGGCCGGGGTCGCGATGCCGCCGGCGGTGAACAGTACGACCGGCAGCTTGCCGGTCGCGGCGATCTCGCGCACCAGTTCATACGGCGCCTGCAGTTCCTTGGCCGCCACGAACAGCTCGTCCTCGGGCAGCGAGCTCAGCCGGCGGATCTCGTCGCGGAGCTTGCGCATGTGGGTGGTGGCGTTGGACACGTCGCCGGTGCCGGCCTCACCCTTGGAGCGAATCATGGCCGCGCCCTCGGTGATCCGCCGCAGCGCCTCGCCCAGGTTGGTGGCGCCGCACACGAACGGGACGGTGAACTGCCACTTGTCGATGTGGTGCGCGTAGTCGGCGGGGGTGAGCACCTCGGACTCGTCGATGTAGTCGACGCCGAGGCTCTGCAGCACCTGCGCCTCCACGAAGTGGCCGATGCGAGCCTTCGCCATGACCGGGATCGAGACGGCCTCGATGATGCCGTCGATCAGATCCGGATCGCTCATCCGGGCGACGCCACCCTGCGCGCGGATGTCGGCGGGCACCCGCTCCAGCGCCATGACCGCGACCGCGCCGGCGTCCTCGGCGATCTTGGCCTGCTCCGCGGTGACGACGTCCATGATCACGCCACCCTTGAGCATCTCGGCCATGCCGCGCTTCACGCGGGCGGTGCCGGTTCCGGTCGCTCCGGTCGGGGTGGTCTCGGTCACGGCAAACTCCTGGGTCATCGGGGCCAATCGGGGGGCGTGCGAATGCGAACACCTCGATTGTAGGCAGCCCGATCAGGCCACTTGATAGCCAGTTGGGCGGCACTGGACCGCCGGCCACCGGGAACGGGCGGCCGGCGCGAAGATCGGCGGCTAGCCACCCGCTACCCGCGGATCGTCAGATCGGGTCGATCACCAGCAGTGTCGCCCAATAGGTTGCCGCCTCTTCCCCGAGGTAGGGCAGCAGAAAGTCGTGCAGGATATACGACATCTTCACGGGGACCTCACCTCCATCAGGTCGCCGCCGGTCTCGGCGGCACTATCGCTTCCGACCATAACCGATCGGTCACAACGGTGGGCGGACTCACAGGTTCCGCCCGGAATCAACGGATGGACCGGACCTCCGGGTCGGTATCGGCCGCGGCGGCCGCCACCGCCTCCGGGAGCAGGCGGTCCAGTTCGTACGGGTAGACCGTCTCGCCGGAGGCGTCCAGCGCGACGATGTCGGCGGGCTCGCACCACTTGTTGCCGCTGATGCTGCGGCGCTCCAGCACGGTGAAGCTGGCCGGGGACGGATCGAACGCGTCGACCCGGGTGACGAAGAACAGTTCCTCGGAGCGGATCAGCTCCCCGTTGAACGGGAACACCGCGACCCGCCGCCAGATCGGGCCGCGCAGCGCCGACGAATCCAGCGCGAGGCCGGTCTCCTCCCACAGTTCCCGCACCGCGGCCGCGCGCAGCGTCTCCCCCGGCTCCACGCCGCCGCCGACGGTGAACCAGAACGGGACGTCGGGGGTCATCGGATCGCAGCCGCGCAGCAGCAGCACCCGGCCGGCCTCGTCGAGCAGCACCACCCGCGCCGAGGTGCGGACGCTGTCGACTTCCAGGCCGGTGCCGGCGGCCGGGGTGGCCCGCTCGGCGATCTCGAAATAGGTCGGCAGCGGCGCCGTACCGCCGAGGTGCAGCAGCCGCACCGGGCGGCGGGTGCGCAGCGCGAGCGTGTCGCGCACCGCGTCGTTGTGGAAGCGGCGGGCGATCAGCACCCGGGCCTCGGCGTCGGCCAATTCGGCGACCAGCTGGGTGGGCAGGCCGGTGACATCGAGCGCCGACAGCGCGGCGGCGAGCTGGTTCTCCGCGGTCTCCCGGTCCGACCAGTCCGCTCGCTCGGCCCGATCCGCCAGGGCGACAAGGCGTTTCGCGCGTTCGGCGACCGTGTCGTCGGTGCTCGCGCCGGCCACCGCGACGGCGACCGTCCGAGTCACCACCGCCCGCCGGGCCAGCGCGTATTCCAGCGCGTGCCGGGCCTGGTCGCCCCGGACGTGCAGGCGGTCCAGCCGGTTCGCCGTCGAGTAGGCCCAGACGCCGACGGCGACCACCACGGCCGCGACCAGAGCGAGGATCAGGATCGTGGTCGCGGAGAAGGTGATCATCCGGCGGTCCGTACTCGGGCGTCGCCGACGGTGACCGTCTCGTACACCCGCAGAATCTGCTCGGCCACCACGGGCCAATCGTATTCGCCCACAACCTGATTCGCGGTGCGGATCAGGTCGGCGCGGCGTTGCGGATGACCGAGCAGGTCGTCCAGTGCGCCCGCCAGCGCCGTCGCGTCACCCACCGGCACCAGCCGGCCGGCCGTGCCGTCGCGCAGTACCCGGCGGAATGCGTCGAGATCGCTCGCGACGACGGCCGTACCCGCGGCCATCGCCTCCACCAGCACGATGCCGAAACTCTCGCCGCCGATGTTCGGCGCGCAGTAGAGGTCGGCGCTGCGCATCGCCGACGCCTTCTCCGCATCCGACACCTGGCCGAGGAAGCGCAGATGCCCGGCCAGATCGCCGGCCTCGCGGCGCAGCCGGTCCTCGTCGCCGCGCCCGACGATGAGGATCCGCACGTCCGGATGCCGCTTCACCAGCCGCGGCAGCGCGCCCAGCAGCACCGCCATGCCCTTGCGCGGCTCGTCGTAGCGGCCGAGGAACAGCACCGTGCCGCCCTCGCGCGGATATCCCGGCAGCGGCGGCGCGTTCGAGAACGCCTTCACGTCGACGCCGTTGGGGATCTCCACCGCGTCGCCGCCGAGCGCCTCGACCTGCCAGCGCCGGGCCAGCTCCGAGACGGCGATGCGCCCGGCGATCTTCTCGTGGTACGGCCGCAGCACCCCCTGGAAGGTGGCCAGCACCAGCGACCGGGTGGTCGAGGTGTGGAAGGTGGCGACGATCGGGCCCTCGGCGATCTTCAGCGCCAGCATCGACAGGCTCGGCGCGTTCGGCTCGTGGATGTGCAGGACGTCGAAATCGTTGTCCGCGATCCAGCGGCGGATGCGGGTGTAGGCCGTGGGCCCGAACGACAGTCGCGCCACCGACCCGTTGTAGGGGATGGCCACCGCGCGCCCGGCCGACACCACGAAATCGGGCAGCGGGGTGTCGTCGGCGGCCGGGGCCAGCACGCTCACCCGGTGCCCGCGTTCGATCAGCACCTGTGCCAGTTCGACCACATGAGACTGCACGCCCCCGGGCACGTCGAACGAATAGGGGCAGACCATACCGATCTTCATCGCTGTTCGTCTCCCGCGATGTCGGCCGGATTCCGCGGCGACGGCGTGCGCTGCGCCTGCGCGGTGGCGATGCGGGCGCGGCGTTCGGCCGACAGATCGCTCTCCCACAGCGGTTGCAACATGTGCCAATCGGCCGGATGCTCGGCGATGTTCGCGGCGAACCGGTCCGCCAGTGTCTGGGTCGCGGCCTCGATACCGCCGGACACGTCGACCTCGGGATCGACCTTCACGGCCCAGCCCTCCCGGTCGTCGACCTCCGTGAACCAGGCGTGCACCGGCAGCAGCGCCGCACCGGTGTCGACGGCCAGCTTCGCGGCGCCGGCGGGCATCCAGGTCCGCTCACCGAAGAAGTTCACCGGCACCCCTTTTCCGGTGAGGTCCCGCTCCCCCAGCAGGCAGATCACCTGATTCGCGCGCAGCCGCTCGGCCAGTTGCGCGAACGGCGGCTGCTCACCACCGGTCAGCGGGAAGACCTCGAAACCGAGGCTCTCCCGATAGGACACGAAGCGCCGGAACAGCGATTCCGGGCGCAGTCGCTCGGCGACCGTCGAGAACGTGCCGTAGTGCTGTACCAGCCACAGCCCGGCCATATCCCAGTTGCCGGAGTGCGGGAGTACGAAGATCCCCCCGCGACCGGCCGCCAGCGCCACATCCAGCCGTTCGATGTTCTGCACCGGCGGCATCCGGTCCGGGGCGGTGATCGCCGCGTGGTCCATCGACGGCAGCCGGAACGCCTCTCGCCAGTACCGCGCGTAGGAACGCATACTCGCCGTGATCAACTCGTCGGGCACCGCCGCCGGTGCGACGCCGAGCACTCGGGAGAGGTTGCGGCGCAATTGATTCGGCGCGCCCCGGTGCGCTGCCCGATTGGCCCGGCGGCCCGCCCAGGTGCCACCCGTATCGAACACCCGGCGCGCGGTGTTCTCCGGCAGTCCCCGGACCAGCCGCCATCCGGCCGCGTACGCTCGATCGGTCAGCGCGGCTTTCATATCCATCATCGCCGCCGCCTAGTTCGTGGGCCCGGGCTCGACTTTGCCCACAGGGGCGATCACCTCGCGCGCGCCCGCCGAATTCCGCACTGCCAGCACCCGCTGGAACACGGTGACGATGCTGAGCACGGCCAGGATGTACATCGCCACGTAGACCGCGTAGGTCAGCCACTCGATGCCGAAATAGCCGCCGATACCGGTGAATCCGGCGCCGACGAGCACGATCACCAACCGGTCCGGGCGCTCGATCAGGCCGCCGTCGGCGGACAGTCCGCTGGCCTCGGCCCGCGCCTTCGCGTACGAGATGACCTGCGAGGTGACCAGCACCACCAGCGTCGCCACGAACAGCTGCTTGCTGTGCTCGTGGTACACCGACCACCAGGCCAGCGAGGCGAAGATCGCGCCGTCGGCCACCCGGTCGCAGGTGGCGTCCAGCACCGCGCCGTAGCGCGTGCCGCCGCCGCGCGCGCGGGCCATCGCCCCGTCGAGCATGTCGAACATGACGAACAACCAGATCACCATCGTTCCCCAGAACAGGTGATCGGTCGGGAACAGCGTCACCGCGGCGACGATGGAGGCGGTGGTGCCGATCAGCGTCATCGTGTCCGGGGTGAGCCCGGTGCCGACCAGCGCCCGGCCCAGCGGCGCGGTCGCCTTGGCGAAGGTCTCGCGGCCGAAGAAGCTCAGCACTACGCCTCCTGTGCTTCTGCGGGACATCCGCACCCGGTCGGCTCCGACGGGCAGGCTGCGCGAGAATAGCCCATCTACGCCTCCTGTGCTTCTGCGGGACACCCGCACCCGGTCGGCTCCGACGGGCAGGCTGCGCGAGAATAGCCCATCTACGCCTCCCAGGCTTCCGCGAGCAGCGCCCGGGTCTCGCGCAGCAATTGCGGCATCACCTTCACCCCGCCGACGACGGTGATGAAGTTCGCGTCGCCGCCCCAGCGCGGGACGATGTGCTGATGCAGGTGGTCGGCCAGCGAGCCGCCGGCCACCCCGCCGAGGTTCAGGCCGACGTTGAAGCCGGCCGGGTGCGACACCTTCTTCATCACCCGGATCGCCTGCTGGGTGAAGGCCATCAGCTCGATGCTCTCCTCGAGGGTGAGATCCTCGAGGTCGGCGACGCGGCGGTACGGCACCACCATCATGTGACCGGGGTTGTACGGATACAGGTTCAGCACCGCGTACACCCACTGCCCGCGCGCGATCACCAGACCGTCCTCGTCGGACATCTTCGGGATCTCGATGAACGGATGCCCGGACTTGACCGAATCGCCCGCCGGTTCCCCGTTTTCGACCTCACGCTCGGTGATCGCACCGGCGATGTACGACATCCGATAGGGAGTCCACAACCGCTGCAACCGATCCGGTTCGCCGACGCCCCGGTCGACGATGCTCCCGGCCGACCCCGCGGCCGAATCGGCCCGGGCGGCAGCCTCTTCCACAGTGCGCTCGCTCATACCCCATCCTGTGTCCGGCGGGCGGTCATTCAGGAACCCTTCCGGATCTCGAAGCCCTCCGCGGTGGGCGAGGCGTTCTCCCGCCGCCCGATCCAGTCCACCACAGTGGCCACCGCATCGGCGACCGGCACACCGTTGACCTGGGTGCCGTCGCGGAATCGGAAGCTGACCGCGCCGGCGGCGACATCGCGCTCGCCGGCCAGCAGCATGAACGGCACCTTCTGCGCGGTGTGGTTGAAGATCTTCTTCTGCATCCGGTCGTCGCTGCGGTCGACCTCGGCCCGCACGCCCGCGGCCTTCAACCGCGCCACCACCTGCTCCAGATGCGGCACGAAGGTGTCGGCCACCGGGATGGCGACGACCTGCGCCGGGGCCAGCCAGGCCGGGAAGGCGCCCGCGTAGTGCTCGGTGAGCACGCCGAAGAACCGCTCGATGGACCCGAACAGCGCGCGGTGGATCATCACCGGGCGCTTCTTGGTGCCGTCGTTGGCGGTGTACTCCAGCTCGAACAGCTCCGGCTCGAAGAAGTCCAGCTGGATGGTCGACATCTGCCAGGTGCGACCGAGCGCGTCCTTCGCCTGCACGGAGATCTTCGGGCCGTAGAACGCGGCCCCGCCCGGATCCGGCACCAGTTGCAGGCCCGACGCCTCGGCGACCTGCCGCAGGGTCTCGGTCGCCTCCTCCCAGACGTCGTCGGCGCCGACGTACTTCTTCGGATCCTTGGTCGACAACTCCAGGTAGAAGTCGTCGAGGCCGTAGTCCTTCAGCAGGTCGAGGACGAAGTTCAGGATGGTGGTCAGTTCCTCCTGCACCTGCTCCTGGGTGCAGTAGATGTGCGAATCGTCCTGGGTGAAGCCGCGGGCGCGGGTCAGGCCGTGCACCACGCCGGACTTCTCGTACCGGTACACCGAGCCGAACTCGAACAGCCGCAGCGGCAGTTCCCGGTACGACCGGCCGCGGGACCGGTAGATCAGGTTGTGCATCGGGCAGTTCATCGGCTTGACGTAGTAGTCCTGGCCGGGCTTGCGGACCGTGCCGTCCTCGTTGTACTCCGCGTCCAGGTGCATGGGCGGGAACATGCCGTCGGCGTACCACTCGAGGTGCTTGGAGGTCTCGAACAGATGCGCCTTGGTGAGGTGCGGGGTGTTGACGAACTCGTAGCCGCCCTCGACGTGGCGCTGCCGCGAGTAGTCCTCCATCTCCTTGCGGATGATGCCGCCCTTGGGGTGGAACACCGGCAGGCCCGAACCCAGCTCGTCCGGGAAGGAGAACAGGTCCAGCTCCAGGCCGAGCTTGCGATGGTCGCGCTTCTCGGCCTCCGCCAGCATGGCCAGGTACTCGTCCTGCGCCTCCGGCGACTCCCAGGCGGTGCCGTAGACACGCTGCAGGCCCTCGCGGTCCTGGTCGCCGCGCCAGTAGGCGGCGGAGCTGCGGGTCAGTTTGAAGGCCGGGATGTACTTGGTGGTCGGGCAGTGCGGGCCGCGGCACAGATCGGCCCAGATCCGCTCGCCGGTGCGCGGGTCGAGGTTGTCGTAGATGGTCAGTTCGTTGCCGCCGACCTCCATGACCTCGGGATCGTCGATACCGGACTTGTCGGAGATCAGTTCGAGCTTGAACGGCTCCTTCGCCAGCTCGACCCGGGCCTCCTCGACATCGACCACGCGGCGCGAGAACCGTTGCGCGCCTTTGATGATCTTCTTCATCCGGGACTCCAGCTTGGCCAGATCCTCGGGGGTGAAGGGGCGGTCGACCTGGAAGTCGTAGTAGAAGCCGTCCTTGATGAACGGGCCGATGCCCAGCCGGGCGCCCGGGAACTCCTGCTGCACGGCCTGGGCCAGCACATGTGCGGTGGAGTGCCGGATGACGTTGCGGCCGTCCGGGGAACCGGCGGCGATCGGCTCGACGTCGACGTCGGTCTCCGGGGTCCAGGACAGATCCTTGAGGTTGCCCTCCGGATCGCGGACGACGATCACCGCGTCGGGGCCCTTGTTCGGCAGTTCTGCCTCGCGCAGCGCGGCGCCCGCCGTCGTCCCGGCCGGCACCCGAACGAGGGCGGCTGGGGTGGTGCGGGCTGAGGTGGTCACGGCTGCGCTCTCCTTGGCAGTCTCGGGCGGGCGGCTGCCCGCATGGTAGGACGGGTGGTGACCCGTCCGGACGGGCCCGATGAGGGCCCTGCCGGTGGTATATCGGTCCGGCGCGACCATGCTATCCGGCGCCTACGACGGATGCGTCGATGGACCGCATCTCGCACACCTCGGCCCAGCGAAACACCGCTGCGGGGCGGGGATCCGATGGTCAGCCGCGCGTGGCCAGCTCCGTGAGCAGTTCCAGCCGCTGCGCGGCAGGCCGTTTCGGGCAGCTGGTGCACATCCGGCAGCCCGGCACCTCGTACACCAGGCAGCACGAGACGCGCCGCACGAAGGTACGCCCACCGACATCGGTGAACCGCGGCACCGGAAGTTGCCCCGCGACCTCACCGGCCAGCGTCGCCCCCGCCTCCGGCGCACCGGCGTCGAGGGCCCGGTTGCCGATGGCGTCGGCGACGATCGCCCACAGCGACGGCACCCCCGCCCCGGACACCTCGGCGACCACCGGGATGATGCGGCCCAGCGTCTCGCGCAACCTCGCCCCGGCACTGTCCGGCTCAGCGCCGGCACCGCCGCGCGCTGCGTCCGCCGACGGTTCGACAGCCACGAATCCACCTGTCGAGCGGGTGATCCCGGCTACGAATTCACCTGTCGCACAGGCGCTGTCGTCCACGGGCTCACCTGCCACACGGGCCCTGTTCGCGACATGGCCACCCGCCGTGCGGGCACCGTCCGCCGATCCTGGCGTACCCGCCGGACCGGGGAACACCCGCTCGATGCCCCCGTCCGGACGCACCTCGCAGACCAGTCGTTCCAGCGCCGGATCCGGCGCCGGCCGGTTTTCCGCATAGGCGGTGGCGATCGGGTCGACCAGCGAGGAGGCGGCCATGCACCACCACAACGTGCCGGACACCCGGGAGTTGCCGGTCCCCCACGAGATGCCCATATCGGCGATCCGCTCCCCCAGCCACTCCGGCCGGGTGAGCGCCACACCGGGCACCAGGGTCTCGGACACCGCCGCCATCTCCATCGGACTCCGCTCCATCGAAGTTGCGCCTGCCACCAGCCTGGCACGACCAGGTCCGCCCGAGCCAGGAGTTTTCCGCCACCGCGGGCGACACCACCCGCTGCGGCGGACGGCCGCCGACCAGCGTAGGTCGTCCTCAACCCCCGAGCCCGGTCGCCACGCCCGCGAACCTGTCCGATTCCGCACCACCGCTACCGACCCACATTTCCCGCGCACGGACGCGCTTCACACACACCGCGGCCCCGAGTGGGGCTCGCCCGGTGAGCCCCGAGTCCGCCCGACTCGGCGGGCGGACTCGGGGCGAACGACTACAGCATGGCGAATTCCGGTGCGGGATCAGGGATTTCGGCGATCCCCGTCGGCGTGATGTGCAGTACCCGGGCGGTGCCGATGTCGAAGAACAGCCCGGACACCTCCAGCTCCCGGGTCATCGCCGCCCGGCGCACGGTCGGGTGCCGGTACAGGGCCTCGACCTGCATCGCCACGTTCACCATGCTCAACTGGTCGGCTTCACCGAATCCGGCGGTCGCCGCGGCCGCGGCGACGGGATGCCCGGCCAGGAAGCGGGCCAGCACGGGCTCGGCGTGCGAGAGCCAGTCACCCAGGCCACCCGGCGGACGGATACCGCTGAGCAGGGCCTGCATCGCACCGCATCCGGAGTGCCCGCACACCACGATGTTGCGCACGGAGAGCTTTTCCACGGCGAAGCTCAGCGCGGCCTCGACCGAGGAATCGCGGCCGTCGGCCGGCACCAGATTGCCGACGTTGCGGACGGTGAACAGGTCACCGGGCCCGCTGGAGGTGATGACGTTCGGCACGATCCGGGAGTCCGCGCAGGTCAGGAAGAACGAGTCCGGGTCCTGTCCGTGGCGCAGATCGTCCAGGTGCGGCCGCACCAGGTGCGCGTGACCGCGGTGGTACTCCGCGACCCCCGCGGTGATCGTCTCGCCGTCGCGCGGTGCGCGCTCGCGGGCGCCGCGCGGGGCCAGCAGCCCGTCGAGCAGGCCGCGGGCCCGGTCGCGGCGCGGCGGGGCGGCCAGCGCGTGACTCATCCGGGCGGTGCCGAGCTCCACGAATTCCACTGTGCCGCCGGTGTTCTCGTGCTGCCGGGCCCAGTCGTGCAGGGCCTCCGTCGCGGCGTGGTCGAGGAAGTCGACGGTCAGTTGCACCTGGACGTCGGCGCCGGCGGGTATCGAGGCCAGTCGCGAGGTCAGCCGTGGCAGGGCCAGGAAGGTACAGGTGCCGTCGACGGTGACCAGCCAGCGCCCGGTCTCCTCGACCGGCACGGCGTGCACCTGGACCCGGACCACCCGCCACAGCAGCAGCGCGAACGCCAGCACCAGCCCGATCAGCACGCCTTCGAGCAGGTTGAGGAACACCACTCCGGCGATGGTCACCGCGTAGACCGCCAGGTCGCCGGTGCGGCGGGCGGTCCGGATGTGCGCGAGCTTCACCAGCTGAACGCCGATCACGATGAGCAGCCCGGCCAGCGCGGCCTTCGGAATCTGTTCGACCACGCCGACCAGCGCCACCGAGAACACCAGGATCCAGACCCCGTGCAGAATCGCCGACGCCCGGCTGCGCGCTCCCGCCTGCACGTTGGTCGCGCTGCGCACGATCACGCCGGTGACCGGCAGGCCGCCCAGCAGGCCAGAGGCGGTGTTCGCCACGCCCTGGCCGATCAGCTCGCGATCGAAGTCGGCGCGCGCCCGGTTGTGCATCTTGTCCACGGCCACCGCCGACAGCAGGCTCTCCACGCTGGCGATCAGCGCGACGGTCAGCACGGCCATGACCACGGCGCTCCAGTCGCCGGTGGGCAGCTGCGGCAATCCGATCGCGTCGAACAGCGAGCCGTCGATGACGATCCGCGCGGGATCCCCCGGCGCGATCACGGCGAGCAGGGTGGCGACCAGCACGGCCACCAGCGGCCCCGGGATCGCACGGACGGGCCCCGGCACGTATCGCCAGGCGAGCATGATGCCGATGACCACGAGGCCGATCACCACGTCGCCGCTGCGCAGATCGAGCAACTGGCCCGGCAACTCGGTGAGGTTCTCCCATGCCGTGCTGTGTGAGGCGCCGCCGAGCAGTACGTGTACCTGCTGCAGCGCGATGGTGACGCCGATGCCCGCGAGCATGGCGTGCACCACGACCGGCGCGATGGCCAGCGCCGCGCGGGCGATCCGGCTGAGTCCGAACAGGATCTGCAGGACGCCGGCCGCGACGGTGATGAAACAGGCTGTCTTCCAGCCGAATTCGTGGATCACCTCGGCGACGACGACGGTGAGCCCGGCGGCCGGTCCGGTGACCTGCAGCGGGGCGCCGCCGAGCACGCCCGCCAGGATGCCGCCGACCGCGGCGGCGATCAGCCCGGCGGTGATCGGCGCGTCGGAGGCGACGGCGATGCCGAGCGAAAGCGGCAGCGCGACAAGGAAAACCACGATGGAAGCCGGCAGATCGTAGCGGATCAGCTCGGCGAGACGGTCGTTCCGCACCGGTGGGCCCGCGGATGCGGGCGGAACGGTCGAGTCGGTGTCGGTGGACATATTTCTCCTTCACCGCGCCGGTCGATACCGGCAGCGGTCGGTCGAACATGTTCTCCAGGCATCGAGAGGCCGGCGGACTCCGGTGTCCGCGGGATCACCCGGACGTGCCCAGCAAGGCTAAATGTAAAGACTTAGCAAAGGCTGAGAAAAGAACATTCATTTCGGTCCGTTTCATCCCCGGTCAGACCCCCTATTCGGGCGCGGCGGCGCCCCGGGTCACCCACCCCGGGGCGCCGCCGGACGGTCCTACTGGACCGGCAGTGCCGTGACGGATCCGCTCGCGTCGTCGATGTGACCGATGCCGGACGGCGTGATCTCCATGACGCGGGCGCTGGAGATGTCGAAGAACAAGCCCGACAACACAACTCCGCGTTCGGTCATCGCGCGGCGGACCACCGGATGCGCCGCCAGCGTCTCCAGTTGTACCGCGACGTTCACCATGCCCAGCTGGTCGACCGGCCCGAATCCGGCCGTCGCGGCGGCGGCCGCCACCGGATGCCCGTGCCGGTACCGCTGCAGGGTGGGCCGGCCGTGCGCGAGCCAGTCGTCGAGCCCCGGTCCGGTGACCCGCTCATGGTAGAGCGCATCCATCGCACCGCATTTCGAGTGCCCGCACACCACCACCGAGCGCACCGCGAGCTTCTCCAGCGCGTAGACGATCGCCGCCTCGACCGAGGTGTCGCGCCCGTCGGCGGGCACCAGATTGCCGATGTTGCGCACAGTGAACAGATCGCCCGGACCGCTGTTGGTGATCACGTTCGGCACGATCCGGGAATCCGCGCAGGTGAGGAACAACGCGTCCGGATTCTGCCCATCCAGCAGCTCACCCAGATGCGGCCGGACCACGTGCGCGTGACTGCGATGGTAGGCCGCGATACCGGCCGTCACCGGATCCACCCGCGGGGTGCGCCGCCACGGTCCGAGCATCTCGTCGAGCAGGTGCCGGGCGTGGCCGCGGGCGGGCGGACCGCCGGCCAGATCCGCCAGCCGCACCGCGCCCATCTCCACCAATTCGACCGTGCCGCCGAGACTTCGGTGCTGCTGCACCCAGTCGTAGAGGGCGTCGGAGGCGGCGTGGTCGATGAAGTCGACGGTCATCTCGACGGTGACGACGGCGTTCCGCGGCACCCGCGCCAGCTCCGCCGCCATCCGGGGCAGCGCGAGGAAGGTGCAGGTGCCGTCGACGGCGACCAGCCAGCCGTTCTCGGTGCCGGGGACCGGCGTCGCCACGATGACCACCCGGACCACCCGCCACAGCAGCAGCGCGAACGCCAGGGCCAGCCCGAGCAGCATGCCGACCAGCAGATTGACGAAGACCACCACCAATACCGTGGCCGCGTACACGAACAGGTCCCCGGCCCGCCGGGCCAGCCGGATGTGCGCGAGTTTGATCAGGCTCATGCCGATGACGATGAGCACCCCGGCCAGCGCCGCCTCCGGAATCTGTTGCACCACATCGACGAGCGCGACCGCGAACACCAGGATCCACAACCCGGCGAACATGGTGGACGCCTTGGACCGGGCCCCGGCCTTCACGTTGGTGATGCTGCGCACGATGACCGCCGCCACCGGCAGCGCACCCACCACTCCCGCAACGACATTGGCGATGCCGTGCCCGATCAGTTCCCGGTCCATGTCGGTGCGCCGGCCCGGTTGCATCCGGTCGACGGCGACCGCCGAGAGCAGGGTCTCGACGCTGGCGATCAGGGCGACGGTCACCATGGCCAGCGCGATCCCGCCCCAGCCGCCGCCCGGCAGCGCCGGCAGCGTGATGTCGTGAAAGAGCGTGCCCGCCACGTAGATTCGCTCGATGCTGGTGGGTACCACCATGGCCAGCCCGGTGGCGGTCACGACCGCCACCAGCGGCGCCGGCACCATCCGCAGGACCGGCGGCAGATACCGCCAGCCGAGCAGGATCGCGATGACGACGCCGCCGACGAACGCGTCGCCGGGGTGCACGGACATCAGCTGACGCGGCAGATCGACGATGCTCGCCCACGACGAGCTGTGCGATTCGCCGCCGAGCAGAACGTGCATCTGCTGCAACGCGATCGTCACGCCGATGCCGGCGAGCATGCCGTGCACCACCACCGGCGCGATGGCCAGCGCCCCGCGCGCCAGCCGGCTCAGCCCGAACAGCACCTGCAGTACGCCGGCTCCGATGGTGATGAAACAGGTTGCCGCCCAGCCGTATTGGACGATGCTCTGCGCGACGACCACGGTGAGGCTGGCGGTCGGCCCGCTGACCTGTAGCGACGAGCCGCCCAGCAGGCCCGCGACCAGGCCGCCGACGACGGCCGCCAGCAATCCGGCCGCGACCGGGGCGCCGGTGGCCACGGCCACGCCGATGGACAGGGGTAGCGCGACCAGGAAGACCACGACAGAGGCGGGTAGATCGTGCCGAAACACGGACGAGAGGCCCGGAAAGAGCATCCGGCGGGCCGGATCGGTGTCGGTCGACATATTTCTCCTTCGCCGGACCTCTCGGTCCGGTTCATCGGTGGAACATGTACAGGCATCGAAGGCTTGTGGCCGACACGAGTGTAAAGAAGCCGCAAAGAATTTGGAAAGGATTTCCCAAGAGATCCCACATACTGGCACTAACTTGTGATGCAGGTCACATGGTCGATGATACACGGAGGCCGTCGTGCCGGACAGGGATCCTGCCCGGCACGACGGCCCGACGCGCCGGTCCCGGCGCTACAGCATGCGACGACTACACGGAATCGTCTGCGACACAGGTGAATTGCATGACATCGATGCTGCCCTGGCGGAAATAGCCGGCGCAGCCGGTCAAGTACTTCATGTAGGTGTCGTACGTCGCCTCACCGCACAGCTCGATCGCCTCGGCCCGCTTCTCGGACAACGCGGTGGACCAGCAGTCCAGCGTGCGCGCGTAGTGCTGCTGCAGCGCGTGCATCCGCTCCACGCGGAATCCGGCGCCCTCGGCGAAGTCCTTGACCCCCGGGAAGCCGGCCTTCTCCGGGAACGGCAGCTGCCCGCCCGGGAAGATCACGTCGCGAATGAACCGGAAGAACTGAATGTCCTCCTTGGTACACGGGATACCCATGTCGCGGACGTACCCGAACGGGTACAACACGATGGTGTGCAACAGCATTCGCCCCTTCGGGGGCAGCGCCGCCCGCGCGAACTTGAAGAAGGCGGCATGCCGCTCGTGCCGGAAGTGCTCGAAGGCGCCGATCGACACGATCCGGTCGACGCTGCCGTCGAACTCCTCCCAGCCCTGCAGCCGCACCTCGGCCCGATCCGTGTAGCCGTGGCGGTCCAGCAACTGGTTGACGTACTCGTACTGGTTGCGGCTCAGGGTCAGACCGGTGACCGACAGGTCCGGGTAGGTGTCCAGCGCGCGCACCATGGTCGAACCCCACCCGCAGCCCACGTCCAGCAGGGTCGACGCCGGCGCTAGATCCAGTTTGCCGAGCGCCAGATCGATCTTCGCGATCTGCGCCTGTTCCAGGGTGTAGTCGTCCTGCTCGAAATACGCGCAACTGTAGGTCCGGGTCGGATCCAGGAACAGCGCGAAGAAATCGTCGGACAGGTCGTAATGGGATTGCACATCGGCATAGAAGGGCGTTCGGGTCATGCAGGCTCCCGTCGGATACATGGACATTGGATCGACACTGAACTGCCACACCGCGACCGCGGACCGAGTCCGCACCGAGCGTCGAGCATTCAATCAGCACACCGCTGTCCGCAACCACCGACACGCCGCCGCCGTCACCCCCACCACAAAGCGCCGAGCAACCCCAGATGCGATGTCGACGCCGCCTCGTGCAACCACCGCATCCATTCGTCGATCGCGACCAGCACCTCGGGCTCCACCTCGGCGCGTTGCTCCGGGGTCGCCGCCCGCCACTGCCACCACGCCTGCCGGCAGTCCTCGTTGGCCCACGGGGTCCCGCACGTCAGGTCGTTGGCGTAGATCGCGTCCACCCCGAGACTCGCGAACCCCTCCCCGATCTGTTCCAGCCGGCCGTGCTCGACATCCACCAGCCACCGCCCGTCGAACATCCCCATGATCGTCTCGAACGCGCTGTTGTGCGCGTCGGCCCACCGATAGGTCCCGGGATCCTCGAGCAGCAACATCCGTACCGCGTCGAACTCGCCGACCTCTCCCGCCGCCCGCTCGGCCGCGTCCGCCACGAAATCGTCCCTGTGCCGCACCACGATCCGCTCGAGCAGTTCCTCGTCGCGGGATCCGATCGACCCGAAGACCCGGTCGATGTCGGTCAGGCACACGCGGACGAAACCATTCATGCGCGCATCGTAGACAGCCCCACCGTCAGCGTGCCCGGGACAGCCGCACGCGCGCTGCGGCGAGGCCGGCGGTCATCTCCGCGCTCCCCGGGAACCGGGCCAGGAACCGGCGGCCGGTGGCACGAGCGCGACCGGCGCCCGGCCGGTCGGCGCCGGTTCCGGGGGCAGGCCGGGAAATCGGTGTCGCAGCGCGGTCAACTGGCGGTGGATCTCGCGCATCTCCCCGTGCAGCGCGTTCAGTTCCTCCTGTAGCAGTTCGGCTTCGGCGAGAAGCGCGGCCTGGAACACTCGCGCCTGTTCCAGCTGTGCCCGTTCGGCCCGGACCAGGGCGGTCGCCTCCCCCTCCGCGGCGCCGGCGGCAGCCGGGTGGTGCGCCAGCGCCAGGGGCCGGGAGACGTGGCCCCGGCCGGCCACCGAGTCGTCACCGAATTCGTCCATGACGGCACCGATCCTTTGTCGTGGTGCGCTGAACTGCCGAATCACGTTGCGTCCCCTCACGATACGGCCGCATCGAGGACGGGCACGGCATTCGCCGCCGGCAGTCCGGCCAATCGCCGCGGGGCGAGCAGTTCCGTGACCCGGTCGCGGTCGAGCAGGCCCTCGTCCACCACGATGTCCGCGACCGAACGCCCGGTACGCAGCGACTGTTTCGCCACCCGCGCGCACGCCGCGTAGCCGAGATACGGGGCCAGCGCGGTGACCAGCCCGGCCGACCGGCGCACCTCCTCGGCCAGATGGTCACGGTTGGCGGTGATCCCGTCGACACAGCCGACGGCCAGCGTATCCGCCGCCGCGGTGAGATGACTCAGGGTCCGCAGCAGGCTGTGCGCGATGATCGGCTCGAAGGCGTTGAGCTGCAATTGACCTCCCTCGGCCGCCAGGGTCACCGTCAGATCGTTGCCGATCGCCTCGAACGCGACCTGGTTGACCAGCTCCGGCACCACCGGATTCACCTTCCCCGGCATGATCGACGAACCCGCCTGCGCGGCAGGCAGATTGATCTCGTGCAGGCCCGCGGTCGGCCCCGACGCCAGCAGCCGCAGATCGTTGCAGATCTTCGACAGCTCCACCGCGACCCGCTTGAGCATGCCCGAGATCTGCACGAAGTCACCGCAATTCGAGGTGGCCGCGATCGGATCGGCGGCCGGCACCACCGGCTCACCGGTGATCTCCCGCAGATACCGGCACGCCAGCGCCGGATAGTCGGGATGACCGTTGATTCCGGTGCCGATCGCGGTGCCGCCCAGATTGCACTCCAGCAACGACAACGCGCCCTCGGCCAGGCGGTCCCGGTTCGCGCGCACGGTGGTCGCGTACGCGGCGAACTCCTGGCCGAGCGTCATCGGCACGGCGTCCTGGAGTTGGGTACGGCCCATCTTGATCACGTCCGCGAACGCGTCGGCCCTACCGGCGAACGATCGCGTCAGGCCGTCCAGACTCGCGGTCAGCTCCCGGATGTGGGTCACCACGGCGAGCCGGACGGCGGTGGGATACACGTCGTTGGTCGACTGACCGAGGTTGACGTGCGTGATCGGATCGATCTCGGTGTACGCACCGCGCGGGTGGCCGAGGATCTCCAGCGCCCGGTTGGCGATCACCTCGTTGGCGTTCATGTTCGAGGACGTGCCGGCCCCGCCCTGGACCGGATCGATCGGGAACTGGTCGAGGAACCGGCCCACGCGCAGTTCGGCGCAGGCCGTCGTGATGGCGTCGGCGCGCCGGTCGTCCAACCGGCCCAGTACCCGATTCGCCTCGCACGCGGCCATTTTCACGGACGCCAGGGCGGTGATGAGGGCGGGATACTGCCCGATGGTGGTGCCGGTGATCCGGAAGTTCGCCACCGCGCGGGCGGTGTGCACACCGTAGTAGGCGTCCGCCGGCACGAGTAGCTCGCCTAGCGAATCGCGTTCGATTCGATGGTCGTCGGTCATGGGAAGACTCCGATTTCGTCGGGATGGAACGAGAGGGGCGTGGTCAATACCACGAACGCGGGCGGACCGTGTTGGCCCGGTCCACCAGCGCGAACCGGGCCAGCGTGTCGGGCGTCGCGCGCGCCACCGCGCGCAGCGCCGATTCCAGTCCGCGGCGTAGATCCGGCTCCGCGTAGGCGCAACCGAGGATGGTGTCCGTCGGCCGCTGTGGCCGGCCACCGGCCAGGACCCAGTGCAGCGCACCGTCCAGGACCACCGAGCACAGTTCCAGGACCCGGGCTTCCCGGGCCAGATCGGTGAGGCGGGCCGCCGCCTCTTCCAGCCGGTCCTGGGTCAGGTCCGCCGCCGGCCCCGCGGCCAGCAACAGGCTGATCGTCATCCGCGCCCGGTCGTACGCGCTCGACCGGACCGGCACCCGGCGCAGGGTGGCGATCGCGGCCTCGCGGTCGCCCGCGGCGAGCAGCCGCCGGGCCAGCCCGAACCCGGCGCTCACGATGGTGCGGTCGGACTGCCACACCGCCCGGTAGTGCTCGGTGGCGGTGTCATACCATCGGTCGCGATCGCCCGGATCGGCGGCGTCCCCGAGCAATTCGGCGGTCGCCGCGAGCGCCAGCAGCGGAGCGGTCTCCCCCGGCAGCATGGCGTTCACCACCTCGAACCGGCGCTGGGCCGCCTCGATCGCCTCCGAGGTCAGTGCGGTCAGACCGGCGAACCATTCGAACCGCCAGTCACCGCCCCGGTGACCGCGCGATTCGTCCAGTGCCGAGACGGCCGCCGGAACGGGCAGCGCGGCCGCGACCGCCGCCGCGGTGAGTTGTGGCCGCCCGTCGGCGGATTCGGCCGAGCGCAGGGTGCGCAGAATCAGATCGACGCCGAAATCGGATTGCCGCGGCTCGGCGAACACCGCCGAGAGCTGCGGCTGATCGCTGTCGGCCGACCGCACCACCATCATTCGCAACACCCCGGTCAGCTGCCCGATCAGAGCTCGGACGGAAGGGAAGCGCGCCGCGGGATCGGAATGTGTCGCGCGGCGCAGCAACTTCGTGAAGGCCGGATACTCCGAATCCACGATCCGGTCGCGGGGCGCACCCGGCGGCCGGGTCAGGGCCGCGAGCGTCCGGCCGATGGTGTAGATGTCGGTCGCCACGGTGGGGCCCGTGCGCGCGATCTCCGGCGCCTGGAATCCCGGTGTCCCGTAGAGGAATCCACCGGAGTTCACGGCCGCGACCGCGCCCAGGTCGATGAGTTTGACCTCGTCCGGGCTCACCATGATGTTGTCCGGCTTCAGATCGTTGTACGCCAATCCGAGCGAGTGCAGATAGTCCAGTGCGGGCAGGACTTTCAGCAGGTAGCTGATCGCCTCGGCCGGGGTCAGCGGCGCACCCCGCTGATCGAGCACCCCGGCGAGCGAGCGGCCGGCCACGTACTCCATCACGATGTAGCCGCGGCCGGCGCCGGAGGCGTCGTGGTGGGTGACGAAGTTGAAGATCTTGACGATGGCCGGATGCACCACCTCCGACAGGAACTGCCGCTCCGCCAGCGCCGCGATGTGCGCCTCGAGATCGCCCGGATTGCGCAACCCCTTCAGCACCACCGGGCGCCCGCCCACCCGGCGGTCCCGGGCGAGGTAGATCCAGCCGACCCCGCCGTAGGCCAGGCAACCCCGGACCTCGTACTGCCCCGCGACCAGATCACCGGCGGCGAGATCGGGGCCGAAACTGTATCGCGTATCGCAGTTTCGGCAGGCGCCCCGCAGCGCGGCGGCAGATCCACCACCGCGCCCGACCGGCTGCCCGCAGCTCCAGCAAAATCTCTTGTGTTCGGGCACTTCACATTTCGACAGCAGCCCGGCTTCCGGGTCCTCATCCCGCTCGATCGCCTCGCGTGCAGTGAATTCGTTCATGCTCGACACACCGTTCCGACTCGACGGCGGGGGCGCCGCGCGACCACACCGGGCGGTACGGTCGCGCGGCATTGGCCGATCCTGGATCGAAACTTGCCGTCGTGCAACAGGAGTCGGCCGGGCCCTCATCGCACCGGGTGCTCTCGGCCCGCAGCCAGCGCCGCGACCCGGCGGCGGGCCAGGAACCAGCCCCCCACCATCATCGGCAGCACCACCGCGACCATGGCGATCAGCGCACCTCGTTGCGTGCTGTCCTTGCCGAAGGCCATGATGCCGAGCACCACCACCAGGAAGGCGAGCGCCGCGATACTGGTGTACGGGGCGCCCATCAAGCGGAACGACGGCCGCTCGACCTTGCCCTGCTTCGCCAGGTACCACAACTTCAACTGGCAGAGCAGGATCGCGCCCCACGCGGCGATGGTGCCCAGCGCGGACATGTTCAGCACGATCTCGAACGCCTTGGCGGGTACCACCACGTTGAGCCCGACTCCGGCCAGCGCGACCGTGGCGGTCGCGAGGATACCGATATACGGCACACCGCCCTTCGACATCCGAGAGGCCAGCGCCGGCGCACTGCCGTTCACCGACATCGACCGCAGGATCCGCCCGGTCGAGTAGAGCCCCGCGTTCAGGCTGGAGAATGCCGCGGTGAGCACGATCAGGTTCATCACCGAACCCGCGCCGTGCACGCCCAGCCGCGTGAAGAAGGTGACGAACGGGCTGGTGCCGGACTTGAACGCGGTGTACGGCAACAACATCGACAGCAGCACCAGCGAACCCACGTAGAACAGCGCGATCCGCGCGATCACGGAGTTGATCGCCCGCGGCATGATCTTCTCCGGGTTCTCCGCCTCACCGGCGGCGGTGCCGACGAGTTCGACTGCGGCATAGGCGAAGACGACACCCGTCGTGGTGAGCACCAGGGGCAGCACGCCACGCGGGAACAGCCCGCCGTGCGTGGAGATCACGCTCGGACCGGTGACCTCGCCCGCGATCTTGAAGCGTCCCACCAGGAAAACGATGCCGATGACCAGGAACGCGACCAGCGCGATCACCTTGATCAGCGCGGCCCAGAACTCCATCTCACCGAACCACTTGACCGACACCATGTTGATCGCGACCACGATCACCAGCGCGATCAGCGCGATCGTCCACTGCGGGATCACCTTCGTCGCGCCCCAGTAGTGCACGTAGGTCGCGATCGCGGTGATGTCGACGATCCCGGTCATGCACCAGTGGAAGAAGTACATCCAGCCCACGCCGAAAGCCATCTTCTCCCCGTAGAATTCGCGGGAATAGGAGACGAACGAACCGGAGGACGGACGGTGCAGCACCAGTTCTCCCAGTGCGCGCAGTATGAAGAACACGAAGATCCCGCAGACCGCGTAGGTCAGGAAAAGTCCCGCGCCGGCGTCCTTCAGCCGTGCGCCCGCGCCGAGGAACAGGCCGGTGCCGATGGCGCCGCCGACGGCGATCATCTGCAACTGCCGCGGCCGCAACGCCTTGTGATACCCGGCGTCCTCGTCGAATGTCACCGCGGGAGCGTCCTGGCTCCGCGGAGGTTTCACAGTGGTCATGGGGTGGTCTTCCTTCGGTGAACGGTGGAACGTGCCATTGATTGATGTTATTTACCGTCATCTGATGGCAGATAGCAAGAGCTGCGGGAAGCTGTAACGTCGCCGAAACCTGGCCCCGGTTCGCGTTGCCCGGCTGTGGTTTGCTGGGGACATGAGTGTGGAAGACGAACTCACGATCGCCGAGTTGGCCGAACAGGCCGGGATGACGGTTCGCACGCTGCGCGACTACCACGAGCGCGGTCTTCTCCCACCCGCGAAGATGAAGGGCCGCACCGGTTTCTACAGCGCCGAGCACCTCGACCGGGTCCGCATCGTGACCCGGCTGCTCGACCGCGGCATCACCCTGAACGGAGTGCGGAGTCTCCTCGAGGCGTGGGACCGGGGCGAGGACCTCGCCGACATCCTCGGCGTATCCGTGGCTACCACACCGCCCCCACCGGGGACCGTGTCCGCCACCGCCACGATCCCCGCGGCCGAACTCGCCGAGCGGTTCCGCTCCGTCCCGGACGGCCTGGCCGCCGCCGTGGCCGCCGGACTCTACGAGCCGATCGACGAAATCAGTTACCGGCCAGGCGATCCGGCGCTCATCGAACTGTTCGACCAACTGGTGGCGGACGGTGTGCCGATCGATCGCGCGCTCGACGAGATCGAGATGCTGCGCACCGACTGCGACCACATCGCACGGCAGTTCACCGACCTGTTCGCCCGCACCGCGATCCGGGCGTACCGGCGATCCGGGCGAACGGAGCGCGACATCGACAAACTGGCCGGGGAACTGGCCGTCGCACGCACCCGGCCGAGTGCGGTGGCGACGGGCCTGATCGACCGCATGGTGGACCGCTACCTCCGGTCGGCGGTCAGCCGCGATCTACCGGGAGTACTGCCCGACTGACGCGTCAGGCGTCGCTGTTCCGGGTGCCCAGCAGGGCGGCGAGCTGGGCCCGGGTGCTGACCTCCAGCTTGGGGTAGATCCGGTACAGATGGGATCCGACCGTGCGATGCGACAGGTACAGCCGCAACCCGATCTCCTTGTTCGACAGTCCCTCGGCGGCGAGCCGGGCGATCTGCAACTCCTGAGCGGTCAGCGACGCCAGCCCGGCCGCCTGCCCGGCGGCGGACCGGGTGCGCACGCCGGCCGCGCGCAGCTCCATCCGGGTCGTCTCGGCCCAGTGCCGCGCGCCGATCAGGTCGAAGGTGAGCTGCGCCGCGTGCAGCGGCCGCCGGGCCTCGGCGACCCGGCGCTGCCGCCGCAGCCACTGCCCGAAGGCCAGTTCCAGCCGGGCCCGCAGCCACGGCCATCGGGTCAGATCGGCGCTGAGCGCGGCGAGGAAGGCGTCCTCGGCCTGATCCTCGGGAGCCAGCACCGCCCGGGCGTAGCTGAGCTGGCGGACCAGGATCGGCGAACGGACCGTGCGGGCCTCCTCCGCCAGGCCGTCGATCACCGCGCAAGCCTCGTCGGCCAGGCCCGCGTGCGCGGCGGCCTCGGCGAGGAAGCTGACCGCGTGGAATCGTTCGTGCACGTGGAAGGCGGCGTCGTCCGGGTCGAACATCCGGCGCAGCGCGTGATACGCGTTCTCGTGCCGACCGGCGCTCAGGTGGGCGAATCCGCGCGCGAGCTGCACGAGGGCCAGCAGGTTGCTCAGTCGCCGGCCCGCCGCGGACCGCTCCGCGTCGGCCGCGATCGACTCGGCCTGCTCGTGCTCGCCGCGCAACGCCAGCAGCATGGCGTAGAGCGCCTGCGAACTGGCGTCCCAGATCGCCTGCCCGGTGTCCGCCGCCAGCCGGCGCCCCTCCTCGCTGGCGGCCCAGGCGTGTTCCCAGTCCCCGATCTCCATGCTGTCGATCACACTCATCAACAACACCTGGGACAACAGGCCCAACCGGCCCTGCTGGCGCAGGACGGTCTCGGCGCGGCCCAGGAAGTCGACGGAGAGCACTGGGTCGGCGATCGCCGCCGCCGCCATCCCGTAGAGCCAGAGCCCGGCCGGGTCGGTGACACTCTCCAGCCGTACCAGGGACAGGCGGTCCGCCACCGTCCGATACTCACCCAATGGGTCGGCGAGGCTGAAGATCGCGGTGAGCTGGGCGTCGTCGGGCGCGCGATCGACCCGGCGGGCCACCTCGCACACCCGCATCCGGGCCTCCGTGGCGGTATCGGACCACCAGCAGCGCAGCCCGGCCGCCTGCAGCAGGTTCAGCGCGAGCGCCTGATCCTCCGCGTCGATCGCCTCCTGTGCCGCCGCGCAGAGCCGGAAGACGTGGTCGGCGTCACCGGGCACCCCGTCGTGGAAGATCTCCCGCAGCCACTGCATCCGCACCTGGTCGAGCCGGGACAGCGTGGTCCGGCCGGCGCGTTCGAGCAGCTGGTCGACCAGGTCGGCGCGTCCGAGGCCGAAGGCGTGCTCGGCGGCGAGCATCAGTCGCCGCCCACGGGTGGCCGAGTCGGTGCTGAGCTCTGCGGCGCGTTCCAGCGCCCAGATGACCTCGGCCGCCGAGCCGCGGCGCAACGGGATCGTGTGCGCCCGTTCCATCTCGTCGGCGACCTCGTCGTCCTGTCCGTCGATGGACTGCGCCCGATGCCAGGTCCGCCGGTACGGCTCGCCGGTGAGCACCTCGGCCAGCGCCGCGTGGGCGGCCCGCTTCCGGGTCAGCGGCATCTTCTCGATGATGGCCGCGCGGACCAGCGGATGCCGGAAGCGCAGGTGGAAGTCGTCGAATCGGACCAGCCCGGCCGCCACGGCCGGCTCCAGCACGGCGACGGGCACTTCCTGCCCGGCGAGGATGGTGGCGCCCGCGACGATCTCCCGCAGGTCCTCGGCGTCGTCCACCGCCGCGATCAGCAGGGCGTCCCGGCAGTGCGGCGGAAGATCGCCCAGGCGCGCGGCGAAGGCGCGCTCCAGCCGGGCCGTCAGCGGGAGGGTGTGCGGCGGTTGTTCCCCGTATTCCGCCGCCAGTCGGCTCGCCGAGCGCAGCGCCAGCGGCAGTTCGGTGAGGGCCAGCGGGTTCCCGGCCGCTTCCAGCAGAACGCGCTGCCGGTCGGCGGGTCCGAGGTCGGTGGCGTGCCGGTCCAGCAGTTCGTGGGCGTCCTGCTCGGTGAGCCGGTCGAGCGTGAGTTGCGGCAGTCCGGCGGCGGCGAACGCGATGTCGTGACCGGCCCGGACCACGCCGATCAGGACGCAGGGATCGCTGCCGAGCCGGCGCGCGACGAAGCCGAGCACGTCCTGGGTGGGCCCGTCGAGCCATTGCACGTCGTCGACGACGATGAGCAGCGGCTGCCGGCCGGACACCTCCGTCAGCACGTTCAGGGTCGCCAGCGCGATCATGAACAGTTCCGGCGGACCGCCGGCGGCCACGGCCGGGCGCATGCCGAACGCCGAGTGCAGTGCGTCCCGCTGCGGCACCGGCAGCGTGTCGGTCTCGGCCAGGATCGGCCGCAGGAGCTGGTGCAGGCCCGCGAACGGGAGGTGGGCCTCCGCCTCGATCCCGGCGACGGACAGGACGCCGAGGCCCGCGGCCTTCCCGTGCGCGGCGGCGGCGCGCAGCAGCGAGGTCTTCCCGATGCCGGGATCGCCGACGACGACGATCGCGCCGCCCTCGTTCTCGACATCGTCGATGAGGCCGGCGAGGACCTGTAGTTCGCTGTCCCGGCCGATCAGATCCGATAATTCCGACATCACTACGAGCCGCTGATTGCCGCTCCGAGTTCGGCTCGGGCTCGATCGGACCACGGCCTGGCGCCGATGCGATCGAACTCGGTGACGGCCGCTCGCAGCGCCGGCACCGCCTCCGCGCCGCGCCGCAGTCGCCGCAGCCGGCCCCCGAGAGCCAGATTCGCGCACGCTCGCGACCACGGCCAACCGGTGAAGTCCTGGTTGATCATGTCCGCGTAGAGCGGATCGGCGGTGACGTCGTCTGCAAGCACAGCGCGAGCATAACGGAGATTAACGACCAGTAGCGGGGCCGGAGCAACGGCCGCGACCTGCGACAACTCGGCAACAAGCTCGGTCGCGGCGGCCTCCTCGCCCGCCTCGACCGCCGCCGCAGCGAGGAACATCACAGCACCGAATCGCTCGCGCTGATGAAAACTCGGATCGTCGGACCGGAACGATCGTGCCAATTCCCGGTACGCCTGCGCGGATCGTCCGGCGGCCAGCAGCGCGGCCCCCTTCGCCAGCTGGGCGATGGACAACAGCTGGTTCAGCCGCTGCCGGCTCGCCGCCGCCTCCACCTCGGCCACGTAGCTGAGCGCTTGGTCGGTGTCGCCCCGGAACGCGCTGCTCAACGCGTCGCAGACCAGCGCCCCGGTCCGCCAGATCGGCTGGCCGGTCTCCTTCGCCAGCCGCTCCCCCTCCCCGGCGGCCGCCTGCGCGCCCTCCCAGTCGCCGGTGTGCAGCCGGTTGACCACACCGAGGGAGAGCGTCTGGGACAGCAGCGCCAGCCGGCCCTGAGCGCGCAGCAAGGTCTCCGCCCGGCCGAGAAACGCCAGGCTGCGGACGGGATCGCCGATCGCGGTGGCGGCGATGCCGAAGACCCGCAGGGCGTCGCCGTCGGCGATCGCGGCCGGATCGATCTCGGACAGCAGGTCCAGGACGGTCCCGCACTCGGCCACCGGTCCGGCGAGCGCGAGCGCGGCCACGTACCGGTGGTCGCGCGCGAGGCCCACCCCGCCGGCCAGGGCCTTCACCGTGGCGAGCACATCGCCCCGCGCGTCCGGCCCGGTATCGGCCCACCAGCACCGCAGTGCCGCTCCGAACAGCAGGTTCAGCGCCAGGTCGTGGTCGCCGGCCGCGCCGGACTGCCGCGCCACGTCGCACAGCTGGTGCACCCGGGCGGCGTCACCGGGCACCCCGTCGTGGAAGATCTCGCGCAGCCACTGCGACCGCGCCCAGTCGAGCTCGGACAGGTCGCACCGCTCCGCGGCCGTCACGAGCAGACTCACCTGGTCCTGCCTGCCGACGCTGAACGCGTGCTCGGCGGCCACCAGCAGCCGGTGCCCCCGGTGCGCCGAATCGCCGGTGAGCTGGGCGGACCGCTGGAGCAGACCGACCGCGGACAGCGCCGCGCCCCGCCCGACGGCCAGCGCCGCACCCGCCTCCAGCTCGTCGGCGATCTCGTCGTCCGGTCCGACGAGCGACTGTCCCCGGTGCCAGGCCCGCCGGTACGGGTCGGCGTCCAGGACCGCCGCGACGGCGGCGTTGGCGGCGTGCCTGCGCTCGATCGTCTCGGCCTGGAGTACCCCCGAGCGGACCAGCGGATGACGCAGCAGCAGCCGGCCCTGCTCGACCCGCACCAGCCCGACCGCCACGGCGGGCGCCAGCACCTCGGCCGAGACCGGGCTCCCCCGCAGCACCGCCAGAGCGGCCAGGATCTCGGTCAGATCGTCGACCGGATCGACGGCCGCGATCAGCAGCGCGTCCCGGGCCGCCGGGTCCAGTTCGGCCACCCGGCTCCCGAATGCCCGCTCCAGCCGGGCGGTGAGCGGCTGCCATTCCGGTGCCTCCGGATACGCGGCCCCCGCGAGCGTCTGCGGCAGTTCGAGCAGTGCCAGCGGATTCCCCTGCGCCTGCTCCCGGATGCGCCGCCGGTCCGACACCCCCGGCACGTCGGCCACGCTGCGCAGGATCTCCTCGGCGGCATCCCCGTCCAGGCTGGAAACCTGCAATTCGGGCAGCCCGGCGACGACGAACGGCCCCGGATATCCGGTCCGCACGGCACCGACGACGGCGATCCGCAACGGCGCACGCCGGTGTGCGATGAACGTGAGCACCTGCTGACTCTGCGCATCCAGCCACTGCACGTCGTCGACGAGGATGGCCACCGGCCGCTCGGTCGCCGCCGCGCCGAGCAGGTCCACCGCCGCCAAGGCGACGCCGTAGATATCCGGCCGCTCCCCCTCGGCCAGTCCGAACGCGGTGAGCAGCGCCTGCCGGCGCTGGTCCGGCACACCGGCCGCCGCCCGCAGCAGCGGCCGCAGGATCTGATGCAGCCCCGCGTACGGAAGTTGCGCCTCGGACTGCACCCCGCCGGCCGCCAGCACCCGGACCCCCAGGCCACGCGCGATCTCCCGAGTGGCCTGCAACAGGGCCGTCTTGCCGATCCCGGGATCCCCGAGCAGCACCAGGCACCGACCCGCACCCCGGTCGGCGACCCCGCGGATCGCCTCGGTCAAGGCCCGGATTTCACTCTCCCGGCCGAACAATTGGCTGGTCACCGGAACAAGGTAGCGTCCGGTGCCCGCCGGGCCAATGCGTCGAACGACTGCGATCGGACAGCGGCGTGCCGAGCGCAGAAATACGTCATTCCGGTGTCACCTGACCGATTCGCCTTGTGCTGCTGTGCGCGGCGACCGCGGCCGGCCTCTACCTCGGCCCCCTGCCCCAACTGATCGGCCGGCGTCCCGCCGGCTCGCGAGACGGATCGGGCACCAGTGCAGTAGAGGTCGGTATCGACTTGGGTCAAACGACCGAAGCGGGGACGTCGCACCGGCCCGTAGCGTCGAAACAGGCGCCGGGACAGCGGCGCCGACAACAGAAGAGAGACCCTCATGAGAGTCCGGTCCGATTGGCGCACAGCGCTCTTGGCGGCAATGCTCGCGCTGACCCCGGTGGCGGCGACGGTGTCGACGGCGACACCGGCCGCCGCTGCGACGGACACACCCACGATCGTGTTCGTGCACGGCGCGTTCGCCGATTCCAGCGGCTGGGACGCCACCATCGCCGATCTCCGCGATCGCGGCTATCACGCTGTCGCGGTGGACAATCCGCTGCGCGGCGTCGCCGGTGACGCGGACGCGGTCCGGGCCGCGTTGCGGGCGATCCCCGGACCGATCGTGCTGGTCGGCCACTCCTACGGCGGTGCGGTGATCACCAACGCCGCCCGTGGGGTGCCGAACGTGCGGGCCCTGGTGTACGTCGGCGCGTTCCTGCCCGACGAAGGCGAAAGCATCACCACCGCAGTGGATCCCCTCCGATTCCCGGGCGGGTTGCTCGGTCCGGCCACGATCGACATCCGCCCCCGGCCGGACACCGTCCCCGACGTGTACATCAAATCCGAGGACTTCGCGCGGGTGTTCGCCGCCGATGTGCCACCGGCGCAACAGCAGCGGATGGCCGCCACCCAGCACCCGCTGGCGCTGACCGCCCAACTGGACCCCTCCGGTCCCCCGGCCTGGCGGACGATCCCGTCCTGGGACCTGATCACTTTGGACGACAACGCGATTCCGCCCGCCGGTCAGGAATACCTGGCACAACGGGCGAACGCCCACGTCGAACGCGTGCACTCCTCCCACGCGGTCATGGTCGCCCATCCCGGCGCCGTCACCGCGATCGTCCTCGAGGCGACCGCCGCCGTCTCCGGATAACCCTCACTCCCAGCACCTTTCACCCGAGAACAGGAAACCCGATGAGCACGACGAAACCCCCGGTGGTATTCATCCACGGACTGTGGCTGCACCCCGACTCCTGGCAGCCGTGGATCGAGAGGTTCGCCGAGGCCGGCTACACCGCGATCGCGCCGGGCTGGCCCGGGGTGGCGGACACCGTCGCCGCCAGCCGCGAGAATCCCGGCGCCATAGCCGATCACGGCATCGATGCCGTCGACGCGCACTACACCGACATCATCGCCGGGCTGCCGGCCGCGCCGATCGTCATCGGGCATTCCTTCGGCGGCATGATCGCCCAGAAACTGCTCGGCGAGGACAAGGCCGTCGCGGCGATCGGCATCGACGCCGCGCAGATCAAAGGTGTTCTGCCGCTGCCGTTGTCGTCACTGCACGCGACACTGCCGGTGTTCCGCAATCCGGCCAACATCCACCGCGCGGTCGAACTGACCGAGGACCAGTTCCGGTATGCCTTCGGCAACGCCGTACCCGAGCCGGAATCCAAGGATCTGTTCGAGCGGTACACGATCCCCGCACCGGGGCGCCCGCTGTTCGAGGCCGCCGCCGCGAACTTCTCCCTGCACTCCCCGGCGAAGGTGAACACCGATCGGGACACCGGCGCGCCCCTGCTGCTGATCGCCGGCGGACAGGATCACACGGTGCCCGAGGTGATCACGAAGGCGACGCTGAAGCAGTACCGGCACACCGACGCCCCCACCGAACTCCTCGAATTCTCCGACCGGGGCCATTCCCTGACCGTCGACCACGGCTGGCCCGAGGTCGCCGACGCCTGCCTGACCTGGCTCGCCGGTATGGGATTCTGATCCACATGGACCTCGAACTCGAAGGCCGCGTCGCCATCGTCACCGGCGCCAGCCGCGGCATCGGGCTCGCCACCGTGCGCGCGCTGGCAGCGGCCGGCGCGCGCGTGGTCGCGGGCGCCCGCCGATTCGGCACCGACCTCGACGACCTCGCCGAAACCGGTGCCGTGCAACGGATCACGGTCGACCTCGGCACCGCCGACGGCCCCGCGACGCTGGTCGCCGCCGCCGGCGACCGCATCGACATCCTCGTCAACAACGTCGGCGGCGCGCCCCCGCGCACCGACGGATTCCTCTCCGTCACCGACGCGCAGTGGCAGCACACCCTGGAGTTGAACCTGCTCACCGCGGTGCGCACCACCCGTGCGGCGGTACCGGCCATGATCGCCGCCGGCGGCGGCAGCATCATCTCCGTCGGCTCGGTCAACGCGACCCTGCCCGAAGCCCTGGTGATCGACTACAGCGCCGCCAAGGCCGCCCTGATCGCCTTCTCCAAGGCCCTGTCCAAAGAGCTCGGCGCGCACGGGATCCGCGTCAACACCATCAGCCCCGGCCCGGTCGCGACCGATCTGTGGCTGGCCGCCGACGGCGTCGCCGCCACCGTCGGCAAAGCCTCCGGCACCGACCCCGGCGCCGTCGCCGCGGGCGCCGCGGCCTCCACCGTGACCGGACGCTTCTCCACCCCCGACGAAGTGGCCGCCCTGGCCCTCGTACTGGCCGGTGACCGCGCCGCGAACATCACCGGCGCCGACTTCCGCATCGACGGCGGCTACATCCCCACATGGTGACCGGCTTCCTCGAACAGATCGCCGGACCGCCGTAGCGTCGCCGGCGGGCAGCGGGACGCGGTCTCATTCCACGTCGCCCGGCGGCCGGTACACCAGCAGCGCCGCCGGGTCGATCCGCAATGTCGCCTGCTCACTGACCTCGGTGTACTCCCCGTCGAGCGAAAGCCGGAGCACCGGGTCGGCGGTGGCGAAATGCACACGCGGCGAGGTGTATTGCCGATAGGCCGGGCACCACCGCAGGGTGCGGGTGAGCATCGCGAACACCATCCAGGTCGCGGCGAACGGCGTCCCGGCCTCGACGATCCGGACGTCGAGCAGACCGTCGTCGAGGCGGCTGCGGTAGGCGGGCGCGAATCCGGCCGGATGGTAGCGGCCGTTGCCGAGAAATATCATCCAGACCAGCCGCGGAACCCCGTCGATGAGTACCGACTGGGGCTGACCCCGGCGGAGAACATGGAACATGCCCGCGAGCATCGCCGGCCACTTCCCGATCCGGCCTTCCCAGCGACCGCGGAAGGCGACCAGATCGGTGTAGAGCCCGAACGCGCAGGTGTTGAGGAACACCCGGCCGTCGACGCGCCCGACGTCGACCCGGACCGCGTGCCCCGCGCGCAACGCCGACAGCGCGTCGTCCACCGTGTGCACGCCGAGTTCGTGGGCGAAGTGGTTGAGCGTGCCCGCGGGCAACACCAGCAGCGGCACATCGGTGCCCGCCAGGTGCCGTGCGGCCGCGTTCACGGTCCCGTCGCCGCCCGCGACCGCGACGACCCGCGCCGAACCGGCCGCGCGCCGCAGCGCTTCCTCCATCTCGTCCCCGGGCAGCACGAGCACCTCGGCGTCGGGGAGTTCCGCCCGGATCACCTCGGACAGTTGCGGATTCGTGGTCCCGGCACCGTCGTTGATCAGAACGACGACCCCCGCCCCGGATACGGGCGCCGGCACATCCGCGTCACTCTCCGCCGCCGTCGCCCGGCCCGGCGGCCGCACCGGCCACCACAACCGCGTCAACAGACCGCAACCCGTTCCGACCGCCGCTCCCACGACCACGTCGGAGGGATAGTGCGCGCCGGAGACCACCCGGGACACCGCGACGGACGCGGCGAGCACGCCGACCGGAACCGCCACGGCCGCAGGCGCTTCCATCGCCACCGCGGTCGCGAACGCGGCGGCCGAGGCGGAGTGGCCGGACGGGAACGACGGTGTGATCGGCGGCCGCACCAGATGCCGCACCAGCGGGACGCCCGTGATCGGCGGGCGAGACCGGCGAAACACGTTCTTGAACACCAGGTTGGTCAGCGGGCTCGCGATCCCGATGGCCGCGGCGCCACGCAGCGCCGCCCGCCGCGTCCGCCGATCCTTCCGCACCGAGATACCGATCCCCACCACAAACCACAGCACACCGTGGTTGGCCCACCGGCCGAGGCCGGGCAACACCCGATCGAGTACCACCGATCGCCGCGCACCGACAGCGTCCAGCAGCCGCAGATCCGCCGCCGCGATACGCCCCCGCGTCCGCCGAAGCCCGGACCCGCCGGTCGATGCCCGCACCACCCATCCACCTACTCTCGCTCGCCGATCACCGCATTCCATCGTGGACCATGCACCGTCCAGCACACCCCGCCGGGTACGGCACAAGGTCATCGGAGCCACCCGCCGACCCGGTCAGGCCCGGGGCGCTCGGATCGAGTCACCGCATATTCTCGAGGTGCGTAATCCAGCTACCGCTTTCCCCGTGCCACTCTCCCGAACCGACCGTGAGATCCCTTCCACACCGGGCACACTGGATCCATGGAGCACACGCACGACATCGTGACGGAGCGCGCGAACGAGTCCGATGTCTGTCGGCGCGACGATTCGGTGGCGCCATTGCCTGCGGTGCTCCTCGTACACGGGCCGGTTCCGGCGCGCCACTGTCGACGTGATCGATGTTCCCGACGGCGAACACGGCTTCGATGCCCTTGTGCCGGAGTTGGATTCGTGTGAGCCGATCCTCACCGCGGTTACGGCTGTCGCGAAATACCTGGGGCTGTCCTAGCATGCGCGGCGCGGGTGTGCAGCCCCGATCACCCCGCTGGGGATATTCGGGTACCGAGGGAAGAGAGCATGTCATGAAGGGGATCGCAGGCGTCGTCATCGCGATCGCGACGCTGGCACTGACCACGGCGTGCCAGGACGGGACGACCACTCGGCAATCCGAAACAACGTCCACCACCCCCACCCCAGCCGCACCGGGGTTTACGCAGCCGGCCACCGGCGGACCGGTTTCCACACAGTCGGCGACCGGCGGGCAGGTCACCAAGCAGCCGGCCACCGGCGGGCAGGTTTCCACGCCGGCGGTCGTCGGCGTGCCTGCGACCGCGGGCAACGGCACATGCGTGGATCCGAAGTCGCCGGTGGTGACAGCCGCACTGGCCGAGATCGGACCGAGCGTCGCCGGCGCGACATTCGTTGCGTACCGGAGCACCGAAGCCCCCCTCGGCTCGTGCCCGGCACTGATGTGGGTGCTGGCCGACACCGAGGGCGGCACTGCAAGTTCACCGTGGCACGTCCTGCTGTTCGACCACGCGGGTTTCCTGGGCACCGCGACCCGGAAGTGGACCGCCTACACCTCGGTGGCCGGTTCGTCGGACCGCAGCGTCCAGATCGAATACCGCTGGCTCGGGCACGACGATCCCAGCTGCTGCCCCACGGGCGGACCGATGACCGTCACCCTCACCCTGGGCGCGGACGGTCACACCGTGACCCCGGACCGCGACATCCCCACGGAGGTCACCGACCCGCACTGACGCAACACCGGGTGCGCCCCACCGACCAGTCGATTCGCCGCCGTACGGAAGTCCCCGGCGCGCGAATTCCGATCACGCGGCGACGTCGTAGCCGCCCTTGACTCGCACCGATGGAGCGAGACGATGGAGTCATGAGCAACGCAGGGGACGACTCGCCCGGCGCCGCATCACAACGATTCGTACTCCGACTGACAGCAGCCGCCGTCGGACTGGTGGCGCTCCTGCTCGGGGCGATGGCGCCGTCCGCCGCTGGACCGTTTCCGTCCGGTAGCGCCTCCGGTACGCCACCACTGGTATCGCCGGGCCCCTCGGTGCCTCTACTGGCCCACTGCACCGCCCCGGGCACAATCGGGCATCCGGCCGACAGCCGAGTCGTCCATTGTGTACCGGTCGACCGCACCGACGCCTTCGTATGGTCGTTGAGTCGGCAACCCATGCCCCGCGATCCCAGCACCCGCCCGTATACCTGCGACAACGGCGATTGCCGCATGCCGGACGGTACCGAAGCGCCGGACTATCTCCGGTGCGGCCTCCTCTGCGACGAACCACCCACCAGCGGCGATGTTCAGAGCGGCCTGAACGACTGTCTCCTTTCCGGCACAACATTCGACGAGTGCGAAAGCCGCCTGTACGCCCGGCCACTCGGCCTGGACACCCGTCTGTACTGATGACCACTCCCCCTGTACCCTGAGTGCCCGGGTGCAGAACGGACGCTTCGGCAGAACGTCCACTGTCGACGGTGGAGGTTCCTGTGTCATTGCCCCAGAACAATTTTCGTCAGCCGATCGAGCAAGGCACGACCGCCTCCCGCCCTCGTTCCGGTCGCGGTGCGGCAGTGTTGTGGATCGCCGCGGGGGCATGGCTGACCGCGGTGCTGATGACCCTGCCCGCACCGCGATCGCCGGTCGCGACCGCCGGGGAAGCGATCCAGGCCCTCGCCCTCGTCATCGTGGCCGCCGTCTCCGCATGGACGGCATACCGAGCCCGGGGGCTCGTCGTCTTCGTGGCGATCGCGGCCGTCGTGAGTTTCCTCGCCGAGGCGTGCAGTATCGCCACCGGATTCCCCTTCGGGCACTACACACACCACACCGCCGGACCCGCACCCCTGGGCGTCCCCATCCCCGTCGTGGCCGGCTGGGTCGTCCTGGCCTGGCTGGCGTGGACGGTCGCCCGCGCGCTCACCCGCGGCGAATCCGGCGTGATCGAGACCCGGGACCGCTTCACCACGCCGCTCGTCGCGGCCTTCGTGCTCGGCGGATACGACTTCGTCCTGGACCCCGTGGCCGGCACGGTCCGCGGCCTGTATTCCTACGCGTCGCCGAGCGGCCAGTTCGGCGTGCCCCTGACCAATTTCCTGGGCTGGCTACTGACCGGCTGGGTGATCTGCCAGCTGTTCGCCCTGGTCGAACGACGCGTCCTCCCAGCACAATCGACGACCGTCCGTGCCGGTCTCCTGGTGCCGTGCCTCATCTGGCTGCTCAGCGCGTTCGTGCCATACGCCTCACGCCCGTACGCCCACGACGACATCGTGATTCGCGGCGACCGCCGGTTCGTCACGGAAGACATCTACCAAGCGTCCTTGGCGAGCGCGCTTTTCACGATGGTCCCCCTCGCCGGACTCGCCTTGCTCCGGCTGACCCGCAAACCCGCCGCCCGCTGAGGTGACGACGCCGCGGCCGAAAACCACCCGGACCCGATCCGTACCGACGTGCGGCACTACGATTCGGACATGTCTCGACGCTGGATGGCCTGGGCCGCATCATGTCTCGTCCTGGTCGCGGTGAGCGGGTGCGTCGGGGCCGTGGATCGGGCCGATTTCGAACAGCGGATGCGCGCCCGGGGCGGAGGATTGGTCAGCGAACTGCCCCGCGATGCGATCACGGCATTGCGAACCAGGTTGGGCGTGAACGACATCGACGCGAATGTACTGTTGCTGACCGCGCCGGACTCCCGGCAGTTCCGGCTGGTGGTGAACGAGCAGCCGCCACAGGTGACTCGATTCCTCGCCGGCCGAGAGGATCTGTCGTCCCGAGAACCGGTGCTGCACATACGTGTTCGTGATCCCCAGCGGTCCGAGCGGCTCGACGACTACTCGTACGCACTCGGTGCTCTCAGCGCGCCGCAGCCGGTCCGGGTGTCGGTGTTCGACGACCTCGACAGCGAGAACTTCCCCGTGACCGAGGTGTCCGGCCTGTCGCGGCTCGAGGCCGTCGTAGACACGGCACTGACCCGTAGCGGCCTGGACGACGCCGTGGTGAGCGTAATCCTGGTCAGCCGGTTCGGACAGGAGATACGAATGGTCGCCAACGTGGTCTCGCCCCGGTCGGAGATGATCGTGGAGTTCGATCGGACCGGCGCCTTTCTCCGCGTCCGGCAGGCCTGACCGATGGCCGGACTGCTGCGGACCTCACTCGCGACCGGGGTCGGGGTCGGTGCGATCAGCACCGTGATCCCGGTGTCGATCTGGCCCGGCGAAGCGAAATTGACTGCGCCACTTTTCTGTTCGCCGCCGTACCGCGAGCCGATCGTGGTGTCGGACACGACACACGATTCCGAGGGCACCTCGACGAACTACACGCTGTATTGCGTGAGCGACCGTGGCGCGGTCACCGACGCGGGATTCCTGTGCCCTTTCCTGGTGCTGCTGGCCGCCCATGTACTGGCCGTCACGGCAGTGGCCGCGGTCGCCGGGCTGAGATCACGGCACCGTGACCGGCGGCGGCCCGGCGATCGAGTCGACGACCCGCCGCCCGACGGCCACTTCGAATACTGATCGACCACGGCACACCGATCCGGGCCGGGCCGCTGCCACCGGACCCGGGGCCGGCGGCGTATGCTGGCTCGTTGCTCGGGCGATAGTGTCGAAGATCCAGTGGTCCCTTGTTGGTGAACGCGGGCCGGCCGTGGAAGGCGATACAGCGCGTCGGCGGCTCGCGTTCGGACGTGAGGAGCGCGTGATGGCGGGTTCGAAGCCGAACATCCTGGTGATCTGGGGCGACGATATCGGAATCAGCAATCTGAGCTGCTACAGCGAGGGCCTGATGGGGTATCGCACCCCGAATATCGACCGGCTCGCGGTGGAGGGAATGAAATTCACCGATTCCTACGGTGAGCAGTCCTGCACGGCCGGTCGCGCCTCGTTCATCACCGGGCAGAGCGTCTATCGCACCGGGATGAGCAAGGTCGGCGTACCGGGCGCGGATGTCGGGTTGTCCGAGCAGGATCCGACGATCGCGGAGTTGCTGAAACCCCTGGGCTACGCCACCGGGCAGTTCGGCAAAAACCACCTCGGCGACCTCAACAAATACCTGCCCACCACGCACGGATTCGACGAATTCTTCGGCAATCTGTATCACCTCAACGCCGAGGAAGAACCGGAACTGCCCGACTATCCCGATGCCCGCCGCTACCCGAAATTGCACGAACTCGCGCTGCCTCGCGGGGTCATCCGTTCGTGGGCGACCGAGCACGACACCGGCGAGGTGGACCCGCGCTACGGGCCGCACGGCAAGCAGCGCATCGAGGACACGGGCCCGCTGAACAAGCAGCGGATGCTCACCATCGACGACGAGATCACCGATGCGACAATCGATTTCATCACCAGGCAGCACCGGGCGGGCACACCGTTCTTCGTGTGGATGAACACCACCCACATGCACCTGCGGACCCACACCAAACCCGAGAGCCTCGGCCGGGCCGGGCGCTGGCAGTCGCCGTACCACGACACGATGGTCGACCACGACGAGAACGTCGGGCGGGTACTCGACGCGCTCGACACCCTCGGCCTCGCCGAGGACACCCTGGTCATCTACAGCACCGACAACGGTCCGCACGCCAACACCTGGCCCGATGCCGCCACCACCCCGTTCCGCAGCGAGAAGGACACCAACTGGGAGGGCGCCTTCCGGGTGCCGGAGATCATCCGGTGGCCGGGGCGGATCGCCGCCCGGACGGTGTCCAACGAGATCGTCCAGCACCACGATTGGCTGCCGACCCTGCTGGCCGCGGCCGGGGAGCCCGATATCATCGACAAGCTCGCCCACGGGCACACCGTCGGCGGGAAAACCTTCCGGGTCCACATCGACGGCTACAATCTGCTCCCCTATCTGACCGGCGAGGTCGAGCATTCCCCACGGCAGGGCATGATCTATTTCTCCGACGACGGCGACGTGCTCGGGATCCGGTTCGACAACTGGAAGATCGTGTTCATGGAACAACGCGCCCGGGGCACCCTGGAATTGTGGGCCGAGCCGTTCACCCCGTTGCGCCTGCCGAAGATCTTCAATCTGCGCACGGACCCGTTCGAGCGTGCCGACGTCACCTCCAACACCTACTGGGACTGGTTCCTCGACCACGACTACATCACCGCCTACGGCACCGCGATCTGCACCGAATTCCTCGACACCTTCAAACAATTCCCGCCCCGCCAGGAGCCCGCGACGTTCACCGTCGACCACGCGGTGAAAAAACTCAACGAATACCTGGCTCGCGACTGAACCCGGACATGCCCACCGCACTGACATCGTGGGCCGACGGTCCGGCCGAGTCCGCGATCGTCGCTTTCGTCGAGCGCGTCACCACACCCGGCGGGTCCGACTTCGTCGAGCCGGCGGACCGGGTGGCGGTGTTCGACAACGACGGCACGCTCTGGTGTGAGAAACCCATGCCCATCCAACTGGATTTCATCATCCAGCGCCTCGCCGACCTCGCCGCCGCCGATCCGGTCCTGCGCACCCGCCAGCCGTGGCAGGCCGCTGGCGAACACGACTTCGCGTGGTTCGGCGCGGCGATGGTCGAGCACTATCGGGGCGACGACACGAATCTGACCCTGCTGATGAACGCGGTGACCGCGGCCTTCGACACCCTCTCCGTCGAGGACTACCAGACCCGGGTGCTCGAATTCTTCGCGCACGCCGCCCATCCCACGCTGCACCGGCCCTATCGCGGCTGTGGTTACCGGCCCATGGTCGAACTGCTCGGCTACCTCGGCGACCGGGGTTTCACGACCTATATCGCCTCCGGCGGCGACCGGGATTTCATGCGCCCGATCGCCGGAACGCTCTACGGTGTACCGCCGGAGCGGATCATCGGCAGCGCCGTGGGCCTGACCTATCGCGACCGCGGCGAGGACAGCGATCTGGTGTACAAGGCGGCGATGGATTTCTTCGACGAAGGCCCCGAGAAACCGATCCGGATCTGGAGCAGAATCGGCCGCCGCCCCATCCTGGCGGTCGGAAACTCCAACGGCGACCTGCCGATGCTGTCGTACACGTCCGCCCAGCACCGCCCCACATTGCCGATCCTCGTCGCGCACGACGACACCGAACGCGAATTCGCCTACACCGCGGGTGCGGAAGAGGTGCTGGCCCGAGCCCAGCGTCTCGGATGGACCATGGTGAGCATGAAAAACGACTGGCTCGATATCTTCGCCCCCGCCTGACCCCGCCAGCGAAGGACACCCGTGGACACCGCGACCCGCACCGAAGTCCGGCAGATTCCCGCCCAGGTCTTCACCATGGGATCCGACCGGCACTATCCAGAAGAAGCTCCCGCCCGCCGCGTGGAACTCGACGCCTTCACCATCGAGACCACCCCGGTCACCAACGACCGGTACGCGCTGTTCGTCGCCGACACCGGCTACCGCACCATCGCCGAACGCCCCCTGGATCCCGCCGACTACCCCGGAGCCCCCGCGCAGAACCTGCAACCGGGCTCGCTGGTCTTCACACCCACCCCCGGTCCCGTCGATCTGCGCCACATCGACCAGTGGTGGACCTGGACCCCCGGCGCGTGCTGGAAACATCCCGAAGGACCCGGCTCCGCGCTCGACGGCCGCGGCGACCACCCGGTGGTCCACATCGCGTTCGAGGACGCGCAGGCCTACGCCCGGTGGGCGGGGCGGTCGCTACCGTCGGAGGCCCAATGGGAGGCGGCCGCGCGCGGAGGACTCGACGGAGCCGAATACGTCTGGGGCGACGCCCCCGAACGCGCCGGACAGCGACTGGCGAACTACTGGCACGGCAGGTTCCCGTGGCGAGCGGACCCCGGATACGGCCGGACGACCGCCCCAGGCTCGTTCTCCCCCAACGCCTATGGCCTCTACGACATGGCCGGAAACGTCTGGGAGTGGACCACCGACTGGTACACCGACCGCCACGATCCACCGCCCTCCTGCTGCGCCCCCCGTAACCCGCACGGCCCCAGCATGTCCGACAGCTTCGACGACAGCCAACCCCGATTCCGCATCCCCCGCAAGGTGATCAAGGGCGGCTCCCATCTCTGCGCCGACAGCTACTGCCGCCGCTACCGCCCCGCCGCGCGCCGTCCGCAGATGATCGATACGGGCATGAGCCACATCGGATTCCGGTGCCTCGGCGAACCATCGGCACACTGAACGACCCGGCGACAACGACGAGCGGCCGGACCCGAAGCCGGCCGGACACGGAATCGAGGAGATGTCCGAGTGCAGCAGATGATGTCAATCGCGGTCCCCGAGATCGGCTTCGGCCACATGGTGTTCACCGGGGAGCACCGCGTCTTCGACCTCATCGCCGCCACGACGAACGCGTTGAACGGCGCACTGCTGGCACGCCGCCCCGACCATTTCCGCAATTTCACCGTATCCGGAATCCTGCTGATGGCCGTCATCGGCGGCATCGGTGGCGGAGTGGCCCGCGACGTCCTGCTCAGCGAGATCCCGGTGGCACTGCTCAATCCGGCGTTCATCGTCCTGTCGCTCGCCGCGGGCACGCTGGGATATCTACTCAGCTACGCGAAAGGTCAATTGTTCCGGGAAGGTCTGTTCCAGTTCGTGACCTCCACCGCCCTGCCGTGGTACGCCATCGTCGGCGTGCAGAAGGCCACCGAGCACCACGTACCGATATTGGGCGCGGTGGCGGTAGGAGTAGTCGGCCCGACAGCGGGCCGCTACATCATCGACCTCACCTGCGGCGTGACCCCGAAACAATTCATTCAAGGCGAACTGTTCGTCACCACCACCGTGGTCACCTCCGTGACGTGGCTCATCATCGACGCCACCGGCCTCGCCACCCTCTGGTGCACCCTCATCGCCTTCGCAGTCGGATTCACCCTCCGAGTGACGGCACTGTACCGAGGCTGGGAAGAACCCCTCGCCGCCGAACCCCTGGGCGTATACATCCACCGCGAATCCAGACCCTTACTGGGCCGAAAACTCGCAGGCAAATCCCACTCGGAAATCCGCTCCCTCGGCCTCGACCCCACCACCCCGCCACCCCGATGACCGCCGATGGACGACCCGACAACTCGACATCGGCCGGCCCCGGCGGCTCGGGGACGACGGCGTGGACCGCTCGGCACACCAGCGGATTTCGGAAATGAAAAAGCAGGCCAGACCGGCCGAAACCAGTGCTGACCTGCCATTTCCTTCAGTGCGCGATACTGGGATTGAACCAGTGACCTCTTCCGTGTCAGGGAAGCGCTCTCCCGCTGAGCTAATCGCGCGTGGTTCGCCTTTTTTAGAGGCGGCGACGGGAATCGAACCCGTGTGCACGGCTTTGCAGGCCGTTGCCTCACCACTCGGCCACACCGCCAACCAGGGCCGGGTTGGCCTTCGAGCGGATGACGGGATTCGAACCCGCGACCCTCACCTTGGCAAGGTGATGCGCTACCAACTGCGCTACATCCGCACATCGCGCTCCCCGCGACCCGGCTTCCGGCGGCTCTTTTCGTGCCATCCGGCTGCGAGAGAGAACATTAGCCCACCCCACACGCAAGCAACAAATCGCCTGGTGAGAGGGGGTAAATCGGAATTACAACCATGTCGTTCAGCAGCTCGGAACCACCTTCCACACCCACCCCACCCGCCACCCCCCTTACGGCACACGAACCACCAGGTCGAGACGCGATTTGGTACGACAGGGGTAGAGCGTGTTAATGTTCCATCTCGTTCGGAGCGGCAACCAAAGCCCACTTCAGAACACCCGCACGGTCTCATAGCTCAGCGGGAGAGCGCTCGCCTCACACGCGAGAGGTCGCTGGTTCGATCCCAGCTGGGACCACCGCAAGAGCCTTATTCGAACCAGCGCCCGTTCGCTTGTGCGGATGAGGCCTTCTTTTTTGTCCGATTCCGGACGCGCCGGACCGGCAGGTCCGAGCGGCGCGATGGAGGTCGGCGAAGATCGGAGTCCGGTCCGCCGCGACACGTGGAGTCGTCGTCGTGTCATCCCGATCGTCGATGTAGAGGCGCTCGTAGAACGTCTCGTTGAGCAGCCGGCGAGTTTCCGGGCCCGCGTCCCGGTAGAGGGCATACGGGTCGGCGATGAGATCGATCGCTTGCCGCAGCACATTCACCCCGAGTGCCAGTTGCTCCGACGTGTCGACGAGTCCGGCCTGGATCCGCTTGCGCTGGTTTTCGAGCTCGAGCAGTTTCGCCCGGACCTTGTCCTTCGGAATGGTCCCGTCGGCGACCAGGTCGATCAGCCGGCTTTCCTTGCTTGCCAGCTCTTTCAGCTGCCGGTTCAGATTGCTGTGCATCTCCCGCACATTGGCCTGCTCGTCATCGAGGACCCCGGTCAGCAACGCCCGGGTCTCGGTGACGAAATCGGCCGGCAGTTGCAGCGCACGGTAGTGCTCGACGATCGCGTCCTCGACCATCTCCACCGGCAGGCTCGGCAGGTCGCACAGCTCGGCTTGGGAACGGCGGCAGACGAAATAGGCGTAGCGGGTGCCGTTGCGGCCGGTGGTCTTGCTGTAGACCAGCCGGGAGGTCTCCCCGTTGTCGCGGCACCGTGTGCAGAACAGGCCACCCTTGAGATAGTGGTTGTGAACTCGGTCACGACTCCCGTTCGCGCTGCGATGCCGAAGAACCTCCTGCACACGCTCGAACAGATCGTGACCGATCAGCGGTTCGTGACGCCCCGGGTAGGTCTCTCCCTTCCACTCGACATACCCGACGTAGTACGGATCGCTGAGCATGGTGTGCAGAGTCCCCGCCGACACCGGCCGAGCGACCGGATGGCGACCACTGGGCCGGCTGGTGAGACCGAGATCGGCCATCGTCGCCTCGAGATCCTCGATCGTGTAATCCCCGGTGGCGTACAGCTCCCACGCCCGCACGACCAGCGGGCCGCGTTCCGGGTCGATCCTGATCGTGTTCACCTGGCGACCCTCGATGTCCACTCGGGCGTTGATGTATCCGATCTTCGCCCGGCCACACGTGCCACCGTTCATGGCCTTGTGCAACATCTTGGTGCTGATGTCCTGACCGGACAACCGGTTCTGGGTGTCGTTAAAGATATCGGTGATCGCCGCCATCATGTCGGCATAGATGCCCTGACCGAAGTCCTCTTTCGCCGAAATCAGTTGCACGCCCATGAGATCGAGCTGCCGCTTGGTGATCGCAGCATCGATGTAGTTACGGAACGCACGCGACCGCATATAGACGATCACATACCTGACCTCCGGATGCTCACGGAGATAGTCCAGCATCTGCTGGAATGCCGGGCGCTTCTCGATCGACTGACCGGACACGCCGGGTTCGACGAACTCCTTCACGATATTCGCCGGCAACGTGTGGGCGCGCTTCTCGATGGTCTCGCGCTGCGTCGCAATCGAGTTGCCGTCCGGATCGATGTCGATAGCCGTATTCAACTGCTTCTTGTCCGAAACACGCAGGTATGCAACTGCGGGCTCGGGAAGTCCACTACTTTTCACGGAGCCTCCTCGCGAGTCGACGATTCCTTCGCCAGCGCAATGACAGCCCGGCTCAGCCTCCGAAGGTCCAGAGGCTCGCGGGTATCGCTCTCCACCGTCACATGATGCTCACGGGATTCGCCTACCTGCAGACGTTGACGGTTACCCATACGAAAGAGCCCGATGGAGTCCGAGAGCGATGTCGATCCGAAAGTCATTGGCACTGGGCGGCATCCAACCTCCTCGATCTCCCGGCAAGACGCAAGCACCGATTGCTTGCTGAAAATTAGCTACACGGCTGGAAGGGATTGCCGACGCGCCCTCAGGACGGTGCGATGCTCGATGGCTCGGCATCAGCCCCACTGCTCGACGTTCGTCGGCACTCTGCACACTCCGAGACTGCGACCGGTGGTACCGGCAGTTCCGTGGTGATATCGATGAGCGCCTGCGGTCGATCGCCGCAGTAGATGAGGCGCCATTGTCCGTGAAGTTCTATCCAGTCGGCATTCGCGTCGAAACGAATGCGAGCGCGAGTCGAGGCTGTGGGCGCCACCGGATCGCAGGCACGGGCGAGTAGGTCGATGAGAGTATCGGTGATGGTTCGAGTATCCGCGGGGTGAATCTCCGGACGGTGATGGGACCAACCAGCTTGTGGATCGTCTGCGTTGGTAAGCCATTGATGGACGATGCCGCTCCGCAGATCGGCGACAGCCATGGCATGTCCCTCGGGTATCGGAAGGTTCCGTACGGTCGCAGCGTCGGAACTGGGTGTGGGCGGCGGGAGGATTTCGGTGATGTCGTAGCCGATCGAACGGACGGTGCGATAAGGGTGCCGGCCGAAAGCTCGCGCGGCGATGTAGATATGGCGACGCGTGTGGTCTGCTCGGGTGACGGTGGCGAATCCGATCCACTCGTCCTGGGGCGCGATGAGGTCGAAGAGCGAGAGGAATCCGGCGCGATCGTCCAAGCGATCGACTTTGGACAGCAGCCCGGGGATTGTCCAGAGACCGGTGGAATCCGCCGAATTGCCGAGGAGTTCGCGCGCCGCGGGCGTGCTGTAGCCGACGCCTGTTTGCGTCCACTCGACCACTCCGACGATCGGGCACGATGGCACCTCTTCGTCCGCTGTGCCGGCCCATAGGGCGACCGCATAGACATCTCCGGACGGAGCGAACACGGGATGCGCGACGATTTGCAGCGGTCGGCCGTCCGACAGCGGGGTCTGCTCGCTGTACGAACGGCGGCTGCGAACAACCTGGATAATCAGACTCGGAACCAGGCGGCCGACATTGGGTACGCAGCCGATGGTGAGGCGGTTCGGTTTGGTGAAGTGCCGCGGGTATGGACCGTCGAAGATCAACCTGTATTCGCCGGAGCTGTCGAAGGTTTCGACGATCGCCCAGCGCAGTCGAGGTTCCGGCAGCGCCTTGTGACCGGTCGATTTCGGCAGGCGCGGCCCCCGGTGCGGTTGGTTGTCGGACCGCGCTGCCAACGAGGCTGGGGTCTGATGGATGGGTGCGCTCATTTCGGGTTCCTCTCGGCGGCAGGTGTGTTGACGCCATGGGCTGATGCCACTGGCGTGAACGCGCCGCCAAGCACGGTCCACGTGATACCGACCGCCGCCGGACCCGCTCATTCGAGACGGGGTTTGCGCATATCGGATCATATACACGAATCGAGCGAAGGCAAGTATCAGTTGTCCATCGTGAATTTGACGAGTCCGGCAGTGGTCTCCTGGTCGACGGCGACCAGGAAGGCCTGGGCAATGATCGGAATCCACGAGCCATCGACGCCCCGGATTCGCAAGCGGCCGCTCGTGCTGGAACGCGCCAGCCCTTTTGCCATGTCGATCATTTTTCGCCGGTCCTCGGGATGGACTTCGGGCCGAGGCTCGCCGTCGCGGCATCGCCACGCCACGCGGTCCGGGATCGAAGATCCCCGTACCCATCGAATGAGTTGCAGGTTCTGCAGGTTCAACACGGCGTGGTATTCGTTTGCCGGGATCTGCGCTTCCATGACCCGATGTTCGAGCAGGATCAGGGGTTCCGGCTCGCCGGTCGGTCCGGCGGCGATCTCCTGACTGACGCCTCGTGCCAGCCGGTGAGGTTGGCCGTCGATGAGCTCTTCGTAGATGCGGCACGAGAAGTACGAGCGGAAACTCGAGCCATCGGCAAGTTTGACCGTCCAGATGCCCTGGTGGACGGTGCCCGGCACAGCGGTGATGATCTTCTTGATCGCGGCGAGTTCCCCTAGATCGGTGTGGACCTGCGCGAACATGTCGGCGATGGACCGGCGATAGCGACCGTTCTCGCCGCTGATGCCAGCCATCACAGCCCATTCCGCCCCGGACACGGACGTCATAGTGGTCAGGTCGAAGTACCAGGCGCCCGCTCGGGGCCGAGGCGGCGGAGTTTGGTTGGCAGTGCCCAGCCAAACCTGCACGCTGTGCAGCCGGCCTTCCACGATATGGGGGTACGCCTCCACGGATCGTCCGCCGTCACCGAGGGACAGGGGCTGTCCGGATGCGGCTACCGCAGAGATGACCTGGCGAATTCTGGGCGCGGCGCCTTTCACAACTTTCCCGATCGGGAGGAACTCCTTCGGACGAATGCCCCACGCGACGATGTTGTAGTTACCGTCCAGTTCCCCGAGGGTCTCGATGAGAAGCCAATCGGGTGCTTGCGCATGATCACGCTGCCGTAAGATTACCTCGCCCATACTGTTATCTTGCGTGCTCACCTTCCACGGATCGCTGAACCAGGGGTAACAATGCCGACGGAAACCGTGATCTTCGGTGACAAGTACTTTCGGGACCCGCACGGCTTCTACCGGGATGTGCACGCCGGAGGATCCCTGCACCGGTTCACGACGCCGTCCGGAGTACACGGTTGGTTGATCACCGGCGACCAATTGGCACGGAACGTGCTGACCGATCCGCGGATCGGGAAAGGCCGCGACACCATGCTCGGGGTGACCACCGCCGACGAGCACCGGGTCGGGCTACGCTCCCGCGCACGGAGGTACGGCACCGAGTGGGTGGTCACGCACATGCTCGGCAGCGACCCGCCGGACCACACTCGGCTGCGGGCAGCTGTCGCCGATCACTTCACGCCGAAGGCAGTCACGGCGCTGACCCCGCGCATCCAGGCACTCACCGACGAGTTGCTGGACAAGATCGATCCGTCGACACCTATCGACCTCGCCACGACACTGGCCGGCCCGCTGCCGGTGGCGATCATCTGCCACATCACGGGCATCCCTGCCTCCCACCGACTGCGCATCGAGCGGTCCTCGCAGGTTCTGTCCGATGTCACGGTCGCGAATTCATCCGAATTGCGTACGGCGGGTTTAGATTTCACGCGGCTCATCCTTCCGCGCCTCATTGCCCGACGGTGGCGGCCCCGTGGTGACCTGATGTCCACTCTCGGTGCCGGGATGGCCACCGGCGAGGTCGACCTCAAGGAAGCGCTTTCGACCGTGGCACTGCTCCTGATCGCCGGGCACGAAACGACCTCCAATCTGATCCTCGGCACCCTGCTGGCCCTGCTACGCGATCGGAACGAATTCGACCGAGCTCGCGCCGAGCCCGAGCACCTGGCCTCGGTGATCAACGAGACCTTGCGCACCGACCCTCCGCTGCCGGTGACGACGCTGCGCCAGGCGCACACCGATGTCGATGTGGACGGCCAGCGTATCCGTCGCGGCGAGCTACTCCTGGTATCCCTACTGGCCGCGAACCATGATCCGGAGACCGTCAACGACCCGCACGTTTTCGATCCGGACCGAACCGTTCGGCACATGTCCTTCGGAGTCGGTGTTCACCATTGCCTGGGTGCACGCCTGGCGAAGGTCGAGGCGACCATCGCGGTAGCGGAACTGATCCAGCGGCATCCTCGCCTGCAACTGGCCGTCCCGATCGAGGAACTGCGGTGGCGACGCAGCGTGTTCTTCCGCCGGCTCGAATGCTTGCCCGTGACATTCTGATCCGCGGCACGACCGTCCGTACACCCGAATTTTCCCTTGTTGGATATGGGATGTTCGGAGCGTAGTTGCGATGGGTCGTGCCGTGCGATAAATTCATGGTCCGCCCATCTCTTCGGGCGCTTCCCGGCACCCGCTGGCGGAACCGGATGACAGGCCGCAAGGCGGCCATCGATACCAAACCTCCCACGGAATTTCCCGCGCCAGCCGGAAATTCGATGCAAGCCGAACGAGGGTCGATGGCCGTCTCCACCTATCTTCTCGGTTGCGTCATTGACGAACGCATCGCACTGGTACGCGATCGGGAGCCGACCAGAAGGAGCTGAGATGAGCAATCCGTCTCGGCACGAGGGAACATTCGATTCGGGCGGGACCGATTCCGCTGGCATCAGCCGAACCTCCCGGAACCCGAAGTCGCTTCGTCGCGACGAAGCGCTCGCTGAGCCCTACGAGCGCATGTACGACGAGATGATGGACTGGCAGCTGCGACATCGCAGATCCCGTCGACAGCAACGTGGTTCGGCCCGAATCGCTCGGATGGCGGACGTCGGCGTACGGAAGCATCGGCAACCCGCCGCTGCGGCGAGTCCAGAAATAAGCCGAGAGACCGGTGTCGGGACGTAGCTGCTCATCTCTTCGGCAGGGATCCGCATGTCCGCGTTATCGCGGACTCGAGGCGGCCTCGACTCGGGAAACGTCATTCGATAGTCGAATCGCGCTACCGGACTCGAGGTCCGTAGTTATTGATATTTCCTTTCCGGAATGGGAGGTGCTGTCATGCCCGAATGTGACGGCAAGTGCTCATCGGGTCCACGCAAGGACCCAGCGCTCAATATTTATCAGATCAGCGCTCGAACCGGGGACAGTCCGGACCGCATCAGACACCTTCGAACAGCCGGGCACGAGCTGTACTCACAGGCGTGGAAAAGCGGTACAGCGCGCAATGCTCCACTGCGGCTGGAGGAGTCGAAGGTACGCGCGTGGCTGGAAACGCTTCGTCAGCAGTCGAATCGGCAGGAGGAGCTGTGAATACTCCTGTACTCGAATATGTTTCGCGCGCCGAGAAGGCAATCACCGCTGCTCGGCCGCGTCGAAAGGTACTGGCGCGCCGTCGGATCGCTGCGATCGTCCTTCTCACCATCCTCGCCCTGTGCGCAGGGATCGCTCCGCTCGTGAATGCGGCACCGACCCCGCCCAAGGTCGCGACTCGGTCAGATTGTCCGGCTGTGGCCGGGATCTTCCTGCCCGGGACATGGGAAACCAACTCGACCGCGGATCAGTCCGTCCCGGTGGGATTGCTGGGCCCGGTGGCAACCGAACTGGCCCGTCGCTTCGGTACCGAATTCGCCTTCCAGTTCCCTGGCTATGCGGCTTCGGCGTTCGACAAGCTGCCGTACGGGGATAGCAAGGCGACCGGCGTAACAGCCGTGCGGAACGCGCTGTCCGAAGTCGGGTCCCGTTGCTCGGCAACCAAATTCGTGCTGGCTGGATACAGCCAAGGTGCGGACGCGGTCGGCGATGTGGTGGCCTCGATAGGTTGTTCCGGTGATCCGCTCGCTGCGGATCGGATTCTGGCTGTCGGGCTGGTCGCCGATCCGCATCAGGGCACGGCCGGCGGCAAGCTGGTCGGGCCGACGGTCGCGGGCGACGGTATCGCAGGGACGCGATCGAGCGGATTCTGCGGACTATCGGCAGTGACGGCGGAGATCTGCGCACCCGACGACCGCTACTGCGCAACCGATGCCGTCCAGCACCCGATCATCGCCGGACTGGGGCGGATCCTCTCTCAGCCCACGAGCACCGCCGCATCCGGTCGAGATTCGGCTGATGCCCTTCCGCAAAGCCTTGCCGAGTCGCTGGAGTCGAACTTCTCGCCATCCAGCCTGACCGAACTACCGGCAGCAGTTCAAAGCCTGGCCGCGCAGGCTCACGCTACGCAGCCGGATACCGAGATAGTGCAACTCGCAGTCGAGGCGCTGAATTCGGCTCTCGGCCAACTGGCCGGCTTGCCGGCGCGGGCGGCGAACATACCGGATGCTGTTCGCCAATCGGCGGGGGAGCACTCTGATTCACCGGATGAGTTGGCTGGTGTTGTCCTGGACGCAATCGGTCGCGCCGACCTGCCGGCTGCGCTCGAAGCGCTCTCGATAATCGGGAGGCACCCCGCTGGCACCGACAGCCACGGGACGAATCTGCGGGCGGCAACGGACCAACTCCTCGCGGCGATCGCACCGGTGTCAGATGTGCTGGCCGGGCGGCCGGCGCAGACTCTGGATGCCACGGCACGGGTGCTGAGCGTGATGAAGCCTTCGCTGCTGGTGGATCAGGTAGCGAACGTGGTCTCGAATGCAATTCGGTTCGCCGGCAACATTCCCGATCTGCTGGAAATCGCCCATCGGATCACCACGGAGCTACTGGACCTCGGCGTGGACCCGGGTACGAAGGCGCGGCAGTTGCACGAACTGTTCGGGAGGGTGAACAACCAGTTCGCGCCCTTGATGCAGATGGCCGCGGGAGTCGACCTGCATACGATCGCCCGGGTAGTCGGGCTGATCCCGGATCCCAGCGGTGCAGCGCAGCTGATTTCCGTGCTGGTTGATCTGCTCGGCAATGTGGACATACAGGGTGTGGCCGATCAGGTCGGCCGTCTACAGGAGAATCTGTGGCAGATCGCAGAGGCGATCGCAGCTGGTGCCGATCCTCTCGATATTGGTACCCGTGTCCTGAACCTCGCTCCCACGCTGCTGGGATTCGCGGGATTCGTCGTCGATGCCCTCACCGGGTGGTCGACGAGCACCGATCGAACGCCGAAAACCGATGCGCTGACGGCAGCAAAACAGCTGACCGGCACCATGGCGGCGAACGGTGCCTCGGCGTTGACGACACTCGCCTCCGAAGGGCTAAGTGCAGCAACGTTCTTCGCCTCCGGAGCACACCAGAGTTACGACCGGTATGTCGTCGATGACCAGGGCCGTTCGGCTGTGAGTTGGCTGACCGACTGGTTCACGAACCGGATCCGGTCGATCGGGGTCCTGTCGTGAGCACAACGCTCAAGGTGTTGCTGATCGTGGTCGTCGCAGCGGTCGTCGTGGTGGTGGTGCTCACGGGATTCGGTGACCGTCCACCAGCAGATCCCAGTTGCCTGCCGGATCTGCCGCGCGTCGACCGCCACCTCGTGCCCGCCCAGCCGGCGCCGGCCGCCGACGGCCGAGCATGGCCGCTGCCGGAAGGTTCGTTCACGGTGTCGTCGCCGTTCGGGCCACGAGAGGGCGGGTTCCATGCCGGTGTCGATCTGGCTGCAGCGGAGGGCACTTCGATCTTCGCCGCAGCCGATGGGACGGTGGCAGCTGCCGGGCCCGCCTCGGGATTCGGCAACTGGATCGTCATCGATAGCGACGGGCCCGATGGCCTCGTGTCCACGGTGTACGGACACATGTACGAGTGGGGCGTCGGTGTGCAGGCCGGGCAGCGTGTCACCGCCGGGCAGCAGATCGGACGTGTCGGTGCCGCCGGTGAGGCGACCGGAGCACACCTGCATTTCGAGGTCGTCCCGGGCGGGCGGTTGCACGGCGGGCACGCAATCGATCCGCTGCCATGGCTGCAAACTGCTCACGCGACGCCGATCCCGAACGCGGCCGGAACGTTCGAGAAGGCCACGCACCCCAGAGACACGGGACCGACGAAAAGAGCGGCGCAACAGAGGAATTCCGATACCGATACGCTCGCAGCACATACATCGAGCCGGTGGTCGAGGCAGCGATCGGGCATTGGTTGCGTGACGACACCCGCGCACGGCGGCCCGGCATCCTCAGCGGTCGGAGGCGGAGACACTCGCCTCGGCGCGGGCTCCGTGCCGCCGGATTTCGAGCCGTGGATTCGCAAGGCCGCAGCGACCTGCCCGGAGTTGAGCGCACCGATCGTCGCGGCGCAGCTGGAACAGGAATCGGGGTTCAACCGCACCGCTGTATCACCGGCCGGAGCGCTGGGTCCGGCTCAGTTCATGCCGGGCACTTGGACTTCACAGGGCATCGATGGCGACGGCGACGGCGTCACAGACCCGTTCTCGATTGCTGACGCGGTGATGTCGCAGGGCGCGTTCGCATGCAAGTTGATCGATTTGTCGAAAAGCGGCCTCACGCAGGGAGTTCTGCATGGCGAGCTGACCTGGTTGTGGTTGTCGATGTACAACTGCGGGCCCGAAGGCACCTTCGCCGCCGGTGGAGTCTGCCAGAACCCAGAGACGCAGGGCTACGTCACCAGAATCCCCGAACTCGCCGCAAAGTACCAGGCGCCTGAACCAGCCCCGAACCGTCTTGCCTTCGGACCTACCCGGTGACCGGCGAACTTCCGCTGCGCGAACGGCCCGGTCAGTTCGCACCGAAATTCACTGACAGGAAACGATTTCGAGGAGGCAGACGTGACGGACGACGGTAGCGCCGCAGCCGATGAACGACGTGACTCCCCCAGCGAACGGCCGGTGGATCTGCGCCGGCAGCGACTTCGCCAGATACCGGAGCCAGAGTCGCAGCCGGAGCTCCCCCTGAAGCCGGAGACCGATCTGGCCGCGGCCCGCAGCGAGATCTTCGAAGACAACGACCCCTCGGATCCGTACGGAGTCGGAGCGACGAACCTGACCATCGCCCCGCCGGACGAACGCCAGATCGCCCGAGCCCGCGAGGCACGGCTGGCCCTGCTGACCGCCGACGCACCGGGAGCGGCAGCCGAGGCAGCCGAATGGGGCTGGCGGGGACGGATCAACATGCTGTTCGGAGCGCAGCTGCTTCCGCGGCCGAACGGGCCCGAGACAGCGTTTCGACAAGCGGTGGAGCGGATCCGGCAGCCGCTGCCGGGAACACCGATGATCGTGGTCGCCAATCCCAAAGGCGGGTCGGGAGTCACCCCCACGGCGATCATGTTGTCGGCGCTGCTCGGTCGCTACCGCGGCGGGAATGTCGTCGCCTGGGATGCGCACGAGTCCACCGGTACCCTCGCCGCCCGCGCGGCCGCCGAGCACGGCCCTGCGACCGTATGGGACGTCCTGGGCCAAGCGCGAAAGCTGTGCAGCACGAACGCGGATGCTTCGGCGCTGGCGCGTTTCCTGCACAGGCAACCGAGCCTGGACGAGGTCCTCGCCTCCGACCAGGATCCCGGCGGAAGCGCCATGATCGGGCGAGACGAATGCGCGGCTGTCCTCGCGGTTCTTCGTCGGCACCGATCGGTGATCGTCGTCGATACCGGAAACAACCCGCGCGCAGCGGGATTCCGGTGGGCGATCGAACACGCTACCGCGTTGGTGGTGCCGGTGACCGATCGCCGCGACGTGATCGTCGGCGCCCTTCGGCTCTTGGACGGAGTCGCCGACACCGGTCACGACGAACTGGCCACCAGCGCAGTCGTCGTAGCCGCCCGGGATCCACTTCCTGGGCGCAGCGTCGAGGCGCTGAGTGCGGCCGGCGTGCGCCGCGTCGCAACGGTGCCGTGGGACCCGGCACTCGCGTCCGGCGAGCGAATCGTACTGTCGCGGTTGCCGACAGCGACGGTACGCGCCTGGACCCACGCCGCCGCCGACGTCACCGACGCGGCCTCCGAAAATCTCACTTGCCACAGCACTCCACTGGAGAGCGAGTACATACCCGAAACCGATTGGGTAACAGCGTCTCCCGTTCCGGGGCCTGCGACGCAATCACGACTGACCGCCTACCGGTGGCGCCATCGCGCCGACGGCGTCCGGTCAGGGCCGCCGCGGTACTACGAGGAGCCGTCGTGGTGACGGACCTCAGCCTGTCCGAAGCCGCGATGGATCCCGCGCACGCCGTCCCGTCCACCGAGGAGGTCGTTTTGAACACGAAACTGACTATGCCACTGATGATTCGAAGGACTCTCAGAACTGTCCCAACTTTGCTGGTGGCCGGCGCTTTACTGATGTCAACAGCGCCGGCAGCATCGGCCGCGCCCGGAATCCCGAACCCGCTCGATGGGATCTCACCGGATTTCGGATTGTTCGACGGGGCGCTGGACACCTCGTGGAAGCGGGTCGTCGCCTTCTTGTGGGCCCTGGTGGTCATCGGCGCGTCGGTGCGGGTGATCGTGGGCGCCTTCAAGGTGAAGCGCGCCAAATCACGCGGCTACGCCAACGATCTCGCCGAAGGTAGCGAAGAACTCCAGGACGCCCTGGTCTCGCTCGGACTGGTCGGCCTCGCCTCGCCGATCATCGCCACGATCTTGTTCGTCGTCAGCGGTCATTGAATCAACTCAACCACAAGCTATTTCATCGATCGGCATCGAGTACAGCACCCCTGACCAGGAGGTCCGACATGGCTACAGCGAAGAAGAACTACGGCGACGTCACCCCCGATTCGGCGCCACCGCCGACCGGTCGGAGCATCTCCCGGTCGTGGACAGCCGGTCGCTGGCTGGCGATCGGGCTGGCAGCAATCCTGCTGGGCGGCACCGGAATACTCGCGCTACGTGCCTGTGATCAGCGGCCGACCGGCCAGAGACTGTCGGTTCACGTAGCCCACGGCCCGGTGCGGACGCTCGGCGGAGTGCCGATCGGCTACTCGCAGGACCAACAGGGCGCGGCGACGGCCGCGGTGAATGTGCTGCAAGCGCTGACACAGGCTGGGCAGGGCCGACTGCCGATAGAGTCGGTCACCACGGCGCTGGTCGCACGGGATCCGGGACCGGACCTACGGACGACCCTGCGGGTTGGGGCGAACCGGCCGGCCGAGCACATCGGCGTCGTGAATTTGATACCGGCGGCAGTGACAGTGACCGGATTCAGCGCCCTGTCTGCGCGGGTGTCCGTATGGATGCTCGCGATCTCCCGGGCAGGTATCACCGACCGGGATCCGGTATCGGTCCTCACCGCGTGGTCGACCCATTTCGTGGATCTGACCTGGGAGAACGGGGACTGGAAAGTGAAGAACACGACCAGTACCGTCGGCCCGCTGCCGGAGAAGGTAACGGCTCCAGGCGCGGATTCTCTTCTGGCACATCAGGTTCAGCCCGGCCAATACACCTTCTACCTCGACTAGGCAGGTGAATTCCGCATGCGAAGTCACCTCGTGTTGTTGTCCCTGAGCGTTTTTGCCCTGATAGGGGTGTTGGCCCCTGCCGCGACTGCGGCTCCTCCTCCGTCGCCGTCGCCAGGTATCGGGGCATCGTCCGCCGACGGGCTGCCGAAAGGTTTTCCCGCCGATCTGCGCCAATACGTCTCCGGCACTGACGAGTTCAACAGAGCTCCGTGGTTCTCCGGCACTTGCGCACGGCGCGGCGGTGACATCGGAATGTATCTGAATACCGTGTTCACGGTCGAGGACCGGCTGGCCTTCTGGAGTGCCGGCGACGACCAGAAGAAAGCGATCCTCGGCGCTGATGCGCGCGGAAACCTGCCCGGCACACCCGTAGATACGACCCGCGAGCCGGCGAAGGACTTGCTGCCCAGAGTATTTCCGGCAGGCGATCCCGAATATCGATTCCCTCCGACGTGCGCGGACGACCTGAAGGCATGGGCGAAGTCGCCGGCATGGAATGCCTGGGGTTTCGACTGGATGCAGAAACCGGACGAGCAGTCACTGCACGAGATCGCCATGCTCGGAGAGGGATTCGGAGCCGTTCCGTTCCGCGCCTGGACCGACCCGTGCGCTGCCGGCGGCGCCTACTGCGCACACGCGTATTTCGTCGATTGCACCCGCGCCGACGCCGCGACCGGCGACCTCACGGCGTGTTTGCAATGGAACCGGGCAGTTGGCCACCTGTTCATCGGGACGGCGGACTGGATCGACCGGCACATCACCGTCGGCCAGTGGTGGTCCCAGCTGGTCACCGACAACCCGCTGTGGCGAGGCGGGGCGGCCGTGGCGTCGGGATTCGGCTGGCTGTGGCATACCGCCGTGAGCACCGGCCGGTTCGTGCTCGACCCCCAATCGGTGATCGACGACTGGGCGAACGCCTCGAAAGACAGTGCCGTACAACTGAGTTCCCGTGTCCTCACCGGTCTCGCCGCGACCGGTCGCTTCGATCCAGCGGCGGCGTGGTTCCTGCGCTGGTACGCACTGTCGACCGGGATCGGGGTGATGGTCCTGGGCCTGATGACGGTGCTGTCGATCTGGCGGGCCGGTGTGAAGGGCGAGACGCTCAAGACGATGGCCGGGGATCTGTTCGGTTACCTGCCGGCCGGCGTGGTGCTGATGCTGTTCGCGCCGATGTTCGCCGGTTTGCTGGTGGAGACCGCGGATACGGCCACCGACCGGATCGCGCAGCTGTCCGGCCCGGATACCGGTCACATGATCACGCACCTCGAACAGTTCACCGGGCGGCTCACCGCCGGCGACCTCGGTGGCGGTGTCCTGGTCGGGCTCCTGCTTTTCGTCCTGTTGACGGTGGGTGCGTTGAGCGTGTTCTTCGGGCTGCTGATGCACCAAGTCGCGCTACCGATCCTGGCTGTGGCGTCGGGGATCGGGTTCGGAATGTGGGTTCATCCCACCTGGCGGCGCAAGGCCGCCCGGCCGCCGCTGCTCTTCCTTGCCGTCATCGCGAGCAAACCGCTGTTGTTCCTCCTGCTGGCCAGCATCACCGGAGTTCTCGACTCGGCGCTCACATCCGAACCCGAGAGCCAGTTGGGGAGCTTGGCCCAGTTGTGCCTGGTCGTCGTTGCGTTCCTGACCGCGGGGATGGCGCCCTGGGCACTGCTGCGCTACGCGCCTCTGCTGCCGTCCCGCTCCGACGCCGCAGGATTCGGCAACACCGGCAGCCTGCTCGCCGGCGGAATCGGCGGTGCCGGCACCGCGATGTGGTGGACCCGTCGCGGTGGTGGTTCCGGGCAGGGCGACCGAGATCCTTCCCGGCGTGCCGGCTCTGCCTCCGGCGATGAAGCAGCCGGAGATCCACCGTGGCGTACCGCTGGGCGCGGAGACGGAAAGTCGGCCACCGAAGCGCACCTCGGCGCCGCATTGAGCCGGGGAACTCAGAGCGACCGGCCGCAGTCGGCTGCCGGCCAGCGGGCCGGGAATGCGGCGCTCCGGCTGGGGACGGCGGTGAAGACCGCGGGGGTCGTCGCGACACCGGTCGCGGCGCAAGCGGCCAGTGGCGCGTTGAACAAGGCCCGGGCCGGGGTCGACCAGGCGCCTGGTGAGGCCGAGGACGGGGGTAATCAATGACCGGGCCGCGGACCAGCATCCTGGGTGGAGAAATCGCTCGTCGCTCATGGCTCGGGCTGTCCCGCCCGGTCCTGATGACCTGGGTCGCCGCAGTCGGTGGTGCGCTGACGATCTACGTGCTCGGAAGCGGAGCGACGTGGGCGATCCTCGCTGCCCTCGCCGAGCTGCTGGCGGTGTTCGTTACGACCATGGAATGGCGAGATCGGCCATCGATGGCAGCCCGCCGAGCACACGCACTGCGGACCTGGACGCGGCGACGCCGCGGCGAGCACATCTATCGAAACTCGGAAGACGCCGGCTACGGCGACCCCGCCCACGATCCGGGCTGGATGTTGCCGCCTCCCCTCGGCAACACCGACCCCTTGGATCTGTCCGGAACCGGACTCGACGACATGTTCATCCTGCGCTCCGCCAATCCCGGGGAACGTCCGTGCTTCACGGTCACGCTCGCGGTCGAAGGCGTCGCGGACGGACTCCGCAGCGACGCGGCCTACACCGCCAGCCAGGCCGAGTTCGGCGTGTTCCTCGCGCAGCTCGCCCGCAGCGGATCCCACATCCGGGGCGTGCAACTACTGCACCGATCGGTACCCCACGACATGACCGGCCACGTCCGATGGGCCGAGCGCCGCATCGGCAACCTCACCGATCCCCGGCTGGTCCCCGCGGTGGAATCGTATGGCGCGTTGGTGGACGTCACGGCGCCACTGGCCGAGGAGCATCGGTCGTTCGTGGTGCTGCGAATTCCGCAGACCGAGGCGCTGATCGCCGACTCGACGCGATTGGCCCGCACGCGCAACGTGCCCGCGGTCGCGGCCATCGCGCAGGTGGTTCGCGACGAAACCGAGCGCGCCGTACGGCTTCTCGTGCTGGCAGAGATGGGGCGGGTCGACGTCCTCGGGCATCGGCGACTAGCCGGCGTTCTCCGAAGCTTTCTCGACCCCACCCACCCCATCGACGCGCATCAGGACACAGCATGGGACACCTGCTGGCCGAGCTATCTCGGCGGCGCGGACCATGTCGCCGTCGGTCCGGACGGCCGGTGGCGGACCCGGGTCGGCTATCTGAGACCACAAGCCATCGAGCCGATCCCGCTGGGGCCATTGTGGTTGGCGCCGTTGCTGACCGGGGTCGATGCGGACCCCGGCGACGAGGTCACGCCGCCGGCACCCACGATCCGCACCGTCGCAGTCCGGATCGACTTCGTTCCCGCGCACCGAGCCCGGGCCGCGGCTCGCGGTGACCACACCAGCGACCTCGCTCGTCGCGCGAAGGATCTGCAGAAGGGACGGCTGGACGATGGCTCCGCTGATGTCCTGGCCACGGCGTCCGATCGTCGACGGCACGATCTGATGCCCGGCTCGGGCCACCACGGCGCGATCTACACCGCGACGATCGCGGTCACCGGCCGTGACCCCGACGATCTCGAACGTGCCTGCCTGCGCGTCACGGAAGCAGCCCACGACTCCGCGATCACTGATATCGACTGGGCCACAGACGATCACGACGTCGCGGTGTTCGCCACCCTCCCGCTCGGCCGCGGACTGGCCGTCACACCCCACACCCGCTGAGGAGGTCCGATGCCACGCGCGGAACAAAAACGACTATCGCGCAACGTAATCGAGTTCGGCCAGCCGATGACAGGCTCACCGGCCGAAGCTCGGCGAGGCACGCGGCGGCAGATGCCCCGGCGTCGCCGGTTGCTGGATCGGCACGGTTGGTACGAACCGCGTCCGGAGGGCGCCTGGACGACGACTCGGCAGGCCGAGGCATGGAATCTGGCGACCAATCGGCGGCGGACCCGCACCGACGGGGTGCTGGCCGGACTGAACACGATCAGCCAGGAAGCCGAGATCGTCGACGCGTTCGCCTCGTACGGCGCCGAGACCTCCGGCATCAACATCGTCGTGATCGGCGACATCGGGCGAGGGAAGTCCTCGTGGATCAAGACCGTGTGCGTTCTGCGCCAGCTCGTCGCCGGCCGCCAGGTGGTCGTTCTCGACAAGAAGCCGCAGGCCGGCGTCGGTGAATACACCTCGATCGCAACGTCGCTGGGCGCGCAGAGCATTCGCTTCCGTACCGGTGGCACCGGTGCCCGGCTGAACCTCCTCGACCCGGCGATCAGTACCGGCGGCGATCACACGGGTGGTCTGGAGGGGGTCGTGCCCGCCGGGCAGGAGGCGCTCGTGCTCGCTGTTCTCACCGATGCGATGGGACGGCGACTCGATGAACGCGAAAAGGCCGCTGTCGGTGCCGGTTTGGCTAAGGTGACCGTTGCGGCACGCGGGACCGGCCGGGACCCGGTGATCCGAGACTTGGCGATGCAGTTGCTCGATCCCGACCCTGCCGACGGCGCGGACTTCGGGCCGAGGTGGTCCACGCGTGCATTGGAGTGGGGGCTCGAGCCCGGTCTGGCGTTGCTCCGGCTGGCCGACCGCGACCTGCGTGGGCTGGTCGACGCACCGACCAGCCCGGCGGTCCGCGATGCCCTGGATACTCACCCGCTGGTGCACTTCGACGTCAGCGCCCTGCCCACCGACGGGCCCGCCTTGCGAGTGGTCATGACGGCGGCGAACACGTGGCTGGCCAACCGGCTCGCTGCTCGCTCGTCTCGCTACCAGCAGACCATCCTCGTCGTGGAGGAGGGCTGGCATGTCGCCGCCGGATCCACCGGTGAGATCTTCCGCGCGAACCTGAAACTTTCACGAGGCCTGGCACTTTCGACAGTGTCTGCGTTTCACCATCCGGCCGATCAGCCTGCGGGATCGCCGGCACGGTCGTTGATGGCGGAGGCGTCGATCGTGGTGCTGTTCGGGCAGTCCCGCGCCGACGATGCCCTCGACACCGTCCGGCTGTACCGGTTGCCGGAAGGCACCGAGGACACCTTGATGCGACTCGGCCGCGGTCAGGCACTGGTGAAGATCGGATCCCGGGATCCGTTCCTGCTCACCCACATTCGCTCGCCCTACGAAATCGCGCTCACCGATACCGACGCCGCCATCACCGGCGTCGCATCCCCGCACACCCAGGAGGTGACCTCGTCATGACCCGTCGCACTCGGCTCCCCAGCCCAGCCCGGCACGAGCCGGTCCTGCCCGCACCACTGGCCCTCGCCCTGTACATCATCAGCAGCATCGCCGTCGCCGTGATCGGAGGCGGTGCGCTGTCCGGCCTGCTCGCCGGGCATCGCCCGGCACTCGTGCCGCCGACGCAACTCGGCGCCATCATGGTCCGGCTGGCCGCCGACCCCGCTCACCCGGCCACGGCATGGCTACAGGACCCGCGCCCGGGCCCGGCGTGGCTGACCTGGATATGTATGGCGGCGATGGGTATCTCCTGGTGCACCGGGCTGGCCATCGGCAGCGAACTCGCCGCCTGCTATCAACGCCGCCGGATCACAGACGGGCTGGCCGGACGCACCGATCTGCGCCGCAGCGGACTCGATGCACGCTCGGCCGCCGAGAAAGCCACCGCCGAGTACCCCGAACTGGCCCGCCGCGGATCAAGCCGACACCGCACCGGAGGCTGGAAGTGGTGGCGGCGATGAAAAACCGAGCGCTTCTCCGCGGGCGCGCGAAGTCGCCGCAGCAGTTGACCATCGACATCGGAGTGCTCGCCGACGCACCACGAACACATGTGTATCTCCAGCATCGCGATGGAGTGATCGTGCACGGCCCCACCGGAGCCGGCAAAACCTGGCGGATCGCCTGCCAACGCATCTGGGACGCACCAGGTTTCGTCCTCGCGACCACCACCAAAGCCGACCTGGTCGCGGCCACGATCCGGGCGCGCGCGACATGCGGACAGGTAGCGGTGTTCGACCCGGAACAACTGACCGGCTGGCCGCACCCGGTGCGCTGGTCGATCCTCGCCGGCTGCAAAGACCCCGACACCGCGATCCGCCGCGCGGACGCCCTGGCCAAGGCAATGCCGCTGGAAGGTACCCGCAACGGCGCCTATTTCGAACAGAAAGCCGCGACCGTACTCCGCTGCTGCCTCTACGCCGCGGCCGTGTCGGACGCCACCATTCACGACGTGCGGGTCTGGATCGGTAACCGCACCAACCGTGCTGCCGTGGAGGTGCTGGCCCTCACCTTCCCCAGCTGGGCGAGCGAACTCAACCAGATTCTCGGCTCGGCCAGCGAATCCAGCGACGACGTCCTCGCTGCGGCGGCTCGCCTACTGGAGCCGCTCGCTTCTCCGAAACTACTGGCTGCCGTGGATGTTCCGGTCCACGAGTCGTTCGACGTCCACCAGTTCGTGCTGTCGGGGGCGAACACGCTGTATCTGGTGTCGAAGGGCACCACCAGGTCGATGGCGCCGTTCGTCGCCGCGCTGGCCGCCGAGGTCCACTACGTCGCCGACCGGGCCTCACAACGAGCCCCGATGAAACGGCTGGATCCGCCGATCAGGCTGGTGCTCGACGAGATGAACAACGTCGCCCCGATACCGGACCTGCCGCAGATCATGACCGACTCCGGCGGCAAGGGGATCACCGTCTGGGCGTTCGCACACAACCAGGACCAGAACGAAATGCGTTGGGGCACCGAAGGCGGCCGGGTACTCGCGCAGTCGGCGCCGGCCATGCTGATCCTGCCCGGACTTCGTGGGGTCGATGAACTGTCGTCACTGTCGAAGCTCCTCGGCGAACGTCGGCGCTGGGAGGCCACACTGCACAAAGAGGGCCGCTCCTGGGGACTGCACGACAACACGGTCTTGCGCACCGACGAGATCCGCGAACTGGACAGCGACTGCGCCCTACTGCTCTACCGCAACAGCCCCGGCTGCCTCCTCCGGCTGCCCAGCGTCTGGGACGTCGCCGCATGGCGTGACGCGGTGCTCGGCTCCACTGCATGGTTCGACCGGGTCGTCGCCACCGGCCGGATTCTCGGTGGCTCCGCGGTGGCCGGCGCCACCGCGAACAGCACACGGCTGCAACCACTCTCCGCCGACGCAGCGGCATTGCGGTCCAGCGATGTCACGAAGACCGAGCCGACAGCGAGGCGGTACAGATGATGGGAACTTTCGGCGCCGGGAACGAAGCCGATGCGATGGCACCCAGCCGGTTCGCGTGGCAGCACCTCGATCCGGTCGGCCGGGTCCTCTTGTGGGGCGAACTGGCGGATTGGGTGGCTCAGCTGCGGGATCGTTACCAACTCGGTTCCCGCGTTCCGCCCTGCTGGTGGTGCCACGATCCGGTCGTCGAGGAACTCACCGCGCTCATGGCCGCCCACACTGCCGCCTACCACGTAGCTCCTGAACTGCGGGACGTCCCCCGCGAGGACCTGGCCGCCTGGCACACGCAGTGGTTGTGGCCGACCGTGGAACGGCTGACCCGAATCAGCGACTTCTCGGGCTGCCAGCCGCACGCCTGCGGCTATATCCATCGACCTCAACCCGTGCTGCCCGGACTCGATGCCCTCACAGACGGTTCCGCGGATGCCGCCCAGACGCACTTCGGACCTACGTCGACGTCCGGGCAGCGGGCGGCCGGACCGTTCCCGCCGTAGCCGGACGGCGATCAGTTACCGCCCCACCCCGACCGCTGGAGGAGGCAGCACTTCGACATCCACATCCGCTGGGAAGGAGACCCGCATGCCCGAACGCCCACCACATCACCGACAGCTGGAGAACAGCCTGCGCGCGGACTTCGCGTTCTGCTTCCGGTTGCAGCGCGCTGCCACGAACGCCCGCAGCGAAGACGAGTACGTCCGGCTCGCCGGCAGCGTGGACGCCCGGGCCCAACGATGGCAGCAGGCACCCAGCCAGTGGCGGAACCGATGGAACCACCTCGCTGACACCACCAGCGCCTACCTGCACACACCTCCGGCACCGGAGCCGACCCACTCGGACGCCGATGACGATCCCTTCTTCCGGCGCAATCGAAATCAAGCCCGGATGCTCACCGGCCGCCACCAGGCCACCGGAACTCGACCGCAGAACGCCACGACCGGCTACCGGGTCACCTGGTGCGATACCGGATCCTCCGAGCCGAACACGATCTGGCGCACCAGCTTTCAGACCGCCCGCGAACGAATCGTCACCGGCACCCGCGACGCCGCCGGACTCGTCGACGCCCGCATCACGATGAGCCACCCCCGAACCGGTGCCGACCACCTACTGTTCGAAGCACACGCGGTCACCGGCGCGCAGCTGCACCACGAGCTGTCGGCCATCGACGACACCTTCCGCGCCCCGGGCGCGCCGCCGGGCCCGAGCTGGCTGAACGACGCCACCTACCACGCTCTGGTCGGTGACTATGAGTACACCGTCGCCGCCATCCACGAGCCCGCCCTGAGCGACCAGCTGGTCGAGAACATCATCCGCCGCGACGACCTCCGCGTGCAGATCCTGCTCTACGCCCAAGCCGCCGACATCCACAATGCCGCACCGACACTGGACAAGATCGACGGCAACCCGCCGCGCCCGTCATTCTGGGAGAACCAGCCCTGGCTGGACGACCTGACCGCCATCGCCGAACGCCACCTCATGACCGTTCGCAGCCAAGGCATCCAGCGCCACCTCGACCTCGGCGCCGGCACCGAGATTCGTGTCGGAATGTCACCGGTCGGCACCGAACCCTGGTACATCGACCGCTGGGACTACACGGCCGACGCGCTCGATCGTGCCGCGCAGATCACCCACCTCGGCCGATTCCAGACCTACGGGGACCTCATCGCCGCCATCGACGGACCCGACGGCGTCGCTGCCCACGCCCGGGTGCACCAGCCACTGGGGAACATTGATCTACCCCCGGAACTGCGCACCGCACTAGCCGAATTCGACTACGAGACAAATCATCTCGTTCGTGTCGTCCAAGCGGCCCACAGCCTGCGCGCCACGATCCGAGACCAGAGCCCGTACCTGCTCAGCAGCGACCGTACGGCGATCGCTCGGACAGCCACGCAGAGACAGCCACCGCCCCGCCCTGACCCACCCGGGACCACCGGCCCGGGCCTCTCGCACTCTGCAGGTTCCGCGCCGCTGCAACGACGACAACAGGCCCGCAGGCAACCTCCGCCATGTTCTCGTGCGCGACGAATGTGAACAAGATCGCCACCGGGCTCCGGACGTCCGCCGTGCACATGGTCGCAGTTCGCAGGTTCCTCTCTCGGAAGGAGAGCTATGCACATCATCACAGAGCGTTTCGCGGTTGACCCGCAGAGCGAGTGTGCCTTTCGGAAAGCCTTCGCCCGATGCCGACGACTGCGACGAGCCGCGGAGCACGCGGGCACCGAAGAAAGCCGTAGGCGCCGATTGAGGGACGCGTGGCAGTTCGACGCCGAGCGATGGCAGAACCACTCACCGGTGTGGCGCGATCGCTGGCTCTTCCTCGCCGAAGCTGTCCGAATCCGCGAGCAGCATCACCGGGGGCCGACCGACTGCGATGCCAGCTCGATCGAGTCACTTTCTGCGGTAGACGCATTCGCGTTTCGAAGTCTCCGTCAATCGTGGATGCTGACGGCCGACTGCGATCCGTCCCTCCGCATTTCGAGTGCAGACCACAGCCCGACAACCACCTGTCAATACGACACGCCCGGACCTGCTCAGCGACGGTTGTATCTGGTCGTCTGGACCGAAACCGGTTCGCCGCACGCAACATTCACCTACACCGGCAGCTTCCGGCTCGCCTGCCGACGGATCGCCGAATACACCGCTGCCAGCCGCGCTCGCCTGATCGATGCCCGAGTCACCACCTGGGATATCCCCAACATCCGGGAGTTCAGTCTGTTCGACGGCTGCGCAATCACTCCGGGCGCCATGCAACGCGAACTCGCCGTCATCAACAGGGTCCTCGGCCGCCCGCAGAGACCGGTCGGGGATCCGGCACGCGACATCGCCACCTACCGCCGGATGCTCGACGACTACAGCGAGTGCACCGCCGGCGAGGACGCTGCGCGGTACTCCGACCGGTGGCGGGAACTACGCGTCCATCGCGACGACCTCTATGAGGAAATCTTTGAATTCGCCTGTGCCGCCGACTTGCTCGATGCCACTGCGGATCTTCAGACTGCCGACACCGATGCCCTCCTGAGAGGACATCATCGCTACGCTACTACCGAATTCGCGTGGTCGAACATCGGTCGAGCGCAACGAAACCGTGCCACCACCGATCCCGCCGGCCGATGCCGGCACACCGATCTCACCGAAGTCGCTCGCAGCCTACAGAATTGTCTGCGCCACAGCGCTCCCTATCTACTCACCGATGACCTTCGCCAGCCCAACGGGCAAAACATCTTTCCGGTCGCGATCGCCGACCGGCGGCACCCGCGCACGTGTTCTCCGCGCCCGACCCGGCACCGATCATCGGGCCTCGACCATGACCGCCGCGCCTGACCACGGCCGGAGGTGAGCGCATCCATGCCGACCGACAACCCCACCACCGACGACCGCCTCGCCGCCGCACTCACCTCCGTCCGCGAACTGGTCCAAGCCCAGAACATGCGCGCCGCCAAACAACAACTCCGCCGCGCCACCGCAACCATGGACGACACCACCTGGGCACTCATCGTCGAAATCGCCGCCACCCTCCGCTACAAAACCCACGACGCCGCCCTCGCGAAACTCCGCAACCTCTGGTACGCCCACGAACCACACCGCGGCCTGATCGAAGCCTGCGTCCCGAAACCCGATGAACGCCAGCACATCCCCGAGCCCGCACCGGTCATCCATCAACGGGAACGGACCTGGATGAAACCCGGCCGGATAACCCGCACCGTCGACCCCAGCCGCCGCACCGACCCCAGCCAACGCACCGGCGACCGCAGCACCCACGCCGTCGACCGATACGAATCCGACCTCGACCCCACCGCCCGAAAAGATCCCGAAACCGCCTACCAAGGCGTCCTCCTCGGCAACCGTGACCACGACCGCGACGCCACCCGCACCGTCAGCACCGGCCTCTGCGTCTCCTGCCGCCTCGAACGCGCGACCCTCGACCGCACCACCGGCCAAGCCGCCACCGGTCACGGCGACGACGGACTCTGCACCGAATGCCGCAGCCTCGACCGCCCCGGCATCCCCGAACTCCCCCTCGGACACACCCCCACCGACGCCGTCCACGCCCGAATGGAATACCTCACCACCCACTACCAACCCCGCAACCGCAGCCTCTACCACCAGGAATACCTCGCCGCCCACCCCACCGACCAACCACTGATCGCGCACTGGATCCGTACCTACACCCAGCCCGATCCCCCCATACCACCGCGCCAATTACCGACCACCCCAACAGTTCCCAATGCCGAATGCACCGAATGCGGCGAATGGCGCCAACTTCGTGACGACCTCTGCGTCGACTGCCACCCCGGACTCGATCAATTATCCCCCACGCCTGCCGGCAGCATTGAATTATCGAGTAGTCGAGCAGACCCGATCAACGAGGAATCGGAGCCAGATCGCCGTCCCGTCCAGAAGGGTGAGCATAATCGATCAATTACAGCAAGCGCACCGGAATCAGAACAAGCCAAACTATCGGATCAATCGCATCCATCGTCACGGCATCGCCCCACAGCAACAACCGGCCATACGAAGAATTCGTCCAAGATCACTGTCGTACAAAGGTCGTCCGCGGCTGAACGTCGATTTCGCGCAGCCCGACAATCACAACCGGTAGCACGACGCATACCACGGCAACGGTCGTAACGTCCGTCAAGCCCGCAGCCCGGCTATGTAGTCCCGTTCCGGACCGTCCCCGCAGGCGTGGGGCCGACGTCGATACCCGCGGCGAGCTCGTCCGCGGCGGCGGATCATCCCGCGGGCGCGGGACCGACACCATGAGCTACTGTCTTCACGGCCTCCGCCACGGACCATCCCCGCGGGCAGGGGGCCGACTCACTGGCCGACATGATCGCCGCCGCGATCGACGGATTATTTTCGCGTGCGCGGGTCGACATGACCGGAGAAGTCGCTCCGCTACACGGACCATCCTCCGCGCGGGGGGCCGACCGCGGTGCCATTTGCAGCCGCAGGCCATCAGGCGGACCATCCTTGCGCGCGTGGGCCGACGCCCGGACCGTGGATCTCCATTACTTCACCCCCGGACCATCTCCGCGCGCGGGGCCGACGGGACCTGTTGGTCTAGCGCTCACATCGCCAACGGACCATCCCCGCGGACGCGGGGCCGACGCCGCGACGCCCATGATCTCCACGTCAGGCCCCGGATCATCCCCGCGGGCGCGGGGCCGACCACCGCCTGACCCGGCCGAAGTGCGCCGGCATGGGACCATCCCCGCGGGCGCGGGCCGACCCGAGAGTGAACGTCAGCCCGTACTCGCGGCAGGGACCATCCCCGCGGGCGCGGGGCCGACGCCAGCAGCGGCAGGCCGCGACCGCCGATGCGTGGACCATCCCCGCGGGCACGGGGCCGACGTGGTCGAAGATCTCGGTGGCGTCGGCGGAGCGCGGACCATCCCCGCGGGCGCGGGGCCGACTGGAGCGAAGATCACGCCGACGGCAACCTGGGAGGACCATCCCCGCGGGCGCGGGGCCGACCCGGACCGGAACCCATTCCTGGCCGCGGTTGAAGGACCATCCCTGCGGGCGCGGGGCCGACCTCGCCGCCGAGCTGGGCGTGACACCGGTGAACGGACCATCCCCGCGGGCGCGGGGCCGACATCGGGTGCCGGAAGCACCACATCGCCACCGTGGGACCATCCCCGCGGGCGCGGGGCCGACGCCGCGGCGTTCGCGATGGCCGTATTGGCCTGGGGACCATCCCCGCGGGCGCGGGGCCGACTCGATCTCTGCGCGCATCGGCGCCGTCATCGAAGGACCATCCCCGTGGGCGCGGGGCCGACGCCCCACATGCCCCATTCATCCCATTTCACAACGGACCATCCCCGCGGGCGCGGGGCCGACGGGCTTCTGCACGGCGTGATCGACGGCGTGCAGGGACCATCCCCGCGGGCGCGGGGCCGACCAGGGTGTTCGCGCCGCCGGTCGTGATCCGCGCGGACCATCCCCGCGGGCGCGGGGCCGACGACACCGTTTTCGGTGGGAACAGCGGCAATATCGGACCATCCCCGCGGGCGCGGGGCCGACTGGTCCCGGCGACGCGGCGGCCGGCTACCGGACGGACCATCCCCGCGGGCGCGGGGCCGACCGCACGGGATCGAGAACACCTCGACGAAGTTCCGGACCATCCCCGCGGGCGCGGGGCCGACCCACGCTGTCTGCGCACCGCGTACCGGACTGGAGGACCATCCCCGCGGGCGCGGGGCCGACACTTTTTGACCTGCAGGTTTGTTGGCAGAACACACTGTTTTCATTCAGTTCGATTTGCCTCACACGGCGTCGATCCGCATCAGCAGCTTAACGGCAAAGATCAGCACGTCACGAGCATCCCACGTTGGCGAACTGCGTGCGGTTATCACCAAGGGTCGTAACCAGTTGGCAGGCGACACAAGCCGGCAGCGACCTCGTCCGCCAGATCCTGGTACGCCTCGGAGAGTTCGACCAACGCCGAGATCGCATCCCGGACCGCACCGCTGGCTGGGTACGGCAGTAGCGCGCGAACCTGAATGGTGCGCATCGCGAGCCGGTCCACCACCCGGCCCATGCCCTCCGTATGGATCCGGGTCCGCTCGAACGGGGTGGGCATTCGGAGTGCGACCCAGCGGTCGATTTGCAATCGCAGATGCGAACGCTGCGCAAGCATTTCGTTCGTTCCGAGTGGGCCGGTGGCGAACCGTTCCCGTTCGTGCCACACCGATAGATCGCGAGCAGCGATCAGCATCGGGTGGCGGCCGGGAAATCCCCGGCAGGCCGCCAGCACCGCATCCTTGTCCGGCAGGATCATCGCCGCCATCCTTGTGTTGTCCGGTGAACGCCGCCATCTCTTCGGGCCGGTCGGCAGCAAGTTCGAGCTTGCGCGCACTGGTGTCGTCCTGCGCGTAACGTCGACGTGCGAGACTCGGGGGTGTCGGCATACCAGGGACGTCTCTCTTCGACGAGCAGCCGGAATTTGAGTGTCGCGACGGTTGGCTGGGCTTCGTCACGGACCGGCCACCAGCAGCCGACGCCGATCACGACCGCACACGGCGCCATCAAACTGATTGTGACCAGCAGCATCAGCACGCCGGGACCGATGGTGCCCGGGTCACCGGTCGCACGTCCACCAAGACATCGATTATCGATTGCAGAACTGGGAGTCCTTCGCCTGCTGGCAATCTCAGCCACACTCGAGATGCGATTCCGGGTGTCGGCAACATGATCTGTCTTCCAGGCCACAGCGGCACAATCCGATGGGTGAAAATCGCGAGTTCCAGTGCAGCGGAGTGATCCTCAGGCCGGAAGCCGTCGGTCACGAACAGCAGCGCCCGCTTTTTCACTGCGATCACCGGCACAGGGAAGGACATCTGCGACCAGGCCCGGTAGCCCAAGGCCGCGGGAACAAGCACTCCCGAATGCTGCCGCGACCGCATGGTAATGACCATGCTTCGCGGGTCGATCGAAGTCTGGAAGCCGAACTCGGACCGATACAAGCGACAGCGGTCCACGAGCGCGCGAGTCATCAGCGGATCGGTTCCAGGCATACCCGTAGTACTCATGAAATTCCTACCTCGCGTTTCAGAAGCGCAGCAGATGAATTGCTATCGGTGCAGCGGCCAACGGCAATGAAAGGACACAGCGGTTCATCGCGATCGAGCTTCGCCGCACGTAGGACGCGAATACAGAGATCCTGATTCGGCGCGAAAGGTGAACCCGGTCAATGGAAAACCAGTGTCAGGTCACCGCCCCCGTCCGCTGTCCAGGACGTGCGCGACGACGGCGGCAACACTCATCCGGTACGAGTCCGCAGGGACTCCACTGACCCACCAGCGGCCGGCCACGGTGTCCGACGGCGGTCCAGGCAATGCGATCTCTGAACCGTTGGGCAGGATCTCGGTGTCCAGGATGCTCAGAGTCGGGGCAACTGCATCCGGGTCGAACCCGGAGGCGGGCCGCGCCAACCAGAAATAGCAGGCGTCGGGTACCCCGACGATCTGCCCCATAGCCGCCCGCCCGAGGCGGGCAAGGATTCGCAAGCTCAGTTCTTCCGGGATCGCCACCACCGAAATCGCTGCGCTCACCCGCAATACAATGTCGGTTACGCCAAGACCGCCTCGCGCGAACACGCCCTCGAGCCCACATGCAGTCCGATACCGATCGGCTTCTGCCGCAGCATGATTCCAGGTCATCAGCGCACCCACCGCCGCCTCGACGTTGCTACCGTCCACCCGAGCGGCACTTCCTGTCCGGATGCCGGCAACGCCGCCGGGCGCATCAGCATCAGAACCAGCAAGTGCCACCAAATCTTCTGTTCAGCAACAGTTTTCGCTCTCCAATTCAAGGCAGACGCCCGACTGTCCGGCGACATACGGACCGGGCGGCACAGTGCGACCAGGCCACCCCACACCGGGCAGGTGCGCGGCCGAGTTTGGTTGCCAGAGAGAAGCTTTCCTACCAAGCGGTTCGCCATACCCACCCCCCTCGAGATGTGCGCCACATCGACACCCACATCGTGCATTGCATGAGGTGAAAACGCAAGACTTGCGTTCTATCGACCTGCGTACGCGTGGGTGACTTGCCCTCGCCCGCTCACCTGGTAAGACTGTCGACCATGACCAGACAGCCGCCGCTCCGGATCGCGGGTATCCACCTCCGACGGTTGGCAACCGAGCTGCTCGGCCTACGCGAAGCCGCCGGCCTCAACCGCCAGCAGGTCCAGGAACTTACGAAGATCAACGACGCGACGCTGTACCGGATCGAGGAAGCTCTCGCCCGCCCCCAGCAGCGGACCCTGCTGGCGCTGATGGACCTGTACAAGGCGAACGAGGAGAAGCGGGAACTACTCGGCCGGCTGTTCAAGGACTCGACGAAGCGCGGTCTGCTCCTGCCCTACCACGCGGACCTGCCCGACTCGTACAACACGTATATCAGCCTGGAGGACGAGGCAGACAGCCTCCAGTCGTTCGAGCCGCTCGTCATCCCCGGCCTGCTGCAGACCGAAGACTATGCCCGCGAGTTGATTTCCGAGATCTCGCCGGAATCGACGGAGACGAACATCGCGAGCAACGTTCGATCGCGCCTCGACCGGCAACAGCGGCTCGTCGGCGACAAACCGCTGAACCTGTGGGCAATCATCGACGAGCCCGCACTCCACCGCATCGTGGGCGGCCCCGATACGACTCGCGGCCAGCTGGAGCATCTCGTGGAATCAGCTGGGAAATCGAACATCACCGTGCAGGTCGTGCCCTTCGACTCGGGTGGCCATCCGGGAATGCGCGGATCGTTCACACTGATGGAGTTCCCGAACGCGGACAGCCCCGAGGTCGCCTACCTGGACACCATGGCCGGCCAGGTCTTCGTCGAGGAGCGGGCGCAGATCCGGCGCTACACAGACCAATTCATCCGGCTGGCAGCCATCGCACTGAGCCCTGCACGATCACTCCGACTGATCCGGGACATCGCCGGAAGTTCGTGAACAAACCAAGAAGGTAACCTGCGACCATGAGCACCACCACCGAGTTCGCCGCAGCGCGCTGGCGCAAGAGCGCCCACAGCCAGAACAACAGCGCATGTGTCGAGTTCGCGTTCGCCGGCGATCTGGTCGGGATCAGGGACAGCAAATTTGCACGCAAGCAGTTCGATCAGCTCACAGAACAACCGCTTATAATGCTCCCGGCCAGCCGATGGAATGAATTCATTGCTGCGGCAATCGGCGATGGATCGATGCCGCCGCAGGTCCGTATGAACTGTCACGAAGATGGCGGCGTCACCCTGGTCGACGATCACGGCACAACCCTCACCTACACCAGTAAGGAATGGTCGGCATTCGTAGCAGGGGCCTCCGAAAATGACTTCATCGTGCTATAAATCAACATATCACAGTAAATTTCTAGCTAAAACCATACTTCTCAGATGCGCGTTGCCGCCATCACTTTCGACAGATCATCCTGAGGGCAGCAGAGCAAGCGCAGTTGCCCGTCACTTCGCATAGCTCGCGTATGGGCCGTCCCCCTTCGGCGGCGAGGCCGACCGGCGCGCAGCGTGACCAAGGTCGAACCGGATCGGCACGATGGTGGCAACCTCAGACCATCTGTCAATGGCCATTCGTCCTTCCCCGCGGGGGGCAGGGCCGACAATTGCCGGCGGAAGCGGTTGCGTTGCGCAACAGGACCATTCCCGCACGCACGAGGCCGACCCAGGCCCAGACCGGCGAAGCCGTCCCGCAGGGACCATCCCCGCGCGCGGGGCCGATACACGGCCGGGTCCTGCATCGGTTCGAGAATGTGGACCATCCCCGCGCGCGCGGGGCCGATACCCCGTCACGGGCGGCGCGGTACTGGCGGGAAGGACCATCCCCGCGCGCGCGGGGCCGATCCGGACGCCCCGACCGGTCGCTATGCTGCTCGGGGACCATCCCCGCGCGCGGGGGGCCGATGACCGGCGACCACAACGAGCGCGGCGTGCAGACAGGACCATCCCCCCGCGCGCGGGGGGATGGCGGTCATGCCACGTCCTCGGCCGGGCAGGACGGACCATCCCCGCGCGCGCGGGGCCGATGACGAATGCGATGCAGCCGGTGTCGGTACCCATGGACCATCCCCGCGCGCGCGGGGCCGATGGGCGGCGGCGGCAATGCGGGTGTGGCCGGCACGGACCATCCCCGCGCGCAGGGCCGATGGAGGTCTCATCCGCTGCGGCCGCCGGACCGGTGGACCATCCCCGCGCGCGCGGGGCCGATCGGGGCCGTTCCCGTTCACCCCAGCTCGGCCGAGGACCATCCCCGCGCGCGCGGCCGATGTCCGGCGCATCACATGGAAGGCGGGTTTGCCCGGACCATCCCCGCCCGCGCGGGGCCGACGAACTTCCCATCGCCCGGCCTTGACGGCACCTAAGACCATCCCCGCGGGCGCGGGGCCGACACTTTTCGACCTGCATATTTACGAGCCGATACCCCTGTTTTCATTCAGTTCGATTTCGCCTTCGTGGGTTCGGGTCAGTGAGTTCCTCGTTCCGGGAAGATCCGGGTCGAGGTTCCTCATGGCCTGTCAGGTCGCTCTGCGGCGGGCGGAGAGGACCAGACCGTCGAAATCGACGGGACGCCAGCGGTCGCGGCCGGCGGTGCGTGCTGTCCAGCCTTGTTCGTTGTTGGCGGGTTCGATCATGACGGCTTGGCCGTCGCCGACTCGGTCGGCGAGTAGTTCCCAAAGTCGTTCTCGGATGCGACGGCTGGGTTTGCCAACGAAGACTCCGGCGCTGATTTCGACCATCCAGCGGGTGAGATGTCCACGTAGGCCTGGCGCGACGGCTATCAGGACGATGACAGTCATGGGGTCACCAGTCGACCGGAGCGTCGAGATCGGGGCCGATCACGGTGATCTGGTCTTCGCCGAAACCGGGCTGGACGAGGTCGGCGTAGTCGCCGGCCCAATTGGTGCCGCCGTCGACGGTCCCGAGCTTCTCGTCCCAGAGTTGCGGGCCCGCGGTGGGGTCATCGTCGGTGCCGCTGCCGAGGAGTGTACGGATGTCGTCGACGATCCGAGGCAGCAGTCGTCGTTCGGCGATCAAGTCGCGAAGACCCAGGCGGGCGTCGCGTTCTTCTGTGAGGCCGTCGGCTATGAGGTCGAAGGCGAGAGGGATGCTGTATTCGGCTTTGTAAAGGTCGGCTATGTCGAGGACGAACGACATCGCCGAGCCTGTGTGCACGAACCCCAGTCCTGGGCTGGCGCCGAGACCGGTGATAACCGCGTGGGCGATGCCGTAGAGGGCGGCATTTGCGGCGGACAGGACTCGGTTGAGGTCGTCGCCCGCGGCGTGGGCATCACCGGCGACATACTTCCGCCCCTGCCACGGAACTCCGGTCCTGACCGCATGTTCGCGGTAGATCCGGCGGACGCGGGTGCCTTCGCGGCCACGTAATTGCTGCATGGTCGCTTCGCTGACGTCTTCGCCGGGGAAACGCATGCCGTACATGGCCCGAGCGACGGTGAGTCGTTCCTTGGGCCGGGTCACCAGGTGCGCCTGCCGCATGAGCAACCCGGCGCCGCGGGACGGCCCGATCCCGGCCGCGTACATGCGGACGCCCTGCTGACCGATCCAGCAGATCGTGGTGCCGGAATCGGCCAGCAGAGCCGCAGCGGCGTGGGTGATGCGTGTCCCCGGGCCCAGCAACATGGCCGCGACCAGCGCTGCGGGGACCCGGACAGTCTCCTTCTTGTTGATCACCACGACCGCGTTCTCGTCGCGGTCGATGTGGGAGCGTTCGACATACAGCGTGGAGACCCGGTCCTGGAGTCGGTGGAGGTCGTGCGGGTGGGCCTTCCACCAGATATCGGCCATCTCAGGCCGTGACCAGCGGAGCGAGGGTCAGCAGTCCGCAGCCGTAGGCCTTCGATGGCCCGATGCCGGCAAGCAGGACGGTGGCGAACCGTTCGGCGTCGGTCACCTGTAGGTGGCCTTCGAAGGTGGCTGTGTGAAGGGTGACCGGGTGTGGCGCACGGCGACCGTCCTCGTCGGTGCGGCCGAAGCTGACGCGCTGACGTGCGCTGATCCTTACTTCCAGCGCCGCAATCTCATCGAGGTCGATTCCGGGCAGTTGAGGTTCATATTCGGTGGCGGGGATGCGGAAACCCCAGTTCTCGGTGCGGCCGAGGAACCAGCCGAGTTGTGCGGCCGCGGTGCGGTGGCCGAGCCGTAAGGACCGCGGCCGCTTGCGTTCGGTAGGGGAAGTTTCCGCCCGTTCGGCTTGGGCGCGTGTGAGTTTGTCTGGTGTCCGGGTGTTCTGGATCGGGCTGGTGGTGACGCGAAACGCGTATTGGTCCCCGGTGGCGAGCCGGTCGAGCAGGGGCCGATAGTCGGCGATCTGGGCGTGTTCGCCGTCGGCGTCGGGCCAGCCGGCGGTTTCGACGAGGTGTTTCCAGTCGGGTTTGGTTCTGGTCAGGGCATACAGCTGGGGACGGTGGGGGTTGTCGGTATCGAGTCGCCACAGGATGCGTTCGCCGAGTGCGTCGTCGGGGATGCCGTGGAGGACGGCGCTGCGCATCGCGCGTGGGTTGGACAGTAGTTTCCGGCTGTGGGCGCGTTGGGGGTTGATGCGGATGCGTGACAGGTAGGTCATCGAGTGTTTCACCAGCCCAGGAGGGAGAAGGGGTCGTGCCCGACGGGCGTGCCACTGTCGGGGTCGAGTTGCGGGTCGGGGATGCCGGTGGGGATCCGTACGGTGCTGTGGCGTACGCGGCGTTCGCGAAAGCCTCTGTCGTGTAACCCGAACGAGGTCGGGACGTCGTGACGGGTATCGGTACCGTCGTTGTCGTCGACAGTGATCGGCAGATCGACGAATGCGGGTTTGGTACCGCGGAGGTACTGTGCGCGACCGGTGTCGCTGGCTTGCCACGGCTGCTGTGCGAGCGTGTCGAGCACTGCTTCCCGCTCGGTTCCGAGCAGGATCGGTTGCGTAGGCGGACAACTGCGGCGGCCCAGCGCTAGCGGGTAGGCCGGACGGCGTACCGCGGCGGCCAGGACGTCGATGACATCCACGCCGCCGGCCAACGCGACCAGGAATACTGCATCCTGGAGGTAGTAGCGCTGGGTGACATGCGTGTATTTGGCTGGGCCGGTGGGTTTTTGGAGGCCCTTGGCGTTGACGCCGCTCTGCTTGAGCGGTATGCCGCGGTGGTCGCTGGCCGTGTGAAAGTCACGGAGCAGCGTGCCAGGCTGGTCGGTGCGCACGCCCATGGTGAGGCTGGTCAGCGGGGTGAGGTCGGCGTCTCGTTCCAGTCCGAGAGCTGCGGCGAGCAGACCGATGACGCCGGATTTGGTGGGCTCGGGACGGGTCTCGCGCCGGTTGAACCGGCTGGTTTCACCCCAGGACTGCAGCGGGCCCGCCAGTCTCAGCAGCAAGACCGCATCGGTGTTCGTGGCGGTCATCGGGTGAAGTATCCGGCCAGCTGTTCGCGAAGTCCCTCACGCAGTTCGCCGAACGTGACGGCAGCACCGAACGCCTCGGCGAGCTTGTCCGAGGCAGTGTCGGGAGCGAAGGCGTGGGCGTGGGCGGTGTAGGCGGGCGCGTCTCCCCACAGCCGGACACTGCTCAACTGTTCCTCGGCCAGCCGTTGCGCGGACAGTTCCGCGATACCGCCCTGCCTCGGAGGAATCGGTTTCTCGAACGCGGAGACAAGATTGACCGGCTGGTCCTCTCGCACGGTGATCGCGACCAGCGACGGCAGTGTGCGGTGGGCGAAGGCGTTGCCGTGGCCGGTGGGCATGGAGCGGGCGAAGCTTTCGACGAACACGTCGACAGCGTCGAGGGCAGCGTCGGTTTCGCCGAGGTTGTCGTGCAGGGATTTCAGGCCGACGCTTGCATAGCGGTAGAGGGTGGCGGAGTTGAAGCCGATTGTGCCGATCATGCCAGCACCGGGGTCGTGGTCTTCGTTGGCGTCGTCGACTGCGGTGAAGTAGTCGAACTCGGCTTCGGTGGCATGAGTGGACAGTGCGTGCGCAACCTGCACTGCCGCATCGACATTCAACGCGGGGATGTCGGCGACCATCCTCCCGAACAACGCGACGTCGAGGGGGTGATTCTCGCGGAACTGGGCGGCGACCGGCAATTGCTTGACCGCTTCGGCGAGAGCGGCGTCGTCCAGGCCGGCCAACTCTTGTGCATCATCGGCGACAAGATCGATGACGGCGTCGAGTTGCCCGTTGCCCACGAACAGCAGATAGGCGGTCGCTCCGGCCTTCTTGCCCGCGGTGATACCCACCGGCGCCAGCAGCGCGGTGGCGATCCGCTCGGTCTGCTCCTGGTCGACTTCGGTGCGTACTTTCAGCCGTTTGGCGAGTTCACCGGCGACCTTTCGGGTGCGGGTCGCGCGATCCTGCTCGGGTACGCGATCGACGAAATGCATCCGAGTCGCGCGTTTCCACGCTTGGGACGAAACCCTCGATCGCCGCACGCCGCCGTAGACGGCTTCTTTCGGATTGCCCTGATCATCCCGGTTCAGGTTGGCGGGCGGCACAGTCTGCAAGATGTGGACGTCGACATAGGCGCGTTTGGTCATTTCGTTCTTTCTCGGAAAGTGTTGCAGTACAGAATATTTACGAGATCATTCGGCGGCGGTGTCAGCGGCGGGTGGTGTCCATCGCTGGTAGCCCTGTGCCCAGCCTTTTCGGACACGCTGACGTGCGTCGGCCCAGTGCCACCGGTCGATGTCGCGAAGGAGTCGGTCGTAGTCCAGCGGCTGACCGATATCGCGCAGCTGGATGATCAGTCCGCGCAGCCGGTAGGTCATCGTCGGCACCGATGTCGATGCCACCAGCGCCGCCACTCGCCGGTCGACTGCGTCGCTGCTGACTTTCGCGTGGTGACGCAAAGTGCGCAGTGCCGTACCCAATCCGACGTCGGGCTTGTGCATCAGCGTGCGCTGGGACTGCTGGTGGACACCGAACAATGCCAGTGCGGCGTGCTCGGCACTCTGGGCGGTGCTGGCCAGGCCGAGGCGTTCCAGATCGGCATCCTTGTCGGCCGTGACCGTATAGAACTGCCACATCTTCGGCGCGGTGAGCGCCGCTCGCCCCAGCCCGGTTCGCAAGGCTGCGAGATCCTCCCCCGGAGGTAGGTCCTTATTCCACTGCTTGGACTTCTCGTCGAGGAAACGGTTCCAATACCGTTGTGCCATCAGTCATTCCTCATTACTCGGGCCTCGGCGTTCGGCGGCGGCCCTGGGCAGGATCTTGTCCACCGCGGTGTAGAAGGAGTTCGCGGCCAGGCCGAGGCTGTAGCGCTGTTCTTTGGCGGGCCCATGGACGGTGCGACCGGTGAATGCGGCAGGCGGGAGGGCGAAAAGTGGTTCGGCACACCGATACACCGCGTCGTAGGCCAATAATTCCCAGGCCACCAGCCCGCGGGTGAGCTTGTCGTCGTCACCGGCATCTGCGGACACGCCGGCGAGCAGACGCCGCACCAATGGGTCCAGCGCGACCAGCAATTGCTCGCCAGGCCGCATCCCCTTGTCCCATGGGATCGGATCCGCACCCAGCGAACGCCGCAGATCCGCGGACAGCCGGTTGATCGCGGCCGCCAGCCGCTCTGCCTGGTCGGCGGCTTCCAGCACCGTCGTGTAGGCCTCGCCCTGGCCGCGCATCGACGCCACCGGCACTGGGATCACATCGTGGATCAGGTCTTCGATCACTGCGGACTGGTTGCCGTACACGATCCCGAATGTCTCCACCCGCAACGGGTAGCTGTCGTCGATAGCGCCGGACCGCTCGAGCCCGGACAGCTGATCCAGCAGCTCGCTGGTCTGGAACGATTCGTCGGAAGAGGACTCCAGCGCCAGCAACGCATCCAGCCCACGCCACGCCGCTTTCCCCGCCGCGTGCCGCAACGGCCTCAATGGCGCTGCGGTAGATCCCTTGGCGGGCTTGTCTTTTCGCCAGGCAGTGTGGGTTTCCCAGTCGGGCACACCGGCACTGAAACGATCGCCGGCAGCCACGATGGCCCGTTCCACGACGATTCCGGCGCCGGTCTCCTCGGGAAACAGCCTGATCCTCCGCGACTGCCACGTCCACAGGTCCAGGACACCTCCGGGTGCGCGGATTTCCCATCTCGGGCCCAGCGGTTCCCGGCCCCAATGTGGGACGCCCAGCCGCTGCTGCACGCCGATCGGCGTGTTCAGGAGAAGCGTGTCGTACAGCGTGCGGCCCACCGGCAGCACCACGCCCAACTGACCGAGTGGCCCTGTGAAGTTCCCGGAAGTCTTGCCGCCCAGAGCTTTCGGATCACCAACGACGCCGGTCTTGATGGCCGCCGTGTCCCAGCACTGCGTGTGCAGCATCCATCGCAACGCCGCGGGCAGTTCCAGCCGCAGAGCGTCGGCTTCCGTACGCGTGGCGAACAGTGGGACATTGTTTCCCGACGGGGCGGTCGCCACGAGCAACGCCGTACCTTTGGTGTCCCCCTTCGCAGTACGGAGATCCGCGACCTGACCGAACGGCTGCACCGGATCCAGAACATCGAACCGATCAGCATGGGCCACCAGGTATTCCTCGATCGTGTGCCACTCGGTATCGCTGAACTCGCCGCGGTCGAACCGCTGCCGCCAATCCTGTCGGGATGTCGGCGAGCCCAGCGCGTGTACGACGATCGGTAGCAGCAACTGCCGCAGCAACGCCGGCACCATTGTCGGAATCTCGACTTCGATACCGGTGATCCGACGGCTGTTGCGCAGTGCCTCCCCGAGCGGAAGAGCACGCACCGAACCGTCATCGAATCTGCTGGGCAGCAACGGGGTTGACCAGATCAGGTCGCCCGCACCCACATCAAACCTCCATCAGTACAATGGTTTACGTCTAATCTTTGCGGCAGTTTAGTGCTGTGCGGTTGCCGCGGTGTGCGAAACTGCGAAGTGGACCCGCCGGATTGTTCTCGGCAGGTATGGCCCAGGTTTGCGTCTGGGATCGGTATCGGCCCCGGCTCAGCCGGGGGCCACCTGGTGGTGCACTCTCGGGTGCATCACCAGGTCATTCGATGACCAGCCCCAGCAACTGGTCGTAGCGAATCCTGTAGTCGCCGACCGGCCCTCGGCCATCACCATCCACGATCAGGGCTCTGCTGTAACGCAGCCACGGGTCGTCGCGCCAACCGTCCAGCGGGCGCAGCGAAGCGTTCGCAGCGCCGCGAAGCTTGGTCGGTAGTCGCAGGGTCCCGCCGAGGACGTGATCGAGGACCTCGTCGGCAACCTCCCCATGACTACCGAGCTGGTGCCGGTTCTCCGACCGGAAACCGTGCTCGTCACGGCGAATGAGGACTACCTCGATACCTTCCTCACCGTCCCGCACCCGCACGTCGTCGTCACTGACATAGGTGCCGGACCCGCGGTGCAGGCCTTCCAGCGTCGGGTTGCCGTGCTCGCCGAGCCTCGTCAGCAGAAACGGCGCGGCCTTATCGGCACGCTTCTGTTGATCGTCACGCCATGACTGGTAAGCCTCGCCGACCTCGCCGGCCCAGGACTCGGGAACCGGCGAATCAGGGTCGTAGGCCTCGGCCACCAGATCGGGCACCTGCGCAGGAATCTCCCAGTGCCCATCACGATCTCGCAGTACCGCTATCGCAGCTCGCAGCAGCGGGTACCGGCCATAGATGTATTCGCTGCCCTTCTCGAAATCCGGCACACCCTCGCCGCGCGGACTGAACCCCGTGACCACCACAGTGGGCACCCGCAACTCCGGCGGACGGAGCACACCATCGTGCCGGTGCATTCGGCCGATCCGCTGCAGCAGCAAATCCATCGGTGCCAGGTCCGTGATCAGCAGATCGGCGTCGACGTCGAAGGACTGCTCGGCGATCTGAGTGGCCACCACGATCGTCCTCGCGCGCTGAGGGCCGCCCCTGCGCGGGCCCAGCAACTCGAGACACCTGTCGGTTTCCTCGGCGCGCTGCCGCACATGCAGCTGGCCGTGCAACAACCGCACCTCGGCGCCGAACACAGCCGACAATTCCTCGTATGTCTGCTGCGCCCGCGCGACGGTGTTGCGGATCACCAGCGCGCATCCACCGTCCTCGAGCCGATGCTGCAGCAGTTGCGTCAGCGAAATCTCCTCAGCGGCAATCTCTATTCGGACTTTCAAGGGCTCGGACCGCCATGCAGGGGCGACGGACTGCTCTATGGTCGGTTCGCTCCCGGCACTCACCCAGGCCGTCGTCACCCGCGGATATCCGGGCCGGTCGGGGATCGGGGGGAGGTCGAGGCTCTCACTGTGCCGAGCGCCGGCCAGGTAGGCGCCGAGCAGCTGGCGGCGCTGCCGTGGTGGCAGCGTCGCCGACAGCAGGATGACCGGGACACCGGCTTGGCCGAGCCACCGCAAACCCTCCACCAGGAACTCCGACATGTACACGTCCGCAGCGTGGACCTCGTCGAGGATGACGACCTTGCCCGCCAAGCCCGCCATCCGCAGCATCACATGCTTGGTTCGCGTCGCAGCGATCAGCAACTGGTCGATCGTGCCGACCACGAACGGAGCCAGCAGCCCTCGCTTGGCACCCATGAACCATTCCGCCGGGACCGTCCGCTGCGGCCGCTCACTGAGACAAGGATCGAAATCTCCACTCCCATAAGGGTCTTCGAGACCGTATTCGTCCTCCCCCACACTCACGAACCCGAAATCGGCAGCCGCATCGACGCCGGACAGCCGCTGCCACTCCTTGTTGAAGCGGCGCTTGCCATGCAACAACGCCACCTGACTGGCAGCGTTCGGGTCGACCTCGGCCACCCACGCCCGCACCTCCGTGAACATCGGGTCGCTGGTCGCCTGCGTTGGCATCCCAACGAACACCCCGTCCAACCCGAACCGAGCCGCCAGCACCTCCGTGCACAACAAGGCCGTCTTCGTCTTCCCCTCGCCCATAGGCGCTTCCACGACCATCAGCCCCGGCCCACCCATCCCGGCAGCACACTCGATCGCCACCCGCTGCGACGACCGCGGCTCCGCCTGGAATCGGCTGCGGAAATCCTCGACCGACGGCTCACCAATCCGGCCCCAGCCGCGCGCCAAACCCAGCTCCGTCCAAGCCTTTTCCGCCCGCGACCGCGCCTTCTCGAGACTGATCGCGTCGAGAGTGTCGATCCCGGAAAAATGATCCTCGTTGCTGGCGATCCAGTCCGCCATCACAATGAACCCACTCAACTCCAACTGCAGCGCACGTACCGGAACCACCTTCGGCTGCACCGACGCCACATCGGCGAAACCCACAGCGCGGGTGAAACACTCCAGCAGCACTCGCTGCGCCATCGGCCAGTCCCCGGCTCCCTGAAGCTTGGTTCCACCACGCCGGGGCGGCCCGAGCTCACCACCCGACGGAACCCGGCCGTGATGGCCGGCCACCAGTGGCCATACCCAATCACACTGCACCGCAGTCCATCCCGCTTGTTCCAACATGCGCGACAAGACCCGGGCACCTGCAAGCTCATGGCGCCATCGATGCGCCTTCACCGCAAACTCATCCCACCCCAGCCCCGATCGGCGAACCGCCGCCGCGCACGACGCATCGACCGACTGGAACGCGGGCGTCGCCTTCCCCAGATCGTGAACCCCGCACAGCCACACGAACAATCGGCGCCCATCACCTCCCAGCCCGGTCAACGCCGCCACCTTCGTACGAACCGCATCGGCCAGGTACCGGTCCCAGATCAGCTCGGCCACCGCTGCCGTGTCCAGCATGTGCGACAACAGCAAGTTCACCGAGCCACCGGCGCGCCCAGCCGACTTCCCCCACAGGCACCCCAGCCAGCCTCGTTCCACGTCCGGCAAAACCGACCAGTCGTCCCCTACTCCATCCCCTGCATCGATCATGGCGACACCATACGGACGGCCACCGACAAGCTCTGTCGCCTTCGACCAACGCTGGGCGACAAAGTAACTCATACAGGATGGCGGTCACGGACAGCGAACGAGCCCATTGTGCCGGGCCGAGGACCAGGATTAGCAGAAGTGCCGTACGCCTACCGAGTCGATTCGCAGCGGCAGAAGCTACAACCGCGACACCGGGATCCGGGTTTGAGATCCAAACAGCCTTGTATTGTCGGGACCCCGCGTAGGAGACTCTACCGACGGGTCCCGTTGCAGGACGTCGCATCCAACTAAATGAAAACCGGGGCGCCCGCCAACAAACCCGCAGGTCAAAAAGTGTCGGCCCCGCGCACGCGGGGATTGTCCGATCGTGCCGACAAGGAACGGCATCACGATGTCGTCGGCCGGGCGTCCGGAGGGATGATCCTCTGCCAGACCGCAGCGACTTCCGCCGCGGTCAGTCGGCCTCGCGCTCGCGAGGATAATCCGCCTTGCCGCGTAAGCGAATTCGTTACCATGTCGTCGGTCCTGCGCACACAGGGATGGCCCTTCAGCAGCCCGGTGCAGCAGCTCGCCACCATCGTCTGTCGGCCCCCCGACCGCGGGTCGGTTGCAAAGTCGAGATTGCCTGCAGCGGGGCCATTTTAAGAGAGTGTTTCGACACCTGGTTCGGCCAGATGTGAGTGGCCGGTGCGCAATTGCGCGATGAGCGCGACGTCGCTGTCGACGCACATCACGGTGTTGCCAAGCGCGGCAAGACAGGTTGCAGTGGTGAGTCCGACGTAGCCGGCGCCGAGAACGAGATTGCGGGTTCGATATTCATGATCTGCTCCGTGACCGGGCCGGGTCGGCGGGCGGGAGGCTGCGGCCGGTGGCGCGGACAGCGGCGGTGAGATGGTCGAAGTGGGTGCAGTGTTCGATGATTTCGTGGTCGAGGCCGGTCAGCGGCCCGTAGCCGGTGAGGAAGGCGGCTTCGAGGTCGGGCCGGTGGCACCAGTACCGGTGGGCGAGACGGACGAGGTCGCGTGCGGGAAGGTCGATTCGGGAATGCTCGAAGTCGAGGACCTTCACGATTCCATCGTGATAGAGCAGGTTGCGGGGAGTGAAATCGAGATGGCAGGGCGCGGCGGGGACGGGCCCGAGCTGAGCGAGTTCGCGCAGGTGCGCGCGAATCGTGCGGCGGTCGTTAGCGGACAGTATGTCCTCGGCGAGCTGGAGCCACGCGTCACCGCGTTCGGCCAGCCAGGTGGTGATGTCTACAGTTGAGTCGGCGGGCTCGGCAGTGTGCCAGGCGGCGAGCAGCGCGCCGGCCTGGAGATATGCGGCTTGTTGTCGATCGGGCGGCAAAGGCGTCGCGGCGAGTGGATTGCCCGGTAGCGCGGTGACGATGATCGCGGGCGGGTCGTCGATCTTGGTGAGGAGGCGGGGAGTTCGGTCGGCGATGACCGGCGTCCACTGCTGGTACGCGTGTACCTCGTTGAGGTGGCGTTGCGGGTGCCGGTGGGCTTTCACGATGACCTCGCCGTGCCGGGTGGCGGCGCGGAGGACGACGGTGTGCTGGTGGCCTGGGTGTTCGGCGATCGGCCTGCTGTCGGGGTCGAGGTGGTGGCGGCACAGTGCGAGCAGGTCGGCGCCGGTGATCATGACTGTGTCCGGAGGTGGTCAATGTCGTTGTGGGTGGCCAACATCCAGACTGCGTGCCCTTGGCGGTTGGTATGGCGTTGCCAGCGGGTCAGGCAGGTGGGATTGGTGCGGAATCTCGTGTGGCAGGTGGTTTCGGCGGGAAGCCGGAGGAACAGGTGGTGGGCGGCTTCGATGGTTTCGCCGTGGGCCAGGACGAGGATCCGGTGGCGAGGATGGTTGGCGATGATCCGGTCGAGTGCATGCGTGACGCGATCGAGGTAGTTCGTCCAGGATTCGGCGCCGTCGGCGTAGGGGTGGTCTGGATTGTGCTGGGGTGGTCCGCCGAACGCGTCTTTGACGTCGCGCCACGGTCGGCCGTCGGCGGTGCCGTGATCGAGGCCGCGGAGTTCGGCGTCGATTATCGGCGTGACACCGAGTGCGGCGGTGACGATCTCAGTGGTTTCCCGGACCCGGCGGCGGGGCGTCGTGTAGACGGCGTCGAAGGGACGCGCGCGGTGTTCGGTGGCGAGGCGGCCGGCCAGTTGTGTGGCCTGCTGGCGGCCTCGGTCGGTCAGGCCGGTGCAACCTTGTTCGCCGCCTACGATTCTGCGGACATTGCAGACGGCTTCACCGTGGCGGACCAGCAGCAGTTCGGTGGTGATGGTCATCTATTCCTCCTCAGTGGCGCAACGAATTTCGTCATTTCGAACCGGTGTATCGGTGTCGTCATGCGGATATCGGTCCGGCTGTCGGATCCGCCCGGCCCGGCGCCGGTTCGGGCCAGGGCCGCACGTCGGTCCAGCTGTGGTGGTACCCGTGGCGGTGCAGATACGGCGCCGTGAGGTGGTGATGGATTTCGGCATAGCGGCGGAATTCATCGATCGTGCAGTGGATCCCGTGCCCGGCGGTGCGGTCGTTGTAGGAGGCGAGAGCAGCCTCGACGGCCTCGGCCGAGAGGCGACCATGGGTCATGGCGGCACTGACGACGAGCTTGGGACTGCTGCAGGATCCGGTGACAGTTTCGGTCACGCGGCCTGACTGGCCGGTGTGGTCATGATGACCTCGTACTCGACCGGCGTCAAACGACTCAGACGGGCCTGCCGGCGTCGACGGTGATATG
>NZ_WEGI01000001.1 GCF_009604425.1 Nocardia aurantia | reverse complement strand
ACCGGTAGTAGCGGCTCGATAACCGACCACAACTCGTCGTTCACGACCCAAGGTGCTGCCACAACGAAACATGCTGCACAACAACATGTCTCAGCGCAAGCCGACCGAACCTGTTAGGAGCTCTAAGTGCTCGGCGGGCCGAAGTTGCCGTCCTTGCCGGCAGTTGGTCGTTCAGGAGACTCTGTATGCGCCAGCGTTATCGAGACTCCTACTGTCTTGAAATCTCAATTAATCTGGCGAGGCACAGTTCACAGCAGTTTTAAACTACGTCTCACATGGGTGTGATTCGTTTTGTGTGTGTCGGGTTCGGTTGTGCTGCATGATGTTCAGTCGTGGTTGATGCGTTGTCGCTGCGGTTGGTGCCGGACGAGCTCTGGGGGTTGGTCGAGCCGTTGTTGCCGGAGTTCCGGGCGCGCCCGCAGGGTGGTGGGGTGTCGCCGGTGGATCAGCGGGCGGTGTTCACGGCGGTGGTCTACGTGTTGACCAGCGGTTGTGCGTGGCGGATGTTGCCGCCGTCGTTCGGGGTGACGGTACCCACGGCGCATCGCCGGTTCACAGTGTGGACGAAGGCCGGGGTGTGGCGGCGGTTGCATCTGGCGGTGCTCGACGAGTTGGGCGGGGACGGTTTGATCGATTGGTCGCGGGCGGTGGCCGATGGGGCGAGCGTGCGGGCGAAAAAGGGGGCGGCCTGACCGGCCCGAATCCAACGGACCGGGGTAAGCTAGGATCGAAGCTGCATGTGCTGACCGATCGCGCGGGTATTCCTCTGGCCGTGGCGGTTTCGGGTGCGAACGTGCACGACTCGCAAGCGTTGAAACCGCTGGTGAAAGCGATCCCGACAGTGTGGTCCCGGCGTGGACCACGGCGGCGGCGGCCGGCCAAGTTGCACGCCGACAAGGCCTACGATCAGGCGGAGCTGCGACGGTGGCTGCGCGAGCGCGGGATCGCAGTGCGTATCGCCCGCAAGGGAATCGAGTCCACCGAGCGTCTCGGCCGGCACCGGTGGGTGGTCGAGCGCACCATCTCGTGGCTGACCGGGTACCACCGGCTGGCAATCCGCTACGACCGCAAAGGAACTCACTACCTGGGCTTCTTTTACCCTCGCCGCCGCACTCACCGGCTTCAAGAAGCTCGCCAAGGCGAGAGCATCCATGTGAGACACGGTCTTATTGCGCCACTTTGGCTGAGACAGGACAGGTCGCTGTCCCGGAACGCCACGCTCGGAAAGGTGGCCTGACATGGCTTGGATCAAGCCGTACGAGACCAAGGACCGCCGGAACGGCAAGCCGGTGAAGTCCTACGTCGTCATCTGGAAGGAGCCTGCCTGGGATGAGTTCGGGCTGCCCATCCCAGCGGACCCGGCCCGTCCCGGGGGTCGCAAGAAACAAGTGCAGCAGCAGGAGACCTACCCCAATCGTGAAGCGGCTGAGGCCCGCCGCGACGAACTGAACGCCGCACGCCACACCACCGGAACCAGCGCGCTGGCCACCGCGCGCAAGGCGGGGGATCTGCCGTACGGCTACTACGCGCGGGCCTGGCTGGACAGTCTCCAGGTGAAGGTGGCGCAGGGCCGTCTGAAGCAATCCACCTTGGACGGGTACGAACAGATCCTCCAGCGGTACGCGCTGAAGCGGTTCGGCGCCAAAGCGATTGCGGCCATCACGCCTCGGGACTGTGAGGAGTTCTTGTCCGCGCTCGTCCGGCAGCAGTCCCGGCAAGGGACACAGGGCGACGTCCTCTCCCCCGCCACCGTGAAGCACGCCTGGGGCACGTTCCGCCGGGTGCTCAAGTACGCGCTCCGGCACGACGCCATCCCCTCTAATGCGGCCGACCGGGTGGACTACGACACTAACCGCGCCACCGGCGACCACGAGGAATTTGAGCACAACCCGCTCACTGCTGAGCAAGTCGCACGGCTGAGCGCAGCCGTGGCCGGCGGAGGCATACCCGCAGGCCAGCCCGATCTACCGGCGTACCCGGTGTATGCGCTGATGGTGGACTTTCTGGCGTACACCGGCCTCCGGGCCAGCGAGAACGCCGGGCTGGAAGTGCACGACCTGGAGTTCCACACCGCCCCGGCCGGTAAGTCTCTCCGCCCCGGCAAGCCCACGCGAAAGACCCCAGTCACCGCGCTCGGACAGACGCCAGATTCCCTCGCGCCGAACACAATCCGCTGCACGGTGCACATCCGCCGGACCAAGTCCCGCAAGAACACCGGCACCCCCGGCGAGCCGCATGGGTCACCAGTACGCCGAAGTCCAAGCGCAGCAAGCGAACCGTGCCCCTCCCGCCCTGGCTGGCCGCCCGGATGTACGCCTACCTCCACGGCGGACCGGGCAGTGATCCGGCCGTACACCACCCACGCGCGGCCGAGCCCACCGCGCCCATGTGGCCCAGCCGCGAGAACGGTGGCGGGCACCGAGCCGCGGGGCAGCGCTACGCCGTGCCGCTGGACTGGTCCGAGCCGATGGCCATGGGAGCGTTCTACGACACCATCTTCCGCCCGGCGCTCGTCGCGGTGGGGTTGCCCGCCACTACTCCCGCCGTACCGGCGCAACCCGCCTCGGCCACCCGTCCCGCACAGCCCGCCATCCCCGCGACGCGCGGCGTACGCCTGCACGACCTGCGGCACACCTTCGCGGTGATGCAACTCATGGCGGGCACGCACTACATACAGGTGTCAAAGTGGTTGGGGCACAGCACTTTCACGCTCACCTTGAACACCTACGGCAATTGGATTCCCGACGAAGAAGGCGGTACCGGCAACAATCTCCCCGAGCCGCCGCGCTCTACTCCGGTTCCGCCGCAGGCGATTCCGGCTCCGGCTCTGGCGGAGGAGGCGCCGACCCTTCCGACGAACGTGGTTCCGTTCCGTCGGCGCTCGGCGGGGTGACGTTCTGACCCAAGCCTGCCGATTTTAGTTCGGCCCGAACAGATGCGGTGAAATCCCGGCAGGCTTGGCCGACGCTCTCTGTCATCTCCGACATTTCGGTATTCGCTTGTGCCATGCCCACCCGCCCACTCTGATGTACAGTTTTGAAATTTTCAGAGGCGAATATCCAACATAGCGCGACGGACCTATGAATTGCTGTTACTTCACGACTAAAGGCATCGCCAGCAATAAGTTCAAGCTTGCGAGCAAGATCGGGAATAGCGGCCATTTCGTTATTAATTTCAACGATCTGCACCTCCCCTTCAGATCCCCAAAGACTGAATCCTCGAAGCCTGGTTCCCGCCTGGTGAGCAGCGGTCAGTATCTCATTTGAGATAGAAACCAATTGCTCTCGCCGCCACTTAATCCACTCCCGGTCGTCCGCCGCTGCAATAGCCGCACGATTCGTCCGGTTGCTGACGTACAACGTAACCATCGCGCCGATGAGCACCAGGCCGCTCGCCGCGAGAGGTAACCATGTCACCCAAGTTACCGCTGATTTCTGGGCGATCTCAATAATTTGCGGCGGCACGTTCACAGTGATCGTAGTGGGCGGCATCGGCACCGGGGGCGTCGGGGAAGGTATCGGAGTATCCGGGGGCACGGGCAGATTCTGCCACTGTCTACCGACACCGCTACGCCCCGGCCACGCGCCGCTCCAACGCCGAGGCCAGCAGCGCGCGGGCAGCATCGCCGTGGACGGCTTGTGCGGCCAGCCGGGTGAATACCTTCTCATACAAGGCGATCTCGCGCGGCTGCGTTACGGCGGATTCGGCGGTGATGGTCTCCACCAACACCTTGCGTTGGTCGTACAGAACGAAATCGGTCGTGCGGCGGAAGTACGCGCTCCCCGCCGGGACGATTCCAAATACCAAGCGGGGCAACGCCGTAAGCTCTATGAGATGTTGGAGCTGCTCGGCCATCACGGCGTCATCTCCAACGGTGGTGCTCAGGGCCTGCTCGCCGACCAGGAAGTAGAACCGATGCCGCCCTTCGCGCAGCACCCGCCGTCGTTCCATGCGGGCGGCCACGGCCTCGTCCAGGTCTCGTGTGGTGTTCAAGAATTCCATGCCCGCGGCCATCAGCGCCCGCGCGTAGCCTGGCGTCTGGAGTAGCCCATGGAACACCTGCGGGTCGTAGCCACGCAGTAGCTCGCTGCGGTCTTCCATTCCGCTGATCCGCCGCTGGTGGTTGCTGTACCCGTGGCCGACGATGCGCCGCCACTCCATCCACGCCGCACTGATATTGCGCAGCGTGGCCAGCAGATCCGGTAGTTCGCGCTCAGCGTCGGTGAGGCGGCACCACGCGGCCAGGTCGTCTTCGCTGACGGCTTGGGTACCGTGCTCAATCCGCGACACCTTGGCGGGGTGCCAGCCCGCTTGCTGGGCCAGTTGGTACCCACGCAGGCGCGCCGCAACCCTCAACCCGCGCAGGCGGGCTCCCAGGTCGCGGCGCGCCTCACCGACGTTGGTCACTTGGCGTACTCACCGTGCGGTATTGCCTTGGCCCACAAACGATCTCGAACATCGGCATAGTGCCGGACAATCGCCGGATCGGTGGTGGCCACCCAGCCCGGCAACGCCGAGCCGTCCCGCTGGAACACGGTGTAGGCGGCCAACTTGTCGTCGAATAGCCACCAGTCATCATCCGGCAGATCCGCCGGTGCATCCCGCCGGGGCAGCCACCGAATATCCTCGCCCACTTGGAGATTGGCGTCGGCCGTACCAACCGCAAACCGGGTGTAGTCGCCGTGCGGTTCGGTGATCACCCGGACCCGCTGCACGGTGCACCCGGCTGCGGTGACTTCCCTCATGAGCGCGTGCCAACGGGCGCTCGCCGCCGGGTCCTGCGGCTCGCCATTGCGGAACCGCTGCACCCGGTCGGCTTCTCCGGCTACACCGCTGTAGTCGTCGCGTACTTCCAGGTGGAAGGCCCGGCGGTGCGTCCGAAACGCTTGCGCCAGATCGTCAAACGCGAGGTGCAGCATCGCGTCTCCGCTCCGCGCCGATCGGCACCTCCACCGCCGTCTCGTGGTCCGGCGGCCGAATCTGTTCCAGCGCTCGGGCATCCGTCACCGGCTCGCCCGTGAGTAGGAACGTGCCGTGCCCGGTGTCGTGCAGCAGCGCGCCCAGGCACGTTCCCGGGACGAGATGCCGGATCAGCCGGTGCGGGATCTCGATCGTGTCGGGCCGGTCGGTGCGCCAGCCCTGCGTGACGTACGTCCCGCGATCACTGCGGAAAAGCGTGGGCGACTGCCCGTCTGTGCTGTCGCCGCCGAGCCATTCCAGTTCCATCGTGCCTCCTCTGACGTGGGTGAACCCCTTCATCATCAATCCGCCGGGGCTCCACTGAACGCCCTTTCGGCGCAATATTGCGCAATTTCCTGGTTCGGGCTCCGAGCATACAAATAGCGTTCAACCAGCCCTACCGCCGGGTGTTCGCCGCCTCGGCGGTAGGTGCTAGCCAGCCGGACAACGCAAGGGGTGGACATGAACACGCCCGCACGATGGAACAACGAAGATTCGCAACAGTTCGCCATCGCGCCGCAGGACGGGCAGTGCGCGTACCTCCACCACAGTGACGGCTCGTGGTCATTTGTCGGTGAGGACGGGTGGCCCGTCAGCCCGGAGGAGTTCCAGGCCGAGGCGGCGAGCGCTATATCCGGCCCGGTGATCGACGTGAATCCGGAATCCGTGACCGATACCGAAGTGCGGTGACAACACGATGATCACTTTCGGATTGATCGCGGCCGTCGGCGTGCCGCTGGCTGTGCTGGTCCTGGCGATCTTCTGGCCGGAGCGCGTCCCCCAGGACCGCACGGTGGAGGCCATCCGCCGCCGGATCGAGGCTGAGGACCAGCCACCCCGCTAGCCTGCCGGGGCCGTGCCGGGGTGACAGCCCCCACCGACCTGTCCCCACCACGCCGCAAGGCGCTCACCTGCGTCTTCCTAGTGCCCCCGCTGGGACTCGAACCCAGACTTGACGGATTTTAAGTCCGGTGCCTCTGCCAATTGGGCTACGGGGGCGTGCCGGTCAGCCTACCTAAGTCGTACGTCCGTCTCGGAATTGTCCGATTGTTTGCTCAATGAACCCCCTTCATCAGGCTGCTCACTCGCGGGGCGAGGAAGTAGACGACGATACCTACTGCGATCGTGAGCGTGCCGGTCAGGCCGAAATAGGCGATTTCGTGCTCATGGGAGTAGTAGTGTGCCAGGACCCCTGACATCGAGGTGCCGATGCCCACCGAGAAGAAGTACAGGGCCATCATCTGGGCACGGAAGGCCTCGGGGGCGAGGTGGGTGGTCACCGCCAGGCCGATCGGGGACAGCAGGAGTTCGGAGATCGCGAATCCACCCAGGATCGGGAACACCAGCCAGACGGGGACGGTTTTGCCCTCGAAGCCGGCGAGGGGGACGAACAGCAGGAAGGCCGTGCCCATGCCGATCACGCCGTAGGCGATTTTCCGGGGAGTGCCGGAGGCGCGGTCGGCCAGTCGGGTCCAGAGGACGGCGAACAACGGGGACAGCGTGATGACCCAGAGGGGTTCGGCGGAGCCGATCCAGTTGGCGGGGGCGGTCCAGCCGAACAACCTCCAGTCGATCCGCTGATCGGAGTAGACGGTCAGGACGGTGAAGATCTGCTGGAACAGGGACCAGAACAGGGCGTTCGCGACGAACAGCGGGATGAAGGCGCGGACCCGGGTGCGTTCGATCGGGGTCACCCGCGGGCTCGTCAGCAGGATCGCGAAATAGGTGATCGAGACGACGGCCAGGACGACGGTGGTCACCGGGGAGAGGTTGTCCAGGCGTACCGCGCCCGCCTTCGCCGCGAGGGCTACCACGAGCAGCGCGGTGACGGCGGCGGCCAGCACCCGGCCGATCGCGCGGTGCGGCAACGGGTTCGGCACCTCGCGGCCGTGGCCGGCGAGGTTGGAGCGCGACAGCGCGTATTGCACCAGGCCGCAGGCCATGCCGACGGCCGCGGCGCCGAAACCGTAGTGGAAGCTGGCTGTCGAGTGCAGCAGGCCGGTGACGAGTGGGCCGGCGAAGGCACCCAGGTTGATGCCGAGGTAGAAGAGGGTGAAGCCGCCGTCGGCGCGGGTGTCACCGGGCGGGTAGAGCGTGCCCAGTAGGGACGAGGCATTGGCTTTCACGCCGCCGCTGCCCAGTGCGATCAGGGCCAGGCCGATGCCGACGCCGGTCAGACCGGCGATCAGGGCCAGGGCGAGGTGGCCGAGCATCACGACGACGCCACCGTAGAAGACCGTCTGTTCCATCCCGAGGAGTCGGTCGGATACCCAGCCGCCGAGCACGGTGGACAGATACACCAGGCCGCCGTAGGCCCCGACCAGGCCGGTGGCGGTCGGCTGGGACAGGCCCAGGCCGCCGTCACGAACTGAGTGGTACAGGTAGTAACCCAGGATCGTGAGCATGCCGAAGAACGAGAACCGTTCCCACAGCTCGATACCGAACAGGTTCACCAGACCGATCGGATGCCCGAAGACTGTCCGTGCGGGGCCGAGGTCCCGCGTCACCGCTCCTGTCATGACCCAGACCCCTCCCGTCAGGCACTTCAGGCAATTCGACGGCTGTCCGAGGTGGATGCCGGCATCGCAGATATCCCGGGCTCAGGCGATGGACAGCGCGATTCCGTCGAGGATGTCGTGCTCGCTGACGATCAACTCCGCGACGTTCGCGCGGCGGGCCAGCTCATCGGCCAGGACCTGCGTAATCACCGCGCCGCCGCCGATCACGTCGACCCGGCCGGGATGCATCGGGCCCAGCGCCGCGCGTTCGTCGTGGGTCATGCCGACCAGTCGGCGGCAGACGTCACGGACCTGATCCAGCTTCAGCCGGGTGAGATGGACACGCTCCGAATCGTATTCGGGCAAATCCAGAGCGACCGCCGCCAGGGTGGTCATCGTGCCGGCGACGCCGACCCAGGTGTGGGCGCGTTCGACGGGCACCACGCCGAAGGCCTGGGCCAGGCGCTCGGCCGCGAAGAACCGGGCCGAGGCCACCTCCTCGCCGGTGGGCGGATCCGCGTGCAGATACCGCTCGGTGATGCGCACACAGCCGATGTCGGCGGAATACGCGGCCTGCACCCCGCCGCTCTCGTCGCCGAGGACCACCTCGGTGGAACCGCCGCCGAGATCCACCACCACGAACGGGCCCTCGTCCGGATTCAACTCGCCGACCGCACCGGCGAAGGACAACCGCGCCTCCTCGTCGCCGGTGATCACCTCCGCCTGCGCGCCCGGCACCGCGCGGCCCAATTCGGCGGCGGCCATGGTGAAGAAGTCCTCGCGGTTGCGCGCGTCGCGGGTGGCCGAGGTGGCGGCCATGCGCACCCGCGCGACACCGGCGTCGCGCATCAGGTCGACGTAGTCGTGCAGGGCGACCCGGGTGCGTTCGATCGCCTCCGGATTCAGTTCGCCGGTGGCGTCGACGCCCTTGCCGAGCCGCACGATACGCATCTCGCGGTGCAGATCGGTGAGCCGTCCGTCGCGGCCGACGTCCGCGATGAGCAGCCTGATCGAATTGGTGCCGCAGTCGACCGCGGCCACCCGGTCATTCATCAGTGGAACCTCTCTCCCCCGAATCCGGGTGGTACTGCGCGTAGGACGGCCAGTCGGCGGGCACCGCGGTGCCGCGCAGGCCGGTGTCGGCGGCCAGGGCGACCGCCTCGTCGCCGAGCGGATTGACTCCCGGCCCCTTGGCCAGGGCGTGCGCGATCAGCACGTGCAGGCATTTCACCCGTTCGGGCATGCCACCGCCACTGAAATCGGTGCCCAGCACCTCGACCGCGTCGCGCTCGGCCAGATAACTCTCGTGCGCCGCGCGATACGCCGCGGCCAGCGCCGGATCCTGGTGCAGGCGTTCGGTCATGCCGCGCATCAGCCCGGCGGCCTCCTGCCGGCTCGCCTCTGCGGTCAGCCGCGGATCGGTCAGGTAGTACAGGGTCGGGAACGGAGTGCCGTCCGGCAACCGTGGGGCGGTCTTCACCACGGCGGGTTTGCCGTCCGGTGTGCGGTAGGCGATGGCGAGCACACCCCGCGGCGGCCGGCCCAGTTGCCGTGCGACGACCTCCAGATCGGCTTCGCTGGGCTGTACCGCGCTCGTACCGCCGGTCACCGGGGCGCTCCTTCGGGGGTCGGGGCAGGCGCGGGCGCCGCCGAAACGGGTTGTGGCGTGGACATACTCCGCCACAGCTGGGTGTACCAAGGGTCCGGTGGGCGAGGCGGGGCCGTCGGGGTGGGCACGGCCGGTTGCTCGATGCCGGGCACCTGCACGACATAGGCGGTGTCGCCCGGCAGCACCAGCCGCAGGCGATCCCGCGCCTCGGAGCGGATGTAGGCCGGATCCTGTTGCTGCGCACGGCGATCCCGCAACCGGGCGACATCCTGTTCGAGTTCGACGCGCTGCTGCTTCAGCTGGGTGGCCTCGGCCCGCTGGCTGAAATAGGTGCGCATCGGCACCGCCAGCGTGAGCGCCAGCGCGCAGAACACCGCGGCCAGAATCACCGCGCGACCGGTGGACAACCCGAAGATGGTCCGGTCGCCGCGCTGCTTCGCCGCCCGGCCGCGGCCGCCCGCCCGGGCCGTGCCGGCGGTCTTGCCCGCGGCAGTGCGGCGCTGCGCCGCGCGATTACCCGCCGCGGTCCGCGCCGCCGCCGTGCCCGTGCGTTCCTGCCGTGGCCGGGCCGACCGCGACGAGCCGCGGTCACCGCGTCCGGCCGGACTGGTACCGCGTGCCCGTCGCTCAGTCATCTCACCCACCGCTCCATCGTTCGTGACACGCCGAAGTCAGCCCGACACAACAGGTTCCGACGGTACTACTCCCCGAAGGTGAACCGGGGGAACGCAACGTCCCCGGCGTACCGGGCGGAATCGCCCAGTGCGTCCTCGATGCGGAGCAGCTGGTTGTACTTGGCGACCCGCTCGCTGCGCGCCGGGGCGCCGGTCTTGATCTGGCCGCTGCCCACCGCGACCGCGAGATCGGCGATGGTGGTGTCCTCGGTCTCGCCGGAACGGTGGCTCATCATGGTCTTGTAGCCGTTGCGGTGGGCCAGCTCGACCGCGTCGAGAGTCTCGGTGAGCGTGCCGATCTGGTTCACCTTCACCAGCAGCGCGTTGGCGGCGCCCTTGGCGATGCCGTCCTCCAGGCGCTCCGGGTTGGTGACGAACAGATCGTCGCCGACCAGCTGCACCTTGTCGCCGATCTGGTCCGTGAGCGAGACCCAGCCGTCCCAGTCGTCCTCCGCCAGCGGATCCTCGATGGAGACCAGCGGGTAGCCGGTGAGCAGCTCGGCGTAGAACTTGGCCATCTCGTCGGCCGTGCGGACCGAGCCCTCGAACTTGTAACCCTGGCCCGCGGTGTAGAACTCGGTGGCCGCCACGTCGAGCGCGAGCGCGACATCGGTGCCGAGCTGGTAGCCGGTCTTCGCGACGGCGGCGGCGATCAGGTCCAGCGCCTCCCGGGTACCGCCGGCCAGATCGGGGGCGAAACCGCCCTCGTCACCGAGGCCGGTGGCCAGGCCCTTGCTCTTCAGCTCGCCCTTGAGGGCGTGGTAGACCTCCGCACCCCAGCGCAGCGCCTCCTTGAAGGTAGGCGCGCCGATCGGGGCGATCATGAACTCCTGCACGTCGACACTGGTGTCGGCGTGGGCGCCGCCGTTGAGGATGTTCATCATCGGCACCGGCAGCACATGCGCGTTCGGCCCGCCGAGGTAGCGGAACAGTTCCAGCCCCGAGGATTCGGCGGCGGCCCGGGCCACCGCGAGCGACACACCCAGCAGCGCGTTGGCGCCCAGCCGGGACTTGTCGGGGGTGCCGTCCAGATCCAGCAGCACCTGGTCGACGGTGCGCTGCTCCACCGCGTCGAGCCCGATCACGGCCGGGGCGATCTCGTCGAGCACGCCCTCCACGGCCTTCTGAACACCCTTGCCGCCGTAGCGGTCACCACCGTCGCGCAGCTCCACGGCCTCGTGTTCGCCGGTGGAGGCGCCCGACGGCACCGCCGCGCGGGTCAGCGTGCCGTCGTCGAGAGCGATCTCGACCTCGACGGTGGGGTTTCCGCGCGAATCCAGGATCTCGCGCGCTCCGACCTGTTCGATGATGGCCACGAAAACGACACTCCTTCGGCTGCAGACCGGTCCCCGCCCACCGCCGTTCATGAGCAGGTAGCACGGGTCTCCGTGCGCGTCGAGCCTAACCCAGACCGGACCGCCCGTACGCCTGGCACTTGGTTGTCGCACCCCATGCCCGCAACCGCACCCCTCTCGATGCCCGAACGGGGTGCGAACCGGTCCGCTCGCCGTCAGGCCCGGCGCCCGACGCTGTAGGCGGCCGCCCGGGTGCGCACCTTCGCCATGTAGGCGCCGGACTGGTTGTAGGTGAGCAACGCTCGCTGCCAGCCGTCGGCGGTGGTGAGATCGCCACCGCTGGCACACAGATAGCGCGCGGCGGTCAGCGCGGCGTCATCGATGTTGTCCGGATCGGCGATCCCGTCGCCGTTGGCGTCCACACCCCAGTGCTGCCACGTTTCCGGCAGGAACTGGAAGGGGCCCATCGCCCGCACGTACACCGGGCTGCCCGCGCGAGCGGTGGCGTCCTCGTCCACGATTCGCGCCACACCGGGCGAACCGTCCAGTGGCACACCACGAATCGGCGGCCGCACCGCGCCGTCGGCGTCCAGGTGCGAGCCGCCGTGACTACCGTGTTTGCTCTCCACCGCGGCGATGCCGGCGAGGGTGGTCCAGCCGATCCCGCAATCCGGGCGCGAGCGGGCCAGCACCGCGGCCGCGTAGCCGTAGGACTCCATCGCCACCACCGGGATTCCCAGTGGGCCGGACTGCGTTTCGGCCCACTCGCCCAGCTGCCCGGCGCTGCGGCCCGGCATGTCCAGATCGATCACGGGGACCGCGACGCCGGGACCGGGTGGCATGTCGTCCGGGATCGGCGGCAGATTCGAAGTGCCGCAACCGAACAGCGCGAGGATCAGGATCGGGAGCAGGGCTGCGCGGGCAGCACCACGCGGGATGGACAGCGGAGCCCGGCGCCGGGCCAGGACGGAACGCACCTGTTCATCTTGCGTGTTCGGCGCGGCTTCGGCACGCACGGGTGGCGAGCGGCACGCCGCACCGGCCGCGGGCGATACCGTGTGGCTATTTGCCTCGCCCGTACATTAGGTTAGGCTTGCTTAATCTATCGGGCGGGCGCAGCTCCCGGCCGAGTCTCCACCGCCTGCTTCATCACTCTCGCGAAGAAGGGATCGATGGGTGAAAAACGTTCTCCGCGAACGTGAGAACCACCACCGAGAAGCACCGGCCGAACTGGAACGCCGAATATTGGCAACCGCCGACGCGATCGCCGTTCGCGACCTCGCCGACGAGATCGCGGTCACAATCGAAGATATGGCAGGAACGCGCGAGCGGACCGCCGCGACACTCACCGATCCGCGCCTGATCGGTCTCCTCGACGCCCGCGTGCGCGCGGTGCCCGAGCGCGTCCGCGTGGCGCTGCGCCCGCCGGCCACCGCGACCGGTGTGGCGATCATCGACCGGCTGCCGCTGCACGACACGGAACTCGGCCCCACGCCCGGCGATTGGCGGCAGGCCGCCGCCTGGAGCGGTGAGCGGGATCGGCGCTCGACCTCGTTCCGGCTGGATGTCACCATGCTGCTGCTGGCCCGTTGCGCCGGTGAGCCGTTCGGCTGGCAGGGGCAGCAGAGCGGCCGGCTGGTGAACAACATCGTCCCCGCCCCCGGCCACGAGCACGAGCAGTCCGGCGCGAGCAGCGTGGCGCTGTTGTCCCCGCACACCGAGGACGCCTTCCACCCCGACCGCGCGCACCTGCTGTTACTGGGCTGCCTGCGCAATCCGGATGCGGTGGGCACCACGGTGTCCTCGGTGCGCGAGGCGACACTGAGCACCGCGCACCGCCACCGGCTGGCCGACGCGACGCTGCCCATCCTTCCCGACGTGTCCTACGGCGACGGTTTCGACGATCATCCCACGCCCCCGATCGCGACGCTGGCCGCCGGTCCCACCCTGCGCTACGACCCCGCCTACACGCCGCTGGATCGCGCGGATGCCGAATTCCGGGACGCCTACACACAATTGAGCGCCGAACTGGAGCGCGTGGCCCGCACGGCGGTGCTGGAACCGGGCCAGTTGCTCCTCGTCGACAACGACGTGGTGGTGCACGGCCGGGTGCCGTTCGCGCCGCGCTACGACGGCACCGACCGCTGGCTGAAGCGGGTGAACATTCGCCTGCCGCAACGAAATCGGGCCGAATCCGGCGAAAGCGGTTACGGGCAGCGCACGGTGGCCCCCTTCCGCGGCGAAACCCTTGTACCGCAAGTCGTCCCTAACCAGTGAACCGAGGAACCCGATGAGCACCCGACCGACTCCGCTCCGCGTGCTGTCCCGCAGCGATCTCGCCGATGTCCCCATCACCCCCGGCGACGTGAACCGCGCCGTCGAGGACGCGTATCTCGCACTGGCGTCGGGTGATTCGGACAATCCCCGCAAGCTCAGTGTGGCCCACCCGGACGGCTGGTCCGTCGCGTACGCCATGCTCGGACGCGACGGGCGCCGCCGGGTGGTCGCGATGAAGACCTCGTACAAATTCGATCCGGCGCACGATCGCAGCACCAAGCGCTACTACACCACCATCACGCTCTACGACGACACCACCGGCATGCCGATCGCGATGATGGACTGCGCCCGGGTCGGTGCGCTGCGCACCCCCGCGGTGTCGGCGCTGCTGGTCCGCGAGACGATCCGCTCGGGGGCGCGCAGCGTTCTGCTGATCGGCACGGGCACCCAGGGCCGCAACGCCCTCCCGCATCTCCTTGCCGCCAACCCGCAGCTGAACCGGCTGATGGTGCACGGGACCCACCCCGACGGCCTGAAGGCCGTGTACGAACATCTCGCCGTCCATCATCCGCACCTCGAGCTCGAGACCGTCGCCGACCCGTACGAGGCCGCCCGCACCGCCGACGTGGTGCTGGCCACCGCAGGTCCCGGCACCAAGGTCTCCGTCGAAACCGACGATCTCGCACCGGGTTCGGTGGCCGTGCTGGTCGGCTACGGGCTGGCGCCGTCGGCGCTGTCCGGCGCCGACCGGGTCGTCGCCACCAGCGCCGAGCAGATGGCGCTCACCGGCACCGACCTCGTGGACCGGGACGGCCGGTTGCGCCCGGTCGACGCCGAACTCCCGCAGATCCTGGGCCGCCGGGCCACGGGCCGCACCTCCGACGCCGACCGTGTGTTCGTCTACAACAGCGGCCTGGTCCTGACCGATATCGCGGTCGCCCATGCCCTGGCCGAGCGCGCCATCGCCGAGGGACGGGGAACGGAGGTCGCCCTGTGGGACTGAGCGCCGCCGCCCAGTTCTCGCTGTGGGAGACCGAGGACACGGACCCCACGCCCCGGACCGAACCCAGCGCGACCACGACAGCACCCGCATCCCACCGTCCCCGTGCTCGCCGCAGGCCGACCCCGCCGACGGACGTGCCGGTAGCAGCCACTGACCCACAGGCCGATTCGGCGGTGCCCGCCGCCGAGAACGCTGAGGCCGCCGGGCGGCCGGAGATGATGCCGACCCTGCCGATCTCCGCCCCACCCGGTACCACCACACCCCCTGCCTCGGCCCCGGCCGGAGCCGGCCGGGGAGAAACCGCCACCACTGTTGCGGCGATCGCCGAGCCCGGCAACGCCGTCGGCACGTCGCCGGATGACACGGCGGAAACTGACACCGAAGATGTCGCGGCGGAAAGCATCTCTCCGGTCTCCCGCTACGACGGACCCGAGGCACGAACCCGGGCCCCGGAGACAACCGAGCCGGATACGGTGGACGTCGAGCCCGAGAATGACACTGCCGCAGCACAATTCGGCCCGTCCACGGCGCCCGGCGAGCGGGCGTCCGCGCACGGGTATCTCGCGGCGCCGATGCCCGCGCACGTCGACGAGTGGGAGCGGCGGCTGCTCGCGGACCCGGATCTGCTGGGCGACATCGCGTTCGCGATCGGCAGGCCCTTCCACGTCATGTACCCCGCACGGGTCGGTGGCAATATCGCGGCGTTCCGGGAGGTGTTCGCGGCGGCCGGAATCGACGGCGCGATCTATTTCGGAAAGAAGGCGAACAAGGCCGGCTGTGTGGTGCGGGCCTGCGCCGAACACGGGGCCGGGGCGGACGTCGCCAGTATCGGCGAGCTGAGTTCCGCTTTGGCGCAGGGCATCCGGGGCGAAGACCTGATGGTGACCGGTCCCGCGAAGTCCGACCGGTTGCTGTGGCTGGCGGCCCGGCACGGCGCGCTGATCGCGGTCGACGAACCCGACGAACTGAACCGGCTGGTGACCGGCGGAATCGCGGCGCGGGTGCTGCTGCGGGTCCGGCCACCGGGATCGGACAGCCGGTTCGGGATGACCGATGCGGAGCTGGATCACGCGGTCGCCGGGACCCAACTCGTCCCGATCCGGTTGGAGGGGTTCAGTTTTCATCTGTCCGGCTACGAGCCGGTGCCCCGATCCGAGTTGGCGGCGAGCCTGATCGAGCGCTGTCTGCGGGCCCGCGATTACGGGCATCCGGCATCGACCATCTCGCTCGGCGGTGGTTTCGGGGTCGACTACGTGCCCGCCGACGCCTGGGTCCGGTTCACCGCCGACGGAGGACCGCACTGGTTCCACGGCGGCAAACGATTCGATTCCTACTACCCGTATCACTGCCCCACGCCCGGAGCGCTGATGCTCGCCGCCGTCCTGACGCACGGCGGTCTGGCGAAACAGCTGCGGGACAACAACATCCGCCCGGCGATCGAACCGGGACGGGCGCTGCTGGATCGCGTGGGCAGCACCGTGTTCCGGGTGCAGGGCGCGAAGACGCGCATTGCGCAAGACATCTCGTATCAGCTGCTCACCGTCGACGGCACCAGCCTGAGCCTGTCGGAGCAGTGGTTCGCCAGTGAGTACCTGCCCGATCCGGTGCCCTGGCCCAGCCGGCCGGGCCCGGTGACCGGGACCGTTGTCGGTGCGGCGACCTGCCTGGAATCCGACATGCTCAGCTGGCGGCGTATCCCGCTGCCGCGGCCCGCGGTACCCGGCGATCTGCTGGTGTACCCGAATACCGCTGGTTACCAGATGGATTCGAACGAGTCCGCGTTCCACGAGTTACCGATCCCGCCCAAGGTGGTGCTGCACGACGCACCGGACGGCCGGCTCCGCTGGACGCTCGACGCCGGGTGACACACCGGCCCGGGGGTATTTCTCCCGCACCTTCCGCATTCACGATCCGAAAACCGAGGAGACCCGCAATGCCGCTCGTCACACGCGTGACGGACCTGATCGGCGAGACCCCCCTGTTCGAGCTCGCGACGACCGACACCGGAACCCGGCTGTTGCTCAAGCTCGAACAGTTCAACCCGACCGGGACGGCCAAGATCCGGATGGCCCGAGAGATGGTGCTCGATGCCGAGCGCCGTGGTTTGCTCGGGGTTGGCGGGCATATCATCGAGTCGACGTCCGGCAACACCGGACTGGGACTGGCGGTCGTCGCCGCCGAGCGCGGCTATCGGTTCACCGCGGTGGTCGACCACCACGCCTGCAAGGACAAACTGCGCGCGATGCGAGCGATGGGCACCGAACTCGTCTACGTCGCCGACGACGGCGACGATGCGCTGGCCACGTCGGCCCGCGAGGATCTGGCCGCGGAGATGGCCACGGCCGACGCCGACGGCTACTTCACCGAACAGCACAACAACGATGCCAACGCGCTCGGCTACTACGCGGTCGCCGAGGAGTTGCTGAAGGATCTCGACCGGGTGGACATCCTGTTGTCCGCGGTCGGCACCGGCGGTTCGCTGTTCGGGACGGCCCGGCGGCTGCGGGAGAGGGGGGGCCGGCCGCGGGTGATCGGCGTCGAGCCGGTCGGCTCGATCGCGTTCGGCGGCCCGGGCGGGCCGTACTGGCAGTCGGGCACCGGCACACCGCCCGGCGCGACGGTCGGCACCGCCGTCGACTACAGCCTGCTCGACGAGGGGCTGACGGTGACCGACGTGGCGGCCTTCGCCACGGCACGCGCGGTGGCGCGGAAACTCGGCCTGCTGATCGGCGGGTCCGCCGGTGGTTCGGTGTACGCCGCGCTCACCCGGCTGGCGGACTTCCCGCCCGGCTCCACGGTCGTCACCATCGTCTGCGACGGCGGCGAGAAATACCTCGACACCGTCTTCGACGACGACTGGATGAACGACCGGGACCTGCTGGACGAGACCACCGAACGCGAGGTGAGCGCGCTGCTGGATCGTTTCGCACCCGCCACCCGAAACCTGGTGGGCGCGCTGTGAACTCGATCCGCGGCCGGGGGGACGGCCCGATGACCGCCGACCCGGACGAGCGGCCGGACGGCCGGCGCCTCACGGCGCTGGCCACTCCGATCGCGCTGACCCAGCTGGCGCAGGTGGCGGTGTCGACGACGAACATCGCGCTGATGGGCTCGCTCGGCATCACCCAGGTCGCCGCGGGCGGTCTGGCACTGACGCTGTTCAACCAGATCCGGACGATGTGCGTCGGTCTCGTCACCGCCACCGGTAATCAGGTCGCGACCGCCGCCAGCCGGGCGGAACTGCGGTCCGGCGAACATCCGGACGATCCGGGCCCGGACGCCGCCGGCGAGATCCGGGACGTGGTGCGTGCCGGATTCCTGATCGCCACCGCCGCGGGCGTGCTCGGCGCGCTGATCCTGGTCGGACTGGGCTGGTCGTTGCCGTGGCTCGGCCAGGACGCGGCGGTACTGGCCGAGGCCCGGCCGATGCTGGTCGCGCTGGCGCCCGGCCTGCTGCCGTGCCTGTGGTTCCAGGTGATCCGGCAGTACACCGTCGGCATGCAACGACCGCAGGCGCTGCTGCTGGTGACGCTGGGGTCGGTCGCGCTGAACGCCGCGCTCGCCCTCGGCCTCATGCACGGCTGGGGTGGCCTCCCCGAGCTCGGCCTGACCGGCATCGGCGTCGCGAGCTCACTGGTCTTCCTGATCACCTGCCTGGTGTTCTGGGTGATGGTCCGCCGCGATCCGATTCTCAGCGCCACGTTGCCGCTGCGGATGTGGCCCGTGCGCATCGCCACCGTCGGGGCCGAGGTCCGGCTGGGCCTGCCGATCGCGATGACCTACGGCTCCGAGGCGGGCATGTTCTCGGTGCTGGCGCTGGTGATGGGCTCGCTCGGACCGGCGGCGCTGGCCGCGCACAACGTGGTCTACCAGCTCGTGTACATCGTCTTCCAGGTCGCGATCGGGTTGTCGCACGGTGTCTCGATCCTGGTCAGCCGGGCCGTGGCCCGCGCGGAGTACCGGCGCGCGCACGGGCTGGCCTGGCTGGCGCTGCGGCAGACCGCGGTGGTGGCGGCGCTGGTCGGGGTGGTCTACGCGACGCTGCCCGATGTGGTGTTGCGCCCGTTCCTCGCCGGTGACGATCACGAGACCGTGGCACTCGCGCACGGGCTGCTGCTGATCGCGATCGTGCTGCAATTCTTCGACGCCGCCCAGAACATCGGCAACGGCCTGTTGCGCGGGGTGCAGGACACACGGGCCGGGTTCCGGTTGTCGCTGGTCGGATATTGGGCTGTGGGCTTGCCCACAGCACTGTTGCTCGCCCGCCCGGCCGGGCTGGGCGCCGCGGGTGTCTGGTGGGGGCTCACCGCCGGCCTGGCGGCGACGGCCACGCTGATGCTGCGCCGCTACTTCGCCCTGCTCCGGCACCGGGAGCAGGCGACACCGCGGGTGCTGGCCGGTAGTTCGAGCGCGGGGACGTGATCGCCGACCGGCACGAAACTCTCATCGGCCGGTAAGCGGCTCGTCACCGGCCGTCGGCATACCGAGCAGGACGGCTTCGCTATTCTGGCCCGGAGCTCGACGTCACGACGTACGCCCGCCCCGGGAGGAGTCCGGTGCACATCACCAGAGTCGCGGAGTATCCGCAACCGGATCACGTGTTGTTCCACTTCAGCGATACCCACTTCATCGCCGGCGACGGCGAACTGTACGGCGCGGTCGACTCCGAGCGGCGGCTGCGCCGGCTGCTGGAGCGGGCCCTCGCCAGCCGTATCACCCCGACCGCGATCGTCTTCACCGGCGACCTCACCGACCGTGGCGAGGCCCGCGCGTACGACAAGCTGCGCGCGCTGGTGGAACCGTTCGCGACGGCGGTGGACGCGCCGGTGGTGTGGTTGAACGGCAACCACGACGATCGCGCCACCTTCCGCGAACACCTGCTCGACGAGGAACGCTCGGCCGAACCCCTGGACCGGGTGTACCAGTTCGACGGGCTGCGGATCGTCACCCTGGACACCACCATCCCGGGCGAGCACCACGGCGAGATCTCCGCCGCGCAGCTGGCCTGGCTGCGTTCGGTCCTGGACGAACCGGCGCCGTTCGGGACGATCCTGGCCATGCACCACCCGCCGATCCCGTACATCCAGGATCTGGCGGTCACGGTCGAGCTGCGCGACCAGCGCGCGCTGGCGGACGTGCTGGACGGCACCGATGTGCGCAGCATCCTGTCCGGGCATCTGCACTTCTCCACCACGGGGACCTTCGCCGGGATCCCGGTGTCGGTGGCCTCGTCGGCCTGCTACACCCAGGATCTGGCGGTCGAGGTCGGCGGACAGCGTGGCCGCGACGGCGCCCAGGGCTTCAACTACGTGCACATCTATCCGGATACCGTGATGCATTCGGTGGTGCCGATCGACGAGGGCCCTACCGTCGGCCGTCCGGCCACCGCGGCCCAGACGACCGAGCGGCTCGCCGAAGCGGGCATCGTGATCCCGCCGGCGTCCGGCATCCCGCATGTGGTGCAGCGGCGTACCGGCGCCCGGGAGGCGGACGGCGAGACCGTCGCCTAGCGGGCCGGTCTCACGCGGCGCCCGGTTCCACGGCCAGCTGCCGCCGGTCGGCGCCGTGCTCCCACGGCGCCGGCTCGGGGAAGTAGCCCTCCAGGAATTCGGAGACGACCCGCACTCGTTCGGCCTCCGCGACCTCGGGGAAGCTGCCGTCGTTGAGGCAGAAGAAGTCGACATTGCGGCGCCGGGCGAGGTTGTCGAGCACAGCCAGTCCGGCGTGGCAGGTGGTGTCGACATAGCGCATCTTCGCGGCCTCCTGCGGTACCGCGCGGCCGGTGAAAGCGGCGTAGTAGTGGTACAGCGAATTCGTGACCGAGATGTCGGTGGCGGACCGGAACCGGCTCGCCCGGGTACGGGCGAACTCCGCCGGGAATTCCCGCTCCATCTCGAGCAGCACGCTGCGCCGCAACGGCACCGGCGTGTGTTCCAGATGCCGGGTGATGACATGTCCGAACCGCCGCGCCAGCAGCTCCCGGTTCACCCGCGCCGCGTTCTCGAAACCGCTGCGCCGCTCGTTGTTCGGGCCGGGGCCGATGCGGGTGCCCGCCTCGACGAACCGGCTGATGCCGGCCGGGGTGAAGAACATCGACGGCCGCACGGGCCGGGCGAAGAACATGTCGTCGTTGGAGTACAGGAAGTGCTCCGACAATCCCTCGATGTGCTGCAGCTGGCATTCGACGGCGTGCGAGTTGAAGACCGGCAGGACACTCACGTCCGAGAAGTGGTCCACCGCACGGACAATGGTGACCTTCGGGTCGTCGGCCAGCCAGTGCGGCACCCGCGAGTCGGTGGCGATGAAGATGCGCCGGATCCACGGCGCGTTCTTGTGCACCGAACGCAGCGCGTACTTCAACTCGTCGATCTGGCGGATGCGGGCGTCGGCGGCGTCGCCCTCGCCGACCACCACCTGGGCCATCATTCCCGCACGGCGAGCACGGAATTCGGGATCGGAGCCGTCCACCCACGAGTAGACGATGTCGATGTCGAACCCGACATCGGCCGGGTGCGGATCGAACATGCCGGCCAGGGTCGGCCAGCCCGCGTCGAACGCCAGCACGGTCGTGTACTCGACGTCGGCGAGGTCGAAGACGCTGCGGGTCAACGCATTCGGGCGCGGACACTCGACCGTGTCGCCGTGGTACCGCCAGAGCTCGAGTTCCACGTGGTGGGCCGGGTCGAGATCTCGCCCCAGCCGGAAAACGTTGTGACGCAGTTCGTTACAGCTGAATCCGGAAGTGATCGCCGCACCCAGCACCCGGCGCAGCGCCGGCCGCTGCGCGGCGTCGACCGCCAGCACCGGCCGCGCGTCGGCGTCCCGCACCAGCAGGAAGGGCACTTCCGCCGCGGTCAGCTCGGTCCGCAGCCAGCGCAGGTCGTCGAGCACCGCCGCCGTGGCCGTAGCCGTGGTCGTGGCCGCCGGGCCGATCGCGCTCATCGCATCGAAATCCATCATCACCATCTCTCCTGCATACGCGGGCGAATACCCGCCGCCGAGACGGCGGAGGGCTGGAAAACACCGGGTCAGCGCGACCGGATCGGCCGCGCGGGGTGACTGTTCGGAAACGCCGCCCACAATCGCTGCTCGCCGAGCGGCTGCATGCCGGACGGTCGCCGATCGAATCGGAGCTCCATCAGTTCTCACCTCACTCACGGCCGGACGCGCGTATGCGTCGACGGATCCTGCTGCTGTGCGGCCGTACCACCTGCACCTCGGCGCGGACACGCACACGAACGGTATGGACGACTCGCTTCACCGGACGGCCATCGGCCGGTAACCTGCCCGACCACGAGCGGTCGGGGAACTGTTACGAATGATGCAACCGGGGGTGCCCATTAGTCAACCCGAGCCAGCGCAGGTCACACCTCTTTTTCACGACGGTAACGGAACCGCGCCGAACCTCCGGCGACGCCCGGTCGGCGCCCTCGACCGAGGTTAGGCTCACCAACGCTGATACTATGTCGGCCACTTTCGTGCACACCGGATTCATCGGCGATTCTCGATCTCGCACCCCCTACCTCGAGCGGGCATGTGACACAACGGCTTACACTGCACTTACGCGTGGCCCAGCCCGCCGCGTGAGCCGACCGTGAGGTGACGCATGGTAGCCCGAGCCCAGGAACGTCAACAGCCCTCGACAGCGCACCCCGAGCTGGATGCCCTACCGCACTGGCCGCTGGACACGATCGGAGTGCTGATCACCACCGATCCCGGACCGCACGCGATCCCCGTCTCCTGGCCGGTGCGCGCCGGGGATCGGCGAATCCTGTTGAGCCTCAAATACGATCGCGGATCGTTGGCCCGGTTGCGCAAGCGCCCGGACGTCGCGCTGCTGCTGCTCGCGGACGGCGATGTGGCGTTGTGCGCCCGCGGCCTTGCCCATGTGGTCGCCGACCCGATGCCCGGCGCCGAGGACTACGTGGCCGTCGCGATCGATGTGGACGTCATCGACGATCACCGGCAGTCCGCCTTCCAGGTCACCGGCGGGATCCGGCGGGCCGTTCTCGACGAATCGGAATTGCGCTATCTGCAAGCGCGGGTCGACACCCTGCACCGCCTCGCCGGCGAGGATGATTGACCGAATGATCGCAGCGTTCTCCGTGACCCCGCTCGGCGCGGGCGAGGATGTCGGACGGGCCGTCGCCGCGGCGGTCCGCGTCGTCCGGGCCAGCGGCCTGCCCAACGAGACCAACGCCATGTTCACCTCCGTCGAGGGTGAATGGGACGAGGTGATGGCGGTCATCAAACAGGCCACCGACGCCGTCATGGCCGTCGCGCCCCGCTGCAGCCTGGTGATCAAGGCCGACATTCGCCCGGGTGTTACCGGCGGCCTGGTCAGCAAGGTGGAGAGCGTGGAAAGGTACCTGGCCGAGGGCTAGGTACCGTTCCCGGCCCGGGTGCGCCCATACCACGCCCGACAGCGAACCGGAGATGAACACGGGCGGGCTCTTCGGGAGCGAAATACCAACTGGTTCCGTAATTTTCGCAGTGTGGAGTTCACTGACCGGAGCCCGCTCGTTCATGCCGCGCCAGTAGCGTTGAAGCGTCATTCCGGGGACTGTTGAGCAGCCCTGAGGAATACCCGCTTCGAGCGCGTACTTGCCGGTGTCATGTCCTGGTTCGGTACGGGCGGAAACGAATCAGGTTGCAGCGGTGAACAACAGGAAATCGGGTCCGTGGGATCCGGCATGCCTGCGATTGCCCGGAATGCTTCGGCGCGCACGCGCCTGGGTACTGGCGACGCGGCGACGGCGGTGGACGGCCGGACTGTCGGCCGGGCTCTTCGTGTTATTCGTATTTCCAGGTTTGCTGGGGACGGCCGCGGCCGCCGACACCGGCGAGCGGACCGCGGGTTCCTCGGTCGGCAGCGCGCTCTCCTGGACCCATGTCGCCGATTCCTCCGGCGTACAGGCCTCGAATTATCTCTTCGCCACCGATCACGGCAGCATTCTGCACCCCGGCAACACGGCATTGTCGATCGTGCTGGGCCTGGAGTTCGCGGGCTGGAAGATCATCGTGATCACCGCGATCTGGCTGATCGGTTACGCGCTGAGTTTCGCGTGGCTGAACCTGATATCCAAGGCCCTGCTCGCGGTCGGTCACAGCCTGACCGGGCAGATAACCACGCCCGCGATGCTGATCACCGCCGCCACGATCGGGGCGTTCTTCGTGGCCTGGTTCGTCATCCGCGGCTACGTCGCCAAGGCCACCATCCAGGCCGCGACGATGGTGATGGTCGGCGTCCTCGGGCCGCTGTTCCTGTCCGAGCCGCTCGCCGACGTGCTGTCCTCGAACGGCCTGGTGGCCCAGGGCCGTGACCTCGGCATCGAGGTGGCCGCCGGCCTGAACGGCAACGCCACTGTCGATCCGACGAACATGGTCGCGACCATGCAGGCCACCCTCACCGACAATTTCGCCCGGCGGCCGCTGCAGGTGTGGAACTTCGGCCATGTGATCGACACCGAGGCCGGGTGCCGCGCCATGTGGTCGGCCGGCGTGGCGGCCGGCAACGAGAACCAGGTGAAGAAGGGCATCGGCGGTTGCGGGGACACCGCTGCCGCCGAAACCATGAACAATCCGGGTTTCGAGCAGATCGCGACCGGGGTGCTGCTCCTGCTGTCCGGAACGATTCTGTTGCTGTTCGGCGCGACGCTGGCGATCAAGGTGATCTGGGCGGCACTGGACACCATCTACCACGGCCTGATGTCGATATTCGGTTTCGCCGCAGGCGGTTTCGTGTACGGCCCGACCCAGACCTTCCTCATCCGCAACATCGTCGACGGCTTCGTGGCCGCCGCCCGGATGACGGCGTTCACGATCTTCCTCGGCGTCTATGTGCTGATCCTGCGCGACCTGTTCGACGCCGCCGGGGATCAGGTGATGGTGGTGTTCGTCATCGGCGCTGTCCTGGAGATCATCGCGATCTTCCAATTGAAACGACTCAATCGAAGTCTGCACAGCGGTAACGAATGGATCGCCAATCGGTTCGCGCTGGCGGTGCAGAGCGCCGGCACCAAGGGTGGCTCGGGCGGCGGCAGCGGAAGCGCACGAGCGATCGGCATGGGGACGATGGGAGCGAACCATTCGCTCGGCGCGGGCATGCTGCCGATCTTCGCCGCCGCCTCCACCATCGGCAATTCACCCATCACCGAATTCCTGTGGGGCCGGACCCGTAATCCGCTGCGGCCGAACGCGCGGATGGAGAAGCGCTCCCAGGTCGGGCAGTGGGGATTCTGGGGCGCCGACGGAGTCGGCGGGCCCGACGGCGACTATGCGCAGTCGTACATGCATCGCCCGCTGTACTGGAAGGCCGCCCTCGCCGCGGTCGAGGGGCGCGGCGGCAGCTCGATTCTCGCGGGTGGCGCCAGCCAGAGGTCGTTGCTCGGCGCGGCCGTGTCGCTGCAGGGTCTGATGGACGTCGGCGGCAAGTCAGCGGATGCCCGGGCGGCACTGCTCAAGGCACACTACGGCGACGAGACCATCCACCGGGCGGTTCGCGCTTGGCAGATCGTCGAATCCGATGCCAACGGCTGGACGCTGTCCAACAAGAATCTCGGACATGTGGTGTCCGCGGTGCACCGCGTCAACGCCACCGCGCTGGACATGGTCGCCGGCGTGGGCGAAGCACCGGACGCCGCAGCGGCGATCGCCACATTGCAGGCCACCGCCTTCCGTTTCCATCGGACATATCGCGGCGGTGTCACACTCGACCACGGCAATTCGCACGGGCCGCAGAGCACATGGGTCAACGATTACTTCGCCAACCCCACCGAAACCAAAATCAGCTTCCTCCAGAAGGTCGCCAGCGGCGGTACGGTCTCCGCCGCGGATGATGCCGTGCTGAACGGGATCTCTCAGGTGAACGCCACCCGCATGATGGACGCGATCGGTACTCGGCATGCGGAGGAAATCCTGGATTCCGTCAACAAATACGTCGCGAACCCGCAAGATCCACAGCTGCTGCGAGATGCCAGACGATCCATCTCCGCCGCAACCAACACCGATCTGTGGGCGACCGGTACGAAGCGAACACCGTGGAACGCGCTGGTGCCGCCCGGCGAGCACTGGTCGGGCGACCCGGCGGTGATGAGTGCGTGGGCGAGCTCGCACGCGGCGGTCGTGGACGCGCTGAACAACGGCTAGCTATCGGGACGCGGCTCAGCGCGGCCAGTGGGCATGCCAGTCGGCCGCGGCGAGCGGCGCACGCGCACCCCGGGCGACCTCGGCGGCATCTTCCGCGCCGCGGATCCGCGCGGCGAAATCCAGCGTGGCCTTGCGCAGTCGTTCCTCCGCGCTACCCGGCCCGCCGAGCCTGATCAGGCGTAAATCCTCGGGGATCAGATCCTCGGGCAGCCCGGCGGCGGTGGCACGGGAACCGATCTTCTCCGCGAGGGCGAGGGCCGGCTGGGCCATCGCGATGCCGTCCAGGCAGGAGCGACGGGCCTTCTCGGCGGATTTGCGCTCCTCCCAGGCGCGTTCCTGCGCGGCGATCTTCGCCTCGACGTCGGCGTCCGGGTCGGCCGGCGCGCCGTCCAGGTGCGGGCTGCGGTGCACCAGCTTGGCCACCAGGGTCGCGGCCACGTCGTCGACGGTGAATTCGCCTGCGGCCTCGGCGATCCGGGAGTGGAACAGCACCTGCAACAACAGGTCGCCGAGTTCCTCGCGGATGGCGTCGGCATCGCCCGCCTGGATGGCGTCGAGCAGTTCGTAGGTCTCCTCGAGCAGATACGGCCGCAACGAGTCGTGGGTCTGGGTGACCTCCCAGCCGCCGAACTGCCACAGCCGGTCCATCACGTCGACCGCCTCGGCGAGGCTGCGGGCCATCGACGCCGAATCCATCGCGACCCGGTAATCCTCGGCCGCCGGCATCGGCAGCGGCACCGGGCTCGGCGCCGGCGGTGCCGGATCACCCGGCGCGCGGCACCGGGGACCCGCACCCGGTCCGGGCCGGTCCGGGGACGCCCGATCGTACATACCGGAATCCGCGCCGGGAGCGCCACCGGCACCGAATTTCGATTCCGGCACGGCAAGACTCGCTTCGGTCGCGGCCGCTCCGCTGTCCGGTACGGCCGGCGCACCGTCGTCCGGTACGCCGGCTGCGCCGACACCCGGGGCAGCGGCATCCCGCGCGGCCGCACCGGGATTCGTCCCGGATACGTAGCCGCCCGATCCGGCGCCACCCGGATCGGATTCGGCGCCACGGAGACCGGGTCCGGCGTGGTGGCGGCCGACCTCCGTCATCGCGCGGCCGGCACGTCGGTCGCGACGGCGAGATCGACCGAGCCCTGGGCCTTTCCGTCCAGCGCCAGCAGCAGATCGGCGACGAACTGGAGCACCTGTACGTCGCGGACGCGGGCGGCGCCGACGCTGTCCTCCACCCGCGGCAACGGCACCTGCACGACGCCGGTGGTCGGGCGGTAGGTCGCCGACGGGTAGATTCGCTTGAGCCGCAACTGTTTCGAATCGGGCAGCTGCAACGGCGAGATCTTCAGAGTGGTGCCGGTGACGCCGGCCTCGGCGATACCGTACTCGCGGCACAGCAGGCGCAGGCGGGCCACCGAGACCAACCGGCCGACCTCGACGGGCAGCGGCCCGTACCGGTCGACGAGCTCCTCCACCACCGCAGCCAGTGCCGAATCATCCACCGCCGCAGCGAGTTTGCGGTACGCCTCCAGCCGCAGCCGGTCGCTGGCGATGTAGTCCGGCGGGATGTGCGCGTCCACCGGCAGGTCGATGCGCACCTCCTTCACCTCCTCGTCGGTGGTGATCGGGCGGCCGTCGGCGGCGGCGCGGTACGCCTCCACCGCCTCGCCGACCAGCCGCACGTACAGGTCGAAACCGACCCCGGCGACGTGCCCGGACTGTTCCGCGCCGAGCACGTTGCCGGCGCCGCGGATCTCGAGGTCCTTCATCGCGACGGCCATGCCCGCACCCAGATCCGAGTTCTGCGAGATGGTGGCGAGCCGGTCGTAGGCGGTCTCGGTGAGCGGCTTCTCCGGCGGGTACAGGAAGTACGCGTACCCCCGCTCCCGGCTGCGTCCGACCCGGCCGCGCAACTGGTGCAGCTGCGAAAGACCAAGGGCGTCGGCACGTTCCACGATCAGGGTGTTGGCATTCGAGATGTCCAGACCGGTTTCGATGATGGTAGTGCAGACCAGCACGTCGTACTCCCGCTCCCAGAAGCCCTGAACGGTCTTCTCCAGCGTGTCCTCGTTCATCTGGCCGTGCGCGACCGCCACCCGCGCCTCCGGCACCAGATCGCGAATCCCCTTGGCGGCCTTGTCGATCGAGTTCACCCGGTTGTGCACGTAGAACACCTGGCCGTCGCGCAGCAACTCGCGGCGGACCGCGGCGGCGACCTGTTTCTCGTTGTAGCCGCCGACGTAGGTCAGCACCGGATGCCGCTCCTCCGGCGGGGTGAGGATGGTCGACATCTCCCGGATGCCGGCCAGGCTCATCTCCAGGGTGCGCGGGATCGGGGTGGCCGACATGGTGAGCACGTCGACATGGGTGCGCAGCGCCTTGATGTGCTCCTTGTGCTCGACACCGAAGCGCTGCTCCTCGTCGATGATCACCAGGCCCAGATCCTTCCATCGGATCCCGGTCTGCAACAGGCGGTGGGTGCCGACGACGATGTCGACCTCGCCGGTGGTCATGCCGTCGAGTACCGCACGCGAATCGCCCGGATCGGTGAAGCGGGACAGCCCCTTCACCACGACCGGGAAGCCCGCGGTCCGCTCGGTGAAGGTCTGCAGATGCTGCTGGGCCAGCAGGGTGGTGGGTACCAGCACCGCGACCTGCTTACCGTCCTGCACCGCCTTGAACGCCGCCCGCACCGCGATCTCGGTCTTGCCGTAACCGACGTCGCCGCAGATCACACGGTCCATCGGGACGGCCCGTTCCATATCGGATTTCACCTCGGCGATCGCGGTGAGCTGATCGACGGTCTCGGTGAACGCGAACGCGTCCTCCATCTCGCGCTGCCAGGGGGTGTCCGGCCCGAACGCGTGTCCCGGCGCGGCCTGACGGGCCGCGTACAACTGCACCAGCTCGGTCGCGATCTCGCGAACCGCCTTGCGCGCCTTGCGTTTCGTATTCGCCCAGTCGGAGCCGCCGAGTTTGGACAGGCTGGGCATCTCGCCACCGACGTAGCGGGACAACTGATCCAGGGAATCCATCGGCACGAACAACCGGTCGCCCGGCTGCCCGCGCTTGCCCGGCGCGTACTCGATGACCAGGTACTCCCGCCGCGCACCGCCGACGGTCCGCTCGATCATCTCGACGAATCGGCCGATGCCGTGCTGATCGTGCACGACCATGTCGCCCGCGGCCAGCGCCAGCGGATCGACCTGGTTGCGGCGGCGGGCCGGCAGCTTCTTCCCCTCGGCCGGCGCGGTGACCCGGTTGCCGGTGAGATCGGATTCGGCGATGACGACCAGCCGCGCGCCGTCGAAGACGATGCCGTCGTGCAGCGACCCGCACAGCACCCCGACCCGCCCGGGCTCGGGTTCCGCGCCCGGCGCCAGCGGCGCGGCGGGCACCTCGGCGTCACCGAGCCGCTCCAGGATGCGCTGCGCCGTGCCGTGCCCGGCCACCACGATGACCGCGCGCCCGCCGCCCCCCGGCGCGTCCGCGGCCACATGCGCCCGCAACGAGGCGAACACGGTCGCCACCAGCTCCTGCGAGCCGCGGGCGGCGGGCGCGGCCAGCACCGGCAGCACCACCTCGGCCGGATCGTCGGAGGCCAGCGGGCTCAGCGTCCACCACGGCAGCCCCCGCGCCTCGGCATCGGCGCGCACCACGTCCAGCCCCTGATACGCGGAGGCCGCCAGATCCAGCCCGTGCGCGCCCAGCGGCGCGGCGGCGCCGAACGAGGCCGCCGTCCACGACGCCTCCAGGAACTCCTGGCCGGTCCGTACCAGATCCGCGGCACGGGTCCGGACCTTCTCCGGATCGCACAGCAGCACATGGGTTTCCGCCGGCAGCACATCGGTCAGCAGTGGCAGCCGCCCCGGCCGCAGCACCGGCAGCAACGCCTCCATGCCCTCGACCGGAATGCCCTGCGCCAGCTTCTCCAGCATCTCGACCAGCGCGGCGTCCGCCGGATTGTCGGCGGCCACCGCCGCGGCCCGCTCCCGCAGCTCGGCGGTCAGCAGCAACTCCCGGCAGGGTTGCGCGACAACGCCTTCCACGGGCACCTCGATCAGCGACCGCTGATCGGCCACCGAGAACACCCGCAGCTCACCGACCTCGTCCCCCAGGAACTCCACGCGCACCGGATGATCCGCGGTGGGCGGGAACAGATCGAGAATGCCGCCCCGCACGGCGAATTCGCCGCGCTTACCGACCATGTCGACCCGCTCGTACGCGAATTCGACCAGCCGCTCGATCAATTCGTCGAAGTCGAATTCGGCCCCGCGCCGCAGCACGATCGGCTCGATATCGCCGAGCCCGGCGGCCATCGGCTGCATCAGCGACCGCACGGTGGTCACCACCACCCGCAACGGCTCCCGGAACACCGGATCCTCCGGATGCGCGAGCCGCCGCAACACCTCCATCCGCCGCCCCACCGTGTCGGCCCCCGGCGACAGCCGCTCGTGCGGCAGCGTCTCCCAGGAGGGGAACAACGCCACCCCGTCCCCGAGGATCTCCGACAACTCGACGGTCAGATCGTCGGCCTCCCGCCCCGTGGCGGTGACCACCACCACAGACCGCTGCGCACTGTCCCCGCCGGCCGACACCCCCGCAATGGCAGTGGCCACGAACGGCCGGATCGCCGAAGGCGCCACCAACTGCACAAAAGACCGCCCGATCAGCTCCCTGACCTGCTGCAACGAGCTATCGGCACCGGCCACCACAGCCAGTCCCGCCAACGGTGGACGAGGGGTGGGCATCAGCAGACTCCTGGACGCGACGAGCGATAAGGACGGCCCATCCACTGTAATGCGCACCCCGGACACCCTCGACACCGCGCCGGGCCGACCGCCACCGGAACCACACTGATCCAGCCGACCACTCCCGACAAACACCCCGCGCCGGTCGCCCGGACCTCAGCAATCCCGCCTGCCGAATCTCTGAACTCAGCGGCCCGAGCAACCGACCAAGAATGACCCGGTATCCCGTCGGCCGCCTCGTATCCATACACGCGCGTACGCGCGATCAAGCCTCGGCCGAACCGGCAGCCGCAAGCAGAGCGCGGAGGAAACCACAAGGGTGCGAGTCTTACGAGCACCGTTCGCGGCCGGCTCGTCGTTCAGCGGCCGATCGCAATGCGACGAAGGAGCAAGCGATCGGTCGCTGAACGACGAGCCTTCAGGGCCGCGAACACGCCGGAGCGAAGCGGAGGCCAAAGACACAGCAAAATCACGGCACGTAGCGGCGGAGTCTTCTCGCCGCGAACTCGCGGAAGTAGGCGACCTTCTCGTCCGGGACGATCGACGGCAGCAGGAAGTACCAGACCCGTTCCATCCGCACCGCCATCTGGTCGATCGACTCGGTGCCGACGGCGGTGATGTGCACGCCGGCGGTCATCTCCTGGAGGATCAACCCGATGGTCTCCGGGTCCAGGTCGGATTTGAGGTCGCCCTGCTGAATCGCTCGCTCCGCCAGGACCCGATGCGTCTCGCCCCAGGTCTTCGCGATGTTCTCCCCCTGCGCGCCCCGGTAGTCGCCGATCTGGTGCGTCAATTTCAGCATCGCGCCGACCATCGGATCGTTCATGGTGAGATCGGCTACGACATAGGTGATTCCGATGCAGGCCTCGAGCGCCGGCACCCGCGGATCGAAGAAACCCTGGCAGGCGCTGATCAGCCGCTCGTTGCCCTGGTCGACCACCGCGCGCGCCAGCTCCTCCTTGGAGCCGAAGTGAAAGTACAAGGCGCCCTTGGTCACATTCGACTGCGCGATGATCTCGCTGAGACTCGCGTTCGCATAACCCAGTCGCAGAAAGACATCGGCCGCACCCGCGAGGACGGAATCGCGAGTGATCTCCGCACGCGCTTGCCTAGCCATCAGATCCGCCTGTCATCACAACCAGCCATCCTGAAGTAGACCGACATCCCGAAGTAGACCGACATCACAGCTCGAACAGCACTCGAAGGATGGGTGAACCGTACCACCCGACCGGGCTGCACCAACGGAATCGAGCATTCGGACCAGCCTTTATCGCTAATTATGGGTTAACTGTCCAGTTCCACCCCCCTAACACCCTCCACCGCCGCTCGACACGCCCTCTCGCTCAGCGCGCCGGAGGCGGCTCAGTGCGTTGTGCCGCTGGGCCATTCGGAGGCGAGCTGGGGGTCCGCCTCGAGGTGCGTCAGACCGTTCCAGCACAGATTCACCAGGTGCGCCGCGACCACTTCTTTCGGCGGCTGCCGCTCGTCCAGCCACCATGCGGCCGCCGTGGCGACCATGCCGACCAGTGCCTGTGCGTACAGCGTCGCGAGTCCGGTGTCGAAGTCGCGGCGATCGAAGTCGCCGGCCAGGATGTGGGCGACCTGATTCACCGCTTCGTTCAGCAGACTCGAATAGGTCCCGTCCGCAGCGGAAGTCGGCTGATCGCGCATGAGAATACGGAATCCGTCGGAGCGTTCCTCGATATAGGTCAGCAACGCCAGTGCCACCTGCTCCAGGCGCACCCGGGAACGATTGCGGGTGAGCGAGGAGGTGATCATGTTGAGCAGCGTGGACATCTCGCGGTCGACGACCACCGCGTAGAGGCCTTCCTTGCCGCCGAAGTGTTCGTAGACAACGGGTTTGGACACCTGGGCCCGCTGCGCGATCTCCTCGATGGATGTGGCGTCGTATCCCCGCTCGGCGAACAGCGCCCGGCCGATCTCGATCAGTTGTTGCCGCCGTTGCGTTCCCGTCATGCGCGGACGCGGGGTCCGGCCCACCTCGCCCGAAGTCACCGCTTGCGCCTCCCGCGAAATCGTCCGACTGCACCGACAACTCTTCCAGACATCTCCGGCAGGCCTCCCGGCACCCCAGAAACCTGTTTCAGGGAAGTACCGGCCGACTCCGGAACCGAACCGTCACCCGCCCGGCCACGGCGAGTGCGACCAGCCGCGGCGGCGCGCCGAACGGACCGTGGGTCATCGACACGTCGACAGCGGTTCGACGTACGGACAACTTCGTGCGAGGATCATTCCCGCATGCCGTGACGCACCGGCAGATCGAGGTCCGCCGGTGCGGTGATCCGCCGTAGTGTAATGGCAGCACCACTGATTTTGGTTCAGTTAGTCCAGGTTCGAGTCCTGGCGGCGGAGCAACACCCGACACAGCCCACCCGCAACGATGACAGGCAGCCGAGGGAGATCCATGCCACAGCAGACCGCCGTCGTCGTTCTCGCCGCCGGTGCCGGAACACGAATGCGGTCCAAAACTCCCAAGGTGTTGCATTCCCTGGCAGGCCGCAGCATGCTCGCGCACGCGTTGCATGCCGCGAGCGAGATCGACCCCGCCCACCTGATCACCGTGGTCGGCCACGACCGGGAACAGGTCGGCGCCGCCGTTCGCGCGGTCGCCACCGAACTCGGCCGGGACATCACCCAGGCGGTCCAGGAGCAGCAGCTGGGCACCGGCCACGCGGTCCAGTGCGCCCTCACCTCCTTACCCCCGGATTTCGCCGGCGATCTGATCGTGACCTCCGCGGATGTGCCGCTGCTGGACGGCGACACGCTGTCCGCGCTGCTCACCGAGCACCGCAGTTACCAGGAGCGGTCGGCGGTCACCGTGCTCACCTTCGCGCCCGAGGACCCCAACGGTTACGGCCGGATCGTCCGCGATGCCGAGGGCCGGGTGCGAGAGATCGTCGAGCACGCCGACGCCACCCCGGAACAGGCCGCCATCGGCGAGGTCAACTCGGGCGTGTACGTCTTCGACGTGACCGTGCTGCGCAGGATGGTCGGCCGCCTGACCACCGCCAACGCCCAGCACGAGCTGTATCTGACCGATGTGCTGAAACTCGCTCGCGAGGCCGGTAATCCGGTGCACGGCGCACGCCTGCTGGACGCGGCGAAGGTGACCGGCGTGAACGACCGGGTGCAGATGGCCGAGGCCGCCCGCACCCTGAACCGATACATCCTGGAACGGCACATGCGGGCCGGGGTTACCGTCATGGATCCGGGCACCACCTGGGTGGACGCCGATGTCCGCATCGGCCGCGACGCCGTGCTGCGACCGGGCGTCCAACTGCTGGGCAACACGGTGATCGGCGAGGACGCGGAGATCGGACCCGATTCCACCCTGACCGACGTGATCGTCGGCGAGGGCGCCAGCGTGGTGCGCACCCACGGCACGGGCGCGGCCGTCGGCCCGGGCGCCACCGTCGGCCCGTTCTCCTATCTACGACCCGGCACCGTCCTCGGGCAGGCGGGCAAGCTCGGGGCATTCGTCGAGACCAAGAACGCCACGATCGGCGCGCATTCCAAGGTGCCGCATCTGACCTACGTCGGCGACGCCACGGTCGGTGAGCACAGCAACATCGGCGCTTCCAGCGTGTTCGTCAATTACGACGGGGTTCGCAAACATCACACGACCGTGGGCTCGCACGTCCGTACGGGCAGCGACACCATGTTCGTGGCTCCGGTGACCGTGGGCGACGGGGCCTATACGGCGGCGGGTACTGTGCTGCGCAAAGATGTTCCCCCGGGCGCGCTGGCCGTGTCGGGCGGGGCACAGCGCAACCTCGAGGGCTGGGTGCAGCGGAGCCGACCCGGAACCGCGGCGGCGATGGCCGCAGCAAAGGCGCTCGCGGTGAACGACAGGGCGAGTCAGGCAACCGAGCAGAAGGATGGCAACACAGAGTGACCGCGTTCTCGACGGATAACCAGAAGAACCTGATGCTGTTCTCGGGTCGCGCTCACCCGGAGCTGTCCGAGCAGGTCGCCAAGGAACTCGACGTTCACATCACTCCGCAAACCGCGCGTGACTTCGCCAACGGCGAGATCTTCGTTCGCTTCGAGGAGTCGGTCCGCGGCAGTGACGCTTTCGTCCTGCAGAGCTTCCCCGCGCCACTGAACCAGTGGCTGATGGAACATCTGATCATGATCGACGCGCTCAAGCGCGGTTCGGCCAAGCGCATCACCGCGGTGCTGCCCTTCTATCCCTACGCGCGCCAGGACAAGAAGCACCGCGGCCGGGAGCCGATCTCGGCCCGCCTGGTGGCCGATCTGCTGAAGACCGCCGGCGCCGACCGGATCATCACGGTCGACCTGCACACCGACCAGATCCAGGGCTTCTTCGACGGCCCGGTCGACCACATGCACGCGCTGATCCAGCTGTCCGAGTACGTGCGCAACCACTACACCCTCGACAACATCACCGTCGTCTCGCCGGACGCGGGCCGGGTGAAGGTGGCCGAGAAGTGGGCCGACTCGCTGGGGGGCGCCCCGGTGGCGTTCATCCACAAGACCCGTGACCCGCTGGTGCCGAACCAGGTGAAATCGCATCGCCCGGTCGGCGATGTCGACGGCCGCACCTGCATCCTGATCGACGACATGATCGACACCGGCGGCACCATCGCCGAGGCCGTCCGTGTGCTGCGCGAGGCGGGCGCCGGTGACGTGGTCATCGCCGCCACCCACGGCGTGCTGTCGTCCCCGGCCGCCGAGCGGCTGTCGGCCTGCGGCGCCCGGGAGGTGATCGTCACCAATACGTTGCCGATCACCGAGGACAAGAAGTTCCCGTCCCTGACGGTCCTGTCCATCGCGCCGCTGCTGGCCCGCACGATCCGCGAGGTCTTCGAGAACGGCTCGGTAACGGGCCTCTTCAACGGGAACGCTTGAGCTGTGTCTTTGGCCTCGCTTCGCTCGGCGTGTTCGCGGCCCCGAAGGCTCGTCGTTCAGCGGCCGATCGCTTGCTCCTTCGTCGCATTGCGATCGGCCGCTGAACGACGAGCCGGCCGCGAACGGTGCTCGTAAGACTCGCACCCTTGTGGTCCGGCTGGAGCGGTCGGGGCCTGGCGAAGGTATGGTCTCGGGGGCGTTATTTTGGCGTTCCGGCGCGGTGCAGGGGTAGCGTGAAACGTATTCGCAGCGGTTTCTGCAGGTCGGCTCGGTACGCCCGAGAGGTGGTGTGTGGCGGTGACGGACCAGCGCGAGGATGACGAGTTCCTGATCGATGAGGTGCTCGACATGAACGACGAGGACGACGACGAACCGAATCTCGACGATGATCTCGGTGACGACGATCAGGCCGACGAGGTGCGCGCCTACGAGCGGTACATCGAAGATCCGCCGGATGATCTGGTCATCCGCTACCACGAAAACGACGACGAGGGCCGGCTCGGCATCGACCGCGAACTCGCCGAGGAGTGGACCGCCCGCCGCCACCGGGCCGAGGAGCGTGCCGAGGACGACCGCCCGGCCGAGCTGGCCGCGATGGAGGTCGTCGACGAGCCCCGGGACTGAGCGCCCGTGAGCCGTTTCACCGGATTCCCGCTGGCCGGCCTCGATTTCTACGAGGACCTGGAAGCGGACAACTCGAAGTCGTTCTGGACCGCGCACAAGCACGTCTACGACACTGCCGTGCGGGAGCCCATGGCTGCGTTGATCGCGGATCTGGAACCCGATTTCGGCACCGCAAAGATCTTCCGGCCCTATCGTGATGTGCGATTCGCCAAGGACAAGGTGCCCTACAAGAACCATCAGGGCGCCTTCGTCAGCACCGGGCCGAGTGTGGGCTGGTACGTACAGATCGGTGCGCCCGGGCTTTTCGTCGCCGGGGGCGTGTACGCGACCACCCCCGCTCAGCTGGCGCGGCTGCGCACCACCATCGATGACGACGTGCGCGGACCCGAGCTGGAGAAGATCCTGGCGAAGGCCGTGAAGGCCGGCTACACGCTCGGCGGCGAGCAGTTGAAGACGCGGCCGAAGGGTTACGACGCCGACCATCCCCGCATCGATCTGTTGCGCCGCAAGGCGATCACGATCGGCAAGGAGTTCGGGGCGCCCGATTGGCTGGAGACCGCCCGCGCCGCCGCCGAGGTCCGCAAGTCCTGGCAGGCGATGCGCCCGCTGGTCGAATGGCTCACCGCCGTGGTGGGCATGCACGACTGAGCGGCACCGCCGGACCCCGGCCCGACGGCACCGCCGGACCCCGGTTCAACGTCGCCCGGCCAGGAACAGCGCGAACCGCCGATCCGGATCGGTCCACACCTGCTCGGTGGTGAATCCCGCGGCGGCCAACTCCGCGGACATGCCGTCCACCCGGAACTTCGCGGAGATCTCGGTGCGCATCTGCTCACCGCGGGCGAATTCCAGTACCAATTCCAGATCGGTCACCGTGACGGTCAGATCACGAGTCGCCTCCAGCCGCATCTCGATCCATTCGTTCTGCGCGTCCCATACCGCGACGTGCGCGAAGGCCTCCGGATCGAAATCGGCGCGCAGCCGGGAATTGAGCACGTACAGCACATTGCGGTTGAATTCGGCGGTGACCCCGGCGGCGTCGTCGTAGGCGGGCACCAGGATCGCCGGATCGATCACCAGCCCGGCGCCGAGCAGCAACTGCTCTCCCGGCTCCAGCACCTCGTGCACTCCGGCGAGGAATTCCGCCCGCTCGGCCGGCACCAGATTGCCGATGGTGCCGCCCAGGAAGGCGATCATCCGGCGGCCACCGCTCGGCAGGTTCCGCAGCGTATCGGTGAAGTCGCTGACCACACCGTGCACCGAGAGCTCCGGGAACTCCGCACTGACGACGTCGGCCGCCCCGCGCAGCGCCGACACCGATACATCCTGCGGGACATAGGTTTTCAGCGCCCCTTCGGCGCCGAGCGCCTGCAGCAGCAGCCGGGTCTTGGCGGCGGATCCGGCGCCGAGTTCCACCAGCACCTCCGCGCGCGAGATGCGGGCGATATCACCGACCACCCGCTCCAGCAGCGCCCGCTCGGTGCGAGTCGGGTAGTACTCGGGCAACGCGGTGATCGCCTCGAACAGTTCGCTGCCCCGCGCGTCGTAGAACCACTTGGGCGGCAACCACTTCGGATCCGAGGTCAGCCCGCGCCGGGCATCCGACCGCAGCGCGGCGGTGAGGTCGTCGTCGGTCAGGTGGATATCCAGCGTGGGTGCGGTCATCGGTCGACACGCCTTTCGTTCGGGGTCGGGACTGAAGTGTTCGCGAAGTCCGGTCATCCGGGGGAATCCGGATCCAGCGGGACGACGGACAGCAGGCCGGGCCGCAGCGTGACCAACTGCCGATCCGCCACCGCCCGCCACCGCGGATCGTCGTCGTACGGTTCGGAGGACACCACCGCGAACTCGTCGGTGACCAGCACCGACAACGAGTGGTGCCGAGTGGTGGCCCACAGCGTCTCGCCGTCCCCGAGCAGCAGATTGAGCCGGGCCGCCGGCTCCCGGGCCAGCACGGCGAGCACCACCTGGCGCAGCGCCTCCGCCGGATCGGTGCCCGCGATGACAGCGGAACCCGCCGCGAGATCGTCCGGGCGAGTGTCTGTTTCGTGGCCCGGGGCGGCAGGCCCGGCCGCGGCCGGCTCGCCGGCCGCGGCCGAATGCCGGGTGGTCACGCTGTGCACGCTGTGCGAAACCGACCAACTCCACGAGGTGGTGGTGTCCCCGGACACGGTCACTCCCGACGCGCCGCGGTGCGATCCGCCCGGCTCACGGCCGGTTCCCTCCCGAGGTCCGGTGGACGAATCGGCGGCGGCGTACCGTACTTCGGGCGCCGCGCCCACGGCAGCCGATGTCGCCGATTCGACTGCCGCAGAGCCGGTTTCGAGCAGCGCTCGCAGGATCACCCACAGCGCGGCGGAATCCGTGCGGGCCTCGGCTTCGAGCAATGCGGGCGAACCGAATTCGGCGGCCACCTCGGTGAGCACCCGCTGCCAGTCCGCGACTCTCCCGTTGTGGCTGAATGCCCAGCGACCACTGGTGAAGGGTGCGCAGGCGGCCCGCTCGACCGGCATGCCGACCGTCGCCGATCGCACCGCGGCCAGCACCGCCGTCGAATGCAGTTGCGGCAGTACCTCGTCCACGGCGGGATCGGCCCAGATCGGCGCGGCGTTGCGGTAGCGGCTCGCCACCCGCTCGCCCGCGGGGGAACCCTCGGTGGCCGAAGCCTGGGCCGGAGCGCTGGGCGATACCCACCACGCCACGCCGAAACCGTCGGCGTTGACGGTGCCGCCGCCGCGCATGTCCCGGGGCTGCCAGGATTGGGTGTAGAGCGAGTGCGGGCCGCGGGTGAGCTGGGAGCCGACCGCGGCCGGGGGTCCGAGGTAGCCGAGGTGCCGGCACATCAGCGTTCGTCCGCTCGCAGGTCGCGAGCCAGACGGAACCCGGCGAAGATCTGGCGACGGATGGGATGGTCCCAGTTGCGGAAGGTGCTGCGGACGGCGACCGGGTCCGCGCCGAACGAGCCGCCGCGCAGGATCCGGTAGTCGCCGCCGAAGAAGACCTCGGAGTACTCACGGTACGGGAAGGCCGCGAAGCCCGGATAGTCGTGGAAGCCGGAGGATGTCCACTCCCAGACGTCGCCGATCAGCTGATGCACCCCGAGCGCGGACGCGCCGGCCGGATAAGCGCCGACATCGGCCGGCTCCAGGTGGCGCTGACCGAGATTCGCGCGGGACTCGTCGGGGGCCTCGTCGCCCCACGGGTAGCGGCGCGAGCGGCCGGTGGCGGGATCGAAGCGGGCGGCCTTCTCCCATTCGGCCTCGGTGGGCAGCCGCTTACCCGCCCAGGTGGCGTAGGCCTCGGCCTCGAACCAGCACACGTGCACCACCGGCTGATTCGGCCGGACCGGCGTCATCGTGCCGAAAACCCTTCGCCACCAACGGTTGTCGCTGTCGAGCTGCCAGAACTCCGGCGCCTCCAGCCCGGACTCGGTGCGGTGCGCCCAGCCGCGCTCGGACCACAGCTCCCGGCGCCGGTAGCCGCCGTCGGCGATGAATTCCTGGTACTGCGCATTGGTGACGGGCGCGACGTCGATCGCGAAGGCGGACACCGGCACCGGATGCGCCGGGCGCTCGTTGTCCAATGCCCAGGGATCGGTCGAGGTGCCCATCTCGAATTCGCCTGCGGGAACGACGACCTCACCCGAGATCGGCACCGCCGCCGACGGTGCCGGTGGCGCGGTCAGCACCGCGTCCCCGGTCCGCAGCTGATGCGTCGCGAGCATGGTCTCGTCGTGTTGTTGCTCGTGCTGCGCGATCATCCCGAAGGCGAACCCGTCGGTGACGAGCGGGGAACCCTGTAACGGGCTGTCCGACAGCACATCCCACACCTTGTCGCGGACGCTCGCGACATAACCGCGGGCCTCGGCGGGGTCCAGCAGCGGCAGTGCGGGCCGATCGGCACGCGGGTGCCGGAAAGCGTCGTACAGGTGGTCGATATCGCCGCGCACCGGTTGCCGGGAGCCCACATCCCGCACCAGCCACAGCTCTTCCTGATTGCCGATATGGGCCAGGTCCCATACCAGCGGGCTCATCAGCCGCGAATGCTGCGCGACGAGATCCGCCTCGTCGAGGCAGTCGGTCAGGCCCGCGGTGCGGGCCCGCGCGCGGGTCAGCACCTCGGCGATCTCGCCGCGCAACCGCTCGGTCTCGGCCCGGTCGCTCCCCGTGAATCGAACAGTCATGAAAGAACTCCGTATCCGTGATGAATTGAGCCGGCGGGCGCGGCATTCACGCCGCGCGGTGCGCGCACGAAGACAGGACCGGTGTGGTGACACTGCCTCGCCGCCGGTCCGGCAGCGCTCATGCCCAGCTTCCCGACGGCACCCGGTCGCCGGTCGGAGTGCGGCGGTGGGAGCAGCGGCGCGCGGCGGCATGCAATTCGGCGCGGGCGGTGGGTGCGGTGGCGGTGTCGGCGGCCAGAGTCAGCAGTTCGACCGCGGCCGAGCGGATCTCCGGATCGGCCAGCCCCACCCGGGCCGACTCGACCCAGCGGTCGACGGTCGCCGCGGCGACGAGGCCGGCCTCGGCCACCGTCGCGGGATCGGTCAGCAGCGCGGTGATCGCGTGCACCGGGACGGTCCAGCCGTCGCCCGGCTGGGCATCGAGGTAGCGCACCTCCAGATGACCGGAGGCGCGGACCAGGGGGAACAACGTGGTGAGGTGATAATCGAGGTCCTCGCGGCGGGGGCGGCGGCCGATCTCGTCGTCCAGCGCGCCGCACAGCCAATCGGCGAAGGTGGCGCCGGGCGGTGCCGCCCAATCACACTCGGGGCTCTCGGCGCCGCGCACGCACAACAGCGGCACGTCGAGGGCCCAGCGGGCGTATTCGGCGGCCGGTTCGGCCCAGTGCGAGCCCGGCGCCCGCACTCGCGCGTTGTCGAGCCGCAGCCAGGCGCGCATTCGCTGCGAGGCCCAGGGGCCCTCCGGTGCGCCGCTGAGGGACGGGGAGCAGGCGAAGGCGGCCACCAGCGCCGGGCCGATCGCGTACAGCGCGTTCCAGCGGGCGGCGATCTCGGCCGGGTCGGTGCCGGCGTCGACACTGACCTGCGCGGCCGCGGTATTGCACATCATGAGCGCGCCGAACGGTCCCAGCCGGCCGAAGGTGTTCTCCATGGCGGCGTAGCGCGGCAACCGCAGCACCCGCTGCGGCTTGCGCACCGCGTCGGCGGCGACGGCGTACATGCGGACGGAATGGGGTTCGAGAAGGTCTCGCAGCATCCGGGTGTCGGTGTGGAGCCGGTCGCAGAGTTCGACCGGATCGGCGTACGGAGCGCTGGACAGTTCGACCTGTCCGCCTGGCTCGACGGTGACGCGACTGCCCCCGGGCAGTGGAAGAGCGGGTGATTGCGGAGCGATGGAGGTGGGGGCGTACTGCCCCAGGGCGGTGGCCAGCAGCGCGGGCTGCGGCCTCGGCGCCGACGGATCACCGACGGCGGTGAGCCACTCGAGTTCGGCGCCGACCAGTGTCGGTGGGCCCTGTTTGAAGCACACTCCGCCCACATACGCCTCGGCCGCGGCGCGAGAGGAGATATCCGTACCGGTCTCGGCCGCCTGCTGTACCGCTGTCACTGCCATCGCCAACCTCCGCTCTGTGGCCGCCGAACCGGCGGCAACAGCCCGTCTTCCTGGTGCTGCGCTGCGTATCGAGCTGTGTCGCGTGTAACGGACCGGAAGGCGAGCTTCTTCCATCCGGACTCTCCGTCATACGTGTCCAACCAGGCTAACCGCGCCCTCTGACAAAAAATCTGTCCGATCCGTGACCTTGACGTGTCGTCGCTATTACTGTCCGGTCACACACCGGTCACGTGGAGAGCACGATCGCGCCGACGGTCCGGCGGTCCCCCAACGCCCGATGGGCCTCGGCCGCCCTGGTCAGCGGCAGCGTCGCGTGGATGCGGGGAACCAGACCGGAGCGGGCGGCCGCGGCGAGCGCCTGCTCGGCGTCGGCGCGTTGCCGGGCCTCCGATGTGCGGAACACCACGCCCAGTGGGCCCGTCAGGGTGAGACCGCGCTGTCCCAGTCGCAGCGTCGCCAGATCCACCACAGGCCATCGTCCGGACGCGAACCCGTACAGCCCGATCCGCCCGCAGTCGGCCACGAGCGTGAACGCGGCCTCCGCCACCTCCCCGCCGACGCCGTCGAGGAGCAGGTCCACCCCGCGACCGCCGGTGAGCTCCCGGGCTCGATCGGTCCAGCCACCGGCGGTGTAGTCGACCACCGCGTCGGCCCCGAACCCGGTTGCCGCCGTGAGCTTTCCGCCGCTCGCCGCGGCGAGAACGGTCGCCCCCACGGCCTTCGCCGACTGCACCAGCAGCGACCCGATCCGCCCCGCCGCCGCCGTGATCAGCACGGTGTCGGACCGGTCGAGGCGCATCGTGCTCAGCAACCCGCGGGCCACCGCGCCGGCCTGGAACACGGTGAGCGCCACCGCGAGATCCAGCCCGTCCGGCACCGGGAAGGTGTAGGCGGCGGGCGCCACGGCCAGCTCGGCGTACCCGCCGGACTGCCCGGCCGTCGTCGCGACCACGATGCGGCCCAGCAGTTCCGCGCCGACGCCGGCACCCACCGCCGCCACCCGCCCGGCCACCTCGACCCCCGGAATCCACGGCAACGGGAACGGGTACCGGCCGGACCGCACGATGGTGTCCCCGAAGCCGACCCCGGCCAGCCGCACCGCCACCAGCACCTGACCCGGGCCGGGTGCCGGATCGGGGACCTCGGCCACCGTCAGCACCTCCGGGCCGCCGAACCGCCATACCAGCACAGCACGCATCGGCACACTCCTCCCTCGAAATTTGACAGACTGCATGGAATGAGACAACTTGTCTCATCGAGAACGGCCCGTTCAGTGTCGATCGGTGACCACGGGCCGGACAAGGGCCGGATCGGCCCGACTGTCCCGAACGAGACGAGGAGGCGAAAATGTCTCGCTCACAACCGGTTCCGATGCCGAACGTCCGGGTCCGCCGCACCCGCGCCCTGCTGCGCGAGGCCCTGGTGGACCTGATCGAGGAACGCGGCTTCGAACGCGTCACCGTCGGCGACCTGACGACCCGCGCGATGGTCAGCCGCGCCGCCTTCTACCGCAACTACCGGGACAAATACGCGCTGGTCGAGCAGATCTTCGACGAGGCGATGGCCGAGATGATCGGCGAGCACACCAACGACCGGACTCCCGGCGAACGCTGGGCCGGCTTCTTCCGGCACGTCGACACCTACCACCGGTTGTATCGAGCGCTGCTGGGCCGCAAGGGAAGTCCGTGGTTCGCCGACCGCATGCGGTCCGCGCTGGCCGACATGACCACCGGGCACTTCCCCGGCCACACCGCCGACGAGCTGGTGCCGACCGTGCTGGCCGGGATGTTCGTGCAGTCGGTCGTGTGGTGGCTGGACCGGGATCGTCCCTGCTCGCCGGAGGAGATGGCCGCGCGCTCGGCCCGCCTGATCCGCGCCGTGCTCGAGAGCTGCGACACCTGATCCGCGACCGCACGGGTGCTCCGCGGTCTCCTATTGTCGATGAGGTGCTCGATCCGCAGCGGCTGCGCGCCGACATCCCCGCCTACGCCGACGCCTCCCGGCCCACGCCGGTGTTCCTCGACAGCGCCGGTTCGTCGCTACCACCGCAGGTCGTGCTCGACACCGCGATCGAGCATCTGCGGCGGGAGGCCGAGATCGGCGGCTATCGCGCGGCGAGCGAACGACTCGACGATCTGGCAGCGGTGAAAACCGCCGTCGCGACGCTGATCAACGCCGAACCGGCGAGTATCGCGCTGAGCGACAGCGCTTCCCGGGCCTGGTCCGACTTCTTCTATTCGGTGCCGCTCGCGGCGGGTGATCGAATCCTGTTGTCGCAGTCGGACTATGCCAGCAACGCCATCGCCGCCCTGCAGCGCGCCCGCGCGACCGGCGCGGTGGTGGAGGCGATCCCGGCGGCCGCCGACGGCCGCCTCGACGTCGAGGCGCTCGCCGGCATGCTGGACGAACGCGTGAAACTGGTGTCGCTGGTCCATGTTCCGACCAACGGCGGGCTGATCAATCCGGTCACCGAGGTGTCCCGGCTCGCGCACGGCGTGGGCGCGCTGGTGCTCCTGGACGCCTGCCAGTCGACCGGTCAGCTCCCGATCGATGTCGCCGCGCTCGAGGTCGACGCACTGTCGGCCACCGGCCGGAAATGGCTGCGCGGACCGCGCGGCACCGGATTCCTCTATGTCCGGCCCGATCTGGCCGCGACCATGGAGCCCGGACGCCTGGACCTGCACAGCGCGCAGTGGGTCGAGCCGGACGAATATCTGCTCGCTCCCGACGCGAGCCGGTTCGAATTCTGGGAGCACGATGTGGCGGCTCGGCTGGGTTTCGGCGCCGCGGTCCGTTACCTGCTGGATCTGGGCCCCGACCTGGTCTACTCCGCGATCGCCGACCGCGCCGCGCACCTGCGCGTCGCCCTCCCGGGGATTCGCGGCGTGACTGTACGCGACCTGGGTGAGACACGTTCCGGCATAGTCTCTTTCACCGTCGACGGCATAGCGCCCGTGGACGTCCGCGACCGGTTGCTCGAACGGAACATCACTGTCACCGTCAGCCACCGCGGCTCGACCCTGCTCGACATGTCGGCCCGCGGACTCGATTCGGTGATCCGTGCCTCGCCGCACTGCTTCGTGACCTTCGAAGACCTGGACCGCTTCACGGACGAAGTCGCGGCGGTAGCGGCGGGCCGCTGATTTTCTTCCGCACCGATGAGTCGGCGCCCTCGGCATCGTCCTATCAGCGACGGCCCGTCCCGGACAGGAAGGCGGCATCCATGCCCGCAGGTGAATCAGCGCTCGCAGCGGAACCGATCGCGAGTTTCGACGCCCGTTTCAGCGAACCCGATTCGGCGCCACCGCCGTGGTCGGCGGTGCGGGACGTCCTGGCCGGATCGGAGATGTTCTGGTTGTCCACCGTGCGCGCCGACGGCCGGCCGCACGTGACGCCCATCCCGGCGATCTGGCATCGCGACCGGCTGCACATCTGCACCGGCGACCAGGAGCAGAAGGCGCGCAATCTGGCGGCGGATCCGCGCTGCGTGCTGACCACCGGCACCAACACGCTGCGGGCGGGACTGGATGTGGTGGTGGAGGGCGAGGCCGTGCGAATCACCGACCGGGACACCCTCACGCAGCTGGCCCGGCTGTGGAAATCGGAGCTGGACTGGGATTTCGAGGTGGGTGACGATGCCTTCCGCGACGGCGGGAACCGGACCGGACTGGTGTTCGCCGTCGCACCGCGAAAGGTGCTGGCGTTCGGGAAGAATCCCTACACCCAGACCCGGTTCACGTTTTCGCGCTGACGCTCAGTGCAATTGGTTCTGCGCGGGTTCGAGCCCGGCACGCAGGAGCAGTTCGACGGCGTCGGCGGCCTCCTCGACGAAGACCGGCAGATCCTTGCGTTCGACGGTGGCGAACGGCTTCAGGACGAAATCGGCCGGATCCTGCCGGCCGGGCGGGCGGCCGATGCCGAATCGCACTCGCAGATAGTCCTTGGTGGTGAGCGCGCTGGACACGGACCGCAATCCGTTGTGCCCGCCCTCGCCGCCACCGCGCTTGAGCCGGATGGTGCCGAACGGCAGATCCAGCTCGTCGTGCACCACGATCACCTCGGTCGGTGGCACCGAGAAGAATTTGGCCAGCGCCGCCACCGGGCGCCCGGACACGTTCATGAACGAGCGCGGCTTGGCCAGCAGCACTTTGCGCCCGTCCAGCCGGGCCTCGACCAGGTCGGCGCCCGACTTCTTGTGCACGGTGAAACGACCGCCGACGCGCCCGGCGAGCACGTCGGCGACCATGAAACCGACATTGTGCCGGGTGCGCTCGTACTCGGACCCGGGATTACCCAGGCCGACCACGAGCGCCGGCCCGGGCGCCGCGGATTCGGTCATCGAAACAGCTGTGTGCCGGAATTACTCGGCTTCGCTCTCGGCCGGCTCGGCGGCGGCCGGAGCCTCGCCACCCTCGGCCTCCATCGCCTCGGCGGTCGGCGACGCGATGATGTTGACGATCAGCGCCTCCGCGTCACCGGCGAGCACGACGCCCTTCGGCAGCGGGATCTGACCGGCGGTGATCTGGGTGCCGGCCTCGATACCCTCGATCGAGACCTCCAGCGCGGTCGGGATGTTCAGCGCATCGACCTCGACGCTGATGGTGGTGGCCTCCTGGGTGATCAGGGTGCCCGCGGCGGCCTCACCGGTCAGGATGACGTTCACATCGGCGGCGACCTTCTCGCCCCGGCGGACGATCAGCAGGTCGGCGTGCTCGATGTAGCGGCGGATCGGGTGCACGACCACCGACTTGGTGAGGGCGAGCTGCTTGGTGCCGTCGATCTCGAGGTTCAGCACGGCGTTGGTGCCGTGCTCACGCAGGATCGCGGCGAACGCCTGCGCGTTCAGCGACAGATGCTTGGGGGCTTCGCCATGGCCGTACAGCACGGCGGGGACGTTGCCGTCACGACGAGTGCGGCGGGCGGCACCCTTACCGAACTCGGTGCGTACGGTGGCTTCGAGAAGGCTGGCGTCGGACATGACTAGATCTACTCCTACGGCTATCCGGGCGGTCTGCTGCTGGCCAGGGTCTGCCCTGGCAAAGGGTCTACTCGTCCGACGAAGGACCGATGGGACGACCGGATAGCCGAGCCACGTCGATCACGGTGAGGACACTGTCTGTGCCTCACCCTCGCCGAGACAACCTGGGAACAATAGCACGCCAACCGGGACGCCGATGAACGGCCCCCGCCCGATGGCGTGTGCTGTCCTCAACCTACTACCGCTGTCCGTTTCGCGCATCGGGATGGGCGGCCGGTCACTGCGAGACATCTCACACGGCTGTCCGGAAGGGACGCGGTGGCCCGCTGCCTGCCTATTCGACCGTGACGGACTTGGCCAGGTTGCGCGGCTTGTCGATGTCGTATCCGCGGGCCTGAGCCACCTCGGCCGCGAAGATCTGCAGCGGCACGGTCGACAACAGCGGCTGATAGAGGGTCGGCGCGACCGGGATCTCGATCAGATGATCGGCGAAGGGGCGCACGGTGTCGTCACCCTCCTCCGCGATCACGATCGTGCGAGCGCCGCGCGCCTGGATCTCCCGGATGTTCGACAGCAACTTCGAGTGCAGCACCGCCCGGCCCTTCGGCGACGGCATCACCACGATCACCGGCAGCCCATCCTCGATCAGCGCGATCGGACCGTGCTTCAACTCGCCGGCCGCGAAACCCTCGGCATGCATGTACGCCAGCTCCTTGAGCTTCAGCGCACCCTCCAGCGCCACCGGATAACCGACGTGCCGGCCGAGGAACAACACCGTCCGCTCGTGCGCGAACTGCCGCGCGATGGCCCGCACATTCTCCGCCGACGCCAGCACCCGTTCGACCAGCCGAGGCATCGCCTCCAGCTCGCCGAACTCGCGGGCCACCTCGTCCGGGTACTTGGTGCCGCGCGCCTGCGCCAGCGCCAGGCCGACCAGGTAGTTGGCGGTGATCTGAGCCAGGAACGCCTTCGTCGAGGCCACCCCGATCTCGGGGCCGGTGCGGGTGTAGAGCACCGCATCGGACTCGCGGGGGATCTGGGCGCCATTCGTATTGCAGATCGCCAGGACCCGGGCCTTCTGCTCCTTGGCGTGCCGCACCGCCTCCAGAGTGTCGGCGGTCTCGCCGGACTGCGAGATCGCCACCACCAGCGTGGACCGATCCAGCACCGGATCGCGGTACCGGAATTCGCTGGCGAGCTCCACCTCGACCGGCAGCCGGGTCCAGTGCTCGATCGCGTACTTGGCCAGCAGGCCCGCGTGATACGAACTGCCGCAGGCGACCACGAACACCTTGTCGAACTCGCGTAGCTCCTGGTCCGCGAGCCGCTGCTCGTCCAGCACGATCCGGCCGCCGGCGAAATGCCCGATCAGGGTGTCGGCGACACCGACCGGCTGCTCCTCGATCTCCTTCAGCATGAAGTAGTCGTGGCCGCCCTTCTCGGCGGCGGCCAGATCCCAGTCGATCGTGAACGGCCGGGTCGGCACGTCGGCGCCACCGTGGAAGTCGGTGACCGTATAGCCGTCGGCGGTGATCACCACCGCCTGGTCCTGGCCCAGTTCCACGGCCTCGCGGGTGTGCTCGATGAACGCGGTGACGTCCGAGGCGATGAACATCTCGTTCTTGCCGACACCCACCACCAGCGGGGTGGAGCGGCGGGCCGCCACGATCGTGCCCGGATGATCGGCATGCGTGAAGACCAGCGTGAACGCGCCCTCGAGCCGCCGCAGCACGGTCAGCGCGCTGCCGACGAAATCACCGGCGGTCGGGCCCGATTCGTAGGCGCGCGACACCAGGTGCACCGTGACCTCGGTGTCGGTGTCGCTGCTCAACTCCACACCGGCGTCCTCGAGCTCACGGCGCAGCGGGACGAAATTCTCGATGATGCCGTTGTGCACCACCGCCACCTTCCCGGTGGTGTCCCGGTGCGGGTGCGCGTTGCGGTCGGTCGGCGCGCCGTGGGTGGCCCAGCGGGTGTGGCCCATACCGGTGGTGCCCGCGAACGCCGTACCCGCCTCGGCCAGTTCGGCCTCCAGATTCGCCAGCCGACCGGCCCGGCGCTCGACGCTGATGGACCCCGCGCCGTCCAGAATCGCGACACCGGCGGAGTCGTATCCGCGGTACTCCATGCGGCGCAGCGCGTCAACGACGACGCCGAGCGCGTCCCGATACCCGACGTATCCAACGATTCCGCACATGGTTGACCACCCTACTGGGAGCGGCGTTCGATTGCCGTGTCCGACGGCGACGCTTCGCGCTGACCGGCCGGTAAGGTTTCGGATGTGTCGGCGTCTGTGAAATCGCTCCTGAACCACCTGACGAGCCCCGGACCGCACCGGGTGCGCGCCGGCAATCTGGCCGTCGCGGGGCAGCCCGGCGTGGTCTTCACGCCCGAGCGGGGCACCGACCTGCCCGCCGTGGCCTTCGGGCACGGATGGTTGAGCGGGGCGGGCAGTTACGTGCGGCTGCTGCGGCATCTGGCCTCGTGGGGTTTCGTCGCCGCCGCGCCCGACTCCGAACGCGGCCCGGTGCCCTCACATCTGAACCTGGCCGGCGATCTGCTCACCACGCTCGACATCTGCACCGGGGTGCGGCTGGGCGACGGGCAGGTGACCGTGCATCCGGAACGAGTAGCGCTCGCCGGGCACGGCATGGGCGCGGGCGCGGCGGTGATCGCCGCCGCGCAACGGCCGGTCGGGGCCGTCGCGGCGCTCTACCCGGCGCCCACCGCGCCGGCGGCCGAACCACTCGCCGAAGGTATCGACACGCCCGCGCTGATCGTGGCCGGCGAGTCCGACATCGCCTCGGTGAACGGCAACGCGATCCCGCTGGCCCGCGCCTGGGCCGGACCGGTGGTGCTGCGCACGGTCGACAACGCCTCGCACAACGGCATGGTCGCGGGCCGCCGCATCCTCGCGACCCTCGGCGCGGGCAAACACGAGCCGCGAACCGAGCGCATCACCCGCGCGCTGCTGGTCGGCTACCTGACCTATCAACTGCTCGGCGACAAGGCCTACGAGGCGTTCGCCGACCCGGAGGCGAAACTGCCGCATACGAGCACCGTGGACCCGGCCCCCGCCGAGGCCGAGATCGAGGCGATCGAGGACGAGAGCCGGCGGCTGTCGGGGCGCCAGGTCGTGGAGTTGGTGCAGTTGCTGCGCAAATAGTCAGGTCCAGCGGGGGCGGTAGTACGGCTCCTCCGGATCGGACGGCTCCACCACTTCGTTGGCCCGGCGCGTGGCCGCCGATCGGGCGACTGCGGCGCGGAGTTCGGCCCGGCGCCTGGCCTGTTCGATTTCCGCGTCCGCCGCCGCTGTCGACGGGTGCGGCGCCGGGCGCGACCGATCCGCTGCGACAAGCGGATTCGCGTGTGGGTCGCGGGCGCTGTGCCGCTCGGAAACCGAGGACGGTTCCCCGACAGGCCGATTCTCGTTCGTGGACAGTTCGAGGGCAGACCGGCTTCCCTGCGCGAGCTGTTCGACTGCGGCGGACCGATATGCTTCCTGGTCGACGGGTGCCTCGGCAGCAGGCACGGTCAGCGGCAACGAATCCGGTTCCGGCTGTGGCGTCCTGGATTCGCGGTCGGGTCCGGGACGAGGACGCGGGGCGACACGAGAGTCCGACTGCGCCGGTGAATTCGGGTCGGCCGGGTGTGACGCTGCGGCCGAAGCGTCCAAAGCACCCCGACGGGCAGTTTCGGCCCGCTGGGCGGCGGCTCGGTCGTTCGCCACGGTCCGATGCTTGATCTCGTCCAACTCGTCGCGCAGCAGGCTCATCCGGTGAGCGTGTTCGGCCGCGTGGCGTTCTATCTCGGCCGCATAGTCCATGGGAACGATTCTCTCGCGGTCGAGTGCTCAGAGGGGCCCGGCTTCCGACAGATCGGCGCCACTGTCGAAAGGGCTCACGCTCGTCGGCGGATTGCTCTCGGCGGGAGGCAAAACCGGCTGCGGCTGCGGCTGCGGCTGCGGCTGCGGCTGCGGCTGCGGCTGCGGCTGCGGCTGCGGCTGCGGCTGCGGCTGCGGCTGCGGACCAGGTTGCCCGGTGCTGTCCTCTTCCGGAGCATTGTTGTCCGCCTGCGGTTTCGGGTCGCCGGAGGTGGGCTGATCCGTCTCGGAGGGAATTTCGGGTGGCGGAGCCGGCGCGCCGACAGTGTCGTCTTCGGTGGTGATCACCGGATTGCCGTGGTCGTCCAGCGTGACGGTGTAGGTCTTGTGATCGTCACCGTCGGTGAGATCCACGCGCAGTGCGCCGCCGGCGACGCCCACTTCGAGGTGACGCCCCGCGAGGTCGAATTCCGTTGTGGCCGTGACACTGCCGTCGGGCATCGGATGCGGTCCCAGGAACTGGTTCAACGCGGCGGTGGCCTGGTCGACTCCCTGCCGGACCAGGCCGGGCAGTTCCGCGACCTGCTGTCCGATCGTCGCACCGAGGTCGGACAGCAGCGGTTCGGCGGCGTTCGCCACCTGCCCCAGAGCGGCCAGCCCGCTCGCGATGTCCGGGGCCTGGAAGGCGTCGGGCCGAAGGTCCGCCCGGCGGTCCGCGCGAGGTGAACGAGCGGCATCGGGATGGTCGGCGGTGGTGCCGAAAGGCGCGCGGGACTCGGGCAGATCGTTCAGGGCCTGTGCCACCAGCTCGAAGTGCTGTCCGATGACGCTGCCGGTCCGCCGACAGAGTTCGGTGAAGATCCGCGTCTTGTTCTCGACATCCGGCCGGAATGTCGCTTCCAGCCAATCCGCCTCGTGCCCAACGGAATTCGACTGCCGAGCCAGGTACTCGTCGACCAGCCGGTGCACATCTTCGGGGGTCTTCCCACCGACAGTCGGCTCGCCGTGTTCGAGCAGTTCGAGGGCGGCGCTCGCCTTGCCGTAGACCGCCGAGCGCAGCGCCGTCACGGCGGCCCCGATCGCCGACGCTGCCTGTTGCGCGTGCCGTAGATCCGCCTCGGCGGCACGGAGCCGATCCGACCAATCGGTGGACACCAACTCCGCCGCTCGGCCACCGCTCCACACGCTGGGCAATCCGGCCGACAGCTGCCGCTGCGCATCCCACTGCTCACTCGCACCGGACAGCACTGTGGTCAGGTTCTGCTGGAGACCGGTGAGCTTCGCCAGGTCCATACCACGTTCCCGGTCGTATCCGCGCACAAAACCGTCTGTGCTGGAACCGATTTCAAATATCGGCCCGAAGGCTCGGCAATACTCCGGGTAGAAGCCGAGGAAATATCGCAGCCCGTACGACCCGTAGTCCAGGATGTCATCGACACTGCCCTGGGTTCCCGGGTCCCGATGAGGATTCGGCATCGCGCCCTCCCAAGTCCGATGCTCGTCAGTGGTCGCCGGCGCCGGCGACGCCCTGCGCATTGCTCTGCTCGGTGGCCGCATACGCGACAGCGGCGTCGTGCATCGCGGTCGCCATCGCAACGGATGCCGCACCCCACTGCCGCAGTCGCTCGGCGACCCGCTCCACGCCTGCGTGCAGGGCTACCCCCTGCTCCGCATAGTCGCGGCCGGCCGCGACCCCGGTACCGAATCCACTGTCGCCCAGCGGATCCGCGCACCGACCGAGTGCCTCGCCGGACAGTCGCACCCGATCGGCCATCTGCCGCAATCCCGTCGGGTCGACGCGAAGTTCATCCCCGCCGTTCATCGCCACCTCCGTCTCGGTTCGGTGCAGTTCGACGGCCATCACACCCGAGCCCTGCGTCCGTCCACGTACTCGTTTCGACGCACTCGACAGGCTCTCGGTTCCACCCGGCTCCGGACCGGTCGACGCCCATCGTGCCGCCGTCGGCCGTGCCACGTGGGATGAATACTCGTGATCCGAGCAGAGCCGGGCCGAGCGGCCCGGACCCACCCGGGAGGCGAGGTACCGGCCGTGTGACTCGCGCACTCACATTCCGACCGGCCCGGATCACGGTGCTGCCGGCGGGTGCCGGAAATACGACACAGCTTCGGCCGTGGCGCGGGACCGATCCGGAGCCGTCCCGCGCGAGCAGTGCCCGATCCCGGATCATCGCTCTCTCCCACGAACGAACACCGGTCGGGCCGGGAAGCGCGTGCGCCGAGCGCTGGTCAGATCCCGCTCCGCCTCTGGCTCACGGCGATGTTCACCGGCTCCGGTTCGCCGGTCCGGGGTCGCCGAGGTGGCCGCGATCGGTGCGCACCCATTCCGTGGTGCCGTCCGCGTGGTGGTGGAACTCCCAGGCCGAATAGTCACCGTCGGTGTCGACGATGGTGACGTGGTCGGCCTGGCCGTCGTGGTCGAGGTCGGTCCAGATGTCGAGGGAATGGTCGCCGTGCACGGTTTCCGTGTCGGCCGGGCCGCCGAGATCCCGGTCCGGGTGGTGCAGTTCCATCGCGCCGAGACCGCCGAGGTCGGAGTGGGCGTCGACGCTCGACAGGTCCAGACCTGGCAGATCCTCCGAGGTGATCATGGGTCCCTCTCACGGTGGGTACGGCGAGATGTCGGTCCCTATCGTGACATCCCCGTGGCCCGCCCGCAGCCGAGCGGTGGTCACCCGCCAGACTCTTCTGGTGAGCACGACACTGCACGCACACGGTCTGGCCGCCGGGCACGGTGAGCGAACCCTGTTCAGCGACCTCGATCTGGTGCTGGCTCCCGGCGACGTGATCGGGCTGGTCGGCGTGAACGGCGCGGGCAAGTCGACGCTGCTGCGCATGCTGGCCGAGCACGATCCGCGGACCGGGCAGATCACCCTCAGCCCGCCGGATGCCACAGTCGGCTATCTCGCGCAGGAGCCGGAGCGGATCGCCGGGGAGACGGTGCTGCAATTCCTGGCCCGCCGTACCGGGGTCGCGACCGCGCAGCAGGTGATGGATGCCGCGGCCGAGCGGCTCGGCGAGGGCGGCGACGACGAGTACTCCCCCGCGCTGGAACGCTGGCTCGCCCTCGGCGGCGCCGACCTGGAACAGCGCGCCGAGGAGGTGGCCGCCGATCTGGGCCTGACCGACCGGTTGCCCGACGGCCTGGACACGGCGATGACGGCACTGTCCGGTGGTCAGGCCGCCCGCGCCGGGCTGGCGTCGGTGTTGTTGTCCCGCTTCGACATTCTGCTGCTGGACGAGCCGACCAACGATCTCGATCTGGACGGGCTGGCCCGCCTGGAGCAGTTCGTCATCGCGGTGCGGGTGCCCCTCATGGTGATCAGCCACGATCGGGAATTCTTGGCGCGCACCGTGAATCGCATCGTGGAACTGGATCTCGCACAGCAGCAGGTCGGCGTCTACGACGGTGGTTACGAGTCGTACCTGGCCGAACGGGAGATCTCCCGGCGGCACGCGCGTGAGGCGTACGAGGATTACGCGGACACCCGGGCCGGTCTGGAGGCCCGGCAGACGATGCAGCGCAACTGGCTCGAACACGGTGTGCGCAACGCCCGCCGCAAGACCAAGGATCCGCGAAAGGTGGACTCCGACAAGGCCGGTCGCAAGATGCGGCAGGAGTCGACGGAGAAGCAGGCGTCGAAGGTCCGCCAGACCCAGCGCCGCATCGAGCGGCTCGACGCCGTGGAGGAACCACGCAAGGAATGGGAGCTGCGGATGGCGATCGCGGCCGCGCCACGCAGCGGCTCGGTGGTGGCGACGGTGTCCGCGGCGACGGTCACCCGCGGCGAATTCACCCTGGGACCCGTTTCGGCACAGGTCGATTGGGGCGACCGGATCGTGCTGACCGGCGCGAACGGCTCGGGGAAATCCACCCTGCTGGCGCTGCTGCTGGGAAAACTCCGCCCCGACACCGGAACCGCCACGCTCGGTTCGGGTGTCGCGATCGGCGAGGTGGATCAGGCTCGCAACCTGTTCCGCGGCAACGCCACCCTGGTGGACACCTTCGGCGCGCAGATCCCCGACTGGAACGAGGCCGATGTGCGCACCCTGCTCGCCAAATTCGGTCTGCGCGGCCAGCACGTGCAACGGCCCGACGACACCCTCTCCCCCGGCGAACGTACCCGCGCCGCACTGGCGCTGTTGCAGGCGAAGGGCGTGAATCTGCTGGTGCTGGACGAGCCCACCAACCACCTCGATCTGCCCGCGATCGAGCAACTGGAGCAGGCCGTCGAATCCTTCGACGGCACACTGCTCTTGGTTACGCACGACCGCCGCATGCTCGACAATGTCCGGGCCACCCGCCGCTGGCATCTCGAGCGAGGGCGGCTCACCGAATCGCACTGACCGGTCAAGCCCCGGCGATCGTGGTGATCAGGGTGCGCGCACCGGCGGTCCGGGTGGTGATGATCTGGGTGAAGGTACGCGGTTGCTCGCCCGGCTTCTGCTGGGTGAGCCGCACCTCCCACTGACCTGTGTCGGCGGCATCGCCGGCCCGGGTGATCTGCACGCAGTAGCGGGTGCCGCTCGGCATCTGATCGATACCGCGCTGGATCTGGTCGGCCGGTGGCACGCCGGCGTCGTCGGCGACGACCGCTCGCGCCGCGAAACCGGATCGCTGCACGTAGTAGGCGCGTTCGAACGCGAAGATGGCATCCGGCCCGCTGCCGGTGCCGCCCGGGTCGGTGCCGGAGGTCACGTCGGCGCTGTGCCGCTGCTCGCATCCCTCGGCCGCGATCGCCCCCGCCGGCGCGGCGGCGGTGGACGTGCCGGCGGCGCCGGTGCCCGCGACGACCGGCACTCGCGCCGAGGGCGCGGTGACCGTGCTCGGCGTGCGGTTCCGGGCGGTGTGGATGACGGTGAGCAGCACCGCCACCACGACGATCGCGAGTCCGAGCATGATCAGCATCGCCATCGGCTTGTCACCGCTGCTGCGTTCGCTGTTACGGTCGGCGCGACGCGGATGCCGCAGTCGCACACCGGCATTCCCCCCGGACCGATCGACGAGCGAGGGCGCCACGACATGGTCCTCATCCTCGTACTCGTCGCTCTCGTACCCGCGGACCGGCACATGCGCCGCGAGCTGACGCGGTTCCGCCCGCGGCACACTCACATCCAGCCACTGCTCCCATTCCCCGGACCGCTCGTCGTCCTCGTCGTCCGCGGACTCCGCCCATTCGCCGGACTCCGCTCGGGAGTACCCGTGCACCTGCTCCGGGAGATAACCACGCCGGGAGTCGTTCTCGGGATAACCGTGCTGCGAGTCCGCCGTATAGCCCTGCCCGGGCTCGGTCAGCGGATAATTGTGTTGCGGACCGCCGTCCACGAATTCGGGCCCCGGCCACGCCTCTGCCGCGTCTTCCGTTGCCGGCGAGCCATAGTCGTCTTCGGCCGGATACTCGGCGGCCCACCCGTGCGGCCGATCACCGTTCGGCGACGCATCGGACGTCACGTCGGAATATCCCTCGTACCCGGAATCCGGAAACTCGTGCCCCGCCCAGCCGGCCGCATCGCCGCGCCCGCTGTCCGAATCTTCGATCGAATACCCCTGCGCTGAAGCATGTTCCGGATACTCGGTCCCGTCGTCCGGACCCACACCGACAGCCTCGCCGTACCGGTGACCGGAAAACCCGTTCACCGACTCCGGGGAAGAGTCGTCATCCGCCGGATACTGCGGCGCGGCCGTATCATCCGAGTAACGATCAGCCTGCGCGTCGGTCATGTCCCGGCTCACCGGATCGCTTGTCGAATCCCCGTACCGCCCGTCGAGAGACTCGTCCGGACCGACGACCGAACCCTCGGCGGCCGAATCCGCTCGCACCGAACCGGTTTCCGAGTCCACAGCGCCGAACCTGTCCGCCACGCTCCGGCCCACCGGATCCCCGTGCCACGAACTGTGCCCGTCGGCAGCCGGCCCGGCCGAGCGCCCCGCGACCGGATCATCTTGGCCGGAACCGTCACCCACGCTCCGACTCACCGCGTCGGCCGCCGGATCCTCGTGCCACGATTCGGACCCGTTCGTGGACAAGGCGGCCGGACGTCCGGCTACCGAATACTGTCCCGCGTGCTCGTGCGGTGCCTCGGTCGAACGGTCGAACGATTCACCGTGCCGGGCATCCCCCGGCCACCTATCTGGCACGAACGCCGGTTCGGGGGCATCCGTTTCCGATCCGGCGACGGGCTCGGGCGTCGCACTGCCGCCGGGTGCCGGCGAAACCTCGTACGGCACATCGGCATCCGTCGGATCCCAGCCGCCCTCGTGCGGCCGGATCGAGACCGAACCGGGGCGATGCTCCGCATCGTGGGTACGGAGGATGTCCGCGGGAGTGACCCGCTCGGGCTCGACGATATCGGGGCGCTGTCGCCGGGGCAGCCGACGCCCACCGCGCCGCCGTCGAGGTGGACGGCGGGCGGGCATCCGCACCATCGGCAGACCGAGGTCGAACGGGTTGCCCGCCTCCTCGGCGGGCTCGTCCCCGTCACCGGGCTCGTCATCGGGCCGGGTCATCAGATCGCGTCGTCGCCGAAATCACCGATGACGGCGGCCGGGACCATCACCGCCTCGGCCGGGGTGGTCACACCGAGCTGACCGTCACGCGACTTGTGGTCCTGATCGCCACCGCTCGCGGGCGGCGGCATCGCGACACCACCGGTCGGGCCGGGCGCGGGAGCCGATTCGGGCGCGGCCGACCGCGCCGGTCCGGGGCTCGACACCCTCGGTTCCGGTTGCGCCGCTGTCGAATTCGAGCCACCGCTCGACGCCGGCGGATCGTCCGCTTCGACGCCGCCGGTGGCCGGGCCGGACAACGGGCTCTGCCCCGTCGAGGGCGGCGTCACCGACGTCGACGGCGCACCACCACCGAAGTCGATGATCGGCTTGCCGTTGCCGCCGTTGGTGGTTCCCGAATTGCCGGTGGCGGCGCCGTTGGTGGTGCTGCCCGGATGGATCAGCTCGGGTAGCGCCTTGTCGACCTCGCCCGCGACCACATCCATGGCGTGCGAACCGACCTCGGCGATCTTGTCGATCAGATGGGTGCCGATGTCGACCCCGGCGCTGATCGCGGCGGTGCCCACCTGCACGCCCGCCGAGATCAGCTGCTGCTGCAACTGCAACTGCGCGGCCTGCGCCGGATCCATCGGCGGCCCGTTGTAGTACTGCGCCGGCACCACCGAATTCTGGCCGTACTGATACGAATTCGACCCGTTGGATCCGTACGAGGGGTCGGGACCGCCGTACTGATAACTCGGGCTCGACTGGTAGCTCGGGCTCGAACCACCGTACTGATTACCGGGCCCGGAACCGCCGTACTGATAACCGACGGTGCTGGTGGTCGGGTTGGTCACCGTCAGCGGGCCCATCGCGTCGAGTGCGCGGGTGTGCCCGTCCATCTCGGTCTGCGCCGACTGCACCGTGGTGATGGCATCGCGCAGCGCCTGCGTGGCGCGGGTGATCACCGCATCGGTGTCCGGGGCCGAGTGCGCGCTGTCCAGGATGGTGCGCGCGTCGCGGCGGAAGTCGGCGATGATCTTGTCGACCTGGCCCGCGGCGCGTGCGCTGGTGGTGTGCGCGGCGGTCAGCACGGCCAGATAGGCCGGGCCACGGTCGGAGATGTCGCCGATCTGGGTCTGGGTGGTCCGCAGCGCCGGAACCGCCGCGTCGGCGGCGTTCGAGCTCCACGACGACTCCAGCGCGTGGATACCGTCGCGGTGCGGCGCCTCGGTGCCCGCGGCCTCGGAGCTCGCGCGCGACAACGCCGTGACGGTGGCCTGATCGGGCACGCCGGTGCCGTTGCCGAGCGAGGCGCGCAACGCCAGCAACGGCTGCACCAGCCGCGCCACGATCGGCGGATCGAAATCGAGATCGGTATAACCCACGCCACTCGTGGGAGCCGTCCTGGTCACGCGAGCACCTCCCCGGCCTGCGCGACGGCCGCGGCCGTCTCCTCGTCCCGCTGCCGGACCGCGCCGTCGTACCCGCGCAACACCTGGCCGTAGGTGGCGACCAGTTGTCCCGCCGTCGACAGCGCCTGGGCGTGCTCCGCCACCGCGGCGGCGAACCGGGTGGCGAATTCACCACCCACGACGCCCAATTCACCCGCGAGCCGCTGCGGATCCACTGCGCCGGCGGCCACGGCCGCGGCCGACGACAGCTGCTGCGACACGGAATCCGCGATGGATGTGTAAGCGGCCAGTGCCGCCGGATCGAGCTTCAGCGAATCCACTGTAGTTCCCCCTCACGGAAACCGTGTTTGCGAGATCCGGCTCCGCGTCCGGGGCCGGCGCTGTCGCTTGATATTTCGAGTCCACCATACGTCGCGAACACCGAACCCGCCCCCGATCCAGCTGTGACTCCCCGGGCCATCAGCTGAAAAGGGGACGTTCACAAGTGCGTCGCCCGCCGGCGCGACTCAGAGTGCCGCGACCCGTTTCGCCAGATCGTCGGCCAGCGTACGGGCCCGATCGTGGTCGGTGGCCTCCACCATCACCCGGATCAGGTCCTCGGTTCCGCTGGGGCGCAACAGGACTCGGCCGGTGTCACCGAGCGTCCGCTCGGCCTCGGCGACCGCCTCCAGCAGATCCGGCGCGACCGCGACCACGGCCTTGTCCGCGACCGGCACGTTCACCAGCACCTGTGGCACGGTCTGCACGACGCTCGCCAGTTCCGCGATACCGCGGCCTGTCTGCGCCATGCGGGCCATCAGCTTCAGACCGGTGAGCACGCCGTCGCCGGTGGTGCCGAACGCCGGGAACACCACGTGCCCCGACTGTTCGCCGCCGAGGGCGAACCCGCCCCGGCGCAACTCCTCCAGCACGTAGCGGTCGCCGACCGCGGTGGTGCGCACCGTGATTCCGGCCGACCGCATCGCGATGTGCAGGCCCAGATTGCTCATCACGGTCGCGACCAGGGTGTCGTGCGCCAGCGCACCGGTCTCGTGCATGGCCAGCGCCAGGATCGCCATGATCGCGTCGCCGTCGATGATCTCGCCGGCAGCGTCCACCGCCAGGCAGCGGTCGGCGTCACCGTCGTGCGCGAGCCCCAGATCGGCGCCGTGGTCGCGGACCGCTTGCTGAACCTGGTCCAGATGCGTCGACCCGCAGCGGTCGTTGATGTTGAGCCCGTTCGGCTCCGCGTTGATGGCGACCACCCGCGCCCCCGCCTCGCGATAGGCGGCGGGCCCGACGTCGGAGGCCGCGCCGTGCGCGCAGTCCACGACCACACTGAGCCCGCTCAGGTCGCGGCCGGTGGCCTCGATCAGGTGCTCCACATACCGTTCGTGCGTGCCGGCCAGGCTGTAGTGATCGTCGACGTGGCCGTCGGCGCCGGACTGGCTCAGCACCCGGCCGATCCCGGCGCCGGTGGGGCGGATGAACTCACGCCGGCGCACCAGTTCCTCGATGCGGTCCTCCACCGCGTCGTCGAGCTTGTGCCCGCCCGCCGCGAAGATCTTGATCCCGTTGTCCGGCATCGGATTGTGCGATGCCGAGATCATCACGCCCAGACAGGCGTCGTACACCGCGGTCAGATAGGCGACCGCGGGAGTCGGCAGCACACCGACCGACAACACGTCCACACCCGCGGCGGTCAGGCCCGCGGTCACCGCCGCCTCCAGCATCTCGCCGCTGGCCCGCGGATCGCGGCCGACCACCGCGACGGCCCGCCGACGGCCCCGCGCGAGCACCTCCGCGGCCGCCGCGGCCACGTGCAGCGCCAGCTCCGGGCCCAGGCCCTCGTTGGCCAGTCCTCGGACTCCGTCGGTCCCGAACAAACGTCCCATTACCTCGCCTTATAGGTCGTTACAGCACGAGAGCAGGCACCCAGCGATACCGACCAATATCGGTGCCGGGGCCTGCTCTCGTACAGGTGCCGTGACGACCGTACTCCACCCGATGCCGCACGGACGCCGGATGGAGACAGCCGCGAGCGGCAAGGTCAGCGCTTCGAGTACTGCGGAGCCTTGCGGGCCTTCTTGAGGCCGTACTTCTTGCGCTCGGTCGCACGCGGGTCACGGGTGAGGAAGCCGGCGCGCTTGAGGGCGGGGCGATCCTCCGGGGTGACCTCGATCAGCGCACGGGCGATGGCCAGGCGCAGCGCGCCGGCCTGACCGGACGGGCCGCCGCCGACCAGGCGGGCGAACACGTCGAAGGCCTCGACCCGCTCCACGGTGACCAGCGGCGACTTGACCAGCTGCTGGTGCACCTTGTTCGGGAAGTAGTTCTCGAGGGTGCGGCCGTTCAGCTGGAACTGGCCGGAACCCGGAACCAGGCGGACACGGACCACGGCCTCTTTACGACGGCCGACGGTCTGCACCGGGCGATCGATGACGATCGGGCCCGGAGCGAACGCGGGGGCGTCGCCCTCGGCCTCGGTGTCGGCCTCGGCCTCGTAGGTGTAGCCCTCTTCGACGACCTCGGCGGCGGCGTCGCCCTCGAAGGTCTCGTTGAATTCCTCGGGAGTGGTCACTGGGCCACCTGCTTGATCTCGAACGGAATGGGCTGCTGGGCCGTGTGCGGGTGGGCCGCGCCGCCGTACACCTTCAGCTTGCGGATGATCTGGTTACCCAGCTTGTTCTTCGGGATCATGCCCTTGATGGCACGCTCCACGACTCGCTCGGGACGGGTCTCCAGCAGCTGCCCGACAGACCGGGACTTCAGACCGCCCGGGTACTGCGAGTGGGTGTAGAGGAGCTTGTCCTGCCGCTTGTTGCCGGAGACGGCGACCTTGTCGGCATTGATGATGATGACGAAATCGCCACCGTCGAAGTTCGGAGCGTAAGTCGGCTTGTTCTTGCCGCGCAGGATGTTCGCGGCCTGCACCGCAAGGCGGCCGAGCACCACGTCAGTGGCGTCGATGACGTACCACTTACGGGTCACGTCACCACCCTTGGGGGTGTACGTAGGCACAGTACTTCCCTTGTCTGTCGGTTCACTGCCGGCCGGGAGCGCGGTCGAGAATCCCGGCGGCCGGTTGAGACCCGGGGACCCGTGGGACGGCACGGTGCTACACCGCGACGTACCGCACGCCAGCAGGTGACGATACCAGCCGGCGTGCTGCCACCCGCAATCGCCCGGTCAGGGCTGCTCCGGATCCTCCGGGCCGAGCTCCGGCAGCGGCATCTTCCGCGTGGGAGCGGCCGCATCCGGCACGGACTCGCCCGCTTCGCCCGGCGTCACCTCCGGTTCGGCCGCCGACCGATCCGACGGCACGGCCGGCGATCGATTCGAATTCGACTCGTCCGTGGTCACGGCCGATGCTCCGTCCGACGGCCCGGCCGGTCGCTCGGGCAGCAGGACGGCCGACAGCCCGTCGGGCATGACATCCGACAGTTCGCCCCACGCCGACGGCGGCGCCTCGTCCCATACCGAAGGCAACTTCTCGCCGTTCTCGGAGGACAACTGCTCTGCCACTACTGAAAGCGACCGCTTGACGATGGCCGAAGCCGATCGGTCCCCGGCCACAGCGGGCGACTGCTCACCCGCAACCGGCGGCGCTTGGCCATCCGCGACCGAGGGCGACCGCTCACCGATCCCGGAAGGCGACTGTTCACCGCCCGAAGCAGGCCCACCGACCTCCGCGGACCGCTGCTCACCGGTCGCGGATGCTGGTAGCTCGCCGGTCGCGAAAGCCGGTCGCCCACCGGTCACGAAAACCGCTTGCTCACCGGTCGCGGAAGCTGGCCGCTCACCGGTCACGGAAGCTGGCCGCTCACCGGTCACCGCGAGAGACTCTCCACGCACCTTGGCCGGTTCCTCGGTCGCCGACTCACCGCGTCCCTCGCGGGGCTGCATCGCCGACGGCTCATCGGGCTGCGTCGGTGGCTCGTCCGGCACGAGCGCGGGCGGTCTGGTGAACCGGCTCGCCGGTAGCTCCGCGGGTGCCGGAGCCGCGGCACCGGCCTCCCCGTCGGAGTCCCGCAACGCGTGCCTACCGCCGCCTCCGGTGCGGATGACTCCGACCGGCCGCGGCTCACCCGCGGCGCCGTGTCGCGGCTCCGGCGACATCCGCCGGGTCACCTCCGACGGATCGGTCCGGGGGATCCCACCGCGGTCCAGCATCACCGTCGGATCCGCCGCGATCCCGCCGTGCGCGGCACCCGCGCCTGCGTGTACCGCCCCGGGCACACGATGCGCGCGCGGCGCGGAACCGGCGCCCCCATGCGGCCCGTACGCGGCCATCGGCATCCCGTGCATCGCCGCCATCGCGCCCGGACTCGCGAGCGCGGTCGTAGGCCGGCCCGGATCGGAGGCGCCCGGACCGGCGACGGGACCCTGGCCCCCGGCCGCGGGACGGCCACCCGGATCGGGCCGGTTCGCGGGCGTGGTCGTGGCCGGCGCGGCCCCGCCGGTCCGGGGTGAACCGGATCCACCGGGCGGCCCGGCCGGCGGAAACGCGTCGGAGCGCTCACTGTCGGTGACCAGCAGATGCGCCGCACCGAGCACGAGCGCGTGCATCGGATGGTCGGCGATTTGCAGCCGATGCCCGAGATGGTTCTGGAACGCCAGTCGCAGCGCGTCGTTGAAGCACGCGTTTCCGGACAGCAGCACGGTCGAGGTGTCGGCGCCCATCGCGCGGGCGGCGGCCATCACCTCGATCACCACGTTGTCGGCGGCGTGCGCGTCGCGGGTGGCCTCCAGCGAGATCGGTACGCCAACCGATTCGGTGGGCTGCTCGTCGTCGCCGTGCACCGCGACCACCAGGCAACTCCGGCCGTCGGAGTAGACACCGGTCGCGCCCATGCCCGCCCGTCCCGGCTGCGGTGCCTCCACCAGTCCCAGCGCCCGCATGTATCCGGACAGCGCCACCGACTCCGGCAGCGGCTCGGTCTCCACGTCCAGCAGTTCGACCAGACGGCAGTACTCCTCCACCTTGCCGTCCGGCCAGTCGTCCGGGAACGGCAGCGCGATCACGTCCGGCTTGCCGCGCAGATGCTTGCCGACCGCGGCCAGCGGGTTGTACAGGCGAGCACGGAACACCAGTTCCGCGGGCCAGGTCGCACCGGCGATCCGAATCTGCAGATGCCCCAGGATGTCTCGCACATCGGACACGGCGATCCCCAGATCGGGACGCTGCACATCGGTACCGGCCGTATGCAGGCGTCCCGTCGAATCCGCCAGCAGGTACGCCGGCGGGGTAAAAGTTCCTTCCACCTGGACCGGGCGGATCGGTATGCCACCGCCGCCTGCGGCCACGGACACTACATCCCAGCCGAGATGTACCGCCCCAACTCGAGCCGTCACAGCCATAAGTGTGCCTGCTGCCGCGTCGATGCGCTCGGGGCCGCCGGGAACAGCACGCTCATGAGGCCGACTTCTTCAGCCGCAACCGCGACCAGGTCAGCAGCGACAACACGGCGGTGATGACCAGCAGCAGACCGATATCGAGCAGCCAGAAGGCCGGTTGGTGCTGCCAGAGGGCGTCGGGCTGGGCGGCGGAGAACAGTCCGCGCAGATCGACCGTCGACGCCCCCGCCGCGAAACCCCACCGGGACGGGAAGAGATAGGACAGCTGCTCCAGCACCACCCGGTTGGTCACCGGGATCATGCCGCCGGCCATCACCAGCTGGCACATGATCACCACGACCAGCAGCGGCATGACCTGCTCGCTGGATTTGGCCAGCGTGGACAGCAGCAGTCCGATCACCACGCAGGTCACGGCCGTGAACGCCAGATCGATGTAGAGCTCGGCGCTTCCCGACGGAATCAGCGCCCCCTTGCCGGGCGGCTGCTTGCCGAACAGCACGATGGCCACCAGCACCGCCGCCTGCAGCAGCGCCGCCGACCCGAACACCACGACCTTCGCCATCAGATACGCCGACGGCAACAGGCCGACGGCCCGCTCCCGGTAGAAGATCGGCCGCTCGCCCACGAGATCGCGCACGGTGAGCGTGGATCCCATGAAGCAGGCGCCGAGGATCAGCACGACCAGCAGCTGCTGGGTCTCCCCGCCGCCGCTGCGGATCATCGTGCCGTCCGGCAGCGGCACCAGCGGTCCGGGCGCGAAACCGTTCTTACCGGGCACGACCAGCGACAGCACGCCCAGCACGAACGGCAGCACCACCAGGAAGGCCAGGTAGCCGCGGTCGGCCAGGATCAATCGGATCTGTCTTCGCGACAGGGTCGAGAACTGTTTCCAGTTACCGGATTTCGGCGGCCGGCCGGTCTCACCGCGGGGTGCGGCGGGCGGCGGCGGTGGCACCGCGGACTGCCGGGAGCGATAATTCGCGAAAGCCCGATCGGGGTCGGCGGCGACCCGCGCGAAGATCTCCGCCCAGTCGCTGGTCCCGAGGAAGTCGCCGACCGCACCCGGATGCCCGCAGAACGCCGTCTTGCCGCCGGGCGCCAGCAACAGCACCTGATCGCACATGTCCAGGCAGGCCACCGAGTGGGTCACGACGATCACCGTGCGACCCGCGTCGGCCAGCTCGCGCAGCATGATCATGACCTGGCGGTCCAGCGCCGGATCCAGGCCGGAGGTGGGCTCGTCGAGGATCAGCAGCGACGGACCGGTGAGCAGTTCCAGCGCCACCGACGCGCGCTTGCGCTGGCCGCCGGACAGCCGATCGACCCGGGTCTCGGCGTGCTCGGTCAGCGAGAGTTCCTCCAGCACACCGTCGATGACCTGGCGACGGTCCTCCTTGCTGGTGTCGGGCGGCAACCGGAGTTCGGCGGCGAAGCCGAGCGCCTGCCGCACGGTCAGCTGCCGGTGCAGCACGTCGTCCTGCGGCACCATGCCGATTCGGCTGCGCATGGCGCTGTATTCGGCATGCAGGTCGCGGCCCTCGAAGGTGACCACACCGGCCGAGGGGTGCACGGCCCCCGCGACCAGCTTCGACAATGTGGACTTGCCCGCGCCGGACGGGCCGATCAGCGCGGTGAGGGTGCCGCGCCCGGCCGACATGTTGACGTCGACGAGCAGTTGTTTGTTGCCCTCCACGGTGAATCCGATGCCGTGGACGGTCAGGCCCTGTTCGGCGACCGGCTTCTGCCGGTGCTTCAGCGTGCCCTCGGTGACGACGAAGTCGATGTTGCCGATCGTGACGATGTCGCGTTCCCGCAACCCCGTTCGCGATTCCCGGCGGCCGTTCACAAATGTGCCATTGGCCGAACCGAGATCCTCGATCGTCAGCCCGGCGTCGCCGCGGATCAGGCGGGCGTGCCGGCGCGAGGCCAGCGGATCGTTGACCACGATCTGGTTGTCGCTGGTACGGCCGATGGTCAGCCCGCCCGCCGGGATCCGGTCCGCCCGCGCGACCGGCGCCGTCGAGTGCCGGGCCCGGACCGGCGGCCGATTCGAGGTGTCGGCCTTCGTCGTCATGTTGATGTTCGGGGCCATGCCGGTCGGCACCGAACTCTCCGGCCCCGACGCCCCGGAGCTCGACGGAACCGGCTGCCGCTGCGGCGGATTGGCGTACCGCGCGGGATCCGGGCGCGGCAGCCGATCGGACCGCGGGTCGTGCTGCGGCCGCTGCGGCGGCATCGGCCGGGCCGGCGTGGGCGCGCCGCGACCCGGTGCGGGCGCGTAGTGCGGCTGTGGCTGTGAGGGCGGGCCCGACCGATCGGGCCGCAGCGGCGGCCGGGCCGGCGTCTGCGGCACCAGATGCAGCAGCGGGCCGTTGATGGCGTCGCCCAGCCGCACCAGCATCGGGCGATCCACCGACACCGGCCGGGTCAGTCGCTGCGCGTCCACGAAGACCCCGTTGGTGCTGCCGTTGTCCGTGAGCACCCAGGCACTGCCCTGCCAGACCAGCGTGGCGTGCACCCGCGACACCAGCGGGCTGTCGACGAACAGGGTCACCTCCGGTGCGCGGCCGAGCGTGATCTGCTGACCGCCGTCGAATGTGCGGTCGGTTCCCTCATAGCGCACAGTGATCTTCGGCGCCCCCGGTTGTGACATAGTGTCGAAGCCTATCAGTGGGTGTATATCCGCAGGCCACAAGCGATTTCGCGACGACTCCCGGCCGGGTGCCGGAAGTTCCTCGAAAGCGCTGGCAGGTGCGGAAGTTCCAGTCGAAGGTGGAGCCTACTTGCTGCTCTCACCTGACTCTTCATGATTCCGGCCGCCGAAGTTAACGGTCCGGCGGGTGATCATCGCGCGGACCGTGTGATCGGCACGACAGGCCGGGCACCGGAATATGTCGTAGCCTGATCGCTGGCCCGGACAGGAAGTTCCACCCGACCGCCCTGTACGGCCGTGCTCGATACACGTTCGGCCCCGGGGGATCGATGAAGGTGGCGAAACGCCAGGTGAAATCGGCGCTCGCCGGACTGCTGGCAGCGGTCGCGGTGCTGTCCGGTTGTGCGTCGACGGTGAGCGGCCGCGCGGTGTCCGTCTACGACGACCCCTTCCAGGTGGCCGGATTGCCCACCACCAGCGGGCCCAGCGGTCCTCGGCCCGGCGTCCCCGGCACCGGTCTGACCGCCGTCGGCGGCGATCACGGCGACCTGGACCGGCTCGCCCTCGACGCCCTCGACGACATCCAGACCTTCTGGCAGGGCGCCTTCGCGCGAAATTTCGACGGCGCCTTCGCGCCGCTGACCACCTTCCGGTCCTGGGACGCCAGGGCGCCGCAGCGCGACGACCTCCAATTCTGCGGGGAGAGCACGTATCAGGTGATCAACGCCGCATATTGCCGGCTGGACAACACCATCGGCTGGGATCGCGGCGTACTGCTGCCGATGATGAACGACGACTTCGGCCCGATGGCCGTGGTGATGGTGCTCGCCCACGAGTACGGCCACGCCGTGCAGAACATGGCGCACCTGGTCGCCGGCGGTGACCCGGTGCTGGTGAAGGAGCAGCAGGCGGACTGTTTCGCCGGGGTGTTCATGCGGCACGTCGCCGAGGGTGGGGCACAGCATTTCACGATCAACACCTCCGACGGCCTCAACAAGGTGCTGGCCGCCACGGTCGCCATTCGCGACGCGAATCCCGGTGACCCGGAGGCGGTGCACGGTTCGGCGTTCGAACGGGTCACGGCCGTGCAGATCGGATTCACCGACGGACCCAAGTCCTGCAAGGCGATCGACGTGCGCGACGTCAACCGCCGCCGAAAGAATCTGCCGCAGAACTTCGGTGTCGACGACTCCGGCGAAACCGAGGTCTCCAAGAGCAATCTGGTGGAACTCACCAAGGCGATGGCGGCGGTCCTGCCCATCTCGAAGGAGCCCACCTACGACTATCACGGCGCCACTCTGCACTGCCTCGACGGCGCCGACACCCGGCCGGTGACCTACTGCCCGGCCACCAACACCATCGGCATCGACCTGCCCGCGCTGGCTCGGCGCGGCGCCCCGGACGATCCGGAGCGGGACGGCTTCCCGACCCACGTCGGCGGCGACTACAACGCCTACGTGGTCCTGGTGTCGAGATACGCGCTGGCGGTACAGGAGAGCGCCCACCAGCAACTGGCCGGTCCGAAGCCCGCGCTGCGGGCGGCCTGCCTGTCCGGGGTGATCACCGCGAAGCTGGCCGACCCGAAACGCGCTGCCGGCCAAGGCGATATCTCACTATCGGTCGGCGACCTGGACAAGGCGGTATCGGGCCTGCTCACCGACGGCCTCGCGGCCAGCGACGTGGACGGCCGCACGGTGCCGAGCGGATTCTCCCGGGTCGACGCCTTCCGCGCGGGCGTGCTCGGCAGCCGCCAGACCTGCGAATCCCGCTACGCCTGAACCGGTTCCGTCAGCCGAACGGCGGCGGCGCGGCCGGCTCGAAGCGCACCATCCGGTTGCCGAGCATGATCTCCGCTCCGAACACCAGCGTCAACGGCTGATTGGGTTGCAGCCGAATCCAATCCCGGTAGCCCGGCAGCCGGGCCCGGGTCCCGTTGGTGGAGCCGCGATCGACGACCGTGACATCCCAGTTGGCCAACCGGATCTCGGCGTGCGCGCGGGACATTCCCCCGGAGGCGTCCTCGATCTTCCACGGCAGCAAGCCCTGTCGAGCCGGCTCCGAATGATCCGGATCGCGGCCCAGCACCGCGTCGGCGGCGACCGGGAACGTCGTGCCGTCGTCGAGCACGAGGACACCCAACGGCGGCCGCAACACTTCGATCAGCTGCTGGGTCTGGTCCACCGGCATCCCGCAGACCGTACAGAACGCCGCCCGCGGATCGGTGGGGTGCGCTCGCGCACAAGTGAATCCGAGCACCTTCGCGGTCAGCTTGGTGGCCTTGGCGGTCTCCTCGATGCGGCGCTCCAGATCCGGATCCGGCATCGGGGACGGATTGGTCCCGCGCTGCGCCACCGGCCGAGGCGCCGACAGCTCGGTCGGATCGAGGAACGGATCGAAGGCCGGGCCGGCCTGCCCCGCGTCCTGCGGCAGCTGATCGGTCGGCGGGAAATGATCGGCCTCGGCCATCTGCGCCGTCGGCGGCAACTGACTCCCGGCCGAGAACCCTTGCACCGGCAACGAACTCGAGGAGACCTGCCCCGCCGGAGCCCGCTGCCCCGCCACCCCGAACTCTCCGGCGGGTGCCTGCTGACCCGGATCGAATCGACCCGCCTCACCCACCTGCTCGAACTGTCCCGACCTACCCGGCTGCCCGACCTGCTCGAATTGCCCTGAGCCACCAGGGTTTCCGACCTGGTCGAACTGGTCGGAACCACCCAGGCTTCCGACCTGCTCGAACTGGCCGGAACCACCCGGCCTCCCCGCCTGCTCGAACTGGCCAGGGCCACCTGGATGTCCGACCTGCTCGAACTGGCCGGAGCCGGCTGGCCGCCCGGCCTGCTCGAACTGTCCGGATCCACCCGGATGTCCGGCCTCGAACTGTCCAGGGCCACCTGGCCGCCCGGCCTGCTCGAACTGTCCGCCGCCGCCAGGATGCCCGACCTGCTCGAACTGTTCAGAGCCAACTGGCCGCCCAGCCTGCTCGAACTGTCCGGAGGTCGCCGGCCGCCCGCCCGCAGGAAACTGTCCGGCGACCGGCGGCTGCCCCGTCACGGAAGGCTGCCCACCGGAAGGAAATCGACCGGCCGAGGATTCGTGCCCGGCGGAGGCGAACTGTCCCGCTACTGGCGGCTGCCCGGTCCGAACGGATTGACCGGCAGCCGAGACCTGCTCGGCGGCGGAAACAGCCGACGCCTGTTCGGCAACGGAGAATTGCCCGGCCGTCGGCGGCCCGGCAGACGTGAACTGTCCAGCCACGGGTTGCTGGCCGGATGGAGCGAATTGCCCGGCCACGGAAGACTGCCCACCGGAAGGGAACCCACCGGCAGAAACCTCCTGCTCAGCGGAACCGAAATGCCCAGCTGCGGATTGCTGCTCGCCCGAAGCAAATTGCCCAGCCGACGACGCCTGCTCGGCGGATGCGAACCGCTCCGCCGCAGCCCGCTCCGCCGGGGAGAACTGCTCTGCCCCGGGTGGCTGCCCGCTCGGAGTGAACTGTTCCACCCGGGGTGGCTGCCCCGTCGGGGTGAATTGCTCCGCCCCATATGGCTGCCCATCCGGAGCGAACTGCTCCGCCCCGGATGACTGCCCCACCGGAGTGAACTGCTCCGCCCCGGATGACTGCCCCACCGGAGCGAATTGTTCCGCCCCGGATGACTGCCCCACCGGAGCGAATTGTTCCGCCCCGGATGACTGCCCCACCGGAGTGAACTGCCCCGCACCGGAAGGCTGCCCCACCGGAGCGAACTGCCCCGCACCGGGTGGCTGCCCTGCCGGAGTGAACTGCTCCGCAGCGGAGAACTGCCCCGCCGAGGGCGACGACCCGCTCGACGTGAACGGCCCCACCACCGACGGCTGTCCGGTCAGCGGCTGCCCGATCGCGGGCTGTTGACCGGTGGCAGGCCGACCCGGCGAAAACTGTTCCGCCTGACCGATTTCGGCGTCCGGCCGGGCTCGATCACGTGCCCGCGAACGCTCCCGCTCGAACCAGACGATCGCCGCCGACCCCGCGGCCACGCCCTCGACCAGCGAGCCGATACCCTGCGGCGGCAACTCGGGCAACCGGCCGGGCTGATCGTCGGCGAACAACACCGCGGCCTGCTGCGGCGACGCCACCACCCGGTCGACGGTGAACGCCGCGTCCACGCCTCGGAGCTGGTCGATGCCGTGTTCCCCGGCGAGCAAGGCGGTCACCGCGCCGTGCAGGAAGATCGCCAGACCGTCGCCGTCGGCCCGGGACAGGATCCCCAGATGGATCGGCCGCCCACCGGACAGCTGGTCGGCATCGCGCATCAGCCACTGGGTCGCCGCCCGCGCCACCGCACGACCCGGCCCGGCCGCGTCCTGCTCGGCGGCCTCCGAAACAAGTTGGGCCAGCGCCTCCGCCACCCGCATCTCGGTGGAATCCGCGGTGACCGGGCCGGGCTCGTGCCGGGCCACCAGCACGACCGCCCCCGCGACGCGGACCACGACGTGCCTGCCCGGAACAACCTCGACCTGCCGATCCAGCAACCGAATCAGCTCCCGCAGCGGGCGCGCGCCGTCCTCATCATAGGAACCAGGTTAGGGCATCGGTACGACGCCGGATTTCGAGTGGTCGCCGTCGGCGCCCGCGCTCGGGTAAATTTCAGGGGCAGGAAAACAGCAGGAACGGGGGCGGTTCCATGGGCCGCAAGATTCGCACACCACTCGTACTGGCCGGTGCCGCCGCGGTCGCGCTCCTGACCGGCTGCGGAGTGACCGGCACTCCGCTGGCGGGCGAGCTCGACGTCCGCACGCTCGACGCCGGACCGTATCCGGTCGACCGGCACCATTACGACCAGACCGGCGGCGCCAAAGGCGGGCTGCTGGAGGGCATGCGGATGTCCGCGGCCGTGGTGCCGACAGTCCACATCGACCCCTCGCTGACGGTCGGGCAGGGTGGCCGGGTCATCGTCGACAGCCGTGACGCCACCGCGCACCTGCTGGCCGGGGTCTCCAAACCGGCCCTGGACAAGAACAAGCTGGTGACCGGCTACGTCACGGCCGGCGCCGATCAGCCCGACGCACCCGGCGCCGACGGTCCCGGCCCCGGCGCGACCGCGGTCACCACGCTGGTGCTGCGTTTCCCGAGCGCCGACGCCGCCAAGCAGGCCGCGACCCAGCTCGAGGATTCCGATTTCGCCGTCGCGCCGGACATGAACCGCAAACTCACGCTGCCGCAATATCCGAGCGCCTACATCCACTATCGCCCCGGGGTCGCCAGCGTCGGAACCTTCATGGCGCACAAGGAATTCGTCATCTCGCTGTTCATCCAGCGGCCTTCCCCGAACGAGACCGACCTGCTCGACTGGGTGCGGAAGACCCTGGACGCCCAGGTTCCGGCGCTGGACCGGTTCGAGGCCACCCCGCCGGACCGGCTGAACGCACTGCCGGTGGATCCCGAAGGCCTGCTGGCCAAGACGCTGGTGAAGGACCGTTCCGATCGGGTGCCGGATCCGGACAAGTTCGCCTTCTACGGCGCACCGGCGATGGTCGACATCTCCGGCGACGAGGCCACCCGGCAGCGCTTGGTGGACGACACCGGCCTGGACGCGCTGGCCGTCGGCGATACCAGTTCGGTACTGCGCGTACGCGATCCGGCGGCGACCGGCCGGCTGGTCGAGGGCCTGATCGCGTCGGCGGGCACGGAGTACGACGGCACCGACATCCCGACCTCCGTTCCCGGCGCGAAATGCCTGAAGCTCAACGCGCGTGGGGACGCCGCGCACGAAAGCCGTTACCGCTGTTACGTTCCCTATCACCGCTACGTCCAGGTGATCAGCAGTGACGACGCCACCGACATCCGGTACCGGCTGGCGGCGGCATATGCCTTGCTGGCCAACAACTTCTGACCCGCACCGCCGAGATCCCCGGGGTCCGAGATGGTTCGCTCGTCGCTGATTCGCCTCGTCGCAGCCGGTGCCTGCGCGGCCGCCCTGACCGCGTGCACCCAACCCGGGCGGCCGGTCGCCGCCGAAATGGATGTCCGCACACTCGATGTCGGCACCTACGCGGTCGACCGGCACAGCTATCCGCAGAACGCCGGCGACGGCGGGGTGCTCGAGGCGATGCGGATGTCCGCGGCGGTGGTGCCCAGCATGGCGATCAATCCGCAGCTCGACGTGGGGCTCGAATCCGGGGCCGACACCGAGGACGACTCCGGTAACTACCTCGCGGCGGCCGACAAGCCGGTGCTCGACCAGTACAAGCTGATCGGCGGATTCGCCACCGTCGGCGCCGATCGCGGGATCCCGCCGGGCGGAACCGATCCCGGACCCGCGGCCACGATCGTCCGCAATCTGGTGCTCCGTTTCCCGGACGCCAACACGGCGCAACGTGCGTCGTCGGCGCTCGAGACCGCGGATTTCCTGGTGGCGCCGGGCCAGAACACACTGCTCACCCTGCCGCGCTACCCGGAGGCCGACATCCACTACCGGCCCGGGGTGCCGACCATCGGCGCCTTCCTCCCGCACAACGAATTCGTGCTCGCGCCCTATATCCAGGCGCCGGTGGCCGATCCGGCAACGCTGCTCGGCCTGGTGCAGCAGACGTTCGACGCCGAGATCCCGGCGCTGGACGCCTTCCGGTCGACGCCCACGGATCGGATCGATTCGCTGCGAGTCGATCCGGACGGCCTGCTCGCCCGGGTGGTCGTCGGCAGCCGCGACGACCGGGCGCCCGATCCACTCGACTTCGCTGTCTACGCGCCGGTGGTGCTGGTGTCGGAGGCCGAGGACGAACCGGCCGTGCAGGCGGCCGTGATCGACGCCGGTGTCGACGCCGTCGCGCAGGCCGACGACGGCCGGGTGATCCGCGCCCGCGACCAGGCCGCCGCCGACCGGCTGATCCGGGCTCTGATCGCGGCCCGCACCACCGGATACGGGTCCGCCGGGGCGCTCGGCAGCCGGGCGCCCGGCGTCACCTGCCTGCAGCGCACCAGCCGCAGCGGCACCGGTCCGGCCTACCGCTGCTACGTGCCGTATCGGCGGTATGTCGCGGAGGTCTCCGCCGACGACACGACCGACATCAAGCAGAAGACCGCCGCGCAGTACGCCCTGCTGGCGAACAGCATGTGACACCCGGCGCGGCCGGTATATGCTGCGTGGCCGTCGCGCTCCGGCGACACGACGAGGGGAGGTCGAGCGTGGCGGACATCGATGTCGTCCTCACGGATGCGCGGCTGTGGGCCCGCGGCTACCCGGGGGCCGCGCCCGCGGGACGCCCGCCGGACGCCGCCCCGCTGCGCACTCGTACACCGAACACGCGGTGGGACAACGTGTTCACGACGCACGAAGCCGAGTCGACCCACTGGGACAGACCGGCGTCGATCATGCCCGCCGGTGACGGCTTCGTCGTGGGTGTGCCGTTGCGCCCGTCGTCGCCGGCGGTCTCGGTGCCCCGGATGGCGTCGGCCGAGCGGATCGCCTTCGATCCGGTCACCCCACAAGGACTTTCGCCGGTGCCGACCCCGGCCGAGGCGTTCGCCGAGCTTTTCGCCGCGCTCCCGGACCAGCTGCGCCTGCTCGGACCGTGCCGGCGGCTGACGGTGGTGGTTCCGACCGAGTGGGGGAAGCGCCGCCGGGACACGGTCGACACCGCCGCGCGGCGCATCGCCGCCGATGTCTCCCTCGAGTCACTGGCACAGCGCGCGGTGTCGCTCGGCGCGAGTAGCGGGCCGGGACAGCGAATCGCCGTGCTGGAGGCGAATCCCCTGACCACGACCGTCACCCTCGTCGGCCGATCGGGGACGCGCACCTGGATCGAGGCGTGCGAGCACGATCCGACCGTGGGCACCGACGACGAGGACGGCGCGGCGACAGCCGCGGTGGCGGCGCGGTTGCCCGACTTCGCCCGGGCGGACCACGTTCTCGTGACGGGACCGATCGCGCCGGACACGCGCGCCGCGGTGCGGGCCGCACTGGAAGCGCTGCCGGGCTGTCCCGCGGATATCCGTACGGTCTCCGGAGCCGATCTCCTCCGGCCGCCGGGTACGCTCGAAAATGCTGCGATGCAACGCTTTTCACTTCCCACCGCACGCGCCACCGGCTCATTGCGCGACCATGCCGCATCGCTGCGCCGTTCCCGAACCCGCCGCGTCCTGCTGCCGGCCGCCGTGATCGCGGTCGCGATCGTCGCGGTCACCGGAATCGCGGTGGGTGTGGCGCACCGGCCTTCCGCAGCCACCGGTTCGCCTGCCGCGCAAGCGAGTTCGGCACTGAAACAGCACCCCTCCGGTTCTCCCGGAACGGTTGCCGCAGCACCGGAATCCGCGCCGGCCGTGCGACCGAACGCTCCGGCCGAACGCACGACCACCCCCGGTGTGCTGCCGACCGCCCCCGGCACGCCCGGCGCCCCGGCGGGACCCCCACCGCCGCCGGGACTCTCGACCGCCCCGGGTGCATCACCGATTCCCGCGCCCGGCGCCGGTACCCAGTTGTTCGACCTGGTCCGAGCGGACATCCCCCCGGGCTGGCACCCGGGCTCGCGCACCGACGCCCGCGTCGACCTCGTCCCGGACAACGGTGCACGGCAACGGATCACCGTTACCCAGCGGCAGCTGTCCCCCGGCGCGACCCTGGGCGACGTCGCCGCCACCCTGGACCAGCAGATCGCCCAGCGCCCACCGGGCAGTGTCGGAGAATTGCAGCGCGACAGCGTATTCGGTGACCGCCCCGGCCTGACGTACGAGGAGTACCCCGGCGACGGCACGACGGTGCGCTGGCAGGTGCTGGTCGATTCCGGCGTACAGGTCAGCGTCGGTTGCCAGTACGAATCGCATTCCTGGCCGGCCGCGGCCGGCGAATGCGAACGGTTCGTGCGCAGCGTACACGTCGGCGCCTAGCCTTTGGCCGCCGCGATGTCGGCCCGACACCGGCAAGTCGGACGCGGCGACGCGGCCCGACCGGCGCTCCCACACCGGCCAGTGCGGCCTTGCGACACCGGCAGTCAGGTGCCCCCGGCACGGCCGTCAGGCGCTGCGCAACACCAGCACGGAGATCTCGCTGGGCGCGAACACTCGCAACTGCGGCCCCCAGAATCCGGTGCCGCGACTGGTGTACAACTGCGTGCCGCCGTGCCGGCTCAGCCCCGCGACCACCGGCTGATCCAGTCGCACCAGGTAGTGGAACGGCCAGATCTGACCGCCGTGGGTGTGCCCGGAGAGTTGCAGCGCCACACCCGCTTCCACCGCCGTGCCGATCTGCTTGGGCTGATGCGCCAGCAGCACCACCGGCACGTCCGGGGAATCGGCCAGTGCCGCGGCGATATTCGGTCCGTGGCCCGCCAGCCCGGTGCCGGTCGGATCGTCGATCCCCGCCAGCACCAGCCGATCACCGCCGCGCTCGACCACCTCGTGCTGGTTGTGCAGCGGCTGCCAGCCGAGCGAGCGCATGTGCTCGATCCAGCCGGGCGCGTCCCCGAAGTATTCGTGATTGCCGGTGATGTAGAACCGCCCGTACTCCGCCGACACCTTGCCCAGCGGATCGACCTGACGACTGCGCCGCGCCACCGACCCGTCCGCGAGATCGCCGGTGTGACAGGCGATATCGGGCCGCTGCGCGTTCACCACCTCGACCACCCGCTCGGACCAGCGCAGCCGGTTCGTCGCCGCGTAGTGGGTGTCGGTCAGCAGGACCACCCGCAGGCCGTCGAGCCCCTGCCCGAGCCCCGCGATCGGCACCTCGACCGTTCGCACCCGCGGCACCCGCCGGGCCTCGAAGACGCCGTACGCCACCAGTACCGCGGATACCGCGAACACGGCCCACGCGATCGGCCCGGCCGTATCGTGCACCCCGGCCAGGGCCAGCACCCCGCGCGCCACCACGCCGAGCGCCGACCAGGTGAACAGCACCCACCCGACCCCGAGCAGGGTGTCACCGATCAGCACGGCGGCATCCGACTCCGCCGGGCCGTGCCCGAGCAGCATGCCCGCCGGCAACGCGGCACAGGCGAGCAGGAACAGCGCCGAACCGATCCAGAACACCGGCCCGGTGGTCGCGGCGCCGATCAGCACCCACCAGGGAACGACGAACAACAACGCCGGAATCGACACGAACAGCAACACACGGGGGACGTACTTCACCAGGTCATCCTCATCGAGGGGGGAATTTCGACGATAGCAGCACGGACCGATCGGTCGCCGCCGCCGAGTTGTGCACAGCCGTCCACACCGCCACCGCGGGGCATATCCCCGAGCGCGGAGCCGACCGGTTCGCTACCCTCGGGCGCGGAGGTCCGGCTCCCGAGGCCGGGCGAGGGAGGGGAATCGTGACGAGCGACGGGTCATGGGCGCGCATGCCGCACAGCGGACCGGGCAGGCCGAATCCTCGATTCGCGCGCACCGGCCGTCCGCCGGAGGGGAAATGACAGTCGTCGCCGGGTCCCGAGCCGTCCGCGCGGCGGGTCTGCTGCTGGCCGCCGCGCTGCTCGTGCCGACCGCCGCCGCCTGCGGCGCCGAGGTCCAGGGGCATGCCGCGCGCCAAGCGGCCGACACCACGAATCTCGATGTGGGGAACTATCCGACGAAGCGCCGGGTGATCGGCCACGCCAAGACGCTGAAACAGGCCCGCACGCGAGAGTCGCAGCGGCTGGCCGATTTCGTCGCGCTGCCGTCGGAGGCCGATCCGGCCTACACCGACGACGCGCTGGGCCTGTCCCAGCACGTGGTCCTGAACCGCCACGGCATGGGCAAACTCGTCATCAACGACACGTTCAACGATGTCGCGAAGGATCTGGTCGCGGGCTGGCAGAACGCCATGTCGACCGCCGCCGATCCGAACGGGAACGCCCGCACGCTGAGCCTCGCGGTGCTGGAGTTCCCCAGCGCGAAGATCGCCGCGGACGTCGGGCCGACCCTGGAGAACGACGATTTCACCTACAACGTCGACAACGTGCCCGTCGATCTGGTGAAACATCCCGAGGGCAAGGCACATTGGCGGCCGGCGATCTCGTCGATCGGTTCCTGGACCGTGCACGACCGGTACGTCGTCTTCATCAAGGTGGTCGACGACACCGCCGCACCCGATCTGCCCGCGCTGGTGTCCTTCACCGACACCATGCTCGACACCCAACTGCCGCTGCTGGACACGTTCGTTCCCACGCCGGCCGATCAGATCATGAACATCGACATGGATCCCGACGGGCTGCTCGGCCGCACGCTGCCGTCGAATCCGGAAATTCCGCTGCGCGCCGACGTCGACGGAATCTACACCGGCCGCGGCGCGGCCAGCGGTATGCAGAGCGCGGGCCTGAACTTCCTGAAAACCGGTGACGTCGACCTGGTGGCCTTCGGCGACGGCGGCGTTTTCCGCAGCCGGACCTCCAAGGGCGCGCTGGCGCTGTGGCAGGACGAACAGCCCTCCACCCATCTCAAACCGACCCAGCGGATGGCGGAAGCCCCGAAGGGCTTGAGCGCCAACGTCGAATGCTTCACGGACCTCACCGACAAGGGCGACCCGATCATGAATCTGTGCTACCTCCAGGTGGATCGCTACACGGCGGAGGCGGCGGCGAAGAACCTGCAGGATCTGCACCAGAAGATCGCCGCCCAGTACGTCCTCCTGACGGACCGGTAGTGGAGGCCGGCACCGTGGATACCCTCGAACCGCGCACCAAGCGATCCCTCTACGCCATCGGCGTTCTCGCGCTCGTGACGGTGATCATCGCGCTCTCCGTACAGAGTTGCGGCCCCGGCGTCACCGGGCACGCCGGACCGGGTCTGACCGCCGTCGACATCGGCACACTGCGGACCGGCTCGTTCGCCGCGCAACCGACCGCGTACAAACCGAAATTCCGTAATTCGACGGACTTCCGGCTGATCGAGGCGCGGCGCATGCTCGGCTATCTCGTCCATCCCTTCGATGTGGATCCCGACGACAGCGCCCCGTCGACGGTGAAGCTCATCTCCTCCGGCACGGACATGACCTCGGACGACGGCATCCCGAAGGCTTTCGCCCCGATCGGCCAGACCTTCAACGTACTGGCGGGCGTGTACGTGTCCCGGACCAACGGCAACCTCCGCAGCCGGAAGAAGGTGATCGTCGGCCTGCTGCGTTTCCCCACCGAGGACGCGGCCCGGCAGGCGGCCGATCAGTTCGGCACGATCGAGAACGACAGCAACCCGGGCCGGCATCCGATCACGATCGCCGATCATCCCGACGCACATGCCAGTTCGGGTGAGGACGCCTCGGCGACGGCCTTCCTCGCGCACGGTCCGTATGTGGTGCTCGCCAGCACCCGGGTCCCCGCACCGGATCAGGCCGCACTCGCCGCGCTCACCAAGCGGACCATCGACCTGCAGCTGGCCGCGATGGCGACGTTGCAGCCCACCCCGCTGGACGATCTGCTCGACCTCGCCGCGGATCCCGAGGGCCTGATGCGCCGCGCCGCGCCGCAGGCGAAGGACTACAGCGACCCGTTCTACGACACCGACGATTTCGGCACCTACGATCCGGCGGCAGATCTGCACTACGAGCGCAATCCGATCGATGTTCGCAACGCGTTCCGGGAGGACGGGGTGGACGCGGTCGCCCGGCGCACCGGCGTGCTGTACCGGACCCGCGATCTGGCCGCCTCGTTCCGGCTGCAGAACACGCTGACCCGGACCGGTAAGGACGACGACCTGCTGAATCCGCCGCCGGGCCTGCCGGACGCCACCTGTGTGCGGCTGGACCTGCGGGATTCGAACCGGGACTACGACGCGTTCTGTGTGGTCGTGTACGGCCGCTACGTCGCCATGGTGGTCGACCGGTTCCCGGTCGCCAGGCCCAGTCCCACCGCGCTGTACGAACGCACCGGCGCCCAGTACGCGATCCTGGCGAGGAGCGAGTGAACCGATGAATCCTCTCAACCGCGTCACCCGTGTCGCACTCGCCGGGATCACCGCCGTGACCGTTCTGCTCACCGGAACCGCCTGCGGCGACGACCACAAGGACGCCGCCGCCCCGCCCGCCCTCGACATCTCCAAGATCGATTCCGGGAACTTCCCCGTCGCACCGGTCGACATCGAGAAGACCAGAACCGAATCCTCGGGATACGTACGGGAATCCATCCGGATCGGGAACGCCGTACCGCTCGCGATCGACGTCGACAGCAAATACGTCTTCGACCCGAAGGCCTACATCACCCGCACGCTCACGGTGAAGAGTCACCCCTCCTACACGGGAATCGGCGTCGACGACAATTTCAACGCTCTCGCACCGGGATTCGTCGTGGGCTGGGCCACTCTCGGTCAGCGGCGCACGGATCCGACCATGGGCCGGGTGTTCGACATGGACACACTGCGTTTCACCGACGCCGACCACGCGGCCGCCGCGATCCGGAACATGTCCGGCGTGGTGCCGGGCCGGCCGGCGACCATACCCGGTTATCCCACGGCCACGGCGAATGTCACCACCACGATTCTCGACAGCAATGTCCTGACGGTGTGGTATCAGCGGAACGACCTGGTGTTCATCGTGCAACTGATCGATCCGATCAGCATCCCGTTCGATGTGGCTCCGCTGGCGGACATCTCGAAGAAGGCCATCGACAAATGGGACGCGACCATCGCGGCCTACACCGAGACGCCGCTCGACAAATTCGGCTCACTCCCGCTCGACACCGACGAAATGCTCAGCCGCACATTGCCTTTCGACAAGAACACGAAACCGAGCGGAGTCGACCCGCAGGGGGTGTACCCGCGGCAGGCGGCGCTGCACATCACCAACCGCCCCGACCTGGTCAAGGCCGCGTTCGACGATGCCGGCGTCGACTCCGTCGCCGTCGCGTCGACCTACGTGTACCGCACCCGCGACGCCGCGGCGGCGGCCCGGCTGGTCGCCGCCCTGGCGAAGGAACACGACGATGTCTGGGCCCCGATCGACGGTCCGCCGAACATGCCCGGGGTGCGCTGTTTCAAACAGCCGCAGGGCGGTGACACCGATTGGACCGCACCGCCGGCCTGCTTCGTGACCTACGATCGCTTCGCCGCGAAGATCTACGCATTCAACGTCCAGGAGCTCTACCAACGCACCGCTGCCCAGTACAAGTTGCTCGCGTACGGGCACCCGGGCAAGTGAACGGCGCACTCGTGCCGGGTCGGCCGGCTTGCTAGATTCCTTGCGTCTGACGTGAATACGAGGAGGACCGAATGCCGTTGCAACCCGGCGCGATCGTGGGTGGCTATCAGGTGCTCGGTGTCCTGGGCAGCGGCGGAATGGGCACGGTGTATCTGGCCCGCAATCCCACCCTCCCCCGCCGGGACGCCCTGAAGGTCCTCAGTGCCGAGTTGTCGGTCGATCCCGAGTTCCGCGCGCGATTCGAGCGGGAGGCGAATCTCGCTGCGGGACTGGATCATCCCAATATCGTCGCCGTCTACAACCGTGGCGAGGAGAACGGTCAGCTCTGGATCGCGATGCAATTCGTCGAGGGCACCGACGCGGCCGAGGAGGCCCGCAAGGGCCCGTCGATCATGACGGCCCAGCGGGCCCTGCGCATCGTGTCGGAGGTCGGCAAGGGCCTGGATTACGCCCACCGCCGCGGCCTGCTGCACCGCGACGTGAAGCCGGCGAATTTCCTGCTGTCGCAGAGCGCCGGTGAGGACGAGCGAGTTTTCCTCACCGATTTCGGGGTCGCGAAATCGGCCGAGGACGGTCAGGATCTGACGGCGACCGGGCAGTTCATGGCGACCGTCGCCTACGCGTCGCCGGAGCAGCTGACCGGCGAGGCACTCGACCACCGTTCGGACATCTACAGTCTCGGCTGCGCCTTCTTCCGGCTGCTGACCGGCCAGAACCCCTATCCCGCCACCGCGCCCGCCCTGGTCATGATGGGTCACCTCAACGATCCGCCGCCGCGGGTGAGCCCTCTGCGCCCCGATCTGCCGCCGGCTCTGGATCACGTCATCGCGAAGGTGATGGCGAAGAATCCGGCCGACCGCTACGGCAGTTGCCGCGAATTCGTCCGGGACGCCGAGGCGGCCATGTACGGCACGCAGCGCGGCTACCACGCTCCGCCGCCGGGCTATTCGACCGATCCACGGGTGTCGATCAACGGTTTCGGACCCCGGTCCCCGGAGACGGCGGCCCGCCTCGCCCGGACCGAACCGGTGCTGTCGACCACGAAGCCGAAATCCCGGCGGCCCTGGATCATCGGCGCCGCGGTGGTGGTGGCGGTCGTCGCGGCCGCCGGCATCTTCTTCGCGGTGCAGGGCGGCGGCAGTTCGCCGAGCACCCCCGGCGGCGACCAGCTCAGCCAGGTCCGCAGCAAATATCCGCAATTCGACGGGAAGACGGTCACCGCCTTCAACGTGGGGGATTCGACGCTCTCGGTCGATCTCACGCCCAGCGATCAGTCGAAATTCCTGCAGGCCATCGGTTTCCGGTACAACGACAACTACAAGGCCGTCGGCGACGAGAAATCACCGCGGCAGCTGTCGTATGCCGGACTCACCGACACCAGCCACACCGACGTGATCATGGTGCTGCGCACCGACAGTCAGGCCGGCAACGGCGGATTGCGCGGCGTGCCTGCCGCGCTGCTCGCGAGTTCGGCCACGATCGTGGTGGTCGACGATCCGGCCACCATCCAGGCATTCCAGGTGTGGACCGACCAGTCGACCGCCGCCCTGGTCGACAAGATGGTCCCGACCATCGCCAAATCGGTGAAGTAGCCCCGGCCGCGCACGAGCCCGTCCCCGGACACGACGAAGGGGCCCGAGCACCGAGAGGTCCGGTGCGCGTGGCCCCTTCGCCGATGTATCAGGCACCCATGAAGATCTGGGCGTTCCCGTTGTCGGTCGACTGCATGTGGGCATTGCCCTCCTGCACGGTGGCGCCGAGCTTGCGCAGCGTCTCCTGCAGCTGGTTCGACCGGTCCTGCCACTTCGTGTGCAGCGCGTTGAAGGCGTCGTTCGCGGAGCCGTCCCAATCCGTGCCGGCGACCGAAGTGACCTTGTCCTTCAACTCCTCGATCGCGGTCAGGATCTTTCCGGCCGTGGCCTGGATATCGATCGAATGGGCGTCCACCGCGGAAAAATTGTGGAAGATCTCGCCGGTGGTTTCTCCAGCCATTTTCAGCACCTTTCGAAAAATGAAGTACGACTGTCGGTGGTTTCTACAGGCCCTTGAGCGAGGCCGCGGCGCTGTTCAGCGAATCCGACAGCAGACTGTCCGCGTTGGTGACCTTGACGGACGCGTCCTTCACGTTGTCCGCGTGCTGCTGCAACGCGTTCACCATGGCGTGCGCCTCGTCCCGATACTCCTGGATGACCCGGTCGAAGATCATTCGGGCGGCCGGGGACCGCCAATTCGCCACCAGACTTTCCTTCTGGACCTCGAGGGCCGCGAGCAGGCCGTCGATCTCCGCCCGCTTGTCGGCCATATAGGTCGACAGACCGACAACCTGTTCCGTCTGCTTCATACCGGCCATTGCTACTCCTAACGGTTTCGAACGGGATTCATCCGATCCTTTTCGGAACGCATTGTGATGTCACCCGAATCTGTCGTACAGATGCTTCGACGCTCGAAGCGCCCGGACGGTTCCGGCGCCGTTCGTATCACAGGATACGCACATCATGCCGGTGTCCATGCCGTCTGAATAAGGTCAATTCCATTTCGAGTCACCAGCGTGCCGCGGCCGTCGGGCATGGCACTGGGCCTGACACCTCCGATCAGATTCCCCTCCTCTCGGTTGCCGCTCATGATGAGACCGGCGCTCGCCAAGTCCTTCAGCCGGGAGATCACGGGGTCGTACATCGCGCGGGCGGCGCCGCCGGAACGGCGCGCGACGATCATGTGCAGACCGAGATCCCGTGCCAGGGGCAGGAATTCGACCAGAACCGCGAGCGGATTCCCGGTGGAGGTGGCGACCAGGTCGTAATCGTCGACCACCACGTAGACGTCGGGCCCGCTCCACCACGACCGCTCCCGCAGTTGCTGCGGAGTCACGTTCGCGTCCGGCATCCGGCGCTGCAGCACGCCCACCAGATCGTTGATGTTGGTGGTCAGCATCTGCGCCGACGACGCGTAGGCGGCCTCGTTCGGAATTCCGGCGAGGTCGATCAGGCTGCGCCGATAGTCGGACAGGATGATTCGCGCCTGATCCGGCGTATTGACCGCGCAGATTCCGGTGACGATGTTCCGCAACAGCGTGCTCTTGCCGCAGGCGGTGTCGCCGAACACCAGGAAATGCGGACTCTCGACGAAATCGAGGAACACGGGAGCGAGTTCGGATTCGTTGATACCGATGGGGATTCGCGAACTCCGGCGGTCGGCGTCGACCGGCGCCGCATTCACCAGCTCCAGCAGTTCGGTGCGGGCCATGCGTTCCGGCAGCATGCGTACCGCCGTGGCCGGCCGGCCACGGTTCGCGGCCGCGATGGTCCGGACCGCCGCGACCACCGCCGGACCCAGGCTGACCGGATCCGAGACGCCGTCGATCCGCGGCAGCGCGGTCAGCATGTGCAGGCCGTCGCGGGTGATACCGCGGCCCGGCCGCCCGATCGGCACCAGCGAGGCGATCTTGCGGCCCAGATCGGAATCCATCGGATCGCCGAGCCGCAATTCGACCCGGGTCATGATCTGATCCTTCAGCGCCGGACGCGCCTGCGCCCAGCGGTTCAGCGCGATGACCACGTGTACGCCGTAGGACAGACCCTGGATGGCGAGGTTCATGATCGGGCCCTCCAGGGCCTCGAAATCCTCACGGATCGAACCGAATCCGTCGATCACGAGGAACACGTCGCCGAACGGGTCCTCGTGCGCGCCCGCGGCCGCCGGGCTGCTCGCCGGATCCAGCGCCCGCAGCCGCCGGAATTCGGAGAGGTCGATACCCAGTGCCCGGAACCGCATCTCGCGCTGCCGCACGATTGTCGTCATCTCCGCGACCGTGCGGCGGACCTTGTCCACGTCCTGGCGGGTCGCCACCGAACCCACATGCGGCAGTCCCTCCAGCGCGGTCAGCGTGCCGCCGCCGAAATCCAGGCAGTAGAACTGCACCTGCTCCGCGGTGTGGGTCAGCGCCATCGACATGATCAGCGTGCGCAGCACCGTCGACTTGCCCGACTGCGGGCCGCCGACCACCGCGACGTTGCCCGCGTTCGTGGACAGATCCACCAGCAGCGGATCGCGGCGCTGGTCGAAGGGCCGGTCCACGATGCCGATGACGGCCCGCAACGGCGCCGCCGGATTCACGTCGCCGGTGAGGATTCCGCGCGGCACCAGGGCGTCCAGCGTGGGCGGCGCGCCCAGCGGCGGCAGCCAGATCGCGTGCGCGGGCCGGCCGTGGCCGCGGATGCGGGACACCATCATCAGCAGGTTGGAGATCTTCTCGCTCTCGTCCTGGGCGTCCTCCACGATCGCCGGCGCCGTGGGCACCGGAAGCCGGTCGCTGTCCCGGAAATTCACCATGTCGGCCGTGAACGGCCGTGCCGTGACGTCGATCTCGCCGCCGATGACATCGTCCGGGGTCACCTCGCGCTGCGCACCGGCGCCGAGATAGGGCCCGGACACGTACGCCGCCTGGAACCGCTGGATCTCCCCGGAGTCCGCCTTCAGATAACCGCCGCCGGGATTGGCGGGCAGGTTGTAGGCGTCCGGCACGCCGAGCACCTGCCGAGATTCGTTGGCGGAGAACGTCTTCAGGCCGATGCGATACGACAGATGGGATTCCAGCCCCTTCAGCCGTCCCTCCTCCAGCCGCTGTGAGGCGAGCAGCAGATGGACGTGCAGCGAGCGGCCGAGCCGGCCGATCTGCAGGAACAACTCCGCGAAATCCGGGTGCTGCGAGAGCAATTCGGAGAATTCGTCGAGCACCACGAACAACGCCGGCAGCGGATCGAGTTCGGCGCCCGCGGCGCGCGCCTTCTCGTAATCGCTCACGTTCGCGAAATTGCCGGAGGCGCGCAGCAGTTCCTGGCGGCGGTTCATCTCACCGGCCAGCGCGTCGCGCATACGCTCGACGAGATCGGCCTCCTCCTCCAGGTTGGTGATGATGGCCGCGACATGCGGCACCCCCTCCAGCCCCAGGAAGGTCGCGCCGCCCTTGAAGTCGACCAGCACCAGATTCAGCTGATCCGGCGAATGGGTGGCCAGCAGCGAAAGCACCAGCGTGCGCAGGAATTCCGACTTACCCGAACCGGTGGCGCCGATGCACAGGCCGTGCGGGCCCATCCCGTTCTCGGCGGCCTCCTTGATATCGATGAACACCGGCAGCCCGTCGGCCCCCACCCCGAACGGGACCCGCAGCCGGTCGCGGCCGTAACGCGGCCGCCAGGTGGATTCGGGATTGAAGACGCCGATGTCGCCGAGGCCCATCAACTGCGCCCACGAGGAGATGGCCTCGCCGCTCTCCTCCACGACCTCGCCGCCGCGCTGCACCGCGGCCCGATACGGGGCCAGCCGGCGCGCGGTCTGCTCGGCCTGCCGCGCGCTGATCCGATCGATGATCGCGAAACGTTCCATATTGCCGGTGGCGCCGCGGCCGACGCAGTCGCCGTTCTCGATCACCATCTGAATGCCGCGCGAAACCGCAAGGCGCGGTGCGTAATTGCACAGATCGATGATGGTGACGCCCTCGAACCCGGACTCCCGCAGCGGATCCTCCTCCGCCTCCAGCAGTCCGCCGTCGACCACGACCAGCACGTGCACCAGATTCTGGTTGGCCGGCTGATTACGCGAATAGCGAGCCCGGTTGTGCAGCAGCGGAGCCAGTCCCGCGTTCATCTCCCGGACCGACCCGTACACCATGCGCTCGGTGCCGATCCCGTCCTGACTCTCCGGATGCTGGGTGTGCGGCAGCCATTTGGTCCACTCCCACTCGCGCGCGGTGTCGGTACCGCAGACCACCGCGACCAGCACCTGATCCGGGGCCTGGAACATGCACAGCTGCAACAACATCGCACGGGTCATGTCCCGCGCCTGGCCGCGGTCGCCGTTGAGCTGGATCGCGGCGAAACCCTTCACCGCGATGGCGGTGGGCAGGTCCGGCACCGTGGAATGGGTACGGACGAAGCGCCGCAACGAGACCGCCGCGATCGGCTCCAGTTCCTCCACCGGACCCGTCTCCGGCGAGACCAGCCGCGTCGCCAGGCGCTGGCCGCCGAGGCCGATCCGCGCGTGGCAGAAGTCCTTGTCGCCGGGGCGGCGTTCCCACATGCGGCTGGTACCGGCCAGCATCCAGACCAGACCCGGTTCGGGATGGCTCCATTCGACGGCGGCGCGCTGCTGCCGGGCCGTCTCCTCCACATCCCGGCGAACCTGATCGAGGTAGCGCAGATAGTCCTTGCGATCCTCGTTGGCCTCGGCCGCCTTCTGCCCCCGGCCGCCCTGGCCGGCGAACATGCCGACCATCGAGAAGACCATCATCATCGGGAACATCATGCTCATCGGGTTGGAGGCGATGCCCCCACCGTGCGTGAACATGATCGCCATCATGCCGACCATGCCGACGACCATGACGAACGGCATCAACTTCGACAGCAGGCTCGCGGGGATCGCGCGCGGAATCTCCGGCGGCGGTTGCAGGGTGACCTCGCCGCCCGGAATGCGCGGAACCTCTCGGCGCTGCCGGCGCTGGAACCGGACCGTGCTCATCGGACGAAAGCCCCCTTTCGCGTCCCCTTTTCACTGCCGTGCTGCGGACTCAGTGTAGAGGCAGCAGCCACGATGACGTACAGTTCGGACAGCATCCAGCAGGTGAGCCCCGGTCGGCGACAGCGCGAACGCCGACGAGAACCCGAGATAGATCAGAAGTTGGGGGAAGGTGTGACCCACGCACGACTGGACCATCTGGACGGGGATCCGGCCCGCGGCATCGTGCGGGCGCCGGACCTGGCCCGGGTGACCATCCTCGCCAAACACACCCAGGTCGACATGGCGATTCCGGTCGATGTCCCGGTCGCGCTGGTCATCCCCAGTGTCGTCGACATGGTCGCGCAGCACAGCCGCAGCAACGACTTCGACCACACCGGAGAGCAATTCGAGCCCGCCGAATGGGTGCTGGCCCGCATCGGCCGTCCCCCGTTCTCCAGTTCGCTGAGCCTCGGTGAGCACGGGGTGCGCGACGGCGAACTGCTCATGCTGGAGAACGCCGACCACGTGGCGCCGCCGCCGCTGTTCGACGACATCATGTACAACGTCGCCATCGCCGACGCCGACCATTTCCGCGCCTGGTCGCCGCGCGTCGCGCGGGTCACCGGCGCGGTCGTCGCGGTGCTGGCCATGCTCGCCGGCTGCGCCGGGCTGCTGGCCGCCCCGACCGCGATGCCGGGCTGGCTCACCGGCTCGGTGGCCGCGCTGGTGGCGCTGCTGCTGGTCGTGTCGGGCATCGTGTTCGCGCGGGTGTACGCGGATCCGACCACCTCGATGATCCTCGGCGGTTGCGCGCTGCCGAGCGCGTTCTGCGCGGGCATGCTGATCGTGCCGTTGCAGCACGGCGAATACGGCTGGGCCAACATACTGCTCGGCGCGGTCCTCGTCGGCGCGGTCGCGGTCCTCGCCTGGCGGGTCGGCGGCGCCGGATCGGCCCTGTTCATCGGCGCCTCCACGCTGGCCGTGTTCGCGGTCCCGGCCGCGCTGGTCGGACTGCTGACCACCCAGCCGGGCCGGGCGATCGGCGCGGGGGCCGCGGCGCTCGCGCTCGGCGCGCTGTCGCTGGCGCCGCGGATCTCGATGCTGCTGGCCAAACTGCCGCTGCCGCCGGTCCCCTCCCCCGGCACCCCGATCGACCCGACCGAGGACGATCCCGACGACCACCGCGCGCTGCCCACGATGGAGGTGTTGCGCGCGAAATCCGAACGGGCCCGGATGTATCTGGCCGGTTTGGTCGCGGCGACCGCACTGGTCACGGTCGCCGGCGCGATGGCCGCGGCCGACCCGAGGGCCGGCTCGCCGTACTGGCCGGGCATCGCTCTGGCGCTGGTGTGCGCGGCGGTGCTGTTGTTCCGCAGCCGCACCTACGCGGGCGCCGAGCAGGCGGTGGTGCTGCTGGCCGGTGGCTCGGCCGTACTGCTGATCATGATGTGCGTCGCCGCCTTCACCCTGCGGCAGCCGCTGGCGGTGTTCGGCGCCGCGATGGTGATGGTGATCGCGGCGCTGATCATGGGCACCGCGGTGCCGCACCAGACCGCGACGCCTCCGCTGCGCCGCGCGATCGAGCTGCTCGAGTACGCGTTCGTGGCCGCCATTCTGCCCCTGGTGTTCTGGGTGGTCGAGCTGTACTCGCTGGTTCGCTCGCTGTGACTTCGCGCGTCCTGTCGATACGGCCTCGAAAGCGCTGCGGCCACACGATGTTTCGCCTCGTCTCCGCCGTACTCGCCGTCGCTTGTGGCGTCGCGCTCGGCGCCGGCGGCGCGGCGGCGGACCGGCCGCCCCCGGTCGTCCCGGGCCTGATGCCGCCGGGGCCGCCGATGGGACCGCCGGAGGACACCGAACAACCGGCCAACGCGCCCTGCGTGAGCACCGTTCCCGGTGGCGACGGACCGGCCGTTCCCGCGGCGCAGCGGGCTCTGAACCTCGATCGGGCCTGGCAGTTCTCCCGTGGCGCCGGGCAATTGGTCGCGGTCATCGATACCGGGGTGGCGCGCCATCCGCGGCTGCCCGGGTTGATCGGCGGCGGCGACTTCGTCTCGCGGTCCGACGGCACCGAGGACTGTGACGGGCACGGGACCGCCGTGGCCGGGGTTATCGCGGCCGCCGTGGTGCCCGGCCAGGGCTTCGCCGGGGTCGCGCCCGAGGCCACCATTGTGAGCATTCGGCAGTCCAGCGAGTTCTTCCAGGCCAAAGGCCGCTCCCAGCAGAAGAATCCGGAGGATCTGCCGGACGGCTACGGCAACACCCACACCATGGCGTGGGCGATCCGGCGCGCGGCCGATATGGGCGCGACGGTCATCAACGTCTCCGAGACCACCTGTCCGAGCGGGCCGCTGCACGACGAGGACCTCGGCGCCGCATTGCAATACGCGGCGGTGGAGAAGAATGCCGTGGTGGTGGTCGCCGCGGGCAACAACGATGTGTGCCGGGGCACGAATCCGGTGCAGGATCCGGTGGATCCGGCGGCGGATCCGTGGAGCAAGGTCACCATGAATGTCTCGCCCGCGCGGTACGACCAGTACGCGCTGTCGGTGGGGTCGGTCGACGGGAATGGGCAGCCGTCGAAGTTCACCGTGCCTGGGCCTTGGGTCGGTGTGGCTGCTCCGGGTGAGAACATCACCTCTTTGGACGTGAACTTCGCCGATCCGAACAGTCGGGGGACTACCGGGGGGTTCGTCAAACGTGGGCAGCAGTCGGCGGTTTCGGGGACCAGTTTTGCCACGCCTTACGTGGCGGGGGTCGCGGCGCTGGTGCGGGCTCGGTTCCCGCAGTTGAGCGCGTTGGAGGTGATTCAGCGCATCGAGGCCACTGCGCATGCGCCTGCTGAGGGGTGGGATCCGTATCTTGGTTACGGCACTGTGGATCCGGTTCAGGCGTTGACGGCCGAGGTTCCGAACACGTTGCCGGCGAAGCGTTCCGGGGGGGCTCAGAGTTGGCAGCTGCCGGTGCCCAGTGCGCCGCCGGGGGCGGACGACACTGCGCGCAATGTGGCGTTGATCGGTACCGGTGTGATCGCGGTGTTGCTGGTGCTCGGGTACCTGGCGTCGTTTCCCTTGCGTCGCCGCTTCGGTGTACGGGAGGATTGAGAATTGGTGTGAGGGGTCAGGGACAGGCTTGTTGGGGCTTGGTGTTGGGCCTGCTTGTTGGTGACGGGCTGTGTTTTTTGGCCTCCGCTTCGCTCCGGCGGGTTCGCGGCCCTGCGGGCCCGATCCTTCCCTCCTCCGGCTCCTCCGCTTCGCTCCCCCGCCTCCGTCAGTCCAGGATCGGGCCGGGCCGCGAACAGGAGGGTTACCCCTGCGTATCGGTGACCGCATTCAGGGGAACGGGGTTACGGCTGCGGAAATGGTGACCGGGTCCTGGGGAGTGGAGTACACACGGCTGCGGAAATGGTGACCGGGACACGGGGAGTCGGGTACGTACGGCTGCGGCAATGGTGACCGGGACACGGGGACTGGGGTACGTACCGCTGCGAAATGATAACCAGGACACGGGGACTGGGGTACGTACCGCTGCGAAATGATAACCAGGACACGGGGACTGGGGTACGTACCGCTGCGGCAATGGTGACCGGATCACGGGGACTGGGGTACGTACGGCAGCTAATTGGTGACCGGGTTGGGGGAAGCGAAAGCACTGGGCCTGCGAATTGCTGACGGGGCGGCTGCGGAAGCGTTGGGGCTGCGAATTGATGACCGGGGACGGGCCGACACCGAGACAGCCGGCTGCCGTGCCGAATCGGCCTGTGGTTTACGCAGAGCCGACGCGTCCTTCGTGCCGTCCCGGCTTGCGTCCCAGCCACCGACCCGCAGTCGTACAACTCCTTCTCGCCTCTGATCACCGATACACAGACCCAACGATCCCGCTCCCCATGATCCGGTCACCGTTCCGCAGGTGTACCCCGTTCCCCTGAATGCGGTCACCGATACGCAGGCGTAGCGCTCCTGTTCGTGGCCCGGCCCGATCCTGGACTGACGGAGGCGGGGGAGCGAAGCGGAGGAGCCGGAGGAGGGAAGGATCGGGCCCGCAGGGCCGCGAACCCGCCGGAGCGAAGCGGAGGCCAAAAACACAGCCCATCACCCCCAAGCAGGCCCAACCCCAAGCCTGTCCGAGTCCCAGACCCCCGCGACCCCACCGCAGCAAAGCAGAGGCCAAAACACAGCTAGTTGGTGCCGGCGCTGTCCTGGCGCGACTTCACCAGTTGCCGGGCCGGATTCGGGTCGGGGGCGACGCCGTCGTGGGCGACCATCGCCTCCTGACGGCCCAGTGCCGGGCCGGCGGCGAGCAGACCGGCGATCGGCCACGGTGCGGGTTCGGGTTTGGCGTGTTCGGGGTCCATGCCGAGGGCCTTGCCCGCTTCGGCATCCTTTATGCCGAATCGGACGCCGGTGTCGGCGATGAAGAACAGGCTGTCTCTCCGGGCGCTGTCCGGCTCGATGCCGGTGGTCTGCACGAAGATTCCGGTGCCGGGGGTCGAATAAAATTGCTCCGCACCATGATTCGCGGCGTCGGCCTGTGCCAGGCGGACCGGGGCGGCGTTGTCGGGGATCGGCAGCGCGTGGCCGGTCAGCACGGCCAGGTCGGCGTGCCTGCTGTTGTCGGCCTTGTCCGCGCCGCTCAACGGTTTCCAGGACAGGCAGCCGACCGGCTGGTCCTTGGCGTCTACGATCTGCGGGGCGGCATCCGGGTATTTCGAGACCGCCAGTTGGTCAACGACATTCGTGTTGGAGCGGTCGAATCCGGTGATCTGCGCGTCCGGCGAGGTGGCCGGGTTGGAGTTGCGGATGATGTCTGCCGTCAGCGGGGACACGGGCTGCAGCCCGTCTCGCAGCACCACGTAGTTCTGGTTCTCGGTGGCCAGGTAGACCACGTCGCCGTTGCGGTGGCCTGCTACCGGTTTGATCGGTACCCCGCCCGGGTCGGCGATCTTCGGCGCCACGATGGGCAGCACCTCCGGGATCGCGTTCAGCAGGCCCTCGCTGATCGGGCGGGGGGTGAAGCCTCGGATGCGCAGCGCGTCGACCACCGCGCGGGTGTTCATGTCGACTCGGGCGCGCTGGTTGTCGTAGACGAGGTAGGTAGCGTCTCGGCCTTGCACCAGCAGCGCCTTTCCCTTGTCCAGGGTGGTGGCTCGGTCGCCCAGTACGGGGTTTCCGGCGATTACGGTGGTGGTGAGGGCGTTGCTGCCGTCGTTGCGCAACTCGTCGCACACCGTCCAGGTCCGGCCCTTGCCGTCGGTGCCGAAGTTCAGCGAGGCGGGTGCGCCGGGGATGCCGATCAGCGGGCCCCGCGGTTTCTTGGCCAGCTCGGATTCCTTGATGGACACCGCTTTGTCCGGCGCGCCGACGGCCAGCCGCGCCGAGGACAGGTTCAGCGCCGGGTGCACCACGCCGTCGATGACCGCGTACACGGCTCCGGAATCCTTGCCGATCAGGATCTTGTTGTCGCCGATGGTGCCCTGCGGCCGCAGCAGCGCCAGCACGCCGCAACCGGCCAGGGCCACACAGCCTATGACCAGGCCGACAGTGTAGGCCCGGGACTGCGAGCGCATCGGGTCGTGCAGCATGCGCACATCGCGCCGCACCAGGGCGTGCTCCATCCGCCGGACCAGGAAGCGATAACCGCTGATCTGCCAACGGGTGGTCGGCTTGGACGGCATGAGTCCTCCCCCGGACGGTGCTCAGGTTCGCTGAACACAGTACAGTTCACAGCACGTGAAGTTCAGCTCGGCCATCGAGATCGGGCCGGGCGCCAGGTGTCCGGGAGACGACGATGGCCGAATTCGACGCCATACGCAACCGCCCGCTCCTCGGGCGCATCACGCTGCCGAATCTGGTGGCGGCGCAGCTGTTCGGCCTGGCGGTGGGCCTGATCGGGTACGCCGCGGGCCTGCCGGGCTGGTACGCGCTGCCGGCGGCGGTGGTTGCGGGAGCGGTGCTGCTGATCCCGATCGGCAAGCGCACGCTGTCGAGCTGGCTCGCGACCTGGTGGCGTTACCTGGCGCGACAGGACTATTCGATCGGCGACACCGTCGACTTCCGCGGTCCCGACGGCCGCTCGCTCGGACTGTACTGGGAGGGCAGCCGGGTCGTGGCGGTCGTGGAGGTGCTGCCGCCGCGCGGCGGCCTCACCCGCATCGACCGCTGGTCCGTACACGCCTCGCATCTGCTGCCGCTGCCCGAACTGGCGGAATGCCTGACCCAGCACGACATTCTGCTGTCCGGCATCGACATCATCAGCCACGGCCACCGCAGCCGGTCCGGTACCCCGGCCGGCGCGATCTACGAGACGCTGCTGGGGCCGTTGCCGGCCACCGCGTATCGCACGGTGTGGCTGGCGATCAGCTTCGACACGCTGCTCTGTCCGGGCGCCGCCGACCGGCGCGGCGGCGGCGCGGAGGGCGCCTGCCGGGCGGTCACCATCGCCACCCAGCGCATCGTGCGCGCGCTGGAGGACGCCGACTGCTCCTCGCGTATCCTCACCGCCCCCGAGATCAAACAGGCTGTGCTACAGGTCAGTGCGGGCATCGACCCCCGCACGATCCGGCACCGCTGGCGGCACGCCGCGCTCGGCAGCGCCGTGAACATCGGCGGCGCGGTCGATCCGAAACAGCTCGGGACGGATCTGCTGGCGCTGCTGTGGGTGGCGCCCTCGCTCGGCACCACGGTCTCGGTCCGGTTGCGCCCGGGCAGCTCCCCCGACACGGTCGGCATCGGCGCCGCCTGGCGCCTGACCACCCGCGACCTGCCGGAGAAGCTCCGCTACCGGCATATGGTGTCGCTGCACGGCAGGCACCGGCAGAGCCTGCTCGCGCACTTCCCGATCGGGATCCCCGGCCTCGACGACACGGTGCCGATGGCCGAGTACCCGATCGACGTGATCGGTGCGCTGCACCTGCCCTCCTCCGGTTGCGGCCAGCTGATCGGCTCCGACGAGCAGGGCAACGGTGTCGCGATCCGCCTTGTCGGACAAGGTATCTCGACGGTGTACGTCGCGGGCGAGCTGTATCTCGCGCAGCAGCTGGTGTTCCGCGCGCTGGCCGTCGGCGAACGCGTCCTGGTCCGCACCGACCGGCCGCAGGCCTGGGAACAGCTGGTCACCACGATCGGCAATCCCGACCGCCTGGCACTGGCGGTGGAGACCCACCAGAGCGACGCCGGCTACACCGCCGCGGTGGTCGACGGCGTGCTGGCCCCCGCGCCGCACGCCGGTGTCACCACCATCTACGTGGCCGGCGACCCGATGGGCTGGCCCGCCACCAGACCCGATCTGTCGATCCACCAGCCCGGCGCGATCGGCAATCACGTCGTGTTGCGCACCGGCACAGCGCAAGTGGAGCTCACCCTGGTCTCGATCCCCCGCGAGACCACCTACATCAACCGCCCGCGCGGCACCCGGCCGCTGGCCCATCAGTAGCCGATTCAGCCCGGATAGGGGTCCGCGGCCCGCGCCGCCCGCAGATGCCTTCCCCACCAAGCCAATTGGCGCAACAGTCGAGCGGCCGCGTCGATCGCGGCCCCGTCGTCGGTGTTGCCGTCCGCGTCGAACCGCCGCTTCGCCTGATGGAAGCTGACCGTCTCCCGGATCGACACCATATGGATCTCCGCCACCACCTGCCGCAACTGCTCGATCGCCCGCAGCCCCCCGGACAGTCCGCCGTAACCCACGAAACCGACGGGCTTACCCCGCCATTCGTGCTTCGCGGTGTCCAGCGCGGTCTTCAAGGCCGCCGGATAACCGTGGTTGTACTCCGAGGTGACGACGACGAAAGCGTCCGCGGCCCCGAGCCGTTCGCGATACGCCGCCGCCTCGGGCGTCTCGGTCAGGTCGACCGGTAGCGGCGTGTGCGCGAGATCGAGCACGCCGACGTCGAAGGCCGGATCCGCCCGAGCGGCCCGCAGGAACCACTCCGTGACGACGGGCGCGAACCGCTGCGGCCGCACGCTTGCGACGATGACCTCCAGGCGCAGTGGACTGTTCACCCGAGCGAGCCTATGTGGTGCGACGTGCCGGTGCGGGGAGGTGCCGATCACGAAACTCGAGCAGGTGGCAGTACGTGGCCCTGGCCGGCACCGGCCCGATGCGGATCGACCACCGGCTCGGGACACCGCCGCCGGACCGTCAGGGCAGGTCGAACGGCAGCGTCACACCGTCGTGCACACGGCAGCGCTCGCAGGTGTCGGTACCGTCGACGGTGGCGACCGCGTGCCGCACCAACCTCTTGAACGGCACCAGGTTCCGCTCGAACTCCTCGAAAACGGCTGCGGCGCTGACCCCTTCACCGGCCTCCAGGCCCGCGTCCAGATCGGTCACCAGAGCGATTGCGGCATAGCACATCTCGAGTTCACGGGCGAGCACGGCTTCGGGGAATCCGGTCATGTTCACCAGCTCCCAGCCCTGCCCGGCGAACCAGCGGCTCTCGGCGCGGGTGGAGAACCGCGGGCCCTGCACCACGACCATCGTCCCGGCCGGCTTCATCGGCAGCTCCGGCACCGCGGACTTCGTGGCGGCGGCGCGCAGTTCGTCACAGTACGGATCGGCGAAGGACACGTGGATGCCGCCGTTGTCGAAATAGGTCTGCGGGCGGCCCGAGGTGCGGTCGACCAGTTGGTCGGGCACCGCGACGGTCCCCGGCCCCCAGTCGGCGCGCAGGCTGCCCACCGCGCACGGCGCGAAGATCCGGCGCACGCCGATCGACCGCAGGGCCCACATGTTGGCCCGATACGGCACGGTGTGCGGGGAGTACTCGTGCTTGCGGCCGTGCCGCGGCAGGAACGCCACCTGCCGTCCGTCGACGTCGCCGACGGTGATCGGCGCGGCGGTCGCGCCGTAGGGCGTCTCGATCTCGAGCGTGGTCGCGTCGTCGCCGAAGAAGTCGTAGAAGCCGCTGCCGCCGATGATGGCCAGCGCGGGGCGGGGAGAACTCATGGTTGCGTATTCTCGCGTATTCCCCGGCGCCGCTCGGTATCGCCCCAGTTGAGGACGGGCAGCGCGGCGTAGCGTACCCTAGGGGGGTATCACGTGGCGCGAGCGAGGAGACATCGGTGAGCCAGGACCAGACGACCGCGCCCGACCACGCGGGTCACGGCTACATCACCGCCAAGGACGACTACCTCAAACGCCTGCGCCGGATCGAGGGTCAGGCCCGCGGCCTGCAGCGCATGGTCGAGGAGGAGAAGTACTGCATCGACATCCTCACCCAGGTGGCGGCCATGACGAAGGCCCTCCAGGCGGTGGCGATGGGCCTGCTGGAGGACCACATCAGCCACTGCGTGGTGGACGCCGCCGTACGGGGCGGACCGGAGGCCGAGGCCAAGATCAAGGAAGCCACCGAGGCCATCGGCCGCCTGGTCCGCGCCAACCCGTGATTGCTCAGCGTGATCGTGAGTTGATCGCTCAGCGCGATTGTGAGCTGATCGCTCAGTGTGATCGTGAGCTGATCGCTCAGTGTGATTGTGAGCTGATCGCTCAGCGACCGATCAGTGCGGGAGCGAGGGCGTGCAGCACCGGCACCCAGTCCTCATCGGTGACCTGGATCGCGATCTGATCGGCACCCGCCTCGAGATGCGCGATCAGACCCGCCGCCACCTCGTCCGCGCTGCCGTGCAGCCCGAGCGTATCGATCAGCGTGTCGCTGCCCGGGTATTCGAGATCCTCCTCGGTGAAACCGAGCCGGCGCAGGTTGGCAACGTAGTTCCGCAGCTTCAAGTAGAACTTGATCCGCGGCCGCAGGGTGTCCCGGGCGGCGGCCGGATCGGTGTTGACGGTGACCTTGTGCTCAGCCACCAGCAGCGCGTCCGGGCCGAGAATCTCGCGCGCCTGCCGGGTGTGCTCCGGCACGGTCAGATAGGGCAGCGCGCCGGCGGTGCGATCCCGGGACAGTTCCAGCACCTTCGGCCCGAGTGCGGCCAGCGCCCGGCTCTGCTTCGGCACCCCGGCCTCGTCCAACTCGTCCAGATATTCGACCAGCGCGTCGTAGGGCTTGCGGAAAGCGGCGTCCTGCTCCGGATGCCCCGCGCCCACTCCCAACAGGAACCGGCCGGGGAATCGGGCCTCGATCCGATGGAAGGACTCGGCCACCTGCTTCGCCGGCGCACTCCAGATGTTGACGATGCTGGTGCCGACGGTGAGCGTGTCGGTGGCCTCGAGCAACGACTCGATCACCGGCAGATCCGCCGGCGGCGATCCGCCCAGCCAGAGCGTGCTGTACCCGAGACCTTCCAGCTCAGCGGCGATTTCGGGGGTGAAACTCGCGTAGTAACTCCATACGGCGAACCGTCCATGAATGCTCATGTCCCGATGGAACCACGAAAACGTACCGGGCTATTCCACCCGTAGCGAGTGTTCAATTCCAGATGCGACGCCGCACGGTGTGCGCTTCGAGCCCGTCGGTCACGACGTCACCGTCGTCGTCCAGCCGATACGGCTCCAGCACGTTGAGGGCGATGCCCTCGGCATGCTCCAGGAACACGTCGATCGCCTCGGCCCCCGACTCCGGCAGCGCCGACCCGAGCACGACCGCCGCCGCCCGGATCTCCGACCGCATCCCGCCGAGCACCTCGTAGCTCATCTGCTGCGCCTGCCGGGCCGTCATCGGCGGCAACGCGACCATGTCGGTAACCCCGCTGACCTTCACGACGAGTGCGAACGGTGAGAAGGCGCCGGTGGTCTCCAGCCGCCCCTCGGCCAGGGTCAGTGCCGTGTCCAGCAGCCCGTCGAGATCCTCCTGCGCTGGTTCGGACACTCGGTCCCGCCACGATGCCACTCTCGACTCCTGTTCTGGGGCACTGAAACAACTCATCATGCACCGGGTACGGGCAGCCGTCGACCGGAGCGGCCGTCGCTGCCCGTGGATACGCCAGCAGCGTACTGTGCGCGCGAGGACCCGGCAGCCACAACCGTCGTTGTCGCCCACCGGCCCATCGGGTACCGTGGCGGCACTGCGGGATTCATGGCAGGGGGTTGTTCCATGGTCACCGACGGACTCTCCGCGTTGCGTTCGGAAATCGACGCGTTCCGAGCGGGTTTCGGCCAGCCCGAACTGCTGCTGTCCGCATTCCACGAAGCGGCCGTCCTGGTCCCCCTCGTCGACGACGACCGGCTGTACACCTCGCGCTACGCCCGCATCGCCTGGATCTGCGTGTTCACCGCCGTGGAACCGCTGTGCCACTACCTGTTCGCCCGCGGCGCCGACCCCGGGGCCGACCACCAGTTCCACACCCTGCGCGGCCGACGGCTCACCGACTACGCGGCGGCACAGGCGGATCCGACCGGAATCGTCATAGATCCGGGCAGCGCGACACCGATGGCGTTGCCGCCCACCCTGTCCGACCGGAACGGAAACACCCCGGGGGTGCGGTAGTGAGCGAGAAGATCCGGATCGACCCGGCCATCCTGACGAACGCGGCGGACGGCATCAACGGCATCATCGGCGAACTGTCCGGCCTGGGTACGAAGGAGACCGGCGCCTCCGGCCGCGGCTTCTCCCTCATCTCCCTCACCGGCCTGCAGGCCGGCAGAACGTCCGTGCACCAAGCCTTCTCGGCCTTCACCGACCGCTGGTCGTGGGGCGTACGCACGATGGTGCAGAGCGCCAACGCTCTCGCCCGGAGCCTGGGTCTCGCGGCCGGCCGCTACCACGAAGAGGAACAGACCGCCTCGAACATGTTCAAGGAGATGTACACCGACATCGCCGGCAACCCGCACCTGTCCCATCAGGACGCCGACGCCCGAACCTGGTCACAGACGTTGGCGGACAACAGTTACAACGACGTCCGCCACCCCGACTACAGCGCCTCGTCGTTCTCCCACGCCTTCGATCACATGGTGCGCAACGGAAAGATCATCGCCGCGGTTGCCCCCGACGCCATCGCGAACGCGGGCTCGATGACGCCGCAGCGCTGGGACACCGGCGACGCGGCCAGAGCCGCACAGATCATGAACGAAAAATAGTCTCGAGCCCAGGGGGGACGAATCATGGGCTGGCTGGACGACATCGGCGACGCAGCGGAACACGTCGCACATCGCGTGGAACAAGCCACCGGCCAGGCGGTGGACGCGACCATGCACGGCCTGGGCTCCCTGGCACGCGACGTCGGCGCCGACGGAGTGGCCGCGAACCTGGACCGCTGGGGCGACGAGGCCGCAGACGCCCTCGACGCAGAGGCCCCGGAAAAACAACTGGGTCAAACAGACGACCCGAAACAACTGATCCACGGAGACGCAGCAGCCATCGGCCACGCCGCCGACCTGGTCCGCAAGATGGGCGATTCGGTCGACAAAACCGGCCAGGCCCTGAAAGCCATCGACGTAGCCGACTGGACCGGCAAGGGCGCCAACGCATTCCACACCACCTTCGGCAAACAACCGAGACTGTGGTTCGACGGCGCCGACGCCATGCACCAGGCCGCCACCATCCTGACCGACTGGTCCCACGCCGTCACCACCGCCCAAGGCCACGCCGCGGACGCCATCACCACATGGAAACAGGCCGACACCGAGGAACGCCGCCGGAAAACCTGGTGGAACAACCTCTCGGCCGACGAGCAGCGCCGAACCACCCTCACCGACACCTGGACCACGCTCCGCGACAACGCCCGAGCCATCCTGAACCGGGCCCGCACCGATCGCGACAACGCCGCCGGTATCGCGGTATCGGGCCTGCAAGCCGCCACCGCGAAAGCCCCCGAAACCCCGTCGTTCACCGACCGCATGCGCGACAACCTGTCCGACGCCGCCGACGTAGCCCAATTCGCCGGCCTGAGCTTCGACAAGGGCCTGCTGACCAGCTTCACCGGCCTGGTCCAGTTCGTCCGCCAGGTCGACCCGATGGACCCCTACAACCTCACCCACCCCGCCGCCTACTTCGAAGGCATGTCCGACCTCGACGCCGGCCTGGTGGTCGCGATGGCCGACCCGAAAGCCACTGTCGAAGGCCTGCTCTCGGGCGCCAGAACCGACCCGGCGGAATGGCTCGGCAACATCACCGGCCAGGTGGTGATGACCGTCGGCACCGGCGGAGCCGGCGGCGCCGAAGCAGCCACCAACGTGGCCCGCGAAGCCGCCACCGTAGCCCGAGAAGGCGCGACCGCAGCCCGCGAAGGCGCAACCGTAGCCCGAGACGGAGCCACAGCCGCCCGAGACGCCGCAACCGCCGCCGAGACAGCCCCGAAAACCGCTCCCACGACCACAATCCCGAAACCGGAAACCCCCCGCCCACCGGAACCCGCTCGCCCCATCGACACTGCACGCCCGACCGACGGCACCCGCCCCACGGACACCCGCCCGGACCCGACACGTCCCGCAGACGGATCACGCCCGGACACAGCACGTCCCACCGACAGCACACGCCTCACAGACGGAACCCGCCCAGACACAGCACAACCAACGGACAGCACTCGGCCTGCAGACACCGCACGCCCTGCCGACAGTTCACACCCGGATGCACCCCCGGACAGCCGTGCCCGACCCGCCGACGGACCGCATCCCGCCGATACCGCACCCCTCAGGGACGGAACTCATCCGACCGACGGAGCCCGCCCCTCGGATGCCTCCCGCCCCGGTGACACCACACACCCTGAGAACAGCAGCCGCACACCCGACCCGTCCCACCCCGACACCACGGCCCCACGCGCAAGTCTCGGTACCGACGCCGCACCCCACGAGCCCCCGGTAGCCGCAGGCCCCCGCCCCGAACCAGCGCCGCACACCACCGAAACACCAACCACTCCAACCGAACCGCACTCAGCACACCCGGAACAGCCTGCCGCCCAACCGAACACCCCGACCCGTCCCGTCGAGCCGCCCCACCCCACTCCGCACACCGGCACGCAACCGACGGCCGCACATCCGGACCCCGTCCATCCCACGGACACGGCACCACACACCGGCACCGAACCCGCTGCCACCCATTCGGACCCGACCCACCCGGAAACCCCGCACACCCCGGAACACGAACCGCCCACCGACCACACCCCGTCCGATCGAGCCGACGCCGACCACGGCGCCCACTCCGACGCGACCGAAGCAGGCCCGAAGTCCGACCGCACACCCGACGACACTTGCGCGGGCCGCGACCCGGTCGACATCGCCACCGGCGAATTCCTACTCCCCGAAACCGATCTCGACCTCCCCGGCATCCTCCCGGTCGTCCTGCGCCGCACCCATCGCTCCAACTACCGCTACGGCCGCTGGTTCGGCCCGTCCTGGTCCGCCACCCTCGACATGCGAATAGTCGTCGAAGACACCGGCGTCACCTTCCTCGGTGAAGACGGCATCATGCTCGCCTACCCCCACGCCGAGGCAGGTACAGCCACCGAACCCACCTCCGGCAGCCAACGCTGGACCTGCACCCGAACCGAAACCGGCGGCTACCGAATCCACGACCCCACCACCGAGGTCACTCGCCACTTCGCCCCAGAACCCACAGCGAACGGCATCGACGCGCGCCTGGGCAACTACGCCATCTCCGCGATCACCGACCGCCACCACAACCGAATCCGCTTCCACTACAACGACAACGGCGCCCCCACCGAGATCATCCACTCCGGCGGCTACCGAATCCTGATCGACACCGAAGCCGACCGTGTCACCGCCCTCCGGGTGATCGACCGCGGAACCCCGATCACAATCCGCGAATTCATTTACAACGCAGGCGAACTGGCCGCAGTCACCAACGCCGTAGCAGCGACGACGACCTACACCTACGACCCCCTGCACCGGATGACGTCCTGGACCGACTCCAACGCCAACCGCATGCTCAACACCTACGACCCCCGAGGCAGGGTAGTAGCCCAGCAAGGCACCGCGGACATCCTGAACAGCACCTACGACTACCTCGAATTCCCGGACGGCACAGGCACCCTGACCACCATCACCGATTCCACCGGCGCCGTGACCACCCACGGCTTCGACAACGACCTCCGCCTCCGCGACCTGGTCGACCCGATGGGCGCCCACACCCACATCGACTACAACACCGACCGCCGCCCCCTCCACGTGACAGCCCCCGACGGCGCCGTAACCGCCTACAGGTACAGCGGAACCGGCGACATCGAGGAAATCACCCGCCCCGACGGCGCAAAGCTCGCGATCGAATACGCCTCCCCTCAACGCCCGTCCCGCATCACCGGCCCCGACAGCACGAGTCGCCGCCAAGAGTGGACCCCCACCGGCAACCTGGCCGCCACCACCGACGCCGACGGCGCCCGTACCGAATTCGACTACCACCCCACCGGCGCAGTAGCCGAAACCATTTCCCCCACAGGCATCCGCACCCGCACAGAAACCATCCCCACCGGCCTCCCCACCACCATCACCACCAACAACGAAGCGACCACCCACATCACCCGAGACGGCTTCGGCCGCCCGACAACGGTCACCGACGCCCTGGGCCACCAGACCCACTACACCTGGTCGCCGGAAGGAAAGCCCCTCCACCGCACCAACCCCGACGGCCACACCGAATCCTGGACCTGGGACGGCGAAGGCAACCTCCTGACCCACACCACCGAAACCGGCGCGACCACCCACTACGAATACGGCGCCTTCGACCTCCTGTCGGCGAAAACCGACCCCGACGGCAATACCACCCGCTACCTCTGGGACACCGAACGTCGCCTCATCGCAGTAATCAATCCCCTGGGCCACCGCTGGACCTACGAATACAACCCATCGGGCCGCCTCACAGCCGAAACCGACTACACCGGCGCCACCACCCGCTACACCCACGACCGAGCAGGCCGAACAGCCACAATCACCCCCGCCACCGGCATCACCCGCCACCACACCCACGACATCCTCGGCCGCCTGACAGCCGTAACCGCCGACACCGGCGAATACCTCCGCTACACCCACGACCGAGCCGGCCGAGTCCTCACCGCCATCTCCGGCACCGAAGAATCCGTAACCCACACCCTCCGCTTCACCTACACCCCCACCGGCCACCTCGCCACCCAGCAACTCGACAACCAACCCCCCATGCGGCACGAATACGACCCCACCGGCCGCCGCACCCGCCGCACCACCCCCACCGGCTCGGTCACCACCTGGAACTACGACCAATCCGGCCGGGTCCGCACCCTCACCGCCGACGGCCACCACATCGACTTCACCCACGACCTCCTCGGCCGCACCACCGCCTGGCGCACCGGCGAAATAGCAATAACCCGCGAGTTCACCGAATCCGGCCACCTCACCACCCAAGAAGTCACGGCGTTCCCCGCCAGAACCCTCACCTTCGACCGAAACCCCGGCCGCCCTTCACCCCGCCAAATTCGCCGAGACGACTACATCTATCGCCCCGACGGGTACGCCACCACTCACACCATCACTCGCCCCAATTGTGATCCCCTTCACCGAGAATTCATTCTCGACCCTACTTGTCGCGTTACCGGTATCTACGACAACGGTGCCCTGACCGAGGCCTACTCCTACGATGCGCTCGATAACATTACGCAAGCAGAAACCGACCGAGGACCACATCCCATTGGGGCGATACAAACCGAGTCGGCCACCGACGACTACCGCGAATATCGCGATAACCTGCTGATCCGAGCAGGCGACACCCAGTACTTCTATGATCTCGCGGGCCGACTCATCCGGAAGGTTGATACCTCCGCTTCCGGCGGGCCAGACGTATGGAAATACCGATACAATGCGCTCGATCAACTGCTCGACGTGGACACTCCCGATGGGCAGAAATGGCATTATTCATACGATGGACTCGGTCGCCGAACAAGCAAACGGCGCATCGAGCGCAACCCCAATAAGCAGACCGAGACTGCCTTCGTTTGGGATGGGACCCAACTGATCGAGCAACATGGGCTGAAATCCGATACCTCTTGGCAGTATCTACCCGGAACCTACCGGCCGATCACGCAATATAAGCATGACACTGCAAATACTCAAGTGTTTGTCACCGACCCATCCGGTACCCCATCCGAGCTGATCGATTCGGAAAATGGCGAAACCTCCATAATCACGCTATCTCTATGGGGTCGATCAGCGCGCCGAACAGCCGAGTCCGCCGACACCCCACTACGATTACCCGGCCAGTATTACGACGATGAAACCGGTCTGCATTACAGCATATTCCGAATGTTCGATCCATACACCGGTCGATATCTGACACAAGATCCTCTCGGCCTACTGCCCTCCCCGAATCCCGGTACATACCCTCATAATCCAACAAGATGGACAGACCCCCTCGGACTTATCCCGGACGAGTGCGAGCAGCCACTGTTCCGGGGGACTACCGAGGGATACGGCGGAAGCCAGGCGATGCAGCGAGCGGGTGCGACACCTACATCAACCGATCCCGGGGTGGCAACGGTATTCGGCATCCACTCAGGCTCCTACGGGGAGGCGGTCCTTCAAATCGCACTACCAGAGGATATAGTCGGCGTAATCAGGGACACGGGATATATACGAGCAGAATCAGAAGTTCTACTCGGAATCACTCCGGAGGAGTTTGCCGCCAAGGCGAGTGTCAGCATACCGGTTCCGGTTGCCAGGTCCATACTGGAAGACATGGGAATACAATTACCGTCAAGGATAAGCATCGAAGACATATCGGCACTACTGCTGGATACTCCGAAATTATCCAGCAGTCAGATAGGACAATTTTTGGAAAGGGCGATCAGGCATGCAAAATGACGGAACAATGGAGGTACATCAAGTTACTAAGATCGACAGCACCACCGCTGTCTGCATCGTCCGATGCATTACAGGAATCGTTCGAGTGGGTGATCGAGTATACAGCGGGAGCGATACGGCCGGAGCCCGGTATTCAATCGATCTCCGCATCGACTCGATCAACTTGGCTCGTCGGCCGGTGGAATTCGTCGACCCACCTCATGCCGCAGAGATCCAGGTATCCGGCGACACTGTGGAGACACTCACAAAGTTGGCCGATATCCGGACGTCACACAACAATCAGAAATAACGAAACCAGCCCCTTTTCATAAATTCCCGAGGTTTGCGAGCGAGTGCGACGATGACGCCGGAAGACAAGAGCATAATACTGTCCCTACCACATGCTCCCGGTAAGTCGCCGGTCGGCACGCCCGGCGACATCCTGCGGCACTTCGAATGCAGCGACGGGAGAAAACTTGGACTGACACTTTTGCATGAGGCCTTGGAGAATCGCGACGCAGACGAGGTCGAATTATCGATGATCGTCTGCAGCCTGTTCGGCGGCTACGATTCGGAGCACCTGCAAGTTCTACTCCAACTGGCGGACGCCGATTTTCACCAGCAACACGAATCCGTAGTCAGGCTACTCGGCGATCTGCGGAGCTCGGCAGCAGTCGACGTACTGGAGCGATCTACACAAAGGGCACCGGAGTATCTGGTGGACGACGGCGCCGAACTTGCACGGAAGGCGACATATGCGCTCGGGAAAATTCCGGGACCAGAGGCAGAGGCAGCATTGACACGTTTATCCGACTCCGATGAGGAAGTCATCCGCAGGACCGCCAGAAAGCTGCTCGCGAGGCGCAAGAACGAATGACTACAAGCCAATCATTTCACCCCGAGATGCGTAGCCAATTCCTGCGCCAGCTGATAAGGCTGCTCGACCGGTAGCAGGGCACGAGCGCGATCAATATCCTCGGCAAGGACGAGTTGATGTACCTCGTGCGCCAAATCGGTAACGTCCTCAATGGCTGTCGTCCACTCGTCACAGTACAAGCGAGACGCTCTGCCGGACAAGCCGATCTGAATCGAGCGATAGGACAACGGCGCAAGGTACATGTCCCGCTCGGGGTCCCATTGGATACGCACCGGGGCTGTCAGCGATGCTTTCCATCGCTCGCGACTTTCATGCATTTCAGGTTCGAAGTGAGAAAAGGTCGAATTTTGCAGTGCCCACTCGAAACCTGCACGAGACATGGTGACGGCGAGAACACGCTCCTGCCCTGGTTTCGTCCCCCAACCTGACCGGTACATCATCCATAGAAAAGACGGCTTGATCCACGTCATCCGATCACGCTTGAATCCCGACGAGAAGCGCCCATCTTTTACGGCCGGCCCGGCGATGTCGGGGCTGAATGCTTGGTAGACCGTGACCGTCCGGTCATCGAAGCGTGCCCGAATCTGCCGAAACGGAGTCTTCATGGCGCCTCTCTGTCTTCAAACGAAACCTCAACCCCCACAACACCCCTCCCCCTCCGGTACCACCCGCATCTCCCGCGTCTGAACATTCCGCGCCGCCAGTTCCGCTTCCGCCGGGTAATCGACGCCGACCAGGCTCAGTCCGTGGGCGGGGGCAACGGTCACCGCGCTGGAGCGGGTGCGTTCGGTGAGAAGAGTGGTGGTCCAGTCCGGGGTACGCCGACCCTCCCCGACGGCGAGGATCGCGCCTACCAGACTGCGAACCATGGACCAGCAGAAGGCATCTGCGCTCACATAGGCGGTCAGCAAAGCACCCGGGGAGTCCGCAAGCGGCACCGACTCCCAGTCGAAGCGCTGTAGTTCGCGGACCGTGGTCGCGCCCTCGCGCCGTCGGCAGAACGCCGCGAAATTGTGCAGGCCCAACAGGTTCCGAGAAGCTGCTCGCATCGCATCGAGATCGACCGGACGACAAGGGACAACGCTGCGGGCCTGCAACGGCTCGGCTCCGTAGGGGGCAGTCGTCAACCGGTAGGCGTAATGCCGGCGGATCGCCGAGAAGCGCGCATCGAAGTCGGAGGAGACGAACCGAGCGTCCTTCACCCGCACATCCTTCGGCAGAAACCGCCCCAGCCGATGCACCAACTTCGCCGGATCCAGCTCCGCGGCAGCGGAATCGAACGATGCCACTTGCCCCTCCGCATGCACCCCAGCGTCGGTCCGTCCCGCGACTGTCAACTGCACGGGCTCCCGCAGCACCTTGGACAGCGACTCCTCCAGGACCCCCTGCACCGTCCGCAAGCCCGGCTGCCGGGCCCAGCCCGTGAAATCCGTACCGTCATAAGCGATATCGAGGCGCACGCGGCGGGCCGCCGGCACACTCTCGGCAGACTCACCGGTCTCTTCAGACGACACGGACCCGGTCCCTCTCGCTAGCATGAGAAAGCCCGCCGACCCGGAGGGGACGGCGGGCTCCTTCATGGCTTCCCGACACATTGTCTTCCCGCGCGAAGCGGGCAGAAATTACTCGGCGGCCTTGTCCTCGGCGGCAGGCGCCTCCGCCTCGGCGGACTCGGCGGCAGCCTCGGACTCGGCGGCCTCGGGCTCGGCGACAACCGCGGCCGGCGCCTCGACCTTGGACTGCGAAGCGGCCACGCGGCGAGCGCGATCCGCCTCGTTGGTCACGGTCTGCTCGCGGACGAGTTCGATGATCGCCATCGGCGCGTTGTCACCCTTGCGGGGCAGCGTCTTGATGATCCGGGTGTAGCCACCCGCGCGACCCTCGAACGACGGTCCGATGTTCGCGAAGAGCTCGTGAACGACGTCCTTGCTGCGGATCACCTTGAGCACCTCGCGACGGTCGGCGAGAGTGCCGGCCTTCGCCTTGGTGACGAGCTTCTCGGCGTAGGGGCGCAGCGCCTTGGCCTTGGCCTCGGTGGTCGTGATCCGACCGTGCTCGAAGAGCGCCGTCGCCAGATTGGCGAAGATCGCCTTCTGGTGCGCCGCCGACCCGCCGAAGCGGGCACCCTTCTTGGGCTTGGGCATTGTAGGAATCTCCTTGTGGGAAGGCCACCGGGGCTGCGAAACCCCGACTGCCTAAAGCTGTTCGGTCTCGGCGTAGTCCTGCTCGCCGGCATCGGTGTCGTGGAAGGAGCCGCTGTCGCTCCAGGTTCCGGTGGAGGAGTCGTAACCGACCACACTCGACGGATCGAAGGAGGCCGGGCTGTCCTTCAGCGAGAGGCCCAGCGAATGCAGCTTGACCTTGACCTCGTCGATGGACTTCTGCCCGAAGTTGCGGATGTCCAGCAGATCCGATTCCGTACGCGCGACCAGCTCGCCGACGGTGTGCACTCCCTCGCGCTTGAGGCAGTTGTACGACCGCACGGTGAGGTCCAGGTCCTCGATCGGCAGCGCGAACGAGGCGATGTGGTCCGCCTCGGCCGGGCTGGGCCCGATCTCGATACCCTCGGCCTCGACGTTCAGCTCACGCGCCAGGCCGAACAGCTCGACCAGGGTCTTACCGGCCGACGCCAGCGCATCCCGCGGGGAGATCGAGTTCTTGGTCTCGACATCCAGGATGAGCCGGTCGAAGTCGGTGCGCTGCTCGACACGGGTGGCCTCGACCTTGTAGGTCACCTTCAGCACGGGCGAGTAGATCGAATCCACCGGGATCCGGCCGATCTCCGCGCCCGAGGCCTTGTTCTGCACGGCGGGGACGTAGCCGCGACCGCGCTCGACCACGAGCTCGATCTCCAGCTTGCCCTTGTCGTTCAGGGTGGCGATGTGCATGTCCGGGTTGTGGACGGTCACACCGGCCGGCGGGACGATGTCACCGGCGGTGACGGTGCCCGGGCCCTGCTTGCGCACGTACATGGTGACCGGCTCGTCCTCCTCGGACGATACGACCAGGCCCTTGAGGTTCAGGATGATGTCGGTGACATCCTCCTTCACACCCGGGACGGTGGTGAACTCGTGCAGCACGCCGTCGATGCGGATGCTGGTAACCGCCGCACCCGGGATCGAGGACAGCAGCGTGCGGCGCAGCGAGTTGCCGAGGGTGTAGCCGAAGCCGGGCTCGAGCGGTTCGATGGTGAACTTCGAACGGTTCTCGGCCAGGATCTCTTCGGTCAGCGTCGGTCGCTGGGAAATCAGCATGAGGATCTCCTCCTTCGGGGGCGCCCGCTATTTGACGCCCGTTTCTGGGACTCCCGCCCGGACCTCCGCGAGGAAGGCCCGGCCGGGACAGCGGCTCCGGCAGGGCGAACCCTGCCCGAGCGCAAGCTCTTACTTCGAGTAGTACTCGACGATGAGCTGTTCGTTCAGCGGCACATCGATCTGCGCACGCTCCGGCAGCTGGTGGATCAGGATCCGCAGCCGGTTCGGCACGACCTGCAGCCAGCCCGGGAGCGGGCGGTCGCCGTAGGTCTCGCGAGCGATCTGGAACGGCAGCGTGGGCGCGCTCTTCTCCTTGACATCGATGATGTCGTACTGCGCGACCTGGTAGCTGGGCACGTTGACCTTCACGCCGTTGACGACGAAGTGGCCGTGCGAGACCAGCTGGCGGGCCTGGCGGCGGGTGCGGGCGAGACCGGCGCGGTACACGACGTTGTCCAGACGCGCCTCGAGCAGCCGGAGCATGTTGTCACCGGTCTTGCCCTTCTGGCGGTTGGCCTCTTCGTAGTAGCGGCGGAACTGCTTCTCCAGCAGGCCGTAGGTGAAGCGCGCCTTCTGCTTCTCCTGCAGCTGGAGCAGGTACTCGCTCTCCTTGATCCGCGCGCGGCCGTGCTGGCCCGGCGGGTAGGGGCGACGCTCGAACGCCTGGTCGCCTCCGACGAGGTCGACACGCAGGCGACGCGATTTGCGGGTGATGGGGCCGGTATAACGAGCCATTGTTCTCTACTTTCCTTCCCGCTAGACGCGACGCCGCTTGGGCGGACGGCAGCCGTTGTGCGGCTGCGGGGTGATATCGGAGATCGTGCCGACCTCGAGGCCGGCGGCCTGCAGCGAGCGGATCGCGGTCTCACGACCCGAACCCGGGCCCTTCACGAACACGTCGACCTTCTTGACGCCGTGCTCCTGCGCCTTGCGGGCGGCGTTCTCGGCGGCCAGCTGGGCGGCGAACGGGGTCGACTTGCGCGAGCCCTTGAATCCGACGTGGCCGGAAGACGCCCAGGAGATGACGTTGCCCGCCGGATCGGTGATGGACACGATCGTGTTGTTGAACGTGCTCTTGATGTGCGCGTGGCCGTGCGGAACGTTCTTCTTGTCCCGGCGCCGCGACTTCTGGGTCTTCTTGGGGCCCGAGGCCCGAGTCTTCGGAGGCATTTATCCCTACTTCTTCTTGCCGGCGACGGTCTTCTTCGGACCCTTGCGCGTGCGCGCGTTGGTCTTGGTCCGCTGGCCACGCACCGGGAGGTGGCGGCGGTGGCGGATGCCCTGGTAGCAGCCGATCTCGATCTTGCGACGGATATCGGCCTGCACCTCACGGCGCAGATCACCCTCGACCTTGAACTCCGAGGCCTCGATGTAGTCGCGGAGCTTGGTGAGGTCGTCGTCGGTGAGGTCCTTGGAGCGCAGGTCCGGGCTGACGCCGGTCTGGTCCAGGATCTCCTTGGCCCGGGTACGGCCGATGCCGAAGATGTAGGTCAACGCGATCTCCATGCGCTTTTCGCGCGGGAGATCGACTCCCATCAAACGTGCCACTGTCGTGACATCCTTTTCTTTTGCGGAGGTCTGCTCCCTGTCCGTCCCCGCGTGTGGGGCCCCGGCCTCCGAACCGGGGGAAGGTGGGCACCCGCCCTTTCGAGCTCGTCAATGCCCACTGGATCTGGGAGGTCTTCTTCTGCTGCCAATCCGAACCGCGTTCGGTGCTTGGCTGGTGCGCGACCGGGGTCACCCCCGGCAGGGGCTCAGCCCTGACGCTGCTTGTGACGCAGGTTGTCGCAGATCACCATGACCCGGCCGTGACGGCGGATCACCTTGCACTTCTCGCAGATCGGCTTGACGCTCGGCTGAACCTTCACGTCCGTCCAATCTGTGTTGTGGTTCACAGGGTGTGAACACAGTTTTTCCCCAGCCATCCGGCTGGGGAAGTCTCGTCCGGGGCGAACCCCACGCCCCACCGGGACCGAACCGGTCCCCGGCGGGAAGATTCACTTGTAGCGGTAGACGATGCGCCCGCGGGAGAGGTCGTAGGGCGACAGCTCCACGACCACGCGGTCCTCGGGGAGGATACGGATGTAGTGCTGCCGCATCTTCCCGCTGATGTGTGCGAGAACCTTGTGACCGTTCTCCAGCTCGATCCGGAACATCGCATTGGGCAGCGGCTCGATAACTCGACCCTCGACCTCGATGGCCCCGTCTTTCTTCGCCATATCCTCCGCGATCCCTTAGGCTGAACCCGCTTGGTTGCAGCTGTATCGGCCAGCAGTCTCCACCGGCGACCACACACAAGAGCATGCGTGAACCAGCAGGTAGATGCACCGCCGAACTAGCTTACCTGGCATTCTACCGAGCGACCAAATAACCCCGCCGCTCGCCCATGGCGAAACCCGGCTCCCCTGAACCCGAGCACGCCGAACACCGGCAGTCTACTCCGCGTACGGGCCGGGGGAGGCCGTTCGGGCAGCGAACCATCGGGGTGACGGCCGACACGGAACGAAGCGGGCCCGCGAACGGCCGGCTGGCACCGCACGCCGGACGGACGTCCGTCCCGGCAGACGGACCACAGCGTGCAACACGTGCGCGGACGTCCGGCCGGCCACGGACCCACCAGGCCGGACCGCGGCGCACAGCGCCTTTCCCGCAACCGGTTCCGGCCCGCGCAAATGCGTCGCTACCCAAAGCGGCTCGCGTGGTGGGCAATACGGGAGTCGTGGCAGGATCGGGGCCGCGGCGAGTCGGGCATACGACCGGTCGCCCTCGCGGCGGCTCGCGTAAACTACGGCTGTCGGTTTGTGTAGGCAAGGAGATCCCAGGGGGACCCGGTGAAGGAGCGCAGCGAGCGATCGAGCGACGCAGCGTTACCGGAACCGGGCGCCGCGAACGCCAGTGAGGCCCGGTCGTGAGTCGCCCCAACGACGGTCTGCCCATGTTGCCGCCGTGGCTGTCGGAGAACGACGTCACGGAGAGCGGCTACGAGGCACCGGTCCAGAACCTCCCGCACGAGGAACTCATCCCCGACAAGCCCGCGTCGCGCCGCCGGTTCGGTCGCAAGTCCGAGCCCGATCGGTCCGCGCCGGAAGGGGAGAAGAAGCGCGGCTGGGGCCGTCGTAAGGACAAGGGCGAACCGGAGGCTCCGGAGCAGCAGCCCTGGGGCCAACCGCAATTCGAGCCGGAACCGAACGGTAATTTCCGGCCGGAAATGCCGCCCGCCGAGCTACCACCGTTGCCGCAGCGCACCGGTGGCGAATTCCAGCTGCCCACCAATCATCCCGGGATTCCGCAGGCCGGCGGGCCCGTACCCACGGGTTTCCCCCCACCGGATGCCCTCGGCTTGCACCCGGACAAGCTCCCGCCAACCACCGAGAACGCGCGGCCCGACGAGCCGGTGCCGAACCCCGGAACGCGACCCCCGGCCCCACAGGGGTTTTCCGGATCCGAACCGGCCGCACCGCAAGGGCTCCGCAGCCCTGGGCAGGACATCCCCCAAGGATTCCAGAGCCCCGCACCCGGACCTCGCGAGTTCTCCAACTCCGGATCGGCCGTCCCCGAGGGGTTCCCGGGACCAGGACCGACCCAGCAAGGATTCTCCGGCCCCGGACCGGGCACACCCCAAGGAATTGTTGGCCCCGGCCCAGCCCCGCACGGGTTCTCCGATCCCGGACCGGGTGCGACCCAGGGCATTCCCGGGCCCGACCCGACGCCACACGGGTTCCCCGGCCCCGGACCGGGCGCGCCCCAAGGAATTTCTGGTCCTGGCCCGACCCCGCACGGGTTCCCCGATCCCGCGCAGGGCACACCCCAGGGCATTCCGAGTCCCGGCCCGACCCCACACGGGTTCCCCGGCCCCGGACCGGGCACACCCCAGGGCATTCCCTGGCCCGACCCGACCATGCACGGGTTACCCGATCCCGGACCGGGCGCCTCCCAAGTGCGCCCAGGGCCCGCACCCACGCCCCAAGGCTTCCCCGGTCCCGGAACTGCTGGCTCCCAAGGCTCTCCCGTCCCCGGATCGAATGTCTCCCAAGGCTTCTCCGGACCGGGCCCCGGAGCACCGGGGCTTCCCGGGTCCGCGCCGGGCACATCACAAGGATTCCCGGGCCCCGAACCTCAGGGACCGCCCGGAACGCCGGCGTTCCCCGGTTCGACGCAGCCCGGCACGCAAGGACTCTCCGACGCGATATCGAAGGCGCGCAGCGAATTCGCTCCCGCAGAGCCGACCGAGCGCTTCACCGGCCGACCCGAGCTGCCGCCGCCACCCGCCGACTCGCCGCCGAATCGTCCTCAGCAGCTGTCACCGCCGGCCGATCCGCAGTCGAATCGTCCCCAGCTGCCGTCACCGCCGGCCGACCCACAATCGAATCGTCCCCAGCTGCCGCCACTTCCGGCCGACCCACCGTCGAATCGTCCCCAGCTGCCGCCACTTCCGGCCGACCCGCAGTTGGCGCGGCCGCCGCTGCCGGAACGACCGGGTCCGGGTGACGCCGCGCGGACGATCGGCACGACGGCGCCACTGCCGGAGCGTTCCGAGTCCGCACCGCCACGCTTGCTGCCGCCGGGCGAATCCACTGCTTCAAATGCCGACCCGGCACACCGGGCCGAGCAAAACCCGGAACAGTGGAACTCCGGCCGGCCCGGCGCCGAAGACCTCACTATCCCGCCCGCACCGGACCACGGCCGCCCCGGCGGCCCGGGGCCGAATCCGCTCGACCCCGGCAACGGATTTCCGTCGGCCGGGCCTGACGCGCTCCGCCACACCGGCGGTCACCCGTCGATCGTGCCCGGAATCGGCCCCGCGCCGGCCCCCGCGAGCTCAACCGGATCCCAGCATCTTGTTTCTCCGGCGTCAGGTACCGCACCGGTCGGTGGAAACCCTTCGGCCACAGGGACTCCCGGCATCGGGCAGCGCCCGGAACTTCCCGCGCCACCCGATGCCGATCTGCCTGCCGCGACCGCGTCCGACACTCCTGCGCCGCCACAGACCGATACGGACCGGAACGTCGGCGACAAGACTTCCGGAGCAGCCGCTTCCGTAGAACCGCAGCCTGGTCGGCCACCGGTGGGCAGCCCCCGACCGACCGGCGAGAGCCCTGCCGCGACAACACCTGCCGACGGCACCGGTCCAGGCTCCGCCATTCGGCCGCCGACCGGCAGCCGCGATGTTGTCGGCGAGAACCCCTCCGCGGCAGCCACTTTCGGTTTCAGGACCGGCTCGGCGAGGCCGAATCCTCCGACGGGCATCCCGCAGGAGGCGCTCCCGCCGGTGGCAACCACCGGCAACGGCGCGCCGGGCACACCGCCCGCGGAAACCCAGCGGCCGCCTTACGGCAATGTGCCGCCCGGCGTGAATCCCGCCGCGGCGGGAACCTTCGATGACGACCGGGCGCGGCAAGCCAACCCCGAGGCTCGGCCGGTCCAGCAGTCGGCCGATGAGACCCTCTCCGCGGCAGCAACTTTCGGTTTGAAGCCGGGACCCGGCACCAACTTCGCCAACCCACCGGCATCGAACGCCCCATGGTCCGGCACCCCGGCACCCACCGGCGGAAACCCTGCCGCGCAGGGCCGACCGGGCGCGGCCGGGTTCGACTACTCCGCTCCCCCGCCCGACGCCGGCGCACCGGCCCGGCTCTCACCCGATGGGGCGCCGATCGGCGGCAACCGACCGGGTGCGGCGTCGTTCACCGGCGAGTCCTCCCCGGTCGGTCCCGACGGCGACCCGCTCGCCGGTGGCAATCCGGGTACCGCCGAACCGGCGAACGCGCCCTGGGCGGTCGGCCCGCCGTCGACCGGCGGGCGGCACCGGATCCCGAGCGATCCTGCCGACGAGGCCCGCAGCCTGCCGCCGCACGCGCTCGCGCCGGGCACCGGCGATCCGCAGTTCGAGGTCACGTCTCGATTCACCTCGCCGCCGTCCACCGAGACGTCGCCGTCCCGGTTCGGCACCGCGCCCGGCCGAGCGCCCGAAGAATACGAAAATGGCGGCGCGGCAACGGGTTACAGTACGGCGCCGCAGTCCGGGCAACCACCCGGCGCACCCGACGGCAACGCGGCACCCTACGGGCAGCCCGGCGGACCGGGTGGGCAATGGCAGACCTCCGGCGCGCCGCCACAACAACCCTCCGGCGCGCCGCCACAACCCTCCGGTGCGCCGCCGCAACAACAATGGGGCACACCGAATTACCCGGGACAGCAATACCCCCCACCGGGCGGTATCCAGTCGCTGGACGATGTGCCGGTCCGGCGTGCCCGCAGCAAGGCGCCGAATTCGGGGTGGCGCCGGGCGGTGCACCACATGTCCGGCGGCGCCATCAATCCCGGCATGTCCGCGGAGGAACGACGGCTACAGGAGCTGGTCGCGCGCATCAGGCAACCGGTGCGCGGTGATTACCGCATCGCGGTGCTGTCGTTGAAGGGCGGAGTCGGCAAGACCACCACCACGATGGGCATCGGCTCGATCTTCGCGTCCATCCGGGGCGACCGGGTGATCGCCGTCGACGCCAACCCCGACTTCGGCACGCTGTCGCAGCGGGTGGTCCTGCAGACTCGCTCTACGGTGCGCGACCTGCTGCTGGACCCGTCGATCGGCTCCTACTCCGATGTGCGGCGGCACACCTCGCAGAGCACCAGCCGGCTGGAAGTTCTTGCCAGCGAACGGGATCCGGCCGCCTCCGAGTCGTTCAGCGACGAGGAGTACCGGCAGGTGGCCCGGATCCTGCAGCGGTTCTACAACATCATCCTGACCGACTGCGGCACCGGCCTGATGCATTCGGCGATGGCCGGTGTGCTGGATCTGGCGCATTCGCTCGTGCTGATCTCCTCCTCGGCGATCGACGGTGCGCGCAGCGCCGCGGCCACGCTGGACTGGTTGTCGTTGCACGGGCACGACCATCTGGTGCGCAATGCCGTCGTGGTGATCAATCTGCCGCGGCCCGGTTCGCCGAACGTGGGAATTCAGCAGCTGCGGGAGTACTTCCTGTCCCGCTGCCGCGCGGTCCACGTCATCCCGTTCGATTCGCATCTGTCCGAAGGCGCGGAGATCGACCTGGCTCGGCTGAACAAGGACACCAAACGCGCACTGGTGGAGCTGTCCGCCACGGTCGCCGACGATTTCGCCACCGATCACCGCCGCTTCCTACAGTACTGAACTCGCCGGCGGGTCAGCGAGAACCCTGTCCGGCCGGGCGCCCGGCCCGGCCGGATCGCCCGCCCGCGAGGACGGTGCTCGCATCGGTCGCACCGGTCATGACCTCGCGCAGTACCCGCTGGAAGGTGGGGCATTCGAGATGAGTGGCCGCCGGGCAGTCGGCGGCGTGCCGTAGCTCGTCGCGCATCGTGACGAGAGTGCCGATGGTGCGGTCGAGTTCCTCGGCCTTGGCCCGCAGCATGTCGCGATCGATCACCGCGGTGCCGGCCGGCTCGAGCAGGCGGCGGATCTCGTCGAGGGAGAAGCCGCCGCCGCGCCCGATCGCGATCAGCGCCAGCCGTTGCAGCACCGCCGTCTCGAAAAGCCTTCGCTGCCCGCGCCGTCCGATCGAGGCGATCAGGCCCTTCTGCTCGTAGAACCGCAATGTCGATGCGGGAACGCCGGTTCGGCGGGCCACCTCGGCGATATCCAGTGGCCCGGTCCCGCTGTCCGCGTGGTCAGCCGTCATGCCTTGACTTTAAGTCGACTTCAACTGGCACGGTGGAACCATCGTTCACCCCGGACAGCCAGGAGCAGACATGGATACGACGAATCGGACCGAGAATGCGCAGGCCACGTTGTGGAACGGGCCTGCGGGGGCGGCGTGGGTCGCGGCGCGGGACGTGGTCGACGGGGCATTGCGGCCGTTCCAGGACCTGCTGGTGGACGAGGTCGCGGCCACGTCCGGACACCGGGTCCTGGACGTCGGCTGCGGAACCGCCGCCACGACCGTGGCGATCGCGCGCCGGCTCGGCGACTCGGGCCACTGCACGGGTGTCGACATCTCCGAACCGATGATCGCCGGCGCTCGCGCCCGCGCCGAACAGGCCGGTGTCACGGTGGAATTCCTGTGCGCCGACGCTCAGTCGCACCCGTTCGCGCCCGAGTCGTTCGATACCGTCGTCTCCCGGTTCGGGGTGATGTTCTTCGCACAGCCGGAGGCAGCGTTCGCCAACCTGCGCGGGTCGGCCGCCGCGGGCGCCGCGCTGCGGTGCGTCGTGTGGCGCGGCCCGGACGAGAACCCCTTCATGACGACCCCGGAGCGCACCGCCGCGGCACTGCTGCCGGATCTGCGACTGCCCGATCCGAGCGCCCCGGGCCGGTTCGCCCTCGCGGACCGGGACCGGGTCACCTCGATCCTGACCGGCAGCGGCTGGACGGATGTCGACCTCCGGCCGATCGATGTCGAGTGCAGCATGCCCGAGGCCGACCTGAACTGGTACATCTCCCGGATGGGCGTGGTCGGCAATGCCGTGCGGGACGTCGACGAGCCGACCCGGGATCGGGTGGTGAGCGCCGTGCGTGCCGCACTCGAACACTTCGTGCACGGCGACCGGGTGCGCTACCCCACCGCCTGCTGGCTGATCGGCGCGCGGGCCGCGTGACCTGCCGGGCCGGTCGCCGCCACTACCAGGTCGGCAGCCGGCGGCGGCCGGCCATCACGTCGCGCAGCAGGTCGTCGTAACCGTCGGCCAGTTCGGCGAGGCGATGCCACGCGCCGTGCAGGACCTCGTTGTCGGCGTCGAGCGTCATCAGCGCATGATGGGCGCGCACGGACGCTTCGCCGAGGCGATCGATCACCGATCCAATGGTCTCGGTGTGCAGGGTGGCGCCCAGCCGATGCTGCGGCACGGCACGCAGCACCCAGTCGTCGATCGCCATGACGAGCTCCATGCGACGACGCTCGATCTCGATGATCGCCGCGGGCTCCAGGTCGGGCGCGTTGTCACCGGTGCCGCCGAGGCGGCGCTCGTGCAGCACCGCGAGGTCGCGGGCGAACCAGAGCAGAGGGCCACCGATGACGCGATGGCCACGGCAGGCGCGCAGTAGTAGATCGGAGCTGGGCACCAAGCCGTTGGTGAGAGTTTGCACCGCCACGCCGCCGTAAGATGCGGTGGGCAGTGCCACAACCGTTTGATACGTCTCCGAACCTGCCACGTTGCCTCGCCGTCTTCGCCGTTACAACCCTCGTTCAGGACAGTTCATTACAATAAACTGCGAAACCCGTGTGTCAAGGGTCACACGCCCACCATCTCGACGGAGTAGACTCCGAGTCCTCGAGCAAGCACGTCCTCCACGGAGATGCAGGGGGTCAGATGGTGGACGGTCCGAGGTACCTGCGCATCGCCGGTGTCCTGCGGGACGAGATCCGCGACGGCAGGTGGGGGCCCGGTGACCGCCTTCCCAGCCACACCGAGCTGGCCGAGCGGATGCAGGTATCGATAACGACCGTACGCAACGCGATTCAGGTCCTTGTCGCCGAAAACCTGCTGTACACAGCCACTTCCCGCGGCACCATCGTCCGTAGCCAGGAAGTGCTGGAATCCGTTGTCACTCATCACATTCGCCCGGATCGCCCGAAGGACGGCAACGACATCTTCTCGGAGATCGCGCGGGCCGCGGGCCGCGAGCCGTCCAAGCAGTTCAGCGCCCGGATGGAGCCGGCCGGCCCCGACGTCGCGAATTGGCTGGCGGTACCGAAGGATTCGTGGGTGGTCGCCCGAACTGTGGTGCAGTACCTGGACAACGAGCCCTGGTCCTGGGAGGTGAGCTTCTACCCGCGGGATCTGGCCGAGCACACCGGCATCGACTCGCCGCACGACATCCCGGAGGGAACCACCCGCCGCCTCGCCGCGTGCGGGCACGCCGAGACCGCGCACCGGGACACGCTCGTCGCTCGCCCGGCCACCGCCGAGGAGGCCACCGTCCTGGCCGTCGGCACCGGCACGATCCTGCTGGATCATCTGCGCATCGGCGCCAACCCCACCCGCATCACCCGGGTGTCGCGGCACCGCTCGACCGCGAACCGCAACCGCCTGGCCTACGAGCTCGGCGACGACGCCGGCATCGATCTCATCCGGAACGCCCTCGGCACGCCGCAGCCGCCGGGCAATTCACACTATTTCGGCATTTCTCTGGTACCCGGTTCACCATGAACATCCGCATTCGCCAGGGGCGTCCGGCCGATCTCGGCACCATCTGTCGACTTCGACTCCAACGGGCCTCCTGGCTTGCGGCCCGCGGTTCGGATCAGTGGACCCGGCAGGCGGGTGGCCTGTCGATCGAGGTTTTCGCGGCCGCGGTCGGCCATTCGCTGCGCCGTGGCGAGTCCTGGATCGCGGAGGCCGGCGGCGAACCGGTGGGCACCGTCACCGTCAACGACCGCGCCGACGCGGGCCTGTGGTCGCCCGCCGAGCTGGCCGAGGCCGTCGTCGTCCACTACATGATCGTGGACCTGCGCTGCGCCGGCCGCGCGGTGGGTGCGAACCTGCTGGCCCACGCGGCGGCCCTGGCCCGCGCCCGCCACCGCACCTGGGTCCGCCTCGACGCCTGGACGGCCAACACCGCCCTGCACGACTACTATCGCCGCGCCGGTTTCCGCCTGGTCCGGATCGCGGCATCGGCGATGCCCGGCCCCACCGAATCGGCGGCCCTCGTCCCGTCGGCGGCCCTGTTCGAGCGCCGCGCCGACGCATGGGCACGCACCACCGAACCGCCGAGAATCCCGCAACGCATCCTGATCACCACCCGCGATGCCGGGCTGACCGTGTCGTGCGTGTCATCCCGCACGGAATGACCCGGTCAGCAACGCGATCGCGATATCCGCGTAGACCCGGTCCTTGTCCCGCTCGGCCTCGCTGAGCCCCTCACCCGGCACCATGCCACGGTACGGCTCGAGCTGGTCCGGCCGCGCGGTCCGAAACTTGCGATTCAGCCAGCGCAGGTGGACCTCGTCCGCGATCGTTTCGCGGACCTGGGGTTCGGCGAGGTCGTGGCCGCCGTCCCGCAGGCGCGACGCGACGTCCACCGCGACCTCGACCGAGAGTTGGCAGTTGCGCTGCGCGTCGGCCGGCAGTTGCCAGTAGTCGGTGCCGACCAGTTCCACGCGATCGGTGCCGTTCGCGGCGATCCAATCCTGGTCCGTCGTCGGCACCCAGACCTCCGGGGCGCGGCCGTCGGCGTCCAGCGGCAGATCGAACCGCCACATGTCGTGCCCCTGGGCCGCGCCACGATGGATCAGGTCCGGATCGAACGGCACGGTGTAGTCGCGACTCACGTCCTCGTACAACTCGTTTCCGCTCAGTAGGGGCGCCGGTTCGGCGTGGGACTCGGTTCCCGTCAGGATTCTGCCATCGTGGAATGTCCGCGGAGTCCCGAGCCCGGTCACCCACCGCCCGTCGTGCAGGACCACCGCCGACGTTCCGGTCGTCGAATCCGGAAGCGCGCCGGTCAGTTCCGCCACCGTCGCCTCGTGCCCGTCGGCGGTGAGGAGCCGTTCGTTGCCGAGCCGGTCGGTACCCAGATAGGTGACCAGATGCCCGTCGATGTCGAATATCCGCGCGCCGCTTGTCATCTCACCGCGATAGTCGATCGTCGACAGCTCGGCTACCTCACCCGGGGCGTAGTAGCTGCGCTCGTGCAGGACCAGCGCCGTGACGGACTCGCCGCTGATGAACGCGGGCTCGGATCGAACACCCATCATGCTCCGCAACAACGCGTCGTGGCCCGAGGACTGCACCGGCCCGATACCGGAGGGCCCGAACCCGTCCGGATTCGGCTCCGGCCGGGAGAACCGCTCCGGCTGGGCCTCGTCGGGAAGCAGCCGGCGAACGTCACCCCAGGTGTAACCCGCTGCGCGCGTCGGCATTCGAACGGCCTCGCCCTGTGCGTGCCGTAACCTCGCGAACACGTCGGGCACGTTCGCGGCCGTGGGCACGGTGCCGCGGCTGTAGAGCGGGCGGGCGTACTCCACGCCGTGCTCCTCGCCCACGACGATCAGCTCCGAGATGTTCTCGGGCTGTGCGTAGGACATGTAGGTGGCGAGATCGGTTGCGCTGAAAGGGCTCTCGCGGAGGCTCACCACGACCCGGCCGCCGAGGCGCTCGAGCCGTTGGACGATATTGGCCATACTCGATGTCTCCGGTCGCAGGAAGCCGAACGGCTCCCCATCGATGCGGAACGAGATGTTCTCCCGGCCCCCGGAGCTACGCCGCGGCACCTGCTCCACCGAATAGCCGGCCCGCGCCATGAGGGTCGCCGCCCGATTCTCGTCCAGGCGAGCGTAATTGAACGGCACCATGTGCGGTGCCTTCCGGTCCCAGGCCGACAATCCGGGGCCGGTCGGCCCGGCATCGAGATCCGGTGGCCGCGATCGCCGCACTCGTACCCGCTGCGACGGCGTGGATTCCGTTGCCGAAGAATGGGAGCCGGACATCGCGGCGGGGTCCACGGTGTCCCCGTCCCGGCCGTCCACCCGGAATTCGTTGTCGTCGTGAGGAAGCCTGCGCCCACCGGCATCGTCACCGCCCGATCGGCCGGCCGGTCCGAGGTCGTGCCCACCCGAGGTCCCCGGCCCACCGGAGCGCGGTGTCGCCATGTCGTACCCGTGGCCGGACCGGCCGGAGCCCGGCACCGCGCCGTCCGATCCCAAACTCCAGCCACCGGTTTCGGGATCGCGCCCACCGCCAGCGGACCGCGGCGGCCGGCCGCGCCCGCCGCCATCCCCCGACATGACGGGCGAATCGGGTGAACTCCCGTGGATGCCGGGCGGATTCGCGACGGTGGATCCCGGATCGACTGTCCCGCCGACGCGTCCGGCGTTTCCCGGTACTTCCGAAACCGTATGCACCGGAGTAACTTCCGGTGCCGTGTGCACCGCAGGTACTTCCGGTGCCGGGTGCGCGCCGACCAGAACAGGCACCCGCTCGGCCGGGACGGCGGACACCCCGCTCGCCCCCAGGACCCGGGACGCATCGAAGACGACCGGCCGATGACTCTCGGTGACGGCCGCTCCCCAGTTCCCGGCCTCGCGCCGCGCGGCCGCCGCCGGATCGAACGGCACGGTGACGGTACCGCGATCGGCCATATGCTCGGCGATCCGGTTCTCGGTGAGTTCGGGAGCCGCCGACTCGGCCGCCCGAGCCTCCGCTGTCGTCGGATCCGCTGCCACAGTGCGCTTCTCGGTATCCGCAGACGCCGTCGGCACGGCCGGGTCCGACGTCACGACCGGCTCCTCTGCCGAAGCCGATGCCCGCCCCACAACCGGATCCGACGTCACGACCGATTCCTCCGTCGAGGCTGGTGCCCGCCCCACAACCGGATCCGCTGTCCCGACCGGATCGGCGGCGGCTGTCGTTGCCCGCGCATCCGGCGAGCCGATCATCAGGACATCTCTGCCGTCGCCACGCACGGTGACCGCGGGCCGCATCGCACCCCGTCCACCACCGGTCGTCGCGGGCGGCGCGGCTGCGCCCACGACCCCGGCCGCCGGGACCGCGGGGTCGCCGAGGGCACTCGTCGGCCGGGTGGCGGCGCCCGCCGCGATGCGGCCCGGTGCGGCGATCTCCGGCCGATCACCGATCGGCGGTCCGAGATGGCCCCGCAGCGACGGAACAGGGTGCACAGCAGCCGAATCCACGAATGTCGGGTGCGCGGCCCGCGCCGCGTGCACCATCCCGGTGACCCCGCCGACCATGCCGCCGACGATGCCGATCGTCAGGTTGTTCGTCAGCTCGCGCCCGGACAGGCTGAACTTCCCGGTGTACGCGGCTGTGGTGAGGCTCGCCGCCAGCACACCCGGAACCGCACCGCCGGCACCCCCCGCCGCGCCGAGCGCCAGGGTTCCGAGCACTGTCGAGAGGCGCGAGTCACGGACCACGCGGCCCAGCCACCGCTGCACCATGGGACCGGCGGCCGACGCGACCGCGGCGCCGCCGAGACCACCGGCGAGACCGCTGAGCAGGCCGGTCACGACGGTCTGCCCGTCGAGGTGCTCCCGATGCCCCGCCCGGATCTGACGCTCCTCCGCCAGCACCGGGACCACCGCACCGGCCGCGGCGCCGAGCACCCCCGCCGTCGTCAGCATCCCGGCCCGGCTCACCATGAAAGTGCGGCCGGAGGCAGCCAGTCCGGCGAGCCTGCCGCCGAGGAAACGCCGCCAGCCGACCCGCGCCGCGGCCCGGTCCTCGACGGCCTTCACCGCCCCGGCCTGGAGCATCATCGCATCGGCGGCAAGCTGCGCGACCAGGACGACACCCATTCCCGCCCAGGTGAACTGGCCTTCCTCGACCGTGTTGGCGCCTTGGTAGAGCTGCTGCGCGAGGCTGTCGGAGTAGTCCGCGTGGCCGTCCAGGGCAGCCGCGATCCGCTCCTGGTACGCGGCCACCCGCGCACCCGTGTCACCACCGAGCGAGGCTCGGGTCGACGCGGCGGAGTTCCGGTATCCCTGCGCCAGCGCCCGGCTCCGCTCCGCCGTCGCCGCGTGCGCGTCGGCGAGTTGCCGCATCGCACCCGGATGGCCGTCGGGCCGCGGGCCGAGCACCGGCTCCACCAGCTCCATCGGAAAATCGGCCACGGACGGTTCCTCTCACCTACCGTGGCCGATATTCGCACCCCGGGCGCCGGATTCCCGGCACCGAGAATGGTTACAGCGGGGGCAGATAGGCGATCTGCACCATCTCGTGCCCCTTGGTCCGGGAGACCAGGATGCCGCGGCCGGGCGGCAGTTTCTCGGGCCGGACATCGCCGATGATCTTGCCCTCGTCGCGGGGACCGCTACCGATCAGTGTGTCGACGCTCAGGTTCTTCATGCCGCCGACGACCGGATCGAACAACGCCCGGGAGACGCCGCCGATCCCGCGGGTGAGGACGAAGTGCAGGCCGATGTCACGCGCCTGGGGCAGGTATTCCACCAGTGGCGCAAGGGGATTGAGGCCGCCCCCGGCGGTGACCACCATGTCGTAGTCGTCCACGATGATGTAGATCTCGGGACCCGACCACCAGCTGCGTTCCCGCAATTGCTGTGGCGTGATGTCGGATCCGGGCGTCCGGCGCGACAGGTAGACGCAGATCTCGCGAATCATGTTGCCGCAGGTCTGCGATCCGGTCGAATAGCCGGCGAGGTATTCCTCGGGTACCACGCCGAGCATGGTGCGCCGGTAGTCGATCAGGATGATGCGGGCCTGGTCCGGGGTCGAGTTCTCGACGACGCCCATCGCGATGTTGCGCAACAGCGTCGTCTTGCCGCACTCGCGGTCGGTGAAGGCCATGAAGTGCGGGTCGGCGCCGAAATCGAGCACCAGCGGCTGCAATTCGGCTTCGCCGAGGCCGACGGCGATCCTGGTCGGGGACAGGTCGTACCCGTGCGCCCGGGCCAGCGCGACCACGTGCTCGCGCTCGGCCTTGTGCGGCAGCATCCGCACTTCCGGTGCGCGCAGGCCCGGATACAGTTCCACCAGAGCCTGTTTCGAGGCCGCGGCGCCCTCGGCCAGGGTGGCCAGCTCCATATCCGAATCCAGTCGCGGCAGGGCGATCAGCATGTGCAGCTTCTGCGGGGTCAGGCCGCGGCCGGGCCGGCCCACCGGAACCAGTGCGGAGGTGCGCCGATCCATCTCGGAGTCCGACGGGTCACCGAGGCGCAATTCGATCTTGGTGCCGATCTGATCCTTGATCACCGGCCGGATCTCGCCCCAGCGCCGGGCCACCAGGATCACGTGGATACCGAGCGACAGACCGCCACCGGCCAGCGCGTTCACCTGCGGTTCGAGCGCGTCGTACTCCTCGCGGATGGTCGCCCAGCCGTCGATGACCAGGAAGACGTCACCGAACCGGTCCTCGGCCATCGGATCGTCGGCCGGGATCCGGCCGCCGCCGGCGACCAGCGCGGCGTAGCGGCGGTTGCGGAAGTCGGTGATCGACTCGATCCCCCACCGGCTGAACCGCTCCTGCCGCTGCTTCATCAACGTCGTCATCTCGGCGATGGTGCGGCGGATCCGGTCGGGGTCGTTGGCCCGGGCCACCGATCCCACATGCGGCAGGCCGCTGAGGCTCGACAGTGCGCCGCTGCCGAAGTCGATGCAGTAGAACTGCACCTGTTCGGGGCTGTGCGTCGCGGCGGCGGCGGTGATGATGGTGCGGACCGCGGTCGTCTTGCCGGACTGCGGGCCGCCGACGATCGCGACATGGCCCTGCGCGCCGGCCAGGTTGATGGTCAGCACGTCGCGTTTCTGCTCGTACGGCTTGTCGATGATGCCGATCGGCATCCACAGCTGGCCGTGCCGGTTGACCGGCGAACGCCAATCCGGGTCCGGCAGCAGCATGTCCACCGTGGGCGAATCGTCCAGCGGCGGCAGCCACACCTCGTGCGCCGGCCGGCCGTGCCCGACCAACCGGCCGACCACCACCTGCAGCAGGGTGTCCGGGATGCCCTCGTCGGCCGGGGCGGGTGGCAGGTCCAGCGGATCGAGTCGTGGCAGTGCGGGGGTGGCCGGCATCTCCACCGGCGCCGCGGTGAACAGCCGCGGCGGCGCCTCGACGACCGCCTGCCCGCCGGCCCGGCCCACCGCCCGGGGCGCCACGTACGGTCCCGAGACGTAGGTCGCGTTGAACCGCAACGGATCCGACGCGTCGCTCTTGAGATATCCGGATCCCGGCACGGCGGGCAGGTGGTAGGCGTCGGTGATGCCGAGCACGGCCCGGGATTCGTTGGCGGAGAAGGTCCGCAGACCGATGCGATAGGACAGGTGCGAGTCCAGCCCGCGCATCCGGTTCTCCTCCAGCCGCTGTGAGGCCAGCAGCAGATGGACGTGCAGCGAGCGGCCGAGCCGGCCGATCATCACGAACAGATCCGCGAAATCCGGTTTCTGCGAGAGCAGTTCGGAGAACTCGTCGACGATCACGAACAACGCGGGCAGCGGATCCAGCGGCATCCCGGCCGCGCGGGCCTTCTCGTAATCGGTGACGTTCGCGAACTGCCCGGACACGCGCAGCAATTCCTGGCGCCGGTTCATCTCGCCGCGCAGCGCGTCACCCATGCGATCGACGAGGGTGATCTCCTCCTCGAGGTTGGTGATCACCGCCGCGACATGTGGCAGCGGGTCCAGGCCGAGGAAGGTCGCGCCACCCTTGAAGTCGACCAGCACCAGGTTCAGCTGATCCGGTGAATGCGTGGTGACCAGCGAAAGTACCAGCGTACGAAGGAATTCCGACTTACCCGAGCCGGTGGCGCCGATGCACAGCCCGTGCGGGCCCATGCCGAACTCCGCGGACTCCTTGATGTCGATCTCGACCGGCGCGCCGTCCGGGGTGACCCCGATCGGCACCCGCAACCGCTCCCGGCCGACCCGCGGCCGCCACACCTTCGCGGGATCGATACCCGCCGCGTCCGGAATCTTCAGCAGCGCCATCAATCCCGGATCGGTCGTGGTGTTGTTGTCGCCGAGGCTGACGATCTGGGCGGCGGTGGCGATCCGGTACCGGGCCAGCGCGCGGGCGTATGCCTCGGCCTCGGCGACGGTCACCGGATCGGCGGTCGCGAACTTCTCTACTCCCGCAGCGCTTTTGGCGAATACGTCGCCACCGGCGGCGACCAGTTGCAGGCCGCGCCGCGCGGCCAGCCCGGTCTCCGGCGCGGTGAGATCCAGCACGGTCACCGAGTCGAGCCCGGATTCGCTGATCAGCCGCTCGTTACCGCTGACGTAGCCGTCGTCGATGACGACCACCACGTGGATCCGGCCCTGGGTCGGTTGCGGATTGCGCATGAACCGGCCACGTTCCAGCAGTTCGTCGGCGAGCGCGGTCTCGAGTTCGGCCAGCGACTGGTACATCATCCGGGCCGAGCCCATGCCGTCGCGGTGACCGGCGTGCTGCAGGTGCGGCAGCCATTTCGCCCACGACCAGGTCGGCGAGTCGGGATCGGCGCAGACCACGGCGACGGCGACGTGGTCGGGGCCGTGGAACGCGGTGAGTTCCATCAACATCGAGCGCACCAGCATCTGCGCGTCCGCGGCCGGGCCGCCGATGTTGATGGCCGGGAACGCGCGCAGCGAGACCGCAGTCGGCAGCTGGTGCACGACGGAATGCGTCCGGACGAACCGGCGCAGCGCCACCGTCGACACCGGCTCCAGATCCTCCAGCGGACCCGTCTCCGGCCGCGCCAGCTTGGTGGCCAGCCGATGACTGCCGACCCCGACGCGCACATGCCCGAAATCGGGATCGTTGGGCCGGCGCTCCCACATCCGCCGGGTGCCGACGAGGCCCTGCAGATCGGCCGGCTCGGCATGGCTCCAGACCAGCATCTCCAGCTGCTTGACCCCGGTGCGCCGGACGTCCCGGCGGATCTGGTCCAGGTAGCGGAAGTAGTCCTTGCGTTCCTCGTCGAGTTCCGACGCGCTCTTGCCGCCCTTGCCGTACCCGGCCATCATGCCCACCATCGACATGAGCATCATCATCGGGAACATCATCATCATCGGGTTGGACAGCAGACTGCGGCCCATCATGACGAACATCGCCATCATGCCGACCACGGCGACGACCATGACGACCGGCATGAGTTTCGTCAGCAGCGGGCCGGCGACCGGCCGCGGAATCTCCGGCGGCGGCGTCAATCCGACCTCGCCGCCCGGCGCGCGCGGCGGCGCGATGCGCGGACGACGCACGAAACCCTCGGTTGCCATGAAAACTGTCCCTCCCCGGTACTACGAATCGAAATCTGGTAGCTCGTCGCCACTTCGCTTGCGCCGGTACGGAATCGCGATCAGCAGACCGATTCCGAGCGCGGCCAGGCACGCGATCGTGCCGATCGTGGCGACGCGCCGCGGCAGTGCGGGCGGGCCCGCCGGCTGCGTCGGCGGCGCGACGGCGTGCGCCTGGTCGACCCCCGCGCTGGGCGGCCGATCCGGCAGCTGCGCGGTGAGCGCGGCCAGTGGATCGATCAGCCCGGCGCCGACCCGGTCGTCCCGCCCCGGACCGGGCGCGTGTGCGGTACGCGTGATCCGGTCCATCACCTGTTGTGCGCTCAGGTCCGGGAAGCGCGCGCGGATCAGCGCGGCCAGCCCGGAGACGTACGGCGCGGCGAAACTCGTCCCCGCGTACAGCTGTGGCTGGTTCTCGGCATCCGGCAGTGCGTTGACCAGCCCGTCGGCGCCGGGCTGATTGTCCAGCGAGACAACGCCTTCCCCGACGGCGGCGACGCTCACCCACGGTCCGTGCAGGGTGAACGACGACGGGCTGCCGTCCGGCGCCATCGACCCGACCGATAGCACGTACGGGCTGAACCAGGCCGGACTGGCGACCGTGGTCACCCCCTCCCAGCCGCCGATCGCGTTCTGCTCCTTGCAGCGACCCTCGCCACCGGCGTTGCCGGCCGCCGCGACCACGACGGCGCCGCTGTCGTAGGCGTACTTCACCGCGGCCCCGAGCGCCGCGTCGGCGGTATCGGAACCCGCGGGCGTGCACGCCACCTGAGAGATGTTGATCACCTTCGCGCCCAGATCCACCGCGCGCACCACGGCCGCGGCCATGGTCAGCACATTGCCGTAGCCGTCGTCGTCGACATTGCCCGGCTGGCCGTTGCCGCCGCGGTTCTTCGCCTGGAACGCGGTGCTGGACTGCCGGATGCTGAGGATGTCGGCGTCCGGAGCCACCCCGGCGAAAGCGTCGTCGGGACTCGGCCGGGCGGCGATGATGCCCGCCACGAAGGTGCCGTGACCGTCACAGTCGAACAGGCCGTCCCCGCCCGCCTGCACGTAGTCGCCCCCGGCCTGGACCGGCGGCAGCCGCGGGTGCGGGGTGACGCCGGTATCGATGACCGCCACCTTCACCCCGGCCCCCCGGCTGAACTGCCAGGCCGCGGGCAGACCGAGTGCCCGCTGCGCGACCACCGGATCCCTGGGCACCGCGCCTTGCAGAAAAGGCTTGGCGCACAACCGTTCCGGCTCGGTCGGATCCGGCGGACCCGGCCGGCCGCTGAGCGCCTGCGCGGCGCCCAGCGCGCCCGGATCGATCGCCGGCGGCGCCACGGTCCGCACGGGCGCCGCATCGGCGGGCGACGGCCCGGCCGACAGCGTTGCGGCCAGCGTGACGAGGATCGGCACACACGTCCACGCGGCCCGCCACCTCATAGGTTCCGGGCCACCGTGTAGACATCCATGACCCACAGCACCAGCGGTACCACCGCCACGATGAGCAGGTACTCCACGATCTCGTCGAATCGGCGGACCACCGGCGAGACCTCGATATGCGGTCCGACGACACCGAATCCGATCGCGGCCACCGCGAACAGCAACAGCAGCCCGGCCGAGACCGGGACCAGCCGCGAATCCAGCACGGCCAGTCGCACTGCCAGCGCGACGAACACCAGCGCACCACCGGAGATCAGCACGCACGCCTGGGCCAGATCGGCGAAGGCGCGGCCGCGCAGGCACAGCACGATCGCGGTGACGACGGCCAGCGCCGCACCCTGCCAATGACTCGCGCCGAACCGGCCCACCGAGCCCAGCGCACCGAGCCCGGCCGACACGGTGCAGCCGAACAGCATGCCGGTCTGGAAATGGTTGGCGATGCGGGCCCGTTGCCCGAGTCCGGCCGCCGACGGCAGCACGGTGGCGCCGATCGCGCCGATGCCCTCGATCGTGGGCCGCGGCTCGTGATCGGCCGGGTCGATGGCGCCACCCGCGGTGGGCACGGGCGGCACCGGCAGCCGGGCCAGGCCCGCCGCCATCCGCGGCACCAGCGAAATCAGCAGCAGCGCACCGACGAGCAGGCCGGCGGCGATCTTCGGCAGCCCCGGATCCCACACCATCGACACCGCCGCGGCGATACCGCTGCACGCCGTCAGCGTGACGACGGCGGCGATCACCGAGGGCCCGGTCCCGATCAGCCGGTAGCCGACCACCGCCAGCAGCAGTGCGGCCGCCGAACCGAGCAACAGGTGCGGACTCCCCAGCGCCCCCGGGACGAACAGTGCCGCACCGCCGAAGATCGACAGCGACATGCACGCGGTCAGGATGGTCGCGGTCAGCTCGTCACCGTAGCGCCGGGCCACGATCACCGCGGAAACCAGTGCGGCGACAGCGAATCCGGTGAGCAGCGCGGGCACCATCCAGCGGTCGCCGGTGGCCCGCGAGGCGGCGGCCAGGCCCAGGACGGCCAGCATCGCGACCAGCGCCGCGACCAGGCCGGTCCAGCGCGCGGCGCCGGCGGACCAGCCGCGGAACTCCTCGGCCGTCAGCCGCGCCACCGCATCGATGACATCGTCGAACAGCGCCGGCGATTCCTTCGCCGCCACCGGCCGCAGCACCAGCAGTTCCCCGTCGTGGACGTCGGCCTCGCCGAGCGTCTGACTGGGCGCGATCATGTTGCGCCCCAACCGTGCCAGCGTCCAGTGCTGTGGACGCGACGGTACTCCCCCGTCCTCCTGATCGGGCAATCGTGGATTGCGCGATTCGATCAATGCCACGAGGTCGCCGATGAAGGCGGCCACGGGCACGGTAGCCGGAAGCCCGACGTCGAGCTGGGTATCCCCCCCGATGACGGACACTCGGCACAATTCGGGTTCGGCGGCAGCGCGGCCACCGATCGACTGTGCTGTCACGTGTCGATCTGCTCCTGTGAAGTCTCGGTTGCCCACGAGGGGCCGTCGTCCATAATGTATCGGAGAGCCGGTTTCGGCGCGACGGTACGATCCGGGGTGGGAATCATGGGGCAAACTGTAAGCAGAACAGCCGAATTCGGGGTTCCGCGGACATGACCGACATTCGCCAGGCACAGCGCGCTTTCGATGCCGGCGTGCTGTCCCTGGGATTGAGCATCGACGGACAGGAATCGACCCGCGATCTCGAGTACGCGAAGCTCGCTTTTACGCGTGCGACGGAATGGGATCCGACGATGTGCGACGCATGGCTCGGCCGCGCCGCCGCCGGCGAGGTCACCCGGGATGTTCTCCACAACCTGCACAAGACGAGTACCGTCAGTTTGCATCGGGAACAACGGCGATTGGGTTTGGCCCCACGGGTTCTCGCGGGCCGGTTCCTGCCCGGACTCTACATCGACTATCCGCTCGCGAGTTTCACCGAGATCTGGCTCGCCTATGCGGCCCAATTGATTTCCGCCCGCGACTTCGACGAGGCCGAGCGGGTTCTCGACGAACTCGCCGCGCTCCGCCGCGAACGCGCCGACGATCCGGAACGCGAGATCGACGATCGCATAGCCGGTTACGTGCGCGGCGTACTGCACTACACCACCCAGCGCTGGCCGGACGTGATGACCGTGCTGGCCGGATCCGCGCAGTGGGACGATCCGTACCTCGCCGCCGGCGCGCACGTCATGGTCGGCACCGCCTGCGCGCAGCTCGGCCTGTTCGGCGAGGCGATCCGGCGGATGGAACAGGCCGAGAGCGGGCCCATCCCGGCCGCGCGCACCGCGGCCATGTTCTGCCGCGGCCTGTGCCTGCGCGAGACCGGCCAGGCCGACGCGGCCCAGGCCCTGTTCGAGCAGGTGTATTCGCAGGCACCGGATTTCGCCGAGAACGCCGAGGCCATGCGGGACCGCACCTACCGGATCACCATCACCGGCAAGGAGGTCATCGACGCCCGCGCCGACCGCTGGGATCCGGCGTCGGCGCCCTCATTGCAGGAGAAGGAGCAGGCCGACGCGCAGGACCGGGCGAAGAAGATCCTCGCCGAGGCCCGCGCCGAACTGGACCGGCAGATCGGTCTCACCGCGGTGAAAACGCAGGTGGCCAAGCTGCAATCGAGTGCGCAACTGGCGAAGATCCGCGCCGAGAAGGGCCTGGCCAGCGCGGCCCGCGGCCAGCATCTGGCGTTCACCGGGCCACCCGGAACGGGGAAGACCACCATCGCGCGGGTGGTCGCGAAGATCTACTGCGGCCTGGGAATCATCAAGACCGACAAGGTGATCGAGGCCAAACGCTCCGATTTCGTCGGCGAGCATCTGGGCTCCACCGCCATCAAGAGCGACAAGCTGATCGACTCCGCTCTCGACGGCGTGCTGTTCATCGATGAGGCGTACACCCTGATCCAGCAGGGTCTTTCCGGCGGCGACGCGTTCGGCCGCGAGGCCGTGGACACCATCCTGGCCCGGATGGAGAACGACCGCGACCGGCTGGTCGTCATCATCGCCGGCTACGACGGCGAGATCGACCGGCTGCTCGCGGCCAACGACGGCCTGGCGTCCCGCTTCGCGAAACGGCTGCAGTTCCCGTCCTACACCGCCGAGGAACTGGGCCGCATCGGCGAAGTGATCGCGCGCAGCCGTGATTCGGAGCTGGCCGAGGGCGCGCTGGAGCAGTTGGTGGCGGCCTGCGATCGGCTCTACCACTTGGAGAGCACCGATCAGAGCGGGCAGCCGCGCCGCGGGGTCGATCTCGCGGGCAACGGCCGCTTCATCCGCAACCTGATCGAGGCGGCCGAGGAGGAACGCGAATTCCGGCTCGCCAACGACGATTCCCTGGACCTGAGCGCCGCGGACGCGTCCGTGCTCATGCGTATCGAGGCGCCGGACATGACGACCGCGCTCGACAACGTGCTCTCCTCGCTCGGCCTCGCCTGAGCCCGACCGATCCGGCAGGACAACACCATCGTGACTTCTTCCACGACCGCGCCCCCGGCCCGGCACGCCGCCGCATCCGAGGCGACGCTGTCTTCCGACGATCCCTGGCTGTTCCGCTATCTGCCACTGCGCCTGATCATTCCGGTCGCACTGGTGGCGATCGCCGCCTCCCTGGTGACCGTGGCCCTGCACCTCCCCTGGTGGGCAGTGGCGGCGGCCGCCGCCGTACCGGCCGTGCTGGGCCTGCTGATCGGCCGGCGGCTGGGCCGCTGGACCGCCTTCCGCTGGCGGCAGATGCGGCACGACGACGCCGAGGAACCGACCCTGGTCGACGCGGCCCTCCCCGAAGGCGGCAGCTACGGATTGCAGTGGGACGGAACCACTCTCACCACCATGCTACGGATCGATCCGCCGCCGGACACCCTCACCATGCTGCGCCGCGGCTCGCTGAGCACCGACCAGGTGCTGCCACTCACCGAAATCGCGAACTGCCTGCTGCAATTCGACATCGAGCTGGACTCCATCGACGTCGTCAGCACCGGAACCCGCACGGCCAGCAACGACGCCGTGCTGTCCGGTTACGCGGCCACCGTGGTGCCGCTGGCCCGGATGTACGACGAGATCCTCGGCCCGCTACCGGCCATCGCGCACCGGACCGTCTGGGTGGTGCTGCGGCTGAACCCGCTGGCCAACGCGAAGGCCGTGGGCAACCGCGGTGGCGGATCCGACGGCGCGCTGCGCACCGCCACCGCCGCCACCCGCCGCGTCGCCAACCGGCTCGCGGCCCGCGGCATCACCGCCTCGGTGCTCACCGCAAGCGAGATGACCAGCGCGCTGCGGGAATTGACACGAGGCGTCCCTGTCGAGGAATACACGGAGACCGCGAAGTCGCTGGAGTTCAATGGCGTTCACCTGGTGAACTACCGCATCGACAGCGAACTGATCAACGCCCGCGGCCTCGCTCGAGTGTGGGCGGTACCCAGCCTGGCGACCACCGTGGCGGTGCGGCTGCGGCCGGCCGAGCGAACGCCCGGCGACAGTGCCCGCCGCACACTGGAAGTGGATGCGCGGGTGCGCTACGACCTGCCGAGCGTGCCGGATCAGCCGCCGATCGAGGGCCTGCGCGAACTGCCGCGGCGCCAGTCCTGGGCTCTGCTGGACAGTCTGCCGCTCGGCGTGCGACCGGCGAGCGAAACCGGTTATCGCGGGCCGCTGGAGGCGCTGGAGGGCTTCGCGGTCCCCACCTCGGGCTGCGGGCAGCTCATCGGCGCCGACGAGTCCGGCCGCGGAATCGCGGTGCCGCTCATCGGTTCCGGTTCGCGCCGCATCGACATCGTCGGCAGTTTGATGCTCGCGCAGCAGGTGATCCTGCGGGCCATCGCGCTCGGCGCGGCCGCGGTCGTGTACACCAATCGGCCCGGCGCCTGGCAGGCGATGATCGCCGGCGTCGGCAACCAGCACGCGCTGTCGCTGGCCTCCTCCGTCACGCAGAGCCTGCGGCACAACACCGTTCCCGGTGGGCGGCTGCCGTTGCCCGCCGCCACCCTGGTGGTCTTCGACGGCGTCACCGCCGCCGCCCCGCCCGGCTCCGCGACGATTCTCACGCTGTACCCCGGAGTTTCGCCGCAGTGGCAGCCCAACGCCGACGTCACCATCCTGCAGCACCGCAACCCGACCAACCTGATCACGGTGATCACCCCGTCGGCCAGCGCCACCGCACAACTGGTGACCACACCCACCGAACAGCGGTATCTCGCGGGCAAGCGCTGACACAACGCGCACCTGGCGGCACCACTGCGGGACGGCATCCGGAGATGCTGTCCCGCAGTCACTTCCGGCGGAAAGCCGATCCGCTCAGTGCTTGTCGTACAGCAGCACGTCGCGCGTGACGAGCGCGCTCTGCTTGTCCAGCATCGGGCCCGGGACCAACTGGCTCACGATCGCCCATGGCGCCAGGCGCGGTGTCCGGCCCAGCCCGAGCACGTCGGCGGTCGCGATGTCCGGGACGCCGTAGCGAATCCCGTTGTCGGACACGTAGTACAGGCCGTCGCGGCGCACACTGCCCGCCTCGGTACCCGTGGCCTGGATGAACTCGCCGGTGGCGGGCGGCACGTACACGCTGTCGGCGCGACTGCCGCCGCCGTTGCCGGAGGCCAGATCCATCGGCGTGGCCGAATCCGGCAGCGGCAGCCGCGTTCCGGCGAGCAGCGTGACGCCGGCGCGATCCGACGGACCCTCGGCCGCGTCCTTGCGGCCCGGCGCGGTGCCCGGATCCTTCGACCAGGCCATGCAGGTGACCGGGGCGTCCTCGACCCGCACGATCTTCGGCGTCTCGGCCGGGAAGTCGTCGACGGGCAAGTCCCCCTTGGCGATTCGCATACCGTCGAGCACATCCGGTGGCAGCTGCGGGATATCGCTCATGCCGTGCGAGTCGGCATTGCGGAGCACCTGCGCGGTGAACGGCGAGATGTTCTGCACCCCGTCGTCGAGCACGACGTACAGGTCCGACTTGTTCGCCTCGGCCGTGCCGCCGACCCGGATGACGGCGCCCACTCGCATATTGCTCAACCGGCCCGGCCCGGGTTCGTCGGCGTGCGGGACGACCGGCGGCGTCAGCATCGGCACCTCCGCGGCGGCGCCGAGCAGGCCCAGCGAGATCGGCCGCGGCGGCTGCGCCGAAAGGTTCAGGGTCCGGGCCATCACCGAATTCTGCGTGTCCACCTGAGCGCGTTTGCCGTCGTAGAGCAGGTACGTCCGGTCGCCACTGCGCGCCAGCAGGGCGGCATCGCGATCCGCCGCCCGGATCCGGGAGCTCAGATCGAGTTTGCCCACGACGGCAGTGGTTTTCACGCCACTCGCCCCGCCGGCGCGCGCGGTGTCGCAGAGAGTCCAATTCGAATGGTCCCCCTGGGTGGATCCGAGCAACGCGGCGGGCGCGCCGGGGATGCCCTGCAGAGGCCCGCGCGGCACGGTGTTCAGCTTGGCGTCCTTCACCGATTTCGGGGTCTCGTTGCTGCCGGTGATCAGCCGCGCCGAGGCGAGATTCAGCACCGGATGCAACGTCATCCGGCTCGCGTCGTTCTGGTCGCGGTCGACGATGTACAGGGCGCCGCTGTCCTTGCCCATCACGATCTTCGCCTTGTCGCCGATCGTGCCCTGCGGACGGATGAACGCCAGAATCGAGCACCCGGCCACCAGCAGCACCGCGAGCACGGCGCCGACGATCAGCGAACGCATCTGTGACCGCATCGGATCGTGCAGCATCCGGATATCGCGGCGGACCATGGCGTGGTCCAGGCGGCGCAGCAGGAAGCGATATCCGTTGACCTGGGCGCGGGTGCTCAGCTGGGCCGGCACGGGTCCTCCCTCATCTGTCTGTCCGGTGGTGCGTCGATCGGCACCTGTACACAGCCGTACACCCCGACCGGATATCGCTCCGGGCGGGGTGCACGATCGAATGGCATCGTCCGCTGATCCGGCCGATTCGCCGGGATCAGAGCGAGCTGAAGCCCTGGCCGACCGAGTGATCGGTGCTCAGCGCGCGGTGCAGTGCGTTCTCCACGGCCGCGGCCACCTTCTGCAGGGCGACGAGCCCGTCGTGGTAGGCGCCGTCCCACTGCTGGTGGACGGCCTGGAAGTCCGCGTGGCCCTCGTTGCCCTCCCAGGCGGCGGCCAGGACGTTCCCCATATCGGAAACGTCGCCACCGAAGGTGTGCAGATCCGTGTGGAACTTGTTGAGATCACCGGCCAGCTGGGTCATGGGGCCGGACTGATATTCGAAACTGGTCATGAATTACTCCGGAGTCGTCGAGCCGATGGATTGTCCGAGGCGATCAGGACAGACCGCTCAGGTGCTGGAATTCCGTGTGGTTGTCGGCCTCCGCGCTCAGGTACTGCTTGGTACCGTGGCCCACCTGCTGGGTGATCCGATCGAGCAGACCGTTGATCTTCACCGAGGCGGCGCCCCATTCGGCCGCGGCCGCATTGAACGCGTCGCGGGCATCGCCGGACCAACCGGCCGCGGCGGTGACCTCACCATCGATCTGCTTCAGCGTGGCACGCATGTTGTCCACTGCCGCCGCCATTCCCTGCTCCGCTTTACCAGCGGCAGCGGAATCAGCCTTTACATTACCGGCCATTGTGCCGTTCACCTTTCACTGTGGATTTCGGTTGCCGGAAAGTGCGTTTCGAAAGCGGCACCCCCCGATGTTCATCGATTCACGTCGTGCACGTCGGACTGATCCGCCGGCCACCTCCCCCCCGGCAGCGACTCGATCAGCCCCCGAATCGCATCCCCGATCCGGCGATCGGTACCCGGTGCCAGCGTCGACCAGACCTGCTGATCCGCGGCGACCCCGGGCGTGGCGACGATCCGGCCGCGCGCCGTGTCGTACACGACGACGGCCCCCGGCGATCGGTCCAGCACGCCGTCGGCGTGCGCGTAAGCCACCAGTTCCGTGTACCGGTGGCAGGTTTCGAGCGCCAGCCCGTACGCGGTGGCGTCCCGGTCGGCGACACCGAGCCCGTAGACGGCGTCGGCGTAGTCGGCGGACGAGCCGGCGCCGTCGAGCCGGTCCCGGAATTCCGTGGCCGGGGCGCTGACGTTCACCACCTCGGCGGCCGGCGCCGGACCCAGCACGTCGAGGATCGGCCGGGCCAGCGACTCGCTGGAACCGTCGGCCCACACCGTGCGGAGGTCGTAGCTGTCGCCGCGGCGCACCGCGAGCGCGTGCTCGGCCCCACGCCGCGCCAGGCAGATCCGAATCTGCTTGTCGTCGGCGATGATTCGGGCGACGAGCTCACGATCCGGCTGCGCCAGCACGAACAGCGCGGTGGCGATCCCGGGTTCGACGTCACCGTGCCGGTCGATGAGGCGATCGGCCCGCAACCCGGCCAGCGCCTCGTCCTGGGCGGCGGCCCAGTCGTCGTACCGCTCGTGCCGCGGCGACGCCGCCAGCACCAGCGGCAGGGTCTGCACGCCGAGATGGGCCGCCAGCGCCAGCAGGCCGTCGTTGGTCACCGTGGTCATGCGGGCGCCTCCCCCGCCGCGGGGCGGGCCTCGGTGGCCCGCTCCGGTGCGGCCTGCCCGGCCGTGGCCGGCGTCTCGGCCCGTCCGCTCTGCGCGCTGACGACCTCGATGCCGGTCGGAACCCGTTGTGCCGTGGGGTCGAGACCACCGAGCACCGCGGGCGCGGCCTGCATTCCGGTGTCCATCTCGAGTTCCGCTGCGGCAGCGGCGGATTCGCCGGGAAGCGCGGCCCGCGGGAAATGCTGCCGGGACTGCGGCGGGGCGGTGACCGGCGGCGGCGGCGCCATCGGCATCGATCCGATCGGCTGCACCGAAACCTGTTGCGTGGTCACCTTTTCCACGGTCGACTCGGACGTGACCCGGTTGACGTTGCGAGAACGGTACGAGGTCAGGACCGGAGCGAAGTCGATGGTCCCGAGCCCCGGGTAACCGGTGGGCAGCGACACCGGCGCGGCCTCCGGGGTCGCGACCGCCGTACCGCTCTCGGCCGCGAGCGCCGCGTCGGACACCACGACCGGTGGGGCCTGGTGTTCCCACGGCGTCGCGAGCGGTTCGGTGGCCGCCTCGTAGGTGCGCATCACCCGGGCCGCAACGGCTTTCGCCGCATCGGCCTGCCCGTCGAGCTGCGCGAGGGCGCCGAGCATCGGCGCGCCCAGCGCGGTACCGACCTGTTCGAGGTTCTGCTGCATCGAGTGGATCGCCTCGACCTCACCGGCATCCGGCATGGCCAGCCGGGCGATCTCGTAGGCGGCGGCGTGCGCCTCGGCCTGTGCCGCGTTGGCCGCGGCGGCCGCGGCCGCCTCCGCCAGCCAGTTACGCAGCGCTCGAATCCGTTCCAGCACATCGCGACTCGCCTGCGACTGCCAGGCGGAGTCGATGAGACCGAGAATGTGCTCGTAATCAATTGCCGCCGCGGCGAAGCCGGCGCCGAGCCGGGCCCAGGCGAGCCCGGCCTCCGCGGTCGGCGCCGCACCGGCGCCGGTCACGAGGTCGCGCGCCAGTTGCTCGGGCGGTTTGGCTTCCCATACCTGCCCGGTGAATCCCGGTGCCATCGGCTCCACCACCATCTCGAACCTCGATCAGACCGTCGCGGCGCCACCGAAATCGGCGGCGTTGTCGGTGTCCAGCTGTCCGAGCCGGCTCGACTGCACCCGCAGCGTGGCGGCCAGCTTGCGTACCTCGAGCACACCGGCGTCGGCGCTGTTGCGGAAGGACTCCGCGACGGCGTCGAGGGTCTGCGCCGCCCGCACCGACACCTCGTCGGCCCCGGCCGGTGCGGCCGTCAGCTTCATCTGCTCGTTCTGCAGGTCTCCGGCCAACCGGCCGGCCAGCCCGTCCAGCTGTGCCGCCGCGTTCGCCGCGGCGGCCGGATCGAACTGCACGCCGCCGAAATCGCTCGTGACCATGGCAATTCTCCTGTTCCTAGCGGAAATTCAGAGCGTGAGCTCTTTGTCGGGCGGTGGCTCGGGCATCGGTTCGGCCGCGCCGACCACCGGCAGCGAGACCCCCTCGATCGTGCCCACGACCTCGTCGCCGTGAGCGCTGGTGACGAGATTCGGGCGGTGTTCGTCGTTGGATCCACCCTCGCCCGGGCGCGCGGCCCCGGCCAGGCCGGCGCCGGGCATCATGCCGGGAGCCGCGGTCGTCGTCGTGGTTGTCGTTGTCTCGGTCTCGGTTTCCTCGGTCTGGCCGGTGCGCGGTGCGTGCGGCTGCCCCAGCGAGGGCAACCCGGCCCGCGGGCCACCGCCCTGCCAGCCACCGCCGCCACCACCCGTCCCGCCCAGCGGCATCCCGCCGATGCCCGCCACGCCACCACCGGCCGTCTCGCCGGCGGCGGCGCTACCGAGCTGCGCCGCGTTCTCGGCGGCCGAGACCGCCTGGGTCGACGCCCCGCTCAACGCCTGCTCCGCCGGTCCGAGGGCCGAACTCGCCGCGCTCGACAATGCCTGCGCGCCTTGACTGATCGCCTGCTGCCCCGCCGAGACCGCCTGACTCACCGCCTGTTCGCCGACCGACGCGACCTGTGTGGCGGCCTGCGCGCCCTGCTCCAGATACGGCTGCACGAGATTCACCGCCTGCGAGGCCAGGCCGGAGACCTCACCGAGGTCGGGCACGCCGTCGATGAAGATCTTCATCCCGGCCGCGGCCATCTGCGCCGTCTGCACGGTCAGTTCGCCACGGGTCTTGGCCGCGATCGTGGTCGCCTCCCCGACGGCCTCGGTCGCCATCCCCATCAGCAACGGGATCCCCACCGGCGTGAACAGGAAGACCCCGCCCGCAACCACTTCGGCGATGAACTTCTGGATCACGGCCGTGAGTTCGGCGGCTCCCTCCGCCACCACCTGCTGCGCCTGCAACAGGATCCCCTTCTGCTGCTGTCCCTGATCGGCGACCTTCACGCTGTCCTGCTGCGCCTGATCGCTCTTGTGCTGCGCCTTGTCGGAGGCGTCGCTGTTCCAGTTCGGCGCGACCGCGGCGTTCGCGTGCGCCCCCTGCGTCGCCGTCGACATCAGCGCGTTCGCGACCGACGACAGCAACTGCGTCGGATCCAGGCCCCCGCCACCGAGTTTGCCGGATCCGAAGGCCTGCAACAGTTGCAGCGCCGGCTGGATCAGCGCCGAGGGATCGATGCTGGGCAGCGGCGGCAACTGCGGCAGCGGCGGCAACTGCGGCATGGCCGGCAGTTGCGGTAATCCCGCATCCCGCAACATATCCGACACCGGACGATCCAGCATGGGCCCGATCGGACTGCCGCGCAGCACATCCAGCACCGTCGGATCGAGGTGGCCGCCCACCGCCCCCACGGCCGGAGTGGTCACAACAGGCCGGCGATACTCGAGACGAACGAATTCGCGTTGCCGAGTTCGGTACCCGTGTACGAGGCCGCACCCTCGAGCGCGCCCGTGGCGATACCGGCGTGCACAGCGGCGATCTCGGCACTGGACTGCAGGAAGCTGAACTGCGCCTGCGCGAACGCGGCCAGGAAGTCCTGCCCGATCAGCCCGAACACCGGCACCGCGGCGGCCAGCGACCCCACGACATCCGCCGCGGCGGAACCCGCCACCTGCCCCGCCATCCCGGCGTGCTGACTACCGAATGCCGCAATGGCCGCGGGATCTGCTTTCAGATCGCCCATTGGATTTCCCTCCCGGAAGTGTCGATCGTATGACGTTACAGAAATGAAAGTGGTTGCGCCAGAATCTCTTCGCGAATCGACGGCTTATCCGCCGACCTGCTCCGAGCGCTCGCCGTTGAAGTCGGTGATCAACTCGGAGAGGCGAGCAAAAGCCTGCTGCGCAGCCGCATTCGCGGTATCCACGAGGACCCGCTCGAACTCCTCCGGCGACATACGCGAAATGTCACCCGAGAACTCGAGATTCCGTAAAGCCCCGTTACCGTCGACCTCGACCGCGATGGCACCGTCCTCGGAGACCTCGCGCGCCCGCACACGCGCCACATCCTCCGAGAACCCCTGCATCCGATACAACTGCCGACGAACCAGACCCTCCAGGTCGTCCATCGATTCGATCATTGCCCACCCCTCGATACGTCAGATCGACCGAAGCCAGCTCTGCGGCTCCGTGTCGTAGTCCTGCTCCTCGACGATCTCCTGCCGAGCCAGCTCGGCCTCCGTAGGCAGCCCACTGTGCGCGAGACTCGCAGCACCGATCCCGGCCGCCTCCAACTGCTTCCGCCGAGCGAGCCCCGCCCGATTGGCGGACCGCTGACACAACCGAAGCACCTCACCGGCCAACTGCATCGGATCCTTGCCGTACAACTCGGACGCCTCGATCCGAATCCCCAGCGGCAGACCCTGTTCCGTGGTCCGCACCACGATCGAACCGGTCACCGAGGCAGCGGTGTATGTAGGCCATCGATCCGAGTCTTCACCGGCGCAGTCCTCGCCCGGCGGATCTGGATCACCCATGCTTCTAACTCCCCTCCTGTGTAGCACAACAGGTATAGCACCCACGGCTCATGTGCGCCAGCGGTATTCGGCTGCGGGCACGCTCTTCCCCGGCCGTGCGTCCACACGGCCCGCACACCGAACCGACCGGGTCGCAGTACTATTGGCGCCGCACCAGAAAGAAGGGGGTCTGCATGCAGGGGGTGGCAACACCGGGCCGGCTTGGAATCGTCCTCGGTGTCGACTCGGTAACCGCGGTCCTGGTCGACGACTACGGCGAACCACAACCCGTCCGTTTGTCGGACCACGGATCGTCGATGTCGTCCGCAGTGGTGGTCGAATCGAATTCGGTGATTCACGCGGGTGATTCGGCCGCAGCTCGCCTGCATACCGCGCATCCCGGCCTGATCATCCAGCCGAGACGATGGATTGCACTGGGGCAGAATGACTTTCGTTTTCCGAACGGGATCTCGGTGCCCGCAACGAATGTCATTGCGGCAGTCCTGTTCGAGGTGATGCGGCGCGCACGCGGCGCCGGCGGCGCGCCGACCGGCCTGGTTCTCACGCACCCTCAATCCTGGGATCCCGGCCGCATTTCGATTCTCGTCGGGGCAGCGCGGCAGATCGGATTCACACCCGACCGAATCCGGATCATCCCCGAGCCCGCGGCAGTCGTCCACGGCCACGGTCGCATCGCCTCGGGTTCTCGCCTGGTAGTGGTCGACGCCGGCGACGACGGGGTCGAGGTGACCGTCCTCGTCGCCGCGGCGAACGGTGTACTGCACACCGTCACATCGCAACGAGATTCGCAATTCGGCGGTGCACCGGTCGACGCCTCACGGATCGCCCGATTCACCGCCGCCACCATCGAACAAGCCGGTATCAGCGGCGAATCGGAACTGGTGACCCTGTACCCGGCCGGCGAACTGTCCGCGACACCGTCACTGCGTTCCCTGCTCGCAGAGATCGCGCCGCTCACGGTCTCCGACGAGCCGGAATCCACAGCCGCCGTAGGGGCGGTGGTCGGGCCGTCGACCGCGGCCAACGGATCATCGACGGTCGATCCGCCGATCGCACCGGACCGCCAGGGCACGTCGGGCCACCCGCCGCGATCAGCGCAGCGACGACCACGGCGGCGTGCGGTGACCGCAACGGCCTGGGTCGGCGCCGCCCTGACACTGCTGGCGGTGGTTGCCGCATCCGCCGTCTACCTCTCGTCGCACGGCAAGAAGGAAGCGATCGACGACGGTACCGGCCGATTTCAGACGATTCGGGTCGGAATGTCCGACGACTACAACGAAATCGCGGTGGACCCCACGTCCGGCAACATCTATGTGAACAATCGGCATGACAATACGGTCTCCGTCATAGACGGTAGAACACGCACAGTCACGGCCACCGTTTCGGTGTCCGAGGGACCAGTCGGCATCGCGATCGATCCTGCGCTTCACCGGGTTTACAGCGTCGGGTGGGGAAAATCGGTCCCGCCGGAGAACCAGAAGTCGCTTCTATCCGTCATCGACACGATCACCAATCGTGTCGTCACACAGATTCCGACGGGCCTGGCGTCACGAGCAGTAGCCGTCGACCCGGCGAACCACAACGTGTACGTCGCCAATACGAGATCCGGCGACAATCAACCGAACGCCTCCAGCAAACTGATGGTGATAGACGCCCAATCCCTCACCGTGAAGTCCGCTGTCCCGATCGGCTACAACGCGTCGAAAATCGCACTCGATCCCCAGAGTCGAATCGCATATATCGCCGGCGACTATCTGGAACCATCGAAAGCGACGCCCACCGCGGGCCTGGTGCTCGTAAATCTGGATACCACCACGGTATCCAGTAATATCGCGTTACCGAACGGAGCGTTCGATGTCGCAGTCGATGTCACGGACAAAATGGTCCTCGCCACCGCCAAGGACGTCATTTATTTCATCGATACATCCACGGCCGGATCGGTAGCAACCGTACCGAATCCCGGCTCCCTCACCGAGGCCGTCATCGTCGATCAGACCAAACATCTCGCATATGCCACCCGTGGCACCGCGGAGAACGAGTCGATAGCAGTACTGGACACATCGAAACGATCCGTTGTCGATACGATCGAGATCGGCGCCGACGCCGCCTGCCACGGCCTGGCTTCGAGTGGCGGATCAGCCGCCGTCTATGTCGCCTGCGATTTCGACAAGGTGCTGGTCCTGCCAGGGCGATGATGCGGAGAAACCACACATGAGCCAGCGCTATTGGTTGAGTGTCGACATCGGCACCGAAAACATCGTGGCAGGTCGTTCCGATAGTGGGGGAGGCCCGCCACGTTTGCTCGCCCTCACGGACTCCGGCTCGAGCCGGCTGCCATCGGTTGTCCATGTCCGGTCCCCCGCGCAGATAGTCGTCGGCGAAGACGCGCAGCTCTCGGGCCTGACAGATCCGCAGGGGTTGATCGCCGCACCGGGCCGGTGGATAACCATGGGGCACACGACCGTGCGGACGGTCCACGGCGATGTATCGGTCGTTTCCCTGCTCGCCGCGGTCCTCGGCTATGTGACGCGTCGCGCACAACTCGACGCGGGCGGAGAACGGCCCGAAGGTATCGTGCTGGTTCACCCGCCTTTCTGGCAGCCGGCGCAGATCACACTTCTGGCCGAGTCGGCGCGTATTCTCGGCTATTCTCCCGAGCTGATCCGGACGATCGACTCCGCCCGTGCGGTCCTGCAACTGCATCGTTCGCTCGATCGAGCTCCGTCCGGCACCCGCGCCGCGGTGTTCGATCTCGGTGCGGGAAGCCTCGATGTAGCGGTGTTCACGGTCGACGAGTACGGATACCCGAGATCGTCGGCTGCACAGAGTACCGGTGAGATCAACGGCCGCGGGTTCGATGATGCGATCAGACGTTGGGCGGAAACACAATTCGCCGAATCCGCGCCTGAAGTCGTTACGCGCCTTACCGATCGGAATGGAGACGAGTTCCGAGATCTGATGGCGTCGGCCCATGCCGCCAAGGAGGCATTGTCGACCGACGCGCCGGCAACAATCGGTCTCGTCTTCGCAGATTCGCGCCGGGAGATCGGGCTTACCCGAGAGCAATTCGAGTCGATCATTCTCGCGGACGTCGCACGCGCGGTCGACTTCGCGAGGGCCACGTTGCTATCCGCAGGAGCAACGCATGCCGGCGATATCGGAGTAATTCATCTGGCCGGTGGTTGCACGTTCATACCTGCGGTACAACGCGCTGTGCGAGAGCTGTGCCCGGCCGTAACAGCGGACGAGCCGGGGGCAGCCGCCCGCGGTGCGCTGGTCACTTCGGTAGCCGAAATCCTTCGAGCGCCCGATGAAGTTCGGCCTACCGAGCACTCCAGAGACCCGGACCGGGGGCGGGAGCAGCGGCCTCCCCGGATCCGATCCGCGCCACAGGCACATGTGCGGTCGCCATGGCAGGATCCTCGGAAGCCCCGCCGGCGTACACCTCTGATCGTCATCGGCTGTGTGATCGCGCTGGCGCTGGTGGCCGGCGCGGCGGCCGCAGCCGCGTGGTTTTCGAGCGAGCGGGGACAATCCGATTCGGCGCTCGCCAAGTTGGCCGCGCGATCGACCCTGCCGATCGGCAACAACCCCAACTACATCGCGCTGGCCGATCAAGGCGTCTATATCGCAGGCGACGACCGAACCATCTGGGTGGTCGACCCGACGACCGAGAAGGTTTCGACAGTGATCACCGTCGGCAAGCGCATTCTGGGACTGGTCGCCGATCGGGCCAATTCCTTGATCTTCGTCGGTGTGAGCACGGGCGAAAGCGACAGCGCACTCGAGACGATCGATACTCGATCGAACACGATAGTCGCGACGATACCTCTGGGCCATTGGCTGACCACCATGTCGCTCGACGCGGCCGATCATGTGCTCTACTGCGCCGTGGAAGATGTGGTCAGGGGAGTCGGCGGCCCGGCGACGATTGTGGCGGTGGACACTTCCACGCATGCGATCGTTTCGAACACGCCGACGAGCTATCAGATCACCAGGCTGGCAGTCGATTCCGGGAGCCACAGACTATTCGCGCTGAGCGGCCACAACATCGTTCCGATGGCCCGGAACGGACAGGCGGACGGCTCGAGCATTCCATTCGCCGGCACCGTTTATCAGATGGCTGTCGAACCCACGAATGGCACCCTTCACGTTCTTTCCGCACCCGGCCGCGGCGAGCCCACCGATCCTGGATATCATTTGTCTCTGAGTATCGTCGACATCAGGGGCCGAGCCGCGACGAAAATCATTGCCGCAGGATCCGGGTCCGGCAGCATTGTATTCGATCCGTCGATCGATGCGGAGTTCATCGGAGATTGTATAGGAACTCCGTCCGCCGGGGGCCTCGTCCTGGTACTCGACACCTCTTCCGCCGCGATCGTCACCAGAATACCGGCGGGTCGCACCATGATCGAAAGTCTGCAACTTGCCGTCGATACGGCATCGCACACCTTGTACGCATTGGGAGCCGACTCGCTGACGGTGATCGGGCCGTGAGCGAACCTGAGCGCCACCGGCGGTTGGCCGAATACACCGTCTCGATTGAAAAATTGGATCCGGAGGGGAAATTTCCATGGGTGGGATAGAGGACGGTTGGTCGTCCATTCGAGATGTCGTCTTCGACAACGCGGCCGCAACGAAGATGGCCGGTTATTGTGTCGATTTCACGGAGTCTTTCGACCAGGTCACCAGAAACCTCGATCACGTGCTGGCCACTCCTGACTTCAGCCCGGTGCCGTCCGGGCATCAGCTCGGCGAAAAGTTCAGGCATGCCGCATCCCAACTCCGCGATGGTGTCGTCGCCCAACATCTGGCCATCCTCGAGAACTTGGCACAGACGTTCATCTGGGCCGGAAAAGTCTTGTACGAGACGGAGGACCAGAGCGCAGACGTATTCACCAAGATGCGGTCCAACTCACTTCCGGCCGGTGAGTCGTTCACGCCGGGAAGCGTGCATGTTCCGCGCTGGGTCGACTCCAAGTCCCCGAACGCCGCACCCTTTCACCAGCCCGACAGCGGAGCTCTGGAAGTTTCGAACGGCAAACTTTCGTACCTGCCGGACTTCGATGACAAACTCAAGGGCCTGCCCGAGTTGGAGCAACTCGCAAACGAGATGCGTGCGATCGGAGTGGTTCCCGACGGGTCGCCGGTCAACCTCGAAAGAAGTAGCGACCTGGTCTGGAACGATTTCTTCAATCATTACAAGGTCATGTCGGGCGAGATCGGCAAGATTCAACAGGCAGCGCAGGACTGGCTCGGCTTCGTCAACGTCCTGCACACCGGAAGAGCCATATTCCAGGAAAAAGCGACCGCCATCCTGAACAACAACGAATATTGGCACGGCGATTCGAGCACAGCCGCCCGCGAAGCGATCGGGCGATATGTCAGAAATGAGCTGGAATCCCTCACCCGCGCTATGCAGATCATCAGCGACAATCTGACGGACTCGGTCGGCTGGCTCACGAAACTGCAAGAATATCTTCCCGAAGTTTCCTTCGAGCAGAAGGCTGCCGAGGTCGGTTACACACCCAAGCTGTTGGACAGCATGCTCAACGCGTACCGGACAAAATGGACCGAATGGTATGTGGAGGGCGCGCAATCGGCGAGTGCGGCGATTCCCGTGATGCCACTTCCGCAAGGGGGAAATACTTCGTCGCTGGTCCCCTCACAGCCGAATCCGGTGGTGCCACCGGTCGCTCCCCCCGTGGCTCCGCCCACTGCCCCGGTATCGCCGGTTTCGGCGCTGTCGGGTTCGGGGTCGGGGGATCAGAAGGCAGCGCTGGATCCCGGGTCTCTCGGTGGTGGCCCCGGCCTCGACGGCGCGCCGAAAGTCGACCAACCCGGCGATCCGGCGGCCGACCAGCAGCCCGTCACCGAACCACAAACACAACAGCCCGACCAGTCCCAGCAGTTGCAGAGCATGCTGCAACAAGGCGCACAAGCGTTGCAGCAGGCGGCACAGCAAGGTTCACAGGTGGCGCAGCAGGGAGCATCGGCAATCCAGCAGGGTCTGCAGACCGCCGCCCAGACGGCACAGCAGGCGCTGCAACAAGCCGCTCAGCAATCGACTCAGGCCGCCGCTCTCGCCGCCGGCCTGCCCAATACAGCCGCTGACGAATTGGGTAAGTCCGGCATCGGTGCCGGTGGTGGCGCGGCCGGCGGTGGCGCCGGGTCGGGGCGAGCGGGTCTAGGCGCGGGATCCGCGGCCGAAGGTCCGAGAAACAGCGCCGCCACCCAGCGCCTCTTCCCCCGCGCTGCTGCCGCGACCACGGACTCCGCCACGACCGGACGCGCCGGTCTGGCTTCCTCCGCCGCCACGAGTGCCGGGGCGCCGGGCATGAGCCCGGGCGCGCACGGCGGCGGGCACGGGCAGCAGAACAAGGAGCACAAGCGGCCGGAATACCTCAAGACAACCGAGAATCTCGATGAGGCACTGGGCGATGCACCGGGTGCGGTGCGGCCGGTGGTGGAGAAGTGACGAATCGGTGGCGGTTCTCGCCGATGGAGTTCTACGTGCTGTGGCAGGACTTCGCGAAAGACGCCCTGCCGGAGCCTTTCCTGTTCACTTCGGAAAGCGGCTCGGCCGACGAGTTCGACGCGGAACTGCACGCGACGAGGTCGCGTTTGAATTCGAACGGGGACCGGGAGATACGGAACGTTCTCGAAGCGGTCCACAATCCCGATCTGTATCTGCTGATCTACGGATGGAACGCCCGGGAGCCGCTCGCGTCGGAGACCAAGCTCAGAGTGCTGGCGACCAGGCGCGGGGCGAAGGGATACGTGGTCACGCAGCTGCCGGGCCACTCTTATTGGTACAGTGGAGGTTACGTAATCGCGGAATGTGATCCGCTGACCCTCGCGGACCAGGCTGTGGCAGCCATCCCTTTCGCCGAGGGTGGTAGACGCGAGCAGATCGTGTTGAAAACCAAGGGCGACGAGGAGTTCGACTACGAGTTCGGCCGGTCGGCCGTTCTGGACGACTCCCCCGATTCGATGGGCCGTCCATCCCTAAACTTCGGGTCCACCGCCGCCGGCAGTGTCGGAGAGATCTACATCGTCCAGGGGCGTTCGGCATTCGGACCGCGCGGCACGATGCAATACCTGCTGCGATGGCGCGATCTGGACGACGACGGCCGCTATGTGGTCGCCGACGAGAATCCGACCGTGGCCGTGACCGCGGATGCCGACCGAACGAAGGGCCTGATCAATTCGCGGATCGCCGCGATAGTCAAGGCGATCCGCGAGGAACGCGGTTAGCATGACGGCCCACTTGTCGATCGGCCAGATCTTCGCGGGCTATCGGATCGACCGTGTCCTCGGACGCGGCGGCGGCTCCCGCGCCGGACCACTTGGTCGCCGCGCATCTCACTGCGCCTCTTCTAGGCCCGGGATTCGAGCGTCGATCCCGCGAGGGTCAGTTGGTAGAACGCGCTGGCCAGATCGGCGTCCGGTCCGAACAGGTCCGCCAGGTGATGGCGGGTGGCGCTGCCGGCTTCGGCTGCCGCCACCAATGTTTCTGCCGCATCTCGCCGTTCGACGTTCTGCCGCCCGTCGAGCTGACCGCAGATGATGTCGACCGTGGTCGCCACGGTCCAGATGCCGGGCAGTGCCTCACCCAATTGCGTTGTCGCAGGCGATTGCCCGCAGTACCAGCCGTCGCGGTCCCACCAGTGGCAGAAGGACAGCAGTCCACCGCCCGCCCGTGGATCCAGGACCGGGTTCGCCACCCACTCCGGGGCTCCCGCATAGTAATTCGGCATCGGGGCGGCGTCGTTGTATGCGGCCTCGAGCGCAGGGTCGTTCCAGACTCCACCGGAGAGGACGGCGCGGCCGCCCGGCAGGAGGTACAGCGTCGAACCGCTGCGGTGTGCCCCCTCGAAGTAGCCGAGAGACGGCAGCATTCGTGGACCTATCGGCGACCCGACAGCCTTGAAGGTCGCGGCGATCACGGCCCAGCGGGCCCACATCGCGGGGAGCGGCGGGAGGTCGGTGACCGGCCGGGGCATCGTCCCGGCCGCGCGGTCGGCCTCGGCCGCGGCCGCGGCGGTGCGCGCGGTTCGCCGCTGGCGGTCGGCGTGACCGATGTACGCGGCCAGCCAGGTCGGCAGTCGCGGGCGCGGGTGCGCTTCCAGGTCCTGGATGTATGCCTCCGGCGGCAGCAACTGGCCTTCGGGGAACGGCTCGTCGCCGTAGTCGAAATCGACCTCGAGTTGCCCGGATCGGTTCAGCTGCAACAGCATTCGCCACCACGGCCCGGCGCCCAGGCCGGCGGAGATCTGTCGATGGGCTCGGGCGGCGGCGAGCGTCTCGGGTGCCGGCTCCGACCGCGCCACGCGATCGGAGCCATCGACGTAGTGCACGAACGAGACTCCTGCGGCGACGGTGAGCGCGAACACGGCCTCCAGCCGCTGCCAGCCCGGCGGACCGGCGGCCGCCAATCCGCGGGCGATCGTGCGGGCCAGGTCGCCGGCCTGTTGTTCGTCACCGATCGATGGCGGGGCGGGCGGTTCCGCTCGAGGTGAAGGCGCGCTGGTGCCCAGTGTGAAACCGACGTCCGGCAATACACTTCGCTGATCCGCGCCGGTAAGGCCCGCCCCCGCAGGATCATTCATGTATTCGCGTGCTCCTCATCGATCACCATGCCTCCAGCCGCTGCGCGTAGGCATCCCGGACCGCCTCCAAGCGAGTCCTGGTGAGGCGAGCCGGCTCCCGATCGTAGATTGCCCGGCCGCGCTCGGTGGTGCAGGCCGATCGGGTGAGGCGCTCGACTCCTGAGGGCAGGAATTTCAGGACTTCCTCGACCGCGGCGAGGGCGGTCGCGAGAGCATGCCGGGCGGCGCGCCGGCCCTGCTCGTCGAGAGTATCGGCGTCGGCCGGCACGCGGCTGCCACAGATGTCCGAATACCACAGCCACACACCGGGATCCATCAGCTCGGAAGGAATGTCGGCGCCGAACCGGACCGTGCCCGCCGGCGGTGGCAGAACCTCGTCAGGGACCCGGAATTCGTAGGTCCGGACGGTCCCGCAGCCCGGGCAGTCGCCGCGATAGCGGCCGGCCAGCACGCCGTCGACCGTCACCACGGTGCTGCGGAACACGCAGTCGGCGGATCCACAGCGCGGACACGGCTGCAATTGCAGAAACAGCCGGGCCTCGGCGTTGGTCCGGGCCAGTGGCAGCGCCTCGGGCACGACTCTCTTCCCTCCCCCGTCGTCGACCGCGTTATCGTGGCAGCGGTCGATCACACGATAGACGACGGCGGGGGCCCGGGATCCGTGGAGCGGCACCGAAATCCCCGAGCAGGAGGTTCGATGATGCCTACCGACGATCGAGCAGATGCCTGGCAGGCTTGGGACGAGTCGGTCATGCGCCGGCTCGAGCAGGAAGAGGCCCGGACCGTCGAGCCGGAAGGGAATTCCGGTACCCGCACTGCGGGTGCGCAACCGAGGTATCCGGCGCTGCGAAGTAGACACGGCCTCGACGGGACACCGTTCGCTGACGACAGGTCACCGTTGCCCGCACCGACGGACGCCGATTCGGTCTGGGCGCGAGCGCATCCCGGCGAATGGCGATACTACGTGGACCCCGGAGCCGACGACTCCGCCGTGCAGAATTCCAACATTCTCGGTGGGCGCCTGGCCGACGACGAGGGTGGGTTCAGCGAGGTGTGGCTGAATCCCGCATTCACACCGCTGCCGAAGTCGTTGCGCCGAGACTACTTCGAGACACCCCTCGAACTCGTACTGTGGCGCTTCGTCTCGGGCTTCGGCACTGTGCGCAGCTTCATCACCGCGTTCGGGAACGGTGAGGTGATCATGGTCCTCCGCGAGGATGATCCACTGGGCCGGGAGTGGCCGTTGCGGAGATTCTCCGACGGATCGAGGGTGCTGCGCGTCTTCACCGCATCCAAGCGACTACCGGCCGACATTAATCCATGGCTACGGCGCAGCATTTCGGGCCGGGAAGTGCAGGAGCAGATATGCACACTCCCCGGGGTCGACGTGCTTTTCGAGTTCGGGAACGGCCGGGACATGATCATCATGCGGGGCTGGGAACTGGCGGAGTGGTGGGATCTGGCCGAGGCGGAGCGGCGAAGGGAGACAAAGTGAATCACCTCGCCGCCGTATGTATGATGAGTGAAAGTTTTTCTGATCACCGATGGCGGGGGTGCCATGACAGGCAAGGTGCAGGTCGAGATAGCCGGATTGCGTTCTACCGCAGGCGGACTCGACGACGTAGCGAGTCGGATTCGAGCGATTCACTCCGAGATCGCCTCGACGGCAGCCTCGTACGACGGGTGCTGGGGCGACGACGAGTTCGGCCGCCCCTTCGCCGAGGGCGACCACGGCTACAACGCCAGAAATGTGTCCCTGCAAGGCGTTCTCGGACAGCAGGCGCAACGGCTGGTGGCCGACGCCCAGGGCCTGAAGGACGGTGCGACAGCCCTGGAAACCACGGAAACCGACAACACCGACGGTTTCCGGTCCTGACGTTCGACGCGACTATCCATGCGGCGCAACGAATAAGGATTGCTCAGAGGGCGGGGACAGGCAGTACAGGATGGCGAACGAAGCCGAGAAGGCACAGCTGGCCGGGCTGAAAGATCTGGTACAGGGCGCTTTCGTCTCGATCACGCATGCCCAGGAACAGCGGGCACAACTCACCGCGGCAGCACATGCCGCCGGTCGGCGGGTGACGATCACCGTCAATGCCGACGGTGTGGTGATCAAAACCGAATTCTCCGACAGCATCGACGATCTCACGTATTCCGAGATCGCCGCCGCGGTCACCGCCGCGACCCAGGACGCGGCGGCCCAGGTCCGGCAGCAGGCTCAGCGGCTCATGGCCGACCTGCAGCGGGAACAGGCCCGGATGCCGTCGATGTCCGAATTCTTCCCGATGATGCCGGACATTCGGTCCATGATCCCCACACCTCCCGAGGTGCCCACATCCCCGCCGGGGTCGCCGGATCGCGTCGCCGACGCGTCCGGCAATGCTGTCCGATTCACGGAAGTCGAAGAGTACGAGCATGATCCGGCGAAACGCGAGCAGTCGGGTATCGCTGCTCCAGTGTGGGAATGAAACGGTTCGGGGCATCCGGTGCCATGGTTGACGTGGATCGGGGATTCCCTCCCCGGCTGGTTGATGGCTGGGCTCAACTTCGGTTCGGCCTATCCGAAGGGTAATCAGGATGAGCTGTTCGCCCTGGGCGACGCCTGGAAGAAGGCGGCTGCCGAACTCGAGCAGCTCGAGCCCGAGCTACGGCACGTCAGCGGTGGGTTGTCGCAGTCGTACACCGGCGCCGGCGCCGAGGCGATCCTCGCCGAATTCGCCGCGCTGCTGGACGGTTCGGACACGTCCCTGCCCGCGCTGGTCGACAGCCTGAACCAGCTCGGGCACGACGCCCGCTCGACAGCGGCGGAAATCGAGTACACCAAGATCCAGGCCGAGCTGTTCGCCCTGCTCACGTTGTACACGGTCCTGCAACTGATGACCACGCTCTACGGTTCGCTCGCGGTGCCGCCCGTGCTCGCCATCTCACGCGAGGCGCTGGCCGTGTTCGCCCGCACCATGATGCAACGGATCGCGGCGATCGCCGCCCGTGCGGCGTCCCGCACCCTGGCGAAAGGGATCGCGAAGGAAGTCGTGATTCCACTCGCCGAGCGGGTTGCGGCATCGACCCCGAGGCTGCTCGCCACCGGTTTGCGAGGTGGGGCGGCCATGGGCGTTATGGGAGCCGGCGTGGATGCCGGCGTCCAAGCCATCCAGCTCGGGGAACACCATCTCGACGACGGTTTCGACCTGAAGAAGACGTTCCAGACCTCGGTCGAATGGGGTGCCGGTGGACTGGTCGGCGGCCCGGCGCACCTGAAGATCGCGGATCTGCTGAACAACCGAGGGACGCCGAAGTGGCTGGGCGGGTTGCTCTCCGGCGGACTCGGGGGCATGGCCGGTGGTGTCGGCATGTACGCGGGCGGGCTCGGCAACCAGATCTACGACCACTTCCAGAACGGCAAGTCGATCGACTGGTCGCTCAGCCCGCAGTTGCTCGTCGGTGGTGCGGCGCTGGGTGGCGTAGGCGGTCTGCGCCACGGGATGCGCGGGGCGCCGGGGGGCGACGGGTCCGGGACGTCGGCGGACCATACCGGCCGCGCTACCGGGAACAGCGCCGCGTCGGGCAGCGACCGCGCCCATGCTGTCGACGAAAGCCGAACGGGCGCACCGGAACCGGAGTCACGACACAGCGGCAACGCCACGGATGAATCCGGCGCGCCTCGCGGCAACCGTGCCGAACCGGCGGACGGAACCACCGACGGTCGCGGTAACCGTCCGGAGACGGCTGTGCGCGGCGGGGATTCGAAGACGGCGAACCGGGCCGGGCCGGCCGATTCGAACGGCGGGCACACCGCCAGGCCCGTCACGGACGGGAGCTACACCGTCCCGGCAGAACACGGCAACGGTGCCGGGCGAGCGGAACAGCCGCGCCTGGAACGCATCAGCGCGACCCTCACCGGCATCGATGCGGTCACGCCCTGGCGGCCCACCGACGCCGCGGCCCACCTGCCCGCACCCGGCGCGAGCCATCCGGCCGCAGCGATACCGATGGAGTCCCGCGGCCCGGTCGGCCTCGAATCTCCCCGGGCGGATACTCCGGTCACCGACGGAAGTGCCGCGAAACCGGTTGGGCAGGAACAGGTCCGGCAGCCGACAGCCGCCGGGCCCGCGCCGGAGTCACGCGGCGGCGCGAGTCCGGAGAAGCTGCCCTACGCCGAGCAGCCTCGTAGCGGCGTCCAGGCCGGGCGCACCAGCGAAGCGGTCGCCGCGAACGAGAACCGAAGCACGCGGCCCACGGGCGACGGCTCCACCCCGGTTTCGGTCGCCGCGGCCCTGCCGATGACACCGCACGTCGAACCACGGCCCGCGGACAGCCGACTGGATTCACGCCGGGCGACGGAACGCCGGACCGACGGCGCGAAGAGTCCGTCCTACTCGCCCGCGCGGCCCGTTCCGGGCGAGCGTCCCGAGAACGCGGCCGATCGACGCCGGCCTGCCGGACCGGCCGAACTCCCCGACGAGGTCGCACCCGGACATCACGAATCGACCGGCGGCGGTGTCACATCACCGGAGAGCGCGGACACGGCGGCTACGGAGCTGCCCTACGAGACACATCGCACATTCGACGAGAACGGCGACCGCGTCACGAAATTGACTGTCCGAGTGCACTTTCCGGAAGGATTCGGCGAAGCGCAGCGCGATCACGCCGATGCGGCGTTCCGGCAGGCGACCGAGGCGATGACCGGCTCGGATCCGCGTCTGCTCCATGGTGATCGGCTCGAACTCGGCGTTCGATTCGTCGAGGACCCGGCCCACGCCGATCTGCACCTTCCAGCCGACAGCGCCGCCGGTCTTTCCCCCGATGCCGCGATACGACAGCTGCGTGACCACCTCGGTCTGCCGGACTCCGGCGTCGCCGAACTGAGTGCGGGCGATCTGCGGGCGATCACCGACCGGATCAGTGTCTCGAATACCGCACCCGCCCTGCACGGTCTGCCCGAGACGCGTGAATTCGGCCCCGGCAAACTACGTGACCTCGAGCATCCCGCCTACCAGGAACAACTGCGAGACTCGTGCCGCGAGGACGACCATTTCGTCATCGGCGCCGACCCTCGCACGCATCCGATGGGGGAGGAAATCAACGACGGCGGACCGGAGGTCGCCGGCCGCGGCAACGACTGCGTCGAGGCATGCCTGGCGGCGCTGTCCACATTCCACGGCGATCCACAGGTGGCGCTGCCCAGGTACCTGGACGAATTCGCGGACGGAACTGTTGATTACGACTCCGGCGAGGCAGGGGGCATGGATCGGGCCGGGAACTGGCTCGGTGGTAATTGGCAGGAATTCCCCCCGGACATGGCGATCGCCGATCAGTTCCAGGCGCTGCACGATTTCGTCCACGAGCTCGGGCCGGGCACCTCGGCGATGGTGGTGAACGAGTGGCAGGCGGTGGACGAGAACACCGGGGCTCCGCTCTATCACAGCGACGGAACCCCGATGCCCGAGGACAGCCACGCCAGCCTCGTCGTGTTTCCATTGGAAGCCGAAGGCCCGGTCTGGTGGGATCCGCAGTTGTCGTTGACTTCCGACCATCCGCCGACGTATCTGGTGGACGGATCGATGAGTCTCGAAGTAATCGTCCTCCTACCCGACGGGAGTCCCTTTAGTGCCGTTGCCGATTCGCACCACTCAGGAAGCACGGGAGTACCTGGCTCAGGCCCTCGGCTCCACTCAGACCTATCAGATGTACCAGTTCGAACTCGGCTGGATATGCACCCGGAACCCGACCGAGCAGGAGCAGGCCGGACCGCGGCAGGTCGGGAGGAGTCGATTGGTACTCGACGCCCGGACAGGGGTGATCACCCAGTTCCCGAGCCTGGGAGTAAAGACCACCGCCGAGTGGTACACGAAGGCGATCCAGGAGGGTACCCGCATGCTGGGCGGCCGGATCTACCCGCCGACGATCCGGGTGCGAGCGCAGCAGATCAGCGACGAACCCACCCGAGTGACCTACCTGGTCGAGACCGAATTGCTGGAGAATCCGGACCAGCGGATGGACGACTATCACCTGGCCATCGACAAGCAAACCGATTCCCTGACTCCACAGAATTCGGCGACGAGCCAGCTCGGAAATCGGCTGAAGAACCGATATCGCCGCGACGGAACCTGGCCGACCCGGGCGACATTCGAGTACTGAACGAAGCGGACCGGTCCGGTCACGGCCCGGCCGATCGACACGAGCAGACCTCTCATCCTGATCACGACGCAGCGCCGGAAAATCGCCACCACGACCCTGCCGCCGATATTCAGACCGGCGGATCGACCAGACCGCACAACCCGCTCGACGAACCCGCCCAACGCGCGTGGGCCGACGACGCCTACAGCACCATTCGCGCCTCGGACACCGACGTCCGCGATGCCGTCGCGAATCTGTCGGGGGTGGTACGTGCCGACGGTTCCATCGGGTTCACCGCGACGGAGATAGCTGCGATCAAGCAACATTTGTTCGTCGATGAACACAAACTGAGCGTGTTCGACGACAACGGCACCGTCGTCGGATACGAACAACGCCGTTTCGACGCCGATGCGGATATCGCCGAGGCATGGATGCGCCTGTCCCGCGGCGAACCGCTGCCGCCCGATGTCACGCTACTGGAACACGAACTGGCCGAGGCGGATTACCTGCGGCGGTATCCGGATGCCAGTTATCGGGAGGCCCATGAGTACGCTAATTCGAAGGCGCACTGGGAGAATCGGATTCCCGGCCGGACCGGCGAGAACCACGAGAGATGGGGTGAGACCGATCGCACTGTACCTGGTCTACCGGAAGACCGCCGAGACCCCGGCCGAGGTGACGTACCGGTTCGGGAACAGCGAAACGACCCTGGATCGAGAGCTGACCATCCGCAAGGAAGACGAGGCCGTGACAGCGGGGGACGGTCGATCGGACCCGCTGCTGACGAAGGTGGCCGCCCGAATCCTGACTCGGCACACGACCGACCGGATCTGGCCTGGAGGGGGCGGGATTCAGGCCTGACCGAGCGGCTACCGGTCGAAGACAAACCGTATTACGGTAATCCGGAATACCGCGACCCGGCTGCTGAGCGCGAATACGCGCGGACCGCGAAGCTGGACGAAGCCATCCGGATTCGGGCCGACAATGCGGTGGACCATCCCGAGATCGCCCGGCTGTCGGACGCGGATATCGCCATCATTCGGCGAAATCAGGATGTGAACCTGAATCAGGCGGTGAACGAGGCGACCCGAGACGGCGACAGCACGCTACTCGGCAGACACGACACCGAGATCCGCGCCCTGATCAACGCCTACAACAAGCTGCCCGATCACCAGGGCCGGGTATTGCGATCGCTGTACATCGACGACCCGGCAAAGCTCACCAAATTCATGGACGAGTATCGGCAGGGCAATATCGTCCCGGACCGCGGCTTCGCGTCCGCCGACAAAGAATCCTCGCTGATCGGCGGAAATATCGAGCTCATCATCGATTCCCGCTCCGGCAAGGACATCTCCTGGGCCTCCACCTGGCAGGACGAGGTGGTCTTTCCGCCGGGGACCGAGTTCCGGGTGCGAACCGTTGTTCCACGCGACGGCAAGGTCTACATTCACCTCGAGGATCTCGGAAGGAACGCCGATGCCCATCACACCGGAGGAGTGGGACGCAATCATGCGGAAGGTGGAGGAGCACAACGTCACCCAGCCCCCGCTGTCCCCCGAGAGCCAGGCGATAGTCGACCGCAACATGGCGTTCATCGAGGAACGGGAAGCAGCCGGGCGCCGGCCCGCGACGGAGCAACAGGCCGAGATCTGGCGGGCGTGGGGCGAGTCGGAGCTCCGCCGGATCGACCAGGAGCGAGACCGGAAGGCCGAGTAGCGGATTCGCATCCGCCCGCATCCGCGGCGCAGCACACTCCCGCACATCCTTACTCGCAACACGAGCTACAGCAGGCCCAGCACGCCCGCCAGGCACGCGAGCGGTTCCGGCCGGTGCCACCCGAGCACGGCAGTGTCACAGAGGTCCCGCGGCATGGTTCCGGCGGCCGTCTCGCATTCGAGGTGCGGCGTCACACGGACGCCCCCGGCGGGCCGATCACCGTCGTCACCGTCCGCGCGCATGTCACGGTCGATTCCCGAGTGCCGAGCCACGAGATGAATCGGCTCTGGGAGAACACGCAATTCGCCTGCGACACCGCGTTCAACCATGGCAGGTTGCTACCGTCCGGCGATCGGTTGCTGGTCGATCTGGTCCACACCTCCGACGCCGCCGCGGCACACCTGCACATCCACGCCGATCCCCAGCAGGGCGCACCTTGGCAGCCCCGGAACCATCCCAGGTTGCTGGCCGATCATCTTCGGGCACAACTCGGACTGGGACCCGAGCCGTACCGCGGCCACGGCCTTGCACCCCACGAACTGCGACAACTCGGGGAACATATCGACGCCGCGCAGCATCCGGCGCAATACCGCCCCTCCGTCCACGAGGCCGGTTACACCACCGGCGAGCGCACTCCCGCCGGTGTCTCGCACCACGACGATCCAGGTCTGCGCCATCACGCGCGGCTGGTCCCGCCCGACCACTTCCACTTCACCGCCGATGTGCACCTCACCCCCGACGGCCATGCCGTCATCGGCGGACACCGATACACCGCAACGGAATACGCCAACCTGCTCCGCCACGGCAGCATGTGGACCGGACGCGAACCGATCCGGCTTCTCGGCTGCGACGGCGCCACCAACGGTTTCGCCGCCGAACTGGCTCGTCATCTCGGCGTCGATGTCACGGCTCCCACACACAGCGCGTGGACCGACAACCACGGCCGGGTCTACACCTCGGCCCCCGAGGTGGACGCCTACGGCAACCGCCGTCCGCGCATTCCACCGGACGGTCATTGGGAGACTTTCCCTCCCGACGGCACGAGCATCCGCACGAGCGCCGACGGCTTCGCGCCGTTCACCCCTGAAACGCACAAGTCCGGTCTCGATCCCGCCGCCGCGCGGGAGCGCGCGGCCGACGGCGAACCCGGCGATCGGGCGCCGCGGGCCGGCGACGATACTCGAACCCGAACCACAGGAGGCACCGAGCATGGCCGAGGAGATCCCGCCGCTGACCCGCGCCGAGCGCGAGATGTTCTGGCGTCGCCGGGGCTGGAGACCCGATCTGCCGGAGGAACAGAGGTCGGCGATCGAGCGGGAGTGGCCGGACGAGGCGATCGTCATGGCGGAGTATCACGGGGGCTGACCCCCGACGAACCGCATACCGGGTCGGAGGCCCCCGAAGCCGGACGTTCGGACGGTACCGAGCCGCACCGATCCGAAGCGGCGCAGCGATTGCAGATCGGCGACCGCGTCGTTGTTCCCGAGGCCACCCATACGCTGGCGGCCGAAGAAGCGGCGCGGCTGCGCGAACTCGGCCAATCCACACCGGAATTGCACGAACTGAATCCCGCCGATGCCGACCTCTTCCGTGAGAAGATGCTCGAATTGCGGGAAGGCAATCGCTTCGCCGCCTCCGTCCACGTCTACGAGGTGGACGACTACCGCGCCATGCGACTGCTCGTCACCGATGACGGCCGGGCGGGCGTGGCACTCAAAGGCGACGAGATCGTATCCGCTTTCGCCCAGCGCCCGTCCAAATATCCCGGTGCGGCAGGCACATTGATCGGCATCGCCGTGGAACTGGGTGGCCGGCGCCTCGACTGCTTCGACACCGTACTGCCGAAACTCTATGCCGAATCCGGCTTCGTACCGGTCGCCCGCGTGCGCTGGAACGACGAATATGCCCCGCCCGGATGGGATTACGACACTTTCCACGCCTTCAACGGGGGCCGGCCGGATGTCGTGTTCATGGCGTACGACCCGGCGGCCGTGGGCTCTCGCTACGAACCCGGCGCCGGGCGCTACGTCGGCGATTACGACGCCGGGGTGGAAGCAGCGCGCGGCCATCGGATTTTCTACGAGGAGATCGTCCCGGAACTGCTGTCGGAAGCCGCATCCGTACCGCATTCGGAAAAACCGGAACTCGTCGTGATCGGCGGCCAGACGGGCGCCGGAAAATCGACCATGATCGCGGAGATCAAGAATTCCTTCGCCGAGCGCGGCGGCGTATTGCATCTGTCCGGCGACGACTTCTTCAAATTTCATCCGCGATACGCGGAGTTGATGAGGGGTGTCGACGCCGACGGCATCCGGCACCTCGTTCCGGATATCGTGCACTGGTTCGGGATGGCGATCGATCATGCCATCGAGAATCGGCAGCACGTGATCCTCGAGCTGGCCATGGCCGACCCCGTGTCGGAGGCGGCCACGATGCGGAATTTCATCGACCACGACTACACCGCACGGGCCGAGGTCATCGCGGTTCCCGAATCGCAGAGCCGGTTGTCGATGATCTCCCGATATCTCGGTGAGCGGGTGGACAACGGCGTGCATCGGTACACACCGCCGACGTTGCACGACGCGTCGTACACCGGATCACAAGAGATGGTCCGGCAATTGGAGTCGGCCGACCCGCCGGCGCGGGTGGAGGCACTGACCGTCCGCGACCGGAACGGTGTGCTGTTCGAGAACACGCGCACGCCGGACGGGCGGTGGGCCGCGCCGCCGCGAGCCGAGGAAATACTGGCACACGAACGCGAGCGCGCCTGGACCGCCGCCGAACAACGTGGCTATCGGGAGCAATTGGCGGACGTGCGCCGGCGGATCGCCGAGATGGCGGAGTTGCGGCCCGACGAATCGGCGACCCTGACGACATTGCATCGCGAGCTCCGGGACACCGAGGCGTTGGCCCGGCCTCGACTCGAGTCCCCTGCTGAGACAGCGGCTCTCCCGCATCAGGAGCACACGGGTCCGCCGCGTGACACCGCCGTGCCGGAGCCCGGCGAGGCCGCGGCCCGGCAGACCCGGACGCAGGAGGCCGCGCAGCACGTTGGCGCCGGCGCGGTCGAGCAGCACGAATTTCTGCATGCCGCCGAACGGCACGACCTCGCCGGCGCCGCACCCGAACTACACGAGCGAATTCGCGCCAACTACGCGCGGGCGCACGAGATCGTCGACCTGTCATCGGCTTCCGACAAGGCGGGCCTGCGGATTCTCGCGCTCATCGATGAATGGCATCCGAGCAAGGGCGGTGTCATTTCCGTGAACAAGAATCTCTGCGAGGCACTGTCCGACCTCGGTCACGAAATCTTCGTCCGGGTTTCGCATCCGGTGACCGGCAACGAGGGTGCCGAGAAGGTCACGCTGATCCCGCCCCGCGATCCCGCGGACAACTCGATGCGCGGGAATACGGTGATCGATATGCGCGATCTGCCGCCCGGCGTCGATGTGGTGCTGGGGCACAGTCGTTTCTCCGGTCCGGCCGCGGCACAGGTACGGAACACGATGTATCCGCAGGCCACCCTGGTGCACATGGTGCACATGGTCACCGATTCGCTGGCCCGGGTGAAGGGCGAGTTCGATCGTGCCGTCACCGATCGCCGGATCGAGGCGGACATGGTGTCGGCTGCCGATGTCGCTGTCGGCGTGGGCCCCACGCTCGCCGAGGAGGCCACCCGGCTGGCCGAGCTGACCGGAAGCGACGCGGTTCTGCATCAGCTGATCCCCGGCATCGAATTCTTCGATCAAGTGCGGCCACCGGGCGATCGGCAGACGATGCGGATGCTGGTGTTCGGCCGGGCCGACGATCCGGTCAAAGGCGCGATGCAGGCCGCGAAGATGGTCAACGAGCTGAACGAACGAGGTGTCGATGTCGATCTGATCGTGCGCGGCGTACCGGTCGCGAAGCTCGAGGATCAGCATCGGCTCCTCGTGACAGCGGCGGGCCGCGACGTCGATGTGCGGCCGTACACACTCGATCGCGGCGATATCCTCGCCGATATGCACGACGCGAATGTGGTGCTGATGCCATCGCGCGCCGAAGGTTTCGGACTCGTCGCCACCGAGGCCGCGGGAGCGGGGGTTCCGATCGTGGTGCCGAGCAGTAGCGGCGCGGGCAGATTCTTCGGTGATCACGCATTGTTCCCGAACGAAGTCACCGACGGCATGCTCGTCGAACAAGGAGTCGAGGATCATGTTTCCGTCGACCGCTGGGCCGACATTCTGGAGGCTCAGTTGTCGAATCAGGACATCGCGTGGGATCGAGCGCTGTTGCTCCAGCAGATCATGCGCGATCGGAACTTCACATGGGAATCGGCGGGAGCCGCGCTCATCGATGCGATCGGCATGGTGCCGCCACGCGAATATCCGGTGATCTTCGAACCGGACGACCACGGCCGACCGTCCGAACCGAGCTCATCACGCCCATCCGAGATGGGGCAGGATTGATACCGATCGGCGTTCGAGCCCGGACGGATCGGCGGATTTCGAGGAGGCCTGCGTGGACGATGTCGTGAACGACGACAAGTACGATCCGCAATTGCGACGTGCCGCGATCCGGGTTCTCGACGCGCACGACGAATCCGGCCGATCCGCTGCCCTGGCCGACCTCGACCGGGCACTGTCCGGTATTCCCGTGATCGGCGGTGACTCCGCGACGCCGGTCCTCGATCCGGCCCGGCACAGCCTCGGCGCGGTCGACTATCGCGGCACTCTGGGCCGGCCGATTCCGCTCGCGCAGCGAGCGCTGGATATCCGGTCGATGCTGGAGGAGGAAGGCCACACCACCAACGACGCCGTCGTCATCACTTCGATGCGCGGCCTCGTCATCGGAAATCTGCTGTACGAGTTGGGGAGTCGATTGGCACCCGGCGAGGCGTTCGGCATCGGCGCGGACGGTACGGATCTCGCGATCGCCGCGCTGGATATCGCCGCGTGGTTGAACGACCCGCAATCCGGCTATTCGCACAGCGATTGGGCGAAACGGACGCCGATGCCGCTGCCCACCGACGTCGATCCGGTCGCCGAGGCCCGCGAGCTGCGGGCCGCCGCACTCGACGTGGTGCGTACCTCCACTGATCCGCACGCCCGAGACGCGGCGCTGGAGGCCCTGCACCGCGCCGTGCGCGGGCCGATACCGAAGCTCCGGACTCGGCCCGGCCGCATCCCCGGTGATGCTTCGCGTCATCTGCTCTGGTCGCTGGAATCAGCGGCCATCCTGAAGCGTCCGCCCACCCTTCTGCTCGAAGAGGCCGAGCGCGCCCGCCGAAGTCTGGCGGCGGACCGTGCCGTCGACGAGCGACAGGACGGCGATTTCAACCTGGAATTCGGCGAACCGCGAGCGATGGCCTGCGCCGCACTGCTCACCGAGCTGTCCCTGCGCCTGCGCCCGGGTGCGGCGTTCGGACCCGGCCGCGACGGAATTCCACTCGCCGCGGTCGCGGACGAGCTCGCGCGGAATCTGCTGTCCCAGACCGTACTCGGCTGACGCCGATCATCTTTCCGAGCCAGGGAGTCGCCGTGCCACCGTCCGCCGCACCATTGACGATCATCGCCTTCGCGCGGGCGGAGGATTCTCGCGGCGGCGCCACCGAGTCGGCGCGGATCGTACGGAGCCTCAACGAACGTGGCTTCGATGTCACCCTCACGATTCGAGGGGTGGACGCCTCGGTGATCGTGCCGGTGCGGCAGACACTGTCGACATTGGCCCGACGGGAGGTGACGGTGCTGCCGCCCACCGAGGATCGGGCCGCTCTCGCCGCAGACCTGCACGCCGCGGACCTGCTCGTGATGCCCGGTCAGACCGGCAGATTCGGCCTGCTGGGTCTCGAGGCGGTGATGCTGGGCGTGCCCGTACTCGTTCCCGCCGACAGCGGAATCGGCATGTATCTGGCTGACCGGGAACAGTTTCCGCCCGAGCTGCGACCTCCCCTGGTGCTCGAATCGTTCCGGGCGCCGGTGCCGGTCGACCGATGGGTGGAGCAGGTCTCGGCGATGCTCGCCGATTGGCCTGCCGCACAGGCCCGCGCGTTGCGGCTACAGCAACATCTGGTGCAGCGCAACAAGTCCTGGGAAGGCGCCGCCGCGTCTCTCGCCGCGATCGCCCGCTACACCGATGCCGTCGAGAATCTGATCACCGGCCGATCGCCACAACCCGACGCCGCCACCGCACCGGCCGAATCCCCTCGTGACCGTGGCCTCTACTACGAAGCGGCCGTGGACATTCTGGGCAGCCTGATGTCAGCGGCCTCGGCCGTCGAATGGCTCGCCGAGCACGGCGGTCCCGCGGATCTCCGCACTCCCGCTGTTCCCGTTCGGCTTCGGCGGGAGTATCTGTCGGACCTCGGGGAACTCGACCCCGCGGACCCGGCCACGGTGACCGAGACGATTCGCGTACGGGGCGCGCAGCTTGCCGCGCTGGGCGCCGCGCCGACCGTCGTGCCGCGCGACGACCCCGACCGGTTCCGGCTCGCGCGCGGCGATCATCAATGGGTATTCAGCAACAAGATCGTCCCCGAACTCTACGGAAACCTCACCGCCGCAGCCGTTCCGACGGCGGTCATCGTGTCCGGGCCGCCGGGATCCGGAAAGACCACCGTGATCCGGCGACTGTGTTCCGAGCGCCCGCGAGCCGTGGTGATCGACCCCGAGTTGTTGTTCGCCTACCACCCCCGCGCCTGGGACCTGACTCTCGCCGACGATCCGCGGGCCGGTGACGTCGTCATGTGGGATGCGCTCGGCTGGACGACGCTGGCGGCCGAACATGTGTCCCGGGCGCGCGCGGACATCCTGCTCGAACTCACCTCCGACCGCGACACCGAGGAATTCGCCGCCTTGCTCGGTGACCAGGGATACCGAGTGGAGGTACAGGTGATGGCGGTACCACCGGCCCTCGCCACCCTGCACGCCACCCTGCGGTTCCATTGCCGCCACGGAAACTGGCGGGCCCTCGCCGAGTAGAGTACGGACGGAGCATCTGCGGGGAGGGGATGGCATTGAGCGAATCGTCATGGCACCGAATTCGTTCCGACGAGCCGCCGGCGGTACAACTGAACAACATTTCCCGGCGCGGCAATCTCACCCCCGAGGACGCGGACATCGATGCGGCCGAGGAACATTGGGGCGATCTGCGGACCGTGGTTCCGCCGACCTATCCCGAGTCGACCGCGGGGAGCGTCACCTTTCTCCCGGTGACTCTTGATGACTCCGTGGTCGGCTACATCTCGGCCGCGGACGACGGTACCAGTGCCGGCTATCTGCCACGAGCGGTCGCCGGGGAGGCCGGCCGCATGGCCGGTGGGCTGTGGGTATCACGCTTCTGGGATGCCTACGCCGCGAAACTGACCCCCGTACAAGCTATCCGCCGGGCGCGAACGCTCCAGACCAGCCAGGCACACCTGTTCGGGTTCGTCGCCGCGGCAGCCACCGAACGACACCTGCCGACTCTCGCCGAGCTGTATCGGTTCGCCGGCGTCCCGCATCCGAACCACACCTGAACGGTCGGTCCCCGACTCAGCGACCATCGCACAGTCCTGTCAGAATGAATCCGGCCCGCTGGTACCGGTCCGGATGTACACCGTGGTCGGGCTGATGTCGTTCAATCCGAGTGTGCCGACGCGGCATGTCACTCAATCACCGGATTCGTTGTCGCCCACTACATAGACCGTGGTAGGGCTGATGTCGTCGACCCCGACTTCGGTCCGGAAACCGGCCGATCGCAGTATTCCGGCGATTGATTCGCCCATCTGCACGGCGATTCGGCCGCGATGTCGTGCTTCGAACGAATCGAAACGGCTGTGCAGGATGGCGTCTTCGGCGGCTCGCGCGAGATCCGGGTCCACATACCAATTCACCCACACCGAGCTCGGCTCACTTGCCTCCTTCTCCACGGCGACTGCCGCGCCCGGGCGGCGGTCGGAGAGGTCGAACAGATGTGCCGGCAGTCCGGCACGCCGGAGTTCGCCGACGATCCGATCTGCGAGGCGGTGGCGGCGGGCGAATTCGTCGGCGGAAAGCGGCTCGTGTCCTGCCATAACCGAACCCTATCAACGAAATCGGTGAGCCGGGCTCCGTCGACTACGATCCACCGGCCTCGGCGATGAGACGCTCCAGCAGGTCGTTCGCCGCCGCGCGGAGTATGGCATCGTCACCCCAGGGCACGGTATATGTCACGGGGACATCCGGATTCAGGTGCTCCATGAGCATGGGCCGACAGCTCTCCGAACAGGGCTGTCGTTCGGAATAGAGCGCGACGATCCGATCCGCTCCGAATCCCCTGGCGCTCAACTGCGCCATGATGTCGTCCTCGGAGTGGACGGTGGGTCCGCCGCGCTGGGTCTTGCTGAAGCCGATGACGAGATCGCCGGTGGCGGCGTCGTTCCACCCGGGCACTCGGGCAACAGCTACGTTCTTGCCCTCCCGCACCCCGGCCGCGACCCGGGCCTTGTACGCCGCCCGGCTCAGCTCGTCCTGGTTGTACGGCACCATCGCGAAGGTGCAGTTGTGCACCAGGACGGCGATACCGTTGGTGACCACGAAGAAGGTGGGGGTGCCGGCGACAGTGAGGTTGTAGGTGCGGGTGGTGGCGGTGTAGGGGTCCACTGCCCGGACCACGGCGGCGCCGGTGGTGGTCTGCAGGACGTCTCTGGGGGTGAGGGCGTGGGCTTCGATCCAGGTGGAGGTGGTGGCGTCGTAGAAGCGGTGGCCTGCGGTGGTTTGGATTGTGCCGGTGCCGGATTCACCTTGGATCGTGAGGCGGACGAAATCGTGGTCGTCGTCGGTGCGGTGGACGGCGACAACTCGGTTCGTCTGTGTCGCAATGGTTCCGGGGGTTGCGTTGCGGACTTCGGCGCCCTCGGTGATGGTTTCGATCGGGCGGGTGGTGCCGTCGGCCATCAGGACGGTGGTGCCGGCTGCGAAACTGTTGCGGGAGCATGGGCCCGCGCGGTTCTGCGCTGCGCGTTGTTCGCCCTGTTCGGTGGAGACCATGAGATCTACTTCGGCCCGGACACCGGCTATCGCCGCGATCTCGATGTGGGCGTTGTAGTTCAGCGTGTAGGGCACTTGGACGTTGTGACCGACTGCTCTGGCCTGGGCGTTGGCCTGGGCTTCGACCTCGGCTTTGATCTGGGCGACCACCGCGGCTACATCGGGGGCTACGCAGGTCAGGGTGCCGGAGCCGTTGATGGGGAGGGAGCGGGTGTCGGTGCAGACGCCGGCGGGGCGGGTGTTGACCGTCACCGTGGCCGTCATCGACGCGGTCACGGTGCCGGCGAGGGTGGCCGGGCGGGTCGCGGTGGTCGATGTGGTGGCGTTGGCGGTGACGGTGCAGTTGGTCGGATTGCAGTTCAGCGCGCCGGACTGGTCGAAGTGGAATGCGACGCCGATGTCCACCGCGTCGGTGAGGGTCCGGGTCCGGTCGATCAGGTCCGTGTATGTCCGGTCCATGTCGGCGAAGGACATGGGCACGAACACGATCGGGCCGATGTCGTCGGTCAGCGGTGAGTCGCTGACCGCGTAGGACTGGACCGGGGCGTCCCCGTCCTCGGTGGTCGTGGTGGGTGCCGGGCGGACGGTGGGGGTCACTCGGGCGTTGTAGGGCAGCGGTTTCAGTTGCAGGACGCGGTAGGGGGCGGTGGCGGAGACGTCCAGGACGCCTGCCGGTGTGGCTACTTCGACGGCTCGGTCGTTGCCGACGGGTACGGTCGGGTCGCCGATTCGGGGGAATTCGGGGGTGGTGTCGAGGGCGTTCATCAGGGCCGTGCCGACCGTGCGCGGGGACCATGAACCCGGTGGCAGGCCGGCCGTGAGAGTGTCTGTGCCGGTGAGCCATCGGCCCGCCACCGCGGCCGGGCTGATGCTGCTCGGCAGGGCCGGCTGCGATCCTTCGGGCGGTTTCGCGTAGGTGCGGTTTCCGGCGGTGAGGATTTCCGTTCGGCGGCTGCCCTGGTTCAGCGCGCCGAGGGATTCACCGCTGTCGGTGGCGCGCAGGTCCCAGGTGGAGCTCTGGTCCTGCGACGTGCCGGTGTAGTGGATCACCGGCTGGCTCAACAGGTTCGCGACGGCGAGGTAGAACGGCGCGGTGTTCGACCGGGCTTCGGGGTGGCCGGGCAGTACGGTGCAGCCGGCCAGGCTCACCATGCCCAGCAGGACGGCCACGAGTACGCGGGCGCGTCCTATCCGTGATGCGCCGAAACCGGGTCGCGGAAACCACATTCGATTCATCCCCCTGCTGTTGCGTTCCGCTGCGCGTCCTCCGGATGCTCAGCGGCGCGAGACCCGGCAATCCGAACCCCTCGGTCACACATTGTGCAGGGTGTGGCGGCCGACGCCAACCGGTCAGCTGCCGACGATCCACAGGACGCCGTCGGCGACCACGCAGACGGTGTGGTCGGTGGGGTCGACGGTGACCGCGGTGGCGGGCCTGTCGAGTGGGACTGTGGCGGTGACCTTTTCGGAGACCGTGTCGATGACGGTGAGCCGGGCGGCCGCCTGGTCGGTGACGGCCAGGTAGGCGGTGTGGTTGCCGGTGTCGAGGGCGACGCGGGTGGCGGGCGGGCCGGTCGGGACGGTGGTGGTGACGGCGCCCGAGTCGGTGTCGACGACGGTGACCTCGGTCGCGGAACCTGTTGGGGGCGTGAGATATACGGTGTGGACGTTCGGGTTCAGCGTCAAACCCGTTGCGCCGCCCGGGGTGGGGAGCGTGCCCGATACGGTGAGGGTGGTCGTGTCGATGACGCGCAGGGCCCGGTCGGCGCCGCCGGGGGTGGGGAGGGCGTACAGGGTGTGGGTGAAGGTGTTGATCGCGATGTCGCGGGCACCGGCCTCGAGGCGCAGTCTGCCGGTGACCGTTCGGGTTTCGGTGTCGATCGCCACCAGTTCGGCGTTGCGGTCGTCCGAGGTCGTCACGTAGATCATGTGGCGGTCGGGATCGATCGCGAGGCGACGGGCGCCGGGGCCGACCGGGATGGTGGCCTGCGGGGCGCCGGTGGCCCCGTCGATCACCAGGACCGAGCCGTGTCCGCGGCGGTCGTCGGCCGAGACGTAGAGGTAGCGCGAATCCGTGACCAGCGCAGTGGGATTGCCGCCGAGGGGGACGACGCTGCGCAGCGCCCGGGTCCGCAGGTCGATGATCCAGACGGTGGCGTCCGCGCCGAGGACATAGGCCGAGCCGTGGCGGACCGCCACGTCGGAGGGTCCGTTTCCGACCGGGACGGTGGCCCGGATCGCCGGTACCGCCGGAGCGATGGTGGCGGGCGCGGATGCGGTGCCGGTGACCGGGCGGGGCCGCGTCACGAGGAGCGCGGCGATCCCGGCGATCAGCACCATCACGACGACGATCCCGGCGGGCAGCAGGAGACGTCGAATGCCCGGGGCAGCAGGGCGTTCGGCCATCACCTCTTCGAGTCGCGGAGATGCCGCGTCCGGCGGCGCCGCGTCCGGGCCGGCGCTGTCGGCCTGCCACACCTGTAGTGGTGGCAGGCGGCGTAGTGGGCCGGTCAGGCTGCCGGATTCGGGGGCCCGGCTGGTGACCGGCGGCAGGGTTCCGATCGGCGTCGCGGCGGAGCCGAGTTCCGGATGCCGGAGGGCGCCGCGAGCGGTCACCGTTTCCGGCTCGTCGTCGCGAGTGATCGGCCCGAGGCTCCGTAAGCGGTCCCGTATCAGCGGGATTCGGGATCCGCCGCCGGTCAGGTACATCGCGTGGAGGTCGTCGCGGGCGCGCACCCCGGCGAGTTCCAGTGCCTCCCGCACCAGATCGCCGGCCCGGACCGCGAACGGATGGACGAGGGTGTCGAATCGGTCCCGGGTCAGGTTCAGTTTCTCGTCCTCGTCACCGGAGGAGATCACCAGCGTCGCACTGTCCGTGGCGCACAGGCGTTCTCTGGCGAGCCGGATGGTCTCGGCGAAGGACGGGTCGTCGGCCTCGGGGTCGGCGGCGGAGGGGACGGCGAGATCCGAATCCAGGTCGCGGAGGCGATCGGCGATCCAGTGCCGGACGGCCGTGTCGATGGCGGCCAGATGCAGGGTTTCGTCGGAGCGGGCCGACAGCAACGGGAAGGATCCGTCGGCGGCTGCCATCAGGACCGCCACATCCAGTGAGCCGCTGCCGAAGTCGACGACGGCGACCCGGCGACCAGGGGGAATCGGGGCGCCGGACTGATGGAACCGGACGGCGGCCAGGGGTTCGGGGACGGTGCGGATGCGGTGTTGCGGCAGGCCGATGTCCGCGGCCGCCGCGGACAGGATCTGTACTTGTTGCGGCGACCACAGTTGCGGGTGAGTGAGCACGATCCCGGTCACGGGGCGCTGCGCGACCGTCTGGGCCCGCGCGATCGCCGCGCGCAGCAGGGCCGCCACGGCGGATCGCAGCGGGACGCTGCTCCAGCCGACCTCGAAGCTGGTGTCGCCGTGCGCGATTCGCTGCTTCGGCGCGATCAGCACACCGTCGCGCGGGGTGCGGGATCGGCGCAGCGCCTCGGCGCCGACCTCCATCGCCGTCGAGGAGTGGACGAATACCGCGGAGGGCAACCGTGCGCCGGAGTCGGTGAGGGGCACCGCTTTCGGCTCGCCGTGCGGACCGTAACCCAGCGCCGCCGCCGTATCCGCGGTGCCGATGTCGACGCACAACCACCCCGATGAGTCCACCCCCACCATGCCGGCCTCTCTGTGTGCGCGCCGGGGCCGATCGTAACGCGGTCGCGGCGGCGACGCACGCGACCTCAGCCGCCGGTGATCAGCGAGACCGCCAGATCCTTGGTCGTGTCGTCGACCTCGCCGAGGTGGAAATTGCGGTCGAGGATGTGCAGCACCAGTTCGGGTTCCGGGGAGAGTCCGTGTTTGCGTAGATAGTGCGAAACCGAGCCGGACCAGATCCAGGCACCGTCGGTGCGATAGTTCATGGGGACGTCGCGTTCGGCGGGGATGAACTCGTCGACGGCGAAACTGCGGGCGGCCAGCACGATCGGCGCCGATTCGAGATAGGTCAGCAGCGCTTCGCGCAATTCGGTGTCGATCGCGGGCCGATCGACGATCGGCCGGCCGGTATCGTCACGTCCGCTGTAGACGCGCGCCAGGCGCAGCGGCCGGGCACCGTTGCCGGCGATGGAGTCGGTCATCGAAATCCTAGGGTTTGCTGTGCTTTTCGGTGGATGGTAGCCGGAGAATCCCGACCGGCGAGTCCACGCCGAGGGGTGCGCGGACCCGCCGGTCGAGCAGCGGCTACCAGCCGCTGTCTTTTACCGCATTACCGCGACCTGCCGGACGCGGCACGCGTTCGCTATGAGCTTCTACACGGTTGTAGCGGATGACCGGCGCTGCTGCCCACCGGCACCGGTCGCCGCCCGTTCGCCGGAAAGCGGAAGTAAGTTTGTGCACACTTTGCGAATACCCTTGTCGCCCACCTCGACACGCCCCCTTTTCACTATGCCTGGCAACACCGTACCCGACCGTTGCGCACCCGGCACACGGAATCGTCGGCGGCGTTCCGCGCGCTTTGCTCATTCCGCGTGCCGGGAAGCGGCCTGTGCGAGAATTGTTCCGGCCATCGAAATCCTAATGCGCCGCGGCGCGGTGCAATTGCCCGGAGCGCTCATCTTCATCGTGTTCCCCACGATCCGGTACGCGAACTCCGTGCGATTCGATTCGAGCGGCATCGGACGTTGTCCGGGCCGATACCGGAATCGGTGTGTATCGGTGCGGTACGGACGGTTTCGCACTGTCCGGCGACCTGCCTACGATCTTGTCTGCGGGGTTCGCCCGCGATCGGACGGTTCGAGGATGGAGTGGACAACGATGGATCCACGTCGCTGCGTCGTACTGGTTCCGTGCAGTGGGTATCTGGAGCCGGATTGCGGGCGCGGGCTCAACGAACTCGAGCGGCGCGGGTACACCGTGCGGGTGGTGACCGGCTACGCCGCGATCGATCAGGCGCGCAGCCAGATGGCCACCGACGCGCTGCAGGACGGTTTCGAGAGCATCATGTGGATCGACGCGGACATCGGTTTCGATGCCGACTCCGTGGATCTGCTGCTCGCGCACGATCTTCCGCTGGTCTGTGGCATCTACGTGAAGAAGGGCGTACGGGAGCTGGCCTGCCATCTGCAGCCGGGCACCGAGAACGTCCTGTTCGGCGAGGGTGGCGGGCTGCTGGAGATCAAGTACGCGGCAACGGGTTTCCTGTTCACCCATCGCGGCGTGTACGAGGCGATCCGGATGCACGAGGGACTGCCGTGGTGCAACAAACAGTTCGGGCGGGTGACGGTGCCGTATTTCCTGCCGATGCTCTTGCCGGAGGGCAACAACCACTGGTACCTGGGCGAGGACTACGCGTTCTGCGAGCGCGCGCGGCGCAGCGGCTTCCAGATCCTGGCCGATTCCCGGATCCGGCTGAACCACATCGGCCGCAAGGGCTACTCGTGGGAGGATGCGGGCAGCGACAATCCGCGGTACGCCACCTACAACTTCCGGCTCACCTGAGCAGCGGACGGCAGCGATCCTAGGCGACCACAAGGCAACGAGCGACCCGTGACCACGTAAAGAGTTGGTAACGGGTCGATTTCGGCTCTGCGTCGCCGTCCGGTTGGCGCGATCATGGAATACAAGCGTCCTGTTCAGTGACGCTCAGCTTCCGGCGGGGAGGTGGACCACCGTGTCCGACGAACAGATCTGTACTGCGGATGTACGGCCAGCGGATCTAGAGGAGGCGCATCGGCTGATGCAGGTACATCGTGCCTGTCCGCGGTCGTGCCCGAGCCGGCGCGCGGCGCTCGACACGCTCGTCGCGGCAGGCCATTACCGGCTGTCGACGCGGTTCGGGCCGACCGACGACGACACCCGGGTGGCCAGCTGACTCAGACCGTGAGGCCGGCCAGCGCGAATTGGGCGAAAGCGCCGACCAGATCGTGGTCTTCGGCCGGGTCGAAAGCCGTCGCTACCGCGTCGCGGGTGACCGCGGCGGATTCGGCGGCGAGTACCAGGTCGTGAACCGCTGGGCGAGAGACGTTCTCGCCCAGCACCGAGCACACCACATCGGTGACGGTGTCCGCGGTCCACAGCCCGGGGATCGCCGCGCCGATGCGCGCCGGTGCCGGTGACCGGCCGCGGTACCAGCCGGTGCCGTCCCACCAGTAGCAGAACGACAGCAGACCGGTGAACGCGCGCGGGTTCAGCACGGGTGCGGACACCCAATCCGGCGCCCCGGCAAAGTAATCGGGCATGGGCGCGCCGTCGTTGTAGGCCGCGTCCAGTTCGGGGGCGTTCCAGACGCCGCCGGACAGCACCGCGCGGTCGCCGGGAAGCCGGTGCAGCGTGGCGCCGTTGCCGGTGGTCGCCTCGAACACCGCAGTGGCGCCGAGAATTCGCGGACCCCAGTCGGAACCGATCGCCACGGCCGCCGCCGCTGTGGTTGCCCAGCGGGCCCACACCAGGTCCGGGTGCAGGAATCGCACCGGGGCCGGGACCGTGCCCGAATCGCGATCGACGCGGGCCCGCACCACGGCTTGCCGGGGCGTGCGCAACTGCGGGCGGGCCTCGTCGAGGTGAGCGGCGAGCCATACCGGGAGGCGCTCCCGGGGAAAGGCTTCGAGGTCGGCGCGGTAGTCGGCCGGGGACAGCAGCTGGCTCATCGGGAACGGCCGCTCGCCGTAGTCGAATTCGTAACTCGCGGGCCCGGTTACGGTGCGGTGCAGCCGGACCCGATACCAGGGATGCGCGGACAACGGCGTGGTCACTGTGCGCAGCAGGCGAAGCAGGCCCGCCGCCGCCTCCGGCACCGCGGCGCCGGTGGATTCGCCTGCCGCATCCACGAATACCGCCTCCCCCGCCGTGGTGGCGACGGTGACCGTGCCGGTCACGGTCAGTTCTCGCCAGTCCGGCGGCGCGTCCGGCAGCAGCACGTCGGTGATGTCGGTGGCGAGTTCGGTGGCGTAGCGGCGGATGTCGGCGTGCGGATCGTAGTCCGCCCCGGCTCGTGTCGCCGCGACCGCCGCGGCACCGGGCGCGGTGCCGGGCGCGGTGCCGGGCGCGGTGCCGGACGCGGTGCCGGGCGCGGTGCCGGGCGCGGTGCCGGGCGCGGTGCCGATACTGAACGGGATGTCCGGGCTCGCCGTCGCGATCAGCAGTGCCTCGACGTCGATTTCGTTGTCGCTCATCGGTCGGTCTCCTCCACGTCCGGGCCACCGTCGTCCACGCCTCCGGCCGGATCGCCGCCCGCTGGGCCGTCGCGATCCCCGCCCGGATCGGCACGATCCCGGCCATGCCCATCCGGGCCGCTCAGGGCCAGGCCCGCACCCGGATCGCGGTCACCCGGATCGCACCCGGACGGATCGTCTCCGTCGACACCGTCCTCCCGGCCACTCAAGGCCGAATCGGCACCCGGACCGCGGTCGCCCGGGTCACACCCGGACGGATCGTCTCCGTCGACACCGTCCTCCCGGCCACTCAAGGCCGAATCGGCACCCGGACCGCGGTCGCCCGGGTCACACCCGGACGGATCGTCTCCGTCGACACCGTCCTCCCGGCCACTCAAGGCCGAATCGGCACCCGGACCGCGGTCGCCCGGGTCACACCCGGACGGATCGTCTCCGTCGACACCGTCCTCCCGGCCACTCAAGGCCGAATCGGCACCCGGACCGCGGTCACCCGGGTCACACCCGGACGGATCGTCTCCGTCGACACCGTCCTCCCGGCCACTCAAGGCCGAATCGGCACCCGGACCGCGGTCGCTCGGATCGCACCCGCGCGGATCGTCTCCGTCGACATCGTCTTCGAGCAGGCCGTCTTCCGGTGGTCCGCCGTCATCGGGGCCGTCCTCGAGCGGATCGTCGGGAGCACCACAGTCAGGATCGGCATCGGCCGGGCCGTCCGAACCGGCCGAATCCTCATCGCCGGAGCCCTTCGCGTCCGGATCGCTGCCGTGCGAATCGCCGGCGGGCGAACCACTTCCGGCCGGACCACCACGGCCCGAGCCACTGTGGCCCGCACCGTCTCCAACCGAGCCACCCCCGGATGCGGCCGGGGCCGAGCCACCGTCGTGACCCGAGCCACCACCGGCCGGCCCACCACCGGACGAACCGCCGTAGCCCGAACCTCCACCGGACGAACCACCACCGGCCGGCCCGCCATAACCCGAACCTCCATGGGGCGACCCGCCACCGGCCGGTCCGCCATAGCCCGAACCACCACCAGGCGAACCCCCACCGACAGGCCCGCCATGGCCCGAACCACCGCCGGGCGGAACACCACCCGGCCCGCTACCCGTCGAACCGCCGTGGCCCGCGTTACCGCCGGCCGGGCTTCCACCGCCGGAACCACCACCATCGGAGGAACTTCCGGTCTGCCCGCTCCCGCAGGCACCGGCGTCCGCCGAACCGGCACTGCCAGAACCACTTCCACTCGGGCCGCCCGATCCGCTTCCCGTCGAAGCACCCCCACCCGAGCCGCTGCCGGTCGAACCGCCACCATCCGGATCGTCGTCGCCCGGGTCCTCGCCCGGTTGCCCGGGGTCCGCTCCGGTGTCGGCGGGGTCCAGCCAGAAGGTCTCCGGAGGCGGGGTCAGGACGACGAACGGGTCCGGCATGGTCTGGTCGAGTGCGTGCTTGCGGGCCTTGGGTTTACCGCTCATGTAGCCGCCGTCGATCAACTGTCGTTCGAAGCGGAGGTTCTTGTCGAGTTCGGCCAGTTCGCGGCGCAGGCGGGTCTCGGTGGTGCCGGAGCGCAGGAGCAGGTCGTCCCGGGCGGGGTTCGTGTTGTCGAGGCGCTCCACCGCGGCGCGGGCACGGGCACGATCGTCGATCAGCTGGGCGCGGGCCTCGGCCAGGCGGTCGAGTGCGGCGGTGCGGTCGTCGATTTCGGCGGCACGGCGGTCGGATTCGGCGTCGAGCGCGCGGATCCGGCGGGTCAGGTCGTCGATTCCGGCGCGATTCTCGGGGGCGGTGCCGGCGCGGGCGTCATCCAGTTCGCGGATCCGCGCTCGGGTGTTCGCCTGGGCGTCCACCAGGTCCCGGCGTTCGGCCTCCAGGTCGGCGTGCTCGCGCTGGTAATGCGCGAGTTGGCGATTCGATTGGCGTAGCGCCCGATCGAGTTCGTCGTGTGCTCGATCGGCCCGATCGACGGCGGCCGACTGACGATGTACGGCGGTATCCAGATCGGCGACGCCGCCGGGGTCGTCGCGGCCGCGCAGCGCCGCCAGCCGGCGATCGGTCACTTCCAGGCGAGCCTTGGCGTTGTCGACGGCGCGGGCGGCGGTCCGTTCGTCCTCCGTCGCGGCGCGCAGCTGTTGCCGGGCATGGTCGCGCGCGGCATCGGTGTCCGCCTCGTCGAATGCCCGCTGCCGCTGCCGGACTCGATCACCCGCCGCGGTGTGTTCCCGCTGGGCCTCGGTCAGCGTGTCCTCGTGCGCGGCGCGCGTGTTGCCGAGTTCGTGGAGTTCGGGGCCGATCGCGGCGTAGCGGCGGCGTACCTCGGCGTCGGCGTTGCCGAGTTCGGCGCCGCGGCGGTGGAGTTCGTCGATGGTGTCCCGGACATAGCGGTGGGCGCCGGCGTCCTGACCCCGATAGCGTTGCGGCAGTTCGGGTTCCAGGCGGCCCAGTACGGCCACCTCGTCGTCGGTCAGCGCGCCGCGGCCGCGCAGTGCCCGGGTCTCGACCTCCTCGTGCGCCGCGCGTGGCGCCGGACGTGCCGCGCCACCGGGGTTTTCGGCGCGTTGCAGATCGGCGCGGACCCGGATCGCGGTGCGACGGGCCTCGGTGAGCTGCGCTCTGGCGTTCACCACGGCCGGATGTTCGTCGGGCGCCGCCGCGCCCGCGGCGACCGCCCGCCCGCGCGCCCGCGCGACATCCAGTTCGGCCTGTTTCTCCGCGACCTGGGAACGGTTGAGGCGCAACATCTCCACGCGTTGCCGGTCCGCGACGTCGGCGCGGTCCGGGCCCGCGGTACGCAACTCCTCGGCGTGGCGTTGCCGCATCTGGTCCCGGATCTCGTCGAACGAGCCGATCCGCTCGGGCGCGCGAGCGGGTGGGACGATCTCGTCCTCGCCGTGGGGATGCAGGCCGAGCGCCTCGGCGTCGAAACGCGCTCCGGTGCCTGGGGCAGCGCCCAATTCACCGATGTAGCCGCGCTGCGCGCCCATGATGCTGTTGCTCGCCGCGGCGCCGATCATGCCGTGCCACAGTCCGGTGACGTCGAAGGTCCCCGTCCAGGCGGCGGCAACCCCCGCGCCGACCACAGAGGCGGCCTCGGTCGAGATGACACCCGCGAAGGCGCCGGCGGCGGCGCCCCAGACGCCGGCGGTGGCGTCCTTTCCCAGCGATTTCAGCCAGGCGGCGGCGCCCCTCTCGGCGTAGGTGGCGACCGTCGCGCCCACATACCAGCCGGCGATCGAGGCCGTCACCGACATGCCGAATTCCTTGGCGTCGAACTCGTCCCGATGTCCCTCGGCCATCTGGATGCCCTGCACCAGCACGTCCTGGCCGCCGGCCCAGATCGTGTTGTTGACGGCCTTTTCGATCAGGAATTTCGTGAGTTGTTCCGGCATCTTGGCCAGCGACAGGGCCAGCGCCTCGTCGGCGCCCAGCCGACCGGCGGCACCGGCGAGTCCGGGGGCGGCCTTCGCGACCAGATCGGTGAACGGTTTCGCGACGATGCCCGCGAGTTTTCCCGGCTGGTCTCCGATGACCGGGACGAATTTTATGGTCTTCACCAGATATCCGCCGATACCCGGGATCCGCTCGATCGCCTCGAGTGCCGTGCCGGTGACCCGATAGAGATAGGCACGGGTGGCGCCGATCGCCGCGGCCTCGACCCCGGGGGCGGTGGGCGGCCACAGCCAGGCCCCGATGATCTGCGCCAGCAACGTGGTCAGCGCCATGATGATCATGATCTTGGTCTGTTCCATGGTGGTCGCGGCGTGCCGGGTCGAATGCCCGATCTGCCGATAGTCCGCCACCAGTTTCTCGACCGAATTGTCGCCCGAGAGCAGTTGCCGCATTTCCGCGCTCACCGCGGCCACGGCGTCACCGTCGAGATAGGCCGCCGCGACGCCGGTTCCGGCGGTCGACAACAGCGGTACGACCTCGCGTTCGATCCGGTCCGCGGCGTCCAGCCACGCCTGGGCCATCGCGAACATGCGATCCTCGTCCCCGGCGGGCCATTCCGCGCCGGTGACCCAGCCCAGCCAGCGCAGACCCTCCGGCAGGTACAGCGACACGACGGGGACCGGTCAGCCGCGCAGGTTCCGGAAACGGTCGCGGCCCGAGGCCTCGTTGTCGGTGAAATTGCCTGCGGCAGCTATCAATCCACGACCGACGGAACCGATCGCGGCCGCCATCTCGGTGCCGCCGGTCAGCAGATTGTCCCGTGCGGCGAGATAGCCGTCGTGGCCGTCGGCGAACTTCTTACCGTATGAATCGTCGCCCCAGGTCTGCGACCCGTAGTTGTCCAGCCTGGTGGTCAGATCGCCGACGATCGCGGCGAGTTCGCCCTGCGCGGAACCGGTTCCACTGCCGCTGAGCCGACGGCCGGCATCCGCCAGCCGGTCCGGATACACCACGATCGCGCCGCTCGTCATGACAACTGCTCCGATCACTCACCTGTGATTCACACGAGATTGCCGCACCGGCCATCTCGATGTCACCCGATTTCCGGACTGTAGCCATTCCGATATGTCCCGATGGGACAACGGCGTTAAATCGGTGTGATTTCCCGGTCCGGACCGCGAACCACCTGGTCAGTCGACGGTGACCCCGGCGATGATCAGCTGGTAGTAGGCGCTGTCGAGATCGTGGTCGGGGTCCGCGAACACCGCGGCCAGGTCCTGTCGCCGCACCCGCCGGGCCTCGGCCGCACCGATCAGATTCGAAATCGCTTCGACCGGAGGCACTTTCGTTTCGAGCAGATCGGCGAGCGCGGCCGCGGCCGCGGCGGCGCCGTGCACCGCGGGCAGGGCGGGGCCCGGATCGCTCTCGGCGCCACCGCGATACCAGCGGTCACCGGTCCACCAGTAGCAGAACGACAGCAGGCCGGCCCGCGATCGCGGGTCCAGCACCGGATCTGCGACCCACACCGGCGCGCCGGCATAGAGATCCGGTAGCGCACCGCCGATGTTGTAGGCGGCGTCCAGTTCCGGGGCCTCGCTCACGCCGCCGGAGAGTACCGCCCGGCCGTCCGGCAGCACGAAAAGTGAGGAGCCGCTGCGCCATTCGTCCTCGTACCAGGCCAGAGCCGGGGCCACTCCCGGACCACGCGGCGAGCCGATCGCCAGGAAGGCGGCCGCGATCACCGCCCACCGGCCCCACAGCGCGGGGAGATCGGGTAGCCCGGACATCGGCGTGGGCGGCGCGGACGCGGACCGCGCGGCGGCGGCCGCCTGCCGGGGCGTGCGCACCTGGCGGCCGTCGTGCCACACGTAGGCGGCCAGCCAGACCGGCAGCCGCCGGCGCGGAAAGACCCGCAGATCCTCGCGATACACCTCGGGCTCGAACAACTGGTCGTCGGGGAACGGGTCCTCGCCCGCGTCCGGGAGCAGCTCCACCGCGCCCTGCGCGTCCGCCCCGATCAGCAGCCGCCACCACGGCCCGTCGCCGTCGGCCGCCGACAGCGCGCGGTGTTCGCGCAGGGCGGCCAGGACGTCGCCGGGCGGTTCGACCCGGGCCACGCGCTCCTGATCGTCGACGAAGCCGACGTACCCCGCCTCGGCCGCCACCGTGAGCGCGAACACCGCTTCCATCCGGGTCCATCCCTCGGGACCGAGCGCGGTCAGGCCACGACAGATGCGCGCGGTCAGTTCGCGCAGCCGCGCGGTGCGCTCGCCGTCACTCCCGGCCGCGGCCTCCCGCGGCGAGATGTCCGTGACCACAACAGCTTCGGTGCGAGCCTCGCCGGCCAGCGGATCGACGCCCAGTTCGCCGAGCAGGAACGGCACATCGGCGTCGACAGGCACGGCCCTGGACATGTCGCCGTCGGAACTGGTCACGTCGCCGGGTCTCCTCGTCCACGTTCCGGAACACAGTGTCGGCCATCGCCATCCTGATACAGCGAAGCACGGCTTCCGGCGGTGCTCACGCACGATTCGGCGGTTCGATCACGAGTTCGCCGGGCCTTCATCGGCTCGTTGCGCGCCGTCTCCGTATTCGTGGTGTGATGGCGTTGCCCGTCTTGCCCGCAAGGAGGTCCCGTGTCCAGCGATTCGCCCGACTCGTCGGAGACACTCGAGGTCCACATCGACGACCTGCGCAGGGCCGGTAAGAATTTCGAGGCCCTGAAGGACACGCTCGCCTCGATCGTGTCCACGCTCACCGGGGGCCTCAACGGGCTCGGGGAACCCTGGGGCCACGACGAGATGGGCAAGAAGTTCTCCGAGGGCGCGACCGGTTACATCGCCTCCCGCGACGACCTGCTGGGCCCGGACGGCGCCTTCGTCTCCTACGAGAATCTCTTCAGTACCTACGGCGCCGATCTGGTCGATGCCGCGAATGCCTTCCAGAAACACGAGGATTCGTTCGGCGAGCGACGCATCCGGGAGATCAGCGAAAACCGGGGCGGTGACAACGGCGGCGGCAACGGGGGCAACGGCAACGGCAACGGCGGAGCGAACGGCGGTGGCGGCAATTCCGGTGGGGGCGGCGGCAATTCCGGCGGAAGCGGTGCCGGGGCCGGAAATTCCGGAGGCGGTCTCGGTGCCGGTTCCGCCGGCGGCAGCCAGGGTGCCGGAAGCCTCGGCGCCGGTGCGGGTCCCGGCGCGGGATCGCTCGGCGGCCTCGGATCCGGTGCCGGGCCGGCGGGTTCGGGCCTCGGCGCGGGCGCGCTCGGGTCCGGTGCCGGCGGCCTGAGCTCCGGCGGCCCGGGCTCCGGCGGAATCGGCTCGGACGGAACCGGTTCGGGCGACGGTGCCCTCGGCAGCGCGGGCGACTACCCGGGCAGCGGCGCCGATCCCGGCTACTCCGCGGCCGCACTCGGCGCCAGCGGACCGTACGGCTATGCCCCCGACGGAACGCCGCTGGGCCCCGACGGCAAACCGCTGGCCGGCGCCTACGGCTACGCCCCCGACGGCACACCACTGGGCCCCGACGGCAAACCCCTCCCCGGCGCCTACGGCTACGCCCCCGACGGCACACCGCTCGGCCCCGACGGCAAACCCCTCTCCGGCGCCTACGGCTACGCCCCCGACGGCACACCGCTCGGCCCCGACGGCAAACCCCTCCCCGGCGCCTACGGCTACGCCCCCGACGGCACACCACTGGGCCCCGACGGCAAACCCCTCCCCGGTTACGGGCCCGGCGGCCCCTACAGCGGCTACGGCGGTAGCGGTGCGGGGAACCAGGACGCGCTGAGCCGGTCCGCGACCGCGGGTGGCGGCACCTCCACCGGCTCCGGCCAGAGCGGTGGCGGCGCCGGCGGCGGCGCACCCGGTGCGTCCTCGAATCCGCAGGGCCCCTTCCAGGGTGAGCAATTGGCGAAGGGCACCGCGGGCGGCTCGGCGGCCGGAAACCGCGCGGGCCTCGGTCAGACCGGCGGTATGCCGTACGGTCCGGGCGGCGCCGGCGGCGGTTCCGGCGCCCGCTCGACGGAATCCGAACGCAAGAAGCGCAAAGCCACGAAACCCACCCAGTCCGCCGAATTCGAGCCGCCCGAACCCGAGGGCGGCACCGGCAGCGGCATCTGGGAGCAGTCGGGCTGGTCGAAGCCACCCGGCACCTGATCCCCCGGAAGGTTGAACGCGTGAATCCCGAACCGTCACTTCAGGAGTCGTTCGACGAGCTGGAGTGGCAGGAGACCCTGCTCGCCGAATTCTGCGCCGCGATGGGCGAAGTCGCGGATCTCGACGATGCCGAGCTGGTGAGCCGGGCCGCGACCGACCTGATCGACCGCATCAGCCACTGGGCCACCGTCGACGACTTCCATCCGGCCTTCACCCGGGCCGTGACGTCCGCCACGGTGCCGGCGGCGGCGCTGACGGCGGCGGACGGGCACGACGAGGTGTCGATCCTGGCCTTCCTGCGGCAACTGCTGGCCGAACTGGAGCGGCGGCGGCCCTGGCCGGAACCGGTTTTCGCGGAAGCGGATCCGGACGATTGGCCCTCGCCCGGTTCCGGTGTGCCGATCGGCTGGCTCGAGCTGTCGATGGCGCTGGTGGAGCACGCCGTGAAGGCGTCGTTCGACGAGCCCGGCCGCGAGGGCGCACCGGTGCTGGTGCTCCGGCTGCGCGGCGGCCAGCTGGTCGCGCTGATCGGCGAGACCACGCCCCGGCCCGCGCGATTCGTCGTGACGCTGCCCGACGCCGAGGGACAACGCGACGCCGCCGAGGTGCTCGACTATCTGGTCGAGTACACCGGCCTGCCGGTGCGCACCGAGGGCGTCGAGCGGACCTTCACCATGCTGTCCGATTTGTGATGTACTGATTCCGTGTCGCGACCCAACGAACGACTGGTCACGGATTTCGCCCAGTTCTTGGATTCCTTCCACGACGTCATGGCGCAGATGATCGACGCGCGGCAGCGACGGGACGAGCTCACCGCGTCGGCGAGTGTGGAACGCGGGCGAATCACCGTGGAGGTGAACGCATCCGGGTCCATCGTGCGTACGACCTTCTCCGAGGACATCGACGATCTGAGCTACGGCCAGATCGCCCGTGCCACGGTGACCGCCGCGCAGCAGGCCGCGGCCGAGGTCAAGCGCAAGGCGGACGAACTGCTGGCCCCCCTGCTCGCCGCCCGCGCGAGCCTGCCGAAGCTGGGCGATTTCATCGAGGGCCTGCCCGCGTTGCAGGACGGCCTCGCCACGCCGCCGCCGGCGCCGCTGACACCACCCGGTGAGCGGGAGAACGATTCGGCACGACCGGAATTCGAGGACGCGGTCGAATACCGGCCCACGCCTCGCGGCACTTTCGACCGCTGAAGGGGAAAGCCTTGTCCGACAACGATTTCACCGCGAGCGTCGCGGAGTTCCGGGAGCAGGCCGCCGAAATCGGCCGGTTGCAGGACGAACGCACCCGGCTGATGGGCACCGGCACCGCCGAACGGCGTCGCGTCACCGTCACGGTCAACGCCGACGGAATTGTGATCGACATCAAATTCTCTTCCGATATCGGCGATCTGGAGTACGACGAGATCGCCGCCGCGATCACGGAGGCATCCCGGCATGCCGTCGCGGACGTGGCCCGCCAGACCACCGCGCTGTTCGCGCCGATCGCGGTGGAAACGACCGGACGGGTCGGATTGGAGGAGACGCTGGCCGACATCGCCGCGCTGCGCGACCTGAACCGCTAGCCACCGGATTTCCGTCGCGAGTGGCGGCGGTCACGAAATCCGCTGCGGAACAGTGGGTTAACAGGCGGTACGCACTGGGCCCACGACGCGCGTCTGTGCCGGGCCTGTGATACATAGTCCATACAGAACGCACGTGGGAGTTGACCGTGGCTAATCCGAACCTCGTCGACGACACCGGTTGGGCCGGCCTCAGCACGACGGCGAAAAATGGCGATCTCATGCTCGAACCCGGAATCGCGGAGCAGGCGGCGCTTTTCGTCGAGGACGCGCTGAATTCGATCGTCGGCGTGCAGAGCTGGATCCAGCAGAACCTGCAGACGGCCAGCCCCACGGTCGCGAACACCACGTCCGGCACCGACCTCGCGGGAGTCTTCCACAAGAAGATCGCCACCGATCTGGTGCAGCGCATGGAGAAGCACCGCACCATCCTCACCGATATGGGCAACGCCTTCGTCGAGGCCGGGAAGGCCTACGCGGCGGCCGAGGGCACCAGCGCGGAGAACTTCGGCGCCACCAGTGCCCTGTCCAACATCTCGTTCAACGATCCCGCCGGAACGACGCCGCCCGGTGCGCCGTTCGTGCAGGCGCTCCCGCCGCGCGGTACCCCGAACTGGCCGGACACCCCGATGGACAGCATCTCCATCACACCCGAACACGGCACCAATCTCAGCTGGCAGCAGCTGTATTCGATCGGACAGAGCATCGACGCGCAGGCGGTCGCGAACGCGGGCGGCGTCTGGTACTGGCTGGCGCAGATCGCGCTGGCTCCCGTCTTCACGAAGCTCAACTCGAAGATCACGTCGGTGCGGGACAAGTGGACCGGCAACGGGGCGACCGCGTCGATCAACGCCACCACCAAGTACACGTCCCAGTCGAAGGTGCTCACCGACGACATGAACAAGCTGGGCGACCTGCTGATCTTCACCGCGGACTGGCTGCAGAACACCAAGCTCACCGCGCCGCCGACGCCGAATCCGCCGACCACCGACGGCACCGGCCATCAGCTCACGCCCGCCGCGGTCGAAACCATGTTGCAGCAGTACCAGACCGCGTTCACCACGAACTACCACGACAACTTCACCGGTACCACGAGCAACGTCGTGAAGCTCTCGGAGGCGACCGACGTGACCGACGGCACCGTGAACAACGGCAACCCGGATATCACGAACGCGAATCCGGACGACTTCACCACGAATTACGGCAGCACGACACCGCCCGACACCGAGTACACGCCGTCGAACGGCAACTCCGGCAACACCGGCGACAATACCGGCGGCTACACCGGCACCGGGGACACCGGCGCCGGCACCGGCGACCCGGCCACCACCACGCGCAGCACGATTCCGGGCGGCGGCGAGTCCGGCACCGGGGACAGCGGTACGGGCACAGGCGAGAACCCGCCGGTCTTTCCGACGGACACCTCGGGCGAGACCACGGACCCGGGTCTCACCGATCCACTGACGAACGCCCTCGCGACGAACCCCGATACCGGCACCGAGGGCCTGCCGACGCTCCCGACCGACCCGCTGGCCGACCCGTCCGCCGAGTTCCCCGGGATGCCGATGATGGGCAACCCCATGCTCGGCGGCGCGGCCGGCGATCTCGCGCGGGCGGAGCGCAGCCTGCTGTCGGGCCTCGGCGGCAAGGGCGGCCTGGGCGGCGGGAATCCGCTTGCGGCGGAAGAGAAGTTGCTGCGCGAGGAGTCGAAGTTGTTCCCGCGCTCCAAGTTGTCGCTGGAGGGCGAGCGGCTCGGCCGGGCCGGGGCGGTGGAGGGCCGCGAGCCGAACTTCCCGTTCGGTGGTTCGCCCGCCGGCAAGAAGGACGAGGAGAAGGAGCGCAAGCGCTCCGAACTGCTCAATTCGACCGAGCATCTGGACGAGGCGATCGGCGAACTCGATCCCAGTATCCGTCCGGTGCTGGACCGGTGAGCGTCACCTGGAATCTCACCGACGCCGAACTGGTCGTCGCCTGGGAGCGGCTGTTCGACGAACGGCTGCCCTCGCCGCTGTGCGCGCTGCTGAGTGAGCACTACGCCGACGACTACCGCCGCATGGCCGATCGGACCTGGAACGAACTGTGGGAGCGGCACGACGGTTCGCTGCAGGACGCGCTCGGCCGGGTGGCGCACGCCGATGTCCGGGTGCTGGCGCACAGTGTCGATCCGGCCGATGCCGAGAACTCCGCGGCGCGGGTGCGGGCGCTGGGCGCGCGGCAGGGCGCGGTGGCCGTGCTGATCCGGCAACTTCCCGGCGAAACCATGTGGCACAGTGGCGGATTCGTGATCACCATGGGCACGGCCGAGCGGCTGGCCGGCGCGATCGTGGGAACGCTGCCGGATTGCGCGCCGGGGCGGTTGCCCGACACCCCGATGGTGAGTTCACCGGACAACAGCGACACCGATCACTGGTACGGGCGTTCCGAAGTGCACGAAAATTACACCGAACTGCAGCGGCGCAGCGACGCCTGGCTGCAATTGCCGATCCGGGTTCTCGGTGTCATCGAAACCTTCCAGGGCAGTTCGATTTTCGGGCCGCGCGGGATCACCCGCCATCGCATATTCTGGCGAGATCTGGTGGACGACGGCCGATACGCGATCGGCGACACGGCCACCCCGGTCGCCGTGGCGGCCGACCCGCATCGGCTGGCGGCGATGATCGGCTCCGACATCGCCAAGGTGCTGCAGACAGTGGAGGACGAGCGCAGTGCCTGACCGAACCTGGTTTCCCGAGGACGAGGGCGACGGATACCCCGGCGCGTTCCACGACGGCGCGGTCTACGAGGGCGCCGAGCCGGAATCGGCGGAGCCCGAGGACGATCGCGCCGCCGAGCCGGTGGAACCCGAATCCGAAGCGTCGCCCGACGAACCGGTCTTCACGACCTACACTACCGGCGAGGCGGCACTGCGCGGCGGCGAGATCCTGGTGACCGCAACGGAATCCGGTCTGCCGATGGCACTGCACGTCGACCCGGCGCAGTTGCGCCGCGATCCCGCGGATCTGGCCGACGATCTGCTGCGGCTGTGCAAGCTGGCCGCGAACCGCGCCGGGCTGGCCCGGCGCACCCAACTGACGGCGCTGGGGTTCGAGGAACGAGCCCTGGATCTACTCGGCCTCCCGACCCCGGATGTGGTGGAGCGGACCGAGATCGGTGACGAGAACGACCACGAATACGAGCCGCGCAGCTGGCTCGATCGAGACGGGAGCGTTTGGTGAGTGCGAGTGGTGGGATAACCGATACGACCCAGTGGCCGACGCTGCTGAGCAACGCCAACGACGGATCACTGCTGTTCGACGCCAGCTCCGCACAAGCCTGCATCACCGCCTGCCAAACCCTGCTGGGCACCATCGAATCCCTGCTCGCCACCGTCACCAGCCTCCACACCCCCTCCAAACCGCTGATCACCTACGCCTCCGACGCCTACAACACCCGCAACCTCCACCCCCCGACCCTCCACACCGACAACGACACCATCGGCTCGGCCACCAGCTTCCGCCACCTCCTGCAAAACAAATGGGGCGAACTCGCCCAACGCCTCCGCCAGCACAAAAAAATCGTCACCGACATGGGCGACACCTTCGCCGCCGCCGCCAAAGCCTACGAAACCGCCAACCAAGTCAACGTCGACAACTTCCACCTCATCGACCCCGCCAACACCACACCCATCACCTTCGACACCAACAACCCCCTCACCCCCAACGCCGACAACTGGCCCAACGAAGCCGCCTCCGGACCCACCGGCGTCAACCACAACTTCCACGCCGACCCCCACGCCGCCTCCGTCGCAGGCGAAGCAGAACCCGGCAGCATGTTCAACCTCGCCCAGTTCTACTTCATGGCCATGTCCATCAAACAGAACAACCCCACCCTCGCCCTCGAAGCCACCCAATGGTCGCAGCTGGCCACCAAATGGAACACCGCCACCGACGACTTCTACAACTCCACCTACAACACCCTCACCGACACCGCCTCCTGGTCCGGTGAAGGCTCCGCCGCCGCCCTCACCGCCGTCGACAACTACTACCAATCCGCCCAGGACCTCGGCACCGGCATGAAATCCATCTACACCGCCGAGTCCTACCTCACCGACCTCTTCGCCAACCTCTACAAAACCCTCCCCCAATGGTGGTCCGACGTCTACTGGGGCCACTGGGGCGGCTGCTCCGGCAACGACAACAACCTCTCCACCGTCCAAAACCACTGGAACACCATCTACGTCCCCGCCCTCCCCAAAATCGCCGCCTACATCCCCACCCTCGCCGACCCCAACAAAGACACCGCCGCCGGCGCCACCGGCGAATACGGCACCGGCAACCCCGGCGAAGGCACCGGCTCCACCGGCAACGGCAGCGGCAGCAGCGGAAACGGCAGCGGCAGCGGCAACAACAACGGCGGCAACAACGGAAACGGCAACAACGGAAACGGCAACAGCGGCAGCGGAACCGGCGGATACAGCGGCAGCGGAGGCGGAGACACCGGCAGCGGCGGCCAAACCGGCGCGGGTACCGGCGGCCTCGGCTCCAGCGGCGACTCCGGCAGCGGAGGCGGCAGCCAGGGCACCCCGACCGGCGGTGGCGGCGACAGCGGCCTGGGCTCCAGCGGCAACAGCGGTTCCAGCGGTAGCGGCCAGACCGGATCCGGTTCGGGCACCAGCGGTCTCGGCTCCAGTGGCAACTCCGGCAGCGGAGGCGGCAGCCAGGGCACACCCAGCGACGGCAGTGGCGGCACCACCGGCGGTGGCACCACCGGCGGCGGCGCGGGTGCCGGTGCCAGCGGAACGGCCTCCGGGGCAAGCGGTTTCGGCGCCAGTGGGATCGGTGTGTCCGGCGCCTCCGGCGCCAGCGGCGCGGCGCTGGATCTGCTCAGCCTGTTCGGCGACATCCTGCAGATGCTGTCCTCGTCGATACCGGGCCTGGAGCAGCTGGCCTCCCAACTGCTGCAACAACTTCCGTCCGACCTGCAGCAACTCGGCCTGGCCTATCAGAACGGCATGCTCACCTTCCAGCAGGCCATGGGCGCGGCGGCGACCGAGGTCGGCGACGACATCCAGCAACTGAGCACCTCCACCGATCGCGCGAGCCGGCGGCTGGCCGTGGAACTGGGCCTGGCGCCGGCGGAAGAGGACGGCGCCCCCGTCGAATTCGAGAGCCGGGCCGAGCCGGTCGGCCCGACCGGCCCGGAGGAGCCGGGGCACTACTTCCCGCGCGCCTCGGCCCCGATCGAGCCGCTACAGCCCGTGGTCCACGACCACGTGGTGGCGGGTACCCCGGAAACGCCGGTCACGCCGGTGACCCCCACCCAACCGGCCAGGCTGACGAAGCTGGAAGAAGGCAACTGAGATGAGCGAACAGACCTGGCACCTGTCCGACCTCGAATTCCTGGTGCTGCGCGAGAGGGTGCTGCACCGCGACCTGCCCTACCCGTTCACGTACGTCAATCCGAGGCTGACCACGTACGCGGAATTCGAGCGGTTGAAGTCGGCGGTGTGGCGCTCGCTGCAGTCCCGGTGGGATCCGAATCTGATCGACGCGATCACCCAGGCCGCGAATCCCGATGTGCGAGTACAGGTCCGGACCTGGCACAGCACGAACATGGAGGATCTCAGCCAGCGTTTCTTCCTCGTCGGCAACCGGTGTGCCGATCGGGCCATCCTCGTCCAGGGCTACAGCGACAACAGTGTCGACACCTTCGACCGCTACCGGATCGTCGACGCACCCGCCGAATCGCTGTCGTCGATGGTCGTCGAGGCGCTGCCGGAGATGACGGCCGGGTCGCAGTCCCGGGTGGACCTGCTCACCTACGGCCAGGAGGAGACGGTCGACCACTGGAGCAAGCGCGGGTTCTACGACACCGGTGACAACGACGTCGACCGGCGCAGCCAGAACTGGCAGCAGGCGAGCCAGTCCCTGGTGGGCATCATCGAGATCCGCCAGGGCCGTTCGAAATTCGGCCCGCGCGGTATGTCGTTGACGCGAATGTTCTGGGAGGACCATCCCGGCGACGGCCGCTACGTGATCGACCTGGCACCGCCGATGGCCGCGGTCGGGGTCGACTCCGCGGGCCTGCGGGCCCGCATCGATCGCGCGATCTCGGAGACGCTGCTCGTCGTGCAGGACGAATCCCGGCAATTGACGCGCGAGAGCGTCTTCGACGCCTGACCATCAGAGAACCACGGTTGGTATGCGGGCCGAGATACGAGGTGTGCGGTGAGTGCGAGTGGTGGGATAACCGATACGACCCAGTGGCCGACGCTGCTGAGCAACGCCAACGACGGATCACTGCTGTTCGACGCCAGCTCCGCACAAGCCTGCATCACCGCCTGCCAAACCCTGCTGGGCACCATCGAATCCCTGCTCGCCACCGTCACCAGCCTCCACACCCCCTCCAAACCGCTGATCACCTACGCCTCCGACGCCTACAACACCCGCAACCTCCACCCCCCGACCCTCCACACCGACAACGACACCATCGGCTCGGCCACCAGCTTCCGCCACCTCCTGCAAAACAAATGGGGCGAACTCGCCCAACGCCTCCGCCAGCACAAAAAAATCGTCACCGACATGGGCGACACCTTCGCCGCCGCCGCCAAAGCCTACGAAACCGCCAACCAAGTCAACGTCGACAACTTCCACCTCATCGACCCCGCCAACACCACACCCATCACCTTCGACACCAACAACCCCCTCACCCCCAACGCCGACAACTGGCCCAACGAAGCCGCCTCCGGACCCACCGGCGTCAACCACAACTTCCACGCCGACCCCCACGCCGCCTCCGTCGCAGGCGAAGCAGAACCCGGCAGCATGTTCAACCTCGCCCAGTTCTACTTCATGGCCATGTCCATCAAACAGAACAACCCCACCCTCGCCCTCGAAGCCACCCAATGGTCGCAGCTGGCCACCAAATGGAACACCGCCACCGACGACTTCTACAACTCCACCTACAACACCCTCACCGACACCGCCTCCTGGTCCGGTGAAGGCTCCGCCGCCGCCCTCACCGCCGTCGACAACTACTACCAATCCGCCCAGGACCTCGGCACCGGCATGAAATCCATCTACACCGCCGAGTCCTACCTCACCGACCTCTTCGCCAACCTCTACAAAACCCTCCCCCAATGGTGGTCCGACGTCTACTGGGGCCACTGGGGCGGCTGCTCCGGCAACGACAACAACCTCTCCACCGTCCAAAACCACTGGAACACCATCTACGTCCCCGCCCTCCCCAAAATCGCCGCCTACATCCCCACCCTCGCCGACCCCAACAAAGACACCGCCGCCGGCGCCACCGGCGAATACGGCACCGGCAACCCCGGCGAAGGCACCGGCTCCACCGGCAACGGCAGCGGCAGCAGCGGAAACGGCAGCGGCAGCGGCAACAACAACGGCGGCAACAACGGAAACGGCAACAACGGAAACGGCAACAGCGGCAGCGGAACCGGCGGATACAGCGGCAGCGGAGGCGGAGACACCGGCAGCGGCGGCCAAACCGGCGGAGGGGAATCCGGCGCCGGCTCCGCCGGCGCGGGCGCACCCAGCGGCAAGGGCCTCAGCCCGAGCGACCTCGGCAATCTCGGCCTCGGTGCCAGCGGCACCGGCGGCGGCGGAGGGGAAACCGGCAGCGGCGGTGGGCAATCCGGCGCGGGGGCACCCAGCGGCAAGGGCCTCAGCCCGAGCGACCTCGGCAATCTCGGCCTCGGTGCCAGCGGCACCGGCGGTCGCGACACCGGCAGCGGCGGTACCGCGGGTGGCGTCGGAACTCCCACGGACACTTCGACTCCCACCTCGTCGCTGGGTAGCCTCGGGACCCCGTTCGGCGCCGCGGCGGCCGCGGCCTCGGGGCCGCTGAGTTCGCTGTTGCGGGATCTGCTCGGCGGCAGCGGCGCCAGCGGCGCGCTCGAGGCGCTGAAGGATCTGCTGGGCGCGTCCGGCATCACCGGTCCGTTCGGCGCGTCCGGGCCGTTCGGTATCTCGGGACCGTTCGGCGCCTCCGGCATCACCGGCCCGTTCGACTTCGACGGCGGCAGTGGCGCTTCCGGTGCGCTGTCCGACCTGGCCGAGGCGCTCGGCGGCGGTGGCGGTGGCGGAGCGGGCGCCGGTGGGGGCGCCCTCGGGCCCGGTGGGCTGGGGACGGATTCGCTCGCCGATTCCAAGCTGTTCCCGCGCGCCTCGACCACCGGCGGTGCCGCCGACCCGCTGGGTGATTCGACCACGTCGCGCGCGGGAGCCGCTGCGGCAGCGCAGGATCCGTCGATGTCCCCGACGGGCATGGGCGGCATGCCGATGGGCGGGATGCCCATGGGCGGCATGGGCGCCGGTGGCCAGAACCAGCAGAAGGAGCGCAAGCGCGCCTCCTATCTGGACGGCAAAGAGGGCATCGACGAGGCGCTCGGCGACGATCCGCTGAGTGTGCGCTCGATCATCGATCGATGAGGAACGCCGGTGGTGCCCGCGGCCGTGAAATCGAATATGAAAGGACGCGTTGATGATCGGTGAGCAGTGGGCGCAATTGGAGGCCGCGGCGCACGCGCGGCTGGGTCACATCCGGCAGCTCTCCGATGATCTCGCGGACATCCGGATCCGGCACACCGCCGCGGGCGGCAGCGTCACGGTCACCGTGGACGGCGCCGCGAATTTACTGGATCTCGAACTGTCGGAATACATTTCACAAATGTCACCGACGGAGTTCGCACGCACTGTGACAGATACCGCAGCCGCGGCAGCACGACTGGCACTGGCCAGGCGCGCAGCGTTGATCGAGGAATTTAACGGGCAGATGAACTCTCAGCGATGAGCATCCGTAGGAGTTGCCGAAACCACTGGGCACGTTAACATTACCGGTGCGTTGCTTTTCTGATTGCGTGAACAAGCTCTAGGAGGAGCCGTGGTGGACATCCTGAAGGTGGACCCCCAGGTATTCCGGCAGTACGGCGATATCGCACAGGGCAGCGCGGCCACGGTGGCCGTCGCGGGCGCCGTCGATCAGGCGAGCAGCATCGCCGCGGCGGTGCCGGTTTTCGGGCTGATCGGGCAGGAGTTCCTCGCCAGTTTCGCGCTCGCCCAGAACAATCACCTCACCGCGGTGACCCAGCTGGCGAACGTGATGGCCGGTACCGCGCAGGCCTCGCACGGAGCCGCCGCCGCCTACGAGCACGCCGAAGCGCACAGCTCGGAAGGTTTCGCGGCGCTGTGACCGAGGCCGCCGAAACTCTGGCGGCACCACTGCATCCCACGGTTCTCGACGCTCTGCAGAACACTCCGGCCGCGCCCCTGCTGGGCCAGCCCGTTCAGCAGATCCTGGCGACCATGGGATTGCCCGAATTGCCGCAGTTGCCAGCTCTGCCACCGCTTCCGGCGCTGCCTCCACTGCCGCCGCTGGATCCCGGGGCGCTGGTCAAGCCGATCACCGATCTGTTCAGCGGGTTCGGCTCGGGCCAACTCGGCGCCGACGGCGCCTTCAATCCACAGTCGCTGCTGCAGAACGTCGTTCAGACCCTGAGCACGGTCGCGCAGTGGGCCCAGCAGGGCCTGTCGCTGTTGCAGTCGATGGAGGGTTCGGGCACCCAGGCGGCCACCTCGGCCGGACTGGCCACCCAGGCCAGCTCGGCCGCGGTCTCCACCCAGGCCGGGCAGATCCATTCGGTCCTCGGCGCCGCCTCGCTGACCGTCGCCGACGGCGCCGCCGAGATGGCCGCGGTGGCGGCCCGATTCCTCGCCACCACACTGGCTCTCGGCCCGGCCCTGATCACGCCGGCCGGACAGGCGGCGCTGCTGGCCGCGGCGCTGGAGTCCGGCACGGAGGCGAGCGCGATCGCCGCCCGCACCAAGGCGCAGCTGGCCGCGCACTCCACGACCATGTCGCAGGCCGGTTCGTCGGTGACCGTCAACGGATCCTCCGCGACCGGCTCGCAATCCGCACTGCAGCAACTGCTCTCGGAGGTACAGCAGGTGCAGCAGTTCGTGCAGCCGCTGATCTCGGCCGCGCAGCAGGTGGGCACGACGGTGTCGAAGTCGCCCATCGCGGGTGCCGTGGCCGCCCCGGCCACCGCCGCCACCGCCCCGGCACCCGCCACCGGTGCGCTGGGGGCCGCCGTATCCGGAGCGCTCGCAGGCACCGCCGCGTCCGCACTGGCCGCCGCGGGTCTGGCCCGCAGCGGATTCGGCGCCGCGGCCGCACCCGCGCCGCTGGCTGCCTACCAGGAGGAGACCGTCGTGGAGACCGCGGCCGTCGCACCGCTCGGCGCCGGCGGCCCGCCCCCCGGCGAGACGGTGACGGAGGAGGCGCTGCCGCCGTTCGTCCCCGGCGGTGGTGCCGCGATGGCCGCCGCCAACCGGGCCGGCGCGGCGCACAGCACCGCCGACGGCCTGGTGAACGCCCGGCACGGCGACGAACTGGTCGGCGACGATGCCGACGAGGCCGCGGCCCCCGTCATCGGCGCGGTGACCACCGCCGCCGACAACCCCGACAGCCCGTTCAGCCTGTGATCCGACGACCGTGACGACCCGATTACGCAGTACCCCGGCAAGGAGAACGCCATGAGCAAGATCGCCTTCGACCACGAGCTGGCCAAGCAGGCCGCCGGGCGTCTGGACGCCCTCGCCGACGAGCTGGAGGCCGGCCTCGCCAACGCCGGCCACTCGCTCGGCCCCGCGCCCGCCGCCATCGACCCGGTGTCGGCGCGGACCGGCGACACCCTCGACGAGGTCGGCGGCTCGTTCCGCGACTCGTATCTCAGCGGCGTGCGGGAACTGCGCAAGATCGCCGCCAACATGCGCGCGCACTCGGACTCGTTCGGCGACACCGATTCCGACGCCGTCGACGTGTTCCGCGGCTTGTCCTGACCACTGCCGGGCAAGACCCACAGGACCGAGGAGACCATGGTGGAACCACCCCAGACCGGCTTCACCGGCACGGTGTGGGACGCCGTCCCGCCCGAGCAGCTGGCCCGTGAACTGACCACGGGCCCCGGCGGAATCCCGACGGTCGAGGCCGGCCTCGCCTACGCCGCACTCGCGGTCGGGTTGGGCGAGGCCGCCACGGAGTATCGCGCGATCCTCTCGGTCATGGGCGACGCCTGGGGTTCCTCGTCCAGCGAGGACGGGCTGAATCAGCTTGCGGTGCTGTCGGATTGGCTGGACAAGATCGCCGCCGCCGCCCGGTCCAACGCCGCGATCGCGGCCCGGCAGGCGGCCGCGTACGAGGTCGCCCGCAACACCCTCCCGCACATCGTGGAGATCACCGAGGCGGTCCGCGCGGCCGAGGATCTGGTGCGCGGCAGCCTGCTCGGCCCGCCCCTGGCCGGGTTGCTGGACGCCGCCGAGGAACAACTCGACGCCGTCCGGCAGCAGGCGGTCCGCGTCATGCAGGCGTACGAGGAGGCCAGTGAACATCTGGCCCGGCCCTGGCAGCAGGAGCCGGCGCCGGAGGTGTCCGACGGCGCGGCCTTCCTCGCCGAACAGCCCGGCGGCGACGGTGGCGGCGACGGAGCCGGGTCCGGCGGCTCGGCCCCGACCGACGGCGTCGCGGGCCCGGAACAGCTCCAGCGGCAGCCCGCGATACCCGATCTGCCGCATATCGACCTCTCGGCGTTGCAGCCCTCGGCCCCGGTCCCGACGGTGCCGGTCGGTAGCGAGGCGCTGGCGATGCGGCCACTGGCCGTGCCGGGCGCCCTGCCCACCGCGCCCGCGGCCGCCACCCCGCAGGTGGCCGTGCAGCCGCAGCCGATGACCGCGCCGCCGCCGGTCATGGCGCCGGCCGCCGCCGTCGCGCCGCCCGCCGACACCTCGGTGGTCCGGGCCGACTCCGCCGAGGCCGACGACAGCGGCGAGACGATCCTGGTGAACGCCGGATTCGCCACCGCCCCAGCCGTTCTCGGCGGCACCGCGAGTCAGGTCGCGAGCTCCGGCGAGGGGGCCTGATGGCGACCCTCACCACCGACGGCATGCTGGCCGTCGCCGCCGCACTCGGCGTCCAGACGTTCCCGACCGTGCTGGGTGTGCGCTCCCGGCACACCGCGCACGCCGACCTCGTCGCCGCCCGGGCCGCGGCCGTCGCCGACCTGTCCGGCCGGGGCATCCTGGACCGCGAGGGCGAGGTGCGCGACGACGAACTGACCGCCGCGCTGTTCGTACTGGCCCGGCCGGAACGACAGCTGGTCGCGCGAATCAAGCGCGGGGACAGCCTGATCCGCTTCTGCCTCGCCCGCCGTGGGCTGGAGCACGGGGTGGCCGTCCGCACCGGTGACGACCTGGAGGTCTCGACCGTCTGGGCCGGCGACGACCCGGCCACGCTGGCCCGGCCGCTGCTGTCCGTGCTCGGATCCGTTGCGCCCGCCGATGTTCCGCCGTTCAGCGCGCCGACCGAGGAACTGCGGGACCGGCTCGACTCCGCCGAGGTGACGGAGGCCGTGTACGGGCTGGGCATGCCGGAGGCGGATGCCGTCACCCTGGGACTGGCTCTGCGCGAGCGAGTTTCGACCACCGAGCTCGTCTGCTACAGCCATCACGACGGCCTGGCCGTCCGCTCGGCGGCCGCGGCGGCCGTCTACGACACCGCCTCCGGGCGCATCATCGGCGGCGGCAGCGTCACCGCCGACGGCCGCCCCTGGACCACGCTCGCCCCCGGCACCGACGGTCGACTCGCGCAGGTGATCGCCTCGCTCGTCGAATCGTTGCCGGAAGGCAGGTGGATGCCCTAGCACGACCTGCTGGGGCATTCGAATTCCGAATGTCAGCACCGGATCCGAGAGAAGGTAGCCGCAATGGCCGATGCAAGCCAGATCAGTTATGACGTAAGTGCGAATAATGCGCAGACCGAGATGGGTAACGCCGTCGACGCCCTGCGCGCGAAGATCGCGAAGATCACCCAGGCCGTCGACGACGCCAAGCGCGGCTGGCAGGGCGACGCCTTCGCGGCGTGCGCCAAGGCCGCCACCAACTGGGACGACGAGGCCAAGAAGCTGAACACCATCCTGGACGAGATCACCCAGGAAGTCGGCCACGGCAACAAGAGCTACACCGGTCTGGAAGGCGACAACACCCAGACCTTCACCAAGCTCGAGACCGACTCGGGTTCGGCCTACACCTCGCTGTCCTCCTAATCGACCGCCACCTCCATTCGACCTTTCTCGGGAGACTGCCATGACCAGCCAATACATGAAGTACGAAGAAGCGGTCCTGACCGAACTCGCCGACCTGCTCGGCCAGTTCAAGAAGGACCTGTCGGCCGAGTCCGACAACTTCCACGGCGCCGCCAAGAAGCTGGAGGCCGCCTGGCAGGGCAACTCCGGTCTGTCCGCGTTCCAGATCTCGGTGGGCAAGTGGGACCGGCAGTTCGGCGCGGAGGGCGACACCAGCACGGAGACCGCCCTCGGCATGATCCAGGCGCTGTCCGACGCGGTGCGCACCGCCCTGGCCAACGCTCAGGCCGCCGACCGTGGTGTCTCGAACTCCTTCTCGCAGTACGAGTAACACCCACAGCCGCGACGTTCCCCGCCGCCGCACCCGGTTCCCGCCGTCACCGCACGCCGGGCCGGGTGCGGTGTCGTTCCGCGGCTCAGACGGTCTGCATCGGCCGCTCGGCGGCCGGATCCGCGCCACCGAGGTAGCGCAGTTCGTCCGGAATCGACACCACCCGGACCGTCCACTCGCCGGATCCGGTGCGGACGTGCACCTCGTCCGGATCGTCCTCGGATTCGACGAGAATCACGTCCGCGCCGAGGATCACCGCGGTCAGCTCGCCGGGCTCGCGCACGTGCATCACGGTCGCCTCGGAGACCTGGCCCGCGGACGCGACGCCGTCGTAGACGATCAGGGTCGCCGCGGCCGTGTGCTGCGCGCCGCCGCCGGGTGAGGACACCGACAGCGCCTCGGGCACACCGACCAGGCCGACCATGTGCTCCCATGCCTCCGGCCGGTTGCTGTGCACGATCACCCGGGCGCCGATCGCGGTGGCGCGCAACGTCGTCTGCTGGGCCAGCCGCAGACTGCCGACCACCTCCACCCGCCGCACCTTCGGCCCGAACACCGGCACGGCGACGCCGAAACCGTCCGCGGTGGCGCCGATCACCTGACCGCAGCCGCCGGCCGGCACGGCCAGCCGGCGCAGCGTCGTGGCGGAGCCGTGGGCCGCGTCCGGATGCTGCTCACCGCCCAGCAGCACCTGTCGCTGCACGCCGGTGAGCGGCCGCAGGCCCAGTGCCGTCAGCGCCTTGCGGGCGGCGCCGGAATCGGCGCCCAGGGTGTCGTGGCGGACCAGCGCGGTGACCGCGAATCGCTTGTCCGGCTGCCGGACGCCGGGCCGCGCGGCGGCCGGGGCGACCCGCAGCCGCACCATGGTCGACAGGCCTGGCACCGCCCAGATACCGGCCAGCACTTCGGAATTCAGCCGATCCGGCCGGACCGCGTAACCGGTCATCTCGATATCGGTGCCGCGCAGCGAATCCCACTCCTCACGCCACTGCTCGGGCGCGCCGCCGTACAACGCGGCGGCGTCCGCCTCGCTGATCTCGGCCGCGGTCAGTACCCGGGACCGGACACCGTGCCGCGCCAGGCGATTCGCCACCCGGCGGGTGGCGACGAGGGCGGTGCGCACGGTGCCCTCGGTCCCGCCGCCGCGGTTGCCGATGGCCTCCGCGTTGTCCAGCGGGTCGAAACGCAGTGCCAGCCATACGGTCCGGGTGGCGATGGCGGGCAGCGGCCCGAGCATCCGCTCGTACATCCGGATCGCGTCGTGGGTGCCGCGCGAGCGCACCCCCAGCGCGATCACGTCGACGGCGGCGAGCCGAATATCGAACTGGGACAGGCACTGTGCCACCTCGGCCAGGGGCACCTCGTCGGGTGTGCGGATCTCGGTGGGCGCCAGCAACGTCGCCGCCACCCCGGGCGGCTCCACCTGCAGGACGGTGACCAGCGCGCCACCGTCCCAGCGCATTCCGTAAACCGCGCCGGTGGCCTCGGGAACCGGAACATCGAATGGCTCGGAAGTTGCCGCCCTAGCATTCCCGCGCATTTTCCGCCACCGCAGTGCGCAGCGCATTCCCACAATTCGCCAGATATTTCTCCCGCGGAAACGGACCGTTCCGAGCAGCATCACCGCGACGCCGGTCGCGATCGCCGCCGGGAGCATGACATGCGCGGCAATCATGATGGTGCCCACCGTAGTTCCCGCCGCGGCGGCGGGCAGCAGCACGGACAGCGGCAGCCGATGAAAAACACTGCGATCACCGGATGTCAACTGGTCAACCATTCGGTATATCTCCCATCGGCACTCACTCCCGCATTACGGTAGCCTCTCACACAGCTGCCACATTTGTGTGTCTTGGGTTCGGTGGAGGAGTTTGCAGTGCCGGCACAGTTGACCACCCGAGCGCAGGTCAATGGTTATCGATTCTTATTGCAGCGCTTCGAACATGCGATGGTGCGGCGCGACGTGCGGATGCTGCACGACCCGATGCGGATCCAATACCGTTCCCTGATAACGGGTCTCGTGCTCGCCGTACTGTTCACGGCCGGTTGCGCGATCCTGTCGTTCATCCGGCCGCAGGGACAGGTCGGGCAGTCGAAGATCGTGATGGGGTCCGAGTCCGGCGCGCTCTACGCCGTCGTCGACCAAACCCTGCACCCCGTACTGAATCTCGCGTCGGCACGGTTGATCACCGGTAGCGCCGAATCGCCGACCTCGGTCAAGGACTCGAAGCTGGCCGCCATGCCGCGCGGGCCGCTGCTGGGCGTCCCGGGCGTGCCCGCGGCGCTGCCCGGCACCGCCGACCACGATCTGTCCGCCTGGACGCTCTGTGACGACGTCTCCGGCGGCCTGAAGACCACGGTCGTGGCCGGGCCGCCGCGGCTCGGGCCCGCGGTGCGCGCGGCCGCGCCCGACGAGGCGTTGCTGGTGACCCGCAACGGCGTGAACTACCTGATCTACGAGGGCAAGCACGCGCGGGTGGACATGGGCAACACCGCGATCGTGGAGGCGCTGGGCGTGCGTGGCATGCGCGCGCGGCCGGTCGGTGACGGCGTGCTGAACGCGACCGTCGCGGTGCCGGATCTGGCCGTGCCGGCGCTCCCGGGTCCCGGCACCCAGGGCATGGTGCGCTGGGGAAAGCTCATGGTCGGCTCGGTGATCCGGGTGGACAGCTTCAACGCCAGCAAGCTGTACCTCGTGCTCCCCAACGGCGTGCAGAAACTGTCGCCGTTCGCCGCGGAGGTCATGCGCTCGGTGAGCTCGATGGGGCTGACCGAGATCGCGTCGGTGCCGCCGGACGCGCTCAGCGGCGTCCCGGTATTGAATTCCGTTCCGCTGGACCAGTTCCCGACCGAGCAGCCGCACGTCGTGACCGCCGACGACCAGCCCGTGGCCTGTGTCACCTGGGCCCGCGGGCGGCGTGATCCGGTCGCCCGGCTGGGGCTGCTGGTCGGCAAGCAGGTGCCGCTGGCCGAGGGCACGCACGCGGTCACGCTGGTCGACGGCGGGAACGGGCAGCGCGCCGACGCCGCCTACATCCCGCCCGCTACAGGCGAATTCGTGCAGGTGATCGGGATCGAGCCGGACAGCACGCGGCGCGACACGATGTTCTACGTCACCGACACCGGGGTGCGTTTCGGCATTCCCGACGCCAACACCGCGGGAGTGCTGGGCCTGTCCCAGCCGAAACTCGCGCCCTGGCAGATCCTGAACCAGTTGCCCGCCGGGCCGATGCTGGACCGGCAGGCCGCCCTGGTCGCCCACGACACCCTCGGTTCCGGCCGGGCGGACGCCCCGGCCGACCCGGCGGGGCCGCGACCGGCGGCGCCCGCCGCGGCCGCACCCGCCGCGCCGCCGGCGGCTGCCGCACCCGGACCGGGCGGCCCGCCGGGTCCGGGAAACGCACCGCCCGCACCCGGAACCGCACCACCTTCCGGACCGCCGCCGAACACCGGTGGTCCGAGCCAGGATTCACCCCCCGGCGGCGCGACCGGGAACCCGTGAGCCGCTTGTCCCCCTGACCCGTCAACCCTGAGTGATCGGATGAGATTCCACGTAGCCGCGCTGCCGTATACGCAGACCACCAAGTACTACACGCCGTGCGCGTACACGCAGAAGGTGCGCAAATTCTGCGACATGATGACGGGCCTCGGCCACGAGGTGTACCTGTACGCCGGGGACGAGAACGAGGCCGCCTGCACCGAGTTGGTCACCGTCTTCACGAAGGCGGATCAGCTGGACTGGTTCGGGGAGAAGACCCTCGCCGACGGCTTCGACTGGTTCTCCTGGAATCCCGCTGACCGGCACTGGATCCACACCAACGCCCGGATGATCGCCGAAATCGGCAAGCGCCGGCAGCCGCGCGACTTCCTTTGCGTGATAGGCGGTTCCGGGCAGAAGCCGATCGCCGACGCGTTCCCCGAGATGCAGACCGTCGAATTCGGCGTCGGCTACAGCGGGGTGTTCGCCAAGTACCGGGTGTTCGAGAGCTACGCCTGGATGCACGCGGTGCACGGCGCGCGCAGCACCGTGGCCAAGATCATGTCCGATCGCGGCCAGTTCTACGACGCGGTGATCCCGAACTACTTCGAGGTGGCCGACTTTCCGTTCTCCGCCGAGAAGGACGACTACTTCCTGTTCGTCGGCCGGCTGATCGAGGCCAAGGGTGTCCAGATCGCCGTCGACGCGTGCCGGCGGATCGGTGCGCGCCTGCTGCTCGCGGGCGCCGGCCGGCCGCCGACCTACGGCGAACACGTCGGCATCGTGGACGTCGCGCGCCGCGGCGAGCTGATGAGCCGCGCCCGTGCGGTTTTCGCGCCCTCGCTGTATCTGGAACCGTTCGGCGGCGTGCACGTCGAGGCGATGCTGTGCGGCACACCGGTGATCACCACCGACTGGGGCGCCTACAGCGAGACCGTGCAGCAGGGCGTCCAGGGCTTCCGATGCCGCACGCTGCGCGAGTTCACCGACGCCGCCGAATCGGTGGACAAGCTGGACTACCAGGGAATTCGCGATTACGCGGTGTCGAAGTTCTCCACCGAGGCGATCGCGCCGCAGTACGACTACTACTTCCGCAGGCTGCAGACCCTCTGGGACGACGGCTTCTACACGATGTAGGGAGAGAATCCATGACCGACAACGCCGGCACGCACGATCTGGTGATCGCTCGTTACAACGAGCCGCTGGACTGGGTACTGCGGGTGCCCGAGAACTTCCGCCTGCACATCTACAACAAGGGCGGCCCGGACCTGCCGATGGAGATCCTGGAGCGCGCGACCACGTACCTCCCGCTGCGCAACGCCGGCCGGGAATCCGACACCTACCTCACCCACATGCTCGAATACGGGCCGGGCGCAGGCGAATACACCGTCTTCGCGCAGGGCGACCCGTTCGAGCACAGCCCGGATTTCCTGGCCCTGCTGGACCGGGCCGACACCTGGTCCGATGTGCAGGGGCTGAGCTGGGCCTGGAAGGAACACATCGGGCATCCGCCGAGCACCCTGCTGACCCCGGAGCGGTCCCAGGTACCGGGTCTGCGGGTGCGCGAGGAGCTGTACTCGCTGTGCACCTGGACCACGCTGGAATGGGTCGATCCCGGCTCGGAGCGGATCGGCCGGACCTACCGCCTGCTGCACCGCCTGCCCGAGGGCGTCAACATGATGGCGCACTTCCTGAGCATGTGCGAACTGCCCGACCTCGCCGACGAGTGCGCCAAGCACCTGATCGGAAGACATTGCTACGGCGCCATTTTCGCGGTCCGCAACCCACTGATCGCCAAGCTGCCGCAGCGGGCGCTGGTCCGGATGCGCCAGGCCGCGATCGGCGCCGACGCCCACGGCTACTTCTGTGAGCGCCTGTGGCTGCACGTCTTCGGCGAGCCGTTCCTGTTCCCCGCTCCGGTCGGAGGCCCGGTCATCCCAGAGTACTGAGCAGGTTCTCCAGCGATTTGGCCATGTCGGCGGCTTCGATCCGCATCAGGACATCATCGTCGAGGTTCCGCAGATCGAGGCTGTCGTCGCTGGCGAGGCGGTATTCCCGCTCCTCCTCGGCGTTCTCGATCACGTTGCGGATGAAGCGGCCGTTGCCCGCGATGTCGATACCGCGCCGCGGCAGGCCGCTCTGGTCCACCCGCTCGGCGTCGAACAGTTCCTGGCAGGCGTGGCGGAGCAGATCGATCGCGTCCTCGGAGACGGTGGAATCGCGGTTCTTCGCGATCAGCCGGCCGATGTCGCACAGTTCGTCCGGGGTGTAGGAGTCGAACTTCACCCGCTTGGCGAAGCGGGACGCCAGACCGTCGTTGGCGGCCAGGAAGCGGTCGATCTCGCCGTCGTAGCCGGCGATGATGACGATCAGCCGGTCGCGGTCGTTCTCCATCCGGGCCAGCAGGGTGTCGACGGCCTCGCGGCCGAACGCGTCGCCGCCGGAAAGTCCTTGCTGGATAAGGGTATACGCCTCGTCCACGAACAGCACGCCGTCCATGGCCGAGTCGATGAGGGCATTGGACTTGATCGCGGTGGAACCGAGGTGCTGGCCGACGAAATCGGAGCGCTTGGTCTCGATCACCTTGTCGGTCTTGAGAAGTCCGAGTCCGCAGTAGATCTTCGCGACCACGCGGGCGATCGTGGTCTTACCGGTGCCGGGCGGGCCGGTGAAGGCCAGGTGCTGACCGCGCGGCATGCTGGACAGCCCCTTCTCGGCGCGGATCTTCGCCAGCGTCGCGGACGACTGCAACTTGGCGACCTGCACCTTGACCGCGCCCAGACCGATCTGCTGATCCAGTTCGGCGCGGGCGGCCGCCAGGATCGCCTCCGCCTTGTCCTGATGCTCCTGCTCGGCGACCTCCTCCAGCGAGGGCGCCGAGGCCGGATCCCAACGGTCGGTGCGGGATTCGATGTTCTCCCGGGTGGTCACGACGATCCGGAACTTGGGATCGCGCATGGCCTGCGCGTTCGACTCGAAATTGGGGACCTGCGTGTAGACCTTCTCGAACATGGCCCGCGCCTCGTCCTCGTTGCCCAGTTCGCGCAGGCACAGGCCGCGGCAGTACATGGCGGCGGTGCGGGCGGCCGGGATCGGTCCGTTCTGGGCCAGGTCCAGCCGCCGGATCGCCTCACCGAACAGCCCGAGGTGCGCGCACGCGGTGCCGACCATGATGTGCGCGCCGGACGCCAGATAGGTGTCGGGCCATTCCGCCGAACCGGCCAGCACCGACATCACGTCCGGCCAGCGCTGGGTGTTGAAGTGCAGCACCGCGCGGGTGTAGGCGCACACCCGGTCGTCGATGGCGCGGTCGGGATCGTCGGTCATGGCGCGGCGGCGCTCGGCCAGCTCGTCGAGCACCTTCTCGGCCTCGTCGTACTCCTGATCGTTGATCAGCTGCATGGCCCAGGCGAGCCAGATCTCGGCCAGGCTGGCGATCGGATATTCGATGTACTGACCGATCTGGAAGCGGCCCACCAGCTGTCGTGGCGCCAGCCCGATGCGGCGCTGCTCGCGCAGCAGCGCGGTGGCCGAGGTGCGGTACAGCTGGGCCAGGACCTCACGAGTGACATCGCCCGCGGCCGCCCGGCCGAGCCACGCGTCGCACATCGTGGGGTCGACTTCGGTCGCCCGCCGGAACGCTATCTTGGCGTACTCCAGATCCTTCGCGGCCTGCTGGCCGTCGACCATCAGACCCAGGGACAGCACGCCCGCATCGAATACCTGTTGCGCTTGCCGAATGGCGGACATACTCGAAACTCTCCCTGAAGGTGAACCGAAATCTCCGGCCGGCACCCACAGTTCACCTATGGTTAAGGTGAAAAGTGAACCCGGCACATGAATTTTGCCACGCCGGAGGCGAATGTGCCCAGCACGGTTGGATTCCGGTGCACGCGGGCCGGGTTCCGTCCGGCACGGCGCCGGGGCATCTGATAGCTTGCAGAACGCACGACCGGCATGACATCGGGAGTACGTCCAGTGATCGAGTCAACGGCTATCGAGCCACAGCTGTGCCGGGTTTCGATTATCGGCGGCAACACACAGGTCGACATGGCATTGCCGGCCGCGATACCGATCGCCAATTTCATCCCGGATGTCGTGGAGATCATCGCATCCCGAAATCCGGATCTGTCCGAACACGACGAGAGCGGCGGCCCGCTGCAGGCACAGCACTGGACATTGTCCCGGCTGGGCCACGAACCGATCGAACCGCACCGATCACTGACCGAGGCAGAGGTTTTCGACGGCGAACTGCTGGTGCTGCGCACGATCGACACGGTCGAGGCGCCCGCGTTGTTCGACGACGTGATCGACGCGGTCGCGCGACTCACCGAAAGTTCCTTCCACGGTTGGAGTTCCGACGCCGCCGGGCGCACCGGACTGGGCGCCGCGATCGCGGGCAGCCTCGGCGTGGCCCTGCTGCTGGTCGTGGCGACCGTGCACGGCTGGGGTATCGCGGCCGGCGCCACGGGTCTCGGCGCCGGCCTGCTGACCCTGGTGGCCGCCACGCTCGCCGCGCGCATGTACGCCGACACCCGCACGGCCACCGCGCTTTCGCTGTGCGGTCTCATCCTCACCGGAACCGGGGCCGCGCTGATGGTCCCCGGCGATCTCGGCACCCCGCACGTCCTGCTCGGCTGCGCCGCTACCCTGCTGCTGACGGTGCCGGTGCTGCGCCTGGTGAACACCGGGACGGCGATGTTCGCGACGCTGATCACGGCGGCCGTGTTCGGCACCGCCGGGTCCGGGGTCATGGCCGTCTGGCACGTCGACGCCCCGAAAGTCGGTGCGGTGGCGGTGATCTGCGGCCTGCTGGGCATCACGCTCGCGCCGCGGGTGGCCGTCGCGACGGCCCGGCTGCCGGTGCCCCCGGTGCCGACCGCCGGTGGCGCCATCGACCCGCGCGACCACGAACAGCGGCCCACCATCGAGGGCATCGGCGCGATCGGCGCGACGGCGATCCCGTCCGCGGCGGGGCTGGGCCTGCGCTCCAAACTGGCCAACGAATACCAGTCCGGCATGGTGATCGGCATCGTGCTGGCCGTCGTGACCGGTGCGCTTCTCACGGCGGCCACGCCCGAACATCGCTGGCAGGGAGCGGCTCTGGCGGTCGCCACCGGCCTGGTGCTGGCCCGGCGGGCCCGCGCGTTCGCGGACATGGCCCAGGCCGGGGCGCTGGTGGTGGGTGGGTGCGCGATCCTGGTCGCCCTGCCGATCCTGCTCGGGCTGCGGCAGCACGGGCTGGCGCTGCCCGCCGCCGGTGCGCTGCTGGTGTTCTCGGCCGGCGCGGTGCTGCTCGGGGTGGTCGGCCCGCGGGTCGAGGTCTCACCGGTGGTGCAGCGGTTCGGCGAGATCCTCGAATACTTCTTCATCTGCGTGATCGGACCGCTGGCCTTCTGGGTGCTCGACATCTACGGCATGGCCCGCAATGCGTAGTCGCGCACCACGTTTCCAGCGCGCCGGCGCAGCCGTGCGCGGTGGGTGCGCCCTGGGCGTGGTCGCGCTGCTGATCTGCGGGCCGATGCCCGGCGCGCAGGCGGTGGGGCCGCCCGGGGTCGACCCGAACGCGCTGGTGCTCGGCGCGCCGGTGCGGCCGCCGGAACCCAGCCAGCAGCACCTGGTCTGCTCGCATCCGGTCTGGACCGGCAACGCCCCGGTCACCGAGCCACCCGTGCAGAAGGCGCTGGGCCTGCAACAGGCGTGGCAATTCAGCCGGGGCGCAGGGCAATTGGTGGCCGTCATCGATACCGGCGTGAACAACCATCCCCGGCTGTCGCTCGTCCCCGGCGGCGACTACGTGTCGGACTCGGACGGCACCACCGACTGCGACGGCCACGGCACCCTGGTGGCCGGCCTGATCGCGGGACATCCCGCGCCCGAGGACCGATTCTCCGGCGTCGCCCCCGACGCGGCCGTCCTGAGCATCCGCCAGACCAGCCTCGCCTACGAGGTCAAGGGCACCTCCAGCGCCGACAAGCAGGGCCGGATGTCGGCCGGCGGCTACGGTACGGTGACCACCCTCGCCTTCGCGATCGTGCACGCGGTCGACATGCGCGCCACCGTCATCAACATCTCCGAGGTGTCCTGCACCTCCGCGGGCGACAACCCCGCCGACGGCGCCCTCGGCGCCGCCCTGAAGTACGCCTACGACCACGACGTGGTGGTGGTCGCCGCGGCCGGCAACCTGGAGAGCCAGGGCGCGTGCAAGGCGCAGAACGGCACCGCCGGCTGGGATACGGTCAAGACCATCGCGACCCCGGCCTGGTTCGCGCCGTACGTGCTGTCGGTCGGCTCGGTCGAACTCGACGGGGCGCCTTCGCCGTACACCCTGTACGGGCCGTGGGTCTCGGTGGCCGCGCCGGGCAGCAACCTGATGTCGCTGGACAGCTCCCCCGGCGGCACCGGCCTGGTCAACGGCACCCCGCAGACCGACGGGCCGGTGGCGCCGGTCGACGGCACCAGCTTCTCCAGCGCGTTCGTCGCCGGGGTGGCCGCTCTGGTGCGTTCCCGATTTCCCGCGCTGACCGCGCCGCAGGTCATGGACCGGATTGTGCGCACCGCACACGGGCCGGGACCCGGCCGCGACGACCGCATCGGCGCCGGGCTGATCGATCCGGTGGCCGCACTGTCCGCGGTCCTGCCCGCGCCCGGCGACGTCCGCGCGGCCGGGGCGGGCCGGGCCATTCCGGCGCCGCTGCCACCGCCGCGGGTGGATCCGTGGCCGCTGCGGATCGGCGTCGGCGGCGCGCTGATCTGTCTGGCGCTGCTGGCCGTCGTGATGGCGGTGTCCATCCCGTTCCGCCGCGAACACCGCCGCCCGCTCGTCCTGCCCGGCGACGACGACCTGTGACCCGCGCCGACCGCACCCCGACCGAGGAATAGCCATGAGTACCCTGGGTTTCGTCCGGCTGGCCCGGATCGCGCCACCCCGCTCGCCCGGTGGCGAGGTGATCCTCAACGCGCCGCCGGAGATCACCGCGCCGATCCCGAATCCGTTGTGGCAGCGGCTGATGCCGCTGGTGATGATCGTCGGCACGGTCGGCATGATGGGCCTGATGTTCACCATGGGCGGCCGGACCATGCTGAGCAATCCGCTGACCATGATGTTCCCGATGATGATGCTGATGTCTATGGTCGGCATGTTCGCGGGCCGCAGCGGCGGCAACGGCAAACGGCCGGCGGAGCTCAACGAGGAACGCAAGGACTACTTCCGCTACCTGGACCAGGTGCGCAAGGATGTCCGGCACACCGGTCAGGCCCAGCGACTGGCCCTGGCGTGGAGTCATCCGCACCCGGTCGACCTGCAGGCCCTCATCGGCACCCGGCGGATGTGGGAGCGCCGGCCGGGCGACCCCGATTTCGGGCATGTGCGAATCGGGATCGGCAGTCATCGGCTGGCCACCAAGCTGGCGCGGCCGGAGACCGGTCCGCTGGAGGATCTGGAGCCGGTGTCGACGGTGGCACTGCGCCGGTTCGTCCGGACGCATTCCGTCGTGCACGGCCTGCCCACCGCGATCTCGTTGCGCGCCTTCCCCGCCATCAACATCGAGGGCCCGCGGGTGCACAGCCGCGCGCTGATCCGCTCGATGATGTTGGAACTGGCCATCTTCCACGGCCCGGACAACATGGTGTTCGCGATCGTCACCGCCGAACCCGACTCCGAGGACTGGGCGTGGACAAAATGGCTTCCGCACCTGCAACATCCGCGGGACAAGGACGGCATCGGCAGCAGCCGGATGGTCTACGAGTCGCTGTCGGAACTGGAGACCGCGCTCACCGAGGATCTGCAGGAGCGCGGCCGGTTCCTGCGCAACGCGCCGCCGACCCCCGGACGGCTGCACCTGGTGGTGGTCATCGACGACGGCTACGTCAACGGCGCCGAGCGCACCGTCAGCGACGCCGGGCTGGATTCGGTGACCGTCCTCGACCTGACCGCGCCGCAGACCGGCCTCGCGGTGCGCCGCGGCCTGCAACTGGTGGTGGAGGAGAGCATCATCGGCGCGCGCACCGGCGGCACGGTGGAGAAGTTCGCCGGGCCCGACCGGGTCAGCCCGGCCGAGGCGGCGACCTTCGCGCGCGGCATGTCCCGCTACCGGATCGCCTCCGCCGCGCAGATCGTGAACCTCGGTGACGAGACCGTCGCCAATCCGGGCCTGATGTCGTTGCTGCGGATCCCGGACGCGACGGCCATCGATCCGGATGTGGTGTGGCGGCCGCGCTCGACCCGGGAACGGTTGCGGGTGCCGATCGGCATCACCCCCGACGGCACCCCGGTCGAGATCGACATCAAGGAATCCGCCGAGAACGGCATGGGCCCGCACGGATTGTGTATCGGCGCAACCGGTTCCGGTAAATCGGAGTTCCTGCGCACGCTGGTGCTGTCGATGGTCACCACACACTCCCCCGACCTGCTCAACCTGGTGCTGGTCGACTTCAAGGGTGGCGCGACCTTCCTCGGCCTGGACCCGCTGCCGCACGTCGCCGCGGTCATCACCAACCTCGAGGAAGAACTCTCGATGGTGGACCGCATGCGCGACGCCCTGGCCGGCGAGATGAACCGCCGCCAGGAATTGCTGCGCGCCGCGGGCAATTTCGCGAACGTCACCGAATACGAGAAGGCCCGTGCCAACGGCGCCCAGCTCGATCCGCTGCCGGCGCTGTTCGTCATCGTCGACGAATTCTCCGAACTGCTCTCGCAGAAACCGGATTTCGCGGACCTGTTCGTGATGATCGGCCGCCTCGGCCGCTCGCTGCGGGTGCACCTGCTGCTCGCCTCGCAGCGACTGGAGGAGAACCGGCTGCGCGGCCTGGACTCCCACCTGTCCTACCGGATCGGCCTGCGGACTTTCTCCGCCAGCGAATCCCGGCAGGTACTCGGCATCACCGACGCCTACCACCTGCCCAGCCAGCCCGGCGCCGGCTACCTGAAAAGCGATGCGGCGGAACCGTTGCGGTTCAACGCCAGTTACGTCTCCGGCCCGTACACGCCGCCGGTCACCAGCACCTCCGGCGGCGGCGGCGCGGTGACGGCCGCGTCCGGCACGGTCGAGGTGTTCACCGCCGCGACCGTCGCCGCCACGGTTCCCGAGAAGCCGGCCGAACCGGTCGAGGTGGCGCTGCCGGATCTGAACGCGCTGCTCGCGGATCCGCCGCCGGTCGCCGGCGGCGTGGAACGCACGCTGCTGCAGGTGGTCGTCGAGCGGCTCACCGGGCACGGGCGGCCCGCGCACGAGGTGTGGCTGCCGCCGCTGGACGTCTCGCCGACCGTGGATATGCTGCTGCCGGAACCGGATTGGCGCGCACCGGGCAACCGGCACGGCAAGCTGTGGATGCCGATCGGCATCATCGACAAGCCCTACGAGCAGAAGCGCGACGTGCTCACCATCGACCTGTCCGGCGCGCAGGGGCACGTCGCGGTGGTCGGCGGCCCGCAGTCGGGCAAGTCCACCACGCTGCGCACCATCATCATGGCCGCCGCGGCCACCCACACCCCCGAGCAGGCCCAGTTCTACTGCCTCGACTTCGGCGGCGGCACCCTGGCCTCGATGGGCGATCTGCCGCATGTGGGTTCGGCGGCCAGCCGGCTCGAGATCGACCGGGTGCGCCGCACCATCGCCGAACTGTCCGCGCTGCTGCGCCAGCGCGAGGCCCGGTTCCTGCGGCTGGGCATCGAGAACATGCGCGACTTCCGCCGGCTCAAGGCCGACCTCGCCACGAAGCCGGCGGCCGAGCGGGCCGCGGATCCGTTGTCGGAGGACCTGTTCGGCGACGTGTTCCTGGTGATCGACGGCTGGATGGGCTTCCGCGAGGACTACGAGGCGCTGGAGGGCGCGGTCCAGCAGTTGGTCGCCCGTGGCCTGTCCTACGGCATCCACGTGATGTTCGGCGCCAACCGCTGGGGTGAGATCCGCGCCGCCATCAAGGATCAGGTGGGTACCCGCATCGAGTTGCGGCTCGGTGATCCGTCCGATTCCGAGATGGACCGCCGCACCGCCGTCAACGTGCCGATGAACCGGCCCGGCCGCGGTATCACCCGCGAGAAACTGCACATGCTGCTGGGATTGCCGCGACTGGACTCGTCGGTCGACCCGTCCACCCTGTCCGAGGGAGTCGCCGCCGCCAAGGCCGGGATGGCCGCGATGTACGGCGACCGGAAGGCCCCCCCGGTGCGCATGCTGCCGCTGGAGCTGCCCCGCGAGCGGGTGCTCGCGACGGCGCGCGAACAGAACACGGTCCTCGACCACCGGCGCGTGCTGATCGGCCTCGGCGAATCCGAATTGCAGCCCATGGTCCTGGATTTCGAGGAACAACCGCACCTGATGGTCTTCGCCGACGTCGGCTCCGGCAAGACCACGCTGCTGCGCAACATCGCGATGGGCATCGTGGAGAACTCCGATGCCAGTCAGGCCCGCATCATCCTCATCGACTACCGGCGCACCATGCTCGGCGCGATCGAGGGCAAACATCTGGCCGGGTACTCGACCTCGTCGCAGACCTCGATCGGCACCATCAAGGAGGTGGCCGGATTCGTCGGGCAGCGCATCCCCGGCGCCGACATCACCCCCGCGCAGCTGCGCGAACGCAGTTGGTGGACCGGGCCCGAGGTGTACGTCATCGTCGACGACTACGACATGGTGTCGTCCAACAACCCGCTGGTACCGCTGATCGAACTGCTGCCGCAGGCCCGCGACATCGGCCTGCACCTCATCATCGCCCGCCGCGCCGGTGGCGCGAGCCGCGCGCTCTACGACAACGTGCTCGGGCCGATGAAGGACATGTCGGTCGACGGCATCCTGATGAGCACGCCCAAGGACGAGGGCGTCCTGCTCGGCGACGTACGCCCCGCGATCTACCCACCCGGCCGCGGCATGCTGGTGTCCCGCAGCCGGGGCCGGGAACTGATCCAGATCAGCCACCTACCGCCACTGTGAACCGTTGCCGGCCGGTCGATTCCGACGCCGACCGGTCGCCCGGTCCCACGTCCCGGCCCATTGCCCTACGCTCGGATCACCGCGGGCTCGAGTACGCGAAGCAGGTCATCCGAGAACGCGAAACAGGTTCATTCGCCGCTGAATGCACTGGTGGAGACATCCTCGGTGTCACTGCTGCCCTCGGCCGCCTGGTGCATCCCCTTGGCGAATTCGGCCAGGGTAGCGGCCATGTCGTAGCCGCCCTGGAGCAGATTCACGCTGGCCTTGGTGTAACCCTGGTCGCCGTTGGCGAACTTCTTGGCGTAGGAATCATGGCCCCACGGCGGATTCGAACTCGCGTTGGCCGACACGGTCCCGGTCCGGACACCGTCAGCGGTGGTCTCGGTGACGCTGATCGGGTCACCGAGCCTGGTGAGCGTCTCGTAGAGGGTGGTGACGGCCGCGTGCACGGCGGTCGCCGCAGCCTCCATCTCCGTTGCGGCCGTGCGCAGTTCCTCCGGCTGAATGATGATTTCCTGCGCCATGGTCCCCTCTTCACTCGGCTACCGGGTCACGGTCGCACGCGCGTCGAACCCGGTCCGAAGGCACCGGTGGCGCAGGACGAAACAGCGTCTTAACATTCGGTGGGACAGCGCTTCTCGGTCCGCGAGGCATCTCCGCGCGGCCGGTGGGGATCCGATCGTCGCTTCGAACCGGCGGTCCGAGAGCCACTTCCCACCCGGCAGTCCGGGGAACCCCCTCCCAACCAGCCGAAAACCGCCTCACACCCGACGATCCAGGAACCGCCTCCCAATGAGCGGACCGAAAACCGCCTCCCAGCCGACGGGTCCGATAGCCGGGTTCTCAATCGGCGGGTCCGATCACCTGGGCTTCCGGGCGCCGGTTCGCGGCTGACAGCCGGGCCGTCTGTCACCGGTCACCGGTTCACGACCGACGGGTCAGAGCATCAGATTCCCAGGGTCGAACAGGATATCGGGATTGTCGCCGTCTGCGGGTGTACCGGCCCGGTTGCCCGAACGGCCGCCGTCATCGAAACCCGATGTACTGCTGGAACTTTCAGACTCGCCGCTATCGCGGCCAGGAATAACGGGCCCGGTTCGACCGCCGGGGCCGGATCCGAGGTTGCCCGAGCCCTGATTGTGCTCGCCACCACAATCTCCCGGGCCGCCGGCATCTCGACCCTCGTTGCCGCTACCCGAGCCGGCAGGTGGATTCGGGTCGGAACCACCATCGTGTGTCGAGCCGTGACCTTCGCCGGATCCCCCGCCGGCACCGCCGTGGTATCCACGGGTGTCGCTCGGGACATCGCCGGCGGTGCTGCCGCTGCCGTCACCTCGGCTGTTGCCACTGCCGTGGTGACGGCTGCGGTCGTCGTCGAGTTGGTGATGGCCGCCGTCGCCGTGGTGATGGCCACCGCCGTGGAGATGGCTGCTGTCGGCGTGGTGATGGCCGTCGTCGTGGTGGCTGCTGTCGGCGTGGTGATGGCCGCGATGGTGACGGTGACCGTCGTCGCCGTGTCTGCCGTCGTCCAGGCTGCCGTCGTCATCGTCGGGATGATCGGGATCCCTGGAGTCCTCTCCGCCGTTCGAACCGCTACCGCCCGGATCGCCACAATCGTCCGGACCGCTACCGCCCTGATCATCACAATCGTCGGGACCGCCGCTGTCCTGGTCATCACAATCGTTGGGACCGCCACTGTCCTGGTCATCACAATCGTCCGGACCGCTACCGCCCTGGTCGTCACAATCGTCCGGCTGATCGCTGTCGCCCTGCCCGTCGCTTCCGCTTCCGGAATCCGAGCCGGATCCCGAACCGACGCCTGAGCCCGACCCGTGACCATGACCGTGTCCGTCGCCTGAAGCAGGGCCGGTGCCCGGGCTCTGGTCGCCGGCACCCGAACCGCCCGGGCCTCCAACAGGATTAGAGCCACCGCCCGGACCGCCCCCAGGGCCGGCGCGGCCGGGACCACCACCGGGGCCACCGGGGCCACCGCCACCACCCGGGCCACCGGGGCCACCGGGGCCACCCGGGCCACCGGGGCCACCGCCACCAGGGCCACCACCGCCGGGCCCCGAGCCACCACCACCAGGGCCACCGCCGGGGCCACCGCCACCCGGACCGGGACCTCCACCGGCGCCCGGACCCGCGCGGCCCGGGCCTTCGACGCCGCCGGATCCCGGTCCGGCTCGGCCGGGCCCTTCGCCACCCGAACCGGTATGAGAGCCGTGGCCGAAACCGCCTGAGCCCGAACCGGTATGAGAGCCGTGGCCGAATCCGCCTGAGCCCGAACCGGTATGGGAGCTGTGACCGAAACCGCCCGAGCCGGAACCGGAGTCGTGGCCGAGGCCCGAACCGTGCCCGGTGCCGGAACCCGAACCGGAACCCGCATCCGAACCCGCGCCGGAACTGCTGCCCGCACCGGAACCCGAATCGGAACCGTAGCCCGAGCCGAGGCCGGAACCCGAACCGGCACCGGAACCCGAACCGGAATCGTGGCCCGAGCCCGAACCGGCACCGGAACCCGAACCGGAATCGTGGCCCGAGCCCGAACCGGCACCGGAACCCGAACCGGAATCGTGGCCCGAGCCGGAGCCGGCGCCCGAACCGGTGCTCGCGCCGGAACCTGAACCACCACCGCTGCCGGATCCGGAATCCGGGCCGCCGCCCGTGCCGGTGCCCGAACCGGAATCGGAGGTCCCGCCCGAACCCGTTCCGGTGCCCGAGTCCACTGTCCCCCAGGCGGATTCGGGTGGCGCTTCGGGCGCGTGGTACTCCTCGATCATCGGGAAGACGTACTTCTCCAGCTTCGGGCGGGTCTTGCTGCGGACCTCGGTGCCCTTGGTCATGTAGCGGTCCGCGTCGGGGCCGCCCGCGCCGTAACGCTTGCCGAGGCGTTCGCTGCCCATGAGCCCGCGCTTCCACCAGGTGTCCTCGTCGGCGCCGGGCGCGGAGACCTTGGTGCGCTCGGCATCCGCTCTGGTGTTGACCGTGTCGCGATTGATCCGGACGATCCGCGCCCGGTCGGCGGCTCGCTGCGCGGCGTCGGCCTGCCGCTGCACGCCGTCGGCGCGAACCTGTTCGTGATCCGCCTGCCTTTGCAGGTTGGTGACGTTGCGCTGGGCGTTGGTGAGATTCTGCATCTCCCGGGCCTGCACATTCTGCGCGGCCTGATAACGCCGTTGCAGGTCGGCGACCCGGTTGGGGTCGGGGGCCGGTCGCGCCCGTTCGGTCTGCAACTGATTCTGGAGTTGCTGCGCCTGCCGCTGGCTGCGAACCAGATCCGCGCGGGCGCGGGTCACGCCGGCCTGGGCGCCGGTCGCACGGGCCTGTTGGCCGTCGGCCCGCTGCTGCGCTGTGTCGGCCCGGACCTGTGCCGCGTCGGCGGTGCGCTGCGTCGCGATCGCCTCGTTCTCGAAATCTCTTGCGCGCCCGCCCATTCGCATCCCCCAGGCGGGCTGCCGGTTCGCGGTGGCCAGGCCCGCCGGATCGCCGAGGGCCTGAGCGCGAGGCGGATTCGCGACGGCGGGGTCCGGCTGGGCCCGGAGCAGCGGTTGTACGGCGCGCACCTGCGCCTCGTGGTTTCGCAGTGCGGCGGCGTCCTGGCGGTCGAACGCGGCCGTCTGCCGGCGCTGCTCGGGGGTGGGCGCGCCGTTGACCGCCGGCCGGGCCACGGGATTGGGGCGCACGAGCCCGGCGTTGTTCGTCACGCCGACGGCGCCCTCCACCTCGGTCGCCCGGGTGTAGATGTTGCCCTCGGCGTCGACCTGGAAGTGCCGCCGGAAGCCGTGCTCCGCAGAGGTTCTCGGCACCCGGGCGAGACTGACGCCGCCGCGGACGATGCCGGGGCCGATGGCGCGGAAGGCGCCGCCGATCGCGCCCACCCGCAGACTTTCCGGGCTGAACGCGCCCTGCCAGTCGCCGCTGTTCAGCGCCGACCCGATCGCGCCGCCGATCACGCTCACCTCACCGGCGAACGCACCGACCATCACGCCCCGGAACGCGCCGCTGACCCGCCCGAAGTTGTTGGTGAAGCGGCCGATCGAGGCATCGAACCCGATCGCGCCCCAGTGTCCCGCGGCGCGGCCCATCATGCCGCCGAGGTAGGAGGCGCCGAACGACACCAGCACCTCGTTGCCGTCCATGTGCCGGCGGGTGCCGTTGGCCATCTGCGCGCCCTGCACGATGACGTCCACGAGCACCGCCTGGATGCCGGACACCGCGCCCTTGACCGCGTAGGTGGCGAGGTTCTTCACGACCAGCTTGGTCCACGGCTGATTCGCGCTGCGGCCCAGCAACTTCAGGACCAGTTGCGCGATCTTGTCGATCGTCACGTCCTCGAGCCAGCGCAGGCCGGATCGGGTGCCCGCCACGGCCGCGGCCTCCACCGCCGGTGCGGTCGGCGGGAACATCCAGGCCCAGGCGATCTCGATGGCGAGCAGGATGTACGACGCGATGATCATCCATTTCGCCTCCTGGATGTTCGTGCCGAAATCGAAAGCGGCATTGCCGATCTCGTCGAAGGCCTTGGCGAGCGTGGCCAGCGAGGTGTCGCCCTGGAGCAGTTCGGCGAACATCTGCGCGATGGTGTCCGCGCCCTCACCGGCCGGATAGGCCGAGGTCGCGGCGGATTTCGCGGCGGCGATCGGATCGACTTGTGCCTGAAGCTGTTTCGCGGCTTCGTTCCAGGCACGGCCGATGTCGAACATCAGATCCTCGTTGCCGTCCGGCGGATCGATGCCGACGAGCCAGCCGACCCATTTCAGGCTGTCGGGGAACTCGATCATCTCGGGTCCACGGTCGACGCTGCCCGTTACCGGGTGCTGTTACTGCCCGGCGCCGAGGGCCACCGGTTCCAGCCCGGTATATCTGGCCAGGTAGGTGATGACATCGGCGGATCCCATGCCGTCCGGCAGATCCGGCAGCAGCAAGGTGAAACGGGACTGCTCCGCTCCGCCGTCACCGGCCAGCCCGACCACCTGCCCGGAACGCAACCGCAGCACCATGAACGGGACGTCACCGGTGGCGGTGAACCGCGCGTGCACCGCGGTCTCCAGTTCGTCGCGCGGGACGTCGAGTTGCGCGATGGGCACGCTCGCCCCCGGCGACGGCCAGTCCCGGCCGTCGACCATGACCAGCGCGGGTGTCGGCCACGGCTGCCGCCGTTCCAGCTCGGTGGTCAGCCGGCTCAGGAAATCCAGTACCTCCGGCTCGTCGTGGTCACCGACCCGGGCCAGTGCCTCGCCGGGCACCGCGCCCGCCGTCACCACCTCCCGCAGCGCCGGATAGAACTCCTCGACCGTCGCCGGGTAACTCACCCGGTCGATCAGATCGTCGGCGGCGTGCCCCATCATCTCGTCGGACAATTCGCCGACGTAGGAGATCGACTCGCACAGCATGCCGATCGGATCCTCCGGCGGCGCAGCGAAATCCGGCTCCGGCTCCGGTATCGGCATCCCCTCGAACGCCTCCTTCACGGCCGAGGCGATCAGCCGCATCGAGGCCGGGGCGCCGGGATTGAGCAGCACGTCGATGCCCTCGTCGGGCAGTGCGGCGGCGAGTTCCACCGCGTGCACCTCGGCCCACCGCTGCACTTCGATGCGATCGCGGTGCGCGGGCGCCGTGGTGACCAGCACACAGGGCACTCCGTCCGGCGAGGCGTCGACCACCGGATTGTCGTCCTCGTCGACCGCGACGCCGACCACGGCCTCCCGCAGTGTCGACATCAGCTCGTCGGATCCGGCCTTGCCCTGGGTGACCAGTTGCAGGGTCGCGTCGACCGGATCGGTGGGCGAGGTCTCGGTGGACGGCTCGTAGTCCGGATTGGCATGGAACCGGCCGACCTCCCCGGCGGCGTCCACGAACCAGCCACCGACCACGGCCTCGGCCGGGGGGCGGTCACCCTCCTCGGCGGGCTGCCAGGCCGGATCGATCAGGAACACCCACTCCGGGTCGGTCCGCGGATCTGTCTGTTCGTCGGTCATTACCGTGCCTTTTCTCGTCGTCGGGTGCATTCAACCACGGTCGCGGCCCTGCATCCGGGTCAGGTTCTGGTGGGTGGATCGAGTTCCGGGTTGGTACTTCCGTACCGGAATGCCAGCCATCCGGCGTTGTCGAGCGCGGCCCGGCCGACGGCCGTGAAATCGGAATTCGCGATCACCTCGACCGGCGGTCCGGTGGGCGGGGCCGGAACCTTTCCCGCCGCGATGTCCTCGATCTCCTGCCGGCTGTAGCGGGTCTCGGGGAGTCGTCTCCGGGTGCCGTTGTGCAGCGACACCCAGCCGGCGTTGTCGAAGGCGCTCAGGAATGCCTTGCCGTCCACCGCGAATCCGGCGACCTTGCCCGCCGAGGCGTAGACCGTGGCGTCGGGGAAGGTCCGGCGCATCGCGTGGTAGAAGTTCGTGGCCGCGGATCCGGCCGCGGACTCGCAGGGGAACAGCACGAACGACTTGTCGGTTCGCCCGTTCAACGCTTCCCGGAAGGACTCGGACGCCTGGACGACGGCGGCGTACGTCGCGCCGTCGACCGTCACCGTGCGCCCCGACTTCAATACCACCCGCATCCCGTCCGGCCGGCCGTGCCCGTCGACAAAGACCGGCCCGTGATATCCGGGATCGGTGCGCGTGTCGTTCGATTCGGCCGCCCACGGCGCCGCGACCAGCTCGCCGCCCGGTCGCCGGTCGAGGGATTCGACCCACGGCGGTTCCACGGCGCCGGGCAGGGTCCGCAACACCCCGTCGTGCCCCGCCTGCGCCGCGGCCCACTCCTGCTCGAGCTCGAGGATCTCACCGGTGTCGAAGGTGACACCGATCGCGCGACCATCCTTGTCCCGCAACGGATTTGTCACCACATCGCCGGCATCGAACCGAATCGGCCTGCCGCTCGGCAGGATTCCGCGCAGCGCACCGCTGCCGACCTCCGTGACCGGTGCGGGCCCGGAGTCGAAGAGAGCGGGGAACATGCGCCGGAACGCTTCTCGCCAACTCCGGCCACGGGCGCTCACGACCGCGCCGACCACTTCGCCCGCCAGGGGCGCCGGCGGAGTCACGGTTGCGGCGGGCCGAGTCGGCGTCACCGCGGCGTGCGTCACGACGGTTCCGGCCGGACCGGCACCGGCCGAGAGGGGCGTGGCGGGCCGGGTCGGCGCGACCGGCTGCTGAGGCGCGGTGTGCGGTACCGGTGACGGATTGTGCTGCGCCGCACCGTTCGTCGATGACGCAGTGGTCGTCGTGGGGCCCGCCGTCCCCGGATCGCGGGTGGCCGCCGACGGCGCCGGGTGACCGGGGCCGCGCCGGAGGCCGAGGGACAGCAGCCGGCGGCTCCAGATCTGATCCTTACCGGGCCGATAGCGCGTCTGCGGATTGTCGCGCCAACCGGCGGCGGAGTAGGAGACCCAGCCGGCGTTCTGCCACGCGGTCGCGGTCGCCGTGAGACGTCCGTCCGTGGTCCGCACACCCAGGCCCACCACGGCCGCCGACGCGTGTACGGTGTTGCCCGAGAACGAATGACGGATCGCGGTCGCGAAATCCACCGCCGCGCTGCCCTTCGCGGGGCTGCACGACAACAGGACGAACGACTTGTGCGGATTCGACCTCAGGGCCTCGTGTACCGCGGCGCTGGCCGTCACGATCTTCGCGTAGTTGGCTCCGTCGACCAACAGCCGGGTGCCGTCCCGTAACGCCACGGCGAAGCGGTCCGGCCGGGCATGGGTGTCCACGAAGATGGGGCCGTCCTTGCCGCCGAGATAGTCCACGTTCCACGGCGCCGAGACCTTCTTGCCCGCGACGGAACTGCCGGACCAGCCGTGGCGTGTCCTGGTCACCTGATCGTGCCCGCCGTCGGCCTTCGCCCACCGCGTCAGGTACTTGATCTCGGAGTCCTGGTACGCGAACGTCACCCCGATGACCGCACCGTTCTTGTTCCGCAGCGGAGTGCTCTCGATCTCGTCGACCCGGAAGACCACCGGGGCTCCGGCGCGATCGGTGCCCCTGCCGACCGCGGGATCGTCGCGCCACAGCGTCTTCGCGGACGCCGGCCGGTCCGGCCTCCCCGCAGCGACGGTCGCGGCGACGGCCGTGGTGACGGCCGTGTTCGCGGCACTCGGCGCCGCGGTCGCCGTCGTCCCCGGATAGCGGGTGCCCTGGGCGACGGTCGAGGTGCCGTCCTCGGCGAACGTCTCCCACCCGGCGTTGTTCTCGGCGGCGATGAGCCGGCGCCGGTCGTCGGGTGTGGCCTTGTCCCACGACACCGATGTGTAGACGGTGCCCTTGGAGGCGTGCACGCGCAGTCCGGGGAACGTCTGCGCCATCGTCGTCGTGAAATCCCGGGCGGCCGTGCCGGCCGCCGGCCGGCACGAGATCAGGACGAATTCGCGGGACGGCTGCTGTCCGGCATTCACCGCGTCGTGCAGATGCCGGGACTGCTCCACGATCTTCGCGAAGGTCGCGCCGCTCACCTCGACCGTCGTCCCGGTCCGCAACCGGATCTCGAAGGTGTTCCGGCCCGCGTGCGCCTGCACGAACAACGGCCCGCTCCCGTCTCGGTACCGATCGGCCCAGGGCGCGTCCACGATCTCGCCCCCGAACCGCTTCGGCCGCCGGAACACCTCATTCGCGTCCTCGCCCGGCTGCACGCGGATCACCTTGTCGCGGTAGCCGTCCGCCCTCGCCCACTTCAGATTCGCCGCCACCTCGCTGCGGCGATGCATGAAGGCGACACCGATCGACCTGTCGTCGGATCCGATCAACGCCTGCGAAACCACGTCCTCCAGGCGGAAATTCACCGGCACGCCGAGGAAGTTCTTGCCCCGCAACGCATCGCCCGACTTGCCGGCTCGCAGCGAGTTCAGATACGTCTTCCATCCGATGTCCAGCGGCACGTAGCCCGGATCCTTCGGAGACAGCAACCGCGAGAACAACTTCGGGCCGCTATCGGACCGCACCGATCCCGCGGTCCGGGTACCACCGGAGTTCGCGACGGCCCGATCGACGGTGCGCGAACCGTTGCCGGACTCGGTGTTCCGCGAATGCCGGGTACCGCTGTTGCGTCGCCTGCTGCCGTCGGGGCGGATGGTGTCCCACCCGGCGTTGTCGTCAGCGCCGGTGAGCCGGTAGACGTTGCCCGCCGGATCGGTGAGGACAGTCGCGCCGACCCGGGCGCGGGAGGCGTGGGTCCTGGTGGCGGGGAAGTTGTTGCGCAGAGAGGCCGCGAAATCCGTTGCGGCGTAACCGTCGGCGGCCCGGCAGGCGAGCAGCACGATCGAGCGCGGCGAGCCGGCCGTCGCCGTCCCGGCACTCGTCGCGGCGAGGAACAGTTGCGACTGCTCGACCACCTTCTCGAAGGTGGCGCCGTCGACATCGACGGTCACCCCGCTGCGCAGCCGGATCGCGAACAGGTCCGGATCGGCGTGCACGCTGATGAACACCGGCCCGGCCCCGGCGCGGTAGTCCTGGGCCCACGGCGCCTCGACCGCCTCCACCCCGGGCCGCATCGGCCGGTTGAAGACGTGCCGGGTGCGCTCGCCCCGCCGGGTCCGGACCACCATGTCCCGCCAGTTGTCCGCGCGGGCCCACTGCTGGTCGAGGTCGATCTCGTCCTGCCGGTACATGAAGGTGACGCCGACCGGAGCCCCGTCGGATCCGGTCAGCGGGTTGGCCACCACGTCCGCGGCCCGGAAGTAGACCGACTTGCCGTCGCGGTCCCGGCCACGCAGCATCGCGGGCGGCGGTGTCGTGGCGCCGGACGCCTCGTCGGCCGCCCGGGCGTCCCCGGTGGTCGCGACGATCCGGTCACCGGCGGGCGTGGTCCGGACGGTGGCGGCGGCCCGGCCGCGCCGGAGGCCGAACGGCAGCAACCGGCGGGACCACGTCACATCCGCACCGGGGGGATAGCGCGTGCCCGGATCGACCGCCCGCCCGGCCGCGGAGAACGATGTCCAGCCGGCGTTCTTCAGCGCGAAGGTCGCCGCCTCGGTCCGGCCCGACAGATAGTCCCGCCGGCCGACGTGCACATCGGCCGTCGACGCGTGCACGATGTTGTCCGAGAACGCCCCCCGGATCGCGGCGGCGAAATTCGCCGCCGCGGTGCCCGCCGCGGGCCGGCACGACAACAGCACGAACGACTTGTGCGGATTCGACTTCAGGGCCTCGTGCACCGCGGCCGTACCCGCCACGATCTTCGCGTAGTTGCGGCCGTCGACGACCAGCCGGGTGCCGGACTTCAACTGCACCTGGAACCGGTCCGGACTCGCGTGCGCGTCCAGGAAGACCGGCCCGTCCTTACCGCCGAGATAGTCCACGCTCCACGGCGCCGGGACATTCTTGCCCGCTACGGACCGGCCGAACCAGCCGCGGCGGGTCCGGACCACCGTGTCGTGCCCGCTGTCGGCCTTGGCCCATTGCTTCGCGAATCCGATGCTCTTGCCGGTATGGGTGAAGGTCACGCCCAGGACGGTGCCGTCCGGCCGGCGCAGGACGTTGCTGACCACGTCCGCCACCCGGAAACGCACCGGCGCACCGGCCTGGTCGGCGCCCTCGATCGCATCGGAATCGTTGTGCGACTGCGTTTTCGGTGATGACACCGGTGCCGGCGTTCCGGTGTCCGTGGTCAGCGGCCGTGCCGAGGTCGAAAAGTTCTGCCGGGACAGGCCGCCGGAGAACCACCTCGATCCGCGGCCCGAGGTGACGGCCGGGGTGACCGTGGTACCGGGCCCGTTCCGCGACGCCGCCGAAATCGTCTGCGGTGCGGCATTGTTCGTCGTGGCCTGCGCCGCCGGCTGATACCGGGTGTCTTCCAGCACCGTCGATCTGCCGTTCGGCGTGAACGTCTCCCAGCCCGCATTGCCCTTGGCGCCGGTGAGCCGCGATTCGACGCCCGGCCTGGCGCTGTTCCAACTCGTGGTGGTGGTGACCGTTCCCCTGGACGCGTGCACCCGCATGTAGGGGAACACCCGCGCCATCGTCGTCGTGAAATCCCGGGCGGCCGTGCCGCGTGCGGGTTTGCACGAGATCAACGCCAGCGAACGTGATGGCCGGGCCCACTCCGCCTCGTCCCGCACCGCGTTGTCGAAGTACGCCGACTGCTGCACGATCTTCGCGAAGGTCGCGCCGTCGACCTCGAGGGTGGTCCCGGTCTTCAACCGGATCTCGAACCGGTTCGGACCGGCGTGCGCCTGCACGAACAACGGTCCCTTGGCGCCGGCGCCGTAGTCGCTCGCCCAGGGCGCGTCGACCAGCTCCTGCCCGTCGCGCAGGTCGCCTTCGAACACCCGCCGCGGATCCTGGCCCGGTCGGGTCCGGACCACCTTGTCGTTCAACCGCTCCGCGCGCGCCCAGCGCTGCATGGACGTGACCTCGTCCGCGCTGTGCATGAAGGTGACCCCGATGGGGTTGCCGGCGGAGCCGGTCAGCTGATGCGAGACCACGTCCTGCATGCGGAAATTCACCGGCACGCCCAGGAAGTTCTTGCCCCGCAGCGCATCGCTCGCCTTGCCCGCCCGCAGCGAGTTCAGGTAGGTCTTCCAGCCCAGCGCCAGCGACAATTTCGAGGGATCGGCGTGGGAGATCGCCCGGCCCGAGGACACCGTGCCGGCCGTCTTGCTCACCGTGGCGGTCGCGGGTGCGGTGGCCGTCGCCGGCCCGGACTTCGGTTTCGCGGTGCCGGCCTTCGCATCCGGATAGCGCGTTCCGGCGACCTCCCACGACCGGCCGAACATGTAGGTCTTCCAGCCCTTGTTCTTGTCCGCGCTGATGACCGCCCGGCGCTCCCCGTCGCGGGTGGGCGCCCAGCCCACGCGGACGGTCGCGGCCGAAGCGTGTACAGCGTTGCCCGAGAACGTGTTCCGAATCGCCGCCGCGAAATCGTTTGCGGCGGTGCCTTTTCCGGGTTTACAGGACAGCAGGACGAAGGACTTGTACGGATTGGACCGCAACGCCTCCTGGACCGCGTTGCTCTGCGCCACGATCTTCGCGTAGTTGCGACCGTCGACGAAGACCGTGGTTCCGGAGTTCAACCGCAGCTGGAAACCGTCCGGCTCGGCGTGGGTGTCGACGAAGACCGGACCGTCACCGCCGCCCGCGTAATCCATGCTCCACGGCGCGGTGACGGCCTCGCCGCGAGTCGAGCGACCGAAGAACCAGGTGGGCCGCCGCGTCTTGTACACCGTGTCGTGCCCGGACTCGGCGGCCGCGAACTGCTGCGTCACCCGGACTTCCGAAACCTTGTGGGTGTAGGTGACGCCGATGATCTTGTCGTTCTTGTTCAGCAACGGATGACTGACCACGTCGGCCGCGTGGAACCGCATCGGGATTCCGAAGGCGTCGGTGCCGCGGACGGCGTCGGAATCCTTGCGCAGCCGCCAGGAATTCAGATACGCCTGCAGGCCGAGGCCCCGGGCCGCCCATTCCGATCCGGGACCGCGAGCCGACGACCTCGTCGACACCACCGGCTTCGCCGCCGTGCCCGTGGCGGCGGTGGCGGTGTTCGGCAGGGTGGCCGGCGTGGTGGTCGCCGCCGTGGCCCGCGACGCGACGGCCGCCGGTTGGTGGCGGGTCGCCTCGGCCACCGTCGATGCCCCGTTCGGGGTGAAGGTTTCCCAGCCCGCGTTGCCCTTCGCGCCGATCAGTCGCGATTCGGCACCGGTCGCGGTATTCCGCATCGTCGTCGTGGAGACCGTGGCCCTCGACGCGTGCACCCGCAGGTACGGGAACGACTTCGCCATCGTCGTGGTGAAATCCCGTGCGGCGGTGCCACGAGCGGGTTTGCACGCGATCAGCGCGAAGGAACGGGTCGGGCGCGCCCATTCGGCCTCGTCGTTCACGGCATCGTGGAAATACTGCGACTGCTCCACGATCTTCGCGAACGTGGCACCGGACACCTCGACGGTCGTGCCGGTCCGCAGCCGGATCTCGAAGGTGTTCGGACCCGCGTGCGCCTGTACGAACAACGGGCCCTTGGCGTAGGCGCCGTAGTCGGAGGCCCACGGCGCGTCGACCACCTCCTGCCCGTGACGCAGCGTTCCGTCGAACGCCTGCTGTGTCCGCTGACCGGGCTGGGTGCGAATCACCTTGTCGTTCAGCCGCTCCGCGCGGGCCCAGCGTTGCAGCGAATCGACCTCGTCGCGCAGGTGGGCGAAGGTGAGGCCGATGGGATTGCCCGCGGAGCCGGTCAGCTGATGCGAGATCACGTCCGCCATGCGGAAATTCACCGGCACACCGAGGAAGTTCTTGCCCTGCAGCGCATCAGCGGCGGTGCGGGACCGCCACGAATTCAGATAGGTCTTCCAGCCCAGCTTCGACGACACCGTGCTGCCGATGCCGTGCGAAATCGGCCGGTCCACGGCGCCCGGACCACGGGCCGCGTCGACGCCCTCGGTGTTCGAGGCGCTCACCGTTGCCGCGGTGACGGGCATGGTTGCGGTCGCAGTGTCGACAGCCGCAGTGTCGACAGCCGCGATGGCGGCGGCCGGCTGTGCGGCGTTCGCACCGGTGAACGGATAGCGCGTCCGCGGGTTGCCCAGGACGCGATCGCCCTGGAAGGTCAGCCAGCCCTTGTTGCGCTCCGCGGCGATGGTCGCGATGGACCGCCCGTTGCGCTTGCGCACGCCGGCCACCACGACGGCTTCGGAGGCGTGCACCGTATTGCCCGAGAAGGCGTCCTTGATGGCTGCCGAGAAATCGTCGGCGGCGGCTCCCCGGCCCGGCTCGCAGGACAACAACACGAAGGACTTGTGCGGGTTCGTCTGCAGCGCTTCGTGGACCGCGTTGCTCTGCCGCACCAGCTTCGCGTAGTTGCGGCCGTTCACCATGACGTTGAGGCCGGATTTCAGCCGCAGGTGGAAAGAGCTCGGATTGGCATGGGCGTCGAGGAAGACCGGGCCGTCGCCACCGTTGGCGTAATCCGGGCTCCACGGCGCGGATACCTGGTCTCCCTTGACCCAGTTACCCTTCGCGTCACGCTCCGTCCGGAACACCGTGTCGTGTCCGCTGTCGGCTTCCGCCCATCGCCGCATGAGGTCGATCGAGTCGACCCGGTGCATGAACGACAGGCCCAGTACCTTGCCGTCCTTGTTCACCATGGAACGGCTGACGACATCCTCGGCCCGGAACCGCACCGGGGCTCCCCAGAACTCGTCGATCCCCTCGATGGCATCGGGATCTTTGCGCATCCGCCACGCATCCAGGAAGCCCCGCCAGCGCGCCCCCTCCTTCGACAGCGCCGAGGACGCCGACTTCTGCACCTCCGTGACGGAACCAGCAGCGGCCGAGGGTTTCCCGGTGCTGCCGCCCAGGATCCGCTGCGCCACCGTCTGCTTCGCGGTCTCCGGGTATCGCGTGCGCGGATTGTCCAGCGTCTTCCCGAGCAGGTAGGTCGTCCACCCCTTGTTCTTCAGCGCCGAGACGGTCGCCTCCGTCCGCCCGGACGTGAACTCCCGGACACCGACCCGCACGGTCCCCGCGGACGCATAGATGGTGTTGCCCGAGAACGCGTTACGCAGCGCGGCCATGAAATCGTTTGCCGCGGTGCCTTTTCCGGGCTTGCACGAGAGCAACACGAACGACCTGAACGGATTGGACTGCAACGCCTCCCGCACGGCGTTGTTCTTCTCGACGATCTTCGCGTAGTTGCGCCCGTCCACCATCACGGTGAGACCCGAAGCCAGCCGCACCTGGAAACCGTCGGGCTCCGCATGGGTGTCGAGGAATACCGGGCCGTCCTTGCCGTTCAGATAGTCCGGGTACCAAGGCGCCGCGATATTGTCGCCCTGAACGTATTCTCCGGTCGCCTCGTCGAACCGCGTCTTGTACACCCGGTCGTGCCCGCTGTCGGCCGCCGCCCACCGCTGCGAGAGCAGCACCTCGTTCGGCTTGTGCCCGAAGGTGACACCGATGATGTTGTCGGCCTTGTTCAGCAGGGGGTAGCTGACGACATCCTTCAGCTGGAACCGTACCGGCAGGCCCCAGCTGTCGGTACCCCGGACGGATTCGGAGTCCTTGCGCAGCCGCCACGAATTCAGCACGGCCTGCCAGCGCGCGCTGCGGGTCGACCAGGCCGACGACAGCGACTTGGCGACCGTGATCTCGTCGACGACAGGCGATGTCGACGCAGCGGCGGCAGTCGTCGGCGGGTGCTCGGTCGTCGTGGCCGCCGCGGGGGTCACGGTCGCGGCGGCCGTGGTCGTGGTCGCCGCGGCCGTGGTCGCCGCCGGATATCGGGTGTTCGGATTGTCGAGCGCGTTACCGAACAGATAGGACGTCCAGCCACGGTTCTTGTCCGCGCTGATGGTCGCCTCGGTGCGGCCGGATTCGAACAGCCGCCAGCCGGTTCGCACGGTGGCGGACGACGCGTGGATCGCGTTGCCGCCCGAGAACGCATTTCGCATCGCCGCCGCGAAATCTGTTGCGGCGGTGCCCTTCCCCGGCTTACAGGACAGCAGGACGAAGGATTTGTACGGGTTCGACTTCAGCGCTTCCCGCACCGCGGCGCTCTGCTCCACCACCTTCGCGTAGGTGCGCCCGTCGATCACCAGGGTGGTACCGGATTTCAACCGGATCTCGAAGCCGTCCGCCTCGGCATGAGCGTCGAGGAAGACCGGGCCGTCGCCGCCGCCGAAGAAGTCCATGTACCACGGCGCGGCGACGGCCTGGCCGCGCACGGAACGGCCGATCCAGCCGCGCCAGCCCCGGGCGCGCTGCGTCCGATACACCCGGTCGAGCCCGGCGTCGGCCGTCATGAGCTTCTTCGCGAGGTCGACATCCTTGGTCGTGTGGGTGAACGTGACGCCCACGACCGCGTTGTCCTTGTTCACCAGGGTGTGGGCGGCAACATCCTCGGCCCGGAAACGGACCGGCAGGCCGGCGAAGTTGGTGCCGCGCAGGCTGCCCGAATCCTCGCGCAGGCGCCAGGAATTCAGATACGTCCGCCAGCCCACCGCGCGGGTGCCCGACAGTGCGGACACCACTTCGTCCGCGACGGAGCCGGCGACCGACGCGGTATCCGCCGCGACGGGCCCGGTATCGGCCGGCTGCGCGGCGGCGACCATCGTCGCGGTATCCGGGTCGCCGGTCGTGACCGGCGCGGTCGCCGCGGTGGCCGCCGTCTGCGCTGCGTCCGGAACCGTCTGCGCCGCAGTGGCTTCGGCCGCGAAGGCATCCAGATCCGCTTGCTGGTACCGGGTCCTGCCGTGCCGGGTGCCCTTGCCGTTGTGGAAGGAGACCCACCCGGCGTTGTCGTGGGCGCCGAGGAGACCGCCGACGCCCGGCGCGTTGAATCCGCTGACGATGCCCTCGGACGCGTACACGCGAGTGCTCGGGAAGTTCGCCCGGATCGCGTCGTAGAAGTCTCCGGCCTCGGAACCGGCTGCGGCCGTGCAGGACAGCAGCACGAACGAGGTGTCGGTACGGCCGTCGACCGCGTCCTCGAAGGATCGCGTCGACCGGGCGATCGCCGCATAGGTGGCGCCGTCGACGAAGACCTTCACACCCGACCGGAGGTGGACCGCGAAGCCGTCCGCACCGGCGTGGGTGTCGAGGTAGACCGGACCGCGGTATCCGGCGGTGGTCTGCTGAGCGGCGTAATCCTTCGCCCAGGGCGCCATGACGAGCGACTTGCCCGGCACCAGTCCGCGCCGGGCCACCTCCACCATGTCGTCGTCACCGGGCCGGGACTTCAGCACCATGTCGTGTCCCGCCGGCGCCTTCGCCCAGTTCAGCATCGAGGTCAGGTCCCGGCCCTGCATGAAGGTGACACCGATGGTGCGGCCGTCCTTGTCCACCAGCGGACTACTGATCACGTCGGCGGCGGAGAACCGGATCGGCCGACCGTCCGAGGTGAGTCCGTCGAGCGGATCGGTGTGCGTGTCGTCCGTCTGCGACCGGATCGACTCGGCGGTCTCGGCCGGAACCGCGGCCGAGGTGCCGGCGTCGTTCGCGACGGCCGCGGTCGGCCCGGGTGGCACCCGTGGTCCGCGGAATCGGATCGCGCGCAACGCGCTCTGCAACATCCGCTTCCAGCGACCGGCCCGGGTGGCGCCGGCCTCGGCCACCACGGTGTCGGCGACGGGAGCCGGACCGGTTGTGGGCGTGGCTGTTTCGGCAGGTTCGGTAGCGGCGGCAGTGCGGACCAGCCGATCGAAGGTCGGCGCCGCGACCTCGTCGAGCCCGAACAACGCGCGGGCCCCGGCACCGCTGACGGTGAGCCCGTTGAATTTGTTGAGGTGTTCCAGGTCCACGGTCAGCACGCCGTCGGCGTAGTGGCGGATTCCGCGCATCGGCCGTACCGGTGTCTCGCCGGCGTGTACGTGTGCCCGCCAAGGGTTTTGCAGGATCAGCGACAGCGGATCACCGGCGCCGTTGCGCGCGATCCCCAGGACCGCGAATCCGTGACCGCCGACCAGACCGGGGTAGTCGGTGATGTTCTCGGTGCCCGTCCCCCACTTCCTGGTGTCCAACATCACCAGATCGCCACGATCCAGGGCGAATTGGACGCGTTCGGCGGTGGCCTGGGACACCACCGGATCCGGGGTCGAGGTCCGCCACGACTCCTCGACGGCGACATGCTCGACGAGCCGGTCGATCCGGGTCGCCCAGCGGGCAAGCTGGTCGGTGGTGAGCCGCTTCTGCAGGAAGTTCCGGAATCCGTCGCCGAGGGCCGGATTGTGCCACTTGACCACGGCGAGGTATTCCTGCATCGCCAGGGTCGGCCCGATCTGATCGGTCAGGATCTGGATCAGTTCGCCGTCTTCGGTATTCGCGAACGGATCGCGCTCCCGCGTCACGTGGGCCTGGAGGGCCCGTCCCCATTCGCCCTGCAACGAGCCGATCGTGCGGGTGAATTCCTCGTCGCCGCCGGTCAATCGGCCCAGGGAGTCCAGATCCAGCCGCATCGGGTGCAGGAAGTAGGTGTCGCCGACGGTCCGGGCGGGCCGCGGCCGGAAGCCGCCCGGCAGCACATCGGGCATCAGTGCCGTGGCGGCGAGATCCGAGGTGCCGCCGACGATTCCGACGTAACCCTTGTCGATGCCCGCGAAGACCGCGTACGCCTTCTCCAGCATCGCCGGCCACAGCGCCCCGTTGCGGACGGGAGCGTTGCGCGCAGTCCCGTCGGGGGTCAGGTACAGGTCCTTGGTCACCCGGATCCAGGCCTCGTTGCGATCCTTGTCGAAGAACCGCACCGCCACCGAATCGCCCAGATCGCGCATCATCTCGGGCAGCAGGCCGGGCGTGCGGGCCAGCTCGATCATGTTGGTGATCAGGTAGCAGTCGCCCAGATTCCCCTGTGCGACATCGGTATCCCGAGGCCCCTCCGCTCCCCACAGCGGCGCGTCGATCTTCCGCAGCGCGGTCAACCGGATTCCGGCCGTCGGCGCGGGAATTCGGCGCCACGCGGTGGCCGGGTTCTTGTCGGCGGGGTCGCGGATCATGATCGTGTCCGGATCCAGGCTGCCGTCGCGGTTCTCCACCCGGCGGACGGCGACCTTGTCGCCGACCGCGAGGTGCACCGGATTCCCGGCGGCGTCGTCGAACCAGATACCCGAGCCGGCCAGCAGGTATTTCGTCGACGAGAACCATCCGCCGGATGCTTCCGCCACGAAGGCCCGATCGGCGATCTTCTTGCTCACCACGATCGGGTCGCGGTCGCCGCGACGGTCCAGCGGCACCAGCCCGACGTACTCACGGCCGTCCGGCGCGACGATCGGGGGCCCCGCGACACGCCGCCAGCCGCTGCCCAGGTCGAATCGGTGCGCGACGCCGGCCCGGTCGAGCACCACCAGGCGATCCGCGGGCACCCGCTCCTCGATCGCCGGCGCGACGTACGGGTGCAGGTCGTCGAACGTGGTTCGTTGTGGTGCTTGCTGATTCGCGGCCGCCGGCGCCGTGGCGGCGGGCTGCTGCACCGGTGCGGTCAGCGCGGCCTCGGCGTCCGCGCGGCCGAAGAAGTCACCGAGCTCGTCGTCACCCCACGACACACCCGCCGCCGGATCATCGACGAACAACCCCGCCCCCGCCAACGGATTCCGCGCATCCGCCGACACACCCGCCAGATCCGCGAACTCCGGATCCGTGACCGCACCGTCGCGCACCGCCCGGCCCCGCACCGCACGATCGAACGCGTCGTTGAAGACGTTGCCCTCGAACCAGTTCCGCAGCGCCTCGGTATCCGCGGCGGTTCCGGGCGTCTCGTCGGAGGCGGTGGCGGCGGTACGCACCGTGCGGTCCAACGTATCTCGCGGGATGGGGTCGATACCGAACAGGCCGCGCGCCCCGGAACCGCTGACCGTCACGCCCATGAACTTGCCGAGATGTTCGAGCCCCACCATCAGCACGCCGCCGGGATCGTGGCGGATGCCGGGCATCAGCGTGCCGAGCGGAGTTCCGTCCTGGGTGTGCCGGCGCCAGGGGTTCTGCAACGCCAGCGCCGCCGGCTCCCCCGCGGCGTCGCGTCCGACGGCGATCACCGCGTAGGCGTGACCGCCGATCAGGCCCGGGAATTCCGCCGTGTCCTCGGCGGTCGCCCCCCAGTTGCGGGTGCCGAGCGTCACCAGATCACCGCGATCGAGAGCGTATTTGATGCGCTCGGCGACAATTCGCGCCACGGCCGGAGCGGGCGTTCGGGTGCGCCACGATTCGTCGAGGCCGACGTGGTCGATCAACCGATCCGTCTCGTCGGCCCACCGGGCCCGCTGCTCCGGGGTCAGATGGTCGTGCAGGAAGCTCCGGAAACCGCCCGCGAGCGCCGGATTATCGGCCCGGATCTGCCGCAGATAGCCCTCGAGCGACGCATCCAGGTCGAATTTGTTCTGCTGCAACAGGTTCGACATCAGTTGGTTGTCGTGCGAATTCGCGAAGGGATTCCGCTCCCGGTGCAGATGATCCTGCAGAGCCTGCGCCCATGATTCCTCCAGCGATTCGATCAGTTCGGCGAATTCCCGGTCACCACCGGCCAGCGACTGCAGCGTGTCCGCGTCCATCCGCATCGGATGCAGGAAATAGGAATCTTCCGCCGTCCGGGCCGGACTGGGGCGGACGGTACCGGGCAGCAGATCCGGCATGATCGCCGCGGCCGCCTGTTCCGTCCGGCCGCCGTCGATGCCGTGGTAGCCGTTGTCCCGGCCGGCGAATACCGCGTAGGCCTTCTCCAGCATGGCGGGCCACAGCGCCCCGTTGCGGACGATCGCGTGCCGGGCCGAGCCGTCGGGACCGGCGTACAGATGCTTGGACACCCGGATCCAGTGCTCGGCGCGCGCCTCGTCGTAGAACCGCACGGCCACCGAATCGCCGAGATCACGCATCATCTCGGTCAGCAACGCGGGGCGGCGCGCCAGGTCGAGCAGGTTCGCCATCAGATAGCAGTCGGCCAGCCCGCCCTGCTGGACGTCGGCGATGCTGGGGTTGCCGTCCGGCCCCCAGAGCGGGACATCGAAGAATTGCAGTCGCGGCGCGGTGTTTCCGAAGATCCGCCGGGGCATCGTCCGCCATCGGGTGCCCGAATGCTCGCGGATCTGGATCCGGTCGGGGTCCAGCGTGCCGTCCGCGAGCTCCACCGGCCGGACCAGGACGCTCGTGCCGGCCGCCAGCGATCCGGGGACGCCGTTGTCGTCGGCCCAGATGCCGGAGCCGGCCACCAGATGATCCGGCGCGGACCAGGATCGCGAGGTCGTGAAGGCCTGCGCGACCATGCTCTCGTGCACCCAGATCGGGTCGGCATCGGATTGCCGGTGCTGCGGAACCAATCCGACGTAGCGGCTACCGGTACTCGCGTCGGTGATCGGCGCACCGGCGATCCGCCGCCAGCGGCTGCCGACACCGAAACGCCGTGCGGTGCCGGACATGTCCGGCACCACCAGCCGATCGGCCGGTACCTGTTCCTGGACGGCCACCGCAGTGGACCGTGGCAGCTGCCGCAACGATTCGAGTTGCGGCGCAGCCGGTATCGCTCGGGCCCGCATCGTGACCGGAACCGACCCGGCCGGGCCTGCCGAGCCGTGCCCGGCCTCGGCCTCGGCGCGGCCGAAGAAGTCACCGAGCTCGTCGTCACCCCACGACACACCCGCCGCCGGATCATCGACGAACAACCCCGCCCCCGCCAACGGATTCCGCGCATCCGCCGACACACCCGCCAGATCCGCGAACTCCGGATCCGTGACCGCACCGTCACGCACCGCCCGCCCCCGCACCGCACGATCGAACGCGTCGTTGAACAGGTTGCGGTCGAGCCATTCTCGTAACCGCCCGGTCGCGACCGCTTGCCGCATACGGTGTTTCGCCGCCCGCCGGTCGGACCGCGACTGCGTGTGCAACGGCATCGCCACCAGCCGCTCCCGGTCGAGCTGCGCCGCCGCCTGCCGCATCGCCGCGTTCAGCTCGTCCAGAACGCCGGTGCCGTCGAATATCCGGGCCGGGGCCCGGTCGGCTATCGCCGCCCGGATCGCATCGGCGTCGAAGGTCCGGGCACTGGGGGCGGTCGCCGGTCGTGCCCGGAACGCGGCGTGGAGGGCATCCACCGGCCCGGCTCGCTCGGTGTCGGGCGCCTGCTGCGAAATCGGTGCGCCGGCCCCGGTGACCGGCGCCGCGCCGGGCGTACTCGAGATCGCGCGCACCGTGTGCGGCGCCACCACATCGATACCGAACAGTGCCTGGGCGCCGGAGCCGGCGACGGTCAATCCGTAGAACTTGTTGAGGTGTTCGAGGCCCACGGTCAGCACGCCGTCCGCCTGGTGGGTGATGCCGGGCATCAGCGTGGCGGTCGCCTTGCCGTCGGGAGTGTGCCGCTGCCACGGGTTCCGCAGGATCAGGCCCACCGGATCACCGGCGTTGTCACGCGCGACGCCGACCACCGCGTATCCGTGTCCGCCGACCAGGCCCGGGAATTCATCGATGTCCTCGGCGGCCGTACCCCAGTTGCGGGTGCCGAGTGTGACCAGATCGCCACTTGCCAGGGCGTATTCGATGCGCTCGGCGACGACGCGCGCGGCGATCGGATCCGCCGTCCGGGTGCGCCAGGATTCCTCGAGGCCGGCGTAGTCGACCAGCCGGTCGATCTCGGTGGCGAAGCGGGTCTGCTGGGCCGCGGTCAGATGCCATTGCAGGAAGCTCCGGAAGCCGGCGACGGTCGCCGGATTGTCCTTCTTGATCTGCTGGATGTAGTCCTGGGACGCCGCCGTCATGTCGAAGTTGTGCTGCGTCAACAGGGTGAGCATCAGGATGCCGTCGCTGATGTTCGCGGTCGGGTACTTCTCCCGGACGGAGTAATCGTGCAGAGCCTTGCCCCACTCGTCCTGCAACGATTCGATCAATTCGGCGAATTCGCCGGTGCCACCGGTCAACTGGCGCAGCGTATCCGGGTCCATCCGCATCGGGTGCAGGAAGTACGAATCGTAGACCGTGCGCGCGGGACGCGGGCGCAGCGAACCCGCCAGCAGATCGGGCACGATCGCGGCGGCGGCGTCTTCGGTCGTGCCGCCGTCGATACCGCGATAGCCCTCGTCCTTACCGGCGAACACCGCGTACGCCTTCTCCAATATCGCCGGCCACAACACTCCGTTGCGGACCGCCGCGTGCCGGGCTGTGCCGTCGGCATTCCCGTACAGCTGTTTGGAGACCCGGATCCACTCTTCGGTGCGATCCGCCTTGTAGAACCGCACGGCCACCGAATCGCCCAGATCACGCATCATGTCCATGACCATGTGGGGGCGACCCGCCAGTTCGAGCATGTTGGCGATCAGGTAACAATCACCGAGAGCACCCTGCCTGACATCGATCACGCTCGGACCGCCCGATTTCCACAGCGGGGCAGTGGCTTTCAGGAACTGCGGCATCGTGGGCCCGACGATCTGCCGCGGTGTCTGCCGCCACCCGGTCGACCGGGGGCCGCGGAGCATGATCGTGTCCCTGTCGATCGTGCCGTCGGGCTGCTCCACGGGCTGGATCAGGATCTTGGTGCCGGGCGCCGCCGACGATACCCAGCCGTCGTCGTCGAAATAGATCCCGGACGTGGCCACCAGATGATCCGCGCCGGACCAGTTCTTCGGTGTCGTGAACGCCATCGCGACGATGTCCTCGTTCACGAGGATGGGGTTGGTGTCGGAGGATTGGTGCAGCGGAACCAGTCCGACGAATGTGCGACCGGTGACGGCGTCGGTGATCGGTGCGCCGGCGGTCCGCCGCCAGCGGCTGCCGACATCCAATCGGTGGGTGGCACCGGTCATGTCCGGCACCAGCATTCGATCGGCCGGAACCTTCCAGCCGGCCGGCAGAACGGTGACGGATGTCAGCTTCCGCAACTCTTCGGTCTGCGGCGCAGCCGGTATCGACGGCGCCGGTGTGGCGGGGGCGGCCTGCGGTGCCGTGGTGGCGGGCCCGGCCTCGGCTTCCACCCGGGCGAAGAAATCCGCGATCTCGTTGTCGCCCCACTGCGTACCGGTTGCGGGATCGTCGACGAACAAACCCTTCGCCGCCAGCGGATTCCGCGCGTCCTCGGACATGTCCGCGAACTCCGGATCGGCGACGGTCCCGTCCCGCATCGGCCGGCCGCGCACCGCCCGATCGAACGGGTCGTTGAACACGTTGCGCGCGAACAAGCTTCGCAGCGCAGTGGTCGCGAAGACCACCTCGAACAGATCCTGCTCGTCGTCTTCCGGCCGCGTCATTCCGGGGAACAGCGGAATCGCCACCGGGGCCACCGGCACACGGTCGCGTGGCACAACCGGCGCCACCGCGAAGTGCGTTCCGACCGGTTTGCCGGTGCCGTCGAAAACCTGTCCGGGCAACGGATTCGCGGTGGTCTTCCCGTTGAGGCCCGCGTCGAACAGGTGGATGGTCGGCTCGGTCGTCGAATTGGCCACGCGCGCCTCACGGAAGGCGGTCATCGCGTTGTCCAGCCGGCGGGAACGCTGCGACCGCGGTACGTCGCGCGAGCCGGCTCCGGCCGGGATCCGGTGGTCCACCCACACCACGGCGGCGGTCTCGGCGGCGGGATTCGACTGCTTGACATCGACGTAATGGTCGATGGTGGCGGACAATTCGCGCGACATCGAGGCCAGCGCGGTATCGCTGGCGGCGGCCCGCCACACGATCGTGTCGGCGAGGTCGACGTCGCCGATACCCAGTACGAGCGCACCTCGACCGGCGTAGTTGTCCGGGGCGAGTTTCAGGACCTGAACCGGCGGCTGGGTTCCGGTCCGGCCGGAGTTCAGCCAGGATTCGAGCTCGGCGTCGTAGATGACGCCGAGCACGGTCTCCAGGTTCCGCCGCCGTTGCGTCTGCTCCCGCGACGGCGTGCCGATCCCGTCCAGCCTGCGCAACTCCGCGTCGATGTAGGCGCGGTTGAGGGTGTTTCGCACCGCCGCGGGGATACCGTGACCGTTGCGCAGGTCCGGGAAATCGATCGCCAGGCGGCGCTGGTACTCCGACGCCAGATCGGTGAATTGCAGATGCTCCCACCAGGTCTCGCCGTGTTCGCGCCACCACTTCGCGAGTTCCGCGGTGCGTGCCCGCGCATCGGTCAGCTTCCGGTCCGCCATCGGGAATTCCGGCGGGACGATGCGATCCCGCTCGGAGGCCGGCTCGGGGTGCGCGAAGAGATCGACCGTGGCGGAGGGCCGCACCCGCCCCTGGTGCAACAGGGCCGCCCAGGCGTCGACGTCGGCCTGGCGGGCGGTGAGCGCTCCCCGTTCCGTGGCGAGTTGCCCGCGCACCGTCGTCGTGGCGGCGGACCGCTCACGCCGGCTGAGCACCGCGTCGTGCGCGGCGATGATCCGGCGCAGGCGGGCCACCTCGGCGGTCTGCCGGGCGCGCTCCCCCCTCCGCTCGCGCAGCGGCCCGCCGACACCGCTGCGCCGTGAGTCGTCGTAGCGCCGCCGCTGGAAGTTCGGCGCCGGCCGCAGTCCGCGCCGGCGCAGCAGATCCAGGGCGTAGTCGTTCATCGTGGCCCGGGGCGCGTAATGGCCGCTGTGGTCGGACATGATGCGCAACGAGCCGTTGTCCACCGCCAGATACCCTGCGGCCGTGACCGTCCGGCCGCCGAGGAACGACGAATGGAATCGCGCCATCGCGCCGTCCCCGGAATACAGGTTGCCGAATTCGTCCATGACGAATCTCGCGCCGGTGGTGTGGTAGGGCGCGCCGTCCCGCGCCTGATACAGCCGGCCGTCCGGGCCGACGAAGATACGGTGCTGCTCGCGCTCCTCCGGCGTCATGTAATGAGTCGGGGGTTTGCCCCGGAACCGGAGAGGTTTCAGATTCGCAGTGCGTTTGACCCATTGTCTGGCGCTCAGGCCGAGTTTCAGATCCGTGAGCACCCGCACCGGGCGGTTCTCGCCGGCGTAGTGCGGCCCGAGCGCCGCGCCGTCGAGCAGCGGGATCGCCTGCGACGCCAGCACCCGATCGAAGGGCGGCGGAATCTGCTCGCGCGGAATCGCTCCCGGCACGGGCACCGCGGCCGGCTCGATCGGGCGAACCGCCGAGAACAGCGAACCGTCCGCGTTCACACCGATCTCGTACTGCCCCGCCGCAGTGCGGCGCAGATGGAGAGTGCCCCGTCGTTCGTGTTCGGTGACGTGGATCGGCGGTCCCGAGGAATTTTCCAGCACGATATCGGCGCCGAACGCGCGGGACGCCAGCACCAGTAACTCGCGGTGCGTGAGATCGCCCTCGCGCACCGGATGTGGCTCGAAATCGTGTGTGGGATCGAGCAATTGGGTGCGCGCGCGTTGCAGGCGGGTATTCGTCCGGTCCCGGAAATTCTGGTCGAACACATCTCGGATCTGCCGCTCCAGGCCGGCGTTGGCGGCGGCCCAGGCCGGATCCGCGGCGGCCCGGACCAGATGGTTCTGCCGCCGGACGCGTTCGGCCGCCCATTGTGCGGCCGCAGCCTCCGAGATCATCGTCTGCCGATAGTGCGGAAGATTTCGCTGCAGTTCGGCGGCGAGCAGTCGCCGTATCTCCCGCACGGAATCGACGTCGAACATCCGCGCCAGCGTGGCGAAGATCGGATCCGCGGTGATACCCATCGGTTCCCAGGCCGCGGGACCGGACCGCGGGGCGACCGTGGCCGGTTGCTGGGTGGCCGCCGCGGCGGTGAGGCGCACCGCCGCGTGATAATGACCGCCGCCGTAGTCGATTCGAACCAGCACGGCGTCCGCGGCGGCGATGTCGGCCGCCGGGGTCGGCCACCGTTCGTCGATGATCGCGATCGTCTTTCCCTGTGATTCCGCGATCGCCCGGGGCAGCAGATCCGCCAGATCGTTGTTGTAGACACCGGCGGTGCGCAATTGCTTCAGTTCGTGGTCGAACGTCCGCGCGCGGTTCTGGTCGGCCACGCCGCGCGGATGGTAGAGCCCCAGGAAGACCGCACGGTTCGCCGCGATGTAGTCGAGCGCCTCGTCGCGAATCGTCAAGTGGTGCTTCGTACTTTCCGAGGCGACGACGAACGATTGGAACATGCAGTTGCCGGCGGCCGCGACCTCGGTCAGCGTCAGGCCCGCCGCCCGCAGTGCCGCGGTCTGCGAGTGACTCGGGGCCCACCGATAGGTTCGCAATTCGGCGACGGCGGCCTCGAGGTCGGTCGCGTTCAGGAGCTGATCCAGGCCCGCGACGGCCGCACGGGCCTCGGAGGTGGGGAGTAGGGAGATCGTGTCCCGCATCGTGACGAGGCCGTCGCGGCCCTGCCGCCGGGCCAGGTCCAGCGGCCCGGAGTAGATGCCGTCGAACAGCGCCCGCGCCGCGTCCCGGAGCTGTTCGGGCCCGGCGGTGAACACCGGGCGCCCGGTCGTGACCGGCGCCGTGGGGGTGACGGGGTTCACGGCGGCCGGGGTGACCGAAGCGGGCGTGGTGTCGGTCGCCGTAGCCGCATCGGCGGCCGCCACCGCGGCGAACGGCACCGTCCCCTTGTTCGTCGACCAGGCCGACGCCTTGAACGCCGCGAGAACCGTCGCGTCGAGCGTGGCGGCATGGTCCCCGGACGCCAGGGTCAGCCCGAACACGTCCAGCACGTAGTCCGAGATCGTGTTCGCGACGACGTCGAAATCGGCCTGCTGGGTGGTGTTCGGATCCGCCACGATCATCGCCAGGCGGTGGGCGAGGTACCGCGAACCGGGCGGCGCGACCATGAACCGGTCGTTCATCTGCCCGCGCCGATACTGCAGGTCGACCTCCCGCCGCACCTGCTCCGAATGGGTGAGCCCCTCGATCTCCGATGGCACCGGGCGGTCGAAGAGCATCGGCGCGAAGATCGGAATGTCGTTCTCGTGCAACTGCATCGGCTGGACATCGGCCAGCCGTACGGCCCCGGGCGCCAGGCCGGGATCGGCGAATATCCCACCGCGGGAAAGCAACACCGCGATGCGGCCGATCTCCGCCGTGACGCGCGTATCGCCGGAGCTCACGGCCGCCCGGTAGGTGTCCGCCAGCGCCTGATCGCCGACCCGGGCGACGACATCCGCCAGATCGTCGCGCACCGTGAATCTGCCGGCGAACGCGGCCATCTCCGGGTCGTTCGCCAACTGGTCGCGGAGCCGGTCGTTGCCGGCCTCGGTCCACAGCGCGAAGGTCCATCCGGTCTCACCGGCCGACGTCATCCACGCCTTGATATTGGCGAGCTCCGCCGGCGTCAGCGCACGCCCCGATACCGCGAAATTCATCTCCCGCGGTACCGGGTGCACCCGGCTCGCGTCCGCGGCGATCAACTGCGGCATCAGGTTCGCGGTCATCAGATCGCGCAGCCGCCGCAGGCCGTCCCGGTCGACACCCGCGATGAGCAACCGCGCCGGCAGCACCGCGCCGCTGGCCGTCAGTTGGTCGAATCGGCGGGACACACCGTCGACGGTGAGCCGCTGTGGGGACCCGACCGCACGGGTGCCGAACTGCCGGTAAGCATTTCGGACCTCGACCACCGTCAGCCGCCGGCCCGGGACCTTCTGCCGATCCAGCACGTCGAGCAGCAGGGCCCGCTGCATCGGGGTCGCGGTGCGGCGGGTGTCGAATCGGGCCAGCAGCTGATCGACGTGCGCGACGGTCGGCAGCGCCGAACCGCGCACGATGCCCTCGGACCGCAGCAGATCCGCGAGGCGCCGGACCGTGGTGAGGTCCCGGACATGCTCCGCCCGGTCGGCACGCGCCGGCCCGGACAGGGCCGCGCGCAGATTCTCCAGCGCCCGCAGCTGCGGTCTCGGATCGTGGAACCGGCCCGTCAACCGGTCGTGCCGGTGGTGCAGGCCGATCGCCTCGGCCAGCTGCCGGTCCGAGGTGGCGCGGGACGGGAAGTTCACGGAAAACCCACGGCCACGGGCCGATTCGATCGCCGCCGATACCTCGTCGGCGGTCGCGGGAACGGTACTCCCGGTATGGTCGGACGACGGTGCGGATGCCGTGACGTGCGGTGCGCCTTCGGTTTTCGTGACCCCAGCGGCTACGGCGGACCGGATCCCGGCGGGATCGCCGGCCCGATCCGTCACCTCGGTTCCGGTGCGCGCGGGGCCGGCACCGATGGTCGCGTCGACGATCCGCACCGGGACATCGTCCTCGTCGATCGTGGTCGCGCGACGGGCCGCGCCGAAGGCGGACAACGCATTCCGCAACGCGCTCGTGCGGGCCGCCGGCGAGGTTCCGAACCATGTTGCCGGCGAACGAGTTCCGCCTGTCCCTCGATGGTCGGACCACACCACCGACGCGATCGGCGGCCCGCCCGAATCCCGCGCGAACTGCGCCATCGCGGCGGCCGTTTCCGGGGCGATCGTGGTCGGCGGGGTGTCACCGCGCGTCACGTGCCAGGTGACGGCGGACGCCGTGTCGATGTCGCCGAAGGCCAGCACCACCGCGCCGCGACCGTCGAACGCGTCCGGATCGAATTTCAGCAGATGCACCGGCGGCGTGGCGATTCCGGTGCGAGCGGCGGTCAGCCGGGCCTCTAGTTCGGCGTCGAACAGGACACCGAGCATGTTCTCCAGGTTCTGCTGCCGTAGTCCCTGCCGCGGTGTCGGCGTGGCGTTCTCGGCGAGCTTGCGCAGCTCCACCTCGAGATAGGTTCGATTGAGCGTGTCACGCACGACCGCCGGAATGCCGTCGGCATTGCGGAGTTCCGGGTAATCGAGGGCCAGCCGGTACTGGTACTCCTGGGACAGGTCGGCGAACCGCAGATCGTTCCACCACTGCCGGCCGTGCTGCCGCCACCAGGTGGCCAGCCGGTGGGTCCGGTCGGCCGCGTCCGGATTCGACCGTGCCGCGCGCGGGAATTCCGGCGGCACGATCCGGTCCTGTTCGGACACCGGTTCGGGATGCGACCACAGGTCCACCTCGGTCGACGGACGCACCTGATTGCGTTCGAGCAGTCGCGACCAGTCCTGGAGGTCCTGCTGCGAGCGCTCGTGCCGTGCGCGTTCCGTCAGCAGTTGCAGACGTGTTTCCGGTGTGCCGGCACGCCTTTCGCGTTGCCGCAGCACCCGGCCCTGTGCGGCCAGCAGACGCCGCAATCGCGCGACCTCCGCGGTCTGCCGGGCCAGTTCCCCGGTCCGCTCGCGCACCGCGCCGTTGAGGCCGTTGTGCGTCTCGTCGAAGACCCGGCGCTCGAATCCCGGCGGGATCTGCAAACCGCGGCGCCGCAACAGGTCCAGGGCGAAGTCGTTCATCTCCGGCCGCGGCCGGTAGTGGCCGCTGTGGTCGGTCATCACCAGCAGCCGGCCGTTGTCCGCGATGAGATAGCCCGCGGCGGTGACCGTCCGGCCGCCGAGGAACGAGGAATGGAACGACACCACCGTGGTGTCACCGGCGTACAGGTTGCCGAATTCGTCCATCACGAATTTCGCGCCGGGCGTGTGGAACGGGGCGCCGTCGAACGCCTGGTACAGGCGGCCGTCCGGGCCGATGAACAGGCGATGCTGTTCGCGCTCCGCCGCCGTCATGTAGTGCGTCGGCGTGGAGAACTGGAACTTCGGGGTGTTCAGCGTCGCGGTGCGCGCCGCCCATTGCGCATCGGTCAGGCCGAGTTCGACATTCGTGAGCACTCGGATCGGCCGGTTCTCGCCCGCGTAGTTCGGGCCCAGCACCGCGCCGTCGAGCAGCGGAATTCCCTGGGACGCCAGCACCTTGTCGAAGGCGGCCGGAATCTGTTCGCGCGGTATGGCGTCCGGCGCCGGATGCGCTGCCGGTTCGCGCGGGCGGACCGCCGAGAACAGCGATCCGTCCGCGTTGAGCCCGATCTCGTAGCTGCCGGGAGTGGTGCTGCGCAGATGAACGGTCTTGCCCTGCGGGAACTCCGACACGACCGTGCCCGCCCCGGCGCCGTGGTCCACGACGATGTTGGCGCCGAACGTGTGGCTCGCGAGCATCAGCAATTGCCGATGCGTCATATCGGCGTTGCGGGACGAGTGGATCTCGAAATCGTGGCCGGGATCGCGCAACAACGCGATCACCTGCCGGATCCGGTCGGCGGACTGCAACCAGTGGTCGCGATCGAACTGCTCCCGCTGATGGCGTTCCCCGTCCAGATACGGTGCCCGCGTGCCGGGTTCGGCGGCGACCCAGTCGTCGAACTCCTGCCGGCGGCGCTGTTCCTCCGCCCAGGCGGCCTCGAGCGGACCGAATTGCAGGGTGTCCAGGTAGTTCCGGAAATCCTGCTCCAGGGTCTCGGCGAGCGCCCAGCGCACGTCGTCGGAGGTACCGGCGTTGAAGGTCCGGGCCAGCGTGGTGAACAGCGGATCACGCGCGGCGGTCACCGGCTCCCAGGTCGCCGGGCCGGTCGCCGGCGCGGTCACCGGCGTGGTCTGTTCCACCTCCGGCCGGACCGCCGCATGATAGTGGCCGCCACCGTAATCCACGCGCACCAGCACGGCGGTCGCCGTGGCCGGGTCGCCGATCGGGGTGGCCCAGCGGTCGTCGAGGATCGCGATCGTGGTGCGCTGCGATTCGGAGATCGCCTTGGGCAGCAGGTCGGCCAGGTTGTTGTTGTAGACGCCGCTGCTGAGCAGCTCGGCCAGTTCCCGGTCGAAGTGCGCGGCCCGGTCCGCGTCCGCCACCCCCTGCGGATGGTAGAGGGCGAAGAAGGCGGCTCGGTCGGCCTGGATGTGCGCGATCGCCTCGTTGCGGACCTGCAGATGGGCCTTCCGGCTGCCGGATGCCGCGACGAACGACTGGAACAGGCAATTGCCGTCCGGTTCAACGGTTTTCAGCTGTAGGCCGGCGGCCGCCACGGCCTGGAGCTGGGCCCGGTCCGGAGCCCAGACCAGCGAATGCAACTCGTCGAACGCGCGGTCCATGTCGTCGGCGCGCAGGATCCGCTCCAACGCCGCGGCGGCCACCGCGGCCTCGGCATCGCCGCGCCGGGCGAGGATGTTCCGGAGGATCTCGAGGCTGTAGCGACCGTGACCGCGGGACAACGCGAGCGCCTGCGAGAAGTCGCCGTCGAACAGCGACCGCGCCGCGGCCCGCCGATCGTCGTGGTCGGCCGTGGGCGCCGCCACCCAGTCCGCCTCGGGATGACCGGTGGTCGTGGCCGTCACCGCCGCGGTCGCGGCGACCGCCGCCGCCGGCTGTCCGGTGCCGGCGGCCGCGGACGCCTGCTTGCCGAGTTGCGCCTCACTCTCGTCGGTCAGCCAGCCCAGCGCCTGGTACGCGGTGAGGACGCCGGGGTCCATGACCGCGGCGTAGTCGGCGTCGGACATCGAGGTCAGTCCGTACACCCGGCGGGCGTAGTGCGCGATGCCGCCGTGCAGCGCCTCCGGCCTGGCCATATCGGTCCGCATCAGCATCGGACCGGTGAGATACGCGGCGAGCAGGGCCAATTCGACCGGCAGCCCGCGCAGCGCCGCCAGCGTCTGCAGGCGCAGCAGCGCGGCCGGCAGTGCCGCGATCCCGCCGGTGCGCAGTTCCTCCAGCAACTGCTTGTATTCCCGGCCCACGTCGGTGAGCTGTCCCTTGCTCTCGGCCTCCACCACGTCGAGCAGCATCTGCTCGAGCTGCGCCTGATCCGCCAGGAACGGGCCCTGATCCTGCGGGTGGTACTCGGCGAGGATCTGACCGGGAAGCGCCGTCATCAGGTCGGCGAGGTACCGGGAATTCGGTGGCGCCACGATGAAGTGGTTACCCATCCAGCCGTCCCGGTAGGACTCCTCGACCTTGCGCCGCAATTGCTCCGCGCGGGGCAGGGTCTGATCCATATCCTCCAGACCGGACGCGTCGCGGATCAGTGGGCCGAGAATCGGGATATCGTCCTCGTGCAGGTACATCGGCGCGAGGTCCGCGAGTTTCACGTCCCCGGGCGCCAGGTCCACATCGGCGTACACGCCACCGCGCAGTTTCAGCACGGCGTAGCGCCCGATGTCCGAGACCAGGTTGAAAGCGCCTGTCCGCAGACCCAATTCGTACATCGCGGCCAACTCGCCGCCGCCCACGTCGTCGACGATGTCGCGCAGATCGTCCCGGACGACGAATTTGCCCGCGGCTGCGGCGAGTTCCGGATCCCGCTCCAGCTGGGCCCGGACCCGGTCGTAGCCGCCCTGGGTCCACAGGGTGAAGGTCCAGTCGGAGTCGCCCGCCGATTTCACCCACGACTTGATGTTCGCCAGTGCCGACGGACTGAGCTCACCTCCGAACCAGGCGAAATTCATCTCCTTCGGAATCTCGTGCACCAGAGTGGGATCGGCGGCGCGCAGCTGCGGCATCAGCTCCGCGGACATCCGCGCGTGCGTCCGGGTGAGACCGGCTCGCGCCGCACCGGCGATGAGCAACCGGGCCGGCAGTACGGCGCTCGTGGCCGTCGACCGCGGGAATTCGGTGACGACGTCGGCGACCGTCAGTCGCCTGTTGCCCAGGACCGCACCGGGTCTGGTGAGGAACTGCAAGTAGGCGGCGCGGGCCCGGGCGACCGAGGTCGCCTGTCCCGGCACCTTCACGGCCTCGAGCACGTCCAGCAGCAGCGTCCGATGCAGGTCGGTCACCGGTCCGAGCGCAGTCCCGGTGTGGAATCGGGAGATCAACCGATCGACGTGCGCCACGGCCGGGGCCGTCGTACCGGCCACGATTCCGGAGTCCCGCAACAGATCCGACAGTCGCCGGACGATGGTCAGTTCCCGGACCCGCGCCGCGTCGCCGGCCGGGACACCGCCCAGGTCCGTGAGCAGCGACTCCAGCGCCCGCAACCGCGGTCCCGGATCCTGGAAGCGGCCGGTGATCCGGTCGCTGTGATGGTGCAGGCCGATCGCCTTCGCCAGTTGCTGTTCCGGTGTGCCCCGGGACAGGAAGGTCGCCAAACTCGTACGGCCGGGCGTTGTTTCGGCTGCCACGGCCGGCACAACGCCGACCGCGGTGGCCGGTGAGGTGCCGGTGCGCACCGCGCGATCGAGGGTGGTCTCCGCCACCCGGTCGATGCCGAACAGGCCCCGGGCGCCGGCGCCGCTGACCGTGATCCCGCCGAACTTGCCGAGATGTTCCAGCCCCACGTACAGCAGACCGTCGGCGCCGTACCGGATTCCGGGCATCGGCTGCGCGGGTGCGGCCCCGATCGGCGCGTGCCGGCGCCACGGGTTGCGCAGGACCAGCGACACCGGATCCCCGGCGGCGTTCCGCTCGACCCCGAGCACCGCGTAACTGTGTGTGCTGACCAGGCCGGGGAATTCCACGAGGTCCTCGCGGCGCGCGCCCCACCTCCGGGTGTCGATCATCACCAGATCGCCACGGTCCAGGGCATATTGGACGCGTTCGGCGACCGTTTGCGTCACGACCGGATCCGGTGTGGCGGTGCGCCACTGTTCGTCCGAGGCGGCGAGACCGACGAGCCGTTCGATCTGCGGGGCCCACCGAGTCAGCTGATCCGGAGTGAGCCGCCGTTGCACGAAATTCCGGAACGCGTCGCTGAGCGCCGGATTCTGCCATCGGATGTGGTCCATGAAGGCGTGGACGGCCGCGGACACATCACCGCCGTGCTGCGCCAGCAGCAACTGCATCCGTTCTTCGTCCTCTTCGAGGCCGAACGGATTGCGTTCCCGGGCGACGTGCGCCTGTATCGCCTCGTTCCATTCGATCTGCATGGAACCGATCGCGCGCGCGAATTCCAGGTCGCCGCCGAGTGTTCGGTGCAGCGTGTCGAGATCCAGCCGCATCGGATGCAGGAAATAGCTGTCGCCCACCGTGCGTCCGGGACGCGGCCGGGCGCTGCCCGGCAGAGTCTCCGGCATCAGGGCCGCGGCGGCGGCGTGCGAGGAGTCGCCGTCGATTCCGACGTAACCCTTCTCGCCGCCGCGGAACACCGCGTACGCCTTCTCCAGCATCGCGGGCCACAGTGCCCCGCCGCGGACGTCCGCGTTGCGGGCGGTGCCGCGAGGGGTGAGGTAGAGGTCCTTGGACACCTTGATCCAGACCTCGTCGCGATTCTTGTCGAAGAACCGCACCGCGACCGAATCACCCAGGTCGCGCATCATTTCCTGGAGCAGCTCGGGGCTGCGGGACAGCTCGATCATGTTCGAGATCAGGTAGCAGTCGCCCAATTCGCCTTGGCGCACATCCGATTCCCGCGGGCCCTGCGGACCCCACAGCGGATCGGTGAAGGTACGCAACGGCGACATCCGGATCCCCGTGACGGCCGTCGGCATCCGGCGCCACGCGGTACGGGGGTCCCGGTCGCCGGGATCCCGGACCAGGGTCCGGCTCGTGTCCACTGTGCCGTCGGACAGCTCCACCGGCCGGACGGTGACCGGGGATCCCGGCGGCAGCGCTACCACGCGTCCGTCGTCGCCGTCGAAGAACATGCCCGCCTTGGGCATCAGATACTTCTTCGAGGAGAACCAGCCCGCCTTCTGCTCCTCGAAGGCCCGCGCGACGATTCCCTTGCTCACCCAGATCGGGTTGTCGTCGTTCTCCTGATCCCAGGGCACCAGGCCGATGTATTCGCGGCCGGTGCCCTGCGCGGTGATCGTCGGGCCGGCGACGCGCCGCCAGCCGTCGCCGTCGAATCGGTGCGCGGTGCCGTTGTCGTCCAGCACCACCGTGCGGTCACCCGGTATCCACTCCTCGACGGCGGGGGCGATGTAGCGATGCAGGTTGTCGAACGAAATCGCCTGTGAGTGCGGCTGAGTCGGCTGCCCGGTGGCGGCGGCGACCGGTGCGGCGATTCCGTCGTGGCGTTGCGGCGCGGGTATCGCGTCGGCCGGTGCGATACCGGTCTCCATCCAGTGGAAGAAGTCCGCGACCTCGTAATCCTGCCAGGCGGCGCCGGATTCGGGAGTTCCCTCGGTGAACAGGCCGGGGCCCGCCACCGGTTCCAGCGCGTCCCGCGACAGGCCCGTGAGATCGGTGCGCTCCGGATCGGTGACCGTGCCGTCGCGCACCGGCCGCCCGCGTACGGCCCGGTCGAAGGCGTCGTTGAAGACGTTGCGCGCGAACCAGTTCCGCAGCTGCTGCGCCGGCGCACCGGTGTCACCGGCGACCTGCGGCGCTTCGTCGTGCTGTTGCGACGGGTTCGGATGCGACTGCGCCGGCGCCGGGGTGCCGGTCGGGATCGTCGTATCGGCGGTGTCGTTCAGCGCGGGCATCGCCACATGGCCGTGCCGCTCGAGTTCCGAGATCACCTCCGCGACCGCGTAGTGCACGCCGACGGTGGCGCCGTTGGCGCCGGTCACCTGACCCCTCGTCGCCGTGGCGCCGTCGAACACCTGGACCCGGACGCCGGGCTCGCCGCCCGCGGCGGTCCGGCGGGCCTTGTCGAAGGTCGTCAAGGCGGTCCGCAACCGGCGGGCCCGCTCCTGCTGTGGCGTCCCGGAAACCGCTGTCCGCGAACCGGATCCGGTCGCTCCACCATGGTCCAGCCAGACCACGGCGGCCGACTCTCCGGTGGGATTCGCCTTCGCGGTCTCGACGTAATGCGCCATGCCGGTGGACAACTCACCGGACATCGACACCGGCGCGGCCTGGAGACCGGTCGCGTGCCAGGCGACCGAACTCGCGAGATCGATGTCACCGAATCCCAGCACCACCACACCGCGCCCGTCGAACGCGTCCGGTTCGAAGCGCAGCAGGTGGACCGGTGGCGGGTCGAGCCCGGCCTGCCCGGCGGTCAGCCACGCCTCCAGCCCGGCGTCGTAGAGGGCGCCGAGCGTGTTCCGCAGGTTCTGCCGCCGTTGCTGTTCCATCGGCGACAGGTTGGGTCTTCCGTCCAGGTGCGCCAGTTCCGCATCGATGTAGAGGCGGTTCAGTGTGTTGCGGACCTCGGCCGGAATGCCCTCGGCATTGCGCAGTTCCGGGAAGTCGATCGCCAGCCGGCGCTGGTATTCCGGGGCGAGGTCGGTGACGTGCAGATCGTGCCACCACCGGCGGCCGTGGGTCTGCCACCAGGTCACCAGTTCCCCTGTGCGGGTGCGGACGTCGGTCACGGTGCGCGACGGGGCGGGGAACCCCGGCGGCACGATGCGATCCTGTTCGGACGCCGGCGCGGGATGCGCCCACAGGTCCAGATCCACCGAGGGCCGCACCTTGCCCTGCGCCAGCAGTTGCGTCCAGGCGGTGAGGTCGCGGTCGCGGGCCGCGAGTTCCTCGCGCTCCATCTGTAGTTGTCCCTGCACCACAGGCGAATTCGCGAGCCGCTCGCGCCGGCTCAGCACCGCGTCCTGCGCGAGCAGCACCCGGCGCAACCGGGCGACCTCGGCGGCCTGCCGCGCCTGCTCACCGATCCGTTCCCGCACCGGCCCGGCGAGGCCGGTGCGATGGGTCGGATCGAAGCCGCGGCGTTCGAAGTTCGAGGCCGGTACCAGGCCCTGGCGGCGCAGCAGATCGAAGGCGTAGTCGTTCATCTCGTACCGCGGGCGGTAATGGCCGCTGTGGTCGGTCATCACGCGCAGCACGCCGTTGTCCACGACGAGATACCCGGCGCCCGTGACGGTCCGGCCGCCGAGGAACGAGGAGTGGAACGTCACCACCGTGGTGTTGCCCGAGTACAGGTTGCCGAATTCGTCCATGACGAATTTCGCGCCCGGGGTGGTGAAGGGAGCACCGTCGCGCGCCTGGTACAACCGGCCGTCCGGCCCGACGAAGATGCGATGCTGCTCGCGTTCCTCCGCCGTCATGTAGTGGGTCGGGGTCGAGAACTGGAACTTCGGCGTGTTCAGCTTCGACGTGCGATCGGCCCATTCCCGTTCGGTCAGGCCGAGATCGAGCTGGGTGACGGTCCGGATCGGCCGGTTCTCCCCGGCGTAGTTGGGCCCGAGCACCGCGCCGTCGAGCAGCGGGACCCCCCGCGACGCGAGCACCCGGGTCAACGGCGCCGGGATCTCCTCGCGCGGGATCGCGCCCGGAATCGGTTGCGCGGCAGGCTCGATCGGACGCACCGCCGCGAACAGCGAGCCGTCGGCGTTGAGTCCGATCTCGTAGCGGCCGGGCGCGGCGCGGCGCACGTGGAAGGTCTGCCGCCGGTGGGGTTCCGCGATCCGGGCCGGCGGGCCGGCGGGCCGCTCCAGGACCAGGTTGACACCGAACCGATGACCCGCGAGGACCAGCAACTCCCGATGCGTGAGGTCGGCGTCGAGGACGGGATGCCGCTCGAAATCGTGTGCCGGATTGTGCAATTGGGCGATCGCGCGGCGCAGCCGGGCATCGGATTCCCGCGCGAAATTCGCGTCGAACGCTTGCCGCCGTTGATCTTCCGCCGCCTTGTTCGCCGCCGCGAACGCCGCGTCGGTAGCGGCGCGCGCGTCGAACCGCTGTCGTTGCGTGCGCTCGGCGGCCCACTGGGCCAGCGCGCGCTCGGACAGCATCGTCTGCCGATGATGCGCGGAATTCTGCTGGAGTTCGGCGGCGAGCATCGACCGGACCTGGTGCGCGGAACCGGCATTGAACATCCGGGCCAGGGTGGTGAACATCGGATCGGCGACATCGCCCATGGGCTGCCAGGATGCCGGACCGGACCGCGGCGCGGTGGACGGCGCCGGTCCGCTGGGCCGAGCGCGCTGCCCGCCGAGATCGGCGGCCGCCGGCCGGACGCCGGCGTGATAATGGCCGCCACCGTAATCGACGCGGACCAGCACCGCGCCGGCGGTCGCCGGATCGCCGATCGGCGCCGGCCATCGATCATCGATGATCGCGATCGTCGTGTGCTGCGATTCCGTGATCGCCCGCGGCAACAGATCGGCCAGATCGTTGTTGTAGACCCCGGACGACCGCAGTTGCCGCAGGTCCCGATCGAATCTCACCGCGCGATCCTGCTCCGCGACGCCCTCCGGGTGATAGAGCGCGAGGAACGTCGCCCGGTTCGCCACGATGTGGCCGACCGCCTCGTCCCGGACGGTCAGATGATCCTTCGTACTGCCCGAGGAGATCACGAAGGATTCGAACAGGCAGTTCCCGTTGGCCTCGACCATGGCCGGTTCGAGCCCGGCCGCGTGCAACGCCTGCAACTGCGCCGCGGTCGGGGACCAGCGCCGGGCACGCAGTTCGGTGAAGGCCCGTTCCGGATCGGGCGCGGCGAGCAGCCGGGTGAGCGCCGCCGCGGCCGCCCGCGCCACCGGATCCGCCGACCGGGACAGGTTGTCCCGCAGGTCGATCACCGCGCCACGGCCGCGCTGCCGGGCCACGTCCAGCGCCCCGGAGAACTTGCCGTCGAACAGCAGCCGGGCCTCGTCCCGGCGCTGATCGTGGGTGGGCGACACCAGCGGAGCCGCCGGGGGCCGGGTCGCGGTCGAGGTGGTGGTGGTGATCGGCACGGCCGGAGCCGGCGGGAGGTGGGCCGTGGTCGCCGTGACCGGGACCACCGGCGCGGTGTGGACCGGGCCGGTCGCCGGGGTCGCCGTCGAGGTGGTCGTCGTGGTCGTGGTGGTCTTGTCGAGCTGCACGTCGCTCTCGGCGGTCAGCCAGCCCAGGGCCTTGAACGCGGCGAGGATGCCGGGATCCATCGCGGCCGCGTAATCCGCCGAGACCAGCGCGTTCAACCCGAACACCCGGGCGGCGTAGTTCGCGATGGTGCCGTGCACGGTCTCGGCCGGCCCCTTCAGGGTCCGCATCAGCAGCGGGCCGCTGATATGGGCGGCGTAGCGGGCCAGTTGCGGCTGCGCGCCGCGCAGCGTCGCGAGTTGTTGCAGGCGCAGCACCGCGGCGGGAATGGCCCCGATGCCACCGCTGTGCAGCGATTCCAGCAACTGCCGGTATTCCCGGGTGAAGTCGTTGTGGCCCTTCTCGATCTCGGCCTGCAGCAATCCGCGCAACATCTGCTCGAGCTGCTCGCGGTCGGCGCGGATCGCGGCCGCGTCCGACCGGTGGTACTGCTCGATGAGCTTTTCCGGAATCGCCGTCATGAGATCGGCCAGGTACCGGGAATTCGGCGGCGCCACGATGAAGTGGTTGCCCATCCAGCCGTCCCGGTACTGATTCTCGACCTCGCGCCGCAGCCTCTCCTCGACCGGCAGGTCCTGATATTCCTTGCGGTTCAAGGATTTTCCGTCGCGAATCAGCGGGCCGAACACCGGGACGTCGTCCTCGTGCAGATACATCGGCGCGAGGTCGGCCAGCTTCACCGGACCGGGGGCCAGGTCCACGTCGGCGTACACGCCGCCGCGCAATTTCAGCACCGCGTAACGGCCGATGTCCGAGACCAGGTTGAACGCACCGGCCTGCAGGCTCACTTCGTACATGGCGGCCAGTTCGTCGCCACCGATGTCCGCGACGATGTCGCGCAGATCGTCGCGGACGATGAATTTGTCCGCGGCGGCGGCGAGTTCGGGGTCCCCGGCCAGCTGGGCGCGGACCTTGTCGTAGCCGCCCTGCGTCCACAGCGTGAACGACCAGTTCGAATCACCCGCCGACTTCAGCCACGACTTGATGTTGGCCAGCGCTGTCGGGCTGAGCTCACCACCCAGCCAGGCGAAATTCATCTCCTTCGGAATCTCGTGCACCAGAGCGGGATCGGCGGCGCGCAGCTTCGGCAGCAGATCCGATGTCATCCGGTCCTGTACCCGGCGCAGGCCGTCGCGGCCGACTCCCGCGATGAGCAGTCGGGCCGGGAGTACCGCCGAAGACGCGGTGAGCCGGTCGAATTCGGCCGGGAGATCGCGGACCTGCACCACCCGGCCGCCGAGGGTGGCGGCGGGCCGGGTGAGGAACTGCCGGTAGGCGTCGCGGGCCTGGGTGACCGTGATCGCCTGGCCCTTCACCTTCAGCTTGTCCAGGACGTCGAGCAGCAGCGTGCGGTGCAGCGGGGATATCTCGCCGCCGACGACTCCGGTGTGGAATTCGTGCAGCAGCCGGTCCACGTGAGCGACGGTCGGCGCCGTCGACCCGCGCACGATTCCCTCGTCCCGCAGCAGATCCGTCAGGCGCCGCACGGTGGTGAGCTCCTGCACCTGCGCCTTCTTCTCGGTGGGCACGGCGCCGGTCAGATCGGTGAGCAGGTTTTCCAGCGCTTGCAGTCGCGGCCCGGGATCCTGGAGAAGGCCGGTGAGCGCACCAGCGCCGCGATGATCGAGCCCGATCGCCCTGGCGAGCTGCTGATTCGGCACACCCTCGGTGAGGAAGCGTGCCACGCTCGTCCGTTGCCGGGCCGGATTGCCCACGACCGCAGGATGTTCGGTGGTATTGCCCGGTGCCGGATGATCGGCCGGCCGGGTCGGTTGCGCACCGGAGGCCGTCGTCTCGGGCACCGGCTGGTGCGCCGGGACCGGCGGCGGCACCAGCGCGTCGTCCGTCGGCTGGATCACCGGAGTCTCCGTGGGCCGCGTCACCGACGAGTCCAACGGCTGGATCACCGGGGACTCCCCCGGCTGGATCACCGGAGTCTCCGTGGGCCGCGTCACCGACGAGTCCAACGGCTGGATCACCGGTGATTCGCCGGGGTGGATGACCGGCGTCGTCGGCGGCTGGATCACCGGCTTGGTCGGCGGCTGGATCAGCGGCGTGGTCGCGGGCTGGATCACCGGGGAGTTCGGCTGTTGCGACAGCGGGGATTCCGTCGGATGCACCACCGGGGACTCCGTCGGATGCGTCACGAAGGAGCCCGGCGGCGACTGCGAGAACTCGGTCGGCACCGCCACCGGGGAATCGAACGGCTGCCGCACCGGCGCCTCCAACGGCGACACCGGCGACACCGGCGACGGCTGGGTGACGTCCGACATCGATGAATGCGGCTGCAGCGCGAACGGATGCGGCGGGCCCATGAAGTCGGGCCCGGGCCGTCCGTCGAGCAGTGAATCCGGCGACGGCAGCACCGGCAGATCCGACTCCGGGTACAGCAACGGCGATACCGGCGACACCGGCGACTGCGAGTGCTCGGGCTCCTGCACGGCCGAGGAATCCTGCGACACAACCGTTTTCATCGCAGGCGTGCCCGACTGATCGTTCACCGGCGGTGGCGGAATCGGTTCCGGTTCCGGCAGCGACTCCTCGTCCACGATCGACTGTGGCGGCGTCGCTTCCGGCTCGTCCTGCTGCACGACCGGCGGCCGGACGGACGTCGGCCGCGCCGCCCCGGAATGCTGGAGTTGCGGAACCAGTTTCCGCAGTTGCTCTTCCGATTCGCGCAACGCCTGTTCGGTGGCCGCCGTGGGAGATTCCTCGTGCGCCTTGGTCGCGTTGGTGTATCGGATGATCGCGGTCTTGACGTGACTCTGGTCAGTCTGCACATACAGGTCGTCGTCGGCCGCGACATAGTAACGGGCACTACCGTTCTGCCCACCACGCGCGGCGCGGTTCTCCGCCTGGATGTCGATGTCGCGGGATTCCGCGGACCGGCTGGTGATGATGACGTGCAGGCCGCCCTGCTCCTCGCTCACCGCCTTGTCGACCGGGATGTCGACACCGCGGCCACCCTGCCGGTTGATCACCAGCACCTTGCCGAGTTCGCCTGCCTGGTGGAAGATCTCCTGCAAGTCGTCCTCGGCCTTGGCTCCGTGCTTCGCGAACCAGGCCGCGTCGACGGCGATGTGCTCGACCCCGCGGTCGTCCAGCAGCTTCGAGATATGCGCGACCTCGCTGTTGCGGTTCGCGATGACCAACTGCGGCTGCCGGGTGGCGGCCTGCTTCTCGGCGACGTCGTCGGCGATCATCCGGTGCTTGTCGGCCATGTCCTTGGCCACGGCGTCCTCGCCGATCTTCAGCGCGAGTTCTTTGTTGCGCGGGATCTGGACGACGTCGTTCATGCCGAAGTTGGCCTTCAGCTCGCCGGCCACACCCTTCGCGGTACCGGACGCGCCCGTCAGCTCGTCGTAGTTCTTCTTGGAGAACATCTCGCTCGCCGTCAGGCTCTTCGAGCTCGCCGAGTCGGAGCGGATCGTCAGCCCGTGCTTAGCCTCGACCGCCTGTGCCAGCCCGCCGTTCCAGCGGCTCTCGGTGGAGGTCTCCGGATCGAACATCACCTTGTGCGTGGTCTGATCGATGATCAGCACCCGGCCCTCGTGCACGATGTAGTGGTCGTTCTCGAGGAACTCCCACTTGGCCGACGCGGCCATGTTGATCCGCTGCTCGTCGGCCTCGGACAGCTTCTGCCCGGTCAGCTCCTCGATCTTGGCGCGCCCGGCGTCGGTGAGCACCGCCCGTCCGCCGATCTGCCCGTCGGCCCGGCCGAAGTCGGCCGGGGTGAGCTTGCCCTCGTCGACGTTCCGTTCCACGAAATCGTGGGTGTTGCGGACCTGGGTGACGGTGCCCTCGTCCGCGGCGGTGGCCGGACCGTCGGAGAGGATGTAGGTGGTGTCGGCGTGGACCAGCGCCTCATCGATCTCATCGATGGCGGCCCGGCGGCCGGGCACGATATTTCCGCGCAACTGCCCGAATCCGGCGTCGTTCTGGGTGCCGATGTAGATCGTCGGCTTGCCTTCGACCGGCGGCTCGTAGGCGCGATCCGGATTCATCCGGATGATGTCGAATCCGAGCGGCTCCAGCGCCTTCTTGTAGATGTCGAAGGCTTCCCGGGCGAGGCTGTCGCGGGTGGTGAACACCTGCACGACCTTCGCCTTGGACGACTTCATCATGGAGTCCGCGAGGAACACCAGGGTCTTACCCTCACCCGCGGCCATATCGATCGGCCCGTGCTGCATGGCGAGCACGGCCATCACCTGCGGCCGGTACAGGGTCTTACCGGTGTCGCGGCGAATCACCTCGATCGCGGCCGCCATCGCCTCGTGCTCACTGCCGTGCTCGAGCGCGTTCTTGACGGCCGGACCGAACTCCTCGTCGCTGAGATCCTTCCAGCCGTGGTTCTCGTGGTTCTCCAGCACCTGCCGGGCTTCGTCGTGGAAATCCCGGGGCGGCCCGTCGTCGTGACCGGGTTCGTCGTGCGGGCCCGGACTGTCGTGACTTTCCGGGCTCTGCTGCGAGGCGTGGTCGTCGCTCTCGGTGACCCGCTTGCCGTTGTAGTCGAAATGCTCGAAGCTGTCGGCCTTCTCGACGTCGCCGAGCATGTTGTGCACGAGGTCGTTCACCCGGCCGCGGTCCGGGACGTACGCGCCGGAGTGGTCGGTGACCGACTGCAGGACACCGCGGTGGACCTCCGCGGTGGCGGCCGTGTGCACCCCGAGCTTGTCGAACGCCTGATGCGTGCGAACCCAGCCCAGATCCGGTGCCAGATACAGGTTGTCGTTCATGTCCCGGATGAGCATGTGCTGCCGGGTGCGGGTCGGCCATCGGGTGGCCGGGGAGTCGGGAGTGTGCACCAGCTTGCCGGTGCGCGCGCTGTACAGCTTGCCGTCGTGGGCGACGACGCGGAACTGCTCGGCGTCCCGAGTGTCGAGGAACAGGGGTTCCGGGAATCCGGTGCCGGGCTTGCCGTCCGGGCGATTGCGCAGCGGCTGCGAGCTCTCGTTCTCGTGCGCGGGATCCTCGCGCCGGGGCGGTACGGGATCCTCGGTTCCGTCGAAATGCGTCTTGCGGTTCGCGGGGTCGCTTTCGAAAACCCTTGACAGCCAACGGAACAGCCGGCCGACACCGGGGATGCGCAGCAGCATCTCCTTCGCCACCGACCCGGTGCTGCGGTGGATTTCGCCCGAACCGTCTGTGCTGTGCGTCTTGTGGCCGTTGTCGGACCCGCCGGTCGCCCGTGCACTGTCCTTCCAGGACCGCTTCGGCCGGTTGACCTCCGACAGCGGCCGATGCTCCTCGCGCGGCGGGGCGCCGCCGGGCTTCTCACCGGGCCGATACGATTGGCCGCCGGCCGGTCTGATCTGCCCCGGGGTGGTCCCATGGTCGCCGGCCAGCGTCTTCACGGTGGTGATGCCGTGGTCCTCCAGCAGAATCGCCAAGCCCGCCAGGCCACTGGGATTCGACTTACCGAAGGATTGCACCGGGTTGCCGTCGTGATCGAACACCTGCACCCGATGCTCGTCGATGTGGGCGGTGAACTTCTGGTGCTCCGAGTCGCCGAGCAGTGCGGTGCCTTTGAATTCCGGTAGCTCCCGGACGAATTCGTCGGTACCGCGCTCGACCATCGGCCGCTCGCCACCCACCGTCACCTCGGACCACGGCCGGCCCGGTGTGCCCACCGTCTCCGAGTGGCCGGAGGCGATCGAGGCGCGATCGTCGTCGGTGCGCTTGCCGCCGGGGATCGAGTGGTCGTCGCCGAGACCGGTTTTCACGGCGGCGCTCGGTCGCTGATCGTCCAGGCTCGGTGGGAGGGACCGATTGGCCGAGGACTCCGGCTCGTCGCGTCTACCGAGGCCGCGGGTGGTCTCGGACGGCGGAGTCGGCTTGTTCGGGGTTCGGTCGACAGTACGTGCCGGGTCGTCACGATCCCGTATCCGCTGATCGTCGCTCGACCGCTGGTTTCCGCGCTGATCGTCGGTGGACCGCAGCGGGTTTCCGCGCTGATCGTCGGTGGACCGTAGCGGGTTACCGCGCTGATCCTCGTTGGGCCGCGACGGGTTACCGCGCTGATCGTCGGTGGACCGTAGCGGGTTACCGCGCTGATCCTCGTTGGGCCGCGACTGATTACCGCGCTGCTCGGACCGGTTCTGGTTCGGCACATCGTCGTTGGTCTGCTTCACCGTCAGCGATTGCTCGGGATCGGTCTCGCGCTTTCCGACCGTCGGTGTGCTCTCGTTGCGGCGAGCGGTGATCGACGGACTCGGTTCGGGAGAGTTCGTCGAGGAAGCGGCGCGGCTGGGACCGGACGCGCCGGTCCCCGTCCGCTGCTGCTGTGCCGACGGCGATTCCGAGGAGTTGTCGGTCGAACGCGACTGGTTCGGCTGCCCGGACGTGCTGTCCTGCGCACGAATGCTGTTCTGCCCGCCCAGGTCGTTGCGCGACGCGGGTGGCGGCTTGGCGACCGAATCACTGCTCGACACCGGGGTGGACGGCTGCTCGCGCACCGGCTCGTTCTGACCGCCACCGGTCCCCGACCGATTGCCCGTGGTGCCGGGTGTGTTCGTCTCGTTCGTGCCGAGACCGCCGGTGCCGGAACGATTGCCGGTGAGGGCCTCACCATTCGTCGTCACAACCGGTTCGGTGGGCGATTGATATTCGGACGGCGTGGACCGGCTTCCGGTCTCCACCCGGTTGGTGCCGTTGACGACCGCCGGATCGTCGATGACGGATCCGCTGGTGCCGGAACGGTTCCCGTTGGTGGCGGTGATGACGCCGTTGCCACCGACGCCGTTGCCACCGGTGCCGTTCTTACCGCCCCCGAGCGTGTCGCCGTTCTGCGCACCGAGTCCGTCCGATCCGTTGGTGCTGCCGAGGGATCCGTTCGGGCTCCCGGATCCGTCGGTGCCGAGCGAGCCGATCGATCCCGGCTTCTCCGGCGGTGGCACCGTGAGGGATTCGGGTCGCGGACCGCCGCCGCTCAGGATCGACTCGTGTCCGGGCACACTGATCTTCGGCACCTCGACCTGCGGCACGTGCACGGACCCGGCGGTCATCCGGTATCCGCGGACACCGCCGGACATGGCGCCGGCCACACCGCCGAGCAGACCGACCGTGGTCAGTTCGAAATGACCGGTGAACGCCATCGCGCCGAGCGAACCACCGACCATGCCGCCCACGCCGCCACCGAGACCCATGATCACGTTCTCCGTGATCACGCGCGCCCGGCCGCCGAACTGGTTCTCCATCGCGTTGCCGAGCGTCTTGCTGAAGGTCTTGCTCAGCGCCTTGCCGACGCCGTAACCGAAGGCGCCGCCGAGCGCACCGGCGGTCGTGGCCATGCCGAATTCGTTCCAGTCGAACGACTTCCGGTGGTGCTGTGCGATCTGGATCAACTGGATGAGCGCATCGGTGACCGCCTGCGTGACCGCACCGACCGCGGCCGCCTGGATGATCTCCATCGCGATCCGCCGCGCGATCATCAACGCCGCGCGGGTGGCCGAGATCTCAGCGGCCTCCAGCGCCGGTGCGCCCGGTCCGGCCAGGAAGGCCCAGGACAGATCGATCAGCAGGATCGCCAGGCCGACGATGATCTGAATCTTGTTGGACTGGATCGCGCAACCGACCTGATCGCACGAGTCCGCCATATCGTTCAGCGATTTCGCGACGGCCTGCAGCGACTGCTGACTCGAGGCGTCGGTGATGCCCTTCAGGGTCGTCATCATCGAATCCCGGCCCGGGCCGGACACATACGCGGCTTCGATCGCCGATTCGACTGTCTGGACCTGGGATACCAGATCTCCGGAGCCGCCCGAGATCGCCTTGGCCGCCTCCCGCCACACATCGGCGAGCGCGAACATCTTGTCCTCGTCGCCGTCCGGCCATTTCGCGCCCGCCAGATAGGAAACCGGCTGTAACGCGGGAGGCAGATCGATACTCATGGCTCACGCACCGAAACCGACCGCAGTCACGGGTCCTCCAACCAAGTCGAGCCGTGCGGCAGGTCTCCAGCAGTGTCGTGACATTCGTTGAAAACGATAATTCACATTGTGGCGCTTGTGCGACCCGAGGCGCCACGCCGACGCGGAATTGGTCCTGCGTTCACCGCACTGCGATGATGTCGGGTCGTGCTGTACGCCGACACCGCCAAGGGCCGCCGGCCGTCTGGAATCGTGAATACCCAGGGGATTTGCGGGTCCGTTGTGAAATATCCAGCGGCCCTGAGTCGCTCGGCGTGTCGCCGGAAAACCACAGGAATACTGGACAGGGCAGTCAAGCACTCGAACACCGACGCCCGCCGCCGCACGCGGCCAGGAAGAACGAACAATGCGCAAGCCCACCGAGCCGACCGCGGCTCACCCGTCCACCGAAATTCTCGACTTCTTCGGCAAGTGCCCTGAATGTGGTTACCCCGCACAGGCATCCGCCACACCCAGCAATCCGGGGACCGTCGTCGCCAGCTGCGATCGGCCCTGCGGCTGGACGGGGACAGTACCGTTGACGACCATGACCCGCCACTCCCGCGGGCGCGTCTGAACTACTCCGGGCGCGGGGTCAGGATGCGCGGGCCGTCCTCGGTGACGGCCACCGTGTGTTCCCAGTGCGCCGCCCGGCTGTTGTCGACCGTCACCACGGTCCAGCCGTCGTCGAGTTCCCGGGTCTGGGTGGTGCCCAGGGTCAGCATCGGCTCGATCGCCAGCACCGAACCCACCCGCAGCAGTGGACCTTTCCCGGGCGTGCCCTCGTTGGGCAGGTACGGGTCCATGTGCATCTCGCGGCCGATGGCGTGACCGCCGTAGCCCTCGACGATGCCGTACGCGCGCCCGTGCGCCCGTTCGGCCGCGCGGGTGCCCCGCTCGATCGCGTGCGACACGTCGTAGAGGCGGTTACCGGGCACCATGGCCTCGATACCCGCCTCCATCGACAATCGGGTCGCCTCGCTGAGCAGCCGGTCGGCCTCGATGATGTCGCCGATGCCGAATGTCCAGGCCGAATCTCCGTGCCAGCCCTCGAGAATGGCGCCGCAGTCGATCGACAGCAGATCGCCCTCGGCCAGCACCTGATCCGCGGTCGGAATCCCGTGCACCACCACCTGATTCACCGACGCGCAGATCGACGCCGGGAAACCGTGGTAGCCCTTGAACGAGGGCACCGCGTGCGCGTCGCGGATGGTCTGCTCCGCGACCTCGTCCAACTCCAGCAGGGACACACCAGGTTTGGCTTCCGCCCGCACCGCCACCAGCGCCCGGCCCACGACGGCGCCGGCGGCGGCCATCGCGTCGAGTTCACCGGCGGTGCGGAACGGCACCACCTTCTTCTGCTTGCGGCCGAAGACCATTCGCGTCAGCGACCCAGGGCGCGCAGCACTCGGGCGTTGACCTCGCCGACATCGCCGACACCCTCGACGGACACGATGGCGCCGTCGTAGTGCTGCAGCAGGGGCTCGGTCTCCTCGCGGTACACCCGCATCCGGTTGCGGATGACGTCCTCGGTGTCGTCGGCGCGGCCACGGCCCAGCATGCGCTGAACCACCACGTCGTCGGCGACCTCGAAGCTGATCACGGCGTCGAGCTCGTGCCCGGACTCCTTCAGCATCTTCTCCAGGGCCTCCGCCTGATCGACGGTGCGCGGGTAGCCGTCCAGCACGAAGCCGTTGACGGCGTCGGGCTCGGCGATGCGCGCCTCGACCATGCGGTTGGTCACCTCGCTGGGGACCAGATCGCCGGCGTCGAGGTACTTCTTCGCCTCCAGACCCAGCGCGGTCTCCTGGGAGATGTTCGCGCGGAACAGGTTCCCGGTGGAGATGTGCGGCACACCCAGCTGGTCCGACAGCAATTCGGCCTGTGTGCCCTTGCCGGCACCCGGTGGCCCGAGCAGTACGAGTCTCACTTGAGGAACCCTTCGTAATTTCTGTTCATCAGTTGGCTCTCGATCTGTTTGACCGTATCGAGGCCCACGCTCACGACGATGAGGACCGCGGTACCGCCGAACGGGAGGTTCGAGGCGCCACCGCCGGCGCCGATGTGCAGCAACAGGTTCGGCAGCACGGCCACCGCGCCCAGGTAGATCGAGCCGGGCAGCAGCAGGCGGCTGAGCACCTTGCTCAGGTAGTCGGCCGTCTTGTCACCCGGACGGTAGCCCGGGATGAAGCCGCCGAACTTCTTCATCTCGTCGGCGCGCTCCCGCGGATTGAACGTGATCTCCACATAGAAGTAGGTGAAGAAGACGATCAGGATGAAGTAGATCGCGACATAGACCGGATTGCCGGGGTTGACCAGGTACTTCTGGATGATCTCCTGCCACCAGCTGGGCTTCGTGGAGCCCTTCTGGGTCAGCTGGGCGACCAGGTTCGGCAGGTACAGCAGCGAGGACGCGAAGATGACCGGGATGACGCCGGCCTGGTTGACCTTCAGTGGCAGATAGGTCGAACTGCCGCCGTACTGTTTGCGGCCCACGATCTGCCTGGCGTATTGCACCGGCACCCGGCGCTGGCCCATCTCGATGAAGATGACGCCGACGATGACCACGAAGGCCGCCACGCAGACCAGGCCGAAGATCAGGCCGCCGCGGCTGTCCAGGATCGACTTGCCCTCACCGGGGATGCGCGCCGCGATACCCGCGAAGATCAGCAGCGACATGCCGTTGCCCACACCGCGTTCGGTGATCTGCTCGCCGAACCACATGACCAGCGCCGCGCCGGAGGTCATCACCAGCACGATGATGATCATGCCGAAAACGCTGGTATCGGCCAGGATGTCCTGCGGGCAGCCGCGCAGCAGCTGGCCGCGGGCGGCGAGCGCCACCAGGCCGGTGGCCTGCAGCACGGCCAGCGCGACGGCCAGGTAGCGGGTGTACTGGGTCATCTTGTTCTGACCGGCCTGGCCCTCCTTGCGCAACTCCTCGAAGCGCGGGATGACCACCGTCAGCAGCTGGATGATGATGCTCGCCGTGATGTACGGCATGATGCCGATCGCGAATACCGACAGCTGCAGCAGCGCGCCGCCGGAGAACATGTTGATCAGCTGATAGATACCCGCCGAGTCACCGCCGGAGACGATGTCGATACAGGTGCGCACCGCCTTGTAGTTCACCCCTGGCGAGGGCAGGGACGCGCCGATGCGATACAGCGCGATCAGGCCCAGCGTGAAGAGAATCTTCCGCCGTAAGTCCGGTGTCCGGAAGGCCGACGCGAAGGCGGAAAGCACAGATCCTCCTGGCAAACGACATGGGGGGAAAGACGGCAAGCGATACTTGCACTCTAACAGCGACGCCGGACGGGCTCTCACCCGTCCGACGTCGAGTTAACCTGTCAGGCCAGTTCGGTAGCGGTGCCGCCGGCCGCGGTGATCTTCTCCTTGGCGGAGCCGGAGAACTTGTCGGCGCTGACCTGCACGGCCACGCCGATCTCACCCTCGCCGAGGACCTTCACGAGCTCGTTCTTGCGGACCAGGCCCGCCTCGACCAGCTCGGCCTTGCCGATCGCGCCGCCGGCCGGGAAACGCTCGGCGATATCGCCGACGTTTACGACCTGGTACTCGGTGCGGAACGGGTTGGTGAAGCCCTTCAACTTGGGCAGCCGCATGTGAATCGGCATCTGACCGCCCTCGAAGGCGGGCGAGACGTTCTTGCGAGCCTTCGTACCCTTGGTACCGCGGCCCGCCGTCTTACCCTTGGAGCCCTCACCGCGACCGACGCGGATCTTGTCGGTCTTGGAGCCGGGCGCCGGGCGCAGATGGTGCAACTTGATGACGGTCATGCTTGAACCTCCTCAACGGCAACGAGGTGGCGCACGACGTTGATCAGCCCGCGGGTCTGCGGAGTGTCCTCGCGCAGAACGGTCTGCCGGATGCCCTTCAGACCGAGGGTGCGCATGGACTCGCGCTGATTGTGCTTGGCGCCGATCGTGGATTTGACCTGGGTCACTTTCAGCTGTGCCATGTCAGGCTCCTTGTCCCGCGCGCGCACGCAGCATGCCCGCAGGAGCGACGTCCTCGATCGGCAGACCGCGACGAGCGGCCACCTCCTCCGGACGCTGCAGCTGCTTCAGGGCCGCCACGGTGGCGTGCACGACGTTGATGGCGTTGTCGCTACCGAGCGACTTGGCCAGGATGTCGTGGATACCGGCGCATTCCAGCACGGCACGCGCCGCGCCACCGGCGATCACACCGGTACCGGGCGAGGCCGGACGCAGCATGACCACACCGGCCGCCGCCTCACCCTGAACCGGGTGGACGATGGTGGAGCCGATCATCGGAACGCGGAAGAAGCCCTTGCGAGCCTCCTCGACACCCTTCTGGATCGCCGCCGGAACTTCCTTGGCCTTGCCGTAACCGACACCGACCAGGCCGTTGCCGTCGCCCACGATCACCAGGGCGGTGAAGCTGAAGCGCCGGCCACCCTTGACGACCTTGGACACGCGGTTGATCGCGACAACACGCTCGAGTTGGTTCTTCTCCTGAGCGGAATTCTGGTCACGACGATCGTCGCGACGGCCGCGACGCTCCCCGCGGCCGCCCTCGTTGGGGCCACCGCTGTTCTGTCCGGCGGGTCCGTTTCCGCCGTGCCGCTGACGTCCCGGCATCAGACGTTCCTTCCGTTGCGCTTGATTTCGGTCATCAGAACTTCAACCCACCTTCGCGAGCGGCATCGGCCAGGGCGGCGATGCGGCCGTGGTAGTCGTGGCCACCGCGGTCGAACACCACGGCCTCCACACCGGCGGCCTTCGCGCGGGCGGCGATCAGCTCGCCGACCTTGGCGCCCTTGGCACTCTTGTCACCCTCGAGGGAACGCACGTCGGCCTCGATCGAGGACGCGGCGGCGATGGTCTTGCCCACGGAGTCGTCGACCAGCTGAACGTGCAGGTGCCGCGCGGAGCGGAACACGATCAGACGGGGACGCTCGGTGGTGCCCTCGACCTTCTTGCGCAGTCGGAAGTGCCGGTTGCCCTTGGCAACCCGGCGACGGGTGGACGCGTCCTTGCCGAGCGGCTTGCGCGCGGCCTTCTGAGCTTCGGTCTGAACCTTCTTCGACATGGCTTACTTACCCGTCTTTCCGACCTTGCGGCGAACGATCTCGCCGGCGTAGCGGATGCCCTTGCCCTTGTACGGGTCGGGCTTGCGCAGGCCGTGGATCACCGCGGCGATCTGGCCGACCTTCTGCTTGTCGATGCCGGACACCGAGAACTTGGTCGGAGCCTCGACCGCGAAGGTGATGCCCTCGGGCGCCTCGACGGGAACCGGGTGGCTGTAGCCGAGGGCGAACTCCAGGTTCGAGCCCTTCTGCTGCACGCGGTAACCGACGCCGAAGATCTCCATCTTCTTCTCGTAGCCCTGGGTGACGCCGATGATCATGTTGTTGATCAGGGTGCGGGTCAGCCCGTGCAGCGAGCGGTTGAGCCGCTCGTCGTTCGGCCGGGCGACCTCGAGCTCGCCGTTGTCCGCCTTGCCGACGGTGATCGGGGCCGCGACCTCGTGCGAGAGGGTGCCCTTGGGGCCCTTCACGGACACGGTCGAACCGCTGATGGTCACCTCGACGCCGGCGGGAACCGGGATCGGCTTCTTACCGATACGCGACATTGTTCCTACCTCCCTTACCAGACGTAGGCGAGGACTTCCCCGCCCACACCGTGCTGTTTGGCCTGACGGTCCGTGAGCAGGCCCTGTGACGTGGAGATGATCGCCACGCCGAGGCCACCCAGCACCTTGGGCAGGTTGGTGGATTTCGCGTACACCCGCAGACCGGGCTTGGACACCCGGCGCACACCGGCGAGCGAGCGCTCGCGGCTGGGCCCGTACTTCAGGTCGACGATCAGGGTCTTGCCCACCTGCGCGTCCTCGACGCGGTAGTCGGCGATGTAGCCCTCACGCTTCAGAATCTCGGCGATGTTCGCCTTGAGCTTCGAATGCGGAGCCTTGACCTGATCGTGGTACGCCGAGTTGGCGTTGCGCAGACGGGTGAGGAAGTCTGCGATCGGATCTGTCATGGTCATGGATTGACCGTTACCTTTCTCGCCGCGGTTCCCATACAACACCGTCGAAGAACGGCGGTCGTGGGCCTACGACAATTCGGTCGGTCCGGCCGGGACTGCCCGACCGGATGCTGCACAGCCACCCGGACCAGGTCAGAGGCCGCGCGCATCCGCGCGCAGACATGACAGTGCCCGAGCAACCGGTCAAGTGTAGGCAATAGCCGAGCGGCATCAAAATCGGGGTCCCGAGACCCCCGCACGTTACGCGTCGTACGGCAGGAGAACGAAGGCGGAGAAACCCCACAGCGGGCGCAGGGTCCGGAAATGCCGCTGATCGAGGGTCATGATCCGATCGGTGCGCTCGCGATCCGCAATGACCACATTCGACGCATCTGCTACGCCCACATAGTCGTTACGGTACTGCCCGATGACCGCAAGCGCCGCGGCATGCTCATTGGACGTCCATTCGGCCAGTTCATAGGCACCACCGGCCACATCCGACGCAAAATCGCGTGCCGCCCGCGAGCCGAGTCGCGTGTACAGCATGTGATCGGCTTCGGCTACGACCAGAGGAGAGACGACCAGCCGTTCATCGTTGGCATCAATGATTCGTACCAAGTCCTTGTGTTCCACGTACGACTCATCGAAGAGCGCGAGGATCGCACTGGTGTCCACGACGATCGTCATCGAGCACCGAATCCGCCGGCCAGTTCCCGATCAATGTCCTCGGCGGACAGCGGCCGGTCGCTGCGATAACCCCCCGTGGTCGGTTTCGGGCGAGTACCCGCCTTCTCCAGCAGAAGGTCGATCGCGCCGGCCAGGGTCAGATCGTTCGACGCGGCGACTTGCTGCAGCCGGTCACGGACGGACTTGGGCACTTTGATCGTCGTCATGTCAGACATACCACGAGTATACCGGGATACGCGAGGTAGCCCCACCTCCGGATGACGACCGAATCGGTCACCGGAGACAGGCCCAGGTCGTCCTATCGAAGTCGAAATACCTTGCCGCTCAGCGCTTTCGAGCCGGGCGGCGAATTGCCGCGGTCACCTCGCCCACCGCCTGCGCCGCCGGATGACCCGACCCGCGCAGCGCGTCGACCAGATCTCGGCGAGCGGCCGCGGGTACACCTTCCAGCTCCGCACGCACCGCTTCGGCACCGCCGAATTCGTTCAGTTGCAGGAAGCTTTCGGCGGTGCAGAGTATGCCCTCGGCGGGCGTCAGGTCCGGCATCCCCAGTTCACCCGACTCCATCAGGGCCGTCAGGGCCAGCGGCCCGAGTTCCGGATCGGCGCGCAGCCGACGGAGCAGGGTGCGTTCGGCCGGTAGCGCCGCCGCGAGCATGTGCAGCATGGCGGCCGCGCGGAGCCGGAACGGGCACTCGCGGATCGCCTGCAACAGTGGTTCCACATCGCCGCCGTGCGCATCGAGCCAGCCGCCGATCTCGAGTCGCGCGGCGTCCTCCGGGTAGTGGTCCGCGACGACTCCCAGCAACTCGGCCGGGCCCGCGTCCACCAGTTCGCCCACCACACCGGCCTCGCGGCCCTCGGCCAGTAATCGGTCCCGCATGGCTACCAGGCCCAGTTCGGTGAATGCCACCAGCGGGCCGGGCTTGCTCAGGTCGGCCCTCAATTCGCGCAGTTCCGCCGGGGACAGCTGGGCATCCGACCACGGCCCCTCCTCGCCCAGATCGGACAGATACATCTCGTCGGGCACTCCGTGCGTGATCTCGACCGCGCCCAGCCGCACGAACGCGTCGAGAACGGCGAGCAGGTCGACATTCAGTTGAATCCGCTCGGCCGCAAGTACTTCCGCCGGTGCGTCCGACAGCCGGAACAGTTCGAGGCCCTCCAGCCACAACGGCTGTTCGAGCCGCCGCAGCGGCACCGGCAGCGGCATGCCGTACACGCCGGCCAGCATGTCCGGGACCGAGATATCGAACAGGTTGTGCAGGATCGAGAGCGGTTCACCGGCCCACAGCGGCAGGCAGATGAAGTCGGCCAGCTCCCAGATCGCCTCGAATGCCTTGTGCCACAACATCAACGGATTCTTCAACAGCGGGCGGGCCTTCGCCACCTGAACCAGTCGGCCCTTGACCACCCGGATCAGCCGGATCTGTTTGGCCCACGCCAGCAGCAGCGACAGCCTGGGCAACTCGGCGCTGCTGCGGATGTCCGCGATCTCGTCACCGGTCTCGAGCCTGGCGACCGCCTCCCGCGCATCGGCCAACCGCAATTGCCCCGTGCCGGTGAGCCCACGACCGCCCGGGCCGACCCAATCCACCAGTTCACCCAGCTTGTGCACGAGCGGCGACGCCGCTGCCAGTTCCGCCTGCCGCCGCAGGGACGGCAGCACCACCGGCGGCTGAGCGAACAGCCGCTGCCCGCCGCCGATCACCCCGGGACCGCGGACAACATCCCCGAACCGCTCCTCCACCTCGGCGATCGCCTGCTCGAAGGCGGACATGCCGACCCGATCCGGCCTGCCGTGCGGTTTCGCAACCCGCATCGTGGCAACGAATTCCGGTTCGAGCGTTGCGATCTCGTTGAGCAACGGCTCGAGCGCGGCACCACGCGGATCGAGCAGCCGCACGGCCGCCAGATAACGCAACAGCGTGCCCACCGCAGGCAGGACGTCACCGACCGGCGTCCGATCGGCCGGCACCATCGCGGGAAACCAGTCCAGCAACAGCACCCGCACCGACTCGGGCGTCCAATACGCCAGCCGTCCGTCCCGGCTGTGGTGCCGCGAATCCAGCGCCGCCCCGATGACCGCCGAATCGGCCGGCAATCCTTCCTCTCGCGCCCACGTCATGCACCGTCGCACCAGCAACGCGCGAGCCGCCAGGTACTCGTCGTTCTCATCCAGCTCGAAATGCGTCCGCACGAAAGCCACGGTAGACGCGCCCCACGCCGTTGGCACCGGGAAACTACATCGCACCGGTTGCAGCCGGTGCGATGCCTGATCCGGCGACATTCACCGCAGATTATGCGGTGAATACACGTACAATCGACGCATGACGGGTCATCGGAAGTACATCTGGGAGGACTCGGACTGGCCGAGCCTGCGATACGACGCAGCCCGCGTGATCGGCCCGCTCACCGAGGTCGCCGACCGGCACGGACGGCTGCTCGGCCGATTGTCCGATGCCGATCCCGACGTCCGGGAACAGGCCGGACTCGCCGCTCTCACGACAGACGTCGTGAAGACCAGCGAGATCGAGGGTGAGTTGCTGGACGCCGCATCCGTGCGGTCCTCACTGGCCCGCCGACTCGGAGTCGACATCGGCGCCGCGGTGCCCTCCGACCGGCATGTCGACGGCGTGGTGGAGATGATCCTGGACGCCACGGTGCATTACGGCCGGCCGATGACGGCGGATCGCCTGTTCGGCTGGCACGCCGGATTGTTCCCCACTGGATATTCCGGGATCTCCCGGTTGACCATCGGCGCCTGGCGTTCCGACTCGGACGGGCCGATGCAGGTCGTGTCCGGGGCCTACGGGCGGCAGAAGGTTCATTTCGAGGCGCCACCGGCGGCCCGGCTCGACGCGGAGATGCAGCGATTCCTCGACTGGTTCAACAACGACACCGGCGAGCCGGCACTGGTGAAAGCGGCTCTGGCGCATCTCCGGTTCGTGACCATCCACCCGTTCGATGACGGCAACGGTCGTATCGCACGGGCTCTCGGCGACCTCTGGCTGGCCCGCGCCGATCGCAGCCCGCAACGTTTCTACAGCCTCTCGGCGCAAATTCAGCGAGAACGCAACGACTATTACACCATTCTCGAACGAACCCAGAAGAGCACGCTGGATGTCACGGCATGGCTGCTGTGGTTCCTCGGCGCCCTCGAGCGCGCGATCGCCCACGCCGACACCACCATCGACGCCGTGCTGGTGAAGGCCCAATTCTGGCGGCGCTGGGGCTCGGTGCCGATGAACGCCCGCCAAACCACCATGCTCAACCGCCTCCTGGACGGCTTCACCGGCAAACTCACCACCCACAAATGGGCGGTGATCACGAAAACCTCGCAGGACACGGCATTGCGTGACATCAACGAATTGGTCGAGCTGAAAATGTTGCGCCGATCCGAATCCGGCGGCCGCAACACGTCTTACGAACTGGTCGACTCGGCAACCAGGCATTCGAAACCGACCACCGGGGGGCATCGCAGCGATCGTCCGCTGCCCGCCGACGATATCGATCAGGAACTGGGCGCCGGCGCCTGATCCGTCGGCACGATGCCGTCCGACGTTCGACCGGGTTGCGTTCGGGGAGAAAGCCGTCGCGAAAAGGCCACCAGCGCAACGCATCCAGCCCGCAGACCTATGGTCTGCGGGCTGGAGCTGTGAGGCAGGCTGTTACCAGGAGGACTTGTGGACGCCCGGGAGTTCGCCGCGGTGGGCCATCTCGCGCAGGCAGACGCGGCACAGGCCGAACTTGCGGTAGACGGCGTGGGGCCGGCCGCAGCGCTGGCAGCGGGTGTAGCCACGCACCGCGAACTTCGGCTTGGCGTTGGCCTTGTTGACGAGGGCTTTCTTAGCCATATGCTCAGTTCTCCTTGAACGGGAAGCCGAGGTGCTTGAGCAGGGCGCGGCCCTCCTCATTGTTGGTCGCGGTGGTCACGACGGTGATGTCCATACCGCGGGGGCGATCGATCCGGTCGACGTCGATCTCGTGGAACATCGACTGCTCCGAGAGGCCGAAGGTGTAGTTGCCGTGGCCGTCGAACTGCTTCGGGGACAGGCCACGGAAGTCGCGGATACGGGGCAGCGCGATGGAGATCAAGCGGTCCAGGAACTCCCACATGCGGTCGCCGCGGAGGGTGACCTTCGCGCCGATCGGCATGCCCTCGCGGAGCTTGAACTGCGCGATGGACTTCGTGGCCTTGCGGATCTCCGGCTTCTGGCCCGTGATCAGGGTCAGGTCGGCGACCGCGCCGTTGATCAGCTTCGCGTCACGGGCGGCGTCGCCGACACCCATGTTCACGACGACCTTCACCACGCCGGGGATCTGCATCACGTTGGCGTAGTTGAATTCGCTGTTCAGCGCGTCGCGAATCTCCGCGCGGTAGCGCAGCTTCAGACGCGGCTGCACTTTGTTCTCGGTCGAAGTCATGCTCAGATGTCCTTCCCGTTGCGACGGGAGATACGCACCCGCTTGCCGTTCTCGTCGGTGCGGTAGCCCACCCGGGTCGGCTTGCCGTCGGAGTCGACAACCATCACGTTCGAGACGTGGATGGGCGCCTCCTGGGTCACGATGCCGCCGGAGCTGGCGCCGCGCTGGTTCGCGGAGTTCGCGACATGCTTCTTGATCCGGTTCACGCCCTCGACCAGGACCCGGCTGCGCTCCGGGAAGGCCTGGATGACCTTGCCCTTGGCGCCCTTGTCCTTGCCCGAGATGACGATCACGGTGTCACCCTTGTGCACCTTCATGGTCAGAGCACCTCCGGGGCCAGCGAGACGATCTTCATGAAGCGCTTGTCGCGCAGCTCACGGCCGACCGGGCCGAAGATGCGGGTGCCGCGCGGATCGTTGTCCGCCTTGATCAGCACCGCGGCGTTCTCGTCGAACCGGATGTAGGAACCATCCGGGCGGCGACGCTCCTTGGTGGTACGCACGACGACCGCCTTGACGACTTCACCCTTCTTGACGTTGCCGCCGGGGATCGCGTCCTTGACGGTGGCGACGATGATGTCACCGATGCCGGCATAGCGACGCGACGAACCGCCGAGCACGCGGATGCAGAGAATCTCCTTGGCACCCGTGTTGTCGGCGACGCGCAGTCGCGACTCCTGCTGAATCACTTCAGCTCCTCCTAAGACCTGGACGATATGCACGCCGGATTGCCGACCCGACGGACATGGTCAGTTGCCCTCCAAACGCGCGCCTGTCAGCGCGAAAATCCCAGCTCAGAGCGGGGAACGCTGCGGGTTCACGGGCGGAGTGCGGGCACACGTGTCCCGCAGGCAACCGGCTAAGTGTAGCGAAGCCCCAGGTGCGGCCCAAATCGGGTCGCACCTGGGGCTTCGCCGCGGCACAGGTCCTACGCCGGGGCCGGAATCTCGCCGGTGGTCCAGGCTCCGCCGCCGGCCAGGTCGAGGCGGCGGGTGTGGAAGCGGTCGACCGTGCTGCGGTGGGCGACGCTGACCAGGATGGTGTCCGGGGCCTCGGCGCGGATCAGGGTGTAGAGGGAATGTTCGAGGCCCTCGTCGACCGCGGAGGTGGCCTCGTCCAGGAACGCCGCCTTCGGGCGGATCAGCAGGATGCGCGCGAACGCGATGCGCTGCTGCTCGCCCGGGGACAGGATCTTGGCCCAGTCGGCTTCCTCGTCCAGACGGTCGGCGATGTGGCCGAGGTGCACTTTGTTCAGCACCTCACGCAGCGTCTCGTCGGAGAAGTCACCGGGTTCGGCGGGGTAGCTGACCACCGTACGCAGATCACCCAGGGGCAGGTACGGGAGCTGGGACAGGAACAAGGTCCCGCTGCCGGCCGGCCGGCGGAACTCGCCGGCACCGTACGGCCACAGCTCGGCGAGGGTACGCAGCAGTGTGGTCTTGCCACTGCCGGAATCGCCCTTCACCACCATCGCGTCGCCCGGAACCAGCCGCAGGTCGAGGCCCTCGATCAGCACCTCGCCGTCCGGGCGGCGCACCTCGATGCCGGCCAGCTCGACCGCGTCGGCCAGATCGGCGGTCGAGATCGTCGGCAGACTCCGAGATTGCTGGTTGGCCACCTGCAGGCCGTCCAGACGGATCAACGCGGCCCGATAGGCGGCGAAGGTGTCGTAGTTCTCCCGGAAGAACGACAGCGAATCGTGGATGTTGCCGAATGCCGACGCGGTCTGCTGCATGCCACCGAGCGTGACGTTGCCCGCGAAGAAGCGCGGCGCCTGCAACATCCACGGGAACACGACCGCGGTCTGGTTGACCGAGAGATTCCAGCCGCTGAATTTGAGGGTCCGGAAGATCAGGGACCAATACGCCCTGATGACCCCGTCGAACCAGCCGACCAGGCCGCGATGCTCGACATTCTCACCGCGGTAGAAGGCGATGCTCTCGGCGTGGTCGCGTACCCGCACCAGCGCGTACCGGAAACTCGCGGTGGCCCGCTGATAGGAGAAGTTGATCCGGATCAGCGGACGGCCGATCCAGAACGCGATCGCCGTCGCGATCAGCACGTACGTCAGGACCAGGAACATCATCGCGCGCGGGATCTCGACGCCGAACACGGTGAGCGGACCGGACAGATCCCAGAGGATCTGGGTGAACGACACCACCGTGATGACCGCCGTCACAGCCCCGATGGACAGCGCCCGGCTCTGCTGCACATAGGTGGTGATGTCCTCTTGGATACGCTGATCCGGGTTGTCGATGGTGTCATCGATGAACCGGCCGCGGTAGTCCGCGTGTTCCGAGAGCCAGTCGGTACCGACCTTGTCGGTCAACCACAGTCGCCAGCGCACCTCGAAGGCCGCACCGATGTAGTAGTCGATCAGCGAGCGGATCACATGGATGGTCGCGATGATCGCGAAGACCACCATCGACTGCCAGAAGGCGTGTTCGGCGGCGCTCAGCCCGTCACTGTCCTTCTTGGCTATCGCCTGGGCGCCGTATTGCAGCGCCGAGAACATGTCGTTGCTCTGGTAGGAGATCAGCACGTTCACCCGGACCGCACCGGCGGCCGACAGCAACAGCAGTCCCACGAATCCGATGTTCTTCCAGGCCCCCGGGCCGGTGAAGAACCCGCGGCTCAGATGCCAGAACTGACGCCCCCAGCGGGTCGTCGCGAACAGCACCGCGAGGATCGCCACGAAGACGACGGCCGTGATCGCGAAGGTGATGAGGAGCCATTTCAAGGTTTCTTGAAATTCGTTTCCCCAGTCCCGCGAAGTTTCCATTCAGGCTTCCCATCAGCGATCTTCAGCAAGTTTCGCGAGTGTAACCGCCGGGTGGCGGGGCCGCATGGCAGTAGCCTCGTCGAGGGGTCGAGCTGTCGTGAATCCGCCGTTCGGAGAGGAGCACCGATGTCCGGTCGTCCGGTTCAGCCGAGCCGCCGCTCGTTCCTCGTCGCGCTGGGCGCGACCTCCGCCGCCGGTTTGCTGTCATGTTCCGCGCCGCCCGCGCCCCGCACCGAACCGGACGCGTCCGCGGTGAGCGCGGCGATCCGCCCGCAGGACGACCTGTTCCGGCACGTCAACGGCCGGTGGCTCGCCGACTATCGGCTGCCGCCGGACAAGGCGAGTTACGGAACCTTCGGCGAGGTGGCGGATCTGGTGCAGCGGCAGTTGCACGACATCGTCGAGGGCATCCGCGATCCGCGCGCGGGCAGCGCCGAACAGCAGATTCGGGACATCTACGACGCCCGGCTGGATCTCGCGGCCATCGAGCGGCTCGGAATGTCGCCGCTGGCGGATCTTTTCGACACGATCGACGCCGCGTCCACCCGCTCGGAGCTCGCGCATGTGATGGGCCGGCTGCCGATCGACGGACTGATCCGGCTCCGGGTCTCGGTGGACCGCCGCGACTCCGCCGGGCACCTGCCGGTGATCGGTCAGTCCGGCCTCGGCCTGGGCGAGCAGTACTACCGCAAACCCGAATTCGCGCAACAGCTTTCGGGCTACCGCGCGCTGCTGGGGCAACTGGCCGCCGGCGCCGGGCTGCCGGATCCCGACGGCGCCGCGCAGCGGGTCTTCGGGCTGGAACGGCAGATCGCGGCGGGCTTCTGGGACAACGTCCGCACCCGCGACTACGACGCCACCTACAACCGGATGTCCTGGCACGAGTTGACCGGTACCGCACCGGGTTTCGATTGGGACGCATGGCTGGCCGGCTGCACCGACCGGCCCGCCGGACTGTTCGGGACGGTCGTGGTGGGCGAGCCGTCGTTCGTCAGCGCGGCCGGTGGCCTGTGGTCGGAGGCCGATCTCCCCGCCTGGCGGGATTATCTGAAACTGAGCCTGATCCGCGGTTACGCCCGGTATCTGCCGAGGGCGATCTCGGACGCCAATTTCGCCTTCTTCGGCACGGCACTGGGCGGGATGCGGGAACGCCCGGAACTCTGGCGGTCGGCGATCGGCACCGTCAACGAGACGATCGGCCAGCAACTCGGCACATTGTATGTGGCACGGCATTTCCCGCCCGCCGCGAAACAGCGGGCCGAGGAGCTGGTCACCGATATCGTGGCCGCCTATCGAGACAGTTTCCGGAATACGGGCTGGATGTCGCCGGAAACGCGGGAGGCGGCGGTCGCGAAACTGGAACGCATCGAGGCCCGGCTGGGCTACCCGGACACCTGGATCGATTATTCGGCGCTGCGCGTCACCCGCGGAAGACTCGTCGAATCCCTGCGCGCGGTGGAGGTTTTCGAGGCGCAGCGCGGTTTCGCGAAATTGGGTGGCGCGGTGGACCGATCGGAATGGCCGGTCGCGCCGCAGACGGTGAACGCGTTCTACACCGCCTCCGCCAATCAGATCACCTTCCCCGCCGCATTCCTGCAACCCCCGTTTTTCGATCACGATGCCGCGCCGGCGGCGAACTACGGTGCCGCGGGCGCGGTGATCGGCCACGAAATCGGCCATGGATTCGATGATCAGGGCAGCAAATACGACGCCGACGGCAATCGCCGCGACTGGTGGACCCCGGCGGACCGCACCGCCTTCGACGCGCGGACCGCGCAACTGATCGCCCAGTACGACGCGCTGGTCCCCACCGGCCTCACCTCCGGCCACCACGTCTCCGGCGCCCTGACGGTCGGTGAGAATCTGGCCGACCTCCGCGGTCTGACGATCGCGGTGGCCGCCTATCGCCGCGCGGCCCAGCGGGCGGGCGTCGCCCCGGACCATCCCGCGCTGTTCCGCGCCTGGGCCCGCAACTGGCGGGAACAGCAGACCCCGGAGGCGCTGGAACTCCGCATCGCCACCGATCCGCACTCCCCCGGCGAATTCCGCTGCAACCAGGTGGTCCGCAACATCCCCGAATTCCACACGGCCTTCGACGTCCGCCCGACCGACCGCATGTACCTCCCCCCGGACCAGCGCGTAACCCTCTGAGCCGCAGCTGTTTCGGAACCTACCGCACGAGGTCCGAGAGCACGATCTCACCCACGACGACATGCTCCAATCGCAACAGACCGTCGCGGTGCAATCGGTGCAAGCGGTACTCACGGGCGTGCGCGTCGAGCCGAAATTCCAGCACTTCACCGATTTCGTACTTCTCGTTCAGCATGATCACCAGGTACAGCGGGATTCCGACTCGGGCATACTGGGCCTTCTTGTCCAGCAGATCCTCGGCCGCGGTGGACGGCGACGACACCTCCACCACGATCAACGCGTCGTGAGCCTCCGGCTGGCTGCCGGGCTCGTCCAGACACCGGTAGACGACCACGTCGGGCCGACGGAACGTGAACCGCGGAACCCGCCAGAGGACGACGTCGACATCGGTGTCCACCCTGATGCACGATTCAGTCGTGGGCAGCCGCTCGAGCTCGTTGGCCAACCGCCGTGCAATGCGGTTGTGTTCGGGAGTGGGTGACTCACAGACGATCACATGCCCATGGACGACCTCGATCTCACGCGCGACGGCTTCGGGTAACTGCCGATACTGCTCCTCGGACATCACATGCGGCAGCGAACCCAACGGCTGGATCGGCATACTCGGAGCTTACCCAGCCGGACCCCGCATCCGGGCCACCCGGAACTCGCGGTTCCCTAGGTGATGAGGTGCCAGTCGTCGGGGAGGTTGGCGGTGGTGACCTTGTTGCCCTCGACCGCGAGATCGATGACCGCGCCGCCCAGGCGGAGTTCGGTCAGGGCGATCCGGCCCCAGCGGGCGGGCAGATGGGGCAGCACGGTGAGGGTGCGGTGCGGGGCGTCGGGCTCGAGGCCCAGGAACGAACGAACCAGCAGTAGCGGGGCGGCGCTGGCCCAGGCCTGCGGCGAGCACGAGGTGGGGTACGGGACGGGCGCCGAGAACCGGGAACGCGGGAAACCGCAGAACAATTCGGGCAACCGGCCGCCGAAGGAGGCGGCGGCGTCGAGCAGCCCGTCGGCGAGGCGGGTGGCGAGCTCGATCGCGCCGGGGATGTGCCGGTACCGCAGCAGGCCGGCGACCACGATCGCGGTGTCGTGCGGCCACACCGAGCCGTTGTGGTAACTCATCGGGTTGTACGCGCCCATGTTGGAAGACAATGTGCGCAAACCGAATCCGGAGTTCATCTCGGCGCTGGACAGCCACCGCACGAGCAGATTGGCGTGTTCGTCGGGGACGATGCCGGTCCACAGGCAGTGCCCGACGTTGCTGGTCAGCGCGTCCATCCGGTGTTTGTTGCCGTCCAACGCGACCGCGTACCAGCCCTTTTCGGGGATCCAGAACGCCTCGGCGAATTTGGTGCGCAGCACCGCCGCCTGATCGCGCAGCGCCTCGGCCATGTCCGGATCGTCGAATTCGTCGGCCAGTTCGGCGCGCGCCAGCAGGGCCGCGTAGGCGTAACCCTGTACCTCGCACAGCGCGATCGGGCTGTGCGCGATCTGCCCGGCGGCGTCGTTGATCCCGTCGAAGCTGTCCTTCCAGCCCTGGTTGACCAGGCCGCGGTCGGTGGCGCGCTGGTATTCGAGGAATCCGTCGCCGTCGCGGTCGCCGTATTGGGTCATCCATTGCAGGGCGGCGTCGGCCGCGGGCAGCAGGGGCTGGATCACCTCCGGGTCCGCGCCCCAGCGCCACGCCTCGGCCAGCAACATCACGAAGATCGGAGTGGCGTCGACGGTGCCGTAGTAGGTCTCGCCGCCGAGCACCGCGCCGCTGGCGGGGCCGCGGCGGATCTCGTGCATGATCCGGCCGGGTTCCTCCTCGGTCAGCGGATCCTCGTGCTGCCCTTGCAGTTCCGCCAGTTGCTGCATGGTGCCGAGCGCGAGGCTCATGTCCAGCGGGAGCGCCATCCACGCGGTGAGCAGGCTGTCGCGGCCGAACAGGGTCATGAACCAGGGCGCGCCGGCGGCGACGAAGGTGCGGCCCTCGCGGGTGTCGTCGTGGATGCGCAGCGCGCCGAGATCGCTCTCGGTGCGCTGCAGCACCGTCGACAGCAGCGGGTTGCCGGCGGTGACCGTGGTCGCGGTGTCGCGCCACGCCTCGATCTTGCGACCGGGTTCGGTGGATTCGTAGTGCTCACCGGGCCGGAGTTGTACGTGCACCAGCTGATTGGCCAGGGTCGGCTGCGCCAGCACCTCGGTCTGCCAGCGCTCGCCGGGCTTGACCACCACCCGCCACGACAGCGAGCCGGGCAGGATCACCGGCACCTCCGACGACGAGATCGACAGTCCGCGAGTGCGATCCGCGCGGTCGTTGAGCAGCAACTCGTTGTCGGTGACCAGCACCTCGGCGCGGCCGTGCCCGGTGCGGCCCTCCTTGACGGCGAACAGGTCGACGAAATCGGCGTCGACATACAGATCGAGCGCGACCGCGGTGGGTTCGCGGCCGAGGTTCTCCAGCACGATGGTCTCGCGCAGCCCGTCGGCGACCAGGCGCTCGCGCAGCACCAGCAGCGTGCTGTCGGCCGCGCCGGCCCGTGGGGGCCGGCGCAGCACGAACCGGGCGGTGAACGCCTCGGGACTCAGCACGGACAACGGTTCGGGCCGTTGCCCGTCCATCCGCAACTCCCACCGGGACACCACGCGCGCGTCGCGGAAGAACAACCCGTGCGAGGTGCCCGGCTCGACATCACCGATGCGATCCGAGAGGCAGAACGTACTTCCCTCGACCAATGTGACCGGGCCGACCCAGCCACCGAGGCCCGCCGGTTCACCGGCATTGAGCGCGGCGGGGGCATCGGTCACGCCGAATCACCCGCCATTCCGCCCGTGAAGGCAGGCGCGCCGGGCACGACGGACGACGAACCCGGCTGGACTATGCCGACCGGCCAGGGGGTGAAAGCGGTGAAATCGCGCGTGCTCTGCGGAACCCGCTGCTGCCGCAAAACCCTGCGATAGCACTGTTCGTAACCGCGGCCGAGGGTGTCGGCGCCGAAGTTGGCGACGACGTGGTCCCGGCACGCCTGCGGGTCGTAGGTCTGCACCTCGCGGATCGCCGCCGGCAATTCGGCGGGATCGTCGCAGATGCGCCCGGTGACGCCGTCCACGATCACCTCGGATACGGCACCGCCGCGCAACGCCACCACCGGCGTCCCGCAGACCATCGCCTCGATCATCACCATGCCGAACGGTTCCTCCCACTGCACCGGGAACAACAGACATCTGGCTTCGGACAACAGTTTTCGTTTGTCGTTCGCGTCGGCCATGCCGAACACGACGTCGACCTCGGTGAGCAGTGGCCGGACCGCCTGCTCGAAATACGCCTTCTCGGGCGGCTCGGAACACTTGCCGGCGAGCACCAGTGGCATACCGACCGCGTGCGCGGCCTGCAACGCCAGGTGCGGCGCCTTGCAGTGGTTGTAGCGACCCAGGAAGAGAGCGTAGTCCTTCTTCTGCGGCTGGAAGGGCCAATCGTCGACCCGCAGCGCATTGTGCACGCGTCCGACCCAGCTCAGGTCGGGCGCGATCTCCCGTTGCCGATCGCTGATCGCGATCATGGCCACGTCATCGCGGAGCTCACTGTAGTAGGTGTGGCAATCGCCGTCGACGGGCCCGTGCACGGTGATCACCGTGGGCACGTTCAGGTCTCGGTAGAACGCCGCGTTCATCGGCCCGGCGAAGGTGTGATCGTGCACGATGTCGATCCGGTCACGCGCGGCGATGTCCTCCAGTACGCGGCGGATCTTGAGTGCGTGCAGCACCTCCGGGAACGGGTCGCCGAGCCGCTCGGCCTGGATCTCGTCCCAGACCGAGACGAAACGGGTGGCCTTGGTGCCTGGTTCACCGGCGCCGAGCAGGGTCACCCGATGGCCGCGGTCGACGAGGGCGTCGACCAGATCGGCCACGACGGCTTCCACTCCGCCGTAGGCCTTGGGGGGAACGTCGAAATAGGGTGGCACCACCATCGCGATGTGCAATGGCGCCCGGGCATCGGCGAGGATCTCACCGACCGCCGGTTTGTCGAACGGCGAGAGCGGCGACGGGACCGCCGCGGACGGCCGATTCAATCGTGAAGCAGAGAACTGGGGGCTCATGATCCTCCTCACTGAGGAAACACAACCGATAGCACTCCGGTGCAACGAGTGCTAATTATGCCTGCTCCCGAAGCTGGTGTGAAGATCGCAAATTCTCGCGTTTTAATTTAGAATATGCGGACCCGTTTTCCGGCACATATGCCGGAGCGCGTTTCGTAATCGTGCCCCCGCGTTCACCGCGAGCGTGTTCACCCCGCCGCGGCCCTGCGGTATCCGCGGACCGCGAACCCACCGAACACCAGTGCGAGCCCGGCCGACCACGCCGCGGTCTGCGACACCGGAACCAGGAGGGGGCCACCGAGGATGAAGTCGCGCATCGCCTCGATCGCGCAGCTCATCGGCTGGGCCCGGACGACCGGCTGCAGCCAACCGGGATAATCGGTGACCGGGACGAAGCCGGAGTTGAAGAACATCCCCAGCAGGATCAGCACCGAGAACAGCTGCACGATCTGCGCGCCCGCCCTGCCCACCGCGACGGCGACCACCAGCGCGACGAATCCCGGCATCAGCAGCACCGGCACCAGTAGCAGGCCCAGCGGCCCCCACCAGCCGTGCTGGAACCGCAGTCCCAGTGCGACACCGAGCAGCAGCACGATCGCCGTGGCCACCAGGGTGCGCGCGCACTCGGCCAGCAGCCGGCCGGCCAGACCCGCGGCGCGATGGATCGGCAGCACCCAGAACCGCCGCAACAGGCCGCTCTCGGCCTCGGCGTGCAGCGACATGCCGGTGCCCATCGCCCCGTACATGGCGCCGGTGACGGCGATCATCGGGACGAAGCCGTACACCGCGGCGGTGCCGGAGGCGGCGGTCAGTGCCCGATCGAGCACCAGCTGATACATGAGCAGCAACAGCACCGGGAAGATCAGGGTGGCGGTGAGCACATCCTGCTGACGGGGCCAGCGGCGCACCAGGCGACCGGCCTCCACCAGGGTCTGCGAGATCAGGGCCCTCATCGCCGCCGCCCTTCCACCAGCACCACTGCCGCACCGAACACGACGGTCAGGCCTGCGATCCACGCGATGGTGATCGGCAGGGCCGCAACGTATTTCCCGTCGGCCAGCCCACGCAACGCGGCCGCCGCCTGGGAGACCGGCTGATTCCGCACGAACGGCTGGATCCAGCCCGGGAAGCCTTGTGCCGGAACGAATCCCGTGGACAGCATGACCAGCAGCAACTGCGGGATCAGCAGCACGGTCGCGCCGGTGCCCGGATCGCCGGTGACCACCCCGAGCAGATCGGCGCCGATGACCAGCGCGAGGCCGAAAGCCAATGCGAGGACGACGAATACGACAGCAGCGCCGAATCCGTGGAACCGGAAGCCGAAGGCCGAGCCGATCACCAGCGCGCCCGCGATCGCGGCCACCCCGCGCAACACGTTGGCCGACATCCGCGCCGCCGCCGGCAGCCAGGCCCCGACCGGCAGCGACCGCAGCCGGGTGCCCATGCCGCCGGCCGTGTCCCGGGCCGCGCGATCACCGGCCGACATCGCGGTGAAGAACATGCCCTGCACCACGATCACCGGCAGCAGGTACTGCGCGTACCGGCCGCCGCCGGTCTCCATCGAATGCCGCAGTGGCACATAGAAACACACGAAGAAGATCATCGGGGCGAGGAATCCGAAGGGCAGATCGCCCTGGCGCACCGCGGCCCGCACCGTGCGGCCGCTGAGCGCGGCCCATTGCTGCACCGGGGAGACGTGCCACTGCGCGTCGCTGCTCACGAGGCCGCTCCGACCTTGTCGCCACCGCGAGTGAGTTCGATGAACACCTCATCCAGCGACGGCCGGCGCAACGCGATGTCGATCAGGTCGATCTTCGCCTCGGTGATCCGGCGCAGCACCTCGGTGAGGGTGGCCGGGCCGTCCGGCGCCGGCAGTGACACCCGGTCGGCCGATTCGGCGACCGCGACCGCACCCAGCCCGGACAGCGCCGCCACCACCGCCGGGACGTCGCCGGCGGAGACCGGCACGACCTCGCAGTAGCTGCTGCCGGACCGGGCCTTCAGCTCGTCGGCGGTGCCCTCGGCGATCACGATGCCGCGGTCGACGACGATGATGTTGTCGCTGAGCGCGTCCGCCTCCTCCAGGTACTGGGTGGTGAGCAGGATCGTCACCCCCTGGTCGCGCAGCTCGCGGACCAGCGACCACACCCCCTGCCGGCTCACCGGATCGAGGCCGGTGGTCGGCTCGTCGAGGAAGACCACCTTCGGCAATCGCACCAGCCCGCAGGCGATGTCGATGCGCCGGCGCATACCTCCGGAGTACTGGCCGACCCGCCGGTCGGCCGCCTCGGTCAGCTCGAAGCGCGCCAGCAGTTCGTCGGCGCGGCCCTTCGCCTCCTTGGGCCGCAGGCCCAGCAGGCGGCCGAACAGCACCAGATTCTCCCGGCCGGTGAGCACCTCGTCCAGCGCCGCGTACTGCCCGGTCAGCATGATGGCGGCGCGCACCTTCGCCGCGTCGCGGACCACGTCGTGACCGGCGACCCGCGCGTGGCCGGCGTCCGGCCGGATCAGCGTCGACAGGACGGAGACGGTGGTGGTCTTCCCGGCGCCGTTGGGGCCCAGCACGCCCAGCACGCTGCCGGCGGGCGCGCGGAAACTGATGCCGCGCAAGGCTTTCACGTCACCGAAGGATTTCTCGACCGACTCGACCACGATGGCGGCCTCGGCGGCCGCGCCTGATCCCGACACCCGGTTTCTCCGTCCCGCGCCGACCGATACGGCCCAGCGCTTCTCCGAAAATCAATGGTAAGGCTAACCTAAACAACAGCCGGTGCGCCAGGGCGATCCGATCCGCGCACACCGGCCTCGCAGAGCAAGGAAAGTGAGTGCCACCCATGAGATCTGCCCGAATGTCCCGAGCCCGGGCGCGGACGGCCGCCGGAATCCTCGCCGGCCTGGCCGTTCTCGGCATCGCCGGCTGCGGCTCGAGCAGCGACAAGGCCGATTCCGGCGCCGGCTCGGTCACCGTCACGCACGCCTACGGCGAGACCACCGTCCCGCAGGTGCCGAAACGGGTCGTGGCGCTGGGCAATCAATGGCTCGACGCGACCCTGTCGCTGGGTGTCACGCCGGTCGGCTACATCGACAACGTGGCCCAGGTCAGCAAGAGCCGCACGGCCTGGGAGCCCGCCTCGCTGAGCCAGGCCAAGGAACTGGGCAACAACGGACTCGCCGAGTCGATCGCGGCGCTGAACCCGGATCTGATCCTGGCCGACGGCCTCTACGCCGACGAGAAGATCTACGCCACGTTCAGCAAGATCGCGCCGACGCTGCCCGCGCTGAGCAAGGCCATGGTGACGCCGTGGCAGGACCAGATGACCGCGCTGGGCAAGGTGCTGCACAAGGAGAACGAGGCCGCGGCCGCCGTCGCGAAGGTCACCGACCGGGTCGGCGCGCTCGCGAAGAAGTATCCGGGCCTGCAGGGCAGGACGTTCGCCAGCACCTGGCTGGCCTCGCCGAATCAGCTGATGGTGCTGATCGATCCGAAGGACGGCTCGACCACGCTGTTCACCCAGCTCGGCCTGCACATCCCGGAGCAGCTGACGAAGCTGCCGAACAACGGCGGTCGCAGCCAGTTGTCGCCGGAGCGGGTCGACGCACTCCAGGCGGATCTGCTGCTCGCCGCCTCCTCGCCGGGCCTGGAGGACACCTACCGGCACCTGCCCGGGTACGCGGATCTGCCGGCCGTGCGCAAGCACGCCGTCGCGGAACTGACCACCCAGGACATCGCCGGTATCAACCAGCCGACCGCGCTGTCGCTGCCGTACCTGCTGGACAAGATCGAGCCCGCGCTCGCGGCGGCCGCCGCCTGACGGCCGCACGCGCGCGGATCGCGGCACCCGGCCTTCGCGGCCGACGCGACGCGTGGGTGGTCAGGGCAGCGCCGCGGCGACCGCGGCCACGCCGCGGTGCCAGAGCTCGGTCAGCCGCCGCGCGTCGCCCTCGGTGAACAGCCGGTCGCTCCAGCGCCAATTGGTCAGCAGCTGTGGACCTTCCGGCGTCGTGGCGACCGCGGAGATGACATCGAGGGCGTACCGCAGCGGCAGCTCCGGCTCCGGATCCAGCGGCAGGGCGTCGAGCAGCGGTCCGGTGCACAGGGACCAGTCCGCCGCGCCCTGCCCGGCCAGATCGGTGCGGCCGACGTAGTTGAACTCGACCTGCGGCGCGGCCGTCAGATCCGCCGCCGGACCGCCGTAGCGCAACAGGCCGAAGTCCAGGCCCTCGTTGGGCAGTGCCGCCAGTTCACCCGCGACGGATTTCAGCAGCAGTTGCACCGCGGCCGGATCCGCTTCCGCGCGTTCGACATCCACCGAGGCCGGGCCCGCGCCGAGGCGGACCGGGTACACGCTGGTGAACCAGCCGACCGTGTTCGCGGTATCGGTGCCCAGCAGCGCGTCGGCGCGGCCGTGCCCCTCCAGCGCGATCAGGGCTCCGGATCCGTTGTCCCGGTGCACTTCTCGCTGCCAGCCGGTGAGGGTGAGGGTCAGTGCGGTCAGCAGCAGTTCCCGCATGCCCTCGGCCTTGGTCACACCGGCCAGCAGCCGGGCCGTCACCTCGACCGGCGTGACGGCGGGGGTGACCCGCAGCGACGCCCAGGTGTCGCGGACCGGATCCGGCAGCCGGGAGCCCAGCACGGGATCGTGGGCGGCCAGGCGGCCGGCCCAATAGTCGCGCTGCGCAAGCACTTCCGGGGCCGACGCGCGCTCGGCCAGCAGTCGCGACCACTGCCGGTACGAGGTCGACTCCGGGAGCGGCCCGGCGGGCGAACCGGCCTCGAGCCGCGCCCCGGCCTCCGCCAGCCCGGCCAGGATGATGTGCCAGGACACGACATCGACGGCCAGATGGTGGGCGGTCAGCAGCAGCAGATCGGGTCCCCCGCCGCGGACCAGCCGGACCGCGGCCACCATGTCGCCGCGCTCCGGATCGATCCGGTCGAAGGCGGCACGGGATTCGGCCAGGATCGCGTCCTCGGCAGCGCTTACGGCAGCGGGGAATTCGGCCCGGGTGAGCAGATCCTCGGCACGCACGGCGCCGGCCTCCCGGATCACCAGCCGCGGGCCCGCCTCGGTGGTGACCAGCCGCGACCGCAGGGCCGCGTGGTTGTCCAGCAACGCCTGCAATACGGCGGCGATGCGGGCGTCGGTGATATCGGTGGGCAGCCGGACCAGCACGGTCTGGGTGAATCGGCGGAAGTTGCCGTACTCGTGCAGCCACGACACGATCGGTAGCGGCGGCACCTCACCGAGCTCGGCGCCGGCCTCGGCCGTCGGGGCCTGCGCCGCCGCATCGACCACCGCGGCCAGTTCGCGCACCGACGGCGCGGTGAGCACCATTCGCGGCCCCAGCGCGAGACCGCGCCGCCGCGCCTGGTTGACCACCGAGATCGCGACGATGCTGTCCAGCCCCAGGGCGAAGAAGTCCTCATCGATACCGGGCACGCGGCCGTCGAGCAGTTCCGCGAACACCTCGCAGAGGATCCGCTCGGTCTCGGTTTCCGCCGCCGCGCCCGCACCGGCGCCGTCGCCGATCAGGAGCGCCTCGGCACGCCGGATCAGTTCGCGGCCGTCGAGTTTGCCGTTCACCGTGACCGGGAGTTTCGGGACGACCGCCACCCGCGCCGGGACCATGTATCCGGGCAGCCGGTCCGTCAGCGCCGCGCGCAGCCGCACCGGGTCGAGGGTCCGTCCGGCGACCGGGACCACGAACCCGACCAGAGTCGCGCTGCCCGCGCGGCGGATCACCGCGACGGCGGCCGTGCCGACCCCGGGCAATCGCTTCAGCGCCGTCTCGATCTCGCCGATCTCGATGCGGTAGCCGCGCACCTTGACCTGGTCGTCGGCGCGGCCCAGATACGCGATCGCGCCGTCGTGCCGGTGCCGCACCAGATCTCCGGTCCGGTACATCCGGCGGCCCGGCCGGAACGGGTCCGCCACGAACCGCTCGGCGGTACCGGCCGCGCGGGTGATGTATCCGCGCGCCAGCTGGCCGCCGGACAGGTACAGCTCGCCGACCACGCCGTGCGGGACGGGCCGCAGCCGCGAGTCGAGGACGTAGCTCGAGACGGTGACGGCGGGGGTGCCGATGGCCGGGGCTGTGGTCGCGGCGACCGCGCCGACCACCGCCTCGACGGTGGTCTCGGTCGGCCCGTAACAGTTGTAGACGGCGGTGCCGGGCAGGGCGCGCAGGCGGCTCCACAGCGCCGCCTCGATCGCCTCGCCGCCGAGCGCCAGCACCGCCGGAGCGTTTTCGAGCAGACCGGCCGCGACCAGTTGCGCGAACATCGACGGGGTGGTGTCGATCATGTCGATCCCGAATTCCGCCATGCCCGAGACCAATCGGTGCGCGTCGCGCATCTCGTCGGCGTCGAACAGGTGGATCTCGTGGCCCGCGAACAGGCCCACCATCGGCTGCCAGGACGCGTCGAAGCTCAGCGACCAGGCGTGGGCGATGCGCAGCGGCCGGTGCAGCCGGGCCGTCGCCGGGGCGTAGACGCGATCGCGGTGGTCGGCGAAATACGCTGCCAGCGCGCGGTTCGTGCCGATGACGCCCTTCGGCTCGCCGGTGGATCCGGAGGTGAAGATCACGTACGCGGCGTGCCCGGCGCGGCGGATCACCGTGGGCGCGAGCGGATCCCGCTCGGAAATGCGCCGCACGACAACCGGATCGTCGAGGATCAGGATCGGACTGCCCGATTCGGCGAGCAGCGTGGCGGTATCGGCGGTGGCGATCGACAGCACCGGGCCGGCCTGGCGCAGGATCGACCCGATCCGCGACGGCGGCAGCGTGATGTCCACCGGCACATAGGCCGCCCCCGCACCCAGCACCGCGAGCAGCGCGACGATCGACCGTGGCGAGCGCGGCAAGGCCAGTGCCACAACACTTTCCGGTCCGGCACCACGGTCGGCCAGTTCGTCCGCCAGCCGGGCCGCCGCGGCATGCAGCTCCCGGTAGGTATAGCGGTCCCCCGCGCCGGAGGACAACGCCACCGCGTCCGGCGTGGCCCGCACCTGCCGCTCGAACAGATTCCACGCCGTGCCACCGAGCTCGGATTCGAGCGTGGACGACGGTGATTCGCCGCGGAACCGGGCAGCCTGGCGGTCGGGCTGCCCGGTGGCGGTGGGAGTGGCCGATTCGGCGGACGTGGCGTCGGTCGCCCGCGGCGTGTGGGCGGTCGGAACGGATTCGGGGCGGTTCGCGGCGGCGGCGAGTTCGGAACGCTCTGCGGGCGTGAGGATATCGAGTGCATCCGGGGTGGCGTCACCGATGCCGGGGAGTTGGCGGAGGATGGCCAGGAGGCGGTCGCCGAGTTCGGCGGACGGCAGTTCGGGGAGGGCGCCGGGGAGGGCCTCCACGACGACGACCAGTTCCGGGCCGAACAGGTGCGAGACCACGGTCAGGGGGTAGTGGGCGAGGCTCTCCAGCTCGACCGGGCGGAAGGTGACGCCGGTCGAGCTGGTCACGGGATTGATGGCGTCGCCGATCGGCATGTTCTCGAAGACGAACAGGGTGTCGAACAGGGCCGCGTGGCCGGTGGCCCGCTGGACCGACGACAGGCTGACGTAACCGATGTCGCGCATGGCGGCGGAATCGCGTTGCAGGCGACGGCACTGCTCGACCACGCTGGTGTCGTCGATGCGGCACACCACCGGAACCGTGTTGATGAACAGGCCGATCATCCGTTCGACGCCCGAAAGCTGTTCGGGCCGACCGGAAATGGTGGTGCCGTAGACGACGTCGCCGCGGTCGGCGAGGCGGCCGAGCAGCACCGTCCAGGCATACTGCACCGCGGTGTTCAGGGTCAGGCCGTTCGCGCGGGACCACTGTTGCAGGCGCTGCGTCTCCTCGGCGGTCAGCGTGCCGAAAGCCTTCTCCGGCACCGCCGTTCCGGTCGGCACGGCGCCCTCCGCGAGCATCAGCGGGGACTCGATACCGCCGAGGTATCGGAGCCAGGTCGCGGCGGCGGCCGCGGCGTCCTGGGCCGCGATCCAGCCGATGAAGTCCCGGTACAGCCGGGCGGGCGGCAGGGCCTCGGCGGAGCCGCCGGCCTCGTACACGGCGAACAGTTCGCCGATGAAGACCGAGGTGGACCAGCCGTCCATCAGGATGTGGTGGGCGGTCAGGATCAGCCGCCGGCGGGCCGGCTCGGCACCGGGCACGGTCAGCAGGACGATGCGCAGCGCCGGGCCGCGGTTCAGGTCGAACGGGCGACGCCGTTCGGCGGCGGCGATGCCGGCGAACTCCGCCGGCGCCGCGTCCCGCTCCGACCACGGGAGTTCGGCGTGCGAGGGCACGATCTGCACCGGGCGGGGCAGGTCGCGGTCGCGGAACGAGACGCGCAGATTCGGGTGCCGCAGCAGCAGTTCGGCCGCGCTGCGGCGCAGCAGCGCCACGTCCAGCGGGCCGTCGATGTCGATGACGAACTGCATCGTGTACAGGTCGATACCGTCACCGGTCATCGACGACAGCGAGTACAGGCCCTCCTGTAACGGGCTGAGCGCCAGCACATCCTCGATACGGGGCTTGGTCACTGATCCTCCCAGGACGATTCGAGGGCGGCGAGGGTGGCGGCGTCCAAGCCGGATACGCTCATCGCCTCGTGACGCTCGTCCGCGGGCCGCGCCACCTCGGCCGGAACCTCCTGCGCCGCTTCGGCATCCACGGCGGCGGCCAGTTCGGCGATGGTGGCGTGCTCGAACACCAGCTGCGGGGTGAGCGGCAGGCCGCGCTCGGCGGCCCGCGACGACCACTGCACGCAGATCACGCTGTCGCCGCCGAGGGCGAAGAAGCCGTCCCCGGGCCCGACGCCGGTGATGTCGAGCAGTTCCTCCAGCAGTGCGATCAGCTTCCGCTGGGTCTCACCGGAACTCGTTGCGGCCGTGCTCCGTTCGGGCGCCGCGCGCGGCACCGGCGGCGCCAGCAGCGCTTCCAGCCGGGCCGGGTCGAGCAGTTCGATCTCGCCGATCCGGCGGTCGGGAACGGTGGCGAACGCGCTCAGCACGTCCACCAGCGCGTCCGCCAGCACGCCGGCCGTATCCGGTTCGTACAGATCGGCATTGGCGACCATCAGCACATCCAGCCCGCCGTCGGCGCGGACGTCGAGGCTGACGTTCAGATCGACCAGTGCGATGTCGAGCGTGACGGGCAACGGGATCAGCGTGGTGGACCCGTTACCGCCGAGATCGACCGAGGCCGGGGCCCAGTCGGCCCCGCGGAACTGGATCATGGTCTGGTACAGGGCCTGCCGGGAACTCGACCGTTGCGGGTTGAGCACCTCGATCAGGCGCTGCACCGGCAGTTCCTGATAGGTGTGCGCGTCGAGCACGACATCCCGGCCGCGGCCGACCATTTCGCGCAGGGTCGGCTCGCCGGACACATCGTTGCGCAGCACCACCATGTTCGCGAACAGGCCCACCAGATCGGTGACCGCCTCGTCGACGCGACCGCCCATCGGCGTGCCGATCGGGATGTCGGGGCCGCCGCCGAGCCGATGCAGCAAGGTCGCCAAAGCCGACTGGTAGACCATGAATTCCGTGGCGCCGGACTGTTCCGACAGCGCCACCAGGGCCGCACGCCGGTCCGCGGATATGCCGCGGACCGCGATCACGCCGCGCTTGCCGAGCAGGCCCGGCCGCGGCCGGTCGTGACCGACCGACACCTCCTCCGGCAGCCCGGCCAGCGCGGTCCGCCAGTAGCCGACCAGCTCCCGGCCGTACGCGCCGACCGGCAGGCCGTCCCCGTCCGGATCGAACACGTCGCGCTGCCAGAGCGCGTAATCGGAGTACTGGATGGGCAATTCGGGCCGCGGCGGGGTCGGCGCGCCGATCCGGGTCCGGTAGGCGGCGACCAGATCGAACATCAGCACACTCAGCGACGCGTGGTCGATGACGATGTGATGGGCGACCATCGACAGCACCCGCACCTCACCGCCGAGGTCGAACAGGGCCGTACGGATCAGCGGTTCCTTGTCCAGGACGAACGGATGGTCGGCCATCTCGGCCAGTGCGCCGGCCAGGTCGTCCGGCGTGATCTCGGTGATCGGCAGCGGCACGTCCAGCGCCGGATACACCTCCTGGTACGGCATTCCGCCGTCCTCGGGGAAGACGGTGCGCAGTGACTCGTGCCGGGCGACCACGTCGCCGATGGCGGCCGTGAGCGCGGCGGTGTCCACCGGCCCCTCGAGCCGCACCGAGAACGGGATGTTGCCGAGCCGGCTCGGGCCCGCCAGCCGGTACTGGTACCACATCGGCAGCTGCGCGTACGACAGCGGAATACGTTCCGGGCGAGGCTGTTCCAGCACCGGCTGCCGGGTCGCCCGGACCCGGTGCAGAGCCTCGGTCTCGACGCCGGTGCGGTCGCGGTCCGGGTCGCTGTCGAGCCGGGCCGCCAGGCCGACCGGGGTCGGGGTGTCGAAAACGGTGCGCACCGGCAGTTCCACGCCCAGGTCGGCGCGGATGCGCGCGGTCAGCCGCGCGGCCAGCAGCGAGTGGCCGCCGAGCTCGAAGAAGGAGTCGTCGGCGCCGACCCGGTCGAGGTCGAACAGTTCCGCGAAGATCGCGCAGATCCGGCGCTCGGTCTCGGTGGCGGGCTCGCGGTATTCCCGGCGGGCCGCGGGCGCCGGGTCCGGCAGCGCGCGTTTGTCGAGTTTTCCGTTGACCGTCAACGGAATTCGATCGATGACGGTGACCGAGGCGGGCACCATGTATTCCGGCAGCGTCGCCGCGACGTGGGCGCGCACCCGCTCCGGATCCACGGCCGCGCCGCCGGCGCCCACCACGTAGGCAGCCAGTGCGGGTCCGCCGACCGGATCGTCGACCACCGTCACGACGGCGTGGCCGACGTGCGGATGGGTGGTGAGCGCGGACTCGATCTCGCCGAGCTCGATGCGGAAACCGCGAACCTTCACCTGTTCGTCCGCGCGGCCGATGAATTCGATCTCGCCGCGAACGTTGCGGCGGGCCAGATCACCGGTCCGGTACAGGCGGGCGCCGGGCGCGAACGGGTCGGCGACGAACCGTTCCGCCGTCAGCCCGGCCCGGCCGAGGTAGCCGCGCGCGAGTTGGTCACCGCCGAGGTAGATCTCACCCACCACCTCGTCCGGCACCAGTTGCAGCGACTGATCCAGCAGGTAGACATCAACATTGGCGTTGGGGACGCCGATCGGCACGATCGTGGCGCCCTGCGGGCCCGAGACCCGCAGGTGCGTCGCGCAGACCACGGCCTCGGTCGGGCCGTAGTGGTTGCGCAGTTCGGCGTCGAAGACCTTGGCGAACCGGTCGGCGACCTCGCCGGGCAGCGCCTCGCCGCCGACCGGGACGCGGCGCAGCGAGCGCCACCGGCTGACCTCGGGCAGCAACAGCAGGGTGCCGAGCATCGACGGCACCATCTGCATACCGGTCACGCCGTGCGTGGTGATGAGGTCCGCGATGTACCGGATGTCGCCCAGCGCACCGGGTTTCGGGATGACCAGGCAGCCGCCGACGGTCAGTGTGACGAAGATGTCACCGAGGGAGGCATCGAAACTCACCGACGCGGTCTGCAGGCACCGCTCGTCCGGGGTCACGCCCCATTCGGCGCTGAAGGTGGCGATGTGCTCGGCGATGGCGTGGTGCGCCACCGGCACACCCTTCGGAGCGCCCGTCGATCCGGAGGTGTAGATGACGTAGGCGAGATGTCCCGGCCGCAGTGGCCGGACCCGATCCCCGTCCACCGGATCGGTTTCCGGGAGGCCCGCCGCCGCGGACTCCGCGGCGCGCAGTTCGGCCACGTCGAGAACCAGTGCGGGCGCGGCATCCTCGATCATGTAGGCGATCCGGTCCGCCGGATGCGCGGGATCGATCGGCAGGTACGCGCCGCCGGCCTTGAGCACCGCCATCGCCGCGACGAGGAATTCCACCGATGCGCTCATCGGCAGTGCCACGATGTCCTCGGTGCCGATTCCGGAGCCGATCAACCAGTGCGCCAAGCGATTCGAACGCCGGTTCCACTCGCTGTAGCTGAGTTTCTCGTGGTCGGAGATCAGCGCGAGCGCGTCCGGGTCCGCGGCGACCCGCTGCTGCACCAGATCGACCAGGGTGGCGGCGGGACTGTCGACGCGCGGGCCGTGCGAACGGGCCAGCACGGTCTCGCGACCGGCGCCCAGCAGGTCGAGCGTGCGCACCGGCCGGGCCGGATCGGCCAGCGCGCTGTGGAGCAGTTGCACATAGTGCGCGAGTAGCTGCTCCACGAGCGCGACATCGAAACGCTCGACCCAGTATTCGGCCTCGACCAGATCACCCGCGGCGTCGGCGGCCACGGTCAGCGACAGCGGCAGCTGCGCGGCGACCGGCGCGCCGATGTCGATCACCTCGGCGGCGATCCCGGGCAGATCGAAACCCGACGCGTCGCGCCGGACACTGAAACCGAGCCGGACCAGCCGCTCGGCGCCGTCGCGGCCACCGAGTCGCTGCGGGTTCAATTCCCGCACCACCCGGTCGATTCCGAGCTGCTGGTGGGCGAAAGCGCCGAGGCAGACCTCGCGGGTCGCCGCGACGAGCGCGCCGAAATCGTCTGCCGCGCGGACGGTCTGGCGCAGCAGCAGGGTGTTGCCGAAGTAGCCGATCAGCGCCTCCGCGTCGGCGCCGCGCCGCTCGGTCACCGGCACCGAGACCAGGAAATCCGTTGCGGCGGTGTATCGGTTGATCAGCGCCCCGAATCCCGCCAGCAGCACCATGAATCGGCTGGCGTGATGTGCGCGCGCGAAAACGTCCACCCGGTCCAGCAATCCGTCCGGCAGCCGGAGCGCGTGCCGCTGCGCCTGGGTCGACGGCGCGAGCACGGGCAGGCCCGGCAGCTCCAGCGCCTCCGGGATCGGTTGCAGCGTGGTACGCCAGTAGTCGAGGTCGGCCTCGGCCGTCTCCTCGGAATCGACGGCGAGGTCGACGAATTGCGCGGCCACGCCGCCGTCAGGCTGCTCGCCCCGGTAGGCGGCGTTCAGTTCGGCGAAGAACACCTGCCAGGAGTCGTCGTCCCAGCCGATGTGGTGTGCGACGAACACCAGGACGTGTTCGGTGTCCGCGACCCGGATCAGGGTGAGCCGCACCGGCGCCTCGGCGCCGAGGTCGAAGGCGTGGCCGAACTCGCGGCGGGCCAGCACCGTGACCCGCCGGGCCCGGTCGTCGGCGGCGAGGCCGGAGAGGTCGTGCACCTGCCAGGCGAGCGGAACATCGTCGGCGAACACCTGATAGGGCTCACCGGCCTCATCCACGCCGTAGGTGGTGCGCAGGATCGCGTGCCGGGCCACGACGGCGCCGGCCGCCGCGTGCAGCCGGCGCTCGTCCAGCGGTCCCGTGAGCCGGTACGCCACACAGACATTGAGGGTCGTGTCCTCCGGATCGCGGCTCTGCAGGAACCACATCCGCTGCTGGCCCGCGCTCAGCGGCCGACGTTCACCGGCACGCGCCCGAAGCGCCGCGGGCGCCTCGCCGCCGGCCAGTCCCTGCTCCCGCATGCGGCGACGCAGCAGCGCCATCCGGCGATCGAGTGTGCCCACACCGGCTTCGGTGGCGTCGCTGTCCGACATATCTCTGCGCTTCCTCTGCCCTGATTGAAAACTTGTCCTAGACACCGGCACCGGCCACCATCAGCACGACATCGTCGAGCGACGCCCCGCCGAGGATGTCCGCCACCTGGATGTCGCGATCCAGCACGGACTGGATGCGCCGCCGGAACTCCAACGCCTGCACCGAGTCCAGCCCGAGCGCCACCAACGGGACGGTGCCGTCGGTGAGTTCGCCGTCGGCCCCCATCACCGCCTCGAGCTCGACGCGCACCCGCTCCCCGACCCCCATAACATCCGACCCGGCTCCGCCTGCCGCCGAAGCCATTTCGCCGCCGTGGCCGGGCGACGGATGCGGCGCACGCCCACCCACCAGCCCGTCGGGACCGGTCACCGAACCGCCGGACATGCCCACCGGTCCACCGGAACGCGACCCCGGCGAAGCTCCGGGAAGGCTGCTCGGCCCCCCGTAGGTCCCCGCGAGGTCGCCCGAGCGCGCGCCGGGCACACCCAGCAGACCGTCGGGCACACTGCCCCAGCCCCCGTCGGTCCCCATGAGGTCGCCGGAGCGCGGCCCGGGCGCACCTGGCAAACCTCCAGGCAAATTGCTCCAGCCCCCACCGGTCCTCACGCGGTCGCCGGAGCGCGAGCCTGCCGGCGCAGGATTGGTGCCGGCGGTATCCGAGCCGGCGGTCCGGGTATCCCACGCGCCCGGCGACGCACCGATGGCGGTTGGCGATGACGAAAACGCGTCCGTCACAGTGGAGTTCGCTATACCTGAGCGGTTCGGGCCGCCTGCCGCACCGGCACCGGCACCGGGGAAATGCGCCGGTAGCAGATCCGCCAGCACCGACGCCTGCCCGAAAGCGCCGAAGACCTGGAACAGCCGTGGCCAGTCAGCGGCCAGGACCATGGCGTCGCCGCCGCGCGGTGTCAGCCCAGCGGCGATGGCGTCGGCCGGAAACATCGGCAGCAGGCCGGTGGCTTTGATCCGGGCCCAGCCGTTCTCGTCGAGCAGGCCCGCGGCATTCCAGAGACCCCACTGCACCGAGACGCAGTCGACACCGCGCTCCCGCCAGCGGCGCGCGGCGACGTCGAGCAGGCGATTGGTCGCGGCGTACAGAATCTGACCGGCGCCACCGAACGTCGCGACGACCGAGGAGAACAGCACCACGCGGCAGTCCGGGGACCGCGGTACCGCCGCGACAATCCGTTCGGCGCCCACGACTTTCGCCGCCACAGCGGTCTCGACAGCCGCGGCCGTGAGTTCGGCCAGCGGCGCGTCGACGTAACCGACGGCAGTGTGCAACAACAGGGTCACCGGCTGATCGCCGAGGCCGGCGGCGAACGTGGCGACCGCGCCGGGATCGGTCACATCACAGCGAGCCACCACGATCTCGGCGGCCCCGAGCCGGCGGATCTGCGTCAGAGCGGTTGCCGTGTCAGCGGTTTCGCCACTGCGACTGAGCAGTGTCACCCGACGAGCGCCGGACCGGACCAAGTGTTCACAACAGCGCAGACCCAATCGGCCGGTGCCGCCGACGATCAGCACATGGCTCAGATCCAGCTCGCCCGGCGCGGTAGCCACCGCCGTCTCGAGCGCGAGCCGCTTGACGAACAACGTGCCCCGCCGCACAGCGAGCTCCGACTCCCCCGTGGTGTACAGAGCGGCGACCACCAGATCGGCTGTCTCCGAGTGGATCTCGATACCAGCCAGATCCAGGTGCCGCAACAACAGGCCGGGCCGTTCCATTGCGACACAACGGAAACCGGCAGCCAGTGCCGCGTGCGGGGCGGTGGGATCGATGGCGTCGCCTCCGCGACCGGCGACCGAGTCGGTGACCACCACCTCTTCGCCCGCGACGGTGAACAACCAGCACTGGCCGTCGCCACGCAGCGCGTCCAGCGCCGGCAGCCATCGCCGCTGGACGAAGAATTCCGTGAGTTGGGTTGTCGCCGAGTCGGTTTCGCCGTTTGGCGGCGACGGCATCAGGAGGACAACGCGATCCTGGCCGCGCGGGGGTGCCGTACCGTCGGCGAGTTGCCCGGCGGTGAACACGGTGGCCACGTCACCTCGGCGGGCCGCGGCGGCGGCGAGGGTGGAGGCGAGGTCCGCGCAATCGCCGGTGTGGTCCACGAACAGGACGCGGTGCGGGGAGGTCTGTGCCGGAACGGGAATCGGCCGCCAGTGTTCCACGACCCGGCGAACGGCGGTGGGATCCGGGCTAGTGTCCGTATCGGCGGCATAGGGGGCCCAGATCCGGCGGCGGTCCCACTGCGTGTGCGGAAAGTCGCGCAGCGGCAACGGCATCGGCTCCGACGGTCCGACTCGCAGCCCGTCCCAGGCGAAGTTCGCGTCGTGGACGGCGAGACTCGCCAGGTTGCGCGAGAATTCGCCGAGATCGGCGGCGCTGCGCAGCGAGGTGCCCAGGACCAGGGTGTCGGGGGCGCCGAGCGCGGACAGGTTGTCCTGCACGGCCAGTTGCAGCACGGGATGGTCCGACATCTCGATCAGGGTGTCGACGCCGTCGCGCACCGCGGCCGCCACGGCCTTGTCGAAACGCACCCGGTTGCGCAGGTTCCAGTACCAGTACTGCGCTTGTGCGACATCGGGTTCGATCGCGGCGCCGAGTGTCGAGCCGTAGCAGGCGACATCGGTCGGCGCGAAGGTCGCGCCGGGCAGATCCGCGTTCAGTGCGGCCTCGAACTCGGTGCGCAGACCGGTGATCAGCGAGGTGTGCGCGGGGAACCGGAGGGTGAAGCCGCGTGCGAATCGCTTGCGGCCCTGCACCTGTGCGATCAGGGCGTCGACGGTGTCCCGCTCGCCGCAGACCACAACGAGATTCGGCGCGTTGATCACGGCGAGTTCGGCCCAGCCCGGTTGCCGGGCGAGCAGTTCCTCGCACTGTTCGCGGTCGATGCCGAGCACCGCCATGGTGTAGCCGTCGGCGCCGGGCAGCTGCTCGGCGAGCCGGGATCGGTGCCCCGCCACCACGATCGCCGCCCGCAGCGGCATCGCACCGGCCACCACCATCGCGGCCAGTTCGCCGAGGCTGTGCGCGACGGTGGCCGCGGGCCGCACCCCGGCCGCCTCCCACAGGGCCGCCAGGCCCAGCATGTGGAACAGGATCGCGGGCTGCATCTCGGAGACCACGTCGTGGTATTCGCCGGTGTCGTCGAGCAGGTAGTGCAGCGGCCGGTCGTGCCCGAACGCGGTGCGGAAGGCCGCGGCGCACTCGTCGACACGGGCCCGATAGACCTCGGACACCGCGTAATACAGCTTGCCCGGCCCGGGACGCTGGCCGCCCTGGCCGGGGAACACGAAGCCGATGCGGCGGCCGGCGGCGGCCGCCGACACCAGCGCCGGATGCGCCGTCCCTCCGGCCACCGCACGCAGCGCGTCGAGCAGTTCGGCGCGCGAGCTCACCATGGCGAGGACCCGGTGCCGGCGGGCGATCCGGGTACGGAACAGCATGTGCGCCACGCGTTCCGGGGTCACCTGCGGATGCCGTTCGAGATAGTCCAGGATCGCGCGCGCCTCGGCCCGCAGCCCCTCGGCGCGGTCGGCGGACAGCAGAATCGCGGTGCGGCCGTCCGGAAGACGATGGTCAGACATACTCCTCCTCCAGCTCGGGCATGCCGACGATCAGATGCGCGTTGGTGCCGCCGATTCCGAACGCGGAGACGGCGCCGTAGCGGATACCGTCGATCGCCTCCCACGGCTCGACGGCGGCCGCCAGGCGCAGTCCGGTGGCGGACCAGTCCACCGCCGTGGTCGGCGTGTCCGCCCACAGGCTGGGGGCGATGGTGCCGTGCGCACCGCACAGCAGCATCTTGAGCAGGCCGAGTACGCCCGCGGCGGCCTGGGTGTGGCCGATGTTGGACTTCACCGAGCCGAGCCGGGGTTGCCCGGCGGCCGACCCGTAGGTGCCGATCAGCGCGGACAGCTCCACGGGATCGCCTACGGCGGTACCGGTTCCGTGTCCCTCGATGAGCCCGATCAGCGCCGGGTCGATGCCGGCGGCGGCGAGGGTGTCGTCGATCAGGCGGTGCTGGGCGTCGGCGCGCGGCACCGCGATCGGCGCCCCCTTGCCGTTGTGGTTGACCCGGGAGCCGAGCAGCTGCCCGTAGATCACGTGGCCGGAACGTTCTGCCCGGGAACGATGTTCGAGCACGACCATCCCGGCGGCCTCACCCCAGAGTGTGCCGGTGGTCTCGTCCGCGTACGGCCGGCAGTGGCCGTCGGAGGACAGCGCGTTGTTCTTGGCGAAGTCGTAGAACGGTCCGGGCGCGCCCATCACGCAGACCCCTCCGGCCAGCGCCCAGTCGCATTCGCCTGCCCGCAGTGCGGCGGCGGCCTGATGGATCGCGGTCAGCGCGGAGGCGCACGAGGTGTCGACGCTGATCGACGGGCCGGCGAGGCCGATCGCGTGCGAGATCCGGCCGGCCACCGAGCCGAGCGCGGTACCGCTGAGCCGGTAGCCGCTGGACTCGCTCGCCACGGCCATCAGCGGGCCGTATTCCAGCGGCGAGACGCCCATCCAGCAACCGGCCGAATCACCGTCCAGCGCAGCGGGATTGAGTCCCGCGTGTTCGAGCGCCCGCCAGGCGACCCGCATCGCCACCCGCTGCTGCGGATCCATGGCCGCGGCCTCGCGCGGACTGATGCCGAAGAACAGCGGATCGAATTCGGTTGCGCCGGTGAGGAATCCACCGGCGTCCTGGACCACGCCCCAGCCGGATCGGTCGCCGAGCCCGAGCAGCCGCCCGAGCGGCCACTCCCGATCACGCGGGAACGGTCCGATCGTTTCCCTGGATTCGATCAGCACCGACCAGAGTTCCGGCAATGTCTCGATATCGCCGGGGGCCTCGACCCCCATGCCCACGACCACGATCGGGTCGTCCGGGATCGATGTCCGCATCATGTCTTTCGTGCTCACGCTAGGCCGACGCGGTGGTGCGCGGCATCAGCAGATCCGCGAGCCCGTCGATGTGCTCGTTGAGATAGAAATGGCCGCCACCGAATTCGGAGACCCGGAAATCGCCGAAGGTGTGGGTCCGCCAGGCCTCGGCCTCGGTGCGCGTGACGAAATCGTCGGCATCACCGCGGATCGCGAGAATCGGTGCGTCGAGGGCGATATCGGCCGGGCACCGGTATCGGTCGACGGCGCCGTAATCCGCTTTCAGCACGGGCAGCGCCAGTTTCAGCATGTCCCGGTTCGCCAGCACGGTGGGATCGGTGCCGTCGAGCGCGAGCAACCGGTCGATCAGCGCCTCGTCCTCGGTGGGATGCGAGGGCATGGCCGCGGTGCGGCCGGGCGACGCGGAGGACGAGGCGACCACCAGCCGCACCGGCAGTCCCGCGGCCTCGGCGAGCCGGGCGAATTCGAAGGCGACCAGCGCGCCCATGCTGTGCCCGAAGAGGGTCAGCGGCAGCCCGCGCTGGTGGGGTGAGTCGCGGAAGGCCTCGAACGCGCCGGCCGCGAACTCCGGCAACAGCTCGGGCACCGGCTCCTTGGCGCGGTCCTGCCGGCCGGGGTATTGGAATACCACCACATCGAATTCGGCGGCCAGCCGCTTGGCCAGCACCCGATAGGTGGACGCTCCGGCGCCCGCGTGCGGGAAAATCAACAGCGAACCACACGACGCGGAACCCGGCGCCTGGAATTGCCTGAGCCAGCCGAGTCCTTGTGCCATTTCCACTCTCCTACATCGACATCCGGTCTCCGGGTGGAATTCCAGGTGACCCGAGCCCGGCTACCTTAGCCTAGGCTATCCTTATTAATCGTTGGATTGCAATCCCGACCGAACGGAGCCGACACCGATGACCCGCCCGACACCAGTGACGACGGACCATGTGTTGCCCCGGCAACTGCGCGAGGGGCTGGCTCCCGAAGTCCTGGCCGTTCCGGCGCCGCCGGTTCCCCCGCTCGACGGCTCGTTCCGGCTGCGTACGGTCGACCCGGACAGCGCCGACACCGAGCTGATCGCGGAGTGGATGCGCATGCCGCGGCTGATCGCCGGCTGGGAGCAGGACTGGCCCACCGAGAGGTGGTACCGCCACCTGAAGGCCCAGACCGACGGTTCGTATTCGCGACCGGTGCTGTGTGTATTCCGGGACAAGCCCATCGGATATCTCGAAATTTATCGCGCCGCACAGGATTCCATCGCGCCGCGATATGCCGCCGATCCGTTCGATCTGGGAATTCACGCGGCCATCGCCGACGAGGCGATGGCGCGGCGCGGTTTCGGCCCGTTGTTGTTGCCGCGCATCGTCTCCGCGCTGTTCGAACTCGAATCCGATTGCCGCCGCATAATGTTCGATCCGGATCACCGGAATATCGAGGCGCGACGGCTCTGCGAGCACGCCGGGTGCGCGTTCCTGGGCGAGCATCAGATGACCAATCGCAAGATGGCGCTGTACGTGCTGCCCCGCACCCCCGCCGACATCCCCGGGCACCGGCCCGAATAGTGCTCGGCGGCGGCCGTTTTCGCGGCCGAGCGTATCGGTGCTCGGCCGCGGGCCCTGCCACGGCCCGGGTGGACCGGTGCGGATCCGATCCCACCGCGCCGCCGGACGGGCGGCCCGGCGGCGGATCCGTTCAGCCACGCCGGGTATCGGTCAGGCCCCAGGACGCGTATTCCTCGATGTTCGGCTTCATGGACGCCGCGACCAGTTCCCACAGCACCTCGTCGGTGCCCCCGCCGACCCGGCCCAGCTTCATGTCCCGCCACCAGCGGCCGAGCGGGGTCTCGTCGATCAGGAATCCGGTGCCGCCGAAGATGTGCATGCATTCCGACATGACCTCCTCGCCCAGCCGCGCCGCGGTCACCTTCACCGCCGCGGCGGTCCGCAGATTCATCTGCTTGTCCAGCGCGATACCGGTCAGCGCGTGCCGCAGCACGTCGACCCGCGCCTGCAGATCGGCCACCCGCAGCCGCAGCGCCTGATGGTCGTACAGGCTGTGACCGAACTGGGTCCGGTCCTTCATACGGGCCAGCGTGATACCGATGGCACGATCGCAGGAGGCCGCCACCTGACCGGCGATCGACAGCCGCTCGTGTGCCAGACCCCAGCTCACCATCGCCAGACCCGTTCCGGGCCGGGCGATCAGGGCCTCGGCGGGCACCCAGGTGTCGATCTCGACGGGCGCGGTGTCCAGCGGACCGGCGCTCACCTTGCGGTAGCGGTCCAGCACCGTGACCTGGGCGGTCGGCACGAGCACCAGCGCGACGTTGCCGTGCGCGGCCGAACTCTCTTGGCTCACATCGCGACCCACCACCAGGAGGTAATCGGAGATCGGCGACAGCGAGACGAACTTCTTGCGGCCGCGCACCTCGTAACCGCCACGGCTGCTGCGGATCTCGGTCTCGGCGATCTGCAGGTCCGAGCCGCCGGAGGCCTCCGAGGCGCCGATGCACAGCACCGCCTCGCCGCGGATCGCCTGCTCGGCCACCGACTTCAGGTGGTCGGACCGGCCGAAGCGCCGGAGGATCGAGATCGCCGAATCGTGCAGGCTGACACCGACGCCGATTCCGGCCGAACCCAACCGGCCCAGCGCGAAGGCCAGTTCGAACAGCTTCGGCAGATCGGGATGCGCTCCGGCGGCCCACTTGTCGGCGAAAACACCGGCGCGGCCGAGCTTCTCGATCAGCGGACGCGGGAAGCGCTCGTCGGCCTCGGCCTGTTCGGTCCAGGCCGTGACCTGTTCGTCGAACACCTCGCGCAGCAGTTCGCGGTATTCGTCCAGGCTGCGCACCGACGCCGGCTCTTGTTCGGCGACAACTGTTTCCGTCATCCGACCGCTCCTGCCGATTCCACGAGTTTCTTGACCTCCAGCCGCCGCAGCTTGCCCGAGGTGGTGATCGGGAGACCACCGGCCGGAACCAGGATCACCTCCGAGGGCACGATGCCGCACTCCGACGCGACCCGCTCGATGATCGCGGCGCGCGCCGAACTCTCGTCCGCGCCTTTGTATTCCGCGGCGATCGCCAGGCCGGGCCGGGCGGCGCCCTCGCCGGTGCCGATCGCGACCACGCGGCCGCCCCGCACGCCGTCCACCGTGGCGGCGGCGCGCTCGATCTCGGTCGGGAAGATGTTGCGGCCCGCGACGATGATCAGCTCCTTGGCCCGGCCGCAGACCACCAGAGCGCCGTCGACCAGATAACCGATGTCACCGGTTTTGAACCAGCGCTCCGCCGGCAGCCGCTCGTCGCCGAAATAGCCTTCCATCATGGATGTTCCACGGATCTCGACATCACCGACCTCGCGGCCGCGGACCGTCTGCGGCCGCACCGCGGACGGCGTGATGCGCACCTCGGTGCCCGGGATCGGTTCGCCCAGTAGGGCATAGCGCCGGGTGGTCGTGGTGCCGTCCCCGCGGTCCTCCACCTCCACCTCATCGATGCGCAAGCCGTCGCCCGGTGTGGTCATCGTGACCGCGCAGGTCGACTCGGCCAGCCCGTAGGCGGGCACGGCGGCGGCGGGGTCGAAACCCAGTTTGCTGGTCTCGGCGAGGAATCGGCCGAATCCGGCGCAGTCGATGGGTTCACCGCCGCTGATCGCGATGCGCAGCGGGCTCAGATCCGCGTTCTTCAGCAGCCGCCCGTACCGGCCGACGATGTCGTAGGCGAAATTCGGCGCCGCCGTGTAGGTCGCACCTGCCTCGCCCATCCAGTCGATCCACTTGAACGGGCCGGTAGCGAAGGCGGAGTTCGGCGCCAGCCACAGCGGGATGCCGGTGACGAACGCGCTCATCAGGAAGGTCAGGCCCATGTCGTGATACAGCGGCAGCCAGCTGCAGCCGACATCGGCGGCGGTGAGACCCAGCCGGTCCACCACGGCGTCGATATTCGCCACCGCCGTATCACGGGACAGCTCAACCCATTTGGGTGTGCCGGTGGAGCCCGCCGTGCCCTGCAGCACCGCGAGGCTGCCGCCGTCCCCGGACACCTGCGGCGTGAACGCCGCCGACCGTCCGCTGCGCCCGGCGACGGCGACATCCTGGACGTGCAAAGGGGTTTCGACACCCGTCAGCAGCCGCAGGATCGTGCCGTGGCTGAACACGGTGCGCACACCGATCTCGGCGAAGCGGTTCAGCGTCGTCCGCGCCCACGCGGCCGGATCGGCGCCGCGCACCGGTCCGGGCAGGATCGACACGGTCGTGCCCGCCAGCCAGGCGCCCTGGATCGCGGCGACCAGTTCGGGGGTCGGTTCGCCGACCAGGCCGACGCGGCCGACCTCATGCCCGGCGCGGGCCAGGATCTCGGACGCGATGCGTTCGGCCTTGGCCTGGATCTCCGGCCAGGGGTGACGCTGCCACTGCCCGGTCTCCTGATCCAGGACGCGGAGATCCGCCGTGGAGGTCGACAGGACTCGGGAAATACCGGCGGCCAGCGGATTCGAGGCCGCGAAGGTGCTCGTGCTCATCGTTCACTCTCGGGTTGCGCGGTGGCGGAACGGATCACGCGCTCAGCGCGCGGGCTCCGTCGCCCGGTTGGTGACGATGTCGTCGAGGTCGCCCACGGTATCGCAGCTGAGCAGGTCCTCTTCCGAGAGCGCGATACCCAGCCGCTCCTCGATGGCCACCATGCCCACGGCGAACCCCACGGAGTCCAGGCCTACCTCGTCGATGAGATGCGATTCGCGGGAGAACCGGCTGGTGTCGATCTGCAGTTCCTCGCGGAGAATCTGCTCGAGCGCCTCGCTGATTCCGGCGTTGTTGCTTGCCAAGATCCGTGCCTTCCATGCGATTGACATCGGCTCGGGGGTCGCGGCGTGCGGAATGCCGATCGGCGGCACGCTCATCGGGCGGCCCGAGCACTCGGGTAAGGATAGGCTAATCTAATACTTTTCGCTATCGTCCGGCGGTCGCCCCGGCCCGGTTCACGGCGTCGGCGCGACCGGGGCGCACCGGGGCGCCCAGCACCCGGTCCGAAAGTTCGCCCAGGCAGCTCAGATTCGGGAAACCGGGCCCCTGCGCCACCCCCGCCAGATTCGGCAGGTACAGCTTGGCCGGCAGCCCGCGCACCGACAGGTCGTAGTCGATCGCCGCCTCGATGCGTGCCGCCGAGGTCCGGCCGCCGACCGCGAGCTCCAGCAGATCCGCCGCACCGGGCTCCAGAACATCCAGGAACCACAGCGGCTGACCGCCGGTCGCGTCGACGACCAGATCGAAACCCTGGATCTGATCGGACCGGGACTGGTTGCGCAGGGTCAGCGCGACCGTGTCACCGCGGTCGGCCACCCGGATCACCCGGCCCTGCAGATGATGAACCCGGTTGTCCCCCAGCAGACTCCGCTGCACGCTCACCGAGAACACCCCGCGGTCGGTGCGGCGGATCGCGTCGCGCCGCTCCGCCACCGTCAGCCCGGTCCACGCCGTGGGATCACTGAACAGCACGTTCTCGAAATAACTTTCGCCACGCGTGTAGATGGTCGGGGTGGGCGAGATCACGCCGATCGAGAGCATGTCGTGGCGGACCAGCTCCTCCAGCGCGGCGGCGGCCGTCTCGCCGCCGCCGATGACCGCGACCCGCGAGGCCACCGGCAGGCGCCGCTGCCCGACCAGCTCCCAGAACCGCGAGATGCTCAGCACCCGTGGATGTTCCGCCAGCGCGGAACCGCTGTCGCCGGGGCCGGTGAACATCAGCCGATCGACATCGAGCCGGTCGGCGCCCGAGCGGGGATCGGTCACGGTGACCTGCCAGCCGTCGGCGGCCGCGCGCACGCCGGTCACGGTGCCGCGGACGAGTTCCAGGTCGATCCGGCCGGCCACCCATCGCAGATATTGGGCCCAGACCCGGTGATACGGATTGGGCCGGCCGCGGTCCACCCATTCGGCGTAGGTGCCGTGCTCGATCAGGAAGGAGGTCCAGCTGTAGGCGGTCATCGCGGAGTTGATGTCCTGATTGCGGCCGCGGGCCCAGGTGGAGCGGTACGGGAAACCGACATCCTTCTCCGGGCTGGTGCCCAGCCGGTGCTGACCGTCGGTCCAGCCACCGTCGGGCAGCCAATTCGCCGCCACGCCATGCCGTTCCACGACGACCACCCGGGGCGCGGGCAGGCCGAGGTCGTGCAGCACCCGGGCTTTCGCCGCGACCGCGAGGGCCTTCGGGCCGGCGCCGACTATCAGAAGTGTTTCCACGCGATCTCCACTTTCCTCGTGCCACGTTCCGCGATCGACCGATCCGCGGCGGCGCCCCGCCCTTCTATATTTGCATAGGCTTACCTTATATTGCACAGTGGTACACGAAACCCGGAGACGGGTACGCAGCAACGAGATCATCTGGAGTACGGCATGAACCTCCGCCACAAGTCCTCGATTCGCCTCCTGTCGATCGCCTTCGCAGCCGCCCTGCCGCTGGTGGGGGCGGCCGGCTTCGCCACGGCGGCACCGGTGGTCACGATCGTCCACACCGACGCCGGCGCCCCCGGCGACGGCGAGCTGACCGGCAAGCTCGGCCTGGCGATCGACTCCTCGGCATCGCGCGGCGCACGGGCGAACGAGCTGGAGTCCGGCGACGCCGGCGTGGCGGTCATGGACAAGGTCGCTGCGGCGCTTGCCATCTCGCCCTCGACCCTGCACTGGGACGTCGTCGGCGCGCAGCAGTCCGGCGATCGCATCGACGCCACCCTGCGCGTGATCACCCCGGGCTACCCGGACTTCTCGTACCCCATCCACTGGGTCCGCGTCGGCGATTCCTGGAAGCTGAGCCAGGATTCGGTCTGCACGATCGGCGCCGCGGTCGGTGGGTCCTGCTGACGCGGCGCACGTCACATGCCGCCCCGGCGCCGCACTCGGCGCCGGGGCGGCATGCGTTCGCCCGGATTGCCCGATGACTGGTGCGTTTGTTTAGGCTAACCTAATCACCATGGGTAAGGGATACAACGGCTTCGTCCTGAAGATGATGCGGGCGAAGGACTACCGGCTCACGGTCTCCAGCACCGAGGCCTTGACCGACAAATATGTGCGGCTCGGCTTCGCCGGCGGCGGCCTGTTGAAGGATCATCCGGTCCACCCCACCCAGTTCGTCCGCATGTGGATTCCCGAGGAGGGCAGCGAGACGCTGCACCACCGCGGGTACACGATCATCGATCAGGATCCCGACGGCGACCGGTTCTGGATCGAATTCGCCCTGCACGACGGCCCGGCGGCCAACTGGGCGCGGGCCGCGGCCGTGGGCGACCAGGTCGAATGCACCGTCATGGGTTCGGATTTCACGCTGCCCGATCCGCTGCCCGCCGAATTCCTGATCTTCGGCGACACCGCCTCGCTGCCGGCGGTCAATTCGCTGCTCGACGCGATCGGCGACATCCCGGCCCGGATCTGGCTGGAGTGGCAGTACGAATCCGACACCACGCTGCCCGTGCGCACCGGGCCGAAGGATCAGCTGACCTGGGTCCAGCGCGTCGACGACGGCCGGCTCATGCGTGAACTGGCGCGCGACATCGACTGCCCGAAGGACGCTTTCGTGTGGGCCGCGTGCGACGCTTTCACCACCCGGTCCATCGCGAAGACCCTGCAGACCACCCACGAGCTGCCGAAGTCGGCCGTCAAGGCGCGCGGGTACTGGAAATGACATCGCCGGTGGCCGCGAATTCCGCGGCCACCGGCGATGTGTCGTGCCGGAATCGGGTCAGCCCACCGGCGCCGGCTCCAGGCGCCACCCGGCCGCCCGCGAGCGCTCGTTCCAGAAATCGGCGTAACGGCCACCGGCGGTGAGCAATTCGTCGTGCGTGCCGCGCTCGAGGATGCGACCGCCGTCGAGGAACAGGATCTGATCCGCGTGCGCGATGGTCGCCAGCCGATGCGCGACCACCAGCACCGTCTTCCCGCGGCTCAGCTGATGCACGCCGCGCACCACGACCGCCTCGCTGTGCGGATCCAGCGCACTGGTCGCCTCGTCGAGCAGCACCACCGGCGCGTCCTTGAGCAGCGCGCGGGCGATCGAAATGCGCTGGCGCTCACCGCCGGACAGCGACGCACCACCCTCGCCGACCACCGTGTCCCAGCCGTCGGGCAGGCGCTCGGCGATCTCGTCCACCCGGGCCGCCGCGGCGGCGCGGCGCACCTCCTCGTCGGTGGCGTCGGGCCGGCCGACCCGGATGTTCTCGATCACCGAACGGTTGAACAGGTACACCTGCTGCGACACCAGTGCCAGCTGACCCAGCAGCGTGACCGTGGGCTGTTCCCGGACATCGGCGCCGCCGACCTCGATCCGGCCCCGCGTCACATCGTGATAGCGGGCGACCAGGCGCAGCAGCGTCGACTTGCCCGAACCGCTGGGGCCTACGATCGCGGTGGTGGTGCCGGCGGGCACGGTGAACGAGATGTCTTCCAGCACCGGCTTTCCGGTCTCGTAACCGAAGGACACGGTGTCGAAGCCGACCGTCGCGGCGCCCGGGTTCACCGGGGTGGTGGACTCGGGCAGCGCCGGCTCGGCCAGCAGACCGGCGATCCGGTCGACCGCCGCGGCGCCGGACCGCAGTGTGGTGCCCAATTGCGCTGCCTGCGTGAGTGGTTCGATGAACCGCGAACCCACGGCCACCAGGGCGACGGCCGCGGCGGCCGACAACGGGCCGTGTGTGACCCGCTCGACCGCCACGTACGCGAGCACCAGGAACGCGGCCTGCACCAGGATGGTGAACACGAAAAGGCTGGGCACGGCGGTGAACACCATCCGGACGATGGCCGAACGCTGCCCGGTCAGCGCGGCGTCGAGGGCGCGATTGCGCGCCCCGACCGCGCCGAAGGCCCGCAGCACCGGCTGCGCCTGCGCGAATTCGACCACGCGAGTGTCGGATTCGACCGCGGCGTCGTGGATGCGCCGGTCCGACCAGGAGTACAGCCGCCCCGCGATGCTGTTGACCGCGAACAGGACCGGCGCGGCCACGAACATCGTCACCGCGATCCGCCAGTCCACGAACAACATTCCGACGGCCACGCCGAGCGGCACCACGACCCCGGCGATCACCTTCGCCAGCAGGTAGGCGACGAGCCCCTGCACCTCGCGCACGTCGTCGACGACCACATGCGACAGCGCGGCCGCGGACCGGCCCTCGAACCAGCCCAGCGGCAGGGTGTTCAGCTGATCACCGAGCCGGGTCTGCAGGTCGGCCTGCATTCCTACGCCGATCCGCAGGCCCAGCAGGGACTGGAGATAGCCGAGGACCAGCACGCCGACGACCGCGACGAGCATCGGCGCCACCCAGGCCCAGGCGGCGGCCTGGTCGTCGCCGAACAGGGACTTCAGGACGGGCACCAGCAGTACATAGGCGATGGCCTGGCAGATCGCCTGCGCCACCACCGCCGCCAGGAAACGCGGTGTCAGCCGGGCGTATTCGGCCGGGATCAGGCTCAACACTGTGCGGATCATCGGTTCTCCTCCGTGCCGACCAGGGTGACCTCGCCGAGGGCGGCCTCGTTGAGTTCCCACAGCCGCTGATACAGGCCGCCCGCGTCGCGCCGGCTGTCGTGGGTGCCCTGTTCCACCAGGGCGCCGTCGTCCAGCACGAGGATGCGGTCCACATTGGTGATGGTGTGCAGCCGGTGCGCGATGACCAGCACGGTCCGGCCGGCGACCAGGGTGGCCAGCGCATCCTGCACCGCCGCTTCGGATTCCGGGTCGGCGAAGGCGGTCGCCTCGTCGAGCACCAGCACCGGGGTGTCGGCGAGCAGGGCGCGGGCGATCGAGAGTCGTTGCGCCTCACCGCCGGACAGCGACGCGTCGACGCCGATCTCCGAGTCGTAGCCGCGGGGCAGCGCCGCGATGCGATCGTGGATGCGGGCCGCGCGGGCGGCCCGCTCGAGTGCGGCGTCGTCGGCGTCGGGCCGCGCCAGCCGCAGATTCTCCCGGATGCCGGCGCGGATCAGCCGCACGTCCTGGAAGACGAAACCCACACTGCGATAAAGCTCTTCGGTGGAGTAGTCCCGGATGTCGATGCCACCCAGCGTGATCCGTCCGGAATCCACGTCGTAGAAGCGGGGCAGCAGCTTGGCGACGGTGGACTTGCCCGAACCGCTCGGGCCCACCAGCGCCGTCACCGTCCCCGGCGTCAGTTCGAACGAGATATCGTGCAGGACTTCATGATCCGCGCGATAGCCGAAGCTCACGTGCTCGAAGCGCACCGTTCCCGCGGGCTCGTCGCCGCGCGGTTCCGGTGTGCCGGCCCCGGCGCTCAGTTCCGGGGTCTGCTGCAACTCGTGCAGTCGCAGCGCCGCCGCACCGGCCGCGCGCAGCGACTGCGAACTGTAGGCCAGGCCCAGCAGCGAACTGCCGATGCCGAGCCCGACCAGGATGAACGGCAGCAGGTCCACCGCGTCCACCCAGTCGATGCCCACGAACGCGAGACCGGCCACGACCACCACGAACATCACGAACACCGGGGCGATCACGACATCGGAGACCGACTGCACGGTGAGGATGGGCATCTTCATCTGCCGCAGCCGCGTGGTCTGCTCCCGCACCGCGTCCTGGAACGCGGTGTACGCCTTGCCCGCCCGGCCGAACGCGCGCACGACCGTGATGCCGTCGACGAATTCGAGCACGGCCTCCTGGGTGCGGCGCTCGGAACGGAGGTAGCGGGCGGTGCGGTCGCGCGCGTCGGCGTCCGCCATCCGGCTGTACAGCACCGCGTAGACGATCAGCGGGATCAGCAGCACGAGGGTGAGCAGCCAGTCGACCGTGAGCAGGTAGGCGAGGCTCACCAGCGGGACGGTCACCGCCGCGACGAAATCCAGCCGGGCGTGCGCCACCAGATAGTGCAGCGCCTCCACATCGTCCTGGAGGTAGGACTTCACCTCACCGGAGGTGCGCTCGAACCAGCCCAGCGGCACCCGGGTCAGCTTGGCGGCGAGCGAGCGGCGCACCGCCAGCTGGAACCGCGCATCCGACAGATGCGACCAGGTCAGCGCCGCCGCCTGCAGCAGCGCCCGCACCACGAGCACGACGACCGCGGCGCCGAGCAGGCGCCACACCTTGCCGGTGTCGATGTGCGCGGCCAGCAACTCCCGGCAGGCCTCGACGATCAGGATGAACGGGACCACCGCACCGATCGAGGTGAGGACGACGATCACGGCCGCCCCCGTCATCGTCCGGTGCACCGGCGCCAGAATCTCCTTGCGCGCCTCCGCTTCCCGGCGTTTGTTCGCCTTCACGACAGATCGCGGTGGCCGGTTCCCCGTTTCCGCCGCGGGCAGCGGTGCGGCCTCTACCGTCATGACATGTGCCTCCTTGCCGAATCACCCTCATCATCACACAATCCGGGCAGTCAAGATAGGTTAGGCTAACTTCTCCAGCCCGGATGCACGCGGGAAACGGACCGCGGCTACCGTCGAGATGATGCGACGCAGGCAGGTCCCCCCGCTCCCCAAGCGCCACGGTCTCGACCCGGCGCGCTTGCGGTTGCCCGAGGAGGGCTCGTGGGCGACCATCCGCGACCATTTGGTCGAGCGATTGCCGCGGGTCGCCGCCGCGCGGATCGATGAGATGCTGGCCGCCGGATCCATCGTCGGGCTCGAGGGGCCGATCGGGCCGGACGCGGTGTACATGCCGGGCGGGGCCGTGTGGTTCCACCGGGATCTGCCGCAGGAGACGGCGGTGCCGTTCGAGATCACGATCGTGCACCGCGACGCGGATCTGCTGGTGATCGACAAGCCGCATTTCCTGTCCACGATCCCGCGCGGGCAGCACATCCTCGAGACGGCCCTGGTCCGGCTGCGCCGCGACCTGGACCTACCGGATCTGGTGCCGGCGCATCGGCTGGACCGGGCCACCGCGGGCTTGGTGCTGTTCGTGGTCGATCCCGCGCGCCGGGGCGCGTATCAGACGCTGTTCCAGCGGCGGCGGGTCCACAAGGAGTATCGAGCGGTAGCGCCGGTGGATCCGCTGCTGTCCCTGCCGCTGACCATTCGCAGCCGGATCGTCAAGGAACGCAATATTATTCGCGCCTTCGAAACCGAGGGCGAGCCGAATGCCGAAACGCGGGTGGAATTGCTGGAGCAGCGCGGCGGGCTCGGCCTGTACCGGTTGATTCCGCACACCGGGCGGACGCATCAGCTTCGGCTGCACATGAATTCGCTGGGCATTCCGATCCTCGGCGACGATTTCTATCCCGAACTCACCGACAAACCGGTCGGCGATTTCACCCGGCCGCTCCAATTACTCGCCGCGACACTGGAATTCACCGATCCGGTGAGCCGGGAGCCACGGCGGTTCGATACCACGCGAACACTGGAGGCGTGGGCGGATCCGTTGCGGTGGGCGACATTCGACGGTGCCGCACCGCGCTGAACACCCGGCGGAGTTGCCCGGTCCGAGTGCGGAGTCGGGGCACTCCGCAAGAAGTGCGAGGCCCGGCCGACTCAGCGGGCGCGACACTGGGCCCACCACGGGCAATGTGAACCGGGCCTCTCGCGGTGTGCGGCCGAACCACTCACGGGCGGCGGCACGCGGGTCGACCCGCGCGATCGGGCAGCCCCGCGCGGTGCGAGCCGGGCCACCCCACCGGAGATGTGAAGCCGGGCCGCCCCACGGGACGGCCCGGCTCCCGATCACGAACGGCCGACGGTAACCGGTTCCGGTTCCGGATCACGCCGGGCGTCACCGTGTCCCGGCCACCAGGCGCGGTGACCGATCAGCGCGGTGAGCGCCGGGGTGAAGAACATCGCCATCACGAAGGCCGCGATCGCGATGCCGACCGAGATGGCGAAACCCATCTGCGACAGCACGGTGTTGCCCGCCAGCATCATCGAGGCGAAGGTGCCGGCCAGGATGACACCCGCCGCGGCGATCGTCGGACCGGTGTGCCGGACCGCCAGTGCCGCAGCCTGTTTCGGCTCGTTGCCGTCGCGCGCCTCCTCACGTAGCCGGGCGACCATGAGGATGTTGTAGTCGGTGCCGAGCGCCACCACGAACAGGTACATGATCACCGGGAGCGTGAAGATCAGCCCCGTCTCGTGCTGCAAGCGCTGGAACACCAGCACCGCGGCGCCGAGGGTCGCGGCGAAGCCCAGGAACACCGAGGCCATCAGGTACCACGGTGCCACGAGGCTGCGCAGCAACAGCGCCAGCACGATCATGATCATGATCGCGGCGACCGGGAACACGATCGAGTAGTCCCGGTTCATCGCGGCCTGGAAATCGACGAAGATCGAGGTCAGACCGCCCACCACGGCGGTGGTGCCGGGTGGCGCCGCGGCGTGCACGGCATCGCGGAGCGGGCCGCGGACGGTGGCCAGCGCCGCATCGGATTCCGGCGCCGAGTCGAGCGTGACGCGGAAGTCGGCGACCGTCTTGTCCTGGGACAGCAGCGGTTCCGCGACCTGACCGACGCCGTGCACCTGGGACAGCGCCGCGCGATACGCCTGCAACGCGGCCGGATCCAGCGGAGCGGAACCCTGCAACAGCACATCGGAGGGCTGGGTGACCCCGGCCGGCATGCCCTTCAGCAGTTCCTTGTTGTAGACCACCGATTCCGAGGCGTTGGAGGTCGATCCGGAGGTCAGGTCGAAGGTCGGGTTGAAGCCGAGCGCGAAGAGGCCCAGCACGATCAGCAGACCACCCGACACCACCGCGAACAGGGCGGGCCGGCGGCCCAGCGCACCGCCCACCGCCGCGAACCGGGTGCCCTGCGGCTGATGCCGCCAGGCCTTCGAGGGCCAGAACACCTTGGTGCCCAGCAGCGAGACGATCGCCGGCACCAGGGTGAGCCCGGCGATCAGCGCGACCGCCACGGCGATGGCCAGCGCCGGCCCCATCGCCCGGAACATCCCCAGGGTGGACAGCGTGAGCGCCATGAACGCGATGATCACCGCGCCCGCCGCCGACATGATGGCCTCGCCGACCCTGGTCACGGCGTTCACCATCGCCGTCTTCGGGTCCTCACCGGCGCGCAGCCGCTCCCGGAACCGGAACATCAGGAACAGGATGTAGTCGGTGCCGACGCCGAACAACACCACCACCAGGATCGAGCTGATCGAATTGTCGATCTTGAGGTCGAACAGCTTGCTCACCATGGCGATCAGGCCGTCGGCCACACTGGAGACCGCGCCGATCACGATGATCGGCAACAGCGCGATCACCGGGCTGTGGAAGATCAGCAGCAGCAGCACCAGGATCAGCACGACCGTCGTGATGCCGATGATCGCGAGGCCCTTGGTCGAGGAGTCCTGCGCATCCAGGCTCTGGGCGGCCTGGCCGGTGACACCCGCCTTCAACTCGGTGCCCGAGATACCGGCCCGCAGGTCGGTGCGTAGCGCCTTCACCGCGTCGCTCTGCCGGGTGTCGGACTGGCTGGTGATCTTGGTCATCTGGACCGAGGCGATCTGGATCAGCCGGTTGCCCGACGGCGGCACCGCTTGAATACCGGTGACGTCCTTGATGTGCGCGTCACCGAGCTTCGTGGTGACGGCGGCGACCGTGGCGGCGTCGGCGTCGGTCAGCGGCGCACCGTCCGCGCGCTCGAACACGACGATCGCCGCGGGGGACTCGGCATTCGGAAATGCCTTCTCCTGCAACTGCAATGCCTGAATGGATTCGTAATGCGAAGGCAGGAAAGCGGATTGATCGGTGGTGGCGGTCAACTTGGGTGCCGAGAGCGCGACGACGATCACGATCAGCACCCAGGCCCCGATCGTCAGCCATGGCCTTCGGACGACCAGAGCGCCCAGCCGTGCGAACATGTGCGGTTTCCTCTCCAGAACCTGTGACGCGGGCTACTCCGCCCACCGCCACTCTACGTATACATATACGTATAGAGTCAGCAATTTCCCCGCACCCGGTGCGTATTTCCGAAATGCGCCGACCGCACCCCTTTCAGCCGATCTGGCAGATTTCGGGCAATCGTCCGTACACTGACCTCGATGTCTCGGAGCAGTCACGACGCCCGGCCGCGGCCGGGCCGCTTGCGCGCCCATCTCGACGTGATGGTCGTGGTGGCCGTCCTGACCTGCACCGAACTGATCGCGCACACCGCCGGCGCGGTGGCCGGGATGATCACCGTGCCGGTCGCGGCGACCGCGCTGGTGGCGCTGATGCGGCTGCGCGGCATCGGCTGGCCGGAGCTCGGCCTGGGGCGCCGGCACTGGCGTCGCGGCACCACATACGCGCTGGTGGCGGCCGCGATCGTGATCGCCGCGGTCGGACTCGGCATCCTACTGCCGTTCACCCGGCCGTTCTTCCTGAACAACCGGTACGCCACCGTCTCAAGCGCGCTGCTCGCCTCGCTGGTGCTCATCCCGCTGCAGACGGTGATCCCCGAGGAATTCGCCTTCCGCGGGGTCCTGCACGGCGCGCTCGACCGCGCGTACGGGGCTCGTGGCGTATTCGCGGCCGGCTCTCTGCTGTTCGGGTTGTGGCACGTGACTTCCTCGTTCGGGCTCACCTCCGGCAATCGCGGGTTGAGCGCAATTCTCGGCGGCGGCATCGTCGGGCAACTCTGCGGCATCCTGCTCGCCGTCCTGGCGACGGGCGCCGCCGGATTCGTCTTCACCTGGCTGCGGCGGCGCAGCGGAAGTCTGCTCGCGCCGATCGCACTGCATTGGTCGCTGAACGGCGCGGGCGCCCTCGCCGCCGCGCTCGCATGGCATGTCGCCGCGCGCTGACGACTCGCCCGAATTCCGATATCGCGAATCGCTCATCCACGCCGATTACGGCGCGCCACAAGTACTTCGGACGCTGCGGAAACGACGGAAGCGTTGACCACCGACAGGTAACGGATTACTCTCACTGCCGATCACACATATGTTCGAACGAACACATTTTCGATAGTCGATACTGTACCTGCTCCGGGAAGGCCCCCGCCATGGTGGACGACCAGTCGTCCGGAAGTGCCGGCAGTTCTGAGATCGCCGAGCTGCGGCAGCGGGTGGCAACGGCCCGGGGCAAACTGCCACTGCAAACCGATCCGGCTTTGCTCGAGGCCATGTCGGATTCCGAGATAGCGGCCGAACGCGAACTCGCGGAATGGATCCGGGCCCAGCGGCGGCAGCAGCGCAGGCGCGCGGTCACGAATGAACTCGCGGCCGAGCAGCGTGATCGCAAGGTGGCCGACTCGATTCGCCGCTCCGACGAGGCCGACGCGCACTGGCACCGGCGCGCCCTCGCCGCTCGCCGCCGCGTCTCCAGCCCCGATGCCCGTCTGGCCCAACTGTTCCGGCGCGCGGAATGGTCGTCCCGCGCCCTCATCGCCGTCGTCGTCCTCGGCATGATCTGGGCGGGCGTCAACGTCCAGCACAACCTCGTCCCCAGCGGCGACATGACCGACCCGCTGTACTGGCTCAGCTACGGCTTCGAAGCCATGATCTCGATCCCGATCATCACCATCATGGTCGTCACCACGACCGCCGCCCGCTGGGGCCGCGACGTGGCCCGCGGCAAGGTCGTCCTCCTGGAGATCGGCCTCCTCAGCGTCACGATCGCCCTCAACGCCGGCCCGCACATCGCCGCGGGCCGCATGGCGCACGCCGCCGAGGCCGCGGTCGCCCCGATCATGGTCGGCGTCATCATCTGGCTGCACGCCTGGGTCGCGGCCCGCTACGCCACCCTCATCGACGGCGCCCCGGTCGTGGACACCCACGTCGGCCCCGCGCCGCACCCCCGGCCGGTGACCGTCCCCGCCGAGCACCCGCACCGCCCCCACCCGATTCCCCACACTCCGACCACGTTCGACGATCGGCACGCGCACCCCGCCCCCACGCCGTCGCACTCCCCCGAAGATCCCCCGGCCGGACACCTCCCGATCGAACCGAGAAACGGCACCATCCGAAGCGGCCTGATCGATCCGATCCCCATGACCGACCTGCCCAGGCCGGTGAGCGATCCGATCCACTTCCCGTCGCGCAACGGCCATGGCGGCACCAACGGTCACGGGTACGACGGCCTCGGCACACGCACTGGCAACGCCCGCCCGAACGGTCACAACCCAGAGGGAAACCCCGCGGGCCTGCATGATTCGAGCGACCGAGCCCGCCAGGACGGCCGCAACATGGACCGCCGCAGCACAAACGGGCACGACACCCGCACCGGCCACAACGGCCACGACGGCCACGACGGCCGACCGAACGGCATTCCGTTCACCGATATCGGAAGCGGCCGCCACGGGAGCAGTCATCCCAACCACAACGGACATCACCTCGACGGCTTGGCTCACGATGACCACGGGTACGACGTCGACATGTCGTACGGCCACAACGGTTTCGACAGTGACCGCCTGTGGCAGCGCGAGGAACCCAGCAACCACGAAAGCCGAACCGGCCACGGAGCAGCGAACGGCCTCGCCTACGACAGCGACCGGATCGATACCGGCCCGATCAGCGACGTCGACCGCGAAACTCACAGCCACAACGAGTTTCGCGACGAGCAAGACGACCACATCGGCAACCGTGCGGATCGCGGCCGAAACGGCCGGGGAGCGAACGATGATCGGGACAGCGGCAACGACGGCACCGCTCGCCAGATCCCGAACGGTCGCGACTACGACGTACCGAACAGCGTCGCCGGCAACAGCGAAGGTGACCACGACTACCGCGGCGGCAGCAGCCGCAACGGATCCGATCACCGAGATGCCGGCCGGGCCGGCGAATCGGAGCGGAGCGCCCACGACGGCCTTGGCGGACAGAACGGCCGAGCGATCAACGGCGGCAACGAACTTCACGGGCTGTCGGCGCACAGCACCGGCCGCACCACGGATGACCACCTCGTGGCCGAATCCGCCCCGGAGCGAAAAGCCAACGGATACAACCACAATCCGGCCGCTGCATTCTCCAGGACCGACACGGCTGTAGCGATCGCGGACGCCCCGGAGTCCGCCACCGCACCGGTCCGGCCGGCGGTTCCGGTCACCGCGGAGCCGCAGCTGGTAGCAGTCGCCGCTCCGGCATCGAAGACTCGTCAGTCGCCGCGCGCACCCCGAGAGCCGGAGCCGGCCGCACTCCCCGGCCTCGAGATGCCCGCTCGGGAGGAGCGGCCCACCCGCAAGAAGACCGATCCGCGTCCGGCCCCGGCCGAATCCGAGCGCCCCTCGCGGCGGGATCGCGCCGACCGAGTTTCCTCCGACGAGCCGCCCGCCGCCCGCACCACATCCGAGCCCACCACCGGTCGCCGACGGACGGCCGAGGCCGACCGCTCGATCGCGCAGCCACTCCCGATCCCCGCCGACACGCTCTACTCCGACAGCGACGATTTCGACACCGACATCGCCGAAGTGGAGATCTGGTCGGTGGCCCGGGACATCTCGAACCGAGGAATGTCCAGACTGCCCGTCGAGCAACTGGTCGAAATCCTCACCTTCGCCGACCAATCGTGGACCCCGGCCGCGATCGGCGCCGAGGTCGGCATGTCCGGTTCCGCGGTGCTCCGCATCTTGGAAGCAGCCCGCCGGCTCCGTGCCGCCGCCTACAGCGGTTAGCCTTGTCTGCGACGTCCAATGCCGTACGGCTGCGTCCAATGCCGCACGGCTGGTGGCCCCGCCATCCGGACAGCAGTCCGCCTCGTCGGTATCCTGCCGACACGTATAGCGGTCCGCACGGCGCGACGGCGGTCGGCGGCGTGATCCGGACACAGCGTTGGGGCAAACCGGCAATTACGGGCAGAGATCGCGACTGCCGAGATCCGAACCGTGCCGGAAACTACGACGCGACCAAGACGTCGGCTGCGCGGTCGATCGACCGCGCAGAATATCGCGGTGGCCGTCCGGTAGTTCGCTTCGGTTCGATCGAAAATCCGCCTCCGTGGCGCGGGACGTCGGGCTGCGCGGAAAGGCGCAGAAACTCCATATCGCGGCTGACGGCAGGTACTGCCCGACACCCGGGGAACTTCGTTGCGACGCTTCGAAACACGTGGTGGCATGGATGTGCGGTCGGGCCGGCCGGAATCCGACGACGTGGGGGATCTATGGATGTCGATGTGCTGGAGCAGGTCTGGTGGTCGTGGGCCGAGCGGGGCGCGGTGCTGAGCAGTGCGGAGTGGGAGCGGCCGACGCGGCTGGCGGGGTGGGCGGTGCGGGATCTGTTCGCGCATGTGGCGCCGGATCCGAAGGTGCTGGACTTCTTTCGCGGGCCGCGCGTGGCGGAGCCCGCGGTCACCGAGGGCGCGCGGTTGCTGCGGCGCATTCACGCCGCGGATGGGGTGGTGCGGGAGAGGGCCGGTGACATCGCCGCGGCCGCGCGGGAAGCGGGTGGGGTGGGGGCGGCGCGGTTGTTGCGGTACTTCACGGTCACCGGGCCGGAGGTGATTGTTGTGCTGCGGGAGGTGGATTCGGCGGTGGGGTTGGTCTACCCGCAGGTGGGGAGCGTCAGTTTCGGTGCGCTCGTCGAGGTTTCGATCGTCGAGGCCACGGTGCATCTGCTGGATCTGATCGCGGCGGTCGGCGGGCCGCCGGCGCCGCGGGACGGGGTGCGGCGGACCGTCGAGGTGTTGGCCGCGGTGCCGGATCCGGTGGCGTTCATCGAATCCGCCGCGGGGCGGACCGGCGAGCCGCTGCCGCCGATTCTGGGTTGACCTTCGGCGGATATCGCATCTTCCGAAACAGGAGTGAACAGGCGCAACAGGGTCATGGGTCGGTTAACGATTGCGATGCCGCCCGGTCGAGGGCAGCATAGGACCCCGGGTAGCTCGACAAACACCCGAACGGGGCTCCACCGGTCACTCCGATTCGACGACCGGGAGTCCCGCGCGGGTGCCTCAGGAAGGCCAGCGATGCGCGAAGACCAACCGACCGGCAAAGAAGAGATCGCTGCTCTGGCTCAGCAGGTCAAGACAGCACGCGGGAAGCTGCCGCTGCAGCAGAATGCCGCACTCTTCGATGTGTTGTCGGACGACGAGTTCGCCGCGGAACGCGAGCTGGCCGAGTGGACGCGGGAGAAGCGGCGGCGGCAGCGCCGGGACGCGCTGAAAGCGGAGCTGTCCGCCGAGCGGCGGGATCGGCGGGTGGCCGATTCGATCCGGCGTTCCGAGGAAGCCGACGATCGCTGGCATCGCCGGGCGCTGGCGGCCCGGCGGCGGGTCTCCAGTCCGGATGCCCGTCTCGCACAGCTGTTCCGGCGGGCCGAATGGTCGTCGCGCGCGCTGATCGGCGTGGTCGTCATCGGCATGGTGTGGGCGGGCGTGAACGTGCAGCACAACCTGGTACCGAGCGGGGATATGACCGACCCGCTGTACTGGCTGAGTTACGGATTCGAGGCGATGATCTCGATCCCGATCATCACGATCATGATGGTCACCACCACGGCCGCTCGCTGGGGGCGCGACGTCAACCGCGGGCGGGTGGTTCTGCTGGAGGCGGGGCTGCTCGGCGTGACCATCGCGTTGAACGCCGGGCCGCACATCGCCGCCGGCCGGATCGCCCACGCCGCCGAGGCGGCGGTCGCGCCGATCATGGTCGGCGTCGTGATCTGGTTGCACGCTTGGGTTTCCGCGCGCTACGCGATGTTGATCGAGGGCATCACCGAATTGACGGAGCAGCCGGCCACACCCCCGGTGGCGGCCACGACCGTGCGCTCGGACCGGATCTTCCCGGCCGAACCGGACCTGTTCGCCGAACTCGAACTCGAAGCGGATCGGGCCGCGATCACCGAGAACGCGCTGCCCGCAACGGCTTCGGCGGCCGGTCGGCGCAAGTCGCGTGCCGCCGGATCGGGTCGCGGTCCGGATACCGCGGCCGATGCCGACACCCGGGTGCTCGCCGCGGTCGGCGACGACTTCGACGATTCGATCCCGGAGGGCGAGGACGTCCAGTGGTGGACGGCCGCGCGTGCCATCTCCGACCGCGGAATGTCCACCCTGCCGGTCGAGCAGTTGGCCGAAATCCTCACACTCGCTGACCAATCCGCGTCGCCGACCAGCATCAGCACCGAAACCGGGCTGTCCCGGGCGGCAGTCGTCCGGGTCCTGGATTCGGCTCGCAAACTCGGACCGCATTACGCGATCACCGGATAGTCACGCGGGGGCTGACTCGCGGTCCGCGCTCACCACGACGCGATCAGCTCTGGGAACGACCGCCCGCGGTGACCGCGATCTCGTGGCGCCGCTCGATGATTCGTTCCGCATCCGCCGGCTCCGGACTCGGCTCGGCCGTGCCCTCCGGACCGGACTCGCCGGCAGCCTCCGCGCCGGGGTCGCCAGCGGCCTCGCTGCCGAGTTCCGTATCGGCCGGCGAGACCGACTGGGCAACCGTCTCCGAACCGGCCTCAGCGGAGGCCTCAGGGCCGTTCTCGCCCACGCCCCCATCCGGCGCGGCGGAAGTAGCGGTATCGCCCGCGGGCGCGCCGACCACCGCGCGGGGCCCGTACGGATCGGGATATTCGACCGCCGCGACCCGCAGACGCTCGATGACCTCGTTGAAGATATAGAAATTCGGAATGGCGCCGACCGGGCCGAGCGAGATCCAGCGGCCGTCGACCTTGATGCGGACGATTCCGCCACGCGGGTCGATGGTCTGGATCCGTTCCCAGGGATACCGGGCGCCATCGTGCGCCAGTTCCAGCAGCGATACGGCGAGATCACCGAATCGCACCGTCTGCTCGCCGTCGATGGCGGCCACGATGCCGGGCAATTGTGCGGCGGTGACCGAGGATTGGATCAGCGGACCCCATTCCCGGGCATTGGCGAACTCGCCCTCGTCGAACTCCGCGCGGCTTCCGTCGGGTCCGGACAACACGAATGCGTAATCGGTTGCCGCCGTGGCGGATTGGCTGAGCGGAATCGATTGCTGCCGGACTTCGACGGTAGTCCAGTGAAACCCGGCGACCTTCTCACCGGAGCGATACACGGTGAGGCCGCGGTCGAACAGATCCAACCGGGAATCCCGGCCACGCCGATTACGCAGGGCGGCGAATCCCGTCGGAATCAACGCGAACAGGATCACCACCACCGCGGCCGCCGGCGCGCCGGCGACGATACACAGCACACTCACCGCCGCGAGCCCGGCGGCCACCAGCCCGCAGCCGCGCACGATCGGATCCCCGCTGGCCGGAGCGCGCAGATAGGTCTGCCGATGCTCGCCCAGGTTCTCGAACGAGGACATCAAATGAATCAACTGCGTCAGGGGCACCGTTCGCCGGCCGTCGGTTCCCCCGGCGCCGCGCTGCGTACTCGGGGTGGTCACCAATCCTCCATCAGGCGGTATTTCTCCGCGCCGAAGCGTATTCCACCTGTCCGAGTACCGCTAGTGCTGGACCGAATTATTCGTTTTCCGGCTATCGCTGCGGATGACAGAACCCGCATACGCCGCTGGCGGGCAACTGGATGAAACACTCCTCGCACAACTGCATTCGCGATTGTGTGACCACCGGCGCCTCGGCGCGGACCTTCGCGGTAGTGCCCGCGCGCCGGGCGGCGACCTTGGGGGTCAGCGGCGGAATGCCCGCGGGCACGTCGGTGCCGTGGGTGGCGTAGCACTGCCACCGGGCGTAGGCGGCGTGCACTTCCAGATCGTCCGGGATCGGCAGGGCCGCGAGCTCGAGGACGTATTTGTAGCTGTCGGTGGCGGTGTGGTTCGCGCGCACGCACAGCGCGGTCAGCGGCGGCTCACCCGCACGGTGGCAGCGCCGGGCCACCTTGCGCAGGATCGCGTCCATCCAGGTGCGGGTCGGCGCGGTGGTCCGCACCCCCGACATCTCCTGGACCCGCTCGGCCAGTTCTTCGATGGTCACGAAATGTCCGTACCCGGTGGCGGTTTCGGCGAGCGCCTCGTGCGCGGCGAGCGCCCACGCCACCGAGGCGTCGCGGAACGACACCGCCTCTCCGTCGATCGTCCGCCAGGCCCCGGAAGTCGTCGCAGCATTCCTCATAGCCCGTCAAAGTTAACCGATCAAGCGTCCACTGCGCCAATTGTGCGGCGCCGCAATCGCATACATCACAACCGGGGCGACGGCGAAGGCCCGCCTCCCCCGAAAGGGAAGCGGGCCTTCGTATTCGACCTGTGCCGTGGAGCGGCCTACTTGGCCTTCTCCAGGACCTCCATCAGCCGCCAGCGCTTGGTGGCCGACAGCGGGCGGGTCTCCATGACCTGAACGCGGTCGCCGATGCCGGCGATCTCGTTCTCGTCGTGGGCCTTCACCTTGGAGGTGGTGCGAATGATCTTGCCGTACAGGGGATGCCGGTGGCGATCCTCCAGCTCGACGACGATCGTCTTGTTCATCTTGTCCGAGACGACGTAGCCGACCCGCGTCTTGCGGCTGCCACGTTCGGTCTCCTTGGCCGGCGTCTTCGCCGGGCCCTTCGCGTCACTCATGCCGCATCTCCCTTGTCCGCAGGACCAGAGGCCAGGCCGAGCTCGCGCTCGCGCATGACCGTGTAGATGCGCGCGATCTCGTGACGAACGACGCGCAGGCGACGGTTGTTCTGCAACTGACCCGTAGCCATCTGGAAGCGCAGGTTGAACAGCTCTTCCTTCGATTCGCGCAGGCGGGCGACGAGCTCGTCCTCGGTGAGCTCGCGCAGGTCTGCGGCCGGAGTCCCGGTAGCCATCAGAACTGCTCCTCCCTGGTCACGATCCTGCACTTCACGGGGAGCTTGTGCATCGCGCGGCGCAGCGCCTCGCGAGCGGTCTCCTCGTTGGGGTAGGACATCTCGAACATCACGCGACCCGGCTTGACGTTCGCGATCCACCACTCCGGCGAACCCTTACCGGAACCCATGCGGGTCTCGGCGGGCTTCTTGGTCAGCGGCCGATCCGGGTAGATGTTGATCCAGATCTTGCCGCCACGCTTGATGTGGCGGGTCATCGCGATACGCGCGGACTCGATCTGCCGGTTGGTGATGTAGCCCGGCTCCAGTGCCTGGAGGCCGAACTCGCCGAACGTCACCGCGGTGCCGCCCTTGGCCATGCCGGAACGACCGGGGTGATGCTGCTTGCGGTGCTTGACCCTGCGGGGCATCAGCATTGGTCAGCCCTCCTGTTTCTCTGCCGGCGCCTCGGCCACCGCGGTGGCGGCCCGGCCGGCCTCGGTGCTGGTCGCCGTGGTGCCGGACGAACCGGACCGCCGCGGACGGCTCGGCCGCTCGCGACGCTCGCGACGGTCACCGGACGGAGCCGTGGGCGCGGTGACCTCACGCTTGCCGCCGACGATGTCGCCCTTGTAGATCCACACCTTCACGCCGATGCGGCCGAAGGTGGTGCGGGCCTCGTACAGGCCGTAGTCGATGTCGGCGCGCAGCGTGTGCAGCGGCACCCGACCTTCGCGGTAGAACTCCGAGCGCGACATTTCGGCGCCGCCGAGGCGGCCCGAGCACTGCACCCGGATGCCCTTGACGTTCGGCGAACGCATGGCCGACTGAATGGCCTTGCGCATCGCGCGACGGAACGCCACCCGGTTGGACAGCTGCTCCGCGACACCCTGGGCGACGAGCTGCGCATCCGACTCGGGGTTCTTGACCTCGAGGATGTTCAGCTGCACCTGCTTGCCGGTGAGCTTCTCCAGCTCGGCGCGGATGCGGTCGGCCTCGGCGCCACGACGGCCGATCACGATGCCCGGACGCGCGGTGTGGATGTCCACCCGCACGCGGTCCCGGGTGCGCTCGATCTCGACCTTCGAGATGCCGGCCCGCTCCATGCCGGTGGCCAGCAACTTGCGGATCGCGACGTCTTCCTTCACGTAGTCCGCGTACTGCTTGTCGGCGTACCAGCGCGACTTCCAGTCGGTGGTGATGCCGAGGCGGAAGCCGTGGGGATTGATCTTCTGTCCCATTTAGTTCGCCCCTCCCTTCCGGCGATTGCGAGCCGGGGCGGCGCTGGCGACGCTCTCGACCTCGATGGTGATGTGGCTGGTCCGCTTGCGGATCCGGAAAGCCCGGCCCTGGGCCCGCGGCTGGAACCGCTTCAGGGTCGCGCCCTCGTCCACGTACGCGGTCGAGATGACCAGCGTGGCCGGGTTCAGGCCGAGGTTGTTCTGGGCGTTGGCCGCCGCCGAGGCGACGACCTTGGCGACCGGCTCGCTGGCGGCCTGCGGCGCGAACCGCAGGATGTTCAGCGCGTCCTCGACCCGGCGGCCGCGAACCATGTCGACGACCCGGCGAGCCTTCATCGGGGTGACGCGAACATGCTTCGCCGTCGCGCGCGCGGTCGGATTCTGAGGCTCAGCCGGCTGAGCCTGCTTGCTCTTCGCTGCGCTCGTCGGCGCCGCTTCGCTCTTCGCTTCGCTCATCGCCGCTTGCTCTTCCGATCGTCCTTGATGTGGCTCTTGAACGTCCGGGTCGGCGCGAACTCGCCGAGCTTGTGCCCGACCATGTTCTCCGACACGAACACCGGCACGTGCTTACGGCCATCGTGCACCGAGAACGTGTGGCCGATGAAATCGGGAATGATGGTCGAGCGACGCGACCAGGTCTTGATGACCTGCTTGGTGCCCTTCTCGTTCTGGACGTCCACCTTCTTGAGGAGGTGTTCGTCGACGAACGGGCCCTTCTTCAGGCTGCGTGGCATGTCTAACCTCCTCCTCAACGCTTCTTGCCGCGGCGGCGGACGATGAGCTTGTCGCTCGGGCGATTGGGCTTACGGGTCCGGCCTTCCGGCTGGCCCCACGGGGATACGGGGTGGCGGCCGCCTGAGGTCTTACCCTCACCACCACCGTGCGGGTGATCGACCGGGTTCATGACGACACCGCGGACGGTCGGGCGGACGCCCTTCCACCGCATACGGCCGGCCTTACCCCAGTTGATGTTCGACTGCTCGGCGTTGCCGACCTCGCCGACGGTGGCGCGGCAGCGCACGTCGACGCGGCGGATCTCGCCGGAGGGCATACGCAGGACGGCGTAGACGCCTTCCTTACCCAGCAGCTGGATGCTCATACCGGCCGCGCGGGCCATCTTGGCGCCGCCGCCGGGCCGCAGCTCCACGGCGTGGATCGTGGTACCGGTCGGGATCGAGCGCAGCGGCAGGTTGTTGCCCGGCTTGATGTCCGCGCCGGGACCCGACTCGATGCGGGTGCCCTGCGTGATGCCCTTCGGCGCGATGATGTAGCGCTTCTCGCCGTCGGCGAAGTGCAGCAGTGCGATATTCGCGGTGCGGTTCGGGTCGTACTCGATGTGCGCGACCTTGGCCGGGATGCCGTCCTTGTCCAGCCGACGGAAGTCGATCAGACGGTAGGCACGCTTGTGGCCGCCACCCTTGTGCCGGGTGGTGATGCGACCGTGCGCGTTACGACCGCCGGACTTGGTCAGCGGGCGCAGCAGCGACTTCTCGGGGGTCGTGCGGGTGATCTCGGCGAAGTCCGAGACCGAGGCACCGCGGCGACCCGGGGTCGTCGGCTTGTACTTACGGATTGCCATGAGTTCTTCTCTGCTTTCTGGAGCCCCTGCCGCTTACGCGACCGGGCCTCCGAAGATCTCGATGGGCTTGCTGTCGGCCGAGAGGGTCACGAGCGCGCGCTTGGTGTTCTTGCGCTTGCCGTAACCGAAGCGGGTCCGCTTGCGCTTGCCCTGACGGTTGGCGGTGTTGACGCTGGTCACCTTCACGCCGAACACCTTCTCGACGGCGATCTTGATCTGCGTCTTGTTCGCGTCCGGGTGCACCACGAAGGTGTAGGTGCCGTCTTCGATCAGCCCGTAGGACTTCTCGGAGATGACCGGCGCCAGCAGGATGTCGCGCGGATCGGCGATGGTGGTCACTTGCTCTCCTCCTGTGCAGCTTCGGCGGGGCCGTGCACGAAGGTGTTCAGGGCCTCCACGCTGAAGACGACCTCGTCGCTGTAGAGCACGTCGTAGGTGTTCAGCTGATCCGGCGCGATGGCGTGCACATTCTGCAGGTTCGCCACGCTCTTCCACGCGGTGAGGTCCTCACGGCCGACGACGACCAGGAACTTCTTCCGCTCGGACAGTTCGGCCAGGAAGCCCTTGGCGGACTTCGTGGACGGGGTCTGCCCGGCGACCAGTTCGGTCACGATGTGGATGCGCTCGTTGCGGGCGCGGTCCGACAGGGCGCCACGCAGGGCGGCGGCCTTCATCTTCTTGGGCAGGCGCTGGGTGTAGTCGCGCGGCTGCGGGCCGTGCACGACGCCACCGCCGGTGAACTGCGGCGCACGGGTCGAGCCCTGACGGGCGCGGCCGGTGCCCTTCTGCCGGTACGGCTTCTTGCCACCACCGGAGACGCGGCCCCGGGTCTTGGTGGCGTGCGTGCCCTGACGGGCCGCGGCCTGCTGGGCGATGACGACCTGGTGCATCAGCGCGATGTTGGCGGTCACGTCGAAGATCTCCGCGGGGAGGTCGACGGTGCCGTTGGTCTTGCCACCCGCCTCTTTGACCGGGAGGGTCAGGTTCGTCTTGGTTTCGGTCTCAGTGCTCACGCGTGGGCACCACCCTTCACTGCGCTCTTGACGATCACGAGGCCGCCGTTGCGGCCCGGGATGGCGCCCTTGATCAGCAGCAGGCCGTTCTCGGTGTCCACCTTGTGGACCGAGAGGTTCTGCGTGGTGACCCGGTCGCTACCCATCCGGCCGGACATCCGCATGCCCTTGAAGACGCGGCCCGGGGTGGAGCAACCACCGATCGAGCCCGGACGGCGGTGCACGGCCTGCGCGCCGTGCGAGGCGCCCTGGCCCTTGAAGCCGTGGCGCTTCATGGTGCCGGCGAAGCCCTTGCCCTTGCTGGTGCCGGTGACATCGACGTAGGTGCCGGCCTCGAAGACCTCGGCGTTGAGTTCCTGGCCGACCTCGAACTGCGAGGCGTCGGCGATGCGGATCTCGGCGATGTGGCGGCGGGGGGTGACGCCGGCCTTCGCGAACTGCCCGGCGACGGGCTTGATCACCTTGCGCGGGTCGATCGCGCCGTAGGCCAGCTGGACGGCCGAATAGCCGTCGCGCTCCACCGTGCGGATCTGGGTGACGACGTTCGGACCGGCCTTGACGACGGTCACGGGAACGACGCGGTTCTTCTCGTCGAAGACCTGGGTCATGCCGAGCTTGGTGCCCAGGATGCCGGCGGCCGGACGACTCTTGTTGTCAGTCATGTGTGCTGTCCCCGTCACTGTCACTGAATGTTGACGTCGACGCTGGCCGGCAGGTCGATGCGCATGAGCGCGTCGACCGTCTTCGGCGTCGGGTCGAGGATGTCGATCAGCCGCTTGTGCGTGCGCATCTCGAAGTGCTCGCGCGAGTCCTTGTACTTGTGCGGCGAGCGGATGACGCAGTACACGTTCTTCTCGGTCGGCAACGGCACCGGGCCGACGACACGCGCACCCGTACGGGTCACGGTCTCGACGATCTTGCGCGCCGACGCATCGATCGCCTCATGGTCGTAGGCCTTGAGCCTGATGCGGATCTTTTGTCCCGCCACGCTGAGTGTCCTTTTCTCCGCTTGTTGCTCCGGTGTGACGGTGGTCCGAAAGTTCCGGAGACCACCCTCTGTGCATGCCCGAACCCGAAGAAAAACAGCAGACGCATCCATTCAGACCACGACCGGGACGTGCCCGATCCGCTTCGCCGCTGTTCATCTGTCATGGTTCTTCCGGTCCACGCGGTCGGGCGTGTCGCCTTCTCGCTCATTCTTCGGCCTCGGATAAATTCCCGCAGGCCTCGGAACGCCGTCCCGGAGGTACCCGCCGAACCCGGCGGTGTACACGAGTGGGTACTGCTCGCCCGCGATCATGGATCACACATGCCCGAAGACATGCGCCACCCGACGCAGGCAACCCGAACAGTATGCCCGAGCCCCGGCGCGGACTCCAAATTGGGGTCCCCGTGTCGGCCGTCACGGCCACCACCTGCGCCGATCCGTTCGAGAAAGGGTATCGCCACCGAACTTACCCGAAAGTAAGATGTCGGTATGACGAAGGAGACCGCGGCCTATCGCGGCTGGAAGAAACTGCCCGACAATCGGCTGGGGCATGCCCTGTTCTCCCTGGGCATGGTCGCCCGGGTGCCGTATTTCGGAACCGTGCTGCCGACGGTGATCCGGCTGGAACCGGGCTACTGCGAGGTGGTCGCGCCGAAGTGGTTCGGCATCCACAACCACATCGGGACCTTCCACGCCATCGCCGCCTGCAATCTGGCCGAGGTGGCGATGGGCATGCTCAGCGAGGCCACCGTCCCGACCACGCATCGCTGGATTCCGAAGGGGATGAGCGTGCGGTACCTGGCGAAGGCGCAGTCCGGGCTGCGCGCCACCGCGGCGCTGCCGGAAGTCCCCGATTTCGCGACGCTGACCGAGGGCCGGGAACTGGTGGTGCCGGTCGAGATCCACGATCGGTCCGGCGCGGAGGTCGTGCACGCCGACATCACCATCTGGATCACGCCGAAGTGAGCCGGGACGCGATCATCGTTCCGGGACGACTCAGCAGCGCGCCGGCGGCGCATCGGCCAGCGCGGACACTACGAGGTCGAGGGCGTGCGGGTCGGTGAGCAGGTCGGCGTGCGCGACCGGATCGCCCGGGCAGGTGTCCTGGACCCAGATGTTGCGGTCCGCCGCCTTCGGCGCGGTGAGCAGGGCGGACTCCGGTGGCGTGATCACCTCGTCGGCCCGGCTGGCGATCGCGGTCCAGCGCACCCCGGGCACGGTCTCGCCCTCGGCGTCGAGCCGGGTCATGACCGGCGAGCCGACGGCCTGTTCGGCGCCGGCGGTGCCGTACACCTGCGCGGCGATCTGCGGCCCGTCGAGTCCGAGCGCCGCCAGGTCGGGATAGTGCGCGGCCAGACCGGAGTAGGTGGAGCCGCGATAGGGGGTGGCGAGGGTGACCACCGTGGCGGCCGCGGCGGGATGGGCATGCAGGAATTCCCGGATGACCGTGCCGCCGGTCGAATGCCCGACCAGCGCGACCCGCTTCGCGCCGGTCGCGGCGCGGACCCGGTCCACGAAGGCGGCCAGTTCCGCGGAGGTCGCGGCGATATCGGCGACGCCGTAGACGACGTGCCCGGTCAGCGCGGCCGCCATCGGTCCGGTCCCGGGCCAGTCCAGGCGTTCCGGGCCGGTGGCCGGGCCCGACACCAGCCGGGGGCGGCCGAAATTCGCGGTGAACGCGCAGTAGCCCGCCCGGTGCAGCCGGGGGGCCAGTTGCGCGAAACTCTGAGCCGCGTCCGTACCCGCGCCGTGCACGAGAACGACCGGATTCGGCGCGGCGGCCGACGGCCGGCAGGACCAGTCGTTCGCCCCGGCCGGACCGTCCACGAGGTCCGGGGCCGGGCCGAGTACCGGCTCCGCCGCACCCCGGGGCATCACCGCCAGGGCAGCAATCAACGCGCACGCCACCGTGAACACGAGCGACAGTCGCTTGGGAGACACGTTTGGCCACAATAGATGTCCCACGACTGCCGGTTTCCCGGACACGCGCGGCGCAAACGGTCGATCATTCGGTTAATTTCGAGCGATCGAGCCGCGCGCGTCGTGGCGCCGACCGAATTCCCGGAATGCCCGACCGAGGCTGATTGAATGAAACACATGACTGCTCAGCATGTCCGGGACGCGGATCTGTGTGTGGTGGGGCTCGGTCCCACCGGACGCGCCCTGGCACACCGAGCCGGGCTGGCCGGGCTCTCGGTCGTGGCGGTGGATCCGCGACCGGAGCGCGTATGGGGCCCGACCTACGGCTGCTGGGTGGACGAATTGCCGGGCTGGTTGCCCGATCGGGTCGTCGCCTCGCGCATCGCGGCGCCGACGGTGTGGACCACCCGCCCGCTGCGGATCGATCGACCGTACGGCGTGCTGTCCAAAGCGATTCTGCGCGAAGCGCTTCCGCTCGACGGCGTGACCGTGCTGACCGGGCGGGCCGCGTCCGTCGGCGGCCACCGGGTGGAACTGGCCGACGGTTCGTCGGTCACCGCGGCGGCCGTCGTCGACGCCCGGGGCCTGCCGGCGCCGGGAACCCGGCCGACGGCCGCCGCGCACGGCATCTTCGTCGATGCCGAGCTCGCCGCGCCGATGGTGGCCGACGACTCCGGCCTGCTGCTGGACTGGCGGCCGGACAACGGCGCCGGGCCGGACGAGCCACCGTCGTTCCTCTACGCGGTGCCGGTCGGCGACGGGACGGTGATCTTCGAGGAGACCAGCCTGGGCCTCGGCGGCGGTGTGCCACAACGCGAGTTACGCCGCCGGACAATGAATCGCCTTGCGGTGCACGGGGTTCGGCTGCGCGGCGACGAACGCGCCGAGACCGCGCACTATCCGCTGGATCAGCCGCCGCCGACCGCGGTGTCCGGCGCGCGATCCGCGGCGGCGATCCCGTTCGGGTCCCGCGGCGGCATGATGCATCCGTGCACCGGCTACAGCGTGGCCGCCTCGCTGGCACTGGTGGACACGGCGGTCGACGCGCTGCGGGCGGGCCGCGATCCGGTGGCTGCGCTGTGGCCCTGGCAGGCCCGGCTCGTGTACTGGATGCGCACCCGCGGGCTGCACGGCATGGGCCGGCTCACCGCCGGACAGGCGATCGCCATGTTCGAGGCCTTCTTCACCGCCACCGGGCGGCAGCAGCGCGCGCTGCTGTCCGCCCACGACGATTACGCGGCGCTCGGCGCGGCCCTGTTCCTGACGGTCGCGCGGACCTGGCCGTTCCGCTGGCGCTACGACCTGGTCGGCTGGACGAACCGCCGCCGGTGGTCGGGCTACTACGCCGCGCATCCGATCGGCGGCCCGGGCTCACAACCGGTTCTCGATCCAGTACTTCCAGACGATCGGGGCGTAGGCCGCTAACGGCGGCACCCGGATATCGGTCCCGGCCAGCGCCGCGGCGGTGTTGCGGTCGTCGAACCAGCAGTCGAACTCGCTGTGCCGCAACACTTCCGGCGGCGCACCGAGATGTCCCAGCGCCCAGCCGAGGCCCGGGGTCCGCAACATCGACTCCAGCGAACGCTTCGGCATCACCTCGATCAGCCGTGGCGCGCCGGCCTCGTCGGCGAACAGGTTCAGCACCTCGGCCGCGCCCTGCCGGCGCGGATCGACCAGGTGGTAGGTGGCGCCCGAGGGCGCCTGCCGGTGCGCGAGATGGTCCAGCGCGCGAACCACGAAATCGACCGGCACCATGTTGGTCTCGCCGAGCTTGGGCACCAGCAGCGGCAGCAGTCGCGGCAGCTGTGCGGCCTTCCGCAACAGCCCGAAGAAGTGATAGGGACCTGAGATCCGATCGATCTCGCCGGTGCGGGAGTGACCGATCACGATCGACGGCCGATAGCTGCGCCACGGCACCGCACACCGGTCGCGCACCGTGCGCTCGGCCTCGAACACCGCGCGGTGATACGGCGTCGGCAGCACCTGGCCCACGTCGAACATGTCCTCGGTGAACAGACCGGTCATCGCCCCGGCCACCGCGACGCTCGAAACATGGTGCAGCACACCGGCCGACAGCCGGTTGGCGATCTCGACCACCCCGGCGGTGCCGCCCGGTCGCACGGTATCGCGACCGGTATCGAGATGGAAAACGTGATCGATCGAACCACGATGCGCGGCAAGCCATTCCGGGTCGATACCGAGTCCGGGCGCGGCCGGGTCGCCGGGCACCGCGCGGACCCGGTCACCGGCGCCCCACGCGCGGGCACACCGATCGAACCGATGCGCGGAATCGGCGCCCGGCCGCACCAGCACATGCACATCACCGCTACGTTTGAGCAATTCGGTGACGAAATACCTTCCGAGGCAACCGGAGGCCCCGGTGACCAGGTAGACCATGGCGCAAGACTATCCCGCACCCCTGGATCGGACTTTCGGCAGGGTTGCGAAGAATTCACTGCACGGGGCTGGACGGGCCCGCTTTCGGCGTCAGTCGCCGAAGACCGGCTTGCGCTTGGTCAGCATCGCGGTCGCGCCCTCGGCGAAATCGGGCGAGGTCAGCAGTTCCGCCTGGCCCTTCTTCTCGGCGGCCAGTGCCGTGTCGAGGGCGGACAGCGTGGCCTCGTTCAGGGCACGCTTGGTGAGTTCCAGTGCGCGGCGGGGGCCGTGCGCGAGCTTCCGAACGGCGGCCTCGACGGTGGCGTCGAGTTCCGCATCCGGCACCGCGCGGGTGATCAGGCCGAAGGTCGCGGCCTCGGCGGCGGGCAGCCGCTGGCCCAGCAGCGCCAGCTCGGCGGCCCGTGCGCGGCCCGCGGCGGCGGCGACCATGGCGGCCGCGCCGCCGTCGGGCATCAGGCCCACGTTGATGAAGGCCAGCAGCAGATAGGAATCCGTGGCGGCGTAGACGAGATCGCCGGCCAGCGCCAGCGCGACCCCGATGCCGGCGGCCGCACCGCGGATCCGGGTGACCACCGGGACGGGGGCGTCGACGACGGCCCGCACCATGCGATTCGCGGCGTCCATGGTGATCTCGGGGGTGATGCCGCGCTGCGCTTCGGCGGGCGCGTTGGCCAGATCGGCGCCGGTGCAGAAATCGCCGCCCTCGCCGCTGAGTACGATCGCGCGCACGGCGCGATCCGTACCGACGGTGCCGAACAGATCGCCGAGCGCGACCATGGTGTCGTAGTTGATGGCGTTCTTGCGCGACGGATTGGTCAGCGTGACCCGCAGTACCCGGTCGTCCCGGATCGCGGAGAACCCGACCGGAGTGGTCCGATTGTCGACAGTACTCATGGCTGCCCCCGGGCGGCGTCGTCGCGCCCGCATCGGCGCGAAATCGTGGACATTAGCGAATTGTGGTTAACTTAAAGGGTACCGCCCGGAGCTGTCAACGGCCCCGGAGGCTGGGGCCCGACGAACTGGAGGAGAGGTGCATGGTCGCGGATCGCAGTGAGTCCGCGCTCGCTACCCCGCGACCGGGCAGTTCGCCGGCGCGTCGGCGACCGAAGAACCGGAAGGCACAAATCGTCGGTGTCGCGGCCCGGGCCTTCAGCGAGCGCGGCTACCACCCGGTCGGCGTCGACGAGATCGCGGCCGAGGTGGGCATATCCGGTCCGGCGTTGTATCGGCATTTCGCGAACAAGTACGCGCTGCTGGTCGCGGCCGCCGAACTCGGCGCGCAGACGTTGCTCGACGCCGTGCAGGCCGCTGACGAACCGGTTGCCGAGCCCGAAACGCGGCTCACCACGTTGATCCGGGCGGCCACGGCGCACACGATCGAGGCTCGGCGCGGGGGCGGGCTGTATCGGTGGGAGGGGCGTTATCTCGAGCCGGCCGATCGCGCGCGGGTGCGGGTGCGCTACGAGACCCTGCACCGGGTGTTCGAATCCGCCATCGCGGCGAATCGGCCGGACTGCGGGGCCGGGGATATCCAGTTGCTGGGCACGGCTGTGCTGGGGGCGATCGGTAGTATCACCGCTCATCACACGGCGCTGGCGGCTGCTCGGCTGACCGATCTGCTGACGGATATCGGGTGGTCGATCGCGCGCACCGAACTGTCTCCGGCGCCTGCCGAACCTCGGCCGACCACGGAGGTCCGCGGGCTGCCGCCCAGTTCCAAGCGGGAGCAGTTGCTGGTCGAGGCGATTCGGATCTTCGGGCGGCAGGGGTACCACGAGGCCGGGATCGAGGAGATCGGGGCGGCTGTGGGGATCAATGCCTCGAGCGTTTATCGGTACTTTCCCAGTAAGTCGGATCTGCTGGCTGCTGCCTTCTATCGCACCGGGGAACGGCTGGCCATCGCCAACGCCGAGGCGCTGGCCGAGGCGTCCAGCCGGGCCGATGCGGCGGTGCAGATGGCTGCTCGGTTTGCTCGGCTCACCTTTGCTATGCCGGAGATTTTGCCGGTGTACTTTGCGGAGTTCTCGAATCTGCCTGCGGCGGAACAGCAGAAGTTGCGGGCTATCCAGCGGCAGAATGTGCTGGAGTGGGCACATTTGCTGGATGGGGATCCGATCGAGGCTCGCTTTCGGGTGCATGCTGCGATTGCGCAGGTGATTGATGTTGGGCGGAGTATTCGGTATGACAGTCGGCCGGCGAGTTTGGCTCGGGTGCAGGCTTTGATGACGGCAGCTTTGCTGTAACTTGGCTTCGCTGCGGGGGGGTCGCGGGGTTTGGGTCTTGGGTCCGGGCTTGTGTGTGGGTGCGGATGGGGGCGGGGTGCTGGCTTGGTGTTGGGCCTGCTTGGGGGTGACAGGCTGTGTTTTTGGCCTCCGCTTCGCTCCGGCGGGTTCGCGGCCCTGCGGGCCCGATCCTTCCCTCCTCCGGCTCCTCCGCTTCGCTCCCCCGCCTCCGTCAGTCCAGGATCGGGCCGGGCCGCGAACAGGAGGGTTACCCCTGCGTATCGGTGACCGAAACCCACGGTGCGGGTTACGGCTGCGGAACGGTGACCGGGTCCTGGGGAGTGGAGTACACACGGCTGCGGAAACGGTGACCGAGTCCCGGCAACAGGGGTACGTGCGGCTGCGGAACGGTGACCGGGTCACCGGGCACCGGGGTGCACCTGCGCATCGGTCACCAATTCGCAGGCCCAACACTCCTGTTCGCGGCCCGGCTCGGTCCTGGACTGACGGAGGGAGGGAGCGCAGCGACTGACCGGAGGAGGGAAGGACCGAGACTTAGGGGCCGCGAACCCGCCGCAGCGAAGCGGAGGCCAAAAACACAGCGGTCACCAATTCGCAGGCCCAACACTCCTGTTCGCGGCCCGTCTCGATCCTGGACTGACGGAGGCGGGGGAGCGAAGCGGAGGAGCCGGAGGAGGGAAGGATCGAGACTTGGGGGCCGCGAACCCGCCGGAGCGAAGCGGAGGCCAAAAATACAGCCCGTCACCTAGCCCAACGGCTCAACCTTCTGCGGCTTTGCGGTAGCCGCGGATGGCGGGGTAGGCGAAGAGGACTATGGCGCCCAGGGTCCAGGCCAGGGTCTTCAGTAGAGGGGCTGTTACCGGGCCGTCCCAGGCCAGGCCGCGCATGGCGTCGATTGCTGTGCTCATCGGCTGGTTCTCTACCGTCGTTTGCAGCCAGCGTGGGTAGGCGAACACTGGGACGAAGCCGGAGTTGAAGAACATCAGGAGGGTGTTGAGGATGCCCAAGATGTTGATCAGCATTACGCCTTCGGAGATGGTGGCGAGGGCGGTGACCAGGACCGCGAAACCGGCGCCGAACAGGACCGGGATGGCGATCATCGCCATCGAGGCCCAGAATCCGTTCCAGAAGCGGAAGCCGATCGCTACGCCTACGACTATCACGAACAGGGTGGTGATCAGGACTCGGACGGCTTCCGCCAGCAGCCGGCCGGTGAGGCCCGCGGCGCGGTGGATCGGCATGGTCTGGAATCGGCTCAGTAGGCCGGCGGCCTTCTCCACTTTGAAGCCCAGGGCGCTGACTATCGCGCCGGCCATCGCGGCGACGAGGGTGATCATCGGGACCGTGCCGTAGACGCTGGGCATTCCGGTGGCCGAGGTGATCGAATCACCCAGCACGATCCGGAACATCAGCAGGGTGAACGCGGGATAGAGCAGCGTCTGCACCGTGGTCATGGTGTCGCGGCTCCACACTCGCAGCAGCCGGCCGCACTGGATCACGCTGTGCCGCGCCCAGGTCGACAGCGCGCGCTCGGAGCGCACCTGCACTACCGGCAGCGCCGACCGCTTGGACAGCATGAATTCGGTTGCCGACGAGGGGATTTCCTGCACAATGCTCACGATCGCCTCACACTCGCCCAGATCGCCAGCGGCACGAAGAGCACCGCCAGGCCGCCCAGCCACACCAGCGGTACCCAGGCCACCTGCCAGGTCACTCCGTGGGCGGCCATGTCCCGCAACGCGAATGAGAACTGGGAGATCGGCTGGTTGCGCACGAAGGGCCGGATCCAGTGCGGGAAGCCGCTTTCCGGGACGAATCCGCAGGAGAGCATGCCGAAGATGAGGGTCGGCAGGGTCAGTGCCTGGCTCAGCGACTCGGGGCTCTTGGTCAGGGAGCCGAGCGCGTCGGCCCCGATCGCCAGGACCGTGCCGACCGCGAGCGAGGAGACGCAGAACAGCGTGGCCTGCGCGGGGCCGGCGACGAACCGGAATCCGATCAGGTAGCCGAAGCCGATGGCGGCGGCCAGCGAGCTGATGGAGCGGACCAGGCCTGCGGACACCCGGGAGCCCAGCGGCACCAGGCTGCCGATCGGCATGGTCTGCAATCGGCTGTGCAGTCCGGTCAGCGATTCGAAGGCCGCCAGCTGGGCGTTGGACATCATCGTGAACGACATGGTCTGCAGGACGATGATCGGCATGACGAACTGCGCGTAGTCGATGCCGCGGAATCGCATGACGTAGCGCAGCGGCAGGTAGAAGCCGAGCGTGAACACCAGCGGGGTGATCACCGCGAAGGCCAGTTCCCCGCGCAGGACCATGGTCCGAACGATGCGGCCGGTCAGGGCCCGCCACTGGGCGAAGGAGGATGGCCGGGCCGGCGGCAACGCGTCGAACAGCCCGTCCGCGGGAGCGGTCGAGACGGTCACCGACCGCCGCCCGAATGTCCGGTGATGGAGAGGAACACGTCGTCGAGCGACGGGCGGCGCAGGCCGATGTCGGCGAGTTCGACTCCGGCGGCGTCCAGCCGACGCAGCGCCTCGGCGAGGGTGCTCGCGCCGTCGGGGGCGGGGATGGACACCCGGTCGGTCTGCGTGGCGCTGTGGCTCGCGGCATCGTTGCGCACGGCCTCGGGGACCAGGTCGCCGAGGGCGGTGAGGGCGGCGCCGAGCCGGGTCGGATCCAGCGGTACCACTTCGCAGTAGCTGCCGCCGGTGCGCTCCTTGAGCTCGTCGGCGGTGCCCTCGGCGATGACCGTGCCCTTGTCGATGACGATGATGTTGTCGCTGAGCACGTCCGCCTCTTCGAGGTACTGCGTGGTCAGCAGCACCGTGATGCCCTGTCGTTTGAGCGAGGTGACGAGGTCCCAGACGCCTTGGCGGCTGCGCGGATCCAAGCCGGTGGTCGGCTCGTCGAGGAAGACCACCTCCGGGCGCACGACCAGGCCGCAGGCGATATCGATGCGCCGGCGCATACCGCCGGAGTAGTGCCGCACCGCGCGGCGTCCGGCGCTGACGAGGTCGAACTCCTCGAGCAGGGTGTCGGCGCGGCCCCGGGCCGCGCGGCGGGTCAGACCCATGAGGCGGCCGAACAGTTCGATGTTCTCGCGGCCGGAGAGGTTCTCGTCCAGTGCGGCGTACTGCCCGGTCATCATGATCGACCGGCGCACGCCGGCGGCGTCGCGGACGACGTCGTGCCCGGCGACGACGGCGGTACCGGAGTCGGGTCGCAGCAGGGTGGAGAGGATCTTCACCGTGGTGGTCTTGCCGGCTCCGTTCGGGCCGAGGATGCCGAGGACACCGGCGCGGGCGGCGGTGAAGCTCACGCCCTGCAACGCATGGACCTCACCGAAGGATTTGTGCACGTCGACGACCCGCACCGCCGGTTCGGCGGCCCGCACGGGTCCGGAATCGACAGCGCCGGAATCCACTGCGCCGGTTTTCTCGAGGCTCGGCATCCACTCTCCACTATCCGTCGGGGCGGCGACCGGACGATCCGAGTCGCGCACGCGCCCCGGTTTGGTGATCCCATCCACCTCGCGCGATGTTACTGGCCCGAGGGCGGGAACCGCATCGGCGTGGGGTCCGGCGCTCGGTCGCGCCCGCCTTCGTTCACGAAATGTGGCTTTCGTCACAAATTTACGGACCGGACGGTCATCCAGTAAATCGGCGCTGGTCCCGGGCCGAACCGATCGGTCTGCGTGGATAAGGGTTCCTTGTCGCTTGACCAGCACCGCCCATAATCTGGCGCAATCATCGCCAGAGAGGTGACCTCATGGTCGAGTCTGCGCAGCCGCACACGGCGGCGCAAGCCGGTCCGGGCCGAGTCCCGGCACTCACGTCCTACGATCCGCGCACCGGCGAATCCGTCGGCAGCTACCCCATCGCCGGGGCCGACGCCGTCGCGGCCGCCGTCCGCGCCGCGCGCGCGGCCGAGAACTGGTGGGGGGCACTGCGTTTCGCCGACCGCAAACGCTGGTTGCTGGAATGGAAGGGTGCCGTCGCGCGCCGGATCGGCGAGCTGGTGGAGCTCGTCTGCGCGGAGACCGGCAAGCCGGAGGCCGACGCCGCCATCGAAGTGATGCTGGCAGTGGAGAATCTGGACTGGGTGGCCCGGCACGCCGAGCGCTCGCTGGGCCGGCGCCGGCTCGGTTCCAGCTGGCTGTCGCGCAATCAGCGTGCCTCCGTGGGCTATCTGCCGCTGGGCGTGGTGGGTGTGCTCGGGCCGTGGACGAATCCGGTGTTCACACCGATGGGTTCGATCGCCACCGCGATGGCCGCCGGCAACGCGGTGGTGTTCAAACCCAGTGAGCTCACCCCCGGCGTCGGCATCTGGCTGGCCGAGAGCTGGCGTCGGCTGGCGCCGAATCAGCCGGTGCTGCAAGCGATCACGGGTGACGACTCGACCGGCGCCGCGCTCTGCCAAGCGGGCGTGGACAAGATCGCCTACGCCGGTTCCGAAGCCGGGGCCCGCGACGTGATCGCCCTCTGCTCCCGCACCATGACCCCGGTCGTGGTGGAGCGCGGCGGCAAGGGCGCCATGGTGGTCGACGTGGACGCGGAACTCGACGCCGCCGCCGAATCCGCGATCTTCGGCGCGATGTCGAACGCCGGCCAGAGCCCGTCCGGAATCCAGCGGGTGTACGTCGCGGAGTCGGTGTACCAGCCGATGCTGGACAAGGTGGCGGAGCTGGCGCGGGGGCTGCGGCCCGGCGGCGATCGCAAGGCGTCCTACGGGCCGATGGTCCGCGAGACCCAGGCCGAGGAGGTGCGGCGGCAGGTCAAGGACGCCATCGCGCGCGGCGGCCGCACGGTCGTCGGCGGCCTGGAGTCGATCCGCGAGCCGTACGTGGAGCCGATCGTGCTCACCGACGTCCCCGAGGACGGGCTGGCGATCACCGCCGAATCGGTGGGCCCGGTGCTGGTGATCAACGCGGTGCCGACGATGGACGAGGCGGTGGCGCGCATCAACGCCGTCGACCACGGCCTCACGGTCTCGATCTTCACCCGCGACACCAAGTTCGGCGCGGAACTGGCCGAGCGTCTCAGAACCGGTGTGGTGACACTCAATTCGTCCATGGCCTACGCCGGCATCCCGGCCATGCCGTTCGGTGGCATCGGCGAGTACGGCCGCGGCCACACCCACGGCGAGGCCGGTCTGCGGGAGTTCAGCCGCACCCTCGCGATCGCGCAGCGCCGCTACCGCGCCCCGGTGAACCTGTCCACCTTCGACCGGCATCCGCGGCATCTGCGGATGGCCAAGGCCATCTTCCGGATGCGGCACGGGTGAGCCGGATCAGTCCCGGCCGGTGACGGTCAGATAGATCAGCAGCAGGTTCAGCCCGCTGATCACCGTCGTGATCACCCAGGCGGCCGCGGTGGTGAGCCGGTGGTTGACGTCGTCGCCCATCAGGCCGCGGTCGCCGGTGAACCGGACCAGCGGGATCAGCGCGAGCGGAATCGCGAACGACAGCACCACCTGCGAGACGATCAGCGCCTGCGTGGTGTCGACGCCCGCGACCAGCACCACCAGCGCGGGCAGCAGCGTGACGATCCGGCGCACCAGCAGCGGCACCCGGCGGCGCAGCAGACCCGCCATGATCATCGCCCCCGCCGAGGCGCCCACCGAGGTGGAGGCGAGGCCCGAGGCCAGCAGCCCGACCGCCAGCAGCAGGGCCGCACCGGGTCCGAGCGCGTCGCGCACCGCGGCATGAGCGGCCTGGATGGTGTCGACGTCGCCGCGGCCGCCGAAGGTGTGCGCGGCCATCAGCAGCATCGCGAGATTGACGATCCCGGCGATCAGCATCGCCACGGCGACGTCCCAGCGGGTGGCCCGCAGCAGCACCCGGCGCCGCGGCCCCGGCGCCGGATGTCCGTGCCGGTCGCGGGCCAGTCCGGAGTGCAGATAGATGACGTGCGGCATGACGGTGGCGCCGATGATCGCCGCGGCCAGCAGCACGCTCCGGGTGCCGTCGAAGCGCGGCAGCAGTCCGTTCACGGTGTGCGACAACGACGGCGGCGAGAGCACCACGCTCGCCACGAATCCCACCGAGATGACCGCCAGCAGGCCGATGATCACCCGCTCGAACGGCTGCTGGCCGCCGCGGTTCTGCACCACCAGCAACAACATCGACACCACCACGGTGATCAGGCCGCCGAGCAGCGGTGGCAGCCCGAACAACAGCTGCAACGCGATGGCGCCACCGACCACCTCGGCCAGATCGGTGGCCATCGCCGCCAGCTCGGCCTGGGCCCAATAGGCCAGCCGCACCGGCCGATCGGCCCGCTCCCGGACCATCTCGGGTAGCGAGCGCCCGGTGACCAGCCCGAGTTTCGCCGACAGATACTGCACCAGCGCGGCCATCACATTGGCCAGCACCACCACCCACACCAGCAGATACCCGTACCGCGCGCCGCCGCTGACATTCGACGCCACATTGCCGGGATCGACATAGGCGACGGCGGCCACGAACGCGGGCCCGAGCAGGGTCGACGCGGTGCGGGCACGACGCAACCTCGATCGCGACGCGGCAACTACGGTGTTCATGAAAATATTTTACGGTTCGCCGAAATTTTGTACGAGCAAACCCCCGGAAAAAGCCGGAAGCCCCGGTCACCGAGGTGCCGGGGCTTCCGAATCGCCGGGATCAGTCCTGCTCCAGGCCCATACCGTGGGCGAGCACCGGCCAGGAGTCCTTGAAGTCGTCCTTCCAGTAACCCCAGGAGTGGGTGCCGCTGTTGCGGAAGTTGTAGGTCGCCGGGATGCCCAGCGAATCCAGCCGGTTCTTCATGTTGTGGGTGCACTGGTTGACGGCGCTCTCGATGATGCCGCCGACCAGGATCTGGTTGGCCAGACCGTAGGAACCGGCCAGCGCGTACTGGCCGTCGAGCGTGTCGTACACGCCGGGCAGCCCGTTGCCGGTCGACAGGTACAGGTCCAGATCGCGCAACTCGTCCGCGTGGATGAACGGATCGTTGGCCGCCCACTCGGGCGAGTTGTCCGGGCCGTACATGTTCAGCGTGTCACCGCCACCCCAGGTCTGGACGGCGAGCTTCACATAGGTCTGGCCGACGGGATCGGCGGTCTGCGCGCACCCGGAGTACGCCGCAGCGGCCTTGTACAGCCCCGGCTTGGCGATCGGCAGGTTCAGCACCGCGGTACCGGAGGTGGACAGGCCGGCGATCGCGTTGATGCCGTTGGTGCCGAGCGACGAATCGATCAGCGGCGGAAGCTCTTCGGTGAAGAAAGTCTTCCACTTGTTGCGGCCCAGCACCGGATCGTCGGCGATCCAGTCGGTGTAGTAGCTCCACTTGCCACCGATCGGCTGGACGACGTTGACGTCCTTGTCGGTGAGGAAGCCGTTGACGATATCGGTGCGCTTCTGCCAGGAGGCGTCGTCCTCACCGCCGCCGGCTCCGTTGAGCAGATACAGCGTCGGGCGCGGTACCGAGGCGTCCGCGGGCCGCTGCACATCGACCGGGAAGGTCTGGTCCATCGCCGCGGAGTAGACGTAGAGCCGGATGCTGCGGTCGTCCTTGTAGGTCGCCTTGCTGATGTACGACCCGTCCGCGGACCTTGGGTCGGAGAGCAGGCTCTTGGACGCGATGATCGGATCGGTCGCGGAGGCGTTGGTCGCGCCGATGCCCGTCATGACTCCCGCGAGGATCCCTGTGGCCGCGAAAATGGCGGCGGCCCGTAGACCGCTGCGCCGGACGTGTCGACGAATCAATGTTTCACACCTTCACTGTCAGCTCTGCGTTTCCGGGTCCCGGCACATGCTCGCACCGCTCGGCGATCGTCCCATCATGCCCGACGGGCCGTGTCCGAATCGTTGTCACCCCCGGCGTGTTCCGCGCCGGGAGAGGCGAGCAGGTCGGTCAGCCGGGGACCGATCTCCGCCAGTGCGGTCGGCGACGTCATCTGATCGTGACCGACGCCGATCGGGTGATCGATGATGGCACCGGCGACGTAGTCCCGCCACCCGGCCGCGGCGGTCGTATGCCCTGACGCGCTGAAATAGTCCAGGCGCCCGCGGAATACGGACGGCCGATGATCGGCGATCAGTTCCGCGGACCGGACCGCACTGCGATAGATGCGGCGCACCCGGTCCGGCGTCAGCACCGCCATGTCCGCCGGGATGGTCGCGTGCAATGCGGCCACGGCCTCGTCACTCAATTCGTGGATGTCGTCGCCGACGAGTGTCTCGGCGCCGATCCCGATCTCGGCGAGGGCCTCGCGGATCGCCGCCCGGAAATCGGTGACGTCGATGTCCGGATGGCTGTCGAGCATCGCCAGCAGGGCGACTTCCTCGCCGTCGGCCTGCAATTCGGCCGCGACCGCGTGGGCCAGCACACCGCCCAGCGACCAGCCCAGCAGCCGGTACGGGCCGCGCATCTGCACGAGCCGGATCTCGGCGACGTAGCGGGCGGCCATGTCCCGCAGCGACACCGGCAGATAGCCGTCCTCGGACAGCGCCGGCGATTGCAGGCCCAGGATCGGCCGGTCCGTCACGTACCGCGCCAGACCGGCGTAACTCCACGACAATCCGTACATCGGGTGGATGCAGAACAGCGGATCGCCGGTGCCGGTGGCCCGGATCGGCAGCAGCACCTCGAGCGCCGCGTCCGAACCGAGGTCGAAGTCGTGCTCACCGGCCAGCGCGGCCAGCACCCGCTGGGTCAGCTCGGCCACCGTCGATCCGGTGAAGAACCACTGCACCCGGACGTCGGCGCCGGTGACCGACCGCAGCAGGCCGACCGCGCGGGTCGCGATCAGCGAATTGCCGCCGAGCGCGAAGAAATCGTCGTCCAGGCCGACCCGGTCCGCGCCGAGCACCTCGGCGAACACGCCGGCCACGGCCTGCTCCAGCGGCGTCGACGGCGCCCGGTACGGCCGGGTCACCGGCGGCGGCGCCGGCAGCGCCTTCCGATCGAGTTTGCCGCTGGCGTTCAGCGGCAACTGCCCCAGCAGCACCACCGCCGACGGAACCATGTAGCCGGGCAACGACCTTCGGGCGTATTCCAGGACCGACGCGGCGGTCAGCACCGCGCCGGCGGCCGGGACCACGTACGCGACCAGCCGGTCGCCGCCCTCGCGGACCAGGGCGACCACCGCGTGCCGGACCGCCGCGTGCGCGGCGAGCACGGCCTCGATCTCGCCGAGCTCGACCCGCTGTCCGCGCAGTTTGATCTGGAAGTCGCTGCGGCCCAGGTACTCCAGCGCGCCACCGTGCCAGCGCACCACGTCGCCGGTGCGGTAGAGCCGTTCACCGGCCGCGCCGGACGGATCGGCCACGAACCGTTCCGCGGTGAGCGCGGGAGCGCCGAGGTATCCGCGGGCCAATTGCACACCGGCGATGTACAACTCACCGGGGGCGCCCGGCGGCACCGCGCGCAGTTGCCGATCCAGCACGTGCACCCGGGTGTTGGCCACCGGCGCGCCGATCGGGACCGAGGCGCCCACCGGACCTGTCACCGGGTACGCGGTGACGACGGTGGCCTCGGCCGGGCCGTACCAGTTCACCAGTTCGGCGCCGGGCAGCCGGCGCGCGACCGCCGCCGCGGTGTCCCCGGCCAGCGCCTCACCGGCCGCGAAGATCCAGCGCAGCGGCGAACGCGTGTCGCGCAGCGCCGGATTCGCCGCCGGATCGAGGAAGGCGTCGAGCATCGACGGCACGAAATGCACCGTGGTGACGGCGTTCTCGGCGATCACCCGGGACAGGTAGGCCGGATCGCGGTGACCGTCCGGTTCGGCGATCACCACGGCCGCGCCGGTCTGCAAGGGCCAGAACAACTCCCAGGTGGAGATGTCGAACGTGATCGGGGTCTTGTGCAGCACCACGTCGCCCGGGCCGTGCGGATAGGTGCGCTGCGCCCACCGGAACTGGTTGGTCATCTGCCGGTGGGTGATCGTGACGCCCTTGGGCCGGCCGGTGGAGCCGGAGGTGTGCATCACATAGGCGACGTTGTCCGGATGCACGGCCGGGAACCGGTGGCGCACAGCGGTTTCGTCGAGCCACAGCGTGTCGACCGCGAAAACCGGTATCGCGGCGGCGGTGCCGAAGCCGTGCGCGCTGTGCGTCAGCACGCACGCGGGCGCCGCGTTCGCCAGCACGAACTCGTTGCGGTCGGCCGGATGGTCCGGATCGATCGGCACGTAGGCGCCGCCGGTGCGCAGCACCGCGTAGATCGCCACCACCAGTTCGATCGAGCGCCGCATGGCCACGGCCACCCGCGTTTCCGGGCCGACCCCGCGCTCGGCCAGCAGCAGCGCCAGAGCCCTTGCGCGCGAATCCAATTCGGCGTAGGTGAGCGTGGTCGCGCCGAACCGCACCGCGGCCGCCTGTGGCGTGCGGGCCACCTGGGCGTCGAACAGGTCGAGCAGACCGGCGTCGTCGAGCAGGTCGGGCACCACGGTGGTGTTGCGCGCCGCCAGATCCGCGCGTTCGGCGGGCAGCAGCGCGTCCACCTGGGCCACCCGGGCCTGCGGCGTGCGCACGAACCGGCCGATCAGCGCGGCCAGGCGATGCGCGAGCGCCGTCGCGGTGGCCTCGTCGAACACGTCGCGCAGGTACTTCAGCGAGATCCGCAGCTGGGTGTCCAGCACGACCATCACCGTCACCGGGTAGTGCGTGCCGTTGACCGAGCCGACGCCGGTGACGGTCATGCCGTCGATCGAGCCGGCCTTGTCCAGCCCGTCGCGATCGACGGGGAAGGATTCGAACACGACCAGCGTGTCGAACAGCCCGTCCACCCCGGCGGCGTCCTGGATGTCGCGCAGGCCCAGGTAGTGGTAGTCGAGCAGGGCCGCCTGCTCGGCCTGCAGGCGGCGCAGCAGCCCCGCCAGGGTGTCGGTGTGGGTCAGCCGCACCCGCACCGGAATGGCGTTGAGGAACAGGCCGACCATGGTCTCCACGCCGGGCAGCTGCGGCGGCCGGCCGGAGACGGTGGCGCCGAACACCACGTCGTCCCGGTCGGTGCTGCGGCCCAGCAGCAGGCCCCAGGCCGCCTGCACCACCGTGTTCACGGTGACGCCGAGCCGGGATGCCAGGCGGGACAGCTCGGTGGTGTCGGCCGCCGACAACTCGAAACCGGTCTCCCCCACGCCCGCCGAGATCTCGCGGCTCGGATCGACCGGCGCGAGCGGCGTCGGCTCGGTGAGCCCGGACAGCGCCGACCGCCAGGCCGCGCGCGCGGCGTCCATGTCCTGAGCGACGAGCCAGGCGAGGTACTCGCCGTAGGAAGGTACCTTGGGCAGCCGCCGCGAGCGCGGGCCGACGGCGTACAGGGTCAGCAGATCCAGCATCAGCAACGGCATCGACCAGCCGTCGAGCAGGATGTGGTGGCTGGTGACCAGCAGCCGGAACGAGCCGGGCGCCCGGCGGATCAGCGCGAACCGCAGCAGCGGCGCGGAGCGCATATCGAACCGGGTCGCGTAGTCGGTCTCCTGGATGCGGGCCAGTTCGGCCTCGACCGCCACCGGTTCCAGGCGGCTCAGGTCGATCAGCCGCCAGGACGCCTCGACGCGGTCGAGGACCACCTGGACCGGATTGCCCTCGGCGTCGGAGGCGAACGCGACCCGGAGGTTGTCGTGCCGGTCCAGCACACCCTGCGCGGCCTCCTGCAGCCGCCGCACGTCCAGATTGCCGGCGAGATCGACGGTGAACTGCACGGTGTAGACGTCGACCGAGGCGTCGGCCAGCAGCGCGTGGAACAGCATGCCCGATTGCAGCGGGGTCACCGGCCAGGCGTCGGCCAGGGCCGGGTAGTCCGCCCGCAGGCGGTCCAGATCCGGCTGGGTCAGCGCCAGCAGCGGGAAGTCCGACGGTGTGAAACCGCCCGCGTCCGGCCGCATTCCGTGTTCGGCGAGGCCGCCGAGCGCGCGCACCCAGTGCCCGGCCAGTTCCTTGACCGCCTCCACGTCGAGCACGTCGTCGGCGTGGTCGAAGCGGGCCAGCAGCCCGTCGTCGGTGGCGTCGACGGTGATGTCCAGCAACACATCCGGTGCCGCCGGCTCCGGGTGCACCCGTGCGGGCAGCAGATCCCGGTAACGGAACGCGATGCGGCCCTGGGCGAGTGCGGCGAGTTCGGGTGCGGTCGCGGGGTTGAGGTAGCGCAGCAGGCCGTAGTTCACGCCGCCCGCGGGCACCGCCCGGCGCAGCTCCTTGACCCGGGCGAGGGCCTGCCCGGCGGCGGGGCCGCCGGCCAGCGCCTCGTCCACGTCGATCCCGGCGAGGTTCGGCACCAGCGGGTAGGCGGCGGTGAATCCGCCCACGGTGTCGCCGGGTGTGCCCCCGGCGGCGGTCCGGCCGTCGGCGAGCAGTTGCACCACGGTGCCGATGGATTCGGCCGCGGCACCGCTCGGGTCGGGGCGCAGCACCAGGGCCAGCGCCGTGAGCAGCACGTCCTCGGCGGTGGTGTGGTAAGCGGCGGCGACCTTCTCGACGGCCTGCGCGCCTTCCGCGGTGATCACCAGCGACACCCGGCCGCGCCGCGACGGATCCACGCCCGGCAGTGGCAGTTCCGCCGGATGCCCGGCGAGAGATCGCTGCCACCAGGACACTTCGGCGACGGTCGCGGGCGCGGTCGCGCGCGCGACCAGCGCGCGGGTCGGCCCGGCGGGCCCGGTCTCGGCCGCGGCCGGTGCGGCGTGACCGCCCGACCAGGCCAGGCACAGTTCGTCCACGATGATCCGCCAGGCGGTGTCGTCGACCACCAGGCAGTTCGCCACCACCACCAGAACCTGTGTGCCGGAACCGGTTCCGTCGAAGGCGGGAGCGATCAGGCCGAACGCGACGTTACGGCCGCTCGACACGTCCAGGTCGGCGGTGAGTGCGCGGACGGCGGCCTCACCACCGTCGGGAGCCGGGTCGAAGCCGCGCAGTACCACCTCGCCGGCCGATTCCGGCAGTACCAGCCGCGCCTCGTCGCCCTGACGATCCAGGCGCGCCGACAGCATCGGATGCCGGTCCAGCAGGGCCTGCGCGACCGCGCAGATCCGTTCCGCCGCACAGTCGGCGGGGGCGTCCAGGGTGATGGCCCGGGTCTCCCGGGCGGCCGGATCCACGGCCAGCAGGCGCACCGCGCGCGGCAGCAGCGGCAGCGGACCCGTCTGCGGCACCGCGGATTCCGCGGCGGCCTCGGCGACCCGCGCGAGCGCCGCCACCGTACGGGCGGTGAACACGTCGCGTGGCAGGAAGTGCACGCCGCGGGCCCGGGCCCGCGAGACCACCTGGATCGACATGATGCTGTCGCCGCCGAGGGCGAAGAAATCGTCGTCCAGGCCGACCCGGTCGACGCCCAGGACCTCGCCGAGCACCTCGGCGACGACCCGCTCGGCCGGGGTGTCCGGGGCGCGGTAGGCGCGGGTCTCCAGCACCGGCTCCGGCAGCGCGCGGCGGTCGAGCTTGCCCACCGGGGTCAGCGGGATCTCGTCCAGCACCATGATCGCGGTGGGCACCATGTAGTCCGGCAGGCCGCGGCCCAGTTCCGCGGTGAGCGCCGCGGTGTCCAGCACCGCACCCGGCGCGGGCCGCACATAGGACACCAGAATCGTTGCGCCGGTAGCGGTTTCGCGGCCGAGGGTGACGGCGAAGCCGACCCCCGGCTGGGCGGCGAGCGCGGCGTCGATCTCACCGAGCTCGATCCGGAAGCCGCGCACCTTGACCTGGAAGTCGTTGCGGCCCAGGTATTCCACCTCCGGCCGCGCGGCGCCCCGGCGCCAGCGCACGACATCGCCGGTGCGGTACAACCGGGAACCCGGCGGGCCGTACGGGTCGGCGACGAACCGCGCGGCGGTCAGGCCCGGCCGGTCGTGATAGCCGCGGGCCAGCTGGATTCCGCCCAGGTACAGCTCACCGGCCACCCCGTCCGGCACCGGCCGCAGCCGCGCGTCCAGCACCAGCGACCGCATACCGCGGATCGGCCCGCCCAGGGTGACCGGCGCACCGGGCGTCAGCGGATCGCTGATGTTGGTCATGATGGTGGTCTCGGTCGGGCCGTAGCCGTTGTGGAACGCGCGGCCGGCGCCGCGGCCGCCCCATTTGGCGACCAGATCCGCCGGGACGGCCTCGCCGCCGGCGACGATCGCCTGCATCCCGCCCAGCGCCGCCGAGTCCAGCGACGCCAGCACCGACGGGGTGAGGAAGGCGTGGGTGACCCGGTTGTGCCGGATCAGCTCGGCCAGCTCCTCGCCGCCGAACGTGCGCGGCGGCACCAGCACCAGCGCGCCGCCGGCGCCCAGCGCCAGCAGCAGTTCCAGGATCGAGGCGTCGAAGGACGGCGACGCGAACGCCAGCGCCCGCGACGTGCGGCTCAAGCCGTAGCGTTCCACCTGCTCGGCCGCGAAGTTCGCGAGACCGGCGTGGGTGACCACGACACCCTTCGGCAGGCCGGTGGACCCGGAGGTGTAGATCACGTACGCCGCGTTGGCCGGTCGCGGTTCGCCGTGCCGCTCGGCGGGGGTCAGCGGTTCGCCGGACCACTCGTCGACGGCGGCGGCGAAGGCACGGTCGTCCAGCGCGATCCAGCCGCCGTCCAGGGCGGGCAGCGCGGACAGCACCGATCGCACCGTAACGCCCAGTGGCGCACGGGAATCCGACACCATATGGGCGATCCGGTCGGGCGGATAGGTGGGGTCGACCGGCACGAACGCCGCACCGGTCTTGGCCACCGCCCACAGCGCCACCATCGCCTCGACCGATCGCGGAATCGCCACGGCCACGAGCACATCCGGCCCGGCGCCGTAGGCGACGAGCTGGCGGGCCAGCTTCGAGGACGCGGTGTCGAGCTGGCTGTAGGTGAAGCTGCGGTTGCCGGCCACCACCGCGGCCCCGTTGGGGTTGGTGGCGACCGCGGCGGCCATCAGCTCCGGCAGGCTGCGCGGCGGCACGGCGGGGGCGCCGGCCCGGTAGACCAGATCCGCGTGCTCGGCGGCGTCGAGAATGTCCAGATCGCCGACCGCGACGGTCGCGTCGGCGGCCACCGCGGCCAGCACCCGCTGGAAGCGGTTGCCGATCGACACCACCGTGGCCTCGTCGAAAAGGTCACGGGCGAAGGTGAATTCGGCCGCGAGCCCGGCCTCGGCGCCCTCGGCGGTGCGCTGTTCCCGGATCGTCAGCAGCAGATCGAATTTCGCGGTGTCGGCGGCCGGGTCCAGCGCGGTGAAACTCAGTCCGGGCAGCTCGAATCCGGTCGCGGCGAGATTCTCGAACGACAGCGCCACCTGGAACAGCGGATGCCGCGCGGCGGACCGCTCCGGATCCACCGCCTCGACCAGCCGCTCGAACGGGATGTCGGCGTGCGCGAAGGCGCGCAGATCCGTTTCCCGGTTGGCGGCCAGCAGCTCCGCGAAACTGCCGCCCGGCGTCACCCGGCTGCGCAGCACCAGCGTGTTGACGAACATGCCGATCAAGTCGTCGAGTTCGCGCTCACCGCGGCCGGCGATCGGGGTGCCGATCGCGATGTCCTCGGTGCCGGACAGCCGGGCCAGCAGTACCGCGAGCGCGGTGTGCACCACCATGAACAGGGTCGCGTTGTGCCGGCGGGCCAGTTCGGTGAGCGCGGCGTGCACCGGCGCGGGCACCACCAGATCGGTACGGCCGCCGCGGTTGGACTGGGCGGGCGGGCGCGGCCGGTCCGCGGGCAGGTTCAGCTCGTCCGGCAGTTCCGCCAATTCCTTGGTCCAGTACGCCAATTGGGCGCTGACCAGGGATTCGGGATCGTTCTCGTCGCCGAGTACGGTGCGCTGCCACAGCGCGTAGTCGGCGTACTGGATCGCCAGCGGCGCCCAGGTCGGCGGGGCGCCGGCGGAGCGGGCCAGGTAGGCGGCCATCAGATCCCGGGTGAGCGGGCCCATCGACCAGCCGTCGGCGGCGATGTGGTGGGCGACGAACACCAGCACGAATTCCGTCGCGGTGAGCTGGAACAGCCGGATCCGGAACGGGATGTCGGTGGTGACGTCGAATCCGGTGGCGACCAGCCGGGTGACCTCGTGCGCCACCCGCTCCTCGCCCAGGCGTTCGGGGCTCAGATCGAGCGGCACGTCCACCGGCGCCAGCACCTGCTGCACCGGCGTGCCCGCCTCGATCTCGGGGTATCGGGTGCGCAGGATCTCGTGGCGGGCAACCAGATCCGCCACCGCCTGCTGCAACGCCGGGACGTTCAACGCTCCGGACAGCCGGATCGCGGCGGGGATGTTGTAGACCGCCGCGGCCGGATCGAACTGGTTGAGGAACCACATCCGCTGCTGCGCGAACGACAGCGGGACGCGATCCGGGCGCGGCCCGGCGGCCAGCGGCACCCGCGGGTGCAAACCGGCGCCGCGTTCCACCGCGGCCGCCAGCGCGCCGACGGTCGCGGCCTCGAACAGGGTGCGCACCGGCACCCGGGAGCCGAGGGCCGCGCCGATCCGGGCGACCACCTGGGTCGCCAGCAGCGAATTGCCGCCGAGGGCGAAGAAGTCGTCGTCGAGCCCGATCCGCCGGCCACCGGTTCGGCCGCCGTCGAGGACCTCGGCGAACGCGCCCGCCACGATCTCCTCGATCGGGGTCGCGGGGGCACGGAAGGCCACGGTCTCGAATTCCGGTTCCGGCAACGCCTTCCGGTCGAGCTTGCCGTTCGCGTTGAGCGGCAACGCGTCCAGCACGACGAACGAGGCCGGCACCATATAGGACGGCACCGCGCCGGACAGCTCCGACTTCACCTGCGCCACATCGAGTTCCGGCTGCGCCGGCACCAGATAGGCGACCAGGCGGTCACCGCTGCGCCGATCGGTCCGGGCCAGCACCACGGCCTGCGCCACCTCGGGCAGCGCCAGCAGCGCGGCCTCGATCTCGCCCAGTTCGATCCGGAAACCGCGGATCTTCACCTGGAAGTCGGTGCGGCCCCGGTATTCCAGCTCACCACCGGCGTTCCAGGCCACCAGATCGCCGGTGCGGTACATCCGCGCGCCCGCCGGGCCGAACGGGTCGGCGACGAACCGGTCCGCGCTCAGATCCGCGCGGCCGAAGTAGCCGCGGGCCAGCTGCGCGCCGGCCAGGTACAGCTCGCCGGAGACCCCCGCCGGCACCGGCCGCAGCCGGGTGTCCAGCACGTACACCCGCGAATTCCATTCCGGCACACCGATGGGCACCGCCGGCCGGTCGGCCTCGGTGACCCGGTGGCTGGTGATCGACACCGCCGCCTCGGTCGGGCCGTACAGGTTGAACAGCGGGCTGCCCGGATAGGCGGCCAGCCACCGCTGGGCCAGCGCCCCGGGCAGGGCCTCGCCGATCGCCAGCACCCGCCGCAGACCAGCGAATCCGGTTCCGGTCCGCGCCGCGGACCGGGCTCCGGCCGCCGCGGTCTCGGCGGCCGAACGACGCGCGCCCGCGGCGGAAGTGCGCTCCAGCGACCAGGTCGAGCGGTCCGTGTCGCCGCCCGGCGCGCCCCGGGATCCGGGCCGGCCCCGGGTTCCGGCGTCCGGTTCGTCGCCGACCCGGACCGAACCGAAGATCATCTCCAGCGGCACGGTGATGGTCGGCGCGTCGGCCGGATCGTGCGGGATGCCGAGGTCCGGGAACACCGGCACCGCGGGTACCGCCGCGGGCTCCGGCACCGACCGGCCGGCGGCGTCGGCGAACAGCGCGTCCAGCATCGAGGGGACCACGTGCAGCGTGGTCACCCCGGCGCGGGTGATCAGGTCGTGGAGATATCCGGGATCGCGATGTCCGTCGGGCGTCGCGATGACCAACCGGCCGCCGCACACGATCGCCGACCAGAACTCCCACACCGAGAGATCGAAGGTGGCGGCGGTCTTCAGCAGCACCGCGTCGTCCGCGTCGAGCCCGAATTCGGCCTTCTTCCACAGCAACTGGTTGATCACCGCGCTGTGCGGGACGGCCACGCCCTTGGGCCGGCCGGTGGAACCGGAGGTGAAGATCACGTACGCCGTGTTCTCCGGCCGCAGCGGGCCGTTGCGATCCGCGTCGGTGATCGGCAGCGACGACTGCCGGGACAGGTCGAGCTCGTCCACGACCACCACCCGGGAGCGCGGCCGCCGCGGCCGGCCGGCCGGGGCCGGTTCGCCGGAGCGCTTCGGCGACAGTCGCAGACCGGGCTCGTTCTCGCCGCCGAAGGCGGTATCCGAATTGGTCAGCAGGCACACCGGATCCGCGGTGTCGAGGATGTAGCCGATGCGTTCGGCGGGCTGGTCCGGGTCGATCGGCACATAGGCGCCGCCGGCTCGCACCACCGCGTACATGGCGACCACGAGATCCACCGAGCGCCGCATCGCCAGCGCGACCCGCGACTCGGGGCCGACCCCGAGCCCGATCAGGTGCCGGGCCAGCCGGCTGACCCGGGTGTCCAGTTCGGCGTAGCTGAGCTCCTCGAACCCGTCGGCCAAATCCGCCACCAGCGCAACGGCTTGCGGCGCGACGGCGGTGGCGCGGTCGAGCAGCCAGGCCAGGTCCCGGCCGGTGCCGGGCCGCGGCGTGTTGTCGCCGCGGCGGCGGGCGGGAGTGGGCAGTTCGCGGGTGGTCTCGTTGCGGGCGCGCAGCAGCTGATCCCGCTCCTCGGGGGTGAGGATGTCGAGATCGCCCACCGGCGTGTCCGGATTCGCGGCCACCGCGCCGAGCAGCAGGATCAGCCGCGCCGCGATACCCGCGGCGGTGGTCTCGTCGAACAGATCGGTGGCGTAGGTGAGGAAGCCCCCGATACCGGCGGGCTCGCCGTCCTCGCCGTACTGATCGGCGACGATCAGGTGCAGATCGAACTGCGACACGTCCAGCAGCGCGTCGACGCCCTCGACGCTCAGGCCCGGCAGTTCCAGCGCGGCGCGCGCCATGTTCTGGAACGACAAGCCGACCTGGAACAGCGGATGGTGCGCGGTCGACCGCGGCGGATTGAGCACCTCGACCAGGCGCTCGAACGGCACGTCGGCGTAGGCGAACGCCTGCAGATCCGATTCCCGTTGCCGCCGGAGCAGTTCGGTGAAGGACTCGCCGCGATCGACCCGGGTCCGGAACACCACGGTGTTCACGAACATGCCGATCAGATCGTCGAGTTCGCGTTCACCGCGTCCCGCCACCGGGGTGCCGATCGCGATGTCGTCGCTGCCGGACAGCCGCGCGAGCAGCACGGCGAAAGCGGTGTGCACCACCATGAACAGGGTGGCGCCCTGGGCGCGGGCCAGTTCGGCCAGCGCGGTGTGGGTGGGCGGGAACACCGAGACGCCGACCCGGGCCCCGGCCAGCGAGGCCACCGCGGGCCGCGGCCGGTCGGTGGGCAGCTCCAGCAGATCCGGCAGGCCGTCGAGTTCGGTGCGCCAATGCTCGATCTGCTGCGCGGCAAGCGAATTCGGGTCGCGCTCGTCGCCGAGCACGGCCCGCTGCCACAGCGCGTAATCGGCGTACTGCACCGCCAGCGGCTGCCATTGCGGGGCCGTCCCGGAGGTCCGCGCGGTGTAGGCGATCATCACGTCGCGCACCAGCGGCCCCATCGAGGACGCGTCCCCGGCGATGTGGTGCACCACGACCGCCAGCACGAATTCGCGGCGCGAACCGGGCGCGAGATCGGCGATCTCGAGCAGCCGGACCCGCACCGGGGTGTCGGTGGTGACATCGAACGGGGTGGCGGCCAGCAACATCACCGCGGCGGGCACCTCGGCGCCGGGCACCCGTTCGGGTTTGAGCGCGACGCGGGCGGCGGACGCGGGCAGGATGTGCTGCTCCGGGCCGTCGGGGGTGTCCGGGTAGACGGTGCGCAGCACCTCGTGCCGCTCGATCACGTCGTCCAGCGCCGCCGCCAGCGCCTCGAAGTCGAGGCTGCCGGTGAGGCGCAGCGCGAACGGCAGGTTGTAGGCGGCCAGCCCGACCGTGGCCCGGCCGTCGGCCTGCTCGAACCGGTTGAGGAACCACATCCGCTGCTGTGCCAGCGACAGCGGCAACCGTTGCGGCCGTTCGAGGGAGCCCAGTTCCGGGCCGCGCCGCAGCAGCATCGCCCGATCCTTGGGCAGCGCGGTGACCGCGGCGGCCAGTCCGGCCACCGTCGGCGTCTCGAACAGCGCGCGCACCGGGACGCGGGCGTCCAGGGCCGTCCCGAGCCGCGCCACCACCTGGGTGGCGATCAGCGAGTTGCCGCCGAGGGCGAAGAAGTCGTCGTCGAGACCTATCCGCGGGTCGTCCGCGGTCCCGAGGCCGAGCACGGTGGCGAAGACCTCCGCCACCAGCTGCTCCGATGCCGTTGCGGGAGCGCGGAATTCGCGGCCGGCGAACTGCGGCTGCGGCAGCGCCTTCCGATCCAGCTTGCCGCTGGTGTTCAACGGGAACTCCGGCAGCACCACGATTGCGGCCGGAACCATATAGCCGGGAAGGGTTTTCGCGACACCCTCGCGCAGCCGGTCCGGATCGGCCTGCTGCCCCGGCAGCGGCACCACATACCCGACCAGTTGATCGCCGAGCGGTCCGGCGGCCACCACCGCGACGGCCTGGCTCACTCCCGGCTGGGCCAGCAGCGCGGTCTCGATCTCGCCGAGTTCGATGCGCTGCCCGCGGAACTTCACCTGGAAGTCGGTGCGCCCGATGTAGTCCAGCCGCGGCGGCAGATCGCCGACGGCGTCCCGCCAGATAACCAGGTCGCCGGTGCGGTACATCCGGTTGCCGTCGCCGAAGGGGTTGGCCACGAACCGATCCGAGGTGAGGTCGGGCCGCCGCAGATAGCCGCGGGCCAGTTGGTCACCGGCGAGATACAGTTCGCCGGGCACCCCGGCGGGCACCGGCCGCAGCCGGGCGTCGAGCACGTAGACCTGAGTGTTCCACTGCGGCAGGCCGATCGGCACGGTCGGCCGGTCCTCGCCGCTGGCGGGCCAGTAGGTCACCGACACCGCTGCCTCGGTGGGGCCGTAGAGGTTGTGCACCCGGGCGTCGGTCAGTTCGGCCACCGCCGTGACGGTCTCGGGCGGCAGCGCCTCGCCGATGACGAACACGTCCTGCAGCGAGCCGACCGCACCGGGCTCGGCGTGCGCGGCGAACACGGTGAGCATCGAGGGCACGAAGTCGGTGACCGTGACCTCTTGCGCCGCAATGGTTTCCGACACGTACAGCGGATCGCGATGGCCGTCGTGGGTGGCCACCACCAGTTTCGCGCCGGCGGCCAGCGGCAGGAACCAGCCCCACAGCGACACGTCGAACGTGGTGGCCGTCTTCTGCAGGTACACGTCGCCGGTGCCCAGCGGGTAGGCCGCGAGCATCCAGGTGACCTGATTGTGGATGGCCGCGTGGGTGACCGCGACCCCCTTCGGGCGGCCGGTGGAGCCGGAGGTGAAGATCACGTACGCCGGGTTGTCCCGCCGCAGCGGGCGAAGTAGCTCCTCGGGCCGGATCGGGCTCGGATCGAAGCGGCCCAGATCCATGGTGTCCACCCGCAGCAGCGCGGTGCCGTCGGGGATGGCGGCGCTGTCGGTCACGGTGGTCACCACGCACACCGGGCGGGCGGTGTCGAGGATGTGCGCGATGCGCTCGCGCGGATGGTCCGGATCCAGCGGCACGTAGGCGCCACCGGCCGCGACGATCGCGTACAGGCCGACCACCAGGTCCACCGAACGGCGAATCGCGAGGCCCACCAGCGTCTCCGGGCCGACGCCGCGCGAGATCAGCAGGCGGGCCAGCTGATTGACCCGGGCGTCGAATTCGGCGTAGGACAGCTCCTCGCCCTCGTACACCACCGCGATCGCGTCCGGGAACGCCGCGACCGTGCGCCGGTACCCGTCCAGCAGCAGTTCGGGTTCCACCGGATACCGGGTGTCGTTCCAGTCGTAGAGGATTCGCACCCGCTCGGCCGGTTGCAGCAGATCGATGTCGCCGATCGGCCGCTCGGTGTCGGCGACAACGGCCTCCAGGACGCGCACCAGCCGGTCGGCCAGGGCCGCGACGGTCGGCTCGTCGAACAGATCGGTGGCGTAGGTGAACGCGGCCGACAACCCGGACTCGCCGGGCACCACGGTCAGCTGCAGGTCGAATTTGGCCGCGGCGCCGTCGAAGTCGATCGGCGTCACGGTCAGGCCGGGCAGCGCCAGCCGCGGCCGGTCCAGGTTCTGGAAGAACAGCGCCACCTGGAACAGCGGGTGATGCGCCTGCGAGCGCACCGGATCGAGCACCTCGACCAGCCGCTCGAACGGCAGGTCGGCGTGCGAGAACGCGCCCAGGTCGGTCTGTTTCACCGCCGCGAGCAGATCGCCGAAGGCCCGTCGCGGATCCACCTCGGTGCGCAGCACCAGGGTGTTGACGAACATGCCGACGAGGTTGTCCAGCCCCTCCTCGCCGCGGCCGGCCACCGGTGTGCCGATCGCGATGTCGGTGGTGTTCGACATCCGGCCCAGCAGCACCGCGAACGCCGCGTGCACGACCATGAACAGCGTGGTCCCGCTGCGCTGGGCCAGTTCCTCCAGCTGCCCGTGCAGCTGGCCGTCGACGGTGAAGCCGTATTCGGCTCCGCGCCCGGACAATACGCCGGGCCGGGGCCGGTCCGAGGGCAGGTCCAGCCGGTCCGGCAGGCCCGTGAGCGCCGTCCGCCAGTACTCGACCTGACGGGCGGCGAGCGAATCCGGCTGGGATTCCTCGCCGAGCACCGCGCGCTGCCACAGCGTGTAGTCCGCGTACTGCACCGGCAGCGGCGTCCAGGACGGGATCGCGTGATTGCGGCGGGCCAGGAAGGCCACCAGCAGATCCCGCAGGAACGGCGCGATCGAGGCGCCGTCCGCGGCGATGTGATGCACCACCACGACGACCAGATGTTCCGCCGGGCCCAGCTGCGCGATGCCGACCCGCAGCGGGATCTCGGCGGACACGTCGAATCCGGTGAGCGCGTACAGCGACAGCCAGTCGGCGATCCCGGTCTCCGCGAGCGGCGCCGGCTCCAGATCCGGAATCGCCTGCTCCAGCGGCAGAATCACCTGGTGGCCGATGCCGTCGACGGACGGGTAGACCGTGCGCAGCGTCTCGTGCCGCTCGATGACGTCGACGAACGCGTTCTGCAACGCCGACACGTCCAGGCGGCCGGACAGCCGCAGCGCGAACGGGATGTTGTCGCCCGCGCCGGGCGAATCGCGGCCCAGCTCGAACTGGTTGAGGAACCACATCCGCTGCTGCGCCGGCGACAGCGGGATCCGATCCGGCCGCGGCCCGGCGACCAGCGGCAGCCGCGCGCCCTCGCCCTCGAGCGGTGCCAGCCGCTGTGCCAGCGCCGCCACGGTGGGGGCCTCGAACAGCAAGCGCGCCGGAACCCGGGCCCCGATCCGCGCGGCCAGCCGGGCGGCGGCCCGGGTGGCGATCAGCGAATTGCCGCCCAGTTCGAAGAAGTCGTCGTCGGCGCCCAATGCCGTTGCGGCACCGAGCAGTTCGGTGAACACCTCGGCCACAACGGTTTCCAGCCGCCCGGCCGGGGCGCGGAACTCGCGGGTCTGCAACACCGGCGCGGGCAGCGCGGCCCGGTCCAGCTTGCCGACCGGGGTGAGCGGGATCTCGGCCAGCTCCGTCAGCACCGTCGGCACCATGTGCGCGGGCAGGCTGCGCTCGGCGAACGCGCTCAGCTCGGCGGTGTCGATCACCGCGCCGGGCGCGGCGTGCACGTAGGAGACCAGGATGGTGGCGTCGTTGTCGAGGGTGTGGCCCACCGTGACGGCGAAATCCACGGTGTCGTGTGCCGCCAGCACCGCGTCGATCTCGCCCAGCTCGATCCGGAAACCACGGATCTTCACCTGGAAGTCGTTGCGGCCCAGATACTCCAGGCTGCCGTCGGCGGTCTCCCGGACCAGATCGCCGGTGCGGTAGAGCCGTTCGCCACCGCCGGTCGGATTGGCCACGAACCGGGCCGCGGTCAGCCCCGGGCGGCGGTGATAGCCGCGCGCGAGCTGCGCGCCGGTGATGTACAGCTCCCCCACCGCGCCGGTCGGCACCGGCGAGAGCCGTTCGTCCAGAACGTATTCGGTGATGTTGCGGATCGGCCGGCCGATGGTCACGGTCTCGCCCGGCACCAGCGGATCGCTGATGTTGGTCATGATCGTGGCCTCGGTGGGCCCGTACCCGTTGAAGAATTCCCGGGTGGGACCGTCCGGCCCGATCCCGGTCCCGTTGGGGTCGATCGGGATCACCCAGCGCCGCACCAGTTCCGGCGGGCACGCCTCGCCACCGGCCACCACCACGCGCAGTTCGTCCAGCCCGGCCGGATCCACCGAGGCCAGCGCCGCCGGGGTCACGAACGCGTGCGTGACGCCCTCGCGCACCAGCAGCGCGGCCAGCTCCTCTCCGCCGTACACCGTCGGCGACGCGACCACCATGGTGGCGCCCGCGCCGACGGCCAGCAGCAGTTCCAGCACCGACGCGTCGAACGACGGCGACGCGAAATGCAGGGTCCGCGAATCGACGTCGACCCGGTACCGTTCGCGCTGCTCGTCGCAGAAGCTCGACAGTCCGGCCTGCGTCACCACGACGCCCTTCGGCCGGCCGGTGGATCCCGAGGTGTAGATCACGTAGGCCGGATGTTCCGCGCGCAGCGGCCGCAGCCGGTCGGCGTAGGTGACCGGATCGGCCGGGTAGCGGCCCAGCAGCGCGGCCACGTCGGCGGCGTCGATGCTCAGCCACGGCACCTCGGCGGGCAGGTCGGCCCGCACGTCCTCGACGGTGAGGCCGAGCACCGCACCGGAATCGGTGACCATGTGCGCGACCCGGTCCGCCGGATAGTTCGGGTCCACCGGCACGAAACCGGCGCCGGTCTTCGCTACCGCCCAGACCGCGACCACGGAATCCAGCGAGCGGGGAATGCCGAGCGCGACCAGATCTTCGGGACCGATCCCGCGATCTATCAGCAAACGCGCCAGCCGGGTCGATCGTTCGTCGAGTTCGGCGTAGGTGAGTTCCGCGAGGGTCGCGGCGGCGTCGGCGTGGACGACCGCGAGACCGGTCGGATCGGCCTCGACCGCCGTCGCCATGAGCTGCGGCAGGGTGGTCACCCGCGCTCTGCGGGTGCGCGTCGGCCGGACGCGGGTCGAGCGGGTCATTCCGGCACCACTTCCCGAACCACGAAACGCCGTGCGACCGCGCGAACCACCTCTATCTCACCCTGCCTGTCGTCGGTACCTGCGCCTCGCAGCGCCACCTGCATCCATCGCACGCGGCGGCAACTCTCGTTACCGCCGCGCTGACATGTCCGGACCGAGCGCGGCCCGATCCGGTACTGGCGACCATTATTGCCTGATACGGGCCCTGCTGGTCACCCCATAGCCCATCGACGCCGGTCGCTCAATGCTTCGCCGCCGCCCCGGGCAGCAGTTCGGCGAGTGTCACGACCGTCTCGGCGGCGCCGAATCCGTCCGGCGCCGCGCCCTGTTCGACGACCACCGCCAGCAGATCCGCCATCGGTTCCGGGTCGATCCGGGCCAGCCCGGCGGCGTCGGTGATCAGGTGGGTCACCCATTCGTCGCCCAGCGCCGCGCCGGTGGGCTCGGCCGGTCCGGCCACCACCGCCGCGCCCGCGGTGCCCGCCGCCACGAGTTCCAGCAGCAGGGCCGGGGATTCGGCGGGCCCGGTCCGGAAGGTGCGGGATTCGTAGGTGAGTTCGGTGCGGGCCCGCAGCCGATCGACCGCGCCGGCCAGATCGTCGTAGCCGAGCACCAGGTCGCCGCCGGCGTAGGCCGGATCGGCGCCGCGCAGCGCGCGCAGGCGATTGGCGTAGGTGACCGGACGGGCCGACTCCCCGGCGATCTCGGCGGCCACCGCCGGATCGTCGAGCGCCAGCCACGTGATGCCGTCACCGGCCGTCCGTGCCGCCACTGTGTGCACTCCCGGCCCCGCCCCTGTGTGCGTTCCCGGCGCCGCCGAGGTGTGCATTCCCGGCACCGCCGAGGTGTGCGTTCCCGGCACCGCCGAGGTGGTCAGGCCGACCCGGGCCGCCGGCTCGGACGCATCCGCGGCGACCACGGCGGCACCGGCTTTCAGTACCGCCCACACGGCCACGGCCGCGTCGGCGCCGCGGTCCAGCCGCAGTGCGATGCCGGTGCCGGGGCCGACGCCGCGGCCGATCAGCGCGCGGGCCAGCCGCGACGAGCGCGCGTCGAGCTGCTGATAGGTGACCGCGTCCTCGCCGTCGACGATCGCCGGGGCCTCCGGATCGTCCTCGACCGCCGCCGTCAGCGCCTGGGTCAGCGCGGTGCCGAGGGTGCTCGCGGTGTCGGCCCGCTCGGCCGCGACCGGGCCGCTCTCGCCGCCGTCGCGCAGTTCGATCGCGCCGATCTCGAGCTGCGGATCGGCCGCGACCGCGGTCAGGATCCGCTCGAACCGCTGCACCAGCGCGCGGATCGTGGACTCCTCGAAAAGGTCGGTGGCGTAAGTGAAGACGGTGATCAGCTCGTCCGCGCCGCCGTCGGCGGTGTGCCGCGGCTCCACCGTCACCTGCACATCGAATTTCGCCGCGACCGCGTCGGAATCCACTGCGGCGATGGTCAATCCGGGCAGTTCCAGCGTCGGCTGCTCGGTGTTCTGGAACGACAGCACCACCTGGAACAGCGGTGCGGCGGTGGCCGACCGGGCGCCGCCGCCGACCACCTCGGCCACCCGCTCGAACGGCAGGTCGGCGTGGGCGAAGGCGGAAAGGTCGGTCTCCCTTGCGGTCTCGACCAGCGCGTCGAACGTGTCGGCGGTCCGGACGGCGGTCCGCAGGGTGAGGGTGTTGACGAACATGCCGACCAGGTCGTCGAGCACCCGTTCGCCGCGACCGGCGATCGGGGTGCCGATCGCGATGTCGGCCGTGTTCGACTGCCGCGCCAGCAGGGCCGCCAGCGCCGCGTGCACCACCATGAACAGCGACGAATTGTGGTCGCGGGCAATCCGGATCAGGCCCTCGTGCACGGCCGCGGGCACCACCGAGCCGAGCGAAGCGCCGCGCATCGACGGCACGGCCGGCCGCGGCCGGTCCGGCCGCAGCACCGGACCGGTCGACAGTCCGGCCAGGGCGGTCCGCCAGAACCGCGATTGCGCTGCCGCGAGCGAGTTCTCGTCGTCCTCGCTGCCCATCACCGCGCGCTGCCACAGCGCGTAGTCGGCGTACTGCACTTCCAGTGGCGCCCAACCGGGTTCGCCGCCCTGCGTACGAGCGACGTAGGCGGTCACCAGATCCCGGGCCAGCGGCGCCATGGAGGCGCCGTCACCGGCGATGTGATGCACCACCAGGGCCAGCACGTGATCCGCGCCGGCCTCGTCGAGCCGGATCAGCGTGGCCCGCACCGGAACCGTGGTGGTGACGTCGAATCCGGTCGCCATCGACTCGGCGATCCGGGCGATCGGATCGGCCGCGGTCTGCACCGGCAGCCCGCCGGACAGCGCCTCGGCGGCCGGCAGGATCTCCTGGTACGGCAGCCCGCCCGTGCCGTCGGCCGGGTATCGGGTGCGCAGCACCTCGTGCCGTTCCACCACATCCGCGACCGCGGCCCGCAGCGCCGGCACGTCGAGCGTGCCGGTGAGCCGGATCGCCAGCGGGATGTTGTAGGCGGGCGATTGCGGATCGAGCTGGTTGATCACCCACATCCGCTGCTGCGCGAGCGACAACGGGATCCGCGCCCGCTCGGCGACATCCGCCGGCCGTCGCACCGCGGTGAGCTTCGGCCGCACCGCACCGGCCGCCGCGCCCGGCACGATCCGGGCCGCCAGCGCCGCGACCGTCGACGCCTCGAACAGTTCGCGCACCGCGAGGTGCGTGTCCAGGGCCTCGTTGATCCGGGCCACCGCGCGGGTGGCCAGCAGCGAATTGCCGCCGAGCGCGAAGAAGTCGTCGTCGAGCCCGACCCCGGGCCCGGCGTCGGCGCCGCGCAGCAGCCCCGCGAACACGTCGGCCACCGCCTGCTCGATCGGGGTGCCCGGCGCCCGGTAGCCCGCCGAACCGGCGAATTCCGGCGCGGGCAGCGCCTTCCGGTCCAGCTTCCCGTTCGGGGTCAGCGGCAGCGCGTCCAGCACCACGATCACGTCGGGAACCATGTAGCCGGTGAGGAATTCGCCGACCGCCGCGCGGAGCGCCACCGGGTCCGGAGCGCCACCGGCCGCCGGATCCGGCGACGTGTTGGCCTCGCCGACAACGTAACCCACCAGCCGATCGCCGGCGTGCTCGTCGGCACGGACCACGGCCACCGCCTGGCTGACGCCCGCACAGGCCAGCAGCGCGGCCTCGACCTCGCCGAGCTCGATCCGGAAGCCGCGCAACTGCACCTGCTGGTCGCTGCGACCGGCGTACTCCAGGGTCGCCTCGCCGCCGAAACCGGCCCAGCGGCCGACGTCGCCGGAACGGTACATCCGGGAACCGGGCTCGCCGAACGGATTCGCCACGAATCGTGCCGCGGTGAGACCCGGCCGGCCCAGGTAACCACGGGACAGCTGCGCGCCCGCCACGTACAGCTCACCGGCCACACCGACCGGCGCGGGATGGGCGCGGTCGTCGAGCACGTAGGTGTCGAGGCCGGGCAGCGCGCGGCCGATGACACTGGCCGGATGTTCGGCCAGCGACTCGTCCAGGGCCAGGAACGACACGTGCACCGTGGTCTCGGTGATGCCGTACATGTTGACCAGCCGTGGCGCGTCCACGCCGTGCCGGTCGTACCAGCGTTGCAGCTGGCGCAGATCCAGCGCCTCGCCGCCGAAGATGACGTAGCGCAACGCGAACTTGCCCGCGCCGGCCACGCCGTCGCCGGCCGACGAGGTCGCGCGATCGACCTCGGCGAGCTGGTAGAACGCCGACGGCGTCTGGTTCAGCACCGTGACCTGTTCGCGAACCAGCAACTCCCGGAACAGTTCCGGCGAGCGTGAAGTCAGGTAGTCGACGACCACCACCGCGCCGCCGTTGGCCAGCGCGCACCACAGTTCCCAGACCGAGAAGTCGAAGGCGAAGGAGTGGAACAACGTCCACACGTCGGTCTCGTCGAAGTCGAAGCGCAACTGGGTGTTCGCGAACAGTTCCAGCACATTGCGATGGCTCACGCCGACGCCCTTGGGCACGCCGGTGGAGCCGGAGGTGTAGATGACGTAGGCCAGGTTCTCCGGGCGCAGCGGCGCGATCCGGTCGGCGTCGGTCACCGCGCCGCCGGGGCCGTCGCCGAGTTCGTCGAGCAGCACCACCGGAATGTCGGTGGCGGGCAACGAATCCCGGCCCTCGGCGGTGGTCAGCACGCAGGCCGGCGCCGCGTCGGCGAGCATGAACTCGAGCCGCTGCGCCGGGTAGGTGGTGTCGACCGGCAGATAACCCGCGCCCGCGACCAAGACGCCGAGCAGCGCCGCCGGCAGCTGTTCGGTGCGCGGAACGGCCACTGCCACCAGCGATTCCGGGCCCACGCCGCGCGCGATCAGCGCCCGCGCGATCCGGTCGGCGCGTTGCTGCAGTTCGCCGAACGTGACGGTGGTGTCGCCGTAACGGACCGCCACCGCGGCCGGACGGCGCCGGGCCTGGGTGCCGATCAAGTCGACCAGCGTCACCGGCGGCACCTTCACGCCGGGCGAATTCCATTCGTGCAGAACCAGTTCCCGCTCGCCGGGCGCCAGCAGATCGATATCGCCCACGGCCGCTTCGGGTTTCGTCACCACGGCGGCCAGCAACCGGCCGAACCGTTCGGCGAAGTCGGCCACGGTGATGCCGTCGTACAGGTCGGTGGCGTAGGTGAACGCCGCCGACAGCCCGCGCGCGCCGCCGCGATCGTCGGTGCGCTCGGCGACCGCCAGTTGCAGGTCGAACTTGGCCAGCGGCACTGCCAGATCCACGGCCGAGACGGCCAGGCCGGGCAGTTCCAGCCGGGGCGCGCTGAGGTTCTGGAAGGTGAGCATCACCTGGAACAGCGGATGCCGGGCCGCCGAGCGCGCCGGATCCAGCAGTTCCACCAGCCGCTCGAACGGCACGTCCGCGTGCCCGAACGCCTCGACGTCGCCGCGGCGCACCCGCGCCAGCAGGTCCTCGAAGCTCGCCCCCGGCTCGACGGCGGTCCGCAGCACCAGGGTGTTGACGAACATGCCGATCAGATTGTCCAGTGCCGCGTCGCCACGACCGGCGACCGGGGTGCCGACGGCGATGTCGCGGGTGCCCGACAGCCGCGCCAGCAGGACCGCCAGCGCCGCGTGCAGCACCATGAACAGCGTCGAATTGTTCCGGTGCGCGAGCTCGTTCAGGCCGGAATGCACCTCGGCCGGAATCTCGAAGTCGACGGTCGCGCCGCGGTTGGTGGCCACCGCCGGGCGGACCCGATCGGTCGGCAGGTCCAATTGCTCCGGCAGCGCGGCCAATTCGCGCTGCCAGAAGGCGATCTGCTGGCCCAGCAAGGATTCCGGATCGTCCTCGGCGCCGAGGGTCTCCCGCTGCCACAGCGCATAGTCGGCGTACTGCACCGCCGGCGGGGCCCACTCCGGCGCGCCGCCGCGCAGCCGATCCAGGTAGGCGGTCATCAGGTCCCGGGTCAGCGGCGCCATCGAGAAGCCGTCGCCCGCGATGTGGTGCACCACGCAGACCAGCACGTGATCGGCCTCGCCGAGCCGGATCGCGCGCAGCCGCAGCGGCGGGGTCGCGGTCACGTCGAAACCCTCGGTCACCGCCTCGGCGATCACGCTGGGCAATTCCGCGTCGGTACCGTCGATCACCGGAAGTTCCGGCACCGCACGCGGATCCGACAGCGGCAGCACCAGCTGGTATCCGTCCCCGTCCAGATCCGGATACACCGTGCGCAATACCTCGTGCCGCTGCACCAGATCCCGCACCGCCGCCCGCAGCGCGGCCAGGTCCAGTCGTCCGGTCAGCCGCACCGCGACCGGGATGTTGTTGACCCCGCCCGCGGGGTCGAAGCGGTTCAGGAACCACATCCGCTGCTGCGCGTAGGACAACGGAATCCGCTCGGGCCGCGGCATCGGCCGCAGCTGCTGCCCGGCCCCGGCGCCGGCGTGCCGCTCCACCCGCTGGGCCAGCGCGGCCACCGTGGGGGTCTCGAACAGCGTCTGCACCGGCACCCGCGCGCCCAGCGCGGCGCCGATCCGCGCGGCGGCCTGCGCCGCCAGCAGCGAATTGCCGCCCAGTTCGAAGAAGTCGTCGTCGGCGCCGACCCGCGCCTCGTCCTCACCGAGCAACAGGGCCGCGAACACATCCGCGACGATCTCCTCGACGGGGGTGGACGGCGCCCGGAACTCGCGCACCGCGAACCGCGGCTGCGGCAGCCGGGCCCGGTCCAGCTTGCCGACCGGGGTCAGCGGGATCTCGTCCAGCGTCATGATCGATGCCGGAATCATGTACGCCGGCAACGTTTCCGCGAGGAAGTCGGTCAGTGCGGCGATGTTCACCACCGCGTCCGGGCGCGGCAGCACGTACGACACCAGAGCGGTGGCGCCGGAGGGCAACTGCCGTCCGATGGTCACCGCGTAGTCGAGGTCGGGATGTGCCGTGAGGGCATTGTCGATCTCGCCCAGCTCGATTCGGAAACCCCGGATCTTGACCTGGAAGTCGGAGCGGCCGAGATATTCGATGGTGCCGTCGGATTCGTTGCGGCGCACCAGGTCACCGGTGCGGTACAGCCGCGCGCCGGGCTCGAAGGGGGACGCGACGAATCGCTCCGCGGTCAGGCCGGGCCGATTCAGATAGCCCTGTGCCAGTGCCGGTCCCGCCAGATACAGTTCGCCGACCACACCCGCGGGCACCGGCCGCAGCCGGCCGTCCAGTACGAAGGCGCCGACGCCCGGGACCGCGGTGCCGATGGTGATCGGCGTGTCCCCGGCCAGCGGCGCGGTGGAGGTGGCCAGGATGGTCGCCTCGGTGGGGCCGTAGCCGTTGTGGAACAGCCGCCCGTCCCGGGCCCAGCGGGCCACCAGTTCCGGGCCGAACTTGTCGCCGGCGACGACCACCACGCGCAGGTCGGGCAGTCCGGCCGGATCCACCGATTCCAGCGCGCCGGGGGTGATCAGCATGTGCGACACCCGTTCGCGCCGCAGCAGATCCGCCAGTTCGAAGCCGCCGAACACCGACGGCGGCGACACCACCAGCGTCGCGCCGGCCGAGAAGGTCAGCAGCAGCTCCAGCACCGAGACGTCGAAGTTCGGCGAGCAGACATGCAGCACACGGGAATTCGCGTCGACCCGGTAGTGCTCGCGCTCCGCGGCGACCAGACCGCCCAGACCGGTGTGGGTGACCACCACGCCCTTGGGCCGTCCGGTCGAACCGGAGGTGTAGATGACATAGGCCGGATGCTGCTCGGTCACCGGGCGCGCGCGGTCCGCGTAGGAGATCGGATGCGCCGGACGGGCCGCGATCGACGCGCGGGTGGCGTCGTCGTCGAGCACCAGCCACGGCACGCCGTCGCCGAGCCCGTGCCGGTACGCGCCGGTGGTGAGGCCCAGTACCGCACCGGAATCGGTGACGATGTGCGCGATCCGGTCCACGGGATACGCGGGATCCACCGGGACGTAGGCGGCGCCGGTCTTCGCGACGGACCAGACCGCGAGCACGGACTCGAGGGAGCGGGCGATGCCGATCGCGACCACGTCCCCGGCGCCGACGCCCCGGGCGATCAGCTCCCGGGCCACCCGCGACGAGGCCTCGTCCAGCTCTCGATAGGTAAGCTCACAAACGGCTCCGGGGCTCCCGGCATCCGCGTAGCGAACGGCCACCGAGTCGGCCGCGGACTCGACCGCGGCGGTGAGCAGCTGCCCGAACAGCGGAATGCTCGACCGGCGACGACGATTTCCGCGAGCAGAACGACCGGCGGTTTCCATCCGTGTGCTTCACCTCTCGACCTGATCGAACGATCACCGCGGCGTTGTCCGCCGGCACCGGGTTTCCCCGGCCGACCGTTCGGGTAACGACCAACGTACGCAGTTCCCGACGACCCCCGAAGTCCATACGTCAGTCCACAAGTGCTCCGATATCGTGAGTAGCCAACCAGTCCCTGCCCGACACATGGACATCGGCATGCGGGATCCGAGCAGGGGTACGGGCTGCGCACGATTCGGCGCCTCGCATCTGCTCGTCACACCACAAGCCGCGATGCGTCCAGCGGACTGTCCGGACAGTACATGCCCGTTCAACCGCTGTCACATGCCGGTGTCCGACCTGCCGCGACATTCGAATCATCCATCGTCGGCGACACCGTGAGGCGTTACCCCGAGTACGGTACGGCGCCGTGATCTACATCACGACGAGCGTAGCGCGGACCACCACCACCGGGTCGGCTCCCCGGTCCAGCCGGAGCGGGACGCCGGCCCCCGGGCCGACGCCACGGTCGATCAGCGAGCGGGCCGGCCGCGACGCCACGGTCGATCAGCGACCGGGCCGGCCGCGACGCCCGCACGGCCGGTTCGGCGTAGTCGAGCACGCCGCCGGTCGCGAGTACCGGGGACGGCCGGGATCACCGTCGGCGAGCTCGTAGAGCCGGCACGACAGGGTGGTACCGCCCGCGGCCCGGCGAATCGCCGGACTCGCCACCCCCTACAGCCAGCCCCGCCGCATCGCCTGCACGCCGGCCTGGAACCGGGTACTCGCCCCCAGCCGCTCGAGCAGGGCCGCGGTGCGCCGCACCACGGTCCGCCGGGACATGCCCAGCCGCCGCGCGATCGTGTCGTCGGTGGCGCCCAGACCCATCAGCGTGAGGATCGCGCGATCCCGTTCCTCCAGCGGCTCGTTCGGGTTGACCGAGATCGGCGCGGCCATCGCGAAGAGCACGTCGAAGGTGTGGATCAGCAGGTCCAGCATCGGCGAGGCGCCGACCCGGATGCCGATCGGATCGCCGCGGCGCTCGTCGTGGTGCAGCATCAGCGCCGCCCGCTCGCCGTCGGCGATGATCACCTTCAGCGGCGGATCCGGCAGGGTACGGGCCTGTGCCCCGGCCGAATTGGTGGACAGCGCGAACCGCAGCCGGTCAGCGTCCTGATAGATGTTGTCCTGATAGAGCGTCTGATAACGGACGCCGGAGGCGATCCGCGCCGATTTCAGTTCGAACAGCCGCTCCGCCCGCTCGCCCTCGCAGAGGAACGGGCCGCGTTCCACCAGCCGCACGCCGCTACGCGCGGACTGCTGTAATTCCTCGAATTCGGCCACCATGTCCCGGATCTCGTAGATCGGGGCGGTCGTGCCCGCACCGCGCGACGAACGCCGCACCGAGCGGAAGGTCTCGCCGAGCCGGGCCGCGGCCGCGTGCATCCGGGCGATCTCCTGTTGCCGGCGCCGGGATTCCGCCTCCGACAACACTTCCGGCGCATGCGCATCCCAGACGGCGACGCCGTTGGTATCGATGCGCACTACGGCCTGCATCTCGCACAATGCCTCGAGCGAGGCGGCGACGGCGGTGGTGGGGCGGTCCAGATGGGCCGCCAATTCCGCTAGCGTGGATCGCGGATGTGCCACCAGCGCCGCGTAGGTGCGCCCGTGCGGGGAATCATGCTCGAACAGCTGTTGAAAACTCGTCAAACTCATCGAACCGTTCGTCGTCATCAGACTGTGCTGCTGACGGACGGCTACTCCGATTCCCACCATTGTCTTTATTCCTGTCCGGGACCCCATTGCTGTTGCGAGAGAACAACCCCCCGAGCCGCGAGGTACGGCTGCGGATCGATCCGGGAACCATCGGGATCCCAGATCTCCAAGTGCAGATGCGGTCCGGTCGAATCGCCGCGGTTGCCGACGGTGGCGATCACATCGCCCGCGTGCACCCGCTGCCCGACCTGGGCCATGATCTCGTTGACGTGCCCGTAGACGGCGGTCGTGCCGTCGTCGTGCTGCACGCGGACCCACAAGCCGAATCCGGAGGCGGGCCCGGCGTCGATCACCGTGCCGTTCTCGACGGAATGAATCGGGCTACCGATCGAATCGGCGAAATCGACACCGTAGTGGAAAGCGCCCCAACGGGATCCGTATCCCGAGGTCATCACACCGGCGACCGGCCGCACGGTGGCCGCCGGAACCGCTTGCTGCTGCAGGTTTTTGATGACCTGTTCGGCCTGGGCCAGCGGGCCCGCGACCTCGGGCGGCAGATTCTGCAGCCCGAAGGGACTCGGCTCCGCCGCCGGGTCGGCCGTGAGATCGGTTGCGGCATCGGCGATCTCGCTCGCCTGCGGGACGGCGACCGGCTGCGCCGCGGTGGCCGGCTCCACGGTGTCGGCGTCGTAATTGGACAGCGGTGCGGCCTGTGCGATCTGCGCGGCGGTGCCGATCAGCGCACCCGCCGCCACCGCGGCGCCGGCGGCCATCCGCATGCGGTCGCCCGGCCGCGATTCGGGACGGCGACGCGGACTCCGACCGGCTCCACCCTCGGCACGCAGGTCCTCCAACAATTCCTTCACGGATACGGAACTCGCTGTAACACGGTGCTGCGGCAAGGCTCGTCCTAGCGTCGGTCAAACTCGGTCTGCTGCCGAATCTCGAATCCCTCAGGGGGATCAGCGATCCAAACTCAGGATTCGATAACGATTCGGCATCCGCTGTGACAGAAACTGTACTCTGTCGTGACCATTTCGCAACCTTCTGAAATAACGGCAGGTAGGAGCGGAATCGCGCCCCGTGGCGGTGCCCTAGCAGGCAATCCGCCGGAGTAACACTGTGGGCATGATCCTCGATGATGTCCGGATTCCGATCGTGCTGTCGCCGATGGCGGGTGGCCCGTCCACCCCGGAACTGGCCGTGGCGGTGTCCGACGCCGGCGGGCTCGGTTTCCTCGCCGCCGGCTACCTCGACGCCGCCGAGATGTCACGGCGCGTCGCCCGGGTCCGGGCGGCGACCGCCGCACCGTTCGGGGTCAACCTGTTCGTTCCCGGCACGCCCACGCCGCCGGAGCAATACGCCGGCTACCTCGACCGGCTGGGCCGCGAATTCCCGCTCGGCGAGGCACGATTCGAGACCGACGACTGGGCCGCCAAACTCGACGCGCTCGTCGCCGAGCCGGTCCCGGTGGCCTCGTTCGCCTTCGGCAGCCCGTCCGCGGCGGAGATAGGCCGGCTGCACGCGGCCGGCACCGAGGTGTGGGTGACGGTGACCGCGGTCGGGGAGGCCCGGCTCGCGATCGAGGCCGGGGCCGACGTACTGGTGGCCCAGGGCGCCGAGGCCGGCGGGCACCGCGCGGGTTTCACCGACGATCCCGCCGCCGACGATCGCGACCCGTTGTCGACCCTGGCACTGCTGCAACTACTCACCGCGGCGGTGGATCGGCCGGTCGTCGCCGCCGGCGGCATCGCCACCGGCGCCGGGATCGCCGCCGTGCTCGCCGCCGGCGCCGCCGCCGCCCAACTCGGCACCGCCTTCCTGCGCTGCCCCGAGGCCGGTACGGTGCCGGCGCACCGCGAAGCGCTCGTACGGGACATCCCGACGATGCTCACGCGCGCATTCACCGGCCGCCGGGCGCGCGGCCTGCGCAACGATTTCATCGTCGGACACCCCAGCGCGCCGTCCGCGTATCCCGAGATCCACTACGCGACCGGACCGTTGCGACAGTCCGCCCGGGCCGCCGGTGATGCCGGAAACATCAACATGTGGTCCGGACAGACCCACACCCTCATCACCGACGCACCCGCCGGCGAGCTGGTGGCCCGGCTCGCGCGCGAAACGAAAGATGCTCTGGAAGCGGCACTTTCACGACGGTTCCAGTCTTGTTGACAACGTTTTTCGTTTAGAATCGAGTGACATCATCCGCCATCCCACAAGGAGAGCGTTATGTCACTGGACGTTCCATCCGCGCTGCTCGAACGTGCCGAACGCGGTGAGGTCTCGGACGACGAATTCGTCGACTGCGTCCGCAGCTCACTGCCCTACGCCTACGAAGTGGTCAGCCGCGTCGTGTCCGAATTGCATTCGGGCACGGACGAATACGCGGACAACCTGGTGGCCCCGCCGGACGAGGCGGCCCGCGGCCAGCTGTTGCGGGCCCTGGCCTCCGACGCCATCCGCGGCGGTCTGGAGCGGCACTTCGGTGTGAAACTCGCCTTCCAGAACTGTCATCGGGTCGCGGCCTTCCCCCTGAGCTCGGTCGGCAACGACACCTACTCCACCTTCATCTCCACCCGGGCCCAGCTGCTGAACCAGAGCCCGGAACTGCGCAACTGCTGACGAACCCGTCCTGACGGGACACGTTCAGCGCTTGCGGCCGACGCCCGCCCAGAGCAGTGCGGAGTCGGCCGCACCCGCGAGGTCGACCTCGGTGGTACCGGCCAGATCCGGCCGCCAGCCCGACACCGGCGCGATGCCCGGGGCCACCAATTCCGTTCCGGCGAACAGACTCTCGAACTCGGCGCGACTGCGCGCGCACTGGTTCACGCCGCTGCGCTTCCCCAGTTCGACGATGCGCAGCACGCCCCGGAGATTCGTGTCACCGGTCAAATGGGTGATCACCACACAACTTCCGGGCGGCACCGCGTCCAGCAGGCGCGCGACGATCGCCTGCGGCCCATCCTTGTCCAGGATGTACATCATGATGGCGACCAGCATGATCGCCACCGGCCGTTCGAGATCCAGATTCGCGGTGAGGCACGGGTCGGCGAGGATCGTCTCCGGATCCCGCAGATCCGCGTGGATGAACGAGGTCCGCCCCTGCGGCGTGCCCTTCAGCAACGCCCGCGCGTGCACCATCACGATCGGATCGTGATCCACGTAGACCACCCGGGCCGCCGGATCCAGCGCCTGGGCCACCTCGTGCGTATTGCCGGCGGACGGAATCCCGGTACCGATGTCGAGGAACTGCGTGATCCCCAATTCCCCCACCAGACAACGCACCGCACGCCCGAGAAAGGCGCGATTCGCCCGCGCGGCGATCTGGACGTCCGGTACGTCGGCGATGATCGCGTCCCCGAGATTGCGATCGGGTGGGTAGTGGTCGCGGCCGCCCAGCAGATAGTCGTACACCCGGGCCGGGTGCGGCACCGAGACGTCGACCTTCGTCGACAACCGGGATTCGGCCCCGGTTCGGCTGTCCGACATCGCTTTCCTCTTCGCCGCAGGTCGTGGAACAGAGTATTCGGTCCAGCCGGCTTCGGGCAGGGATTCGGCCGATCGGATACCCACGGCCGAATCCCGCCTTCCAGGACATTCGGCGGCGAAGTCTACCTGCGCGAATCCTCCGGGACGGCGGTATTGCCCGAGCCCGTGACCCCGGCGGCCCGGCCGTCCACGAAAAGCCGTCCGGCGGCGTCGAAGCGGCCGAGATCGCCGGTGGGCACCAGCCGATCGTCCCCCGCCGGGACGGTATTCCCGGCCAGAATGGCGCCGCTGGTACCGGTGGGCACCGTGTCCCCGGCCTCGTCGACGATCCGCACCACCGTGCCGAGCAGCGGCCTACCGGCACAACGAGGTTCGGCCGCCAGATCGGCGGGCGTGGCAACAGCGACACACCCGGCCGCCGTGGATCCGTACACGTGATACAGCACCGAGCCGAGCCGATGAGCGGTGCGCCGGCACAGATCACCACCGAGCCGCGACCCACCGACCAGCACCACCCGCAAGGCGGACAGATCGCTCTCGGTGAACGACAAGGGGTCCAGATCGGTGAGCCGCGACAACATCACCGGCGCCACGATCAGCGCGGTGGCCCGATTGCGGGCCATGCTGTCGAGCACCCGGCGCGGCTCGAACCGGCGGCGGATCACCAGCGTCGACCCCAGGCCGACGGACACCAGCGCCATCGCGAAACCCAGCGAATGGAACAGCGGCACCGGACATTCCGTGACCTCGCGGGCCCGCAGCGGCACCCGGCTCAGCAACGCCCCCAGCGGCCGCAACGACCACGCCTGCGCCCCGGCCGCGACAACACCGTTCGGCAACACCACCCGCGCCAGCTCCGCGGGCACCGGCGGCGGCTCGGAAGACCCCGCGGCGACGAGGGTTTCGAGACTGCGCAGATGAGGCGAATCGGTCCAGGCCCGATACGCCCCGCGACGCGGGCTGAGCGTGCCGAGCGCCGCCTCGAACTCCTGGTCGTACACGAGCAGATCCATCCCGTCCCGCTCCGCGATCTCGGCCAGCCGAGGCGCCGCGAAATCGGGATTCAGCAACAGGATTCGCGTCCCGCACTTGGCGGCGGCGAACAACGCGTCGAACAGCCCGCGATGATTGCGGACCAGCAGCGCGACCGTCTCCCCCGCGCGCAGCCCGCGCGTGCGCCACTCGTTGGCCAGCCGATTGGACCGATCGTCGACCTCGGCGTAACTCAACGCCCCCGACTCGTCGATCAACGCCGCCCGGCCACCACACCGCTGCGCCGAAAAACTCAGCGCCGCAACCAAACTCCCATACCGGAACAGGGCATTGGCAGCCGCCGGATAGGCCCCCACCGAACGCGGCCCGACCAGTCCCGCGACCGCGCACAGTCGAAGATATTCGGCCTCGGCCCAGGCCCGCCGGCCCAGCGCCCGCACCAGGCTCACCAGCGCCCCCGGATCGCTCACGCCGGGCGTGCCCGGGAAGCCTCCGCGGGGTCGCTCCGCCTCCGGCCCCTGACCGCTCACGCCGGTAACTCCTTCCCCCACGCCGCCGATGGCGGGACGGGGCCCAGGGTAACCGCCCCCGGCCCGTCCCGCCCGCGGCCGTCAGAGCTTCACGACCTCCAGGTCCCCATCCGCGTACCGCGCCCGCAGCCGCTTCTTGTCGAACTTGCCGACACTGGTCTTGGGAACCTCGTCGATGAACGTCCAATATTCCGGCAGCTGCCATTTCGCGAACTTGTCGGCCAGGAACTCCCGCAACTCCGCGGGCTCCGCGGTGACACCCTCCTTGAGCACGACCGCGACCAGCGGCCGCTCGTCCCACTTCGCGTCCGGGATCCCGATCACCGAGGCCTCGGCCACGGCGGGATGCCCGAGGATGGCGTTCTCCAGATCGACCGACGAGATCCACTCACCGCCGGACTTGATCACGTCCTTCGTCCGATCCACCAGCGTGAGATACCCGTTCGGCGTGATCTTGCCGACGTCACCGGTCCGCAGCCACCCGTCGTCGAATTTGTCCGGATCGACCTCCTTGCCGTCCGGCGAGTAATACGACCCGGTGATCCAAGGCCCGCGAACCTCCAACTCCCCCACGGCTTTACCGTCGTTGGGCAGCACCGCCCCGTCGTCACCGACCAGCCGGGCCCGCACCGAGGCCGGGAACAACCCCTGGCTGTACCGGTACTCCCACTCCTCCTCCACCGGCACCCCGGTAGGCGGATGCGAGACGCTACCCAGCGGCGACGTCTCGGTCATCCCCCACGCGTGCAGCAACCGCACCCCGTACTTCTCCTGGAAGGCGTGCATCATCGCCGGCGGCAACGCCGACCCGCCGACCACCACCGTCCGCAAATGGGCGATGTCCTGCGGCGCCGCGTCCAGCTGAGCCAGCACCCCACCCCAGATGGTCGGCACCGCGGCCGCGAAGGTGGGCCGCTGCGCCGCCATCATCTGCAACAGTGGTCCCGGCTGCAGGAACCGATCGGGCATCAGCACATCGGCGCCGGACATCATCGCGGCATACGGCAGCCCCCACGCGTTGGCGTGGAACAACGGCACGATCGCGAGCACATGATCCGCGGCGGTGAACCCCATCCCGTTCGGCGAGATCACCTGCATGGCGTGCAGCCAATTGGACCGATGCGAATACACCACCCCCTTCGGGTCCCCCGTGGTCCCCGACGTGTAGCACATCCCCGCGGCCGACCGCTCGTCGAGAATCGGGAAGTCGTACTCGGTGGGCTGCCCACCGAGCAGCTCACCCCAGGCGTGCACGGTCACCCCCTCCGGCGCCTGCACGGTCGCCGGATCCCCGTTGACGACGATGACGTCCCGCACCGTCCGCAACGCCGGCAGGTACTGGTTGAACATCGGAACCAGCGACCCGTCCACGACGACCACCCGATCCTCGGCATGGTTCGCGACGTACACCAGCTGCTCCGGGAACAACCGGATATTGAGCGCGTGCAGCACCGCACCCATCGCGGGCACCGCCGCGTACACGCACATGTGCTCGTTGTTGTTCCACATGAACGTGCCGACCCGATCACCGACACCGATGCCCAAACCCCGCAACGCGTGCGCCAGCTGCGCGCCCAGCGCCCCCAGCTCGCGATAGGTGATGGTGCGAACCCCGTCCCCGGTCCAGGTCGAGACCGTGGAGTCCCCCTGGAACGTGGCGGCGTACCGCAACAGGGTCGCCAGCGACAGCTGCTCGTCCTGCATCGTGCTCAACATGCGTGTCAGTCCTCCTTCGGTCCGGCTCCCCATCGAGTGAAACCGGTCACATCCGGCGAGAATAGTCGAAGCTCCGGTCGGACAGGAGACTGGCCGGAAATATCGATCGGTGGCCCCGGATCTCTTCGGAAGCCCGGGTCACGGGCCTACCCTTCGAAACATGAGCACCACCCCCTCCATCCTGATCATCGGCGCCGGCTTCGCCGGCCTCGGCATGGCCCTGGAACTGCGCCGAGCGGGCATCGACAGTTTCACGATCGTCGAGCGCGCGGCGGACCTCGGCGGGGTGTGGCGCGAGAACACCTACCCCGGCGCCGCCTGCGACGTCCCCTCCCCCCTGTACTCGTGGTCCTTCGCCCCGAGAACCGATTGGCCGAGGCGCTTTTCGCAGCAACGCGACATCCACGACTACATCCGAAGCGTGGCAACGGAATACGACCTGGTCTCCCGAATCCGCTTCGGCACGGAGGTGACGGACGCGGAATTCGATGAGCCCCACAGTGTCTGGAAGATCCGAACCGCCACCGGCAAAACCCTCACCGCCGACATCCTGATCCCCGCCGTGGGCCAGCTCTCCCGCCCCGCCCTCCCCAATATCCCTGGCGTAGGCACCTTCTCGGGCCCGGCATTCCACTCGGCGGAGTGGAACCACGAGGTAGACCTCACCGGCAAACGAGTAGCCTGCATAGGCACGGGAGCCAGTGCGATCCAATACATTCCGCAGATCCAGCCACTGGCGGGCCACCTGACCCTCTTCCAGCGCTCCGCCGCCTGGATCCTCCCGAAATTCGACACCGAATACACCCCACGCCACCACAAGATGTTCCGCCGCTTCCCCCTCACCCGCCTGGCCGAACGCTTCGCGATCTGGCTGTTCTTCGAAGTGATGGCCCTGGCCCTCACGGACATGCCCTGGCTCCGAAACCCCGTGGTGGCCATCGCGAACCGCTACCGAGCCAGCCAGGTCCCCGACCCGGAACTCCGCGCCAAACTGACCCCCGACTACGAACCCGGCTGCAAACGCGCCCTCTTCTCCAACGACTACTTCCCCGCCCTGACCCAGCCCAACGTCACGGTGGAAACGACCGCGGTCGAAGCGATCACCCCCACCGGCCTCCGCACCGCCGACGGCGTCGACCACGAGGTGGACGTGATCATCTACGGCACCGGCTTCAAGGGCACCGAATTCCTCGCCCCCATGACCGTCTCCGGCGCCGCCGGCCGCAAACTCGCCGACGTCTGGTCCCCCGAAGGCGCCCGCGCCTACCTGGGCATGTCCGTCCCCGGCTTCCCGAACATGTTCCTGATGTACGGCCCCAACACCAACGTCGGCTCCGGCTCCATCATCTACATGCTGGAAGCCCAGGCCCGCTACATCCGTCAGGCCGTTGATTACCTGTCCACCCACCCCCGGACATCGCTCGCCGCCCGCCCCACCGCGGAACAGTCCTGGGACGACTGGCTCCAACCCCGCCTGGCCCGAACCCCCTGGAACCTCTGCGCCAGCTGGTACCGCAACGCCTCCGGCCGAATCACCAACAACTGGCCCGGCGCCACCGTCCTCTTCCGCCGCAAAACCCGCCGCTTCGACCCCACGGCCTACGACACCTACCCCGCCACCGCCCCAGCCGACCTGCCGCTGTAGCCCCCGCCGACCCCCACCCGGTAGTCTGACCGGGTCCGCCTCCGTAGCTCAGGGGATAGAGCGACCCTCTCCTAAAGGGTAGGCCGCAGGTTCGAATCCTGCCGGGGGCACACGTACTGGATCTACACAACCTGTTTCTGCCGCGTGGGGCTGTCGGTTGTGTGGTGTTCACAGTGGTGATCCTTTCCGCTGTGTGGGCGATGTCCGGGATGTGGTCGGCGGGCAGTGTGATGGTGATGGTCACCTGGTCACAGTTGTCGTGCAACCGGATGGCGAGCTAATTGATCTCAAATAGTTTGTGTAGCAATGGTTCCGGCGCGGCGGGAAGGTTGAGCGCCAGGGCATCGAGAAGCGCGGTGTCGGCGATGCCGGGGTGATGTGGTTCGGTGTGGTCGGCGGCGTCGAGCGCGGCGATGACCGACAGTGCGGCGGTCTTCTCGGCGTCGAGATCGGTGTAGGCGCCACGCATTCCTTGGTGAAGGGGTCGTCGGGGTCATTCTTGTGGGCTTGCCGCAGGATCGAGATCTGCTGGCGTTGGGACAACAGGTTTCGCGATGGCGGGCGCGTCGGCATTCGATGCCGCCGCGACGCTCATGCAAGTCGCGAAGTCGGCGAGCGACCAGCTGGTCAGATGCCCATCCGGAACACGCGACGCACTCATTGGACCGCCGTTCCCGTCGCTGGTTCGCGGATAGCCAGCTTGGACCAACAGCGGATCTTGCCGGTCGCAAATTGCGTGGTCTGGAGTGAAGGCAGCGGTTTCCGGAGGTCGCGGCCGTGGTGCGCGGTCAGCTCGCCGTGGCAGCCATGGAGGAGGCGGTGTCCGCGGTGTTGGCGTGTGATGCGAAGCGCGGTGGTTCGATGCTCATATCTGGCGTCCGGAGAGGACGAGTTGGGGCGGCGGCGCCGACGGACCGCCTGATAAAACGACAGCAGTGATGTGAACGTAGATAATGAGCGTCAACAGGAATTCTCCATAGCATGCAACTAATTTGCGTACACAGCTCTGGATGTGTACGTTCGTCGCCATGAGCTTCGACGAACCCGACGCATTGACAGCGGCCGCCATCGCGCGGCTGGCCGGCGTCGGCCGCGCCGCGGTCTCGAACTGGCGCAAGCGCTATCCCGACTTCCCGCAGCCAAACGGCGGAACCTCAGCCAGCCCAACGTTCTCGCGCGCCGAAGTCGAGGCCTGGCTGACCGCGACAGGGAAGGCCGAGCAGCTTGCGACGGCCGGTCGTACCGACACCGGTACCCACCTCCTCAATGCCCAGGAAGCCGAGGCCACCGACGAACCAAGACTGTCCCCGGAACAACTCTTGGCCAGGATCATCGCGTCACTGCTGCCTCGCGCGATAGCCGCGGAACAACCCATGAACACCAGAGATGTCGAAGTACCCGTCGTCATCGACCCGGCGGGCGGTTCAGCCCCCCTTTTGGAGGCTGTCGCCGCCAGGTTCGGCGAACGGGTCCACACGGTCGGTCGAAGCCCTCTCGGCGCCGCCGCCGGTGCGGTCTGCGTCCCGTCGCTCGACCCGCCGAAACAGGCATCCGAGCGGGCGGACGCCGGGACAAGCTGGGAGTTCGGCGTGCCTACCAGTCGCGATAGCGAGCTGGCCTGGGTGCAGCAGTGCTATGCCTACCTGCGTCCGCGTGGCGTCGCCGTTGTCGCCGTCTCTGCCCGAACCTGCTTCCAAGCCTGGGGTCAGCAAATTCGCGCCGCCCTGGTCCGCTCCGGTGTATTGCGCGACGTGATCGCGCTGCCGAAGGGCATGGGACCTTCACCCGACACCGAGCTCTGTCTCTGGGTGCTTCGCCGCCCCTACGGCACACCCGACTACGCCCCTGTACGCATGGTCAACCTGTCCGGGGTCTCCGACCCGCGCGATGTGCCGTACCAGCGCGCGGTATGGCAGCAGCTCTTCACCGACGCCTCACCGGAAATTTCCCGGTCGGTCGCGCGTGTGGAGTTGCTCGACGGCGACACGAATCTGCTTCCGTCGCGCCATGTCGTGGCTCGAGTTGAGGCCGATGCCGAGGACATCGCCGGCGTGACCCGGCGTCTACAGGTTCTCTACACGCAGATTGGGCAGGGCCTTCCCCGATTCGCCGCTCCCGACTCTCCACCGCGGCACTCCACGGTGACCATCGCCGAACTGGAACGAGTCGGCGCGCTCACCATCCGCACCCGGGAAACCATCCCGCGCGCCGGTGACGTGCTCATCCGGACCCTCGGTCGACCTCCGATCGTCGCCACCGGGGCCCGATCGGACGAAGTGGGCGTGTCCCAGGTCATCGAGGTCGACCTGGCTCGGATGGACCCGTATTTCGTCGCAACGTTCCTTCAGGCCGATGCCAATACACTGCCCACATCCAATACGATCGGCGTCCTCAGCCGCGACGATCTGCGGCGCTGCCGCATTCCTCGACTGCCGTCGGCGGAGCAGGGCCGCTACGGCGCGGCGTTTCGGCAGCTATTGGAGCTGCGCGACGCGCTATCCGCGCTCGCTGCGGCGAGCGCGAACGTGATCGACCAGACCCTCCATGCCCTGACTATCGGCGTTTTGACTCCAAAATTGTTACCTATCAACAAAACTGACAATATCAACTCGAACCGAAGGTGACACGAGGCATGACCTCAGGACCCACACACCAGAAGATGGCGAACGACATCTGGTCGGTCGCCGATCTGCTGCGCGGCGACTACAAGCGCCACGAGTACGGACAGGTGATCCTGCCGTTCACGGTGCTGCGCCGGCTCGATGCGGTAATGGCCTCCACCCGTGACGCCGTCCGTGAACGTGACGCGAAACTGGAGGCTAGCGGCGTCCAGAACAAGGAGAAGGTGCTGGGGCGAACGGCGAAGCTGCCGTTCTTCAACACCTCCCAGCAGGACTTCGGTACCATCGCGTCCGACTCGACGAGCGTGGCGAAAAACCTGCGCGACTACATCAACGGCTTCTCCCCGAACGTGCGCAAGCTCCTCGAGCGGTTCGACTTCGACAACCAGATCACCAAGTTGGCGAGCGCGAAACTGCTGTACCAGGTGATCGGCCGGTTCGCAGCGATGAAGGACCTCGACAAGCTCGACGGCCACGACATGGGCTACGTCTTCGAGCATCTGATCCGGCTGTTCGCAGAAGCCTCTAACGAGACCGCCGGTGAGCACTTCACTCCGCGTGAAGTCATCAAGCTGATGGTGAACCTGCTCATCGCCCCCGACGCGGACACCGTCGCCGGTGAGGGCCAGGTCATCAACATCCTCGACCCGGCCTGCGGCACCGGCGGCATGCTCACCGCCGCCGAGGAGCACATCAAGGCGATCAACCCCAAGGCCGAGGTATACCTGTACGGCCAGGAGATCAACCCCGACGCGTGGGCCACCTGCCAGTCGGAGATGCTGATCCGCAGCCAGCCCGGCGAGGTCGTGTTCGGCAACTCGTTCAGCGAAGACGGCTTCAAGGACCGCAAGTTCGACTACATGCTGTCCAACCCGCCGTTCGGCGTGGAATGGAAAAAGGTCAAGGACTTCGTCGAAGCCGAAGCCGAACTCGGCTTCGCCGGCCGCTTCGGCGCGGGTACCCCCCGCATCAACGACGGCTCGTTCCTGTTCCTGCAGAACATGATCGACAAGATGGAGCCGGTCGAAGGCAAGGGCTCCCGCCTCGCGATCGTCTTCAACGGCTCCCCGCTGTTCACCGGCGCCGCCGAATCCGGTGAATCCCGCATCCGCCAGTGGATCCTGAAAAACGATCTCCTGGAAGGCATAGTCGCGCTACCGGATCAGTTGTTCTACAACACCGGCATCTCCACTTATTTCTGGGTGCTGTCCAACCGCAAGTCGAAGCGCCTGCGCGACAAGGTGATCCTGCTCGACGCCCGCGACCAGTGGGAGAAGATGCGAAAATCGTTGGGCGACAAGCGCAAACACATCAGTGATGCCCAAATCGGCCACATAACGAAGATGTACGTCACTGCCGTCGACATCGCCACCGACCCGACGCACCCGGACCACGCCAAGGTGAAGATCTTCGCTACCCGCGACTTCGGCTACAACCGCATCACCGTCGAACGCCCGCTGAAACAGCGCTTCGAAATTACCGAAGACACCCTCGCCGCGCTCGAAGACGCGAAGCCGCTGGCGAAATGGGCCGACCGTGACGACCTGGTCGCTGCCCTACGTGGGCTGACCGGCTCGGTGTGGTGGACCAAGAACGAAGCAGCCAACGCAATGAAAGCCGCCATCAAAGGTGCTGACGCAACCTGGCCGAGTACCGCTGCGCTACAGAAGGGTTTGTGGGCCGCGGTGTCGATCTCCGACCCCGACGGCGAGGTGCAGACGGCGAAGGACGGCTCGGTCCTGCCGGACCCCGACCTGCGCGATTACGAGAACATCCCACTGGATGAGGACATCAACGAGTACTTCGCCCGCGAAGTGACGCCGCATGTTCCGGACGCGTGGATCGACCGCGACAAAGACAAGGTCGGGTACGAAATTCCGTTCACACGGCACTTCTACGTCTACACCCCCCCGCGGCCGCTGGCGGAGATCGACGCGGAACTGCGGGAGCTGGAGGAGCAGATCCAGAAGCTGCTGGGGGAGGTGACTAGGTGAGTTGGCCGAAAGCGCCACTTCGGAGGATCTTCCGCGTGGTAAACGGTGGCACTCCTACGTCTAGTGCCGCGTTCTGGGACGGAGACGTACCATGGGCGACGCCCGTCGATATAGGTAGCGTGGACGGCGAATACCTCGGCACCACCCAACGATACTTAACCGAGGATGGAGTGCTCGCTGGGTCGCGAGCGGTTCCGGAAGGTTCGCTTGTGCTTTCGACACGGGCGCCGATCGGTTATGTCGCGCAAGTTTCAACGAGGATGGCATTCAACCAGGGTTGTCGCGGCTTGGTCGCGACGTCGCCGGTTGATATCAGATACTTCCGTTACCAGATTGTCTCGCTACGGGAGGAATTAGTGTCGCGGGGGGCAGGTTCGACATTTATGGAGCTGTCTAGCGACGGTTTGGCGTCCGTGCCATTAAGTATCCCGCCAATCGACGAGCAGCGCCGCATCGCCGACTTCCTCGACGCTGAGACATTGCGGATCGACGCCATGGTATGCGCGCGCAGGAAGCAGGTCGACAAGTTAAATGAGCGCTATAGTTCCGCCATATCTGAGCTTGTTACGCCCGGTATTTCGATAGTCGTCAGCGGGTCGAGGCGATGGCCTTGGCTGCCTGCGCACCTTAGGACTACGCGTCTCGGACACTTTGCCGTGGTTCAATCAGGAGTGACTGTGCATGGCGCACGCGAACGCACTACGGACGACGCCGAGTTTCCCTATCTGCGTGTTGCTAACGTCCAGGATGGCCAGATAGATGTTTCGGATATCAAGACTATCGTGATACCGCGTTCGATGGCTCGCGGATCCATGCTGAAACCAGGGGATGTTCTAATGACGGAAGCCAACGGCAATCCTGACAACCTTGGCCGTGGCGCTGTCTGGAATGGCGGGCTAGTCAATATGGTTCATCAAAACCACGTCTTTGCAATCCGCCTCGATCAATCAGCAATATTTCCGGAGTATCTCTCTGCACTGCTAGCTTCTCAGCATGGTCGTCGATACTTTCGATTCACGTCGACGCAAGTAGGCATCGCAACAACTAGTAGCGCAAAGGTTCGCGATTTCCCGGTCCCGGTAACAACGCTCGCAGAACAACGAGTCGCGGTTAAGGAATACGAGCGACTTCGCGATACAAGCCGTCGACTGATGGATGTACTGGACTGCCAGCTGACCTACCTCGCCGAACGCCGTCAGGCGTTGATCACCGCCGCTGTCACCGGCCAGATCGACGTCACCACCGCCCGCCGCTTCACCCCGTCCGAAAGCGTGTCCGCATGACCCCAGGCGCTCATACCGAGCTGGCATTCGAAAAGCGTGTCGAGGTGGAGCTTCTCGACCGTGGGTGGTCCCGTGCGCAGGGAACGTTCGACGTCGAGCTCAGCATCGACAACGGCGAGATGTTCCGGTTCATCGGTGCCACGCAAGGCGATGCGTGGAACAAGCTTGTCGACCGTGCGGGTGATGCGAACACCGCGCAGCGGGAGTTCGTGCACTTGGTCGCGGCCGAGATCGACGCGCGTGGCGCGCTGGACGTTCTGCGGCAGGGGGTGCGCACCAAGGGCATCTTGATCAACCTCGCATATTTCCGGCCGGGTCACACCCTCGCTGCGGATGCGTTGCGTGAGTATCGCCGCAATGTGCTGTCGGTCGCTCGGCAGCTGCATTACAGCAAGCGTCATCCGGACAAGTCGTTGGACATGGCGTTGTTCGTCAACGGGCTGCCGGTGGCGACGGTCGAGCTGAAGAACCCGAACACGGGCCAGAACGCCGACCATGCCATCGCGCAGTACCGGGATCACCGCGATCCGAAGGAGCCGTTCTTCGCGAAACGCACTCTCGTGCATTTCGCGGTGGACCCCGATCGGGCTTTCGTCGCGACGCAGTTGCAGGGCAAAGACACCCCGTTCCTGCCGTTCAACATCGGCTCCAACGGGCCGGGGATATCGGGCGGCGCCGGGAATCCGCCGGTGGAGCCGGGTTCGGGGACCTATGCGGTTGCCTATCTGTGGGAGCAGATCTGGGACTTCGACAACTGGCTCGAACTGATGCAGCGGTTCATTCACATCAAGGCGCCAGATCGCAAGGGCGTGAAGGCCAATCCGCACACCGATCCGCGAATCTTCCCGCGCTACCACCAGTGGGATGCGGTGCAGAAGATGGTCGCCGATGCACGGGAAAACGGCGCGGGGAATAACTACCTGATTCAGCATTCGGCCGGCTCGGGGAAGTCGAATACCATCGCGTGGCTTGGGCATCGGCTGTCGAACCTGTTCGACGCGGCGAATCAGCCGGTGTTCCACAAGGTTATCGTGATCACCGACCGTGTGGTGTTGGACCGGCAGCTGCAGAAGACGATCTTCCAGTTCGATCACACGCCGGGCGTGGTGAAGAAGATCGACGAGGACTCGACGCAGCTGGCAGCGGCGCTGGCGGACAGTACGTCGAAGATCATTATCTCCACACTGCAGATGTATCCGTTCGTGCTGGGGAAGATCGCGGACATGGACCTCGCCGGGATGCGGTATGCGGTCATCATCGACGAGGCCCATTCATCGCAGGGCGGCGAGTCGGCGATCCGGCTCAAGCAGGCGCTGGGCGCCAACGCGGCGCCCCGTGAAGAGGACGAGGACGATGCGGAATACATGACGCGGGTGCGGGGCAAACAGCCGAACCTGTCGTACTTCGCGTTCACGGCCACGCCGAAGTCGCCGACGCTGAAGCTGTTCGGGCGGTTCGAGCCGGACAGGGTGCATCCGCGTACCGGCGCGCAGGGCATGTACGTGCCATTCCATATCTACTCGATGCGGCAGGCGATCGACGAGGGCTACATCCTCGATGTACTGGCCAACTACATCACCTACGACACGAAGTGGCGGCTGAACAACGTCGCCGTGGACCAACAGGAGTCGGGCCTGGGGAACCCGGAGGTCGACAAGGCGAAGGCGAAGGCGAAGCTTGTTCGTCTGGCCGAACTGCACCCGACGGCGGTGGATCAGCGGGCCAGGCATATCGTCGACGATTTCCGGGAGCACGTTGCCGGGACGCTCGGAGGCCGGGCGAAAACGATGGTGGTCACGCCCAGCCGCATGCATGCACACGATCTTTACCAGGCGATGCGCCGGTACATCGAGCTGTGCGGATTCACCGACTGCGGAACGCTGATCGCATTCTCGGGGCAGTTGAAGATAGAAGAAGGGGTCGAAGTCAGCGAGGCCCAGCTCAACGGATTCTCGGAGAGGCAACTCCCCGACAAGTTCGGCTACGTCAAGGCCGACGATCCACAGGCCGCAGCGCGCAAGCAGAACGAATATCGCCTGCTCGTGGTCGCGGAGAAATATCAGACCGGCTTCGACCAGCCGCTGCTGTGCGGTATGTACGTGGACAAGCCGCTGACCGGTGTCACAGCGGTGCAGACGTTGTCGCGGCTCAACCGGATTCACCCGTTGAAATCCCAGGACGACATCCACATCCTCGACTTCGTCAACGATGCCGAGGACATCAAGAAGTCATTCGAGGACTGGTTCGAGGCCACCATCACCGAGCCGCCGCAGCCGGACATGCTCTACACCAAGCAGCGTGAGGTGATGGAGTTCGGCGTGCTCGTCTCGTCGGAGATGGCCGCGTTCGTGACTTTGCTCAAGGCCGCGTCGCCGGGCCGCATGTCGGATCCCACCGAAGGCAAACTGCACGCCGACCTGCATGAAGCGCTGAAGCCGGCGCTTGATCGTTTTGTCAACCTGGAGACCGACGACGAGCGGGAAGGCTTCCGCACGGCGTTGAAGAACTTCGTGCGCGCCTACAATCTGCTCGCGCAGATCGTCGACTGGCCGGACGCTGAGCTGGAACGTCTGTACCAGTTCGGTCGGATTCTCTTGATTCGGCTGCCCGGCAGGCCTTCTACCTCTGTCGACATCGGCGACGCCGACTTGAGCCACTACCGGCTCGAATTCACGGGGCGGCATAACGTGTCGCTGGCACCGGTCGGAGACCGCGATGTTCGAGGCCACGCCGCCGATGGCGGCGGTTACAAGGAGCCGGACGTCACCCCCCTGTCGGAGATCATCGACGAGCTCAATCAGCGGTTCGGTCTTGACCTGGGCACCAGCGATGAAATCCTGGTGAACCAGCAGGTAGCCGGACTTGTCGAGGACGCTGGCATGCAGCAGATCGGTCTCATGAACGACGAGGCTCGTTTCGCCCAGGTAGCGAGCGACCGGCTCGACGACATCGTCGTCGAGAACGCCGAGCGCAACACCGAGTTCATGAAGCTGTACTTCGACAACGGCGAGTTCCAGCAGGCTATCAAGCAAGCCGCTGCGAAGCGGGCGTACCGCATCATCAATGCGCCGGCCCGCGACGAGGCCCTCGCGCGGTTGCGTGCGGAGATGGACCGCGCCACCGTGGATCGCATGCGGGAAGAATGAAACCGAATTGGGGGTAGGTCACGATGGCGGACGAACTCGTGGCAGGCAAGCGGTTGCTGGCGGGCCGGTACCGGATTGACGGGCTGCTGGGCAGTGGCGGCATGAGCGAGGTGTTCTACGGATGGGACGAGCGACTTGATCGCAAAGTGGCGATCAAGCTGCTCAAACCGCCGTCCGGGCCGGTGCCGTCGGGACCTGTCAGCCCGGAAGCCGTGGAAATTCTCGAGGCTTTGGAACGGGATCGGAAGCGGTTCGTGCGGGAAATCCGCACCACCGCGCGGCTGGAACTGACGGGAACACCGGCCGTATATGACACCGGGGTCGAGACGCGGGCCGACGGCACCACGCAGTTGTGGCTGGTCATGCAGCTGCTTCGCGGCAAGACGCTGCAGACGATGCTCGACCACACCGATTTCGTGGACAGTCAGCCGAGCATCGCGTGGGCCGCGTCCATCGCGGCCCAGATCGCGGCTGTGTTGTCCGAGGTGCACCAGGTCGACATCGTGCATCGAGATATCAAGCCCGCCAATGTGATGATCGTCGACGGCGGGCTGGTCAAGCTTCTGGACTTCGGCATCGCGATCCTGCACGGCAGCGGGGCATTGCCGAGGCTCACTCAGATCGACCGCACCGTGGGAACGCCGCCGTATATGTCGCCGGAGCAGTGGCTCGGTCAGATGGTGACATCCGCGTCGGACATCTACTCGCTCGGCTGCCTGCTATTCGAGCTCCTGACGGGAGACCTCCCGTTCCTGGGCGTCGACGGAGCCGTGCGATCGCAACATCTGCAATCCAGTGTGCCGTCCGTGCGTTCGCGCCGCCCCGAAATACCGCTGGACCTGGATGTCCTCGTGACGGCGATGCTTGATAAAGACGCAACGGAGCGGCCCGCCGCGCTGACGGTGTACGGCACGCTGCTGCCATTTGCCATGGTCGCCGAGAATGGCCGAGCCCGAAGCCAGGACCCCGACCCCACCGGCCCATTTCGGCGCCCGCTGGTGAACTCGATCGCTGTAGCGGCGTCAACCAATAGCGGTGCGGAGCTCACCAACGGCGAGGTGCATCAGCTGTGGGACGATATTGATCTGGCGCTGAGAGAGGATCGTCCATCCCAAGCGGTCAGCTTGCTGGAAGATGGTGTCGCGCGAGCGGGCCACGACCCCGCGTTGGCGCTGCTGCTACGGAAGGAGTTGGCTGCGGCCCTGTATGTCTGCGGTGAATTCGGTCGAGCAGCGGCGCTGTTTGACGAAGTCGGAGAACAGTACCGCAGACTTCGTCCGCTTTCTGATCCCGATGTTCTCAGCTGTGCCCTTCAGGCGGGCCACGCCTATGCCCAGATCGGCAAAGCCGAGAAGGCCTTGCCCCAGCTACTTTTCTTCGTACACAATGCCGCAGTGGGGGATAGCGACCAGCTCCATGTGGTGCTCGAAACGCGGTTCGTCATCGCACAGCTGCGCGCCGCGACCGGGCGTGTCGATGAGGCTCTGGGTGACTTCGATGCGTTGCGACCTGATCTGGTCAGTGCCTTCGGCGCAGTGTCAACCCACGTGCGCAACCTTGACAAGCAAGCCAAGCGACTCCGACAGGCGGGAAACGGGACATGGTGAAGGAAGCCTGAATCATGCTCGCCGAACCGCAGATTCGAGGCTGCAAAACCTCCCCGACGTACGCGTCGAGCCCCTGCTTGGATCGCCGGCGCAAACGGCATGCGGAAGCTGAACGAGCTGGCCGACGCCGACCCGGACGTAGCCCATGTGCACCAGGCGTATGTCGGCCGGGAGGACACGTTAGGGGTACGAGGCCGCCTACTACGCTCAACAACCACCACGCCGACCGGCGCTGGTCTGACACCGAAGCCGGTCCCCAACCCGTGACGGTTCACCACACCCGAGATCCCGGCACACAGTCGCGCCGCAGTCCGGCCGCCCGGCGCCAGCGCGAACCGCCTCAGCACCTCACCGAGCGCGAGACTGCGACGCCCGTACCGCACCGTCAACCCGTTCACCTGCTCGGCCAAGATCCGCCGCCAGGCACCCGCTGTTTCCACAGAACGATCGCCGCACCCGCAACCTCAGCGCTACCTCCCGGCCCGCCACCGCGACGTCGGCGATCTCACGGACATAACGGCTGTGAACCCGCGCCGCGACCACCCCGCACGCCGGGGACGGCTACGGGATCCCCGCGGTCACCGCATCGAACCGGACCACCGCCCGGACCCGGGACTCACCCACCACCCGCACCCGACCGATCCGGGAACATCAACTGTCACAACGCCTCTGCGACACCATCAACCGCCACGCCCGGAAGTTCTACCGGAAACCACAGCACCCCAACACAATCGACGACCGACCATCGCTGAGTAGGCCCGGAGCGCGGTGTCGGGGTTGCTCCCGATCCGTCTCTCCGGACCTCTCGCCGAACCCGCCGTGCGCCTCTCGACGCAACGGGCTCTCCACGGTTTCCTGCCGTCAGGCTGTTCGTGGGGTCGTCCATCGGTTGGGGATTGTGTGGCCGCGCCATCGGTAGCGGCTCACTGTCACATTGCCCATATCGAACAACTCGGTCCCGTCCGCCGCCGTGATGGGGAGCCATCGCCCTGTTCGGGTGGTGTATCGGCGCCGGATGTCATGCCAACTCCAGCGATGCCGGGTTTGTAGCATCCGGATCACCCGCTGCCAGACGAAGTGCTGCAGCGCGTCGAACCGGCTCTTGGCCACGGCATGCTTGAAATAGTTGGACCAGCCACGCAGAATCTGGTTGAGCCGCATGATCACATACCCCAGACCCTGCTGCGACTGCCGATGGGTCAGAGCACGGACTTTCGTCTTCAACGACCGGATGGGCCGGTCGCCGATGAAGGTGTAGACGAACCATTTGCCCGAGCCCCGCTTGCGACGCCACTGGATGCGGAATCCCAGGAAATCGACCCCTTCCGACAAGTGCCGCACTCGGGTCTTTTCCGGTGAAAGCCGAAGACCCAGAGGCGAAATCACCTGCCCGACCTGCTCGCGCATCGCCTCCGCATCATCCTGAGTCCCATGGACCAGGACGAGGAAGTCGTCGGCGTAGCGGACGATCCGCCACGCCGGTAACCCTTTCCGGCGACGGTATGCCCGCTTGCTCTCGCTGGTCATCGTCCCGCCCGGCTTCCACGGCGCCATCACCTGCTCGTCGAGCACGCTCAGCGCGATATTGGCCAGAAGCGGAGACAGGATGCCGCCCTGCGGGGTGCCGGTCATGGTGTCGCGCCGGTCACCGAGCTCGGTGAGAATCCCGGCCTTGAGGAACGCCTTGACCAGCGCCAGGATGCGTTTGTCTTTGACCCGCAACCGAACCCGGTCCATCAGGGCCGTGTGGTCGATCGAGTCGAAACACTCCTCGATATCCGCGTCCAGCACCCACCGGTAACCGCGGGTGCTGTAGTAGTGGATCTCGGCGATCGCGTCCTGGGCCCGCCAATTGGGCCGGAACCCATAGGAGACCGGCTCGAAGTCGGCCTCGAAGATCGGTTCCAGCACCAGCTTCAGCGCGGCCTGGACGACCCGGTCGGTCACCGTCGGAATCCCGAGGCGCCGAACCTTTCCCGACCCTCCCGGTTTGGGGATCTTGCGTTCCCGCACCGGCAGTGGCCGAAAAGACCCGTCTTTCAACGAGATCCGCAGATCGTCCAGGAACCCAGGAACCCCGACCAGGTCCTCGACATCGGCGACGGTCATGCCGTCGACACCCGGGGTGCGGGCTCCGTGGTTGCCCGCGACCCGGTCGAACGCCATCAGCAGCGTCGCCGGATCGTGCACGAAGTTGAACAGATCATCGAACCGGCGACCGGGATCGGCCGCCGCCCAACAGTGAAGCTTGGCCTGCATCTCCGATACCCGCCGGCGCGGCCCCGCAGGGTCCACCGGCGCGGCGTCACCGTTCGGTGGCGCGTCTTTCGGCATTGCAGCATCCGTCCTTTCTCGAAACCGCTGCCGCCCTTCGCCATGTGACCGGCTTTCCCGGCCTCGGACTACTACGGCGGCTCCGCCCCACCCGGCCGGTTCGACCGTCGGTGTGTCTATCCCCAACGGGCGCAACCGGATCGCTGCGCCATCGGGGAGCCCGACCGGGTGGTTCCCGTGTTCACTGTGATTCGCTCGACGAAGGAGGAGCCCGACTGTGTCCCTGCGGCATCGCCACGGGTACGCCGTAGACCTTCCCCGTGGCCTCCCGACCGGCTTCGATAAACCGATCAGGGAGTTCCCGGCCGAATCGGCCGGTACGCACCGCTTCCTGCCCAGATCCGCCAGGTTCGAGCAGGTGTCCCATTGAGGGACGTAACAACGCCGGTTCCTCGCGTACTCCTCTTCATCCCGCTTGCCGGACCCGCACCATCTGGCAGTACTGGCCACGCCCCGGCGTTGTCAGGGCTGCTCCCACCCTCCCCGGCACCACCCGGATCAGGCTGCCCTCAGCTCCACCGACCTGCTACGACAGGCCAGTGGCGGGGGTCTCTCACCTCCGCTCGAATCACAGCGCCTCACGGCGCAAATCGAATGTGGGACAGAGCCAACGTCAGTGAGCCCGTCAATACTATCGGTTATATGACGCCCCGGCCTTCTGCACCGAGGTATCCGACGACAGCACTGAATCGCTTGTTCAGCTCGGTGTGAGTTAATCCGGAAATTTGTGCCATATGATTCAGTGCGGGAATCCATCTTTTTATCAATATATCTTGAAGCCGTGGCCCGAACTCGGCCCGCTGCGCTTCTCTCGTGAGGAACGGCGGCAGGAAACAAAGCGCGATCAACTGCAGGGACGAACTGTTCAGGTTCGAAAAATATAACCAGTATGGAAACGCGGCATCGAGATTGTGAATGTACGCGCGGACCTCCTCTATTTCAAACAGCTCGGCCGAAGTATCGTTATAGCCGTCGATGAGTAGATCCACAATACCTACGGTCTTTCGCGCTTTTGATGGTGAATCGTACAGTGAACCGAGCACGTTCAGAATGGTATCGACTTCTCCAGACTCGATCTGTTCCCGACTGATAACAATCGCAATCCTATCCGCTGCGTCCAAAGAAGGTGACAATTCCTCGGGAGTTCTGCGCAATTTTTCGGCGATATCGGCCAGCGATCCTTGATCCGGCACCACCCAGCACTTCGGCCCTTGGACCGCGACGGGAGCTTTGTCCCAGCCCGCAAGGCTCCACATGTGCATGATGAGACCGGTTGGCGAGTACTGTTTTCCGTCCGCTTCCCAAAGCACAGGCTTGCTGCGATCGGCCACCCAACTGGCGCGGCCACGGCGCGGATCGACTCGTATCCATTCAGATATAGCGGCTTCTTCCCGCGGGGTCAGTGCCCGATAATACAGCGGCGTACCCGCCTTGAGGTGGTTCGCGTCGAGCAATACCGAAACAGCGCTTTTAGACCTGGATTTAGTGGTTTTCTTCGCGGTCCGGTATTCAAAAGGCAGCGATGGAATGCTTTCCTGAACTCGTACATGGGCCAGAACCTGCTCGGCCAGGAGACGGCTTTTACCCTCATCGGTGAAGGTCTTTGAAACAAAAGACTTCGCACCGAGTTCCCGGTCGTTCTCGACGATCAGCCAAGCCAGCAGGTTTCCGACCTGGGCAGCTATTCGGTCCATTATTAGTTCCCAATTGGCTTCAGGATTCTCCAGCTCATCGGATTCAATGAGGCGAAAGCACATGTGCGTAAGCAGAAGATCACTATATTCTGCGACGACAAGGGCCCGTTCGCGAAGGCGCTTGGTTTCTACGTCGATCTGAGCACGGATACGCCGGTAAAGTAAAACACAGCGCCAAATTTCCAGCGCTGGAGGCTGATTACCGAATAACAGTGGATATGTGCCGCCTTTGCTCTGGTCCCATAACGTATCCTGATTTATTTTTGCACGAACAGCGATATCGGGATTGGGGTGAGCGCAAGCTAGGGCGAGCGCCGCTTCGACGACGGAGCATCCTGAGTCTCGGGGCGGATCGGCCTCACCGCGATGAAAGACATACGTGAGGTCCAGACCCATCATGAAGTCGTCCCGGATCTTCGCCTGAGTGCCATCAAGAGTGATGAAATCGCGCGGCTCGATATGGTTTTGAGTGTTTGTACTTTGGGTAATTGTCTTACCGAGATCCGTCATATCGGATGGTACCGAAATGATACGCACCATGACGTCAGCATGGGCAACTTGAGCGAGAGCTTCTTTTGCGGCACGGTGGGCTGCTTGAACCGTCTGAGCACCGTTGACTACCTTTGCATCAGACAGCGTCAGTTCAAGAGGTTCATCGTTGCGAAAACGGCTTCCGTAGTGTCGGCTACGGACCGCTTCTGCGCACAGAATCGTAATTCCGTTGTTCTTAGCCCAGAAGCTTTCGGGGTCATCGAGTAGCGTTTGGACCATTCCCTGATTGACCGAGGTCAGCCCGAGAGCCTTCCGTACGTTCGACTCGAACAGTCGATTCCCAAATTGCTCGTACCATTGAGCAAGATAAGACATAGAGACAGTACCGAAGTAGGATTCAGAAATGCCGTCCCATGGCAGCCAACGAGACATTGGCACCACCAGCTCGACCGGATGCGGACTCATATCGTCGCGGACGAACTGCCAGAATTCAGACGCGGCTATAACTCGCTGATGCACCCACCTACCGTGGCTGTTGAAATGAGTGGCAGCGTCATTGAATTCTGCTTGGACGTCGGGGTGGACATGGCCGTCACCCATCACCGCAAGGACCAGAGTAACTTGCGCCTTCGGGTTCTGAATCAGCGATTTCACTCGTCCGGACATAGCATGGAATCTGGGGTTGAACCTGGTGAAACTTTGATCCTCGATCTTGCGGAACCCGTCGACCAGGTCTCGGACGTAAGCCGCCTTTATTCCAGCCGTACCTTTATCGCTCCACTTTGCCTGTATTAGGTAAAGATCAGGAGTTCCGTCCGCGAAAGCGATTGCGTCGATGCCGCGATCGTCCCTACTGTCGATGACTGAGGATGCGGCAGTAGACGCATCGCACCCTACGAGCATCCGGGCCGCCAGCGCTGCGAGGCTACGAGAGACCCGACATCTCTCGATCTCGGTCGCGTCCTTGCTTTCGACGTCCGAGACATCTACGAGCTCACCGAAGTCACGGAGAATCGCCCGCCTCACGTGTTCCACCTGTGCCGACATGGTCGCGACCCCCCTTGAGCTCTGGACATGATCCTACCGGTTGCCGGATATTACCCCGAATATTGCAAGACTGGGGAATGGCCGAGCGAAACACCTGACCAGAGCACCATTTTCGAGCCGCCCAATCTGCCCCTAATTACACGATTGCCGATCTCTAGACACGGCATTCTCCTTCAATTAAAATACCGTCCGGTTGGAACAATCGACTGCTCACGGGCTTACCCGGCACGCGTCCCACAACACACAACCGCCGTTGCTTCGCTGATCTCGATCAGGACGTGACGTGTGCGTGGCTCCACTGGACAGATGCGTCGGCGCCGCGCGACCATTGGCAGGGAGCCGGTGGTCGTCGTTCGGGGGCCACGACCGGACGTGACCAGGGGGAAGCTGATGGCGTTGTTGCCGAGAGGTTTCGGTATCGGTGCGGTGTCGGCCGCTTTTGTCGCCGCTTCGGGTTGTTCAGTGGTCGGTGGCTCCGCCACTCCGGACTACCCGGCCGGCAGCATCGATGCTGCGTTGATGAGCATGCACGACGCCGGTGGGCGGGTCGGCTCGGCACTGTGGTTCCGGATCGATGCCGGTAAACCCGATGCGGCGCAATCGGTTACGCCGCCAGATTGTCAGGTTGCGGCTACGCCGGCGTCGGATCTGGTGTTCGGGAACTCTTGGACCGGCTTCCGGCTCAGCACTTTTCAGGAGAACGCCAATACCTGGGATCACAGCCTCACGCAGGCGGTGGGCCGGTACGACAACGCCGAACGGGCGCGGGACGCGTTCGCGAAGCTGACCCAGGGCCTGACGACGTGCGGCGACAAGGAGATTGCAGTTCTCGGCACCGCCGACGCTGTGGACTCCAAGTGGCGCAACCATATCGACGTATCCACTGGCGACACTGCGCGGTGGAATGCCGAGCAACTCGATGCCACCGATTGGCGCTGTTATCGCGAGGCCCGATTGAAAGAAGCCGTGCTACTGCAGGTCGCGCTGTGCCAATCCGGCAACGGGCAGCCTGCGGCGACGGCGATCGCGGACAAAGTCGCCGCCAAACTGTAAGGGCGCACGCATGATTCGACTCATCGCCCGCAGCTTCTTCGCGGTCCTCGCCGCCGTCCTGCTGCTCGGCTCGTCGGTGTCCGCACAGCCTCCGGCGATTCCGGAGCCCACTCCGTCGGATGTAGCTCGGATCGCCCCGAACAATCGCAATCCCGCCGCGCTGAGTCAGCGGATTGCTGTCTTCGACGCCGAGGTGAACGGCTTTCTGAGCCGCGCTACGGCTCACCGCAACTGGGAATCCCGGCTTGGGACCGAGGAAACGGCTCTCCGGGGCCGGAAGGCCGCACTCGACGCGGAGGGCAATGCGCTGGAGGCGCGGCGACCGTCGCCCTACGCGTCGGGTGGGGCGATCAGTGCGTTCAACGCGCAGATCGATGCCTACAACGGGAAGGTCGACGCTTACAACACCGATGTCGACAATCACGATGCGGACATCGGGCGGTACAACGGTGAGCGGACCGCTCTACTCACCCTGCAGCAGCAGTTGTTGCAGGAGGCGGAGGCCATCGATGCGGAGCTGGCACACGTCGAGACCGAAGCACAGCGTGCGAGCCGGCCACGTCCGACGGCACCCCAGCCGGGAAATCAGCCGCAGAAGCAGGCACCGACCGGCGTGGGGAAACCCCAGGCCCCAGCATCCGGTAATGCCGCCAGTCGGCAACAGCAGACTGCCGCGTTGCGAAAGTATGCGCAGGACAAGGGTGTTCAGCTCGTCGAACGACCGGTCACCTCTCGGCTGACGGCCGACACGCTGAGCCGCATGTCCGAGCAGGAAGTCGCCGCGCTCACCGGCGGTGGACAACGCCAATTCGATGCCCTGGTACGTCGGCCGGACGGAACCTATGTCGGAGTAGTGGTCCGCCGCCCGGCCGGAGCCGCCCCGAGCGAGGCGGCGTTCGACGCGTCGATCTCCCGTGGTGGACAGGCGCAGACCACGCTCGACGGCGCCGACATCACCATCACCCAGGTCGACGTGATCGACCCGGTCGCGAACGAGGGTGGACTCCCGAAGCCAGCAGTCCCTGCTCCTCCGCCTGGCTCGGCGGCGGCGCCGACCACTGCCGCCCCGAACGAATCCGGCACCGAGCAAGCCGATACTCCAACCACCGGCAGCCCGAATTCGACCGCGGGTACGCTGTGGGGTGTCGTCCCGAACGGGCCGTCGAATATCACGATCACCCAGCGGGATCGCATTCATATCCTGGACGGTCACGGCGACGGCATCAACGGGGGTCATGCTCCAGGGACAGGTATGCCGAACAAGACCGAGTTCCCGGACGATTGGGAAGACGACGAGATCATCGACCGGATCGTGGACGTGGCACGGAATCCGGACCACCCACCCGAGTTGCAGAAGAACGGTCGGTGGCTGGTCAAGGGTCGCCGAAACGGCGTCGACATCGAGGTGGTGGTTCTGCCCGGCGGGCGCGTCTGGACCGGGTACCCCACGGGCGGGCAGGGCGTGATCCACAATGACGAGCACGGCAATCCGAAATAGGCGGAATCGAGGAATCAGTGGATCTGGTCAAGTTGCACAACGACTCCCGCGCGCTGCTGGAGCGATTCGCCGACCGCCTGTCCGTAGAAACCCTCGCCACCTATCGCACATTCAGCGATGTCGGCGAATGGGGTGAGTTGATCGACAATCTTTGTGCCAGTTTGGTTCTCGACCGCATCCCGATGACGCCGGCCGAGCGAGACAGTGTGACGGCACTACTGGCGATGTTCCCGATCCCGCCGGAGGACTACACCTTCCTCGGCGACCCATCCCGTGTCCTCACCGGGCTCAATGTCGTCGATGAGCCAGCCGTGGTCCGAAAATCTGAATGAAGCCGAGCCATTCCTCATCGCTGGACGGCTGGTCGTCAGTTCCATCGGCGCGACACTCCTGTACGACGCGTGCAGCCGACGCCGCGGCGGCCGTCTGGATCGAGCAGAATCTGGGACATGTCGAGCGAGGCGCAAGCACCTTCGGGCGATGACCCGATCGATACGCGATGGCGGGCCATCCTGGATGCCGTCTTGACCGTACAGTCACTGCTACCCAATGCCACGATGATCGGCGGGTCTGCGGTCACTGTTCATACCGGCCACCGTCTATCGGGTGATGCCGATCTCGTCCTGCGCAACCTCGATCGCGACTGGCAAGAGGTCCGTTCCGAGCTCGAAGACCTTCAAGACTGGATCACCGACCATCCCAAGATCCCGACCAACTTGATGGGTCGCTACGGCGGCGCTCGCGTATCGGTCCGCAAACTGAACCGGCTCCGCGACATAGAACTGGCCGAGGTCACTTACCAGGGTCGTCCGTTGCGAGTCGCCGCGCCGGCCGAACTTGTCCGTATGAAGGCACTGGCAATACTCGCCCGGAATCTCACCAGGGACTACGTCGACATCGTTGCCCTTGATGAAGGCCTACGGGAAGCAGGCAGTTCCGCCGCGACTGCAATCGCGGCCTTCGATAACTACTACAGCGAGCACAAGTCCGCAGGTTCGCTGGCACGTCAGGTCATCACCGCGTTGGCCGACCCGAATCCCCGCGAAACCGACCCGCAAGCAGTACTCGATGAGCTGGCTGGACTGCGGAACGACCTGAAGAACTGGGAGCAGATACGCTTGAGGTGCCAGCGTATCGCCGAGGACATCGAATAGTTGCGGGCGGAGCCATGACCAGCAACATCTACTACAACACCATCCATCGAGACGATGCCGATCCGCGGATCCTGCAGGAACAAGACCTGCTCAACCTCGTAGAATACGGCGGGCTCGGCGATTGGCGACCACTGCTGCAGGCGCTACGGGAAGCGCCGTACGGCCTGGTAGCCACTAAGCTGGAGAAGATCCTGGACCTGGTCGAATCTGTGGGAGCCGCCGAGTTCTTCCAGATCAAGCTGAACCACTACCGAGGCATTCCACTCGATCACGTCGTGACCGTAGACAAACCGGAGCGATTCTGGGGGATCTGACGGCTGTGACCACGCCGCTATGGCACCGTTACGCAGGGGATCCGGTCAAGTTGCAGAACGATTCTCGTGCGCTCCTGGAGCGATTCGTCGACCGGTTGCCCGCAGACGCCCTCGCGACTTGTCGCAGGTTCAGCGATGTCGGCGAATGGGGTGATTTGATCGACAACCTGTGTGCCAGTTGCGTTCTCGACCGCATCCCGCCGAGCGCGACAGCTTGGCGGCTCTGCTGGCGACGTTTCCGACCCCGCCGGAGGACTACGTCCACCTCGGCGACCCGCGACGAGTCGCGGCCAGACTGAACGTCGTCGACAAATCGTGCGGACGGCGGAGAAAGTTCGAGCGGTGACCTATACGGTCACCGCCCGAGTTGTTTCGTCCGTCGCCCAAGCTAGTTGCGGGAGAGGTGGGACTGCTCAAATTCCGCGAAACTTATCTGGTCGTCGTCGTCCTTGTCGAGCAGGTTGAAGTACCTCGACGCGGCCGAATCGCTGACCGACCTTTTGTTGTCGAGATGGGCCTTCAGTTCGGCGCACGAGATGTAGCCATCGGTGTCGGTATCGATTTCGTCGAAGATCTGCTTGGCATTGGCCATGACGATGTCTCCCTCAGCTGTGCGGAATGATTTCCCGTTTCGGGTCGGACTCCGAGCTCAGAACTCGGCCAAGGTACCACCGGGGCCGACGCTGTGGAGACAGGAATTCGGGGGGAAGCCATAGCTTGACAGAGCTATGACTGCATCGAGACCGCATCAGTGTGTGACCTGGATCTACCCGCGGGGAACTCGGCACGTCTCACCATCGCCGCGATGCCTGGATCGGCGATGATCGCGGCGCCGATTGCGGCCATGATCAGTGCGTGGGCCGCGAGGGCTGCGGTGAACAGAATCAGTCCGACTATCGGAATACCCGCTCCTGTACGCGACAGTGGTTGTGACAGGGATGTTTTCACTGCCCGAGGGATGCGGTCCCGGTTCGGGAGAGCTGTCCGGGACCGCGGCGCACCTCGGCCGGATGGTTACGCCGATCGGGCGGTGTCGGTGAGGGCTTGTTCGCGCAGGGTGGTGAGCAGGCGGGACAGTAGGCGGGATACCTGCATCTGGGAGACGCCGAGGCGGGCGGCTATCTCGCTCTGGGTGGCGCCTTCGTAGTAGCGCCACACCAGGACTCGGCGGTCTCGGTCGGGTAGGCGGTCCAGGAGGGGGCGGACGGTGATCGCGTCCTCGATGAGGCCGTAGCAGGGTTCGATGGTGGCCAGGCGGCGGATCGGGGGTGGGGTGGTCTGGTCGTCGGTGTCGTCGCCGGCGTCCAGCGGGTTGCTGTCGTAGCCGTTGGAGGCGATCAGGACCTGGACGACCTCGTCGCGGTCCAGGCCGAGGGCGTCGGCGATGTCGGTGGCGGTCGGCATGCGGCCCAGTTGCTGGATGAGTTTCGGGGTGACGGCGTTGATGTCGGTGCGTAGTTCTTTCAGGCGGCGGGGTACCCGCACTGCCCAGGTTCGGTCGCGGAAGTGGCGGCGTACCTCGCCCATGATCGTCGGGATCGCGAAGGATACGAACGTGGCTCCGCGGGTGGGGTCGAATCGGGCGATGGCTTCCAGGAGTCCGCAGCGGGCGACCTGGAGGAGGTCGTCGTAGTACTCGCCGCGGCCGCTGTAGCAGCGGGCGATGTGCTCGGCCAGGGGCAGGCAGTGGCCGATGATCTCCTCCCGCAACCGCTTCCATTCCGGGCCGCCGGGGTCGAGGCGGGCCAGTTCCGTGAAGCGCGGCTCGATCCCGTCGTAGGGATCGCGGCCACGCCGGGACGGATCGGCGGTGGTGGTCAGGGGGCGGTCGTATACCTCGGTCATGGGCCATACCTCCGAGCACAAGGACGAACGGTCACGCATCGGCGCACCGCGCGGTGCGCCGATGCGTGCGGATACCGGCGGCCGCGGCCGTCAAACCTCGAGATGCCGACTTCCTGACGAAACACTCAGTGGCGGTGCCGCTTTGCCGGGGTTCCGGTGGAGTGGAAGCGGTGGCGGGCTTCGTGCCAGTAGGTCGCGGCGACGGTCGCCCATGCTGTGGTCGCGGCGACGGCGGGCACGGCCACCGTCGCGATTGCCAGGGTCAGCATCACCGCACCGGGGCGAAACGGCTCGGGCGGGTGGGGCCGGGCGACGGTATTGCCATGACCTCTTGCCACCATCGGTCGAGCGGGCTGGGATCTGGCCATTTCACGAACGGCGCCTCCGCGGTGTCGGTGGCAGCCGGGGATACGGTCGTGGTCACGGTGTCGGTCCTTCGTCGTGCGTGCCCGCGGTGGGCGCGGGCCGGGTGACAGTGCGGTCGGGGATCGGCAGGGGCCGCACCGATGCCGCTTCGGGCCCGTGCCGGGTGCCGACCGTGGTGAACGCGACCGGCTGGCCGGCGACCAGTCGCCGGTAGCCGGGGGTGTCGACGGCGCTGTACTGGACGAAGATCGGCGCACCGCCGTCGGCGGGGGTGATGAATCCGAACCCTTTGGCCTCGTCGAACCAGGCCACTTCCCCGCGCTGCCATCGGCGGGCCGCCGTGCCGGTCGATGCCGGCGAGGCGGTGGCGGGGAGTTGCGGGATCAGAATTGCGGTCATGGATGTGGTGCTTTCCGCTGTCGAACGAACAAGAAATCCGCTGGACTTCGGTGAAGGGACCGGGAGCCGCGCGGGTCGCGCGAGCTGAAGGGGCCGATGAGGTGCAACAGGAAGGTGGCTCGCGCGACGGGACGCGGCTACCCGGTCGTCCGGCTACGAAACGTATGTACACGAGAATTTTTCCGGCGATACCTCCTTTCCGTGAAAGGATCTGCGATCGTCCCGGACGGCCACTCACGCAGTGCGCGACGAGGGGAATGCGCTCGGCGGGGAGTGTCGCGGTCCGGTCCGGGTCAGTGGCTGGTCAGTTCGTGTTGCCGGTCGGCGGTGTGGTCGATGGTGATCTTGCGAGGTTTGGCCTTGTCGGCCACAGGGATTCGCACGCGGAGCACCCCGTCGGTGTAGTCGGCGCGGACCTGCTCGGTGTCGAGAGTCTCCCCGAGGAACAACTGGCGGGAGAACACGCCGCGGGGGCGTTCCGCAGCGATCATCTGGCGGCCCGGGTCGATATCCGGGCGTTCGGCGCGCACGGTCAGCACGTTGCGCTCCAGATCCAGATCCAGCGAACCCGGGTCGATACCCGGCAGATCCAGTTCGACGACGAACTCGTCGCCGTCACGCCAGGCGTCCATCGGCATCACCGCCGGCCTCGCCGCGGTCCCCAGCACCTGCTGGGCGAAGCGGTCCAGGTCACGGAACCCGTCTGTCCGCATCAGCACGGTAGCCACCTCCACTCACTCCATTCTCTGGTTGTCGATCGCGATAATCTGTGTTGGTCGCGATAGATTTGTTTTAGCACTCATGGAAGATCGATGCAAGGTGTTGGGGTGGGAACTTGGAACGGCCAGGCAGGACGGCCCGCTCGGACAGCGGATCGGCGATCGGCCGGTTCAGTCGGCCAGCCCGACGTCCTTGCTCCCATATGCCTTCCGGAGTTCCGGCTTGACCACCTTCCCGCTGGCGTTGCGCGGGAGTTCGTCGACGATCACCAGGTCCTTCGGGTGCTTGAAGCGGGCGAGGTGCTCGTTGAGGTGGGGTTCGAGGTCGGTGAGGGTCACGTTGCCGGCGCCGGGGGTCAGGACGATCACGGCTACCGGGACCTCGCCCCACTTCTGGTGGGCGCGGCCGATCACCGCGGCTTCGGTGATGGAAGGGTGGGCGTACAAGGCGTTTTCGACTTCGGCGCAGTAGATGTTCTCGCCGCCGGAGATGATCATGTCCTTGGCGCGGTCGACCACGTAGAGGAAGCCCTCTTCGTCTTGGCGGACGAGGTCGCCGGAGTGGAACCAGCCGCCGCGGAAGGCTTCTGCGGTGCCTTGGGGGTTGTTCCAGTAGCCCTTCATGAGATTCGGGCCTCGGTAGACGATTTCGCCTACCTCGCCGGGCTTTACGTCGTTCATCATCGGGTCGACCACGCGGGCGGTCACCGCCGGGACGACCTTGCCCACCGAGCCCAGTTTGCGGATGGCGTCCTTGCCTTCGAGAACGCATGTGACGGGGGACATTTCGGTTTGGCCGAAGGCGGTCATGTTGAGAGCTTCGGGGAAGGTCTCGTTCATGGCGGTGAGGACCGTGTCGGAGGCGGGTGCCGCTCCCCAGCTGATGGTGCGCAGGGCCAGGTTGCGGGGTCTGGCCTGTTGGGCGGCGCAGATGGCCTGCCATTGGGCGGGGACCATGAAGACCGAGGTGGTGCCCTCGCGTTCCATGGTGTCGAGCATGGCGTCGGGGTCGAAGGCGCCGAGCGGGTGGATCACCGAGCGGGTGCCTCGGTACAGGACGGGGGCGAAGGCGGCCAGGCCGGCTATGTGGAAGATGGGGGGTACCACCGAGGCCACGTCGTCGTCCGAGCCGCCTTGGACGCAGTTGATCGTGGTGACCGCCTGGGCTTGCAGGTTGGTGTGAGTCAGCATGGCGCCCTTGGGTTTTCCGGTGGTGCCGGAGGTGTACATGATCAGGGCGACGGTGTCCTCGGGGACGTCGATCTCGGGGAGGCCGGCGGGATCCTCGGCGAGGAGGGTTTCGTAGTCGAGGTGGGCCGGGTCTTCGCCGTTGTCCACCACGATCATCGTGCTGATCGTGCCGGTGGACGCGCGGGCGGCGGCCATGAGGGGGGCCAGCAGTTTTTCGGTGACTATGACCTCGGCGCCGCTGTCGGTGGCGAGGTATGCGACCTCGGCGGGGCTCATCCGGATGTTGACCGGGACCGGGATCGCGCCGATCAGGTTGGCGCCGAGGACTGCTTCGAGGTATTCGGTGCGGTTCAGCAGGGCCATCAGGACCCGGTCGCCGAATCGGACGCCTCGGCGGTGGAGGGCGGCGGCGAATGCTCTGGATCGGTTGTCCAGTTCGCGCCAGGTGGTTGTGCGGTCGAGGTAGCTGATGGCCGGACGGTCGGGAGTCATGAGCGAATGGCGGTGTACCTGGTTGTTCCAGTGGTTCCGTCGCGAGTGCAGGGGTTCGGTGATCGACTCGTTCGTAGACTCCGTGGTGGCGGGCATTCTCGCTCCTGTCGTACGCGCGGTCCGAGCATCCGGGCGCTGCGGACTATGTGCTCTACGTCACAGAGTAGCGAGATTAACTTAGTTCGGTCGGTAATCGGGCGACTACTTGGCGAGGACCTTGCCGCCGGTCGGGGATACCGCGAACCAGGTGCCGCCGACGCCCTGACCGAGAAGGTCGCCGGGGTTCTTGTCCTTGGCGAAGTAGTAGACCGGCCAGCCGCCGATGGTGATCTGGCAGGTGCCGTCGGCGCGCTCGATGAAGCCGGTCAACTGGGGGTCGAGGCCGTCGACGTAGAGGTTCTGGCCGCGGCTGACCAGCAGCGGGGGCCAGGTGGTGGCGCAGTCGCCGTTGCAGTTCGAGACCGAGGGCTTCGGGGTGTCCTTGTCGAAGCGGTACAGGGAGCGGCCGTCGCGGTCGGTGACCCGCATGCCGACGGTGGGGTCGATGACTACGCGGAGTTCGATGTTGTTGGCGCCCTGCGGGGCCTGGCCGTTGTAGATGCTCAGCCAGCCTTGGGTTTTCGCGAGGACCGGGGCCTGGGCGGTGGCGGCCGGCGGGACCGGGTCCGCGGTGGCAGCGGGGGCGGCGGCCAGGGCCAGCACCCCGGCCGTGGCGAGTGCGGCGGCCGCGGTGCTGAGCATCGTGGTGAAGCGGGACATGGTTTCCTCCGAAGTGACCGGTTCGTGTGTGCACACGATTCTTCGGATTCGACAGCGAAAGGTCTGTTCGCGCGGTGACAGTGGTTGTGTATCCGCGGTTACACAGGTGGCTCAGTCGAGGAGGAGCGCGATGTCGGCGCCGATCTCCTCCGGGGTGGCGGTGGACTCGTAGCGCCGGATGACCTCGCCGTCGCGGCCTACCAGGAACTTGGTGAAGTTCCACTTGACCTCGTCGGTGCCGATGGTCTCGGGGCGGTTCTTGGCGATGTGCTCGTAGAGGAACCCCGCGTCGGGGCCGAAGTCGCCGGGGGCCTCGGCACGCAGGTAGGTGTAGAGGGGATCGGCGTCGGGGCCGTTCACTTCCAGCTTCGCGAAGACCGGGAAGGTGACGTTGTATTCGGTGGAGCAGAAGTCCTGGATCTCGGCGTTCGTGCCGGGTTCCTGGTCGCCGAACTGGTTGCAGGGGAAGCCGAGGATGTCCAGGCCGCGGTCCTTGGTCGCCTGATGCAGCGCTTCCAGGCCGGCGTACTGGGGAGTGAAGCCGCACTTGCTGGCGACGTTCACGATCAGGATCACCCGGTCCTTGTAGTCGCCGAGGGACTTGGTCTCGCCGTTCGCGGTGGTCACGCTGTATTCGTAGACACTCATGGCATCGACCATAGTCGTGATCTCGCCGCTCGCGATCGTCACCGATTCGACTTCTGCGACACTGTCTTCCGATCCGGACTTTCCGCTGATGGGGTCATCGTTACGGCAGTAGCTCGAAAGCGTCGACGTGCTTCGGCCGGACGGCTGAGAAGTGCCGCCGGTCGACGGTCGCGACCCGCGTGATGTTCAGCCGTTCCGCCGCGGCTACGACCGATGCGTCGGCGGTACCGAGCGGCCAATCTCGGTACCGGGCGACAAGTTGAGCGATCCGAAGCCAATCGGCGGGATGAACGGACTCGACCTCGAACAGACCTTCAGCGAAGTCGCCGAGAAAGCGAACTTCAGCCTCGGCACCGAGACGGGTGCCGATGAGGTAGGCAGCTTCGGTGATCACCAACGTCGGGACCACGAGCGGACCTCGATGGTTCTGCAGGAGATCCAGGCACGCACGGTGATGTGCGTCGTCGGCGTCGACATAGGCATACAACGGGCCCGCATCGACCAAGAGGCGAGTTATCGGTCCCACTCCCCCCGCAGGATCTCTTCGATCCGCTCGGAAATATCCGATCGTCCGCTGTGACCGGCACCCGCTGCACCGAAACTGCGTTTGCCTTCGTTCGGCAGATGCGCGGCGATGGCCTCACGAGTCCAATCGGACACAGTCATCTCACGTCGCGCAGCCTCATGCCTGACCCGACTGTCCAGGTCATCCGCTAGTTTGATGGTCGTACGCTTCATGGTATGCCAGCATACCCTACGCCGCCGGGTTCGAACCACACGGAATACCCGGAGGGCGGGTCCTAGGGAGAGTGCTCCGCTCCTCATCATCCACTTTTGCTGGCATCGTCTGTGGCACTTCAGGTTTCGCGGAGGAGGCAGGCGTGCGGGAGATATGTGTGGGATCGGCTCGGATTCCGTATCGGGTGTTCGGGAGTGGGCGGCCGTTGGTGCTGGTGCACGGGGGTAGTCCGGGGTCGAAGGCGTGGGAGGTCGCGGCCTCGGCGCTCGCGGAGAGCAGAATGGTTGTGCTGCCGGATCTTTCGGGTAGTGATGCGGCGCGGGACGATGGTGGGGAGTTGACGGTCGAGGTGCTCGCCGAGCAGGTCGCCGCGGTGATCTCCGATCTGGGGCAGGGGCCCGCCGATGCCGCGGGGCATTCGATGGGTGGGGCGGTGGTGGCTGCGCTCGCGGTGGCGCGGCCGGAGTTGGTTCGCAGTCTTGTGCTGGTCACGGGGTGGACGGGGCGGGGTGATCGGTATCTGCGGGAGGCGACGGTGCTGTGGCGGCAGCTCGCCGGTGATACCGAGGCGTTCGCGCGGTACAGCATGTTGATCGCGTTCAGCCGGGAGTATCTGGAATCCGTGCCGGCGGGGACCGTGGCGGAAATGGCGGCGGCTTATCGGCCGGTTCCGGGGCGGTTGCGGCAGATCGATCTGGCGTTGCGGCTCGACGTGCGCGATCTGCTGCCTGAGGTCTCGGTGCCGACGTTGGTGATCGGGTGTTCGCGCGACACATTGATTTCCGCGCGGTATTCCCGGGAGCTGGCCGCCGCGATCACCGGGGCCGAGTACGCGGAAATCGAGAGCGGGCATCAGGTGATGGTCGAGCGGCCGGAGGAGTTCGTGGAACTCGTTCGTGGATTCGCGGGCTGAACGGGCCTTCGCAATTCGGGCTGCGCCGGCTCCGCTTGCCGAGTTCGCCGGGTGGATGCGATCCGGCCGTCGCGGGAGGTCGTCGGGCCGGGCCGACCTCGCCGTGAAGCACGCCGTGTACTCCGCGGGGACCCGAATTCGGGGGTCTTCTCAGCTGTGGCACTGCTGTTGCACATGCGATAGGTTTGCGGCGAACAGCTGCTTCTCCGAACGACGGTCCGGTGGGTGACGGCGTCTCAGGAGGCAGGGATGAGGGAATTCGGCGGGTGGCCGGGGGGTCGGCGGGCTGGGTCGTCGGGTGGCGGGGCAGTCGAGGAGGGCTAGCAATTTCTCTGTCGATCTGTGTGCCGGCCTACAACGCGGCCGGGACGCTCGCGACGACCATGCGGTCGATCCTGGATCAGGATGCCGATTTCGAACTGCTGGTGCTCGACAACGCGAGTACCGACGGGACCGGGGACGTGGCCCGCGGTTTCGATGATCCGCGGGTGCGGGTGCATCGCAACGAGCGGGTGCTGCCGATCGGGGACAACTGGAACCGGGCCGTCGAGATCTCCTCGGGCGAGTTGGTGAAGGTGGTCTGCGCGGACGACATTCTGATGCCGGGGACGTTGCAGGCGCAGCTGGATCTGATGCGGGACGACGAGATCGCGCTCAGTTCCACGAAATTCGATGTCATCGACGAGGTCGGTGAGGTCGAGGATTCCGGGCTGGGGCTGCCGGGGCTGGTGGGTGCGCAGTCGGTGCTCTCGTTGATGCGGGCGATCGTGCGGCACGGGCCGGCCGAATTCGGGCCTACGGCGGCGGCGATGTTCCGGCGGCGGGATTTTCAGCGGGTCGGTGGTTTTCGCGGTGATCTGGTGTTCCCGATGGATGTGGACCTGTTCGCGCGGGTGTGCGAGTCGGGGGCCTTCTACGGGATGCCGGATGTGTCTGCGGCGTGGCGTAATTCGTCGTTCAATCTGTGCAGCCGGACGTCCACGGTGTCGAAGCTGACCGAGCAGGCCCGCTTCCATCATCGGCTCGGGCGGGAGTATCCGGAGCTGGTCGCGCGGGGCGATGTGATCGCCGGTGATCTGCGACTGGTCCGGCAGGCGTTGCAGCGGTTGCAGATCCGGACCATGGCGATTCTGCGTCGGCGGCCGGATCTGCTGCGCTGACCGGTCAGAGGGTCGTGGTCGGGCCGTAGGTGACGACGGTGTCGCCGCTGCTGCTCACCACCTTCACGAACGGGCGGATGGTGACCGGGCCGACCGCGCCGGTGACCGCGCCGTGGAATCCGGACATCTGGATGTAGCCTTCTGCGCCGGAGATGTCGCCGCCGGCGCATTCCACGGTCTGGATGCCGGGGCCGAAGCCGACGGCCAATTCGAGGCCCAGTCGTGGAATCAGGTCGTAGAAATCCAGTTTCAGGTCGGTGCCGGCCTCCAGCTCCACCCCGGGGGTCAGGTATTGCAGCCGGAGCTTGCCGTCCAGGGTGGCGGGGTAGCCGACCATGTAGCCGACGGTCAGGTGACCGTGCCAGTCGGTGTCGTGGTCGCCGGACACCTTGAAACCGGCTCTGCCGGAATGGAACCACTCGCGGGTGAGCGGGTTGCTGTCCAGCGGCGGCACGGAGTCGATCCGGGTGTCCGACTCGATGGCCGCGATGGTGCGCTGGTCGTGGTCGATGATGCTGCTCGTGCTGTCCACGCCGGCTGCGGCCATGCCGCCGGCGAATACCGCCGCCACCATGGCCGTGGACGCGGTGGCGGCCACACGCCGTGCGATACGGCGAGAGACTTTCCGCATTGTTCCCACTTTCCCTCATGGATGAATTGCGCCGGAATCGTTGTGGCGCAGGCTTTTTCCTCGGGCGGACACTCGGCGGGACTGCGGCGGCCCGCCCGGGTGGCGCAGGTCGGCTCACGACAGCCGGGGCACCTCCACCACCCAGCGGTCGTGCAGGGCCGGAAGTGCCGTCTCCACTTCGGGGAGCAGGTCCGGCAGGGTCAGCAGCACTCGGTCCGGTTTCGCGGCAACCAGTTCCGCGGGAGTGACGATCGGGATGTCCGTGCCGGGCATGCGGCGGCCGTGCTTGGCGGGTGACGCGTCCGCTACGGCGGTGAGCAGGTCCCGGCGCAGGCCGGCGTGGGCGAACAGGGCCACCGCGCGGGACGCGGCGCCGTACGCGAACATCCTTCGGCCCTTCGCGGTCTCGTTCTCCAGCCAGGTTCGGAGGTCGCGGGCCTGCCGGTCTGCGGCGGTCTGGAGAGTGCGGACGGTGCTGGGGTCGAGGCTCGTGGTGTCGGCGGCGAGCAGGCGGCGCACCGTGGCGTCGGGTTCGATCGGTTCGCGCCGGGCGGCCACCAGCACCGTGCCGCCGTAGAGGTCGAATTCCCAGGCGGTCATCGGGTACAGGCCCGCCGCGTTCAGCAGGGCGGTCAGCGCCGTCGGCGAGTAGTAGGCGAAATGACCGTGGCGCAACGCATTCCATTGTCCCTGCGCGAGAATGGCAGGCAGCGTGTGGAATTGCAGCAGCAGGACGCCGCCCGGTCGCAGGGCGGCGGCCCGGGTGGCCGCGGCCGCGCGCTGGTCCGGGGCGTGCATCATGCCGAAGCTGTCGATAACGAGATCGGCTGGCTCGGTGCGGGTTTCGGTGTAGCCGTGGGCGGTGAGGAGGGGTATCCAGGTGCCGCCGTGCGGGCTGCCGAACTCGCGGACGGTATGACCGGTCAGCAGGTCCGCGCTCGCCACCGCGGCGACTGCGGCGGCGGCCTGGTCGCGCAACGCCTGCGGTTCCACCCCGCGCGGCTCGGCGACGACGGTGTCGTCGTCGGCCAGTTGGGCCAGGCCGCAGCCGCGGCACAGGTCCATGGCCAGCGCATGCGCCGGGTCGGCCTCGACCGGTACCTCGAGCGGCGGAAAGTGGTCCGCCGCGAACATCTTTCCGAGATCGAGCACCCGGTCCAGCGAGGTCGCCGCACAGGCTCGGCAGGCGCGGGCAGCGCCACGGTGTCGGAGGTTCACGCGGCCGCTCCGCAGCCGCCGCGGCGGCGCGATGCCGGTCGGCCACATCGGCCATGCCCTCGCCGACGCACCGGCGCGCCGAACTCGGCCCGGCGATTGGGCCGGACCACCGCCCGCGTGCCCCGGACCCGTGGCACTATGCCGGGGTGCGTATCGAGCAGACCGACCTCTTCGATGTGTTGCTGCTGGTCCCGGAGCCGTTCCGGGACGAGCGTGGCCTGTTCACCCGGACCTTCGACGCCGACGAGTTCGACGCTCACCTCCAGGTTCCCGGGGCCGCGGCCGCGTTCGTCCAGGACTCGCAGTCGCGGTCTATCCGCGGGGTGGTGCGGGGGATGCACGGGCGGTCGGGGCGGGGCGAGGGCAAGCTGGTGCGGTGTGCGCGGGGGGCGATCCACGACGTGCTCGTCGACATCCGGCCGGACTCGCCGACTTTCGCGCGGCAGCAGGCATTTCGGCTGGACGACAACGACTTCCGGCAGCTGTACATCCCGCCGGGGCTGCTGCACGGTTTTCAGGCGCTCACCGAGGAGGCCGACGTGTGTTACCGGATGGACCGCCCGCACGATCCGCGGGAGGATGTCGCGGTGGCGTACGACGATCCGGAGCTGGCCATCGACTGGCCGCTGCCGGTGACGGTGGTCTCCGCGCGCGATCGGGCCGCGGGCAGCTGGGCCGAACTGCTCCCGACGCTGCACCGGCACCGCACGCGGTGAGCGGGTCACCGTTCAGGCCCCGACCGCGACGCGGCACAGGGATTCGTCGATCACACCCGCGAGCGTGAGTTCCCGCAGCCGCGCGAGACGGGTGAAGCGGGTGGCGAAGTCGTCGGCGGTGAGGCCGCGGGCGGTGTATTCCCGGTACAGCTCGGCCGCGCCGTCGGCGATGCTCCAGGTCGCGCGGTAGTCGAGTTCGGTTCGGGCCCTGGTGAAGTCGACCCGGTAGGAGCGGGGGTCGGGGCCGGTCTCGTTGGCGATCACCAGGCGTGAGCCGGGAACGACGTCGACCACCGCGCGGGCGATGTCGGCGACGGTGACGTTGTTGGATTCGTCGCCGATGTTGTACGCGCGGGCGCTGATCCGCTCGGCGGGTGCGGTCAGGCAGGTGGCGAACACGGTCGCGATGTCGGCCGCGTGGACCAGCGGGCGCCACGGTGTGCCGTCCGACAGCACCCGGACCTCACCGGTCAGCACGGCGTAGCCGACCAGGTTGTTGAGGACGATATCGGCGCGCAACCGTGGCGAGAAGCCGAATGCGGTGGCGTTGCGCAGGAATACGGGGCAGAAGCCGTCGCCGGCGAGCGCCGCCACATCCGCCTCGACCCGCACCTTGCTCTCGGCGTAGGGGGTCAGCGGGTGCAGCGGGGTGTCCTCCCCCACCGGCCGGTCGCCGGCGGCGCCGTACACCGAGCAGGTGGAGGCGTACAGGAAGCGTTGCACGCCCGCGGCTTTGGCGAGTTCGGCCAGCCGCACCGAGGCGTGGTGGTTGATGTCGTGGGTGATCCGCGGCGCCAGCGCGCCGAGCGGGTCGTTGGACAGGGCCGCCAGATGGATCACCGCGTCGAAGCCCGCCAGGTGCTCCTCGGTGACCTCGCGCAGATCGGCGACGATGCCGGGCGGATCGCCGGGCAGCGGCCCGAGCACGCAGTCGGCGAAATAGCCGATGTCCAGGCCGATCACGTCGTGGCCCGCGGAGCGCAGCACCGGCGCCATGACCGTGCCCAGGTAGCCCTGGTGGCCGGTGAGCAGTACCCGCATGGTCACGTACCTCCGAAAGTGACAGTGGCCTTGTCGATCACGAAGGCCTCGGCGTGGTCGGCGCGGCACTGGACGCCGCGCAGCCGGGCCAGCGCCAGGAAGGTCCGTTCGTCGAACCAGTCCCGATCCCGCTGGGACGGATAGTGTTTCATCAGCAGTTCGGCCTTGCGGGCGGCGATGTCCGCTCGCAACTGGCAGAACAGGGTGGGCCGCGGCGTATCGGTCTCCCATTTGACGATCTCGTAGCCGAGCACCAGATGATCGCGGAATTCGGTGGGCGCGAGGCGCGCCAGCAGGCGGTGGTCCTGGTGCGCGTCGCCGGGCTGCGGGGCGAGGACCAGGTCGGGGTCGCCGCCGCGGCGGAAGCGGGCCACGGCGTCCTTCACCTCGTCCCAGTGCGTGGGGGTGCGGCCGTCCGGCAGCGACAGGACCGTGAGGTCCAGGTCGGCGCCGGGGCAGAAGTCGGTCAGCGCGGCCAGTTCCTCGGCGGCGCGCGGCGTGTCGCCGCCGCACAGGACCAGCGCCCGGACCCGCAGGCCCGCAACCGCTTCGGCGAGGGTGAGCAGCGTGCCGCCGGCGCCGATGGCCAGGTCGTCGCAGTGCGCGGCCAGCAGGGCCACCTCGCGCACGCCGTCGGCGCGCAGCGTCAGCATCGTTCGTTCCGCTCCCACACCATCCACGGCCGCATGCCGGAGTGGTAGGCGGCGTCGAGTTCGTGGCGTTCCTTGAAGGTGTCGGCCGGTTTCCAGAAGCCCAGATGCTGATAACCGACCAGCCGGCCCTGTTCGGCGAGCCGGCCGCAGGCATCCTCCACCAGGTCGCCGCCGGGCGGCAGTAGGTCGAAAACCTGTTGGGAGAGCACGAAATAGCCGCCGTTCTCCCACAGCGGCAGCTTGGCGACGGGAGTGATCCGCTCGACCTCACCGGCGGCGTTGACATCCACGCAGTGGAACGAGGATTGCGGCGGCACGATCATCATCGACGCGGCCGCACCGGCGGCGACGCACTTGTCGATCATCTCGTCCAGCGGTGCGTCGGTCAGGACGTCCGCGTAGTTGGCGAGGAAGTACTCCTCGCCCTCGAGCAGGTGCCGGACCCGGCGCAGTCGTTCGCCGATCGCCGAATCCAGGCCGGTGTCCACGAAAGTGATTGTCCAGTCGCTGATGTCGGAGGCCAGCAGCTGAACCTGCCCGTCGCGGATGACGAAATCGTTGGAGACCGACTCCTGATAGGTGAGGAAGAAGTTCTTGATGTGGGCGGCGCCGTAACCGAGGCAGAGGATGAACTCCTTGTGCCCGAAGTGCGCGTAGTACCGCATCACATGCCAGATCAGCGGCCGCGGGCCGACCAGTTGCATCGGCTTCGGCACGGGATCGTCGGCGCCGCCGCGCATCCGCATGCCGAATCCACCGCAGAACAGGACGACTTTCACGATCTACTCCCGGACTCGGCCCCCGCCAGGTTGGCATGATGCAGTGTCGGCAGCGGATACACCAGCTGCCCGCCCCAGGAGCCGACATGCCGCAGTTGCGCGGTGATCTCGGTCTCCAGATTCCACGGCAGCACCACCACGACATCGGGGCGGTCGGCATCGAGTCGTTCCGGGGGATGGATCGGGATGCGGGTGCCCGGGGTGTACCGGCCGTGCTTGTAGGGATTGCGATCCACCGTGTAGGACAACAGGTCCGGGCGGATACCGCAATAGTTGAGCAGGGTGTTGCCCTTGCCGGGCGCACCGTAGCCGGCGACGCGGCGCCCGGCCGCGCGGCAGTCCAGCAGGAATTCGAGCAGCTCCGCACGCACCTGTTCGGCGCGGTCCTGCAGATCGGAATAGCCTGCGGCGGAGTGCAATCCGGCCGACTCCTCCATCGCCAGCACCTCGGCGACCCGTGGCCGGGGCCGGGCGACCGGATCGGGCCGGGCCCACAGCCGCAGGGAGCCACCGTGTGTCGGCAGCAACTCCACGTCGACCACGGTCAGTCCGGCGGTGGCGAGCGCCCGCCGCGCGGAGGCGACCGTGTAGTACTGGAAATGTTCGTGGTAGACGGTGTCGAACTGCCCCAGCCGCACCAGGTTCAGCGCGTGGTGCACCTCGATCGACAACCAGCCGTCGTCGGCGAGCAGCCCGCGCAGGGCGCGGGTGAAGCCGAGCAGGTCGGGTACGTGCGCGTAGACGTTGTTGGCCACCACCAGATCCGCGGGGCCGTGCGCGTCCCGGATCCGTGTGGCGGTGTCCTCGTCGAGGAACGCGGTGACCGTCGGCACGCCCTTCTCGCGGGCGGCGGCGCCGACGTTGTGCGAGGGTTCGATACCCAGACAGGGGATGCCCGCGGCGACCGCGTGCTGCAACAGGTACCCGTCGTTGCTGGCCACCTCCACCAGCAGCGAGTCCGGGCCCAGGCTCAGATCGGCGATCGCCTGCTGGACGAACGTCCGCGCGTGCCGGACCCAGCTGTCGGAAAACGAAGAGTAATAAGCGTATTCGACAAAGGTGTCCGCAGGTGTTATCAGGGCCGGGATCTGCAGCAGGAGGCAATTCTCGCAGAGGCGCAGGTGCAGCGGATAGGTCGTCTCCGGAAGATCCAGCTCGGCCTCGGTGAGGAATTTCTCGCACGGCGGCGTCGCGCCCAGATCGAGCACACTGGTCAAGTGACCGGAATGGCACAAGCGACAACGCACGAGCAGTTCCCTCTGATCTTTACCACCTCGGCAGCGGCCCGGGACAAAGCAATGACCGCCCGTTCCCGCCGGCCCACACTACAACACGGATTCATGTTTCGCGCGACGGCCGCCGGGTACATTCCGGCGCGGAGCCACTTCAGAACTCGGCATCTTTTCGGACAAGAGTTCATAAAGTTTCGGGAACAGCTCTTGCGTTCCGGTCCCGTCTAAGCTGGTACACAGCGGACAAACGCCCGAAACGTCGGCACGGAATGCCCGACCCGGGGGCGCTTAGGGGATCATTAGGGGATTGACCGGTCAGTCGGTCTTATCTGTGCGCGCGGATCCCGGAATGGGTTATCCCGGCGGACATCCCGACATGCGCTTCGGGCCGCCGTTCGGTACATTTCTCTCCCGGCACCGAAAATGCCGCGTAACTCGTCAGTCTTTGTGGTGTGAATCCCTTGTCGGGTGGACCGGTCCCGGATCGGAGCCGCGTTCCGCCATGGGGGAGGTTTGTTTATTCATGCGTTTCGAGCCCAGGGCTCGCGCCAATGCGCGGGTCGTCGTACCGCCGCGTTCCGAGCGTGAACGCTGGCAACGCGAATATGAACGCTGGCTGCGCATCGGCGATCTGGTGGTGATCGTGACGGCGGTGGGTGTGGCGCACGTCATGCGGTTCGGCGGCACGGCCAATCCGCCGCTCGCGGCCACCCTCCCGCTCGAGGTGCGGTACACGGTGGTGTCGGCGTTGCTCGGGCTGGTGTGGGTGGTCTGCCTCAGCGGCGCGGGCACCCGGTCGCCGCGGATCTTCGGCAGCCCCGAGGAGTACCGGCGGCTGCTGTCCGCCACGATGACCCTGTTCGGGCTGATCGCCATCCTGTCGCTGGTGTTCCATCTCGACATCGCCCGTGGCTATCTCGCCATCGCGCTGCCGCTCGGCCTGGTGGGCCTGACCGCGCAGCGCTGGTGGTGGCGGCACTGGCTGACCAAACGGCGGCTGGTCGGGGACTGCGGGATCCGGGTGCTGGTGGTGGGCAGCCGGGACGCGGCGTCGGCGATGATCGCCGCGTTCTCCCGCGACCCCGGGTCCGGGTACCAGGTGGTCGGGATGTGCACGCCGGACATCGGCCTGGTCGGCATCGCCGTCGGCGATCGCACGATTCCCGTTGTGGGCGACGACCGTTCGGTCCTCGCGGCGGTGCGCTACACCCAGGCGGACACGGTCGCGATCACCGCTACCGACGACCTGGGCCCGGCCGACTTCCGGCACATGGCCTGGGAACTGGACCAGATCGGGGTGGAGCTGATCGTCGCGCCCGGCCTGGTCGACATCTCCGGCACCCGGCTCACCCATCAACTCGTCGCCAGCATGCCGATGCTGCACGTGGGCAAGCCGCAGTACGACCGCGCGCGCTCGAATCGCAAGGCGCTGTTCGACATCTGCTTCGCGCTGCTCGCGGTGACGATGCTGTCCCCGGTGCTGCTGGCGATCGCGATCGCGGTGAAGGTCACCAGCACCGGGCCGGTGTTCTACCTGTCCGAACGGATCGGCCGCAACGGCCGGCCGTTCCCGATGATCAAGTTCCGCAGCATGTACGTCGACGCGGACCGTCACGTCGACGCGCTCATCGCCGCTCAGGGCGGTAATACGGTGTTCTTCAAGATGAAGGACGACCCGCGGGTCACGCCGGTCGGCAAGGTGATCCGCAAGTACTCCCTCGACGAACTGCCGCAGTTCTTCAATGTGCTGCGCGGTGAGATGAGCGTGGTCGGGCCGCGGCCGCAGGTGCGCCGCGAGGTCGACTCGTACGACGGGGTCATGTGGCGGCGGCTGCTGGTCAAGCCGGGCCTGACCGGGTTGTGGCAGGTCAGCGGGCGGTCGAATCTGTCGCCCGAGGACTCGATGAACCTGGACCTGTCCTACGTGGAGAACTGGTCGATGGTGCTGGATCTGCTGCTGGTCTCCCGGACCCTCGGCGCGGTGCTGCGCGGCGAGGGCGCCTACTGATGGCGAATACGGCACCGGTTCGGGTGCACATGACCGGGTCCGAGTGGTTCGCCGCCGTCCCCGGCGGTCTGAACCGGTACTTCACCGACCTGTACGGCGCGCTGGCCCGCCGGCCGGATGTCGTGGTGAGCGCCGCCGCCTTCGGGCCGGCGCCCGAGGGCGGGCGGTCCTGGGGTCCGGTCGGCGGCGGCACGCTGCACCGCGCGCGAACCGCCTTTTTGGATCGGCGCGATCTGGGCCCGGACACCGTGCTGGACCGGCATTTCGGCCTCTACGGACCGGTGGGCGCCGGGCGGCTGCGCAACCAGCCGACGGTCGTGCACTTCCACGGACCGTGGGCCGCCGAGAGCCGGCTGGCCGGCGAGGGCTCCGGCGCGGTCCGCGCCAAATACGCGCTGGAGCGGCTGCGGTACACCCGCGCCGACCGGTTCGTCGTGTTGTCCCGGTATTTTCACGATGTGCTCGTCAACGACTACCGGATACCGTCGCATCGCATCGCGATCATTCCGCCCGGCGTGGACGTGCCCGCGAGCCCCGAACCCGCTTCGTCCCCGGCGGATTCACCACCCACGGTCCTGTGTGTGCGCCGGTTGGAGCGCCGCATGGGCATCGACGTCCTCATCGATTGCTGGCCCGCCGTGCTCGACCGGCATCCCGAGGCGCGGCTGATCATCGTCGGAACCGGCACGATCGCTGCCGAACTGCGCGAGCGCGCGGCGCCTCTCCCCTCGATCGAGTTCACCGGATTCGTCGACGACGACCGGCTCGACGAGCTCTATACCCGGGCCACGGTGGCGGTGGTGCCGTCGCTGGACCTCGAGGGTTTCGGGCTCGTCACGCTCGCGGCCCTCGCGGCCGGGCGGGCGCCGGTGGTCACCGACTGCGGCGGGCTGCCGGATGCCGTACGCGGACTGGATGATTCGCTGATCGTCCCGGTCGGCGACCGGGAAGCGCTGGCGGCCCGGCTGAGCACCGCCCTCGACGGCGACCGGCCCGGCCCGGCCCGCTGCCGGGCGCACGCCGAAAAGTTCTCCTGGACCGCGGCCACGGACCGGCATCTGGACCTCTATCGCGACCTGGTCGGCACATGAGGGCCGTCTTCCTGGCGCACACCGCCGCCCCCTCCGGCGCCGAACTGGCCATGCTGCGGCTGGTTTCGGCGCTGCGGCCGCATCTGGACACCGCCGTCGTCTACACCGCCGACGGGCCGATGCTGGACCGCACCCGGGAGCGCGGCATCGAAACCCGTTTGCTGGCAAACACTTTCGACAGCCGATCGATGACCATCGCCGGTGCGGCCGATCCGCGGCGGCTGCTCGCCGGTGCCGCCGGGCTGCTGCGGGTGGGCTGGGCGCTCGGCGCGACCGCCCGCGAGCTCGGGGCCACGGTGCTGGTGGCCGGGAGCACCAAGACCCTGCTGATGGGCGCGGTAGCGGCCCGGCGCGCCGGAATTCCGCTGGTCTGGCAGGTGCACGACCGGATCACCGCGCAGTATTTCGGCCGCGCGCTGGCGCCGGTCATCCGGGTGCTGGGCCGGGTCGCCGCGCAGGGCTGCATCGCCAACAGCCGGGGCACACTGCGCACGCTGTTCACCTGGCGGTGGCCCGCGATCGTCGCCTATCCGGGGCTGGAGCCCGCGCCGGAGACGCCCCGGCCGCCGCAGCGCGAGCCCGAGGACGCGGTCGTCGCGGTCGTCGGGCGGCTGGCGCCGTGGAAGGGGCAGGACGTGTTCCTGCGCGCGCTCGCGGCCGCGAAATACACTCCGCGACAAGTCCTTCTGGTGGGTGGCACCTTCTTCGACGAGGAACCGTACCGCGCCGGGCTCGAGCGGCTCGCCGCCGAACTCGCGCTGCCGGTCACCTTCACCGGCCATGTCGACGACCCGGACACGATCCTGCGGGACGTGGACGTGCTCGTGCACTGCTCGGTGCTGCCGGAGCCGTTCGGGCAGGTCGTGGCCGAGGGGATGCGCGCCGGGTGCGCGGTCGTCGCGACCCGGCCCGGCGGCCCCACCGAGATCGTAGAGCCGGAGGTCAGCGGGCTGCTGGTGGACGCCGGTGACGAGGCGCAGCTGACCGCGGCCCTCGATCGGCTACTCGGCGATCCGGCGCTACGGGACCGGCTCGCCACCGCCGCCCGTGTCCGGGCCCGGCATTTCGGCATCACCGAATCGGCCCGGGTGGTGGCCGGGTTCCTCACCGAGGTGGCGGGGCGGCGGAAGTGGCTGCGGCATGGCTGAATTCCACACCTGGTCATCCGAGGCTCCGACGGTCGAAATCCCGGTTGTCGATCCCCCGACGGTCGAGATCCCGGTGCTCGGCAGGGCCACCCCGGACGCCACGGCCGAGCCGGCCGGGCGGCGGCGTGGCGGCCACGGTGTCGCGGCGGTGCTGCGCGATATCGGCTTCGTCAGCTTCGGCAAGTACGGTCAGTACCTCATCACGGTCGTCACCCTGCCGCTGATCTCCCGGTTGCTCGGCCCGAGCGGTCTCGGGCTGCTCGCCATCGGCATGTCGGCGTACTTCATCGGCTCGCTGGTGGTCGATCTGGGGATCACCTCGTTCCTCGCCGCGAAGGTGCACGACCACGATCGGCCCGAGGCGCGGCCCGACATCGACCGGTTGCGCGGCACCTACCTCGCCGTCCGGGTGACGATCCTGGGCACGATCGGCGCGGCGCTGCTGATCGGCCTCGCCACCGGCGCGCCGGACAAACTGCACATGATTCTGCTGGGCCTGTTCGCCGGCGGGTTCTGGTCCGTCTCCGAGGACTGGTTGCTCATCGGCCAGGGCCGGTTCGGCGCGTCGACGCTCTATCAGAGCTCCGGCCGCCTCGTCTATCCGATTCTGCTGTTGCTGCTGCTGCCGCGTTTCCCCACGGCCACCGTGGCGATGCTGTGCCTGCTCGGTTCCTCGGTGCTGACCGTGATCCTGACCTGGTCGGATTCCCTGCGCAAGTTCGGGATGCCGGGCCGGCCGCATCGGCTGCGGGAGGTGCTGCGCATCGGGATGCCGGTGCTGGTCTCGCGGGCGCTGGTCACCAGTTACGGGCAGGGCGCCGCCGCGGTGTATTCCGTGGTGCTGGACCCGGTTTCGCTGGGCCTCTACTCCGCCGGCGACCGGCTGGTGCGGGCCATCCAATCCTTGCTGGATCCCATCGGTTTCGCGTTGCTACCCCGGATGGCGCACCGCAGCGCGCAGGAATCGTTCTGGCGCACCTCGATCCGATCGCTGCTGGGCTGCGTGGTGATCGCGGTGCTGGGCGTGGTCAGCGTGTGGGCCCTGGCGCCCGTGCTGATCCACGTGATGTTCGGTGACGAGTTCACCCGCGCGATACCGCTGTTGCGGGTCGAGGCGTGCATCCTGCCGGCCACCACGGTCACCTCGTTCGTCACCACCGCGATCCTGCCGGTCCGGGAGGACACGGCCGGGGTGTTGATCGGTGCGGTCATCGGCACCTGCGTCGCGGCCGGTGGGCTGATGCTCGCCCTGCACACCCATTCGGTGTGGACACTGGTGCACGGTACGGTGGCGGCCGAATTCACCGTGATGCTCTGGTACATCGCCCGCGTGCGGTGGATGCTGGTCCGCGAGCGCGCGGGGCAGCGGACCCGGCTCGCGGCCGAACCGGCCGCGGTCTACGAGGTGGAGGCGTCGTGAGAATTCTGTACATCGGCGACGATTGGGTGGGCAGCAACGCCCGCTCGCTCGCCGACGGTTTCCGCGAGGCCGGGCACGAGGTGGTGGTCGTCGACTCGACGAAGGTGACACTGCCGCAACGGTTCTCGCCGCCGTGGATCTACTCGAAGCTGGCCCGCCGCCGGGCCGGCTGGGACATCATGGCGGTACACGACGAGATCGACCGGCTGGCAGCGGATTTCACGCCGGACGTGCTGTTCGTCTTCAAGGGCGTCCATCTCGACCAGCAGCGGTTGCTGTCGGTGCCGGCCCGGGTGCGCATCCACTACAGTCCCGACGACGTGTCGAATCCGGAGAACACCAGCCCCGCCTACCTCGCGCACGAGGCGGCCTGGGATCTGATCGTGACGACCAAGCGGCACAACGTCTCCGAGCTGCGTGAGCGCGGCGCGCGGGCGGTGACGTTCGTCGCCAGCGCCTACGATCCGGCCTGGCACCGGCCCTGCGCGCGCCGCGGCGGCGATCGGTTCCTGGCCGGTTTCATCGGCGCGCGCCGGCCCGACCGCACCGGACTGCTGGTGGATCTGGCCCGGGAGCACCGGTCGCGGCTGGCGGTCTACGGGCCGGGCTGGCGGCGCGAACCCGCGCTGGTGCGGGCCGGGGCCGCGGTGCGCGGACCGGTCTACGGCGAGCACTTCTCGGTCGCGGTCGCCGCGGTCACCGCCAACCTGGTGCTGCTCAACTCCGCCAACCGCGACACCCACACCTGCCGCAGCTTCGAGATACCCGCCGCCGGTGGGCTTTTCGTCGGCGAGCGGACCGACGAGCACGCCGCGCTGCTCGCCGAGGACAGCGAATGCTTCCTGTTCTCCGGCACCGCCGAACTGCGCGAGATCCTCGACCGATGTGACCGCCATCCCGGACAGGCCGCGAAGGTCGCCGAGGCCGGATACCGGCGCATCGTCTCCGGCGGCCACCGTTATGTCGATCGCGCCCGCGAGATCATCGATGCGATCGCCTGACCCCCGCCACCGGACGGAGGCCCCCCGATGACGGGGGCCACCACCGAGGTGCTCCTCGTCGCCGGGGCCCTGGTGACCTTCGTGATCTGCGGTTTCCTGCTGACCGGGCCGATCCGGGTGTTCCTGATCGCGCAGAGCGCGTACTGGGCGCTGTCCTACGTCGCGGTGCCGGCGGTACTGCTGTGGGTACAGCCGCAACCGCAGTACGGCGACAACCTGCCCGACCCGCGACTGGTCGCGCTCGGTTACGACCCCGGGATCGCGGCGGTGCTGCGGCCGGTGGTGTTCGGGTCGTGGCTGTACGCCGGAATGGTTGTGGTCTACACGATCTGGCGGCGCGGCCGGCGCAGTCCGGTGCCGGGCGACGCGGTGGAACGACAGTCCTTCCTGCGCGGCCGCGCGCTCGCCCGGCTCGCGGACAACCCGCAGTTCAAGTCGACCCTGGTCATCCTGTACATCCTCGGCACGCTCGGCCGGTTGGCCGCCTACGCCACCGGAACCGCCGGTCGCGCAGGCGAATTGGAGAGCCCCAACCCGTTCCTCAATCTGATCACGGTGCTGGGCACCATCGGCGCTGTCGGCCTGCTCGTGTACTCGCGGCCCGCGACCCTGCGCGGCATGCTGATGATCATCGGCGGACTGACCGCGGGCGAACTGCTGTGGACGGCCGCCGTGCAGTCCAAGACCCCGATCATGGGCGCCGCGCTCGCGCTCGCGGTGCGGTTCGCGATGACGGACTGGACCCGCGGGAAGGTCATCGCGGTACTGACGATGACGGTGATCGCGGTCGGCGGATTCGGTGCGCTGCAATCGCTCAAGGCCAGCGACGAGGCGAAAACACAATCCGCGCTGGCGGATTCGAGCTACCCGACCTCGGTGCGGCCGTTCCTGAGCCTGCTGCGCCGGTTCGACGGCCTGGAGGCGGCCACCGACGCCTACTACGCCGGTCCCCGCTCCTGGCTGACGCCGAAGGAGACGATGGAGCACGCCGCGGAGACCCTGCTGCCCACCCAGTTGCTCGGCACGGAGAAGTTCCAGGCCGGCGCCGAATGGGCCGCCGACGTGCGCGGGCAGTCGGTGGACATGTCGGGTATCGAGGTGTCGCTGGCCGAGGGCGATATCAACGAGGGCTATGTCCTGGGCGGGTATCCCGGTGTCGCCCTGGATGTGCTGTTCACGTTCGCGGTGCTGCTCGTCTGGGCGTGGGCCATGTACGATACGCGCATTCCGCTGCCCGTCCTCGGGCTGGCTCTGATCGAGGTTCCGGTGTTGTTCGAGCGCGGTTTCCTGGGCGCCTTCGAAACGCTCGGCAAGTACCTGCAGGCCATGGCGCTGGTCTGGATCATCTATCTACTGGTCGGCGAGTATCGGAGACGACGGGAGCCGCCGGCGATCGCCACGCTCCTGGAGGAGCGCGCCAACGCATCCCTCGTCACGTCGCAATTGAGAGCAGGACAATGGGTTTGATCGATTTCTGGCATGTGACCAAGCGCCGCTGGCCGATCATCGCCACGATATTCGTGATCTGTGTGGGCGCCTCCTTCGCCTACCTGCGGACCCTGCCGGTGACCTACACGGCGTCGAGCACCTGCTACATCACGATGGCGACCGGGACGTCGGTCAACGACTCCTACCAGGGCGGCCTGGCCGCCCAGCAGCGGGTCCGCTCCTACGTCGACCTGGTCACCAGCGAGACCGTGGCGCAGCACGTGAAAGATCAACTCGCACTGAATGTCTCGACCGCCGAGTTGCGCAACGCGATCACCGTGTCCTCGCCGCCCGCCACCACCCTGGTGGAGATCTCGGTGCGCGCCTCGACCGCCAACGGCGCACGGCAGCTGACCAACGAGGTGATGTCGCAGTTCCGGGCTCTGGTCGACCAGCTCGAGACCATCCAGTCCGACTCCGCGCCCGCGGCCCGGGTCGCGGTCGTGGACCAGGCGCAGGTCCCGTCCGCGCCGAGCGGCCCGCAGTCCAAGCGCATCCTGGTGCTCGGCGTCCTCGCCGGTCTGGTGCTGGGGCTGTTCGCCGCGATCGGCCGGCATCGACTGGACCGGCGGCTGCGCACCTCGCACGAGGTGGCGAAGCTGCTGACGGTGCCGGTGCTGGCCCACGTCGAGGAGGGCAAGCCGACCGCCGCCGGTGAGTTGCGCCGGCTGCGCACCCGGCTCACCGACGACCGCCGGATCCGCAGTGTGCTGCTCGCCCCGCTGTCCCCGCAGTCGCGGCCCGAGGTGGCGATCGGACTGGCCCAGTCCCTCGGCGACGCCGGCGCGCGGGTGGTGCTGGTCGACGCCGACACCACCGGGCACGGCAGTTCGGTGCACCTGACGCTGCAATCGGCGACCGGGCTGAGCGAACTGCTGCGGCTGGCCACCCCGCTCGACGACGCCGTGCTCCCCTGGGAGGAAGCGGGGATCTGGGTGCTGCCCGTGGGCGCCCTCGACAAGCACACCCCGGATCTGCTGGCGTCCAGGCGATTCGCCGACATCATGGCGAAGCTGCGCAGCGAATTCGACCACATCGTGCTGGAGTGCGCGCCGGTCGCCGCGGCCGCCGACGCCGTCCCGCTGGCCCGCAACTGCGACACCACCCTCGGCGTGGTGGAGCTGGGCCGGACCACCAGCCCGCAGGTCACCGACGCGCTCACGGCGTTCGGGCCCGACGATCCGCGTCTGAGCGGCGTGGTCGTGTACACCCACCCCAAGCGCAAGCGCAACTGGCTGTCCCGGCCGGGCGGAGCTCCCGATGGCAAGTGAGTCGGTACACCGCCGGCGGCTGCTGGCGGTGACGCTGGGCGCGGCGGCCGCCGGTTCGCTGGCGGCGTGCTCGACCCCGGCCGCCGATCCGGGCCCCGGATTCCGTTCCCCGCACGTCACCGACGCGCCCGCCGCGCGCAACGTCCGGGACTTCGGGGCGGTCGGCGACGGTAAGGCCGACGACACCGCCGCCATCGCGGCGGCCGCCGCGGCCGGTGACCGGCCGCTGGTGCTGTACCTGCCGGCGGGCACCTACAAGGTGACGCGCTGGCCCGATCTGCCCGACTACGCCACCGTTCTCGGCGACGGGGCCGACGCCACCACCGTCACCTACGACGGTGACGGCACCCTGATCTCGCTGCGCGGCCGGCAGCGGGTCCGGTTCCAGCGCCTGGGTTTCTATCTGTCCGGGGCGAATTCGACCGCGGTGTGGCTGACCGGATCCTTCCGGTGCAGCTTCGACGCGGTCGTGCTGCGCGGAAATCACCTGTCCGGCAACTTCCCCCGCTACGCCGGCCAGCGCGGCGTGGTGCTCGACGGGAACACCGGTGGCACCGCGTTCCTCAACTGCGACATCAACAACTTCGGGCTGGGTCTGGTCACCTCGTGCATCCAGAACTACGTCACCTCCAGCAAATTCACCAACAACCGGATCGGCGTGCTGGGCACCGGCAACGACCACAACGCCGGATTGGCGCTGTCCAACGTGGAATTCGTCTCCGACGCCGATCCCCGGACCACCGACCGGCACCTCGTCGTGGACGGCGCCGCGAACGACTGGTGGCTGACCAACGTGTGGTTCGAGGGCGCCGACACCGCGCTGTCGATCGGTAGCGACAGCGGCGGACCGGCACAGTTCGGGATGGTGAACTGCAAGGTCGCCGCGCGCGCACTATGCCTCGACCTGATCCATTGCCGGCAGCCGTATCTGGCGAATGTGCAGTTCGATCCGGACGGCGACAACCTGCCCGTCGAGATTCGGGTCAACCACGCCGGTTGCCCGGAAGGATCGGCGATCAACCTGATCTCCGGCTACCGCGACGATCTCGACCTGCGGGTCTTCCCGGAGAGCTGGTTCGTGGTGGCCCGCGGGCGCGCCCGCGCCACCCGGTTCGTCGGCACCACCGTGCTGCAGGCCGGCTCGCCGGACACCGACATCTTCCAGATCCAGGATCCGAGCGGGGCGCCGCTGGCGGCGGTATTGCCCAGCGGCGCATGGATGTCCGACCGGCCGGAGGGTGGCGTGGTGCTGAAGGATCCCGCCGGAGGCTACTGGCGGCTGTCGGTCGGCGTCGACGGCGTGGTGCACACCGCCCCGCTGGGCAAGGACCGGCCGCGGTTGTGAGCGGGCGGATACTGCTGGGCCCGGTGCGATTACGCGGTTGCGAGGTGGTCGTGCGGTCGCCGCGGCCGTCCGACCACGCGGCGTGGCGGGCCGCCCGGCTGCGTGACCGGAAGCTCATCGAACCGTACTGGCACAGTTCGGATCTCGACTGGGCGCAGCGGCACACCGAGCGGGAGTGGATCCACGAGTATGTCGCCGTACGCGCGGAAGTGCGTGCGGGACGGCAGTTCTCGGGGATCATCGAGATCGACGGCCGGTTCGCCGGGCAGTGCGAACTGTGCCGGCTCGACACCCGCGCCGGTTCCGCGGAACTGAGCATCTGGATCGACTCCCGGTTCGCGCGGCACGGATTCTCCTGCGTGGCCGCCGCGCTCGTCCTCGCGCACGGCTTCGACAGGCTGGGGCTGGAACGGATCGCCGCCCCGATAGCGCCCGACAACGGTCCGGCGCTCGCGTTCGCCACCCGGCTCGGTTTCGTGCGGGAAGCGTTGCTGGCGCGGTACTTCGACGCGGGTGGCACTCGCAGCGATCACGAATTGTGGTCGTTGACCCGGGCCGATCTGCCGCCGGAAGGGCTGGTGGACAGTCAGCTCCGGCGGATGCGCGGCGCAAGCGCGGCGGGGCAGCACGATTCGCGCGCCGAGGTGACGCTCCCGGCGGCCGAGGCGCACCCCCGGACGAACCGGCTCGGTACGGCCGCACTCGTCGGTGTTCGGACCGCGCGCCACACCGCGTGGCGGATCCGGCGCACCCCGACGCTGCTGCGCGGCGATCGTCCGGTCCGGTTGAGCGTTCCCGGACAGCCCAGAATCGTCCTGCGCAGCCGCACTTTCGCCGACGGCGGCCCGCGCGCGGCGGCATACGTACACCGGGGGCCGCTCGACGGTATCGGCCCGCTCCCGCCCAGCGCGCACCTTCGGCCCGGCGGCCCACTCAGCCACGGCGACCCGCTCGAGCTCAGTGCGCATCCTTGTCCGGGTGATCCACTGACCCACGGTGACCCACTCAGCCACGACGATTATCCTCTTCTGGGGAACGCGCGCACCGACGGTGACCCGCTCGCTTACCGCGAGCATCCCCTTCCAGGTGATCCACTGACCCACGGTGACCCACTGAGCCACAGCGAGCCCAGCGACCCGCTCACCCATAGTGACTCCCTCCCGTACAGTGCGGATCGCCTGAATGGCGACCCGCTCACCCATGGCGCGCTCGGCGATCCACTCACACACGGTGATTCCCTCCCGCACAGTGCGGAACGCCTGCACAGCGACCCCCTCCCCCAGGCCATGCCCGACCCGCTCACCCATGGTGACTCGTTCCCACACCGTGCGGATCGCGTGCATGGCGAGCCGCTCGTGCAGAGCGTGCGCAGCGTGCCGTTTCCCCGAGGCGATTCACCTGTTCACGGCGACCCGTCGGCGCACGCGGAGCATCGCCTGCCCAGCGGGCCATCTGCGCACGGCAGGCGGGTCGCGTGGTGGCGCGAGTTCTTCGAGAGCCGAGGCGGATTGCGGTCGGGCGGTGGTCTGGTGCTGGTGCTGGAGGTCGGCGGGGTCTACGCGGGTGAGTACCGGTTGTTCGATCTGGACATGTTCGATCGCAATGCGCGGTTGTCCGCTTGGGCCGATCCGGGCCGGGCCGGACGCGAGATCCGCACGGCCGCGTTGCGAGCCGTGCTGGCGTATGCCGTCGATTCGCTGGGCCTGTATCGGGTGGCGGCCGAGATCGACTCCGCCGATACCGAATTCGCCGAGGTCGCCGCTGCGGCGGGCATGCTCGAGGAGGGGCGGTTGCGCGATCATCTCGGCGCCGCCGGGCGACGGGCCGATCACATGTTGTGGGCGCTGACCGTGGCGGCGCCGGAGCGGGGGCGGGGCTGATGCGCAGTTTCGACCGTAGTAATTACGTCCAGGACCGGCTGCACGAACTCGTTCCGGGGGGCGCGCACACATATGCCCGCGGGGCGGATCAGTATCCGGAATTCATGGCCCCGGTTCTGGTGCGCGGCAACGGTTGTCACGTCTGGGATTGCGACGGCAACGAATACGTCGAATACGGGATGGGACTGCGGTCGGTCACCCTCGGGCACGGGTACGCGCCCGTGGTGGCGGCGGTGTCGCGCACGATCGCCGACGGGGTCAACTTCTCCCGGCCGACCGAACTGGAAATGCTTGCCGCCGAGGACTTCCTGAGTCTGGTACCCGGCGCGGACATGGTGAAGTTCGCCAAGAACGGTTCCGACGCCACCACCGCGGCGGTGCGCCTGGCCCGCGCCGCCACCGGCCGTGAGACGGTCGCGATCTGCGATCAGCCGTTCTTCTCCGTCGACGACTGGTTCATCGGCACCACCGCGATGAACGCCGGCATCCCGGCCTCGCCGCCGACCGTGCGATTCCCCTACAACGACCTGGATTCGCTTGCCGCCGTGCTCGATTCGCACTCGGTCGCCTGTGTGGTGATGGAGGCGGGTACGGCGACCGCCGAGCCCGCGCCCGGCTATCTCGCCGGGGTACGGGCGCTGTGCGACCGGTACGGGGCCCTGCTGGTGTTCGACGAGATGATCACCGGTTTCCGCTGGTCGGCGGGCGGAGCGCAGGCGGTGTACGGGGTGACCCCGGACCTGTCCTGCTGGGGTAAGGCGATGGGCAACGGATTCCCGATCTCGGCGCTGGCCGGGCGGCGGGAATTCATGGAGCTGGGCGGACTGCGCACCGAGCGGGATCGGGTGTTCCTGCTGTCGACGACCCACGGCCCGGAAACCGGCTCGCTGGCCGCGTTCCGCGCGGTGGTGCGGGCCTACGCGGAGAGCGACCCGGTCGGCCGGATGGAACGCGCCGGTCGCCGGCTGGCCGACGGCGTCAACGCGATCGCCGCGGAACTCGGCATCGCCGGCCACCTCCGGGTGCTCGGCCGGCCGTCCTGCCTCATCTTCGCGACCCGCGATGCGGAGGGTCTTCCCTCCCAACCGTTCCGGACCCTGTTCCTGCAGGAGCTGCTCGAGCGCGGCGTGCTCGGCCAATCCTTCGTCACCTCCGCCGCGCACACCGACGCGGCGATCGACCACACCGTCGAGGCGTGCCGGTCGGCCGCCGAAATCTACCGGCGCGCAGTGGAACAGGGCTCCGTCGAGGGGTTGCTGCGCGGTCGTCCGGTGGCCCCCGCCCTCCGCGCGCGGGCCGCGCCGCGCTACATCGCTCCCGCGCCGCAGCCGTTCTGAAGTCCCGAACCAGATACCGAAGGCTCGCCGATGACCCCGCCCCGCATCGCCCTCGTCCACGAACGTTTCACCGAATACGGCGGATCCGAAGCGGTCGTCGCGGAATTCATGAAGACCTGGCCCGGCGCACCGGTGTTCGCACCGCTCACCACCGCCGAATGCCTCGACTCGGTCCGGACCGCCGCCGCGCCGGTGGAAGGCGAACCGGCAACGACATTCCACACCAGCCGATTGACCCGCGCCTACGAACTGACCGGACAGCGTTCGCACGCCCCGCTGCTGCCGCTGGTGCCCGCCGCCCTGCGCCGGCTCCCGCTCGCGGACCGATTCGACACCGTCGTGGTCAGCCACCACGCCTTCGCCACCCAGGCCGTGTTCGCCACCGACGCCCCGGTCGTCGCGTACGTCCACAGCCCGGCGCGCTGGGCCTGGGACCCCGCCTTCCGCGCCCGCGAAGCGGGTGGCCGCGCCGGACGAGCGGCACTCACCGCACTCGGCCGCCTCGCCCGCCACGGCGAATTGCGCGCGGCACCGCGACTCGCGCACGTGGTCGCCAATTCCCAGGCCGTCGCCGGTCGGGTCCGGGACTGGTGGGGTCTGCCGTCCACCGTGGTGCATCCGCCGGTGCGCATCGACCGCTTCGCCCCCGACCCGACGGTGGCCCGCGAGGACTTCTTCCTGATCGCCGGCCGCCTGGTCCCCTACAAGCGCGCCGACCTCGCGATCCGCGCCGCGCAACTGGCGGGATGCCGCCTGATCGTGCTGGGCGAGGGACGTTTCCGCACCCAGCTCGAATCCGTCGCGGGCCCGGAGACCACCTTCCTCGGCGCGGCGCCCGACGAGGTCCTGCTCGACATGTACCGCCGCTGCCGCGCCCTGCTCATGCCCGGCGTCGAGGATTTCGGCATCGTCCCGGTGGAGGCGATGGCCTGCGGCACACCGGTACTCGCGGTCGGCGCCGGCGGCGCGGTGGACACCGTGCTGCCCGGAATCAGCGGCGAACACGTCGAATTCGGCGACGACACCGCGGTCGTCACCGAATTCGCCCGCGCCATGCGCGATTTCGATCCGGCCTCCTACGATCCGGCGGTGATCCGGAAGCACGCGGAATCCTTCTCCCCCGGTTCCTTCCGCCGCACTATGGCCGAAGTGGTTGCCCGCGTGACTGTTTCGTGAAGATGCGGTTGTCACCCGCAGGCGCGAGCACGCAGGGCCGTCCGGAGCGGGCACGCCGAACGGATGACCGACGGTGCCGCGTCGCCACCCGCCGCAACAGCGACCGAGAGTGCCCGGCGTCGCCGCAGCGCGCCCGGCACGGACCAGGCAACGCCACGCCGGAGAACGGCGCCGCGGCACGCACACCGGGCACCGCGGCTCCCGCACCGGCTGCTCGGCTGCGCCTGGGACCGGCACTGCGGCGCGCACCGGAGGAGTCGGCGCTGCTCCGGCCGGTACCTCGCCACCCTCGCACCACCGGTCCGGCAGCACCGCGATACCGGCCGCCCGGTCGGCCCGGAAGCGCTCTATCGTGGACACATGCCGATCCGGGCAACACGCGTCCGGGTCGTCCAGTGAAACGGGACACCATGGTGACTCATCCGATCACCGAATCGGCCACGACCGCCGCGGTCGGTCAGCGCGAGCGCGCGGACTACTGGACGGAGCTGATCGACTCGTATCACGGCCGGTTGCATTACGAATTCCCGGACCGCGAGAATTTCCACGGCCTGACCCGGGTTCGCCGTAGCCGCGCCTATCAACTCGTCGGCTGGGAATCCGACGCCGTGACCTACCGGCGCACGGCGCGCCAGATCCGTACCGATCCGGACGACGACTACCGGCTGCTCGTTCCGACCACCGGCCGATTCGGGCTGGAACAGGACGACGAGCAGGGCATACTCCTGCCGGGTACCGCCTTCCTGGTCACCTTGGATCAGCCGTTCGGCCTGTCGATGAGCCGGGATACCAGCGGGCTGATCCTGACCATTCCCCGCCGCGAGGTGCGGAATCGGCTCAACCGGGTCGCTGTGCCGGCCCAGCCGCTGGATTTCGGCACCGGCCTCGGCCGAGTGGTCGGCGGTCTGGCCGCGAGCCTGCACGACGAACACGCCGGGCTCACCACCACTCAGTTCGATGCGGTCGCGGACCACCTCGTCGACCTGGTGTGTCTGCTGATTCTCAGCGCACCGCCGGACACTCCGACCGGGCTGCGCGAGGTCGAGGCCTCGGTCCGCGGGTACATCGCCACCCATGCGGGCGACCCCGGCCTCACCGGCGCGACCGTCGCCCGGGCGCTGGGCTGGTCGGTCCGTCAGGTTCAACTCGCCCTTCAGCAGGCCGGCACGACGCCGCGGGAACTCATCCGCGAACATCGCCTGCGACTCGCCGCCGACCGGCTGCGGCATCCCGCCTACCGTCACCAGAGCATCACCGACATCGCTCTCGACCTGGGCTTCGGCTCCATCAGCGCCTTCAGCACCGCCTTCCGGCAGCGGTTCGACACGACCCCCAGCGATCTGCGCTCCGCCGCCTTCGACACGGCACGCGGCGAGCGCGGCTGATCCCGGCAGGGGCCGCCGACGGAGCGTGCGCGCGGCGGAAAGCGGTCTGCGCCGGCGAGCAAACGGCCGCCCCGGCGTGCGATTACGGTCGCGAACAACCGGGCGAATACCGGTCCGACCGGCGGACTCGGGCACGCACGGGAGTCTGAATCACGGGAGTGACGATGCGCAGGATATTCGTTTGTTACGACGAGGCCGGACAACAGCCGGAAATGATCGAGCCGGTCACCCTGAGCCCGCTGTTCGGCACCGATACCCCTTGGATGCGGGACCTCGTCGAGACGTACGGCCGATTTCGCGGCCGGGCCCCACGCCCCCGGCCGGCCGCGGCCGGGCAGCCGGCGGAGACGCGATGAAGATTTTCGGAAGTGCTTGGCGCCGTTTGGAATACATGCCGACTGTGCCGGGGCCGGAGGCCGTCGCGCTGGACCGGGCCACCGTCGGGGCGCCACGAACGTTCTTCGATTGCGTCCTGGTCCACATCGTGGCCGAGGACGATGATCGGCGCCTGGCCGCGGCGGCGGCCCGGAGGGTCCGGGATCTCGCGGGCGACACCGGATATCTGCTCGTCACCGGGTCGTGCGCGGCGCCGTCGGACGGTACGCGGTTCCGCGACGGGTTCGGGCTCGTCGCGGAGATCGCCGAGCGGCTCGAGGAGCACGGCGAGCAGGTTCATCTGCTGCCGTTCGGCTGGATGTTCGAATACGAGGGTGAACCGTTGCCGGTCTGCTGGGAGGAGCAGGTAAGCGCCGGGGCCGGCGCTTTCCGTCGGCGAACGGCGGAGGCCGTCGGTTAACATGGCCGTCAGATGGCCCGCATCTCGGGCCGATCACGCACTGCGCTCGCCGAGGCGGCCGGTGGATATCACATCCCGACTTGGGAGACGGCTGAGGCATATGTCCGGGCGTGCGGCGGCGACCCGGCGGGTGTCACCGGTGACGAAGACCATCGGGCGGGTGGTCGACTTCCTGCCCGGCATCACCTTCGTCGGCGGCAAACCCGCCCTCTGCCCGTGTGGGCGGGTCAATTTCTGATCCGAGCGCCGGCGAAATTCGCTACCGAATCCTCCAGTTGCCGAAGGCCGGGCTCCTCGATCGGATAGTGCCCGGCGTTCTGGAGTAACACGCGTTCCACGAGGACCCGGGTGATCCGGGACAGGAACACATCGGCCAGGTGTGGCGGGGACCAGCGGTCCCGGGCGGGCTGGGTCAGCAGGATCGGGCAGGCGGTGAAGTCCTCCGGTTCCACGGCGGGGGTGTAGTTCAGGTAGCTGCTCAGGAAGCGGATCGCGACTCGGTTGCCGGCCGAGGTGGGGTCGGTGGTCATGGCGCGAAGGGCGGCCGGGTCGTTCACGAGGGCGGACATCTTGGCGGCCAGGGTCATCGGGTAGCGGACCCGGCCGGCGGGGGTGGGAGCGAGCAGGCGCAGGAGGGGTGCGCCGACGCGGGCGTTCAGGAGATCGTGGGCGGTTTCGTCGCGGACCCGCTGGATGCGCTGGTCCAGGAAGGTCATGCCGACGATGCCGCGCAGGGTGTCGGCGGGGGCCTTCGCGGCGACGTGGTAGGCGAGCATTCCGCCCGCGCTGAGGCCGTAGAGGATGATCGGGCGGTTGTCGCGGGTTCGTTCGTGGGCGAGGTAGTCGACCACCAGATCGACCCAGTCGTCGTAGGTGGGGGTGTAGCCGGGGCGCAGCCGGGTCAGGCCGTAGCCGAGGTTGTCCAGGGCGACGGTTTCGAAGCCGCGGCGGGCGAGGGGGGCGCCGAGGATCAGGGTCAGCTGGCGGCCGTTGGTGCCGACGCCGTGGTGGAGGAGGATCTTCGCGGGGGCGGCGGGCGCCGGGTACCGGTCCAGGTGGATCTCGTTGCCCCGCCAGGGCCAGAACTCCTCGGCGGGGGCCGTCTCGTCGGTCAGGTGCAGGCGGGTGGGCAGGAACTGTTGCAGGGCCCGCCATTCCGGTTGGTCGCGGTAGGTGGCGGGGGTGGTGGTGCGCACCGGGGTCCTCCCTGCGCAGGGGTGCAGTGGGGTGTTCATCGGAATCATCGGATCGGCGGCCGTTTGCGAAACGTGTTCGCGGGGGCGGTTTCGGGCGAAACGGGTTTGTAGGATGGCGGCGTGGTCGAGCAGCGGCAGTCGCGGATGACCCGGTCGGTCCGGGTGCTCGGATTGCTGCTGCTCGTTTTCGGTATCGCGGCCATGCACGCCGGGGTGTTCTGCGTCGGCGGCGAGACGCACGACGGGATGTCCGGCCGGATGGTCGCCGCCGCGTCCGAGGTCGCGGTGCACCCGGTGAGCGGGCCGGCGCACGGGGCCGTGCACGCGTGCACGTTCGTGCTGTCGCGGTCCGTGCCGGATATCGGGCCGGTGCCGGGCGTCCGGGAAGAGGCCGGAGCGGACCGGCCGGCTCCGATTCTCGGCGGGCTCGTACCCAACCATCGAGGGCGGCCGCCGCCCTGGACGATGCCCTCGTTGGCCGAATTGTCGATTCTGCGGATCTGACGGATCTTCGTCGCCGCCGCCGCACGGTGGTGGCGATTTCGTCCTGTCTTCCCTTCTCACAATTCACCAGGAGAGTTGTCATGTTCGGTACCCGTACCCTTTTTCTCCTCACCGCCTCCGGCCTCGTCCTGTTCACCGCGGGATGTGGTGATTCGACGTCCGCGCATTCGCCGGGGACGACGATGTCCACCGCGATGCGGACCGATTTCGACGACGCCGACGTGTCGTTTCTGCAGATGATGTATCCGCACCACGCCCAGGCCGTCGCGATGGCGGAGCTGGTGCCGTCGCGGTCGCGGGATCAGCAGGTGGTGGCACTGGCCGCGGCGATCCGGGACGCGCAGGCGCCCGAGATGGAGCGGATGAGCGAGTTGCTGCGCAGTTTCGGCAAGCCGGCGCCGGCCACCGGCGACCACTCGATGCCGGACATGCCGGGCATGGCGACCACGCCGGGCATGATGCCCGACGCCGACATGGACCGGCTGCGCACGTTGTCGGGGGCGGAGTTCGATCGGGCCTGGCTGCAGATGATGATCGATCACCACAGCGGGGCGATCACCATGGCGAACGACGAACTCGCGCACGGGGACAACGGCGACGCGAAGGCGCTGGCGCAGTCCATCATCGCGGCGCAGCAGAGTGAGATCGATCGGATGCGCACGATGCTCGGGAGCTGACGCCGGTACCGCGGCGGCCGGATCCTGACGAATTTCGTCCGGTCCGGTGCTGGTCCGCGGGCCGGTGATCCGCGACGATCGGCTCATGACCGCAGAGGTGTTGCAGCTGCCCGATGATCCGATCGTCGCACCCGTGCTGGAGATCGTGCGGGCGGAGGAGTCGGTGTCCATCGCGAACCACAGCATCCGCAGTTATCTGTTCGCCCGGTTGCTGGCGCGCGACGAGGGGCTGATCGTGGCGGAGCGCACGCTGTTCGCGGCGTGCGTGCTGCACGACATCGGGCTGACCGCGCGCGGCAACGGGGATCAGCGGTTCGAGGTCGACGGGGCCGACGCCGCGGACGCGATCCTCGCGCCGCTCGGCGTGCCGGCGGCGGAACGCGCGCTGATCTGGGAGGCCATCGCGCTGCACACCTCGGGGGGAATCGCCGAACGGCGCGGGCCGCTGGCCTTCCTCACCCGTTCCGGGGTCGGCATCGACTTCGGGCGCGGCTCCACGGTGATCAGCGAGGAGCAGGCGATCGCGATCCACACCGCGTATCCGCGGCTGGCGATGGCGAATTCGCTCGTGGACGCGGTGGTCGAACAGGCGCGCGGGAATCCGGCGAAGGCGGCGCCCTACACCTTCGCCGGTGACCTGCTGCGCGAACGCGAGGCGGGTGCCGCGACCGGAATCGAGCGCGCCGCGGCCGCCGGGCGCTGGGGTGGCTGAGACGAACAGTGTTTCCGCATCACGGTCAGTTCGCCGGACGGAAGGGTGCGCGCAGCTCCGCTATCCCGCGGGGTCGGCGTCGCGGGAGCGCGGGGGCCGTCCGGAGCGGATCCTGGTGACCTCACTCCGGGCGAATTGCACTGCGGGCGTGGAGATTCCGTGCGCGGTAGCCAGTGTGTCGGCGAGGTCGGCGGCGGCGTCGAGCACGTGGCCGGCCGTCCGGCGGATCCGGCGGTCCGGCAGCGATTTGCGGAAGGCCTTGCGCTCCTTGCGGTCTCCGCACATGGCGGCGAGTTCCCGCGGCAGTACGACACCGGTCGCCACCTCGGGAGCGAGGATGCGGCCGAGGAATTCGCGTTCCCGGCGGACGGTGGCACCGAAGACGTTCACCGCCAGCACCAGCGCGGCGGCGGGTACCACGATCCAGGCCAGGAACAGCAGTCCGGCCCGGCCGTGGACCAGCGCGGACAGGTCGTCCCAGACGCCGTGCAACAGCATCGCGGCGGCGATCAGGGCCAGGCCGCGCAGCACGCGGCGCGGTTCGGCGGGGCGGCCGATCAGGTAGATCAGGCCGGCGCCGAACACCGCGCTGTAGAGGGTGTGCGCGGCGACGCCGAAGATCACGCGCAGCCAGATCGTCGGCAGTTCCGCGCCGATCTGGTTGGCGCCGAATTGCGAGGCCGCGGCGTTCACCGCGTACGCGATGTCCTCCAGGATCTGGAAGCCGAGGCCGATGAAGGCGCCCAGGATGAAGCCGTCGAAGGCGGTGCGGACCAGCCGCGGACCCAGCGCGATCAGCAGCAGCAGGCCCGCGCCCTTGGCGATCTCCTCGGTGAACGGGGCGGACAGCCCGGCGCCCCAGTCCAGGGCCCACGCCTGTCCGAATGCCTTGGCGTACAACGTGAGCAGGGCGGTGTTGGCGGTGGCGGCCAGTTGCCAGGTGGCGCCGAACCCGCCCCAGAGGAAGGCCGCGACCAGCGCGCCGATCGGCTGCCGCGCGTAGCGGTCGATGCTGTGCGTGAACCACCAGAAGATCGCCCCGTAGATCGCGAACAGTTCGACCGCGATCACGATGGCGTGACCGTAGGCGGCGTACCGGCCGCTGATCATCGACACCCAGGCCCACATCCCGCTCGTGACCAGCGCCAGATAGACCCAGAAGGCCAGGTTGCGCGGCTGCCACAGGGTGAACGACCGGCCCCAGCCGGAATCGGCGATGGTGGCCCGGCGGTCGGCCTCGAGCTGGTCGAACGCCGGGGCGGTCACACGGCCTCCCGGGTCCGGCCGATGCTGACGATCATCTCGGCGATGTCCTGGGTCTGCGCGGGGGTGAGCCCGGTCGGGCCGAGTGCGACGGCCTGCACGCCGCGGCCGTCGAGGACGAATGCGGCGATCACGCCGTCCGAACCGCCCCGGGTGAAGCGGGCCAGCAAACCCTTGGCACCGTCCTGGTTGGTGATCACCGCCGGGTCGCCGGTGATCGCCGAATCGCCGTTGAGCAGGGCGTCGGTGCGCTCGATCTGCCGCAGCAGGTCGACCGCGTTCCCGGCGAAGGGCGCGGTGTAGACGGAGAACCGGATCGGGCCGTCGACCAGTTTCGCGGTCGGCGGGTACGCCTTCGTCACCTGATCGGCGCCCGCGCGGACTCCGTCGGTGATGCCCCAGCCGGGCGCCGGAGTGAAGGTGATCCCGCCGTCGAGTTGCATGATGTCCCCGGCGGCGGCGGTGTCGTGGTAGGGCACGGCCGCATCGATCGCCGGCAGGATCGAGCCCATCAGGATCGCCAGCCCGAGCACGATCAGGGCCGGTAACAGCGTCGCGCGGTCCAGGCCGAGCCAGCGCCGGTCGACCGGCACCCAGCGATCACCCGGATCGAATCCCGGCTCGGCGCCCCCGGCGCCTTCGGAACCTGCCACCGCCGTCACGGCCGCCTCCTCCCTCGATCAGCCGTCAACCTATCGCAGGAAAGTATGCGGCGGCGCGGCGCCGGATATGTGCCGCGCCGCGCCGCCGGGTACCACGGCGACGCACGATCGGTTGCCCACTGCGGCCCCGTCTCCGGTTGCCTGCCGCGATAAACCGACAGTTGCCCGTGACGGCTCGCCGCCAGTTGACCTCATCACCCACTGCCGGATGCCCATGCGGCCCGCGCCGGTTGCCGTCGCCGAGTGCCCATTGCGTCCCGCGCCGGTTGTCCTGCGATGCCGCGCAGTCGGTTACCCGCAGCGACCCTGCCCATTCCGGCAGGTGCTCACCACGACTCGCCGCCGAATGCTCACCACGGCCCCGGCGAAATGTTCGTCAGCGCAGTGACTGTCCGAGATCGTGCGCGCTCTGCAAGAGCAATTCGCCGAGCTGCCTTCGGCGGACGTCGCCGAAACGGGTTTCGACGCCGGTGAGGCTGAGGGCCCAGGCCGGTTCGTCGCGGCGGTCGAAGACGGCGGCGGCCATTCCCCAGCTACCCTCCACGATCAGTCCGGGGTTCGTGGCGTAACCGTCGCGGAGGACCTCGGCGAGCCGGGCTCGCAGCGCCGCGGTGCCGTGCGCGGGCCCCCAGGCGCCGGTGAGGTCGGAGCGGGTCAGGTACTCGTCGACCTCGCGGTCGGGCAGGTGCGCCAGGATCGCCAGGCCCGCGGAGGCGACGCCGAGCGGGAATCGGATACCGATGTGCAGGACGTGCGAGCGCAGCGGAAAAGTGCCCTCTTCGGCTGCGAGACAGACAGTTTCGTCGCCGCGGCGGGCGGAGAGGAAGGCGCTCTCGCCGGTGTCGCGGGCCAGCCGGCGCAGCACGCCACCGGCCTGATCGGTGATGTCGTAGCGGGCGGCGGCCAGCGTGCCCAGCAGGTAGAGCTCCGGGCCCAGGGTCCAGCGGGCCGAGCGCTTGTCGCGGTCGACCAGGCCCTGTTCGGCCAGCGCGGACAGCACCCGGTGCGTGGTGGGCCGGGCCAGCCCGGCCGCGCGCGCGATGCCCGCGGTGGAACCGCCCTCGGGCTCCAGCGCGGCGATCGCCCGCAGGATGGCCGCCGCGCGCGCCACCAGCTGGGGTTTCGAGTCGTCCGGCATCGGCCGAGTATACGTTCACCCAGTGAACGCTTCCGGACCGAGCGGCCACTGCGTGAACGATCGCGGGAACGGTACCGTGCGGCCCTTGATCAGGGCAGTTCGACCGACTTGACTCTCTTCGGGGGGACCGTAGTGATCACTGAGTGAACGGGTAGGTATATGTCGACGAAGCTGGTCGCCGACGCGAGAACGGCCGTGGCCGACATCGCGGACGGGTCGTCACTGGCGGTGGGTGGATTCGGTCTGTGTGGTATTCCGTCCGGGCTGATCGCCGCGCTCGCCGCGCAGGGCACCGCCGGGCTCGAGGTGTTCTCCAACAACTGCGGCGTGGACGACTGGGGTCTGGGAATCCTGTTGTCGGCCGGGCGGATTCGCCGGGTGACCGCTTCGTATGTGGGTGAGAACAAGGAGTTCGCGCGGCAGTATCTCTCCGGTGAGCTGGAGGTCGAGCTGACACCGCAGGGCACGCTGGCCGAGCGGCTGCGCGCCGGTGGCGCGGGCATCCCGGCCTTCTACACCCCGGCCGGCGTCGGCACGCCGGTCGCCGAGGGCGGCCTGCCGTGGCGCTATTCCTCCGACGGATCGATCTCGGTGCAGTCGCCCGCGAAGGAGACGCGCGAATTCGACGGCCGGACCTATGTGCTGGAGCGGGCGATCAACGCCGACTTCGCCCTGGTCCACGCCGAGATCGGCGACACCGAGGGCAACCTCGTGTTCAACAAGACCGCGATGAACTTCAACCCGCTGGCCGCGATGGCCGGCCGGATCACCGTCGCGGAGGTCGAAACCCTGGTCCAGCCCGGCGAACTCGACCCGGCGCAGGTGCATCTGCCCGGTGTGTTCGTGCAGCGGGTGGTGCACGTGGGTCCTGTGGAGAAGCGAATCGAGAAGCGGACGGTGGCGCTGTGAGCTGGTCACGTGAGGAGATGGCGGCCCGCGCGGCCGCCGAGATGGTCGACGGTGAATACGTCAACCTGGGCATCGGGCTGCCGACGCTGATCCCGAACCATCTGCCCGCCGGCGTGCGGGTGGTGCTGCATTCGGAGAACGGCATCCTGGGCACCGGGCCGTACCCGCATCCGGACGCGGTCGACCCGGATCTGATCAACGCCGGCAAGGAGACCGTCACCGTCAACCCGGGGGCGACCTTCTTCGATTCGGCGTTGTCGTTCGGCATGATTCGCGGCGGGCACATCGATACCGCGGTACTCGGCGGGATGCAGGTCTCGCGGCACGGGGATCTCGCCAACTGGATGGTGCCCGGCAAGATGGTCAAGGGCATGGGCGGTGCCATGGATCTGGTGCACGGCGCCCGGCGGGTCATCGTGGTCATGGAACACACCGACCGCGACGGCAATCCGAAGATCGTCGAATCGTGCACGCTGCCGCTGACCGGGCGGGCCGTGGTGCACCGGATCATCACCGATCTCGCCGTCCTCGATGTGCGGGACGGGACGCTGGTGCTGCGCGAACTGGCGCCGGAGGTCACCGTCGAGCAGGTGATCGCCGCGACCGAACCGGAACTGGTGGTCGAGCTCGCGGACGTGGCCGGTTGAGCTGACAGGGGAACACGGTCATGCGGGACCAGGGCATGGGCTCCTGGCCGGGCCGCCGGGCCAGGATGACGCCGCATCGCGTGGCGCTGGTCCAGGACGGCACGGAGACCACCTACCTGGCCCTGCACCGCGGGGCCACCCGGCTCGCGCACGGCCTGCGGCGCCGCGGGATCGGCCGCGGCGATCGGGTGGCGTATCTGGGCTCGAATTCGGTGGCCTTCGTCGAGACCGTGTTCGCGATCGCCATGCTGGGTGCGGTCGCCGTCCCGGTGAACACGCGGCTCGCACCGGCCGAGACGGCGTGGATTCTCGCCGATTGTGGTGCGCGGCTGCTGATCCACGATCGCGGCTCCGAGTCGATCGCCGGTGCGGCGGAGATCCGGGAACTCGGCGTCGACACCGTTGCGGTCGAGCCGGAGACGGCCGAAGTCACGCTGGAGACGTTGCGGGACAACGGTTCCGATGAGCCGATCGACGAAAACATCGCGCTCGACGATCTTTTCATGATCCAGTACACCTCGGGCACCACCGGCCGCCCCAAGGGAGTGCTGCTCACCCACGGCAACATCACCTGGAACGTCTACAACCTGCTGGTCGACATCGACGTGCGCAACACCGAGGTCGCCCTGGTCACCGCGCCGCTGTTCCACACCGCCGCACTCAACCAGGTGCTGTTCCCGGTGTTGCTGAAGGGCGGCACGGCGCTGATCGAGGCCCGCTGGGATCCGGACCGCGCCCTGCGGCTCATCGAAACGCACGGCGTCACCATGCTTTTCGGGGTCACCTCGATGTATCTCGGACTGTCCCGTGCGGCCGGATTCGCCACCGCCGATCTGCGGACGCTGCGCACCGCGCTCTCCGGCGGGGCGCCGATTCCGATGTCGTTGCTGGAGACCTACCGGGATCGGGGCCTGAACATCATCCAGGGCTACGGCCTCACGGAGGCGTCGCCCGGCGTGACGATGCTGCGCGCCACCGATCCCGGTTCCGGCACGGGCAAACTCGGCTCGGCGGGCACCCCCTGCTTCTTCACCGACGTCGCACTGGCGCCCACCGACTCGCCCGGCACGGTCGGCGAGGTGTTGGTGCACGGCCCGAATGTCAGTCCGGGCTACTGGAATCGGCCCGACGCCGCCCACCCCGGCGGATGGTTGCACACCGGCGACGTGGGCCGCCGCGACGAGGACGGCTACCTCTACATCGTGGACCGGCTCAAGGACATGTACATCTCCGGCGGCGAGAACGTCTACCCCGCCGAGGTCGAACAGGCCCTCTACGCCCACGAAGCGGTCGCCGAATGCGCGGTGATCGGCATCCCGGACCCGGTCTGGGGCGAGGTCGGCCGGGCCGTCGTCACCCCGAAACCCGGTGCCGCCCCGACCGAATCGGACCTGCTGACCTTCCTCGCCGCCCGCATCGCCCGCTACAAGATCCCGAAATCCGTCGTCTTCAGCGCCGAGCTACCGCACAACGCCTCCGGAAAACTCGCCAAGGCACGGATCCGCGCGGAGTACGGCGGTACCACGGAGGGCCATCGGTAATCCTCGATCAGCACGGAGTTCTCGGCTATCGCGCGTACCGACTTCGAGAACGCCGGTGCAGACGGTTTCGGCGCCTCAGGGACGATGGAGAGCGTCGAAGGTGATCGCGAGCGTTACCGGCGTGTCCAGGACCAGAGCCGTGCGGTGGACCTTGTGCGGCATGTACCGCAGGCCGGACCAGTCGAGGCGATATTCCTCGATACGGTCGATGGCTTCCCAGCTCTTGTCGAAATGGACGATGAGATAGACGGGGATCCCGGCGCGCGCGTAGGCCTTGTATTTCTCGGTGGTATCCGCGTCGACGGTCGATTTCGAGACGACTTCGACAACAAGAGCGATGTGGTCACGAACGGTGTTGACGTCGTAGGGCTCGCAGTCACGCACGAAGATGTCCGGATAGCGGATGTTGAGGCGGTGGTCGACGCGTCGATCCTCCGAGTCGGCGAAACGCACTGCCACGTCGGAGCTGACTCGCAGGCAAGGCCCCGCGGGATCACGGGCGTCGTCGAGAGCGGCGGCCAGCCGGCGCACCACGCGGCTGTGGGCCTCGGTTTGCGCGAGTAATCGCACCACGAGGCCGTCCACGATCTCGACATCGCCGAATGTGGTGCTGAACATATCGGGCTCGGCCGTCAGGAACTCTTCCACGGTGAGACGTGGGTGCTCATCGGGATGCATTACCGACACAGTCAGCTCCTCGTGGTGATCCGGCTCGGACCGAGCCTACGACACTCGATCCCGAAGGGACCTCGCTCGTGACCTATGGCCGGACCCGCCCTCGGACGGGTCCGGCCATCCCGATCAGTCCGCGACCAGTGCAGCGACGCTCGGCTCGGCGTCGACGGGATCCGCCGAGGTGGCCACGACCTCGGATTCGTCCGGGGAGGTGGAGCGGTTGGGGAGAAGGACGGCCATCACGATCACGATCACCGAGAGGACGGCGGAGACGACGAAGGCCAGGCGCATGCCGTCCAGGTGGGCGGTCAGGGGGTCGGTGCCGTGGTTGATCAAAGTGGTGCTGCGGGCGGACATGATGGTGACGACCAGGGCGGTGCCGAAGGCGGCGGCGACCTGTTGCAGGGTGCCGAGCATCGAGCTGCCGTGGGAGTACAGGTGGGACGGGAGGGCGCCGAGACCGAGGGTGAAGACCGGGGTGAAGGCGGCGGCGAGGGCGAGGCTCAGCAGGATGTGCAGGGCCAGGAGCTGCCAGTAGGGGGTGTGCAGGGTGATCTGGGTGAATCCCGCCAGGGCCACGGTGATCGCGATGGTGCCGGGGATGACCAGGAGGCGGCCGCCGAAGCGGTCGTAGATGCGGCCGATGGTCGGGCCGAGCACGCCCATCGCCAGTCCGCCCGGCATCACCAGCAGGCCGGTCTGCAGCGGGCTGAGCAGGCGCAGGTTCTGCAGGTAGAGCGGGAGCAGGATCATCGAGCCGAGCATCGCCATGAAGGCCACCGACATCAGCACCAGGGCCTTGGTGTAGGTGCCGGCCAACAGGATTCGCAGGTCCAGCAGGGGGGTGCCGTGGCGCTGCAGGTAGAGCTGGCGCAGGACGAAGGCGGTGATGGCGAGAAGGCCGGCGACCACGATCACCACCGGCTCGACGACGCTGCCGGAGCCGAAGCGGCTCAGGCCGTACACCAGGCCACCGAAGCCGAGGGCCGCGAAAACCACGCTGGCCCAGTCGATGTCACCGTCCTGCGGTTCGTCGATGTTGTCCAGGCGGCGCAGGCCGAAGATCGTCACCGCACCGGCGATCGGCAGCATCAACGCGAAAAGCCAGCGCCACGAGGCGATCTGGAGAACCAGGCCGGAGATCACCGGGCCCATCGCCGGCGCCACCGAGATGGCGAGGGTGACGTTGCCCATGACCCGGCCGCGATCGTGCTCGCCGACGACCGTCATGAGGGTGGTCATCAGCAGCGGCATCATGACCGCGGTGCCGCCGGCCTGCACGATCCGGCCCGCCAGCAGCAGCGGGAAGGACGGCGACACGGCGGCCAGCGCGGTGCCGGCCAGGAAGACGGTCATCGCGATCGTGTAGGCGCGCCGGGTGGTGACCCGCTGCAGGAACCAGCCGGTGACCGGGATGATCGCGGCCATGGTGAGCATGAACGCGGTGGACACCCACTGGGCGGTGCGTTCGGTGACGTGCAGGTCGACCATCAGGCGCGGGATCGCGTTGATCATGATGGTTTCGTTCAGGATCACCACGCACGTCGCCAGGACGAGCAATCGGATCACGATGGGTGTGCGTCTGCCGCCTGCTGGGGCGGATAGGTCGGCGGGCATGGATCCTCCGGGAATCGGTGAGCAGGGTCACATGTGGCTCGATACGGACCGGCGTCGGTGCCGGGCGGAACTCGCCGCATCGCGGCAACCACACACCAGTTCGGACGGTAATGATGCGTGGAACTGATCGGTGGTGCAAACAAATTTCCGCCGGAGGCCGCCGAGACCGAAACCCGCTAGCCCGCGGGGGTTCCGGATTCGCCCGCCGGAGAACGCGCGACGCCCGCGCCGACGGGTCGGCGCGGGCGTGGCAGGAGCGGTGGAACTACTTCGGCGCGTTCTCCGCCCACGGGCTGCTGCCCGGCGCGGCCTGCAGCGTGTTGATCAGATCGACGGCGGCGGCGATCAGCGCCGGACCACCGACGACCAGGGTGCCGATGATGCCGCCGATGCCCGCGCCGGTGATGGCGGCGGGAATGCAGCCGACACCGAACAACGGCAACCCCAGCGCACATCCCGCGATCGCGCCGATCACGACGCCCGCCGCGGTGCCCAGGAAGCCGCCGACCGCCGTCGCCAGGCCGAACTGGGTGGCGAACGCCTGCTGGGCCAGCGTGTTCTCCCGCGGCGACGCGATCGGGGTGGCGTGCACCTCGACCGAATCGACCGTGGTCCCCGCGGGTGCGGTGGCCTGCGGGGTGAGCGCCAGGACGGTGCCACCCTCCCGGACCTCCGCCGCGACCGGGATCGCGGTGCCGCCGGCGCTCACCGCGGTGGGCAGCGTCATGACGGTCGCGCCGCTACCGTCGGCGATGTCGTAGGCCTTACCGTCCGGCGCCAGCCGGAAGGTGGCGCCCGTCAGCGTGGTGAGCACGGTGTGGTCGACCAGTTTGACCGAATACTGAACGGACCCCGGCGTTCCCGGGCCCGGCGCCGCCACTCCGGAGACGGTCGGCACGATGGTGGCCGCCGCTTCCGGTGTGGTGACAACCGAATCCGGTGCGGCAGTGGCCGTTCCGGACCCGGTGACGGTTGCCGCCCCCACGGCCCCCACGGTCAGTGCGGCAATGATCGGCGCACCGATCCATGCGCGAATCTTCATGTCCCTCTTTCCCTAACACCAGCGACGACGCAGCGTCACCCCCGGTGGTATCCCAAAGCGATCTCGATATCGTGCGGATTACGTGAAACGCAACAGCATGGCCGATTCCCGGCGGCCGGTCATCCGTGCCGACCTGGAACTTCGGAAAACGCTGTGCGGCAGGGCCCTCCAACCCGAATCCGCACCCCCGCGTGCAGACTCATCTCACACACAGCGACGACCGCGGCCGAGCATATCGAAAGCAACCTCCGCGCCACAATGGAATACGCCAACTTGCGACCGAATTCTCAGCCACCCCTAAGCTGTGATGATCACCAGTGGAAGGGATCTCCGGCGGATACTCGCGGAGCGCACACATCGGCGATCTGCGCACACAGTTGCCACGGCCGGCGACCATCCAGCGTCGCCTTGCCACTGGTCAGAATCGCCCCCGACAATCCGCGCTCCGGGTCGGCCCAGCCGTACTGGGTGGTGAGCCCGCTGCGGCCGAAGTGCGCACCGGTGTCGTGCCCGAATTTCGAACGGCGGGAGCCCAGTTCGAAACCGGCGCGGCTGACCCGGCCGGCCACTCCGGGCAGCCACGGCGCGGGCGCCACCGCGGTGCGCAGCGTGTCCGGCCGGATGATCCGGATACCGTCCAGTTCGCCTCCGCGGGCGAGGATCTCGTAGAACCGGGACAGTTCGAAGGCCGTGGTGACCAGGTTGCCCGAGGGCAGTTCGGCGGTCAGGAACGACTGCGACGCGGTGTTCCCCACCCGGCCCATTCCGCCACCGAGGGCCTTGCGCGCCAGGAACTTCCACGCCCGAGACGGTCCGGGACCGATCGGTACGCTCGGGATCACCCGGGCCACGTCCGCCGCGTCCACCCCGAAATTGGTCCAGCGGAATCCCAGCGGGCGCAGCACCTGATCGGCCAGATGCTCACGCATCCGGCGGCCGGTCGCCCGCTGCACGAGCAGGCGCAGGATCAGGCCGCCGGTCATCGCGTGGTACACCCGGAACCGCCGGCGGGGCCAGGCCGGCCGCAACTCGGTCAGCGCCCGGACCGCCAGATCCTCGTCCACCACCAGTTCCGACCCGCGATACGGCCCGGTCACGAACGGCACGCCCGCCGCATGCGACAGCACGTCGCCGATGGTGATGTCCTGCTTGCCGTTCGCGGCGAACTCGGGAATGTAGCGGCACACCCGGTCCTCCCAGGTGAAGGCGCCCTGTTCGATCAGCATCGCGGTCAGCGTCGCCGCCACGCCCTTCGCGGTGGAGAATCCGCAGAACGGCATCTCCGTGGTGACCGGCACCCGCACCGCGTCCGGGCCGTCCGACGGCGCGTTGCCCCAGCCGTGCCCGATCGCCCGGTTCAGCACCACCCGGCCGTCGCGGCGCAGGCAGATCTGGATCGCGGGGGTGGTCCCCAGCCGATACCAGGCACGCACCGACTCCCAGACGGCCGCCACGCCGGCGGGGTCGAGGCCCGCCGCGGCGGGATCGTCCTCGGGACCGACGCACGTCACCTCGTCCAGATCCGGACCGACCGCGACCAGGGTGGCTGCAGGCTCACTCATTCAACCGAGCATACGGTGGCGGCCCGCTCAGTCCTTGCGGCCGATGCCCGCCCAGTACCAGGCGCTGTCGGCCTCGGCGGTGGCGACCGGACCCGTGGCGGGCTCCGGACGCCAGGTGACCACCGGGACCACCCCGGGCTCCACCAGCGTCGTGCCGGCGAACAGCGCCGTGGTGCCGGCACGGCTGCGCGGGACGAACGGGATGCCGGAGGATTCGGCGGCGGCGACCACACGGGCCATCGCCTTGGCGTCGAAATCCGCGGTGGGATGGGTGATCACCAGATGACTGCCGGGCGGAGCGGCGTCGAGCAGGGTCGCGACGATGCCGCCCGGGTCGTCGGCGTCGCGGAAGTACATCAGAATCGCGACCAGCATGATCGCGATCGGCTCGGTGCCGCCGAGGGTGGCCGCGAGCGTGGGGTGGTCCAGGATGGAACGCGGATCGTGCAGGTCGGCGTAGACGAAGTCGGTGCGGCCGGTCGGGGCGCCGGCCATCAGCGCGCGGGCGTGCGCCAGCACGATCGGATCCTTGTCGACGTACACGACGCGGGCCGCGGGATCGAGCGCCTGGGCGACCTCGTGGGTGTTGCCCGCGGTCGGGATGCCGGTGCCGATGTCGAGGAAGCGGGTGATGCCCGCCTCGGCGACCAGATACCGCACCGCCCGCCCGAGGAAGGACCGGTTGGCCCGGGCCATGGTCTTGATGGTCGGGACGTGCGCGGCGATGGTGTCGCCGAGCGCCCGGTCCGCCGGGTAGTTGTCCCGGCCGCCGAGCCAGTAGTCGTAGACCCGTGCCTCGTGCGGCACGCTGACGTCGATCTCCGTCGGCAGTCCCGGCTCGACGGTACCGTCCGGCATGTTCCCCCCTGATCAGCTCATCCCAGGATGGCGGCTATCCGATCGATGGTCTGTTCCGGCGCCATGGCGACCACCGACAACCGGTCCCAGATCTCCCGGTACGCGTCGAGATCGCTTCTGCGGTCCAGGAATTGGGTACCGGTCGCGTGATGGAGATGGACCAGGTCACCGAGATCCGCGGCACCGAACCGCAACATGGTGAACGGTACCGCACTGATCGCCGGCCCACCCCGGTGATCGGGCAGAATCTGCACGGTGACATTGGGCCGCAGAGCCGTCCGGGCCAGATACTCCAGCTGCGCCCGCCACACCGCGGTGCCGCCGAGCGGCCGGCGCAGTGCCGCCTCCTCGACCACCACCCACAGTCGCGGCGCGTCCGCGCGGGTGAGCAGCCGCTGCCGCCGGATCAGCACCTCGACCCGGCGTTGCAGCTCCAGCGTCGAACCCTGTTGCGCCACCGCGAGAACCGCGTGCGCGTAGGCCGCCGTCTGCAACAGCGGCGGCATCACCCCCGGCGCGTAGCTGCGGATCAGCGCGGCCGCGTCCTCGAGCGTGAAGTAGGTGTCCCAGCGCTGGGTGGGCGAGCCGACCTCGGCGTGCCACTGACTCGCCGCGTTGGCCCGCCGGGCCAGGTCGAGATACTCGTCCCGCCGCTGCGGATCACCGATGCCGTAGACGGTGAGCAGATCCTCGATGTCGCGCGTGCGGAAACCGACCCGGCCCGCCTCCATCCGGCTGATCTTGGAATGCGAGGCGCGGATCGCGTTGCCGGCGATGTCGCCGCTGATCCCCGCGGCCTCGCGCAACCGGCGCAACCGCGCGCCGAGAATCACGCGCAGCAGCCTCGGATCCACCCCCGCTTCGCCATCGTGGTCACCGTTACCGCCCTCGACGGCCCTGCTGCTTTCGATCATTGGCCCTCCTGCCGACCATGAGGTCGCGGGTTCGAGTGTGCCACAACAGTTCTGCTCCGGCAGCGGATCGGCCTGCACGTGCCGGTGCACGTGCAACAGCGTTATACTCCGAGCGGGGAATTGCCCGGAATGTTCCAGCGACACCTCGGAGAGGAGAGCGGTGGCACACGCCCGTACCGGCGCCCGCATACCCGGTGACCGGCTCGGTATCACAGACGTCGCCGCAGCCTACGGGGTCGAGGCGATCCTGCGCCGCGTCGACCGACTGCGGGCCGACGGTCAGTGGTTCGCGGCCCACGCGATCGAAACAGAGTTGCGCGCAGCAGGACTCGGCACTTCGGCCACCGGACTACGACCTTCGGCCTGAGCGCGGACCGGAATGGGCGACCCTCATCGCGAATCGTTCGCCGACATCGGTCCGTTCCGCACCGCATGACACGGAAGGCGTTGTTCTGCAACGACTTTTGTTGACACTGCGAGTCAGACGTATGTAAGTAAACATTCACATTTGAGCGCGCGACGGGTATCATGACCGCAGCGGAGAGCTTTCGTGCCCCGCCTGCCAGCCGACCGCGCCGGCCTCGGGTCGTCGGCGGTCCTCCCCTCGGGCAACGGAGCTCCCATGCGCAAGATTCCTGCCGACCTGGCCGAAAGGTATGTGGCAGAGGGGTGGTGGACCGACGATACGCTCGGGGATCTGCTCGGGCGGGGGCTGGCCGCCGCGCCGGATACCGAATTCCATGTGCATTCCGAGGTGCGGCCGTGGTCGGGGACGTTCGGGGAGGTCGAGGTGCGGGCGCGGCGGCTGGCGGCGGGGCTGCGGGAGCGGGGGGTCGGGCCGGGTGACGCGGTGGCGTTGCAGCTGCCCAATTGGGTGGAGGCCGCGGTCGGGTTCTGGGCGGCGGCGCTGCTCGGGGCGGTGGTGGTGCCGATCGTGCACATCTACGGGCGCAGGGAGGTGGAGTTCATTCTGCGGACCGTGCGGCCCCGGGTATTTCTGACGGCGGAGAGCTTCGGGGCGTTGGTGTTTCGGCCGGAGGTGGCGGCGCAGGTGCCCGTCGTCGGGGTGGTGGGGCGGGACTTCGATCGGTTGCTCGCCGACGAGCCGCTGGCCGGGGCCGTCGGCGTCGATCCGGACGCGCCGGCGCTGATCGCCTTCACCTCGGGGACCACTCGTGATCCGAAGGGGGTTGTGCACAGTCATCGCACCCTCGGGTTCGAGATTCGGCAGCTCGGTGCGCACAATCCGCCCTATTCGGGGCCGGCGCTGACCGCCGCGCCGGTCGGGCATTTCATCGGCATGCTCGGTGCGTTGTTGCTGCCGGTGCTGGACGGTAGTCCCGTGCATCTCATGGATGTCTGGAATCCGGGGCGGGTGCTGGAGTTGATGGGGCGGTACGGCGTCGCGGTCAAGGGTGGGGTGCCGTATTACGTGACCAGCCTGCTCGACCATCCCGGCTTCCGGGCCGAACATCTTTCGTGTATCCGGTATGTCGGCTTCGGTGGGGCGCCGGTGCCCGCGGCCGTGACCACGCGGCTCACCGAGTTGGGGATCACGGTGTTCCGTTCCTACGGCAGTACCGAGCATCCGTCGGTGACCGGGTCGCGCTACACCGCGGACGCCGGCAAGCGGCTGTACACCGACGGCAAGGCGCTGCCTGGGGTCGAGGTGCGGCTGGCCGAGGACGGCGAAATCGTCACGCGTGGACCGGAACTGTGCCTCGGGTACACCGACGACGAGCTCACCGAACGCGCCTTCGACGCCGAGGGCTGGTATCACACCGGCGATATCGGGGTCTTCGACGAGGACGGCTACCTCACGGTCACCGATCGCAAATCCGACCTGATCATCCGGGGCGGGGAGAACATCGGCGCACTGGAGGTGGAGGAGGCGCTGCTCGGAATGCCCGGGGTCGCGGAGGCCGCCGTCGTGGCCGCCCCCGACGTGCGGCTCGGCGAGCACGCGGCCGCGGTGTTGCGGCTGCGCGCGGATTCGACGGTGCCGACGCTCGGGGATCTGCGCGCTCATCTCGCGGAAGTGGGTCTGGCGAAACAGAAGTGGCCGGAGGAGGTGCACGTGGTCGCCGATTTCCCGCGCACTCCCAGCGGTAAGGTGCAGCGTTTCAAGCTGCGGCAGGCGATCGCCGACGGCACGATCGGCTCGTCCGCCGAATAGCGTTGCGGCGCGCGGTATCCACAGGGCTTACGTCCCACGCGCGGGAACGGCACTGCGGCCCGCCGAATCGGTGGGCCGCAGTGCCGTGGTGGACTCCCGGCGGGCGCGTCGCCGCGCGCTCGACCGGGCGGTCCGGTTGTCTACTCAGGCAACGGGTTTGGCGATGGTCTTGATCTGGAGGAACTCCTCCAGGCCCTCGGGGCCCATCTCGCGGCCGAGGCCGGACTGCTTGTAGCCGCCGAACGGGACGTCGGGGGCGAAGTACATGCCGCCGTTGACGCTGAGGGTGCCGGTGCGGACCTTGCGGGCGATCGCCAGGGCGCGTTCCTCGTTGCCGTAGACCGCGCCGGACAGGCCGTAGGCGGAGTTGTTGGCGATGCGGACCGCGTCGTCGTCGTCCTCGTAGGTGAGCACCACCAGCACGGGACCGAACACCTCTTCCTGCGCGATCTCGGAATCGGGATCGACGTTGGTGAGCAGGGTCGGGGTGTAGAAGAAGCCGGGATCGACCTTCTCACCGCCGCACACCAGCTTCGCGCCGGCCGCGACGGCCCGGTCGACCATGCCCGCGACCTTGTCCCGCTGCCGCGCGCTGACCAGCGGGCCCATGTATTTGGTCGGATCCTCGGGATCGCCGACGCTCACGTTGCCGAGCATCGCCGCGATCTTGTCGACGATCTCGTCGTGCTTGCTGCTCGGCACCAGGATGCGGGTGGTGATCGCGCAGCCCTGGCCGGCGTGGCTGCATCCGGCGAAGGCCGACATCATCGCGACCATGTCGAAGTCGGCGTCGTCCAGGACGATCGCCGCGGACTTGCCGCCGAGCTCCAGGAAGACCCGCTTCAGGGTGCCGCTGGCGGCGGCCATGATCTTCTTGCCGACCGGGGTGGAGCCGGTGAAGGTGACCATGTCGACGTCCGGGTGCGTGGTCATCAGTTCGCCGACCTCGACGCTGGTCGAGGACAACACGTTCACCACGCCCGGCGGGATGTCGGTGTGCTCGGCGATCAGCTCGGCGATGCCGAGGGTGATCAGCGGGGTGTCGGGGGCGGCCTTCAGGACCACCGTGCAGCCGGCGGCCAGCGCGGGGGCGAGCTTGGCCAGCGCCAGCTGCGTCGGGTAGTTGTAGGCGATGATCGCCGCGACCACGCCGGCGGCTTCCTTCTCCACCCAGCGCAGGTGGTTGGCGCCGCGCACCTCGATCGTGCCGCGGTCCTCGCTGAACGAGTAGCCGGGCAGCAGATCGGCGTAGTACCGCACGATCTCGATCGGGGTCTCCAGTTGTGCGCCGGAGGTGGACATCCGGGTGGCGCCGACGTCGCCGACCGTCAGGTCGCGCAGGTGCTCCACGTTGTCGGACAGCGCGCGGTGCAGCTGATCGAGGCAGCGCGCGCGCAGCTCCGCGTTGGTGGCCCAATCGGTGGTGTCGAACGCCTTACGGGCGGCGGCGATCGCCGCCTCCGCTTCGGCGAGTCCGGCATCCGGGGCATAACCGTAGATCTCGCCGGTGGCCGGGTTGATCGATGGGTACGACTGCTGCGCCTCGACCAGCTGGCCGTCGATGAGCAGCCGCTTCGTGACGCCCGTTGTCGCTGGCATCCCGTCTCCTCGATGAGTTGGAAGATCAATTTCGAGTGATGAAAACTTCATTCTCGTATTTCGAGAATCCTACATTCGCCAGGGTGACGCTACCCCCGATTCGGGCAGATGACCCCTGCCGAGCAAGAAAAACACCGTGCCGGGCGCACCCGGGCACGGTGTTTCCGTCTTGCGGGCGCACGGTGTCCCGCGCGCCGGGCCGATCAGGCGGTGACGAGGACGTCGTCGCCGACGACCCGCACCGGATAGGTGCGGATGCTCCACTCCGGTTTCACCGCGGTGGTGCCGGTGGCCAGTTCGAAACCCCACTGGTGCCACGGGCAGTAGATGTACTCCTGGTCGCGCACCTCGACCGCGTCGCCGGGGGCGTTCTCGTCCACCACGGTCCGGCCGCGGGCGCGGCCGGAACACAGCGGACCACCCTCGTGCGGGCAGTAGTTGGCGATGGCGTAGAAGGTGCCGTTCACGTTGTAGACACCGACGCCGTGGCGACCGATCGGCACGAGTTTGTGGGTGCCGGGCGGGATCTCGTCCACCGTGGCCACCACATGCTCCCGGCCCTGCGCGAGGCGGGGCGCGGAAGCGTTGTCGCGCAATGCTTCCTCGGCCAAGCCCGTCACCAGACCTTGGTCTGTCCCGGCAGCGCCGGAACCGACTCGGGCAGATGGTAGGTCTGGATCCCGTTGCGGAACATGATCGCTTCGCGCGCGTGGGCCGGCAGATGCTTCACCAGCCAGCGCGGATCGTCGTAGGTCCAGTGCGGGTAGTCCGAGGAGAACAGCAGGATCTTCTCGCAGTCCATCCACTCGAACGCGCGGGTCAGCTCGGTCTTGTCGTCCGGGTAGTCCAGCGGCTGGGTGGTGAACTTGATGTGTTCCTTGACGTACTCCGACGGCTTGCGCTTGATGTCCACCCAGGACTTGCGCGCCTCGTAGATCGCGTCCATCCGCCACATCAGCGGCAGGATCCAGGTGAAAGCGTGCTCCACCAGCACGATTCGCAGTTCCGGGAACCGGTCGAAGACGCCGTCGAAGATCAGGCTCATCACCTGGTTGTTCGCCAGCAGCGAGTAGCTGACCATGAAATCGTGGTTGTAGCTCGGGATTCCGACCGGCGGGGCCGGCATCGTCTCGTAGAAACCACGGGACAGGTGGCAGGCCACCGGCATGTCGTGCTTCACCGCGGTCGCCCAGATCGGGTCGTACTGCGGGTCACCCCACGCCGGGCGCGGCTCGGCCTTGATGAGGATCTGCGACATGTACGGATGCCCGACCCACTTCTCGATCTCCCGCACGGCGCCGGCGGTGTCCTCGGTCGCCGCGCAGATGGAACCGCGCCACCGCTGGTGCCAGTTGTTGTGGCTGTCGAGCCAGTGGTTGGCCAGCCAAGTGTTGTGCGCGGTGCAGATCGCCTGCGACCACTCCGGCAGTCGCTTGGCGGTGAAACCCGGCTCCAGGATGCCGATATCGGAGCCGCCCTCGATGATCGCCTGCTGGAAGGCGAGATCCGGGTCGCTGCCCGGGAATCCGCCGTCCTCGGTGAACGAGTCGACCCGCATCGCGAAGGCGTGGTTGAAATCCGGTGCGTCGTAATAGATCGTGCTGCCCACCTTGTGGGTCAGGATCTTGCTCCGGTAGGGCTCGGGGATGTACTCCACCAGCTGCCCCGGTGCCGGCATCGGATGGATATCCGAATCGACCACCCGGACCGGGACCAGTTCGGTACTGGGCACCCGGGACCGGATCATTGCCTGCGTCATGATTGCCTCCCACTGTCTTTCGGCCCGTGCTGCCGGAAAACGTGTTTGTTCACCGCACCCCGGCGGTGGTGATGGTGTCGATATCGATGCCGTAGAGGCCGGCGGCGTTGCGCCACAACAGCTTCTCCCGCTGCTCGCCGGACAGGGCCGACGGCACCTTCGCCGCCTCGCCCAGCTGCCAGTGCGGGTAGCTCGACCCGAACATGACCATGTTCTCTTTGCCGGTGAAACCGAACCACTCCCCGGCGTATTCGACGTCGCCCGGGCCGTCCATCGCGCCCTGCACGAAGTAGACGTGCTCGGGCAGGTAGGCGCTCGGCATCTGCGGCGCCCACGGGGTCTGCTCCAGATGCGGGCGGCCGAAGGTGTCCATCCGCCACATGAACGGCGTGAGCATGTCGGCGGCGCCGTCAGCCCACACCCAACGCAACCGCGGGAAGCGTTCGAAGACGCCCTCCGCGATCATGTTCATCAGGTGGTAGATGTAGTTCAACGCCATGAACGACGCGTACTGCTCGTAGGTGCGCGGATGCCCGGACGGCGTCGGCGGATTCTCCACGCCGCTGCCGGTCTCGATGTGCACCGCCACCGGCAGGCCCGCCTCCTCGGCGGCCTCCCACAGCGGCCAGAACTGCGGCTTGCCGTACAACTCGCGCGACTGCAACGGGATCCCGATCTGCACGATCTGCGGATTACCCTGCCAGCGCCGGATCTCCCGGATCGCGCCGGAGATGTCGTCCGGGCACACCCGGATCGTGCCGCGGAACCGCTCCGCGTACCGGCCCGACTCCAGCCAGTTCGACACCATCATCTCGTTGTGCGCCGCGAGGATCGCCGACGTCAGATGCCGGTCGGGCAGGACGCCGCGGGTCATCGGATGCAGCACCGCCACATCGACGCCGCGCTCCAGGAACAGATGCTCCCCCACCACGTCCGGCTCCGAGCCGGGGTACTCCCCGTTCGGGCCCTCGGTGCCCGGCGCGTACTCGCCGCCCGGTGCGCCGTACCAGTCCATCTCCACGTCCGGGATGCCCCGGGACCGGTACGGCTCCCGCAGGGCGTTCCGGAACTCCCGGTTCGATCGGAAGAAGATGTGGACACTCGCATCGATCAACGGAATGCGGGTGCCGTCAGGCAAATCCAGCAATTGCAGCTCCCACTCACGGTCGTTCGGACCACAGCCATGCCTGCACGGCAACAGGCACACTCTTGCAATCCTTACAGTGATAACGATACTTCCGGATTTGGAGAATCGCAATACCGTAGTGAGTCTCCGCTTACTGCTGGAAGGTTGCCGGAAGGGGCCGTGCGCGTTGCCGCCGCGCCCGCCGGACCTGCGGGTATCCATGCCCGCGCAGAGGAGGGATACCCGCCGCTCCTACCCACTATGCGCGCTTCGGCCGCCGCCCGCACCGGTCGCGGCGCGGCCGGTTCACGCCCGGGCCGGGACGCCGGTCACACCGGAACGGATTGCGCGCCACAGCAGCCCACCGGCGACCACCACGAGGTATCCCCCACCGGCCACCGCGGTGACGGTGAAACCGGCCGGAGCTGCCGGTACGACCCAGGACAGGGCGATACCCGCCCAGACCGCCACCGTGGCGAGGACCGCCGACAGGCCGAACGCCGGCCACGGCCGGGCGGTCAGCCGGGCGGCGGTGGCGGCCGGCGCGGTGAGCAGGCCGAGTACCACCACCGCCCCGACCAACTGGGTGGCCTCGGCGACTGTCGCGCCGACCACGGCCAGGAATCCCATGCCCAGGAGCCGGACCGGCACTCCGGCGGCGCGGGCCACCGCGGGGTCGACGGTCGCGAACAGCAACGGCCGCGCGATCGCCAGCAGCACCGCCAGGGCCGTCACCGCGATGGCGACCGCGATCGCCGCGGCCCGTGTGCCGATCCCGAAGATGCTGCCGAACAAGACGTTCACATTGGCGTTGCCGTGCTCGCTGCTGCGATGTGTCGTATATATACCGAGAAACAGCCCTCCCAGGCCGAGGATCCAGGCGAAGAACGAACCGATCGCCACATCGTCGGCGCCGCCGCGCAGCGCCCCCGCTCCCAGCACCACACCCGCCGCCATCGCGGCCGCGAAAAGCCCGGCGCGAGGCGAGAATCCGAACATCAGCGCGGCCATGGCACCGGTGTAGGCGACGTGCCCGAGCGCGTCGCCGGCGAACACCTCACGCCGCAGCACCAGGAAATACCCCACCGCCCCGCACAACAGCGCCACCGCCGTCCCCGCGATCAGGGCGTGCACCAGGAACGCATGCGCGACAAGGGTCATGCCGCTTCTCCTTCGATAACGCGGCGGCCGCTTCCGAGGGCTCTCTCCGCAGCGTCCGGACAACCCCGGATGTCGCCGCGCAACACCGGTGATTTCCGGCGTAACCGGCGAGCGCGGAACAGAATCGACGACAGGCCGAGCGCCGGGCCGGACGGATCCGGCGGAGCGGACGACGAGCGGCGCCGCCGCGCACGCGACAGCGGGCAGAGGGCACCTGTGAACGGGATGCGGGTATCGGCGGCAGCGGCGTGCGGCGGGGACCCCTCACGTCCACGCCGCGACGCCGCTGCCGCGTCCGCTTCGCCGGAAACAGCGGGGAGAGAGGCGCTCTCGTCCGATGTCCTCGGCGGGTTCCTGTCCGGTGGGGTGGCCGGAAGGGCGAACTTCTCGCCCCGCACTCCGGGCGAGGCGGGGCTCCGGGGGCCACCGGATCGGCGATCGCGCAGGTGATCGATCCGGACGGCGGCCATATGGGTGGCGAAAGCGTATGTGCTGACCCAGAATCCGATGGGGTAGGGCGAGAAGAAGGCGGAGGCCGTGCCCAGCCAGGTGACCGCCACGGCGATCGCGATGGAGCAGGCGATGCCCCGGCCCGGGTGGGTGGTGAGGCGGTGGGCCGCGGCGGGCGGAGCCACGAGGAGTGCGAACACGAGCAGACTGCCGGTGATCTGGCCCGCGCCGGCGGCGGCGACGCCGAGCAGCACGAGGAAGAGTGCGGCCACCAGGCGTGTCGGTACTCGCTGTGCCGCAGCTGCTTTCGGGTCGATCGAGGACCACAGTAAGGGGCGGCCCAGGAACGCGAGCAGCAGCAGGCACGGGACGGCGGCGGTGAGCAGGAACCGGACCTGCCCGGTGGTGACGCCGGTGATCGTGCCGAACAGCAGGCTCGTCAGGCCGGACAGGAAGCCGTGGTACAGGCTCACGAACAGCATTCCGGCCGCGAGCGCGAACGCTTGGAGGGTGCCGATGACCGCGGCGTGTTCGCCGGAGGCGTTCGCGCGCGTCGCGGCGGGCAGCGCGCCGATCACCAGGGCGGCGAGCACGCAGATCGCGAAACAGCCGTAGCCGGGGGCGATTCCGAGCCAGGTCGCGGCGGCCGCACCGGGGAAGCCGACCACAGCCAGGGTGTGACCGGCGAAGGCCTCGCGGCGCAGCACCATCATCCAGCCCACCACGCCCGCCACCACGGCGACGACGGCACCGGCGCGAAACGCGTTGACCATGAACGGATATGACAGCATCTGCCGCAGATCCAGCCACAGATTCCAGCCGAGGTGCGGTGTCATCGTGGCACCCCCGGATCGGAACTCGAAGGGCCGGAGGGGGTTCCGGGCCGGCCGACCACCACCGGCAACCCGGCCGAATCGTGGAGGACCTCGATCGGGATGCCGTGCAGGGCCGTCAGCCGTCGCGGGGTGATCACCTCGGCGGGGGTGCCGGTGGCCGCGGCGCCGCCCGCCAGATAGATGACGCGATCCAAGTGTGGCAGAAGGGGATTCACGTCGTGGGCGACCATCAGCACTGTCACGCCGTCCGTCCGGCAGAGGTCACGGATCAAGGTGATGATGCCCGCTTGGCCGGGGAGGTCGAGGCTGTCCAGTGGTTCGTCGAGCAGCAGCAGTGCGGGGCGGCGGATCAGGGCCTGCGCGATCAGCAGGCGTTGTTGTTCGCCGCCCGAGCAGCGGCCGATCGGCCGGTCGGCGTATCCGCTCGCGCCGACCCGCGCCAGCACCTCGTGCAGCCGTTGCCTCCGGGCTCGCCGCCGGCGCGGGAACAGTATGGGAAGCGGTGTGCCCCAGCGTGTTCCGTCCAGCCCCAGACGGACCACGTCGGCGCCGCGCAGCCGGACCGCGGTGTCGAACGCGCGCCGCTGCGGGAGGTAGCCGATCCGCGGGTTGCGGCGGCCCGGGCGCTCGCCGAGCACCTCGGCGCTGCCCGCGACCACCGGCACCAGGCCGAGCAGCACATCGAGCAGGGTGGATTTCCCGGCCCCGTTGGGACCCAGCACCGCGACGAATTCGCCGGGCCGGACCTCCAGCGAGACATCGGACCAGATCCGGCGGCCGCCGCGGGCCGTCGCCGCGTCGCGCAGCCGGACCACCGGCGGCTCGCCGGAGCCGGCCGCCGGCACGGTCGCTCCGGCCGCCATCGCGTTCGCCTGCGCGATGGCCATCTATGCGCCGGTCGCTCGGTGCAGCGCGTCCGCGAGCGCCTGCAGTTGACCGGTCTGCCAGTCCTGGAAGGTGGCGCCGGCGGGGGCCGGGGTCTCGGTGACCGTCGTGACCTCGATGCCCGCCCGCTTCGCCGCGTCGACCTGGGCCTGCACGTCCGGTGTGCTGTTCTGGCTGTTGAAGATGTAGACCTTCAGCGCCTTCGCGGTGATCTGCGCGTCGATGGCGGCCTTGTCGGCCGGGGACGGGTCGGTACCCTCACTGATCGCCTTCAGAAAGGCTTCGGGGGTAACGAGATTCAGCCCGAGCGCCTGTGCCAGCGGTTCCACGATGGACTCACTGGCGCCCACCGGGGTGCCCGCGTACTTCTGCCGGATCTCCGCGATCAGGGCCTGATATCTCGCCAGATCGCCGGATACGAACCGGTCGTGCCGCTGGTCGAAGTAGGCGGCGTCGGCCGGGTCGGCACGCTTGTAGTTCGCCGTGACGAGGTCGGCCACCGCCGCGACCGCGGCGGGCGAGTACCACTGGTGTGGGTTGCCGTCGGCCGGGACGTTCAGCTGCTTCCCGATGTTCAGCTCGACGCGGTCCTTGCCGGGGCTGGCGGCGAGCAGCCGGTCCGCCCAGGCGTCGTATCCGATGCCGTTGGCGATCACCACCTTCGCGCCGGCCACCGCGCGCGCATCGGCGGGGGTGGGTTCGTAGTCGTGCGGATCGGTGTCCGGATTGGTGATGATGCCGGTCTCGTGCACCTTGTCGCCGCCGAGCGCGGCGGCGATGCCGCCCCACGCGTCGATGGTGGCGACCACCTCCAATTTCCCACCGGCCGTGGCAGTTTCGTCACCACCCGGCGATGGTGCGGAGGTGCCGCAGCCCGCCGCCACCACCATCGCCAGTGCGGTCGCGCCGAGCGCCGCACCCCTCACACGCCTGCCGGAACCGGGTCGAGCCATCGCGCATCCCTCATCAGTTTTCGAAAGTGAAAATCATTGTCGATAAGGTAGCAGGCCGGCCCGGCGCGCATCAACCGGCACTCGAATCGGACATGTCGCACATTGGTGGCAAACATGGCGCAGCGACTCGGCGACACTCACCCGCCGACGCGTTCTCGCCATCGCGCGGTCGCCCCCGGCACACCCCGGGCCAACCCGCCGACATCGGTCGGCCAGTCGAAACACCGTGCGCGGCACGCGGTCTCCGCACACTTCCGGCGCACCGATGCGCCGCCTCGGCGCATATGCGACAGTTCGACGAAAGTTGTTGCAGAGCAACGCTTTTACGCACCACCTGCTGGATGTCCCGACGACTCGGGGCAATTCACGAGATGCGTCGGAGTCACCGGACCGTTAGCTTCGGAAAGAATCGGACATCAGGTTACCGACAATCCGAACAACCCGAATTGGAGGACTCCTCGCGCATTCCGCTGGTGACCGGCGTTTACCGCAGCGGAATGGCCTACCTGCGACACAGCCCCTTGCAAACGATCGGCAAGTGAACCAGAGTCCCCTCCCATCAAGAGGGCTCGTCGACCATCGGAGTACGCGCGTGCTGGAACTCGACCACTTCAGCTATGGATGGGTAACACCCGTTCTGGCCTATGTCATGTCCGTCATCGGATCCGTGCTCGGCCTGCGGTGCGCCTTCCACGCGCGGTCGGCCACCCGGCCCGCGGTGTGGCTCGCGGCCGCCGCCGTCGCGCTCGGCGGCGCCGGCATCTGGGTCATGCACTTCACCGCGATGCTCGGCTTCTCCATCCAGGGCGTCGCGATCGCCTACGACGTTCCGCTCACCCTGCTCAGTGCCGTGGTGGCCATCGTGGTGGTGTGGATCGGATTGTCGATCGTGGTGCGGTGGAACCTGGAGATCCTGGCGCTGCCGCTGGGCGGGGCCGTCACCGGCCTCGGCGTCGCGGCCATGCACTATCTGGGCATGCGCGCGATGCGGACCGATACCGCGAGCATCCGGTACAGCCTGCCGATCGTGATGTTGTCACTGGCCATCGCGGTGGTGGCGGCCACGGTGGCGCTGTGGTTCATGCTGCATCTGCACGGCCTGGCCGCCTCCCTGGGCGCGGGCCTCGTCATGGGCGTGGCCGTGTGCGGGATGCACTTCACCGGAATGGGGGCGATGCGCGCCTTCCATCACGATCGCGACGGCTCGTTACAGGGCGCCGATTCGATGCATCTGCTCATGCCGCTGATCACCACGGTCACGATCGTCACCATGGTGCTGATCATCGTGGTCGGCCTCGCCGAGATAGACGAGCGCAGCCTGCGCGAGTTCGCCGATCCGATCGAGCCCGTCCACACCCCGGCGCCGGGCAGCTGGCATCTCGGGCCTGATCGCGAAATCGACGTGGCGGCAACCGATTTCAGGCCGAGGCGATAGCCGGAGTACCGGTCAGACCCGATCGCCCTCCGCCTGGCCGCGGGCGCGTGCCACCCAGGCGTCCGCGAGCGCCTTGGCCTCCTCGACACCGCGCGCCGAGGATTCCCGCAGCATGGACCCGTCCGGCCGGCCGACCCGCCACACGCAGGTCGCGCCGGCCGTCCGCGTCACGCGGCCCCGATATTCGCCGTAGTCCTTCACCAGCCACGGCGCGTCGGGCGTACCCGCCGGCTCCCAGCCCCCGGTGGCGTCCGCCGGGCACAACGGCCCGCCCGAACCCGCTCCCGTACCGCTCACCGCCACACCCCCTCCGCCGACTGCCGGGACCACCCGAATACGTACGCCTTGCATTGTGCCGCAACGTGTTTCCCATGTATATCCGCGATTCGCACATCCGCCACGGTCGCGCCGCGGCGATGTCCACATCGCGACATCCGATCGACTCCCGGGCGCGCGCGCATCCGGCGGTGATCGGTTCGTGATGGGCGGCCGATCCCACGAAAAACCCGGGACCTGCGCTTATAGCCAAGTGTAGGTATCATCGCGGTAACGGTGGTGCCGGGGACACTCGCTCCCGGCGGTTCGTGCCGCGCAGCCCGCGCGGCGAGCGGCCGACCGCGTGTCACCGTGCTGCGAATTGCGCCGACCGGTCTCAGCCAGGGGCCTGTGTCCCGACGTCCGGCAACCCCCGAATTTCACGGGCAAAGGTCTTGACGTCTGCTGTGAGCCCGGTGTGAGCACTCGGCTGACTCACAGACTTCTCCCACCTACCCGCCAGCGGATGACCGTAACTTCGCAGGCAGGGATGGCGATACAGCCCACATAGGCGATTGTGCCGATTGTTATCAGGAAAGGCAGTTCCACCATGGCCCTCGGCAACAACCTCGGGGAAGCAACGGTCTTCGGCGTCGGCAACGACCCAGCGAACGATCAGTCAGACGACATTCACGCCGCCACGACACCCCATCTGGCTGCCGGGGCGGTATCCGCCCTCGGACCGGCCGGCACCGGAATCCTGGTCGGCAATGTGGACACCGTGGACGTCGATTCCGGCGCCGGTGTCGTCCCCACTCCGGACGGCCTCTCCTTCCAGGCCGGCGAGCACGTCACCGCCGTCGACGCGCACGGCTTCGCCGCCGGGGTGGCCACCCCGGTGGGCAGTTCCTTCGTCGCCGGTGAACAGAGCCACATCCTGGATCAGCAGAGCCATGTCGGGGTCACCCCGGGCCTGCTCAGCACCACCTTCGACGCCGGTCAGGACACCTATGTGGCCGACCACAGCGCGAGCGCCGCGGGCATCTCCACCCCCTTCGCCTCGGCCTACGCCGCGGACGAGGCGAACCACGTCGACGCCGAGTCCAGTCATGTGCACAGCACCACGGGCCTGCTCGGCTCCGAATTCGACGCTTCCACCTCGAGCCACGTCTACGACGAGACCGCGCACGCCGGTTCCGTGTCGACGCCGTTCGGCAGCGCGTTCACCAGCTCCGAGGCCGATCACGAGGCCGACCACAGCGCCGACGTGCACACCTCGGTCTCCCCGTTCGGCACCGAGTTCTCCGCCGACCGCACCGACCACGTCGCCGATCACAGCGCGGACGCCTCCGGGTACGTCACCCCGTGGGGCAGCGCCTTCGAATCCGACGAGCAGACCCACGTCGCCGACGACAGCGTGCACGTCGCCGGCGCCGTCACCCCGTTCGGCACCGAGTTCGACGGGTCGCAGACCTCCTTCAACGAGGACGACAGCCGGCACGTCAGCACCGGCACCGGGCTGTTCGGCGGTTACACGAACGTCGACGACCGGCACAGCGAGGCCGACCAGGAGCACAGCGTCCACTCGGTCGACGGCGTGTTCGGCTCGGCCTACCAGGCCACCGACGCCGCGCACGCCGAGTCCGGCGATCTGCGGATCGCCGAGCAGCACGGACTGTTCGGCTCGTCGGAATCCATCGACGCCGGCCATCACGAGGGTGACGTCTACCACGGCGTCAACGCGGTGAGCACCCCCTTCGCCTCCGCCTCGGAGACCGTCGACCGGGTCCACGGCGAGAACGACACCTTCCACGAGGACCGCGGCGCGAACTTCTTCGGCAGCCACCAGGAGATCGACGCCGCGCACAACGAGTACGACGACCAGCGGATCACCCACGTGGTGAACACCCCGCTGGCCTCCGGATACGAGTCGGTCGAGCAGTCGCACGCCGAATCGGACACCCTGCACGAGAGCGAGCAGGCCGGCTGGTTCGGCAACTCGTCGAGTATCGACGCGGGCCACCACGAGGCCGACGGCTACCACTCCGTCGACATCGTCAACACCCCGTTCGGTTCGGCCGCCGACACCGCGGACCGCGTGCACATCGAGAACGACACCCTGCACGAGGATCACGGCGCCAACCTGTTCGGCACTTACAACGACGTCGACCTCGCGCACGACGAGTTCGACGCGCAGTCCTCGAGCCATGTCGTCAACACCCCGTTCGGCGGGTCGTACCAGGCCGTGGACCAGGTGCACGCCGAGTCCGACAGCCTGCAGGAGAGCGAGCGGGCCGGCTGGCTCGGCAACTCGCAGACCATCGACGCGGCCCACCACGAGGCCGACGGCTACCACGCCGTCGACGTGGTGAGCACCCCGTTCGGCTCGGCGGGATCGACCGCCGATGCCGTGCATCTCGAGAACGACAGCCTGCACGTCGATCGCGGGGCCGGCCTGTTCGGCAGCCACGAGAACATCGACGCCGCGCACAACGAGTTCGACGAACAGTCCTCGAGCCACTTCGTCGACACCCCGTTCGGCGGGGCCTACGAGGCGACCGACCGGACGCACGCGGAGGCCGACACCCTGCACGAGTCGCGCGAGACCGGGCTGTTCGGCTTCGGTCACGAGACCGTCGACGCGTCGCATCAGGAGGTCGACGGCTACCACTCGGTGCAGGCCGTGGACACGCCGTTCGGTTCGGCCTCGCACACCGAGGACGACACCCACGCCGAGTCGGACACCCTGCACGTCGACGAGAGCACCGGGCCGTTCGGCTCGCACTACCAGACCGTCGACGCGACCCACTCGGAATTCGACGAGCACGAGGTCACCAACGCGGTGAACACCCCGTTCGGGTCGGCCTACGAATCCGTCGACCAGACCCACGCCGAGACCGACACCGTGCACGAGACCGACGCCTCGCTGGGCACCTTCGGGCCCAGCTTCCAGACGGTCGACGAGCACCGGGTGTCGGAGGACAGCGTGAAGGTCTCCGGCGGCGTCTCCTCCGGGCTCGGCGGTGCCGGCGGCTCGATCACGGAGACCCAGACCGAGACCGACGACATCCACTCCATCAGCGGCTCGCTGATCCCCGGCGGCCCCGGCTTCTCGGCCACCATCGAGACCAGCGTCGTGCAGGACACCGTGTCGGCCAACGGCGGACCCGCCATCCCGGTCGGCGGTTCGGCGGGCGTCGAGGTCGGCGTGAACATCGGCGGCGTCGGCTTCGAATTCGGCATCAACACGGGCGCCGGGCTCGGCGCGGCGGGTGGCCTGGGCGGCGAGCACGGCGGCTTCGGCGATCAGGGCCACGGCGGCTTCGGTGTGGGTGGCTTCGACCAGGGACACAACGGCAACGGCTTCGGCGACCACGGCCAGGGCGGCTTCGGCCAGCCGGGCTTCGGTGGCGAGCACAACGGGTTCGGCGATCACAACGGATTCGGCGATCACAATGGGTTCGGCGGCCAGGCCGGATTCGGCGGCCACGACCACAACGGCTTCGGCGGCCAGGACCACGGTGGCTTCGGCGGGCAGAACCACGACGGGTTCGGCGGGCAGGACCACAACGGGTTCGGCGGCCAGAACCACGGCGGCTTCGGCCAGGGTGGCTTCGAGGGGCACGGCCAGGCGCCGGCGGCCGATTGGGGTCACGCGATCGGTGGCGGCTTCGGCGGCGGGCTCGGTGCGGGCATCGGCGGCCATGTCGGCGCGGGCATCGGTCTCGGTGGCCACGTGGGCGGCGGCTTCGAGGGCGGTCGCCCCGGGACCGGCGCGCAGAATCACGACGGGCACAACGCCGGTCAGGGTTTCGCCGACCACGACGGCGGCCACGGGTTCGATCACGACGGCGGTTCCGATCATTCGGGCGTGTCCGGCCGGACCGGCAACAACGGCATCGGTCACGACAACGACGGACGGAACGGTTCGCACGACAACGAGGGCCGCGGGTCCCAGGACGTGCGCGCCGGCGGCGGTCAGCCGAACGGCAGCCAGCCGGGCGAGATCCGGACGACCTCGGTCGGCACCGGCGCCTCGGCCAACGGCAACGCCTCGGTCAACACGTCCGTGAACGGCAACGCCTCGGTCAACGCGGGTGCGAACGCCGGCGCCGACGCGCGCCCGGTGTTCTCGCAGAGCTCGGCGGCGACCACCGCGGACAGCGCGGCGCACAACGCCGGTCTCTCCGCGAACCTCGCCACCAGCACATCCGCGGGCCTCGGCGCCTCGTCGAGCGCGCTCGGCCAGTCGGCGCTGGGTCAGTCCACCGCGTCGGTGGCGCACGCGAGCACCGCCACGGTGGCGGCGACCGACGCGTCGGCGACGGCCGCGGCCGCCCAGCCGGTGATCGCCACCCCGGTGGCGGCCAACACCGCCAACGCCGCGACGACCTCGCTGTCGTCGACGGTCACCCAGGCGACCAACACCGACGTCCGGGCGGCGGCCGTGGTCGGCACCTCGACCACCGGCGCGGGCCACTCGCCGACCGGCACCGACACCGGCCACACCGCCACCACCGGGACCGGCACGACGGGCACCGGCTCGACCGGAACCACCGGCACGACCCACACCGGCAGCACGGGTACCACCGGGACCACCCACACGCCGACCACCACCGACGGTTCCCACGCCACCACCGGCACCACCGGCACGGCGACTCCGGGCACCACCGGTTCGGCCACGACCGGCTCGGCCACGACGGATACGACGCACTCGGCTCCGACCACCACGACCGGCAGCACCGCCACCACCACCGGCGGCTCCGCTCCCCAGGCCGATCTGGGTGGCAGCACCACCAACGGCGGCGGCGTCAGCTCGCACACCAGCGACAACGTGACACAGCTGCAGCAGCCGGGCTCGAGCACCGCGGGTTCGACCGGTGGCACGACCTCCGGGTCGACCAGCACCGGCACCGATTCGCACGGCACGTCGGGTTCCACCTCGACGGGTACCGGAGCCGCCACCGGCGGTTCCGCCCCGACCACGAGCGCGGGCACGGCGAGCACCGGCACCAGCACGCACACGGATGCCACCGCGGGCACCGACAGCGGCCACTCGGCCGCGCCGACCACCGCGACGCACACCGATGTGACGGCCGGTACCGGCGGCACCGCGGATCACGGCCTGACCGACTCGCACTCCAGCGGTCTGTCGAGCGGCCTGTCGTCGAGCACCGATGTGTCGACGAGCGCACATCCCACCGCGGATGCGAGCCACGACTCAAGCGCCCTTCTCCAGCACTGATTCAGACCCGGCCCGTCCCGCCGCAACCCGGCGGGACGGGCCGGCCGAAAGGACTTCCACTCGTGAGCGCCCCTGCACTGGTCGGCAAAGTGACCGACGCGACTGCAACGATGACCGAAATCCTCACCGATCTGCAATCGGTGACCGAGACCGTCGGCCGCACCGATCTGTCGCGGCGGCTCGCCGCGGCGCAGCGCCGCATCGGCGACGACCGGCTGCGCATCGTCGTGACCGGTGAATCCCGGGCGGGGCTCAGTTCCATCGTCAACGCCCTGGTGGCCGCCGACGTCGCGTTGGTCGGCCAGCACACCCCGCAACCCGCGGTGATCGAGCACGGCGACCGGGTGACCCGTACCCCCGCGCGCCGCGACGGCCTCGTCAGCGTCACCGCCCCGGCCGAACTGCTGGCCGCCGGTGTCGTGCTGATCGATACCCCCGGCCTGGAAGGACCCGAGTCTCGCAGTGCGGCAGCAACTCTGGACCTGCTGCCGACGGCCGACGCGGTGCTCTTCGTGGCCGACGGCACCCACGAGCTGACCATCGGAGACGTCCGCTACCTCAAGCAGTTGCAGGCCGCCTGCTCAGTGGTCGCCTGCGTGATCAACAAGATCGACGCGAATCCGCGCTGGGCCGACGTGCAGCGCGCCAACCGCAAGCTGCTCACCGACGCCGGACTGGACCTGCCGCTGCTGCCGGTGTCGGCCGAGACCCATCGCGCCGGCCATCGCGGTAGCGACAACGGGAAGATCGTCGAGTCGGGCATCCCGCAGCTGACCGGTTACATCCGCGAGCACCTGCTGGCCCGCGCCGCGCTGCTGGCCCGCGAGTCGGTCATCAACGACGTCCGGGTGGTGTCCGATCAGGTGACACTGGCCTTGAACTCGGAGGTGACCCGGCTGCAGGATCCGCAGCGGGATCTGGTGGCGCGCACCCACCTCGAGCAGGCCCGGCAGGCCGCCCTGGCGCTGCGCAAGCGCACCTCGAACTGGCCGTACGCCCTGGGCGACGGAGTCACCGAGCTGAACGTGGCCGTCGAGCACGACCTGCGCAACCGGCTGCGCGCGCTGATCCGCGAGGCGGAACACGATGTCACCAAGGGTGATCCGAGCAAGCGCTGGGCGCAGTTCAACACCTGGATCGGCGACCGCATCAACGCCGAGGTGACCGAGAACTTCCTGCTCGCCCAGCGTCTCTCGGTCGAGCTGGCGGGCACGGTCGCGGCCCGGTTCGCGGAGGACGAGCGGAATTCGGTGCCGCGCATCCGCATTTCCGACACCCGGGACGTGCTGGACAGCTACGGCCCGCTCGAGGAACTGGAGAGCGCGAAGGGCTCGATCACCCAGCGTGCGGTCAGCGCGCTGCGTGGCTCCTACAGCGGCGTGCTGATGATCGGCGTGGCCACCACGCTGGCCGGTCTCGCGCTGGTCAACCCCTGGTCGATCGCCGCCGGCCTGGTGCTGGGCGGCCACACGGTCTGGGAGGACCTGAAGAACGTGAAGGCCCGGCGGCAGCTGGAGGCGAAGATCGCCGTCGGCAAGCTGATGGACGAGGTCTCGTTCCAGGTCGGCAAGGAGTCGAAGCAGCGGCTGCGCGAGGTACAGCGCACGCTGCGTGACCATTTCACCGAGGTGGCGGAGCAGCGGGCCACCGCGGCCGACGCCGCGATCGCGGACGCCGCGCGCGCGGTCGACCGGCACGAGGACGACCGCCGCGACCGGGTGAGCACGGTGGCGGCCGATCTGGAACGGCTGCAACGGATCCGGATGCGCGCGGCGCATCTGGCCGAGGCGGCCGCCGCATAACCGGTTCGGCGGCAACATAATTCGAGGCCCTCGCGGAAGCCGCGGGGGCCTCGTTGTTTCCACGATGTGCATCATCCGGCCGAATGGCGGTAACCCCGTCCGGGTTGTCGATGAAAGCCATGTCCGGACGCCGTAAATAGTCGATGAATTAATTCCGACCGTGCCACCGGGCTTGTGGTGCGAACTCCGCAGGTCCCGCGCATCCATTTCATTACATCCCGCTATCACCGCACGGTATCGCCGGGAATGGCCGAATGGCGGACCACCGTCTACTCTCTGAAGAAGACGTTAATTCTGGTGAGCCAGATAACGTTACCGGAAGTAACACACACCTCGGTATCGGTTGCCGTGAGCTGGCCCGAACCCCACCGCAAGGTGTCCAAACATTTACGGCGAGGTGTCGCGCGCCGTTCATGAATTATTCATAGTGAGTAGAATCTTGACTCTCGCTCAGTTGCCTGGGAAGGTCCGTACTGCGCTGTGTCCGTAGGGCTCCGCGCAGGTCTCACGCAACAAAAGAAGCAAGAGGTCCCCCCTGATGAGGAAATTCGCTGCTTATGCAGCACTTACCGTCAGCGCCGTCGGCGTTGCGGCTGCCCCCGCCTATGCCGATCCGGCTCCGGCCGCTCCGGCTGTCGGCGTCACCGTGCAGGACGGCATCGTCCACGTCCCGTCGTCGCAGGCCCTCGAGGTCAACGGCGTCCACTACACCGTGTCGCGTGACGGCGACTCGGCGGTGCTGACGAGCACCGACGGCACCTTCCGTACCGTCGGTGGCAACCTGGTCATCAGCAACGCCGGCGGCGACGTCGACTCCATCCCGCTGGCCTACCGCAAGGACGCGACCGAGTTCCCGATCGCGGCCCAGATCAGCGACAACACCGTCCGCCTGACGCCCGACACCAAGGCCGAGGACGGCAAGCCGGTCGAGAACCCGATCACCGCGCAGGACATCGCGAACGCGAAGCCCCTGTCGGCCCAGGAGATCACCGAGTCCTTCACCCCGCGTGACGCGCAGGAGCTCAGCGCGTTCTCGCAGCGCTCCTCGATCGCCTCCACCACGGGCGCGATCATCGGCGCGATCATCGGCGGCGGCCTCGGCTGCGTCGTCGGCGCGGGCGTGGCGGGCACCATCTCCGCTGCCGTCAGCGCTCTGCTGGCGGGCCTGCCCGGCGCGGTCATCGGCTGCGTCGCCGGTGCGGCCACCGTCGGCACCGTCGGCACGCTGCTCGGCTCCGCCCTGGTTACCGGCCCGATCCTGCTGTGGGCGGCCTACCAGTACTTCAGCACCATCACCTCGCCGTGCTACGGCCCCGGCACCTACTGCGTCGACCCGGCCCAGCCGGCCCCGCCGAAGTAGAGACCGCTGAGCAAACCGGTGGGTATCCGAGGCTGGTGCCCACCGGGTCCTGGTGCATTGTTCTCGACTGAAAGATCAGGTCCCCCCACATGATGAAGAAGCTCACCGCTGCCGCCGCTCTGGCGACCGCCGTCGTCGCCGTCACCGCGGCCACCGCCCAGGCCGAGCCGGCCCCGGCCGCCCCGGCGGTCGGTGTCACCGTCCAGGACGGCGTCGTGCACGTCCCGGCGTCGCAGACCCTCGAGGTCAACGGTGTCCACTACACCCTGTCCCGCGACGGCGACTCGGCGGTGCTGACGAGCACCGACGGCGCCTTCAAGACGGTCGGCAGCAGCCTGGTCGTCACCAACGCCGCCGGCGAGGGTGTCGACTCGATCCCGCTGACCTACCGCAAGGACGCGACCGAGTTCCCGATCGCGGCCCAGATCAGCGACAACACCGTCCGCCTCACCCCGGACACCAAGGCCGAGGACGGCAAGCTCGCCGAGCACCCGCTCACCGCCACGGATATCGCCAACTCCAAGCCGCTGTCGGCTCAGGAAGTCACCGAATCCTTCACCCCGCGTGACCAGCAGGAGCTGTCGGCCTTCTCGTCGCGTGCCTCGATCGCCTCCACCACGGGTGCGATCATCGGCGCCATCCTGGGCGGCGGCCTCGGCTGCGTCATCGGCGCGGGCGTCGTCGGCACCATCTCCGGCGCCGTGACCGCCCTGCTGGGCGCGTTCCCGGCGGCGGTCGTCGGCTGTGTCGCCGGTGCCGCCACCGTCGGCTCCGTCGGCACCCTCGTCGGCGCGGCCCTGGTCGCCGGCCCGATCGTGCTGTGGTCCGCGTACCAGTACTTCAGCACCATCACCTCGCCCTGCAACGGCCCGGGCACCTACTGCGTCGATCCGGCCCAGCCGAAGTAAGCGCCGGCAACACCCGGCGGGATTTCCGTCGAACAACTGAAAATCAACGGGCAGGCCTTCCGCCGGAAGGCCTGCCCGTTGGCGTATTCATTGCGCTCCGAAGCAGTTCCGGCAACAGTTGAATAATGGGTTAAGAATCGCGCGAATTCGGGCGGCAATGTCCGATTTCGCCATTCACAGGATTCTCGCAGAAACCTTCCGAGCAGCTTTTCTGTGCATTCACCGCGAGGTTCCTGACAGCTTTGACCAGCATTGATGCACAACATCTATTTCATTTCCGGACTATCACGGAATAAGGTTCCGAGCCGGGCACAGCCCGTCGCTCCGGAGCTATCGGCCGAAGCGAGATCCTTTGAATTCGGAAAGCAAGGTCGCCCCCTTGATGATGAAGAAGTTCACCGCAGCCGCGGTGCTGGCCACCAGCGCCGTCGCCATTGCCTCGGCCACCGCCTACGCGGATCCGGTCGCGTCCCCGGTCGCTCCGGGTGTGACCGTGGATCAGGCCGCCGGCATCGTCCATGTGCCCGCCTCCCAGGCCGTCGAGGTCAACGGCGTGCACTACACCCTCTCCCGTGACGGCGACTCCGCCGTGCTGACGAGTACCGACGGCAGCTTCCGGACCGTCGGCGGCAACCTGGTCATCAGCAACGCCGGCGGCCGAGCCGCGGACTCGATCCCGCTGGCATACCGCAAGGACGCGACCGAATTCCCGATCGCCGCGGACATCAGCGGCAACACGGTCCGGCTGACCCCCGACACCGTGGCCGAGGACGGCAAGCCGGTCGAGAACCCGATCACCGCGCAGGACATCGCCAACTCCAAGCCGCTGACCGCACAGGAGGTGACCGAATCCTTCACCCCGCGTGACCAGCAGGAGCTCTCGGCCCTGTCCTCGCGCAGCACGATCGCGTCGGCGACCGGCGCGGTGATCGGCGCCATCCTGGGTGGCGGACTGGGTTGCGCCATCGGCGCCGGCGTCTCGGGCACCATCGCCGGCGCCGTCACCGCCCTGCTGGGCGCGTTCCCGGCGGCGGTGATCGGCTGTGTCGCCGGCGCCGCCACCGTCGGCTCCGTCGGCACCCTGGTCGGCTCCGCGCTGGTCGCCGGTCCGATCCTGCTGTGGTCCGCCTACCAGTACTTCAGCACCATCACCGCACCCTGCACCGGCCCCGGCACCTACTGCGTCGATCCGGCCCAGCCGGCTCCGCCGAAGTAGTCGCGCCGCGCGAAATCACCTGCGGGCGGGCCGCTCTCCGGAGCGGCCCGCCCGCGGGCGGTTCCGGACCGTCAGGCGGTGAGGGTGTCCGGCAGGCCGCGCGCGGGCGCCCCGTCGCCGAGGGCTCGGCTCAGCCGCGCGCCGGCGGCTCGCAGCGGCGGCACGACGGGCCGGATCAGGCCGGCGTCGGGCAGCACCACCGACAGCGCCGCCACCGTGCGGCCGCCCGCGGCGCGCACCGGCACGGCGAGCGTCGTACCCGGATAATGCGCGAGACCGGTGCTGCGGATCTCGGAAAGCAAGCGGCGCAACGTATTCCGATCCGTCACGGCATCCTCGGGATTGCGTGGCAGCCGCTCCGACAGCACCGACTCCCGGAGATCGGCGGGAGCGTGGGCCAGCAGCACCAGCCCGGGGGCGGACGCCTGCAGCGGCGCCCGGCCGCCGACGGTGGTGGCGTCGCGGACGGCACCGGGCGCGCCGAGCCGCTCCACGCACAGCGCCTCACGGCCCGCGCGCACGCTCAACCGGACGGGTTGTCCGACCCGGCCGAGCAGCTCGGTCATCACCGGGAGCGCGGCGGCGCGCACTTCGTTGACGGGCGCGGCCCGGGCGACCAGCTCCCAGATCCGCATGCCGAGGCGGACTCGTTTGTCGGCGTCCCGGCACAGCCAGCCGTACTCGATCATCTCCGTGACCATCCGCGAGGTCGACGGCAGCGGGATCCCGGTCCGCTCGGACAGTTCCGAAACCGTCAGAGCCGAATGCTCCGGATCGAAACCCTCGAAAATCCTTGCCACACGGGAGAACACCGATTCCCCGTTGGAATGTCGCGCCATCGGCCTCGGCCTCACTTCCGTCCTGAGCGCGGAAAACGGTCTTGCCGGATACGGCCGGACGTGACCTTGCCCACCTCCGGCGCTGCTCCGGCAGGCTTCGCCGCCGGAATTTCTCCGGCGGCGACGCGGACGCGTCCCCGGACCGCCTGCCAGAAAACATCGCCTACAGGGAACGATGCCCTTTCGCTCTCAATGATGGTAACTCCGCGGGCGGTCCGGCAAACAATCGGCCCCGGTCGCGGACATCTCCTCACCCGGCCCCCAGCAGCGGGTTCCCGATGTACGCGGAACTATTTCGCTTCATGGCAACCTACCGGCGTGCGATCGCGGATCACATTGACAGAGATCGACATACGATGTCGCATTCTCGGAATCCGTCGAATATGATCCGAGGCGATCTGCCGTATCACTCTGCTTCGGCTCGGCCGAAAGAATCCGTTGCGCAGCACGTTTCGCACCGGCCGCTCCGGAAAGCCGAGCCGACGAGAAGGATTGGAACAACCGTTATGCAAATGCGCAGCGTTACTGCGGCCGCCGCCCTGGTCGTGGGCGCCCTGGCCGCGACCGCGGGCATCAGCCATGCCGATCCCGCCGCCGCGCAGCCGGAGGTCCGCTACTCGGCCAAGCTCGTCGACCAGAAGGTCGTCACGACCCTCCGGGACGGTACCTTCGCGCTCGCCAAGGCGCGCCGAGCGGATCTCGCCGACGGTAAGGACGTCCGCCTGACCGACCGCGACGGCGCGCTGTACGACGCCGACGGCGCGGTCACCAAGCCCGCCGACGCCGTGGACGTGGTCGATGTCCGCGACACCACCGGGCACACGGTGGCCACGCTGCCGCTCGACGTGCACGTGGTCGGCCTGGTGATCCCGGTCGCCCCGGCGGTCAAGGACAACGGCACCGTGCTGGAGCTGACCCCGCAGCGTCCCACCGGCCTGGACGTGTCCCAGCCGCTGGCGCTGAACCCGGTCGCCACCAAGCCGGTCGCCGCGCAGGCCATCGCCTCGGACGCCGAGAACCAGAAGGCGATGTCCGACTTCAGCACCAAGTTCAGCCTGGCCACCGCGGTCGGCGGCTTCATCGGCACCGCGGTCGGCGCGACCATCGGCTGTGTCGTGACCATCGCCGCGGGTTGTGTGGCCGGCCTGGTCACCGGCGCCGGCGTCGGCGGCATCGTCGGCACCATCGCCGCGGGCGGGCCGACCCTGGTCGCCACCGGCCTGGACCTGGTGACCACCATGCAGGCCGCGGACGGCACCTCGCACTACGCCGACAAGCCGTCCGGCCAGACCACCCTGCAGCCCTCCCCCGGCCAGGAAGTCGCGGGCGCCGGTCCGAACCAGCCGCACGGCGCCAACCGCTAGATATCCACAGCTCGACAGCACGGGCCCCGAACCGCCACGGCGGTTCGGGGCCCGTCGCGTGAGAGACCCTCAGCCGATGCCGAACGGCGCGCCCCACAGCGTCGCGTGCCCCGGACACGGTCGGTGTACCGACCATGACCTCGACGAACGCGCAAGCCTGCGCATACCCGCCGCAACCGTTCACGGCGATGGTCTCGTCCTTCCACGTCACGCGGTTGTGGCCGAACATCTCGCGGCAGTCGAGACGTATCGCGTGACGCGTGCAATTCTTTCGCCCGCCGCCATCCCCACAGCCCGGGCGGAACACGCGCACCGAAATCGAAAGCTAATGGACGGACCGGATCTCGTTAGCATAACTTTCCATGAATGAAAGGGCTTCACACTCCCCTTTCGGCAGTTGGCAAATTTTTGGCAAACAGTTTCCTTCAAGGCAAACCCGCTGGCCCGCGGGCCGCTGGGGCACCATCGTCGGAATCGGCCCGTGCGGTGCGCCGCCTCGTCACCGAGCTGTCGCCGGGCGGTCGGCCGGCATCCTTCCGCCCAGCTTTCTCGGTTTCGACGGCTCCCCGCAACGACCATCGGGCCCCCGCGCGTACCCGTCGGAAGTGTGCCCCTCATCGTCTCCCGGCGGGTACGCGCCATTTCTTTACAGATACTTTCACCAAGAAATGGCTATACCCCGGCTAACTCCGTGGAGTCGCCGGGGCACGGCCGAGTGGATGCTCAGAAGCGCCGGGCGCCCGTCACCGGCATGTCGTCGATGGGCGACAGCACCACGCCCCGCGCAGCCGTGGAGGCGTGGATCACCTGGCCGTCGCCGGCGTAGATGGCGGAGTGGTCACCGCCGTAGAAGGACACCAGATCCCCGAGCCGCAGCTCGTCCAGCGACACCGGGATGCCCGCGGCGAGCTGGTCGTAGCTGGTGCGCGGCAGTTCCATCCCGGCCTGCTCGTACGACCACACCACCAATCCGGAGCAGTCGAAGGTGTCGGGGCCGGTGGCGCCGAAGATGTAACTCGAGCCGATCTTGGACCGGGCGGCCTCCACGGCCACCTCCCCGGCCGTCCGCTGGTGGTGTGGCACCCACGGCAGCGACTTGGTGAACTCGGCGAACTGATCGTCCAGCCAGCCCACCGGCCGGATTCCCGGCGACGACTTCCCGTGTGCCGTCACCTGTCCGGTGGTCAGCAACAGGGTGCCGATCGCGCAGATCACGACCAGTGCGGCCGCGAGAACACACCAGAGCACCCGCCTGAGGCGGCTGCGACTTCGACCCTCTGCGGTTCCTGACATACGCGGTCCTCCGATCCTCGTACGAGCGCCGGTGGACCGCCGAGAAGCGCGCGGACGCCATCCGGTCTTCTCGATGGATTTCGAAAAACATCCGATGATCTGTCAGTCCTGCGAATCGGTTGCCATCATTCGTGGCGGCACCCCGGAACACAAAGACAACACGGGTGCCCGCCATAACGAAACAATAAACATCTGAAATATCGCAGATCTCGCCACGCCGAGCGTGCGGGCGGCCGCCCGCGTGGCGGCCGCCCGCCCCGGTCACCGGGCGCTCAGCCCGACCGTGCCGATCAGCAGCGCCGCGCCGCACCAGCCGACCGGGGTGAGGTGATCGCCCAGCAACACGACCGCGAGGATCGTGGCGGTGAGCGGTTCCAGCAGCGCCGCCAGTGCCGCGAACAGCGGCGTCGCGGTGCGCAACCCCCGGAAGTAGAGGGTGTACGCCAGCGCGGTCGGGACACTGCCCAGATAGATCGCCGTGCCGACGACGGCCGGCCGGATCGGCAGCGCCATTCCGGTCACCGCGGCGATCGGGGCCAGCAGCGCGCCACCGAACACCATGCCGAACGCGGTGGTGGGCAACGGCGCCAGACCGGGTACCGGTTCCGCGGTGAGCAGGGTCAGGGTGGCGAATCCGAGCGCGCAGACCAGCGCCAGCAGCAGTCCCGCCACCAGGCCGGCGGTGGTCGTCACCACCCCGGGTGACCAGGTCAGCAGGACCAGCCCGGCCACCGCCGCGGCCAGGGCCGCGATGGTGCGGGCGGCCGGGCGACGGCGGGTCCGCATCGCGGTGCCCAGGGCGACGAAGACCGGCATCGTGCCGATCGTCACCATGGTCGCCAGGCCGACCGAAACATAGTGCACGGCAGCGAAATAGCAGCCCTGGAACTGGCCCAGCAGCGCGCCGCCGGTCAGGATCCGGCGCAGCGCCGCCCGGCTGCGCGGCAGCGCGCGCAACCCGCCGGTCACCGCCAGATAGGCCACGGCGAAACCGCCACCGAGCAGCAGCCGGTAACAGGCCACCGCCACCGGTTGCAGCTGCGCCAGCGCGCCCAATCGGGAACCGGCGAGACCGCCTGTGCCCCAGAGGATTCCGGCCACGATGAGGACCGGTGCGGAACGGTCGCGCGAGCGCGCGACGAGGTCGACGGACATGGGTGTACTCCTGCGTCGAAGGATGTGGGAATCGACGACGCGGGGCGACAAGCGACGATCGACGTCGCGGGAACCGGGTATCCGGAACGGGCCGGAGGACAACCGGTACGGAGAACGAGCCGGGTGGTCACACCGCTCGGCTCGGGAGAATCGCCCCGCTCAGCGCGCGGGCGGCGGGGTGATGCAGAAGAGTCGGTGCACGAGCGTCACCTTAACACCGGGTGCGAGACCGGGGGCGGCGGTCGACCGTCCCCGGCCCGTGCTCACGGCTCGAAGGTGACGGTGATGGTGGTCCAGCCGCCGACGTGGACGCGATCGCCGGGATGCAACGGGATCGGGACCCGCGCCGGGATCAGATCGTCGCTGCCGTTCAGACTGGTGCCGTTGGTGGAGCCGAGATCGGTGATGGTGAGGCCGTTCTCGTCCAGGTGCAGGCGAGCATGCGCCCGGGAGACGCCGATGTCGGCCGGCGCGATGCCGAGGTCGATCTCCGGGTTGAGACCCTGCGAGACACTGCGTTTGCCGATGAGGAAGTCGCTGCCGTGCAACAGGATTCGCCGATCCGGATAGTAGGAAGGGAATTCCACCCGCTCGGCGTCGGGCCCCTCACGGATCAGCACCCGCTGGTAGAAATCCCGGTCCGCGGATACGGTGGCGATCCAGACGTACTCTCCGGCAGGCACTTCCGGCTCGGCGGCGACCGGGCCCGCGGTCTCGGCGCTCGCCTGGTAGACGGGCATCACCGCCGTGTCCTCGGGCGAGCGCGGCGGTGCGGGCAGCGCCGAATCGTGACCGCACTCCTCGCAGAACCGGCCCGCGATCGGCGCGTCGCAGGCCGGGCACCGCGTCTGCTCCGGCGCGGCGGACGACACCACGGTGGCCGCCGCCGGATCACCCTCGAGCGCGGTACCGCACACGTCGCAATAGTCCGTGGCGGTGGACATGTGCCCCTCGGGACAACGAACCATCACTACTCCTGCATCCTGCGGGACACCCGCACCCGGTCGGGACGACGAGCCGCTGCGCGATTGTCGCTCATCGTCCCTCCTGCATCCTCGCGGGACACCCGCACCCGGTCGGGACGACAAGCCGCTGCGCGATTGTCGCTCATTCCCCCTGCGCCTTCCGGACCCGGGCCGTCTTGGTCGAGCGCGCGTCCAACGCCTTCTCGTCGAAGGTGTCGATGGTGCGGCGCAGCCGGACGGTGCCGGTGCGGTCGTCGACCTCGACCACGCCGCGCAGCAGTTTCGCGGTGTTGTCGTTACCGGACTCGGCGGCGAGGTCCACGGCGCGTTGCAGTTTCGCGGTGGCGGTGGACAGGTCGCCCTGCTGCCGCGCCGCCAGTCCGTCCTGGATCGTCTGGGCGAGTTCGGCCTGCCCGGTGTAGTGGGCGACGCGGCGATTGATCCGGGTGGACAGTTCGGTGTCGGCGGTCCACACCGCCTTGACCAGCCCCTGACCCAGCACCTCTGCGCCGGACACCACGCTGATCCGGGCCGCGAGTTTCTCGCGGCCCACCGGGGCCGGGTCGACCCGGATCTGGACGTGGTAGTCGCGGTCGTCGGCGCCGCCCCACGCGCCGAGCAGATACTCGCCCACCTGCGCGCCGGCCTCGGTGCGGGACAGGTCGTTCAGATCGGGGGCGACCTGTTTGACGAACCGCACCACGGCGCCCGCCGGCGTCCACACCCGCAACTTCAGGTCGGACACGGCCTTGCTCATCGAGGCCTGCATCATCGCCGCGAATTCCGCGGCCAGTTCCGCCGGCCGGCGCAGCACGTCCAGACTTCCGTTGAGCCCGAAAGCGATCGAGCGCAACTCCTCCACGATGTAACTGTCGCCGACACCGCGGCAGTCGACGCTCAGCATGCCCTGGGTGCGGCCGATCTCGGTGGCCAGTTGCTCCGGGCTCTCGTGTTCGTTCTTGCCGTCGGACAACAGGATCGCGTGTGCGAGGGCGTCCGGATGCTGCCCGGCGATCTGCCGGGCCAGGCCCACCCAGGTGCCCATCGCGGTGCCGCCGTAGGGCCGCAGCCGGTCCAGTTCCAGCCGGGCCGCACCGCGGGTGGTGTCGTCGGCCGGCAGCAGCGGACCGCGCCGCGGGTAGACCACCTGCGCCTCGGCGGTGCCCGCGATGACGGTGAACAGCGTTCCGTCGGTGATGGTCTCGATCGCGGCGAAGGCCGCGCGCCGGGCGCCCTCGAATCGGTCCCCCGCCCCCATCGAGCCGGAACAGTCGATGATGATGATCTCCAGCCGCTCCGGCGGCGGGGCCGCGGCCGCGAAATCCGCGCCCGCCTCGATGGTGACGATGGCGTCGACCGTGTCGGCCCCGTCGGCCAGATACGAGTTCTGGTCGATCGTCACCGAAATGCCTTGCCCCCCATCGGTTCTGCTGGCTTCCGACCCCGTGCTCACCGTTGCTCTCCTCCCGTTCGCGACCAAGGTGTGCTCTTCGCGCGGGACTGCCCGGACATGGGCACGGGCACCAGCGCGACCGTGATGTTGTCGCTGCCGCCGCCGGCGAGCGCGAAGTCGACCAGCGCGCTCGCCGCCACATCCGCGGCGGTCGCGGTGGCCATGCCCGCCAGATCGTCGGCGCCGGGCAGATAGTTCCAGAGTCCGTCGCTGCACAGCAGCACCACACCCGGTCCGCGCACCCGGTGGGTGCGGATGTCGGTGGTGTCGGCGGAATCGGTGGAATCCGCGCCCAGCCAGCGCACCAGCGCGTGCGCGCGCGGATCCCGCATCGCCGTGGCCTCGTCGAGTTGGCCGGCGGCCATCACGACCTGCGCCCACGAATCGTCGAGAGTCAGTCGGCGCGAACCGGATTCGGCCGCCAGCCAGTATCCGCGGCTGTCACCGACGTTCGCGACGGTGATCTCGTATTCCGCCTCGCCGGACTCCGCCTGTTCCGGATCCCGGCGCACGATCGCGGAGACGTAGGTGCACGAGGGCGCGTTGCGATCCTGCCCCGCCGTCGCGCGGACCGCCTCGAATGCCGCGTCCAGGCCGATGCGGCTGGCCTGCACCGGATCCCGGCCCGCCGCGAGCGCCGTCACGATGGTCTCGCCGCCCGCACGGACCGCCGCGCCGGACGCGGCCTGCGGATCCGAGGAGGTGGACACCCCGTCGCACAGCACGATCACCGCCACCGGGCCGTGCTCGCCCGCGACGACGCTCGCGGACACCGCGTCCTCGTTGTGCGCGTGGACCTTTCCGCGATGCGTGTGCAACTGCACGGCACCGAGGTCGGCGGCGTTGCCGTCGGGCGGACCGGCCAGCTCACCGCAGCCGGCGCAGTAACCGTCGTCGTCGAAACCGGTTCCGCCGCAACCGGCGCAGGGGGCCGTGCGGTCCGCCGCGGTGGGCGGCAGGATCGCCTGCGGGATCCCGTCGCGCCCGGTCGGGATCGGGAGGGTGGTCGCGGGTTCACCGGCATCGGGACTCAGATCCCGGCCGCAGTTCTCGCAGAACCGGTCCGCGGGCCCGCCGATCTCCGCCCCGCAGGCCGGGCACCGCCTCGTCGTGTCGTTCACAGGACCGACCTCGGCCGGATCTCGTTGGCGCGCTGCACCAGTGCGAAGCGCCGCCACATGTCGCCGGTGTCGTGCGCGACCGCGCGGTAGCACGACTCCAGACCCGCTCGGACGCCGCCGAGGTCGAAGTCGTTGCCCAGCAACGGCGCCGGCGCGGCCCGATGCCCGGCCGCCAGCCAGCGCAGCGAGGTCTCCAGGACCAGGGAGCGGATCGCCACCGCCCGCCGGGTGGAATCCAGCGTCAGCCGGCTCACCCGCTCGCCGCATTCGCGCAGTAGTTCCTCGGTGATCTCCCCGGGATCCCGATCGTGCAGCAGCGCCTCCACCGCCGCGACCCGCGCCTCCGAATACAGCGCTGAGGACGGCTCGACCTGGTCCAGCGCGGTCACCGCACCGTCGCGATCGCCGGCCGCGCGACGCAGCCGGGCCAGGCCGAAGGCGGCCGAGACGTGTGCGCGATCGGTCTGCCAGACGGTCTCGTAGTAGCGGCCGGCCTCCGCGTCCGGGCCGGCGCCGGCCGCGGCGCGGCCGAGTTCCGAAGCCACGGCCAGCGCCAGTTTCGGTGCCGCCTCGCCCGGCAGCGAGCTGTAGACCGCATCGAATTCGGCTGCCGCGGCATCGAATTCGCCCTCGATGAGGCGAGCGCAGGCCCGGAACCAGGACAGTCGCCAGTCGGCTCCGACGACGGCGGCCAGTTCGCCGATGCGGCGGTGGGCGTCGGCGGCGTCGCCGGATTCGATCGCGGCGCGGATCAGCCGCAGCGGGATCTCCACCGACTCGTCGCTGCCGGCGGCGAGGGCGGTCTCCAGGTCCGCGACCGTCGTCTCGGTGGTGACGGCCAGCAGGGCCGCGCCGGGGTCACCGGTGTCGGCCAGCGGAACGGGCAGGGCCGCGACGATCTCGGGCGGCGTGGGCGGCGCGCCGATACCGAAGGGTGCCCGCGGCGGCCCGAAGTTGATCGGCTGCTCCGGCGGCCGGGGCCGGCCGTCACCGGCGGCGAGCACCTCGCGCAGAACCCCGGTCAGCTGTTCGGCCAGCTCCTCGACGGAGCCGAACCGGCTGTCCGGGTCGATGTCGGTGGCCCGCAGCAGGAATCGGTGCAGCGAGTCGTGACCGGCCAGCAGCGGTTCGGTGTCCGGGCCGGGTAGCTCGGCGAAATGCCCGTCGCGCTGCGGCACATTCATCATCAGCACGGCGAGAGTTCTTCCCACGGTGTAGATCTCGGTGGCGACCGTCGGGCCGGTGCGCGCGATCTCCGGTGCCTGGTATCCGGCGGTGCCGTAGATCGGGCTGTCCTCGTCGTCGATCGCGATCACCGCGCCGAGATCGATCAGCTTCGGCTGCTCCGCGGTCAGCATGATGTTGCCCGGCTTGAAATCGCAGTAGGCGAGGTCGAGTCCGTGCAGGTACCCGAGCGCGGGCAGGATGTCGAGCACGTACGCGATCGCCTGGGCGGGCGGCAGATGACCGTCCCGCTCCGCCAGCCGATCCCGCAGCAATTGATCCAGTGAAGTGCCACCGACGTACTCCATCACGATGTAGCCGACCGGGACTCCGTCGGATCCGGTGTGTTCCACGAAATTGAAGATCTTGACGATGTTCGGATGCTCGACCTGGGCGAGAAAGCGGCGCTCCGCCAGTGCGGCGGCCATCGCGGTCGGATCCTCCGAATTGAGCAGACCTTTCAGCACGACCCAGCGATTGCTGACCTTCCGATCGACGGCCAGATAGATCCAGCCCAGTCCGCCGTGCGCCAGCGCCCCCGCCACCTCGTACTGATTGCCGACCAGCTCACCGCGGGACAGCTTGGGCACGAAGGAGAATCGGGTCCCGCAGTGCGGGCAGAAGCCCTCGGCGCGGCCGGGCCGTTCGTCGTGCCCGCGCCCGACCGGTCGTTCGCACTTGGCGCAGAACCGTTTCGACTCCGGCACGCGCGGATCGGTGAGCACCGCGGTCGCCGGATCGACCCGGGGCACCGGCGGCACCTCGACCAGCCCCGCCCCGCGCCGGTTACGCCGCCGCGCGGAGGTGCTGCGGGTGCGCACGGTACGCGCGGTCGACGGGCCTGTCCGGGCCGCGGCCACGGTACCGGGCGGTTCCACGGCCACCGTGCCCGGCGGCTCCGGCGGCTCCGGCGGCGGGGCGTACTCACCGGTGCCGCCGCCCGGCAACGGGATGGCCGCGCCGGGCGACTCTTCCACGGCGCGGCCGGCCGGCGGCTCGGCCGCCATCCCGCAGCGGTCGCAGTAGCCGTCGACAATCGTTCCGGCGCAGCCGGTTTCACGGCACCTCATCCCCGCCTCCCCGATTTCTCCGCGACGATCTGCTGATAGTCGGTGACGGCGCGGGTGAGGGCGGCCAGATCGCACGGCCGCCGGGCCAGCAGGCCGCCGGCGATGCGATGGCAGGCCAGCACGTCGCGGTCCTCGCCGACCCCCAGCCGGGCCGCCTTCGCCTGATAGGCGCCGAGCCGGCCGCGCAGTTCGGCGCGCCGGTCGAGCAGCCCCTGCGCCAGCTCCTCGGCGGCCGCGACGGCCCCGGCGGCGGCCTCGATCCGGCGGCGGAGCTCCAGCAGGGTCGCGGCGGTGGTGGCGGTGGCCGCGCCGGCGGCCAGCACGTTCAGGTCGGCCGCCGGGGCGAGGCCGGGATCCGGATGCCGGGGCAGCGCCGCGGTGAGGATCTTCTCCTCCGCCTCGGCGCGGACGCGCTCGGCCCGGTCGGCGGCGGCGCGCAGCGCGTCGAGGCGGCCCCGGGTCTCGGCGATCGCGGCGGGCCAGTCGGCGAGCAGCGTCCGCAGTTCGGCCAGCGCCTCGTCCTCGCGGCGCACCCGCTCGGCCAGTGCGGCGATCCGCTGGTCGACCTCCGTGGGCGACAGCGACAGCGGGTCGGTGGCCGAACGGGACAGCAACTCCGCCACCGCGGTGGCGACGGCGGTGAGTTCGGCGGTGCCGCCGCCGAGCCGGTCCAGCCCGGCCTGCACCGGCGCCAGGCCGGTCAGCACCCGGGAATTGCGCGCGTCCACGGAGTCCAGGAATTCGGCGATGGCCGGGAAGGTGCGGCGCATCCGGTCGAGGGTGTCGGCGATGCCGACGAACAGCACCCGCTCCCCGGGACCGGTGAGGGTGCGCTGCGCCATCGGGATCGGCGTCCGCGACACCTCGTGCGGACGGTCGCGCAGCAGCCGGGTCAGCTCGGCGCGCTCGGCGTCGGTGGGCCGGTGCCGGCGGGCCCGGATCGCGCGGGCCTCCTCCACGATCGCCTGCACGCGGCCGAAATCCGTCCACATCAGGTCCAGTTGCCGCTGCACCGGCGCCCACCGCTGCGCGGTCGTGCCGGTCGGAGCGAAGCCGCGCAGCAGCGTCAGGCCCGGATGCCGGTCCAGCTCCAGCAGTGTCGCGGTGACGGCGTCGATCTCCCTTCCCCGCGAGGCCAATTCGGTGTCGATCTCGGCAACGGTCAAGGCGTTCATCGTCGCCTCAATCGCTGTAGCGGGCGGCCGGTGGCCCCGGTGACGGGCCCAGGGGCGTGAGATTTGCGGCGTACAGGCGCTGCCAGGTACCGTCGCCGCGGATGCGTTCCAGCACACCGTTGACGAAGCGCACGAAATCCGTCTCGCCCTTGGGCAATCCGACCGCGTAGGGCTCGAAACCCATGGCGTCCCCGACCAATTGGAGATTCGGGTCCTGGGCCGCGAGCCCGGCCAGGATGGCCTCGTCGGTCCGGACCGCGTCGACCTGGCCCTGCTGCAGTTCGATCAGGCAGTCGGTCCAGTTGTCCACGCCTTGAACGACCGGCGGATTCGGGATCGCGAGCAGCGGTGCGGTGGAATCGGATCCGAAGGTGACGCACACCCGTTTGCCGGCGAGGTCCGTGTTGGAGCGGATGCCGGAGCCGATCGGCACCAGAATCCGTTGCGGCGCACGGTAATACACGCTGGAGAAGTCGACGTCGCGGCGGCGGTCGCAGGTCACCGAGAAGGTGCGGACCACCAGGTCGACCTGCCCCTTCTGCAGCGCCGGCACCCGGCCCGCGGTCGAGACCGACCGCAGCTCCACCTTGTTCGGATCGCCGAACAGGTCGCGGGCGATCTCTCGGGCCAGATCGATGTCGAAACCCTGCAATTGGCCGGTGGCCGGATTGCGGTAGCCGAACAGGTAGGTGTTCTGGTCGACGCCGACGGTCAGCCGGCCCTTGGCGAGGATCCGGGCCATCACCGAATTCGGCGGCATGGCACCGGGTTGCGGCTGCGCCCCGGGCCGGAGACTGGCCTCCACGTCGCAGCCGTTGTCCACCGCACCCGACATGGTGATCGGCTGCGCGCCCGGCGGTTGCGGCTGCGCCACCGAGGGCACCGTCGTCACCGGCACCCGGGTATCCGCGCCACAGCCGGCCGCCAGCACCGCGGTGGCGGCCAGCACGACCCGCAACCCTCGCCCGGCTCTCACAGAAACTCCTTCAGCCGCGGCCACAATCCGCCGACGGCGGCGATGGCCGCGAACACCATCAATCCCAGTGTGCCAAGTTCGCAGCCACTCCAGCTGTCGCCGCCGTTGCCGATGTCCTCCCGGAGGTGGTCACGGCTGTCGGCGATCGCGTCGCGCAGCGCGTTGTCGAGATCGGTGAAGCGCCGTGTGGACGAGTCCGGCCCGGTGCCGATCGCCTGGTCGACCGCCGCGAGATAGTTGGCGCCGTTGTACGCGTTCACCTGCAGCGCATGGCCGTCCAGCCAGCGGGCCAGCTGTTGCGGCATCGGCGAACCGGGACCGGCCGCGGCGCCGAGTCGATCGCGCAGCGTGGTGGTCTTGGCCTTGAAATCGTCCTCGGGGGCCTGGGTGTCGCCGCGGGTGATCAGTTCGAGGGTCTCGTCGGTGCGGGCCTGCTGCGCCAGAATCCGTGCCCGCGCGAGGCTCTCGGTGCGTGCCGCCGTACCGCTCGGCCCGCCGTCGATCGCGCCGTGCGCCGCGACGGTCGCGGCCACGATCCACACCAGGGCCAGCACGGCGGCCGCGGCCGCGGCGACCAGCCCGAGATTGAACAGCCGGTTGGTGCGCCGCAACAGGATCCGGGAACCGGCGACCGCACCGGCGACGACCAGGAGCAGCAGCACCACGGTGATCCAGGGCGGCCGGGTGATCACCCGCTGATCCGAGCGCACGGCCGCGTAGCGCTGCGTGGTGAGCTGGGCCGCGGTGGGCAGCAACGAATTCTGCATCAATGCCGACGCCTCGCGCAGATACGCCGAACCGACCGGGAACCCCTGGCGGTTGTTCGCCCGCGCCGATTCCACCAATCCGGTGTAGACGGGCAGGTCGGCGTCGATGCGGGCGACGATCTGCCGGGTGGCCGGATCGCCGACGCCGGCGGTGGCCGCGGCGAGCGCGTTCGCGGCGTCGGTCAGCGACTGCCGGTATTGCGCTCGGATCTGCGGTGATTCGACACCGCCGGACAGGAACGCGCTCGCCGCCGAGGCATCCGCGGCGGACAACGCGACGTACAACCGCTGCGCCGCGTCGGCCAGCGGCTCCTCCCGCTGCAGGGCGGTATCGCGGCGGCCCGTCCGGTCGTTGAGCTCACTCGCGCCGATCAATCCGGTGACCAGGCACAACAATACGGCGCCGAAGGCGATGGCGACCAGTACACCGGGCGTCGTCACGGCGAACCGCCGCAACCACCGAGTCCCGGTCCGCAGTGACTCAGGCAGCCGAGGTGCCAAAATCGCCCCCTCCTCCCTCGTCACGCTATCTCGCCCAGGATGGTACGGGAGGCCAATCGGTCTCGCGCGACGATCGTTTCCACTACCGGGACCCCGCGAACCCGGGGGTTTCCGCATCGCCTCCGACCCGCACGGGTAGAGTGGCCTGCTGTCTTCCCGGGCCGGGTGTGGTGGGCCCTCTTTCGCAACCGACACCTGGTGAAACGGATGCCATTTTTCGACCGCCGCGAAGCGGGCCGCCGACTCGTCGAACGCCTGCGGCCCTTTCGCGGCCCGGAGACGATCGTGCTCGGCCTGCCGTGCGGCGGCGTGCCGGTCGCGTACGAGGTGGCCGCGGCGCTGCGGCTGCCGCTGGACATCGCGGTGGTCCGCCGGCTGGCCGCGCCGGGCTCGCATCAGCAGGCGTTCGGCGCGGTCGCGGAGGGCGGGGTGCGCGTCGTCGACCACGATCTCGTGCGGCGGGCCCTCATCGATCCGGCCGAGCAGGCCCGGGTCGAACGGGTCGCCCGGGAGGCCGTGCGCAACGACACCGTGCGCTTCCGGGCCGGCCGGGACCGGCTGTCGATCGCCGGGTACACGGCGGTGTTCGTCGACGACGGCGTGACCACCGGCGCCACCGCGCGCGCGGCCTGCGCGCTGGCCCGGTCGCGCGGCGCGGCCCGGATCGTGTTCGCGGCCCCGGTCGGCGCCTGCCGGCCCATCCTGGAGTTGTCCGCCCACGCCGATCACGTGGTCTGCCTGGAGACGCCCGCGCTGTTCCACACCCTCGGCCAGTGGTACCGGCACTTCGATCCGGTTCCGCCGGCGCTGGTGTCGGAGCTGCTGGGCCGGGCGAGCGGATCGCGCGCTGCGGCGTCGGCCGGACCCCTCCCGCCGCGCTGAACACGTTCTTGATTTCGGCCATTTCTGCAACAAGTTATAGACAGTCGGCGGTCGTCGTCCTACCGTCGATACATGCACGGCGATATGTCTCACGAGGCTCGGTTCGAACTGCGGTCCGGCGACACCTGGCGCGATCCCTGGGAGATGTATTCCGCACTGCGCGAACATGATCCGGTGCATCATGTGGTCCCGCCCGGCCGCCCGGCGGAGGACTACTACGTGCTGTCCCGGTACCGGGACGTGTACGAGGCCGTGCGCGATCCCGAAACCTTCTCCTCCGCAGCGGGTCTGACCGTCGACTACCACAACATCAGCGAGATCGGCCTGGGCGAGAACCGGCCGTTCGTGTTCACGGACCCGCCCGACCACACCGCGTTCCGCCGCCGCGTCGCGCAGGGTTTCACCCCACGCCAGGTGCAGGAGATCCTGCCCGCGGTACGGGAATTCGTGGTGGATCGGCTCGAGGCACTGCGCGCGGCCGGCGGCGGCGACATTTCGCAGGAACTGTTCAAACCGCTGCCGACCATGGTCGTCGCGCACTATCTCGGTGTGCCCGAGGCGGATCGGCAGCGTTTCGACGCCTGGAGCCACGCCATCGTCGGCGCGTCCGCCACCGGCGCGCTCGCGGGTGCGCAACAGGCGGTCGCCGAATTGGCCGGGTACTTCACCGAACTGGTCGAGCGGCGCCGCCGCGAACCCGGTGACGACACCGTCTCGCATCTGGTCGCCTCGGGACTCGGAGACGACGGGGACGTCGGCGGCATCCTGCGGATCCTCGGCTTCGCCTTCACCATGGTGTCCGGCGGCAACGACACCACCACCGGAAATCTCGGCGGCGCAGTGCAATTGCTGACCCAGTTCCCGGAGCAGCGGCAACGGCTGATCGACGATCCGGATCTGATCCCCGGCGCGGTCGACGAATTCCTGCGCCTCACCTCGCCGGTCCAGGGGCTCGCCCGGACCACCACGCGCGACGTGGAACTGCACGGCGTGACCATCCCGGCCGGCCGGCGGGTGCTGCTGCTGTACGCGTCGGCGAATCGGGACGACCGCGAATTCGGTTCGGACGCGGACCGACTCGACGTGACCCGCGATCCGCGCGGCATCGTCACCTTCGGCCACGGCAATCATCACTGCCTCGGCGCCGCGGCCGCGCGCATGCAGGCAACGGTCACCCTCCGCGAACTGCTCTCGCGCTGCCCGAATTTCACGGTGGACCCGGACGGGGTCGAATACGCCGACGGCAACTACGTGCGCTGGCCGGTACGCGTGCCCTTCCGTGCGGAGGCCGCATGAGCGGGCAGGGGCCGGAGGCGGCAGCGGCGCGTCACCACGCAGACCCCCGCTCATGCCGAACGGACACAGCATGAGCGGGCAGCGCCGGCGGCGGCAAAGCGTCACCACACAGGCCCCCGCTCATGCCGACTGGGCACCCGCATGAGCGGGTCCGGGCGGGAGGCTGCGAAGCATCACCACGGCGACCACCTGCTCATGCCGGACGGACACCGATGAGCGGCTGGCTCAGCGAGGAACATTCGATGTCGGCCGCCGAGCGGATCCTCGACGCGGCCGCCGCGGTGTTCGCCGAGCGCGGTGTGGCCGCCACCCAGATGGCCGATATCGCGAAGGCCGCGGGCTGCTCCCGCGCGACGCTGTACCGCTACTTCGACAGCCGCCGTGCGGTGCAGCGCGCCTTCGTACATCGCGCCGCGCGGCGGGTCGGCGCGCAGGTCGCGGCCGAGATCCGCGAGATCGACGACCCGGCGGCACAACTGGTGGCGGGCGTACTGGCCAGCCTGCGTGTGGTTCGCGCGGATCCCCTGCTGATCGCGTGGTTCCGGCCGGGCGACGCCGGCCTGGCCCTGGAGTTGGCGGAGACCTCGGCTGTCGTCACGGCTATCGCCGACTCGCTCCCGGCAACGGCCGGCACCACCTCGCTCCCAGCGACGGCCGGCACCACCTCGCTCCCAGCGACGGCCGACCGATCCGGTCGAGGCCCTCGCCCGCGCCCCGCCTCGGTCCCGGCGACGGCCGACCCCACCTCGGTCCCGGCGACGGCCGTTCGCAGCGCGCACCCGACGACGGACCCCGCAGCGCCCACAACGACGGCCGTTCGCAGCGCGCCCCCGACGACAGGCCCGGCAGCGCCCTCGGCGGCGGCCACCGGTGTCGCCGGCGATCCGGCCGAGCCGAGCCTGGCGCAGTGGCTGACCCGGGTGATCGTCTCGCTGCTGACCGTTCCCGGCCGGACCGAGGCCGAGGAGCGGGCCATGCTGGAACGGTTCATCGCGCCGCTGGTCCGGACCGGCCCCCGGCCCGCGACCGGCCGACCGGCGGCGCCGACGACCGGCTGAGCGAATCCTGCCGTCCTCTACCCTGATCCGGTGGAGATCAACTGGCCGGAGCTGCGGGAACGCTGCCGCATCGAGGAGGACGAGGCGATCCTCGCGCTGAACAAACCGGCCGGCGTCTCGGTGACCGGTGAGCGGCACGACACCGATCTGGTCGAGCAGGCCGCGGCGCACGGCGAACGGCTGTATCCGGTGCACCGGATCGACAAGGTGACCTCCGGGCTGGTGCTGCTGGCCAAGGATCTCGCCGCGCACGGGCCGCTGACCCGCCAGTTCGGCGAACGCACCGCGGACAAGCGCTACCTGGCCGTCACCGCCGCCACCGGACTCCCGGATCACGGCGTCATCGATCTGCCGCTGAGCGTCGGCCGCAAGAACCGGGTGCGGATCGCGGCGCCGCGCGAGAGCATCACCCGCGTCGGTGACACCTGGACGGTGGACCCACGGGACCTGCTCGCGGGCCGGAACTATCCGTCGCGCACCGAATTCACCACTGTGCACCGCACCGCGACGCACACCGTGCTGGCGGTCCGGCCGATCACCGGCCGCCGGCACCAGATCCGCGTGCACCTCGCCTGGATCGGTTACCCCATCGCCGGTGATCCGCTGTTCGACCGGTCGCAGCGCTGCGACCGCACCCATCTGCACTCCTGGCGGCTGCGCCTGGACGCGCCCTATCGCGACCGCGAACTCGATCTGACCGCCGAGCCCGGCCCGGATTTCTGGGCCACCGGCCCGGATCCGATCACCGCGGACCCGGCCGTGATCCTCGGCGCGGCGTGATCGCCCGGCGGGTGCGGCCGACCCGGGTCATAGCCGGTGGCTATATTCGGTGGCGAGTCTCATGAAGACGCGGGCGCATCCGGGCCTCTAGCCTGAGGAAGGTGCCGGGACCGGCACGTTCGGGCGCAAAGGCGCGATCGGAAGAAAGCGGAGCCGATGATCCTGTTGGCGCAGCTCAGCGACACCCACTTCGACCTGCACGAACGCAATGCCGAGCGAGTCGAGGCGGTGATGGCCTATCTGGCCGACCTGCCGCGCCGGCCCGACGCCATCCTGGTCACCGGCGACATCACCGACACCGGCGAACGCGGCCAGTACGAACAGGCCCGCACCGCGCTGCTCGCCGACCTCGAGATGCGCTTCATGCCCGGCAACCACGACGATCGGGCCGGCCTGCGCGAGGTGCTGCTGCGCGAGCCGCCCACCACCGGACCGCTGAACCAGGCGCTGCGGCTGCCCGGGGTGACCGTCGCGCTGCTGGACTCCACCGTGCCCGGCCGCAGCGACGGCGAGCTGTCCGCCGGCACCCTGGCCTGGCTGGCCGATATGCTGCGCGACACCCCGGCCGCGGACGCGGTGCTGGTGGCGCTGCATCATCCGCCGCTGCCGATGTACAGCACGGTGGTGGATCCGATCCGGCTGACCAACCCCGAACCGCTGGAACGACTGGTGGCCGCCGACGACCGGATCGTGGGCGTGATCAGCGGCCACATGCACGCCATGGGCACCACCCTGTTCGGCGGCCGGCCGCTGGTGGTCGCGCCGAGCGTGGCCTCGCTGATCGGCGGCGTCTGGGAGGTGGCGCGGCCCGGTCAGGTGCCTATCGACTACGGCCCCGACCCGTCGATCCTGCTGCACGTGATCGAGGATCGGCGGCTGACCACGATCGTGCGCACCGTGCCGATGGGGGGCCGGATCGCCGTGCAGCCCAGGTGAATCCGGGATTCACAGGCCCGCGACGGTCACCCGGTCGCGCCGGTACGCCGACGGCGTGGTGCCGGTCCAGCGCCGGAACGCGTAGATGAAGGTGGACGCCTCCGCGTAGCCCAGCCGGATCGCGATATCGCTCACGGAAAGCGGTGTGGCGCTGAGCATCTCCTCGGCCAGGGCGTGCCGGACCTCGTCCAGCAGCGCCCGGTAGCTGGTGCCCGCGTCCACCAGCCGGCGCCGCAGCGTCCGGGTGCTCATGTTGAGATCCTTTGCCACCGAATCGATTCCGGGCGGGGTCGCGATTCCGTCGGCCCCGCCGCGGGGTACCAGCCGGCCGCGTACCTCGGCGGCGATGCCGGTGCGGGCCCGCCGCCGGTGCACCAGCTCCCGGCACTGCGACAGGCACATCGCCCAGGTGTGCTCGTTCGCCTGCGGCAGTGGCTGTTCCAGCGTCGCCGGATCCATCACCAGCAGATTGCGCGATCGCCCGAACCGCGGCCGCACCCCGAGGATCCCGGTCATCAGCTCGGCGTATTCCGGCTCGGCGTAATCGAATTCGGCACGCAGCAGGACCGGCGGATGGCCGAGCAGATCCGTCATCACCTGATGCATGGCCAGCACGTCGCGCTCGACCAGGAACCGGCGGACATCCGCGGGCACCCGCTCGTCCTGCACATACGCCACGTATTCGCCCCCCTCCCAACGGGTCACGGGGATGCAGAAGGTGAAGCTGAGTTCCAGATAGCGCAGCGCGAAGGTGATCGCCTCGCCGAGGGTGGGGCTGGACACGCAGGCGAATCCGAAGATGCCGAAGGTGGTGATGCGATACCGCCGGCCCACCGCGACACCCAGATCGGGCAGGTCGGATCCCAGGGCCCGGACCAGATTACGAATCACGGCCAGCTCGGTCCGCGCGTCGATCTGCGCGTTCGGATCCGACAGCGCCCGATCGGACAGGCCCGTCCCGCGCAACATCCGGGCCGAGGTCACTCCGTGTTCACCGGCGTAACCGACCATCAGCGCCGCACTGGCCACCCCTCTCGGGAAGTCCCAGTCCCGCACATCAGTCTGTTGCACCGTCGCCATCCGCCGATTATGGCCGGAAATACCGATTCGTAGCACCGGTTCGGCGCACTCCGGCACGGTGACGGCGACATCGGCCCGGTCGCGGTGCCGGTCGGTAGCGCGGGACGGCTGGCAGACTTGACGGCGTGACCGCTGTATCCCCGGTCGGCGACGGCCTGCCTCCCGCGCACGGACCGCTGCGCCCGATCGAACTCGCCACCGGCGCGGTGCTCGGCGGCGTCACCGTCGGGCTGGTGACCATCGGCTCGGTGATCCCGTTCGCGGCCGCGTTGCAGCTGGTCGCGGCCGTGCCGATGGGTCTGCTCGCGCAGCGGTACCGGCTGCGGGCGAGTGTGGCCGCCACGGTCGCGGCCACGCTGGTGACCTTCGTGGCCGCCGGGCTGGTGTCCGCGGGCACCGTCGTGTCGGCGGCGACCATCGGCGGGATCATCGGCACCGTGAAGCGCCGCGGCGGCGGGCCGGCGGCCGTCCTCGGATTGTCGGTGCTGGCGGGAATCGGCTGGGCGCTGTTCTCGGTGGGCACGCTGCTGTTGTTCACCCGGTCCCGGGCGCTGCTGTTCGACAACATCCGCAACGCCTCGCGCGGGGTGGCGAACCTGGCCGCGCGCGAACCCGCGCTGCGACCGCTGGGCAACGACGTCGCCACCCTCACCGACCTCGCCCTGCGCTGGTGGTGGGTGCTGGTCGGGGCGAGCGTGCTCGGCGGTGTGCTGGCGGCCGCGCTCTTCTCCTGGTTCGTCCTCGGCCGGGTGCTGGACCGGCTGGAATGGCTGCCCGGCCGCGATCTGCTGGCCGCGCCGCCGGACGATCGGCCCATCGGACCGCTGCCGGTGACGCTGCGCGGCGTGTCGTTCCGCTATCCGGGCGCCCGCGCCGACGCGCTGTCCGGCATCGATCTGACCGTGGACATCGGCGAATTCGTGGCCGTGGTCGGGCACAACGGATCCGGCAAGTCGACGCTGACCAGGGTGCTCGCCGGGCGGCCCCCGACCACCGGCACGGTCGACCGGCCGGGTTCCGCGGGGCTGGGCCTGCGCGGCGGCACGGCCATGGTCCTGCAACGGCCGGAGAGTCAGACCCTCGGCGTCCTCGTCGCCGACGACGTGGTGTGGGGGCTGCCGCGCGAGGCGGCCGCGGAGGTCGACATCGACGGGCTGCTGCGTGAGGTCGGTCTCGGCGGACTCGGCGGCCGGGAGACCGCGACCCTGTCCGGCGGGCAGCAGCAGCGCCTCGCCGTGGCGGCCGCGCTGGCCCGCCGCCCGGTCCTGCTGATCGCCGACGAGGCGACCGCCATGATCGACCCGGTGGGGCGTCGCGAACTGGTCGCGCTGCTGACCGAACTGCCGCGGCGGCATCCGATGGCGGTGGTCCTGGTCACCCATCATGAGGCCGACGCCGCCGCGGCCGACCGGGTGATCCATCTCGCCGAGGGCCGCCGGGTAGACCGCCTGCCCGCCTGGCCGCGGCCCATGGTGCGGCACCGCCGAGCCGCACACACCGCCCCGGGCTACGCACCCCGTACCACTTCCGAGCATGCCGGAACCGCGAACGAATACGCCCCCGCGCCGACCGGATACGGCGGGACCGCGTCCGACCGCATCCGGGTCGCGGCCGAATACGGCGGTGCCGCATCGGGTTACACCGGCACCGGGACCCCGTTGCTGGAACTGCGCGACGTGCGGCACACCTACGATCGCGGAACCCCGTGGGCCGCACCGGCTCTGCACGGGGTCGACCTGGTCGTGCAGCGCGGTGAGGCCGTTCTGGTGGTGGGCGGCAACGGTTCCGGCAAGTCGACGCTGGCCTGGATCATGGCCGGGCTGGTCGTGCCGACCTCGGGTAGTTGTGTGCTGCACGACACCGGCGGATCGCATCCGGTGCACCGGCGGATCGGCGCGGTGGAGCTGGCCTTCCAGCACTCCCGGCTGCAGTTGCAGCGGCAGACCGTCGGCTCGGAGATCGCGGCCTGGGGGCGCAGCGCCGGATCGGGCGCGGTCGGGCGCGCGCTGGACGCGGTGGGGCTGGACCGATCGCTGGCCTCGCGCTCGGTGGAGGAACTGTCCGGCGGGCAGGCCAAACGCGTGGTGCTCGCGGCGATCGTGGCCGCCCGCCCGCAGGTGCTGGTGCTGGACGAACCGCTGGCCGGGCTGGACCCGCAGGGCCGCACCGAGGTCGTGGAACTGCTCGCCCGCCTGCGGGATTCCGGTCTCACCCTGATCGTCATCTCGCACGACATCGAGGACGCCGCGATGCTCTGCGATCGCACCGTCCACCTGGAATCCGGCCGTATCCCGGAAACCGCGGCCACGCCGGCCGCCGCGGCCGCGCCGCAACCCGGACCCGCCTGGAGCACGCCGCTGCACCGGCCCGACGCATTCGAAGGACCACGATGAGCGCGGCGATCCTGCGCGAGGTACCCGTCGACAGCCCGGTGCATCGGCTCTGGGCCGGTACCAAGATGATCGGCGCGTTCGCCGTCAGCGTGCTGCTGATGTTCCTGCCCAGTTGGCCGGTGCTCGCGGTGACAGTGGCGTTCCTGATCGCGGCGGGCCTGGCAGCGCGGCTGCCGCTGGGCACGCTGCCGCGGCTGCCCTGGTGGTTCTGGGCCCTGCTGGTGGTCGGGGGCCTGATCAACGTCCCGGTCGGCGGTGCGGCCGTCGTCCGGTACGTGCAGGTGCTGGTCTTCGGACTGGTGCTGCTGGCCACCTCGTTCCTGATCGCCTGGACCACCCCGATGGGCGATATCGCGCCGGCGCTGGCGACCCTCGGCGCCCCGCTGCGCAAACTCCGCCTGCCCGTGGACGAATGGGCCGTCGTGGTGGCGCTGACGCTGCGCGGACTGCCGCTGCTGCTCGACGAGATGCGGATCCTGCGGGCCGCGCGCCGGCTGCGGCCGCGGGAGAATCTGCTGCAACGGGCCACCGACAACCCGCTGATCGACATCCTCACCGCCGCGATGGCCGTCTCCACCCGCCGCGCGGGCGAACTCGGCGAGGCCATCACCGCCCGCGGCGGCACCGGCCAGCTCACGGCCCGCCCGAACGCACCCGGTCGCCGCGATGCCGTCGCGCTGGCGGTGGTGGCCGTGGTGTGCGTCGGCGCGGTGGCCCTCGATCTGCTGATGTGATCGCGAATTCTCCGAGTTCGCAGCCGATTCCGGACTCTCCACATTTGTGAAACGTGTACGGTTATCTTGATGGGTCCGGCCGCGGCCACCGGGCACGCGGCGGGAAAGCAAAGCAGGGGGTGAGCACGGCAGGGAGTCCCGCGCGCCCGGGACACACCCGGCTCGTCACTTCACCACCTGATGAAGATTGGAATACCCGCAATGAAATTGCGCACCTTCACCACGGCGGCGGTGCCGGTCGCCGTGGCCGTCGCCCTCGGGTCGGGCACGGTTCACGCAGATCCGGTCGTACCGGCGGAGTCCACCGTGCAGACGGCGCCCGCCACGCCGGTGGCACCGACCGCACCGGATGTGCACTATCGGATCACCTTGCAGGACAACATCGTCGAGACCGCCCTGGACAGCGGGACCTTCCGGGTCGCCACTGATCAGCGCACGGTCGACATCGTCGACGCGGCCGGCGGCATCCTGCTGAGCCTGCCGCTGTCCTTCCGCCAGGACGGTATGGAATACCAACTGCCGCACCGGATCAGCGACGACGGCCGGACCCTCGGCCTGACCGCGGTGAAGGACGAGACGACGGCCCGGCCCGCCCCGGTGGCGGCGACTCCGGTCGCCTCCGCGCTGGAGAACGAGCGCGCGCTCGACGCGTTCAACACCCAGCTCAGCGTCGCCACCGGCATCGGGACCCTGCTCGGCACCGCGCTCGGCGCCGTCGCCGGCCTGATCGGCATCGTGGGTGGCGTCACCGTGGTCGCCAGTGTGATCACCGGCGCCACCCTGGGCGGCATCATCGGCACGCTGGTCGTCGGTGGGCCCGCGCTGCTGATCGCGGGTATCGATCTCGCCGGCACCTTCATCGCGCCGCCCGGCACGACCAAGTGGCAGCGCTGATCCGGCGCCGCTAGTCGGAGGCGGGAATCCAGGCCGGGTGCCACAGGCGCCCGGCCTCGGTCCAGTTCATGTACCGCACCGTTCCGGTGATCTTCGGCGTCACCCAGACCGCGTCCTTGCGTTCCACGGCGGTGAGGTCGTTGTCGAACGGGCTGGTCCGCCGCTCCAGGCGACGCAGCGCCGACGCCAGCTCGGCCATCTCCCGCTCGTCGAACCCGGTGCCGACCCGGCCCACGTAGTACAACCGGTCCGCGTGCCACACCCCGATCAGCAACGAGGCGAACGGGCGCGCCGTACTGCGCCGCCAGCCGCCGACCACCACCTGCTGGGTCCGCCAATTGCGGGTCTTGATCCAGGACTGACCCCGCCGGCCCGGTAGATAGACGCTGTCGTGCCGCTTGGCGACGACCCCCTCCAGATCGTGTTCCTGGCTGTAGCGCAACGCCTCCGCGCCGGAACCGTCCAGCCGCGGCGGCACCACCAGCGACGGCGCCCGCGCGGCCAGCGCCTCCAGCACCCGCCGCCGATCCGAATACCGCTTGCGCAGCAACGACGTACCGTCCAGATACAGCAGATCGAAGGCGACGAACACCGCCCGCGCCGCATCCGCTTGCAGCAGGCCGAGATTCGCCGCCCCGTGATCGTCGAACACCACCGCCTCGCCGTCGAAGACGGCCCGGTGCCCGGCCAACTCCTGCCCCAGGCGCGCCAGCCGTGGATAACGCCCGGTGACGACGTTCCCCGCCCGGCTGTGCAGCGTGACCGCGCCGTCGGCGATCTCGGCGATCAGCCGGAAGCCGTCCCACTTGGTCTCGAAGGCCCATTCGGCGGCGTCCAGATCGGAGACGTCGCCGGCGGTCGCCAGCATGGGCGACAGGCCGCGCGGCATCGGCGCGGATCGGCTCGGTGCGGCGGCAACGTCCGAAACCGGCTGTGCCTCAGTACTTTCCGGCTTCATGAGATGCATGAGCCACTGGTTGCCGTTCGTCCGGATGAGCGCGTACCGCCCGTCGAGCCGGGTGCCGCGCAATCGGACGATGACCTCGTCCTCCCGCCACTTCTCCGTCTCGTAGGTGCCGGAATCCCAGATGGTCATCTCCCCGGCGCCGTACTCGCCCTTCGGGATCGCGCCGTGGAAGTCGAGATACTCCAGCGGATGGTCCTCGGTGTGCACGGCCAAGCGGTTCTCGCCGGTGGAGGTCGGCGGACCCTTCGGCACCGCCCAGGACACCAGCACCCCGCCGCGCTCCAGCCGCAGATCCCAGTGCAGGCGGCGAGCGTGGTGCTCCTGGATCACGAACCGTTCGCCGGAACCCTCGGCGGGCGGCTCGGACGGCACCGGTTCCGGGGTGCGGGCCGGATCGCGCATCGACCGGTAGGTGGCCAATGCGTCCGGAACCCGTTCCGGCAGTGGCGGATCCAGCCCGGCGAGCAGATCGCCGCCGTCCCGCCAACGGGCCAGCACCTCGTCGAAACCCAACTGCCGCAGGCTCTTTCCCTGCTCGATCTCGTCCCAGGACCGCGGCGCCGCCACCGTGGGCCGCTCCCGGCCGCGCAGCGAGTACGGCGCGATCGTCGTCTTCGCGGGATTGTTCTGGCTCCAGTCCAGGAAGACCCGGCCCGGCCGGGCCGACTTCGCCATCGTGGCCGTGACCAGCTCCGGGTGCAGCCGCTCCAGCCCGGCGGCCAGCTGCTTGGCCACCGCGGAGGCGCCGTGCCCGGTCAGCATCCGGTCCAGCGGGACGTAGATGTGAATTCCCTTGCTGCCGCTGGTGACCGGATACGCGTCCAGCCCGGCGTCGCGGACGGTATCCCGAATCGACAAGGCCACCACCGCGCACTCGGCCAGCCCCACACCCGGCCCCGGATCCAGATCGAACACCAGCCGAGTCGCCGGACCGCGCTCCTCCCCGCGGAAACGCCATTGCGGCACATGAATTTCCAGCGCCGCCTGCTGCCCGATCCAGGCCAGCCCCGCGACCGAGTCCAGCAGCGGATAGGTCACCCGCCGATCCGAATGCTCCACCGAACGCCGCGGCAACCACTTGGGCGCGTGCGCGGGCAGATTCTTCTCGAAGAACGACGGCTCCGCTACCCCGTTCGGCCACCGCTTCCGGGTGACCGCCCGCTCCGCCACATGCGGCAGCAGGGCGGGTGCGATGTGCGTGAAATAGTCGACGACCTGCCCCTTGGTGGTGCCGGTGGCCGGATACAGCACCTTGTCGAGGTTGGTCAACTCAACCTCGACACCCCCGAAGTCGCGACGGGAGACCATGCTCGCAGTGTAAGGGGTGACCCCGACAACTCGGTCCGAACGGCACCCCGAGGGATGGTCTCGATGGTTCGAGACAGCCGCCCACCACTCCGGAGGCGGAGCCCGGTGCTGCGGATTACTTCTCGGTCGCGCTGGGCGGCACTCGATTTCGAGTGCCGCTCAGCGCGAGCGTGATCTCACTCCTTCGTGGGCTCGGCGGCCGGCTTCGGTTCCTCGGGGGCGGAATCCTCCGGAGCCGCGGGCTCGGGGGTGGATTCCTCGGCGGCCACGGGGACCTCGGTGAGCGGCTCGCCGATCGCGGACTCGGGAACCGCAGCTTCGGCGACCGCGGGCTCGGGGGTGGGGGCCGCGGCGTCGGCGACGGCTTCCTCGGCGGGCACGGCGACGGGCGGCTCACCGATCACCGACTCCGGAACGGCGGCCTCCGCGGGCGCGGGCTCGGCCGCCTCGGCCGGTGCGGGCTCCGCGGCGGCGGCCGGTTCGGGCTCGGCGGCAGCGGCCGGTTCGGGCTCCGCGGCAGCGGCCGGTTCGGGCTCCGCGGCAGCGGCCGGTTCGGGCTCCGCGGCAGCGGCGGTCTCCGGAGAGACCGCCGCCTCCTCCGCAGCCGGGGGCTCGTCGGTGGCCGCCGGTGCGGCGGCCTCGCTGCCGGGCGCGGACTCGCCGGCCGGTGCCTCCGGGATCACGCTCTTGACAGCGCCGGTGCCCTTCTCGATCTTGTCGGTGTACTTGCCGCCGGTCTTCTCGTCGATGAATCCGCCCGCCTTGTCGACGGCCTCGTGAATCTTGTCGGCGTTGTCGGCAGCGAGTTCCTTGCCCCGGCCAACCAATCCCTTGAGCGTATCGATCAGACCCATCGGACCCTGCACTCTCTATTCGCTGTTGTCACTGCGGCTGTCACTGCGGCGGTGCCGCTGATGTTCACTGCGGCGGTGCCGCTGATGTTCACTGCGGCGGTGCCGCTGATGTTCTCACCGCGGCGGTGTCGCTATGTTGTCACTGCGGCGGCAATGCCGCACTGCGGACATTTTCCCACCACGGGTCCTGTGGTTGCAGCGCATTGGGGTCGATCCGCTCACCGGGAATCGGCACCGCTACCGGGGTGCCCGCGGCGCGGGCGGCGGACACCAGCCGGCGCACCGGTTCCGCCCATTCGTGGAAGGCCAGATTGAAGGTGGCCCAGTGGATCGGCACCAGCAGGCCGTGGCCCGGATCGCCGGCGCACACGTCGGCGTGTGCTCGCACCGCCTCCTCCGGATTCATGTGCACATCCGGCCAGTGCACGTCGTACGCGCCGATCGGCAGCAGGGTCAGGTCGAACGGTCCCTCGGTGGCGCCGATCTCCGCGAACGCGCTGGTGTAGCCGGTGTCGCCGCCGAAGTACACCCGCCGCGACGGGCCCCGCACGATCCACGACGCCCAGAGCGTGGTGTTGCGGGTCAGGCCGCGGCCGGAGAAGTGCCGGGCCGCGGCACAGGTCAGCACCAGGTCGCCGGAGTCGTGCGCGCGGCCGAGGTCGGCCAGCGAAACCGAAGCGCCCCAATCCAATTCGATGATCCGGCGATCCGGCACGTGCCAGCCGCGCAGGTGCGCGCCGATCCCGAGCGGCACCACGAACGGGGCGTCGTGCCCCTCGACCAGCCCGCGTACCGTCTCGCGGTCCAGGTGGTCGTAGTGGTCGTGGGAGATGACGATCGCGTCCAGCGGCGGCAACTCCCGCAGCGGTACCGGCACCGGGTGCAGCCGGGCGGGCCCGACCAGCGCGGACGGCGACACCCGTTCGCTCCACACGGGATCGGTGAGGATGCGGTAGCCGTCGACCTCGAGCAGCGCCGAGGCGTGCCCGTACCAGGTGACGGCCAGTTCCGCAGCCCGGTCCGGGACCTGGGGCACGGCCAGCGGGATCGTGCCGGGCGGCCGGCCCGCACCCTGCCGGGTCAGCGCCGAGAACAGCAACGAGATCATCGAACCCGGCCGGACCTGGACACTCGGCTCGGTGTTGTGGAACTGGCGGTTGCGGTAGCCCACGGCGCCCGTGGCGACCGGCGCGATCGCGGCGGCGGAGGCGCCCATCGCGGACGGGATCTCCCACACCGCCCGGACCACCCAGCTCACCCCGGCCACACCGGCGGCCGCCAGCGCGATCTTCCGCATCGTCGCGAGCGGTCGGCGCACGCCCCTCACCGGCCCACGAACTTCGGGGCCCGCTTCTCCCGGCGCGCCGCCATCGCCTCCTCGGCGTCGGCGCTCATCCAGGCCGCCCGCAGGGCCGCGGCCTGTTCCGGCGTCTCGGCTCCGTCGTCGTTGAGGACCATCTTCAGGTGCCGCAGCGACAGCGGCGCCAGCGTCGCGATCTGCTTGGCCCACGCCTGCGCCTCCTCCGGCGTCCCGATCCGGTTGGCGTAGCCGAAGGTGTACGCGTCGGCCGCGGGGATCAGCTCCGCGCCGAGCAGCATGGTCCGGGCCGGACCGCCGCCGATCAGCGCGGCCAGCCGCCGAACGGTCCAATTATCCAGCGACACACCGAGTTTCGCGGCCGGAATGCCGACGAAGGCGTCCGGTGAAAGCACCCGCAGATCGGAGGCCAGCGTCAGCTGCACGCCCGCGCCGAGCGCACCGCCGTGGATCGCGGAGATCACCGGGACGGGCGAGTTCTCCACCGCTTTCAGCATCGCCATCAACGCGCGCAGGAACTGTTCCGAATGAGCTCCGTCGAGATCGGCCCCGGCGCAGAAGATCGGCCCCGCTCCGGTGAGCACGATCACCCGGGCCTCGGCCGCGGCGGTCGTCACCGCCTCGTGCAGCGCCTTCACCAATTCCTCGTTGAGGGCGTTGCGGCGCTGCGGGCGCTGCAGTTCGATGGTGACCACGTCCCCATCGCGGCTCACACCCAGCATGGTTCGGACCTCCCCGGTCGTGCGACGAGCATTGACGCCTTCACTGTAGGTGGCCGACGGTTGCCCGGCCGCACCCGACGCACCAGCGGTACTGTGACGATGGTGACCACCGCCGACGTCGACATCCTCGTGATCGGCGCGGGCCAGGCCGGCCTCTCGGTGGGGTACCACCTGCGCCGCCTCGGGCTGCGACCCGGACAGGACTTCCTGATCGTCGACCACGCGCCCGGACCGGGCGGCGCCTGGCAGTTCCGCTGGCCCTCGCTCACGCTCACCACGGTGAACCGGGTGCACGATCTGCCGGGGATGTCGTTCGCGGAGACCCTGCCGCCGGGCTCCGACAACGTCCCCGCGGCCACCGCCGTACCGCACTACTTCGCGCTGTACGAGCAGCGCTTCGAACTCGCCGTGCACCGCCCGGTGTCGGTGCGGGTGGTGTGCGACCGGGCCACCGCCGCCACCTGCCCGATCGGCGAGGCCGACGGCCTGCTGCACGCCGAAGCCGTGCCCGGCCCCGCCGCCGCACCGCCGCCGGACGCAGGGCCGCCGGGCTCCGGACCGGCTGCGGACCACGAGCCGAGAGTGCCGTCCGGGCTGGATGGGTGGCCGACCACAGCCTGGAGCACCGGCCACGAGCCGAGTCCGGTCCCGGCCGAGCGGGAGCTCCCGGTCACCGGCCGGGCGGCACGGCGGGCCGCCGACGCGCAGACCGGCACGATCACCGACCGCGAGCCGGGCCCCACCGGCCCCGGAGCGCGACCGGCCGCGAACGCGCGGGCAGAGGTGATCGCTTCCGAGGCCGGGCCGGCACCCACGACTCGGCCCGCGACGACCTTCCGAGTGCGCGGCCTGGTCAACGCGACCGGCACGTGGGAAAAGCCGTTCATCCCGTACTACCCGGGGGCCGAGACCTTCGCCGGACGGCAACTGCACGCACACGACTACCGGACGGCGGCCGAATTCGCCGGTGCGCACGTCGTCGTGGTCGGCGCGGGTATCTCGGCGATCCAGCTGCTCGACGAGATCTCGCAGGTGACCACCACGACCTGGGTGTCGCGCACCGAACCTCGTTGGCGCGAAACCCCGTTCAGCCCGGACGACGGCCGGCGTGCGGTCGCGCTCGTGGAGGACCGGGTGCGACGCGGCCTGCCCCCACGCTCGGTGGTGTCGGTGACCGGGCTGCCGGTGGACGACCGGATCCGCGCGGCCCGGTCGCGCGGAGTGCTGCGATGGCATCCGGTGTTCCAGCGCATCGAACCCGAGGGGGTGCGCTGGGCGGACGGCACCTTCCAGCCCGCGCAGGTGATCCTGTGGGCCACCGGATTCCGCAGCGCGCTGGACCATCTCGCGCCGCTGCGGTTGCGCGGGCCCGGCGGCGGCATCACCATGACCGGGCGGCTGGCCACCCAGGTCGCCGCGGACCCGCGCATCCATTTGATCGGTTACGGGCCCTCGGCGAGCACGATCGGCGCCAACCGCGCCGGGCGGGCCGCCGCCGTCGAGCTCACCGAATACCTGAGCCCGCCCGGCCGCCGAGCACGCCGCACCGGACCCGAACCCGGGTAGGCCGCAGAGCCGTCGGACCACGTCGACCGTGGCGCGCCGGCGATCCGGACCGGCCAGAACCACTCACCCGGCGAGCCGGACCGAACGACCAGGTCACTCACTGGGCGACCCGGATCGAGCCGAGCGGGACACGCGGCAGTTCGCCGGGGTTCCGGTGGCAGCGGGCGGCCGAGCGGTCTACACGAGCCCGAGGGTGAACTCGTCCGGGTCGGGCCCGATGCGGTTGGCCGTGTCCAGGCCGCTGATGCGCTGCATCTGGTCGGTGGTCAGCTCGAAGGAGAAGACGTCGAAGTTCTCCTCGATGCGCGACGGCGTGACCGACTTCGGGATGACGATGTTGCCCAGCTGCAGATGCCAGCGGATGATCACCTGCGCCGGGGTGCGTCCGGTCTGTTCCGCGATCTCCACGACCGTCGCGTTCTTCAGCTCGTTGCCCTGGCCGAGCGGGCTCCACGCCTCGGTGGCGATGCCGTGCTCGGCGTGGAAACCGCGCAGCTTCAGCTGGGACAGACTGGGGTGCAGCTCGATCTGGTTCACCGCGGGGGTCTCGCCGGTCTCGGCGATCACTCGCTGGAGATGATCGGCGGTGAAGTTGGAGACGCCGATCGACCGGATCCGGCCCTGCGACTTCAGCGCCTGGAAGGCCCGGAAGGTGTCGACGAACCGGTCCGCCTGCGCCGCCGGCCAGTGGATCAGGTACAGGTCCAGGTACTCGAGGCCCAGCTCGCCCATGCTCTTGTCGAAAGCGCGCAAGGTGGAGTCGTAGCCCTGATCGGAATTCCACAGCTTGGTGGTGAGGAAGATTTCGTCGCGCGGCACCCCGGATTCCCGGATGGCGCGGCCGACCTCGGCCTCGTTCCCGTACGCCGCGGCGGTATCGATGCTGCGATACCCCACCTCGAGGGCCGTCGCGACGGTGGCGAACGCCTCCTCGCTGGCCACCTGCCACACCCCGAAACCCAGCTGGGGAATGACGTTTCCGTCGTTCAGGACGACGGTGGGCACAGTGCTGCTTGCGCTACTGAAGGTCACCTTTCCGACGGTAGAAGCGGTTTCCGGACGCGTCAACGACATGTCCGGGTGTGTTCGACCTCACTATTGCGGGAGTCCGAGCCGGCGGTACCGCTTCCGGCGGTCCGCGCGCAGCTCCGCCGGGGACCGATCGCGCAGTTCGTCCAGGGTCTCGGCGATCGCGGAAACCATCCGGCCGGCGAAGGCAGTGGGCTCGGCGGCGGCGTTCGGATATTCGCCGACGATCCGGTCCACGATCCCGTCGGCGTGCAGATCGTACGCCCGGATACGTTGTGCGACAGCCAGTTCCGGTGCATGCGCGGTGTCCCGGAACACGATGGCGCTGGCGCCCTCCGGCGGCAGCGGCGCCAGCCAGGCGTGCGCGGCGGCCAGCACCCGGTCCGCGGGCAGCAGCGCCAGCGCACCACCGCCGGTGCCCTGGCCCAGCAGCACCGATACCGTCGGGGTGTCGAGGGTGACGAGATCGGCCAGGCAGCGCGCGATCTCGGGCGCCAGGCCGCGTTCCTCGGCCTCGCGGGACAGCGACGCGCCGGCGGTGTCGATCACCAGCACCAGCGGCAACCGCAGTTCCGCCGCGAGGTGCATGCTGCGCCGCGCCTCCCGTAAGGCCGCCGGACCCATGGTGTTCTCGCGGGTCTGCCCGCTGCGATCGTGCCCGAACACCACGCACGAACGACCGTGGAAACGCGCCAGCGCATGTACGACGGTCCGGTCGGCCTCGCCTTGTCCGGTGCCCGACAACGGAACCCGATCGGTGGCGCGGCGCAGCAGTTGCCGCAGCCCCGGCCGGTCCGGACGACGGGACAGCACCACCGACGTCCACGCCGGTGAAACCGATTCGGCCGCAGCCTTTTCGGTCGCCTCGGCAGCGGGCTCGAAATTCGGCTCCGCCGCAGTGGATTTCGTGTCCCGTGCGGACGTTTCGGCACGGCCCGATCCGATGTGCGGAAAGTCCCTGCCGCACACCACGTTCAGCACCCGGTGCGCGACGCGGCGGAAGACCGGAACCGGCAGCACACCGTCGATCACCCCGGAGCGGTACAGATTCTCGGCAGTCTGTACACCCGCCGGGAACGAATGACCGTACAACGCCTCGTACACCCTCGGCCCGAGGAAGCCGATCAGAGCACCCGGCTCGGCAAAGGTCATGTGCCCCAGCGAACCCCACGACGCGAAAACACCACCCATGGTCGGATCGCGCAGGTACACCAGATAGGGATGGCCCGCCGCCTTGTGCGCGGCGACCGCACCCGCGATCTTCACCATCTGCACGAAAGCGACAGTGCCCTCCTGCATCCGGGTGCCGCCCGAAGTCGGCGACGCCAGCAACGGCAGACCCCGCTCGGTGGCGCGCTCGACCGCCGTCACGATCAGCTCGGCCGCCGCGACCCCGATCGAACCCGCGAGAAAGCCGAACTCACAGGCGATCACGGCCACCGGCCGCCCGCGCAGCAATCCCGCACCGGTCAGCACGGCCTCGTCGAGACCCGTTCGCGCCGCCGCCGCTTCGAGTTCCGCCCGATACTCCGGCCCCGCGGCAACCTCGATCGGCGCCCGATCCCAGCTCACGAAGGAACCCGGGTCGAGGAGGTCGTCCAGCAACTGTCGCGCCGAGGTCTTCACCCGGCGAGCGTAGCTACCGCACCGACCACCCGAACCACTCGGTCTCACAAGGACACCACCAGGTCGCACCAGGCCACCCACTCGGCCTCACCAGGACACCGAGCCCACCCGATCACCCAGCCGCGCGTCGATCACCCGACCGATCACCCAGCGGAGCGTCGATCACCCGACCGATCACCCAGCCGCGCGTCGATCACCCGACCCCGACTGCGCTCCCCGGCATCCCAACCCGAAGGGTTTGGGGCCGCCCCCGGCGTTGCGGTGCCCGTCGCGATGCGACGAAGGAGCAAGCGACGGGCACCGCAACGCCGGGGTTACAGGCCCCAAACCAAGCGAGGCGGAGCCGAGCCAATATCAATAGCCCTGAACGACTTTGCGCAGTGCGTATTCGGTGACCGAGACCAATGCCTGCTTCACGGGCTCGCGGCGACGCGCGTCCAGCGACATGATCGGCACATCGGCCGGTACCGCGAGCGCCTGCCGGATGTCCTCCAGCGGGTACCGCGGTGCGTCGTCGAACTCGTTGATCGCCACGAGGAACGGTAGGTGCCGTGCCTCGAAGTAGTCGACCGCCGCGAAACTGTCCTCCAGCCTGCGGGTGTCGACCAGCACCACGGCGCCGATGGCGCCGCGGATCAGGTCGTCCCACATGAACCAGAAGCGGTACTGGCCCGGCGTGCCGAACAGATACAGCACCAGATCGTCGGCCAGGCTGATCCGGCCGAAATCCATGGCCACCGTGGTGGTGGCCTTGGTCGGGACGGCTGCCAGGCTGTCGACGCCGACACTGGCATTGGTCACCAATGCCTCGGTGCGCAACGGAACGATCTCCGAAACCGCACCGACGAGAGTGGTCTTACCCACACCGAAGCCACCGGCGACCACGATCTTCGCGGAGGTTGGCTTACTGGTGCGGGTATCGACCGAGGACGTCGAATCATATACGCCGGAGTCCACTGAGAACCCTTTCGATCAGCTCGCGACGTTCGTCGTCGCTGGAATCGTCTTTCAATGTCGCCGAAACCCGCACATGGCCGGCTTCGATCAGGTCGGCGACCAGTACCCGTGCCACCCCGATCGGCATGCCCAGTCGGGCGGCCACTTCGGCGACCGACGGCGATTCTCTGCACAACTCCACGATCGACGTTTCGATGTTGGTGAGCTCGAACTGCCGCTCCAGGGCGACCGGATGCGATGCGACGAGCGCCTCCAATGCCAACTCGACCGTCGGCCTGGTCCGGCCGGCGGTCAAGGAGTACGGGCGGACGAGGCTCGGCTCGGCGCTTCCCACGCGTTGGTTGTTTATGTCCATCCCACCGTCAGGAACCCATCGTGACTCGAGGTGTCGCCTGGACCGTCTGGCCCACTCGCTCGACCAACAAGGCCATTTCGTATCCCACCTGGCCGATATCGCAGGATGTGTTCGTCAGCACGGCCAGATAGGAGCCGTCGCCGACCGCCATCAGCAGTAGGTAGCCGTGCTCCATCTCGACCACGGATTGCAGTACCGTGCCGCCCTCGAAGAGGTTGGACACGCCAACCGACAGGCTGGCGAGGCCGGCGGTCACCGCGGACAGCTGTTCGGCGCGGTCGACGGGCAACTGCGCGCTCGCGGCCATCAGCAGACCGTCCGCCGAAACCAGCACGGCGTGAGCGACGCCCGGAACCTCGTTGGCGAAGTTCGAAACCAGCCAATCCAGCTGACGGTTCGTACCACCTAGATCGGGGTTCATCGGTCTCCTTTATCTCCGGTTAGGTTCATTGCTCTCATTGCGCGGCCATCCCGGACGCCCTGCTGGTGACGACTCAGACTTGACCTGATGGATTCTGGATCGCGGTTGGTGGACGCGTCGGTGTTTCCGGTGACTCCACCGGGAACCAGTCGGTTACCCGGGTCGCGCTGGGGCAACCCGGCCGCCGTCCGCCGCTCCGACTGCGACTCCACCGCGTGGCGCGCCGCCTGCCAGCCCTCGTCGCCCGGTGATTCGAAGGAGGCGGCCACCTGGGACCGATCCGCGTTCGGATCCTGCAGCCAGGCGGACATCATCTCCGCGAAGATCGGCGTTCCGCCGATGATCGGATCCGATTCCGCGGTCGGTTGCAACCGGGTCTGGAAGAAGGAGGCGGTCTTCTGGGTGTTGGCCCGGAAGCTGTGCCGGCCACGGTCGCGACCCTCGCCGTCATCGGCGTCATCGAGTCGCTCCGCCGCCGGCGGGCGTAGGCCCGGGGTCGGCTCCGGACGCGGGGGTAGGCCCGCGCCGGGCTGTCGACGGGGTAGGCCCGTCGGCAGGCCACCGGATGAATCCCGTTGCGGCAGGCCGTTGTCCGGCGCTTCGCGCTGCGGCAGCACACCGGGCAGGCCGGTCGATCCGGTGTCCCGCTGCGGCAACCGAGTCGCCCCCGTATCGCGTTGCGGCAGACCGCCGTCACGCTGCGGGATTTTCGTCGCGCCGGTATCCCGTTGCGGCAGACCGGTCGGGCCCGGTCGCTGCAGCCCGTGAGCGCCGGTATCGCGCTGCGGCAACCGAGTCGCGCCGGTATCCCGTTGCGGCAGACCGGTCGGGCCCGGTCGCTGCAGCCCGTGGGCACCGGTATCGCGCTGCGGCAGACCTGTCGCGCCGGGATCGCGGGTCGGCAGACCACTCGGGCCCCCGTCCCGCTGCGGCAGACCGGTGTTCGCATCCCGTTGCGGCAGACCGGTATTCGGATCCCGCAACGGCATACCCGGCGACGTCGGCTCCCGACGCGGCAACCCACCCGAGAGCGCGTCCCGCGTCGGCAGGCCCGGCGCGGCCGGATCGCGCGGCGGCATGCCGCCCGTCGCACCCGGATCACGAGTCGGCAGACCGCTCGGACCCGCGTCCCGTTGCGGCAGACCGGTATTCGGATCCCGCAACGGCATACCCGGCGACGTCGGCTCCCGACGCGGCAACCCACCCGAAGGCGCATCCCGGGTCGGGAGACCCGGCGCGGCGGTATCGCGCGGCGGCATGCCGCCCGTCGCACCGGGGTCGCGGGTCGGCAGACCGTTCGGGCCCGCGTCACGTTGCGGCAGACCGGTGTTCGGATCCCGCAACGGCATACCCGGCGATGTCGGCTCCCGACGCGGCAACCCACCCGAAGGCGCATCCCTGGTCGGCAGGCCCGGCGCGGCCGGATCGCGCGGCGGCATACCGCCCGTCGCACCCGGATCACGCGTCGGCAGACCACTCGGACCGGCATCACGTTGCGGCAGACCGGAACCCGGACGCTGCGGCAGGCCACCGGCCGGGGTACCGGGAGCCCGCGGCGGCAGGCCGGTAGCGCCGGTATCGCGCTGCGGCAACCCGGTGGCACCGGTGTCTCGCTGCGGCAACCCGGTCGGCGCGGCCGACGGCCCGGCGGGCCGCTGGGACAGTCCGGTCTCGCGCTGCGGCATACCGTTGGAGCCCGGCTGCCGCTGCGGCATACCGGTCGGCGCCGACGGCGGACCCGCCGGTCGCGGCTGGCCCGGGACGGCGCCCGGCTGCTGCCGCTTGAGCATGTTGGCCGCCAGACCCGGCTGCGGCTGCGGCGTACCTGTTCCCGCTGGGCGCTGCGGCAGCCCGGTACCCGGTTGCGCCTGGGGCGCCTGAGGCCCGTTGGCACCCGGATCCCGTTGCGGCAGTCCGGAATTGCGGAGGTTGGGGTCGGACACGGTGTGCCGCACGGTCGGGCCGTTGGTACCCGGCTGACGTTGCGGCAGGCCACCGGCGGCCGCCGCGTTGCCCGGCTGCCGCTGCGGCAGCGGACCGCTGGGCGGGGCGGATTGCGGCGCGGTGCCGTTCGGGCCCTTCGGCCCGGCGGTGCCGTTGATTCCGGCGGTGCCGTTGGCGGCGACCGTCCGATCGGTCCCGGAGCCGGCCGGAATCGCGCCGCTCGAGTTGGGATCGACCGTCACCATCATGTTGCCGCTGGGCGTCCGGGTGACCGCCCGCATCTGCATCGAGGACGGGCCGGTGTTCCGCTGCGACCCGGGAGGCTGGATCGGATTGTTCGGCTGGCTCGGCGTCGGCGCCGGAACCGTGACCATGCCACCCGGCGGGGCGACGATGAGCACCTTGGGTACGTGCACCGTCACAGTGACGCCGGGGTCGCGGGCGGTGTCGAAGGTCGGCCGCAGGCGCACGGTGAGCCCGTGCCGCTCGGCGAGCCGGCCCACCACGAACAGACCCATGTGCCGGGCGGTGTCGGAACCGACCTCGGCGGTGGTCTCCAGGCGGCGGTTGATCTCGGCCATCTCCGCGGGCGGCATACCGATGCCGCGGTCGGCGACCTCGATCAGCACGCCTTGGTCGTGCGCCTGCGCGAAGGTGAACTTGACGTCGGTCTCCGGCGGCGAGGCGCGCAGCGCGTTGTCGAGCAGTTCGGCGAACAGGTGCGCGAGGTCGGAGGCGGCCGGTTCGGTGATGGCGCCACGCGGGGTGGCACCCAGCTTCACCCGTTCGTAGTCCTCGACCTCGGAGATCGCGGCGCGCAGCACGTCGGCGATCTCGACCGGCGCGGACTTGGTGCGGCGCTGCCGGGTACCGGCCAGAATCAGCAGGTTGTCGCCGTTGCGGCGCATACGGGCGGCGAGGTGGTCCAGCCGGAAGAGGTTCTCCAGCAGGCGCGGGTCCTTCTCGTCGTACTCCATCGCCTCGATGAGCGAGAGCTGATGGTCGACCAGCGACTTGGACCGGCGGGCCAGCGTCTCGAACATGTCGTTGACCTGAGTACGCATCGCGGCCTGATCGGCCGCCAGCCGCAGCGCCTGGCCGTGGATGTCGTCGACCGCGCGAGCCAACTGGCCGATCTCCTCGTCGGTGTGCACCGGCATCGGTTCCAGCGGCACGTCCTCGGGGCTCGCGCCGTCGCGCAGACGCGACACCTCGTGGCCGAGATCGTGCTCGGCCACGCGCAGGGCGGCGAGGCGCAGCTTGCGCAGCGGCACGATCATCGACCGCGCGATGACCACGGCGAGCAGCAGCGCCGCCAGGATGGTCGTGATGACGATCGCGGAGTATCGGATGGCGCCGGTCCGGGAATCGCCCGCGAGCTTGTTCACCCGCGCGGTGATGTCGGCGGTCGACCGGTCGACGATCTTCTGGTAGCTCGCGAGGCTGGTCTCCGAGGACTGTTTCATGTCCTGGATCGGCACATCGCCGCCGGCCGCTCGCGGGCCGGTGATATCGGCCTGCCGGGTGTCGACCTCGGCGATCAGTCCGGCGATGGTCGGGTCGCCGTCGGGGAACCGGTGCGCCAGCACGGTCAGCATCTGACGCTCGGTGGCGAGCGAGGCCAGGTAGTCGCGCAACCCGTCCTTCGGATTGCCACGCAACGCGACGGCCATCGCGGCGCTCTGGGTCACCAGGGCCGCGCGGGTGTTCAGCGAGTCGACGAGTTGCAGCTTCGAGGCCTCGACGCCAGGGTCCGCGATGGACGAGACGATGGCCTCCACCGTCTTGACGCTGCCCTGCCGGATGCTCTCCTCTTCATTGAGCGCGTCGGGCACGCTCTTCGCCGGAGTCTTCCCGGCGGCTCGCACAGCCTTGGCGCCGTTGATCATGGACTCCAGCGTCGCCCGGCCGCCGGACACACCGTCCAGTTTGGATTCGGCCTTGACGGCGGCCTCGATGGCGGCGTCCAGCTTGCCGAGATCGGCGTCGTCGACCAGCGACTGGGTGCCGATCTGGACCATCTGCGACGCGGAGATGGTGCCGGCCGCGGCGCTCAGCCCGGTGACCGCCGGGATGGCCTCGACCTGGGTGACCGACGAGTCCAGGTGACTGGAGTCACCGAACTCCGACGCGATCCGGGATGCTCCCAGTACCACCGCCACCAGCAAGGGCACGGCCAGCACGGCCGTCACCTTCCAGCGCAGGTCCCAGTTGCCGAGCGCCCAACGCTTCGTACCGGGCCTAGCGGCGTCACGCATCTCCACTCACTTTCCAAACTGGCCCCAGCCATGCGCCATGAGCGAGCCTCCGCGATCGCACGCTGGGCTCGACAGTCAGAGCTGGCCGAGAACTGCGGCTGGCCGAGAAAATTGCGTCCATGACGGCCGATATATGTGGCATGCGATTCTAACGGATCAATAACTTCTTGTGTGACTTCTTGGCCTTCACCGGCCATCAACCAGCCCATTCTGGACAAAATCAAAGGTCGCGGCGTCCGCCCGGACGTCGCGTGAAGTCTGCCACAATCAGGCTGATCTATCGAGGCGGGCATCGAGGCGAGGCAGGGAGTCACAGGGTTGAACGCGAAGCAGGAGTACCGGCCCGCCTACCAAACGAGCCTGGTCGATCCCTCGGACTTCTGGCGCACTGCGGCCGAGGCTGTCAGCTGGGACGTTCCGCCCACTCAGATCCTCGATGCCACGGCCCGGCCGACCGCCCGATGGTTTCCCGATGCCCGCCTGAACACCTCCTACAACGCACTGGATCGTCATGTGCGCGATATCACACCGGAAGAGGGCTCGACGCAAGTCGAAGTGCCCCAACCGGACTCGGTCGGTAGCCCCACGGCGCCGGGGGGTCGCGCACACCAACCGGCCCTAATCTATGACTCGGCCATGACCGGCGCCAGTCGAACCTACACATACGCCGAATTGCTCGCGGAGGTAGCGCAGTTCGCCGGTGCGATGCTGCGGCTGGGTGTGCGGACCGGCGACCGGGTCGTCATCTATCTTCCGATGATCCCGGAAGCCGTGGTCGCGATGCTCGCCTGCGCCCGGATCGGCGCCGTGCACTCGGTGGTGTTCGGCGGATTCGCCGCCCACGAACTGGCCGCCCGCATCGACGACGCCCAGCCCACCCTGATCGTCACCGCCTCCGGCGGCCTGGAACCGGGCCGGCAGATCGAGTACCCGCCGATCGTGCTCCAGGCCCTGGACCTGACCAAGACCGCCGCCCCCCGCCACGTGGTGGTCAAGCAGCGCGAGGGCTTCCCGGTGATCCGCTTCGCCACCCCACAGGCGGCCACCGATCATTTGCCGGACTCCTCGGAAACCGTTGCGGCGCAATGGCTGGACTGGGAGGACATGATCCGGGACGCGGAACCCGCCGACCCGGTGCCCGTGGCCGCGACGGACCCGCTGTACATCCTCTACACCTCCGGCACCACGGGCCGGCCCAAGGGCGTGATCCGCGACAACGGCGGCCACGCGGTGGCCCTGACCTGGTCGATGCGCAACATCTACGACGTCGGACCGGGCCAGGTGATGCTGACCACCTCCGACATCGGCTGGGTGGTCGGCCATTCCTACATCGTCTACGCCCCCTTACTGGCGGGTGCGACCACGGTCCTGTTCGAAGGCAAACCGGTCGGTACCCCGGACTCGGCCACTTACTGGCGCCTGGTCGAGAAGTACGGCGTCCACGTGATGTTCACCGCCCCCACCGCCCTGCGCGCCATCCGCCGCATCGACCCCGACGCCGCCCTCGCCCACGAACACGACCTCTCCTCCCTGCGTGCCCTGTTCTGCGCGGGCGAGCGCCTCGATCCCCCCACCTACGACTGGGTCCGCGACACCCTGCTCGCCGACCACCCCGGCACCCCCGTCGTCGACCACTGGTGGCAGACCGAGACCGGCTGGCCGATCTGCGCGGATCCCATAGGCCTGCAAGAACTTCCGATCAAACCCGGTTCCGCCTCGGTCCCGGTCCCCGGCTACCGGCTGCGCGTCCTGGACTACGAGGGCCGCGCCGTCGCCCCCGGCACCGAGGGCAACATCGTGATCGGCCTCCCCATGCCCCCCGGCACCCTCACCGGCCTGTGGGGCGACGACGAACGCTTCGCCCGCTCCTACCTCTCGGCCTATCCTGGCCACTACCTCACCGGCGACTCCGGCTATTTCGACGAGGACGGCTACCTCTTCGTCCTGGGCCGCAGCGACGACGTGATCAACATGGCCGGCCACCGCCTCTCGGCGGGCGGCATCGAGGCAGCGGTAGCCGGCCACGACGCGGTCGCCGAATGCGCCGTGATCGGCGTCCCCGACGAACTCAAGGGCCAGCGCCCGATCGCCTACGTGGTCCTGAAAACGGCCGCCGACATCACCCCCGACCGACTCCGCGACGAGGTCATCGCCCGCGTCCGCGACCAGATCGGCGCCATCGCCACCCTCCACGACGTGGTGATCGTCGCATCCCTCCCGAAGACCCGCTCCGGCAAGATCCTCCGCCGCACGATGCGCCAGATCGCCGCCGACGAGGCCTGGGAAATGCCCGCCACCATCGAGGACCCGGCCGTCCTACTGGCCTTCGAGGACCAGATCCTCACCTCCCGTGGCACCACCCCCCAGCCGCCTTCCCCCGACGACAGCCCAGCCTGACGGGCACCGACACCACCCCCGTCCCGCCGCCGATACCGCCCTCGTCCCCCACCCCGTCCGACGAGACTCGGCCACAACGTTTTTCGTGTCGCCTGCCGTCGCGGCAACGAAGAGAACGCCGGTCACCCCGACCGATCGCCGCCCGGTTCATCCTCACCCGCACAGTCGCTCTGGCGCGACCCGCCGAAATCACCATCTCGCCGCCGCCGAGCGGCGTCGGCAGACTACGGCTCATCACCTTGCCGAAGCCCGTCGAGCACCGTCGGCAGACTACCGCTCATCACCTTGCCGAAGCCGTCGAGCGCCGTCGGCGGACCGCCGCTCATTACCTGGCCGAAGCCGTCGAGTCCCCCGCGACGCGCATCACCCCTCCCCCGCTACGCACATTCGGAAACCCATCCCGCACACGACTCCCTCGGTAAGCCCTCGAAGCAGCGGGTCTGCTCCGAAACCGGCACGTCGATGGCATAGCCTGAGGACCGATCGCCCACGGCCGCACCCCCGCACCCCGCACGGTTTGCGGCCGCCCCCGGCGTTCCGGTGCCCGATGCGATGCGACGAAGGAGCAGGCAGCGGGCACCGGAACGCCGGGGTTACAGGCCGCAAACCAGCGAGGCGGAGCCGAAGCAATTGGACACAGCCACAGCAACAGTTCCTACAGTTTTGTTGGTGGATGACGACGAGGATCTGCTCGCGTCGGTCCAGCGTGGGTTGCGGCTGTCCGGATTCGAGGTGCTGATCGCCCGGGACGGGGCGGCGGCGTTGCGCAGCGTCGGTGAGCAGTCGCCCGACGCGATCGTGCTCGACATGAACATGCCGGTGCTCGACGGCGCCGGAGTGGTGACCGCGCTGCGGGCGATGGGCAACGAGGTGCCGATCTGTGTGCTGTCGGCGCGCAATTCGGTCGACGACCGGATCGCGGGCCTGGAGTCGGGTGCGGACGACTATCTGGTGAAGCCGTTCGTCCTGGCCGAGTTGGTCGCACGCATTCGCGCTCTGCTGCGCCGCCGCAGCGACGCCGCGGTCCCCGCGGGCACCGGTCCGGCCGGAATCACGGTGGGCCCGTTGGAAGTCGACGTCGCGGGCTACCGCGCGCTGCTCAACGGGCACGAGATCGAGCTCACCAAAAGGGAATTCGAGTTGCTGTCCACTTTGGCCCGCAACGCCGGGGTGGTGCTGAGCCGGGAGCGACTGCTGGAACTGGTGTGGGGCTACGACTTCGCCGCCGACACCAATGTCGTCGACGTCTTCGTCGGCTATCTGCGCCGCAAGTTGGAGGCCGAGGGCACGCCGCGGCTGCTGCACACCATCCGAGGGGTCGGCTTCGTGCTGCGGGCACCCAAGTGAGCACCGCCGGGGCGATGTGCGCCCATCGGCGGCGGCGCGGCTCGTATTCGCTGCGCACCCGCGTGGCGGCGGCGACGGCCCTGGGCGCGACCGTCATCGCCGCGGTGGTGAGCTGGCTGTCGGTGCAGGCGCTGGAACGCAACAATCTGGCCCAGGCGGATCAGGAACTGACCATCGCCGCGCGGATCGTGCTGATCCAGCCGGTGATCGCGGTCGGCGTGCTCTCCCTGGTCGGGCCCAATCACGATCTGGCGGTGACGGTCCGCGACGACAGCACGGTGGTGTCGAGTACCAGCGTCCATCTGCCGGAGTTGCGGCCGGGATCGCAGACCATCTCGCTGGACGGCGTCCCGTTCCGGGTGCTCACGACCACCGACAATCAGCCGCGCGGCCGGACCGTCTCGATCGGCATCCCGCTCACCCAGGCCTATCACGCCACCTCCGAGCAGCGCCGCTGGGTGCTGGCCGCGGCCCTGCTGACGATCGCCGCCACCGCCGGGCTGGGCTGGGTGTTCGGCGGGCGGGCGGTGCGGCCGATCGTCCATCTCACCGAACAGGTCGGGTCGTACGGCGCGACCGGGCAACCGGAGGAGCCGGTAAACGGTTCCGGGGTCCGCGAGGCGGAACAGCTCGCCGACGCCCTGAACGGCCTGCTGGAGCGGGTCACTCGGGCCCAGGCCGCGACCGCCGCGGCGCTGGAGACCGCGCGCGATTTCTCCGCGGTGTCCGCGCACGAACTGCGGACCCCGCTCACCGCGATGCGCACCGACCTGGAGGTGCTGCGCACGCTGGATCTGGACGAGGCGCAGCGCGCGGAGATCCTCGACGATCTGCAGCGCAGCCAGGGCCGGGTGGAGGCCACGCTCGCGGCGCTGGAACGGCTGGCCGCCGGGGAGCTCACCAACGACAGCGATCTGGTGGAGACCGACCTCGCCGACCTGGTGGATCAGGCGGCGCACGACGCCATGCGGCACTATCCGGCGCTGACGGTGCGCATCGACGCGGATCCGGAGCTGATCATCCACGGCCTGCCGACCGGGCTGCGGCTGGCCGTCGACAACGCGCTCACGAATTCGGTGCGGCACGGCGGCGCGACCGAGGCGCTGGTCTCGGCGCACCGGATCGCCGACGGCGCGATCGTGCTGTCGATCGATGACAACGGCCGCGGTATCCCGCCGCTGGAACGCGACGCGGTGTTCCAGCGCTTCGTGCGCGGCCGGGACGCCAGTAAGGGCGGCTCCGGCCTGGGCCTGGCCCTGGTCGCGCAGCAGGCCCAATTACACGGCGGCCGAGCCTGTTTCGACGACGGCACGCTGGGCGGGGTCCGCCTGGTGCTGACGCTGCCGGAGCGCTGATCGGCCGGCGTGGCCGCCCGCGCCGCGAACCCCGCTCGGTACCAAGCCATCTCGCCGGATTCGGCACGATCCACGCGCCGGATCCGGGGACCCTTACCGAATCCTCAGAGATGCGCCAGAATAGGCGGGCGGTACGCCCGCTACGGTTCGTCCGTGTTCGGTAGACGCCTTCCCTGGATCCTGCTCGCCGTGATCGTGCTCGTCGTGGCCGCCGTCGCCGGTGGCGCGGCGCTGTGGCTGCGGCCCGGCAGCGCGCCGACCGGGATCGCGCTGGTGAACGCGGATACCGGTCCGACCGGCGCCCGCATCGTGAAAGCCTTGCAGGACAGCCACTCCCGCGACTGGACCGTCGCGAAGGCGGGGGTGAGCACCGACGACTACGCGGCGGTGATCACGTTGCCGGCCGATCTGTCGACCTCGATCGGCACCCTCGCCACCGCCTCCCCGCACCGCGCGCAGGTCACCGTGGCGAGCAATCGGCGCGCCGACGCCCATGTGGTCGACGACGCGGTGGGCGAGGTGACCCGCCGGGTCGGCGCCGCCGGTGTCGACGAGGTGCTGGCGGCCATCGCCACCGCGCGCGGTTCGGTGCAGCAGGCGGCGTTCACCACCCAATTGCTCGGCGCCGGTGTGCAGGCCGCCGCCGGAGCCTCCGGGGAGTTCTCCGCGGGCGCCGACCAGATGCTGGGTTTCCTGGACACCGCCAAGAGCGGGGCCGGTGAGCTGACCGCGGGTATCGGCCAGCTGAACGACGCGCTGGTCGCGGTCCGCTCGACCGCGTCGGGCCTGGCGGGCGCGCTGGACGAGTCGGGGCTGACGCTGGGCCAGGTGACCACCTCGGCGACCCAGCTGGGCACCGGGCTGGACCAGGCGGTCACGGTGCTGCGCGCGTTGCCGTTCGCGGCCGATCCCCAATTGACCGATGTCATCGGCAAATTGGACGCGCTGCGCGGGGTGGCGGACCAGGCGGCCGGGCAGCTGCGGGGCTTCGCCCAATTGGCCGGCAGCAGTACCGATCCCGACACTCCGCTGGCAACCCTGTTGCGCGACGCGGTGAAACGCCTCGACGAGGCGGGCACGCTGCTGAACACGGGCGCCGGGATGGCCCAGCAGATCCCCCAGCTGGCCGATCAGGGTTCCGCGGCCCTGGTGAGCGCGCTCTCCCAGCTCAGCGGCGGGGTTCAGCAGTTGCAGCAGATCGTGGGAAATCTGAACACCCAGACCGGGAAAGCGCTCACCGCGCTGCCCGGGCACAGCAGCTCGCAGCAGTCGGCGATCGCTGAATCGCTCACCGATCCGGTCGAGATCGTGCGGAAGTAGCGGGCGGCGAGTTCCGGCGCGACGCCGGAACCCGCCCGCACCACGTCAGTTGACGACGTTGAGCAGATCGATCACGAAGACCAGGGTCTTGCCGGACAGCTGATGACCGGCGCCGGCGCGCCCGTAGGCCAGCTCCGGCGGGATGGTCAGCTGCCGGCGGCCGCCGACCTTCATGCCCGGGATGCCGTCCTGCCAGCCCTGGATCAGGCCGCGCAGCGGGAATGTGATGGATTCGCCACGATTCCAGGAGGAGTCGAATTCCTCGCCGGTGTCGTACTCGACACCCACGTAGTGGACCTCGACGGTGCCGCCCGGCACCGCCTCCGGACCGTCGCCGGTGACGAGATCCTCGATCACCAGCGTGGTGGGCGCGGGGCCGTCCTGGAACTCGACTTCCGGCTTCGTCATGGATCCTCTTTCTGTCGACGGTAGGACACCTCCGGCGTCGCGCTTCGCCGCACGGCGATAATTCTCGCGGGGTCGCCAGTGGCCGGGAACAACAATACGCATCCGGGGGTGCAGGATGGTGATCCGTGGCCGTAGTGATCGACATCGATGACCCGGACGACCCCCGGGTCGCCGACTTCCGCGACCTCAGCGCCGCCGACCGCCGGCCGGACCGGCCCGGCGGCCGCGGTCTGGTGCTGGCCGAGGGCGTGGTCGTGGTGCAACGCATGCTGACCTCGCGTTTTCCGCCGTTCGCGCTGTTCGGGGTCGATCGCCGATTCGCGCAGCTGGCCGACGATCTGGCCGGCGTCGACGTCCCCTGCTACCGGGCGAGCGCGGAGGTGATGGCGGAGGTGGTCGGCTTCCATCTCAATCGCGGTGTGCTGGCCGCGGCCCGGCGGCCGGCGGAGCTGGATCCGGCCGGGCTGCTGGCGACCGCGCGCACGGTCGCGGTGCTGGAGGGCGTCAACGACCACGAGAACATCGGTTCGATCTTCCGCAACGCGGCCGGGCTCGGGGCCGACGCGATACTGTTCGGCGATCGGTGCGCCGATCCGCTGTATCGGCGCGCGGTGCGGGTCTCCATGGGACATGTGCTGCGGGTGCCGTTCGCCCAGTTGCCGACCTGGCCCGATAGTCTGGAGCTGTTGCGGGACAACGGCTTCCGGATCATCGCCCTGACCCCCGATCCGGCCGCGGCGACGCTGGCCGCGGCCCTGACCGGGGAGCGGGTGGCACTGCTGCTCGGCGCGGAGGGTCCGGGACTGACCGCGGCCGCGATGACCGCGAGCGATGTGCGGGCCCGCATCCCGATGTCGGCGGGCACCGACTCGCTGAACGTGGCCACCGCCGCGGCGATGGCCTTCTACGAAAGGGTGCGCGCCTCGTGATGCCACCGGACGGGACCCGCCACGGGTACTACCCCGAGCCGACGCCGTGGGCGGCCGGTCTCGCGGTCGCCGTTGTCGTCGGTCTGCTCACCACCGTCGGCGTCTACGCGTTCGGGGTGGCCCTCGCCGAGGTCCCGCACGTGGGCTGGCTGCTGGCGGTGGTGGTGAACGTGATCGCGGTCGGCGGTGTGGCGCCGACGGTCTGGCGCTGGCGTGGCCTCGTGGTGACGCGCTGGGTGCTCGGCGGAGTCGCCGGGGGTGTGCTCCTCGGCTGGCTCCTGTTGCTGATCTCCGCGATCCTCGCCTGATCGGCCGGCGCGGTCAGCCCACCCGGTCGCGGTTGCGCAACCAGCCGAACCATCGGGTGTGCGTGGCCGATTCGGCATCGTCGGGGACCGCCACCGCGGGCGCCTGCCCCTTCGGGAACAGCGTGAAACCGCTGACCGGAATGTCCGCCGGCCGCACCGCGCCGTCGGATTCGGCTGCCCGATAGTGGAATCCGAGCCATTCGGCATTGGCCTCGCCGGCGAAGTCGGGCGGATCGAACGGCAGGATCTGCGGGTCCGGCCGTTCGCCGAGCCGCAGCGGCACCGGATGCTCGCCGGCCCAGAACGGTCGTTCCCACACCAGCGGCAGTCCCTCGTCCTCGAGGATGGTGACGCGGGTGGCACTGAACGACCGCCGGAACTCGCCGCGCTCCCAGTGCGCGAACGCGCCCCAGGCGCGCGGCACGTCGTAGGACACCAGATAGGTGTGCTCCGAGGCGAGCGGCCGAATCAGCAACTCCGGCAACCCGGTCGGCCTGGTGACCGCGGCCGCGGCGGTGCACACCACCGTCAGGCCGGGGAAGCAGCCGATGTAGATGGAACCCGGATCGGGCCCCGCCCAGACCTCCAGCGAACCCGAGGCAGCCGGGATCACATCGCAGTCGGGGTGGAGTTGCTTGGCGAGCGCGAGCGCGGCCTCCGGGTCGGGAACCGGGCGGCGGCGCAGCACGGCCACCGGATCGGGGTCGTCGACATACCAGAGGGACGAAGCTGTGGACGGCACTTCGGGCACCTCCCGATGCTCGTGAGAGTAAGCAGAGCTACTCTTCAGCAAACTCGAAGGGCGGAAGCGGGCCCGCCTCCGAGACCTGCCGACACCCTCGATCCGAACCGAGGGCATACGAAAAATCTACTCCCCCGAGCGGCGAAATCGGTGCGCTTCGATGTCCCGGACAGCGCGTGTCAAGATCATTCGCGCGTCCCGGCCGCGCGGGCCGGGACGCGACGGACTCAGTGACCGGAACTGCGGACGCCGAGCAGCACGTCCTCCCAGGACGGCATGGGCGCCTTGCCACCCCGCTTGGCCCGGGTCTTCGGCGTGGCCTTGGCGGGCGTGGCCTTCGCCGCGGCGGGTGTGGACTTGGCCGGAGCCGACTTCGCCGGGGCCGGTGCGGGTTCCGCGGCCGGCGGGGTGGCCGGCTGCGCGGGGGCCGCGGCCGCCGGGGCGGCGGGTTGCGGCGAAACCGGCTGCGGTGCAGCGGGCGGCGCCGCGGCGGTACCGCCCGGCTGTGCGGCGGCGGGCTGCGGTGCCGGGGTGGTGGGCGCCTGGGCGGGCTGCGCCGCCGCGGCGGTCTTCGGTGCGGCGCCGGCCGTCACCGGAACGGCATTGCCGCCCACGGCCGCTCGCGGCTCGTAGTACTCGTCGAAGCCCTGCTGGCTGCGCTCCGCCGCGGCGCGGGCCGCGGTGGCGCCCTCACCTCGCGCGGCGGGCGCGGGGGCCGCGGCCGGTTCGGCCGAACCGGATGCGGCGGCGGGCTCGGGCAGGATCGTGGCCAATCCGCGCAGCGCCCGGCCGAAATCGGGATCGACCAGATCCGAGGCCGGATCGTCCAGCGGCGACACCGAACCACCGTGCGCGTCGGGCTGATAGCGCCAATGCGCGGCGATGACCGAACGGCCCGCCTGCCACTGCAATTGGGCGACCCAGTAGCCCTTTTCGTCCTTCCAGGCATCCCATTCGGCGATATCGATGTTGTGCCCGCGCTCGGAGAACGCCGAGGAAACCACCTCGATCAGGGTTTCCACCGCCGGACCGTCCTTGCGTACCGGATGCGCTCGCTGCGCCAGTTCCGCGGCCCGGGCGCGCTCCAGCAACACCGGGTAGGCGAACCGCTCGACCCGGCTGGCGGGCATTCCGGATTCTTCCGTGACCTGCTCCACGGAGGCACCGGCACGGATACGAGCCTGGATATCGCGAGGACGCATAGTCGCTTCCGTTTCGATCTCGATCTGGCCGAATCGGGCAAGGTCTCCGCGGGCGGCAGCGCGCAATTTCTCGTCAGCGGCGAGCCGATACTTCTGGCCGGTCTCGGTATCGATGCACACGATGTGCGTGGAATCGGGCGTCAATCCGATCACTCGAAGTTCACGCACCGTTACCTCCTTATCGCGTCGGCTCCGCGACACCGCCCACTTTCTGGAACAGTAGTGCACTTCTGAGATTCGTGGGGCAAGACACGCTGCCCGAAAATCTACCGCCCCCCAACCGCATAGGGCTAATCTGCTGAGTTCCACCTGCTCGGGACAGTGCCGATCGGCACTGCTTACGGGCCGGAAAAGCGTCGTGCCGCAATCGAATTCCCGATACGGCGGCGCGCGGGCGGATCCGCGGAAGGGGCTCCGGCCACGCGGGAATCAGCCACCGGAAAATCGGAAATCGCGCGACGCCCGGCCCGCGAGTCGCGGAACCGGGCGTCGTCACGGACGGATTCGGCCGCGCGAAAACCGCGGGCCGGGAATCTAACCGGCCAGATTCTGCACGACCCAGTCGATACTGCGGGTCAGCTGCGACACATCCTCCGGGTCGATCGCCGGGAACATGCCGACCCGCAACTGGTTGCGGCCCAGCTTGCGATACGGCTCCGTGTCGACGATGCCGTTGGCCCGCAAGACCTTCGCGACCTGCGCCGCGTCGACCGCGTCGGTGAAGTCGACGGTGCCCACGACCTGCGACCGCAGCGCCGGATCGGCGACGAACGGGGTGGCGAACTCGCTGGACTCGGCCCAGGAGTACAGCCGCGACGAGGAATCCAGCGTGCGCTTCACCGCCCAGTCCAGACCGCCGTTGCCGTTGATCCACTCGATCTGATCGGCGAACAACAGCAGCGTGGCCAGCGCCGGGGTGTTGTAGGTCTGATCCTTGCCGCTGTTGTCGATCGCGATCGGCAGCGACAGGAATTCCGGCGTGTAGCGGCCGGATTCGGCGATCTCCGAAACCCGTTCCAGCGCCGCGGGGCTCATCAGCGCCACCCACAGCCCGCCGTCGGCCGCGAAGCACTTCTGCGGAGCGAAGTAGTAGATGTCGGAATCGGCGACGCTGACCGGCAACCCACCGGCACCCGAGGTGGCGTCGATCGCGATCAGCGCGTGCTCGGACCCGGCCGGCCGCTGCACGGGCACGGCCACGCCGGTGGAGGTCTCGTTGTGCGCCCACGCGATGAGGTCGGCCGCCGGATCGGCGACCGGCTCCGGCGCGGTACCCGGATCCGTCGAGACGACGATCGGGTCGCCGACGAACGGGTTCTTCTTGGCCACCGAGGCGAACTTCGAGCTGAACTCACCGTAGGTGAGGTGCAGCGACCGCTCCCGGATCAGGCCGAACGCGGCCGCGTCCCAGAACGCCGTGGTGCCGCCGTTGCCGAGCACCACCTCGTAACCCTCGGGCAGCGAGAACAATTCGCGCAACCCGGAACGCACCCGCGCCACCACATCCTTGACCGGCTTCTGCCGATGACTGGTGCCGAACACCGAGGCGCCGACCTCCACCAGAGATCGCAACTGCTCGGGCCGGACTTTGGACGGGCCGCAGCCGAAACGGCCGTCAACGGGCTTCAGGTCGTCGGGGATGGTCGGGAACGCAGCGGTCATGGTGACCAGCCTAGAGCGTGACCGGCGTCTCCCTCGCGCGCGGGTCACCGGCGAGCGGCAACCTTCCGGAATCATGCCCGACGACCTCGGAAAGTGATGTCCGACACGTTCCGGCTACCGTGTTGGCATGGATGGTCGACGACCGGAGGGGACGGTGCGGCGCGCGGATCCGCGGCCCGCGACCCGCCGATACGGTATGCACGCCTTCACCCTGTGGCACACGGCCGTGTCCGAGACGGCGCAGCGCGAGTTGCTGCGCCGCGGGCTCGCGGGCACGGCCACGATCCTCGGCGTCCGCGCCGACCGCTTCTGGGTCCAGGTGCGGATCGACGGGCTGATCCCGTACGAGACCCGCGTCCGGCAACGCGTCCCCGAGGCCGATCTGCTGTTGATGCAGCCCGGCGACGTGGTCGGCTGCCGGGTCGATCCGGGCGACCGCGACCGGTTGGTGCTGCATCCGGCCGCGCCCGGCGAGACCGGCCGGGTCAGCATCGCGAAGATTCTCGCCGACGGCCGGCGCGCCGACGCCACCGTGCTGTCCGCCACCCCGGTCGCCGCCGACTACACCGGCCGGGACAACCCGGTCCTGCGCCTGGACCTGGAGCTGTACGCCTGGGACGAACCCGCGCCCTGGCGGGTCCGCATCGTGGCGCCGGTGCCGCTGAACGCGATCGAACTCGTCGACCTCGGCCGGCATCTGGAGGTCGCCTTCTTCACCGTGGACCGGGGCGAATCGGTGGCGGTGGACTGGGTGGCGTCGCGCGAGGACTGAGGGCCGCCTCAGTACCGCTGCATCCATTCGGTCATCAGATGCTCGAACCGCCCGGCACCGCGACCCCAGGGACCGGCGCCGTACTCCACGTGGACATCGGGCACTCCATTGATCTCCCGCAGCCGGCTGGACTCGGTGTCGATCGAGGAGAGATGGACGGTGTCCGGTCGCGGCCATACGTCGTGGGGCCAGAAGGAGAACAACTCCGGCGAGCCGTCCGCGGCGACGCGGCCGGTGGCGACCGCCACATGGCCCAGTCCGTCGAAGTAGACCAGATCACCACGACTCGGCGGCGGGGCGCCGGCACCGCCGTAGTCGCGCAGGCCGTGCGGTGCCATGGCCAGCCGATTCACCCGGCTGTGCTGCTCCTTCTCGTCTTGCGCGACCGCCCGCTCGTCCTGCCAGACCAGCCCGTCACCCCGGTCGACCAGATGGTCGTCCCACCATTCGAAACGGGTCAGCGTACGCAGATAACCGCGGTCGATGACACCACCGAGCGCCCCCGCGTACAGCGGCAGTTTGATGCAGTTGGCTACCGTGTTGATGGTGAACCCGGGCATCCCGTCCACCCGTTCCGATTTCGCCCACTGGTCGAAAAGGTGCATCTCCGGCGCGACCCGGCCGCTCCCGTAGATCGCCGACTTGCCGAGCAACCGGCTCTCGATCACATCCGCGACCAGCGATCCGGCCACCGCCGGATCGAGTTCCGCCGGATGTGTCACGACCGGAATCGCCGCCACGCCACCGGGATCGCGCGACACCGGTTCCCCTGCCGCGCGATATCGTGCGGCGTCGCGCTCCAACTCCGCGACCCGGGTGAGGCGGCCGACCTCCCCCGAACCCGATGTGGCCGACTCGAATTCGGCCCGCTTCACCGGATCCACCAGGTAGTCCCGGTATTCGCCGGAGATCACCTGTTCCGGGCCGAACGGCAGATCCGCCGTGCGTTCGGTCAGGGCGGCCCATGCCTCGTTCCGCACCACCGCGGCCCGCTGGGCGACGAGTTCGGCCAGGCGATCCGCCATCGATCCGGACGGCTCACCCGGCGGCCCGTGCGCCGCCGCCGGACCGAACCCCGGTCCGTCGTCCCCGAACGCGGTGACCTGCCCGGGATCGCGCGGGCCGGGCGGCCGGGCCACCGGCGTCGAGGAACCATCGGCCCGGTTGCGGCCGTCGGGCTCCGGAACCCATGCTGGCCTGCGGTTTTCGGGCTCCGAGGCTGATTCCCGCGTGCCGCTTTCAGGATCCGACGCCGATCCCCGTGCCCGGCTCTCGGGATCCGAAGCCGTTCCCCGCGTGCCGCTTTCGGGATCCGACGCCGATCCTCGTGACCGGCTCTCAGGGTCCGAGGCTGATTCCCGCGTGCCGCTTTCGGGATCCGAAGCCGGTCCCCGTGCCCGGCTTTCAGGGTCCGAAGCCGATCCCCGCGTGCCAATTTCGGGGTTTGCGGCCGATGTGCGGCTTTCCGTTCCGGTGGCGGCCGGCCGGGTCCGGGGCCCGGGATCGTCGGCGGACGCATCCCGGGGAATCCCGGCCTCGTCCGGCGCGTCGGGCAACGAGTCCGGAGGTCGGAGGTCTGCGTCGGCGGGTCGACCGGGTACCCGCAGGTGAGCGATCTCGGCATCGAGCGCGCGGAGTTCGGCGGTGGTGGCGTCGAACCGATCCAGCAGGCTGGACAGCCTTCGGCCCCCGGACTCCGGCCGTCCGCCCAACTCCCGCAACAGTTCCGACCGTCGCTGCGGGGAAGCCGTCAGCAGGGCGTGCCCGTCGACGGGCAGAGTATGGGCGAGGTCGTCGACAGCGCCGACGAGCCGGAGATACCGGTTGGCGACCTCGGGGCGGCGCGACAACAACTCCGCCACCCGCCGATCGGTCACCGCCGAATCCGGCGCATCGGTTACGCGAACCCCTTCCCCGGGCACGTCCACCGACGCGGCGCGGCGACCAGCATCGCCATCGGTCAGCCGGACACCGGCACGAGTTTCAGTGCCGTCCGCCGGCACATCCGCCGGCGCACCGCGACGACCAACATCGCCATCGGCCGACCGGGCACCGGCATGAGCGTCGGTGCCGTCCGCGGGCAGGTCCGCCGACGCGACGCGACGACCAACATCGCCATCGGCCGATCGGGCACCGGCATGAGCGTCGGTGCCGTCCGCGGGCAGGTCCGCCGACGCGACGCGACGACCAACATCGCCATCGGCCGATCGGGCACCGGCATGAGCGTCGGTGCCGTCCGCGGGGTGGTCCGCCGATGCGGCGAAGCGATCGGAGTTGCCGTCGGAGGGTGGGCCGAGGAGAGTTCCGGTACCGTCCCCGGGCTCCCACAGTTCGAAGGAGTGGGCGACCTCGATGTGGTCGCTGCCGATGGTGATCACGCGTTCGGCCAGGCCGTTGCTCAGTTCGTGGACCAGGGCGGTGCCGCGACCGCCCTCGCGGAGCGGGTCCGGCGGGTTCGCGGTCCAGGGCGGTAGTTCGGCGGCCTGGCCGGGGGCGAGGTCGTTGCGGACGGTAATGCGCAGGCCGCGGCGGCCGTCGGCTGCGATCGGGTCGACGGCCGTGTGGACCGTATGGTCCGGCGAATAGGACGCCGCGTTGGTGTACAGCTCCGAATAGGCGGTCAGGGCGCCGTGCACCCGGTCCGCGGTGAGGTCGACCCGGCCGGATTCGATCTCGGCGTCGAGTCGACGGCCGAGGGCGGCCCGGACTTCCGGCACCCGGCGCTGGTATTCGGGTATCTCGGCGGAATCGTTGGCCAGCAGGTGATCCGCGCGGTCGTCGCCGAAGTTCGCGAGCAGTTCGTCGGCGGTCCGCTCGGGCGGTGGGGTGGAATCCCGTGCGAAGACCGGTTCCACCGGGCCGGGGGTGCGGTCCAGTTCCCAGATCACCCGGGTGCGGCTGGTCTCGCCGGCCGAGTCGGTCAGCTCGAGGCGGACGCGTTGCGCGCCGGGCCGGCCGAGTTCGAGGGCGAGGGCGCCCCGGCCGCGGCGCACGGCGTCGCCCGCGACCCGCGCGATGTCCCGTACGTGCGCCGGGTCGGACCAGCCGTCCAGATGGCCCGCCACGGTGTTCTCGACCAGTGCGACGGATCCGGGATCGCCGGGGCGCAGACCTGTGACGGAAATCGGGTCCGGAATCGTGCGCCCAGTGTGCAGGGCGGAGACGGTGCCACCGACGACGCCACCGACCACACCGGTCATCAGATTCGTTCGCAGGCTGCTGCCGTCGAACCGGAAATCACCGGTGAACGCCGCCTGGGTCAGGCTCGCCGCGAAGGTGCCCGGCAGCGCGCCGCCGGCGCCACCGCCGGCGCCGAGCGCCAAGGTCCGCAGGATCGTCGCCCGCACCGGGTTCGTCACCCGCCGGCCCAGCCATCGATCGACCCGGGGCCCCAGCGCCATTCCGGTCAGGCCGCCGGTGAACCCGCCGACCAGGCCGCTGACCCCACCGACCGTGACGGTCTCCAGGTCGATCCCGCGACGATGCCCGGCGGCGATCTGCAGTGCTTCGGCGATCAGCGGCACGCCCGCGCCGGCGATACCGCCGGTCAGGGTCGCGGTGATCAGCATGCGGGACCGGGTGGCGGTGAAGGTGAGGCCGCGCGCGGTCATGCGATCGAGCAGCCGGATCACGAAAGCGCGCCAGCCCTGACGCGCCTGGATCCGATCGGCGGTGGCCTTCGCCGCGCCCGCCTGCAGCAGCATGGCGTCCACGGCCAACTGCGCGACCAGCACGATGCCCATCCCCTCCCAGGTGAGCTGCCCCTCCTCGATCGAGTTCGCGCCTTCGTGCACCTGAAGCGCGAGGCTGTCGTGATAGTCCGCCGCACCGTTCCAGGCGGTCGCCGTGGCCCGCAACCGGCTGGTCAGGTTCGTACCGGTGTCCCCGTTCAGGATCGCGGGCGTCGCCGCCGCCCGGGCGGACAGCGCTGCCGAGATCGAGCGGCAGACCGTCGCGGTGTCGCTGAGCCGATCCGCGCGCCGGCGCATTTCGTCCGGATTGCCGTCGGGACGCGGCCCGAGGACCGGTTCGACCAGTCCGACCGGGAAGTTGGCGGGCAGCGCCGAGATCATCCGGCCGCCGCTACCACGAGCCGATGCAGCACGCGGGCCGCCTCGCCGGCCCCCGCGCCGCACAGCTCCACCTCCGCGAATCCCGCACCGAGCGCCGCGCGCGGCCGCAGTACGCAACGGTCGAAACAGTTTGCCCCCAGCAGATCTCGCCAGCCGCGGTACCCCGCGACGATCACACTCAGTGGATCCGCTCGCATCCCGCTGATCCGGGTACCGCTGACGCGCAGGTATTCGACGATCAACTCGCGCTGCACTCGGCGTCGCACCGGTTCGGACACCGAGATCGCCAGGGCGGCACCGATTTCCCGGACGATCGTGGCGTACATCGGCCGGGCCCGGCCGATCTCGGCCACGGCCTCGGTGACCCCGGCGACGTTCCCGAGCAGGGCGAGGTCCACCACCGCGTCCGGGTCGAGCACGATCCACAGCGCGACCCCGCCCGGCACGTCCCGGACCTCGACCCGGGACCTCGGCCCCGGTCGCCGCGCTACTTCGATGCCTCGCAACGGTTTCGGGCATTCCGGTAGCCCTCGGTCGATCGCCGGACCTCGCTCCGCATCGTCGGAGCCGTACAACCGGCCCGAACCTCCCGGCACTCCCCGGTCCACCGCAGCCACCGCCGCGTCGTCTTCGGCACGCGCCGAGTTCCAGCCACTCGGGAGCATGTCCTCCAGTGCCACCACCGAATCCCGAACGGCACCATCGGGACCACCCGCCGAGTTCCACTGTCTGGGCAACGTCCCATTCACCGCGGTCGCGGGATCTCCGGCCGCATCATCGAGACCGCGCCTCGAGTTCGGGCCGGCCGGCGACGCCTCGTCCAGAGCGTCCGCCGGATTCCGGTCCACACCATCCTGGGCGTGCGCGGGCCTCCGACCACTCGACGGCGTGTCCGCAGCATCCACCGGACTCCGGTCCACATCATCCTCGGCGCGCGCGGGCCTCCGACCACTCGACGACGCCGTGTCCAGCGTGTCCACCGGGTCCCGGTCCGCACCATCCTCGGCATGCGCGAACCTCCGACCACGCGGCGGCGTGTCCGCAGCATCCACCGGACTCCGGTCCACATCATCCTGGGCGTGCGTGGGCCTCCGGCTACGCGGCGGCGTCTCGTCCGGAGCGTCCGCCCGGTCCCGGGCAGCGCCTTCGCGGGCACGCAGCAGGTTCGGATACTCGGGTAGCAGCGCGCCGAGTGCGGCGACCAGTTCGCGGGCGGCGGTCATCCCGATTCCGCAGGTGTCGAATCCGGACAGCTCCAGTCCGTGACGTGCGGCGGCCTCGCGGACCAGGCGCAGCGCTTCGGCGTCGATCACCGGGGTGCCGCGCTCGGGGATCCGCCGTTGTCCGGTCCGCTTCGGCGGGGCGCCGGTGCGATCGGGCCGCGGTGGCCGATCCGCGCGGCGAGGTGGGGACACTCGCGGTGGCGACCCGTTCTGAGGTGGGGACACTCGCGGTGGCGACGCGCTCTGCTGCGTGCCGTCGGCCGGCCTGGCCCAGGGGTTGCTCGCGGCGCCTCGCGCGGACCACGGTGTGCCGGAGCGTGTTTCGGTTGTCGGCGGATTGTCCTTCGAGTGCGTCGAATTCGAGGCGGCCGATGTGTTCGCCGAGGGGAACGTGCCTGTCGTCGGTCCCGGTCCGGCGCCATCGTTTTCCGGCTCGGCCTCGGATGTAGAATCCTGTTGCGGCACAGTGTTTTCCGGTTGCCTGGCTGGACCATCGGCTTCCGCGTTCGCCGGTTTCGCCGAATTCGGCTGCAACGCAGATCGTTCGGGTGCTGTTGATCGCAGATCACCCGCCGAGACCGGCTTCCGGGCCATCGGAGAAGCGGCAGTCGGGCCGACGCCGGAGACCGGCGCGGTGGCGCGGGTGGGAGAGACGGCCTCCGTCGCAACGAGATTCGTCTGGGCGGCGGGCGGCGGACCGACGATGGTGGCCGCCGGCGGGGCGGAGATCGAGGGTGCGAACGGATCACCGGCGTTCGGTCGGTCCACCGCCGCCGCGCCCAACGCGTCCTGCCGGTCGAACGATTCGGCGGCCGCGGCGACGCTGTCGCCGAGGTCGTGCAGATTCGACACGAGTTCTCGCAGGTTCTGCATTCCGCGGTCGGCGTCCGGAACGTAGTTCTTCGCGAATTGCGCACCGGTCTCGTCGGTGCCCCAGGGTTGGCGCTGGTGATCGACGGCGTCCTGTAGCGCCGCCAGCATCTGCGACCCCTCGTCCGCGAGCCGGCGGAGGTCGTCCACCGTCGCGCGCAGGCCCGATTCGTCCACGAAAAACGAATCAGCCATCCGGATCTCCCTGGTGCCTTGCCGCGGCGCTCGACCGGCGGCGACACCCGGGGCGTGCGAGTCCACGATCGTCTCGCCGGATCGATCGCCCCGATTGTCACCCCGGCGCGGGCTCGTTCCCAGCAATGGAAACTCCGGGTGAACCGCACGGCTCGAGCGGATTTCGGGTCGGTGTCACCCGGTGGCGGCTCAGGGCAGTTTGACGAACTCGTAGCCGGCCGCGCGGAGGGCGGGCAGTGCCGCGGACATGCCCGGCGCGGTGCCGGACTGTGGCCGGTGCATGTGGCCGATGGAGATGGCGCCCGGCGTCACCTCGGACATCGCCTTGCGCACCTGCGCCGCGGTGTAGGTGGCGCCGGCGTCGGCGTTGACGCTGAACCCCACCGGCGTCTCGCCGAGGTCGTGCACGATCGCGACGGCCACCTCGTCGTAATGGGCGGTGCCCGCGCGGAAGAATCGCGGCGGCTGCCCGGTCAGCTGGGTGAGCCGCTCGTGGTTGCCCCACACCTCGTCGACCGCCTGCTGCGGCGACATGGTCCCGTCGATGTCGTAGGCGGCATGGCCGTTGACCGACAGCGGGCAGTGCCGGGTGCCGTGGTTCGCGAGTTCGAACAGCGGGTCGGCGGCCAGTCGCGACGCCCGGCCGGGATCGGCGTCGATCCAGCGCTTGTTCAGGAACAGCGTCGCCGGAATCTCGTGGGCGATCAGGAAATCGATCAGGTCGTCGTTGATCTCGTTGTTGCCGGGTCCGCCGCAGGCGTCGAAGGTGAGCGCCATCTGCTTGCCCGTCACCGGGATCGTGGTGGTGATGCCGTCCAGATCCATCCCCCATCGGGTGGGCCGCCGGCCCGTGTACCGCGCGGCCACCGCCTGCGGCGAGACGCCGGGGCGCGCCACCGGCACCCGGGCGGCGACCGCGTCGCTGGTCGGTACGGCCGAAGCCGGTTGCGGCGCAGCCGAATTCGCGACCGGCGAATTGTTCTGTGGATGACCGCACGCGGCCGCTACGAATCCGGCGGCAGCCACCGCCGAGGACACCAGCAACCGCCGCCGTGACAACTCCGGAACCGACACGCGACGGATGTTACGTCACGGAAACCGCTTTCGCCCGAATCGCCCGGGCGCCGCGGCAGTTGCCGCTCAGTGACCGACGACGGTGTCCCAGCCGGTGACGGTGTCGGGCTTGCGGGGGGCCGGACCGGTGTAGATGGCGGCGGGCCGGACCAGCTTGCCCAGCCGCTTCTGCTCCAGGATGTGCGCGCACCATCCGGCGGTGCGGCCGCAGGTGAACATGGCCGGCATCATGTGCGCCGGCACCTCGGCGAAGTCGAGGATCACCGCGGCCCAGAACTCGACGTTGGTCTCGATGGCCCGATCGGGCCGGCGCTCCCGCAGTTCGGCCAGCGCGGCCTGCTCCAGGGCCGCGGCCACCTCGTAGCGGGGCGCGGCCAGCCGCCGGGCCGTGTCGCGCAGCACCCGGGCGCGCGGGTCCTCGGCCCGATACACCCGGTGGCCGAAGCCCATCAGCTTCTCCTTGCGATCGAGAATGCCCTTGACCAGCGCCCGGGCATCGCCGGAGCGCTCGACCTGCTCGATCATCGGCAGCACCCGGGCCGGGGCGCCCCCGTGCAGCGGGCCGGACATGGCGCCGATCGCGCCGGACAGGCAGGCCGCCACGTCGGCGCCGGTGGAGGCGATGACGCGGGCGGTGAAGGTGGAGGCGTTCATGCCGTGCTCGGCCGCGGACACCCAGTAGGCGTCGATCGCCTCCGTGTGGCGCGGATCGGGCTCGCCCTTCCAGCGGGTCATGAATCGTTCGGTGATCGTGACGCATTCGTCGATCTGCCGTTGCGAGACCGCAGGCTGATAGATACCGCGCGCGGACTGCGCGACATAGGACAGTGCCATCACCGAGGCGCGGGCCAGATTCTCCCGGGCCGCGTCGTCGTCGATGTCCAGCAGCGGCTGATAGCCCCAGATCGGGGCCAGCATGGCGAGTCCGGCCTGCACGTCGACCCGGACGTCGCCGGTGTGCACGGGCAGCGGGAACGGCTCGGCCGGCGGCAGGCCGCGGCCGAATTCACCGTCGACCAGCAAGGACCACACGTCGCCGAAGGTCACCCGGTTGGCGACCAGATCCTCGATGTCGACGCCGCGATAGCGCAGCGCCCCGCCGTCCTTGTCCGGTTCGGCGATATCGGTGGTGAAGGCCACCACACCTTCCAGCCCGGCGACGAAGCCGGCGGGGATTTCCGAGTGGCGAGGAGCCGCAGCGCTGGCAGTCATAGAACCGACTCTCCTTGCGTTCGGGCCGCGACGTCTATGAGGCGGCCGCAGCGTGACGACGAGCGCGACCACGGGGACCGAGAGGGGGGTCGCACGCCGCTCGGACAAACCATAGCTCGCCCGTTACTGGGGAGTAACGTCTGGGTTCATGCGGGAATTGGATATCGCCGCGATGCGCGCGGAGTACGGCGGCGAACCTGATCTGACCGAATCCTGGCTCGCCGACGGCTGGGAACCGCTGGTGCGCCGATGGCTGGAAGACGCCGTGACCTCGGGAATCGCCGAACCGAACGCGATGGTGCTGGCGACGGTCGAATCGAGTGACGAGGGTCCGCGGCCGTTCTCCCGGACCGTACTGTGCAAGGACCTCTCGCCCGCCGGTGTGATTTTCTACACCCATTACGATTCGGCGAAGGGCCGGCAGCTGGCGGCCGTGCCGCACGCCTCGGCCACCTTCGTCTGGCCGGCGCTGGCCCATCAGATCCATCTGCGCGGTTCGGTGCATCCCGTTCCGGACGACATCACGCTCGCGTACTGGCGTTCCCGGCCGCGCAATTCCCGGCTCGGCGCGTGGGCCTCGCAGCAGTCCCGGCCGGTCGGATCCCGGGCCGAGCTGGACGGGCTGCTCGCCGACGTCACGACCCGATTCGCGGACGTCGAGGACATTCCGGTGCCGCCGCGGTGGGGTGGCTACCGGCTGCGGCCGGACGTGGTCGAGTTCTGGCAGGGCCGCCGCAGCCGGCTGCACAACCGGATCCGGGTGCGCCTGGACGAGCGGGGCGAGACCCTGGCCGTCGAGCGACTGCAACCCTGATCCGGGACCCGCGCAAGGGTTGTAGTCATGGGATGAATCACGGAAAATTCACGTTCATGACACAGTTCGTGACGCTAATCTTCGCCCGGTGAAACTGCTCGCCGATCTCACCCCGCTGCGCACCGACTCGTTCCGCCGGTTGTGGACGGCGGGCGTCGTCACCACCATCGGCGCGCAGTTGACCGTGGTCGCGGTGCCGCAGCAGATCTACGAGATCACCCGCAATTCGGGCTACGTCGGCCTGGCCGGTCTGTTCGGGCTGGTGCCGCTGATCGTGTTCGGGCTCTGGGGCGGCGCGCTCGCCGACGTGATGGACCGGCGGCGGCTGCTGCTGATCACCACCGCGGGCACGGGGATCACCTCGCTGTTGTTCTGGGTGCAGGCGGCCGCCGGGGTGGCGAACGTCTGGGTCGTGCTGGGGCTGTTCGCGATCCAGCAGGCGTTCTTCGCGGTCAACCAGCCCACCCGCAGCGCGCTGCTGCCCCGCCTGCTGGACAGCGAACTGCTGCCGGCGGCGACCTCGCTGAACATGACCGTGGTGCAGTTCGGCGCGATCGCCGGTCCGGTGCTGGCCGGTGCGCTGATTCCGCTGACCGGGTTGCCGATGCTGTATCTGCTCGACGCGATCGCGGTGCTGGCCACGCTGTGGGCGGTGTGGCGACTGCCCGCGGTGCCCCCGACGGGCGCGGCCCGCCGGGCCGGGCTGAAGGCCGTGGCCGAGGGCTTCAGCTATCTGGCCGGCCAGCGGATCCTGCTGGCCTCGTTCGCCGTCGACATCATCGCCATGATCTTCGGGATGCCGCGGGCCCTGTTCCCGGAGATCGCGCACCACACCTTCGGCGATCCGGCGGCGGGCGGCGTGGCGCTGGGCCTGTTGTTCGCGGCGATGTCGGTCGGCGCGGTCGCCGGGGGCGTGTTCTCCGGCTGGCTGGGGCATGTGCGGCGGCAGGGGCTCGCGGTGGTCGTGTGCATCGTGCTGTGGGGTGCGGCGATGGTCGGCTTCGGGCTGGCCGTCGGCGGCACCGCGCACGGGCTCACCACCCGGATCGGGCTGTGGGTGGCGCTGGCCTGCCTCGCCTTCGGCGGCGCGGTCGACATGTTCTCCGCGGCACTGCGCAACTCGATGCTGCAACAGGTGGCCACCGACGAGATGCGCGGGCGGTTGCAGGGCGTGTTCATCGTCGTGGTCGCGGGCGGCCCGCGTATCGGTGACGTTGCCCATGGTTTCGCCGCGGCGGCACTGGGTACAGCTACCGCGGCGGCCGGCGGTGGGTTGCTGGTCGTTCTCGGCGTGGCGCTGGCGGCCCTGGTGTTCCCCGCCTTCGTAAGGTTCCGGGTAGGGCGGCCGACGGCCGAGGTCACCGTGTCGTAAAGCCGCCACCGATGTCCGCCGGCACCCCGGCCGACCAGTCGAAATTCGCTGAGTTGTGAAACGTACTGCGAAGTAGTTAACGCCCACCCTCGCTGATCGCCCGTAACAGACACGGGTTAGCGTGGAGGCCAAGCATCGGTTGCCGATCGCGTCCGGTGCTCGCCGTTCTAGCCTGAGAGGGATCCTTCCGTGCCCGCTGAGAACATCATCAACGTCGACGACGACGCCAAGCCGGTACTGTCCTACCCTGGCGGCGAATACCCCATGACGGTCGCCAAGGCCACCGAGGGCAACGACGGTATCGATCTGGGCAAGCTGCTGGCCAGTACCGGATACGTGACGTACGACCCCGGGTTCATGAACACCGCTCCGACCAAGTCGGCGATCACCTACATCGACGGCGAGGCCGGCATCCTGCGCTACCGCGGATACCCGATCGAGCAACTGGCCGGTCGCAGCAACTTCATCGAGGTCAGCTACCTGCTGATCTACGGTGAGCTGCCCACCCAGGCCCAGCTGGACGACTTCACCGATCGGATCCGCCGCCACACCCTCCTGCACGAGGACCTGAAGCGCTTCTTCGACGGCTTCCCCCGCAACGCGCACCCCATGCCGGTGCTGTCCTCGGCGGTGAACGCGCTCTCGGCGTACTACCAGGACTCGCTCGATCCCCGCGACCCGGAGCAGGTGGAGCTGTCCACCATCCGGCTGCTCGCCAAGCTGCCGACCATCGCGGCCTACTCGTACAAGAAGTCGGTCGGCCAGCCCTTCCTCTACCCCGACAACTCGCTGTCGCTGGTGGAGAACTTCCTCCGGATGACCTTCGGCTTCCCGGCCGAGCCCTACGAGGTCGACCCGGATGTGGCCGCCGCGCTGGACATGCTGCTGATCCTGCACGCCGACCACGAGCAGAACTGCTCCACCTCGACCGTGCGCCTGGTCGGCTCCTCGGACGCCAACCTCTTCACCTCCGTCTCCGGCGGCATCAACGCGCTGTGGGGCCCGCTGCACGGCGGCGCCAACCAGGCGGTGCTGGAGATGCTCGACGGGATCAAGGCCGCGGGCGGCGATGTGAAGGAATTCGTCCGCAAGGTCAAGAACAAGGAAGACGGCGTGAAGCTGATGGGCTTCGGGCACCGCGTCTACCGTAATTACGACCCGCGCGCGACCATCGTCAAGAAGACCGCCGACCAGATCCTCGGCAAGCTCGGCGGCGACCAGCTGCTCGACATCGCCAAGGAGCTGGAGGAGGCCGCGCTGTCCGACGACTACTTCATCGAGCGCCGCCTGTACCCGAACGTCGACTTCTACACCGGCGTCATCTACCGGGCCATGGGCTTCCCGACCCGCATGTTCACCGTGCTGTTCGCGATGGGCCGGCTGCCCGGCTGGATCGCGCACTGGCGCGAACTGCAGTCCGAGCCGCTGAAGATCGGCCGCCCGCGCCAGATCTACACCGGCTACGGCGAGCGCGACTACCACGAGATCACCGGTCGCTGAACCCGATTCACCGCGAGGCCCGCACCCGTTCCCGGGGGCGGGCCTCGGTCGTTCGCGGGTGTGACCGGCTTCTCGGCTGGTAGCGGCGTTTCGTCCCGGTGCTGTGCGCGGGAATCGGCGAGACTGGTCGGGTGGCCGAGCACACGTCCGAATCCGCGGAACCGAACGGCTCGGCCGAATCCACCGGGCGGGCCGACCAGCGGATGCCACGTTGGCTGCCGCGGGCCATGTTGCTCGCCTTCGCGCTGCTGGCCGGCTATCAACTGCTCGACTGGGCGGGGCACAAGCTGTTCGGCCTGGCCACCATGATGCTGGTGTCCTTCTTCGTCTCGCTGGCGATGGAGCCGGCCGTGGATATCCTGGCGGCCAAGGGAATCGGCCGCGGCTGGGCCACCGGCGCGGTGTTCGTCACGCTGTTCGCCTGTGTCGCCGGGTTTCTCGCGGCGCTGGTGACGCTGCTGGTGCAGACGGTGAGCAATCTGCTCGAGGAGATGCCGCGGCTGCTGAACGAGTTGGTGGACTTCGTGAATCACCATTTCCACCAGCACTTCACGATCGACCAGCTCCGGGACCGGCTGCTGCACGATTCGAACATCCTGTCCGGGTACGCGGAGCGAGCGGCCAACAACGTGTGGGGGCTGTCCAGCACGATTCTCGGCGGGCTGGTGCAGTTCCTGACCATCGCGCTGTTCAGCGTGTATCTCACCGCCGACGGGCCGAAGCTGCGCCGGTCGATCTGCTCGCTGCTGCCGCCGGACCGGCAGGCGACCGTCCTGCACGCCTGGGATCTGGCCATCGGGAAGACCGGCGGCTATCTGTACTCGCGGGCGCTGCTCGCGGTGATCTCGGCGGTGGCGCACTGGATCTTCCTGGCGATCCTCGGGCTGCCGAACGCGCTGGCCCTCGGCGTGTGGTTCGGCGTCGTCGCCTCCTTCGTGCCGACCATCGGCACCTACCTCGCGGGCATCCTGCCGGTGCTGGTGGCGCTGACGATCCATCCGATCGACGCGCTCTGGGTGCTCGGGTTCGTGGTGCTGTACCAGTGGTTCCAGGACTACCTGCTGCAACCGCGGATCACCGCGCGCACGGTCGACGTGAACGCCGCGGTGGCGCTGCTGGCGGTGCTGGCCGGCGCCGCGCTGCTCGGCGCGGTGGGTGCGCTGCTGGCGATCCCGGCGACCGCGACCGTGCAGGCGTTCCTCAGTGAATACGTCACCCGTTACGAGGTGGCCGAGGACCCGCGCATCGAACGCGATGTGCGGCGGTCCCGCTGGAAACTGCCACCGGGGCGGGCCGGGTCGTCGCGGCGCGGACAGCGGGACTCGGCAGCGGAGAGCGCGCTGGAGCGGGACGACGACGCAGCCGGAGATACGCCGAACGATGCAGGTGACGGCCCCGACCTCGAGGACGGCACCGGTACGCGCCGGGACGACACGACATCGTAATCCGGGCCGGTCGCCCGCCGCGGTGAGCATGCCGCGAACTCGACCGCGCGAGGGCCGAATTCGCGTTGTCCGAACAACGGGACCACAGCCGAAGTCGGCCCAGCAGGATCGGATCGGGCGCAGCACGGTCGCATGATCCGGATACCCAGCCGATCGCGGCAGCGGTCGAGACAGTTCCGCCGCAACGCAACCGCGCGGGTCCGCGGTCATCGTGGTCGCCGAAATTGTTGCTGGACAGAGTTTTCCGACTCTGGCGGTCCGGGATCTCGGACGGGACTCGGTGGCGGACTCGCCGGAAAATGGTGTGCGGCCCGGTTCGGGCGCGTGCGAAGGTGCAACCATGACTTCGACGCCGAACGAGCACGGCATACGGGTCCGCCGGGCGACCGCGGCGGACTCGGACGCGGTTCTGCTGATCACCAATGCGGGGTTCGGGGTCAGCGCCGAACCCGCGGATCCGCACGAGTTCGGGATCTTCCCGCTGACGCAGGCGCTGGTGGCGGTGGACGGGGATCGGGTGGTCGGTTATTCCGCGGCGCGACCCCAGACCGTGACCGTGCCGGGCGAGCGCACTGTGACGGTCGAGACGATCGCGAATGTCGCTGTGGCACCGACACATCGGCGGCGCGGCATCCTGCGGGCGCTCTACACCGAACAGCATCGGCGCACCGAGGCCGCCGGACTGCCGATCACCATGTTCACCGCCAGTCAGGGCGGCATCTACGGCAGGTTCGGGTACGCGCCCGCGATCATCGAGCACGACATCGTGGTGGAGCGCGCCGGAGCCGGCTTCTTGCCCACCGCGCCGAATCCCGGCGGCGTGGAACTGGTACCGATGGCGGTTGCACGACAGCTGATTCCGGAGATCTATCAGCGGTGGCAACGCCGGACGCCGGGCGCCCAGCAGCGACCGGAGATCGCGTGGGCCCGGCGGTTCGACGAGCCCGGCCGTCGCCGCGGCGGCGGGACCGAACTGTACGCATTCGTGCATCCGGACGGCTACGCGCTGTACCGGTATCACCGGCGGCCCACCGAATCGGCGGTCGAGGTGGTGGAGATGCGCGCGGTGACGGCCGACGCGAACGCTGGGCTGTGGCGTGCGCTGCTCGCGCTGGAGCTGTTCGATCGGGTGGAGGCGGTGGTCGAGCCGGGCGATCCGCTGCCGTACCTGCTGGCCGACCCTAGGCAGGTGCGGACGGTCGGCCGCCGGGATTCGCTGTGGCTGCGGGTGATGGACGTGCCCGCCGCGCTCACCGCCCGCGGCTATCGCGGTGATCTGGATGTCGTTCTGGCCGTGCGGGATCCGTTCCGGGAGGCCGGTGGCACGTTCGCGCTGCGCGTGCGCGACGGCGTGGCCGAGTGCGCCCCGACCGACCGGACCGCCGATGCCGAACTCGACATCGACGTCCTCGGCGGCATGTACCTGGGAGCTCATCCGGCCCGTGGCTTCGCGGCGGCGAACCGGCTGCGGATCGGCGACCCGGCACTGCTGAACGCGCTGGATTTCGCGTTCGGCAGCGAGCGCGACGCCGTCCTGGGCTGGTTCTTCTGACCGGCGACGGTTCACAGCCTGCTTTCAGCCGATCGGCCTACCCTGGGGGCATGTCGCCGATTCGACTGGTGCTCAACGTGATCTGGCTGGTGTTCTGCGGATTCTGGATGGCGCTGGGGTATTTCGTCGCCGGGGTGGTGTGCTGCGTGCTGATCGTCCCGATTCCGTTCGGGATCGCGGCGTTCCGGATCGGCGCCTACGTGCTGTGGCCGTTCGGCCGCGAGGCGGTACGAAAGCCCGGCGCGGGCGCGGCCTCGCTCGTCGGGAACATCATCTGGTTCGTCGTTGCCGGATGGTGGCTGGCGCTCGGACATCTGCTCACCAGCATCCCGTTGTTCGTATCGATCATCGGAATTCCGTTCGGCTGGGCGAATCTGAAATTGATTCCTGTTTCGATGTTGCCGCTGGGCCACGAAATCGTTTCCAGCGATGGCGCTTTCCCCCGCTGATTTTATTTATCCTCGGCAACGAACTTTTTCATGATGGCCACCGCCTCGTGTACCACCTCTCGTTGTTCCGGGGTGAGCCCGGACAACTGCTCGGTGAGCCAGACCTCGCGGGCGTTGTTCTCGTCCTGGATCAGCGCGCGACCGGCCTCGGAGAGCGAGACGATGATCTGACGGCCGTCGGTCGGATGCGGGTCGCGCTGCACCAGTTGCAATTCCGCGAGTGACGCGATGACCCGGGTCATCGACGGCGGCTGCACGCGCTCCCGGGCCGCGAGCGCACCCGGTGTCATGGCGCCGTCACGGTTGAGCGTGGCCAGTGCCGACAGCTGGGTGAGCGAAATCTGGGCATCCGCACGACGGCCCCGCAAGTGGCGCGTCAAGCGCACGACCGCCAGAGAAAGCTCTGCGGCGAGCGCACGGATGTCGGAAGGCGTTGTCACAGAGGCAAACGATACGTGACACGCCGCGGACTGACCTCTTGTTCCCACGGCTATCGTGGACTCGTGACGCAGAAGACCCCCGAGATACCGGCCCGGCTCACCGATCCACGCCCGGTGGTGGCCGTCGGCGCGGGATTGTGGCTGATCGCCACGGTGGTGGTGTGGGTGGTCGACCGCTGGGCGCCGGCGCGGCCGGTCTGTCTCATGGGACTGGTCGTCGGGCTGCTCGCCTACGGCATCTTTCTGTGGCAACGCCGGTCCGCCCGGCGCGGCGACAAGGGCGCGCAGAAAGGGCTCTGAACGAAAGGCTGCACGCCGGGCCGTGCATCGAGCGAAAATCCAACGAGTCGGATTTCACCAGGTCACAGCGCTGACCGCCCCCAGAGCCGTTTCGCGGTAGACGAATTGACTGAACGCGTCCTTCCCGCTTTACTGCACGGGGTGTCCTCCCGATTGAGCGTCGAAGAACGACGAGCCCACCTTATCGAGGCCGCGATCGGCCTCGCGGAGAAAAAGGGGGTGGCCGGAGTAACCACGCGCGATGTGGCTCAGGCAGCCGGTGTTTCGCTCGGAGTGGTGCATTACTGTTTCGAAAACAAGGATGCGCTCATGACCGAACTGGTCAAAGCGCTAGCGATGGAATTGCGCGATTCCGTCGAGACCAACGACGCGGTCTGGCAGGACGTCCGCAGCGGCAAGGATTCCCTCCAGAACCTGGTCCGGGCCAGTCTGGAACTGTTGTGGCTCAATATCGAGGCCACTCCCGAACGACAGCTGCTGACCTACGAGACCACGACCTACGCGTTGCGCGAGGGCGAACAGACCCCCGCGAAACTCGCCATCGCCCGTGAGCAATACACCTTCAACGATTCCACCGTGGCGGACGTGCTGGAACACGCCCGCGACGCCACCGGCACCGACTGGCGGGTGCCCGTCCAGACCCTCAGCCGGTTCACGCTGTCGGTCATCGACGGCATCGTGTTGCGCTGGCTGGTCGACAACGACAGCGCGGCGGTCCGCACCCAACTGGATCTGCTCGCGGAGATGATCACCTCGTACGCTTGAGCTGTGTTTTTGGCCTTCGCTTCGCTTCGGCGGGTTCGCGGCCCTGCGGGCCCGATCCTTCCCTCCTCCGGCTCCTCCGCTTCGCTCCCCCGCCTCCGTCAGTCCAGGATCGGGCCGGGCCGCGAACAGGAGGGCTACCCCTGCGTATCGGTGACCGGACTCAGGGGAACGGGTTAGGGCGGCTCGTCGGTTCAAGGATCGAGACGGGCCGCGAACAACCCGGTAGGCGCCTCACACTGGGAGCGCGGTCGGACCGGGAATTTCTGATCGGAGGCTGGGCGAGTTTCAGCAGTCTGGGTCCGGTCCGAGAATGGGCCGGACAGCGAGCTTTTCGGGACAGCGTCGAGTCCTGTGGGGTGGTGTGCGGATCAGTGGCGGGTGGCGGTGGGCCTCCGTGTACCTCCCGACACGCGGCTTGGAGTACCTTCGCTATCCGGGGATCGCGGGTGGGGCTTGGACATGTGTGGTGGTGCCGATTCGCCACCAGGGGACGTTCAGCTCGGCCTCGTAAGCGCCGGACAACCGCACTCGCAGGCACTCGTGCACGACCAGATCGCCTGCCGGAGCGGGGCCGACTGCTTGCAGGCGCAGCAGGACGCCCAGAGGTTCGTCCGCCCAGGTGGTGGGGCGTCCGGTGCTGAGTACCTCGGCGGTGACGGCCTGCGAGACCAAGGGCAGATCCAGGAGGGTGGCCAGTGCGGGGGCGGTCGCCAGATCGCCGACCACCAGCCGGTCCGGCGGTACGGCCGCTGCATACCAGAGCTGGTCCAGGACCAGCGCCTGCCCGGGTTCCAGGACGGCACCGGACAGTGCGCGCACCCGGTCCGGGAGGGTCAGCGCCTCCAGGAACAGGCGCGGGACCGCTTCCGCCAGGCGCGCGTGCACCCGCGAGATCACTTCCGGCGACGGGGTTCTCGCCGGATCGGCGAGTGCTTCCAGCAGTACGGCGGCCGAATACTGGGTGATGGTGTCGGGATCGGCGAGTACGCCGCGCAGGGCGAGCAGATCGGTCTCACCGAAACCGGTCAGCTCCGGCAGCAGACCGGCGTACGCGGTGTCGGCCGGGGCACGGTGGATGCCCAGGGGCACCCCGTCGATGCGGGCGTAGCGGCGCAACCACCACACGGTGTAGCCGTCCCGGTCGGCCAGCAGCCCGCGGGTGTCCGGCTCGGACAGCAACAGCCGCAACGCGTCCGGCCACGCGTCCGCATCGATCAGCTCCAGATCGCGTACCGCCGCGAGCACCGGCGGATCCTCCGGCAGGCTGTCCCACCAGAGATCCTCCTCGTCCAGATCGTGATCGGGTCCGGTCGGATCGGTCTCGGTGACAACGGAGAAGCCCCAGCCCACGCCGACCGCGCGCAGGGCCACCTCGCCGTACTGCTCCACCAGCTCGGAATCGACTGTGCCGAAAGGAGAATCGTCGGCCAGCAGCTCCGCGAGCGGGGCGCCGGGCAGCAGCAGATCCTCGGCGGGCAGCAGTTCGCCGGTGTCGTCCGGCAATTCGAGCATGCCCAGCCATTCCGGCAGCGGGACGTCCTCCGGCAGCAGCTCGGCCAGTTGCAGCACCGCGTCGACAGTGTCCGGATCGTCGGGCTGTTGCTCGAGCTCCGCGCGCAACGCGGGGTCGCTGAGCAGCTCCTCGACAGTGGCCCGGCGAGCGCCGAGCCGGATCAGCAGATCGTGGTCGGCCTCCGGATGCACCAGCCGGGCCCAGTGCACCGGGATCGGCACCCGCAACTGGTCGTCCACCACCACCGTGCGCGGCCCGGTGACCTGACGGCCGTCGGCCAGCGGCACCGCGAGCGCACCCAGTTCCTCCACCGCCAGCGGATCGCCGACGAACGACTGCAATGCGTCGTACAGCGAATACCACCAGGTCAGTGGACGATCCAGCCCTGCCGACAGCTCCGCGATCCGCGCCAGGCCGATCCGGTGCACGTCCAGCACCGCGAGCCGGTCCGCGACCGCGCGACCGGACAGCTCCGGAATCACCAGCGGCCCCAGCAGATCCGCGAGCAGATGGGCCAATTCGGCGTCGGCGCCGGTGAATACGCTGGATCGGGTCGGTATCGCGGTGCCCTCGACGACCACCGGCGCACCACCGTCCTCGACGGCGGATTCGTCGACGGTCAGCACCGGCAGCCACGTGCCCTCGCGCAGTTCGGTGACGACGGCCTCGCGCAGCAGGCCGTCCACCTCGCTGCGCGCGAAACCGGGGGCGGGCACCAGCAGCAACCGCTCCCGCGGCGGCAGGGCTCGCGCGAAATCCGCGTATCCGGAAGCCAATTCAGCGATCCGGCCGCCGGGCAGCAGTCGCCGCCGGTCCGGCTGCATCGCGATGTCGGCGATCAGCAGCGCGGGCAGCGACAGTTCCTCGTCCGAACGGGTCGGCGCGCGCAGCACATCCGGCCGCGCCTGCACCGGCCGGCCGTTCCGCACCGGCAACAGCCAGCGGGCACGGGCGGTCCGGAACTGCCACCACACCCGTTCCCCGGACTCCTCGGACGCCTCGTCGAGCGCGCCGAACGGGTCGGCCACACCGATCGTCCCGGTGTCCGCGTCCAGACCCGCGAGCAGCGCGTCGAACGGATCCGGCTCCGCCGCCCCGGCTTCCGGCGCATCCCCCGGCCCGGCGTCCGCATCGCCCGATATCGGACCCTCGCCACCGAGCACGCGTATCGGCTGCTCCGCGACCGCCGGTAGCGGCCCGAGCCGGATTCGCAACTCCTCCAGCCCGCCACCGAGATCGGTGACGATACTGTGGAATTCGTCGTCGCCGACCCGGATCGATCGCAGCGCGGGCAGTTCCAGCAGCAGGTCGATCGCCTCGGCCCGCATCGCCGCCAGCAGCGCGTCCGCGTCGACGTCCGCGCGCAGGTGGACGACCACCTCGCTGTCGAATCCATCGGCCGGCGGCGATGCCTCCGGCCAGACCAGCCGCAGCGCCGGCGGCGCGAAATCACCCTCGCCGCGGCGACTTTCGGCAGCGCCCTCCGGGATCCGCACCCCAGCGTCCCGCAGTGACGCCCAGGTCCGCGCCCGGGAGAACCGCAAAGACCCGGTGGCGGAACGGAACTCGACCTCGTCACCGGCGCTGAGCACGGCCGTGAAACCGACCCCGAACTCGCCCACCGAATCCCGCCCCGACTTCGCCGAGGCGCGCAACGCCGTGAGCGCATGCACCCCCGAGACATCCAGCGGCACACCGGTATTCATCACGTGTAACGCACGGTCGCGCAGCTGGACCGACACCCGGCCCGGCACACCCGCCTTGACCGCCGCGTCGGCGGCGTTCTGCGCCAGCTCGGTCAGCAGCCGATCCCGGTACCCGGCGCGCACGAGGTCGGCCTCGGTGGCCGCGTCCTCCCGCAATCGGGTCGGTGAATCCCGCCATGCCGCCAGCACTCCCGCTCGCAGCGCCGCCGTCCCGAACGGATCCGACGTATCCACAACCGTGTTGCTCAGTTCGACCCCGCCACTCCGGATTCATCGGGCCGGACCCGGACCGCGGACACGGCCCAGGCATCGTTGTATCGCCCCGCATCCGACTGCTCGGCCTGCTCCGGCTCACCGTTCCGCTCGGATTCCGCTCCCACGGAGCCCGGCTCGGCGACAGCATCGTGATCGTCCGCGGCGTCGGACACCGTATCAGCCTCGGCGCCCGCGTCGGAACCCGGAACAGACTGCGCCGTAGCCGATTCCGCACCCGCACCGATCTCATCGGACTCGGCCTCCGGAGCCGTGCCGACCGCCACCGGCGAGGCACCGGTGATGCCGGTGTCCCCGGTCTCCGATCCGGCCTCGGCATCCGCCGAGATCCCGACCTCACCCACCGAAGCAGCCTCGGCCGCCGGCCGGACATCGGGGGCACCCGCGCCCGATGCGGTATCGCTCAACGAATCCGCACTCACCACATCGGAATTCGTATCGGACGCCGCTCCCGCACCGGCGACCGACGTCGGATCGGAGCCCGCCGGGCCGGCACCGGCACCGTCGGCCGAGGCCGCAGTGCCGGTGTTTTCGACAGCGGATGTGTCGACGGCCTCGGTGCCGGCGGCGGACTCGCTCGCACCGGCCGGATCGGAGACGCCGGTGGCCGAAGCGGCCGCGCCCGGACCGCTCTCGGGATCGATCCCGTTCGAATCCGTGGAAACGGTTTCGGCATCCGGGGCCGGAGTCTCGGCCGGACGGCGGAGATCGGCGGCGGAGACCATGTCCACGGCCGCGTCGTCGAAGGCCTCGTAGAGCGGCGAGCCCTGGCCGGTGGGGAGTTCCGTGTCGGAGTGGGCTCCGCAGCCGTACTCGGTGTGCACGACGTGCCCGTCGGCGCCCATCGCGTTGGCGCAGACGCCGAAGGCAGCGCGCAGGGCGCCGGCCACGGGCACGAAGAAACCGCAGAGGCCGCACGTCGACGGTGCGGCGCGGGCCATGTCGGTATCGGGACCGTATTCGGAATACCACCGACCGGCGGCCTCCTCGCGGCCCTCCCGGCTCAGCACCCGCGGGCGGCCCAGGCCGATCTCCTCGATCGCCTCGTCGACGACCGGGTCACCGGTGAGCATGTAGCCGGGGACCAGGCGGGGGTCGTCGGGGCCGGTGGCGAGCAGGTCGCCGGGGGCCAGATCGCCGGGGCGGACCCGTTGATCCCAGGGCAGGAAGTCGGGAGGCACCAGGGCCTCCGGGCCGGGCAGCAGTGCCGACTCACTGACTGTGGCATGGTCGGCCGACGGCGGGGCGGCGACCACCACGGCCCACTGCCAGCCGCCGTACCCGGGCAGGGTGGCGGCGAAATGGTGGGTGGCGGCGTACTCGTCCTCGCCGGTCACCCCCAGATGCTCGCCGACCCCGGTCGGCTGCAACTCCAGGAGCGCACGGCGGGCCAGTCCGACCGCCTCCGCCAGGATCGGTCGCACACCGGACTCCGAAACACGAACAGCGCTCACGCCCTACATTTTGCCGTATGGGACGCAAACATCGTGCGTGGGCCGTGGCAGGTTCGATCGTGCTGGCGATACTGCCCGTTTCGACGGCCGCCTGCGACCCCGGTGACGACGCCGCGAACCCGCCTCAACTGCGGGTACAGGTCGTGGCCACCCGGCCGCACGATCGTGCGGCGTTCACCGAGGGACTGGAGATCGACGGGAGTCTGCTCTACGAGAGCACCGGACTGGAGGGCCGTTCCAGCCTGCGCGTCGACGACGCGACGACCGGTGCGCAACTCGGGCGTGTCGAGCTGCCGCCCGAGTTCTTCGGTGAGGGGGTCACCCGGGTGGGTGACACCGTCTGGCAGATCACCTGGAAGAACCAGGTGGCGTTCGCCCGCGACCCGCTCACCCTCGCCGAACGCGGCCGGGCCCGCTACGAGGGCGAGGGGTGGGGCCTGTGCACCCGCGGCGACCGGGTCGTGATGAGCAACGGCAGCGACACCCTGACCTTCCGGGATCCGGCGACCTTCGCCGAGACCGGATCGGTGCGACTGACCGGCCACCCGACCGTCCGGCTCAACTCGCTGAACTGCGCCGCCGACGGCACCGTGTACGCGAACGCCTGGCCGACCGACCACATCCTGCACATCGACCCGGACAGCGGCCGCGTCCTCGGCGACATCGACGCCTCGGGCCTGCTGGCGCCGAAGGACAAGCCGGGCACCGACGTGCTCAACGGAATCGCCCAGATCCCCGGCACCGACCGATTTCTGCTCGCCGGGAAGAACTGGCCCCTGACCTTCGAGGTTCGCTTCGTACCGGCCTGAACGAGCGGATCGCCGCACGGGCTGGACTCCACGCCCGCCGGACGTGCGAGAGAATCGACAGCGTGACTGTCTCCCGCGATCCCTCCGGTACCGATCCAGGTCGGTGGGGCGGCGAGGAGCATCCGATGCTCGAGCGGCACCCCGGCTACGACCGGTACCCGCCGCCGAACTCGTCGTCGGAGCGGAAGTCGCGTGGCAAAGGTTCCGGGGGTTCCGTGAACGGGCAACCCCGGACCACACCGCTGCCCGCCACGGAACTGCCGCTCGCTGCCTCGCCGCCACCTGAATCCCCGTCCGCGGACCACGCCGAACAGCCCAGACGGCGGGTCCCGCGCAAGCTCACCGTCACCCGCGTGGTCGCGATGCGCAGCCTGGAACTCACCGAGAAGGGTTTCCAGACCTTCCAGCGGGCCGCGAAGGCCGACGGCGCCGGCGAATCCGGGCTCACGGCCCTGGTCTACGCCACGATGGCGAATTTCGCGCTCGACGCCGCCATCGCGGTGGCCCTGGCCAACACGCTGTTCTTCGCCAGCGCGACCGCCGAATCCAAATCCAAGGTGGCGCTGTATCTGCTGATCACGATCGCGCCGTTCGCGGTGATCGCGCCGCTGATCGGCCCGCTGCTGGATCGGTTGCAGCGCGGCCGCCGGCTGGCGCTGGCCGGTTCGTTCGCCGTCCGGATCGCGTTCATCCTGTTGCTGATCTTCAACGTGAACAGCTGGGCGCTGTATCCGCTGGCACTGGGCGCGATGATCCTCAGCAAATCGTTCGCGGTGCTGAAGAGCGCGGTGACGCCGCGGGTGCTGCCACCGGGAATCGATCTGGTCCGCACCAACTCCCGGCTGACGGTGTTCGGCCTGGTCGGCGGCACCCTGGGTGCGGGCGCGGTGGCCGGGGCCATCGCGACCGTCGCCGGATCGGCCGGGGCGCTGATCTTCGCGGCGCTGATCGCCGCGGGTGGCGCGTACCTGAGCCTGCGCATCCCGTCCTGGGTGGAGGTCACCGAGGGCGAGGTACCGACCACGCTGGGATATCACCGCCGGGACGGGCACCTGGTCGCGGAACGGGACGAGCGGCCCACCGAGCCTCATGGGCGGCCCGCCACCAAATCCGATAAGCGGCCCGCCACCAAATCCGATAAGCGGCCCGCCACCAAATCCGACGAGCGTCACGCCGCCAAGTCCGACGAGCGGCCCGCCGCCGGGAACGATGAGCAGCCCACCGGCGAGCCCGATGAGCGTCACGCCGCCGAGTCCGATGGGTGGCCCGCCGCCGGGAACGATGGGCGGCCCGCCGCCGGGAACGATGGGCGGCCCGCCGCCGAGCCCGATGTCACGGTGCAACCGGCCCGCCGCCGGCAGCCACTGGGCCGGTCGGTGGTGACCGGGCTGTGGGGCAACAGTTCGATCCGGGTGCTCACCGGCTTCCTGACCTTCTACGTGGCCTTCGTCGCGAAATCCACCGAGCACCGGCCCGTGCAGCAGGCCGCGATGCTCGGCGCGGTGGGCGCGGCGGCCGCGATCGGCAACTTCATCGGCAACGCCTCCGGCGCCCGGCTGACCCTGGGCCGGCCCGCGCTGCTGGTGGTCAGCTGCACCGCGGCCTGTACGGCGGCGGCGATCTTCGCGACCTTCCTGGACAACCTGCTCGGCGCGGCCGTCGCGGCGCTGATCGGCGCCGGGGCCAGCGCGCTGGCGAAGGTGTCGCTGGACGCGTCCATCCAGGACGATCTGCCCCCGGAGTCGATCGCCTCCGGATTCGGGCGGTCGGAGACCGTACTCCAGTTGTCCTGGGTGATCGGCGGCGCCGGCGGGGTGCTGCTCCCCACGGAGTACTGGAAGGGTTTCGCCGTGGTCACAGCGCTACTGGCGGTGGGATTGGCACAAACCGTAGTGAGCTACCGTGGACACTCGCTGCTGCCCGGCTTGGGCGGCAACCGGCCGCAGCACGCGCAGCAGGAGATCCCCGGCGGCAGTGCCGACATCTCCGGCGGCACCGAGGCGCCGGGGCTGTGACGGACGGCCCGTCCCCGAGCGACAGGAATGACCAGTGAAGCCCAGCACCCGCAAGTTCGCCGTGCTCGCCGCCGTGGCGCTGATCGTGGTGGTCGCCGCCGTCGCGGGCATCGTGGCCACGGCGGTGCACCGCGCCCATCGGGCCGATCCGCAGCTCACCGCCTACGCGCACGGTAAGACGGTGACCGTGCCGCCGTACCGGTTCTGCACGGTCCAGGACGAGGGTGCGCGGCTGGCGCTGAAGTGCCGGCAGAGCAATATCACCGCGCCGCTCGCGACGCCCGCCGGCTACCCGTTGCAGCTGTCGCTGCCCAGGCAGGTCGCCGACGCGCCGTGGGTGATGGTGCAGGAGTACGCGCTGCCGGACGGCACGGCCGTCCAGCACCTGGCGTCCTACCGCGACTACCCGGCCGGGACGATGGCCGTCACCGTGAATTCCCGTCCGCAGCAGGATCTCCGGCTGGTGGGCGTGGAGATCCAGTTGGTGCTGCCGGTCCGGGACGAGAACGGGGCCGAGTCGTACGCCCCGTACCAGGTGTGGTCGATAGCGACCGCCTGAGCCCGCTCAGTGATCGAGTTCGCGGGCGACGCCGCGGACGACCTCGGCGATGCGCTGCGCGGTCTTGCGGTCCGGGTACTTGCCCCGGCGCAGATCCGGCTGCACCGTCGCCTCGAGCAGGGTGATCATGTCCTCGATCATCCCGTGCAGGTCGTCGGGGGACTTGCGGGGATGCGCGGCATCGTTGCGGCGGGGACGGCTCGGGGCCTCTTCCCGCACCGACGGCAGCGGATCGAGCAACTTCAGGCTCAGCGCCTGCGGGCCGCGCTTGCCGGCGGCCATCCCGAATTCCACTCGTTGCCCGGGCTTCAACCCTTCGACACCCTTGGGCAACGCAGACGACCGAACATAGACGTCCTCGCCCTCATCCTGGGAAAGGAAGCCGAAGCCCTTTTCGACGTCGTACCACTTCACCCTGCCGGTCGGCACTGCGATCACCCGTTCGTCATCGATGCCCGGACCACCCGGACACAACCGAGGGCGCCGGGATACGTCCGGGCCCTTCTGCTTTCGAAAAGAACGCGCCCCACAGGTATGCAGGACGCGAATGCTCTGAGTCTACCCCGGTGCCGAGAGCGCGAGCACATGAGTTTTACGGTGCAGTAATGCCCGATCCTCACTCGCGGCCGGCGCCTCGCCGGTCCGGCACGCCTCTGCTCTACGTCGCCCTGGGGCTCTTCGCGATCGGTCTGCTGGCCATCGTCGCCATTCTGCTGACTCCGGTGCTGTCCGACGCCGAACCCGCGCTGTGGTTGTACGTCACAGCCATGGCCGGTACCGCCTCGGGACTGTTGCTGGCCCTGGCGTTCGCCCTCTGGTCCGGTCGCCGCGCGCGCTGATGCGCGCACCCGCGCATTTGCCCAGTTCACCCCGGAACCAGTCCTGTGATGTTCGTCACATAACGAGACGATAACGAGGCGGTCACAGTCCATGCTCGGCGGTAACGCACCGCATTCACCTGCGCAGAAACACTTTTCGGGCGCTGACCGCGCGGGATCCGGCCACCCGCACACGCCGGTTATCAAATGGTGATTTTCTCCGGCGTTCGTCGTACCGTTCTTAACGCAGCCGGGATTCCCGGCACCACCGGCCCGCCGCACCGAACCTCACCCCGCGGGTACGGACCCCAGACGGAAGCAGGGGTGAGGGCGGCGCACCTCCGGGCGCGCAGGGGACGGACGACCTCTCAGTCCGAACCCGAGTGCATCTCGCAGGTGCGTACGAGAGGAAGACGACCCGATATGAGTGGACGCCATCGCAAGCCGACCAACACCGGCCGCACTGTCGCCAAGGTTGCTGTGACGAGCGCGATCGTCGGTGGGGCCGGTGTCGCCCTCGCCGGACACGCCTCCGCGGCCCCCGACTCCGACTGGGACCGTCTCGCGCAGTGCGAATCCGGCGGTAACTGGGGCATCAACACCGGCAACGGCTTCCAGGGAGGCCTGCAGTTCTCCCCCGGCACCTGGGCCTCGCACGGCGGCACCGATTACGCGCCGGCGGCCAATCAGGCCTCGCGCGAACAGCAGATCACCGTGGCCGAGAAGGTTCTCGCCAGCCAGGGCTGGGGCGCTTGGCCCACCTGCTCCTCGAACCTCGGCCTGCACAGCTCGCCGAGCGAGCGCACCGCACCCGTGAGCCCCGGCAACCACTGGAGCAGCCCCGACGCCGACGATGTGGTGGCGGGCGCGCCGCAGGCGCAGTTCCCCGACGGCACGCAGGACATCTTCCACGCCGTCGACAACGTCGTCGCCGCCGCGCAGGCGCAGGGCTTCGAGGTCCCGCAGGACGCGATGAACACCTACAACGCGTTCAAGGCCAGTGGCACCAAGCTCGACCCCTCCGTCGTGAACTTCTTCGAGGCGAACAAGGGCCTGCTGCCCAACTGATCCCCTCGGGTTTCGGACCGGCCGTCGACCCTGTCATCGCGGCCGGTGTTCTTTCTCCCACAGTCGATCACGCACATCCGCGACTCGAAGATCGATATCGGTCAGACGTCACGTAATCGCTGATCGACTGGGCACAACGGTTACTCACCGGGCACGGCATCGTGCCGAACGGAATCCTCGCGTGAATCCGCCGGTGCGAGATCACATTCCGTCGCGGAGCCGAGCCCGACTCGCTGACAGCGTCGTTCATCGACCCGCGGCGATGCGACTCGGAAACCGTTCACTCATCGAGGTTTCCGGCACGAGGTGCTCCCTGCCCGAGTCCCGAGCCAGTCGGCCTGTCCCGGTTGCTGAGCCGGTATGAAGCCGCGTACCGGTCCGAGGCCCGGGAATCCGTGGCGGTATGAGCACTTCCACACAGCCCACCTGATCGTCCCCATCGGCTCACCAGGTTCCTTCCGTTGCCTGGTGAGCCGATGGCCGTAACTGCACGGGCATCGAGGCGACGGCCTCACGTACAGGCCAGACCCGGCCGGGCTCGAGCGGCCGGTAGCCCGCGACCCCGGCCAGGGACCTTACGCGGCCGGGTCTAAATCCTGTGGTGGAGGCAGTGCGGTGGCGCGACCGTGGCGGCTCGACGGCTCGGCTCGCACCGCGAATGCCCGGGGCCCAGCGGCCACGCGCCTGCCGGGCTGTCGGCCGAACACGGCGGGCCGACTGTTTTCGGACGCGGCAGAGGCCCCCGCACCGATCGGTGCGGGGGCCTCCAGGAGCCTGAATCAGCGGTTGACGACCGTGTGCGGGTGCACGTAGGGCATCTGCTCCGCCGGGACCGGGAATTCGGTGTCCTCGCCGTACGGGGACAGACCACCCGCGCGGGTCGCCGAGAGCTCGGTGACCGCGTGATCGCCGTTGGCCAGTCGCGGCCAGCCGTTGTCGACATAGGAGGACTTCTTCGATTCTTTCGCCACGTGGTCATTCTGACATGGCGGCACACGTTCCGGTTCACGGCCCGGCTCGCCGGCCGATAGCCGAACGCGCGCGTGCGGGGTCGCGGAGCACAGACACGGGCGAGGCTCTCACCGTACGCTGGACGGCGATGACTGCGACCGAAGCCTCCGCCGCGACCGGCGCGGCCGGCGGGGTGGCCCTGGCCGATTGGCTGGCCGCCCGCTCCGATGACGATCTCGTGACGCTGCTGACGTTGCGTCCCGACCTCGCGGTACCGCTCCCCGCCTCGATGGCCGTGCTGGCGGCCCGCGCCGAACAGCGTGCCTCGGTGTTCCGTGCCGCCGACGACCTCGACACCCTGGATTTCGCAGTCCTCGAGACCCTGGCGGTGCACAACGCGATCCACGAAGGCGGGTCGCGCAACCGGGCCGCCGAGGCGTTGCCGCGCCGCCGGCTGACCGATCTGCTCGGTGACCGAGCCCCGATCGCCGACATCGACACCGCGATCGAGCGGCTGACCGCGCGCGCCCTGGTGTGGGGCACCGACGAGCTGTACGCGGTGGCCGCCACCAAGGAGGCGCTGCCCTGGCCGCTGGGCAGCATCACCGAGATCCCGGACGCGCTGAGCGAGGCGGAGATCACCGCCGCGCTGGCCGGTCTGGCCCCGCCGGAACGCGCCCTGCTGGACAAACTGGCCACCACCGGCCCCCGGGGCCGTACCCGCGACGCCGCACCGGGCACCGCACCGGACCGCCCGATCCAGCGACTGCTCGCCGCCCGCCTGCTGAACTGGGTCGACGCCGAGACCGTCGAACTGCCGCCCGCGGTGGGCCAGGTACTGCGCCGCGAACCGGTCACCGACCCGCACGTCCTGACCCCGCCGCGGCCGGAACCCGTCCACCACACCGCCGCCGAGGCCAATGCGGCCGCCGCGGGCGAGGTGGGCGAACTGCTGCGTCATGCCGGCGACCTGCTGGAGGTGCTGGGTCAGGGCCCGGCCCCGGTGCTACGGGCCGGCGGCCTCGGCGTGCGGGAGTTGCGCCGGATCGCCAAACAGGCCGGGATGGACGAGAACCGGGCCGGTCTGCTCGCCGAGGTGCTGGCCGCGGCCCACCTGCTGGACAAGGGTCTTCCGGATCCGGCGCCGGAGGTCGAGACCGTCGACGATTTCTGGGCGCCGACCGCCGCCACCGACGGCTGGCTGGAGGGACCGTCCGCCCGCCGCTGGGTGGTGCTCGCCCTGGCGTGGCTGGAGCTGGATCGCTGCCCGTGGATGATCGGCCTGCGCGACGCCAACGACAAACCGCTGGCCGCCTTGTCGCCCGAACTGCGGACCGTGCACGCGGCCCGCGACCGGCACGCGGTCCTGTCCCTGCTCGGCGAGTATCCGGCCGGATCGGCGGTGACGGCGACCGACCTCGCGCGGGTGCTGGCGTGGCGGCAACCGCGGCGCCGCAGGCATTTCCGGACCGACACCGTGGAGCACACGCTGGCCGAGGCGGCGGCGCTCGGACTGGCCGGCCGTGGAGCGCTCACCTCCGCGGGACGCGCTCTGCTGCACGGCAATCCGGGCGACGCCGAGGCCGAGATGGAAACGGCGCTGCCCGCGCCGCTCGATCATGTTCTGGTGCAGGCGGATCTGACGGTCATCGCGCCCGGCCCGCTGGTCCCGGATCTCCAGCAGCGCATCGCGCTGGTCGCGGACGTCGAATCGGCGGGCGCCGCGACCGTGTACCGGGTCGGCGAGAATTCGGTGCGCCGGGCGCTGGACGCCGGGCTGACGGCTGCCGAACTACAGCAGCTGTTCGCGGCGCATTCCCGCACCCCGGTACCGCAGGCGCTCACCTATCTGATCGACGACGTGGCTCGCCGGCACGGCCGGTTACGGGCCGGTCTGGCGCAGTCCTTCCTGCGCAGCGAGGATCCCAGCCTGCTGGCCGAGGTGCTGGCGGCGCCGGTGGCCGAGCGGCTGGCTCTGCGCGCCGTCGCCCCGACGGTGGCGATCTCCCAGGCGCCCCTCGGCGACGTCCTGGAACAGTTGCGCGCGGCCGGGTTCAGCCCGGCCGGGGAGGATGCCTCCGGCACGATCGTCGACCTGCGGCCGCGCGGGGCACGACTGTCGGTGCGTCCGAACGCCCGGCAGTCGTGGCGGCCCAATCCGCCCAGCACGGAACAGTTGCGGGCGTTGGTGACCGAACTGCGAGCAGGGGAGAAGGCCGCGCGCACCCGATCCGGGCAGGCGGTCCGCGCCGACGGCAGCCGGACGAGTACCGCCGCGACGATGGCGCTGCTGCAACTCGCGGCGAAGGTGCGCCGCCCGGTGCACATCGGCTATGTCGACGCGCAGGGCGTCGCCACTCAGCGCGTGGTGGAACCGTTGCAGGTGTCCGGTGGTCAACTGGACGCGCTCGACCCGGTGACCGGCGCGGTCCGGCACTTCACGTTGCACCGGATCGCGTCGGTCGCGCTGGTCGAGTGAATTCCGCGCTCAGCCTTTGGGATTGGTGAGGCAGAACGTGGTCTTGGGGTTGGACAGCGTCAGGAAGGTCGAATTCGAGTCACAGGCGAATTCGTCGCTGGTGCCGTCGATCCGCTTCACGACCTTGACCGTGGCCGCGGTGGACGCGCAGTCGGCGTAGGCGAATCCGGTCTCCCGGTCCTGGTGATAGCAGCTGCCCTGCTTCAGATTCGGGGCGAGGCACAGATGGGCGGTGCCGCCGCCGTAGGTCTCCTCGTAGGAGGTGTTCTCGGTGCCGCAGTCGGCCTTCTGGTCCGAGGTCGACACCACCTTGTAGACCGCCTTGTCCGACGAGCAGTCGACGGGCTCGGTCTTGGCCGCGGTCGTCGAACCCTCGAGGACGTTGATGCAGTCCCCCACCTTGGCCCGCGCGGTATCGGATTTACCGGAACTGGATGAGCAGCCGGTGACCGCCAGTGCGGCCACCGCCACCAGTGCCGGCACGAAGCGAACGATCAGCTTCGTCCCTGCCTTGTTCACGTACGAAAACCTCTCTCACCCAATCGTTCACGGCGTATCCGCGGCGCGGTCGCCCGCGAACGCCGGTGAGCGGACGATACCCCGTGCGCCGGTTCGCCGGAGCACCCGGGCCGGTTGCCCGCGGAACCGGTTACAGGGTGCCTCCCATCGAGAGGCCGTGCAGCCCGAGCAGGGCGTATCCGAGTGTGCGACTGATATTGAGCAGCGTCAGCATTCCGAGGTAGGTCATGTTTCACACCTTTCCACAGCGACGCGGGGACTGTCCCCGATCGCACCGAGGATTGTGTCGTCCTATTTGTGCCAGGTGTTACGGCGGTCTCAACCGAGGGAAAGGGTGCCCGGGAACAGGTCGCTGTCCGGCGGCGGCGTCGTGCCGTCCAGCCAGGCCGCGAGGAACCCGCCGAGTGCGATCGGCGTCAGAGTTTGCAGGTAGGAACGGAATTCGGGCATGGCGGCGTTGCCGTAGCGGTGCGCCTGCACGAACCGCGACATCGCCGGGAAGAAGATCGCGTCGCCGAGCAGATGCCGCAGCGCGTGCAGGAACAGCGGGCCGCGGGTGTACACGACGGTGAATTCCCTTCCGGCGCCGGGGTTCTGCAACGGGATCGACCAGAAGTCCGGATCGTCGCGGTACTTGTCGACGGTTTCGCGGTACATCCGGTCGACGTCCTTGCCCTCCTTGCGTTCCGGCCACAGGTAGTCGGCGGTGTAGCTGGCGAAGCATTCGTTCAGGCAGATATCGGACCACTGGGTGACCGACATCGAATCACCCCACCACTGATGGGTGTTCTCGTGCACCACCGTGTTCAGGTCGGTCCAGGGGGCGTAGATCGGCCGGGTCTGGGTCTCCAGCGAGAACTGCAGATCGGTGTCGACGTAGATGCCGCCGCCGGTTTCGAACGGGTAAGGGCCGTACAGGGTTTCCAGGAAGTCCAGGATCTCCGGCAGCCGGTTCTCCAGTTCCCGGCGCGAGACCGCCTGCGGGGCGAAGGCGCTGAACAACGGGGTGCCGTCGGCTCGCCGCTGCTCCAGGAATTCGAAATGGTCGATCGCCACCGTGGTCAGGTAGCCGGCCACCGGATCGCGCAGCCGCCATTCGACGGTCCGATGCGTGCCGTCGGCGACGTCGCGGGTGCGCAGCCCGTTCGACACGACCTCCCACTCCTGCGGCACCGTCACCCGGACCTCGAAGGTGGCCTTGTCCAGCGGGGTGTCGTTGAGCGGGTACCAGGTGGCGGCGGAATGCGGTTCGCCCGCGGCGAAGGCGCCACCGCTCGGCGACACCGTCCACCCGGAGTCGGGCGTGTCGGTGACCTGGCCGGCGTAGTCGACGGCGATCGCGAACGGCAGCCCCGGCAGCAACGGCAGCAATGGGCTGACAGCCAGCTTGTGCGCACCGGTCCGCTCGAAGAGGGCCGGGCGGCCGTTCACCGTGACCGCCCGGACCTCGGGCCCGTTGAAATCGAGTTCGAAGGCGCGCAACGGTTGTGCGGCGATCGCCGACAGTCGCGCGATGCCCGCCAGCTGCCGATTCGGCGGGTCGTAGTCGAGGGTGAGGTCGTAGTGCTCGACGCGATAACCGCCGTTGCCATCGTCCGGATAATAGGGATCGCCGAGGCCCGGCGCGCCGACCGCCGGATCGTCCAGCACCTGGGCAGGCGCGGTGACCGGCGCCGGCGACACGGAGGCGCCGGCGAGCAGCAGCCCGGCCACCAGGCGGCGCATTCGTGTGTGCATGCGTCGAGCCACCCCTTCCGACCTGCGTGCGGATATCGGGGATGGTAGCCGGATCAGTTGTTCGTGCCGGTGACCGCCACGGTCGCACCCAAACCGATGATCATGAGCCCGCCCGCGCCCCCGACGGCCTCCAGCCGCCGCGGCGACCGCGCGAACCAGGCGCGCGCGGTACCGGCCAGCAGCGCCCAGGCACTGTCGGACACCAGCGCGACGCCGAGGAAGATCGATCCGAGGATCAGGAACTGGACCGGCAGATATCCGCTGGCCGGCTCCACGAACTGCGGCAGCACCGCGGAGAAGAAGACGAGGGCCTTCGGATTGGTCACCCCGACCACGATGCCCTGCCGGAACACCCGCCGATGCGGCGCCGGCTCGGCCTGCGCGGCGAACGCCTCGCGCAGCGACCGGCGCTGCCGGACGGCCTGGACGCCGAGGTACACCAGGTAGATCGCCCCGGTCAGCTTCACGATCGTCAGGGCGAGTGCCGAGGCGGCGACCAGGCTGCCGAGCCCGGCGGCCACCGCGATCACCAGCATCTGCACCCCCAGGGCATGCCCGAGCACCGATATCAGGGCGGCACGCCGCCCGTCGGTGAGCGCGCGGCCGATGGTGAACAGCACACCCGGCCCGGGAATCACGATGATGACGGTCGCCGCGATCAGGAAGGCCACCAGGTTGGAGGTGGGAATCACGAGATCATTCTACGAAGGCGCGCAACGGGTTTACCCGCGCAATTCCTCCGGCAGCTGATGCGGATCCAGCAGCAGCCGCTTCGACTCGGCGGCCAGGACCTTCGCGGCGAGGGTGATGTTGTCGGCCAGCAGCGTCCACTCCACCTCACTGATCGCGGAGCGGGCCCGCTCGATCACGCCGGGATCGCGGGTGCCCCAGGCGATCGGCATCGGCGTGATCGGCTGCCGCAGATCGCCGATGGAACCGGAGGCGAAGTCGGTGCGGACCGTGACCGCGGGCACCTGCTCGCCCGCCCGGTCGCGATGACCCGGCAGGGCCCGCACCACCCGGACGATCAGCGCGTAGACCGGCGCGGCGCCCGGCTTCGCGACGTTGACCAGGGCCAGCAGGGTCAGGCCCTTCTGGTTGTGCTCGGTCACCACCGCGGGCACCAGTTCACCCGCGGCGTACAGCTTGTCGACCCGCGCGCGGTGCGGCGTCCACACCGCGACGAACAGCGCCGTGACCGTGCCGAGCGCGAAGGCGACGGAGAGTATGAACGAATAGGGATGCCCCAGCCGGATCAGGCCCGCGGTCGAGAGGCCCAGCACGATCGCGACGGCGAAGGCCACGATGCGCAACCGCCGGACGGTCGGCACGATCTCGTTGACCGATCGGGCATACGCGCGGTCCACCGCGAAGTCGAAGCGTCGCACGTCTACCATCCTCACCTGTCTCCCGGGCCGGGTCGCCCGACGCGCCGGTCCGCTCATCCGATCGTCGGGCCCAGCAGGTCGTCCGCGTCGGTGATGCGATAGGCGTACCCCTGCTCGGCAAGGAAACGCTGCCGATGTGCCGCGTATTCGGCATCCAGCGTGTCACGTGCCACCACCGAGTAGAAATGCGCCTGGCCGCCATCGTGTTTCGGGCGCAGCAGCCTGCCCAGCCGCTGCGCCTCCTCCTGCCGGGACCCGAAGGTGCCCGACACCTGCACCGCGACCGACGCCTCCGGCAGGTCGATGGAGAAGTTGGCCACCTTGCTCACCACCAGCACCGGGATCTCCCCGGCCCGGAACGCGTCGAACAGCGCCTCGCGCTCCCTGGTGCGGGTGGAGCCCTGGATGACCGGGGCGTTCAGATGTTCGCCCAGCTCGTCCAGCTGATCCAGGTACGCGCCGATCACCAGGCTCGGCGCGTCCTTGTGCCGGGCCAGGATCGACTCCACCACCGCGAGTTTGGTGCGCGCGGTGGAGCACAGCTTGTAGCGCTCCTCCGGCTCGGCGGTGGCGTAGGCCATGCGCTCGGCGTCGGTGAGCGTGACCCGGACCTCGACGCAGTCGGCCGGCGCGATCCAGCCCTGCGCCTCGATGTCCTTCCAGGGCGCGTCGTAGCGCTTCGGGCCGATCAGCGAGAACACGTCGCCCTCGCGGCCGTCCTCGCGGACCAGCGTGGCGGTGAGGCCGAGGCGGCGGCGGGACTGCAGATCGGCCGTCATCCGGAACACCGGCGCGGGCAGCAGATGCACCTCGTCGTAGATGACCAGGCCCCAGTCGCGGCTGTCGAACAGTTCCAGATGTTTGTACTCGCCCTTGGTCTTTCGCGTGATCACCTGATAGGTGGCGATGGTGACCGGGCGGACCTCCTTGCGCTCGCCGGAGTACTCGCCGATCTCGTCCTCGGTGAGCGAGGTGCGGGCCAGCAGTTCACGGCGCCACTGCCGGCCCGCGACGGTGTTGGTGACCAGGATCAGGGTGGTGGCCTTCGCCTTCGCCATCGCGGCCGCGCCGACCATGGTCTTGCCGGCGCCGCAGGGCAGCACCACCACACCGGAACCGCCCGCCCAGAACGAATCGGCCGCCATCTCCTGGTAATCGCGCAATTGCCATGCGCCCGCCTCGAAGTCGAGTTCGATCGGATGCGCCTCGCCGTCGACGTAGCCGGCCAGATCCTCGGCGGGCCAGCCGATCTTGAGCAGCATCTGCTTGATGCGGCCGCGCTCGGACGGGTGCACCTGCACCGTGTCGGCGTCGATGCGCGCACCGACCATGGGCTGGATCTTCTTGTGCCGCAGCACTTCCTCCAGCACCGCGCGATCGAGACTGACCAGCACCAGGCCCTGCGCGGGGTTCTTGACCAGCTGCAACCGGCCGTAGCGGGCCATGGTGTCGACGATGTCGACCAGCAGCGGCTGCGGGACCGCGTACCGCGAGAAGCTGACCAGCGCGTCGACCACCTGCTCGGCGTCGTGCCCCGCGGCGCGCGCGTTCCACAGCGCCAGCGGCGTGATGCGATAGGTGTGCACGTGCTCCGGGGCGCGCTCGAGCTCGGCGAACGGCGCGATGGCCTGGCGCGCGGCATCGGCCTGCGGATGGTCGACCTCCAGCAGGACGGTCTTGTCGCTCTGAACGATGAGGGGCCCGGCCACTCGGTCACCTTCGTGGGGCATCTGCCCACGATATCGGGGGTGACCGACATCTCGCCGTATGGGATCGGCCACGACCCGGCGACCTGCGCGAAACGGGTGTGGCACTCGTCACCCCCGGGGTCGCGCGGCCGCGGCGTCGCTCCCGGCTGGTACAGTCCCTCCTCGTGCAGCGCGTGTATTTCTGGTTTACCAAGCCGGCCCCGGGTGGGCCGGTCGGTGAGCCGCGCTGACCTTCCCCCCACCCCGAGCCGGATGCCCCAGACCGGCTCGCGGGATTCGCTCTCGGTGAGTCGGCCCAGGTCCGAAATCCCGAGAGGACAAGCTCCAGATGAGTACCGCAGGTGATCTCGACGATCAGCGCACTCTGAGCATCAGCCCACTACTGTCACCCGCCGACGTCCGCCGCGCCCACCCCCTCGACGACGCCCAGGTGGCCACCGTGCGGGCCGGCCGCCGCGCCACCGTCGACGTGCTCGACGGCGCCGACGACCGGCTGATGGTGATCGTCGGCCCGTGCTCGGTGCACGATCCCGGCGCCGCCCTGGACTACGCGCGGCGCCTGGCCGCGAAGTCCGCGGAACTGGCCGACCGGCTGCACGTGGTGATGCGGGTGTACTTCGAGAAGCCGCGGACCACCCTGGGCTGGAAGGGCCTGCTCAACGATCCGCATCTGGACGGATCCTTCGACGTCAACACCGGCCTGGGCCTGGGCCGGCGGCTGCTGGTCGACATCACCGCGCTCGGGCTGCCGGTGGCCTGTGAATTCCTCGACCCGATCACCCCGCAGTACATCGCCGATCTGGTCGCCTACGGCGCGATCGGCGCCCGCACCGCCGCCAGCCAGGTGCACCGGCAGCTGTCCAGCGCGCTGTCGATGCCGGTCGGCATCAAGAACGGCACCGACGGCGACGTGCAGGTCGCCGTCGACGGCGTCCGCGCGGCGGCGGCCAGCCACGTGTTCCCCGGCACCGACCTCGACGGCCACGCGGCCCTGATCCGCACCGCCGGCAACCCGGACTGTCACGTGATCCTGCGCGGCGGCAGCTCCGGGACCAACTACGACGCCGCCTCGGTCGCCGAGGCCTGCCTGCGCCTGGAGAAGGCGTCGCTGCCGCAGCGCGTCGTCGTCGACGCCAGCCACGGCAACAGCAACAAGGACCACACCAAGCAGGTCGACGTGGTCACCGATGTGGCCGAGCGGATCGCCGGCGGCGACCGGTCCGTGGTCGGCGTGATGCTGGAGAGCTTCCTCGTGGCCGGTCGCCAGGACCTGACCCTGGGCCGCGCCGCCGACCTGACCTACGGCCGGTCGATCACGGACGCCTGCCTGGACTGGGACACCACCGCCACCCAACTGGACCGCCTCGCCACCGCCGTCGCGGACCGCCGGGCAAGCCACCGAACCGCGTCCTAGGCCGCCGGCCGCCCCGACCGGGCCGCAGCCGGTCCACGACTGATCAACTGGACCGCGACAGTGCGGTGGTCGGCCGACCAGTATCGGATTCGTGATCGAGACGACTGCGGTGACGGGAGTGGCGGCGGCCGCGCTCGCGATGGTGCTGACGCCCGGGCCGAACATGATGTATCTGGTGTCACGGACGGTGTCACAAGGCCGGCGGGCCGGGCTGATCTCGCTGACCGGGGTGGCGGCCGGATTCCTGGTCTATCTGACGGCGGCGGCCGTGGGCATCACCGCGATCTTCGCGGTGGTGCCCGAGCTGTATCTGGCCGTCAAACTGGCCGGGGCGCTGTATCTCGGCTGGCTGGCGTGGAAGACGCTGCGGCCCGGGGGCATCTCGGCCTTCGCGCCGAGCGAGTTGCCCGCCGATCCGACCCGGCGGCTGTTCACCATGGGCCTGGTCACCAATCTGCTGAATCCGAAGATCGCGATCATGTACATGGCCCTGATCCCGCAGTTCGTAGTGCCCGCGCACGGGCGGGTGTGGTTGCAGAGTCTGAGCCTCGGCGCGGTGCAGATCGGCGTCGCGCTCACCGTGAACGGGTTGATCGTGCTCGCCGCCGGGTCGATCGCGGCCTTCCTCGGCGAGCGCCCGCTGTGGTTGCGGGCGCAGCGGTGGGTGACCGGCACCATGCTCGGCGCGATCGCCGTGCTCCTGGCCACCGATCGGGCCCGGCCGGTCCCGGCCTGAGCCCCGGACGCGCGACGCACGTCCCGTCCATAGGGAATCGACCGACGGACTCGCGGCTGGGTGGACGGGACGCGGCTGTGTGCACGGCGCCGCGGCGGCCGGCCCGCAGGTCGGCGGTGGCCTGGAACGTGGCGGCCGCGACTCTGCGAGAGGCCCCTGAATGCGGCGAATTGGTGGCCCGGTGCGCAATGAGCCGGACCAAGCTAGGCGGGCCCAGCCGCGATGGGCCGGACCGAGCCCAGCGGGCCCGGGGAGCGGTGAACCGGACCGAGGATTGGTGGCCCGCGGCGGGATGAGCCGGACCGAAGCTCAGCGGACACAGGACGGTGCACCGGACCGAAGCTCAGCGGGCACAGGACACGGTGCACCGGGCCGAAGGTCGGCGGGCCCTCGGCGGGATGAACCGGGCCGGAGCCCGGCGGCCCCGGAGAGCGCTGAGCCGGACCGTGATTCAGCGGGCGGGGCTGGGTGCGCGGTGGGCGTGCAGGCGGCGGATGCCCTCGGTGAGGGTTTCCTCCTTCTTGCAGAAGGTGAAGCGGATCAGGCGGTTCCACGCGTCGGGATGGTCGGCGAAGACGCTCAGCGGGACGGCGGCGACGCCGAGGCGCTCGGGTAGTTCCCGGCAGAAGGCGTGGGCGTCGGCCGCGGCGAGACCGGTGATGTCGGCGCAGACGAAATATGTTCCGTCGCTGCGCTTCACCTCGAATCCGGCCTCCCGCAGCGCGTCCGACAGCCGAATCCGCTTCTCCGCCAGAGTGTCCCGCAGGGCGGCCACCCATGGCAGCTCGTGCTCGAGGGCGTACGCCACGGCCGGCTGGAACGGGCCGCCGCCGACGAAGGTCAGGAACTGCTTGGCGGCGAGGACCGCGTCGAGCAGGGGAACCGGTGCGCAGGCCCAGCCGATCTTCCAGCCGGTGACACTGAAAGTCTTTGCCGCACTGGAGATCACGACGGTGCGCTCGAACATGCCGGGCAGGGTGGAGATGCTGAGATGCGTGTGCCCGTCGTAGGTGAGGTGCTCGTACACCTCGTCGGTGAGCACCAGCAGATCGTGCTCGATCGCCAGGTCGGCCACCGCCTGCAGTTCGGTGCGGCTCAGTACCGCGCCGGTCGGGTTGTGCGGGGAATTGAGCAGCAGCAGACGAGTTTTCGGGGTGATCGCGGCACGCAGGCTGTCCAGATCGAGGGCGAAGCCGTCGCCGTCGGGGACCAACCGCGCGGTCCGGCGGGTCGCCCCGGCCAGCGCGACCGCCGCCGAATAGGAGTCGTAGTACGGCTCGATCAGTACCACTTCCTGACCCGGCTCGACCAGCCCCAGCACGGCCGCCGCGATGGCCTCGGTGGCGCCCACGGTGACCAGCACCTGGCTGTCCGGGTCGTACCGGGTGCCGTACCGGCGGGCGCGATCGGCGGCGATGGCCTGCCGCAGCACCGGCATGCCGCGGCCCGGCGGGTACTGGTTCAGACCATCGGCGATGGCGGCCCGGGCGACGTCCAGCATGGCGGCGGGACCGTCGGAATCCGGGAAGCCCTGGCCGAGATTGACCGCACCGTGGCGGACCGCCAACTCGGTCATCTCGGCGAAGATCGTCGAGGCGAAGGGGCGCAAGCGGGCGACGGTCTGCGTGTGGGACATGTTTCCAACCTAGCGTGCTGGTCAGCGGCCCCGAGACGGCCGGGCTCGAGCCGATTCCAACCTGTCATCTCCCCGGGCGCTTCACCCGTTCGTGACCGCAGCCGGCTCAGTGCGGGACCCGGACCCCGGACAGCTTCGCCGGATTCGCGAGATCGTAGGCGCCGCACACGGTTTCGCCGGCCACGGTGAACGCGATCACCCGCGCCGGGGTGCCCGGCCGGCCGTCGTGGGAGGCCCGCTCGTGGATCAGCAGGCCCAGTTCACCGTTGACGCGCACGACGTCGCAGTCCGGGGCGCCGGGAGCGAGGCTGATGCCGTACCGGCCGAGCAGCCCGAGGGCGAGATCGGCGAATCCCGGCGCGCCGACGACCACCCGCAGGGCGGCCCGGGTGGCCCCACCGCCGTCGGCCATGTACCGGGCCTCCGGATGCAGCGCCGCGCACACGGCCGCGCGGTCAGCGGACTCCAGGGCCGCCAGCAGCCGGCCCACCGCCGCGGCGTGCCCGGCATCCGTGACGGGTACGGGCAGGCCCGCGAGCACGGCCCGCGCGGCGTCGGCCGCCGCCGCCACCGCCGCCTCGGGCCGCTCCAGTACCGTCGCGACGGCCGCGGCGGGCAACCCGCCACCGTCCCGCAGCACCAGCGCCAGCCGGGACACCGGCTCCAGGGCGTCCAGCGCGATCATCGATTCGAACCGGCAATCCCGATGGCGCGCAACGACTTCCAGCAGTTCAGGCCGCCCGGAGGGCGCCGGTCCGGTGACGATCGGCTCCGGAAGCCACTGTCCCACATAATTTTTCCGCCGCACGGCGGCGGAGCGCGACTGCTCCAGGCAGATCCGGCCGATCGTCGCGGTCAGCCATTCGCGCAGGTCCTCGATCTCGTACTGCGGCGTGGTCGCCAGCCGCAGCCAGGCCTCCTCGACGGCGCTCTCGGCGCCCACGACACTGCCCGTGGACCGGTACGCCACCGAGAACAGATGTGTCCGATGGGATTCGAACAAATCGGCGACGAGTGCGGAGACCATTGCACCGATTCTACGGCGGCGCACCGGCGCCCCCGACCGCCGCCTCCCGCCGACGACGGGAGGCCTTGCGGTACGGGTCAATTGAACTGACCGGGCTCGTAGCCACCCGCCGGGGTGCGGGCGATGACGTTGAGCCGGTTGTACGCGTTGATCAGCGCCACGGTCGCGATCAGGGCGCCGATCTGGTCGTCGTCGAAGTGCTTGCGCACCTGCTCCCAGGTGGCGTCCGAGACGCCCTCATGGGTGTCGGCGAGCCGGGTGCCCTCCTCGGCGAAGGCCAGCGCGGCCCGTTCCGGCTCGGTGAACACGGTGGCCTCCCGCCACGCCGCGACCAGGTTCAGCCGCAGCCAGGTCTCCCCCGCCGCGACGGCGTCCTTCGCGTGCATGTCGGTGCAGAACCCGCAGCCGTTGATCTGGCTGGCACGCAGCTTCACCAACTCCTGGATCTCGTGCGGCAGGGTCGACTCGACGACGGCCTGGCTGGCGGAGTTCAGCCGCTTGGTGAACTTGGCGGCGGTGGGGCTGGCGAAGATGTTCAGTCGGGCTTCCATCACGATGTCCTTCCTCGAAGGTGGTACGCCGCGCGGTGGCGCGGCGCCCGTACATCAGGACGACGACGCGGCCCGGCGCCGTGTGACATCCGCTCCGGTGACCCGCGTCACAACAGAACCGGCCGCAGCCGCTCGGTGTAGCCGGCGTCCCGGTTCAGCGCTCGGCGAACGGGAAGGTGACCTTGGTGAGTTGCTCGGACAGCTCCCACAAGCGCCCGGCGGTGACCTCGTCGCGGGAGGCGGCCGAGGACTTGCAGGCGACCGGATAGCCGCGCGCGCCGCCCAGCCCGGTCGGGCCGTAGTACCCGCCGGGCGCCACGTCCGTGGCGGTGGCGGCGTACAGCGAGCCGAGCGCCCCCATCTCGGCGCTCTGCGCCAGGACGCGGTTGCCGACCACCATCACCTTGTCCATGAAGGTCTCGGTGTGCGACTGCAGGTCGGTGGCGGCGTAACCGGGATGCGAGGCCAGGGCCAGTTTCGACGATCCGGCCGCGGTGAGGCGGCGCTGCAGTTCGTAGGTGAACAGCAGATTCGCCAGCTTCGCCTGCCCGTAGGCCGCCCAGCGGTTGTACCGGCGCCGCTCCCAGTTCAGGTCGGCCGCGTCGATCTTGCCGATGATGTGCGCGCCGCTGGCCACCGTGACCACCCGGTCCGCGATCTTGTCCAGGAGCAGGCCGGTCAGCGCGAAGTGACCCAGGTGGTTGGTGCCGATCTGCATCTCGAAGCCGTCGGCGGTGCGGCGCAACGGCACCGCCATCACGCCGGCGTTGTTGATCAGCACGTCGGCGCGGTCGATCGAGGCGGCGAACTCACGCACCGACGACAGATCCGCCAGGTCCAGGCGACGCACCTGGGCCCGCTCACCGATGCTGTTGGCGACCGCGCGGGCCTTCACCTCGTCGCGGCAGGCCATGATCACCTGCGCTCCCGCCGCGGCGAGCGCCCGCGCGGTGACCGCGCCGAGCCCGCTGTTCGCACCGGTGACGATGACCGTGCGACCGCTCTGATCCGGAATGTTCGACGTATCCCAACGACTCACGTCGCCTCCTCGCCAGTGGTTCGCCCCGCCCGCCGGGCGGGCGCGGCGGCGGTTCCGTCCCCGCAAACCCGCCTTCTGGCCACGAGTCTAGAGCCGTGGCGGACCGGCCGGGTACTCCGGGCGAGTACCGGCACGATCACACCCCGGCGGCTCAGCGTGTGGCGGCCACGATCTCGTCGTCGCTCATCGCGGCGACCTCCAGATAGAGGCGGGCGACGGTATCCAGCCGCCCGGCCGGCTCGCGCTGCGAAAGCCGTTGTGCCAGACCGGCGACGGTGCGGGAGGCGAACAGATCGGACACCACCGCGCCGGGCACGTCCAGCCATTCCCGGACCCGTGCGACGACCGTGGTGGCCAGCACGGAATCGCCACCGAGAGCGAAGAAGTCGTCGGTGACACCGACCTCCGTGCGCTCCAGCACCGCCGCCACGATGTCGGCCAGGGCCCGTTCCACATCCGTTCGGGCCGAGACGAATTCGTGCTCCGTACCGGATTCCGCGAGCAGCGCCAGGACCGCCTTGCGATCCGGTTTGCCGTTCGAGGTCAGCGGAAGTCGCGGCAACACCTCGAGCCGGGACGGGACCATGTACTCGGGCAGCAGTTCGGCGACCGCCTCCAGCGTCTCTCCCGGATCCAGGGCCACGCCGTCGACGGCCACCACCACAGCCGCGAGTTTCGGTGCGGCCGAACCGATCACGGCCGCGACGGCGTGCCGTACGCCGGGCAGCGCGCGCAGGGCGCTCTCCACCTCGCCGAGTTCGACCCGATAACCGCGCAGCTTCACCTGATGGTCGGCGCGGCCGAAGAACTCCAGGATCCCGTCCGGCCGGTAACGGGCCAGATCGCCGGTGCGGTACCAGCGCAGGCCGTCGTACTCGACGAATCGGTCGGCGGTGCGCTCCGGCTCGTTGCGGTAACCCGCCGCGACACCCGCGCCGCCGATCCACAGCTCGCCGGTCACCCAGTCCGGGCAGTTCTGTCCCGCCGGATCCACGACCCGGCAGCGCACGTTGCGCAGCGGGGTCCCGTACGGAATCGCCTTCCAGTCCTGCGGAACCCGCGCCCCGGTGACCTCGCAGACGGTCGAGTGGATGGCCGTCTCGGTGGCACCACCGAGACCGGCGAACCGGCAGCCGGGGGCGACCGCGGCGAGGCGGCCCGGCAACGCGACGTCCACCCAGTCCCCGCCGAGCAGCACCGCGCGCAGCGAGTCGAGTGGAGTGCCGCCGGCGGCGTTCAGCACCATGTCCAGCAGGCTGGGCACGCAGTTGAGCACGCTGACCCGGTGCCGGGTGATCAGTTCCACCCAGCCGGCCGGTTCGCCGCGCTGCGCGGCATCCACCGCGACCACCGAGCCACCCGCGCTGAGCAGGCCGAACAGGTCGTACACCGAGAGGTCGAACTCCAGCGCGGACAGTGCCAGCGCGCGGTCTGCCGCACCGATCCCGAAGCGGTCGTTCAGGTCGTCGATGGTGTTCATCGCGGCCCGGTGCGGCACCTCCACCCCCTTGGGCACACCGGTCGACCCGGAGGTGAACAGCACGTAGGCGATCTGTTCCGGGTCCGGGAAGATCGGTTCCGGCAACGGTTCCGGATGGCTCCGCGCGGTGCCGAGGGGCAGCGCCGGCAGTTCCGCGATCGTCGCACCCGCGGTGATCGCGGCGACCACGTCACCGACGCGCAGGATCTCGGCGCGCCGAGCGGGCGGCTGGTCCGCGCCGATCGGCACGTAGACCGCGCCCGCCGCCAGCACGCCGAGGGTCGCGACCACCTGATCGGGCCCCTTGGGCAGCTGCACGGCGACGGCGTCACCCGGCCGCACCCCGGCGGCGCGCAGGGCGCCGGCCACGGCGAGCGCCTCGGCGGCCAGTTCACCGTAGGTCTGCCGATGCGCGGCGCCGGCCGATTCCCAGATCAGCGCCGGGGCATCGGGTTCGGTGGCCGCATGGGTGAAGAAGCCGGTGTGCAGGGCTCTTCCGGACACCGGGCCGTCGGTGTCGTTCACCTGGCGACGAATGTCCGCCTGCGCCAATGGAAGTCGCACGCCCGCGGCGGCATCCCAGCCGGTGCCCGGTTCGGCGGGTTCGGCGACCAGTGCGGTGATCGCGTCGATGTAACCGCCGAACATGGTCTCCACCATGCCCGGAGGGAATGCGGTCGCACGGACGTCCCAGTTCAACAGCAGCCCGCCGCGCACCTCGGTGACCTGCGCGTCCAACAGGACCTGCGGGCCCTGCGAGATGATCCAGACCGGATCGCCGAAGGTCTCGGTGACCACGTCCGCGAACAATTCGCCGAGATTCAGCGCGCTGGTGTAGACGATCGGCGCCAGCACCGGCTCACCTCGGGAACGACCCAGGTCGCGCAGCACCTCGAGCCCCGAGTATGCGGAATGCGCTCCGGCGGCGTGCATCCGGCGTTGCAGCGCGGCGGCTCGCTCGAAGACCGTGGCGGGTTCGGTGACGTCCACCTCCAGCAGCACCGACGAAGTGAAGTCGCCGACCACGCCGCCGACCTCCGGATGCACCGGCTCCCGATGGAACAGCGGCAGATTCAGCAGGAAGCGACGCTGCGCCGACCAGCCCCCGATGGTGTCGGCGAAGACCGAGGCCAGCGCCATCGCCGGGGTGACGCCCCGCGCGTGCGCGGTGGCGATCACCCGCGCTTTCGCTTCCGGTGGCAGCCAATGATGATGGCGGACAGTGCTGTTGCCGGTCTCCGTGGCGGCGGAGCGCGGGAGTTCCGGCGCGCCGGGCAGTTCCGGCAGCCGCTCCTGCCACCAGCGGTGCGCGCGCTTGCGTTCCTCGGCCGAGGCCCGCCCGCGTGGATCGGCCAGATATTCGCGGAAGGTGTAGGTCACCGGCGCCAGCGTCTCGCCGCGGTAGAGCCGGGCCAGGTCGGTGATGAGCACCCGGTAGCTCATCGCGTCGGCGGCGAGCATGTCGACATCCAGGTGCAGCCGGGTCCGGTCGCCGGGCAGCCGGGTCAGGGCGATGTCGACGACCTGCCCCTCCTCGACCGCGAGCCGCTGATGGGTCCGGTTGTGACGCAACGATTCCAGCGTGGCGTCGACCTCGGCAGGCGTGGTCTGCCGCAGGTCGGTGACGCTCCACACCGGCCGGGCCGGCGCCGCGAGCGTCTGCTGCCGCCCGTCCGGCCGGAACCGGGTGCGCAGCATGGGATGCCGCTGGACCAGCGCGGCGACCGCTACGCCGAGACGATCGGGATCGACCGCGCCGCCGTCGAATTCGATGTACAAGTGCGCGGCCACCTCGCCGAGGCGCTGCTCCGCCGAGCGGCCGATCCAGTACGCGTGCTGCATCGGCGCCAAGGGGAAGGGTGAGCCGTCGTCCGTCACCGCGGGCGTCTCATCGGTCACCACCGTGGCATCGATTGCCGGTCGGACATCAGCGCTCGCACGGGCCTGACCGATTGTCACGGAAGTATCGGCAGTTGCCATGGATACCTCAGAAGACGCCGCAGCGGTACCACCGGCCGCCGCAGGGGCATCGGCGATCGCCGCGGATACCTCACCGGACGACGCCGTGGCGGATCCACCGGTCACCGCCGGAGCATCGGTTGCCGCCGCAGGCCCGCCGGGGGACGTCGTGGCAGAACCACCGGTCACCGCCGGAGCATCAATCGCCGCCGCAGGCCCGCCAGGCGACGTCGTGGCAGAACCACCGGTCACCGCTGGAGCATCGGTTGCCGCCGCGAGTCCGCCCGGGGACGCCGTGGCGGAACGGCCGGTCGCCGCGGCGGAATCCGCACTGCCGCCGAGCAATCGGAGCCAGTCGGCGACGGTGGGCGCGGCCGCGAGCTGCGCGAAGTTGACGTCCATCCCGCGCTTGCGCCATCCGCCCGCCAGTTTCATGGTGCGGATCGAATCCAGGCCCAGCTGGATCAGATCGTCCCCGTCGGCGATATCCGTTGCCGCGATACCTAGTTGCGCCGCGACGGCCGCCCGGATCTCGTCGCGCTCGATGCCGTCACCCGCACCGGGTGGCTGTGCTGACTCCATCTCCGCGTACTCCTTGTCTGGCCGATCGTCGATCAGCCTAGCCCATTGAGATAGGGTTGCCTAACCTTTGTAATCAGACCTTCAGCAACCTGTCGACCGTGAGGCAGCGCCCGTGACATCCCTTTCTCCCACTGCCGAGACGCACCGCGACGGCTTCGTGCCGATCCCCGCCGAGGCCGCCGCCGCCTACCGGGCCGCCGGATACTGGACCGGGCAGACCCTCGGTGACCTGCTCCGGTCGGCCGCGCGACAGTGGCCCGGCCGGCCGGCCCTGCACGATGCGGACGGAGTCCGCGACTACGCCCGGCTCGACGCCGACGCCGACGCGTTCGCCCACGGCTTCCGCGCCCACGGCATCGCGGCGGGCGATCGGGTCCTGGTGCAACTGCCGAATGTGCCGGCCTTCGTGCCGATCCTGTTCGGGCTGTTGCGCGCCGGTGCGATCCCGGTGCTGGCACTGCCCGCGCACCGGCGCGCGGAGATCGAGCATCTGGCCGCGTTGTCCGGCGCGGTCGCCTACGTGATCGCCGATCGGGTGGGCGATTTCGACTACCGCGAGCTGGCGGCCACCCTGGTGGAACAGGTCGGCAGCGTGCGCCGGGTCTTCGTCCTCGGCGATCCCGGACCGTTCACGGATCTGGCGACCGTTGCGGGCGAGGGCGATTCACTGCCGCAACCGGCACCCGACGACATCGCGCTGATGCTGGTGTCCGGCGGCACCACCGGCCTGCCGAAGCTGATCGCCCGCACCCACGACGACTACGCTTTCAACGCCCGGGAGAGCGCGGCGGTCTGCGCACTCGGTCCCGACGACGTCTACCTCGCGACTCTGCCCGCGGCGCACAACTTCCCGCTGGCCTGTCCCGGAATCCTGGGTGCGATCACGGTGGGCGCCTCGATCGCCCTCACCGCCGACTCCAGCCCGGAGGCGGCGTTCGCGGCGATCGAGCGGTATCGTGCGACGGTCACCGCCGTGGTACCACCGCTGGCCCAATTGTGGTGCGCCGCAGTCGAATGGGAGGAGGCGGACCTGTCGTCGCTGCGTCTGTTGCAGGTCGGCGGAGCCCGGCTGGCGGATGTCAACGCCCGCGAGGTGCGGCCCGCGCTGGGAGCGCAGTTGCAGCAGGTGTTCGGCATGGCCGAGGGCCTGCTGAACTACACCCGCCTCGACGATTCCGACGATCGCGTGTGCACCACCCAGGGGCGGCCGCTGTCCGCCGCCGACGAGTTGCGCGTGGTCGACGGCGAGGGCAATGACGTGGCGCCGGGTGAGGAGGGCGAGCTGCTGACCCGCGGACCGTACACGATCCGCGGTTACTACCGTGCGCCGGAACACAATTCCCGGGCGTTCACCCCGGACGGCTACTACCGCAGCGGCGATCTGGTGCGGCGACTGCCCAGCGGGCACCTGATCGTGTCCGGCCGGATCAAGGACGTGATCAACCGCGGCGGTGAGAACGTCTCGTGCGACGAGCTCGAGGAGCATCTGCTGGCACATCCGGTCGTGCGGCACGCCGCCGCCGTCGGCCTGCCCGACGCCGCGCTCGGCGAGAAGGTGTGCGCCGTCCTGGTCGTGGACGGTGCGGCCCCCACGCTGGCCGAGATCAAGCGGTTCCTCACCGACCGTGGTCTCGCCGCCTTCAAACTGCCCGACGTGCTGCGCACCGCCGACACCCTGCCGCTCACGGCGGTCGGCAAGATCGACAAGAAGGTGCTGCGGGCAACCTTGTAAAGTACCGGAATCCGTTCGGCGGCACCGGCGATCGGGCCCGACCGGCCTTCGCCGATGCCGTCGGCGGGTACCGGGAACTGCCCGGAACACACTGCCGTACCACGGCATCGGGCACCGAGGACGGTGGCGCGACCGTCCTCGGTGCCCGATGCCGCCGTTCAGCCCGCGACCAGATACGGCGCGACGCTGCCGAGCTTCTCGCAGGTCTCCTCGAATTCCCGCGCCGGAGTGGAGGCGGCGACGATACCCGCACCCGCGCGGATCCAGGCCCCGTCTGTGGTCTGGTACACCGCGCGCAGCACCAGAGTCGCCTCCAGCTCGCCTTCCGGCGAAACCGTCACCACCGCACCGGAATACAGACCGCGCGGATCGCGATCGAGCCGGAAGACCGCATCGACGCCGCCGCGCTTGGGGATTCCGGACGCGGTCACCGACGGGAACAGCGATTCCAGTGCGTCCCACGAATTCCGATCGGCGGCCAGCCGGCCGCGCACGGTGGAGGCCAGGTGCTGCACGCTGCCGCGCTCTCGCACCGCCATGAAATCCGAGACGGCGGTGCTGCCCGGTTCGGCGACCGCGGCGACCTCCGCGAACGAGGTCTGCACCGAGATCGCGTGCTCCACGATCTCTTTCGGGTCGGTGACGAGGTCGGCGCGGGCCGCTCGATCGGCGGCGTCGCCGCGGCCGAAGGCTCGGGTGCCGGCGAGCGGTTCGGTGGTCACCATGCCCGTGTCGTCGACCGACGCGACCAGTTCGGGACTGAATCCCGCCGCCTCCAGGCCGCCCAGCCGCAGCAGGAAGGAGCGCGCCGGGGTGTTGTGGGCCCGTCCCAGGCGATAGGTGGCCGGAACGTCGACGACGAAGGGCAACTCCACCTTTCGCGACAGGATCACCTTCTGATACCGGCCGTCCCGGATCTCGCGCACCGCGGTGGCGACCCGGTCGCGGTAGCCGGTGGGGTCCGGTGTGATGTCCACCGGGAAGGGATCCGGCATGGCCGTCTGCTGCGCCTGCTCGACCAACTGGTGGATGAGCTCGAGCTCCTCCGCGGTCGCCCCGGTTACCTCGATGCCGTTGCCGTCGAGCCGCACTTCGATCCGCGGAATCATCAGGAATCCCAGCGGAGTCCGCGCCGGCACGTGCGCGGTGGCCTCGAAGGACCAGGCACAGAACTCGAAAGCCAGCCAGCCGTACGCGGTTCGACCTTCCGTCGGCAGTTCGGCCAGCGCGCGATCGAGGGCCTGGGCCGGCGTGCCGGTCCACCGACTCGTCGTGCTCCGATCCGCCCAGCGAACCCGCAGTTCCTCCGCGGTGAGCTCGATACCGCCGAGTGGATCGGCGGCGAACACCCACTGCCCCGGTCGTTCGTAGACGACGTATTCGCCGAATCGCTGCGCGGATGCCAGCGCCGAAACCGCCGCCGCCGGATCGAGAATCCGCACGCGTTCGTCCGTGACCGTCACCAGACCTCCAAGGTTATGCTCACCTTACTTTCGAAAGTGAGGTTAGCATTACCTTTTCACTATCGGTGTTCGTAGTGTCGTGCACATCCGGCGCGACAACCGCCTGCGCGAAATCTCCGGCCGGGCTTCAATAGTGGGATGTGCCGCTTCGCGACGAGTTCGCTCGCGAGGCCGGGATGCACTGCGCCGCGGCGGTGACCAGCTACCGCCGCAGCGGGCTGCGCCAGCAACGGAGGGACCATGATCGATCACGCCGAAACTTCTCCGGCGACCCCGGATACCGCGCCGCGATCGGTGGTCGCGCTGGTGGAGGCTTCCACCTCGGTGGAACGGACGCTGATCGGCGACTGGCTCGCCGCGGGCGGTGTCCTGGCCGAGATCGGCGTCGACGCACCGGTGACCCAGTTGGACCTGGACGCCGCGGCGGTGGCGGACCGGCTGGTCGGCCGCCGCGACGATCCGCTGGTGGTGCCGGTGCGGGTGGTGTGGCTGCCGCCGGAGCGAGACGGCGTGCGCCGCACCACCTTCGCGGATCTGGTGTTCTTCAACGACCCGCGCCGGCCGAACCGGTTGCGGCAGCGCCGCCTGGTCGCGAAGGCGCCGGACCGGCATCTGGTGCTGACCGGGCAGCCCGCGCGGCTCAGCGAGTTACGGGCCAGCCATCCGGAGGCGGCCGGCAGTGTCGACCGTCCCGGCGCCGCCGAGGGCGTCGACCGTCCCGGCGCGGCCGGGGGCGCGGAACCGTTCGCGCGGGCCATCGTCCGGGCCGGCACCGTCGCCCTGGAACGCGCCGAGCGCGCGGTGATCGGCGACCGCTACAAGGTGCCCCGGCTGGTCGCCGAGGAGATCCTCGACTCCCCGGAGTTCCTGCGCCGTCTCGACGCCATCGCCGTGCACACCGGAACCGGTTCGAAAGAGGTGTACCGGCGGGCCGAGAAGGGGCTGCGCGAACTCGTCGCCGCGCAGAGCCGGCTGGTGTCGGATCTGTTCACCCAGGCGATGCGGCCGGTGCACGCCTGGACCTGGAAGGTCGACAGCGATGCGGACCGCCTCGACGAGCTGCGCCGGCTCAACCGCCGGCATTCGCTGGTGTTCCTGCCCTCGCACCGCTCCTATGTGGACGCGTTCGTGCTCGGGGACGCGCTGGCACGCCACGACTTTCCACCCAACCACGTGGTCGGCGGCATGAACCTGGGCTTCTGGCCGATGGGCCCGATCGCCCGGCGCACCGGAACCATCTTCATCCGCCGCAGTTTCGGCGACGACGAGGTGTACAAGGCCGTCGTCGAGGAGTACTTCGCGTACCTGCTGGCCAAACGCTTCAATCTGGAGTGGTATTTCGAGGGCGGCCGGACCCGCACCGGCAAGCTCCGGCCGCCGCGCTACGGCCTGCTGAACTATCTCGCCGCCGCGATCCGGTCCCGCCGGGTCGACGACGTGATGCTGGTGCCGGTGTCGATCACCTACGAGCGGCTCAACGAACTGGGCGCCATCGCCAGCGAACAGGCGGGTGGGACGAAGGAACCCGAGGGCCTGACCTGGATGGCCCGCTACATCCGCAACCAGCAGCGCTCCGCGGGCCAGGTCTACCTGCGCTTCGGCACACCGCTGTCGGCCCGGGAACGGCTTGCCGCACACGGTGATCCACTGACCCCGGCGCCCGCTCCCGGTGCCGGGGTGTCCCCCGGCGCCGCCGAGCGGGAGCGAAATGCCGTGCGACGTCTGGCCTTCGAGGTCGCCGTGGGAATCAACGCGGTCACCCCGATCACGGTGAACGCGCTGGTGACCCTGGTCCTGCTCGGCGTGCACGAGCGCGCGCTGACGCTCGGCGAGGTGCGCCGGACCCTCGAACCGGTGCGCGGCTACATCCGCCGGCGCGGGCTGCCCGGCGGCGAATTGGATTCCCTCGGTGACGATCACAGCCTCTCGGTGGTACTCGAACAGCTGTCGCGCGCGAAGGTGGTGACGGTCTACCGCGGCGGTCTGGAACCGGTGTACTCGATCGAAACCGGCGCCCATCTGGAGGCGGCCTTCTACCGCAACAGCGCCGTGCACTGGTTCGTCAACCGGGCCATCCTGGAACTCGCGGTGCTGGCTGCGGTGGACGCGCCGCCGGGCGAACAACTCGACACCGGCTGGGACACCGCGTACCGGCTGCGCGATCTGCTCAAATTCGAGTTCTTCTTCCCCGAGCGCGCCGATTTCGCCGCCCAGCTGACCGCCGAGATGCTGCTGGTGGACCCGCACTGGCACGAGCGCACCGCGGCGGGCACCGTCGGCACGGAGATCCTCGGCGAACTGACCGGCACCGGATTCATGATGGCGCATCGGGTGCTGAACTCGTTCTTCGACGCTCAGCTCGTGGTGGCCGAACGCCTCGCCGCCGACACCGATCCCGGCCCGATCGATCGCAAACAGTTCCTGGCCGAATGCCTGGCCGTCGGCCGCCAGATGCTGCTGCAACAACGCCTGCACAGCCCCGAATCGGTCTCGACCGAATTGTTCACCAGCGCACTGAAACTCGCCGACAACCACGGCTTGCTCGACCCCGACGCCCCCGACCTGCGCGCCCGCCGCCGGGCCTTCGCCGCCGAATTGCGCGCCCTCGGCGCCCGAATCTCCCACGCCGCCAACCTCGACCCGGCCAACCGCCCGGAGCAGCCATGAGCGACAACGAGTTTCAGCACATCGGTCCGACCTCGGCGGGACCGGAAGTCGCTCCCGCCGAGATCGATTCGACGGAGACGGCCTCGACGGAATCCGGGACGGCCACGGCCGGATCCGGAGCGGCATCGGGCCCGCTCGACGGACATCCGACCGGCCCCGATGCGGCCGGGACGCCCGGTGCCTACGCCGCCGGGCGAGGCCTGTCCTCGACGGGGTGCCGTCCGCTCACGTTGACGGACCGGATCTCGGCTGTCCACAGTGGTCCACAGGGCCCGAAGATCGCCGCCGTCTTCGATTTCGGTGGCACGGTCGTGCACGGGCTCACGCCGCTGTCACGGTGGCGGCGGTCCGGCCGCACGCTCGACGCGAGCCTCGCGGCCGGGATCCGGGGCGCGCGGGCCGAGGGCGAATATGAGCGATTCCTGCAGCGAGCCATGCAATCCTGGGCCGGGCGGACCGAGGCCGAGCTGGACGAGGCGGGCGCCCGGCTGTTCCGTTCGAAGGTCTACGAGCAGTTGTATCCCGAAGCGTGGCAGCTGATCCGGGCACACGAGGCGGCCGGGCACACCCTGATCCTGGCCAGTTGCCTCACCCGGTTCCAGGTACTGCCCGTCGCGGCGGAACTCGACATCCCCCATGCCCTGTACACCGAGATGGCGGTGGCGGACGGCGTCCTCACCGGTCAGGTGGCCGGAAAGCCGTTGTGGCGCACCGGGAAGGCGGAGGCGGTACGCCGGTACGCCGCCGCGCACGACCTGGACCTGCCGAACGGTTACGCCTACGCCGACACGCTCACCGATCTACCGCTGCTGGAGCTCGTGGGCCGTCCGGCCGCGGTGAATCCCGATGCCGGGCTGGCACGGCAAGCGCGCGAACGGGATTGGCCAACCCTGTCGTTCCGGCCCCGCGCGAGCATCGGTTCCCGCGACATCGCCCGCACCGCAGCCGGTTTCACCGCACTGCTCACCGGCGCCGCGGCAGGGATCGCCGGCGCCGCGGTCCGGCCGGGCCGCCACGGCACCACCCCTGCGACGCTCGACCACGCCGCGAGCACGCGCGCCGCGTCACCGCCGCACGAGGCGACGCCGCTCGAATCGACCGTCACATCAACCGAATACACCGCGACCGCTGGGCGGCACCAGCGCATGGCCGACGCGATGATCGCCCGCGCCGCCGACACCACGCTCCGCGCCACCGGTGTGCGCCTCCGGATCACCGGCGCCGAATACGCGCGCGCCCCGCGACCGGCGGTGTTCGTGTTCAACCACCAGAGTCAGTTCGACATCGTGGTACTCGCGGCCGTCCTCCGCGGCGGCGTCACCGCCGTCGTGAAGCGGGAGATCACCGCCAATCCGGTGTTCGGTCCGCTGCTGCGGTTCACCGGCGCGACCTTCATCGATCGCTCGGACACCGCGAGCGCGAAGGCGGCGCTCACACCCGTGGTGCGGACGCTGCGCGGCGGGCTGTCGATCGCCGTGGCCCCCGAGGGCACGCGGTCGCGGTCGCCCCGGGTGGGCCCGTTCAAGAAGGGCGCGTTCCACATCGCCATCCAGGCGGGAGTGCCGATCGTCCCGGTCGTGATCCGCAACGCGGGCGAGATCGTCCGGCGCGATTCGATGGTCGTCCGGCACGGGACCGTGGAGGTGGCGGTGCTGCCGCCGATCGATGTCGGCGGCTGGCGGCCGGACGCGATGACCGACGACGTCGAGCGGGTCCGGCAGCTGTTCGTCGAGACGCTGCTGCACTGGCCGGCGCCGGACGGCGCCTAGACCTTCCGGCCGAACAACAGCTTCCACGGCATCGCCGCGGATTCCAGCTGCACCTTCAGGCTCATCTTCGAGGCGCCCTTGGTGCGCTCCTCGAAGCGGATCGGCACCTCGGCGATCGTGATGCCCTTCTTGATGGTCCGGTAGTTCATCTCGACCTGGAACGAATACCCGTTGCTGTGGATGGACGCTACGTCGATCGCGCGCAGGGTGTCGGCCTTCCACGCCTTGAAACCGGCGGTGGCGTCCCGGACGCTCAACCGCAGGATCGCGTTGACGTAGAAGTTGGCCCAGGCCGACAGCGCCTTCCGGTACCACTTCCATTCGGCCGCCGTGGAACCGCCGGGAACATAACGGGATCCGAGCACCACTCCGGCGTCGGAGTTCGTCAGCTTGTCCAGCATGGCCGGGATCACCTCCGCCGGATGCGACAGGTCGGCGTCCATCTGGATGACCACCTCGGCGCCCTCGTCGAGGGCCCGGGTGATACCGGCGACGTAGGCGCGGCCGAGACCGTCCTTCTCCTTGCGGTGCAGCACGCCGACCACGCCGGGATATTCGGCGGTCAGTTTGTCGGCCACCTCGCCGGTACCGTCCGGCGAATTGTCGTCGACGACCAGCACATGCAGGTCGGGGACCGGTAGCGAGGTCAGCCGCTCCACCGCCACCGGCAGGTTCTCCCGCTCGTTGTAGGTCGGCACGACCACGGTCACCTTCAAGACGCCCTCCGCTCGACTCGGCATACTGCTCACGCCCGCCGAGCGGGCGCCGAATATTGCACCCCAGACCGTAGCGGATGCGGGTTAATCGTCCTCGCGCCAGGCGCGGTCGCGGTCGTCCTCGCGTTTGTTGCGCGCCTGCGCGATTTCCAGGGCGTGCTCGGCGGTGGCCTGATCCGGATACGGACCCATCCGATCCCCGAACCAGCATCGCTTGCCCTGCTCCGCACGGTGATGCTTGAGGCAGTAGTACCACTCGGAGTCAGCCATGTGATCAGGATCGCACGACTCGCCTCGGCGACCGGCCACACCCTCCCCCGCCGGCGAATTGCGGAAACGAATTTCAGTGATTCTGATCACAATTGTTGCGGAGTCGTAGAAGTTGCTGCACGGAAAAGGACAGAGGGTACGAATCCCTCCCCGGAGAAACTTTTGCCGTGCGCGGACGCCGATACTTCACATTTTGCGAGTGACCATCGATCCGGCCGCCGAAAACTTCGATCGACAAGCCGGAGGGCCCTTCCCCGGGCGCCCGGGGAAGGATCCTCCCGGAATGGCGCGCTACGCGGGCGCCAGTACCGGACTGTTGTGATAAGCCGCGATCAGCCACCGGCCGTCCCGCTTCTCCAGCACCCAGGTGGCTTTGACCTTGCGCGCATCGCCGGGCACCTCGGTCTCCCCGGCGAACAGAATGGCGGATTCGCTGATCACGATCGCGGCGTCGCTGCCCAGGAATCGGATACCGAGTTGTTCGTTGTGGGTCGTGCTGCCCGCGAGGGGGCCCGCGAAGGCCGCCGCCATATTGAGCCGGATCACGTCCCTCCCATCGCGGTACGAGCCGGTCATGATGGCGGTCGCGTCCTCGGTGTAGTCGGCGACCATCCCGTCGGCGTCACCGGCCGCCCAGGCCCGGTAGGAATCGGCCAGGACCGCCTGAATCGCGGCCACATCGTCGGTACGACTGTTCGACATCGTCTTCTTCTCCCTTGTCGACGGCCCGCCCGGGTGCTTCCGGTGAGCTCGCCGATACATACCGGCGGCCGAACCGGAACTCATCGCGGCCCGGCAGGGAGATTTCGCGGCATCGCCGACGGGCCACCCAGCGAACGAAAAACCCCCGGCCCGTGAACGGAACCGAGGGTGAAAGTGGCCAAGGCCGGGATCGAACCGGCGACCTTCCGCTTTTCAGGCGGACGCTCTACCAACTGAGCTACCTGGCCCGGGGGGCACCCGCACCGAATGCCCAGCAAAACTTGCGACCCTGACGGGACTCGAACCCGCGACCTCCGCCGTGACAGGGCGGCGCGCTAACCAACTGCGCCACAGGGCCATGCTCTGTTCTGCTCTCATACAGTGTTGCCACTGTACCCCCTACGGGATTCGAACCCGCGCTACCGCCTTGAAAGGGCGGCGTCCTAGGCCGCTAGACGAAGGGGGCCCGTCCGGATCTCTCCGGTCCGTTTCTCAACGGCTTCCGTTGGGAGCTCGCATAGCTTATGACAGGCTGGACACGAATCCCAAATCGGCTGGTCAGAGACCACGTTGCGGCGATCTCGCCCTCACCGGCACCCCCTGGTCAGATGTCGAGTTCCTCCAACCGGGCGGCCGCGCGCCAGCCGTACCGCCGGAACTCGTCGGCCCACTCGGGTGTCGCCATGGCCTCCACGATGACCTCCAGCGCCTCCTGGAATCTGGTACGCAGATCCATCGGGCCCCCCTGGACGTCGACGATGTAGCGCTGGCCGGCCAGGGCGGCCGCCAGCGTGCGCGCGAACCGGTCCGGGTCGGCGTCGGCGCGCAACTGCTTCTGTTCGATCGCCCGGACCGCCAGGAGCCGGGTGGCGCGGTCGACGATGCGCCCGCCGGCCGCCTTGGCGTCCCGATAGAACTCCGGCTCGATCACGAGCCGGAACTCGGCCTGGATGACGATGTCGTTCTCCAGTCGCAACGCGACCTCGTCGACCATCCCGTGCAACACGTCCAGCGGCCCGAGATCGGTTCGGGCGAGCCAACGTTCGGAGGTCACGCGGTAGCGCTCGACCGCCGATTCCAGTACCGCGCGGGCGAGGTCCTCCTTGGAGTCGAAGTGGAAGTACATGGCGCCCTTGGTGGCGCGCGAACCTTCCAATATCCGGTTCAACGATGCCGCGGCGTAGCCGCTCTTCCCGAATTCAACGGCGGCGGACCTGATGATCGCCGCCCGTGTCCGGCGGGCCCGCTCTTGCTGCCGTGCCATGCTCGAAACGCCTCCGAAGCTACTTGCCGCCGGTGAACTGCCAAGACGGAACAGCCCCCGACGCGAAGTTATGAGATTTTCAAATACTTCAACTCAGGCTATTGCCCGGTTTTCCAAACTTTCGGTACGAAAACTTCTGGGAAAACAGTCCTCAGACTCGGTGGTACAGTTTTCCCGCCCGGGTGCGCGGCAGGGGTGCACACCCGGGCTTTTTCTTCGTCGTGGAACTGCCTCCTGTGACGTGGTCTTCGGAGCACCGCGATCGGCCTGACCGGTCGCGACGCATTCGGGCACATCAACCTTCGGCCGAATCCCATCCCCCCGGGCGCTGCCGGTTCCTACGGAATTCACCAAGCGGTCACCGTACCTCGAATCGTTGCGCGCTGTAAGGCATACCGGCAAGTCAGTTCGCTGAATAGCGGTTGTAGGACACATGCAAATAGGCAGCTAACGAATTGTGGGAGATCCGCTGTCGTGAATTCCCGTTCGCTCCACCCACTACCCCGCCGACTCCGCACACCCGGGACGGGACCACCGCCGGCGGCGCCGCGCGCACCCGCGCTCCGGCACCGGCCGGACCACCGGATCACCACGCTCACCTCCCGACCAATTACATTGCAACGCACAACGATTGGGTAATGTTTCCATACTTCCGCGCCGAAACAAATTGGGAAGCAAGAAGATTGCCTCGCGCGCGTCCCGGAATTACAGGACACGTCAACAATCCGTCCACTCGTCCCGCCACATCGGCGGGCTCACCGCCGCCGATGCCGCCGGGCGCACGTCCCGCGAACCCCTCCCGAATCGCGCCGACCTGCGCGGACATCCCCGGTCGGCGGGCCGGACAGATACCGGTTACCACTTCCGCACGGCGCCCACTAGACTTGCCATCCGCGCCCCTATAGCTCAGTTGGTAGAGCTACGGACTTTTAATCCGCAGGTCCCAGGTTCGAGCCCTGGTGGGGGCACTCCGCCGACGGGCCGGTGATCACGATCACCGGCCCGTCGGCGTTCCTCCCGGTCGCCGGCCGGTTCCGGTGATGACAAGTCGATCGAGGAAAACAGACATCCCGCACACCGTGCCGGAACGCCGGCAGAGATTTTCATATCGGGGATAACACGCCGCCGACCTGCGCGATAGCACCGGTACGGGATTCGGACAGGTGGTGCGTGGTCACGGATGCGTCTGGACACGATCACGGCCCCGCCTACACTCGATAACGTTCCACGCACGCCGACGATGTCGTGTGAGGCGCACAACTCGAGCCTGTGAACTCATCGGCCGCGCTGTGAACTCGCCCAAGATGCGGTTCGCATCACCCTACGGTGACGTAGGGTATGGGCGGCAGCAGCACGGCCCACCGGGGGGCGACCTGCAAGATCGCACTTACCACACTGATGAAGGACACGGATACATGGCCAGGGATCTGACCCAACTCGAGCTTCTTTCTGAGCTGGAGCCGGTTGCCGCAGAGAACGTCGATCGACACATCTCGATGGCCAAGGAGTGGCATCCGCACGACTACGTCCCGTGGGACGAGGGCCGCAACTTCGCCGCCATGGGAGGCGAGGACTGGGATCCGTCGCAATCCCGCCTGAGCGAACTCGCCAAGGCCGCGATGATCACCAACCTGCTCACCGAGGACAATCTGCCCTCCTACCATCGCGAGATCGCCGAGAACTTCTCCCAGGACGGCCCGTGGGGCACCTGGGTCGGCCGCTGGACCGCCGAGGAGAACCGGCACGGCATCGTCATGCGCGACTATCTGGTCGTCACCCGCGGCGTGGACCCGGTAGCGCTGGAGCAGGCCCGCATGATCCACATGACCAACGGGTTCGCCTCTCCCACCGAGAACGAGGCGGGCTTCCTGCACTCGGTCGCGTACGTGACGTTCCAGGAGCTGGCCACCCGCGTCAGCCACCGCAACACCGGCAAGGTCTGCGACGACCCGATCGCCGACCGCATGCTGCAGCGCGTCGCCACCGACGAGAACCTGCACATGATCTTCTACCGCAACATGTGCGGCGCGGCCCTCGACCTGACGCCCGATCAGTCGATCGAGGCCATCACCCTGATCCTGGAGAACTTCCAGATGCCCGGTGCGGGCATGCCGAACTTCCGCCGCAACGGCGTCCTGATGGCCAAGCACGGCATCTACGACCTGCGGCAGCATCTGGAAGAGGTCATCCAGCCGGTCCTCAAGAAGTGGAAGATCTTCGAGCGCGACGACTTCACCGCGCGCGGTGAGGCGGTGCGCGAGCGCCTGGGCCTGTTCCTGGAGCGCCTCGGCAAGGACGTCCTGAAGTTCGAGGAGCAGCGCGACCGCATGCTGGCCCGCGAGGCCGCCAAGCGCGAGCGCGAGGAGATCACCACCCTCGCCGGCTGACCGGCGGTACCGGGTCCCCGGATTCCACCGTGATCCCGGCCACTGCCGGTGTGATGCGAAAATGGGGACCATGACTACCGCCGTCGAAACCCGAACCAGCCTGCGGATCGGCCCGTACGAGGTCGATCCGCCGGTGGTGCTGGCGCCGATGGCCGGTATCACCAACGTCGCGTTCCGCACGCTGTGCCGCGAGTTCGGCAGCGCCACATCGCTGTACGTCTGCGAGATGATCACCGCCCGCGCGGTGGTCGAGCGCAACGAGAAGACGTTGCACATGATGGCGTTCGGCCCCGATGAGCGGCCCCGATCCATGCAGCTCTACGGCGTCGACCCGAAGACCCTGGGCGAGGCCGTGCGGATCGTCGTCGGCGAGGGCTGGGCCGACCACATCGACGTCAACCTCGGCTGCCCGGTTCCGAAGGTCACCCGGCTCGGCGGCGGCGCGGCCCTGCCCTACAAGCGCCGGCTGTTCCAGCAGATCGTGCGGACCATGGTCGCCGCCGCGGAACCGGCCGGCGTCCCGGTCACCTTCAAATTCCGCATCGGCATCGACGACGACCACCACACCTTCCTCGATACCGGCCGCATCGCCGAGGCCGAGGGCGCCGCCGCGGTCGCGTTGCACGCCCGCACCGCCGCGCAGCGCTATTCCGGCGCCGCCGACTGGTCCGCGATCGCCCGCCTCAAGGAGGCCGTCACCACCATCCCGGTGCTCGGCAACGGCGACATCTTCTCCGCCGCCGACGCCCTGGCGATGGTCGCCGAAACCGGTTGCGACGGCGTCGTGGTCGGCCGTGGCTGCCTCGGCCGGCCGTGGCTGTTCGCCGAACTGTCCGCCGCCCTGCGCGGCAAACCGATCCCGCCCGCCCCGGCCCTCGGGCGCGTCGGCGAGATCCTCTACCGTCACGCCGTCCTGCTGTCCGACCACGACGGCGAGGACAAGGCCATGCGCGACATCCGCAAGCACATGGCCTGGTACCTGATGGGCTTCCCGGTCGGTTCCGACCTGCGCCGCCGCTTCGCCACGGTCACCGGCCTCACCGAACTCCAGGACCTCATCGCCCTCCTCGACCCCGACGCCCCCTTCCCCGCCGACGCCGAGGGCCCCCGCGGCCGCCAGGGCTCACCCGGCAAGGTCGTCCTCCCCGAAGGCTGGCTCGACGACCCGGAGGACGCCACGGTCCCCAAGGCCGCCGACGTCATGCATTCCGGCGGCTGAACAGGCGTGTCTGACACGTAACCTCCGGCTTCGCCGGATTCGGCGGATCCCGGGTTCGGCGTGCGAGGATCGTGCACTCGAGGCATCTCCGCGCGTATCCCACGGCCGGGACCGGGGACGACCGATTCCGGTACGGCGACCCGAGCGAAGCGAGGTTTCGTGACCGGTGATGGTGAGGATGGAACCGAGGATCCGCCCGCGTTCGAGCCGCGCGCGCCGTGGGAACGACTTCGCGCCGCGCGGCCGTCCGCTGCCGTGGTCGCGGAGTTTCCGACCATCCGGATCGGCCGGCCGAATTATGCGCGGCCCCAGGACAGCCCGACCGGCACACCGGATGCCACCGAGGTACGCGACAGCCGGATCGGCACGGACATCGCCGAATCGCACGACAGCGGGATCACCGCATCGCACGCCGATGCGGCACCGGACATTCGGATCAGCGCATCGGATGCCGACGAGGATCGCGACGTCCGGGTCAGCGCGACGGACGCTCACGAGAACCGCGACAACCGGATCAGTCCACCGGATGCCGACGAGGCGCCGGACGTTCGAATCGGCGAGCCGGATGCCGAAGCGCCGCAGGCCATTTCGATCCCCGACGACGGTCAACCGGACGGGTACGACCCGGCGGTGGCGACCGACGCGGCCGCGGGTCCGGCGTGGTGGGCCGTGCGGATCGCCGTGGCCGCTTGCGCGATCGGCCTGCTGACCGCCAGCGGATTGGGCTGGAAGTTCCTGCGCGCCACCGACGACGGGTTCAATCGGGTTGCCGCACTGGATGTGAACTCCACCGATATCGTCGACCCGCTCGGGCAACTCGGCGACGAGAACTATCTGATCGTCGGCACCGACTCGCGGGCCGGTGTCAACGGGCAGATCGGCGCGGGCACCACCGACGACGCCGACGGCGCCCGGTCCGACACGGTGATGCTGGTGAACATCCCGGCGAGCCGGCAGCGGGCCGTGGTGGTGTCGTTCCCGCGGGATCTGGATGTCAGCCGACCGGCCTGCGAGGCCTGGAACAACGAGAAGGCCGTCTACACCGGGCTGACGTACTACGCGGCCGCCGGCGAGAAGCTCAACGGCGTGTACGCCCTCGGCGGCCCGAAATGCCTGACCAAGGTGATCCAGAAACTGTCCGGGCTGAAGATCAACCATTTCGTCGGGATGGACTTCAACGGATTCCAGGCGATGGTCGATACCCTCGGCGGCGTGGAGGTCTGCGCGTCCCGGCCGATCGTCGACGGACAACTGGGCACGATCCTGGCCAGCGCCGGACGGCAGGTCCTCGACGGTTCCACGGCCCTGGACTACGTGCGCGCCCGGCACGTGTACGGCGAGCAGCGCAGCGACTACGACCGGATCAGCCGGCAGCAGCGCTTCCTGTCCTCGCTGCTGCGGTCGGCGGTGTCGAATCGGGTGCTGTTCGATCCGGCCCGGTTGCGGGGCCTGGTCGACGCGTTCACCGGCCACGCGTTCATGGACAGCGTCAGCACCGGCGATCTGCTCACGCTGGGCCGCTCGCTGCAGCGCCTGGAGACCGGATCGGTCACCTTCGTGACCCTGCCGACCGGCGGAACCACGCTCTCCGGCAACGAGATCCCCCGCGACTACGACATCAAGGCGCTGTTCCGCGCGATCATCGACGACCAGGCGCTGCCCGGCGAGGTGAAGTCCCCGGCGGTCGGCGTTCCCACGGCCCCGATGCGGTACGCGGCCGTCGATCCGGCCACGGTGCAAGTGCAGGTGTCCAACGCCTCCGGCGTGCCGGGACTGGCCGCGGGAACGGCGCCGAAACTGGCCGCCCAGGGCTTCCAGGTGGCGGGCGTGGGCAACCTGGCCGACGGCGCTCCCGGTACCCGGGTGCGGTACTCATCCGGGCACGAGGCCGAGGCGGCCACGGTCGCCTCCGCGCTGCCCGGCGCCACCCTGGAAGCGGTGCCGGGACTGGGCACGCTGATCGAGGTCGCGCTGGGCGCGGACTTCACCGGCGGCGTGCAGGCCCCGAGCCCGGCCGGCAGCACGATCCCGGAACAGCCCGAGACGGTGGTGTGGTCGGCGCCGGTCACGCTCCCCGCCGACCTGGAACATCGCAACGCGGCCGACGACATCTGCAAATAACGGACCGGCACCGGAAAATTTCCCGCTAGCACCCGGCAACACCGGTGGTTCACCTACCGTTGGTGACCCGGTCAGGGCTCCCAACTACTGTTTGTCTCCATGCGTGTCATCTACAACGAACAAATGGCCGAGCTCGCCGCTCTGCTGGGCGAAATGGCCGGCCTCGCCGGGTCGGCAATGGAGCGCGCCACGCAGTCGCTGTTGCAGGCCGACCTGCATCTGGCCGAGCAGGTCATCTCCGAGTCGGACCGCATCGCCGAGATGAACGCACTGGCCGAGGAGAAGGCCTTCGCCCTGCTGGCCCTGCAGGCCCCGGTGGCCGGCGATCTGCGTCAGGTGGTCAGCACCATCCAGATCGTCGCCGACGTGAACCGGATGGGCGCGCTGGCGCTGCACGTCGCCAAGGTCGCGCGCCGCCGCCACCCGAACCACGCCCTCCCCGAGGCCGTCAACGGCTACTTCGCGGAGATGGGCCGGGTCGCGGTTAGCATGGCGACCGCGGCCAAGGAGGTCCTGGAGACTCGCGATCCGCAGCGTGCCGCCGAACTCAGCGGCGACGACGACGCGATGGACGACCTGCACCGGCACCTGTTCACGCTGCTCATGGACCGCGAGTGGAAGCACGGCGTCGCCGCCGCGGTGGATGTCACCCTGCTCGGCCGCTACTACGAGCGTTTCGCCGACCACGCCGTCGAGATCGGCCGCCGGGTGGTCTTCCTGGTGACCGGCGTGCTGCCCGCGGATCCCGACGCGGAGATCGAGCACATCTGAATTCGGCCCGGCACGCGACGAGGGCCCCGGGGAAAATTCCCCGGGGCCCTCGGTCCGTCTGCGGATCCGGCGGCAACGATCGGATCTAGCCGAACCGGCCGGAGATGTAGTCCTCGGTCTCCTTGCGGGACGGGTTGGAGAAGATCTTCTCCGTCTCATCGATCTCGATGAGCTTGCCCGGCTTGCCCTGCGCCTCCAGGTTGAAGAACGCCGTCTGATCGCTCACGCGCGCCGCCTGCTGCATGTTGTGCGTGACGATGACGATGGTGAACTCCTTCTTCAGCTCGGCGATCAGATCCTCGATCGCCAGCGTGGAGATGGGGTCCAGCGCCGAACAGGGCTCGTCCATCAGCAGCACGTCCGGGGACACCGCGATGGCCCGGGCGATGCACAACCGCTGCTGCTGACCACCGGAGAGGCCGCCGCCCGGCTTGTCCAGCCGGTCCTTGACCTCGTTCCAGAGGTTGGCGCCGCGCAGCGACCGCTCGGCGACCTCGTCGAGTTCCTTCTTGCCGCGCACGCCCTGCAGCTTCAGCCCGGCCACCACGTTGTCGCGAATCGACATGGTGGGGAACGGGTTCGGCCGCTGGAACACCATGCCGATGGTGCGGCGCACGCCGACCGGATCGACGTTGGCGCCGTAGATGTCCTCGCCGTCGAGCAGCACCCCGCCCTCGACCCGGGCGTTCGGGGTGACCTCGTGCATGCGGTTCAGCGAGCGCAGCACGGTGGACTTACCGCAACCGGACGGACCGATGAAGGCGGTGACGCTGCGCGGCAGCACGGTCAGCGCGACGCCGGCGACGGCGTGGAACTTCCCGTAGTAGATGTTCAGATCTTTGACATCGATCCGCTTGGCCATGTGATTTCCGTTCCGCCTCTATCGGTTCCGCGTGAGCAGTTTGTTGACCGCCGCCGCGGCAAGGTACAGCAGCGCGATGATCGCGATCAGCGTGAAGGCCGCGCCCCACACCCGGGCCCGGCCGGCGGGCTCCGGGTTGGACAGCTCCTGGTAGATCATCAGCGGCAGCGACGCCATGTTGCCGTTGAAGATGTCGAAGTTGATCGACTTCGAGTAGCCGACCAGCACCAGCACCGGCGCGGTCTCGCCCATGACGCGGGCCAGCGCCAGCAGCATGCCGCTGATCATGCCGGGGGCCGCGGTCGGCACGACGATTTGCAGGATCGTCTTCCACTTCGGAATGCCGAGCGCGTACGACGCCTCACGCAGTTCGTCGGGTACCAGCTTCAGCATTTCCTCGGTGCTGCGCACCACCACGGGCAGCATCAGCAGCACCAGCGCCAGCGATACCGCGAACGCGCTCTGCGGGAAGCCGAAGGTCGCGATCCAGAGGGCGAACACGAACAGCGCGGCGACGATCGAGGGCACACCGGCGAGGATGTCGACCATGAAGGTGGTGACCTTGGCCAGCAGTCCGCGGCCGTACTCGACGAGGAAGATCGCCGCCAGGATGCCCAGCGGCACCGCGATCACCGCGGCCATCGCCGACTGGATGATCGTGCCGTAGATGGCGTGATAGACACCGCCGCCGTACTGGTCGGGCAGGACGCCGCGCTGCGACTTGGTCCACCAGCCGTTGCGGGTGGCGGCGTGCAGGCCCTTCTGGATGACCAGGATCAGCACCCAGCCCAGCGGTACCAGCGCGATGGCGAAGCACAGCCACATGACCCCGGTGGCGATGTTGTTGCGGAGCTTCCGCCCCGCGCTCACGTCCCGGAAGGTCGGCGCCTTGATCGGGCGGTCGAGAGTCGTGGTGGACATCAGCCGTTGACCTTCCCGCCGGCCGCGACCCGGGCCAGCGCGTTGACCACGAAGGTCAGCGCGAACAGCACGAAGCCCGCGGCGATATAGGCGCCGGTGGGCAGCGCCTGACTGAATTCGGAGGCGGCCGAGGCGATCTTCGAGGCGAAGGTGTACCCGCCGTCGAACAGCGACCAGTGGCCGGCCTTGGCCGCGGTGTGCAGCACGATCAGCACCGCGATGGTCTCACCGAGCGCGCGGCCGAGACCCAGCATGGAACCGGCGATCACACCACTTCGGCCGTACGGCAGCACGGTCATCCGCACCACCTCCCACTTGGTGGCGCCGAGCGCCTGGGCGGCCTCGATGTGCGCACGCGGGGTGAGGTTGAACACCTCGCGGCTGACCGAGGTGATGATCGGCAGGATCATCACGGCGAGCACGATGCCGGCGGTGAAGATGGTGCCACCGCCGGTCACCGAGACATTGCCCGTGTCGAACAAGAAGAACCAGCCGAGATTGTCGTTCAGGAACTGCTCCACCGGAGACAGCTTCTCGGCCAGGACCAGGATTCCCCACAGACCGAACACGATCGAAGGCACCGCCGCCAGCAGATCCACCAGGATCGCGAACGGACGGGCGAGCGCCTTCGGCGCGTACTGGGTCAGGAACAGTGCGATCCCGACGCCCAGCGGCACCGCGATCACCAATGCCATGAGCGAACTGAGCACCGTCACCGCGAACAGGTCGCGAATGCCGAAGCGCAGATTGTTCGCGTCACGAACATTGAATTCCGTGCTGGCGAAGAAATTCGCCTTGTTGGCCGCCACCGACGGCACCGCGCGGATCAACAGGAACAATGCGATCAGCGCGATAGCAGCGACGATCGTCGCGCCCGCGGCCGTGGCCAGCGAGCGGAACGCGAATTCCGCGTTCTTGCTGTGCTTGCGCTCGCCTCTGGCCTTGATCGGCGTCGAGGGTTGCGGCGTGCTCTCGAGGGACATGGTGGCGGCTTCTCCGCCCGCCCGCGGGTCGGTCTCGGTGGACCTACCCGCGGGGGCGACTTCGTCGTGCACGGTCATGGGGAGGCTGCAATCAGTTGATGGCGTTGATGGCGGTGGTCAACTTGGTCTTGAACGCGTCCGGGAGCGGGATGTACCCGGCGGTGTCCAGGCCCGCCTGGCCGTTACCGACCGCGGAGGTCAGGAACGCCTTGACCGCCTTGGCGGTGTTGGCATCGGCGTACTTCGAGCACACGACCTCGTAGGTGGCCAGCATGATCGGGTAGGCGCCGGCCTGGGTCGGCTTGTAGAAGGAGCTGGTGTCCAGCACCAGATCGTTGCCGGTGCCCTTGACCTGCACGCCGGCGACGGCCTTCTGCGCGGAGTCGACGGTCAGCGCGACCGGGGCCGGGCCCGCGGAGGTGATGACCGACGCGATGTTCAGGCTCTGCGACTTGGCGAAGGACCACTCGTTGTAGGTGATGGCGCCCTTGGTGCTCTTGATGATCGCCGAGGTGCCCTCGTTGCCCTTGGCGCCCTCACCGGTGCCGCCCGCGAACGCCTTGCCCGCGCCCTTGCCCCACGCGCCGTTGCCGGCCGAGTCCAGGTACAGCTGGAAGTTGTCGGTGGTGCCCGAGTCGTCGCTGCGGTAGATCACGTGGATCGGGTCGCTCGGCAGGTTGACGCCGGCGTTCAGCGCCTTGATGGCCGGGTCGTCCCACTTGGTGATGCCACCGTTGAAGATCTTCGCGGCGGTCGGGCCGTCCAGGTTCAGCTTGGTGACGTCACCCAGGTTGAAGGTGATCGCGATGGGGCCGAAAACGGTCGGCAGGTTCCACGCGTCGGAGGCGCAGCGGGCCTTGGCCTTGTCCGGCTCCTGGTTCTTCGCGCTCAGCGGCGAGTCGGTGCCACCGAAATCGGTCTGGCCACCGATGAACTCGTTCACGCCGGCGCCCGAGCCGCTGGAGGTGTAGTCCAGGCTGTAGCCGTCGCAGTTCTGCTGGTAGGCGGCGACGAAGCGGTCCATCGCGTTCTTCTGGGCCGAGGAGCCGCTGGCCTTCAGGGCCTTCTTGCCGCCGCAGTCGACGGCGGTCTTGGCCACACTCGAGCCGGAAGCCGACGAGCTGGTGTTGTCGTCGCTGCCACAGGCAGAAAGGGTCAGGGTGCCGGCCGCGGCCAACACACCGAGTAGAGCGCTCGTGCGCTTGAGATTCACCTAGTCCTCCGGGAACCGTTGTCGTACTCGCCCGATCCCTCAACGATCGGGCGGGCGCGGTGGTGAGCAATTCACAGGGAACACTGCGCACCAGGCAGCGATGCACCGCCCACAAGTAACGTAGGGTGGGTCGGTTGACAGCGAGACCTGGGTAAGTGAACGAAGAGTGAACACCCCGGCGCGATTACGGGTCCGGATTGTGAGATTAACCGCAATGTAACTCGAGTCTCGAAAACCCTTGCCGCACTGCTCGGAACCCCCTGCGACGCGGCTTTTCGCTCCGGTTCAGCCCGCCGCGGTGTAGGCGGCGTCGACGTGCGCCACCTCGAAACCCAGCCGGGTGTACGTGCGCACGGCGGCCGTGTTGTCGGCCTCGGTGTAGAGCAGCACCTCGCCCATCCCGCGTTTCCGCAGGTAGTGCAGGCCCGCCAGGGTCAGCAGCCGGCCGAGCCCGCGGCCCTGCCCGGCCGGGTCGACGGCCACCACATAGACCTCGCCGACCTCGGGTTCCGTCGCCGTCGCCGGATGCACCTTCGTCCAGTGGAAGCCCAGGATCCGGCCGGGATCGGCCGGGTCGACCGCGATGAACAGCCCGGCCGGGTCGAACCAGTCCGACTCCCGCCGCGCCGCGACGTCGTCCGCCGTCCATCCGCCCTGCTCGGGGTGCCAATCGAAGGCCGCGGCGTTGACCCGCAGCAGTTCCGCGTCGTCGGCCGGACCGGCGTAGGTGCGCAGCTCCAGGCCGTCCGGAATCCGCAGCTCCGGTAACTCACCGTTTGCGAGGCCTCGGCGCATCTGCCACAGCTCCCGCGCCACCCGCAGCCCGAGCCGGCCTGCCACCGCGCGCGCGGGCGCGAGATTGCCGTGCGCCCAGACCCTGGCCCCCGGGCCGCCGGCCGCCAGCGCCGCCGCGACCAGAGCGGCTCCGAGGCCCCGGCCACGCTGTCGAGGGTCGACCACGACCTCTGCCATGGCCGGATGCTCACCGTGCGCGGGCATCAGGTTCGCGTAGCCCGCCACCTCCCCGTCGCGGTGCGCGACCAGGTGTCGGGCCGGTGATACCGCGGTGAACGACAGCAGCACTTGTTCGGACAAGGGGTCGACCCCGTCGGCCTCGGCCGCCCGCTCGAACGCCGCGCGCACACCCGCGGCATCCGTGGCGGCGGGCGTGGCCACCCAGGCGCCGGGACCCGGCGCGGACGGCCGCGCCGCGGTCTCCGACTCCGTCACGACAGCGATCCGTTGACCGGGGTCAGATGGGAGTCGTCGGTGCCCTCGACATCCTCGTCGGCGAAGGTGGTGGCGGGTTCGCCCTTGCCGGTGCTACGGGCCGGCCGCACGGCCTTGTAGCCCACGTTGCGCACGGTGCCGATCAGCGATTCGTACTCGCTGCCGAGTTTGGCGCGCAACCGCCGGACGTGCACGTCGACCGTGCGGGTACCGCCGAAGAAGTCGTAACCCCACACCTCCTGCAGCAACTGCGCGCGGGTGAAGACCCGGCCGGCGTGCTGCGCGAGGTATTTCAGCAGCTCGAATTCCTTGTAGGTGAGGTCGAGCGGGCGGCCGCGCAGCCGCGCGGTGTAGGTGCCCTCATCGATCACCAGTTCGCCGAGTGTGATCTTGCCGGTGTTCTCGGGACTCGCCGCGCCGCCGTTGCGGGCCACCAGCAAGCGCAGCCGGGCGTCGAGTTCGGCCGGCCCGGTACCCGGCAGCAGGATGTCGTCCAGACCCCAGTCGGCATTCACCGCCACCAGACCGCCCTCGGTCAGCACCGCCACCACCGGGACCGAGGAGCCGGTGCTGCCGAGCAGCCGGCACAAGCCGCGCGCGGCGGCCAGATCGGTGCGGGCGTCGACCAGGGCCACATCAGCGGTACCGGCCTCGAGCAACGAGGCGACCTCGGTGGGAGCGGGCCGGACGTTGTGCGGCAACAAGGCCAGCGAAGGCAACACCGACTCCGGATTCGGGTCGGAAGTCAGCAGGAGCAGCTCCATTCAGCTCTCCTCCTAATCTGGCATGTCCGCGGCAACCTCAGTGTCTTTCGCGAATCCATGCAAGTCTGCACAGGTAATTCGTGCCTACATTAGCGCGTCCGTCCCGTTCACCACGCATTCCGGGCAACCTACCCTGCTCGGGGCCATGGACCCCCGGGCCGCCGAACGGCACAACAGATATCGTGCGTACATGGGTAACTCCCCGGGAAACTCCCATCCGAGCGGCACACACGCAGGACCCGTGACCAACGACGGGCCCGCGCGTGGGGAGGCGGGGCGGCGCGGAATCCTCGCGCGGCGGGTGATCGGCGCGGTGGTGCTGGTGGCCGCGGTGGCGGTGCTGGCGGACTTCACGGCGGCCGCCTATTCCGAGTACCGGGTGTCGCGATCGCTGCGCACCGGCGCCCAGTTGTCCGCCGATCCGGAGGTGACCGTCCACGGGTTCCCGTTCCTGGTGCAGGCGGTGCGCGGGACCTACCGCACGGTGGACATCCGCGCCCGCGCGGTCCGGCCCGACATCCCCGGTGAGATCGTCGTGGAGGCGACGCTGAGCCGCGCGCACGTGCCGCCCGGCGATCTGGCCGATGTCCATCTGCACTCGGTTCCGGTGGACGAGGTGGCCGGTCGAATGCGCATCGAGCCGGTCGAACTGGGCCGGTTGTTCCGGATTCCCGACCTGTCGGTACAGCTGAAGCCGGTCGACAAGGACAAGTCCGACGACGGCTCGGCGGGCGCCGACGGCAGCGCCAACACCGACGGCTCGGACCTCTCGGCCGACGGGCAGACGAACACCGTCAGTAAACTGGTGCTCACCGGTACCATCCTGACCGGCATCGAGCCGCGCACCACCCAGCGGGTGAGCGTGCAGGCGGATCTCCTGCTCGACGGGGATCAGGTGCGCATCATCGCCACCGATCTCTACAAGGACAAGGAGAAGGATTCCGCCACCGCGCCGATCTCGACGCCGGTCGTCGAGGGGCCGTTGCTGGACAAGTCGGTGGTCCTGAGCCGCTTCACCCGCACCATCGACACCCGCGACCTGCCGTTCGGTGTTCACCCGAACAAGGTGAAGACGGAATACGGCGGCATCGTCGTGGAAGGTAAGGGTGAGGACGTGACAGTAGATATGGACAGGTTCGCGAGACCATGACGGCGCTGATCATCCTGGTGGTAGTCCTGCTGGCCGGTCTGGCCGTGGGACTGGTTCTGAAGAGTCGTGAGGGGCGCGCCCGCGAGACCCGCGACATGGGCGCCGCGGCCGGTGCGGGCGACGCGCGCGCCGGCTTGCTCGCCGCCGCCGGCGTCACCCCGGACACCCCGGTCATCCTGCACTTCTCCGCCGATTGGTGCGGCCCGTGCGCGGCCGTCCGCCGGGTGGTGGAGGGCGTGGTCACCGGCCTGGCCGACAGCCCGCAGCCGCCGCGCGACGTCGAGATCGATATCGACGCGCAGCCCGCGCTGGCCCGGGAACTGAACGTGCTGTCGCTGCCGACCACCTTCGTCTTCGACGCCGCGGGCCGGGAACGGTTCCGGATCTCCGGGGTGCCGCGGGCCGCCGATCTGCACAGCGCGGTGCGCCCGCTGACCGTGCCACAGGTCGCCTGAACGGCCGTCGTTCATGATCGGACCAGCGAATTCGTGACAAAGTTCCGTACCCCGGGTCCAATTCCCCCCGAGAAGCAGGTAAACTCCTTCTCGTGCAAACCCGCCGAGAGCTGATGCTCACCCGACGCCGCACAGTTGATCTGTGCCGCCTCGGCGGCTGTTGCTGCCTGTGCCGCTAGCCGGTCGGCCCTTCGTCAACCCCCTGTTGCCGACCGGTTCTGTTCTTCGCCGTGTGTACGAATCGCGTACCGAACCGGCACCGCCCGGTATCCGGAGAAAATTGGCCGCCTTCCCAGCGCAGGAGCTTGCACCATGTCCGACGAAAACATTCTCGCCACCGATCGGCCGTTACCGCCCGCCGGGCAGGTCGACGTGCGCGGTCCTCGCTTCGCCGCCTGGGTGACCACGGCCGTGCTGGTGGTGGTCCTGATCGCGGCGGCCTTCGGTCCGGGGGTGGCCGCCGTGCTGCTCGGCCTGCAGGCGGTGGTGTTCGCGCTCGGCGCGCTCCTGGGCCCGCGGCGCAGCCCCTACGGCCGGCTCTATGCCCTGATCGCGCCGCGGCTGCGGCCGGTCACGGAGACCGAGCCGGTGCCGCCGCTGCGGTTCGCCCAGCTGGTCGGTCTGATCTTCGCGGTGCTCGGCTTTGTCGGGTTCGTCGCGGGCAGCGTCGTCTTCGGCGCGATCTTCACCGCGTTCGCCCTGTTCGCGGCGTTTCTCAACGCGGCCTTCGGCATCTGCCTGGGCTGCATGCTGTATCCCCTCGCGGTGCGGGTACTCCCCGCTGCGAGCGATAACCCTGCCTAGCCTTCTGGCAAGTCACTCTGAAAGGAACAACATGGCTCGCTCCGATGTCCTGGTCTCCGCAGACTGGGTCGAAGAGAACCTCAACGCCCCCGGCGTCGTCATCGTCGAGGTCGACGAGGACACCTCCGCCTACGACACGGGCCACATCGAGGGCGCCGTCCGGCTCGACTGGAAGAAGGATCTGCAGGACCAGATCCGTCGTGACTTCGTGAACCGGGAGCAGTTCTCCGATCTGCTGTCGGCCCGCGGGATCGGCAACGACGACACCGTGGTCCTGTACGGCGGCAACAACAACTGGTTCGCCGCCTACGCCTACTGGTACTTCAAGCTGTACGGCCACCAGAACGTCAAGCTGCTCGACGGCGGCCGCAAGAAGTGGGAGCTCGACGGCCGCCCGCTGTCCCAGGACGGCGTGAACCGGCCCGCCACCAGCTACAAGGCGGCCGAGCAGGACCTGTCCATCCGTGCCTTCCGCGACGAGGTCATCGCCGCCATCGGCACCAAGAACCTGGTCGACGTGCGTTCGCCCGACGAGTTCTCCGGCAAGATCCTGGCTCCCGCGCACCTGCCGCAGGAGCAGAGCCAGCGTCCGGGCCACGTCCCCAGCGCGATCAACGTGCCGTGGAGCAAGGCCGCGAACGAGGACGGTACCTTCAAGTCGGATGCGGAGCTGGCCGACATCTACGCCGAGGCCGGTCTGGACGGCGAGAAGGAGACCATCGCCTACTGCCGCATCGGTGAGCGCTCCTCGCACACCTGGTTCGTGCTGCAGGAGCTGTTGGGCCACAAGAACGTCAAGAATTACGACGGGAGCTGGACCGAGTACGGCTCCCTCGTCGGTGCACCGATCGAGTTGGGAGCGTAATAGACATGTGTGCAGCACCTACCCAGGGCCAGACCCTGCCCGCGAATGTCGACACCGAGAAGGAGACGGTCATCACCGGCCGTGTCCTGGACGCCGAGGGTAATCCCGTCGGCGGCGCGTTCGTCCGTCTGCTGGATTCCAGCGACGAGTTCACCGCGGAGGTCGTCGCCTCCGGCACCGGTGATTTCCGTTTCTTCGCCGCCCCCGGCACCTGGACCATCCGGGCGCTGTCGTCGGCCGGCAACGGCACGGCGCAGGTGAAGCCCGAGGGCGCGGGCATCCACAACGTGGACGTCTCCGTCGCCAAGTAGGTCGCCGCTTTCCGTTCGGCAACCATGGGAACGGCCCCGGGAGATTTTCCCGGGGCCGTTCGCATGCCCGGGGCGGGGGCGGCTAAACTACCCGACGTGGTCCTTGCCTTCGAGATTCTGCTGGTCCTCGTTTCCGTGCTGATCGCATGGTTCGGTCTGTACGTCCTCTACCGGCTGTTCACCGAGTCGTGAGCGACTCGGCGCGCGAGCACGTCGAGGATGTAGCGACGAACGGGACGGCGCCGAAACCCGCGGACGACGATGCGGCCCGCCGCAGCGCCGATGATGCGGCCCGCCGCAGTGGCGACCAGGCCGTCGCCGAGGCCGCCGATCGCGCCAAATCCACCGGGATCCGCAACATTCCGCAGCTCCCGGATCTGCCGCTGCCCGACGATACGGCCAACCTGCGCCTGGGCCCGGACCTGAGTTCGGCCATGCTCGCGCTGCTCCCGTTGGTCGGCGTGTGGCGCGGTGAGGGCGAGGGCAACGATCCCGAGCGCGGCGACTATCACTTCGGTCAGCAGATCATCGTGTCGCACGACGGCGGCGACTATCTGACCTGGAACTCCCGCTCCTGGGTGCTCGACGCCGACGGCACCTACGGCGGCCCCGATCTGCGCGAGAGCGGCTTCTGGCGAGTCGGCATCGACGGCGACGACGAGGTGATCGAACTGCTGCTCACGCACAGCTCCGGCATCGTCGAACTGTTCTACGGCCAGGCGCTCACCCAGTCCTCCTGGGAGCTGGCGACCGATGTCGTGATCCGCAGCCAGTCCGGCGCGGTGGTGGGCGGCGCGAAGCGCCTCTACGGCATCGTCGAGGGCGGCGACCTGGGCTACGTCGAGGAACGGGTGGTCGCCGACGGCGCCCTCGAACCTCGCCTGTCGGCCCGCCTGCAACGCTATATCGGCTGAGCGACAACCGAATTCGACCGATCACGGCGCGAGCATGACAGCCCACCCTGACCGGCCCTGAACAGGGAACAGCCCCCGAGCCGTACCGTGGAGGTGAAACCTCGCACGATCCCGATCGGACCAATCGGGGGCTCGGGGGCCGGGTGACTGCCTTGGATTTGGTTCGGCGTTCGCGCGAACGGAATCCGTCTTCGCAGCGGTGACGCCTAGCCGGCAGCCACCTCACGTGTCCTGGAATTACTCATTCTCGGAACCACCTCCTTTCCCGTGTAAAGATCAAGGTAGTCCGCGCTCAACGGATCGGCAACGCATTTTCGCGGAGCGCGGAACCGCAGGTCGGAGCGCTTTCGCCGGAATCGGATCGGATGATCACCGACCCGCCCGGAGCCACCTCCACGACGGTGCCGGCGCGATGGTCCGGGGGCAGCCGGTGGGTGACCACCACGACAGTGCGATCCGGTTCGACCAGCCCGCTGGTCTCGTCCAGCAGCGCGCGCAGCAGATCCGCTCCGGCAGCGGCTTCCAGATGTTCGGTCGGCTCGTCCAACAGCAGTACCCGTGCCGGAGCTACCAGCGCGCGGGCCAGCAGGATGCGCCGCCGCTGGCCGCCGGACACCGCGGCCGCACCTCCGACCAGTTCGGTGTCGAGACCGTCGGGCAGCCCGTCCAGCCAGGGCCCGGCACCGACCGCCCGCAACGCGGCCTCGGCGGCCTCGGGCGTCAGATCGCCACGCGCGACCCGCAGATTCTCCAGCACCGTGGTGCCGAACAGATGCGCGTCCTCCGCGAAGAAGGTGACACCCGGCCGGGGCACATCGAACAGGCCCGCCCAGCTCATCAGCAAGGTGGTCTTGCCCGCCCCGCTCGGCCCCACCACCACGATCCGCCGGCCGGCGGGCAGTGGCGGTAAACCCCTGGGCGACACAGTGTTCCGAACCCGTTCGGCAGTCGCGATCCGCCGGATCGCGGCCCGGCCGTGCGTGATCGCCTGCGCCGCGGCGGGAAGCACCGCCACCGCCTCGAACGCCGACAGCGGCAACAGCACCAGCACCGCGAGGGCCATCGGTGTGATCCCACCCGCCGGCGCCGGCTGCAACGGACCCGACGGAGCACCGGAACCACTGCCGTACAACATGATTCCGATCAGCAACGCACCCAGTACGCTCGCCCCGATCGACAACGGCAACGCCGCGGCGGCCCACGCGCCACGCGCGGCCGCCCGATCCTCGGCCGCCACCGCACGCGCGGCGGATCCGGCCGCATCCCCCAGCGCGTCGCCGAGCCGGCCCGCCACCCGTAGTTCGGGCGCGTGATCGAGGACGGTCACCGCCGCCGTGGTGAACGCGATCCGATCCGCACGAACCGCCGTCTCCGCCTCCCGTGCCGCCCGCGCCGACAACCAGGGCGCGACCACTCCCGCCACGACCAGCGCAGCCGCGAGCACCCCGGCCGCGGCGAGCGAGATGGTCGCCAGCGTCATCACCGCGGCGACCGACAGCACGAGCGCCACCGCGATCGGCACGAGCGCCCGCACCACCACCGCCCCCAGATCGTCGATGTCACGCCCGATCCGGGTGAGCAGATCGCCGCGCCGCAACCGCGTCGGATCGTCCTCGGCCCGGCCGCGCCGCAGACTCCAGACGTCCGCCGCCGCCAGCGCCGAGTACACCCCCGCCCGGGCCCGGGTCATCGCCCGCAGTGCGGCATCGTGGGTCGCCAGCCGCTCCACGTACCGGCACACCCCCCGCGAGATCCCCAGTGCCCGCACGATCACCACCGCCACGCTGAGCTCCAGCACGTGCGGCATCTCCCACGCCCGCGCGATCAGCCACGCCGCCAGCCCGGCCAGCCCGAGCCCGCTCCCGAGCGCCAGCACGCCCCACAGCACCGACACACCGACCCGCCACCACGGCAACCCGGCCAGTTCCCGCATCCGACGGAAATCGTTCAGTAGCAACGACATCGACTACCGCCTCCTCCGATGTACCGATGGCCGCAGCGAGGTCCCGGTCTCCGAGGCTCCGGCGAACTCCACCGCACCGAACGCCTCCGGGCACCCACGCCCCGCGGAACCGGCTTCCGGATGCGATGCGGCCGACCGGCACACACGATCGCCGCCCGCCACACCGGCGATGACCCCGATCCGAAGGGTCGCATACCCGCTCATCCGATCACGTCCGCCGACTGCCGCCACGGCGAGCGCGCCGTCGCCGTGGAGAAGACGGTGATCACCTCGTCCGCGGCGGCGAGCACCGCCGGACGGTGGCCGACCAGGACAACGGTCGCACCGGCGCGAGCGCGAGCGACGAGAGCGGCGAGAACCCGGGCCTCGGCGACGTCGTCGAGATGGGCGGTCGGCTCGTCGAGCAGCAGGATCGGACGCTCCGCCAACAGGATTCGGGTGAGCGCCAGCCGCTGCCGCTGCCCCAGCGAGAGGCCGGTGCCCCCGGCACCCACGACCGTGTCCCAGCCGTCGGGCAGTTCGCGCAGCACGTCATCGAAACCCGTTGCCGCGCAGGCAATATGCAGCTCGGATTCGGGTATCGCGGTGAAGGCCCGGGTACCGAGCAGGTCGAGATTCTCGCGCAGAGTGCCGGGCAGCAGTACCGGACGCTGCGGGAGCCAGGCGAGATGTTGCCACCAGTGCTCCGGATCCAGCTCGGCGACCGGGGTACCGGCCACCAGCACTCGGCCGCCGGACGGAGTCGTCAGCCCCAGGATCGCTTGCAGCGCAGTCGATTTACCGCAACCGTTCGGGCCGGTGAACACGGTCACCGTGCCGGGCCGAAGCACCGCCGACAGCGCGGCGGGAGCCAGCCCGTCGCGGGCGGCCACCGACAGATCACGGATGTCGATGATCGGATGCGGCTCCTCGAACCGCCGATCACCCGGGACCATCCGAGCCGGATTCTCGAGCAGCCCGAAAGCCTTGTCGGCGGCGGCCATTCCGTCCTGCGCGGCATGGAAGCGTTCACCGACGGCGCGCAGCGGCAGATAGACCTCGGGAGCCAGGATCAGGGCGAGCAGTCCGGCGTACAGGCTCATGTGCCCGTAGACCAGGCGCATACCGATCGAGACCGCCACCAGCGCGACGCACAGCGTCGCCAGCAATTCCAGCACCATCGAGGACAGGAACGCCACCCGCAGCGCCGCCATCGTGCGCTCCCGCAGCGCGGCGCCGAGTTCGTACACCCGGTGCCGCATCGTCCGTGCGGAAACCGCCGGCACTCCGATGTCCGCGCCATCGGAACCCTGCTGCTCGGATGCGAGAACCATTGTCACATCGACAGTTTCGCGGCCGGTGCCGCCACCGGAATCCCGCGGCACAGCACCGCGACCCGCTGCCGGACGCACCGTTTCACCTTCGGCGCCACTGCCCGGCCCCGGCACGACAGCCCGATCCGATACCGCGTCGACGGCTGCACACCCGGCGTTGCCTCCGTCGCGTCCCGGCACGGCAGTGGTAGCCGCCGAGGCGCCGACGCCGCCGAAATCGGCTCGCCGTGGCGCGAGAGCCGAATCCGCTGCCGCACCGATAACTTCGTGCTCGCAGGTACGGTCCGCGGCTGCCGTGCCGGCGACCTCGCGATCGATGTGCCGCCGAGCGCGCCGCGCAGCGGGAGCCGGACCTTCCGCGGCGCAGACTGTTTCGCGGCCGAGGGCCCGTAGTGTCGGCAGGCCCGCGAACAGATCGAGCAGTTGGCCGGAGAGGCGGGTGGCCGCCGCCAGGGTCGCGGCGGAGCGGCCCTGGGTCATCCGGCCGATCAGGATCATGAAGATCGGGATCAGGGGAAGGGTGATCGCGATGACGGCACCGGACACCGGGTCGTGGAGCAGGATCACCGTCAGCACGCTCGGGGGAACCAGCACCGCGAGCAGCAGGGCGGGGAGGTAGCCGCTGAAATACGGTCGCAGGCCGGACAATCCGTCGGCCACCACCACGGCCGATTCGGTTCGGCGCGAATCCAGTTCGCGGGGTGGGAGTTCGGCGGCGGCGGCGAGGACGGCGGTCTCCAGTTCGGCGACCACCCGGGCGCCCGCGCGGTGGGCCAGCCGGGCCTGCCACCACGTCGCGACGGTCCGGCACAGCACCGCGCCGGCGAGGACGGTCAGCGCGGCGTTCCAGGAGGCGATGTCGCGGCGGCTCGGATCGGTGATCACGCCCGCGAGCACCTCCGCCAGGGCGACCGCCGCGACCACGATGCCCGCCGTGGTCACCAGCGAGAGTGCCACGGCGGCAACGAGATAGCGGCGGGCCGAGCGGGCGTACCGCCACAGGCGCGGATCGACGGGTGCGGCCATCGGACTACGCCTCGGCGGCCTTGGCGTGCCGGCCGTAGGCGACCGGCTCGAGCGGCAGGCCGGTCGGCGCGGGGATCTGGTCGAGGGTGATCCGCTTGCGGAAGACCCAGTACGTCCAGCCCTGGTAGATCAGCACCACCGGGGTCATGACCACCGCGACCCAGCTCATCACCATCAGCGTGTAGTGCGTCGAGGAGGCGGCGACGGTGGCGTGGCCGTCGATCACACGGCCGTCGACGGTCAGCCCGTAGGCCGGGTCGAGGGTCGAGGGCAGGACGTGCGGGAACAACACGCCGAACAACAACGTCACCGCGGCCACGATGGTGACGGCGGTGCCGGTGAATGCCCAGCCGTCACGGCGGACCAGCACCGCGGCACCCGCGAGCAGCAGACCGGCCACCGCGACGCCGAGCGGCGCCCAGGTCCAGCCCTTGCCATAGGACAGCTGTGTCCAGACGCCGAACACGGCGACCACGACGGCGGTCGGCAGCAGCAGTACCCGGGCGGTGCGGTCGGCCGAATCCCGAATCTCCCCACCGGTTTTCAGCCCGATGAAGACGGCGCCGTGCAGGGCGAACAGCAGCGCGGTGGTCAGCGCGCCGAGCAGCGCGTAGGGGCCGAGCAGGTGCGGCAGACCGCCCTCCATCTGCCGATGCGCGTTCAGCCGCACCCCGTGCACGATGTTCGCGAACGCCAGGCCCCAGGCGATCGCGGGCACCCAGGAACCGAATCCGATCGCGGCATCACACCAGACCCGCCAGCGCGGATCGTCGATCTTGCCGCGGTATTCGATCGCACAGGCCCGCACGATCAGCGCCACCAGGATCAGCAGCAGCGCCGGGTACATCCCGGAGAACAGGCTCGCGTACCACTCCGGGAAGGCCGCGAACATCGCGCCGCCGGCGGTCAGCAGCCACACCTCGTTGCCGTCCCAAACCGGGCCGATGGTGTTGAGCAGCGCGCGGCGGCGGGTGTCGTCGCCGCGGCCCAGGATCGGCATCAGCATGCCGACGCCGAAGTCGAAGCCCTCCAGCACGAAATAACCGGTGAACAGGACCCCGATCAGCAAGAACCAGAATTCCGGCAGACTCATGGCAGGCTCCTCAGTAAGCGAACGAAAGCTTCTCGACGGCAACTTCATTCGCGTCGGCCTCGGCCTCGGCGACGGCCTTCGCGGGTTCCGGTCCGGCGTACGCGTAGCGGCGCATCAGGTAGAACCACACCACCGCGAGCGCGCCGTACAACAGGGTGAAGACGATCAGCGAGGTGAGCACGGTGCCGGCGGACAGTCCGGAGACGCCCTGCTGGACCGTCATCCGGATGTGCGCGTCGCCGGTCGGGTTGGGCGCCACCACCCAGGGCTGCCGGCCCATCTCGGTGAACACCCAGCCCGCGCTGTTGGCGAGGAACGGCGTCACCACCGCGAACGCGCCCAGCCACGGCCACCAGCGCTGCCGCGGCATCCGGCCACGCCACAGCGTCCAGAACGCCGCCAGCACCAGCAGCGCCGGACCGGCCAGGAAGCCGATCATGGCCCGGAAACTCCAGTAGGTGACGAACAGGTTGGGGCGGTAGTCACCGGGGCCGAACTTCTGGTTGTAGGCGGCCTGCAGATCCTTCACGCCCTCGAGCCGCACTCCGGAGAATTTGCTCTCGGCCAGATAGGGCAGCACATACGGCACCTCGATCAGATGTGTGACGCTGTCGCAGTTGTTGTGGGTGCCGATGGTCAGCACCGAGAAGTCCGGGTCGGTCTGGGTGTGGCACAACGATTCCGCCGACGCCATCTTCATCGGCTGCTGCTGGAACATCAGTTTGCCCTGCTGGTCGCCGGTGAAGAACAACACGACCGCCGAGACGATCACCACCCAGACGCCGAGCCAGACGGCCGGCCGCCACATCGCGTTCGCGGCCTCGCCGCGACCGGCCCGCGCCTCCCGCCCGAGCCACCAGATCGCGATCGCGGCGACGAAGGATCCCGCGACGATGTAGGCGCCGGCGACGATGTGCGGATAGGCGGCGAGCGTGGTCGGATTCGTCAGCACCTTCGCGATGCTGTGCAGTTCCGCGCGGCCGGTCGCCGGGTTGTACTCGGCGCCGACCGGATGCTGCATGAACGAGTTCGCCGCGACGATGAAGTACGCGGACGCGGCGGTGCCGATCGCCACCAGCCAGATGCAGCCCAGGTGAACGAGTTTCGGCAACCGGGTCCAGCCGAACAGCCACAATCCGAGGAAGGTGGACTCCAGGAAGAACGCGACCAGCGCCTCCATCGCCAGCGGCGCTCCGAACACGTCGCCGACGAATCGCGAATACTCGCTCCAGGCCATCCCGAACTGGAATTCCTGCACGATGCCGGTCGCGACACCGATGGCGAAGTTGATCAGGAACAGTTTCCCGAAGAATTTGGTCAGGCGCACCCAGGCGTCGTTGCCGGTCGCCACCCACACCGTTTCCATGACGGCGATCAGACCGGCCAGCCCGATCGTCAGCGGCACGAAGATGAAGTGATAGACGGTCGTGATCCCGAACTGCCAGCGCGCGACATCGACGACATTCATGCGGCCTCCTGCCGTACTACGACGTGTCGTAGTAAAGGCTACGCAGGTTCGGCCGCGGCACAACGAGTCCTGGATCACGACACTCCGGTGAACTTCCGGAGCGGGACCGGACTCACTTCCAGTCGGTGAGGCTCCAGAGGCGGGAGATCCCGCGATCGACCAGTTCCGGGATCTCCGCGGCCCGCTCCGGCGCCGACATGCGCAGGCCGTCCAGGGAGGAGACCCGCGCGGCGAGGGTGACGCTGGACAGCAGCCACACGCTGTCGGCGGTGATGAGGTCGGCGACGAAGCACGGCTCGTAGCGGCAGTCCCAGCCCGCCTTCCCGGCCTCCGCGTACAGCGCCCGCTGGGTGATCCCGGGCAGCACGCCGTTGCGCACCGGCGGGGTGATCAGCTTGTCGTCACGCTGGATGACCACGGTGGACCGCGGACCCTCCAGCACCCGATGCTCCGGACTGGTGAAGATGACGTCGTCGGCATGGTTGCGGGCGGCGAAGCGCAGCGCGGCCATGTTGGCGGCGTAGGAGAGGGTCTTGGCGCCGAGCAGCAGCCAGGGCGCGGTGGGTGCGAGTTCGATCGAGGTGCCGCGCGCCAGGGTGATCACCGAAATCCCTTCGGCGCGAGCCTTGTTCACGCGTTCGGGCACAGGGACCACGAGTACGTAGGAGGTGCCGGCGTCGCGCCCCGGTCGCGGGTCGGTGTCGCGGCCGCGGGTGAACACCATGCGCAGGGTGCCCTCGCGCTCGCTGCCCCATTCCTTCGCCGCGATCTCGACGGCCCGCCGCCAGCGCCCCAGATCGGGCTCCGGCAGCTCGAGCGCCTCCGCGGAACGGCGCAAACGAGCCAAATGTAATTCGAGCGCGCACGCCTTGCCGTCGCGTAGCAGCACTGTCTCGAAGATGCCGTCGCCGCGCAGCAGCCCGATATCGTCCGCATACAGCAACGGCTCGTTCAGGTCTCTGATCGTGCCATCGAGAGTCACCAGAACTCGATCCACCATGCGTGGAAGCCTAGGCCAACAGGTCGTTCCGCGACGGGCTACCGAACCTTCGGTACACATTTCGGCCACCGAAACCCACTCTGTGTCAAGCAATGTGCCAGGACGGTCCCGACCTCGGCGGAGGCGGCCCGGCCGAAGTTCGAGGTTTCCCATACAGTGGTTACTGTGACCGACGTTCTTCCGTCCAGCCCACTGCTGCAGGAACCGGGAGCCGTCGCCGGTCCGCCCGGCTCACCCGATGCGGCGGTGGCCTGGCATTACGGCGATCCGTTCGGTGAACAGCGCGCCGCCGCGCAGCGGGTGGCGATCGTGGACCGGTCGCACCGGTTCGTGCTCACCATCACCGGCCGCGAGCGGCTGTCCTGGCTGCACACCATCTCCAGCCAGGCCGTCGCCGACCTCGCGGACGGGCGGTCCGCCGAGAATCTCGACCTCGACCTCAACGGCCGGGTGCTGAACCACTTCGTCCTCACCGACCTCGGTGGCCGGGTGTGGATCGACACCGAGGGTGAACGCGGTCAGGAACTGCTGGACTTCCTGCGCAAGATGGTGTTCTGGGCCGACGCGCAGCCGGAGGCGGCCCCCGGCCACGCGATGCTGAGCCTGCTGGGCCCGCGGGTTCCCGATCTCGCCGACGTTCTGGGTGTGGAGGCCCTGCCCGACGTCTACGGCGCGGTGCGGCTGGGCGATCACGACGGCTTCCTGCGCCGGATGCCCTGGCCCACCGAGGATTCCTACGATCTGATCGTCCCGCGCGCCGAACTCGCCGGCTGGTGGTCGCGGCTGACCGCCGCCGGCGCGGAACCGGCCGGACTGTGGACCTACGAGGCGCTGCGGGTGGCGGCGCTGCGGCCGCGCATCGGGATCGACACCGACGACCGGACCATCCCGCACGAGGCCCGCTGGATCGGCGACATCGCCGAACGCGGTGCCGTACACCTGAACAAGGGCTGCTACCGGGGCCAGGAGACCGTGGCCCGGGTACAGAACCTGGGCAAACCGCCGCGGCACCTGGTCCTGCTGCACCTGGACGGATCCGCCGACGAACGCCCGGCGGCCGGTGACCCGGTCACCGCGGGCGGCCGCGCGGTCGGCCGCCTCGGCACGGTGATCGACCACCATGAGCTGGGCCCGATCGCCCTGGCCCTGGTCAAGCGCACGGTGCCCGCCGACACCCAGCTGCTCGCGGGCCCGATGGCGGCGGCGATCGACCCCGACTCGGTACTCGCCGACGACGAACCGCAGGCGGGCCGGCAGGCCGTGGAACGGCTTCGCGGCCGATGAGCGCCCTCGGCCGGGTGCTCGCCGTCTGTGTCGTGCACGCCGATGTCGAACTGCCGCACACCATCGGCCGGGTCGGCCGCACCGCCATCGACAAGCGGCCGGTCACCGGCCGGATCCCCGCCCGCGCGCTCGGCCTCGACGGCGACCATGTCTGCAACACCAAGGACCACGGCGGCGTCCATCAGGCGGTGTACGCCTACGCCGAGGAGGATGCCGAGACCTGGAGCCGGGAGCTCGGCCGCCCGTTGCCGGCCGGCTGGTTCGGCGAGAATCTGCGCATCACCGGCCTGCCGGTCAGCGACGCGGTCATCGGGGAACGCTGGCTGATCGGCGACGCGGTCCTCGAGGTGTCGGCGCCTCGGGTGCCGTGTTCGACCTTCCAGCACTGGGCGGGCGAGCAGCACTGGGTCAAACGCTTCGCCCTGCGCGCGAACACCGGCGCCTATCTGCGGGTGCGCACCGAGGGCGCCATCGGGGCGGGCGACGAGGTCCGAGTGGATCATGTTCCGGCACATGGGGTTACGGTGCGCGACCTGTTCACCGGCGCCGACCCGGACCGGCTGCGGTTGCTGCTGACCGCGGAACCGACCGTGTCCGACGACGTCCGGATGCAGGTGGACCGGCACGCCCGGCGCGCGGAGGCCGCGAACAACCGTGCGCGACAACGTGATTCGGCGACCGCCGCGGAAGGCACCGCGTGAGCGTCGAATTGGTCGAGGTGGTCCGATCCGGATTCCGCGAATGCGTGCACCGCGGCTCGCTGGTGATCCTGGGCCCGGACCGGGAGCCGGTCGTCGAGCTCGGCGAGGTACACCTGCCGATCTACCCCCGCTCGACCAACAAGCCGATGCAGGCGATCACCTTGCTGCGCAACGGTTTCGAGCCGATCGACGATGCCGAGACGGCGATCGCGACGGCCTCGCACTTCGGCGAGCCCGACCACATCGCGCTGGTCCGGCGGCTGCTCGACCGCTTCGGCCTGACCGAGGCGCAACTCGCCTGCCCGCCGGATCTGCCCTACGCGGAACGGGCTCGCGCCGAGGCACTGGCCGGCCACGATCCGGCCGACGCCGCCCGCAGCATCTACATGAACTGCTCGGGCAAACATGCCGCCATGCTCGCGACCTGCGTGATCAACGGGTGGCCGACCACCGGATATCCGGATCCGGCGCATCCGCTGCAGCAGGCCGTGACCGCGACGATCGCCGACCTGACCGGCGAGCCGGAGACCGACCTCGGCATCGATGGTTGCGGCCTGCCCATCGTGCCGGTCTCGCTGACCAATCTCGCCCGCGCCTACGCCGAAATCGTGACGGCGGCACCGGATTCGCCGGAACGCCGGGTCGCGGACGCCGTCCGCGCGCATCCGCGAGTGATTTCCGGCACGGGCGGTCCGGATCTGCTGACCATGCGGGCAACTCCGGGGCTGCTGTGCAAGATCGGCGCCGACGGGGTGCACGCCGGTGCGCTACCGGACGGCCGGGCCTTCGCCTACAAGATCGACGACGGTCACGACCGGGCGCGAATGCCACTGACGCAGGCGATTCTGCACCGTATGGGGGTGTCCTGGACCGAGACCCATGCCGAGCTGGCGGCCCCGCCGGTGCTCGGCGGCGGCGCCCGGGTGGGCGTGGTTCGGGCGGTTCCGGGTCTGCTGTAACCGGGTTTTCCACAGGCGACAACCGGGCAAACTCTCCCGGTTCGGGCGTCTTCCGCCACTCCTGGAAGCGCGACCGCCGCACACACGCTAGAGTGTCTGTCAGGAAGAGTATTAATTCGAACGGGGCCGCCAACCACCCCAGGCCGCCCCGCAGTGACGCGAGGGGGTCAGCCATGGGCCGTGGCCGGGCTAAGGCAAAGCAGACCAAGGTCGCACGCGAGCTGAAGTACAGCTCGCCGTCGACCGACTTCGCCAGCCTTCAGCGCGAGTTGTCGGGAGGTCCCCACGACCTGTTGGGACATTCCCACGACTCGCAGCGCAGTGGTGTGCTTTCCGACGAGCACGACGCGGATGTTCCGCGGTCGCGCTGGGAGGAAGACGAAGACTACGACGACTGGCGCCGCTGACTCGGATTCGACGCACGAAGGGGGAGGCCTCAGGAGCCTTCCCCTTTGCACGTCGATGTGAGGCCCCGCGCACCGGTCTACTGGTTCCCACCACCAGGCTTGCGACAAGCACCGATATCCCGATGATCGTGGTCGGGACGTCGGTGCTCTTTACTGTTCGATTCGAATCACGGCCGATCGATCGCCGTGAAACGAAAACCCGCTTCCGAATCGCCGGAAGCGGGTTTTCGTTGTCGAACAGGATGATTCGGCCGAATCAGAACCTCGGATGCTCGCCGCGCAGCGTCACCCGGTCGGCGTCCTGATCCTTGGCCTTCTTCACCGAACCCAGGGCCCAGCAGTCGATGTGCCGGGCGGTCAGGATGGCCAGGGCGCGATCGGCGTCCTCGGGCGCCACGACGGCCACCATGCCGACGCCCATGTTGAACGTCTTCTCCATCTCGACCCGCTCGACCCGGCCGCGCTGGGCGATCAACTTGAACACCGGCGCCGGATTCCAGGTGTCGCGATCGAGTTCCGCGACCATGCCGGGGGGCAGCACCCGGGCCAGATTGCCGGCCAGCCCGCCGCCGGTGACATGGGCGAAGGTGCGCACCTCGGTCTCCGCGACCAGCGCCAGGCAGTCCTTGGCGTAGATCCGGGTCGGCTCCAGCAGTTCCTCGCCGAGGGTGCGGCCGAACTCCTCCACATGACCGGTCAGCGACATGTGATCGATCTCCAGCAGCACCCGGCGGGCCAGGCTGTAGCCGTTGGAGTGCAGGCCCGACGAGCCCATCGCGATGACCACGTCGCCGGGCCGCACCCGTTCCGGGCCCAGCACGGCGTCGGCCTCCACGACCCCGACGCCGGTGGCGGAGATGTCGTAGTCGTCGTGGCCCATCAGACCGGGATGTTCGGCCGTCTCGCCACCCAGCAGCGCGCACCCGGCCCGGACGCAGCCCTCGGCGATGCCCGAGACGATGCTCGCGACCCGCTCCGGCACGACCTTGCCGACGGCGATGTAGTCCTGCAGGAACAACGGCTCGGCGCCGCACACCACCAGATCGTCCACCACCATGGCGACCAGATCGAGGCCGACCGTGTCGTGCTTGTCCAGGGCCTGCGCCACCGCGAGCTTGGTGCCCACCCCGTCGGTGGAGGCCGCGATCAGCGGCTCACGGTAGCCGCCCTTGAGCGCGAACAGGCCGGCGAATCCGCCGAGACCGCCCTGCACCTCCGGCCGGCTCGCCTTCTTCGCCAGCGGTGCGAACAGCTCGACTGCGCGGTCGCCGGCCTCGATGTCGACGCCGGCGGCGGCGTAGGAGGCAGCACCGGCTCCACTCGGGGTCTGCTCAGTCATTGTCGGGGAAAGCTCCAAACCGAATCGGCGGATAGATGCCTGAACACGCTACCGGAATCAGATAACGGGACCGCACCGGTCTCGAGTTCTCCGCTTGACAAATCCGCGGAAGAACCGCATCCGCACGGTCACGACCCGGTACACCATTGACGTACATACGGTATGTATGTAATTGTCGACGGTGACCGATCCCCGATCATCGGAGGCCCGACATGGGTAACAGCACCGCTCTCGGCCCGCTCTACGATGTCGCACTGCCCGGCGGGCACATCCGCTATCACGACGTCGGCGCCGGTGCGCCTGTCGTCTTCGTCCACGGCCTGCTCGTCAACGCCGACCTCTGGCGCGGGGTCGTCCCGCCGGTGGCCGCCATCGGGCACCGCTGCCTGGTGCCCGACTGGCCGCTGGGCGCACATTCCGTGCCCGTTCCGGACGCCGACCTCTCCCCCACCGGGCTGGCCGATCTGATCGCCGATTTCCTGTCCGTGCTCGATCTGCGCGACGTCACGCTGGTGGCCAACGACACCGGCGGGGCGATCACCCAGATCCTGCTGACGCGCAACCGCGACCGGATCGCACGCGTCGTGCTGACCGATTGCGACGCCTACGACAAGTTCTTCCCGCAGCCGTTCACGGCGCTGCCGCAGTTGGCCGCCGTACCCGGGGTACTGCGAGTCATGGCCGAGCTCATGCGTTTCCGGCCCGCGCAGCGCCTGCCGATCGCGCTCGGCCTGATGACCAAGCGCCCGATTCCTCCCGAGGTCGCCGACTCGTATCTACTGCCGACCCGGCGGTCCGCGGCCATCCGGGCCGACCTGCGCCGCATGCTCCGCGGTGTGCACAAGCGCTACACGCTGGCCGCCGCCGAACACTTCGCCGAGGTGGACATCCCGGTACTGCTCGCCTGGGCCCGCGAGGACAAGGTCTTCGGGCCCGAATTCGCGAAACGGCTGGCCGCGGACCTGCCGCGGGCCGAACTGCGCTGGATCGACGATTCCTACGCGTTCAGCGCGGAGGACCGTCCGGAGTTGCTCGCCGAGATGATCGTGGAGTTCACTCGGCAACATGCCGCGCCGTAGCCAGGAGGACCGTTCCCGTACCACCCGGGCCGCGCTCGAGGACGCCGGTCGCCGGCTGTTCGCCGAGCGCGGCTACGCGGGTGTCTCGGCCGAGGAGATCGTGGCCGCGGCCGGTGTCACCCGGGGTGCGCTGCACCACCACTACGGCGACAAACAGGGGCTGTTCATCGAGGTGCTGGAGAAATTGGAGACCGAGAACACGGCGGCGATCGCGACCGCCATCGCCGCCCTGCCCGACCCCGCCGACCTGCTCGCCACGATGGCCGCCGGGCTGAGTACCTTCCTGGACGTCAGCCGCCGGCCGGAAACCGTGCGGATCGCCATGATGGACGGCCCGACGGTCCTCGGCTGGGAGCGCTGGCGCGAGTTGGAGGCCCGGTACGGCCTCGGCATGATCACCGACGCCCTGCAACGCGCCGTCGACGCCGGTCTGGCCGCACCGGCCCCGGTACCCCTGCTGGCGCAGCTGATCCTCAGCGCCGTCATGGAGGCCGGGATGATCGTCGCGCACGCCGAGGATCCGGACACGGCCCGGCTGGAGGCCGAGCAATGCCTGATGCTGCTGATCTCCGGCGTGCTGCGGGTGCCCGGAACCGCCTGAGCCGCACCATTCGCCCACGACCGAATCCGTCACGGGCGCAAGCCTTACCGATAATGCGAGCGCGAAAACTACGACCCGTCCATCGATGATCCCGCTCGCGAGCTCCGGTCAGCCCGGCGGACATCGGGCAGCAGCCGAATTTCACCGATACTTGCCTATTCGCTCGCACTCTCGGCGGCGGCAGTGCGGCGGCGGCGTTGTTCGACCGGGTCCGGAACAGGGACGGCAGCGACCAGGCGACGGGTGTAGTCCTCGGCCGGATGGCGGAGGATCGCGTCGGCCGAGCCTTGTTCCACCACGGAACCGTTGCGCAGCACCATGATTCGCTCGGCCACCTGGTCCACGACGGCGAGGTCGTGGCTGATGAACAGGCAGGCCCAGCCGAATTCGCTTTGTAGCTGGGCGAACAGCTCCAGGACGGTGGCCTGTACCGAGACGTCCAGGGCACTGGTCGGTTCGTCCGCGATCAGCAGGTCCGGGTTCAGGACGAGCGCGCGGGCCAGGCTGGCGCGCTGGCGCTGGCCGCCGGACAGCTCGTGGGGATAACGGTTCTCGGTGCCGGCGGGAAGTTGCACCGCGTCCAGCAGTTGCCGGACCCGCGTCCGCAGGGCCGGACCGTTGGCGGCCCGGTGCACGATCAGCGGCTCGGCGACACAACGGCCCACGGTCAGGCGCGGATTCAGGGAGGTGGCCGGGTCCTGGAAGACGAAGCCCAGTCGCTTGCGCAGTGGCCGCAGCCGACGTTCGGACAGGCCGGTCAGCTCGGTGCCGAGCAGCCGGATCGTTCCGGCGGTCGGTCGTTGCAGGGCCGCCACGCATCGGCCGATGGTGGTCTTGCCCGAGCCGGATTCGCCCACCAGGCCGAGGGTTTCGCCGCGTCCGAGGTGCAACGAGACACTGTCCACCGCGCGGAACGGGCGGCGGCCGAACGACCCCGGGAATTCGACCACCAAATCCTCGACAGCCAGCACTGCCGCCTCTGCCGAAAGCTGTTCGGCGGCAGTACTCGCGGGATCGCCGGTGCGGATCGAGGGCACCGTCGCAGCTGTCGGAGATGGCGGATACAGGTCGATGACAGCACCCGTGCCTGTCGTGGCATCCGGAGGGGCGGACGGAAGGTGTGGGGTGGCCGCGCTTTCGGGTGCGCCGGTGTGCATCCGTGGTACCGCGGCGAGCAGGTCGCGGGTGTACTGCGCTCGGGGTGCGGCGAAAAGGTCGTGCACGGTTGCGGTTTCGACGACGCGGCCGTGCCGCATCACGACCACGCGGTCGGCGAGGTCGGCGACCACACCCATGTTGTGGGTGATGAGCACGATCGCGGCGCCGATCCGGTCGCGCAGATCTCGCAGCAGTTCGAGGATTTCGGCCTGGACGGTGACGTCGAGCGCGGTGGTCGGCTCGTCGGCGATGATGACCTGGGGTTCGCAGGCGATCGCGATCGCGATCATCACGCGCTGTTTCTGGCCGCCGGACAGTTGGTGTGGATAGAAGTCGATCCGGTGCTCCGGGTCGGGGAGGCCGACCGTGCGCAGCAATTCGATCGCGCGTGCTCGGGCCGTAGAGCGAGTGGCGCCGCCGTGCGCGCGGATCGCCTCCATGATCTGGAAGCCGACGGTGAACAGCGGGTCCAGCGCCGCGCCCGGTTCCTGGAACACCATCGCGATCCGGCCACCCCGGAGGGCGGTCAGTTGCCTCTCGGACATCGTTGTGACAGGCCGGTCGCCCAGCAGCACCGTGCCTCGCACCCGGGCGGTGCCGGGCAGCAGTCCCAGCGCGGTGCGGGCGCAGACCGACTTGCCGGATCCGGATTCGCCGACGATCGCCAGCACCTCACCCGGGTATACCTCGAACGAGACCTCGTCGACCGCGGTCACCGGTCCGGCGTCGGTGGCGAAAAAGACCGACAGGGCCGCCACCGTCAAAGTCGGGTCCGGTCGCGCATCGGTGAGTTGGGCCGATACCTCAGCCATGATCGCGCCTCTCGATGGGGGCCGGTCGCCGTTGGAGCCGGATCCTTTGCAGCTCAGCGAATTTCATTGGCGACACCATTGCACTCACAGTTCCGCCTCGCCGGCGGCACCGGTCGTAAGAGCGGCCGAATCATGTTGCGGCCCAGTGTGTTCTGACGGGAGTCCGGCAGCGGTCGTGCTCGGCGCATCCGGCGCGATCACCGCGCCCGGGAGGCGGCGGGTGCGCAGCAGGGGGTTGAGCACCTCGTTGAGGCTCTCGCCGACCAGGGTCATCCCGAGGACCACGAGAACGATTGCCGCGCCGGGGAAGACGCCGGTCCACCAGATCCCGTTGGACACGTCGGAGAGGGCCTTGTTCAGGTCGTAGCCCCATTCGGCAGCCTGGGTGGGTTCGATGCCGAAGCCGAGGAAGCCCAGGCCGGCCAGGGTGAGGATGGCCTCGGCGCCGTTGAGCGTGATCAGGACGGGCAGCGATCCGGTCACGTTGGCGAGGATGTGGCGGAACAGGATTCGCGTGGTGGAGGCGCCGGTGACCCGGGCCGCGTCGACGAACGGTTCCTGTTTGACCGCCACCGTCGCGTTGCGCACCACCCGGAAGTACTGGGGTACGAAGATCACGGTGATCGCCACCGCCGCCGACAGCACGCCACCCACCCCGCTGGAATTGCCACCCGCTACCACGATCGACACCACGATGGCCAGCAGCAGGGTCGGGAACGCGTACATGGCGTCGGTGATCAGCACCAGGACACGGTCCGGCAGGCGGCCGATATAACCGGACACCAAACCCAGTGGCACACCGACGAACATCGACAGCACCAGCGATATCGCGATGACCACCAACGCCGTGCGCGCGCCGAAGACAACGCGGGACAGGACATCCTCGCCGCGCACCGAGGTGCCGAACCAGTGGTGCGCGGACGGCGCCTGCTGCCGTACGAAATCGACTCCCCCGGAAGAACTCTGGGAGAAGCCGTACGGGGCGATCAGCGGCGCGAACAGGGCGAGCAGCACGAACAGCCCGACCAGCACCAGTCCGGCGATCAGGACGGCGCGCTGTGGTCCGCCGGTCGATCGGATCAGCCGGAGCAGGCCCGGCGCACCGCGTCCGGCGGCGAGCGGGGTCGTGGCCGGTTCGGTGACCACCTCCGGTGCCGTCATCAGAACCTCACCCTCGGGTCGATCAGCGCGACGATCACGTCGACGACGAAGCTCACGACGGCCACCGCCAGTGCGATGAACGCCACGATGCCCTGGACCGCCACGAAGTCGCGCGCCTGCAGGTACTGGGCCAGTTGGTAGCCGAGCCCCTTCCATTCGAAGGTGGTCTCGGTGAGTACCGCGCCGCCGAGCATCATGGCGATGTACATGCCCATCACCGTGACGATGGGGATCAGCGCGTTGCGGAAGGCGTGCCGGCCGGTGACCACGCGCCGGGACAGGCCCCGGGCTCGCGCGGCGTCGACGTAGTCGGTGCGCAGGGTCTGGATCAGGTTGATCCGGACCAGCCGCAGGAACACTCCGCCGGTGAGCAGGCCCAGCGAAAGCGCGGGCAGCACAGTGTGTTCCAGCACGTTCAGCACGTAACCCGGGTCGCCGTAGAGGATCGCGTCGATCAGCAGGATGTTGGTCTTCGGTGACACGTTCCGCAGGGCCAGTTCCACATCGGTATCGGCGCGGCCCGCCACCGGCAGCCAGCCCAGTTTCACCGCGAACACCAGCTTCAGCAGCAGTCCGACGAAGAACACGGGCGCCGCGTAGACCAGCACCGCGAACAGTCGCAGTCCCAGGTCCGCAGCCGAATCACGGTGTGTCGCCGCGTATCTGCCGAGCGGTATGCCGATCGCGAAGGCCACCAGCAGGGCCCAGAACACCAGTTCCAGAGTGGCCGCGCCGTAGTCGACCACGACCGTGCCGATCGCCCGATTGTCCTGGGAGCGGCCGAAATCGCCGTGCAGGAGGCGGACCAGATAGTCCCGGTACTGCGCCAGGATCGGCCGGTCCAGGCCGGCGGCGTGCTTGCGTTCGGCGATCTGCTCCGGTGGCAGCCGCCCGCCCATCGCGGCGCTGATCGGGTCGCCGATCACCCGCATCAGGAAGAACACGGCCGTCACCAGGATCCACGCCGTGGGCACGATCAGCAACAACCGGACGGCCAGGTACCGCAGCAGCATCCCGTATCGAGATGCGCTGCGGCCCTGACTGTTCCGGTTCGGCGCCGCATCCGGTCCGGCCGGCGGCGGCGCGGTCACCTCGGCGGTCACTTGCTCAGGACGCCGTAACGGAATTTCGTGGACAGATCCAGCGTCTGCTCGGCGCCGGACACGTTCTTGCCGACCACCGCGATCGCCTCACCGGACAGCAGTGGAACCATCGACACGAAGTTCTGCGCGAGATCGTGCTGCACCTGCGCCAGAATCGCCTTGCGCTTCTCCACATCCGGCTCCGTCACCTCGGCGGACAGTTGCGCGGACACTCCCGGGTCCTGAAAGTGGTTCTTCAGGAAGTTGTTCGGACCGAAGAACGGGGTGAGGTAGTCGTCCGGATCCGGATAGTCCGGGAACCAGCCCATCTGGAACACCGGGTAGCCGTCCTGGGTGCGTTCCTTGTTGTAGCTGACCCACTCGGTGGACTGCAGGTTCACCTTGAACAACCCGGTCGCCTCGAGCTGGCCCTTGATCGCCGCGTACTCCTCCGAACTGGAGCTGCCGTAGTGATCGGGGTTGTACTGGAGGTTGATCGGTACCGGGGTGGGCACCTTGGCGTCGGCCAGGAATTTCGCGGCCTGATCCTTGTTCGGCTTGGCGCCGTAGATCTCCTTGAACGGTTCGGTGGCGCCCACGAAACCCTGTGGGACCGAGGAGTACACAGGCTTGAACAGGCCCTTGTACACACCGCTCGCCAGCGCGTCCCGATCGACGGAGGAGGCGACGGCCTTGCGCACGGCCAGTTTCTGATCCGGGGTGCCGCCCGGCATGGTGTTCAGGTTGAACACGATGTAGCGCAGTTCGCCACCGGGTCCGCTGAGCACCTTCACCTTGTCGTCGCCGCGCAGCGACTCGAGGTCGGTCGGGGTCAGGCTGCGGTAGGCGACATCGATCGCGCCGTTCTGGACGTCCAGTTTCAGATTCGACGCCTCGGCGTAGTACGTCGTCGAGATCGTGGCGGTCTTCGGCTTGCCGAGCAACCCGTTGTAATCCGGATTCTCCCGGTACTGAACGAGTTTGTTCTTGTCGTAACTGCTGATGACGTACTGGCCGGAGAACGCTTTACCCTTCACGATGTCCTCGTCGGGCAGCGTCTTGTCGGCCGGGAACACCTTCTCGTCCACGATCGGACCGGCCTGGGTCGGCAGGATCGCCGGGAAGGTCTGATCGTTCGGGACCTTGAGCGTGAACGTGACGGTGTGATCGTCGGGGGCGTCGGTGTGATCGAGGTTCTCCAGCAACGAGGCCGGGCCGTTCGGATCGTTGATCTTCACCATCCGATCGAACGAGTACTTCACGCTGCGCGCGGTCAGCGGGTCACCGTTGGCGAACTTCAGCCCGGACCGGATCGTGCACGTGTACACGACGGGCTGCGCGAAGCCGCACTTCTCCGCCGCGTCCGGCTGCGGAACCGCTTGTCCCGGAGCGAAATTCAGCACATGCTGATAGATCTGGGTCTCCGGCACGTAGGAGCCCTGATCGTAGGCGGCCGCCGGGTCGAGCGAGTAGATCTTGTCGGTGGTGCCGATTTTCAGTCCGGCACCGGAGCCCCCGCCGGTGCGCCCGGCGCCGCAACCGGCGACCGCGAGCACCGCCAAACTCGCCATTCCCAGTGCCGCAACGCATTTCAGCCGGCCCGATCGGATCGGAGACGGCCGTGTCGCCAAGGTCCGCATAACTGCCCCACTCTCGCTCGCGGCGACCGGACCGGATCACGGCTCGGTTACGACCGCGGTGACTTCGGTATGCGGGGACAGTACCGGCAACGCATTGCCGATATGTTGCGTTTCGCAACAAATAAGAGGCAATGCGCGCGAGTGATCGGCGAGCCGCCGCGACACCCCGGGGCGCCGCGGCGGGACCGGCTACGGACGGCTCAGCGCGCTGGCATTCGCGTTGTCGCTCAACAACTCCGACTTGCCGGCGAGCAGACCCTCCAGCACGTTCTTGCCGATCGCGGCCTCTGTGGGCAGCGGGATCGGGTACTTACCGTCGAAGCAGGCACAGCACAGCCGCGAACGCGGCTGCTCGGTGGCGGCGACCATACCCTCCAGCGAGATGTAGCCGAGCGAGTCGGCACCGATCGAGCGGCGCACGTTCTCGACCATGTCGTCCATCGACTCGGCGCCGTCGGGGCCGGATCCGTTGGCGATCAACTCGGCCCGCGAGGCGAAGTCGATGCCGTAGAAGCACGGCCACTTCACCGGCGGCGACGCGATCCGGACATGGATCTCCAGGGCGCCGGCCTCGCGCAGCATGCGGATCAGGGCGCGCTGGGTGTTGCCGCGCACGATCGAATCGTCGACCACGATCAGCCGCTTGCCGCGGATCACCTCACGCAGCGGATTCAGCTTCAGCCGGATGCCGAGCTGCCGGATGGTCTGACTCGGCTGGATGAAGGTGCGGCCGATGTAGGCGTTCTTCATCAGGCCCTGACCGTAGGGCACCCCCGAACCCTGGGCGTACCCGACCGCGGCCGGGGTGCCGGACTCCGGAACCGGGATGACCAGATCCGCCTCGACCGGATGCTCCTTGGCCAGCCGGCGGCCGATGTCCACCCGGGTCCCGTGCACGGACCGACCGGAGATCGTGCTGTCCGGCCGGGCCAGATAGACGTATTCGAAGACACAGCCCTTCGGCTCCGGGGCGGCGAAGCGCGAGGACCGCACGCCGTCGGCGTCGATGGCCAGCAGTTCGCCCGGCTCGATCTCGCGCACGAACGAGGCGCCGACGATATCGAGCGCGGCCGTCTCGCTGGCAACCACCCAGCCGCGGTCCAATCGGCCCAGGCACAACGGCCGCACTCCGTGCGGATCGCGCGCGGCGTACAGGGTGTGCTCGTCCATGAAGGTCAGGCAGAAGGCGCCGCGCAGGGTCGGCAGCAACTCCATGGCAGCCTGCTCGATGCTCTTGTCGGCGGCGGCGTGGGCCAGCAATGCCGTCATGACGTCCGAATCGGAGGTGGCCGGCACCGTGGCGCCGGACAGCCGGCCCTTGACCAGGCCCAGCTCCCGGATGCGGGTGCTCAGCTCGGCGGTGTTGACGAGATTGCCGTTGTGACCGAGCGCCAGGCCGGTGCCCACCGCGGTGGTGCGGAAGATCGGCTGCGCGTTCTCCCAGGTGGTGGAGCCGGTGGTGGAATAGCGGCAGTGCCCGATGGCGACGTGACCGGGCATGGCGGCCAGCGTCTGTTCATCGAACACCTGGCTGACCAGGCCCAGATCCTTGAATACCAGCACCTGCGCGCCGTCGGCGACGGCGATGCCGGCCGCCTCCTGCCCGCGATGCTGCAATGCGTACAGCCCGTAGTATGTGAGCTTTGCCACTTCTTCGCCGGGAGCCCAGACTCCGAACACTCCGCACTCCTCGCGCGGTTCGTTCTCGTCCTGATCCGCGGCAGCGGTGGTCGACAGGTTGGGGGTGTGGACCGAAAGGTCGGCAGAGGTCACCGTTTGCTCCCTGTTCGACGGTAGGGGGGCACTGATCATTCTACGGGTCACCGAACGGCAACCCGGTCGCGGGTTCGCGCCGCCACGCGCCGTTTGCTGTTACGGTGCGACCCGTGACCGCCCCCGATGTCCCGGAGACGCGCCGGGTGTCGCTGTTGCGCAAGGCGATGCCGGTGATCGTGGTAACACTGCTGGCCGCGCTGCTGGGTGTGATGTACCTCGACTACGTCATCGACCCGGAGAAGAATCTGCACAACTTCCCGATGGCCCTGGTCAATCAGGATGTCGGCGAGACACTCGGATCGCCCGGCCAGGAACGGCAGGTGAACTTCGGCGACCAGGTCGCCGCCGGCCTGCGGCAGTCCCTGCCCGGCGGCGAGATCGACCTGCGGGTGGTCGGCATCGACGAGGCACAGCTGCAGATGCAGGACGGCCGGGTCTACGGCGCGCTGATCATCCCGAGCGACTTCAGCAAGCGGCTCGGCATCCTCGGCACCGGCAGCGTGGTCCCCGGCGACATCGAGCGGCCGAGCCTGACCCTGGAGACCAACCCGCGGGTCGGCGTCTTCGCGACCGCGACCGTGCAGCGCATCGGCGACCGGGTGTTCGCGCAGGTCGACGAGCAGGTCGGCAGACAACTGACCGACCAGGTGAACACCCAGCTGGCCCAGGGCGGCAACGCGCCCGCGCTCAGCGCCGCCACCCGGCTGACCCTGGCCCAGCCGCTGCACCTCGACGTGCAGACCTTCCACCCGCTGGCCGCCGGCTCCGGCGAGGGCCTGACCGCGTTCTTCTACGCGCTGCTGCTGTTGCTGATCGGCGTGGTCGGCTCGATGATCGTGCACACGCTGGTCGACTCCGCCCTCGGCTTCGTGCCGACCGAATACGGACCGTGGTTCATCCACCTGCCGTTCACCCCGATCTCGCGGACCCGGACCCTGCTGCTCAAGTGGGTCATCTGGGCGGTCACCGCGGTGATCGTCGCCGCCGTCTATCTGGGCATCGCGAAGGCCCTGGGCATGACCATCGAACGACCGCTGGCGCTGTTCCTGTACAGCGCCTTCGCGATAATCGCGGTCGGCTGGACCGGCCTCGCGAACCTCGCGGCGATCGGCAGCGCCGGCCTGCTGGTGAACCTGATCCTGTTCATCGTGCTGGGCCTGCCCTCCTCGGGCGGCACCGTGCCGATCGAGGCCACACCCCGATATTTCGGCTGGCTGGCCACCTTCGAGCCGATGCATCAGGTCTTCCTTGCCGTCCGCGCGATCCTGTACTTCGACGCCAGCGGTCCCGCGGGGCTGACCCGCGGATTCTGGATGACCGTGGTCGGCCTCGCGATCGGCATCGTCGTCGGGCTGGTCGTGACCCGCTTCTACGATCGCCGCGGCCTGCATCGCCGACCGGTCGACACCGGCCTGCACCACCGGCAGCCCGCCACCGGCCGGCACGAAGCCTGAGCGACGGCCGACTCGACGCCGTATCCGGCGGCCCTACAGCCGCACCACCGGCAACCAGTGCGCGAGTTCCGCGGCCCGAAGTCCGGAGGAACTGAGCATCCCCGACGCGACCGCCTCGTCGAACTCCAGCAGCCCGGTCGCGAGCAACAACCAGGTACGCGCGTCGGTCTCGACCACATTCGGCGGGGTACCGCGCGTATGCCGTGGCCCTTCGATGCACTGCACCGCCACGAACGGCGGCACCCGCACCTCCACCGATGCCCCCGGTGCGGCGGCCGCCAGACTACGCGCGGTACCGCGCACGGCGGCGGCCAATTCGGCCCGCGCGGGCGCGGGTCGCGAGACGTCCCGCAGCCAATCACCGAGGGCCGCCACCGCCGCCCGCACCGCCGCCGGATCCACCGCCTGTCGTCCTGCCATCCCCCGAGCCTACGAAATCGTCCGCGCGGCGCATCGTCATGCGCCGAGCCATCCGGGGAGCGATCGCGCCGCCGACATTGACAGCGAGGTGCAGCAATATCGGAGCCGCGAGACCGGCGTGGCGGCGCAGCCCGGACAGGAGCAGCCCGGCGGCGGTGGTGGCGACCACGGTGATCGCGACACCATCACCCGCAGCGCGCGCGGGCCGTATGTGCCACAGTCCGAAAAGTATTGCGCTGAGCCATCTTCCGCGATCACCGCAAGCGTCTGCCAACAGCGCGTCCAGCGTCCCGCGGAAAACCAGTTCCTCGGTGAAGACAGTCCCGAACGGGATCTGCACACCTGTCCACTCCCCCAGCGGCACATCCGGCGACCGATCGGCGAGCCGCGTGAGGCGAGTTCGTACGGACGGAACAGCAAGGGCCACAACGTATCCGACGATGATTAGGCACGCCGGAGTCAGCACGAAGGCGACGCCTCCCCGTCGTGATCGCGAAATCGGCGCGCGGTGGTCCGGACAACGTTCACGAAAGATCCCGGTCTCGGGGCCGCCGGTACGGATGTCGGTGCGGGGCCGGCGCGGGCGCCCCGGCCCTGGCCTCGGCCCCGGCCACGGCCACGGCCACGAGAGGTGGTCGCGTGGTAGATCGTGGTCGCACCGCTTGCCGCGACGGCGCCTCGGCTCGTGCCCGTCGCGACAGGCAGCACCCGCGGCACGATCGGGCGCGGCGCCGCCGACCCCTCCACGGCTGGAATCGGCCCGAAAGTCACTGTCGCCGAACGGCATTCCGTGCCGATTCGGCTCGCGCGCCTCGGATATCGGAGCACACAACGACGTTCGGCCACCGAAGGCGGCGGCGTAGCCGGTGGAGAACGCTACGTTGGCGGCGGTGCGGGCACGGGAACCGAGGCGAAATCGGGGCAGCAGCAGGTTGTTCCACAGCGGCGGCAGGGCCGCGGCGAGACACAGGCGGGAGGCGTCGCGGGGCTTCACTTGACGACGCGTTCGTAGGTCTCGGCCAGTTCCAGGTCGGTGCGGATTCGTTCGTTCTCGGCCGGGGTCCAGTCCGGTGGGCGCAGGACGGCGGCCCAGGCGTCGAGCACCAGGCTGCCGTAGTTGTGGCCGTGTCCGTCGGTGACGCTCTGCGCGTTGGTGAGGTCGGCGGCCACCTGCCAGAAGGTGACGAACGGCCACCAGCGCATCCGACCGGAGACGTCGGGGCCGCGCGGCTCCGACAACCAGCCGGGGCGGGAGAAGATCAGGTCCGGCGACCACCAGACGATCGGGTCGGAGGCGTGCTGGAGGTAAGCGATCCGGGGTTGCCGCCAGTCGGCGGAGGGTTTGCTCAATTCGTCTGTGTCGGAGGCGAATCGGACCACCAGGCCGTCGGCGTAGACGGGTTCCACCTCCGGGGTGCCCGGGTCGCGGCGGGAGACGAACTGACTCCACAGCCGATTCGAGTTCGGCGGGCCCACCCACAGCGCGCCGTCGACCTTGTCGCGCAGATCGCCCAGGCCGCCGAAGGCCGCCTCCGAACCCTGCGAGCCCAGGCTCTCGCCGTACACCACCAGTTTCGGCCGGGACTGCGGCGGGCGCGCCGACCAGGCCGCGTAGACCGCGTCGAACATCTTCCGGCCCGCCGCGGCCACCTTCTGCCGGTCGGCGAGGAACGACAGCACGCTCGGCAGATACGAGTACTGGGACGCCACGATCGCGGTGTCACCGTGGTAGAGGTACTCCAGCGCGGCCGCCGCGGTGGAGTTCACCCAGCCGGTGCCGGTGGTGGTGACGATCGCGAGCACCTTGCGGTTGAAGGCGTGGGTGCGTTCCAGTTCGGCCACCGCCAGCTGTTCCTGGGTGCGGTCGCCCGTCGCCGATTCCAGTCCGGCGTAGATCCGGATCGGTTGCCGCGCAGGGGCGTTCGTGGCAGCGGAGATCAGCAGCGGGTCCGGTCCGTGCGAGACGAACCAGCGGCCCTCGGAACCGAGGGTGTCCCAGGCGGCCAGCGACGCCGGGCTGCCCGAGCGCTCCGGGGCCCGGGGCTGGACGGCGTAGGGGGTCACCTTGTCGTTGCGCACGCTGAACGCGGAGTTCGCGACCGCGAAGAACGCGCGGGACGCGATGCCGTTGAACAACAGCACGATCAGCACCGCCAGCAGCGCCGCGCCGACGCCGGGCGCGAACCGCGGTGGCACCCGCACCCAGCGGCTGAGCTCCCGGGCGAGGAACCGCACGATCTCGCGCAGCGACCGGTACCCGGCCACCACCGCCATGCCCACCACGAGACTCAGCCCGCCGGTCCGCAGATAGGCCGCGCGGGTGGTGCCGGGCATGTCCATCAGCGTGTAGATCTGCCGCTGCCAGTCCGCCGACAACACCAGCATGGAGGCGGCGATCAGCCCGCAGCCGATCAGGATCACGATCTTGACCGCGTACTGCCACGGGATCGGCAGCGGTCGCAGGCGCAGCCGCGGCCGCACCCAGCGCCGGAATCCCCACTCCAGCAGGCAGCCCGCGCCGTAACCGATGGCCGCGTTGATCCCGCTGATGAGTCCCTGGAACAGCCAGTCCCGCGGCACCAGCGACGGCGTCACCGACCAGGCGAAGAACACCGTCCCGACCACCAGCCCGACATAGTTCAGGCCGATCACGTCGGTCTCGATGCGGCGCAACACCCGTAGCGCGCGCCGCCCCGCCGAGCGGCCCCGGCGGACGACGGCCGCGCCGCGCACGCGGGGCAGTGTCGTCGATTCCGGGATCTCGGGGGCTTCCGGCACCCGTCAAGTATGGCCAACCGCGCGCCGCGAACCCGGGCACCGCACGGTGACCGGCCAACTCGCGGCGAACGACCGCGGGGCCACCGGCCGGATTTCGAGTAGTCGAACACTCGGGTGCAGCGGATCCGGGACGCTCATGCTGGACGACATGACCACCCCGCAGAAGAACAGCCCGGCATTCCTCATCCAGTCGGCGATCGCCTTCGGTCTCAGCTTCGCCGCGACCGGATTCGGGATCTTCCGCCTGCCGCTCGACATCTGGCAGCGCGGTTTCCTGTTGATGGCCACGCTGTTCCTGGTGAGCAGCACCTTCACGTTGTCGAAGGTGGTGCGGGACCAGCACGAGGCGACCCGGGTCCACCACCGCATCGACGAGGCCCGGCTGGAGAAGCTGATCGCCGAACACGATCCGTTCAAGACCGTGAACTGATTCCGGGCCGGCCGCCGCGGCCGGCCCGGGACGAACTCAGCCGAACAGCGCGGGCAGCGTGCCCTCGAAGGCCGTCCGCAGTTCTGCCAGGGTGACCGAGAACTGCCCCTGCACCTCGACGGAGTCGGAGCCCTGGTCGACCACGCCGATCCGCGCCCACGGCAGCTCGCGCGCGCTGCACATCTTGGTGAACCTGGTCTCCTCCGACCGCGGCACCGCCACCAGCACCCGCCCGGCGGATTCGGAGAACAGCGTCACGAACGGATCGGCGCCCTCGGGCAGCAGGATCCGGCAGCCGGTCTCGCCGGCCAGCGCGGCCTCGACGACGGCCTGGGCCAGCCCGCCCTCGGACAGATCGTGCGCGGCGCTGATCATGCCGTCGCGGGAACCGGCGGTGAGGATCTCGGACAGCAGCTGCTCGCGCGCGAAATCGACCCGCGGCGGCACACCACCGAGATGGTCGTGTTCGACCTGCGCCCAGATCGAGCCGCCGAACTCGTCGCGGGTGTCGCCGAGCAGGATCAGCGTCTCGCCGGGCTCGAGGCCCAGGCCGGTCGGGATGCGGCGGTGCACGTCGTCGATGACGCCGAGCACGCCGACCACGGGGGTCGGCAGGATCGCGGTCTGCCCGGTCTGGTTGTAGAAGCTGACGTTGCCGCCGGTGACCGGAATGCCCAGGGCCACACAGCCGTCGGCGAGGCCGCGGACCGCCTGCTGGAACTGCCACATGACGCCCGGATCCTCCGGGGAGCCGAAGTTGAGGCAGTTGGTGACGGCCTTCGGGGTGGCGCCGGTGGTCGCGACGTTGCGGTACGCCTCGGCCAGCGCCAGCTGCGCGCCGGTGTACGGGTCGAGCTTGGTGTAGCGGCCGGAGGCGTCGGTGGCGAGCGCGATACCGCGGCCGCCGACCTCGTCGATGCGGATCACGCCGGCGTCGGCGTGCTCGGCGAGCACGGTGTTGCCGCGCACGTAGCGGTCGTACTGTTCGGTGATCCAGCGCCGGCTGCACAGCTGCGGGCTGGCGATCATCTTCAGCAGGGTGGCGCGCAGCTCGTCGGCGCTGCCGGGGCGGGTCAGCCGGTCGGGGGTGTCGGCGACGAGCGCGTCCTGCTCGTCGGGGCGGCGCACCGGGCGCTCGTAGACCGGGCCCTCGTGCGCGACGGTCCGCGGCGGCACATCCACCACGGTCTCACCGTGCCAGGTGATGACCAGGCGCTCACCGTCGGTGACCTCGCCGATCACGGTGGCCAGCACATCCCACTTCTTGCAGACGGCCAGGAAGGCGTCGACATTCTCCGGGGTGACGACCGCGCACATCCGCTCCTGCGATTCGCTGGAGAGGATCTCGGCGGGGGTCATGTGCTTGGCGCGCAGCGGCACCCGGTCGAGGTCGATATGCATGCCGCCGTCGCCGGCCGCCGCGAGTTCCGAAGTGGCACAGGATAATCCGGCACCACCGAGATCCTGGATGCCGACCACGAGACCACCGGCGTACAGCTCTAGGCAGCACTCGATCAGCACCTTCTCGGCGAACGGGTCGCCCACCTGCACGCTCGGCAGTTTCTTGCGGCCGGTACCCGACTCGTCGCCGGAGAAGGTGTCCGACGCCAGCACCGACACGCCGCCGATGCCGTCGAGGCCGGTGCGCGCGCCGAAGAGAATGATCTTGTTGCCGGCGCCCGAGGCGAAAGCCAGGTGCAGATCCTCCACCCGCATCACCCCCGCACAGAGCGCGTTGACCAGCGGATTGCCCTGATACGACGGATCGAACACGGTCTCGCCGCCGACATTGGGCAGGCCCAGCGAGTTGCCGTAGCCGCCGACCCCGCGCACCACGCCGTCGACCACGCGCCGGGTGTCCGGATGGTCGACCGCGCCGAACCGCAGCTGATCCATCACCGCGATCGGCCGCGCGCCCATCGCCATGATGTCGCGCACGATGCCGCCGACGCCGGTGGCCGCGCCCTGGTAGGGCTCCACGTAGGAGGGGTGGTTGTGGCTCTCGACTTTGAAGGTGACCGCCCAGCCGTCGCCGATGTCGACCACGCCCGCGTTCTCGCCGATACCGGCCAGCATGGACGCGCGCATCTCGTCGGTGGTGGTCTGGCCGAAGTAGCGCAGGTGCACCTTGGAGGACTTGTAGGAGCAGTGCTCGCTCCACATCACCGAGTACATCGCCAGTTCGGCATCGGTCGGCCGGCGGCCGAGGATCTCCCGGATGCGCGCGTACTCGTCGTCCTTGAGGCCCAGTTCCTTGTAGGGCTGCGCGGTGTCCGGGCTGGCGGCGGCGGTGCTGACGGTGTCGACGTGGACGGTCACTGTGAGTACCGGGGTCCTTTCGGCGGACAGGCGTACGCGGCGCCCGGGCGCGGATACGGGAGACGAAGCCCAGTTTAGAAGCAGCATCCGACGGCCCCGCAGTCGCGGTACCACCCGTCGCGACCGGTCCGGTGAGCCCCGCCACACCCCCGAAAAAGGCGGTATGGACCTGGGCGGCCGACCCAGTACGCTGGATCGGTGAACGATCGAGCCCGGCTCGCCGCCTCGGGTGACGCACCCGACGATCCCCGAGCCGCTCGCAATCGCCGGCTGCTGTGGATCGCGGTCGGGCTGTTCCTCTTCTCCGCGCTGATCGAGATCGTGGCCCGGCAATGGGCCGGCTACATCGACCTGCAGGTCTACCGCAACGGCGCCCGGGTGTGGCTCGACGGCCGCGATCTGTACGGGCCGTTGCCGTTGTCCGGTGGTCTCGGGCTGCCGTTCACCTATCCCCCGCCGGCGGCGCTGTTCTTCGTCCCGCTGGCGCTGATGCCGTTGTGGCTCGCCGGGCCCGCCACCGTCCTCGTCTCCGTGCTCTGCCTCGGCCTCACGCTGTGGGTGGTGCTGGACGTGCTGGAACTCGCCCCGGACCGGGTCACCCGGTGGGCCCTGGTGATCGGCGGGGCCGGCCTGCTCGGCCTGACCGAACCCGTCCGGCAAACCTACAACTTCGGCCAGGTCAACCTCGTCCTGATGACCGCGATCGCACTCGATGTGCTGGTCCGGCGGCCGGCCTGGCCGCGCGGGATGCTGATCGGCATCGCGATCGCGGTCAAACTCACCCCGGCAGGTTTCCTGCTGTATTTCCTGGTGCGCCGGGACTGGCGGTCCATGCTCACCACCGTGGTGTCCGCGCTGGTCACCGTCGGGATCGGGGTGGCGCTGTTCCCCCACGAGTCGGGCGAGTACTGGTCCCGCGTGATCCGCGACACCGGCCGGATCGGCCCGCCCGCGTTCGCCGGGAACCAGTCTCTGAAGGGCATGGTGTTCCGGCTCGGTCTCGGCGAACAGGCCGCGACCCGCCTGTGGCTGACGCTCGCGGTGGTCACGGTCGCGCTGGCGGCCGTGGTGATGTGGCGGCTGCTGCGGACCGCCCACCCCACCGGACTCGAACAGGCCACCGCGCTACTGGTGAACGCGCTCGCGGTGCTGCTGGTCTCGCCGGTCTCCTGGTCGCATCACTGGGTGTGGGTGGCGCCGGCGGTGCCGATGGTCCTGGTCTGGTTGCGCCGGGCGGGTTTCACCCGGGCCCGGCTCGCGACCGCGGGGGCGATCGCGCTGATGTTCCTGATCGGCCCGCACTGGCTGCTGCCGCACAGCGGCCATCGGGAACACGGCTGGGCGCTGTGGCAGCAGGCGATCGGCAGCAGCTACGTGCTGGTCGCGTTCGCGGGCCTGCTGGCGGTCGCGGCGACCTGTTTCCGGCGTAATTACCGCGGCGCGAGGAACGCCGCCAGCGCGGCCGCGTAGGCCGGCACGTCGGCCGCGGCCATCAACTCGCGCGCCGAATGCATCGCCAGTTGCGGCGCGCCGACGTCGACGGTCGGCATGCCGGTGCGCGCCGCGGTCATCGGGCCGATGGTGGAACCGCAGGGCAGATCGGCGCGGTGCACATAACGCTGCAACGGGACCTCCGCCTGCGCGCAGGCCAGCGCGAAGGCGCCGGCCCCGACCGCGTCGGTGGCGTAGCGCAGGTTCTGGTTGACCTTCAGCACCGGCCCGCCGCCGGCCTCGATCCGGTGCGCGGGCTCGTGCCGCTCCGGATAGTTCGGATGCGTCGCGTGGGCCATGTCGCCCGAGGCGCAGATCGAACCGGCAAGTGCCGCAAGGTATTCCGATCGACCGCCGGCCCGGGCCAGCACGATCCGCTCCAGCACCGCGGGCAGCAGATCCGACTGCGCGCCGCGGTCGGACTGGCTGCCGACCTCCTCGTGATCGAAGATCGCCAGCACCGGCGTGGGGGCGCCGGGCCGCGGCTCGGCCAGGGCGGCGAGCAGCGCGTGCAGGCCCGCGTAGCAGGTGGCCTGGTTGTCCAGGCGCGGCGCGCTGATCAGGTCACGGTCCCGGCCGACGGTGCCGGCGGGTGCGAGATCGTGGGTCATCAGCTCCCAGCCCAGCAGGTCGCCGGCCCGCACCCCGGCCCGGTCCGCGACGTATTCGGCCAGCGAGCGCGGTTCGCCGCCGAGGCCCCAGACCGCGTTGACGTGCCGCTGCGGGTCCAGCGTCACACCGCGGCGGTCCTCGGACAGATGGATGGCCAGCTGCGGGACCCGCAGCAGCGGTTCGTCGATCAGGACCGGCACCTGCCGCACGACATCCCCGTCGCGGACGGTCAGCCGCCCGGACAGGCCGAGATCGCGATCCAGCCACGAGTTCAGCCAGGCGCCGCCGTACGGCTCGAGGCCGACCAGCTGCCAGCCCGCGATCGCGAGATCCGGATGCTGTTTGACGCGCAGATTCGGGCTGTCGGTGTGCGCGCCGACCACCCGGAAACCGCGCGCGGCGTCGGCCGCCGCCTCGTCGGATTCGGCCCAGGCCACCAGCGAGGCCCCGCGCACCACGAAATACCGGCCCGCGCCGGCGTGCCCCCACGGCCGGGACTCGGTGAGTTCGGTGAATCCGTGCGCCGCCAACTCCGTTGCGACGGTTCGGCACACGTGGAAGGGGGAGGGTGACGCGTCGATGAAGGAACACAGTCCGGACGCGCTCGCGGTGATCGAGACGGGCATACCGCGATCCTAGGGGGCTTTACAATTCCCGCGAATTCTCACGGCACGAGCCGCAATCCGAAGTTTCACATTTCGCTCCGGTCATATCGGGCGAATCAGCCGAGCGCGGGCGCCTCGACCACCTGTTCCAGCAGCCGCAGCAGGTCGGCATGCCGTTCCGCGCCGATCCGTTTCCGCAATTCCTCCTCCATCCGCGACTCCTCCGCGCGGACCGAGTGCACCAGCGCCACACCGAGATCGCTGAGACCGATCAGGATGCGCCGGCGATCCTCCGCGGCGGCGATCCGGAAGATCAGGCCGCGATCCGCGAGGAAATCGGCATGTCTGGTCGCCGAGGAGGGCGGCAACTGGGCACGGGTGGCCAGATCGGTCATGGTGATGCCGCTGTCGTCGGACAGATTCGACAACATCGCCCACTGATCGGCGGAAAGTTGCCGGGCGCACAGGGCCGCATCGAGGTGGCGCAGCCAGCAACGTTCCGCGGCACGCAGCGCCCCGTGCAACGTGGAAACTCCGCTCACAATGGTCGACATCGATTCCGCCCATCATTTCCGCCAGGACGAGTGAGAGGCTACCGAATGTAGTCGTTCGGTGAGTGCCCGAACGAGATAATGGTTCCCTCGTTCCGGGAATCGCCGGGAATAACACCGATGTGTGAACGGATGCAATTGCAGAGTTTGCCAGCTACCTGCACGTGCACGATTGCCGGTCGATAGACGCGGATTTGCCGGGGCCACCCGCCGTCACCCGCACGGTCCTCCGGCGGGTGACCCGGCTTTCCGGTATTCGATCCCTAGGCCGCGACGAGGGTGTCGACCACCGAGAGGAACATGCCGAGACCGTCGTCGCTCGGTCCGGTCAGCGCCTCGGTGGCGTGCTCGGGATGCGGCATGAGGCCGACGATCCGGCCGTCCGCGGACGAGATTCCCGCGATGTCGCGCTGCGAGCCGTTCGGATTCTCGCCGTAGCGGAACACCACCCGGCCCTCGCCCTCCAGCTCGTCGAGCACCCGCTGCGAGGCCTGGTACCGGCCCTCCGCGTTCTTGACCGGGATGAGGATCTGCGCGCCCGGCTCGTAGCGGGAGGTCCAGGCGGTGTCGGTGCGCTCCACCCGCAGCCATTCGTCGCGGCAGATGAAGTGCAGGCCCTGATTGCGGGTCAGCGCGCCGGGCAGCAGCCCGGCCTCGCACAGCACCTGGAAGCCGTTGCAGATGCCCAGTACGGGCATGCCCTTGCCGGCGGCCTCGACCACCTTGCCCATCACCGGCGCGAACCGGGCGATGGCGCCGGCCCGCAGGTAGTCACCGTAGGAGAAACCACCGGGGACGACGACCGCGTCGACCTCGCGCAGGTCGGCGTCGCCGTGCCACAGCGCGACCGCCTCGGCGCCACCCAGCCGGACCGCGCGGGCGGCGTCGACGTCGTCGAGGGTGCCCGGGAAGGTGATGACACCGATGCGAGCATTGCCGTCCACACCGGTGCGAGCGTTCGCGGTCACGGCAGTCGCACCACCTTCCAGTCCTCGATCACCGTGTTGGCGAGCAGGGCCTCCGCGATCTTCTCCAGCTCCGCGTCGTCGACGCTGTCGTCGACGTCGAGTTCGAATCGCTTGCCCTGCCGGACGTCCGAGACACCCGGAAAACCCAGGCGCCCGAGTGCGCCGACGATGGCCTGACCCTGCGGATCCAGGATCTCGGCCTTCGGCATCACCTCGACCACGACTCGTGCCACGCGTTGCTCCTCAGCTGTGGGGGGATTACCGCAACAGCGTAGTCGGCGAGTTCCGTGCGGCGGGGCTCGGGTCGGGCTTGTACGTTGGCCGTATGCGAGTCGCACACTTCGGACATTCCTGTGTTCTCGTCGAACTCGACGGCGTCAAGATTCTCTTCGATCCGGGCAATTTCTCGCACGGATTCGAGGGCGTCACCGGGCTGGACGCGATCGCGGTCACCCATCAGCATCCTGACCACATCGACGCCCACCGGATCGAGGCCCTGATCGAGGGCAACCCGGGCGCTCGCCTGCTCTGCGATCCGCAGACCGCCCAGTTGCGCGGCGAGCCGTGGGAGGCGGTCCACGCCGGCGACGTGCTCACCGTGGGCGAGATGCAGATCACCGGGGGCGGCGGCCGGCACGCGGTCATCCACCCGGAGATCCGGGTGATCGACAACACCGTGTTCCAGCTCGGCACCCCGGCGGATCCGGCGCGGTTCGTGCATCCGGGCGACAGCCTGTGGGTGCCACCGGTGCCGGTCGGCGTGCTGGCCCTGCCCGCGGTGGCGCCGTGGATGAAGATCAGCGAGGCCGTCGACTATCTGCGCGCGGTGCACCCACGCGTCGCGCTGCCCATCCACTACGGGATCATCAGCCCCGCGGCGCAGGGCATCTACTTCGGGCGGCTGTCCGAAATGCGGCCCCCGGACAGCGATTTCGTCGTCATCGAGCCCGAGGATCAGGCCGACCTGGCCACCGCGTAGCCGTCGAGGAACAGCGCCTCGGCGAGGGCGATGCGCGCGATCTCGGCCGGGTCCACGCTCTCGTTGGGGGCGTGGATCAGGCAGGCGGGCTCCTCGACCCCGATCAGCATGATCTCCGCGTCCGGATAGGTCTCGGCGAAGACGTTGCACAGCGGGATCGATCCGCCCTGCCCCTGGGTGGTGGCCGGGCGGCCGTACGCCGCGGCCAGGGCCGCCTCCATCGCGGCGCGGGCCGGGCCGCCGGTACCCGAGCGGAACGGCGCGCCGACCGCCTCGGTCTCCACCGTCAGCCGGGCCCGCCACGGCGTGTGCGCGCGCAGATGAGCGGTCAGGTCCCGCAGCGCCCGGTCCGGGTCGAGGCCGGGCGGGATCCGCAGGTTCAGCCGGGCGCGGGCCCGCGGCTGCAACGCCGCGGCCGAGCCGACCACCGGCGGCACATCGATGCCGAGCACCGTGAGAGCCGGTCGCGCCCACAGCATGTCGGAGATCGTCCCGTCGCCGAACAGCGCCACGTCGTCGAGCACCCCGGCGTCGGAACGGAATCGCTCGACCGGATACTGCACGCCGTCCCAGCTCTGATCGGCGGCCAGGCCGTCGACGGTGGTGTTGCCGTGCTCGTCGTGCAGGGTCGCCAGCAGTCGCACCAGCGCCGTCACCGCATCCGGCGCGGCGCCGCCGAACATGCCGGAATGCAAAGGGCCGGACAGTGTTTCGATGGTCACGAGCACATTCACGGTGCCGCGCAGGGTCTGGGTGAAGGTGGGCACGCCGGCCGCGAAATTACCGCAGTCGCCGATCACCAGCGCGTCGGCGCGCAGCAATTCGGCGTTGCGCGGGACGAATTCCTCCAGCCCGGCGCCGCCCTGCTCCTCCGAACCCTCCGACACCAGCGTGATGCCGACCGGGAAATCGTTGCCGCCCAGCACTTCCCGCAGCGCGCGCAGGGCGGTCAGATGGGCCACCAGATTGCCCTTGCAGTCCGCGGCGCCCCGGCCGTACCAGCGGCCGTCGCGGTCGTGCAGTTCCCAGGCCGGGGTCAGCCAGGCGGCCTCGTCCAGCGGCGGCTGCACGTCGTAATGGCAGTACAGCAGCACCGTGGGCGCGCCCGGCGGCGCCGGATACCGCGCCACCACCGACGAACTGCCGTCGGGCGTCTCGTACAGTCCGGCGTCGGTCAGCCCGGCCGCGCGGAACGCGTCGAGCACCCACCGCGCCGCCCGTTCGCACTCCTCGACCGGGAACTGCCGCGGGTCCGCGACGGAACGGAACGAGACCAGTTCCGCCAGATCGGCTTTCGCTCGCGGCATCAGCGCCTGCACCCGCTCGCGCAGCGCGGCGGTCCGGGAATCGTCGGTCATGATCATCCTTTCTACCGCGTGCTGCGGGCATGATGGGGGACGACCGATCGACCCGCCGTCAGCGAGGAGAGGCTTCGATGTCCGTGCGCGACGAGTCCGAAGATCTGTTCACCCTGCCCGCGCTGGCCCACGGCGCGCCCAAGAACCGATTCCCCGAACTGTCGATCCCGGCGTCGGCCGCCTATCAGATCGTGCACGACGAACTCCTGCTCGACGGCGTCTCCCGGATGAACCTGGCCACCTTCTGCACGACCTGGCTCGACGACCAGGCCCGCCGGCTGATGTCCGAGACCACCGACAAGAACATCGTCGACAAGGACGAATATCCGCAGACCGCGGAGCTGGAGCAGCGCTGCGTGCGGATGGTCGCCGACCTGTGGCACGCACCCGATCCCGACCACACCCCCGGCACCTCCACCACCGGATCCAGCGAGGCGGCGATGCTCGGCGGGCTGGCCGCGAAGTTCCGCTGGCGGGCCCGCACCGACGGTCCCTACGCCGCCGCGAAGGGCGTCCCGAATTTCGTCTGCGGCCCGGTCCAGGTCTGCTGGGAGAAGTTCGCGCGCTACTTCGACGTCGAGATCCGGCAGGTGCCGTTGCGCGCCGACCGGTTCACCCTGCATCCGGACGACGTTGCGGCGCACTGTGATTCGAACACCATCATGGTGGTGGCGACGATGGGCCAGACCTTCACCGGACTGTACGAGGACGTGGCCGGATTCGCCGCGACCCTCGACGATCTGCAACAGCGCACCGGCCTGGACATCCCGCTGCACGTCGACGCGGCCAGCGGCGGTTTCCTCGCGCCGTTCACCGCACCCGAACTGATCTGGGACTTCCGGCTGCCCCGGGTGCGATCGATCAACGCGTCCGGGCACAAGACCGGCCTGGCGCCGCTGGGTTGCGGCTGGGCGATCTGGCGCTCGACCGAGGATCTGCCCGAACAGCTCATCTTCGACGTCGACTACCTCGGCGGCAGCATGGCCACCTTCAACCTGAACTTCTCGCGGCCGGGCGGGCAGGCCATCACCCAGTACTACGAGTTCATCCGGCTGGGCCGGGTCGGTTACACGGCGGTGCAGGAGGAGCATCATCACGTCGCGCGGCATCTGGCCCAGGGGGTCGAACCGGCCGGGCCCTTCGAGCTGATCCACGACGGCGATCCGCTGCGCGGCATCACCGCGGTGTCCTGGCGGATGACCGAGGAGACCGACTACAACCTCTACGACCTGTCGGACCGGCTGCGCAGCCGCGGCTGGCTGATCGCCGCCTATCCGCTACCGGCGGACCGGCAGGGCGAGACGGTCATGCGCGCGGTGATCCGGCACGGCTTCACCCACGACATGGTCGACCTGCTGCTGGCGGACGTCCGGCGCAGCATCGACCACCTGCACCGGCACCCGCTGGAGACCTCCCTCACCCGCCAGGAGGCGGGCGGGTTCACCCACGACGCGACCCCGCGTTCGGCCTGAGCGGCGCGGGTCCGCCGCAGGCGGCACACCTCGGCCCGCGTGCCGAATTGTCAGGCGGCGCGGGCGATCTCGAACGGGTCCCAGCGGTACACGCCGGGAACGGCGTTGTGAAACAGGGCCAGGTCGACCGCGTCGATCATGGCCTGTCGCGGTCCGGACCGGCTCAGCTGCGCGGCCGACACGGCCAGGCGCAACTGCCCGCCGCGGCGAGCGGTCCGCACCGCGCTCATCACCAGCGCGTGGCACCACCACGATTCGGCGCGGAAGCCCTCGCCGATGCCGTGCACCCAGGCCCGCTGCACGGTCCCACGCTCCAGGTCGTGGATCGACGTGAGGGTCAGCGCCAGCCGGAAGCCGACCTCCGGCAGGGCCGCGAGCGCGCCCTCCGAGGTGTTCCAGCGCGGCGCCGCGAACAGCCGGGTGCGCAGGCCCACCTGCTCGAGTACCCGATCGGCGGCCATCAGCCGCAGCCGGGCCTCGTGCCGCGGCAGATCGGCGAATTCGGCCCGGCGGCTCTTGGTGGCCGCCTGGTCGTAGCCGTGCAGGACGACCGCGTCGCCGACCGTGCGGCGGGCACGCAACCATTGCTGGGTCTTCGGATCGTCGGCGAGCCGGTACTTCCCCTTGAGCCGGGGAGCCACCAGTAGCGACAGCGGCACGCCGCGCCGGTCCATCTCCGTGGCGAACGACATCGCCGCCGCTCGCGTCGTGTCACGAATACCGGAAACCGAAACGATCAACTGCGACCCGCTCATGTTTCCACTGTGTGGGCGGCAAGTGTCCGTGACGTGCTGCTCCGGTGACTTCCCGACGAATTCGCGCCACCGATTCGTGAGTTCCGCGACGGCGCCGGTTCGCCCGCGAATTCGGCCGATTTCGGCTGAAACAGCACGACAGCGATGTGATATGCCCCACCCGGTAACCGAACGATATCGGCGAGGACAGGGACACGCGGAAGTGGACGCGCCGTTTTCGCATTGATGCAGGATGTACACGACAACGCAACCGTTACTAGACTGCGCCGCGTGAAAGCTGCACTCTTTAGCGCCCTCGCCGTTCCGTTCCTGATGGCCGTCCCGGCCGTGGCCGGCGCCCAGCCCGCGCCGCCGCCGGCCGACATCCTGCCCGGCCAGGCCCCGTCCCCGGATCAGCTGTGCGACAGCACCAGCAAGATCATCGACTCGGTGCACGCCACCCAGCCGGACGCCGTCACGCCCGAGCAGATCGCCACCGCGTACGACGCCCAGATGGCGGCGAAGGTGCCCGGGTACGGCCTCTTCCAGGGTCAGCAGCACGCCGACCTGGTCAACCTGATCAACGCGTGCGGTTTCGCCCCGCCGGCGGCGTAGGGCAGCCGATCCACCCGGATCCGAGGAGCGCGGTCAGACGCCGCGCCCCACGAGGTCCAGTACCCACGCGTATTCGAACGCTACTTCCTTCCACTTCTCATAACGTCCGCTGACGCCGCCGTGACCGGCGCTCATCTCCGTCTTCAACAGCAGCGGGGAGTCGCCGGTCGCGGTGGCGCGCAACCGGGCCACCCACTTCGCCGGCTCGACGTACAGCACCCGGGTGTCGTTGAGGCTGGTGACCGCGAGGATCGCGGGATAGCGCTGGGCCGCGACGTTCTCGTACGGCGAGTACGACTTCATGTAGAAGTAGACGTCCGGATCGGCCAGTGGATTACCCCACTCGTCCCATTCGATGACCGTCAGCGGCAGCGACGGATCGAGGATCGAGGTGAGCGGGTCCACGAACGGCACGCTGGCCAGGATTCCGGCGAACAACTCCGGAGCGAGATTCGCGACCGCGCCCATCAGCAGCCCGCCCGCGCTGCCGCCGTCGGCGACCAGCCGATCCGGCGCGGTGGCGCCGGAATCGATCAGATGCCGGGCGCAGGCGACGAAATCGGTGAAGGTGTTCTTCTTGGTGAGCGTCTTGCCGTTCTCGTACCAGAGCCGGCCCATCTCGCCGCCGCCACGCACGTGCGCGACCGCGAACACCAGGCCGCGATCCAGCAGCGACAGCCGCGACACCGAGAAACCCGGATCGATGCTCGACTCGTAGGAGCCGTAGCCGTAGAGCAGCGTCGGGGCCGGGCCCGCGTCGTCGCCGGCCGTCACCCGGCGCCGGACGATCGAGATCGGGATCCGGGTGCCGTCCTCGGCCACCGCCCAATCACGGTGCTGCTCATAGTCGTTCGGGTCGTAGCCGCCGAGCACCTGCTGTTCCTTGCGCAGGATCAGCTCGCCGGTGGCCGGGACGTAGTCGAACACCTGCATCGGGGTGATGAACGAGGTCAGCCCGATGCGCAGCGTCGGTTGCGCCCATTCGGGATTCGAGCCGACGCCGGCGGAGAACAGTTCCAGGCCGAACTCCAGCTCCCGCATCTCGCCGTACCCGGCTCCGGGCGTGCCGGAGGTGTCGGAGGTCAACGGCCACACCGCGACTCGCGGCAGCGCCTCGCGGCGATAGGACAGCACCAGATGATCGGCGAAGCAGTCGACGTCCTCCAGCCGCACATCGTCGCGATGCGGGATCAGGACGGTCTGATTCGCCGGATCGTCCACCGGGGCCTCGGACAGGACGAAGTTCTCGGCCTTCACCCCGTCGACGACATCGTTGTGCAGGAACAGGAATCGGTCCTGACCGGCGACCACGGCGTGTTCGGCGGAATACTCCACCCCCTCGCGACGGGGCAGCAGGATGCGGAATTCGCCCTCGGGATCGTCGGATTCGAGCACCAGGCCCTCGCTGGTGATCTTCGAACCCACCCAGATCATCAGGTATTTCTCGGAGCGGGTGGCGCCGATGCTGACCCAGTACCGCTCGTCGGGCTCGTGATAGACCACGACATCGCTGTCCTTCGCGGTGCCCAGGCGATGCCGCCACACCGTGTCCGGACGCCAGGACTCGTCGACGGTCTGATAGAAGATGTGCGTCCCGTCCAGCGACCAGGTGGCGCCGGGCGCGGTGCCCGCGATCTCGTCGGCCAGGATCTCGCCGGTACGCAGATCCTTGAATCGCAGCAGATAACGCTCGTCACCGACGGTATCGGTCGAGAAGGCCAGCAGCGTGCCGTCGTGGCTGACGGAGAAGGCGCCCAGGGCGAAGAAGTCGTGCCCCTCCGCGACGGCGTTGCTGTCCAGCAGCACCTGTTCGCCGGGGATCTCGGCGGCGGCCTCGAGCGCCGGAGGTGTCCAGTCGTCCGGATCGACGACGGGGCAGCGGCAGTGCACACCGTACTGTTTGCCCTCGAAACTGCGCGAGTAGTACCACCAGTCGCCCATCCGCGCGGGGACCGAGAGGTCGGTCTCCTGGGTGCGGGCCTTGATCTCGTCGAAGACGGCCTCCCGCAGCGGCTGCATATGTGCCGTCTGCGATTCGGTGTACGCGTTCTCGGCCTCGAGGTACGCGATGACCTCGGGGCTGTCCTTGTCGCGCAGCCATTCGTACTCGTCGACGACCGTGTCGCCGTGGTGTAACCGCTCGGCGGGTACCCGCTTCGCCACCGGGGGCGTCACCGCGACCGCGGTGCCCGGCGTCGCGTCGCCGGGGCTGGGAACCGTTCCGGTACCACTGTCGAGAGCCATGCGGTCCACGGTAATCGCGCACCGCCGCCGGGCGACGTCCGGGCTATCCCAGACCGGTGCGCCTCGCCGAACCCGGCAGACCGGCCCGGCGGGTGGTCACCCGCCGGGTATCCATCAGGTAGTACAGCGCCGCCTTGCGGCGCGGGCATTGTTCGGTCGGGCAACTGCGGTGGATGTGCAGGATATGGTGCGCTAGCTCGACGGTGAGGTGGAGGGGCACCACCGAGCAGGTGTCGTATTCCGGTGCCATCGGCGCTGTCCTTGTCGTGCCTGGTTGAGGGCGGAATGCACGAATCACGTCCGTCTGACCGATTCGCGGTTCCGGTTCCGCCACAGCCACAGAGGTTTCCGCTCCGATCGCCGGATAAACCCCCGATGCCACGACTACTGTGAATTGCGGCCGAGATCACCGAATCCCGCACCCAGCCAAGCCGACTCGTTCGGCGCCGGCGTACAGGAGCAGATGTGGACGCGAAGAACCCCGAAATCGACCCCGATGCCGTGTGGCACCGCAGCGGGGGCGGCACCGGCGGTGTCGAAGTGGCCTACCTCTCGTCCGGCTACGTCGGCCTGCGTGACGCGAAGAATCCCGGCGGCCCGACCCTGATCTTCACCCCCGCCGAGTGGACGGCCTTCGTCGCCGGCGCCCGGGACGGGGAGTTCAACCGCCCTTCCGCCTGAATCCGCGCGCACCGGCCTTCGCTCCAACTCCGGCCCGTGTATGCCAGCCGGTGGCCTCAGACGCCGATCGACGTGCCGATCGTGGGCCAGGACGCGTGCAATGTGTCCTGCCAATACGACCACGAGTGGGTACCGACCGGATTCTGCTCGATCCGGGCCGGGATACCCAGCCCGCGTAGTCGTTGCTCGAACGAGGTCACGCAGGTGTCGACCCCGGCCTCGATCGGGCCGCCGAACAGGATGTTCTCCGGCAGTTGCGGTTTCACCTCCGCCTCGTGCGGCCCCGGGATACCGGTGCCGGTGGACAGATAGATCGTCGTCCCGCGCAGATTCTCGGCGAGCAGGGCCGGATCGTGTTCGGCCCAGGCCGCGTCGCCGGGCAGCCCCCACATATCGGCCGGATTACCGCCGCGATTGGCGATGGAGAATTCGATCGCGCCCTGGGCGATGCCGAGATCCGGACAGGAACTGTAGCCGGCCACCGCCCGATATCGGCCCGGATGGCGTACGGCCAGAACGAATGCCGCGATACCGCCCATTGACAGGCCACCGATCGCGTCGGCACCGTTACCGTCGAACGCCGCATCGATCAGCGGGGGCAACTCCCGGGTCAGGAACGTCTCCCAGCGGTAGCGGCCGAATTTGGGATCGTCGGTCTGCCAATCCGTGTAATAGCTCGCCTGTCCGCCGATGGGCAGCACCACGTTGACGGATTTGTCCGCGAAGAAGGTCTCGGCGTCGGTCGCGTTGGTCCAGGTGCTCTGGTCGACCCCGGGGTCGAGACCGTCGAGCAGGTAGTAGGTGGGCCGGGCGGCCCCGCCGCGCGGATGCAACACCTCCACCGCCACGGCTCGCCCCATGGCAGGCGAGTCCACGAGCAGCGCGGAGCGTGTCGGGCTCACCCGATCCTGAGTGAGGATCCGAGCGCCCGGCGGAGAGTCGGCGGCCGCTACGGGCAACCGCCCGGCACCTGGCGCGAAGACGCCCGTGAACACCGAAAGCAACACGGCAGCAACAACACTGAAGCGCATGTCCTACCTCCATCAGCCCAGCCCGAGTCGTTCCAACGTAGCCCACGGCCGGAGATCGCGGCAGTACTATTTCATTGCCGCACCCCTTGGGCAAAACCGAGCGGTACGTGTTCGGAAACGGTACAGCGGGAGCCGGTTACCCGCCGGTTCGGCGAACGAATCGCCACGCCAGGAAGGCTCAGCGAAACCCGGTGCCGCACAACCGGTGGGCTCGCTCGACGAATCGCCAGGTCACACAATCGACGGGCCGCCGGCGAATCAGTCCTTGCCACCGGCACGACCGAGCGCACCCCGGATGGACCCGGCCAGGTAGTCCAGGTCGGCGCGCGCCGGGTGGGTGGGCCGCGCGCGCAGGCCGAATCCGTCGCCGGGCGTACGCGGAATCACGTGCAGGTGCACGTGGAAGACTTCCTGCCCGGCCGTAACCCCGTCCGCCAGAAAGAAATTCACGCCGTCACAGCCCACCTCTGATGCTCGCAGCGCCGCGGCCAACTGTTGCCCCACCCGAAAGAGCTTGCCGCCCAACTCCGGATCGAGTTCGGACAGACTGCGGGCCGGCGTCTTGGGGATCACCAGCAGATGTCCGGGAGTCACCGGCCGAATGTCCATGAACGCCAGCACATCCTCGTCCTCGTACACCTTCGACGCGGGAGCGCGGCCGGCGACGATATCGGCGAAGATCGTGTACGGATTCATACTCGCAGCCTACTTCGTACGGCATTTCGATCCGGACGATCGCCGCGCCGCGGGCCGTCCGCGCAGCAGCGGTGCCCGGGGGCCCGAAACCCGCAGCAGCGCTACAGGATCGGCGACGGCGTGTAGCGCGCGGCCGCCGGATCGGCGTCCACCAGCTTCTGCACCTGCGCGATCACGTCGGCCACCTGCGCCTCGGCGGCGCCGACGAACGCGGACCGGTCGGAGAGGGCGGTGGCCAGCTCGGCGCGGGTCAGCGGCAACCGGTCGTCGCCGGCCAGCCGGTCCAGCAGATCCGGTTCGCGGCCCTGCTCGCGCATGGCCAGCGCGACCGCGACCGCGTGCTCCTTGATGACCTCGTGCGCGGCCTCCCGGCCGACCCCGGCCCGTACGGCCGCCATCAGGATGCGGGTGGTGGCCAGGAAGGGCAGGTAGCGGTTGAGTTCCCGTTCGATCACCGCCGGATAGGCGCCGAATTCGGCCAGTACCGTCAGGAAGGTCTCGATCATGCCGTCGATGGCGAAGAACGCGTCCGGCAGCGCGACCCGGCGCACCACCGAACAGAACACGTCGCCCTCGTTCCACTGCGCACCGGCGAGTTCCGCGGCCATCGAGGCGTACCCGCGCAACACCACCTGCAGGCCGTTGACCCGCTCGCAGGACCGGGTGTTCATCTTGTGCGGCATCGCCGACGAACCCACCTGGCCCGGCTGGAAACCCTCGGTGACCAGCTCGTGCCCGGCCATCAGCCGGATGGTGTGCGCGAACGAGGACGGCCCGGCGCCCACCTGCACCAGCGCGGACAGCACGTCGTGGTCCAGCGATCGCGGATACACCTGGCCGACGCTGGTGAGCACGCTGGCGAAGCCCAGGTGCCGCGCGACCCGCTGTTCCAGCAGCGTCAGCTTGGCCGCGTCGCCGCCGAGCAGGTCCAGCATGTCCTGGGCGGTGCCCATCGGGCCCTTGATCCCACGCAGCGGGTAGCGATCGATCAGCTCGCGCAGCCGGGTGAGCGCGATGAGCAGTTCGTCGGCGGCGGAGGCGAACCGTTTGCCGAGCGTGGTGGCCTGCGCGGCCACGTTGTGCGAGCGACCGGCCATCACCAGCGGCCCGTATTCGGCGGCCCGTTCGGTCAGCCGGGCGGCGACGGCCACCCCGTGCCGGTACACGTGCTCGAGCGACGACCGGATCTGCAACTGCTCGACGTTCTCGGTGAGGTCGCGGCTGGTCATGCCCTTGTGGATGTGCTCGTGCCCGGCGAGCGCGTTGAACTCCTCGATGCGGGCCTTCACGTCGTGCCGGGTCACCCGCTCGCGCTCGGCGATCGAGGCCAGGTCGACGTGGTCGATCACCCGCCCGTAGTCCTCGATCACCCCCGGCGGCACGTCCACGCCGAGTTCGGCCTGTGCCCGCAGCACCTCCAGCCACAGCCGGCGCTCCAGCACGATCTTGTTCTCCGGGGACCACAGATGCCGCAGCTCCGGGCCGGCGTACCGGTTGGCGAGGACGTTCGGGACAACACTCACGTCGGTCGAGTCTAGTGTTCGGTGCCGACCCGATTGCCGGAGGTATGCGGGTGCAGGATGGTCTGCTGCGGAGTGGCCGGTGCGATCACGTCGATCAGCTCCAGCAGGGCCCCGCGCGCGGTGCGGCGCGGCTGCGGTTCCGGCTCGGTCAGGGCGGCCACCACGGCACCGTCGACCACCGCCACCAGCCGCCGCAGCTGTTCGCCGCGGACCACCCGATCGGAGCGGCGCAGCACGTCGGCGAGCAGGTCCTCGAGCTGGGTACGTAGTCGAAGCTGCACGTCGCGCAGCTCGGGGTGACGGGCCGAGGCCACCGAGCGCTCGTACCGGGCCAGCAGCTGCCCGCGCGCGAACTCGTCGTTTCCGTCGGTGCCCACGAGCAGGTCCAGGATCAGGTCGGCGGTGGCCTCCGCGCCGCGGCGGCGATGGGTCACCTCGCCGACCCGCCGGCGCATCGCGTCGAGTTCGGCGTTGCCGCTGAATTCGACCGCGCGCGCGATCAGATCCTCGAGGGACTGGAAGTAGTACGTCGTCGACGCCAAGGGTAGATCGGCTCGCGTAGCCACCGAGCGGTGCCGGACGGCATCGAACCCGCCTTCGAGCAACAGCTCGGCGGCAGCCGCGACCAGAGCCTGGCGACGCCGTTCGCCTTTCGGGGTCGTCGCGGTTATCACCGTGTCATCGTGCCAGTCGTCATCGGTTCATCCGTGCCAAATCGGTGCGATCGCTGTGGGTACGTACTTTGTCGGTCTTCTTCTGCCGGTTCCGGATTGCATGCGTGGACCCCGTCCGGATTGCATGCGCCGACCCGGCGGGATTGCATGCGCCGACCGGGCGGTGGGGCGTCCCGAGCCGGCCGTGGGTAAACGGGAAGGTGCGGTGCGAAAACACACCATACTTTTTCTACCGCATCGGCGGCCGATAGGGGGCCGGGAACGGAAAGTCTTTGCGGGACTGGGCAGTCCGATGCGACGGAGGTCACAGAAAGCGGCCCATCCGGACCAATGCGGCCTCGATGTCGGTCGTGGCACCGGCAAAAGAAATGCGGACCGTATGGTTTCCGTTTTCGGTGTCGAAATCGATTCCGGGCGCGAGCGCGACCCCGGTGTGCGCCAGCAGATCGGCACACCAGCGCGTCGAATCGTGGGTCAGATGGCCGATATCCGCATAGGCGTAGAAGGCGCCGTCGGCCGGCGCGAGTTCGGTGATGCCGAGTTTCGGCAGACCGTCGAGCAACAGCGCCCGGTTGTCGGCGTACCGGCGGACGTGCCGGTCGAGTTCGGCACGCGATTCCGGATCGAAGGCGTGCACCGCGGCGTACTGCGAGACGGCGGGCGGGCACACCGTCATGTTCGAGGCCAGCCGTTGCAACGCCGGTCGCAGCCGCGCCGGCGCCAGCATCCAGCCCAGCCGCCACCCGGTCATCGAGAAGTACTTGGACACCGAACCCACGACCACCGACTCGCGCGAGGTCTCCCAGGCCGAGGCGGTCGGCTCGGTGTCGGCATAGCTGATCCCGTGGTAGATCTCGTCGGAGATCAGTAATGTGCCGTGATCGTCGCACCAGCGGGCCAGGGCGGCCAGCTCGCCGGGATCGATCATGGTCCCGGTCGGATTGGCCGGGCTGGCCACGACCAGGCCCGCGGGCGGCTCCGGCAACTCCGCGAGCATGGCGACCGTCGGCTGGAACCGGGTCTGCGGCCCGCAGTCCAGTTCGACCACGCGACAGCCGAGCGCGGTCAGCGTGTTGCGATACGCCGGATAGCCGGGCCGGGCCACCACCACGGTGTCGCCCGTGTCGAAGGCGGCCAGGAAGATCAGCGTGAACGCACCGGACGAACCGGTCGTGATCACCACATCGTCGGCGGTCGCGTCGACCCCGTAACCGTCGCGGTGATACGCGGCGATCACCTCGCGCAGCTCCGGAATGCCGAAAGTCTCGGTGTACCCGAGCAGTTCGTTGTCGATCGCCAGCTTGGTCGCCCGCAGCACCGGCGCCGGCGCCGGGGTGGACGGCTGCCCCGCCGCGAGCACCAGGACGTCGCCGTGGGTGCGGGCTCGTTCGGCCGCGGCCTTCCACACGTCCATGACGTAGAAGGTGGGGATGGTGGAACGAAGCGATTCACTGCGCACCGGTCGACGGTAGAACACGCCCGCCCGTCCGCTCACTCCCGGTTGCGAGACCACCCTGTTATCGTCGGCGGTATGCCCGGGTCGGGCGGCTGATCGACGCGTCAGGGGGTGCACGGTGGTGATCATCCGCCCCGACTGGCGCTCCCGCCCACGGCCGCCGACCCTGCGGCAGCGCATGCGCGCGCTGGTGAACCGGCTCCGGCCGGTCGCGCCGGGCCCGGCGGCAGGCGTGGCCGCGGCGGCCGGAACAGCCGAAGCAGACCGCACCGCAGCGCCGGACGACGTGGAACCCACCGGCCCGCCGACGACGAGCAACACGGCGACAACCGGCCGCGCATCCGCGGCCGGCAGCACGGCAACAGTGAGCCGGCAAGCTCGAGCGGCACTACGACGGATCGCCACCGTGGGCCGGGTCGCGAGAATGAGCGTGGCCGGGGCAGTGCGCAGCGGCGCCATACGGGTCCGGCACACCGCGCGCACCCGCGACTGGCGGCGGACCTCGCAGGACGCCCGGAAATTCGTCGAGACCCACCGGGTGCTGCTGATCGTGTTGTGCGGCACCGCGATTCTCGCCACGTCGGACGCGCGGCCGCCGCACACGGTCGACATCGACCTGGAACTCGGTGCGACACAACGCGTCCCGATCGCCTACGGCGTGGAGAACCAGGCCGCACCGGAATCCGCCCGCCGCTACCTCGACGCGATCGACAACGGCGAGCGCATCCGCGAATCCCAGGTGGTGGCCGCCGCGTCCCGCGCCACCCTGGAGCGCGCCAAGGCGGAGGCCGCCGCCGCGGCCGCCGGTCGCCCCGCCCCCTGGCTACCCGGCCCGGCGACACTGCCCGGTATCGCGCCGAGCCTCGGCGGCTACGCCCTCCCGGCTCGGGGCGTCTTCACCTCCGGCTACGGAAACCGCTGGGGCACTTTCCATTACGGTATCGATATCGCGGCTCCGATCGGATCCCCGATCTACGCCGTCGCCGACGGCACGGTCATCGACGCCGGACCGGCGCAGGGTTTCGGCCTGTGGGTCCGTATCCGCCACGACGACGGCACCATCACCGTCTACGGCCACATGTACGACTTCTCGGTCTCCGTCGGTGAACGCGTCCACGCCGGTGAGCAGATCGCCCGCGTCGGCAACCGCGGCGACTCCACGGGCCCGCACCTGCATTTCGAGGTGCTGATCAACGGGCAGCACATCGACCCCCAGCCCTGGCTGGCCCTGCACGGCATCACGATCGGCTGATCCCACCCGATTCCCGCCCGCACGCCGGCAGACCACGAATCAACCACCACGCGGTGCGACGGCCATGTTCAGCGGACGCGCCGCCGCATCGACCGGGAGCGTCGGAGTGTTCGGCGGCACGCACCGGCCCCGCCGAACCGATTGTCCCGGCCCGGAACCGAGCCGATGCACCGGAATCGCGGCCCGATCCGGCTCGCGGCGAACGGTTCAGACCCGCGCCGGGACGGAGATGCGGTCCTCGACGGCGGCGAGCGCGATATCCGTACGGCAGTGCGCGCCGGGCAGTTTCACGCCCGCGAGCCGGTCGTAGGCGCGGGTGCGGGCCTCGGCGAGATCGGCGCCGGTGGCGACGATGCTCAGCACCCGGCCGCCGGCCGACACCAGCGCGCCGTCGTCGCGCAGCGCGGTGCCCGCGTGCAGCACGTCGGTATCGGGCTCGGTAGTCTCGGTGCCGGCGATCACGTCGCCGGTACGGGGCCGGCCGGGATAGTTCTCGGCGGCCAGCACGACCGTGATCGCGGCGCCGTCGTGCCAGCGCAGCGGTGGCGCCTGGTCCAGCGAGCCGGTGGCCGTGGCGTACAGCAGTTCACCGAGCGGGCTCTCGAGCAGCGCCAGCACCGCCTGGGTCTCCGGATCGCCGAAGCGGCAATTGAATTCGACCACGGCGGGTCCGGCCTGACCGATCGCGAGACCGGCGTACAGCAGCCCCGAGAACGGCACACCGCGCCGAACCATCTCCGCGGCAACGGGTTTCACGACATCCTCGATGATCTCGGTGACCGTCTCGGCGGGCAGCCAGGGCAGCGGTGTGTAGGCGCCCATGCCGCCGGTGTTCGGCCCGGTGTCGCCGTCGCCCACCCGCTTGTGGTCCTGCGCGGGCAGCAACGGCACCACCGTCTCCCCGTCCACCAGACAGAACAGCGACACCTCGGGCCCGTCGAGGAACGATTCCAGCAGCACCGGATGCCCCTGCTCCAGCAGCTCGGCGCCGTGATCGCGGGCGGCCAGCCGGTCGGCGGTGACCACGACCCCCTTGCCCGCGGCCAGACCGTCGTCCTTCACCACCCAGGTGGGCCCGAACCGGTCCAGCGCGGCGTCCAGTTCACCCGGATGATCGACCACCTCGCTGTGCGCGGTGCGCACCCCGGCGGCGGCCATGACGTCCTTGGCGAACGCCTTCGAACCCTCGATCCGCGCCGCGTCGGCGGACGGGCCGAAGCACGCGATCCCCGCCGCGCGCACCGCGTCGGCCACCCCGAGCACCAGCGGCACCTCCGGCCCGATCACCACGAGATCGGCGGCGACCTCCCGCGCCAGCGCCGCCACGGCGTCGGCGTTCACGGGGTCCACGGCCCGCAGCTCGGCCTGCGCCGCCATCCCCGGATTGCCGGGCGCGGCGAACACCGCCCGCACCCCCGGATCCCGGCGCAGGGCCAGCACGAGGGCGTGTTCACGAGCTCCGGAGCCGATGACGAGTACGCGCACGGCAGACAGCTTAGGGTACTCACCATGGCTTCCGTTTTCAGTGCGATCATCGCCGGTCAGCTGCCCGGACGGTTCGTGTACGAGGACGACGAATTCGTCGGTTTCCTCACCATCGCCCCCGTCACCCAGGGGCACACGCTGGTGGTCCCCCGCCAGGAGATCGATCAGTGGCAGGATCTCGACCCCGCCACCTTCACCCGCCTGATGTCGGTCGCCCAGACCATCGGCCAGGCCGTCCGCGCCGCGTGGGACGCCCCCCGCGCGGGCCTGCTGATCGCGGGCCTGGAGGTACCCCACCTCCACGTCCACGTCTTCCCCGCCTTCGAACTCGGCGATTTCAACATCTCCGGCGCCGACCAGGACCCTAGCAAGGAATCCCTCGACGAGGCCCAGACCAAGATCAAACAGGCCCTCCGCGACCTCGGCTACGCCGCCAACGTCCCGGAATGATCGAGGCCGCCCGTCCGCGCGAGCGCCCCGGCCCGCCGGTCATACCCGGCGGGGCAGCCGCACGGTGAAGGTAGTGCCCGCATCGGGGACGCTGTGCACGGTGACGGTGCCGCCGTGCGCGTCGACCAGGGCCTGGACGATGGACAGGCCCAAACCGGTGCCGCCGCTGTCGCGGCTGCGGGACGAGTCGGTGCGGTAGAACCGCTCGAAGATGCGTTCCGCCTGGTCCGGCGGCAGGCCGGGGCCGGTGTCGGCGACCTCGAGCAGCACCTCGTCGACGGCGGGGGCGAGGCGGACCTCGACCGCGGCGTCGGGCGGGGTGTGGATCAGCGCGTTGTTGACCAGGTTGCCCAGGACCTGACGCAGCCGGGCCTCGTCACCGAGCACTTCCAGCGTGCCGGCGCCGGTGCGGATCACCAGGTCGATCGGCCGGGGCGGACCGTCCGGTCGCTGCGCGGCGTCGACCGCGCGGGCGTTGTGCACGGCATCGCTGGCCAGCGCCAGCAGGTCCACCGGGCGACGGTCCAGCGGCCGCTGCGCGTCCAGCCGGGCCAGCATCAGCAGGTCCTCGACCAGCACGCCCATCCGGTTCGCCTCGCGCTCGATGCGATCCATGAACATCGTCGGATCGGCCATCGCGCCCTGCCGATACAGCTCGGCGAAGCCCTTGATCGTGGTCAGCGGGGTGCGCAGTTCGTGGCTGGCGTCGGCGATGAACCGCCGCATCTTCGTCTCCGACCGGCGGGCCGCCTCCTCGGAGGCCTCGGTGGCGGCGAACGCCTGCTGGATCTGGGCGAGCATCCCGTTCAGCGACTGCGCCAGCAGATCGACCTCGGTGTTGGTGCCGCGCACCGGAACTCGGCGATGCAGGTCGCCGCCGGCGATCGCGGCGGCGGTCTTCTCCACCTCCTGCAACGGCCGCAGGCTGCGCCGGATCGCGAACTGGGCGAACACCGCCAGCACGGCGAGCACGATCACGCCGACCACGACCTGCAGGCCGATCAGGCGATCGATCGTGTTGTCGGTCTCGTTCAGCGGCAGCGCGACGATGCTGGTCGACCCGTCCGGCCCGACCACTCGCAGGGCCCGCCAGTGCGCGTCCGCGTCGCCCACCGAGCCGATGGTCCGGGGATGCCGGTCGAGATCCGACGGAATATCGGGAAGTTTTGTCCCGGAAAGGAATTCGGTGCGGAGATTACCGCCCGGATCGATGATGTGCACATAGAACAGCGTCGGTGGCCGTTCCCCGCGCGGCGCCGGCTGCGGTTCCAGCGGCGGCTGACTGGGCCGTGCGAAGGTGTGCGACGCCTCGACCAGCTGCCGATCGACCCGATCGAGCAGCACGCGATGCATCGAGGAGGTGACCGCGACCCCGGACACCAGCAACCCGAGCGCGGACAACAGCAGAAGTGCCATCGCCAGCATGACCCGCAATGGAACGGCGGCGAACCGCGACCGGATCAGATGGGCGATCGATCGGGACCGCTGTGCCGACGACGGGTCCGCCGAAGCTCCGGGGACGGCCGTTGCCTCGTCGACCTGGATGCTCATCTCGCAGACTTGCTCCGGCTGGGTGCGCGCATCACGTAACCGACGCCGCGCAGCGTGTGGATGAGCCGGTCCGGCCCGGTGTCGACCTTCTTGCGCAGGTACGACACATAGGTTTCGACCACGCCCACCTCGCCGCCGAAGTCGTAGCGCCACACATGGTCGAGTATCCGCGGCTTGCTCAGCACCGTCCCCGCGTTCACCATGAAGTACCGCAGCAGGGTGAACTCCGTCGGCGACAACGACACCGGCTCCCCGGCCTTCCACACCTCGTGGGTGTCGTCGTCCAGTTCGATGTCCTCGAACCGCAACCGGGACGACTTCGTCTCCTCGACCACGTGACCGGAGCGGCGCAGGATCACCCGCAGCCGCGCCACCACCTCCTCGAGGCTGAAGGGCTTGGTGACGTAGTCGTCGGCGCCCAGAGTGAGCCCGGTGACCTTGTCCTCCACCTCATCCCGCGCGGTGAGGAACAGCACCGGCGCGTCGATCCCGTCGGCCCGCAGCCGGCGCAGCAACCCGAACCCGTCCATGCCCGGCATCATGACGTCGACGATCATCGCGTCGGGCCGGAAACTCTTCGCCTTGTCCAACCCCTCCGCGCCGTTCCCCGCGGTGGCGACCTCGAAGCCCTGATAACGCAGGCTCACCGAGATGAGCTCGACGATCATCGGTTCGTCGTCGACCACGAGCACGCGGGCCTCTGGGGTTCGGTCGGCAGCACCATTCATAGGACAATCGTGCCCCGCCCCATCGGGAAGTCGCTGAACCTTCTCTGGGAGTTTTCTGGGAAGCCCCTCCCCCTACGGTCCGAGCCTCCTGTCAATGCCCGACGGAATTCGGACACACCCGCGAACGGACGAAAACCGCACTGCGACAGTCGAAAACGAGCGGCCACCACCGTCGGGACGACCGGGTAGAGCCCCCTGTCAGGATTGAACTGACGACCTTTCGCTTACAAGGCGAGTGCTCTACCACTGAGCTAAGGAGGCGGGAAAAGCGGGCCAATCATAACCGGGTTACCGGTGGGGCGGGAAAGCCGGAGCTCACGGCACCGGGTGGGTGGGCGCGGATCGGCCGGTTGGTGCGTACGCGAGGGCGTACACACCAACCGGCCGGGAGCGCGCGCGGTATCGGCGCAGTATCTGGATGTTCCGCGATCAGGACTGCGCGGCCTGGCGGGCCGCGTCGTCGGCCGCCATCGCGTCGCGCAGGCTCTTGGGCCGCATGTCGGTCCAATTCTTCTCGACGTACTCGACGCAGGCTGCCCGGCTGTCCTCGCCGAAGACCACTCGCCACCCGGCCGGGACCTCGGCGAAGGCCGGCCACAGCGAGTGCTGCTCTTCGTCGTTGACCAGAACGAAGAAGCGGCCGTCCTCGTCGTCGAAGGGGTTGGTGCTCATCTCACCTCACTGGATACTGGCGATGTGTACGGATACGCGGTCGGGTGTCCGACCTGGGGCGAACCCCGTGACGCGTGTGTCGACCCTAGCAAGCTCAACGTTACGTGGGTCGGGCTCGTCTCGAGCCCGGTTCCGCGGGTCGGGGTTCAGTGCGGACTTGCGAAGTACATCAGCGAGAACTCGAGAAGAAATCCAGCAGAACCTTGTTGACGGCCTCCGGCCGCTCCAGGTAACCGTAGTGGCCCGCGTCGGGAATCTCCTGGTAGCGGGCGCCGGGAATCACCTCGGCGAGTTCCCGGGACAGGTACGCCGGGATCATCCGGTCGTCGGCGAAGCCGATCGCGAGGCACGGCACCCGGATCCCGCGATACGCCTGCAACCGGTCGAAATCGTGGTCCATCCGCCGCTGTGCGCGCACGCCGGGGCCGACCGGGCCGCCGGTGAACTCGAACAGATCCAGCCAGTCCCGGGCGGCGTTCGGCTCGGCGAGCGTCGCCGGGGAGAGATTCATCACGGCGGTGATCGCCGCGTCGTACTTGGCGGGCAGCCGCACACCGCTCGCGTCGAGTTCGTGCTCGCCCTCCGACAGCGTCTTCTGGAACAGGTCCAGGCGGGCGTGACCGGCCAGGAAGACGGCCTTACGGACCAGGTCGGGGCGGGCCAGCGCCAATTCCTGGGCGACCCGGGCGCCCATCGAGGTGCCCGCGACCAGCGCCGGGCCCTCGTCCAGCAGTTCGATCAGGGCCGCGGTGTCGGCGACCATGTCCTCGATGGTGATCCCGGCGGTCGACTCGAACGACGGCGCGATGCCGCGGTTGTCGAAGGTGCACACCCGGTAACCGGCGGCCAGCAGCGCGGGCACCTGGTGCAACTCCCACACCCGGCCCGGACTGCCGGTGCCCATGATCAGCACGACCAGCGGCGCCGCGCCCTTGGTGTCGGTGCCCCGCGCCCTGTCCCCCTTCACCTGATAGTTCAGCGCGATTCCGTTCACCGTGGCCAACGGCATGAGCTTCGGACCCTTTCTGTTACCTTCTGCATTCCCTACCCCACGGTATAGGTTGGCCCGGCTCGGGTGTTTCGCCCGGGCGTTGCGGCCGTTGCAGTTCGGGCGAGGTGTGCCCGAGGCGACAGTACCCAGGTCGCCGCCCGATACCATGGACTCTCGAGAACCGTGACAATCCGAGCTGTGTGATGCACAGCCCGAGCCGAGAGGACACGACGATGGCCGCGAAGGGCGCCAACGACATCGCGGACGACGACCTGGAGCCCCTGGCGGACGAGACCGCCCGGCAGGCCCAGCGCGTGGTGGCCGCCTACGCAACCGACGCCGACGAATGCCGGATGCTGCTGTCGATGCTGGGTATCGCTCCCAGTGGCCGCAACGACTGAACCGTAGGGGTCTCCACCGGAGACTCACCCGAGCACAACTTCAACGCCGCGACGGCCCGGCGACCGGAGGGATCCAGCAGTGGACCAGATGAGCCAATCCCCCACCGACCTATCCTCACCCGGCGAGCGGGAGGACAACTCCCCCGAGTCCGGCGGGCACAGCGGCGCCGGCTCCGGTTTCGTGGTCGTCGCCAACCGTCTGCCGGTCGATCTGGAGCGACTGCCCGACGGCACCAAGCGCTGGAAGCGCAGCCCGGGTGGTCTGGTCACGGCGCTGGAGCCGGTGCTGCGCAACAACAACGGCGCCTGGGTGGGCTGGGCCGGGGTCCCCGACGTCGATGTCGATCCGATCATCGAGGACGGTCTGGAGCTGTATCCGGTGCCGTTGTCGGCCGAGGAGGTCGCCGACTACTACGAGGGCTTCTCCAACGGCACGCTGTGGCCGCTGTACCACGACGTGATCGTGCGGCCGGAGTACCACCGCCGCTGGTGGACCGCCTACGTCGACGTGAACCGGCGCTTCGCCGAGTACACCGCGAAGGTGGCCGCCGAGGGCGCGACGGTGTGGGTGCAGGACTACCAGCTGCAGCTGGTGCCGAAGATGCTGCGCATGCTGCGGCCCGATCTCACCATCGGGTTCTTCCTGCACATCCCGTTCCCGCCGATCGAGCTGTTCCTCCAGATGCCTTGGCGCACAGAGCTGGTCGAGGGTCTGCTCGGCGCCGACCTGATCGGCTTCCACCTGCCCGGTGGCGCGCAGAACTTCTTGTATCTCGCGAGAAGGCTTGCCGGGCAACCGACGTCGCGCGGCACGGTCGGCGTGCGCGCGAAAATGGGTGTGGTACAGGTGGGTTTCCGCACCGTGCGGGTGGGCGCCTTCCCGATCTCGATCGCGTCCGCCGAACTGGACGAGTACTCACGGCGGCGGTCGGTGCGCGAACGCGGCGCGCAGATCCGCGCGGAACTCGGCAATCCCAAGAACATTCTGCTCGGCGTCGACCGGCTCGACTACACCAAGGGCATCGACATCCGGCTCGCCGCGCTGGAGGAGTTGTTGCAGGAGGGCAAGATCGACCCGGCCGAGACGGTGATGGTGCAGCTCGCCACCCCGAGCCGCGAACGCGTCGAGAGCTACATCCAGATGCGCAGCGATATCGAACGCCAGGTCGGCCGGATCAACGGTGAATTCTCCCGTGTCGGTTACCCGTTCGTGCACTATCTGCATCGGCCGATCCCGCGCGAGGAACTGGTGTCGTTCTTCGTCGCCGCGGACGTGATGCTGGTGACGCCGCTGCGCGACGGGATGAATCTGGTCGCCAAGGAGTACGTGGCCTGCCACAGCGGCCTCAACGGCGCGCTGGTGCTCAGCGAATTCACCGGCGCCGCAGCGGAATTACGGCAGTCCTACCTGTGCAACCCGCACGATCTGGAGAGCGTCAAGGAAGCGATCCTGCACGCCATCGGCGACGACGCGGACACCCGCCGACGCCGGATGCGCGCACTGCGCCGGCAGGTCCTCGCCCACGACGTGGACCGCTGGGCCCGCGCCTTCCTGGAGGCGCTGGCGCAGGACCGGGTCGCCGGCAGCGCGCTCCTCACCGACGACGAAGCAGACTAGATCGGATCGATCTTGGCGACCAGCCATTGGCCGGCGTCCTTGTCCAGGCTGACCCGCACTCGGGTGCTCAGGACCGAGCCCTGAGGTGAATCCTTGCTGGTGAGAACCTGATTCAGGTATGCCAGTACCACCGCGTGCGAACGGTCGGTGGAGATCACGCCGGCCGCCTCGGCGGTGGCTCGCACGGTCAGATCCTTCTGTTTCGCCGCGGGGGCGATGTCGTTCTTGATCAGGATCAGGTAGTCGTGCCGGAAGTCGGAGGTGAGATTGTTTGCCGCCTTGGGCAATTCGTTGTCGACGGACTTGTAGTCGTAGGTGAAGATCGCCTCCAGCGTGCGCTGCGTGGCGGTGACGGAGGCGGCACGGGCCCGCTCGGCCTGCCGATCCGACCAGAATCGATAGCCGGTGAATCCGGATGCCGCGACCGCGGCGACGAACAGGACTACCGCCGTGACCGCCAGGACGATCCGTTTCGTTCCGAGGTTCATGCCACGAACTCCACTTCCGAGGCGGTGACGGCGCCGCTGTCGTCACGGGTGACGGTGACCCGGAACCGGTAGGTGCGCTGGCTCGGTTCGGCCGATCCGGCGTTGGTGAGGGTCTGGGTCGCCGCGACCAGCACCCGTGCGGTGCCGGCGTCGTCGCTCTCCAGCGCGGCGTCGACGATCTCGCCGTGTGCCTTCACCTTGGCCTGCTGCACGACCTTCGCGTACGCGTCCTTCTGCGAGGAGTACTCGGCCTTCAGCTGCCCGGAGGCCACCGACAGCACCCGGTCGATATCCGCGGCGGCGGTGTCGTCCTTGATGTTGGTGAGGTTGAGGATGGCCTGCTTCGCGGTCTGCACATATTCGGTACGCCGCTCGGCCATCGCGTCGGCGTGCCGCTGGTGATAGACGAAGACGCCGCCGGCTCCCACCAGCAGCACCAGCGACAGCACCGCCACCACCGTGGCGGCCCAGCCGAGCACTCCGAGATTCCGCCGGACGCTGTGGGTATCGGCGGTAGGATCCGCCGTGGCCGGGACGTCGGCAGGCCGGGCCTGAGTCAGGTCGACATAGGTCCACGACGATTCGGTCTCATCGGGGACGTCCTGCGCCTGCACGGCCGCGGCCGAACCGCCGACCGGTCGGTGCGCGACGCCGTCCTCCGCGCCGGCCGCCGTCGGAGCCCCCGGTGCCGGAACGCGATCGGGCTCGGAAAAACTTGCGGCCGCCATCGTCCGGCCGGCGAGGGCCGGCTCCGAAATGCCGGACGCCGAAGCCCGAACGGGTCCGGAAGAACTCGCGGCCGCCGCCGTCCGGCCGACCACGGTCGGCTCCGAGGTGCCGGACGGCGAGATTCGATCGGGTCCGGAGGAGGCCGTGGCTGTCACCGGCCGGTCGGAGGCGGCTGGTCCCGGCCGGTCGGAGGCACGGGCGGCAGCGGCAGGCGCGGGGTCGGTCGTCTCGGCCGGCGGCGCTACCGCACCGGTGACCGAGGTGGTCGCGGCGGAATCGGGCACCGCGCCCGGGGCGGACCCGTTCGCGGGAGCGTTGCCGGGCGCGTCCACCGGGGGCCCGGCCCGGCGGCTCGCGCGCCGTCTGGTTCGTTCGCTGTTCGTTCTGCTGTCGCTCATCGCAGTGGCTCCTCGAACATCGCCTGCCAGGTGGACGGTACTCTCCCGGATCCGTCGGGACCGACGTCACCTTGGTGATAGGTGCGGCCGTCGGGACCCACGAAGGTCCCGCTCGCCGGGTCCCGGGAGGTGGACACGGCCGCCGGGTGCGTCTGCCCGGGATCGCCGGACTGTCCGTCCGGCGGCGGCGCGCCCGCCGTGGCCGGCGCCCGGAACGGCGGGTTGTCGCCCTCGGGTACGTAGCCCTGCGGGTCGTGGCACAGCTCCGGGGTCGGTGCCCGCTTGCCGGGCACGTCCGCGCACGGGGTGTTGCGGATACCGCGCACCGCCTCCTTGGCGTCCTGCGGCACCTTGCAGTACAGATCGCCCTGGATGTCGGGGTGGTCGAGCGCGGTCGGGGCGCGCCACTGGTCGGTGGGCAGGAAGCCGGTCATGCAGCCGGGCGGATCGTTGAGGCCGAGCATGAAGTCGACCACCGCGCCGTATTCGGCCGGCCCGCGGATCACGGTCAGCAGCGCGGCGATCAGCGGCGGGTAGATCACCAGAATCTGTTCCAGCCCGGCGTGATACGTGACGCCGACCTGACCGACGCTGACCATGTTCGACAACAGCAGCGGCAGTGTGGGCTTCAGCTGCTGGAAGGTGGAGCTCACCTTCTGCGCCGCCGACGGGGTACGTTCCAGCAGTTGCGCCAGCGCCGGATCGTGTTGGCGCAGTTGGTCGGTCACGGTCGCGAGGTTCTGTGTCCAGGACCGGATCGAATCCGCGGATCGGTTCTGGGTGTCCAGCAGCGGTCCGATCCGCTCCAGCAGATCCTTGGTCTGGCCCGTGTTCGCCTGGGCCTCCTGCACCAGCAGCGACGCCGAGTCGATGAACTTCTGCAGATCCGGTCCGGCCCCGTTGAAGGCGACGAAGGCGTCGTCGATCACCTCGCGCAGTTTGGTGTCGGCGACGCTGGTCAGTAGCCGATCGGCCTGGTCCAGCATCGCGCCGACGTCCTGCGGCAGGCGGGTGCGCCCGACGTCGATCACCGAACCGTCGCGCAAATTACCGCCCTGGGGATGGTCGGCGGGCACCAGATCCACGTACTGCTCGCCGATCGCGGAGACGCTGCGCACGTAGGCGTCGCTGTCGGCGGGCACCTGGTAGTCGCTGTCGATGGACAGCACCGCGTCCACCCCGGACGGGGTGAGCCGGACGTCGGTCACCTTGCCGATGTTGGTGCCGCGGTACGCGACGTTGGCGCTCGGGTACAGCCCCCCGGTCGCGGTCAGCCGCACGGTCACCCCGTAGCGGCCGATACCGAACATCGCCGGCAGATGGACGTAGGTGCCCGCCATCACGAGCAGGCCGACCAGGGTGAGCACCGAGAAGATGATCAGCTGGTTGCGTACGAACCGGGTGAGCTTCATCGATCCGTCCCCCCTCCGGTCGCGTCGGGAGCCTGGCCCGATCCCGGAACCTGTTGCGGTGGTACGGAATCGGTGGCCGGCGGTGCCGGTGCGGAATCCGGCGCCGGCGGCGCGGGCACGGTGAGCCCGGGGATGGCGGGCAGGCCCGGGATCGGCGGCAGCCCGGGGATGGCGGGCGCCGGCGCGGGAGCCGGTGGCGGCGCCTGCAACGGCCCGGTCATCGGGTCGCCCTTGCCCTCCGCGGTACCGGCGAGGGAACCGAGCGCGCCCTCGACGCCGCCGAAGCGGCCGCCGAGCGCGGTGCCGGTGAGGAAGTTGGAATCCAGCCGCGCACCCGTGATGTCCACGGTCATCAGCAGATTCAGGTAGTCGCCCTTCAGCGCCCGATCGAGGTTCTTCAACGGGAACGGGAAGGTGAGCAGGATCTGCAGCGAGTCGGCCAGTTTGGTGCCGGTGTCGGCCAGCGACTGCAACGCGGGCCGCAGGTGCGCGAGATCGGCGGTGAGGTTCGCGCCGGAGTTCGCGATGATCCGCTGCACCACATCGCTCAGATCGCCCAGCGCGGTGAGGGTTTTCGTGACGTTCTCGCGGCGGTCGGCGAGTACGGTCAGCGCCGGGTGGATCTGCGTGATCGCGGTGGTCAGGTCGTCGCGCTGCCGGGCCAGGACACCGGCGAACCGGTCCAGTCCGCTCATGGCCGCGATGATGTCGGCGGTCTGCTGATTCAACGTCGAGGTGAGCGTGGACAACTGGGGCAGCAGATCGCGGATGTCGTCCTGCCGCCCGTGGAAGGTGGCGTCCAGCTCGTGGGTGATGGTCTCCAGCTGCGAGATACCGCCGCCGTTGAGCACCACCGACAGCGAGGACAGCACCTGTTCGGTGGTCGGATAGTCGCCAGCCCGCTCCAGCGGGATCACGTCACCGTTGTGCAATTTTCCTTGCGGGGGAACGTCTTTCGGGACCGCGAGCTCGACGTGGTTGCTGCCCAGCAGGCTGGTCTGGCCGATCCGCGCGGTGGCGTTCTCCGGCAGTTGCACATTCTTGTCCAGGCTCACGGTGACCAGCGCGTGCCAGCCCTCGACGGTGATGTCGGTGACCGTGCCGACGGTGACGTCGTCCACCTTCACCGGCGAATTGCGGGTCAGCGTCGTGACATTCGGCATCTGGATGCGCACCTGCCAGGACCCTTCGCCGGTTCCGGCGGCGCCCGGCATCGGCAGCGTGTTCAGCCCGTCCCACTGACAGCCGGTCGCGGTCAGCAGCACCGCGAGGCCGATCACGGCCCCCGCCAGCCGGATTCGAGTGTTCATCGCGCCCCTCCCGGAATCACGAGGCCCAGGAAGTCCGTCGGCACCGAGACCGGCGCGGCCGGCGGTTCGTTCTGCGCCCGCACCCGGTCGGCCAGATCGGGCGTGCTGTAGGTGAGCTGGTCCGGGAACGCGCCCTGTCCGGAGGCCGGATTCACCAGCAGCGGTGGATAGTTCATCATCAGCGACTGGATCACCGGGGCCAGGTATTGCCGGCACAGCGCACCGGACCGATCGGAGTCGTGGTTCTCGATGCCCTCGATCGCGCCGCAGAGGAAGGCGAACGGGTTCGCGGCGTTGACGCCGACCACCGCACCGGTCAGCGAACCCTGTGCGGGCTTGTAGATCTGGTAGAAGTTCGCCAGCGCCGTGGGGCCCGCGTGCAGCACCCGCGCCAGATCGTCGCGCTTGTCCGCGAGCACCTGGGTGGCGTCGGCCAGGCGCTGCACGCTCTCGGTCAGTTGCCCGCCGCGCTCGTCCAGGAACCGCTTCACATCCGCCACCGCGGAATCCAGATTGTCCAGTCCCGCACCGAGATCCGTGGAGACCCCGGCGAGCACCGAGGACACCGAGGACAATCGGCCGCCGAACTGCACGATCTGGTCGTTGCTCTTGGACAGCACGTCCACGAACTGTTGCAAGTTGCGCAGGGTGCCGAACAGGTCGGTCCGCCCGTCCGAGAGGGTGCTCAGCGTGCTGGACAGTTCGCGCAGGGTATCGCGCAGCGCCTGCGCGTTGCCGTCGGCGAGATTGTCGGCGGCGGTGTTCACGAACCGGCCGAAGGATCCCTGCTGATCCTGGCCGATCGGGCCCAATGCCTGGGAGAGCTTGGACAGTTCGGCCTTGATGTCGTCCCATTCCACCGGCACCGCGGTGCGCTCGATCGGAATCTCGGCGTGGTCGCGCAGTTTCGGGCCGCCGGTGTAGGCGGGGGCGAGCTGGATGAACCGCGCCGACACCAGCGAGGGCGAGATGATCACCGCGCGCGCGTCGGCCGGAAGGTCGACGCCGCGATCCACGGTGAGCCTCACCGTGGCACGGTCACGGCCCGGCCGGATCGAGTCGATCCGCCCGACCTGCACCCCGAGCACCCGGATCTGGTCACCGGCGTACAACCCGTTGGTGCTCGGAAAGTACGCGGTGACATGCTTTTTCCCGATATCGGCGAGCACACCGTAGACGCCCCAGCCGACCAGCGCGACGACCACCACCGCGGCGGCGATCCGCACCCAGCGCGGCAGCCGCCCCAGCCGCGAATCCCGCACCCTGCTGACCATGCTCATCGCGGCGGCTCCTGGATCGACGGGCCGACCGACAGCGGCGGGTGATTGATGTAGTCGTTCAACGACTCCGGCACGTGATCCGGCCACACCAGCGCGTCGACCAGCACCCGCAGCGTGAGACTGGTCGCGTTGGACACGTACGCCTGGAAGTACGGCCCGCTGCCGACCTGTTCGCCCAGCGCGGCCGCGAACGGCCCGAGCGAGTCGAGCGCCTTGCCGAGGTTGTCCTTGTTCCGCTGCAACAGGGCCAGCACCGAATTCAGTTTGTCCAGAGTGGGTTTCAGCGACGCCTCGTTGTCGGCGACGAACCCGCTCAGCTGCTGGGCCAGGCCGTTCACGTTCACGATCAGCTGGCTGAGCGCGGTCCGGCGGGCGTTGAGCTCGCCGAGCAGATCGTTGCCGTCCAGCAGCAGCGCGTTGATCTGGTCCGAGCGGCTCGCCAGCACCTTGGTGACGTCCTGTGCGTGCGCGAGTAGTTCGGTCAGCGCCTTGTCGCGGGCGTTGAGGCTGCGCGACAGGGCGGTCACGCCGTCCAGCGCGCCGCGCAGCGGGGCGGGGGTGTCGGCGAAAGCGCCGGACAGCGCGTCCAGGGTCTGGTTGACCCGGTCGGTGTCCAGGCCCTTGACCGTGCCGGCCAGATCGCCCAGCGCGTCGTTCAGCGAATATGGAGAAGTGGTGCGCGCCAAGGGAATCGGATCGTCACCGCGGATCATGCCGTCGCCGGTCGGGGCCACCTCGAGGGATTTGCGGCCGAGCACGGTGTTGGTCTTGATGGCGGCGGTGGTCTGCTTGCCCAGCACGATCGAGTCGTCCAGGCTGAAGGTCACCAGCACCTTCGCGCCGTCCAGTTTCACCTGTTCGACCCGGCCCGAGCGCACCCCCGCGACCTGGACCGGATCTCCGGACATCAGCCCGCCGGCGTCGGCGAAGTACGCGGAGTGCTCGGCGCCCGAGCGGATGAAGGGCAACCGATCGAACTGCAGGGCCGACAGCGAGACGGTCGCCGCGATCACGACACCGATGACGCCGACGGTGGCCAGGGTGGAACGCTGCTCGCTCACTGGTCGGAACACCTCCCGGTGGTCTGTAAACCGGGCAGGTTCACATGCAGGGGCTTGCCGTCGGGACCGTCGATCAGGAAGTTGGTGCCGCAGACGTACATGTTGAGGAACGACCCGTAGGAGCCGATGCGCACCAGCTTCTTGTAAGTGTCGGGCAACTTGTCCAGCACCCACTGCACGTCGGCGGAGCGCTCGTCGAGGTTGCCCGACAACCGGCCCAGCTGATCGAAGTCGGCCTGCAGATCCGGCCGCGCGACCTGCAGCAGCCCGGCGAGATCGCCGGTCGCGCCGGACAGCCGCGGCAACGCCGCCCCGATCGGATCCTTGTCCGCCGCCAGCCCGCTGACCAGCCGCCGCAGTTCGGTCAGGGTGGTGTCGAATTCCTTGTCGCGATCGTCCAGGGTCGCGAGCACCGTCTTCAGATTGTCGATGACGCTGCCGATCAGCGCGTCCCGGTCGGCGAGGGTCTTCGCGAACGAGCCGGAGCTGTTCAGCAGCGCGACCAGCGTGCCGCCCTGCCCCTGGAACACCTGCAACAGCGCGCTGGTCAGGTCGTTGACCTGGGCCGGATCCAGCCCGCGCAGCAGCGGTTTGAAGCCGCCGAGCAGCAGGTCCAGATCCAGGGCCGGCTTGGTCCGGTCGACGCCGAGGGTGCCGCCGGAGGCCATGGCCTGCGTGGTGCCCGGCCCCTCCAGCAACTCCAGATACCGGTCGCCGACCAGATTCTCGTAGCGGATGGTGGCGTGGGTGCTGGTGTACAGCCGGTACTGGTGGTCGACGTCGAAGTCGACGTGCGCGAGATGATCCTTGCCCACCGAGACCCGGGTCACCGAGCCCACCGGCACCCCCGCGATGCGCACCTTGGCGCCGGGCAGCATCCCGGACGAACTGGTGAACACGGCGTGGTAGCCGGTCTCGCGGGCGAACCGCATCTGGCTGAAGATCACCCCCAGCAGGGCCAGCACGAGCAGCATCACCAGGGTGAAGATTCCGAGCTTCACGGTGCTGGCGTGCGGTTTGAACCTCATGGGTTGGGCACCCCCGGCAGTCCGGCGAACAGCAACTGGAACACCCTGGCCCCGTTGGAATGCGAGTCCAGGCTGGGCGTCCACACCTCACCCTGCGAGGTGTCGGTGACCAGGTAGTCGGAGTGACTGCCGGGCACCCGGTCGAGGATGCCCTCGCAGTGCGGGCCGCCGGTGGCGTTCACCTTGGGTAGATCCTTCGGATACTTGTACGGTTCGCCACCCGGCATGAAGCTGGCGTTGAGATTCACCCAGGGGCCCTGCCCGCCGAAGACCTCGTTGGCCACCGGCAGCGCGTCGGCGACGCCGACGACCAGGCAGTACAGCTCCGGGCTGTACTCGTCGAGCAGTTCGCTGGTGGGCCGCAACAGGTCCAGCGCGGTGACGAGTTGATTCTCGTTGTCGCGCAACACCGATCCGGTGGTGTCGGCCAGCCCGATCACGTTCAGCAGCACCGCGTCCAGATCGTCCTGGTGCCGCACCAGCGTCCCGCCGGTCACCGCCGCGTTGCCGGTGGTGCGCAGCAGGTCCGGGGCGGTGTCGGCGTACAGGTTCGTGACCGGGACCGAGGTCTGCAGGTCCCGTTGCAGGTCCGGCAGGCTCGGATTGATGTCGCGCAGATAGTGATCGGAGTCGGCCAGCAGCCGGCCCAGTTCGTCGCCGCGGCCCTGCAGGGCGGTGCCGAGGGCGGTCAGCGTCGCATTCAGCTTCTCCGGCTGCACCTTCGCCAGCACATCGCTCAGATGCTGGAACAGCGTGTTGAATTCGACGGTCACGGCCTGCGCGGCGACGGTGGCGCCGGGCCGCAGGTGGTCCGCCGAGGGCTGTTCCGGCACCGCGAAATTCACGTACTTCGCGCCGAACACGGTGGTGGAGCGGATGTCCACGGTGGCGTTGGCGGGGACCAGCGTCAACTCGTGCGGATCGATGGCCAGCCGCAATCGCGCCTGGTCACCGGCGTACGAGATCGACTGCACGCGGCCGATTTCCACGCCCCGGATCTTGACCTTGGCATCCGGGTCGAGCACCAGCCCGGCGCGCGGGGTGTCGATGTACACCGCCTCCGTCGAGGTGAATCCGCCGGCGAACATCGTCAGCGCGACCGCGACGATCGCGACCAGCGCCAGGACCATGCCCAGCCCGGCCAGTTTCACGCCCCACCCGGCTCCGAAAACCTTTCCGGCGCCGTCCTTTTCGACCAATTTGTTCGCCGCCATGCCTACCCCGAGAGATGGAAGTTGCCGGAGGTGCCGTAGATGGCCAGCGAGACCAGCAGGGTCACCGTCACCACCGCGACCAGCGACGCGCGCACCGCGTTGCCGACCGCGACGCCGACGCCGACCGGACCGCCGGTGGCGTGGTAGCCGTAGTAGGTGTGGATCAGCATGACCGCGAGGGCCATGAAGATCGCCTGCACGAACGACCAGAGGATGTCGCTGGGAATCAGGAATGTCGTGAAGTAGTGGTCGTAGACGCCGGCGGACTGGTGGTAGATGTCGACGGTCGCGAACCGGCTGGCGACGAAGGACGCGATCACGGCCAGCGCGTACAGCGGGACGATCGCGATCATGCCCGCCAGCACCCGGGTGCCGATCAGGAAGGGCACCGGCCGGATCGCCATGGACTCCAGCGCGTCGATCTCCTCGGCCACCCGCATCGCGCCGAGTTGCGCGGTGGCGCCCGCGCCGATGGTGGCGGCCAGGCCGATCCCGGAGATCACCGGCGCCGCGATGCGGACGTTGATGAAGGCGGCGAAGAAGCCGGTCAGCGCCTCGACGCCGATGTTGCCCAGCGAGCTGTAGCCCTGCACCGCGATGGTGCCGCCGGCGAACAGGGTCAGGAAGCCGACGACCACCACCGTGCCGCCGATCACCGCCAGCGCGCCGGTACCCATGCTGATCTCGGCGATGAGCCGGATGGTCTCGGAGCGGTAGTGGATCAGCGCGCGCGGCACGGAGGCCAGCGACTTCGCGTAGAACTGTGCGTGTCTTCCGACACCGTCGAGAGAGTCGGACATCCTACGCACTCGTCGTACCGTACGCGGGAACCTGGATTCGATCACGAAGGCCATACCGTCACCGCGCTGTGAACTTGATCCCGACGGCGGTGACCACGACATTGACCACGAACAGGGCCATGAAGGAGAACACCACCGTTTGATTGACCGCGTCGCCGACGCTCTTGGGCCCGCCCCTGACGTTCAGGCCCAGATAGCAGGCCATCAGGCCGGCGACCAGACCGAACAGCGTGGCCTTCACCTCCGAGATGACGAGCTCGGGCAGATGCGTCAGCAACGTGATCCCGTTCACGAACGCGCCGGGGTTGACGCCCTGCAGGAAGACCGAGAACAGGAATCCGCCGAGGATGCCGATCGTGGAGACCAGCCCGTTCAGCAGCGCGGCGACGAACATCGAGGCGAGCACCCGGGGCACCACCAGCCGGTGGACCGGGTCGATGCCGAGCACCCGCATCGCGTCGATCTCCTCGCGGATGGTGCGGGCGCCGAGGTCCGCGCAGATCGCGGTGGCGCCCGCGCCGGCCACGATGAGCACCGTCACGATCGGCCCGACCTGGGTGATCGAGCCGAATGCCGCACCCGCGCCGGACAGATCGGCCGCGCCGATCTCCCGCAGCAGGATGTTGAGCGTGAAGCTCACCAGCACGGTGAACGGGATCGCCACCAGCAGAGTCGGAACGATGGAGACCCGGGCGACGAACCATGCCTGGTCGATGAATTCGCGTCGCTGGAAGGGGCGCCGGACGGCCGCGCGGGCCACGTCGGCGGTGAGTTCGAAGAACCCGCCGACCGCTCGTAACGGGACGGCAAGGACCTCGTTCATTCCGCGATTCCTCCTTGCCGTGCCTGCGCAACGTTGCGCATCGAACCCCAGCAGCGGGCCGCTCCGAAGAGTTACTGCCCCGCCCCGCCTCCACAATTAGAACACGTTCACCGCGCTATGTGGAGGCAAATTCTCGTTTTTGAGCTGTTCTTTTCTTGCTATCTCGGCGCGATGGACTGGAACAGGTTCATACGGCGTACAGTATGCCGTTCGGAAACCGCGCGCGTCATCGACCCCCATGTCTACCAAGGAGCCGAGCGCCGATCAACCGTCTTTCGGTGGAGAACCGCCGACGTACGACGGCGGAGAAATTCCTCAGAGACCGAGTGCGGCCGCCGCGGAAAACATCTGTTCGGCAGGCCGTTCGGCGAAGTGCGCACCGAGCGCGCCGGCCAGCTCCGCGGTGGAGAACTGCGGGCCGTCCGCCTCGAACCACCGTTCCACCCGAGGCGCGGCCATCAGCGCGACGGTCGAGCCGTAGACGACGAAGACCTGGCCGTTGATCGCGTCGGCGGCCGGTGCGGCCAGGTAGGCGACCAGCCGGGCCACGTGATCGGGCGACAACGGATCGACCTCGTCGTCCGGCGCGGGCGCGAAGACCTGCTCGGTCATCGCCGTCCGGGCGCGGGGGCAGATGGCGTTGGCCCGCACGCCGAGCCGGGCCAGTCCGCGCGCCGCCGACACGGTCAGCTGTGCGATTCCGGCTTTCGCGGCGGCATAGTTGGCCTGTCCGGGCGAACCGGTCAAACCGGCCTCGGAGGCGGTGTTGATCAATCGCCCGTACACCGGAGAACCCGATTCTTTGGACTTGCCGCGCCAGTACGCGGCGGCATTGCGCGACAACAGAAAATGCCCGCGCAGATGGACCGCGACGACCGCGTCCCAATCCTCGTCGGACATATTAAAAAGCATTCGATCCCTCGTAATTCCGGCGTTGTTGACGACGATATCGACGCCGCCGAACGTTTCGTCCGCCGCCGAGATCAATGCATCGGCCGTGGCACGTTCCGCCACGCTGCCGGGTACGAATTCCGCCTTGGCCCCGAGCTCCCGGATCGCGGCCACGGTGGCCGCGGTGGTCTCGGTCTCGGCCAGGTCGTTGACGACGACCGCGGCGCCCGCGCGAGCCAGTGCGAGCGCCTCCGCCCGCCCCAGGCCCGCACCGGCCCCGGTCACGATTGCCACTCGACCGGAGAGGTCCACGTCATGCTCGCTCACGAGCCCGACTCTAGAACGTGTTTCAGTTAACGGCAAGGGCCGTTCACTCGAGCCGCAATGCCGCCTTCGGGCACTGGGCGACCGCCTCGCGAACCGCCTCGAGGCGGTCGTCGGGCACGTCGGAGACGTTGACGTTCAGATAGTCCTGATCGTCGAGTTCGAAGATGTCCGGGGCGATTCCGACGCAGATGCCGTTCGCCTCGCACTGATCGAAGTCCACGATGAGCTTCATTGATGACTCCTTTGCCGCTGGTGACGCAAGCCTACAAGCCCGGTTCGGCCCGAGACGGCCCATCGCGCCGAACCACTCCCTCATACTGGAACATGTTCCAGTCCTTGTGCAATGATCGGCGCAACGACCACCGAAGACGAGGTGACCCCATGCGGATCGCGTACAACCAGCAGCAGGAGCAACTTCGCGCCGAACTGCGCGAGTACTTCGCGCGGCTGATCACGCCGGAGCGCCGGGCCGCGCTGTCCGCGCAGACCGGCGAGTACGGCACCGGCAACGTCTACCGCGAGGTCGTCCGCGACATGGGACGGGCCGGCTGGCTCGCGCTGGGCTGGCCGAAGGAGTTCGGCGGCCAGGACCGCCCGATGCTCGACATGCTGATCTTCGCCGACGAGGCCGCGATCGCGGGCGCCCCGGTGCCGTTCCTGACCATCAACTCGGTGGCGCCGACGATCATGCACTACGGCAGCCCGGAACAGAAGAAATTCTTCCTGCCGAAGATCGCGGCCGGCGAGCTGCACTTCTCCATCGGGTATTCCGAACCCGGCGCCGGCACCGACCTCGCGAGCCTGCGCACCGCCGCCGTGCGCGACGGCGACGACTGGATCATCAACGGCCAGAAGATGTGGACCAGCCTCATCCCCTACGCCGACTACATCTGGCTGGCCGCCCGCACCGATCCGACGGCCAAGAAGCACAAGGGCATCAGCATGTTCATCGTGCCGGCCACCGCCGAGGGCTTCTCCTGGACGCCGGTGCACACCATGGCCGGGGTCGACACCAGCGCCACCTACTACCAGGACGTGCGGGTCCCCGCGACCGCGCTGGTCGGCCCCGAGAACGGCGGCTGGCCGCTGGTGACCAACCAGCTCAACCACGAACGGGTGGCACTGACCTCGGCGGGCTCGCTGCAACTGGCCCTGTCCCAGACCCTGGACTGGGCCAGGGGAACCCGTGACGCCCACGGCGCGCGGGTGATCGACAGCGAATGGGTGCGGATCAATCTGGCCCGGGTGCACGCCAAGGTCGAATACCTGAAGCTGCTGAACTGGGAGATCGCCTCGGCCGCATCCGCGGGCAGTGCCGAAACCGGCGCCGCGGGCAGTGCCGAGAAGGCCGGTCCCCGGCCGTGGGACGCCTCCACCTGCAAGGTTCTCGGCACCGAACTCGCCACGGAGGCATACCGATTGCTGATGGAGGTGCTCGGCCCGCAGGCGTACCTCCGCCAGGACTCGCCGGGCGCGCTGCTGCGCGGACGACTGGAACGGATGCACCGCTCCTGCCTGATCCTCACCTTCGGCGGCGGCACCAACGAGGTGCAGCGCGACATCATCGCCATGACCGCCCTGCGCCAGCCCGCCGCAGCCCGCTAGTTCCGAAAGCCAGGTAATCACAATGGATTTCACGCAGACCGAAGCACAGCAGGATCTCACCCGGCTGACCGGTGAGGTGTGCGGCAAACTCGTCACCGCCGACCGCCTGCGCGAACTCGACCACGCCCCCGCTCGTTTCGACGAACCGCTGTGGCGATCACTGGCCGAGACCGGAGTGCTGGCCTCGGCGCTGCCGGAGTCCCTGGGCGGCAGCGATTTCGGCGTACTCGAGCAGACCGCGATCCTCCGCGAGCTCGGCCGCCACGTCGCCGCCGTGCCGTACCTGTGGTCGATCGCCCTCGGCGCCGCCGCCCTGGCCCGCTTCGGCTCGCCGGCCCAGACCGAGCTGGCCGCGAAAGCGGCTGCGGGCGAGACGATTCTCACCGTCGCCCTGGCCGAGGAACGAAACTGGGATCCGGCGCGGCCGACCACCCTGGCCGTGGCCGACGCCGGCCACTGGCTGCTCACGGGCACGAAGACCGCGGTTCCGTTCGCCGCACACGCCTCCCGAATCCTCGTGCCCGCCAGCGTCTCCGGCACGTCCGGCACCGGGACCGCGCTGTTCCTGGTCGATCCCGGCGCCCCCGGCGTCCGGGCGGCGGAACAACAGGTGGTGGACAAGACCCCCGAGTCGGAACTCGAATTCGACTCGGCCCCAGCGGAATTGGTCGGCACGCTGGATTCCGGCGCGCTCGCCTGGCTGCTGGACCGGGCCTGGCTCGGCCTGGCCGCCCAGCAACTCGGCACGGTCGAGCGCGCCCTGGAACTGGTCGCCGACTACGCCCGCGAACGCGAGCAGTTCGGTCGCAAGATCGGCAGCTTCCAGGCGGTCGCCCAGCGCCTCGCCGACGGCTACATCGACGTCCAGGGCCTGCGCCTGGCCGTGACCCAGGCCGCCTGGCGGCTGTCCGAGGACCTCGACGCCACCGCCGAGATCCACACCGCCAAGTTCTGGGCCGCCGACGCCGGCCACCGGGTGGCCCACACCGCCGTCCACGTACACGGCGGCGTCGGCATCGACCGCGACCACATCGTGCACAACTACTTCATCGCCGCCAAGCACAACGAGTTCGCCCTCGGCGGAGCCACCGACCACCTGCGCGCCCTCGGCGCCCTCCTCGCCCGCGACTGAACCACCCCGCCGGACGCCGCTCGCGGCGGTGCCCGTGCCCGGCCCGCCAACGCGGTCGCTCCGGCGCAGCAGACCGGATGACCCGGACGCCCTGCCGCCCGGCACCCCTCCGGGCGGCGAGATGCCGCGGATGTCCGACACGACCGTCGTCCATGGCCGCGGCCGGGCGAATCGTCGGCCCGCCCGGTCCGCGATCGTCCGCACCCGCGCGCATTCCCGCGCTCCGGCGGACGCCCAGGCCGACGCGAAGATGAGACCTTCGGGTCTGCTGTGAACGGTCGCTGGGACCCCGCGAGACCGCGCAGTCGTGTGATGCTGGTAGCCATGACGACTCTGACGAGCTCCCCCGCGGCCGACGTCCTCGCCCGCATGCAGGCCGATGTCGACCAGCAGCGCGAGGCCATGCGGGCCCGCTGGGAGAACCGGCAGGCCGATCAGGGGCGACGCCCCGAGCCGGAGAACTGGCAGACCTTCTTCGAGGAGGACGCCAAGGACCTCTACCTCGCGGTCCGTCCGGAGACCGCGAAGTTGCTGTACATCCTGGCCCGCACCCGGCATGCCAAGACCGTGGTGGAGTTCGGCACCTCCTTCGGCCTGTCCACCCTGTGCCTGGCCTCGGCGGTCCGGGACAACGGCGGCGGCCGCGTGATCGGCACCGAATTCGTCGAGTCGAAGGCCCAGACCGCCCTCGCCTCGCTGGCCGAGGCCCAACTGGACGATCTGGTGGAGATCCGCCTCGGCGACGCCATGGAAACCCTGGCCCGCGACGTGCCCCCCAACGTCGACATCCTGTTCCTGGACGGCGCCAAGCACATGTACCTGGACATCGTGCAACTGCTCGAGCCCCGCCTCGCCCCCGGCGCCCTCGTCATCGCCGACAACTCCGACTCCAGCCCGGAACTGCTGGAATACCTGCGCGGCAACAGCGGCTACCTCTCCTCCGCCACCCAGCCCAGCGTGGAGGTGGCCTTCCGCATCGGCTGATGCGAAGCGTTCCCGCCCCACCCCGCCGGCGCTCGCCGCGCGGCCGCGCATTCGACGACAGCCCGGCGGCCGCGCGCCGCATCCACTGCCCGCATCGAAGCCACCTACAAGATCGCGGCCCTGACCGGACCGTCCCAGCCGAGCCGGTTCGGCCCGAAGGTATCTCACTACCGTTCACGTCGGTCCGATCCTGCGCACATCGCTCGATTCCGGAAGCCGTTGCCACCGAGAGATTTCGATCGCCGTACCCCGAGCATCGCGCGAAAGGGACCGAGCTGCCCGGAAACACAAGCGCTCTCGATACCGAGCCCGGGTCGCGAATCAGCTCGGCCGAACTATCCCGTCGCCAATGGTTGTGCACGGGTGAGGATTTCGTCGACGGTCTGATCGACGGTGAGGTCCGAGCTGTCGAGCCAGAGGCCCAGGCGAGGCGTGTCGCGGCGAAGGCCGGTGTCGAGATCTTCGACGCTGAAGGCCCCGTACGCACGTTTGCGCCGCCCCGCCTCGCGCCGGGCCACCACTTCCGGACGCGGCACCAGCACCACGACCCGCAGCGGACGGGTCCGGATATGGCCGACCAGATACGGCAACATCGCGCCGAGCACCACATCCTGCAAGACCGCGGTGAAGCCGGCGGCGGCATAGTCGTCGGCAGCCCGCGCCGCGAGCCGATGCCGCAGCCGCAACTGATCCAGCGCCTCGGCGGACGGCTCGGGCGACATCTCCGTGCGCCCACCGATCACGAAGCGCCGGAACACATCTCCGCGTACATGGACCGAGCGCGGCAGCCGCTCGGCCAGCGCCTGAGCCACGGTCGACTTACCGGACGCCTGGATTCCGGTGATCAGGTAGACGCCGTCGCGGGGATCGGACATGCGGATCACGGTATAGCGGCGGTCCGCCGGCGGACACCGCACCGATGAGTTCCGGACGGTTGAACCGTCGATATACCTGTCCGTACTGTTCCCCGGCCCGAGAGGACTCGGAGATGCCGAGCACGATGATCTTCCTCAACCTACCGGTGGCCGATCTGGAGCGGTCGAAGGCTTTCTACGAGCGGCTGGGCTGGAAGATCGATCAGGAGTTCACCGACGATGCCGCCGCCTGTGTGGTGATCGACGACAACATCAGCGTGATGTTGTTGTCGCAGAACTTCTTCCACAACTTCGCTCAGCGGCCGCGTGCGATCACCACCGCGACGGTGGGGGCGGTCTACGCGCTGGCGCTCGGCAGTATGCACGCGGTCGACACCCTGGTCTCCGCCGCCGTGGCCGCCGGCGCGGTCGAGGAACTGCACCCGGACCGCCGGCTTCAGGAAATGGCGATCGGCATGTACGGCCGCACCTTCCTCGACCCGGATGGCCACCAGTGGGAAGCGTTCTGGATGCGCGGGCAGTGACAACCGGCGAGCGTTCTAGCCAATCCCGAACGCACCGAGGGCCGTCGTCATCTTCATGACCAGACGACCGGGCGTCTTCTGCACCGGGATGAAGCTGTACTTCTTGTAGAAGTTGAACGCCGCCTCGTCGATGGCATCGACCACGATCAGCCGACCGCCGGATACCTGAGCGGCTCCGATGATCTTCGAAACAGCGTCGATGAGCAGATCGGTCCCGTATCCCCGACCCTGTATCGAACTGTCGAGAGCGAACTTGGCCAGCAGGAACGCCGGTACGGACTGCATCCCTCCCGCCGCGCCGCTGGAAAGACCGTCTTCGGCGCGGTTGACCGAAGTCGGTGCTATCGCGTAGTACGCCTTGACCGCAGTCGGGTCGTCATCGAACAACCAGACATAGGTCCGGCTGGTCATCCCCTTGTCCGCGGAGAGCGCTTTGATCTGCAACCATTTGTTCAAAACCTCATTGCCACAGTCGAACTGCGACACATCGTGCTCCCCGGTGAGCCGGGTCGAGATCGGCGCGTTCACCTGCGGACGAACCTCCGGCCGCGTGCCACGGCCTCGGCCAGCGCGGGCGCTTCATCGGCGATGTCCAGCGATCTGATCATCTCGTCGAACTGCTCCGCCGGCATCATGGTCCGGCTGGACAGCGCGAGGACCTGGTCGGCACGCTGCATCGCCGCCTTACGCACAAAGTCGGTCAGTGTCTCGCCGACGACTCCGGCCGCCGCTTCGATCTGGTTGCGCCCCTCTTCGGCCAGCCTGATCTCGAATCTCCCTGTTTTGATGTCGCTCATCGCGTGACCTCACTTCGGGTGCCGTTCGGCACACCACCGAATGTACGGCTACTGTCCGTACAACGCTAGCGACTCGGCCAACCGAGGGCAAAGTTCTGGATGCGCGGCCAGTGAGGCAGACACCCGGGAAAAGTAAACCCATCCCCAGAGGGGATGGGCGGTATAGCCCCATCATGCCCGAGAGCAAGCACCTGTGTCCCGGCGCCCGGTGCTCACACCCGCAGCTCCGGTGGCAGGCCGAACAGGGGGAACAGCTTCTCGGTGTCCAGGAAGTAGTTCAGGCCGCTGATGCCGCGGTCGCCGTCGAGTTCGAGCACCGTGATGGACCACGGCTCGAGCACCGACGGGTCCGCATCGCTGGGCTTGTAGTGGCCGAAGGCCGGGAGGCCGTTGGCGCCCGCGAGGGGGACGAGTTTCGAACCGCGGCAGGCGGATCCGAGGGTGAGCATGAAGTCCGCGACCTCGCGCGGGCCGCGCACCCAGAAGTCGAACGGCGGCATCTGCATGTCGACGTCCTTCTTCAGCAGGGCGGTGAGCGCCTCCATGTCGAACGCCTCGAAGGCGTGCACGTACGCCTCGACGAACTTGCGCTGCTCCTCGTCGGTGTCGTCGTAGGACTTCTCCGCCGTCGGCTGCACCTTGGCGATGGTGGCGCGGGCCCGTTGCAGCGCGCTGTTCACCGAGGTGGGGGACATGGTGAGCATGTCGGCGGTCTCGTTGGCGGAGAACCGCAACACCTCACGCATGATGAGGATCGCGCGCTGGGTGGCCGGCAGATGCTGCATGGCGGCCAGGAAGGCCAGCCGCAGCGAATCCTTGGTGGCGGCCCGGTCGGCCGGATCGGAGCCGAAGGCCAGCCCGTTCGGGATGGGCTCGATCCAGGGCACGTCGGTGCGCGGCGGGGGCAGCGGCGAGTCGGCCGTGGACGGACCGGTCAGATCCATCGGCATCGCCCGGCGCTGCGGCCCGTCCAGCATGTCCAGGCACACGTTGGTGGTGATGCGGTACAGCCAGGACCGCAGGCTGGATCGACCCTCGAACGAGTCGTAGGCCTTCCACGCCCGGGTGAGCGTCTCCTGGACCGCGTCCTCCGCCTCGAAGGAGGAGCCGAGCATCCGGTAGGCGTATGCGCACAGCTCCCGCCGGTATCCCTCGAATTCGGGCAGGATCTCCTCGACTCCGGTGGAGCCGGCGCTGGTGCTCATGCTGTCGTTCCTCTCGTCGCATGAGCGGGGGCCTCTCGGCCCGATCCGGCGCTGGCAACCGCGCATCACCCCCGCTCTGGTCCCACTGTGGCACAGGGCACCGACAAGAAGCGGCGTTATTTCGTGGTCGGCGCCGGTGCGTCCTCGTCCGAGGGCCGGGATTCGGCCTCGGCGTGCGCCCACCGGTAATCGGGCTTGCCGGCCGGATTCCGCTGGATCGCGTCGACGTACCAGAGACTGCGGGGCTGCTTGTAGGAGGCGATCTCCCGGGTCAGCACCGGGCGCAGATCCTCCAGGCTCGGCCGCTTGCCGTCGCGGCAGTGCACCACCGCGCCGACCCGCTGCCCCCAGCGCTCGTCGGGCACGCCGACGACCAGCGCGTCGAAGACGTCCGGATGGCATTTCAGCGCGCCCTCGACCTCCTCCGGATAGATCTTCTCGCCGCCGGAGTTGATGCTCACCGAGCCGCGGCCGAGCATCGTCACCGAACCGTCCTCCTCCACCCGGGCGTAGTCGCCGGGGATCGAGTAGCGAATCCCGTTGAACTCCTTGAACGTCGCGGCGGTTTTCACCGGGTCGTTGTAATAGCCGAGCGGGATGTGCCCGCGGCGGGCCAGCAGCCCGACCTGCCCGGAGCCCGGCGCCACCGGATTACCGTCCTCGTCGAGCACGTCGGTGGAGGCGTCGATCTTCACCCGCGGGCCACCGGTGTGGGTGGCGCCCTTGGCCGCCACCGACAGGCCGCCGAAACCGGTCTCCGAGGAGCCGATCGAATCGGTGATCATCGTGTTCGGCAGCAGTTCCAGGTACTGGTCCTTGAGCGTCGGCGAGAACAGCGCGGCGCTGGACGCCATCGCCCAGAGACTCGAATGTTTGTACGGCTCACCGGTTTCCGGGTTCCCGGCCAGCAGCGCGTCGAGCATCGGCCGGGCCATCGCGTCGCCGGTGACGAAGATGAGGTTGATGGTGTGCCGGTCGATGGCCTGCCATACCCCGTGCCCACTGAACTCGGGCAGCATGATCGCCTTGCCGCCGTCGAAGAGGCTGTGGAAGGTGGCCGTCTGCGAACCGCCGTGGATCATCGGCGGAATCGGGTATCGCACCAACTGCGGATTACCCGCGCCGACCTTCGCCTGCTGCCACTCGTCCTGCACCACTTCGCCGGTGACGAAGTTGATGCCGCCGCCGAGCACCCGCCACCAGTCCTCATGCCGCCACATGACGCCCTTGGGCAGGCCGGTGGTGCCGCCGGTGTAGATCATCATGATGTCGTCGGGCGAGCGCGGGGCGAAGTCCCGTTCACCGGACGAAGCCGCCAGCGCCGCTTCGTATTCGACCGAATCCGGCGCGGTCGGGAACTGCCCGGCGGTATCGTCGTCGACGACCAGAACCGTCGTCAGCTTGGGCGTATTCGGACGCACACCGGCCACTCGATCGGTGTATCGGCGCTCGTGGATCAACGCGACCATATCCGAATTATCGAATATGTATTGCAACTCGTTCTCGACGTAGCGGAAGTTGACGTTGATCATCACCGCGCGTGCTTTGAACACCGCGACCATGGCCTCCACTGCCTCGATCGTGTTACGCGAGTAGATGCCGACCTTGTCGCCCGGCCGCACACCATGTTCCTGCAGGTAGTGCGCCAGTTTGTTGGTTCGCTCCTCCAATTCGGCATACGTTACCGAGCGGGTGTCGTCGGCCAGCGCGACACGTTCCGGCACGAGATCGATGGCGTGTTCGACAAGATCAGCGATGTTGTAACCCACACGACAAAAATAGAACGTGTTCATGCAACTGACAAGACTTGATTTACAGGGTTTACTAATGCGCTAGCAGGGGTGCGAGCCGCCGCACCTGCTCGATGTCGCGCGCCCCCACGAGCAGCATCGTGACCCCGGCCTTCTCCCACACTCCGAGCTGTTCCCGGACGTGCGCCTCGTCGCCGATGATCGTCGTGTCGAGGATCAGTTCGTCGGGCACCGCAGCCGCCGCCTCGGCCTTGCGGCCGGACCGGAACAGGGCGGTGACCTCGTCGACCACCTCGCCGTATCCCATGCGGCGGTACACCTCCGCGTGGAAGTTGAGATCCTCGGCGCCCATCCCGCCGATGTACAACGCCGAAAAGGGCCGCAGCCGATCGAGTTCCCCGGCCACGTCGTCGGTCAGGATCACCTGCGCGGTGGCGGCGATCTCGAAATCCGCACGGGTGCGCCGGGCGCCGGGCCGCGCGAAGCCCTCCTCGAGCCACTCGTTGTACATGCCGGCCAGCCGCGGCGTGTAGTAGATGGCGAGCCAGCCGTCGGCGATCTCGGCGGTCAGCGCGACATTCTTCGGCCCCTCGGCGCCCAGCCAGATCGGCAGGTCCGCGCGCAGCGGATGGGTGATCGGCTTGAGCGGCTTGCCCAGGCCGGTCGCGCCGGCGCCCCGATACGGCAGCGGATAGTGCGAACCATCGTTCACCACCGGCGCCTCGCGGGCCAGCACCTGCCGCACCACATCGACGTATTCCCGGGTGCGCGCCAGCGGTTTCGCGAACGGCTCGCCGTACCAGCCCTCCACCACCTGCGGCCCGGACACGCCGAGTCCCAGGATGGCCCGGCCGCCGCTGAGATGGTCGAGGGTGAGCGCGGCCATCGCGGTGGCGGTGGGTGTGCGCGCGGACAGCTGCACCACCGAGGTGCCCAGCCGCACCCGTTGTGTCGACGATCCCCACCAGGCCAGCGGCGTGAACGCGTCCGACCCCCACGACTCGGCGGTGAACACCGCGTCGAAGCCCGATTCCTCGGCCGCCGTGATCAATTCCGCGGCGTTCGCCGGCGGCTGCGCACCCCAGTACCCGAGCTGCAATCCGAAACGCATGCCATGTCCTTTCTCGCGGAGCCACGATCACGGCCTGCGGCCGTCACCTGCACGGGTCCTACTATGCCCGGCGGCCCTTGCCCCGAGAATAAGAACCTGTTCTACTCGATGTCGTGACTCAGGGGAACACCATTGCCGGCACCATCTCCGACGACGGCGGCGCCACGCCGGAGGTGCTCGCCGCGGAGCTGCGGCTCAAGTTCGACTACACCAGATCCGTCGGTCCGACCATCGGACGCTTCCTCACCGGGCTGCGGTCCGGGCGTGTCGTGGGCGTGCGCGGTTCCGACGGCCGGGTCCTGGTGCCGCCGGCCGAATACGATCCGGTCACCGCCGAACCGCTGACCGACTTCGTCGACGTCGCCGACGTGGGCACCGTCGCGACCTGGTCATGGGTACGGGAACCGTTACCCGGCCAGCCCTTCGACCGGCCGTTCGCCTACGCGCTGATCCGGCTGGACGGCGCCGACACCGGCCTGCTGCACGCGGTCGACGTGGCCTCCCCCGACGACATCCACACCGGCCTGCGGGTGCGGGCGCGCTGGGCCGCCGGGCGCAGCGGCGGCATCCACGACATCGAATGCTTCGAACCCGGTGAAACCTCCACGGCGCCAGCGGATTCCGCCGTCGACGAGAGTGTGCCGGTGACCGCGATCGTCACCCCGGTTGATCTGCGCTACAAGCACACCGCGTCGCCGCAGGAGACCGAATTCCTGAAGGCCATCGCCGACGGCCGCCTGCTCGGCGCGCGCGCCACCGACGGCAAGGTGTACTTCCCGCCGCGCGGCGCCGATCCGCGCACCGGTGAGGCCACCGACGACTACGTCGAACTGCCCGACACCGGCATCGTCACCACCTTCTGCATCGTGAACGTGCCGTTCCAGGGCCAGCGCATCAAGCCGCCCTACGTGGCCGCGTACGTGCTGCTCGACGGTGCCGACATCCCGTTCCTGCACCTGGTGCTCGGCTGCGACGTGACCGAGGTCCGAATGGGCATGCGGGTCAAGGGATCCTGGAAGCCGCGCGCCGAATGGACCTACGACGGCCTCGACAACATCTCACACTTCGAGCCGACCGGTGAGCCGGACGCCGAGTACGAGACCTACTCGCACCACTTGTAAGGGCTGAATACCTTGAGCGACAGAGCAACCGACATCGCGGTGGTGGGTTTCGCCCACGCGCCGCACGTCCGGGAGACCTTCGGCACCACCAACGGCGTGGAGATGCTCACGCCGTGTTTCCGGAACCTGTACGACAAGCTGGGCATCACCGTCGCCGATATCGGCTTCTGGTGCTCCGGATCCTCGGATTACCTGGCGGGGCGCGCCTTCTCGTTCATCTCGGCGATCGACTCGATCGGCGCGGTGCCGCCGATCAACGAGTCGCACGTCGAGATGGACGCCGCCTGGGCGCTGTACGAGGCGTGGGTGAAACTCCGCTCCGGACAAGCGGATACGGCTCTGGTCTACGGCTTCGGCAAGCCGTCGGCGGGCACGCTGCGCCAGGTGCTGACCATGCAGATGGATCCGTACCTGGTCGGTCCGCTGTGGCCGGACGCCGATTCGATCGCCGGGCTGGCCGCCCGCGCCGGACTGGACAGCGGCCGCTGGACCGAACGCGATCTGGCCGCGGTCGGCGCGCTCGACGAGGCGGACATCGAGAAGCGGCTGGCCGCACCGTATGTCGCCGATCCGCTGCGGGCGCACGACATCGCGCCGATCACCGACGGCGCCGCCGCGATCGTGCTGGCGACCGGTGACCGGGCCCGCGAACTCTGCGCGCGTCCGGCATGGCTGACGGGCATGGCACACCGCATCGATACCCCGGTGCTCGGCGCCCGCGACCTCACCGACTCGCCGTCCACCCGGGCCGCGGCCCGCGCCGTGACCGACGGCGACGCCTCGGGTTTCGACGTCGCCGAACTGCACGCCCAGTACAGCCACGAACAGCTGATCCTGAAGCAGGCCATCGGACTCGGCGACGGCACCCGGATCAACCCGTCCGGCGGCGCGCTCGCCGGAAACCCGATGTTCGCGGCCGGTCTGGAGCGGATCGGCTACGCCGCCACCGCGATCATCGACGGCAGCGCGAACCGGGCCCTCGCCCACGCGAGCAGCGGCCCCGCCCTGCAGCAGAACCTCGTCGCCACCCTGGAGGCGCGATGAGCCACCGGGAGACGAATCATCATCGGGAGATATCGGCATGACTGAACTCGCCGCAGTACTCGGCACCGGCCAGACCCATCATGTGACGAAACGCGCGGATGTGTCGATGGCCGGAATGTGCAGGGAGGCAATCGATCGCGCGCTGGCCGACGCCGAGCTCACGATGGCCGACATCGACGCCGTCGTGGTGGGCAAGGCGCCGGACCTGTTCGAGGGTTCGATGATGCCGGAACTGTTCCTCGCGGATGCGCTGGGCGCCACCGGGAAACCGATGTTGCGGGTGCACACCGCCGGCTCGGTCGGCGGCTCGACCGGGGTCGTCGCCGCCAACCTGATCCAGGGCGGTGTGCACGGCAGGGTACTCGCCGTGGCCTGGGAGAAGCAGTCCGAATCCAATGCCATGTGGGCACTGTCGAATCCGGTGCCGTTCACCAAACCGGTCGGCGCCGGCGCGGGCGGCTATTTCGCCCCGCACGTGCGCGCCTACATCCGGCGGGCCAACGCGCCCTTGCACATCGGCGCGATGGTCGCGGTGAAGGATCGCCGCAACGGCGCCAAGAATCCGCTGGCCCACCTGCAGCAGGCCGACATCACCATGGAATCGGTGCTGGCCTCCCAGATGCTCTGGGACCCCATCCGTTTCGACGAGACCTGCCCGTCCTCCGACGGCGCGTGCGCCCTGGTGCTCGGCAACGAGACCGCCGCGGCCGCCGCGGCGGCGAACGGCCGCACCGTCGCCTGGGTGCACGGCACCGCGATGCGCACCGAGCCGCTCGCGTATGCCGGTCGCGACCAGGTGAATCCGCAGGCGGGCCGCAACGCCGCCGCCGCCCTGTGGAAACAGGCGGGCATCACCAACCCGCTCGAGGATATCGACGCCGCCGAGATCTACGTGCCCTTCTCCTGGTTCGAGCCGATGTGGCTGGAGAACCTCGGCTTCATGCCGGAAGGTGAGGGCTGGAAGCTCACCGACGCCCGGGAGACCGAGATCGGCGGGAAGCTGCCGGTCAACCCGTCCGGCGGCGTGCTCAGCTCCAACCCGATCGGCGCGTCCGGCATGATCCGGTTCGCCGAGGCCGCCAAGCAGGTCATGCGCCGCGCCGGCGACTACCAGGTCGAAGATGCGCGAAAAGCCCTTGGCCACGCCTACGGCGGTGGCTCACAATACTTCTCGATGTGGGTAGTCGGATCGGAGAAGCCATGACGGACACCGCAGTGGACCATCCCGCGCGCGTGGCGGGCCGCGCCTCCCAGGCCGCGGTCCGCGCCCGCGACAAGGCCGCCTGGCTGGACCTGTTCGCCGCCGACGGCATCGTCGAAGATCCCGTCGGCCCTTCGCTGTTCGACCCCGAGGGCGCCGGCCACCGCGGCCGGGACGCCATCGCGGCGTTCTGGGACAAGGCGATCGCCATGGCCGAGTCCATCGAGTTCCTCTTCGACGACTCGTTCGCCTGCGGCAACGAGGTCGCCTACACCGGCCTCATCCGCACCACCATCGGCGGCCAGATCATCGACGCCCACGGCGTATTCACCTATCGCGTAGACGATTCCGGCAAGATCGCCGCTCTCCGCGCCTTCTGGGAACAAGAGCGCGCAATGGCCACCATCAGAGCTGTATAAATTGCTCGGCTCCGCCTCGCTGGTTTGCGGCCTGTAACCCCGGTGTTCCGGCACCCGCTGCTTGCTCCTTCGTCGCATCGCATCGGGCACCGGAACACCGGGGGCGGCCGCAAACCGTGCCGGTCGAGTTAGCACCGAAGGGGGCCACCGATGGGTGGCCCCCTTCGCGTCACGACCGCATCAGTGCTTGTAATTCACCTGGTATTCCTTGATGCCGTTCAGCCAGCCGGAGCGCAGGCGGCGGGGCTGGGCTACAGCGGCGATGTCGGGGAGGTGGTCGGCGATGGCGTTGAAGATCAGGTCGACCTCCAGGCGGGCCAGGTTCGCGCCGATGCAGAAGTGCGCGCCGGTGCCGCCGAAGGACAAGTGCGGGTTGGGATCCCGCAAGATGTCGAAGGTGTACGGGTTCTCGAACACGTCCTCGTCGAAGTTGGCGGAGCGGTACAGCAGCACCAGCCGCTGGCCCTTCGTCATCTGCACGCCGGACAGTTCGGCGTCGGCGAGCAGGGTGCGCTGGAACATGCTCACCGGGGTGGCCCAGCGGATGATCTCGTCGGCCGCGGTGGCCGGGCGCTGTGCCTTGAACAGCTCCCACTGATCCGGGTGTTCCAGGAAGGCGTGCATACCGTGCGAGATGGCGTTGCGGGTGGTCTCGTTGCCCGCCACCGCCAGCAGCATCACGAAGAAGCCGAACTCCTCGGAAGTCAGTGCCTCGCCGTCGATCTCGGCCTGCACCAGATCGGTGACGATGTCGCCGGCCGGATTCGCCTTGCGGTCCTCGGCCATCTGGTAGGCGTAGCCCAGCAGCTGCGCCGACGCCATCACCGGATCCGCGTCCATGTCCGGATCGTCGTAGCCGGTCATCTCGTTGGACCAGGTGAAGACCTTCATCCGGTCCTCCTGCGGCACGCCGATCAAATCGGCGATGGCCTGCAGCGGCAGCTCGCAGGCGACCTGCTCGACGAAGTCGCCGGTTCCGGATTCGGCCGCCGCCTTCACGATTCGCTCGGCGCGGGCCGACAACTCGGCGCGCAGGCCGTTGATCACGCGCGGGGTGAAGCCGCGGGCGATGATCTTGCGCTGCTTGGTGTGCTCCGGCGGGTCCATGTTGAGCAGGATCAGCCGCTGCATGTCGATGTTCTCGCGCGGGATGTCGTCCTGGAAGCGCGGAATCGCGGTGTTCTCGTAGGTGGAGAACACATCGCTGCGCCGGGACACCTCCTTGACGTCGGCATGCCGGGACACCACCCAGAAGCCCTCGTCGTGGAAGCCACCGATCTCCGGGGACTGCGGATTCCACCAGATCGGCGCGGCGCGGCGGAGTTCGGCGAACTCCTCGACCGGCACGCGCTGCTCCCACATCGCGGGGTCGGTGACGTCGAAACCGTCCGGCACGTTCGGCCGCGCGGTACCAGCCTCTACCACCAGCTGACTCCTCCAGTAATTGGAACACGTTCTATGGCCATTGCAGCACAGGCGGATCGACTAGTAAAGACACCGGCATTTTCCGCCTGAGTTAGCATCGAACTTGTTTCAGTTTTTGCTGCATTTGAGGGGAAGGAAGGCTCATGGGCACACCCGTGATAGTCGAGGCGGCACGGACCCCGGTCGGGAAGCGCGGTGGCCTGCTGGCCGGACTGCACGCGGCCGAACTGCTCGGCGCCGCGCAGCGCGGCGTCCTCGAGCGCGCCCATCTGGACCCGGCGCTGGTCGAGCAGATCGTCGGCGGCTGCGTCACGCAGGCCGGTGAACAGTCCAACAACGTCACCCGCACCGCGTGGCTGCACGCCGGGCTCCCGTGGCAGACCGGCGCCACCACCATCGACGCGCAGTGCGGATCGGCACAGCAGGCCAATCATCTGGTGGCCGGCCTGATCGCCACCGGCGCAATCGATATCGGCATCGCCTGCGGCGTGGAGGCGATGAGTCACGTGCCGCTGGGCGCCAACCTCAACCCCGAGCAGGCCGGGCCGCGGCGACCGGCGTCCTGGAACGTGGACATGCCGGATCAGTTCGGCGCAGCCGAGCGAATCGCCAAGCGGCGCGGCATTACTCGCGACGATGTCGACCGATTCGGCCTGCGCTCACAACAATTCGCCGCACGGGCCTGGGCCGAGGGCCGCTTCGACCGCGAGGTGCTCACCGTGACCGCGCCGCAGGTCGACAAGACCGGCGCGCTCACCGGCGAGAAGCTCGACGTCGCGCGCGATCAGGGCCTGCGCGACACCACCGCGGAGGGGCTGGCCAAGCTGAAGCCGGTCCTCGAGGGCGGCATCCACACCGCCGGCACCTCCTCACAGATCTCCGACGGCGCCGCCGCCGTCCTGCTCATGGACGAGGAGGTCGCCGCCCGGCACGGACTGCGGCCGCGGGCGCGAATCCGCACTCAGGTGCTGGTGGGAGCCGAACCTGAATTCCATTTGGACGGTCCGGTGCAGGCGACCACCCGACTGCTGGAACGGTCGGGCATGAGCATCGGTGATATTGATCTGTTCGAGATCAACGAAGCCTTCGCCTCGGTGGTGTTGTCCTGGGCGTCGGTGCATCGGCCCGATCTCGACAAGGTCAACGTCAACGGCGGCGCCATCGCGCTCGGCCATCCGGTCGGCAGCACGGGCTCCCGGCTGATCACCACCGCCCTGCACGAACTGGAGCGGACCGGCGGGACCACGGCGATGGTCCTCATGTGCGCCGGTGGCGCACTTGCGACCGGCACGATCTTGGAGAGGTTGTAGAAACAGGCACTTCACGTGGGGGTTGTTGAACGTTCATCCCCGTGGACCCATCGGGTGGCGTACGCCACACAATGTGCGATACAGAGTCTTCCATGAGACGTCAGCTATCTTTGCGTTACCATTCGATGGGTGCCGGGCACCCTCGCGACGGGCGAAAACCCACTCCAGCCTGCGGTTCTCCAGTGCCGTTGGGGTACCCCGCAAACGCCGCGGCGGGCGTCGGTTCCAGAACCGGACGTCTGGAAGCTTCAAGGAAATCACGAATCAGGCGTAGGTTTTCAGTTACTCAGCCGCTAATATCAATGATACGTATCCGAGATAACGACTGTTAGTACAGCGAAGGGAATTGGGCGGCTCACAATGGCTGATTTCGCGGCGCGGCTGAACAAGCTGTTCGAAACCGTGCATCCCCCGGGGCGCAAGCCGCACACCAACGCGGAGGTGGCGGCTGCCTTGACAGCCTCCGGCCATCCGATCTCGAAACCGTACCTCTCGCAGTTGCGGTCGGGACAGCGCACCAATCCGTCCGATGAGACGGTGGCCGCGCTGGCGAAGTTCTTCAAGGTCAAGCCGGACTACTTCTTCAACGACATCTACGCGGCCAAGATCGACCACGATCTCGAGCTGCTGTCCCAGCTGCAGGGCTACGGACTTCGTCGGCTGTCGAGTAGGGCCTTCGATCTGTCGGAGGAATCGCAAAACCTCCTGACCTCGATGGCCGAGAAGCTGCGGGCGAGCGAAGGCTTGCCCGAGATCCCGCCGGACGGCACGGAATAACAAGGTCCACAAGGCAACACACAGTGCGGTGACCACCGCACTGTGTTTGTTTTGGGGGTGATTTCGGCTCACACCGAAGCGCGACCCGCTTCGGTGTGAGCCGTGTCCGTGCGCCGCCATCGATGCGGTCGGCAGTCGTGGGCACAGAACGCCGCACTGTGATCCAGGACATAAAACCAGTCGGTCCGGCGAACGCCCGGCAGTATGTGATTGCAATTGTTCGTACGCTTTTCGTTTGCATCTCATCGGCTCCCCTCGGCCGGGGTCGTCCGGTAGGCGCGGGCGATCGCCCGAACCCACCCGCGCGGACCGACTCCCTCCGGCGGCGCGATCCAGCGGGCGTCGACGGCGACCCCGCCGGACGGATCGCGGGCCCAGCGCGCGACCAGATCCGCGCGCTCGGCCACCGACGCCGGCGGGGGCCCGACCGCCACCAACTCCACCCCGCCGCCCGATTGCAGGTACATCGCGTCCATGATCTGGGTGACGTGATCCGACGCCCGCAGCTGCGCGGTCGAGGCCGGCTTGTCGCCGGTCACCACCTCGGGGAACCGTCCGATCAGAGTGCGGTGCAGGACCCGGATCCGCCGCAGCAGCAGGCGCGCTCGCGCCCACAGCTCGATCACGATCCACACCGCGCCGAGCGCGACGAACAGCCCGGCCACCTGCCAGGCGGGCCAGAACCAACCGGGAGTGCCCGGCCGGGCGGGCGGTTCGTCGCGCGCCAGCCGCCGAATCGAGAGCGCGGCAAGCACTCCCACCACCACCGTGCCCGAGGTGTAGAGGGCGATGCCGCGCCCGAGCGCGGTCCAGTCCAGATTGCGCAATCCGGTGATCGCCACGAATCCGCAGGCCGGCAGCGTGACCGCCCATCCGAACAGCACCGACCAGCCGACCGTGACGACCACGGCCGCCAGTCCGGCCGCGTAGATCGAGGCCGCGATCTTGCGGAGATTGCGGCGGGACACGATCGGCCAGGCGGCCGCGGCCACCACCGAGGTGGCGACCGCGAACATCAGCCAGGCCGCCGCGACCACCCGCTCGGCCAGCGGCCGGCCGTCGACACCGCCCGGCAGCAGATGGTCCACCGTGACCGCCACCTCGGGGATCGCCGCGGTCGCGGCCGCGGCCACGCTCGCCACCGCCAGCACGATCGCGAGCCGGGCGGTGGTCGCCGGTTTCACCAGCACCCGGCCCACCCGCGCGCCCGCGGCCATCCAGATCACCAGTGCGCCGAGCCAGAATGTCATCCCAGTGCCTCGTCGAATCGAAGGACCGAGACGCCGGCGCCTCGGCTGTGGAACACCCGCAACCTGGTCATCAGCATGCTGGCGAAGGTCTCCGCCTCCCACTCCGCCAGTTCGTCCGGCCCCTGGGCCACCATCTGCTGGTAGGCCCGCCGGTTGAGCATGTAGGCGATCAGATCGTCGCTCGCCGCCAGCGTGACCTCGGCCGCGACCTCACCGGGATGGTCGAAGACGATGTGCCCCAACTCGTGTGCGAGCGTGTGCTCGCGGCTCGGCAGCGCCGCGGCCAGCACGATCACCTCCTTGTCCGGATAGGTCCGTCGCTGCCCGCACACCCCCGGGCCGAGCTCCTCGCTGACGATCTCGATCGGGCGGCGCCGCTCGGCGGAGACGGCGAGCACCACCTCGTCCAGCGTGGTCGCGTCGAAATCGGCCGCCACCGCGCACACCGCGTCGACCGCGGCCGCCACCCGGCGATGGGAACGGCCTTGCGTCCGTGCGTAGGTCATCGCCGACGCTCCTCTCATGCCCGCGGGAAGAACGCGGCCCGCGCGGCGTCGACGCGCGCCTGCGCCGCCGCCGCGCTCTGGAATCCGACGGCCCCCGACCCGGTCGCCGCCAGCGCCATCGCGATCAGGCCGCCGATCACCTCGAGCGCCCGAACCGGCGGCAGCCCACCGGAATTCGCGGTCGGCCGCACCGCCGGTTCGGCCCGGAAGCCAGGCGCGGGAGCGGGTCCGGGCACGATCGGTACGGGCAGTTCATCCGCCGCCGGCGGCGCCACGACCACCACCGGCCGCACTGGCAGCTGCCCCGGCGGTACCGGTCCCGGAGCCGGTGGAATGAGCAACGGCGGCTCGGGAACCGGCGGCGTGGGCGGCGGTTGCAGCAGGAGCAACAGCAGCAGCGGTGACGCCAGCACCGCGGATCCCACGGCGGCCGAACCGACTGCCGCCGAACCCGTCCCCACCAATCCCGAACCCGTTGCCGCCGAAGACCCGGCCGCTGCCGAACCGGTTCCCAGAGCCCCCAACAACGCGGAACCCGTCGCGGCACCCGCCGAACCCACTGCGGCCGGCCCTGTCCCCACGCTTCCCGACAACGAAGAACCCGTCGCGGCACCCGCCGAACCGACCGCGGCCGAACCTGTCCCCAGGCTTCCCAACAACGCAGAACCCGTCGCGGCACCCGCCGAACCCACTGCGGCCGAACCGGTACCCAACGGACCCGACAACGCGGAATCCGTGGCAGTTCCTGCCGATCCCGCACCAGCCGAACCGGTTTCCAACGCTCCCGCCGACGCCGAACTCGTGGCGGCGCCCACCGGGCCGGGCGCTGCCGAGCCGGTGCCCAGTGCGCCGAGCAGCGGGATGCCGCCGGCCGAGGCGGTGCCCAGTGCGCCCGGTAATACCGCGCCGGCGGCGGAACCGGTGCCGAGGATGCCGAGGAGCGCGGCGGCGCTCGCCGCGGCGGATCCGGAACCCGTCTCCCTGGCGTCGATCGAGTCGGCGGCACCGGATGATCCGGGCGTATCGGCTCCCGGGACGGTCTGTCGTTCGATCACGAATGTCGCTGCCGTTGGGGCTTTCCCGAGCAGGTCCGAGGGGTCGTCGGCCTCGGCCTCGGCCGCGTCCGGAGCGCGGAGCGGTGCGGGCACGAGCCATGCCGAGAAAGGTGAACCCGCGCCGACGTGCTCGGAACCTGTTGGTGCCGGCGACGTTTCGAGCACAGCCGCGCTCGTGGCGAGCGCGGCTAGCTGGACCACCAGCCCGGCGGCATCGGTGCCCGCCACGGCCGCCACCAGCGCGAGGGCCGGATCGATCCGCGCAGGCTCCGGCGCCGATTCCGGATCGGCCGCGGCGGAATCGAATGCGTCGCCGGTGTCGAGAGCGGAGGTCGCGGAAGCAGTCCCGGCACCGGCGGATCCGAGGGCGGCCGAGCCCGGCGCCGCCGAGCCGAGGGCGGCGGAACCGGTGCCGAGGAGGGCGGTCGGTCCCGGGCGCGGGGCGGGAAGCTCGAGGTCGCGGGCGGGATGTGAAGTATCCGGCGCCGTGACGGATCGACCCGGGATGCGCAGGGCGTGTTCGTCCGGTTCGCCACCGGTGGAGCATTGCGGGCACGGAGATTCCGGGCGGGCCGAGGCGACCAGCGGCCCCAGGAACCCGTAACCGGCGACCATCCCGGCCACTGCCGCGACGCGCACCATGCGACCCAAGGCCATGCGCTTACCTTTCCCCTCATCGTGTAGAGCGCAGAACTTCACCCGGGTCGCGAGCTCATCCGGGACTTCGATCGAGCCGACACCATACTAGCTGCCGAACATTTGCCAAGTGAGCGAGTTTGTATGATTTGCCGCACTTTTCGAGGTAGGAGGCATGATTCGTTTCTCGCCCGCTCACCCCATGCGCAACAAACCGGACACGAGATCGCGCCGGGTCCGGTACATTCCAGGTCCGGCCGCCCCTTCGTGGCCGGTCATCGTCACGCGCACAAGGTTATTCGGCGCCGGGACGCCGGCGGATCGCAGGTACCCGGAATCGCCGGACGCGGTTCCGGCGCTCCGGGTATCCGGGTCCGGCAACCTCACAGCCAGTTCTTCCGACCGGAGATGGTTGATTTCCGTCAGCAATCAGCGCGCACGCTCACTCGGCGGGCGAGGCCGCCAGGGTTCGGAAGATCGACTCGGTGCGGGATCCGGGTGCGGCGCAATAGAAGATCATCCGCTGATCGGTGTCGGCGATGTGCATGACCTGACACTCGAATTCCAGCGGCCCCAGGTCCGGATGCACCACCCGTTTGCGGTGCGCGCGCCGCACCGCGACGTCGTGTGTCGCCCACAGTTCGGCGAATTGTGGTGAGGTGCCGAGCAGTTCGGTGACCATGGCGACCAGGCCGGGGTTGCCCGGATAGCGCGCGTAGGCGGCGCGCAGGTCGGCCACGGTGGCGCGGGCGAAGGCGAGAGCGGCCTCGTCGGGCCACACCCCGCCCGCCGCGGCCGCCCGGAACATCCAGCGGATCATGTTGCGATCGGCGCCGGGCAGCGCGTCGAGATCGCCGATGAAGTGCACCGCGAGGGAATTCCAGGCCAGGATGTCGTAGGTGGCGTCCACCACGTAGGCGGGCGTCGAGACCAGATTGTCCATCATGGTCCGGATGGACTGCGGCACGGTGCGATTCGGCCCGGCGACCAGCGGCGGCTGCTCCCCCGCGATGCGGTACAGGTACTCCCGCTCATCGGCGGTGAGCAGCAGTGCGCGGGCGAGCGCGGCCAGCACCTGCCGGGACGGGTTGGCGCCGCGGGCCTGCTCCAGCCGGATGTAGTAGTCCACCGACAGTCCAGCGACCTTCAACGTACCCACTACATCCGTAGCCTGGTGTCATGGCTCGAAACACGGAACCCGCCTGGTTGGTGGAGATCAATGCTGCGCTGGCTACTGCTGTGGCCGATGTCGATCCCGCGTTGTGGGTGTACGGCTATGTCCGTATCTCCCGGGATGAGAAGGACCGCGCCGAGGGGGTGCAGTTGCAGGCGAAGAATCAGGTGAATCACGCTGCCCGCAAAGGGCTTCCGTTGGCGCGGATCTTCTGTGACAACGATCTGTCGGGCGCGGACGCGGATCGGCCTGCGTTGCGGGAAGTGCTGCCACTGGTGACGCGCGGACCGGCGAAGATCGTCCTTGCCCGTGACGTGGCGCGGTTGGCCCGCGATTACGACCTGGGCAACGAGCTGATGAAGCTCGGGCGAGACAGGGGTGTGCGGTATGTGTTCATGAAGGACACCGAGTACGACCTGACCACCGGTGCCGGGCGCAAGAATTTCATGGTGAAGGTCGCCGAAGCCGCCGAGTACCGGGAGACCAACACCGAGAACCTGCTCGATCGGATGACCGAGGAAGCGGCGAAAGGGGTGATGCAGGGCGGTGCACGCCGTTACGGGTACGGCAAAGTCGTTGGTATCCACCCGATTACCGGTGCCGAGATCCTCGATCGGTGCGCCGTACGTGAGGCCGAGATCAAGGTTCTGCACGAAGGTCGTGACCGGGTGCTCAACGGGGAGAGTCAGACCACGATCATCAGCGATTGGAACGCCCGGGGAGTGACCACCTCCGCCGGGAAGATGTGGCGGGTCGGTCATTTCGCTGAGACGCTGCTGATGGAGGCGTACGTAGCCTACGACCTCGGCGAACACACCGACGCAGGTGGCCGGCGGTGCGAATGCCTGAACAACCCGGAAGGCAACGGCATCCGCGTGCATGAACGCACCGGCACCCGGCATCGTGCGCAATGGCCTGCGGTGTTCACTCGCGACGAGCAGGACGCTATGCGTATCGCGCTCAGAGCCCACCGGCGCGAGACCGACCCTGATCGTCCCCGCCAGCGTCACGGCGAGTACTGGCTGACCGGGCTCGTCGAGTGCGGCGGCATCTGGCCCGAGCAGGCCGAGCGGGCTGGACAGGTCTGCGGTGCGTGGATGATCGGGACCGTTCTGGAGCGCAAGGGGAAGAACGGCCCGATCAGGCAGCGCCGCTACAAATGCCAGGCCAAGGATTCGAAGAAGACCGTGTGCGGGTGCGGCCGGGTGTTCCGGGACGCGGGGGCGCTGGAGATGTTCGTGGCTCAGGCCGTCATCGCCGAGTACGAGAACCCGCAGATCCTCGCGCGGCTGGATCGCGGCAACGACCACGCGGCGCGGATCGCCCAGTTGCAACAGCGCATCGAACTGACGACCGGGAATCTGGACGCGGAAGCCGACCGACGCACCGAGGCCCTCTCCGGTGGCGGTGACGAATACGACCTCCGTGTCATCGACCGCACCATCACCGGACTGAAAGCCACGTTGAAAACACTTCGTGCCGAACAGGATTCGCTGCGCAGTGTTCAAGCGCTGGCGGTACTGGCCGACATCGGTTCCACCCCCGGCGAGTTGCGGAAGGCATGGGCGGACAAGGGTCCGCGCTGGCGGCACGAGGCAGCGGCCCGGTTGATCGAGAAAGTCATCGTGAAACCGGTCAACGTCTACGCGGCCAAATGGGTCGACCAGAACCGCAAGACATGGCGGTTCGATGAGACCGCCGTCGAAGTCGTCTGGCGAGAGCTGTAACCGCACCCGGTTACGCGGATCGGCGCTGGTCATCCTGATCGAGGGTGGCCAGCGCATTGCGCAGGAACAACGCCAGCGATTCGATCACCGCAGGGTTGTCGATCCGCGCCGGGAGCCCCTGCCGCAACCGGCTTTCCGCGACCATCCGACGGGTGTGCTCGCTGGTCGGCCCGACCACCATCCGCCCCGCCGCCGAGACCCGTTCCTCCGGCACGGTCATGAGGTCACCGGTCCGGTTGCCGAACGATTTTCCCCGACACCCCCGTGTGGACCGCCACCACCGTCCGGGTACGCCGCCAGCATCGCCCGGTCGTACTCGGCCCGCCACGCGATCCGTTCCGCGATGGCCGCCAACAGCAGCTGCGCCCGCGACGGTATCCGCGTGCCCGGTGCCACCGTCGACCAGGTGAAGCCGCGCGGGTCCGGGGCGGGTTTGTCGATGCCGACGCCGGCGAGGGTCCGGCGGACGAATTCCAGCCGATCGGCCTTGTGGTCACCGAGGGTCTTACCCGTCCACCGCTCCGAGGTCAGCACCCGGTTACCGGGCAGGCCGAGGGTTTCGCGGCGGTGCGCCCGCGCTTTGCACTGACCGGGTTGCATCCGCGCGTTGGCGCCCTTGGGGACGATGCCGTACAGCAGCCACACCGCGCACCGGGGCGAACACGGCGTCATCCGCAGCGCGGCGTGTAGCCGGTCGTAGTGCGCGTGCTGGCGGACGGTTTTCGCTTCCAGGACTTCGGACACGGATTTGGTCAGGTACTTGCACAGATACCCGATATGCCGGGTGACTTCCTCGGTGCCGCCGAGGATGCCCTTCGAATGCACCTGCGCCCCGAACGTCACCGTATGCGCGGGTGTGTCGTCGTCCCAGGTGGATTCCATCGCCGCCGCCCAATCCCGCAACGGTTCCCGCGTCGACGGATCGAGAAACGTCCGAGATTCCCTGTCCCACACCGGCATCCGGTCACCGCTGTAGACGACACGGTCCGGGTGCGGCCACCACACTTGGTGATAGGTCGCCGCGGTGACCTGCCGGATGATCCGATGCGGGATCGCGCCACGGATCGCGACATGGATATGGGGTGCGCCCCGGCGTTGCGGTTCGACGCTGGCGAAGTACTGGACATTCCAGCCGACCGCACGCCGCAGGTTCTGTACCCAGCGGGAGAACAACCGCGAGATCCACACCGCATCCCACGCCGCCCGCCGATAGTCGTAGGAGTCCGGGTCCACCGGGGTGCCGTCGCTGGAATGGACGTGCCCGTAGCTGTCCAGCGTCAGCGTGATCATCATCGACGGCAGGTACTTCCCCGCGTACTCATGGCCGATGGTGCGATCGGTGACCGGCAGACGCGGCAACCCCGCGACATCCTCACGCCGACGAGTCGACCGCCGCCGCGACTCACCCTCACCGGCCGCATCCACCTCCCCATCCATGTCCGTGTCGGTGGAGTCTGTGTCCGTGTCGGTGGAGTCCGTGTCCGCACCGGTACCGGGGTCGGGCACCGCCGGCGTTTTCCCACGCATCCCCAACGCGATCAGTTCGTGGTCTGCCCATGCGATCTCTTCTTGCAGTTCGCTCGCCTCGTGGGCGTTGGCGGGATCGGCCAGTGCCGCGATCAGATCGGCGCGGTAGCACATCAGGCCGGTCTGATCGTAGGTCGGCCGTGCACGCGGGATCTGCGGTTCGTGATCCAGATGCCAGCCTTCCCGGCACTGGGCCAGCCGCAGCGCTTTCGCCTTCCGCGCACACGCCGGGCACTTCGCCTCCATCGTGGAACCACAAGGCACGGGCACCAAAGCCCTTGCCCCGGTAGTGATGTCGGTGCGTTCCAGGACCATCGGCCGGATACACACCCCGAACCGTTGCGCCGTAGCCACCGCCACCTCATCGAACGACGCCCCCAGCCCGCCGTCCTCGGTCACGTCTATTTCGTTCATGCGAAACCTCTTGTCGCGCAGTCGATGACGACCCACAGCACCGGCACCGGCCGACGTCGACCGATACCGGTGTCAGCTGTAGATCAAGGAGTGAGAAGTCAACTGTCGGAACAAGTTTCGAAAGGATGTGACACCGCCGACACGATGCCTCGAATACCGGAGCGCTGTAGCGCGCAAGAGCCGCCGAAACACACTGAACAGATATTCACCAGACGGCAGAATCGAGAGTACGCCGTCCCGGACCACCAGATCCGGGACCGGCCCGGCAGCAACGATCACCGCCAGACCTGTGGATTGCTGTTATTCGTTGTACCCCTTGCCTTTTCCGTCTCGGCCTTCGGGGTAGAGATGCTCGTCGAGGTCGACCGGTGCCGCGCCGCCGGGAACCTGGTCGCCGGTGTACCGTCGCGGCCGTGGGTAGGTCGCCATGATCCACCGGATATCGTCGTCGGTCACGTAGTAGGCACGGACCCGCTCGATTTCGGCGACCTGTTCTTCCGACTCGTTGTCACCGATAGCCTCGGTGTCGACGCCCGGTGTGATCTGCACGTAGCCGACACCGGGTGTGGTGTGCGGGATCAGATCACACAACGCGCCCCGATCCCGGCCGGTCGGCCCGAACACCATCGCCACCTGTGTAGCCTCCGACAGCCGCAAGCCGACCCGGGTCGGGAACAACTGCCGCAGCCGCATCACTTCCTTCGACGGATCTTGCAGGCACCCGATCACCACCACGCCCGCCGCACGGGCCATGGTCAGGATCAACCCGAGCAGCCGTTGGATCTCGTCCCTGATCCGCTTGTCCGAGAAGTACTCGGTCAGTGACGCGAACTCGTCCACGATCAGCACGATCAACGGCTCTTTCACCGACGGAATCAGCTTGCGGGAAGCCCGGCGCATCCGGTTCATCCGCCGGATCATCACCCGCGCTGTCTCCCGCAGCAGCTCCAACGCACCTTTACCGTTGTCGTAGGCGAATTTGTCGAACCAGTCCATCCCAGCACCGAACTCAACCCCGGCCTTCGGGTCCAAAAGGAACACCACCGCGGATCCTTCCGCGATGCGAGGCCCGAGGCCGGCGATCACCGACCACACCACCGATCCCTTGCCCGATCCCGTCGCGCCCGCCACCATGACATGCGTCCCCAGCAACGCCACCCGCCACGGATTCCCCAGCTGCGTCATACCGATCGGAACCGCTTCCAGGTCAACCGATCTCGCATCCACGACCGTGCGGGGCAGCGGGATCGGTTTGCGGAGAATGTCGGTGTGGATCACCTCCAGGCGCACCCGCCCCGACACCGCGTGACGCACCCGGACCCCGACCGCCCGGAACGAATGCCGCAACTCCTCCGACCGCGCTTCCCAGGTCTCCACCTTCTGCCCATAGGGCAACCCGACCTCCAGCACATCCACCACACGCCCGATCCGCGCCGAAAACAGGTACGGCGTAATCACTTTCGTATCCAGTTCCGCTGTGAGCCGGTTCATCGCCATGACCTTGATCCATCGACTGGAGTAGCGGAACCACTTCCAATACCGCTGCCGGATCCGGCCGGTCACCCACCGTTCGAACGACACCGGCCACCGAACCCGCCACACGACCCAGCACCCCACCACCGCGACACCGGCGGCTACCCCGTACGGCCACCCCTGCCACCAGCCCAGCGCGACCGCCGCAGCCACCGGCAGCGAGAACATCGGATACAGCACCGCCCACCAGGCCACCACCAGCAGCCCGACGAGCAGCTTGCCCACCAGCAGGAACAGCACCTCCCCCACCTCGTTCATCAGATCCGTCCGTCCTTGCGGGACCGGACGATAATCAGCGGATTTCACCATCATCGAACCTTTCGAAAACATGAATGAATCTGTCGCGCAGCCGTTTTCGGGCATGCGGAATCAGGGCGGGTCCGCCGGTCACCATCACGGCCACAGGCGGACCCGCCTGTTCGGGTACTACGGATTCAGCAGGTCAGGACTGGTTACGCCCCGAGCCCGCACCTCCCCGGCCACTCACCGCCGGTGCCGGTGCCGGTGCGTAGCCCGCCGCTCGCACGGTGTAGGTCAGGTACTTGAATTCGCCCTGACCTCCGACGCGCGGCTGAACGGTCAGCCCTTCCAGCACGATCGGCCGCAACCCCGCCGACAGTTCATCGGTGGTCGGTACCGGTTCCGTCTCCGACAGCAACAGAATGTCGTAGCTGCGTCGGCGGGAGTTCGGCTCACCGGGGTCGGTCACCGACGCTTTCCACACCCACAGGCCCGTCACCGGATCCCGCTGCTGCGGGCCGGGCCGGTTCGGATCACCGGTGTACACCGTGTCCGGACGCACCGGCCCCATCTGATATAGCCCAGCGGCATAGAACTCTTCGAAAGCGACCGGGTATCGAAACGCCGACCGCGGATTATTGGTCTGGTTTTGTCCTTGCTGCTCAGCCATGATGGCCGCCTTTCGGTTGTGATCATTTCCATCCGTGTCGACACTCGACACGAACACGAAGGGGGCACTGTCACGGCACCCCTCACCCTGCGACCCCGAGCCACAGCAGCGCCGTGAACAGCGGAAACGGAGACGACCACACCGGGAGGCCACACACGCCGCGCTCGCCCGACCAGACCGAGCCGTCCCTGACGGACGGGCCGAAACCCCGGTACCGGTGTTGCAGCAGGCATGTATGTATTACTCTGGACATGGCAGAACTCCGGTTCTGCTAAAGAATGGAAAACGGGACTCCAAAGGTAGGGCTGCGTACCCGATAATCCTGTGGAGTGAATTTTTCGTTCACGCTGTCCCCTCGTTCCAGCGGGGGGACAGCCACGAAACTCTCAGCGGTCAATCGGCCATTCGGTCACCTTTCGTTCCACACCATCATCACAGCACCGGCCACCGACATCAACCAGCCCGCCTCCTACAACCTGTGCGAGATCGAAAATCCGGCCGAGCGCTGGCGCGGAATAGTTGGACTCGCGGGAACGCGGGAACTCCACGGGAACAGCTGGACACCTCACGGGATATCCGCAGCCGTCATCCACCGTCAGCGGTATGACGAAGCTCACAGCTCGCCGGAACGGCCCCCACGGCAGAAAACTGGATTCACCGGCTGAACGGATCGGGATCGCCGTACGGCCCCCTCGACCGATCCGCGCCAGCGCACAGGACACCGACACGACGCTCTGAATCCTTCCTCTCATCCTGCATTCAGGTTGTCAGTCCCCTGATATCCATCATCCCGGCAAATCCGGCCCGGTCAAGGACCCAATTTGGGTGAATTCGAGGAAGAAAGGACCAAAAGTAAGGCACACCCGCCATGGAGGCGTTATCCCCGGCGTGTCGCCTTGACATTCGTGCAAGAGCATCGAACTAACACGAAAATGAGGCGAGCTAACCCCTTATTGGGGGACATAACACCACGAACAGCCGGAAGGGACTGACGAGCGCGGGGCGCGGGACCAGGCGTTAGAACTCTGAAAAGTTCAAATAAGTTGCCAAACAGACCTATATGAGCCGCAGTGAACTTACCGGAGCCCGGCCGCGAAGGTGACGAACCTCACACGCATTTGGCTACGCCTCAACAGACCTCATCACCTTAGATAGCCGAACTAGTGCGCCAAGTCGTCCAGGGCGGCACAGATGAGCGCCCTGGCGTGCTCTCCAATCACCGACTTCGAGGCGAGCAGGTCGAATGCTCGCCCGTACAAAGCGATCTCACGAGGTTGGGTCACGGTCAGTTCGGCCGTCACTGCTTCGACGTTCACGACCCGATTGTCGTACATGGTGAAGTTCGTGGTTTGCAGCGCTGGGGCACCCCTGAACGGGATCATCCCGACAACGACTCTCGGTAGACCGACGACTGCTAAAAGCCGGTCCAACTGTCCGAGCATGACAGCATCGTCCCCGACTCGGGTGTGAAGCGCTGCCTCACCGATCAGGAAGTGAAAGCGGTGTTCTCGCTTGTACAACAGTTGTTGCCGCTCCAGGCGAATGGATACGCCTTCGTCGATGTCGTTGTTCGGCACCTGGTAGAACTCAACCACTTCGGCGAGTATCGCCCTTGCGTACTCGGCTGTCTGTAGGAACCCAGGCACGAGGTTCGGGCTGAATATCCGGATGATCTCCGCCTGCTCGGCTTGACGCAGCACGGTTCGTTGCCGCCGCCGCGTGCCGATACTGAGCGACTTCTTGACCTCCAGGTACGCCAGTTCGAGCGTATTCAGCGACGCCAGCAGATCCGGCAACTCGTCCGCTGTATCACAATGAGTGCAGTACGCCCGGATGTCGTCCGGCGACGGCTTGATCCGGCCATACTCCAACTTCGGCACTTTGGTTTGATGCCAGCCGCACAGCCGGGCTAGGTCGGCACCCGAGAGCCCTGCTAGTTGGCGAAGCTCTCGAAGACGCGCCCCGAGAGCTTCCCGTGCCTCGAAATAGCTGCCGTTCACAGGTATTCCGCGTATGGGGTTGCCAGGCCCCAGAGCCGAGTCCGGACTGTGCGGCAGTATCCGACGATGTGTGGGTCCTCGGACACCGCCAGGCCGGCGGGAGCCCCTGCCGCGTCGACCAGGTTGAACACCACTCGGTCATCCATCAACCACCAGTCGTCCGGCGGAACCTCTCCCGCGAGATGTCGGGGCAGATACCGGATGTCTTCGCCAGCCTCGATCCCACGCCCGGCGACCGACAACAGCCACCGTTGATAGTCCGAGTGCGGGACCGTCACGACCCGTAGGCGCTGCATCGCAACGCCGCGTTCGACGGTTTCGCGAACGAGGTCGTGCCATGGCAACCACGGCGTCGGCGTCGGTACTCCCCGCAGGAACCGCTGTAGGCGTTCGTCTTCGGCCGGTACGTGGTACTCGTCCCGGACTTCGAGGTGAAACGCCGAGCCGTGAAGGTCACGAAACATGTTGCGCCACACCTCGAAACTGTCTTCGGGTCGCAGCATTGGGATACCCCTTCTATGCACCAGAATTCTCGGTCGCTCGCCATTGTCCTCTCGTTCAATCGCCCCGGCGGCCTGATGGCCGACTTCGTGCATACCTGTGCATACCTATGGTTGATCCTGCTCACCTCCTCGTAGCGTCGGACTTGGCACCCGTGGCATTGACGCCACGCCACGGGTGCTCTTCCAGACATCGGAGGCAGGCAGGGGAAACACCATGATCGTGTCCAGAAGTTCGGAACGGATATTGTTTCGCACGGCAAAGGGTCCGCTGTCGGCCATGTGGGAGATCCCGACCGGCGGCGTCCCTCAGATCATGCACATGAACGACCCGGAATCGGTGTTCCCGGCGATCCGGTGGCCGAATAACTCGATACCGGGGCTGCCCGATGGGCACATCGCCTTCGGGCCTCAACCGCACCAACGTCCGAGTATCGACCAGGTGCGCGAGTGGCTTCCGCAGTATTCGGCCCTATGGGACGAGATCCGCGAAGAATCGCTGATCACTCATACGATGCAGGTGAACTTCCGTCCATCCGGATGCAGCATCGGCCGAACGTTCGTCTCCGCCGACGGACTGTCCGACTGGACCGAGCGCGTACAGCGATGATCACGGAATTCGTTCTACGGCACGGCGTTCCGCCAACAGTGGGTACTAGGCGGCGGAGGACTCAGGCAACTTGCCGATTAATCCACTCCGCCGAGGACGGTTTCGAGGCTCCTCTCAGCGCGACGCGAGGCTCTAGATGGTGACTCTGGTCGGGCTGGCGGCAATCGTGGTCGTATGCACCGGTGTGATGTTCGTGTCGTTCACATGGCCGAATCGCACCCGGACGACGCTACAGCCGTCCGGAAAGCTGAAATCTATTGCGGAACAAGCGATTAGGGGACGGCGATAACCCCTGCAACGCGCGAGATTCAGGAACCCGATGACTTCCCGGTCGGCGTAAGGATTCAGGGCCGCTGAACCGGGGAGAACGGGTAGCCCCCGGTTTTCGACCGTGCTCGGGGCGGGGGCTACCCACCTTTTTCACACTTCCAGGAGAAACGACAGTGACAGACGACCAGGCTCCCACCCGCCTGATACTCGTACGCCACGGCGAAGCGCACGCCAACGTCGATGATGTTGCCGCCGGCGTCCGTACCTGCCGAGGACTGACCGACCGGGGACGCCAGCAGGCGGAACGGCTGGCGAAACACCTTGCCAGCCAACAGGAATACCCGATCGCCGCCGTCTACAGCAGTAACGCTGCCCGCGCGAGGCAGACCGGCGAAATCCTCGCCATCGCCCTCGATAAGCCGGTGATTCCCGCCCTGTCGGCACCGGACTACGGCAAGGGCGAGGGTCGGCCGTGGCCGGAGATCATCACCGGATTCGGCGACGCACCCGCCCTGCACCCGGATCGGCCCATCGCCCCGGGTGCCGAACCCTGGACCGCCTTCCAGCGGCGCACCGGACAAGATCTCGCCGACCTCGTGCGCCGCTACCCCGGCAAAACCGTCGCCGTAGTCGCCCACCGCGAAACCGTCATCGCCGCCGCGATGAACTTCCTCTCCCTGCTGCCCTGGGCACGCGCGAATATCACGTTCAGCGTGGACTACACCGGCGTCACCATCTGGCAATACGCAGCACTGCGCCGCACCGACACCCGTGACGGCTATATGCGCTGGAATCTCTTGTGCCACAACGACACTCGCCATCTCGACTGAACTTTCCACACTTCCCGGCCCGCTCCCTCACTGCACACCAGTGCGGGCCGGGAAACCCGGGGAGAGGTCAACGGGTTCCGGACGGCCAACCCGCGAACCGGACGCAGACCGGTCCGCACCCGGAACCCTTCCTCTCACCGGAAACCTGTGTCGCACAACCCGTTTCCCGTGCGGCACGGGGATCGAAGCCCCGGCGGTACCCGGCCCTATGGTGCCGCCCTTCACCCAGCCGGGTACCGCCGGGGTGTTCCACCACCGATCCATCGCTCTTGGGGAAATCGTGACCGCACTACCCACCGCCGCACTGTCCGTGTGCGCGCACACCGACGTCGACCAGGCCCACCGGCTGTGGCGCGAGCACCGCGCCTGCACCCCGCACACCTGCGTCGTCAAACGCGCCGCCCTCCAAATCCTTGTTCTCGCAGGCAAAGTCGTCCCGCAAACAATGCCCCTGTATGAACGGGCCGCCCGCCGGGGCATCCACCTGTCACCGGCGCACGAACGCGCCGCCCCGATGCTCACGCTCGGCACCGCCGAACTACTCGCGACACTGGAAGGACTCACCCGCCGATGACCGGCCAGACCCTCACCGCCGTCTCCGACCCGGCTCGAATGTTCCTCGGCATCACCGTCGCCGGGGAACTGTCACCCATGCCACTGCACGCGGTCGCCGCGGACACCTACCGGCCCTGCGTCAACGAGACCTGCAAGACACCCACCAGCCGCGAGGAGGACTACCACACCGTCACCGTCTACACCCTCACCGAACCCGTGCTCCCCTGGTGGACCACCGTCGAAATCCACCTCTGCGACACCGGACACGGCGAACTCATCGCCCGCCCCACCACCGCCATCCTCCGACCCGTCACGCCGACCAAACGCAAACCTGGCACAGGCCCCCGGATCTTCGAGGTCGTCAGCGGCGACCGCCAGCACCGCAGCACCCTGGAAACCATCGAAACCGACCTCGGGTACGACTGCGACAACTGCCGCCGCCCCTGGAGCGTCGCATGGTACGAACTGCCCGAGGACGCTCGCGCCGCCATCCCGGAATGGTTCACCAACTGGCTGTCCACCGAAATCCGGTACTGCGACGGATGCGGACACGGCCAGATCAAACACCACAGCTACACCTGCCACGCCCAACCCGCCCCGCCGGCGACCCAACGGTAAACGACCATGACCACCGCAACCACCGTCGCTGTCCTGCACGACAACCACATGTCCTACCTCCACCGCCGCGCCGCAGCCCTGCTCCTGCAACTGGCCGAACACCCCCAAGAAGACGGCTGGGCGCTGCTACGCGAGGAACCCGCCGCCGTGGTCCACATGGCCGCCATCGCGCTACACGCCACAGCCACCGAACTCGCCGCGCAGCAGAACACCAGTCTCCTCGCGATCCTCGAACGCAGCGGTATCCGCACCTGCGCCACCGACGCCTGCGGCCACGGACTCAGCACCGCCGACACAGCCGTGATCGCCGCCCACCTGTAGAACGTCCCGCATTGCTCAGTCCGCTCAGTCCCCCTCCGCAGTGCCGGGAACGGCAGAACCCCCGATGCCAGATCGAGCAGTCTCCTCGAGGCACCGGGGGTTCTTGCTGTCCGCACCCGCTTGCGGCGGATTCGGTGACCCCGATCCTGGAACCCTCCGCCTGGAGGTGCCTGCCGGGTCGCGTCGCGGACCGGGCGGGCTGTCCGGTCAGAATCGCCAACGCGAAGAAGGCCACAAGCTTGAATACTTGTGGCAGACAGAGAAGTTGGGAACCGGGAAAGAAAAGAAAAAGGGGGAAGAAGACCGGAACCCAACAAAGAAGAAGTTGCCGAATTTCTCTCTACAGAATCAAGAGCGGCGCGCAAGCGCGCCGCCCGGGTCGCCCGCCCTCCCGCTCCGCTCCCGGGCGGGCACCCCGGCACAGGACCAGAAGCGGGAACCGAACCACCACAACCGTGAGCCGCCGCGCGCCTTGTCGCTTAACACAAGCGCTCTAATAATTCATCGCATAGTCCGACCATGACGAATAGAGAACATGAATCCGGAGACGTAGGGACAGAACTGGCCTGCGTTTAACTAGAATGTAGCGTAAATTCAACGGTGTACTGCACATTGCCGGGTGCGGTGGTATAGCCATTGATAGCGGTGAAGTCGCATTTCGCATACAGCGTGTACGTGGTATCCAACTGGAGAGCGGTCACGGCCGAATGCCACCAGTAATCAGCCGGGATTGACGGATGGAAATCATGATAGCCCGGCTTGCCCCACACCGAAGCACCACACGACATCGGTCCTTGAACCAAGGATTGCACGTACGGCGACAACCTCAGCGACCAGATCAATCGATTGCCGCCCGCAGGGCTCTGAACAGCATAGACTACATCGCCCGTAAAGCTGCCGTGAATTCCGTCATATCGGTAGCTAGTATCGTTCAGGTGGTAATGATACTGCCCCGGCCATTGTCCCGGCTCCGCAGCAGCACGCTGCATCGGCGCGAGAAATGCTACTGCGCATGAAAAAAGCGCTGTCAATACGATGATTACTCGACGTGCCTGCGCACGGATACGGCTCGACATTCGTAGTCCCCCTGTGGAACATTCTCGATCTCAGCATCGACCCGATCACCCTCTCGCAGCGCCAAGACGTCCCCTTTGTCCACAGTGGACAAGTGGAACCACGCCAGTGAGCCATCTGGTCGAGTCAACACCCCAGTGCCATTACGGATGTTCCAGCGGTAGACCGTCGCACGCTCCATAGCCCCGCCTCCCCTTGGTCGCACCGTACGAGTGACTACTTAATCTTTGCACACCCTACCGCCCCGCACACCTGAATTCTGCACCATGATCATGCGCTGCCGCACCATCCCTCAGCGGGATGGCTTGCCACCCAATACTTCAGACCGACAGTCAAATCGCACCTACCTGCAAAGACACACCAATGCCCTACGCACCCATGCCCGAAGCCTTCACCTGCCGCGCTCCATAAGAGGACAGTTTTAAGGAGTGCGTAACCGAGATGTCACCCCGGCCAATTGGGCCACCTCCTGCCTGCGCAGGCCCGGTGTGCGCCTGGTGTTTCCGAGCTGCGGCAGGCCGACGTCGGGCGGGCGCAGCCGGGCACGGCGGGTGCGCAGAAAGGCCGCGAGTTCGGCTCGATCGCTCATCGGCATTCCCTTCGGCCGGGCGGTGTCCGTTCCAGTGTCGGCTATCGCGAGCGGCGCTGGGTGGTACAGATCGGTCCTCCCACCCGGCGGACTCGGCGCGAACAGTGGGGGCATGAACCGAACAGCTCTGATCACCGGTGCCAACAAGGGCATCGGCTACGAAATCGCCCGACAGCTGGCCGAACACGGCTTCACCGTGCTGGTCGGCGCGCGTGACCCCAAGCGTGGCGAGACCGCCGTCGCGAAACTACGGGCCGGCGGCGCGGACGCCCGGTTCGTACCGCTGGACGTGACCGACGCGCAGTCCGTCGCCGCGGCCGCGGCCGCTGTCGAGGCCGAGTTCGGCGCGCTCGACGTGCTGGTGAACAACGCCGGGATCGCCGGCGCCTTCGAGGGCGACGGCAAGCCGTCCACGACCACGCTCGGCACGCTCCGGGAGGTCTTCGAGACCAACGTCTTCGGCGTCGTCGCCGTCACCAACGCGATGCTGCCGCTGCTGCGGCGCGCCCCGGCGGCCCGCATCGTGAACGTGTCCAGCGAGGTCGGTTCGCTCACGATGGCCACCGACCCCACGGGCCCGATGTGGCCGATGGCGGCCATCCCCTACCCGACCTCCAAGACCGCGCTGAACATGATCACGGCGCAGTACGCGAAGGAGTTGTGGGACACCCCGATCCGGGTGAACGCGGTCAATCCCGGGTACACCGCCACGGATTTCAACGGCCACAGCGGTTTCCGCACCGCGGCGCAGGGTGCGGAACCGATCGTGGCGGTGCTCACCGGGCCCGCGGGCGGCCCCAGCGGGCAGTTCACCGGACACCTCTGGGGCGAGCCCGGGGGTGTGGAATACGGTCCGCTGCCCTGGTAGGCGGCTCGATGTCCGCCGCAGCCGGCCCTCCCGGCGGCGGCGGACGACCGACCTATCCGCCGCTGCGGCCGGGGACGCGCGCCTCAGGCCCCGTAAACTGCTTCCGGCGGAGCGGATTTCGCGATCAGATCCCGGACCGCGGCGCCCAGTTCGGCGGGCTCCCAGCGCGCGCCGCGGTCCACCGGGATGCCGTGCCGCCAGCCGTCGGCCAGCGCCACCTTGCCGCCCTCGACCTCGAACATGCGGCCGGTCACGTCGGCCGATTCGGCGCTGCCCAGCCAGACCACCAGCGGCGAGATGTTCTCCGGGGCCATCGCGTCGAAGCCCTCGTCCGGGCGGGCCATGGTCTCGGCGAAGACCGTCTCGGTCATCCGGGTGCGCGCGCTGGGCGCGATGGCGTTCACGGTGATGCCGTAGCGGCCGAATTCCGCTGCCGCCGTGATGGTCAGCGCGGCGATACCCGCCTTGGCGGTGGCGTAGTTGCCCTGGCCGACGGCGCCCTGCAAGCCCGCGCCGGAGCTGGTGTTGACGATGCGGGCGGCGACCGGACGCCCCGCCTTCGACTCGCCGCGCCAATACTCGGCGGCATGCCGCATGGTGGCGAAGTGACCCTTGAGGTGGACGCGGATCACCGAATCCCATTCGTCCTCACCGAGATTGACCAGCATCCGATCCCGGACGATACCCGCGTTGTTGACCAGGACGTCGAGACCGCCGAAGGCCGACACGGCCTGGGCGATCAGCCGTTTCGCCCCGTCCCAGTCGGCGACGTCGTCCCCGTTCACGACGGCCCGGCCGCCCATAGCCTCGATCTCCGCGACCACTTGTGCCGCAGGCGAATCGGCGCTGGGCGCGCCGTCCAGTTCGGCGCCGAGGTCGTTGACCACGACGTTGGCGCCCGCGGCGGCGAAGGCCAGCGCGTGCGCGCGGCCGATGCCGCGGCCCGCGCCGGTCACGATGACGGTGCGCCCGGCGCACAACAGGGTGTTCTCGGTCATCTCGGCTGTTCTCGTTTCCCTCGTGCCCGCCGCGTGGTCGGGCGCTGATCGGATGTCTCTACGCGAAGCGATCGGGGCTGTGCGCGAAGCGGTTCCGGTTCGCTGCCCGGCGGTCTCCACATTGCCCGCGGTCGCGGCGTCCAGGAACGCCGGACGCTCACCGCCGCCGTGCGCCAGCAGCGTGCCGCCGGTGACATAGCCGGCCAGCGGTGAGGCCAGGAACGCCGCGCAGCGGCCGATGTCCTCGGGAGTGGCCAGCCGGCGCAGCGGCACGGTGTCGGCGACGGCGGCGATGCCCGCCTCGTCGCCGTAGTGCAGATGACTGTTCTCGGTGCGCACCATCCCGACGATCACCGAATTCAACCGGACCTTGGGCGCCCATTCGACGGCCAGCGACCCGACCAGGCTGTCCAGCCCGGCCTTGGCCGCGCCGTACGCCGCACTGGCCGGGGAGGGCCGGTGCCCGGACACGCTGGAGATCATCACGATCGAGCCGCCGGTCGGCTGCTGCTGCATGACCGCGTTGGCGGCCCGCGAAACCCACAGCGGCGCCATCAGATTCAGTTGCACGATCTTGTCGTGGTAGTTCGGGCTCGCGGTCGCCGTCGGCGCGAAGGGGGCGCCGCCGGCATTGTTGACCACGTGGTCGAGGCGGCCGTACCGCGCCACGATCGCCTCGACCAGTTCCTGCACCGCGCCGGCGTCACGCACGTCGCACGGCAGGAACTCCGCCGTGCCGCCGACGCCGGTGACCGGCGCCTCCGGCGGGCGGCGCGCGCAGGTCACGACGGTCGCCCCGGCCTCCAGGAAGACCCGGCTGATGCCCGCTCCCACGCCCCGCACCCCACCGGTGACGAGGGCGACGGATCCGGAGAGATCCACTTCGATTGCCACCGTGCTAACCTACCAAGCACTTGCTTGTTTGGCCAACGAATGGACATGCGATGGGGATCAACCGTCACACCGAGACCTCGGGGATCGAGGTCGTCACGATCGACTTCCCGCCGGTCAACGCCTTTCCGGCGGCGGGCTGGTTCGCACTCGCCGACGCGGTCCGCGAGGCCGGTCGCGATCCCGAGACCAAGGTCGTGGTGTTGCGGGCGGAGGGCCGCGGTTTCAACGCCGGCGTGGACATCAAGGAGATCCAGCGCAACCCCGGGCATCAGACCCTGATCGATCACAACACCGGCTGCTACGCGGCGTTCGGCGCGGTGTACGACTGCGAGGTGCCGGTCGTGGCGGCGGTGCAGGGCTTCTGCCTCGGTGGTGGCATCGGACTGGTCGGCAACGCGGACGTGATCGTGGCCGCCGACGACGCCACCTTCGGGCTGCCGGAGGTCGAGCGCGGTGCCCTCGGCGCGGCCACCCACCTGTCCCGGCTGGTGCCGCAGCACCTCATGCGCACCCTGTTCTTCACCGCCGGCACCGTCACCGCCGCGCAGCTGCACCACTTCGGCTCGGTGTACAAGGTGGTGCCGCGCGCCGAATTGGACGCCGCCGCACTGGAAGTGGCGAAGAACATCGCCGCCAAGGACGGCCGGGTGATCCGGGCCGCCAAGCGCGCGCTCAACGGGATCGACACCCAGGACGTACACCGGAGTTACCGATACGAGCAGGGTTTCACCTTCGAACTGAATCTGGCCGGGGTGGCCGACGAGATCCGCGCCCGGTTCGACGCGGACCTGGCGTCCAGGAAGGCGGGGAAGTGATATGCGGGACAAGCGAATCTCGTTGGAAGAGGCCGTCTCCGGCCTGCGCAGCGGTATGACCATCGGGATCGGCGGCTGGGGTTCGCGGCGCAAGCCGCTGGCCTTCGTGCGCGCGATCCTGCGCTCCGACGTCACCGACCTCACCGTGGTCACCTACGGCGGCGCCGATCTCGGCCTGCTGTGCTCGGCCGGGAAGGTCCGCAAGGCGTATTACGGCTTCGTGTCCCTGGATTCGGCGCCGTTCTACGATCCCTGGTTCGCCGCGGCCCGCACCGGCGGCGAGATCGTGGCCCGGGAGATGGACGAGGGCATGGTGAAGTGCGGCCTGCAGGCCGCCGCGGCCCGGCTGCCGTTCCTGCCGATCCGCGCCGGACTCGGTTCCGACGTGGTGAACTTCTGGGACGGCGAACTACGGACCGTGCAGTCCCCCTATCCGGATGCCGAGGGGCGCACCGAAACCCTGATCGCCATGCCCGCGCTGAATCTCGACGCCGCCTTCGTCCACCTCGATCTCGGTGACAAGCACGGCAACGCCGCCTACACCGGCGTCGATCCCTACATGGACGATCTGTTCTGCCTCGCCGCCGAACGCCGCTACCTGTCGGTGGACCGCGTGGTGGAGACCGAGGAGCTGGTGAAAGCCGTTCCGCAGCAAGCGATCATCCTCAATCGGATGATGGTCGACGGTGTGGTCGAGGCGCCCGGCGGCGCGCACTTCACCTTCTCCGGCAGTTACGGCCGCGACGAACGGTTCCAGCGCCACTACGTGGCCGCCGCCGCGACCCCCGAGTCGTGGGCCGAGTTCAAGGCCCGGTACCTGGACGTCTCCGAGGCCGAATATCAGTCGGCCGTCCGCACTTTCGCCGAGGAGAGGACACAGTTGTGAGCACCAGCACCGTCACCCGCGCCGAGGTGTGCGCGGTCGCCTGCGCCGAGATCTTCCGCGGCGCGGGCGAGATCATGGCCAGCCCGATGTCGCCGACGCCGACCGTCGGCGCGCGGCTGGCCCGGCTCACCTTCGAACCGGATCTGCTGATCTCCGACGGCGAGGCGCTGTTCCTGGCCGAAACCCCCGCCCTGGGCGGCAAGGCCCCCGTCGAGGGCTGGATCCCGTTCGGCAGGGTCTTCGATGTCGTCGCATCCGGCCGCCGCCATGTCGTCATGGGCGCCAACCAGATCGACCGCCACGGCAACCAGAACCTCTCGGCCTTCGGCCCGTTGCAGCGCCCCAAGCGCCAGATGTTCGGCGTGCGTGGCGCTCCCGGCAATACGATCAACCACCCGACCAGCTATTTCGTGCCCCGGCACACCACCCGGGTGTTCACCGACCGGGTCGACATCGTCTCCGGGATCGGTTACGACAAGGTCGATTCCACCAATCCGGCGTTCCGGTTCCACCACCTGCACCGGGTGGTGACCAATCTGGGCGTGTTCGACTTCGGCGGCCCGGACCACACCCTGCGCGCACTGTCGCTGCATCCCGGCGTCACCGCCGAGGACGTCGCCGCGAACACCTCCTTCGAGGTCGCGGACCTCGCCACCGCCGAAACCACCCGGTGGCCCACCGAGGAGGAACTGCGCCTGATCCGGACGGTGCTGGATCCCAAGGGACTTCGCGAGAAGGAGGTCTCGGCGTGACCGCCCGGCTGCGCACCCCGCTCACCGATCTGGTCGGCATCGAACATCCCGTCGTGCAGACCGGCATGGGCTGGGTGGCCGGCCCTCGCCTGGTGGCCGCCACCGCGGCCGGCGGCGGCCTCGGCATCCTCGCCTCCGCCACCATGACGTTCGCCGAACTCGAGGCGGCGATCGCGAAGACCAAGGCGCACACCGGCAAACCGTTCGGCGTGAACATCCGCGCCGACGCCACCGACGCCACCGAGCGCATCGAACTGCTGATCCGCGAGCAGGTGAAGGTGGCCTCGTTCGCCCTGGCCCCCAAGCAGGAGCTGATCGCACGCCTGAAAGACGCGGGCGTGGTGGTAATCCCGTCGATCGGCGCCGCCAAGCACGCGGTGAAGGTGGCCGCCTGGGGCGCCGACGCCGTGATCGTGCAGGGCGGCGAGGGCGGCGGCCACACTGGCCCGGTCGCCACCACCCTGCTGCTGCCCTCGGTCCTGGACGCCGTCGACATCCCGGTGGTCGCCGCGGGCGGTTTCTTCGACGGCCGCGGCCTGGCCGCCGCCCTGTCCTACGGCGCCGCCGGCGTCGCGATGGGCACCCGCTTCCTGCTCACCCGGGAGAGCACCGTCCCCGACGCGATCAAACAGGAGTACCTGGGCCGCGGCCTCCAGGACACCGTCGTCTCGCTCAAGGTGGACGGCATGCCGCACCGCGTCCTGAACACGGAACTGGTCGCCCGCCTGGAGAATTCGGGCAACTGGCGCGGCCTGACCGCCGCCGTCGCCAACGCCGCCCGGTTCAAGAGCATGTCGGGCATGACCTGGTCCGCCCTGATCCGCGACGGCCTCGCCATGCGAAAGACCAAGGACCTCACCTGGTCCCAGGTCATCATGGCCGCCAACACCCCCATGCTCTTGAAAGCCGGTCTGGTGGAGGGCAATACGGAGGCGGGCGTCCTGGCCGCCGGCCAGGTCACCGGCATCATCGACGACCTCCCCACCGTCGCCGAACTGATCGACCACATCGTCACCGACGCGGTGGCCCGCATCGACGCCATGGCCGCGCTGCGCACCACCGCGCCCACGGGCTGAACACCGCGCCACCCGGCTCGCCGATCAACGCTCGCCGGCATCCCCGTCCGGCCGATGATCGGCGAGCCACCGCTTGGCCTCGTCGTGCGGGCACAGCCGGTCCGGCCCCGCCGGCACCTGCCCGTGCGCCCGGCAGACCCCGCGCTCGTCGCGCCGGCACGGGATCGGATCGATGAGGTCGCGAAGCAACCGCACCACCGTCTCGCCGGGCCCGAGCAGATCACCGATGGCGTCGACACTCTCCCCCGCCGCCGTCAAGAAGGCGAGCTTCGGCCCCGAATCACCCGGCGCATCCGCCCATTCCGGCGCCGCACCGCCTTCCCCGTCGTACCCCACGCCGCGATCGTGCTGCGTCTTCCAGTCCGCGTAGGACAATCTGGCGATCCGCTCGATCGCCACAGCACGAATGTCGCCATCCGACATCGGTATTCATCTCCTCGGCCCACAGCCACCGCCGCTTCCACACCACTGCTGCGAACTTCATAACAGACCGCTTTTCCGACGCACCAGACAACACGCTCGAAATCCGTCTACCCATTTGATGACCTCATCTCCGAACATGTAGACATGCGCCATGGAAGCTAGAGGGGTGAATCGGCGAATAGAGCAGCTTGGCGGGATATCTGTCCGACAGGTAGGATCACATAGACGGTACAAAATTGTCTATGAGCTAGACAGCGGACAGCAGGCCACCGCTTACACAACCGTGCCCCAACATTCGGGCGACATACCGATCGGAACGCTGAGAGCGATCGAACGCGACCTCACGCCCGCATTCGGATCAGGATGGCTGAGAGGAGAACGCCAGTGAACGACGTCGACCGAACCTATCTGGTCGTGGTGACCCGCGAGGGAAAGAACTGGCTGGCCGACGTTCCCGAACTGTCCGGCGCGCACACCTTCTCGAGAAGCTTGTCCGGCCTGGAGCAATCGGTGCGCGAGGTGATCGTCCTGGCCGAGGATTTGCCGGACGAAAACTTGGCGGAGTTGCAGCTCGATTGGTCCTTCGATACCGGCGACCGCCTGATCGACGCCACCGCCCTGACAGTACGCAAACTTCGCGCTCGTGCCGACACTCTCGCCGCCGAGGCGGCGCAAAGAACGGCCGACGCGGTGCGATTGCTGACCGAACACGGTATGGGCGTGCGCGATACGGCGATGATCCTCGGCATCAGCCCGCAACGGGTCTCGCAGATCACCGGGCGCGCGGGCTGATCGACGCCCTCAGCGGCGGTCCAGGTGGTGGTTGAGGAGTAGGGACAGTTGGGTTCGGGCGTCGTCGAAGGGGCGGGTGGATTTCAGGGCTCGGCTCTGGACGATGGCGCCTTCGATGACCGAGAGCAGTAGGCCCGCGATGGCGCAGGCGGGGGCCTGGTCGATGCCGGCGGCCATCAGGCCGTCGGCGAGGCGGGCGGTCCATTCGGCGAAGGCGTGGCCGGCTACGGATTGGACGTCGGGGTCGAGTTCGTCGAGGGCGGCGGCCATCATGAACGAGCCCTCGCGATAGTCGCTGACCTCCAGGGGGATCCGCCAGAAGGCGAAGAGTTGGTCGAGCCATTGTTCGGGGGACGCGGCGGTCTGCAGAGCGTCGGCGGTGGAACTCACGTGCGAGTACACGACGCGGGCGACGATGCGGGCCGCGGCCTCCACCAATTGGGACTTGCCGGCCGGAAAGTGCTGGTACAGCGAATTGCGAGAGGCGTTGCTGCGCTTGAGCAATTCGTTGAGTCCGGCGGCGTGCACACCGTGCTCCTGCACCGTGGCGATCGTGTTCGTGAGCAGTCGGGCTCGCGGGCCGGCCGTCGCCACGTCGTGCTCCTCTCCCTGGAATGAACCGATCTGTTGATTGAACCGATCGTTCCATGTTAGATCTAGCAGGTGTGGACCGATCGGTTCACATGAGAGAGGACCGTCATGCCCGCGCACATCGCCACCGCCGCCCCCGTCGCACATGCCGCCCTGCTGGGCCTCGGCGTGTACCGGCCCCGCCGGATCGTTCCCAATGCCGACATCATCGATCGGATCGACTCCTCGGACGAGTGGATCCGCACCCGCTCCGGAATCGCCTCCCGCCGTTGGGCGGACGCCGACGAGACCATCGTCTCGATGAGTGCCGACGCGGCGCGCGCCGCGCTCGCCGCCGCCCGGCTGGACGCCGAGGCGATCGATGCCGTGATCCTCGCGACCTCCTCGCAGATGGTGCTCGGACCGTCGGCGGGCGCGGTGGTCGCCGACATCCTCGGGATGCACGACACCGCCGCCTTCGACGTCTCGGCGGGCTGTGCCGGATTCTGCTACGCGCTCGCGAACGCCGCGAATCTGGTGCGCGCCGGACAGGCTCGCAACGTCCTGGTGATCGGCGTGGAGCGACTGTCGGATCTGCTCGATACCAGCGACCGCACCTGCGCGTTCATCTTCGCCGACGGCGCCGGCGCGGCGATCGTCGGTCGCGCCGAACAGGAGGGCATCGGCCCGGTGGCCTGGGGATCGGACGGCAGTCAGACCGCGGCGATCAAGCAGGACAAGGACTTTCAGCAGTACTTCGCCGAGGTCGCGGCGGCCGAGGCGAGCGGTGGCACCTCGACGCGCCCCTATATCCGGATGAACGGCACCGCCGTATTCCGTTGGGCGGTCACCTTTCTGGAGAAGGCGTGCCGCGAAGCCCTGGACCTCGCGGGTGTCACGGTCGACCAGCTGGACGCGTTCGTGCCGCACCAGGCCAACATTCGCATCACCGAAGCGCTGATCAAGGCCCTGCACGTACCCGACAGTGTCGCCGTCGCCCGCGACATCGCCGAGACCGGCAACACCAGCGCCGCCTCGATCCCGATGGCGATGGAGGAACTGATCCGCTCCGGCGCGGCGCGGCCGGGCGACACGGCCCTGCTGCTGGGATTCGGTGCGGGACTGGCGTATGCGGGCCAGGTCGTGACCCTGCCCGCGATCGCCGGATAGTGTTGCGGCAGCGGAGTATCCGGCGAAGGCCGACCGGCGCCGCGATCGGCGATCCGGCGCGGACTCAGAATTTGGGTGGGAGCGGGCGGAAGATCTCGTGTACCGCGTCGTAGGCCGCGCGGACCTCGTCCGGAACCGCCACCTCGACGATGTCGCCGGTCCGGGCGTACTTCTCGAAGCGGGGGATCTCGCCGGTGATGTTGGCGGCGATCGCATCCGGGTTCGACACGGTCTGGGTTTCCGTGCGGAAGCCGTACTTCAGGTAGTTCTCCAGCGAGACGTCCGCGACACCCATACTGACGTGCTCCACCTCCGGGGACCGTTTCATGAGCGTCGCCCATACCCGGCGCGCGTGGAACGGAGTCGTCACCGCGATCAGCGACGAGGTGTCCCGTCCGCTCGCGCGCAGGGTGCCGACCCCGTAGATCGCGTTCTCGACGGTATTGCGGGCCAGCGGTTCCTCGACGCTGCGACTGGCGGCCAGGCCCAGTCGTTCCGCCGCCACCCGGAACGCCTCGGCCTCACCCTGGTATCCCGAGAAGACCACGGGCACACCCGCCAGACCGTGGTCGTGGACCATGTTCGCGACCACACCGGCCCCGCCGATATCGGGACTGCCGAATACGACGATGCCGCCGTAGTGCCGTCCGGCCTCGATCTCCCAGGCCGGATCCCGGCGCAGGAAGTCGTAGATCGTGCCGAGATCGGTGAGCGCTCGGTCGGTGTCCACGCCGCGCTCGCGCAGTCGGTTCAGCCACTCGTCGTAGGCGGCTTCCCTGCGGCCGCCGAGCACTCTGGAGTCGGCGATGACCGCGCGGCCGGCGCTGTCGAGCGGTATCGCCTCGCGTGTCTCCGCCTCGACGAGTTTCCCGATACCGGCACGGGCCGCGCCCGTCAGCTCGTGGCCGTCCCGGGTAGCCGCGGACATGCCTTCGGACAGCGCTTTTTTCACCCGCTCGGCAACCACGCGCGCAATTTCCGCCGGTTCACTTGCGCCAGTCAAGCTCTGCCTCGATCAGGACGATCCCTGGCCGGAGCCCGGTATTACCGCACTGTTCGGCCGTGGTTCATTCAACCACGGCGGAGTCCCGCTCGGGCGTGATGACCGAGCGGGACCGGACCCATCGGATCAACTTCGCCGCACCCGCAACAGAACTCCGGATGCGAGCGCGGCGACCAGCGACAACACGCAGATCCCCGCGAAGGCGAGGTGATAACCGGACAGCGCCGGGCGACCGGATTCCGCCATCCGGGACAGGATCACGGCGATCAGGGCCACGCCGGTGGCGCCGCCGATGCGCTGCAGGATGTTCACGAACGCCGCGGCGTCGGGCATCTGATCGTGCCGCACGGCGGCATAGGCGGTGCTGACCAGCGGCATGGTCGAGAGGGCCGTGCCGACGCCGCACACGAACAACAACACCTGCACCAGAACGGGATTCGCGTCGACCGGCAGAAACGCCAGCGGCGCGACGGTGGCGGCCACCACAACGGTGCCGCAGACCGCGATGATGCCGCCGCCGGCCCGGTCCGTCAGCCGGCCCCCCAGCGGGAGGGCGATGATCCCGCCGCCACCGTAGACCAGCAGCAACAGGCCGCTGCGGATCAGGCTCTCGTGGTGCAGGATCTGGAAATACAAGGGCAGCAACACCATCAGGCCGAACATCGCGGCGCCGGCGAAGAAGCTCGCGCTGTTGGCGGCGGCGAAGACCGGGTCCCGGAACATCCGCACGTCGAGCAGCGGCTCGCTGCGCCGCAGCGAGCGGAACACGAAGCCGGCGAGGCCGAGTGCGCCGAGCACGATCGGCAGCCAGACCGACAGCACCGAATTCGCGTCGCGCACACCGAGTTCGCCGAGGCCGTAGACCACCGCGGACGCGCCACCGCCCGCCAGCACGAGCCCCACGAGATCCACTGCGCCGCCGCGTGTTCCGGGTTGCCTGGGCAGCACCCGCAGGCCGAGCACGCAGGCGACCACGCCGAACGGAAGATTGATCAGGAACAGCCACGGCCAGCTGAGGTGGTCGAGCATCAGGCCGCCCACGGTGGGGCCGAAGGCGGGTGCGCTCACGACCGCGATACCGACCACGGCCATCACCCGGCCCAGGTATCGCGGGCCCGCGGCCTGGCCCAGGATGGTCTGCCCGGCCGGGACCACGACGCCGGCGGCCAGGCCCTGGAGTACCCGCAGGAAGATCAGCCAGCCGATGCCGGGGGCCAGGGCACACAGGCAGGAGGCGATCGTGAACGCCGCCACCGCGGCCACCCAGACCCGGGCGGGCCCGAACCGGCGGGCGAGCCGGCCGCACAGTGGCAGCGACACCGCCAGCGCGAGCAGATAACCGCTGGCCACCCACTGCACGGTCGCGAGGCTCGCGTGCAGGTCGGCGCCGATCGTGGGAAGTCCGATGTTCACCAGCGAGGTGTCGAGCATGCTCATCAGCGCCCCGAACACGACGACGCCGGCGATGCGCCAGACGTGCGGGGGAATCGAATCGGAGGGGGAAACCGCGGTGGCCGAGCGCGTCTGCGTCATCGGGCACCCCTTTCGAGATATTGTTGGGATACTCAATTGCGGAGATTATCAACAATCTCGGGGCTCAGCAATACCACTACAATCGAGCCATGCCCGACGCCCACGATGTCCACCTGGAAGGACTCCTGCGCTTCCCCTCGTATGCCTTCGGGAAGCTGCATCGCGCGGTGCACAGCGAGGTCGGCTCGTCGCTACGGGAACACTGGGTGCTGGTCTACCTGGAGGATCGCGCCGACCGGATCTCGCAGCAGGAGATCGCCGACGCGCTCGCCGTCGACCGCAGCGAGGTCGTCCGTCTCGTCGACGGCCTGGAACGCGCCGGCCTGGTGGTCCGGCAGCGGGACACCACCGACCGCCGCAAGCACTGCCTGTCGATCACCGACGCCGGCCGCGCCGCCCGCCGCCGGGTCGACGCCGAGATCGAGGCCTCGCACGACAAACTGCTCGGCCGCCTCGACCCCACGGAACGCGCCACCCTGCACCGGCTGTCGCTGCGGGCGCTGGGCTACGACGAGGACTACCGGCCGCTGCCGCCCGCCGGCGAATGAACCGGCCGCGGTTCCGATCCGATGACCGCTGTGCGATCACCGCGTCTCAGCGCAGCGTGATGTGAATCCGGTTGTCGTGGTACACCGCACCACCGCCGAAGTCCGAATCACGTTCGGCGATGGTCGCGTTCACGGTGGGGCCGTGCGAGAACCTCATCCAGCGGCCCTTGGTGGTGGCGGCGACACCGGGCCGGACCCGATCGGAGACGAGCGCGATCGCCTCGAACGCGCCGCGCTCGTTGTACACCAAAATCTTCGCGCCGTCGGCGATCCCGCGTTCGGCGGCATCGCCGGGATGGATGGTCACCTGCGGCTCACCGGCCCGGCGGCGGAGTTCCGGATTGCTGCCGAAGCTGGAATTGACGAAATAGTGTGAGGCCGCCGAGATCAGCACCAGGCCGTCGCCGGTGTCCGCGGGCGGGATGTAGGTGGGCAGCGCGTCGTGCCCGGCGGCAGCGGCCCGGGCGGAGACGAATTGCAGTTTGCCGGCCGGCACCGGCTGTGGCTCGACACGCAGGAAACCCTCGCGGCGCAACCGGTCCAGGTCGTGGCCCTCGAGCAACTGCCGGGCCAGATCCTCGTCGGAGTCGTACAGCGACGGTTCGGTGAGGCCCATGTGCCGGGCCAGGCGCCGGAAGGTCTCGGTGGTGGAAAGGCATTCACCGGGCGGATCGACGGCCGGTTCGTTCCAGGCCAGGTACATGTTGCCGTAGGCCGCCACCACATCCAGGTGTTCGGGCTGCATGGTGGCCGGCAGCACGATGTCGGCGTAGTCGACGGTATCGGTCGGGAAGTGCTCCAGCACAACGGTGAACAGGTCCTCGCGGGACAACCCCCGGATCACCGTGGACTGGTCCGGATTGGAGGCGACCGGATTCGCGGCGATCACGAACAGCGCCCGCACCGGCGGGTCCTTCGCCTCCAGCAGCCCCTCGGAGAGCCGGGTCATCGACAATGTCCGCACCGGGTGCGGCAGCAGATCGAAACGCGCCAGCGCGGATTCGTTCAGCCGAAAGTGACCGCTCGTCGAATAGTGCAGTCCGCCACCGGGAATGCCCCAGTCGCCGGTCACACCGGGCAGACATGCCAAGGTACGTAAGGCCATTCCACCGCCCGCGTGGCGCTGCATGCCCTGTGAGGCGCGGATCGCGGTGGGGCGGGTGCGGGCGATCCGCTCGCCCAGCGCGAAGATCCGCTCCGCGGGCAGGCCGGTGATCTCGGCGACCCGGTCGGGCGGATACTCCGCCAGGCGTTCGCGGAACTGCGGCCAGCCCTCGGTGTGCTCGGCGAGGTATTCCCGGTCCTCGGCCCCGAGCGAGACGATCACGTGCATCAGGCCCAGCGCCAGCGCGGCGTCGGTGCCCGGCAGCGGCGCCAGATGTTCGTCGCAGCGGTCGGCGGTGCGGCTGCGCACCGGATCGATGGCGACCAGGTAAGCGCCGCTGTCCTGGATGAATTTCCACACGTGGTGCCCCGTCGTGAGCGGGTTGGTGCCCCACAGGATGATCAGCTTCGACTGCGGGAAATCCTCGGGATCCATGCCGCCGGAGGTGCCGAGGGTGTACTTCAGCCCGAGCGAGCCGGAGATCGAGCAGATGGTCGGATCGTGCAGGCTGGCGCCGAGCACGTTGAAGAACCGGCGGCCCGAGAGTCCTTCCAGCCCTTGCAGATACCCGAGACTGCCGGTGCCGTGGAACGGCCAGATCGCCTCGCCGCCGTCCTCGTCGACGATGCCGGTCAGCCGCTCGGCGATCTCGTCGAGGGCCTCGTCCCAGGTGATCCGCTCGAATCTGCCCTCGCCCTTGCGGCCGACCCGCCGCATCGGATAGCGGATCCGATCCGGCGAGTCGACCTGCTCGAGATATCGGTTCACCTTGACGCACAGCGCGCCGCGGGTGACCGGATGATGTTTGTTGCCCCGCAGTTCGACCGCCCGGCCGTCATCGGCGACGGTCACCACCCAGGAACAGGCGTCGGGGCAGTCGAGCGGACATGCGCCCAGAACCTCCATCCACTGATGGTAAACGCGGGCCGGGTGTGCGTCGCGGCGACGGTTGAAGCGTCAGGCCTCGATCCGCTCGATGATCGTGACGTTCGCGGTGCCGCCGCCCTCACAAATCGTGAGCAGGCCGTACCGGCCGCCGCGACGCTCCAGCTCGTTCAGCAGGGTCGCGAAAAGCTTTGCGCCCGTTGCCCCGAGCGGATGCCCGAGGGCGATCGCGCCGCCGTTGACGTTCACCTTCTCCGGGTCCGCGCCGGTCTCCTTCAGCCACGCCAGGACCACCGAGGCGAACGCCTCGTTGATTTCGATCACATCGATGTCGTCGATGGTGAGTCCGGTCTTCTCGAGCGCCCACCGGGTGGCGGCGATCGGCGCGGTGAGCATGTAGATCGGATCGGCGCCGCGCGCGCTGACGTGATGGATGCGCGCCCGCGGGGTGAGTCCGTACTCCTGGACCGCCCAGTCCGAGGCGAGCAGGGTGGCGCTCGCACCGTCGGAGATCTGACTGGCCACCGCCGCGGTGAGCCGGCTGCCCTCCGACAACGGTGGCAGCGCGGCCATTTTCGCCAGGCTGGTCTCGCGCGGGCCCTGGTCGATCCAGAAGTCGCCGACCGGCACGATCTCCCGATCGAAGCGGCCCTCGGCGATCGCGGCGCGGGCCCGGTCGTGGCTGCGCAGCGCCCAGTGCTCCATATCCTCGCGGCTGATATCCCATTTCTCGGCGATCAGCTGCGCGCCGTTGAACTGCGACACCTCGCCGGTGCCGTAGCGATGGTCCCAGCCCTCGGCGCCGACGAACGGGGATTCGAAGCCGTACTCCTTCCCGGCCAGCATCGCGGCCGAGATCGGGATGGCGCTCATGTTCTGCACCCCACCGGCCACGATCACCTCGGCGGTACCGCTCATGATGGCCTGGGCGCCGAAGTTGATCGCCTGCTGACTGGATCCGCACTGCCGGTCGACGGTGACGCCCGGCACCTCCTCCGGATATCCGGCGGTGAGCCAGGCGGTGCGGCCGATGTTGCCGGCCTGGGGGCCGACATTGTCGACGCAGCCGACGATCACGTCGTCGACCCGCACGGGGTCGATCGAATTGCGGCCGAGCAGCCCGCGCAGCGCGGCGGCGCCCAGATCGGCCGGGTGCACTGCGGCCAGCGCGCCACCGCGCTTGCCGACCGGTGTGCGCACGGCGTCGATCACGTACGCCTCCCGCACGGGTGCGTACGGACGGCGGGTCGGTGCAGACATGAGAGCTCCTACTTGCTGTGTTCCGTTGCGCCGGAGAACTTTTCGGCCCGGGTCTCCGGATTGGTGAGCCCGTCCAGCACGATGGTGAGGTACTGCTTGGCGAGGGTGCCGACGGTGATCCGGCCGCCGGGCCGGTACCAGCGGACCGCCACCCACACGGTGTCGCGCAGGAATCGCAGCGCCAGTTCGACATCCAGTTCGGGCCGGAAGCTGCCGTCGGCGACGCCCTCGTGCAGCACCCGCGACCAGATCTCCCGGAATTCCCGGTTGTACTCGTCGATGTAGTCGAAACGCGGTGTGCCGCTGAGGCGTTTCGCCTCGGCCTGATAGATCGCCACCGCGGCGTGCGAATGGTCGAACGACTCGTACGAGGCGATCACCAACGCCTCCAACGTATCCCGCGCCGAGAGGTTCGCGGCGACGATCTCCCGGTAGCGACCGAAGAGGTCGTCGAGGAAGCCGCGCAGGATCTCGTCGACCATCGACTCCTTGGAATCGAAGTGATGGTAGAGACTGCCGGATAGAATCCCGGCCGCGTCGGCGATGTCCCGAACCGTGGTGGCACGCAGCCCGCGCTCGGCGAACAGCTCGGCCGCCAGGGCGAGCAGTTCGGTGCGACGTGCGGATTTGGAGGTGTCGGGTGCGGTCACACCGGCCATAATACAACCAAGCATTTGCTTGGTCCACGGGGCGGTGCGCGTTCCCGAGGAGGGGGCCGGGGGCCGGTCAGCGCAGGGAGAAGCGCAGCGGCGAGGCGACCGAGAGGTCCGCCAGCAGCCGGTCGCAGATGACGATCGGCGATACACCCGCCCGCGCCATCCGCGCGACCAGCGCCAACCGGCGCTCGCAGGTGTCCCATTCCACGGTCAGCGGTCCGCGGCCGGGGCCCGCGTCCACGGTCGCCATGGCGCGCGGCGGGCCGCTGTGGGTGGGCTCCTCGCTGATCTTCAGCACCATGCCGCGCTGCCAGGCGTGATAGGTGTCCATGTCCGCGCCGATCACGAGCTTGTCGGTGGCCGCGCACAGGCCCTCCGAGATGCCGTCGGCGAAGGCCACCCCGTCTAGCCGGAACCTGCCGCAGCGCCGGACCACCTCGAGCAGGTCGGCCCGCACCTCGCACAGCAGCGCGGTGCGTTGCCGGCGTCGCGAATCGTCGTCGGTGTCGCATCGGTGCCGGATCAGGCCGATGCGGCGGGCCCGGTCGTGGTCGCGGGCGATATCGGTGCACAGGGCGCCACGGGGATCGCTGCCGACCTCGACCTCGTCGACGGCGTGCGCCGCCAGGATCTGGGCCGCCCGCGCGGCCGTCACCGCCGGGGACGAATGATCGAGCAGTTCGGCGCCCAGGGTGAGGGCGGCCAGCACGGACCCGTCGACCCGGCGCCGGGTGAGTACCACCTCGCGTACCAGTTCGAGTTCCCGTTCTTCGTTGTTGTCGATCGCGTCGCCGACCGTATCGCCGTCGACCGCGTCGTCGTCTCTGTCGCAGTTGTCGCTGTGACGACGGTCCTGACCCATGGGTCCAGGTCCCTTCGGAATCGCCGAATCGGCCTCTCCCAGGATTGCATACCCGGGGTGGGTCGGCGCCACCCAATTTCGGTCGAGGGTATTTCGCCGCTCCGGCGGTGCCGGTCAAGCGCACTCCGGCGGTGCCGGTCAAGCGTGCTCCGGCGGTGCCGGTCAAGCGTGCTGGCTGGAGACCGACACCACCTCACCGGTCAGGTACGACGTGTAGTCGCTGGCCAGCATGGCGATCGTGGCCGCGACCTCCCACGGTTCGGCGGCCCGGCCGAACGCCTCGTCGGCCGACAGCCGGTCCAGCAGTTCGGTGGAGCTCACCTTGTCCAGGAACGGGTGCCGGGCGATACTCGGCGCGACCGCGTTGATCCGAACGCCCAGTTCGGCGGCCTCGACCGCGCTGCACCTGGTCAGGGCCATCACACCGGCCTTGGCGGCGGCGTAGTGCGCCTGCCCGTACTGGGCCCGCCAGCCGAGCACGCTGGCGTTGTTGACGACGACGCCACCGTGGCCGGCGGTGCGGAAGTAGTTCAGCACCGCGCGGGTGCATCGGAAGGTGCCGTTGAGCGTGATGTCCAGGACCCGGTCCCACTGCTCGTCGGTCATGTCGACCACCGGGGTCTCGCCGCCGAGCCCGGCGTTGTTGACCATGATGTCGATGCGGCCCAGCGCCGCCGCCGCGTCGCGGATCAGGGCGTCGACCTGTTCGGTGCTGGTCACGTCGCACACCACCGACGCCACCCGGCGATCCGGATACGCGGCGCGCAACTCCTCCTCGGTCTGCTTCAACCGGCGCTCGTGCCAGTCGGAGACCACGACGTCGGCGCCCTCGTCGAGCAGCCGCCGCGCGGTGGCGGAGCCGATACCGGTGCCGGCGGCGGCGGTGATCACGGCGGTGCGCCCGGCGAGCAGGCCGTGGCCGGCGACCGGGGACGGCGGGACGGAGAGATCGGTCACGGATGAATCCTTCCGAGTTGCAGGTTGGCGGGTAGGGCGCATGAACGTGTTGCGCTGCAACTGGATTCGCGGGTATCGCCGCACCTCATCCGAAGCTGCCGCACGGCCACGCTCACCGCGCTTCCCGGGGCAGGCCGAGCACCCGCTCGGCGATGATGTTGCGCTGCACCTCGTTCGAGCCGCCGTAGATGGTGTCGGCGCGGGTGAACAGGAACAGCCGCTGCCATTCGTTCAGTTCGCCGGGGTTCCCGCCGTCGAGGTCCCGCGCCAGCAGGCCGGGCGCCCCGAGCACATCCATGGCGAGTTCGCCGAGGCCGCGATGCCAGTTGGCCCACAACAACTTCGACACCGACGCCTGGCCGGCGGCGGTGCGGGCGTCGACGGTCTCGTGCGCGGATTCCAGGGTGCGCAGCGCGTGTGCGCGCAGCACTCGCAATCCCACCCAGGCCCGATCGAGGCGTTCGGCCAGCACCGGATCATCCAGCGCGCCGGTGGACCGCGCCACCGCTTCCAGATCCGCGAGTTCCCGGGCGAACCGGATCTGCTGACCGACGGTGGAGATGCCGCGCTCGAAGGTCAAGGTGCCCATGGCCACTCGCCAGCCGTCGCCGGGAGCGCCGACCACCAGGCCCGCCTCGGTGCGCGCGCCGTCGAAGAAGACCTCGTTGAATTCCGAGGTGCCGGTGAGCTGGACGATCGGCCGGACCTCGATCCCGGGCTGCTTCATCGGCACCAGCAGATACGAAAGTCCTGTGTGACGAGCCGATCCCGGTTCGGTGCGGCAGACCGCGAAGCACCAGTCGGACAGATGGGCCAGGGAGGTCCAGATCTTCTGGCCGTTGATCACCCAATGGTCGCCGTCGAGCCGGGCCGAGGTGCTCACCGCGGCCAGGTCGGAACCGGCCCCGGGCTCCGAATAACCCTGGCACCACAGCTCGGTGACGGTCTTGATGCCCGGCAGGAAGCGCTGCTTCTGCTCCTCGGTGCCGAAGGCCAGCAGCGTCGGGCCGAGCAGTTCCTCGCCGAGATGCGAAACCCGCGCGGGCGCATCGGCCTTCGCGTACTCCTCGTGGAAGATCACCTGCTGTGCGAGGGTGGCGTCCCGGCCGCCGTACCGCGCGGGCCAGCCGAGGCAGGTCCAGCCCGCCGCGGCGAGGTGGCGATCCCATTCCAGCCGCTCGTCGAAGGCCTCGTGCTCGCGGCCCGGCCCGCCGAGGCCGCGCAGTTCCCGGAACCGGCCCTCGAGGTTCTCGGCCAGCCATTCGCGGATCTCGGCGGCGAATCGCCGATCGTCGCCGGTCGGACCGGATACCGTCGATGTCCCCTCGGGTGTGCCGGTGACCGAATCGGAAGTCTGGATCGCGCTCACTCCGGTAGAGTAACCTACCAAGCACTTGCTTTGTAGACCGATCGAGGACGACGTGACAACCCCACCGCAGACCACCCCGGGCGCGCTGCACGCGGCGGCCCGCGCCTACGGCGACGCGCCCGCCGTGCACGACGGCGACGTCGAACTGAGCTGGTCGCAGCTGCTGGACGAGGTCCGGCGGGTGGCCGGCGCGCTCATCGCCCGCGGCGTCGAACGCGGCGACCGGGTCGCCATCTGGGCTCCCAACACCCATCACTGGGTGGTCGCCGCGCTCGCCGCCCACTACACCGGGGCGGCGCTGGTGCCGTTGAACACCCGCTACGTCGCCGACGAGGCGGCCGAGGTGCTGGAGCGGGTCGGCGCCGCGGCGCTGTTCATCGCCGGGCCGTTCCTCGGGCGGGACCGGCTGGCCGAATTGCGCGCCGCCGCACCGGAACTCGGTATCGGTACGGTGATCACGATTCCGGTCGAGGGCACCGACTCCGCCGCGCCGGACCGGATCTCCTGGACGCAGCTGCCGGACCTGGCCGCCGCGGTATCGGCCGAGACGATCGACACGCGTGGCGAATCCGTCGCACCGGAGGACATCTCGGACATCCTGTTCACCTCCGGCACCACCGGCCGCAGCAAGGGCACGCTGGTGGCGCAGCGGCAGGCGCTCGCGGTGTCCCGGGCCTGGGCCGAATGCGCGACCCTGAACAGCTCCGATCGCTATCTGGTGATCCCGCCATTCTTCCACAACTTCGGCTACAAGGCGGCGATCCTGACCTGCCTGGTCACCGGCGCGACCATCGTGCCGCAGGCCACCTTCGACGTGCCGGCGGCGATGCGGCTGGTGCAGGATCTGCGCATCACCGTGCTGACCGGCCCGCCGACCATCTACCAGACCATCCTGGACCAGCCGCGCCGCGCCGAGTTCGACCTGTCCAGCCTGCGGGTCGCGGTCACCGGCGCCTCGGTCGTGCCGGTCGTGCTGATCGAGAAGATGCGCGACGTCCTGCGTTTCGACGTGGTGCTCACCGCGTACGGCCTCTCGGAATCGGCCGGCTTCGGCACCATGTGCCGGCCCGAGGACGACGCCGAGACCATCGCGAACACCTCCGGCCGGGCCATCGCCGATTTCGAGCTCCGTATCGCCGGCAACGGCGAGGTGCTGATGCGCGGGCCCAACGTCATGCTCGGCTACCTGGACGATCCGGTGAACACCGCCGAGACCATCGACGACGAGGGCTGGCTGCACACCGGTGACGTGGGCGTCCTCGACGACCGCGGCTATCTGAAGATCACCGATCGGCTCAAGGATATGTACATCTCCGGCGGCTTCAACGTGTATCCGGCCGAGATCGAGCAGAACCTGGCCCGCCTCGACGGCGTCGCCGAATCCGCGGTGATCGGCGTGCCGGACGAGCGGATGGGCGAGGTCGGCAAGGCGTACGTGGTGCGCGCGCCCGGTGCCGACATCGGCGCCGAGGATGTGCTCGCCCACGCCGGCCGCTCGCTGGCCAACTTCAAGGTGCCCCGCTACATCGAATTCCGCGATCAGCTGCCCTACAGCGCTGCCGGAAAGGTGCTCAAGCGGCAACTACGTGAGGAGAATTCGTGAGTTCGCAAGCTTCGGCGCCGGATGCGGGCCAAGTCGGCCACGAGCCCGTCGAGCGGGTGGGGTGGTAGCGATGGATCTCGACTTCGATTCCGGCGCTGAGGAATTCCGCGCCGAGGTGCGAGAGTTCCTGCGCGCCAACGTGCCCGCGACGCCGCTGCCCTCGATGGACACCCGGGCGGGCTTCGAGGCGCACCGCGCCTGGGAGCGCACCATGGCCGAGGCCCGCCTGTCGGTCGTGGCCTGGCCTGCCGAATTCGGCGGGCGCGACGCCTCGTTGCTCGAATGGGTGCTGTTCGAGGAGGAGTACTACGCCGCCGGTGCGCCGGGGCGGGTCAGCCAGAACGGCATCTTCCTGCTGGCGCCGACCCTGTTCGAGCACGGCACCCCGGAACAGCTGGGCCGGATCCTGCCGCGGATGGCGCGCGGCGACGACATCTGGGCGCAGGCCTGGTCCGAACCGGAGGCGGGCAGCGACCTCGCCGGCATCCGGTCCACCGCGCGGCGCACCAACGGCGGCTGGATCCTGGACGGCCAGAAGACCTGGAGTTCCCGTGCGGCGTACGCGGATTGGGCCTTCGGGCTGTTCCGCAGCGATCCGGCGGCGGTATCCGATGGGGCGGATGCGGGACCCTCCGTGGTTACGCAGGCTGCCGCCTCCGGGTCTGACCGCATCCGCCCGGCACGGCACCGCGGCCTCACCTACGTGATGTTCCCGCTGACCGCGGACGGGGTCACCGTGCGGCCGATCCCGCAGCTCGACGGCGAGCCCGGCTTCGCGGAACTGTTCCTGGACAGCGTGTTCGTGCCGGATCGGGATGTGATCGGCGAACCGGACAACGGCTGGCAGGTGGCGATGGCGACCTCCAGCAACGAGCGCGGCCTGTCGCTGCGCAGCCCCGGCCGGTTCACCGCGACCGCGGGCCGGCTGCTCGAACTGTGGCGCGAGACCGCCGACCCGGCCGACACCGCCGCCCGGAATGCGGTGGTGGACTGCTGGATCGGCGCCGAGGCGTATCGGCTGGCGACCTGGGGAACCGTCACCCGGCTGGGCGAGGGCGGGAAACTCGGCGCGGAATCCTCGGTGAACAAGGTGTTCTGGTCGGAGCTCGACATCGCCCTGCACGAGACCGCGCTCGATCTGCTGGGTGCGGGCGCCGAGCGCAGCGGCCCGTGGACCGACGGTTATCTGTTCTCGCTGGCGGGCCCGATCTACGCCGGTACCAACGAGATCCAGCGCAACATCGTCGCCGAACGCCTCCTCGGGCTGCCGCGCTGACCGCCGCACGACTTCGGAACGGACTCCAACGATGAGATTCGCATTGGCCCCCGAACAACGGGATTTCGCCGGCAGCCTGCGCAAGATCTGCGAGACCGCGGGCACCCCGAACATCGTCCGCGCCTGGAGCGGCGGTGATCACCGCGGCGGTCGTGGCCTGCTCCGGCAGCTGGCGGGGGCGGGCGCGCTGGGGCTGGTCACCGAGGAGCGGTTCGGCGGATTCGGGGCCACCCCGGTGGATCTGGTGGTGGCGTTCGTGGAATTCGGGCGGGCCGCGGCGCCGGGGCCGCTGGTGGAGACGGGGGCCGTGATTCCCGCACTGTTGCAGGCGCTTCCGGACATCGGACCGGCGCAGCGGTGGCTGCCTGCGCTGGCCGAGGGCAGGGTGCTGGGCACGATCGCGCCCGCCGCGGACCTGCCCGCCCTCGACGCCGATACCGCCGAGGTGGTGCTGGCCGTCGACGGTGACCGGCTCACGGCCGCGCATCGGGCCGGGCCGATCCGCTCGGTGGACTCGTCCCGCCGGCTGTTCTCGCTGGTCGCCGACGAGACTGTCGCGGCGGGTGACGCGGTGCGGACCGCCGCTTCGGCCGCTTTCGACGCGGGGGTGCTGGCTTGCGCGGCACAGACCTTGGGCGCGGGTCGCGCGTTGCTGGATACGAGCGTGTCCTATGTGAAACAGCGGCGGCAGTTCGGCAAGCCGATCGGGCAGTACCAGGCCGTCAAACATCATCTGGCGAATGTGCTGATCGCTCTGGAGATGGCCGAGCCGCTGCTGTATCGGGCGGCTCTGAGCGTGGCTTCCGGCGATGCCGGTATTCGGGCCCGCGATGTGTCCGCTGCCAAGGTCGCCTGCACCGATGCCGCGCACGGGGCGGCCCGCACCGCACTCCAGGTGCACGGGGCCATTGGTTACACCGCCGAATTCGATCTGTCGCTGTGGCTGACGAAGGTGATGGCGCTGCGAACTGCTTGGGGCACAGTTGATTTCCATCGGGAGCGGGTCGCCTCGGCACTGCGGACGGATCGGACGGAGAACTCGTGAGCACCATCGCGGAACGCCGGGAACTCGCTACCACCGTCCGGGCGGCACTGAGCCGGTTCGGCGATCGGGCTGTGCTGCGGCGCGCTATCGACGGTGACATCGGCTACGACGAGCAGTTGTGGCGCGTGCTGTGTGAGCAGGTGGGCGTGGCGGCGCTGGCCGTGCCGGAGGAGTACGGGGGTGTCGGTGCGGGGCTGGCCGAATCGCTGATCGTTGTGGAGGAGCTCGGCCGTACCCTGCACACCCCGCCGATGCTCGGCTCGGCTGTGCTCGGTGTCTGGGCGCTGCTGCTGTCCGGGGACATCGAGGCGTGTGCGCGACTGCTGCCGGGGGTCGCCGAGGGGGGGCTCACACTGGCGGTGTGCTGGGCGGACTCTCGGGGGTGGGACGGGTTCGGTGTTCGCGTCGTGGACGGGAAGCTCAGTGGGACCGCGCATTACGTGCTGGACGGGGATGCGGCCGATACCCTGGTTGTGGTCACTGCCGCCGGGGTGTACGAAATCGACGCCGGCGCAACGGGAGTCACCCGGAGGGTGGCGGCGACCATGGATGTCACGCGGCGACTGTGGGAGATCGGTTTCGATTCCGCCCCGGCCCGTGTTCTGGCGGGGGATGGTACGACTTTGGCTTCTCGGTTGCGCGACATCGCTTGGGTTGCATTGGCCGCCGAGCAGGTCGGGGCGGCGGATTACTGCCTCGGCGTGACTGTCGAATACACCGGATCGCGAGTACAGTTCGGTCGGCCGATCGGTGGGTTCCAGGCGCTGAAGCATCGGATGGCAGACTTGTACGTGCTGGTGGAATCGGCTCGGTCGGTGGCATATTCGGCCATTGCGGGGCTGGAATCCGGTGATAGGCTCGCTGGCGCGGAGGTTGCGGCTGCGCGGATTCACTGTACGGAGGTCTTCCGGACTGTGGCCGGGGAAATGATTCAGTTGCATGGCGGTATCGCCATCACCTGGGAACATGATGCGCATCTTTTCTTCAAGCGCGCACATGCGGACGGTGAATTGTTCGGGGTACCAGTGCGTCCGGTCGCTCGAACGGGCTGATTTTTGACCAGGGGGACCTGATCCCTGGGGGGGTGCGCACAGGTGTTGGGCCTGCTTGGGGGTGACGGGCTGTGTTTTTTGGCCTCCGCTTCGCTCCGGCGGGTTCGCGGCCCTGCGGGCCCGATCCTTCCCTCCTCCGGCTCCTCCGCTTCGCTCCCCCGCCTCCGTCAGTCCAGGATCGGACCGGGCCGCGAACAGGAGGGCTACCCCTGCGTATCGGTGACCGCATTCAGGGGAACGGGGTTACGGCTGCTTAAATGGTGACCGGGTCCTGGGGAGTGGAGTACACACGGCTGCGGAAATGGTGACCGGGCCACGGGGAGTGGGTACGTACGGCTGCTAAATGGTGACCGGATCACGGGGAGCAGGGGTACGTGCGGCTGCGGAACGGTGACCGAACCACGGGGAGCAGGGGGACCTACGGCTGCGGAATGCTGACCGAACCACGGGACCGGGGTACGTGCGGCTGCGGAATAGTGACCGAGCCACGGGACCGGGTACATACGGCTGCGGAATGCTGACCCGGTCGCAGAGAACGGGGGTACATACGGCTGCGGAATGGTGACCGGGTCGCGGGAAGCGGGAGCATCGGGCCTGCGGATTGGTGAGCGGGGTGGGGTGAGCGGGGATGCGTCTGCTGATCGGTGAGCGGAGCGGGGGTGTGCCTGCGGGTCGGTGTCGTTCGGGTAAGCAGGGCGCCGTCGGGGGCGGTGGCGCGGATCCGGCGTCACGACTCCAGCGGTGTGACTCGGCTCACTTTAAATATAGTTAGCCGAACTATTTATATAGATAGTTAGCGTATGTAAGCTTATTGGCGTGCAGTTGAGTCAGGCGGAGGGATCCGCTTCCGTAGCCCCGGGGGAGGGTCATCTGGTTGACATTGCGGTTGCTGTCGGGCGGTTGGTTCGTGTGGTTCGGTCGCTCGATCGGTTGCCGCCTGCGACGTTGCGGGCGTTGTCGATCTTGGATGAACGGCGGGGGTTGCGGGTCAGTGAGTTCGCTCGCCTCGACGGCTGCTCCCAGCCGACGGCGACGACGCTGATCGGGCGGCTGGTGGCCGGTGGGCTTGTCAGCCGCACCCGGGATCCCGGCGACTCCAGAGCTGTGGTCGTCGAGTTGACGCCGGCGGGACGCGACTGCCTGAACGCGTCCCGCCGCGCGATCGGGTCGGCCTTGGCCGCCCGGCTGCCCTCCTTCGGCACCGATCGGCTGGACCGGCTGCGCGTCGAGCTGTCCGATCTGCTCGGGGAGCTGAAAAGTACCGCACCACAACCTTTTTCGCACCAGGAATAGTGATGACCAGTAGCGTTCGACATCCCGGCCATGCGGCGCCGGCCGCGAAACACGCGGCGCCCAGTTCGAAAATCTCCCAGCCCAAGGCTGTCTGGGCTGTCGCCTTCGCTTCGGTGATCGCGTTCATGGGGATCGGGCTGGTGGATCCGATTCTCAAGCCGATCGGTGAGCAGTTGGATGCCTCGCCCTCGCAGGTGACGCTGCTGTTCACCAGTTACATGCTGGTCACGGGGGTCGCGATGCTGATCACGGGGGTGGTTTCCAGCCGGTTCGGGGCCAAGCGGACGCTGTTGTCGGGTCTGGCGATCATCGTGGTGTTCGCGGCGCTGGCGGGCAGTTCGCACAGCGTGGGGCAGATCGTGGGCTTCCGTGCCGGGTGGGGGCTCGGCAACGCGTTGTTCATCGCTACCGCGCTGGCCACCATCGTGGGGTCGGCCACCGGTGGGGTCGCGCGGGCCATCATCCTGTACGAGGCCGCGCTCGGGATCGGGATCGCGGCGGGGCCGCTGGTCGGGGGGTTTCTCGGCGGAATCACTTGGCGCGCACCGTTCTTCGGGGTCTCGGTGCTGATGGCGGTCGCTTTCATCGCGTTGATCGTGCTGTTGCCGGACGGGCCGAGGCCCACGCAGCACACCTCGATCATCGCGCCGTTCAAGGCTTTACGCTTCCGCGGGTTGCTGCTGGTGAGTATCACTGCGCTGCTGTACAACTACGGCTTCTTCACGTTGCTGGCCTACACCCCGTTCCCGTTGAACATGGGCACCTACGCCATCGGCTTCATCTTCTTCGGGTGGGGTGTGCTGCTGGCTGTCGCGTCGGTGTGGTTCGCGCCGCGGCTGCAACGGCGGTTCGGCACCGTCCCGATGATCGCCACCGCGCTCGCGCTGTTCGCGATCGACCTGGCCGTGATGGCGGTCGGGGCGCATCACAAGCCGGTGCTGATCGTCTGCACCGTGCTGGCCGGGCTGTTCCTCGGCATCAACAACACGCTGATCACCGAGGCCGTGATGACCTCCGCACCGGTGGAACGCTCCACCGCCTCGGCCGCCTACAGTTTCGTCCGCTTCGTCGGCGGCGCGGCGGCCCCCTATCTGGCCGGCAAGCTCGGCGAGCACGCGACGGCGCTGCCGTTCTGGGTCGGCGCCGCCTGTACCGCCGTCGGCGTGCTGGTCTTCCTCGGCGGCCGCTCGGCACTGCAGCCCGCCACCGACCACCACCACGATCCGGCGCCGCACAGCGTCGAGGAGGCCCAGGCGATCACCCTCGCCGACGACTGAATCCTGGTGGTTCATCGGGGCCCGGCACGATCTGCCGGGCCCCGATTCGCGTGCTCGTCCGTCACCCGGCGCGAGTACCTTCGGGGGGTATGACGGAAACGAATCGTGGACGTATCCGGACGGAGTCCGGCCATCGCCGGGTCCGGGCCTATGCGCGAGGGCGGCTGGTGGTCGACACCGTCCGGCCGCTGCTGGTCTGGGAGGGGCCGCACTACCCCACCTACTACTTCCCCGTCGACGACGTGCACGCCCGGCTGGAGCCGACCGGGGCGAGCAAGCATTCGCCCAGCCGCGGGGAGGGCGTCGTGCACGACGTGGTCGTCGGCGACGACGTCCGGGCCGAGGCCGCCCTGCGCTATCCCGAATCGCCCATCCCGGAGTTGCGGGAGGTGGTCCGGCTGGACTGGCAGGCGATGGACGACTGGTTCGAGGAGGACGAACCCGTCTACACCCATCCGCGCGACCCGTATCACCGGGTCGACATCCTGGCCAGCTCCCGGCACGTGCGGGTGGAGATCGAGGGGCGGACGGTCGCCGAGTCGCGGTCGCCGCGCATCCTGTTCGAAACCGGGCTGCCGCCACGGTATTACCTGCCGCTCACCGATGTCCGGCTCGACCTGCTGACCCCGTCGCCGACGCGGACCGGCTGCCCGTACAAGGGCACGGCCGAATACTTCACCGTCCACCTCGACGGCACCGAACATCCGGATCTGGTGTGGCTGTACCGGACTCCGCTGCCGGAGAGCCAGAAGATCGCGGGCCTCGCCTGTTTCTACAACGAGAAGGTGGATCTGTACCTCGACGATGTCCTGCAGGAGCGGCCGAAGACGCAGTTCAGCTGAGCATTTCGCGCACCAGGCGCGGCAGCGCCTCGCCGATGGGCTCGCGGATCATCTCGGTGGCGTAGCGGTCGTAGGGGGTGGGTTCGGCGTTGATCACGATCAGGTCGGCGCCGCTGTCCACGGCGACCGCGCACATCGATGCCGCGGGTTCCACCTGTAGCGAGGTGCCGATCGCCAGGAAGACCGCGCTGCCGGCGGCGATGGTTTCGGCCGCCCGGACCGAACCGGCGTCCATGGCCTGGCCGAACATGATCGTGGCGGACTTGAGGATGCCGCCGCAGTCGGGGCACGGCGGATCGGGCTCACCGGCGGCGACCCGGTCCAGCGTGGCGGCCATCGAGGTGGTGAAGTCGCAGTCGACGCACACCACCTCGAACATGTTGCCGTGGATCTCCACCACCCGGTCCGCCGGCGTCCCGGCCCGCTGATGCAGCCGGTCGATGTTCTGGGTGATGATCGAGACGTCTCGGTTCTCGCCCAGCCGCACCAGGGCGCGATGCGCGTCGTTGGGCGTGGCCCGCCAGGCCGGATTGTCGCGGCGGGCGAGCCAGGACCGTTGCCGCAGTTCGGGATCCGCGATGTAGTGCGGATAGGTCGAGAGCAGTTCCGCGATCGGGTCCTTCGTCCACACCCCGCGCGGACCGCGGAAATCCGGGATGCCGGAATCGGTGGAGATTCCCGCACCGGTGAGCACGCCGATCGGTCCGGGCCGCTGCCGCCACTGCGTCATGATCACCAGGGTACGAGGGGGCATCCCGGGCGCGGGTCCGGCAGTGCGTCCCGGCCGGACCCGGCAGTGCATCCCGGGCGAGCCCGGCAGTGCGTCCGTCCGGCCCGCCGGAGGCGATTGCTACGCTCAGCGGATGTCGAGCCAGCCGCGGGTGACCAGGCGACGCGCCGAAACCCGGCAACGGCTGCTGGATGCCGCCTTCGACGCCTTCGCCGACGAGGGATTCGGCCGCTGCACCGTCGAGCAGATCTGTGAGCGAGCGGGTTTCACGCGCGGCGCCTTCTACTCCAATTTCACCTCCCTCGAGGAACTGTTCCTCGCCATGTGGGAACAGCGCTCGGAGTTGCTGCTCCGCGAGGTGACCGCGGTCCTCGCCGAGGACGCCACCGACGCCATGACCGACCTGCGCGCCGGCGTGGAGATCGTGTTGCGCGCGGTTCCGGTGGACGACCAGTGGTTCCGCATCACCTTCGAGTTCACCGCGCACGCCCTGCGCAATCCGGCGCTGCGCCGGGTGGTCGCGGCGCGCGAGGACGCGATCGTCGCGGCCCTGCTGCCGGTGGTGGAGAAGCTGCTCCACCGGGTCGGCCGGCTCGTCACCGATCCGGTGGCGCTGGGCCGGGCCCTGGTCGCCGTGCACGACGGCACCGCCGCGCAATGCCTGCTGGAGCCCTACGACGTGACCGCGTGGGACCGCCGGGTGGACCTGTTCACGCTGGTGGTGCTCGCCTACAGCGAGGAGACGCGGTGAGCGCGGGCCGGGATGCCGGCGTCGCGGACCGGGACGACGAACTCGGCGCGCACCCGATACATTTCCGCGACGAGGGTGATCCGGCCGCGAAACCCGTTGTGCTGCTGCACGGTTTCGCCGGATCGCTGCACTGGTACGACCGGGTCGCGGCGCTGCTGACCGACCGGTACCGGGTGATCCGGCCGGATCTGCGCGGGCACGGCGGCACCGGTGGTCACCACGACCTCGACGGCCCGGCTCAAGGCCGCGCGATCGCGCGACTGCTGGACGTGCTCGATCTGCACGATGTCACCCTGGCCGGTCACTCGTTCGGCGCCGACGTCGCGCTCGCCACGGCCGGCCAGTCACCCCGGGTGCGGCGGATCGCTGTGATCGATCAGGCTCCGGACTACAGCGCCGCCCGCTTTCCGACCGGCAACGGACTGCTCGCCGATCCGCTGCTCGGCCCGCTGCTGCACCGCGCGGCCCTGCCGCCGTTCATCCGATTCGGCCTCCGGTACGGGGTGGCACCGGGTTTCGACGTTCGCGGTGCGTTCGACGATCCGGATCAGGGCGTCCGCGACTACCGCGCGATGAGCCCGCGCATGCCCCGCACGGTCATCGTGGATCGCCGCCGCCGGCTCGCGGCCAACCCGCTCGACGCGCAGATCCATGCGCTGTCCATGCCGACCCTGGTACTGCACGGCACCCACGACCGCTTCTACGACTGCGCCACCACCACCGCTCGCTACCGGGCCACCGGCGCCCGCGTCGAAATCATCGACGGCGCAGGGCATTCGCCGAATATCGAGCGGCCCGCCGTGGTCGCCGAGCTGCTCGCGGATTTCGCCGGCCACTCCTGAGCGCGCCTCGCGCCGACCGGACCGAATGCGCTCCAGCGCAACCTCTATCGCTGAACGGCCGCGGACGGCTCCGCGAATGTGGGATGCGCGACACCGTGCGGGGATTGCCGAGTTCGCATGCCGTGCGCGACGATCGGGACAGCGTCGACGGAGAGTAGCGGGACATGGGTGAGCGGCCCGAATTGGCAGCGGTGCTGGATATGCAGCCACATCCGGAGGGCGGCTGGTATCGCGAAACATGGCGCAGTCCGGTCGAATTCACACCCAGCGGATACGGCGACACCCGTGCGGCGGCGACGTCGATCCACTTCCTGCTGCTGCCGGGTGAGCGGTCCGCGCCGCATACGGTGCGGTCGGACGAGCTCTGGTTCTGGCATCGCGGCGGCCCGCTGCTGCTGAACATCGACGGCGAGGAGATCGTGCTCGGACCCGATGTGGAGCACGGCCAGTTGTTGCAGGCTGTGGTCCCTGGCGGCGTCAGTCAGGCCGCCCGCCCGGCCGGCGACGAGTACGTGCTGGTCAGCTGCATCGTGTCGCCGGGCTTCGATTTCGCGGACTTCCGGCTGGATTGACCGGCCTCCACAGGAGACACGGCTTCAGCTTGCAGTGCGGGCCACTCGATAGCCGGCAGCCCGGTATCGCGCGGCAGTTCGGCACACCTCGGCGACTTGAGCAGCGCACGCTCAGCGGCCCGGAAGCGCTCGGTGGCGCAGGACCCTACGCCAGGCGCGGAGGTCTCAGAGCCAGGTGTCGAGTGTGGTCGTGGTGAGGAAGTGTTCCAGGTCCGCGCGCCAGGGGGCAGGGACGGTCTTCTCCGGTTCTATGGCGGTGTACTGGCCACGGTAGAACAGCAGGGGGCGGCCGGATTCGGTGGTTTCGGCGAGAGCTAGGACGCGGCCGATCACGATGTGGTGGTCACCGCCGTCGATGACCCGGTCGACCCGGCAGTCGATCGATGCCAGGGCCTCGTCGATCTGCGGGAGGTCGAATTCGGTGGTGTGCCAGGCGGTTCCCGCGAACTTGTCGGGTTCGCGGGAACCGAAGCGGGCGCACAGTTCTCGTTGTTCCTCGGCGAGGACGTTGACGCAGAAGCGGCCGGCGCGCTCGATCGCGGCCCAGGTGCGGGACTGTTTGGTCGGGCAGAACAGCACCAGGGGTGGATCCAGCGACAGGGCGGCGAAGGACTGGCAGGCGAAGCCCACCGGGGCCCGGTCGTCGTCGAACGTGGTGATCACGGTGATGCCGGTGCAGAACTGCCCCAGCACGTTCCGGAACCGACGGGCGTCGATCTCCGGGAAACCGCTGTCCGCCACTGCTTCCGAGGTCATGTCGGCCGTCCTCTGTCGCTGGTCCGTGTGCTCGTGCCGGAGGGGTGCCGTTACCGGAATCCGACGCTGAAGTCGTGGCCCCACAGGCTGACCGCGGTCGACTCCCGGGCGATCCAGGATTCGTCCTCGACTTCCAGTCCCTCGCAACCGAATTCGATGTCGAATCCGCCCGGCGTCTTCATGTAGAACGACAGCATCTTGTCGTTGATGTGCCGCCCGAGGGTGGCCGACATCTTCACCTTCTTGCGCAGCGCGCGGTCGAGGGCGAGGCCGACGTCGTCGGAGTTCTCCACCTCGACCATGAGGTGCACGATGCCGGTGGGGTTCGGCAGCGGCAGGAACGCCAGGGCGTGGTGGCGCGGGTTGCAGCCGTAGAACCGCAGCCAGGCCGGATCGCCGTCGGCGGGGCGGCCGACCAGCTGGGGGGGCAGGCGCATCGAATCGCGCAGGCGGAAGCCGAGCACGTCCTGGTAGAACGCTTGCGCCGCGGCGTCGTCGGTGCAGGTGAGGACGACATGGCCGAGGCCCTGTTCGGCGGTGACGAAGCGGTGGCCGTGCGGGCTGACGAACCGGCGGCCCAGGTACTGCGCGCCGTGGAACGCCTCGAGCGTGTTCTCGGACGGATCCCGGAAGCGGATCATGCCCTCCACGCGGCGTTCGGCGAGTTCCTCCTTGGTGCCCTCGGTGAACGCCACCCCGGCCTTGGCCAGGGTCTCCCGGAGTCGTTGCAGCGCAGGGGCATCGGTGACCTCCCAGCCGGCGACCAGCAGCCGGTCCTGTTCGCCCGGCACGATCACCAGACGGGCGGCGAACTCGTCCATCCGCAGGTAGAGCGAGTCCGGGTCGGACCCGTCGCTCGCCATCATGCCGAGCACCTTGGTGCCGTACTCACGCCAGGCCGCCATGTCGGTGGCCTCGATCCGGAGGTAGCCGAGTGCCTTGATGCTCATGGGCGCTTCTCCTTGGGAGTGAGGAAATCGACTGCCAGCCGGTTGAACTCGTCGAACTTCTCCAATTGTGCCCAGTGGCCGCAACCCCCGAAGACGTGCAACTGCACGCGCGGGATGGTCTTCAGGGCCACGAGCGCGCCGTCGAGCGGGTTCACCCGGTCCTCGCGGCCCCAGATCAGCAGCACCGGCTGACGCAGCTTGTATGCCTCGCGCCAGAGCATGCCGAGCTCGAAATCGGCCGAGGCGAACGACTTTCCCATCGCGCGGGTGGCGGCCAGCGCCTCCGGGGTGTTCGCGGAGGCGAATCGCTCGTCGACGAGTTCCGGGGTCACCAGGGACTGGTCGAAAACCATGATGCGCAGGAAGGTCTCGATGTTCTCCCGGGTCGGCTGGGCGTTGAACCGGCCCAGGGCCTTGACGCCCTCGGTCGGGTCGGGGGCGAACAGGTTGGTGCTCAACCCACCCGGGCCCATCAGCACGAGTCGCCCGGCCCGGTCCGGATTGTCGAGGGCGAAGCGCACCGCCGCGCCGCCGCCGAGCGAATTGCCCAGCAGGTGCACGCGTCCGGTGATCTCCAGGGTGTCCAGCAGATCCCGCAGCGCGGTGGCGCTGTGCACGAAGTACTGCGGATGGTCGGTCGGCTTGTCGGACAGCCCGAATCCGGGCTGGTCCACCGCCAGCACGTGGAAGTCCTTCGCCAGCACCGGAATGTTGCGCGAGAAGTTGGACCACGACGAGGCGCCCGGACCGCCGCCGTGCAGCAGCACGATGGTCGGGCCGTTGCCCACGCCGGCCTCGTGATAGTGCAGCCGCAGGCCGGGCCGCACCTGCGCGTACTTCGAGGTGGACTCGAAGGTCAGCTCCCCGGCCACGAGACCGGCTTCCGGCGGCGCCATCAGACCATCCCGTCGGTCACGGGCAGCCCGAACTCGTGGGTGCCGTACATGACGTACGCGCGCTCGGGATCGTTGGCGGCGTGCACCCGGCCCGCGTGCGCGTCGCGCCAGAACCGTTGCAGCGGAGTGCCGTTGGCCAGCGCGGTGGCGCCGGAGCTCTCGAACAGCTTGTCGATGGCGGCGATCGCGCGGCCGGTGGCGCGGACCTGGTCGCGGCGCGCCCGCACCCGCAGGTCGAACGGGATCTCCCGGTCCGCCAGCAGCAGCGCGTACTCGTCGGCGACGTTGCCGGAGAGCTGGCGCCAGGCGGCGTCGATATCGCTGGCCGCCTCCGCGATCCGCACCTTGGCGAACGGATCGTCCTTGGCCTTCTCGCCCGCGTAGGCGGCCCGGATCCGCTTGCCCTGATGTTCCACGTGCGCGGCGTAGGCGCCGTACGCCATGCCGACGATCGGCGTGGAGATCGTGGTGGGATGGATGGTGCCCCAGGGCATCTTGTAGACCGGGTCCGAATTCTGTTGCAGGCCGGGCGCGGTGAGCTCGTTCATCGCCCGGAAGCTGAGGAACCGGTGCCGCGGCACGAAGACGTTCTCCAGCACCAGGGTGTTGGATCCGGTGCCGCGCAACCCGACCACGTTCCACACGTCGTCGATGCGGTAGTCGCCGCGCGGGATCAGGAAGCTGCCGAAGTCGACGGGCTTGCCGTCCTTGATCACCGGGCCGCCGACGAAGGTCCACTGCGCGTGATCACTGCCGGAGGACCAGGCCCACTGGCCGTTGACCAGGTAGCCGCCGTCGGTGACGACGCCCGCGCCCATCGGGGCGTACGAGGAGGAGATCCGGACGCCCGGATCCTCGCCCCAGACGTCCTCCTGCGCCTGCTGGTCGAACAGCGCCAGATGCCAGTTGTGCACACCGACGATGCCGGACACCCAGCCGGTCGATCCGCACGCGCTCGCGATCGTGCGGACGGTGTCGTAGAAGACGACGGGGTCGGCGGCGTACCCGCCCCACTGGCGCGGTTGCAGCAGCTTGAAGAACCCGGCCTCCTGCAACCCCTTGACGGACTCGTCGGGAATGCGCCGCAGATCCTCGGCCTCCTGCGCGCGCTCGCGCAGGGCCGGCAGCAACGCTTCGACCCGTTCGGTTACTTCCTGCGTCATCTCTTCGCGGCTCCTGCCTGCTTCTACCTGCTCCAACACCCGTGCGATGGCCCGGCGCGGGCGCCACGTTCCATTCGGACGCGGGCGCCGTACCGCAAGTTCGGCACGGGCGCCGTACTCCAGTCGAGATTAGAACACGTTACTATTCCTGTCGAGAACGGGTAACCAGCAGGTTCGGGACATGCCCTTTGCCTGGTGGCCAAGGGAATAACTAGCGCAGCGGCTCGCAATTTTGTAACGTGTTCTAGTACTTCCAGAGGAGGGATCACGATGGCAGAGACAACACCGCGGCCGGGCGGGAAGGTACGTGAGATCGATGTCGGATCCATGCCCACCCGCTACGCGCGCGGTTGGCATTGCCTCGGTACGGTCGCGGGGTTCCGGGACGGCACACCGCACGCCATCGAGGCGTTCGGGACCAAACTCGTAGTCTGGGCCGACAGTTCCGGCGATCTGAAGGTGCTCGACGCGTACTGCCGGCATCTCGGCGGCGATCTCAGCATGGGCGAGATCAAGGGCGATTCGATCGCGTGCCCGTTCCACGACTGGCGCTGGGGCGGCAACGGCCGCTGCACCGCGATCCCCTACGCCCGCCGGGTTCCCCCACTGGCCCGCACCCGCTCCTGGACCACCCTCGAGCGCAACGGGCAGCTGTACGTGTGGCACGACCACGAGGGCAATCCACCTCCGGACGAGGTGACGATCCCGTACATCGAGGGACCGTACACCGAGGCCGACGGTTCGCCGCGCGAGCAACTGGGTGAGCGTTGGACCGAGTGGACCTGGGAAACGCTGCACATCGAGGGCGCCAACTGCCGCGAGATCATCGACAACGTGGTCGACATGGCGCACTTCTTCTACATCCACTACGCGTTCCCGACCTACTTCAAGAACGTGTTCGAGGGCCATGTCGCCACCCAGTACCTGGAGACCAAGGGCCGGCCGGACGTCGGCATGGCCGCCAAGTACGGCGGTGAGTCGCTGTTGCAGTCGGAGGCGTCCTACTTCGGCCCGTCGTACATGATCAACCCGCTGGTGAACAGCTACGGCGGATACGAGATCAAGATCCTGCTGATCAATTGCCACTACCCGGTCACGCAGAACTCGTTCGTGCTGCAATACGGTCTGAGCGTCGAGAAGCCCGAGGGCATCGACGACGAGACCGCCGACAAGCTCGCCGCCAGCATGACCAAGTTCTTCGGCGACGGCTTCCTGCAGGACGTGGAGATCTGGAAGCACAAGTCCAAGATCGACAATCCGCTGCTCTGCGAGGAGGACGGCCCGGTCTACCAGCTGCGCCGCTGGTACGACCAGTTCTACGTCGACGTCGCCGACATCGATCCGAAGATGGTGCAGCGCTTCGAATTCGAGGTCGACACCACCAAGGCCAACGAGGCCTGGGAGCGCGAGGTCGCCGACAACATGCGCCGCCGGCAGGAGCCGTCCTCCCAGGAGACGAGCGCCTGATGGCCGGCTGGGCGAAGGCACCGGATTTCGCGGACCGTCCGCAACGGCTGGCGGAGGTGCGCGCCCAGACGATCGTCGACAAACACGGCCACCTGGAGACGGGAATGACTCCGGTGGCGTGCCGCAACTGCGGCACGGAAGTGCTGGTGCGCAAGAGCAGTGCGCATCAGACATCGGTGCAGTGGCCGGTCCATCCCGCCGACCACTGCCCGGTGTTCCGGGAGCAGGCCGCCGGCCCCGGCCGCCACGTCTCCTGCCCCCACCTCCAGCGGACCATCGACCACGCGGCAGCGGAAGGCCTGATCCCCCTGGAATGACCCTTCTCGTCGCCCCGGTGGAAGCCGGTGCCCGAGCCCGGCGATGGGAGCGCGGCATCGCCGGCCACCCGGGTACCGGCTTCCGCCGGGGCGACGGGAGGGACGCGAAACGGCCCGGGCGGATGACCGCCCGGGCCGTTGTCGTAGCAGGGTGTGCCGGTCCCTGATCAGGCGGTGGGGGCCTGTTGTTCGCGCTGGAGTTCCAGGGCGATGTCGATGAGTTGGTCCTCCTGGCCGCCGACCAGTTTGCGCCGGCCCGCGCGGACGAGCATGTCGGCGGCGGAGACGCCGTAGCGTTCGGCCTGGCGTTCGGCGTGCTTGAGGAAGCTGGAGTAGACGCCCGCGTAGCCCATCATCAGGGACTGGCGGTCCAGGAGGCATTCCTGGGGCATGGCGGGGCGGACGACGTCCTCGGCGGCGTCGGCGATGGCGAAGAAGTCGATGCCGGTCTTGACGCCGATCTTGTCGCAGACGCCCACGAGGGCCTCCACAGGGGTGTTGCCGGCGCCGGCGCCGAAACGTCTTGTGCTGCCGTCGATCTGGTGGGCGCCGGCGCGGATCGCGAAAATCGAGTTGGCGCAGCCCAGGTCGAGGTTCTCGTGGCCGTGGAAGCCGACCATGGCGTCGTCGCCGAGTTCGGTGACCAGGGCCGCGACGCGGTCGGAGACCTGTTCCAGGACCATCGCACCGGCGGAGTCGACCACGTACACGCACTGACAGCCGGCGTCGGCCATGATGCGGGCCTGCTTCGCCAGCACCTCGGGGGGCTGGGTGTGCGCCATCATCAGGAAACCGACTGTCTCCAAACCCAGTTCGCGGGCCAGGCCGAAGTGCTGGATCGAGACGTCGGCCTCGGTGCAGTGGGTGGCGATGCGGACTATCGAGGCGCCGTGGTCCTGGGAGATCTTGATGTCCTCCTTGACGCCCACACCCGGGAGCATCAGGACGGCGATCTTGGCCTGCTTCGCGGTCTCGGCGGCGAGCGTGATCAGTTCCTGCTCAGGGGTTTTCGAGAAACCGTAGTTGAACGACGAGCCGCCGAGGCCGTCGCCGTGGGTGACCTCGATGACCGGGACACCGGCGGCGTCCAGCGCGCCGACGATGCCGCGGACCTCGTCGGCGGTGAACTGGTGCCGCTTGTGGTGTGACCCGTCGCGCAGCGAGGTGTCGGTGATGCGGATGTCGATTTCCTGGGAATAGGGCATGATCGCGATCCCTCCTAGACTCGGGCCGAGATGATCTGGTCGGCGATGACTTCGCCGACGCGGGTGGCGGCGGCGGTCATGATGTCGAGGTTGCCGGCGTAGGGCGGCAGGAAATCGCCGGCGCCCTCGACCTCCACGAACACCGAAACCTTCGCCAGCCCACCGGAAACCACGCTCGGCTCGTCGAACTGCGGCTCGTTCAGCAGCCGGTAACCGGGGACGTACTGCTGGATGTCGGCGACCATCCGGTGGATCGAATCGGCGATCGCGGTGGTGTCGGCGTCGTCGGGGATCGCGCAGAAGATGGTGTCGCGCATGATCATCGGCGGATCGGCGGGATTCAGGATGATGATCGCCTTGCCGCGCTCGGCGCCACCGATGGTCTCCACGCCGCGGCTGGTGGTCTTGGTGAACTCGTCGATGTTGGCGCGGGTGCCGGGGCCCGCGGAGACCGACGAGACCGAGGCGACGATTTCGGCGTAGGGCACCGTGACCACCCGGGAGACCGCGGCGACGATCGGAATCGTCGCCTGGCCACCGCAGGTGATCATGTTGACGTTCGGGGCGTCGAGCAGGGAGCCGAGGTTCACCGGCGGCACCACCGCGGGGCCCACGGCGGCGGGCGTCAGGTCCACCGCGCGGATGCCGGCCTCGAGGTATTTCGGCGCGTAGGCACGGTGCACGTAGGCGGAGGTGGCCTCGAACAGCACGTCCGGCTGCTCGGGCAGCCCCAGCAACCAGTCTGCGCCCTCGTGTGAGGTCTCCAGGCCCAGATCGCGGGCGCGCTTCAAACCCTCACTGTCCGGGTCGATCCCGATCATCCAGCGCGGCTCGATCAGATCCGAGCGCAGCAGTTTGTAGAGCAGGTCGGTGCTGATGTTGCCGGAACCGACAATCGCGGCCGAGACCTTGCGGGTGGCTGACACGTTCGCGTCTCCTCACTGAAAATTCAAACGAACCGAACCGAGTCCGGCGAACTCGGCGTGAAAGGTGTCGCCCGGCCGGGCGTCGATCGCGCGGGTGCAGGAGCCGGGCAGCACGATGTCGCCGGCGCGCAGCCGCACCCCGAAGGAGGCGACCTTGCGGGCCAGCCACGCCACCGCCACGGTCGGATCGCCGAGCACGGCGTCGCTGCGGCCCTCGGCGACCACCTCGCCGTTGCGGGTCAGGACGGCATCGATCGCGGTGACATCCAGCGTCGCCGGATCCACTCGCTCGGGGCCGAGCACCCAGCCGGCCGAGGAGGCGTTGTCGGCGATGGTGTCGCACAACGCGATCTTCCAGTCCCGGATCCGGGTGTCGATCAGCTCGATCGCGGGGGCGTAGGCAACGGTCGCGGCCAGCACGTCGGCCTCGGTGCACTCGGCGCCGGGCAGATCCGCGCCCAGGACGAAACCGACCTCGACCTCGACCCGGGGGTACAGGTAATTCGACGCGACGACGTCGGCCTCCTCGAACACCTGCATCTCGCCGAGCAGGTGCCCGTAGTCGGGCTCGTCGACGCCCATCATCTGCTGCATGGCCTTCGAGGACAGGCCGACCTTGTGACCGATCACGGTCGCGCCGCCGGCCACCCGCCGCCGGATGTTGTGCAATTGGATCTCGTAGGCGTCCACGACATCGATGTCGGGATGGCGGACCACCAGCGGGTCGAGTGGGATCCGGTCCCGCTCCGCGACCGCGAGTTCGTCGGCCAGTTCCTTGCGTACCGCGTCGGACAGCACGTGTGTTCCTTTCCTCCCGACCGAGATCGGCCTCGTTTCGACCGAGGCCGGACGTGCAGAAATTGGAACGAGTTACCTGTGTCGATCCGCTCACCTGCCAGTCCAATATAGACCGAGACGGCAGTGATTCTATAACGTGTTCTACATGAGTGATCGGGAATACGACGTGGTGGTGGTCGGCAGCGGCGCCGCCGGCATGACCGCTGCCCTCACCGCCGCCCATCACGGGTTGCGCGCGGTGATCATCGAGAAGGCCGCCCATTACGGCGGGTCCACCGCGCGCAGCGGCGGTGGGGTGTGGATCCCCGGCAACAAGGCCCTGGTGGCCGCGGGCCGCGGCGACGACGCCGATCGCGAGCAGGCCCGTACCTACCTGCACAGCATCATCGGCGACGCGGTGCCGAAGGAGCGCATCGACACCTACATCGATCGCGGGGCGGAGGCGTTCGATTTCGTACTCGCGCACACCCCGCTGAAGATGAAGTGGGTGCCCGGCTACTCCGACTACTACCCCGAGGCGCCCGGCGGCCGCGGGGAGGGCCGCTCCTGCGAACCGGCGCCGTTCGACGCCAAGACCCTCGGCGCGGAGCGGTTCGACCTGGAACCGCCGTACGCCAAGGCGCCGATGAACGTCGTTGTCATGCAGGCGGATTACCGGCGGCTGAACCTGATCCGGCGCCACCCGATCGGCATCATGCGCGCGATCCGGGTCGGCGCGCGCACCTACTGGGCGAAGGCCACCGGCAAACATCTACTGGGCATGGGGCAGGCGATCATCGCGGCCATGCGCAAGGGACTGCTGGACGCGAATGTGCCACTGCTGCTGGAGACTCCGCTGACCGGGCTGATCGTCGAGGACGGCCGGGTGGTCGGCGTCGAGGCGCGCCAGGGCGAGGAGACCGTGCGCTTCCGCGCGAAATACGGCGTGATGCTCGGCACCGGCGGCTTCGAGCACAACGCGGAGATGCGCGCCAAGTACCAGCGCCAGCCGATCACCACCGAGTGGACCACCGGCGCACCGGCCAACACCGGCGACGGCATCCTGGCCGGCATGGCGGTCGGCGGGGCGGTCACGTTCATGGAGGACGCCTGGTGGGGGCCGACGGTATTCAAGGGCGGGCGGCCGTGGTTCGCGCTGGCCGAGCGGAATCTGCCCGGCTCGATCATGATCAACGCCGAGGGCAAGCGGTTCGGTAACGAGTCCGCGCCCTATGTCGAGGCCGTGCACACCATGTACGGCGGCGAGTACGGGCAGGGCGAGGGACCCGGCGAGAACATCCCGACCTGGCTGGTGTTCGATCAGCGCTACCGGAATCGGTACATCTTCGCGGGACTCCAACCGGGACAACGCTTCCCATCGCGCTGGATGGCCGACGACAACATCGTGAAGGCCGACAGCCTCGCGGAACTCGCGCAGCGGATCGGCGTGCCCGCCGACCGGCTGGCCGAGACCGTGCAGCGGTTCAACGGATTCGCCGAGACCGGCACCGACGCCGACTTCGGCCGCGGCAACAGTCATTACGACCGCTACTACGGCGATCCGACGGTCAAGCCGAACCCGTGCCTGGCGGGCCTCGTCCAGGGGCCGTACTACGCGGCCAAGATCGTGCCCGGCGACCTCGGCACCAAGGGCGGCCTGGTCACGGATGCGGCGGGGCGGGTGCTGCGCGAGGACGACACCGTCATCGAGGGGCTGTACGCCTCCGGCAACTCGTCGGCGCCGGTGATGGGCCACACCTACGCCGGCCCCGGCGCGACGATCGGCCCGGCGATCACCTTCGGCTATCTTGCGGTGCGGGACATCCTCGAGCGGACGCGGCAGGCACCGGCCGCGGCGCAATAGCGCCCGCCGTGGCCGCACAGCATCGATGAGCCCGGAGCTCGGGCACAGGAGACGGGAACACAATGCCGATAGATCCGAAAGTCGCACTGGGAGCGGCACTTCCGACGCAGGAACTCGCGTGGGAACCGTCCGACGTGCAGCTGTACCACCTGGGCCTCGGCGCCGGGGCGCGCTGGACCGACCCGCGCGAACTGCGGTACCTGCACGACCGCGAACCGCAGGTGCTGCCCACGTTCGCTACCGTGGCCGCCACGCTGCGCGACACCGATCCGCCGCGGGTCAGCTATCCCGGCATCGAGATCGATCTCGCGAAGGTCGTGCACGCCAGCCAGGAGATCGTGACGCATCGCCCGATCCCGGCCGCGGGCAAGGCGACCGCGACCGGCCGCGTCGCCGAGATCTGGGACAAAGGGTCGGCTGCGGTGGTGGTCGAGGAGATCAGCGTCGCCGGTTCCGACGGGCAGCCGCTGTGGACGGCCCGCTCCGCCATCTTCGCCAAGGGCGAGGGCGGTTTCGGTGGCGAGCGCGGACCGAGCAACAAGGTCGAATTGCCGGACCGCGCACCGGATTTCGAGGTCCTGTCCCCGACGCTGCCGCAGCAGGCGCTGCTGTACCGGATGCTCGGCGACCGCAATCCGCTGCATTCGGATCCGGAGTTCGCGCACGACGCGGGCTTCCCGGATCCGATCCTGCACGGACGCTGCTCGTACGGCATCGTCTGCAAGGCCGCCACCGACGCGGTGCTGGACTCGGACGCCACTCGGGTGGCCGGTTTCCGGGCGCGCTTCGCGGGGGTGGTCTATCCGGGTGAGACGATCCGGTCGCGGATCTGGCGCACCGGCAACGAGCTGGTCATCGCGGCCACCGTGGTGGAGCGCGACGATGCCCCGGTCCTCGCCGACGTGGTGCTCACCTGCACGGAGTGACATCGGGCCGGCCGGGCGCGCGGCCCGGCCGGAATCCGGCGCCTACTTCGGGAAGCCGGTGGCGAACAGGCCCCCGATGGCGATGGCACAGACGACGGCGATGATCGGAATGATCCACATGGACCTGATACTACGGATAGTAGTACTACCAGGACAGTAGATGTGTACAGCATCACCATTCATTACCGTCCGCTATCACCGGAATGAACCCGCCGGTCGGTGTTCGCGGCCAGTCCCCGCACTATCCAGGCGTACAGCAGGATCATCAGGATCGGCGCGGCCAGTGGGGCCCAGGCCAGGTGCACCGGTACCGCTGCCGCGGCCACCGCGGCGGCGGCGAACAGTAGTGCCCCGGCCACCGACGGCAGGCTGGTCGGGACCACGCCGGCCGGAGCACGGACGGTCGCGGTGCCGAGCAGGTAGGCGGTCACGACGAGGCCGGTCGCCGCGCAGCCCAGGGTGCCGGTGCCCGTCCAGAGCAGGGCGCCGAGCGCGACCAGCGCCGCTCCCACCGCGGCGGGTCGCCACCACCAGCTCAGGAGCACCAGGACCGGTACCGCCACGCCCGCCCAGGGCAGCACGATCGTCGTCGCCACCGTGAGCAGCAGGCCGGACAGCGCCGCGAGGAATCTGGTCATCGCCGCACCCGCATCATCCGGCGGCGCTGGGGCAGCAGGCGCATCACCTGATCCAGGCGGGCATCCTCCGGCCAGGCCACGATGTCGACGCCGAGGGTGCTCATGTCCCGGTACATCGCCGAGCGTTCCAACTGCCACATCCGGGCCAGGGTGGGGTCCAGATCCTCACGAAAAGGCGTGCCGCGCAACACATCCACCACGACGACGGTATGCCCGCGCTTGCGCAGATCGATCAGGGCCAGGGCGAACTGGGTGTCGAGCAGCGTCGAGAACGCCACGATCACCGCGCCCAGCGGGACGGCCGGATGCGGGGCCAGCGTGCCGGTGGTGCGGATGTGCTCCTCACCGACGTCCAGCACGGTGTCGACGATCCGGTAGAACTGCCGGCGGCCGATATCGGCGCGCAGCCAGCGCGGGGCCTGCCCGAGGCAGACCACCGCGGTGCGGTCGCCCGCCTGCAACGCCGACTGCGCCACCTGGGCCGCCCCGCGTACCGACAGCTCCAGCGACTCCGTGGCCGGTCCCGGCGCCTGCAACGAGTTGTCCACCAGGACAACGACATCCGCGGCACGATCGGTGAGCCGTTCGGTGACGTACAGGCGGCCGCGGCGCGCGCTCACCGGCCAGTTGACCGTGCGCAGCTGATCACCGGCGGCGTAGCGGCGGATGTCGGCGTACTCCACGCCGGGGCCGTGCCGGCGGGTCGGATGGGTGCCGATGCGTTCGGGAAGCTCGATGCGCGGCAACCGCATTCGCTGCGGATCGGCGATCGGGTAGACGAACACCTCGCCGCCCGGCAGGGTGACCGACGCCCGCGCCAAACCGGCCGGGCCGAGCGCGTCGATCCGGACCGGCACCGGGAAGCGGCCCCAGCGCGATGCCGACACCACGAGGCGCAATCCGGCCGGGACCGCACCGGAGTCGACCGCCTCCTCTACCCGGACCTCCGCGCCCGCAACCGGTTCCGGGCGCATCCGTAACAGCGCGTACCCGCCCTCCACCGAGGCGGCGATGCTCAGCACCACCTCCTCGGTCTCGAAGCAGCGCTGCACGCCGCCACCGTCGAGCGCGATCCTGGTGCGGGACAACTGCAACGGAGCCGACGCCAGCACGCCGAGCAGCGGGGCGGCGAACACCACCGGCTGCCAGCGGCCCAGCGCGATCGCGGCCACCAACGCGGCCGCCGCGACCCCCGCCAGCATGTACACCAGAGGCGCGGGCCGCCAGTGCAATTCGCTGTCCACCAGGTTGGTCGTGTCCCGATGCCTCATGACGGGGTGGCGCGCGGGACGGGTAGGCGGCGCAGCAGTTCCGCGATGACGTCCTCGCCGCGGATGCGGCGGACCCACATCTCCGGGCGCAGCGTGATGCGGTGCGCCATGGCCGGAATCGCCAGTGCCTTCACGTCCTCCGGGATCACGTAGTCGCGGCCGAGGAGCAGGGCGCGGGCGCGGGCCATCTGCACCAGGTCGAGTTCGGCGCGCGGGCTGGCGCCGACCTCGACCTGTGGATGGCCGCGGGTGGCGGCGGCCAGTGACACCACGTAGGTGACGACATCCGGGTGCACGGTGACGTATTCGACCGACTCACGCATCTCCAGCAGGCCCTGTGCGTCCACCACCTGGGCGACCCGGGGCGGGGCCGCGCCGCGTTCGAGGCGGCGGCGGATCATCTGCGTCTCGTCGGCCTCGGACAGGTAGCCCAGCCGCAGCTGCATCGCGAACCGGTCCAGCTGGGCCTCCGGCAGCGGGTAGGTGCCCTCGTACTCGATCGGATTGTCGGTGGCCATCACGATGAACGGCTGTGGCAGCGGGAAGGTTTCGCCGTCGATGCTGACCTGGCCCTCCGCCATCGCCTCCAGCAGGGCGGCCTGCGTCTTCGGCGGGGTGCGGTTGATCTCGTCGGCCAGCAGCATGTGGGTGAAGACCGGGCCGCGGCGGAAATTGAAGCGGCCCGAGGACATGTCGTAGATGGTCGAGCCGATCAGGTCCGCGGGCAGCAGATCCGGGGTGAACTGCACCCGGGTGAAGTTCAGACCCAGTGTGGCGGCGAAGGACCGGGCGATCAGGGTCTTGCCCAGGCCGGGCAGGTCCTCGATCAGGATGTGCCCGCCGGACAGCACCGCGACCATGATCAGTTGCAGTTCGTCACGTTTGCCGACGACGACCCGGCCGATCTCGCGCAGTATCGCCTCGGTTCGCGTCACCGTGGCGTCCATCGGCGCCGTCATGATCGCACCCGCGTATTCCTCACCGTTGCCTCACATCTCCTGCAACCGGCGCAGGATCTCGTCCAGCGCCGCACGTCCCGGCGCTCGCTCGTTCTGCTCGCGCGGCGACGAATTCTCCGGGTCTACCCAGGGCCACAGCTCGGGTCCGAACTGCACCAGGCCCGCCGCGGCGGTCGCGCGCCGGTCCTTGGCGACCCGGTGGCCGGTGGACAGCTCGAATTCCTTGGCCAGCAACGGGCGCAGGTGCCGATCCCAGTCCGCCCGGGAGCCGTCGGCCCGATCGGCCAGCATCTGCGCGCGAGACCGCCAGCGCCGCAACATCTCCGCCGGGCCGTTGTCGATCTCGTAGTCCTCGGGTCCGAACTCCGGCGTGGGCCGGGCTCGTTCGACCAGTGATCGGATCAGCAGTGCGAGGGTGAGAGTCAGTGGGACGGCGGCCAGTAGCGGCGCCAGAGCCCTGTGGCCGCGCAGCGCAACCGCTTCTACGGCGACGATCAGTACCGCCGCGCCCACGGCCACCACGGCGTACGGCACCCGCACCGGATCCCCGTTGCTCATGTCGCACCCTCCGCGCCCCACAGCCGGCAGCAGTACCTGGGGGCGACCGCCGCCCGCGCTCTCGGACCGGCACCGCCCGCCCCCGATTCGCGCGATGTTCCTCGCGCATCGCCCTTCCCCGGGCTCGGGCAGCGACTGTCCGCCGTGCCTGCATCGGTCGCCTTCGGCGCGCTCATGCCGGGTCCGCCCGCAGGTCGCGCAGCACGATGCGCAGCAGTTGTTCCGCAAGCAGCCGTTGCCATTCCAGCATCGCGTGCGGGCTGAAGCGGGCCTCCTCGAACAGGGTCACCAGTTCGCGCGCGGACGCGTCGCGCAGGGCGCCGCGGTCGAAGGCGCGGGCCAGCACCTCGGAGGGGGTGTCGGAGATCAGCGGAGCCACTCCGCGGGCCTGCGCCAGACCGCTTTCCATCGCGCCGTAGCAGGCGATGATCGCGGTGCGCGCGTCCTGATCGCCCGAGGCGAGGATGGCCGCCAATCCCAGCTCCGCGACCTGGACGAGGGATACCTCGGGTTCGCCGCGGTCCGGCAGCGCCGCCGTGGTGTGGGCCTCGACCCGCTGCCGGGTGCCGGACGCGACCGCGACGAGGCCGACCAGCGCCACCCCGATCAGCACGGCCGCCGTCACGCCGATCCAGACCAGCGCCCGGTCGTCGGCGCGCGGGGTGCCGGAGAACGGCAGCGGTGTCGCCGGGGGCGCCGCGGTGTCCGGCGCGGCGGCCGTCGAAGGCGTTGCGGGACGGGCGGTGTCGCCACGGTGACCGTGCAGCACGGCGGCGGCCCAGGCCGCGGCGCCCGTCATCGCGACGAACGCGACCAGCACGAGCAGCGCCGTCCCGGCGCGCCGCCACCGGATCGGGTCGTCGCGGCGCTGCTGCACCGGCATCGCGAGGGGTAGCCGGTGCTCGCTGGTCAGCACCCCCGCCAGCAGGATCACAACGGATACCAGCGACAGCACCGGCATCAGCGCGAAGCCGACCATCGACGGCGGCGAACCCACCCGTGGCCCACCGGTTCCGGGCACGAATCCGCGCAGCGCGACCACGACGAGCGCGACCAGTGTCAGCAGCCCGGCCGCGCGCGACACCACGAGGCGCGCTCCGCCCACGAAACTCTCCCTATATCAGCGGTACATCGGTAAACAGCCACATCGTGACACGCCGGAACCACCGGTAACGGGAAAATGGAGACACGTTCTACCCGGACTGTCGTTCGAATTCTTTCCGCACTGGCCGGGAACGCCCGGGACTGTGAAGCTCCACAAATGTGCCACCCGCGGGTTTCCCGGCCGGGCCGGGGACCGGCGGGTTCACCCCCGCTCCGGCACCGGGCGCGGTCCGGCTCCCCGAAATGGAAAACGCGCCGGCCGCATTTCCGTCCGCGCCGCCGAATTGGCCGGCCGGGCCATTCGGCCGTCCGCGTGATTCGCAGACATCCTGATTTCCGGCACCCTCGGGCGAGCGGGCGGGATATCGGGCCCGCCGCACAGCGGGACCCGCTCCGGAATCGGCGCACCGGGCGCACATCGGTATTCGGGCCCGGGAAAGTCCGGCACAGGAATTGGGGGCGTTCGGCGGCTCTCCCGGACCGGCGCGGTCTGCGATGATCGACAGCATGTTCGTTCGCACCTTTTCCGTGGCCGGAATGATCTGTGCCGCAACAGTTTTGATCAGCGCCCCGGCGGCGGTCGCCGATTCCGGCAGTTCGTCGCTGAGCGGGCCCTCGTCCCTCAGCGGTCAGATCAACCTCGGCTGCCTCATCGAGACCTTCTCCGCCCAGTCGCCGTCCGCCTCCTGTCACCCGCCCTCGATCCCAGTCGCCGCGACCGGCGAAGGGGAGCGCGAACTCTCCCTGCCCTGAGCGAACCCGCGTCCGACCTGGCGCGATGCCCGAACGGGCCCGATACCCGTTCCCGGACGGCGGCCCGGCCCGCTCGCCGGACGCCACACGGGACCGCACAGCCGTCACCGGAGGCGCGCGGCCTCGCGTCGGCCAGGCCGCGCGGGCCACTCGGGCCGGGTAGCCGAACTCCGGTGCGGCGCTCGGGCCGGTGGCGGGTTCGGTGGCGCGCGGGCCGATGCCGCCCGCATTCTCCAGGTCCGGCGAATTCGACGCGAACCTCGCCACGCCGGTCGCGGATCGGTGTGACGGAGCCCTCGCCGGGGAGGTGTGCGGCCACCGCGGGCACCTCGCTCAGGGCGTTCGCCGGATCGCGAACGCCGGGCGAAAGTTCTTGCCCGACGGACGGTTTGCGGCCGGGCCGCCGGGGTGGCCGGACCGGGCGGGTGGGCGTCATCACCCGCCCCCGGCTCCCGCGCGAAGGCGGGCGTGGCGAACGGTACCGTATCGAACAGCTCACAACAGCGGTGGGTACTCAACTGCGGCACAGGTGAATCCGGCATACTGGCGGCATGACTGTCACCATCAAGGTTCCCGAGACCACCCGTGACAGGCTGCACCGGCTGGCTGCAGCCCACGGGCTGACCCTTTCCCAGCAGATCGAGCTGCTGCTGACCGGGCCTGTCGCGCAAGGGAAACCGGCCGTCGCGGGCCTGCCCGCCACCCGGCCGCTCAGCGCCGAGGACATCGACGCCGAGCTGGCTCGCCGACTCGGCCTGTAACACATCGGCGTTCGGGCCGGTCGGCCGCGGGTTACCCGGCGGACAACACCAGCCCGGACGTCGGTACGCCCGTGCCCGCGGTCACGACGATGTTGCGCAGGCCCTCGACCTGATTGACGGAGTCGCCGCGGATCTGGCGCACCCCCTCGGCGATGCCGTTCATGCCGTGGATGTACGCCTCGCCGAGCTGGCCGCCGTGTGTGTTCAGCGGTAGCCGTCCGCCGATCTCGATGGCGCCGTCGGCGATGAAATCCCGGGCGTCGCCGCGACCGCAGAATCCCAATTCCTCCAGCTGCATCAGCACGAACGGCGTGAAGTGGTCGTAGAGGATCGCTGCCTGCATGTCCTCCGGCCGCAGCCCGCTCTGGGCCCACAACTGGTCGCCGACCACGTTCATCTCGGGCAGGCCGGTCATGGCGTCGCGGTAGTAGCTGGTCATCACATATTGATCGGCGCCGGAACCCTGTGCGGCCGCGGCGATCACGGCCGGGCGGCGCGGCAGATCGCGGGCCCGTTCCGCGCTCGTGATCACGAGCGCGACCCCGCCGTCGGTCTCCTGGCAGCAGTCCAGCAGATGCAGCGGCTCGGCGATCCAGCGGGAATTCTGGTGCTGCTCCAACGTGATCGGCTTGCCGTAGAAGTGCGCGGCCGGATTCACCGCCGCGTGTTTACGATCGGCGACCGCCACCCGGCCGAAATCCGCACTGGTGGCGCCGTACACGTGCATGTAGCGCCGCGCCACCATCGCCACCTGGGCGGCCGGTGTGCCCAAACCCTGGGGGTAGGCCCAGGCGGCGTCCACGCCCGAGGAGGTCGGCGCGGCGGCCAGATGGGTGGCGAACTGGCCGAACCGGTGCCCGGATCGTTCGTTGAAGGCCCGGTACGCCACCACCACGTCGGCGACCCCGGTCGCCACCGCCATCGCGGCCTGTTGCACGGTCGCGCAGGCCGCGCCGCCGCCGTAGGGGATGTTGCTGAAGAACGTGAGCTGCGGAATGCCGATCGCGCGGGCGACGGCCACCTGCAGGTTGTTGTCCATGGTGAAGGTGGTGAGGCCGTCCACGTCGGCGGGGGTCAGCCCGGCGTCGGCCAGGGCGGCGGTGACCGCCTCGGCGGCCAGCCGCAGCTCGCTGCGGCCGGAATCCTTCGAGAAATCGGTGGCGCCGATGCCGACGATGGCGGCCTGTCCGCTCAACCCGCTCATTTCTCCTCCGGCAACGCGATCACGGCCTGCGCCTGGATGTGGTCACCGAGGCTGTCGCGGCCGACGACCTCGAGGTGGATCAGTTCGCCCTCGACGGCGGTCACCGTGCCGGTCAGGGTGAGGGTGTCACCGGCGTAGAGGGGCACGCCGAGGCGCAGCGCCAGCGATCTGACGATCGCCCGGGGGCCGGCCCAGTCGGTGACGTACCGCTGTACGAGCCCGGTGTCGGCGAGGATGTTCACGAAGATGTCCTTCGAGCCGCGCGCCACCGCCTTGTCGCGGTCGTGGTGCACGTCCTGGAAGTCCCGGGTCGCCAGTGCGGTGCTGATCACGAAGGTGGCGTCGACGGGGATGACGAGTTCGGGCAGGACGGTGCCGACGGGCACCGTTCCCGGCCGCAGCGAGGCGGTCATGGGCGCACCTTCCAGTAGGGCAGGGTGATGTCGTCGTCGAGCGCCTCGAAGGCCACCTCGACCGGCATGCCGACCCGGACCGAATCCGGTGTGACGCCGCGCAGTTCACCCAGCATTCGCACGCCTTCGGCGAGTTCCACCAGGGCCACCACGTACGGGAGCGCGCGGCCCGGCACCTTCGGCGCGTGGTGGACGACGTAGCTGAACACGGTGCCGCGGCCGGAGACGACCCGGTACTCCGGCGTCGCGGCGGGGTCCTGCCACAGCGCGGGCACCGGCGGGTGCCGCAGGCTGCCGTCGGGCAGCTGCTGGACGCGTAGTTCGCCGAGCTTCGTTCCGGCCCAGAAGAACTCCGTGTCCCGGGAAACGGCGGGGCGGGCCCGTTTGCTCGGATCATCCTGCGGCGAGGCCGGTTTCGCGGTGCCGGGCGCGAATTTCAGGATACGGAACAGCATCTCGGTGACCAGCTCGTCGCCGACGTACCAGCTCGTGTGCACGGTGGCGAACCAGCCCTCGCCGAGGCCGGTCCGCTTCGGGCCGAACAGGTCGTCGAGCCGGCTGCGGACCGTGACCTGTTCGCCCACTCGCAGATACCGGTGATAGGTCTGCTCGCAGTTGGTGGCCACCACCGAGGTGTAGCCGGCGGCGTCGAGCAGCTCGGTGATGCGGCCGAGCGGATCGTCGGCCGGGCGCACCCCGTGCAGGCCGAACATGGTCCACACCTGGGCCATCGCCGGCGGCGCGACGATGCCGGGATGTCCGGCGGCGCGCGCGGCCCGCTCGTCCACGTAGATCGGATTGCCGTCGCCGATCGCCTCGACCCAGTTGTTGATCATCGGCTGGTTGACCGGGTCGCGGGCGGTGCGCGGCGCGCACTCCCCCGCCTCCCTGATCCGCTCGCCCGCCGCGGTGATCTCCGCGGCCTTCATCGTGTCCGGCACGAGCAACTCCTGTCTCGATCCACGGCTATCTCGGCACCCGTGGCAGTTTCAGGCCCGCGGTGGCGATCAGTTCGCGCATGATCTCGTTGACGCCGCCGCCGAAGGTCACCACCAGGTTCTGTTTGGTGCGCCGGTCCAGCCAGACCAGCAGTTCGGCGGTGTCGGGATCGGCCGGATCGCCGTAGCGGCCGACGATCTCCTCGGCCAACCGGCCCGCTTCCTGCAGATGCTCGGTGGAGAACACCTTGGTCGCCGACGCGTCGGCGATCACCTGCGCCGAATCCGCCTCGCCCTGTACAGCATTCGCGGCCACCTGCCAGTTCAGCAGTTCGTTCAGCCGGGCCGTGGCGTGCAGCCGGCCGAGCAGCCGCCGCACATCGTCCTCGCCGAGCAGATCGTGCGCCCGCACCCAGGTGTGCACCCGCTCGTAGAGCTGTTCGATCTTGCCGGACGGGCCCAGGCCGATGCGTTCGTGGTTGAGCTGGGTGGTGATCAGCTTCCAGCCCCGGTCCACCTCGCCGACGAGCATGTCGGCGGGCACGCGCACGTTGTCGAAGTAGGTGGCGTTGGTGTGATGGGCGCCGTCGCAGGTGATGATCGGCGTCCACGAGTAACCGGGATCGGTGGTGTCCACGATCAGGATCGTGATGCCGCGGTGCCGCGACTGGACCGATCCGGTCCGGCAGGCCAGCCAGACGAAATCGGCCTCGTGCCCGCCGGTGGTGAAGATCTTCTGCCCGTTGACGATCCAGTCACCGCCGCTGTCGCGCACCGCGCCGGTGCGCAGGGCCGCCAGATCGGTGCCCGCCTCGGGCTCGGAATAGCCGATGGCGAAATGGATCTCGCCGGCCAGGATGCCGGGCAGGAAGCGGCGCTTCTGTTCCTCGGTACCGAACTGCTGCAGCGTCGGGCCGACGGTCAGCAGCGTCACCAGCGGCAGCGGCACGTCCGCGCGCACCGCCTCGTTGTAGAAGATCTGCTGTTCGACCGGGCCGAAACCCTGGCCGCCGAACTCCTTCGGCCAGCCGACACCCAAACGGCCGTCGCGGCCCATCCGGCGCACCACGGCCCGATAGGCGTCGCCGTGCCGGTTCACCGACATCTCGGCCGCCTCCTCGGCGGTCACCAGAGTCGTGAAATACGAACGCAATTCGTCGCGCAACGCGCGCTGTTCGGTGGTCAGATCTATGAACATCTCGCCCCCAGCCGGTCCAGTCGCAACGATTCCCCGCCGAGCCAGCGGGTGATGTCCTTGGCCTGTGAGTAGTAGCGGTGCAGTGGGTGGGTCACGTCGACCCCGATGCCGCCGTGCAGGTGATGGCACATCTGCATCGCCGGCGGCAGTTCCGCGGCGATGCAGTAGGCCAGCACGTCGAGATCGTCGTCGACCCGATCGGGATCGCCGTCGCCGCGGCGCAGTTCGGCCAGCGCCCAGTTGGCGGCCAGCGCCGCCGCGTGCAGGGTGCGCGAGGTCACGTAGATGTCGCCGATCTCCTGTGCCACCGCCTGGAATTCGGCCAGCGGCCGGCCGAACTGGTGCCGGGTGCGCACGTGCTCGGTGGTGAGTTTCAGTGCGCCGGTGAGCAGCCCGTCGGCCACCGAGCCCAGACAGGCCAGTGCGCAGCGATGCAGATCCGTCGGCGCGGTACCGGACAGCAGATGCCCGGCCGGGATCGCCACCTCGTCCAATCGCAGCGAATATTCCGCCGCACCGGTCGAAGTGGGGCTCGCCCGGCGGTCCAGGCCGGGAGCGGCGGCATCCACGACCGCGACCCCGGCGTCCGTGGGCACCAGGATCCAGGCCGCCTGCTCGGCATAGGGCACGCCGACCTTGTGGCCGGAGATCAGCATCTCGCCGCCGCGCGACGTCGCGGTGGTGGCCGGGCTCGTCGCGAACGGCGAACCCGGTTCGTGCAGCGCCGCGGTCAGCACGGCGCCGCCGGCTACGGCGGGGAAGATCTTGTCCGCCAAGTCGTCCGGGAGGTTGCCGAGCAGCGGGAGCACTCCGAAGCCGAAGGTGGACAGCGCGGGGGTGGCGACCGCGTCGGTGGCCAGTTCGGTCAGTAAGACGGAGATCTCGGGAAGCCCCATCTCGTCGCCGCCGTACCGTTCGGGCAGGGCGACTGCGGGCAGTCCGCTGTCGACCAGCTTGGGCCACAACGAGATATCGCGTTCGCTGTTGCGCTCCAGCAAGCTCACGACGACCTCGGCGACCGCGTCCTGGCTGTCGTCGGTGGTGAAGTCCATGCGGTGCTCCAGGTTTCAGATGCGGGACTCTAGTGATGCGACTCGCGCGGCAGCCCGAGAATCCGTTCGGCGGCCACAGTCAACAGAATCTGCTCGGTACCCCCCGCGATCGACAGACAGCGAGTGAGCAGGAATTCCTGCACCGCTTCGGATTCGAGCGCCCCCGCCACCCCCGCGAGCTCGACGGCGAATTCCGCGACCGCCTGCCGGTGCCGCACGCCGACCAGCTTGCGGACGCTGCTCTGCGGGCCGGGATCGGCACCTGCCAGCATCCGCTGTGCGGCACGGATTTCCAGCAGCAGCCCGGCGATCGCGTCGGCGATCAGGCCGCCGAGCCGATCCGCGATCAGCTCCGAGCCCGCGCCGGTGCGCGGCGCGGAAGCGATCAGTGACTCGAGTGCGTCACCGATGCCGTTGCCGCCCATGGCCACCCGTTCAGAGGAGAGCGTCGAGCGGGCGATCTTCCACCCGGCGCCGAGCTCGCCCACCAGACAGTCGTCCGGCACGAAGACATCGTCGAGGAAGACCTCGTTGAACCGCGCCTCGCCGGTGATGGTCACCAGTGGCCGCACCTCGAGGCCTGGACTGCTCATGTCGACCAGGAAATAGCTGATGCCCCGGTGCTTCTCGCGCTGCGAGGCCGCGCTGCCCGGATCGGTACGGGCCAGGCAGATGCCCCAGTTGGCGATGTTCGCCAGCGAGGTCCACACCTTCTGCCCCTGTAGCCGCCAGCCGCCGTCCACCCGGGTGGCGGAGGTGCGCAGCGCCGCCAGGTCCGAACCCGCGCCCGGCTCGCTGAACAGCTGACACCAGAACACATCTCCGCGCAGGGTCGGTTCCACGAAGCGCTCGATCTGCCCGGGGGTGCCGTGTTGCAGCAGCGTGGGCACCGCCCAGTTGCCGATGGTCAGGTCCGGCACCTCGATACCGGCCCCGCGGACCCGCTCGTCGATCAGCGCGCGCAGCAGCGGGCCCGCGCCCCGGCCGTACGGCGGCGGCCAGTGCGGGGACAGCAGGCCGCTGTCCACCAGTGCATTTCGCCGCTCGTCCGCCGGCAGGCCCGCGATCCGATCCACCTCGGCGGAGAGATCTGCGGCCGCGGCCGGATCCAGTCCGACTGCCGCCCAGCCGTTCGCGCCGGCCTCACCGCCGAGATCGAGTCCGATCGTGCGCCGGCCGCCCTGCCGGGCCAGTTCGGCGACCCGCAGCCGTTGCGCCGCCGAACCGCCGAGCAGTTGCCGCAACGCGCTCGCCCGGCGCAGGTAGAAGTGCGCGTCGTGCTCCCAGGTGAATCCGATCCCGCCGAGCACCTGGATCGCGTCCTTGGCCGTCTCCACCGCCGCGTCCAGCGCGATGCTCAGCGCGATGGCCGCGGCGAGGGCCAGCTCCCGGCCGCCCTGGTCCACCGCGTTCGCGGCATCGGCGGCGACCGCGCGGATCAGCTCGGTCCGGCACAGCATCCAGGCGCAGATGTGCTTCACCGCTTGGAATTCGCCGATCCGGCGGCCGAACTGCTCGCGCACCTTCGCGTATTCGACGGCGGTGTCCAGGCACCAGCCGGCGATCCCGGCCAGTTCGGCGGCCACCAGGGTGGCCACCAGATCCGGTACCGCGCAGTCGGGTTCGAAGAGTCGCCGTGCCGGTACGGCCACGCCCTCGCAGCGCACCCGCGCCAGCGGCAGGCTCGGATCCGAGGACGGCAACGGATCGATGCCGACCCCGGCGGTGTCCGGCGGGATCAGCGCCCACTGCCGCCGGTCGCCGCGCGTGACGGGCAGCAGCACGGCCGTGCCCGCCGCCGCACCGAGCACGGTGTCCCAGGAGCCGGTGAGTTCGGCGGACCCGGCCGGATCCCCCGGCAGCGCAACCGCTTCGCCGAGGGCCACGCCGCAGGGGATGTCCTCGTCCAGGGCAGCGCCGGCGACCAGCCCGGCGAGCGCGGTGGACAGCACCGGACCGCCGACCAGATCGTGGGCGGCCTGTTCCAGCAGGACGGCCAGATCGCCGACGGAACCACCTGCGCCACCGGCGGCCTCGGGCTCCGCGACCCGGAAGACGCCGAGTCCCACCAATCCGGGCCAGAAGGACCGCCAATAGTCGCCGTCGCCGTCGTGCCGGTCACGCATGGTTGCAATCGGCCGCACCGAAGCGGCCCACCCGCGCATCGACTCCTGCACGGCTTTATGCTCGTCAGTGGTGGCGATGGTCACATCCATCCCGCCTTTCCGGCGTGACTCCCACACCTAGAACATGTTCTAATATCCCCGTCGGGCGGAAGTCAAGCGCCGCCGGACGGCACACCGACAGCGCAGTCGGGCGACCGAGCCCGCCCACCCGCGGGCCGTCCCCTTCGAACGACCTGTGCAGGAAAGGACTTTCACCGATGGCCAGTCCCTCCCGAGAGCCGGCGACCGAGACGGGTGCGCAGGGATCCCGGCCGCGCGTCACCCCGGTGACGACACTCAGCGAGGACGACCTCAGCTCGACCGCACAACGAGACCGCCGCAAGCGAATCCTGGACGCCACGCTCGCGCTGGCCTCCAAGGGCGGCTACGACGCCGTGCAGATGCGAGCGGTCGCCGAGCGAGCCGACGTGGCCGTCGGCACCCTCTACCGGTACTTCCCCTCCAAGGTGCACCTGCTGGTGTCCGCCCTGGCGCGGGAATTCGAGCAGTTCGACAGCAAACGCAAACCGCTGCCCGGGCAGAGCGCGCGCGAGCGGATGCACACCCTGCTGACCCAGGTCACCCGCGCCATGCAGCGCGACCCGCTGCTCACCGAGGCCATGACGCGCGCATTCATGTTCGCCGACGCCTCCGCCGCGGCCGAGGTCGATCGGGTCGGCCGGGTGATGGACCGCTTCTTCGCCCGTGCCATGAACGAGGGCGAGCCCACGGACCGCGACCTCGCGATCGCCCGGGTCATCAGCGACGTGTGGCTGTCGAACCTGGTGGCGTGGCTCACCCGGCGCGCCTCTGCGACCGATGTCACCGAACGGCTGGAACTCACCATCGACCTGCTGCTCGGCGACAAGTCCTGACCCGTCGGTAAAAGTTTGCCGATGCTCTGGCGTGGCAAGCCAGCTAACGTACGACAAGAGGCCGCACAATCGGGGATGCGCGCAGCGAGGTAAACGTAAACGCTACGTATCACTGCGCGAACACGCGAGCAAACCCTACCCAGTAGAGTTTCTCGCGCCCTGAAAAATCTCCTCCGATCACGAGGTTGGATGCGTGAGCGCACAGGATCTGCCACAGGAACTTCGGCGTGCGTTGGCTGCTGTAGCCCGCATGCCACGGTTACTGGTCGCGTCGGACTACGACGGAACGATCGCACCGATCGTGTCCGATCCGACGAAGGCCTATCCACATCGAGAATCGGTCAGCGCCCTGCGTGCGCTCGCCGGTCTGACCGGTACCACCGCAGCCGTCATCTCCGGCAGAGCCTTACGCGATCTGGCGGCGCTCTCGCGCTTACCGGTCGAGGTACAGCTGATCGGCAGCCACGGCTCGGAGTTCGATGTCGGCTTCGTGCATGCCATCGACAACGACGCGAAACAGCTGCTGCGCGAGGTGCAGACGGCACTGACCCGCATCGCCGAGAGCAATCCCGGCGCGGCGGTGGAGGTCAAACCCGCCAGCGTCGCCCTCCACGTGCGCAATGCCGCGGCCGAGGTCGGGCGGCGCGCCCTCCAGCAGGCTCTCCAGGGCCCGGCCAGCTGGGTGGGCGTTCAGGTGACGGAGGGCAAGGCCGTCATCGAACTCGCGGTCGTGCAGACCGACAAGGGCGCCGCGCTGGACATCATCCGGCATCAGGAAGGCGCCTCCGCGGCGGTCTTCTTCGGCGACGACGTCACCGACGAGAAGGCCTTCTCCCGGCTTTCGGGTCCCGACGTCGGCATCAAGGTCGGCGACGGCTCGAGCCTCGCCAAATACCGGGTGACCAGCACCGAGGAGGTCGCCAGGGCCCTGGCGTTCCTGGTCGAGGAGCGGCGCACCTGGCTGGCCGGCGCCTCCGCGCCCCGGATCGAGCGGCTGACCATGCTGGCGGCCCCGCGCTCCAAGGCCCTGGTCACCCCGGACGGCACGGTCACCTGGCTGTGCCATCCCGAGCCGGATTCCGCCGCGGTGTTCGCGCACCTACTCGGCGGCCCGGAGGCCGGGCACTTCACGGTGGCCCCGGAACGGCCGGGCCTGCCGCTGTCGCAGCGCTACGTCGACGGCACCATGACCGTCGAAACCCGCTGGGCCAGCCTGCAAGTCATCGACTATCTGCCGCACGACGTGCCCTCGGAGCGCACCGACCTCACCCGGGTCATCGCCGGTGACGCCAAGGCGGTGGTGACCTTCGCGCCGCGGCCCGAATTCGGCCAGGTGCCGGTCATGCTGGAACGCGAACCGGCCGGGTTGCGGGTGCACGGCACCAACGACCCGATCGTGCTGCGCTCCCCGGGCGTGCAGTGGGAGATCCTCGAGGAGGGTATCCACCAGACCGCCCGGGCGGTCGTGGATCCGTCCCGGGGGCCCGTGGTACTCGAAATGCGCTGCGGCACCTCCGATCTGGCGCCGACCATGATCGCCGAGGCGGAACGCCGCCGACTCGCCGAGCGCTACTGGCGTGAATGGGCCGATCGGCTGGAGCTGCCGCCGCTGAAGCCGGACCTGATGAAGCGGTCCGCGCTGACGCTGCGCGGCCTGGTGCACGCGCCCTCCGGCTCGATCATGGCCGCCGCCACCACCTCGCTGCCCGAGGACATCGGCGGCGTGCGCAACTGGGACTACCGCTACTGCTGGCTGCGCGACGCCGCGCTCACCGCGCACGCGCTGGTGACCCTCGGCTCCCTGTCCGAGGCCGAGGAGTACCTGAATTGGGTGCACCGCGTGCTGGAGACGCTGGCCGGTCCGGAGCGCCTGCACCCGCTGTACACGCTGTACGGCGAGACGCTGCCGCCCGAGGCCGTGCTCGACCAGCTGCCCGGCTACGCCGGATCGCGGCCGGTCCGCGTCGGCAACGCCGCCAACATGCAGGTCCAGCTCGACGTGTTCGGCCCGATCGTGGACCTGATCGCGGCCATGGCCGAGGCCCGGGAGAAGCACGGCGGCACCGAACCCGGCGAGGCGCTGTCCGACCGGGACTGGGAGTTGGTGCGCGCCATGGTGTCCGCGGTGCAGCGACGCTGGAGCGAACCCGATCACGGCATCTGGGAGATCCGCGGCGCCCCGCGTCATCACGTGTACTCCAAGGTCATGGGCTGGTTGACCGTGGACCGCGCGCTGAAGCTGGCGGACAAGTTCGGCCGGCCGGCCGACCCGGCGTGGGCACCGCTGCGCGACGTCATCTCCGAGGAGGTGAAGGCGAAGGGCTGGAACGACCAGGTGCAGTCCTACACCGCCGCCTACGACGGGCCCGACCTCGACGCGGCCACCCTGCACATCGGGCTGAGCGGCCTGATCGACCCGTCCGACCCGCGATTCGCCGCCACGGTGGTCGCCACCGAGGCGGAACTGCGCAGCGGGTCGACCGTGTACCGCTACCACCACGACGACGGGCTGCCCGGCGGCGAGGGCGGCTTCCACCTGTGCGCGGCCTGGCTGGTGGAGGCCTACCTGCTGATCGGCAAACGATCGGACGCGGAGGCGCTGTTCGCCCAGCTCGTGGATGTGGCGGGCCCCACCGGCCTGCTCAGCGAGGAGTACGACCCGATCGCCGAGCGATCGCTGGGCAACCATCCCCAGGCGTACAGCCACCTCGGTTTGCTGCGCTGCGCGCAGTTGCTGAGTCAGCCGGTAGCAGCCCTGGCCTGATCGGTTCCCGCACTCGGGCCCGTGCCCGGCGTACCTCGCCGGTCGCGGGCCCGTGGCATATCCAGGGTCCGACCTGCTGAGTCGTAACACACAACCCGAAAGGGACAGTCCGTACCGCCGGACCTGGACACGTGCGCTACATTCAAATGGAAATCGTTTCCGTTTTCTGTAATGCCAGGAGTACCGCCGCGTGACCAGCAGATTCGTCCGCAGACTCGCCGTCGTCGCCCTCGGGACGGCCGCGCTCGCGGCGACCCTCACCGCATGCGGCAACTCCGGCTCGGACCAGGGCGGACTCACCGTCGTCGCCTCCACCGATGTGTGGGGCAGCATCGCCGGGGCGATCGCGGGACCCGACGTCCGGGTGGTCTCGCTCATCGACGATCCGAGCCAGGACCCGCACGAATACCAGACCACCCCGCAGGACGCCGCCCGGATCCGGGACGCGGCGCTGGTCGTGGTGAACGGCGGTCATTACGACGAGTTCGCGGAGAAGGCCGCCGCCGGGCGTGGCAAACCCACCGTCGACGCCTTCGAGTTGCGGGCGGACCGTGCGAAGCAGGACGACAACGAGCACATCTGGTACGACCTGCCGACCGTCGACGCGGTCGCCGCCCGGATCGCCGCCGAACTCGGGCAACTGGATCCGGAACACGCCCGGGCGTACACCGATCGGGCCACCGCCTTCCACAACTCGTTGCAGGGCATCGCGGCCGTGACCGCGCGGATCGCCGCCGCCCATCCCAAGGCCCCGGTGCTGCAGACCGAGCCGATCGGCCACTATCTGCTGCTGGCGGCCGACGCCGACGACCGCACCCCGCATGCCTTCGCCGAGGCCGTCGAGCAGGGCACCGACCCCGCGCCCGCCGACCTCGCCGCCGTCCGGGACCTGTTGCGCGGCAAACAGGTTCGCGCCCTGCTCTACAACGTCCAGACCGAGGACAAGACCACGAAGGAGGTCGCCGCGACCGCGAAGAGTGCGGGCATACCGGTGATCGAGGTCGCCGAAACCCTGCCGCAGGGGCTCGACTACCTGCAATGGCAGACCCGCAACGCCCAGGCCCTGGCCACCGCGCTCGGCTGACCGCCGAGCAGAACCGATCGGATCGAGCGATGTACCGGACCACGCACACCGATAGCCGTCCACACACGTCATCTCTCGGCGACGACGCGCCGGAACTCCTCGGCGACGACAGCACGGTCCGTACGGATGGTACGTCGTCCGGCGATTCCCTCCCGGTCGCTCGACGGACCGGGCCGGAGGCGCTCGCGGCGCGGCCCGGCGCAGACTCGTTGCCGCCGAACACCTTCGGCGCGACCACGCCGCCCGCCGATGGGCGCGGCGTGGCCCGAGCGCACCCGGACGAGCCCGGAGAGCTCCGGTCGCGGCCGGACGGGATCCCGGTACGAACGGAAACCCCGGGGCCGCACTCGGATCCGCGCACAATCGGCACCGAGGTGCCGCCGGATCTCTCGATCGAATGTCCGTTGGGTTGCGAACATCCGGTGCCGCATTCCGCCACGCGCCTTTCGCCGGTTCAGCGGGAGACGTTCTCGGACAACGACTCCAGCGGCGGCGATCCGCTGGCGGCGGCGGCCGGAGTCGGCACGGCGACGGAAACCGCTCAGGCACCGGCAATCCGGTTGCGGGGCGCGCGGCTGGCGTACGGTACGCGGACGGTGTGGCAGGGGCTCGATCTCGACGTCGCGCCCGGCGAGTTCATCGCGGTGCTGGGGCCCAACGGTTCCGGTAAGACGTCGTTGCTGCGCATGTTGCTGGGGCAGGTCGCGCCGAGCGCCGGTGCGGTCGAGATCGCGGGAATGCCCGCGCGACTGGGCAATCCGCATATCGGCTATGTGCCGCAACAGAAGTCGTTCGAGTCGGGGGTGCAGCTGCGCGGGGTGGACCTGGTCGGGCTCGGGGTGGACGGCCACCGGTGGGGATTCGGGCTGCGCGATCGCAAGCGGCGGCGGCGTCTGGTCGCGGCGGCCGTCGAGCAGGTCGGGGCCGCGCACTACGCGGATTCGCCGTTGGACGCCATGTCGGGCGGGGAACAGCAGCGGCTGCGGGTGGCCCAGGCGCTGGTCGGGGATCCGCGGGTACTGCTGTGCGACGAACCGTTGCTGAGCCTCGATCTGGCCAATCAGCGCCTGGTCGCGCAGCTCATCGATCACCGGCGCCGGATCCACGGCACCGCGGTACTGTTCGTCACCCATGAGATCAATCCGATTCTGCCGCTGGTGGATCGGGTGCTGTATCTGGTGGACGGCCGGTTCCGGATCGGCACGCCGGACGAGGTGATGACCTCGGAGGTGTTGTCGGAGCTCTACGGCACCGAGGTGGATGTGCTGCGGGTGCGGGATCGGCTGGTCGTCGTCGGCACCGGTGATTCCTTCGACGCGATCGGGGGGCATGCGTGAGCGGCAAACTCGCCGAGGTCGTCACCGAGATGTTCGACTTCCACACCACCGCGGATCTGTTGTCCTACGACTTCGTCCAGCAGGCGGTGCTGGCGGCGGCGCTGCTGGGGCTGCTGGCCGGGATGATCGGGCCGCTGATCGTCAGCCGGCAGATGTCGTTCGCGGTGCACGGCACCAGCGAACTGTCGCTGACGGGCGCGGCGGCGGCGTTGCTGGCCGGGATCGGCGTGGGTGTGGGGGCCATCGCCGGATCGGTGGTGGCCGCGGTGTTGTTCGGCCTGCTGGGTACCAGAGTGCGCGAACGGGATTCGGTGATCGCGGTCGTGCTCTCGTTCGGGCTCGGCCTGTCGGTGCTGTTCCTGTGGCTCGGCCCGAGCCGGGCTGGTTCGAAGTTCTCGCTGCTGACCGGCCAGGTGGTGAGCGTCGGCAACGGCGGGCTCGGGCTCTTGGCCGCGTGCACCGTGGGCGTGCTGCTGGTGCTGGCGGTCGTCTACCGCCCATTGTTGTTCGCCAGCACCGATCCCGAAGTGGCGATCGCCCGCGGTGTTCCGGTGCGGGCGCTGTCGGTGGTGTTCGCGGTGCTGCTCGGCGTCACCGCGGCGTTCGGGGTGCAGATCGTCGGCGCGCTGCTGGTCCTGTCGCTGCTGATCACCCCGGCCGCGGCCGCCGCCCGGATCACAGCGAGCCCGGCGCGCGCCACCCTGCTGGCCGTGATGTTCGCGGAGGTCGCCGCCGTCGGCGGCATCCTGCTCTCGCTGGCCCCCGGCGTCCCGGTATCCACATTCATCACGGCGATCTCGTTCACGATCTACCTGATCTGCCGCCTGGTCGGCACCCGCAGCCGGAACCGCCGGCGAACCCTCGTCCCCGCCTGAGCCGCGATTCGTTCACTCACCATGGCCCTCCGGGCGCAGCACGCGTCACTTCAACTCGTCGCTGCGGTTCCGAGAAGTACCGCTCGCGAAACGACCTGGCGACCCGGCACATACGGCAATCGGCCGAGTCTCGATCGTGCAGTCGCTCGACCACCCGGTCTGCGGTGTGAAGCACAGTGCACTCATATCCGGCCCACGGCGCGACCATGATCGGTGACGTCCGGCCGGTGGGCAGGTGATCGGCGACTCGCGACCGGCGACCGCAGGATATCCGTCCTCGCGCCGAAGGCCGTGTCACCGCGAATGTTCGGCGGGCGATGGCACGGATTCGGTGAGCATACGAGCCGAACCGGGCGATCGCCGCGGTTGCGGTGGGCGGCGCTAGCCCTCCCCTGCCAGGGCGAACAGGCCGTTGGGGGTCTGCTCGATCAAGCCGTCGACCAGGAGTGAGTCCAGAGCGCGGGTGCGCTGGCCGGGGTCGTGCGTCCAGGCCAGGTCGAGGGCGACCTGTTCGACCGGGCCGGAGGCGGCGCGCAGGACGTCCAGCAGGCGGCCGCGGGCCTGGCGGTCGGTGCCCTCGTACTTCTGGACGCGGCGGACCACCTCGGAGACCGGGCGGCCGGCGGTCACCCAGGCGCAACTGGGCAGCGGACAGCCGTCGCAGGACGGGGTGCGGGCCGTGCAGACGGTCGCGCCGAGTTCCATCAGGGCCGCGGAGAAAGTGGCGGCGCGATCGATCCGGATCGGCAGCAGGGCCTCGGTCTCGGCCAGGTCCCGGCTGGAGGGGTTGCCCGCCTCGGCGCGGCCGTGCACCGCGCGGGCGACCACCCGGCGAACGTTGGTGTCCACCACCGGAACTCGCTGTCCGTAGGCGAAACAGGCGACGGCCCGCGCGGTGTAGGCGCCGATCCCGGGCAGGCCCAGCAGGACGTCCACATCGTCGGGCACCTCGTCGCCGTGTTCGGTGGCGAGCACCCGCGCGCATTCGTGCAGGCGCAGCGCGCGGCGCGGATATCCCAGCTTTCCCCAGGCCCGCAGCACCTCGCCCGGCGCCGCGGCGGCCATCGCCGACGGCACCGGCCACCGGGCGACCCATTCCCGCCAGATCGGCTCCACCCGGACCACCGGGGTCTGCTGCAGCATGATCTCGCTCATCAGGATCTGCCACGCCGTGACACCGGGCCGGCGCCACGGGAGATCGCGCGCGGTCTCCCGATACCAGTCGATCAAGACGTCCGAATCCAACGCGGGCCCACCATCCTGTGTCGTGCGGAACATTCAGGCCGCGCGATCCGGCCCGGATACCGGGCCGATTCTCCCGCATGTCCCGCGGCCGACCGGCGGCGGTGCCGGGCCGAACGCACCCCGCGGCCCGGGCGTGGCGTGAGTGCTCGGTTGCGGGACCGTAACTTGGGTGACTGGCCGGTAGGCCGCAGCGTATGGAAAATGGGACGCATGCCTCATTCGAACCCGATCAGTGCCTGGAAGGCCCTCCGCGAGGGCAACGAAAGGTTCGTGAACGGCACCCTCCAGCATCCCAGCCAAGGGGCGGCCGATCGAGCCAAGTTGGTCGGCGGACAGCAGCCCTCCGCGATCCTGTTCGGATGCGGCGACTCCCGGGTAGCGGCCGAGATCATCTTCGACCAGGGACTCGGCGACATGTTCGTGGTCCGCACCGCCGGTCACGTGATCGACTCCTCGGTGCTCGGTTCCATCGAGTACGGCGTCGAGGTGCTGCACGTGCCGCTGATCGTGGTGCTCGGCCACGACAGCTGCGGTGCGGTGCGCGCCACCATCGACGCGCTCGACGGCGGCGACGTGCCCGGCGGGTTCATCCGCAGTCTCGTGGAGCGGGTCACCCCGTCGATCCTGATCGGCCGGCGCGAGGGCCTGTCCGAGGTCGACGAGCTGGAGGCACGGCACGTGGTGGAGACCAGCCGCCTGCTGATGCAGCGGTCGATGACCATCTCGCAGCGGGTCGCCACCGGCGAATGCGCCATCGCGTGCGTCACCTACAAGCTGACCGACGGCCGGGTGCAACTGCACCGGGTGGTCGGCAACATCGGCGAAACGGTCTGATCGGCCCGGCCGGGCGGCTCCGCCGCCGCTCGGCCGCAACGCACTGGTCGGCGCCACCGCGACCACCCGACACGCCGGATACGTGAACCGGGCGGGCTCGGTGCTGCCCTTACCTTTGTTGCGTGCTGGAACCGAATGGACCGCTGCCGCCGGAGATCTACTGGCGCCGCCGCCTGCTCGCCATCGCCGCGCTGGTACTGGCCCTCGCACTGGCGATCTGGCTGGCGTTCACGGTGGTGCGTGGCGGCACCCCCGGTAAGAAGGCGCCCCGGGCCGCGACCTCCAGCACCGCGACAGCGGCCAAGGTCACCGGTTCCACGACCGCGGCGGCCGCCGAAACACCCCCCGGCACCGCCGATCCCAGTGTCTCGAAGGCGGCCGCGGCGACCACCAACGTGCTCGCCAGCGGTTCGCCGGCCTCCTGCGCCGACCAGTCGCTGGCGGTGAAGCTCAGCGTCGGGCGGCCCACCTACAAGCCGGGTGAGCAGCCGGTGTTCGGCATCGTCATCACCAACATCTCGACCGCCTCCTGCCAGCGCGACGTCGGATCCGGACTGCAGCAGGTGTCGGTGCAGTCGCTGGACGGCCAGCATCGGCTGTGGTCGAACACCGACTGCGACACCGGCGGACCGGCCGATGTGCGGGCGCTGGCCGCCGGTCAGCAGGCCGCCTTCACTCTGACCTGGTCGGGCACGACCTCGCAGCCCAGCTGCGCCGGGCAGCGCGTGCCGGTGCCGCCGGGCGCCTACGCCGTGGTGGCGCAGTTCGGCTCGATCCGCAGCGCTCCGGAGACCTTCAACATCGCCTGAGGCCGCTAGTCGACGGCCTCCACATACGATTCGGCGGACCGCTTCGGCAGGCCGCTGAGGGCCAGTGCGGACCGCACGCTCACGGCCTCCCGGACGGTGATCGACAGACCCGTCCGGTCGAGACCCGGCGGTACCAGCGCCTCGGTGAAACCGAGCCGTTCGGCCTCGGCCAGCCGCCGCCGCAACCCGGTGACCGGCCGCACCTCACCGGCCAGGCCGACCTCGCCGAGGATGACCATGCCCTCGCGCAGCGGCGCGTCGCGCACCGCGCTGGTGATGGCGAGCGCGACCGCCAGGTCGGCGGACGGTTCGGTCAGCCGCATACCGCCGACCGTGGCCGCGTAGACGTCGTGTTTGCCGAGGTAGACGCCGCAGCGACTCTGGAGCACGGCCAGCACCATCGACACCCGGTTGTAGTCCAGGCCGGACACCGCGCGCCGGGGCGCGGGCACCTGGGTGTGCACCGTGAGGCCCTGTACCTCGCCGAGCAGCGGCCGTTTGCCGTCCATCGCGACGGTGACGGCAGTGCCGGGCACAGTGCCGGTGCGGTGGTGCAGGAACAGGCCGGACGGATCGGAGACGCAGACGATGCCGTCCTCGTGCAGTTCGAAGCAGCCGACCTCGTCGGCGCTGCCGAACCGGTTCTTCACGCCGCGGACCATGCGCAGCGTGGAGTGTTTGTCGCCCTCGAACTGCAACACCACGTCGACGAGGTGCTCCAGCGTGCGCGGGCCCGCGACGTTGCCGTCCTTGGTGACGTGGCCGACCAGCAGCACGGCGATACCGCTGGCCTTGGCCAGCGAGGTGAGCGCCGCGGTGACCGTGCGCACCTGGGTGACACCGCCGATCACCCCGTCCGCGTCGGCGGCCAGCATGGTCTGCACCGAGTCGACCACCAGCAGCGTCGGCCGTACCTGCTCGACATGCCCGAGCACGGTGGCGAGATCGGATTCGGCGGCGAGGTAGACCCGCTCGTGCACGGCCCCGGTGCGGTCGGCGCGCAGCCGCACCTGACCGGCCGATTCCTCGGCCGTCACGTACAGCGCGCGCTCGTCGTGCCGGCGGGCCCACTGATGGGCCACCTCGAGCAGCAGCGTCGACTTGCCCACCCCGGGCTCACCGGACAGCAGCACCACCGAACCGGCCACGATGCCGCCGCCGAGCACCCGGTCGAGTTCGGAGACACCGGTCGGACGCGCCCGGGTGTGCTGGGAATCGATCATCGACAGCGGGGCGGCCGCGGTGGACGGCAGCAGCGCACGCCTGCCCGCGGGCGCACCCGCCGGGGTCGAGGGCGCCGCCGCGGACTCCTCGATGGCCCCCCACGCCCCGCACGCGGGACATCTGCCCACCCATTTGGCAACCTCGTGACTGCACGCGGAACACCGGAACAGCGATTTCACCTTGGCCACGGCAGGCAGCCTAGGCGGTGGATCCGACAGATTCGGCTCCCGCCGCCCGGCGCTCGTCGGGAGCGCCGATCGGTGCGGGGCCGGAAAGCGCCGCTCAGTGGTGTTCGGCGGCCTGCTCGCTGTTCGATCCGGCGTCGACCGGAACGTTCACCAGGACCGTGCCGTTGTCCTTGAAGTTGAAGGTGACCGGGTAGGTCAGGCCGGGGGTGATGTCCTTGGTGAGGCCGGTGATCTCGACCAGGACCGTCTTGTTCTCGGTGTTCGGCTCGGCGGACGGCTTGCCCGCCGCGGCCGCGCCGCTGCCGGCCGGGGTACTCGAGGCGGTAGCCGGGGTGCTGCTCGCCGCGGCGCCGGCGGTCGGGGTGGCCGGGGCGCTGGAGCTCGCGGCCGGGGTCGCGGCGTGGCCGGCCTGCGGGCCCGCGGCGACGAGGGTCTGCAGTGGCGGCAGTTCGGGGGCGGCCGGGGAGATGCGCACCGCGCCGAGGTCGGTGGTGATGCTGGTGAGCTCGTCGGGGGCGGCCGCCCCGCCGTTGATCGCGCTGAAGGCGAGAACCGCCTTGCCGCCCTTGGCGTTCGTGTAATCCTCCGCGGCGGGCAGCAGGATTCGGACATTGCGCAACGAGACCTTGCCCACGTTCGCGCTGTTGCCGTTGACGGCGGCGACCTGGGACGCCGTCTGCGAGAGCTGACCGGCGCCGCAACCCGACAACACGAGCGCCGCACCGGCGGCGAGTGCGGCAACAGCGGTGGTGGCTTTCAGGGCAGTCACGGGATGTCCTCCATGTCGACCGGCTCACTCCACGATGGAGAGTAGTAGTAGGGAGCGTAGTAGTCCTGTCCCCACCCGCCGCGCCGACCCCGGGCAGTGTTGCGCGTCACTCCTACTCGCCCGTAACCCTTTCTCGCACAACGAGATGCACACGACGCCCGTTCTGTCAACCCCCAGGGCCCTGCTGTTGTGGCCCTGACCTGCGTCGTTGATCGCGCCGTTACCGAGTCGCATGTTAAACTGTGAGCATCGAAAGGGGCACGGGACACATGATTTTTAAGGTCGGAGACACCGTCGTTTACCCCCACCACGGAGCGGCGCTGATCGAAGCTATCGAGACTCGCACCATCAAGGGTGTGCAGAAAGAGTATCTGGTCCTGAAGGTTGCACAAGGCGACCTTACTGTGCGCGTTCCCGCCGAGAACGCGGAGTACGTCGGCGTCCGCGACGTCGTCGGTCAGGAAGGTCTCGATCGGGTTTTCCAGGTGCTGCGCGCTCCGCACACCGAAGAGCCCACGAACTGGTCTCGCCGCTACAAAGCCAACCTCGAGAAGCTCGCTTCGGGCGATGTCAACAAGGTGGCGGAGGTCGTTCGCGACCTCTGGCGCCGTGAGCAGGACCGCGGCCTGTCCGCCGGTGAGAAGCGGATGCTGGCCAAGGCCCGTCAGATTCTCGTCGGTGAGCTCGCGCTCGCCGAGGGAACCGACGACGTGAAGGCCGAGACCCTGCTCGACGAGGTTCTCGCCGCGGCCTCCTGATCGTGAACACGCCACACGTTCGTGTCGTGGCGTTGGTACCTGCCGCCGGTCGAGGCGTGCGTTTGGGCGAAGGGCTGCCCAAGGCGTTCGTCGAGATCGGCGGCAGTACCATGCTCGCCCTCGCAACAGACGGTTTGATCGCGTCCGGGGTCGTCGACCACATCGTGATCATGGTGCCCGCCGACCTCATCGATACCACTCGTGCCCTGGTCCCGGTCGGTGCGGTGCCGATCAGCGTGGTGGCCGGCGGTGCCGAGCGCACCGACTCGGTCCGCGCCGGCCTCGCCGCCGCGCCCGAGGCCACCCACGTGCTGGTACACGACGCCGCCCGCGCCCTGACGCCGCCGGATCTGACCGCCCGGGTGGTGGCCGAGCTACGCGCCGGTCATCCCGCGGTCGTGCCCGGCCTGCCGGTGACCGACACGATCAAGTCGATCGATCCGGCCGGTGCGGTGACCGGCACCCCCGATCGCACCCTGTTGCGCGCGGTCCAGACCCCGCAGGGCTTCGAGGTCGGGCTGCTGCGGAAGGCACACGCCCTGCTCGACACGCCCGGCGAAGATAACGACCGTCCCACGATTACCGACGACGCCGGACTGGTCGAGCTGCTCGGCGTCCCGGTCCGCGTGATCGCCGGCGACGCCCGGGCCTTCAAGATCACCACACCGCTGGATCTGCATCTGGCCCGCACCCTGTGCGCCGGCCCCGAGGCGGTGGTCCGGTGAACTCCCCCGCGAACACCGCCCCGGACATGCGGGTCGGGCTCGGCACCGACGTGCATCCCGTCGAGTCCGGCCGGCCCTGCTGGATGGCGGGCCTGCTGTTCGACGACGCCGACGGCTGCGCCGGACACTCCGACGGCGACGTGGCCGCGCACGCGCTCTGCGACGCGCTGCTCTCGGCCGCCGGACTCGGCGATGTCGGCGCGGTGTTCGGTGTGGGCCGGCCGGAATGGGCCGGCGTATCCGGCGCGGCCATGCTGAAAGAGGTTGTGCGACTGCTCGGTGAGTCCGGGTTCTCGGTCGTCAACGCGGCCGTCCAGGTCATCGGGAATCGGCCGAAGATCGGCCCGCGCCGCGCCGAGGCGCAGCGGGTGCTCGGCGAACTGCTGGGCGCACCGGTCTCGGTGTCCGGGACCACCACCGACGGCCTCGGTCTGACGGGTCGCGGCGAGGGTGTGGCGGCGATCGCCACCGCGCTGCTGTATCGCTGTAGCCAGGCGGCGCGAGCGTAGTTCCGAAGGGGCGCGCCGCGCTGCCGATGGTGTTCGCGGCCCGCTTCCGGCCGCCCCCGCCGCGGCGCCGGCAACGGCGCCTTCGCGATACTTGACAAAACCCCTCCACCGGTTCTCTTGGAAAAACCTCACAGTAGGATGGCCTGTCGTGACTCTGCGCCTGTTCGACACCGAGACGCGGACCCTGCGCGATTTCGCGCCCCTGGTCCCCGGCCACGTTTCGGTGTACCTGTGTGGCGCCACCGTGCAGGGCGAACCCCATATCGGCCATGTCCGCAGCGGAGTCGCGTTCGACGTGCTCCGGCGCTGGCTCGCCGCCAACGGCTACGACGTGGCCTTCGTCCGCAACGTCACCGATATCGACGACAAGATTCTGACCAAGGCCGCCGCCAACGACCGCCCCTGGTGGGAGTGGGCCGCGACCCACGAGCGCGCCTTCGACCGCGCCTACGACGCGCTCGGCGTGCTGCCGCCCTCGGTGGAACCCCGTGCCACCGGCCACATCACGCAGATGGTCGACCTGATGGAACGGTTGATCGAGCGTGGTCACGCGTACGCGTCCGAGGGCAACGTCTACTTCGACGTCCGCAGCTACCCGGAATACGGTTCGCTGTCCGGACATCGGCTCGAGGATGTGCATCAGGGCGAGAGCGCGGGGAGAGGAAAGCGCGACCCGCGCGACTTCACGCTCTGGAAGGCCGCGAAACCCGGCGAGCCCACCTGGCCCTCGCCCTGGGGTCCGGGCCGGCCCGGCTGGCATCTGGAATGCTCCGCGATGGCCGAGTTCTATCTCGGCGCCGAATTCGACATCCATTGCGGCGGTATGGATCTGGTGTTCCCGCACCACGAGAACGAGATCGCCCAGTCGCGTGCGGCCGGGGACGGATTCGCCCGGTACTGGCTGCACAACGGCTGGGTGACCCTGGGCGGCGAGAAGATGTCCAAATCGCTGGGCAACACGCTGTCCGTGCCCAATGTGCTGAAGCAGGTGCGGGCCGTCGAACTGCGGTACTACCTCGGCAGCGCGCATTTCAGCTCCATGCTGGAGTATTCGGATCAGGCGCTGCGCGATGCCGCCGCGACCTATCAGCGGCTCGAGGCGTTCGTACAGCGTGTGGTGGAACGCAGCGGTGAGATCACGGTCGGCAAATGGACCGACGCCTTCGCCGAGGCGCTCGACGACAACCTCGGAATTCCCAAGGCGCTGGCGGAGATTCATCGAGTGGTGCACGAGGGCAACACCGCGCTCGGCTCCGGCGCCATCGACACCGCCCGGGAACTGGCCGGTCAGGTCCGGGCCATGCTGGGCATTCTCGGCGTCGACCCGCTGGATCCGCACTGGGTCGCCCCGCCGGATTCCTCGGTGGCGCTGGACGCGCTGGATGTACTGATCCGGGCGGAACTGCGGCGGCGGCAGCAGGCGCGCGCCGACAAGGACTGGGCCACCGCCGATGCCGTGCGAGATCGGCTGAAAGCGGCCGGCATCGAGGTCACCGACACCCCGAGCGGCCCGGAATGGGCACTCGGCAAACAGGAGGGGATCTAGATGGCAGGCAACTCCCAGCGCAAGGGCGCGATCCGCAAGACCGGCAAGAAGGGCGCGACCGTCGGTTCCGGCGGCCAACGCCGGCGTGGTCTGGAGGGCAGGGGCGCGACCCCGCCCGCGCACATGCGACCGAAACATCCCGCCTCGAAGCGGGCCGCGGCGGCCGCCAAGCAGGCCGCCCAGGCGGGCTCCCGGACCGGCCGGCCGGCCGGCCGCAAGCAGGAGGACGGTCCCGAACTGGTCCTCGGCCGCAATCCGGTCGTCGAATGCCTGCGCGCGGGCGTACCGGCGACGGCGCTGTACGTGGCGGTCGGCACCGAGAACGACGAGCGTCTCACCGAATCGGTGAAACTCGCGGCGGACGAGGGCATCTCGATTCTCGAGGTGCCGCGCGGCGACCTGGATCGCATGAGCAGCAACGGTTTACACCAGGGTCTCGCACTGCAGGTGCCGCCGTACCGGTATCAGCATCCGCAGGATCTGCTCGAATCCGCCTTGCGCTCCGGCACTCCCCCACTGCTGGTGGCCCTGGACAACATCTCCGATCCGCGCAACCTCGGCGCGGTGATCCGATCGGTGGCGGCCTTCGGCGGGCACGGGGTGCTCATCCCGCAGCGGCGCAGCGCCAGCGTGACCGCGGTGGCCTGGCGCACCAGCGCCGGCGCCGCGGCCCGGCTCCCGGTCGCGCGCGCGACGAATCTCACTCGCACGCTGAAGGAATGGGCCGCCGCCGGGCTGCAGGTGGTCGGTCTGGACGCCGGTGGCGACACCAGCTTGGACGAATTCGACGGCAGCGCACCGACGGTCGTGGTGGTCGGCTCCGAGGGCAAGGGACTGTCGCGGCTGGTCCGGGAGACCTGCGACAGCATTCTCAGCATCCCGATGGCCGGACCGGTGGAGTCGCTGAACGCCTCCGTCGCCGCCGGAGTGGTGCTGGCCGACATCGCGCGCCGCCGCCGCGCCTGAGGTGACCGGCGCCGCCGTACGCGAGATGTCCGGCGCCGCCACGCCATGACGCGGCCGGCATCGCCGCGCCCGGGATCGACCGACTCGCCTGATCCGCACCGGATTCGGCGAGAATCGGCTCCCCGCCCATAGAATCGATGGGGTGGCCATGTGGAACGAGTCGCCCTATTACGGCGGGCTACCCGAGGAACCGCCCGGGGCGCCGGTCGAGCACCCGCACGCGACTACGGTACTGCTCCTCGGTGCGCTGAGCGTGTTGTGTTGCGGCGCACTGGGGCCGGTGGCCTGGGTGATGGGCAAGCAGGCGCTGACGCAGATCGACCGGTCCTACGGCGGTCTGGGCGGCCGGTCGCAGGTGCTGGTGGGTTACATCCTCGGCGTGGTCGGCACGGCGCTGATGGTCATCACGGCCATCCTCTTCCTGCTGATCCTGCTCGGCGGCAACGCCTGAGCCGAGCGCAATCATCGGATCGGGTTGCGGCTCAATCCAGTCCGGGCGGTTCGGGTTCGCCGGACAGGCCGGGCTCCGGCCATTCGGTCGCCGGCCATTCCTCGGCGACACTGCCGCTCCACTTCGGCTGACGCCGATCCCGCAGTGCCGCAAGGCCTTCGCCGCCGTCGACACTCTCCGCGACATACGCGGTCAGCTCGGTCTCCATGCGGCCGACCGCTTCCGGGCTCATGCCGAGGCCCTCCCACATGAGCCGCTTCGACAGTGCCATCGGCAACGGAGCCGATCCACCGACCAGGTCGTGCGCCACGGCCAGCGCGGTGGGCAGCACCTCCCCCGCCGAGAGACAACCGTTGGCCAGGCCCATCGCCAGCGCCTCGTCGCCGTCGAAGGTACGACCGGTGAGCATGATGTCGGCGGCATTGGCCATGCCGACCAGCCGCGGCAGCGTCCAGTGCGCGTAGCCGTCGGCCAGCGCCGCCCGGCGCACCTGATTCAGCCCGTAGACGGCGTCGCGAGCCATATAGCGCAGATCGCACTGCAGGGCCAGCGCGAGCCCGATGCCGACGGCGTGACCGTTGACCGCCGCGATCACCGGCTTGCGGATCCGCCACGGCGGCGGGTCGATGGTGGCGCTGACCTCGCCGACCCGGCTGGACAGATCGGCGCCGGCGCAGAAAGCGGGCGGCGTGCCGGTGACGACCACGACCCGGATCGCGTCCTCGGTGTCACAGCGGCGTAGCGCGGTGCCGAGTTCGGTCGCCATCGTCGGCGTGAAGGCATTCTGCTGGGCCGGCCGGTGGAGCGTGAGCACAGCGATTCCGGCGGACACATCGACGTGCAATTCCGAACTCATGCGACTCGTTCCTAGCTGTGACAGGCCCGGGCCGACGCCGGGCGACAATCCGCTCACGGCGCGCCGACCTGTTCTGCTCGGCGGCACCGCCACCGAGCAGAACACACGCATGATCCCCGACGCAACCGGGTGTTCGATTATGACGAATTCGGGCCGCCTTCAGGTCAGCCGAGCACCTTTCGGCCGATGGCCCACTTGTGCACCTCGGTCGGGCCGTCGTAGAGGCGGAAGGCCCGCATGTCGCGGAAGATCATCTCGACCACCGTCTCGTCGCTGATGCCGATACCGCCGAGCACCTGCACGCACCGGTCCGCGACCTTGAACAACTCCTCGGACACGAAGGACTTGGCCATCGAACTCTCGTGCCGCGCCCGCTCGCCCTGATCCATCAGCCAGCAGGCGTGCCAGATGGTGAGGCGGCACTGATGCAACGCGACCTCGTTGTCCGCCAGCAGGAACGACACCCCCTCGTGCTCGCCGATCGGCCGGCCGAAGGCGGTACGGGTGCGGGCGTGCTCGACGGCGATGTGCTGGGCCCGCTCGGCCGCGCCGAGCCAGCGCATGCAGTGGGTCAGGCGGGCCGGGGCCAGCCGCAACTGGGCGTAGCGCAGCGCCTGCCCCGCCTCGCCGAGCAGCGCCTCCTTCGGCAGGGTGAGGTCGTCGAACCGGACGACGCCGTGGCCGCCGACATAGTTGCGGTCCATCGTGTTCATGGTCCGCTCGATGACGATGCCGGGCTGCCGGCCGTCGGTCAGGAACAGGGTCGGGCCCTCGGGGAGGTGCGGATTCGCGGCGAGCCGGGCCATGATGATCCAGCTGACCGCGCCGTCGGCGCCGGTGATCAGCCATTTCCGGCCGTTCACCGTGAACCGTTCGCCGTCGAAGGTGGCGGTCGTGGACAGCTGGCCCGGATCCGAGCCCGCGCCACCGGGTTCGGTCATCGCGAAGACCGAGCGCTGGCGGCCGTCGATGAGCGGCGACAGGTGCTCATCGATCTGCTGCGGATTCGCCACCTTCGACAGCAGGAACATGTTGCCCTCGTCGGGGGCGGCGCAGTTCATCGCGACCGGGCCGAGCGTGGACCAGCCCGCCGCCTCGTACAGCACCGCCTGCTCGACATGGGTCAGGCTGCGCCCGCCCAGGCCCGCGCCGCCGAGTTCGACCGGGGCCTGGATGGTCAGCAGCTTCTCCGCGCGCGCCAGCTCGACCAGTTCCTGCCGCAGGTCGTCGTTGGGCCCGTGCGAGGTGAGCCGGGGGTCGCGCTCGTAGGGAACGATCTTGTCGACGACGAACCGGCGGATCCGGTCACGTTCGGCGGCCAGCTCGGCGGGAATCGCGAAGTCGATCATCGGTGGTCACCTTCAACTACTCAGGGGCGCGTGTGCCCGAGCATACGGTCCGCTTCCGGGGGTGTGAAGGCGGGTGCCATCAATTGAGATCGCGGAGGAAACGCGACACCTCGGCGCGGTAGGCGGCGGGACGGTCGTCGTGGACCAGATGGCCGGCGCCCGGCACGAGCACGTGCCGGGCAGCCGGATGACGGCGGGCCATCTCGCGCATCTGCCCCGGTGGCGTGATGGTGTATTCGCCCTCGAGCAGCAGCGCCGGAGCCCGGACGGCTTCCCATTGCGCCCAGAAGTCGCGAGTGCCCCACTCCTCGGAGATGTCGCGGAAGGTGGCGACCGCGCCGTGCAGGCGATAGCCGTCCGAGCCCTCGGTGAACGAGTTCAGGAAGTAGCGACCGGCGACCGGGCCGAAATAGTTCAGCACCGCGTCGGCGTCCGGGAACGGTTGCGGCCAGGAATTCACCATGGCCGCCCAGTCGCTCGCCGTGCGGCCCCGGAAATCGGGAGCCATGTCCTCGACCACCAGCGCTCGCACCCGATCCGGATGCTGTGCGGCGAACATCCAGCCGTGCAGTCCGCCCATGGAGTGACCGATCACCGTGAGCTCCCCCGGGACGGCGGCGGTAGCGGCGGCCAGATCGGCCACGAACGCCTCCGTGCTCAGCTCCGGCGGCGCGGCGCGGCCGTGCCCGGCGGCGTCGAAGGTGTAGAGGTGGCCGAAATCGCGCAACCAGTCCAGCTGGGTGTCCCAGGTGCGGGCGCTGCCCATCAGGCCGTGCAACAGCAGGATCGGCACACCCTCGCCACCCTCGTCGTGCAACATCGACCGGTTCGCCTCCTCACGCTCCACCTTGCGACTCGGCCGAGCGTAGCCGCCCGGACCGGCCCCGACGGCGATACCCGGAGCCGCCGTCGTGCTCGGATCCGGCGACGAGGTTGCCGCCGACTCGGCCGCGCCACCGGTTCCGGAGGGCGGGAGCGGGGGTGCGCATGGGCTCGCGTGCGCGGCGGGCCAGAATTGGGTTATGGCAGTCGTGAAGATCAATGCGATCGAGGTTCCCGAAGGGGCCGGACCGGAGCTCGAGAAGCGGTTCGCGCACCGCGCGCACGCGGTGGAGAACTCGCCCGGATTCCTGGGTTTCCAGTTGCTCCGCCCGGTCGCCGGGGACAACCGCTATTTCGTTGTGACGCAGTGGGATTCCGAGGAGGCCTTCGCCGCGTGGCGGGACGGACCGGCCAAGGAGGCGCACGCCGGTCAGGCCCGCCAGCCGGTCTCGACCGGGGCGTCGTTGCTGGAATTCGAAGTCGTGCTGGACGTTTCGGGTAAGCCGGCGAACTGAACCGGCCCGCTCGCGGGAGTTCGCGTCACGGCGGCGGGGTGTGGACCCGGAGCTCGCGGAGACCGGGCGGGTTCGCGGCGTCGGCGCTGTCCGCCCGCACACGGACGTAGCGAGCGGTCACCGGGTCCGGCAGTTCGCCGTCGGCGCCGGGCGTGACGGACGTCCAGGTGTGGTTGTCGCGGGACACCTCGAATCGCGCGGCCGGGGCCGGATCGAACCAGAGCGGGACGATCCGGTCGATGAGCGTGGACACGCCCAGGTCCACGGTGAAATCGGCCGCGCTGTCCGCGGCACGCCAGCCGATGGCCGGAGTGCCGTCGACGGCCGCCTCCGCGTAGTGGCCGGGCTGCTCACTGGTCGCGGTCACCGGTTTGCACCGGGCCACGTCGTCGGTGGGCGCCAGTTGCGGACGGCGGGTCGGCAGGTCCAGGGGTGCGCCGGGTCCGACCCGGCGCGGGCCGTCGGGGGTCTCCACGGTCGTGGGCGCGCCCGATCGAAGCGTGACCGTGCTGCGCGCCGGGCCGATGGCGACATCGAAAATTCTTCCGCGCCAATGGATTCCCTTGACGGTCACGCCGTCGCCGACCAACCGCGGGAGCAGCGGGGCGAGGCGGATGCGATCCTCGCGCAGGCGTAGTCCGGTCAGGCCGTCGGTGAATTCCTGGAGATATCCACCCGCGAGGGTGACGAAGCCGAACGCCGGCGCCCCCGCCAGCGGATCGGCCCGGCCGGCCTTGCCGCCGCGGGCCTCCGCGAACTGCCCGAACGGCTCCCGGACGAACGGCCGGGCCGAGCGGTCCAGATAGCTGCTCACCGCACACCCCGGCTCGCCGTTCTCGGCGGCGTCGACGGTGTGCACCGAATCGGTCATGGCGGGACCGTCCGGGTCGGTCCGGTCGGCGTAGTAGTCGAGGGTCCGGCGGGCGACCTCCTCCGGCATCGGCCACTGCAGCGGATATTGCAGCAGAACCGCGTCGGCCTGTTTGATCCGGCTGCCGGCATAACCGTCGTATTGCACGAAGATCCGGGCCCGCGCGTCGAACGGGATGCGCAGCCGGTTCGCGATCGTCACCCACTCGGGCGGCGCCGCCGCGCCGAGCAGCTGCGCGGCCCGGGTGGCGAACCGGAGCGATTCGGCGGCAACGGCATTCGTGTAGACGCCGTCGTCGACGCCGTTGCTGTACTCGTCCGGCCCGGCGACGCCGCGGATCGAATAGCCGCCGTCCGGGCCGGGAGTCACACGCGCGGACCAGAATTCGGCGATATTCGACAGGATCGGCCACGCCCGGCGGCGCAGATATTCCATATCGCCGGTGGCCAGGTAGTACTGCCAGACCGCCAGCGCGATATCGCCCTGCAGGTGGACCTGGGTGAGACAGTGCGGCGGCGACCAACTGTGACAGTCGGTCCAGAGATCGCCGGTGGCCGCGCTGGTCCACGGATAGAAGGCGCCCGGATAGCCGAGGCGGCGGGCGTTCTCGCGCGCGGTGGGCAACGTCTTGTAGCGGTATTCGACGATCGAGCGGGCAAGCCGCGGCGCCAGTTCCAGCAGTGCCGGGAACATCCAGAGGTCGGCGTCCCAGAAGATCAGTCCGGCATAGTTGTCGCTGCTCAGCCCGGTCGGCGAGATGCTGTCGTCCTGTTCGGGATTCGTCGCGGAATACAGGGAGTACTCCGCGCCGCGCACCCAGCGCTGCATATCCGGGCGACCGGAAATCGTTATGTCCGAAGACCACAACTCGCGCCAGGCGGCCGCCTGGCGATCCAGCAGTTCCGGCCAGCCCAGTGCCGCCACGCGACCGGCCGCGGCGGTCGCGGCCCCGGCCGGATCGGCGGAGGTGAGCGCGGTATCGACTCCGACATACTTCGTCACTCGGTACGAATTGCCGCTTGTCACATCGATGTTCACCCGCTGTGCGGTCTCCTGCCGGCGCACGCGCCGGTCGTCCACTTCCAGCACGCTCGCTATATCGCCCGCGACATCGGTTGTCGTGGTGTGGAATTCGACATCCATCGGGTCATCCCCCCGGCCGCGGACCGCCGTGTGCCGCAATCGGCGCGCACCGTCCGGGTCGATCAGGCCGGTGACCGACAGCGCTCCGGTGAAATGCGGCACGATGGTGAGATGCACTGCGGCGGTGTGCGGATCGGACCGATTCGCCAGCACCTCGTAGACCAGATCCACCTCCTGCCCGGCTCCGGTGTGCCAGGTCAGCTCGGTGCGGACCAGCCCGCAGCGCCAGTACAGGGTCTGCCGGAAACGGCGCACCTGCTCGGGCGGCGTTGTGGGCCGGTAGGTTTCGTCGCCGACACCGACCAGCAGCGTGGACCAGTTCGGTAGCGCCGCGATCGCCGAACGGCCAGCCGCCACCTCCGGATCACGGCTGTACAGTCCGGCTGCGAAAGCGCCGTCGTATCGCGGCGTGTACAGCGGCCACCCCGAGCGTTCCCCGGTCTCGAGGTACCCCATCCCGGCAGGCGGTACCCGCAAACCCAGATATCCGTTACCGACGAACGGATGCTGGTCGTAAGGCGCGGCGAACGAGGTGGACGCCGGCGCCCACTCCGGCAGGCCCGACAGCGGATCACCCGGGCACGGGGTCGCCGTGGTCCGATCCGCCCGAACACCGCAGCCCCCGAGGGCGACGATGACGATCATGACCGTCGACGCGACGAGACCTGCCAGCAACCGCTGGCCCGGAATCCCCGGCCGCGCCGTCGACGCCATCGGACCAGCATCGCACAACCGCAGGTCACCGCCTCGGCACGACATCGCCGGACACAGGCCGAATGGCCCGGCCACGGCGGCCCGGCGGTATTCGGACAGCACGCCGGGAGCGGGAATGCGATGTCCGGTATGCCGGTCGTAAATCGGGAAAGCCACTGTGCGAGGAGGTTTCATCATGGCCCTGCGATTCGGCCTCATGTCCGTTCCGGGATCCGCGGCGGAATGGCTGCGGACCGCGCGTACCGCCGAACAGGACGGTTACCACACCCTGCTGCTGCCCGACACTGTCTACACGTTGTCGCCGTTCCCGGCGCTGGCGGCCGCGGCGGCGGTCACCACCGAGCTGCGGCTGCGGCCGAACGTGCTCGCCGATCCGCTGCGGCTCGCGCCGGAGACCGTGCGCGAAACCGCCGCACTGCAACTGCTTTCCGACGGGCGGTTCGAACTCGGGCTGGGCGTCGGCCGACCGGATACCGACACCCAGTTGCGGAAACTCGGCCGGGCGGCCGGGTCGACGGCGGAGCGGCGAACGCGGTTGCTCGCCACGGCGGCTTCGGTCCGCGCGGAGGTGGATCCCGCGCCGCCGATCGTCATCGCCGCGGGCGGGCCGAAGATGCTGGCGGCCGCGGCGACGGCGGCCGACCGGATCCTGCTGGCGACCGGACCGCAGGCCACCGAGGAGGATCTGAACAGCCTCGTCGCCCACGTCGGGGACAGTGCCGCCGACCGGCCCGCCGAGTTGGGCCCGGTCGCGCTCAGCCTCCAGATCGCCGGGATCGGCGATCGGCTCAACGCCTTCGTAGCCGCCCAGGGGCTGAACGCGGCCGATCTCCGGGAGGCCGGGTCGATCGCCGTCCTGCCCGAGGATCCGGCCGCGATCGCGGACATCCTGACCGGTCGCCGGGACAAGTTCGGCATCGACGAGGTGATCGTGCCCGCGGAACTGGTCGACCTGTTCGCGCCGGCGCTGGCCCGGCTGCGCTGAGCGGATCCCGTCCGACCGAACTCGTGCTCTGCTCGCCACACCGGCTCCCGCCGGCACGGCGCGAAGCTCCGAGCCGTTCGAGAACCACGGGGGCCGCCCGCCCGCCACTCACAGTGGTTCACCGTCGAGTCGTCCTGGGCGACGCGGTCGGCTGAACAGAGCGGTCCGACCCGACCGACACGAGTAGTGTGGGTTTGCCTTCAGCGGCCCAGACCGAGCCGGATCGCGCGTTCCAGCGGGGTGTAGGCGCCGTCGGCGCGGTCGAGGACGCACGGGTCGCGCAGGCCCAGCGGGGGCTGAGCCATGAATTTCGGCCGACGACCGCGGTGGGGCTGGGCAGCGTGGACGAGGAAGGGGTGGCAGAGGTAGACGTCGCCGGCGGCGCCGGTGGCCGCGGTTTCCGGCAGGTCGGCGGTGGCGGCGTAGTCGTCGAGCAGGCCGATCATCTCCGCGCCCGGAAGACCGTGAGGTTCCAGCGCTTTCGCCATGCGCAGATGCGAGCCGATCCGGATCCGGGTCGGTGCGTCGTCCGGTCCGACATCGGAGAACAGGAACAGCATCAGCAGGGCGCGGCCGGTCGAGGTCACAGTGATCCGCCAGCGGAAATAGTCGCCGGGATCGCCGCTGCCGGGGAAGCTCGCGTCGATGTGCCAGCCGTCGTCGCCCGGGGATTCCGCGCTGGGAAATCGGATCGGCCAGCTGCCGAGGCTGTTGCGGGGGATCCAGCGGCCCGGACCGACCAGCTGGTCGAAGGCCTCGGTCAGGGCGGGTGCGGTGACGGCGTGGCGGAAGGGCTCCTCGGCGTGGTCGGCCAGGCGGACGACGGGAACCGTCCACGTGGCCGGCTCGTGCGGGTCGAAACCGGTTGCCCGCCAGAGAATCTCCCGGCCGGCATCGGCGACCGCGCGGGGGAACGCGCGCTCGACGCGGACGTATCCGTCGGTGACGAACGCCTCGATCTGGGAATCGGTGAGCATGACGGCCTTTCGCTCGGGTGCCGTCTGCACGATGCGCCCTCCGGTGGATCGCCGCCAGTGATTTTCGGGACCCGGAAACGGCGAAAGCCCCGCCGCCCCGGGCGAACCCGGAGACAGCGGGGCTTTCGGTGGAGTACTTACTCTCCGGAGGCCGCGGCGCCTTCGCCGGCGAGGGCGGCCACCGGCTCCGCGGAGTCGACCTTGGACTCCTTGGGCCGGCCCGCGAAGGTGAACTTCGCGTTCTCGCCGGAGCCTTCGCCGTCCCAGCCCTCGACGTCGACGTAGACCACCTGGCCGGCGCCGATCTCGCCGAAGAGGATCTTCTCCGACAGCTGATCCTCGATCTCGCGCTGGATGGTCCGGCGCAGCGGGCGGGCGCCCAGCACCGGGTCGAAACCGCGCTTGGCCAGCAGATCCTTGGCCTGCGGGGTGAGATCGATCTCCATGTCCTTGTTCCGCAGCTGCGTGGCGACGCGGTTGATCATCAGATCCACCATCTGCACGATCTGACCCGTGGTCAGCTGGTGGAAGACGATCACGTCGTCGATGCGGTTGAGGAATTCGGGGCGGAAGTGCTTCTTCAGCTCGTCGTTGACCTTGAGCTTCATCCGCTCGTAGTTCGAGCCCTCGGCATTCGATTGCGCGAAGCCGAGGCCGACCGCCTTCGAGATGTCGGAGGTGCCGAGGTTCGAGGTGAAGATCAGCACGGTGTTCTTGAAGTCGACCGTGCGACCCTGGCCGTCGGTGAGGCGGCCGTCCTCCAGGACCTGCAACAGGGTGTTGTAGATCTCCTGGTGGGCCTTCTCGATCTCGTCGAACAGCACGACCGAGAACGGCTTGCGGCGCACCTTCTCGGTGAGCTGGCCGCCCTCCTCGTAGCCGACGTAGCCCGGAGGGGCACCGAACAGCCGCGAGGCGGTGAAGCGATCGTGGAACTCGCCCATGTCGATCTGGATGAGCGCGTCGTCGTCGCCGAACAGGAAGTTCGCCAGCGCCTTGGACAGCTCGGTCTTACCGACACCGGACGGACCGGCGAAGATGAACGAGCCGGACGGGCGCTTCGGATCCTTCAGGCCGGCGCGGGTGCGGCGGATCGCCTTGGAGACGGCCTTGACGGCATCCTCCTGGCCGATGATCCGCTTGTGCAGCTCGTCCTCCATGCGGAGCAGACGGGTGGTCTCCTCCTCGGTGAGCTTGAACACCGGGATGCCGGTCCAGTTGGCCAGCACCTCCGCGATCTGCTCGTCGTCGACCTCGGCCACGACGTCCAGATCACCGGAACGCCACTGCTTCTCCCGCTCGGCCCGCTTGGCGACCAGCTGCTTCTCCTTGTCGCGCAGCCGCGCGGCCTTCTCGAAGTCCTGGGCGTCGATCGCCGATTCCTTCTCTCGGCGCGCCTCGGCGATCTTGTCGTCGAATTCGCGCAGGTCCGGCGGGGCGGTCATGCGGCGGATGCGCATCCGGGCGCCGGCCTCGTCGATCAGGTCGATCGCCTTGTCCGGCAGGAAGCGGTCGTTGATGTAGCGGTCGGCCAGGGTGGCCGCCGCGACCAGCGCGGAGTCGGTGATGGAGACGCGGTGATGCGCCTCGTACCGGTCGCGCAGGCCCTTGAGGATGTTGATGGTGTGCTCGACGGTCGGCTCGCCCACCTGGACCGGCTGGAACCGGCGCTCCAGGGCGGCGTCCTTCTCGATGTACTTGCGGTACTCGTCGAGGGTGGTGGCGCCGATGGTCTGCAGCTCACCGCGGGCCAGCTTCGGCTTCAGGATCGAGGCCGCGTCGATGGCGCCCTCGGCCGCGCCCGCACCGACCAGCGTGTGCAGCTCGTCGATGAACAGGATGATGTCGCCGCGGGTGTTGATCTCCTTGAGCACCTTCTTCAGGCGCTCCTCGAAATCACCGCGGTAGCGGCTGCCCGCGACCAGGGAACCCAGGTCGAGGGTGTAGAGCTGCTTGTCCTTCAGGGTCTCGGGGACCTCGCCGTTGACGATGGCCTGTGCGAGGCCCTCGACCACGGCGGTCTTGCCGACACCGGGCTCGCCGATCAGCACCGGGTTGTTCTTGGTGCGGCGGGACAGCACCTGCATGACCCGCTCGATTTCTTTCGAGCGGCCGATGACCGGGTCGAGTTTGCCCTCGAGGGCGGCCTGGGTCAGGTTGCGGCCGAACTGGTCGAGGACCAGCGAGGTGGACGGGGTGCCCGACTCGCCGCGGGCGCCGGATTCGACCGGCTCCTTGCCCTGGTACCCGGACAGCAGCTGGATGACCTGCTGACGCACCCGGTTGAGGTCGGCGCCGAGCTTGACCAGCACCTGGGCGGCGACGCCCTCACCCTCCCGGATCAGGCCGAGCAGAATGTGCTCGGTGCCGATGTAGTTGTGACCGAGCTGCAGGGCCTCCCGCAGGCTCAGTTCCAGCACCTTCTTGGCACGCGGGGTGAAGGGGATGTGACCGGACGGCGCCTGCTGGCCCTGCCCGATGATCTCCTCCACCTGGCTGCGCACACCCTCGAGCGAGATTCCCAGGGACTCCAGGGACTTCGCCGCGACACCTTCACCCTCGTGGATCAGGCCCAGCAGGATGTGCTCGGTGCCGATGTAGTTGTGGTTGAGCATCCTGGCCTCTTCTTGGGCCAGGACAACGACCCGCCTCGCGCGGTCGGTGAACCTCTCGAACATCGCTCCCTCACTTCCTGCTCCGCTTTCGACGGCATCCGGCGCCACATGCCATTGAGTTGTGGGCGCCAGCCTGCCATGAAGCCCTGGGGTTGCACCTCCCCGCCTCCACTCTAGTTGGCGGGGGTCACTGCCGTCGTCCGTCCACCCTATTGCGAACCGGCGACAACGCGACTCTTTCAGTCATAACGTGACTGCTACAGCGAACGTTCCGTCCCGGATATGCCCGTAGCGAACACCCGCAATCCGGTCCGCCGACGGCTCCGAGCAGCCCGTACGGGACGGACCCGCCTGTCTCAGAGGTCCCGCTCGGAGACGATGCCGCTCTGCAGCGCCAGAGCGGCCAGCTTGACCCGCTTCTGATTCTGCGGCAGATCCTCGACGCCGAACTTGCCGAACAATGCGCGCAGATGCGTCTTGATGGCGTCCACGCTGAGGAACAGCTCGCTGGCGATCTGCTGGTTGGAGGCGGGGGTCGCGAACCCGGCGTTGTTCTTGTACGGGCGGCACAGCGCGATCAGGACCGCGCGCTGGGTATCGGTGAGCGAGCGCAGGGTGGGCAACGAGCCGGAGGACGTACGGGTCGCGTCGTCCACCACGCCGCTGAAATCGTGGAACGACATCATCGAGGTGCCGACCCGGATCCGGTCGCCGGCCACCAGCCGGCGCCGGCCGACCAGCCGTTCGCCGTTGACGAAGGTGCCGTTGCGGGACAGACCGTCGTCGACGATGGTCCAGTGCGCGCCCAGATATTCGATCGCCGCGTGCAACCGGGAGACCTCGGCGTCCCAGGACAGCGTGACGTCGGCCTGCGGGGAGCGCCCGATGGTCAGGCGCTGCCGATCCGGAGAGAGCACCAGTTCCTGCGGCCTGCCCGTGTCGTCGGTGAATCGGAGGAATGATCCATGGAAGGCGGTCACTACAGCGTTACCTCAGGCTGCCCGACCCAGCGACGTGTGCGCACGGTTTCCATGGTGCCGCGCGACCCCACGCCGAGCAAGATCGCACCCCTTGTGCGACCGGAGGACACATGCCCCGGTTATGCGGAAAGGGAATGAAATTACCGCCACCGCCCGGGTCACCACGATTCCTCCGGGCGGTAGCGGCGGAAAGCCGCTAGCTGCGGCCGACCTCCTTGTTGTAAGCCTCGGTAATGTCCGCCGAGATACGGCCGCGCGCGGAGACCTTGTGTCCCTTACGGCGCGCCCATTCGCGAATTGCGGCGCTCTGTTCGCGATCCATCGACACCCGGCTCTTGGGCGCTCCGGTGCCGGTGCCGGCCGGCTTGCTGCGACGCCGGCCGCTGACCCGGCGCGCGTTGGACACCCACTCCTCCAGCCCGTCGCGAAGCTTTGCCGCATTTGCCGCGGACAGGTCGATCTCGTACGACACACCGTCGATCGCGAACTCGACGGTCTCGTCCGCGATGGACTCACCGTCGACATCGTCGATCAGGCTAACGGTGACCTTCTTTGCCATGAGATGAACGTCCTCTCGAAATCGTGCGACCCGCTAACCGGGGCCGATACCCGAGTTGAGAATACCTCGAATTCCGAGATTTCCAACACGAAGATTCGACTTTCGATTCAAGTGACTGTCAGCGTGCCGCCGGACGCACAATTGGGAACAGTATCGTTTCCCGGATTCCGTGCCCGGTCAACGCCATCAGCAAGCGATCGATTCCCATACCGGTACCGGTCGTCGGCGGCATGCCCTGTTCCATCGCGGCGAGGAAGTCCTCGTCCAGGCGCATCGCCTCGTCGTCGCCCGCCGCGGCCAATCTCGCCTGATCCATGAACCGCTCGCGCTGAATCACGGGATCGACCAGTTCCGAATAGCCGGTGGCCAACTCGAAGCCGCGCACGTACAGATCCCACTTCTCGGTGACGCCCGGCTTGTCGCGATGCTGCCGGGTCAACGGTGACGTCTCCACCGGGAAGTCGCGCACGAAAGTCGGCGCGTAGAGCTTGTCACCGTAGCTGTGCTCCCACAGTTCCTCGACCAGTTTGCCGTGGCCGTAGCCCTTGCCCTCGGGAATTTCCAGACCCACCCGATCGGCCAGCGACAGCAATTCCGGCACCGTCGTTTCGGGGGTGACCTGCACACCGAGCGCATCGGACAGCGACGGGTACATCTCCACCGTCGTCCACTCGCCGCCCAAGTCGTATTCGGTCCCGTCCGCCAGCGTGACCACGAGTGTTCCGTACGCCTCGCGGGCAACCTCCTGGATCAATTCACGCATCATCCGCGCGGAATCGTCGTAGGTGCCATACGCCTCGTATGTTTCCAACATGGCGAACTCCGGCGAATGTGTGGAGTCCGCGCCCTCGTTGCGGAAGTTCCGGTTGATCTCGAAGACCTTCTCGATACCACCGACCACACAGCGCTTCAGGAACAGCTCCGGCGCGATACGCAGGTACAGATCGATGTCGAGCGCATTGGAATGGGTGACGAACGGCCGGGCCGCGGCGCCGCCGTGCAGCGTCTGCAGCATCGGGGTCTCCACTTCCAGGAAACCTCTGCGCTCCAACGCATTACGCAATGCCCGCACCACCGCCACCCGGGTGCGCGCCATTTCCCGCGCCTCCGGCCGCACGATCAGGTCCACATAGCGTTGCCGGACCCGTGCCTCCTCGTTCATCTCCTTGAAGGCCACCGGCAACGGGCGCAACGCCTTCGCGGCCATCGACCACGAGTCGGCCATGACGCTCAATTCGCCGGTGCGGGAGGTGATCACCTCACCGTGCACGAATACGAAGTCACCGAGGTCGACATCGGCCTTCCAGGCGGCCAGCCGATCGGGCCCGACACCGGCGAGGCTGATCATCGCCTGCAACTGGGTGCCGTCGCCCTCCTGCAGAGTCGCGAAACACAACTTGCCGGTATTGCGCATGAATATGATGCGGCCCGCGACGCCGGCCTCCAGGCCGGTCCGGGTATCCGCCGCGAGCTCCGGATAGGCGGCCCGAATTTCCGCCAGCGTGTGCGTGCGCGGCACCACCACGGGATATGCCTCGCCGCCGGACTCCAGCAACCGCTCCCGCTTCTCCCGGCGAATCCGCATCTGCTCGGGCAGCTCGACTTCCGCTGCGGCAGGACGGGATTGCCCGGCAGGTACGCCGTCCCGGTCTCGACCGGACGAAGGGGGGTTCGCGTTGCTCACGGAGAACCAGCCTATCCTGCGCCCGAAACCCATTTATGCGCGGGCGAGCGCGGCCGAACCGGTAACGACTCCGTATCGCTTCGGGTACGAATTTACAGCGAAGCCAGCGTGTTGACCTCGCGCGCGAAATGCGGCGACCGCGCCGCGACCGACAACAGGCCGGCCGCCTTCAATGCCTGATAGCCGCCGACGAGATCGGTGGAACGATGCAGGCCCAGTTGTTGCAGGGCCGCCGCGGCCAGGCTCGAGGTATAGCCCTCGGAGCAGACCACGATCCATTCCACCTCGTGGTCGGTGGCCAGCGACAACCGGGCCGAACTGGTCGGATCCAGCCGCCATTCCAGGACATTCCGCTCGATCACCAGCGCGCCCGGCAGCGTGCCTTCCTTGACGCGCTGTGCCTGCGGCCGAATATCGACCAGCAGCGCGCCGCGGGCGACCGCCTGCGGCAATTCGAACGAGTAGATCCGGCGCAGTTGTGCCCGGGCGTTCTCCAGCATGCGATCGATGGTCAGGTGGGTCATTTCACATCGCCTTCGGGCTGATCGGTGAGCACTGTCCGGGTCCGCCGCAGCGACCCGTGGCCGGTGATCTCGTAATAGGACATGGCGGTCAGCGGCGGCGAGTAGGCGTGTACCGACAGGGTCGGGTCCTGCGGCCCACCCGGGCCCGCGAGCTGGTCGGGGGCGCGCACCACGTCGTGCACCCACCCCAGCGGAAACGAGGCCTGGTCGCCGGCGGACAACGTCCGCTGTCGCAATTCCCTTCCATTCCAACGGAATTCCGACAATGCGCCACCGAGTACGGTGAGCGCTCCGAGCGAACCGGCATGGTCGTGCAATTCGGTGGATTTGTCCGGCACCCAGCTGATCAGCCAGACGTCGACCTCGTCGTCGGACTGCAGCCGCGTGGCCCACCGGTTCGCCGTGGGCCAGGCCCCACCGGCGGGCAGCAGATGGTCGTACCGGCCGGCCAGCACATCCTCGGCGCCCTCGTCGGTGAGCCGCAGCAGATCGGCCGGCCGCAACCGGGTGGGCAGCGCCGAGGCCACGGGTCGATCGACGACATCCGACGGCAGCGGGCGCGCACGCACCAAGGGGGTACCGGCCACCAACGGGGGTGCGGTCACGGTGACGGAACGAGCGGAAGAAACAGAAGAACGCATGAGCGAATCTCCAGGAGAAGTGGACGACCGGGGCAGATACGAAGCCCCGACATCGGCCGAGGCGAATCAGCCTCGACAACACTCCTGGGAGATCATGCGCTTGAACACGGATGCGAGCTTAGCAGTATCCACGGCGGCGTGCCGATACCCCTGTGGCGAATCCGACACCGGAGCCGGTCAACGGCGTCGCTGCTGCTGATTGCGCTCGTAGACCAGGCGCAGGCCGTCCAGCGTCAGATGCGGTTCGTGATGTTCGATGGTCTCCGATTCGGGCACGATCAGCGGCGCGGCCGCGCCGGTCGCCACCACCGCGACGTCGTCGCCGACCACCGCGTCCAGCTCGTCCCGGATGCGATCGATCAGCCCGTCGACCAGCCCGGCGAAGCCGAAGATCGCGCCGGACTGCAGGCACTCCATGCTGTTCTTGCCCACCACCGACCGCGGCCGGGCCAGTTCCGCGCGGCGCAACGCGGTGTTCGACACCAGCGCCTCGGTCGCCATCTCCACGCCGGCCGCGATGCTGCCGCCGAGGAATTCGCCCTTCGACGACACCACGTCCACACAGGTCGCGACGCCGAAATCGACCACGATCGCCGCCGAGTGGAACCGCTGGTACGCCGCCAGGCAGTTGACGATCCGGTCGGCGCCGACCTCCTTGGGATTGTCGACCAGCAACGGAATCCCGGTCCGCACACCGGGTTCCACCAGGACGTGCGGCACCTCGGCCCAGTAGCGGCCCAGCATCGTGCGCAGTTCGCGCAGGACCGGTGGCACCGTCGACAACGCGGCGACCCCGACCACCTGGTCCAGCCGCTCGCCGAGCAGCCCGCGCACCTGCATCGCGAACTCGTCGGCGGTGAGCAGTGGGTTGGTGTGCACCCGCCAGGTGCGGGCCAGTTTCGCGTGCGATCCGCTGCCGGTGAAGACGCCGAGGTTGATGCTCGTCGTCCGGACGTCGATGGTCAGCAGCATGGCGTCGCGCCTCGCCCGCGGATCAGGCGACGGTCAGCGAGCGGGGCGAGGACAGCCCGGAGCCGTCCGGCGCGTGCGCCGGGTCGGTGCCCAGATCCACCGGGCGGTTGCGCTCGTCGACGAACACCACCCGCGGCGCGTATTCGCGCACCTCGGCCTCGTCCATCATGCCGTACGCGATCAGGATGACCAGATCGCCGGGATGTACGAGATGTGCTGCGGCGCCGTTGATTCCGATCACGCCGGAGCCGGGCTCACCGGCGATCACGTAGGTCTCGAGCCGGGCGCCGTTGTCGATGTCGACGATGCAGACCTGCTCGCCCTCGAGCAGATCGGCGGCCGCCATCAGATCCGGATCCACCGTCACCGAGCCGACGTAGTGCAGGTCGGCGTGGGTGACCGTGGCGCGGTGGATCTTGGACTTCATCATGGTGCGCAACAACGTCGTCGCCTCTCTCGATACGGAACGGCCGGTCAGGCCGGGGTCGTGGGATGGCCGTCGGCCGACACCCCGACCGTCACGGACAGATTGTCGATGAGCCGGGTGGCGCCGACCCGCGCGGCGACCAGCAACCGGGCGTTGCCGCTCCAGCCCGGCGCGCCGACCGGGCCCAGATCGGCGGCGCGCAGTTCCAGGTAGTCGACGCCGATCCCGGGCGCCTGATCGAGCACGGCCCGCGCGGCGGCGACCACCGCCTCCGGTCCGAGCCCGGCGGCGTGCCGGCCCGCGGCCAGCGCCGCCGACAACGTCGCCGCCAGCTCCCGCTGCGCCGGATCCAGGAATCTGTTGCGCGAGGACATCGCCAGCCCGTCGCGCTCGCGGACCGTGGCCACCGGCACGATCTTCACGTCGAAGTTCAGGTCGCGGACCAGCTGCCGGATCAGCGTCAGCTGCTGATAGTCCTTCTCGCCGAAGAACGCCTCGTGCGGGCGGGCGATCTGGAGCAGTTTCGCGACGACGGTCAGCACCCCGGCGAAATGGCCGGGCCGGACCGCGCCCTCCAGTTCGGCGCCGAGCGGACCGGGCTCGATGGTGGTCCGCGGGCCGTCCGGATACATGCCGGCCGGGCTGGGCGCGAAAACCAGCTCCACGCCCTCGCCGCGCAGCAGATCCACATCGGCCTCGAGGGTGCGCGGATACCTGCCGAGATCCTCGTTCGCGCCGAACTGCAGCGGGTTCACGAAGATCGAGACGATCACCACCTGGTTGGTGCGCTTGGCGCGGCGGACCAGTTCCAGGTGCCCGTCGTGCAGGGCGCCCATGGTCGGCACCAGCGCCACCGTGCGGCCCACCGCGCGCAGCGCGTTCGACACGGCGGCGAGCCGGGCCGGATCGTGCAGCACGGTCAGTTCGCCCGGGCGATAGCTCGCGCGCAGGGTGACAGGGTCGGCCGTCAACGGTCCTCCAGCAGGTCGATGAGGTCGGGATCGGACCCGGCCAGCTCGGCCGTGCGCAGCGACAGCGCGCGGTAGCCGGCGGCCAGCCGGGGATCGAGGGTGGTGAGGGCGTCCAGGTGCGCGGACACCGCGGCGACGTCACCGCGCGCCACCGGCCCGGTCAGGGCCGACGGGCCGCGGCGCAGCGCGTTGTCCAGCGCGGCCGAGGCCAGCGGCGCGAGCATCCGCTCGGGCAGGCCGCCGGGTTGCCCGTCGACCAGCGGCTGCCCCAGCAGGCCCGGTCCCACGAGCGCGGACCGCAGCGCGGCGACCGCGTCCACGATCAGCGTGACCAGGTGATTACTGCCGTGGGCGAGCGCGGCGTGATACAGCGTGCGGTGTTCCTCGGAGACCCGCACCGGCTCCCCACCCATCTCGATGACCAGGGACTGCGCGATCGCGTAGCCGATCTCGTCGGCGGCGGTGATCCCGAAACAGGCGTTGCCGAGGCGAGTGAGGTCCTCGTCGTGACCGGTGAACGTCATGGCCGGATGGACGGCCAGCGGCAACGCGCCGAGTTCGGTCAGCGGGGCGAGGACGGTGATCCCGTTGGCGCCGGAGGTGTGCGCCACGATCGTGCCGGGGCGGACCACGGCGGCGGTGGCCAGCCCGGATACCAGGCCGGCGAGTTCGGCGTCCGGCACGGCCAGGACCAGCAACTCGCTGCGCGCGGCCACCTCCTCGGCGGGCAGGATCCGCGACTCGGGCAGCCGGGTGCGCGCCCGGCGCACCGAGGCGTCGGATATCGCGGACACCCCGAACACCACATGGCCGGCCCGCTCCAGCGCGGCGCCCAGCGCCGAACCCACGCGTCCCGCCGAGACGATTCCCACCGTCAATCGTGCAGGCGCAAAGTGACTGGAGGTCACCGATGTCCTCTCGGAATGATGCTGCGACACAGTTCCAGTCCCGCGAATGCGCAGGTACCGGACTTACCGAGTCGAGGATAGGCGTGCGGCCGCGCGCACGGCCAGCACGGGCACCGTGATGTTCGCCTCACGAACGCCCGGCCTCTCCGCGACGATCAGCGGCCTGAACCAGGCCTCACCGTTTGGTGTCGTCGTCCTGCTCCGACCGGAGGTTGGCCATGATCTCGGCGACCGAGAGGCGGTGGGTGCTGTCCTCCGCGCCGCGGCGGCGGCGCCTGGCCCCGGGCGTGCCGATCGGTGTGCCCGGAGCGGCCTGGTTCGAGGGGGCCGGCGAACGGGTCGGCGAGCTCTCGTCCCGGAGGTCGTGCCAGGCGGTGGCCGCGGGTTCGGCCGACGGTTCCCGGGGCATCGGTGGTGCGGCCGGGGCCGGTTCGTCACGGGCCGGTTCGGCGTCCGGGGCCACGCTCGGCTCCCGGGTCGCGCCGCGATCCCAGATCGCCCCGCCGCGCGGCGCTTCGATCGGCCGGGCGGGCTCGGTCACCGTGGCATCCCAGGCTTCGCCGATGTTCTCCGGCCGGCGGCCGTCCCGCGCGCTGTCACCGGACCAGGCCGGACTTCCCGCGGTGTCCCCGAGCGGATTCGCATCACCCGGTTCCCAGGCCGCGTTCCGTGCCGGATTCACGGTCGGATCATCGTGGGGCCGAGCCGTGTTCCGCGCCGGGCCCGTGTCGTCGCGTGACAGGTCACCGGCCCAGGTCGCACCGTTCTCGGCGGTGTCGCCCCAGCGCGATTCCTTCCGGAAGTCCCGCTCCTCGCGGGGTTCCGGGCGCCGCAGCGGCTCGACCACCGGACGGGACGGGCCCAACCCCTCGAGCGGGTCGAACGGATCGAAGGTCGCGGACCGATAGGCGTCGAAGCTCGCGAAGGTCTCCGACGCGTGCGAGTCGAGGAAGGCCGCGAAGGAGATGTCGGAGGGATGCGGGTCGGCCGGCGCCTCGGGCGCGATCTGCTCCGGCGGCACGATCGACGTCTCGGCGGTCACCGGATCGTCGAAGGGGCTGGCGAACGCGGGCGGCTCGGGGTGATCGGGCTCGAAGATCGGCGTCATCGAGATCGGCGACATCGGCGGCGCATTCCAGGGATCCCAGTCGGTTTCCGTGTGGTTATCGTTCGCCGACGACGCGCTCGTCAATTCCTGGATCCGGAACGCGTCCGCGTGCAGGGCGGGCCGGTGAGCCGGCTGTACACCGTCGAACAGCCGCTGCAGGTTCTCCCGCAGGACCACGAGTTCGGCGCGCAGGGCGGCGAGTTCCTCCGACTCGGCGCCGACCTCCTCACGGACCCGGGATTCGACGTCGTGCTCGAATTCACGCCGCGCGCTGATCTCGCGTTCCAGCTGCAACTGATAGACCTTCTGCAGGTCACGTGCCTTGGCCCGGTCGTCGGCCGACTCGCGGCGATACCTCGTCGCGGCGATCGCGCCGATCACGGCCGCCCACAGTGCGGCCACCAATCCGATCCGTACCAACTGCAGGTTGTTGCTGAAGATCAGGAACACACTGGCAATCAGACCGAGCAGAATCAAAAGTCCGAGAACGAGTTTCCCCGTGTCTCCCCGGGACTGCCGGGAAGCACTGCTACGGGAGGGTGGAGCCATGCCCGCAAGGGTAGCCTGCTCAGCTGAATCCGGCTCGTTTCTGATCGGTTGACTAGGAAGGCATCGATAACTATGCGGTAGCGGATTCGTCCGGTGGCTCGCTGGGCGCGCGACAGCAATACTCCAGCCACAACGCGGCCGCCACCAGCGCCGCGCCCGCGATCAGTCCGACGATCGCGCCGGGGGTGTCGGACGACGCCGCGTGCAGACTGGACCGCTGCGGATACACCCACACCAGGAAACCCAGCCACACCCCGCCCGCCAGCGACCCGACCTGCGCGGACGCCTTCGCCAGTGCCACCGCCCGGGCCACGGTGATCGGATGCAGCTGCCGGGGACCGTCGCCGATGCGCTCGTCGCCGACCCGCGCGCGGATCACGAAGCCCAGCACCGCTTCCAGGGCGGCGACCGGATACAGCGAGGCGCCCGCGATCACGCTGATCGGCGGGAACGTCGAGTACGCCCATCGGGTGGCGATCCACGCGACGACCGCGGCGATCAGCACGTTCGCCGTCAGGTCCAGCGCCCGCGTCGGTTTCATGACGTTCACCGCGAGACCGCCCCCAGCGTCAGTTCGGTACGCCGCACCCCGTCCCGTTCGGCGGGGTCGAGTGCGGCCAGCAACTCCCGCACCGGCCGGGGCCGGCCGTCCACCTCGAGCACGGCGTCCGGCTCCGCCGCCAGCCACGGAACCAGGACGAACGCGCGGTGCCAGGCCTGCGGATGCGGCAGGATCAGCGCCGGATCGGCGCTGTGGACCGGCGTCGCCGGACCGCCCGCGAGATCCGCGGTGGCACAGGTGATCACGTCGACGTCCAGGGTCCGGGCGCCCCAGCGCACCTCGCGGACCCGGTGCGCGGACTGCTCCAGCTCCTGGCCCCGGCGCAACCACTCCCACGGCCCGGCATCCGGATCGTCCACGACCAGAACGGCATTCAGATAGTCGTCCTGTTCCACGCCGCCCCAGGGGGCGGTGGTGTAGACCGGCGAGACCGCTACCAGCCACGGCGCGAACGCGTCGACGACACCGCGCAGGTGCGCCTGCCGATCGCCGAGATTCGACCCGATCGACAACACCGCGCGGCTCACGAGCCCGCCTCGGTGGCGCGGCCGCGGGTGGTGATCACGCGGACGTCGGCGAAGGTGTGCGGAATCGGCGCCGAGGGTTTGTGCACGGTCACCTCCGCGGCCGCGATGCGCGCGTCCGCGGCCAGGACGGCGTCGGCGATCTCCGACACCACGGTCTCGATGAGGTCGCGCGGCGGGCCCTGCACGATACGCACCGCCAATTCGGCCAGCATGCCGTAGTCGATGGTGGCGGCGAGATCGTCGGTGGCCGCGGCGGCCGCGAAATCCGTCGAGACGGTGATATCGACGACGAATTCCTGGCCGTCCCGGCGCTCGTAATCGAACACGCCGTGATAGCCGAACGCGCGCAGGCCGCGCAGTTCGATCCGATCGGTATTCACCTGACTCCCTGTCGCCGTCGATCCGCGTCGATCGCGCTCGTACCCCTGCCGCCCGTACCCGCCGGGGCGCGGTCGCCCGTCCACTCGCCCGCCGGCTCGGTGCCGCCGCGCCGCCACGCATCCGTGACCGCGAGGGCGTCCAGCGTCGAGCGCACGTCGTGCACCCGGACGCCCCACGCGCCGTGCCACGCGGCGAGCGCCGAGACGGTCGCCGTCGCCACCTCGCGGCCGTCGGCCGGGCGCGGGGTCGCCGCGGCGTCCGGCTCGGCCAGCAGCGACCCCAGGAAACGCTTCCGGGACGCGCCGACCAGCACGGGTAACCCCTGTTCGATCAGGCTCGGCAGGGCGTGCAGCAGGGTCCAGTTGTGCTCGGCGTTCTTCGCGAAACCCAGGCCCGGGTCCAGGACCAGCGCGCTCGGATGCACCCCGGCCGCCAGCGCCAGGTCCACCTGCGCGGACAGTTCCTCGATCACCTCGGCGACCACATCGTCGTAGTGGTCGGCCGGGCCGAGATGCCGGTAGTCGGCCGCCGCCCGCCAATGCATGAGGATCCACGGGATCCGGGCGTCGGCGACGACCCGGACCATATCCGCGTCGGCCCGGCCACCGGAGACATCGTTGACCACCGAGACACCCGCCTCGATCGCGGCCGCGGCCACGCTCGCCCGCATGGTGTCCACGCTGGTGGGCACGCCGGCCGCATGCAGTTCCCGGATCACCGGGGTCACCCGGGCGGCCTCGGCCGCCGGATCCACCCGCACCGCACCGGGCCGGGTGGACTCGCCGCCGACGTCGATGATGTCGGCGCCCGCCCGGTACAGCCGGATACCGTGCTCGACGGCCAGCACCGGATCGAGGTATCGGCCGCCGTCGGAGAAGGAGTCGCTGGTCACGTTCACGACTCCCATGACCACACAGGACCGTCCGGCGCGAGGCGTGATCAGCGGGATCATGGGCAGTATCTTTGCCTATCCGTTTCTGCCTGTCGCGGCCGGTATCCGGCTGTCGCGACGCCTATTTGCGGAGAATGAGATCGAGCGCCTCGGCACGCGAGGCCGCATTGGTCTGCAGCAGTCCGCGCACCGCGGAGGTGGTGGTGCTGGCGCCCGGCTTGCGGATGCCGCGCATCGCCATGCAGAGGTGTTCGGCCTCGACCACCACGATCGCGCCACGCGGGTCCAGCTTGCGCATCAGCGCGTCCGCGATCTGGCTGGTGAGCCGCTCCTGCACCTGCGGCCGCTTCGCGTAGAGATCGACCAGCCGGGCGAGTTTCGACAGACCCGTCACCCGGCCGTGCGTGCCCGGGATGTACCCGACGTGCGCGACCCCGTGGAACGACACCAGGTGATGTTCACAGGTCGAGTACATCGGTATGTCGCGGACCAGCACCAGTTCCTGATGTCCCTCGTCGAACGTCGTGTTGAGCACCGCGTCCGGCTCGGTGTACAGGCCGGCGAACACCTCGCGATAGGCCCGTGCCACCCGAGCGGGGGTATCGACCAGCCCCGGACGATCCGGATCCTCGCCGACGGCGATCAGTAATTCCCGGACCGCCGCCTCGGCTCGATCCTGATCGAAGGGGCGGCCGCTGTCGAGCGCTATCGGCCCGGAAACGACACGGTTGTTGACCGACACTCGAGAACCTCCAAAAATCCCGGGTACCGGCAATCTCTCGGCACCCCGACCTTCGAGCGTAACCGCAGCCGCTCAGTGGCGGCCGTTCGGACCGTCCCAGTCGTTCGACTCACCATCTCCGTTCGGCGCGGGCCGGCCGGACTGGTCCTGATCCGGGCGGCTCCAGCCGCGACCGTAGCGGGCGCCACCGGCCGGCGCCCAGCCCGCGGAGGGCTGACCACCCGGATATCCCTGACCGCCGTACCCCGGCGGCGGACCACCGGCGTTACCCGACTGCCCGCCCTCGGCCTCCTCGGCGGGCGGCCAGCCCGGCGCCGACCAACCGGCCGGGGCGCCGTAGTCCGGCCGCGAGCCGTGGGTGCCGCCCGGACGCGGATACGTCTGCGTGGCGCCGGGCGCCGGATACGGCTGCTGGGTCTGCGGTGCGGGCACCGGATAGCCGAAGGCCGGCTGCCGGCCGCCGTCGCCGTGCCCGACCGGGACCGGTGCGGTGGCGGGAACGGGGGTCTGGCCCTCCGGCGGCCACGGCTCGCCGCGCTCGGCGGCGAGTTCCCGGGGCGTCTTCACCGGCGGGCGGTCCGACGGGGTGCGCTCGCCGAAATCGTTGAACGCGGTGATCCGCGCCCGCTTCTCGACCGTGGACAGCACACCCTCGAGTTCCTTGCGGTGCAGCGTCTCCCGTTCGAGCAGCGCGGTGGCCAGCGAGTCCAGCTCGTCGCGGTACTCGTTGAGGATCGCCCACGCCTCGGTGTGCGCGGCCTCGATGAGGTTGCGCACCTCCTCGTCGATCTCGCGGGCGACCTCGTGCGAATAGTCCGAACCCGTGCCCATCGACCGGCCCAGGAACGGGTCGCCCTGCTCCTGGCCGTAGCGGACCGCGCCCAGTCGCGCGCTCATGCCGTATTCGGTGACCATCGCGCGAGCGATCTTGGTGGCCTGGTCGATATCGGAGGAGGCGCCGGTGGTCGGCTCGTGGAAAACCAGCTCCTCGGCGGCGCGGCCGCCCATCGCCATGACCAGCCGGGCGATCATCTCCGAGCGGGTCATCAAGCCCTTGTCGTCCTCGGGGACGGTCATGGCGTGGCCGCCGGTGCGGCCGCGGGCCAGGATCGTGACCTTGTAGACCGGCTCGATATCGGGCATCGCCCACGCGGCCAGGGTGTGACCGCCCTCGTGATACGCGGTGATCTTCTTCTCGTGCTCGCTGATGATGCGGCTCTTGCGGCGCGGGCCGCCGATAACCCGGTCGACCGACTCCTCCAGGGAGGCGCCCGTGATCACGTTGCCGTGCTCGCGGGCGGTCAGCAGCGCCGCCTCGTTGATGACGTTGGCCAGATCGGCGCCGGACATGCCGACCGTGCGCTTGGCCAGCCCGTCCAGATCGGCGTCGGTCGCGATCGGCTTGCCCTGCGAATGCACCCGCAGGATGGCGCGGCGACCGGCCAGGTCCGGATTGCTGACCGGGATCTGCCGGTCGAAGCGGCCCGGGCGCAGCAGCGCCGGGTCCAGGATGTCGGGGCGGTTGGTGGCAGCGATGATGATCACACCGGTGCGGTCGCCGAAGCCGTCCATCTCGACCAGCAACTGGTTCAGCGTCTGCTCGCGCTCGTCGTGACCGCCGCCGAGGCCCGCGCCGCGCTGGCGGCCGACCGCGTCGATCTCGTCGACGAAGATGATGCAGGGGCTGTTCTGCTTGGCCTGATCGAACAGGTCGCGCACTCGGGAGGCGCCGACACCGACGAACATCTCGACGAAGTCCGAACCGGAGATGGTGAAGAACGGCACACCCGCCTCGCCGGCCACGGCGCGCGCGAGCAGCGTCTTACCGGTACCGGGGGGGCCGTACAGCAGCACGCCCTTCGGGATCTTCGCGCCCAGCGCCTGGTAGCGGGCCGGATTCTGCAGGAAGTCCTTGATCTCGTAGAGCTCCTCGACCGCCTCGTCGGCGCCGGCCACGTCCCCGAACGTGGTCTTGGGCATGTCCTTGGTCAGCTGTTTGGCCCGGGACTTGCCGAAGCCCATCATGCCGCCGCGGCCACCGCCCTGCATGCGCGCCATCACGAAGACGAACAGGCCGAGCAGGATCACCATCGGCAGCACGAACAGCAGCACCTGGGTGAACCAGCTGTCCTGCTTGACGGTGGTGTTGTAGGGCGCCCCGGAGTCCTGCACGTTCTTGAGCACCGTGGCGGCGACCTCGCTGCCGCCCGGGTACTTGGCGATGATCTGGGACGAGCCGCCGGTCGCATCGGTGCCCTTGTTCAGGGTGATGCGCAGCTGCTGTTCCTTGTCATCGATCTGGACCTGCTTGACGTTGGGCTTGTCCTGCAGCTGGCTGAGCGCCACCGATGTATCGACGTTCTTCCAGCCGCGCGTGTCGTTGCTGAAATAGCTGACCAGATAGATCACGAGCAGAATGCCCGCGACTATGGCCAGGTTGCGAAACACTGTCTTGCGGTTCATAGAGCGTCGGCCGGCGGGCCAGTCCTTTCCGGTGACTTCCGGGGGTGCGTGCCTACTATGCGTGCGATCGGGGTGAACGTGCAGCGGTTCGGTACTCGTTCGCTCGATTCCCGCCGACTGCGACGGAAAAGGATGCGGACAAGCCACGTTACCGCGTACGGTCTACTCGATACATCGCGCAGTTCGGCAGCTGATGCAGTTCAAGAGGTGAACGGGCGGGGATTGTTTCTGGTTCCCGACCCGCACCGGGTCCGACCCGGACAGACGCTGCCTCTGTCCACCCGAGTGCCCTTCAATCATGGCATGCGGGTTCTATTGTGAGCGACAACACAACAAGAGCGCAGGGGGTATGGACATAGTCGAGCTACGGACACCCACAGCGATTCTGCGACACGGCGACGGGCGGCTGACCGTGCTGCGGCCCGGCACCGACGGCGAGCGAGTGCTCGACGTACCGGTGTCCGAGCTGCTGAAGGTCCGGCTGAACCGTCGCGCCGACGACGCCGTCGTCATCGAGATCTACCTGCGATACCCGACACCGGTGCTGACCGGCATCCCGGCCGACCGGACGCCACTTCCGGTCCTCATCGCCGAGCACGACGTGCCGGCGGCGATGGTCATCGTGGAGCGACTCAACTCCCAGATCCTGGAGACCCAGCGCATCGACATGTCCATGCCGGACCTGACGCCGCCCGCGCCGGAATGGGGCCGCAACGGGCCGCTGCGCGCGGACGTCGACCGGGCGGTGAAGCGGATGGCCCCGCAGCGCGACACCCGGGCCGCCGTCACCGCGCTGCATCGGCTGGTCGCCGCCGACGAGTTCGCCCTCGAGACCGCCGTGGTGGTCACCGATTCCGACACCGTCCCGCCCCCGGCCGGGCGCGGGGTGCTGGCCGCCACCACCGAGCGCATGCTGTTCGTGCCGATCGGGGTGGATGCCCGGCACGCCTACGAGATGCCGGTCGCGGCCCTGATCTCCGCCCAGCCCACCGACGATTCGGCGCCGGGCAGCGGCGGCGACTACGGCATCGACGTCTTCGACGGCAATCTGACCCTGCACTTCACCGGGACCGATCGGGCCGACACCGACCGGGTCGTCGGCGCGCTCAACTTCGCCATCCAGCGGTCCTCCGCCGAAGGAGCGGTCGCCGTGCCCGATCCGGGGGTGGCGCAGTTGTACTCCGAATGGGATCTGCTGGTGGAACGGCACTCCCTCGGCATGGTCGACGACGCGCAGTTCCAGCGGTACGGCCGCGGGATCCTGCGCTCCTTGCCGGACTGACCGGCGCGCTACCGGTTATTCGGCCCGGCCGGTGGCGTGCACCCCGCTGCGCAGCCCGATCCGCCGCCACGGGCTGGTCGGCCGCTGCCACAGTCGCAACAGCTCGAGCCGCCGGTCGAGACCGCCGGATTTCAGCTCGGCCAGATCCTCACACGCCTGCCAGTACGTCCAGCCGGTCAGATAGGAATCGCCGAACTGCCGCCAGTTGCGGTACCGGCTCTGGGCCGGCGGCAGGGCGCGCATGACGTACTCCCAGGCCACGTCCGCGTCCAGGTAGCCGGCGGTGAAGGCCATCCGGGCGACGGCGACCACCCGGGCCAGATCCCAGGCGGCGATGTCGGCGGGCAGCGGCTGGGTCAGATGATCGGTGAGCCCGAGTTTGATCGCCTGCGACCAGATGTCGTAGTCGCGGACCAGCGCCTCCGGATTGTCCATCCCCCGGAACGAGCCCACCTGCCGCAGGAAGGCGCGGTGCCGGTCGGCGCGTTCGCCGAACCGGTCCCGTTCCGGCGAGTTCACCGAGGCCGTCACCAGTGGATGCACCAGTTCGTAGAGCGGCGCGTGCATCCCCTCCAGCAACTGTTCCATCGATGCCATCGCCTGGGCGCCGTCGGTGATGCCCCAGGCGCCGGTCAGCGTGTCGATGGCCAGCTCCCGCCGGTCACCGAGCGGGTGCTGGCGTTCGGGCCCGAGCAGCAGCGCGTCGTGGAAGGCGTCCCAGCGCGCCGAGTAGAAGGCGCCCAGGGACAGCGCCCGCAGCTCGTCGTCGGATACCTGCGCGCCGGACCAGTGGTCGTCCTCCCGCCGATCCAGCTCCTCGTACGGAAACGTGGTCAGGGTCGGCACGTCGCGGGCAGCAGCCATCCTCCGATTGTGTCTCATCGATCTTGTTCGAGCACGGTTTTCGGTCTCCGCATCGCGTCGGCGGTTTGACAACACGATAATTTCGAACCTGCTCGTTCTCGGCTGACGCAGGTGGCCGCAGAGCGCTACTCTCGGCGCCATGTGCAGAAGTATCACCGTCCTGCGCGGGCTCGAGCCCCCTGCCACCGAGCAGGAGATCTACGCCGCGGCTCAGCAGTACGTACGAAAGGTCGGTGGCCTGTCCGGGCTGTCGTCCACCACCAAGCCCGCCTTCGACAAGGCGGTGGCGGCGATCGCGGCCGCGACCACCACGTTGCTGGCGGAACTGCCGGAGCGCCGGGTACCCCCGTCGACCGAGCCGCCGCTGCGACGGCTGGCCGCCGCGGACTGATCCGCCGTGGCGACAGCGGTGTTCGCCGGTCTGGCGACGCTGGACATCGCCTATGCCGTCCCGAGCTACCCCGCGGAGGACAGCAAGACCCAGGCCACCGGCCAATTCCTCGGCGCGGGCGGGCCCGCGGCGAATGCCGCCGTGACCTACGCGCACCTGTCCGGCCGGACACCGGCGCTGGTCACCGCGCTCGGCGCCCATCCACTCGCGCGACTGATCCGTGACGACCTCACATCGTGCGGGGTGACCCCGCACGATGTGACTCCCTCCGGGACGCACTCGCCGCCGGTGTCCTCGATCGTGGTCGCGACCGGGGCGGCGACCCGGACGATCGTCTCCATGGACGGCGCGGAGATCTCCGCCCGCTTCGATCCCACGCGGCTCGGCGCCCTGGACCGGGCGCGGATACTGCTCGTCGACGGTCACCATCCGGAACTCGCGGTGGGATTCGCCGCCGCCGCGCATCGGGCCGGGATACCGGTCGTGCTCGATGCGGGACGCTGGCGCCCGGTGCATCCGGATCTGCTGCCACTCACCACCGTCGCGATCTGCTCGGCCGCCTTCGCACCGCCCGGCACCGGCGGCGACCCGGACGCGGTCTTCGATCATCTGCGTCGGCGGGGTGTGCGATACGCGGCCATCAGCCGGGGCGCCGCACCGATGCCGTTCCGCGCCCCGGACGGCGCGGGCCGACTCGTGATGCCCCAGGTCGACGCGATGGACACTCTCGGCGCCGGCGATATCCTGCACGGCGCCTTCTGCCACTATTTCGTTGCGGGACAACAGTTTCCGGAGGCATTGCGCAGTGCCGCCACGGTCGCCTCGGCATCGTGCCGCTATCTCGGCACCCGGGAGTGGATGCGGCACCGGATACCCCAGCCGCGCTGATCGCCGCGGTTCGCGGCCGCATTGCCGGTGGTGGCCGGCGCCGGCAGCCGATTTCTCAGCCATACGCGAGCGGCGTGGGCACAGCTCACACCGTCGGCATATGCGCGGCGCTCTTTCAGCCGCGCCGGCCGGCAGCCACGATCCGGTATCTCGCGGCGTCGGCATGCAGTATCAAGTCCGCACGATCGCGGGTCAGCGCGACCAGTTCGGCATTCGGGAGATCGGTGCGTGTCACCTTGTCCCGGGCCGATTCCGCGTCACGGCCGCCGCGGCGATGCCGGTCCAGCAGCCGCTCGGTGCGCAGCTCCGCCGGGGCGTCCAGGTACCAGACCTCGTCCAGGCAGGGCCGGACATCCGCCCAGCCCGCGCGATCGTGGAGCAGGTAGTTGCCCTCGGTGAGCACGATCCGCAGGTCGTCCAGAACGATCCGGTCCGGTACCGGTTCGTGCAGATCCCGGTCGTAGGCGGGCCAGCGCAATGCCCGGCCCGTCGGGGTGTCCCGCGCGGCGCGCAAGCGGTTCACGTACCCGGCCACGTCGAAGGTGTCCGGTGCGCCCTTGCGTTCGGCGAGCCCACGTGCGGCCAGTTCGGCATTGGTGAAATGGAATCCGTCCATCGGCGCCACCCCCGCCACCGGTGCGCCGCCCTGCCGGTCGATCTCGTCCCGCAGCATCGCCGCGAACGTGGACTTGCCCGCCCCTGGCGGACCGGCGACACCCAGTACGAGCCGGCCGGGGCGATCTCCCACCGCCGACCGTACCCGAGCAGCCAACTGCGACAAGGACATCCAGACGTACGACACGGTATCCTCACAATCGTCGGGAGCCGCCTGCGAGCGAGCATTCCGAGCGGCACACGGACCTCGCCGAGGCAGTGCCGCCACTCCGGTCCATACCCATCGAATCACGCCGACAAGCAGGTCGGACCAGAGCCGCACACCGCGGCAGGACCTGCGTACGCGGCACCTGAGCCACGGAATCGTGGCCGCACGACACCGCGCACACCTCCGTCCGTATTCGATGAGTACCCCGCATGAGCGGGAGGCAGCCGGGTAGAGCGGCATTGCCGCCGCCGACCGGGGTCCCCGGCTCATCTGCCGCACAACCGTTAGAGCCGAGCTATCGACAGCACGTGGTTCGGCCAATAACGTCCGAGCCGATGTGATTCGTCGCTCCGCGCAACGCTCGATATCGGCCCGGCCAGCCCAATGAGCGAAAGGTGCATGTCGTGACCACCACCAGCGACACCTCGGCGGACAACGTCACCTCCGGCCGCGGTGAGACCGTGGCGCCGCCGGGCTACGAGCTCTCGGACCTGCCCGGTCCACTGGACCGCGAGGAGCTCGAGACGCTCGATGCCTGGTGGCGGGCCGCCAACTACCTGTCGGTCGGGCAGATCTACCTGATGGCCAACCCGCTGCTGACCGAACCGCTGGCCGCGGAACACATCAAGCCGCGGCTGCTCGGGCATTTCGGCACCGTACCGGGGCTGAATCTGGTGTGGGCACATGCCAACCGGGCGATCCTGGAACGCGATCTGCGCGCGGTGTTCGTCGCCGGGCCCGGGCACGGCGGGCCAGGACCGAATGCGTGCGCCTGGCTGGAGGGCACGTATTCGGAGTTGTACAGCGCCATCTCCCAGGACGCGCGGGGTATGCGGGAGTTGTTCCACCAGTTCTCCTTCCCCGGCGGCGTGCCCAGTCACTGCGCGCCGGAGACCCCCGGCTCGTTCCACGAGGGCGGTGAGCTGGGGTATTCGCTGCTGCACGCCTACGGCGCCGCCCTGGACAATCCGGATCTCACGGTGTTCTGCGTGATCGGCGACGGTGAGGCCGAGACCGGACCGCTGGCGGCGAGCTGGCACGGCAACAAATTCCTCAGCCCGGCCCGTGACGGCGCGGTGCTGCCGATTCTCGCGCTCAACCAATACAAGATCGCGAATCCGACCGTGCTGGCCCGCATTCCCGAATCCGAGTTGCTGGCGTTGTTGCGCGGCAACGGTTACGACCCGGTCGTGGTCGGCGGCAGCGATCCGACCGCGGTGCACCAGGCCATGGCGACGGCGCTGGACACCGCCCTGGACCGGATTGCGGAGATCCAGCACGCCGCACGGCTGCGCCACGACGACCAGCGGCCGGCCTGGCCGATGATCGTGCTGCGCACGCCGAAGGGCTGGACCTGCCCGCCGATCGTGGACGGCGAGGCGGTCGAGGGGACTTTCCGCGCGCATCAGGTGCCGCTGTCCGCCGCGCGCGCCGACGCGGGGCACCGCACGGTGCTGGAACAGTGGTTGCAGTCCTATCGCCCGCAGGAGTTGTTCGACCCGATCGGGCATCCGCTCCCGCAGTTGCTGCGGCTGGTCCCGCCGGGCGATCGCCGGATGAGCGCCAACCCGGTCGCCAACGGCGGCACGGTGCTGCGCGATCTGCGGTTGCCGGATTGGCCCGATTACGCGGTCGAGGTGCCGGCGCCGGGCGCGACGACGCACGAGGCGACGCGGGTGCTCGGTGGCTTCCTGCGCGACGTGACCGCCGCCAATCCGGACAACTTCCTCACCTTCGCCCCCGACGAGCTGGCCAGCAACCGGCTGCAGGACATCCTGACGGTCACCGGCCGCGACTGGCAGGCGCAGATCGGCGAGTACGACGAGCATCTGGACCGCGCCGGCCGCGTGATCGAGGTGCTGTCCGAGCACATGTGCCAGGGCCTGCTGGAGGGTTATCTGCTGACCGGCCGGCACGGCGTGTTCACCTGTTACGAGGCGTTCATCCACATCGTCGACGCGATGTTCAACCAGCATGCGAAATGGCTGGACGCGAGCAGCCGGGTGCCGTGGCGGCGACCGCTGGCCAGCCTGAACTATCTGCTCTCGTCACATGTCTGGCGGCAGGACCACAACGGCTTCACCCATCAGGATCCGGGCTTCCTCGACGTGGTGCTGAACAAGAAACCCGAGATCGTCCGGGTGTACCTGCCGCCGGACGCCAACACCCTGCTGTCGGTGTACGACCACTGCCTGCGCTCACGGCACTACGTCAATGTGGTGGTGGCGGGCAAACAGCCACAACCGGATTGGCTGTCGGCGGACGAGGCCGCGACGCACTGCGCGCGCGGCATCGGGATCTGGCAGTGGGCCGGCCACAACGACGATCCGGGCAGCACACCGGACATCGTGCTGGCCTGCGCCGGCGACGTACCGACGCTGGAAACGCTCGCGGCCACGTCGATCCTGCGGGAACGCCTGCCGCAGTTGCGCATTCGCGTGGTGAACGTGGTCGATCTGATGCGGCTGCAACCGCGCGACCAGCATCCGCACGGACTGCCCGATTCCGAATTCGACACGCTGTTCACCCGGGACCGGCCGATCCTGTTCGCCTTCCACGGCTATCCGTGGCTGATCCATCGGCTCACCTACCGCCGCACGAACCACGCCGGCATGCACGTGCGCGGCTATCAGGAGAACGGCACCACGACAACACCTTTCGACATGGTCATGCTCAACAACATGGACCGCTACCATCTGGTGCGGGATGTGGTGGACCTGGTGCCGGAGCTGCGCGAGACGGCGGCCGGACTGCGGCAGGACATGACCGACGCCCGGCTGGCCGCCCGGGACTGGACCCGCCGCCACGGCGAGGACATCCCGGAGGTCACGCAGTGGCGCTGGCACTGAGCGCGACAGCTCAGCGGCGCTGCGACGAAGTCGAATGTTGTTGCGCGGCAGCGGGGTCCACCACCCGTTCCAGCGCACGCAGATCGGTCTCCAGCGCGCGGAACATCAGATAGGCGCCGACGAACGCGGCGATGGCGCCGATGCACAACACCCGCACCGAGACGATCACGTGCGGAATGTCCTCCGGCGGAAGCAATGTCACGCCCGCCACGGCCAGCAGCGGCACCGAGGCGGCGACCGCGAGGTAGGCGGTGCAGCGGCGGCCGAGGCCACGCAATTGTGCGGCGTCGGCGGGGTCGAGTTCGCCCTCCCGCAGGAACATCGGATAGATGCAGCGCACCAGATAGAACACGACCGGGAAGAACGGGTAGGTCACCGCCATCGCGCCGCACACCAGCAGCGAGGCCAGGAAGTGGGCCACCATCGGCCCGGTCACCTCCCCGGTGCTCACCTGCAGGGCGACCGGGAAGGTGACCGCCGCCAGCGCCCACAGCGCGAACACGACGAGCACCACCCGGTCGCCGAGCAGCAGGGCCTGCCACCGGGCCCGGTCCAGCGTGTGCTGGTCGAAGGTCCGGCCGCGGCGCAGCCCGCGCGGAACGACCAGCAGATGCCGCGACAGATAGACCAGCAAGGCGAACCCCAGCGGGAAGAACACCACGTTGACGATGAAGGTGACGATCTCGAACGCGTGGTGCGCCGGCTGACTGAGCCGGTCCACGATCAGTGACCGATTGTGCTGGATGTTGAACAGCGACGCCACCATGTTCGGTACCCCGATGGCCAGCACGATCAACGGAATCATCCAGGCCCGCAACCGCATTCGCGTGCTGTCGGGCAGCGGGTCGACCAGCTCGCGGGCCCGCCGGTCCAGGCACAGCTGCAACTGGGCGGCCAGTTCGGAGCCGCCGGCCCAGCGGCGGTCGCGGTCCGGTTCGAGACAGGTCAGCAATACCCGGCGCAGCGCGGCCGGGCAGTCGGCCGGAAGCTGTTGCAGCGCTTCGGCGTCCACGCCGCCACGGCGGCGATCCAGCAACGCGGCCAGGACCGTGGCGTCGCCCTGGTCCTCGCCGGCGGTGGTGTCGTCGGCGAACGGCTTCGCGCCGGTGAGCAGTTCCCACAGCACCACCCCGAGCGAGTACAGATCGGCGCGGGTGTCGAGGTCCTCGGCGGTGCGGTCGAGGCCGGGATGGCACGCCTCGAGCTGCTCCGGCGACATGTACGACAGCGAACCGCCGAAGTACGCCACCGGATTCGAATCGGCGAGATGTTTGCTGAAGCTGATGTTGAAGTCGGCCAGTTTCGGCACCGCCTCCGCGGTGAGCAGCACGTTGGCCGGTTTCACGTCGCGGTGCAGCACCCCGTGCGCGTCGGCGTACGCCAGCGCCTCCGCGAGCCGGCAGCCCAGCCAGGCCACCGTGTCCGGCCAGGACAGCGCGGCGATCTCGGCGCGCACGCTGGAGTCGGTGGGGCGGATCTCACCCTTCTCCTCCATGGCCGCGTCGACCGCGTCCAGCAGCAGTTGCCCGCTGCGCTGCTCCGGCGGGGTGGCGCGGACCCAGCGCAGCACGCTCAACAGCGTGCCGCCGGGCAGGAACTGCATGTAGAGCAGGCGCAATCGGCGTTCCCTGCCACCGACGTCGACCGGCCGGTCGATCAGCCGCTGGTCGAAGACCCGCACGATGTAGTCGTGGTCCAGCTGCGCCAGCGTCTGCGGCTCGGAACCGCGATCGGCGGAGATCTTCACCGCGACCAGGCGCTGCATGGTGCGCTGGCGGGCCAGGAAGACGCGGGCGAAGGCGCCGCTGCCGAGCACGGTCAGCAGATCGAAATCGTCGATGCTGCGGCCGATGTCGAGATGTCCGAGGTCGTCCACCGGCGGCGAGCCGAGATCGGTCGTGGTGCGGGTGGCGTCGCCGGACCAGCCGCCGGCCCGGGTGGCCGTCGCCGTGCCGGTACCCGGCTGCTGGGTGCTCTGATCGGCGCCGTCGGCGTTGAGCAGTTCGCGCAACTGTGCCGCCTGGGTGGGATATTCGCGCAGCCAGTCGCGTGGATCGACGCGTTCACCGCTGTGCCGGAGGATCACGAACTCCTCGTAGACCAATCCGGCCGGGATCTCCTGCGGCGCCAATTCCGGGAATTCCGCACAGTATTCGCGCAGTCGTTTGCGGGCCGGCGCGGGCAGCGCGGCCACCGAGCGCAACCACCGGTTGCGCAGGTCGATCCGGATGAGATCGAGCAGCGCGCGCAAACGCAATGTCTGCGCGTCCGGCAGATAATCGGAAATCTCCGGCGGACTGTCGTCCGACTCCCAGGCAGCGGCAAACGCAGCAACCGCTTTGAACTCGACCGGACCCGCCACACCAGCCATCATCCCCTGCTCCGGCGGTAAGGGAATGTTATTTTCGCCCCAGCAGTGAAATGCCCCATTTCGACCACGACGCGAAGGGGTTGCGACGATGCACGAGAGCACGCACGCGAACATCACGGCACCGACGCACGTGAACACCGCGCCGCCGCCGCACGTGAACACCACGCCGCCGACGCACGTGAACACCACGCCGCCGCCGCACGTGAACACCGCAGCGCCGACGCAGGTGAACACTGCGGCCGGGACACCCGTGAACACTGTGGCCGGGACACCCGAGCATCCCGCTCGGGCGGCCGCTGCCCAGGAGGTACCGATGAGCGCGCCCATTCCGGCCACGGCGACCGAGATCGCGGCGGCGGTCCGCGACGGTACGCTCCGGCCCGAGTTGGTGGTCGCCGAAGCTCTCGACCGCATCCGCACCGAAGATCCGGCGCTCGGCGCCTTCGCCGTGATCCGCGCCGAGCGCGCGCCGGCGGAGGCCCGAGCCCTGGCGGAGCGGCCCGATCTGGACGCGTTGCCGCTGGCCGGCGTCCCGATCGCGATCAAGAACAATATCGCGGTCGCGGGCGAGGTGACCCACGGCGGTTCCCGGGCCGGCGGCGACGACCCGGCGACCGCCGACCATCCGGTGGTGGCCCGGCTGCGGGCCGCGGGCGCGGTGGTCGTCGGCCTGACCGAGCTTCCCGAACTGGGCCTGTGGGGCGTCACCGACACGCCCGATCGAATCACCCGCTCGCCCTGGAACATCCGGTACAGCGCGGGCGGCTCGTCCGGCGGGTCCGGTGCCGCGGTGGGAGCGGGCCTGGTCCCGGTGGCGCACGGCAACGACGGGCTCGGCTCGGTGCGCATCCCGGCGGCCTGCTGCGGGGTGGTGGGGATCAAGCCCGGCCGCGATGTGGTGCCCGCCGAGGTCGGCGCCGATTCCTGGGGCGGGATGGTGGAGAACGGCGTCCTCGCCACGACGGTCGCGGATGCGGCGCTGGTGCTCTCGGTGCTGGCGGGCCGCCCGGCGCTCGCCGATCCGCAGCCCCCGCCGCCGCTGCGGATCGCGCTGGCGGCGGGTTCGCCGACGCCGCTCGCGCGGGTGGATCGCTACTGGGCCGACGCGGCCCGCACGGCCGCGTCGGCCGCCGCGGCGGCCGGGCACAGCGTCGCCGACGCCCCGCTGCCGAATGCGGGCGGAACCAACGCGGTGATGTTGCGCTGGCTGGCCGGCGCCGCGCGGGATGCCGGCGAGCTACCGCATCCCGACCGACTACAGAGACGCAGCCGCGTACACGCAGCCCTGGGCCGCGCGGTGCTGCGCGCCGGCCTGATCCGGCCGCGGCAGGTCGATCTGATCGAGACCCGGCTGCTGGACTATTTCGAGAACCACGATGTCGTGATCACCCCGACCCTGGCCAGGCCCGCGCCGCTCGCGCGGGCCTGGCACACCCGCGGCTGGGTCGCCAACATGGCCGCGAACGTGCGCTTCGCGCCCTTCACTCCGCTGTGGAATCTGGTCGGCTGGCCCGCCTTGAGCATTCCGATAGGCACCCATCCACGCACCGGCACGCCGCTGGCCGCTCAGCTGGCCGGGCCGCCCGGCAGCGAGGCGACCCTGCTCCGGCTGGCCGCGCAACTCGAGGCCGCTCGTCCCTGGCAGCGGGTGGCGCCCATCCGCTGAACGGGCCGCGGCCGGACCCGGCCGTCGGTCCTCCGGCCTGCCGAGTGGCACGCATCGCGCCGGTCAGTCCTGCGGCTGCGCGGGCGTTCCGAAGCCGCCGGACAGGACCCGGTTGGCGAAATCGAGGATGGTCGGCCGATCGTCGTCGGCCCGCCAGGCCACGGCCAGTTCGCAGGGTGGCAGTCCGCCGACCGGACGCGCGGTCAGACCGGGCCAGCGGTACATCGGCACATTGCTCTCGGCCAGCAGGCAGACGCCGAGCCCGAGGCTGACGGCCTCGAGCCGCTCCTCCGCGGTCGCGGCCTCGCCACCGATCCGCGGCTGCCGGCCGCCCCGGCCGTCGTTGCCGAGCCAGAAGTCGCGGCCGGTGCCGGCTTCGGGCGGCATGGCGACGAACGGTTCGCCGGCCAGGTCCGCGAACTCGATGACCTCCCGGTCGGCCAGCGCGTGGTTCTCCGGCAGAAGCACCCAGCGCGTTTCCGACCGCAGCACCTGCCAGCGGTATCGGCTGGTGTCGGGCACGGGCAGCCACATCAGCGCGAGATCGGCCTGCCGTCCGGACAATCCGCTGGACGGATCGGTCCAGGACGCCGAATGCAACGCCAGCCGATGACCGCTGGCGCTCTCCAGATCGGCGATCAGCCCTCGGCCGATGGAACTCTGGATGCCGACTCGCAGCACCTCCCCCGCCTCCTGCAGGGCCACGTTGGTGACCTCCCACAGTTCCAGGATCTTGCGGGCGCCCTCGAGCAGTTCCTTCCCGGCGACGGTCAGCGCGACACTGCGCTGGTTCCGGTCGAACAGGACGACGTCGAGCTGCCGCTCGAGCTGGCGGATCTGTCGCGACAGCGTCGGCTGAGCGATGTGCAGCCGTTGTGCGGCATTGGTGAAGTGAAGTTCCTCAGCGACCGCGACGAAATACCGCAAGTCGCGCAAATGCGGGTCCATAGCCCCTTGCTATCAGAATCGGTCGGGAAAATCCAGCCAAAGCAGACCCTTCACCGTGCGATTGGGCGGTGAAACAGCCGTCAGGTTTGTTACTGACAGCATATTGCCCAGACAGACCGGACGCACAGCCGCCTCCGCAAACATTCGGAAAACTCCCCCGGCACCAGCCCACCCCTCACCAACCGGTCGTCCGACCAGGTACAACGACCCCGGAATCAACCCGGCACGCCGCCGCGGCGGAACGCGACCGGCTCCGATTCACCACCCAGCAACAACGGCCCGAATCCGGCATCCCGGCCAGGTCCCTAAACGGTGATTTTTGTCACATTCCGGCGAGTCTGCCACGACACGCGTGGGAACCGTTGCAAGCCACAAGACGGCCCACCCCTGCCGCGGATTGTGCACAACCGACCGGCCGCACCGGCGACCGGACGATCGGAAACAGGGTCACGCACCACGGCCGTCCCCGCAACTCGGGCGGCGGACGCGCGGCTCAGACCGAGTACACCTTGGGGTCGAGGGTGCCGATGTACGGCAGATCGCGGTAACGCTCCGCATAGTCCAGCCCGTAACCGACCACGAACTCGTTCGGAATGTCGAAGCCGACGTGCGCGACCTCGACCTGGGTGCGCAGCGCGTCCGGCTTGCGGAGCAACGTCACCACCTCCAGCGAGGCCGGATTGCGCGTGGACAGATTGCGCTTCAGCCAGGACAGCGTGAGGCCGGAGTCGATGATGTCCTCGACGATCAGCACGTTGCGACCGGCGATGTCCTTGTCCAAGTCCTTGAGGATGCGGACGACACCGGAGGAGGAGGTGGAGGAGCCGTACGACGAGACCGCCATGAACTCCAGCTGCGTGGGAATCGGCAGCGCCTGGGCCAGGTCGGTCATGAAGAAGATCGCGCCCTTCAGGACGCCCACCAGCAGGAGATCACCCTCGGGCGCGTCGGCCGAATACCGCTTCGCGATCAGTTCGGCCAGCTCGTCGACCTTCGCCTTGATCTGCTCCTCGGTGATGAGCACCGACGCGATGTCGTCCCCGTACACGTGCGCAGGTTTCCCTTCAGTGATGTCGGCCCCCGGTGAGCGCCATCAAGGTCAGCCTGCCATGTTCGCGCGCGGCAACCAACCTCGTGCCGGCCACACCGCCGCCGATCGCGACCCCGCCCTGGCCGTGCCAATCCGTGACCAGCGCATCGACCGCTCGTAAATGCTTGTCCGTCAACGCTTTCGCCCCGCCGTCGAGCAACCAGGCCCGCACCGCGCGACGCCGGACGGCCACCGGAGCAGTGGCGAGTGTCTCGATCTTCAGTGTCGCACCATCACCGGCGGCCCGAAGCAACTTTCCGGCAAGTTCATCGAGCACCTCGCCGTCGGCGCGCAACTGCTCGCCGGTGCGGGCCAGGGCCGCGGCCACCCCGCCACCGAGCACCTCCTCCAGCAGCGGTAGCACCTCGGTGCGCAGCCGTACCCGGGTGAACTCGGGCGCACTGTTGTGCGGATCCTCGTGCGGCCGTAGCCCGAGGTCGGCGCACAGCTGCCGGGTGGTCGCCCGCCGCACCCCGAGCAGGGGCCGGCCCCAGGGGTCGGCGTAGGGAGCCATGCCCTGGACCGAGCGCGGTCCGGAACCGCGCGCGAGCCCGAGCAGCACGGTCTCGGCCTGATCGTCGAGGGTGTGGCCGAGCAGCACCGGCAGCCGGTCGCGGGCCGCGTCCAAGGCGGTGTAGCGCGCCCGCCGGGCGGCGGCCTCGAGTCCACCCCCACCGGTCACGGTCACCGCGAGCACGCGGGCGGTGCGGCAGCCCAGCGCCCGTGCGGCCGCCGCGGCCTCCGCCGCCACCGCGTCCGAACCGGATTGCAGGCCGTGGTCGACGATCAGGGCGTCCACGACCTCCGCCTCGACCACCGCGGCGGCGGTCAGCGCGAGGGAATCCGCTCCGCCGGACAGCCCGACCGCGACCACTCCGGTGGGCGCGTACCGGGACAGCCAGTCCCGCACCGCGTGCCGCAGTTCCAGCGCCGCCGCGGTCTCCGGCAGTCGGACCGGCACGTCAGGCGAGCACGCGGGCGACCCAGCGCCCGGGTTCGGCGATCTCGTCGGTCCGCGGCAGGGTCTCGGAATCGGTCCACACGGTATTGAACCGTTCCATCCCCACCTTGCCGACGACCTCGTCGACGAACGCCTTGCCGCGCACGTACTGCGCCACCTTCGCGTCCACGCCGAGCAGGGCGCGCAGCAGCCGTTGCACCGGATTGACCGGACGGCGGCGGCGTTCGTCGAAGGCCCGGCGGATCTGCGCGACCGAGGGCACCACGGCCGGGCCGACGGCGTCCATCACGTGATCGGCGTGGCCCTCGAGCAGGGTGCCGAGCATCAGCAGCCGATCCAGCGCTTCCCGCTGAGCGGGCGCCTGGGTGGCGCGCAGCAGCCCGATCACGCCGCGGTCGGCCGGATCGCCGGTCGGCCCGGCGCCGCTCTGCCGCCGCTCGCGCACGGCGTTCATCAGCCGCGACAGCATCTCGTCGAACGACTCGTCGCCGACATCACCGAGGATCGCGACGTTCTGCCGCATGTACTCGCCGAGCCAGGGCGCCGAGGAGAACTGCACCCGGTGGGTCACCTCGTGCAGGCAGACCCACAACCGGAAATCGCCGGTGTGCACGCCGAGCGCGCGCTCCACCGCCACGATGTTGGGCGCGACCAGCAGCAGCACGCCGTCCTCGCCGCTGAACGGGTCGTATTGGCCGAGGATCGCCGTGGACAGAAAAGCCAGCATCGCGCCCACCTGGACGCCCGCGGGCTTGCCGGCCAACCGGCCCCGCAGGGAGTCGTGCTCGGCGGCCGACCCGCCCTCGCCGGTCAGCTGCGCCATGGAGGCGGCGGCCGCGTCGATCCACCCGGGCCGGTCCACGATCCGGGCCGCCGGCACCGGCCGATCGTCGATCAGGCCGGACACCTCGCGCACCGGGCCCTCGGCCCGCACCGAGGCGGCGGCCAGCTCGTCGACCACCTGTTCCGCCGAGAACCGGGTGACCCGCGGCCCGGCCGGCACCAGTGCGGCGCCGGTGCGCGCGGCCAGCTGCCAGTCGACCGCGCCGGCCAGCGGTGTCCGGGGCCTGCGGATCAATTCGCCGGACTCGACGTCGACCAGCACCTGCTCGGAGGGAGCGGGCCGGTCGGCTCGGGCATCGCGTTCAGGTCCGGTCATGGTTCACCCACCCGTCAGGAGCATCCGCAGTCGCGGAGCGTGGCAGCGATGGCATCCAGGGCCGGCCGGCTCGCTTCCGGCGGCCGGTCGTTCGACATCAGTGCGAAGGTCAGCACCCGGCCATCACTGTCGAGGACATACCCTGCCAACGCGCTGGATACCGACAGAGTTCCGGTCTTCGCCCGTACCCAGCCGGCGGCCGCGTGGTCCTTGGCGGTGAACCGGTCGGCCAGCGATCCGGTCGCCCCGGCCACCGGCAGATAGTCCAGCAGCGGGGCCAGCGGCGACGAGGGCGCGGACGTGTTCGAGGCGCTGGTCGTCGCCACCCCGGACTGCGGTCCGGCCGCCTCCGCGAGGATCCGGTCCAGCAGCCGCGGCGGCACCCGGTCGTCGGTGGACAGGCCGCTCGCGTCGAGCAGGGTGAGGCCGGTGGTGTCGAAGCCGGCCGCGGCGAGCGCGGTGCCGGTGGCGGTGGCCGCTCCGGCGAACGAGGCCTCGCCGCCGCCCGCGGCCGCGATCTCCCGGGCGATGGCCTCCGCGAGCACGTCGTCGGAATGGACCATCATGTCCCGCAACCGGTCCCGCAGCGGCGGCGACTGCACGTGGGCGAGCTCGGTCGACTGCGCCGGGGCCTTGTCCACCCGCACCTTGGTCGGATCCAGGCCCAGTTCGACGGCCAGCCGCCGCCCCGCGTCCAGCGCCGGGGTCGGCGTGCGCGGCGAGTACTCCACGAGCGGATCCAGCCGGCCGCCGTCGATCATCACCGACTCGATCGGCGCCCACGAGCCGCCGGCGATATCGGCCGGATCCCAGCCGGCCGGCGCGGTCGGCCCGGCGTACGCGGAGGTGTCGACCGTGACGGTGTCGAACTTGCGGCCGGAGGCGCGGATCTGGCTCACCAGATCGGCCAGCCGCGGCCCGTTCGGGTAATAGCCCTTGCCGTCGGCCTGGGCGGTCAGGGTGGGGTCACCGCCGCCGACGAGCACCAGCTCACCGGGGTCGGCGCCGGTCACCACCCTGGTGGTGAGCCGATGATCCGGCGGCAGCATCAGCAGCGCGGCCGCCGTCGTGAGGACCTTCGCGGTGGACGCGGGCACCATCGGCTTGTCCGGATCGACACTCCACAGCACGGTCCGGGTGTCGGCGTCGGTCACCGAGGCGCTGAACGCGCCGAGATCGGGGGCCGCGGCCACCTTCGCCAGCGCCGCCGACAGGCCCCGCGCGCTCGGCGAGGTCGCCGTCGGGGGCGCGGCCACCACCTGGGGGAACGGTTTCACCGGCGCGGGCGGGGCTGATACCGTCAAGCCGCCGTGCCGGAACTCCTCGGTCCACGGCTTCAGGATCACCAGTACCGCGCCGATCGCGATCACGACGACGAGTACACCGGCCGATACCGCGATCCAGATCGTCCGGCGCCGGCGAGCAGCCAGATTGCCGATGTTCTTCCTGCTCCGACCTACCACGTGACCGCCGTCTCCCTACTCGCCCGTAACAGCGCGCGCCGTGCCGGTGCCCTGCCGCACCCACCGGCCCAGCGCCCACACTATCCTCACCACGCCGACGTTCCGCCGATCGAGCAGGCGAGTCGGCAGCCTCGCGGTCACCCGCGCGAGCGCCGAATGCTCGCCGGCGCGAGCGCCGAATGCTCGCGGCGCGAGCGCCGAACCCAACGCTGATGACAAGCACCAGACGAAGGAGATGACGTGGAGTTCGACGTCACCATCGAGATCCCCAAGGGTCAGCGCAACAAGTACGAGGTCGATCACAAGACCGGGCGGGTGCGGCTGGACCGTTACCTCTACACCCCGATGGTCTACCCGGCCGACTACGGCTACATCGAGAACACCCTCGGGTCCGACGGCGACCCGCTGGACTGCCTGGTGCTGCTGCCCGAATCGGTGTTCCCGGGTGTCATCGTCGAAGCCCGTCCGGTCGGCGTGCTGCTGATGAGCGACGAGGCCGGCGGCGACGAGAAGATCGTCGCGGTGCCCGCGGGCGACAAGCGCTGGAACCACATTCAGGACATGTCGGATATCGGCGAGTTCGACCGGAAGGCCATCGAGCACTTCTTCGAGCACTACAAGGACCTGGAGCCCGGCAAATGGGTCAAGGTCGACGGCTGGGGCGATCGCGCCAAGGCCGAAGTGCTGGTCGACGAGGCCGTCGCCCGCCTGAAGGAGCAGGGCGGCCACTGATTCCGCTCGCCCACCGGTCCGCCCCGGCGGACCGGTGGGCACGGGCCGCTCGCGGCGGGCGGCCCGGACCGCTCACTGCCCGTGGAAGTTCGGCGGCCGCTTCTCGAACACCGCCGTGATCGCCTCGGTGAGATCCTCCGACGGCAGGAAGGCCGCGTTCCACGCCGACACGTAGCGCAGGCCCTCGCTGATCTGCCTGGACCGGGGCTGATCCAGCACATCCTTCACGCCCTGCACCACCAGCGGCGGATTGGCGGCGATCTCCTCGGCCAGCGCGTGCGCCGCCGCCAGCGTCGCGTCCTGATCGGCGTGGACATCGTTCACCAGGCCGATCTTCTCGGCCCGGGCGGCGTCGATGTCCTTACCGGTGAACGCGAGTTCGCGCAGGTGCCCCTCGCCGATGATGCCCGGGAGCCGTTGCAGCGAGCCGACATCGGCGACGATCGCCACCTTGGCCTCACGGAGACTGAATTTGGCGTCGGCGGAGGCCAGCCGGATGTCGGCGGCGGCGATCAGGTCGAGCCCGCCACCGATGCACCAGCCCGACACGGCCGCGATCACCGGCTTGCGGCAGTCGGCGACGGCCGTCACGGAGGCCTGCAATCGCCGGATCTCGTCCAGGAACTCGGTGCGCGGCGCGGCCAGCCCGCGGTCGGCGATCACCGGGCCGAAGGTGCCGCCCATCGCGGCCAGATCCAGACCGTAGGAGAAGTGCCGGCCCGAACCGGTGAGCACGATCGCGCGCACCTCCGGATCGGCGTCGAGCTCTCCGAAGATGAGGGGCAGTTCCCGCCAGAAATCCGGGCCCATCGCGTTGCCCTTACCGGGGCCGATGAGCGTGACCCGGGCCACCCGATCCTTGCTCTCGACCGTGAAAGCCTTCCATTCAGTCATTTGCCCAGCTTAGCGGGCCGGATTCGGCTCACAGCGGGTGTGTAAAACTTGTGAAAACTCGCGGCCCGGTTCGGGCGTGCCGGACCGTCGGCAACGGATCATGTAACTGGCGAGTCGCTTTCACTCCACGCCACCACCGGGCCTTCGGAGGTTGTTCATGTTGATGCACAAGGGCATCGGCCTGGATCGTTTCAACCAATTACCCAGCACCCGCGCCGTCTACGCCCTGTACGAATGCTGTTGCAGCGTCACATGGGCAGAGAAACTGGCCGGCGGCCGGCCCTACCCCGACCACCAGCGGCTGCTCGACGCCGCCGAGGTCGAATTGCCCGCACTGTCCCGGGCCGATCTCGATCGCGTTGCCGATTCGGTTGCGCGCGAAGGTGTTCCCGAACCCACCTTCGAGGATCTCGTTCGCATCACCCGGATTCGCCTGACCCGCATGCTCGGTCCCGAAGAGGGTTATCCCGAGTACTGAGGCGCGGCTCTCAGCGCACCAGCCCACGCCCCGTGGTCAACGGCAGATCGACCGCGGTCAGCAGTCCCGGCCGCGCTCGGATCACCGCCGGCACCGCACTCACCAGGCGGGCGGCGGTCCCGACCACGCCACCCAGGGCATGATCACCATTGCTGGACAGTTGCAGGTCCAGCACGTAATCCGGATCGCCGAGGATCTCGACGCGATAGCCGCCCTGTCCGGCGGGCTGCGGCCAGTCCGGCGCCAGCTCGGGATGCAGCCGGGTGACATGCTCCAGCACCAGCACCTCGCGGCCGCCCCGCACGCCGCTGACGCGGAAGCGCAGCGCCGCCGCGGTACCGGATTCGACCGTGTGCGTGCCGATCCGGATCGGCTCCGGCGCGGGCAACCGCTGGAAATCCTGGGTCACCTCGTCGAGTTCGACGTCGAGGGCGGCGGCCAATTGCCGGATCACGCTGCCCCAGGCCAGGGTCAGGACGCCCGGCTGCAACAGCAGCGGCAGTTTGGCGCCCTCGCCCATCTCACGGCCGAAGCCCATGATGTCGAACAGCACCTTGGGATTGTCGTAGGTGGAGTAGTCCAGGATCTCCGAGCAGACGATGGTGTCGATGCGCTCGCTGCCGCTGGACAGCAGCAGCGGCAGCCAGTCGTTGGCCCAGCCCGGATCGATGCCGTTCACCCACAGCGACGCCCCGCCGGCCTCGGCCGCCTCGATCACGGGATCGATCAGCTCGGGCGGCACGGTGCCGTAGGGGAACTGCAGGAAGACCGGACTCGACGACACCACGTTGATACCGGCCCGCAGGAAGGTCTTCAGATCCTCCACCGCCTCGGCCAGCCGGTCGTCGGCCATCGCGGTGTGCACGATGCAGTCCGGCTTCAGATCGAGCAGCGCCTGCGCGTCCGTGGTGGCGGCGACGCCGATCTCGCGGTCCAGGCCGGCGAGCTCACCGGCGTCCCGGCCGGCCTTGGCGTCGGAGGACACCCAGACGCCGACGAGTTCGAGTTCCGGCCGGGCGATGATCGAGCGCAGCGACCGGCGGCCGACGTTGCCGGTACTCCATTGCACTACCCGGTAGGCGGGTGCGGACATGCGAGAACTCCTGTCACAGATCGGGAAGACCGAGGTCCAGGTTGGGTTGTTCGATGCCGCCATCGATCTCGAGCACCTTACCCGTGATGTAGCCACCGGCCGGTGACGAGAGATAGACGATGCCCGCCGCGATCTCCCACGGCTCCCCGAGCCGGCGCAGCGGCGTAGCGGTCTCCATCGTCTCCTTGATCGCCGGTTGCGACGCGACCACGTCCAGCGCCGATGTGAGCACCGAGCCGACCGCGATCGCGTTCACCCGGATGCGCGGGGCCAGATCCGTGGCGGCCAGCCGGGTCCAGTGCGCCAGCGCGGCCTTGGCGGTGCCGTAGGCGAGATACCCCCGGCCCGGCGTGCGGCCCATCATCGAGGAGATGTTGACCACCGATCCGCCGCCCGCGGTGAGCATGTGCGGCACCGCGGCCCGGGTCAGTGCGTGCGCGGTAGCCACGTTGAAGTGGAAGGCCCGTTCCAGATAGCCCGGCGACGTGGTGAGGAAGGTGTTGGGGGCGGTCCCGCCGACGTTGTTGACGACGATATCGATGCGCCCGAGCTCCGCGGCCGCGGTCTCCGCCAGCCCCGCGATCGCGTCCAGATCCGACAGGTCCGCGGCCACGGTCACGACCCGGCGGCCCAGCGCCCGGATCTTCCCCGCGACGTCTTCGAGTTGGTCGGCCGTGCGCGCGGCGATCAGCACGTCGGCCCCGGCCTCGGCCAGGCCCAGCGCGGCCGCCGCGCCGATCCCGCGCCCGGCGCCGGTGACGACGGCGACCCGGCCGTCCACGCGGAAGTTGTCCAGAATCATTGCGGGGCTCCTCCTCAGACCTGCCGTGCGCAGCCGAGCCGTGCTCGAAAAGCGTTGGTGTACCGACGAACTCACCCGGCCCGGGACGGCGGCGTGACGATCGTCACAGAGCAGTCTTTAGAACAAGTTCTAGTCTGTCAAGGGCCGATGCCGGACGGCGGGAGCGGAACCACCTGGCGGGACCCCGCCCACCCTCGCTACCGTGGACGACTGTGGACACCGCAGCCGCATCGCCGGACCGAATCCGCACCGGCTGGGTCACTCTCGGGCAGCCGGCCCTCCTCGCCGGCGGTCTCGCCGCCGCCGTCGCGATTCTGCACTTCCGCGATCCGCACGTCTCCGGCTCCTACGGCTATTGCCCGTTCTACGCGCTGACGGGTTACTGGTGCCCGGGGTGCGGCGGGTTACGGGCCGTGCACAACCTGAGCGAGGGTCACCTGCTCACCGCGATCCACAGCAACGTGCTGCTGCTCCCGCTGACGGTGGCGTTCGTGGCGTGGTGGGTGCATTTCGTGGTGAACCGGTGGAACGGACGGCGCCGGCCGTTCCCGTTCCGGGCCGGTCCGATCACGCTGTGGGTGTCGGTGGCACTGCTGGCGGCGTTCACCGTGGTGCGCAATACCCCGTGGGGCAGCTGGCTGGCGCCGGTGTGATTCGGCAGACGGCGTGGTGAGCGTGACTTCCGCGCCGTACTGGGCATGCTGACGACATGATCGATTCCCTGAAGAACAGGGTGCGCGAGAAGTTGATGCGACAGCTCCGGGAGGACGGGCCCTACGATCCGGACCTGGACGATCCCCGGCTGGTCTCCGTCGCGACCGACCTCGACGCACTCGACTCCGTCCCCGACGACGATCCGCTGGTGGAGCAGCTCGCCGAGCGCTACCTGGTGTTCTGACCGGTCAGAACGAGCAGGGCGCGGCGCCGCCGGCATCCTGGCCGGTCAACCGCGGACGGGTCTCCGGCTGCGGATTCCAGTGCCCGTCCACGCAGGCGTAGTCCCAGGCCGGTCCCCGCCGTACCAGCACATCGACCGCGTCGACCAGCCGATCCACATCGGCCGTCGTCGTCCCCAGGCCGATACTGGCCCGGATCGCGCCGTCGACCCCCAACCGGGCCAGCAGCGGATGCGCGCAGAACCGGCCGTCGCGCACCCCGATCCCGTGTTCGGCGGATAGATACGCCGCCACCCGGCCCGGCTCGAGCCCATCGACGGTGAAGGTCACGATGCCCACACTGTCGGCGCTGTCCGACCAGATGCGCAGGAAACGCACCCCCGCGATACCGCCGAGCCCGTCGCGCAGCCGGATCGCCAGCCGCCGCTCGTGCTCGGTGGCCCGCTCGTCCAGTTCGGTGAGCGCATCGCAGGCCGCGGCCAGCGCCGCCACGCCGAGCACGTTCGGCGATCCGGCCTCGTGCCGCTGCGGCGCGGGCGCCCAGTCGACACCGTCCGTGCGGACCTCCCGCACCGCCCCGCCGCCGGCCAGATACGGCTGCCCGGCGTCCAGCCAATCCCGGCGCCCCACCAGCACGCCCGCGCCGAACGGCGCGTACAGCTTGTGCCCGGAGAACGCGAGATAGTCGATTCCGCTGTGCCGCAGATCGATTCGCCGATGCGGCGCCAATTGCGCGGCGTCCACCAGGATCCGGGCCCCGCACTCGTGCGCGACGGCGGCCAGCCGCTCCAGCGGCAGCACCTCACCGGTGACATTCGAGGCACCCGTAACCGCAAGCAGCGCAGCGGGTTTGGTACACAGCTCGGCGACCACCCGGCGAATCGTCTCGGCCACGGTGTCGGCGGCCGGGACCACCCGGCGCCCGCGCCGCAGCCACGGCAGGAAGTTCGCGTGATGCTCGATATCCAGCACCACGGTGTCGCCGGGCACGCAGGACGCGAGCAGGTTCAGCGCGTCGGTGGTGTTGCGCGTGAACACCACGACCTGATCGTCGTCGCAGTTCAGGAAGCGGGACACCGAGTTCCGCGCGGCCTCGTAGCAGTCGGTGGAGATCCGCGAGGCGTACCCGGCCCCGCGGTGCACGCTGGCGTAGTACGGCAGCAGTTCGGTCACCCGGTCGGTGACCTGCGCCAGTGCCGGGGCGCTGGCGGCGTAGTCGAAATTCGCGTACCGCGCGGTGCCACCGGACACCAGCGGAACCTCGAGGTCGGCGCCGGAAACCCGGGCGGCACAGGTCGGGTCGAGAACAGCGGTCATCACGCAATCCCTTCGGGTGGGGGACTCCGGGGAACGACGAGAGAGAAATCGGAGCCCGCGCTTGCCGTGCCCGGTCGAGCAACGGCCCGGTCGTCACCCGGAGCACCCCGCCGCGGAGGAGGGTTGCCGGCCAGCAAGCCGGGGCTTGACGCTGGCACTCATGACCTGACCTGAAGATAGGCATCCGCCCGATACCTTGTCAAGATCCGGACATGTCGCCGCGCATGTCCGCGGGGACGCGCCGTAATCGCCTTGCCATCCCGGGCCGACCTGCGCTTTCATCGACGGATGACCGTCTCCCTGCTGCTCGGCTTCACCGGATTGTGTGTACTGCTGGCCATCACCCCCGGCCCGGACACCTTTCTGGTCCTGCGATTCTCGATCGCCGGGCGTCGGCACGGGATCGCCGCGGCCCTCGGTTCCGCGGTCGGTGGCATCGTCTGGGCAACCGTGGTCGCGGCCGGCGTGGCGGCGTTGCTGGAGCAATCCGCCACCGTGTACCGGGCGGTGAAGGTGATCGGCGGAATCTACTTGGTGTACTTGGGGATTCGGACGCTGATCGAGCACCGCCGGGCCCGCACCGCGGCCGACGAGCCCGAGACCGGCCGGGCCACGACGGCGACGGTGCCGTCCGCCTTCACGGCGGGACTGCTGTCGTGCCTGCTGAATCCGAAGGTGGGGTTGTTCTATCTGGCGGTGCTCCCGCAGTTCCTCACGGCGGTCACCTTCCTGAACGCGCTGGCCCTCGGAGCGATCGAATCGACGGTCGCCGCCGTCGAAATGGTGCTGCTGGCGACGCTGGCCGCCCGTGCGATCGAACTGCTGCGGCGGCCGCGCACCCGGGCCCGCCTGGAGCAGATCAGCGCGGGCGTGCTGACGGCGCTGGGCATCGGGACCGCGGCGTCGGCGGCCTGATCAGTCCAGTGCGGTGGCGCGGTGGTAGGCGCCGTTGTAGTACAGCAAGGGCGCGGCCAGCGGCGCGCTACCGGTGTCGTCGTGCACCCGGGTGACCAGACCCACGACCAACGTGTGGTCGCCGACGGCGAAACGCTCCCGCACGGTGGCCCGCACCCACAGCGGAGTGCCGTGCAGCACCGGTTCACCGGTCTCCAGAGTCGTCCACAGGTCCGGTTCGCTGAACCGCTGCCCGGCCTCCCGGGAGAACCGGCGCGCCAGCTCCTGCTGATGTTCGCCGAGGAAGTGCACGACCAGCGAATCCGCGCCGAGCATCGCCGCGATACTCGAGGAGGTGTGCGCGATATTGAAGGAGATCAGCGGCGGCTCCAGCGACAACGAGGCGAACGAGGTGGCGGTAAACCCCACCGGCCCGTCCGCACCGGCGAGCGTCACAATGGTCACGCCGGCCGGGTAGTGCCGCATGGCCGACCGGTACTGGTCGGCCGGGATGCCGTCCGAGCCCACGGACGCTCGTAGGTCCGCGTCGGGAGATCTACTCACCGTTCCAAACTACGTCGGGCCGGCGCAGCCCTCGCCGCGAGTCCCGATGACCGACGTCACATCGCCTAGTCGACGTCGATCGACAGCCCCGCGGTGATGCGCACCAGCTCGGGGAACGAGGTGCGAAAAACAGTGTTCGGATGGCCCCCGGCCGCCCACAACTCCCGATACCCGGACAGCGCATTGTCCACGTAGGTGGGCAGATTCGTGGGATGCCCCACCGGCGCGATCCCCCCGATCGGCTGGCCCGTCACCTCGCGCGCGGTCGCGGCCGGAGCGGGTTCCAGCGTCCCCTCCAGCCGATGCCCGGTCCGCTCCAGATCCACCCGATGGGATCCGGAAACCAGCAGCAACACCGGTTCGTCGTCGAGCAGGTAGACCATCGACTCGGTGATCGCGCCCACGTCCACTCCGAGCGCCCGCGCCGCCTGTTCGGCGGAATGCGTGGGCTCGGTTTGCGTGATGATCACCCCGTGGTGCCCACGCGCGATAAGCGTGTCCGACACCCGGGATGCGACCGGAGGCAACGACCTGCGCATGGCACCAGAGTAGAGGTGCAAGCTGTGCGTCGCTGGCCGGGCACCCGAATCCGACACCACCGCAACGGCATTCCCGCGGCAACTCGCCACCCTAGCCACCGGCGACCACATCCGGCAGCGGACCACCGACATCGGGCCGCACACCCGGCCGCGCCCCCAGCGCGATCGTCGTGAGCAAGGTGGTCAGCTGTTCACGGAAATGCAGCGCCGTGTGCGCCCACCGTGGTTGCTCCTCGTACAGCCGGCGCAGCGTCTCGGTCGGTTGCGACAGCTGATACAGATATGCCCCGATGGTCATCGCGCCCGTCAGCAGCAGCTGCGCCGCCACCTTGTCGAGGTCCGCCGACGCGGTGACCACGGCCACGACCATCCGGTCGTAGGCTCCGCCCGCCGCGAGCTTGTACTGCCGCGCCCGCTCGATCCGCACCGCGCCCTCCAGGCTGAGCGCGACATGCGTGAGCAGATCGCAGAACAGCGGCAACCGCACCATAGTTTCGGCGACAAGGGCCGCGACCCGCTCGGGCTCCAGGTCTCGTGCCGCCCCCAGTTCCGCCAGCAGCCCGTCCCGCCAGTCCGCCCACCCGCCCTGAGCGAGTTCGAGCAGCAGTTCCTCCCGGGACTCGAAATACCGCCGCAGAGCGGACGGGTGCAGTCCGACCCGCGCGGTCACGGCGGTCAGCGTGACCTCCCGCACCCCCTGCTCCGCCGCCAACTCCCGCGCCGCGTCCAGCAGAGCGACTTTCCGCAGTTCCTTGTCCTGCACGGATCGGGCGCGTTGTCTCGTCGAACCCACCCCCACACGATAACGCAATGCCATTGACTTAACCGCCGGATCGGCCTAGCGTCACTAACGCAAGCAGATTGCGTTAACCGTCAGAGAGGACTCACCACCGTGAGCTCGGTATTCTTCGTCACCGGTTCCTCGCGCGGCCTCGGCCGGCAGATCGTCGAGCAGGCCCTGGACGCCGGCCACCGCGTGGTCGCCACCGCCCGAAACCCCCGCGCCCTCGACGATCTGGTCGAGAAGTACGGCGACCACATCCACGTCGAGGCCCTGGACGTCACCGACCCGGCCGCCGCCGAAGCGGCGGTCGCCAACGGCGTCGCCGCTTTCGGCCGCCTGGACGTCGTAGTCAACAACGCCGGTCAGGGCGACCGCGTAGCCCTGGAGGACACCACCCTGGACGTCTTCCGCCGGCAGATCGAGACGAATTTCCTCGGCACCGTCTATGTCACCAAGGCCGTGGTGCCCGTCCTGCGCGCACAGGGTGGCGGCCGCATCATCCAGATCTCGTCGGTGGGCGGCCGCGTCGGCGGCCCCGGCATGACGGCCTACCAGTCCGCGAAATGGGCGGTCGGCGGCTTCAGCGAAGCCCTCGCCGCCGAAGTCGGCGCGCTGGGCATCAAGGTCACCGTCGTGGAGCCCGGCGGCATGCGCACCGACTGGGGCGGTTCATCGATGACCATTCCCCCGATCAGCGAGCCGTACAGAGCCACCCTCGGCGCCTCGGTGGCCGCCATGGCCGACTTCGAGCACACCGCGACCAGCGACCCCCGCAAGGTGGCCGGCCTGGTCCTGACCGTCGCCGCCCTGGACAACCCCCCACTGCGCATCCTCGCCGGCAGCGACGCCTACGAGATCGGCCGCGACGCCTGGCAGCACCGAGTCGACATCGACGCCGAATGGGCCGACCTGAGCCGCTCCACCGACCACGACGACGCCACCACGGGCGGCTGGCACGCCCAGCGCGGAGTGAGCTTCCCCGACGTCCGATCGTGAACAACCACAACCGATCTCGATCGGCGCACCCGCCGGCTCAGGTGCGGAAGAACGTCAGATAAAGGCCCTTGTTCGCCGCACTGCTCGAATCGTTTCCGGACACCGCCGAGTGCAACTGCCACCCTTGCTCGACCATTTCGTTGATGACGCGAGTGGCATTCGGGATCTCGATCGGTTCGCCGGCGCGGCGGCACCAGACCGGGTCGTCGACCCACAGAACCTTGTACATGACAGCAGGTTATCGAGAACCCACCCCAACTCCGACCGAGACGAGGCAACCGGGCAACCGGGCAACCGGGCAAAGTTACGACAGCCGCCGACCGACGAGCGCAACCCGACGTCACCGGCGGCTGTCGTCGCAACCTGTGAAGGGGGGAATTGTGGAGCCGCCTGGGGGAATCGAACCCCCGACCTTTTCATTACGAGTGAAGCGCTCTACCGACTGAGCTAAGGCGGCGTGCCTTCCGGCCGTCGAAGTCTATCGTCTCGTGGCCGGATCGCGAAAACGGGTGGTCCGGGTGGGCCGGGGTGTGGGCCGGTCAAGCGGCGCGGGCGGCGATCATGGTGGCGACCATGGCCGCGACCGCGAAGCGAGGTTTCACGTTCTGGTCGAGGGCCTGGCGGCAGGCTAGGACGGCCTCGATGGAGCGCAGCAGGCCCTCGGGGCGGACCTCGGCGGCCAGGGCACGGATCTGGTCCGGGAGGTCCGGGTGGGTGAGGGTGACGCCGGTGCCGCTGGGACCGGCGGCGCGCAGGCGGACGGCGAGGGCGTCGCGGTAGAGGCCGGCGACATCGATGAGGGCGCGGTCGAGGGCGTCGCGGCCGGTTCGGGTGGCGCGGGATTTCTGGCGGCGTTCCAGATCCTTGAGGGCGCCGGCGGAACCTCGGGTGGCGGCCGCGGTGCCCTTGCCGGTGCCGCCGGCGCCCAGGGCGGTGGCCAGTTCCTCGCGTTCGCGTTCGTCGCGGGTGGCGCTGACCTGCTTGGCCTCCTCCTCCGCGGATTTGACCAGTTCGTCGGCGGCGGCGTACGCGGCGCCGGGGCGGGCGGTGGCGCCGACCAGGGCGAGGGCGCGGGTGCGGCGGGTGCGGGCCTCCGCGTCGGTGGCGAGTCTGCGGGCGCGGCCGACGTGGCCGCCGCTGACCGAGGCAGCCCAGGCGGCGGTCTCGTCGTCGAGCCCGTCGCGTTCGCGCAGGACCTGCGCGATTGCCGGGGCGGACGGGGTGACCAAGGGAATGTGCCGGCAACGGGAGCGCAGCGTCACCGAGATGTCCTCGGGGTCGACCGAGGGGGCGCAGAGCAGGAACACCGTGCGTTCCGGCGGCTCCTCGACGACCTTCAGCAGTACGTTGCCGGCCGCTTCGGTCAGGCGGTCGGCATCCTCGACCAGCACGACCTGCCAGCGGCCGGTACTCGGCCGCCGCGCGGCGACCTGCACGATCTCGCGCATCTCCTTCGTACCGATGGACAACCCCTCGGGCACGACCCGGCGCACATCGCCGTGGGTGCCCGCCATGGTGGTGGTGCAGGAGTGACAGCGCCCGCACCCGGGTGTGCCCGGATCGGTGCATTGGAGCGCGGCGCCGAAACACAGCGCGGCGACGGACCGGCCGGACCCGGGCGGGCCGGTGAACAACCAGGAATGGGTCATGGCCGACGACGACTCACCGCTGCGCGCGGCGACCGCGGCAGCGGTCAGTTCGGACTCGACCGCGTCCTGGCCGACCAGCCGATCGAAGACTCCCGCCACGATGTACACCCTAACGTCCGGCACCGACAGCGAACTTTCGCCGTCGCGCCGTGGCCACTGTCACGCGCCGCCGCCGCGGTGCGGCCAATTCCGGAATACTCGCAAACTTCGCAAACGGTCGCGGCGTCACGTGAACGACGTTGCGGCCGTATCGGTTCGGGCGGCGCGCTGATCCAGCGTCGAAAAGTCGCCGATCGCATACCTTTTCGAGCAGATGGCATCAATTGTCGCCGTTACGAAGCGCGTTGATACGTGGTGTTGGCCCCGTCGAGCGCTTCCCGGATGATGTCCGCGTGCCCGGAGTGGTGGGAGATCTCCCGGAGGATGTGCAGCACCGCGAAACGTACTGTCCACCATTGCCTTTCGGGCGACCACGGCGCGGTCGGCAACGGGATCGAGGTGTCCAGGCTGTCGAGGTCGCGGATCAGCTTCTCGGTCTCCAGCGCCACCTCGTCCCAGGTGGCAAGCAGGTCCACGACGGTCTGGTCGGGACCGAGCCGGTACTCCGAATCCATTCGGGAGACATCGAATGTCGCCGTCTCGTCGCGCTCCACGATGATCGTGTACCAGTGCCGCTCGACGTTGACGACATGATTGAGCAGACCGCCGAGGGTCAGCTCGCTCACGGTGGTGCGCTGGCGCGCCTGATCGTCCTCGATCCCGCGTAGCGTGATGCGGAACAGATCGCGCTGGCTCGCCAGCATGCCGATCAGATCTTCGCGTTCGGTGTCGACGGCCATCGCGGGTCCTTCCGCTCGAGCGGGCTTCGATGGCTGGTCACGGTACGGCAGGACACCGACAGAAATCGGCCCGGGACCGATTTCCGCCGATGAGAAGGCGTTTCGCCGAACTACTTCTTCGCCGTGGTGGCCTTCGCGGCGGCCTTCTTCGCGGGGGCCTTCCGCGCCGTCTTCGTCGCGGCGGTCGTCGCCTTCGCCGCCGTCTTCGTCGCGGCGGTGGTCTTCTTCGCCGCCGTCTTGGCCGCCGTCTTCTTCGCGGCCGTCTTGGTGGCCGCCTTCTTGGCGGCCTTCTTCGCCGGCCGCTTCACCGGCGCCTTGGCACGACGTTCGGCCAGCAGCTCCGAGGCCCGCTCATCGGTGATGGATTCGACCTCGTCGCCCTTGCGCAGGCTCGCGTTGGTCTCGCCGTCGGTGACGTACGGACCGAAGCGGCCGTCCTTGATCACCATCGGCTTGCCGGTGGCGGAGTCGGCGCCCAGTTCCCGCAGCGCGGCCGCGCTCGCCGCCTGCCGGCCGCGCCGTTTGGGCTCGGAGTAGATCTGCAGCGCCTCGTCCAACGTGACGGTGAAGATCTGATCCTCGCCGGTCAGCGAACGGGAGTCGGTGCCCTTCTTCAGATACGGGCCGTAACGGCCGTTCTGCGCGGTGATCTCCTCGCCCGACGCCGGATCGGCGCCGACGACCCGGGGTAGCGACAGCAGCTTGAGCGCGTCGTCGAGGCCGATGGTGGCCAGGTCCATCGACTTGAACAGCGAGCCGGTCCGCGGCTTCGGCTTCGCGTCGGCCTTCTTCTTGGCGTTGGTCTTCGTATCGAGGTCTGCGGCCGGTTCCGGCAGGATCTCCGTGACGTAGGGCCCGAATCTGCCCTCCTTCGCGACGATCTCGTGCCCGGTGGCCGGGTCGACGCCGAGCGAACGTCCCTCCTGCGGGGTCGAGAACAGCTTCTCCGCGACCTCGGGGGTCAGCTCGTCCGGGGGCAGATCGTCGGGCAGGTTGGCGCGCTGCGACACCGGCGTGCCGTCCGGATCGTCCGGGTCGACGACCATTCGCTCCAGGTACGGCCCGTAACGGCCGACCCGCACGACCACATCGCGGTCCTGATCGTCCACGAACAGCTTGATGGAGTTGACCTCGCGCGCATCGATGTCGTCGAGTTGCTGGCCCACCATCTTCTTCAGGCCGCCCGACCGGGCCACCGAACCTTCGACGCCGTTGTCGCCGCCGAAGTAGAAGCTGGACAACCAGTTTCCGCGTCGCTCCCGGCCACCGGCGATGGCGTCCAGGTCGTCCTCCATGGCCGCGGTGAAGTCGAAGTCGACCAACCGGCCGAAATACTCCTCGAGCAGTCCGACCACGGCGAACGCGACCCACGACGGGACCAGCGCGCTGCCGCGCTTGTACACGTAACCGCGGTCGAGAATCGTCTTGATGATCGACGCGTAGGTCGACGGCCGGCCGATACCCAGCTCTTCCAGCGCCTTGATCAGCGACGCCTCGTTGTAGCGCGACGGCGGGTTGGTCGTGTGCCCGTCCGGGGTGAGTTCGGCGGCCGAGACGCCCTGCCCCTCGGCGAGCGCGGGCAGCCGCGACTCCGCGTCGTCGGACTGGCCGCCGGAATCCTCGTCGACGCTCTCGACGTACGCCTTCAGGAAACCCGCGAAGGTGATGGTGCGACCGGAGGCGGAGAACACGCATTCCTCGCCGGTACCGGCGTGGCCGGTGATCCGCACGGTGAGAGTGGTACCGCGGGCATCGGCCATCTGCGAGGCGACCGTGCGCTGCCAGATCAGTTCGTACAGCCGGAATTCGTCCTGGTCCAGCCGCGCGTGCAGCTGGCCCGGAGTGGCGAAGGTGTCGCCCGCGGGCCGGATGGCCTCGTGCGCCTCCTGCGCGTTCTTGACCTTGCGGTTGTACTGCCGCGGCGTCGGGTGCACATGGTCGGCGCCGTACAACTGGGTGGCCTGCGCGCGGGCGGCGGCGATCGCCGACTCGGACAGCGTGGTCGAGTCGGTACGCATGTAGGTGATGTAGCCGTTCTCGTACAACCGCTGCGCGACCCGCATGGTCCGCTCGGAGGTGAACCGCAGCTTGCGCGCGGCCTCCTGTTGCAGCGTGGACGTCATGAACGGCGCGTAGGGCTTGCGGGTGTACGGCTTGGACTCCACCGAGGAGACCCGGAAGTCCGCACCCGTCAACGCTTCCGCGAGCCGCCGGGCATGCGCCTCGTCGAGCACGGTCACGCCACCGGACTTCAGCTTCCCGTCGGAACCGAAGTCACGGCCGCTCGCCACCCTGGATCCGTCGACGGTGACCAGCCTGGCGCCGAAGGTGCGCGGATTCGCGGCGTCGGCCGAACCGCCCCCGGTGTCGAATTTGCCTGCGATGTCCCAGTATTCGGCCGAACGGAACGCCATCCGCTCACGCTCGCGCTGCACGATGATGCGGGTCGCCACCGACTGCACCCGGCCCGCCGACAACCGCGGCATGACCTTCTTCCACAACACCGGGCTGACCTCGTAGCCGTACAGCCGGTCCAGGATGCGCCGGGTCTCCTGCGCGTCGACCAGATCGTTGTCCAGCTCACGGGTATCCGCGGCGGCGGCCCGGATGGCCGGCTCGGTGATCTCGTGGAACACCATGCGCCGCACCGGGACCTTGGGCTTCAGGGTCTCCAGCAGGTGCCAGGCGATGGCCTCGCCCTCACGGTCGGGGTCGGTGGCCAGATAGAGCTCGTCGGCGTCCTCGAGCAGTCGCTTGAGCTCGGTGACCTTGCTCTTCTTCTCCGGGCTGACGACATAGATCGGCTCGAAGTCGTTGTCGACGTCGACGCCGAGCCGCGCCCAGGACTGCCCCTTGTATTTGGCGGGCACGTCGGCCGCGCCGCGCGGCAGATCGCGGATGTGCCCGACCGAGGCCTCCACGACGTATCCGCGCCCGAGATACGGAGCGATCTTCTTGGCCTTGGTAGGTGACTCCACGATCACGAGACGACGCACGTGACGACCCTGGTCGGGCCCTGCTGAGGCGTTTCGGTCTCGTGTTGCCACCGGCGAACACACCTTTCCTGTCGACCCGCGCGACGCAGGAGCGCAGCGCGCGGCTGGGGCAAGCGGCGGAAGAGGCTATCCCCGCCAGAGACGTTTATACCGTGTTTCAGCATCGCGCCCCCGATGCAGCGGGTGCGCAGATCGCCGCGCCGGTAGTCGGCGCGAGGCGATGCCCCTTTCGCGGTCGAGTGTACTGGGCCCGGAAACGGCTCGTCCCCCACCGCGGTGGGCGGTGAGGGACGTAGCCTTCGGACCTGTTGGGTTACCGCTCAGCTGAGCGCGCGAACTCCGGTGGCCTGCGGGCCCTTGGTGCCCTGGCCGACCTCGAACTCGACCTTCTGGTTCTCCTCGAGGGTGCGGAAGCCCGTCCCCTGGATCTCGGAGTAGTGAACGAAGACGTCAGCGGAGCCGTCCTCGGGCGCGATGAAGCCGAAACCCTTCTCCGCATTGAACCACTTCACAGTTCCCTGTGCCATTCTGTTCCTTCTCTTTCCATACCGGAACGGCAGACTAGTTAGGTTCGTCCACCGGGCCCGTTCCGACCGCTGTACTCTGTTCCCCCTGCAGGAAGCATCAAGCACACCGTTCGCAACATCGATCCTGCTGATGGTGTTGGACTTTGGATCCGTTCCCTCGAACACAGAAGCTTGCGACCAGGAACCAGTGAACCATGTCTCCGAGCAATTCAACAGTCGAGTTACCGACAATTTGCAAAAAAGATGATCTTGCGAATGCGCAGGTGAGGGCTCGAATGCTCAAATCCGTACTTGAGGTAGGTTTGCTTCGCGATAACCGGGTTGACGTCAGGCAATGGGGGTGTGATACAGATCGCTACTCTGTAGTGAAATGGCAGGTAGGGCACACACCACACACATGGTTCACAGTTCTTCAGCGTGTCGCGATCACGGTCGAATGAACCCGACGCGCACGACACCCGACACCACGCCGGATACGGCCGCCGGATACGGCCGCGTGTTGCTGGACCGTGTCCTGGCCGCCGTGCCGGACGGGGCCGCGCGGCTCACCCATCTCGCCGAGCTGCCGGCGCGATCCGCGCAGGTCACGGACTGGCCCACCTGGGCGGCCCCGGAGGTCATCGAGGCATTCCGGGCCAACGGCGTGGTCACGCCCTGGTCACACCAGGCCCGGACCGCCGAGTACGCCGTGACCGGCCGGCACGTGGTGGTCAGTTCCGGTACGGCCTCCGGCAAATCACTGGGATATCAGCTGCCGATACTGACCGACCTGCACCGGGACCCCCAGGCCACGGCGTTGTATCTGGCTCCGACCAAAGCGCTGGGCGCCGATCAATTGCGCGCGGTGTCGGCACTCACCCACGACAACGCGCTGCGTGCTGTCCATCCCGCCTCCTACGACGGCGACACACCGGGCGAGGTACGGCAATGGGTCCGTGCGAATGCCCGCTGGATCTTCACCAATCCCGACATGTTGCACCTGGGTATTCTGCGATCGCATCAGCGCTGGGCGCGGGTACTGCGCCGGCTGCGCTATGTCGTGGTCGACGAATGCCACGCCTATCGCGGTGTATTCGGTTCGAATGTCGCATTGATACTGCGCCGGCTGCGGCGGCTGGCCGCGCACTACGGCGCCGACCCGGTCTTCGTCCTCTGTTCGGCCACCACGGCCGAACCCGCGGCCGCGGCGAGTGAATTGATCGGCGCCCGCTGCGTCGCCGTCACCGAGGACGGCTCCCCGGCCGGGGCCCGTACCGTCGCGCTGTGGGAACCGCCGCTGCTGCCCGCGATCAGCGGCGAGAACGGCGCCCCGGTGCGGCGTCCGGCCGCCTCGGAAGCGGCCCGGATCATGACCGACCTGGTGGCCGAGGGCGCCCGCACGCTGACCTTCGTCCGATCCCGCCGGGCCGCCGAGACGGTCGCGATCGACACCCGCCGGCTGCTCGCCGAGATCGACCCGGACCTCGCCGGCCGGGTGGCCGCCTACCGGGCCGGCTATCTCGCCGACGACCGGCGCGAACTGGAGTCGGCCCTCAACGACGGCACCCTGCTCGGCGCCGCCACCACCACCGCGCTGGAGCTGGGCGTCGACATCGCCGGACTGGACGCGGTGGTGATCGCCGGCTTCCCCGGAACCGTGGCCTCGTTCTGGCAGCAGGCAGGCCGCGCGGGCCGGCGTACCCAGGGCTCGCTGGTGGTCCTGGTGGCTCGCGACGACCCGCTGGACACCTACCTGGTCCACCATCCCCAGGCCCTGCTGGGGCGGCCCGTGGAGGCCACGATCACCGACCCGCGCAATCCGTATGTGCTCGCTCCGCACCTGGTCTGCGCGGCGCTGGAACATCCGCTGACCGATCTCGAGGTCGCCGAACTCGGCGCCACCGAGGTGGCCGCGGAACTGGCCGCCGACGGCCTGATCCGGCGCCGGACCAACGGCCGCGGACCGGCCCGGTGGTACGCCACCACCACCGAGCAGCCGCACGACGCCGTCGACGTGCGCGGCGGCATCGGCACCCAGGTCGCCATCGTCGACGAGGAGACCGGACGGCTGCTCGGTACCGCCGACGCGGGCCGCGCCCTCGGCACCCTGCATCCCGGCGCGGTCCACCTGCACCAGGGCGAGACCTACGTGGTCGACGACCTGGACCTGGAGGCCGGCGTCGCCTTCGTGCACGCCGACCAGCCCGGCTGGACCACCAGCCCGCGGACCGTGACATCGATCGGGATCGCCGACGTGACCACCGAGCACCGATTCGGCGAGGTCACCGCCGCGCTGGCGCAGGTGGACGTGTCCCGGCAGGTGGTCGCCTACCTGCGCACCCTGCCCACCGGGGAGGTGCTGGACCTGGTGGAACTCGAACTGCCCGAGCAGACCCTGCCCACCCGGGCCGTGCTGTACACGGTCACCCCGCGTCTGCTGGCCCGGGCGGGCATAGACGCCCGCCGCCTGCCGGGTGCCCTGCACGCGGCCGAACACGCCGCGATCGGCATGTTGCCGCTGGTAGCGAGCTGCGACCGCTGGGACATCGGCGGCGTGTCGACCGCCGAACATCCCGACACCGGACTGCCCACCGTCTTCGTCTACGACGGCCACGCCGGTGGGGCCGGATTCGCGGAGCGGGGCTTCGGCGAGCTGCGTACCTGGTTGACCGCGACACTCGAGGCCGTCGAATCCTGTGCCTGCCCCAGTGGCTGCCCGTCGTGCGTGCAGTCGCCGAAGTGCGGCAACGGCAACCATCCGCTGGACAAGGAGGGTGCCGCGGCTCTGCTGACGGCCGTCCTCGCCGAACTCCGCGCCGGCGCGACTCCGACCGGGGAATCGGACGACCAGTCGGATAACGGCGGCGTGCCGCAACCGTGACGGCACAGTCGTCCTCCGTTTCCTCGTGTCGTGATCTGCGTCGCGCGCGTCGCACCGACCGACTTCGGGCGCGTCTTCGATCCGAACGGACACATTCGCGGCCGAATAAAAAGGAAATCCATCATGTTAACTACTTCGTTGCTCGAGTGAATTAACTGCGAGCTGCGCGAACTCGGGAATGGCGCAACGCGGCGGCCCGCAATTGAGCGGAGCGCGAATATTTCGTACTCCATTTCGGCAATTTCCAAAGGCGCCCCGGAGGGGTCTACGGCATGGCCCAGTTAAAGCCGCCATCACCAACCGTTCGGTATTCATTCGGTTCCGTAAGGAACTACCGGTCCCGCCCGCGCACTCGCAAGAACTCGCCGAGATCCCAATGCCGCGAGCGAGATCTCCGCCCCCACGGTGACGATCACATCCCAATCCACCACCGTGCACTCGTCGAGGCGAAATCCCGCGCGCCCGGCGACCATGCCGGCCCGCGCGCAGCCCGCGGTGATCCCGTCCTCCAGCGCACCGGCTCCCGCCAGCGCACTCAGATCCGCCGCCGACTGCACTCGATGCCGCACGACGGCCACCACCCCGACCTGTCCGATCAGCCCGGTGACCGCCAGCAGCGCCAGCACCGCAAGACAAGCGGCGACGGTCGCCACCCCGTCCTCCCGACCGATCGACCGGTGGAGCACGCCGCCACAAGCCCTCGTGACACGCGTACCGGCCCCTAGCCCGATCGGGCCGGGCGGATCAGTGGATTCACGACGTGGGGCCGACCCCGCCGGCCCATCCGCCGACTCCCGGCAGTATCGATCCGGCCGCTCGGCACGGACTCGGCGCACTCGATGCGACCGCGGGCTCACGATGCGGCTCCGGGCTCACGAACCGCGAAGGCGGTCGCGCGCAACGTCAGTCGCGGCAACAGCGGGGTATGCGCGGTGACGGTCGCGCTCACCCCGTCGCCGTCGACGTGCACGGTGATCTCGGCTCCGCTCGGCGCCACCCTCCGCGCCGCCACAACCGCCTCATCGTCCGCACCCCGCGCGACCAGTCGAGCCGCCTCCCGCGCCGCGTCGACACACCGCACCTGGCTGGAGGCCGCCAGCAGCCCGCCGAGACACATCGTCAGCACGCTGACCAACGCCGCCAGCGCGAACGCCGCCTCCACGGTGACGGCGCCACGATCTTCGCCACCCCACCACCGTCGAACCACCGGCCACACTCTCCGGTGATCCGAAGCCATGAGCTCAGGCGCGACGGCACCCGACGCCATGGGCCCGGCGGCCACCGGCGGCGCCCCGCGCCAACTCCACATCGGTCCCGAAATACCTGACGCGGCCGGACCGGGACCTCGCCACGCTCCGGCGGCTGCGACGACGGGCGCTTCTGCCGCACCCGGAGGTTCCGTCACATCGGATCGGACGGCCGGTCCCGCGACGGATGCGGTGAGATCGTGCATCCTGTTTCGCACGAACGGATCAGCGATGGCGTCCGCGCAAAGGCGAGGACTCAGGGGGTGGCGTTCAGAGCCCGGTCGATGATCTTGGTCAATGCGCTCACGATGTTGTCGCCGGTGACGACCGTGTAGAGCACCGCGCCGAAGGCTGCGGCCGCGATGGTGCCGATCGCGTACTCGACCGTACTCATGCCCGCATCGTCTCCCCAAACCAGTGTCAGGCGAAACCGCAACGTGCGCAACGCTCCTCGAACCGTCGATCGCATGGATCTCCCTTTCCTCTCCGATCGGCACGGTCCGTCCGTGCCACATCCCGCCGCCGGTCACGGCAGCCCACCACCCAGCACCCGATCGGCCAGACCGATGACCACCGGCACGATTCCGAGACAGACGAAGGCCGGTAGAAAGCACAGTCCGAGTGGCCCGGCGATCAGCGTGCCCGCGCGAGCGGCGCGGGCGGTGGCCTCGTCGCTCACGGCCGCGCGGCACTGCTGCGCCACCTCGGCGACCGCATCGGCCAGGGCCGCGCCCGACCGAGCCGACCGCCGGATCAACCGGGCCAGCGTGCGCAGGTCGTCGGAGCGGGCATCGGCCGCCGCGCGTTCCCAGGCGGCCACCGGATCGGCGCCCAGTGCCAGCAGATCGGCCGCCCGGCGCAGCGGTGGCTCCAACGGGCCCCCGGCCGCGACGGCGACCGCGCGTGCAGCCGCCGAGATCGGCATCCCCGACCGCAGACACGCTGCCAGCAGATCGAATACAGCAGCCGCGGCCAACGGGTCGTCCTCGGCCTTCGATGACGAAAAACTCTGTGTCAGTGGCGCTTTCGCAATGAGTTCGCGCAATCGGCCGGAGGCGGCACCGCGATGCGGGAACACCAGAACAGTCGCGGCCAGCAAGACCACGGAGAACGCTCCGGTCATCGCGACACCCGCCCGGTGATCGCATCGGTCCACCACACACCCGCGCAGGCCAGTGCGATACCGAGCGGCAACAACACCGTTCCCGGACCTGAGCCGAGCAGCAGACCGACCGGATGGGCGCCCATCAGCTCACCGAGCGCGACGCCCAGCAGAGGCAGCCCCGAGAGTACGAGCGCCGTGGCGTGGGCACCGGCCAGCCCGGCGATGGCGCTCTCCCGGAACCGCATCCGCCCGGACAGGTCCGCCCGCGCCGCGGCGAGCAGCTCGACGAGCGCGAGACCGTGCTGCTCGGCCAACCGCCACGCCATCGCGATCCGGAACAGCTCCGCCTGGAGAACCGTTCCGGGAGAACACAGGCCGTCTGCCACCGAACCGCCGAGGCGACCACGCGCGGCCCCCACCGTCAGCGCCCGTCCCGCTGTTCCGGTCAGATCTGCGGCCGCGGTGGCGACGGCCACACTCGGATGAGCGCCCACCCGTAGTTCACCGATCACCGCCTCCAGCCCCTCGGCCAACGCACGGCACTCCCGGTCGTGCTCCCGCACACCGCGGGCACGCCGGATCCGGTAACCGACCGTCGCCGCAACCAGGCACACGGCGATGAGCACACCGATACCCACGAGCGCCGCGGTCACGGCCACGACCACGATGACGGCCCGGAACAGCGACCGGGACGGCACATTCCACTCCGATCGCCGCTGCCGGAGCAACCCCGACAGTCGGCGGCGGGACCTGCCCCCGGGCCATGCCAGCAACGCGAAGGCACAGCAGACGAACGCCCATGGCCGTGGTCCGCAACCGCTGAGCCCGGCCGTCCAGAACGGCAGGACGACCGGCGCGCCGGCATCCGACCATGCCGGTCCGCGATATCCGGTGAGGCCTCGCCACTTCGAGTGCCGACGTGTGGTGCCGGGCGAAACGGTCTGGGATACGGCCGGCGACAGACCGCTCGACGCGGTCATGCCGTGGTACCCAGTCGTTCGTCGAGCAGGTGGTGCAGCGCCGCGGCGGCCGGCGTGGGGACCGCGTCGCAGCGCCAAGCGGCTTCGATGGTGACGGTGCCGTCGGGGGCGCGGGCGACGAGGCCTATCTCGCGGAGCGCACGGGTGCCGTCGGCTCGCCGGTGCATGTGCAGGATCACCTGAACCGCGGCGGCAAGCTGGCTGTGCAGGGCGTCGCGGCCCATACCGCCCAGCGCCGCAAGCGCTTCCAGCCGCGCGGGAACCTCTCGTGGCGAGTTGGCGTGCACGGTTCCGGCGCCGCCGTCGTGCCCGGTGTTCAGGGCGGTCAGCAGATCGACGACCTCCGCCCCGCGGACCTCGCCGATCACGATGCGGTCGGGACGCATGCGGAGCGCCTGCCGAACCAGATCACGGACCGTAACAGCCCCTGCGCCTTCGATATTCGCGGTGCGCGATACCAGCCGGACCACATGCGGATGTGGCGGAGCGAGTTCGGCGGCGTCCTCGACACACACGATGCGTTCGGCGGGATCCACCTCGGCCAGCAGGCCGGACAGCAATGTGGTCTTGCCCGCGCCTGTTCCGCCGATCACGAGGAAGGCCAGCCGGGCACGAATTATGCGCTCCAGCAACGCTTTCGCAGGCGCCGGTATGGATCCGCCCGCCGTGAGCGAGGCGAGGTCGTGTGCCGCGGGTCGCAGCACCCGCAGGGAGACACAGGTGCCACCGTGGGCGATCGGTGCCAGGATCGCGTGCAGACGCACGCCGAACGAATCCCCCAGTGTGCCTTCGAGTTCCGGCAAGCGCCCGTCCACCCAGGGCTGTGCGTCGTCGAGCCGGCGGCCGGCGGCCAGGGCGAGGCGCTGCGCCAAGCGGCGCACGGCGGCCTCGTCGGGGAATGTGACGGAGGTGCGGCGCAAGCCGTGGCCTCGGTCCACCCATACCGCGTCGGGCGCGGTGACCAGCACATCGGATACCTGCGGATCGTGCAGCAGCGGTTCGAGGATGCCGGCGCCGGTCATCTCGGTCTGCAACAGGCGCAGGGCGCGCAGCAGATCGGTGTCGCCGAGCACGCCGGCGGATTCGGCGCGGATCGCGGCGGCCAGTCTGGCCGGGTCCGGGCCGGCCTGCTCGCCGGCCAGGCGTTCGCGGACCCGTTCCAGCAGTTCCGGAGTCACCAGTGTGGTCATCGGGCACCGAGTTCGGCGAGGACCGCCTCGGCGGCGGTCCGGAGCGGTCCGCGGGCCAAGCCCAGACCGCGGCGCTCCAATCGAGCGTCGAGGCCGGGTTCGGCCCTGACCGCGGCCAGTAGCGGAAGACCCAGTGCGTCGGCGACTTCGGCCGCCCGGAGACCGCCGGGAGCCGGTCCTCGAACTATCAAGGCCTGGTTGGTGTTTCGGCCGCCGATGTGAGCAGCCACGGCTTGGGCGGCCGCGACCGCGCGCAGGCGGGCGGGGACCAGCAGGACTACGAGATCGGCGGCTTCGAGCATCCGGTCGGCATGGGGGCCGCGTTCGCCGGACACATCACACACGACCAGGTCGCCGGCGCCGCGGGCAGCGGACAGTACCGCCTGAACCGCGGCGGGGCCGAGTTCGTCCGGGACCCGGCCGTCGAGAGCCCGGCCGCAGGACAGTACGCCCAGACCGGGTGCGGCCGCGGGGAGAGCTGCGTGCAGCGCGGAGGCGGCGACCCGGCCGTCGCGGACGACGAGATCGGGCCAGCGCAGGCCGTCGACCGCCTCGACACCCAGCAGGAGATCGATACCACCGCCCAGCCGGTCACCGTCGACGACCACGGTTTCGGGGCGGAAACGACAGTCGGCGGCGACGAGGGCGGTCGCCGCGGACAGGATCGAGGCGCCCGCACCACCGGTGGCGCCGGCTATCGCGACCACCGCGCCGTCCTCGCCGGTCGATTCAGCTTCGGCGAATGCCTCGATGAGACGGTCGGCATCGGCGGGTAGCGCGAATACGTGATCGGCGCCCACCGTCGCGGCCGCCTGCCAATCGGGCAGGCCCGGTTCGCCCTCCGTGACCAGGATGGTGTCGGGGCGCCGGGGATATCGGGACAATTCGGCCGTCGCGACAGTGGCGCTGTCGAGCACCACGAGCGCGGCGCCGGTCCAGAGTCGGCGACCCGGCGGCGTGGATTGCTCATCGAGGTGACGGTCTGCGGCAGCGGCGATCCGGCGGACTTCGTCACGCAGCCGATGCTCGGCGATCAGCATCAGCGCGGAGGCTGTGGTCGATTCGGAACCCATGCGGCCCAGAGTCGCGTCTCTGTCCCACTCCCGACAGTGCCGATCGGCCGATTGTGGACAACTCGGGGGGTGTGAGCAGAATCGGAACCCACGGTGACAGACAAGCTCGGTTCCGCTCCGTGCCGCGGTGACCCCCGGCAGCGGCCTGCAGCTCGACAGTCCTCGGCAGGAGACGAAAGACACAGTCGGCGAACGACTTCGGGCTGCCCACCGTCGGGCTCCGGATGCGACGGGAGCGACAATTCCACCGTCGTGCCGCGGAAACACACTGCGAACCAATCGGATTGGGACGCGAGGATCCAGAGCGGACGTCTATCGCATGCCTAGTACCACCGGAAACGACCGGGTCGGAAATAGAGGACGGCCCCAGCCGGGGGGGAGGAGGCTGGGGCCGTCGGGTTCAGCCCCGGGGGGTCGGGCTGAACGCACCCGGACTATGTCCAGGTGTCAGCAATAGTACACCCAGGCACCGGCCGCCACGCAAGTCCGCCGATCGCCACCACCCCGGTTCCGCACATCCCCTCGAACCTGGTCACTCGCACGACTGCCGGGTTCCCTATCCTTGACCGCGTGACGGAGACCACCGGCGCGAGCGCCGAATCAGGGTCCGGCGCGAGCGCCGAATCAAGGTCCGGCGCGAGCGCCGAATCAAGGTCCGGCGCGAGCGCCGAATCGGAGTCCGCGGTGAGCGACGCGTCCGCCGGGGATCGCGCCGAGGCGCGGACCAACGGCTCGGGCGCGAAGAGCGCGATATCCCCGCACATCGCATCGGGCAACGGCTCGGGCTCGGCGACCGGCGCGGTCGCACACGCCGCGACGGGAACCCATCCCGGCGGTGAGTCCGGCCGGGTGGCGGCCTTCTTCGATCTCGACAAGACGGTCATCGCGAAGTCGAGTGCCTTCGCGTTCAGCAAGCCGTTCTTCGCACAGGGCCTGCTGAACCGCGGCACGGTGCTCAAGGGCAGTTACGCGCACTTCCTGTTCCTGCTCTCCGGCGCCGATCACGACCAGATGGAGCGGATGCGGGAGTACCTCACCAAGATGTGCGCCGGCTGGGACGTCCAGCAGGTGAAGTCCATCGTCGCGGAGACCCTGCACGACATTGTCGATCCGCTGATCTACGCGGAGGCGGCCGACCTGATCGCGGACCATAAGATCCGCGGCCACGATGTGGTGATCGTGTCCGCCTCCGGTGAGGAGATCGTGGCGCCGATCGCGGCCGCGCTCGGCGCGACGCATACCGCCGCGACCCGGATGGTGGTCGAGAACGGAAGGTACACAGGCGTTGTCGAGTTCTACTGCTACGGCGAGGGCAAGGTGCGGGCGCTGCGGGAACTCGCCGCGGAACACGGCTACGACCTGACCCGGTGCTACGCGTACTCGGATTCGATCACCGACGTGCCGATGCTGTCGGCGGTCGGCCATCCCACCGCGGTCAACCCGGATCGAGCGCTGCGGCGGGAGGCCACGACGCGGGGCTGGCCGATCCTGACGTTCTCCGACCCGGTTTCGCTGTGGTCGCGGATCCAGACACCCTCCTCGACGACGATCGCCGCCAGCGTGGTGGTCGGGCTCAGCGCGGTGCTGGCAGGCGCCATCAGTTACCGGTTGCTCCGTCGTCGGCCGTGACCTGCATATTTCGATTCCCCCACAGCCCTTGATGTGAGGCGGGTCACAGAGTAACAATGGTGCCACGGAAGGACGGAAGGCCAGGGTCGCGCCGGAAGAGAAGGCCCGATCTCCCGACCACCCTTCCCGGCACGGAAGCCGGGCACCCACGCGGAGCGCGCCGCGACAAGGGCAGCAGCGTTGTGGGCTTGCGAGATCCGGGGCCGCGGTGGCGGGAGCCTCGCACAGGTTGCGGGGATGAACCACCGGGAACCGGAGAGTCGCCGAGGCCGCAGAACACAACCCGACCAGCACGCTTGGTAACCGGGCTGTCCGTGCCAGCGGGCGGTGAGGTCACGAGGACCACACCGCCCGCTTGCGTGTGCGAATCAAGCGGCGCTGTCGGCGATGGAACGCGCTTCCCGCGCGCCGTCCTCGAGCGCTTCGCAGCAGAGCAGGGTCCAGGCACGGACCCCGTCGGCGCCACCGCCGGCGAATCCGGCGGCCGCGTCGAGATAGGCCCGCCGGCGCCGCAACCAGAACACCTCCGGCACCCCGAGAGCGCGTGGATCCAGGCCACTGGACACCGTGACCAGCCGTGCGGCGGCGCGAGCGACCAGACCGTCCGCCGTCCCGAACGGCCGCAGCGCCAGCAGTTCCCCGTGCACCACGGCCGCCACGACCGGGGCCGGGGCGTGGGAGGTGAGGACGGTCTGGGCGAGCAGATCCAGCCGTTGCGCGACCCCGGATTCGGCGCGCGGGCGGCCCAGCGATTCCGGATCCGCGGCCGGATCGGTCGCGGCCAGCAGATGCAACCGGGCCAGCGCCTGCAACGGGGCACGCTGCCAGACGCCGGTGAGATTCCGCAGCGCGTCACCGTCGAGTGCTTGCCCGATCCGTAGCGACCCGGCCAGCACCGGATCGGCGACCTGTCCGTCGGGTGGCAGTTCGGTGGCGGCTCCGTCGATCGCGGCCGACGCGCGCGCGGCCCGCACCGCCGCCTCGGCCGCGGTGACGGCCCAGCCCCGGCGGTTGGCGCGATGCATGTGCACCTCGGCGAGCGCGTCGCGCGCCCGTTCGGCCGCCTCGCGCACACCGGGCAGATCGGCCAAGGGTCGCAGCACGTCGGTCACGCCTCAACGCTACTGTCAGGCCGATCGCGGCGGATTCCGGCCCGGGACGGCGTCGAACCGGCGCCTACCGCACTCGTTCCACGGGCGATTCCGCCCTCGCACACCGTGCCGACGGGACGCGGCCCCGGCCCGGGTTACCGTCCGTTAGGGTCGGAACGTGGCCGCGGTCACCCCGGCCGGAAGCGCATGCGAAAGAAGAGACGACATGACCGAAACCCCTGCCGATCCTCGAGACTCGTATCCGCCCACCGCGGAGTTCGCCGCCGCGGCGAACGCCGACGCCGCCCTCTACGACCGCGCCACCGCCGATCGGGAGGCGTTCTGGGCCGAGCAGGCCGAGCGCCTGCACTGGCACAAGCCGTTCACCCGGGTCCTGGACTGGGACGACGCCCCGGTCGCGCGCTGGTTCGCCGACGGCAAACTCAACGTCGCCTACAACTGCGTCGACCGGCACGTGCTCGACGGGCACGGGGAACAGGTCGCGATCCGCTGGGAGGGTGAGCCGGGCGACTCCCGCGACATCACCTACGCGCAGTTGCTCGTGGAGGTGTCGCAGGCCGCCAACTACTTCACCGGGCTGGGCCTGGTGGCCGGCGACC